>NZ_CP148753.1:0-4800000 GCF_037619525.1 Achromobacter veterisilvae | reverse complement strand
CTGTCCAGGATCAGCTTGCCGGCGCCGGGCCAGGCGAAGATGCTCTCGGTGACGACGGCGAACGCGATGGTGGAGCCCAGTTCCAGGCCCAGCACCGTCACCAGCGGGATCATGGTGTTGCGCAGCACGTGCACGCAGACCACGCGGAAAGGCGACAGGCCCTTGGCGCGCGCGAACTTCACGAAATCCAGCGGCAGCACGTCGCGCACGCCGGCGCGCGTCAGGCGGATGACCAGCGAAATCTTGAACAGCGACAGGTTGAAGGCCGGCAGGATCAGGTGGCGCCAGCCGTCGGCCGTCAGCCACGACCACTGGAAGCCCAGGAACTCCACCGTCTGCCCGCGGCCGCTGGCCGGCAACCAGCCCAGCGACACGCTGAAGGTCATGATCAGCATCAGGGCGATCCAGAACGTGGGCAGCGAGAAGCCCACGATGCTGCCCGCCATGATCATCTTGGACCAGCGGCTTTCCGGGTACAGGCCGGCCAGGAGGCCCAGCGGCAGGCCGACGATCACCGCCATCAGCATGGCGGTGATGGCCAGCTCGAAGGTGGCGGGCAGGCGCTGGATCACCAGTTCGACGGCGGGGATGTTGTAGACGAAGCTGTTGCCCAGGTTGCCGTGCAGGGCGCCGTTCAGGAACGCCAGGTACTGTTCCCACAGCGGCTTGTCCAGGCCCAGTTCGGCGATGATGCGGGCGCGGTCCACCTGGTCCACGTCCTGGCCGATCAGGATGTCCACCGGATTGCCGATGGCGTGCAGGCCCACGAAGACGATCAGCGTCATCAGGAAGACGACCACCGCGGCTTGCGCCACGCGGCGCAGCAACCAGCCCGTCATTGCGCGGTCTCCGCCTGGGGGGCCGGAGCTGGAACCCATTCGTCGCCGAACACTTCCGGTTCCGAGAACGCTTCCATATTGGCGTAGTGCGCGGCCACGTCCTCGCGGTAGAACAGGCCGGCGATGCCCTGCGCGAGGCGCTTGGCGCCTTCGCTGATGGCCGGGATGTCGCCCGAGATCGTGCCCTGCGTCAGCGCCGCCGGATACGAGAAGCAATGCACGCGGTCCAGGCCGGGACAGGCGCCCGGGGTTTTTTCCTGCAATTCGAAGACGGTGCCCAGGTCGGGCGAGTCATGCAGTTCCTGGTCCTCTTCGCCGGCGGGCGGCACGTAGCGGTCGCCCCAGGCGCGCACATGCGGCGCCAGCGCGGCGAATTCCGGCCGCGCCGTCCAGTCGATCCGGAAGCCCGTGGAGAAGATCAGGAAGTCCAGCGCGAACACGCCCTTGGGCGTGGTGACGCGGATTTCGTCTTCCACCAGCGCCAGGTCCTGGACGCCTGCGCCCAGGTTGAAGCGGGCGTTGGGGTGGCGCGAGACGCGCAGCGTGCTGCCGCGCGGCGGCGGCACCTGGGCGGCGTTGATGTAGTGGCGGATCTTCCACTTCCATTCGTCGGGCAGGGCCAGGTGGCCGTGGGTCAGTCCGGGGTTGCCCGCGCCCTTGCCCTTGTTGACGCGGGGGATGTCGTTGCGGCGGATCAGCAGGTCCACGCTGGCGGCGCCCGCTTCCAGCGCGGTGGCCGCGCTGTCCATGGCGGACGCGCCCGCGCCCACCACGCCCACGCGCTTGCCGGCGAGCGTGGCGTAGTCCATGACGTCGGACGAATGCGCCCAGCGGTCGCGCGGCAGCTTCTTCGCGAAGTCGGGCACATAGGCGCCGCCCAGGCCGTCGCGGCCGGTGGCCAGCACCACGCGGCGCGCCAGCACCGTGCTGCGCCCGGCGGGGGATTCGATGTCGAGCTGCACCAGCTTGTCGGCGCGCGGCAGCACGGCGCGGATGCGGTGTTCGTTGCGCACGTCCAGCTCCAGCACGCGGCGGTACCAGCGCAGGTAATCCATCCATTGAAGGCGCGGGATCTTGTCCAGCGCGTCCCAGGCTTCGGACCCGAACTGGGCCTCGAACCAGGCGCGGAAGGTCAGCGCGGGCAGGCCCAGCGCGGGGCCGGTCAACTGCTTGGGCGAACGCAGCGTTTCCATCCGGGCCGTGGTGGCCCAGGGGCCTTCATAGCCTTCGGGGGCCTGGTCGAAGATGGGCGCATCGACGCCCAGGTGCTTGAGCGACGCCGCCGCCGCCAGGCCGGCCATGCCGCCGCCGACGATGGCCACGTCCAGCACCTGCCGGCCGTCGACGTAGCGGGGCGTCACCCAGTTCTTGGCGGGGATTTCCAGCCACGACAGGTCTTGCCGCAGGCGCGCTTCCAGCGCGGCGAGACCTTGCGGCGGGGTGGCTACGGGCAGATTCATAATGCGGGGGATTCCGTAAGAGGGGCGTCGTCACCGTAGATCGACTGCAATAGCGCCGAATGCTCGCAGGCGTCGTGCAGCGCAAAGCCGGGCAGCAGGTCCGCGGCGGCTTGCGCCAGCGCGTCCGCCATGGCCTGGCAGGCCGGCGTCAGCGTTTGCGCCTGCGGGGTGATGACCCCGAAGAAAAAGGGGATGTCCAGGTCGATGGGACGGATCGCCACGCCCGGCATGGGCGCGCCGTAGGCGGTGATCGGTTCCAGCACCGACACGCCCAGTCCGGCGCGCACGGCGGCCAGGGCGTTGATGGACGAATTGGTTTCCAGGGTGCCGGGCAACTGGCCGTTGGGCGCCAGCGCGGCATCCAGCCGGCGCCGCAGCCGGAAGGGGTTGGCCATGGTGATCAGGCGGCGGCCGGCCAGGGCCGACACCGGCACCACGGCTTGCTGCGCCACCGGATCGTCTTCCGGCAGCGCGGCCACACAGGGCGCCTGCCCGATCCAGTGCACCGTCAGGCCGCGGTGTTCCAGCGGCAGGCTGGTCGCGCCCAACTGGGCGGAGCCCGACAGCACTGCGTGCACCACCTGTTCCGGCGACGCGCTGCGCAATTGCACGCGGGCCGTGCCCAGGCGGGATTCGATGCGCTTGAGCGCGTCCGGCACCAGCCCCGCCGCCAGGGCGGAAGTGGCGGCCATCAGCAGCGGCTGGGCCTGGCCGCGGGCAATCTCGTCGGCCCGGCCGCGGATCTGCTGCAGGCCGGTCAGCGCCCGTTCGACGTCGTCATACAGCAGGAAGCCCTGCTCGGTGGGCGTCACGCGGGGGCCGCTGCGCGCGAACAGGGGATAGCCGATCTCGGCCTCCAGTTCCTGCAGCAACCGGCTGATCGCCGGCTGCGAGCGTCCGAGCAGCCGTCCGGCAGCGGTGACGCTGCCCGTGGACATGACGGCCGCGAAGGCCTCGAGTTGACGAAGTTCCATCTGTCTTGATTTATGCCAAGGACGAATTCTTGCGCGTCCAGTATGCACTTTGCAAATAATTAAAGCGCATAAGCAAATTCCCTAATGGGGTTTTCCTTAGGGAATTTCATAACTGTGAGTTATTTCAAGGGCTTAGGGCCTGCCCGCCGCCTTCTTGCCATGGGACCCTGTTCTGGGCCAGGGCGGACACCCTGCGGCACGGAGACGGAGGTTGGCGGGTGTCGCCTCACAAAGGGGGCGCTCAGGCAGTTTCCTGCCCAGTGACGCGGATTGCTTCAAGGTGCGCCCCGCTTTGGATGATCTTTGGCTTTCTCGGTCTCAGCGGAGGTTCAAGAATGTTCCGGTGGATGCCCGTGTCGGGCCGCTCAAGATTTTTGGAAATGCTGAATTTCATGGCGACTTTTTGAAGATATCCTGGTCGAGGATGTCTCCGTTAACGTCCATTTCGTGTTTAAGGGTGCTGGTGGAATTGCCTGTCGGGGGAGTTATTTCGAGCGAGCTTATGCGATCATTTTTTCCTACATTGAGTTTTATGTACGAGACTGCGATGGCAAGTGGTTCCTCATACTTATATCTGAAAGCAACGCCCTGATCGTACGCGTTTGATACGGCTACGCGCCCGCCCTGAACACCAAGATCGGATGAGCTCATGGCGGCATTTGCACTTGCCGAGCGGCTGGTCGAAACCGCTGTGATGATTCCAGTCATTGGATCGTCCGACGTAGTTGATGCCTGTTTTCCGTCAGCGGTGGCGGGCTTGGGTACGGCAGACTTTATTTGTTCATTCGTGGCCGAACTGCGGGTTCCTTCTGGAATGAAAACCTGCGCTTGCGCTGAGAACGCTTGTGCAAGAGTCTCGCCATACGAGTACACCATTTCTCTGGCGTAATAGACCTTCCATACGGCGAATAGACCGAGCTCGCAGTTCCAATCCTGGCCCTTGAGTGCTTTGAACGAGTCTTCAATCATCTTCGCATTTTGGGGATCCTTTGCGAGCGATTGGGAAATTGCTGCTCGGGCGAGTGGGTAAGGCAGGGCTAGCAAACCAGCATTGGGAATGGAGAGTATGTAGTACGCTGTATTGCTGCGGCTTGCCCCAACCCCTCCTTTTACGGCATCGACGGTACCAGTCAGCCCCACGTCGATGTTCGACTGACTCACGAATGACGATGTCGGGAACGCGACGGTCGGGAGCGCTATCTCCCGACTGCCGAAACTGATTGACATTCTGTTGTTGGGCGATGGTGCGGACTGTTTGAAGTGTGGCCGGTCGCGAAGATCTTCGTAGATAAATTCATTGAAGGTCGAAAATCTACCCATTATCACTGGATCGAATCGCAGCCGGCCGCCAGCCGCCCCTTCTGCGCTGGAAATGGCTTGCGGCTTTTCTTTGCTCGGCTGTTGCGGAACGGCGGGGTTTTCCACTGGACCGCTGCAAAGAGCGACTACGTCACCAGGAAAAATGCCTCCCCGAGGAGGGTATACGGCATCCATATTCGTGGTCGGGTATAGTCGCTTTCCCCATGTGTCTACCAGTCTGGTTTGAAGGTTTGGGGGCGGATGGGTGCAAGCTGTGATTGTTCCGAAACCCACGATCATGGACGTGAGCTTAATTGCTGATTTGTAACTCATGAACCCTCCCGCGAATCGAATTGAATTTTTCTATTTTCGATTCTAGGAGGTGGTGTGGATTCGGACTCTAGCTCTTTCGCCGTAGTTCGCTTTAATGGGGTTTATCCAGGCATCGGAGCCGGGGGCCACAGCTCGCATTGCCATCAAGCGTCGGCTGAAATGGATCGAGCGCGTGCATCCCACTCACGAATGGCCCCGCCCTTCGCGCCGGTAATACAGATACCGTTCGATCTCCGCCTGCTCCACCGCGGGTTCAAGCCAACGCCATCTGACGACGTACCCCCGGTGCGCGGGCGGCATCCAACCCAATACGGAATACATCGTGACTTCGGTTTCTCCCGTATTGAATTCGGTTTCGTAGAACCCCTGACGATGCGGCGGCTCGGTGCCACATATCCAGTTGGAACCAGACATGATGTTCTCCCCATGCAGCGCTTCGTTCCAATCCTACGCGCCAGCCCCTGAAATGGCATACGTTCTAGCCCCGATGCGGGCTGGGGCCGCCTTGTGTTAGAAACACGGATGGGGCTGCTTCGGCACGATTGCCGCGACCTTTGCGAACCTTTGCAGTTCGATTCGACGGATGCCGGTAGTATTCGGCCATCGATACTCAGGAGCCCGTCATGCACAGTCAGCAACCCGCGCCCGAGCCGAACAAGCGCCGGTGGCCTTTCGGCTACGGTGAAGAAGAATAGGGCGCTTGCGCTACCCGATGCGCGAAATCCGGTCGCCGGGGCCGGCCAGCTCGTGATAGATGTCGTCCAGGTATTCCGCCAGCTCGTCGGCGGACACTTCCGGGGGAATGGCCAGGTCCGAAGCGGGGACGCGTTTTCCCGCAACAGGACGGTACGCCGCCCACGCCCCGCCTTCGCGGTGGATGTCCAGTTGAAATCTGCCGTAGATGTCGAATTTCATGGGCGTCCTGAAAAAGTCATGACCAGGTCAATGCCAGCTCGGCGGCCACGCTGCGCGTGAGCCCCAGCAGCGCTTGCGAGGCCGGGCTGAGGGTTTCGCCGCCGCGAGTCAGCACTTCCAGGCTGCGGACGGCGCTTTGGTCGGCCAGGGGCATAACCGCCAATTTTGCGCTGGCCGTGACCGCCAGCGCAGGCAGGATGGTGACGCCAAAGCCCTGTTCAACAAAGGTCAGCAGGGAAGTGGTGTTGCGTACCGTCAGCAGCGACGCCTCGACCAATGCCCTCACTTCGGGGGAATCGAACCGGGCGCACAAGCCGTTCGCGATGAACTCCGCGGCATCGATATCGCTCCAGCGCGCGTCGCGTCCAAGTTCCGTCAAGCTGTGGCCGGCCGGGCACACCAGCACGAAACGGTCTTCGAACAAGGGTTCGGTCACGATGCCGGGCAGGGGCGCCGGCAGCGTGGCAACGCCGAAGTCGACCTCTCCGGCGGCCACCGCCTTGCCCACCGCGGCGGAGTCGATATCTCGCAGGTCCACCCTGACCTGCGGGTACTGCCGGCGCATCAGGCCGATGACCCGTGGCAACAGCCGCGTGGCCGCGGAAGGCACGGCGGCCACCTTGGCCGTGCCCAGGGCGCCGCTGGCGTAGCGCACCATGTGGGCCACGGCCGTGTCGAACTCGGCGATGGCGCGCTGCGCCTGGGCGCGGACGTAGAGGCCCAGGGGAGAGAGCCGGATCTTCCGTTCGCCTTCGAATAGCGGCCCGCCCAGTTCGGACTCCAGTTGTTTCAAGGTCATGGAAAGCGCCGCGGGCGTGCGGCCGACGCGGTCCCCCGCCTGGGCCAGTTCTCCCGCGTCGACGACGGCCAGGAACATGCGTAAATGTTCGAGCTTCACGATTAAGAAAATATTGAATAGATGACAATAATTTTAGTTTGACTGAATTCTGGCCGGATATCTACAGTAGCGCTCATCCCATTCAAGGAAGCAGCAATGAGCGCAAGCGCCTTACGCGTGGACGGTCTGCAGTACAGCAACTGGTCCGAAAAAATATTCCGCCAGTTGCGCGAAGGGGGCGTGGACGCGGTCCACGTCACCATCGCCTATCACGAGAACCTGCGCGAGACCATCCTCAATATCGAACGCTGGAACACCTGGTTCGAGCGCTATCCGGAGCTGATCGTGCACGCGCGCAGCGGCGACGACGTCAGGCGGGCGCGCCAGGATGGCCGCACGGCCATTCTCTTCGGCCTGCAGAATCCGTCGTCCATCGAGGACGACATCGGCCTGGTCGAGGTGGTGCACACCCTGGGCGTGCGCTTCATGCAGTTGAGCTACAACAACCAGTCCCTGCTGGCCTCGGGCTGTTACGAGTCGGTCGACAGCGGCATCACCCGCATGGGACGGGAAGTGATCAAGGAGATGAACCGGGTCGGGTTGGTCATCGACATGAGCCATTCGGGGGAACGCTCCACGCTGGAGGCAATCGACTTGTCCGCGCGCCCCATCACCATCAGCCATGCCAATCCGCATTCATGGGCCCCGGCGCTGCGCAACAAATCGGACACGGTGCTGAAGGCGCTGGCGTCCGCGGGCGGCATGTTCGGCTTTTCGCTCTATCCCCACCATCTGAAAAACAAATCGGCCTGCACCCTGGACGACTTCTGTGCCATGGTGGCGCGCACCGCCGAACTCATTGGCGTCGAGCATCTGGGCCTGGGGTCGGACCTGTGCCAGGACCAGCCGGATTCGGTGGTCCAGTGGATGCGCACGGGCCGTTACACCAAGGGCGTGGACTACGGCGAGGGGTCCGCGGCGCAGCCGGGGTTTCCGCCTCAGCCCGGGTGGTTCCAGGACAGCCGGGACTTCGGCAACATCGAGCAAGGGCTGCGCGCCCAGGGGTTCTCGCCGCGCGAAGCGGCGCTGATCATGGGCGAGAACTGGATGCGCTTTTTCGACCAGAGCTTTGGCCCGGCGGCTGCGCCGGGCGATTCGTCATTCACCATGGGCCGCAACCCCGGAGCACCTACATGAAGAAAACCGTCCGCCTTTTCGCGTCCGCCGCCCTGGCCATGGGCGCCCTATGGAACGGGCACGCCAGCGCGCAGGAATTTCCCAGCAAGAGCCTCCAGATCGTCGTGCCGTTCCCGCCGGGAGGCGTGGCTGACCTGGTCGTGCGCACCGTGGCGCAAAAGCTGGGCCAGGAAATCAAGCAGCCGGTACTCGTGGTGAACAAGCCTGGCGCCAGCGGCATCATCGGGGCCGAATACGTCGCCAGGGCGCCGGCGGACGGCTACACGCTGCTGATGGCGAACCTGCCCATCATGTCGATCAACGAATTGCAGTACGCCAGCCTGCCGTATTCCGCCGCGCGCGATTTCGCGCCCGTGATCCTGCTGGCCGACCAGCCTTACATCATCGCGACCGGCCACTCGGTGCCCGCCAAGACGATGAAGGACTTCATCGCCTATGCCCGTGGCAAGCCGGACGCGCTGACGTTCGGATCCGCGTCCAGCTCCACTTTCCTGGCGGGCGAACTCTTCAAGCAGCGGGCGGGCATCCGCATGGCCCATATCCCCTACAAGGGCAGCGCGCCCGCCATCAACGATCTGCTGGGCGGGCACATCAGCCTGATCCTGGACCCCGTGATCACGCTGCTGCCGCACGTGCAGGCGGGGAAGCTGCGCGCCCTGGCGGTCACGTCGCCCGTCCGGATCGAGTCCGCGCCCGATATCCCCAGCTACAAGGAGGTCGGCCTGGCAGACCTGGACATCACGTCCTGGCAGGGCATCGTCGCGCCCGCCGGCACGCCGGCGCCAGTCATCAAAAAGCTCAACGAAGCGTTCAACCAGGCGCTGCAATCGCCGGAAGTGGCGACGCGATTGAAGGAGCAGGGGGTAAGCACCAAGGGCGGTTCGGCCGAGGCGTTCGCCGGTTTCGTCGCCAGCGAGAGCACGCGCTGGGCCACCCTTGCCAAGCAGGTCGATTTCCTGCCCGGCAAACTCTAGAGGACGATCATGGCCGACGCGGAATCGCGCCTGAAGGCGCTGGGGCTGGCGCTGCCCGCGCCCATGCCGACGCATTACGCCTATTTGCCGGCGCTGCGCCACGGCGACACGGTGCACGTGGCCGGCCAGATCCCGAAGCTCGGTCCGGACCGCCTGTTCGTGCTGGGCGCGGTGGGCGAGCAGGTATCGGAAGCACAGGCGCGCGAGGCCGTGCGCCTGTGCGTGCTGCACGCCCTGTCCTGGGTGGCGCACAGCGCGCGGGGCGGCCTGGATGACGTGACGCAGATATTGCGCGTCAACTATTTCTTCCAGGTGGGCCAGCGCAAGAGCACGCGGCTATCCGCCATCGCGGATGCCGGATCGGAACTGCTTGCCGCCGTGTTCGGCGCGGCCGGACAGCATCCGCGTTCGGTCATCGGCGTGCGGGAACTGCCGCGCGACGCGCCGGTGCTGATCGACATGGACGTCGCGCTGGCCGCGGCGGATGAACCGCCGGGGGCGGCCCGCTGAGGCCGTCCAGGCCCGACGGCGCGCGCCGCGCTCAGCGTTTGGGCAGCACGAATTCCACGCGCCGGTTCTGGGCGCGGCCCTGCGGATTGTCCGCGCCGTTGGCCAGCTTGTTCGGCTGGACCGGCCTGGCATCGCCCAGGCCTTTCGTGGACAGCCGCGCCGGGTCCACGCCGTGGCCCGCCAGCCATTGCGCCACCGCCTTGGCGCGCCGCAGCGACAGTTCCTTGTTGTAGGACGCCGACCCCTTCGAGTCGGTGTGCCCCTCGATGGCGACGGTGCCGGCGGAGCCGGACTGGATGAGGCCGGCGATGTCGTTCAGCGTCGGCTCGGCGGCGGGCAGGATGGCGGCCTTGTCGAAGTCGAACAGCACGTCGCCCAGCATCGACACGGTCACGGCATTCTTGTCCTGCCGCACCGACAGCCCTTCGTGGCGGGCCGCCAGCCCGTCCACCCGGGCGGTCAGGTCGGACACGCCGCCGCCGGTGTCGGAAGGAAAGCCCTTCAGGTCCAGGACCGTCGCCCGGAGATCCAGGATCTCGGCCTTGTAGGGCGGTTCTTGCGCAAAAGAGCCGCTGGCGGCGGCCAGCAAAGTCGCGGCCAGCAGCGTCGACGCGCCCGGGTGGCCGGCCATGGTCAGCGGTCGGAAATCTTGATGGCGTCGAAGGTTTCGACGCCCGGGATCGTCAGGGAGACTTCGGCGATGTCTTTGGGCGGCGCGGGGAACTTGCCCTGCCAGGAGCCGGCGATGGGGGCCTCTTTCGAGGTCCGGATGACCAGTTTGGGATTGGTCAGCGGCTTGTCGTTGCTGTCTTTCAGCAGCAGGTATTTCTTGTTGCCGGCGACGACGTAGAAACTGTTCTCGTAGTCGTTCTTCGAGATCGACGTGTAGACCATCTCCGTCTTGCCCGGCACGATGGGCTTGAACCGTATCTTGATGGACAGGATGTCGCCATTGCGCACCGCTTCGATCACCTGGCCCTCGGCGCTGCCGGTGTCGATCATGCCGGTCGCCAAGGGCGTGGGGGCGTCGGCCTGGGCAAAGGCGGCCTGTCCGGCGGCGGCAAGCGCCAGGCAGGCGCCAAGGGCGCAGGCGGCAGCGGTCTTTCCGATCGAAGTCACGATAAGCATCCTTTATTGTGCAAAGACCATACAGGGCGATATATCGGGACGCGGACCAGTGCTTTCGGCCTGGTCCGGCGTCCAACGCGAGATGGTCCGCTTTTCGGGGACTTATTGCAGTTCGATATTTTTCCAAGACGTTACGGAATCTGGCGACGCCGCCAGCAGGGGGAAACCATGCGCCGGGCGCTCATCCGCCGCGGTGTCCGTGGTAGCGCGGCGCGGCGACGCTATGGACGTTTTCCTTGTGCCGCGATTCGACCAGCGCCTTGCGCCGGGCCTGCTCATGCTGCTGGTCCGACTTTACCCGTTCCTTTTCGGCGCGCGGGGGCGCCGGCGTGCCGGAATCGGGCGCGGCATGGGCCGGGTTGGGGTGGTGGGGGGTGTGGGACGTCATGATGCGTACCTATCCAGGTGCCGCGGCTTATGCCGCCATTCCCACGTTACGCCCGCCGCCCGCGTTTCTCAAGCAAGGCGGGCCGGGAAGGACGCGGTGCTACACCTGCATTTTCTTCTTGCCCAGCAAGGTCAGCGCCAGGCTCCTGCCCGTGCGCATGAAGGGGTACAGGGCGGTCGACAGGCAGGGATTGCGGAAGATGGCGGCGTTGACGCTGTTGAACAGGTCGTTGCCGGTGCTGATCAGCGCCAGCCGGTTGATGCAGTCCGCGCCGAAAAAATCCTGTCCGTTCAGGTGCAGCAGCATGCCCTGGTTCAGGTCGTATCCCTGCGCCTTGTAGGCCACCGCCAGGTCGGGATGGTCGCGCATGTTCAGCAGGTCGACCGGGCCCACGGCCTTTTGCAATTGCAGCATCTGCACGTAGTTCGAGCAGAAGGGGCAGTCTCCGTCGTAGAGCAGGAAGTTCTTCGCGATGGCCATGATGCACCGTGTGGAATGCGCGGTGCGCGAAAGGCGCCCGCCAGTTCCGATTAAAGCGCATCAGCGCAATTGGCGCACGCCGTGTCCCAGGCGCCGCCGCAGCAGGTTGCGCAGGGTGACGCCGTCTGCGTACCCGACCTGCGCGGCGATCTGTTCCAGCGACAGGCTGCTGGTCTTCAGCAGATGGGCCGCGCGTTCGACCCGCAGATCCTGGAAGAACGACAGCGGGCTCTTGCCCAGCACCTGCTGCGTGCGGCGCGCCAGCGTGCGCTTGCTGGCGCCCAGGTCCTGCGCGGCCGCATCCAGCGAGAACCCTTGCGCGAGGTGTTCCCGCGCCCAGCGCTCGAACGCCTGGACCAGCGGATCGGCATGCGCCAGATGGTCGGACAGCGCGTAGGCGGATTGCGCGGGCCGCTGGTCCACGATCAGATAGCGCGCCACCAGCGAGGCGAGTTCGGGGCTGGCCTGGCGCACCAGCCACAGCGCCATGTCCATGTGGCTCAGCGCCGCGCCGGCCGTCAGGAACGCCGACGAGCGGACCAGCATGCGGCTGTCCTCCAGTTCCACCGCCGGGTAGCGCTGCCGGAACAGCGGCGCCAGCCACCAGGTGGTGGTGGCCTTCTGGCCGTCCAGCAGGCCCGATTCCGCCAGCACGAAGGTGCCGATGCAGGCGGCGGCGGTGTTGCCGGCGGGCGCGCGTTCCCGCAGCATCCTGCCGCTGTCGCGCACGTCGGGGCGCGACAGCGCCGGCAGCAGCGTCTCGGGCATCTTGTAGCCGATGGCGGGAATTACGATCCAGTCCGGGTCGGCCGGATCGGGATCGCCCGAGACCGGCACGCCGAACCCCTGGGACGTGCGCACCTTGCGGCGCATGCCCACGATGCGTGTCTCGAACGGCGGAATGCGGGCCGGCAGCATGGGCGCCAGCTCGTTGGCCGTCGCGAACACGTCCAGGATGGCGGACAAGCCGGTATCGAACACGCCGTCCAGGGCGAGGATCTGCATTTTCATGGCAAGAACGCTATCGAAGATGTCAATAGCGCCAATATTAATAACGCCGGCGCCGGCCCACAATGCGGCTGTCTTTCATCGGGAACAGGGCGCGCCGCGCGCCGGGAGCCGCATCTTGTCCGTCGAAAACCTGCTCGCTTTGGCTACGTTCGCCTTGGTGACTTCCATCTCGCCCGGCCCCAGCAACGTCATGTTGATGACCTCCGGCGCCAACTTCGGCTTTGCCAGGACGCTGCCCCAGGTGCTGGGCATCACGGTCGGTTTCACATCGCTGCTGCTGGGCGTGGGGCTGGGACTGGGCGCGCTGTTCGAAGCCTGGCCGGCCCTGTCCCTGGGGCTGAAGATCATCGGCGCGGCCTATCTGCTGTACCTCGCGTGGCGCATCGCGCTGTCGCGCTCGATCGCCTCGGACCCGGCCGCATCGGCCCGGCCCCTCAGTTTCATGGAGTCGGCCTTGTTCCAATGGGTCAACCCCAAGGCCTGGATCGTGGCGCTGGCGGCCGTGGCGGTCTATATGGATGCCGCCGCGCCCTGGGTGTCGCTTGCCTGGATGTGCGCCGTATTCGCGCTGGTGAACCTGCCCGCCGTGTCCGTGTGGGCGGGCTTCGGCGTGGGGCTGCGGGGGTTTCTTGCGCGGCCCGGACGTCTGAAGGGCTTCAATATCGGCATGGGCGCGCTGCTGGCGCTGACGCTGTGGCCCATGCTGCGCTGAGCCCGGTGTCGCGCCAGCGCCCTCAGTTTGCGGCCTCGTCGGAGGGCGAGGCCCACGCCAGGCCCGTGGCGTAGCCGCGCACGTCCTGCGGCCAGTCCGCGACGTGCCGGGCGAAACGCTCCCGGTCTTCCGCATAGAGCGCCCGAGTCGCTTCCTCGAAGCCGGGCAGGTTGCCCGCCATGCTGGACATGAAGCGGTAGGCGGCTTCCTGGCGGTCGCGCCGCCGGTCCCGCGCCTCGTTGTCGCGGCGCGCCTGTTCCACCAGCTTGCGCAGCGCCACCGACGCGCCGCCGGGCTGCGCGCCCAGCCAGTCCCAGTGGCGGGGTAGAAGCGTCACTTCACGCGCCACCACGCCCAGCCTGGGCCGGCCCCGGCCGCGCGGCTGTGCTTCGTCGGCGGCGTCGGCGCCGGTTGCGGGCTCGGGCGGCGCGGCCTCGGCGCGCGGGCGATGACGTTCGGCGATGCTGGCGTCGTCGCCGCTCAGGTCCAGGTCCACCTGCTTGCCCGACAGGTCGTCGAACACCAGGATGGCGGCGTCGTCGCCGACGGCCATCGCTCGTTTGACGGCCAGCGCTACGTCGGCCAGCGCGCCGGCGGCAAGCATGCAGTGGCCCGCGAAAGCGGTATGCGGATCGGCGGGGCGGGGCATGGGGATGTCGGTCATGTTTTTATCCGGGAAAAATTGATGAGCGAATTATGATCCGGGTAAAAATTGGAGTCAATATGTCCGGGTAAAAATAAACAGACGCTGTTCCAGGCGCCCAACGCCGCAGAAATATCCCCGCGTACCTAGGGTGAACACCTAGGCAAAACACACAGGCGGCGTATAATCTTGCTTTGCGCCCGGAGTTACCCATGCGTCTCGTACAAAAAGCGCTCACCTTCGACGATGTGTTGCTGGTGCCTGCGTATTCCGAGGTCCTGCCTCGCGACACTTCCCTGGCTACGCGCCTTACTCGCAATATCAATCTGAACATCCCGCTCGTGTCCGCCGCCATGGACACCGTCACCGAATCGCGCCTGGCCATCGCCATGGCGCAAGAGGGCGGCATCGGGATCATTCACAAGAATCTGTCCGCCGACGCCCAGGCCCGTGAAGTGGCCCGCGTCAAGCGCCACGAATTCGGCATCGTGATCGACCCGGTCACCGTCACCCCCCAGATGAAAGTGCGCGACGCCATCGCGTTGCAGCGCCAGCATGGCATCTCGGGCCTGCCGGTGGTGGAAGGGCGCAAGCTGGTCGGCATCGTCACCAACCGCGACCTGCGCTTCGAAGAAAACCTGGACCAGCCCCTGCGCAACATCATGACGCCGCAGGAACGCCTGGTCACCATGAAGGAAGGCGCCACGCTGGACGAGGCGCAGGCCCTGATGCACAAGCACCGCCTGGAGCGCGTGCTGATCGTGAACGACGGCTTCGAACTGCGCGGCCTGGCCACGGTCAAGGACATCGTCAAGAACACCGAGCACCCCATGGCCAGCAAGGACGGCCAGGGCCAACTGCGCGTGGGCGCCGCGGTGGGCGTGGGCGCCGGCACCGAAGAACGCGTCGAGAAGCTGGTTGCCGCGGGCGTTGACGTGCTGATCGTCGACACCGCCCACGGCCACTCCAAGGGCGTGCTGGAAGGCGTGCGCTGGGTCAAGCAGAACTATCCCAAGGTCGAAGTCATCGGCGGCAACATCGCCACCGCCGCCGCCGCGCGTGCGCTGGTCGAGTACGGCGCCGACGGCGTGAAGGTTGGCATCGGCCCCGGCTCCATCTGCACCACCCGCATCGTGGCCGGCGTGGGCGTGCCGCAGATCCATGCCATCTCCGAAGTCGCCAAGGCGCTGGAAGGCACGGGCGTGCCGCTGATCGCCGACGGCGGCATCCGCTATTCGGGCGACGTCGCCAAGGCGCTGGCCGCCGGCGCGTTCGCCTGCATGATGGGCGGCATGTTCGCCGGCACCGAAGAAGCGCCGGGCGAAGTCGTGCTGTTCCAGGGGCGTTCGTACAAGTCGTACCGCGGCATGGGCAGCCTGGGTGCCATGACCGACGGCTCGGCCGACCGCTACTTCCAGGACCCGTCCAACAACGCCGACAAACTGGTCCCCGAAGGCATCGAAGGCCGCGTCCCCTACAAGGGCAGCGTGCTGGCCATCATTTACCAACTGGTCGGCGGCATCCGCGCCTCGATGGGCTACTGTGGCGCCGCCACCATCGACGACATGCGCACCAAGGCCGAATTCGTGGAAATCACCTCTGCGGGCGTGCGCGAGTCCCACGTGCACGACGTACAGATCACCAAGGAAGCGCCCAACTACCGCGCCGACTGATCCGTACAGTCAACTACAATGTCATGCATCACGCACCGGCAGAACCGCAAATGAACCAGCGGTTCTGCCGGTGCGGTTTTATTTACTGCGATTTCATTCATTACCGGTAGAGTCTCCATGCACCAGCGCATCCTCATTCTCGACTACGGTTCGCAAGTCACCCAACTGATCGCCCGCCGCGTCCGCGAAGCCGGCGTCTATTCCGAAGTGCATCCGGGCGACGTCGACGACGCCTTCGTGCGTGAACAGATGGCGCAAGGCCTGAAGGGCATCATCCTGTCGGGCAGCCACGCTTCCGCCTACGAAGAAGGTTCCATGCGCGTGCCGCACGCCGTATTCGAACTGGGCGTGCCCGTGCTGGGCATCTGCTACGGCATGCAGTCCATGGCGCAGCAATTGGGCGGCGTGGTCAGCTTCTCCGACCACCGCGAATTCGGCTACGCCGAAGTCCGCGCCCACGGCCACACCAAGCTGCTGGAAGGCCTGGAAGACTTCGCCACGCCGGAAGGCCACGGCATGCTCAAGGTCTGGATGAGCCACGGCGACAAGGTCACCGAACTGCCCCCGGGCTTCAAGCTCATGGCCTCCACGCCGTCCTGCCCGATCGCCGGCATGGCCGACGAAGACCGCAACTTCTACGCCGTCCAGTTCCACCCCGAAGTCACGCACACCGTCCAGGGCAAGGCCATGCTGGCCCGCTTCGTGAACGAGATCTGCGGCTGCGAAGGCGACTGGAACATGCCCGACTACGTGGCCGAAGCCGTCGCCCGCATCCGCGAACAGGTCGGCGCCGACGAAGTCATCCTCGGCCTGTCCGGCGGCGTGGACTCGTCGGTTGCCGCCGCGCTGATCCACAAGGCCATCGGCGACCAGCTCACCTGCGTCTTCGTCGACCACGGCCTCTTGCGCCTGGACGAAGGCAAGCAGGTCATGCAGACCTTCGCCGAAAACATGGGCGTGAAGATCATCCACGTCGACGCCACCGCCCAGTTCATGGGCAAGCTGTCCGGCGTGGCCGATCCCGAAGCCAAGCGCAAGATCATCGGCCGCGAATTCGTCGAAGTGTTCCAGGAACAGGCCGGCAAGCAAAAGAGCGCCAAGTGGCTGGCCCAGGGCACCATCTACCCCGACGTCATCGAATCGGCCGGCGCCAAGACGGGCAAGGCCACCTCCATCAAGTCGCACCACAACGTGGGCGGCCTGCCGGACACGCTGAACCTGCAACTGCTGGAGCCCCTGCGCGAACTGTTCAAGGACGAAGTCCGCGAACTCGGCGTGGCCCTGGGCCTGCCGCCGCAGATGGTCTACCGCCACCCGTTCCCCGGCCCCGGCCTGGGCGTGCGCATCCTGGGCGAAGTGAAGCACGAATACGCCGAACTGCTGCGCCGCGCGGATGCGATCTTCATTGAAGAGCTGCGTAATACCAAGGATGAAGCTAGTGGCTTGACCTGGTATGAGCTGACGTCGCAAGCGTTTGCGGTTTTCCTGCCGGTGAAGTCGGTGGGTGTGATGGGGGATGGGCGGACGTATGAATATGTCGTGGCCTTGCGTGCGGTGCAGACGTTTGATTTCATGACGGCGGATTGGGCGCCGTTGCCGCATCCGCTGCTGGCTCGGGTTTCTTCGCGGATTATCAATGAGGTGCGGGGGATCAACCGGGTGGTGTACGACGTTTCGAGCAAGCCGCCTGCGACGATTGAGTGGGAGTGATTCCCTTGGTTGTCACGCGGTGAACGGAAAAGGCGCTTCGGCGCCTTTTTTTGTTGGGCCCTTGACTCCGAATTCGACTGCACCACGGGGAAGAACGAATCTGTGAATACCGCTAGTCCCTTTATGTGCTGGAAGATCTTTAACATGAGTTCCATTGAATATCGGATTGTCCCTATTGAACTTGCGGTCCAGGTCGCTTCAATCTTCGAGGGCTTGCATAGAACGCCGTTAGAAAATAACTTTATGGTTGCCAGATTTTGCGATAGTCAAGCAGCAGCGTTCTAGCGGAAGTCTGTCCAAGAAACGCGATCAAGAATTAGTATGGTGTGAACACGCTTGGCTGTTCTTCAGCATTCCGACAAGCCAGCGCAATGGTCAGCCTCGTGGTCGCTTTCAGTCAGAGGAGCGCGAATGTGTCTAAATAAGCGATAGTTTGCGCATTGAAATATTTGATCTTGTTATCTGGACGCGCGAAAGAATGCTTGAGCCGAGGCGGTAGAATTGGTCAAGATCAATGGTTTGATTGTGTCGTATATTCATACATCATCGCGTCGATAAGTCGCTCAGGACCTCCTGGCGTGTTCCCGAAATAGTCCTATGCAACGCTACGCACCAGATACCAACTTCTTCCTTCAATTCAAACCGGCCGAAGATTTGCCGTGGTTGGACTTGACGGAAGCCGCTGATATCGAACTCATCGTGCTTTCTGAGGTTTTGAGGGAGCTGGACAATCACAAGAATGGCGGAAACGAACGACGCGCGCAACGATCCCGCCGGGTATTGCAACTGTGTCGTCCGCTCATTGTGGGAGAGAGCGAAGAGCTACAAGTTCGTGAGAAGAGCCCACGCGTCACGTATCGCTTGGCGCCTGCTCTGTCCGGCGATCAATCTAAACGCGATTCTTGGGACACCAGTACAGCGGACGGTAGAATTGTCGGGGAGGCTTTGGCTTGCGACACCCTTGTGGGAGGCCTTTCCTTGCTTACCCACGATAGCTTGCCAATGCTCACCGCACGACGGCAGGGATTGTCCGTTGTGTTACTTCCCGATTCGTGGCGTCTGGCACCGGAGCGCGATGCTAAGGACAAGGAGATTGCAAGCCTTAGAGAAGAACTCATGACCATTAGGCAGCGGAAGCCTGACGTCGTTGTGCAGGTATTACATGCAGGCGAGAGTGTTAAGCGTATCGAGGGAAATCTCGTCCGCTACACATCGCTATCTGCGCAATTTCTGATGCGAGCCATGCGAGCGTTGACTGCTCGGCACCCGGACGAAGCATCACGAATAGCCGGCCGTATAACGGTCACCCGCGAAGCCGATCGAGAAACGTATGAGCGTGAACGTGCTAAATGGGTGGCTACGGTTCGAGATAAATTGGAACGCCATCCGAACGTCCTCAATCTTGAAAATAGCGTTTTTCCGCTGAATCTGACGTTCCAGAACCTTGGGTCGGAAAGCGCGGAATCTCTTGTGGTGGAAATCTTCGCGGAAGGAAGCATTCGTTTGGTTAGCCCGGATGGCTTGACCCGATTCTTGCAAGAGTACAAATTTGAACTGCCACGGCCTCCTCGAATGCGTTATCTGATGGATTTTGGCGATCTGAGCAAAAGTTACAACACACCGCTTTCAGATATTCATCGCTTTAGAGGTATGGACAATCCTCCCAATATACTGCCCCGCGACTTCCATTGGCAGTTCGACAGTTCCAACGTGTCTAGTCCGCGCCTTGAGGGCGTTTGCGCCGATTTCCGGCATCAGATACATAAGGAGGAAGTTTTAGTGGCGTTGTCTGTGCCTGTGGTATACGCGGATAATCCTGTCGGCCGCATTCGCATCCGGTATTCTGCGAAGAACCTGATTCAATCTGTGGAGAAGGTATGGCCTGTGCGGTTCACGTATGCTTGGCGAGACACCGAGCCCGTAACTGAGCAATTCTTGAAAGAACAGCTTGATGTGCAGTTGGGTTGATCGCTTCCTTTTGGCGTCTCCTGGCGGGGCCGGTCTTTGCCCCAAGCGTAGTCCGGCGGAACAGGTAAGAATAATATGAAGATTGTTATTCTTACCGTCTTACCCAGCCCGGCAGTAACTACGGCGGCAGCCAGGTGGCCGCTTTTTGCTATTCAATCCCGTATCTGATCTTCGCGTGGGCCGCGATTTCACGGGGTGCTCAATATAGGCCACGTCACCAGTGGCCTCAGCGTGGGCCAGATACGCATGTATGGCTTCCGCGCTTTGCAAGTCCTCGACCAACAATTCGCGGCCGACTGCCGGGACATCAACCCATTCGCGCTGTGCCGGTGATAGTGGATAGCCACCGGCGGCTGTGGCCTCGGCCAGCACATCGTCCGCGTTCAGCTCGACCAACAGCTCGGCCACGGAGCCAACGCGCATTACGCGACCGGCTCGGCTATCTGCAATCGCGTCTTCAGTGCTCTTCTTGCCCATGTCGGCTCTCCGTTTGGTAGCGGCCGTTCAAGTTTCTCTGAATCTCCTGAATTTTTCTCTTATTGAACAATATGCAAGGAGCGCATCCTTGAAAATTTTGTACTATTATGAACTAATTTGACACACAGCAGAGCAGGCGCCGCCATGCCTACAAGCAACGACGACGAGTTCCTTACCATCAAGCAGGTAGCAGAGCTCCTGAAAGTTACGGAACGAACGATATACAGGCTGGCGGCGGCCAAGCAGATTCCCGCGTTCAAAGTTGGCGGAACGTGGCGATTCTCCAGGGCTGAGATCAAACAATGGATTCAACGGCAGCAAGAAGGCGGCAAAGCCGATAAGACGTAACTCACAGGAGGGCTTGATGACTCAGCAGACCGAAGGCGCTGAACGGATGGAGCAATCGCTGATCGACATCGCTGTCGAGAGCTGGCGCTTTTCGCGCCTGTTCGGAAAAGTGGTCGGCAAGCTCGACGCAGGCGAGTCAGGTCGCTACATCAACCAGATCCGCTACTTCCAGAAGAAGGTCGAGGACAGCCTGGACTCGAACGGTCTGAAGCTGGTCAACGTCGAGGGGCAGCTCTACGACGCAGGGATGGCGGCTTCTGCCTTGAACTTGGGTGACTTCGGCCCAGACGACACGCTACTCGTCGATCAGATGCTGGAACCAATCATTATGGGGCCGAATGGCTTGCGTAAAGAAGGCACGGTAATGCTCAGGAAGGTGAAAGCATGAAATACGTAGGCATCGATCTGGGCACGACTAATAGTGCCATCGCTTCGTGGGATGGAGAAAATATCCGGCTTTATAAAAGCCCTGAGCAGCACGACGTCACGCCGTCCGCAATTTTTATTGATCGTCGGGGCAACAAGTACTTAGGCTCACGCGCTTATAACAATGCTGCACGTAGTCCGGAGAATGCTGCCACGCTGTTCAAGCGACTCATGGGCACGAGCACTCCCGTAAAGTTGCCCGCCGTCAATCTAATCATGACCCCGGAGGAATGTTCTGCGGAGGTACTGCGCGCACTCTTTGGTTATTTGCCGGAAGAACTTCGCACCGATGGTGACACCGGCACCGTCATCACCGTTCCGGCCGCGTTCAACCAAATGCAGAAGGACGCCACGATGGCTGCCGCCGATGCAGCCGGGCTCGGGCGGGTTGCGTTGATGCAAGAGCCGGTTGCTGCGGTGATGAGTGTCATGCGCCAGCGCAAGAACGACGGCATTTTTGTCGTGTACGACATTGGCGGTGGCACGCTGGATGTGGCCATTGCCGAGAGTATCGGTGGCCGCGTGAATCTGCTTGCTCATGGTGGCATTGCTATGTGCGGTGGGCGCGACTTCGACCGCATTCTGTTCGACAATGTCGTCAAACCGTGGCTGCTCGAAAACTTCGATTTGCCAGAAGATTTGGCCTCCAATTCCCAGTACAAATCCTTGCGCACCATTGCGACCTGGGCGGCTGAGAAGGCGAAGATTGCACTATCGCAGAGTGAAGAGTCCGTCATTAGCCTTGCTGAGAATGAGCTTGGTGTACGTGATCAAGCTGGTGAAGAAATCTACCTCGACATTCCGATCACCCGGAGCCTTTATGACGATTTGATTGCCGCCAAGGTGGACGAGTCCATTCAGGCCACCCGCGAGAGCATCGAAAAGGCTGGTCTGAGTTCACACGACGTGGAGCGGATTGTCTTTGTAGGCGGGCCTGCACAGTATAAAAACCTGCGTGATAAGGTGGCATTCGAGCTTGGCATCGCGCCGTCCACCGACGTGAACCCGATGACCGCCGTTGCCGAAGGTGCGGCAGTGTTTGCCGAGTCCATCGATTGGGCGTCGCAGAGCCGTGGGCGCAAGAGTTCCCGTGGGGCACTCAGCACCGGTGGCGCGCTCGACCTTTCATTCAACTACATCGCTCGCACGCCGGAGCACAAGGCCAAGATCGTCGCCAAATTATCGCGTGCGCCCGCTGGCATCGAGTTCCAGATCGACAGCCTTGACACAGGCTGGTCGTCGGGGCGTGTCGCACTGAAGGACGGCGCGAGCGTCGAACTCAGCCTGACCAAACCCGGCGACAACATCTTCAAGGTGTTCGTGTTCGACGCGAACGGCGCTTCCATTGCTCTGGGCGAAGACAAAATCGTCATCGCCCGCACCGCCGCCAGTATCGACGCCATTCCCGCGTCCCACTCCATCGGCGTGGAAGCTCGCGACAAGGTTGGCGGGCGCTTGGTACTGGACTACCTCGTGCGTGAAGGTGACCAGTTGCCTAAAAAGGGCAAGAAATCGTTCAAGGCGGGCGAGTCGCTCAAGGCCGGCAGCGCCGGTTCGATCAAGTTCAAACTGTGGGAAGGTGAAATTTCCGACGCCATCAACGATAACCGTTTCATTGGCATGTTCGAGATCAAGGGCACGGACTTCGACGATGGCGTCATCGCCGCAGGCGCGGAGATGGTCTGCGAGTTCGAAGTGCTCGACTCTGGCAACATCAAGTTGGAGGTTTCAGTTCCCTCCATCAGCGGTTCATTCGAAAGCGGTCGCAACTTCTACTCCAGCCAAGAAGGCAAGCTCGACTACTCCAATCAGGCAAGAAATATTCAGGAGCAGTCGGAGCACACGATGGAGCGCCTCGAAGAAATGGCATCCAAAGTGGACGACCCGCGCTTGGAGCAGGCCCGCGAAAAACTGGAGCACGCCAGCACTATTGAGTCGGGCGAAGCTGATCCGGAAACAGCGAAACAGGCAATGGACAACGTGCAGGAGGCCAAGCGCCTGCTCGCGTTGACCCGCAAAGAGCACCTGAAGGACATCCGCCAACTCGAACTGGATAGGGCGGTCGATTTCTTCGAGAAGGTCGTACGCCAGCACGCTCGCCCCACCGAGGCGTCGTCGTTCGACAACTTGGCCAAGACGGCACAGCGCGCGCTTGAAAACAACAGCAGCGACTTCGAGTCCCACCTGGACGATCTGCGCAGCCGCAACTTCATGATCTTGTGGCGTCAGGATTGGTTCGTGATCGACCACTTCAAGCGTCTGGCCCAAGCGAGCTATCTTTTTTCTGATGCCAGAGAACATGAACAGCTTGTGGCGGTCGGAACCGAGGCCATTAAGGCCAACGACATCGACAAGTTGCGCACAGTGGTTGGCCGACTCTTCTCGATCCAAGTCGGCTCTGCGGGCGACGATGACATGATGGCCGGTGCCAATATCGTTCGGAGTTGATTTCATGGCCCTCGACGCATGGCTTCCCATAGGATTCAAGCTGCCAGACGGTGCGAAAGTTCGTGCTGCGCTGTTCGAGGGTGTGGACTGGCAGATCTACGAAACGATGGGTGGCGGTCGTGCGCTCGTCGTGTTGGATACGCTGGCACAGCATTGGCTGGATGCGGGGCTGATTGAAAACGGAACCTTGGACACCGCGCAGTTTGGCGACCGCCAGCTTCGGTTAATCTCCAGCGCGCCAAGCCAGGCGCTCTGCCCGGTCGGCGAGGGAAAGTCTCCCGACAATAAATCGGAGGCCCTGTCCTTTGCGTTGGCGTTGAAGGCAACGCGCGACATCGATGCGGAGTCGCCGCTGCAAGACGCGCTATATGTCGAGAAGATCACCCGGCTGCTGCCGACTTACAGCATCAGTTCCAGCACCGGCGATGATGTCGTGCTCGGCTACTGGCTGACGGGCGGCACGAACATTCCGGCCACATCCTTTCGTCGGTTGCGTCAGTCCATGAGCTGGCTTGGCGCGGGACATTTGAAGGATGTCGTGCAGGCGGCGGGCTTCGAAGTCGCGGAAATCATCCCGCTGGAGCGCAAGCCTGCGTCCCCTGCCGAAAAGACGGAAGTCACGCCCGTCGCCGAGCAGGTGGATCAACTCAAACGCGCCGTGCCGGAACCCAACAAGGCCTTCGAACTCGCCGGACGTCCCGAACTGGCTGCCTTCTTCAACGAACACATCGTCGACATCATCCTGCACCGCGACCGCTACAAGGCGCTCGGCATAGCGTTCCCATCGGCGGTGATCCTGCATGGCCCTCCCGGTTGTGGCAAAACCTTCGCGGTCGACCGGCTGGTGGACTTCCTTGGCTGGCCGAGTTTCCAGATCGACGCTTCCAGCGTCGCCAGTCCCTACATCCACGAGACCAGCAAGAAGGTTGCGCAGGTGTTCGACAAGGCGATGGAGAACGCGCCATCTGTTCTGGTGATTGACGAGATGGAGGCTTTCCTTGCTGACCGCGAGATGGGATCAGGTCACCACCGTGTCGAGGAAGTGGCCGAGTTCCTGCGCCGCATTCCGGAGGCGGTTAAGAGCGATGTGCTGATCATCGCCATGACCAACCGTATCGACATGATCGACCCGGCCATCCAGCGCCGTGGGCGCTTCGATCAGGTCATCAAAGTGGATTTCGCCAGCGAGGTTGAAGTGCAGTCGTTGCTGGACAAGCTGCTGTCCTCCTTGCCGAAGGAATCAGACGTGGATGCCACGCCGCTGGCGAAGGAACTGGCGGGCAGACCGCTGTCCGACGTCTCCTTTATGGTGCGCGAAGGCGCGCGGTTGGCCGCGCGATCCGGCAAGGAAAAACTGGATCAGAACAGCCTATTGGCCGCATTGAAGTCGTCACCGGCACGGGAGCGCGAGGGTGGTGAGACCAAACGGCGCATCGGATTCATTTAAGGGGGATGGTAGTGACGGGGGGAGAAGGTGAACCGAAGAAGGGAGAAGGCAAAGGTTTTGCTGGCCTCTCTTCGCTCGTGTCCGACGTGGACACGACGCCAACACCGCCTTCCCCCAAGAAAGAGCCTGCTGCCGCCGCGCTGAGCGCCGGGCATGCGGCTTCGCAGCCCACCCAACCGCGGCCGCCAACGAGCCAACAGCGCAAAACTTATCAAGAACCTGCGCAGCCTTCCTCTGGCGGCTCGTCTGGTGGCAAGTGGGTGTTGGGCATCGTCGCGATCATCGGTGTGTTCTGGCTGATCGGCCAGTCCAACAAGACCACCAAGACTTCTCCGGTTCCCGCCTACTTCCCGCCCGCGCGGAGCGCCGCGCCTAGCTATGTACCGCCAGCACCAGCGCCGGCACCACTGCAACCACAAGCGCCTTCGCGTCCGACCGAGTCAAAGCCGCCCGTCGGGCGGAATCTCGTGTTCTCAAATGAGCAAATTCGGTACTGCTTGGCGGAAGACATCCGCATGGATGCCGCGAAGTCCGCACTCAACACCTACAGCGACTACGACGTCGATCGCTTCAACGCGATGGTGGCCGACTACAACAGCCGCTGCGGGAACTTCCGTTATCGTAGTGGTGCGCTGGAAGGTGCGAGGCGGGAAATCGAGCCGTACCGCAGTCTGTTTCAGTCCGAAGGCCGAAGCAGATTTGCTCGTGCGTCCATTGGCTCACTTTCGACACCAGCGCCAGCGCCGGAACGTCCTGCACCGGGTGCGACTGTGCAGGCGATCCAGCGCAAGCTCAATGAACTCGGCTACGAAGCTGGCATCGCTGACGGTTTAATGGGGCGACGAACCCGTTCGGCGATATTGGCGTTCCAGCTGGATAACGGCTTGGTGGCAGATGGCAATGCCACGGCTGCCCTACTTCAACTCCTGACGGCGAGTAGTCAAGCCGGGCGGCAAGAAGCACAAACACCTGCATCTTCGGTTGCGGTTGCACCTCCCACATATACGCCGCCCGCACGCACCTCATCGCGTCAGGAATCAACGAGTCCAAATAGAGGCGGTATTCCACAGAATGCCCATTTGAACTATCTCGGTAACGGATGGGATTGCAATCGCGGCTTCAACAGAGCCGGCAATGAGTGTCAACCTGTCCAGATGCCACGGTACGCAACGATAGACGTCTATGGGTCTGGTTGGGTGTGCCAGCGCGGGTACTATAAATCCGGCAATGAGTGCCTAACCGTCCAGATGCCACGGTATGCAACGCTCGATGTCTACGGGTCTGGTTGGGTATGCCAGCGTGGCTACTATAAGTCCGGCAATCAATGTCTGCCCGTCCAAATGCCTCAGAACGCAACGCTAGACGTCTATGGTTCGGGTTGGGTGTGTATTCAAGGGTTTCGGAAAGCTGGCGACAAGTGTGTCTCAGCCTTCCAGTAGTGAGCAAACGAGACAGGAATGGCAATGGCAATCTGCTTCAAATGTGGTTCCGCGAAATCCGGCGCATTGATCGCTTGTAGGAGCTGTCATGTTGTCCCAGGCACGAACAGCGAATATGCCGTTTCGCTCGCGCTGTCCGATCACCTGTCGTCGAAAAGTCAACTCGCGCAATACAGCCATGAGTTGCACAGCGGCAAGAAGCTGTCCGTCCCGCGAGAGGCGCTTATTCAGGCTCTTGAGGCCCTGAAAGACCCTCAGCTTCTGGCGATGCTCGGCGTGCAACCTCAACCGGCAGCCCCGCAGCGGGTTGCGCCACCACCGGACCCGGTCAAACCGGAACCCCGTCTCACCACGACCGTGCTGCATCAGTCGGCGTTTGCTGTCTTGGGCGTGACCACTCGCGACAACCGCAAGCGCATCGTCGACTTGGCAGAAGAGAAGTCGCTCGAACTGGATCACGACGTTTGCCAGAAGGCGCGCTCCGACCTAACGAATCCGCGTACCCGCTTGGGTGCGGAGATCGCATGGCTTCCCGGCGTCTCGCCACGCAAGGCGGGCCAATTGGTCGAAAACCTACTCAACGACCCGATGGCCATTCGAGATGAATCGGGTCTGCCGACGCTCGCCCACCTGAATCTGCTGGCCGCAGCGTTCGAGGCCGTGGATGGCAAGCACGATGTGGACGACTTGGCTGGGTTCATCATGGACACCGCGTACCTCGTGGAAGAGTTGAACCCGGAAGAGGTGCTCCGCGATATCAATGAGGATCGCGCCGTGTCCGGCTTTCCAGAAGTCCGCGCGCTCGACCAGATCGAAGCCGAACTGACGGAACGCAAGCGATATTACCGAATTGCCATCAAGGATGCGCTCGACAGGCTACCGCCGATGACGCTCATCCAAGTGATGACCGAAACCGTAGATGGCGTGACCTCCGGCGGTGAGGATCATGCGCCAGGGCTGATCGACGACCTTGTGGACAGCTACGAAGTAGAAACTCAAGGTGTTCTGCAAAAGGAAGCTGAGAACGTTCATAAGCTCATCAAGACGACCAGAGACCATGCTGGCTCCGGCGAAGCCGCCGTCAAACCCTATGTGGACAAGCTCGATGCTGTCGCGCGCAATTGGGACAAGATCGCGCAGCCTATACAGCTGAGTTCGAAGGCGCGCGGCATCGACCACGAAGCGAGCCGCGACTTGGCCTACGAGATTCGTAGCCTTGCCATCGATCTGTTCAATAAGCACGACATGTTGAAGGAGGCCCAGCGGCTCACAAGTTTGGTGCAGGAAATCTTTGCCGAGGTGCCGGACGTCTCTGAGAAGGTTGGGGAAGATGCAGAAGCCCTTGCTGACATTCAACAGCGTCGAAACGAATCGGCTGCAATTGAACCAATCCGAAATCTTGTTGAGGGAGTGCTTAAGAGTATTGATCGCAGTCCAAGTACGGCAAACAACGACGGCGAAAGATTACTGACTGAAGGCATGTCCCTCTTGAGAGCCGCGCAGATCAAGACGAACTCCCCGATGTATCGTGAAGCTCAGAATATTCTCGCGGTGGGTATCATGCAATGCGCCATTGCTTTTGGGAATCAGACTTCTAAGTGGGTGCCTTGCATATTCCTTCTGCAAAAAGCATTGGAGATCGCTTCAGATACGGAGCTTCGGAAGAAACTGAACGAGAACCTGATCGTCGTTCGGGGGAATCACGATAGCCTGGGAGGCCTTGAGCCGATCAAGAAGGCGCCCTCACTGCGAACAATCAACGGGATCGGTACCACGATTTATGGAGGAACCGACCCGAAGCCGGATGGGTCGCGCATGGCGACCTATTACTTCGTGTTTTTTGGCATTCCCATTTTTCCGATTGCACGATATCGAGTGATCTCTACGGGCGTTGGTTACAGATTCTTGGGCAAGGGGCCGCTCCGCCCATTCGACTATTTGCATATCGCAATTTCGATTGGATTGATCCTGTTCATGTTCAGTAATGGCTGAGGAGGTCGAGAATGGGGTTTCTATCAAGCCTGTGCGGTGGCAACAAGGAAAAGCTGGCGTAGCCAGGCGGAAGAGCGCTCCGCCACTAATGAGGAGAGCTGCGATGAATGTATCCCGTATTGAGGGGCGGCTTCGTAGCGTCGCTGGGTGCTTGGCGTTAGCAGCGCTTCCGAGTTTGGTCGTAGCTGAGTCCGCTGCGGCGCCGTTTCTCGGCCCCGCCGAGGAAGCAATGAGAGCCTTTCTTGCCCAAGGTAAATGGAGTCCTACAGCGGACGACAATAGTAGCGGGGAGGTTCTCCAGGCTGATTTCATCAAGTCGCTGGTCGAGGCTTATCAGGCCAACCCGGCGGACCCAATTGCAGTCGCCAATCTTTCCCCCATCCCGCTCGCTTTGTCGGTCGCCGAATGGGGTGTTTCGCCCACGTCGAATCTGCCGAGGGACCCCGCAGGCAAAAACTGGGGCCCTGTTGAAAGCACTGGGGACGGTAAGCACCTGATGAGCTACTCCAAAGGAGGAGTTGGCGTGATGCACCAGGACTCCGGCGGCTTGGCTCGCCTCATGGCCTACATTGAGGCGAACCACCCCGACGTCGTTCCGGCTGAACACAAGAACGAGTTCTTTCGTCTCAAGGGAGTTAACTTCGACAAGCTTTATGCGGCCGGTGGCCACTGCACCAAGCCGCTCACCGAGATACAGAGCGACTTGTCAGGCGCCGAGTTCCAGGACACCAAGCATACGAACTATGCTGGCGACGACTATTGCCAGAAGCACCTGAGGCCTGCACTAGAACTGACTCCCAAGGACTGGCAGGTCTACCGCCACGGGATGCGTGAGGCTTTGCGCCACGAAGACGTTCAGTTCCGCATAATGCGCGACTTTGCGAACAATGAGTGAGCCTCAGCCTATCGTCTTGTTGTACTACAGGGGGGGCATCAGGTGGCAGAAGCCTTCGTCGTAGCGCGCATTTGGAATTCTTCTCCAGTCTTGGCGAAATGTGCCTTCGAGAGAGCCAAAGGAGCGTCTAGCGGGGAGTCCCGAATAAAAAAGGAACTGAACGCCTACGCTGATTTAGGCCCCGCAGGCTGCAAAGATGCGAAGGTTCGCATGAAGAAGCGCTGGCCATATATGCAGCGCGCGGTCTTGGCCTACGAAGCGTTTGCCAAGCAGTGAGCCTAAGTCGGACTCCCCTGCAACGCAGCAATGTTCCAAACGTTTGACTTCATCGCCGCATCGGCTGCGCGTAGCAGCACTAGCGGCTCCGTCGAGAATCCAACGTGGCTGCGCGGGAAATGGCGGAACCGCCTTACGGCGGCTGTCCAATAGCGCCCACCTTCTAGTTCCGCGGCACCTGCTGCACACAGAGCGCCAGGCGCGCCTCGCCACCCCATGCCTGGAAGGCGTCCTTCGCGTTCTGGACGGTAGAGACCTCCTTGGTGCTGTCATACGGAGCCGGCGTGTCTTTGAAGTAGATCCAGAGCACGTTTTTGGCGTCGACCTGGCCTTTGTACCGTTCGCTGTGCTGGATGGGGTCCTTGATGGCCAGGCCTGCCGCGAGTCTCGCCAACGCGATGCTGCCTTCGCCTATTGCCGGCCCGGCGTCGCCAACCACAAACGGCACCGCAATACGCGTGTCTTTGTTGTAGGCAACGCCGAAGCTTCCCATTTTCACGCCCTGGGCCATGACTGAATCCGGAACGACGGCGGCGGGCACGCGCAGCGGATTGAGGTATCTTGATTGGTCCGCTGCGTCGGCGATGGCGTTATCCGCAAGCGCGGTGGGCGACACGTAGAAGCCGGAGCCGTCTTTCTGGAGGACGGGGACGACCGACTTGATATTCACGCCATTGAGCTGGACTTGGTCTCGCCCCAAAACGCCAAACCACCTGATGACTCCGACGGAGGTGTCCTTCCAACCGGCCGCGCCGATGCGAGCGTAGTCGTCCATGAAGCGCCCCGTGCAAGTCGGATTGTCTTTTGAAGCGTTGTACGAGGTGCCATCGGGCGCATAGGGCCGTCGGGCGTTGCACAAGTGCAGCAGGGCGCCAGCACTTGCGTTTTGGGGGTGGTAGGCCCGCGCGTAGCCGTCGATGTTGATATTCATTTTGGAGTAGGCGGCGACACCTCCATCCGCCAGCTTCCATGCGCGCGCCACGCCTCCGACATTCCTGAGTTCAGCCCCAGCGCAATCCTTCGCATGCGCTGCCGGAAGACCCAGCAGGTTGGAAAATCCCAGTGTGGCAGCGAAAGTCAGCATACGGGCAGCCCGAGAACCAATATCCCTTCCCATTTTCCACCTCCGGTTTGGCGACGAAGCATTAGAAGAAGAGTCTGCTACACGCTTTGGATACACGCCGGGAGGCGTTTCGGAATAATCGCGATCGCCCGAGACCGTGCGGACACTCAGTTTCGAGGGTATCGGGTCCCCTTGCAAGCGCAAAGCCATGGCGAAAAAGGCGACAGCCGCCCGGCAGGCGCGTTGATATATCAGATTCCCCTGACGATAATCATTCCACTGTTGCCAGCTAGGGAATCGTCATGCAGAAGCCTTACCCCGCCACGGCGGCCGACCGGATACGGCAGACGCTGGAGGATCAGATCGTCAATGCAGAACTGCCCCCTGGCCTGGCGCTGGACGAGACCTTGCTGGCGCAGCGCTGCGGTGTTTCGCGCACGCCCGTGCGGGATGCCTTGCTGCAGCTTTCCGCCCAGGGGTTCGTGCACATCAAGCCTCGTGTCGGCATATTCGTGGCAGCGCTTGAGCCTGGCGAACTGGCCAATATGTTCGAGACCCTGGCATATCTGGAAGGCCTGTGCGCGGGGCTTGCGAGCCAACGGATTACCCAGTCGGGGCGCCGGGACCTGCTGGCAGCGCATCGCGATGCCGAGCCGGACCTCGCCGCGCAGCGCCCAGGCGGCTACGCCGCCGCGAACCTGGCGTTCCACGACGTCCTTTATCGCGCTAGCGGAAACGACTACCTGATTCAGCAGATCATGGCGATCCGCAAGCGCACACATCCGTATCGGCTTCGCCACTTCGATCAACCGGGGCGTCTCGCGTGCTCGTGGCGGGAACATGCCGGCATTCTGGAGGCGGTGCTGGATGGCGATGAGGGGGCGGCTTCGCGGGCCGCCACTCGCCACATCGTCGAGGGTGGGCAGCAGTTCCGCGAATTCGCCGAGCGTTTTCCGCAGGGGCTGTTCGCGGCGGTGGGAAGCATGCGCGCCGCGGAGCAGGCCGCGCCGGCGGCCACGCTGGCCTGGCTATACGGCCCGCGCGTCGTGGGCAGGCATTCCAACCCCATCAACTGAACCGTGCAACGCGTTTGCCGGCGCAGGCCGGGGGCGCAGTGCTGCCTGGCGCTTTTACGCCATCGAAAAAAAACAGGAGACAAGCCATGTTCCATCGTGTTGCAGGCCTTGCGGCCGCCGTGTTCATTGCCGTGACGAGCCCGGCTACGCAGGCGCAGACGACGCCGGTCAAGATCGTCGTGGGGTTTTCGCCGGGCGGGGGCGTGGATACGCTGGCGCGCCTCGTGGCTCAGGGGCTGGCGCAGGCCATCGACCGGCCCGTGGTGGTCGAGAACCGCGCCGGGGCGGGCGGTACGATTGCCGCCGACGTGGTGGCGCGGGCGGAGCCGGACGGCGCGACCTTGCTGCTGGCGGACACCTCGCTGCTGCTCGCGCCGCACATCTACCCGAAAGTGAATTACCGGATGAGCTCCAGCTTCACGCCCGTCGCCATGGTGGGCGACGCGGGGTTGGCGCTGGCGGTGCCGGCGTCCAGTCCGGCGGGCACGCTGTCGGACCTGTTGGCGATGGCTCGGAAGGAGCCCGGCCGCTATACCTACGCGTCGGTGGGTGTCGGATCGATGCACCATTTGGGCGGGGAACTGATCAAGGCGATGGCGAACGTGGACTTGGTGCACGTGCCCTACAAGGGGGGCAGCCCGGCAGTCCAGGCGGTCGCGTCGGATCAGGTGTCGGCCGCCATCTCCAGCCTGCCCGCGGTGATTCCGCAGGCCGACGCGGGGCGCATCCGCATCCTGGCGGTCCTGGGCGCCAGCCGGTTCCCGGGCTTGCCCGAGGTGCCCACGGTGGCGGAGACGCTGCCCGGTTTCGATGCCACGCCCGCGATATTTCTGCTGGCTCCGGCCAAGACGCCGGCCGCCGCGCTTGAAAAAGTGGCGCAGGCCTTGCCGAAGGTATTGGCCGAGCCCAAGTTGCAGGAGGCGTTCATCGCGCAAGGTTCGCTGGTGCGCTATCAGCCTGCGGACGCGCTCGCCGCCTGGCTGCCGGCGCAGGAGCAGCGCTGGGTCGACCTGATCTCGCGCGCCAAGTTGACGTTCGCCCCTTGAATTCTCGATATCCATCAGAAGGAGACGTTTTCATGCAAGACTCAAGCATGCCCATCATCGGCATGATCGTGCCGCCCGCCGCCGGCCTGGTGCCGGCGGACGGGGCGCGCCTTTATCCCGGCCTGCCTTTCATCGCCAGCGGATTGGGACTGGGCTCGGTGACGCCGGCGGGTTATGACGCGGTGATCGAATCGGTCGTGGACCATACGCGTCGCTTGAAGGAGCAGGGGGCCGAGGTGATCTCGTTGATGGGCACCTCGCTCAGCTTCTACCGGGGCGCGGCCTTCAACAGGGCGTTGACTGCGGCTATGCATGAGGCCACCGGCCTGCCGTGCACGACCATGAGCACGGCGGTGATCAATGGACTGCGCTCCCTGGGCGTGGCGCGTGTCGCGCTGGCGACGGCCTACATCGATGATGTGAACGAGCGCCTGGCCGCGTTCCTTGCCGAGGAGGGCCTTACCCCTGCCGCGTGCCGCAGCCTGGGCATCACGGGCGTGGACGCCATGGCCCGCGTGGACACGGACACGCTGGTCGACCTTTGCGTGCGCGCCATCGAGGCGGCGCCGGACAGCGATGGAATCTTGCTGTCCTGCGGCGGTCTGCTGACCCTGGACGCCATCCCGGAAGTCGAGCGTCGCCTGGGCGTGCCCGTCGTGTCCAGTTCGCCCGCCGGGTTCTGGGACGCGGTACGTCTCGCGGGTAGCGGGGCCAAGGCTGTGCCCGGATACGGGCGCCTGCTAGGCGCCTGACCGGCAGGGACCAAAGCGGTCTCACTAGGCTGCGCTTGTCGCCTCCGACACACTAGGGTTATCCGGGATTCTTTATGCTTAAAGTTTTGTGAAGAATGAGCGGCATATGCAGGGCTGCCGCCGCGATGAGGCATCAAGGCGCATACACCGTGGTGCGGCACCTGACGCACCGTACGCAGTATCGCGCGGTGGCGCCCTATAAGGAGATTCGCATGCCGCTGCGTAGACATTGCCTGGCCATGATGATGCTGGCGCTGACTGGCTGGGCGACGGGCAGCCATGCGCAAACGCCATCCCAGGCCTGGCCGGCCAAGCCGGTGCGCCTGGTCGTGGGGCTGGCCCCTGGCGGGCTGGTCGACGTGCTGGCGCGCACGGTGCAGCCGCATTTGGCCGAGGCCTTGAAGCAGACGGTCATCGTGGAAAATCGAGGTGGCGCGGGCGGCAACGTGGCGGGTGCCGAGGTCGTGCGCAATGGCGCAGACAACCATACCTTCCTGCTCAATCCATCGACGACCGTATCGGTCAACCCGGTTATGTTCACCAGCATGCCGTTCGATCCGCAGCGGGACCTGCGACCGGTCGCCTTGCTGGCCAACAGCCAGTTGTTCCTGTTCGTCCGGTCTTCGCTGGGCGTCGATACGCTCGAAGCGTTCGTCGAATACGCGCGCAAACAGCCCAATCCGCTCAACTACGGGTCGGCCGGCAACGGCACGACGCCGCATCTGGCTGGCGAGCTGCTCAAGCAGGCGACCGGCATGCAGGCTACCCATGCGCCGTATCGCGGCGTGGCGCCGGCGATACAAGACCTGGCCGCGGGTCAGATCGACTTTGCGTTCGGACCGGCCACGGTCTTTCCCATGGTGCAAGCGGGCAAGCTGAAGGTGCTGGCGGTGGCGAGCCGGCAGCGGGCTGCCGTGGCGCCCGACATACGCACCTTTTCCGAGGTCGGCATCGACGGCGTTTTCGCGGACAGCCTGTTCGGCGTGTATGCCGCGGCCGGCACCCGCGATGATGTGGTCGAACGCATGAATGGCGAAATCAACAAGGTGCTTGCACGGCCGGAGATCCAGGCGCGCTTCCTGGACGCCGGCGCCGAGGCGCTACCGCTGCGCGCGGCCGACTATGCCGCGCGCGTGGAGGACGAGAAGAAACTGTTCGCCCCGCTGATGAAGTCGTTGGGGTTGAAGGAACAGTAGATAGAACAACGTCTGAAGGCCGTTGACCGTTCTGCAAACGAGCTGGCGGCACGGTAGTCCAAGATTGGCAAGGCGAGCAGAAGCAGGACGTCCAGGTAGTCCTCATGGACGGTTCCTGGACGTCCTGACTCGATGAGGTGTTGTGCCCCTAGGCCGTCAGGACCTGGGACGCATCTCGATGCGCGAGGTCGCCGGCCTGCCGTGCATGCTCAGAAGTCCACCGACGCCGACAGCATCACCGACCGCGGCGAACCCAGGCGCAGGTACCCTTCGGATGCCGACGACCAGTAGTCTTTGCCGAAGACATTGTTGACAGTCGCGCGCAGCGTGACGGGATGGTCGAAGGCGCGGGTAGCGTAGCGCATGCCCACGTCCCAGCGAGTCCAGCCCGGTATGCGGCGAGTGTTTTCCAGATTCTGGTATTGCCAACTGGTCGACAGCGCGCGGGCGGTCAGCGTCAGTCCCGGTGCGAACGACGGGTCCCATTCCATGCCGATATTGGCCATCCAGCGCGGCACTCCGACGGCGCTGTTGCCTTCGGTGTCGGGGGAGGCAGTGCGGGTCATCGTCGGCTGGATATACGTGATGCCGCCCAGCAGGCGCACGCCCCGGGCAAGCTCGCCGAAAGCGTTCAGTTCGACGCCGCGGTTGCGTTGTTCGCCGCCCATGTCATAGCGCGTCACGCCGCCGCTGACCGTGGCCAGTCCGGAAGGTTGCTTGATCTGGAACAGGCCGAGGGTGGTCGTGACCGAACCGAAATCGACCTTCACGCCGGCCTCGATCTGCTTGGTCTTGATGGGCGCGAAGATCTCGCCCGCATTGGCGGTTCCGGCCGGAGCGATGGGGCCGGCGGTCAGGCCTTCGATGTAGTTTGCGTACAGGGAAACGTCGCTCCACGGCTTGACCACCAGGCCGAACGCCGGGGTCACGGCCGACTTGTCGTAGTTGGAGGTCTCCTGGCCCGTGGTGTAGCTGTAGTTCGTCGACTTCACTGTCTGATAGCGCACGCCCGCGGTGAGCTGGACCCGGTCATCGGCGAAGGACAGGGTGTCGGCCAGCGCGATTGTCGGAAGCTTCAGGAGCGAGGTGCGCGGCGGCGAACTCGACAGTCCGTCGGTGGACGGCTTGGGGATGTCGGCGGGGTCGTACAGATTGGACGGCGACAGGCCGTAGATGTAGTAGTCGTAGTAGCCGGCGCGCTGTTCGAAGGTCGAATAGCTCAGGCTCACTTCGTGTTTGACGGAGCCCGTATTGAAGTTGCCGCGCGCGCCCCATACGCTGGAGACGTTCTGCTCCCAACTGGGCCAATAGTACGGACGCATCAGCAGTTCGCCGTTCTCGCCGACCACGATGGGGTCCGCGTACAGGTAGCGGTTGTTGCTGCGCCGGTAGCCCACGCCGCCGAATACGGTCAGTTGGGGGGTGATGTCGTACTCGGCTCGCAATACGCCGTAGTTGTCGCGCGACTTGGAATAGCCCCAGTCGGGCGAATAGCCCTTGGAGGCGTCGGGCGCGCGCGGCACCGGCAGGTGGTCGCCGAAGATCAGCACGCCCGAATCGCCCGGCGCGTCGATGTTGTTGGTCTGGTGTCCGGCGTCCAGCGAGACGCGCAGCCTGTCGCCGCGGTAGTCCAACCCGACGATGGCCGTTCCCATCTGATTGGATTGATTCTGGACGGCCGTGTCGCCGTCGCGGTACGAGCCGTTGAAGCGGATGCCGAATTCGTTGTTCTCGCCGAACCGCCGGCCGATGTCGACCATGCCGCCGAAGCGGGAATCGGATTGATAGGTGGCGGTCAGGCGGGTCAGGGGCTCGTCGCCGGCGCGCTTGGGCACGACGTTGATGCCGCCGCCGACGCTGCCCCGGGGGCTCATGCCGTTCAAGAGGGCGGTGGGGCCCTTGAGCACCTCGACCCGCTCCACGCCATCCATCGCGATCGTGCGCAGCGGCAGCATGCCGTACAACCCGTTGAAGGACACGTCCTGGTTGCGCACCGGGAAGCCGCGGATCTGGAATTCGTCGCCCGTGCCGGCAACCGAACCCTGGCCCTCGTTGACCGTTCGCACCGACGCGTCGTTGGCCAACACGTCGGCGATGGAGTTGGCCTGTTGGTTCTGGATCAGTTCCGAGGTGTAGCTGGCCATATTGAACGGCGTGTCCATCACGTCGCGTTCGCCCAGCAGGCCTACCCGGCCGCCGCGGGCGACCTGGCCGCCCGCGTAGGGGTCGGGCAATTGCTGCCGGCCCGTCACCAGCACCGGCGCCAGCGTGGTCACGGCGGGGCTCTGGTCCGGCGCGGTCACCGCGAAGCCTCCGCCAGGCGCGGCGGCGCTGGACAGCCCGGACCCCGCCAGCAGCCGCGTCAAGGCTTCCTGGACCGTCATGCGGCCGGAGACCGCCGGCGCGCTGTGCGCCGCGACGCGCGAACCGCCCGCCATGATGGGGGTATTGGTCTGGCGCGACAGCGCCGTCAGCGCCGTGTTCAGGGGCTGCGCGGGCAGGTCGATGCTGTAGAGCCGTTCGGACTGGGCCTGGGCCTGGGCGCTCGTGGGCGTGGCGGCCAGCGGCAGGCCGAGCGCGCCCGCCAGCGCCAGGACCAGCGCGGACCGGCGAATACCGGATTGGTGCATTTCAACTCCGTCTATCGGGAAAATCGTCGCCCCCAATGGGCGGCCTATCGAGACAGAAGACGGATGAGGCGCCGAAACGGATACACCTCCGGCGAAAAAAATTTCAGCGCAGGCGCAAGACGACGTCGCCGTCGGCGCGCGTCTCGGCGCGCAGCGGCAGGATGGCTTCGAGCACACGCGAGGCGCTGTCGGCGTCGGCGCTCCGAAAACGGCCCGTCAGGCGCAGGGCGTTGACGGCCGGGCTGGCCGCGGTCAGGGGCCGGGTGCGGAAGGCATTGATCGCCGGCAGCGCTTCGTCCAGGCGCTGGTTGTCGAACCACAGCCAACCGTTGCGCCACGCCGCCACGCTTTCCGGGTCGATGCGCCGGACAGGCTCGACCTCGCCGTCGCGCCAGGTGACGGCGGTGTTGGCCCGCAAATCCAGGGAAGGTCCGCCGCGCGCCAGCGTGTACCAGCGGGCATCGCGCGGCGCGGGATGGAAGCGGACGTGGCCTTCCTCGACGGCCAGCGACACGGCGCCGCCCCGGTCGCTGACGGTGAACACCGTGCCCACGACCTCGACCTCGCCGCCCCGGGTCCGGACCCGGAACGGGCGGCTGGCGTCGGGCGCCACGGTAAACAGCGCTTCGCCGTGGCTCAGTTCCACCACGCGTTCGTGCCGGTACAGGCTGACGGCCAGCCGGGTCTGGGCGCTGAGGTCGATCCGCGTCCCCAGGCCGCCGCCGTCGGCGCGGTCGGGCACCTGGGCCTGCGAGAGTTGGCCGGAGCCGGTTTCATAGGACGCCCGGTACAGGGGCTGGCGCCAGTACCAGCCCGTGCCGAGCAATGCGGTACAGGCGCCCGCCACGCCCAAGCCCAGCAGCGTCCGGCGGGACATTCCGCGGCTGGCGGCCAGCGGGATGTCCTGGGGAAAATGCTCGCGCATTTCCGGCGCGACCACGGCCAGCAGCTTCCAGCGCCGGAGGGCTTCGAGGTAGGCCGTTTCGTGCTGGGGCGTACGGGCGCGCCAGGCCGCCAACCGCGAGGCGGCCTGGCGGGCGGCGCGTTCAGTCGCGATTTCCGATGTGGCGATCAGGCTGAGCGCCTGCTCGATGAGTCCCTCGTCGGGTACTTGCTGCATGATGGTCAGTTGCCGTCGTCCGTGGCCGGATCGTAATTGGTTTGCGGGCGGTCGCTGGCGACGTCGGAGCCAGAATCCAGGTGCAGGTTGCGCAGGGCGCGGGAGCAATCCAGCGTGCCGCGCACCAGGTGCTTGGCGACCGCCGCTTCCGTGATGCCCAACTGTTGCGCGATTTCTGCGCGGCTATGGCCATAGGCCCGATACAGTAGGAATACTTGCATCCGCCGCGGGGGCAGGGACGCCAGCACCGCGGCCACCCGCTCGGCCATCTGCCGATACGACACGATCTGCTCGGCCGAGGGCGCAGTCCGGTCCGCTTCGAGCGGGGCGTGTTCGGCCAGCCAGGTCCGGGCGACCTTGCGGCGGCGCGCCTCGTCGATGCAAAGGTTGTGGGCAATGCGAAAGAGCAGCCCGCGCGACGACTCCACGCCGGGGCCGTTCTTGCCGGCGTCGTCCAGGCCGCTGGCGTAGGCGCGCTCGAAACTGGTCTGGGCAATGTCGGCGGCGTCGTCCGGATTGCGCAACTGGTAGCTCAGGTGCCGGTACAAGTCCCGGTAGTGGCTGAGCAGGTCGTCGACGAATTCGCGCACTGCCGAGGCAGTGGCCGTCCGTTTGGCGGGATGGATCGGGGAGGGCGCTGACATGGAGGCAAGAAAAACGCCGCCCCGGCCAGCGGAGCGTAATTAGGGGTCATATTCAAGAATGATTCCCATTATTATTTTTTTGCCGCGGGCCATGCAAGCAATCGTTTACCCTCGGGCCCCGATCGGGGCGGAATGCGGCGTGCGCGCCACATCCGTGCAAAAGGTCGTCCGAGTTCGCCGGTTTAGCCAACCGGTGCCAGCCCCAGCACCGTCTCCCAAGGCGGTTCGGTCGGAATGACCTGGGCCATCATGTCGGCGAACACGCGTACGCGCGGCGACAGATGGCGGTTCTGCAGGTAGACCAGGTGGATGACCGGTCCGGGCGCCACGCAGTCGGCCAGCACCAGTTGCAGGCGGCCGTCCAGAACGGCCGGCGCGGCCACGAAGCTAGCCACGCGGGCAATGCCCGCGCCGTCGATCACCGCGTCCAGCAGGGCCTCGGCATTGTTCACATTCAGCGTGCCAGCCGGTGTGTATACGCAGCGCCGGCCTTCGTGCATGAACTCCCATTCGTGATAGCGGCCGGTCTGCGGCACTACGTAGGCCAGGCAGTTGTGGTCGTCCAGGTCGGCGGGCGTACGCGGCGCGCCGCGCGCGGCCAGGTAGGCCGGGCTGGCGCAGGTAACGAAGGTGCTGCGCGCCAGCGGCCGGGCGATCAGGCGAGAGTCGGCAGGCGCGCCCACACGCAGCGCGGCGTCGATGCCTTCCTCGGCAAGGTCGGGCGTGCGGTCGCTCAGGTCGACGTCGATGGTCAGGTCCGGATAGCGCTGCGTCAGCGCCGACAGCGAGGGCATGACGATATGCCGGCCCAGCCCGATGGGCGAATGCACGCGCAGCTTGCCGCGCGGCGACACGCTGGCGCGCGTCACCGCGGCCTCGGCCGATTCCAGGTCGGAAAGAATGTCGCGGCAGCGGCGGTAGAACATCTCGCCGTCGTCGGTCAGCGAAATGCTGCGCGTGGTGCGATTGAACAGCTTGACGCCCAGCCGATTCTCCAGCCGCGCCACGCTCTTGCTGACCGCTGCGGTGGAAATACCCAGCCGGCGCGCCGCCGCTGTGAAGCCGCGCGCCTCAGCCACCCGCACGAAGGTGGAGATGTGATGCAGGTGCTCGGAAGATGACTGCATGGCATCAATACGGAAATGAATTCCCTATTTTAGCAATCATTGTTAACTTTAGGTTCATAGTGTTTTTTTCGTCGCCTGCTTTATCCCCGGCGCCCCCCTGCCTACACTCCCGGCATTCGAAACCGGCGCTGCGCGCCACAAAATGACAAAGGAGACGGCAGTGAGCCACCATGACATCGCCGCGCGCCCCGCATCCCGCGAAGGCGCGATGAAGATCTGGTACCAAAGCTTGACACGGCCCGACGCTTGGCCAGCCTACAACGCGGCGCTGCACGACGTGCTGGAGGGGGCCAAGGATCCCGACACCGTGATCGAAGTGCACGGCATCGAGGCGCGCGGCGGCATCGGCGATCAATACCGCTACCTGGAATTCATTGAGGCCCAGGAGGTGCTGTCCAATGTGGAGCGCGCCACACGCGAGGGCTTCGACGCCTTCCTGATCGGCAACATCGGCGACCCGGGCCTGCGCGAGGCACGCGAGATCGCCGCCATGCCGGTGCTGGGCCTGTGCGAAACCTCGTCGCACGTCGCGTGCATGATGGGCGGAAATTTTGCGCTGGTGACGGGCAATGCCAAGCACGCGCCGCGCATCGTCGAGAACGTCAATAAATACGGCCTGGCAAGCCGCCTGGCCGGCGTACGTATGTTGACGGTGAACCGTCTGGTGGACCTGGATTTGGGCTTTTCGGACGAACAGGCCGGGCGCGCGCTGGTAGACCAATTCCTGGCCGCCGCACGGGCCCATGCCGGGGATGGCGCCGAGGTCATCATTCCCGCCGTCGGTGTGCTGATGACGCTGCTGGCTCGCCACGGCGTGCACGAGGCCGCGCCCGGCATCCCCATCCTGAATGGGGTGACCACGCTGCTGAAGATGGGCGAGGCAGCCGTGCGCATGCGGCGCTCCATGGGCGGCGTGTGGACCTCGCGCCGCGCCATGTACGCCATGCCGCCGGCCGCGCAGTTGGATGAACTACGCGCGCACTACGGGCCTGTGTACCCGGCCGCGCCGCAGCCCTAGAGGCTCGCCACGAATTCACAAGGAGACAATATGGCAACGCGATTCATACAGCACTCGGGGGCTTGGCGCACCACCACGATAGGCGTCCTGGCGCTGCTGGCCGGTGGCCTGGCATGGGGGCCAGCGGCCGCCGCGGCCGCAGACTATCCCGACCATCCTCTGTCGTTAGTGGTGCCGTACGCGCCCGGCGGCGGGGTGGATACGGTCGGGCGCATCGTCGCCCAGGGGCTGGGCGGCCAATTGGGCCAGTCAGTAGTGGTTGAGAATAAGCCCGGCGCGGGCAGCAACATCGGCTCGGATTTCGTCGCCAAGGCCGCGCCCGACGGCTATACACTGCTTCTGGCCTCGCCCGCCACGGCGGTCAACGTCAGCCTGTACAAGCGCCTGCCGTTCGACCCCGCGCGCGACTTGCGCCCGATCACGCTGGTAGGCAAGGTGCCCAGCGTGATGATCATCAACAACGACCTGCCTGCCAAGACGCTGCGCGACTTCGTGGCGCTGGCCAGGAAGCAGCCGGGTATGCTGAATTTCGGTTCCGGCGGCAATGGCACCTCCGAGCACCTGGCCGGCGAAATGTTCAAGTCCATGGCCGGCATCGACATCGTGCACGTGCCGTACCGCGGCGGCGCGGCGGTAATGGGCGACCTGATCTCGGGCCGCATCTCGGCCATCATCATCAACCAGATCACCGCGTTGCCGCTGATCCAGGCGGGTAAGGTCCGCGCCTTGGCAGTGGCCGACGAGCAGCGCTCGGCTGCGCTACCCGATGTACCGACCTTCGCCGAACAGGGCTATCCCGACTACCGCGTATCGGTGTGGTGGGGCGTGATGACGGGTTCGCGCGTGCCGGCCGAGCGCGTGGCCAAACTCGACGCGGGCATCCGCGCCTCCCTGCAGACGCCTGCGGCGCAGGAGAATTTCGCCAAGATGGGGGTGCAGGTACTGGGCTCGGGGCCTAAGGAGTTCGGTGCCTTTCTGGTCGACGAGACGTCGCGCTGGAGCAAGATCGTCAAGACGTCCGTGGAGCCCATCGAATGAGCGCCAAGCCGCGGGACGGTTTCGCCGGCCAAGTGGCGCTGGTGACCGGGGGCGCGGGGGGCATCGGGGGGGCCGTGGCCGGCGCGCTGGCCGGGCTGGGCGCGCGGGTGGTGGCAGCCGATGCGCGCCGGCCCGACACCCTCCCGCCAGCCGCGGACGTGGACTGGTTGGCGCTGGACGTGGCCAGCCGTGATTCGGTGCGGGACGTGTTCGCTGAGACTCTGCGGCGGCACGGCCGGCTGGACGTGCTGGTCAACGCCGCGGGGGTGGTGTCATTCGGCGCCGCGGCGGATCTGGACGAAGCGGAGTGGGACCGCGTGCAGTCCATCAATCTGAAAGGCAGTTTCCTGTGCTGCCAGGCCGCCATCGCCGCCATGCGGCGGGCGGGGTACGGGCGTATCGTCAACCTGGGTTCCATCGTCGGCAAGAACGGCGGCAACGCTCGGCCCTGGCTTCATCCCGACGAGCAGCGCGTGGCGGGCAACATCGCCTATGGCGTGTCCAAGGCCGGTGTCCATGCGATGACCGCGTTCCTGGCCAAGGAGCTAGCCTCGGCCGGCATCACCGTCAACGCGGTGGCGCCGGGGCCGATCGCCACGCGCATGACCACGGCCTTTCCCGAGCCGCTGCGCGCGGCCATCCCGGTTGGACGCATGGGCGCGATGGACGACGTGGTCAACGCCGTCCTGTTCCTGGCGGGCCGCGAGGCGGGTTTCATCACTGGCGAGGTGCTCGACGTCAACGGCGGGATGTGGTGCGACTGACGTCGATATTGTCCGCCCGGCCGCTCTGGATGCACGGGTTCATATCATTCATTCATTGAAGGAGGTTTCAGGCAATGCGATCGATCTATCTGGTGCTGGACATGCAGAACGACTTGGTGCATGAGGAAGGCCCCAACGGCAAGAGCCCGCTGGGCGAGCAGGTGCGCGCGCGCGGCATACTGGAGCGCACCGCCGCCGCCATCGCGCGGGCGCGCAAGGCAGGCATGAAAGTCGGCTTCGTGCGGGTGGGCTTCTCCGAAGGCTATCCGGAATGCCCGGAAGGTTCGCAGGTGTTCTCCGGCGCGCCCAAGGCCGGCCTGTTCCGGCTCGGCACCCCGGGCACCGAGATCCACCCCGCGCTGGGCGTGGAGCCCGGCGACATCCAGGTGGTCAAGCACCGCGTCAGTCCGTTCTACGCTACCGGCCTGGAGGCCGCGCTGCGCGCACAGAAGATCGAGCGCATCTTCTGCTCGGGCGTATCCACCCAGGCGGTGGTCCAGGCCACCGTGCGCGACGGCCACGACCGGGATTACCAGATGGTGGTGCTGGAAGACTGCTGCGCTGCGCACAGCGCGCAGGAACACGCCAATTCGATGCAGAGCCTGGGACGGTTCTGCACGGTGGCCGGCAGCGCGGATTTCGGCTGAGGGGCCCGAGTCGCCGCCGCGGACCCTGCGGCGGCTCTCCCGTGAGCAGCCCGTCGGCCAGGACGCGATTGGGCATGATTCCGATGCCAAGCTCAGGCGCCGTCGGGAGGATTTCGGCTTCGATGAAGCGGTAGGCGAGCGAATATTCGATCTCCAGGGCCGTTACGGGATGCACGGCATGCGCCCGCGGAGCAGGTCGTCGCCGACTTCCGATACGCAATTGCTGACGGCCGGTCAAAGCGGACGTCCCCGAGCACTACCGATTCTGAGCCGTACAGGCAGAGATCCGGCGTGAGGCGGAGCTAGCTTGCAAAGGCGCGATTGACAAGGGCTTCCTGAAGGAAAATGACGCTTGTCTGGACAAGTACGTCGCGCCAGACCAGACGGGTTCACGCTGCTATCCGCTGGCAGACTACTGAAATGGTCTCTTCGTAGGCGCGCTTTGTGTTGGAGCCAGGGGCGTCAATCGTGCCCGCTGAACCGATCTCGAACCAGTTGAACAAGTTTCTGTGAGGCCGGCGACAGCTTGTGGCCCCGCGATGTGATGATGGCAATCTGCCGCCCCATCGGGGGATTGACGATGCGTAGCTGGCGCAGTTCGTCAGGCAGATGAGAGGGCAGTGCGACACAGGGCAAGATGGCAGCGCCCAGGCCGGCGGCGGCCGTTGCGATCAGCGTGTGGGCCTGGCCGAACTCGTAGCGTGTTCGCCAGGTCAGCCCGCGTTGAGTCATTGCGTCCTCCAGAGAGCCGCGCAGGGCGGTCGCATAATTCAGCATCAACAGGGGCATGCGGGCAAGCGCGTTCAGGCCTATCGTCTGCTTCCGTCCTCCGGCAAGCGCGACGGGCACCAGAGCATACAGTGGATCTTCGAGTACGACCTCGAAATCGAACTCGCCGGACGGCACGCAAGGACCGATGCCGAAATCCACCTCGTGCCTGCGGATGCTCTCGTACATTGCCTGGAAGGTTAGTTCCCGCACCGACACTTCCACCTTGGGGAACGCTTTGTCGAAGGCCGCGAGAATGGGGGCCAGGCGTCCGCCGGCGATGGTTGGCGAACAGCTTAGATCGACTCGGCCGCGCCGGGCATCTGCGCGTTCCGCGATGGCGCGCAGGCCCGACTCGACCTCATGCATGGCGCGCCGGCTGCGCTCCATCAGCTCCTCGCCTTCGGGCGTCAGCCGGACACTGCGAGTAGTGCGTATGAACAGCGGCACGCCCAACTGGTCTTCCAACTGGCGGATCTGGGCGCTGATTGCAGACTGCGAGCGAAACGACTGCTCGGCCGCCAGCCTGAAGCTGCTATGCCGGGCGACCAGCATGAAGGTCTGGATGAGTTTCAGGTTGACTTGAGGCAGTGGCTTTTCCATGGGTACCTCGCTGCGGATGCGTTCGGCGATTGTGCGGCCAAACTGCATAATCTGAAAGATAAATTGGTTTGTTTGGCTGGCCGAAGATGATTAGAGTTCCGATCTGTCATCCGACGCGGCAGCATGTTCGCGACGGCAAGGCGTTTCTTCCACCGTATTGCGCGAATTCCCATGTCATTCGAAACAAGCCAAGATCCGTCCATCCCCGCGCTGCAAGGCATACGCGTACTCGACATTGCCACCTTTGTTGCCGCTCCGTTCTGCGGCACGATACTGGCCGACTTCGGTGCCGAGGTGATAAAGGTCGAGCAGCCGGACTCAGGCGATTCGTTGCGCAAGTTCGGTACGCCCACTGAGTGCGGCGACAGCCTGGTTTGGCTTAGCGAAGCCCGCAACAAGGAAGCGATTACGCTGGACCTGCGTCGGCCGGAAGGCGCCGAGATGTTCCGTGCGCTGGTGACGAAGTCAGACGTCGTGCTGGAGAACTTCCGGCCCGGGACGCTGGAGAAATGGGGGCTGGGCTTCGAGGAGCTGCGCCAGATCAATCCGGGACTGGTGATGCTTCGGATCAGCGCCTATGGCCAGACCGGCCCCAAGCGCGGCGAACCCGGTTTCGCGCGCATTGCGCATGCGTTTTCGGGCCTGTCGTGGTTGTCGGGCGAGGCGGATGGCCCGCCGGTGGTGCCGGGTTCGACGTCGATGGCCGACTATGTGTCGGGTATGTGGGGTGCCATCGGAGTGCTGACCGCGCTGCGCGCCCGCGAGCGGAACGGACGTGGCCAGTTCATCGATCTGGGCTTGTACGAATCGGTCTTCCGCCTGCTGGACGAGATGGCGCCGGCCTACGCCAAGTACGGCACGGTGCGTCAACGAATGGGGGCCGATACCGTCAACGTGGTTCCACATAGCCACTACAGGACTGGCAGTGGCCAGTGGGTGGCGCTTGCGTGCACCAACGACAAGATGTTCGAGCGCCTTGCCGGCGTAATGGAGCAACCTCGACTCGCGGCGGACTATCCAACCAGCGTAGTGCGCGTTGCCCACCGCGATCACATCAACGGATTGGTCGCCGCGTGGATGAATGAACGGTCGCTGCAAGATGTCCTGGCGAAAACGCAAGCCGGCGGAGTACCTTGCGCGCAGATCTATTCCATCAAGGAGATCTTCGAGGACGAGCAGTTCGAAGTGCGGGGGAACCTGATGCAGATTGAAGATCCGCGCGTGGGAGCGCTGACGCTGCCTGCGCCGTTGCCCCGCTTGTCCGAGACGCCACCGACGTTCCGCCATGCGGGCAGGGCGCTCGGCGCCGACAACGAGGCGGTTTATCGCCGGCTGTTGGGTTTGTCGCCCGAGGATCTTCAGGCCGCGCGCGCAGCGCGTGTCATCTAGCCCTGCTGCCGCGACGCTTGGTTGCGATTGTGAGAGAACCCATCATGAGCCAACCCTTCTTGCGCGGTGTCCGCGTTATCGAGAGTTCCGCATTCATCGCAGCGCCGCTGGCGGGGATGACGCTTGCCCAGTACGGGGCGGACGTCGTGCGGATCGACATGATAGGCGGCGGCATCGACTACGGCCGTCTGCCACGCATGCCCGAGGGCCGCAGCCTCTATTGGACGGGGCTGAACAAGGGCAAGCGATCGGTCGCGGTGGATATCCGTCGGCCCGAAGGCAGGGAACTGGTGCAAGCGCTAGTGAGCGCTCCGGGCGAGCAAGGCGGTGTATTGCTTACCAATATCGGCGTGCCCTGGTTGTCGCACGACGCGTTGGCGCGCCAGCGCGCCGACGTCATCACTTGCACCATCGAGGGCCATGCAGACGGGAGCACTGCCGTCGACTACACCGTCAACTGTGCCACGGGCTTGCCCGCCATGACGGGTAACGGGTCTGAGCAGGCGCCGGTGAACAGCGTGCTGCCCGCGTGGGACATCGCATGCGCCTATCAGGCCGCCTTCGCCATTTCGGCCGCGGTGCAAGGCCGCGCCGTCACCGGAACCGGCGCGCAGATGCGGCTGGCGTTGTCAGACGTGGCGTTTGCCACGATGTCGCACTTGGGCTACCTGGCAGAGGCGGAGCTATTGCACGTTGATCGGCCTGCGCTGGGCAATTTCCTGTACGGCGCGTTCGGCAAGGATTTCGGCGCGCGGGACGGCCGGCGTCTTTACGTGGCTGCCATATCGCTAGGGCAATGGAAGGCCTTGGTGGCGGCCTGCGGATTGCAGGAGGCAGTGCGGCGCATCGAAGCGGCGACGGGCCTGAACCTCGATGACGAAGGCGACCGTTACGCTGCACGGGAGGCCATCGCGGCCGAGATCGTCCCGTGGTGTGCGGCGCGCAGCCTGGAGACCATCGGGCAGCGCTTCACCGAGCAGAAAGTCTGTTGGGGAACCTATCGCACGGTTCGGCAGGCGGTCGCCCAGGATCCCCGGCTGGGAAGTGCCAATCCGGTTTTTCAGACTGTGCATACGGCAGGGGTCGGGCGTCACCTGGCCGCGGGTGGCGCTGTGCGCCTGATGGGAGTCCCGCACCCGCCCGTCGTTCCTGCTCCGATGTTGGGCCAGCACACCGACGAGGTATTGGCCGACGTGCTGGGGTTGGGCGATGCGGCGATCGGCCGCTTGCTCGCCCTGGGCATCGTCGCGGGCCCCGCACAAGACCCCCTTATGGCCGGCTGAGGGGCTTGACCGGCCCGGCATGACTGGAGATCTCTATGGAAACCCCCCTTCGCTACGGCAACTGTTTCGAGGACTTCCAGCCCGGGCAGGTATTCCGCCACGCTACGCCGCGAACCGTGACCGATGGCGACAGCGCCGTGTACACCGCGCTGACCGGTACGCGCGTCCTCTGCCACTCGTCCGAGATGGCCGCACGCCAGCTCGGCTATGCGGGACGCCCGCTGGACGATCTGCTGGTGTTCAACATCGCCTTCGGCAAGACCGTTCCCGACATCTCGTTGAACGCGGTGGCCAATCTGGGCTATGCGGATGTGCGGTTTCTCGCCCCGGTCTATGCGGGCGATACGCTTAGCGCCGAGAGCACCGTCATTGGCGTGAAGGAGAATGCGAGCAGCCCAAGCGGGGTTGTGTATGTGCTCTCGGTCTGCCGCAATCAGCATGGGGCATGCGTATTGAGTTGGGTACGCTGGGTGATGGTCCGCAAGCGCGACGCCGACGCGCCTGCGCCAGTAGCCCTGGTGCCGAAACTGCCTTTGGCCGTTGCGCCCGGCCAGTTGGTCGCGGCGCCGTCGATACGTACCGCAGACGCTCTGGAAACTTGGTGCAGGGCGAGCGGTTCACGGCGGCTGTGGGGTGACTTCATCGCCGGTCAGCGTATCGACCATCCCTGCGGTATGACGATAGAGGAGGCCGATCACATGTCGGCCACTCGGCTCTACCAGAACAACGCGCGCGTTCACTTTGACGCGATCCATATGCGTGACTCGGCCACCGCCCGGCGGCTGGTATATGGGGGGCACGTAATCTCCGTGTGCCGCGCGCTGTCGCACGACGGGCTCGAAAACGTCCTTTCCGTGCTGGCAATCAACGGCGGGAGGCATGTGGCGCCCACAGTCGCGGGAGACACCTTGTACGCCTGTTCCGAAGTGATGGAACGGCTGACGTTGCCCCAACGCCAGGATGTGGGTGCGCTACGGCTGCGCCTGCTCGGCTTAAAGAACGTGGCGCCCGCGGATGTGGATGTCCTGCGCGGTGCCGATGGCAAGCAGTATCACCCGGCTGTCGTGCTGGACCTGGATTACACCGTTGCCGTGCCTGCCGGCAGCCTCGCTGGCAGATAAAACGATTTCATTATCCAATAGGAGACAACCATGCGTTTTTCCCGCTACTCGATTGCAGCCGCCACGATGGGACTTGCAGCAATGACTTGCGTGTCGGCCCAGGAAGCCTACCCGTCCAAGCCGGTGCGCGTCGTGGTTCCGTGGACCGCGGGCCAGGCCACCGATGCGGCCGCGCGAGCGGTGGCCGAGCGTTTGAACGACAGCATGAAGCAGGCATTCATCATCGACAACCGGCCTGGCGCGGGCGGCGCGATCGGTAGTGAGACAGTGGCTCGATCCGCGCCCGACGGCTATACCCTCCTGGCAGGATCGACAGGCTCGGTTACCATCAATCCGCTGCTGTTCAAGACCAACTACGACACCCAGAGTTTTGCGCCAGCGGGCATCATCGCGACGGTGCCCTATGTGCTGGTCACCGCCGCGTCCTTTCCGGCAAAAGATGCACGAGAGTTGGTCGCGCTGCTTAAGGCCAACCCCGACAAGTACAGCTTCGCCTCTTCCGGCAATGGCTCGATCGGACATTTGACCTCCGAGTTGTTCATCTCGCAGATCGGTGCGAAGGTTTCACACATTCCATATAAGGGCAGTAGCGGCGCACTCGTCGACGTGATGGCGGGGCGTGTCGATTTCATGTTCGACTCGGTGACCTCGGTGCTACCTCAGTTGAAGTCCGGCAAGATCCGTGCGTACGGAATTTCTTCCTTGAAGCGAAGCAGCTCGTTGCGTGAGGTGCCGCCTTTGGCCGAGTCGGCTGGACTCCCCGGCTTCGACCTCTATGCTTGGATCGGCCTGTTGGCGCCAGTGGGAACCCCTGAACCTGTCCTGGAGTCTCTGAACAAGGGGATCCACGCTGCCGTGTCGTCGCCCTCGATCAAGGAAAAGTACCTGACGCTGGGTATAGAGCCTGTCGAGGCCTCCTCACCCTCCGACATGACGAAAGTCATCGAGGCCGAGCGCAGCCGCCTGCAAGAACTGATCCGGACCGCTCTCATCCAAGCCGACTGACTCGCCGGGCCTGGCCCGCGAACCGAACCCGCACGCAGCCGCTTCGACCGCCTTGCTGCCGCGCGGGTTCGGTGCCGGCGATGGTCGCGTGGTCCGGCGCAAGCCCGCTGGACCGAACTTGAAAATGTAGTCTGAGTCTATGGTCTGGCCTGTACCTATGACGAGTGGTCAGGCCTCGTTATCGAGAACGGTCAGCAGTTCCGCTACGATCATGAAATCATCGCCAGCGGCTTCCCGATGGATCACTATCGGCTCGTAGCCGGGTTGCAGCGAGTCCGGATGCAGCACGATCTGCTCGTGCTGCCAACTGCCGTCCGGGTTGATCGTCTTCTCGCTGGAGTAGACCTTGATGGTGTATTTTCCGCCTGTTTCAGGATCGTCGATGCTCCGGTGTTGGACGATCACGACTTTGCCTTGGCGGGTGCCGCTGGGATTCGCGCGGAACAGGCACCATGATCCGTTCGGAATACGCCGGCTCATGGATTCGCCTACGACTTGAGCCACGAAGAGACCTGGCTGGGGAGTGACCCAATCAGGCGGTTCGAGCCATTGGTTGGCGGCCTCTTCGAGTGCTTGGATGTCTGAGAACGCGCCAGCCGCCATTTTGATGTCGATGAGCGGCAGCGCAGCCATGCTGTTCTGGCGCTTAGGCTCCGTGATCTGCCTTAAGGGTACGACGTTGGAGTCCTCCAGGGAGACCACGGAGGTTGGCTCTAGGGTCGTGCTCAGTCGGCTGCGCAGATAATCGGCGAGTGCCTTGTCGGTGCAATAGACGTAGCAGCCTTTCATGCCGCGAGTCATCAGCGTACGGTAGGTATTCTTGATGATGAGGTCACCGAGTTCCCGAGCGCGTTCGGGATCTTCTCGCACCATCTTCTTGAGACCTCGGACCGATTGGTCCGAGGAGGCGCGTTGGGTGGGGTCGGTCACAATCTGGCCATTGCGAAAGGCCAGGTCGTTTCCAATAATCACGCCAACATAGTCCAGTTCCAAACCCTGGCAGGTGTGAATGCAGCCCACCTCTTGTACGGAGCCGGGTTTGACGATCCAGAGACTGCCGTCTGTACTAAGGTTCCAGCGCTTCTGATAATCGAATTGCGGGAGTCGGATGTCCCACGCTTCGGGGTTGTTCTTGCTTGGCCAAGGCCAGCAATAGCCGGCAACAACGCGGGATCGATTATTTGCCTGGTTCTTTGCGGCAATGAGATCGTGCATTTCGGCGGGATTATCAAATACCCGGAAATCGTACTCGGACGGATCGAGCATTTGATTGGCGGTCGGCCGAATTCCCAGTGTATTCTCCAACCAAGCAAGATAGCCCTCAGAGCCGTTGCATCGGAATTGCGACGTCAGCGCAAGTTCCGTGATTTCTGCGCCCAGCCTCCTGGCGTGCCGCCTCAGTTCTTCGGTGTGGCCAATATCGAAGATCGTGACTCGTTGATCGTCGTCCGTGAAGAAGACGGTACACCGCGCGGACCGAATGATCTCCAGGACCTGGTTCTCCCCCTCATTGCGGTAAAGGCCGCTCTTTTCGTTGAGCCGATGTGCTTCGTCCACCAACAGGATGTCATAGGTGTCGGACTCGTCCTTCGTGAAGGCGCCCGAACCGCTGAAGAGGTTGCCGATCCGGGTCTTGGTGAAGGTGCCCGTCAGTTTGGCTTGAAAGACTTCTCGGGGGGCGCGGTTCTTGGTTACGTAGCGTGCGTTGCGTTGCCGGCCGATCAACGCCGCTAGCAAGTTAATGGCGAGCACTGACTTTCCGGTGCCTGGTCCGCCTTGCACGATGACGACCTGCTTCTTCTCCTCCGACCGGGCTTCGATCTGCAAGATAGACTCGTAAACGACTTTTTGCTGATCAATCAGCACAAATTCGCTCTTGCCTTGCATCAGGCTGGCTACGTAATCCACCAGGCTTTTTGATGGCTGGATGCGGCCGTGCTCGATGGCGTAGAGGGATTTCAAACGATCGCCGCGTCGCACGTGTTTGCTGATGAAGCGGCTCAGCTTTTCCTTGTCGCTCTTGAGAAAGAGAGGCGCTCGCTGGATATGCGGTTCGTAATGCGGATGGTCGATCTGCCCGTCGCGGGGATGGTTGTGCAGGTAGGCGCAGGGTTGCAGGCGAATGCCTTGTTCGTGCACGGCGGCATTGAGATCTTCGAGCCGCGCGGCATACGACCATGCCTGATAGGAGGGATGGGGGCCTTCGATCTCGGCGTTGCGTCCGCCGCGTCGTGCCCAGACGATCCCGTCCTTGCTGCTATATCGAGAGCTTGACCACTGTTTCAACTCGATAATCACGACCTTGGGGGATCCCGTTTCGTCTTCTCCCGTGATCATGAAATCGATGCGCTGAGAACTGCTGGGTAACTGGTACTCGATCGCGATGCCTGCGTCGTCCGGGATTTCCTCGTCCTGTAGCACTTTGGCCATCTCAAACAACGAGCTTCGCCAGGAGCGCACTTCACTTTCACCCCCACCGGCGACGCCAGCATGGCGGACGTGGCGGAGCACGATGTCTTCGATGTCATCACGGAGCGTGTGATGAAGAAACTCCGTCTTGCTGGCTTGGTAAATGATCACTGCTGCACCTGTGTTCCAACAAACTCAAAGCTGGTCGTATTTCTTGCTGCTACCTTTGGCGCGGCTGACAGGATACTTTTGGGCGTTGATGTGGATCTTGGCCTGCGCCGCTTTCACAGGGTCGAGGCCAAGCATGTTGCTCAGTTGGATAAGGTAGAGGAGTACATCCGCGATCTCGCTGCCTACAGCCTCTAGTTTTTCGGGCGGGAGCATTCGGCTTTGCTCTTCCGTCATCCACTGGAAGTGTTCGAGTAGTTCTCCCGCTTCCACGATTAGTGCTGATGCCAGGTTCTTGGGCGAATGGAACTGCTCCCAATCGCGTGCCTTTGCGAACTCGCGTTGTTGCTGACTGAGGGATTGGAGCGTATCGGCCATGGATTTTCAGCGGGGAATAATGCTGCCGGTTATGTGGATCTGTTAGGACCTGTTGCTAGAAGGATAGTTGTTTTCCAGATATTTGACAATTATCTGTATATCAGATATTTTTCATTTAACTGAATTCCGGGTATCCGCCATGACGCCCACCTCCCATACCCTGATCACCGCCGTCCAGCTAGCCGCGGTACTCCAGGCCACGCGCAAGGCCCAGGGGCTGACCCAATCGGCGCTGGCTGCCCGTATCGGCCTGAGCCAGTCGCGGGTCTCTCATTTGGAGCTCAATGCCCACGAGCTGAGCGTGGAGCAACTCCTCGCATGGTGCGCAGCGCTGGGCCTAGAGCTGGCCATCGGGACCCGGGGCAGCGCCGCGGTGTCCGCCGAGCCGACCGCGGATTGGTGACATGGGGCGTCGATCGCACAGCCGCAGCCTATCTATCTGGACCAACGGCGTCCGCGTCGGTCGCTGGACGATTCCCGCTCGTGGAGAGATGGAGCTGCAATATGACGCGAATTGGGTCGGTGCCGACATCGGCCGGCCACTCTCGTTGTCGTTGCCGTTCAACCTGCAGAACCTGCCGCTCAGGGGCGAGAAGGTCGCCAATTATTTCGACAACCTGCTTCCGGACAGCGATGCCATCCGCAGACGCGCGGCCGAGCGATTCAAGACGGGATCGATAGAACCGTTCGATCTGCTGGCTGCGATCGGACGCGATTGCGTGGGCGCCGTGCAGTTGCTGGGACAGGACGAGGAGCCGGAGGGCTTCGACCGTATTGAGGGCGTTCCGTTGTCCGAGGAGGACATCGAGCGGCACTTGATCGAAACCGTTTCGCCGCTGGCCTTCGCGGCGGGGCGGGACCCGGACGCGGATTTCCGCATTTCGCTGGCCGGCGCGCAGGAGAAGACGGCTTTCCTTTGGTGGGGCGGGCAGTGGCTCGTACCGCAGGGCGCTACGCCGACGAGCCACATCTTCAAGCTTCCGCTCGGGCTGATGGGCGGGCGCCGGGCGGACTTCAGCACTTCCGTCGACAACGAATGGCTGTGCCTGCGGCTGCTGAAGGCCTATGGGTTGGCCGTGGCCGACGCCGATATCGCAACCTTCGGCCGGCAGCGCGTGCTGGTGGTGGAGCGCTTCGATCGGCGCGTCGCGCCCAACGGCCAGTGGCTTATGCGTCTTCCGCAGGAAGATTTCTGCCAGGTTGAAGGCTGCTCGCCGCTGCGCAAGTATGAGAACGAGGGCGGCCCCGGGCTCAAGGCCTTGTTCGCCACGCTGCGGCAGTCGGTGAACGCCGAGGGCGACATGAAGACGTTGATGGCGGCGCAGGTGCTGTTCTGGCTGCTGCGAGCGCCCGATGGCCATGCCAAGAACTTCAGCATCCAGCTTCGGCCGCGCGGTCGTTTTCAGTTGAGCCCGCTGTATGACGTGATGTCGGTCTATCCGGTGCTGGGCGACGGTCCCAGCCAGTGGTCGCCGTATGGGATCAAGTCCGCGATGGCCTTGCTAGGCAAGAACCGCCACTACGAGATGCACAGCATCCAGCGCAGGCACTTCAACAGTACCGCACAGAGAATCGGCTACGCCGCGACGGCGGAACCGATTATTGATGAACTTCTCGCCCGTACACCGGCGGCGATTGCGGAAGTTCAAGCTGCGCTGCCGAGAGATTTCTCGCCGCGTGTCGCCGATGCCATCCTGGGCGGGCTTGAGCAGGCCGCGAAGGCGCTCGGCGCGATGGCGCCGTAGGCAGGGGAGAGGGACCGATCTTCGCTACGGCCGCTCCAGAATCCGTGCCCCCGGGCCTTCTTCCCTCAGTCTGTCCATGGGTTTGCGCAGCGGGCAGTCTGTGAGCGACAGGCCCCCGCAGCCTATGCAGTTGTCGAGTTCGTCGCGCAGCCGCGTCAGGCGTTTGATCCGGTCGTCCAGATTGGCGCGCCATGTCGACGACAGCTTGCGCCATGGCTTCGCTGTGAGCTTGTCGCCCGGAAGGTACGGTATTCTTCCGCGTGAGCAGAGGGCCAGCCTCGATTCCGCAAGTGCGGATGCTGGCGCTTTGCGAGACTTGCGACCAGGACACAGAGATGAAAAGGACGCGGGAGAAGATCAAGGAAAAAGTGATGGCGGCCTTGGAGCTGCCATCCGCGCCAGCGGAGGAACTGGCGGCGGTCTTGCGGGAGGTGAAACTGCATCGCCTTTATGCCGATCCGGACATCACAGGCCTGCTTCGGAAGCGGGACGAGGTTCGGGACGTGCGGGAACTCCTGGACGATGCCGATATTTTCGTGGCGCTGGATCGTTCATTTACCGACCGTATCGCCGCCATCGGCGCAAGATTCGATTCCAGGTCCGACGAGCTCTATCACACGATGCTGGTGCACGAGCAACAGCTCAGATCCACCTGCGGGTTGCCGACCTACGAGCATTTCAACACCTCGATCGTGGTGGAGTTCTTGGACGAGGGCCATTACAAGAATCCCTTGGACTTCGGCGCCTCGGTGGACTACGCCATGTCCTACTTCTCCCTCACGCTGAGGTCGTTCCTGGAAGCGGGGGAGAGGATGAGCGTGCACTATGACAGTACGAAATTCGACGCGGCATGCCTGCATCTTCCTCTGAGTGGAGAATGGGCGATCTTCCACGAACGACGGTCGATCTGGGAACATGGGCAAGCGAGGGGAACGCGGCATGAGAACGCTGTAGTCTTCGATGCCAGCGGGTCCGAATTGCTGTCTGCGTTCAGGGTGTCGCTCAGCCGTCTTCGCGGGGTCAGGCAAGGGGAGTCCTTCAATCCGATGACCCATCCGGCAGTCATCGGCTCCACCCGGAAATTGCCTATCGATGGGTTCAGGTCGAACGACGAGGTGAAGTCCGCCTACATGACGACCCAGCAGTTCTACTCGGAAGACCTGCGGGAGGAAGTCCGGGGAGCCAGGCTGTGCGAATGGATTCGCGCCTATACGGTAGTCAAGGAGATTGCGAAGAAGCATATTGAATCGCATCCCTTGATTGGGCAGCCGGCAACGTTGCTGCTGCACAAGACAGCCGATTTTTTCCTGGCCGAGTTTGTCGCGGCGGGAATCCCGGTGAAATCTGCCGAGCAGATTCTGTGCCGCTTCATCTTCAATGCGTCCTCGAAGGACATTCTTGATTCGCCATTGATTCCCTTCAATGGCGAACTGGTCTTGGTTCCCACGGCGGCCATGCTGATCGAGCCGGCTTTTTCGCTGGAGTCTCTCCTGAAAAGCATAAGAAGCAGGAAGGACGAGCCGAACCATGAGCTGCAGTTCATCGGGCCGGGCTTCGAGAAACTGACTCGCCGGGTACTGGCGAATGCGGGCATCGTCGCGAGAAAGGTCAAGCATAAGAACCGGGATTGCGATGTGGCCTTCGTGTTGGAAGAGGACGTCTTGTTCCTGTGCGAATGCAAGGGCCGGTTCCAGACCAGCGATTTCCGCAGCTACGTGGAACTGGAGGCTGAGCTTGGCCGGGACGCGGCCCAACAACATCGGAAGACGTGTGACTACTTCGAGAGTCATTTGGCCCACGTCCGCGACCGGCTTGGACTTTCGCCGGAATGGGTGCCGTCCAGGGTGATGAGGGTGATCCTGACGTCCGCAAAGCTGGGGCGGGTGAGATTCAACGAGGACTTTTACGTCATCGACGAGAACATGTTCTACGCCTTCTTCGCCCGCAAGAAGCTCTCCATGCGGCCCTTGGCATCCCGGCGGCGCACCTTCGTCCACGATCCGCGCCTGGACGGCCCGATCACCGTGGATGCATTTATCGCCTACATGAACGATCCGCCCAGTATTTCCCGGACCCGCATGCTGCTGGAGGAGCGCGAGCTCCACTTCGAGCTGGAGGGCCGCACGATCCCGTTCAAGGACGTCGAGTGCTATGGAGAGTTGTTGAAGGAACATAAGGAAAGCGCTGTGTGGACTTTTCCCGGGACGACGGTCCATCACTATTCTTGACGATATCGGCCGCCGGGTGCGTGCGCGCAATAGGGAGCTTTCGCCTGCGGGCGGCGAGGCGGGGGACCGCCGCAGACCCCATATGCTGATAGACTCGAAGGGACCGACCCTGTCGCGAATGAGTCCTGCACGTTACGAAGGCATATTCCATCGATGACTTCCTCCGATCGCTCGTTGTCCGAACAAGAAGATTGGCATGCGCGGCCCGCGATGGCCGTGGAAGAAGCACTACAAACCCGTCCAGCGGGATTGACCGCGGACGAGACCCAGGACAGGCTGGCCCGTTACGGGCCGAACCGGCTGGTCGAGGCGCGGCGCCAGAGCGCGTTCGGGCGTTTCCTGCGGCAATTCCACAATATCCTGCTCTACGTGATGATGGGGTCGGCCGTCATTACCGCGCTGCTTGGGCACTGGATCGACACGGGCGTGCTGATGGCGGCGGTGGTCGTCAACGCCATCATCGGCTTCATCCAGGAAGGCAAGGCGGAAAGCGCCATGGACGCCATCCGGGGCATGCTTTCGCCGCACGCCCTGGTGGTGCGCGACGGGAGCCGCAGCGAAATCGACGCGGCCGGCCTGGTGCTGGGCGACCAGGTCCTGCTGGCTTCCGGGGACCGCGTGCCCGCCGATCTGCGGCTGGTCGAGGCCAAGGAACTGCGTGTCGAAGAGGCGGCGCTCACGGGGGAATCGCTGCCGGTGGAAAAGCAGATCGCGCCCGTGGCGGCGGATGCGCCGTTGGGCGATCGCCAGTGCATGGCGTATTCGGGCACCGTGGTGGTGCACGGGCAGGCGCGCGGGGTGGTGGTGGCCACCGCGGCGCATACCGAGCTGGGCCGCATCAATCAATTGCTCTCCGGCATCGGCAACATGACCACGCCGCTGCTGCGCCAGGTGGATCATTTCGGCCGCGTGTTGGCGGTGGCCATTTTGGCGCTGTCGGGGCTGCTGTTCGTCGCGGGCACGTGGTGGCTGGGCCACGCGCCGGCGGAAATGTTCATGATGGTGGTGGCGCTGGCGGCGTCCGCCATCCCGGAGGGGCTGCCGGCCATCATGACCGTCACGCTGGCGCTGGGCGTGCAGCGCATGGCGCGGCGCCAGGCCGTCGTGCGGCGGCTGCCGGCGGTCGAGGCCCTGGGTTCGGTGACGGTCATCTGCTCCGACAAGACGGGCACGCTCACCCGCAATGAAATGACGGTGCAGCGCGTGGTGTGCGCGAGCGCGGTGACGGACGTCGGCGGCGTGGGCTATGAACCGTCGGGCGAGTGCAGCATCGACGGCCGCGCCGTCGATCCCGCCATCCATCCCTCGCTGGAGCTGGCCATCCGCGCCGGCGTGCTGTGCAACGATGCCGCGCTGCGCGAGGAAGGCGGCGTCTGGCGGGTCGCGGGCGATCCCACCGAGGGCGCGCTGCTGGTGCTTGGGGTCAAGGCCGGCCTGACGCAGGCTGCGGGCCAGCAGGAATGGCCCCGCCGCGATTCCATCCCGTTCGAGTCCGAGCACCGCTTCATGGCGACCTACCACGAGGCAGGGCTGGGCGCTCCGTGGATCTTCGTGAAGGGGGCTCCCGAGCGGGTGCTGGACATGTGCGACTCGCAGGCCGATCGTGACGGCCTGCCCCAGGCGCTGGACGTGGACTATTGGCGCCGCATGGCCACCGACACGGCCGCCAAGGGGCTGCGCGTGCTGGGGCTGGCCTGCAAGCGCGCGGCTCCCCGGACCAGGGCCTTGGGTTTCGGCGATGTGGAAGACGGCTTCATGCTGCTGGCGCTGGTGGGCATGATGGACCCGCCGCGCGCCGAAGCCATCGCGGCCGTGGCGGAATGCCACCGGGCGGGCATCCAGGTCAAGATGATCACCGGCGACCATGCCGAGACCGCGCGCGCCATCGGCGCCCAATTGGACATCGGCGTGGGCAAGCCCGCCATTACGGGCGCCGAAGTGGCGCTGATGGACGACGCGACGCTGCGCGAGACGGTGATGGGCGTCGACATCTACGCGCGCGCCAGCCCCGAGCACAAGCTGCGCCTGGTGCAGGCGATGCAGGCGCTGGGCCAGGTGGTCTCCATGACGGGCGACGGCGTGAACGATGCGCCGGCGCTCAAGCGCGCCGACGTCGGCGTGGCGATGGGCCTGAAGGGCACCGAGGCCGCCAAGGAAGCCGCCGACGTGGTGCTGGCCGACGACAACTTCGCCACGATCGCGGCGGCGGTGCGCGAAGGCCGCGCGGTCTACGACAACCTGAAGAAGTTCGTGCTCTTCATGCTGCCCACGAACGGCGGCGAAGGCCTGCTGGTGATCGCGGCCATCCTGTTCCAGCTCACCTTGCCGCTCACGCCGGCGCAGGTGCTGTGGATCAACCTGGTGACCTCCAGCACCTTGGGCCTGGCGCTGGCCTTCGAGCCGGCGGAGCCCGGCATCATGAGCCAGCGTCCGCGGCCGCCGGGCGAGCCGCTGCTGTCGCTGCTTTTCGTGCAGCGCGTGCTGGTGGTCTCGGTGTTGATGATGGCCGGCGCGCTGGGCCTGTTCCTGTGGGAACTTTCCAATGGCATGTCGGTGGACCGCGCCCGGACCATGGCGGTCAACGCGGTGGTGGCGGCGGAAATGTTCTACCTGATCAACAGCCGCCACATCTACGACTCGGTGCTCAACCGCGAAGGCCTGTTCGGAAACCGATACGTGTGGATCGCCATTGCCGCCTGCGTTGCACTGCAACTAGCCTACACGTACACGCCGTTCATGCACGCCGTGTTTGGCTCGGTGCCGCTGGGCTGGCGCGAATGGCTGGACGTGCTCGGCGCCGGCCTGCTGGTGTTCGCCGGCGCCGAAATCGAAAAATACCTGATGCGCCGCTGGCGCGTCAGGCGGGTTTGACGGCCACCTTGAGCACGTTGTCGCGTTGGTGCGAGAACAGGTCGTAGGCTTCGACGATGTTGTCGAGCTTGTACTGGTGGGTGACCATCACGCCCAGGTCCACGCGGCCGGACTGGATCACGTTCATCAGGCGGCGCATGCGTTCCTTGCCTCCCGGGCACAGCGCCGTGTTGATCTTGTGGTCGCCCAGGCCCGCCGCGAACGCGCTCAGGGGAATCTTCAGGTCTTCGGAGTAGACGCCCAGGCTGGACAGGGTGCCGCCGGGCTTGAGGACGCGCAGGGCGGACTCGAAGGTGCTTTGCAGCCCCAGGGCTTCGATGGACGAATCGACGCCGCGTCCGCCGGTCAGGCGCAGGATTTCTTCAACCACGTCGCAGTCGCGGAAGTTCAGCGTCACGTCGGCGCCCAGCGCCCGCGCGACGTCCAGCCGGTGGGCGTTTCCATCGATGGCGATGATGGTGGACGCGCCTAGCAGCCGGGCTCCGGCCGTGGCGCACAGGCCGATGGGGCCCTGGGCGAACACCGCCACCACGTCGCCGATGCGGATGTTGGCGTTTTCCGCGCCCTTGAAGCCCGTGGACATGATGTCCGGGCACATCAGCACCTGCTCGTCCGTGAGGCCGTCGGGCACCGGCGCCAGGTTGGCTTGCGCGTCCGGCACGAGCACGTATTCCGCCTGGGTGCCGTCGATCTTGTTGCCGAACCGCCAGCCGGCCGTGGCCTGGTAGCCGTGGCAGCCGCAGAGTCCCATCGCGGCGAGATAGCTGCCGTCCTGCGACGCGACGCCGTCCTGGGCGGCATACGAGTTGAAGTTGGGGCAGATCGCGCCGGCGATGACGCGTTGGCCTTCCTGGTAGCCGGCCACCGCGCTGCCCAGTTTCTCGATGATGCCGACGGGCTCATGGCCGATGGTCAGCCCGGGCGCGACGGGATATTCGCCCTTCAGGATATGGATATCGGTGCCGCAGATGGTGGTGGTGGTGATGCGGATGAGGGCGTCGTTGGGACCGACGTCCGGAATCGGCTTGTCGGCGATCTCGATGCGGCCGGGTTCGATAAAGACAGCGGCTTTCATCATGGCGGGCATGGCAATCTCCTGAAGTGCGTGTCGGGTATGGGCTTAGCGTACCGCTTCCAACTACATTCCTGGACGACATTGTTTGCGCCATGTCAATTGCCGCGCACATGGCGATGGGTTTCCGGGCGGACGCGCCCGGCGCGGGCGCCTCAGGCGTCCCGGGGGTCGATTCCCGGCCGTTCGGGCCCGAAACCCAGCGCGTCCTCGCGCGACATGCCGTAGCGCTTCATCTTTGCATACAGCGTGCTCTTCGCGATGTGCAGGCTGCGGGCGGACTGGGTCAGGTTGCCGCCGCTGGCGACGATGCTGCGCCGGATCAGGTCTTCTTCCCCCTGGACGAGGGTGATGGGGCCCGGCGCGGCCAGGGTCGGCGCGGGCGCCTGGCCCACTTCCGGCGGCAGCATGGCCCGCGAGAGCGGCCCGCCGGAAGACAGGAGCACGGCGCTTTCGATGACGTTGCGCAGTTCGCGGATGTTGCCGGGCCAGGGGTAGGCCTCCAGCGCGGCCAGCGCGTCGGGTGCCATGCCGGCGGCCTCCTTGCCGTGTTCCTGCTGGAAGCGCAGGGCGAAGGCCTGTGCCAGCAAGGCCACGTCGCCCTTGCGCGCGCGCAGGGCGGGGATATGCAGGTGCACGACGGCGATGCGGTAATAGAGGTCCATGCGGAAGCGCCCCGCCTTGATCTCTGCCTGCAGGTCGCGGTGGGTCGCGGCGATGAGGCGGAAGTTGACGCGGCGCGCCACGTTCTCGCCCAGGCGATACACCTCGCGCTCTTCGAGCACGCGCAGCAGGTAGGACTGCATGTCCAGCGGCATTTCGCCGATCTCGTCGAGGAACAGCGTGCCGCCCTCGGCCGCTTCGATCTTGCCCCGCATCCCTCCCTTGCGCGCGCCCGTGAACGCGCCGTCGGCGTAACCGAAGAGTTCGCTGGCCAGGAGTTCGCGCGACAGGCCGCCGCAATTGAGCGCCATGAAGGGGCCGTGGCTGTGCAGGCCGCGGGCAAAGAGCTCCTTGCCCACGCCCGTTTCCCCCAGCAGCAGGACGGGGACCGGGGAGCCCCTCAGGCGGCGCGCCTGTTCCACCAGTTCGCCCACGGCGGCGTCGGCCGTGATTACGGTGTTGAAGGGATCGGGCGCGGGCGCGGCCGGCGCGGCCGGCGCGGCCCGCGGCGCGCAAGGGGCCGGCGGATGCCGGGGTAGGATCAGCAGGGAGCCCAGCCGTTCCGCGCCCGAGAGCACGGACTCCACCCATTCGGGCCGCAGCCAGGCCGGCAGCGCGGGGCCTGGGACGCCGGGGGAGTGCGGGCCCAGGGCGAGCCCGGCGATGCGTTGCAACCTGGGCAGGTTGATGCCCGCGCCGGCGTCGTCCAGCGCGCGTTGCGCCTGGGCGTTCGCCTTTATCGGACAGCCGCGGTGGTCGAGCAGGATGACGCCCACGTCGGCGCCCGCCGCCACGAACCGCGCCAGGGCGGCGTCCAGCAATTGGTAGCGGCGCTCCATTTCGGCCGTGCGCAAGCGGCTTTCGATGTGCCTGGCCGAGGTCATGGCGATGGCCAGGTGCTGGCGGCTGTAGGTGCGCGACAGGCCCGAGACGTCGAGCACGCCCACCACGTCGCCGTCCAGCGGATGCCGGATGACGGCGGCCGAACAGGTCCAGCCCTTGATGCCTTCGCAGAAATGCTCGGTGGAATGCACTTGCACGGCCTGCCCGGTGATCAGGGCCGTGCCGATGGCATTGGTGCCGCAGTACGCTTCGCTCCAGTCCACGCCGGGCATGAGATGGATGGCCTGTCCGGCCTCCAGCGCGGTGGGGTCGCCCACGGCGTTGAGGATGACGCTTCTCGTGTCGGACAGCGCGATCAAGGTTCCCAGTTCGGCCAGGGTTTCACAGGCCTGGGCGAGCACGGGCTGGCTGGCGCCGAGCAGATCGCGCTGGCGCTCGCGATGGAGGAACAGCTCGTCCTCGGACAAGGGTTCGGGCCCGCGCGAGGCGCGGGGGTTCACGTCGGCCTGGAGGCAGCGTTGCCAGGACCCTTCGATCAGCGCGCGCAGCGCGGTTCCCGGCGGCCCGGCGATCGTGCCGGACAAGACCGATTCCCAGGCTTGCATGACTGCGCGCTCGGCGGCGGGATCTGAAAACCGTTCCCGGTAGCTTGGCTCCATCGCCTAGTCTCCAAGATGCGATGCATGGGCCGGCTATCCTGCCGGCTGTACGCAGGGCGCGCGCTGCCGCTGGCCCTGGGTCGGGGCGGGCCTAATGCCTGGCCAGCCGCGTTCATTAGACGGCATGAGCGCCAGGCGTCAATCCGGAGCAACCCGGACCGGGACGGCCGCGCCCATCCCGGTCCGGTTCGCGCCGCGGGCCGCCCGCTATGCCGCGCGCTCGGGCAAGGGCAGGTTGACCCATTCCTTGTAGAAGGTATCGATATCCGGCTCGAAATCATGGATTACCGGATACCAGGGCGTGGGAGCCTCGACGTCGTGCAGGGTGCCGCACTGGGGGCAGTAATACTCGCGGTATACCTGCCATTGGGTATCCGGCGCCATGAGCTTGGGATAGACCTCGCTCATGGCCTGGGCGTCCTCGCGTACGTAGACGTGCGCGGCGAGCTTCCAGTTCTGCCGGTAATCGCCGAATTCATGGCCGCAATCGCATTTCGTCACCCAGTGCTTGTCGTGCGCGCGCTGCACGATGTACAGGTGCGGCGCGAGCGGCAGGACGATGCGGTCGTTCCAGTCGAGCTTCTTCTGCAGCGTCTTCAGGTACATCTCGAAGCGCTCGCCGTCCTTCGGCATGGACAGCATGCGGATGGTCGTGTCCCAGTCCAGCCGGCCGTCAACCAGGTGGTCCACCTGTTCCTGCGTGTAAGTCGTCATTGTCGTCTCCTTGTTTTCGCAAGCCGCCGGCTCACTCGTCCACCAGCACGATGGTCTTCACATCGGGCATTTTCGAAAGGTCCATGCGGAACTTGGACCCGTAGGTGGGCACGTCGAGCTCTTCCTCGGTCAGGGTCCAGTCGGCCGGCAGGCTCCAGAAGTCCCGGAACTGCTGCTCGAATTTCTTGGACAAGCCGAAACTCGTGGCGTACATGTGCTGCACCTGGGTCGAGGCGGTCTTGGCCAGGATGCGTTCGCGCTCGGACCGCATCCAGTCGCGCACGGGAACCGCCCGTTCCAGCCTGCGCTTGCGGATGTCCAGGCGCTTGCCGGCCGAGGCCTTGGCGTCGACCTGCCAGCGGCCGGCGCCGTCCTGGGCCACCACGGCGCCGTAGACCTCCAGCGCGTACTTGGGCAGCAGCAGTTCGTTGTTCAGGTCGTCGGCGATGGCGTCGAGCTCGCGGTCCAGGGGGTCTCCGAAGCCGGGGCCGCCGCGCAGGTAGTTGAGATAGAGGTCGTAGTTCTCGTAGCAGTCCTCCGTCGTCATGCACTGCTGGTCCCGCTTGACGCGGGCGCCGGGCGCCAGGTGCTGCTCGTAGTCGGGCGCCTCCGGATTGGTGTCGGCGCCCAGCGGCAGGCTTTCGCCGCGGGCGATGCGGTCCTTCAGGCCGGTATGATGGGCCTCGAAGCGGTAGCCGGTGGCCGCCGGATAGCCGCCCATCAGGCCCCAGTCGCTGTTCATGTAGCCGTTGCCCATGAAGAACATGGTCCAGTCCTGCGCCTTCCAGACCATGCGCAGCGTCTCGAAGCCGCAGCCGCCCCGATACTTGCCGTAGCCGCCGGAGTTGGACTTGGCGTTGCGGCCCAGGTAGAGCAGGGGCTCGGCCATCTCCCAGATTTCCATGTCGCCCATGTCGCCTTCGGGGTTCCAGATGGCGGCGGCGTGGTTCAGGCCGTCCTTGATGGCGCCCGCGCCGGTGCCGCAGGAGCTGGCCTCGAAGCTGTTGACGGCATGGATCTCGCCGTCCTGGTTGATGCCGCCGCCTTGCAGCCAGTTGGAGGTATTGGCGTTGCCGGCGTTGACTTCCTCCAGGTAGCCGCGGCTGAAATACGCCTGCCCCAGGCCGCGCCACAGTGCGCTCCATCCGGACACCAGGAAATGCCATGCGTAGGCGTGGCCGGTGCGCCGGTCGTCGGGGTTCATCCAGGCGCCCTTGGGCAGTCGGAACTCCGTGCCGTAGTAGGCGCCGTCGTTGATGCGCTGGGTGGGCACGAGCGTCTGCGTCATCATCACCCAGATGCCGCTGGTGAACGCCACCTGGTGCGCGTTGTAGCTGTGCCAGCCCCAGCGGCTGGAGCCTTCGAAGTCCAGCCGCCAGGTGCCGTCCTTGCGGATCTCCATCTCCACCGGCGAATGCATGATGGAATCGAGCTTGGCGAAGGCGTTCGAGGTCTGCACGTCCTCGTGCTTGTAGGGCACGTCGACGAACGCCACCTTGCGGTACTTGCCCGGCAGGGTCAGCGCCTTGATCCGCATCTGCAGCCCGCGGCGGCCTTCCTCGATGACTTCATAGGCGAACTTCTCGTAGGCCTCCAGCCCTTCCTCGGCGATGACCTCTTCGATCAGGCTGCGCACCATGTGGCAGCCGGCGATGCGGGTCTTCTCGTCCAGGATCCAGTACTTGGGCGTGCGCACGGCGCGCTGGCTTTCATGCAGCCAGTCCTTGAGCGGCACGTCGTTGATGCCGGTCTTGCGGCAGGTGATCATGTAGCCGTCGCCGAAGCGTTGCGTCTGGCCCGTGGACATGGAGCCGGGCGTCACCGCGCCGGTGTCGATCACGTGCGTGACGCCGCCGACCCAGCCCACCAGCTTGCCCTGCGCGAAGATCGGCACGATGGTGGCGATGTCGCAGGGATGCACGTTGCCGATGGCGCAGTCATTGTTGGTGAACATGTCGCCCGGATTGATGCCGGGGTTGGTTTCCCAGTCGTTCTCGATCATGTATTTGATCGCCGCGCCCATGGTGCCCACGTGGATGATGATGCCGGTGGAGGTCAGCACGCAGTCGCCGGCGGCGTTGTACAGCGTGAAGCAGAGTTCGCCTTCCTGCTCGACGATGGGGCTGGCGGCGATGCGCTTGGCGGTCTCGCGCGCATGCACCAGGCCGCCGCGCAGCTTGGAGAACATTTTCTCGTAGCGGATGGGCTCGCTCTCCCGCAGGTCCAGCCGGGCCAGGCCGTTGTAGTGGCCGCTATCCTTGGTGCGGGCCAGGATGGCATCGCGGAATTGCTTGAGCGTTTCGCCCGTGCCCAGCAGGCCCGAGGCACCGGTTTCCATTCTTGATATCGTGTTCATGTTGTCTCTCCGGGAGTCCGATTACTTGGTTTCCTGCAGGTGGAACAGGCGATGCTTGTCGATGCTTGCCGAAAAGCCCTGCGGCACCACGAAGGTGGTCGCGTCGGACTCGACGATGGCGGGCCCCTTGATCCGGTTGCCCGGCTTGAGCGCTTCCATGTGCCACAGCGTGGCTACGTGCCACTGCCCGCGGCGGTACAGCTTGCGGGTGCCCAGCTTGGCCTCGGCCGGCGGGGTGGGGCCGGCCTCGGGGTCCTCGGGCAGGACCGGCTTCTGGGTGACCACCATGCCGCGCATGATGGCGCCGGTGACCGAGAAGCCCAGTTCGGGCGAGCGGGCGGAACTGGCATAGACGCGGCCATAGGTGTCTTCGAACGCGCCCACGATCCTGTCCCAGTCGTCGGCGCTGCCGGCGCCGGCGCTGGGGGAATCGATTTCCAGGTCGTTCAACTGCCCCATGTACTGCATCCGGTACCCGGGCCGCAGGATCACGTCCTCGGGCTTGAAGCCGTTGATGCGGAATTCCTCGATCACCTTCTCGGCCAGTTCGTTCCAGGCCTGCTGCAAGGTCGCCACGGCCTGGACCTTGTCGGCCTGCGCCGCGACCTGGGGCAGGGCCAGGTCCACGCTTTTGTCGTAGCGGTATTCGAAGTCGGCGCAGGCGCAGCCGAAGGCCGAGAACCCGGCCGCCCAGGCCGGCACGATGACGTCCTTGAAGCCCAGCCCTTCGGTGTAGCCGTAGGTATGCACCGGTCCCGCGCCGCCATAGCTGAAGCACACGAAGTCGGTCGGGTTGTAGCCCTTGGCGCTCACGTTGGAGCGCAGGTATTCACGCAGTTGCAGGTCCAGCAGTTCGATCACGCCGGCGGCCGCGTCCTCGACCGTCAGGCCCAGCGGATCCGCGAGCTGCTGCTTGATGCTCTCGCGGGCGCGGGCGACGTCCAGCTTGATGGCGCCGCCGAGGAAGTTGTCGGGATTGAGGTAGCCCAGCACCACGTGGCAGTCCGATACCGAGACGGTGTCCAGGCCGCTTTCCGGCCAGCAGGTGCCGACGCGGTAGCCGGCGCTGTCCGGGCCGAGCTTGATGGCCCCGCTGTAGGGATCGAGCCGCACGAAGCTGCCGGCGCCCGCGCCTACGGAATCCATGGCGACGAGCGGCAGCGACAGCACCAGCCGGGCCATGTCCGGGTCGGCCACGATGGTGAAATTGCCCTTGGTGATCAGCGCCATGTCGAACGAGGTTCCGCCGATGTCGGAACACGCGATGTTCTCGTAGCCCAGCGCCTGGCCGAGCAGCCGCGAGCCGATGACGCCGCCGATCGGCCCGGACACGATGGTGCGGGCCAGTTCCTTGGCCTTCCAGCTTATCGTGCCGCCGTGCGTGGCCATGACGCGCAGATCGAACTTCGCCCCGTGCTTCTTGAAGCGGTCGCTGACCTTGCGCAAGGTCTGGCGCGAGGGTTCGGCGGCGTATGCCTCCAGGATGGTGGTATTCATCCTGTGGCTTTCCTTGCGCTGCGGGTAGTAGTCCACCGAAGCGAAGACGGGCACGTCGCTGCCCAGCGTGGCCAGCTCGTCCAATGCGATGTCCCGGGCCTGGCGCTCGCTGGCGCCGTTCTTGTGGGATTGCAGCAGCACGATCACCAGGGCCTTGCTGCCGGCCGCCACCAGGTCGCGCACGGCCTGGCGAACCTCGGCCTCGCGCAGCGGGATGACGATTTCGCCCTGCACGTCGGTGCGTTCGGTCACGCCGCGCGTGCGCGACAGCGGCACCAGCGGCTCGTCATAGCGATGGGTGTTGAGGTGGATGCGTTCCTCCAGCGCGTAGCCGAGGTAGCTCTGGATGGCGCGGCCCATCGAATGCACGTGCTCGAACCCCTTGTTGACGATCAGGCCGACCTCCAGCCCCTTGCGCTGCACCACCCGGTTGAGCATCGCGGTGCCGGAGTACACGCAGGTCAGCAACTCCGGGAAGACGTCATCGACATCGCGGTCCCAATGCGCGAGCGCGTCTTGCGAAGAGTTGAAGATGGCAAGGGATTCGTCGGCCGGGTTGCTTTGCGCCTTGCCGACCACAAAGCGGCCGTCCTTGCGGACGAAGAAAGTGTCGGTCATCGTGCCGCCGGCATCGATGCCCATCACCTGGGCTGGGGATTGCAATGACATGAAGAGTCTCCTCGTTGTTGTCCCGCGCGCTTGACGCGGCGCGTGCGGATATCCAAGCAAAATGGATGCCAGCCGCAGGCGCGCCCCGGCGCGATGTGCCGGAACCAGGCTGTGCGAGGGAGGGCGCCTGCGCGGCGGGCCGCGGCGGACGCGAGTAGAGAGGAGAGCGGGCGTCCGAAACCGAGCCGGACGTACGGATTTCGAACGTTTTCACGGCCTGTCCGGGGAGCGGCGGGCCGTCCGGCGAGCGCGCGATGAAGGGCGGGGGACAAGACCCGGCAGATCCGTGACTGGACGATTTCGCGCCGGCCCCAAAGCCGTGAACTGACGCTGACTTGCCACTTCCCGTCGGGCAAGACCTACTCATGTCCGCTAAGCGAGTGCGAGGTCGTTCCGACCGAGACGGTGGAAGGCAAGCTCCTGGGCCGGAACCAGCAGTTCTACGACGGCCAGCTCATTCTGATCGACGTGCTGCAGCGAGGCGGCGAGATCGCGTCCGCCGGGGCGAGCTGGCCCCGGCGCTATCCCGCCTGCCGCCGGATTTCATCCAGGAAGCGCAAGGCCGGCGCCGGCAGGATGCCTTCGCGCCGGTGATAGGCGGCGAACCGGCGCTCGTGGCCCAGGCCTTCCACCTGGAGTTCGCGGATCAGGCCGGCCTTCAATTCAGCTCCGTACATGGGCCGGGTCAGCCAACTGACGAAACCGGAATGCGTGACCAGGCTCTTGATGAGGGGAATCGAGGGGCTGGACACTGCGATCGCGGGCGGTGCCAGGCCTTGCTTCCTAAAGAGGGACACCAGCCGGTTGCGGGGCTCGGTGCGTTCGGGCACGAAGCACCAGCGCTCCGCCAGCAAGGCTTGCATGGCGATGGGCGATCCGCTGTGCAGCGGATGGTCGGCGCCGACGATCACATTCATGCTTTCGTGCCAGGCACAGTCCCTGGCGGCGGCGATGCGCGCGGTTTCCGGGGCCTCAGGGGCGATCACCAGATCGACCTGGTAGGCCTCCAGGCGGGTCGCCAGTTCATCCCAGATGCCTTCCACGACGTCGACGGCGATGCCGGGCCAGCGTTCCAGGAACGCGCCCAGCGCCTTGGGGATGAAGAGCGCGGACGCGCCCGCGGTGACGCCCAGGCGCAACGCGCCCACGGCCAGGCCGCGCATGCGGTTGATTTCGTCGCGGGCGATTTTCTCTTCGCGGCAAAGCAATTGCGCGTGCGGGGCCAGCGCCTTGCCATAGGCCGTCAGGCGCATGCCGCCGGTGTGGCGCTCGAACAGCGGTTCGCCGACGGAGGCTTCCAGGCGCTTGACGATCCGGCTCAGCGCGGGCTGCGTGAGGCCGAGTTTGTCGGCGGCCTTGCCCAGCGATCCGTCTTCGATGACGGCGAGGAATGCGCGCAGTTCTTGCAGGTTGTAGGCCATACCGAAATGTAATGACTTAGGCCTGAAATAACAATTCTCAGGAATGCCGCCGGGCTTCACACTCTGGCCATCCGATATGACCTCACCGGGAGAGAAGCGACATGCGGAAGCGCCAATTCTTGAAAGTCCTGTTCGCGTTGGCTGGCAGCGGGAGCGCGGCCGCCTGTCTGGCGCAAGGGGGTGAAAGACCCGTGGAATGGGTGCATCCCTATCCGGTGGGCGGCGGCTCGGACGCCATTGCGCGCAAGCTCGCGGAAAGTGTCGGGGCGCAGATGGGCCGCGGTTTTTTTGTCAGCAACAAGCCGGGCGGGGCCACGAACATCGCGGCTGCGTACGTGGCCAATGCCAAGGCGCAGGGGGCCATGGTTTTCACGGGCGATTTCGCGACGCTGGCGGCCAATCCGCATCTTTTCGCCAATCTGCCCTACGACAGCGCGAAGGACTTCGCGCCGGCGGGGTTGTACGCGCGTTATCCGATACTGCTGGTGGTGTCGAGCAAGGTGCCCGCGAACAATCTGGACGAGTTTCTTCGCTGGGCCGAAGCCAACCCCGATAGCGCCAATTTCGCCAGCTCCGGCGTGGGCTCTCCGCAGCATCTGGCCGCCGAGCTGTTCCGCGAACGGACCGGCTTGAAGATGACGCACGTGGCCTACCGGGGAGGCGCGCCCGCGGTGACGGACTTGATGGCGGGCGCGGTGTCGTTCGCGCTGATGGACGCGTCGACGGTCGTTCCGCAAATGAAGACGGGGCGGCTCAAGGTCTTGGGCGTGGCCAGCCCCGAACGCATGAAGCACTTTCCGGACATTCCAACGTTGCATGAGCAGGGCCTGACCGGCTTCGAGGCTTTCGCCTGGCAGGGAATGCTGGTTCCCGCGGGGACGCCCCGCGATGTCGTGGACTCGTTGAACCGGGCGCTGGGCGCGGCGCTGGCATCGAAGGCGGTGATCGATTTCTTCGCGAACATCGCGGTCGAGCCCTGGTTCAGTTCACCCGACGAGATGGCGCGTTTCGTGGCTCAGGAGAACGAGCGCTGGGGCAAGATCATCCGCGACCGCGGCATTTCCCTGCAGTAGGTGCCTCGTGCCGATCACGATTGACGATTACCGGCTCAGGGCCAGGAAGGCCCTGCCCAGGTTTGTATACGAGTTCATCGACGGCGGGGCGGAATACGAAACGTGCCTGGGCGCCAATCGGGCCGACTTCGAGCGGATCAGGCTGATGCCGAGGGTGCTGCGGGATACCCGCCGCGTCGATACCTCGGTGGACGTGTTCGGGTCGACCTGGCGCTTGCCGTTCGCGCTGGCGCCGACCGGGTTGAACGGCGTGATTCGCCCCGGGGGCGACGCCATGCTGGCTGCCGCCGCCGCGGAGAGCGGCGTGCCGTTCGTCCTGTCCACGGCATCGAACCAGCGCGCCGAGGACGTGCGGGCGCAGGCGGGCGGAGGCGAACAGTGGCTGCAGTTGTATGTGATGCAGGACCGGCGGTTGGCGGAGCAGATGCTGCGCCGCGCGCGCGGGGCGGGTTATCGTGCGCTGGTCCTGACGGTGGACGTGCCGGTCGGGGGCAATCGCTGGCGCGACGGGCGCAACGGCTTCAGGATCCCGTTCCGGATGACGCCCCGGCTGGCCTGGGACGTGGCGCGGCGTCCGGGCTGGGCGCTGCGGATGCTCAGGGGCGGCCTGCCGCGGTTCGTGAATCTGGCGGAACGGCCCGCCGATGCCTTGCCGCTGGAGGTCCAGGCGTCGCTGCTGGCGAGAAGTATGGACAGGTCCCTGACATGGGACAGCCTGCGCTGGCTGCGCGGCCTGTGGGACGGTCCGTTGTTGTTGAAGGGAGTGCTGCATGCCGAGGATGCCGCGTTGGCGGCAAGCCACGGTGCGGACGGCATCATCGTGTCCAATCACGGCGGCCGGCAACTGGACGCGGCGCCTTCGTCGATCAGCGCTTTGCCAGGCATCGTCGACCGCGTCGGCGATCGCATGCCGGTGTTCCTGGACAGCGGCGTGCGCGGCGGCGCCGACATCGTCCGCGCCCAGGCGCTGGGCGCCCGCGCCGTATTTGTCGGCCGCCCGGCGCTCTATGGCTTGGCGAGCGGCGGCGGGAAAGGCGTCCTGGACGTCATTCGCCTGCTTGCCGAGGACTATGAACGGAACATGATCCTGCTGGGGCTGGATTCCGCTTGCGGCATCCGCAAGGCGGCGGCCCTCGCCCAGCCGCATGCTCCATTTCACCACCCCATCGCATAAGCCGGCCGGCGCGGATCCGCGCCGCCGTGGCGGATGCCGGTCGCGAGGTCGTGCTTCACCGCGCACATGGCGCCGGCGCGCCAACTGCGGTCTTGCCACCATTTGACGGTGTGTCCCATGGCCGCCAGCCGGTCGCCGACGTCGCGGGCGATCAGGTCTTCGATCATCAGCCGGCCGGGCATGGCGTTGTGCGGCTCGAACGAGGACGGGAAGCTGAAGCTGGCGAAGCGGGGCGCTTCGATGGCCTGCTGCACTTCCATGCCGAAGACTTCGATGTTGAGGAAGGTTTGCAGCATGGCCTGGCACTGGACGTCGCCGCCGGGTGTGCCGAAGGGCATGACGTACTGTCCGGGGCGAATGGCCAGGGACGGGTTCGGCGTCAGCCGCGGGCGGCGGCCCGGGCCGATGGCGCAGGGGTGGCCGGCTTCGGCCCAGGACTGGCTGCCGCGCCCGGAGGCGCAGATGCCGGTGCCGGGTATGACGGGCACGTTGTACGAGCCGTCGCTGGGCGTCGCGGAGAAGGCGTTGCCTTCCTTGTCGACCACCGCGACGTAGGAGGTGTCCAGCCGGGGATCGGTGCGGGCCATGTCGTCCGGGCCGGCCGCGCGCAGGTCGATGCCGCGCGCATCGGGCAGGCGGCCGGCGGGCGGCATGTCGGGGCCGGCGCGATCCGGGTCGATCAGGGCCAGGCGGGCGCGCGCATAGTCCTTGGACAGCAGCGCCGTTTGCGGCACGTCGATGTGGCGCGGGTCGCCATAGTGCACTTCGCGGTCGGCGAAGGCCAGTTTGATGGTTTCGGTCAGCAGGTGCACGTAGGGCGCAGTGTTGTGGCCCAGGGTGCGCAGGTCGCGCGGCTCCAGGATGTTCAGCATTTGCAGGAGCGACGGCCCCTGGCACCAGAAGCCGCAGCTATGGACCTGGGTGCCGCGGAAGTCGGTCGACAGGGCGGGGTCGACTTCGACGGAAAAATTGCGCAGGTCGTCGCGGGTGACCAGGCCGCCTTCTTCTTTGTGGTACTTGACGATGGCCGACGCGATGTCGCCTTCGTAGAAGGCGCGGCGGGCGGCGGCCAGGCCGGCTGCGCGGCCCTGGCCCCGGTGCAGGCGTTCCTCGTCGGCCATGTACTGGATGCTGGCGGCCAGGTCGGTCTGGCGGAAGATGGATCCGGCGGGGGGCGGCTTGCCGCCGGGCAGGTAGATGGCCGCGCTGGAAGGCCAGCGGGCATAGTTCTTTTCGTTTTCGGCCAGGACCTCGGCCATCAGCGGGTACATGACGAAGCCTTCGCGGGCCAGGCGTATCGCGCCGGCGGCGACTTCGCCGAAGCTGAGGGTGCCGAAGCGTTCCAGGGCGGTGATCCAGGCGTCGGGCGCGGCCGGGATGACGGTGCGCAGCACGCCCGCCGGTATGGTGCCGCCGTGCTTTTCCAGGAACGTTTCCAGCCGCGCAGCCCGGGGCCAGTGGCCCAGGCCGGATATGCTGGAGACGCGCCCGGTGCTTGCCTGGTAGACCAGGATGGGCGCGACGCCGCCGAAGTTCACGATGTCGCTTTGCACGACGCCCAGCGCAATGCCCGCCGCCACGCCCGCGTCGACCGCGTTGCCGCCGGCCTGCAGGATGTCCATGCCCGCCTGCGTCGCCAGGTAGTGGCCGGCCGAGATCATGTGGTTCAGGCCGGCGAGCGTGGGGCGCATGGAAATTGGGGCGCTGCCCGTGGTCAGGTCGGGCGCATAGGGTGTGGCGGTCATGAAGGTCTCCGGCATAGGGGGCGCGCGTTCGCGCGCGGCGCATGGGGGCTGTGCGGGCGGGTCACTGCGGCTGGATGCCCAGTTTCTGCGTTACGCCTTGCCAGCGCCTGAATTCGGCGTGCAGGTAGGTGCGGAACTGTTCCGGGGTGCTGCCTTCGATGATCACGTCGCGCTCTTCCATCGCATGGCGCACCTCTTCGCCGGACAGGGCGACCTTGGTGGCCTTGTACAGCGCGTCCACGATGTCGGGCGGGGTGCCCTTGGGCAGCAGCAGGCCGTACCACGAGCCGCCCACCATGTTGGGGAATCCGCCTTCCTTGGCGGTGGGGATGTCGGGCGCGCGGTCCAGGCGCTTGTCGCTGAAAATCGCCAGCGCCTTGAGTTTGCCGGACTTGATGAGGGGCAGGGTGGTGCCCGGGGTGTCCAGCGTGTATTGCACCTGTCCGGCCATGACGTCGTTCAGCAAGGCGGCGCTGCCTTTGTAGGGCACGTGCACGGTCTTGATGCCGGCATCCATGTTCAGTTGCTCGGAGAAGAAGTAGTTGGCGGTCATGACGCCGGGCGATGCGTAGTTGACTTCGCCTGGATGGGCGCGCGCGTAGGCGACCAGTTCCGGCAGCGTGTTCGGCGGAAACGCGGGGTGGGCGACGAGGATGAAGGGGCCGCCGCCGATACGCGAAACGGGGATCAGGTCGTTCATCGGATCGTAGGCCAGGCCCTTGACCGTCAGCGGCGCGCCGGTCAAGGGCGATGCCGTGGCGAACAGCACTGTGTAGCCGTCGGGTTCGGACCGGACGACCTGCTGGGTGGCGATGGTGCCGCTGGCGCCGGCGCGGTTTTCCACGACGACGGGCTGCTTCAGTTGTTTGCCCAATTGCTGCGCCAGCACGCGCGCCACGGTGTCGGTGCCGCCGCCCGGGGGATAGCCGACGAGCATGCGGATGGGCTTGTCCGGCCAGGCGTCGGCGCGCGCGGCGGAGGGCTGGGCCAGCGCGGCCAGGGCAGCCAGGCCCGCCATTGCGACGGCGCGGCGGGCGAGTTGAAGGGTGGGCATGAGGGGAACCTCCTAGGAACCGTAGCGGCCGTAGCGGAAGGGGTGCAGATCGATGGCGGGAGCCTGGCCCTGGATCAACTGCGCCATGGCTTCGCCGGCGGCGGGACCGATACCGAAACCATGCCCGGAAAAGCCCGAAGCCAGGTACAGGCCGGGCAGGCGCGGCACGGCGTCCATCACCGGCATCGCGTCCGGGGTCACGTCGATATAGCCCGCCCAGGACTGCTGGATGCGCGCATCGCGGAACGCGGGAAACGCGTGCACCAGCCGGCGCCAGGCCTGTTCGATGCCGCGCGCCGATGGACGGGGATCCAGCACGCGATGCCGCTCGAAGGGCGAGGCGCGGTCCATGGGGAAATGGCGAGGAATCCCCAGCTCTTCAAAGAAGCGCTTGCCGAAACGCAGCCGCACGAAATCGCGGTTGGCCATCCAGGACCGGAGAAAAAGGCGCATGAGCCGGAAACTGTCCGGCACGACGTCGGCCATCGACGCGCCGAACTGGGACACCGTGTAGCCGCCGTCGGCGCGCTTGCGGCAGGTGAAGTTCCTGCCGTTGACGGCGGCCATGGGGCCGGCATCGACGGGCGAGGTGCGCAACACGGAGCCCCGGACTTTCAGTTGCGGGAAATCGGCGCCCAGGTTGCCGCAGAACAGCCGCGACCACGCGCCCGCGGCGACCAGCACGGCCTGGGCGGCGACGCGTCCGTGCTCGGTGACCACGGCGGAAACGCGGCCGGCCGAGAGTTCCACGCCGCGCACCGCGCAACCTTCCAGAATCTGCGCGCCCGCGGCGCGCGCCAGCGCCGCGATGGCGGGAGCGGCCAACTGCGGTTCGGCCACGCCGTCGCTGGCGCTGTACAGGGCGCCGGTCCAGCCGCGCGCGGTTTGCGGCAGCATGCCGCGGGCCTCGCGACTGCCTAGCAGGCGGGCATCGATGCCATAGGCGCGCGCGCCGTCGATCCATGCCTGGTGCCCGGCCGCGTCGGCGTCGGACTCCTGCAGGTACAGGATGCCGCTGCGGCGAAAGCCCACATCGACCTTGTCCTGGATCTCGCCCCATAGCCGGTTCGCGCGCAGCGCCAGCGGGACTTCGGGCAAGTCCCGCCCCAGGGTGCGCACCCACCCCCAGTTGCGCGAGGACTGCTCGCAGGCCACCGCGCCTTTTTCGAATACCGCGACGCGCACGCCGGCGCGGGCCAGCGCATACGCGGTGCTTACGCCTATGATGCCGGCGCCGACGATGGCCACGTCGACCGAGGCGGGTGGCGGGAGGGAATGCGTCAGATCCGGCGATATCGGCACTTGCGCCGCCCATCCTTTATATGATGTTATCGCTATTCGATAATAGAATACGGATAGAGATATCTCTGGCGTTTTTATACCTCGCGTGCCCGGAGCCGAACACCTAGGGTTTGCCTGGGGCCGCGATCGCCATGCCTATTCTTTTGCCCGGAGTCCAGATGGCCGAACCTTCCCCCTTGATGATCCAGTCGCTGGAAAAAGGCCTGGCCGTGCTGGAGTCCTTCCGCGCCCATGCCTCGCTGACGCTGCAGGAAATCGCGCGTGAGAACGGCATCACCATGGGCTCGGCGCAGCGCGTGGCCTACACGCTGGAGCAGGGCGGCTATCTGTACAAGGATCCGCGCACCAAGCGCTACAGCGTGACGGTCAAGGCCGTTGGGCTGGGCTACAGCTATCTATACCGGCAGCCCTTGTTCCAGCACGCGCACGCGGTGCTGCATCAGGTCAACCAGGAATGCGGCGAAATCGTCAACCTGGGCGTGCCCGACGACCAGGACAATATGGTTTTCGTGATGCGCGTGGCGCCAGCTCGGCACATTCCCGAGTACATGCCCGCAGGCACGCGCATTCCGTGCGTGGCGTCCGCCTCGGGACGCGCATTGTGGGCGCTGCTGCCCCCCGCCGAACTGGACCGCAAGCTGCGCAGCGTTGCACGCATCAAGCACACGCCGCGCAGCACCACAGATATCGCCACGCTGCGCGCATTCATCGACGAAGCCCGGCGGGACCAGTACGCCTATGCGGACGAAGAGTTCTACGCGGCGGATCTGAACGTGGCGGCGGTGGTCCATGACGACAAGGGGATGCCCATGGGCGCGCTGAACATCTCGGTGCCGAAGCCCCGCTGGTCGCTGGAGCGCGCGCGCGGTGAACTGGGCCCGCTGGTGATACGGGCGGCCAGGGCGATCAGCAAGCATTCATGATGTTGAACCCGCCGGATTCGCCGCGGCAACGCCCCGCGCGGCCTTAGTCGACCGCGAGCTTCGCGCTCTTGACCACGCCCGCCCAGTAGGTGGTTTCGTCCCGCAGTTTGCGGGCGAATGCGTCGGGTTCGCTCGCCACCACTTCGGCGCCGTCCTGGCGGATCTTGTCGAGGACGGCGGGCGTGCGCGCCGCCTGGCCGATCGCCGAGGCCAGGTAGTCCACGCGTTCGGGCGGCGTGCCGGCGGGGGCGAAGACGCCGTACCAGCCTTCGATGGACACGTTCTCAATGCCCTGGCCCGCCAGGGTGGGCGCCGTTTCGAACGCGCCGATGCGGCTTTCGTGCGTGACGCCGAGCACGCGCAGCTTGCCGCCGGTGACCAGCGACTCCACGGAGGGCGGCGAGGTGATCAGCATGTCCACGGTGCCGCCCAGCAGGTCGTTGACGGCCGGGGCGGCGCCCCGGTACGGCACGTGCACGAGCGACAGGTCCTTTTGGCGCGCCAGCAGGACGCCGGTAAGGTGGGACAGCGTGCCGTTGCCGGGCGTGGCGTAGGTGACGGCGCCGGGCCGCGCCTTGGCGTCGTTCAGGTAGTCGGCCAGCGTGCGGTAGGGGCTTTCGCTCCTGACCACCAGCGCGAGCGGGGCCGAGGTGATCTGCGATACCGGGGCGAAGTCCTTCAGCGCGTCGAAGCCCGTGTTCTTGTAGATGGCGGGATTCACCGCCATGACGCTGTTCTGCGAAAGCACCAGGGTATAGCCGTCGGGCTTGGCGCGGGCGACGGCGGCGGTTCCCATATTGCCTCCCGCGCCGGACCGGTTTTCGACCACCACGGACTGGCCGGTGATGCGGCCGAGTTCGTTTGCCAGCAACCGGGCGACCCCGTCGTTGCCGCCGCCGGGCGGAAAGGGCGAGATCAGCGTAATGGCCTGCCGCGGATAGTCCTTCAGCGGCGCGGGCGCCTGCGCATGCGCGCCGGGCGCGCACAGGGGGACCGCCAGCGCGGCCATGAGGGCGGCCGCCATGTGGCGCAAAGCGCGTGTCGCGCGAGGGGTCATCGGGCTTCTCCTGTCGTTTCCGTATCGGTCTGGAATTCGGCGGCATGCTCGCAAAGTCCGGCGACCATGGCTTCGCAGCGGGCGAGCTGGCTCAGCTCCACGTATTCGTCCGGCCGGTGCGCCTGTTCGATGCTGCCCGGCCCGCAGATGACGGAGGCGACGCCCGCCTGCTGGTACAGCCCGCCTTCGGTCATGTAGCTCACGTGGGGGCCGGCATGGCCCGCGCCGGACAGGCCCATGACGAAGCGGGCGATGGCGGCGTTGGGCCCCGGGCGCAAGGCGGGGTTGTCGGACTGCTTTTCGAACAGGATGTCGGCCGCGGCGAATTTCCGCCGCATGCGCGGCAGCACGTGGTCGCGGGCGTAGTCCTGGACGCTGCCCACGATGCGGTCGGGATCGCTGTCGGGCAGATAGCGGTAGCCGAAGATGAATTCGCAGTCGCGCGGCACGATGTTGCGCGCCAGGCCGCCGTTGACGAGGGCGGTCTGAAGCGTGTCGTAAGGGGTGTCGAACGCGCTGTCCTCGCGGGGCGCCAGGGCGTACTCGTCGGCGAGGTCCTGGATGCGGCCGATGAGGCGCGCGGCATATTCGATGGCGTTGACGCCGTCCTGGGTGCGCGACGCGTGGGCTTCCTTGCCGCGGACGCAGCAGCGGTAATTGCGGCTGCCTTTGTGCGCGGTCACGACCTGCATGTCGGTGGGCTCGCCCACGATACAGGCCGCGGGCGAGATCCGCGCGGCTTGCAGGTCGGCCAGCAGGGTCCTGACGCCTTTGCAGCCGACCTCTTCGTCGTAGGTGAAGGCCAGGTGGACCGGACGTCGCAGTTCCGCCGCCGCAAGGCGGTCGACGCAGGCGAGCACGGCCGCGAGAAAGCCCTTCATGTCGCAGGCGCCGCGGCCGTAGAGGCGCCCGTCCGCGATGCGGGCCTTGAAAGGGTCGCTGCTCCAGTCCTGCCCGTCGACGGGCACGACGTCGGTGTGCCCCGACAGCACGATGCCGCCGGGCAGGTCCGGCCCGATGGTGGCGAACAGGTTCGCCTTGGCGCCGGAGTCGTCGTAGCTGAGGCGGGCGCCGATGCCGTGCCCGCGCAGGCAGTCGCGCACCCATTCGATCAGGCCCAGGTTGGAGTCCCGGCTGACGGTCGGAAAGGCGATCAAGGTTGCCAGGATGTCCAGCGTCCGGCGTGTGGGTTGTTGGTGCGGCGACACGTGTTCCCTCCCCATGGATCGATGACACTGTAGTGTCCGGGGCAGGGCAGGACCAATTAAATAAACAGGAAGTCCTATTAGCGTTGTTAATGCGTTGGGCAGTGCGCGGCGCGCGTCGGCGCGCAATGGAATGCGATGCAACCGTTCATGGCCTTGTCAGAAAAGCCCGCGTTTTCAGGCGTCTTACGTAGTCCTTAAAGCAAAAGACATTTTCATGTCAAGAAAATCGAACTGATACGGTCCATCGTGCATATCAGATGCTCGAAAGAGCGCATAATGTCCCCACCTTTTCTTGTGTCCCTATTCACAGGAACGGTCGATTTTCTGTAAGCGAAGAGCGTGTTGTCACTAGCTCGGCGGTTCGTGTTTCCAGGTTCATGTTCGCAGTCGCTAGGACAACTTGGAGTATTCACGGAGATGTCTATGACAGAAGACGCAAAGCCGCGCAGGCGGTTCCTGCAGGCGTTGGCCATCGTGCCGGCGTCGACGTTGGCGGTGGGCGCAATGGCCACCGGCTGTACCAACGGGCCGGAGAGCGCCGCCGCGCGCGCGGCCAAGCCCTATGAACCCACCTATTTCACCAAGGCCGAATGGGCCTTCATCGTCGCGGCCGTCGATCACTTGATTCCCGCCGACGACTACGGCCCCGGCGCCATCGAAGCCGGCGTGCCGGAATTCATCGACCGCCAGATGGAAACGCCGTTCGGCCACGGCAAGCTCTGGTACATGCAGGGGCCGTTCCATCCCGACGTGGTGCCGGAACTGGGCTACCAGCTCAACCAGAATCCGCGCGAGGTCTACCGCAACGGCATCCAGGCCTGCGACGCCTGGTGCGTGAAAACGCACGGCAAGGTCTACGCCGAACTGGACAAGCCGCTGCAGGAGCAGATCCTGAAGGACCTGCAGGGCGGCAAGATCGAGTTCGAGACCGTTCCGTCCAGGACGTTCTTCAGCTTCCTGCTGTCGAACACCAAGGAAGGGTTCTTCGCCGATCCGATGTACGGCGGCAACAAGAACATGGTGGGCTGGAAGATGGTGGGCTTTCCGGGGGCTCGCGCCGACTACATGGACTGGGTGGACCAGCCCAACGTGAAGTACCCCTACGGTCCCGTTTCGATCTCTGGGGAAAAGGGCTGAGCCATGGCGATCAAGAAAGAGAAAGTTGACGCGGTGCTGGTCGGGTTCGGCTGGACTGGCGCGATCCTGGGCCAGGAACTGACCGAAGCCGGCCTGCACGTGCTGGCGCTGGAGCGCGGCGGCATGCAGGACACGCCCAAGGACGCCGAGTACCCGAAGGTGATCGACGAACTGGCGTACTCCGTGCGCGGCAAGCTGTTCCAGGACCTGTCCAAGGAAACCGTGACCATCCGCCACGGCGTGGACGACGTGGCCGTGCCGTACCGCCAGAACGGTTCGTTCCTGCTGGGCACGGGCGTGGGCGGGGCGGGCTTCCACTGGAACGGCATGCACTACCGGGTGCTGCCCGAAGAGCTGGAACTGCGCACGCGCTACGAGACGCGCTACGGCAAGAGCTTCATCCCCGAAGGCATGACCATCCAGGATTTCGGCGTGACCTACGACGAACTGGAGCCGTACTTCACCAAGTTCGAATACGTGTGCGGCACGTCGGGCAAGGCCGGCAACCTGAACGGCAAGATCGTCGAAGGCGGCAACCCGCTGGAAGGCAAGCGCAGCAAGGAATTCCCGCTGCCGCCCCTGACCACCACCTATGGCGCGCAGTTGTTCGACAAGGCCGCCCGCGAGGTCGGCTTCCATCCGTATCCGGCGCCCGCGGCCAACGCGTCCGGCCCCTACACCAATCCGTACGGCGTGCGCCTGGGGCCCTGTAATTTCTGCGGGTTCTGCGAGAACTACGGTTGCTACATGTATTCGAAGGCGTCGCCGCAGACGACCATCCTGCCGGTGCTGCTGAAGAAGCCCAACTTCGAATTGCGCACGCAATCGCACGTGATCCGTGTCAATCTGGATTCGACCGGCAAGAAGGCCGTGGGCGTCACCTACATCGACGCGCAGGGCCGCGAAGTCGAGCAGCCCGCCGACCTGGTGATCCTGTCGGCCTACCAGATGCACAACGTGCGCCTGCTGCTGCTGTCGGGCATCGGCAAGCCCTACGATCCCAAGACCAACGAAGGCACGGTCGGCAAGAACTACGCCTACCAGATGAACGGCGCGGTGAACGCGCTGCTGCCCAAGGGCACGCAGCTCAATCCCTTCGTGGGCACGGGCGCGGGCGGCGTCGGCATGGACGACCTGAACGGCGACCAGTTCGACCACGGCCCGCTGGGCTTCCTGGGCGGGGCCAGCATCCGCCACGTGCGCTACGGCGGGCGTCCCATCAAGATGACGCCCACCACGCCGGGCACCCCGACCTGGGGCACGGCATGGAAGGCGGGCGTGCAGGACGCGTACCAGCGCTACATGACCATCGGCATTTCCGGTTCGGTGATGTCGTACCGCGACGCCTACCTGTCGCTGGACCCGACCTACAAGGACAGCTTCGGCCAGCCGCTGCTGCGCATGACCTTCGACTGGCACGACAACGAGTTCGACATGCTGGGCTACATGGGCAAGCGCATGGACGAGGTGGCGAAGGCCATGAAGCCCGAGAAGCACTTCGTCGCGGTGCGCAAGAAGGGCGCGCGCTACGACACGCGGGTCTACCAGAGCACGCACAACACGGGCGGCGCCATCATGGGGTCCAACCCGAAGGAAAGCGTGGTCAACAAGTACCTGCAGAGCTGGGACGTGTCCAACGTGTTCGTGATGGGGGCCTGTGTGTTCCCGCAGAACATGGGCTACAACCCGACGGGACTGGTGGGCGCCCTGGCTTTCTGGGCCGCGCAGGCGATCCGCGACCAGTACCTGAAGAACCCCGGCCCGCTGGTCCAGGCGTAAGGAGACGGAACAATGATTAAGCAGACCATTGTTGCGGCGCTCTCCGCGCTGGTCGCGGGATCCGCGTGGGCGGCCGACGGCACTCCGGCCGATGCGCAGTTGATCAAGCAGGGCGAGTACCTGTCGCGCGCCGGCGACTGTATCGCCTGCCATACCGCGAAGGGCGGCAAGCCGTTCGCGGGCGGCCTGGGCATCGAGTCGCCGCTGGGCACGATCTATTCCACCAATATCACGCCGGACAAGGAAACCGGCATCGGCGACTACACCTACGAGGACTTCGACCGGGCGGTGCGCCACGGCGTGTCCAAGGACGGGCATTCGCTGTATCCGGCCATGCCGTACACGGCCTACGCCAAGGTCGCGCCCGACGACGTGAAGGCCCTGTACGCCTACTTCATGCATGGCGTCGAGCCGGTGAAGCAGGCCAACAAGGACACCGACATCAGTTGGCCGCTGTCGATGCGCTGGCCCCTGGGCGTGTGGCGCTGGATGTTCGCGCCGGACGCCGTGAGCGGGCCCGCGGCCAGCGACCTCAAGGGCGCCGACCGCGAAGCGCTGCTGCGCGGCCAGTACCTGGTGGAAGGCCTGGGCCATTGCAGCACCTGCCATACGCCGCGCGGCTTCGCCTTGCAGGAAAAGGCGCTGACCGAGGCGGACGGCTCGGCCTTCCTGTCGGGCGGCGTGGTCGAAGGCTGGCTCGCCAAGAACCTGCGGGGCGACATGGCCGACGGCCTGGGCAGTTGGAGCCAGGAGGACATCGCGGCGTTCCTGAAGTCCGGCCGCAACGGCCATTCGGCGGCCTTCGGCGGCATGGCGCAGGTGGTCGGCGACAGCACGCAGCATTTGTCCGACGCCGACGTCAACGCCATCGCGGCGTACCTGAAGAGCCTGCCTCCGGTGAACAAGGACGCGAAGCCGCTCGCCTACGACGAGTCCGTGGCGCAGGCCCTGCGCACCGGCAAGGACAAGAGCGACGGCGCGATGGCCTTCCTCAACAACTGCGCGGCCTGCCACCGCAGCACGGGCAAGGGCTATACGGAAACGTTCCCGCAACTGGCGCTCAGCTCCACGGTGAACTCGGCGGATCCGGCGTCCCTGATCCACATCGTGCTGAAAGGCGCGCAGATGCCGGGGACTTCGGCGGCGCCGACCGCGTACGCGATGCCGGGCTTCGACTGGCGCATGACCGACAAGGAAGTCGCCGACGTGGTGACCTTCGTGCGGTCCAGTTGGGGCAACCAGGGGGCGTCGGTCAGCGCCGCCGACGTGGCCAAGGTGCGCAAGGACGTCGGGGCCGCGCCGCAGCCGGCGCGCTGAGGCGCCCAAGGCCCGCGGCGTGACGCCTCGCCGGCCGCGCCTCGCCGGCCGCGCCTTGTCGGAAAGCTCTCGGGCTTTCCGGCAAGGCCGGCCGCCGGCCTGCTATGATTACTGGATAAATACCCAGCTATCCGGCAGCGCCGATGTTTCCTCCGTACCGCTATTACTACCTGCACAATTTCGAGCGCGCGCTGGCGTGGGTGGCCGAACGCTACGCCGACCTGCTGGATGCCGCCGAACTCCGTTTCCTGGCGGATTTCCAGGCCTTGCCGCAGGCGTCGCGGGCGCTGATGGTGCGCATGCTGATGCGGCGCGGGCCCTGGTTCCGCGCCACCCGGCTGGCCTACGAAGAGATCCCCGGCACCCGTGAAGCCGCCGCGCCGCTGGAGGCGCTGGGCTGGCTGGACGCCGGCGCGCCCATGACGCTGGACGAACTTTTCGGCCTGCATACCAAGGCCGAACTTGCCGCGCTGTTCCCCGGCGCGCCGGTCAAGCCCGGCGCCCGCAAGGCGGACCTGCTGGAAGCGCTGCGGCCGCTGCACCCCCAGCCGCAATCCTATGCCGCCTGGCACCCGCGGGCCGGCGAGCCCGTCTGGCGCGTCATGGCGGCGGACCTGTGCGAACGGTTCCGCCTCATGTTCTTCGGCAATCTGCGCCAGGACTGGTCGGAATTCGTGCTGGCGGACCTGGGCGTGTTCCAGTACGAGACTGTGCCGTTCGACGCGGCGTCGCGCGCGTTCCAGGCGCGCGCCGACGTCGACCGCTACCTCGCGCTGCACGCATGCCGCCAGGCCCTGGAAGACGGGGCGGGCGTGGAGGCGCTGCTGCCGGCGGTGGACGCCTGCGCCAGCGACAACGCCTGGCTGGAGAAGCGGCGCGGCAAGATGCTGCTGCGCATCGGCCAGGCCTGCGAACGGGCCCAGGACTGGGAGGCCGCGCAGCGGGTGTACGCGCTGTGCGCCTATCCGGGCGCGCGCCACCGGCGCATCCGGGTGTATGAACGCATGGCGCGGTTCGGCGACGCGCTGGCGCTGGCGGCGCAGGCGCAGGCCGAGCCCGAAAGCGAAGAGGAAAGCCAGCGGCTGGCGCGCATGATGCCGCGCCTGCTGCGCGGCGCGGGGCAGGGCGCCCCGGCGCGCCGGCGGCCGCCCGCGGTGGCGCGCCAGGACCTGGCCCTGCCGCGTCCCGCGCAGCCCGCGCCGGTGGAATTCGTGGCGCGCGACCACCTGCACCGCGACGACGCGCCGGTGCACTATGTGGAAAACGCGCTCATCAATTCGCTGTTCGGCCTGCTGTGCTGGCCGGCGGTGTTCGCGCCCGTGCCCGGCGCGTTCTTCCATCCGTTCCAGCGCGGGCCGGCGGACCTGGACGCGCCCGATTTCCATTCGCGGCGCGAGGCGCATTTCGCCGAATGCCTGGCGCAGCTCGATACGCCCGGCTACCGCGACACCATCCTGGCGCGCTATGCCGACAAGCGCGGCGTGCAGTCGCCGTTCGTGTTCTGGGGGGCGCTGTCCGAACCGCTGCTGGCGCAGGCGCTGGACTGCCTGCCCGCCGCGCACCTGAAGCTGTTCTTCCTGCGGCTGCTGCGCGACGTCAAGACCAACCGTTCGGGGCTGCCCGACCTCGTCCGCTTCTGGCCGGGCGAGCGGCGCTACGAACTGATCGAGGTGAAGGGGCCGGGCGACAAGCTGCAGGACAACCAGATCCGCTGGCTGGAATACTGCGTGGCGCACGGCATGCCGGTCAGCGTCTGCCACGTGAGCTGGCGGGAGGATCCGGTATGAGCTATTCAGTGGCGGTCCGGGCGCTGTGCGAGTTCACGGCCCGCGCCGGCGACCTGGATTCGCGCTTCACGCCGGCGCCCAGCGGGCTGGAAGGCATGGCGGGGCATGCCCTCGTGGCGGGCCGGCGCGGCCCCGCCTACGAGACCGAGGTGCCGCTGTCGGGCGACTACGAGAACCTGCGGGTGCGCGGGCGCGCCGACGGCTACGACCCCGCGGCCAACCAGCTCGAAGAGGTCAAGACCTATCGCGGCCGGCTGGACGGCGTGCGCGACAACCACCGCGCGGCGCACTGGGCGCAGGCGCGGGTCTACGGCCATCTGCTGTGCCAGGAGCGGGGGCTGGCGCAATTGCGCGTGGCGCTGGTGTACTTCAACGTGGTCACGGAAGAAGAAACGGTGCTGACGGAAACGCACGACGCGGCGGCGCTGGCGGCGTTCTTCCAGGAGCAGTGCGGCCGCTTCCTGGCGTGGGCCAGGACCGAGCTGGCCCACCGGCAGGCGCGCGACGCGGCGCTGGAGGCGCTGGCGTTCCCGTACGGGGCGTTCCGCGGCGGGCAGCGCGAGCTGGCCGTGGCCGCGTACCGGACGGCCCGCGACGGCGGCTGCCTGATGGCGCAGGCGCCCACCGGCATCGGCAAGACGCTGGGCACTCTCTTTCCCTTGCTGAAGGCCTGCCCGGGTTCGGGCCTGGACAAGATTTTCTTCCTGGCCGCCAAGGGGCCGGGCCGCGCCCTGGCGCTGGAAGCGCTGGAAACCGTCAACGCGCAGCCGGCGGCCCCGCGCCTGCGGGTGCTGGATATGCAGGCGCGCGACAAGGCCTGCGTGCACCCCGACAAGGACTGCCACGGCGAATCCTGCCCGCTGGCCCAGGGCTTCTACGACCGCCTGCCGCGGGCCCGCGAAGCCGCGCTGGCGCACGTCCGCCTGGACGCGGCGGCGCTGCGCCGCACGGCCGACGAGCACCAGGTGTGCCCCTATTACCTGTCGCAGGAAATGGCGCGGTGGAGCGATGTGGTGGTGGGCGACTACAACTACTACTACGACTCCACCGCCATGCTGTACGCGCTGGCCCAGGCCCACCAGTGGAAGGTCGCGGTGCTGGTGGACGAGGCGCACAACCTGGTGGACCGGGCGCGCCGCATGTACACGGGCGAACTCGGCCAGGCCGCGCTGTCGGCCGCGCGCTACGCCGCGCCCAAGCCGCTGAAAAAGGCGCTGGACGGCCTGAACCGTTCATGGAACGCCTTGAACAAAAAGCAGGCGGAGGCCTACCAGGCCTACGACGAGGCCCCGGCGGGCGTGCTGGCGGCAGTGCAGAAGGCGGTGGCGGCGATCACCGACCACATGGGCCTGTCGCCCCTGGCGCAGGACGATCCGGTGCTGGGCTTCTACTTCGAGGCGCTGCACTTCATGCGCCTGGCCGAGCAGTTCGGTTCGCACGCGCTGTTCGACGTGACCCTGGACGCTCCGGGCGCGGCCGGCGCCAAGACGCCGCCGTCGACGCTGTGCGTGCGCAACGTGATTCCCGCCCCGCACCTGGCGGGGCGCTACGCGGCCGCGCACGCCACGGTGCTGTTCTCCGGCACCTTCAGCCCGCAGCAGTTCTATCGCGACACGCTGGGCCTGCCCGCGCAGGCCGCGTGGATCGACGTGGCCGCGCCGTTCCAGGCGGAGCAACTGGCCGTGCGGGTGGTGGGCAACGTATCCACGCGCTTTCGCGACCGCGAGCGCTCGCTTGCGCCCATCGTGGACCTGATCGCGCGGCAGTACGCCGAGCGGCCGGGCAACTACCTGGGGTTCCTCAGCAGCTTCGACTACCTGCGCCGGGTGTCGGACCTGATGCGGGAGTGCCATCCGGACGTGCCGGTATGGATGCAGACCCCCGGCATGGACGAGGCCGGCCGCGCCGCGTTCCTGGCGCGGTTTTCCGAGACCGGGCGGGGCGTGGGGTTCGCCGTCCTGGGCGGCGCGTTCTCGGAAGGCGTGGACCTGCCGGGCAAGCGCCTGATCGGCGCCTTCATCGCCACGCTGGGGCTGCCGCAGGTGAACGCGGTGAACGAACGCATCAAGCGCGCCATGGACCGGCGCTATGGCGAAGAGAACGGCTACGACTACACCTATCTGTACCCGGGCATGCAGAAGGTGGTGCAGGCGGCCGGCCGGGTGATACGCACCGAGCAGGACGTCGGCACGGTCCACCTGATCGACGACCGCTACCGGCGCGCGAAGGTCCGCGGCCTGTTGCCCGGCTGGTGGCGGGTGGAGTGATCAGGCGGGGCGCAGGTCCGTCAGGGGCTGGCTCGGGTCGCGGCTGAGCTGGTAGCCATACCAGAGGCTGCGCGCCATGCGCTGGGCCATTTCCTGGGCAGCGTCCGCCAGGGCGCGGTTGGGCAGGGCGTCGGTGGTTTCGCGCCACAGCGCCAGCCAGCGCTCGAACAGTTCGGCGCTCAGGTTGGGCATGGCCACGTGCTTGGGCATGGGCATGCCGGAAAAGCGGCGGGTGCCCAGCAGCACGGCGGACCAGAAGTCGGACAGCGTCCTCAGATGCTCGTCCCAGTCGTGCACCTGGCTGTCGAAGACGGGGCCGAGCGCCGCGTCGGCGCGCGCCTTGCCGTAGAAGGCATGCACCAGTTCCTGGATTTCGGCTTCGGTGCAGAGGTCGGCAGCGGCCATGGGCGTCTCCTGGCTAGGGGGGAATCCGCGCATGATAGGGCGGGCCGGGGCCGGCGCGGTTTGATCTGGCGCAAACGCGGCGGCGGGGCCTGCGCGCCCGCGGCGGGCCGGGTTTCAGTGGATAATGATATTGATTCCCATTAATGTGAGGGCGGACCGCGAGGCAGTCGCGCGGGGCGGATCCGTCGACACGCGAGCAGGAGAGCAGGCAAGTGACGCAGCAACGCAATACCCATCGGTGGCGCGCCGGATGGCTGGCGCTGGCCCTGGCTGGCGCGGCATCGGGGGCCGCCCTGGCGCAGAGCGCGGAAGGGCGGGTGTCGCCGCAGGCGCCGGCGGATACCGCGCTGACTCTGCAAAAGGGCGAATTCCTGGCCGGGGAGTGGGCGGCCGACAGCGGCGTGACGCTGGACCTGCTGGATGCGTCGGGCAGGCACGTGCGCCGCCTGAGCGACGCCGAGCGGCCCGCCGGCGGCCTGATGCTGGTGGCGCCGGACGATGGCCGCTACACGCTGCGGGCGCAGGGGCGGGGCGCGTACCGCTGGGCGGTGTCCGAGCGCGTGCCGCTGTCGGCGCAGCGCGCGCCCGAGCCCGCGCCCGCCATCGACAGTCCGCGGCTCGCGGCGCTGGCGCGCGCGCTGGAGCAGGGCGGCGGCACCGATGCCTTCTGGCGCGAGATCGCGGCCTCGGGCGCGCCGCTGATCGAGCCCGTCGACGCCGCGCATGACCGGGTGACCTTCCTGTGGCGCGGCGCGCAGCGCAACGTGCGGCTGTTCGGCGGCCCCTCGTCCGACCACGCGCCGCTGGCGCGGCTGGGAACCTCGGACGTCTGGTACCGGAGTTTCGTGCTGGCGCGCTCGGCGCGCCTGTCGTACAAGCTGGCGCCGGACGTGCCGGAGCTGCCTGCTTCCGACACCGCGCGGCGCCGCGCGATCCTGGCCACCGCGCAGGCCGATCCGCTGAACCCCAAGGCCTACCCCGAGCGCGGCGTGGACGCGTTCCAGTATTCCTCGGTGCTGGAACTGGCCGGCGCGCCGCCGCAGCCCTGGGTGGCGCCGCGCCCCGGCGTCCCGGCCGGCACGGTGGAGGCCAAGTCCCTGCGCAGCAGGATCCTGGGCAACACGCGCGATATCCACCTGTACCGCCCCGCCGGCTGGCGGCCGGACGCGCCCGGCAACCACGTGCTGGTGCTGTTCGACGCGGGGCCGTATCTCAGCCGCGTGCCCACGCCGACGATCCTGGACAACATGATCGCCGAGGGCGTCATTCCGCCCACGGCGGCGGTGCTGATCTCGAACCCGACCGCGGATTCGCGATCCGCGGAGCTGCCGCCGAATCCGGACTTCGCCGACTTCCTGGCGCGCGAGCTGATGCCGTGGGCCCGGGAACAAGGCATCGCCGCGCCGGCCGCGCGCACGGTCGTCGGCGGCTCCAGCTACGGTGGCCTGGCCTCGTCCTACGCCGCCTTGCGCCATCCCGAGGTGTTCGGCAACGTGCTGAGCCAGTCCGGCTCGTACTGGTGGGGGCAGCCGGGCGAAGAGGACCAGTGGCTGGCGCGGCAGTTCGCGGCGGCGCGCAAGCTGCCGGTGCGCTTCTACCTGGTGGCGGGGCGCTTCGAAATGGGCCGGGGCGGCCAGCCGGGGATCCTCGACAGCAACCGGCGCTTGCGCGACGTGCTCACCGCCAAGGGTTACCGGGTCACCCACCAGGAGGTGGAGGGCGGCCACGATTACCTGAGCTGGCGCGGCACGCTGTCCGACGGCCTGATCGACCTGATCGGCGCCAGGCAGGCGGCCCGCTAGCCGCGAAGGGACGGCGCGTCGCGTAGTATTGTTTGCGCGCGCCCGGATTTCCGCCGGCGCGCCCAACACAATACCCGCGCCGGCGGATTCCGCGGCGCGACAAGGAGACATGCATGAACCCTGCCACCGAGGCCCCGGTCCCCGGCCTGGACGATATCGTGGCGATGCCGGCGCACGCGCTGTCGGAAGCGATCCGCCAGCGCCGCGTGTCCTGCCGCGAAGTGATGGCGGCCTACCTGGCGCACATCGACCGGGTCAATCCCAAGCTCAACGCCATCGTCGCCCGGCGCGACGGCGACGAACTGATGCGCGAGGCCGCCGAACGCGACGCCCAACTGGACGCGGGGCAGTGGCTGGGCTGGCTTCACGGCATGCCGCAGGCGCCCAAGGACCTGACGGCGGTGCGGGGCATGGTCACGTCCATGGGCTCGCTCGTCTACAAAGACCAGGTGACGCAGCACGATTCGATCATGATCGAGCGCCTGCGGGCGTCCGGCGCCGTTTTCATCGGCCGCAGCAACGTGCCGGAGTTCGGCCTGGGGTCGCATACCTACAACCCGGTGTACGGCACCACCGGCAACCCCTACGATCCTTCCAAGACCGCGGGCGGCAGCAGCGGCGGCGCGGCCGCCGCGCTGGCGGCCCGCATGCTGCCGGTGGCCGACGGCAGCGATTTCGGCGGTTCGCTGCGCAATCCGGCCGCGTTCTGCAACGTCTACGGCATGCGGCCGTCGGCCGGCCGCGTGCCTTTCGGACCGGCGCCCGAGGTATTCCTCAAGCAACTGTCGTACGAAGGCCCGATGGGGCGCACTCCGCGCGACGTGGCGCTGCTGTTGTCGGTGATGGCCGGCCACGACCCGCGCGTGCCGCTGTCGCTGTCGGACGACCCGGCGCAGTTCGCCGGGCCGCTGGACGCCGACCTGCGCGGCAAGCGCGTGGGCTGGCTGGGCGACTGGAACGGCTACCTGCCCATGGAGCCGGGCATCCTGGACCTGTGCGAACGGGCCCTGGGCGACCTGGCGGCGGTGGGCTGCGAGGCGGTGGACTACCGGGTGCCGTTCGCCGGCGACCGCCTGTGGCGGATCTGGCTGGCGCACCGCCACCTGATGGTGGGCGGACAGTTCCATGCCCTGGTCCAGAACCCCGAGACGCGCAAGCTGGTCAAGCCGGCGCTGATCTGGGAAGTGGAAGGGCTGGACGGCATGACGGCGCGGCAGGTGTACCAGGCCACCGAGGAGCGCAGCGCGTGGTACCAGGCGGTGCTGCGCATGTTCGGCGAGGTGGACTACCTGGCGGTGCCGTCGGCGCAGGTATTCCCGTTCGATGCGAAGCTGGATTGGCCCAGGCAGATCGCCGGGCGCCCCATGGACACCTACCACCGCTGGATGGAGACGGTGACGCCCTGGACGCTGGCCGGCTGCCCGGTGATCAGCGTGCCGGTGGGTTTCAATGCCGCCGGGCTGCCCATGGGCATGCAATTGATCGGCCCGCCCCGGGGCGACCTGGCCGTGCTGCGGCTGGCGCACGCCTATGGGCAGGCGCGCGATTGGGTGGAGCACCGTCCGCCCGCAGCCCTGTGGCGGCCGGCCGCGTAGCCGGCGGGTTTCGGCACGATTGCGGCGTTTTTCGTGGCTGATAGCCCATGGCTTTGCAATAATTACCGACGAACTCCACATTTCGTAATACTCTGGGGGACGGCTCTACTTTGTTCCAGAATGTTTCGGCCCTATCGGCGAATTGACCCTGCACAAAGGTTTTCCGGCACGAGGAATTCGACACCTCGCCGGAAACGAAGGACTGACCATGTACCCTTCCATAGAGAGTTCGGCCTCGGCGAGCCTGCATTCGCACGCGGCGATGGTGTTGCTGGTCGACGACCAGGTGATAGTGGGCGAGGCCGTCAGGCGGGCGCTGGCCTCGGAGGGCAATATCGATTTCCACTATTGCTCGGGCCCCGACAAGGCGCTGGCCATGGCGATCCAGACCCGGCCCACCGTCATTCTGCAGGACCTGGCGCTGCCGGGCGTGGACGGGCTGAGCCTGGTGCAGGAATACCGCAGCCATCCCGTGACGCGCGACATTCCCATCATCGTGCTGTCCACCAAGGAAGATCCGGCGAGCAAGAGCGCCGCCTTCGGGGCGGGCGCCAACGATTACCTGGTGAAGCTGCCCGATTCCATCGAACTGGTGGCGCGCATCCGCTACCACTCGCGCTCGTATCTGGCGCTGGTGCAGCGCGACGAGGCCTACCAGGCCTTGCGCCAGAGCCAGCAGCAATTGCTGGAAAGCAACATGGAATTGCGCCGGCTGACGAATTCCGACGGGCTGACGGGCCTGGGCAACCGGCGCTATTTCGACGAATACCTCAATGCGGAATGGCTGCGCGCGCGCCGCGACGGCCGCGAGATCAGCATGCTGATGATCGACGTGGACTATTTCAAGTCCTACAACGATACCTACGGCCACATCGCGGGCGACGAGGCGCTCAAGCGCGTGGCCAATACCATCTTCGCCAGTTGCGACCGGTCCAGCGACCTGGCGGCCCGTTTCGGCGGGGAAGAGTTCGCGCTGGTGCTGCCGGGCACGCCGGCCGGCGGCGCGCGGCTGGCCGCCGAAAAACTGCGGCGCGCCGTCGCGGCCATGCAGATTCCGCAGCGGGACGCGGGCTCGGGCCCCTGGCTGACGGTCAGCATCGGCGCCGCCACGGCGGTGCCGCGCGGCGAGCAGCCGTGCACCGAGCTGATCCAGGCGGCCGACCGCGGCCTCTATCAAGCCAAGCGCCAGGGCCGCAACCGCGTGGTGCCCGGCACGATATAGCCGCCGGGCGGCCCTACAGGTGCAGCTTGGTCGAGGACTTGACCTCGTGCATCGACAGTGTGCTGAGCAATTCCTTCACGCCCGGCAGGGGGCGCAGGCGGTTGCGCACGAATTCCGAATAAGCGTCGAAGTCGCGCGCCACGATGTGCAGCAGGTAATCGTGCTGGCCGGTGGTGTTGTGGCAGGCCAGGACCTCGGGCATGGCGAGCACGCCGGCCTCGAAGGCGCGGCAGGTCTTTTCCGTGTGGTTCTCCAGCGAGATGCTGACGAAGGCCACCACGCCCATGCCCAGCGCGCGGCGGTCCAGGATGGCCTGGTAGCCCCGGATCACGCCGGACGATTCCAGGCGCTTCAGGCGTTTCCAGCAGGGCGAGGCGGACAGCGACACGCGCTCGGCCAGCTCGGCGTTGCTGAGCCGCCCATCTTCTTGAAGGATTTTCATGATTTTCCAATCGATCGCGTCAAGTTGATGTGACGAGGCAGTATCTTTCATGGAATGGCAGACGTAGGAAATATTGTTTTCCATTATCGCTTTCCGGCAATGTAAATGGAAAGAATATTGCCGCGGCGTGACGCCATACTGCCATGCATCCCCAGGCCGCCGGCGCTATTGTTTTCGCATGCGTGACGCGCCCGCTCCGGCAGTCCCTGCCGGGGGCCCGCAAACCGAGAGAGAGGCAGACCATGAGTTACTCCAGCTATCACAAGAAAGACATCTTCGGCCGCCCGCTGCACGCGGAAACGCAGATGATGTCCTACGGGTTCGACCCCTTTCTGTCGGAGGGCGCCGTCAAGCCGCCGGTATTCCTGACCTCCACCTTCGCCTTCCGCTCGGCCGAGGACGGGGCGGCCTTCTTCGACCTGGTGTCGGGCCGCAAGCCCCTGCCGCAGGGCGAGTCGGCGGGGCTGGTGTACAGCCGCTTCAACCATCCCAACCTGGAAATCGTGGAAGACCGCCTGGCGCTGCTGGACGGCTCGCAGGACGCCGCGGTGACTTCCAGCGGCATGTCGGCGATCAGCGCGGTATTCCTGGCGTTCCTGCGCCCGGGCGACCAACTGGTGCAGTCGGTGCCCCTGTACGGCGGCACCGAGACCCTGATCTCCAAGATCTTCCCGGAGTGGGGCATCGGTTCGCACGCCATCCGCGACGGCCTGTCGGCCGACAGCATGCGCGCGGCGCTGGAGGCCGCGGCGGCCCAGGGGCCGGTCCGCCTCTTCTATGTGGAAACGCCCGCCAATCCGACCAACGCGCTGATCGACTTCGAAGCCATGAAGAACGAGCTGGACGCGTTCGAGGCGCGGCACGGCTACCGCCCGATTTCGGTGTGCGACAACACGCTGCTGGGGCCGATCTTCCAGAAGCCCGTCGAACACGGCGTGGACCTGTGCGTGTATTCGCTCACGAAGTACGTGGGCGGCCATAGCGACCTGGTGGCGGGCGCCGTCACGGGCAGCAAGGAACTGATCAAGAAGGTGCGCGCCATCCGCAGCGCGTTCGGCTCGCAGTTGGACCCGCATTCCTGCTGGATGATCACGCGTTCGATGGAAACCGTGGTGCTGCGCATGAAGCAGGCGGCACGCACCGCGACCAAGGTGGCGCAATGGCTGTCGGGCAATCCGCACGAAAAGGTGCGGATATATCACCCCGAACTGATCGCCGACCGGGCCTACCAGGAGGTCTACAAGCGCCAGTGCACGGGGCCGGGCTCCACCTTCGCGTTCGTGCTGGAAGGGGGGCGGGCCGAGGCGTTCCGCTTCATCAACGCGCTGCACCTGTTCCGGTCGGCGGTGAGCCTGGGGGGCACTGAATCCCTGATCTGCCATCCCGCGTCCACCACGCATTCCGGCGTGCCGGCGGCCGAGCGCGATGCGGCCGGCGTGTCCGAAGGGCTGATCCGGGTGTCCATCGGGCTGGAACACGAGGAAGACCTGATCGCGGACATGGACCACGCCTTCCGCAACGGCTGACCGGCGGAAGGCTTGCGCCTCAGGCCTTCATCCGCCGGCGGTTGAACAGCACGAACGCCGCCGTGGCCAGCAGCAGCGCGGTGGCGGTGGCGAGGACGGCCGCGTAGCCGGTGTCGAACGCGGTCCTGGCCAGGCGGGCCAGCGTTTCGCCCAGGTCCGCCGGCACGCCTTCGGCGACGATGAGCGCCTGGTCCAGGCTGTCGCGGGCGGCGGCGCCGGACAGGCCGTCGGGCACCGCCAGCGAGCGCGCGTACACGCCCGACAGGATGGAGCCCATCAGCGTGACGCCCAGCGCTCCGCCCAGCTCGTACGAGACCTCTTCGATCGAGGCCGCCATGCCGGCGCGCTCCGGCGTGGCGCTTTGCATGATGGTGCTGGAGGCCGCCGTCATGGTGGCGCCGATGCCCGCGCCCAGTATGCACAGGCTGGCCATCTGCGGCGCGATCGACGCGTCGTAGCTCAGCAGGTAGCCGGCCATGCCGATGCCCGAGACCAGCAGGGACAGGAACAGCATGCGCGCGCTGTCGACGCGCCCCAGCAGCCAGCCCGCGAGCGGGCCCGAGACGAAGGCGGCCAGCGACAGCGGCAGGATGAAGAGCGCGGCTTCCAGCGGCGATTTGCCCATGACCAGTTGCAGCCGCTGGCTGAACACCAGTTCCATTCCCAGCAGGGCCGCCGCCGCGAACAGCGCCGCCGCCACGGCCGAGCTGAAGGCGCGGTTGCGGAAGATGGCGAAGTCGATCAGCGGATAGGGCCGCGCGCGCTGCCGGCGGACGAAGACCGCAAGCAGGGACGCGCCTGCCGCGCAGGCCAGGCCGGCATGCGTCCACGAGGGCGCGGGCTTGCCCAGTTCCTTCAGCGCGTAGGCGCAGAGAATCAGGCCCGCCATCACTTGCAAGGAGCCCGGCAGGTCCCAGGGACGGGACGCGTCCGGACGGCTGGCCGGGATGTGGCGCCACGCTAGCGGCAGGGCCAGCAGCACGATGGGCACGTTGATGAGGAACACCGAGCCCCACCAGAAATGCTCCAGCAGCACGCCGCCCACGACGGGCCCGACGGCCGCGCCGCCCGAGGCCACCGACGCCCAGACGCCGATGGCGATCGCGCGCTCGCGTTCGTCGGCGAAAGTCAGCCGCAGGATCGACAGGGTGGCGGGCATCATCATGGCGGCGCCCACCGCCAGCAGCGCGCGCGCCGCGATCAGCGCGGGCGCGCCGGGCGAATAGGCGGCGGCCAGCGAGGCCGCGCCGAATACCGCCAGGCCCGCCATGAACAGGCGTTTGTGGCCCAGGCGGTCGCCCAGGGTGCCCATCCCCAGCAGCAGGCCGGATACGACCAGCGCGTAGACGTTCACGATCCACAGCTTGGCCGACGCGGTGACGTTCAATTCATGCGTCAGGCGGGGCAAGGCGGTGTAGAGGACGGTCATGTCGACCACGATCAACAACAAGGCGCTGGACACGATGGTCAGCACCAGCCAGCGGCCCGGCGCGGCCGTGGCGACAGCGTTCGGTTCGGTCCGCTGCATGGTTCTGCTCCTGAATGACTGGAACGCGCCGCGCGGGCGACGGGCCGGAAAGGCCCTCGGTTCCAGGGGCGCTATTATCCATCTTGAAATTTCCTGAGAAAAGTTGGAATCCATCTATTAAATAGATGATTTGCCGGAGGCCATCATGCAATGGACGCTGGAGCAGCTTCGCCAATTCGCCGCCGCGGCGGAGGCGGGGTCATTCTCGGCCGCGGCGCGGCGCCTGGGCCGCGCGCAATCCGCGGTCAGCACGTCGGTGGGGCTGCTGGAGGCGGACCTGGGCGTGGAACTGTTCGACCGCGCGCGCCGCAACGCCACGCTGACCCCGGCCGGCGAGGTGATGCTGCAAGAGGCGCGGGAACTGCTGCGGCAGGCCGGCGCGCTGGAGCAGCGCGCCTTGTCCTTCGCGGGCGGGCGGGAGGCGAGGCTGTCCATCGCCCTGGACGAGGCCTTGCCCTACCTGGTGCTGGACGCGATGGTCAAGGAACTGGCGGAACGCTGCCCGGCGCTGGAACTGACCCAGTTGAACGGCACCGCGACGGAAGTGGCGGACTATGTGGAGCAGGGGCGCGCCAGCGTGGCCTTCCACTTCGACCGGGGCGATCCCGGCCCGGCCTACGCGCACCGCTATCTGGGCGACGTGGCCCAGGGCATCTTCGTGGCGCCGGGGCATCCCCTGGCCGCGCTGCCCGAGGTCGGGCGCAACGACCTGGCCCGGCACCGCCAACTGCTGATGCAGATGGACGGCGTGGACCAGGCTGTGCTGAGCCCCACGGTGTGGCGGGCCGACAGCAGCTACAACATCGCCGCCATGGCCGCCAACGGCGTCGGCTGGGCCATCCTGCCGCTGAACATCGCGGAATACGAGGGTTACAGCAACGCGCTCGTCGGCGTGCCTTGCGCCGACCTGTCCCTGCCGATGCTGTCGGTGCGCTCTTTGTGGCTGCGGGGCCGCAGCCTGAGCGAAACCGAGCTCTGGATCCAGCGGCGCATGGGGGAACTGCTGCGGCTGGGGGCGCCCTGAATCAATCCTTCGCCATCAATCCCAGGTACTCGATCAGCCCCTTTTCCTTGACGTAGGTGGCCTGGGCCCAGGCCTTGTAGTCCTGGCTGTCGCGGTAGGCGGGTTCCTGGTTGAGCTGTTTCATGACTTCCATGCTGGCGGGGTCGAACAGCGCCTTCTTGAAGGCGTCGTGCAGCGTCTTGACCACGGCCGGGTCCATGCCCTTGGGGCCGGCCAGGCCGTAGGGCGAGGTGGACACGACCTTGTAGCCCAGCTCCTGGGCGGTGGGCACGTCGGGCCAGCGGGTGGTGCGCTTTTCGCCGAAGGTCACCAGCAGGCGCATTTTGCCGGCGTCCACGAACTGGTCCCAGCCGGTGGCGTCGCTTTGCGCCATGACGTGGCCGCCCAGCAGCGCCTGCTGCATGTCGGCATTGCCCTTGAACGGCACGTGGTTCAGCTTGACCTTGGCGTTGATGGCGATTTCCTCGATCAGCAGGTGGGGCGAGGAACCCACGCCGGTGGAGCCGTAGTCGATGGTGCCGGGCGCCTTGCGCGCCGCTTCGATGTATTCATTGAAGGTCTTGTAGGGCGAATCGGCGCGCACCGTGAAGCCGAAGGTGTAGCCGGACAGCCCCAGGATGAACGTGAAATCGTTGATCGGGTCCCAACTGCTTTTCTGCATGTAGGGCATGCGCAGCATCGCCAGCGTGTACAGGCTGATCGTGTAGCCGTCGGGCCTGGCGGTCTTGGCCATGGTGGCCGGACCCAGCGTGCCGCCGGCGCCCGGCCGGTTTTCCACGATGACGGGCTGGCCCAGGTATTTGGAGGCGTCCTGCGCCACGATGCGCAGGTGGCGGTCGGTGGAGCCGCCGGCCGGGAAGGGCACGATCAGCGTGATGGGCTTGGAGGGAAAGGCGTTCTGCGCGCCGGCCTGCTGGGGCAGCGCGGCGCACAGGGCCGCCGTCAGCGCCAGCCCCAGGCAGGCGCGGCGGGTGGTGGGTCGTTGCATGTGGTTTGTCTCCTGATGGCTGCGGCGGGTTCAAAGTGGGCGATGGCGCCAGGCTCAATGCCCGGGCAATGTCAGGACGCCTTGCGCCTGCAATGCCTCTAGTTGTGTATCGGTCATCTGCAGCAAGCGTTGCAGCACGTCGCGCGTGCCTTCGCCCAGGGTGGGCGGCGCATGGCGGATGGGCAGGCGCTGCCCGTCCAGGCGGTACGGCGGCGCATAGATGTGGGTGCTGCCCGTCACCGGGTGGGGCATTTCCCGCGTCAGGCCGCTTTGGCGGGTGCGCTGGCTGGTCAGGGCTTCGTGCAGGCCCAGGACCTTGCCGCAGGGAATGCCGGCGTCGGCCAGGCGCTGCAGCAGCAGGTCGCGGGGAAATTCGCGGATCAGCGCGGTCACCATGGGCAGCAGGCCCAGGCGGTTCTTCGCCCGCTCGACATTGGTGGCATAGCGGGGGTCTTCGACGATGTCGGGCCGCAGGATCACCTGCCGGCAGAACTTGTCGAACTGCGCGTTGGTGCCCACCGCGATGATCAGCGGGCCGTCGGCGGCTTCGAACATGCCATAGGGAACGATCGAAGGATGGGCGTTGCCGAAGCGTTGGGGGTCGTGGCCCAGCAGCAAGGCGTCCAGGCCGTAGTAGCTGGTGACCATGATGCCGCAGTCGTACAGCGCCATTTCGATCAGGCGCCCGCGGCCGGTGCGTTCGCGCCGCAGCAGCGCCGCCAGCACGGCCTGCGCGGCGTACATGCCGGTCATCATGTCCACCGCGGCGACGCCGAACTTCAGCGGCGGCTGTTGCGCTTCGCCGTTGATCGCCATCAGGCCGGTTTCGCCCTGGATGACCAGGTCGTAGCCGGGGCGCGCCGCTTCGGGACCCGAACTGTCGTAGCCGCCGATGGCGCAATAGACCAGGTCGGGCTTCAAGGCCTTGAGCCGGGCGTAGCCCAGGCCCAGTTTTTCGGCGCCGCCGCTCTTGAAATTGTGGATCACCACGTCGAACCGCGGCAGCAGGCGGTAGACGATCTCCACGCCTTCCGTGGACTGCAGGTCCAGGGTGATGGACCGCTTGTTGCGGTTCATGCTGTTGTAGTAGGTGGTTTCGGTCTTGCCGATGCGCATGCCCCAGTCGCGGGTGTCGTCGCCGCGCACCGGGTGCTCGACCTTGACGACTTCGGCGCCGAAGTCGGCCAGCACCTGGCCGCACAGCGGGCCGGCGAACACGCGGGAAAGGTCCAGGACCCGGATGCCTTCCAGGGGCAGGTCCAGGCTGTCGGGGGGCGGGATACCGGTGTCCATGGCGTTACTCCTGAGGGGCCAGGGCAATGAAACGGGCCAGGTGATGGCTTTCGTCGCCGAGCTGGTGATCGATCATGACCAGGCGCTTGGCGTAGTGCGCCAGCGGCAGTTCCCAGGTCATGCCGATGCCGCCGTGCAACTGGATGCTTTCTTCGGCCACCAGCGTGCCGGTGCGGCCGATGGTGTACTTGGCGGCGGACAGCGCGCGCTCGCGCGTGGCGCGGTCGGGGTGGTCCAGGGCCGCCGCGGCGTTGATCACGGCCGAGCGCGCCTGCTCGATTTCCAGCAGCACGTCCGCCATGCGGTGCTGCAGCGCCTGGAAGCTGCCGATGGGCACGCCGAACTGGCGGCGCGTGCGCAGGTATTCCAGGGTGGCGTCGCGGGCGCAATCCATGGCGCCCACGGCTTCCGCGCACAAGGCCAGGACGCCGCGGCCGATGGCGCGTTCGAGCACCGGGTAGCCCGCGCCGGCTTCGCCCAGCAGCGCTTCCGGGGGCAGCGCGAGGCCGTCGAATTCGAGTTCCGCGGCGCGGCCGCCGTCGATCAGCCCATAGCCGCGCACGGTCAGGCCGGGCGTGTTCGCGCCGACCAGGAACAGGCTGATGCCGGCCTCGTCGTCCGGCGCGCCCGCGTTGCGGGCCGAAACCAGGAACAGGTCCGCGTGCTCGCCGGCGGTGACGACGGCCTTGGCGCCGTTGAGCACCCAGCCGCCGGGCCGCCATTCGGCGCGGGCGCCGACCTGTGACAGCTCATAGCCGGAGCCGGGCTCGGCATGGGCCAGCGAGGCGGTGAGGGCGCCGGCGATCAGGCCGTCGAGCGTTTCGCGCTGGGCCGGCGTGCCGGCCGCGGCGATGGCGCTGCCGACCATGAGGGCGTCCAGGACGGGTTCGACGGCCAGGCCGCGGCCCAGCGCCTCGAAGACGACGGAGATGTCGAACCCGGTGCCGCCCAGGCCGCCGTCGGCCTCGGCGAACAGTGCGCCGATGGCGCCCAGTTCGGCGTAGCGGCGCCAGAGTTCGATGCTGTAGCCCCGCTCGGACCGGGCGTGGCGGTCGCGCGTGGCGAAGTCGTACTGCTCGGCGACAAAGCGGCGCAGCATATCCGAGAGCATGCGGCGGTCTTCGGTGTGTTCAAAATTCATGGCCAGCCCTCACAGCCCGAGAATCATCTTCGAGATGATGTTCTTCTGGATTTCGTTGGAGCCGCCGAAGATCGACAGCTTGCGTTGATTGAAGTACTGCGCCGCGGCGCTCTCGGAGCCTTCGGGGCCTATCGGCCGGCCGCCGTAGCCGTCGTGCAGCGCCTCGGGCACGAAGGGCCGGGCGTAGGGGCCCATGGCGCGGCGGTTCAGCGCGCTGATCTCCTGCCGTATCTGCGTGCCGCGTATTTTCAGCATGGAGCTTTCCGCGCCCGGCGCGCCGCCGCCCGCCACCGCGGCCACCACGCGCAGATTGGTGGTGCGCATATTGGCCAGTTCGATCTCGACGCGCGCCAGGCGGGCGGCGAAGTCGGGGTCTTCGGCCAGCGGGCGGCCGTTCCTGCGCTGGCGAGCCGCCACCGCCCGCAGGCGCGCGAGCGCGGCGGCCGATTGGCCCACGCCCGCGATGTTGGTGCGTTCGTAGGTCAGCAGGTACTTGGCGCAGGTCCAGCCGCGGTTCTCCTCGCCCACCAGGTTGCCGGCCGGCACCCGCACGTCCGAGAAAAACACTTCGTTGACCTCGTGTTCGCCGTCCAGCGTGATGATGGGGCGGACCTCCACGCCGGGGCTCCGCATGTCGATCAGCAGGAAGCTGATGCCTTCCTGGCGGCGGCCTTCGTGCGAGGTGCGCACCAGGCAGAAGATCATGTTGGCGTACTGGCCCAGCGTGGTCCAGGTCTTCTGGCCGTTGACGACGTAGCTGTCGCCGTCGCGCACGGCCGTGGTCTTGACGGAGGCGAGGTCCGACCCGGCGCCCGGCTCGGAATAGCCCTGGCACCACCAGTCGGTGCCGTCCAGGATGCGGGGCAGCCAATGGCGCCGCTGCGCCTCGGTGCCGTACTTGATCAGCACGGGCCCCAGCATGCTCAGGCCGAACGGAACGATGCGCGGCGCGGCGGCCAGCGCGCATTCCTCGTCGAAGATGTATTTCTCGACGGTGCTCCAGCCGGTGCCGCCGTATTCCACGGGCCAGTGGCTGGCCAGCCAGCCCCGGCGGTTCAGGATGGCGTGCCATTCGACCATGTCGGCGCGCGCCAGCAGCTTGCCGCCGGCGACCTTGGCCGACAGGCGTTCGGGCAGGTGCTCGGCCAGGAAGGCCCGCACTTCGTCGCGGAAGGCGTTTTCTTCGGGGGTGAATTCCAGGTCCATGGGGATCCCTCAATAGATTTCAAACAGTCCGGCGGCGCCCATGCCGCCGCCCACGCACATCGTGACGACGGCGTAGCGCGCGCCGCGGCGGCGGCCTTCGATCAGCACGTGGCCGGCCAGCCGGGCGCCGGTGACGCCGAAGGGATGGCCGAGCGCGATGGCGCCGCCGTCCACGTTCAGGCGGTCCATCGGGATGCCCAGCTTCTGCTGGCAGTACAGGGCCTGCGAGGCGAAGGCTTCGTTCAGTTCCCAGAGGTCGATGTCCTGCACGGACAGGCCGTGGCGGGCCAGCAGCTTGGGCACGGCGTAGACCGGTCCGATGCCCATTTCGTCGGGCTCGCAGCCCGCGATGGCCAGGCCGCGGAACGCGCCCAGCGGCTGGATGCCGGCGCGTTGCGCTTCCGCGGCTTCCATCAGCACGCAGGCCGCGGCGCCGTCCGACAACTGCGAGGCATTGCCCGCCGTGACGAACTGGCCGGCCCCGCGCACCGGCGCCAGCGCGGCCAGGGCCTCGTAGGTGGTGCCCGGGCGGTTGCAGGTGTCCCGGTCCACCGTCACTTCGCGTTCGCTGACGGCGCCGGTGGCGCGGTCCGTGACGGACATGGTGGTGGTGACGGCGATGATTTCTTCGCGGTAGCGGCCGGCCGCCTGCGCGGCCTCGGCGCGCGCCTGGCTTTGCGCGGCAAAGCGGTCCTGGTCTTCGCGGCCGATGCCGTAGCGCGCCGCGACGATGTCGGCGGTTTCTATCATGGGCAGGTAGAGCTCGGGCTTGTTGGCCACGATCCAGGGGTCCATGCCGCTGACGCCATCGTCGCGGGTGCGGATCTGCGAGACGCATTCCACGCCGCCCGCGATCATGGCGGGCGCGCCGTCCATCACGATGCGGCTGGCGGCCGTGGCGATGGCCTGCAGCCCCGACGCGCAGTAGCGGTTGACGGTCGCGCCGCCCACGCTGGCCGGCAGGCCGGCGCGGACCACGGCCTGGCGACCGATGTTGCGGCCGGTGGCGCCCTCGGGGTAGCCGCAGCCGATGATGGCGTCCTCGATCAGCGCCGGATCCACGCCGGCGCGTTCGACCGCCGCGCGCACGGCGTGCGCCGCCAGCGTGGGGCCGGCGATCAGGTTGAATTCGCCGCGCCCGGCCTTGGTGATGGGCGTGCGGGCGGTGGAGACGATAACGGCTTCGCGCATGGAGAGACCTATGGAAAGAGGGGAATCAGGCAGCCCGGTTCAGGCTGGCGAAATCGCGGCCGGCATCGGCCAGTTCGACGAGCAGCGGCGAAGGCGACCAGAACGCCGGGTCTTCCTTGGCGTACTCGCGCAGATCGGCCAGGATGCCGGGCAGGCCGACGCTGTCGGCGTAGTGCAGCGGCCCGCCGCGGTGGCGCGGAAAGCCGTAGCCGGACACCGCCACCACGTCGATGTCGGACGGGCGCAGCGCGACGCCTTCGCGCAGCACGTTGGCGGCTTCATTGATCATGGCGGCCAGGTAGCGGCGCTGGATCTCCTCCTGCGTAAAGGCGCGCGGGCTCACCCCGGCGCGCGCGCGTTCGGCGTCGACGATGGCGAGCACCTCGGGATCCGGCTGGCCCTGGCGCGCGCCGTCGGGATAGAGGTAGTAGCCGCGCCCGGTCTTCTGGCCGAACCAGCCGCGTTCGCACAGGCGGTCGGCGATCTGCACGTAGCGCAGCGCGGGATCGCGGGTGGGGGCGCGGCGCTTGCGCGTGGCCCAGCCGATGTCGCCGCCCGCGAGGTCCATCATCTGGTAGGGCCCCATCGGGTAGCCGAAGGCGCGCACCGCGGCGTCGATGTCGTAGGGCGAGGCGCCGTCTTCCATCATCATGTCCGCGGCCTGCCGGTACGTGGCCAGGATGCGGTTGCCGATGAAACCGTCGCACACGCCGGCGCGCACCGGGATCTTGCGCAGCCGGCGCGCGAATTCGAAGCCGGTGGCGGCCGTGTCCGGCGCGGTATGGCTGCCCACCACCACTTCCAGCAGTTTCATGACGTTGGCGGGCGAGAAGAAATGCAGGCCCAGCACGTCGGCGGGACCGCGCGTGGCGGCCGCGATGCGGTCCACGTCCAGGTACGAGGTGTTGGTGGCCAGCACCGCGCCCGGCTTGGCCACCCGGTCCAGTTGCGCGAAGACGGCGAGCTTGGCGTCCATGTCTTCGTACACGGCCTCGACGATCAGGTCGGCGTCGGCCAGCGCGTCGTAGCCGGTCGCGCCGGTGAAGCGCGCCAGGCGCGCGGCGCGTTCGTCCGCGCTGATCCGCCCCTTGCCGGCCAGCAGGTCGTAGACCTGGGCGACCCGGGCGCGCCCGCGTTCCAGGGCGGCGTCGTCCTGTTCCACCATCACCACCGGCAGTCCGGCGTCCAGCACCGATACCGCGATGCCGGCGCCCATGGTGCCGCCGCCCACGATGCCGACCCGTTCCACGCGGCGCGGCCGGGCCTGTTCCAGTCCGGGGATCTTCGACGTTTCGCGCTCGGCGAAGAAGGCGTGCACCAGTCCGGCCCGCTGCGGGCTGTCCAGGCATTGCAGGAACAGGGCGCGCTCGGCGCGCAGGCCCTCGTCGAAGGGAAGCTCGATGGCCGCGCGCACGGCCTCGACGATCCGGGCGGGCGAGAAGAGCCCGCGCGCCGTCTTGGCCACGCGGTCGGCGGCGGCGTCCACCGCGGCCAGCGCGGCCGGCCGGTCCGCCAGCGCGGCGCCGGCATCGCGCGTGCGGCGCGGGCCGGCGCGCATGGCCAGCAACTGCCGGGCGTACGCCAGGCCGGCATCGAGCGCATCGCTTTCGCCGGCCAGCGCGTCCACCAGCCCGGCTTTCAAGGCCTCGTCGGCGGACAGGTGCTTGCCGGACAGCATCAGGTCCAGCGCCGCCGGCGCGCCCATGAGGCGCGGGGCGCGCTGCGTGCCGCCTGCGCCGGGCAGGAGGCCCAGGGTCACTTCGGGCAGCCCCAGCCGGGCGCCGGGCAGCGCGATGCGGTAATGGGCGGCCAGCGCCACTTCCAGTCCGCCGCCCAGCGCGGCGCCGTGCAGCACGGCCACCACGGGTTTGGCGCTGGCTTCGATCTGGTTGCAGACGTCGGGCAGGGCGGGCGGCTGCGGCGGCTTGCCGAATTCGCGGATGTCGGCGCCCGCGATGAAGTTCCTGCCGGCGCCCGCCAGGACGATGGCGCGGACTTGCGGGTCGGCCTGCGCGTCGCGGACGGCCGCGGCCAGGTCGGCGCGCACGGCCGCGCTCAGGGCGTTGACCGGCGGATGGTCGATGGTGACCACAAGAATGTCTTCATAGCGGCGCGCGCGGGCGGCGCCGGTGCTTGCGCGGTCTGTCATGGACAGTGTCTCCGTTCGGGCGCCGCCGCGGGCGGGCCCCGGGGAAGGGGCCGCGAGGGCGTCGTCTGGCAGGCCAGGGGCGGCCCGCCTTTTTTTGTGGCCTTATTCTTTCTTAGTAAATATGTCTTGACAATGGCATCTATAATTGACACTACGTATAAGAAAATTTGACAATGCCTGCTGGCAAGCGCACGAAGGAGACGCGGCATGGACACCAAATCCCTGACCTTGCTGGTCGAGATCCTGGACGCGGGCAATCTGAGCGAGGCGGCGCGCCGCCTGAAGATGACGCGGGCCAACGTCAGCTATCACCTGGCCCAGCTTGAACGTTCGGTCGGCATGCAGTTGGTGCGGCGCACAACGCGGCGCGTCGAACCCACCGAAATAGGACTGAAGCTGTATCGCCACGGCCGCAGTATCCAGGACGAACTCGCGGCCGCCCGCGAATCGGTCGAAACGCTGGGCAAGACGCCCCAGGGCAAGGTCCGCCTCAGCGTGCCCAGCGGCTACGGCCTGTTCGTGATGGCGCCCTGGCTGCTGGAATTCAAGCAGGCCTATCCGGACATCGTGCTGGACGTGCTGTTCGAGAACAGCGTCGACGACCTGCTGCGCGACGAGGTGGACATCGCGGTGCGCATCATGTCCGAGCCGCCGCAGAACCTGGTCGCGCGCGAACTGGGCCAGGTCCGCTACGTGGCCTGCGCGTCGCGGGCCTATGCCGCCGCCCGCGGCCTGCCCCAGCGCCCGGAAGACCTGGCGCGCAGCCCCATCGTCAGCGCCGCCGTCATCGGTCGCCCGCTGCGCCTGTCCGCCTACTACAGCGGCCAGCCCCGCCAGCACGTGGTGCTGGAGCCCACCGTGATCTCGCGCAACTACGCCTTCCTGCGCGACGCCATCCGCGCCGGGCTGGGCGTGGGCATTCTGCCGGACTACGTGGTGCACGAGGACCTGGCGCGCGGCGACCTGCTGGCCGCGCTGACGCAATGGCGGCTCAGCATCTTCGGGCGCGGCATGTACATGCTGTACATGCCGAACCGGCATCACCCGCGGGCCATCTCCATGATCATCGAATTCATCCTCGAACGCGCGCAGGCCGACCACGAGGGCAAGCCGGGGCTCATGCCGGCGGCAGGGCAGGCGCGCGTTTCCTGACTCGGCGTTCAGCTTCGCGGGAATAAAATCCGTCTTCCTCCCGGCGGCCGGCCCCCGGCGACGCCTCGCCCGTTTTTTCCAGGCCAGACTATGTCTTCGTTCGACATCCAATTGCTGCTCACCGCCTTGGCGAGCGTCCTCGTGCTGGTGGCGCTCATCGTCTCCCGCATCCGCATGCATCCGCTGCTGGCGCTGCTGATCGTTTCCATCGGCGTCGGTTTCGCCACGGGCATGGAGCCCGTGGCCATCGTCAAGAACCTGACCAATGGCGCGGGCAAGACGCTCGGCGCGGTCGGCGTGGTGATCGCGCTGGGCGCCATGCTGGGCAAGATCCTGGCGGATTCCGGCACCACCGAACGCCTGGCCAACGCCATCCTGCGGCACACTTCCGCGCGCATGATTCCGTGGGCCATGACCCTGGTGGCCTTCGTCATCGGCATTCCCATGTTCTTCGAGGTGGGCCTGGTGGTGATGCTGCCGCTGATCTTCAGCGTGGCGCGCAAGCTCGAAAGCCAGGAACGCTTCAAGGGGTCGGCCTACGTGTACGTGGGCGTTCCGGTGATTGCCGCGCTGGCGGCGATGCACGGCATGGTGCCGCCGCACCCCGGCCCGCTGACGGCGATCGCCACCCTGAAGACCACGGTCGGCCCGACCATGATCTACGGTTTCATCGCGGCGCTGCCGGCCATGGTCTTCGGCGGCCCGCTGTATGGCGCCTTCATCGCGCCGCGCATGGCGACCCGCCCCGACGAGGCCTTGCTCGAGCAGTTCACCACGACGCGCCAGCAGGCCGACGGCCGCGGCGAGCCCAGCGTGGGCCTGGGCGTCCTGGCGGCCCTGCTGCCCGCGCTGCTGATGCTGGTGCATGCGCTGGCCGAGATGCTGCTGCCCAAGGATTCCGCCGCGCTGCGGGCCGCCGCCTTCCTGGGCGACCCGCTGGTGGCGATGCTGCTGGGCGTGCTGTTCGCGGCCGTCACCCTCGTGTACCTGCGCGGCGGCGACGCCGAGAAGCTGCGCGATGCCCTGGGCAAGAGCCTCAAGCCCATCGCCGGCATCATGCTCATCATCGCCGGCGGCGGCGCGTTCCAGCAGGTGCTGACGAGCGCCAAGGTGGGCGACGCCATCGTGCAGCTCACCCATCAGTTCGCCTTGCCGCCGCTGGTGCTGGGCTGGCTGATCGCCATGCTGCTGTCGGTCTCCACCGGTTCGGCCACCGTCGGCATCGTGGGCGCCGCGGGCCTGCTGGCGCCGCTGGCGGGCGCCGACCCGGGCCTGAACCTGCCGCTGCTGGCGCTGTCGATCGGCTGCGGCTCGCTGTTCTTCAATTACGCCAATCACGCGGGCTTCTGGATGGTGAAGGAGTCCTTCGGCATGACCATGGGCGAAGCCACCAAGACGATCTCGGTGGTGCAGTCCATCGTTTCCGTGGCGGGCCTCGCGATGGTCCTGCTGTTCGACCTGCTGCCGCCCCTGGGCTGAGGCGCCGCGGCCGCGGGCCGGTATTGTTATGCTGGGTCCATCCCGAGCCGGAGACCCCATGACAGACACGCCCCGTCCCGCCGCCGCGCACGCGACGCGCTCCGCCCTGGCATCCGACGCGCGCCGCGAACAGTTGCGGCGCATGAAGATCGCGGCGCTGGCCTTGCTGGCGGCCATGATCGGCGGCTTCATCGCCAGCCATGCCATGGGCGGGCAGGGCGCCTGGGCCTGGGTGCGGGCGTTCTGCGAGGCGGCCACGGTGGGCGCGCTGGCGGACTGGTTCGCGGTGGTGGCCCTGTTCCGCCGCCCGATGGGCCTGCCCATTCCGCACACCGCCATCATTCCCAGCAACAAGGACCGCATCGGCGACAACCTGGCCGTGTTCGTGCGCGACCATTTCCTGGACCCGGACACGCTGATGGAGAAGCTGCGCGTGTTCGATCCCGCCGCGCGACTTTCCCGCTGGCTGGCGCGTCCCCGCCAGGCGCGCGCCTTGAGCGACGGCGCCCGCAACGTGGCCCTGCAGACGCTGGACCTGCTGGACGACCGGGCGGTGCGCGGCGTGATCCAGGAGTTCGTGGTGAAGACCCTGCGCCGCTGGGACGCAGCGGACACCGCGGGCGAGGTGCTGGGCCTGCTGACCCGGGACGGGCGGCACCAGGAACTGCTGGACGCCGCCCTGGAAAGGCTGGGCGGCTACCTGGGCCAGGAAGAGGTGAAGGCGCGCGCCTCGGGCCTGCTGGTGAAGTTCGCCAAGAAGGAATGGCCGCGCATCATCGCCGCCGTGGACGTGGTGAAGTCGGTGGACGGCATCGCCGACAACCTGGCGGACCGGCTGGCCCGGGCGCTGGTGGAAGAACTGCGCGACGTGCTGTCCGAGCCCGGCCATCCCGTCCGGCGCGACTACGAGGCCTGGGTGCTGGACTACATCCGGCGCCTGCGGGACGATCCCGCCCTGTCCGAGCAGGTCGAGGCCCTGAAGCAGCGCGCCATCGACCATCCCAAGGTGCAGGAGTACGTGCAAGGGCTGTGGGACGACATCCACGCGGCCCTGCGGCGCGACTTGTCGAACGAAGACTCGGCGCTGGCGCGCCATCTGGAAAGCGCCTTGCTGGCGCTGGGCCGCAAGCTGGGCGAGGACCCCGGCCTGCGCGAGGCCATCAACAGCCACGTCCTGGGCGCCGCCCGCCGACTGACCGGCCGGTTGCGCAGCGGCGTCACCGAGCACATTTCGCGCACGGTCAAGAACTGGGACGAACGCCATCTGGTCGACGAACTGGAACTGAGCGTGGGGCGCGACCTGCAATACATCCGCTTCAACGGCACCCTGGTCGGCGGCCTGATCGGCGTGGCGCTGCATGCGCTGGTGCTGCTGTTCCGCGGCTGACCGGGCCGGCCTGCCGGCCGGCGCCGCGCGTTTGTATCAGGAATGAAGATTGCTGGCGGACGGCCAGAGCCGAATGCTATTGTTTTCGGCGGCATGGGCGGCAACGGGCCGGCCATGCCATACCGGGCGCCCGCGGCCCGCGGGCACGAATCTTGGAGGCACTCCATGAAGAAAATCTCGTTGCTGGTCACGGCGCTTGCGCTGGCGGGCGCTTCCGCCGCCGCGTCCGCGGAAAACGTCTCGATGTCGTTCCTGAGCGCCGATGGCGTGGGCAAGAGCGCCGGCACTATCTCCCTCAAGGACACCAAGGGCGGGCTCCAGTTCACGCCGAACCTGAAGGGCCTGCCTCCCGGTGAACACGGCTTCCACGTGCACGAAAAAGGATCCTGCGGCCCGGGCATGGTGAACGACCAGATGGCGCCCGGCGGCGCGGCCGGCGGACACCTGGATCCCAAGGGCACCAAGGCCCACAAGGGCCCCCTGGCGACCGACGGCCACCAGGGCGACCTGCCCTTCATCGTGGTCGGCGCGGACGGCTCCGCCAAGAAGGCGGTCGTGGCGCCGCACCTGAAACTGGCCGACGTGAAAGGGCATGCGCTGATGGTGCACGTGGGCGGCGACAACTACAGCGATACCCCGAAGCCCCTGGGCGGCGGAGGCGGGCGCCTGGTCTGCGGCGTGGTGAAGTAGCCGCGCGCGTCAGGCCGTGCCGTTGCGGCCGTGCAGCCGGTAGCCCTCGCGTTCGGCCAGCCGGTCGTAGTAGGCCGCGACGGCCGGCAGCCGGGGCTTGTCGAAGGGCGTGAGGAACCAGCGGTTCACCGACAGGCCCACGGGTATGTCCGCCAGGGAGAATTCCCCGCCCGCGACATAGGCCCCGGTCCGCGCCAGGCGCTGTTCCAGAATCCCCATGCAGTGCGCCCACGCCTGGCGCGACGCTTCGATGGCGTCGGCGTCCCGGTGCGCGGCGGACTGCCGCGCCAGCGCCATGAAGGCGTAGGACCAGGAGCGGTTCAGGTCGGTGGCCTGCCAGTCCATCCATTGGTCCACGCCGGCGCGCAGCCTGGGTTCGGCCGGGTACAAGGGCAGGCCGCCATACTGCGAGGCCAGGTAGCGGATGATGCTGTTGGATTCCCACAGCACGAAATCGCCGTCCTGGATGACGGGCACCATGGCGTTGGGGTTCAAGGCCAGGAAGCCCGGATCGGAGGTGGGCCGAAAGCCCGTGCCCCAGTCTTCGCGCTCGAACGGCAGGCGCAGTTCGGCGCAGGTCCACAGCACCTTGCGCACATTGATGGACGAAGCCTTTCCCAGTATTTTCAGCATGCTGCGCGCGCCCGGCGCTTCGGTTGGATGACCGGGGCAGTCTAGCGGGCCGCGGCCGGCGCCGCCAGATACAGATGGCCGGCGCTCAACCCGCAACAGATCCGGCCGCGCCGGCTTCCGGCTGGCTGCGCAGCCGCAGCACGGGCGAACTGAACAGCACCGCGAACTGCACGGCGAAGCCCGCCGTGGATACCCACAGGCAGGCCTCGATCCCGGCCCGGGCGGCCAGGGCGGCGCCGATCAGCGCGCCGACGGGACGGGCGCCGAAGGTGGCGGTGACGATCACCGCGGAGACCCGGCCCAGCAGGGCGTTGGGCGTGACCGCCTGGCGCAGCGTGGTGGTCGTGATGGTCCACAGGATCGGCCCCGCGCCGAACAGGAAGAACCCGGCCGCGGCCCAGGCGCCCGACGGATGCGCCAGCGTGGCCAGCAGGAGGACGCTGGCGGCCAGCGCGGCCAGCGGGCCCGCCCCGATCATGGCGCCGAAGGACAGCCGCCGGGCCAGCCACGGCGCGAGCAGCGCGCCCGCCACCATGCCGCCGCCGTACACGCCCAGCGTGGCGCCGACGCCGGCGGCCGACAGGCCCAGCCGTTCGATGGCGTAGGCCACGTAGACCGCCTGCAGCACGAACCAGGCGGTGTTGAAGAAGACGGCGGTGACCAGTACGGGGCGCAGCATCGGATGCGCTGCGACGAAGGCGGCGCCTTCGCGCAATTCGCTCAGCATGCGCCGCCGCGGCCGCGGTGCGGGCGCTTCCCGCGGCAGGCCGGCAAGCAGCAGCGCCGCCAGCAGCGACAGCGCCGCGGCCAGCGCATACGCGGCCGACGCGCCCGTCCAGCCGACCAGGGCGCCGCCCGCCGCGGGGCCGGCCGAGAACGCCGCGCTGCGCGCCAGCTCCAGCCAGCGGTTGGCGCTGGCCAGTTCGCCCGGCGCGACCAGCCTGGGCACCAGCGCGGGCGCCGCCACGTTGTAGGCGACCGTGCCCACCGCGCCCAGGAAGCCCAGCACGGCCAGCCAGCCCAGGCCCAGCCCGCCCGACCACAGCAGCGCGAGCAGGCCCAGCAGGCTGGCCGCGCGCACGGATTCGGCGGCGGTCATCAACGCCTGGCGCGACACGCGGTCGGCCAGCACGCCCGCGGGCAGCGAGAGCAGCAGGAAGGGCAGGGTCTGGGCGGTCTGCAGATAGCCGGTCTGCGCCGCGCTGGCGCCCAGCGCCAGCACCGCCACCAGGGGCGCGGCGGCCAGCGCCATCTGTTCGGAGAGTTGGGCGGCCAGGTTGGACGCGGCCAGGCGGCGGAACGCGGAGGGCAGGGCGGGCATGGGGCGGAGGCGCGCGGGATCGCGCCGCGGAAACGGCAAGGGCACGATCATGGCCGTGCCCTTGCGCGCTTGCACTCCGTTCCTTGCCGTGGGCGGGAACGGGTCCGTCAGGGGATGGGAGGATAGCTGCCGAAGCCGTCCGGCCAGGGCGTCAGCACCTCGTAGCCGGTGTCGGTCACGACCACCATGTGTTCCCACTGCGCCGACAGCGAACGGTCCTTGGTGACCACGGTCCAGCCGTCGGGCAATTGCTTGGTCTGGGGCTTGCCCGCGTTGATCATCGGTTCGATCGTGAACATCATGCCCGGCTGCAGCACCAGGCCCTCGCCCGGGCGGCCGTAGTGCAGGACCTGCGGCTCGTCATGGTAGATCTGCCCGATGCCGTGGCCGCAGTACTCGCGCACGATGCTGAAGTGCTCGCGGTGCGCCACGGTCTGGATCGCATGCCCCACGTCGCCCAGCGTCGCGCCCGGCTTCACGGCCATGATCCCGGCGCGCGTCGCCTCGTAGGTGGTTTCGACCAGGCGGCGCGCCAGCGGGCTGGGCTGGCCCACGTAGTACATGCGGCTGGTGTCGCCGAACCAGCCGTCCTTGATGACGGCCACGTCGATGTTCAGGATGTCGCCGTTCTTCAGCACCTTGGCCGACGGGATGCCGTGGCAGATCACGTGGTTGGCGGACGCGCAGATCGTCTTCGGAAAACCGTGGTACCCCACGTTGGCCGGTATCGCCTTCTGCACGTTCACGATGTAGTCGTGGCAGATGCGGTCCAGTTCGTCGGTGGTGACGCCGGGACGAACGTGCTCGGCGATCATGTGCAGCACTTCCGCGGCCAGGGCGCCGGCCTTGCGGGCCATGTCGATGTCGGCGGCGGACTTGATGGAAACCTTGCGCGCCATTTATGCGGCCTCCTGCTGGGCGGCCTGCGGCAGGCCCTGGGACAGCGAGGCGATGGCGAAACCCTCGGCCTGCTCGATGCGGATCAGCATCTGGCAGATATCCGCGTGGCGCAGTTCGGGATAGAGTTCGGACAGCATGCCGATGCGCATCCAGTGTTCGGCCTGGGAATTGATGGAGCGGCTGAGCGCCCCGCTGGCGACGCGAAGGTTCTCATGCATCTGCTCGGAAATCTTGACGATGCCCATGGTTGATCCATATATGGTTTGTATATGGAACGTATCTTACTGCGGCACGGGGGCGGCGCGCAAATCGGCCTGCGGCGCCTAGCGGGCCTTGCGCGCGGTCTTCTTGGCGCCGGCGCGTGGCGCGTCCTTGGGCGGCGGGGCGGCGGCGGCGGCCATCTGTTCCATCCACATCAGCGCGTCCGTATAGGACAGGAACTGCTGCAGGTAGCCGGGCGACAGTCCGCGCATCAGCGAAAGCGTCCGGTGCACGAGCTGGTTGGAATTGAGCGGGCCGGCGTTCTTGTGCACCTGTTCCTGGGACTGCCGGACCTGGCGGTCGGCGCTGACCCGCGACCACACCCCGAGGAAATACTCCAGCATCGCCAGTTCGGGATAGGCGGCGCGCAGTTCCGCCAGGTCGGGGCCGTCGCGGTCCGCCGATACGGGGCCGGCGAGACGGTCGGCCAACTGCCCGAGCGGTCCGCGTTCGCGGGGGGCGGCCTCGGGCTCGGGGGCGTCCAGCCGGGACGCGCCCTCCAGATCGGCCTCGTAGGCCTGGATTAGCGCGGCCAGCCTGCCGTCCAGCAGCCGCCGCGCTTCGCCGCCATGGGCCGCCGCGCGGCGTTCCATCGCATCCATGAGCCGGAAGCGCGCCGGCGCCGCGCGGTCGGCGCCGCTTTCGCGCCAGGCCTCCAGCAAGGCCCGGACGTCGAGGACGTCCCCGCGGGTCCCGTCACTGCTCACGGGGCTGCCCCGCTTTGCTGGATGGCCCGGGGACGGGGGTGATTTCCACCCGGCGGTTCTTGGCGCGGCCTTCCTCGTCGGCGTTCGAGGCCACCGGCTGTTCGGACCCGAAGGCGGCGGCGAACACGGACGAAGCCGGCACGCCCTCGTCGATCAGCGCGCGCGTGACGGTCAGGGCGCGCTGCGCCGAGAGGTCCCAGTTGTCCGCGAAGCGGCGGTTGCCTTCCCGCACCTGCTGGTCGTCGGTAAAGCCGCTGACCATCAGGATTTCGTCGTGCGTCTTCAGGTAGGCCGCCAGCGGTTCGATCAGCATCTTCAGGACCTCGCGGCCCTCGGGCTGCAATTGGTCGGAGTTCAGGGCGAACAGCACGCTGCCGCTGATGCCGATGCGGCCGTCGACCAGCGTCACGCGGCCCGCGGCCAGCGGGCCGGCCAGCGCCTGCTCCAGCGTTTCGCGGCGCTGCGTTTCGGCCTGGCGCTGCTTGACCTCTTCTTCCAGTTGGTTCGACAACTGCAACTGCACGGCGACGACGCTGACCAGGATCAGGACGAAGGCGCCCAGCAGCACCGACATCAGGTCGCCGAAGACGGCCCAGGCCGGCGCTGTCGGCTCCACGCCGCCGTCGATGTCCTCGCTCATGCGCTTTCCGCTCCGGCCGCCGCATGCTGGCTGGCCAACTGCTGCAGGTTTTCGACGATCTGCTTCTGCGACATCATGCTCAGGTCCACGACCTCACGGGCCTGCGCCACGTAGTAGGCCAGTTGCTCGTCGCCGCGCGCGATGGACTTGTCCAGCGCCGCCTCGATGCGCTGCAGGTGCGCCACCAGCTTGTCGTTGGATTCGCCGAACGACTGCACGGCCGCGCCGAAGGATTCGCCCAGGCTGGCGACTTCGACGGCGCTGCCGGTGACCTGCGCGGCCACGTCGGCCAGCCTGCCGGCCTCGCTTTCGACCAGGCCGGTGAACTGGGCGCCCACGCGGTCCAGCAGGCCGGCCGACGACTCGACCAGCGCGTCCACGGCCGAGCGCTGTTCGGCGGCGGTGTGGTTGACGGCGTCCAGCAGGGTGCCCAGTGTTTCCAGCAGGCGGCTGCGCTCTTCCAGCATGTCGTTGTCGCGCGCCATGCTGTCGGACAGCTTCTGGCGCAGTTCGCCGATGACTTCGGCGGCGGCGCGCGGCGCTTCGGACGCGGCCTGCACCAGGCGGCCGATTTCGGCGATGGTCTCGCTGGCGTGGGCCTGCGTCTGCGACGCGATGTCCTGCGCGGTCAGCGCCAGCGTGTCGCAGATCTGCTGCTGCTGGCTGGCGGTGCTGGCGCCCGCCTGCTCCCATTCGGCGCGCAAGGCGTCGGCCATCTCGCCGAGCCTGCCGGTCCAGGCGGACAGGCGTTCCCGGTCCTGCGAGGCCAGCGCCTCCTGCAATTGCGCGTGCGACTGGCCCAGCGTGCCCAACAGGGCCGCCGAGTGCCGCTCGAAGGCCGCCGCGGCGGCTTCCAGGGCCTGCTGGTTGTCGCTGGCCAGCTTCGCGCCGACCTGTTCCTGGCGGGACTGCGCGTCGGTCCAGGCCTGGGTGACATTGCCGGCCGCCGTTTCCAGGCGGTTGGACACGCTTTCCAGCAGGCTGGCTTGCGCCTGTGCCTGCGCGGTAAGGTCGCGGGCGGTCTGGGACAGCGTGTCGCTGATTTCCAGTTGGCGGACGGCGGCCTGCGTGCCGGCCTGTTCCCATTCCTGGCCGAGCTGGGCGGCCATCGCGGACAGCGTGCCGGTCCAGGCGGACAGGCGTTCCTGGTCGCGCGAGGCCAGCGTCTCCTGCAATTGCGCGTGCGACTGGTTCAGCGTGCCCAACAGGGCCGCCGAGTGCCGCTCGAAGGCCGCCGCGGCGGCTTCCAGGGCCTGCCGGTTGCTGCTGGCCAATTGATCGCCGACCTGCTCCTGGCGGGACTGCGCGTCGGTCCAGGCCTGGGTGACGCTGCCGGCCGCCGTTTCCAGGCGGTTGGAAACGTTTTCCAGCAGCGCGGCCTGCGCCTCCGTCCGGGTGGCGACGTCGCGCACGGCCTGGGCCAGCGACTCGGTGATTTCCTGCTGGCGGGCCACGGTATGCTCGCCGGCCTGTTCCCACTGCCGGCCGAGCGCGGCGGTCATGGCGCCCAGCGTGCCGCTCCAGGCGGCCAGCCGTTCCTCGTCGCGCGAGGCCAGCGTGGCCTGCAGGTCCGCGTGCGACTGGTCCAGCGCGCGCAACAGCGATGCGGAATGCTGCTCGAAGGTGGCGGCCGCCGCCGCCAGCGCCTGCTGGTTGTCGCCGGCCAGCCTGGCGCTCGCGGCTTCCTGGCGGGAGAGGGCGCTTTCCCATTGCTGCGACACGCCGTTGGCCGCGGCTTCCATGCGGGCCGACACGCCTTCCAGCAGGCTGGCCTGGACGGCCGCCTGCGAGGTGATGTCGCGCACCGTCCGCGCCAGCGTCTCGGCGATGCCTTGCTGGCGGTCGGCGGCCTGGGCGCCCGCCTGTTGCCATTCCTGGCGCAGCGTCGCGCCCATGGCGCCCAGCGTTTCGGTCCATGCCGCCAGGCGCTGCTGGTCGCGCGAGGCGAGTTCCGATTGCAGCGCGGTGTGGGATTGGTTCAGGGTGCGCAGCAGCGATGCGGAATGCTGTTCGAAGCTCGCGGCCGCGGCCGTCAGCGCCTGCAGATTGTCGCCGGCCAGCTTTTCGCTGGCCTGCTCCTGGCGGGCCAGCGCATGGGTCCACGCGTCCGACAGGGTGCCCGACGAGGTTTCCAGGCGGGAGGAAACGCTGTCAAGCAGGGCGGCCGAGCGTTGTTCGAAGGTCTGGGCAAACCGGTCCAGCGACGCGCGCAGGTCCTGCGCCAGCGCCTCGCTCGCGCGCTGCTGTCCGGCCAGGGCCTGGTTCCAGATGTCGGCCACGTTCGCGGTCGAGGCCTGGAGGCCGGCCGTCAGGCCGTCCAACTGCCGCTGCACGGCCTGGGTCACGGTGTCCTGCAAGGACGCCGTTTCGCGCGACAGGCCCGCCATCGTCGCTTCCACCACGGGTTGCAGGGCCTCGCCGGCGGAGCGCGCGCTCTGCGCCACGCCGTCCTTCATGGATTGCTCCATGACGGACGCCAGGCGGGCGTAGGCCGCCTCGGCCTTGTCCTGGAACGCGTCCTGGCTGGCCAGTTGCCGCTCGTTCAGCGACTGGTTCTGGCGGGCCATGCCGTCCACCATTGTCTGTAGCTTGTCGACCAGCGCGGGCATGGTCTCGGCCTGGCGCTGCATGACTTCGGCCTGCCGCTGGAGCAGCTTGAAGGATTCTTCGCGCTGATAGCCCTGGGAATACACGCGCAGGGTCGTCGCCGCCTTGGCGTCCAGCCATTGCGCCGCCCGGACCCGGTCGCGCCGGCACAGGGCCGCCAGCAGCCCCAGCATCGCGGAAGCGGCCACGCCGGCGATCGACGTGCCGAACGCGAACCCCAGGCCCTTGACCGGCGCGGCCAGCGACGCGCGGATGGCGGCCAGGTCGGTGGCGCTTTCCAGCGCCAGGCCGGTGCCGCGCAGCGTGACGACCATGCCCAGGAAGGTGCCCAGCATGCCCAGCAGCACCAGCAGGCCCACGAGATACGGCGTGAGCGCCGGCCCGGGCAGCCCCGCGCGCTCGCCTTCGATGCGCAGGCGCGCCGCATTGCGCAGGCTGGGGGGCAGTTGGTCCAGCCAACTGCCCAGGTTGCCCGGCGCCTCGGACAGGCCGGAGAGGGCGCGGGCCAGCGACGAAGTCGCCTGCTGGTAGCGCCACAGTTCGAACGCGCCCGTGAGGTAGCAGGCGGCGATGAGCAGGGTCACGGCCAGGGCCAGCGGGTTGGTGCCCGCGTAGCCGATGCCGATCCAGCCCACGACGGCCAGACCGGCCAGGAAAACAACGAGATTGATCAGGTATTTGGACATAGTGTCCTTAATGTGAACAGACCTAGCGGGTGCGAAGGGCGGCAAGCAGCCCTTCCACCGGTTGTAAACGAACATCCAGTTCGGCCAGCAGGACGCTCCGCATATCCTTGCGGAACGTGTCCAGCCATGCGCCCGGCGCCGCCGGCGCCTCGGCAGGCGTTTCGGCGCCTTCGGTCCCGGCCTGGGCCTCGGCCTCGGCCGGCGCCGCCGTTTCCGCCAGGCGCAGGCGGTCGAAATGGGCCTGGAGCAGCTTGGGGATCGCGCCCAGCAGGGCCCGTTCCCTGGGCAGCAGGGCGCGGTCCATGATGGCGTCCACCACCGCCAGCCGCGTCCACTCGCCGTTCCTGGCCGCGACCATGCCGCGCAGCCGGCTGCGCAGGTTGCCCACGCTGGTTTCCATCGTGTGCTGCAACGACAGATATCGCTGGCGGAAATTCGCGTAGTCGGCCTCGGCTTCGGCCAGGGCCGCCAGCTTCTTCGCCGGCGCCTGCCCCGGCACGGGCCGCCTGGCGGCCGTGGCGGCGGTATCGCTGGCGATGGCGTCGGCCAGCGTCGTCCGGACCCGCTCGCATTCGCGTTCCTCGGCGCTGCTGAACATGCGCGCGCCAGGGGCGATCACCGGCGGGCTGGTATTCAGCGCCGCGGACAGCGCGATCGCGTCCGTCCAGCCGAGCCATTGGCTCAGATGGTCCGAGAGCGATTGCCTGGATTCCGGAACATCGACATCCGTCAGGCGAGTCAGCAAGCGAATGAGCGTCGGGCCGCTTAAACCTGTGCGCTGTGGGGCTTGCAACATACCACCAGAGTCAAAAAGGGGGGAGTTTACACGGTGGGCGGCGGGGGACGGGCGTCCGGGCGGACGGGACGGGGCGGGCGCCCGGAAAAACGGGGGCACATTACCGGGTGGATGCAATATTGTGACGCCGGGTCCATGCCGCCGGGCCCGCGCGGCGCGGGCCGGCTTGATGGTAGATTGGGGCCTGTCACCCAACGGGGAGCTGCGGACGTGGCGGGACGCCCATGGACTTTCTGATCGCCTCGGCCGCGCGCGCGTTGGCGGCCGGCGACCCCCTGGGCGCGCTGAACCGCATCGCCTTGCGCGGCGACGCGTCCGCGCTGGCGCTGCGCGGCATCGCCATGGCGCAGTTGGGCGACTTCCGGCGCGCGAAAACCCTGTTGCGCAGCGCCGCCCGCGGCTTCGATCCGAAAGACGCGGTGTCCCGCGCCCGCTGCGTGGTGGCCGAGGCCGAGATCGCGCTGGTGTCGCGCGAGCTGGCCTGGCCCGAAAAGGCGCTGGAGGCCGCGCGCGCGGCGCTGGACTCGCACGGCGACCCCGAGAACGCCATCCACGCCCGCCATTTGCAGGCCCGCCGCCAGCTCCTGATCGGCCGCCTGGACGATGCCGAGCGCGCGCTGGCCGGGCTGAATGCGGCAGCCCTTGCGCCCGCGTCGCGGGCCATCCACGAATTGATCGCGGCCGGCATCGCCTTGCGGCGCCTGCGGATGCAGCCCGCGCGCGCCGCGCTGGCCCAGGCCGAGCTTGCCGCCCGCCACGCCGGCATTCCCGCCTTGATGGCCGAAGTCGAAAGCGCGTCCCTGGTCCTCTCCACGCCCGCCGCCCGCCTGATCGGACGGGGCGCGCAGCGCCCCTTGCTGCTGGACGAGGTGGAGGCGTTGCTGGGGTCGGACACGCTGGTCGTGGATGCCTGCCGCCATGCCGTGCGCGAGGCGGGCGCCGTGGCGCCGCTGGCGAGCCGCCCGGTGCTGTTCGCGCTGGCGCGCGCGCTGGCCGAAGCCTGGCCGCGGGCCGCGCCCCGCGAAACGTTGATCGTCCAGGCTTTCCGCACCGCGTACTTCGACGAAACGCACCGCGCGCGTTTGCGCGTCGAAATCGGAAGGCTGCGCGCCGCCCTGCGCCCGGTGGCCGGCATCGCCGCCACGCGCAACGGCTTCGCGTTGCAGCCGCGGGAGGGCCGGGAAGTCGTGGTGCTGGCCCGCCCCACGGAAGACGCCGACCGGGAGCACGGCGCGATCCTGGCGTTCCTGGCCGACGGCGAGGCGTGGTCGAGTTCGGCCCTGGCGCTTGCGCTGAACGCGAGCCAGCGCACGGTCCAGCGCGCGCTCGACGCGCTGGCCGCGGCGGGCAAGGTGCAGTCCTGCGGGCAGGGGCGCGCCCGGCGCTGGATGACGCCGCCCATGCCCGGATTCACGACAACCTTGTTACTCCCGGCCGCGCTGGCGGGCCGCTAGCATGGTGACTCCTTTTGGAGGACACCGACATGAAACGATCCCAAGCTCAAATCATCCGTGAATACGGCCCTTTCCCGGGCGTGGACGCCGTGCATGGCGTTACCTACGACGGCCGCCAGGTGTGGATCGCCGTGGGGCAGAAGCTGCTGGCCCTGGATCCCGACAGCGGCGCCACGCCGCGCGCGATCGACGTGGCCGCCAACGCCGGCACGGCCTTCGACGGCAAGCATCTCTACCAGATCGCCGATGGGCGCATCCAGAAGATCGACCCCGCCAGCGGGCAAGTGCTGTCCACCATCCCCGCGCCGGGCGCCGGCGAGGACTCAGGCCTGGCCTGGGCCGAGGGCAGCCTATGGGTGGGCGCGTACCGCGATCGCAAGATCCATCAGGTGGATCCCGAAACCGGCCGCGTGCTGCGCACTATCGAGTCCGACCGCTATGTCACGGGAGTGACGTGGGTGGACGGGGAGCTATGGCACGGCACCTGGGAAAACGGCGCGAGCGAGCTGCGCCAGGTGGATGCGCGCACGGGCGACGTGCTGCAAAGCGTGGAGATGCCCGCCGGCATCGGCGTTTCCGGCCTGGAGTCCGACGGCGCGGGGCGATTCTTCTGCGGCGGCGGCGACAGCGGCAAGGTGAGGGCAGTGCAACGGCCGGGCGCCGCGCCTGCTGCTTAAGGCCTAATACCCCGTCTAGGGTAATTCCTGACAAAAAGCTGATTGTCAGCGATTAGTCAGAAAGGTTTAATCAGCACACAAGTTCCGCATCATCCGCAGCCCGGTTCCGGGAACGCGCAGCAGGCGTCGCCATCCCGCGTCCACGCAGGAGAAGTAACTACAAGCTGGTCCATGTAGTCCTTTCAGGAGACAACAAGCCATGCAACACGTTACAAAACCTCGCCGCAAATTCATCTCCGGCGCTGCGGTCGCCGGCGCCGCCGCCCTGGGATTCCCGGCAGTCGGCCGGGCGCAGAACGCTCCGGTTTCCCTGCGCTTCCAGAGCACCTGGCCCGCCAACGACATCTTCCACGAGTTCGCCCGCGACTACGCCCAGAAGGTCAACGACATGGCCGGCGGCCAGTTGAAGATCGAGGTGCTGCCCGCGGGCGCGGTGGTCAAGGCGTTCGACCTGCTCGACGCCGTGTCCGCCGGCACGCTGGACGGCGGGCATGGCGTGGTGGCCTACTGGTACGGCAAGAACACGGCCGTGGCCTTGTGGGGGTCCGGGCCGTCTTTCGGCATGGACGCGAACATGCTGCTGGCCTGGCACGAATACGGCGGCGGCAAGGATCTGCTGATCGAGATCCAGAAAGCCATGGGCGTGAACGTGGTGTCGCTGATGTACGGGCCGATGCCGACCCAGCCCTTCGGCTGGTTCAAGCGCCCGATCACGAAGATGGACGAGGTCAAGGGCCTCAAGTTCCGCACGGTGGGGCTGGCCATCGACATGTACACCGCCATGGGCGCGGCCGTGAACGCGCTGCCCGGCGGCGAGATCGTGCCGGCGCTGGACCGCGGCCTGCTGGACGGCGCCGAATTCAACAATGCTTCCTCGGACCTGGCGCTGGGCTTTCAGGACGTCTCCAAGATCTGCATGCTGCAGAGCTTCCACCAGAGCGCGGAGCAATTCGAGATCATGTTCAACAAGGCGAAGTACGACGCCCTGCCCGAACACCTGAAGCACATCCTGAGCTATGCCGCGCAGGCCTCCAGCGCCGACATGTCCTGGAAGGCGGCGAACCGCTATTCGCAGGACTACATCAAGCTGCAGAAGGAACACAACGTCAAGTTCTACAAGACGCCGGACGCCATCCTGCAACAGCAGTTGAAGATCTGGGACGAGATGATCGCCAAGCGCTCGGCCGAAAATCCCCTGTTCAAGAAGGTGCTGGACTCGCAGCGGGCGTTCGCCGAACGGGTGGGGCGCTGGCACGGGGATACCTCGGTCAACTTCCGCATGGCCTACAACCATTATTTCTCGCGCAGCAGCAAGGCCTGAGGCCCACCCCGTACCCGCTTGCGCGGGCCCCCTCACGGGGGCGGCACCGACGGACCGACCCACCCGCATCCCGCGCCGCGCGCGCCGTACCGGCGCGCGGCGGGGGCGCCATGCGCCTTGACCAGGAAGCCGGATGATCCGAATCGTACGTTTCATAGACCGCTTCTCCACCTTCGTCGGGCAGGCCTTCGCCTGGTTGATCGTCATTCTGACCGTGCACGTGTGCTGGGAGGTGGCCGCGCGCTATCTGCTTAACCAGCCCAGCGCGTGGGCGTTCGACCTGCAGATGATGTACTACGGCATCCTGTTCATGATGGCCGGCGCGTATACCCTGGCCAAGAACGGCCACGTGCGCGGGGACATCCTGTACGGCTTCCTGCCGCCGCGCGTGCAGGCGGGGCTGGACCTGACGCTGTACATCGTGTTTTTCTTTCCCGGCGTGATCGCGCTGGTCTGGGCGGGCTGGTACTACGCCGGCTATTCCATCGCCATCCGCGAGCACTCGTCGCTGATGGCCGACGGGCCGCCGATCTATCCCTTCAAGGCTTTCATCCCGATCGCGGGCGCGGTCCTGCTGGTGCAGGGCGTGGCCGAAGCGATGCGCTGCCTGCTGTGCCTGCGGCGCGGCGCGTGGCCTTCGCGCGAAGAGGACGTCGAGGAAGTGGACGTCGACAAGCTCAAGGAAATGGTGCATGTGAAGGACGAGGACATCGCCCGTCTGGACCGCTACGTCACGCCCGGGGAGCCTCGCCAATGAAAATCCACAAGGCACTGTGGTTCGGCCTGTCGTGCATTGGCCTGGTCATCCTGATGATCGTGTTCCTGACGCCCTGGGACCACCTCACCACCGGACACATCGGGCTGCTGATGCTGGCGCTGATCGTCGTGGCGATCATGCTGGGCTTTCCGACGGCATTCACGCTGATGGGCATGGGGGTGCTGTTCACGTTCCTGGCGTACTACATGCAGAGTTCCGATCCGGGCCGCTCGATCGGGCAGACGCTGGACCTGATGGTGCAGCGCACGTACGCCACGATGACGAACGACTCGCTGATCTCGATCCCGCTCTTCGTGTTCATGGGCTATCTGGTCGAGCGCGCCAACCTGATCGAAAAGCTGTTCCGGTCCATGCACCTGGCGCTGGCGCGCCTGCCGGGGGCGCTGGCGGTGGCCACGCTGGCGACCTGCGCGATCTTCGCCACCGCCACGGGCATCGTCGGGGCGGTGGTCACGCTGATGGGATTGCTGGCCATGCCGGCCATGCTGAAGGCCGGATACAGCGTCAAGCTGACGGCGGGCTCGATCACGGCGGGGGGCTGTCTGGGCATTCTGCTGCCGCCGTCGGTGATGCTGATCGTCTACGGCGCGACGACCGGCGTATCCGTGGTGCAGTTGTATGCCGGCGCCCTGTTTCCGGGGATCATGCTGGCGGTGCTGTACATGATCTACGTGATCATCGTGGCCAAGGTGCGCCCCGCCATGGCGCCGCCGCTGCCCATGGAGGAACGCGGCGTGCCGCTGTCCGCCGAGGCGGCGGCGCTGGCCGCGGGCGGCCACGTGCGCGCGCTGTCCGGCATGGTGGCCGCCTTGTTCAAGGGGCGCCGCAACCGCGAGGTGCCGCTGGGCGTCCTGCTGCGCTACATGGGGATGGCGCTGGCGCCGCTGGCGGTCACGGTGCTGCTGGTGGCCACGGTCTACCAGGCCACGACGCGGCCGGAAGTGGTGTACGACATTCCCGCGGAACTGCGGCTGGGATCGGGCGGGGATTTCGATTCGGGCCTGGCGGAACCGCCGTCCGGGGAGCTGGCCGAACCGCCTTCGAATGAACCGGCGGCGGGCGGCTTGTCCGAGCCGCCGGGCGCGGCGCCCGCCGAGCCGGCCGGCGCCACGCCGGATGCGGCCGATGCTGCTGCGCCAGCGGGCGAGGGCACCGCCGCGCCCGCCGGTTTCTGGATCTTCGCGGGCATCTGCGCGGCGATCTTGCTGCTGTTCTACGCGGTGCTGACCTGGGCGCGACTGGAAATCTTCAGAATGCTGATGTCGTCGTTCTTCCCGCTGGCCGTGATGATCGCGGCGGTGCTGGGTTCGATCGCCTTCGGCCTGGCCACGCCCAGCGAGGCCGCCGCGATGGGCGCCATGGGCGGCGCGCTGCTGGCGCTGGCGTACCGGCGCCTGAACCTGCCGGTGCTGCGCGAATCGGTCTTCCTGACGGCCAAGACCAGCGCCATGGTGTGCTGGCTGTTCGTCGGTTCGTCGATCTTCTCGGCGGCCTTCGCGCTGCTGGGCGGGCAGCGCATCATCGAGGAATGGGTGCTGTCGCTGGGGCTGTCCCAACTGCAATTCCTGCTGCTGGCGCAGATCATCATCTTCCTGCTGGGCTGGCCCCTGGAATGGACCGAGATCATCGTGATCTTCATGCCCATTTTCGTGCCGCTGCTCAATACCTTCGGCATCGACCCGCTGTTCTTCGGCCTGCTGGTGGCGCTGAACCTGCAGACGGCGTTTCTCTCGCCGCCGGTGGCGATGTCGGCCTTCTATCTCAAGGGCGTGTCGCCGCCGCACGTCACCCTGAACGAGATCTTCCTGGGCATGATGCCGTTCATGGGCATCCAGGTGATCGCGATCTTCCTGCTCTACGTGTTCCCGGGCATCGGGATGTGGCTGCCGACGGTGCTGTATCGGTAGGTGAATGGGCGCTAGTCCGGATGCATCATTGTGCGGGCTGCGCCCGGCGGCGTAAGCTTGCCCACGGTTCGGCTTGCCGGAACCGCCAACAGTCGAAGGCGCGGCCGCCGCGCCAAAGCGAGGCTGCATGGACCGGGCAATCGTTCTTATCGGCGTCAGCCGCACCCAGGGTAATCCGGGCCGGCTGGAAGCGGTCGAAAGCGCCGTGGACCGGATGGAGCAGTGGGCGCGCGAACAGGGGATCCCGGAGGACCGCATCGCGCGGATCACGGACGGCGAAGACGATCCGGTTTCCGTGGACCAGATCTACCGGTCCATCCAGCGATTCATCGACCTGGACTCGCTGGAGCAGTTGATCGTCTATTTTTCGGGCCATGGCTCTGCGCAAGGCCTGTACGAATTCTGGCACTTGTCGGACGCTCCGGGCAATCCCAACGCCGCGGTCAACGTGGCGGTCAGCGTCGGGCTGGCGGAGGAGGGCAGGATCCCGCACGTGGTGCTCATCTCGGACGCGTGCCGGACCATCGCAAAAGACGTGCCGCAGAGCAAGATCCATGGCGGCAGCATCTTCCCGAGTTTCGACCAGCAGGACCCCGTGCAGCCCGTCGATGTCTTCTACGCGACCCGCCGGGGCGCGCCCGCGCTGGAATTGCCCACCCTGGTCGGGGCGAACGAGGTGTACCAGGCGGTCTATACCGAAGTGCTGTGCAATGTGCTGGGCGGAAGCGAGCCGCGGCTGGTGGACAACGGTTTCATCCGGCCCAGGCCGCTGAAAGAGGCGCTGAAGATACTGGTGCCGGACGATCTGCTCAGGCGCGGCATGCATGTCCTGACCAACCAGGACCCGGATGCGCGCATCACCTCCGGCGAGGACGCTTGGGTCGCCCGCTTCGATCTCAGCATGCCGCACGGCCTGCCCCGCGCGCCGCGCCCAGGGCCCGGGCCGCTGGGCAATGGAGACGGGCCTGAAAGCGAGGCCTGGCAACCGGAGGACGGAATGCCGCCGCCCATACCACCGTCGACGCCGCCTTCGACGCCGCCGCCGCTTTCCTCCGGCGGCCTCGTCGATTATCTGGTCAGGCACCCCGCCGACAGCGCCGGCCTGGAGCTTCAGGTCTCGCGGGCGCTGTCGGACACGGCCAGCCGCCTGCTCAATAGCGTGATCCGCTCCGCCCTCGCCGAAGCGCCGGAGTTGCGCGAGCCCGGCTTCATCGTGCGGGGCCGCGACGTCCGGCGGGTGGTGTGCCGGGAATACGGCGGCCGGATCGGGCGGCGCGCCGGCGTCTACCAGCCAGCGCCCGGCGGTCCGACCGAGTCCTATACGGCCTGGGAGTTTCCCCTTCTTTCGAAGCCCGAGCAGGCCCTGCTGGTGTTCGGCGACGGCTCCGGAATGCTGTTGCCCGTCTTCGAGGGATGCGCGGGCATCCTGGAGTTCGATGCCCAGGGCGGGTTTGCGCTGCGCTACGATCCCCTGGACGCGCGGGCCGACGCGGAAGACCTGCGCGAACTCCGGTGGCTGCGCGCGGCGGTGGCCGAGGGCGCCAGACAATGCGTTCTTGAACTCGACCCGGCAAGCGCCGGCGTCCTGGACGACCGCATGCGCAATCTCCGCTTCCTGGACCCGGTCTTGGCGCTTCATGCCGCCTATGCGTACCGGGAGATCGGCGAGACCGGCCGCATCCGCGCCTTGCAGGACTATCTGTACCAGAACCTGGGCGTGCGCCTGTTCGATTTGGCGTTCCTGTCGCGCGACCTGCTGTGGGAGACCTATGCGCCCAGCGATTTCATGCCCGCGACACCGCTGCTCTCGGCGGGATGGATTCTGATGGATTTGCTGGGACGCGCGCTTCCGCATGAGCTTCGCGCTTTGCGCCAGCACGATACCGGCGAGCTGTGGGCGCACTACACACCGGCCGGTGTGCGGGCGCTGGAGGCGTGGCTGGAGCCCGCGACCGGTTCGGCCGAGCTATACGAGATGCAGGCGCCCAGGGCATGAAAGAACTTGTGCTGATCCATGGGCGGTCCCAACAGGACAAGGATTCGGAGGCGCTCAAGCGCGCCTGGATCGACGCCTGGGGCAGGGGGCTCGCGAAGGTCGGGCTGGCGATGCCCATCCCCGAGGACCGGATCCGCTTTCCGTTCTACGGCGACACGCTGCGCGATCTGGTCAAGGGCGTCGCCGAAGAGGACGCCGCGAAGATCATTGTGCGCGGGGCCCAGGAAGACGAGGGCGCCGCGGGCTTGCTGCTGGCCCTGCTGGACGAATACATCGTTGCGTGCCGGATAGGCGAGGACGAGATCGGCCGCAATCTTCCGCCCGCCGCCGGACCGATCGCGGTCGAGCGCGGGCCTCAGAACTGGCGCTGGGTGCATGCCGTGCTGCGGACCATCGATCAGCGTGTGCCGGGCAGCGGCGCCCTGATCGCCCTGCTGACGAGCGACGTGTCCATGTACCTGCGCAAAACCAATGTCCGCAACACGATCAACGGCGGCGTCGGCGAGGCTTTCGACCGGCCGCTGGACAAGGTGGTGGTCGCCCATTCCCTGGGAACGATCGTCGCCTACCTGCTGCTGCGTCAGACCGGCAGCCAGGCGGGCTGGCGCGTGCCGGCGCTGATCACCCTGGGTTCGCCGCTGGGGATCAAGGCGATACGGGAGCGCCTGGGCGGCGTCAGGCATCCGGCGTGCGTGGGCAGTTGGTTCAACGCGCTGGACCCGCATGACGTGGTGGCGCTATATCCGCTGGACCAGCGGAATTTCAGGGTGGTTCCGGCCATCGAAAACAAGACCGACGTCCATAACCGCAGCAGCAACCGGCACGGCATCGACGGATACCTGGAAGACCCGGTCATCGCCAGTCGCATCCACGGCGCGCTGGCCGGCTGACCGGCGGCGGGGCGGGCGCGGGCGTGGATGGCGGTCCCAGGCAACTTGCGAAATAATGATTAGGCGCCTTACTATGTGCTGGTGAATCACTTCCGGAACGCCTTCCATGCAGGACGCGCAACACATGCTGGAACCCAAGCACCGCGCGCTGCTGAGCGTCGCGGCCGAGCGGGGCCTGCCCTCGGCCGGCGGCATCGGCCTATGTTTCCAACTGCTGTCGCTGGCCGCCGCCATCGACCGGGACTGCGCTGCGCGGCTGGCGCCGCATGGGCTGTCCGAAGGCAAGTTCGTGTTGTTGTTCCTGCTGCACGAACAGGCGGACGGGATGGCGCCGCACGAGCTGGCCGAAGGTGCCGGCGTCACGCGCGCCACGGTCACGGGCTTGCTGGACGGATTGGAGCGCGACGGCTTTCTGTCTCGGAAGGCGGGCAAGGAAGACCGGCGCAAGGTCAAGGTGAAGCTCACCGCCAAGGGCAGGGCGATGGCCGCAAGGCTCCTCAAGGAACATACGGACTGGATCGGTTCGCTGTTCGCGGACCTGGGCCCGCGGGACGCGGCGAGCCTGCGCGGATTGCTGGCGCGGATCTGGTCGGGCACGGACGCGGGCCGCGCCGCGTCAAAGGAGCTAGCATCATGAGCAAGGCGGGATCCGCGGCTTCGAAGCCGTCCGGCCGGGGCGTCAAGGACGTCGACCCGGAACGCCTGGCGCGGCTGAATGCGGGCGAGCCCGCCGCCACGCTGACCGAATGCCTGGCGGTGGATTTTGCCGCGCTGATGCAGGCCGTGGCGCCCGACGCGGGCGACGGCGCGGTCAATGCGATGCGCGCGCAGGCGGCGCTGGGGATTTCCCGCCGCATGGCGCTGGCGGCGCGCCTCCTGGAAGAGCGGCTGGGGCCGGACGGCTTCGAGACGCTGAAGGCGCACCGTTCGGATACCGTGCGCGGCTGGGCCTGCTTCATGTTGGGCGCCATGCCGGCCGCGACGCTGCGCGAGCGCCTGGATCTTATCCGCCCGCTGGCCGACGACGCGCACTTCGGCGTGCGGGAATGGGCCTGGCTGGCAGTGCGCCCGCAACTGGCCGCCGAACTGGACGCCGCCGTGGAACTGCTGCTGCCCTGGACCGGGGATCCCTCAGAACGGGTGCGGCGCTTCGCCAGCGAGTCCTTGCGGCCGCGCGGGGTCTGGTGCGCGCACATCGCGGCGTTGAAAACCGATCCCGGCAGGGCGCTGCCCCTGCTGGAACCGCTGCGGGCCGATCCGGCCGCCTATGTGCAGGACTCGGTGGCGAACTGGCTGAACGACGCCAGCAAGGACCGGCCGGACTGGGTGCGAGGCGTCTGCGCGCGCTGGTCGAAAGGCCATCCGGCCGAGGCGACGGAACGGATCTGCAAGCGCGCGCTGCGTTCCATCGGGGCCTGAATCCTATAACTGGCTCATGCCCCCGTCCGCTATGATTTCCGTGCCGACGATGAAGGCGGACTCGGGCGAGGCCAGGTGCAGCACGGTCGAGGCGATTTCCTGCGGGGTGCCGAAGCGGCCCAGCGGCACCTGGGCGCGGATGCCGGCGGCGGTCTTTTCCAGCGCTTCGGCGTCCAGTCCCAGCTTGCTGTAGATCGGCGTGGCGACGGGGCCCGGGCTCACGACGTTGACGCGTATTCCGCGCGGCAGCAGTTCCGCCGACAAGGTCTTGGCCAGGGAGATCAGCGCGGCCTTGCTGGCGGCGTAAATGGAGGAAGCCGGCATGCCGATGCGGGCGTTGATCGAGCCGTTCAGCACGATGGAAGCGCCGGGATTGAGCAGCGGGTCCAGCGCCTGCAATTGGAAGTACGCGCCTTTGACGTTGGTCGAGAAAGTCTGGTCCCAGAGCGCCTCGGTGGCTTCGGCCAGCGGAGCGAACCGGGCTACGCCGGCGTTGATGAATACGGCGTCCAGGCGGATGCCGGCCTGGCGCAATTCGGCCGCCAGCGCGGCGGCCGCGCCGGGCGCGCCGGCGTCGTTGCGCAGGGCCAGGGCGTGCGGGCCCAGGCTGGCGCGGACCTGCTTCAGCACCGCGGCGTCGCGGCCGGTGACGACGACGCGGGCCCCTTCGGCGGCGAAGGCCTGGGCGGCGGCGAGGCCGATGCCGCTGGTGCCGCCCGTGACCAGGACGGTCTTCTGTTCGAAACGGTTCATGGTGGGCTCCTTGGAAGCCGGGGAGTTGCTTGCGGGCCTTGCCGCTTGCAGGGTTGCCGCATCCCACGATAGAGCAATCGGGGGCCCGGCGGGCGATTCGTTATAGTCGTTGCTGACCGCAATCAATCTGCGGCAATGCGGAAAAGTCCGCGCACGACAGTCCAAAGGACGGGCATGGAAGAGACGACACTGAACTGGGCATCGCTGGTCGATGACCTGAACAAGCTGCTGCGCCTGAAGACCACGGTCATCGGCATGAAGCTCTACGAGCGCGAAGAAGACATGGCGGCGGTCAAGGGCCTGCGGCGCCCGCAGGCCACGCACACCACCGACCAGATCGTGGGCATGGCGGCCCGGCTGGGCTGGACGGTGGGCATCACCGGCGACGACCTGGTCGGCGCGCAGTGCCGCGCGGTGATCGGCCTGGGGCCGCAGGACGAGGCCTGGAAGAGCGGCAAGGACTACGTGGGCGTGTGGCACGCCACGCCGGAGGACGCGCGGGCCCGCCAGGAAGCGCTGTCCTGCGTGCCGGCGGGCAAGTACCGCGGCATGGTGGTTTCGCCCCTGGCCTCGGGCCGGCTGGATCCTCCCGACATCTGCCTGGTCTACGCCACGCCCGGCCAGATGATCATCCTGATCAACGGCCTGCAATGGAAGAACTACCGGCGCTTCGACTGGAGCGTGGTCGGCGAGACCGCCTGTGCGGACTCCTGGGGCCGGGCGCTGGCCACCGGCGAACCCAGCCTGTCGCTGCCCTGTTTCGCCGAGCGCCGCTACGGCGGCGTGCCGGACGAGGAAATGCTGATGGCCCTGCCGCCGCGCTACCTGCCGATCGCCATCGAAGGCATGAAGGCCTTGTCGGCCAACGGGCTGCGCTACCCCATACCGCCCTACGGCATCCAGAACGACGTGCGGGCCGGCATGGGCGTGAGCTACGCGCAGCGGGGAGCCTAGTCCGGGTCCGCGGCTTGCAGCGCGGCCGCGAGGACCCGGGCCGCCGGGCCCAGGGGCTGGTCGATGCGGTGCGCCAGATAGGTCTCGGTGGCCACCTGGCTGCCGCGTCCCAGGCTGCCGGTCGGCAGGCGCAGCAGGCGGCCTTCGGCCAGGTCGTGTTCCACCTGCCACAACGGCAGGCGGCCCCAGCCGACGCCCGCCACGATCAGGGCGTGCTTGGCGTCCTGGCCGTTGACGCGGCAGGTCTGCGGCGACAGCACCGCGAAGTCGCGGCCTTCCGTCAGCGCGGAAGGGTCCGATTGCACGATCTGCACGTGGTCCGCGAGTTCCGCCGGGCCCAGCGGCGCGTCCGCGGCGACGTGCCGCGCCAGGGCGTGCGCCGCGCCCACCACCGCCACCATCTGCACGGACGATAGCGCCTGCACGGCGATGCGCGGGTGGCGGAAATGTTCGCCCGCGATGATGCCCAGCGTGTGGCTGCGCGCCAGCAGGGCTTCGATCGGGCCGCCCAGGGGCAGCACCGAAACCCGGGCGGCGACCGAGGGATAGACGGCGCGCATGGCGTTCAGGGCGGCGCCGACTTCCGCGATCGGAAACAAGGTGTCCACGGCCAGGGACAGTTCGAGTTCGACGCCTTCGCCCAGCCCTTGGGCGCGGGCGCGCAGGGCGTCCACGCGCAGCAGGATGTCGCGGGCGTTGGCCAGCAGCGCTGCGCCCTGGGGCGTCATCGCGGGCCGGTGGCCGCTCCTGTCGAACAGCGTCACGCCCAGTTGCGACTCCATGTTGGCGATGGCGTGGCTGACGGCCGACTGCACGCGCGACAGGCGGCGCGCGGCCGCGCGGAAACTGCCGGCGTCGGCCACGGCGGCGAACACGCGCAACTGGTCCAGGGTGAGGGCGTCTATCATTCTGCCGGCCGATCTACAGAATCGATCAATTTAATCAGAAGGTTATCACTTACCGGAATCGGTTTCTGCTGGCATCCTGGCTGGGTTCCGAAGAGGGGAGACAAGCATGGGCAAGGAAGAAGCGCGCCGGGGGGCGGTGCTGGCGATCGTGGGGGCGGGCGTGGTGGCGGCGCTGCAGGTGGGCAAGCTCATCATCGCCGCGCCGCTGTTGCGCAAGGACCTCGGGCTGGACCTGGCCTCCATCGGGGCGCTGGCCGCCGTGTTCTCCGTCCTGGGCATGTTCGGCGGGATCGCGGCGGGCGGCGTCATCACGCGCTTTGGCGCGCGGCGCATGCTGCTGGCCGGGCTGGCGGCGACGGCGGCGGGTTCGGCCATGGGCGCCATGGCGCCGGGCTACGGCATCCTCCTGGCTTCGCGCGTGGTCGAGGGCCTGGGCTTTCTGATGATTACGGTGGCGGGGCCGGCCGCCTTGCAACGCTTGGTGTCGGCTTCCAACCGTGACTTCGCGTTCGCGCTGTGGAGCTGCTACATGCCCGCGGGCATGGCCATCGCCATGCTGGCTTCGCAGGCCTTCGGGGACTGGCGCGCCTATTGGTGGTGCGCGGGCGCGGCGGTGGCGGTGGCGCTGGTGAGCGTGGCGGCGCTGGCGCCCGCCACGCCGGCCGGGGCGCGCCTGTCGTGGCGCGGGCTGCGCCAGGATACGGCGGACACCGTGGGCGCGCCCGGGCCGGGCTTGCTGGCGTTGTCGTTCATGCTTTACAGCTTGATGTTCTTCGCGCTGTTCACTTTCCTGCCTATCCTGCTGACCGAGCAACTGGGCCTCACGCTGGCCACGGCCGGCGTCTACAGCGCCATCGCCAGCGCGGCCAACATGGTCGGCAACCTGGGCGCGGGCGTGCTGCTGGCGCGCGGCTGGCGGCGGTCCACGCTCATCGCCTGCGCCAGCGTGGCGATGGGCGCCGTGGCGCTGCTGATCTTCCGGTCCGTGCTGCCCGCCATGCCCACCTTTCTGCTGTGCGTGCTGTTCTCGGCGGTGGGCGGGCTGATACCGGCCACGCTGCTGGGCACCGCGCCCCTGCTGGCGCCGCGTCCCGGGCTGACGGCGGCGTCGGTGGGGCTGGTGATGCAGGGCAGCAATCTCGGGCAGGTGATCGGGCCGCTGGCCGTGGGCGGCGCGATCGACCGCTACGGGTGGGCGTCGGCCTCGCTCATCGTGGCCGCGGCGGGGCTGGGCGGCGTGGCGCTGGCATGGCGCCTGCGGCGCCTGAAGGGCGCCGGGCTGTAGGCGGCGCGGCGGGCCGCGCCGTTGTCACGCGGCGGGCATATCATGGCGGTTCGTCCATTGTGGAGTCCCTATGCATACGCCTGCCCCTCGCCTGGTCATCTTCGATTGCGACGGCGTCCTGATCGATAGCGAGATCATCGCGGCGCGCGCCCAGTCGCGGGCCCTGGCCGCGCACGGCATCGCCATCACGCCCGAAGAGGCCGCGCACCGTTTCGCCGGCATTCCCGACGCGGACATGTGGCGGACGCTGCAACAGGAAAGCGAGCGCAGCCTGCCGGACGGATTCGCGCGGCAGTACGCCGACAGGCTGGAAGCCACGTTCCGCCAGGAACTGCGCGCGCTGCCCGGCGCGGCCGAGACGGTGGCGGCGCTGCGCGAGCGCGGGATGCAGGTCTGCGTGGCCTCCAGCAGCCTGCCCGCCAAGCTGGAAGCGGCCTTGAAGATGGTCGACCTGTGGGACGCGTTCGCGCCCAACGTCTTCAGCACGGCGCAGGTGGCGCGCGGCAAGCCGGCGCCCGACATTTTCCTGTACGCGGCCCGGCAGATGCGGGCGGCGATCCTGGATTGCGTGGTGGTGGAAGACAGCGTGCCCGGCGTGCGCGCCGCCCGCGCCGCGCGCATGCGCGCCATCGGTTTCGTGGGCGCATCGCACAACGGGCCGGACCAGCGCCAGCGGCTGCTGGACGAAGGCGCGTCCGAAGTCATCGACGACCTGCGGCGGTTGCCGGAGATCCTGTCGTAGAAAAATGCAGCCCGCGCGGGGCGTCATGCCATTGCGGCATAGGGTTCGATGGATTCCAATTCCTTGCCCAGTGCTTGGCGGGTCATGTCCGCGTCATATTGGCTTTGCAGGTGCGTCAGGCCCAGGGGCTCAAGGAACTCGGTAGCCAGGATTTCGCCGGGCGTGGGAAGACTCAGGCGGCCGCAGATAGCGGCTCCGGCTTCACGCGCACGGCGCGCAGCACGCCTATCATCAGGCAGGCGATGCCGGCGAGCGTCAGGGGCTGCGGCATCTGGCCGCGCAGGATGAAGGCGTAGGCCAGGGCCGCCAGCGTTTCGAACACGATGAGCTGTCCGGCCAGCGCGGTGGGCAGGCGCTGGCTGGCCTCGTTCCAGCACAGCGTGCCCAGCCAGGACGCGAACAGGCCGATGATGGCCATCAGGGCCAGGAAGACCTCGGGCCGCGGGCCCGCCGGCATGGGAAACGCGCTGCCGGCGGCGGCCATGCCTCCCCACAGCGCGGCATAGCCCGCGAGCGCCAGCGGCAGGGTGGCCACGCCCTGGGCGGTGGCCCAGGTGCGCGGGCTGCGATCCGGGTGCGCGCGCAGCCAGTCCGCATTGCGCAGCGGATACCAGGTCCAGCAGGCCACGGCGCCCAGCGCCAGCAGGGCGCCCACGGCATAGCGTTCCAGGTCGGCGCCGGCGTCCTGGCGCAGCGCCTGCAACTCCACCTGGTTGACGAAGGCGATGCCCAGCGCGATCAGCGCCAGCGACGGCGCCAGCCGCTTCCAGGGCAGCTTGCCGTCGCGCCGCGCGTTGCGCAGGTTGGCGCTGATGGCGATGACCACGGGCAGGGTGCCGATCAGCATGGTGGGCAGCGGGCCGCCCGCGCGCTGGATGGCGCTGGCCAGGCACAGGTAGTACAGCAGGTTGCCGATGGCGGCGAGCTTCAGCGCTTCGATCCAGTCGGCGCGGCTCAACTGGCGCAGGGCGCGGCGGTCCAGCCAGGCCAGCGGCAGGGCGATCAGGCCGAACGCCAGATAGCGCGCCACCGATTGCAGGGCCGCGGGATATTCCGGCAACAGCAGGGGGCCCACGAACACCAGCCCCCACATCAGGCCGGCGGCCAGGGCGTAAAGGGTTCCAGCCCACATACGATTGCTCCAGGTCAGTCCGGCCCCAATGTAGCCAGCGCGCAACCGGCGCGTCTTGTACCAGCTTGCGGTCCGGGGATCAGGAATGGACCTGCTTCTGGTAGCGGGCGGGCGTGACGCCGTAGCGGCGCGAGAAGGCGCGGGTCAGGTGGGCCTGGTCGGTCAGGCCCGCGGCCAGCGCCACCTGGGCGGGCGGTTCGCCCGCGGCCAGCCGGCGCTTGGCCTCGAACAGCCGCAGCGCCATCAGCATCTGCTGCGGCGTGGCGTGGTACTGCGCCTGGAAGCGGCGCAGGAAATGGAAGGGGCTGAGTCCGGCCACGGCCGCGAGCTCGTCCAGGGTAAGCCGGCGCGACAGGTGCGCGCGCAGGTAATCGACCACGGGCGCGAAGCGCGGCGCGCCTTCGGCGCGGACGGGCCGGTCCATGCGCGCATGGCGGCGGAATTCCGCCAGCAGCGCGTACAGGGCGCTGTCGAAGGCCAGCGGCTCGCGCGCCTGCCACAGGGTATCGAGCAGGGCGGTCACGCGCTGCGCGCCGGCGGCGTCGATGCCCACCGCGGCGTCGAACCACCAGCCGCTGTCGCCGGTCACGCGCCGCACCACGTCCGGGTCCAGGTAGGCCATGCGGTAGCGCCAGCCGCCCTCGGTTTCGGCGCGCCCGGTGTGCAGCTCGTCGGGATTCATCAGCACCACCGAGCCCGGCGGCGCCAGGTGGTCCGACCCGCGGTAGCGGAAGCGCTCGACGCCGGACTCGATGGCGCCCAGGCCGTAAGCTTCGTGGGTATGCGGCTCGAAGGCGTGGCGGATGATGTGGGCGCGGTACAGCTCGACCCCGGGCAGATGCGCCGCCTGCCTGAATTCCGCGCGGTCGCCGGGATGGTCGAACACCGCCGGCACGCCCGGCATGGCGGGCGCGGCGAAGTCCGGGGCAACGGCATGGGCGGGATGCATGACGGGAATTTAAGCATGTCCGCGCGTCCGGCGTTGACAAGCCTCGCCAATGCAGTATCTTGGCCGGCCGGGCGCCAGTTCGGCCGGCGCCGCCCCTTCCGTCCGCGCCGCCCATGGATATCCTGCCCACAGCCACCGCCCTGATCCTCATCGACATGCAGAAAGGCATGAACGAACCCCGGCTGGGCGCGCGCAACAATCCAGGGGCGGAGTCCAACATGCTGCGCTTGCTGGCAGCGTGGCGCAGGTCGGGCAGGCCTGTCGTGCACGTGCGGCACATGTCGAGGTTTCCGGGCTCGGTCTTCTGGCCGGGGCAGCGTGGCGCGGAGTTCCAGCAGGATTTCGAACCGCAACCCGGGGAACACGTGGTCGAGAAGAACGTGCCGGACGCCTTCGCGGCGACGGGGCTGGAACGCTGGCTGCGGCAGCGGGACATCCGGGATGTGCTGATCGCGGGCGTCATTACCAACAATTCCGTCGAGAGCACCGCGAGGTCGGCCGGCAACCTGGGTTTCCGCGCCGTGGTGGCCGGCGACGCCGCCTATACCTTCGATCTGCGCGACCGCAATGGCCGGCTCTGGCCGGCGGAGGACGTGCATGTGTTGTCGCTGGCCAATCTGGAAGCGGATTACGCGCGCGTCCTCGATACCGATCAGATATTGACCGCCGCAATGCGCGCCGGCGCCGGGCGCGGCTGAGCCGCCCCGGGTTTCACGTCTCCGGGCCCATCGCCGCGGCCCGCTCCAGCAGCAGTTCCCGTTCGCGCGCGTTGCGCGTCATGCCGGCCGCGCGCTCGAATTCGGCGCGGGCCTCGGCCTGGCGTCCCAGCTTGGCCAGCAGGTCGCCGCGCACGCTGGGCAGCCAGTGGTAATTGGCCAGCGCCGGCTCCTGCGCCAGCCGGTCGGCCAGGTCCAGCCCGGCTTGCGGGCCGAAGGCCATGCCGACCGCCACGGCGCGGTTCAGCTCGACCACGGGCGAGGGCTGGGCCTGCGCCAGCGCGTCGTACAGCGCCACGATGCGGGGCCAGTCGGTGTCCTCGGGCGCGCGTGCCCGGGCATGGCAGGCGGCCAGCGCGGCCTGCAGCGCGTAGGGGCCGCGGGCGCCGCCCAGCGCGTCCGAGCGCGCCAGCGCCGCCAGGCCGCGTCGGATCAGGAGGGGATCCCAGCGGCCGCGGTCCTGTTCCATCAGCAGCACGGGGCGGCCCTGCGCGTCGGCGCGCGCATGCAGGCGCGAGGCCTGCAATTCCATCAGCGCCACCAGGCCGTGCACTTCGCTTTCCGCGGGTGCCAGTCCGGCCAGGACGCGGCCGAGCCGCAGGGCTTCGTCGCACAGCGCGGGACGCGTCCAGTCGTCGCCGGACGTGGCCGAATAGCCTTCGTTGAAGATCAGGTAGATGACCTCCAGCACGGAGGCCAGGCGCGGCGCCCGGTCCTCGGCCCGCGGCACCTCGAAGGGCACGCGCGCCGCCGAGAGGCTGCGCTTGGCCCGCACGATGCGCTGCGCGATGGTGGATTCCGGCGCCAGGAAGGCGCGCGCGATCTCCACCGTGGACAGCCCGCCCAGCAGGCGCAGCGTCAGCGCCACCCGCGCCTCGGTGGACAGCAGCGGGTGGCAGGCGGTGAACATCAGGCGCAGCAGATCGTCGCCGATATCGTCCTGCCGGGCGGCGTCCAGGGCGTCGACGAAATCGGGCTCCACGTCCGCCTGCAAGGCCGCCAGTTCATGGCCGATCTGCGCGTGCTTGCGCGCATGCAGCGCGTCCAGCCGCAGGCGGTCGCGGGCGCGGTTCTTCGCGGTGGTCATCAGCCACGCTCCCGGATTGTCCGGCACGCCGGTCTCGGGCCAGCGTTCCAGGGCGGCGACCAGGGCATCCTGCGCCAGTTCTTCGGCCAGCCCGACGTCGCGCACCAGGCGCGCGACGCCGGCGATGACGCTGGCGGCCTCGATCCGCCAGACCGCCTCGATGGCGCGATGCGTGGCCGCCAGCGCCGTCATGCGGCGGGCGCCTCGCCGGGAACCATGTACACCAGTTCCCAGATGTGGCCGTCCAGGTCTTCGAAGCCATGGGCGTACATGAAGCCATGGTCCTGCGGCTGGCGCGGCGCGGCGCCGCCCGCGGCGAGCGCCCGCGCCACCAGGTCGTCGACCTCGGCGCGGCTGTCGCAGGACAGCGCGATCAGCACCTCCGTGGTCTTGGCGGCGTCGGCCACCGGCTTGCCGGTGAAGGTCTGGAAGTAGTCCTTCACCAGCAGCATGACGTAGATGCTGTCGCTCACGACCATGCACGCGCCCTGGTCGTTGGTGAATTGCGGGTTGAAGGTGAATCCCAGGCGCTTGAAGAAGGCCTGGGATTTCTGCATGTCGGCGATGGGAAGATTGACGAAGATCTGCTTGGGCATGGCGTGGGTTTCCGTAAGGGTCGCGGCGCTCGGCCGCCAGTGAGCGGGAAGGGCGGCCGGTCAGCGGCCATTGCCCGGCATGATTTGCCGGAACCGTTCGACTGCCTTGCTGGGCGCCAAATCGTCCAGCTCGTACAGTTGGCGCACTTCGATCGAGCAGGGCTGGCCGATGAAGGGTTCGGGAAAGCGCAGCGCCCACTGCATGGCCTCTTCGCGCGAGCGCACCTGGATCATGGTGTAGCCGGCGATCAATTCCTTGGTATCGGCGAAGGGGCCGTCCACCACCGAGCGCTGGCCGTTGTCGTAGCGCACGCGCCAGCCCTGGGACGAAGGCCGCAGGCCATTGGCGTCCAGCAGCACGCCGGCCTTGGCCAGGGCTTCGTGATAGGCCGTCATCGCGGCGAGCATGCTTTCTTCCGGCATGACGCCGGCTTCGCTGTCGGGCGTGGCCCGCACGAGGATCATGAATCGCATTCCTCAGTCTCCTTGGGTCGGAAAACACAGCCCGCGGGTTCCGGGGCTTGTACAGGCACGACGAACCGCGCCGCGCCGGATCGACAGGAAAATGGAGAACCTAGGGTAAGTACCGATGCCGGGGCAGGGCCGCGCCTGCGGCGCCTACAGGAAGCACGGTCCCAGTTCCCGGACTTCCACCGTGGCCCAGCGGGCGGCAGGGCATTGCGCCGCCAGCGCCAACGCTTCTTCGCGCGTCTCGCAGGTCAGCAGGAAGAATCCCCCGATCATCTCCTTGGCCTCGGCGTAGGGGCCGTCCACCAGCGAACGCTCGCCGTCCCGGACCCGCAGCCGCACCGCTTCCGACTCCGACTTCAGCGATTCCGCGCGCGCCAGCAGCCCGCGCGACTTCAGGCCTTCGGCGTAGTCCATCATTTGCGCATAGGCCTCGCGGCCTTCCTCGGGTGTGCGCTGGGCGCGCTGGCCCACCGGTTCGACGATGAAAAGCAGATACGACATGGAATCTTCCTGTGCGGACGACGGCTCGGGCCTGCCAGATTACCGCCAATCGCCGCCTGCCGGCCATCCCGGATCGCGGCGCGGGGAGGCGCCGCGGCCGGCCTCAGTCCCGCCCGGGCTCGGACGAGGAGGCCGCGTGCGAAGCGTCGTTTTTCATGACGCCGCGCACGTTGAGGGCGGCCAGCCCCAGTTGCAGCGCGATGAGCGCATAGGCGCCATCGTGCCAGCCCCAGGCGATCCATAGCGCGTTGCTCGACAGGAACACCCAGAAGCCCGCATGCCGCTTGCCCATGCCGCGCGAGGCCACCAGCCAGGCGGCAGCCAGCGATGCCGCCATTGCCGGCCACTGCAGGAATTCCCATAGCGCGTCCATGCCGGCGGCCTGTCCGGGCTCAGGCCCGGCGCCCGTCCGGCCGGGCACGGTTCCCGGGCCGCGGCGGCCCGGCATGAACGGAACGAGCAAGCGTCATCGGCGGTCTCCCAAGGCCAGTCCGGGTTGCGGTATTGCTCCCGAGGCGCCAGGGGGCCAGCAATCGCCGTGCCGGACCGCCAGCCGCGGGCCGGGTACGCCGCTTGCTGGAACCGGGCCTCCTTCCCGACGCGCAGACGGCATGTCCTCACGAATCTTTTCGTTGCCCGGTTCCTCGGCCAGCCGCCTGGACGGCTTGCTGGCCGCCGCAAGCTGGCCGATCGACCCGGGCCGCGAATTGCGCGCCTTGGTGGATGCCGGGTGCGATAGCCTGCCCTTGCCCGGGTCCGGCGGCACGCTGGACCGTTGGCGCGCCTTCGCCCGGGTCGGCGCGGCCGATCTGGCGCTGGCCAAAGTGTTCGAAGGCCATACCGACGCCCTGGCGATCCTTGCCGAACTGGGGGCTTCACCGCTTGCTCCGCGCGGCAGCCGCTGGGGCGTGTGGTGCGCCGAGCCGCCGCGGAACCGCGTGGCGATAGCCACCCGGCCGGGCGGCGGCGTGACGCTGCATGGGGTGAAGGCCTGGTGCTCGGGCGCGGCCTGCCTGACGCATGCCTTGGTCAGCGGCTGGGATGGCGAGGGCCGTCCTTGCCTGGCCGCCGTGTCCCTGCGGCAGGCCGGCGTGACGCTGGTGGACGCCGGCTGGAAAGCGGCGGGCATGGGCGCCGCCGCCACGGTGAATGTGCGGTTCGACCGCACGCCGGCAATCGCGGTCGGAGCGCCGAACGCGTACGTGGACAGGCCGGGTTTCCTGCACGGCGGCGCCGGGGTCGCGGCCTGCTGGTTCGGAGGAGTCACGCGCATCGCGCAGCGTCTGCGCGCCGGGGCGCCATCCGATCCGCACCGGCTGGCGCATCTGGGCGCCGTCGATATCGCGGTCGCCCAGGCGCGCGCCATGCTGCGCGACGCCGCGGATGCGATCGATGCCCGTCCGGAGGACCGCTGCGCGCTGGCCACGGCAAGGGCAAGACTGGCGACGGAGGCGGCGGCCGAGGAAGTGCTGCGCCGGGCCGGGCGCGCGCTGGGCGCGGGCCCGCTGTGCCATGAAGCGGCGTTCGCCCAGGCCGTGGCGGACCTGCCCCTGTTCATCCGGCAAAGCCACGCCGAGCGCGATCAGGCCGCGCATGGCGCAATCGTCGCCGGCCTTGCGGAGCCGCCATGGGCACTGTAGAGGAACATTTCGAACGGCTTTACCGGTCCCGCGAAGACCCCTGGGCGCTGCGCTCCAACTGGTATGAACGGCGCAAGCGCGAACTCCTGCTGGCCGCCTTGAGCCGCGAGCGCTACGCCCACGCCTTCGAGCCGGGCTGCGGCGAAGGCGACATGACGCTGCGTCTTGCGCAGCGCTGCGACCGGGTCTGCGCGGTCGACCTGTCCAGCACCGCCATCCGCCGCTGCAGGCGCCGCGTCGCCGCGCAGGGGGTGGACGGCGTGCAGGCGCTGACGCGGGACTTGCCCGCGCAATGGCCGGCGCATACGGAGGGCGCCTTCGACCTGGGCGTGCTGTCGGAATTCGGCTACTACCTGAACGATGCCGAAATGGCGCGGTTCCTGAGATTGCTGGGGCGCAGCCTGCGTCCCGGCGCGGAGCTGGTGGCCTGCCATTGGCGGCGGGATTTTTCCGACCGCCGCCTTGCGACGGACGCGCTGCACGAGGCGATCGGGAGCCTGCCTGGCATGACGCGGCTCGTCCGCCACCGGGAACGGGACTTCAGGCTGGACAGTTGGCGCATGCAAACGGCGCGCGAAGGATGGGACGATGATCGGAATCTGCATACCCGCCCATGACGAAGAGCGCTACATCGCCGCCTGCCTGAGGTCCGCGACGGCCGCGGCCCGGCACCCGCTGCTGCGGGACGAGCCGGTGCAGATCGTGGTGGTCCTGGATATGTGCCGCGACCGGACGGCGCTGCTGGCGGCGGCATGGCCGGTGCGCTGCCTGGCGATACGCGCCCGCAATGTCGGCATTGCGCGGGCGGCCGGCGCCCGGCATTTGCTGGAAGCCGGCGCGCGCTGGCTGGCCTTTACCGATGCCGATACGCGCGTGTCGTCCCGCTGGCTGGTGGAACAGCTTTCGCTGAAGGCGGACGTGGTCTGCGGCACCGTGGGCGTGTCGGGCTGGGCCGCCCATGGCACGGAGGCCCACAAGGCTCGGCGCGGATTTTCCATGCACTACCAGGACCGGGACGGGCATCGCCACGTCCACGGCGCCAACCTCGGGATCGCCGCGCCCGCGTATCGCCGCGCCGGCGGATTCCGCGCGCTGGCCTGCAGCGAAGACCAGGCGCTGGTCGACCGGCTGCAGCGCGAAGGCTGCAGCATCGCCTGGAGCGCGCGCCCGAGGGTGACGACGAGCGCCCGGCCCTACTCGCGCATCGAAGGGGGCTTCGCCACGGCGCTGCGAACGTTCCAGGTCCTGTAGTATCCCGGCGGGCGCAACGACAGGACAACGGGCCGGACGCGTCCATGCCCGCAATGACAGGATGTGCAAATGAACCAGCAGGAACGCAATGCCGCTGCCTCCGAGGGCAGGACTCCCACGGGGGGCTTCGCGCCCCTGGTCCCCGAACTGGATGTCACCGATCTGGAGGCCAGCCTGGCCTTCTGGTGCGGCCTCCTGGGATTCGAAGTCGCCTATGCCCGGCGGGAAGCCGGTTTCGCCTATATCGAGCGCGGCCCGCTGCAGATCATGCTGTGCGAACTCAACGGCGCCTGGGAAACGGCCCCGTTGGAACGGCCTTTCGGGCGGGGCATCAATTTCCAGATGCAGGTGCCGGGCGTGGAGCCGATAGTGGCGGCCCTGGAGGGCGCCGGTTGGCCGCTATTCCGTCCGATCGAGGAAAAACGCTACCGGGTGGGTTCGGGATGGTCCGCCTGCAAGGAATTCCTGGTGCAGGATCCGGACGGCTACTTGCTGAGGTTCGCGGCGGACGTGGCTTAGGGCGGGGTGCGCTTGAATACTTGCTAAAAGCAAGTAATAATATGCTTTAGGCAAGCATATGGAGCCGCCATGTCGGATCAAACGCTACACGACCGCGCCGAGGCGGTGCGGCGGTTCAACCGCTTCTACACGCGCCACATCGGGGTGCTGCACGAGCACCTGCTGGCCAGCGAGTTTTCCCTCACGGAAGTGCGCATTCTCTATGAACTGGCGCACCGGTCCGCCCTCAGCACGTCCGACCTCTGCCGGGAACTGAACCTCGACGCGGGCTACGTCAGCCGCGTGGTCTCGGGATTCGAGAAGAAGGGCCTGGTCGCCAAGACCCGGTCCGCCGAGGACGCCCGCGTCGGCCAGTTGGAACTGACCGAGGCGGGGCGCGCCGCGTTCGCGCCTCTCGATGACGCTTCCAGGAACGAAATCATCGCCGTCCTGAAGCAACTTCCGGAGCCAGCGCAACAGCAACTGATCGACGCCATGAACGACATCCAGAATCTCCTGGGCGACAAGACGCCCGCGGGCTACGTGCTGCGCGACCCCGTGCCCGGCGACATGGGCCTGGTCGTGGCCAACCAGGCGGTGGTGTACGCCCGGGAATACGGCTGGAACGCCGAATACGAAGCGCTGGTGGCCGAGATCGTGGCCAAGTTCATTCGCGATTTCGACCGCGGCCGCGAACGCTGCTGGATTGCCGAGAAGGACGGCAAGATGGTCGGCTCGGTCTTCGTCGTGCGCCAGGACGAGACCACGGCGAAGCTGCGCCTGCTGTACGTCGACGCCGGCGCGCGCGGACTGGGCATCGGGCACCGGCTGGTGGAGGAATGCCTGCGGTTCGCGAAACAGGCGGGCTACACGCGCATGATGCTGTGGACCAACAGCGTGCTGGTGGAGGCGCGCCGGATCTACGAGAAGGCCGGCTTCCAGTTGATCGAAGAAGAGAAGCACCGCAGTTTCGGCAAGGACCTGGTGGGACAGGTCTGGGCGCGCGATTTGTCGTGAGCGGACCAGGCTGCCGATGCGCGATCCCGCCAAGGCGCTCTGCGCCGCCGCGCTCACCGGCATGCTGGTCGGCGCGGCCATGGTCTCCACCCGGACCGTCTCGGCCGATGCCACGCCCGAAACGCTCGCCTTCCTGCGTTACGCGATAGGGCTGGCGCTGCTCGCGCCGCCGGTGCTGCGGCGCTGGTCGGTGCAATTCGCGGCCAGGGATCTTTTCGCGGTGGCGGGCCTGGGCATTCTTCAGTTCGCGGTCCTGATGCTGTTGATGAATTACGCGCTTGCCCGGTTGCCGGCCGCGACGTGCGCCCTGGTGTTCTCCACGGTGCCGCTACTGACGATGTGCCTTGCCGTCGGCACCGGGCGCGAGCGCTTCAGTTGGCCGCGAATGGCCGGCGCCGGCGTCGCGGTCATCGGCATTTTCCTGTTGCTCGCGCCGTCCGCGGCTCCCGCGGACGGGATGCGCGACGGCCGGGCCTGGGCCGCGCTGCTGGGGGCGACGGCGCTCGGAGCCGCATGCAGCCTGTTGTACCGCCCCTATCTCAAGCGATACCCCGCGCTGTACGTCAGCGCCTTCGCGATGTTCGTCTCCGTCGTGTTCCTGGCGGGGACCTGCCTGGCCAGCGGCGCGGCGCTGGCGCCCCGCCTGTCGGCCGTGCAGTGGGCCAACGTCGTCTTCATCGGGCTTTCCAGCGGCGCGGGCTATTTCTGCCTGTTGTGGGCGCTGGGCCGCCTCGACGCCAGCCGCGTGATGGCGTTCCAGGCGCTGGCCCCCATCACCGCGGTGGTCATCGAACTGCTGGGCGCTTCCTATCCGCCGACCTGGCGCCTCGCGGGCGCCTTCGTCCTGGTGCTGTCGGGCGTCTGGTTCGGCATGCGTGACCGCCGCGAGGCGAAACCGTAGCCTGGCTCGTTCCCCGGGGTTCAGGCCGTGTCCCGCGGGGCCTGGATCATCTTCCACCCATTGCCGGCCGGATCGCGGAATCCCGCGTCCACGCTGCCGTAGCGCTCGATCGGCTCCTGGGTGAATTCGACGCCGGCGGCCTTCAGCCGGGCATGGCTGTCCCGGCAATCGGGCACATGAAGGACCAGCGGCGGCATGGCGCCCTTTGCCACCATGGCAAGCAGGGTCCGGGCGGTGGCCTCGTCGTGGATGGGCGGGCCGGGCGTGAACAGGCCGAGCTGGAACGAGGGCTGCTCCGGATGCTGGACCGTAAGCCACCGGTAGGGCCCGTTGCGCACGTCGGTGTGGACGCGGAATCCGAGCTTCCCGACATAGAACGCCAGCGCCTCGTCCTGATCGTCGACATACGCGCCCACCACATTGATTCCTGGGTTCATAAGACCTCCTGGGTTGATGGCGGGACTGTACCTTCCGCCATGCGGCGGCGCTTCTCCAAAACTGCGATGTCGAGATCGGGGCGCTGCGCGGCCTTCAGAACGCAGGCGGGGATCCGGCCGAACTGATGGCCGGCGGCCTGCGCCTCCCGGCGCATGGCGCCGGGGCTGCGGCCCGTGATGTCGCGGAAGATCCGGCCGAACGTGCCCAGGCTTTCCCATCCCGTGGCGTAAGCGATTTCCGTGACGCTCATTCCGGTATCCCGCAGCAGGCCGATGGCCTGCTCGATGCGGCGCGTCAGCAGATAGCGATGCGGCGGGATGCCGAAGGCCTGCTTGAACGAACGGGCGAAATGGGCTTCGGAGACGCCGCTGACCGCGGCCAGGCGTTCCACGGGCCAGGCCTCGTGCGAGGCGGCGTCCATCCGGTCCTTGGCGCGCAGCAGACGGCGCAGCAAGCCAGGGGCCTGGAGCGGGCCGGCGCCGGGCGATGCGGAGGACGATGGGAGCGGCCGGGCGCCGCGGGCTTTGCGAGAGGTCATGGGTTTTTATACACCCGGCAGTCCAGGCCGCGGGACCGACACAGCGCAAAGTGCCCAGCGGGGTATCGAGGCCGGGGCCGTTCCAACGGGCGCCATCGGCGCTGATTTTCGCCGCGGCCTGTAAGATCCCAGGCTGGTTCCACCCGCCCGCCCCAGCCGGCCCGACTCCATGCAAACGAAGATCATCCTGCTGCGCGGCGTGATGCCGACCGGCAAGAACAAGGTGCTCATGGCGCCGCTGCGCGCCGCCCTGGAAGCGGCGGGCCTGGGCAATGTCAGGACCTACATCCAGAGCGGCAATGTCCTTGCCGCCACGGACCTGGCCCAGTCCGCCCTCGAAGCGCTGGTCCATGGCGTCATCGCGGACCATTTCGGCGGCGACATCAAGGTGCTGGCCCGCCCGGTCCGGTATTTCCGGCGGGCGCTGGACGGCAACCCGTTCAAGGGCGCCGACCCCGCCAAGCTCTATTTCACGCTGCTGGCCGGCCGGCCCGCGGACGGTCTGGTCGACTCGTTCCATGCGCTCGGGCACGCGCCCGACCGGGTGAGCGTCGTCGGCGACATGGCCTATGTGCTGTGCGCGACCAAGTACAGCGACCTGCGCGCCAATAACAATTTCATCGAGCGCAAGCTCCAGGTGCCCGCGACGACGCGCAACTTCAATACGCTTTCGAAGCTGGTCGAGTTGGGCGGGGCCGCCTGAGGCCCGGGGCGCCGGAACGCGCGTCCGGCGCTGGCCGGATCAGGACCGGGCCGCCGCCTTCGCCGCGGGTTTCCCGGCGCCGGCCGCGGGCGCCTGCGCCGCCTTCTGCGGCGCCGTGATATCCATGATCAGTTCCACCCGCCGGTTGGCGGCGCGGCCGGCGGGGGTGTCGTTGGATTCGATCGGGCGCGTCTCGGCGTAGCCGACGGCGCGCAGGCGCTGGGCGGCGATGCCGTCGCGCACCAGTTCGCGCAGCACGCTGGTGGCGCGGCTGCTGGACAGTTCCCAATTGGACGCGAACTGGCGCGTCTGGATGGGGACCGGGTCGCTGTGGCCTTCGACGGAGACCTGGTAGTCGTTCTTGTTCAGGATGCCGGCCAGGCGCTTGATGACGTCCAGCCCGGTGGGGCTGAGGGTGGCCTGGCCCGAGGGGAACAGAAGCTCGTTGCTGATGCGGAAGCTGACGGACTGTTCGTTGATGATGACGTCCACCGAGTTGCCGAGGTCGGCCAGGCCCAGCGATTCCTTGGAGGGCGCGCGCAGCGCAGGAGCGGCCTCGGCGACGATCTCGCCGTCCTGGGCGGCTTGCGCGGGGGCTGCTGCTGCGGCGGCGGGCGGCGTTGCCGGGGCTGGCGGTTCGGCCCAACTGGCGGGAATGGCGACGGCGTCGAATTCCGAGTATTCGCCGTCATAGGCGGGCAGGCCGCTGGCGGCCAGGGTGCCGACCAGCTCCACGGGCTGTTCGCCGTGGCCGAAGGCCTGGCCGTGCAGGCGCGTGAGCGCCAGCAGGACGACCAGCAGGGCCAGCAGCAGGGTGATGAGGTCCAGGTAGCTCAGCAGCCAGTTCTCGGAATCGTGCTCGACGGTTTCCTCGACGTGCCAGCGGGCGTAGCGGTCCTGGCGGCCGCTCTTGCTCTGGCGCCAACCGCCGTCGGCGGCCGCTTTCTGGGCGCGCAACTGGGCCTGGCGGGCCTTTTCGATCCGCTCTGCCAGGGTGGGGGAAATCAGGCTCATTGGCGCGCGGCGGCGGGGCGGGCGATGGAGACGGGCTGGACGGCGGGCTTGACCTGGCCTTCCGTCTTGGCCGGGGGCGCCTTCGGCTTGGCGGCGGCGCCGCCGTCGTAGATTTCGTCCTCGACGTGCATGACGAAGGAATTCAGGGTCTCGCGCACGACGGCGGGGCCGCGCTTCTCGCACATCATGGCGATGCCTTGCAGCACCATGTTCATGGACTCCACGCGCCTTGCGGTGCGGCGTTCCAGCTTCAGGGCGATGGGCTTGCAGACCAGGTTGGCCAGCAGGATGCCGTAGAAGGTGGTCATCAGGCCGATCGCCAGTTGCTGCCCGATCACCTGGATGCTGCCGTCGCCCAGCACCGACATCAGGTTGATCAGGCCGACCAGGGTGCCCAGCATGCCGAAGGCGGGCGCGAAGGTGGCCATGACGCGGAACATCTGGGCTTCGGCCTGTTCGCGGGCGCGCAGGCGCGCGACGCGCCATTGCAGCAGTTCGATGATCTGGTCTTCCGGGGTGTTGTCGATGATCAACTGCACGCCCGTGCGCAGGAAGGGGTTGGAGACCTTCTTGAGTTCTTCTTCGACCTTGCGGACGTCGGTGTTCATCCACAACTGGGCCATGGCGACCAGTTCGTCGATGTCGCGCTGCTGGTCGTGCTGGTCGTTGCGGAAGACGGTGCGCACCAGCTTGAAGACGCGTATCACCTCGGACAGGGGATAGGCGATGAACAGGGCGGCGCAGGTGCCGCCCAGCACGATGGCCAGGCCCGGGAGGTTGAGGTAAAGGCCGGGGTCGGTGGCGGCCAGCGCCACGACGATGACCACGGTGAGCAGGCCGACGGCGGCGCCGATGACGGTAGACGGATTCATGGATCTTGCCCGATAACGAAGGCATTCCGTGCGCGGAATGCCGGATTTTCGGGAATTCTAGCCAGGACCGGCGCCGATCAATCGGCCGGAAAGCGGGGCGAAAAGGGCGGTAAGCGCCGGCTTGGCTGGGGCCCCGGGGCGGGAGGAAAACGGGGCCGGGTCAGCCGGCGACCGGCTTGCGCGGGTGGCGGGCGATCCATTCCTCGCGGGTGATCTCCCAGATCTCGGTGGGCAGGCGTCCGCTGACGTAGCCGCGCTCTTCCGTCCCGACCAGGCGCATGCCGCCGCGCACGGAGATGTTGCGCGAGGCGGTGTTGGCGACGGCCTTGGGGGCGCGCAGCACGGGCTTGCCCAGCACCTCGAACCAATAGGCGGTGGCGGCTTCGCTGGCCTCGGTCATGTAGCCGCGGCCGCGATGGGCGGGGTCCAGCCAGAACCCGCGGTTGTTGGCGGGATCGTCGTCCATCAGGCTGACGATGCCGATCAGGATGTCCGGCTCCGCCCGGGTGCGGATGGACCAATGCCACTGCGCGCCCCGGCGCATGGCGGGGATCGCCACCTGTTCGAGGTAGGCGCGGGCCCCGTCCGGGGGATAGGGCCAGGGCACCTGGTCGGCCAGGAAGCGCACCACTTCCCATTGCGGGAAAATGCGCTGGATGGCCTCGGCGTCCTGGGTGCACAGGGGCGGGAGGACGAGGCGGTCGGTGGCGAGCGCGGGGGGAAAAAGATCGTCGGGCAAGGGGAGCGGGGCGGCGGCGCCTGGGTGGATCGACGGATATGTATATCATGGGCGACATATGGCGGCGTCTCGCCCGGCCGCCGCCACCGAACTGGAGAACAAAACATGAACAACCCCAACGAAAGCGTCAGCATGGCGCTCTTCTGCGATTTCGAGAACGTGGCGCTGGGCGTGCGCGACACCAAGTTCCACAAGTTCGACATCCGGCCCGTGCTGGAACGCCTGCTGCTCAAGGGCAGCATCGTCGTCAAGAAAGCCTATTGCGACTGGGAACGCTACAAGGAATTCAAGGCCCCCATGCACGAGGCCAATTTCGAGCTGATCGAGATTCCCCACGTGCGCCAGTCGGGCAAGAATTCGGCCGATATCCGGCTGGTCGTGGACGCGCTGGATTTCTGCTACACCAAGTCCCACGTCAATACGTTCGTGATCATCAGCGGCGATTCCGACTTTTCGCCGCTGGTGTCCAAACTGCGCGAGAACAACAAGAAGGTGATCGGGGTGGGCGTGAAGCAGTCCACTTCGGACCTGCTGATCGCCAACTGCGACGAATTCATTTTCTACGACGACCTGGCGCGCGAAGGCCAGCGGGCCGCCGATGCCCGGCGCGACAATCGCGGCGCCAGCGGCGCCCAGCGCCGCACGCCGGACGAAGAGCGCCGCCGCAAGGAAGAGCTGGAGGCGCGCAAGACCCAGGCGGTCGAGATGGTGGTCGAGACCTTCGATGCGCTGGTGTCCGAACGCGGCGACAGCGGCAAGATCTGGGCTTCGGCCTTGAAGGATGCGCTCAAGCGCCGCCGGCCGGATTTCAACGAATCCTATTACGGTTTCCGCGCATTCGGAAACCTGCTGGAAGAAGCGCAGTCGCGCGGCTTGCTGGAGGTGGGGCGCGAAGAAAACGCCGGCACCTATGTGTACCGCGACAGCACGGACGGCGCGCCGTCCGCGAACCGCGCCGCCGGCAACAACGGTGGATTCCGCCCCGCGCCGGCTCGCCAGCCGGCGGCGGCCGAGGCCGACGACGCGCCGGAAACCGGCGCGGTCCAGGAAGAATCCCGGTCGCGGTCCGCCCGCAAGACGCGCGGCGGCCGCAAGTCGGGCGGCGCGGGCAGGGGCAGCCAGCCTGCCGAGTCGAGCGCGGCGGAAGAGGCCGCCGCGGCGCCGCCGGCCGCGCCCGCCGCCGAGCCAGCGCCCGCGCAAGCGCCCGCCGTGTCCCAGGCGGCGCCCGACGCTGCCGCGCAGGACGAGCGGGACGCGGAAGCCGCCAGGGAGGTCGCCCGGGAAGCCGCCGCCCTGGAGGCTATGCGGGCCGATGCCCTGGCGCGGGCGCAGGAGCCCAAGCCCGTGCAGGTTTCCCGGCTTCCGCCCATGCCCAAGCCGCTGCCGCAGGCGCGCCAGCCGCTGCCCGCGGTGGACATCGCCGAATGGACGTTTGCCGAACCCGTGGTGGAAATCCGTCAGTCTTCCAGCAAGGCGCCGGCCAAGGCGGCCGACCCGTTCGAGGGCGGCGTGGCGGCCGCCGCGGCCAAGCCGGAGGCCCGCTCGTCCGCCGCCGACAAGCCCGCCGCGAAGCGAGGCGCGGCCCGCAGCCGCACCGCCACCAAGACGGCCGCCGCCAAGACGGCCGCGGCGGCGGATCCGGCGCCGGCCAAGACCGCCTCCGACGCGCCCGCCAAGCCCGCCCGCAAGACCCCCGCCCGCCGGACGAAGAAGGCCGACGCGGAATCCTGAGCGGGCGGCTAACCCGCCGGGGCGCTGTAGCGGCCCGGCGTGGTGCCCAGTTCGCGCTTGAACATGGCGATGAAGGCGCTGACGTTGTCGTAGCCCAGTTCCAGCGCAACGGTGGTCACGGCGGCGCCGGCCGCCAGCATTTCCTGCGCCCGCATCAGGCGGGCGCGCTGCCGCCACGCGCCCACGGTCAGCCCGGTTTCCGCCAGGTAGCGGCGGGCCAGCGTGCGCGGCGCCATGCCGACGGCGGCGGCCCAGTCTTCCAGCGAGCGCGTGTCCGACGGCCGGTCCGACAGCGCTAGCGCCAGCCGCTGCAGCCGGGGATCCAGGGGCAGGATCAAGGCCGCGCCGGCCTGCGGCAGGGTGCGGATTTCGTCCCGGATCAGTTCCACGATGCGCCGGCGCGCGGGGGCGGCCGCGTCGCCCTCACTGTCCGTCCAGGCCGACGCGCGCTCGACGGCCGCCAGCAGCAAGGCGGAGGCCTCGAGCACGCAGGGCGCGGCCGGCAGGCCGGCGCACGCGGCGGGGCTGAGGTAGGCGCTGTAGCCCGCGTAGGGGCCGTGAGAGCGCAGTCCATGGGCCTGCCCGGGCGGCATCCAGACGGCCTGGCTCGAAGGCACCACCCATTGCCGGTCCCCGGCGTAGACGGTCAGCAGGCCGCGATACGCGCCCAGCAATTGGCCGCGCGCGTGCCGGTGCATGGCGGTCTGCCGCAGCGCGCCGTCATGGCGGCGGACGGCGATCAGGCGGGGCCCGCCGCGCGACCCGGCGAGTCCGGGATCCAGCAGGGGCAGGGCGGGAGCAGGGGATGGCATTGGCCGAAATACCGTATCGAATGACCTGAACAACGCAGACTTGCCAGGGTGGCGGGGCTATCGTAACCCCTATATCGGACTACCGGGAGCAATCATGCGAGCACAGGACGTTCTGCCCGACGGCAGGGACCAGGGCGATTTCAATGGCGTGGCGGTGCGCAAGGGCACGGTGGGGGCCTTCCTGGCCAACGCCCGCGTCTGCGCCGACCCGCGGGCTCCGGCGCAAGCCGTGGCCGAGGCGCGGCGAGACATCCGCGAGGCCTTGCCCGCCTTGCGCGCGCTGGGCCTGTTCGAGGTGCTGGAGGTTCGCGATCCCGCGCTGCGGGCCTGGCTGGCGGCGCAGCGCGCGGACGGCGAGTGACGCCGTGCTCTATCATTCCGGCTTTGGACCGGGCCATGGCGGCGGACCCCCGCGGCGCAATGCCCTGTCTGCCGGACTTACGCATGCAATACGTCTTGGTCAGCTCCTGTCTGTTGGGCAATCCCGTGCGCTACGATGGGCGCGGCGTGTCGCACGACAACGCGGTGCTGGCGCGCTGGCTGCGGGAAGGGCGCGTGGTGTCCGTCTGTCCGGAGATGGCCGGCGGCCTGCCGGTTCCCCGGCCGCCCGCCGAGATCGAGCCGGGCGCCGGCGCGGCGGCGGTGCTGGCCGGCCGCGCCCGCGTCGTGGCGGTATCGGGAGAGGACGTGACGGCGCCGTTCGTGCAAGGCGCCCGGGAGGCGCTGGCCGCCGCGAGCCGCCACGCCATCCGCGTCGCGGTGCTGAAGGAAGGCAGCCCGTCCTGCGGCAGCGGCTACGTGTATGACGGCCATTTCGCCGGCCGCAGGCTGCCCGGCCAGGGCGTGACGGCCGAACTGCTGGGCCGCGCCGGCGTGCGCGTGTTCAGCGAAAAGCAATGGCACGAGGCGCAAGCCTGGCTGGCCGGCCTGGAGGCGGACGATGGCGGCTGACGAGGGGGCCTGGCTGGCGCTGCTGGGCGCGGCGGGCTGCGCGGCGCTGGCATGGAAAGCGGCGGCGCGGGCCGGACGCGGCGCCCGCCTGCGCGCGGCGTGCGCGGCCTGCCTGGGCCTGTCCGCGTTGTGCTTCTATGCCTGGTATGCGCAATACCTGAAGTGGGATTTCAACGAGCTGGGACGCCACTACGATCCCGTCGACCAGGTGGTCTACACGGACGCGGGCTTCGTCTGGGTCCTGCCGGCGGGCGCGCTGCTGATCGCCGGCCTGCTGTGCGCCTGGCGGGCGGGCCGGCGCTGATCCGCCGTCCCGCCGCCGCGGGGCCTATTCGGCGCGGATATTGGCATCTTTCACGATCTTGCCGTTGTCGGCGTATTCCTTCTGCACCTGGGCCGCGAACTGTTCCACCGTGCCGGGCGACATGATGTTCAGCGCGTCGGTCAGCGGCTTGCTGACGTCCGGCATGGCGGCGATCTTGTTGATCAGGCCATTCATGCGGGCCCGGAATTCCGGGCTGGCGCCGCCGGGGGCGAAGAAGCCGAAGGTAGACGTCATGTTGGCCATGGGATAGCCCAGTTCGGCCAGCGTGGGCGTGTCCGGCCGGCCCGGCAGGCGGACGGGCGACCCCACCGCCAGCAGCGCCAGCTTGCCTTCGTCGATCAGCGCGTTGATCGGGCCGGACGCGTTGACCAGCATCAGCGTGAACTGGCCGCCCAGCGCGTCGGGCACCATCTGGGCCATGCCCTTGTACGGCACGTGCGCGATGCGCACGCCGGCCTGGCCGTTGATCTGTTCCAGCATCAGGTGGCCCAGCGAGCCGACGCCGGCCGTCGCCAGCGACAGGCCGTCGGGATCGGCCTTGGCCTGGGCCAGCATGTCCTTGAAGGTCTTGCCGGTGAACTTCGGACCGCCCACCAGATAGACCGGCGAATACATGACGGCGGCGACCGGAGCCAGGTCCTTCAGCGGGTCGTACAGGGTCTTCATCACGTGCGGCGACAGCGTCACGGGGCTGACTGCGGTGAAGCCCAGCGTGTTCTCGTCGTGGGCGCGGGCCACGGCATTCATGCCTATCATGCCGCCCGCGCCGCCGCGGTTCTCCACCACCACGGGCCTGCCCAGCTCCGCCGCCAGCTTCTGGGCGAAAGCGCGGGCGGTGTTGTCGACGATGCCGCCGGCGCCATAGGGCACCACGATGGTCATGGCCTTGGCGTCGGCCTGGGCCTGTACGGCGCCGGAGAACGCGCAGGCCGCGCCCAACGCGCAAAGCCCGGCAATCCGCTTCAAATTCAACATGCTTCATTTCCCCTTGATGCCCGGCATTTTCCGCCCGGGCGCGATGGCGGCCGTCCAACACGGCGCGCCGGCGTGCAGTGTGTGCACGCCGGGGGAAGGATACAACCGGGTATACCCGCAAACAATGCACCGCCCGCGATCAACCTCTGTTCTCGATCAATCCAGGGCGCCGCGGATCCGGCTCCGCCGGTCCGCCAGCGCCGCCCCCTGGGGGGCCCGCGCCAGCGGGTACGGGGGGGTCTTACCTGCGGCTGGTCATGCACGAATCCAGCATGCGGTTATAGGTGTCCACCATCACCTGCGTGGTCCATTGCGAGATGGTGGCCGGGTCGTAGCCGCTCTGGTTCATGGCCCAGCGCCGGCAGTCCGTGGTGGCGCTGGCCTGGGCCGAGTCGGCGCGCGGGGCGGGCTCGTACTGCACCGGGGCGTACTGCGCCTGCGGCGGCGCGTAGACCGGAGGCGCTTCGTAGAGCGGGGCGTCGTAGACCGGAGCCGCATAGACGGGCGGACTGGTGTAGACCACGCCGGGCGCGTAGACGCCCGTCTGCACATAGGACGGGCCGGAGTCCGCCGCCAGCATCAGGCCGACCGCAGCCAGCGCGAACGCGCCGCCCACCCACCAGCCGGTGGAACTGCCACCGCCGTGGTGGTGGTGATAACCGCCGCCATGGCCGTACCCATACCGATACCCGCCGCCTGCCATCGCCGGCGCGCTGGCCATTGCCAGAGCCAGCGCCGCAACCGCCGCCCGGCTCGAAAACCGCTTCATGATTCTGCTCCTTGTGCGCCCCGGCCGGCATGTTGCGCGAACCGGGGCGATAACCTTACTTTACCGCCGCGCCGCCGCTACAGGGTGTCTCAAGCGCTACCGGGATTTCAACCCGTTTCAGGGTGGCGGCGCGGCGCCAGCGGCAGTTGCCCGCTGTTGCACGGGCGCGACTCCGCGGCTCGCAAGCGGACCTGCGCTTTGCCGTCGAAACCCGAGGGTTCGCGGTTCAAGGTTTCGTAAGTTTCGTAACCCGCCTTTTCCACGCACCAGTTCCGGAAATGGGTCTGCGATCCCTGCGGCATCATCGATTCCGCGCAATGCGCGCGTAGGGTTGCATGGTCTTGTACAGGGCACGCAGCCGGAAGCGAGGAGGGCACGGGGGGCGGCAACGGCGGGGCGGTATCCCTGCCGAAGGAGTGGCTAAAAGTGTTGAACGGTAGTACTTTCTCGCGATGATTACGGTACCACCCCCTTCTTCATCGCAAGACAAGCGTCTTACGAAAGGCGAACGCACCCGGTTGCAGCTCTTGGAGGTCGCCGCGGCGGAGTTCGCGGAACGCGGGTTCCAGCATACGCGGATCAGCGACATTGTCGCCCGGGCCGGCGTCACCCAGCCTGTCTTTTATCAATACTTCACCAGCAAGCAAGCCGCCTACGATGAACTGGTGGGCATGTTCGCGCAGCGCTTGCGGCACGCCATCGGCCAGGCCCGCCTGCCGGCCGGGCTGGCCGGGGCCGAGCTTGCCGGGGCCGAGCTTGCCGGCCGCATCCGGCAGGGCGTGAGCGCCCTTCTGGGCATTCTGCAGGAAGATCCCAACCTGACGCGCATCGGCTTCTTCCAGGTCGCCGCGGCGGAAGCGCTGAAGGACGAACTGGTAGCGATGATCGCCGACAACGTGCGCGCCGAGCAGCAGGCGGGCCTGTTCAGGACGGAAGTCCGGGCCGATTGGTTCGCCCAGTCGCTGATGGGCATCATCGAGCGGTTCACCCGCCAGGCCCCGGACGCCGAACGGCGGGAGGCGCTGGCGGACTTCATCACGGACCTCTTGCTCGACGGCATGCGAAAACGGCAGCCGCCCCGATCAGCCTCCTAGCCGGAGGCTTTTTTTTGCCTTGGAGCGGTCGGCCGCCTTACTCCACCCGCGCGCCCGATGCCGCCACCACCTTCTCGGCCGCTTCCCAATCCGCTTTCAGCAGATCCTGGAATTGCGCGGCCGACTTGGCTTCGGCTTCCACGCCCAGCGAGGCCAGTCGCGCCTGCACCTTGGGGTCGGCCAGCACCTTGTTGACCGCGGCGTTGATCTGGTCGCGGTCCGCGGCGGCGATGCCGGCCGGCGCCAGCAGGCCCAGCCAGGAATCGAAGGCATAGCCGGGCAGGCCGCTTTCGGCGGCGGTGGGCAGGTCGGGCGCAAAGCGCGAGCGGGTCTTGCCGGTGTAGGCCAGGAAGGTCACGCGCGGGTCGTTGCGGTACGCCGTCACGCCGATGGTGGCGGCGGTCACGGCCTGGACGCGGCCGGCCAGCAGTTCGGTCACGGCATCGCCCGTGGACTTCATGGGGATGTGCTGCATCTGCGCGCCCGCGGCGGTCAGGAAGGACGCCATGCCCAAATGCGAGGCGCTGCCGTTGCCCGCCGAAGCGTAATCGTACGCGCCGGGCTTGGCGCGGACGGCCTGGATGAATTCGGCGGTGTTCTTGGCGTTCAGCGAGGCGGACGCCAGGATGATGTAGCCGGTGTTGCCCAGGTAGGCCACGCCGGTGAAGTCCTTGTAGGGGTCGTAGCTCAGGTTCTTGTACAGATAGCCCGCGATGTGGTGGCTGGCCGCCGCCAGGACCAGGGTGTTGCCGTCGGGCTTGGCGCGGGCGACCTGGGCCGTGCCCACGGTGCCGCCGGCGCCGGCGCGGTTCTCCACCACGATGGAGGCGTTGAGCGCCTGGCCCAGTTCGTCGCCGATGGCGCGCGCGATCGTGTCCTGGACGGCGCCCGTGCCGTAGGGCACGACGATGCGGATCACGCGTTGCTCGGCGTGGGCGGCGCCCATGCCGGCGATGGCGAGTGCGAGGGCAAGCAGGGTATGGCGGCGGGCAGGCTGGAAGCGAAGGGACATGGAATGGGATCTAGGTTGTGGCGGCGCGCCGGCGGGATGCGGACGCGGCATGACGGCGTTGGACTCTAATGATCGTGGTTGCATTCGGCAACGATTTATTCGGCGCTTGTTTATTTCCGCAGGCGATAAAGCCCGGCCCTCGCCGGGCCGGGGCGCGCAATCCATCGCCTGGCTCAACGGGCGAGCGCCGGCGTGCCGCCCGCGCCCAGGTCCCAGTACAGCCCGGTCATCAGGCTCAGGGCCTGGCGCAGCAGGTCCGGGGGCAGGTGCTCGTTCGGCGCGTGCTGCGAGCAGCCGGGGTAGGAGTGCGGCACCCAGATGGTGCGCAGGCCCAGCACGTCCGTGAAGATGTCGTTGGGCAGCGACCCGCCCAGGTTGGGCAGCACGGCCGCCTTGGCGCCCGAGGTGCGCTCCAGCGATGCCACCGCCCAGCGCACCCAGGCGTCCTCCGGGTCGATGCGCGTGGCGCGGAACATGCTTTCGCGCGTCAGCGCGATCTTGACCATGGGAAAGCCCTGGCGGTCCAGGTGGCGGCGCAGGGCGGGGATGAGTTCGTCGGGGTCCACGCCCACCACGAAGCGCAACTGGCAGCGCGCCCAGGCCTTGGGTGGAATGGCGTTGACGGGGGTGTCCGGATTGCCGGTCTTGTAGGCCAGGACCTCGAACGAGCACCAGCCGAACACGCGTTCGGCGGGCGACAGCCCGGGCTCGCCCCAGCCGGGTTCGATCTCGGGGCCGTCGGCGCCGCCGTCCACCTGACAGTCGGCCAGGGCGCGCCGCACCGCGGGCGGCAATTCGGCGGGCACCCATTCGGGAACGCGGATCTGGCCCGTGGGCGACACCAGCGTGGAAATGGCATGGGCCAACTGGATGCCGGGATTGGAGATCAGGCCGCCCCAGTTGCCCGAGTGGTGGCCGCCGGCGCGGGCGTCGATGGTGAGGTCGAAGTTCAGGCTGCCGCGCGCGCCCAGGAACACGGTGGGCCGCTGCGCGCTCAGCCGCGGCCCGTCGGACGCGATGAGCAGGTCGGCCGAGAGCAGGTCCCGGTGTTCCTCGCACAGTTCGCGCAGGCCCATCGAGCCGGTTTCCTCGCCCATCTCGATCAAGTACTTGGCGTTGAAGCCCAGCTTGCCGCGCGTTTCCAGCACGAGCCGCAAGGCTTCCATATTGATGGTGTGCTGGCCCTTGTTGTCGGCGATGCCGCGGCCGTACCAGCGGCCTTCGGATTCGGTCAGCGCCCAGGGCGACAGGCCTTCCTTCCATTCCCGCTCCAGGCCGCGGATGACGTCGCCGTGGCCGTAGCCCAGCACGGTGGGCAGGGCCGGGTCCTCGATGCGTTCGGCGTACAGGAACGGCGCCAGCGCCTTCGGATGCGTCAAGGTCCGGCAGGCGAAGCCCAGGGCTTCGAAGGCCGGCCGGATCTCGCTTTCCAGGTAGTCGGCCAGTACCGCGGCGCGTTCGGGGTTCTGGCTTTCGGTGGGCATCGCCAGGCGGCGCGCCAGCAGGGCGCGGAAGGCGCCGGAATCGAAACACTGTTCCGCCTGGGCGATGGCATGTGCGCGGGTCATGATGGCTGGGCTCCGTTGGGGGAAGAGGGGGCGGTGGGATAGAGGTGGCAGGCCACCAGGGCATGTTCGCGCCGGGCCAGCGGCGGGCGTTCCGTCTTGCATAGCGGCATGGCGTGCTGGCAGCGCGGGTGGAACGGGCAGCCGGAGGGCGGATGCAGCGGGTCCGGGAACGACAGTCCCAGCCCCATGTCCGGGATCCCCAGGCCGGGTTCGGGCGTCAGCACCGAGGCCAGCAGCGCCTGGGTGTAGGGATGGCGGGGATCGTGGAAGAGCTGCGCCGTGGACGCGGATTCCACGACCCTGCCCAGGTACATCACCGCCACGTGGGTGGCGATGTGCTCCACCACCGCCAGGTTGTGGCTGATGAAGACGTAGGTGAGATTGAACTCGCGCCGCAGGTCCATCAGCAGGTTCATGATCTGCGCCTGCACCGACACGTCCAGCGCGGAAGTGGGTTCGTCGCAGATGACGATCTCGGGATGCATCACCAGCGCGCGCGCGATGGCCACGCGCTGCCGCTGCCCGCCGGACAACTGGCCCGGTGTGTTGTGGGCCAGCCGCGGCGGCAGCCCCACGCGTTCGAGCATCTCGATGGCCTTGCGCTGGCCGGGGTTGTCGATGCCGTGCACCTCCAGCGGCAGCGACACGATGGAGGCGATGGAGCGCCGCGGGTTCAGCGAGGAATACGGGTCCTGGAAGATCGGCTGCACGCGGCGGGCCAGCGCGCGCCGGCCCAGGCCGCGGATGTCCTGCCCGTCCAGCCGCACCGCGCCTTCGGTCGGGGGCGTCAGGCCCAGCAGCATGCGGGCCAGCGTGGATTTTCCGCAGCCCGATTCGCCCACGATGCCGAGCACCGCGCCGCGCTCCACCGCCAGGTCCACGCCATTGACGGCATGCAGGGTGCTGCGCGGGCGGAACATGCCCGACCGGATCGAGAACTGCCGGCTGACGGCATCGGCTTGCAGCAATGGCAATGAATTCATGCCAGGGCTCCTTCCGGGTGGAGGACGCAGCGCCAGCGTTGCCCCGTTTCGGCCCCGTGCACGGGCACGGTCTGGCGGCAGCGTTCTTGCGCATGGGGGCAGCGGTCGAAGAAGGCGCAGCCTTGCAGGTCGCCCACCAGCGCGGGCACGACGCCGGGGATGGTGCCCAGCGCTTCGCCCGGCGGCGTGCGGCCGGGCACGGGGATACAGCCCAGCAGTCCCTCGGTGTAGGGATGGCGGGGCGAGGCGAAGAGCTCGGCCACCGGCCCTTCCTCGACGATCTGGCCGGCGTACATCACGGCCACCTGCCGCGCGATGCGCGCGACCACGCCCAGGTCGTGGGTGATCAGCACCATCGCGATGCCGAGTTCGGCCTGCAAGTCCGCCAGCAGCCGCAGGATCTGCGCCTGGATGGTGACGTCCAGCGCGGTGCTGGGTTCGTCGGCGATCAGCAGCTCGGGCCCGCACATCAGCGCCATGGCGATCATCACCCGCTGGCGCAGTCCGCCCGACAACTGGTGCGGATACTGGGCCAGCCGCTGCCCCGCCGAGGCGATGCCGACCTTCTCCAGCAGTTCGACCGCGCGGTCCCGCGCCTGCCGCGCGCCGGCCTTGCAATGGTGGATGTAGTGTTCGGTCAGTTGTTCGCCGATGGCGTAGGCGGGGTTCAGCGCCGTCATGGGCTCCTGGAAGATCATGGCCATCTTGCTGCCGCGCAGGGCGTTGATCCGCCGCCCGCGCGCGGCGGACAGGTCCTCGCCCAGCACCGACAGCCGGCGGGTGCGGCGCTGCGCGGCCTTGGGCAGCAGGCCCATGATGGCCAGCGAGGTCATGGACTTGCCGCAGCCCGATTCCCCGACCAGGCACAGCGTTTCGCCGCGCCTGACCTGGAAGGACACGTCGCGCACCGCGTGCAGGGCGCCGCGCGGCGTGGCGATGTCGACGGTCAGCCCTTCTACGTCCAGGACGATTTCGTTGTCGGTCATGGTCAGGCCCTCTCTTCGGGCGTCAGGAGCTGGTGCAGCCCGTCGCCCGCCAGGTTGATGGCGAAGATCAGCAGGGCCAGCGCCGACCCGGGAATGGCGATCAGCCAGAACGAGAAGAACATGTAGGCCTTGGCTTCCGAGATCATCAGGCCCCACGACGGCAGCGGGGGCTGCACGCCCAGGCCCAGGAAGGACAGCGAGGCTTCCAGCAGGATGGCGCTGGCGGCTTCCAGCGTGGCGATCACGATCAACTGCGGCACCACGTTGGGCAGCACTTCGCCCCAGACGATGCGCCAGGTGGACGCGCCCGCCGCCTGCGCCGCGGCCACGTATTCCAGCGAACGGACCTGCTGGGTGGCGCTGCGCATGACGACCGCGTAGCGGTCCCACTTGAGCAGCCCCAGCACCAGGATCACGACCCAGAGCGAACCGCCCACGATGGCCACCGTGGCCAGCGCCACCAGGATCACGGGCATGGACAGGCGGGTGGTGATCAGGAAGGACACGGCCATGTCGGTCTTGCCGCCGAAGTAGCCGGCCGCCATGCCCATGGCCGTGCCGATCAGGCCGGAGATCAGCGCGACGCTGATGCCGATCAAAAGCGAAATGCGGGCGCCGTAGAACAGGCGCGACAGGTAGTCGCGGCCCAGTTGGTCGGTGCCCAGCGGATGCAGCCAGGTGCCCTTGTCGTACCAGACGGGCGGCGCGGTGCGGTACGCCAGGTCCTGGAAGTACGGGTCGTGCGGCGAGATCCAGGGCGCGAGCAGCGCGATGAGCACGATGGCCAGCAGGATGCCGCCGCCGGCCAATAGCGCCTTGTTGCGCCGCAGCCGGCGCCAGCGCAGGGCGGATGCGGACAGTTCCAGCGGCGCCTGCGGAGGCGTGCCGGGCACGGACGGGGTCAGGGTGGGCGCGGTCATGTCAGGACACCCGGATGCGGGGATCGAGCCACGCGTTGGCGATATCGGAGGCAAGGGTCAGGAGCACGTACAGCACCGACAGCAGCAGCACGATGAGCTGCATCACGGGATAGTCCTTGTAGGTGATGCTCTGGTAGGCCAGGTAGCCCAGGCCGTCCAGCGCGAAAATGGTTTCGATGACGACCGAGCCGCCCAGCAGGTAGCCCAGTTGCACCGCCGCCAGCGCCACCACCGGCACGATGGCGTTGCGCAGCGCGTGCTTGAAGACGATGGTGCGTGCCGGCAGGCCCTTGGCCCGCGCGGTGCGGATGTAGTCGGCGGCCAGGACTTCGATCATGCCGGCGCGGATCAGCCGCATGAAGGCGGGGGCCACGTAGTAGCCCAGCGCGATCGCAGGCATCACGAAATGCTGCCAGCTACCGCTGCCCGATACCGGCAGCAGGCGCAGCGAGATCGAGAACAGCATGATGAGGATCAGCGCGAAGAAGAAGTTGGGCAGCGCCTGGCCCAGCACCGCGATGGCCAGACAGGCGCGGTCGATCAGGCTGCCCTTGTACAGCGCGGCCAGCACGCCCAGCGGAATGGAGATCGCGAGGGCGAAGCCCAGCGCGCCCAGGCCCAGCAGCAGCGTGGTCTTGAGCTTGGAGAGGATCAGCGGCCCGGCCTCGGTCTTGAAATACACCGAGGTGCCGAAATCGCCCTGCAGGATGTGCCAGAGCCAGTCGGCGTACTGCACGGCCAGCGGCCGGTCCAGGCCGTAGGTCTTGCGGATCATGTCGATGTCGGCCTGCCGCGCGCCTTCGCCGGCCAGCGCCAGCGCCGGATCGCCCGACAGGTGCAGCAGCAGGAACGCCAGGATCGAGACGGTCAGTGCCACCAGCACCGCCAGGCCCAGGCGCCTGATCGTGAAGTAAAGCATAGGACTTCCTCTCCGTTTCGCGCCGCCGGACCGGCTCGCGGCCGGCCCGGCGCAGGCCGCGCCTTACTTCCAGCTCATGTCCCAGAAGCGCACCAGCTCGTCCGAGTAGGGCTTGAAGTTCACGTCCTTGGTGGCGACGTAGTACGCCGGCAGCGTCCACAACGGCACCGCGTAGGCCTTCTGCGCGATCTGGTCCAGCGCCTGCTTGTAGGCGGCGTTGCGCGCCGCGCTTTCTATCGTGTGGTCGCCCTTGTTGAGCAGGTCGCGCACCTGCGGGTCGCGGGTGATGTCGTCGTTGCCGAAGGCGAAGTACACCGGCGTGGAGGCGGACACGTCGTTGACCAGGTTGGAGCCCCAGGTCTGGTGCGTGAGCGAGGCCTTGTTGGCGCGGATCATGTCGCGCATGGCCGCGTACTGCAGGAAGTTCAGCTTGGCGCGGATGCCGACCGCCTGCAGGTAGTTGATGATGGCTTCGGTCTGGTTGCGTTCGCGGTAGGCCACGATGTCGATGTCGAAGCCGTTCGGGTAGCCGGCCTCGGCCAGCAGTTTCTTGGCGAGCGCGGGATCGTACTTGTAGACCGGGGCGCCGTCCTGGGTGCAGCCCACCTGCGAGGGCGTGCAGATGGTGTTGATGAGGCCGCCGCCTTCGCCCACGATGTTCTTGAGCATGGACTCGCGGTCGATCGCGTGGATGATGGCGCGGCGCACGCGCTCGTCCTTGAGCTGCGGCGCCGGCGTGCCTTCCAGGATGTTCATCTGCATGAAGACGATGCGCATGGTGTCGCCCGTGACCATCTGCAGCGCCGGCATCGCGCCCAGTTGTTCGGCCTGGTCCTTGGGCACGCTCATGATCAGGTCCTCGCCGCCCGAGATGACTTCGGCCATCTGCGTCTGGCGGTCGGGGATGAAGCGGATGACCACCTTGCCGATCTTCGGCTGGGCCTTGGGCGAGTCCTTGAAGTAGTCGGCGTTGCGTTCCAGCGTGATGGACTTGCCGGGCTGGTAGTCCACCACCTTGTACGGGCCCGAGCCCACGGGCTTGGCGTTCATGCCCTTGGGGCCGACCTCCTGGTAGTACTTGGCCGGATGGATGGCGGCGGTGGTGGACAGGTATTCCTTGGCGCCGGGGAAGGGCTCCTTGGTGGTCAGGCGCACCTTGTACTTGTCGATTTTCTCGACCTTGTCGATCCAGGCCACGTTCTGCTGCGTCACGGCCTTGTTCTTCGGATCGGCCACATAGTTCAGCGTGTACACCACCGAGTCCGCGTCGAACTCTTCGCCATTGTGGAATTTGACGCCTTCGCGCAGTTCGAATTCCAGGGTCTTGTCGTCGACCTGCTTCCAGCTCTTGGCGAGCTGCCCCTTGTATTCGTTGGTGACCGGATCGCGGTAGAGCAGGGTGTCCCAGACGTTGGCGGCGATGATGACGCCGATCCGCACGTTGTTGTAGTACGGGTCCACGCTTTCGGGCGCCTGGTCGTACGCCATGCGCAGAGTGTCGTCCTTCTTGCCGGCCAGGGCCGGCTGGGCCGCGAGCGCGGCGCAGGCCAGCATGGCGGCGGCCAGGGCCTTGAGCGGGGGGAAGCTGCGGAGGAAAGGCGGGGATGATACGGGGGGGACGCGGCAATCGGCCATGGCGAGGCTCCTGTGGAAGTCACTGCACGTACTGCGTATCTACTGCGTAACCGTCGGGCGGCGTAACCGTCGGGCGGGAAAGGGGTGTCAGTCTGAATCGGGCGGCGCGGCGGGCGCATGGCGCAAGGCCGCCAGCGCCGCCTCGCACTTGCGTTGCAGGTGCTGGCGCATGATGCCGGCCAGCCGGTCGGCGTCGCGCGCTTCCAGGGCCTCGGCCATCTCGATGTGTTCGCGCATCGCCAGGTCCCATTTCTGGCGGTTTTCGTTCGAGACGAACCGCAGGTTCTGGATGCGCGCGTTCTGGGCGTCGTACAACTGCTTGAGCAGGCTGTTGTGCGAGGCCAGGCTGATGCGTTCGTGGATCTCGCGGTTGGTCCGGAAATAGGTGGGCAGGTCGCGGCGCGCGTGGCTGGCCATCATTTCATAGGTCAGCGCCCGGATCTCGGCGATTTCAAGGTCCGTGGCGCGTTCGCAGGCCAGCCGGCACGACATGGCTTCCAGGCCGCCGATCACTTCGAAGGCTTCGCGGATGTTGGCCTCGGACAGCGCCACCACCTGCGCGCCCCGGTTCGGCTCGATCTGCACCAGGCCCTCGGCGGCCAGCAGGCGGAACGCTTCGCGCAAGGGCGTGCGGGACACGCCCAGCAGGTCGCACAGCGCGCGTTCGTTCAGGCGCGAGGCGGGCGGGAATTCCCCCTGGATGATGCGTTCGCGCAGTTGCCCGGCCACCGTCGCCGGCAGCGTGCGGCCGTTGCCCGCGCCGCGCGCCGCCTGGGGCGGGGTTTCGGCCGCGGCGTCGGCGGCGGAAGCGGGCATCAGGCTGGAAGCGCTGCTCATTGGTATACAAATATTCCCCGTGTTTTGCGGAACTATAAACCCGGACGGCAAATGGTCTGATGGGTGTATACCCTAGGTTATTAACGTAAAAACAATGGGATAGAGTGGCGCATGCCGCAAGTCCGAATGCTGGGCATACACTGTTTGTCTGCCGGCACCTTTCGTTGGTATACAAAAAGATTCCACTTTGGGGCGTCGCATGCTTACCCTGAACAACCATCCTTCCGGCCGGCACTTCCTGCAGATTCCGGGGCCGACCAACGTGCCCGACCGCGTGCTGCGCGCCATCGACCAGCCCACCATCGACCATCGCGGCCCGGAATTCGGCGCGCTGGGACTGGCGGTGCTGAGCGGGGTCAAGCAGGTGTTCCAGACCCAGGCGCCGGTGGTGATCTTCCCGTCGTCGGGCACCGGCGCCTGGGAAGCCGCGCTGGTCAATACGCTGTCGCCGGGCGACCGCGTGCTCATGGTCGAGACCGGGCATTTCGCCAGCCTCTGGCGCAAGCTGGCGGGGCGGCTGGGCCTGGACGTGGATTTCCTGGAGGGCGATTGGCGCCGTCCGGTGGACGCGGCCGCCATCGGCGCCCGGCTCGCCGGCGACGCGGACCACCGGATCAAGGCCGTGTGCGTAGTGCACAACGAGACCTCCACCGGCGTCACCAGCGACGTCGCGGCGGTGCGCAAGGCGATCGACCGCGCGGGGCACCCGGCGCTGCTGATGGTAGACACGATTTCGTCCCTGGGCTCCATCGACTACCGTCATGACGAATGGGGCGTGGACGTGACGGTGGCGGGTTCGCAGAAAGGGCTGATGCTGCCGCCCGGCCTGGCTTTCAACGCCGTCAGCGCCAAGGCCCTGGCCGCGGCCGACGGGGCGCGCCTGCCGCGTTCGTACTGGGACTGGCGCGAAATGCTGGCCGCGAACGCGCGCGGCTATTTTCCGTACACGCCGTCGACCAACCTGCTTTACGGGCTGCACGAGGCCCTGGCCATGCTGCAGGCGGAAGGCCTGTCGCAGGTATTTGCGCGCCACCGCCGCCACGCACAGGCCACGCGCCTGGCGGTGGAAGCCTGGGGGCTGGAACTGCTGAGCCTGGACCCGGCCGCGCACAGCCCGGCGCTGACCGCGGTGCTGATGCCGGCGGGACACGGCGCCGACGCCTTCCGCAAGGTGGTGCTGGAACGGTTCGACATGTCGCTGGGGCAGGGCCTGGGCAAGCTGGCCGACCGCGTCTTCCGCATCGGTCACCTGGGCCACTTCAACGACCTGACGCTGTGCGGCACGCTGGCCGGCGTGGAGATGGGGCTGGCCGCCGCCGGCGTGCCGCATCGTCCGGGCGGCGTGCGGGCGGCGATGGAATTCCTGGTGGGATAGAGCCCCCCCGATTGAAAACACTGTGGATGATGATGAGGACAACGAATGAATACGCTCATGCAGCAGGCGATCCAGTTCGCCAATGACCACGAATCCGCCTGGGACCGCAGCGTCAAGGGCGTCTTTGGCGTGCACCTGAACGATCCGCCGCCCTGGAACCGCCTGCTGGGCCCCATCCACGATCGCGGCCCGGTGTCGGGCGTGGTGGTGGTGGACGGCAAGACCGTCGCGTCCTGGGGCGAGCCCGACCGCGCCGACCTGACGTTCAGCGTCGCCAAACTCTACCTGGCGATCCTGGCGGGCGTGGCGCATGACCGCGGCCTGTTGCCGGACGTGGACGAGCCGGTCGGCAAGCGCGTGCCCGGCATCGGCTTCGACAGCGGCCAGAATGCCGACATCACCTGGCGCCACCTGTTGCAGCAGACGAGCGAATGGGAAGGCGAGCGCTTCGGCGTGTCCGACCAGGCCGACCGCTACCGCGCCGTCACCTTCGGCGTGCCGCCCGACGGCAAGAAGGGCGACGCGCGGCCGCTGCAGCGCCCGGGCACGTACTGGGAATACAACGACGTGCGCATCAATCAGCTTTCGTATGCGCTTCTGCACCTGTTCCGCAAGCCGCTGCCCGAGGTCTTCCGCGAAGCCGTCACGCGCCCGATCGGCGCCAGCGAAAACTGGCAATGGGTGGGCTACGACAACGCCTGGGTCGAGATCGACGGCCAGCGCATGCCGTCCGTGCCGGGCGGTTCGCACTGGGGCGGCGGCATGTCCATCAGCGCCCGCGACCAGGCGCTGATCGGCCAGATGCTGCTCAACGGCGGCCAGGCCAACGGCCAGCAGGTGCTGTCCGCCGAATGGATCCAGGCCATGCGCACGCCTTGCGCCATCGCGCCGTACTACGGCTATCTCATCTGGCTGAACCACGAAGGCCGGGTGTTCCCCAGCGTGCCGGCCTCCAGCTTCTTCGGCGTGGGCGCGGGCAGCTCGTTCACGTGGGTCGAACCCGAACGCAAGATGGTCGTGATCGTGCGCTGGCTGAACTCGGCCCATGCCGACGCGCTGTTCGGCAAGATCCTGGCGGCGGTGGACGCTGGCGTCTAGCGCGTTTTTGAATTGGTTTTTGACGTTCAGGATCTAGGGCGCGGGGGCTTCGAGCTTGCGGATGTCGGGGTTCTAAACCGCCGAGGCTGCCCTGCGCCATTCCGATGCTCGCCCCGGTGGGGCTGCGCTTCGGATGGCTCCGGGGTCCTCGGCTGGCAGTCGCGTCATACGAGTTTTTTTGCCGCCGGGCCGCCCCAAGGCAAAAAAGCGCCCCCTTGGGGGGCAGCAAGCCGAAGGCGCGGCGTGGGGGCATTCTTCCCCCCCTTCATGGGCGGATGCCGTGAGCCGGGGGCCGGGCGGAGGGATCCGAAGCGCAGCCCCACCGGGGCGAGCATCGGAATCCCGCAGTCCGGACCCCGGCGGTTCAAGAACTCCGGCCTCACAAACCGAATGTCAACAATCCAACCCAAAATGCTCTAGATGCGGATGGGGCTGGCCGCATCCGGCGGGCCCGGTTTGACGGGCACGGGCTTGCCGTTGCATGCTCGCGTCTAATCCATTTCCGTGAATGAGAGGAAGCTAGCCATGAACTACCGCCGACTGGGCCGCAGCAATCTCCGTGTATCCCCGCTATGCCTGGGCACCATGATGTTCGGGGAGCAGACGCCCGACGAAGAGGCCGCCCGCATCGTCGCGTCGGCGCGCGATCACGGGCTGAATTTCATCGACACCGCCGACGTCTACAACGGCGGCCGCTCGGAAGAAGTGGTGGGCAAGCTGCTGAAAGGGCAGCGCCACGACTGGGTGCTGGCCAGCAAGATCGGCAACCCGGTGGGCAAGGGGCCGAACCGGTCGCACTATTCGCGCCAGTGGCTGGTCCGCGGGGTGGAGGCCAGCCTGGCCCGGCTGGACACCGACTTCATGGACATCCTCTACCTGCACCGCGACTACCACGAAGAGAACCTGGAAGAGGCGCTGTGGGCGCTGGGCGACCTGATCCGCGCGGGCAAGCTGCGCAGCTTCGGGCTGTCCAACTTCCGCGGCTGGCGCATCGCCGAAGTGATGCGCCTGTGCGAGAAAATGGGCGTGCCCCAGCCGGTGGTGTGCCAGCCGTACTACAACATGCTCAACCGCGGCCCCGAAGTGGAAATCCTGCCGGCCTGCAAGCACTACGGCCTGGGCGTGGTGCCCTACAGCCCGATCGCGCGCGGCGTGCTGACCGGCAAGTACCTGCCGGGCCAGGCGCCGGCGGAGGGTACCCGGGCGGGCCGCGGCGATTCCCGCATCCTGGCGACCGAGTTCCGCGAAGAATCCCTCCAGATCGCGCAGAAGCTGGTGGCGCACGCCGCGGCGCGCGGCGTGCAGGCCGGGCATTTCGCCACCGCCTGGGTGCTGGCCAATCCGGTCATCACCGCCGTCATCGCCGGGCCGCGCACCCTGGCGCAGATGGACGATTACTACGCCGCCCTGGACGTGACGATCACGGCCGAGGACGAGACCGTCGTGAACGGCTGGGTGACGCCGGGCCATGCCTCGTCGCACGGCTACAACGATCCCAACTACCCGTTCTACGGCCGGCCGGTGGCGGCGGCCTGAAGCGGTCCGCGCCGCCCCGGATCCACCCGGCGCGGCGCGGTTCCCGGCTTACGCCTTGCGCAGGCTCGCGGGCGGCAGGGACGCGGCGGCGTCTTCCTCCGCGGGCTGCTTGCCGCGCCCGATCAGCCACGCGCACACCGCCGACACCACGCCCGAGAACAGCACGTACAGGCAGATCAGCCAGGGCTCGCCGCCGCCCGTCTTGAGCAGCGCGGTCGCGATGATGGGCGTGATGCCCGAGGCGAAGATCCCCGAGAACTGGTAGACGAAGGAAATGCCGGTGTAGCGCACCTTGGCGTCGAACAGTTCGCAGAACAGCGCCGCCTCCGGCCCGTACACGGCGGCGTACAGAATGCCGAACGGCACGATGATGGCCAGCCAGATCAGCATGACGCTGCCCTGGCTGTTGAGCATCAGCCAGAAGCCGGGGAAGGACGCCGCGGCGGTGATGAGCGACCCCCAGAAATAGACCCGCGTGCGTCCGACGCGGTCCGACAGGCGGCCGAAGAAGGGAATGAAGAAGCACATGACCAGGGCCGCGGCCATCACGCCGATGAGCGCCTCGGTGCGCGTGATCTGCACGGTCTGCGTCAGGTACGAGATCGAGAACACGCCGAACACGTTGAAGAACACGCCGTCGATGTAGCGCGCGCCCATGCCCTTGAAGACGTTGCCCGGATAGCGCTTGAACATGTCGGCGAAGGGGATGCGGCTTTCGGCGTTGTTCTTCTTGACCGCCGCGAACTCGGGCGTTTCCTTGATGTTCAGCCGGATGTACATGCCGACCAGCACCATCGCGGCGGACGCCAGGAAGGCGACGCGCCAGCCCCAGGCCATGAACTGCGCGTCGGTCAGCAGGGTGGAGAGCAGCGCCACCGTGCCGGAGGCCAGGCACAGCCCGATCGCCAGCCCGATCTGCGGCAGCGACGCGTAGAAGCCTTTCTTGCCGGGCGGCGCGTACTCGTAGGCCATCAGCACCGCGCCGCCCCATTCGCCGCCCAGCCCGATGCCCTGGAACACGCGCAGGAGCAGCAGCAGGATGGGCGCCCAGATGCCGATGCTGTCGTAGGTGGGGACCAGGCCGATCAGGAAGGTCGCCACGCCCATGATCATCAAGGTCATCACCAGCATGCTCTTCCTGCCGATGCGGTCGCCGAAGTGGCCGAAGATCAGCCCGCCCAGCGGCCGGGTGACGAAGCCCACCGCGAAGGTGGTGTAGGCCAGCATGGTGGAGACCAGCGGGTCGCCGGTGGGGAAATACAGCTTGTTGAACACAATGCCTGCGACGACGCCATACAAGAAAAAGTCGTACCACTCGATGGTGGCGCCGATCAGCGACGCGGCGACGACTCTGCGCACCGCGGCTTCGTTCTGCTTGGCCATGTCTAGTCTCCTTTGGGGGTGGCGGCCGGACAATCTGCGTCGTCCTGCGCCGTGGGGGTTCAGGCGGCGACCTGCAGCGCCTGCGGATGCGCCTGCCTGAGTTCTTGCAATATGAAATCGGCCGCGCGCTCGGCCAGCATCACCACCGGCACGTTGGTGTTGCCGGAAACCAGCGTGGGCATGATCGAGCAATCCACCACGCGCAGCCCCGCCACGCCGTGCACGCGCAGGCGCTCGTCCACGACGGCCATGGGATCGCTGCGCGGCCCCATCTTCGCGGTGCCCGACGGATGGAAGATCGTGGCGCCGTACTCGCGGCAGAAGTGCAAGATCTCGTCGTCCGCGCGCACGTCCGGCCCGGGGCGGAATTCGCGCTTCATCATCCCGGCCAGCGGCGGGGTCGCGGCGATCCGCCGCGCGTACTTGACCGCGGCCACCGTCATGCGGCGGTCCAGTTCGGTCGACAGGTAGTTCGGCTGCATGGATGGTGCCTCGAAGGGATCGGCGCTGCGCAGGCGCACGCGGCCGCGCGACGAGGGGCGCAACTGGCACACCGAATAGGTGCAGCCCGAGAACGGATGCACCTTGCCGCCGGCCATGTCGGCCGACAGCGTGGCGAAATGGAACTGGGTGTCGGGCGTGCGGCTGGCCGGGTCCACGCGGCAGAACAGCCCGCCCTGGTTGATGCCCACCGCCAGCGGGCCGCTGCGAAACAGCAGCCACTCCAGCCCCATGCGGGCGCGCCCGGACAGCGTGCGCAACTGGTCGTTGGTGGTGATGGGGCGGGTGGTTTCGTAGATCAGCCGGATCTGCAGGTGGTCCTGCAGGTTTTCGCCCACGCCGGGCAGGTCGCGCACGATCCCGATGCCGAACTGGCGCAGCAGCGCGGCGGGGCCCACGCCGGAAAGCTGCAGCAACTGGGGCGACTGCAGCGCGCCGGCGCACAGCACCACCTCGCGGCGGGCGCGCAAGGTGCGCACCTGGCCGTGCTGCCGGTAGCGCACGCCGCAGGCGCGGGTGCCCTCGAACAGGATGGCCATGGCGTGCGCGCCGGTCTCCACGCGCAGGTTGGCGCGTCCCTGGGCGGGCCGCAGATAGGCGACGGCGGTGGAGCAGCGGCGGCCGTTGCGCGTGGTGAGCTGGTAATAGCCCACGCCTTCCTGGTCGCCGGTATTGAAGTCGTCCACGCGGGGAACGCCCAGGCTTTCCGCCGCGGCGATCAACCCCTGCACCAGCGGATGCGGCGTCTTGATGGAGGTGGCGTTGAGCGGGCCGTCGGTGCCGCGCGTGGGGCCGGGGCCCAGGTCATTGTTTTCCAGCTTGCGGAAGTAGGGCAGGCAATCGTCCCAGCTCCAGCCCGGGTTGCCGGCCGCGGCCCAGGCGTCGTAGTCGCGCCGCTGGCCGCGGATGTAGATCAGGCCGTTGATGGCGCTGGACCCGCCCAGCGTGCGGCCGCGCGGCCAGTAGATGCGCCGGTCCAGCATGTTGGGGTCGGGGTCGGTGTAGTAGCCCCAGTTCACGACCTTGTGGAACATCGTCTTCCCATAGCCGATGGGGATGTGTATCCACGGGTAGCTGTCCTTGGGCCCGGCTTCCAGCAGGCAGACGGAATGCGCGCCGCTGGCGCTCAGCCGGTTGGCCATCACGCATCCGGCCGAACCGGCCCCAACCACGATGTAATCCACGGTATCGGACATGTCCGCAAGTTCTCCCTGCAGCAGGGCGCCGCGCGCCCGGCCGGAACGTCCGACGGCGCGTTTACCCTGCTTGTCGTTGTGGGGCGCACTTATATACTGGATCGAGGGTCCGGCGCAGCGCGGGCCTTCGTGCATTTGTGGCGATTCTAGGAAGCAGGCGCGCAGAACAAAGCACAACACGCGCAGGGGCGGAAAAGTGGAACAGAATATGCGGATTCAGTTTCAAAATCGCAGTGCAGCATCGGCGCGGGCGGACGACGGCGCGGCCGAAAGCGCGGCCGGCGAGACGCAGGAAGCGTCGCGTTCGCTGCGCGCGCTGCTGGTGCTGGATCATCTGGCGCGGGCCCAGCATCCGCCCACGCTGGCTCAGTTGGCGCAGCGGCTCGACATGCCCAAGACCACCTTGATGCGCCTGCTGGCGGCCATGCAGCGCGCCGGTTTCGTGGCCGCCACGCCCACCGAGAACGGCTATGTGCCGGGGCCGCAGGCCTCTGCCCTGGCCCTGTCCACCTTGCGCGCGTCCGCCTTCACGCGAGCCTGCCGCGCCGTGCTTGCGCAACTGGTCGGCACCCTGGGCGAAACCTGCAACCTCACCGCGCCCGACGGCGACCGCGTGGTCTACATGGAACGCGTGGAAACCACCGAGCCGCTGCGGCTGTTCTTCGCGGTGGGCAGCCACGTGCCCATGCACTGCACCGCCAGCGGCAAGCTGTTCCTGGCTTCCATGAACCGCCTGGAGCGCGGCCGCGTGCTGGCGCGGCTGCCGCTCACGCGCAACACGCCGCGCACGTTGACGGACCCGGCCAGGCTCGAAGAGGAACTGGAACGCCTGGCCGCCAGGGGCATCGGCATCGACAACGAGGAATTCGTGCGCGGCATGAGCGCGGTGGCGGTGCCGGTGCGCGACGCGGACGAGCGTGTCGTGGCGGCGGTGGCCTGCCACGCGCCCACGGCCCGCGTGATGCTCGACGAACTGCTGCGCGCCGTGCCCATCCTGGAACGGGCGGCGCAATCCCTGCGCGAGGTGCTGGCCCAGCACCGGGCCGGCGCGGGCTGACCGCGCCGCGCCGGCGGTTCAGGCCGAGGGCGTGAACAGTTCGGGCGGCAGCCGCGCGACGGCGTCGTAGGTCAGGCGGATGTGGCTGGCCAAGAGCGCGCAGGCGCGGTCGGCGTCGCGGGCCAGCGTGGCGTCGAGAATGCCCTGGTGTTCGTCGTGCAGGTCGCGCGCGATGGGCTTGCGCGTGACGGTCAGGCGGCGGTAGCGTTCGGCCTGCTGGTACAGGATGCCCAGGAAGTGATGCATCCAGCGCGAGGGACAGGCGCGGATCAGTTCGCGGTGGAACTCGCGGTTGCGCTGTTCCCATTCCTCGAAGCGCGCTTCCGGGTCGGCGGCCAGGCGCTGCTCGGCCTTGCCCAGGCGGTGGAAGGCGGCCAGCACGGCGCTTTCCCAATCGTCGTCGCCGACGGCGATGGACTGTCGCAGGGCTTCGGTCTCCAGCAGCACGCGGTTTTCGGTGATGTCGCGGAAGTCTTCGAGCGAGATCGGCGTGACGTGGAAGCCGCGCTGGCCGTGGGCGATGACGAGCGCGTCCGACACCAGCAGGGCCAGCGCTTCGCGCAGGGTGCCGGCGCCCACGCCGTAGTCGTCCTTGAGGTGTTCGACCCGCAGGCGCGAGCCCGGGGGCAGCTTGCCCTGGATGATGTCGCGGCGCAGGCTGACGTAGGCCGCGCCCACCAGGGTGTTGGCCGAGGCGGAATGGGTGAGCGGAGGAAGCAGCATGGCGTCTGACATGGCGCTACTTTATCATGCGCGCAAAAAATCTCGATAATAATTATTGACGCCGAGATTTATGCTGCTTATCGTAGAAAAAGACGCCGCCCAGAATGACCGGCACAAAGCCGGCGGCAGGCGCACAGGAGACAAGCGGTGATACGGCTACACGACATCCGGCGCGCGGCGGGCTGCCTGGCGGCACTGGCCGCGCTGGCCGCCGGCCCCTCGGCCCGCGCCGACGACTGGCCGACCCGGCCCGTGACCATCCTGGTCAACGGCGGGCCCGGCAGCCTGCCCGACCTGTTCGCGCGGCCCTTGGCCGAGCGGCTGCACCACGCGCTGGGCCAGCCCGTGGTGGTGGAAAACAAGCCGGGCGCCGGCGGCATGCTGGCGATGCAGCAGCTCAAGTCCGCGCCGGCGGACGGCCACACGCTGGCGCTGGTCACCAACGCGCACCTGGTGTGGAACCCCTATATTTTCCCGGCCCTGAACTACGACCCCGAGCGCGACCTGCGGCCGGTCAGCCCGCTGGCGATCATTCCGATGGCGCTCACGGTCAACGACAAGATGCCCGCGCAGTCGCTGGAGCAGTTGCTGGCGCTGGCGCGCAAGCAGCCCGGCAAGCTGAACTACGCGTCCTCGGGCAACGGCAGCCCGCCGCACGTGCTGTTCGAGATGCTGCGCGAACAGGCCGGCGTCGAGATCATGCACGTGCCGTTCAAGACCGGCACCGGCGCGCTGAATTCGGTGCTGGCCGGAGACACGGAGATGTACTTCGCCGGCACCGCCCTGGTCGAGCCCATGGTCAAGGACGGCCGGCTGCGCGTGCTGGCGATCAGCGAAGCGGTGCCGGACGCCGCCTTCGGCAAGGCGCCCACGCTGGCCGAGCGCAATTTCCGCGGCTTCGAAGGCGCGGTGTGGCTGGGCGTCGCGGCCAGCGCGGGCACGCCCGACGCGATCGTGCAGCGGCTCAACGCCGAGATCGGCCGCGCCCAGCAGGACGGCGCGCTCAAGCAGATGTACGCCAGCCACGGTTCGCTGCCGTATCATCTGGCGGCGCCGGCCTTCGCCCAGCGGATCGCGGCCGAACGGGACGCCTCGGGCCCCGTGCTGCGCAGGCTGGGCATCAAGCCCGATTGAATTCCCCCATCCTCCCAACCCCTCATCGCGGCGCCGCTGGCGGGGCCGCCATCGCCTTATGAACCTGATCGAAGACATCGTCGAAAACTCGCCTTCCATCCGCGGCATCCGCCGCGACATCCATGCCCATCCGGAGCTGGCGTTCGAAGAGAACCGCACGTCGGACCTGGTGGCGGAATTGCTGGAAGGCTGGGGCATCGCCGTGCACCGCGGATTCGGCAAGACCGGCCTGGTGGGGGTGATCAAGAACGGCGATTCGCCGCGCACGGTGGGGCTGCGCGCCGACATGGACGCGCTGCCCATGCACGAGGCGAACCAGTTCGAGCATGCCAGCAAGCACGCGGGCGTGATGCACGCCTGCGGCCACGACGGCCACACCGCCATGCTGCTGGGCGCGGCGCAGCACCTGGCGCGCCACCGCAACTTCGACGGCACGGTCTACCTGATCTTCCAGCCCGCCGAAGAACGCGGCGGCGGCGCGCGCGAAATGATGCGCGACGGCCTGTTCGAGAAGTTCCCGATGGAAGCGGTGTTCGGCATGCACAACATGCCGGGCATTCCCGTCGGCTGCTTCGCCTCTTCGCCGGGCCCGGTGCTGGCGTCCAACAACGAATTCCACGTGACGATCCGCGGCAAGGGCGGCCACGCGGCCATGCCGCACCTGGCCATCGACCCCATTCCCGCGGCAGCCCAGATGATCGAGGCGTTCCAGACCATCATCAGCCGCAACAAGAAGCCGCTGGAGACGGCGGTGATCTCGGTGACCACGGTGCAGGCCGGCGGAGTCGTCAACGTCATCCCCGACACCTGCGAACTGCGCGGCACGGTGCGAGCCTACACCCGCGAAACGCTGGACCTGATCGAGCGGCGCATGGGCGAGATCGCGCAACACGTGGCCGGCATGTTCGGCGCCGAGTGCGACTTCGTCTTCACCCGCCACTATCCGTCCACCATCAACCACGAGGCCGAGACCGCCTTCATGCGCGACGTCCTGGCCGAGGTCGTGGGCCGGGAACAGGTGCTGGTCCAGACGCCCATCATGGCGGCCGAGGATTTCTCCTTCATGCTGGAAGCGGTGCCGGGCAGCTATTGCTTCATCGGCAACGGCGACGGCGACCATCGCGAGTCCGGCCACGGCATGGGCCCCTGCCTGGTCCACAACACCAGCTACGACTTCAACGACGCGCTGCTGCCCATCGGGTCCAGCGCCTTCGTGAAGCTGGCCGAAGCCTGGCTGGCGCGCAGCCCGCGGCCCTGAGCGCGGCCGCCGGGGCTACAGCCGCAGCCCCGGAGCGGTCCGCAGGGCCAGCAGCAATACGCCGGCCGAGGCGGCGGCCAGCGCGGCCAGCATCCAGGCCGGGCCGGCCGCATCCAGCAAGAGGCCGGCCGCCAGCGGCGCCAGGATCCGGGTCAGCGAGAACACGCTGGACTGGATGCCGTAGTCCAGCGCCTGCAAGCCGGGGCGCGCGTGCGACATCATCAGGCCGAAGGCCAGCGCGGCGGTCGCGCCCATGGCGGCGGCGATGCCCAGCGCGCACGCGATCAGCACGGCGGGCGGCGCGTGCAGGCCGACGGCCGCGGCCAGGCAGAGCAGCGCGACAAATCCAGCCGCCGCATGGACCGGCACCGCGATACCGGGGCCGAGGCGCTTCAGGCCGCGCGCGCTGACCGCGCTGGCGGCGGCGCCCACCGCGCCGCCGGCCACGCCCGCCAGCCACGCCACGCGGTCGGCCGGCAGGCCCTGGTCCAGCAGCAGCGGCTTCAGATAGAACCAGGCCGAACCGATGAAGGGAAACAGCAGCGCCAGCAAGGGCAGCCAGCGGCGGGCGGCATCCAGCCGGAAGTACGTGCGCAAAGGCGCCGCCAGCGCAGGCGCCGGTTCGCCGGACGGATCGGCGCCGCCATCCCGGACCAGCAAGGTCAGCGCCGCGCCCAGGGCCAGCGCGCCCGCCATGATGAGAAAGGGCGCCTGCCAGCCCCAGCGCGATTGCGCCAGCAGCATGAACCCGCCGCCGGCGATGGCGCCCAGGCACAGCGCCATGGAGCGGATGCCGCCCGCCCAGGCGCGCCCGGACGCGGGCAGGATCCGGATCGCCAGGGCGTTGACGGGCACGTCGGCCCAGGTGCCGGCCAGGGCCGCCGCGGCGGCCAGCGCGAACAGCGTCCACCGTTCGTCCAGCAGTTCGCGCCAGCCCAGCGCGCACAGGATCGCCGCATACGCCAGCAGCAGGCCCACCGTCCAGCCTCGATAGGCGCCGCGCCGCGGACCGCGCCGGTCCAGCGGCATCGCGAAAAGGAACTTGAACACCGTCGGCAGGCTGGCCAACTGGAACAGGCCGATGGCGGTGCCGGACCAGCCGTGCTGGCGCAGCACCAGCGGCAGGCCCAGCCACAGATACACGCCGGGCGCGGTCAGCGCCAGATTGAGCCAGCCGAACAGCGCCTGCCGCAGCCCGTTGCGCCAAGCCGGCGTCATGGCGCGGCCTTGCGGGCGGACAGCACATGCAACGGCGCCAGCGGAAACCGGGCGGAATCGAAGCCGCGCACGTCCGCGAAGCCGCAATCGGCCAGGGCCTGCCGCAGTTCGCCCGCGCGCGTCACGCGCCTGCCCAGCATCATCATGGGCAGGTAGTAGGGCAGCACGCGGGCCGCCGCGGCCGCGTCCGCGGGGATCTCGGCATGCGCCATGACCAGCATGCCGCCCGGCGCCAGGGCGTCGCGCATCTTGCGCAGCGCGGCGTCCGGATCGGGCAGGAAGTGCAGCACGGACGAGCACCAGATCAGGTCGTAATCCCGTCCAATGGCGTCGGTGGCCAGATCGCCGCCCAGCACGGACAGCCTGTCCGCCAGCCCCGCGCGGGCGATGTTCTCGCGCGCCACGGCGGCGGTCTCGGGCCAGTCGAACACCACGCCGCTGGCATCGGGATTGGCCTGGACCAGGGCGATGCCGATCAGGCCCGGCCCGCCGCCCAGGTCCAGGATGCGGCGCGCGTCGCTTGCGCCCGGCACGCAGGCCAGCGCCTCCAGCGCGGCCGGCACGGCGACGGCGCGCTGCTCCTGGCCGATCTGCTTGCGGGCGGCCTCGGCCCAGCCCGCGGCGTCGGTCTGCACGTACGGGGCCGGACGCGGCCCGTCGCGGCGCAGCAGGCCGCCCAGTTGGGCGCTGAAGCGCTCCAGCGCCTGCCGCCGGTAGCGCCAGGCGTCAGCGCAGCAGGCCGGCTGGTCCTGGCATAAGTACTGGCGCGCCTGGGGCTGGCACCGGTAGAGGACGGGGTCGCCCTCCACGCGGTGCAGCAGGTCCATGCTCCACAGCAGGTCCAGCAAATGGCCGGTCTGCGCCGGGTCCAACTCCAGCGCGGCGGCGACCTGGGCGGCGCTGGCCGGCTGCGCCAGCCGGTCCAGCACGCCGAGTTCCAGCGCGGCGTCCAGCGCCTGGCCCTGGACCGCGGCGGCGGCCAGGTCCCAATAGCGCTGCAGGGGATGAGAGGTGTGCATGCCTGGATTCCTTGTTTGCTAGAGGCGCCAGGTGAGGCGCAGGCCGGCTTCGCGCGGCGGGCTGTAGACGGTGACGATGCCGTTCTGATAGCCGACCGCGTCGTAGCGGCGGTTGGCGGCGTTGTTGACGTAGGCCGTGATCTCGACCTGCCTGAAGGTGAAGCCAGCCGCCAGGTTGACCAGGCCGTAGCCGTTGCGGCGGTAGCGGTTGGCGGCGTCCAGGTAGACGCTGCTGGTGCCGGTCAGGGCGGCCTGGGCGTACCAGCCGGCGGGCGCGTCGTAGCGCGCGCTCAGGTAGCCGTTGACCCGCGGCGCGAAGGGGTTGTCGTTGCCGGCGTAGTCGGCGGCGCCGTCCCGGAAGCTGGAAAAGCGCGTGCGGTTCAGCCCCAGGCCCGCCTGCAACGACCAGCCGTCGCCCACCAGATACTCCAGTTCGAACTCCGCGCCGATCGAGCGCGCCGACGCCGCGTTGGTCACGTAGACCAGCCCGGGCAGCGGCATCTGCTGAACCTGCATGTTCTTGACGGTCATCACATACGCGGCGCTGGAATAGCGCAGGCGGTTGCCGGACAGCCAGCCCTTGGCGCCGATCTCGTAGGAACGCAGCGTTTCGGGCTGGTAGGGCGCGTAGTTCGCCGCCGGCGAAAACACGTTGAAGCCGCCCGCGCGAAAGCCGTCGGACACCGACGCGTAGACCTGCTGGCGCGGCGCGAACGCATACTGCAAGGCGACGCGCGGGGTCACGCGGGTCCAGTCGGACCGGCGCCGCGTATCGCCTTGCGGACTGAAGCGGATCTCGTCGCGTTCGACGCGCGCGCCCGCTTCCAGCGTCCAGCGTTCGGCCAGGGGCACCGTCCAATGGGTGAAGGCGGCCGCCGAGCTGCCGCGCAGGTTCACCACGCTTTGAGTCAGCCCCATGGGCATTTTCTGCGTGTTGCGCAGGTCGTGGTCGTCGCCGTCGGCGTACACCCCCGCCAGCCAGTGCGCGCCGCTCCAGTCGCCTTCCAGCCGGAACTCCTGCGACAGATTGCGGAAGCGGTGATCGCGGGCGATGTGCAGCAGGTCGGCCGGCAGGAAGTCGGTGTCCTGCTGCACGCGGTCGCGGAAATCGTTCCAGGCGGTCACGGACGACAGGCGCAGGCCCGAGTCGAAATCATGGCGAGCGGACAGCGAGGCGCTGCGGCCGACGGACCGGTTCCAACTGGGCGTGCCCGAGGCCACGGTGGCGCGCGGTGCGGCCGGCGACCCCCACAACGCGGCGCCGTCGCGGTAATCCTGCTGCGCGTAGCGCAAGGTCGCGTCGGTGCGCGCCGACGGCGTCCAGCGCAGGGCCAGCTTGCCGTTGCGCAGTTCGCGGTCGTCCTCACGCTTGCCGGTATAGGTGTTGTCGATGAATCCGTGCTGGCTGCGCCAGGTGCCGGCGACGCTGGCGTAGAGCCGGTCTTCCACCAGCGGGCCGCTCAGGTCGAAGCGCAGCGCGCGCAGGTCGCGGCTGCCGGATTCGACGGAGAACTGGCCGCGCACCGTGTTGTCGGGCTGGCGGGTGTGGATATTGATGACGCCGGCCTCGGCATTGCGTCCGTAGAGCGTGGACTGCGGCCCGCGCAGCACTTCGACGCGGTCGATGGCCAGCAACTGGTCGTCATAGCCTTGCGCGGTCAGCGTGGGCACGCCGTCCACCACCAGCAAGGTCGAGGTCGAGAACGAAAAGAAATTGGCGGACAGCCCGCGCATGACGGGGGAGTTCACGCCCGCCTGGCCGAAAGGCTGGAAGCTCAGGCCTGGGGTGATCGTCTGCAAGGCTTCCAGGTCCTGGATGCCCTGGGCCTCCAGCATGTCGCCGTCGAACACGGACAGGCTGGCCGGAACCGATTCCAGCGCGCGCTCCTGCTTGTCGGCGGTGACGGTGATGGCGGACAGCTCGGCGGGGGCCTGCGCCTGGGCGGCCGGCGCGCCGGCCAGCCAGAGCAAGGCGCAGGCGGCAGGCGTATAGGGAAGGGGCTTCATCATCGGGATTCCTGTGCGGCATCGCGGCCGTCTTCCTGGTTGTGCGGCCGTCCCGGAAATGGTATTTCTTTATGCGAACGAATATCATTAACATCCGTATGCGTTCCGGATCCATTCGTATGCAAAGCGGAGCGGCCGGCCCGATCCGGGTGCCGCCCCAGGAAAAAACCATGTCCCTGCGCATTCCTTCCACGCTGGCCCAGCCGGCCGGCAGCCCCCGTCCGGGCTGGCTGCGCCATGCCCTGCCGCAAGACCTGGGCGCCTGCCACGCGGACCGGCTGGAACTGGACGACGGCCTGGCGCTGGTGCATTCGCGCTACGCGCCGGCGCGCGATCTGATCGAAGAGAACGCGGCCGGCTACGGCGCGCGCACGCTGGTCATCACGCTGGCCATGCAGGGCGTGTCGGCCTACCAGGGGGCCGACGGTTCGGCGCTGGACTTCCGCGGCGGCTACACCACGGTCACGGCGTTCCAGCGCAGCAAAGGAGAACGCCGCTACCTGGGCGGCGCCGCCGTATCGCAATTGCGGCTGCTGGTGGGCGAACCGATACTGCGCCGGTACGCGGGCGACGAGCGCGCCGACGCGCTGCTGGGCGAAGGTCGGCTGCGCTGCCTGGCGCGGATCAGGACCAGCCCCGAATCGGCCGCGGCGGCGGCCGAACTGGCGTCGGGCGGGGATCCGCTGGACGCGCACATCCGCGCGTTGACGCTGCTGTCCCGCCAATTGCGCGGCCTGGCGCCGGCGCCCGAGCCGGGCCGGCTCAGCCAGGCCGACATCGCGCGCGTGGAAGCGGCGCGCGCCCTCATGAGCGAGCAGATGGACCGCGACCTCACCGTGCAGTACCTCTGCATCGCCGTGGGGTTGAACGAATTCAAGCTGAAGGAAGGTTTCCGCAAGCTATACGGCAGCAGCCCGCACCGGCTGCTGACCGCGCTGCGCATGCAGCGGGCCTGGGAACTGCTGGAAACCGGCTGCCAGGTGGCGCAGGCGGCCTACCGGGTCGGCTACCGCCATCCGGCCAATTTCAGCGCGGCCTTCACGCGCTTTCACGGCCGCACGCCGAAGTCCGTGTTCGGCAAGCGCCGCTGAATTCCCAGCCGGCCGCTCAGGACGGCGTATCCGCCCGGGCCGGCAGCGCGCGATTGCGCGAGCGCAGCAGGGCCGCGCTCAAGGCCGCCGCCAGCGCCGCGATCGCCGCGCCCGCAAGAAAGGTCAACTGGTATCCGCCGTTGAGCGCGGCCGTGGGCGCGGCGCCCGCCTGCGCCAGGCCGGCGCTGCGGGCCGCGGCCAGGCTGGCCAGCACGGCCAGGCCCAGAGCGCCGCCCATCATGAAGGCCGTGTTGACCACGCCGGAGGCCAGGCCCGACTGGCTGGGCTCCACGTCGCTCATCGCCGCCAGCAGCATGGGGTTGAAGGCCACGCCCGCGCCCAGGCCCAGCAGCAGCATGCCGGGCAGCACGTCCGCCGCGAAGGTCCCGTCGACAGGCGCGCGGGCGAACAGCGCCAACCCCAGCGCCGCCATGAACAGGCCCGCGGCCAGCGGCGCGCGGATGCCGAAGCGCATCACCAGCCTGGCCGACAACCCCAGCGAGAACGCCGCCATGATGAGATTGGCGGGCAGGAAGGCCAGCCCGACCTGCATGGGGCTGTAGCCCAGCACCAGTTGCATGTACAAGGCTGACACGAAGAACCAGGCGAACATGGCCGCGGCCCACAACACGCCGACCACGTTGGCGGTGGCCACGTTGCGCAGCCGGAACAGCGCCAGCGGCATCAGCGGAGAGGCCACCCGCGCCTCGATGGCCAGGAACAGCGCCATCAGCGCGGCGGCCGCGCCCAGCAGGATCAGCGATTGCGCGGAGGCCCAGCCCGCCTCGTTGCCGTTGACCACCGCGTACACCGCCAGCATGAGCGAGGCCGTGACGGCGAGGGCGCCGGCCACGTCCAGGCGGGCGCCGCCCGCGGCGGGCGCGGCGGCCGGAATCAGGCGCAGGCACAGCGCATAGACCAGCACGCCGATGGGCAGATTGACCAGGAAGATCCAGTGCCACGACAGGGCGCTGGTCAACAGTCCGCCCAGCAGCACGCCGATGCTGCCGCCGCCCGCGCAGACGAAGCCGTACACGCCCATGGCGCGCGCCCGTTCGTGGGGCTCGGTGAAGAGGTTCATGATGAGCGACAGCGACACTGCCGACACCACCGCGCCGCCCAGCCCCTGGGCCGCACGCGCGCCGATCAGCAGCGCCTGGCCCTGGGCCAGCCCGCAGGCCAGCGAGGCCAGCGTGAAGAGCGTCAGGCCCGCCAGGAACATCCGGCGATGCCCCAGCAGATCGCCCAGCCTGCCGCCCAGCAGCAGGAAGCCGCCGAAAGTCAGCATGTAGGCGTTGATCACCCAGACCAGCGAAGTCTCGGTGAAATGCAGATCCTGGCGGATCGAAGGCAGGGCGACGTTCACGATCGTGGTGTCCAGCACGATCATCAGCACGCCCAGGCAGAGCACCAGCAGCGCCCACCAGCGTTGCGTGCCGTGGATTCCATGCGTCATCGGGTACGGATCCTTGATAGCGGGCGGGCCGCGTTCATTGGCTCAGGCGCCCGCCGCTCACCATCCAGCGCGTGCCGTAGCGGTCAATCAGCGCGCCGTAGGCCTCGGCCCAGAACGTCTTTTGCAGCGGCATGGTGATGCTGCCGCCGTCGGCCAGCATGTCGAAGACGCGCTGCGCGTCCGATACCGTGGGATAGGCCAGCGACAGCGCCACGCCCTGCTTGCCGGGATAGGGATGCCCGGCGGTGGCGTCGCTGCCCATCAAGGTCTGCTGGTCCAGGCCCAGCCGCGCATGCATGATGCGCTCGGCGTCTTCGGCGGACAGGACCGGCATGGCGGCGTCGGGCGGCGCGTCCGCGTAGCGGATCAGCGCTTCCAGCCGCCCGCTCAGCACGCGTTCGTAGAAGCGCATGGCCTCGGCGCAGTTGCCGTCGAAACTGAGATAGGCGGATAGTTGGGGCATGATGTCTCCGGTAGGTGGGACGATGGCGGTGCCAGGACTGCCGGCGCCGCTCTATGATGGAAGCCCGACCCACAATACCGAAGGAGCCCGGCCATGCAAAAAGGAAGCTGCCACTGCGGACGAATCGCGTTCGAAGTCGACGGCGATGTGTCCCAGGTACTGGAGTGCAATTGCTCGCACTGCAGCCGCAAGGGTTACCTGCTGTGGTTCGTGCCGCGCGCGAACCTGCGCATCACCTCGTCCACGGACAGCCTGTCGACCTACAAATTCAACAAGCACGTGATTTCGCATCACTTCTGCGCCCACTGCGGCTGCGCGCCCTTCGGCTTCGGCGCAAGCCCCAAGGGCGAGGAAACGGCGGCGGTGAACGCGCGCTGCCTGGAAACGGTGGACCTGAACGCGTTGAGCCGGATACCGTACGACGGGCGCAGCGTCTAGGGCCTATTCTCGCATCCCGGCGGGTCGTCCGGGAAACCTCTTATTGTTCGGGACGCCGCCGCATCCCTATTATTTGTCCACGATCAACACTGATCGGGGCGCGTTCCGCGCCCTTGCCGCACCCCGCAGCAATGATTGCTGCCTGAACATTCTGTCTGGCTATAACAGCCCCCGACTTGCACGCACTGCGTGGTCGGGGGCTTTTTCGTTTGTTTTCCACGAAGGAGATCGCATGCAACCGTCCGATCCGCAACCCGTGCCCACGGCCTATGTGGCCAGCCTGCAGACGGCCCCGGCCATGGGCGAGGTCGCCGCCAACGTGGCGCGTTCCATCGAACTGGCGGAAGAGGCCATTGCGCGGGGCGCGCGCCTGGTGGTGCTGCCCGAACTGGCCAATACCGGCTACATGTTCGAAAGCCGCGAAGAAGCCTACGCGCTGGCCGAGCCCGTGCCGGAGGGGCCGTCCTCGCGCGCCTGGATCGCGCTGGCCGAACGGCGGGGCATTTACCTGGTGGCGGGGATCGCCGAGCGCTGCGGGGACCGCCTGTACAACTCGGCGCTGGTCGCCGGACCGCAAGGCTATATCGGCACCTATCGCAAGCTGCACCTGTGGGGCGACGAGAACCTGTATTTCGAGGCGGGCGACCTGGGCCTGCCGGTGTTCCATACCGAACTGGGCCGGCTGGGCGTGGCGATCTGCTACGACGGCTGGTTCCCCGAGGTCTACCGCCTGCTCGCGCTGCGCGGCGCGGACCTGGTCGCGGTGCCGACGAACTGGGTGCCCATGCCGGGCCAGACCCCCGACGGCCCGGCCATGGCGCATGCGCTGGCGATCGCGGGCGCGCACAGCAACGGCCTGACTGTGGTGTGCGCCGACCGGGTCGGCATTGAGCGCGGGCAGCCCTTCGTGGGCCGCAGCCTGATCGTGGGCTCGCAAGGCTGGACCGCGGCCGGCCCGGCCAGCGCCGACCGGGAAGAGATCCTGCTCGCCGCCGTCGACCTCAAGGCCGCGCGCCGCGGGCGCCAGTTGAATGCGTTCAACCACGTGCTGCGCGACCGGCGCTGCGATGTCTACGACGAGCGGCTGGGCGCGGCGGATACGCCGGCGCAGCGTTGAACAACGGCGGATAGCCGACCCCCAAGGAGAAAACCATGAAGTTCCCGTCTTGCAGTTTTCTTACCCGATTGTCCTTCGCGGCGCTGTTGTGCGGCGGCGCCGCCGCGCATGCCGCGCAGCCCCTGCGGATCGGCGTGCCCGTCGGCCTGTCGGGCGCCAACAGCGTGGTGGCGCCCGGCGTGGTGCAGGCTTCGCAGCTTGCGGCCGACGAGATCAACGCCGCCGGCGGCATCCTGGGCCGGCAGATCGAGCTGGAGATCGCCGACGACGCCTCCGGCGCGGTGGGCGCGCAGAAGGCCTACGACACGCTGGTGTTCCAGAAGAAGGTGGACGCCGTCATCGCCATGGAAACCAGCGCCGCGCGCAACGCGGCGCTGCCCATCATCGCGCGCGGCAAGGTGCCGTACATCTACACCTCCTTTTACGAAGGCCGCTCGTGCAGCCGCTGGATGCACGTCAACGGCTGGGTGCCGGAGCAGCAGGTCGCGCCGGTGGTGGACCACTTCATGAAAACGCGCCAGGCCAAGACCTTCTTCCTGATCGGCAGCGACTATGCGTTCGGCCGCGGCATGCTGAAGTTCACGCGGGAATACATCGAGAAGCAGGGCGGCAAGGTGGTGGGCGAGGAATACCTGCCCATCGACGGCTCGGACTGGACCGCCATCGTTTCCAAGGTGCGTTCGGCGCAGCCCGACGCGCTGATCAGCTCGACCGCGGGCGGCAGCCCCAACGTCAGCCTGGCCAAGCAGATCCAGGCCGCCGGCCTGAGCATGCCCTACGGCAATCTGGCCATCGACGAAGGGACGGCCAAGACCATGGGCGACACCGCGGCGGGCATGTACCTGTCCTCGTCCTACCTGACCAGCATCGACACGCCGCAGAACCGCAAGTTCCTGGACGGGCTGAAGGCGAAGTTCGGCGGCCAGGCCAAGACGGCCAACGAATTCTCGGCAGCCCAGTACGAGGGATTCTTCCTGTACAAGGCCGCGGTCGAGAAGGCCGGCGGCACCGACCCCGCGAAGGTGGTGCAGGCCTTGAGCGAGGTGTCGGTGGACGGCCCGCGCGGCCCGGTCCGGATGGACCGCCAGCGGCACGCGGCCCTGACCATGCGCCTGGGCCAGGTGCAGCAGGACGGGTCCATCCGCATCCTGCAGACTTTCGACCAGGTGGACCCGGGCGCCCAGTGCCCCGACCTGAAGTAGCGCTTGCGCGCCGCCCGCGCTGCGGGCGGCAAAGGAGACCCCGATGGGATTGTTGCTGGACATCCTGAGCACCGCGGCCATGCTGTTCATCGTGACGGCCGGGCTGATGATCATCTTCGGCGTCATGAAGATCGTCAATTTCGCGCACGGCGCCATCATCACGCTGGGCAGCTACGCCAGCCTGGTCGTGACGCAACTGGGCCTGAACCCGTGGCTGGCGCTGCCTTTCGCGCTGGCCGTCGGCGCGGCGGTGGGCGCGGGTGTGGAACGGTTGATCGTGCGGCCGCTGTACAAGCGGCCGCTGGACGCCATCCTGGCCACCTGGGGCCTGGGCATCGTGATCGGGCAACTGATCACCATGGCGTTCGGCCGCGAGGTGCAGTTCGCCGACGCGCCGGTCAAGGGCGCCGTGGCCTTCCTGGGCACCGACTACTCGGCCTACCGGCTGCTGCTGATCCCCGCCGCGCTGCTGGTGTACGGGGCCACGCTGCTGCTGCTCAACGGCACGCGCTTCGGCGTGAGGACGCGGGCGGTGATCATGAACGAGAACCTGGCGCGCGGCCTGGGCATCAACGCCGAGCGCATCCGCTTCATCACCTTCGGCCTGGGCGCCGGCCTGGGGGCGCTGGCCGGCGCCCTGATCACGCCGCTGTCCAGCGTGGATCCGAACATGGGGCTGGCCTGGCTCATCAGCGCCTTCATGCTGGTGATGGTGTCGGGGCATTCGATCACCGCGCTGCTGCTGACCTGCCTGGTCTACGGGGCCTGCCAGGTGCTGGTCAGCGTGCTGGTCAGCCCCATCCTGGGCGGCGTCACGATCGCGGTGCTGGCGGCGCTGACGCTGCGCCTGCGTCCGCAAGGATTCGCTCATGACTGATACTTTGCTTGCCCAACCCGCGCCGCAAGCGGCCGCGGCGGCGCGCCGGGCCTCGCGCGCCCGCGACCTGCTGTGGCTGGCCGGCCTGTGCCTGGCCCTGACGGCCGCCGGCCCGTGGCTGTTCGACACCTATCTGCTCAACGTGCTGATCAAGGCGCTGTTCTTCGCGGTGGCCGCCGTGACGGTGGACGTGCTGTGGGGCTATACCGGCTACCTGACGTTCGGGCAGTCGGCGTTCTTCGGCGTGGGCGCGTACGCCGCGGGCCTGGCGTTCACGCACTACGGCTTTTCGCCAGCCACGGCGGGGCTGGCGGCGCTGGCGGCGGCCGGGGTGGCCGCCGTGCTGGCGCTGGTCGTCGGCTGGCTGTCCTTCTACCGCGGAGCGTCGCCGTTCTTCGCCACGGTGATCTCGCTGGTGCTGCCCATCGTGCTGACCCAGCTCGTGCTGTCGGGCGGCACCTGGACGGGGTCGTCCTCGGGGCTGACCGGCTACGAAACCTTCGACCTTTCGCTGGAGGCCTGGTACGTGATCGCGGCGGGCGGGCTGTCCGTCGTGGCGTTGCTGGGATGGGGGGCGGCGCGCAGCGACGGCGGCCGCATCCTGGTCGCACTGCGCGACAACGAGGCGCGTTGCAGCTACCTGGGCCTGAACACCGCCCGCTGGCGCATCCTGCTGCTGGCGGTCTGCGGCGTCGTCGCCAGCCTGGCGGGATTCGGCTACGGCGCCTTCAGCGGCGTGGTGGCGCCGGAGCTGACGGGCTTCGTGTTCGGCACGGAACTCATCATCTGGGTGGCGCTGGGCGGACGCGGCACCATCTGGGGCCCGGTGCTGGGCGCCATCCTCATCAATGTGGCGGGGTCTTATCTCAGCGGCAACATGCCGTTCGTGTGGCAGTTGCTGCTGGGCATCACCTTCATCGTGGTGATCCTGCTGCTGCCGCGCGGCCTGCTGCCCCTGCTGCTGGCGCCATGGCGGCGGCGCGAGGCCGGGGCGCCCGTGCCGGCGCTGGCGGCCAGGGCAGGGCAGGCCCCGGCGCCGGTGGGCAGCGAGGCGGCGCTGGAACTGGAGGGCGTGGCCAAGCGCTTCGGCAGCCTGAAGGTGCTGGAAGGCATCGACCTGCGGGCCCGCGGCGGCGAACTGCTGGGGCTGATCGGGCCGAACGGCGCGGGCAAGACGACGCTGATGCGCTGCATCGCCGACGGCGCCGAGCGTTCGGAGGGGCGGGTGCAACTGTGCGGCCATGCCGTGCGCCGCGACGATCCGGCGCGCTGCGTGCGCTTCGGCCTGGGGCGCAAGTTCCAGAACGCCAACGTGTTCGACACGATGACCGTGGCGGAAAGCCTGCGCATTGCCACCACCTTGCGCGAACGGCCGTCGTGGCGGCGCCGGGCGCCGGTGCTGGCGCTGCCGTCCTACGCGCTGGAGGTGCTGCGCATGACCGGGCTGGACCAGCGCCTGGACAGCGTGGCCCGCGACCTGTCCCACGGCCAGCAGCAGGCCCTGGAGCTGGCCATGGTGCTGGCGCTGGAGCCGCGCGTCATCCTGTTGGACGAGCCCACGGCGGGCCTGAGCAAGGCCGAGCGCACGCAGATCGGCGAGGTGCTGTCGTCGCTGGCCCGCCGCCATGGCCTGTGCTGCCTGCTGGTGGAGCACGACCTGGACTTCGTGGCCGAGGTCGCGACCCGCATCGTCGTGCTGCACCAGGGGCGCATCGTCATGGACGGCAGCTTCCGCGAGGTGGCGCAGTCCGAACTGGTGCGGACCATCTACGCGGGCGGCGCGCCGTCCACCCAGGGAGAAGAACCATGACGACCGCTGCGCCGGCCTTGCGCCTGGAGGGCGTGTCCAGCGGCTACAAGGCCTCGGTGGTGCTCAATGACGTGTCGCTGTCGGTGCCGCGCGGCGCCTGCGCGGCGCTGCTGGGCAAGAACGGCATGGGCAAGAGCACGCTGCTCAAGACCATCATGGGATACCTGCCCAAGCTGCGCGGCCGGGTGAGGCTGGGCGAGGTCGACGCGACCCGCCTGCGGCCGCACGAGGTGGCGCGTTGCGGCGTGGCCTATGCGGCGCAGGAACAGCCCCTGTTTCCCGACCTGAGCATCCGCGACAACCTGCGCCTGGGCCTGGCGCGCGACAGCCTGTTCGACGAGCGCTTCGAGGAAATCGCCGAGCTGTTCCCCGTGTTTGCGTCGCGCCTGCGCCAGCACGCCGGCACCCTGTCCGGCGGCGAGCAGAAAATGCTGTTGGTGGCGCGGGGCCTCATGCAGCGGCCTGCCTTGCTGCTGCTGGACGAAATCACGGAAGGACTTCAGCCCTCGGTGATCGAGCGGCTGGCCGGCGCGCTCAATTGGGAGCGCGAACGCCGCGGGACCAGCATGTTCATCGTGGAGCAGAACGTGGCGTTCGCGCTGCGGGTGGCGGATAGATACCTGGTGCTCAAGCAGGGCGCCATCGTCGACGAAGGCGAGGCTGGCGCGCCGGACGCCGCAGGCCATATCATTGACCATCTGAAGGTATGAGCTTGAACCCGCATGCTTCCGACCCGCCGTCCAGGACCCCGCCCATGACCTCACCCGAGACCCCGCTCCGCGATCCCGGCGCCGCCGGCCCGGGCTGGCGCATCGGCGTGCTGTATTCGCGCAGCGGCGTCAGCGGCACGACGGAATCGCAGCATTTCTTCGGCACCGTGCTGGCCGTGGAGGAAATCAACGCCCTGGGCGGCGTGCTGGGCCGTCCGCTGGAACCGATAGCCTACGACCCCCGCAGCGACTGCGAGGAATACCGCCGCCTGGCCGCGAGGCTGCTGCTGGACGACGAGGTCAACGTGATCTTCGGCGGCTGCACCTCGCATTGCCGCAAGGCCATGCTGCCGGTGGTCGAGCGCAGCAATTCGCTGCTGTGGTATGCCTCGGTCTACGAAGGGTTCGAGTATTCGCCCAACGTCATCTACACCGGCGCCGCGCCCAACCAGGGCAGCATGCAGTTGGCCGCCTACCTGATCCAGCACTGCGGCTCGCGCATCTTCCTGGTGGGCGCGGACTACATCTACCCGCGCGAGACCAACCGCATCATGCGCGAAACCGTTGAGGAGCACGGCGGCGATATCCTCGACGAAACCTATCTGCCGCTGGACTGCGACGAGAGCGACATCCTCGAAGTCGTCCAGGACATCGCCCGCATCCGGCCCGACGTGGTGTTTTCCACGCTGATCGGCTCGGACGCGCAGCGCTTCTACCAGCGCTACCACGAGGCCGGCCTGGCGGCGGCGAACATCCCCATCGCCAGCCTGACCATGACCGAGGCCGAGGTAGCCGAAGTGGGCCCGGCGCTGTGCGTGGGGCACATCACCGCGGCAACCTACTTCAACACGGTGGCCACGCCCGGCAACGCGCACTTCCTGGCGCGCTGGCGCGAGCGCTTCGGCGACCGTCCCGCCAACGTGTACGCCGAGACCTCCTACAGCCAGGTGCACCTGTTCGCGCGCGCCCTGCAGCGCGTGGGGGCGCTGGACACCCGCAAGCTGGTGCAGGCGGTGCACAAGGTCGGCTTCGACGCGCCGGACGGGCGCCTGTCTATCCTGGCGGAAAACAACCATTGTGTGCTGACGCCGCGCATCGGCGTGTGCCGGCCGGACGGCAGCTTCGACATCGTCTGGGAAAGCGGCGTGCCGGTAAAGCCCGACCCCTACCTGACGGCGTTCGGCCTGGACGAGTTCTGGTTGAAATGAGCATGGACCATAGCCTACGCCGCCTCTACGAGGACCTGCGCAGCGTGGCGGTCGCCGTGGTGTACCCGCCCGGCGAAGACCGCGACCTGCTGGTCGAACAGCTCAAGCGCATCGGCTGCCGCATCCACCTGCATTGGCCGTTCCCGGAATGCCCGCCGGCGGGCGCGGACGTGGTGTTCTTCCAGGTGTCGCAATGCGGCCGCAACAGCGCCGCCTGGACCGCCAGCGAAGTCGAGGCCACGCTGATCGCCTTGTCCGAATACGAAACCCCCACCACGCTCAAGCAGCTACTCAAGACCAACGCGCACGGCGTGCTCACGCGGCCGTTCCGCTCCGCCGGCATCCTCAGCACCCTGGTGCTGGCGCGTTCCGCCCGGATGTTCCAGCTACGCCAGCAGAACAAGATCGACAAGCTGGAAAGCACGATCAAGTCGCGGCGCGTCATCGAAAAGGCGATCCGGGTGCTGATGGACCACCAGCACCTGGACGAGCGCGAGGCCTACGAGCACATGCGCGGCCGCGCCACGCGCCTGCGCGTCAGCGTGGCGGAGGTGGCCGCCATGATCGTCGACGCCAGCGAAGCCATGGAAAAACTGGGCCTGGGCGGTTCCCGCCCCGGACCCTCCAGCACCGCTTGAACCCGCGGCCGGTTTCCAGTCCAATGACAGTCTGAGCGGACGGACCGTGCCGGTGCATCCGCGTCCACTGATACACGGATGGAGCGAGTTGCCATGACAACGGTGCGATTGCTGTCGGACGAGGAAGTCCGGCGGAACCCCCAGGCCTGGGCGGTGTTCGAGGACATCCGGGCCACGCGCAAGTCGGATTTCGTGAACAACTTCTGGCGCGCCCTGGCCAACGACCCGCCGCAACTGGAGCGCGTCTGGGGGCAGCTCAAGCAGCAGGTCATGATGGCCGAAGGCGAACTCTCGCCCCTGATGCGCGAAATGATCTACATCGCCGTGTCCACGGCCAACGGCTGCACCTACTGCATCCATTCCCACACCGCCGCCGCCCGCGCCAAGGGCATGACCGACGGCCAGCACGCCGAACTGCTGGCCGTGATCGGCATGGCCTCGCAGACCAACGCCATGGTCACCGCCATGCAGGTTCCCGTCGACGAGGCATTCATCGTGAAATAGGAGGCCGCCATGTCTCTGATCCCGTTGTTTCCCCTCTCCAACGCGCTGTTTCCCGCCGGCGTGCTGCACCTGCGCATCTTCGAAGTGCGCTACCTGGACATGATCCGCCGCTGCATCGCCGACGGCAGCGAATTCGGCGTGGTGGGCCTGCTCTCGGGCAACGAGGTCCGCACGCCCGAAGGCGTCGAAACCCTGGCGCCCGTCGGCACCATGGCCCGCATCGACGCCTGGGACGCGCCCATGCCGGCCCTGCTGGAACTGCGTTGCGTCGGCACCAGCCGTTTCCGGCTGCTGTCCAGCGAGGTGGCAAAATACGGCCTTTGGATGGGCGAGGCCGAGCCCATTCCCGACGACCCGCCCATGCCCGTGCCGGAAGCCATGCAACCCAGCGCCGACGCCCTGGGCCGGTTGGTGGCCCAGTGGCAGCAAGACGGCGTGCCCCCCGAAAGAATGCCCCTGGGCCCGCCGTTCAGGCTCGACGACTGCGGCTGGGTCGCCGACCGCTGGTGCGAACTGCTGCCGCTGCCGCCCGACGACAAGGCCCGCCTGCTGGCCATGACCGACCCGGTCGGCCGCCTGGCGGCGGTCCAGGACGTGCTGCGGGGGCAGGGGCTGGCGTAGTGCTTGTGCAAGGGGCCTCGTAGTGGGTACAGGGCCTGGGCGTAACCGTATTTTGGACACCATGGAAATCAGGATAGACGAGGGCCTGCGCGCCTACATAGACCCCTTGACCGACGACGAGCGCGAGGCGCTGGAGCGCAGCCTGCTGGCCGAAGGCTGCCGCGACGCGCTGGTGCTGTGGGGCGACCTGCTGGTCGACGGCCACAACCGCTACGCCCTGTGCCAAAAGCACGGCATCCCCTTCGAGACCCGCCAGAACACCACGTTCAAATCCATGGAGGATGTGCACCTCTGGATGATCGAAAACCACCTTGGCCGGCGCAGCGTGTCGGACTTCCAGCGCGGGGTGCTGGCGTTGCGCAAGAAGGAAATCCTGCAAGCGCGAACCGCCTCGGCGCCGGCGCCCGATGATCCGCCCTGGGACGAAGACTCTGGTGAGCCGCCGCCGGTCATCACCGCGTCCGTGTCGCCCGCCCTGAGCCGCCAGGCGCTGGCCCGGGCTGCGCGCATCAGTAGCAATACGTTGGGGCAGATTGAGAAGATACAGAAAGCGGCGGCGCCGGAACTGGTGCGGGCCGTGAAGGACGGCGCCATCTCCATCAATGCTGCGGCGGCGGTGGCGACGTTGCCGCCTGAACGTCAGGCTGCGGCCGTGGCTGGCGGCAGGAAGGAACTACAGCAGGCTGCTCGGGAGGTGCGCCAAGCCAAGGCGCCGCCGCCACGAGAGGCGGTGCCGGATATTCCTATTGAGAATATTGCTGATTTGCCGGCGGAGGTGGCGCGGTTAAGGGAGTTGCTGACTCGGCTGACGGATGAAAGGGATCAGTTGAAGAAGAAGGTGATGCATTTGACGGTGGCGCTGGCTGAGGCGCGGAGTGGGGCGGGGGGAGGGGATGATTGAAGGGGGGGGGGCGGAGATTGGGGGAACCTGCGAGTGTTGCTTAGTGCGGTGTGAAGGCGCGGGATCCGTAGAGCGCTGATGCGTTTAGGCCGATTGTGCACAAATGTCAGGGTTATGCATCGTTGGGCAGGACGGTGACGCCAAGAGCCTCGTTGTATAGCTCCTCGCCGGGCAAGAACGCAGTGGCGAGTGTATGCATGTCATCTAAGCTGAAACGGCCATCAAGGCGAAAAAGCTTCTGATAGGAGATGCCCTTTACCTTCTTCGTTTCGCCAAGCAATTTGTCGAGGTCACAATCTGAGTACTGAATTCGTGCGCCGTCCAAATGAACAATGTGCGAGGCGAAGTCAGGCGACATGGCATGAAGATAGTGTGCAAACTTGCTTTCTGGCTGATGTTGCCATGCCTCAAGTTGAAGAAGTTTTCCCCTCCGGTCCTCCACCTGGCGCAAATGGAGAAGCAGCGAATGATAGTTGCCTTCTTTATGGGAGTCGGGAAGAAAATACTTGGATTTTGCGTGACCAGCCCTTGTCGCGATTTCTACTGCATGACGGAACGGTACGCCAAATATGGGCGCAGACCCAAAAATGGATGGGTGATATGTAAGACGGATAGCTGCCTGATTCCACAGCTCGGGGCGCCTGACGAGAACGTCGGTAACGAAATGTGCTTCTGGGACAGGAAATACCTCAACATCCGGATCGTCAGCGAACACTAAGTCGTATTCCTCTGCCCCCGTCCGGATAAGCAGGCGGTTGCATGGAATAAGTTCGTCCTCGGTCTGATACCGCCCGGACAACATGGCAAAGGGGGCCTCCCTTTGAAGGTGTTTCTCGCATAGTGCGATGAAGAAAGTATGGCTTACGACGCATAACCTAGTGTAGTCAGCACCTGACTTGTTCCTCAGATTAGTACGGCACGGACGAGCGTGGGCCTAGGCAGCTTCCAGCTTTACAGTGCGCTTGCGCCGCAGTTCGGCCACCTGCGCCGCTCCAACCGCCCGAGCGCGCAACTGGCCACAGCCGCCATCCACATCCTGCCCGGCGCTATTTCTCACCTTGGTCAGCACACCACGGCTTTGCAGAGAATGGACGATCTCGCGGATGCGCTCGGCATCGGGGCGCTGGTAGTCATCTCCTTCGAGGCTATTGAAGGGAATGACGTTGAGCACGCCGTACTTGCCCTTCAACAGACGCACGACGGCATCGAGTTCGTCGTCGCCGTCGTTGATGCCCTTGAGCAGCGTCCATTGATACTGGATCGGATAGTCAGTGTCGCGAGCGTATCTCTCGCCGAGTTCGATGAGTTCTTCCGGCGCAATTTTCGGCGCGCGCGGCAGCAGGTGCGCGCGCAGTTCGGCCTTGGTTGTATGCAGCGACAGCGCCAGCGCGGGCTTGACGCGTTGTTGCGGCAGGGCTTCGAACACGCGCAGGTCGCCCACGGTGGAGAACACGAGATTCTTGTGGCCGATATTGCCTTCGGTGCCGAGCAGGTCGATGGCTTCGAGCACGTTGTCGAGGTTGTGCGCGGGTTCACCCATGCCCATGAAGACGACTTTCTTCACCGCGCGCAGACGCCGCGCCAGCACGACCTGGGCGAGGATTTCCATGCTCGTGACCTGGCGGATCAGGCCGCTCTTGCCTGTCATACAGAAGCGGCAGCCGACCGCGCAGCCGACCTGGGTGGAGACGCAGAGTCCGTCGCGCGGCAACAGCACGCTTTCCACCATCTGTCCGTCGGCGAGTTCGACGAGCAAGCGCGAGCCGTCGTTGCCGGCGTGTTCGGAGCGGACGCGGGCGAGGCCGTCCAGTTCCGCCGTCAAGGCGGGCACGGCGTCGCGCAGCGCGAGAGGCAGAAAGTGCTCGGAGCTTCGCCGTCGCGTGCCGGTGTCGAGGGCTTGCCCTTTCAGCCAGACGCGCACGATGCGGCCGCGATGGACGGGCAGGGCGCCGAGAGCGGCGAGGCGTTGGTCGAAGTCGGAGTAGCGCATGGGGCGCGAATTTTACCCTGCCCCTGGAACGGGCTGTCGGAGAGTAGATGGTCTGGTTGGCGACTACTGCCGAGATTGCGAAGGTCGATAACTGCCGCATGGTCTCTTATCGGCGAGTGGCAGTCCTCCATAGATCGCGTCATAGGGGAATCACGCCCTGAGAATTTATCCGCGTCATTTCACCGCGGCGCGTGCCGCTTTGGGCTTGATTCCAACCTCAATCAAGTCGCACGTTGCACTTGACCTGGCTCGAGTTTCCCTGGTTAATGTCGCTGCCTATGGTTCGGCAGCTCCAGTGCAGGAGTTTTCGCATCTCTCCACGTCAAGGTTATGGTTGCATCCACTCTCGTTGCCATGTTGTGTGCACATCTATTGTGCTTTTCGGTCATGTTTTTACTGATTAGCCGCCGCTTGCCCGGCAACAGGATGGGGATGGATTTTTTCGCCGCGGGCAATCTCCTGCTGGCGTTGGCCTATATTCTGCAACTGGTTGAAGGGGGACCCGCCTGGAGCGTGATGAGCGTCGTCAACCACACCCTCACGCTGGCTGCCCCGATCGCCTATTGGCTAGGCGCCATGCGCTTCTTTGGGCGTCAAGTTCGGTTATGGCGTTCGTTGATTATCTTTTCCGTGGCTTATGGCATTGCGCAATGCCTGGTGCAATGGAGCGCAGGGCCCACCGCGCGGTACGCAATGCTTGCGGCGATGGCCAGCGTGCTTTTCTTTGTAATGACCATAACCGTGATCTATGGCGTTCGCACTTTCGCAAAAGACTTGTACGGCGAGATGTTCTTTTTTGCGCTTCTGATTGGCGGAATCTGTATCCTGAACGCGCTGAAGTTCTTGAAAATCGTAGATGGCGGCCTGGATGCGCTGCACATGGATAGTCGATTTCAAATGATCTTCTACATCTACATGTCGACCTTGGCTACCATAGTGCCGCCTTCCATCGTCTGGCTGGTACTGCGACGGCTGACGGATAGTCTGCGCAATATGGCGGCACGCGATCCCATGACAGACCTGCTTAATCGCAGGGGGCTCCTGGATGCGCTGACCCAGTCTTTCAATTCTCGGAATGCCGGACCGGCTCGCTTGCTACTGTTGGATGTCGACCATTTCAAGCGAATCAATGACACCTATGGACATCAAGCCGGCGATGAAGTGATATGCCAGGTCGCAGACATACTCCGTTCCACGGTTCGTCGCGACGACTTGACAGGTCGTATTGGCGGGGAAGAGTTTGTGGCTGTCTTCCTGGAAGCTGACGGTGACCGTGTAATCCACTTGGCGGAACGTCTGCGTGCCAGCGTTGAAAGCCAGGCAATCAAAGTGGCGGGTTCTGGCAATGTACTGCGCTGTACGGTCACCATTGGAATTTCACCACCGTTCCATGGCGCGCATGACCTGGAGGATGCGCTTCGGCAGGCCGACGCTGCTCTGTATAGAGGAAAGGCGGCGGGACGCAACCGGATCGAATCAGCCGAGGTTTTTAACAGCGTTTCGGTTGAGGATCCTAAAGCAGCGATCGTGTGAAATAAAGAGGCCAGACCGAATTGACTCCGATTTCTCGGACAATTTGGTCGAGGTACAGCGGTCTCGCCGCAAGAAAAGCCCGTTCCGTTTATCGACACCCATCTGGTCCGACAGCTCATCGCGCAGCAGTTTCCTCAATGGCGCGATTTGCCCGTTACCCCTGTATTGCCCGGCGGCTGGGACAATCGAACTTTCCGGCTGGGTGGCGACACACTGGTGAGACTCCCCAGTGCGCCCGCCTACGTCGATCAAGTCATAAAGGAGCAGGCCTGGCTCCCGAAACTGGCCGCCCAGGTGTCCTTGCCTATCCCCGCGCCGATTGCCCTGGGGGCTCCGGCGGCCGGCTATCCGGGGCCCTGATCGGTCTATGGTTGGCTGGACGGCGAGTCGGCTTGCGATTGGGGGGATTGCGGATATGGCGGCGTTGGGCGCTTCCTGGGACGGTGCGCCTCTGGGTCCATGGGGATGTCACCGCAGGGAACTTGCTGGTCAAGGAGGGAAAGCTGCATGCCGTCATTGATTTTGGATGCGCGGCGGTGGGTGATCCCGCCTGTGACCTCGCGATCGCGTGGACGCTGTTCGATCAGGAAGGCCGGCAGGCTTTTCGCTCAGCAGGGTGCTGGGCGATTACCAGCAGTGCCGCCTATGACCGCAACCTGTGCCCCGTCCGTGCCCGCCGTTTGCGTAGCCAGATCACCAGGCCGGTCACGCTCAGCGTCGCAACGAAAATCCCCATGAACGACATCAACACGCGCCCCGGCGTGCCCAGCAGCCGGCCGGAGTGCAGCGGCAACTGGGCCTGCATGAAGACGTCGCCCCAGGTGCCTTGGCCCGGCACTTTTTCGCCGACGACCATACCCGTGTTCCCGTCCAGGTAAAGCACGTTGTTTCCCATGCCGTTCTCATCCCGGTCATCTTCCGGCGTGTAGAACGTCACGCCATAAATGCCGAAGCGCTGCGCATAGAAAAGAGACCCGGCGGGAGTGGTCCAGCCTCGGCGGCGGCCCTCGGCCTCGGCAGCCGCGATAGCCTGCTCGCGACGTAGCAGCGGGTCGGCCAGCTCCCGCTCGCGGCTGCCCTGGCGCGATTGAAACGGGGAGGGCGTGAGCGACGAGAAAACCGACACCAGCGGCTGCATCACTTGCGTTCCCAGGTTCAGCGACACCGAGGTCACGGCCAGCATCAGCAGCAGACCCCATACCCACACGCCGCCCGAGCGATGTACGTCGAAATTGAGCTTGGCGCCGCCCTGGCGCAGCCGGAAGCTCAGCGACTTACGCCAGTTGCGCCCATTGGGAAATGAGATACAGAGCGCCAGGAAGCAGTCGACAATCCAGACCGCCGACACCACACCCATCAGCCACACCCCGAATTCGATGCCCCAGCCTTTGGGAATGTGCATGGTGTAGTGCAGTTTGTAGAGAAAGGGCAGCAAGTTCTCGCGCGACAGCGATATTTGGCCCCACTGCCGCTGCCCCTGGATCTGGCCGGTGGCCGGGTCCACAGCCAGTTGATTGAAGCCGAGGACGTACGGCGCGCCGGTGGCGGGATCGATGCGCGCGGCGACACCCAGCATCGCCGTATGGCCTGGCTCCAGCGTTAGCGGTACAAAGCTGACCCGCAAGCGCGGATCAGCCGCCTCGATCCGGCGTGCCAACTCCAAAGGAGCAAGCGCACTGGCTGCCGCGCCGGAGGCGGCCACGTACAGCTTGGGATTGGCCCACTCGTCGAGTTCGTGATTCCAGGCGATCACGGCGCCGGTCAAGCCGGCGACGAACAGGAAACCCGCGATGAACAGGCCGCACCAGCGGTGCAGCACCACCATCGCGCCACGCATGCCGCCGCGCATCAGAACTGGTAGCGTGCCGACAGCGTCACGTTGCGCGGCTCGCCATAGACGTTGCTCGGAAAGCTCACATTGCCGGACAGCGCGTTGTAGTACTTCTTGTCGAAGATATTGTTGATGTTGAGCTGCACGTCCAGTTTCGGCGTCGCCTGCCAGCCCACCACCAAGTCGGCCAGGGTGTAGGCGTTTTGGGTGATGCGGAATGGCACGCCGCTCGTGGTGCCCTCGTTGTAAATGGAGCCCTGGCGGTAGACCGAGCCGCCGACGCGCCAGCCCTGCAGGGCGCCAGACAGCCGGTACATCGTCGACAGCTTGAACAGGTGTCGCGGTGTGTCTGTGTCGAACAACTCGCCCACATTGTCGGGATTCGCATCCTTGCGATAGCGCGCAATGGCCACCGTGTAGCCCAGACTCACCTGCCAGTTGGGGGTGATGGCGCCCTGCAACTCAAACTCCACGCCCTGGCTGCGCACCTCGCCTGCGGCCGAATAGCAGGCGACAGTCGGGTAGCCGGCGCATTGGGTCTGATCGGTGCTGCGGAAGGCACGGTTTTTCTGGTCCATGCGGAACAATGCTGCCGAGGCATTCAGCGCGCCATCGAAGTATTCGCCTTTGATACCGACTTCATAGTTTTTGCCGATCACCGGATCCAGCAGGTTGTTGCTGGCATCCATGTAATTTTGAGGCTTGAAAATGTCCGTGTAGCTGACGTAGACCGAATGCTGGTCGTTCAAGTCGTAGACGATGCCGGCGTACTTTGTCAGTTGGTTATTGATGCGGTAGCGGTTGTGCGCACTGACGGATGGCGTATTGGCGGTAAAGCTCGGATACGTGTTGACGGTGTCGTTGTAGTCGAACCAGTCCAACCGTCCGCCCAATATCAGTTTCAGCCGATCGGCCAGGTTCAGGCGGGTCGTGGCGTATAAGCTCTGCTGGGTGATGTCGGCGTCCATCCAGTCCCGCAGCGGGATGTTGGGATTGGCGACGGCGCTCGGGTCGAAGTCGTGGAGATCGAGGTTGTCGTAGAGAACCACGCCTTGGCGGCTGCTGCCGTCGAAATCGATGTTGCGGTAGCTGGCTCCCAGTACCAGCTCATGCGTGCGGCCAAGCAATTCAAAGGGACCGTTGGCATACAGGTCCACGCTGCTCTGCTTTTCCTTATGGGCGTTGCGCGCGCCTAATTGGCGGTATTTGTCGGTGGCGACGTTGTAATTTAGGTAATGGCCCAGCATGTCGACCTCGGCCTGCGCGTAATAGGCCGAGAGATGTGTCCGCCACCCATTGCCGAATCGGTGGTCGAGCCCCACGAATGCCGAGGTGGTGTTCTTGTTCCAATGTTCCCAATCATTGGCATACGACGTGGAGCGAGGCAGATCCAGATCACTGCCGTCGCGGGCCACGGGCAAACCGGTGAAGCCATTGCCGTGCAGCCTGCTCTCTTGATGCAGCGCGCTGAGCGTGAGCGTCGTGGAGGCAGTCAGATCCTTTTCCAGTATCCCGTAAAAAGTCTGGCCACTGCTGTTTTCGCCGCGCTTGTAGCTTCCATAATCCTGAGTGGCGATCACGGCGCGGCCGCGCAGGCTGCCGTCCTCGGATAGCGGCCCGGAGGCGTCCAACTCGGCTCTATAGTGGTCCCAACTGCCGGCGCTCACGTCGGCGGATACCTGCGGCACAGCGGTCGGCCGCTTGCGCACCAGGTTGATGGCGGCCGACGGATTCCCTGCGCCCTGCACCAGTCCGGTGGCGCCACGCACGATCTCCACGCGGTCATAGATAGCCATATCCGTGGACAACAGGTCCTGCGACAGGTTAGAGCTGTCCAGGCTCACGGGCAGGCCGTCGAACATGATGTTGTCCACATACATGCCGCGCGCATAAAAGGAAGCGCGCTCCGGCCCGAAGCGCCGGTACGTCAGACCGGGGGCAGCCTGCACCACGTCGTTGATCGTCTGCAGGTTCTGATCCTTGATGAGTTCGTTGGTAATGACGGTGACCGACTGCGGCGTCTCGCGCATGGACAGGTTGAGCCGGGTGGCCGTGCTCATGCTGCTGGTGGTGTACGAATCGGTGCCCTCGGTAGTGCCGTCGGCCACCGTTGTGCCGGTTACCGTGACCATGGGCAGTGTGGCGGCGTCGGATGCGACGGGCGCGAGCGTTTCGTCGACTCGCAGCACGAACGCGCCATTGTCCAGTTGCACGGCCCGCAGGCCGCTACCTGCGAGCAAAAGGCTCAGCGCGCCGGCGGCGGGATGGCGGCCGTTCACGCCGGCCGTGCGCTTGCCTTTGGTTTGCTCGGCGGTAAAGGTCAACATGATGTTGGCCGTGCTGGCCAACTGACGCAGAGCTGGAGCCAGCGGCCCGGCGGCAATCCTGAAGTCGACCGTGGCGGTCCCTGCTGCAGCAGGCGTGGCGCCTTGCGCCAGCACGGCGGCCGGAGCGCCGGCCACGAGGGCGACAGTCAGCGCCAGGGCGGCAAGCGCAGTAGACGATGGATAGGGGCGCTCCGAATCGTGGGCGCGGTGCTGGTTCGGCATGTTCTTCCTCAGGATTGGACCTCCGAAATTTCCGGTCCCTCTCAGGTAGGTGCCGCGAACACGCCAATCGGGCAGTCAATTCGAGAAATTTTTTCGCTGGGCCTCAATCGGCCGGTACGATCGTCGCCCAGAAACGGGTGCGCCATTGCACGCGTACCGGCAGCACGCTGGGCAGCGTGGCCAGGATCCGGTTCGTGTCCGCCAGTGGAAAGACACCCGAAAGGCGCAGACTCGCGATTTGCGGATCGACGCGCAGCACGCCCGTCCGATAGCGATCCAGTTCGGCAGCGAACTCGGCCAGCCGCTGCTCGTCAGCCACGAGCTGACCCCGCGTCCATGCGTCGGTCTGCTCACTGATCGAGCGCGGTGCCTCGACGGCATCGCGGCTGAACTGGGTCTGCTGGCCGGCGTGCAGCACGCTCGCACTGCCGGACCCGGCCCAAGGAGAGACTTCCACTGCGCTTTCCAGAACCGCCACACTGGTCCGTCCAGCGTGCTGCCTTACGGTGAACCGTGTACCCAGCGAACGGATGCTGCCTTCCGCGGTCACCACCGACAGTGGCCGCGGATCGGCCAGCCCCGGCCCGTGGCGAGTCGCAATCATGATCTCGCCCGCCACCAGCAGGATTCGGCGCTGGTTCGCATCAAAGCGCACATTTGCCGCGCTATCCGTGTTCAGCGTCAGCCGGGTACCGTCCTCTAGTGTGAAGTCGCGTTGCTCACCTGTGTTGCTGCGGTAGTCGGCCGTGCGGGCCTGCCAGGTGTCAGTGCGCGAAGCGAGCAGCCCGGCGCCGGTGGCTATCCCTCCCCACAGGAGCATTCGGGTGACCCGTCGACGGGCGGTGGAGGGCGGCTGATCGGTCACGATGTAGGACGACAAGGCCGCGTAAGCCGGCGCGCGCTCCAGCGATTTCATCCGGCCCATGACGGATTCGACGTGCTGCCAGGCGGCCTCATGGTCGACATGCGCCTGGCGCCATTGGCGCCATTGGCGTTGCTGCTCGTCGCCAGCCTCTTCGGACATCAGCAGGGTGAGCCAGTCCGCGGCTGCATCCGCAGTGGCCCGGCTGATGACCCGGCCGCTGGGCAGCGTCAGCGTGTCTTTATTGGCGGCCATGCCGTCAGACCGCCAGCGCGAACATGCATTCGCGGTTGGCCCGGGTCAGATATTGTTTTACCGAACTGGTCGAAGTTCCCAACCGCTCGGCGATCTCGGCGTAGCTCAGTTCGACCAAGTGCGCCAGCAGAAAGGCTTCTCGAACCTTGGGAGGCAGGCCATCGAGCACGCGGTCGATCTGTTGCAGGCTCTCGACGGCCATGAGCTGCGCTTCCGGCGAGGGGGCCACTTCTTCCGGCAGGAGGGCGAGGGCTTCGAGGTAGGTCGTTTCGAGCAACTGCCGGCGGTGGCGGTGTGCGAGGAGCCGGCGGGCGACCGTCGCCAGGAACGGACGGGGCTCCCGGATCTCGACTGCCGTGGTCTTGCGGTCCAGCAGGCTCAGAAAAGTGTCCTGCGCTAGGTCGGCCGCCGCGAACGTGTCGCCTACGCGCCTGCGCAGCCAGCCCTGAAGCCACGTGCTGTGCTCGACATACAGCCCGGCCAAATCATCGGTAATAGGTGGATTCCGGCCGGGCATGAGGAGAGAATGGGAGAGAGATGATAGTCAAATGAGAAGTGATCTCATTGTACACAACCGGATTCATCGATTCGCCAGCCCCGCCAGTGAATGAGCAGGGCGGCTCGTTCCAAACCGCGCGGCGTCCGTCACCCGGCCTGAAACGCGGGCGCGCGCAAGCGGCACGGGTGGCGCTGGCACAGGTCCGCAGCCCCCCCCCACGGAGGCGAGGATGGAACGCCGCAGTACGAATAAGGGATAACCCTTAACGTCGGAATGTACGAATAAAATTCCTGGATGAGTGGGAATTTATATCGTTTTGAGGAATGCAGCCCCGGGCCTTGTAATGCGTGTTCGCTTAACGCCGTTCACGCATTTACCCAGCAGATTTCCTCATGAACCCCATCGGATACCGCATTCTTCCTCGTTCCGCCCCGGCCGTCTCCCCCGACGTGCTGGCCGGCTTCGCCGCCATTGGCTCGGCCCAGATCAGCGACTGCATGAATCGCCTATACGGCGTGGACGGGCTCCGTCCTCTGCATGCTGGCAACCAGCGCACCGTCGGCCTGGCGCTCACCGTCAAGACCCGCCCGGGCGATAACCTGATGATCCACAAGGCGATTTCGCTGGGCGGCGCGGGCGATGTGATCGTCGTGGACGGCGCGGGCGACACCAGCAATGCGCTGGTGGGCGAGCTGATGATGATGGATGCGCAGTCGCGTGGCATCGAAGGTTTTGTGATCGATGGCGCGGTGCGCGACCTGGACGTGTTTGCGCAAGGACAGTTCGGCTGCTTCGCGCGCGCCGTGTCGCACAAGGGGCCGTACAAGGACGGCCCGGGCGAGATCAATGTGCCGGTGTCGGTGGGTGGCCAGGTGGTCAACCCGGGTGACGTGGTGGTGGGCGATGCAGACGGCGTGGTGGTGATCCCGGCCGAGCACGCCGAGGCGGTGCTGGCGCTGGCGCTGAAGAAGGAGGCGGACGAGGCCGTGGCCAAGGAGAAGCTGCGCGCGGGCACGTATACCAAGCCGTGGCTGGAGAAGACCATCGCCGAGAAGACGGGGGCCGCGAAATGAGCATCGTCGCCGACCGCATCAAGCGTATCAAGCTGTCGCCCAGCGTGGCGGCGCGCGCCATCATCGCCGAACTGCGCGAGCAGGGCCGCCGCATTATCGATCTGACGATCGGGGAGCCGGATTTTTCCACGCCGGTGCACATCCGGCAGGCGGCCACCGCCGCCATGAACCGGGGCGAGACCAAGTATCCGCCGGCCCAGGGCACGGTGGCGCTGCGCCGCGCCGCCGCGCAGCATTTGCTGGAAGCCACGGGCGTGGAGTACCCCGTGGGGCGCATCATCGTCAGCACCGGCGCGAAGCAGGTGATTTTCAATGGGCTGGCGGCCACGCTGAACGATGGCGATGAAGTGTTGATCCCGGCGCCGTTCTGGGTGTCGTACCCGGACATGGTGCTGGTCAATGGCGGCGTGCCGGTGGCGGTGGAGACCACGCCGGCGACGGGCTACAAGGTGACGCCGGAGGCGCTGGAGCGGGCGATTACGCCGCGCACCAAGTGGCTGATGATGAACGCGCCCAGCAATCCGACGGGCTCGGTCTACACTGCCGACGAGCTGCGCGGGCTGGCGGAGGTGCTCAAGCGCCATCCGCAGGTCTGGCTGATGACGGACGATATTTATGCACGCCTGAATTTTACCGACGAGCCGACTGTGCATCCGCTGCAAGTCGCGCCGGAACTGGCCAGCCGCACGCTGGTGGTCAATGGCGTGTCCAAGGCCTATGCGATGACGGGCTGGCGCATCGGTTACGGCGCCGGGCCGGACGAACTGATCAAGGCGATGGCCATTCTGCAATCGCAGAGCACGTCGGGCGCGTCGTCGGTCAGCCAGGCGGCCGCGCTGGAGGCGCTGTCGGGCCCGCAGGATTGCGTGGCGGAGTTCGCCAAGGTGTTCCGCCAGCGCCGCGATCTGGCGATTGCGGAGCTGTCCGGCACGCCGGGTCTGGAGATCGTCGTGCCGCAGGGCGCGTTCTATGTGTTCCCGGATTGCTCCGGCCTGCTGGGCAAGAAGACGCCGGCCGGCGACGTGATCGCGACCGATACCGACCTGACGCACTATCTGCTGCGCGAGGCGGGCGTTGCCGTGATCGACGGCCACGCCTATGGCGCGCCGGGCACGTTCCGGCTGTCGTTCGCCGCGTCGATGGACGACATCCGGCAGGGATGCGCCGCCATACGCGAGGCCTGCGCCAAGCTGGTTTGAGGCCGGATCCTACATTCCATGAAGACGTCCCCTTCGGGGGACATTGTTTCCAAGTCCGTTCACCACACAATAAGGGGAATCAACCATGAAACGCCAAACTCTTTTCGCGGCCTGCCTGGGGCTGGCCACGCTGGCGATGGGCGCCGCCGCCCAGGCCGATCAAGTGGACGATATCAAGGCGCGCGGCGAGCTGATTTGCGGCACGCTGGGCACTTCGCAGCCGTTCAGCTTCCAGGACGGGGCTACGCGGCAGCTTGTGGGCTACGACGTGGACGTCTGCAAGCTGGTGGCCGACAAGCTGGGGGTCAAGGTCAACTACAAGCTCCTGTCGGTGGCGGCGCGCGTGCCGGAACTGAACGAAGGACGCGTGGACATCCTGGCCGCCAATCTGGGCTATTCGCCGGACCGCGCGCAGCAGATCTCTTTCAGCCATGCCTATTACGTCAGCCCGCAGAAGCTGCTGGTGCGCAAGGACTCGGGCCTGGACACGATCGAATCCTTGAACGGCCGCCGCGTCGGCGCGACCAAGGGCTCCAGTTCGGAGCGCGAGATCAAGCGCATCCTGGACAAGTCACAGGTCATTGGCTATGGCGACAGCTCGGCCACCTACCTGGCCCTGCAGCAGAAGAAGGTGGACGCGCAGTTCGCCTCCGAGCTGGTGCTGGTGCGCCTGGTGCTGCAAAGCCCGCCGACCGCGCCCGTGACGGTGATCGCCAAGTCGGTGTTCGACGAGCCGTGGGGCCTGGGCGTGCGCAAGTCGGAGCCCCGTTTCCTCGAAACGGTGAACCAGGCGCTGGACGAGGCCGAGGCTTCCGGCGCGGCCGCCAAGCTGTTCGACAAGTGGTTCGGGCCTGACACGCCGTACAAGCTGGAGCGCGGTTTCAAGATCGGCCCGATCGCCGGGTGATCATGGACCTGCTTGATGCTTCCCAATACCAGTTGCTGTTGAGCGGCATGGCGGTCACGGTGCAACTGTTCCTGGTCGCCTGGGTGATGGCGTTCGCGATCGCGGTGACGCTGGTGGTGGTGCGCGCCACCAATCTGGCGCCGTGCCGCTGGCTGGTTGACGCCTATGTGGAATACCACCGCAATGTGCCTTTGCTGGTGCAGGTGCTGTTCTGGTATTTCGGCATGCCGGAGCTGCTGCCGGAGGGCTTTCGCCTGTGGCTCTACCAGCACAACGCGGAAATGTCGCTGGCGGCGATCGCGCTGGCGCTGGGGTCGGCCGCCTATATCGCGGAGGACATCCGCAGCGGGCTGCGCGCCATTCCCGGCACGCAGTTCGAGGCGGCGCGGGCGCTGGGCGCCAGCTATCTGCAATGCATGCGCTTCGTGATCGTGCCGCAGGCTCTGCGCATTTCCATTCCGCCGCTGGTCGGCCGCGCGCTGTTGTTGTTCAAGAACACCAGCGTGGCGATGGCCATCGGCGTGATGGAGCTGACCTACCAGGCCCGCGAAATCGAAAACGAAACCTACCGGACTTTCGCCACCTTCGGCGCCGCCACGATCATGTACCTGCTGGGATCCTTCCTGATTATGCTCATCGGGTCGCGCGTCTACGACCGCTATCGCTTGAACGGGGGAGGCCGCGGTGCTTGACGTCCTGTCCCAATACTGGCCCACGCTGCTGGTCGGCCAATATCCCAACGGTCCGCTGGGCGGGCTGGCGCTCACGCTGATCCTGGCCGCCTGCGGCCTGGCGCTGTCGCTGCCGCTGGCGCTTTTGATCGCGCTGGCCCGCGTCAGCCCCTATGGCTGGCTGCGCGCGGCCAGCAAGGCGCTGGTCAACGTGGTGCGCGGCATGCCGCTGCTGATGCTGATCTTCTGGGCCTATTTCGTGGTGCCCAAGCTGACCGGGCAGGTGATCAGCGGTTTCTGGACGCTGATTTTCGCGCTGGTGGTCTATGAAAGCGCCTATCTGTCGGAAGTGATCCGCTCGGGGATCGAGGCGGTGCCGCGCGGCCAGATCGAGGCCTCGCGTTCGCTCGGCGTGGGCTACTGGACCACGATGCGCCGCGTGGTGCTGCCGCAGGCGCTGTTCAACGTGCTGCCCAGCATGACGAGCCAGTTCGTTTCCACCATCAAGGAGACCTCGCTGGGCTACGTCATCAGCGTCAACGAACTGACCTTCGCGGCCAATCAGGTGAACAACCTGGTGTTGACCAAGCCGCTGCAGGTGTTCGGCATCCTGGCCATTATCTATTTCCTGGTGTGCTTCAGCCTGAGCCGCGGCCTGAGCTGGCTGGACCTGCGCATCCGCCGCTCGCGCGCCATGGCCTAGCAAGGAACCAAAGTGATCAATCTAGAAAAAGTGAACAAGTGGTACGGCGCGCATCATGTGCTGAAGGACGTGGATCTTTCGGTGGCGCGCGGCGAAGTGCTGGTGGTGTGCGGCCCGTCGGGCTCGGGCAAGTCCACCATGATCCGGACGATCAACCGGCTGGAGCCCATCGAGAAGGGGCGCATCCTGATCGACGGCGCGGACATCTACGCCAAGGGTTCCGACCTGAACGCGCTGCGCCAGAAGATCGGCTTCGTGTTCCAGCAGTTCAATCTGTTTCCGCACATGAGCGTGCTGGAGAACGTCATCTTCGCGCCGGTCAGCATCCGCAAGCAGCCGCGCAAGCAGGCGGTGGAACTGGCGCGCAGCCTGCTGGCGCGGGTGGGGCTGGAGCACAAGATCGATGCCTATCCGGGATCGCTGTCCGGCGGCCAGCAGCAGCGCGTGGCGATCGCGCGGGCCCTGGCCCTGCAGCCGCCGGTGATGCTGTTCGATGAGCCCACCAGCGCGCTCGATCCGGAAATGGTCGGGGAGGTATTGCAGGTGATGAAGGGCCTGGCCAAGGACGGCATGACGATGGTGTGCGTGACCCATGAAATGGGTTTCGCGCGCGACGTCTGCGACCGGGTCGTCTTCATGGACGGCGGCGAGATCCTGGAAATGGACACGCCCGAGCGCTTCTTCAGCGCGCCGTCGCACCCGCGCGCGCAGCGCTTCCTGGCCGACATCCTGCATCCGCGCGGCTGAGTGGCCGCGGATGATGCGGCGGCGATGGTAATGTGAGGGTTTCCATGCGTTTCGCATCGACCGCCGCGATGTACACCCTCAAACAGCTAGAGGCTTTTTACTGGAGCTCCGAACTGGGCAGCTTCAGCGCGTCTTCCCGCAAGCTGCACACGACCCAGTCGGCGGTGGCCAAGCGGGTCGGTGAACTGGAGGCCTTTGCCGGCTCGCCGCTGTTCGAGCGCCGCGCCAAGAAGCTGATCATGACCCCGCAGGGCCGCAAGCTGTTCGAGCTTGCGCGCCAGATGCTGGACCTGAACAGCCGTATCGTGCAGAACATGGCGGACCCGGCCAGTTTCGAAGGCGTGGTGCGGCTGGGCGTGACGGAACTGGTCGGCATGACCTGGCTGGCGGGGCTGATCAACCAGATCAGCCTGCGCTATCCGCGCGTGCAGTTGATGCCGGAGATCGATGGCGGCATCACGCTGTACGAACGGCTGGAGCAGGACGAACTGGACCTGGCCATCATGCCGGGACCGTTCTGGGGATACCAGTACGATTGCTCCCATCTGGGCGCGGTGACCAATGTCTGGATGGCCAGCCCGGCCCTGGACATCGATTTTTCCGCCAGCCTGACGCCCCAGGACCTGGCGCCGTATCCGGTGATTTCCCAGCCCACCAATTCGGCGCTGTCGCATCTGTACGACGCGTGGTTCGCTGAGCAGGGCCTGCCGGTCAAGCGCGTGCTGACCTGCAACAGCCTGGGGATGATGGCGCAGTTGACGATGCTGGGCCTGGGCATCAGTTACCTGCCGGGTGCGTACTTCGCGCCGCTGGTGGAGCGCGGGGTGCTGTGCCAGTTGAACGTGCAGCCGGACCTGCCCACCATCAACTACTACGCCGTGCACAAGAAGAACCTCGTCAACCCGGTGGTTTCCCGGGTGATCGATATCGCGCGCGAGGAATGCGCCTTCGAGGTGGCGGGGGCGTTCCTGCCCCACGTGCCGCCGGCCGCCAAACCGCGCGAGGCGTAACGCGGGGCGGCGGCCGTTTCCGGCGTCAGCCGCAGCGGATGGCCGTCATGACGTCCTTGTCGTCGACGATCAGATTCAGGCGGGTGGCGTTGTATTCCATGGTCACCAATTGGCCCGGGCGCAGCATGCGGGCGGTGGTGCTGCCGCTGCGCGTGCGCAGGTCTTCCATGACGGACGGGGTGGCTTTCTGGCCGATCTGCGATTGCAGCGCCGCCGCGTCGCAGCTCTTTTCTCCGTAGCCGTAGCCGGAGGCGCTGGACATGCCGGACGATGAGCTGGAAGCGGCCTCGGACGGGGACGACGCGCTGGAGGAGCTGGGGGCCGGCGCGCTGGACGAACGCGGCGCGCCGGTGTTGGCGCACGCGGTCAGGCTGGCGACCAGCAGGAAAGGGATCAGCTTGCGGATCATGTAAGGCTCCTTGCAACAACGCGTCGAAAAAAGCCATGATAGACCAGCCGCGACGCGCTGTGACCGGGGCCGTGGCGGGCGCCCGCCGGCGGCCTGGCCGTCAATGGAAATTGCGGCTTTGCGTGGACAGCCCGCCCAGCAGCCCGGACAAATCCACCAGCCGCTGCGCGATCAGGTGGCGCACGCCGTCCATGCTTTGCCAGGTCCCGTAGACGCCCAGCAGCGCGGACCCCAGCAGTTCGCGGCGCTGGCGCTCTATCAGTTCCGGGCGCACGACCACGTTGACGGGGCCGGTTTCGTCTTCCAGGGTCACGAAGATCACGCCCTTGGACGTTTGTGGGCGCTGACGCACGGTGACGATGCCGCAGGCGCGCGCCACGCGCTTGTCGGGGTAGCTGTTCAGCACCGAGGCCGGCTGGAAATTGCGCGCGGCGAGTTCGGGGCGCAGCAGCGCCACGGGATGGCTGCGCAAGGTCAGGCCCACGCTGCGGTAGTCCGCGGCTACGGCCTGGCTTTCCGAGGGGGCGGCCAGTTGCGGCGCGGCGGTTTCGACGATGGCGGCGTCGCGCAGCAGGTCGCGGCTGTGCACGCTGGCCGCGGCTTCCCAACTGGCCTGGCGGCGGTGGCCGGCCAGGGTGCGCAGGGCGTCGCCGGCGGCCAGGGCGTTGAGGTCGTGGCGGGTGAGGGCAGCGCGGCGGGCCAGGTCGCCGGTGTCGGCAAAGGGTGACGCGGCGCGCGCGGCCTCGATGCGCCGCGCCGTGTCCTCGCGCATGCCCTGGATCAGGCTCAGCCCCAGCCTGACGGCGGGCCGGGGGCCGTCCGCCGCAGGCGCGTGCGGGTGCGCGGCGCGCCGGGCGCCGGGGTGTCCGGAGGGCAGGGTTTCAAGCGCCGAATCCCAGCCGCTGACCGTGACGTCGGGCGGCAGCACGCAGACGCCGTGGCGGCGGGCGTCCTGCACCAGTTGGGCGGGGGCGTAGAAGCCCATGGGCTGGGAATTGAGCAGGGCGGCCAGGAAGGCTTCGGGCTCGTGCCGCTTGAGCCATGAACTGGAATACGCCAGCAGGGCGAAGCTGGCGGCGTGGCTTTCGGGGAAACCGTATTCGCCGAAGCCCTCGATCTGCCGGAACAGCGCTTCGGCGAATTCCAGCGTGTAGCCGTTCTCCAGCAGGCCGCCCACCAGCTTTTCGCGGTATTTGTCCACGCCGCCCTTGCGCTTCCAGGCCGCCATGGAGCGGCGCAGCGCGTCGGATTCCCCCGGCGTGAAGTTGGCGGCCACCACGGCGATCTGCATGACCTGTTCCTGGAAGATGGGCACGCCCATGGTGCGGCTGAGCACGCCTTCCACTTGCGGGCTGGGGTAGGTGATTTTTTCCTTGCCCTGGCGGCGGCGCAGGTAGGGGTGGACCATGCCGCCCTGGATGGGGCCGGGCCGCACGATGGCCACCTGCACCACCAGGTCGTAGTATTGGCGGGGTTTCAGGCGCGGCAGCATGGTCATCTGCGCGCGCGATTCGATCTGGAATACGCCGATGGTGTCGGCGTCGCAGATCATGTCGTAGGTGGGCTCGTCTTCCTTGGGGATGTCCTGCAGGCGCAAGGGCCGGCCGCGGCGCTGGCCGGCCAGCTCCAGGGTGCGGCGCAGCGCCGACAGCATGCCCAGCGCCAGCACGTCCACTTTCAGCAGCTTCAGCGCGTCCAGGTCGTCCTTGTCCCATTGCACGACGCTGCGGTCTTCCATGGCGGCGTTCTCGATGGGCACCAGGCGCGAGAGCTTGCCGCGTGAAATCACGAAGCCGCCCGGATGCTGCGACAGGTGGCGCGGGAAACCCATCAGGGTCTGCGCCAGGGCCGCCCATTGCCGCGCCACCCGGGACTCCGGATCCAGCCCGCAGGCGCCCAGCGTGCGCAGCATTTCCTTTTTGCCGTCCCACCATTGGTGGGCGCGGGCCACGGCGTCGATGACGCCCGGGTCCACGCCCAGCGCGCGGCCGGTATCGCGCAGCACGCTGCGCGGCCGGTAGGAAATGACCACGGCGGTCAGCGCGGCGCGGTCGCGGCCGTATTTGCCGTAGATGTACTGGATGACCTCTTCGCGGCGTTGGTGCTCGAAGTCCACGTCGATATCGGGCGGTTCGTTGCGTTCTTTGCTGATGAAGCGCTCGAACAGGCTGTTGCCGCGCGCCGGATCCACTTCGGTGATGCCCAGGCAGTAGCAGACCGCGGAGTTGGCGGCGGAGCCGCGGCCCTGGCACAGGATGCCTTGGTTGCGGGCGTGCTGGACGATGTCGTAGACGGTCAGGAAATAGGCTTCGTAGCGGAGATCGGCGATCAGGGCCAGTTCATTTTCGATCTGGGCGGCCACGCTCTGGGGCACCCCGGCGGGGAAGCGGCGCGCGGCCCCGGCCAGGGTTTCCTGGCGCAGGTAGGTGACCGGCGTGTGGCCGCGCGGAACGATCTCGTCGGGGTATTCGTAGCGCAGTTCGTCCAGGGAGAACGCGCAGCGGCGCGCCACCACCAGCGTCTGGGCCAGGGCCTCCGGCGGATAAAGGCTGGCCAGCCGCATGCGCGTGCGCAGGTGCTGTTCGGCGTTGCCGGACAGTTCGTAGCCGCACTGGGACACGGGCTGGCGGGTGCGGATGCCGGCCAGCGTGTCGTGCAGCGGCTTGCGCGAGCGCAGGTGCATCTGCACCTGGCCCAGCGCCACGACGGGCAGTTTCGCGGCCTGGGCGGCGTGCATGACCGCGGCGCGGTGCAGGTCGTCGCGGGAACCGTGCAGCAAGGTCAGCCCCACCCAGGCGCGTCGGGGGAAGGCGCGCGCCAGCCAGCGGGCCTGTTCCGCCAGGCGGCCGGCGTCGGCGCCGTAGGCGGGGCTCAGGATGGCCAGGCACTCGGGCAGGTGGCGCAGGTGGCCGTAGCCCGCGGGCGGATGGGAGAGGTCTTCGGGGGCCAGCCGGTATTCGCCCTTGGGCGCCCGGGTGCGCGCCAGGGTGATGAGTTCGGACAGATTGCCGTAGCCTTCGCGGGTCTGCGCCAGCAGGGTCAGGCCCAGCGGCGCGGCGTCGGGCGCGGCGCGCAGTTGGAAGGTGGCGCCGACGATGAGCGGCAGATTCCGGGCCTTGGCCTCTACGTGGGCGCGGACCACGCCGGCCAGCGAGCATTCGTCGGTGATGGCCAGCGCGGCATAGCCCAGTTCGGCGGCGTGCGCGGCCAGTTCCTCCGGATGCGAGGCGCCCTGCAGGAAAGAGAAGTTGGACTGGCATTGCAGCTCGGCGTAGCCGGGCAGGCTGGCCAGGGCGGCGGCGCCGGGAAGATCGTCGTCCATGAACCGATCCTAGGCGTAGAGCCCGTGCAGGAACCAGCGGGCGTGCTCCGCGTCGCGCTCGCGGTAGATCCAGTAGCGCGCGGCGGCCTCGTCCTCGGCGACGAAGTAGTCGCGCACGGTCAGGGCGGCGTCCCACCAGCCGCTTTCGATGCGTTCGGGGCCGCGCATCAGCCGCAGCGCCTGGCCGCCGTATTGCGGACGGTGGCCGGACAGCTTCAAGGGTAGCGGCGGATCCAGCAGCCAGAAGGGACGGTCCAGCAAGGCGGGCAGCGGCCCGGGCCGCGGGGCGGGGGCCAGCGTGTCGCCCCAGGCGTTGGCGGCCTCGGGGCGGTGGTCGGGAACGGGACAGGCGTGGCGCACCTGGCCGCGGCCCAGCCGCGCCACCAGCAGGTCCAGCAGCCTGGCGTGGTCGGCGGCGGTGCCGCCGGGTTCGGGAAACAGGGTGGTGCTGGCGGCGGGTTGTTCCACCGTATCGGGCGCCAGCAATGCAACGGCGATCACGGGCGCTTCCAGCGTGAACCGCGCCAGTTTTTCCCGCAGCAGGTTCAGGATCTGCGGCGCCTGCCAGACCGGCTGCGCCAGGGCCAGCTCCATCTCGGTGGGCGGACGCGCATGGCGGCCGCGTTCGTGTTCCATGCTGAGCACCACGCGGCGCACCGCCAGTTGCCGGGCGCTCAGCCAGCCGCCCAGTTGTTCGGCCAGCCGGCGCGCCACCGCCAGCACCGCGTCGGTGTGCTCTACGTAGTCGGTGAGTTCGATGCGCCGCGCGAACTGGGGCGGAGGCTCGATCCAGCGGTAGAGTTCGGGCGCCTGGCCGTAGGCGGCGTCCAGGGCCTGAAGCAGTTCGGGTGCGCTGCGCCGCTGCAGGCCGGCGCGCGGCAGGGCGCGCAGGTCCGCCAGGGTGCGGCAGCCGATGTCGTCCAGCCAGTCGCGGCGGGCCTGCGCCTGGGGCAGCAGCGCCAGCGGCAGGGCGTCCAGCCGCCGGGCCAGCGTGGGCAGCGTCAGGGTGCGCCGGGGCGCGCGTCGGCCGGGGCGGTGCGCCAGCAGCCAGGCGCCCGCGGCGGTGGGCGCCATGCCCAGCGTGACGCGCAGGTCCAGCGCCCGCAAGGTGGCGGCCACGCGCTGGCCCAGGGCCCGGGGGCCGCGGAAGAACATCAGGCTGGCGCCGACGTTCAGCAGCACGGTGCAGTCGTCCGCCAGGGCGACTTCGGGCGTGTATTGAAGCAGGGCCAGCGCCGCGCCCTGCAGGGCCTCGGCTTCGGCCTGGGCGTCGCGGGCCAGCAATTCGACTTCGGGCGCGATGGCGGCCGCGCCGGCTCGGCGTATGCCGGGCCTGACGCCGGCCTGGCGGGCGGCGGGAGTGAGGGCGGCGACGCGTTCCTGGTCCAGGACGGCGAACGCCAGATCCTCATGCGGCCAGTGCGGGCGTAGGGCGTCCAGCGGCAGGCAGCGCAGGCAGGCGGCGATCCAGAGGCGCATGGCGGGGGGAAGAAGGAGTTGCGGCGCCGGGTTCCAGGCCGACATAGAGCGGCGCGTCGCTGACGGGGCCCCGGCGCTTGAGGATGTGCACGGACAGGCCGCCCGCGGCGGGCGCCAGCGCCAGCCGCAAGGGGGCGGGGGTGGCGTTCTGCGCCGCCCCGGAGGGGCGCACTGCGACGAAGAGCAGGTCGCTGGCCTGGGCGGCCAGATGCAGGCGGCGCAGGGATTCGGGGCGCACGCGGGGCAGCCAGCAGATCAGGGCCCCGCAACTGCCGTTCTTCAGGATCTGTTCGGCGGCCCAGAGGGTGTCGGCGGGTTTTTCCGGAGCGATCCAGAGCAGTTGGCGGGGGTCCAGCCGCCAGCTCATCCAGCTAGCGATGTGCGGGGCGTGCGGCGGCTGCACCAGCGCGATGGGGCGGCGGGTTTCCAACTGGGCCAGCGCCGGGCGCAGCAGGCGGATTTCGCCGATGCCGGGATGCGGGGCCAGCAGTTCGATGAGCGAACCCAGCGGCCAGCCGCCATCCGGCAGTTCGGCCGACAGCGCGGCATGCCCGGTGGGCACGGTGCGTGCGGCGCCCCGGGCCAACTGGGTGGCGCGCCACAGCGCGGGATGGATGTGTTCAGGGGACTGCATGGCGGGCGGACAAGCCGGTTTCCGGGGAAAAGGGGAATCGAAGAAAAGTGCCGACGATTGATTATAACTGTATGAATATACAGTAGTCAGCAAGGGGGCGCCGGTCCGCGCCTGGGAGGGGGCAAGGGGGGCGGGCCCCTCATTGCGTCGCCGGCGTTGCGGTTCCAGACCGCTTGCGCCCGTCCAGTGTCTGGCGAATCGGCCAACCCAAGAAGAAGGACCGCATCTGCTGCAAGTTCTGGCGGCTGAACCCGCGGCCGAACCGCTGGGTCAGGTCGCTTGCCAGCCGTTCGATCAACTGCTCCCCGTAGCCGGCTCGCCGTTTGCCTTGTTGCTCGGCCTCTACGATACGGCGGCCGACCTCCCAGTAGCTGGCGGTCATCAGCGCATTGACACTGCGCGCGTTTGCTGTCTCCAGCGCTCCTAAGCCCTGGCGTCCGCCGCAACGGGCGAGACGGCTTGGGCGCCGGCCTCGCGGCCCAGCTCCACCCCGTCGAAACGCATATCCTCGTACCGGATCCAGCGCGACTTGCGCACCAGCCGATGGCCCAGCCACAGGGCCAGGAACAGCGGAATCGCCAGGTAGGTGGAGACCACGCCGATCCAGTCGATGCGTTCTTCCAGGAAGGCCTGGTAGTTCTGGCCCAGCGTGACCAGCAGGCACAGGACGAAGGCGAGCAGCGGGCCGAAGGGGAACAGGCCGGCCTTGTAGGGCAGGTCGGCGGTGTCGTGGCCGTGTTTCACGTAGCCCTGCCGGAAGCGGTAATGGCTGACCGCGATGCTCAGCCAAACGATGAATTCGGTCATGCCCGCGAAGTTCAGCAGCCAGATGTAGACCGCCTTGGGGCTGTACACCAGGCTGAACAGGCACAGGCAGGCCAGCAGCGCCGTGGCCAGCAGCGCGTACAGCGGCACGCCCTTGCCGGTCACGTACCGGAACACGGCCGGGGCCTGGCCTTCGGCCGCCATGTTGAACAGCATCCGCGTGGCGGCGTACATGCCCGAGTTGCCGGCGGACAGCACCGAGGTCAGGATGACGGCGTTCATCACGGTGGCCGCCGACAGCAGCCCCGCGTGCTGGAACACCAGGGTGAAGGGGCTGACGGCGATGTCCTCGACGTCGTTGCGCAGCAACTGCGGGTCGGTATAGGGCAGCAGCAGGCCGATGATCAGGATGGCCAGCACGTAGAACAGCAGGATGCGCCAGAATACGTGGTTGATCGCGCGCGGCACGTTGCGCCTGGGGTTTTCGGATTCGCCGGCGGCCACGGCCACCAGTTCCGTGCCCTGGAAGGAATAGGCCACCACCATCGCCACGCCGACCCAGGTGGCGGCGTTGCCCACGAAAGGCGCGTCGCCCGCCGTCCAGTTCGCCAGGCCCACGGGGACGCCGCCATGGATGATGCCCGCCAGCATCGCCAGGCCTACGCCGATGAAGCACAGCACGGCGGCGACCTTGACGATGGCGAACCAGTATTCGGCCTCGCCGAAGCTGCGCGCCGAAAACGCGTTCAGCCCGAAGGTCAGGGCCAGGAACGCCACGCTCCATATCCATCCGGGCGTGTCGGGGAACCAGTACGCCATGACCAACTGCGCGGCCACGACGTCCACGGCCACGACCGTGGCCCAACTGATCCAGAAATTCCATCCCAGCGCAAAGCCGAAGCCTTTGTCCACGTAGCGCGACGCGTAGGTGCAGAACGAACCCGATACCGGCATGAAGGTCGCCAGTTCGCCCAGGCTGGTCATGATGAAATAGACCATCAGCCCGATCGTCAGGTAGACCAGCAGGGCGCCGCCCGGGCCCGCCTGCGCGATCGCGGCGCCGGAGGCGACGAACAGGCCGGTGCCGATGGCCCCGCCTAGCGCTATCATTGTGAGGTGACGCGCCTTGAGCACGCGGTGTAGCTGGTTCTGGCCGGCAGGCGTGGCGCCGGCTTCCGTGGTCGGTGTTTGCATTGCTGGGTGAGTGATGGCCGCCGGGGCGGAGAGGGCGTGTCCCTTCGGATTCGGCCGGTGCCTGGCACCGCCTGGTGCCGGGCACCCGGAAGGTTCGGCCGACACCGGGCGCGCATTTTACAATGCGGCAATCGGGGCTCGGTTCGGCGGCCCCAGGCCAGCATGGAGCGGTTTCATGGCGTCTTCCAGTTCTATCGAATTTCTTCCCGATCCGGGCGCCGAGGTGCGCCAGTTATTCATCCTGCTGCATGGGGTGGGCGGCTCGCCCGACAACCTGGAGCCCCTGGCCCTGGCCTTGCGCAAGGCGTTTCCGGCGGCGGCGGTGCTGGTTCCCGAAGGTTTCGAGCCCTTCGATGGCGGCGGCGCGGGCCGGCAATGGTTCTCGGTGCGCGGCGTGACCGAGGAAAACCGCCCCGAGCGCGTGGCGCAGGCGCTGCCGCCCCTGGAAGCCTATGTGCGCCAGGCGCAGGCCCGCTTCGGCCTGCTGCAATCCGATACGGCGCTGGCGGGGTTTTCGCAGGGCGCCATCATGGCGCTGGAACTGGTCCAGGCCCACGACGGCATGGCCGGCCGCGTCATCGCGTTTTCGGGCCGCTATGCCCAGTTGCCCCGGTCCGCGCCGCAATACACCACGCTGCATCTGCTGCACGGGGCCGACGATCCGGTCATGAACGTGGCGGACATCCAGGCCGCCCAGGCGCGGCTGACGGAGCTGCACGGCGATTCGACCATCGACGTCGCCACCCACGTCGGACACGAGCTGCACCCGGCCCTGATCGAGCGCGCCATCATGCGCCTGCAGACCTGCGTGCCGCTGCGAAGCTGGGAGGCGGCGCTGGGCCTGAACCAGACGCCGCCGGACGGCACCACCGTGCACTGAGCCGGCGCGCCCCGTTCAGGGCGCTTCGCCGCGGATGCGCTCCGAGAAGCCTTCGGCCAGCATGATCTTCTTGCCGTCCAGGTCCAGCAGCCCTTCGCGCTTGAGCCGGTTGAGCACGCGGGTGACGGTGACGCGGGACAGATCGACGAGGCTTCCGATCTGTTCGTGCGTGAGGTTGACCGTGATCGGGGCCTGCGGGCCGCAAGCATCCTGGTGGGTCTGCCGGAACTGGTCGAAGAAGCGGATCACGCGCTGTTCGGGCGGGTCGAAGATGGCCTGGCGCAGGCGCGCGACCATCTGGCGCTGCTTGACGCTCAGCAGGTAGATCAGGGCCAGCGCGAAGTCGGGATCCTGCCGCACCAGGGCGGGGATGCGCCCGGTCTCGAAGCGCAGCAGGGACGTGTCTTCGATGGCGCGCGCGCTGGAGTAGCGGGGCTGTCCGAGGAAGGCGGCCGCTTCGCCGATGACGCTGCCCGGCCCCATGATGTTGAGGATGGACTCGTGGCCGTCTTCGCTGAGCATGTGGACGTGGACTTTGCCGGTCACGACCACGTAGAAGGCATTCTCGACCTGCCCCTGGCTGAAGAGGCTGGCGCCGCTGGGCAGCGAGACGGGCTGGCCCACGTGGCTGAGCGAGCGCAGATAGGCCGCCTGTTCGCCCTGGGGCAGCCAGGTTTCGGTGGCGACATGGCGCGCCGGGCCACTCGCTGGTTTGGCCACGATTTCCCTTGATTTGTGTTTGTCGTTCTGTATGCCTCCGGATTATACGGCCGGCCAGGGACGATCCGGCCGCTCGCGGCCGGATCTGGGAAAGGACGGTTCAGACGCCCCAGCGGGGGATGGGGTGGCTGCCCATCGAGATGCAGACGTTCTTCATTTCGCAGAAGGTCTCCAGGCTGGCGTCGCCGCCTTCGCGCCCCACGCCGGAATCCTTGATGCCGCCGAAGGGCTGGCGCAGGTCGCGCACGTTCTGGCTGTTGACGAAGACCATGCCGGCCTCGATGCCGCGCGCCAGGCGGTGCGCCTTGCCCACGTCCTGGGTCCAGACGTACGAGGCCAGTCCGTAGCGGCTGTCGTTGGCCAGGCGCAGGCCTTCGTCCTCGTCGTCGAAGGGAATCAGGCAGACCACCGGGCCGAAGATCTCTTCCTGCGCCACGCGCATGCGGTTGTCCACGCCCGTGAGCACCGTGGGCTGCACGAAATTGCCCTTGGCCACCCGCGCGGGCAGGCCCTGCGGCACGCCGCCGCCGGCCGCCACCACGGCGCCCTCGCGGCGCCCGATCTCGATGTAGCCGGTGACCCTTTCCCAATGCTGGCGCGTGATCATGGAACCCACGTTGGTGCCCGGGTCCCGCGGGTCGCCCACAGTGAGGCGCGCGGCGCGTTCGGCGAATTCGCGCGCGAAGCGGTCGTAGATCGAGCGCTGCACGAAGACGCGCGAGCCGGCCGTGCAGCGTTCTCCGTTGATCGAGAAAATGGTGAACAGCGCCGCGTCCAGCGCGCGCTCCTGATCGGCGTCGTCGAACACCAGCACGGGCGACTTGCCGCCCAGCTCCATCGACAGCCGCTTGATGCCGGCGCGCTCGGCGATGCGCCGGCCGGTGGCGGTGCCGCCGGTAAACGAGATGGTGCGCACGTCGGGGTGGCGCACCAGCGCGTCGCCGGCTTCCGCGCCATGGCCGTGCACGATGTTGAGCACGCCCTTGGGCACGCCGGCCTCCAGCGCCAGGCGGCCCAGCCGGTCGGCGGTCATGGGCGACAGTTCGGACATTTTCAGCACCGCGGTGTTGCCCAGCGCCAGGCAGGGCGCGACTTTCCAGGTGGCCGTCATCAGCGGCACGTTCCAGGGGGAAATCAGCCCGCACACGCCCACCGGCTGCAGCAGCGTGTAATTGAGCATGGCCGAATCGACCGGGAAGGTCTGGCCGTTGACGCGCGTGGCCACTTCGGAAAAGAAATAGAAATTCTCGCTGGCGCGGGGAATGAGCTGGCGCGAGGTCTGGTGGATGGGCAGGCCGGTGTCGTCGGTTTCCAGCTCGGCCAGCTCGGGCACGTGGCGTTCGATCAGGTCGCCCAGGCGGCGCATGATGCGGGCCCGCTCCTTGGCGGGCAGGCCGGCCCACTTGGGGAAGGCTTCCTTGGCGGCGGCCACGGCCAGGGCGATTTCACGTTCGCCGCCGAGCGCGATCTCGGCCAGCGCGTCGCCGGTGGCGGGGTTGGTGTTTTCCAGTACGGCGGGGCTTTCGACATCCTTGCCGTCGATCAGGTGGGGGATCATCACTGCGTTCTCTTGGTCTGGAGGAATGGAAACGGGGCTCAGGCGCCGCGCGCGGCGATGGCGTCGATCTCGATCTTCAGGCCGGGCCGGCCCAGGTGGGAGACGCCCACGGTCGTGCGGCTGGGCGGCCGGTCGGGAAAGAACTCGCGGAACACGGCGTTCATGGCGCCGAACTCGCCGATCATGTCGGTCATGTGCACCGTCATCTGCAGCACGCCGCCGGCCTCACAGCCGGAGGCGGCCAGCAGGTCCAGGACGTTGTTCAGCGCCTGGCGCGTCTGCGATTCGATGTCGGGGGCGAATTCGCGCGTGCCGGGCGCGAAGCCGACCTGTCCGGAGACGAACACCAGGTCGCGCCAGGCCACGGCGGGCGCATGCGGCAGGCCGGCATCGCGGCCGATGATCTGTTTTTCCATCGCGTATGTCCTTGGCGGCGCGTCAGGCGGCCGATCCGATCACGGCCACCACTTCGATCTCGACCTTCAGGCCGGGGCGGGCCAGGTGGGCCACGCCCACGGTGGAGCGGGCGGGCGGCCGGTCGGGGAACATGCGCTTGAACACGGCGTTCATGGCCTGGAAGTCCGCGTCCATGTCGGTCATGAAGACGGTGGCCTTGGCCACGTCCGCCATGCTGCCGCCCGCGGCCTCGATGACGGAACGGAGGTTGCGGAAGGCCTGTTCCGTCTGCTCGGTGATGTCGTCGGAGAAGGCGCGCGTGACGGGGTCGGCGCCGGTGTGGCCGGAGACGAAGAGCAGGCGGTCGATCAGGACGGCGGGCGAATAGGGGCGGTGCGGCAGCAGGCCGGTGGGCGGGACGATGACTTGTCGGTTCATGGGCGGAAAATCCTGCGTGGAGGTCGGGTCAGTCGACATAGGTCGGGATGGCGCGGGTGATGGGGTCGGACACCGGTTGCGGGCGGCCGTCGGCAAGCGACGCGACGGTCATGGATTCCTCGTACCAGCGGCGCGGAGGCGGCGTGCCCCAGAGGCTCTGGCGGCGCGGATTGTCCAGTTCCCAGCGCTTGGGAACCTGGTCGCGGTCCACCGTCAGGTAGTCGCCGGTGTACAGCTCGAAGCGGTTGCCGTCGGGGTCGCGCACGTAGACGAACAGCGCGTTGGAAATGCCGTGGCGGGCCGGGCCGCGTTCGATGTTGTCGGCGTAGCCGGCCGCGGCCAGGGCGTCGCAGGCGCGGATCACGCCCATGGGCTCCATCAGCGAGAAGCCGGCGTGATGCACGCTGGGGCCTTTGCCCGTCATCACGGCGATGTCGTGGATGGTGGCCTTGCGGTACAGCCAGCTTGCCCACACGCGTTCCTCGGGCGGCGCCGACACGGTGTATTCGGAGCAGTAGAAGCCGAGTTCGCGCGTGTACCAGTCGAAGCCGGCCTGCGCGTCGGGCACCAGCACGTTCAGGTGGTCCAGCCGCGTCGGGCAGCCGTGGCGGTGCAGGTGGTACTGCTGCAGCATCCACGGCGCCTGTTCCATGTGGGCGTAGTACTCGACCGGGAAGCCGAAGGGGTCCTGCACCCGTAGCGCGCGGCCCTGGCCGCGCTCTTCGCCGGCTTCCAGCCAGCGCATCGGCAGCCCCAGGCCCTTGAACTTGGCGGCCAGGCGATCCAGGTCTTCCTCGCAGGACACGCGGAAGCTGAAATGGCCGATGCCGGGCGAGGGCGAGCGCGTCAGCACCACGCTGTGGTGCTCGCGGTCCTCGATGGCGCGCAGGTAGACGTGGTCGGCGTCGGATTCGGTCTCGAACAGGCCCACCACGTCCACGTAGAAATCGCGGGCGCGGGCCAGGTCGGAGACCAGGTATTCGATGTGTCCCAGTCTGAGGATGTTGAAGTCGGGCTTGCCCGGTGCGTAGTCGATCATTGGGGGTCTCCTTGCGGAACTCGCGGCGCGGTCCGGTTCGTGTCGATGAAATTCTGCGCGCCATGGGGGCGCGGCGTCTGTATCGCGGGATACACCGCGCTATTCCAGTTCGGCCGCGGTGCGCACGGGGAAGCGCGCCTCCAGCCAGCGGCCCAGCGCCAGCAGCCGGTCTTCTCGGTACTTGGGCGCCACCCACTGCACCCCGGCGGGCAGCGCGCCGCCCGCAGGCCATACGGGGTAGGACAGGGCGGGGACCTGGGCGGCGTTGAACGCGGGCGTATAGGGGTTCCAGGACATCCAGTCGTCGCCGGGCTGGTCCGGCGGCACGTCGCGGCCAGCTTCGAAGGCGCACAGCGGGACGGTCGGCAGCATCAGCAGGTCGACCTGGCCGAACAGCCGGGCCAGTTCGTTCGCGTGCTGGTCGCGCTGCTGGCAGATGGCGTGGTAGCGCGAAATGGGCCAGTCGTCGACCCCGCGCACGAAGGCCGTCAGCCCGGGATCGAGCCGCCCGCGCAGGTCGGGCGCGACGGCGCGCACCGCGGCCGCGCAGCCCAGCCGGTACAGGTCCTGGCCGACGCGCGAAGCCGCCTCGATGTCGTAATCGATTTCCAGCACGTCCATGCCGTCGGCGCGCAGCGCGGCCAGCGCCTCGTCCATGGCGGCGCGCACCGGGGCCGCGCAGCGCGGGCCCCAGCGCCGGGGCGACAACAGGCCGATGCGCGGCCGGCCGGCGGGCGCGTCGGCGGCGCCGTCCGCGCCCAGGCACGAGGTCCAGTCCAGCGGCGACGCGCCGCGCGCGGCGAGATAGGCCGCTTCCAGTTCGTCCATGCCGGCGGCGATGGGCCCTGTGTGCACGATGTTCGAGAAGGCGCTGGGCACGGGCGACAGGGGGATCCGCCCGTGCGTGGGCTTTAACCCGATGGTGCCCGTGAACGCGGCCGGGATGCGGACCGAGCCGCCCGCGTCGCTGCCCATCGACACGCGCACGATGCCGGCGGCGACCGCCGCGGCGCAGCCGCCGCTGCTGCCGCCCGGCGTGAGGGCCGGGTTCCAGGGGTTGCGGGTGAGGCCGAAGGCCGGGCTGTCGGTGACGCCTTTCCAGTTGAATTCGGGCGCCCGCGTCTTGCCCAGCAGGACGGCGCCGGCGTCGGCCAGCCGCTGGACGAAGACGGTATGGGCCGCGGCCGGCTCGTCGGACGTGACCGCCGAGCCGCGCCGCGTGGGCCAGCCGCGCACGGCGGCGAATTCCTTGATTGCCAGCGGCATGCCGTCCAGCGGGCCCAGCGGCGCGCCGCGGCGCCAGCGTTCTTCGGATTGCCGCGCGCCGGCCAGCGCGCCTTCGCGGTCGATCAGGGCGAAGGCATTGAGCGCCGGGTTGGCGCGCTCGGCGTGGTCCAGCGCGCTGCGCGCCACGTCCACGGGCGAGGCGTCGCCCTGGAGATAGAGTTCGCGCAGGCGGCGCAAGGGAAGTTGATGCAACATTTTTTTTGCTCCTGGTGTCGGCGGCCTCAGTTGGCGCAGGCCCCGAGATAACTGGCCAGCAGGTCCGGATCCTGCGCGAGTTCCGCGCCGCTGCCTTGTTTTACGATGCGGCCCAGTTCGATCAGGTAGGCCAGGTCGGCGCTCTTGAGCGCGATGCGCGCATTCTGCTCGACCAGGATGACGGTCAGGCCCTCGCGCTGGCGCAGATCCACCACCACGTCCATGATCTGCTGCACGATCAAGGGCGCCAGCCCGATGGACGGCTCGTCCAGCAGCAGCACCCGGGGATGGGCGATCAGGGCGCGCCCGATGGCGACCATTTGCTGTTCGCCGCCGGACAGGGTGCCGGCCAGTTGTTCGCGGCGCTGGGCCAGCACCGGGAACAGGGCGTAGACGCGGTCCAGTTCGCGGGCGAAGTCGGTGCGCCGGCGGAACGCATAGGCGCCCAGGCGCAGGTTGTCCTCCACCTTCATCGAGGCGAACAGCGAACGCTTTTCGGGCACCAGGCACATGCCGCGGCGCACGCGCTCTTCGACCGGGGCGTTGCCCAGGGCGTCGCCATGCAGCAGCACCCGGCCGGCGCGGGCGGGCAGGGCGCCCATCAGCGCCTTGAGCAGGGTGGTCTTGCCGGCGCCGTTGGCGCCGATGAGCGACACCAGCGTGCCCTCGGGCACGTCGAAGTCGATGCCGTGCAGGGCGTCGACCTGGCCGTAGCTGACCGCCAGGTCCCTCACTTCGATCGCGTTCATGCCTCGGCTCCGAGATAGGCGGCCACCACGGCCGGGTTGCGCTGCACTTCCTGGCGTTCGCCCTGCGCCAGCAGCGCGCCGTAGTTCAGGACGAAGAGATAGTCCACGCAGCCCATGACCAGCTCCATGTCGTGCTCGACCAGCAGGACGGCCATGCCCTGTTCGTCGCGCAGCTTGCGCATCAACTGGACCAGCACGGTTTTCTCGGGGCCGCGCAGGCCCGCGGCCGGTTCGTCCAGCAGCAGCACGCCGGGACGCGCCATCAACGCGCGCGCCACTTCGACCAGGCGCTGGCTGCCCAGGGTCAGGCTGGCGGCCGGGCGCAGCGCCTGGTCCGCCAGGCCGACCAGCTCCAGCGCGGCGCGCGCCTCGCGCGCCAGGCGGCGCTCCTCGGCGCGGTCCAGGCCCAGCGCGGCCGACAGCAGGCCGGCCTTGCCCTGGATGTGGCCGCCGATCAGCACGTTGTCCAGCACCGTCAGTTCGGGCACGAGCTGCACGTGCTGGAAGCTGCGCGCGACGCCGCGCCGCACGACTTCATGCGCCCGCGCCGGCAGCGCGTCGCCGTCCAGGGCGACCCGGCCGCCGCTGGCCGGCAGCACCGCGGTCATCACGTTGAACAGGGTGGACTTGCCCGCGCCGTTGGGGCCGATCAGCCCCGTGATGCGTCCCGGCGGGATGTCCAGCGTCACGTCCTTGAGCGCCTGCAATCCGCCGAAGCGTTTGTGCACGGCGTCCACGCTCAGGCGCCGGCCGGCGGACACGGGATGCGGCGCGGCCTCGGGCTCGTCCGCGGCGGCCGGGCGCGCGGGCGGCTTCAGCCGCACCCAGGTCAGCAGGCCGTTGGGCCAGCGCAGCAGCGCCACGATCAGGATCAGCCCGAACAGCATGGTTTCCATCTGGCCGGGAATGCCCAGCAGGTTGGCGATCAGGTATTGCGCGGCGAGTTCTATCGCGGTGAAGGCCAGCACGCCCAGCAAGGGGCCCAGCGGATGGAGGCAGCCGCCCAGCACCACCATGATCAGCAGATTGAAGGAGACTCCGATGGAGAACGAGGTGGGGCTGAGGAAGCTCATGTAGAAGGCGTACAGCCCGCCCGCCAGCGCCGCCAGCGCGGCCGACAGGACGAAGATGCGGGTCTTGGCCGCGGCCACGTCCACGCCGAAGGCCGCGGCCATGGTCGGGCTGGCCTTGATGGCGCGGGCGGCGCGGCCCATGCGGCCGCGGTAGATCCGGCAGTAGGCGATGAAGGCCAGTCCCACCGCGATCCACGCCGCCGCGCCCATGCCCCGGGTGCCGAATTCCAGCCCGAAGACGCGGGGCGGCGGAATGTCGGACAGGCCGGAGGCGCCGCCGGTGAGGTCGGTGGCGGCCACGAGGCAGACATAGGCGGCGATGCCCCAGGCCAGCGTGGCCAGCGGCAGGTAGTGGCCGCGCAGGCGCAGCGTGAGCCGGCCGATCACGTAGGCGGCCGCCGCGCACGCCGCCACCGCCAGGGCGATGGCCAGCGGCGGCGGCACGCCGTAGTCGCGCGCCAGGATGGCGGTGGCGTAGGCGCCGCCGCCCAGGAAGGCGGCATGGCCCAGCGACAGTTGTCCGGCCGCCAGCAGAAAGGCCAGTCCGAGGCAGACCAGGGCATTGGTGCCGGCGAGCGTCAGCAGGCCGACGTAGTAGGTCGGCAGCAGCAGGATCAGCGCCGCCACCGCGAGGGCGGCGCCGGGCAAGTACAGTTTTTCGGGTTTCATCGGCATGGGCGGAGTAGCGTTTTCAATGTTCGTCCAGGTCGGCGCCGGCGCGGCTGTTGCGCCAGAGCAGGATGGGAATCACCATCGCGAACACCAGCGCGTCGCGGTAGGAACTGCTGAGGAAAGAAGCGAAAGACTCCAGCACGCCCACGATGAAGACGCCGGCGACCGACAGCGGGTAGTTCACCAGTCCGCCCATCGCGGCGCCCACGAAGCCCTTGAGCCCGACGACGAAGCCCATCTCGTAGTGCGCCGTCACCAGCGGCGCCAGCAGCATGCCGCTGGCGCCGGACAGCGCGGCGGCCAGGAAATAGCTCAGCCGGCCCGCCATCACCACGGGGATGCCGCAGTATTGCGCGCCTTCCCGGTTGACCGACGCCGCTCGCAGGGCCTTGCCGGTCAGGGTGCAGCGGAAGAACAGGTACAGCGCCAGCGCCGCCAGCAGCGAGAACGCCATGATGAAGAGCGACTGCGCCGCGATGTCCACGCCGGCCAGTTCCAGGCGCGCCTCGCTGATGGGCGGGACGGGGCGCGGATCGGCGCCCCACAGCAGCAGGGCGAGCGGATGCATGATCATCGACACGCCGACGCCGATGATCACCAGCACGACGGTGGAGTTGCCCGGGTTGGGCTCGACCGTCAGACGGTAGACGATGGGCCCCAGCGACGCGACCAGCGCCAGCGCCGCCAGCATTTGCAGGGCGGGCGAGGGCACGCGCCACGCCAGCGCCGCCAGCGCGGCGAGCACCGCGCCCGCCGCGCCGTAGGTGGCGAGCGGCCGCAGCGGCGAACGGCCGTCCGCCCGGGCCCGCAGCAGATCCAGCAGCAGGCAGGCCGCGCCGCCCGCGCCCACCACGTAGACCACGGGCGCGAGCGTGCCCTCGATGAAGCTGGCGAGCGTCAGCGCGCCGAAGGTCACGTATTCGCCTTGAGCGATGTTGACCACGCGGGTGGTGGTGTAGACCAGCACCAGGCTCAGGCCGACCAGCGTGTAGACGGCGCCGTTGGTCAGGCCGTCCGTCGCCAGGAACAGGGTAGTGGTGAGATCCATCCCTACTCACCCAGCAGTTCGAACTTGCCGTCCTTCACCGTCACCAGGAAGGTGCTGCGCCGGTCCAGCCCCAGGTGGTCGGCGGGGCTGTAGCTGAAAAAGCCATTCACGCCGCGGTACTCGTGGGTGGCCTCGATGGCGTCGCGCAGCGCGAGCCGCGCCTGGGCCAGGTCGCCGGCCTTGCCGGCCGCCACCACTTGCCGGTAGGCCAGCAGCGGGATCTGCACCGTGTCGTGGGCCTGGGCGGCGAACATGTCGGTCTTGCCCGCGCCGTACTTGCCGTCGTAGGCCTGGATGAAGGCGGCGATGACGGACTTGAGCGGATGGTCGTCGGGCAGTTGCCGGTACACCGTCAGGGCCGAGGTGCCGACGATGGCGCCCTCGGCGGCCTTCTTGCCGACGGCGATGAAGGCCGGCGTGGCGGAACCGGCGCCGTGCAGCACCGGCCCCTTGTAGCCGACGCGGCGCAGCGTCTCGGTGGCGAGCGCGGACGAGGGTGGGATGGCGTGGAAGTAGACCGCGTCGGGCTTTTTCTGCGCGACGCGCAGGGCCTGCGGCGTGAAGTTGGTGTCGCCGCGCGAGAAACGCTCGGCCGCGATGATTTCCAGGCCCTTGCGCTTGGCGATCTGGTTGAATTCCACCCAGCCGCCTTCGCCGTACGAGTCCTCCAGGCCCATGAAGGCCACTTTCTTCCAGCCCTGCTTGAGCATGTAGTCGACGGTGTGGTCGATCATCAGCCGGTCGGTCAGCGGCGTCTTGAAGGTGAACCGGTGGGCCTCGGCCGGCTCGATCACCGAGGCCGCCGCGGCCAGCGACAGGTTGGGCACGCGCTCTTCCTCGATCACCTTGTTCACGGCCAGCGAGGCCGGCGTGGTGGTGCAGCAGATCACCAGGTGAACGCGGTCTTCCTGGATCAGCTTGCGCGTCGCGTTGACGGCGCGCGCGGGGTCGGAACCGTCGTCATACTTGACGAAGGTGACGCGGAACGGCAGGGTGGCGTCGGCCGCCGCGCGCTCTTCCATCAGGTTGATGGCGGCCACCGCGCCGGTGGCGATGGCCGAGGCGCCGCCGGTGACCGAACTGACCACGCCGATGCGCAGTTCCGGGCGGTCGTCGGCATGCGCGGCCGGGGCCAGCAAAAGGCCGGCGCACGCGAGGCAGGCCAGCAAGGGGTTGAATCTGCTCATCAATAGCTCCCGAAGAGGACAAGACAGCGTGCCGGCGCGGCACGCGTCAGGGTGGGAGCTAGTCTGGCAGGGACGCGGGGGCGGGGATGTATCCCGCGATACAAAGCGCGGCCGCGCGGACTCGGGGTTTTCCTCAGCTATCGGTTATCGGAAGGGGCCGGTCCGGCGCCGGATCGCGGCTTTTGCGGCTACCATGTCCACCTCATGAAAGCCGCCAAATCTTCCGCGTCCATTCCGTCGCGCCACGCAGATGCCGTGGGCGGCGCGCAGAGCATCTTCCGCGTGCTGCGCATCCTGAAATATGTGGGGGCGGCGCCCGCGCGAGGCGTGGGCCTGACCGACGTGGTGCGGGATATCGGCCTGACGCCTCCCACCGCGCATCGCATGCTGGCCGCGTTGCTGCAAGAGGGATTCCTCTCGCTGAATCCGAAACTCAAAACCTATAGCCTGGGCCGCGAGTCCTACATTCTCGGGCTGGCGGCGGAAAGCAGGCATGGCATCAAGGCGATCGCCGAGTCGGCCGTGCTGCGCCTGGCCCAGTCTACGGGCGATACGAGTTTTCTTTCCGTCCGTTCCGGCCACGAGGCCGTCTGCGTCGACCGCCAGACGGGCGATTTCCCGATCAAGATCCTGACGCTCGAAGTCGGGCATCGCCGTCCGCTCGGCGTAGGGGCCGGCAGCCTGGCGCTGCTGGCCTTCCTGCCCAACGACGATATCGAACGCGTGCTGGCGCGCTACGACGCCTCGGCCGCGCCGGACCTGCCTTCCACCGATCTCCTGCGCGCCGATATCGCGGCGGCTCGCAAGAACGGCTATGCGCTCAACCCGGGCCGCATTATTCCCGACATGCTGGGGGTGGGCGTGCCCGTATTCGACCGCGGGCAGCACGTGGTGGCCGCGCTGAGCGTGGCCGCGATCCGCTCCAGACTGTCCGGCGCCCGGCTGCAGGAAGTGGTGGCGGCCTTGCAGCGCGCCGCCGCCGAGCTGGCGGCCGACCTGGCGCCGCGCCCCTGAGGAACCGCCGTCCGGCAAGGGCCGGGCGGCTCAGCGCCCCGCGCAGGCCTTGCCGCCGTCGACCGGCAGGCATACCCCGGTGATGTACCTGGCTTCGTCGCTGGCCAGGAACAGCGCGGCGTGCGCCACGTCCCAGGCGTCGCCCATCCGGCCCATGGGGCTGGCCGCGTTGCGCCGCCGGCGCATTTCCTCGACGTCGTCGAACTGCCCGGCGATCTGCGTGTAGATCAACGGCGTGTCGATCACGCCCGGCAGCACGGCGTTGACCCGGATACTGTGGGGCGCATACTGCACGGCGAGCGAGCGGGTCAGGTGGTTCAACCCGGCCTTGGCGGCGTAGTAGGACGTATACGGATAGGTGTTGACCTGGATCGACGCCAGCGACGAGATGTTCACGATGCTGCCCGCGCCCTGGGCCAGCATGGCCGGCAGCACGTGCTTGCAGGTCAGGAATACGCTGGTCAGGTTGGTGTCGATCACGCGGCGCCAGCTTTCTTCGCTGGCTTCGATGGGGCCGCCCATCTCCGTGATGCCCACATTGTTGTGCAGCACGTCGATCCGGCCGGCGGCGGCCAGCACCATCTTCACCGCGTCCAGGATTTGCGCCGAATCCGTCACGTCGGCGGCCAGCGCGGTGCATTGCCCGCCTTCTTCCTCGATGATGCGCTGGGTTTCCCGGGCCGCTTCCGCGCGCAGGTCCACGGCGAACACCCGCGCCCCTTCGCGCGCGTACAGCGTGGCCGCGGCCTTGCCGTTGCCCCAGCCCGGCCCCGAGGATCCGGCGCCGAAGACCAGGGCGGTCTTGCCTTTCAGACGCTCGCCCATGCTATTCCACCGAAATGTGCGCGAACTCGGCGACTTTCTTCCATTTGGCCACGTCGGCTTCGATCATGGTCTTGAATTCCCCGGGCGTGTCCGCCACCACGTAGGCGCCGACGCCGGCATACTTGGCCTGCACCTCGGGGGCCGCCAGCGCCTTGCGCGAGGCGTCGCTCAGTTTGGCGAGCACGTCGGCGGGCAGGCCGGCCGGCGCCAGCAGGCCGTTCCACATCTCTGCGTCGTAGTCCGGCAGGCCGGCTTCCGCGAACGTCGGCACGTCGGGCAATTGCGACAGCCGCGTCTTGGCGGCCACGACGATGGGCCGCAGGCTGCCGGACTGGATGTGCGCCATCGACGACGCGGCGGTGTCCCACAAGATCGGGACCTGGCCGGCGATGACGTCGTTCAGCGCCGGCCCCGTGCCCCGGTAGGGCACATGCATCATGTCCAGTCCGGACAGCGATTTGTAGTACTCCATGGCCATGTGCGTGGCGCCGCCGTTGCCCGAGGACGCATAGGAATACTTGCCCGGCGCGCCCTTGATCAGGGCGACGAAGGAAGCATAGTCCTTGGCCGGAAAGTCCTTGTTCACCACGATCACGCCCGGCACGCGGATGATCTGCGTCACCGGCGTGAAGTCCTTCACGGCATCGTACGGCAGGCTTTTATAGACGGCCGAATTGGTGCCGTTGGTGCTGGACGTGCCCAGCAGCAGGGTGTAGCCGTCGGGCGGGGCCGAGGCCACCGCCCGGGTGCCCACGGTGCCGCCCGCGCCGCCGCGGTTTTCGACCACCACGGTCTGGCCGATCTGCCGGCCCAGCGCTTCGGCGAAGATGCGGCCCACCACGTCGGAGGTGCCGCCGGGCGGGAAGGGCACGATCAGGCGGATGGGGCGGTCGGGATAGCTGCCTTGCGCTGCCGCGGCGCCCGTCGCCGATACGGCCAGGGCGGCCGCGGCCAGGGTCAGCCAGGTACGGATCTTCATGGTGTTGTCTCCTCGCTCAGGTTTTTTTCGTTGTCGGCGCCGCCGTCAGGCGATGCGGTCGCCCGGCTTGATCTTGGCCGCCCGGCTGTCCACGCCGGGCAGCATGTGCGCGGGGTCGCGCGTTACCACCACGTCCAGGATGGTCGGGCGGTCCTTGCAGGCATAGGCGGCTTGAAGCGCGGCCTGGATGGCGGCCGGATCCTCGACCCGTATGCCGTTGCAGCCCAGCGCGCGCGCCACGTTGGCGTAGTTGGTTTCCGCCAGGTCGGACGATTGGTAGCTTCCGCTGCCGTACATCAGGTGCTGCAGCGCCTTGATGTATCCGGACGCCGCGTTGTTGACGACGATCAGCGTAAAGGCCAGGCCCATCCGCACCGCGGTTTCCAGTTCGCCCAGGGACATATTGCAGCCGCCGTCGCCCGTCAGGCTGACCACCTGGCGGCCCGGCGCCGCGGCGGCGGCGCCGATGGCGCCTGGAATGCCGTAGCCGATCGACGCGAAGCCGCGGTCCGGCACGAAGCCGCGTCCGGCGCGCTTGGTGTCGAACAGCAGGCCGCCCCAATGCGCGGCGAAGCCGCCGTCGGCCACCAGGATGCCGTCTTCGGGCAGCGTCGCGTTGATTTCATGCATCAGGCGCGCCATGCCGATGGGCGTCTCCGCCGCGGTCAGCTTGGCATGGACGGACTCGCGCCACGTCCGCATGGCCTGATCGACCTCGGCCAGGTAGTCCTCGCGTCTGGCCGAGGGGGCGCCGGCCTGGGCCGCCATGCGTTCCCCCAGATCCTGCAGCGTGGCCTGCACATCGCCCCACAACCGCAACGACGGGGTGGCGGTGCGGTCGAATTCTTCGGCCACGATGTCCAGGTGGATGATGGGCGTGCCGGCCGGCAGCAGGTCGTAGCGGCGTGTCGCGACTTCGCCCAGCTTGCAGCCCACCACGAACAGACAATCGGACTTGGCGATCAGCTCGTTGGCGATGCGGCTGTAGCGGCCGAACAGACCGGCGTTCAAGGGATCGCCGCAGGAGATGGCGCCCTTGCCGCTCATGGTGTGCGCCACCGGGATGCCGAAGCGCCGGGCGAATGCCTGCACCGTGTCGGCCGCGTCGCTGATATGGACGCCGCCGCCGCACAGCATCAGGGGGCGGGCGGCGCCGGCCAGCATGGCGGCGGCCTGCTGGAGATCGCCGCTTGCCGGCCGGCAGCGCAGGGCGGGCGCGCGGCGATAGCTGGGGCTGGAATGGAACGCGTCCGCGTCGAAGGCGTGGACCTCGTGCGCGATGTCTTCGGGCACGTCCAGCACCACGGGGCCGGGGCGCCCGCTGGTGGCGACCGCGAACGCGCGACGCACCAGTTCCGGAATGCGCTCGATCTTCTCCACGCGCAGCACATCCTTGACGACGGGGCGCAGCACTTCCAGTTGGCGCGCTTCCTGCGTCATGTTCTTCCACGAGTGCATCCGGTGCGAATCGCCCACCAGGGCGACCATCGCGGTGCCCGCGTTATAGGCCTCGGCCAGGCCCGTCACCAGATTGGTGGCGCCCGGTCCCAGGGTCGCGTCGCATACGCCCGGACGGCCGCTGACCTTGGTGTAGGCGTCGGCCGCGAAGACCGCGCAGCGTTCGTCGTTGATGAGGTTGTGATTCAGCTTCAGGCGGCGGACGGCGTCATAGAACGGCAGTAGCTGAAAGCCGCCCATGCCGAACATCAGGCCCACCTCATGCGCCGCGAACATGCGCGCGATGGCTTCGCCGCCCGTGATTTCCAGTTTTTCCGACATGCGGGTCTTGCTCCTAGTGGATGTCGCGCGCTGCAAGCAGGGCATCGATAAACGTTTTCAGTGGGGTGCCGGGGCGGCAGCCGAGTTCAAGGGCCGCCGCGTTGGCGCGGGAGATCACGCCTTCGTCATGGCAGGACCGCGCGTCGCCGATGCGCGCGCTGCCGGCCGAGACGGTCGCCGCCGCGATGCCGCGCCGTTGCAGCAGCGGCAAGCGGCCCGTTCCGGCGCCGTCCTTGCCGATGCCTGCGTCGTTGAACGTGACCAGCCTCGGGGCGGGGCCGACGCCGTCGGTTCCCAGCGTCGCCAGGGCTTCGCCATGGGAGGCCGTGACGGCGATCAGGCCATCGTCTTCGCCGTTGAGCAGGGAGACGGAATCCACGCCGATCACCAGCGGCGCGCCGTCGCGGGCCATTCTGAGTACGGTGCGCGATTCTTCCCTGGCTTCGGGGCGGGTGCGCGGCGCAACGGCCTGCTCCAGCAGCCTCGCGGCCTCGGCCACGGGCATGCCGGGCCGGCACTGCAACGCGGACGCGAGCGCATTGACGTGGCTGACGAGGCCATGCCGGGCCATATCGGCGCCGTCGCCGATCCGGCAGCTTCGGTAATCGGCGGCGGCGGCGGCGATGCCCCAGGTTTCCAGATCGGCCAGGCCGGCAATGCCGGCCTGCCGCCAGCCGACTCCGGCATCGTTGAGCACCACGGCCCGGACCTGTCCGCGCGCCGCGCAATAGGCGGCGTAGCGGCCGCCATGAGAGCCGGCGATCACCACCCGGCCGGCATCGGCCGGCCCGAGCTTGGTGATGCTGTCCAGGATGCGCGCGTTCATAGTGGTGGGTTGATATTCCATATTATGGATAAATTTCCGGCATCTCGCCCGGTCGGGCATCCGGGGCCTCGGCTTTCTTGTTGCGAAGCCCATTCCAGATGCTGATGGGACTGTGACGATTCTACTGTCGCGAATTTCCATGGATCAATATCAAATCCATATTATGGAAATTGTTTGGCGGGGAGGTATTGCGGGGCGGACGCCGGGGGGAAGGGAGGGGGCGGACGGCATGAGGCCGTCCGCGGAGGGGAAGAGGGCCGCGGCTTATTTTTCCCAGCCGCCGCCCAGCGCCAGGAACAGGGCGATCTGGTCGTTGCTGAGGTCGGCCTGCGAGGCCGCCAGCGCGCTTTCATTGGTGGCCAGCGTGCGTTCGGCGTCCAGCACCGTCAGGTAGTCGGTCTTGCCGTAGCGGAACAACTGGCTCGCCTGGGAGGCGGCCTCGGCGCTCTGGTCGCGCGCGGCGCGCAGCGAGGCGTCGCGGTCCAGTTGCCGGGCGTAGACCACCAGCGCGCTTTCCGTTTCCCGCAGCGCGTTCAGCACGGCCGCGTCGAAGTGGGCCGCCGCGGCCTTGGTGCCGGCCTGCGCCTGCGCGATGCGGGCCTGCGCGGCGCCGGTGTTGGGAATCGTCCAGGAGATCAGGGGGCCCACGCTCCAACTGAACGTGCCGCGGTCGCCGAACATGCTGGCCGGGCCGCCCGAGGCGGCCGACAGGCCCAGCGTGATCTTGGGATAGAGGTCCGCGGTGGCGACGCCGATGCGCGCGGTGGCCGCGGCCAGGGTGCGTTCAGCCTGGCGGATGTCCGGGCGGCGGCGCAGCAGCGCGGCGCCGTCTCCGACTGGAATGGTCTCGGCCAGCCGGGGCGGCGCGGCGCATTGCAGCAGCGCGGGCGAGGCTTCGGCCGGCGTCTGGCCGGTCAGCGCCGCCAGGCGGTACAGCGCGGTGCGCTGCTGGGCTTCGAAGGGCGGCAGGTTGGCCTGCAATTGTTCGAGCTGGCTGCGGGCGCGGGTCACGTCCAGCGCCGTGCCGCGGCCGGCGCGCTGCAGCCGCGCCACCGCGTCCAGGGATTCCTTCTGCACCTGCACGGAATGCCGGGCGGAGGCAAGCTGCATGCCGGCCGAGCAGATATTGGCGTAGGCGCGGGCGGTTTCGGCGGCCACGGTGACGCGGGTGGCGTCGTAGGCCGCCTGCGCGGCCTGGGCGTCGCCGGTGGAGGCTTCCACGGCGCGGCGGATCTGGCCGAACAGGTCCAGTTGGTAGGACACGCTGGCGCCCGCGGAGTAGGACCAGCGGTCGGGCGGATCGATGCCGGGCTGCAGTTCCTGCAGGCCGGACGCGTGGCCGAAGGTGGGCGAGGCATTGACGCCGATGCCGGGCTGCTGCTGCGCCTGCGTTTCCCGCAAGGCGGCTTGCGCGCGCTCCAGGTTGGCGCTGGCCGCGCGCAGGTCGGTGTTGGCGGCCAGGGCCTTTTCCACCAGCCCGTCCAGCACGGGATCGTTGTACAGGCGCCACCAGCGGCCGGGCACCGCCTCCTGCCGGAACACGTTTTCCTGCGCTTGCGCGAAGGGCGCCCGCGCGCTCTGCCGCTCGGCCACCGCGTCCGGGGGCACCTGATAGTCAGGGCCCACGGTGGTGCATCCGGCCAGCGCGAGGGCCAGCATCAGCGGCAGGAGGTTTCTGGTGTTCATGGTAGTTACGGCTGGGCGTCGATAAAAAGGTTGGGACCGGGCAAAGGGATCAGGACGGCAGGCGCGCGTCGGCCGGCGCCTGGGCGGGTTTGGCGTCCACCGACACGGTGGCCGTCTGGCCGGCCACCAGGCGCACCCCCGGGGGCACGTCGTCGATCTTCACGCGCACCGGGATGCGCTGCGCCAGGCGCACCCAGTTGAAGGTGGGGTTCACGTTGGGCAGCAGGTTGGCGCCGGTGCTGCGGTCGCGGTCGGCGATGCCCAGGGCGATGCTTTCCACGTGACCGCGGATGCGGCGCGAATCGCCCATCAGCGTCACCGTGACGGGGTCGCCTTCATGGATGCCGGGCAGCTTGGTTTCCTCGAAGTAGCCTTCCACGTAGAAGGAGCCGGAGTCCACCAGCGCCATCACGCCATGGCCGGCGGTGGCGTAGGAGCCCGCGCGCAGGTCCAGGTTGGTGATGCGGCCGTCGTTGGCGGCCAGCACGCGGCTGCGTTCGAGGTTCAGGCGCGCGGTGTCCAGTTGCACTTCGGCCTGCGCCAGCGCGGCTTCGGTCTGCTGCAGGCGCGTCTGGCTCTGTTCCAGGGCTTCGGCGGCCACCAGTTGGCCCAGCGAGCGGTTGCGCTTGGCGTCGCGCAGCGCCTGGTCGCGCGCCACCTGCTGCGAACGCACCGAGGCCTGGGCCTGGTCGAAGGCGAGCTGGAAGCGGGCGCGGTCGATTTCGAACAGCAGGTCCCCGGCCTTCACGTCCTGGTTGTCGTGCACGGGCACGCTGGTCACCAGGCCGGAGACATCGGGCGCGACTTGCACCACATAGGCCTTGACTCGGCCGTCGCGCGTCCAGGGTTCGACTTCATAGTGCACCCAGAGCTGCCAGCCGGCGTAGGCGGCCGCGGCGACGACGACGGCTGTCACCGCGAATTTGCCGATGGCGGCAGGGCGCAGGGCATTGGGGAGTTTCATACCTATCTCGGGAGAAAATGCGGGGAAATGAGGGATACGCCATACAGCAGCACCACGAACAGCGCGAGGTCGAACAGCGCGGGGTGCCACACCAGGCGGTACAGCCCGGCGCGGGCCAGCACGCGGCGCACCGCCCAGGCGACGCCCAGGGTGACCACGCCCAGCACGAGCAGCCAGGGGAAGTAAATGCCGTAGAGATTGAATTCGCCGATCATGATGTCTGGCCTTCCAGCGTCGGGTGGGCGGGTTGGTAGTCGGGCGCGTCGGGGAAGAAGGCGCGGCGGATGCCCACCAGGGCGACCACGGCGCGGTCGCGCGCGGCGGCGCCCTGCGGCGCGGCGGCGACGCTGGACAGCGCGCGGTCGATCTGCACCAGGAATTCAGGCGTCTTCTCGCCGATCCGCCACGCCGAGCGGGCGCGGAAGAAGCCGGCCAGGCTGTCGAGCACCGGCTCGATGGTGGCCTCGGCCATGGGCAAGTGGCGGCGCGCGCGTTGCAGTTCGGTGATGTCGCGGCCCACGCGCAGGTCCTTCAGCGCGTCGGCGGCGACCACGTCGTCCGGGCGCTTGGCCAGCGCCAGGCGCGGCTGCAGCAGGCCGATGCGGTCCAGCATGCGGGCGGTGTAGGTATGGCGCGAGGGCGCCCGCGGCGAGCTTGCCAGCGTTTCCAGTTCCTTCCAGTTGGCGGCCTGGATGCGGCGCGCGCTCCAGTCGGCGCTGACCGTGCGGAAGATGGCGGCGATGATGGCGGCCGTGGCCACCCCCATGCACTGCGCGACCTGCGTGTCGATGAAGGACACGACGTCGGCGGTATTGGTGTCCTGCAGCGCCATCGTGCCCAGGAACCCGAACAGCATGGCCATGGCCTTGCCGGCGCTGGCGGGCCGGGCGATGAAGATGCCCAGCACGAAGGCCGTGGGCAGCATCGCCAGCGCCAGCATCTCGAACGAATGGATGGCGGGCATGATGCCCAGCAGGTACAGCGCGGACAGCGGGATCGAATAGACCGTGTAGGTCAGGAACTGCATGATGCCGGGAACCGGGTTGTCCTGCGAGGCGAAGAAGCAACTGAAGATGGCGGCCATGAGCGCGGCGGTGGCGCCGTTGCTCCAGGCCGTGCCGATCCAGAAGGCGCAGCAGACCGAGATGGCCACGCCGGCGGCCAGCGCCGACAGCAGCGCCATGCCGCGGTCGCGGTGCAGCACCGTCTTGGGCGCGCGCTTGGAGCGCGGCGAGCGCAGCGGCGCGCCTTGCAGCCCGGCGCGGATTTCGCGGCGCAGCGCCAGGCATTCGTCGTAGGTGTCGATGAGTTCGCGCAGGCGCGTCATCAGGCTGGCCAGCAAGGCGTCGCGCCAGGTGGAGCGGCTGTCGATCGAAGGCGTGAGCCGGGTGACCGCGGCGCGCAGGCGCACGGCGGTTTCATGGGTGGCGTGGGCGCCCGCGTTGATCCATTCGGAAATGTCGCTCAGCAGCGCCGACACCGCTTCCGGCAGCGGCTGGCCGCCGGCCTGCAGGGCGCGCATGCGGTCTTCGACGGCGGAGACGGCGGGCGTCAGGGCCGCGATCTGGTCCTGCATGGCGCGCACCGCGCCCGAGGTCCAGCGCAGATTGCCGGTGTCGAACGGCACGTGCGTGGACAGCAGGCGCAACTGGGTGATGTCGTTGGCCAGCACGCGGCGGTCGCGGTCCTTCTGTTCGGCGGCCTGGCCGCTGAGCGTGTCGTGCATCCAGTTGCGGGCATCGCGCACCGCCTTGTCCAGCATCAAGGTCAGCGCCGGGGCCAGGCCGCGCGGCAGCACGACGCTGTGGATCAGCGTGGCGCAGACGATGCCCAGGCTGATTTCCTCGACGCGGGCGAGCGCGGTGTCGAACACCAGGGAAGGGTCCGTCACGCTGGGAAAGCCGATCATCGCGGCGGTGTAGCCCGCCAGCATGAACAGGTACGAGCGCGGCGTGCGGTCCAGCACGGACAGGTACAGGCAGGCGCCCACCCACAGCACCATGGCGGCGGTCATGACGACCGGGGAATTCGACAGGCGCGGCACCATGTAGACCGTGGCGGCCGAGCCGAAGAAGGTGCCCGTCAGGCGGTACAGCGCCTTGGAGCGCACCGCGCCCGACCAGGGCTGGGCCACGACGTAGGCGGTGGTCATGGCCCAGAACGGACGCGGCAACCCGATGCTGTAGGCCAGGTAGAGCGCCGTGATGGCGCTCAGGTAGCTCTTCAGCGAGAAGATGGTTTCGCGGACGTTCGGCAGTTTCACGGCTGCTCGTCCTGTTGCCGCGCGCCGGCGCCGCTGCGGCCCAGCGAAACCTTCAGGGTTTCGAAGACGCGCAGGCAGGCTTCCAGGTCCGCTTCGCTGACGCCCCGGAACAGGCGGCGGCGCAGTTCGACCAGCACTTCCTCGACCTGCGCGCGCAGCGCATGGCCGGCGTCGGTCAGGTGCAGGGTCTTGGCGCGGCGGTCGTGCGGATCTTCGCGGCGCTCCATCAGGCCCGCGGCCACCAACTGGTCCAGCACCCGCACCAGCGAGGGGCCTTCGACGCCCAGCGCTTCGGCCAGGGTGCCCTGGCGCACGCCGTCTCCCAGGCGGCCGGCCAGGATGACGGGCCAGGCCGTGGCCTGGGAAAGGCCGTAGTCGGCCAGCGCTTTGTCGGCGGCGCCGCGGTAGGCGCGCGACAGCACCATCAGGTTGGCGGTGGTGGCCATGAGTCGGGAGTCGGAGGGCGTGTTCATGGAATAGATTGTATCCTATCTATTAGCTTACTAATAATTGAAAATGGCGAATATCTCCATAGATTCTCTCAATCGGGAAAATAGGGAACGGGTTTTCCACTCATGGAAAACCCGGCCGCGCCGACCCCGGGGGGATCAGCCGTTGCAGTCCGCCCAGCAGTTGGGGGTTTCGTACAGGCGCACGCGGGTCAGGCGCAGGTCCGCGCCATAGTGGCCGTGGTAGTGGGGCGCCAGGATATCGAAGACGATGGCCGCCAGGTTTTCGGCCGTGGGGATGCGGTCCAGCACCACCGTCTTGTGGCCGGGCAGCGAGTCCAGGAAGGCGCGCACGGCGGCGTCGCCCTCGTAGACCAGGAAGGCGTGGTCCCAGACGTCGACGACGTGGGTCTTGGCGATCTGCTTGATTTCGGAGAAGTCCATCAACATGCCGTTGTCGGACTCGCCCGGCGCCTGCACCACGTCGCCGGTCAGGGTGATCTCCAGCACGTAGCGGTGGCCGTGCAGGTTGCGGCACTGGCTGCGGTGGTCGGGAATGCGGTGGCCGGCGTCGAACTCCAGCCTGCGGGTCACGGAAATCATGGCGCGCTCCGCAGGGGACGGGGGTAAATCATGGAATGCCTATGTATTTGTGGGTCTGCAGGCTGAGCCGCCATTGCGGGTGCTGCATACAGTACTGGACGGCTTGCTCGGTATTGGCCGCGCGCGCGGGGCCGTCCATGGGTTGCAGGAAAAAGTGGTCGAAGTCCAGGTGCGCGAAGGCCTCGGGCAGCGCGTTGGCTTGCGGGTAGACGAGCTTCAGTTCGTCGCCGCGTTCCAGCACGACCGGGGCCGAGCCCTTGGGGCTGACGCAGATCCAGTCGATGCCGGCGGGCGGCTTGACGGTGCCGTTGGTTTCGATGGCCACCGTGAAGCCGCGCGCGTGGACGGCCGTGAGCAGCGGCGCGTCCAGTTGAAGCAGGGGTTCGCCGCCCGTGAAGACCACGTAGCGGTCTTCGGCGCCGGGGCCCCAGCATGCCGCGATGGCGTCGGCCAGCGACTCGGGCGTGGCGAACTTGCCGCCGCCCTCGCCGTCGGTGCCGACGAAGTCGGTGTCGCAGAAGGTGCAGGCGGCGCTGGCGCGGTCGCTTTCGCGGCCCGTCCACAGGTTGCAGCCCGCAAACCGGCAGAATACCGCCGCGCGGCCCGCATGGGCGCCTTCGCCCTGCAGCGTCTTGAAGATTTCTTTGGCGGAATAGGTCATGAGTGGTGCCGGCGGCCGGACGCCGGAAATAGCGGGCAAAGCGGATTATTTTACTTGCGGCGGCGCATCGGGCGGTAGAACCTTCGGGTAACCGGCGGCCGGCCGTCCCTCTATATACTCTCGGGCTATGTATCACGTCCAAGATTCCCTTTACCTGGATGAGCGCGAACTGGCGTTCACCATGATCCGCGCCCAGGGCGCGGGCGGCCAGAACGTCAACAAAGTGTCCAGCGCGGTCCACCTGAGGTTCGACGTGCGGGCGTCCAGCCTGCCGGCCGAAATCCAGGACGCGCTGTGCGCATTGAACGACCACCGCGTCTCCAAGGACGGCGTCATCGTCATCAAGTCGCAGTCGTTCCGCAGCCAGGAAAAGAACCGGGCCGAAGCCATCGAACGCCTGATCGCGATGGTGCGCTCGGTGGCGCAGCCCGACAAGCCGCGCCGCGCCACCCGGCCGACCCGGGCCTCGCAGCGCCGGCGCGTCCAGCGCAAGGTGCAGCACGGCGAGGTCAAACGCCTGCGCGGCCGGGTCCAGGGAGACTGACCGTGGCCGACGCGCGGCGGCGCTACCTGTATACGCTGGGCGCGCTGTTCGCCGCGATCTGGCTGGCGCTGGCCATCGCGCCGCACGACCGCGCCGACTGGGCGCTGGAGAACGCGCTGGTGCTGGCCTTCGGCGGGGCGCTCCTGGTCACGCGCCGCTGGTTCGCGTTTTCGCGGACGTCCTACACGCTGATCTTCCTGTACCTGTGCCTGCACGCCATCGGCGCGCACTATACCTATTCGCTGGTGCCCTACGACGACTGGTGGCGCGCCCTGACGGGCCGCGGCTTCAATAGCCTGGTCGGCTGGGAGCGGAACAATTTCGACCGCGTCGTGCATTTTTCCTACGGCCTGCTGCTGGCCTATCCGATCCGCGAGATCTTCCTGCGCGTGGTCGAAGTGCGCGGATTCTGGGCGTATTTCCTGCCCATGGACGTCACGCTGTCGACATCCGCCCTGTACGAACTGATGGAGTGGGGCGCCGCCGCCGCCGTCGGCGGCGACCTGGGCGCGGCCTACCTGGGCACGCAGGGCGACATCTGGGACGCCCAGAAGGACATGGCGCTGGCGGCCGCCGGCGCGGTCATCGCCATGGCCATTACCGCGCTGGTCAATTGGCGGGCCCGGCGGGACCTGGCCCGCGACTGGGCGGACAGCCTCAAACCGCGGCGCGAACCCACCCGATAGCCCTGCGCCCCGCAGGGGCATGACTATATATCGTGTAGTTACGATATAAGATTCGATAAATTGCGATATTCAGATATGACTGCCTCTTCTTCCAGCCCCGATACCGCCGTATCCGCCATCGACGCCGACGCCATCCTCAAGGCGCTGGCCAATCCGGTGCGGCGCGACATTCTCGCGTGGCTGAAGACGCCGCATGCGTACTTCGAGGAACGCCCGGGCCATACCTTCGAGCATGGCGTATGCGCGGGCCATATCGACAGCCGCTGCGGGTTGTCCCAGTCGACCGTGTCCTCGCACCTGGCCGTTTTGCAGCGCGCGGGCCTGATTTCGGCGACGAAGGTGGGGCAGTGGGTGTTTTTCCGTCGCAACGAAGCCGTTATCGCCGCGTTCCTGCGGCAACTCAACCAGGATATGTAGCCCCGCTACGACCAGCGCCCCGGATGCGGGGCCGAAGGATTTTGCATGAGCCAGCTATTCGAACCCCTGCGCGTCGGCGACCTGACGTTGCCCAACCGCGTCATCATGGCGCCCCTGACGCGCATGCACGCCGGCCCGGGCCGCGTGCCCAACGACCTGATGGTCGAGTACTACACCCAGCGCGCCGGCGCCGGCATGATCCTGACCGAGGCCACGGCCGTCACGCCGCAGGGCGTCGGCTACGCGGACACGCCGGGGCTGTGGACGCCGGAGCAGGTCGAGGGATGGCGCAAGGTCACGTCCGCCGTGCACGCCGCCGGCGGCCGGATCGTGGCGCAACTGTGGCACGTGGGCCGCATTTCCGATCCGATGTTCCTGGACGGCGACCTGCCCGTGGCGCCCAGCGCCATCGCGGCCGAGGGCCACGTCAGCCATGTGCGTCCGCTGCGCGCCTATGTCACGCCGCGCGCGCTGGACACCGCCGAGCTTCCGGGCGTGGTCGAGGCCTACCGCCACGGCGCCCGGATGGCGCAGGAGGCGGGCTTCGACGGCGTGGAAGTGCATGCCGCCAACGGCTACCTGCTGGACCAGTTCCTGCAGGACAGCACCAATAAGCGCACCGACGCCTACGGCGGTCCGGTGGAGAACCGCGCGCGCCTGCTGCTGGAAGCGGTGGACGCCTGCGTGTCGGTCTGGGGACCGGGCCGGGTGGGCGTGCACCTGTCGCCGCGCGGCGAAGTCCACAGCATGGGCGATTCGGACCCGGCCGCCACGTTCGGCTACGTCGCCCGCGAACTGGGCAAGCGCGGCATCGCCTTCCTGTGCGTGCGCGAACACGAGGCCGCCGACAGCCTGGGCCCGGCGCTCAAGGCCGCGTTCGGCGGCGTCTATATCGGCAATGAAGGCTATACGCGGGAATCCGCCGAAGCCGCCATCGTGGCGGGCAAGGTGGACGCCGTGGCTTTCGGCGTGTCGTACATCGCCAACCCCGACCTGGCGCGCCGCTACGCGCTCAAGGCGCCGCTGAACCGGCCCGATCCCGCCACGTTCTACGCGCCGGGCCCCGGAGGCTATACGGACTATCCGGCCTTGCCGGCATAAGGCGGCGCGGGCCTCAGAACGCGGCGCGCATCGGGTAGGTGAACAGCCCGAAGTGCGCCGCGTTCAAGCCCAGGTGCGCCAGCACGGCGGCGGCCAGGCCGCCATGGCGGTAGGCCGCCCCGTAGGCGGCGCCCGCCAGCGCGGCCAGCAGCATCCACTGCCAGCCGCCCGCGTAATGCGCCAGCCCGAACAGCGCGGCCGCGACGGCCAGCGCCGCCCAATCGCCCCAGGGGCGTCCACGCCACCGCAGGCTCAATTGCTGCTGCAGGTAGCCGCGGAACAGCGCCTCCTCGGCCAGCGTGACGAGCAGGGCGTTATTCAGCAGCCAGATCGTTCCCGCCTCCGGCCATTTGGGCGCCCAGCCCACGACGCCCAGGGCCAGCGCCAATCCCAGACACACGGCCGCCGCCGCGGCGCAGGCCAGGATCGCCGGGCCCAGCGTGGCGCGCGCGTCCCGGCCCGCCATGGGCGGCGCCAGCGCCAGCACCACCCAGAACGCCACCAGCGGCTTGTCCAGGTTCAGGTACATGCCGAAAGGGACGGCGTCCGCGCTCAGCGGGGCCGGGGCGATGGCCTGGAGATTGTGGAAACCCGGCAGCAGATGCAGGAACAATAGCGCGGCCAGCAGCAGGAACAGGGCATGCCCCGCCGCGCGCGCGGCCGGCCCCGATGCCGGCCGGACCAGCGCCGCCGCCCCGGCCAGCAGCGCGGGCCAGGCGAGCGCCACGGGATCGATCGCGCCGTCCATCCAGGCCCAGCCCCAGGCGGCCGTCAGCGCAACCAGCGCCCAGCGCCGCGTCGCGGGCGGCCAGAGCATGGCGGCGGCGAGGAACAGGGCGGACCAGGGGGTGAGGAGGGGCACGGGTGGGGGTGGTGGGGGGGAAGCGGGGAGTGTACGCGGTGCGGGGGGGGTGTCAGACACCCGGGAACGCCGGCGCAAGTTCGGAGACCGTTTCGTAGGGGTGTCAGACACCTGCGAGACCCGAAGTGTCGGACACCCCGTTATCGCAGGTGTCTGACACCCGTACGAGATAACCGTCAATCCGCCCCGCCGCCACCCGGGGGTCTGACACCCACCCCAACCTTGAGTTATCGTCCCCCCACGTATCGCACACCAAGGAACCGCACAATGAAAACGATCGCGTGGTTGATGCTGGCGGCGGCGCTGCTGCCTTTCGTATCGACAATCATCGCCAAGGCCGGGGGCAGGCAATTCGACAACAACGATCCGCGCGCCTGGCTCGCGCGCCAGGAAGGCTGGCGCGCCCGCGCCAACGCGGCGCAGGTCAACACCTTCGAGGCGCTGCCGTTCTTCTTCGCGGCGGTGCTGTTCGCGTTGTACAACCAGGCGCCCGTCGCGCACGTGGCCACGCTGATGGCCTGCTGGCTGGGCGTGCGCCTGGGCTATCTGGCGATGTACCTGGCGGGCTGGGGCGCGCTGCGCTCGCTGGTCTGGGCGATCGGGGTGGGCTTCGTGATCGCGATCCTGTTCGCGGGCGTCTAGCGGCAGACTATTTCCATTCGAATACGGCGCGGGCGGTGCCGCCGTTCTGCACCGAGATTTCGCGGTCCTGCGCCGCGCCGTTATAAGTGGCCGATACCTTGTAGCGGCCCGCCGGCAGCTTCACCAGCATGTAGGGGCCTTCGGCGGTGGTCTGCAGGACCGGCTTGCCTTGCGCGTCCTGGATCGACACGCCGACGTTGGCGACGTAATCGGCCTTGCCGTCACGTTGCGCGGCGAACGTCAGCGCCAGCGGATAATCCTTGGCGGCGGCCTTCATGGCCTCGGATTCGTCCAGGCCGATGCCGCCGCTGACGTATTCCACGGCGCCCTGGTGCTGCACCGGCGGCAGGCCGGCCTGGACGGTGGACAGCACTCCGGCAAAGGCCATGCTGCCCAGGGCCATCGCGGCGGCCATGGTGCAGCGTTCGATACGCTTGTTCATGAGGTTCTCCTTGATAGGATGGCCGGCGCGTTTTCGCGCCGGCCGCGGTCGTCGCCGCGCCACGGGGGCGACAGCAAATTCGACCCCCGCGCCCGCGCGGAGTTCGCGCGGGCGCGGCCTTCGATGTCTACCGATTGTTTCCGGTGCCTGCCGCGCGCCAGGAAAACGTCAGCCGGCTTTCACCGCCGACCGAACCGTCGGGAGCGAAACGCCTTTCATCGAGCTGTCCGGCTCCGCCGTCGCGCAGCGTCAACACGCTGGAGCTGCGCGTGCCATAGTTCGGACTGACGATGAAGGGGCTGCTCAATAGCCTTTCCCGGTCCAGCGGCAAGCCGGTGGCGGGCAGGTCGGCGTCGTCCGCGGGGTCGCGGTCGGCCAGGGCGGCCATGAGCGCGGGCAGGTCGGGCTGCGGTCCGCTGCGCAGCACGGCCGCGAAGGCCGCCTTGGTGCGGGCCAGCTTGGGCCAGGGCGTGTCCAGAAGGTGGTTGGACAAGGCATAGACGCCGGGCGCGAGGGCGCGCGGCCCGCCGTCCCGGTTGCTGAGATACCAGGCCTCGCGCGTGTCGCCCACGATCAGGTTGAAACCGTTGTAGGCCTGGCCGGCTTCATGCACGCGGGCCAGGTAGCCGGCCGGCGTCTCGGCGCCGCGCAGGTAGTCTTCCACCAGCGCGCCGCGGGACGGCGCGTTCTCGAGGAAACTGCCGGGTTCGCGGAAATTGGTCACCAGCGCGTAGCGTCCACTGTCGGTCACGCCCATCCAGGTGCCGCCGGCCCGGGCGTCGCGCCCGGCGTAGATGCCGGGCGCGTCGGGCCATTGCGCGGCGGCGAGCGTGGGGCGTTCGTGGAATTCGTCGCGGTTGGCGGCGATCAGGACGGGGATGCCCGGCAGGGCGTGCAGGGCCAGTACGGCAAGACACATGGTTCAGACCTGGTTGGCGGGTTTGTCGGGCGCGGCGCGGAAGGGCGCGGCCGCGAAATCGGGGCCGGCCAGCGCCGCGCGCAGGGTTTCGATCTGGGCGGCCACGTCACGCAGCGCGGGCGAGGGCGAGGCGATGGAGGCGGGCGGCATCGGCGAGCCCTGGGCGACCGCGACGCTCATGGCGTGCAGGGACGCGGCCAGTTGCCCCAGTTGCGCCGCGGAGGGCGGAACCTGGTCCGCCGGCGCGGACCAGGCGGTGTCGGAGATGGCGTTGGCCACGCGTTCCAGGGCCACTTCGACCGGCCACCAGGCCAGCGCCCGGCGGCTGACCAGGCGGGGTTCCGACAGGCCGCGCTGCAGCGCGATGCGCAAATCGGACAGCCGCGCGTAGGCGCTGGCGCGCAGGCCGTGCCGGCTGGCGGGATCGGCCTGGAACACCGTGTTCAGGTAGGCGGCCAGCGTGTCCATGGCGGCGGCGACGGCGTTGTCCAGGTTGCTGCGTTCGATGCGTATCCAGGGCAGGTAGCCGACCAGCAGCACGACGGCCGCCGCCACGCCCACGTCGATCAGGCGCGCCAGCGCGATCGGCCAACTGCCCGGCTGCAACGCGCCGATCAGCAGCATGAGGATGGGCAGCAGGATGGCCGAGAACAGGCCGTAGTTGCGCCGGATGGACCAGGGCAGCAGGGACGCCAGCCCGGCCACCGTGAGCAGGCTGACGATCCCGTTGCGGTCCAGCGCCAGCACGGTCGCGCTGATCGCCACGCCGATCACGCTGCCCGCGCAGCTTTGCAGCGCCCGCGCGAAGACCGAGCCGAAGTTGGGCTTGAACACCACCACCACGATGAGCGGCACCCAGTACGAGCGCGGCAGCGCCGCCGCCCGCGCCACGGCTTCGGCGGCGATCAGGCACAGGCCCAGGCGGACCAGGTAGCGCACCGTCGTTGGCCCGGGCCGGTAGGTGCGCGCCAGCACCCGCCAGGGCGTGCGGGGCCGCGCCGGCGGCAGGCCGGCGAAGGCGTCGGCCTCGCTCAGCCTGCCACCGTCCAGCAGCGGCTGCACTTGCGCCAGCGCGTCGGCCAGTTGCGGCATGTCCGCGCGCCGCAGCGCGGCGATGTCGTCGCGGGGATCCGGCACGGCGTCGTTTTCCACGCGGTCGGCCAGCCGGTTCATGACGCGCGCGCAGTCGGCCGGCAGCACGCGACCGGCGCGCGCCAGCGCCAGGGCGGCGTTGGTCAGCGGCGTGCAGGCCTGCAACTGGGCCGCCAGGCGCGCCAGGCGGGGCGAGGGGCCGGCCGCGCGGCGCCTGGCCGCCAGCACGGTGTCGTAGGCGGTGGTCATGGCCGCTTCCATGTCGCGCCGCGCGGCCATGGTGCGCGACGTGCCGATGGCCGCGAACATGGCCGCCAGCTTGCGGTAGGCCATGGCCACCGCGGCGCGCTCGGGGGCGATGGGGTTGACCACCCAGCCCGACAGGGTCAGCGCCAGGCCGAACAGGCCGCCGGCCCCCACCAGCACCGAGGGCAGCCAGGGCGGCAGGGAGGACGTCAGGCTCGCGCCCACGATCACATACACGGCGAACTGCAGCGTGGCCACCGCCGCGATGTTGTTGAACGTGCCGACCAGGCTGGCCGCCAGCACCAGCAGCGTCATGGCGCCGGCGGTCCACAGGCCGTGCCCGGAGATCAGGTTGCCCAGCAAATACCCCAGCGCGCCGCCGAACACGGTCGATCCGATGGACAGCGCGCGGTTGCGGTAGGGGCCGCCGTTGTCGCCGGTGATGGCGGGCAGCGCGCCCAGCGACACCAGCGCCGCCGCCGCGCTCTGGTCCAGCGCCAGGCCCGCGGCGGCGGGCAGGCCGATCGCCAGGGCGGCGCGCAGCGCCACCCAGCGGCTGACCGGAGACGGCTCCATGTGCGCCAGGCTCATCAGCCAGCGCATGTTGGAGGTGCGCGCGCCGCGGTTCATCGAAGGGCGGGACACGGCGGCCTCATGGCCCTAGGCCTTGATCAGCGGCGCCTCGTCGGGCGCGGCCAGCCGGAAGTAATCCTCTGTGTTCAGGAGGATGGAGGCGTCCAGGCGGCCGGCGTTGAACACGATCTCGCCATGGCGTTCCCGCAGGCTGGGATCCACCAGCAGGTGCAGTTCGGGATTGAAGGTGAACGGAGGAATGGCGCCGATCTCGCAGCCGGTCAGTTCCCGCGCCAGATCCTGCGAGGCCAGCGACGCCTTCTTGCCGCCGGCGGCGCGGGCGATGGCGTCCAGGTCGGCCTGCCTGTCGGCCGGGAAGACCGCCAGCACGTTCTTGCGCTGGTTGGACGATATCTTCACGCGGCAGACCAGCGCCTTCGCGCCCTGGCTGACCTCGGTGCCGCGGATCGCGGCGACTTCGACGGAGCGCCCGGCGGCGGGATGTTCGAGCAGGCGGTAGCGGGCGTGGTTCTGGGCAAGCAGGGCTTGCAGGCGTTCAAAGACTTCCATGTCGGGCGCGGGCACTGGGGATCGGGCCGGCGACGGGATTCGGCGCCGTACGCCGCATGATACGCCGGACGGCGGGCGTCTAGATGTCCCCGGTGAAGGCGTAGCCCCATCCCCAGACGGTGCGGATCGGCAGTTCCACGTTCATGTCCTGCGCCTTGCGCCGCAAACGGCTCACCACGACGTCGGTGCGGCGCACGGATTCGCGGCCGCCGTGGGAGTCCATGCCCGGCGAATCGCCGCGCGGCAGGCGCTTGTCGGGCGACGCCGTCAGCTTGAGCAGGAATTCGCGTTCGGCCTGGGTCAGCGACAGGCGCGTGCCCCGCGGGCTGACCAGCGTCCAGGCGGCGTCGTGGAATTGCCACTTGCCCGCGGGCTCGGGGGCGGGCGCGGGCGGACGCGGTTCGGCGTCGGCGGCGGGACGGCGGCCCGCGGCGGGCACGCGGCGCACCAGCGCCTGCAGCGCCGCGGCGATTTCCGGGGTGCCCACGTCGGCCTGGAAGCAGGCGTCGGCGCCGCAATGCAGGCCGAGGATGCGGTTTTCGGGGGAATCGAAACTGGAGATGGCGATGATGCCGGCGGTGGTGTCCATGGCCCGCAGGCCCGCGACGGCCATGCACAGATCGGAAAGATCGGCTTCCATCACGAGCAATGGGGTGCGGCGTGCCTGGAACAGGCGGAACAGGCCGTTGGAATCTTCGCACTGGCGCGGCGAGAAGCCCATTTCGGCCAGCGCGCCGCTACGGCGCTTGCGTTGACCGGCATCGGGGGAGAAGACGATCAAGTCGAGGAGGTCATTCATGAATCGTTGTGATCTGTGCAGCATAAGCACTTGCATGATGCAACGGATACAGCGATTTCCCAAACCTCGCACAACGCCACTTTCCGGCCCGAATTCTCGGAGATGGGCGCGCGCCGGACGCCGGGCGCACCGTTGTGGTGCGCGGCGGCGCGTCAGGGCGCGGGCGCTTCGTTCCACCAGCCTCCGCCCAGCGCTTGCAGCAGCGCGGCGGTGTCGGCGTAGCGCGCCGCGTCGGCCGCGGTGCGCGCGATGCGGGCCTGCAACTGCTGCCGCTGGCTGTCCAGCAGGCTCAGGTGGCTGATGCCGCCGGCGCGGTAGCGGCCCTGCGCGATGCGTTCGGCCTCGTCCGCCCGGCGCGACGCGTCGTCGTGGGCCTGGAACGCGTCGCCGTCGGTCTGCAGCGCCCGCAGGGCGTCGGCGACCTGCCGGAAACCGTCCAGCACGGTCTGGCGGTAGGCCGCCGCCGCGGCGTCGTACGCGGCCTGGGCGGCGCGCTGGCGGGCGCGCAGTTCGCCGCCGTGGAACAGCGGCTGCACCAGCCCCAGCCCGAGGTTCCACACGTTCACCCCGTCGGACAGGTCGCCGGCGCGGGTGCGCTGCGAGCCGAAGCTCGCCGTCAGCGTGAACTGCGGATACAGGTTGGCGGTGGCCACGCCCACGTCGGCCGAGGCCTGGTGCCACAGCGCTTCGGCGGCCAGGACGTCGGGGCGCTGGCGCGTCAGCGCCGACGGAACGCCGGTGGGCACGTCGGCGGGCAGGGTCAGGTCCGCCAGCCGCATCGGCGGCTGCCGCCAGGCCGCCGGCGGCTGGCCCAGGTAGACCGCCAGTTGGTGCGTGACCTGCGCCAGTTGATAGTCCAGCGGCGGCAGCGTGGCCCGCGTCTGCGCGACCAGCAGTTCCTGGTTGCTCAGGTCGGCCCGCGAGACGCCGCCCGCGTCCAGGCGCTGGCGCATGATGTCGCGCTGCCGGACCTGCGCCGCCAGCAGTTCGCGCGTGGCGTCCAGCCGTTCGCTCAGGTCGGCCTGCCGGATGGCGGCCGTGACCACGTTGGCCGCCAGCGCCATGCGCGCGGCCTGCAATTCGTGGCGCTGGTAGTCCACCTGCGCGGCCAGCCCTTCCAGCGCGCGGCGGTTGGCGCCGAATACGTCCAGCGTGTAGGAAACGTCGATCGAGGCGTTGTAGAGCGTGAAGGGCGCGGGCGGCTCGGCCACCGGCACGCCGAAGGCCGAGGGGTCTACTTTCTGCCGCGCCACGGACAGGTTGCCGTCGACCGAGGGCAGCAGGCGTCCGCCGGTCTCGGCGTTCAGCGTTTCGCCGGCCTGGCGCAGGCGGGCGCGGGCCTGCTCCAGCGTCGGGCTGGCCTGCAGGGCCTGCCGCAGCAGGTCGTCCAGCTTGTCGGAACGGAACAGCCGCCACCATTGGGCGGGGATGTCGGCGCCGGCCGCCAGCCGCTGGGCGCCGCCGGACGGCGCGCCGGCCCCGGGCGCGAGATAGGCGTCGGTTTCCGGGGCCGCCGGGGCCTGGAAGTCCGGCCCGGCGGCGCAGCCCGCGAGCAGCGCGCCCAGGACCAGCGGGGCCAGGCGCCGCGGCGCGAAGTCGGAAAGAAAGGGCGTGGGCAGGGAGCGGGACATGGCGGCTCAATCCAGGGTGCGGCGGTAGAACTTCACGGCGGCGGTCATGACGACCGCGGTGAACAGCAGCAGCGGCCAGATGCTGGGCCAGAGGTCCCACCAGCCGTTGCCCTTGAGCAGGATGCCGCGGATCAGGCGGTTGAAATACGTCAGCGGCAGCAGGTTGCCCAGGTATTGCGCCCATACCGGCATGCCCTGGAACGGGAACATGAAGCCCGACAGCAGGATGCTGGGCAGGAAATAGAACATGGTCAGTTGCATGGCCTGCAACTGGTTCTGCGCCAGCGACGACAGCGTGATGCCCACCGTCAGGTTGGCCGCGATGAACAGCAGCGCGGCCAGGTACACGCTCAGCAGCGAACCCTGGAACGGCACGTGGAAGACGAAGCGCGCGGCCAGCAGGATGATGCTGGCCTGGATCAGCCCGATCGCGATGTAGGGCACGATCTTGCCGGTCATCACTTCGATGGGCCGCACCGGCATCGCCAGCAGGTTCTCCATCGTGCCGCGTTCGCGCTCGCGCGTCATGGCCAGGCCGGTCATCATCACCAGCGTCATGGTCAGGATCACGCCCATCAGGCCCGGCACGGTGTTGTACTGCGAGACCTGCTCTTCGTTGTAGAGCCGGTGCACGCGCACTTCGAAGGGCGGCTGGCCGCCGGCCAGGCCGGCCAGCGGGCCGGTCAGGTCCTTGTCCGCCACCGCCTGCGATAGCTGGGTGGCCGCGCCGATGGCCAGGCCGGTGGCCGTCGGATCGGTCGCGTCGGCCTCGATCAGCAGCGCCGGACGCTCGCCGCGCAGCAGGCTGCGGCTGAAGTCCGGCGGGATGGTCAGCACGAACAGCACCCGGCCCCGCGCCAGCGCCGCGCGTCCGGCTTCCTCGTCGTCCAGCTCCTCGGTGATGCGGAAGTAATCCGACGATTTCATCGCCGCGACGAAGCTGCGCGTGAAGGGGCTGTGGTCCGCCGCGACGATGGCGGTGGGCATCTGCTTGGGATCGGTGTTGATGGCGTACCCGAACAGCGCCAACTGCATGATGGGCAGGCCCACGATCATGCCGAAGGTGACGCGGTCGCGGCGCAGTTGCAGGAACTCCTTGAGCACCATGCTCCACCAGCGCGACCAGGAAAAGCCTTGCAGGCGGCGGATCATGGCGGGCTCGCGTAGTTGTCGGCGGAGCGGTTCATCAGATAGATGAAGACGTCCTCCAGGCTGGTGTCGATGCGTTCCAGGCTCAGGTCCTGTCCGGCGATGGCGTCTTGCAGCGTGCGTTCCAGCAGCGCCGCGTCGCGGCCGCTGATGTGCAGCGCGGAACCGAAGGCCACCGTCTGGTCCACGCCCGGCGCGCCGCGCAGGCGCTGCGCCAGCGGCACCAGGTTGTGGCCGCGGATGGCCCAGGTGGCCAGGCGCTGCTCGGCGATCACGTCGTCCGCCGTGCCCTGCGTCAGCAGCCGGCCATACGAAAGATAGGCCAGCTTGTGGCAGCGCTCGGCCTCGTCCATGTAGTGCGTGCTGACCAGCACCGATATGCCGCGCGCGGCCAGCTCGTGCAACTGTTCCCAGAAGTCGCGCCGCGCGGTGGGATCCACGCCGGCGGTGGGTTCGTCCAGCAGCAGCAGGCGCGGCCGGTGCAGCAGGCAGGCGGCCAGCGCCAGCCGCTGCTTCCAGCCGCCCGACAACGATCCGGTCAGTTGCGCGGCGCGGGTTTGCAGCCCCAGGCTTTCCAGGGCCTCGTCCACCGTTTCCCGGCGCCTGGGCATGCCGTACATGCGCGCGACGAAGTCCAGGTTCTCGCGGATGGTCAGGTCGTCCCAGTACGAGAATTTCTGCGTCATGTAGCCGACGTGCCGCTTGATCTGCTCGCTGTCGCGCAGGATGTCGTACCCCATGCAGGTGCCGCTGCCCGAATCCGGCGTCAGCAGCCCGCACATCAGCCGGATGCAGGTGGTCTTGCCGCTGCCGTTGGGGCCCAGGAAGCCGAAGATCTCGCCTTCCCGCACCTGGAGCGACACGTCGTCGACGACCTGCTTGTCGCCGAAGCGCTTGTTCAGGCCCCGCACGTCGATGACGAGGGAGCCGGCCTCCGGCGGGGCGGGCGGCGCGTTCATCGGGGCGCCGCTTCGAGGGGCTGGCCCGGATGCAGCCGCGCCGCCGCCTCGGGCGCCGGCCGCGCCTGGATCATGTAGACCAGCTTGCTGCGGCTTTCCCGGCTGTAGATGACGGGCGGCGTGTACTCGGCCTGGGTGGAAACGTAATCGATGCGCACCGGGATGGGATCGCCGCAGCCGTCGCAGCGCACCATGAGCTGCTGCCCGATCTTCAAGGCGCCCAGGGCTTCCTGCGGCACGAAGAGCCGCACCTTGATATTGCCGGGGGGCAGCAGGCTGACGACGGGGCTGCCCGCGGGCACCCATTCGCCCACGCGGTACAGCGTGTCGAACACCTGGCCGGCGGCGGGCGCGGCCTGGCGCTTCTGCGCCAGGGTCCAGTCCGCCTGCGCCAGCGCCGCCCGGGCCGCCTCGACCTGGGCGGCCTGGGCGAGCCGCTGGTCGTCGCGGCCGGGCAGGGCGGCCACGTCCAGTTGGGCTTTCAGTTCGCGCACCCGCGCCGCGTCGGACTGGGCCTGCTCGCGGCTGTCGTCCAACTGCGACCGCGCGATGCCGCCGATGCGGAACTGGTCGGTGTCGCGCCGCAGTTGCGCGGCCGAACGCCGGCTGACGGCCTCGGCCTGCGCCAACTGCGCCCGGGTGACGTCCACTTCGGCAGGGCGCTTGCCGGTGGCGATGTCTTCCAACTGGGCCGCGGCGGCGGCCAGTTGCGCGCCGGCCTGGTCGCGCGCCGCGGTTTCGCGCCCGGCCTCCAGCGCGAACAGCGGGGCGCCGGCCTCGACCTGCTGGCCGCGCCGCACCGGCAGTTCGGCTAGCCGCCCGGGTTCGGATGACGCCACATAGACATATTCGCCTTCCGCGTAGCCCTGGAAGAAGGCGCCGTCGTCGTTGCCGCAGCCGCCCAGCAGCAGGGCCAGCGCCGTGGCGGCGGGCAGGGGGCGGCGCAAGGCGGGAGGGATGCGCATGGTCTCAGCGTCCTGGAGGGGCGGTAGTCGGGGCGGACGGCGAGAACAGGCCGCCCGTGAGCATGGCGATGGCGTGGGCCGCGATCGCCTGGGTGTCGATGGCCTGCGCCTGGGCGTCGCCCTGCCAGACGCGCCGCCACAGGGCGGAGGTGGCCAGGGGCAGCAGGGTCAGGCCCAGGATGGAAAGGAATACCAGGCGCGGCTCCACGCCGGGGGTGATGGCGCCCAGGCGCTGGCTGTCGGCGATCAGGCCGGCGAAGGCGTGCAGGCGGTCGGAGGGCAGGTGGCGCAGCACGCGTTCGCGCAACTGGCCGCCTTCGTTCACCACCTCGTGCAGCCACAGCGAGGGCAGCCAGGGCCGCTCGGCCGCGCACTGGACCAGGCGGCCGACGATTTCGGCGATGAAGGCGCGGGCCGCGGCGGCGGGATCCGGAACCGGCGCCTGCCCGGCGCCTTGCCCCAGCGGCACGGGCGCCCAGACGTAGCCGATGACCGGCACGATCCGTTCCAGCACGACCGCGTCGATCAACTGGTCGCGGCTTTTGAAGTAGTAATGCACCATCGCCGGCGTGACGCCGGCGCGCTGCGCGATATGGGCGATGGTGGTGGCCGCCACGCCGCGCGCGGCGAACAGCTCCGTGGCGAGGTCCAGCAACTGGCCGCGCATGGCGGCGTTGTCGGGGCGCGGGGGGCGGCCGGGCCGGCGGGGGGGCGGAGGCGGTACGGGGCTCATGCCGCGTATGTTAATTAAATTATTAATTAATTAAAAGGGGGGCGGGCGCCAGGGTTACACGCCGGGGCCCGCGACAAGGATGGTGTAATGGGGCGGACCCCCCATGCCGCCGCCCCGGGCGCTGCCCGCCAGGCCCGGGCGGCTTTCCGTAGGAGACTGGACCGTCATGCCGCAATCGTCTTCCCTCAACCGCCGCATCGTGCTTGCCGCCCGTCCGCACGGCGAACCGGCGGACAGCGACTTCCGCCTGGAAACCGGCGACGTGCCGCAGCCCGGCCCCGGCCAGGTGCTGCTGCGCACCGTCTATCTGTCGCTGGATCCCTATATGCGCGGGCGCATGAGCGATGCGCCGTCCTACGCCGAACCCGTGAAGGTCGGCGAACCCATGGTCGGCGGCACGGTCGCGCGCGTCGAGGCATCCAGCCATCCCGACTACCGGCCGGGCGACTGGGTGCTGGCGCAATCGGGCTGGCAGGATTACGCGTTGTCGGACGGCGCCGGCCTGCTGCACCTCGGCCCCGATCCCGAGCATCCGTCCTATTCGCTGGGCGTGCTGGGCATGCCCGGTTTCACCGGCTACATGGGCCTGCTGGACATCGGCCAGCCCAAGGCGGGCGAGACGGTGGTGGTGGCCGCCGCCAGCGGCGCGGTGGGCGCGGTGGTCGGCCAGGTCGCCAAAATCCATGGCTGCCGGGTCGTGGGCATCGCCGGCGGCGCGGACAAATGCCGCTACGCGGTCGACGAACTGGGCTTCGACGACTGCCTGGACCACAAGGCGCCCGACCTGCCGGGCCGCCTGGCGCGGGCCGTGCCGCAGGGCATCGACGTGTACTTCGAGAACGTCGGCGGGGCCGTCTTCGACGCCGTGCTGCCGCTGCTGAATCCGCGCGCCCGCGTGCCGGTCTGCGGCTTGATATCGGCCTATAACGCCACCAGCCTGCCCGACGGCCCGGACCGCCTGGCCTTGTTGATGCGCACGATCCTCACCAAGCGCCTGAAGTTCCAGGGCTTCATCATTTTCAACGAATACGCGCACCGGTACGGAGAGTTCCGGCAGGCGATGGAAGGCCTGGTCCGGGACGGCCGCGTCAAGTACCGCGAAGACGTGGTCGAGGGCCTGGAAAACGCGCCGCGCGGCCTGATCGGGCTGCTCAGGGGCGAGAACGCCGGCAAGCGCATCGTGCGCGTCGGCCCGGGTGAACGGAGCGCACTATGAAGATCCTGATCGTTCTGACTTCCCACGACACGCTGGGCGACACCGGCCGCAAGACCGGGTTCTGGCTGGAGGAGTTCGCCGCGCCGTACTACGCGTTCGTCGACGCGGGCGCCAAGGTCACGCTGGCCTCGCCCGCGGGCGGGCAGCCCCCGCTGGATCCCAAGAGCGACGATCCCGGCGCCCAGACCGACGACACGCGCCGCTTCAGGCAGGATGCCGAGGCCCAGCGGCTGCTGGCCTCGACGCGCCCGCTGGGCGAAGCGCAGGCTGCCGACTACGACGCCGTTTTCTACCCCGGCGGCCATGGCCCGCTGTGGGACCTGGCGGAAGATCCGAAGTCGGTGTCGCTGATCGAGACCATGCTGGCGGCGGGCAAGCCGGTGGCGGCGGTGTGCCACGCGCCGGGCGTGCTGCGCCACGCCAAGACGGCCGACGGCAACCCTCTGGTGCAGGGCAGGCAGGTCACCGGCTTTTCCAACGCGGAAGAGGACGCGGTGCAACTGAGCGACGTGGTGCCGTTCCTGGTCGAGGATGAACTGAAACAACTGGGCGGGTTGTATTCCAGCGGCCCGGACTGGCAGCCGCACGTGGTCGGTGACGGCCTGCTGATCACCGGCCAGAATCCGGCCTCGTCGGTGGGGGTGGCCGAAGCGTTGTTGGAGCGGCTCAAGAACTGATCCCGGGCCGCCTGCGGGCAGAAGGGGCGAGACACGATCCGATTGGCAAGAATTGCGGCGCATTGTGTCAGAATCGCTGCTTCTTGAAACATGTGCATGGCGCCAGGCCGCCCGCACGTCCCAGTCCCGATGCCTCCAGACGTACCCGAACTCTCCCAAGGCTCCTGCGTGGCGGCGTTGTTCGCCGCCATGCGGGCGCGTGATCCGGCCACCGGCAGGCACTGCGACAGAGTCGTGGCCCTGAGCGTGGCCCTGGCCCAGGCTTGCGGCTTGCCCGAAAGCGAACAGGAGGTGATCGCCATCGCGGCCAGGCTGCACGACGTGGGCAAGATCGGCACGCCGGACCGCGTGCTGTTTTCGCCCACGCGCCTGGACAGGGAAGACTGGGAAATCATGAAGTCGCATGCCGCGACGGGCGCCGGCATCATCATGCACAGCGATATTCCGCAGCGCGAACAGATCGCGCTGGCGGTGCGCCACCACCACGAGCATTTCGACGGATCCGGCTATCCCGACGGCCTGGCCGGCGAGGACATCCCGCTGCACGCGCGCATCATTTCGCTGGCGGATTCCTACGACGCCCTGGGCGACGCGCGGCCCTACCACCCCGCGCTTCCGCATGCGGAAATCATGCGCATCCTGAACCGGGAGGCCGGCTCCAAATGCGATCCCGGCCTCTTGCGCGTCTTCGGGGAACTGATCGAGGACAGCCCGCTACGGGTGCCGTAGGATGGGTGGAGCGCGAGAGTTCTTGAGAAAGAACTCAAGTATCCAGCGCGCGAAACCCATGCGGCCATGGGCAGACAATGCCCGGCACCGACCGAAAACAATGCAGGTGTCTGACACCCCTGAAACGCCGGTGCAAGCCGAAGCCTTATCTCCTCGGGTGTCAGACACCCCGGGGGAGGATTTGGGTGACGATGCAGGTGTCTGACACCCCTGAAACGCCGGTGCAAGCCGAAGCCTTGTCTCCTCGGGTGTCAGACACCCGGGCAAGCACGCCGGGTGGGATATCTACCGACGTCAGTCCGGGCAAACGGCTGATGGATGGGTGTGTCCCGATCCCCAGGTCCCACTGAACACATTTCGGTGGGGGCTACAGAATCATGCAAGGATGGGGGGAGCGCGGGGGGGCTTAGGCAAGAACCGCGGAATCCATGCTGCCGTGGGCAGACGATGCCCGGCATCGGCCGGAAAACAATCGATTGCGGCCGCATGGGTTGCGCGCGCTGGATACTTGAGTTCTTTCTTAAGAACTCTCGCGCTCCACCCATCCTACAACCGGTAGTTCGCCGCGATCGCTTCCAGTTCCTGCAACGTGCGCTGCTGCCAGGCGGCATCGTGTCCCAGTTCTTCGGCCAGGATGCGCGCCACTTCGGGCGCGGCCAGCATCGCGGCCTCGCTGTCCAGGAACAGCGCGCGGTTGCGGCGCGCCAGCACGTCTTCGGCGCTGCGCGCGAGTTCGAAGCGCGCGGCGAACCGGACGTGCGCTTCCGACAGGCCGCTGCTCTTGACCAGCATGCGGTCCGCGCCCGGCAGCGCCTTCAATGCCGCCAGGTCGCTGCCGTAGTAGCTGTCCGGGGTGCCGGCGTGTTCCTGCGACGGGGCCAGGCCCGAGGCGCCGTGCAGCGCCAGCGATTCGGTGCGGCAACTGGCCTGCGTCAGCAACTGATGCTGGATGGCGGTGTCCACCACGTCCTGCGCCATGCGGCGGTAGGTGGTCCACTTGCCGCCGGTCACCGTCACCAGCCCGGCCTTGGACACGAGGATGGTGTGCTCGCGCGACAGGGACTTGGTGGACGCCTCGCCCGTGGCCTTCACCAGAGGGCGCAGCCCGGCCCAGACGCTGGTGACGTCGTCGCGCGTGGGCTTGCGGCTGAGGTAGCGGGCCGCCGTGCCCAGGATGAAGTCCACGTCCTGGCCGCCGGCCTTCGGGTCCAGCGGCAGGTCGTCGCGCGGGGTGTCGGTGGTGCCGACGATGGTGTGGCCGTTCCACGGCACCACGAACAGCACGCGGCCGTCGTCGGTCTTGGGGATCAGGATGGCGCGATTGCCCGGCAGGAACTCCCGCGGCAGGGTCAGGTGCACGCCCTGGCTGGGCGCGACCATGGTCTGCGCGTTCTTGTCCTCCATGCGCCGCACTGCGTCGACCCAGACGCCGGTGGCGTTGACCACGCAGCGCGCGCGCAGCGTGAAGTTCGAGCCGCCGAGCGCGTCCTGCGCCGTCACGCCGTCGACCTTGCCGCCGGTCATGGTCAGGCCCGTGGCGCGCACGTAGTTCACCGCCGTGCCGCCCAGGTCGAACAGCGTGCGCATCAGGCTGACCGCCAGGCGCGCGTCGTCGAACTGGCCGTCGTAGTACAGCACCCCGCCTTTCAGCTTGCGGCCGTTGACGTTCTCGGCCAGGGTCGGCGCGTTGGCCAGCGTATCGCGGCGCGACAGCCAGCGGCTGGGCGACAGGTTCAGCTTGCCGGCCAGCATGTCGTACATCTTCAGGCCGATGCCGTAGAAGGGCTGGTCCAGCAGGTTGTAGGCGGGCACCACGAAGCCCAGCGGCCACACCAGGTGCGGCGCGTTGCGGTTGAGCAGCCCGCGTTCATGCAGGGCTTCGCGCACCAGGCTGACATTGCCTTGCGCCAGGTAGCGCACGCCGCCGTGCACGAGCTTGGTGGCCTTGCTGGACGTGCCCTTGGCGAAGTCGGCGCCTTCGATCAGCAGCGTGCGGTAGCCGCGCGACGCGGCGTCGACCGCGGTGCCCAGGCCGGTGGCGCCGCCGCCGATGACGATCACGTCCCAGGAATGCGTGTTGTCCAGCGTGGCCAGGAGGCGGTTGCGGTCGGGCGGGGCGACGGAGGCGGGGGAGGAGTTCATGGAGATCAAGGTGTTTGCTTCAAAGTATTCGGGACCGCGGCGACGTCGCAGCGCACGCCGGCGTCCAGCAGGACCTGCGCCAGCGGTTCCTGGGGATGCGCGTCGGTGAAAAACCGGTCTATCTGCGAGATGTGCGCCAGTTCCACCATGGCCTGGCGCTTGAATTTGCTGCTGTCGGCGGCCAGCCAGACTTCGCGCGATTGTTCGATGATGGTCCGCGCGACGCGCACCTCGCGGAAGTCGTAGTCGCGCAGCGTGCCGTCGGCCTCGATGCCGGAAATGCCGATCAGGCCGATGTCCACCTTGAACTGGCGGATGAAGTCCATCGTCGCTTCGCCCACGATGCCGCGGTCGCGCGAACGCACCACGCCGCCGGCCACGATGACTTCGCAGTCCGGGTTGTCCGACAGGATGTCGGCGACGTGCAGGTTGTTCGTGATGACGCGCAGGCCGCGGTGGCGCAGCAGGGCGCGCGCGATCGCTTCGGTGGTGGTGCCGATGTTCAGGATCAGCGAACAGCCGTCCGGCACGGCGCGCGCCACCGCTTCGGCGATGCGCTGCTTGCCGGCCGCGTGCAGGCCCTGGCGCTTGCGGTAGGCGATGTTCTCGATGGTCGAGGCTTCGATTCGCACGCCGCCGTGGAAGCGCGACAGCAACCCGGCTTCCGAAAGGATATTGACGTCACGCCGCACGGTCTGCAGCGTGACGTCGAAGCGTTTGGCGAGCTCTTCGATCGTGGCGGAGCCCTGGGCCCGCACCATTTCGATCAGCGCGCTCTGTCGAGGATTCAGTGTCATGTTCACATGATAAAACAACAAAAGCGAAAAATAATGACGCGCTGCAAGATTGTTTTTTGTTCGCTTCTTGAGTAAAACGCACAAAAAACGAAAGCGATCTGAAAGAGTATGCTCATTCCGTGGCCTGCTGGCCGCGGGTCGAGCCGCTGTACCGAATACCGAAGTCCTCGCTGAATAAACAGGGACGTATAAGTAGGTAGAGGAGATCAGATGCAGCTAAACCTGGACAGGGTAGGTTTGCGGGCCGGCTCGCAGACGCACCTGTATCCCATGAGCCTCGCCCCGGTCGAGGGCGCCATGACGGTGTTGCTGGGCGCGACGCTGGCGGGCAAGACCTCGCTGATGCGCATCATGGCCGGGCTGGACCGGCCCACCGAGGGCCGCGTGCTGGCCGACGGCGCCGACGTCACCGGCGTGCCGGTGCGCCAGCGCAACGTCGCCATGGTGTACCAGCAGTTCATCAATTACCCGTCCATGTCGGTCTACGACAACATCGCTTCGCCGCTGAAACTGCGCGGGGCGGGGGACATCCGCGAAAAAGTCCGCGCCATGGCGGCCCGGCTGCACATCGACCACCTGCTGGAACGCTACCCGTCGGAACTGTCGGGCGGGCAGCAGCAGCGCGTGGCGCTGGCGCGGGCCCTGGCCAAGGACGCGCCGCTCATCCTGCTGGACGAGCCCCTGGTCAACCTGGACTACAAACTGCGCGAAGAACTGCGCGACGAACTGTCGGAACTGTTCGCCGAAGGGCGCTCCACGGTCGTCTACGCCACCACCGAACCCGGCGAGGCGCTGTTGCTGGGAGGCCACACGGCGGTGCTGGACGCGGGCGAACTGCTGCAATACGGGCCCACCGCCGAGGTCTTCCACCGCCCCAATTCCCTGCGCGTGGCGCGCGCCTTCAGCGATCCGCCCATGAACCTGTTTCCGGCGCGCCGGACGGCGGCCGGCTTCGTGCTGCACGGGGACATGGCGGTGGATCGCGCGCTGCCGCCGGACGCCGGCGGCAGCGCGGACATCACCGCCGGCCTGCGCGCCGGCGCGCTGGACGTGGAGCCGCGGCCCGGCCACATCGGCCTGCCGGGCATCGTGAAGCTGGCGGAGATCTCCGGGTCCGACACCTATGTGCACGCCGAGACGGCGGCGGGCGGCGTGGTGGCGCAATTGCCCGGCGTCCACCGCTATACGCTGGACCAGCGCGTGCAGCTCTATTTCGATCCCGCGCAGACCTACGCCTTCGGCGCGGACGGCGCCTTGCTGGCCGCGCCTCGGCAGCCCGCGGGCGCGGGGGAGGCGGCCTGATGGCGCAGATCGAGCTGGACCTCTCCCATTCCTACGTGGCGGATCCCAGGACCGATGAAGACTACGCGCTGCTGCCGCTGAAATTCACGTTCCGGGACGGCGGCGCCTATGCCTTGCTGGGGCCGTCCGGCTGCGGCAAGACCACGCTGCTGAACTGCGTGTCGGGGCTGCTGCGTCCTTCGCATGGCCGCATCCTGTTCGACGGCCAGGACGTCACCGGCAAGACGCCGCAGGCGCGCAACATTGCCCAGGTCTTCCAGTTCCCGGTCGTGTACGACACCATGACGGTGGCCGAGAACCTGGCGTTTCCGCTGCGCAACCGCGGCATCGCGCCCGACCGCATCCGCGAGCGGGTGGGGCGCATCGCCGAAATGCTGGAGATGTCCGCCGTGCTGGACCGCCGCGCCAGCGGGCTCACGGCCGACGCCAAGCAGAAGATCTCCCTGGGCCGCGGGCTGGTGCGCAGCGACGTATCGGCCATCCTGTTCGACGAGCCGCTGACCGTCATCGACCCGCAGCTCAAATGGGAACTGCGCCGCAAGCTCAAGGAAATCCACCACGAATTCAAGCTGACGCTGATCTACGTCACGCACGACCAGACCGAGGCGCTGACCTTCGCCGACCAGGTCATGGTGATGGCGCGGGGCCGCGCCGTGCAGGTGGGCACCGCGGACGACCTGTTCCAGCGGCCGGCGCATACCTTCGTGGGCCATTTCATCGGTTCGCCCGGCATGAATTTCCTGCCCGCGCAATGGCGCGACGGCGCGCTCGAAGTGGGCCGCCGCCGCGTGGCGGGCGTGCCCGATTCCATGGCCGCCAAGCTGGCCGGCGCGGGCCCCGTGAAGCTGGGCGTGCGCCCGGAGTACCTGCGCCTGGCCGGGCCGGACGCGCCCGGCGCCGTGCCCATGCGCGTGGAGCGGGTGCAGGACGTGGGCACCTACACGCTGCTGGTGGCTGATTTCGAGGGCACGCCGGTGCGCGCCCGCCTGGGCGGCGACGCCGTCCCGGCGGCCGTCGGCGGCACGGTCTGGCTGTCCGTCGTCAATCCGCATACCTGCTTCTACCGCGACGAGGAGCTGATCCGATGAAACCCATAGATCACCGGGCCTGGTTCCTGGTCCTGCCCGTGGTGCTGTGCGTGGCGTTCTCGGCCATCCTGCCGCTGATGACCATCGTCAACTATTCGGTGCAGGACATCATTTCGCCCGAGCGCCGCGTGTTCGTCGGCACCGAGTGGTACGCGGCGGTCTTGCAGGACGAAGAGCTGCACGGCGCGCTGCTGCGCCAGATCGGCTTTTCGCTGGCCGTGCTGGCCATCGAGATCCCGCTGGGCATCCTGCTGGCGCTGTCCATGCCGGCCGCCGGCTGGCGGGCCTCCGCCGTGCTGGTGATCATCGCGCTGTCGCTGCTGATTCCGTGGAACGTGGTGGGCACCATCTGGCAGGTGTTCGGCCGCACCGACATCGGGCTGCTGGGCGCCGCGCTGTCCTGGCTGGGCGTGGACTACAACTACACCGGCAACGACGTGGACGCCTGGGTCACTGTGCTGGTCATGGACGTCTGGCACTGGACGCCGCTGGTGGCGCTGCTCTGCTATGCCGGCCTGCGCGCCATTCCCGACGCCTATTACCAGGCCGCGCGCATCGACGGCGCCTCGCGCATGGCGGTGTTCCGGTATATCCAGCTACCCAAGATGCGCGGCGTCCTGATGATCGCGGTGCTGCTGCGCTTCATGGACAGCTTCATGATCTACACCGAGCCCTTCGTGCTGACCGGCGGCGGGCCGGGCAACGCCACCACCTTCCTGTCGCAGTACCTGACGCAGAAGGCCGTGGGCCAGTTCGACCTGGGGCCGGCGGCCGCCTTTTCCATCATCTACTTCCTGATCATCCTGCTCTTGTGCTTCATCCTCTACAACTGGATGCAGCGCGCCGGCACGACCGGGGGCTTCGACGAGGAGCGCGCAAATGCGTGACAACAACACCTGGTGGCGCGGCGCCTTCCTGACCCTGTACCTCGTCTTCGCCATCCTGCCGCTGTACTGGATGCTGAACATGTCGTTCAAGACGAACACCGAAATCGTCAGCACGCTGACGTTCTGGCCCACCGACTTCACCTTCGAGCACTACCGCACCATCTTCACGGACCCGGCCTGGTATTCGGGCTACATCAATTCGCTGATCTACGTCGTCATCAATACCGTGATTTCGCTGGCCGTGGCGCTGCCGGCCGCCTACGCCTTCTCGCGCTACCGCTTCATTGGCGACAAGCACGTGTTCTTCTGGCTGCTGACCAACCGCATGACGCCGCCCGCGGTATTCCTGCTGCCGTTCTTCCAGCTCTACAGTTCGTTCGGTCTGATGGACACGCACCTGGCGGTCGCCCTGGCGCACCTGGTGTTCAACGTGCCGCTGGCGGTGTGGATCCTGGAGGGCTTCATGTCGGGCGTCCCGCGCGAAATCGACGAAACCGCCTACGTCGACGGCTATTCCTTCCCGCGCTTCTTCCTGACGATCTTCCTGCCGCTGATCAAGTCGGGCGTGGGCGTGGCGGCGTTTTTCTGCTTCATGTTCAGTTGGGTGGAACTGCTGCTGGCGCGCACGCTCACCTCAGTCAACGCCAAGCCCATCGTCGCCACCATGACCCGCACCGTGTCCGCCTCGGGCATGGATTGGGGCGTGCTGGCCGCCGCGGGCGTGCTGACCATCGTGCCCGGCGGCATCGTCATCTGGTTCGTGCGGCACTACATCGCGAAGGGCTTCGCGATGGGCCGGGTATAGCGCTGGAAGCCAGCGGGAGGGCTGCCCCATGTTTAGCTGGATGGTATGGACCACCCCCGTCGCCGTGTTCTTTTCCTGCATCGTCCTGATGCTGGTCGGCATGACGGTGTGGGAACTGAAATCGCCCACGGTCGAGCGCAAGGGATTCCTGCCCCTGCGCACCACCCGGGGCGACCGCCTGTTCATCGGCCTGATGGCGGCGGCCTGGGTCAACCTGGCCTTCGTGGGGTTCGGCGAGAAGGCGGCCGAATGGCTGTCGCTGGACGAGCCCCCGTCTGTGTGGATCGGGTTCGCCGCGTCGATGCTGGTGCTGGCGTTCGTCATGAGGAAGGGCTGAAGAGGGGCGCCAGACCCCTCTGTTATGCAATCGGTACGGAAGGACTATCGGCCAGCGTCTTCCCCGGCCCGCGGTCCGCAGCACACATAGGGGAAGGCTTATCGAGGAGACAGGTCATGAAATTGCGCATGCACGCCATGGCGGCCGCTATCGCCCTGATCGGAACGTCGGGAGCATGGGCCGGCGAGCCCGAGGCGAAGAAGTGGGTCGATTCGGAGTTCCAGCCCTCTACGCTGTCCAAGGACCAGCAGATGGCCGAGATGAAGTGGTTCATCGACGCCGCGGCCAGGCTCAAGGCAAAGGGAGTCAACGAAATCAGCGTGGTGTCCGAGACCATCACCACGCACGAGTACGAATCCAAGACGCTGGCCAAGGCCTTCACGGAGATCACCGGCATCAAGGTCAACCACGACCTGATCCAGGAAGGCGACGTCGTGGAGAAATTGCAGACGTCCATGCAGTCCGGGAAGTCCATCTACGACGGCTGGATCTCCGATTCGGACCTGATCGGCACCCATTACCGCTACGGCGCCATCCTGCCGCTGTCGGACTACATGGCCGGCGCGGGCAAGGAATGGACCAACCCCAACCTGGATCTCAAGGACTTCATCGGCACCAAGTTCACCACGGCGCCCGACGGCAAGCTCTACCAGTTGCCCGACCAGCAGTTCGCCAACGTGTACTGGTTCCGCGCGGACTGGTTCGCGCGCCAGGACCTGAAGGACAAGTTCAAGGCCAAGTACGGTTACGACCTGGGCGTGCCCACCAACTGGTCCGCCTACGAGGACATCGCCGACTTCTTCTCCAACGACGTCAAGGAACTGGACGGCAAGAAGGTCTACGGCCACATGGACTACGGCAAGAAGGACCCGTCGCTGGGCTGGCGCTTCACCGACGCCTGGCTGTCCATGGCCGGCGCCGCGGATAAGGGCCTGCCCAACGGCATGCCGGTGGACGAATGGGGCATCCGCGTGGCCGACGACAAGTGCACGCCGGTGGGCGCGTCGGTGGCCCGCGGCGGCGCCACCAACAGCCCGGCCGCGGTCTACGCCCTGACCAAGTACGTGGACTGGATGAAGAAGTACGCGCCGCAGCAGGCCATGGGCATGACCTTCTCGGAATCCGGCCCGGTGCCCGCCCAGGGGCAGATCGCCCAGCAGATCTTCTGGTACACGGCCTTCACCGCCGACATGACCAAGAAGGGCCTGCCGGTGGTCAACGACGACGGCACGCCGAAGTGGCGCATGGCCCCGTCGCCCTACGGCCCGTACTGGAAGGACGGCATGCAGAACGGCTACCAGGACGTGGGTTCCTGGACCTTCTTCAAATCCACCAACCCGGACAAGATGGCGGCGGCCTGGCTCTACGCGCAGTTCGTCACGTCCAAATCGGTGTCGCTGAAGAAGTCCATCACCGGCCTGACGTTCATCCGCGACAGCGACATCCACAGCGAGTTCTTCACCAAGAACGCGGCGAACTACGGCGGCCTGATCGAGTTCTACCGCAGCCCGGCGCGCGTGGCGTGGACGCCCACCGGCAACAACGTGCCCGACTATCCGAAGCTGGCGCAGCTCTGGTGGAAGAACGTCGCGACCGCGGTCACCGGAGAAAAGACGCCGCAGGCCGCCATGGACAGCCTGGCCAACGAAATGGACCAGGTCATGGCGCGGCTGGAGCGCGCCGGGATGGCGCAGTGCGCGCCGAAGCTGAACGCCCGGAGCGACCCCGCCAAGTGGCTGTCCGACCAGCACGCGCCCTGGAAGAAGCTCGCCAACGAAAAGCCCAAGGGCGAGACCATTCCTTATGAAAAGCTGCTGGACGCGTGGAAGGAGGGCAAGGTCAGGTAAGGGGCCGGGGCACCGGCATCCCTCGGGGCGCGCTCAGGCATCCTGCCGCGCCCCGACCCTGGCCGCCAACAGATCGTAGAACAGCTTGGCCACGGGATTGATCTCCTTGCCCCGGCAATGGATCAGTCCGATGGTCCGGGTGATGGCGGGCTCGCGCAGCGGCACGCTGACCAGCGCGGCGTGTTCCCCCGCGGGCATGGCGAGCCGCGGCACGACGCCCACGCCCAGGCCCGCTTCGACCATGCTGACCAGCGCCGGCACGTGCTGGACTTCACAGAAATGGCGGGGGCGCATGCCGCTGTGCGCCAGGGCCTGGTCGATCAGGAAGCGGTTGCCGCTGCCCTGGGCCAGGCTGATGTAGGGATGGGCGTTCAGGTCGGCCCAGGTGACCGACTCGCGCCTGGCGAACGGGTGCTCGCGGCTGACCGCCGCCACGAACGGTTCTTCCAGCAACGGCTTGAATTCGATGTCCGCGTCGTTCGCGCCGATGTAGGTCAGGCCGAAATCGGCATCGCCGCGCGCGACCGCCGTCAGGATCTGCGACGAGGACTCGTCGATGATCCGGATGCGGATGCGGGGATACTGCTCGTGATAGCTGCGGATCACGCCGGGCAGGAAGTAGGCCACCGCCGAGGGCACGCAGGCGATGGTGACCAGGCCCGACAGGCGCTCGGCCACGTCCTGTATGCCGACCAGGGCGCTTTCCAGTTCATTGAGCACGTTGCGCGCGCGCGGCACGAACCCGCGTCCCAAGGTCGTCAGTTCGACCTTGCGGGTGGTGCGCGTCAGCAACTGCACGCCGAGCGCGGCTTCCAGTTTGTCGGCGCGGCGCGACAGCGCGGACTGCGAAAGGTGCAGGGCTTCGGAAGCGGCCCGGAAGCTGCCCAGGTCCGCGACGGCCAGGAAGGCGCGCAGATCGGCCAAATCGAATTTCATGCGTTTTGGACAAGAATTGATCTAATTTTTGCACTTTACACTACTGTGCGCGCTGCGCATCATGTCTCCCAAGCCGCCCCGAGCGCGGCATTCACTGGAGACGACCCCATGATTCGCGTCCGCCGCCTACGCCGGCAGCTTGTTCTTGCGCTGGCCTGCGCCCCGTTGATGCTCTTGTCCGCGCCCGCCGCCCATGCCGAGGGCGGCGACTGGCCCCAGCGCCCGATCCGGCTGCTGGTGCCCTATGGCCCGGGCGGAAGCTCGGACGTCGTGGCCCGCGCCGTGGCCGTGGAAATGTCGCGCGACCTGGGCAAGCAGGTCATCGTGGAGAACAAGGGCGGCGGCCAGGGCATGATCGCGACGATGGAAGCGGCCCGCGCCGCGCCCGACGGCTACACGCTCATCCTGGGCCACGTGGGCACGCTGGCGGTGAACCCGTCCATGGTGCCCAAGCTGCCCTACGACCCGCGCCGCGACTTCGCGCCCATCGTGCTGCTGGCCAAGCTGCCGATGGTGTTCGCGGTGGGCGGCAAGGTCCAGGCGTCGACGCTGCCCGAATTCGTGGCCCTGGCGCGGGCCCGTCCCGGCGCCCTGAACTACGGATCCGCCGGGAACGGCAGCGCGGGCCATCTGGCGTTCGAGATGCTCAAGACGGCGACCGGCATCGACGTGGTCCACGTGCCCTACAAAGGGACCGGCGCCCAGGTGAGCGACCTGCTGGCCGGCAATATCGACGCCGCGGCGGCCGGCACTCCCGGGCTGCTGCCGCACGCCCAGGCGGGAAAGATCCGCATCGTGGCCGTGGGGTCGGAACGCCGCCTGCCGGTGCTGCCCGACGTGCCCACCGTGGCCGAGCAGGGCTATCCCGGATTCGAGAGTTCCCAATGGTTCGGCCTGCTGGCGCCCGCCGGCACGCCGGCGCCCGTGGTCGAACGCCTGCACCAGGCGGCCGTCAAGGCGCTGGGCACCGACTCCGTGCGCGAACGGCTTGCCCACGACGCGAGCGAAGCCTCCGGGGCCGGGCCCGCCGAATTCGCGGCCTTCATCGACGCCGAAGAGCGCCGCTGGGGGAAGGTGGTGCGCGACGCGCGCTTGTCCTCCGAATGACCCGACACCTCCGCATTTCCGTTACTTCCCAGGAAGCACATTCATGAGTACCCAACCGCAAGATACCCCCCCGATCCCCGAAGGCGAGCTGACCGAACTGGGCATGCGCGCATTCGAAAGCCTGGGCCTGCCGCGGCAGGACGCCGCCGACGTGGTCCAGGTGCTGGTGCTGGCGGACCTGTTCGGCCTGTCCACCCACGGCCTGAGCCGCATCGAATCGTACGGCGAACGGCTGAGCGTGGGCGGCATCAACCCCCGCGCCCATATCCGCGTGGAACGGCCCGCGCCCGGCCTGCGCCTGGTGGACGGCGACAACGGCGTGGGGCCGCTGGTCGGCATGCACGCCCTGCGCGCCGCGATGGAGGCGGCGAGCGAATGCGGGATCGGCATGGCCTTCGCGCGGCAAAGCAACCATTTCGGGCCCATTTCGCCCTATGGCCTGATCGCCGCGGAAGCGGGCTACGCCAGCATCATCGGCAGCAACGCGACCACCACTATCGCGCCCTGGGGCGGCACCGACGCGCGGGTGGGCAACAGCCCCATCGGCTTTGCGGTGCCGAATCCCGGCGGCGCCCATTTCCTGCTGGACATGGCCATGAGCGTGGTGGCGCGCGCCAAGATCCGCAATGCCTTGAAAGCGGGGCAGGAGATCCCGGACACCTGGGCCACCGACGCGGCCGGCAAGCCGACGACCAGCCCCAAGGCCGCGCTCGACGGCTTCCTGCTGCCGATCGGCGGGCACAAAGGCTACGGCCTGGCCTTGATGGTCGATCTGTTCGCGGGGCTGTTGTCCAACGCCGCCTACCTGACGCACGTGAAGTCATGGGTGGACGCGCCGGACCAGCCGCAGGACCTGGGGCATTTCTTCCTGCTGATCGATACGCGCCGGCTCGGGTCGGCGCAATGGCTCACCGAGCGCATGAACGATTTCGCCCGGATCCTGCATGACAGCGCGCCGGCGGATCCCGCAAGGCCCGTGATCCAGCCGGGCGAGATCGAACTGGCGAAGATGGCGCGGCAAAAGGAGCAGGGCATTTCGCTGAGCGCGGAAGTCCTGGCGCTGCTGCGCCGCCACGCGGACGCGCCGGCGGCCTGACGCCCGCCGGCAATACCAATACGGAGACAAACATGAAGAACATAGCCGCAATCGCCGCGACCGTGGCGGGCGCGCTGCTGACGGCATCCGCGCAGGCGGCGGGCTATCCCAGCAAGCCGGTGCGCGTGATCGTGCCTTACGTCGCGGGCGGCGCGGCCGACATCACGGCCCGCGTGATCGCGCAGAAAATGTCGGTCAGCATGGGCGCGGCCTTCGTCGTCGAGAACAAGCCCGGCGCCAACGGGATGATAGGCACGGACTACGTGGCCAAGGCGGCGCCGGACGGCTACACCTTGCTGCTGGACGCGAGCGGGCCGCTGGTCGTGAACCCGTCGCTGTATCGCAAGACGCCGTACGATCCCGTCGCGGACCTGGCGCCGATCAGCCAGATCACCAGCTACCAGTACGTGCTGGTCGTGCCGCAGCAATCGCCGATCCACAGCGTCGACGACCTGATCTCCGCCGCGCGCGCCAAGCCCGGACAACTGAGCTACGGTTCGGCGGGCGTGGGGGCGGGCGGCCACCTGGCCGGCGAGCTGCTGTCGGTCATGACGCAGACGCAACTGACGCACATCCCGTACAAGGGCAATGCGCAGGCCCTGACCGACGTGCTGGGCGGACAACTGAGCTTCACTTTCGATACCGTGGTGACGGCCACGCCGCACCTGCGCTCGGGCAAGCTGCGGGGCTATGCCGTGTCCGGCCCGCGCCGCGCCGAGGCCTTGCCCGATACTCCGACCATGGAGGAACTGGGATACCGGGACTTCGTGGTGACGCAGTTCCAGGGGCTGCTGGCGCCGGCGGGAACGGATCCGGAAATCATCGCGCGGCTGCACGAGGAAGTGGTGCGCGCCGCCCGCCTGCCCGACGTCGTCCAGAAGCTCCAGACCGAGGGCGGCAACGAGATCGTGGCGGGCACCCCGCAGGAATTCGCCAGCCAGATCCAGGAAGACCTGCTGCGCTACCGCAAGCTGATCGCCGATGCGCGCGTCCAGGCGGAGTAGGCCATGTACGACGTCGACGTATTGATACAGGGCTATCCGGGCCGTTCGCTGTGCCACGGCGGATTGGGCTGGAGCACGACGACGCTGCTGCGGGGCGGCGGCCGCAATATTCTGGTGGACGTGGGCGCCTTCGGCGTGCGGCACCTGCTGGGCCAGCACCTCGAGCGCTGCGGCGTGGCGGCGGCCGACATCACGGACGTGGTGCTGACGCATGCGCACTACGACCATGCCGTCAACTTCACGCTGTTTCCCAATGCCCAGGTCTGGATAGGCGAAGAGGAACTGGCCTGGGCGGCGGCCCAGCCTCCGGGATTCAATCCGCTGCCCGAGCTGTACGTGCGCGAGCTGGCGGTCTCGGAGCGCGTCCGCCGGATCCGCGACGGCGACGCATTCCTGCCCGGGATGCGCGCGATCGCCTCGCCGGGCCATACGCCCGGCCACCTGCTGTTCTACGTGGACGCCCGCCGGCAGCCGGTCCTGTTCACCGGGGACGCCGCCAAGAACCGCGCGGAATTGTTGTCGGGCAGCGTCAACGATACCGCGGACATGGCCGCCAGCCGCGCCACGCTGGAGCGCATCTGGGCGCTGTGGCGCAAGGTGCCCGGAACCTTGCTGGTGCCCGGCCACGACCTGGGCATGACGCTCGACGACGCCGGGCAGCCCGCCTACGTCGGGGAACGCCGCGCGGCGCTCAACGCCTGGTTCGGCGACACGCTGGAGCCGGTGCGCATCGACCTTTGCTGCGGCGGCGCCCTGGGCCGCTGCAGCGCCTGAACCCTTCTTCTTTGCTTGCAATCATGAAACTGGACAATCGCATCGTTTCCACCTTCGCGCCCACGGGCCGCCTGCGCGCTTCCATCAACCTGGGCAACCCCATCCTCGCGGGGCGCGATGCGTCCGGCCAGCCCGCGGGCGTGTCCGTCGACCTGGCGCGGGCGTTCGCGCGCAAGCTGGACGTTCCCCTGGACCTGGTCGTGCTGGACAGCGCGGGCGCGTCGGTGGAAACGGTAAGCCGGGAAGACGCCGACATCGGCTTTTTCGCCATCGATCCGCTGCGCGCCGCGGGCATCGCCTTCACCGACGCGTACGTGCTCATCCAGGGCGCCTACCTGGTGCGCGAGCAGTCGCCGCTGCGGGCGCTGGAAGAGGTCGACCGCGAGGGCCACCGCGTCACCGTCGGAAAGGGCAGCGCGTACGACCTGTTCCTGACGCGCGAACTGAAGCGGGCCACGATCACGCGCGCGCCGACTTCCCCGTCCGTCGTCGCCACGTTCCTGGCCGAGGGCGCCGACGTGGCCGCGGGCGTGCTCCAGCAACTGGAGGCGGACGCGCGGAAGCAAGCGGGCCTGCGGCTGCTGCCCGGCAGCTTCATGACCATACGGCAGGCGATGGGCCTGCCCCGGAGCCGGGGGGCCGAGGCGCAGAAGGCGCTGTCGGATTTCGTCGAAGAGATGAAGGCGAGCGGCTTCGTCGGGGAGGCGCTCGCGCGCCACGGCATCGCCGGGGCCGCCGTCGCGCCCGCCATGTAAAACCCTGTTGCGCATCGGGGTTGTGCCTGCGGAAGGGCGGGACTAACCTGATTGACTCGTACACCGAGCGGCGGCGCCAGGCGCGCGCCGCGCAGGAGGCGGCATGCGGCAGGGTTCAGACCTTCAAGGGCGCGTCGCGCTGGTCACCGGCGCGTCGTCGGGCATCGGCCGGGCCATCGCCATCGCGCTGGCCGAGGCGGGCGCGCGCGTGGTGGTCAATCACCGGGCGGGCGGCGATTCGCAGGCGCGCGCGGCCGTGGTGGTGGAAGACATCCAGCGCCTGGGCGGCCACGCCGTGGCCGCGGCGGCCGACATCAGCCGGGAAGCCGAGGTGGACCACCTGTTCGAACAGGCGGCTCGGCATTTCGGGCGGCTGGACATCCTCGTCAACAACGCGGGCATCGAGCATCCTTCGCCCATCGCCGACATGACGCTGGACGACTGGCGGCGGGTGATCGACGTGAACCTCACGGGCCATTTCCTCTGCGCCCGCGCGGCGGCCCGAGCTTTCGAGACGCAGCCCGCGGATCCGGCGCGGCAGGGCCTGGCCCAAGGCAACATTCTTTTCATCAGCTCGGTCCACGAAGTCATTCCCTGGGCGTTCCAGGTGAACTACGCGGCCTCCAAGGGCGGCGTGTCCCTGCTGATGAAATCCCTGGCCCAGGAACTGGCGCCCGCCAGGATCCGGGTCAATTCGATCGCGCCGGGCGCCATCCGCACCGCCATCAACCGGCCCGCCTGGGACACGCCCGACAGCCTGGCCAATCTGCTCAAGCTGATTCCCTACGGCCGCATCGGCGAACCCGAGGACGTGGCGCGCGCCGCGCTGTGGCTCGCCGGCGACGCGTCCGACTACGTCACGGGCACGACCCTGTTCGTGGATGGCGGAATGACGCTGTATCCGGAATTCCGCGGAGCGGGCTGATGTCCAAACCGCTGGAGGACTACGGGCTCATCGGCAACATGCTTTCCGCAGCGCTGGTCGCGCGCGACGGGTCCATCGACTGGCTCTGCCTGCCGCATTTCGATTCGCCGGCCTGCTTCGCGGCGCTGCTGGGCGACCAGCGCCACGGGCGCTGGCGCATCGCGCCGCACGACAAGGACGCCGCGGTCTCGCGGCGGTACGTGCCCGACACCGCCGTGCTGGAAACGCGCTACGAGACCGCCTCCGGGGCCGCCACGCTGTATGACTTCATGCCGCTCAGCGACGACGACGAGCGCGTGGACGTGGTGCGGGTCGTGCGCGGCGAATCGGGCCACGTGCAGATGGACATGGACCTGGTGCTGCGCTTCAACTACGGCCAGGCCGTGCCCTGGGTGCGGCGCCGCGACTACGGCCTGAGCGCCATCGCCGGGCCGGACGCGGTCGAACTGCATACGCCCGTGGAACTGGAAGGGCACGATCTGAAGACCACGGCGCGCTTCAGCGTGCACGAGGGGCGCGTGGTGCCTTTCACGCTGTCGTACCACCGTTCGCACCGCACTCCGCACTTCGTGCCGGACCGCGTCGAAAGCATGGACCGCACGATCTCCTGGTGGCAGGAATGGGCCAAGCGCTGCCACTGGGACGGGCCGGCGGACGCGCGGCGCGACGCGGTGCTGCGGTCGCTGATCACGCTGAAACTGCTGACCTTCCAGCCGACCGGCGGCATCATCGCCGCGCCCACGACCTCGCTGCCCGAGGCGCTGGGCGGCAACCGCAACTGGGACTACCGCCATTGCTGGCTGCGCGATTCGGCGCTGACCCTCTACGCGCTGCTGAACGCCGGCTACCGCGAAGAGGCCGAGGCGTGGCGGCAATGGCTGCTGCGGGCGGTGGCCGGGCACCCCGACCAACTTCAGATCCTGTATGGCATCGCTGGCGGGCGCTGGCTGCCGGAACTGGAGATTCCCTGGCTGCCGGGCTACGCGTCCAGCCTGCCGGTGCGCAGCGGCAACGGCGCATCGGGACAGAATCAGCTCGACGTCTACGGCGAACTCATCGAAACCCTGTACGCCGCGCGCGTGGCGGACCTGGCGCCGCTGGCCGAAGCGTGGCGCCTGCAGAAGGTGCTGCTGGAACCGCTGGCGCGCCGATGGATGGACCTGGACCACGGCATCTGGGAAGTGCGCGGCGAACGGCGCGCCTTCACGCATTCGCGGCTGATGTGCTGGGTGGCGTTCGACCGCGCGGTGAAGGGCTGCGAACGCTTCGGCCTGAAAGGCCCGGTGGCGGCGTGGCGCCGCCTGCGCGAACAGATCCGCGCCGACATCTGCGAACACGGCTACGACGCCGAGCGCGGCTGCTTCGTGCAGAGTTATGGGTCGGCGGCGCTGGACGCCAGCCTGCTGCTGATTCCCCAGGTGGGCTTCCTGCCCGCCGACGATCCGCGCGTGGCGGGCACGGTGCGGGCCATCGAGCGCGGGCTGTTGCACGACGGGCTGCTGCGGCGCTATTCCACGGACCATACCGACGACGGCCTGGAGGGCGAAGAGGGCGTGTTCCTCGCGTGCAGCTTCTGGCTGGCGGACGCCTACGTGATGCAGGGCCGGCTGGACGACGCCGAACGCCTTTTCGAGCGGCTGCTGTCGCTGCGCAACGACCTGGGCCTGCTGTCCGAGGAATACGACGTGGTCCGCAGGCGGCTGGTCGGCAATTTCCCGCAGGGCTTTTCGCACATCGGCCTGGTGAACACGGCCTACAACCTGAGCCGGGCGGTCGGCCCGGCCCGCCAGCGCGCCGAACAGGACGCGCCGCGCGCCTGAGAGCCGGCGGGCGCGGTATATTCTGGCAGTCATGCGGGGCCCCCACGACGGGCCCCGTTTTCGCGCAGACAGAGCCTGGCGGCGATCCCGCACGCCGGCCGGCGCACCCAGGAGAGACAAGCATGCTTTTGACGGAAGAACAGCAGAGCGTCCAGGAAATGGCGCGCCGGTTTGCGCAGGAACGCCTGGCGCCCGATTCGGAGCGCTGGGACCGCGACCATCACTATCCCGCCGACGCCATCGCCGAGATGGCGCAGCTCGGGTTCTTCGGCATGCTGGTGCCGGAGGAATGGGACGGCAACGACAGCGGCTACGTGTCGTACGCCGTTGCGCTGGAAGAGATCGCGGCGGGCAACGGCGCGTGCTCCACCATCATGAGCGTGCACAATTCGGTCGCCTGCATGCCCATCCTGAAATTCGGCACCGATGCGCAGAAGGAACAGTTCCTGCGGCCGCTGGCCCGCGGCGAGCACATCGGCGCTTTCGCGCTGACCGAGCCGCAGGCCGGCTCGGACGCCAGCAGCCTGCACACCCGCGCGCAGCGCGACGGCGACGGCTACGTGCTCAACGGCGCCAAGCAGTTCATCACGTCCGGCCGCAACGGCCAGACCGTGATCGTGTTCGCGGTGACCGACCCCGGCGCGGGCAAGCGCGGCATCTCCGCGTTCATCGTGCCCACCGACACCCCGGGCTACCAGGTGCTGCGGGTGGAGGACAAGCTGGGCCAGCACGCGTCGGACACCTGCCAGATCGCCTTCGAAGACCTGCGCATCCCGGCGGCCTACCGCCTGGGCGAGGAAGGCGAGGGCTACAGGATCGCCCTGTCCAACCTCGAAGGCGGCCGCATCGGCATCGCTTCGCAGTCGGTGGGCATGGCGCGGGCGGCGTTCGAATGCGCCCGCGACTACGCCCGCGACCGGCAGGCCTTCGGCAAGCCCATAATGGAACACCAGGCGGTGTCGTTCCGCCTGGCCGACATGGCCACGCAGATCCACGCCGCGCGCCAGATGGTGCTGCATGCCGCGGCCTTGCGCGCCGCTGGCCGGCCGGCCTTGACCGAGGCCTCGATGGCCAAGCTGTTCGCCTCCGAGATGGCCGAGCGGGTGTGTTCGGCGGCCATCCAGACGCTGGGCGGATACGGCTACCTGAAGGACTTCCCGGTGGAACGCATCTATCGCGACGTGCGCGTGTGCCAGATCTACGAAGGCACCAGCGACATCCAGCGGCTGGTCATCGCGCGCAACCTGTAGGCGGGGCGGCCGGCGGCGCGGGCCTCAGCCCGCGCCGCCGGCTCTCCCGCTTTGCGATCACCAGGTGTAGCGCGCCGTCAGGTTCACGTTGCGGCCGTATCCGTAGTAGCACCAGGTGATGCTGTTGCAGGCCGCGATGTACTCCTTGTCGAACAGGTTGTTCACGGTCAGCAGCAAGCGCCAGTTGCCGGTGGTGTAGTGGGCCTGCGCATCCACCAGCGTGTTGGAGCCGGTCTGCCATTCGTTGGCCGAATCCCCATAGCTGCTGCCGGTGTAGCGCACGCCGCCGCCCAGGCCGAAGCCGGGGGCGACGTCCTGCGGGAAGCGATAGTCCACCCACAACGCGGCCTGGTGCCGCGGCTGCGATTGCACCTGCTTGCCGATGGTGGCGGGGTCGGTGGACTTCTTGACCTCGGCGTCCGTATACGTGTAGCTGCCGATGACGGTCAGCCCATCGGCCACCTGCGCGCGGGCTTCCAGTTCGACGCCGCGCGAGCGGATCTCGCCCTGCTGGATCTGGTAGCCGAACACGGGCGCGTTCACGTCGGTGACCAGCACATTCTTCTGGCGCAGGTCATACACGGCCATCGTGTACAGCGATTCGCTGTTGGTCGGGCGGTACTTGAACCCCACCTCGACCTGCGAACCCGTCACGGGCACGAAGGGCGTGCCTGAATACGTGCGGCCGATGGCGGGCTCAAAGGACGTCGCGTACGAGACATAGGGCGAGAAGCCCGAATCGAACAGGTAGTTCAGACCCACGCGGCCCGACCACTTGCGGTCATCCTGCTTGCTGGAGGTGTTGGCCAGCCTGTCGTCGGTCTTGGTGTCCACCCAGTCGTGGCGGCCGGACAGGGTGGCGACCCAGCGGTCCCACCGGATCTGGTCCTGCACGTAGACGCCAAGCTGCTGCTGCGTTTGCAGCGTGTGCTGGGTATCGGCGGGCTTGACGATCGACTGCGTGCCGTAGACCGGATCGAAGGCGTCCAGCGTCGGCGCATCGAAGCCCATGCCGACGGCGTAGTCGTTGCGCGAGCGCTTGTAGTCGAAGCCCGCCAGCAGCGTGTGCGAAACGGGGCCCGTGTCCAGCTTGTACTCGGCCTGGTTGTCGATCGAGAACACGCGCGAGTCTTCGCGCGGGGTGTAGGTATAGCGGCTCAGGGTCCGCAGGCTGCCCGGCACGAAACCGAGCAGGCCCACGGAGGGATGGTCCACGTCGGCCCAGTTCATGCGCGCGTTCTGGCGCAGGGTGAGCTGCGGGTTCACGCGGTGCGCGAACAGGTAGCCGATCGACTGCGTGTTCTTTTCGTAGCGGTCAAAGCCCGGTTCGCCGCCGTAGAAGCTGGGGCCGATCTTGCCGTTGGGGTTGGGCAGGACGGTGCCTTCGGCGGGCAGGAAGCCGCCCCAGCCGCGCGAGCGCGCGCCTTGCAGCATCGCCAGCACGGTCAGGCTGGTATCGGTGCTGGGGTTCCAGGTGAGCGACGGCGCCAGGAGGTAGCGGCGGTCGTAGCCGTAGTCGCTGGGCGTGTCGCTGTCCCGCGCCAGGCCGACGACGCGGTACAGCACCTTGCCGTCCTCGGTCAGCGGGCCGGTGAAGTCCCCGCTGATTTCCTTGCGGTCGTCGGTGCCGTACGAAATGCCCAGTTCATGGGCGGCCTCGGCCTGGGGGCGCTTGCTGACGGCGTTGATGAAGCCGCTGGGCGGCAGCGCGCCGTACATGACGGAGGACGGTCCCTTGAGCACCTCGATGCGCTCCATCGCATAGGGCTCGTAGCGGGTGTTGGCCGTCCAGACGCCGTCGGGCAGGGGCAGGCCGTCCAGGTACTTGGCGGGCGCGAAGCCGCGCACGCGGATCCAGTCGCCGCGCGGGTCCTGGCCGTAGGCGGCCGACACCACGCCGGAGGTGTAGCGCAGCGATTCGTCGATGCCCGTCGCGCCCTGCAGTTCGATCTGCTCGCGCGTCACCACCGATACCGATTGCGGGGTTTCCAGCAGGTCGGTGTCGGTCTTGATGCCCGTGGAGGTGCGCCGGGCGACGGCGCCATAGACCGGGCTGGTGGCGGTTTCCTCGCTGCCGGTCACGGTGATCTGGTCCATCTGCTGGATGGCGCCGGCCGACGGGTCGCGCGAAATGACGACGGCCGAGCCATCGATCCGCGCGGTCAGACCGCTGCCCGCCAGAACGCGGTCGAACGCCGCGCGCACCGTCAGGTTGCCGGAGACGGCGGGGGCGTTCAAGCCCTGCACCAGGTCGCCGCGCACGATCAGGTCCAGGCCCGCCTGGCGGGCCAGGGCGTTCAGCGACTGGCCCAGCGGCTGGGCGGCCAGCGACATCTGGACGTGGGGTTCGGCCGTCTGGCCGTGGGCGGCGGGGCCGGCCAGGGCCAGGCAGAGCGCCAGCGTCAGCGGCGCGAACGTAAAACGGGGGTGATGCATGCAGGGCCTCGTCAAGTCATGAGAATGGATACATTTCTCATGTAGACGCGGCAGCGGCAAAAAACCCTAGGTCCGGCGTCTCGGATCTCGAAAAATTTATTGCGCGGGTTCGATGGACGGCAGCCCGTCGCGCGTGTCGATCCTCACCGGCAGGGCCTGGGGGAGCACCCGGTAGAAGGTGGCGAGGCTGCGGGTGTCGAAGCTGCCGGTCAGGCGCAAGGACGCCAGGCGCGGGTCGCCCAGGACCGGCACGGGGTGGCCGTAGCGGCCGAACTCGGCCAGGGCCTGCGCCAGCGTGGCGTTGTCGAACGCGACCCGGTGGTCCAGCCAGGGGGCCACGCTGGCGGCGTCGATCCGGGCGATACGGCCCGGCAGGCCGGACTCGTCCACCGTCATCTGCTGGCCCGCGGTCAGGTCGGTGACCTGCCGGTCGCGTCCGGGGCGCCAGAACTCCCACCACGCGGCGGGCGCCTCGGGGCCGACACGGACGTGCCCGGACGCGACGCCGACGTGCACGCCCGGATAGCCGGGCGTGGCCGGCGTATGGCGCACGCTGAAGCGCGTGCCGACGACGGTGACGCGCACGTTGCCCGTGACCACGTCGAACGGCCGGCCGGCGTCGCTCTGCACCTTGAACATGGCTTGGCCTTCCGCCATGCGCACTTCGCGGCGGCCCTTGGTGTAGAGGACCTCGACGCGGGTGGCGGTGTCCAGCGCGACCTGGCTGCCGTCGGGCAGCGTGATTTCCTGCTGCTGGCCGGGCGCCGTGGCGTAGCGCATCTGGTACTGGGGCGCGGACGGCGTCGCGAGCAGCGCGGCCACGGCCGCCACGGCACAGGCGGCCAGCGCGGCGCCCGCCAGGCGCCATCGGGCGCGCCGCTGCCGGTTCGGCTGGGCGGAGGCGGGGGGCGGACATTCCGCGCGCCACTGCGCCCGGGCGGTTTCGGGAACGGCGTCCAGCTCGCTCCAATCGCGCTCCCAGCGCGCATACGCCTGCGCGTGCAGCGGCGATGCGGCCTGCCACTCGCGAAAACGCGCTTCGGTTGCGGCGTCCGGAGAGTCCTTGCGGCGGATCAGCCAGTCGAGCGCGGCCTCGTCCGCCGAGGCTGTCGGTGCAAGCGTAGGCTGGGCGGGATTCATGGTCATGGCTGTAAAAATTCGGTGCTGGGGGCGGCGGATGGCCGTTCGCCCGCGCGCAGGTCCCATTCGGACTTGCCGCGCCGGCAGGCCAGCATCGCCACCTTGATGTGCTGTTCCACCATTTTGCGCGAAATATCCATGCGTTCGGCGATCTCGGCATGCGACAGGCCGTCGAAACGGTGCAGCACGAACGCCTGGCGGCAGCGCGGGGGCAGGGCGCGGATCACGTCCAGCATGGCGGCCACCGCTTGCGCGGACATGGCCGCCGCTTCCGGCTCGAAGGCCAAGGGGGCCGCCAGGTCGTCCAGGACGAGGTCGGCGTCCGGCTCGGCGTCGCTGCCGGTGGTCTGGCCGCGCACGACATTGCGGCGGTGCTGGTCGGTGATCAGATTGCGCGCCGTACGATACAGCAGCGCGCGCGGTTCCGTCACGTCGCGGTCTTTGCGCTGCGCCGACAGCACGCGCGCATAGGTTTCCTGGACAGCGTCGGCCGCCGCATCCGAATTCCCGATGATCCGGTTGCAGAAGTTCAGCAGTTCGCGGTAGTAGCGCTCCAGCACGGCAAGGCGGATAGGGTCTTGGTTGGACAAGCTATCGGCCTTGCGTGTCCGGCGGCCGTGTCGCTTCAGGGGTTTGTAATGAGAATTAATCTCTATTATCGCATAGCTGAAACGATGTCCGCCACGAAAGCGCGCGCCGCGTCCGGCGTCCGGATCAGGCGCGGGTCATGGGAAGCCGGCGCCGCCGCGCCCACAGGGTGTAGACGATGATATTCCCGGCGATCAGCAGCGCCGCCAGCACGACCTGCGTGGTTCTGGCGATGCCTTCGGGGTAGATGATGCCCAGGACGTAGTGTGCGATGAAGCCGCCGGCATAGCCTTCCTGCCCCGCCCGTTCGCGCAGCGATACCTCCAGCGGCGTCAGGGGGCATATCCAGCCCATGCCGATCACCATGGCGCCCCAGGCCAGCGCCGGCAGGTGCAGGAAGGCGACCCAGCGTTTCCACAGCGCAAGAAGGCCGCCGAACATCACAAAGGCGACAAAAAGGCCATGCGCGACAAGAACCAGGTCGGCAAGGATGCGATAGGTCATCGGCGTAGCTCTCGGGTGGATCGTTCCGCCCGCGACGGGGCGGAATGCGCCTTTAATCGTAAGCCGGTGCGCGCCGCGGCGGCGTCAGACCTTCAGGTCCCGCAGCAGCTTGGTCAGTTCCGGCGCCGTCATCAGGGACACGCCCTGCGACTTGGCGTATTGCAGCGCGTTGTCCGACACCTCGCCCAGCGCGATATAGATGGCTTCGCGCGCGCCGCGCTGCTCGCGCACCGCCTGAAGTTCGCGCAGCGGCTCGACCCCCACGCGCGCGGCTTTCCAGCGCTTGGCGCCGACGATGGCCACGTGGCCGTCCTTGCTGAGCGCGAAGTCGGCGCCGGGGACCTGCAGGCGCTGCACCTCGCAGCCGTCACGCCGGAAGCCCGCCTCGACGGTCCGGGAAAAATCCGCCCAGGACATGGCGGCCGCCGCCTCGGCCACGGCCTGCACGCGCGTGCCGGAGGGCGCGCGCAATTGCTTCCAGGCCGCCATGATGGCGATGACCGCGAACGGCACTGCGGCGAACACGCCCATCGCGGCGTATTCCAGGGGCAGGGCGGCAAAGCCGCCCGCCGACAGCAGCACGGCCACCCCGGCGCTCATCCACCACGGCGAGCGCAGCAGGACGGCGAAGATGGAGTTCTGGGACATCTTGAATTTCATGGCGGCTCGCGGCGTTGCTGGGACGGAAGGGTCAGGCGGGGTCGCCGTCGGCGGCCTCGGGGGCGCGCACCACGATGCGCGCGTCGCCGCAGGTGACGATCTGGTCGGCGCGGATCTTCGCCGTCTTGCGGGTTTCCACGACGCCGCCCACGCTCACGCGGCCCTCGGCCACGAGCATCTTGCCCGCGCCGCCGCTGTCGCACACGCCGGTGGCCTTCAGCAACTGGTTGACTTCAATATAGGGGCTGCCTTCGGCAAGCATGAATTCGATGATGGGCATGTCGCGCCTGGGGGATGAAAGAGGGATGGGGGCTCAGGCCTGGCCGCCGCTGCCGGCGCCCGGGGCGCCGGGGGCGTCGCCCGGAGGTTCCGGCACGGCGGGCGCGGCCGGCCGGTTATTGTTCTCGGCGCGCGCCATCCAGGCGATCAGGGACGAACGCATGGCTTCCTCGACGGACATCTGAATGGGCTGCACCCATTCCTGCGGCACGAAGACGGTATAGCCGCCGATCATGTAGCCCATCGGCAGGTAGACGGCCACCCGGCCGTCCTGGGAGAACCCTTCGGGCAGGCCTTCCATGCTGCGGCGGGTGACCAGCCCCACCAGTTCCAGTTGCTGGCCGGGCATGCGCAGGATCACGACCTGCTGGGCGGTGTTCTTGGAACTGGGCGAAAAATAGTCCGCGAAGCTCTTCAGGGACGAATAGATGCTCTTGACCACCGGCAGGTTGGTGAACGGCATTTCCAGCAGCGCCAGCACGCGCTGCACGCGCTCCTTGGACACCAGGTAGCCGATCGCGAGGATGCCGAGGATGCCCAGCGCCAGTCCCATGCCCGGCACGTAGAATCCGCCGATGAAAGGGCGCAGGAAGGTCAGCGCCACCGCTTCGGTCCAGGCCAGGAATATGTAGAGCAGGTAGATGGTCAGCGCCAGCGGCAGGACGGTGATCAGGCCGCGGAAGAAGTATTTGTAGAGACGAGTCATAGGCAAGGAAAAAAATGGGGTCGGTGCGCGGCGGCGCAAGCCGGAGGGCCGCCAGCATAGCAGCCGGCGCGGCGCCGTCCGGTAACAAACCGCGTGGAACGATGCCGCGCCAGCGCCGGGAGCCCCTAGCGGTCCACCGGCAGGTACAGGGTCTCCTTGATCTCCTCCATGACCACATAGCTGCGCGATTCGGCGGATGCCGGGAGGCGCTTGAGGATTTCGCCCAGGAGACGGCGGTATTCATTCATTTCGGTCAGGCGGGCCTTGACCAGGTAATCGAAGTCGCCCGAGACCAGGTGGCATTCCATCACCTCGGGCACGTACAGCAGTTCCTTCTTGACCTTGTCGAACACGTCGCCGGACTTGGCCGACAGCTTGATCTCCAGGAAGACCAGCAGGTTCTTGCCCAGCGCCGCGGGGTTGACGCGCGCATGGTAACCCGTGATGACCCCTTCGCGCTCCATGCGCTTGATGCGGTCGGAACAGGGGGTGGCCGACAGGTTGATCCGGTCGGCCAGTTCGGTCACCGAAATCCGGCCTTCACGCTGCAGAATATCCAGGATTTTCAGGTCGATACGGTCGAGGTCGCGCATTTCACTTCCGGCAATCGGAAAACAGGAAAGAGCCGGGAAAAACCACTGCCAAAGCGAATTTTTCAGTGCCTTTCACTGCAAGGAGGCTCATAGACTACCGAAATTCCTGCACAAAACCAAACACTGGAAAGAATCATGCATGTGATCGTCCTCGGCAGCGGCGTCATCGGCACCACGACCGCCTATTACCTGGCCCGCCAGGGCGCCAAAGTGACGGTGCTGGACCGCCAGCCCGCGGCGGCGCTGGAGACCAGCTACGCCAACGCGGGCCAGGTGTCGCCGGGCTATTCCACGCCCTGGGCCGCGCCGGGGATCCCCCTGAAGGCCATCAAGTGGCTGTTCCAGAAGCATGCGCCCCTGGCGATCCGCCTGGACGGCAGCCTCTACCAGTTGAAGTGGATGGCCGCCATGCTGGCCAATTGTTCGGCCGAGCGTTATTCGGTGAACAAGGAGCGCATGCTGCGCCTGTCCGAATACAGCCGCGACTGCCTGCGCGAACTGCGCGCGTCCACCGGCATCCACTATGAAGAGCGCACCCGCGGCACCTTGCAGTTGTTCCGCACGGAAGCCCAGTTGGAAGCCGCCCGCCGCGATATCGCCGTGCTCGAAGAAGTGGGCGTGCCCTATGAATTGCTGGACCGCAACCGCCTGGCCACGGCCGAGCCCGCGCTGGCGCGCTCCATGGAAAAGCTGTCCGGCGGCCTGCGCCTGCCCAACGACGAAACCGGCGACTGCCAGCTCTTCACCACGCGCCTGGCGGAAATGGCCGCGGGCCTGGGCGTGGAATTCCGCTACGGCCAATCGGTTTCCGGGCTGAACACCGCGGGCGGCCAGGTCACGGGCGTGCGCGTCGGCAACGAGGTCCTGACCGCGGACCGCTACGTCGCCGCGTTCGGCAGCTACACGCGCGGCTTCCTGGAGCCGTTGGGCCTGGACCTGCCGGTGTATCCGGTCAAGGGCTACTCGCTGACCATCCCCATGACGGACGAGTCCGCCGCGCCCGTTTCGACCATCCTGGACGAAACCTACAAAATCGCCGTGACGCGCTTCGACAAGCGCATCCGGGTAGGCGGCATGGCCGAGCTTTCGGGCTTCGACCTGCGCCTGAAGGACGCCCGCCGCAAGACGCTGGAACTGGTCGTGAACGACCTGTTCCCCGGCAGCGGCGACGTGGCCCGGGCCGAGTTCTGGACGGGCCTGCGCCCCATGACGCCGGACAGCACGCCGGTGGTCGGCCCGACCCGCTACGGCAACCTCTACCTGAACACCGGCCACGGCACGCTGGGCTGGACCATGGCCTGCGGCTCCGGCAAGCTGGTGGCCGACCTGGTCATGGGCCAGCGCCCCGCCATCCGCACCGAGGGCCTGGACCTGTCCCGCTACGACCGCAAGGCGGCGTCCAATCAGCGGCTGGTGCTGGGCGGCAAGGGCGCCTGATACCGGTCCCTTACCGGGCCCGGCCGGCGCGACATGCCGGCCGGGCCATTGTTTTTCTGTCGGGCGAACTAGCCTGGCGATGCCGCCAGGCAGGACAGCAGTGCCAGCACCGCGGGCTGTTCTTCGTCCTGGCGCCAGATGCCGCGCAGATCTGACAGGTTTGCGGCATGCGAAAGCGGGCGGCATGCCAGATTCGGCAACTGTACTTTTCCCAGCGACGCCGGCACCAGCGAGACGCCGAATTCGTGCGACACCAAGGTGGCGATCGTCAGCATGTTCCGGACTTTGTGCCGGATGTGCGGCGTGAAGCCGGCCTCCACGCAAAGCGAGAGAATCTTGTCGTAATAGCCCGGGGAAAAGTCTCTGGGAAATAGCACGAAGTCGTCATGCTGCAACTGCTGCAAGTCGATGATCTCCTGCCGCGCCAGCGCGTGCGTTTCCGGGAGCAGGCAGGCGAAGGCCTCGCGGTGCAGCACGCGCGAGGCGATGCCGGACGGCATGACGCGGGGATGCACGATTCCGATGTCGATCTGGCCTCGCTGCAATGCGTCGATCTGTTCGTAGCTGCTGAGTTCGTACAGCACTACTTCAACCTCCGGCCTCGTCGCCGCAAAGTCTCGTATGTCCGAGGCCAGGCTGGTCAGGAACGACGAACCCACGAAGCCGATGTGCACGACGCCCGCTTCGCCGCTGGCGGCCCGCCGCGCCTGCTCTTCTGCGCTGCGCGCCAGCGTCAACAGTTTCAGCGCTTCCCGATAAATCACTTTCCCCGCTTCCGTGAGCGCCACCTCGCGCGTGGTGCGCCGCAGCAGCTCCATGCCGAGCGACGCTTCCAGTTGGCGAATGTTGAAGCTGAGCGGCGGTTGGGTGATGGATAGCCGCTTGGCGGCTCTTCCGAAGTGCAGTTCCTCGGCGACGGCGACGAAGTACCGAAGTTGGCGCAGATCCATGGGCAACTCGTGGGTTGGGGACGCGGCGATCGCTCGTCGCGGCGGCCAAAGATTAATCCAATATCAATATGAATAGCACGAAAAAATATATTGGACGAGAAAAATCACGACGCGAATAATGGGTTTCACCGCAGCGGTACGCGGCAATGAATCGGGGCGCAGACCCGCGATCCACCAAGGAGACTGTTTTGCGTATCAATACCCTAATCCCGCTTGTCGCTGCCTTGTCGCTGACCGCCACCGCGCAGGCCCAGGACTATCCCCGCATGCCCATCCGGCTCATCGTGCCGTATTCGGCGGGCGGCATGACGGACGTGGTGGCGCGCGTCATCGGCCAGAAACTGGGTGAACGGCTGGGCCAGCCCGTGATCGTGGAGAACCGCGCCGGCGCGGCCACCATCATCGGCGCCGAAATGGTGGCCAACGCCAAGCCCGATGGCTACACCTTGCTGGCGGCGACCAACACGACCCTGACGATCAATCCCTGGCTGTATCCCAAGCTGCCCTACGACGCGGTCAAGAGCTTCGCACCGATTGCGCTGATCGCCACCACGCCCAGCGTCATCGTGGTCAATCCGAAAGTGCCCGTCCAAACGCTGCAGCAGCTCGTGGATCTGGCCCGGGCCAAGCCCGGCGAACTGAGCTACGCCTCATATGGGAACGGTTCGACGGCCCACCTGGCAGGCGAAATGCTGCGGTCCAGGACCAAGAGCAATTTCTTGCACGTCCCGTACAAGGGCAGCGCGCCGGCAAAGGCCGCGGTGATGGGCGGCGAGGTCTCCGTCACGTTCGAGCCCGCGTTCACCGGTTTGCCGCAAATCCAGGCGGGCAAGCTGACTGCCCTGGCCGTGATGAGCGACAAGCGTTCCGCGGTGCTGCCGGACCTGTCCACCACCGCGGAACTGGGCTATCCCGACATGAAGATGTCCGCCTGGGTCGGGATCCTGGCGCCGTCGGGCACGCCGCCTGCCATTGTCCAGACCTTGAGCGGCACGATCGAGCAAATCATGGCGCAGCCCGATGTGCGCGAAGCCCTGCTGCGCACGGGAGGAGAGCCCGTGGGCTATTTGGGAGACGCGTTCAGCGCCTACATGCGCGACGAAAGCGCCCGCTACGGGCGCGTGATCGCAGACGCGCACATCCGCATCGACTAATGGCGTGCCCGCGGGCACCGGATCCTGGACATGACGATCAAACCGCTTTCCCACATACGCGTGCTGGACCTGACCCGGGTGCTGGCGGGCCCCTGGTGCACCCAGAATCTTGCCGACCTGGGCGCCGAGGTCATCAAGATCGAACGCCCCGGCACCGGGGACGATACCCGCGGCTGGGGCCCGCCGTGGATGCCGGGCGCCCAGGGGCAGCAGCGAGAGGACTCCGGCTACTACGCATCGGCCAACCGCGGCAAGAAGTCCGTGACCGTGGATATCTCCACCGCGCAGGGCCAGGACATCGTGCGCGGGCTGGCCGCGCAGTGCGATGTGCTGGTCGAGAACTACAAGGTCGGCACCCTGGCGCGCTATGGCCTGGGCTACGAGGACCTGCGCGCCGACCATCCTTCGCTGGTTTATTGCTCGATCACGGGCTTCGGCCAGACGGGACCTTATCGGCACCGCCCGGGATACGACTTCATTTTCCAGGGCATGGGAGGTTTGATGAGCGTGACCGGCGAAGCCGACGGGCTGCCGGGCGGCGGCCCGCAGAAAGTGGGCGTCGCGGTTGCGGACATTACGACGGGCATGTACGCCAGCCTGGCGATCGCGGCGGCGTTGGCCTGGCGCGAGCGCAGCGGGCAAGGGCAGCATATCGACATGGCCCTGCTGGATTGCATCCTGGCCTTCGGCAGCAATCCCGCCGTCAATCATCTGGTGTCCGGCAAGGAGCCCAAGCGCTACGGCAACGCGCATGCCAACGCGGTGCCGTACCAGGTCTTCGATACGCGGGACGGGCGATTGATCGTGGCCGTGGGCAACGACAGCCAGTTCGCGGCCTATTGCCAGGAAATCCAGCGGCCGGACCTGGCGCTGGACCCGCGCTATGCCAAGGTCAGCGGCCGCCTCGTTCATCGCGACACGCTGCTGCCCCAGTTGTCGCGGGCGATGGCGATGGATACCACCGCCTCCTGGCAGGAGCGGCTGGAGCGCGCGGGCGTGCCCTGCGGACCCATCAACACCTTTTCCGAGACCTTCGCGGACCCGCAGGTGGTGCACCGGAAGCTGAGGGTGGACTTGCCGCTATCCACGGGCGGCACATGCCCTGGCATCGCCAGCCCGATGCGCTTCTCGGAGACGCCGCTGGACCACACGCTGGGCCCCCCGGCCCTGGGCGAGCACACGCAAGACGTGCTGACGCAGCGCCTTGGCCTGCCGGAGGCGGCGCTGACGCAGTTGCGCGCCGCCGGCGTGATCTGAGCCTTTCCCTGCGTGATGTACCTGCCCGCGCCGCGTCCGGCGCGATGCCGAACCTCGACCTTCAGGAGCTGTCCGTGTCATTCCAAGCCAAATATGACGAGTATGTCCGCCCGCGTCCGCAGCGGTCTTCCCAGAGTTCCCACCACCTTGCGCCCGACTGCGCCGGCCTGGATTTCTTCGCGCTGGACCGGGGCTTGCAGGACCTGCTCAGGCTCTATCTGCCGGCCGCCGCGCACGCCACGCTGTTGCCCCAGTTCGAACGCATGGGGCAATTGGCCGGGGGGCGCCTCAATACGCTGGCCACCGTGGCGGACAAGTTTCCGCCCGTGCTGCATGCGCGTACCCGCTGGGGCGAAGACGAAGATTGGATCGAATATCACCCCGCCTACCAGGAGATGGAGCACATCGCCTTCGGCGACTTCCAGTTCCATGCCATGAGCCATCGGGCCGGGGTCCTGGGCTGCGCGGCGCCGCTGCCGCCGGCGGCGAAGTATGCGCTGCAGTACCTGTTCGTCCAGGCCGAGTTCGGCCAGATGTGCCCCATCAGCGTGTCGGACACGTCCATCCACCTGATCCGGAAGTTCGGCAGCCCGGCCCTGCGGGAAAAGCTGCTGCCGCGCATGCTGTCGAACGATCCGGCCACGCTCTGGAAGGGAACGCAGTTCATGACGGAGAAGACGGGCGGCTCGGACGTCGGCGCCCTGGAGACCGTCGCGCGCCAGGTCGGCGGGCAATGGCGTCTGCATGGAGAGAAGTGGTTCTGCTCCCATACGGATGCGGATGTCGCCTTGCTGCTGGCCCGCCCGGAAGGCGCGCCGCAGGGTACGCGTGGGCTGGCATTGTTTGCGATGCCCCGCCGCCTGGACGACGGCAGTCGTAACGCCTATCGCATCGTGCGGCTGAAAGACAAGCTGGGCACTCGTTCAATGGCCAGCGGAGAAATCCGCCTGGAAGGGGCGCTGGCGTATCTGGTCGGGGAGGTGGACAAAGGTCTGAAGCACATGATGGAGCAGGTCAACCTGTCGCGCCTGTCGCATGGCGTGCGGGCGGCGGCAATGATGCGTCGTTGCCTGAACGACTCCATGTTGGCCGCGCGTCACCGCCGAGCGTTCGGGCGCGACCTCATCGGCTATCCGCTGCTGCGTCGGCAGTTGCTCAAGCTGTTGACGCCGACGGAAGCGGCATTGTCCATGGTCATGGCGGCGGCGGAAGTCATGGGGCGTGCCCATGAAGGCGATGTGGCCGCCGCGCGGGTGCTGCGTCTGCTGACGCCGCTGCTGAAGCTGCGGACCTGCCGGGACAATATCGCCGTCGCGACGGGCGCGATGGAGATACGCGGAGGGAATGGGTACATCGAGGACTTCGTCAATGCCCGCCTGGTGCGCGACGCGCATATCGGCGTGTTGTGGGAAGGCACCAGCAATATCAATGCGCTGGACGCGATCCAGCGGGCCGTGCGCAAGGACAGCGCGCACGAAGCGCTGTCGGCCCTGCTGGAAAACAGGCTAGAGCAGGCGACGGCGTTGCCGGCGGCGTGGCGCGCAACCTTGCGTGATTGCGTTCGCCGCGCGATCGGCCTGGCGCAGGCTGTTGGGACGCAGGAGCGGCTTGAGGCTGAGGTGCGCCGCGCGGCGTCGGCACTCTACTACGTGTCGGCCGCCGTGTTCATGGCTTGGGAGGGCTGCCAGCCAGGCGTGGACGCCAGGCGCTTGTTGCTTGCCGACGCCCTGCTGCGCCACCGCCTGCTTGCTTCGGACCCCTTGCGCGCTGCTGGCGAGGAAGGCGAAACGCAAGGTGACAAGCTGTTGCTGGAAGAGGGGCCCTTGACGCTTGCCCAGGTACTGCCTTTGCTGACCTCGGCGTCCTGAGCGCGTCCGGTGCGGGGAAGGGGCATCTTCCTCTTACAATCCCGCGCATGACCCATTTCCTGCACACCGCCGACTGGCAGATCGGCCGACAGTACGGCCAGTTCGAAACCGATGACGCCGCCATGCTGGCCGAGGCGCGCTTCGACGTCGTGGCGCGCATCGCGGCGCTGGCCGCCGAGCGCGGCGTGGACGCCGTGCTGGTCGCGGGCGACGTGTTCGACACGCAGGGCGTGTCCGACCGCACGATCCGCCGGCTGTTCGCCGCCATGGCCGCCTATGCCGGGCCGTGGGTCATGATCGCCGGCAACCACGACGCGGCGCTTGCCGACAGCGTCTGGAGCCGCGCGATGCAACTGGGCTGCATCCCCGCCAACGTCCACGTGCCGCTCGCCACGGGCGTGGTGGACCTGGCGGCCATCAACCTTGCCGTCCTGGCCGCGCCCCTGACGCAGCGCCATACCTACGACGACGCGACCCAGGCCTTCGACGCCCTGGACACCGAACCCGGCCGCATCCGCGTCGGCCTGGCGCACGGCAGCGTGGCGGGGCGGCTGCCGGACAATATCGACGCCACCAATCCCATCGCGCCGGACCGCGCGGCGCGCGCCCGCCTGGACTACCTGGCGCTGGGCGATTGGCACGGCTGCCTCTCCATCGACGAACGCACCTGGTACGCCGGCACGCCCGAGCAGGACCGCTTCCGCGGCAACGAACCCGGCTACGTGCTGGACGTGCGCATCGACGCGCCCGGCGCCGTGCCGGCGGTGGAACGGCTGGCCACGGGCAAGTACCGCTGGTCGGCCTGGTCGGAAACGCTGAGCCTGCCCACCGATGCGCAGGCGCTGGCCGAGCGCATGGCCGCCTTGCGCGCGGAAGACGTGCTGCGGCTGGACGTGCAGGGGCACGTCAACATGGAAACCTGGGACGCGCTGCAGCAGGCCGTGGACCGGGCCGCCGCGCAGGTGCGCGCCTTGCTGCCCGACCTGTCGGGCCTGAAGCTGGAGCCGGACGACGCGGACCTGGCCGAACTGCGCGCCAGCGGCTACGTGGGCGAAGTGGCGGCGCAATTGCAGGCGCTGCAGGCGGACGCCGCGCAGTCCGCGGTCGCGGGCGAGGCCTTGCGGCTGCTGCTGCGGTTCCAGCGCGAAAGTGCCATGCCGGGAGGCGCGAAATGAAGCTCTCGCGCATCGCCCTGGAAGAATTCCGCAAGTTCCGCCAGCCCCTGGTGCTGGACGGCCTGCAAGACGGCCTGAACCTGTTCGTGGGGCCGAACGAAGCCGGCAAGAGCACGGTGGCCATGGCCATCCGCTCCGCTTTCCTGGAGCGCTACAGCACCAGCAAGGTGGCCGACCTGGCGCCCCGCGGCGAATCAGGCGCGCGTCCCAGCGTCGAACTGGCGTTCACGCACGCCGGCCACAGCTATGTGCTGAAAAAACAGTTCCTGTCCCGCGCCCGCTGCGAACTGCTGATCGACGACGGCGCGCGGCGGCTGGACGGCGAGGAAGCCGAGAACGCGCTGGCCGCGCTGCTGGGCTTCGAACTGGCCGCGCGCGGCCAGAGCAAGCCCGACCTCGCGGGCATTCCCGGGCTGCTGTGGATCCAGCAGGGAGACGGCCAGAATCTGCAGGAATCGGCGGGATACGCGGGCGCGCATCTGCGCGACGCCTTGACGCAGCTCTCGGGCGAATTGGCCGCCGGCGACGGCGACCGCCTGTACGAGCGCGTGGCCGCCGAGCGCGGCGCGCTGCTGGATGCGCGCAACGGCCGCCCCAAGGGCGTCTACAAAGAGGCCGAGGACGCGCTGGCGCGCGCCGTGGCGGAACGCGACGAGTGCGCGCAGGCCATGGCCCAGTTGAACGCCGACGTGGACCGCCTGGCCGAACTGCGCCACGCGCACCAGCGCGCCCAGGCGGACGAACCCTGGAAGGACTTCGAGGCCAAGGCCGCCGAGGCGAGGTCGCGGCTGGCCGCCGTGGCCAAGGAGCGCGAAGCGTTCGAGGGCCTGCGCCGCGAACAGGCGCAGGCCGCCCAGACCCTGGCCCTGTTGCAGGACCAGGTCCGGCGCGACCAGCAGGACGAGGCCGAACTCCAGGCGCTGGCCGAAGAGGCCCGCGCCGCCCGCGCCCGCGCCGAGGCGTCGCGCGAACCCCTGGCGCGCGCGCAACAGCAGCGCCAGGCCCATGCCGATGCCGTGGACGCCGCGCGCCGGCGCGTCGCGTCCGTGCAGGCCGTGGCGGACCGGCTCGACCTGCAACGTCAACTGGCCCAGCTCGACCCCGAGATCGAACGCCTGGACCACGCGCTGAAGGAGGCCGCCGCGCTGATCGAACAAGGATCGGCGCTGAAGGCGGAGAGCGTGCGCACGGAGATGTCCGACGCCGATATCGACGCCTTGCGCAAGGCCGACCGCGAGGTGGCCAATTTGCAGTTGCAGCAGCAGGCCATCGCCACGCGCCTGTCCTACCGGCTGGAGGCCGGGCGCGAAGCGCGCCTGGACGGCCGGCCGCTAGCCGGCGCCGGCGACGTCCTGCTGACGGCGGCGGCGGAACTGGACCTGCCTGGCGTCGGCCGTTTCCGTATCGAGCCGGGCGGCAAGGACCTGCCCGCCTTGCAGCGCGAGCTGGGCGAGGCCCAGGCGGCCTGCGCCGCCTTGCTCAAGCGCGTGGGGGGCGAGACGCTGGCCGAGGCCGAGCAGCGCCATGCCCGCCACGGCGCGCTGCTGCGCGAGCTGGACGGCATGCGCAAGACGCTGGGCATCCATGCGCCCAGGGGCGTGGACGCGTTGCGCAGCCAGCGCGACGAGGCGCTGGCGCGCCGCGCCCAACTGGAGGAACGCCTGTCCAGGCTGCCCGCCGCGGACGAGACGGCCAGCGTCGACCTGCCGGCGGCGGTCCAGGCGCTGCGCGAGGCCGAGGCCGTCGCGGCCCAGGCCGAGAAAACGCTGGCGGCCGCGCAGCGCGCCCTGGACGCCGACGGCGCCCGCGCCCACCTGCTCGAAGGCCAGGCCGCCGCCCGCGGCGCCGATCTGCAATCGCCCGAACGCGCCGCGCAGCGCCAGTCCCGCGCCGGCAGGCTCGCCGAGGCGCGCAGCGGCCACGACGAACTCGAGCGCCGCGTGCGCGAAGCGCAGGCCGCGCTGGCCGGGCATCGGCCCGAACTGGCGGAACAGGATGTCCTGCGCTACGAGAAGTCCGCCGCCATCGAGCGCGACGCGCAGCACAAGCGCCACGGCGACATCCTGCAACTGCAAGGCAAGCTGGACCAGGCGGGCGCGCAGGGCCTGGGCGAACGCCTGTCCGAGGCCGCCGCGGCCTGCGAACGCCTGGAACGGCGGCGCGGCGAACTGGCCCGCCGCGCCGCGGCCCTGGACCTGCTGCTGAAACTGCTTACCGACCAGCGCGCCGCCGCCACCCAGCGGCTGCAGGCGCCGCTGGCGCGCCGCCTGAACCATTACCTGGCGCTGCTGTTTCCCGAGGCCGAGCTGCGGCTGGACGACGCCTTGCTGCCCGCGGCGCTGCGCCGCGGCGGCGGCGAAGACGCGCTGGCCGCGCTCAGCTTCGGCACGCGCGAGCAGCTTGGCATCCTGGCGCGCTTCGCCTATGCGGACCTGCTGCGCGAAGCCGGGCGGCCGACGCTGCTGCTGCTCGACGACGCGCTGGTCCACACGGACGACGCGCGGCGCGACTTCATGAAGCGCGCGCTGTTCGACGCCGCGACCCGGCACCAGATCCTGATGTTCACCTGCCACGGCGAAGCGTGGCGCGACATGGGGGTGGAGCAGCGGCGGATCGCTTGACGGCGTTTCCCGCTGCCGGTAGCCTACGCGCATGCCTGACTTCACGCGCCTCCTCGGCTTCGCTCCCGCTGCTTCGGCAGCCGGCGGCCGCGCGCGCGCGATGTCACGGCGTTCCGCGGTTTCTCCCGGTTTTTCTCCTGTCGTCTCCACGGTGGTATCGCCGCCCGTCTCGCCGCCTTGCGGCGTGGTGGCGGGCGCATGCCCGCCGTCCGCGGCCGTCGTCGGCTGACGCCGTCCGCACCCGACTCCAGCCCCTCCCAAGCCTGCCCGCCGATGCCCGGCTCGCGTTGACGCGCGCCGTGTCCGCCGCGCGCCGGCTTGCGCCCTGACGCGGCCGATCGCCGCGCCCGGGCAGGGGCGGAGCCTGTTATGACTTCGACAGGTAGAAACCTCATGTCTTTCGATAGATCCGCGTGGACCTCCCATGGCTCCACCGCCTTGTTCGTGCTGCTGTGGAGCGGCGGCGCGATTTTCGCCAAATGGGGGCTGTTCCATGCCTCCGCCTTCGCGTTCCTGCTGCTGCGCTTCATCCTGGCCCTGGCCGCGCTGCTGCTGATCTGCGCGCGACGGCGGCGCTGGCTGCCCGAGCCGGGCACGCGCGCCACCGTCGCGGCGACGGGCCTGCTGCTGATCGGCGGCTATTCCATCTGCTACCTGCTTGCGCTGGACCATGGCATTACGCCGGGCGTGCTGGCGACGCTGCTGGGCGCGCAGCCCATCCTGACGCTGGCCCTGCTGGAACGGCGCTACTCGCGGGCGCGCCTGGCCGGACTGTTCCTGGCGTTCTGCGGCCTGGCGATGGTGATGGTCCAGAGCATCGGCATGGCGCGCTTTTCGGTCGCCGGCATGGCGTATGCGTTCGCCGCGCTGGCGTGCATGACGCTGGGTGCGATCCTGCAGAAGCGGGTGCGCCAGGCGCCGATGGACGTGATGCCCTTGCAGTACGCGGTCAGCCTGGCGCTGTGCCTGCTGTTCGCGCCGTTCCAGCCCATTCGCGTGGAATGGGTGGCGGGCTTCGTCCTGCCGCTGCTGTGGATGGGGCTGGTGATTTCGGTGGGCGCGACCCTGCTGTTCTACCGCATGATCCAGGCCGGCAATCTGGTCAACGTCACCAGCCTGTTCTACCTGGTGCCGGCCGGCACGGCGGTGCTGGACTACCTGATCCTGGGCAATCGCCTGTCCGCGCTGAGCGTGGCCGGGATGGGGGCGATCCTGCTGGGCCTGATGCTGGTGCTGCGCAACCCGGCGCGGGACGCCGCTAGTTCGGCGATCCCGGCTCCGGGTCCGTCCAATACCCGCTGACCAGTTGTTCCGGGCGGGCCTGCGCCACGACCCGGGCGCAGGCCGACCAGGCGTCCAGGCGGACGCTCAGGCCGGCGTAGATGCCGTGCCCCGCGCCGGCTTCGATGAGGCCGGCGGCCTGCACGCCTTCGCCGGCCCGGATCGCGCCTTCGGCGCGGATGTCCTCGCCCGCGATCAGCCCCCAGCCGGAGGCCAGGTGATCGCCGCAGAGGATGGAGCCGCCGGCCTGGATGCCGCAGGCCGCGTCGATTTCCTTTTCGGTGCGCACGTCGCCGCCGGCCTTGATGCCCTGGCCGCACTTGATCGCGCCTTGCGCCTGCACGTCCTGTCCGGCGTGCAGGTGGCCGGTCACGGCCAGGTCCTGGCCCGCGCAGATGTCCCATTTGGCGCGGACGTTGCCGCCGCAGTCCAGGCGGGTGGCGGTCTCGATGCCCCAGTCCGCGCTGATGTCCCCGCCGGCGCGCAGGTCGCCGCCGCTGGCGATGTTGCCGGCCGCGGCGATGTTCTCGCCCGCCATGATCGTCTCGCCCGCGCGGATGCCGCCGCCGGTCACGATGCTGCGTCCGGCGCGCACGACGGTGTCCACGTTGATCCCCATGCGCACTTCCAGGGTGCCCGCGAAAACGATGGCGTGGGCGTCGACCGCGTCCAGCTTGAGCACCGCGTCGGTGGGGCCGAACTGGTCCAGCAGCCAGCAGGCGTCGCTGACCCGTCCGTCGGCGACCAGGGCATCGAGCACGGCCTGGTAGTCCCCCTGGCCGTTGTGGTCGCGGATGAACCATTTGTAGCCGCCCGCGCAGGGGTTCTTGGCTTTGACGAAATTCTTGGTGAGTTGCATGGCGCTTGGAAAGAGTCGGTGCGTGGCCTGGCCGCAGGCCATCCGGAGGCATGCGGAAACGGGACGAGGCGCGGCGCCCGGCCACGCGGCGGGGCGTCCGCCGGCCGGCGGCGAGCTGCGCGAAGCGCGGATGTGCGCAGGCAGCCGGCGGCGGGCCGGGATGAGGCTCAGAGAGGGAAGAGCCGGGCGATTAGCCGGGCTTGGAACGCGCGTAGGCGGAACGCGCGGCGACTTCCTGCGAGCTCAACAGGGTTGAGCGCAGGGCGCAGATGGCGCATGCGGCGCAGGGGAGGGGGGAAAATTGGGATCGCACGGTCGCACATGCTACCAGCCGGGCGATTACAGTCAAGCGCCGGCCCCCGGGGCGGGCCCCGCGGCAGGGGCCGGCCGCCGGGGGCGCGGGGGGTCAGTTCGTCGACTGGATGTTGCGTTCCTTGGCGATGCGCTGGCGCAGTTCGAGTTCGCGCTTGATCTGGGCGGCGTACTCGGCCGGCGTATTGCCGTCCACCAGCGAGCCGCCGTCGGCCAGGCGCTGCACGGTCTTCGGATCCTGGAGCGCCTTGACGGCGGCGTCATGGACGCGGTCGATCACCGCCTGCGGCGTGCCGGCGGGCGCGACCAGGCCGTACCAGGCCATGTTGTTCATATCGGGCAGGCCGCCTTCGACGAAGGTCGGCACGTCCGGCAGCGCCGGCAGGCGCTTGGGGGCGGCCACGGCCAGGGCGCGCAGCTTGCCGGCCTGGATGTGGGGCATGGACGAAGGCAGGTTGTCGAACTGGGCGTTGACCTGGCCCGCGATCACGTCGTTGAGCGCCGGGCCCGAGCCGCGGTAGGGCACGTGCACCATGTCGGTCTGGGTCAGCGACTTGAAGAGTTCGCCGTCCAGGTGGCCGATGCCGCCCGAGCCCGAGGAGGCGTACGCGTACTTGCCGGGATTGGCCTTCAGCAAGGCGATGAATTCGGTCAGCGTTTTGGCGGGCACGGCGGGATTCACCGTCAGCACGTTCGGCACGTTCACCATATTGGTGATGGGGGCGAAGTCCTTCAGCGGATCGTACGGGTTCTTGGGGTTGGTGGCCGGGTTGGTGGCCATGGTGCTGACGGTGGCCACGCCCAGGGTGTAGCCGTCGGGGGCGGAGCGCACCAGGGCGTCGGCGCCGATGGAGCCGCCGCCGCCGCCGCGGTTTTCGACGACGACGGGCTGGCCGAGTTCGCGGCCCAGGCCTTCGGAGACGATGCGGGCGACGATATCGGTGGTGCCGCCGGCGGCGAAGGGGACGATCAGGCGGATGGGCTTGTTGGGGTAGGGGTCGGCGGCATGCGCGCCGGTACTAAAGCAGACGCCTGCGATTGCGGCGGCCAGGACGGCCTTTGCTTGGGACAGCACGGTCAAGAGTCTTCTCCATATTATTGAATTTTCCGACCCGGCCGGCTTCTGCGGCCGGCGTCGGTGAGGCGCGCCTGGCCCGGATGCGGGCCCGACCGACGCTTCGTGGGCGCCATTCCACACAGGAAACTCCCCTCGGTCAACCCGGATCGACCCTGAACGGACCGGGTTGTTTTGCGTTGACGCAATGTTGCGCGAAATAGCCGGCAATAGCGGAAAAAACCCAATGCTGACAAAGAGATGAATCGGTGCCGAAACTTGCCGATTGCGCAATCATTGCGCATCGAACGTGTCGTCATCACCCCCGTTCACACATAAATTTCTGCATAACTTACAAGAATCTGATATTTTTCGGATGAGATTCTTGGCCGGTCTTGCAAGAAAGCTATTGCGTTTGTTTCTGTCTGCGCCGTTCAATGGCGTTGGTTGATATCCCCGCGGGGCAACGTGTAGTGCAGCGACGCACCGGGCCAGGGTTCCGTCCGTTTTTCAATCCCCGGTCTGTTTCGTCTTTCGCTGCCTTGCGCTGGCGGGAGGGGGCCCGGACATTCTCGGAACGCCATGTCGCTGATCCTGATCCTCGCTCTGCCGTTCGCCGGCAGCCTGTGCGCCGCGCTGCTGCCTTCCAACGCCCGCAATGCCGAGGCCTGGTTGGCGGGCCTTATCGCCCTGGCCTGTGTGGTTCTGGTCGCCGGCCTGTATCCGGACGTCGCCAACGGCGGCGTGGTGCGGGTCGACATCCCGTGGGCGCCCGCCTTGGGCCTGCAGTTCACCCTGCGGATGGACGGCTACGCCTGGCTGTTCGCGCTGATCGTCTCGGGCATGGGCGCGCTGGTGGTGCTGTACGCGCGCTACTACATGTCGCCGGAAGATCCGGTGCCGCGCTTTTTCTCCTTTTTCCAGGCCTTCATGGCCGCCATGCTCGGCGTCGTGCTGTCGGGCAACCTGATCCAACTGGTCATGTTCTGGGAAATGACCAGCCTGGCGTCCTTCATGCTGATCGCCTACTGGCACCACCGCCTGGACGCCCGGCGCGGCGCGCGCATGGCGCTGACCGTCACGGGCGGGGGCGGGCTGTGCCTGCTGGCCGGCGTGCTGATCCTGGGCCACATCGTCGGCAGCTACGACATGGACCGCGTGCTGGCCGCCGGCGACCTGGTCCGCGCCGACCCCTGGTATCCGGCCGTGCTGATCCTGGTGGCGCTGGGCGCGCTGACCAAGAGCGCCCAGTTCCCGTTCCATTTCTGGCTGCCCAACGCCATGGCCGCGCCCACCCCGGTGTCCGCCTACCTGCATTCGGCGACCATGGTGAAGGCGGGCGTGTTCCTGCTGGCGCGGTTCTGGCCGGTGCTGTCGGGCACCGACGAATGGTTCTGGATCATCGGCGGGGCGGGGCTGGTCACGCTGGTGCTGGGCGCCTACGCCGCCATCTTCCAGCAGGACATGAAAGGGGTGCTGGCCTATTCCACCATCAGCCACCTCGGGCTGATCACGCTGCTGCTGGGGCTGAACAGCACGCTGGCGCTGGTGGCGGCCATCTTCCACATGATCAACCACGCCACCTTCAAGGCTTCGCTCTTCATGGCCGCGGGCGTGGTCGACCACGAAACCGGCACGCGCGACCTCAGCCGGCTGTCCGGCCTGTACAAGGCCATGCCCATCACCGCCACGCTGGCCATGGTGGCGGCGGCGTCGATGGCCGGCGTGCCGCTGCTCAACGGCTTCCTGTCCAAGGAAATGTTCTTCGCCGAGACCACCTTCGTCAGCGGCGACAGCATCACCCAGGTCGGCCTGCCGCTCCTGGCCACCATCGCGGGGGCGTTCAGCGTGGCGTATTCGCTGCGTTTCATCCTCCAGGTGTTCTTCGGCCCGCCGGCCACCGACCTGCCGCGCGCGCCGCACGAGCCGCCCCGGTGGATGCTGTTCCCGAGCGCGCTGCTGGTGTTCATGTGCCTGCTGGTGGGCGTGCTGCCGGGGCTGACCGTGGGCCCGTTCCTGGCCTCCGCGGCCCAGAGCATCCTGGGCGAGGACATGCCCGAGTACAGCCTGGCCGTCTGGCACGGCGTGAACCTGCCGCTGGTCATGAGCCTGGTCGCCACCACGGCCGGCGTGCTGCTGTACCTGGCCCTGCGCGCGCACCAGCGCGCCAACCCCGGCCGCGTGCCCTTCATCTATCGGCTGGACGGCCGCCGCACGTTCGAGGCGCTGCTGGACGGCTCCAGCGTGGTCGCCGCCTGGCTGCTGCGCTGGCTGGCGTCCTCGCGCCTGCAGGTGCAGATGCTGCTGATCGTGCTGGGCACCCTGTTCGTCGCCTGGCTGCCGCTGCGCGCGGGTGGCTGGCTGGACGGGGCGGGCCACCTGACCCCGGTGGACCCGGCGTTCGCGCTGCTGTGGCTGGTGGGCGGGGTCTGCGCCGTGGCCTCGGCCTACCAGGCCAAGTACCACCGCCTGGCGTCGCTGGCCCTGGCCGGGGGCGCGGGGCTGATCACTTGCCTGACCTTCGTCTGGTTCTCGGCGCCCGACCTGGCGCTGACCCAGTTGTCCGTCGAGGTCGTGACCCTGGTGCTGCTGTTGCTGGGCCTGCGCTGGCTGCCCCGGCGGATCGCGCAGGACGACGATGAAAGCCTGGGGGCCACGCTGCGCGCCCGCGGCCGCCGCCTGCGCGACCTGCTGATGGCCGTGGCGGCGGGCGCCGGCATGTCGGCGCTGGCCTACGCGGTGCTGACGCGTCCGCAGGGCGAGACGATTTCCTCCTATTTCGTGGACCGCGCGCTGCCCGACGGCGGCGGCACCAACGTGGTGAACGTCATCCTGGTCGACTTCCGCGGCTTCGATACCTTCGGCGAGATCACGGTGCTGGGCATCGTGGCGCTGACGGTCTACGCGCTGCTGCGCCGCTTCCGTCCCGCCGCCGAAAGCGCGGACCTGCCGCGCCAGCAGATCGACCAGGACGGCGGCGTGCCCGCCGCGCCGGACATCAAGTCCCTGGTGCCCTCGGGCTCGATGATGGTGCCCACGGTCCTGGTGCGCCTGCTGCTGCCCACGGCCGCGCTGATCTCGGTGTATTTCCTGCTGCGCGGGCACAACGAACCCGGCGGCGGATTCGTCGGCGGGCTGATATTCGCCACCGCCGTCATCCTGCAATACATGGTCGGCGGCGTGTACTGGGTCGAATCGCGCAGCCGGCTCAACCCGCAGAATTGGATCGGCATCGGCCTGCTGTTCGCGGGCTCCGCCGCGATGGCCGCCTGGCTGGCCTACAAGCCGTTCCTGGCCGCGCTGTCCTGGGACATCGCGCTGCCGCTGATCGGCCACGTGCACCTGTCCAGCGTGCTGCTGTTCGACCTGGGCGTGTACATGCTGGTCGTGGGGTCCACCGTGCTGGTGCTGGTGGCGCTGGCCCACCAATCGCTGCGCGCGCAACGCAAGGCAGCCGCCGAGATCCAGGCGGCGGCCGCTCAAACAGGGGAAGCCTGATGGAATTGATCTACGCCGTCGCGATCGGCGTCTTGGCGGGCTCGGGCGTGTGGCTGCTTCTGCGGCCGCGGACGTTCCAGTTCATCATGGGCCTGTCGCTCGTTTCCTACGCGGTGAACCTGTTCATCTTCGGCATGGGCCGGCTCACCTCGGGCCGCCCGCCGGTGGTGGATCCGGCCGCGGCCCACGATCCCTCCTGGTACGCGGATCCGCTGCCGCAGGCGCTGGTGCTGACGGCCATCGTGATCGGCTTCGCCACCACCGCGCTGTTCCTGGTTGTGCTGCTGGCCTCGCGCGGCCTCACGGGTACCGACCACGTTGATGGACGGGAGTCCCAATTTTGAGTTTCTGGCTGCAGCATCTTCCTATATTGCCCATCGTCACCCCGCTGCTGGCGGGCGCGGCGATGCTCCTGCTGGCCGACACCAGCCGCTATGCGCGCGGCGCGGTCGCGCTCGTGTCCATCCTGGCCCAACTGGCCGCCGCCATTGCCCTGCTGGCGGTCGCCGGCGGCGCCGTGCCGGGCGTCTGGCCCGACGGGGTAGGGGTCTATCTGGTGGGCGACTGGCCCGCGCCCTTCGGCATCGTGCTGGTGGTGGACCGGCTTGCCGCCGTGATGCTGACGCTGACCGCGGTGCTGGGCCTGGCCTCGCTGGTGTACTCGCTGGCCCGCTGGGACCGCGCGGGCGTGCATTTCCATTCCCTGTTCCAGTTCCTGCTGATGGGGCTGAACGGCGCCTTCCTCACCGGGGACCTGTTCAACCTGTTCGTGTTCTTCGAGGTGCTGCTGGCCGCCTCCTACGGCCTGCTGCTGCACGGTTCCGGCGTGGCGCGCGTCAGCGCGGGCCTGCAATACATCGCGGTGAACCTGGCGGCCTCGTTCCTGCTGCTGATCAGCATCGCGCTGATCTACGGCGTCACGGGCACGCTCAATCTGGCGGACCTGGCGCAGCGCGCGGGCAACCTGGCTGGCGCCGACCGCATGCTGTTCGAGGCGGGCGCGGCCATCCTGGGCGTGGCCTTCCTGGTGAAGGCGGGCGCCTGGCCCTTGAACTTCTGGCTGGTCAAGGGCTATGGCTCGGCCGGCGCGCCTGTCGCGGCCATGTTCTCGATCATGACCAAGGTGGGCATCTACGCGCTGCTGCGCATCGGCTCGCTGCTGCTGCCGTCGGGCGCGCCGGCGGCGTTCAGCCTGGACTGGATGTTCGCGGCCGGGCTGGCGACGCTGCTGTTCGGCGGCCTGGGCCTGCTGGCCACGCAGCAACTGGAAAAGATGGTCGGCTACTGCGTGATCGTGTCCGCCGGCACGCTGCTGACCGCCCTGGGCATGCCCGGCGTGACGCTGACCGGCCCGGCGCTGTTCTACCTGATCAGTTCGGTGCTGACCACGGGCGCGTTCTTTCTGCTGGCCGAACTGATCGAACGCACCCGCAGTTTCGGCGCCAACGTGCTGGCGGTGACCCTGGACGCCTTCGACCTGGACGACCCCGCCTCGGTCAACCGTTCCGACGACGTGGTGGGCGTGGCCATTCCCGCCGCCATGGCCTTCCTGGGGCTGGCCTTCATCTGTTGCGCGCTGCTGGTGACCGGCCTGCCGCCCCTGTCGGGTTTCGTCGCGAAGTTCTCGCTGCTGTCGGCCGCGGTGTCCGCCGCCAATGAATCGGCCCTGCCGATGGACGCCTGGATACTGGTGGCCGCCGTGCTCGTTTCCGGCCTGGCCGGCCTGATCGGCCTGGGCCGCACCGGCATCCGCGTGTTCTGGGCGAGCGACGACCGCAGCACGCCGCGCCTGCGCGTGATCGAGGCCGGCCCGGTGGCCGTGCTGCTGCTGCTGTGCGTGGGCTTGGCCGCCGGCGCCGGGCCGGTGTCGGCCTATCTCGACGACGCGGCCCGATCGCTCGACCAGCCCAAGTCCTACATCGAGGCCGTCATGTCCGCGCAGACGGTGCGCGGCCTCAAGGGGGGAAGCTGATGCGCCGCCTCTATTTCGCGTTCCTGCCGGTGTTCCTGTTCGTCCTGTGGCTGGTCCTGAACCAGAGCCTGTCCGCGGGCCAGATCGCGCTGGGCGCCGCGCTCGCGCTCTGGTTCACCTGGGCGGCGTCGCGCCTGCGCCCGCTGCATGCGCGCCCGCACCGGCTGTGGAAGGCCGTGCCGCTGTTCCTGCACGTCACGTGGGACATCATCAAGTCCAACATCGCCGTGGGCAGGCTGGTCCTGAACCCGCGGCCCAACGATTTTTCGCCCGGGTTCATCATGATCCCGCTGACCATGCGCGACCCGCACGGCCTGGCCATGCTGGCCTGCATCGTCACCTACACGCCCGGCACGGTCTGGGTGAACCTGACCGACGACCACCACCTGAAGCTGCACGTGCTGGACCTTCAGAACGAAGGCGACTGGATCAGGCTGGTGCAGGAACGCTACGAGCGTCCGCTGATGGAGATATTCGAATGAACACCGTACTTTACTGGGCCGCGTCCTTCGCCCTGGTCTGCTTCGCGCTGGGCATGGTGTGCGCCACCGTCCGCCTGCTGCGCGGGCCCACCGCCCAGGACCGCGTCCTGGCCCTGGACACGCTCTACATCAACGGCATGCTGACGATGCTGGCGTTCGGCATCCGTTCCGGCACGTCCGTGTATTTCGACATTGCGCTCCTGATCGCGCTGTTCGGTTTCGTCGGGTCCACCGCGATGGCCCGTTTCCTTTTGCGCGGCGAGGTGATCGAGCCATGATAGAAGCCCAGATCCCGTTGTGGGCAGGCATCCCGGCCAGCATCCTGCTGGTTTTCGGCGGCCTGCTGGCCCTGACCGGCTCGGCCGGCCTGCTGCGGTTCCGCACTTTCTACGCGCGCATCCATGCGCCCACGCTGGGCAACACCATGGGCTGCGGCTGCGTGCTGGGCGCGTCCATCCTGGTTTTCTCGGCGCTGTCGGCCCGCCCGGTGTTCCACGAGGTCGTCATCACCTTGCTGCTGATCGTGTCCTCGCCGGTCACCGCGATGCTGCTGATGCGCGCCGCGACCTACCGCAACCGCCTGGCCCCCGCCGATGCGGAAAGGGACGCACGTTAGTAGACGCGCGTTAGCGGACGCACGTTAGTAGACGCGCGTTAGCAGACGCGCGCCTCGGAAATGCCATGCTGCATTGCGATAATTGAAACGTAGGCTTACGATTTCACGTTGCTGGACACCTTAGCGGCTCGCTGTCGTGGGATAGTGGGCCATTGGCCTGCGCCCTTCGGGGCGGGCAGGCCTTGAGCGAGCGGAGGCGGCCTCCGGGCCGCGCCGCTCTGGTGCAATCGCTATTGAAGGAGCTGGCCATGAATACACGACCCATGCACACCAAACGCCTTGCGGCGACGCTTTGCGCGGCAGGCCTGATGCTGGCCGCGGGAGCGGTCCACGCGGCTGATGCGACCGGCCGCGGCACAGGCCAATCCCAGTACCAGCAGGACGTGGCGGCCTGCAAGAGCGGCGCCACCGGGCAGGATCAGGCCGCGTGCATACGCGAAGCCGGCGCGGCCCAACAGGAAGCCCGGCGCCAGAACCTGAAGGAAGGCAGCACCGACCAGTACCAGCAGAACATGATCGACCGCTGCAACCGCCTGCCGGCGGCCTCGCGCCAGGACTGCGTCACCCAGATGACCTCGCCCACCAACGTGCGCGGCAGCGTGCAGGGCGGCGGCGTCCTGCGCGAAACGGTGATCCAGGTGCCGGCGGATTCGGTTCCGCCCGCTTCCGGCGTCCCGGGCGCGGCTCCTCCGCCCGCCAGCGGCAGCATGAGCGCGCCCATTCGCCAGTAGGCCGGGGCAGAGGAGGGCCGGAACCGCGCGTTCCCGGCCTTCCGGGGCGCGGGCGCCGCCACATTCAGGCAAAATGGCGGCTGTCGCCCCTTTTTCACGCACATTCATGTCCGACGTCATCGCCCTGGTTTTCGATTTCGACGACACGCTGGCCTCGGACAGCACGTCCGGCTTCCTGGAGAGCATCGGGGTGGACACGGCGTCCTTCTGGAAGGACGAGGTCGACCCGCTGCTGTCGCAGCAGGACTGGGACCCCGTGCCCGCCTATCTGTACCAGATGATCCGGCTTTCCCAGGAGGGCGGGCACGGGCTCATCACGCAACAGCGCCTGAAAGACTGGGGCGCCCGCCTGGAACTGCACGACGGCGTGCCCACGCTGTTCCAGCGCCTGCGCGCCGCCGTCAGGGCCGAACAGCCGCAAGTGCAACTGGAGTTCTACCTGATTTCCAGCGGTATCGGCGACGTGGTCCGCTCCACGCCCATCGCGCATGAATTCACCGAAATCTGGGCGTCCGAATTCGTCTACGGCGCAGACGGCGGCATCGAGTTCCCGCGCCGCATCGTCAGCTTTACCGACAAGACGCGCTATCTGTTCCACATCCAGAAAGGCATCATCGGCCGCGACTTCCGCAACAAGCCCTTCGAGGTCAACCGCAAGGTCCCCGAAGACCGCCTGCGCGTGCCGTTCGACCAGATGGTGTTCGTCGGCGACGGCTACACGGACATTCCCTGCTTTTCGCTGATCCGCCGCGCCGGCGGCTACGCCTTCGGCGTCTGGGACCCGAAACACCGCGACAAGCGCAGCCGGGCGTGGGGCTTCATCGAAGAGGGCCGGGTGTCGAACCTGAACCAGGCCCGCTACGACGAACAGGCCGAACTCTACCAATGGCTGGAAGAGGCCGTGACCAGCCTGGCCGGCCGCATCGCATTGAAGTCCCGGGTGTACCGTGGTTGAGTCGGACGCCCTGGCGGCGGTCCCGCCCTGGACCGCGCAGGACGCCGGCTTCATGACCCTGGCGCTGGAAGAGGCCCGGGCCGCCTACGACCTCGGTGAGGTCCCCGTGGGCGCGCTGGTGGTGTCGGCGCAGGGCGACATCCTGGGGCGCGGCTACAACCGCACCATCATCGACCACGACCCCACCGCCCACGCCGAAATCGTGGCCTTGCGCCATGCCGCCCGGTCGCTCGAAAACTACCGGCTGCCCGGCATCACCGTGTACGTCACGCTGGAGCCATGCGTCATGTGCATCGGCGCCATGCTGCACGCGCGGCTGTCCCGCGTCGTGTTCGGGGCCTACGATCCCAAGACCGGCGCCTGCGGCAGCGTGCTGGACGTGGGCTCGGTTCCCAAACTCAATCATCACACTTCAGTCACCGGCGGCGTGCTGGCGGAACCTTGCGGCGAACTGCTGCGCCGGTTCTTCCGCGAGCGCCGCAGCAAGGAATCCATCGCATGAGCACCCCCAAAGCCGCCAAGCCGCGCGGCGCCAAAGCCGCCGCTAGCCACGATCACGGCCATGATCATGGCCACGAATGCAGCGACGACTGCGGGCATGACCACGGCCACGCCCACGCGCTGCCCGACGCGCGCGGCATCTACCTGATCTCGCCGTCGTCCGCGGTGCGCGATCCGGCCACCGTCGACCTGGCGCGCGAACGCCTGCAGCGGCAGGGGTTCAAGACGGCCGTGGACCGCACCGCGTTCGCCGAGCACCAGCGCTTCGCCGGCACTGACGCCCAGCGCCTGGCCAGCCTGACGCGGGCCGCCAAGCAGAAGCTGCCGATCGTGATGGTGACCCGCGGCGGCTACGGCATGGGCCGCCTGCTGCCCGCCATCGACTGGAAGGCCATGGCCGATAGCGGCAAGCGCTTCGTGGGCATGAGTGACTTCACCGCCTTCAACCTGGGCCTCCTGGCGCAGACCGGCGCGGTCAGCTATACCGGCGCCAGCGCCGTCGCCGATTTCGGCGGCAAGAAGGTCGACGACCTGACCGAGGCCCTGTTCGGCGAAGTGATGCGCGGCGAACTGGAAATCCTCAGTTTCGAGACCCAGGACGCCGATCCGGTGGACTGCCGCGGCATTCTCTGGGGCGGCAACCTGGCCATGCTGACTTCGCTGGTGGGCACGCCCTACATGCCCAAGGTGCGCGGGGGCATCCTGTTCCTGGAAGACGTGGCGGAGCATCCCTACCGCATCGAGCGCATGCTGATCCAGCTATACCAGGCCGGCATCCTGGGCCGGCAGAAGGCCATCGTGCTGGGCCGTTTCTCCGACTACAAACTGGCCCCCCACGACAAGGGCTACGACCTGCACGAAGCGGTGGCCTGGCTGCGCCGGACCGTCAAGGTGCCGGTGGTGACGGGGCTGCCCTACGGCCACGTGGCCACCAAGGCCACGCTGCCGATCGGCCAGAAAGTGGGCCTGGCCACCGAGCCGGGGCTGGCGCACCTGGTGCTGGACGAGCACCACCACTGAGCCACTCGGGCCGGGGCGGCCCGCGGCGTGGCGGCGGCGGTCTTGGTACACTATCGGGTTTCTCCGGGCGCTCGCGGGCGCCCGGGGACGTCAAAACCAAGATCCCAGCCAAAACACCGTGATATCCACTGCCAATCTCACCATCCAGTTCGGACCCAAGCCCCTTTTCGAGAACGTCAGCGTCAAGTTCGGGGAAGGCAACCGCTATGGGTTGATCGGGGCCAATGGGTCCGGCAAGTCGACATTCATGAAAATCATCGGCGGCGACCTAGAGCCGTCGGGCGGCAACGTGTCGCTGGAACCGGGCGTGCGCCTGGGCAAGCTGCGCCAGGATCAGTTCGCGTTCGAAGACCTGCGCGTGCTGGACGTGGTCATGATGGGCCACACCGAGATGTGGGCCGCCATGTCCGAGCGCGACGCCATCTACGCGAACCCGGAAGCGACCGAAGACGACTACATGCGCGCGGCCGACCTGGAAGCCAAGTTCGCCGAATACGACGGCTATACCGCCGAAGCCCGCGCCGGCGAACTGCTGCTGGGCCTGGAAATCGCCGTCGACCAGCACAACCTGCCCATGCGCGAAGTCGCGCCGGGCTGGAAGCTGCGCGTGCTGCTGGCGCAGGCGCTGTTCTCGAATCCCGATGTCCTGCTGCTGGACGAGCCCACCAACAACCTGGACATCAACACCATCCGCTGGCTGGAGAACGTGCTCAACAGCTACCAGAGCACGATGATCATCATCAGCCACGACCGCCACTTCCTGAACCAGGTGTGCACGCACATGGCCGACGTGGACTACGGCGAAATCCGCATTTACGCCGGCAACTACGACGACTACATGCTGGCCTCCACCCAGGCCCGCGAACGCCTGGTGTCCAACAACGCCAAGGCCAAGGAACGCGTCGCCGAACTGCAGGACTTCGTCCGCCGCTTCGCCGCCAACAAGTCCAAGTCGCGCCAGGCCACCTCGCGCCTGAAGCAGATCGACCGCATCAAGGCCGACCAGGTCGTGGTCAAGCCTTCGTCGCGCCAGAACCCCTACATCCGCTTCGAGCAGAACAAGGTCATGCACCGCCTGGCGGTCACCGTCGAAAACCTGTCCAAGGCCTACGACGCGCCAGTCATCCGCAATTTCTCGGCCATGGTCGACGCCGGCGAAAAGATCGCCATCATCGGCGCGAACGGCGTGGGCAAGACCACCTTGCTGCGCCTGCTGGCCACGGAACTGGCGCCGGACTCGGGTTCGGTGAAGTGGTCCGACAACGCCGACCTGGGCTACATGGCCCAGGACGTCTCGGATCAATTCCTGCAAACGGACATCAACCTGCTGGACTGGATGGGCGAGCATCGCCAGCCGGGCGACGACGACCAGTCGATCCGCTCGGTGCTGGGCCGCCTGCTGTTCTCGGCGGACGACCTGCCCAAGGCGCCCAAGGTGCTGTCCGGCGGCGAAAAGAACCGCATGACCTTCGGCCGCCTGATGCTGGGCCGCCACAACGTCATGCTGCTCGACGAACCCACCAACCACCTGGACATGGAATCGATCGAGTCGCTGCAGTTCGCGCTGGAAAAGTACGAAGGCACGCTGGTCTTCGTGTCGCACGACCGCGAATTCGTCTCCGGCCTGGCCACCCGCGTGATCGAAATCCTGCCCTCGGGCGAGATCGTCGACTACCGCGGCACCTACGACGACTACCTGACTTCGCGCGGCATCGACGCCTGAGGTCCGGGCTTGCGCGGCCAGGCGCCATGAGGGTGTCCGGCCGCGCGGTTCACGGCGCCTGGCCGCCGCGTTCAGCCTGTTGCAAACCCAAACCTGATTGAGCTATCATCAGGGTAAACCCTGGTGCTGCTTCGGCCAGGTATCTCTTCAGTCTCCCTCATGTCCCCCACCTCGCAAGCCGCGCCCGATGGCGCGCAGATCGGCGCGTTCACGCTGACGCTCCGCATCGTTTCCATCGCTTTCTTCACGTTCATCTGCTATCTGGCCATCGGCCTGCCGCTGGCCGTGCTGCCTGGCTACGTGCACGGCCAGCTCGGCTACGGTTCGGTGCTGGCCGGCCTGGCGATCAGCGTGCAGTACGCGGCCACCTTGCTCAGCCGCTCGCACGCCGGCCGCATGGCGGACACGGTCGGCCCGAAGCAGACCGTGGTGATCGGCATGGCCGCCTGCGCCGCCAGCGGGGTGTTCCTGCTGCTGGCCTACGCCTTCGAGCGCAGCGCCTGGCTCAGCCTGGCGGCGATCATCGCCAGCCGGCTGGCGCTGGGCTTCGGCGAAAGCTGGGTGGGCACGGGTTCGGCCACCTGGGCCATCGCCCGCGTGGGCCCGCTGCATACCGCCCGGGTCATTTCCTGGAACGGCATCTGCACGTACGGCGGCCTGGCGCTGGGGGCGCCGCTGGGCGTGTACCTGGAAAAGGAATGGAGCATGGGCGCGCTGGGCGGCGCGGTGCTGCTGCTGGGCCTGGCGGGCCTGGGGATGGCGGTCTCGCGGGCGGCGGTCGCCATCGTGGGCGGGCACCGCATGGCGTTCAAGAGCGTGGTGCTGCGCGTCTTCCCGCACGGCATGGCGCTGGGCCTGGGATCGGTGGGCTTCGGCACGCTGGCGGCGTTCGTGGCGCTGTACTACGCCAGCTCGTCCTGGGACGGGGCGGCGCACGCGCTGAGCGCCTTCGGCTGCGCCTTCATCGGCGTGCGCCTGCTGTTCGCGGGCACCATCGCGCGCTTCGGCGGCTTCCGCGTGGCGCAGGTGTCCTTCCTGGTGGAGGCGGCCGGCCTGCTGCTGCTGTGGCTGGCGCCCAATCCCGGCGCGGCGCTGCTGGGCGCCGCGCTGACGGGCTGCGGCTTCGCCCTGGTGTTCCCGGCCATCGGCGTCGAGGCCGTGGCGCGCGTGCCCGCGGGCAGCCGGGGCGCGGCGCTGGGGGCGTATTCCGCCTTCCTGGACCTGGCGCTGGGCGTCACCGGCCCCATCGCCGGCTATATTTCGAGCGGCTTCGGCTATCCGGCCATCTTCCTGGCGGCCGCCATGTCGGTGCTGACCGGGTTCCTGATTGCCTTCGGATTGCAGCGGCACGCCGTCCGCGCGGTGCCGGCGGCCCCGGGGGCGTGATCTTTATTACTAAAAGAAGTTAAGACATTCAATATTGATCGTTTGGATTCATATAACGAATTGTTAGATTTGAGGCTCGTTTCCACGCGCGCCACGATCCGTTCATGAACCTTACTTTCGACCACGTCCACAAGCACTTCGGCGACCTGCCCGTGGTGGATGACTTTGCCAGCGAAATCAAGACCGGCGAACTGGTCGCCCTGGTCGGCCCGTCGGGCTGCGGCAAGTCTACCTTGCTGCATCTGGCCGCCGGCCTGGAAAAATCCACGCAGGGCAGCGTCCTCGCCGACGGCCGCGCCGTGGCCGGCCCGCACCCCAGCCGCACCCTGGTGTTCCAGGAACATGCGCTGTACCCCTGGCTGACGCTGCTGGACAACGTGGCGCTGGCGCTGGAATTCCAGAACACGCCCAAGGCCCGCGCCCGCGAGGCCGCTCGCCAGTGGCTGGCGCGCGTCAGCCTGGAAGGATTCGAACACTATTATCCCCACCAGGTCTCGGGCGGCATGCGGCAACGCGCCGCGCTGGCCCGGGCGTTCGTCGCGCAGCCGCAGACGCTGCTCATGGACGAACCCTTCGGCGCGCTGGACGCGCTGACCCGCTTGAGCCTGCAGGACGTGCTGCGCCAATTGATCGCCCAGGAAAAGCCCACCGTGCTGCTCGTGACCCACGACGTGGACGAGGCCCTGTTCCTGGCCGACCGCATCATCGTATTCAGCCCGCGTCCCGCGCGCGTGCTGCGCGAGTTCAACCTGGCGCACCACGAAAAGACCCACGACCTGTCCGGCCTGGCGGCCGAGAAGCGCGAGATCCTGCGCCTGCTCGGCATCGCGGTGGACGGGGCGGGCGAACACGCCGACCTGGCGCTGGCCGCCTGACGCCTGACCCGGATTCTTCCCCGCGGCGCATTCGCGCCGCCGATCCCCGATTCCCTGGAGCTCCTCTCATGAAACTGAAGCAATGGCTGTCCCTGCCGCTGGCCGCGGCGCTGCTGGCAGCGGCCCCCGCGATGGCCGCCGAGAAATTCCGCGTGGGCTACCTGCGCGTGATGGACGACGCGCAGGCCATCGTCGCCCAGGAGGGCGGCTACTACAAAAAGGCCGGCCTGGATTCCGAACTGATCGAATTCAAGTCGGGCACCGACCTGATCAAGGCCATCGTGGGCGGCCAGTTGGACATCGGCGTGCTGGGCTTCACCAACGCCGTGGCCTGGGCCTCCAAGGGCGCCGACCTGAAGGTGGTGGGCGGCGCGCAGCAGGGCTACCATTCGCTGATCGTGCGCGACGACTCCGGCATCAAGGACATCGCCGGCCTGAAGGGCAAGACGCTGGCTTCCCAGGCCGAAGGCAGCACGGCCGACGTGGTGCTGAAGGGCGTGGTGCTCAAGCAGGGCAACCTGGGTGCCGACGACGTCAACGTCATGGGCGTGAGCCCGGCGGTGGCGGTGCAGTCGCTGGTGGGCAAGCGCGTGGACGCCGCCTTCCTGTTCGAACCCTACGACCGCATCGCGCAACTGATCGCGCCGGTCAAGCAGATCTACGAAGTGGGCCAGGCCTGGCCGTTCCCGTGCATGGTCGTGATCACCTCGGGCGAAACGCTGGCCAAGCGCAAGGACGACGTCTGGAAGGCGCTGGACGCGCAGAACCAGGCCATCGAACTGCTGCAGAAAGAACCCGCGCAGGCCTCCAAGCTGATCGCCTCCTATTTCATCGCGGAGCCCACGCTCAAGACCCTGACCCGCGGCGAACTGCCGCGTGAAACGGTGATCACCGAAGCCATCGGCACGCAGGTCTTCACGCCCAAGCTGACCGACAAGGACACCCGCCGCATGCAGGAAATTGCCGACATCCTGCAGGCCCAGGGTTCGCTGAAGACGCGCGACGGCAAGCCGTACGACGTGTCCAGCATCGTCGACCTGTCCTGGCAAGAGGCTCGCAAGCTTTGAGCGCATCCACCCGAGTGACCGGCGCCCGCAAGCATTTCGCGGGCGTTTTGGGCGTACTGTTCATCCTGGCGCTGTGGCAACTGGCGTCGTTCGCGCTGCCGGACTTCCTCATGCCGGGCGTGCCGACCGTGGTCGAGCGCCTGTTCGAGGACCTGGGCAAGCAATCCTTCCACCAGAGCCTGCTGGGCACGCTGGGGCGGCTGGGCGCGGGCTACGGCCTGGCGCTGGCCGCCGGCATCGGCTTCGGGCTGGTGGCGGCGGTGCTGTTCTTCTTCCGCGAAGTCCTGCGCAGCGCCATCGTCATCCTGCAATCGATCCCGTCGATCGCCTGGGTGCCGCTGTTCCTGATCGTGATGGGGTTCGGCAATACGCCCATCATCGTGGTGGTGGCGCTGTCCGCGTTCTTCCCGGCCGCGCTCAGCGTGATGAACGCCACGGAATCCGTGCAGCGCGTGCACGTGGCGGCGGCGCGCGTCATGGGCGCCACGCCCTGGGGCCTGGTCAAGCGCGTGTACCTGCCGGCCGTCATGCCCGAACTCATCACCGGCGCGCAACTGGCGTTCGGCAATGCCTGGCGCGCGCTGATCTCGGCGGAAATGCTGATCGGCTTCGGCAAGGGCCTGGGCCGCTCGCTGGCCTACTCGGGCGAGATCGCCGACATGACCGGCGTCATGACCAATATCCTGGTCATCGCGGTGCTGGCGGCGCTGATCGACCAGTTCGTGCTTGAGAACCTCAAGCACCGCCTGCTGCGCTACCAGTACGTCTGAGGCCCGCATGATCCGCCATCTTCGCCTGTTCGTCCTTGGCGCCTGCCTGGCGGCGGGCGCCGCCGCGCAGGCGCAGGCCGGGCCGTTCGCGGCGGCGCGCGAGCGCGGGGAACTGGTGGTGGGGGTGCCGTACCTGGCGCCGCCGCCCGAAGCCGGCGCCAAGATCCGCACGCCGGACGGCCTGGACGCCACCATGGCCGACAGGCTGGGGCAGAGCCTGGGCCTGCCGGTGCGCCTGCGCCAGCTATCGCCGGAGCAGGCCTCGGCCGCGCTGGCGGCTGGCGAGGTGGACCTGGCGCTGGCCGACGACACCGCCGGCCTGCCGGCCTCGGTTGCCGTGCAGCCCACCGGCTACGCCGCGCGCCCCAAGGCCGTGATCCGCAGCGACACGCGCCTGCGCCGGCCGGCCGACGCGCGCGGCCGCAGCGTCTGCATGGCCGAGGCCGCGACCGCGTCGCGAGCCCTGGCGCAGAGCTGGGGCGCCGTCGTGCGCACCTACCGCGTGCCGTCCGATGCGCTGGTCGCGGTGCGCGAAGGTAGCTGCGACATCGGCCTGGTGGACGACGCGGTCTGGGATCCCCTGATCCGTTTTCCGGAATGGAAGAAATTCTCGTCCACGCTGGCCGCCGACGGCGCCAGGCGCGAACGGGTATGGCTGCTGCCCGCGGACGATTCGGCCAGCCGCGACTGGCTGGGCCAGGAGATGCGCGCCTGGGACCGCGCCGGCGCCTGGAAGGCCATGACGGCCAAATGGGCGCGCGACGTCGCCTTCGACGTGTACCTGGACCAGGAAGTCCCCGACTGCCACGGCTAGCGCCGGACGGCGCCGGGCTCCCGGGGCCTGCACTTACAATGCCGGGCATGACGCACACGTTGACCGCTCCCTGTTCCTACCAGGAAGACATCAAGAAAAGCCGCTTTGCCGCTTACGCGACGCCGGTGTCGACGGTGGAGGAAGCCATGAGTTTCTTCGCCGAGCGCGGCGATCCGGAGGCCACCCACAACTGCTGGGCCTACCGCATCGGGCAGGAATACCGCTTCAACGACGACGGCGAGCCCGGCGGCACGGCGGGCCGCCCGATCCTGCAGGCCATCGAAGGGCAGGACATGGACCGGGTGGCCGTGCTGGTGGTGCGCTGGTTCGGCGGCGTGAAGCTCGGGGCGGGCGGACTGGTGCGCGCCTACGGGGGCTGCGCGGCGAATTGCCTGCGGCTGGGGGAGCGGACCGAGATCGTCGATCTCGCCACTGTTGCCTGCACCTGCGGATTCGCGGAACTGCCGCTGCTGAAGTCGCGGCTGGCGCAGGCGGGCGCCGCGATCCTGCAGGAAGATTTCAATGCGGAAGGGGCGGCGCTGCGCTTCACGGTGCCGCGCGCGGCGGTCGCAGAACTGGCCGTGACCGTGGCCAACATCACGCGCGGCCGCGCGGGCTGGGAGGTGACGTAGATTCTGCGCCGATGCCTCCCAATGCAGGTGTCTGACACCCCTGAAATGCTGGTGCAAGCTGAAGCTTGTCTCCTCGGGTGTCAGACACCGATGGCAAGGCAAGGTGTCTGACACCCCTGAAATGCTGGTGCAAGCTGAAGCTTGCCTCCTCGGGTGTCAGACACCCGGGGATTGTGTTTTGCATCGGCCGGAAAACAAGCGATTTCGGCCGCATGGGTTTCGCGCGCTGGATACCTGAGTTCTTTCTTAAGAACTCTCGCGCTCCACCCATCCTACGCATCCTGCCCGTTTTGCGCCGCGGCGATTTCCTTGTGGACCTGTTCCATGTCCACTTCCTTGATCTTGGTGAGCAGTTCGTTCAGTTGGCCGGCCGACAGGGCGCCGGGCTGCGAGAACAGCAGGACCTTTTCGCGGAAGACCATCAGCGTCGGGATCGAACGGATGCCCAGCGCGCCGGCCAGTTCCTGTTCGACGTCGGTGTTCACCTTGGCGAACGTGACGTCCGGATGCTCGGTGGCGGCCTGTTCGAAGACCGGGGCAAAGCCGCGGCAGGGGCCGCACCAGGGCGCCCAGAAGTCGACGATCAGGGTTCCGTCGGGCGTGATGGCGTCCTGGAAGCTGTCTTTGGTGAGTTCAACGGTACTCATTTCGAATCCTTGCCGCATCAACGGCGAAATAGCGGTGTCTGATCAGGCGGCGCGGCGGCGTTCCGCGCTCCTCTTTGGGCCATAGTAGAGCGGGTGGCCGCCGTGTCGCAATGGTTGGCGCCGGGGCGGGCGCGATAGGCGGCGTTCAGGCCGCGGCCGGGGCGGGGGCGCCGTTCTTCAGCGACGCGACGATCTCGAAGGAGCGCAGGCGGTCGGCGATGTCGTAGAAATCCGAGACGATCATGACTTCGTCGGCTTCGGTTTCGGCGACCAGGGCCTCCAGTTCGCGCCGGACGGTATCCGGGCCGCCGACGATGGCGGCGCCCAGTCTTTGATTGACCGCTTCGCGCTCCCATTCGTTCCACAGCCCGTCCATGCTGTCCACGGGCGGCTGCAATTGCAGCCGGTTGCCCCGCACCAGCGACAGGAACTTCAGTTGCTGGGTGGTGGCCTGGCGCCGGGCCTCGGCGTCGGATTCCGCCGCCACGACCGGCACGCCGATCATGGCGTAGGGACGGGCCAGCGTCGCCGAAGGCTTGAACAGGTGGCGGTACAGGCGCATCGCCGCCATGCCCTCGGGCGAGAAGTGCCCGGCGAACGAGAACGGCAGGCCCAGCTCGGCCGCCAGGCGGGCGCTGAAATCGCTGGAGCCCAGCAACCAGATGGGGATGTCCAGGCCTTCGCCGGGAATGGCGCGCACCGGCTGGCCGGGGCGGGAGGGCGCCAGGAAACCGCGCAGTTCTTCCACCAGCGCCGGGAATTCCAGCCCGCTGCGCGGGCCGCGGCGCAGGGCGTGCTGCGTGGCGCCGTCGCTGCCGGGCGCGCGGCCCAGGCCCAGGTCGATGCGGCCCGGGTACAGGGTTTCCAGCGTGCCGAACTGTTCGGCGATGATCAGCGGGGCGTGGTTGGGCAGCATGACGCCGCCCGATCCCACCCGCAGGCTGCGGGTATGGGACGCCACGTGCCCGATCAGCACGGCGGTGGCGCTGCTGGCCACGCCGTTGATGTTGTGGTGTTCGGCCAGCCAGAAGCGCTTGTATCCCAGGCGCTCGACGTGCTGCGCCACCGCCACCGTGTTGCGGAAGGCGTCGGCGGCGTCGCGGCCCTGCACAATCGGGGCCAGGTCGAGGACGGAAAAGGGGATGCGGGCCAGGCTGCTCATGCGGAAACCTCCGTGCTCGCGGCGGGACAGGACAGGGCGGGGATAGGGCGGGTAAGGCGCAAGGCGGACTCCATATACCGTGATACATGGGGAGTGTATCGGCGAAATCAACCGGGGCCGCCAGCAACCTTATGCGCTGGCGGGTTGTATTGTCTGCGGCTATGTCCCCGATTGACGACGCCAATCGCGGCCGGCGGCCTTCCCGTTGCCGGTCAGCCCGGGAAGAAGGCGTAGCGGATCACGAACAGGGCGGCGACCAGCCAGGTGGCCGGATGCACGTCGCGGATCTTGCCGGTGGCGGTCTTCAGCACGACGTAGCTGATGAAGCCGAAGGCGATCCCGTTGGCGATCGAATACGTGAACGGCATGACCAGCGCGGTCAGCGCGGCCGGCGTGGCCTCGCAGACATCGTTCCAGTCGATGTCGATCAATTCGCGCATCATCAGGCCGGCCACGTAGAGCAGGGCGGGCGCGGTGGCGTAGGCGGGCACGGCGCCGGCCAGCGGCGAGATGAACAGCGCGGCCAGGAACAGCAGCGCGACGATCAGCGCCGTCATGCCGGTGCGGCCGCCGGCCTGCACGCCGGAGGCGCTTTCCACGTAGGCCGTGGTGCTGCTGGTGCCCAGCATCGAGCCGGCCACGATGGCGGTGCTGTCGGCGAACAGCGCGCGGCCCAGGCGGTTCGGCCGGTTCTCGGGCATCAGGCCCGCGCGCCGGGCCACGCCCACCAGCGTGCCGGTGGCGTCGAACACTTCGACCAGCACGAACACCAGGATCACGTGCACGAAGCCGCTGTGCAGGGCGCCCAGGATGTCCAGCTTGAACAACGTGGGCGACAGGCTCGGCGGCGCGGCGAAGATGCCCTTGAATTCGTTGTAGCCCAGCGCCATGGACAGCAGGGTGACCGCGACGATGCCGATCAGGATCGCGCCGCGCACGCGCAGCGCGTCCAGCGCCGCGATGATGAAAAAGCCCAGGATGGCGAAGAGCGGGCCGGGCTTGGTCAGGTCGCCCAGCGTGACCTTGGTCGCGGGATGCGCGACCACGATATCGGCGTTGGACAGCGCGATAATGGCGAGGAACAGGCCGATGCCCGCGGCGATGGCGCTGCGCAGGGAATGCGGGATGCCCTTGACCAGCCATACCCGGATGCCCGAGATCGTCAGGAACAGGAAGATCACGCCCGAGATGAACACGGCGCCCAGCGCCTGCTCCCAGGTGTAGCCCATGGTCTTGACGACGGTGAACGCGAAAAAGGCGTTCAGGCCCATGCCCGGCGCCATGCCGATGGGCCAGTTGGCGATCAGCGCCATCACCAGCGAACCCAGCGCGGCGGCCAGGCAGGTGGCGACGAACACCGCGTCGCGGTCCATGCCCGTCGACGACAGGATGTCCGGATTGACGAAGATGATGTACGACATCGTCAGGAATGTCGTCAGGCCGGCCACGAGTTCCGTACGCGCGGTCGTGCCGTGTTCACGCAGCTTGAATAGCTTCTCCAGCATTCGAGTCCCCAGTATCCCAGTATGTTTGCAGGCTTGCGGGTTGTTATTTTCGCATCAGTTGTAAACTCTGCCGCCATGATCATTCTCGGCTTTGAAAGCTCCTGCGACGAAACCGGCGTCGCGGCCGTCTGTACGGAACGGGGCCTGCTCGCGCACGCGCTGCACACCCAGATCGCCATGCACCAGGAATACGGGGGCGTGGTGCCAGAACTCGCCTCGCGCGACCACATCCGCCGCGTCGTGCCGCTGGCCCGCCAGGTCCTCGACGAAGCGGGCCTGCAGATGTCCGACATCGGCGCGGTCGCCTACACGGCCGGCCCCGGCCTGGCCGGCGCCCTGCTGGTGGGCGCCAGCGTCGCGCAATCGTTCGCCTGGGCCCGCCATCTGCCGGCCATCGGCATCCACCACCTGGAAGGCCATCTGCTGTCGCCGATGCTGGCGGACCCGCGGCCGGACTTCCCCTTCGTGGCGCTGCTGGTGTCCGGCGGCCACACGCAACTGATGCGCGTGGACGGCGTGGGCCGCTACGAACTGCTGGGCGAAACGCTGGACGACGCCGCGGGCGAGGCCTTCGACAAATCCGCCAAGCTGATGGGCCTGGGCTATCCCGGCGGCCCGGCGCTGGCCAGGCTGGCCGGCAGCGGCGACGCGGCGCGCTTCGAGCTGCCGCGCCCCATGCTGCACAGCGGCGACCTGGATTTCAGCTTCAGCGGCCTGAAAACGGCCGTCCTGACCCGGGTCAAGGCCGCCGAGGCGGCCGGCGGCCTGGACGAACAGACCCGCGCCGACCTGGCGGCGGCCACGCAGGCCGCCATCGTCGAGGTGCTGGCCGCCAAGGCGATCCGCGCGCTGAAACAGACGGGTTTGAAGCGGCTGGTGGTGGCGGGGGGCGTGGGCGCCAACCAGCTACTGCGCGCCAAGCTGGACGCCGCGCTCAGGCCGCTGAAGGCGCGCGCCTATTTCCCGCCGCTGGAACTGTGCACCGACAACGGCGCCATGATCGCCTTCGCGGCCGCGGAGCGGGTCAAGGCGGGCCTGGCGACCCTGGACCCGGACGCGCACGGCTTTACGGTAAAACCGCGCTGGGACCTGGCGGATATCGCCTGAACGGCGATGGCCCGCGGGTCTGCCGGCCTACTTCTTCTTCCCGCCGATCCTGCTTTCCGTGCCCTGGAGCAGGCGCACGATGTTGGCCCGGTGGCGGTAGAACAGCAGGATCCCGATGATGGCCAGCGCCACGCCCATGGCGGGCTGCGCGTACCAGGCCAGGCCCGAGCCGAATACGTAGTACACGGGCGCGAAGAACGCGGCCACGAGCGAGGCCAGCGACGAATAGCGGAAGAAGATGGCGACGATCAGCCAGGTGGCCGCCGTGGCGACCGCCAGCCAGGGCTGGATCGCCACCAGCACGCCCAGTGCCGTGGCCACGCCCTTGCCGCCCTTGAAACCCAGGAAAACGGGGTACAGATGCCCCAGGAAAGCGGCCAGCGCCACTGCCGCCAGCGCGCCGGCGGGGATGCCGGGGGCGAGTTTTTCTGCCAGCCAGACCGCGAACCATCCCTTGGCCGCATCGCCCAGCAGGGTCAGCGCGGCGGCGGTCTTGTTGCCGGTGCGCAGCACGTTGGTGGCGCCCGGGTTCTTGGAACCGTAGCTGCGGGGGTCCTGCAGGCCCATGAGCTTGCTGACCACCACGGCGAAGGGGACGGAGCCGATCAGGTAGGCCAGCAGGATGAGCGCAACGTTGAACGCCAGGGAGGGTGCGGTTATCGCCATGGAAAGGGAGTCCGTTATTGTCGTAATGGTGTCGTAATCGCTGCGGATTCTACCGCGCTCCGCGCCGGGGCCGGCTACGGGTTATCGAGCGGGGCGCGGGTGGCGGCCCGCAACGCCGTCATCCGGATGGCGGCCGCGGACGGTACAATCCGACACGTCCATCAGTGTCTTATTTTCTTTCGGATGCATAATGCGAATTCTGGTTTCGAACGATGATGGTTACTCGGCCCCTGGGCTCGAAGCGCTGGTCGCGGCGCTGCAAGGGCTGGGCGATCTCACCGTCGTCGCGCCCGAGACCAACCACAGCGGCGCGTCCAATTCCCTGACGCTGAACCGCCCCTTGTCGGTGCGCACCGCGTCCAACGGCTTCATCGCCGTGAACGGCACGCCGTCGGACTGCGTGCACGTGGCCCTCACCGGGCTCATGGACGCGCGCCCGGACCTGGTGGTGTCCGGCATCAACAACGGCGCCAACATGGGGGACGACACCCTGTACTCGGGCACCGTGGCCGCCGCCAGCGAAGGCTACCTGTTCGGCATTCCCGCCATCGCCTTCTCGCTCGCCGAGAAAGGCTGGGAGCACATCGATTCCGCCGCGCGCGCCGCGCGCCTGGTCGTCGAACGCCATCTGGCGCAGCCCCTGGCCGCGCCGGTGCTGCTGAACGTCAACATCCCCAGCCGCCGCTTCGAAGACATGCACGGTTTCGCGGTCACGCGCCTGGGCAAGCGCCATCCCTCGCAGCCGGTGGTGCGCACCACCACGCCCTACGGCGATACGGTGTACTGGATCGGTCCCGTGGGCCTGGCGGCCGACGCCGCGCCGGGCACGGACTTCCATGCAGTCGAACAGGGCACGGTGTCCGTCACGCCGCTGCGGCTGGATCTCACCCAGCACAGCCAGCTCGACGAGATCCGTGCCTGGGCGGAGCCGCTATGCGCAAACGCATAAGCCAGCCGGACGTGTCGCAGGCCGTGCCCGGGCGCACCGGCCCGGTCCGCTACGACTCGGGCCGGCTCAGCCCCGGCGTCACGCCGGCCAACAGCAACACCCGCATCTCCGCCGCCACGCTGCAGCGGCAGACCCAGGCGCCGGCGCCCGCGTCCGGCGGCAACCTGGGCCTGAATTCCGACCGTCTGCGCCAGGCGATGGTGGAGCGCCTGCGCGCGCAGGGCATCAACGACGAACGCGTGCTCGCCGCCATGGGCGCGGTGCCGCGCCACCTGTTCGTGGACGAGGCGCTGGCCAGCCGCGCCTACGAAGACGCGGCGCTGCCCATCGGCCACTCGCAGACCATTTCCCAGCCCTGGGTGGTGGCGCGCATGATCGCGGCGGTGTGCGAAGACCGCGCGCCCACCCGCGTGCTGGAAGTCGGCGCGGGCTGCGGATACCAGGCCGCCGTGCTGGCGCAGTTCGTGCGCGAGGTGCATTCCATCGAACGCATCCGCGGGCTGTACGAACTGGCGCGCGAGCATTTGCGCGCCTTGCGGCTGACCACGCGGATCCGGCTGATATACGGCGACGGCATGCTGGGCCTGCCCGGCGTGGCGCCGTTCGATGCTATCGTTGTGGCTGCCGCTGGCCTCGCCATCCCGCAAGCACTGCTCTCGCAGCTTGCGCCGGGTGGCCGCCTGATCGCTCCTGAAGGGGGCGCCAACCAGCGCCTGGTTCTGATCGAACGCACAGGCGCGGCCAGTTGGAAACGTACTGAACTAGAGGCCGTGCGCTTTGTGCCGCTACGGGCCGGAATACAATCTTGAGCAAACAGGAGAAACGTATGCTCAACGGGCAGTTGCAACTGACCGATATCGCTCTGGGCGCGTCCGCGACGCGCCTGCGCCGCCCGCTCTTCGTCGCGGGGGCGCTCAGCCTGGCCATCCTGGCCGGCTGCGCATCCAAAGGTACCCGCGCTCCGGTGGTCGACATGACCGGCGGGCAATCCTCGCCTTCGGCACAGCCCGGCGGCACCTATGTGGTCAAGCCGGGCGACACGCTGTACAAGATCGCCCGCGCCAACAACGTCGACATCGAGAACGTCAAGCGCTGGAACAACCTCAGCGACCCCAACCAGATTTCCGTCGGGCAGGTGCTGAAGATGTCCGGCAGCGCGGGCGGCGGCGCGCAGACCGCGCCGGTCGGCGGCGCCAAGCCGCAGCCGCGTCCGCTGGATCAACCCGAAACCGCGGCGCCGCCGCCTGAAACCACGCCGACCCCGGCGCCCGCTCCGGTCGAGACCAAGCCCGCCACGCGCGCGGCGGATGCCGGCGTCATCAATTGGACCTGGCCGGCCAATGGGCAGATCGTGCAGGGCTTCAACGCCAGCAGCAAGGGCATCGACATCGCCGGCGCGCTGGGCGACCCGATCACCGCCGCGGCGGACGGGCTCGTCAAGTACAGCGGCAATGGCGTGCGCGGCCTGGGCAACCTGATCATCGTCGAACACCAGAACGGTTTCATCACCGCCTACGCGCACAACCGCGCGGTGCTGGTGAAGACCGGCCAGACCGTCAAGCGCGGCGCCAAGATCGCCGAACTGGGCCAGAGCGACACCACGTCGCCGCGCCTGCACTTCGAAATCCGCCGCCAGGGCACGCCGGTGGATCCCATGCAATACCTGCCCCCGAAATGACGCCCACCTTGGTATTCGACCTGGAAACCATCCCCGACGCCGACGGGCTGCGCAAGCTCAACGGCTGGGGGGCCGAGGTCTCCGACCAGGAAGTGGTCGAACGCGCGCTGACGGCGCGCCGCGAGGCCGTGGGCCACGATTTCCTGCCGCTGCACCTGCACAAAGTGGCGGTGGTGGGCTGCGTGTTCCGCGACGACCAGGGCTTCCGCGTCAAGACGCTGGGCCAGCCCGACGATCCCGAGGCCGCCTTGCTGGCGGGCTTCTTCAAGACCATCGAGCGCTACACGCCCAAGCTCGTGAGCTGGAATGGCTCGGGCTTCGACCTGCCGGTGCTGCATTACCGCAGCCTGATCCAGGGCGTGCCCGCGCCGCGCTACTGGGACATGGGCGAGGAAGACCGCGACTTCAAGTTCAACAACTACATTTCGCGCTACCACTCCCGCCACCTGGACCTGATGGACCTGCTGGCCAAGTACAACGGCCGCGCCAACGCGCCGCTGGACGAGCTGGCCAAGCTTTGCGGCTTTCCCGGCAAGCTGGGCATGGACGGCAGCAAGGTGTGGGAAGCCTGGAGCCAGGGCCGCGCCGACGAAGTGCGGGCCTATTGCGAAACGGACGTGGTCAACACCTGGCTGGTGTATTGCCGCTTCCGTTTCCTGCGCGGCGAACTCGACCGCACCGCCTACGAGGCGGAGATCGCGCTGGTGCGCGATACCCTGAGCGCCAGCGACGCGCCGCACTGGAAGGAATACATGGCTGCCTGGGACGCCGCCTGAGCGTCCCGCGCGGGCAATGCGCGCAGTGAAAGACGGGGCCCGCGCGGCCCCGTCTTCGCGTCTCCGCCAGGCGCAATCGACTGAAACATGGCTTGCGCGGACGAAACCCGGATGAAACGGGCCCGATCGCACAATGGTCTCGCTTTCTTCACTCACAGGAGACCTTCATGTCCCGATTCGCTATCCGCTCCAATTTGGCCGCTCTTGCTTTTGTCGCCGCGACGGGCGGCCTGGTGGCCGGCACCGTTATGGCTGCTCCTCCTCCTCCGGCCGACGGCGGCCCCGCCGCCATGCACGAACGCCATCACGGCGGCGGTTTCCACAAAGGCATGCGCGACGGCCTGTTCATCCCCGGCCTGGGGCCCGTTTCCAAGGCGCAGGTCGCCGAACTGAAGCTCGACGACAAGCAGCAGGCGCTGTTCAAGACCGCCCAGGACGGCCAGCGCAGCCTGCATGAAGCGATGCGCGCTTCCGGCGGCAAGCGCCATGACCTGCTGAAGGCGCAACTGGACAGCGGCAAGCTGGATCCGCACGCGCTGGTCGAGCAATCCGAGAAATCGCGCGAGGCCTTCGGCTCGCAGGCCAAGCAGGTCCGCGGCCAGTGGCTGGCGGTCTGGGACAGCCTGAACGACACCCAGCGCGGCCAGGTGACCAAGATGCTCAAGGACCGCGAAGCCAGGATGCAGGAACGCCACGCCAAGATGGAAGCGCGCCACGGCAAGGGCAGGGGCCCCGTCGATGCCGCGCCGCCCGCCGCGCCGGCAGCCAAGTAAGCGCCGCGGCCGGCCGCCAGGCCGGCCGTCCACCCGGACCCCGGACACGCCCGCGCGTGCCGGGGTTTTTTGTCGCCGAATGCTCCAGCATGGCGCGCGCTCCCCATTTTGACGCACGGGACGGGCCCGGCGGCCCGCGCCTGCACGTTCCTGGTGCGTCCCGCGCCCGGCATGCGCCCGCCGCGGGCTGGCACGGACATTGCTTCATGGATAGGGAACCGGTCACGAATACCGTAGAGCCGGCCCGATGGATGCGCCTCAGGCCGTCCGCCTCCTCGTTAAATCCGATCAGGACTCCGCACCATGAAGAAGACGCTGCCCGCCTTGCCTTTTGTGCTTGCCGTTTGTTTCGCCGCGTCGGCGCAGGCCGAACCCACCGACCTGGGGGGCGGCTTTTCGCTCAGCGGCAACGCCACCATCGCCAGCGATTATCGCTTCCGCGGCTATTCGCAGACCGATTTCCGGCCCGCCGCGCAACTGGGCTTCGACCTGACCCACAGCTCCGGCTTCTACCTGGGTAACTGGAATTCCAACGTTTCCGACTTCGTGTTCACCGACGGCAACCTGGAAATGGACTTCTACGGCGGCTGGAAGGGCGACGTCGGCGGCGGTTTCGCGCTGGACGCGGGCGTGCTGCATTACTACTACCCCGGTTCCAGCTCCCCGAAGGGCGGCAACTACAACAACACCGACCTGTACCTGGGCGTCTCCTACGACAGCTACAGCCTCAAGTATTCCTACACGCCCAGCGACTTCTTCAGCACGCCCGACAGCAAGGGCACCTGGTACCTGGACGGCACGGCCAACTTCGACCTGGGTGACGGCTGGGGCGTGGTCGGCCACCTGGGCTACCAGAAGCTCAAGAACCAGGTCAACATGGACGGCGACTCCATCGGCCATTACGTCGATTACAAGGTCGGCGTGACCAAGGACCTGAAGGGCTGGATCCTGGGCCTGGCCGCGGTGGGGGCCACCAAGGACAACTGGCTGCCGACCAAGTACGGCCACCCCTCGGGCCGCCTGGGCGCGGTCTTCTCCGTGTCGCGTTCCTTCTGACGCGGCTTGCGCGGCCGGGGCGCCTCCCGGCCGCCGGCGGCCCGCCGCGGGCCATTTCCGGGATTGGCCGCAGTCCTTTTACAATATTGGGTTGCGTGTAATTCTGGACTGCGTGAGATGTCTGACGTTTTGAGTATCGAATCCCTGGACCTGGAAGCCAGGGGTATCGCCCGCCGCGACGGGAAAGTCGTATTCGTGGAAGGCGCCTTGCCGGGCGAGCGGGTCTCGACCGTCACGGTGCGCCGCAAGCCTTCGTACGAGATCGCGCGCGTGGATGAAGTGCTGCGGCCGTCTTCCCAGCGCGTCGTGCCGCGCTGCCCGCATTTCGGCGTCTGTGGCGGCTGCGCCATGCAGCACCTGGAACCCAGCACGCAGGTGGCCATCAAGCAGCGTTCGCTGGAAGACACGTTCTGGCACGTCGGCAAGCTGCGCCCCGCGCGCATCTTGGCGCCGCTGCAAGGCCCGACCTGGGGCTACCGCTACCGCGCGCGGCTGTCCGTGCGCGTCGTGCCGAAGAAGGGCGGGGTGCTGGTCGGCTTCCATGAACGCAAGAGCAGCTATGTGGCCGACATGCGCGAATGCCACGTGCTGCCCCGCCACGTCAGCGACCTGCTGCTGCCGCTGCGCGCGATGATCGCCTCGATGTCGGCGCCGGACCGCATGCCGCAGATCGAAGTGTCGCTGGGCGAAGGCGTGACCGCGCTGGTCCTGCGCCACCTGCTGCCGCTGACCGACGGCGACATCGCCATCCTGCGCGCCTTCGCCGCCAGGCATAACGTGCAGTGGTGGCTGCAGGCCAAGGGCCCGGACACGGTGCATCCGCTCGAGCGCGAGCACGACGACACGCTGGCCTACACCATGCCGGAATTCGGCCTGCGCATGCCGTACCGTCCCACCGACTTCACACAGGTCAACCACGCCATCAACCGCGCGATGGTGTCGCGCGCGCTGACGCTGCTGGAAGTGCAGCCGACCGATCGCGTGGCCGACCTGTTCTGCGGCCTGGGCAACTTCACGCTGCCGCTGGCCACGCAGGCCCGCGAGGCCGTGGGCGTGGAAGGCAGCAAGGCGCTGACCGACCGCGCCCATGACGCGGCGTCGCGCCACGGCCTGGGCGATCGCACCAGCTTCGCGACCTTGAACCTGTTCGAAGTGGACGTGGACTGGCTGCGCGGCCTGGGCTATTTCGACCGCATGCTGATCGACCCGCCGCGCGAAGGGGCGCACGCGGTGTCGCAGGCTCTGTCGGAACTGGCGCCGCAAGAGCGCCCGCGCCGCATCGTCTACGTGTCCTGTAATCCGGCCACGCTGGCGCGCGACGCGGCCATCCTCGTGCATGAAGGCGGCTACGTGCTCAAGAGCGCGGGCGTGATCAACATGTTCCCGCACACGGGCCACGTGGAATCCATCGCCGTATTCGAGTCGCTGGACGCGGAAGGCGTGCGCGACGTAAAGGAACGGGCGCGCGAGCGCGCCGCCAAGGCCGCCGCCGACGAAGCCGCCAAGCTGGCCGCCGCGGCCGCGGCGGAAGCCGCCGCCGCCGTGCCGGCCGAAGGCTGATCCGGCGGGCCTGGGCGCCGCGTCAGTGCGAGCGGCCCAGGCCGTCGAGAATCGGGCAGTCCGGCCGGTCGTCGCCGTGGCAGTGCTGGGCAAGGTGCTTGAGCGTGGCCGCCATGTCGCGCAGCGCCTCGGCCTTGCGCTCCAGCTCCTGCACGTGTTCGAGCGCGATGCGCTTGACGTCGGCGCTGGCGCGGCTGCGGTCTTTCCACAGCGCCAGCAGCTCGTTCATCTGTTCCACCGAAAAACCCAGGTCCCGCGCCCTGCGCACGAAGCGCAGCGTGTGCAGGTCGTGCTCGCTGTAGACGCGATAGCCCGAATCCGTGCGCACCGCGGGCCCGATCAGGCCGATGCCTTCGTAGTAGCGGATCATCTTGGCGGAAATGCCGGAGCTTTTCGCTGCCTGGCCGATATTCATGGCGGGACTCCTGTCGTCGGTACGGCCCATTCTACGCTTGATCTTGACACAATTGGAAGGTTTAAGCTGTGTTCACGGTGGACGGAACCGCGTCCGCCTGTCCTGAATTCCTCTGGAGATAGACATGAGCATCGAGTTCCAAGTGCCCGACATGACCTGCGGCCATTGCGTCAAGACCATCACCGGCGCGGTGAACCAGGCCGCGCCGGGCGCGACCGTGACCGTGGACCTGCCGTCGCACCGCGTGACCGTGACGGGCGCCGGCGAGGCGGACAAGATCGAGGCCGCCATCCGCGAGGCCGGCTACGCGCCGTCGCGCGTGTAGTCTCCCTGGCCGCCGGCCGCGTTATGATAGTTGGCGTCTGGCGGCCTTATTTTCTTCATTGTTTAAAACTATTAATCAATTTAGTTTATTAAATTTGATTAATTGATAGTTAAGATTTATCATTCCTTCCATGGTGGTTGAACAAGACCCCGCAACCCAAGGAGAGTTTGAATGCTGCAAAACCGCGAAGGCCAACGTGTCCCGAACGTAACGTTCCCCGTCCGCCAGGAAAATGCCTGGAAGAAGGTCACGTCGGACGATCTGTTCAAGAACAAGACCGTCGTGGTCTTTTCGCTCCCCGGCGCCTTCACGCCGACCTGCTCCTCCACCCACCTGCCGCGCTACAACGAACTGGCGCCCGCCTTCTTCGCCGCCGGCGTGGACAGCATTGTGTGCGTGTCGGTCAACGACACCTTCGTCATGAACGAATGGGCGAAGGACCAGGAGTCCGCCAACATCACGCTGCTGCCCGACGGCAACGGCGAGTTCACCGAAGGCATGGGCATGCTGGTCGACAAGAGCGACCTGGGTTTCGGCAAGCGTAGCTGGCGCTATTCGATGCTGGTCAAGGACGGCGTGGTCCAGAAGATGTTCATCGAGCCGGAAAAGGAAGGCGACCCGTTCGAAGTGTCGGACGCCGACACCATGCTGGCCCACTTCGCCCCGTCGGCGAAGAAGCCCGACCAGGTGGTCGTGTTCTCCAAGCCGGGCTGCCCGTTCTGCGTCGAAGCCAAGGCGCTGCTGGACGCCAAGGGCTACGACTCGATCGAGATCCCGCTGGAAAACAAGGTCCGCGGCCGCGTGATCGGCGCCGTGTCCGGCAAGGGCACCGCTCCGCAGGTGTTCATCAACGGTTCGCTGGTCGGCGGCCTGGAAGACCTGAAGGCGCACTTCGCCTAAGCGCCTGGCGGGGCAGGGGCGCCAGCCCCTGTCCGCCGGCCGGGCCGCCCCGCGGCCCGGCATCCCCGAATTTCCCTTGTTCCGCATCTTCGCGCGGCCCCCGACGGCGCCGCGGGACGGCGTTCGTCCCGAGGATGCGCAACAAGGCGGAATGCGCCTTGCAAATCCTGCTCCACGACATACCGGGAGATACCCAGACATGAAGACTCTGCATACCGATATCGCCGTCATCGGCGCCGGCACCGCCGGCCTGGCCGCCTACCGCGCGGCCAAGGCCGCGGGCAAACGCGCGCTGCTGATCGAGGGCGGCCCTTATGGCACGACCTGCGCCCGAGTGGGCTGCATGCCGTCCAAGCTGCTGATCGCCGCCGCCGAGGCGGCCCATGGCGCTGCCCACACCGAAGCCTTCGGCGTGCACGTCAACGGCGAAATCAGCGTGGATGGCGCCGAGGTCATGGACCGCGTCAAGCGCGAACGCGACCGTTTCGTCGGCTTCGTGCTGGAAGGCGTCGAGAACATTCCCGCCGAAGACAAGCTGCGCGGCTACGCCCGCTTCCTGTCCGACACAGTGCTGCGCGTCGACGAGCATACCGAGGTGCATGCCTCCCGCGTCGTCATCGCGACCGGCTCGCGCCCTTCGGTGCCGCCGCCGTTCCGCGCGCTGGGCGACCGGCTGGTGGTGAACGACGACGTGTTCGCGTGGGACGACCTGCCGCGCCGCGTCGCGGTGTTCGGCCCCGGGGTGATCGGCCTGGAGCTTGGACAGGCGCTGGCCCGGCTGGGCGTGGACGTGCGCGTGTTCGGAGTCAGCGGCAGCCTGGGAGGCATCAGCGATCCCCAGGTCCGCCTGGCCGCGCGCAAGGTTTTCCAGCGCGAGTTCTACCTGGATCCGGACGCCCGGGTGCTGGAGACCTCCCGCGTGGGCGACGAGGTCGAAGTGCGCTATGTGGCACTGGACAATAGCGAGCGCACCGAGCGCTTCGACTACGCGCTGGTCGCCACGGGCCGCCGCGCCAACGTGGACGGGCTGGGCCTGGAGAACACCTCATTGGCGCTGAACGCGCAAGGCGTGCCGGTGTTCGACCGCGAAACCATGCAGGCGGGCGACTCGCCCATCTTCATCGCGGGCGACGCCAACGCGGACGCGCCGCTGCTGCACGAGGCGGCCGACGAAGGCCGCATCGCCGGCGAGAACGCGGCCCGCTACCCGGAAGTGCGCCAGGGCCTGCGCCGCGCGCCCCTGGCCGTGGTGTTTTCGGACCCGCAGATCGCGCTCGCCGGCAAGGGCCACGCGCGGCTGATCCCGGGCACCTTCGTGACCGGGGAGGTGGATTTCGGCGACCAGGGACGTTCGCGCGTCATGCTGAAGAACCGAGGCATGCTGCACGTCTACGCGGACATCGAGACCGGGCGTTTCCTGGGCGCGGAGATGGTCGGCCCCAGCGCCGAGCACATCGGCCACCTGCTGGCCTGGGCGGTGCAGCAGGAACTGACCGTGGCGCGCATGCTGGAAATGCCGTTCTATCACCCCGTGATTGAAGAGGGCCTGCGCACCGCGCTGCGCGACGCCGCGGCCAAGCTGGCACGGGCGCAGGAAGCGCTGCGCCGCGAGGAACCGGAAAGCGAATTGGCTTGATGGGAGTAAAGGCCGGACCGCGATGGCTGTCAGGCGCTCGGCACGGGGCCAGGTGTCTGACACCCGTACGAGATGCACGTCATTTTGCTATGGCGCCTCCCGGGTGTCAGACACCCGCACCCCGTGTCAGACACCCGGCAAGATCGTCTCCACCTGTTCGGGCATTGCATAAGGGTGTCAGACACTTGCCGCAGCGATGGGTGTCAGGCGCCAGGCATTGATCCAGGTGTCTGACACCCGTACGAAATGCACGTCATTTTGCTATGGCGCCTCCCGGGTGTCAGACACCCGCACCCAGTGTCAGACACCCGGCAAGACCGTCTCCACCTGGGCCGGCATTTCATAAGGGTGTCTGACACTTGCCGCAGCGATGGGTGTCAGGCGCCCGGCATTGATCCAGGTGTCTGACACCCGTACGGGACGCACGTCATTTCGTCACGGCGCCTCCCGGGTGTCTGACACCCGCACCCCGTGTCAGACACTCGGCAAGATCGTTTCCACCTGTTCCGGCATTTCATCAGGGTGCCAGACACTTGCCGCAATGCCGCCCGCCGGACTTACTCGTCCGCGTGTTTCTTGGGAACGGGGAAGGGATTCTCGCGGTATTGCAGCGTGAATCCCGCCCGCTCGTCCTGGCCGAGCGTGCGCGCCAGGTAGGGCATGGCCGGCTTCAGGGCGTCGTGCAGCGTCCAGGGCGGGTTGATCAGGAACATGCCGCTGCCGTGCAGGCCGTAGCCGTCGATGGCGGCCTTCTTGACCGTCAGCGTGGCGTGCAGCCAGCTCTTGACCTTGAGGTTCTCGAAGTGGCGCGCCATCTCGCTGGCCTCGCGGCGCTGCACCAGCGGATACCAGATGGCGATGGTGCCGGTGGCGAAGCGCTTGACGCACTCCTTGACGGTGATGAGCGTGCGCCGGTAGTCGTTCTTGTCTTCGTACGAAGGGTCGATCAGCACCATGCCGCGGCGGGTGGGCGGCGGCAGCAGCGCCTTGACGCCCTCGAAGCCGTCGTCGCCGTAGATCGTGGTCTGGCGCAGCGCCGTGCGGCCCTGGTGCTCGAGGTTGGAGACCAGCGTGTCGATCTCGGTGGGATGCATTTCGAACAGGCGCAGCCGGTCGGAGGGACGCATGGCGTCCAGCGCCAGCCACGGCGAACCGGGATAGCGCTTCAGGCGGCCGTTGGTGTTGTAGTCGCGGACGCGCGCCACATAGTCCGCCAGGATCGGGGGCAGGTCCTGGGCTTCCCAGAGGCGGCCGATGCCGTCCGCGAATTCCGAGGTCTTGGACGCCCAGTCGCTGTCCAGGCTGTACAGCCCGGCGCCCGCGTGCGTGTCCACGACCCAATAGGGCGCGTCCTTTTTGTTGAAGTAATCCAGCGTGTGGACCAGGATGGCGTGCTTGAGCACGTCGGCGTGGTTGCCGGCGTGGAAGGCGTGGCGATAGCTGAACACGGGGCGCTCTGCCTCAGGCGGCCGGCCGGATCGCGGCCAGCTCGTCGGTGAAAATGCCGTCGATGCCCCAGTCGAGCAGCAGGCGCGCGCGTTCCGGGTCGTTGACGGTCCAGGCCGCGATACGGTAGCCGGCGGCGTGCACGGCATCGATGAGTTCGCGGGTCGCGTCCTTCTGGTTGATGTTCAGCGCCACGCATTCGTACTTGGCCAGGCGCTCGCGCCAGTCGGCGGGGACTTTTTCCACCAGCAGGGCGCGCGGCAGTTCCGGCGCGGCCTCGCGCGCGGCCGCGAGCGATTCCTCGGCGAACGAGGACAGCAGCGGCAGCGTGGCGGCGCCTTGCCACAACTGGCGGGCCGCCAGCGCCGCGGCGCGGCCGGTTTCGGCTTCGCGGCCCGGGCAAGGCTTGATCTCGACGTTGCTGGCGATGCCGTTGGCGACCGTATAGCGGGCGACCGCGGCGAAGGTGGGCAGCGGCTCTCCCGCATAGGCGGCCGAGTGCCAGCTTCCGAAGTCCAGTTGGGCCAGTTCCGAGTAGGTCTTGGCGGCCGCCGGGCCCGTGCCGTTGGAGGTCCGGTCCACGTCGTCGTCGTGCATCAGCACCAGCACGTTGTCGCTGCTCAGTTTGACGTCGTATTCGAACATCGTGAAACCGTGCTCGGCGCCGACGCGCATGGCGGCCAGCGTGTTCTCCGGGGCCAGCCGGCCGCCGCCGCGGTGGGCGATGTAGCGGGAATAGGGCCAGGAGGGGAGGGTTGCGCTCATGGGGGTGTTGCTATCAGGTTCTTTTGGACAGGGTTGCAAGGATACTCCTACTTCGCGGGCGCCTTGCCCTGCGAGACGTCCATGATCATCCGCGCCGCCAGGTACAGGCGCGGCACGATGCTGTCGATCTGGATGTACTCGGCGTCGTTCGAGTGGGCGCCGAAGCCGCTCAGCCCCATGCCCTCGATCACGGGGCCGCGCGCCTTCAGGGCGGCGAAGGCGGCGTCGGTGCCGCCGCCGCTGGCGCGGTCCACCACTTTCAGGGGCAGGTCGAGCTCTTTGTAGATCTCTACGCCGTGCCGGGCCAGGGCGCGCGAGGCGGGCGTGGCCTCCAGCGGCGGGCGGCGGACTTCGAACTTCACGCTGACTTTCGATTCGGGCAGCAGCTTCTTCTGGATGCCTTCCTCCAGGCTGCACGACAGCGCGTCGAAATCGGAGACGCGCAGCGCGCGGGCGTCGGCCTGGGCGGTGGCCAGGCCCGGAATGACGTTGCGATTGGTGCCGGCCTGGGCCACGGTCCAGTTCAGCTTCAGCCCTTCCTCGGGCCTGGACAGCTTGTCCAGTTGCAGCAACTGGTGCGCCAGTTCATAGAGCGCGTTGACGCCGCCTTCGGGGCGGGCGCCGGCATGCGAGGTCTTGCCCTGCACCGTGAGGTAGGCCGCGCCGATGCCGCTGGTGGCGAGCGTCAGGCGCGCCTCGGCCCCGCCGCCTTCGAACGAGAAGACGGCGTCCTGGTCGGCGCCCAGGCGGGTGATGGTGTTGCGCGCGCCGGGCGAGCTGATTTCCTCGTCGCCGTTGATCAGCACGGTGAGAGTGCCGTAGTCCGCGAAGCCCAGCTTCTGCAGCAGGGCGACGGTGTGCAGGATCAGCGCCACGCCGTGCTTGTCGTCGGCGATGCCCAGCCCGTAGGCCTTGCCGCCGTCGATGCGGAAGGGCTGGTCCTTCAGCATGCCGTTGCGATAGACGGTATCCATGTGGGCGATCAGCATGATCTTTTTGTCGCCCTTGCCCTTGAACTCGGCGTGGACCATGGGCCCGACCTTCTCGGGCGTGTCGTCCAGGCGGAAGACGTCGGTGGCGGCCAGGATCTCGACGGTACCGCCCAGCGCTTTGAGGCGGTCGCGGATCAGTCCGGCGATGCGTTCCACGCCTTCGACGTCCTTGCTGCCCGATTCGATGCCGACCAGGTCGCGCATGGTGTCCAGCATGCCTTGCCGCTGCGCCTGGGCGGCTTCATGGACGGCGGCGACCGGCGCGGCCAGCGCGGCGTGGGCGCCGCCCAGGAAGGCCAGGGCGGTACAGGCGCGCAGGACGAGCGGGCGAAGAGACGGGAGCGGCATCGGCGATAACCTCTGTGCGTGGGGGACGGGGCCCGGCTTCGGGCAAACCCTGACAGGCCACGATACGGGGCGGGCGGGGCCGCGGAAATGGTGATTCCCCGGGTTGACGGCGCTCCGATTCCATGCGGGCCGGGCCGGGTTCCCGGGCCGATCGCGTGCCCGCGCGGGGCTTCTGCCCGGGGGAACCGGCCCCGAGCGCCGTCGGGCCTCCAGGACGAATGAGAAATGCTAAAATCCGCCCGCTGATCCGGTCATGACCGGTATGGGAATAGGGCGAATCGGGTTCGCCTTTTTTTATGCGTTTTCGTGCGGCTCCGGGCGGATACCCCCCGGGGCGCGGCAACAGGGATTCCATGTTCGAATTTATTCGCAGCCATCGGCGCTGGATGCAGCTCATTCTGCTGCTTCTGATCGTGCCGTCCTTCTTCCTGGTCGGGATTCAAGGCTATGACAGTTTCATGCGGCAGGAGCCGGAACTGGCCACGGTCGCCGGGCAGCCGGTTTCGCGCGCCGAGTTTGACCAGGCGCACCGCAACCAGCTCGAGCAGTTCCGCCAGCGCCTGGGCGCGCAGTTCGACCCGGCCGTGATCGACACGCCGGCGCTGCGCGAAGGCCTGCTGAACCAGTTGATCAATCAGCGCCTGCTGGCCAACGTCGCCATCGACAACCGTTTCTCGGTGTCCGATGAAACGCTGCGCAACACCATCGCCGCGATTCCGGAAGTCCAGGACAACGGCCGCTTCTCGGCCGAGCGCTACCGCCAGGTGCTGGCCGCGCAGGGCATGTCGCCCACGTCGTTCGAAGCCGGCCTGCGCCGCGACCTGGCGGTCGCCCGCGTGCTGGAGCCCGTCGGCCAGTCGGCCCGCGCGCCCGCCGAGGTCGTGGCCTCGCTCGAAACGGCCCTGACCCAGATCCGCACGGTGCAGCTTCGCCGCTTCGCGGCCTCGGACTACCGTTCGCAGGTCAGCGTCAGCCCGGCCGACATCCAGTCCTGGTACGACGCCAACAAGCAGCAGTTGCAGGTTCCCGAACAGGTCCAGGTCCAGTACGTGGTGCTGGACGAGGCCGCCGCCACGCAGGGCGTGCAGGTCAAGGACGAGGATCTCGCCGCCTACTACGAACAGAACAAGAACCGCTTCGGCCAGCCCGAACGCCGCCGCGCCAGCCACATCATGATCGAGCTGGCTCCCGGCGCGACGGAAGAGGCCCGCAAGGCCGCCCGCGCCAAGGCCGAAGACCTGGCGAAGCAGGCCGCCGCCGACCCGGCGCAGTTCGCCGAACTGGCGCGCAAGAACTCGCAGGACGCGGGCTCGGCCGCCAATGGCGGCGACCTGGGCTGGCTCGCTCCCGGCATGCTGTCCGGCCCGCTGGAGAAAGCCATCTTCGGCCAGGCCAAGGACCAGGTCTCGGGCGTGATCGAAAGCCCGTCCGGCCTGCACATCGTCAAGGTCACCGAAATCCAGCCCGCCGCCGTCAAGCCGCTGGCCGAGGTCAAGGACCAGATCACCGCCGAAGTCCGCAAGCAGATCGCGGCCGTGCGTTTCTCGGAGATGGCCAGCCAGTTGAACAAGCAGGTCTATGACCAGCGCGACAGCCTGCAGCCCGCCGCCGACACCGTCGGCCTGAAGCTGCGCACCGCGTCCGGCGTGACCCGCGAAGGCCTGCTGCCCGCCGACAAGGCCGGCCCGGGCTCGGCCGCCGACAGCCCCGACGCCGCGCTGCTGGACAATCCCCGCGTGCGCCAGGTGCTGTTCTCGCCCGACGTGCTGCGCGAAAAGCAGAATTCGGGCGTGATCGAACTGTCGCCCGACACCATGCTGGCCGTGCGCGTCGCCGCGGTCGAGCCGGCGCACGTGCCGCCGCTGGACAAGGTCGCCGAGTCGATCCGCGCCAGGCTGCTGGACGAGCGCTCGGCGGAAGCCGCCAAGAAGGCCGGCGAGGCCGCCCTGGCCGAGGACAAGGCCAACCCGGCCGCCGCGCCGGAAGGTTTCGCCGCGCCCGTGGCCGTGTCGCGCCAGGATCCCAAGGACCTGCCGCGTCCGGTGCTGGACGCCGTGATGCGCCTGTCCGCCGGCACGCTGCCCGCCTATACCGGCGTGCAGTCGGGCGCGGACTACACGCTGGTGCGCCTGGAGAAGGTCGAGGCCGGCAAGGTCGACCCGGCCGACAAGGAGCGCCTGGCGCAGCAGTTGTCGGGCGCCTGGGGCCAGGCCGAGAACGAAGCGATGATCCGCATGCTGCGCGAGGAGTACAAGGTGCAGGTGCTGCCCGCCGCCGCCGAGGTCATCCGCGGCGACCAGCCGGCCGCGGGCTGATCGCGGCCCTTCCGGATAGTGTCTGACACCCAGGGAAGAGGCGCTTCGGCACGGGACGCCGTGCCCAGGGTGTCAGACACCAGCGAATGGCGGCGGTCTCAGCGTTGTCGGAAAGTGTCTCTGTAGGCAAGTGTCTGACACCCCTGGAAAGATGCCCTTCAGTCTGAGACGCCGTGCGCGGGGTGTCAGACACCAAGGAACGGCGCCGGTCTCAGCCCTCTCGGAAAGTGTCTCTGTAGGCAAGTGTCTGACACCCCTGGAAAGATGCCCTTCAGTCTGAGACGCCGTGTGCGGGGTGTCAGACACCGACGAATGGCGCCGGTCTCAGCCTTCTCGGAAAGTGTCTGACACCCAGGAAGAGGCGCTTCGGCATGAGACGCCGTGCCCAGGGTGTCAGACACCAGCGAATGGCGCCGGTCTCAGCGCTGTAGGCATGTGTCTGACACCCCTGGAAAGATGCCCTTCAGCCTGAGACGCCGTGCATGGGGTGTCAGACACCATCCGGAAAGTGCCTGACACCGGCGAGCCCGGCGCCTCAGTCCAGCAGCGGCCGCAGCGTCGGCCACACGTTGTCCAGCAATTGGGGCTGGGCATCCTCGTTGGGATGGATGCCGTCAGCCTGGAACATCGCCCGGTTCGTTGCGATACCTTCCATCAGGAAGGGCACGAGCCGGGCGTTTTCGTCTTTGGCGACCGTGGGGAACACCTGGGCGAAACGCTGGGTGTAGTCGCGGCCGTAGTTGGGCGGGATCTGCATGCCGACGATCAGGACCCGGGCATCGGCCTGGCGGGCGGCCTGCGCCATGGCGCGCAGGTTCTGTTCGGTCATCGCGAGGGGCAGGCCGCGCAGCGCGTCGTTCGAACCCAGTTCCAGCACCACCACGGCCGGCGCGTGCTGGCGCAGCAGGGCGGGCAGGCGCGCGACGCCGCCGCTGGTCGTGTCGCCGCTGATGCTGGCATTGACGACCCGGTAGTTGGGGTATTGTTCGGACACGCGGGCCGACAGCAGCGGCACCCAGCCGGTGCCGCGCTTGAGGCCGTATTCGGCCGACAGGCTGTCGCCCAGGACCAGGACGGTGCGCAGCGCGGAACCCTGGGCCGCCGCGGCGGTCTGAGCGTGGGCGGGAACCACGGCCGCGAAGGCCGCGGCGGACACAAGAAGCAGACGGGAAAATAGGCGCATGGATAGCAAGAATTCGATCGAGGTGAAAGGGCTGGGCAAACGGGTGGCCGATGCCGGCGGGACGCTGTCTATCCTGGAAGACATCGATTTTACGGTCGAGGCCGGCAGCGCGGTGGCCATCACCGGCAGCTCCGGTTCGGGCAAGTCCACCTTGCTGGGACTGCTGGCGGGGCTGGATGTTCCCAGCACGGGCAGCGTGCGCCTGGCCGGGCAGGACTTGTTCGCCCTGGACGAGGACGGCCGCGCGCGGCTGCGCGCCAATCACGTGGGGTTCGTGTTCCAGTCCTTCCAGTTGCTGCCCAACCTGACCGCGCTGGAGAACGTGATGCTGCCGCTGGAGCTGGCCGGGCAGCCCGCCCGCGAGGCGGCGCAGGCCATGCTGGAGCGGGTGGGGCTGGGCGCGCGCCTGCATCATTACCCTCGCACCCTGTCGGGCGGCGAACAGCAGCGCGTGTCGCTCGCCCGCGCCTTCGTGGTGCGGCCCGACCTGCTGTTCGCCGATGAGCCCACCGGCAGCCTGGACGCCGCCACCGGGGTGACGGTCATCGACCTGATGTTCGACCTGCACCGCGAGCACGGCACCACGCTGGTGCTGGTGACCCACGATCCCGACCTCGCCGCCCGCTGCGGACGCCAGTTGGTGCTGGCCGCGGGCCGGATGGCCGACGGCGCCTGACACCGCGGGCGGTCCTTCTAGGGGAGCTACAAGCCCGCGCAGCGCAAAAATAGCCGCCCCGCCGCCGGGCCGCCCCAAGATGGGGCAGCAAGCGAGCGAAGCGAGTGCGGCGTGGGGGCTTCTCTTACTTTGCCTTCGCCACGGCCTGGTTCCAGGCCGCCACCACCGCTTCATACTCGGTGGCCGCGGCTTCCTGGCTGACCGGGAAGATCTTGATGGTCTTCAGGTCGGGCAGGGTGGTCAGGCTGGCCACCGCCACGTCGGTGCGCGTCGGGCGGCGGAAGTTCTTCACCAGTTGCGCTTCCTGAGATTCCTTGCTCAGCAGGCCGTCGTACAGCGCCTTGGCCGCGTCCAGGTTCTTCGCGCCCTTGATGATGAACATGCCTTCGGGCGCCAGGTAGCTGCCTTCGGTCGGGTACACCAGCTTGATTTCCTTCTGGCCGCCGGCCACGTACTCCTGCGCGGCGTATTCCAGCGTCATGCCCACGGCGTACTCGCCGGCAGCCACGCCCTTGTAGGTGGTGCCGGACGAGGCGGTGACGACCGCGTTCGCCGCGATCTTGTCCAGGCCTTCCTGGCCGAACTGCTTGTACAGGCCGTACACCAGCATGTAGGCGGTGCCGCTCTTGGACGGATCGGTGATGGCGAACTTGTTCTTCCACTGCGGCTGCATCAGGTCGGACCAGGTGGCGGGGGCGGGCAGGCCCTTGAGCTGGCGCTCGTTGACCATCATCACCATCACGTGCACGTTCGTGCCCACCCACAGGTCGTCCGGGCCGCGGAATTCGGCCGGGACCTTGTCCAGGTCGGCCGGACGGTAGGGCTGCAGGTGCTGGCGGTACGCGCCCAGCGTGCCGAAGCCGCCGCTCCAGAACAGGTCGCCGCGCGGATTCTGCGACTCGGCCTCGATGCGCTTCATCATCGTCCCCGTGCCGCCGGTGACCGGCTGCACGTTCAGCTTGGGCGACTTCATCTTCACCGCGTCCAGCGCGGTTTCGATTGTTTCCGTGTTGTTGGACGAATAGAGCACGACATTCTGGGCATGGGCGGCGCCGGTTGCCAGGGCCGCGGCCAGGACGCTGTACTGAAGGAGGTGCTTGAGTTGCATGGGTAGCCTCTGTGCGAGTGGGTTATTTGCCGGAGAACAGCTTGATGCGGAACGCCTTGACCGACACGATGATGGGCAGCACGATCACGGTGACCAGCGCCGCGCCGTAGGCCGACGCCATGCCCAGCCTGCCGCCGTCGACCTGGCGGAAGATGGCGATGGGCATCGTCTCCAGGCCGCCGCTGTAGGCGACGATGGACGCCGACAGCTCGGAGATCGTCGTCAGCCACATCAGGATGGCCGCCGAGATGATCGACGCCTTCATGGCGGGCAGGACCACCTTGAAGAAGGTCATGAGCGGGGATACGCCCAGGCTGATCGAGGCTTCCTCGATCGACTCGGGAATGTTGAACAGCACTGACGAGGCGTTGCGGACCGCGAAGGGCAGGCGCCGCACCGTGTAGCACAGCACCATGATGCCGGAGGTGCCCGCCAGCACGAGCCAGCCGGTGTTGAAGGTCTGCACCAGGGCGATGCCCAGCACCGTGCCGGAGATGGTCAGCGGCAGCACCACGATGTAGTCCAGCACCTGCGTGGACGCGCTGCGCTTCTTGATCGTCAGGTAGCTGACCAGCACCGCGAAAGCGACGCCCAGCACCGTGGCCAGGGACGCGAACTTCAGCGAATTCAGGATGGGTTCCGGCGCCCCGTGCAGCGCGCGCTGCATGCTGGCCAGGGACCATTGCCCCCATTGCATGACCGGCCCGCTGGTCTTGGTGAACGCCGCGATGAAGACGACGATGAGCGGCAGCAGCGAAATGAAGATCACCAGGCCCACGCCGCCGGTATACAGCATGGCGTTCCAGGACCGCACGCGCACGGCCGCCGGGGCGCGGCCCTGCGTCATCGTGTAGACCTTGCGCTCGACCACGCGCTTCTGGAAGAACAGCACGATGGCGACGATGGCGATGGACACCACCGACATCGCGCTCTGCAGCGTCGGGCTTCCGCCCATTTCGCTCACGAAGGTGTTGTACGTCATGACGGACAGCAGCGGCACGCGGCTGCCCAGCAGCATCGCCAGCGCGAAGTTGCCCACCACCAGCGTGAATACGACCAGCGCGTTGACCAGCACCGCGGGCAGCAGCACCGGCACCAGCACGCGCAGCTTGGTCAGGAACGGCGGCGTGCCCAGGCTCAGGCCCGCTTCCTCCAGTTGCCCGTCGAAGCCGCGCAAGGCGGCCAGCACGCCCAGGTAGATGTAGGTGTAGTAGACGAGCGTCATGGAGAACAGCATGCCCGTCCAGCCGTAGAACGACGGCAGCGAGATGCCGGCATCGCCCAGCAGGTTCGTCAGGATGCCGTTGTTGCCCAGGATCAGCAGCCAGGACTGGCCCACGATGATCTCGGGGATGACGATGGTCAGCACCGGCAGGATGGCCACCAGGTTCTTCAGCGGGAAGTCGTAGCGCGCCACCATGTAGGCGAACGGCACGCCCACCAGCACCGTGCAGACCGTGACCGCCAGGCCCAGGATCAGCGTATTGCCGAAAGCCTCGACGTACTGCGAGTCGGCCAGCAGGGCCTGGAAGCCCTCCAGCGAAAAGCCGCCGTCCTGTCCCGTGACGCTGTTGCCGAAGAGCACGCCCAGCGGATAGAGCACGAAGAACAGCAGCAGGGCCAGGCTGATCGCGGTGAGGATGCCCCAGGGCCACCATTGGATTTTCATGGCGGGCGCGTCCTCAGGCGTTGACGACGCGGCTGTCGGCCGGGATCAGCACCTGCACGGCCTCGCCCGGCTGGAACTGCGCCACCATGTTGCCGGCATGCAGTTCGACGCGGATCTCGGCGCCGTTGTCCAGCGCGATCCGGTAGGCCGTCTTGAAGCCCAGGTACTGCCGCCGCAGCACTTTGCCGGGCAGGGTGTTGGGCACGTAGGGCGTGGGGGCCATCAGGGCCAGCTCTTCGGGACGCGCGATCAGCACGCCGTTCTCTCCCAGCCGCTCGCTGCCTTGCATGCCGTCGAAGCCCAGCCCGCAGAGTTCGTAGCGGACGTGGCCGGCCGGGGCGCCGGCCTGGCCGTTCCTGGCCGGCACGGGAATCACGTTGGCCGAGCCGATGAAGTCCGCCACGTAGGCGTTCACGGGCGTGCCGTAGAGTTCCTCGGGCGTGCCCAGTTGGGCGATGTCGCCGTGGTCCATGATCGCGATCCGGTCCGACATCGCCAGCGCCTCTTCCTGGTCGTGCGTCACGAAGACCGTGGTGATGCCGGCTTCGCGCACCAGGTCCAGGATCACGTCGCGCATCTGCAGGCGCATCTTGGCGTCGAGATTGGACAGGGGCTCGTCCATGAGCAGCACGCGCGGCCGGATCACCAGCGCGCGCGCCAGGGCCACGCGCTGGCGCTGTCCGCCGCTCATCTGCGCGGGGTAGCGGTCCGCCAGCGCCAGCAGTCCCACCTTGTCCAGGGCTTCGTTGGCGCGCCGCGCGGTCTCGGCGCGCGCCACGCCGCGGGCGCGCAGGCCGTAGGCCACGTTGTCGAAGGCGCTCTTGTCGGGGAACAGGGCGTAGTCCTGGAACACCATGCCGATGTCGCGGCGGTGCGCGGACACATGGGTCACGTCGTCCTGGTCGAACAGCAGGCGTCCGCCGTCGGGCGCGTAGAAGCCGGCGATGCAGCGCAGCAGGGTGGTCTTGCCGCAGCCGCTGGGGCCCAGCAGCGTATAGAACGCGCCGTCCGGGATGTGCAGGGACAGATTGCGCAGCACCTGCTGCCCGCCGAAGGTCTTGACGATGCCGTCTACCGTGATTGATGCCATGTTGGGTTCCTGCCTGGGGTTGTCGGCATCATAGGAAGGGGCCCGCCCGGCGACCAGCAGTGTTTTTTAAGGCGTGGCGTTAGATTTTCTAAGAGGTCGGCGGCCGGCCTATCCCCTAGAATGCGGCTGGACAGGGCGCGCGCGCCGGCAATGGCGCGCCGACAATAAATAGACGACAAGGGTAAACGTGGGAAAGAGCAGCACAGCGAGGCGCCGGGCGGGCGCCCGGGCGGGCCTGGCCTGAGATGGCGGGGCCGAGCCTGCCGCCGCTGAAGGCCTTGCGGGTGTTCGAAGCCGCGGCGCGCCTGCGCAGTTTCACCGCGGCCGCCGACGAACTGAGCATCACGCACAGCGCGGTCAGCCAGCAGATCCGCATTCTCGAAGAGTATGTGGGGCAGCCCCTGTTCGCGCGCGAGGCGCGCGGCGTCGCGCTGCTGCCCTGCGCCCAGGCGTATTTTCCCGAGGTCCAGGCCAGCCTGGAACGCATCGCGGCGGCCACCGCCAAGCTGAAATCGCCTGCCTACGGCGGCGTGCTGCGCGTGTGCGCCACGCCGTCGCTGACCATGAAGTGGCTGATTCCGCGGCTGTCGGCGTTCCAGGCGCGGCATCCGGGCATCGACGTGCAACTGACCACGCAAGGGCGCCCGTTCCTCGACCGGGGAGGCGACACCGGCAGCGACGTGCTGATCCGCCACGGCTACATGGCGCATTCGGAGCTGGCCTGCGTACACTGCCTGGACGACTTCCACGTGCCGGTGGCGTCGCCGCGCTTCATCGAGCGCAACCGGCTGGCCGCGCCGGCGGACTGCCTGGGGCATCCGCTGCTGAAGATATCGGGCGGCATGGACCACTGGCCGCGCTGGTTCGCGCTCGCGAAGGTGGATGTGCCCGCGCAATTGCCCGGGCCGGTCTTCGACCATCAATTCCTGTGCATGCAGGCCGCCATGAACGATCTGGGCATCGCGCTGGCTCCCTGGTGCCTGCTGGACGACGATATCCGCGCCGACCGACTGCGGCCGCTGTTCACGGAACCGCAACTGCCCAACGCCGGCATCCATGCGCTGTACCGGCCGGACGGCCCGGCCGCGGCGTCGGCGCAATTGTTCATCGAATGGCTCTGCGCGCAAGGGCGGGGCCCTTCCCAACCCGGATAGACAAGGACTTTCCCCATGCTGTTGCCCAAGACGACCCCCGGCCTGCACTGGCGCGGCATCGAGCCGCCGCTTGCGTTGTCGGACTACCGGCTCATCGCCTTCGACATGGACTCCACCCTGATCTCGATCGAGACGCTGGACGAGATGGCGGACCTGATGGGCAGGAAAGCGGAGGTGGCGGCGCTGACCGAGGCCGCCATGCGCGGCGAGATCGTGGACTACAAGCAGAGCCTGCGCGAGCGCGTGGCGCTGCTGGCCGGCATGCCCGAGGCCGCGCTGGACGAGGTCTACCAACAGCGGCTGCGCATCAACCCGGGCGCCGAGACGCTGATCGCGGCGTGCAAGGCGGCCGGCCTGACCTGCCTGCTGGTGACCGGCGGCTTCACCTGCTTCACCGACCGGCTGCGCCTGCGCCTGGGGCTGGACGACGTGCGCGCCAATGTGCTGGAGGTAGAGAACGGCCGCCTGACGGGCCGGCTGCTGCCGCAAGCCTGGGGCGACATCTGCGACGGCGAGGAAAAGCGCCGCAAGCTGCTGGAAGTGTGCGCGGCCCTGGGGGTGGGGCCGGAGCGCGCCATCGCCGTGGGCGACGGCGCCAACGACCTGCCGATGATGCGCGCGGCCGGCCTGTCGGTGGGCTATCGCGCCAAGCCGGCGGTGCGCCAGGAGGTGAACGTGGCGATCGACACCGGCGGCCTGGACCGGCTGCTGGAATTATTCCGGCCGAGTAGTTGTTTTCCCGACGTATAGTTTTTCAAGACGACGCCGTAATCAGAAGTAAGGAAGGTGAACCCGCCTTCCGGACTTGCCTGCGCTCAGGAGTCGTCATGACTATTCACACTTTGACGCGTGCGTTGTCTGTTATCTCGTTGCTGGTTCCCGTCGTCGCCAGCGCCCAGAGCGGCATGATCCGCTTCACCGGCGCCATCGTGGAGCCCGCGGCATGCAAGGTTGAAATGAAGGGCAATACCGGGGGGAAGGCGGTTCCCCGGGTGAGCTGTTGGGCGTCCGCCGACCGGCCGCCCACGCCCGCCGGGAACCGCGTCAAAGTCAGCACAAGCGTCTCGACGCCGGTTCCGTGGCCGGACGGCAGCGTGCGGCGGCACAAGGTCGTGACGCTCGAATACTTCTGACGCAACCCGATCCGGTCAGACCAGGCCGCGGATCTCCACGGCCGGCTCGACGTCGGCCTCGTAGTCCACGCCGTCGATCTCGAAGCCGAAGAGGCGCAGGAATTCCTGCTTGTAGCCGGCGTAGTCCGTCACCTGGTAGATATTGTCGTTCGAGACCTGGTTCCACAGCGCCTGCACGCGGTCCTGCACTTCGGGATCGAGTTCCTTGCGGTCGGCGCGCAGGCGGCCGTCCTGGTCCAGGATCGGGGCCGGGCCGCAAAGGCTGTCGCGGTAGAGGCCGTACACCTGCTCGATACAGCCTTCGTGCGTGCCTTGCTCCTTCATGACCTTGAAGAGCAGCGACAGGTACAGCGGCATCATCGGGATCGCCGAACTGGCTTGCGTCACCACCGCTTTCAGCACCGACACGCGGGCGTCGCCGCCGCGCGCGGCCAGCTTGGCGCGGATGTCCAGGACCTTCTGGTCCAGGTCCTTCTTGGCCGCGCCGATCGAGCCGTTCCAGTAGATGGCGTGGGTGATCTTCTCGCCCAGGTAGGTGAACGCCGTGGTCGTGGCGCCTTCGGCCAGCACGCCGGCCGCAAGCAGCGCGTCGATCCACATCTGCCAGTCTTCGCCGCCCATGACCGCGACGGTGGCGTCGATTTCGGCCTGCGTGGCCGGTTCCAGCACGGAATCCTTCACCGCTTCGCGGCCGGTGTCCAGGCCGCGCAGGCTCACGGGGGCGCCGATGGGCTTGAGCGTGGAATTGAAGACCTCGCCGGTCCGGGGGTGGATGCGGCGGGGCGCGGCCAGGCTGTAGACCACCTGGTCGACCTGGCCCAGGTCGCGCTTGATGGTGTCGATGGTTTTCTGTTTGATTTCGTCCGAGAAGGCGTCGCCGTTGATGCTCTGCGCATACCGCCCTTCGGCGTGCGCGTGCTCGTGGAAGGCGGCGGTGTTGTACCAGCCCGCCGTGGCGGGCTTGCCGTCCTCGGGCGGCCGCTCGTAGAACACGCCCAGCGTCTGTCCGCCGCAGGCGAACGCCGCGCTGATGCGCGCGGCGAGCCCGTAGCCGGTCGACGCCCCGATCACCAGGACGCGCTTGGGCCCGCCCGCTATCGGCCCCTGCGCCTTGACGTAGTCGATCTGGTTCTTGACGTTGGCGGCGCAGCCGACGGGGTGGGTGGTCACGCAGATGAAACCGCGCACACGGGGCTTGATGATCATGAAGGCCTCGATTCGGGGGATGCCGGGGGGAGGAGCCCCTGCCGCTGAGCGCAAGAGCGACCCGCATTGTACGGGAGGCGCCCGCGGGACGCCCGCCGCCCGGTCAGCGGGCGCGGGCGTCCGCCAGGGGCGCGGCCGGCGCGCGGCCGCGGCGCCATTCCACCACGCCGATGCAGATGCCGCTGGCGCAGATGATGGCGATGCCGAGCCAGGTCAGCGCGTCGGGGAAGTGGCCCCACACCAGCCAGCCGACCGACGTGGCGCTGATGATCTGCAGGTAGACGAAGGGCGCCAGCGTGGAGGCCGGGGCGCGGCGATAGGCCGCGATCTGGAACAGATGGCCCAGGCCGCCGGTGATACCGGTGGAGATCAGCAGGACCCAGTCCATCGGCGCCAGCGCCCGCAGCACCGGCAGGGCGGGCGGCAGGATGAAGGGCAGGGCGAGCGTCAGGAAGAGGGTGCCCACCGCGCCGCTCCAGATCAGCGAGGTGAACGGGTCGTCGCCCGCGACGCGCCGGGTCGCGATGAACTGCACCGCGAAACAACAGGCGGTGATCAGGCCGAAGATCGTGCCGACCGGATGCAGCCCGCCGCCCGGGCGGATTACGATGACCACGCCGATGAAGGCCACGCCGGCGGCGATGAACCGCGACAGGCGCGCCGGTTCCTTGAGGACCCAGGGCGCGGCGGACAGCACCAGCAGCGGCGCGAGGAAGTTGATGGCGGTGGCCTCGGCCTGCGGGATGTAGCTCAGCGTTGTGAAGAACATCAGCGTGGCGAGGAACATCGAGCCGCCGCGGATGATCTGCTCGCGCGGCTTGTTGCTGCGGAATACCCCCAGCCCGCGCGCGGGCAGCACCAGGGCCAGCACCAGCAGCAGGTGCACCGCGTAGCGGAACCACGACAGCACCAGCAGCGGCACGCCCGCGTTCATTACCCACTTGCCGCTGGCGTCCAGGCAGGACAGGGTCCACATCGACAGCACCAGCAACAGCACCCCGACCATCGGGCCGCGGGCGGCGGGCGCGCCGGAGCGCGGACGACCGTTATCGGCCGGGGTCATCGGAAAACTCCTTAGTTTGGGGCACTGTTCCAGGGCACTGACGGGCGGCTGACATGATACGCTCATCGCGCCGGGGGAACAGGCTCATGATCGAATTACGCAACATAGAAACTTTTTTCTGGGTGGCCACGCTGGGCAGCTTTCGCGCCGCGTCGGAAAAGCTCAACACCACGCAGCCTGCGGTATCGCAGCGCATCGCCTCGCTGGAGGCGGACCTGGGCGTGCGCCTGTTCGAGCGCGACGCGCGCGGCGTCAAGCTGACCGGCAAGGGGCACGAACTGCTGTCGCACGCCGAGCGCATGCTGCAGGTGCGGCGCGACATGTTCGAGGCCGCGCGGGAGCAGAACGTCATGACCGGCACCGTGCGCATCGGCGTGGCCGAGACCATCGTGCAGACCTGGCTGCCCACGCTGATCGAACTGATCCACACGACCTATCCGGCGCTGGTGCTGGAGATCGAGGTGGACACCACCCACGTGCTGCGTTCGCACCTGATGTCGCGCCAGATCGACCTGGCCTTCCTGATGGGGCCCGTGCTGGAGGCGCGGGTCGAGAACCTGGCGCTGTGCACGTATCCGCTGGCCTGGGTGGCCAGCCCCGCGCTGGACCTGGGGCCTGAACCGCTGACCCTGGAGCGGATCGGCAGGCTGCCCATCATTACGTATCCGTCCAACAGCGCGCCGTACCGCGTCGTGCGCGACATGCTGACGCGGGCCGGCGTGACCGCGCCGCGCATGTACGGCAGCGCGTCGATGTCGATGGTGGTGCGCATGACGCAGGACGGGATCGGCACCAGCGTCATCGCGCCGGTGTTCCTGGGCAAGGAACTGGCGCGGGGCGAGCTGCGCATCCTGCGGGTGGAGGCGGACCCCTTGCCGGAACTGAGTTTCACGGCGACCTGGGTCCAGGGGCCCGACAGCCACGCCGTGCGCATCATCGCGCAGATGGCGCAGAAAGTGGCCGGCCAGGCCGACGGCGGCACACCCCTCTAGGGGCTGCGCGGGGCGCTTCCGAAGGCCGCGGGCCCTAGGTGTTTTCCCCAGCAGACGATGCCCCTTTTTCAATCGGGGGCCATCCGGGCGCATTCGCGCGGGCCGCCGCCGCGGCCCGCAAAGCCGCGCTGCCGCGTCGTTTGCGGAAAATGCCGCGCGCCGTGCCGGCGAGACCCAAGAAATATTTATACCCCCGTATCGCAACATACGATTGGACGCCCCAGGGCCCTGAGGATGCAATGGCGGCGCACCAACAATGATCGCGGGGCTCCTGACTTCCCGGCAGCCATCCGCGCGCGACGAGGATAACGGGATCCCGCGCGCGGCATACCATCCCGCCAGCTAGGAGTTTTGTCCATGAAAAAGTCTCTGGTTTTCGCCGCCGTCGCCGCCAGCCTGCTGGCCGGCGCGGCCCAGGCGCAGGACCTGCCCAAGACCCACTTGAAGGTCGTGGGGGGATTGAGCAACCTGACCGCCTATAACGATTACGAAAAACCGTTCTGGACGAAGACCGTTCCCGAGCAGTCCAAAGGACAGATCACGGCGGATATCAAGGGCTTCAACGAAATGGGCCTGAAAGGCCCCGAACTGCTGCGCCTGATGTCGCAGGGCGTGGTGGAGTTCGGCACCGCCACCCTGTCGTACTTCGCCAGCGACAACCCCATCAACGAAGCGATCGACCTGGCCGGCCTGGCGCCGGACGCCAAGACCGCGCGCGCCGTCACCGACGCCTTCGAGCCGGTCTACGCCAAACTGTACGGCGAAGGCAACAACGTCAAGCTGCTGGGCATTTCCACCTATCCCGCCCAGGTGCTGTTCTGCAACGCCGAGATCAAGGGCCTGGCCGACCTCAGGGGCAAGAAGGTGCGCACCAGCAGCCGCACCACCGCCGAGTTCGTCGAGGCGCTGGGCGGCTCCAGCGTGACCATGGCGTTCGGCGAAGTCGTGCCGGCCCTGCAGAACAAGGTGGTCGATTGCGCCATCACGGGTTCGCTGTCGGGCTACTCGGCCAAGTGGTACGAGGTGTCCACGCACCTGGTGGCCCTGCCGATCAACTGGAACCAGCAGATCCATGCCGTGAACCAGAAGGCCTGGGACAAGCTGGATCCCAAGGTGCGCACCTTCCTGCAGACCAATGTGAAGACGCTGGTCGACAACATCTGGGACGCCGCGGCGCGCCAGACTCAGGAAGGCTATGACTGCAACACGGGCGCCGCCGAGTGCCCGTACCCGGTCAAGGGCAAGATGGTCCTGGTCCAGCCCACGGACGCGGATCGCGAACTGCTCAAGAAGGTCACGCAGGACGCCGTGCTGCCCAAGTGGGCGGCCCGTTGCTCCGCGCAATGCGTGAACGACTTCAACGCCACCATCGGCAAGACGCTGGGTGTGACTGCCAAAAAGTAGGTCCCCCCCGAAAGTAGGTCCCCCCCCGAAGCGCTTCGCGCTTCCCCCCCCAGGGGGGCATGCCTGCGGACCGGCGAAGCCGGCTCCGCGGCATCCCGATGGGGCCGCTTGTTACATCGATGGGGAGGCGATGCGTGCCTCGCCCCGCAAAGGTTCCATTCATGACTCAATCCGAACACTTCCGCCTGCTCGGCGCTTTATTGCGGCGCGCCGAGAGCTTGTCCCGCGCGGCCGTCTGGGCCGGCGGCGCCTTGACGGTGGCCAGCGTGCTGCTGATCTCGTTCGACGTGCTGGCCCGCAAGTTCCTGGGCTTCACGACGGGCGGCGCGGACGAGCTGTCCAGCTACGCCTTCGCCATCAGCACGTCCTGGGCGCTGGCCTTCGCCACGCTGCAACGCGCCAACGTGCGCGTGGACGTGGTCTATCAGCATCTGCCGGTGCGCGTGTCGGCCGTGCTGGACTGGATTTCCGTGGTGGCGCTGGCCGTCTTCATGGTGTTCCTGACCTATTACGCCTATGACGTGGTGCAGACTTCCTGGGTGCAGAAATCCGCCGCCAACACGCCGTTGGCCACGCCCTTGTGGATTCCGCAGGGCCTCTGGATGCTGGGCCTGGTCTGGATGTGCATCACCGTCGCGCTGATGCTGGTGCGCGCATCCGCCGCGCTGGTCACGGGCGATATCGAACTGGTGAAGCATATCTGCGGCGTGCGTTCGGCGCAGGAAGAGGCCGACGAGGAAGCCGCCGCCGGCGAACGCATGGTGAAAGGAGAAGCCGCATGATCGCCACCACCTTGATTCTGCTGCTGGTGCTGATCGGCATGTCCATTCCCGTGGGCGCGGCGCTCGGCGTGCTGGGCCTGATGCTGGACCCGCTGTTCTCGATGCTGCCGCTGTCGCGCGCGATCGGCGAACTGTCCTGGTCCGCGAACAACGAGTTCCTGCTGGTCGCGATTCCGCTGTTCATCATGCTGGGCGAAATCCTGCTGCGCGCGGGATTCGCGGAGCGCATGTACGGCGCGATGAGCCTGTGGCTGTCGTGGCTGCCGGGCGGGCTGATGCACGCCAACATCGGCGCGTCGACCTTGTTCTCGGCCACCTCCGGCTCCAGCGTGGCCACCGCGGCCACCGTGGGCACGGTCGCGATTCCGCAGATCCGCAAGTACGGCTACAACGAACCCCTGTTCCTGGGCAGCCTTGCCGCCGGCGGCACGCTGGGCATCCTGATTCCGCCCTCGATCAACCTGGTCATCTATGGCGTACTGACCAATTCATCGGTGCCCAAGCTGTACCTGGCCGGCATTATCCCGGGCCTGGTCATGGCCGCGCTGTTCATGCTGACCGTGGGGATCGCCTGCCTGGCCAAGCCGGAGTGGGGCGGCAAGAAGATCCACGCGACCTGGGGCGAGCGCTTCAGGAGCCTGGTGCACCTGGCGCCGCCCCTGGGCATCTTCCTCCTGGTGGTGGGATCCATCTACGCCGGGCTGGCGACGCCGACCGAGGCCGCCGCGCTGGGCGTGCTGGGCGCGCTGGTCCTGGCCGCGTGGTTCCGGCGCCTGTCCTGGTCGATGCTGCGCGAAGCGATGGAAGGCACCATGCGTTCGACGGCCATGATCATGCTGATCGTCATCGCCGCCAGTTTCCTGAACTTCGTCCTGTCCGCCACCGGCCTGACCGACGCGCTGACGCGGTCGATCACCGGCCTGGGCATGTCGCCGGGGTGGATGCTGCTGATCGTGATCGTCTTCTACCTGGTGCTCGGCTGCTTCATGGAAACGCTGTCCATGATGATCACGACGATCCCCATCGTGGCGCCGATCATGATCGCGCTGGGCTTCGACCCCATCTGGCTGGGCATCGTGATCATCGTGCTGGTCGAAGCCGCGCTGATCACGCCGCCGGTCGGATTGAACCTGTTCGTGGTGCACAGCCTGCGCAAGAGCGGATCCATGAACGCGGTGATCGTCGGCAGCCTGCCGTTCGTCCTGGCCATGTTCGTGATGCTGGCCTTGCTGGCGTTCTGGCCCGACCTGGCGCTGTGGCTGCCGCGCGTGTTCGGTTGACGCGCGTTTCCACGGACACCTTCCGGGCGCGGCGGGCCGCCGCGCCGTTTACCTCCTAGTTTTCGCAGGACAGATATGAAAGCCGTATTCCAGATCGAAGGATCGCAGCCTCGCCAGGTGGCGGTCGAGTTCAACACCGTGATCGTTGCCGGCTGGGCCGGCCGCGACATGGCCGCCATCGAGCACCACATCGAAGAGCTGGCCGCCATCGGCGTGCCGCGCCCCAGCAGCGTGCCGCTGTACTACCGCATCGCCGCCAACCAGTTGACCCAGGACGAGACCGTGCAGGCGCTGGGCGAGGAGTCCTCGGGCGAAGTCGAGACCTTCGTGTTCGCGGCGGAAGGCGAGATGTACGTCAGCATCGCCTCCGACCACACCGACCGCAAGCTCGAGACCTACAGCGTGGCGATGTCCAAGCAGGTCTGCGTGAAGCCCGTGGCCAGGAGCGCATGGCGCCTGGCCGACGTGGCGGACTACTGGGACGAACTGGTCATCCGTTCGTACATCGTCGAGAACGGCGTGGAAGTCCTGTACCAGGAAGGCCCGCTGGCGTCGCTGCGCACCCCGCGGGACCTGATCGCCGGCTACACCGGCGGCGCCGACGCGCTGCCCGAAGGCGCCGGCATGACCTGCGGCACGGTGGGCGCGATCGGCGGCATCCGGCCGTCCGTCGACTTCACGATGGAATTGCACGATCCGCGCCGCCAGCGCAGCCTGCGTCACCGCTATCATGTCGAGACGCTGCCCGTGGTGGCCTGAGCCAGGCCCCCGGCGCTGATCGCCAGGCGCGCCCATGCCGGGCGCGCCCATTCGCACTTACGCCGCCCGGCGGCACTGGGATGACTATGGTTTCGACCCTGAATGATCTGAATCTGGCCCTGCGCGAGGGCCGAACGAGTTCCGTGGCGCTTACGGAAGCCGCCCTGGCCCGGGCGCAGGACGAAGCGGGCGAGGGCGCCCGCGTCTTCACCCGGCTGTACGCCGAGTCGGCGCTGGCGCAGGCGCGCGCGTCCGACACGCTGCGCGCGGCGGGCATCGTCCGCTCGGCCGTGGACGGCCTGCCCATCAGCATCAAGGACCTGTTCGACGTCGAAGGCGAAACCACGATGGCCGGCTCGGTGGCGCGCGAAGGCGAACCGGCGGCCGACGCGGACGCGGAAGTCGTGCAGCGCCTGATCGCTGCCGGCGCGGTCGTCATCGGCCGCACCAACATGACCGAATTCGCCTATTCGGGCCTGGGCATCAACCCCCATTACGGCACGCCCCTGAATCCCTACGACCGCGCCACCGGCCGCATTCCGGGCGGTTCGTCCTCGGGCGCGGCCGTGTCCGTCTCCGACGGCATGGCGGTGGCCGCCATCGGTTCGGACACGGGCGGCTCCGTGCGCATCCCCGCGGCGCTTTGCGGCCTGACCGGCTTCAAGCCCAGCGCCTGGCGCGTTTCCATGGCCGGCGTGCTGCCGTTGTCGGCCAACCTGGATTCCATCGGCCCCATCGCCGCCAGCGTGCGCTGCTGCGCCGAGCTCGACGCCATCCTGTCGGGCGACGGCGGCCCCGTGCCGGAGGCGATGCCGCTGCGCGGCCTGCGCCTGGCCGTCCCGACCACGCTGGCGCTGGACGCCATCGACAAGCACGTGGCCGAGAGCTTCGCTGCCGCGGTGGCCCGGCTGAAGGGCGCGGGCGCCCTGGTCGACGAGATCGCGGTCCCGGAGTTCGCCGAACTGGCGGCCATCAATTCCAAGGGCGGCTTCACCGCCGCCGAGGCCTGGGCCTGGCACCGGGACCTGATCGCGCGCGCCGGCAAGCGCTACGATCCCCGGGTCGTCTCGCGCATCATCCGCGGCAAGGACATGAGCGCGGCCGACTACCTGGACTTGCTGGACGCCCGCGAGGCCTGGGTCGCGGCGGTGGACCGCCGCATCGCCGGCTACGACGCGCTGATCATGCCGACCACGCCGATCGTGGCGCCCGCGGTGGCCGACCTGCAGGCCTCGGACGACGCATACTACGCCGCCAACGGCCTCATCCTGCGCAATCCCACGCTGATCAATTTTCTGGATGGCTGCGCGCTGTCGCTGCCTTGCCAGGCGGCCGGCACCGCGCCGGTCGGCCTGATGATCGCCGGCAGCAACGGCGCGGACCGCCGCATCCTGGCCATCGGCCTGTCGGTCGAGGAACTGTTCGCGGGCCTGTGACGGCGGGCAGGCGCTAAGATGGCGGCTCCATAGCCGAACGCCGGTGCCATGATCGATCTGCGCAATATCGAGACGTTCTTCTGGGTGGCCACGCTCGGCGGCTTCCGCGCCGCCGCCGAGAAACTCAATGCCACCCAGCCCGCGATTTCCCAGCGCATCGCCTCGCTGGAGTCGGACCTGGGCGTGCGGCTGTTCGACCGCGACACCCGCGGCATCAAGCTGACCGGCAAGGGCCGCGAACTGCTGTCGCATGCCGAACGCATGCTGCAGATGCGGCGCGACATGCAGGAGGCCGCGCGGGCCAAGAGCGTCATGAGCGGCACGCTCAGGCTGGGCGTGTCCGAGACCATCGTCCACACCTGGCTGCCCACCCTGATGGAGTACCTGCACGACGCCTATCCGGCGCTGATGGTCGAAATCCAGGTGGACACCACCACGATGCTGAAGACGCAACTGGCCTCTCGCCAGATCGACCTGGCGTTCCTGCTGGGGCCGATGGAGGAGCCGCGGGTCGAAAACCTCTACCTGTGCAACTATCCCCTGCAATGGGTGGCCAGCCCCAAGCTCAAGGTGGGGCGCCAGCCCGTTGCGCTGAAGCGGCTGGCCGAATGGCCCGTCATCACGTATTCCTCCACCACCGACCCGCACCGCGCCGTGCGCCAGTTGCTGCAACAGGCCGGCGTGGAGGCCCCGCGCATGTATGGCAGCTCGGCGCTGAGCGTGATCGTGCGGATGGCGCAGGACGGCATCGGCACGGCCGTCATCGCGCCCGTCATCCTGCACAAAGAACTGGCCCAGGGCCAACTGCGCATCCTGGACGTCAAGGCGCCGGTCCTGCCGCCGCTGCATTACACGGCCTGCTGGATGCAGGGGCCCGACAGCCAGATTCCGCGCGCCGTGGCCGAGGCGGCGCAGCAGATTGCCCGGGAAGAGGCGTTGCGCCATCCGGCATAACCCTGATAAGGAATTCTGATCGGGGTTTATCGCAACTTGTGATTGGACGGCGGGCCGCGGTTCCTGTGCAATGTCTCCATACCGACATCGTCATCGAGGGGATAGGCATGGTTTCGAATCCAGCGGCGAGCGCCAGCGTGGAATTGGCCCGGCAGGCGCGGCTGGATGCCCGCAGCGGCAAGTTGACCGGCCCCACCGCGAACCTGGCGCCCGGCCACGTCCAGGCCAACCTGGCCATCCTGCCGCGCGCGCTGGCGGCGGATTTCCTGCATTTCTGCCAGCGCAATCCCAAGCCCTGTCCGCTGCTGGCCATGTCCGAGCCGGGCGATCCCGCGCTGCCGGAACTGGGCCGCGGCATCGACATCCGCACCGACATTCCGCGCTACCGCGTCTGGAAGGACGGCGAGCTGGTGGCCGAGCCCACCGACGTGCGCGACGTCTGGCGCGACGACCTGGTGTCCTTCCTGATCGGCTGCTCGTTCTCGTTCGAGGAAGCGATGCTGGACAACGGCTTGCCCGTGCGCCACATCGAGCAGGGCTGCAACGTGCCGATGTACCGCACCAACGTCCCGACGCATGCCGCGGGCGCCTTCAGCGGGCCGCTGGTCGTCTCGATGCGTCCCTTGAAGGCCGCCGACGCGATCCGCGCCATCCAGGTCACCTCGCGCTTTCCTTCGGTCCACGGCGCGCCCGTGCATATCGGAGACCCCGCGTTGATCGGGATTGCCGACATCGGCCGCCCGGACTATGGTGATCCCGTTGAGATACGGGCGGGCGAAATGCCGGTGTTCTGGGCTTGCGGCGTGACGCCCCAGTCCGTGGTCGCGGCGGTGCGCCCGGAATTCTGCATTACCCACGCCCCGGGCCACATGCTGGTCACGGATCTCGTCAACAGCAGGATGGCGGTGTTCTGACCGCGCCGCCGCCCGCTCGCGGGCTGCGATTGGAAGACCCGTTTCAGCAGTATCGGTTGTGCCACCAAAACGATCCATCAAAGGACAAGGGGAAATGGCGACAACAGTTCAGGGCCTGGCAACTCCCGACCGGAGGCCGCCGGGCCATTGCGGGTCCGCGCGCGCCTGTCTGGCGCGCCGCGGCCCGTGGATTTGCATTGTTTTCTCACCTAGCCGGACCAATCCAGGAGTCTAGTAATGAAGATGAAGCTCATTGCGGGTGTCGCCGCGAGTCTGGCGCTGATGGCGGCCATGCCTGCCCAGGCGCAGAAGGCCGTACGTATCGGCGCGATCTATCCACTGTCAGGCGCGCTGGCGTCGACCGGTTCGGAAATCAAGGCGGCCGTCGAGCTGGCCGTGGACATCGTCAACAATCCGCATCCCGAGCTTGAAGGGATACCGCTGGCCGCCGGCGGCGGGCTGCCCGCGCTGGGCGGCGCCAAGATCGAAGTGGTGTTCGGCGATTCTCAGGGCAAGCCCGAAGTGGGCCTGGCCGACGCCCAGCGCCTGATCGACCAGGAGAAGGTGGTGGCGCTGACCGGCGCCTACCAGTCGGCCGTGACCAAGACGGCCAGCCGCATCGCCGAGCAGCGCGGCATCCCCTACGTGAACGGCGAATCCAGCAGCCCGGACCTCACCGAGCGCGGCTACAAGTGGTTCTTCCGCACCTCGCCCAACGACGACACCTTCGTCGAGAATATGATGCAGTTCCTGGACGGCGTGAAGGCCGTGCCGACGGCCAAGATCGCCGTGGTGTACGAGAACACCGACTTCGGCGTGAACACGTACAAGGCCGTCGAGAAGTTCGCCAAGCAGTACAAGCGCGAACTGGTCGCGAACATCGCCTACAGCGCGGGTTCGGCGTCGGTGACGGCGGAAGTGCAGAAGCTGGCCGCCGCCAAGCCCGACGTGGCCATCTTCGCCAGCTACACCTCGGACGCCATGCTGTTCGTGCGCACCATGCGCGAAAGCAAGTACGCGCCGCCGGTGCTGCTGGCCAACGACGCCGGGTTCATCGACTCGCGCTTCGTGCAGGAGGTGGGGCCGCAAGTGCAGGGCGTGCTCACTCGCGACGTGTGGGGCAACGACGTCGCCGCCGCCAAGGCGGGCCTGAAGAAGATCAACGACATGTACAAGGCCAAGACGGGCAAGGACCTGAACGGCAACAACGCGCGCTCGATGCAGGGGGTGCTGGTGCTGGCGGACGCGATCAACCGGGCCGGCTCCACCGATCCCGAAGCCATCCGCAAGGCGCTCGCCGCGACCGACCTGGGCGAAGCGCAGGTGGCCATGCCCTGGGCCGGCGTGCAGTTCGACGCCAAGGGACAGAACACCAAGGGCTCGGGCCTGATCCTGGAACTGAAGGGCGCGTCCTACCAGACGGTGTGGCCGGAAAAATACCGCACGGACAAGAGCCTGCCCACGCTGCCGTTCGCCTGGAAGTAACCCTCAGTCTGACGTGGCGGGCCGCGGGGCCCGCCACAGGAGCACTTCATGTTCGAAGCTCTCTCGGCAGGCCTGTTCAACGGCCTGATCTATGCCGCGGTGGCGGTGGGGCTGGCGCTGATCTGGGGCATTACCGACGTCATCAATTTCGCCCACGGCGAATTCCTGATGCTGGGCATGTATGCCGCCTATTGGCTCTATACCCTGGGTCACATCGACCCCACGCTGTCGGCGCCGCTGGTGGCCGTCGCGCTCGCCTTCGTCGGATTCCTGACCTATGCGCTGATCATCCGGCGCCTGCAGAAGGGGCCCGCGATGGCGGTCATCCTGGCCACCTTCGGGCTGGGGCTGGTGCTGCGCCAGATCGCCTTCATCGCCTTCAGCCCCGATTACCGCAGCCTGCCCGACACGCTGGTGTCCGGCAGCGTCACGATGGCGGGCATTTCGCTGGGGCGGCCCCAGGTGGTCACCGGCCTGATCGCGCTGGTGGTCGTGGCGGCGCTGTTCGTGCTGGTGTACCGCACCCGCTGGGGCCATGCCCTGCAGGCGGTGGCCGAGGACCGGCAGGTGGCGGCGCTGGTGGGCATTTCCCCCGACCGCGTCAACGCGCAGGTCTGGATGCTGGGCAGCGCCGCGGTCGGCCTGGCCGGCGCCTTGCTGACCACCTTCTTCTACGTCTTCCCGTCGGTGGGCACGGTGTTCGGCCTGCTGGCGTTCGTGGCGGTGTGCATGGGCGGCTTCGGTTCGCTGCCGGGCGCCTTCATCGCGGGGATCCTGATCGGCATCATCGAGGCCATGACCGGCTACTTCGTCGCGCCCGCGATGAAGACGGTAAGCGTGTACATCCTGTTCATCCTGGTTCTCTGGTATCGGCCGCGCGGCCTGTTCGGGCGGTGGTGAGATGAACACGACACGGAAAATCGATACCACGTCCTCGGGCGTGCCCAAATGGCCCGTCGCGGCCGCCGCCGCGGCCGCCATCATGATGGCCCTGGTCCCGCTGGCGGTGACGGATTCGTTCACCTTGCAGGTGCTGCTGCTGGCGATCATGTTCGGCGCGCTGGGCGCGTGCTGGAACCTCGTCGGCGGATTCCTGGGGCGGATCTCCTTCGGCCACAGCGTGTTCGTGGGAGTAGGGGGCTACACCACCCTGCTGCTGCTGCACCACCTGAAGCTCACGCCGCTGCTGGGCATCCCGCTGGGCGGACTGATCAGCGCGGGGCTGGCCTGGCTGGTGGGCGGACCCACGCTGAGGCTGTCCGGCCACTACTTCGCGATGGCCACGATCGCGCTGTTGCAGATCGGCCTGCTGCTCCTGATCAACTGGGAATGGGCGGGCGGCGCGGTGGGGCTGGAGGCGCCCATCGGGGACGCCGCCTGGATGCTGCTGTTCCGCAGCAAGGTGCCGTACTACTGGATCGCGGTGGCCCTGGCGTTCCTGACCTTCTGCGCCACGTTCTTCCTGGTGCACTCCAAGACCGGGTTCTACTGGCGCGCGATCAACGGCGACGAGGCCGCCTCGCGCAGCCTGGGCGTGCCGGCCGACCGCTACAAGATGCTCGCCTTCGTGATTTCCGCGGGCATGACCGGCGTGTGGGGCGGATTCTTCGCCATGTATGTGGGTTTCATCGACCCGGAGTCCATGTTCAACCTGACGATGTCCGTGCAGGTCGTGCTGGTGACCATCCTGGGCGGCGTGGGCACGCTGGTGGGTCCCTGGCTGGGCGCGGCGGTGCTGCTGCCGCTGTCCGAGGGCACGCGGGTGCTGTGGGGCAGTTCGGGCATGGGGCTGGACCTGCTGGTCTTCGGCCTGGCCATTCTGCTGGTCACGCTGTTCCTGCCGGGCGGACTGGTGACATTGAGGAGGCGCCGTGGCTCTGCTGGACGTTAAGAACCTGACCAAGCGCTTCGGCGGGCTGGTGGCGAACAAGGACATTTCGCTGTCGGTGGACGCCGGCGAGATCGTCGCCATCATCGGCCCCAACGGCGCGGGCAAGAGCACCTTGTTCAACGGCCTGGTGGGGCACCACGAACCCACCTCGGGCACGGTGAGCTTCGGCGGCCAGTCGATGATCGGCAGGCGGCCGGAACAGGTGGCGGCCATGGGCCTGGTCCGCACCTATCAGATACCCCGCAGTTTCGGGCAGATGACGGTGCTGGAGAACGCCATGGTCGGCGCGCTGCTGCGCCATCCGCGGCTGCCCGACGCGCGCCGGGAATCCGCCCGGGTGCTGGAACTGGTGGGGCTGGCGGACCGCGCGGACGTGCGCGCGGCCGAGCTCAACGTGGCCGGACAGAAGCGGGTCGAACTCGCCCGCGCGCTGGCGACGGAACCCCGCATGCTGCTGCTGGACGAAGTGGCCGGCGGCCTGAACCCGGCCGAGGCCATCGCCCTGACCGAGATCCTGCGCGGCATCCATGCCGCGGGCGTCACGCTCATCATCGTGGAGCACGTGCTGGAGGTGGTCATGCGCCTGGCGCAGCGGGTGCTGGTGCTGAATTTCGGCCAGATGATCGCCGAGGGCGCGCCGCAGGAGATCGTGCGCAATCCCGCCGTCATCGAAGCCTATCTGGGGAGAAAGCACCGTGCCTGATGCGATGCTGAAAGTCGAGAACCTGAACGTGGCCTACGGCGGTGTGCAGGCGGTGCGCGGCGTGTCGCTGGAAGTCCGGCCGGGCGAAATCGCCGCCTTGCTGGGCGCCAACGGCGCGGGCAAGTCCAGCACCTTGCTGGCCATCGTGGGCGCGGTCAAGCCCAAGGAAGGCCGCGTGGTCTTCGAAGGGCGGGACATCACCGGCACGCCGCCGGACAAGCTGGTGACGCAGGGCATTTCCATGATCCCCGAGGGCGCGCGCGTGTTCGCGCGCCAGCCGGTGGAGCAGAACCTGCGCCTGGGCGCCTATACGGTGCGCGACGAGCGCGTCTACCGCGATCGGCTGGAGCGGGTCTATACGCTGTTTCCGCGCCTGAAAGAGCGGCGCGAACAACTGGCCGGCACCATGTCCGGGGGCGAACGCCAGATGCTGGCCATCGGCCGCGCCCTGATGAGCGGCCCGCGGCTCCTCCTGATCGACGAGCCCAGCCTGGGCTTGTCGCCGTTGCTGGTGGAGCAGGTATTCGATGCGCTGGCGGCGCTGAACCGCGACGACGGACTGTCGGTGCTGCTGGTGGAGCAGAACATGGCGCAAGCGCTCGAAGTCGCGGCGCGGGCCTATGTCATGCAAAGCGGCAGAGTGGCGTTGTCGGGCGAGGCCGCGGAGCTGGCGGCGTCGGATGAGGTGCGGAAGGCTTATTTGGGAATGTAAATACTCCGCGTGTCTGACACCCCGAGGAGACGGCCGGCAGGCTGAAGCCAGTGCCCGCGGGGTGTCTGACACCGGCTGAATCTGGACGGCCTCCCAAAGTCAGCCGGTGTCAGACACGTGGGGTGTTTTTCAGATACGGCCGGTGTCTGACACCCCATCAGCACTGGCTTCAGCCTGCCGACCGTCTCCTCGGGGTGTCAGACACGCGGGGTTTAGAAAATATGCCTAAACCCCACCCCCGCCCCAACCTGGCTGCTCTTCCCGGCGATTTCCCCGCCGGCGGCGTCGCTGACCTTGTTCCAGTCGACGGTGCCGTATAGCTGCGAGCGCTTGGACAGCGAGTATTCGGCCACGGCGACCAGCGCGTAGCGCTTGCCCTTGTCGCCGTCTTCCTCGACGTTCTTGCTCTGGTCGTAGTAGGCGGCGCCGGTGATGGCCCAGCGCGGCGTGGCCTGCCAGGTGACGCCGGCGAAATAGCCGTTGTCCTTGCGGTCCAGGTTGGCGGTGGTGGCGCCGCCCATGACGCCGTTGACCCAGCCGGTTTCGTCGCGGCCGTTGTAGTAGCCGGCGAACACCTTGGCGCCGTCGAACTGATAGGACGCGTTCAGGTTCCACACGCGCTGGCGCAGGTCGGAGTCCGCGCCGTCGTAGGTCTGCTGGTAGGCCGCGCCCAGGCCCAGTTGGCCGATGGCGTAGCGCAGGCTGGCGCCGTATTGCTGGCCGGCCTTGTGGTCGTCCCAGTCTTCGCCGTTGGCCCACGACAGCACGACGGAGAGGTCGCCGAACGTGTTGGCGTACTTGGTCATGTTGTTCGTGCGAACCCGCGACATGGCGGCGGGCAGCCAGGCGTTCTGATCGTAGTTGCCCACGGTCAGCGGGTCGAAATAGTCGGCCAGCAGGTCGAACATCGGCGTGTTCTGCAGGCCCAGTGTCAAGGTGCCGACCTGGCCGCCGTCCAGGCCCACGTAGGCCAGGCGGCTGAACGCCTTGTCGGTGTTCGAACCCATGCCGTTCTGCAGGTTGATGCCGTTTTCCAGGCGGAAGAAGGCGCGGTTGCCGCCGCCCAGGTCTTCCGAGCCGCGCAGGCCCCAGCGGCTGTTGGAAATGGCGCCGTTCTCCATCGACACGCGGCTGCCGTTCTCGCCCACCGCGCCCGAACTGGTGTTCAGGTAGCGGATGCTGACGTCCGCGATGCCGTACAGGGTGATGCTGGTTTCGGCGGAGGCCGTGCCGGTGGCCAGGCCAAGGCCGGCGAGGGCGAGGGATAGGGTAATGCGTTTCATGCGGGGCTCCTCCAGGTGTAGCTGTTCTTGGCTGTGCCGGGCTTTTGGCCCGGCCTGTTGCGCCTGGCGGGTTGCCAGGCGGCGGGCCGCCGCTCCGACGCTTCGGGTGAGCGCGGGTCCGGGCGGCAGCCTCGGTTGCACAAAATGCGCCATGCCGGTGCGGCGTATGGGCGCTTGGGGATTCTAGAAAAGTTGGAGGGGGATCAGGGCACGATTCGTTCGGCGTTTTCCCGGGTTTACAGAACGCGGAAACAGGCGCGGGGCCCGGGGAAAAAAGAAAAAACCCCGTTGCGGAAACGGGGTTTTCTCGTGCAGCGGCGCCGCGGCGGGGCTACAGCGTCATGTGCAGCGGCAGCCACGTCGCGATGCCGGGCACGGCATAGAGCAGCAGCACGGCCAGGATCATCAGGAAGAACATCGGCAGCGAGGCGCGCGCGATGTAGGGCAGTTCCCTGCCGCTCATGCCGGACAGCACGAACAGGTTGAAGCCGACCGGCGGCGTGATCTGCGCCATTTCCACGACGAACACGATGAAAATGCCGAACCAGATGAGGTCGATGCCCGCGGCCTGCACCGTCGGCAGCAGCACGCCCATGGTCAGCACCACGATGGAGATGCCGTCCAGGAAGCAGCCCAGGATGATGAAGAACACCATCAGCGCCATGATCAGCCAGAACTGGGACAGTCCCATGCCGCCGATCCATTCCGCCAGCGCGCGCGGCAGGCCGATGTAGCCCATCGCCAGCGTCAGGAACTGCGCGCCCGCCAGGATCAGCGCGATCATGCAGTACAGCCGGGTGGCGCCCAGCAGCGATTGCATGAAGGTGGATCGGTTGAGCGAGCCTTGCAGCGCCGAGAGGATCAGCGCGCCCACCACGCCGACCGCCGCGGCTTCCGTCGCGGTGGCGATGCCGGTGTAGATGGAGCCCAGCACCGCGCCGATCAGCAGCATCACCGGGATCAGGTGCCGAGAGCGCGACAGCTTCTGCATCAAGGTCAGGCCGGGGTCCGCCGGCGGCACCTGGCCCGGATTGCGGATCGCCCACCAGGCGATGTAGCCCATGAACAGCAGGGCCAGCAGGATCCCGGGCACGATGCCGGCGATGAACAGCTTGGCGATGGAGACGTCCGCCGCCACGCCGTACACGATCATGATGATCGAGGGCGGGATCAGCAGGCCCAGCGTGCCGGCGCCCGACAGCGTGCCGAGGATCTTCTCCTCGGGATAGCCGCGGCGCGTCAGTTCGGGGATGGTCATCTTGCCCACCGTGGCGCAGGTCGCCGCGGAAGAGCCCGAGACCGCCGCGAAGATCGCGCAGCCGATGACGTTGGTGTGCAGCAGGCGGCCGGGCAGGCGGTTGAGCCAGGGGGCGAGCCCCTTGAACAGGTCCTCGGACAGGCGCGTGCGGAACAGGATTTCGCCCATCCACAGGAACAGCGGCAGGGCGGTCAGCGTCCAGCTCGAGGACGCGCCCCAGATGGTGACGGCCATGGCGTCGCCCGCGGGGCGGCTGGAGAAAATCTCCATGCCGATCCACGCCGTTCCCGCCAGGGTCAGGCCGACCCAGACCCCGCAGCCCAGCAGGACGAAGATCGAGACGACCAATAGGGTAATGACGAGAAGTTCATTCATGGGTTTGCTGCGAAGTGGCGGCGGCCAGGCCGCGTGAGCGTCGGATCAGTTCGTCGATCAGGGCGACCAGGAACAGCACCGTGCCGACGGCCATGCTGACCTGCGGGATCCACAGGGGCGTCGCATCGTTGGACGTGGAGATGTCGTTGAACTGCCAGGAGTCGTAGGTCAGCTTGATGCTGAAGAACGCGAAGGCGGCGGCCAGCAGGCAGCCGACCGACAGGGCGAAGATGTCCAGCCTGCGGCCGGCGGCGGGCCGCAGCGAATTGAGCAGCAGCGTCACGCGGATGTGCTCGCCGTGCTTGAAGGTGCTGGACAGGGCCAGAAAGCCGGCGGCGGCCATGAAGTACCCGGCATAGGCGTCCGTGCCCGGGATGTTCAAGCCAAGCTGGCGCGCGACGATCGCGGCCAGCACCGACACCAGCACGCCGATCGTGCACAGGCCGGCCAGCAGGCCGGCCGCGCCGTAAAGACCATCTAGGAAGCGGCGCATGGGGAGATCACTGCTTCTTGTAGGTGTCGATCATCGCCTGGCCGTCCGCGCCGGCCTTCTTGAGCCAGTCGTCCAGCATGCGCTTGCCGATCACCGACAGGCCTTCCTTCAGTTCGACGGTGGGCTTGATGGTTTCCATGCCGTTCTTGGCCAGTTCTTCCTGGTACCACTTGTTCTTTTCCTGCGACAGCTTCCAGCCGCGTTCTTCGGCCTGCGCGCCGGCCTTCTTCAGGGCGGCCTGCGAGGCGGGGTCCAATGCGTCGAACGCCTTCTTGTTCACGATGATGGCGTTCTTGGGCAGCCAGGCCTGCGTGTCGTAGAACTTCTTGATGTACTCGTAGGTCTTGGTGTCGTAGCCCGTGGACGCCGAGGACATATAGGAATCGATCACGCCCGTGGCCATGGCCTGCGCCAGCTCGGCCTGCTGCACCGTGACCGGCTGTGCGCCGACCAGTTCGGCGATCTTCGCCGTCACCGGGCTGTAGGCGCGCCACTTCAGGCCCTTCATGTCCGAGATCTGCTTGATGTCCTTGTTGGCGAAAATGCCCTGGGGCGGCCAGGCCACGGCATACAGCAGGGTCATGCCGTGCGCGTTCAGCTTCTTTTCCAGGAACGGCTTCTGCGCCTGGTACAGCTTGAACGAAGCGTCATAGCCGGTGGCCAGGAAGGGCAGGCCGTCCAGTTCGTAGATCGGGTCTTCGTTGGCGAAGTTGGTCAGCAGGATTTCGCCGATCTGGGCCTGGTTGCCTTGCACCGCGCGCTTGATCTCGGGCGCCTTGTACAGCGACGCGTTGTTGTGCAGCGTGATCTTCAGCTTGCCTTCGGACAGGGTGTCCACGTCCTTGACGAAGGAAGTCAGGTTCTCGACGTGGAAGTTGCTGGCCGGGTAGGCGGTGGGCAGGTCCCACTTGGTCTGAGCCTGGGCGCCCGCGCTGAACGCCAGGACGATGCTGCCAGCCAACAGGGAGATTTTCTTGTGCATGGGGTGGTCCTTCTTTGCGAATGGTAACGCCGGGTTGTGCCCGATAGGCATTGCGAAAGAGAGCGCCGCAGCGATGACGCGCGGCTGAAAAGCCGTGCCATTCTAAGTTGCCGCACGGCAGCGGGGCGCGGGAAATCGCATCTTTACGGGTTATTCCTAGGGGGCGGGGCAGGGGCGATGCTTGAGGGTTCAATCTTTGCGCAAGGCCGGTTCGCGCCTGCCGGAACGGCCGTTTTTCTTCTAAGATTGCGCTATCGAGTGCATGTGCCGAGGCTTGCGTGAATTTCGTTTTCCGTCGTGACGAGTTGTTGATCGAAGAGGCGTCCAGCGTCCTGCCGGACATGGCGCTATGCGAACGGATCGGCCTGCGGGCCGAGATCCTGCAGCCGATATGGGCGCTGCCCGAATCTCCCCACCGCACCGTGCACGTCGAGCCCGGCGTCGACGCGCCCCAGGGCTATGCGTTCCGGAAACTGCGCTCGCTGTTCGGCGTGCTGGACGACGAACGCATGGCGCTGGCCGGCCGCGCCTACCAGATCGCGGAATGGGCGCGCACGCACCGGTTCTGCGGCGTCTGCGGAACACCGGCGCAGCGCGTGCCCACGGAATTCTGCCTGCGCTGCCCGTCCTGTGGCTTCTCGGCGTATCCACGCATTTCGCCGGCCATGATGGTGCTGATCCGCAAGGGCGACAGCATCCTGCTGGCGCGGCACACCACCACGGCCACGGCGCGCTACACGGCGCTGGCCGGCTTCGTCGAACCGGGCGAAAGCATCGAGCAAACCATCCATCGCGAAGTCTACGAAGAGGTCGGCCTGAAGGTCGGCAATCTCCAGTATTTCGGCAGCCAGTCCTGGCCGTTCCCCCATTCGCTGATGGTGGCGTTCACGGCGGACTACGTGTCCGGCGACATTCGCGTCCAGGAGGACGAGATCGCCGACGCGCGCTGGTTCGGCCCGGGCGACCCCATGCCCGAGATCGCCGCGCGCATCTCCATCGCGGGGTCGCTCATCCGCGCCAACCTGCCCATGGGCTGGTCCGCGCCGTAAGACCGCCTTCCTGGTCCTAGGGGTATTCCCTCGAAAGAGGGGAATTTTGCTGCCCGGTGCTAATTTTTTATTGATGAAACATAGATAAATTATTAGTATTTCACGCAGATAAACTCGGCTTGCGCCTCCTATGACCTCCGCTTTGATCGCATCCTCGGCCCACCTCGCCGGCGGCAGCGCGCCCGACCTGTCCGAGGTGGAGTTCGGGCTGATGATCGCCAGCCACGCCTTCGACCGCTGGACCGTGCGCTGCATGGCGGCGGCGGGCCTGCCCGACCTGACGCCCACCGACGTGATGGTGTTCCATCACGTCTACCACCGCCAGCGTCCCAAGAAGCTGGCGGACATCTGCTTCACGCTGAACGTCGAAGACACCCACATCGTCAACTATGCGCTCAAGAAACTGGAGCGCATCGGCGTGGTCAAGGGCGAACGCAGCAGCAAGGAAGTGTTCTACAGCGTGACGGACGAGGGCGCGGCCGTCCTCAAGCGCTATGCCGAAATCCGCGAGCAATGCCTGACCTCCGGCCTGGACGCGCCGGGCGGGGGCGGGCTGGAATTCAGCCGCCAATTGGCGCATACGCTGCGCGCGCTGTCGGGCCTGTACGACCAGGCGGCGCGGGCGGCCACCTCTCTCTGAGCTGCATTCATCAACATCCGGGGCATGCCCCGTCATCAGCAACCCGCCCGCGGCCCTGCGCGCCGCGGCGGCCTCTTGTACTCGAGGACACCTATGAAGTGGCAATTCTGGATTGATCGTGGGGGCACCTTTACCGACATCGTGGCGCGCCAGCCCGACGGCACCACCACCACCGCGAAGATGCTGTCGGAAAACCCCGAGCAGTACCGCGACGCGGCGGTCGCCGGCATCCGCAAGCTGCTGGGCATCGCGCCCGGGCAGCCGGTGCCGGCCGATCAGGTCGAATGCGTGAAAATGGGCACCACGGTGGCCACCAACGCGCTGCTCGAACGCAAGGGCGAGCGCACCTTGCTGGTGACCACGCGGGGCTTCCGGGACGGCCTGCGCATCGCGTACCAGAACCGGCCGCGCCTGTTCGACCGCAATGTCATGCTGCCCGAAATGCTGTACGAGTCGGTGTTCGAGGCCGACGAGCGCGTGGCGGCCGACGGCGAGGTGATCCGCGAACTGGACGAGGCCGGCCTGCGCGCCGGCATGCAGGCCGCCTACGACGCGGGCATCCGCGCCGTCGCGATCGTCTTCATGCATGCCTGGCACACGCCCGGGCACGAGGCGCGCGCCGCCCGCATCGCCCGCGATATCGGCTTTCCGCAGGTGTCGGCCTCGCACGAGGTCAGCCCGCTGATCAAGTTCGTCTCGCGCGGCGACACCACGGTGGTGGACGCCTACCTGTCGCCCATCCTGAAGCGCTATGTGGACCAGGTGGCCGGCGAACTGCCGGGCGTGCGGCTGATGTTCATGCAATCGAGCGGCGGCCTGACGGACGCGCACCGCTTCCGCGGCAAGGACGCGATCCTGTCCGGGCCCGCCGGCGGCATCGTCGGCATGGTGCGCACCAGCGAGGCCGCGGGCTTTCCGAAGGTCATCGGCTTCGACATGGGCGGCACCTCCACCGACGTGTCGCACTATGCCGGCGAGTTCGAGCGCGAATTCGAAACCCAGGTGGCCGGCGTGCGCATGCGCGCGCCGATGATGAGCATCCATACGGTGGCCGCGGGCGGCGGCTCGATCCTGCATTTCGACGGCGCGCGCCTGCGCGTGGGGCCCGATTCCGCGGGCGCCAATCCCGGCCCGGCGTGCTACCGCCGGGGCGGCCCGCTGGCCGTGACGGACTGCAACGTCCTGCTGGGCAAGATCCAGCCCGACTTCTTCCCCAAGGTCTTCGGCCCGGACGCCAACGAACCGCTGGACCGCGACGCGGTCGTCCAGCGCTTCCAGGCCATGGCCGGCGAAGTGCGCGCCTCCACCGGCCGCGACATGACGCCCGAGCAACTGGCCGAGGGCTTTCTTGAAATCGCCGTGGGCAACATGGCTGAAGCCATCAAGCGCATCTCGGTGCAGCGTGGCCATGACGTGACCGAGTACGCGCTGACCGTGTTCGGCGGCGCGGGCGGCCAGCATGCCTGCCTGGTCGCCGACGCGCTGGGCATGACCACGGTTTTCGCGCATCCGCTGGGCGGCGTGCTGTCGGCCTACGGCATGGGCCTGGCCGACCAGACCGACATGCGCCAGAAGACGGTCGAGAAGATCCTCGACGCGGATCTGATGCGGGCGCTCGAGGGCGAACTGGACGAACTGGCGGGCCAGGCGGTCGGCGAATTGCGCCGCCAGCACGTGGCCGAAAGCGATATCGGCGTCCAGCGCCGCCTGCACCTGAAGTACCGCGGCACCGACACGGCGCTGGAAGTGGCCTATTCGGACCTGGAGCAGGCGCGCAAGGATTTCGAGGCGGCCTATCGCCAGCGCTATTCCTTCCTGATGCCGAACCGCGAGCTGGTGGTGGAGACCATTTCGGTCGAGGCCACCGGCGGCGGCGAACGCGTCGCCGAAGCCGCCGCGTCCCGCGTGCGCGAGGGCGCGCTTGCCGCCCGCCGCAAGGTCCAGATGTACAGCGGCGGCGCCTGGCGCGACACGCCCCTGTACGTGCGCGAGGACATGGCGGGCGGCGACGTGGTGGCGGGGCCCGCCATCATCTCGGAGCCCAACCAGACGACGGTGGTCGAGGCCGGCTGGCAGGCCGAGCTGACGCGGCAGGACCATTTCGTGATCCGCCGCGTCGAGGCCCGTCCGGAACGCCGCGCCGTCGGCACCCAGGCCGATCCGGTCATGCTGGAGGTATTCAACAACCTCTTCATGTCGATCGCCGAGCAGATGGGCTACCGCCTGCAGAACACGGCCTATTCGGTGAACATCAAGGAGCGCCTGGACTTCTCCTGCGCGATCTTCGACGCCCAGGCCCGCCTGATCGCCAACGCGCCGCACATGCCGGTGCACCTGGGCTCCATGGGCGAGTCGGTGCGCACGGTCATGAACGCCAATGCCGGCCGCATGATGCCGGGCGACGCCTACGTGGTGAACGACCCGTACCACGGCGGCACGCACCTGCCCGACGTGACGGTCATCACGCCGGTGTTCGACCGCGGCGGGCGCGAGATCCTGTTCTACGTGGGGTCGCGCGGCCACCATGCCGACATCGGCGGCACCACGCCCGGTTCCATGCCGCCCGATTCGAAGACGGTGGAAGACGAAGGCGTGCTCTTCACCAACTTCCAGCTCGTGAAGAACGGCGAGTTCCGCGAACAGGCCGCGCGCGACATCCTGGGCTCGGGCCGCTGGCCCGCGCGCAACCCGGACCAGAACATCGCCGACATGCACGCGCAGATCGCCGCCAACGAAAAGGGCGTGCAGGAGCTGCTGCGCATGTGCGACCACTTCGGCCTGGACGTGGTGCGCGCCTACATGGGGCACGTGCAGGACAACGCCGAGGAAGCCGTGCGCCGCGTGATCTCGGTGCTGAAGGACGGCAGCTACGAATACCCGCTGGACAACGGCGCGGTGATCCGCGTGGCGGTGCGGGTGGACACCGCGGCGCGCAGCGCCGTGGTGGACTTCACCGGCACCTCGCCGCAGTTGGACAACAACTTCAACGCGCCCGGCGCGATCGCCGTGGCGGCGGTGCTGTACGTGTTCCGCACCCTGGTCAACGACGACATCCCGCTGAACGACGGCTGCCTCGTGCCGCTGTCCATCATCCTGCCGGAAGGCTCGATGCTGCGCCCGAACCCGCCGGCCTCGGTGGTGGCGGGCAACGTGGAGACGTCGATGTGCATCGTCAACGCGCTGTACGGCGCGCTGGGCGTGCTGGCCGCCAGCCAGGGCACGATGAACAACTTCACGTTCGGCAACGCGCGCCACCAGTATTACGAGACCATCTCGGGCGGCACGGGCGCCGGCCCGGTCCGCATCGACGCCGCGGGTCCGCGCGACGAGGGCTTCGCCGGCACGTCGGTGGTGCAGGCGCACATGACCAACTCGCGCCTGACGGATCCGGAAGTGCTGGAGTTTCGCTTCCCGGTGCGCCTGGAATCCTACGAGATCCGCAAGGGCTCGGGCGGGGCGGGGCGCTATCCCGGCGGCGAGGGCGGCGTGCGCCGCATCCGCTTCCTGGAGGACATGACCGCCGCCATCCTGTCGAACAACCGCCGCTATGCGCCGTTCGGCCTGGCGGGCGGGCAGCCCGGCGCGATGGGCCGCAATTCGGTCGAGCGCGCCGACGGCACCGTCGAGGAACTGGGCCCGCAGGACAGCGCGCAACTGCGGCCCGGCGACGTGTTCGTGATCGAAACACCGGGAGGCGGCGGGTACGGGCTGTAGGATGGGTGGAGCGCGAGAGTTCTTAAGCAAGAACTCCGATGCTCAACGCGCGAAACCCATGCTGCCGTGGGCAGACTGTTTTTTGGCCGATGACCAACACAGTCTATTTCCTGCCGCATGGGTTTCGCGCGTTGAGCATCGGGGCTCTTACCCAGGAACTGCCGCGCTCCACCCATCCTACGCCTCGTCCGGGTCGGACATCACGTCCAGCGCGATGTCGGCCTTGTCCTTGCGGTCGTAGACCCGCAGCGTGACCTCGTCGTCGCGGATCTCGAAGACCGCGGTGGCCAGGGTGTTCTCGTCGTCGGGGTCGTCCGGCGCGGTGCGCAGGATGGGCAGTTCGCCTTCGGTATCGTGCAGCGCGGCGAGCAGGTCCGCGCTGCCGGTCCCGGCCGACCAGCCGTCCACGATTCTTTCGATGCGGTTTTGCCGCGCCCGCGACGAATCGGTCACGATCTGCGCCAGCCCGCGGGTCTCGGCGTGCACCATGTGGTTGGCGTGCCCGTAGCGGGTGCCGGTTTCGAGGATGGAGATGGCGCCCGGCGCGGTCTCGACGCTGAAGAGCCGGGGATCGCCGGCGGCGCCCAGCAGATGGTGGAAGCCGCCCGCGTGGGGCAGGTCGCGCAGCAGCGCGAGGGCGTCGTCCAGCGTGGTGCAATCCAGCGCCGCGCGCGCCAGCAGCATGCGCGGCACGCCGGGATGACGCTGCCGCGTGCGCAGGTTGTTGATGGTCTGGACCAGGCCGGCGCGGTTCGCGCCGAAGGTGTGCCCGGGCAGGGAGCCGGGATAGTAGAAGCTGAGGTAGCCGGGCGCGTCGTCCAGCGCCACGTCGACCAGGTGGCAGCGCCCTCGCAGATACGGGTCGCCGTCTTCGTTGTGCGCGATCCAGCGCGCGCCGTCCGCGGTCTTCAGCGCCACCGAGGTGCAACCGTCGGCCGTGCTGTGCAGCAGGTCGCCGCGGCAGTGCCAGAGCAGCACGTCCTCGACCGGCAGGCGCAGTCCTTCGGCCAGCCCCTCCAGTTCTTCCCAGACGGCGGGCAGCGCCGCCCGCGCCTGCTGCGCGAGTTCGCTCAGGAAGGGGTGGCCGCGCCATGGCCGCAGGGCCTCCCAGGCGCCGCTTTGCTCCAGATACGCGGACATGATGGGGCGGGCAAGCTTGCCCAGCGCCAGGCCGACCTGGCGCCGGTTTCCGGCGATGCGTACGTACTTGTAGGCCATGGGGATTCTCCGGGTGTCCTGCGGATTGTAATTTTTCTAAGCTCTGCCGGGTGGGGACGGATGCGTTAAGATTCCCGGTAAGTTGCTCCGGAGATCCCGGCGCGGCCCAGGAATCATGCCCTACAACAACCCCGGGGTGCCGACGGTCCCCAAGAGGAGAGTTTCATGATCAAACGCAAAGTCGCCGCCGCGCTGGTCGGCCTGTCCGTGGCCATGTTCGGCGCCGTTTCCGGCGCCCACGCCCAGGGCAAGGAACTGGTGGTGGCCACCGATACCGCTTTCGTTCCGTTCGAATTCAAGCAGGGCAACACCTATACGGGCTTCGACGTGGATCTCTGGGCGGCCATCGCCAAGGAACTCAACCTGAAGTACAAGCTGCAGCCGATGGACTTCGCCGGCATCATTCCCGGCCTGCAGACCAAGAACATCGACGCCGCGCTGGCCGGCATCACGATCCGCGACGACCGCAAGAAGGTCATCGACTTCTCCGACCCCTACTACGAAAGCGGCCTGGCCATCCTGGTGGGCGAGAAGAACACCGACATCAAGGATGCCGCGTCCCTGGCTGGCAAGACCGTCGCCGTCAAGACCGGCACCGCCACCGTGGACTTCCTGAAGGCCCAGGTGCCGGGAGCCAAGCTCAAGCTGTTCCCGAACATCGACAACGCCTATCTCGAACTGGCCACGGGCCGCGTGGACGCCGCCGTGCACGACACCCCCAACGTCCAGTACTACGCCAACACGGCGGGCAAGGGCCGCGTGAAGGTCATCGGATCGGTCAAGAGCGGCGACTTCTACGGCATCGCCTTCCCCAAGGGCAGCGACCTGGTTCCGCAAGTGAACAAGGCGCTCGCCACGCTGAAGGCCAACGGCCAGTACGACGCCATCTACGAGAAGTGGTTCGGCAAGAAGCCCTGACCGCCGGGTTCGAATCGCTTTCGGGGCGCCCGCCTTCCGCGGGCGCCGGCCGTAGCCGGCCGCGACGCCGGAACCAGGGGGGAACATCGTGGAGTTCGACTGGGCTGTAATCAGAGACGCGCTACCCAATCTGCTCGAGGGTACGCTGATGACCATCAAGATCACCTTCTGGGGCTTGTTCGGCGGTTTCCTGCTGGGGGCGCTATCGGGCGTGACGCGCGCCTACGGGCATCCCATCCTGTCGGCGATCGCGCAGATCTACGTCGCGGTCATCCGCGGCACCCCGATAGTGGTGCAGGTGATGTTCATCTACTTCGCCTTGCCCTTGCTGGCCGACATCCGGGTGGACGCGGAATGGGCCGCGATCGCCACGCTCATCATCAATTCGGGCGCGTACATTTCCGAGATCGTGCGCGGCTCGCTGCTGTCGGTGCACAAGGGCCTGAAGGAAGCCGGGCAGGCCATGGGGCTGCCGTTCCACAAAATCCTCTTCCACATCATCGGGCCGGTGGCGTTTCGCCGCATGATTCCGCCGCTGGGCAACCAGTGCATCATCAGCCTGAAGGATTCCTCGCTCTTCATCGTGATCGGCGTGGCCGAACTGACCCGCCAGGGCCAGGAAATCATGGCGAGCAACTTCCGCGCGGTCGAGATCTGGTCGGCGGTGGCCATCGTCTATCTGATCCTGACGGGTCTGATGGCGCTGGGCCTGCACCTGGTGGAAAAGAGGATGCGCATACTATGAGCATGGTTGAATTCCACAACGTCACCAAGCGCTTCGGCGAATCCACGGTGCTCGACGGCATTTCGCTGAACATCGACGCGGGCGAAGTCGTGGTGGTGGTCGGCCCGTCCGGATCCGGCAAGTCCACTTTCCTGCGCTGTATCAACGTGCTCGAGACCATCAACGACGGCGACCTGCTGGTCGATGGCCTGAGCGTGAAGGGCGGGGCGGCGCAAGTGCGCGAGATCCGGCGCGAAGCGGGCATGGTGTTCCAGCAGTTCAACCTGTTTCCGCAGATGACGGCGCTGGAGAACGTCATGTTCGGGCCGGTGCACACGCGCGGCCAGGGCCGCGCCGAAGCGCGCAAGCTGGCCGAGAGCCTGTTGGCCAAGGTCGGGCTGGCCGAGCGCATGAACCACTATCCGGCCGAACTCTCCGGCGGCCAGCAGCAGCGCGTCGCGATCGCCCGCGCGCTGGCGATCAAGCCCAAGCTGATGCTGTTCGACGAGCCCACCTCGGCGCTGGACCCCGAACTGCGCCACGAAGTCCTCAAGGTCATGCGCGATCTGGCGGAAGAGGGCATGACCATGGTGGTCGTGACGCACGAAATGGAATTCGCGCGCAAGGTCGGAAGCCGGTTGATCTTCATCGACGCCGGCAAGATCGCCCACGACGGCCCGCCGGCCGAACTGCTGAGCAATCCGCCGAGCCAGCGGTTGAAGGATTTCTTGCAGCACGTGGCTTGAGGTTGGATGGGTGTCTGACACCCGTGGGCGTATGCTCGGCTTGGAGCGGCGTCTCGTAGGGGTGTCAGACACCTGGCCACCCCGTCAAGGTGTCTGACACCCCTACGAGACGGCCTTCAAGTAGCAACAACGTTTCCCGGGTGTCAGACACCCCCCCACAAAAAAACTACCCCTTCACCCGCACGATCTTCTGCACCTGCGGCACGTGCCGGATGGCGCGGATGACCTGCGCCAGGTGCTTGCGGCTGTCCACCTGGATCGTCAGATGCAGGGATACGGTCGAGACCGCGTCGTCGTGCATGGTGACGTGCATGATGTTGGCGTCCGCCGCGGTGACTTCCGCGGCCAGCCGTCCCAGCACGCCGCGTTCGTTGCGCGTGACGATGTCCAGGCGGGTGGCCAGGTGCTTGGCCGTGTGGGCGTCCCAGCCCACGTTGATCCAGCGTTCCGGTTCGCGCAGGCGCTGGCGCAGGGCGACGGGGCAGTCGGCCGTATGCACCACCAGCCCGTGCCCCATGCGCATGCCCGCGACGATGGGGTCGCCAGGCAGCGGGCCGCAGCAAGGCGCCAACTGCACGGCCTGGCCTTCGTTGCCCTGGATGAGGATGGGGGCGCTGCGCGCCGAGGTCAGTTCGTCCACGGCCGCGGCCGTGGTGGCGACCAGTTGGTGTTCCGGAGCGAAGCGGCGGGCCACGACGGCCGCCAGGCGCTTGCCCAGCCCGATGTCGGCCAGGATTTCCTCGCGCGAACTGGCGCCGGTGCTGCGCGCCAGCTTCTGCCAGGCCGGGTCGTCGGTGGCGGGCAGCGGCATGTGCAGTTCCTGCATCGCCTGGCCCAGCAGGCGTTCGCCGAAGGCCACCGATTCCTCGTATTTGACCGTGCGCAGATAGTGGCGGATCTCGGAGCGGGCCCGGCCGGTGCGCACGTAGTTGAGCCACTGCGCGTTGGGCCGCGAGGCGGGAGACGTGACGATTTCCACCGTGTCGCCGCTATTGAGTTCGGTGCGCAGCGGCACGAACTCGCCGTTGACCTTGGCCGCCACCGCCTGGTTGCCGATGTCGGTGTGGATCGCGTAGGCGAAGTCGACCGGCGTGGCGCCGCGGGGCAGCGAGATGATCTTGCCGCGCGGCGTGAACACGTAGACCGCGTCGGGGAAGAGGTCGACCTTGACGTGTTCCAGGAATTCGCCGGAATCGCCGGTCTGGCTCTGGATGTCCAGCAGCGATTGCAGCCACTGGTGCGTGCGTTTCTGCAGGTCGTTGAGCGTCAGGTCGGCGCCCTTGTAGAGCCAGTGCGAAGCGACGCCTTCTTCCGCCACGTGATGCATGTCGCGCGTGCGGAACTGGAATTCCACCGGCGTGCCATAGGGCCCGACCAGGGTGGTGTGCAGGGACTGGTAGCCGTTCACCTTGGGAATGGCGATGTAGTCCTTGAACTTGCCGGGCACCGGCCGGTACAACTGGTGCAGCGTGCCCAGCGCCAGGTAGCACTCGGGCAGCGTGTGCACGATGACGCGAAAGCCGTAGATGTCGAGCACGTCGGAGAACGACTTTTTCTGGTCGACCATCTTGCGGTAGATGCCGAACAGCGTCTTTTCGCGGCCGGTGACTTCGGCCTCGATGCCGGCGGCGGGCAGCGCGGCCCGCACCGAATCGGCGATCTTGGTGATGACTTCGCGGCGGTTGCCGCGCGCGGCCAGCACGGCCTTGTACAGCACCTGGTAGCGGTTCGGGTACATCGCCGCGAAGCACAGGTCCTGCAGTTCGCGGAACAGCAGGTTCAGGCCCAGGCGGTGCGCGATGGGCGCGTAGATGTCCAGCGTTTCGCGCGCGATGCGCCGGCGCTTCTCGGGGTTGACCGCATCCAGCGTGCGCATGTTGTGCAGGCGGTCGGCCAGCTTGATGAGGATGACGCGCACGTCGCGGGCCATCGCCAGCAGCATCTTGCGGAAGCTCTCGGCCTGCTGTTCGGCCTTGGTGGCGAAGTCCAGGCGGTCCAGCTTGGACAGGCCGTCGACCAGCTCGGCGACTTCAGGGCCGAATTTCTCGGCCAGCTCGTGCTTGGCGATGCCCTGGTCTTCCATCACGTCGTGGAGCAGGGCGGCCGACAAGGCGTTCACGTCGAGCTTCCAGCCCGCGCAGATCTCGGTGACGGCGATGGGATGCGAAATGTAGGGCGAGCCGCTGGCGCGGAACTGGCCCAGGTGCGCCTGGTCCGCGAAGCGGTAGGCTTCGCGCACGCGTTCTACATCTTTCTTGTCGAGATAGCTGCCGATGATTTCGGTCAGCGGCGCCAGCGAAGCGACCGGAGAGGCGGTCGCGTCCGCCGCTTCCTGGGCGGCGACGGACGGCGGCGCGGGGGGATTCTTGTCTTTCTTGCCCGTACGGCGCCCAAGGCGGGAGCCGGCGCGCAGCGCGGCAAGCAGACCAGAGGAAGCGTACTTCAGCCCGGGAAAAGCCATGCTTGCCGCCCCCCGGAGATGATCAGGTGGGAACTTTACGCAGCATTTCCACGCCGGTTAGGCCGCCCGCGATTTCGCGCAGGGCAGTGACCGTGGGCTTGTCTTTGCTGTCCAGGCGCGGGGCATGGCCTTGCGCCAGCTCGCGAGCGCGGTAGGTTGCGGCCAGCGTGAGCTTGAAACGATTGGGGATTTGATTCAGACAGTCTTCGACGGTAATGCGAGCCATTAGGACACCTGGTGCTGATGGAGGATAGGGAGAATGCGTTCGGCTCAGTGTTCGGCCGGGATGCCGAGTTGCGAGAACAACTGGCTGTGGCGGGCGGCCTGAGACGAAAAACGCAGCCGCGCGGCGCTGACGATTTGAGTCAGTTCCGACAAGGCTACGCTAAATTCTTGATTAATAATAACATATTCGCATTCAGGCGCGTGGGCGATTTCGCCGCCCGCGGCCATCAGCCGGCGCGCGATGACTTGCGGTTCATCCTGGCCGCGCGCCTTCAGCCGGCTTTCGAGTTCTTCGATGGACGGCGGCAGCACGAATACGCCGATCGCGCCCGGGAAACGCTGCTTGACCTGGCGCGCGCCCTGCCAGTCGATTTCGAGCAGCACGTCGCGCCCGGCGCGCGTGGCTTCGTCGATGCGGTCCCGCGGCGTGCCGTAGAAATTGCCATGCACTTCCGCCCATTCCAGCAGGTTCTGGCCGTCGCGCAGGCGCTGGAATTCCTCGGTGGACACGAAGCGGTATTCGCGGCCGTCTTCTTCGCCGGGGCGGGGCGCGCGGGTGGTGCTGGAAATGGAAAGCAGGATGGAGGGGTCTTGCTGCAGCAAGGCCTTGACCAGGCTGGACTTGCCGGCGCCGCTGGGCGCGACGACCATGAAGACGTTTCCGGGGTTGGCGTGCATGGATTGTGACTGAGGCGTAATGCTGAGACTGCAAGGATAGCAAATCGCGCGGCCCGGCAGGCGGAAAACCCCGCCGCGCCGCGCGATGCGCCGTCAGCCGCCGGCCCCGGAGGCGGCCGCGTTCAGCCTGCCGCCCGGCGCGGGCGCGCCGCTGCCCAGCAGGTGGCCGTTGACTTCGATGCCGTACAGGGAGTCGTCGGAGTCGTGGTACTTGGCGCGGGTCGCGGCAACCGACTCCGCGTAGCGCGGATCCTGCGGACGTTCATGCGCGTTCATGAAGTAGGCGACGTCCCAGGCTTCCTGGTCGCTCAGCATGCCGGCCTGCCCGAGCGGCATGTTGGCCTTGATGAAGCCGGCGGCGTTGCCGATCTGGTGCATGCCCGCGCCCCAGTTGAAGGAATCCGGCCCCCACAGGGCCGGGAAGACCCAGTGCTTGCCGTTCTTCTGGCCCTGGCCTTCGGCCCCGTGGCAGACCGCGCAGTACTGCGCGTAGACTTCGTCGCCGCGCAGGTAGTCGGCCTTGCGGGCGGGCGGCGGCAGCTTGCGGTAGCCCTGGCCCTCCAGCGCCACGCCGGTGGGCGCCTTGCTCGCCAGCCAGAACATATAGGTCTGCAACGCGGTCAGCGTGGGGTCGTCCGCCGGCGGCGCCTTGCCGTTCATGCTGAAGCGGAAGCAGCCTTGCAGGCGCTCGGCCAGCGTGTTGACGTGGCCGTTCTTGGCGCGGTAGGCGGGGTACAGCACGTAGGCCGCCCACATCGGCGCCGAATCGGGCCGGCGGCCCGCGTCGAGGTGGCAACTGGCGCAGTTCAGGTCGTTGCCGACGAACTTGCCGGCCAGTTGCGGCGTGTGCAGGAAAATCTGCTCGCCCTCGCGCACGGTCTTGCCGAACTCGGTGTCGGGCAGCGAGGCCGCCGACGGCGGGGTGAAGGCGGGACGCGGTTCGGCGGCGTGCAGGGACGCGGACGCGGCCAGGCCGGCGGCGGCGAACAGGAGGCGCAGGCGGATGGCGGTCATTGCTTGGCTCCGGCGGAGGCGCTGGCGGATTCCGCCGCCTTGGGCAGGCCGGCGTAGTAGGCGGACACGGCGTCGATTTCGTCCTCGGACAGACGGGTGGCCACGGCCGGCATCAGGCCCAGCGGGCCGGGCGGGCGCTGCCCCTGGCGCCAGGCGCGCAACTGGCCCGCGATGTAGGCGGCGGGCTGCCCGGCCAGGGCGGGGAAGTTCTCGCCCACGCCGATGCCGCCGGGTCCATGGCATTGATTACAGGCCGGCACGTTCTTGTCCCAGGCGCCGCGGGTGGCCAGCCAGGCGCCGGCGTCCGCCGGCCTGGCCGGATGCATGGCGGTCGCGGCCAGCCGGTCGATGTTAAGCGGCGAGGGGAGCGCGGCGTAGTACCGCGCCACGGCCTGGCGCTGCGCGGGATCCAGCGCCTTGGCCGTGGCGGCCATCAGGGGGCTGACGCGCGAGCCGGTGGCCATGGCGTTCAACTGTTCCTCCAGGTAGCGGCCGCCCATGCCCGCCAATTGCGGGAAACCGGCGGCGGGATTGCCTTCGCCGCGGGCGCCGTGGCAGGTCATACAGGCGGGCGCGCCGTTCGCGCCCTGCGCGCTGATCTGCTTGCCGTCGGGCGCGGGCTGGGCGCCGGCCGCGGCGGCGAACAGCGCGCCCAGGGCGAGCGCGCCGGGGAGGGACCGTGGGGTCATGGAATCTGCTCCGGATTGTTTATTGGATTTTTGGTAATAAGCTAATTCCCGGAAATTATATAAATACTTGCGGCCGATCAATACGAAGATGAAATTTTTGCTTGCGCGCAGCACGTGAAAAGTGTGTCGCGGCTGGTACCTTCGCTTGCAGCATCGGACAGGCGATTCGGGTAGCATTTCGCGGATCGATAACAGGGAGAATCCGATGCAGACGAACGAGATCGAACCCCCGCGCGTAGCGCTGGTCACTGGCGCCGGCACCGGCATAGGCCGCGCGGTGGCGCTGGAATTCCTGGCGCAAGGCTATCGGGTCGTGCTGGCCGGCCGCCGCCGCGATCCGCTCGAAGCGACTCGCACCGCGGCGGGCGAGGACGGCGTGCGGGCGCTGGTGGTGCCCACGGATGTATCCGACGAGCAGGCCGTGCGCGATCTGTTCGACACCACGCAGCGCGAATACGGCCGCCTGGACGTGCTGTTCAACAACGCGGGGCGCGGCGCGCCGGCCATGCCGATCGAAGAGCTGCCCGTCTCCGTCTGGCGCGAGGTGGTGGACACCAACCTGACCGGCATGTTCCTGTGCGCGCAGGCCGCCATCCGGGTGATGAAGGCGCAAAGCCCGCGCGGCGGCCGCATCATCAACAACGGCTCGATATCCGCGCATGCGCCCCGGCCGTTCTCCATTGCCTATACCGCCACCAAGCATGCGGTGACGGGGCTGACCAAGTCGATTTCGCTGGATTGCCGCCCCTACAACATCGCCTGCGGCCAGATCGACATCGGCAACGCGGCGACCGAGATGACCGAGCGCATGGCGGCGGGCATCCTGCAGGCGGACGGCAGCACCAAGGTGGAGCCGCGCATGGACGTCGCGCACGTGGCGCAGGCGGTCGCCGCGATGGCGCGCCTGCCGCTGGAAGCCAACGTGCAGTTCATGACCATCATGGCCACCAACATGCCCTTTGTCGGGCGGGGCTGAAAACGCCTCCGGCCTGCGGCGGCCCGTCAGTCATGGACGAGCCGCGGCAGGCCGCGGTGCCGCCCCGGGCGCCGTATCAGCGGGGAGAGGCCTGGGCCAGCATCTGGCCCTGTTTCGTATCCAGGTAGCGCCGCGCGCCGACGTAGCGCTTGGTCCAATAGGAATTCTGCATTTCATCCACGCGGACCTTGGTGCCGCGGCGCGGCGCATGGACGAACTTGTTCTGGCCGATGTAGATGCCCACGTGCGAGGTCACGCCTCGGCCGCGGGTGGCGAAGAACACCAGGTCGCCGGGACGCAGTTCCTTCTTGTTGCCGACGGATTCGCCGGCGGTGCGCTGGGCGCGGGCGGTGCGGGGGAGTTCCAGCCCGGCGATCTCGCGGAATACGTACAGCACCAGGCCGCTGCAATCGAAACCTTCGGCGTCGTCTCCGCCCCAGCTATAGGGGGTGCCGATCGCTTCCAGGCCCGCTTGCACCACGCGGTCGCGCAGGGTGGGGACCGTGGGCTCCTGCGCCAGGCGCAGGCCGTTGAGCGTGGGGCGGGCCTGTTCGGACCGGAGGGACGCCTGGGCGGCGTCGGGAATCCAGGAGAGGGTCAGCGCGATGATGGGCGCTGACAGGAATACGGGAATGCGGAAATTGGCAATTCGGGCTTTTCGCGTGGGCGGCGTCATTACGTCACTTCAGGAATTCGGAGTGGGCGGCATGGCTTTGCCTGGGCAGGCAAGCCGGCGGAAAGGGGGCTGTCCCGGGACGCATGACCCGGAATGCCATGGCATTGTAATAGAATAATGTTTCATTACATTTGTAGTGCAATGCAGCATTCTGGCCCGCCGCCATCGCGGAACGCCGCCGCTCCCGAAGCGGCCGCCGCGGGCGGGGCGAAACCGGCGCGCGGGCGCCGGAATGTGACGCTTCTTCCGCCGCCGGGTCGGGCATAATCGGCGGGAACGGCCCCTCCGGCATGGCAAGCCGGGAACGGCCGCTGAAACACGCATAAGAAAGCGGAGCAAAGCTCGATGATGAACGCAGTACACCCGTTGTCCTCCATGAACCGGCCCGATCCCATGCCCTTCGCGCCTTTCCAGGACGCCGTGTCGGCGGTGGATCGGCTGATCGAAATCTACGCGCGCAACACCGCTTTCCTGCGCGCCGCCTTCCGCGACGTCCTGAAAGGCGCCAGCAACGGCCGCGAGCGGGCCCGCGCCTATTACCCGGCCATCCGCATCGTCGTGGAAACCTACGACCCGATCGATACGCGGCTTTCCTACGGCCACGTGGCCGAGCCCGGCATCTACCAGACCACCGTCACGCAGCCGGCGCTGTTTCGCGATTACCTGATCGAGCAGGTGAGCCAGTTGCTGCAGAACCACCGCGTGGCGGTGGAAGTGGGCGAGTCCGATTCGCCGATCCCCCTGCATTTCGCCTTTCCCGAAGGCGCATACGTCGAAGGCGAACACCTGGAGGCGCTCAAGCGCCCCTTGCGCGACCTGTTCGACGTGCCGGACCTGGCGGTGACGGACGACGCCATCGTGAACGGGTCCTGGCGCGGCAAAGAGGGCGAGCCCAAGCCGCTGGCGCCGTTCACCGCCCAGCGCGTCGATTATTCGCTGCACCGCCTGCAGCACTACACGTCGACCGCCCCGGCGCACTTCCAGAACTTCGTCCTGTTCACCAATTACCAGTTCTATGTGGACGAATTCTGCGCGCGCGCCCGCGCCCTGATGGCCAGCGGCAACGAAGACTACGAGATGCTGGTCGAGCCGGGCAACCGGATCACGCGGCGCGGCGAAAGCGGTCCGGGCGACGAGGACCAGGCGGTCCGCCTGCCGCAGATGCCGGCCTACCACCTGGTGCGCGGCGACCACTCCGGCATCACGCTCGTGAACATCGGCGTGGGTCCGTCCAACGCCAAGACGATCACCGACCACATCGCCGTGCTGCGGCCGCATGCCTGGCTGATGCTGGGCCATTGCGCCGGCCTGCGCGATTCGCAGCGGCTGGGCGACTACGTGCTGGCGCACGGCTACGTGCGGGAAGACCACGTGCTGGACGACGACCTGCCCACCTGGGTGCCGGTGCCCGCGCTGGCCGAAGTGCAGGTGGCGCTGGAGCAGGCGGTGGAAGAGGTGGCGGGGCTGTCGGGCTGGGACCTGAAGCGCATCATGCGCACGGGCACGGTCGCCACCATCGACAACCGCAACTGGGAACTGCGCGACCACCTGGAACTGGTGGAGCGCTTCGCGCAATCCCGGGCGATCGCGCTGGACATGGAGTCCGCCACCATCGCCGCCAACGGCTTCCGTTTCCGGGTGCCCTACGGCACCTTGCTGTGCGTGTCGGACAAGCCCCTGCACGGCGAATTGAAGCTGCCCGGCATGGCCAGCGCCTTCTACCGGCGCCAGGTCAACCAGCATCTGGAAATCGGCATCCGGGCGCTGGAGCGCCTGCGCGGCATGCCGCCGGAACGGCTGCATTCGCGCAAGCTGCGCACCTTCATGGAGACGGCCTTCCAGTAGGCGGGCGCCAGGGCCGGTTGATCCGTCCCCCAGGTGCCCCCATTTCGCCTGCCGGGGCCTCTTGCGCTATTCTCGCCGGTTGCTTGGAAATCCCAAGGCACCCGGCGCGCAACGCGCCCGTGCCTTCATGACCTGAAGGAATGCATTTTGGCACCATCGGAACACGATGAACGCCGCGCCGGCGGCACGCGCGGGGCGGAGGCCGGCCGGCCGTCCGAACTGCGCCGCACCCTGTCCGCGCGGCACCTGACCATGATCGCGGTGGGCGGGTCCATCGGCACCGGGCTGTTCGTGGCTTCCGGCGCGACCATCGCCAAGGCCGGCCCGGGCGGCGCGTTGCTGGGCTACGTGCTGATCGGCATCATGGTCTATTTCCTGATGACCAGCCTGGGCGAACTCGCCGCGGCCATGCCGGTGTCCGGATCCTTTTCCACCTACGGCGCCCGCTACGTCGAGGACGGCTTCGGCTTCGCGCTGGGCTGGAACTATTGGTACAACTGGGCGGTGACGGTGGCGGTGGACCTGGTGGCCGCGCAGCTCGTCATGGCGTACTGGTTCCCCGACGTGCCGGGGTTCTACTGGAGCGCACTGTTCCTGGCGGTCACCTTCGGGCTGAACGCGATGTCGGCGCGCGGCTTCGGCGAGGCGGAATTCTGGTTCGCCCTGATCAAGGTGGTCGCGGTGCTGGGTTTCGTGGCCATGGGCGTGATGATGCTGCTGGGCATCATCCGCGGCGGGGAAGCCGGCGGCCTGGCCAACTGGACGGTGGGCGACGCGCCTTTCGCGGGCGGCTTCGCCGCGCTGATCGGCGTGGCGATGGTGGTGGGCTTTTCGTTCCAGGGCACCGAACTCATCGGCATCGCCGCGGGCGAATCCAAGGACCCGGCCCGCAACCTGCCGCGCGCGGTGCGGCAGGTGTTCTGGCGCATCCTGCTGTTCTACGTGATGGCGATCCTGGTGATCGGCCTGCTGATTCCCTATACCGATCCGCACCTGCTGCGCAACGAGGTCGAGGACATCAGCGTCAGCCCGTTCGCCCTGATCTTCGAACGCGCGGGCCTGCTGGGGGCGGCTTCGGTCATGAACGCGGTGGTGCTGACCTCCGTGCTGTCGGCGGGCAACTCGGGCATGTACGCGGCCACGCGCATGCTCTACAGCCTGGCCCGCGATGGCAAGGCGCCGCGCATCTTCGGCCGCATTTCGCGCAACGGCGTGCCGCTGTGGGCGCTGCTGGCCACGACCGCCGTGGCGGCCCTGTGCTTCTTCACCTTTGTTTTCAGCCCCAACGCCGTCTACATCTGGCTGCTCAATACTTCCGGGATGACGGGCTTCATCGCCTGGCTGGGCATCGCGATCAGCCACTACCGGTTCCGCCGCGGCTACCTCAAGCAGGGCCACAACCTGGCCGATCTGCCCTATGTGTCGCCGTTCTTTCCGTTCGGCCCGATCTTCGCCTTCGTGCTGTGCCTGGTCATCACCCTGGGCCAGAACTACCAGGCTTTCCTGCAGGACAGGATCGACTGGGGCGGCGCGGTGGCGACCTATATCGGGATCCCGCTGTTCCTGCTGATCTGGGCGGGCTACCGGCTGGCGCGCGGCTCGCGCTTCGTGAGCTACCGCGACATGCGCTTCCCCGATGCGCGGGCGCGCAGCCAATACCTGGACTCGGCGCTGCGCGGCGAACCCGCGGCGGGCGAGGCGCGCTGAGCGAGGGCTGTTGGGAAACGTCAGGGAAGGAGGGGAAATGTTCAGAGGGATTGCAAAACGCCACGGTGGCGGTTGTGTCATGCTTGCCCGTCGGATCGATGACAAGACGATCGGCATGCTGGGCACGGCATTTCTTTGCCACGAAAAGGGGTATCTGCTGACCGCCGCACATACGTTTTCCTTGACGGACGAGCTGGGCTTCGTGATGCCGGCGCCAGTGGATCAGTTCAATCGCAGCGTGTTGGAAAGCTGCACGTTCTCGCCGGTCACGGTTGCCCAGTTCGATGCTGCGAACGACGTCGCCTTGCTCAAGATGGAAGTCGCGGTGGGGGTAAGGGTTCCGCCCGATGGTTTTGGCTCCGATGACCTGGCGCCCGTAGGGGCCAGTGTTTGTTATCTCGGATTTCCGCATGTCCAAAATGGTCAGCACGCGTTGAAGGTGTCGGGAACAATTCTAGGCTCGAAAGTGCTTGCTTCCAATGGCTCCAGGCAGTTCCTTCTTGATTCGATGGCAGAGGCAGGGAGCAGCGGGGGGCCGCTGATCGATCTGGCAAGTAACCGAATCATCGGCATCATCAGTCGGCGCTTTAGCCCGACTGGTACCGGTGCATCAATACGCATTGGCAATCACGCACTGGGTACTGAAAGCATGATTTCGTATGCCACTGCCGTGAGCCATGCGCTGGCATTGCTTACAGCGGAGGGGCTCCATGTTTGACTTCCAGTACGACGCGGGAGCGTTTCGAGAAATCGTCGACGAGTTGGTCCCCGGATATCAGCGGTCTATCATTCTTTCCGCACTTGAGTCCGCCGCGGACAGCGATAAGGATTTTGATGCGATCGGCCTTGGCCTTACCGGAGAGCAAGTCGATGCCGGTCTTATGCTCCTGACAGGAACTGGCTCAAGGGAAAATCGTCAGAGCATGTGGGGTGCGATCAAAGCGGAATTATTCGATCTTTTTTGCACTGCGTCCAAGAAGTACTCCAATGAGCGCAAGGACGGGATCGCAACGATCAAGCATGTGGTGTTGATCATTGCTACAGCAGTGGCTGCACAATTCCACGTGGCTGTCGGTGTGGTCGTTGGCGCTGTAACGGTCGCAGTAATGGGGGCTCTCAAGATCACAAGAAATGCGTGGTGCGAGGTCAATCGCCCAGCAAAACAGTGAAGCCAAGCGCGACATATTCCGCTCTTGCATGTATTTCTGCATCAACGGCTTTAGCAAGGCTTGGGCGCAAATAGTTGGGGCGGCCGCACAGGCGGGGCCGGCGGCTGCAATTGAGCAGATCAGCCGGGCCGCGGCAAGGGGTGCAGTGCCTGCTGTCGAGTCAATTGCGCGACAAAGCTCGCGAACGGTTCAATCTCGCCGTAGGAGCTTGCGCGCTCCAACGCCTGCATGTAGGCCTGCCGCTGTTGTACGGGGATGACGGTCCAGACGTAGCCGCCGGTGGCGAGCAGGGCATTCATCAGGAATCGGGCCAGCCGGCCGTTGCCGTCCATGTAGGGGTGGATGAAGACGAACAGGAAATGCCCAAGAATGGCCCGGACGGCCGGATGCGATTCGTTTTCGATAAGTTCGAACAGCACGGGCATGCATTCGCGCACCGCTTCCTTGGCAAGGGGGACGTGCAAAGCGCCGCGAATGAATACCTGGTTATTGCGCCATCCAGCAAGATCCGAAGGCTTGAGCAGGCCGGCTTGCACGCTGGGGCTGAAGAGCGCCAGGTACCAGGCGCCCAGCGCTTCGCGCAGGCCTTGAGGGCGGGCCTGGTTCGCCTGCTGTTGCAGTGTCCGGGATATGAAGTCCTTGACGAGTTTGTAGGCCTCGAAATATCCCTTGGCCGCCATGGCGTCGCGTTGTTGACGATCCGAGCCTTCCGGATCCCAGGCGCCGTTGCGGACCTTCTCGATCAAGTCCGCCGTAACGTGGTAGCCCTCGATGGACAGCGAGTGATAGGCGTCCGCCACGTAGCGTGCTTCGATGTCCTTGATAATCCGGGCCTGATTGGTGGGCAAGGGTGCAGGGGTAGGGAACGCGGCGATCACGGATTCACGCATGGCCGCCCAATTCAGGCGCAGGCGTTGCACGTGGGGCGAGACGGGACGGTCCGCGATCAGTGGCGCTGGCGGCGCATCGAACGGCGAGGCCTCTTGAACCGTGTAGCCGGCCCCGCGCAGGGTATCGGCAATGTTGTTCGCGAAATCGGCCCGGCCCACTGCGCGAAACGCGCCCGCCAACCGTCCGCCGATGACGGAGTGGGAACCGTCGAGTAGCCGCCGCAGCAGTGGCGAGGTGTCGTCGACCATCCCCAGCGCGATGCGCGCGGCCAACGGCTGTTGCACGAAAAATGCGGAAGACACGGCAACGAGCGCATCCGTGAGAGTCACGAGCCGGATACCTTGATTCTCCGCGTGGGGCTCGGCAGGCAGCAGCCCGGGCGCGCGATAGATGAACAAGGAACAACCGTGGGGCAATTGCACCAACTGGTTATTGCCCGAGATGGACCAGACCTGTAGCTGTCGGGGAAGGGTGCGCTCGCCCGAACGCAGCAACAGGGAGGTCTCGGGCCCGAGGTGCCAATGCTCCCCGAAACGGGAGTCACAATAGCCGGCGACGAAGTCGCGCATTCCGGCGAACCATGCGGCGGTGCTGCCTTCGATGCTAACGGTGGAGAGGTCTGGCCGGGCGGGTAGATACCAGCCTTTGATGACCTCGTGTAGGTATCCTGCCTTGCTCAAACGCTCCCGATGGGTCCGCGACAAGGCGGAGCCTCGAACGACGCGCTGGCCGCTGTCCTGGATAGCTTTGAGCTGTTCGAGGGATGCGGCAAGTTTTTCGTTGGAAGTCGCCATGGTTCGATGGTTACACTAATTTTAAGGTTTATTATTTCACTATTATTGTGATGTGTCACTACACTAGTTTTGTGATTTGTCCACACACTACTTTTCTGTGTTCACCAAAATGGGGGGCTTTCCGCTAGAGAAAACAAAGAAACGCGACGGGAGAAGGTCGGCCCGCTCGCGCGGGCGGAAGCGGTGTGAACGATAAGTTCAGGCCAGCGCTTCGATGACGGTTTGAGGGTTCCGCTCGATTGTGCGGAGACGCGGGACGCGAGGGTCTCGATAGGCCACTTTCCAAGCGGACCTATCGCGGATGGCGGCAACGGGTTGGATGCAGGTAGGGCAGCCTCCTGGCCGCCCTGTCGAGCATTGGGGAATGTCAGGCTATTCGATATTCTGCGCCTGCTCCCGCATCTGTTCGATCAGCAGCTTCAAATCCATGGCGGCGCGGGTGACGTCCATGCTGCCGGCCTTGGAGCCCAGGGTGTTGGCCTCGCGGTTCATTTCCTGGAACAGGAAGTCCAGGCGCTTGCCCGCGCTGCCGGCCTGCTTTTTGCCCGATGGCTTGCCGCCGCCGTCGGTGAGCAGGTGGCGCAGCTCTTCCAGGTGCGAGCGCAGGCGCGACAGTTCTTCCGCCACGTCGATGCGCAGCGCGAACAGGTTCGCTTCCTGCGACAGCCGTTCCGAAAGCTCGGCGCCGGAGATGTGGGTGAAGCCGCCGGGAAAGGCGGATTCGACGCTTTCGCGCAGCTTGGCCGCCAATTTGTCGCGATGGTCGGCCAGCAGTTGTGGCAGGTGGGTTTGCACCGTGTCGACGATGCGCGCCACGCCGTCGGCGCATTCGCGCATCATGCCGGCCAGGCGCTCGCCTTCGCGCGCGCGGCCTTCCTGGAGCTGGGTCAGCGCCTGCTGGGCGGCCTGCATGCAGGCCGCGCCCCAGGCCTGCGGATCCAGCGCGTCGTTGGCGCGCTGGCCGGGCCAGTTGAACAGTTCGACCAGGCGGGGCGGGGCGATGTCGGGGACGATGCGGCGGGCGGCCTGTAGCTGCTCGGCCAGGCTTTCCAGCCAGGCGGGGTCCAGCTTGGACAGGTCGGTGCTGGCGTTGCGCGTGTAGGAAACGCGGATTTCGACCTTGCCGCGCCCGAGGTTGGCGGTCAGGAGTTCGCGCAGCGGCGTTTCGACGTGGCGCAATTCGTCGGGCAAGCGGAAGTACAGATCGAGGAACCGGCTATTGACGCTGCGCAATTCGAGCGCCAGCGTGCCTTGTTCCAGGTCTGCTCGGGCGTTGCCGAAGGCGGTCATGCTGCGAATCATGATGTGCGTGTCCTGGTGATGCTTGTATTGGGGACCGGTGGCGCCGATGCCCGCCATCCCGCGCGTGCTGGGACGGGCCGGGGGCGCCGAACCGGATATATCGCGGCAGGATACTCCAAGCGGCGGTTTCCTGTGGCGGCAGCCCGTACAATGCGGCCAATCGAAGCCCTGTCTGGAGCCTGCCTGTGACCATTGCCCCTTCCATCGCCCGTCCTTCGGGCCGCGCCGTCGACGAATTGCGGCCGTTCAGCCTCGAACGCGGATTTACGCGCTATGCCGAAGGTTCGGTGCTGGTGAAGGCCGGCAATACCCACGTGCTGTGCACGGCCAGCGTACTGGAAAAGGTACCGCCTTTCCTGAAGGGCAAGGGGGAAGGCTGGGTAACCGCTGAATACGGCATGTTGCCGCGGGCCACGCACACGCGCGGCGACCGCGAGGCGGCGCGCGGCAAGCAAAGCGGCCGCACGCAGGAGATCCAGCGCCTGATCGGACGCAGCCTGCGCGCGGTGTTCGATATGAAGGCGCTGGGCGAGCGCACCCTGCACCTGGATTGCGACGTGCTGCAGGCCGACGGCGGGACGCGCTGCGCCAGCATCACCGGCGCCTGGGTGGCGGCCGCCGATGCGGTGGCCCTGCTGATGAAGCGCGGCGATCTCGCCGCCAATCCGATCCGCGACGCGGTGGCCGCCGTGTCGGTCGGCCTGGTGGAAGGCCGCGCGGTGCTGGACCTGGACTACCAGGAGGATTCGGCCTGCGACGCCGACGTGAACGTCATCATGACGGGCAGCGGCGCTTTCGTCGAAGTGCAGGGCACGGGCGAAGGCGCGACCTTCACCCGCGCCGAACTGGATACGATGCTGATGCTGGCCGAAGGCGGCATCGCCGGCTTGGTGCGCGCGCAGAGAGCGGCGCTGGCCTGACATCGCGCATAGCGTCCTTTTCGGTGTCTGACACCCGTATGCGTTGATCTTTGGATTGCCGCGTCGCTTCCCGGGTGTCTGACACGTCCATGTGCGTGGGTGTCAGACACCCGCGAGGCTCTGCTTCAGGCCGTAAGCACGTCTCGTATGGGTGTCTGACACTGATCTGAAGAGCGTCCTTTTCGGTGTCTGACACCCGTATGCGTTGATCTTTGGATTGCCGTGTCGCTGCCCGGGTGTCTGACACTGATCTGGCACCGGCCGTGCAGACATCCGCCGCCGCGTCAGCCTGCTTTCCTGGGCAGCAGCGCGTCCACCTTGTCCATGCTTTCCAGGTTCCAGATCGCGTCGATCAGGCCGCGCAGTTCCGGTTCGGTGGCGGCGCCGGCGTAGCGGCCCAGGCTGAGCGTCTTGTCCTCGATTTCGGCGCGGCTCAAGGTGTTGCCGGGGTCGCCCTTGGGCTCGTCCACGCGGCTGTGCAGCTTGCGGCCGTCGCGGGTGTAGACGGTGACCTTGCCGATCCAGCGTTGCGGATAGGCGCCGTCGACTTCCGGATCCAGTTCCATTTCGACCTTGCCGCGGAAGGCGGTGACGCCGGGGTCGTCCAGGCCGGCGTCGAATTCGGCCAGGCCCGCGCGGCCCTGGCGGGCGATCAGGGCCAGGACGGTGCCCATCGAGAACTTGGACTGGTGCACGGTCTGGGGATTGACGACGGGGCCGAGCACGTCGATGGCGCCCTGGTGGACGTGGGCGACGACGCGTTCGATGTCGGCCTCGGCCAGGTTGTTGTCGCGCAGCGCCTGCTGCAGCGCGTCCGCGGCCGGGTGGGTGTGGCGGCAGGACGCGTGGAATTTGAACGAGGTTTCGGCCAGCGCCCAGCGCTCGCCCAGGCGGTCGCAGAGGCGGCTGGGGTCGGCGTCGGTGGACATGCCGGCGGCCATGCCTTGCGGGCCTTCCAGGATGTGGCGCGCGCCGGTGAAGCCGTCCTGCGCCAGGTAGGCGGCGGTGATGCCGTCGGCGGCGGCCTTGGCCGTGTGCAGTTGCTTGGAGTCGGCTGCGTCGCGCAGGAATTCCCACAGGCCCGCGGCCTGGGTGCCGGCGGAGCCCAGCGCGTTCAGCATCGCTTCGGGAGACAGGTTGAGCAGGCGGCCGGTGGTGACGGCGGCGGCCAGGGTGCCGGCGGTGCCGGTGGTATGGAAGATCTTGTAGTGCGAGCGGCCCAGGAATTCGCCCACGCGGATGCCCACTTCATAGCCGGCGACGGCGGCCACCAGCAGGTCGCGGCCGGAGCGGCCCAGCGCCTGCGCCACGGCCAGCGCGGGCGGGAACACGACCGCGGCGGGGTGGAACACGGAACCGTTGTGCACGTCGTCCTGTTCGACCACGTGGGCGGCCGCCGCGTTCACCATGGCGGCGAACAGCGGCGTGGTGCGGCGGCGGGTGATCAGGACTTCGCTGGCGCCGTCGGCCGGGCCCATGGCGGCGGCGTAGCGGTCGATGGCCTGCACGGCGCGCGCCGAGGCGCCCGCCAGGATGGAGGCCAGGCAGTCCAGCAGCAGGTCTTCGGCGCGGCGCAGGACCGGCGCGGGGATGTCTTCGTAGCGCAGGTTGGCGGCAAAGGCCGCGAGTTCGGCGCTCAGGTGGGGGGTGTCTTTGGCTGCGGTCATGGATGGCTGGCGGCTCAGAAGGAACGGGGCAGGCCCAGGATGTGTTCGGCGACGTAGGACAGGATCAGGTTCGTCGAGATGGGCGCGACCTGGTAGAGGCGGGTTTCGCGGAACTTGCGCTCGACGTCGTATTCGTTGGCGAAGCCGAAGCCGCCGTGGAATTGCAGGCAGGCGTTGGCCGCTTCCCAGGAGGCGTCGGCCGCCAGCAGCTTGGCCATGTTGGCCTGCGCGCCGCAGGGTTGGTGCGCGTCGAACAGGCGGCAGGCTTCATAGCGCATCAGGCTGGCCGCTTCCACGTTGATGTGGGCGCGCGCGATGGGGAACTGAACGCCCTGGTTCTGGCCGATGGGGCGGCCGAACACCATGCGTTCCTTGGCGTAGGCGGTGACCTTGTCCACGAACCAGTAGCCGTCGCCGATGCATTCTGCGGCGATCAGGGTGCGTTCGGCGTTCAGGCCGTCCAGGATGTACTTGAAACCCTTGCCTTCTTCGCCGATCAGGTTCTCTTCGGGGATTTCCAGGTTGTCGAAGAAGAGTTCGTTGGTCTCGTGGTTGACCATGTTCGGGATGGGCCGGATGGTCATGCCGTGCTTCACGGCGTGATGCAGGTCCACCAGGAAGATCGACATGCCTTCCGATTTGCGGGTGACCTGTTCCAGCGGCGTGGTGCGGGCCAGCAGGATCATCAGGTCGGAGTGCTGCACTCGCGAGATCCAGACCTTCTGGCCGTTGATGACGTAGCGGTCTCCGCGCTTGACGGCGGTGGTCTTGATCTTGGTGGTGTCGGTGCCGGTGGTGGGTTCGGTGACGCCCATCGATTGCAGGCGCAGTTCGCCCGCGGCGATGCGCGGCAGGTATTCGCGCTTCTGGGCTTCCGAACCATGGCGCAGCAGCGTGCCCATGTTGTACATCTGGCCGTGGCAGGCGCCGGAGTTGCCGCCGCTGCGGTTGATTTCCTCCATGATGACCGACGCTTCGGTCAGGCCCAGGCCGGACCCGCCGTATTCCTGCGGGATCAGGGCCGCCAGCCAGCCCGCTTCGGTCAGCGCGCGGACGAACGCTTCGGGGTAGCCGCGTTCTTCGTCGACCTTGCGGAAATATTCGGAGGGGAATTGGGCGCAGAGATCGCGCACGGCTTCGCGGATGTCCTGGTAGGCGTGGGAGGCGTTGGTCATGAGACTGTTTCTGGATGGGGAAGGGTTCGGTACAGGGTTGAATGTGCCGCAAGGCGCCGTCCGTGCCAATTCACAATTGGTTAATACGGGGTTCCTGTTCGCAAAAGCGCGGTTTGATGACGGGAGTTTGTCAGCTCCGCCGCGGGGTTGTGTCAAGAAATTGCCAAACTGGGTGTCCATAATTCCGCCGAGGCCGCCGCGGGCGGCGAGGTAACACACGGACGGATATGCGGAAAAACATCAGGGTCACGACGGCGTTGTCGGCCATTCTTGCGTTGTTTGTGGTGCTGTTCGCCGCCGCGGCGGCAGCCGGCATCGCCGTATTGCGCGACAACCGCGCGGCGATCGAGGCGCTGGGCCGGGGCAGCATCGAACGGGCCAGCGATCTGGCGGACATGACGAGCCGGCTGTTCCAGGCCCGCGCCGCGCTGACGGACGCCAAGACGGCGATGGAAGGCGGGCTGGAAGAGGCGCGCGACGCGTCGCTGGCGCACGCCGACACGCTGCTCAAGCAGGCCGCGGCCAGCCTGGCGCGCCTGCGCGCCAACCCGGACGCCAGCGCGCGGGGCGCGCCCCTGTTCGGCGAGGTGCTGGCCGCCCACGCCGCTTTCGCGGACAGGACGCTGGCGCCCATGCTGGCGGCCATCAAGGGCTGGAACGGGATCGAGGTCAACCGGCTGGCCGACAAGGTGCTGCCGGGCAGCGGCGCGGGCTACGTCAAGCAGGCGGACGCCTACCAGGCCTACGCGCGGGAACAGGGGCAGGCCGCGGTGGCCGGCGCCAGCCTCATGCTGGAACGCGTGATCGCGGTGGCGGCCGGCGTGCTGGCGGCGGTGCTGCTCCTGGCCGTGGCGATCCGGCTGGCGTTCCGCCGCGGCATCCTGCGTCCGCTGAACGAGGCCGGCGCGCACTTCGACCGCATCGCGGACGGCGACCTGACGGGCGCCATCGCCCTGCGCGGCGACAACGAGATCGGCGTGCTGTATTCCGCCATGCGTCGCATGCAGACCGGCCTGTCGGCCGCGGTGGCGTCGGTGCGGCGCGGGGTGGAGGAAATCCATACCGGCTCCGGCGAGATCGCCGCCGGCGGCGCCGATATGTCGGACCGCAGCGCCCGCCAGGCCGGTTCGCTGCAAGAGGCCGCCGCCAATCTGATGCAGCTCGCGCATACCGTGCAGTTGACGGCCGGCAACGCCGACCAGGCCAACCGGCAGGCGCTGGGCGCCACGCAACTGGCGCAGCGCGGCGGGCAGGCCGTCGAGGAGGTGGTGCGGAGCATGCGGGACATCGCCGACAGCGCGCGCCGCATCGGCGAGATCGTCGGGGTGGTGGACAGCATCGCCTTCCAGACCAATATCCTGGCGTTGAACGCCGCCGTGGAAGCGGCGCGGGCGGGCGAGCAGGGCAAGGGCTTCGCGGTGGTGGCGGGCGAGGTGCGCTCGCTGGCGCAGCGCAGCGCGCAGGCGGCCAGGGAGATCAAGGGCCTGATCGAAGACTCCGCCGCGCGGGTGGAGGCCGGCGTGCGGCAGGTCGGCCTGGCCGGCGACACCATGCGCGACATGGTCGTGTCGGTGGACCGCGTGACGCAGATCGTGGCCGAGATTTCCAGCGCCACGGCGGAACAGGCGGCCGGCATCGCCTCGGTGAACGACGCGGTGGCCGACATCGAGCGGTCCACGCAGGAGAACGCCGCCATGGTGGAGCAGACCGCGGCGGCGGCCGCGGCCCTGGAGGCCCAGGCGCAGGGCCTGCGCCGGGCGGTGGCGGTGTTCCGGATCGCCGCGCCGGGCCAGGCCGGCGCGGGGCAGGCTTTAGCTGTCGAACCGCGGCAGCGGGGCGCCGGCGTAGCGCTCGGTCACCAGCGACAGGTTCCCGTGCTTGACCTTGTGCTTGACGTGGGCGGCGGCCGAGGCGATGTCCTCCGGGCGGATGCGCTCGCATAGCGACGGCGTGACGGTGAGGGCGCCCACCCCCAGCGTCACGAACGGGAAGAAGCGGGGCACGCCGTAGCGGTCTTCGGCTTCGATGCCGCCGTTGCGGCGGCCTTCGTCGTCATACAGGTCCATGGCGCGCTCGTTGAATTCCGCGATGATGCGGCGGGCGCGCTCCATCCAGTCGGGGCTGCGCAGCAGCACCACGAAATCGTCTCCGCCGACGTGGCCGACGAAGTCCCGCTGCGGATCGCAGTGGCGCTTGATGACTTCCGCGGTCAGCCTGATCATGTCGTCGCCGCGCCAATAGCCGTAGACGTCGTTGAAGGGCTTGAAATTGTTCAGGTCGCCGTAGCAGACCGTGAAGTCGTCCGCGTCCTCCAGCAGCGTGGCGATGTGCCGGCTGATGGGGATGTTGCCGGGCAGCGAGGTCAGCGGATTGGCGTAGCGCGCCGCCTCGATGCGCATCTCCGTCACCGAGCGCACCAGCGTTTCGCCAGTGGCCAGGCCGTCGTAGCGGCCGTCGCGGGTGATGATCAGGCCGTCCATCAGGTAGCGCTGGTCTTCGGAGATCAGCACGTGGCTTAGCTGGTCGATGGATACGTTCAGGTCCACCAGCACCGGTTCGGCGTTCATGAAGGTCGAGCACGCGTCGCGGCCGAACAGTTCGCGGGTATAGCGCTGCGCGTAGTGTTCCAGGAAGTCGCGCCGGTTGACGATGCCCACCGGCCGGTTGTCGGCATCCACGACCGCCACGGCATGCATGTTCTTGTTCTCGATGAAGAGCCGGTGCACGTCGTCGTTGGTGTGTTCGGGCAGCAGGGCGGCCGGCGCCTCGACGCGCAGGCTGGCGGCGGTGCCGCCGACGGCGCGCTGCGGCTGGGATGCCGGCGTCCGCACGCGCAGCGAGTCGCGCAGGGGCGGGGCCAGTTCGGTCAGCAGCATTTCTTCCGGCCGGCCCAGGAACCAGCCCTGGGCGTAGCGGATGTCCAGGTCGCGCACCACGGCCAGGTCCTCGGCGGTCTCGATGCCTTCGGCCACGACCGCGGTGCCCAGATGCTGCGCCACCTTCAGGATGGCGCGCACCATGTTCTGCTTGCGCTCGTCCTGCCCGATGCCGTCGAAGAAATAGCGGTCGATCTTGACCAGGTCCGGCTGCATCTCGGACCACAACTGGAGGTTGGAATTGCCCACGCCATAATCGTCCAGCGCCACGCGCATGCCGGACTCGCGCAGGCAGGCGAAGGCGTCGGCCAGTTCGGCCATGTGTTCGGACAGCGGATCCTGCTCGGTCAGTTCGACGATGATGCTGGACGGCGCGAGCGCGCAATCCTTCAGCAGGCGCCGGGGCATTTCCTCGCCCCACAGGGTCCAGTAATGAAGCAGCGCCGAACCGGACAGGTTCAGGAACAGCATGCCGGCGGCGTCGTGCCTCTGGAAGCCCTGGGCGCCGGCGCGGAAGCTGGCCAGTTCCAGTTGCGGATGCAGGCCCTGGCGCCGGGCTTCCGCGAACAGCGCGTCGGGAAAATGCAGCGCCGTGTCGTCGGGCCCCCGGATCAGGCTTTCGTGGCCGTAGACGCGGCTGTGGGACAGGTCAACGACGGGTTGGAAGCGCGGGCGCAGCAGCCGTTCGCGCAGTATCCCGGCGAGGTTCACGTGCGCGGGCGCGCACTTCCGGTTGGAGGAGGGAGCGCGGGCCGCGGCCGGCCGGGGCAAAGCGTGAATAGGGTCCATCGCCGGTGCGTTCAGATACGATCAGTGACAAGTTGGCCATATTGACAACAAAATATGTCTGCGTTGTTGCGCCGACGACTGGCGCGCCATCTTCCGGCGTCGACATACGGCTGTCAACAGCGATTTCGATCTTGCCCATCCGCCCCGCAGGGGTATTGCGCGCGCTGGCGGCGCGCGCAGGCCGCCGCCTATACAATTTGCCCCATGACTGCTCCCAAGATTCCCGAATCCCTGCGCCGCGTCGTGCTGGCGTCCAACAACGCCGGCAAGCTGCGCGAATTTTCCGCCCTGTTCGCGCCCCTGGGCATCGAACTGGTCCCGCAAGGCGAGCTGGGCGTGCCCGAGGCCGAAGAGCCCCACGTCACCTTTGTCGAAAATGCGCTGGCCAAGGCCCGCCATGCCAGCCGCCTGACCGGCCTGCCGGCCCTGGCGGACGATTCGGGGCTGTGCGTGGCCGCGCTGGACGGCGCGCCGGGCGTGTACTCCGCGCGCTACGCCAAGATGCACGGCGGCGAAAAGTCCGACCAGGCCAACAATGCGCTGCTGGTTCGCAAGCTGGAGGGCGTGGCGGACCGCGGCGCCTGGTACGTCGCGGTGCTGGCCCTGGTGCGTTCGGAGAACGATCCCCGCCCGCTCATCGGCGAAGGCCTGTGGCACGGCGAGATCATCGACCAGCCCGAAGGCGCCAACGGCTTTGGCTACGATCCGCATTTCTACCTGCCCGACCTGGCGCTCACCGCCGCCAGCCTCGACCCGGAGGAAAAGAACCGGCTCAGCCACCGCGCCCGCGCGCTGCGCGAATTGCTCGGCAAGCTGAGCCAGGCTTGAGGCCGCGCGCCGCGCGCGGCGCCCGGTCCAGGAACCACGCATGTCCATCATCATTCCCATCCGCAACGACATGGGCGCGTCGCCGTCGCGCCCGAAGCCGCCGTCCGGCGCCGCGCTCACCAGCCTGCCGCCGCTGTCGATCTACGTGCACGTGCCCTGGTGCGTGCGCAAATGCCCGTATTGCGACTTCAATTCGCATGCGGCGCCAGGGGGCGAGATCCCCGAACGCGCCTACCTGGACGCGCTGCGCAGCGACCTGGAGCAGGCGCTGCCGTCCATCTGGGGGCGCCAGGTGGTGTCGGTCTTCCTTGGCGGCGGCACGCCCAGCCTGCTGTCTTCGGCCGGGCTCGACGAGCTGCTGGCCATGCTGCGCGCCTATCTGAACCTCTGGCCCGACGCCGAGATCACCATGGAGGCCAATCCGGGCACCGCGGAAGCTGGCCGCTTCCGGGACTACGCCGCCAGCGGCGTCACGCGGTTTTCGCTGGGCATCCAGAGTTTCGACGACGCCCAGCTCAAGAAGCTGGGGCGCATCCACGACGCCGCGCAGGCCAGGGCGGCCATTGAAATGGCGCAGCGCGCCGCGCCGCGGGTGAACCTGGACATGATGTTCGCCTTGCCCGGCCAGACGCTGGAGGCCTGTCTGACCGATTTGCGGCAGGCGGTGGCGTTCGGCACCGAACACCTGTCGCTCTATCACCTGACGATGGAGCCCAACACCGTCTTCGCGAAGTTCCCGCCCGAGGACCTGCCCGACGACGACACCAGCGCGGCCATGCAGGACGCGGTGGAGGTGGAACTCGCGGCCGCCGGCCTGGCCCGCTACGAAGTGTCGGCCTATGCCAGGCCGGGCGCCCGCTGCCGGCACAACCTGAACTACTGGGAATTCGGCGATTACCTGGGGATCGGCCCGGGCGCCCACGGCAAGCTGTCCTTCCATGACCGGATCGTGCGCGAAGCCCGGCTGCGCGGCCCGGATTCCTGGATGCAGGCCGCGATGGCCCGGGACGGCAGCCATATCGCGGAAAGCCGGCAGGTCGGGCCGGACGAACTGCCGTTCGAATTCATGCTGAACGCGCTGCGCCTGAAGGACGGGGTGGCCGCTACGAGCTTCGGCGAGCGCACCGGCCTGTCGCTCGCCGTCATCGCGCACCAATTGGAGGCAGCCTCGGAACGGGGCCTGCTGGACGCCGATCCCACCCGCCTGCGGGCGACGCCGCTGGGCTGGCGGTTCCTCAATGACCTCCAGGAAATGTTCCTGTAGCGTTCAGGCACCACAGTGGGGCATTCGTGCCCCATAATGTGCACCATAGTGGTGCCTTGTTTTCCCCTGACCGTGCCGCCACTCCCCGGGAATCCCTGGGGAGAAACCTGGCACGCATATTGCTTATTTGGTTTATGCCAGTCGAAGGGCAAGGCCCTCGACCCTTTTATCTAATGGAGATGACATGGCAAGCCCGAAAGACGTCCTGAAACAGATCGCCGACAACGAAGTGAAATTCGTGGATTTCCGCTTTACCGACACGGTCGGCCGTGAGCACCACGTTTCCGTGCCCACCTCCGCGATCGATGAAGACAAGCTGGAAAGCGGGCAGGCTTTCGACGGTTCCTCGATCCCGGGCTGGAAGGGCATCGAAGCTTCCGACATGCTGCTCATCCCCGACCTGGCGACGGCCAACCTGGATCCGTTCCGCGAAGAGCCGACCCTGATCCTGTCTTGCGACGTCGTCGAACCCTCGGACCTGAAGGGCTATGACCGCGATCCGCGCTCGCTGGCCAAGCGCGCCGAAGCCTACCTGAAGTCCTCCGGCCTGGGCGACACCGCCTACTTCGGTCCGGAACCCGAATTCTTCGTGTTCGACGGCGTGACCTGGAACACCGACATGTCCGGCACCTTCGTCAAGATCAAGTCGGAAGAGGCCTCCTGGTCCACCGGCCTGGATTTCGAAGGCGGCAACACCGGCCACCGTCCCGCCGTGAAGGGCGGCTACTTCCCCGTGCCCCCGGTCGATTCCTTCCAGGACATGCGCTCGGAAATGTGCCTGCTGATGGAACAGATGGGCGTGCCGGTCGAAGTGCACCACCATGAAGTGGCCGGCGCCGGCCAACTGGAAATCGGCACCAAGTTCAGCACGCTGGTGCAGCGCGCCGACTGGACGCAGATCGTCAAGTACATCATTCACAACGTGGCCCACGCCTACGGCAAGACCGCCACCTTCATGCCCAAGCCCATCGTCGGCGACAACGGTTCGGGCATGCACGTGCACCAGTCGATCTGGAAGGACGGCCAGAACCTGTTCGCGGGCAACGGCTACGCCGGCCTGTCGGAATTCGCGCTGTACTACATCGGCGGCATCATCAAGCACGCCCGCGCGCTGAACGCCATCACCAACCCCGGCACCAACTCGTATAAGCGCCTGGTCCCGCACTACGAAGCCCCGGTCAAGCTGGCCTACTCGGCCCGCAACCGCTCGGCCTCGATCCGCATTCCGTACGTCGGCAACCCGAAGGGCCGCCGCGTCGAAGCGCGCTTCCCGGACCCCCTGGCCAACCCGTACCTGGCCTTCTCGGCCCTGATGATGGCCGGCCTGGACGGCGTGCAGAACAAGATCCACCCGGGCGATCCGGCCGACAAGAACCTGTACGACCTGCCGCCGGAAGAAGACGCCAAGATCCCGACCGTGTGCTCCTCGCTGGAGCAGGCGCTGGAAGCCCTGGACAGCGACCGCGAGTTCCTGACCCGCGGCGGCGTGTTCAGCAACGACATGCTGTCGGCCTACATCGACCTGAAGATGGGCGATGTGAACCGCCTGCGCATGACCACGCACCCGGTCGAATTCGACATGTACTACAGCCTCTGATGCTTTGAGGCTGTACCTGGCGGGAGCGCGATGATGTAGGCAGAAACCAGGGCCCACGCCACGCGCACCGCCAGGACGCGGTTCGACGGATCGCCCGCCAGGCCCCGGCCCGGCGGGCGGCGGCCGGATGCTGGCGCCGTCGCGTTCCGCTTTCCCCTCACATTCGGGTATGTTGAAAAATGAATGTAGAAGCTCTCGATCTGCTAGCCACGTCCGTTTTCCTGGTCAACGAACGCGGTCATATCGAATACGCCAACGCGGCCGCCGAAGACCTGTTCGGCCGCTCGCGCAAGCAACTGGGCGGGCACTCCGCCGCCACGCTGTTCGACAGTCCGGAAAACATCCAATCCTCGATCGACCGCGCCGCCGCCGGGCGCTATGCCGACGTCAGGCAACTGGCCTCGTTGCGCCGCGCCACGGAATCCGTGGAAGTCTCGGTGACGACGGTGGGGCTGACGGGCCAGCGCTGGCCCGTGCTGATTGAAACGCGCGAGATCGAACAGCGCGTGCTGGCCGACCGCAACCACCGGCTGGTCGACGAGATCGAGGCGCACCGCGAACTGCTGCGCAACCTGGCGCATGAAGTCAAGAATCCCCTGGGCGGCTTGCGCGGCGCCGCGCAATTGCTCGAGGCCGAGTTGCCGAGCGCGGCGCTGGCCGAGTACACCCAGGTCATTATTTCCGAAGCCGACCGCCTGCAGGCGCTGGTGGACCGCCTGAGCGGCCCGCAACGTGTGCCGCTGAACGCGCGTCCGGTGAACATCCATGAAATCTGCGAGCGCGTCTGCGCGCTGATCCAGGCCGAGTTCCGCAACGACGTCACGCTGCTGCGCGACTACGACGCGTCGGTGCCCGACCTGAAGGGCGATGCCGCCCGCCTGATGCAGGCCGTCCTGAACGTGGCGCGCAACGCCGCCCAGGAACTGGTCGCGCGGCCCCAGGGGCCGCAAACCGAACCCGGTGTCGTCACCCTGCGCACGCGCGTGGCGCGGCAGGTCATGCTGGCCCACAAGCAGCACCGCCTGGCGCTGGTGCTGTCCATCATCGACAACGGTCCCGGCGTGCCGGACCACATCCGCGACCGCATCTTCCATCCGCTGGTCACGGCCCGGGCCGGCGGCACCGGGCTGGGGCTGAGCCTGGCCCAGGACTTCGTGCAGCAGCATGGCGGCATCATCGAATTCGAATCCCGACCCGGGCGCACCGAGTTTCGCCTGGTCCTTCCGATGGAGCCTGCACACTGATGAAACCCGTATGGATCGTCGATGATGACCAGGCCATCCGCTGGGTCCTGGAAAAGGCGCTGGCCCGTGCCGGCGTCCCCACCCGCAGTTTTTCCCAGGCGGCCGACGTGCTGGAGGCGCTGTCGCGCGAAACCCCGGTCGCCCTGGTGTCCGATATCCGCATGCCCGGCGGCAACGGCCTGGAGCTGCTGCGCCAGCTCAAGGAGCGCCATCCCGGCCTGCCGGTGATCGTGATGACCGCGTTCGCCGATCTGGACAGCACCGTGTCCGCCTTCCAGGGCGGGGCCTTCGACTACCTGGCCAAGCCGTTCGACGTGAACGAGGCGGTCGCGCTGATCCAGCGCGCCATGCAGGAGTCGGCGCAGCCCGAAACCCCCGAGGGGCAGGGCGAGTCGGCGCAGAACAATGAACGCTGGATGATGACGCAGTCCTCGTCCACCGCCATGCAGGAAGTGTTCCGCGCCATCGGCCGGCTGGCGCAGTCCAAGGTCACGGTATTGATCACGGGCGAATCCGGCACCGGCAAGGAACTGGTGGCCCGCGCCCTGCATGGGCACGGCGTGCGCGCCGGCGGCCCCTTCGTGGCGCTGAACGCGGCGGCCATTCCGCGCGACCTGCTCGAAGCCGAACTGTTCGGCCACGAGCGCGGCGCCTTCACGGGCGCCAACAATCTGCGCCGCGGGCGTTTCGAGGAAGCGCACGGCGGCACGCTGTTCCTGGATGAAATCGGCGACATGCCGATCGAACTGCAGACGCGCCTGCTGCGTGTGCTGGCCGAAGGCAGCTTCTATCGCGTGGGCGGCGCGCAGCCGGTGCGGGTGGACGTGCGCATCGTGGCCGCCACGCACCAGCCGCTGGAGCAGCGCGTCGAACAGGGTCTGTTCCGGGAAGACCTGTTCCATCGCCTGAACGTGATCCGGCTGCGGCTGCCGCCGCTGCGCGAGCGCGTCGAAGACATCCCGGCCCTGGCCAGCCACTTCTTGACCGCCAGCGCCCGCGCCCTGGGCGTGCCGGTCAAGCGCCTCACGCCCGAGGCGCTGGCCGTGCTGACCAAGTTCGATTTTCCGGGCAACGTGCGCCAACTGGAGAACTTCTGCCATTGGCTGACGGTGATGGCGCCGGGCCAGACGGTGGAGCCGGCGGACCTGCCGCCGGAGATCCGCGCCATGGAGCACCAGCGGATCATGAGTCCGGCGGTGCGTCCGGCCGCCCCGGTGGCCGGCGCGGGCACTGTGGTGCAGGCGTCCGCGCCCATGGACGAGGGCTCGCCGCGCAACTGGCAGGATTCCCTGCTGCGCGACGCGCAGTACCGTCTGGAACGCGGCGAACCCGCGGTCATGGCCACGCTGACGCGCCAGTTCGAAAAGATCCTGCTGCAAAGCGCGCTGGACGCCAGCCGCGGCCGGCGCGTGGAAGCCGCGTCGCGGCTGGGCATCGGCCGCAACACCATCACGCGCAAGCTGCGCGAGCTGGGCATCGAGGACGAGTGATGCGGCGGGGCAGGGTGGTGTCTCAGTGTCTGACACCCGTATGAGATGCCCTTCCGGGTTGAGGCAAGCCTTCCCGGGTGTCTGACACCAACATCTGATGTGTCAGACACCCGGGAAACACCGCGGCAGGCCGACGGCCATCGCGTACGGGTGTCAGACACTGGGCCTGTTAAAGGCATCAGACACTGCGCTTGTTGCGACTACCACGCGCAAGCTGCGCGTCGAAGACGAGTGATGCGGCAGGGCAGGGTGTCTCAGTGTCTGACACCCGTATGAGATGCCCTTCCGGATCAAGGCAGGCCTTCCCGGGTGTCTGACACCAACATCTGATGCGTGTCAGACACCCGGGAAACACCGCGGCAGGCCGACGGCCATCGCGTAGGGGTGTCAGACACTGGGCTGTTGCGACTACCACGCGCAAGCTGCGCGTCGAAGACGAGTGATGCGGCGGGGCAGGGTGTCTCAGTGTCTGACACCCGTATGAGATGCCCTTCCGGATCAAGGCAGGCCTCCCCGGGTGTCTGACACCAACATCTGATGTGTCAGACACCCGGGAAACACCGCGGCGGGCCGACGGCCATCGCGTACGGGTGTCAGACACTGGCCTGTTACGGGTGTCAGGCACCGGCCCCTGTCGCGACTACCCCAGCCCCAGCAGGCTCTCGCACAACCGCGGGGACTTCAGTTTCTGCAACCACCACTTCAGCGCCTCGCCCGGCGGCTCGGCCCGCCAGGCGTAGGCCACGTGTTCCGTCAGGGACATGCCTTCGTCCGTCTCGCACACCGCCAGCAGGCCCTGCGCCAGGTACGGCGCGGCCAGCGTCAGCGGCAGGTAGCCGCAGCCCAGGCCGCGGACCTGGGCGTCGATCTTGGCCTGCATGGTGGGCATGACCAGCGTGGGCTGGTCCGCCAGGATGCCGCGCGTCTGCGGCGCCAGGTTCCGGGACGTGTCGGCCACCACCACCGCGCAGTAGCGGGTAATGTCGGCGCGGCTGAGCGGTTGCGGCAGCGAGGCCAGCGGGTGGTGGGCGGCCACGCAGAATGCGAATTGCGTCTGCCCCATGGCTTGCGAGCGGTACGGGCCGGTGGGCTCGCCCGCCGCGCCCGCGCCGATGACCAGGTCCGCGCGGCCCGCGGTCAGGGCGTCCCAGTTGCCGCTCAGCACCTCGCTGGAGAAGCGCAGGGTGGTGGCGCTGCCCAGCGCCTGGAACTCTTCGATCAGGTCGTAGAGCGGACGCCAGGGCAGCACGGCGCTGACGGCGATGCGCAGCTCCACCTCCCAGCCCGTGGCGATGCGCTTGACGCGGCAGGCCAGGTCGTCCAGCGATTGCAGGACGTGGCGCCCGTCCCGCAACAGCGTCTCGCCCGCCGGGGTCAGCAGGGCCCGGTGGCCCGACCGGTCGAACAGCAGCACGTCCAGGCCGTCCTCGAGCTTGCGGATGGAATAGGTGACGGCGGAGGGCACCTTGCCCAGCTCGCGCGCGGCCTTGGCGAAGCTGCCGTGGCGCGCGATCGCGTCCACCAGGATCAGCAGTTCGGGGGTGATGGGCTGCATGGGGATCTATCGTTCAAATTGATTGAATGGTTCCGTCAAAATATAGCGCCAAACCGCGGACATGGCACGCGCACAATATCACTCATGCCGGTGCTGCGGCGGAATCTCCCGGATCGGGAGCGATACGCAGGGCCGAACCACCATTCACATTATTGAAACAGGAGTCCGCAATGCTTACGATTCGCCGCGCCGCCGAACGGGGCCACGCCAACCACGGCTGGCTGGATTCGTTCCACACCTTTTCCTTCGCCAACTATTACGACCCGGCCCACATGGGCTTCGGCGCGCTGCGCGTGATCAACGACGACCGCATCGCCGCCGGCCGCGGCTTCGGGACGCACGGGCACCGCGACATGGAGATCATCACCTACGTGCTGGACGGCGCGATCGCGCACAAGGACAGCATGGGCAGCGGTTCGACCATCCTGCCCGGCAACGTGCAGCGCATGAGCGCCGGCCGCGGCGTGATGCATTCCGAGTTCAACCCCCTGCCGGATACCGAAACGCACATGCTGCAGATCTGGATCGAGCCCGACGTCGCCGGCATCGCGCCCGAGTACGAAGAGCGCGGCTTCAGCGACGCGCAAAAGCGCGGCCGCCTGCAAGCCCTGGTGTCGGCCGACGGCATCGACGGTTCGATGAAGATCCACCAGGACGCGCGCCTGTACTCCGGCCTGTTCGACGGGGCGGAATCCGCCGCGCTGGACCTGGCCGCCGGCCGCCGCGCCTGGGTCCACGTGGCGCGCGGCAGCGTGCTCGTCAACGGCACCGAACTGTCGGCCGGCGACGCCGCCGCCATCACGGACGAAAGCCGTGTCGAGCTGTCGGGCGGCAAGAACGCCGAAGTGCTGGTGTTCGACCTGGCATGACGCTTGCGCCGGGCGGAATTTTCCGCCCGGCTGGCCTTAAGATGGCCTTTGGCCCCTACATCCGGAGAGTTTCATTATGTCCACCTTGTCCGAAGCCGGCGAAAGCCAGATTGAAACCGTCGTGGTGCCGCGCACGAGCGACCTGGGCGGCTTTTCCGTCCGGCGGGCCATCCCGTCGGCGCAGCGCCGCACCGTCGGGCCGTTCGTTTTTCTCGACCACATGGGCCCGGTCGAGTTCGCCCCGGGTTCCGGCATCGACGTGCGGCCGCACCCGCACATCGGCCTGTCCACCGTGACCTACCTGTACGAAGGGTCGATGGTGCACCGCGACGGCGCGGGCCACACGCAGACCATTCTGCCCGGCGAGGTCAACTGGATGACGGCGGGCAGGGGGATCGTGCATTCCGAGCGCTCGTCGCCGGAAAGCCGCCAGGCCGCGCAGCGCCTCTGTGGCCTGCAGATCTGGGTGGGCCTGCCCAAGACGCACGAGGAAACCGACCCGGGCTTCACGCACTACGGGCTGGACGTCCAGCCGGTCGTCGAAGGCGAGGGCGTGCGCGCGCAGGTGGTGGCCGGCACGCTCTTCGGCAAGACGTCCGGCGTGAAGACGCTGTCGCCGCTGTTCTATGGCGACATCCAATTGCAGGCGGGCGCGACGGTGGTCCTGCCGGCCGAGCACGAAGAGCGCGCGGCCTATCTGGCGCAGGGCAGCGTCGAGGTGGACGGGCAGAAATTCGAAAGCGGCCGCCTGATCGTGTTCGCGCCGGGCCGCCCCGTGCAGATCCGCGCCCGGACCGCGGCGCGCTTCGCGGTGCTGGGCGGCGAGCCGCTGGACGGGCCGCGCTTCATCTGGTGGAACTTCGTCTCCAGCAGCAAGGACCGCATCGAAACGGCGAAGCAGGACTGGCAGCGCAACCGCTTCGACCAGATCGTGCCGGGCGACGAAACCGAGTACATCCCGCTGCCCGAGCCGCGCGCCTAGCGCGCAACCGCAAGGCCCGCCGCGCGGCCTGGCCGCGCTGGCGCTGATCCACGGCGCCTCCTCGGCGCTCGCCGCCGGCTATCCGGCCAAGCCCATCACCTTCATCGTTCCCTACACCGCGGGCGGCACCACCGACCTGGTGGCGCGCACCGCCGGCCAGAAGGTGGCCGAGAAGCTCGGCCAGCCGGTCATCGTCGAGAATCGTCCGGGCGCGGGCGGCAATATCGGCATGGATGCCGTGGCCAAGGCCGCGCCCGACGGCTACACCATCGGCTTCGGCGCGATCTCCACGAACGCGCTGAACCCGTTCGTCTACCCGTCCATGCCCTTCGACCCCACCAAGGATTTCACCGGCGTCAGCATGCTGGGCGCGTCCACCGTGGTGCTGGAAACCGGGCCGGCCCTGAAGGTCGGCAGCGTCAAGGAACTGGTCGCGTACGCGAAGCAGCATCCGGGCACGTCGTTCGGCACGCCGGGCACCGGCACGTCCATGCATCTGGCCGGCGTGATGTTCGACCAGTTGACCGGCGCGGGCATGCAGCACATTCCGTACAAGGGCAGCGCGCAGGGCCTGAACGACCTGCTGGGCGGGCACCTGCCGGTGATGTTCGACAACCTGCCGGCGTCGCTGCCGCACATCAAGGCGGGCAAGGTGCATGCGCTGGCGGTCACGGGCAGCAAGCGCGCGCCGGCGCTGCCGGACGTTCCCACGCTGGCCGAACTGGGCTACGAGGCCGCGGTGGTGGACCCGTGGTTCGCGGTCTACGGCCCGGCGAAGATGTCGCCCGAGGCGACCAAGGCGCTGAGCGAAGCGTTCCAGTGGGCCCTGGCCCTGCCCGAGGTGAAGGACAAGCTGGAACAGGCCGGCTTCATGCCCTACGGGTCTTCGCCCGAGGAAGTGGAACGCCTGACCCAAAGCCAGCACGAGGCGTTCAAGGCCTTGTCGCAGAAGGTGAAGCTGGCGGCGGATTGAGCGGCTTATTGCGGGTGTCTGACACCCGGGTGGCGGCAGCCTTGGTCGAAGGCTGTCTCGTAGGGGTGTCAGACACTGGCACAGCTTCCCAGTGTCAGACACCCACTCCCGACAAGGCTACCGCCCGCGGGCGAAGGCCTGCTCGCGCCGCTCTTCGAGCGCCTCGCGCCGGATGAAGTCGCGCACGAAGGCGTCGGCGGGGTGGTGGTGCAGGTTATAGGGCGTGTCCCACTGCGCGATGCGCCCCTGGGACATGACGCCGATGCGGTCGGCGATGGCGAAGGCCTCGGCCTGGTTGTGCGTGACCAGGATGGCCGTGTGGCCCGTGGTCTTCAGGATGTCGCGGACTTCGAAGGCCAGCCGTTCGCGCGTATCCACGTCCAGGTTGGAGAACGGCTCGTCCAGCAGCAGCAGGTCGGGCGAGGGCGCCAGCGCGCGCGCCAGCGCCACGCGCTGCTGCTGGCCGCCGGAGATCTCGTGCGGATAGCTGTTGGCGGCATGCGCCAAGCCCACCAGTTCCAGCATTTCCTCGACGCGCCGGGCGCGGTCGGCGCGCGCCATTTTGCGCAGGCCGAAGGCCACGTTCTGCGCCACCGTCAGGTGGGGGAACAGCGCGTAGTCCTGGAACATCATGCCGACGCGGCGCAGCTCCGGGGCCACCTGCACGGTGGGCGAGGAAATGACCGTGCCGTCCAGCAGGATGCGGCCGGCGCGCACCGGCTCGAAGCCGGCGATGGCGCGCAGCACGGTGGTCTTGCCGCAGCCGGATTCCCCCAGCAGGCAGCCGATGTGCCCGACGGGCAGGCCCAGCGTCAGGTCCTGCACCACGGGCTTGAGGCCCTTGGGGGTGTCGTAGGCCAGGGAAAGGTGTTCGAGTTCTAACAGATCGGGCACGATCAATGTCCCATTTTCAGATTGGTCCGCGCCAGCAGGATGACGGGAAACAGGCCGGCCAGCACGATGGCCAGCGCCGCCACGGCGCCTTCCTCATACGTGCCGCGGGCGGCTTCCGCATAGAGCCAGGTGGCGAGGGTGTCGAAATTCATGGGCCGCAGCAGCAGCGTGGCGGGCAGTTCCTTCATCGCGTCCACGAACACCAGCAGCGCGCTGGCCGCCAGCGCCGGGCGCAGCAGCGGCAGGTGCACGCGGCGCAGCGTGCCCGCGGAGCTTTCGCCCAGCAGGCGCGACGCCTGTTCCAGCGAAGGCGGGATGCGCGCCAGGCCGGCTTCCAGCGCGCCGGTGGAAATCGCCAGGAAGCGGATGGCGTAGGCGCACACCAGCGCGCCCATCGAGCCCATCAGGAACAGGCCGCCGCCGCCGAACACCTTGGCGACCGCGTTGTCGATCCAGACGAACGGCGTCAGCAGCCCGATGGCCAGCACCGTGCCGGGCACCGCGTAGCCCAGGCTGGCGATGCGGGCGCAGGCGCGTCCGGGATTGAAGCCGGCGCTTTCGCGCAGGGTGCGTCCGGCCCAGGCCACGATGAGGCCGCACAGCAAGGTGACCACGGTGGCGCTGAACGCCACGATCAGCGTATTGCTCAAGCCTCCGATCAACTGGTCGGAGACGCCGCCCACCAGGTGCAGGCGCTTGTAGGTCTCGACGACGAGGTACAGCGCGGGCGCGGCAAAGCCCAGCAGCACGGGGATCCAGCCCAGCGCCGCCGCCACCGCCGCGGCCGGGCCGTGCAGGCGGCGCGGCTGCATGGGGCGCATGCGCTGCGTGTTGGCGTAGCGCTGGCGCTTGCGCCCGTGCCGCTCCAGCAGGATCAGCCCGATCACGATCGCCAGCATGGTGAGCGCGATCTGGGCCGCGCCGGCCAGGTCCGAGCGCGTGACCCAGGTGGTGTAGACCGAGACCGTCAGCGTCTGCACGCCCAGGAATTCGGAGGCGCCGATATCGTTCAGGGTTTCCAGCAGCGCCAGGCTGACGCCGACCACGATGGCGGGGCGGGCGAGCGGCAGGGCGACGCGGAAGAACACCGCGACGCGGCCCGCGCCCAGCGTCCGGGCGGCTTCGAGCAGGCTGGCGGCCTGCGTCATGAACATGACGCGGGTGCTCAGGTAGACATAGGGATACAGCACGAAGCCCAGCACGAAGATCGCGCCGTGGATGGAACGCAGGTCGGGCAGGCGGAACTGGCGCGGGCTGTCGTAGCCCAGCAGCGCGCGGATCGCCGTCTGTATCGGGCCGATGGGGTGCAGCAGGTCCAGGTAGGCGAACGCGATGATGTAGGTGGGCACCGCCAGCGGCAGCAGCAGCGCCCAGGTCAGGACGCGGCGGGTAGGGAAGTCGTAGGCCGTCACCAGCCACGCCGCGCCCGTGCCCAGCAGCGTGACCAGCACCCCGACGCCGGCCAGCAGCATGGCGGTGTTCGCCAGCGCCTGCGGCAGCACGTAGCTGGCGAGATGCTGCCAGTGGGCGAGTTCGCCGCCCAGCGCCCACCAGCCCAGCGTGAGGACGGGCGCCAATACGGCCAGCGCGATCAGGGCGGCGCCGGCCAGCCAGCCGGCCCCGCGTTCAGTCCAGCGCAAACGCAGCGGCCGGGGCAAGGAATCTGTGTGCATGCTTCAAAGTCGATGGCATCAATGGCAAGGCCTGCTCCCCCCGGAAAGAAGGGAGCAGGCCCTGCGCGCGGGCCGCAAAGCGGTCCGCGCGTCTGTCACTGCCGCAGGGAAGAGCCGCGCCGCGAGGCGTGGCCGCCCATGGGCTTATCAGTTGTCGAAACCGACCTTGTCCACCAGTTCGCTGGCTTGCTTGCGATACTTGGCGATCTCGGTCAGGGGCAGCGGGTCCACCTTCAGTTCGCCGAAGCTGGCGATCACGGGGTCCAGCTTCACGCCCTTGCGGACGGGGTATTCATAGTTGGCCTGCGCGTACAGGGCCTGGGCCGGTTCGGACACCAGGAAGTCCAGCAGCTTGATGGCGTTGGCCTTGTTGGGCGCGTGGGCGGCCACGGCGGCGCCGCTGACGTTCACGTGGGTGCCGCCGCTCTTGGCGTTGGCGAAGGTCGGGCGGATGACCTTGATGGCGTCGCCCCACTTGCGGGCGTCCGTGCCGGGTTCCGCGTTCTTCATCTGGCCCACGTAATAGGCGTTGGCCAGGCCGATGTCGCAGATGCCGCCCAGGATGTCGCGCGCCACGTCGCGGTCGCCGCCGGCGGCCTTGCGGGCCAGGTTGGCCTTGACGCCGCGCAGCCATTTTTCGGTGGCTTCGGCGCCGTCGTGCGCGATCATGGAGGCGACCAGGGCAGTGTTGTAGGGATGCTGGCCCGAACGGATGCAGACCTTGCCCTTCCACTTGGGATCGGCCAGGTCTTCGTAGCGGAAGCTCTCGAGCTTCAGGTCCTTTTCCACGTACAGCACGCGGTCGCGCAGCGACAGGGCGTACCACTTGCCGTCGGCGCCGCGCAGGTTGGCGGGAATGACCGATTCCAGGGCCTCGGACTTGACGGACTGGGTCACGCCGCCGTCGACCAGGTCCAGCAGGTTGCCGATGTCCACGGTCATCAGCACGTCGGCGGGCGACTTGGCGCCTTCGGCCTTGACGCGCTCCAGCAGGCCGTCCTTGACGAACACGGTGTTGACCTTGATGCCGCTTTCCTTGGCGAAGGCGTCCAGCAGGGGCTGGATCAGCTTGGGCTCGCGGGTGGTGTACAGGCTGACTTCCTCGGCGGCGTTGGCCTGCACGGCGAAGGCGGCGGCGCCGGCCAGCGCCAGGGCGCGTAGCAGCGAATTCAATTGGGGACGCTTGGTCATGGCGAAGTGCTCCGGCTAGGGCTACAGCGGGAAGCGCCGGGTGGCGGCTGTTCCGCTGCTCGAAAAGCGGTCTGCTAACGAAAATGATTATCAACTGAGAACGGCACAATAACAGGAAGCTTTGCAGCGTTCAACTATTCGTAAGCGTACGGCGCGGACGCTTGATCCCCATCAATACGGCATAAGGGTATTACGGAATAATGAGAGCAGTTATCATCAAGACCCTGTAGAATAGGGTCAACCCTAATGCCGCCCGCGCCTTTTCTGCGGTGCGGAACGACCTCGCGATGCGAGGCCGGGCCCGCCTGGAAACCAGACCCGCCCGACTTTGTCTCGCCCTTACTTCATACGACATGGCTGCTTTCAACACTGAGCGCGTATTGAGCGTGCACCACTGGAACGACACCCTGTTTTCCTTTACCACCACGCGTGACGCGGCCTTGCGGTTCCACAACGGCCACTTCGTGATGATCGGCCTGGAAGTCGAAGGCAAGCCCCTGCTGCGGGCCTACAGCATCGCCAGCGCGAACTACGAAGAGAATCTCGAATTCCTCAGCATCAAGGTGCAGAACGGCCCGCTCACGTCGCGCCTGCAGCACCTGAAAGAGGGCGACACCATCCTGGTCAGCCGCAAGCCGGTGGGCACGCTGGTCGTGGACGACCTGCGGCCCGGCAAGCACCTGTTCCTGTTCGGCACGGGCACCGGCCTTGCGCCGTTCATGAGCATCATCAAGGACCCGGACGTCTACGAACGCTTCGAAAAGGTCATCCTGGTGCACGGCGTGCGCTGGGTCAGCGAACTGGCCTATGCCGACTTCATCGAAAAGGAACTGCCGAACAACGAGTTCTTCGGCGACGTGGTCCGCGAGAAGCTGGTGTACTACCCGACGGTCACGCGCGAACCCTTCCGCAACCAGGGCCGCATCACGGAACTGATGGAAAACGGCAAGCTGTGCGCCGACATCGGCATTCCCCAGATCAACCCCGAGACCGACCGCGCCATGATCTGCGGCAGCCCGCATATGCTGGCCGACATCAGCGCCATGCTGGACAAGCGCGGCTTCACCGTGTCGCCGGGCGTCGGGCAGCCGGGCGACTACGTCGTGGAACGGGCGTTCGTCGACAAATAAGGCGCTGCGTTTCCGCGCAGAAGAATCCACCGCGGGTGCGCGGTGGATTTTTTTTTTGCGCGTGCCGGGGCATTCGATGCCCGGGCGCGCTTTTCCGCATCCGCCCTACGGCATCCCGCCCCTTTCGCAAATGTCTATTGCTGTTTAAACTTCGATAGTTGTAGCTTCTATCCGTCATCTGAAGGATTCCGCCCATGAGCAAGCAAATCATCCATACCGACGCCGCGCCCGCCGCGGTCGGCCCTTACTCGCAAGCGGTTGCCGTAAGCGGCACCAAGACTGTCTACCTTTCGGGCCAGATCGGCCTGGAACCGGGCACCGGCGACCTGGTTTCCGAGAACTTCGACGCCCAGGTGCGCCAGGCGTTCGCCAACATGCAGGAAGTCATCGCCGCCGCGGGCGGCACGCTGGACAACGTGGTCAAGCTGACGCTGTTCCTGACCGACCTGGGCAAGTTCACGGCCGCCAACGCGATCATGGCCGAGATCATTCCCCAGCCGTTCCCGGCGCGCTCCACCATCGGCGTGGCCAGCCTGCCCAAGGGCGCGCAGTTCGAGGTCGAGGCCATCCTGGTCCTCTAGGGCGCGCCCGGGACGTTTCGAACAAGGGGCTCGTTCCTTCATGCCGGCCGCGGCCGCGGCTTCCAAGCGACCCGGCGCCGACCCCAAAGGCGCCGGCAAGTCCATGACGGATACGGAGCGCAAGCTCCGTAACCTGGGCTTGGTGCTGCCCGAGGATTTCGTGCTGCACCTGCCGCTGCGCTACGAAGACGAAACCCGCGTCGTCCCCATCGCCGCGCTGCGGCCGGGCTTCCCGGCCCAGGTCGAAGGCGAGATCACCAAATCCGAGGTGCTGTACCGGCCTCGGCGCCAGCTCACCGCCACCCTGGCGGACGACAGCGGCGAACTCCATTTGCGCTGGCTGAATTTCTACCCCAGCCAGCAGAAGCAGGTCAGCGTGGGCAAGCGCCTGCGGGCGCGCGGCGAGGTCCGCGGCGGCCTCTTCGGCCGCGAAATGGTCCATCCCCGCATGACGAACGCGGACGCTCCGCTGCCCACCGCGCTGACGCCCGTCTATCCCAGCACCGAAGGGCTGCCGCAACTGACCCTGCGCCGCGCCATCGCGCAGGCGCTAGACCGCGCCGACCTCTCCGACACCTTGCCCGACGAGGCGCGCGCCCGCTACGATCTGCCGCCTTTCGAGCCGGCCATCCGCGCCCTGCATACGCCGGCGCAGGGCGAATCCGAAGCGGCCCTGCTGGACCGCGTGCATCCGGCGTGGCGGCGCATCAAATTCGACGAGCTGCTGGCGCAGCAACTGTCGCTGGCGGCGGCCCGGGCGGCGCGGCGCATCAAGGAAGCCGAACCGCTGCCGGCGCGCGCCGAATCCGGCGGCCTGGTCGCCCGGCTGTATGAAGCCCTGCCGTTCAAGTTGACCGGCGCGCAGCAGAGAGTGGTCGAAGAGATATCCGCCGACCTGGCCAAGCCGTACCCCATGCATCGCCTGTTGCAGGGCGACGTGGGCAGCGGCAAGACCGTGGTGGCGGCCATCGCCGCGGCGCAGGCCATCGCCGGCGGCGCGCAGGTCGCGCTGATGGCGCCCACCGAAATCCTGGCCGAGCAGCACTTCCGCAAGCTGGTGTCGTGGCTCCAGCCGCTGGGCGTGAACGTGACCTGGCTGAGCGGCAGCCTCACCGCCAAGGCGCGCCGCGCGGCCGCTGCCGCCGCCGCCGACGGCAGCGTGCAACTGGTCGTGGGCACGCAGGCGCTGATCCAGGACCACGTCGAATTCCACCGCCTGGGCCTGTCCATCGTCGACGAGCAGCACCGCTTCGGCGTCGGGCAGCGCCTGGCGCTCACCCGCAAGGGCGAAACCGTGCGCGGCCGCATCGTGCCGCACCAGCTCAACATGAGCGCCACGCCGATTCCCCGCACCCTGGCCATGACCTTTTTCGCCGACCTGGACGTGTCCGTCATCGACGAACTGCCGCCGGGACGCACGCCGGTCCTGACCAAGCTGGTCTCGGACGCGCGGCGCGAAGAAGTCATCGCCCACATCGCGCAGGCCGCGCGCGGCGGGCAGCAGGCCTACTGGGTCTGTCCGCTGGTCGAGGAAAGCGAGGCCCTTGAACTCCAGACGGCGGTGGACACCTACGAGGGCATGCGGGTGGACTTGCCGGACCTGCGCATCGGACTGGTGCACGGCCGGCTGCCGCAGGCCGAAAAGGCCGCCGTGATGCAGGCGTTCCGCGACGGCGAAGTGGACCTGCTGGTAGCCACCACCGTCATCGAAGTCGGCGTCGACGTGCCGAACGCCTCGCTCATGGTGATCGAGCACGCCGAGCGCTTCGGCCTGGCCCAGTTGCACCAATTGCGCGGGCGGGTGGGGCGGGGCACCGCCGAATCGGTCTGCGTGCTGCTGTACCAGACGCCGCTGTCGCAGGTCGCCCGCGAACGCCTGCGGGCCATGTTCGAAACGTCGGACGGCTTCGAGATCGCCCGGCGGGACCTGGAACAGCGCGGCCCGGGAGAATTCCTGGGCACGCGCCAGTCCGGCATGGCGCTCCTGCGTTTCGCCGACCTGGAAACCGACGCCGCCATCGCGGAGGACGCGCGCGACGCCGCCGTCTGGCTGCGCGCCGAACATCCGGCGGCCGTCGAAGCCCACCTGGCGCGCTGGATGCGCGGGCGCGAGGATTTCCTGCGCACATGAACCCGCCGCCAGCCATGAACCTTCATCTATCGAGCGCCGGCGATGCCGCCGGCGCGCAACCCCCGGGGGCGTAGTCCACCATGACTCTCACCGAACTCAAGTACATCGTCGCGGTAGCGCGGGAACGGCATTTCGGCCGGGCGGCCGAGGCCTGTTTCGTCAGCCAGCCCACGCTCTCCGTCGCGATACGCAAGCTGGAAGACGAACTGGGCGTGACGCTGTTCGAGCGGGGCGGCGCCGAGGTGGGCGTCACCCCCATCGGCCAGCGCATCGTCGCGCAGGCGCAGAAGGTGCTGGAGGAAAGCGCCAGCATCAAGGAAATCGCGCGGCAGGGGCACGATCCGCTGGCCGGGCCCCTGCGCGTCGGCGTGATCCACACCATCGGCCCCTACCTGCTGCCACGCCTGGTGCCGGTGCAGATCGGGCGCACGCCGCAGATGCCCCTGCTGCTGCAGGAGAACTTCACCGTCCGCCTGGTCGAACTGCTGCGCCAGGGCGAGATCGACTGCGCCATCATGGCCTTGCCGCTGCCCGAGGCCGGCCTGGTCATGCAGCCGCTGTACGACGAACCCTTCGTCGTGGCCGTGCCCAACGACCACGAACTCGCGCGCCGCAAAGCGATCGACGCGCAGGACCTGAAGCAGCAGACCATGCTGCTGCTGGGCAGCGGCCATTGCTTCCGCGACCAGGTGCTGGAAGTCTGTCCCGAACTGTCGCGCTTCTCGGCCGCCAGCGACGGCATCCAGCGCACCTTCGAGGGGTCCTCGCTCGAAACTATCCGCCACATGGTCGCGGCCGGCATCGGCGTCACCGTCTTGCCCGTGACCGCGGTGCCCGAACATCCGCCCGCCAACAGTCTGCTGCACTACCTGCCGTTCGAGGGCCACGTGCCGGAACGCCGCGTGGTCCTGGCCTGGCGCCGCAGTTTCCCGCGCCTGGCGGCCATCGAGGCGCTGGCGCAGGCGGTCTACGCGTGCGAGCTGCCCGGCGTAAAGATGCTGACGGACGAAGTGGCGGCGGTGCAGGACTGATACCGACATTTGAGCGCCGTCAACAACCCGCGCCCTTGTTGACGCGAACCTGGGGCGGCGCCTCAATTCCCCAAGTCCGCAGTGGTATCCTTGTTTTGCACTTTCATCCATAGGAGCTAGCAATGGCCAAGTCCACCAAGAAGACCTCAAGCGTTCCGCGCATCAATATCGGTATCTCGGACAAGGACCGCGCCGCCGTCGCGGGCGAATTGTCCAAGCTGCTGGCCGACTCGTACACGCTGTACCTGATGACGCACAACTTCCACTGGAACGTCACGGGGCCCATGTTCAACACCCTGCACCTGATGTTCATGACGCAGTACACGGAAGAGTGGAACGCGCTGGACAGCATCGCGGAACGCATCCGCGCCCTGGGCCACTACGCGCCCGGCACCTATCGCGAATTCGGCAAGCTGTCGTCGATCTCCGAGCCGGAGTCGGTGCCGGAAGCCCTGGAAATGGTGCGCTTGCTGGTGACCGCGAACGAATCCGTCGCCAAGACCGCGCGCGCCGCCTTCGAAAAGGCCGATGCCGCCAACGACCAGCCCACGGCCGACCTGCTGACCCAGCGCCTGGATGTGCACGAAAAGAACGCCTGGATGCTGCGCAGCCTGCTGCAATGACCGCCGCTCTGGCAGCATGAAAAAAACCGGAACCTCGCGGTTCCGGTTTTTTTTTCGTCCCCGATCAGGCCGGGTTGCTCTGCAGGAAACGGTCCAGGATGCGGCGGCTTTCCGCGACGTTGCCGTTCTTCAGGTTGTGCATGGCCAGCTCGATATTGGCCTCGCGGTCCATCGGCGAGGTCTGGATCACGCGCTGGGCGCTGGCGATGACGTCGTCGGCGTTGGTGGAGTTCGAGCGGCGCGCCAGGAATTCGCGCTTGTGCGCATCCGCAAGCGAACGCTGCAGCGAGATCAGCCCCTGATACGACGGATCGATCGACTGGATGCCGTTGAGGGCGTCCTCGGCGTCCCGCAGGCGCTCTTCCGTCAGGCATTTGCGGAAGCTGCGGGCCAGCGCGCGCAGGCACTTGTCGATATGGTCGTGCGCGGTGTTCAGGTCCATGGCGCCGCTTTGCGACAACTGCGCATAGACGCGCGCGGCGGCCTGGTGGGCGCCTAGCTGCGACAGTTTCACCGCGGCCAGCGCGACGGTCTCGCGTTCGGCCGGTAGCGCGGAGCCGGCAAGGCGCTGCCAGCATTCGATGGCGGCGCGCGCGTGCCCCTGCGCCTGGAGCTGCTTCGCGGCGCGCTGGACATAGCGCGGGTCCACGGGGGCGAGGTGGGCCAGGCGGCCCAGCAGCGCCACGGTCTCGGTGCTGTTCTGGTATTCCGGATAGGTTTCATAGGCTTTCAGCAGGCGCCGGTAAGCCTGGTTGATCTGGTCGTCCTGGTCTTCCTGGGTGTCCTGCGGCAGCGACTGCAGCGCATAGAACGCGCTGAGCGTGGGCAGCAGGGCGCCGACCCGGCCCGTGCGCTTGACTTCGCGCGTGGCGCGCTTGAGGACCGCGGCGCGCGCCGAGTCCAGGCCGGCCTGATCCACGCCCGGCGTGCTGGCGAGCGCATTCACCATGTTGGCGGCGTCGGCCAGCGGGGTATGCGCCCGCGAGGCGAAGCGCAGGGCGCGCACGGCGTCGCCGGCCGCGTACTTGCGGAAGGCCTGCTCGGCCTGCGAATTCTGGCCCAGCTTGGAATGGATGCGGCCCAGCAGCAGGGCGGTCTTTTCGTCGCTTTCCTTGCCCAGCGATTCGGCGGCCCAATCGCGGGCTTTGTCGTACTCGCCGACTTCCATCGCGCCTTCGGCGGCCTGGCGCAGGATGTAGGCGCTGCGGTTGCTGTCGATGGACAGGGCGATGGACCAGGCGTCCAGGATATCGTCGGTCTGGTCCAGCGCGGTCACGGCGCGGGCGCGCAGCACATAGGCGGTGGGGCTGCCGTTCTTGAGTTCGATGGCGCGGTTGGTCAGCAGCAGGGCGTTGTCCCACTCGAGTTCGCGGGCCGAAGCCTTGGCGCGCTCGATGCATTGCTTCCAGTCCAGCGGCTCGGTGGACGCGACCGGGTTCTGGTCGGCGGTGCCGAGCAGTTTTTCGCAGATGGCGCGGCCCACCAGCTTGGCGAAGGCCGGCGTGTAGTGCGCCGTGTCGCGGCCTTCGTCGGGCATGCCGCGGCTTTGGCCGAAATGCGCCAGCAGCGCGCCGGGCTCGATCACGGGGATGCCCAGGGTGCTTGCGGCCAGCTTGACGGTCTCGACCATCTGGGCGCGGTCGGCGATGGGCTGGCCCTCGGCGTTGATCGCGTTGCAGTGGGTCACGAGCACGAACGTGCCGCCCAGCAGTTGCTGGATCGTTTTCAGGTCGTCCAGGATCTCCTGCGCGTTCTGCACGTGCATGACCGTGTGGGTCAGGGCGTGCTGCACGTGTTCGGGCACGTGGGAGAAGCTGGGCGCTTCCTGCAGGGCCGCCCGGCGCTTGGCCAGCGCGTCGCGCGAGGCATGGTCGAAGAAAACCTTCAGGAGTTCGGGGCAGAAGTTCAGCGCTTCCTTGAAGCGCACCAGTTGCAGGTACTTCCCGTCCAGCTCCAGCACCTTGGTCGAACTGATTTCGACCACGTAGCGCGAATCGGCGGGCTGGGGGCTGGCGGGATTGGACTCGCGCAGCGGCTCGCTGGAAATGAAGGGCCAGGCGCCTTCCGGCAGCGAAGTTTCGCCGCGCATGTAGCGGATGGCCTGGATGGTTTCCTTGGTGTTGTGCGTGAAACCGTAAAGAAGGCGATTATCCAGAACGAAGTTCCGCTGCGCCTGGAGTTTGGTCATGGGGCCTGCCACACGGCAGGATCCGATCGTTGAGATAATCATTGTCCGATACTCCTTCGTTACATCAGAGCGAAAATATATAGGAAGAAATTGCCTTCCCGGCTGCGGGGAGTGAGTATGAGTAACTGTTTTCCCGGCTTCAGGGGGAAAATACGGCCGCCGCGGAGCGGGCAGAAACAATATAAAAAGAACTGCTGCAAATGAAATCCGGGAATAATCAATTCCCATCAGGTTATTTAGAACCCGATATCTGTTGCGGCGTTATTCAGGATATTTTCATATGCAGGAGACGCGGCTCGGCGCGCACGCCGGAATGCGTGGCGGGCTGGGGTTTGGCGGCCTGCATGAGGAAATCGTCCAGGGCCTGCTCCAGGGGCGGATATTCATGCGCGAGGCGTTCCCGGGCGCGTTTCCCCATGGCGCGCACCGCTTCCTGGTCCTCCAGGGCGTCCAGCAGGGCATGCGCGATTTCGGCGGGAGGGCGTGAATAATCGACATGCAGGCCGCCGCGCCCGGGCTCGACGAGATCGGTATATGCGGGATTAAGGCCGACCGCCGGGCAGATGCCTTGGGCCATGCTTTCCAGCAGGCTGGCCGTCGGCGGCAGCGCCGCGATTTCGGCCCGCGTCGGAATGAAAGGAAACAGCGCCAGCTCCACGCGGGCCAGCAATTGCTCGCGCGAAGGCAGGTCGCCGATTTCGGGCAGGAAAACCAATTGGTCGTCGTGCAGGCCGATGGAGACGGCGTGGCGGTGCATGAGCGCGGTGGATTTCGAATCGCTCAGCACCAGCAGCGCGGTATCCGGGCGGCGCAAGGCGATCTCCGCATAAATGTCGATGACCGCGCGCGCCACTATCGGATCGGGATGATCGTCGGTCATGGCCAGCACGCGCTTGCCTTGCAGCGCGGCCAGCGCGGCTTCGATCTCGGGCGCGGCGGCCTTGCGCGCCTTTGCCGGCGGCAAGGGCAGGGGGGGAAGGATGGTGGCTTCCTGGGTCCCGCCCAGCAACTGCTGGGCGGCATCGTGCATCGCGCGCGAACCGAGGGCGACCAGGTCGGCGTCGACGAGCGCCTCCGAGACCAGCTTGAGTTCCAGCCGCCCGCGTTCCGACAGTTTGTGGTTGGCGGTGGCCTTCTGGAAGTAGTCGAGGCCGAGGAGGACCAGGCCGTAGGGCACGCGCAGGGTCTGCGCGGCGGTGCTGGCGGCGATGGCGCAGCGCAGGCTGTTCCAGGCCAGCACGGCCCGCGGCGGCTGGCCGACCGTCGCCGCCAGCACGGCCTCGGACAGCGCGCCGGCGGCGTCCTCGATGGCTTGCGTGCGCCCGGGCTCGGCGTGCACGGCCTTGTAGACCACGCCGTCGAGCACGATATCGGTCTGCGGCAATTCCGCGCGCAGGTTCGCGTCCGCCCGCGCCGCGTCGTCCGTGGCCAGGCTGATCACGCACACGGCGCCGTAGCGCCGATGCAGCAGCGCCGCGTGGCGGTGCAGGGCGTTGCTGGCGGCATTGCGGCCGTGCAGCAGCGACACGGGCGAAACGATCACGATGGGGCCGGCCGCGTTGAAATCGAACGCCTGCGGAGGCCGCGGCGCGCGGCGCCTGGCGCGGCACATCAGTTCGTGCGCGTTGCGCACCCGCCGGGCGCGGTGCTGCTCGGCCGTGCTGAATTCCACGCCGGTATCCTGGGCGCGCGCGAGCAGCCTGGCCGGCGCGGTCACCAGGCCGGCGTCGTAGAGGCTGAAAGCCAGTTGCCGGACGTGCGGGGCGGCCGGCTCCAGGGTCAGGAGCTGCTCGGCGATCTGTTCGGAGATATGCGGGTAGCTGCTGCGGGCCCATTTGGCGACTTCGCAGAAGACCTTGACCTTGGTCTGCGCCGGCCACGGCTGCTTCGAGATCCACAGAATGACCTCGGCGTCCCGGACGCGGCGCGCATAGTCCAGCGCTTCCTTGATGGCGCTGGACGTTTCCGCGGGCAGCACGGCCGGCGCCTGGCGCTTGGCCGGCGGCGCGTGGCGCCGCTCGCGCTTGTGGGCGCCGGACAGCTTGTACAGCCGCAGGGGCAGCATGACGTAATCGGCAAGGCTGCGGGCGCGCGTCACTTCCTGGCCGAAGCGCCAGGTCAGTGTGCGCTCTTGCCGGGCCAGTTGCTGGTTCGATTCGCGCAGCAGGGCCTTGACGCCGGCCAGGTCCTTTTCGGCCTGGAGCCGCGCCGCGCGCTCCTGTTCGAGGCGCGCGTACATCAGTTCATTCTCCTGCGCGAGCTGGCGCGTCCGGTCTGGCTGCGCGGGCGCCCGCCGCGCGGCGGCGTCGGCGGTGGGGGCGGGGTTCGCGATGGCGGTGCTGGGAGGCATGAGTCTTCTGAAAGGTGTGTGTTCAACGGGCCCGGGCGGCTTCGTGGAGGTGGCGGCGCACCCACGACTCGCGGTAGGCGATGCGCGCAAGCCGGCCTTCGGCGCTCGCGAGGCCCGATTGGGGAGCCTGGGTCAGCGAGCCGGCGCGGTGCAGCGCCAGGGTCTGGACGTCGGCGGTGCGCAGCAGGGCGTTCCTGCCCAGGCGCAGGGCGATGCGGTGCTCGTATTCCTCGTCGGCGCCGAAGCGGGTTTCGTCGAAGGCGCCGACATCGCGCAGGACCGAGCGCCGTATCATGAGCGAGCAGGGGTTGTGGCGTGCAAAGGGAAAGATCCGTGGTGCTGCAAGGTGTCCATCCTCCGAGATGCGTATCAGTCTGCTGACCGTGGCCGCCGCGCCTGAGCGTTCGAGGGCGCGCAACTGGGACGCGATGCGCTGCGGCAACATAATGTCGTCCGCGTCCAGGAAGGTTATGAAGCTGCCCTTGGCGTGGCGCATACCTATATTCCTGGAAGCGTAGGCCCCATTATTCGGAAAGCGAAGTGCAGTTATACGCGGATTTTCCGACGCCAACTGCCGCATATGTTGGAATGTGTGATCGTGCGAGCCGTCATCTATGGAAATAATTTCAATATTAGGATAGGTCTGGTTCAGCACGGAGCGCAGGGCGGTGCCCACGTAGGGGGCGGCATTGTACGCGCAGATAATTACCGAAATCAGTGGCCGCTCGTGAACGGAAAAGGCCGGGGAGTCCCCGTTTTCCGCAATGAAATCGGCCAATCGCAGGGGGGCATCGGCGTCGATGGCGGGGTTGCGAGTATTTGTCAGAATATCGTTCAATAGTTTTCTGGCTTGCCCGAATTCGCCGGCCCGGCTGTGCAATGCTGCAAGAATTACATGCAAATCTTTTGATTTCCTAAATTCTTGGGCAAGCCGGCGGGCCGCCTCGAAGCCGGCGCCGAGGTCGCCCTCGGCCAGCGCGAACGCGGCCTTCAGTGCCCATTCGCGGGGGGCCAGCCACTGTGCCGCCGCGCGGGGATCCCAGCGCGCGAGCGCCAGGGCGTACTGGCGCCGTTCATAGTCGGAAACGCGTCCGAGGTAGCGGCGGGGATCGGCGGCCGCCTCCGGGCCGTGCAGCTCCAGGCGCGCGCGCAGGCGCGCCAGGCCGAATTCGGGGAAAACGGACGGCTTTGTTTCAAGGCTTGTCCGAAATAATCCAATCCTGTTCAGGATTACCGCGTTGTCAGCCCCTTTTTCATAGAGCTCGTCGACCCGCATGCGGCGAGTAAGCCGATGTATTTTTTTCTGATAAAGATTGAACAGGTGCTTGAGCAATGGCTGATCCGCCGGGACGGACTGCGGGCGGCGCGGCACCCGGTCCGTCCCTGAAAAAACAGGATTTGAGGGAGGAGGCGCGTTCATTATAGGACCGCATATACCGCATTTATTTTTCAGTTCCGACACGGGCCACGTTTGATTGGATTTGATAAATATTGAAATCTGCGCTTCTCGGCCCCCCCCGTATCATTCGTTCCGATTATCCGGGCCTGTGACGGTCCGGTTCCAGGAATATTCGCGGCCCTGGCCGGAAAATGGCCGATTATCGGGAGAGGACCACATGATTCAAGGCGGAGCAGCCGGGTGAGCGCGACGGCGCTGCAAGTGCAGTTGAGGGTCGTGCTGTCGCTGATCTTCCGCGAGACGCGGGTGCGGTTCGGCGGAACGCGGCTGGGCTACCTGTGGGCGCTGATCGAACCGATCCTGCACGTCGCGGTGCTGTCGGCGATCTACGTCGTATGGGGCCGCATCGCGCCCATGGGGAACCTGCAGATGTTCTTCATCACGGGGATCATGCCGTTCTTCCTGTTCAGCCACACGTCCTCGCAGTTGTCCCGGGCCATTTCCTCGAACGCGCAACTGCTGCGGCTGCCTCCCATCACGAACATGGACATCGTGTTCGCGAAGGCGCTGCTGCAGGGCCTGACCTGGATCATCGTTTTCTTCACGCTGCTGTTCATCGTGATGCTCGGCGGCAAGCTGTTGCTGCCCGAGCACGTGGAGGAGTGCGGCGCGGCGGCGTTCTTCACGTTCCTGCTGGGGTTCGGCTTCGGGCTGAACAACGCCGTGCTGAACGTGATGTTCAAGTCGTGGGAGCGCATCTACAGCGCGGTCACGCGGCCGTTGTACCTGCTGTCCGGCGTGTTCTACCTGGTGGATTCGCTGCCCGATCCGGCGCGGCGCGTGCTGGTCTGGAACCCGTTGGTGCATGCGATCGAATGGTTCCGCGAAGGCTACTTCGCGAACTTCAGCTCGCTGACGCTGGACAGGTCCTATCTCATCAAATGGTCGATCGCCAGCGTGGTGCTCGGCCTGTGCATGGAGCGGGCGTTCCGCCGCCGCCTGCATTCGCGTTGACCTGCGCCGGTTCATGGAGGGCCATTTGCTCGAACTCAGGCATATCTCGAAGGGCTTTCGTTCCAAGAAGGGCATCAAACGCGTGCTCGACGATATTTCCTTCACGTTCCGCCGCGGCGAGAACATCGCCATCCTGGGCGGCAACGGTTCGGGAAAGTCGACCCTGGTGCGGATGATCTGCGGCATGGAACTGCCCGACTCCGGCAGCATCCGGCGCGAAGGCACGGTGTCCTTTCCGCTGGGTTTCGCCGGCGCCATCAGCCCCAACATGACGGGGCGCGACAACGTGCGCTTCGTCGCGCGCGTCTATGGCGCCGACGTCGGGCAGGTGGAACGGTTCGTCTATGAATTCTCGGAACTCGGCAGGGCGTACGACCTGCCGGTGGTGACCTACGCCAACAGCATGCGCGCGCGCCTGTCGTACGGCATTTCCATGGCGCTGAAGTTCGATATGTACGTGGTCGACGAGATGGTCGCCGTGGGCGACCCGGCATTCAAGCGCAAATGCCTGGAGGTGTTCGCCGAACGCGCCAAGGACGCGACGGTGCTGATCGTGTCCAGCGTCACCACGTCGCCGGCGCGGTTCTGCTCCGCCGGCATGATCCTCAAGGACGGCAAGCTCGGCGAGCTCAAGCCGTTGCCCGACACCATCGCGGCCTACAGCGGCACGGCCGACAAGACCGCCGCGGTCGCCTGATTCCACGCCGCCCGCGGGCGCCGCAAGCTGAAATTCTACGAGTAGCGAAATGACGAGTACGGAGAAAGTCTATACGGGGCCTCGGCTGCCCGACAACATCACGCCGCCCACGATGAGCCGCCTGCGCTGGTCGGCGGTCCTGGTCATCGGCGTGCCGGCGGTCCTGCTGGCGATCTACCTGTTCTTCATCGCGGCGGGGCAGTACGTCTCGGAGGCCCGGTTCGGGCTGCGGGCGGGCTCCCAGACGCAGGTGGCGGGCGCGGGTTCGCAAAGCCATCCCATGACGGGCGCGGCCGGCATGACCACGGAGCTGTTCGTCGACGCCTTCGCGGTGGTCGACTACGTGAAATCGCGCCAGATCGTGCAGGAACTGGACAAGACGCTGGACCTGCGCAAGATGTGGTCGCGCCCGGCGCTGGACGTCTGGTACGGCATGGACAAGGACGACACGGAAGAGGGCCTGTGGCGGCAGTGGAACCGGATGGTGGACATCCAGTTCGACATTTCCACGGGCGCCATCATCCTGAAGGTGCGGGCGTTCTCGCCCGAGGAATCGCTGGCGCTGGCCCAGGCCATCCTGGATTCCAGCGAGAAGCTGGTGAACCGGATGTCGGCGAAATCGCGGGAGGACAGTGTCCGCTTCGCCGCCGACGAGGTGAAGCTGGCCGAGAAGAGCCTGGTCGAGGCCCGCCTGGGCGTGCAGGAACTGCGCGCCCGCACCGGCGTGCAGGATCCGTTCAAGGAGGCCGAGGCCAATCTGGCGCTGGCCGCCAAGGTGCGCGGCGACATCGCCACGCTGGCGGCCCAACTGGAGTCGCTGCGCCGCGGCGGGCTGACGAGCGGCCCCGCCTATGAGCGGGTGCAGGCGCGCCACGAGGCGCTCAAGCGCCAGTTGGCGGACTTGAACGATCACCAGATCAGCGGCGGCGGCGAGCGCAACGGCAAGAACGCGTTGTCCGGCCTGCTGCGCGAATACGAAGGCGCCGAGACGCAGCGGCAGTTCGCCGAAGCCTATTACACCGGCGCGCTCAAGGCCCTGGAGGACGCGCGCGCGCTGGCCTCGCGGCAGGTGCTGTACACGGTGGTCGCCTCGCAGCCGCAGTTGGCCGATGAATCGCTCTATCCGCGCCGGTTCGTGGATACCGCGCTGGGCGTGCTGACGCTGTTCATCCTGTGGATCGTCGGCGTGCTGGTGACCTACGCGATCAAGGATCACGCCTGACCGGGGCGGCCACAACGAGGAATCGAGCCATGTTCTCCCTGCTTTCCAAATTGCGGCGCCCCAGGCGCGCCGAGACCGGCGAAAAGGCCGCCGGCGGCAAACCGCGAGAGCGCGCGGCCGTGCCGGAGCTGCTGGCGGCGGCGCTGGCCGCGGCCGGCGACGAGGGCGCGGAGCCCGAACGCGATCTGCTGCAGCGGGCGCGCCACGCGCTGGAGTCCCGCATCAAGGCCAACGATCCGCTGGGCGCGGTGCCCGAACTGCTCGGCTACGTGCAGCAATATCCGCAGACCGAGTTGTTCCAGGTGCTGGTGGCGCGTTGCCTGGAAGCCGCCCACCGCCCAGACGACAGCCTGATCGTGTGGCGGGGCATCCACCAGCGGTTTCCCGATTCGTCCGACGCGTTCATCCTCATGCTGCGCGGCGTCAAGCGCCAATTGGGCGTCGAGGCCGGGCGCAAGGAAATGGAACTGTATTTTTCCGGCGGCAGCGCCGCGGCCAAGGACATCCTGCTTGAAGCCAAGAGCTGGGACGAACTCGGCGACGCCGAGCGGGGCGCGGCGTGTTTCGAACGCCTGGCGCAGACGCATCCGAAGTTCGAGACGGGCTACGCGGCCTGGTCGCAGTCGCTGGTGCGGCGCGGCTACCCGTGGCGCGCCCGGCAGGTGCTGGAGCAGGGCATCGAGATCCTGGGAGAGGGCGCGCGCAGGTTGTCGCGCCGCCTGGCGGACCTGAACGGCGACCTGATCGCCTTGCGGCGCCTGGGCGTGGACGGCGAAGGCAGCGATACGCCGGTCAGCATCCTGGTGCTGGAGAAACTGTTCGAGGAAATCGGCCGGCGCCGCAATGCCGAGTACGAACCCGCCGACGAGTCCTTCGTGGGTCCGGTGCTGATGATCAACGGCTCGCTGGGCGCGGGCGGCGCGGAGCGGCAGTTCGTCAATACCGCGGTCGCCCTGCAGTCCGCCATCCAGCAGGGGCGCTCGATCGCGGGCTATCCCGTGCTGGGTCCGGTGCAGGTTGTATGCCGGTCGCTGCGCAGCCGGGAGGGCGCCGATTTCTTCGCCGCGACGCTGAAGGAGGCCGGCGTTCCGGTGTCGGTCTATTCGGACATGGCGGAATGGGGAGGCTGCGAGGTTTCGTCGCTGCTCAGTCCCTATCGCGATTACCTGCGCTTCCTGCCCAAGCAGATCGTGGAGGGCACCACCAAGCTGACCGACGTGATGCGGGTGTCGGTGCCGTCGGTGGTGCACATCTGGCAGGACGGGTCGATCTTCGCGACGGCGCTGGCCGCGCTGCTGGCGGGCGTGCCGCGCATCGTGCTGTCGGTGCGCACCATGCCGCCGGTGGACCGTCCGGACCGCTACCGCGTCGAGTACGACACGATCTACCGGGCGCTCCTGGGCATGCGCGGCGTGGCGCTCAGCTCCAATTCCGGCTTCGCCGCCCGGCGCTATTCCGATTGGCTGGGCCTGGACGAGCGCAGCATTCCGGTGGTCTACAACGGGCTGGCGCCGCTGCCCGCGGCGCAGGACGAGGACTGCCGGCGCACCTGGGAGGCGTTCGCGGCGCAGGCGCCCGCCGGCGCCTACACCATCGGCACGGTCATGCGGGTGGACGACAACAAGCGCCCGTTCCTGTGGGTCGAGGCCGCGCACCGCTACGCCCAGGCCAATCCCGAGGCGCGCTTCGTCATGGTGGGCGGCGGCCCGCTGCTGGAACCCGTCAAGGAGTTCGCGCAGCGGCTCGGCATGGACGGCCGCATCCTGTTCACCGGGATTTCGCGGCGCGTGGGTTTCTGGCTGTCGCATTTCGACGCCTTCATGCTGCTGTCGCGTTTCGAGGGCCTGCCCAATGTGCTGATCGAGGCGCAGTTCTCGGGCGTGCCGGTGGTGACCACGCTGGCCGGCGGCGCCGGCGAGGCGGTGCAGGAGGGCGTGACCGGCGTGACGCTGCCTTCGGGCGAGATCGAGGCGCCCGAGGTGGTGCGGGCGATGGAGACGATACGCGAGATGTGCCGGAACAACCCCGACATCGGGGCCAGGGCGCGCACCTGGGCGACGGCGCGTTTCTCGCTGGACCAGATGATCGCGTCCACCGTCAATTGCTATGTCAACGCCTGAGGGCGCCGGGCCCCGGCCTGCATTCTGGAACGGAGTTATGAATACACGAGTCTTACGCTTTACCGCGGTCTGCGTGCTGGCCCTCCTGTCGGGCTGCAGCCTGCTGTCCGGCTCGGGCCCGACGCGCTCGGCCATCCTCAGCGGGCCGTCGGACGGCAGCGCCGCGCAATACGACGTGGTGGACCTCCAGGCCGGCACCATCGCGCCGTACCTGCTGGACAAGAACCGCAAGGACGACGGCGGCACTTCCGAGGGCTATGCCGGCAACATCCGGGTGATGCCGGGCGACGTGTTGCGCATCCTGGTGGCCGATAGCGTCGAAGGCGGCCTGTTTGCGCCGCTGGCGGCCGGCGGCACCGTTTTCGAGGCGGTGCGGGTGGATGCCAACGGCGCGATCTCGCTGCCCTACGCCGGCCGGCTGAAGGTGCAGGGCAAGTCCTTGCCCGCGATCGAGGAGATGGTCAAGGGCAGCTTGCGCCACTCGGCCGCCGTGCAACCGCAGGTGATGGTGGACCTGGCCGACGACCGCAGCAATTCCGTGCTGGTGGCGGGCGCCGTGCCGCGGCCCGGCCGCTTCGGCGGCATCAAGGCGCCCTTGACCGCGCTGGACGCCATTACGCTGGCCGGCGGCTCGACGCTGCCGTCCTATCAGGCCGACGTGGTGATACGCCACGGCCGCAGCGTGAGGCGGATTCCGTACTACCAGTTGCTCAACGGCAGGAACGTGGCCGTGGAGCCGCGCTCGGAACTGGTGGTGGAGCCCAACCTCAAGCGTTTCGTCGCCATGGGCGCATTGAGCAAGCCCGGCCTGCATGAGCTGCCGTCCAACCAGACCAATCTGCTGGACGCGCTGGGCGTGGCCGGGGGCCTGAACGACCGCGCGGCCGACGCCACCGGGGTGTTCGTCTTCCGCCTGGACGGCAAGGCCGCGGACGGCTCGCCCAAGCCCGTCGTGTTCCGCCTGAACATGCGCAATCCCGAATCCATGTTCCTGGCCAAGCAGTTCGAACTGCTGCCCGAGGACGTCGTCTACGTCAGCAACGCGCCGATGTACGAATGGGAAAAGATCATTACGCCGATCGTGCAGGTCCTGATCGTGGGCCAGCGCGTGGGTACTTATTAATTCGTTTGCTGGAGAAATGAAGTGAATCAGAAACTGCGGACCCTGCAGGACGTGAAGCTGGCCGTCGTCGGCCTGGGCTATGTAGGCCTGCCGCTGGCGGTGGAGTTCGGCAAGCGCTTGCCGGTGATCGGCTTCGACATCAACCGGCGTCGCGTGGACGGCCTGGTATCGGGCTTCGACCAGACGCTGGAAGTCAGCGCCGCCGAACTGGCCGAGGCCGCCCAACTGACGTACACCGCCGACCGCGCGGAGCTGGGCCAGGCCAACGTGTTCATCGTGACCGTGCCGACTCCCATCGACGAATACAAGCAGCCGGACCTGACCCCGCTGGTCAAGGCCAGCGAAACGATCGGCGCCGTGCTCAAGCGCGGCGACATCGTCATCTACGAATCCACCGTCTATCCGGGCGCCACCGAAGAAGACTGCGTGCCGGTGCTGGAACGCGTGTCGGGCCTGAAGTTCAACGTGGACTTCTACGCCGGCTACAGCCCCGAGCGCATCAACCCGGGCGACAAGGAACACCGCGTCAGCACCATCAAGAAGGTCACCTCCGGCTCCACGCCCGAAGTGGCCGACCTGGTCGACGAACTGTATCGGCAGATCATCACGGCCGGCACGCACAAGGCGTCCAGCATCCGCGTGGCCGAGGCCGCCAAGGTGATCGAGAACACGCAGCGTGACGTGAACATCGCGCTGATCAATGAACTGGCCCTGATCTTCAACAAGATGGGCATCGACACCGAGGCCGTGCTGCAGGCCGCCGGCACCAAGTGGAACTTCCTGCCGTTCCGTCCGGGCCTGGTGGGCGGCCACTGCATCGGCGTGGACCCGTACTACCTGACCCACAAGGCGCAATCCATCGGCTACCACCCCGAGATCATCCTGGCGGGCCGCCGCCTGAACGACTCGATGGGCGGCTACGTGGTGTCGCAACTGGTCAAGGCGATGACCAAGTGCCGCATCCATGTGCAGGGCGCCCGCGTGCTGGTGATGGGCCTGACGTTCAAGGAGAACTGCCCGGACCTGCGCAACACCCGCATCGTGGACATCGTGCGCGAACTGGGCGATTACAACGTGGCGGTCGACGTGTACGACCCGTGGGTGGATGCCGAAGAAGCCATGCACGAGTACGGCATCGAGCCGGTCGCCAAGCCCGAGGCGGGCAAGTACGACGCCGTGATCCTGGGCGTGGCGCATCACCAGTTCACGGAATTGGGCGCGGAGGGCATCCGCAAGCTGGGCAGGGCGGACCACATTCTCTATGACCTGAAGTACGTGCTGCCGGCGGACCAGTCCGACCTGCGCCTGTGAGCACGCCTTCGACGCGGAGCAAGCGCCGGCCTGACGCATGATAGAAATCCATTCCGCGGGCGTCGCCCGCATCCCTTTCCTGGAAGCCTTGCTGGGCGCGCCGGTCCGGCGCGGAAACGCCCTGGCGGGCCTGAACGGCAGGCGGCCGGACGCCGTGGCGGGCTGGGGGCTGCGTCCCTCGGCGCAGGCGGCGCGCAAGCGGGCCGCCCAATTGGGCGTGCCCTACCTGGCGCTGGAGGACGGATTCCTGCGGTCGTTCGGCGCGGGCGCCGACTATCCGACGGTGTCGATGGTGGTGGACCCGGAAGGCATCTACTACGACGGGACCCGCCCGTCCGCGCTGGAACGCATGCTGGTATCGGATCTCGACCTGCTCGCGGGTATCGAGGACGACGTGGACGAGGCGATGGCGCTGGTGAAGGCCCATCGCCTCAGCAAGTACAACCACGCGGGCGCCGACTGCCCGCCGCTGTCGGCCGGCGGCCGCAAGTGCGTGCTGGTGGTGGACCAGACGGTGGGCGACATGAGTGTGACGCTGGGCGGCGCCGACGCGTCCACCTTCGCCGAACTGCTGGAGACGGCGCGGCGCGAGCATCCCGGCGCGCTGTGCATCGTGAAGACGCATCCCGAAGTGAGCGAAGGCCGGAAGGCGGGCTACCTGACGCACGTCGCCGATGACGCCGACACGCGGGTGCTGCGCGAGGAGGTGAATCCCCTGGCGCTGCTGGAGCAGGTGGACCACCTGTACGTGGTCAGCTCGCAGATGGGCTTCGAGGGCCTGCTGCTGGGCAAACCGGTCACGTGCCTGGGCATGCCCTGGTATGCGGGCTGGGGGCTGACGCGCGACCGCCAGCGGTGCGCACGGCGCACGCGCCGGCGCAGCGTGCGCGAGCTGTTCGCCGCGGCCTATTTCCATTACACCCGCTACCTGGACCCGGTCAGCCGCCGGCAGGGCAGCATCTTCGACGCGATTTCCTGGCTGCTGCGGCAGCGGATCATGGCGGAGCGCCTGCCGCGCCGGATGATCTGCGTGGGCTTCAGGCGCTGGAAGGCCGCCAACGTGCGGCCGATGCTGTCGCTGCGGGCCGGACGCGTGCTGTTCGTCCCGGACGCGCGGCGCGCGCAGGCCTTGGCGCCCGGCCCCGGGGACGCCCTGGTCCATTGGAGCGCGCGGGCGCCCGACGGCCTGGCGCGGCTGGCCGCCCAGGCCGGCTGCCCCATGCTGCGCATGGAAGACGGTTTCGTGCGCTCGGTCGGCCTGGGGTCGGACCTGATACGGCCCTTGAGCCTGGCGCTGGACGGGCAGGGCATGTACTTCGATCCGAGCCGTCCGAGCGACCTGGAACAGACTTTGAACCGCGCGCGCTTCACGCCGGGGGAACTGGCCGCCGCCCGCCGGGCGCGGGCCTTCATGGTCGCGCACGGCATCACCAAGTACAACCTGGAGCCGGCGCGGCCGGTGGCCTGGCGCGCGCAGGGCAGGGAGGTGGTGCTGGTGCCGGGCCAGGTCGAGGACGACGTTTCCGTGCGGCTGGGCTGCGGTCCGGTGGCGGATAACCTGGCGCTGCTGCGCCAGGCGCGCCAGGCGCACCCCGACGGCTACATCGTCTACAAGCCGCATCCGGACGTGGCCTCGGGCAACCGGCGCGGCGCGGTGACACGAGGCGAACTGGGCGGGCTGGCCGACCACGTCGAGACCGAGGCGTCGGTCGTGTCCTGCATCGACGCCTGCGACGTGGTGCACACCATGACCTCGCTCTCCGGTTTCGACGCCCTGCTGCGGGGCAAGCGGGTGGTGACGCATGGCCGGCCGTTCTACGCGGGCTGGGGCCTGACCGAGGACCGCATGGCCATCCCGCGCCGCGAACGGGCCCTGACGCTGGACGAACTGGTGGCCGGGGCCTTGCTGCGCTACCCGGTCTATTGGGATTGGGAACTCAGGGGCTACACCACCTGCGAGGCGGTCCTGTGCCGGATAGCCGAAACCCGCGACGCGCTGGAGCGCGAAGGCAGGCTGAAGAGCCTGCGGGCCGGCTATGCGCGGCGCCAGTGGCGCAAGCTGGACACGCTGCTGCGCGCGCGGTTCGCGCCATGAGGCGGTCCTATCTTTTCCTGCAGGGCGTGTGCTCCCCGTTTTTCTCGCAACTGGGCGCGCGGCTGCTGGCCGACGGCGCGGCGGTGTCCAAGGTGAATTTCACCGCGGGCGACGCCGCCTATTGGCGCAACGGCGACGCGCGCGCGTTCCGCGGCCGCGCGCAAACCCTGCCGCAGTTCTACGCATCCGCGTTCGCGGAGCGCGCCGCGACCGACATCGTCCTCTTCGGCGACCGCCGTCCCGTGCACCGACCGGCGATCGAACTGGCGCGCAGGCAGGGGCTGCGGGTCCACGTGTTCGAGGAGGGCTATTTCCGGCCGCACTGGATCACGCTGGAGCGCGGCGGCGTGAACGCGCATTCCGCCTTGCCGCGCGATCCCGCGTGGTATCACGAGGCGGCTCGGGCGGCGCCCGCGCCGGAGCCGCGGCCCTTCCGGGCGCCGTTCTGGAACCGCGCGGGGCACGACGTTGCGTACCATCTCTGCGGGGCGCTGAATCCGTTCTGCTTCCCGCGCTACCGCAGCCACGCGCCCTATGGCGCGGCGCGCGAATACGCCGCCTACCTGCGGCGCGCGGCGGCGCTGCGGTGGCGCGGGCAGGCCGACGCGGTGGCGGTGGCGCGCGTCACCTCCGGTTCGCGGCCGTACTACCTGTTGCCGCTGCAGCTCGACGGCGACGCGCAGATCAGGGACCATTCGCCCTTTCACGGCATGCGCCAGGTGGCGGCGCTGACGATCGCGTCCTTCGCGCAGCACGCGCCCGCCGACAGCCTGCTGGTGGTGAAGAACCATCCGCTGGATCCCGGCGTGGCGGACCACGAGACCGGCGTGCGCGAACTGGCGCGCACCTATGGCGTGGCCGAGCGCGTCATCTACCTGGAGCGGGGCCATTTGCCCAGCCTGCTGGCGCGCGCGGCCGGGGTGGTGACCGTCAATAGCACGGTCGGCTCGGCGGCGCTGGAACACGGCTGCCCGACCGTGGCGCTGAGCAGCGCCATCTATCATCTGGAAGGGCTGACGTTCCAGGGCCCGCTCGACGAATTCTGGCGGGCGGCGGAGCCGCCGGACCGGGCGCTGTTCCGGTCGTTCAAGGCGGCGGTGGTCCACGCCACGCAGGTCAATGGCGGCTTCTACAGCGAGCCGGGCATTTCGCTGGCCGTGCGCGGCGCGGCCGAGCGGATGCAGCGGCCGCGTTCGCCGCTGGAGGACATGATATGACGCAGACTGCCTTGAACGTGCTGATCACGGGCGCCACGGGCGCCATCGGCCAGGCGCTGGCCGAGGAATATGCCGCGCCCGGCGTGACGCTGGTGTTGCAGGGACGGCGCCTGGACGTGCTGCGCGACCTGGCCGCCCGCTGCGAGGCGCGCGGCGCGCGCGCGCGCACCGCCGCGCTGGACCTGCGCGACCGCGAGGCGCTGCGGGCCTGGCTGGACGCGCTGGCCGACGAGGCGCCGCCGGACCTCGCCATCGTCAATGCGGGCGTCAATATTTCGGCGCCGCGGCCGGGGCAGGGAGAAGTCTGGGACGACGTGGAAGGCCTGCTGGAGGTCAACGTGCGGGCGTCGATGGCGATCGCCCACGCCCTGGGCGAGCAGATGCGCCGCCGGGGCGCGGGCCAGATCGCCCTCATGAGTTCCCAGGCGGCCTGGCGCGGGCTGCCCGCCACGCCCAGCTACAGCGCCAGCAAGGCCGCGCTGAAGGCGTATGGCGAGGCGCTGCGCGATGGCCTGGCCGGGCAGGGGGTGCGCGTCAACGTGGTGATGCCGGGATACGTGACCTCGCCGATGTGCGCGGCCATGCCCGGGCCCAAGCCGTTCGAATGGGATGCCGCGCGCGCCGCGCGGCGCGTGCGCCGCGGGCTGGCCGCGGACCGCGCGCGCATCAGCTTTCCGTTTCCGCTGAACCTGGGGTGCTGGCTGCTGGCCGGCCTGCCGCCGGGACTGTCCGGGCGCATCCTGCGCTGGTTGGGCTATGGCGCCTGATGAATTCGCCGCGGCCGCGGCGGTGCCGCTGGCGGGCGGGCTGGCGCTGTCCTGGGCGCTGGAGGCCTGCCTCTCTTTGCGCCCGCGGCCGCCGTGGCGCAGGCCGGCCAGCGCCGTGCTCCTGCACGCCGGCCTGTGGATGCTGGCCTTCGCCCTGGCCTGGGCGCTGGTGCGCCGGCCGTACTTCGCGGCCGCGCTGGCGCTGGCCGGCGCCGGCCTGATCGTGGTGGTCGACAACGCCAAGTACCAGGCGCTGCGGGAACCCTTTGTCTGGGCCGATTTCGAGTACTTCACGGACGCGCTGCGCCATCCCCGGCTGTACCTGCCGTTCCTGGGCCTCTGGCGGGCGCTGGGCGCGGCGGCGGGCGCCGGCGCGGCCCTGGCCGCGGGCCTGATGCTGGAGGCGCCCGGGCTTTCCTGGGCGGGCGTCTGCGCGCTGGGGCTGGGCGGCGCGGCGATCGCCGCCGCGGCGGGAAGCCGGCCGCGGCGTATCACCTTCGAGGCGCGCAAGGACCTGCGCCGGCTGGGGCTGGCCGCGGCCCTGTGGGGCTATGCGCGCAGCGAACGGCAGACGAAGGCGCCTCCGGCCACGCCGTTTTCCGTTCCGCCGGCGGCCCCGCCGGAAGCGCTGCCGGACCTGGTCTCGGTGCAGAGCGAGTCATTCTTCGATCCGCGGGCCCGCTATCCCCAGCTTCGCCCCGGACTGCTCGCGGAGTTCGACGCCCTGCGCGCGCGAGCCTGCGCGCACGGGCCGCTGCGGGTGGCGTCCTGGGGCGCCAATACCGTGCGCACCGAATTCGCCTTCCTGTCGGGGCTGGACGCGGGCCGGCAGGGCGTGCACCGCTACCAGCCGTACCGGCGCCTGGCGCGCACCGGCCTGGCCTCGCTGGCGGGCTACCTGCGCGGGCTGGGCTACCGGACCGTGTGCGTGCATCCGTACCACGGCGGTTTCTATGGACGCGACCGAGTGCTGCCCTTGCTCGGGTTCGACGAATTCATCGACATTTCGGCCTTCGAGGGCGGCGCGCCCGGCCAGCCCTACGTGGGCGACCGGGAGCTGGCCGCGCGCGTGACCGGCCTGCTGGCGCGCGAGCGGGCCGAGCCGCTGTACGTGCACGTCATCACCATGGAGAACCACGGGCCGCTGCACTGGGAGCGCGTCGACGCCGCGGATGAGGCGGCCGTCTGCCGCGAGCCGCTGCCGGCGGACTGCCGGGACCTCGTTGCCTATTGCCGCCACCTGCGCAACGCCGACGCCATGTTCGGGATGCTCGCGTCCGCGCTCGCGGCCTTGCCGCGCCCGGCGGGACTGTGCGTCTATGGCGATCACGTGCCGATCATGCCCGGCGTCTACCGGCGCCTGGGCGAGCCGTCGGGCGAGACTGACTATCTGATCTGGCGCCCGGACGGGACGGCGCGGGCGCCCGCCGCTCCGCTGGCGGCCAGCGACCTGGGACAGGCGTTCCTGGCGCACATGGGGTTGATGCCCGCGGCCTGAGCCGCGGGCCGGGCCTACAGGCGTTCGATCTCTTCGGCCAGGGCGTCCACCGCGCGGGCGACGTCGGCCTCGCTGTGTTCGCTGCACAGGAAAAAGCGCAAGCGCGCCGACTGCTCGGGGACGGCGGGATACAGGATGGGCTGCGCGTTGATGCCGCGCGCGAACAGCGCGGCGGACAGGCGGGCGGCCCGGATCGAGTTGCCGACGATGGCGGGCACGATCGCCAGGCCGGCGCTGGTGCCGGTGTCGATGCCGGCGCGGCGCGCCCGGGCCAGGAAGCTGGCGCCCCGCGCCTGCAGCGCGGCAACGCGCTCCGGCAGTTCGCGCATGCGGCGCAGCGCCGCGAGGCTGGCCGCGGCCACGGGCGGCGGCATGCCGACGCTGTACAGAAAGCCCGGCGCCAGGAACTTCAGGTGCTCCACCAGCGCGGCTTCGCCCGCGATATAGCCTCCGCAGCCCGCCAGCGTCTTGCTGAGCGTGCCCATCCAGACATCCACGTCGTCGCCTTCCAGGCCGAAGTGTTCGCGGATGCCGTGGCCGCGCGCGCCCATCACGCCCAGCGAGTGCGCCTCGTCCACCATGAGGAACACCCGGTGGCGGCGCTTGACCTCGACGTAGCGGGGAAGGTCGGGGTAGTCGCCGTCCATGCTGTAGAGGCCCTCCAGCACCACCAGCACGCGTTCGAAATCGCGGCGGTGGACGCGCAGCAGCGCGTCGAGCGCGTCGGGATCGTTGTGGGGGCAGGGCAGGCGCTTGGCGCCGGAGAGCTGGATGCCCTGCAGCACGCTGTTGTGGATCAGTTCGTCGTGCACGATGAGGTCGTTGGGCCCGAACAGCAGGCCCAGCGTCGACACGTTGGTGGCATGGCCGCTGACGAAGGTGACGGCGGCGTCCACGCCGTAGAGCGCGGCCAGCGCCTCCTCCAGCTCGCGATGCACGGGACGTTCGCCCGACACCAGGCGGCTGGCCGAGACCGACGTGCCGTAGCGGTCGACGGCGAGCTTGGCGGCTTCGCTCACGGCCGGATCGCCGGACAGGCCCAGGTAGTTGTAGCTGGCGAAGTTGAGATAGGCGTCGCCCGCGATGCGGGTGGAGGCGCCGGCGTTGCCTTCGTGCAGCTTGAAGAATGGGCTGCTCACGCCCAGCCTGGCCGCGCCCTCGCTGATGATGCGCAACTGCTGGTAGCCCGGATGCAGCGCAAAGCGGTAGTGCTGTTCGGGCACGTCCTGTCCGCTCGCGGCGGCGGCGGCCGGCTGCCGGCCCGCGCTTTTCAGCTTGCGCTGCAGCGCGTCCTGGATCAGCCGTTGCTTGATGCCGGCGGCGAGGCCGGGGCTGCGTTTGTCCACGGTGGCGTCGCGCGTCATTGGGCCAGTCCTTGCCCGGCTTCCGCCCGGCCTGCGCGCACCCGGCGGGCGATCGCGTCGATGTCCTCGGGCGCCACCTGCTCCGCGTGCTGGGAGGCGAGGCGCTCGATGTGCGTGGAGATGCCGTCGCCGCCCTCGGGGCGGGCGTCGCCGCGCAGAGCCTGGATCAGGCGCGCGCTCAGTTTGTCGAGCGTGGGGCTTTCGCTGAGCGCCATGACGGGCAGGCGGATGCCGAAGCGGCCTTCCAGCGCCACCACCAGTTCGACGCCCATCAGCGAATCCAGCCCGATGTCGTACAGGGAGCGGCCGGGGTCGATCCTGTCGACGGGCACGCGGAGGATCTCGCTGACCTCCTGCTTGAGCAGTTCGACGACGCGCGGCGCCAGTTCGGCGTCGTCCAGTCCGGCAAGCTGCGCCAGCAGGTCGTCCGGCGAACCGCCCTCGTCGCGGGCATCGCCCGCTAGGCGGGCGAGATCGGCGTAGCGGGGCGCGGCCGCGCCGGGCAGGTGGCGGGCCAGCGCATGCCAGTCCAGTTCCAGCACGCCCAGGTCTCCCGCGCCCGACAGCAGCATGTCCTCCAACGCCGCCAGCGCCAGCGCGGCCGGCGTGGCGGCGCCGCCCATGCGGTGTTGCAGCGCCTGCTTGATCGATTCGTTGCGGGCCAGGTAGCCGGCGTCGTCGATGGCGCCCCAGCGCGGGCAGGTGGCGGGCAGGTCTTGCGAGCGCCGCAGCCGCGCCAGGGCTTCCAGGCCCGCGTTGGCGGCCACGTAGGCGCTCTGCCCGGGGTTGCCGAACAGGGTGGTCGCCGACGAGAACAGCACGAAGCAGTCCAGGGGATCGCCGCGGGTCAGTTCGTGCAGCAGCACCGCACCGCGCAGCTTGGGCGCGAGCACGCGGGCGATCCGCGCTTCGTCCGCGCCCTGGGCCAGGCCGTCCTCGATGACGGCGGCGGCATGGATCACGCCGCGCAGGGGCGGGAAGTCCGCGCGCACCTGGGCAAGCAGCGCTTCCAATTGGCCGGCGTCGGTCACGTCGCAGGCCTGCGCCATGACGCGGACGCCGCGTTCGCGCAGCGCCGCGACGGCCTGCCGGGCTTCGTCGGAGGCAGGGCCGGCGCGTCCGGCCAGCACCAGATGGCGGGCGCCCTTGTCGGCCAGCCACTGCGCGGCGCGCAGTCCGAAGCCGGACAGGCCGCCGGTGACCAGATAGCTGCCGTCGGGACCGACCGCCAGCGCGGGCCGGGGGCCGTCCGCCGCCGCTTCAGGCAGGCCGCGGCGGTACGTCACGACGACCTTGCCGATCTGGCGCGACTGCTGCATGTAGCGGAAGGCATCGACGATGTCGCGCGCCTCGAAGACGCGCTGGGGCAGCGGGCGCAGCGCGCCTTCGTTGAACAGCGCCATCATTTCGCCGTACAACTGGCGCGCCAGTTCTGGGCGTCCGGTGAGCAACTGGTCCGCGTCGATGCCGAAATAGCTGATGTTGTTGCGGAAGGGGCGCAGGCCGATGCGGGTGTTCTCGTAGAAATCGCGCTTGCCCAGTTCCAGGAAGCGGCCGAACGGCGCCAGCACGTCCAGGTTGCGGCGCACGGCTTCGCCCGCGAGCGAATTGAGTACCACGTCCACGCCGCGCCCGCCGGTGCGCGCGAGGATGTCCTCCGCATACGCCAGCGTGCGCGAGTCATACACGTGGGACACGCCCATCAGGCGCAGGAAATCGCGCTTTTCCTCGGTGCCCGCGGTGGCGTGGATTTCCGCGCCGCGCCACTGGGCGTACTGGATGGCGGCGATGCCGACGCCGCCCGCCGCGCCGTGGATCAGGACCTTTTCGCCGGGCGCGAGGCGCGCCAGGTGATGCAGGGCGTAATACACCGTGAAGAACGTGCTGGGGATGGTGGCGGCGGCCTCGAACGAGACGCCGTCGGGAATGGCGGCCACCGCGGTCGTCCCCGTGGTGATGTAGTCGCCGAAGCTGGCGGGGCCGAAGCCCATCACCGCGTCTCCCGGCGCGCAGCCTTCGACCGCGGCGCCGCAGCGCACGACCGTGCCGGCGAACTCCAGGCCCAGCGTGGGGCCGGCATAGCCGTTCTCCAGCGCTTCGTCGGCCAGCAGGCCCAGCGCGTACATGACGTCGCGGAAGTTCAGGCCGGTGGCGTGGACGCGCACCTCGACCTCGTCGTCGGCGGGCGCCTGGCGTTCATGGGACTCCCAGCGCAGATTGCGCAATTGTCCGGGCAGTTCGAATCCCAGCTTGCGCACCCGGAGGTCCGGCGCGCGGTCCGGGACGGGCCGGGGCCGGGGCGCCACGCGCAGGCGCGGCGCGTAGCGTGCGCCGTCCTGCGCCAGCACGATCTCTTGCTCTGTGTCCGGATCGCGCAATTCGTTCATGGCGGCTTCCAGCGGCGCGGCCGCCGCGGCGGCGGGCAGGTCCAGCAGGCGGACCGCGACGGAAGACGATTCGTTCATCAGGCTTCGTCCGTAGCCGGCCAGGGCCGCGCCGGCCAGATTGGAGAGGCCGCCGGCCGGCGTGCCGGCGGGCGGATGCGCGCCAGCGGTCAGCAGCCACAGCGTGGCGGGCCGCCCGTGGCGCTCGCAGGCGCGCAAGGCCGCGGCGGCCAGCGCGCAGCGGCGCGCGGGCGCGCCGTCATCGCCGGCATACAGGCCGGCGGCGTGCACCACGTGCTCGTATGTGTCCGACAGCGCCAGGGCGGGCAGGGAGTCGGCGGACGTGCCTGCCTCCAGGGGCAGGTGCGTCGCCTCGCGTCCGCTGGCGCGCAGGGCCCGCGTCAGCTCGCCGGCCAGCGTGGCGCCGGGGCCGGACGCGTCGGCCAGCAGCAGCCAGCGTTCGGCCGCGGCGGGCAGTTGCGGGTCGGCCGGCGCGGCCTCCGGCAGTTCGCCGGCGCGGGCGCACAGCACGTAGGCTCCCGCCATGGCGCCAGGCGCGAGTTCCAATGCCGGCTCGCAGGCGCAGCCCAGGGCCTGTAGTTCCTGGCGCCAGAAGGCCGGCGTCTGCTGCATGGAAAGCTTGCCGCCATCCACGGCGTCGATCCACCACGAGGGGCGGGCGCCGAAGACGAAGTCGGCCCAGCGCGCGGGATGGTGCGCCACCAGGATCAGCGCGGCGCCCGGCGCGAGGCGCGCGCGCGCCTCGTGCAGCGCGGCGCGGGTGCCGGCCAGGTTGTCGAAATTGCACTGCACGATGGCCAGGTCCACGGCTGCGTCCGCGGCGCCGGCGTCTTGGTCCGCAAGGCCGACCAGGCTCACGCTGGCGTCGGGATGGTCCGCCAGCCTGGCGGCGGCGGCTTCGCGGCCGTCCTCGTCCGCCGCGGCATAGCGGTAGTCGGCGCGCCGGAAATCCAGGGCGGCGCAGCAGTCGGCGCCGAACCAGGGCGCGTGCGCGCCGACCTCCAGGAGGCGCAGGCGGCGTCCCGGCGGCAAGGCGTCCTGGGCGGCCGCGACGATGCCGCCCAGCGCCTGGGCAAGCTGCTGGCGGGCCGGCGCGGCGAGCAGGTGATGGGCGAGGTCGCGGTGGGTGAACTGGGAGGCCGCCGCGTCTTCCGGCGCATGCAGACCTTGCAGCATCGCCGGCAGGCGCAGCCCGATCCGGCCGGCCGCCAGGGCCGGCCCGAAATGTTCCGGGTACTCGCGGGCCAGCGTGTTCCAGATGTCGGCGGCGGCGGGTTCGCCGGCCAGTTCCGGCGCCAGCGCCCAGCCGGCGTCGGCCCGGGTCGCCAGGCCGGCGCTTTCGGCGCGCTGGAGCAGCATGTCCAGGAAGGGCGCCAGCGCCGGCGCGCGGGCGCGATGGCCTGCCAGCGCGGCGTCGTCCAGACGGCCCTCGGCATTGGCCAGGGCGCGCAGCGCTTCGATGCCGTAGCGTTCGCAGAGCGCGTCCAGCAGGGGTTCGGCCTCCTCGGCGTAGCGCGCGTAGCACGGGTCCTCGGCGGCCCGTTCCAGCGCGTCGGACAAGGCCTGTCGCAGCCCCGGCAACGGAACGCCGGACGCGGCGCCGGCCCGTGGCCGGGGCGTCATGGCCTCTTCGACGAAGCCGAGGCGGTCTCCCGCGGCCTTCAGCAGGCGCACGCTGCGCAGGCTGACCTCGAAGAGCGCCGCGACCGGTTCGCCGCCGTCGGCATACAGCGAGATGTCGACCGTCAGCGCGTGGACGGACCGGCGGCGCAGCCGCAGTTGCGCATAGCGCGGCGCGGGCGAGCCCGCGCACAGCGAGAGCCTGCCGATGCGGACCGGCACGAAGGCCAGCCCCAGGCCGGCGGCGGCCTCGTCCTTCAGCAGGTGGGCGGCCAGTTGGAACGCGCTGTCCAGCCGCGCCGGCGCCAGGTGGGACGCTTCGGCTTCGCCGCCGCCGTCGTCCGGCCGCAGGACGGCCAGCACGGTATCCGCGTCCAGGCGCCAGCCCTGTTCGATCAGCCGGTAGGCGGGACCGTAATTCAGGCCCACGGCGCGCGTCAGCGCCTCGTGGTCGGCGGCCAGGAAGTCGGGCGCGCGGTCCGGCGGCGCGGGCAGGGGCGAGCGCAGCCGCGAATCCGAGGGTTCGGAAAGCAGCCTGGCGCTGGCGTGCAGGGTCCAGGCGTCGCCGCTGCCCAGCTCCCGCGCGTGGATGCGCACGCGGCCGTCATCCGGCTCGATCGCGGTGCGCAGCAGCTTGGACGGCGAGGGCGCCAGCAGCAGCGGGGCATGGATTTCCAGGTTCTCCAGCTCGGCATGCGCGGCGGGATGCCGCTGCAGCGCCGCGGCCAGCGCCAGTTCGGCGAAGCCGGCGCCGGGAAAGACGACGGCGTCGCCGACGACGTGGTCGGCGAGCGCCGGATGGACGTGCGTGTCGAGCTGGTTTTCCCAGGCGGCCTCGTGCTGGGCGAGGCGGTAGCCCAGCAAGGGGTGCACGTGGTGCCGCTGGAGCTGGCCCAGCGATTCGGGGGTTTCCGGGTGCCAGTGGCGTTCGCGCTGCCACGGATACGCGGGCAGGGCGTGGAATCGCCCGGGGCGCGGGAACAGCCTGTCCCAGCGCACGTCCGCGCCCGCCAGCAGGGCCTGCGCGGCGGCCGCGCGGATCTTGCCCGGGTCGTCTTCGCCTCGGGTCGCCGTGATCAGCACCCGCCCGGCGCGCTCGGCGCACTTGAGCGCGTCGTTGACGTAGCCGCGCAGCACGGCATGGGGGCCGATTTCGATGAAGAGGTTGCAGCCTTGCCCGACAGCGCGCGAGGCCGCCTGTTCGAAGCGGACCGGCTGGCGGATGTTGCGCCACCAGTAGCCGGCGTCGAGCCCTTCGCCGGCCAGTTCGGCGCCGTCCACGGCCGAGTAGAACGGGCAGCGCGCCGGGCCCGGGCGCAGCGCATCCAGCGAGGCCGCCAGTTCGGCCTGGAGGCCGTCCATGGCCGGGCTGTGGAAGGCATAGTCCAGGTCCAGCCGCTTGCTGGCCACGCCGCGGGCGTGCAGCGCGGCTTCCAGGCGCGAGAGCGCCGCCTTGTCGCCGGCGACGGTGGCGCCGCGCGAGCTGTTGTAGCCGGCCACGAACAGGCTGGCGGCGAGCCCCAGCTCGGCCAGCAGCGCCTGCGCGCTGGCGCCGTCGATGCCCACGGCGGTCATCTGTCCGCTGCCCTGGGTCGTGCCTTGCAAGCGGCTGCGGTGATGGATCACCTGCACGGCGTCGGACAGGGATAGCGCGCCGCAGGCCCAGGCCGCGGCGACCTCGCCGACGCTGTGTCCCATGACCGCGGCCGGCTCGACGCCTTGCCGCGCCAGCATGCGGGTGACGCCGACCTGCAAGGCGAAGAGCGCGGGTTGCGCAAATTCCGTTCGCGCATAGCGGGCCGCGTCCAGGCTGCCCGCCAGTTCGTCGGCCAGGAGATAGCCGGCCAGGGGAGCGAACAGGGCGTCGACCTCGTCGACGGCGGCGCGGAAATCCTCGTCATCGAGGAGGCGCCGGCCCATGCCGGCCCATTGCGAACCGTTGCCGGAATAGACGAACACGGGGCCTCGGGCATCGGCCAACTGCTCCGCCGTGTGGACTGCGGCGCCGGCATCGCCTTCGGCGAAGCGCCGCAGCGTCTGCGCGGCGTCTTCCCCGTCCGCGCGGCAGGCGACCAGGGCCCGATGCGCGTGCCAGTCGCGCCGGCGCGCGGCGTGGAAGGCGGCGTCGTAGCGGGCCTCGCGGTCCAGCCCCGCGAAGTGCTCGGCCATGTCGCGCGCGGCGGCGCGCAGCGCCTGCGGGCTGCGGCCCGACACGATGAGCGGAAAGTCGGCGGGCGCGTCGGGCGCATCCGCGCCGGCCGCCGCGGCGGGCACGTCGTCCGGGCTGCGCAGGATCACGTGCGCGTTCGAACCGCCGAACCCGAACGAGTTCACGCCGATCACCAGGCGCCCCGCGGCGGGCAGCGGCTGGGTCCGCGTGACGATGTCGAGATTCCATTCCTGGGCGCGTATCGCGGGGTTCAGCTCGCGGATGCCGATGGTGGCGGGCACGCAGCGATGCCGCAGGCTGTACACGGCCTTCACCAGGCCGGCGACGCCGGACGCCGCCTCCAGGTGCCCCATATTGCTTTTCACCGAGCCGATGGGCAGCGGCCGGTCCGGGGACCGCCGGCGTCCCAGCGCTTCGCCGATGGCGCGTGTTTCGATGGGGTCGCCCACGGGCGTGCCCGTGCCGTGGGCTTCCAGGTAGTCGATCTCGTCCGGGCCGATGCCGGCGCGGGCATAGGCCTGGCGCAGCAGTTCGGCCTGCGCGTCGGCGCTGGGCACCGTCAGGCCGGACTTGCGACCGTCGGTGTTGATGGCGGAGCCGGCCACGACCGCGAGGATGGGATCGCCGTCCGCGATGGCGCGGTCCAGGTCCTTCAGCAGGAACAGGCCGCCGCCCTCGGAGCGCACATAGCCGTCGCCGGCCGCGTCGAACACGTTGCAGCGGCCCTGGCGGGACAGCATCGAGGCCTTGGAAAAGACCAGGAAGCCGTAGGGGTGGAGATGCAGGCTGATCCCGCCGGCCAGGGCCTGCGAGATCTCGCCGGATTCGATGGCGCGGCAGGCGTGGTGGAAGGCCACCATGGACGAGGAGCAGGCGGTGTCCATGACCACGCTCGGGCCGCGCAGGTCATACACGTAGGAAATGCGGTTGGCGGCGATGCTGCTGGCGTTGCCGGTGGCGAACGAGGCGTCGACGACGCCGAGGTCGCCGGACACGCGGTGCGCGTAGTCCGCGCTGGCGACACCGATATAGACGCCGCAATCGCTGCCGCGCAGGCCGGACGGCTTCACGCCCGCGTTCTCCAGGGTCTCCCAGGCAAGTTCCAGCAGCAGACGCTGCTGCGGGTCCATGAGGCTCGCTTCGCGCGGAGAGATGCCGAAGAACTCGGCGTCGAAGCCGGATACGTCGCCGAGCGAGCCCGCGGCCCGGGAATAGGACGTGCCGGGGTGCTCGCGCAAGGGGTGATGGTAGGCGGCGGGGGCCCAGCGGTCGGGGTCGATCTCGGTGATGAGATCGCGGCCCTGCAAAAGATCGGGCCAGTAGCGGGCGGTGTCGGTGCTGGGAAATCGGAACGAGAGTCCAATGAGAGCAACACGCTTTGCCATGTGAAATCCTTCTAGCAAGAGCTGGTTGACAGCGTAGTGATGGAGCCTCTGCTGCAAGAGGGAAGGCCGGCGGGCGGGCCCGCGGACGCGTAGGCGTGGGGAGGCCGCGGAGTGCGCCGCGGCGCGGTCGAGGCAGGCTGCGGCGCCCGCCGGCAGCGTTCAAGTCCGGGGGATTCTAGGGGCCATGCGGCCCCGAAATATTTCAAGTCCCGACATTATTAATACCAACGTTGCGCCTGGCGGGGCGGCCCGCGGGCGCGCACGGCGGAACGCCGGCGCGGCGGGTGCAAGGCTGGAACGGCTTATTACATGGTTGTCAGGACGTTTACACGTCATGAGCGCGGGGCCGGGCCCGGCCCCGCGCTCAGGCATGCTGCGAAAGCGGCCGCGCGGGAATGGGCGCGATGCGTTCGGGCGGAGGCGTGACCCGCCATGCCGCGCGGCGGCGCAGGGCGCCCAGGAGCTTGAGCCCCTGCGGCCAGTCGTCCAGTCCGCTTTCGGCGTTGATGTGGCCGGCGCCCGTCAGCACCACCAGCCGGCTGCCCCAATCGCGGGCGAAGCCCCGGGCGCGTTCGAGCTGGCAGTAGGGATCGTCGTCGCTGGCCACCACCACGCTCTGGAACGGCAGCGATTGGCGGGCAATGGGCGCGAAGGCCCTGAGGCAGGCGGGCGCGCCCTCGCGCTCGACGTCGGCCGGCGCCACCAGCAGGGCGCCGGCGACCTTGGCGCGCAGCGGCACGGGCAGGGCGGCGCTCACCACGCAGCCCAGGCTGTGCGCGATCAGCAGGACCGGACTGCGCGCCTGGTTGACTTCGGCCGCGAGCGCCGCGATCCATTCGGCCGGCGCCGGCTGTTCCCAATCGGACTGCTCGACCCGCCGCGCGTGCGGCAGCAGCTCGGCCCAGCGCGATTGCCAGTGTTGGGGCCCGGAGTTTTTCCATCCGGGAACGATGATCGGTTGGAGTCTCATGGCGGCCATGATGCCGCGCCGCCTTAGTAACGCAAACGAATAAATCGTCTTTTGCATATACGGCGGCGGGTATAAGCCGGAGCGCGGCGGAATGCGGCGGCGCAATAACCCGACGGGCGTCAAATCCCCCCCGGAAACGGCCCGAAACGCGCTATTTTTCAGTGTATGCTTGCCGTGCAATCGCAATGCAACCGGGCGTGACCAAGGCCGAGCGTCGCCCAATGGACAGTCCAGCAGGCGCGCCGAGCCTGGAAATGATCCGGCGTCCGCTCCGGTGCACAAACTAACGATTACAAATCATTAGAGGAGTCCAACATGAAGCCAGTATTTCGTCTGACCCCGGTCATCGCCGCTCTCGGCGTCGCCGCAGGTTTGGCGTTTGCCGCGGGAGCGCAGGCGCAAACCATCAAGATCGGCGTCGTCGGCCCCACCACCGGCGCGGTCACGCAGTATGGCGATATGGTCCGTGAAGGGGTCGATACCGCGGTCGAGCGCATCAACGCCACCGGCGGCGTCAACGGCAAGAAGCTGGAAACCGTCGTGATCGACGACGGTTGCGAGCCCAAGCAAGGCCCCGTCGCCGCCAACCGCGTCGTCAACAGCAAGATCGGTTTCGTCGTGGGCCACGTGTGCTCGGGCGCCACCATCGCGGCCGCCGACATCTACAACAACGAAGGCGTGGTCATGGTCACCCCGTCGGCCACGTCGCCGGCCCTGACCGACGGCAAGAACTACGAGTTCATCTTCCGCACCATCGGCCGCGACGACCAGCAGGGCCCCGCCGCCGCCAAGTTCGTTCTGGAAAAGATCAAGCCCAAGAAGGCCGCCGTGCTGCACGACAAGCAGTCGTACGGCCAGGGCATCGCCACCGCCGTCAAGAACGACCTGGAGAAGGGCGGCGTGCCCGTCGCGATCTTCGAAGGCATCAACGCCGGCGACAGCGACTATTCGGCCGTCATCACCAAGCTCAAGAGCCAGGGCGTGGACTTCGTCTACTACGGCGGCTACCACCCGGAAATGGGCCTGCTGCTGCGCCAGGCGGCCGAGCAGGGCGTGAAGGCCAAGTGGATGGGTCCGGAAGGCACGGGCAACCCGGACATCAACGCCATCGCCGGCGACGCGGTCGAAGGCATGCTGCTGACGCTGCCGGCCGACTTCACGCAGAACGCGGCCAACGCCGAGATCGTCAAGGCGTTCGAAGCCAAGAAGCGCAATGCCGGCGGCGCCTTCCAGATGACCGCCTACGCGGCCACCCAGGTCATCGCCGACGGCATCAAGGGCGCGGGCACCGACGATCCGACCAAGGTCGCCAAGTACCTGCACGCCAATTCCTTCGATACCCCGATCGGCAAGGTGTCGTGGAACAAGCAGGGCGACCTGACGAACTTCCAGTTCGACGTGTTCACCTGGCACAAGGACGGCTCGAAGACCGTTTATAAGTAAGCGGAGGGTCGGGTGTCGGCGCTGGGCCGGGGGCTCAGTGTCTGACACCCGTACGAGATGTTCTCGCGGGTTGCAGCAGGCGTTCCCGGGTGTCTGACACCCTCGATCATCTTTATTCGCCGGGTGTCTGACACCCGCGGGATGCCCCGGCGGATTGAGGGTCATCTTCTCGGGTGTCAGACACCTTCATCCCCGGCTGTCAGGCACTGGGCCTGGCCCGGCGATTACAACCCCTGCACGCGGCGGCCGGTGTCGGCCTCGAACCAGTGCAGCGGATGGCGGCCGTCCGAGCCCACGTTCACGCGGGCGCCCACCTTGGCCGACGATTCGGACAACTGGCGCGTCGTGCAGCGCACCACCAGCGTGGCCTTGCCGCAACGGCAGTGGACCAGTTGCTCGGAACCCAGCGTTTCCACCATTTCCACTTCCGCCGGCACGCCCTGCGTGTTCAGCAGCATGTGTTCGGGGCGCATGCCCATGATGATCTTGCGGCCGCGGACCTGAGACGGCACCTCCAGCGGCGAGATGTCGAGCGGGGCGCCGTCGGCGCTCTGGACCGTGCCGTCGCCGGCCACGTTCACTTCCATCAGGTTCATGGGAGGCGAGCCGATGAAGCCGGCCACGAAGGTCGAGGCCGGCTTTTCGAACACTTCCATCGGCGTGCCGATCTGCTCGGGCACGCCCTGGTACATGACGATCATGCGGTGTGCCAGGGTCATGGCTTCGACCTGATCGTGCGTCACGTACAGGCTGGTCGTGCCCAGGCGGCGATGCAGCTTCATGATTTCCAGGCGCATCGCCACGCGCAGCTTGGCGTCCAGGTTCGACAGCGGTTCGTCGAACAGGAAGACCTTGGGTTCGCGCACGATGGCGCGGCCCATGGCGACGCGCTGGCGCTGGCCGCCGGACAGCGCGCGGGGGCGGCGGTCCAGCAGGTGGCCGAGTTCCAGGATCTGGGCGGCCGCGTCCACGCGCTTCTTGATCTCGTCCTTGGAGAACTTGCGGATCTTCAAGCCGTAGGCCATGTTCTCGAACACGGTCATGTGCGGGTAGAGCGCGTAGTTCTGGAACACCATCGCGATGTCGCGTTCGGCGGGTTCCAGGGTGTTGACGACCTTGTCGTCGATCAGGATCTCGCCGCTGGTGACGGTTTCCAGGCCGGCGACCATGCGCATCAGCGTGGATTTGCCGCAGCCCGAGGGGCCGACGATGACGATGAATTCACCGTCCTTGACGTCCATGTCGATGCCATGGATGACCGGCACGTTGCCGGCGTAGGTTTTCTTGACTTTGCGGAAGCTGAGAGTAGCCATGTGTTATTCGTGTTCGGAGTCGTGTTCGGGTGGGCGAGGGCGCGAGGTCATTTTTCAGTGTCGACCAGACCCTTGACGAACCATTTCTGCATCAGGATGACCACCAGCGCGGGCGGGATCATCGCGAGCATGGCGGTGGCCATGGTGATGTTCCATTCGGTCACGCTGTCGCCGCCGCTGATCATCCGCTTGATGCCGATGACGACGGGGTACATGTCTTCCTGCGTGGTGACCAGCAGCGGCCACAGGTACTGGTTCCAGCCGTAGATGAACTGGATCACGAACAGCGCGGCGATGCTGGTCTTGGACAGCGGGAGCAGCACGTCGCGGAAAAAGCGCACGGGGCCGGCGCCGTCGATGCGCGCGGCCTCGATCAGTTCGTCCGGCACCGTCAGGAAGAACTGCCGGAACAGGAAGGTGGCCGTGGCCGAGGCGATCAGCGGCAGGGTCAGGCCGGCGTAGCTGTTGAGCAGGCCCAGGTCGGCCACCACTTTGTAGGTGGGAGCGATCCGCACTTCGACCGGCAGCATCAGCGTGACGAAGATCATCCAGAAGAAGAACATCCGGCCGGGGAAGCGGAAGTACACGACCGCGAAGGCCGACAGCAGCGAAATGGCGATCTTGCCGATGGAAATCGCCAGCGCCATGATCAGGCTGACGTACATCATGCGGCCCACCGGGGCGCCCGACGAACCGCCGGACGAGCCGCCGAACAGCGCCTGCATGTAGTTGTCGACGAAATGCTCGCCGGGAATGAGCGACATCGGCGCGGACGCCACTTCCTGCGCGGTCTGGGTGGACGCGACGAAAGTGACGTAGAGCGGAAATGCCACCATCGCCACGCCGCAGAGCAGGATGACGTGGGCCAGAATATCCAGCCAGGGACGGCGTTCAACCATTGTTTGTAGCCTCGGACAAAATCAATACTGCACTTTGCGGTCGACGTAGCGGAACTGCACGACCGTCAAGGCAATCACAATGAACATCAGCACCACCGACTGGGCCGCGGACGAGCCGAGGTCCAGGCCGCGGAAGCCGTCGCTGTACACCTTGTAGACCAGGATCGAGGTCGAGGTGCCGGGACCGCCCTGCGTGGTGGTGTCCACCACGGCGAAAGTGTCGAAGAAGGCGTAGATGATGTTGACCACCAGCAGGAAGAAGGTGGTGGGGGAAAGCAGCGGGAAGACGATGCTCCAGAACCGGCGCGAGGGGCTGGCGCCGTCGATCGCGGCGGCTTCGATGAGCGAGCGCGGAATCGACTGCAGGCCGGCCAGGAAGAACAGGAAGTTGTACGAGATCTGCTTCCACACCGCGGCGATCAGCACCAGCAGCATCGCCTGGTTGCCGTCCAGGCGCGGGTTCCAGTCGACGCCGGCCTGGCGCAGGGCCACGGCCAGGATGCCGACGGAGGGCGAGAACAGGAACAGCCACAGCACGCCGACGACGGCGGGCGCCACGGCGTAGGGCCAGATCAGCAGCGTCTTGTAGAGCCCGGCGCCGCGGATGACGCGGTCGGCCATGACGGCCAGCAGCAAGGACACGCCCAGGCCGACGACCGCCACCAGGATGGAGAACACGGCGGTGACGCGGAAGGAATCCAGGTAGGCCTGTTGCGAGAACAGGTCCATGAAGTTGTCCAGTCCGACGAATTCGGAGGACAGGCCGAAGGCGTCTTCGAGCCGCAGGGATTGCCACATGGCTTGTCCGGCGGGCAGGAAGAAGAAGACCACGGTAATGATGAGCTGCGGCAGGAGCAGCAGATAGGGCAAGGTCTTGTGCCCGAATACGACGCGTTTTTCCATAGGGGGAACCCAAGGTACAGAAAAGCGGCGGTTGGAATCACCGCCGCCTGAAGCCGCCTTCACAAAATACGATAGGCTTAAAGCCCCAAAAGAACCAGGGCCTTAAGCCTTGCGCAAAACTTCGCGGGAAGCGAGTTACTTTACACTTTTCTCGAATTTTTCCAGCAGTTCGTTGCCGCGCTTGACGATGTTCTCGGCGCCGTCCTTGGCGGCGACCTTGCCGGAGACGATGCGCTCGATTTCAGCGTCCTCGATCTCGCGGATCTGCGGCAGGAAGCCCAGGCGCAGGCCGCGGGACTGGGCGGTGGTTTCGACGTTCAATTGCTTGACGCCGACTTCGGTGCCCGGGTTCTTGTCGTAGAAGCCTTCTTTCTTGGTCAGCTCGTAGGCGGCCTTGGTGACGGGCACGTAGCCGGTCTGCTGGTGCCAGCGGGCGGCGATTTCCGGGCTGGCCAGGAACTTGAAGAACGCGGTCACGCCCTTGTAGGTTTCCGGCTTCTTGTTGGCGAAGACCCACAGCGAGGCGCCGCCGATGATGGTGTTCTGCGGCGCGCCCTGCACGTCGGCGTAATAGGGCAGGGTCGAGGTGCCGAATTCGAACTTGGCGTTCTTGGCGATGTTGGCGCGCAGGCCGGACGAGCCGGTGATCATCGCGCACTTGCCGCTGATGAAGAGCGAGTTCGGTTCGTCGCCGCGCCCGCCGTACATGAAGATGCCTTCCTTGCCCAGCTTGGCCAGGTTGTCCAGGTGGCGTACGTGCAGCGGGGTATTGATGGCGATGCGGGCGTCCAGGCCGCCGAAACCGTTGTCCTTGGTGGCGTACGGCACGTTGTGCCAGGCCGAGAACGTTTCCAGTTGGACCCACGACGGCCAGGAGGTCGTGTAGCCGCATTCCTGGCCGGCGGCCTTCAGCTTCTGGCCAGCGGCGGCAAGCTCTTCCCAGGTCTTGGGGGGATTGTCGGCGTCCAGGCCGGCCTTCTTGAAGGCGTCCTTGTTGTAGTAGAACACCACCGTCGAGCTGTTGAACGGCATCGACACCAGCTTGCCGTCGGCCGACGAGTAGTAGCCGGCCACGGCGCCGATGAATTCCTTCGGATCGATCGGGTTGCCGACTTCTTCGGACATCTGCTGCACCGGCTTGATGGCGCCCTTGGCGTACATCATGGTGGCGGTGCCGACCTCGAAGACCTGCAGGATGTCGGGGGCGTTGCCGGCGCGGAACGCGGCGATGCCGGCGTTCATGGATTCACCGTAGTTGCCCTTGTAAACTGCCTTGACCTGGTAATCGGGGTTCTTCTTGTTGAATTCGTCGACAAGGCCGTTCACCCGGTCGCCCAGCGCGCCTTCCATCGAGTGCCAGAACTGGATCTCGGTGGCGGCATGCGCGGAGGCGCCCGCGAAAGCCGCCATGATGGCGGCAAAAGTTAAGGCAATACGGTGGGATCGCATAGTGAGGTTCCTCCAGGTTGGGCGTGTTGCAGCCGGGGTGTCCGGGCGCGGGAAAACACGACACCTTATGAATTGTTTGTGACAAAACCGTGACTTTCACATCAGTCTAAACGCCTGTCAAATTGCGCGTTTTAGGCGCGAACGAACATTTTTCCTTTTTCTCCCCACGGAGACTACCGTTTACAATCGCAGGCTATGAAAAACGAACTTTCGATTGCGTTCATTGGTGGCGGCAATATGGCGGCCGCCCTGGCATCGGGCCTCGCGGGCAAAGTATGCGCCGCCGGGAGCATCCACGTCATTGACATTAACCAGGATGCGCACGCCGCCTGGCAGGCCCGCGGCATGACCACCGCGACGGCCCCGGACGAGGCCCTGGCGCGCGCCCGCGTGTGGGTTTTCGCTGTCAAGCCACAGAACATGAAAGACGTTGTGGCTTCCACGCGTCAGTGGTTGCGCGACGACACATTGGTGGTAAGCGTGGCGGCCGGGATCCGCGCCGATACGTTGGCCGCCTGGCTGGGCACGCCCGAGGCGCCTTTCGGCCGCCTGGTGCGCTGCATGCCCAATACGCCGGCCCTGGTGGGCGCCGGCACGACCGGGCTGGCGGCCCTGGGCGGCGTGAGCGAAGCCGATCGCGAACTCGCGGCCCGGCTGCTGTCCAGCGTGGGCGACGTGGTCTGGGTGGACGGCGACGCCGCGCTCGATGGCGTGACGGCCCTGTCCGGCAGCGGCCCCGCCTATGTCTTCCTGTTCCTGGAGGCGCTGGTCGCCGGCGGCCAGAAGGTCGGCCTGACGGCCGAACAGGCCAAGCGGCTGGCCCTGGGCACGCTGGCCGGCGCCACGCGCCTGGCGGCGGAATCCTCCGAACCGCTGTCCACCCTGCGCGAGCGCGTCACGTCCAAGGGCGGCACCACCGCCGCGGCGCTGGACGCCTTCGGCGCCGCGGGCTTTGCCGGCATCGTGGAAGAGGCCATGGCCGCCGCCGCGCGGCGTTCCCGCGAACTGGCGGAGGAGTTCGGCAAATGAAGGCGGCGGCAAGGGGCTTTCCGCCCATGAGCCGCGCGCAGTTCGGCATCGCCGTGCTGTGCATGCTGCTGGTGGTGGTGGGCTCGAACATCCTGGTCCAGGTGCCCCTGAACGATTGGCTGACCTGGGGTGGGCTGTCGTATCCGGTGGCCTTCCTGGTGACCGACGTGCTGAATCGCCGCTTCGGGCCGGCGGCGGCCCGCCGCGTGGTGTGGTTCGGCTTCGCCGCCGCCCTGGCGGTGTCGGTGTGGGTGGCGTCGCCCCGCATCGCGCTGGCCTCGGGCCTGGCCTACATCTGCGCGCAATTGGTGGACATCCAGGTGTTCGACCGCCTGCGCGACCAGCGCTGGTGGCGCGCGCCGCTGGTGTCGGGCACCCTGGGCGCCGCCCTGGACACCGCGGTCTTCTTCAGCGTGGCCTTCGCCGCCACGGGCACGCCCTGGGTCACCTGGATGCTGGGCGACCTGGCGATCAAGCTGGCGGTCAACGTCAGCATGCTGGCGCCGTTCCGGGCGTTGATGTGGAACCTGGCCAGGCCGGCCAGCGCCTGAGAAAGCAGCCGGCGCCGCGACGGCGCCGGCCCCGCCTAGTTGGCCTGGGCGCCGGATTGCCGGATCAGGTCCGACCACTTGGCCAGTTCGTCCTGCCCGAACTTGTCGATGCCGGCCATGGGCACGTCGCTTTTCTCCAGGCCTTGCGCTTCCAGCTTGGCGACGATGTCCGGATTGGACAGCGCCGCCGCCGCCGATTCGCGCAGGGTTTGCAGGACGGGGGCGGGCGTGGCGGTGGGCGCGTACAGCATGAACCAGGCCTGCAGGTCGAAATCGCCGCCCAGTTGTTCGGCGATGGTCGGCACGTCCGGCGCGGATGCGCTGCGGCGCATGACGGAGGTGCCCAGCGCGCGCAGCTTGCCGGACTTGATGTGCGGCAGTACGGCCAGGGGGTGGTAGAACATGAACTGGGTCTGGCCCGACATGACGTCGGTCAGGGCCTGGCTGCCTTCCTTGTAAGGGATGTGCACCATGGTGCCGCCCAGGCGCGATTTCAGCAGTTCGCCCGCCAGGTGCCCGGAGGTGCCGGTTCCGGCGGAGGCGAAGCTGATGCCGCCGGGCTTGGCGGCGGCGGCCCCCAGGTCCTGTAGCGTGCGTATCGGCGAGCCGGCGCCGACCACCAGCAGCGTCGGCGTGTAGCCGACCAGCGCGACCGGCTTGAAATCGCGCAAGGGGTCGTAGCCCAGTTTGGGATAGAGGGCCTTGTTGATGGCGTGTGTGCCGACCGTGCCCATCACCAGGGTATAGCCGTCGGCCGGGGCGCGCGCGACGAGTTCGGTGCCGATGGAGCCGCCGGCGCCGGCCCGGTTCTCGATGATGACGGGCTGTCCCAGCGACTTGGACATGGCGTCCGCCATCATCCGGGACACGGTATCGGTGGTGGTGCCCGGCCCGAACGGCACGATCATTTTTATCGGACGTTCGGGAAAGGCGGCGGCACGCGCCGGCTGGGCGGCCGCGCCCAGCGCGCAGGCGCCCAGGGCCAGCGCCGCGAGAGCGCGGCGCACGGAACTATTGCGGAAGGCCCGCGGGCAGGCAAAGGTCGGTTGCATTGTGGTTGTCTCCTGTTTTTTAGCGCGGCTTGCGGCCAGCAGCCACGGGGGCGGCGGGCGCGCCGGCGTCGTGGTGCTTAGTGGTCCGATTTTCCGAATCCGGCCGGAACCTTGCCGTCGTATTGCAGTTCGCGGGTGGCCTGGTAGGACAGCGCAAAGCCCGCCGCCTGCTGGAGTTCTTCATTGAGATGCGCGATGAGGCCGGCGGTGCGCGCCAGCAGCGGCACGCCGCGCAGGGCTTGAAGCGGAAATCCGGCGCCCAGCAGCACCGCCGGGATGGCGGCGGACACGTTGAGTTTGAGCGCTTTGCCAAGCACCGCGGGAATCTGGCGTTCCACGGCTTCGGCGATCTGGACGTAGGTCTGGTCCGCGCCACATTCCTGCGCCACCTCGAACAGCCGCGCCACGCGCGGATCGCGGGTCTTGTGCAGGGGATGGCCGTAGCCCGGGATGGCCTTGCCCTCGGCGCGGTAGCGCTTGAGCACGTCGAGCGCAGCGGCGTCCAGGTCCGTTTGCCCTTGCTCGGCGCAATCCTTGATTTCAGCGAACAGCCGGCCGGCCGTTTCCGAGGCGCCCAGGATCACCGAGCCGCAGCCCAGCAGGCCGGCGGCGACCGCGCCCTGCATGGCGTCGGGCGCGGCCGCCAGCGTCATGCGGGCGGCCTGCACGCTGGGCACGAAGCCATGCTCGGCGATGGCGATCAGCGTCGCGTCCAGCACGGCCGTGGCCGCGGCGTCGGGGCGGCGTCCGGTGACCAGCAGGTGAAAGTAGTCGGTAAAGGAAATGCGGCCGATCAGGTCTTTGCACAGGTCTTCGCCGCGCACCACGATCGTGTGCTCGTCGGAGGTGCAGATGGCGCTGCGGGGGATGGTGTTCTTGCCTATTTTCATGACGGGTCCCGGGAGGAAGGATTGCGGCTCGCCAGCGCGGCGCGGATCTGGGCGTTGTGTTCGCCCAGCAGGGGCGGGGGCGTGACCTCGCAGGCGCGCTGGCCGTCGAAGCTGACCGGCGAGCGCACGGTGCGCCAGGGGCCCAGCGTGGGATGGGCGCCTTCGATCTCCAGTTGCAGATGGCGCGCCTGCGGGTCCTGCAGGGCTTCGGCCGTGTCGTACATCGGCGCATGCGGCACGTCCTCGTCCGTCAGGCGCCGGCACCATTGTTCGCGCGTGCGGCCGGCAAAGACGCCATCGAGCACGGCGATCAATTGTTCGTGATGGACGATGCGGCCTTCGCGCGTGGAAAAGCGCGGGTCCTGCAGGATGTCGGGCCGTTCCATGGCATTGGCCAGCCCGCGCCAGAACTTCTCCGGCGAGGACATGTGCAGGGCCAGCTTCTTGCCGTCCGCGCAGGTCAGGGCATAGGACTGGGATACGCTGGGCCGGCTGTACGGGCCCATGACTTCGCCTTCCGAGAAGAAGTGGGTGAAGGCGTCCAGATTGAAATGGCACATCGCCTCCAGCATCGACACTTCGACGCTGCGACCCAGGCCCGTGCGCCCGCGTTCGACCAGGGCGCCGAGGATGCCGTAGGCGGCATAGAAGCCCGTGAGCGAGTCGGCGATGGCCGGCCCCACGACGCGAGGATTGTCCGGGTTCACCAGCAGGTTGAGGAATCCGCTGGCGGCCTGCGCCACGGTGTCGTAGGCCGGCCGCGCGGCGGCCGGGCCGGTCTGGCCGAAGCCGCTGATCGCGCAATACACCAGGCGCGGATTGATGGCGCGCAGCCGCTCCTCGCCCGCGTTCAGGCGCTCGGCGGCGCCGGGCCTGAAATTCTGGATATAGACGTCCGCGTCGCGTATCAGCTCGTCGAACACGCGCGCGTCGTCGGGGTTCTTGGCGTCGAGCTCGATGCTGCGCTTGTTGCGGTTGTAGGTCTGGTAGTGCGGGCTGTACAGCCCGCCCTTGAAAGCCCGGAACGGATCGCCCGCGCCGGGCTGCTCCACCTTGATGACGTCCGCTCCCAGATCGGCCAGCAGCATGCCGGCCGCCGGCCCGGTAATGAACGTTCCCTGTTCGATTACGGTGATGCCATCCAATACCTTGGACATGAATGTTCCTCTTGCGGTTGCTGCGAACTGCAAGACTATCGGCCCCCGACCAAAGATAAAAATGATTAATATATTCGATCATCATTGATGCCATCGATTGATGGGGAGGGCATGGCATGGAACTGCGGCATCTCAGATACTTCATCGCGCTGTCCGGCTCGCTCAATTTCACGCGCGCGGCCGAACGCGTGCACGTCACGCAGTCGACCTTGTCCCACCAGATACGGCAACTGGAAGACGAGATCGGGCAGCGCCTGTTCGAGCGGATCGGCAAGCGCGTGGTGATGACGGAGGCGGGAGAGACCTTCCTGGCCTACGCCCAGCGCGCGCTCAAGGAAATCGACCAGGGGCTGGGCGCGATCAAGCAGGACGTCGCGCTGGTGACCGGCCAGGTCCGCGTCGGCACCACCCATACTTTCAATCTGAACTTCATTCCCGACTGCGTGGCGCAGTTGCTGCAACGCAGTCCCGGGGTGAAAGTCCTGATCGAAGAGCTGCCGGCCGACGCCATCGTCCAGCAACTCGAGGCCGGCAGGCTGGACATCGGCGTGGCGTACCGGCCCGAAGGCGCCAGCGAGCTGCGGTTCGAACCTCTGTTCAACGAGGAACTGGTACTGGTGGTGTCGGCCAGCCATCCGCTGGCCGCCCGTCGGCGCATCCGCATGATCGAACTGCATCGCGAACCGCTGGTGATGCTGCCGGCCGGCTTTTCCACGCGCCGGATACTGGACGAGTGCTTTCAGGCCGCGGGCGCGACGCCCGAGGTCATCGCGGAGATGAATACCATCGCCGCCATGCTGGGCATGGTTGCGCGCATGAACGTGGGCGCCATCGCCGCCGCCAGCGCGATCGCGCCGGACCCGGGGCTGCGCATGATCCCCATGGAGAATCCCACGCCGATGCGCACGCCGGGTCTGTTGTTCAATAACGCGGCGCCGCAGAGCCGGGCCTGCCGCGCGTTTGTCGCGCTGCTGCGCAGGCGCGCCATGGGCCAATCTGCATTATCCGTAAGGCCCGCGTAAGTACTGTATTTGAATGCTTGTTTAAACAGCGTATTAATGCGATCGCGAATAAAAAAACAAGCACAGGTTTTCGCGCGGCGCCAGTGCCTTATTAAGGTCTGTTTGCGATTTCTCCAGTGATTTCACGGGTTTGCGGAGATCATGCGTCACGATTAAAGGCAGTCGTAAAAATATTGGGGATTACACGCAGTGACAGTATGGCGCCTTGCTTCCAGAATACCGGCCACACCGTATTTTTGCCCAAGAAGCCGGCGACGGGCGATACGGATTACGGGGCACCCACCCGATAAGCCGCATCGAACAGAGCCGCTCAAAACCTCGCTGGAGAACTCCGCATGAAGTTTCTGCATCGTCTTACCCCGGTAGCCGTCGCGCTTGGGGCGCTTGCCCTGGCCGGCGCCGTGCACGCAGCCGACACGATCAAAATCGGCATTCCCCAGCCCATGACCGGTCCCAATACGCAGTACGGCGACCAGATCCAGGCTGGCGCGCTGACCGCCATCGAGACCATCAACGCCAAGGGCGGGGTCAAGGGCAAGAAGCTCGAGCCCATCCTCATCGACGACGGCTGCGAACCCAAGCAGGCCGTGCCCGCCGCCAACCGCGTGGTCAACTCCGGCGCCAAGTTCGCCGTGGCCCATGCGTGCTCCGGCGTGACCGTGGCCGCCGTGAAGGTCTATGAAGAAGAAGGCATCGTCGGCATCACCCCGGGCGCCACTTCGCCGCTGGTCACCGACACGATCAAGCCGCATTTCTTCTTCCGCACCATCGGCCGCGACGACCAGCAAGGCCCGTACGCCGCGAACTACATCGCCAAGAGCCTGAAGCCCAAGAAGGTCGCCGTGCTGCACGACAAGCAGACCTACGGTTCGGGAGTGGCCACCCAGGTCAAGGACAGCCTGGCCAAGGAAGGCGTGAACGTCGCGATGTTCGAAGGCATCAACGTCGGCGACAGCGACTACTCGGCCATCATCACCAAGCTGAAGTCGGCCGGCGTGGACCTGGTCTATTTCGGCGGCTACCACCCCGAACTGGGCCTGCTGCTGCGCCAGTCGCGCGAACAGGGCCTGAAGGTCCAGTTCATGGGTCCGGAAGGCACGGCCAACCAGGACCTGGTGGCGATCGCCGGCCCGGCCATCGAAGGCCTGCTGGTCACGCTGCCCGCCGACTTCACCAAGCTGCCCGGCAACGAAGGCATCGTGAAGGCGTTCAAGGACGCCAAGCGCGATCCGGACGGCGCGTTCCAGATGCCGGCGTACGCCGCCGTGCAGATCCTGGCCGACAGCATTACCGCGGTGGGCGAGGATCCCGCCAAGGTGGCCGACTACATGCACAAGACGGCTTTCAACACGGGGATCGGCAAGGTCGAGTACGACGCCAAGGGCGATCTGAAGAACTTCGAATTCGCAGTCTACAAGTGGGACAAGGACGGCAAAAAGACCCAGCTGTAAACTCGCGATCCCGCCGGCGGGTCGCCGGCGTGTAGGGCCTGTCGTCTTCGTCCTGCCGTAATCCGCGTAGCGATGCGCCAAAAGCGCTGTGCGGCCGGCAGGGGCCGGTGGCAGGCCCTTATGAAATACGCCCAGGTTTCCGGCTCCGGGTCTCTCTACCGGAGCCGGAACTATTTGGAGCAAGAGAAATAATGTCTGACCTCATACCCCAACTTACCCAGCAATTCTTCAATGGATTGTCTCTGGGCGCGATCTATGCGTTGATCGCCATCGGCTACACAATGGTCTACGGCATCATCGGTATGATCAACTTCGCCCACGGCGAAATCTACATGATCGGCGCCTATGTCGGCTTGGTCACCCTGACCGCCATCGGCACCAACAGCGGCCTGCCCATGCCGTTCATCATCGCGGCGATGCTGGTCGTGGCCATCGTCGTCACCGGCATCTACGGCTTTTCGGTCGAACGCGTCGCCTACCGTCCCGTGCGGGGCAGTCCGCGCCTGGTGGCGCTGATCTCGGCCATCGGGATGTCGATCTTCCTCCAGAACTGGGTGGCCCTGGGCCAGGGCGCGCGCGACATGGCCGTGCCTTCGCTGGTGTCGGGCGCCTGGACGTTCCACATGGGATCCGAGTTCGACGTGACGGTCCCGTATTCGCGCATCATGATCATCCTGGTCACGGTGACGCTGATGATCGCGCTGACGCTCTTCATCAAGTATTCCCGCATGGGCCGCGCGTCGCGCGCCTGCTCGCAGGACATGCACATGGCGAATCTGCTGGGCATCGACACCAACCGCGTGATCTCGTTCACGTTCGTGATGGGCGCGATCCTGGCGGCGGTGGGCGGCGTGCTGATCGCCATCACCATCGGCAAGCTCAATCCCTTCATCGGCTTCCTGGCGGGCATCAAGGCCTTCACGGCGGCGGTGCTGGGCGGCATCGGCAGCATCCCGGGCGCCATGCTCGGCGGCGTGCTGCTGGGCCTGGCCGAGACCTTCGCGGCCGCCTACATCTCGTCGCAGTACAAGGACATCGTGGCGTTCTCGCTGCTGATCCTGATCCTGCTGTTCCGTCCCACCGGGCTGTTGGGCAAACCTGAGGTGGAAAAAGTCTGATGTCGAACAACAATCTCAAAAACGCCACGATGGCGGCCGTGCTGACGGCGGTCATCGTCACGCCGGTATTCGGCCTGCAACTGATCCGCCAGGGCGCGCGCACCACCATGGAGGCGCACTGGTCGCTGGTGGCGATCGCCGCCGCGGTGGTGTTCGTGTTCCAGTTGCTGCGGCCCTGGATCGCCAAACCGTTCCAGAAACTGAAGACGGGCCTGCCGACCTTGCCGGCGGCGCCCGCCAGGACCCACAAGCCGCTGGCGCTGCTGCTCCTGGCGATCGCGGTGATCTGGCCGTTCTTCGCCGGACGCAGTTCGGTGGACATCGCCACGCTGGTGCTGATCTACGTGATGCTGGGCCTGGGCCTGAACATCGTGGTCGGTTTCGCGGGCCTGCTGGACCTGGGTTTCGTCGGCTTCTATGCCGTGGGCGCCTATACCTACGCCTTGCTGTACCACTGGGGCGGCTGGAGCTTCTGGGAGGCGCTGCCGTTCTCGGGCGCGATGGCGGCGCTGTTCGGCTTCATTCTCGGCTTCCCGGTATTGCGGCTGCGCGGCGACTACCTGGCCATCGTGACGCTGGGCTTCGGCGAAATGATCCGCCTGCTGCTGATCAACCTGAACACGCTGACCGGCGGCCCGGACGGCATTTCCGGCATTCCGAAGCCGACGGTCTTCGGCATGGAAATGACGCGCCGCGCCAGCACGGAAGGGGGCACCACGTTCCATGACTTCATGGGATGGACGTTCCAGAACCAGCACATGGTGGTCTATCTGTACCTGATGGCGCTGCTGCTGGCCCTGGTCACGCTGTTCGTGTCGACGCGCCTGATCCGCATGCCGGTCGGCCGCGCCTGGGAAGCGCTGCGCGAGGACGAGATCGCGTGCCGCTCGCTGGGGCTGAACCCCACGCGCATCAAACTGTCCGCGTTCACGCTGGGCGCCATGTTCGCCGGCTTCGGCGGCGCGTTCTTCGCGGCGCGCCAGGGCATGGTGAACCCCGAGTCGTTCACGTTCATCGAATCCGCGCTGATCCTGGCCATCGTGGTGCTGGGCGGCATGGGCTCGCAGGTGGGCGTGATTCTCGCGGCCGTGCTGCTGACGGTGCTGCCCGAGGTGGCGCGCGAGTTCGCCGAATACCGGATGCTGATGTTCGGCCTGGTGATGGTATTGATGATGATGTGGCGTCCGCAGGGATTGTTGCCCATGAAGCGTCCCCACGTGGAGCTGGCCAAATGAGCGAGGCATTGCTGAAAGTTTCCGGGCTCACCATGCGGTTCGGCGGCCTGCTGGCCGTGGACAGCGTGGCGTTCGAAGTCAAATCCGACGAGGTGTTCGCCATCATCGGCCCCAACGGGGCCGGCAAGACGACCGTGTTCAACTGCGTGGGCGGCTTCTATTCGCCGACCGCGGGCGATATCACCATGGACGGCAAGGCCATCACCGGCCTGCCCAGCCACAAGGTGGCGCGCCACGGGCTGGTGCGCACGTTCCAGAACGTGCGGCTGTTCAAGCAGTTGACCGTGCTGGAGAACCTGCTGGTCGCCCAGCACACCCAGGTGGAGTCGCGGCTCTTGCCGGGCCTGCTCAAGCTCAAGTCGTATCGCCAGTCGGAAGCCGACGCGCTGTCGCGCGCTGCCCAGTGGCTGGATTTCATGGGGCTGCGCGAGTTCGCCAACCGCGAGGCGGGCAACCTGGCCTACGGCCACCAGCGCCGCCTGGAGATCGCGCGCTGCATGATCACCAAGCCGCGCCTGCTGATGCTGGACGAGCCGGCCGCGGGCCTGAATCCCCAGGAAAAGCGCGACCTGCAATCGCTGATCGACCAGTTGCGGCGCGAGTTCGGCGTCGCGGTCCTGCTGATCGAGCACGACATGAGCCTGATCATGGGCATTTCCGACCGCATCCTCGTCATGGAACACGGCAAGCCCATCACTACCGGCACCCCCGAGCAGGTGCGCAACGACGAGCGCGTCATCAAGGCGTACCTGGGGGAGGAATGATGCTTAAGCTGGAAAACATACATACCTACTACGGCGCCATCCAGGCGCTGAACGGGGTGTCGGTGGAAGTCAACCAGGGCGAGATCGTCACGCTGATCGGCGCCAACGGCGCGGGCAAGACGACGCTGCTGATGACGGTTTGCGGCAACCCCCGGGCGAAGGTGGGCACGATCACGTTCGAGGGCGAGGACATCACCCACAAGGACACGCACCACATCATGCGCAGCGGCATCGCCATTTCGCCCGAAGGGCGGCGGGTCTTCAAGGACCTGACGGTGGCCGAGAACCTGAAGATGGGGGGCTTCTTCTCGAACCGCGACGAGATCCAGGCGGGCATCGACCACGTCTACGGCCTGTTCCCGCGCCTGAAGGAACGCGCCAGCCAGCGCGCCGGCCTGATGTCGGGCGGCGAGCAGCAGATGCTGGCGATCGGCCGCGCGCTGATGACGCGTCCGCGCCTGCTGCTGCTGGATGAACCGACGCTGGGCCTGGCCCCGCTGGTGATCGCGCAGATCTTCGACATCATCCGCGAAATCCGCGAGCAGGGCGTGACGGTGTTCCTGGTGGAGCAGAACGCGAACAAGGCGCTGGGCGTGGCCGACCGCGGCTACGTGCTGGAAAACGGCCGCGTCGTGTTGCAGGACACCGGGGCCAATTTGCTGGTCAACGACCAGGTGCGCAAGGCGTACCTGGGAGGTTGATGTTGGCCGGACGTGGCGCTTGCCAGTGTCTGACACCCTTTGGTACGCCGGCTCAGGTTGAAGGGCGGCTACCCAGGGTGTCAGACACCTCGCATGAGGCGGCATCTGCCAGTGTCTGACACCCTTGTATCTTGGTCCCCGTGGTGATTAGCTATCACCACAGCGGATTCGAGCAGCTTGTTCTGACACCCAAAGCTTGGACTTTGCTCGAAAGATTAAGCCTCGAATCCGCACCTCTGAGCCGGCTGGACACTGGACGGTAGCCTAGGGCATTTGGACCCTGCATGTACAAGGCAAGTGGGCGCAGCGGGCTTCTTTGGAATCGGCAAGGGAGCTAAGTCATGTTTTTTCTAGGAATCGACGTCTCCAAAGCGAAACTGGATTGCGCGCTGCTGGGCAGTGAAGGAGACAAACGCAAGACCAAGGTCGTCCCCAATTCGGTAGCCGGCATCCAGACGCTGCTGCAATGGTGCGCCAAGCAAGGCGCCCAGCCGCAGCAGTTACACGCCGTACTCGAACCGACGGGGCAGTATCACGAACAGGCCGCCACCGCGCTGCATGACGCTTCGGTCAGTGTCTCCGTGGTGAATCCAGCCCAGGTGCGCGACTTCGCGGGTGCGCTGGCGGTGCGCTCCAAGACCGACGGGATCGACAGCTACGTGCTGGCCCGTTACGGTCAGGCGCTCAAGCCGGCGCTATGGCACCCCGCGCCCCTGCATGCGCGGCAGTTGCGTGCCTTGCTGGCGCGGCGCAACGCGCTGAGCAAAGACTTGTTGCGTGAGCTCAACCGGCAGGAGAAAACGCAGTTCAGTGATCTGCCCGTCCTGGTCGAAGGTTCCATCGCCAAGGCCATTGCGTTCCTGCGCGAAGAGATCAAGCGCCTGGAGCGGGCCATCGATGACCACATCGACCGCCATCCCGATTTGAAGGAAGACCGGGAGTTGCTCACCAGCATCCCGGCCATCGGCCCGCAGGCCAGCAACGCGATCCTGTCGATCATGCATAGCAAACGCATCGAGTCTGCCGAGGCCTTGGCGGCCTATCTGGGGCTGGTTCCCGTGCAGCGTCAGTCGGGCACCAGCCTCAATGGCCGTGCGCACCTGTCAAAGGCCGGTCCTGCTCGGGTGCGTGCCACGTTCTACATGGCTGCCATCGTCGGCATTCGTCGCAATCCCCATATCCGCGCGCTCTACGAGCGACTGCTGCTGGCGGGCAAAAGCAGAATGGCCGCGCTCGGCGCGGCCATGAGAAAGCTGGTGCATCTATGCTTCGGCGTGCTTAAAACCCGATCACGATACCGACCAGACTACGTCTGATCGCTTGACGGCCAAGACGGTATCTTTGGTACGCCGGCTCAGGTTGAAGGGCACCTACCCAGGGTGTCAGACACTCCCCATGATGCCCAGGGTGTCAGACACCTACCCAAGGTGCCCGCATGCCTCCTACGCTGCGACCCGCTCCTGCGCCTGTTCGTCCAGGTAGTGGGCGATGGCCGCGCGGGCCAGCGCGTCGATGGAGTCCGTGAGCGTGATGCCCAGGCTGGGGCGCAGCGCGTGCGGCACGGCCAGCGGCAGTTCGGTGCAGCCCAGCACGACGGCGTCGGCGCCGCGCGCCTTCAGGCGGGCGATGCATTCGGCGGCGGGAGCAAAAGCGTCTTCGAGCCGATTGGCCTTGACGGCGCGGATCGAGCCCATGCAGTAGCGTTCGACTTCGTCGTCGTCCGGCACGATGCATTCGTAGCCCTGCGCTTCCAGGTGCCGCTGGTAGAGGCCCAGCTTGAGCGTGGCCGCCGTGCCCATCAGGCCGATGCGGCCCTTGGGCAGGCCCAGGCGCCGGAGGTCTTCGATGACGGCCTGGATGATGTGCAGCACCGGCAGGCGCGTGGACGCGGCGATCTGGTCGTACCAGAGATGGGCCGTGTTGCAGGGGATGGCGATGAGCTGCGCGCCGGCCCGCTCCAGGAAGCGCACCCCTTCGGCCATGTGGGGCAGGGGATTTTCGCCGCCGGCCATGTAGGCGCTGGAACGGTCGGGAATGCGGGGATCGTTGCGCAGCAGGGTGGGGATGTGCTGCTGGTCGACATCGGCGGGCGTCAGCGCCGCCAGGCGTAGGGCAAAGGCCGCGCCGGCCATGGGCCCCATGCCGCCCAATACACCCAGGTAACAACCCTGGGAATAGGTATTCACGTTATTCACTCCGAGACAATGCATCGCCGGGCGCCAGAACCTGGCCCGGGCGTTCGGCGCCCGTCCGTTCCCCATCCCAGACGCGCTTGCCATTGACCCAAACCGCCTGGATGCCGTGGCTTGCCTGAATGGGAGCTGAAAAAGTGGCCACATCTGTCACCGTGGCGGGATCGAACAGCACCAAGTCAGCATGATACCCCTCGCGCAGGCGTCCGCGCCCGGCGATGCCGTACTGGTCGGCCGCCAGGCCGGTCATTTTGTGGATGGCGGCTTCCAGGGACAGCAGGCGCTGTTCGCGCACCAGGGTGCGCAGCACGTTGGTGAAGGTGCCCCATTGGCGCGGGTGCGGATGCGGATCGAAGGGCAGCCCGTCGGAGCCCACCATCGTGAGCGGATGCGCGAAGATGCGGTTGACGTCGGCCGGGTCCATCAGGAAGTAGATGGCGCCGGCCGGCGCCAGGCGCGCGATGGCCGCTTCGTCGTCCAGCCCCAGTTCGGCCATGACTTCGCCGAAATCGCGCCCGGTGGCCTGCGGATAGCCCTTGGACCAGGTGATCATGGTGCGGCTGGCGAGCCGGGCCCGGTCCAGCCGCAGCATGGTGGAGGTGGCGGGATACGGGTGGCAGTCCAGGCACACGGGCTGCGTGGCGGCGGCGCGGCTGATGAGATCCAGCGTTTCACGGCTGCGGCCGTGATTGCGCTCGCCCGCCAGCTTGTGGTGCGAGAACACGACGCGGCAGCCCAGCTCGCGGCCGATGAGCAGCGCTTCCTCCATGGCCGGGACGATATGGTCCGCCTCGTCGCGCAGGTGCGTGGCGTAGACCCCGGGGCGTCCGCGCAGCGGGGCGCAGACGTCGATGATCTCGTCGGTGGGCGCGGCGCTGGCGGGCGGATAGAACGTGCCGGTGGAGACGCCGAAGGCGCCCGCGTCCAGCGCTTCTTCCAGCAGTTCCCGCATGGCGGCGCGTTCGCCGCCGTCGGCGGCGCGCGAGGTGTCTTCCATGACCGCCACGCGCAGCGTGGTGTGGCCCACCAGCGGCACCACGTTGACGGCCGCCGGGGTGTCGCGCAGGGCGTCCGTCCAGGCGCGGAACGTGCCGTAGCGGAACAGCGGGGCGGGGCCCAGCAGGTCCAGCGGCTGCGGAATCTCCGTACGTGCCAGCGGCGCCAGGCTGATCCCGCAGTTGCCGGTGACGACCGTGGTGATGCCCTGCGACACCTTGGGCAGCATGTCGGGATGCGCCAGCAGGTAGCCGTCGTCGTGGGTATGGGAATCGATGAAGCCCGGCGCCAGGACGCGGCCCCGGCCGTCGACGACGGGCGCGCCGGCTGGGTGCTCGAAGGCGCCCACGGCCGCGATCCTGCCGTCCAGCACGGCCAGGTCGCCCTGGCGGGCGGGCCCGCCCGAGCCGTCGATGAGCGTGGCGCCCGCCACGATGAAGTCTGCCTGCAAGCGGGATGCCGTCATGTTCAGTCGAGCTTCTCGATGCCGGCGGATTCGATGATCTGGCGCCACTTGGCGGTTTCGCGGTCGATCAACTGCTTGAACTCGGCCGGCGAGCCGGAGGCGGGCTCCGCGCCCAGCGTGGCCAGGCCGGCGCGCACGTCGGGGGCCTGCAGCGCCTTCTGGATGGCCGCGTTCAGCGTGGCCACCACGTCGTCGGGCGTGCCCTTGGGGGCGACCACGCCGCCCCACGAAACGGTTTCGTAGCCTTTCACGCCGGCTTCGTCCAGGGTCGGGACGTCGGGCATCAGCGGCAGGCGCTTCAGGCTGCTGACGCCGATGGCGCGGACCTTGCCGCTCTTGACCAGCGGGGCGGCTTCCGAGGTGTTCACGAACAGGTAGTCGAGCCGGCCGCCGAGCAGGTCCTGGATGGCGGCGGGGCCGCCGTTGTACGGGATGAACATCACGTCGACCTTGGCCATGCTCTTGAAGAGTTCGCCGCCCATGTGGCCGGTCGTGCCCACGCCGGAGGCGCCGTAGGACAGGCGGCCGGGCGCCTTGCGGGCGCGGTCGATCAGGTCCTGCACGCTCTTGACGGGCGAGTCGGCCGGCACGATCAGCGCGTTGTACAGGTCGAACAGGTGGGCGACGGGTGCCAGGTCCTGGTCCACGTCGTAGGGCAGGCGCTTGAACAGCGAGCGGTTCACGGCCAGGGTGTTGATGTTGCCGTAGCCGACGGTGTAGCCGTCGGCCGAGGCGCGCTTGACCAGCGCGATTCCGATGTTGCCGGCCGCGCCGGGGCGGTTTTCGACCACCAGCGTGGCGCCGGTGTCGCGCGCCAACTGGGTCGTGATCAGGCGCGACAGCACGTCGGGCGAGCCGCCGGCCGCGGACGGCACGACGAAGGTGATGGGCTTGTCCGGATAGCCGGCGACGGCGGTGGCCGACAGCGCCGCGCCCAGCGCCAGCGCGGAGAGGCCGCGGAAGAATAGGTTGCGCATGATGGTTTCCCCTGTTTCTATTGTGGTCGAGGCCGGCAGATTACACCCGGGGCGGTCTGTCTCCGTCATCGAAAAATGTCGAAAACCTATAATCGGCCGTTATTGATTTGGCACGAAAACGCGGGGGAAAAAATGGACGCGGACGCCTATGCGGACGAGGTGGGGCCGACTGCCGGACGGCCGTTGAACCTGAGGCAGATCGAGGTGTTCCGGGCCATCATGATGGCCGGCTCGATCAGCGGGGCGGGACGGATGCTGCACGTGTCGCAGCCCGCGGTCAGCCGGGTGCTTGCGTTGACGGAAAGCCGCCTGGGCTATCGGCTGTTCGAACGCGTGAAGAGCCGGCTTTCGCCCACCGCCGAGGCGCGGCGGCTGTATGCGGAAGTGGAGCAGGTGTACGGCGGCATCCAGCGCGTGAACGACCTGGCCGCCAGCCTGGCGCAATCGGGCGCCGGCATGCTGAAGATCGTCGCCAGCGCCAGTTTCGGCCAGCGCCTGATCCCGATGGCCCTGGACCGCTTCCGCAGCCGCAACGCCGGCGCGCGGGTGGACTACCGCAGCGTCACCTTCGACGAACTGGCCGCGTACTTCCTGTCGGGCCAGGCGGACATCGGGATCTCGATGCAGCCGCCGGACCATCCCAATCTGACCTCCCTGCACCTGGCCCGGGTGCCGGTGATCTGCGTGTTGCCGGCCGCGCATCCGCTGGCCGCCCGCGAGGTGCTGCGCCCCGAGGACTTCTCGACCGCGGCCTGGATCGGCTATCCGCAGAATACGCCGCTGGCCCGCGCGCTCCAGCCGTTCTTCGGCGAGCGGGGCGCCTGCCCGGCGGCGGTGGAAGTGCATTCCCCGGTGACCGCCTGCTCATTCGTGCAGCAGGGGCTGGGGCCGGCGCTGGTGGACGCCTGGTGCGTCGCGCCCGATCAGGCCGCGCACATGGCGCTGCGGCCGATACGGCCGGCGGCCTGGGTGGACATCTGGGCCACGCATTCGAACCTGAGCGCGCCGCCGCTGCTGGCGCGGCGCTTCCTGGCGGCCGTGAAGAAAACGCTGGAGGAAGGGCGCCCGGCCGAAGGGGCGTCCGGCGATCTGCCGGGAATCCCGGACGCCGCCGGCTGAGGCCGGGGCGCCCCGGCGATTACAGGCCTTCGGCCTTCAGCGCGGCCTGGACGCCCTTGTCGGCTTCCATGCGCTTGAAGAATGCGGCCAGGTTGTTCTGGCCCGACAGGTCGACTTCCTTGGCGTTCGCCCAGCGCAGCACCACGTAGAGATAGGCGTCGGCGATGGAGGGGGCGGCGCCGGTCAGGTAGGGCTTGCGGGCCAGTTGCGCGTCCAGTTGCGAGAACAGCCTGGTCAGCAACTTGGAAGCGGAACCGGCCAGCTCCTTCTGCGCGCCTTCCTCAGCCAGGAAGCGCTGCGCGCCGAAGATCATCGAGAAGGTCTTGTGGACGTCGGAATTGATGAAGCCGAGCCAGCGGCGCACGTCGGCGCGCGAGCGGGCCGTGCCGTCGCCCAGCAGCCCGGACTGCGGGGCCTGTTCGGCGAGGTATTCCAGGATGGCGGCGTTCTGCGTGACCGTCCAGTCGCCGTCCGCCAGCGCGGGCACGGCGCCCAGCGGATTGATCTTCAGGAACTCGGGGCCCTTGAGCTCGTCGCGGCTGAGCTTGTGCGTTTCGTAGGGCTTGCCGATCCATTCGAGGACGATGTGGGAAGCGAGCGAGCACGCGCCGGGCATGTAGTACAGTTTCATGTAAGGGAGTCTCCTGGAAGGAAGGACGGGAGGCACCCGTCCCTGGCCGATATGGTACGCCACCCGCGCGTCCCTCCGCGGGGGCTCCCGGCGTTCCGGGCCCCGACACGACGCATTCAACCGAGTTGCCGCCGGAGATGTCCATGCCGCCACGCCTCGCCGCGAACACGCGCGCTTTTTCCCTGCTTCTGACCCTGTCCGCGGCGTTCGCGGCGCCCGCGCAGCCGGCTTCCGAACCGCCGTCCGTGGCGGCCCGCGTCACCGCGGTCGCGGGCGGGCTCGATCATCCCTGGTCCATGGCGTTCCTGCCCGACGGCGGCGTGCTGATCACCGAGCGTTCCGGCGGCCTGCGGCTGCTGCGCGTGCCGGGCGGGCTGTCCAGGCCGCTGGCCGGCGTGCCCAAGGTGGCGGCGCAGGGGCAGGGCGGTTTGCTCGACGTTGCGCTCTCGCCGGACTTCGCCGCCGACCGCTATGTCTACCTGTCCTATGCCGAGTCCGACGGCTCCAAGAGCGGCACTGCCGTGGGCCGCGGGCGCCTGTCCGCCGACGGCGCGGCCCTGGAGGATTTCCGCGTGCTGTTCCGCCAGGAGCCCAAGCTGTCGTCCGGCCTGCACTACGGGTCGCGGCTGGTCTTCGACCGCAAGGGCTATCTGTACATTTCGCTGGGCGAGAACAACCAGCGGCCCACCGCGCAGGAACTGGGCAAGCTCCAGGGCAAGGTGGTGCGCCTGAAGGCCGACGGCTCGGTGCCGCCCGACAACCCCTTCGTCGGCCAGGCCGGCGCCCGCCCGGAAATCTGGTCCTACGGGCACCGCAATCCCCAGGGCATGGCGCTGAATCCCTGGTCGGGCGAACTCTGGGAAAACGAACATGGGCCGCGCGGCGGCGACGAGATCAACCTCATCCGGCCGGGCCGGAACTACGGCTGGCCGCTGGCGACTTACGGCATCAATTATTCCGGGCAGCCGATACCCGAAGCCAAGGGCGAGACCCTGCCTGGCATGGAGCCGCCGCTGTACTGGTGGCCCCGGTCGCCCGCGATCAGCGGCATGGCGTTCTACGACGCGGACCGGTTTCCGGCATGGCGCAATTCCGTGTTCATCGGCGCGCTGGCCGACCAGAATCTGATCCGCCTGACGCTGGACGGCGACCGCGTGGTGGCGCAGGAGCGCCTGCTGGACGACCGCAAGCGCCGCATCCGCGACGTGCGGCAGGGGCCGGACGGTTATGTCTACGTGCTGACCGACGCTTCGCCCGGCGAATTGCTGCGGGTGGCGCCGGCGGAATCCGGAGGGTGAATGCCATGAAACCGTATGAACTGATCGGGTCGGCGGGTTGCGGATCCGCCATTGTCGAAATGGCGCTGGTGCTGGCCAACGTGCCGCACACGCTGACGGACGTGCCCTACCTGAAGCCCGGGCCGGAACGCGACCGGCTGCTGCGGCTGAATCCGCTGGGGCAGGTGCCGACCCTGGTCCTGCCGGACGGCGAAGTCATGACCGAAAGCGCGGCCATGATCCTGCACCTGAACGACGTGGCGCCGCAGGCCGGGCTGGCGCCGCCCGCGGACAAGCCGGAACGGGCGCGTTTCCTGAACCTGCTGATCCGCCTGGTGGGCGCGATCTACCCCACGTTCACCTATGGCGACGATCCGCCGCAATGGACCACCGCGGGCGCGCCCGCCGACCTGCTGCGCGAACGCGTGCACACGCGGCGGGCCGAACTGTGGCAGGAGCTGGAACGCCAGGCCGGCTCGCCGCACATGCTGGGCCGGCGGTTTTCGGCGCTGGACCTGTACATCACCGTGATGACGCACTGGCGCCCGGGGCCGGCGTGGTTCGAGGCGGCCTGCCCGGCCTTGAGCGCGGTGGCGCGGGAGGCCGCGCAGGAGCCGAACGTGGCGCGCGTGCTGCGCCGGAATTTCCCGCCGCCCACCGAATAGCGGCCCGTCAGGCCGTGGCGGGCCGGCGCGTCCGGGCCTTGGCGCGCGCTTCGCGCACGGCGATGTACACGCCGCTGCCCGCGATGAACAGGGCGCCCAGGTAGGCATAGGCGTCCGGCGCCTCGCGCCAGAAGATCCAGCCCAGGATCGTGGCCCAGACCAGGCCGGTGTAGTCGAAGGGCGCGACCACCGAGGCCGGGCCGATACGGAAGCCCTGCGTGATCAGCGCCAGGCCCAGCGTGCTGAACAGCGCCACGGCGCCGAAGTACGGCAGGTCGTCCATGGCGGGCGCGCGCCAGACCCAGGGCAGGCCGACCGCGCTGCATACCAGTTGGCCGAGCACGATGTAGAAGGTGGTCGTCAGCATGCCTTCGCCGCGGCCGATGCCGCGGGCGGTGATCATCATCACCGCGTACAGCAGGGCGGTGGTCAGCGGCAGCAGGGTGGCGGCCTGGAAGGCCGACGTGCCGGGGCGGACCACGATCAGCACCCCGGCGAAGCCCGCCAGCACCGCCAGCCAGCGCTTGCCGTCCACGCGCTCCTTCAGGATCAGCACGGACAGCGCGGTCACGAACAGCGGCGCGGCGAACGCGATGGCCGTGGCTTCGGCCAGGGGCAGGGCGCGCAGGCCCAGATAGAAGCAACAGGCGGACACCACGTTGATGGCGCCGCGCGCCAGGTGCAGCCCCGGATGCGCGGTCCGCAGCACCCGGCGCCCGCCCAGCCACAGCGCCAGCGCCATGACGAAGGGCAGCGCGATGAGGGCGCGCAGGAACAGGATCTGCAGCGGGTTGTAGCTGGCGCCCAGCCATTTGGCGTTGGCGTCGCTCAGGGTCAGGAAAAAGATGCCGCCCACCACGCAGGCGATCCCTGCGATGGCGGAATGGTTCTGGGCGGCGGGCAATGCGGTGGAGGTGGACATCTACAGCCTGGGAAAGCGGCGGTTCCTGCCGCCGTGTGAAGGGAAGGGGAAAGGCGGGCCCTAGCCCTGGGCGCGGTAGGCGGCCAGCGCCACCATGGCCCAGGACGCCAGGAAGGCGGCGCCGCCGAAGGGCGTGACCGCGCCCAGCCAGTGCGTGCCCGTCAGCGACAGGACATACAGGCTGCCGGAGAACAGCACGATGCCCACGAACATCACGATGCCGGCGGCGGACAGCAAGGGCGAACCGTAGCGGGCGCCCAGCAGCGCGACGGCGAACAGGCCCAGCGCGTGGATCAGGTGATACAGGACGCCGGTCTGCCAGACGGACAGCAGTTCGGGCGTGATCATGCGCTTGAGTCCATGGGCGCCGAAGGCCCCCGCGCCCACCGCCACCATGAGATTCAACGCCGCGAGTATCGTGAGCTGCCGGTCCGTCATTGCCTGTCCTTTCTTAGTGTCTGATCGATCGTGTTACAGCCGCCTATGATAGGCCCAAATCCGGCGCATGCCGGGAAGCCGGCGGCGGCGGCCATTGCCGGGCCCGGCCTGGGCATGGGATTACCAAATGGGATATCATGAATTCAATTTGGTAATTCCCTCAGCCTTGGGCTGCGGCCACCCAGGAGAGCGCCATGACCCTCGCCATCGCCGGCAAATCCCCCGCCAAGCGCGGCGCGACCGCCAAGCGTCCGCCCCGCCATGGGGCTGCACGGGCCAAGCAGTTGTTCCGCGGGCTGGTGGACAGTCCCCTGATCGAGATGGCGCGCGACGTAAGCCGCGGCCTGCCCGCGCAGATGGTGGACGACGCCGCCGACTACCTGCAGGTGCCCAAGTCGGAAATCATGGCGATCACCGAGGTCAAGGCGGCGTCGCTGTCGCGCTGGACACGCGAGGGCCTGATGCTGCCGCTGGGCGAATCCGACCGCCTGGCCCGCGTGGCGCGGGTGGTGCGCGTGGCCCGCCAGGTGCTGGGCAGCGAGGAAGAGGCGGTGCTGTGGCTGAATACGCCCGTGCCCGCGCTGGGCAACGTCAAGCCGCTGTCGCTGCTGACCTCGGACGCCAGCAGCCGCATCGTCGAGGACACGCTGGCCCGCGCGGCCGCGGGCGTGTACGCATGAGCTTGCCGGGCCGCTCCAGGGCGGAGCACGAAGGTAGCTCAGCAAGCCCCAGCGTTTCGCTGTGGCGCATCGGCACGACGGCGGGCAAGTACCGCGCGGACGACCTGACCGGCGGCGGCGCGGCGGCCGTGGGCGGCCGCTACAACAGCCCGGGCACGGCCGTGGTCTATGCCTCGTCGTGCGTGGCCCTGGCGGTGCTGGAGACGGTGGTGCATTTCGCGGCGCGGGCTTCGGAACAGGCCAACCGCTATCTGATCGAACTGTCGGTGCCGCGCGCCGTGCACGAAGGCAGGCAGATCCTGACCCTGGACCAGATGCAGGAGGACTACCCCTTCTGGGACGCCGTGCCGTTCGCCGAAGCGGCGCAAGAGGCGGGCGATTACTGGGTCGCGTCGGGCGTGTCGGCGCTCTTGCAGGTACCCAGCGCGATCGTGGCTTGCCGGGGAGTGCCGGACTGCAATTTTCTTCTCAATCCGGCGCATCCGGATGCCAAGCGGATCGAAGTCGTGCGGCGGGAGAGGTTTGTTTATGATCCGAGGTTACATACTCCGCGTGTCTGACAGCGTAACCCCTCCGCGTGTCTGACACCCGTACGAGATGCCCTGTGCGCTGCAACGGTGATCCCGGGTGTCAGACACCGGCTGACTTTGGAACGGCCGTCGAGATGCGGCCGGTGTCTGACACCCGGGAAGAGAGGTTTGGATTCCAACGTCATTTCGTACGGGTGTCAGACACGTGGGGACATACTCTGCGTGTCTGACACCCGTACGAGATGCCCTGTGCGCTGCGACGACGGTCCCGGGTGTCTGACACCGGCTGACTTTGGAACGGCCGCCAAGATACGGCCGGTGTCAGACACCCGGGGAGAGAGGCTTGGATTCCAACGCCATCTCGTATGGGTGTCAGACACGCGGAGGGGTTACGTTACGCTGTCAACACCGCCCGCCCCACCACCTTCCCCGCCCGCAGCGACGCCAGCACGCTATCCGCCTCCGCGAGCGCATGGCGGTGCACCGGAATGGGAGGCACCTTTCCAGCCCGCACCAGTTCCATCAGTTCCCGCAATTCGGCCAGGTTGCCCACGTAGCTGCCGACGATGGACAGGGCTTTCATGGGGATCAGCGCGATCGGCCATGACGAGGCGCCGCCGAACAGGCCCACGATGATCAGCTTGCCGCCCTTGGTCAGGAAGTCGAAGGCCAGCGAGGTGGTCGCGGGCGCGCCCACCAGGTCGATCGCGGCTTGCACGGGCTTGCCGCCCGCGGCCTTGACGATCTGTTGTGCGGCATCGGGCGCGGCGCCGTCGATGGCCGCCAGCGCGCCGGCTTCCAGCGCGGCCTGGCGCTTGGCCGGGTCGATGTCGACGACGATGGCGCCGGCGCCGCCCAGCGCCTTGATCAGCGTCAGGCTCATCAGCCCCAGGCCGCCGGCGCCGAAGATCACGACCGGATGGTCGCGGTAGACGTCGGCGCCGATCTTCTTCAGCGCGGAATAGGTGGTGAGGCCGGAGCAGGCGTACGGCGCGATCTGCGCCGGTTCCAGGTCGCCGATGTCGATCAGGTAGCGCGGATGCGGCACCAGGATGTGGTCGGCATAACCGCCGGCGCGGTGCACGCCCAGGCAGGCGGGAGCGGGGCAATGGTTTTCCATGCCGGCCCGGCAGGACGGGCAGTTGCCGCAGCCGATCCAGGGATAGACCAGGTAGTTGCGGCCGGACGCCAGCCCTTGCGCGTCGGGGCCGGCCGACACCACGGCGCCGACCGTTTCGTGGCCCATGGTCAGCGGCAGCGAGACGCCGCGGTCCTTCAGGGACAGGGTGCGGCCCTGGCCCAGGTCGTAGCCGCCTTCCCACAAGTGGATATCGCTGTGGCAAACGCCCGCCGCGCGGACCTTCAGCAGCACCTGCGACCCCTGCGGCGTGGGCGTGGGCTGGTCCATTTCCTGCAAGGGCTCGCGGAAGTTCACGACGCAATAGCACTTCATGGGTTGTCTCCTTTTGATGTGTCGTTCATCACTTCTTGACCGACGGGCATTCGCTGTCCGCCAGGGACACGAAGACCTTTTCGCCGGGCACCGTGGACAGGATGCGGTAGAAGTCGCCGGCATATTTGGATTCGGCGGGTTTCTTCACTTCGACCAGGTACAGGTCCATGATGACGCGGCCGTCTTCGGGGCGCACCCGCGCATTCTTGATCAGTTTGGTGGTGATGGGCAACTCGCGCATCTTCTGGTTGACGGCGGCGCCGTCGAACGAGCCCACCGCCTGCGCGGCCTGCAGGTAATGGGTGGTGGCGACGTAGCTCAGCGCCTGCACGATGGACGGGGCGCGGGTCACGCCCATTTTGTTCTGCCAGCGCTGCGTCCAGGCGCGCGTGTCGTCGTCGGCGTCCCAGTAGAAGCCGGTGGGGAAGGTCAGGCCCTGGGCCACGGGCAGGCCCATCGCCTGGACGTCGTTGATGAAGGTCAGGAAGGTCAAGAGGCGCTGCTTGCCGCCGGTCAGGCCGAATTCCTGGGCCTGCTTGATGAGGTTGACCAGATCGCCGCCGGCGCTCGCCAGGCCCACCACGTCGGCCTTGGACGATTGCGCCTGCACCAGGAACGAGGCGAAATCCAGGGCGCCCAGGGGGTGGCGCGTGCTGCCCAGCACGGTGCCGCCCGCGTTCTGCACGAAGCGGGAGGCATTGCCTTCCAGCGATTTGCCGAACACGTAGTCGGTGGTGATGAAGTACCAGGACTTGCCGCCGTTCTCGACGACGCTCTTGACCACCGCGTTGGCCAGCGCGTAGGTGTCGGGCGCCCATTGGGTGCTGAGGTTGCTGCACTGCTTGCCGCTGAAGTCCCCGGCGAAGCCGCCGCTGATCAGGGCGGTGCCGCCTTTCTCGCGGGCCACGCCCTGCGCGGCCAGGCCGGCCGAACTGGCGCCGCCGTCCACCACCGCCACCAGGTTCTGCGTGTCGAACCAGCGGCGCACCAGGGCCGAGGCCACGTCGGCCTTGTTCTGGTTGTCGGCGCCGATGACCTGGACGGTCTTGCCGGCGACCTTGCCGCCGAAATCCTCGACCGCCATGCGGACCGCCATTTCGGAGCCCAGCCCGCCCAGGTCCGAATAGATCCCGGAGCGGTCGTTGGATACGCCCAGGCGCACCACGTCGGCTTGGGCATGGGCCGCGGCGCTGGCGGCCAGGGCGGCGGCCAGCGCCGCCAACAGGGATTTGATACGCATCTGCTTGTCTCCCAGCCCGCTCGCGGGCCGAATTATCGATATTCGTCTGGACGCTTCTGTATCTGGCCTGGCCGCCGGTTCTCCAGCCGGCTGAAAAATATTTCTAGTTGGTGAATAGAAATTCCTGTGCAAGAATTTATTTTCACATACAAGGAAAGTCAACATAGTGGATTACCTAGGCCGATCGCGCGATCCGGCCTGGAATCCGGACACAGGTGGCCGCCATGGAAGTGAAGCTCGTCGTACGGACGCTGGAATTGATCGAACTGTTCGCCCAGGTGCGGCGGCCTTTGCCCCTGACCGAACTGGCGCAGGGCCTGGGCGCGCCGATGTCGAGCTGCCTGGCGCTGGTGCGCACGCTGGCGGCGCGCGGCTACCTGTACGAGGTGCGCCGCCGCGGCGGCTATTACCCGACGGCGAAGCTGCATGCGCTGGGCGCGCAGATCATGGCGGGCGACCCCTGGCTGGAACAGGCGCGCCCGCAGCTCGTCGCCTTGCGCGACGCGGCCGACGAGACGGTCATGCTGGCCAAGATCCAGGACGGCGACGTGCTTTACCTGGACGTGGTGGAGGCCACGCAGCCCGTGCGCTACACCGCGAGGCCCGGCGCCCGCCGGCCCTTGCATACCAGCGCGGTGGCCAAGGCCATCCTGGCGCGCCTGCCGCCGGCCGAGCGCGAGGCGGCGCTGGCGTCGGCCGACTACACGCGCTATACGGACCGCACGCTGGTCACTCGCGAGGCGCTGCGGGCCGAGGTCGAGCGCGCGGCCGAAAGAGGGTGGGGCGAGAACGTCGGCGAGAGCGTGGCCGACCTGACCGGGCTGGCGGTGGCGCTGGACCTGGGCGGGGAATGGTACGCGCTGTGCATGGCCGGGCCGACGCCGCGCATGCGGGAACGCCGAGAGGAACATCTGGGCCGCCTGACGGCGGCGGCGCAGGCGATCCGGCAGGGGCGGGGCTAGCGCCGGCTCATCCGGCCGGGCCGCGGATCACGCGCCGCGCCGCATCAGCGTGGACTTGCCGAACAGGCTCTCGATGAGGTCCACCGCCAGTTCCGCCGTTTTGTTGCGCACGTCGAAGGCCGGGTTCAATTCCACCACGTCCAGCGAGCGCATCAGGCCCGTGTCGGCGATCATCTCCATGCAGAGCTGGGCCTCGCGGTACGTGGGGCCGCCGGGCACGGTGGTGCCGACGCCGGGGGCGATCTCGGGATCCAGGAAGTCCACGTCGAAGCTCACGTGCAGGTGCGTGTCGGCGTCCAGGCCCGCCAGCGCGGCGTCCATGGTGGCGCGCATGCCCATTTCGTCCAGGTAGCGCATGTCGAAGACTTCCAGGCCCGCTTCGTGCACCAGGCGCTTTTCGCCCTGGTCGACGCTGCGGATGCCGATCTGCCGCACCCAGCCCGGCTCGATGTCCGGGGTCTGGCCGGACAGGCCGGTGATCTGCGCCGGCCCGTAGCCGCACAGGCAGGCCACGGGCATGCCGTGGATATTGCCGGTGGGGGTCAAGGCATTCGTGTTGAAATCCGCGTGGGCGTCCAGCCACAGCACGCGCAGCTTCTTGCCCGCCGCGCGGCAGTGGCGCGCCGCCGCGCTGATGGAACCGATGCCCAGGCAGTGGTCGCCGCCCAGCAGGATGGGCAGGTTGCCCTGGCCGAGTTCCGCGTAGACGGCGTCGTGCACCGCGCGGTTCCAGGCCGCGACCTCGTCCAGGTGGCGGTAGCCGTCCACGGGCGGCAGCCAGGGATTGGCGGGGCCGTACAGGTTGCCGCGGTCGGCCACTTCGAAGCCCTGGGCCTCGATCACGGGGCCGAGATCGGCCACGCGCAGGGCTTCGGGGCCCATGGAGGCGCCGCGGGCGCCCGCGCCGATGTCGGTGGGAGCGCCGATGAGGGCGATGCGGTTGGGCAGATGGGCGGTGGTGTGCAAGTTGCGGGCTCCGGGCGGGATGCGTCAAGGGGCGGATAGTACCGCGGCAAGCTGGTCGCAGGCCCAGTCGATCTGCTCTCGCGTCACGATCAGGGGCGGGGAGAGGCGCAGCGTATGGCCGTGGGTGTCCTTGACCAGCATGCCGCGCGCCTGCAGGCGTTCGCACCACAGGCGGGCGCCGCCGGCATCGGGCTCGAGTTCCACGGCCAGCATCAGCCCGCGTCCGCGCACCTCGCGCACGGGGCCGGGCAGCGCGCGCAGGCGTTCCAGGAAGTACGCGCCCATGGCCGCGGCGTTGTCGATCATGCCTTCTTCCGTCAGCACGCGCAGCGCCGCGCGCGCGATGGCGCAGGCCAGCGGATTGCCGCCGAAGGTGCTGCCGTGCTGGCCCGGCTGGAAGACCCCGAGCACATCGGCGTTCGACAGCACCGCCGATACGGGATAGAAGCCGCCGGACAAGGCCTTGCCGATCAGGGTGACGTCGGCCTCGATGCCTTCGTGTTCTTCGGCCAGCAGCTTGCCGGTGCGCCCCAGCCCGGTCTGGATTTCGTCCAGGATCAGGGTGATGCCCTGTTCCGTGCAGCGCCGCCGGACCTGGGCGAAGTAGCCGGCGGGCGGAAGCACGACGCCCGCTTCGCCCTGGATGGGCTCGACCAGGAAGGCGACGGTATTGGGCGTGATGGCGGCGTCGAAGGCCGCATAGTCGCCGAAGGGGACGGTCTTGAATCCGGGCGCGAAGGGCCCGTAGTGGCCGTAGGCGTCGGGGTCGGTGGAGAAGCCGACGATGCCCAGGGTGCGGCCGTGGAAGTTGTTGGCGCAGACGATGATCTCCGCCTGGTTCTCGGGCACGCCACGCACCTCGTAGCCCCATTTGCGCACGGCCTTGATGGCGGTCTCGACGGCTTCCGCGCCGCTGTTCATGGGCAGGATCTTGTGCGCGCCGGTCAGGCGGGCCAGGTCTTCGTAGAACGGCGCCATCTGGTCGTGGCGGAAGGCGCGCGAGGTCAGCGTCAGCTTTTGCGCCTGTTCCACCATGGCGGCCAGGATGGCGGGGTGGCAGTGCCCCTGGTTGACGGCCGAATAGGCCGACAGGCAGTCGAGGTACTTGCGGCCGTCCACGTCGTACAGCCAGACCCCGCTGCCGCGGGCGATCACCACGTCCAGCGGATGGTAGTTGTGCGCGCCCAGCCGGTCTTCGACCTGATCGCGGTGGATGGCGGCGGAAGGGGATGTCAATACGGCGCTCATGAGCGTCTCCCGAGGACGTATTGGCTTCATCTTAGCGCCGCTGGCCGGCGGCGGGATTTCCATTGCGTGACAAAGGGCCTTTGCGGGAGGCGGCCGGCGGCTGCTGCACAATAGCGACCACGCCCTGTTTTTCCATCTGGAAGGTCCACATGTTCCTGCACCGACTGTTTTCGACACTGACGCGCGGCGCGGCCGCGGCCGCGCTGGGCCTGGCTTGCGCGGCAAGCGCGATGGCGCAGGACAAGCCCCTGCGGATCGGGGTGATCGCCAGCGTGGCGAACGCGGCCACCGAGCTGGCGATCGCCCAGGCGAAGAAGGAGGGGCTGGACGTCCAGTTGGTGGAGTTCAACGACTGGGTGCTGCCGAATATCGCGGTGGCGGACGGCTCGGTGGACGCGAACTTCTTCCAGCACGAACCCTTCCTGCAATTGTTCAACCAGCGGCGCGGCGCCAACCTGGTGCCGGTCGCCTACGGCTATTCCACCACGATCGGCCTGTTCTCCAAGAAGCTCAAGAAGGGCGATCCGGTGCCCGACGGCGCGACGATCGCGGTGCCCAACGATCCGGTGAACACGGGCCGGGCCCTGCTGCTGCTGGAGTCCATCGGACTGATCGGGCTGAAGCCCGGCGTGGCCCACCGGGCGGCGCTGGAGGACGTGGTGTCGAATCCGAAGAAGCTGAAGTTCGTGCAGATCGAAGGTTCGCAATCGGCGCGCACCTTCGACGACGTGACGGCTTCCGTGACGTACACCACCTTCGCCAAGCAGGCGGGCATCGACGAAAAGGACGGCCTGGCGTTCGACAATGCCGACCCGGTCAACGTGCGCCGCTATGCGATCCGGTGGGTGGCCACGCCCCAGGGCGCGCAGGATCCGCGCCTGCTGAAGTTCATCGCGATCTACCAGCAGTCGCCCGAGGTCAAGGCCAGGCTGCGCAGCCTGTACGGCGATCTGATCGACTTTCCCTGGTAGGGCCTGCCGCCAGGCGGGCGTTGACGATTCTTGGCAGTTGCCGGCGGGCATCGCACGTATACTGGCCCCGATTCCCAGCCGGGCATCGCGGCGCCGCCGTGGCGCGCCCGGCGCTTGCGGCCGGCATGGGTCCCGCCTTTCCATCGATTGCAGAGCCATGCAAAGTCCATTGCCCCACGACGACGCCCGCAGCCAGCACGCCGTGTCGGACGCCGCTGAGCTTGAACTCGAACTGACGCGGCTGCGCGATGTGGTGGCGCAATACGAAGCCCTGTTCCAGACGGCGCCCGTGCTGATCAATGCATTCGGGCCGGACGGGCGCTGCACGTTGTGGAACGAGGCCTGCGAGCGGCGCTTTGGATGGTCGGAGGCCGAGATCAAGGAGTGCCGCGACCCGCTGGCGCTGTTCTACCCCGACCCGCAGGTCAGGAAGCAGGTGATCGACACCGTCGGGCCGCAGCCGTCGCGCTCATTCCGCGAATGGCATCCCCGCGCGCGCAGCGGCGAACGGCTGGCGGTCCTGTGGTCCAACGTCCGCCTGCCCGACGGCAAGGTGGTCAATATCGGCATGGACATGACCGAAAGCCGGCGCACCGAGGCGGCGCTGGCGTGGATGGCGCGGGTCGACAGCCTGACCGGCTGCTGGAACCGCGCCGAGATCCTCAAGCGTCTGGAAGACCGGCTGGCCGCCGCCGCACGCGGCGAGGGCGGCCCGAATACCGCGCTGATGCTGGACCTGGACCACTTCAAACAGGTCAACGACCGTTACGGGCACCTGGGCGGCGACGCCGCCTTGCGCCATTTCTGCGAACAATTGCGCGCCTGCATGCGGGACGGCGACTCGATCGGCCGCCTGGGGGGCGAGGAGTTCCTGGTGCTGCTCGCCGATGCGGACGGGGACGCGGCGCATGCGATCTGCGCCCGCCTGCGCATGAGCCTGCGGCAGCATCCGGCGGATATCGACGGGGCGGCGGTGGCGCTGTCCGTCAGCGGCGGCATCGCCCGTTTTGTCGAGGGCGACGCCAGCGCCTCGGACGTGCTGCGCCGGGCCGACTCCGCGCTCTACCAGGCCAAGCGGGCCGGGCGCGATTGCGCGGTGGAATACCGCGGCTGATCCTGAGGCCTGGCGTCCGGCCGTTCAGGCGGCGGCTTCGCCGCTCGCGGCGCGCCGGCCGTTCAGCCGGCCATGCAGGCCGAGGGCCGCGGCGGCCAGCGCGGCGGCCGCGGCCAGCCCCAGCGTTTCGAAGCCGGCGTGCGCGTAGATCGTGCCGGCGGCGGCCGTGCCGATGCTTGCGCCCAGATAGGTCGTGCAGGTGTTCAGGCCCAGCACCGCGCCCCGCTCGTCGGGCCGGGCGCGGGAGAGCAGCAGCACCAGCAGGTTCAGGCTCAGTTGGGAGGCGGCTCCCCACAGCGTGGCGACGGCGAGCACCGCAGCCAGCGAATGCGCCGCCGGCACCAGGCCCGCGTAGACCAGCGCGATGGCCGCCAGCGCCAGCGGCAGGGCGCGGCGCGGCCCGATGCGTTCGATCAACGGCGCGCCGGCCACGCCGGCCAGCAGAAAGCCCGCGCCGTAGGCGAAGGCAATGAAGCCCACCTGTCCCGCGGACAGCGCCAGCAGGGTGCGCACGTGGTCCGCCAGGAACGCGTAGACGCCGTAGAACGCCGAGGAAAACGCCAGGCAGCCCAGCAGCAGGGCGGGCACGTCGCGGTACGAGAGCGGCGCCAGCAGGCGCGACAGGCGCAGCGGGGCGGGATGGGCCGCGCGGCGCTCAGGCAGCCTGCGCAGGCTGAACGCCGCGATCGCGGCGCACAGCGCCAGCGTCGCGTAGGTGGCGCGCCAGCCCACGGCGTCCGAGATCAGGGCGGACAGCGGCACGCCGGCCACCAGCGACACGGACCAGCCCGCGATGACGCGGCCCAGCGTGCGCGCTTCCTGGCCCGGCGCCGCGATCAGCGAGGCCGATCCGTAGGCGGCGGGCAGGATCACGCCGGCGGCCGCGCCGGCCAGCGCCTGGGCCAGCGTCAACACGATCCAGTGGGGCGCGGCGGCGGACAGGACCAGGGCGGCGATCAGCGCGGCCATGGCGATCAGCAGCGCGCGCCGGATCCCGATGCGGTCGATGCGCGCGGCGAGGAAGAAGGCGCTTGCCGCCGTGGCCGCGCCGTAGGCGGAAATGGCGGTGCTGATGGTGAACGCGGAGGTGGAGAACGAGCGCGCGACGTCGCTCAGGATGGGGCTCAGCGCCAGGCCGTTGGAGCCGACGACGCTGACGGCGAACATCAGCGCGGGAACGGAAGAGGCGGGGCGGGCGTTGCGGGTGCTACGGTTATGCATCCCCGAATTTTATTGGAATAAAATAAGGGTTAACGCTTATATCTCCTTATTCCATAAAAGTTCGAATGCCATTAGGCAGAATGCGATTCCAATGTCAGACCTCGACGACCGCGACCGAAAACTATTAACGCTGCTGGCCGGCGACGCCACTCCCAGCTATGCGGAGTTGGGCAAGATCCTGAACCTTTCCGCCCCGGCCGTGCACGAGCGCGTCAAGCGGCTCAAGCGCGACGGGCTGATCAAGGGCATCGCCGCCAGGCTGGACGGCGCGAAGATCGGCCGGCCGCTGCTGGCCTTCATTCACGTGGACACCAACAACTGGAGCATCACGCAGCAGGTGCTGGGGCTGGCGGAACTGACCGAGGTGGAAGAGATCCACACCATTACCGGCAAGAGCGCCATGCTGCTGAAGGTGCGGGTGCGCGACACGCAGGCGCTGGAGCTGCTGCTGGCGCGCATCCACCAGATCGACGGCATCACCAACACCACGAGCGATATCGCGCTGACCAGCTACCTGGAGCGCGGCCCGCTGCCGGACGACGCTTGAAGCGGTCAGCGGGCCGGGGCCGCGCGCAGCCGCAGGCGCGTGATTTCGGAAGGCGCGCCCAGGCGCTTGGGCGGGCCCCAGTAGCCGGTGCCGCGGCTGGTGTAGACCCACATATTGCCCATGCGGTGCAGGCCGGCCGTGTAGGGCTGCTGGAAGCGCACGAAGAATCCCCAGGGAAAGAACTGGCCGCCGTGCGTGTGGCCCGACAGTTGCAGGCTGTAGCCCAGCGGCTCGGCCTCCGCCGCGCTGCGGGGCTGGTGCGCCAGCAGGATCCTGGGCAGCGCGTCGGCGGGCGCGCCGGACAGCGCGGCCCGGGGATTGCTGCGCTGCTGCGGGTCGTAGGCGCCGGCGCCGTAGTCGGTCACGCCGGCCACGACCACCGGCAGGCCGGCGGGATGGATGACGGCATGTTCGTTCATCAGGACGCGCAGGCCCATGCGGCGGAATTCGGCCACCCAGGACGCGGCGCCTGAATAGTATTCATGGTTGCCGGTGACCAGGTAGACGCCATAGGGCGCGCGCAACTGGCCCAGCGGGCTGGCCTGGGCGCCCAGGTGTTCCACGCTGCCGTCGACCACGTCGCCGGTGATGGCGATCATGTCGGGCAATTGTTCGTTGACGGCGTCGACGATGGCCTGCACGTAGCGCTTCTTGATGGTCGGGCCGACGTGGATGTCGCTGATCTGCACGATGGTGAAGCCGTCCAGGTCCGGCGGCAGTCCGTCGATGGGAACGTCCACGTCGACGACGCGCGCGCGCCGCCGCGCGTTGTACAGGCCGACGAGCGTGCCGGCCAGCGCCAAGGCCGCGACCGCCCAGGCGCTGGCCTGGCGCAGCAGGGGCCATGGCGGCGCGGCGTCCAGGGGCAGCGTCGCCAGCCAGGCCGCGAGCAGCAGCGCGTCGCGCAGCACCGTGAGCACGAACAGGGACGAAAACAGGCCCATGGCGAACAGCCCCACCCAGGCGATGCGGTCGCCCCAGGGCGGATGCACGGAAGAGCGGCCCAGCATGCCCAGCGGGATCAGGACGCAGGACAGCACCAGGGCGAGGATGGCGGCGGCCGATCCTTCGCCGCCCAGCAGGGCGTCGGGGATCAGGCGGACGCCCACGTAGACGTGAGCCAGCGCGCCCAGGGTCAGGAAGCGCAGGAAAAACGAGGATTGGCGTAGGGACACGGGCGGCTCGGAAGGCGCCCATGCCCGGCAGGGGCATGGGCGCGCGTGGCAAGAGAAACGCCATTCTATGCCGCGCCGGGGCGGCGCCGCCTCAGTCTGCCGGCAGCGCTTCGCGCGCCAGCAGGTCCGCGTTCATTTCCCGCGGATCGTTGATGCCCAGCATGGCCATGTTGCGGTCGACCTCGGCGCGCAGCAGGCCGATGGCGTGCGAGACGCCGGCCTCCGCGCCGACCGCGGCCGCATAGTTGAACGGGCGGCCGACGAAGACGAAGCGGGCGCCCAGCGCCAGGGCCTTGAGCACGTCGCCGCCGCGCCGCACGCCGCTGTCCATCATCACGGTCATGCCGCCCGCCGCCTCGGCCACGCCGGGCAAGGCGCGCAGCGGCGAGATCGCGCCGTCGAGCTGCCGCCCGCCATGGTTGGACACGATGATGCCGTCGGCGCCGTGCCGCCTGGCCAGCGCCGCGTCCTGCGGGTGCAGGATGCCCTTGATGATCAGCGTGCCGGGCCATTGCCGGCGGATGCGCGCCACGTGCTCCCAGTCCAGGTGGTCGCGCGCGGTGAAGTCGCGCAGCACCGAAGCCGACACGATGGGCGCGCCGCGCGTGGCGAACGAGTTCTCGAAATGGGGCATGCCGTGGGACAGCAGCGTGCGCAGGAAGGTGCCCGCCAGCCAGCGCGGCCGCGTCATGCCGTCCCACGCCAGCCGCAGGCTGGGCTTGAGCGGCGTGGAAAAGCCCGTGCGTACGTTGTTTTCCCGGTTGGCCGACACGGGGATGTCCACCGTCAGCACCAGGGTTTCGTAGCCGGCGCGGCGCGCGCGTTCGACCAGCGCGTCGATGCGCTGCGGATCGCCCGGCAGATAGGCCTGGAACCAGGTGCCGGGCGCTTCGCGGATGACGTCTTCGAGCGGAATCAGCGAGGTGCCGCTGAGGATGGCCGGAATGCCCTGTTCGCGCGCGGCGCGGGCCAGCACGATGTCGCCGCGATAGGCCGAGAGCGCGCTGATCCCCATGGGGGCGATGCCGAAGGGCGAGGCGTAGCGGCGGCCGAACAGTTCGGTCTGCTGGCTGCGGCGCGATACGTCCACGAGCACGCGCGGCGCGAACGCATAGCGCGCGAACGCCTGGCGGTTGCTGTGCAGCGACTGGTTGTCTTCCGCCGCGCCAGCGACGTAGCCGAAGATGGGACGCGGCAGGCGCCGCCGGGCGGCGGCCTCGAAATCGTCCAGCGAGAGCAGGCGCGCAAGCGCGCGCGGCAGCGGCCGGGTGGCCGGGGCTGCGCTGGGGAGGGTGGCGGACGGAAGGAGGGATGTCATGGCGGGCCGGCAAAAGCCCGTAATCTAGCAACGCGGATTCATCGCATAAAGCGAATAAATCCCGACATCCAATTTCGCTTTTGGCGAACGAGCCCGCCTTACGCGGGCAGCGCCATCAGTTCGCCCATGCGCACGGGGCCCAGCACCGACGGCGTGTCGGCCCAGCGGATCCTGCCGGGCCCGAACAGCACGATGGCGGTCGAGCCCAGCTTGAAGCGGCCCATCTCCGCGCCCTTGCCGAGATGGATGGACGCGCGCGCCGCGTCGTCGTAGCGGACGGACTTGACGCGCCGCTTGTGCGGCGTGACCAGGCCCGCCCACACGGTTTCGATGGAAGCCACGATCATCGCGCCGACCAGCACCACCGCCATCGGGCCGTGTTCGGTGTCGAAGATGCAGACCACGCGTTCGTTGCGCGCGAACAGGCGCGGCACGTTGCGCGCGGTCAGCGGGTTCACCGAGAACAGGCGGCCGGGCACGTGGACCATTTCGCGCAGGGTGCCGGCGACCGGCATGTGCACGCGGTGATAGTCCTTGGGCGACAGGTAGACGGTGGCGAATTCGCCGCCCTGGAAAGGCGCGGCGCGCTCGGCGTCGCCGCCCAGCAGGTCGGCCAGGCCATAGGTGTGGCCCTTGGCCTGGAAGATGCGGCCGTGTTCGATGGCGCCCATCTGGCTGATGGCGCCGTCGGCGGGACAGAGCACCGAACCCGGTTCGTCGTCCAGCGGACGGGCGTCGTCCTTCAGCGCGCGCGTGAAGAAATCGTTGAAGCAATCGTAGGCCAGCGGGTCTTCCTGGCGGGCTTCGCGCATGTCCACGCCGTAGCGCCGCACGAAGCGCGAGATCATCCAGTTCTTGACCGCGGGTTCCCGGCAGTCGGAGGCGTATCCGAAAAGGCGCGACACCAGGTGGTGGGGCGCGAGATACTGGCTGGCGAGAAATAGTTGGTCTTTGATCGGCATCTAGGAGCGCTGGGAAAAAGGGCGCTTTTTGCGCCGGCACCGCCGGCGTCAAAACAACGCGTCCCGCCTTGCCGCGGGACGTCGTAATGCGCTGAGCGCGGATTGTAACGCTTTCAGCCCCACTTCAGACAGCCCGATCGCGCGATCTCCGCGACGGTTTCCGGCGCTATAGCTCCAGCACGATGCGCTCGCCGCGGGCGCGGGAACAGCAGGCCATCATGCGGTTGCCGGCCTCGCGCTCGCCGCGCGTCAGGACCACGTCGCGGTGGTCGATGGCGCCGTCGATCACGCGCACTTCGCACGACCCGCACAGTCCTTCCTCGCAATCGCTCTGCACGTCGATGTTGGCGCTGCGCAATGCCGCCAGCAGCGTCTGGCCGGCGGGCACCTGCACGACGATGCCGGAATCCTTGAGCTCCGCCTCGAAGGCATGCTCCCTGGACGGGTCCAGCGTGGCGAGCGTGGAATGGAAATGCTCCACGCGCAAGGCGTCCTCGGGCCAGGCCGCGCAGGCCTGCCGCAAGGCGGCCAGCATGCGCTCGGGGCCGCAGGCGTAGATCTGGGCGCCGGGGTCGGGCCGGGCCAGCAAGGCGTCGAAGTCGTTGCGGCGGCCTTCGTCGCCGATGTGCAGGTGCAGGCGCTCGCCATGCAGCGGCGCCAGTTCCTCCAGCAGCGCCATGCGGCCGCGCGCGCGGCCGCTGTAATGCAGTTGATAGTCCAGGCCCAGTTCGCGCGCGCGCCGCGCCATGGCGCTGATGGGCGTGATGCCGATGCCGCCGGCGATGAAGATCAGGCGGGACGCGCTTTCATCCATCCTGAAATGGTTGCGCGGCCCGCGCGCGCGCACGCTGCCGCCGGGCCGCAGGTGCCGGTGGATCCAGGCCGAGCCGCCGCGGCCCGCGTCTTCGCGGAGCACCGCGATTTCCAGCGCGCCCGCGTCCGCCGGATCGCCGCAAAGCGAGTATTGGCGCGACATCCCGGTGTCGCCGCATTCGACGTCGATGTGGGAGCCGGGCGTCCAGCGCGGCAGCGGCTTGCCGTCGGGCGATTCCAGCCGGATCCGCGCGATGCCGTCGGCCGCGCGGGTGACGGAAGCGACGAGCAGTCTGCGGCTGATGGCGTGCGCGGAGGGTTCGCCGATGCGCACCGGCTGGCGCCGCGAAAGCAGCCCGGGGTCGCGGCGTTCGGGGTTGCCCGCCGGATCCCACTCCACCCACAGGTGCTCGGGGCCGCGGAACGAGGTGTTGGGCACGTAAGTGAATTGCTGTTCGGCCAGGCGCAGGTGCGGCAGCCGGCGGGTCAGCTCTTCCAGGAAAATCTGCATTTCCATGCGCGCCAGGTTCTTGCCCATGCACTGGTGCGCGCCATAGCCGAAGGTCAGTTGGTCGCTGGCGTTCTCGCGGCGGATGTCGAAGAAGTCGGCGTCGGCGAAATGGCGTTCGTCGTGGTTGGCCGACGAGGACACGATCAGCAGCCTGGCGCCCGCGGGGATCGCGACCCCGGCGATTTCCGTGTCGCGCGTGGCCAGGCGGCGCCATGCCGCGACCGAACCGTTGTGGCGCAGGCACTCTTCGACCGCGTTGGGCAGCAGCCCCGGGTCTTCGCACAGCTCGCGCCAGGCCTCGGGGTGCTGCAGCAGCAGCTTGATCGCGTTGGCCGAGGCGTTGGCGGTGGTTTCATGCGCGGCGACGATGCCGGCCATCATCATCGAATGCAGGTAGGAGTCGGTGACGACGTCGGGAAATTCCTTCTGCTTGCGGATGCCGTACTGCATCCAGCCCGGGGCGTCGGGATTGCGGCGCATCTTGTCCAGGATGTTGCCCGCCAGTTGCCAGAAATTTCCCACCGCGTGGGCCACCGCCACCTGTTCTTCCGGCTTGGGGCGGCCCCAGGTATTGACGGTGTGCGCAATGGAATAGGCGCGCAGGCGGTCCATGTCTTCCTCGGGCACGCCCAGGAAATGCAGGGCGACCGTCAGCGGCACTTCCCACAGCATCTGGTCGACCAGGTCGGCGCGGCCGTCGTCGATGAAGCGGTCCACGTAGTCGCGGGTCAGGCGGCGCACCATGGGTTCGTGGTGCTTCAGCGCTTCCGGCGTGAACGGGTCCATCAGCGCGCGGCGGCGCGGCATGTGGGCGGGCTCGTCCTCGTTGACCAGCGTGCGGTTCATGGCATAGCCGTAGCTGGCCAGCACGGCGTTCGCCTCGGGTCCGGTAGGGGTGATTTTCTCCAGCGCGATGGAGGGGCTGAAGGTGTGGTTGTCGCGGAAGACCGCCTTGATGTCGTCGTAGCGGGTGACGACCCAGTAGCCCAGCTTGGGGCTGTAGAACACGGGTTCCCGCTCGCGCGCCCAGCGCACGTAGTCGGGCGGATCCTGCTGGTAGCCGTCGCCGAAAGGATCGAATTCGGCGGCCTGGGGGCTGACCGGGCAGCCCTGGGCCCGGGCCGGCGCGGCATGGTCGATGGGACAGCCGCCGGGGTTGCCGGCGGCCGCGGGGTCGGTCGGGGAGAGGTGCGCCATGGTGATCGCTCCGCATTACAATTGCGTAAAGCATATACGCATAGCGTAATTTATCAACTGGGGTAATCTCCGAGGCTGTATCCGCCGCCGGCGGACGGCCTACCGATGGCGCCGACATGAACCAGACTTCCGATCCGTCCTTCGTTCCCGTCCCGTCCGCCGAGCCGCCGCGCCCGCGGGAGCGGCGCCAGCGGGTGCAGGCCGCCGAAACCGGCATGGCGGTGCTGAAGGGGCTGGGCAAGCTGGGCGGCCGCGCCAGCCTCACGCTGCTGGCGTCCCAGGTGGGCGAGAGCCCGGCCAAGGTGCACCGCTACCTGGCCAGCCTGATGGAGGAAGGGCTGGTGTCGCAGGACGCCGCCACGCAGCAGTACTTTCTGGGGCTGGAAGCGATGCTGCTGGGCCTGGCCGCCTTGCGCCAGGCCGATCCCATCCGCCTGGCCGAGCCGGGCCTGGTGCGGCTGCGGGAAGGCCTGGAAGTGACCTGCTTCATCGCCGTGATGGGCAACAAGGGGCCGACTATCGTGCGTTTCGAGGAACCGGGCCTGCCGGTGACGGTGAACGTGCGGACGGGCTCGGTGCTGTCGATGCTCTGGTCGGCGACCGGCCGCGTGTTCCTGGCCTTGCAGGACGACGCGCGGGTCTGCGCCCTGGCCGAGGCGGAACTGGCGCGAGCGCCGGCGGACCTGCGGGCGCAGCTCGACCCGGCCGATCCCATCGGCCGCTTGCGCCGGCAGGTACTGGAACAGGGGTGCGCCACGGTGCGCGATACCAACCTGAAGGGCATCAGCGCGGTGTCCGCGCCCTTGCTGAACCACGGCGGCCGGCCTTGCGCGGCGCTGACCGCGCTGGGCGCGACCGGCGGATTCGACGCCGCGCCCGACGGCCCCATCGCCCGGGCGGTCCGGCGGGAGGCCGAGGCCGCGAGCGTTCTGCTGGGCTACCGGGCGCCCTGACGGTCAGGCGGCCTTCGCCGCCAGCTTGGTCTTGTAGAGCCAGTCCTTGTAGTCGTCCAGGTCGCCGTCGAAGGGGCTGACCTTGCCGTCGGCCACGATGATGAACTGGTCGGTGGTGGCGCGCAGCAGGTGGCGGTCGTGCGATACCAGCACCAGCGTGCCCTCGAACTGCGCCAGCGCCGTCGTCAGCGCTTCGCGCGTTTCCAGGTCCAGGTGGTTGGTGGGTTCGTCCAGCAGCAGCAGGTTGGGGCGCTGCCAGACGATGAGCGCGAGCGCCAGCCGCGCTTTTTCGCCGCCGGAGAACGGGGCGATGGAGCTGGTCGCCATCGCGCCGTTGAAATTGAAGCTGCCCAGGAAGTTGCGCAGTTCCTGTTCCCGCACGGTGGGCGCGGCCTTGGTCATGTGCCACAGCGGCGATTCGTCGTGGCGCAGCATCTCCACCTGGTGCTGGGCGAAATAGCCGATGGACAGGCCCTTGTTGAACTGGGTGTCGCCGGCCAGCGTGTCGAGTTCGCCGGCGATGGTCTTGATGAAGGTCGACTTGCCCGCGCCGTTGATGCCGAGCAGGCCGATGCGCTGGCCGGCCTGCAAGGAAAAATTGATGCCGGAGACGATGATCTTGTCGGATCCGGCCTGCGTCGCCTCGTCGGCGGCGCGGTAGCCGGCGCTGACGCGGTCCATGGTCAAGAGCGGGTTCGGCGCGCGCAGCGGTTCGCGGAATTCGAAGGAGAATTCCGCGGCGGCGCGCAGCGGGGCCACTTCCTCCATGCGGGCCAGCGCCTTGATGCGGCTTTGCGCCTGGCGCGCCTTGCTGGCCTGGGCCTTGAAGCGGTCGATGAAGGATTGCAGGTGCGAGCGCTGGCGCATCTGCTTTTCCATCATGCCCTGCGCCAGTTCCAGTTGGGCCGCGCGCTGGCGTTCGAACGACGAATAGTTGCCGGAGTAGCGCTTGAGCTTGCGCTCGTCGATGTGGACGATCACGTTGACCACGCCGTCCAGGAAGTCGCGGTCGTGGGAGATCACGATGAGCGTGCCCGGATAGCGCTTGAGCCAGTCTTCCAGCCAGATGATGGCGTCCAGGTCCAGGTGGTTCGTGGGTTCGTCCAGCAGCAGCAGATCGGACGGGCACATCAGCGCCTGCGCCAGGTTCAGCCGCATGCGCCATCCGCCGGAAAAGCTGGTCAGCGGCAGGTGCATCTGCGCCTGCGTGAAGCCCAGGCCGGTGAGCAGTTGTTCGGCGCGCGAGTGGACCGTGTAGGCGTCGGCGTCGGCCAGCGCGGCGTAGATATCGCCCATGCGCAGGCCGTTTTCGGCGCTTTCGGGTTCGGCTTCCAGCGCGGCCAGCTCCGCTTCCAGCTTGCGCAGCGTGACGTCGCCGTCGATGGCGTATTCGATGGCCGGCCGGTTCAGCGCCGGCGTCTCCTGCGCCACGTAGGCCATGCGCCAACTGGCGGGGTAGTCGAGGTCCCCCTGGTCGGCGTGCAGGGTGCCGCGCAGCAGGCCGAACAGGCTGGACTTGCCGGCGCCGTTGGCGCCGATCAGGCCGATCTTGTCGCCGGGGTTCAGCAGCAGGTCGACCTTGTCGAGCAGGGGCTTGACGCCGCGCATGAGTGAAACTTGTTGGAAGCGAATCATGAATCGTGAGGCAGGGGGTGGCGCGGCAGGCGCGCGGCAAGGCTCCCGCCACAAGGCGCGGCGCAAAAAAGGGAACCGGGGCGGGATCGCGCGGGAAGCGAAAGCGGTCGGGCGCGAAAGGCACAAGGGACGGGCAGCCGTCCTGTCGTGGGCGATATTGTACCGGGCCGCGCGCCGCCGCGCTTGGGGCGCTATGCCCGCGCGATGGCCGCGGCCAGCGCCAGCACGCGCTCGGCCTCTTCGGCGTGCAGGTTTTCCACCAGCGCGCCGTCGACCACGGCCACGCCCTGGCCCGCGGCCTGCGCCGCCCGCCAGGCGTCCAGCCGCTTGCGGGCGCTGGCCAGTTCATCCTCGGTGGGCGCGAAGGCCGCGTTGGCCGCCGCGATCTGCTTCGGATGGATCAGGGTCTTGCCGTCGAACCCCTGGTCGCGCCCCTGCCGGCAGGCCGCGGCCAGGCCGGCGTCGTCGTGCAGGTCCAGGTGCACGCCGTCCAGCACGGCCAGGCCATGGGCCCGCGCCGCCATCACCGCCAGCGAACGCGCCAGCAGGGTTTCGTCGCGCGACGGCGTGTGGCGCGCATGCAGGTCCTTCACCAGATCGGACGTGCCGACGACGATGGCCGCCAGCCTGGGGTGGCCGCAGGCAATGGCGTCCAGCCGCAGGAAACCCAGCGGCGTTTCGGCCATGGCCCACAGGGGCAGGCCGGCGGGCGCGCCGGCCGCGTCCAGCGCCTGGGCCAGCGCCCCGAGTTCGGCGGCCGACTGGACCTTGGGCAGCAGCACCGCGTCGGCCCCGGCGCGGGCGATGGCCTGGACGTCGTCCCGGCCCCAGGGCGTGTCCAGCGCGTTGATGCGCACCACGCATTCGCGCCGTCCGTATCCGCCTTCGCGCAGCGCGGCGGCGACCTGCGATCGGGCCTGCGCCTTGGCGTCGGGCGCGACGGCGTCTTCCAGGTCCAGGATCAGGACGTCGGCGTCCAGGCTGCGCGCCTTGTCCAGCGCGCGCGCGTTGGCGCCGGGCATGTAGAGGACGGAACGGCGGGGGCGGATGGCGGAACTCATGGGGCGGGCCTCAATGTTTGGCGCCGCCGACGATCTGCACGGGAACGGTGCACACGTAGCCGACGCCGTACACGGTGCGGATGCCCATGTCGCCGCCGGCCTGCGCGCGCAGCTTGCGGCGCAGGCGGTGCACGTGGGCGTCCAGCCGATGGGTGTCGTAGGCCTCGGCGCTGGCGCCCAGCGCCTCGACCAGGCGGCTGCGCGAGAGCGGCAGGGGCGCCGCCTGGACCAGCGCGCCGATCAGGCGGCTTTCGGTGTCGGTGATGTCCACGCAGACTTGCTCGGGCGACAGCAGGACGCGGCGGGCGGGATCGAAGCGCCAGCCGGCGGACCGGGTTTCGCCGGCGCCGCCGGGCGGCACGACCCGCAGGCGGCGCGACAGCGACACCAGGGTGGCGCCCAGTTCGGCCAGGTTGACGGGTTTGGTGAGATAGTGGTCGGCGCCCAGGCTCAGGCCCGACACCTTGTCTTCGCTCAGCAGGCGGCCGGTGAGCATGATGATGCCCATGGAAGGAAAGGTCGTGCGCAGGTGCGACACGCGGGTCAGCGCGTCGCCGTCCGGCAGCATGGCGTCCAGCACGAGGATGCCCGGGGTGACGGTCAGCAGCAGGCGGTCCAGTTCCGCCAGGGATCCCGCGGTGAGGATGGCGTTGCCCAGGCCGAGGTCGCAGATGAATTCGGCGATGGTGTCGCGCCAGTCCCCGTGGTCGTCGACGATGAGGATCGTCACGGGGACGCCGGCACCAACGGTTTTACACGAGACGCTCCAAGGGCAAACACGCTATCCGCTCCTTTCATGTAAGGCTTCTTGTCGGGATTCGCCTGCGCGGCCGCGATAGCCTCCCCATCGCCCGCGCTTGCGGAGAATATCATCAACGCCATTGCGGCGCCGCGCCATCGGCCGCGGACGGAACCCGGGTTGGTCAAAAAATGAGCAGCCCGTGCGGCATCGCCCGAACGGCCATCAACCGTGCGTCCGAGGCTGTTTTATCCACAGAAATTGTGGATAAGCGCCGGCGCTGTGGATACCTGCTTTTTATGTAGGCAGCCGTTCCACCGGAACGCCCGGGGGCACCTTGCGCAGGCGGTCGCGTTCGATGCGCACCGCGGAGAACCGGGTCTTGCGGGCGGCGGCGTTCTGCAGCAGGACCGACAGCACCGCGCCCTTGTCCTGGATCCACTGGGTTTTGCCCCGCAGCAATTTCAGCGCGTTGGCGGGCGTGCCCAGGCGGTACGAGGTGGCGCTGATCTGGACGGAGTACTTGCCGTCGAACCGGGAATCTTCCTGTTCGGTGATCGCGGCGGCGTCGAGGTTGTTGCTTTCGTGGTCGATGCGGTAGATGAACTTCAGGCCGCTGTGCGGATCCTGCACGACGATGAGTTTGTCCGAGCCGGAAACGTCGGACATCATGCCGATCACCGGCGACTCGACCAACTGGTTGCCGCGCTGTTCTTCCGTGTAGATGAAAATGGTGGGGCGCGCCTCGGCGGCCGGGATGATGGGTGTGCGATCCATACCTGAAGAAATGAGTGCGGGAGGCGGGCGCGTCGGCCCGGGCAAGCTGCGAAAAGAACGAAAGGCGCCGTGCCTAGGCGGGCCGGCGCAGGCGGGCCAGCAGGCGCGCTTTGACCGAGGGCCAGTCTTCGTCGAGGATCGCGAAGTAGACCATGTCGCGGGCGCGCCCGGACTGCGCGATCAGGTGCTTGCGAAACACGCCTTCCTCGACGCCGCCGATGCGGAGAATGGCCTGCCGGGACTGCGCATTGCCCAACTCCGTTTTGAACACGACACGTATGATACCAATTGTTTCAAAGGCGTGCTGCAACAACAGGAATTTGGCTTCGGTGTTGGCGCCCGAGCGCTGGCTGGACGGGGTCAGCCAGGTGGCGCCGATCTCCAGCCGCTTGTGAGCGAGCGCGATGTCCATATAGCGCGTGGCGCCGATGACCTGGCCGGAGTCCTGGCGCACGATGGCGAAGGGCAGGCAGGCGCCGTCGCGCTGCCCGGCCAGGGCGCGGTCCACGTAGCGCCGCATGTCGTCGGGCGTATCGACGGGTTCGGGTTGCAGGCGCCACAGTTCGGGATGCAGGCCGACCCGCGCCAGGTCTTCGGCGTGGCGGACGGCCAGCGGTTCCAGGCGGACGATCTCGCCATCGAGCGTGACGGGTTGCAGGCGGGGCAAAGCCATGGCGTGTTCCTTTGCGTCGCGGGATCCGGCGCCTTACCGCGCCGATCGTTACGCCTGAGCGCGGGACGCCGCCATTTCGCGGCGCCGGCGCACCGCCTGCGCCAGCGTGTCCAGCACCGGCGCGGTCTGCGACCAGCCCAGGCAGGCGTCCGTGATGGAGACGCCGTGGCGCAGCGGCTGGCCGGCCGTCAGGTCCTGGCGGCCTTCTTCGAGGTGGCTTTCGATCATGACGCCGGTGATGCGGGCGTCGCCCTGGGAGAGCTGCGCCGCGATGTCGTCGGCCACGTCGACCTGCCGCAGGTGCGACTTGTTGGAATTGGCATGCGAGCAGTCGATCATGACCTGTTCGCGCTGGCCCGCCTTGCGCAGCGCGGCGCAGCAGGCATCGACGCTGGCGGCGTCGTAGTTCGGGCCTTGCTTGCCGCCGCGCAGGATGACGTGGGTGTCCTGGTTGCCGCGGGTCTCGAAGATGGCCGCCATGCCCATCTTGGTCATGCCCATGAAGGCGTGGCTGGCGCTGGCGGCGACCATGGCGTCGGCGGCGATCTGCACGCCGCCGTCGGTGCCGTTCTTGAAGCCCAGCGGACAGCTCAGGCCGGAACTGAGCTGGCGGTGGCTGGGGCTTTCGGTGGTGCGCGCGCCGATGGCGCCCCAGGAGATCAGGTCCGCGATGTACTGCGGGCTGAGCAGATCCAGGAATTCGGTGGCGATGGGCAGGCCCAGGCCGCTGATGTCCAGCAGCAGTTCGCGCGCGCGGCGCAGCCCTTCGTTGATGCGGAAACTGCCGTCCAGGCGCGGATCGTTGATATAGCCCTTCCAGCCGACGGTGGTGCGGGGCTTCTCGAAATACACGCGCATGACGATCAGCAGGTCCTGCTTGTGCCGTTCGGCGGCGGCGCGCAACTGGCGGGCGTACTCCATGGCCTGGCCATGGTCGTGGATGGAGCAGGGGCCGACCACCAGCACCAGGCGGTCGTCGCGGCCGTGCAGCACGTCGGCGATCGCGGCGCGGCTCTGTTCGACCAGCGTCTGGATCTCGGATGAAACGGGCAGTTCGTCCTGCAGGAGCGCGGGCGAAATCAAGGGCCGCACCGCGCTGATGCGGGTGTCGTCCGTGCGCGTGTTGTCCTGGGTGGAGTCGGCCGCGCCGACCTCGCGGTCGTGCAGGGGATCGTCAATGCGGGTCAAGGGAAGCTCCGTGCCGTGGATGCGGGAAAGACTTCCATTATCGCACCGGCGGGACCGCGGGGCGACGGCCGGCTGCCTCCGTCCGGCTGATAGGCCGATTCCTACGACTATCGGCCACGATATTGCATTAACCCGTTAGCGATAAGGACAGTCGCCGCGCGGATGCCGTAGCATGGTGGCCACAGAGTTCCCGCGGCCGCCTGCAAGGGCCCGCCCTATATGACTAGGACGGTAGACGATGCCTAAGACCGACGCCGGCGCGACCCGACGGATTCTCCTGGTGGAGGACCATCCGGTCGAACGCGCCTACCTGCAGAATATGCTTCTGGCGCTTGGTTACCGGCGGGTGGCGGGGTTGGGCAGCAGCACGGAGGCTATCGGCGCGCTGTCGCGGCAGTTCTACGACGTGGTCGTCAGCGACATCGTCATGGGCGAGGGCGACGGCACGCGCCTGCCCAACGAACTGCGGCGGCTGGTGGACGCCGGCCGGCTCAAGAGCATGCCGCCCATCATCTGGATCAGCAGCCTCAGCGACGAACTGCTGCAGTCGCACGTGCGGCTTGCCTTGCAGGCGGGGTGCCCGTCCGCGCAGGCGCTGTCCAAGCCCGTGTCGCGGGCCGCCATGCAGCACGCGATCAAAGCGGCGCTGCGCAGCGTCGACGAGTACGATGCGGCGTCGCCGCGGCCGAACGCGGTGCGGCGCGACGTGATGGAAGTGGCGCTGGGCCACGCGCTGATCACGGGCAAGGGCATGAGCGTGGTGCTGCAGCCGCAGATGAGCCTGTCGACGGGCCGCGTGCTGGCGGCCGAGGCGCTGTCGCGCTGGGAGCATCCGGAACTGGGCGTCATTTCGGCGGCGGACTTCGTGCCCGCCGCGCACCGCCTGGGCCTGGATCGCATGCTGTTCAGCCGGGTGACGGACCGCGTGATCGAGTTGCTGCGGCGCATGCACGCCGAGGACATCGCCGTGCCCATCGCCATCAACGCCTCCGCCTCCACGCTGTGCACCCGCGACCTGCCCGGGCTGCTGGAACAGCGCGTCGGCCAGGCCGGCCTGCCGGCCCGCCTGGTCAAGGTCGAACTGACGGAGGATGAGCCCGTCACCGACTGGCTGGCCCTGTCTTCGGTCCTGAACCTGTTGCGGGTGCGCGGCTTCGAACTGGCGATGGACGATTTCGGCGCGGGCATCGCCTCCATGCGCCTGTTTTCGGCCATGCCGTTCACGGAACTCAAGATCGACCGCGATTTCATCGTGCACATGCACCGCGAGCCGGCCTCGCGCGCGGTGGTGGCCGCGGCGATCGAAATGGGCCGGGTGCTGGGCCGGCGCGTGGTGGCCGAGGGCGTGGAGCACGACCGCGACATACAACTGCTGCGCGAACTGGGCTGCGACGTGGCGCAAGGCTATGGCATTTCCATGCCGCTGGAGCCCGACGCCTTCATCGAGTTCTGCCGCAGCCACTGAGCCGCCGTCCGTTCGGCTTCGCGAGGAAACGATGCCTCAGAGGCCGGACACCTCGATGTCGCCGGGATGGTCGATCGAGAACTTCAACACCGTTTCACGCGACTTGCCCGGTTCCAGTTCCCAGTCCCACACGAGCCTGCCGTCGTCTTCGCGCTTGATCTCGCGGTCGGCGGGGGACAGCAGCTTGACCACGATCTTCTCGTTGCGCGAGACCGGCAGGCGGTCCTTGAAGGACACCCGCTCCTTGGTGGTCTTGTTGTTCTTCACGGTGATCCTGTACTCGTAGGTCACGCGCTTGCCGCCGCCCGAAAAGCCGGTGCTCTCGGTATAGCGGTTCACCAACTGGCGCTCGATCGAAATGCCGTCGTCCGCGCCCATCGCGAGTTCGACCTTTTCGCCGGGCATGACCGCCTTCAGGGTGCCCGAGGCGACGAAGGCGTCGTCCAGGAAGGTGTTCAGGGGACCGGGCAGCAATGGGTAGTCCGTGTTGTTGCTGGCCTGCGCGGTCAGGTAGACCGCCGGGCGCAGCGCCGGCGTGGACTGGTATTGCAGCGTGGCCGGCAGCCTGGCGGTCGCGATGGCCACGCGCTGCGAGGCGTTGTCGGACAGGAGCGTGGCCGGGTTCTTGATCTGGAAGGACGCGCTGGTGGCTTCGTTCTGCACCTGGGCGGTGGACAGCTCGATGTCCTGCGGCGCCGGTTCGGGCGTGGCGGACGCCGCATCCGCGAGCGATGGGCTGTATCGCGCCCGGCGTTCGGCCACGGCTTCGGCCTGCGGCTTGGCCGAGGGCGCGGCGGCGGGGCGGGGAGCGGGCGGGGGAGGCGGCGGCGCCGCCACGTCGACGATCCAGGGCTGCAGCGCGGGCGCGCCGCCGCCCAGCGCCGGCCGGGCGGTGGACAGCGTGAGCTTGACGTTGTTCCAGTCTTCGCCGGTGTTCTGGCGGATGACGCCGAAGTAGCCCAGGTCCACCCCGCGGTCGGCCAGGCGCAGGCGCGCGTCGTAGGCCGGCGTCCAGCGGGCGCCGGCCACGGCGTAGGACAGGTTCAGGTCGAGCTTGCCCGCGCGGGCCAGGCTCACGCGCACGGTGACGGTCTTGCTGCGGCGGCCCTGCGCATTCTGCAACTGGCCGAGCTGGCTCTGGACCGCCGCGATTTCGCGGTCCAGGTCCGCCTTCTGTTCGGCGGTCCGGCGCAGGCCGGCGAGCGTCCTGCCCAGCGTGTCCGCGCTCAGCGACTGGATGGCCTTGAGCTCGTCCAGCGTCGGGCGGGCGCCGTCCTTGGCCGGTTCGGTGGCGCCGCGCTGCATCATCAGCACCAGTTCGCGCTGGTTGTCCAGCACGGCGGCCTCGTCGTCCAGCGCGGCCTGCCGGCCTTCGAGCCCGCGCAACTGCGCTTCCAATTGCTTGACCCGGTCGTTCGGCGTATCGGCCTGGTAGGCGTCGCGCACCTTCACGTCGAGCAGGGTGGCTTGGCCGGTGCTCCTGGCCGACACCTGAAGGGAGTTCTCCTGCAGGGACGCGGGCAGCTTGTCCAGCACCAGCTCGTGTTCGCCGGCGGCCAGTTCGCTGCTGGCCGCGCGGGTCACGACGGCGCGGTCCTGGTAGACGGTCACGGCGCCGATGGAAGAGGCCAGCCCGGCGGCCGAGCCCAGGCCGGGAATCGTCGCGATGGCCAAGGCTAGGAGGGTACGTCGCACTGGTTCACCTTTCAGGCAGGTTGGAGTCATGGGGGCGCCGCCAGGTCCGGAGGGCGGATCGCCGAGCGCGCCAATTTACATTGCCCTCCTGGCGCCGGCTTTACAGAAAATTGCAAACGCGACAGGGAGCTACCGGAAGCGCGGTGGTCCCCCCGGGGCGCCGTGCGTCAGGCGTCGGGATGCGCAAGCTCGCGCAGCATGTCGACGGCGTTGCCCGCGGCGATGGAGCGGTCGTGGCGGCGGTAGGCCATGTCCAGCAGCGCGTGCGGGGCGTCGCCCTTGATGGGGCGGTACTCGATGCCTTGCGCGCCCATGTGCCGCATGGCGGCGGGCACCACGGAAATGCCGACCCCGGCGGCGACCAGGCTGACGATGGACGCCATCTGGGGAGCTTCCTGGATGACCCGGGGCAGGAAGCCGGCGCGCTGGCAGGCGGACTGGATGGCGTCGTAGAGGCCGGCGCCGATGGGGCGCGGGTACAGCACGAAATCCTCGTCCGCCAGCGCCGCCATCGGAAGGCTGCGCTTGCGGCTCAGCGGATGGTCCGGGGGCAGGGCGACCAGCATGGGTTCGTCCAGCACGCGCTCGGCGTCGAATTCCGGGTCCAGCACATAGGGCGGGCGCACGAAGGCCACGTCCACGTCGCCCGCCCGCAGGCCGCGCAGCAGTGAAATGGTGTTGCTTTCCGTGAGCGTGACGCGCACGCCCGGGTAGCGGTCCCGGTAGGCGCGGATGGCGCGCGGCAGATAGGGGTGGAAGACGGCCGACGCCGTGAAGCCCACGGTGATCGCGCCGCGTTCGCCGCGCCCCAGGCGGCGGGCGGTGTCCACCGCGCGGTCGGCGCTGGCCAGGATGGCGCGCGCGTCTTCGAGGAATTGCGCGCCCGCCTCGGTCAGCGCGATGCCGCGCGGCAGGCGCAGGAAGAGCGGCGTGCCGATCTCGCGTTCCAGTTGCTGGATCTGCTGGCTGAGCGGCGGCTGGCCGATGCCCAGCCTTGCCGCCGCGCGCGTGAAATGCAGTTCTTCCGCGACGGCGGTGAAGTAGCGCAGGTGGCGCAGTTCCATGGTTGCGCGGTCCTATCGTTTCTAAATATCGTAGATGCCAGTTGCATATATTGGACATATGAACGGGAAAAGTCTATCTTGAATGCGCGGGTTGGGGCGGACAGGCTCCCCGCCGCCCGCCGCCTTTCGAGAATTCAGATGTCTACCCCTTCCGCCAGTCCCATCCCTGAAAGCGCCGCGCCAGCCGCGCCTTCCGCCTCGCCGTCTCCCCAACCTTCCGATTACCTCGCCCGCGGCACGCCCGGATTGCGCCGCGCGCAATGGGCCCTGTTCGCCGCCGGCTTTTCCACGTTTTCGCTGCTGTATTGCGTGCAGCCGCTGATGCCGCTGTTCACCCGCGCGTTCGGCGTGTCGCCCGCGCAGAGCAGCCTGGTGCTGTCGCTGTGCACCGGCCTGCTGGCCGTGGCCATCTTCTTCGTGGGCCTTTTCTCGCAATCCCTGCCGCGCAAGCGCGTCATGGCGCTGTCGCTGTTCGCTTCGGCGGTGCTGGGCACCGTCGCCGCCGTCGCGCCGGACTGGCACAGCCTGCTGGCCCTGCGCGCGTTGCAGGGCGTGGCGATGGGCGGGGTGCCGGCCGTCGCCATGGCCTACCTGGCGGAAGAGGTCGAGCCGGAGACCCTGGGGTTCGCCATGGGGCTGTATATCAGCGGCAGCGCCTTCGGCGGGCTGTCCGGACGGGTCATCACCGGGCTGGTGGCGGACCATTTCGGCTGGCGCGCCGCGCTGGGCACGCTGGGCGTGCTGGGCATGGCGGCCGCCGTGCTGTTCGTGTGGCTGCTGCCGGCCTCGCGCCGGTTCGCCCCGCAGCGGGGCAGGGGATGGGCGGGCGTGTGGGGCGACGTGCGCGCCGGCGCCCGCGCCCACCTGAAGAACGGCCCGCTTTGCGGCCTTTTCGCCCTGGGCGGCCTGTTGATGGGCGCGTTCGTCACCGTCTACAACTACGTCGGCTTCCGCCTGTTGCTGCCGCCGTTCTCGCTGAGCCAGACCTTCATCGGGTTCATCTTCGTCGTGTATCTGGTGGGGATCTTCGCTTCGACCTATTTCGGCCGGCTGGCGGACCGCCACGGCCGCGGCGCGATGCTCTGCGCGGCGACCGGCCTGGCGCTCGCGGGCCTGTTGCTGACGCTGTCGGATTCGCTTCCCGTCCTGATTGCGGGCATCGTGGTGTTCACCTTCGGCTTCTTCGCCGCCCATGCGGTGGCCAGCGGCTGGGTCGGGCAGATGGCGCGCGGCTACAAGGCGCTGGCCGCCTCGCTGTACCTGCTGGTGTACTACGTGGGTTCCAGCGTGCTGGGCGCGCTGGGCGGCCAGTTCTGGACGGCGGGCGCGTGGCGCGGCGTCGCCGAGATGACCGGCGGGCTGCTGGCGCTGGCGCTGGCGATCAGCGCCGGGCTGTACTGGCGGACCGGCCGGGTCGCGGCCGCCGCGGCGGTGGGCCGCGCTTCGTGAATCGAGGCGGGCCCTGGGCGGCGGCGCCGCTCAGGGCTTGGTCAACGCCGGCGCGCGCGCGCCGTCCGCGAGCGCCGCGTCGATGCCCAGGCTCAAGGCGGACAGCAGCTCGTGCGCGGGCAGGTCCAGCCGCGCCAGCAATACGCTCGATTGCGCCAGCTTGACCAGGTCTTCGGGCCCTTGCGCGGCCAGCCAGCGGCAGGCCCGTTCGGAAACGGCCGTGCCGGCGATGGAAGCGGTGTCCCCCGCGCGCGCCATGCGCTGCAACAGCAGCAGGTACATCAGGTTGGTTTCGTGTATATCGTGAAGCAGTTGAGCGGATTTGGGCATGTGGCACCCTTGACGTCGTTGAGGCCGCTGCCCGGAGGCGGCCCGCAGCCCGAAGGCGCTTGGCGCCCTCGCAGGAGGCGTCTGGTCCGGACCTGGTTTCAGGCCGGTGTATCGATTGTCGATCATATTTAAGCGACCGGACGGCGTCAGTAGTGGATTTCCCGGTGCCATGCGAAGGGTAGGGTCATAGGCATAAAAGATAGTAATTCTCATTTATTATCGCAGATGGCCAGGCGCGCTGGGCGCGCCGTCCACTTTCCCGATCCGAGGGCCGCGATGAATCCTTCTTCCGATAGCCATGACCTGCGGCGCGAGCACGCCGCGCTGCTTGCCGCCTACGGGCAGGCCCAATCGCATTGCAGCCGCCTGCTGACCGCGCAGGCGGCGCGGATCCTGCACCTGGAGGCCGAAGCCATGCGCCTGCGCGCGGCCGTCATCCAGCGCGATACGGCATTGGCGTGGGCGCGCGAGGACCGCAAGGCGCTGGAAGGCTCGATTCCGGGGCTGCCCAGGCGGGTGGCGCTGGCGCGCACCGTGACGCAACTGATGGAACGGGTGCAGGCGCTGATGCGCGAGCGGCTGGCCTGGCAGGGGCGGGGCGTCGGCGAGCGGCGGCCGGAAGCCCCCGCCGCGGCGCCGGCCGCGCGGCCCGCCGCGCCGGTGGCGATCGCGCTGCGGCGCAAATCGGTGCTGTGCGTGGGAGAGGACGCCATGGCCCTCGCCCTGACGCGCAAGGTGGTCGAAATGGCCGGCGGGCGATACCTGGGCCACAGCGGCGGCGGCGACGCGGACGGCGATGCGCTGGAGGCCAGCCTGGTCGAAGCGGACCTGGTGATCTGCCAGACCGGCTGCGTCAGCCACGGGGCCTACTGGCGCGTGAAGGACCACTGCGCCCGCACCGGCAAACAATGCGTGCTGGTCGACAAGCCGGAGGCGCTGAACGCGCTGCGGCTGGAGCAGGAAGCGTCCGATATCGGCGGCTGACCGGCGCGGCGCCCCGCGGCTGGCGGGAAACGTTGCGTCGCGTTACCTAGCGTTTCGGCAGTGCGCCGGCCCCCGCAATACAGTCGTCCTGGTGAGGGGGCCGAGATGCTGACAAAGCAAGACCGAGTCGCGCTTCCCTGGACGGACACGCTTGCCCGTCTGGAGGACGAGCGCATCATGTTGGAGCGCATCGCCGCCGGCGTGCCGCTGGCGCAGGTGCTCGAACACGTGCTGCACGCCATCGAGGCGCAGTCCAGCGTCGAACTGCGGGCTTCGATCGCCTTGGTGGACGAAAGCGGAGCCTATCTGCTGCACGGCGCGGCGCCCAGCCTGCCGGAGGTCTACAACGCGGCGGTGGACCGGGCGCCCATCGGGCCGTCCGTGGCGTCCTGGGGCGCCGCGGCCTATAGCGGGTGCCCGGTATACGTGGAAGACATCGCGTCCAGTCCCGGCTGGACGCGCTGGCGCGACCTGGCGCTGGCGAACGGCCTGCGCTCCTGCTGGTCCACGCCGATCAAGGCGCCCGACGGCCGGCTGCTGGGGGTGTTTTCCAACTACTACGGCACCGTCCGTTCCCCGTCCGCGCATGACATCGACGCGATCGCGCTGGTGACGCGCAGCGCCGCCCTGGCCATCGAGCGCCACCTGACCGAGCTGGCGCTGCGGCAAAGCGGCGAGCGGTGGCGCGCCATGTTCGAGGGCATGCAGGAAGCCTTCTTCCTCAGCGAAGCCTTGCGCGACGCGGACGGCCGCATCGTCGATTTCCGGTTCCTGGAGGTCAACCCGGCTTTCGAGCGGCAAAGCGGCATGAAGGAAGGGGACACGCTGGGGCATACGCTGCGCGAGATGATTCCGGGCGTGCCCGGACAGATCATGGACGCCTTCGCCCGCGTCGTGGACACCGGCGAGCCCACCCAGTTCGAATTCGCCGTTCCGGCGCCCAAGGAGGCCTGGTACGAAGCCCGGGTGCGCAAGGACGGCGCGGAGCGCATCATGGCGCTCTTTCTCGACGTGACCGCGCGCAAGACCGCGGAAACCGAATTGTGGGAAGGCCAGCACCGCAAGAACTTCCTGCTGGCGCTGGGCGACCGCATGCGCGAACTGCACCTGCAAGTGTCGATCGAGCAGGCGGCCTGCGAGGGCCTGGGCCAGCTCCTGGCGCTGGGACTGGTTGCCGTGCTGGACTGGGCCGGCGGAGACGCGCCGCCCGTCCTGTCGACGTGCTGGCGGTCCGGCGCGGACCGCGACAGCCGGGAGCCCCTGGCGCTGGGGCAACTGGGCGACGAGTACTACACCGCGCTGGGCAACGGGCGCACGGCCTATCTGCAACCCTTGCTGGCGGAGGCGGACGGCGATATCCGCCCCTGGGCGATCGTGGTGCCGATGCGCCGCTGGGGCAGGCATGGCGGCGCCCTGCTGGCGCGGCCGCAGGCCGGCAGCCGGCTCAGGCCCGGAGACATCGCTTTCATCGAGGAAGTGGCCGAGCGCCTGTGCGACGCCGTCGAGCGGTCGCAGTACGCGCGCATCCTGGAGCAGCGCGTCGAGGACGCGATCGCCGAACGCGACCGCATCTGGCGCCTGTCCCCGGAACTGCTGGCCGTCGTGGACCGGCAGGGGCGCTTCTTGAGCGTCAATCCGGCGGTGCGGACCATCCTCGGATGGAGCCCCGAGCAGTTCCTGTCCATGGGCCTGTCGGAATTGATCCACCCGGACGACCAGGCGACGACGCTGGCGGCCTGGGGCCGGACGACTGGCGGCGAATCGCAGCAGGCGGTGCGCCACCTTGAGAACCGCGTGCTCATGCGCGGCGGCGGCTACTGCTGGATCACCTGGAGCATATCCTCGTCCCAGGACAACCTGTACATGACGGGCCGGGACGACACCGACCTGAAGGTACAGGCCCAAGCCTTGCGCGAAACCGAGAACGCCTTGCGCCAGTCCCAGAAGATGGAAGCGGTGGGCCGCCTGACCGGCGGCATCGCGCACGACTTCAACAACATGCTTCAGGGCATCACCGGCGCCCTGTACCTGATCGAACGCAAACTGGGCGCGGGCTCGCCCGAGCAGGCGCTGCGCTTCGTGGCGGTGGCGATGGATTCGGCGAACCGGGCGGCGCACCTGACCCAGCGCCTGCTGACCTTCTCGCGCCGCCAGCCCATCGACCCGAAGCCGTTCAGCGTGGCTTCGGCGCTGCAATCCATGGCCGACCTGTTCCGCCGCTATACCGGCGAGCGCGTGCGCCTGGCCTTCGACCTGGAGCCCGGCCTGTGGACCGTGCGCTGCGACAAGAACCAGTTCGAAAACGCCATGCTGAACCTGGTGATCAACGCGCGCGACGCCATGCCGCAAGGCGGGGTGCTGACCGTCGCCGCGCGGAACGCCCTGGCGGACGAACCGCCGCTGCGGCAGGCGTCGGACCTGCCTCCGGGGCCGTTCGTCGAAGTGTCGGTGTCGGACGTGGGCTGCGGCATGACGCCCGACGTGCTGGCCCATGCCTTCGATCCGTTCTACACCACCAAGCCGCTGGGCGAGGGAACGGGCCTGGGGCTGTCCATGATCTACGGATTCGCCAAGCAGGCCGGCGGCGTGGCGACGCTGGAGAGTTCGCTCGGCGTGGGCACCACGGTGAGGTTGTTCCTGCCGCGTCACGAAGGCGCGCCGGAGCGCGCGCCGAGGCGGGATCCGCCCGCGGAGCCGGTGCCCGACCTGATGCGCCAGGCGCTGGTGGTCGTGGTCGAAGACGACGCGAACGTGCGCGACATGGTCCACGAATGCCTGGCGGAGCGGGGCGTGCAGGTGCTGACCGCGGCCGACGGCGAAGCGGGGCTGGAACTGGTGCTGTCCACGCGGGACATCGACCTGCTGCTGACGGACGTGGGCCTGCCCGGGCTGAACGGCCGGCAACTGGCCGACGCGGCGCGGGCGGCCTATCCGGGATTGAAAGTGCTGATGATGACGGGCTATGCCGGGAATGCCGCGCGCGACCGGAACTTCCTGGAACAGGGCATGGAACTGATCGTCAAGCCGTTTTCGCTCGACGCCCTGGGCGAGCGCGTCCAGCGGATGCTGGAAGCGGAACCCGGCGAACCGGACTGAGGGGCGCCAGGGCCAGGCGCCGCCTGGACGCCGCGCGGCGCGGCCGCTAGTGCTGCCGCCGCAGTTCGGCGGGCGGCACCCGCAATTGGCCGCGGTACTTGGATACCGTGCGGCGCGCCAGCAGGATGCCGCTGGCCGCGAGCTGCTGCGTCAGCGCCACGTCGGACAGCGGCATCGCGGGATCCTCCGCGTCGACCATTTCCCTGATCAGCGCGCGCACCGCCGTGGCGGAGCATGAGCCGCCCGATTCGGTGGCCAGTTCGCGCGAAAAGAAATGCCGGAATTCGAAGACGCCGCGCGGCGTCACCATGTATTTGCCCACGGTTGCGCGGGACACGGTGGACTCGTGCATGTCGAGGTCGTCGGCCACCTCGCGCAGCATCAAAGGCCGCAAGGCCACGTCGCCGTATTCGAAAAAGGTCTGCTGGCGCTTGACGATGGCCTCGGCCACGCGCTGGATGGTGGTGTAGCGCTGTTCGACGTTGCGGACCAGCCAGCGGGCTTCCTGGAGTTCCTGCGCCATGGGGCTGCGGTCGTCCAGCCGCGCGCGCCGGAACAGGTCCGCGTAGGTCTGGTGCAGCCGGGCCTGCGGCATGGCGTGGCGGTTGGGCAGCACGCGCCAGCGCGCCTGCCACTTGTCCACGAACACGTCGGGAATCACATACGCGGGCGCGTCGGCGCTGTAGCGGCCGCCCGGCTTGGGGTCGAGGCTGCGGATCAGCGCGCAGGCGTCGCGCAGCGCGTCTTCGGTGCAGTCCAGCAGGCGCCGCAGCCCGGCGCTATCGTTTTTCGCCAGCCGCGGCAGATGGTCCCGCGCGATGCGCGACGCCAGCGCCCGGATCTCGGGCCGGGCGCCGCCCGCGGCCGCCAGTTGCAGCGACAGGCATTCGGCCAGGTCGCGGGCCGCCAGGCCCGGCGCGTCCAGTTGCTGCACGAGGCGCAGGGCGGCCATCCACTCGGCTTCTTCGGGGGCTGGATCGAACTCGGGGCGGGCCGCGTCGCACAGGCCGGACAGCGGCGTGCGCAGGTAGCCGTCGTCGTCCAGGGCGTCGATGATGAATTCGGCCAGCAGGCGGTCGCGCGGCTTCAGATGGTAATTGCCCAATTCCAGCGAAAGCCGCTGGCGCATCGACAGCGCGGCGCAGACCCACTGGGCCTGGTCCGCGGTTCCATCGCCGTGGGCCCGCGTGGGGTAATCGCCCGAGTAGGCGGGCGCGTCGGGCGGGGGAAGATCGGCGTCCGCCGCGGGCGCCTCGGGCGGGATGTCATCAGGGCCGGAGCGGGTCTCCGCGACGGAAGGCGGAGCGGCGGCCGGCGAATCGGCGTCCTGCTCGTCGGCATCCTCGAGAAAGGGGTTGGTGGCCAGCGCCTGTTCCACCGCGGTCGTGAATTCCAGGGCGGACATTTGCAGCAACTTGACGGACTGCTGCAGGCGGGGCGCCAGCGTCATCTGCTGGCGCAGGCGCAATTCTTGCGTAGGGTAGCCCAATCGAGTCTCCGGACGAGGCCGCCGGCTGGCGGCTCACTTTGGATATACATGCAAAGATCGTGCCAGGCCGTCCGGCGGGCGCGGGCGCGGCCGGCGCCCGCCGCGCCGCGCCGGTATTACAAGCGCAAGGTAAGAATTGCTCAGGCGCCCGCGGCGTCCGAGGTTTCCCTGCCGTAGGCGTCCAGCCGGTTGTACAGGGTCTTCAGGCTGACGCCCAGGGTTTCGGCGGCCAGGCGCTTGTCGCCGGCGTGGTGGGCCAGCGTGGCCAGGATGAACTCGCGCTGCGCCCGTCCCAGCGGCATGCCGACAGGGAAATTCAGGGAGCCCTCGCGCATTTCCCCCTCCTGTCCGCGCGCGCGGGCCAGCACGTCGGTGTCGAGCGCGGCGTCCGCCAGGATGTACGCGCGCTGCACCGCGTTGCGCAGTTCGCGGACGTTGCCGGGCCAGTCATGCAGGGCGATGGCCTCCAGCATGCGCGGCGCGAACGTCTTGCGCGTGCCGTTTTCGCGGTTCAGGGTATCCAGGAACCGGTGCGCCAGGATCAGCGCGTCGCCCTCGCGTTCGCGCAGCGGCGGCACGCGCAGCGGAATGACGAGCAGCCGGTGGAGGAAGTCCTGACGCAAGCGGCCGTCGGCGACCGACACGGACGGATCGCGGTTGCTGGCGCAGATGACGCGGACGTTGGCGCGCAGCAGGTCGGACCCGCCCACTCGCTGGTACGTGCCGGTTTCCAGCACGCGCAGGAAATGGACCTGCATGTCCGGCGGCATTTCGGTGACCTCGTCCAGGAACAGGGTGCCGCCGCTGGCGTATTCGAAATAGCCTGCGTTTTGCGCCACCGCGCCGGTGAAGCTGCCTTTTTCGTGGCCGAACAGTTCGGCGTGGGCCAGCGTGCCGCTGATCGCGCCGCAGTTCACGGCCACGAAGGGCTGGTCGCGGCGATCGCTCGTCTCGTGGATGGCGCGCGCGACGATTTCCTTGCCGGTTCCACTTTCGCCCACGATGAAGACGCTGGCGTCGGCCGCCGCCGCCAGCCGCAACTGGGCGCCCAGCTTTTGCATTACGGGGGACAGGCCGGCGGCGTCCATGAGGACGGCGGCGGACGCGGGCGCGGCCTCGCGCGCGGTACTGGTGCTGCGGTTTGCCATGCTGATTCCTTGGCCCGGCCGCGGGCCGTCGCATTAGGTGCATCGTAGAGGGCGAGGGCGGCGCCATATGCGACCAGTTGCAAGCATTCGAAAACATTGTTGGAAAGTATCGAATGTTCACCTTTCCCGCGCGCAGAGTGGCTATCCTCGAAGATGGCTTGAGCAACACGGAGAAGGGAATGCCTCATCTGCTGATCGTCGACGATGATGCCGCGATACGCGAGACGCTGGCCGAGATCGGCCGCGACAGTGGTTTTTCCGTGGCCTTGGCGGCGAGCGTCAAGGATGCGCTGATCCAGCTCGAACGGCAGGCGCCCGATCTGGTCCTGACCGACGTCCGCCTGCCCGAGGGCAGCGGCATGGACATCTTCAAGAACGCGGCCGCCGCCAGCGCGGAAGTGGTGGTGATGACCGGGCACGGGACGGTGGACAATGCCGTGCAGGCACTGAGGCTGGGCGCCACGGACTACCTCGTCAAGCCCATCTGCATGGACCGCCTGAACGATATCCTCGCGCGCATCGTGGCCGGCGCGGGCGGCGACCTGCCCGGCATGCCGTTCGAGGAACCGGGGCGTTTCGGCAAGATGTACGGCGCGTCCGGGCGCATGCTCGAACTCTACCGCCAGCTCGGGCGCGTGGCGCCCACCAATGTCACCACCCTGGTGATCGGCGAAAGCGGCACGGGCAAGGAACTGGCGGCGCATGCCATCCACGAACTCAGCGCGCGGCGGCAGCGGCCGTTCATCGCGGTGAACTGCGGCGCCATTTCGCCCAACCTGATCGAAAGCGAGATGTTCGGCCACGAGCGCGGCAGCTTCACCGGGGCCGATCGCCAGCACAAAGGCTATTTCGAGCGCGCCGATGGCGGCACCCTGTTCCTGGACGAAGTCACCGAGATGCCGCTGGACCTGCAGGTGAAGCTGCTGCGGGTGCTCGAGACCGGCCAGTTCATGCGGGTGGGCACCAACCGGGAGATCGCCTGCGATATCCGCATCGTGGCCGCGACCAACCGCAACCCCGAGCAGGCGGTCCAGGAGGGCAAGCTGCGCGAGGACCTCTATTACCGCCTGAGCGTTTTTCCCGTCGAACTGCCGCCGCTGCGCGAGCGCGGCGACGACATCCTGCTGCTGGCGCGGCGCTTCCTCGAAGCGCAGAACCGCGAGGCCGGCAAGGACAAGGACTTTTCGCCCAGCGCGCTGGCGGTGCTCAAGCAATATGCGTGGCCGGGCAATGTGCGGGAATTGAAGAACTTCGTGCGGCGCGCCTTCATCATGGCCGACGGCGACGTGCTGGGCGCGGACATGCTGGTGCCGCAGGTGTCTCCGGCCGGCGCGGCGCGCAGCGGGCAGGTGAGCGTGCCGGTGGGCGAAACGCTGGCGGAGGCCGACCGGCGGCTGATCCTGGCCACGCTCGAACGCTGCAACGGCGTGAAGAAGCAGACGGCCGCGATGCTGGGCATCAGTCCCAAGACCCTATACAACCGCCTGGAGGAGTACGCCGCGGCAGGCTATGCGCTGCCGGGCGAACCCCCGGCCCGGACGGAACGCCCGTCCAGGCCCTAGGCTTACTTGCCGTGCCGCGTCTTCAGGTCCGCGAGGCAGGCGTCCTTGGCATTGCCCGACATGGCGTCGCACTTTTCCTTGCCGACCTTGTAGTCCGCCTCGTTGCGCGTCTTGGCGGCGTCATGGGTGGCCTCGGCCTTTTCCTTGCCCGCCTTGGCGTCGGCGCGGGCCTTGTCGCGAGTGGCCTCGGCCTGTTCCTGGCAGACGTCCTTCTGGTTGCCCTTCATCGCATCGCAGCGTTTCTTGTCGAGCTTGTATTGATCGTCGATCTGTTCGTTGCTGCGCACGGCGGTGGCGCCGGTGCCTGGCGCGGTCTGCGCGGGGGCCTGGAAGGCCAGGGCGGAAAGGCCGAGGGCCACGGCGGGGAGAACGGCTCTGGACAGATTCATGGTTGACTCCTTTGGGGTGAGGGTCCGGCTTGCGGCGGACCTGGAGCCAGCCAAGCAAGCCGCATTCCCGGCGCGGGCGGGCACGCGGCTTGCGTCGGGCGCAGGCGCCATCCGCTCAACGGAGAAACAACCATGAACACCGACAGGAAACGCGACACCGGACAGCCGCGGGCGCAGCGGGATCCGGCCAAGCCCCAGGCCAATACCCCGCGGGACGAGAGCGAGGCCGCGCGCCGCAGCGGACAATTCGGGGCGGACAAGCCGGGTTTCGGCAAACCGCCGCCGCACCCCGAGCGCGGCTCGGACAAGAAGCCCAACGACAAGGGGCCGCAATACGAAGAGGGCGGGCAGTATCCGGGCAAGCGCCCGGAAGGGAAGTAGGCGGGCCCCGGGGCCCGCGCAAGGCGCTTTTGCGCGTGGCCCCTAGTCCGCGCCGTCGCCGAGGCGGAAGAGCAGCACCACGCAACGCAGCGCGGCCAGGCCGATCAATCCGTAGACGGCGCGGATGGCGATGGCGGACGGCAGTATGGTCGCGAAGACGTCCAGGTCCACGGCGGCGATCAGGCCGCAGTTCAGGCCGCCGGCCACGATGGCGATCAGCGCGGCCCAGTCCAGGGCCGACAGGGCGCGCGCGTTCGCGGGCGCGGCAAGCGCCGATTCGCCCTGCGGTACGGAAAAGTCGTCGTTGTCGCCGGGCATGTCCATGTCGGTGTCCTCGCAATCGCCGTCATCCGCTCCAGCAATCCGCGTGCCCGCGACGGGCACGGCAGTTGCTGCGGTTTCCACCATGCCATTCATGCCCGGGAGACCCCTATGTCCTTGATCGTCGCAGCCCGATTCGACACCTTCGACGAAGCCGCCGTGGCGGCTCGCAAACTCTGCACGGAAGGGTTTACCGAAGACGATATCCATACCTTCTACATCAATACGGCGGGCGAACACGCGCGCTTTCCCATCGGCGGCGACCGCGTGGCCGATCCCGATTCCAAGGGTGGGCACTTCGGCGCCGTGGCGGGCGCCTCGGCGCTGGGCCTGTTGTTCGCGCTGCTGGGCGGGCTGATCGCGGCGCGCCTGGCGGCCTCGATACTGATCGTGATCGCCGCCGCCGGCGTGGGCGCCTACCTGGGCGCGCTCGCGGGCGCCCTGTGGGTGGTCGGCAGGGGCCGCCGCGGGCGGCCCGGCGTGCCGCCGGCTCCGGATGTGCATCCCGGTCTGCGCCAGGCCGGCGTCATGCTGGCCCTGCACGTGTCTCCGGACCGCGACGCGGCGGCGAGGAAAGTGCTGAGCGAAGCCGGCGGCCGGGACATCGAACGGGCGCAGGGCCGCTGGCTGAACGGAAAGTGGGAAGACTTCGATCCCTTGAGGCCGCCGCGGCGCGTGGATGCGCCGTCGATGGCCGGTTGAGAGGCCCGGGGCGCCAAGGAGACCAGTGAAGGAGACCAGCATGAGGAAAACCACATGGATGCGCGGGGCGGCGGCCTTGGTGCTTGCGCTGTCCGGCGCGTTGGGCGCGGCGCGCGCGCAGGGCCTGGCCGAAGCGGATGCGCGTTTCCTGCAGGCGGCGGCCGGTTCCGGGACGTTCGAGGTGGAAGCCGCGGAACTGGCGCAGCAGCGGGCGGAGAGCAGCAAGGTGAAGGCCTACGCGGCCAAGGTGCGCGAGCAGCACCGCGCCATGAATGGGGACCTGAAGGCGCTGGCCCTGCGCAAGCAGGTCACGCTGCCCGACCAGCCGGGCGCGCCCGACCGGCGCACGCTGGAAGAACTGCGCAACCGGACCGGCGCGGACTTCGACCTCGTCTACGTCGAAAAGGCCGCGGTGGATGCGCACGTGATGGCCAATCGCCTGTACGAGACGGCGGCCCGGCAGTCGGAGGATCCGGAGGTCCGCGATTTCGCCGTCCGGTCGTTGCCGGGGGTGGCCGAGCACCTTGCCATGGGCCGCGCGCTCCAGCGCGACGCGCCCGCGCCCGCGGGCGCGGACCGGATCCAGCCGCCGGTGAAGGGCGAAGCGCCGGCGGTGTCGCCCGCTTCGCGCGAGGCGCCCGCCTCGATCGCCCCGGCGGCCAAGTAGGCCGGCGCGCCTCAGTCGCCCGCGCTTCCCGTGATGGGCAGCACGATGCCGGTGATGTAGCTGGCGCAGGCCGGCGAGGCCAGGAACACGTAGGCGGGCGAGATCTCCTCCGGCTGCGCGGGCCTGCCCAGGTCGGTGTGCTTGCCGAATTCCTTGATGGCCTCCGGGCTCTGGTCGGCGGGATTCAGCGGCGTCCAGACCGGACCGGGCGCTACCGCGTTCACGCGCACGCCCTGGCCGGCCAGGTTGGCCGCCAGCGACCGCGTGAAGGCATGGATGGCGCCCTTGGTGGAGGAATAATCCAGCAGCCTGGCGCTGCCGCGCAGGCCCGTGACGGATCCGGTGTTGATGATGGACGACCCGGCCTTCAAATGCGGCAGGGCCGAGCGCGCCATGTAGAAATAGGCGGTGATGTTGGTGCGCAGGGTCTTGTCCCATTTGTCGTCGCTGATTTCGGGCAGCGTATCGGTGTGCTGCTGGTAGGCGGCGTTGTTCACCAGGATGTCGAGTTTGCCGAAGGCCTGCACGGCCTGTTCCACCGCGCTCGCGCAAAAGGCCGGATCCTGTACGTCGCCCGCGATCAGCACGCAGCGGCGGCCCTCCTGCGTCACGGCGCGGCGGGTGTCTTCGGCGTCTTCGTGTTCGTTCAGATAGACCACGGCCACGTCCGCGCCTTCGCGCGCGAAGAGCACGCTGACGGCGCGGCCGATGCCGGAGTCGCCGCCCGTGACGATGGCCGCCATGCCTTCGAGCTTGCCGCTGCCGCGGTAGGCCGGCGCCTGGTATTGGGGCTTGAGGGCCATGTCGGCTTCCTCGCCCGGCTTTTCCAGATGCTGGGCGGGCATGGGCGGAACGGGATGCGGGCGGGCGCCCGTGGCGTCGTGGGTGGGTTTGCTCATGCGGATCTCCTGGTCGGCAGGCGCGGCGGGCGCCTTGCGGCAATCCGAGCAAACGGCGTGCCTAGAGGCCCAGTTTCTTCAGCATGCGCGGGCCCACCGTCTTGCGCGCCGCCTCGTAGCCGCGCCACGGGTCGCCCAGTTCCCGCGCGGCCGCCACCGCGTTGCGGATGTTGTAGGCGGCGCCGCGCAGATCGCGGCCCGGTTCGAGGACGTCCCATCCGACCGGCATGGAAACCGGCGCGCCCGCCCGCGCGCGAGCCGAGTACGCGGCGATGGCCGTGGCGCCGTTGCCGTTGCGCAGGTAGTCCACGAAGATGCGTCCCTGCCGGCGGACCTTGGACATATTCGAGGTGAAGCGCTCCGGGATGACGCGCGCCAGTTCGTTCGCCAGCGCGTGCGCCAGGCCCTTGACGGTATCCCAGGACTGGGTCGGGCGGATCGGCGCGACCAGGTGCAGGCCCTTGCCGCCCGTGGTCTTGAGAAAGGGCGCGAGGCCGATTTCCTCCATCAGTCCGCGGGCCAGTTGCGCGCCTTCGGCGACCGCCTTCCAGGGCACGTCCGGGCCGGGATCCAGGTCGATCGTGATGCGGTCGGGCTCGTCGGGACGGGGTTCTTTCGCTCCCCAGGTATGGAATTCGATGACGCCGCGCTGCGCCATGGCGAATACCCCCTCGATCGACCGGATCAGCAGGTGCTCGCCGTCGCGTTCCAGGCCGTCGGGCAGTTCGCCGCCGATGTGCTTCTGGAAAAAGCAGGTGGCGTCGGTGCCGTCCGGGCAGCGCAGCAGCGCAATGCGCCGGCCTTGCAGGTGGGGCAGGATCAAGGGGCCGGCGGCCTCGTAGTAGCGCGCGAGGTCGAGCTTGCTGGTGTCCGGGTCATGCATGATCACGCGTCGCGGATGCGTGATCAGCGTGTTGCCGACCCTGTCGCCCCGAGCGCCGGAGGGCGCGGGAGGATCGGCCGTGTTTTCGCCGCTGACTTCGTCCGCCGGCTTGTCTTCGCGCAGGCCGACGAACGACGCCTGGCGCAGCAGCCCGTCCTGCGTGAGGCTGGCGTAGCGGATTTCCGCCACCAGTTCGGGCTGGACCCAATGGACCGCGGCGGGGCCGCGCCCGTAGCGGCCGGGGCCCGGCAATTCGCCGCCGAAGGGGCTGGCCGCGGTTTCGAGCGCGCGCAGCTTCTTGTGCAGCGACGCGAGGGTGGCGGCGGTAAAGCCCGTGCCGACCCGGCCCGCGTACGCCAGCTTTCCGTCTTTGCGCAGGCCCACCAGCAGCGCCCCGAAATGCGCGCGCGACCCGCTGGGCGAGGTATACCCGCCGATGACGTATTCCTGCCGCGGCCGGCATTTGAGTTTCAGCCAGGCCGTGCCGCGGCCCGCCACGTAAGGCGCGTCCAGGCGCTTGCAGATCAGCCCCTCCAGGCTCAGGCGGCAGGCTTCGGCCCAGGCCGCGCGGCCTTCCGTGCCGTCGGCCACTTCCAGGCGCTGCGTCATCAGCAAGGGGCCGCCCTCGGGCAGGGCGGCCAGCACCGCTTCCAGGCGCGATTGCCGCTCGGACAGCGGCAGGCGCCGCAGGTCGGCGCCGTCCCAGTACGGCAAGTCGAACGCCATGAAGGACAGGTCCCCGGTGCGGCCGTCCAGCGCGTTCTGCAGCAACTGGAAATCGGAAAGGCCGCGTTCGTCCAGGCAGACCACCTCGCCGTCCATCCAGCCGTCGGGCAGGTCCAGCGCGCTCAAGGCGTCCGCCAGGGGCGCCATGCGTTCCGTCCAGTCCTTGCCGCTGCGGCTGACCAGGCGCGCGCGCCCGTGCTGGAAGCGGCACAGGATGCGATAGCCGTCGTACTTGACTTCATAGGACCAGCCGGGGCCCTGGGGCGGCGCGTCCACCAGCGTGGCCAGTTGCGGCACCAGGGCCGCCGGCAGGGACGCGCGGCGGCCCGCCGGGGCGGGCCTGGCGGACGCGGCGGCCTTGGTGGTCGTCTTGGCGGCCTTCGCGGAAGCCGGCTTGCGGCGGCCTGGCGAGGCTTCGGCGTCATCGCCTTCCACCGCGGCCTCGTCGTCCAGCTTGCGCAGCAGCCATTGCTTGTCGTCCTTGCCCAGCCGCAGCAGCGCCCAGGCGCCCTGGAGCGTGCCGCCGCGCAGGGTGAAGCGCAAATGGCCGCTGGCCAGCCCCCGCCGCGGATCGCCGTCCGGCGTCCAGGTTCCGCTGTCCCAGATGTCCACGTGCCCCGCGCCGTAGTGGCCCTTGGGAATGTCGCCTTCGAACTTGCCGTATTCGACCGGATGATCCTCCACTTTGATCGCCAGGCGCTTCACGTCGGGATCGCGGCTGGGGCCCTTGGGCACCGCCCAGCTCACCAGCACCCCGTCGAGCTCCAGCCTGAAGTCATAGTGCAGGGCGCGGGCCTGATGGCGCTGGACCACGAAGGACAGCGGGCTCCCGGCGCGCGCCTGAAGGGCCTTGCCCGCGGGTTCGCGGGTGCCGGTGAAGTCGCGTTTCCTGCGGTACTGGGCTAGCGGTTCGCTCATGGGCTTTCCTCATGCGGCCTTGCGCCTGGCCGCCGCGCCGGACTTGCGGGCGGGGGCCTTTTTGGCTGCCGTCCGCTTCTTGGCGGCGGCCTTCGGGGCGGGCGGTTTCCGGGCGGATCCGCGCTGTTCGATACTCTGCTTGAGCAGGGACATCAGGTCGATCACCTTGGCGGATTCACGGGGCGGTTTTTCGCCGGGCTCGGTCAGCGCGTGGGTCTTGCCGGCCTTGATCTTCCTGCCGATGGCCTCCAGCAGGTCTTCGCGGTAGTCGTCCCGGTACGCTTCCGGGTCCCAGGGGCCGGTCATGTCGTCCACCAGCCGCATGGCCATGTCGCGTTCGCGCGCGGGCGGGGCGGCGGCCTTGCCGCCGGGCAGGTCCAGTTCGTCCGCGGACAGGATTTCGTCGGCGTAGCGCAGCGTGATCAGCATCAGGGCGTCTCCCTGCGGCAGCAGCGCGCACAGGTACTGGCGGGTGTGCAGGACCACGCGCGCCAGGCCCAGCCTGCCGGCCTGCCGCAGCACTTCGCGCAGCAAGGCATAGCCTTTTTCGCCGCGGCGGTCCGGCGCCAGGTAGTAGGGCGTGTCGTAGTAATAGATGGGGACTTCCGCGGCGTCCACGAAGCCCTGGATCTCCACGGTCTGGGTGGCGGCGACGTTGGCACGCTTGAAGTCCTCGTCGTTCATGTAGACGTACTCGCCTTTTTCGTACTCGTATCCCTTGACGATGTCTTCCGAGGCAATGACCTTGCCGGTGCGCTTGTTGATGCGCTGATACCCGACGGGCGCGTCGTCGCGGCGGTCTATCCAGTCGAAATCCAGCCGGTGCGGCCGGGTCGCGGGATGGACCACGATAGGCACGTGCACCAGGCCGAACGAGATCGCGCCTTTCCAGATGGTACGCGCCATGGCCGGCTCCAGTCGATAGGGAAGCCCAGCCCCAGCAAGGCGCATGCCCGGCGCGCCGCGGGACCGCGGCGGACGCGGGAATGCCGGGACGGGCCCACGGCCTTACTGGCGGCCCACCACGACCCCGAACAGGAAGGCCGCGCCGGCGACGAGCCCGATTGCCTGCCACGGCCGCGCGTGGATGTATTCCTCGGTGCAGTCCAGGGTTTCGCGCATCAGGTCGCTGGCGTTGTCCGAGGCGTCGCGCAGGCTGCGCCGCGTGGCCCGCAGTTGGTCCGACAGCCGCGACCTGAGCGCTTCCAGGTCCGTGGCTTCCTTGTCGTTGAGCGTGGCTTCCAGTTCGTCGATCCAGGATTCCGGGTGCCGCGCGCGGCGCCGCGCGCCGCCGTTGTCCGGGCCGTTCTCGGGGAAGTCGGAAGGCAGGGGGGTGTTCGTAGTGGCCATCGAAAGCTCCTGACGGTCGGGCTGGAAACAGGCCCGCGCGGACCGGCCCGGACGGCCGCGCGGTGGGATCGGAAATCAGCGCTCGAGCATGTCGCGGCATGCCAGTGTGCAGCCCAGGCAGGCGCCCGCGCAAATCTGGCAGTGCTGCGCCCCATGCGGCGAGCATTCGCGCGCGCAGGCATCGCAGACGAGCGCGCATAAAGTGCACAGCGCGGTGGAGAATTCGCCGTTGCGCGCCAGCATCGCGGCGCACAGCCGGCAGACGGCCGCGCAATCGGTGCAAAGGCCGATGCAACGCTTCATGCGCGCGGGCTCGTCTTCCAGGCATATGGCGGCGCACACATCGCAGGCGATGGCGCATTCGTAGCAGGCTTGCACACATTGCTCGAAATTTGGGTCTCGCATTGCATCTCCTTGTGAGCCGCCGTGCCGAACGGCAATCGGCGCGCCCGGCGGCAGCGGGCACATCCGCTTGCAATTTGGCCTTGCGGAAGGTTTTTTCGAATGCAGGGGCGCCGTAGGATGGAAGACCGGATCCCGATTGGAGAGACGCATGAAACCCGCATCCGCACCCGGAAAAGCCAAGTCCGCCCGCGCCCGCAAACAGCCGGAAGACAACGCTAAGATACTGCCGCCGCGCGGCCCCGTCGATGTGCCGCGCATACCGGATAAACCAGGGGCCTCGACGCCGGACGAGGCCGCGCGCGACAAGCGGGCCGTGGCCGACAACCGCACCGAATCGAACTGGGCGGACGGCTCGGCGCCGCAGCCGCGCGCCAAGAACGCGCGCTCATCGATTCTTTGACCGGCCGTTTCCGCCGTTCCCGGATGCCCGCGCGCAGGCAGGGCCGGGGGAGTCCCGCAGGAACGCGAGCAGGCGGCGTTCGTCCGCTTGCAGTCCCCGGGGGCCGGGCGGGGCGGGCGATCGCGCCGGCAGGCGGCCGGCCAGATAGGCGTCCAGGATGGCGGGGTGCACATAGCAGGCCCGGCAGACCGCGGGCGTGTTGGCCAGCCGCTGCGCCACCTGCCGGATGACGTCGGCCACCGTTTTGCGGGCCTGGTCCTCGTCCTCCGCGGGACGGGCCTGGAGCGCGGCATAGGCCAGCACCGAGCCCGCCCAGGTGCGGTAGTGCTTGGCCGTGAAGTCTTCCGCCCCGGCACTGCGCAGATAGGCGTTGACGGCGCCGGAGTCCACGGGATGGCTGCCGCCTTCGTCGTCCAGGTACTGGAACAACTGCTGGCCGGGAATGTCCAGGCAGCGCTTGATGACGCGGGCCAGGCGGCGGTCGGCCATGGTGACGTCGTGCGCCACGCCGCTCTTGCCCTGGAACCGGAAGCGGATCCGGCTCCCCGCCACGCTGGCGTGGCGGCGCTTGAGCGTGGTCAGCCCGTAGGACTTGTTGCTGCGGGCGTATTCGCGCGCGCCGATGCGGATGAGCGTGGCTTCCAGCAGCCGCACCAGCACCGCGATCACCTTGTCCTGCGACAGGCCGGGCGCGCGCAGGTCGCGGTCGGCCCGCCGCCGGATGCGCGGCAGCGCCAGGCCGAAGGCCGCCAGGCTCTGGTATTTGTCGGCGTCGCGCACCGCCGTCCAGTCGGGGTGGTAGCGGTACTGCTTGCGGCCGCGGGCGTCGCGTCCCGTGGCCTGCAGATGCCCGCGCGGGGAAGGGCAGATCCACACCGCCTCGTAGGCGGGCGGGATGGCCAGGGCATCGAGGCGCGCGATTTCGCGGGCGTCGCGGATGCGCCGGCCGCGCGTGTCCAGATAGGCAAACGCATGGCCGTTGAGCCGCAGGCGGGCATACCCCTTCCGGGTGTCGTCCACATAGACCAGCCCCGCCTCTTCGGAGGCGGAGGGCGCGGGTTGGGCGGGGCGTGAAGTTTTCATCCGGTCTCCGGCGGGCACGGGCGGCCCCGCCGCCACCAGCATCCGGCGTTCCCGGCCGGGCCGCCGGGAACGGGACTTGCTGCAGACGGCTGGGATTCCTACAGGAGGCCGTCATGCAACCCACTCTTTACCTGCACGTTCCACCCAAGCCCGATCCGATTCCGCCAGGCTCGCCGCCCGGCGATCTGCCGGTGGATCCGGACACCGACGAACCGGACGTCGATCTGCCCCCGCTTTCCCCGCCGATCAAGGAAATCACGCCGCCAGGGAAGTGATGTCCGCCCGCCATCCAAGAACTCGAATCGATAAAGACGAGGAGCCGCCATGTCGACCATTCTGCTGATCATTCTCATCCTGCTGCTCGTGGGCGCCGTGCCCGCCTGGCCGCACAGCCGGGGCTGGGGCTACTACCCCAGCGGCATCCTGGGCATCCTGCTGATCGTGCTGATCGTGATGCTGCTGACGGGACGCTTGTAGCGGCCTGGCGAACGCCCGGGCCCCGCGTCCCCGCGGGGCCCGGGGCAGGGCCCGCGCGCTGCCTGCCGGTCCGGGAGCCGGCGGGTGGCGCGCGCGGGTGGCGAGGCGTAAGATGCCCGGGTTTTCGCGCAAAGCCTCGCCATCCGCGGCATTCCCGACATGACCATACCCCTGCTAGTCCTGATCGAAAGCGTGCAGGACTACCTGCCTGTTTTCGAGTCGCGCGGTTTCCGCGCCCTTTACGCGCCGACCGCCGAATCGCGGGCCCGGGCGATCCGCGAGCACGCCGGCGAGATCCGCATCGTGCTCACGCGCGGCGCCACCGGCTTTCACGCCGACGAGATGGCGGCGCTGCCCAGGCTGGAGATGGTCTGTTCGCTGGGCGTGGGGTACGAGAACATCGATCTCGCCGCGGCGGCCGCGCGCGGCATCGTGGTGACCAACGGCCCCGGCGCCAACGCGGTATCGGTGGCGGACCACGCGATGGCGCTGCTGCTGGGCGCCGCGCGCCGCCTGCCGCAGGCCGACGCGTGGGTGCGCCAGGGCCACTGGAATGGTTTCATGGGGCCGCAGGTCACGGGCAAGCGCCTGGGCATCCTGGGCCTGGGCACCATCGGCCTGGAGATCGCCAGGCGCGGCGCCAACGGCTTCGGCATGCCGGTCGGCTATTTCAGCCGGCGCGCCCGGCCCGAAACCGGCTACGCCTATTTCGACAGCCCCCGGGCGCTGGCGGCCGCGTCGGATTTCCTGGTGGTGGCCACGCCGGGCGGCGCGGCCACGCGGCATCTGGTGGACGCCGAGGTGCTGGAAGCGCTGGGGCCCGGCGGCTACCTGGTAAATATTGCGCGCGGCAGCGTGGTCGACACGCAGGCCCTGATCGCGGCGCTGGCCGAAGGCCGCATAGCCGGCGCCGGGCTGGACGTGGTGGACGGCGAACCGTCCATTCCGGAAGCGCTCAGGCAGCTCGACAACGTGGTGCTGACCCCGCACAGCGCGGGCCGTTCCCCGGAAGCCGTGGACGCCACCGTCGCGCTGTTCCTGGACAATGCCGGCGCGCATTTCGCCGGCAGGCCGGTGCTGACGCCGGTGGCGGCGGGCGCCGCCCGGAGCGCGGCGGCCTGATCGCTAGTGGGAGAACATGACCGGGACGGTCATGCTCTTCAGGATGGACGCGGTGGCGCCGCCCAGCGCCCACTGGCGGAACTTGCTGTGGCCGTACGCGCCCATGACGAGCAGGTCCGCGCTGTAGTCCGCGGCGGCATTCAGGATGGTGCTGCCCACGCCGACGCCCTTGATGTCGCGCTGCACGTGCTCGGGGGCCGGCATGCCCTGGGCCACGCAGTAGGTGACCAGGTCTTCGAAGGGCGCCTCGGCCTTGCCGTTGGATTCGCCTTCGTCCATGGTCAGCACGATCATGCTCGAGGCCAGCCGCAGGATGGGCGCGGCGTCGGCCAGCGCGCGGGCGGCTTCGCGGCTGCCGTCCCAGCAGCACAGCACGCGGTCCCCGATGACGGGGAAGTCCCCGCTGGACGGCAGCGCCAGCACCGGGCGGCCGGCCGTCAGCAGCGTTTGTTCGACGAACTCGATTTCGTGGGCGGCCTCGACGTCCTGGCGATTTTCCTGGCTGACGATGATCAGGTCGCTGGTGCGCCCCAGCAGGGCGACGGTCGCGCTGGGCGAGGAATCGCCCGCGCGCACCACGGCCGGCACGTCGGCCGCGGCAGCGGCCGCGAGGAAGCCGGTCTGCACCGCGTCGCGGCTTTGCGTCTGCAATTCCTTCATGACGGAAGTGGCGCGGGACATCAGCACGGATTCGCCGTAGTAGTACTGCGGCGGCGCGGCGTTGGCGTAGATGCCGACCAGTTCGGCCTTGTGGCGCTTGGCCAAAACCAGCGCGGCATCGGTGCGGCGCTTGCAATCGAACCCGTGGTCGAGGTGGACGGAAATGCGACGATACATGGAGGCCTCCTTGGTTTAACGTCCGATACCTATATGGTTGCGCGTCCGCCAAGGATGGCTATTGATTCGCGTCAAGCGCCCGCCAGTTTCCCGGACACGGCGCAAACGCGGGGCTTATTGCGCGGGCGGCGCGCGTTCCACGCGCTCGCGCAGTTGCCGGATCTGGCGCGCCTGCTGCGCGATGCGGTCCAGGGGGCCGGCCAGGTCGGGGCTGGCCTGGCCGATGGCCGCGGGCAGCGCCAGTTGGCGCGGGCCGGGCGCGGGCGTCGACGCCCGCGGATGCAGCGCGCCCGCCAAGACCTGCCCGTAGTCGCGCAGCGCGGCCGCCTCGGGCGTATCCGCGGACAGCGGCGGCTGGATCTCCAGCACCGTGCCGGCCGCGGTGATGCGCCGCATGGCGTTGAGCAGGCCGACCGCCGTATCGACGTTGCGGTCCCGGTGCACCGGATTCTGTTGCAGCCGCTGGAGGGACGCCTCGGCGTTGTCGGCCGACAGGCAGGCCTCGCGGCGCAGGCCCACGACGTCCTGGGCCGCGCCGCCGCCGGCCTTGCGCAGGATCAGGGCCCGCGCATAGTCGGCGTGGCGCTCCAGCGCGCGCGCCAGCGCCCCGGCCAGTTGGCGGGGCTCTTTCTCGGGCCAGACCAGAACGCCCACCAGCAGCGCCAGGATGCCGCCCAGCACGCTGTTGAAGGCGCGCAGCGCGGCCAGCGTGGGCTCGTAGATCTCCGGCTGCTGGATGTGGCTGACCAGCACGAACTGGGACGTCAGGAAGAAGGTGAACAGCGCATAGTGGATGGTGCGGGCGGCGAAGGTGCCCAGGGCGATCGGCAGCACGGCCAGCGCCACGGACAAGGGCGTGCTGAGCAACAGGCCCAGCAGGGACGCGCCGATGGCGCCGGCCACGCTGCCGGCGACGCGCTCCAGGGTGCGCTGCCAGGTGATGGCGAAGTAGGGTTGCAGGATGAAGACCAGCGTCAGGGACATCCAGTAGCCGTGGTTGACGGCAAAGGTCTTCGACAGCGCGACGGCGATGGTGGCGCCGACGCCCACCCGCAAGGCGTGGCGGAAGGCGTCGGACTCGAAGCGCAGGTTCTGGCGCAGGCTGCGCCAGGCGCCGCGCGCGCGGTTTTCCGCCAGGCGGTCGCGGGCGGGCGCGGCGGGCGCGCCGCCATGGTCGAACAACGATTGCGCGACGGACTGCGCGGTCTGCTGCAGGCGGTCCAGCACCGGGGCCATGCTGGCGAGGTCGGGCGCGTGGGCCAGGGCGCTGCCGCGCAGTTCGCGCAGGCCCGCGCCGTAGTGCGCCAGGCGTTCGCGCAGGCATTCGGCCTGGCGGGCATCGTTGACGTCGGACGTGCTGGCGATGGCGTTGCACACGGCGGCATAGCGGTGCAGCGCGTGCGACAGATGCGCGCCCGCGCCGCGGCCGAGCCAGCGCGGCGCGTTCGATTCCAGCAGGTCGGCCGCCGCCACCAGGGCGATGAAGCTGTCTTCCGCGCTGTCCAGCAGGTACAGCAACTGGTGCGCGCGGGCGCGGCGGGAAGGGCGGGTGTCCTGCACTTCGCGGATGCGCGTCCGGGCGGCTTCCAGGGCGGCGCGCTGGGCGCTGCGCCGCGGCCGCGTGACGGCGCTCCAGGCCTGGGGGCCGGCGGCGGGCGCAAGGCCCGAGTACAGATGGGCCAGCGCCGCGGCGAAGTCCGCCAGGCCCCGGTAGCAATGCGCGACGGCGAGCGTCGCGTCCTTCCAGGGGCGGCGCCGCCAGACCAGGGCCGTCATCAGGATGGCCCAGACCGCGCCCGCGAGGAAGAACAGGGTATAGGACAGGCTGTCCGCGAGCGTGGGCGCGGGGAGTTCGGCCGCGACGACGAAGCCGGCCGACAGCAAGGTGCCGACGATGGCGGCGGCCGGCCCCAGCACGCGCAACAGGCCGCCGAAAGTGCAGCACAGAAAGGTCAGGGGCAATAGCAACCAAAGATGACCGGCGCTGGCGCTGGCCAGGAAGCAGAAGAGCGCGCCGATCAGGCCCAGCGCGAGCATGGCGCCGGCGCGCTGGCGCAGCGGCCCGCCGGGATCGCCGAAGCAGGCCCAGAACGCGGCGATGGCGGTCCAGCCCAGGCGGGGCTCGTGCGCCAGCGCCGCCAGGATGACCGGCGCCGCGCTGATGGCGGCGGCTTGCAGGGCGTCCAGCCACAGGACGTGGCGCGCGGAGGCGCGCCAGCGGGAAAGCAGATTCGTCACGCGGAAAGAGAACGGCAGAAAAGCGCCCGGCGGGCGGAAGACGCAAACCCTACCATGTCGACAAGACGCCGCGATGCGGTCCGTCCACGGGGCCGGATATTCCCCTGTTGCGCGGGGGCCAATACGCATGGTTACATCTGTGTGACTTTACCGCGTCAAACCCGCAAATTTGCCTGGAACAATTGCGCGAAATCGCATACAAAAAACCTTATAGCTGGGAATGCTCACGTCCAATGTGCCTTTTCTGCGCCCGGACAGCGCAGGCTTTGCCCAGAGGCGCTCAAGGAGGGTCGGCATGATGTCGAATCACGAGGCTTCCGCAAGCTCGGTGGCAAGCGACGACGAGATCGCCGCCATGATTACAGGCAAGGATGGCCTGCGCATGCTGTTGCAGCCGCAGGTGGACCTGCTGACCGGCAGGATCGTATCCGCCGAGGCGCTGGCGCGCTGGCAGCATCCCCGGCTGGGCATCATCATGCCCGGCGAATTCATCCCCGCCGTCAACCGGCTGGGCCTGGACAGCATCCTTTTCGAACGCGTCTGCCTGCGGGTGATCGACATGCTGCTCGGCTTGCGGCGCGCCGGCATCGCGGTGCCCGTCGCCATCAACGCGCCCGCGTCCACGTTGTCGGACGAACGCGCGGTGGACTTCCTGCTCGGGCGCATCCACGCCGCGGAATTGCCGGCGTCCCTGGTGCGCGTGGAACTGACCGAGGACCAGCCCATCCGCGAACTGGACGTGCTGCGGGCCTCGCTCCTGAAACTGGAGAACGCCGGCTGCGAAGTCAGCCTGGACGATTTCGGCACCGGGCACGCGTCCTTGAAACTGCTGTCCGCCATCCCATTGTCCGAAGTGAAGATCGACCAGTACTTCGTCACCCGCATGCGCCGCAGCGCCGTGGCGTTCGAAGTGCTGCGCACCGCCGCCGAACTGGCGAACCGGCTCGGCCGCCGCGTAGTGGCGGAAGGGGTCGAGAACATGGCGGACATTCCCGCGCTGCGCGCCGCGGGCTGCCGCTACGGACAAGGTTTCGCGCTGGGCCGCCCGATGCCGCTGGACGAGCTGATGATGCGCCTGCGCACGCAGCGCGACCGCGGCGACGCCATGGCCGCGCCCACGCCGTATGCCTCGTCTTGGCTGGACGTGTACGAAGACGTCAAGCAGGATGCCGCGCCATTGCGCCGCGCCCGCCACGTGACCGCCCAGTAGGGCGGCCGCGGCAGCGCAGAATTTACCGGGCGGATCCGGCCTTTACCGATTCCGCCCGCGATCTCCTCCGTCCCCACATCCGTGCCGCCGGCCATTGCCCGGCGCGGGTTTGGGCACGCGGGTTGCTCTTGGTAGTCCAGCGGAGTGTGTCCGCTTACCAGGAGATTTGCAATGTCCACTCAGAACCAGCCCGATCAGCAGAAGCAGCCCCAGAAACAGCAGGCCCAGGAGGATCCCAAGGACCGCAAGCAGCCGGGGCAGCAATCCGGCCAGCCTGGCCAGCAGGTCGACAAGGATCGCCAGCAGCAAGGCCATGCGCCGGGGCAGCAAAGCAAGATGCCGCGCTGACGCCCTGGACCGCGTTCCCGGCCCAGGGCGGAATCGCGGTCTTGCCGGCCCTGCCCGCGCCCGCTCCGGGACGCGGGCAGGGCCTTTTGCATGCCGGACGGTCAGTTCCGGACGGACAGGCACAGCGCGACGGGCATGTCGCGCAGGATCTCGGCCAGCGGCAGGCGGCCGTCGGCCAGCGGCCTCAGCCGGCGGCCGTCCAGCGCGTCGTGCCAGGCGCCGCCGGCCGCCGCCGGGGGCAGCCGCAGCGCCGTGTCCGCCCAATGGCCGCGCGCCTGCGCGGACCGGCCGCGGGCATAGCCGTCCAGCCGCAGCGCGCACAGGTGCGGCGCGACGATCAGGGCATTCTGGCCCTCGTGCTGGCGCAGCCAGGCAAGCACCTGTTCCGCCCGCGGGCCTTCGGCCGGCACGGCGGCGCATCCGCCCTGGGCGAACAGCGCCGGCAGGCGCGCCCTGGCCGCCAGCAGCCGCTGGATCAGCGTCAGCTTGACCGAGCCGCCGCGCCAGGCGGACTCCGACAGGTCGATGGGCGCGGCGCCGCGCGCCTCGGCCAGCAGCGATTCGCGCCGCGCATAATCGACCGGACGGCGGTTGTCGGGATCGACCAGGCTGAAATCCCATAGCTCCGTGCCCTGGTACAGGTCCGGGACGCCCGGCAGCGTGTTGCGCAGCAGCGTCTGGGTCAGGCTGTTGACCAGGCCCGCCGGCGCCAGTTCGAACGCGAACCCGGCGATCTCGCCCAGCAGTTCGCGGCCTCGCGGATCGGCCAGCAGGAAGCCGAGCGCGCCCCGGGCCGCGTCTTCGTAGACGGGATCCGGATCGGTCCAGGAGGTGTGCAGTTTCGCTTCGCGCAAGGCCTTCAACTGCCACTGCGCGACGCGTTCCAGCCAATGCGCGGCCTCGTCGCCGGGCTGCGCGCCGCGGCTCGCGTCCCAGTCGGCCGGCCACGCTCCGACCAGCGTCTGCACCAGCAGGTAGCGGTCGGCCAGCGTGGGCGCCTCGCCGGCGGGCAGCGCCTGGATCCAGCGCTGCGCGGTGTCCCGCCATCGCTGCGGCATTTCGCTCAGGACGGCCAGCCGGGCCCTGGCGTCTTCGCCGCGCTTGTGGTCGTGCGTGGCGGTGGCGAGCATGGCGTGCGGATGCGCGCGGGCGCGCGCGTCGACCAGCGCGCGGAAGGCGGCCGGCGCCAGCGCGAAGGCGTCGGCGCTGGCGCCGACCTCGTTGCGCGACAACAGCGGCCCGTAGCGGTACAGCAGCGTATCTTCCAGCGACTTGGCGGCCAGGGGCGGCGTCAATTGCTGGAAGCGGCGCAGCGCCTGGTCGCGTTCGGCGCGGGCGGGCGCGTCGAGCCCGGGCACCTCCGAGCCGTCCAGCCATCGGTCCAGTTGCGCGAGCAGCGCCGCGTCCGCCGTGCCGGGGCGGGCGTCCAGCAAGACCGCCGCGCGCCGCAAGGCCTCGCGGCACACCTGGCGGTCGGCCTCGCCGCGCCCGCCGTCCTCGGCATAGGTGCGATAGACGGGAAAAGCGGCCAGCATGGCGGACAGCGCGCGGTCGATGGCGTTCGCGCTCCAGTCGCGGGTGTGCCCGTCCAGCCGCGCGATGCGCTCCAGGCTGCGCACCAGCGCCAGCCGTTCCGACGGAAAATGCCGCGCAAGCATGCGCCGGCGGGCCGCCTCCAACTGTTCCCGCGGCGGGCGCATGTCGCCGGTCAGGGCCTGCCAGAACGCGCGCAGGGGGGCTTCGGCGGCGGGCGCATGCAGCAGCGCGCCGGCCTGGTCCATGAAGTCGTAGCCGGTCGTGCCGTCGATTTGCCAGCGCGGGTCCGGCGCTTCGCCGGGCGCCAGGATCTTCTCCACCACCAGATAGGCCCGCGGCTGCGCGCAAGCGGGCGGACGGCCGGCGCATGCCTGGGCCAGGCGCTGGTTCAGGCGGCGCAGGTAGGCGCCCGGCGCGGCCAGTCCGTCGATGTGGTCGATCCTCAGGCCGTCCAGGATGCCTTCGGCGTACAGCCGCAGGATCAGCGCATGGACCGCGTCGAAGACGGCTTCGTCCTCGACCCGCACGCCCACGAGCTCGCTGATCTCGAAGAAGCGGCGCCAGTTGATCTGGTCGGGCGCGGTGCGCCACCAGGCCAGCCGGTAGTGTTGCCGCTCCAGCAGGCGGTGCAGGCGCTCCCGGCCGCTTTCCTCGCCGGGATCGTAAAGACGCGCGAGCGCCCGCGGGTCGATCCCGCGCGGTATCGACGGCGGCGCGACGGGATAGCGTCCGCCCGGCGCTTCCAGCTCGAGTTCGCCGCTATCGGGGTCGCGGCGCAGCCGGAGATCGCCGCGCGCCAGGCAATCGCCATAGGGGCCGGCCAGCACCGGCAGCAGCACCTTGCCCCGCAGCGCGGGGTCGGGCGTCTGCCAGTCGATGTCGAAGTGCCGGGAGTAGGCGCTGGCCTCGCCCAGCGCCAGCACGTCGCGCCACCACGGATTGGCCGGATGCGCGGCCATGTGGTTGGGGACGATGTCCGCGATCAGCCCCAGGCCGCGCCGCCGCGCCGCTTGCGCCAGGCGCCGCAAGGCGGGCTCGCCGCCCAGTTCGGGATTGACGGCGGCGTGGTCGATCACGTCGTAGCCATGCGTGGAGCCGGGCCGGGCGCGGGTGATGGGCGACAGATAGAGATGGCTGACGCCCAGGTCCGCGTAGTAGTCCACGCGGTCGCGCGCGTCGTCCAGCGTGAAGCCGGCATGCAGTTGCAGCCGGGCCGTGGCGCGGGGCGGGCCGGCTCGATGGCCTTCCTGCCGCGCATTCCGGTATTCGCCCTTGGGGCGGCCCGGCGGGCTCATGGCCGGCCCCGGCCGCCGCGCATCGCGTCCAGCCGCAGGCGCGCGGCCGGGTCGGCAAAGCAGGCGGGGTTGTCCAGGGGCAGGCGCTGGCGCCAGTTCGGGTGCACGTCTATCGTGCCGGGCAGGTTCGGCTGGTCCAGCGCGCCGGCCAGGTCTTCCATCGGCACCAGCAGCAGCGGGCAGGGCGTGGCGGACACGAAGCGCAGCAGGTCCGCCAGCGGCGGTTCCGAGGGCGGCGCCGCGGCCGGACCGCCCATGGCTTGCGACAGCAGCACGCGGTCGGCCGCGCGGCCGCGCCGCAGCGTCTCTTCGCTGTCGTCCGGGCCCAGCAGGCCGAGCTTGACCCGCCAATCGATGTCGCGGCCGGTCCACCAGCCGCGCAGCGTGGGCAGGTCGTGCGTGGTCGTCATGGCGGCGGACCCGGGCGGCCAGTCCCGCGCTGCGGCGAAGGCGGAGGGCGGCCCGGGCGCCGGATCCGCGGTATCGGCGGGCACGGGGTCCGGCGCCCGCCGCATGAACCACAGCACGTTCATGCCCAGGACGCCGTGGTCCGCGAGTTCCTGGTCGAATCCGTCGGGCACCGTGCCGAGGTTCTCGCCGATGACGAGGGCGCGGTGGCGCCACGCCTCCAGCGCCGTCAGCGCAAGCAGGGTCCGCAACGGATAGCGCAGGTAGGCGCCTTCGGTCGGCGGCGCGCCTTCCGGCACCAGCCACAGCCGCGCCATGCCCAGGATGTGGTCGATGCGCAGGCCGCCCGCGTGCGCCAGCGTCGCGCGCAGCATGTCGATGAAGGCGGCGTATCCCGAGGCGGCGACCGCGCGCGGCGAAAAAGCGGTCAAGCCCCAATTCTGCCCCAGCGGATTGTGGATGTCGGGCGGCGCGCCGATCGCGACGCGCGGCAACAGGTCCGCCTGGCGTCCCCAGGCGTGGCTGCCGTCCGGGCTGTCGCCCACGGCCAGGTCCGCGATCAGGCCCACCCGCATTCCCGCCTCGCGTCCCGCGGCGTGCGCGAGGGCCAGGCTTTCGGCCGCGAGCCACTGGGCGAACTGGTGGAAGTCCACCTCGATGGCGTGCATGCGGGCATAGCGCCTGACACAGGCCGACTCCGGGTCGCGCCATTGCGCGGGCCATTGGGTCCAGGGCGCCTGCGCGCCGCGCGCGGCATGCAGGGATTCGAACACGGCGTGGTCCCGCAGGGCCTGGCCCTGCTGGGCGCAGAACCGGGCGTAGCGCTGGCGCAGGTCGGCGGGCGCCGAGGCGCGGAACTGCCGGTGCAGCGCGCGAAGCAGGCGCTGGCGCCGCGCGCCCGCGCGCGGCCAGTCGATGCAGGCCGCGCCGTCCGGGCCGCCGGGTTCTTCGACCTGGGCCCGGCGCAGCGCCGCCGCGCCCAGGACCGCGGCCGGATTCGCATACAGGGGGTTCAGGAACAGCCGGCTGGACGGGGAGTAGGGGCTGCAGCGGCCGGGCTGCGAGGCGTACATGGCATGCACCGGGCTGATGGCCAGCGCGTCCGCGCCATGTTCGGCGGCCAGGACGGCCAGTTGGCGCAGCGCGCCGAAATCCCCGAAGTCGTCTTCGGCGCCCAGGGCGCCGGCGCCGGGCCCCCGTCTCAGGCTGTAGACCTGCGCGCACAGTCCCCAGCAGCGCGCGCCGGCCTGTCCGGTCAATTCCGCGAGGCTGGGCGCCTGCCGGGGCGCGACGGCCAGCACGGCGGTCTGGCCGCCGGCAAAGGAAAGCGCGTGGTAGCCGGGCTCGTCGGGCACGGCGAGGACAGGGCCGGCTTGCGCCGGAACGACGCGGCCTTCGACGACGCGGCCCGATTCGCAATGGATCCGGCAGGGGCCGCGCGCTGAGGACGGCAGCGCCAGGGACGCGCCGCCGCGCGCCGCGAGCAGGGGCGGGAGCCGGGCGGCGTCTTCGGCCAGGCGCTGCGCGCTCTCGCGGACGTCGCTCGCGCTGGCGGCGGGCAGGCCCAGGCTGGTCAGCAGCGCCCGCAAGGTATCGGCGGAGACGCGCTGTGGACGCCGGCGCGCGTCGGTCCAGTATTCCGCGATGCCCGCCATGGCCGCCAGCTCCGGCAGGCCGGGATCGTTCGCGCCGGCCGGGCTCATGCGGGTTCCTCCAGCAGCCATACGGCGGTGTCGCCGCAAAGCTCGCCCAAGGCCAGCGCGTCGCGGCCGCCGGCCTGGGACTCGAACAGCAGCGTGCCGTACACGTCCTCGCCCGCCCGCAACGGGGCGGGCACGGGCTGGCGTTGCGGCCCGAGATTGGCGTAGACCGCCAGCCGCGCGCCGTCCGCGAGCCGCCAGCGGGCGAAGACGCCGTGTCCGCCGATGGCGGCGGCGCCCAGGCTGGTCGCGCCGGCCAGCCTGGGCGCGATGAGACGGGCGCGCAATTGCAGCAGGGCGGCATAGTCGCGCATCCATGCCTGCGCGTCGTCGCCCGCCGCGCGGGGCCGGCTCGCCAGGCAGGCGGCGGGATCGTTGGGGTCGGGCGGGAGGGCTTGCGCGCCATCGCCGGAGAATGCCGCGAAGGCCGAGAACTCGCGCCGCCGGCCGTCGCGCACCGCCTGGGCCAGGGCGGGGTCGGCATGGCTGGTGAAATAGAGGAAGGGCGTGCGCGAACCGCGCTCCTCGCCTATGAAGATCAGCGGAATCTGCGGGGCCAGCAGTTGCAGCGCCACCGCGGCGCGCAGCCGGGCGGGCTCGTCCACCAGGGCGGCCAGGCGTTCGCCGCGGGCGCGGTTTCCCGTCTGGTCGTGGTTCTGCAGGAACAGCACGAAAGCGGTGGGCGGCAGTCCGCCGCTGGGTTCGCCGCGGACCTGTCCGCCGCGATACCGCGAGGGCTGGCCCTGGTACAGCCAGCCCTCGGCCAGGCAGCGCGCCAGGGCCTGCGCCGGCCGGTCGGCGTAGTCGGCGTAATAGCCCTGGGCCTCGCCGGTCAGCAGGACGTGCAGCACGTGATGGGCGTCGTCGTTCCATTGCGCATCGTAGTCGCCTTGCAGCAGGCTCGCGCGGTTGTCGTCGTTCTCCAGGACCAGGTGCACGCGGCGCCCCGGCGGAACGCGTCCGCGCACGTCGCGCGCCAGTTCGCGCAGCCATTCGTGTCCCGCGATCGCGTGGACGGCGTCGAGCCGCAGGCCGTCGAAGCGGTATTCGGTCAGCCAGTACACCGCGTTGTCCTTGAAGAACTGGCTGACCGCCGCCTGGCGGAAGTCGATGGCGTCGCCCCAGGGCGTGCGGACGTCCTGCCGGAAGAAAGGCGCCGCGTAGCGCGGCAGATAGTTGCCGTCCGGACCGAAATGGTTGTAGACCACGTCCAGCATCACGCCCATGCCCAGCCCGTGCGCGGTGTCGATCAGGCGCTTCAATTCGTCGGGCGTGCCGTAGGCCGTGTCCGGCGCATAGGGCAGCACGCCGTCGTAGCCCCAGTTGCGCGGCCCCGGGAAATCGGCGATGGGCATGAGTTCGAGCAGGGTGATGCCCAGGGCCGCCAGTTCGGGCAGCCGGGCCTCCAATCCCGCATAGCCGCCTTCCAGGCCGGCGTGGGTTTCATAGACCACGCTTTCCTCCCAGGGGCGGCCGGGCCAGTCCGGGTGGCGCCACGGATAGGCGTCCGGCGCGGCCACGATGCTGTCGCCGTGCACGTCGCCGTCCTGCAGCCGGGAGGCGGGATCGGGCGCGACGGTCTCGGCATCGAGCCGGTAATGGTAGCGGGCGCCCGGCGGGCAATCGACGTCGGCCTGCGCGAACCCGTCCGGGCCGGGGCGCATCGCGATGGGAGGGTGGCCCTCGACTTCCAGGGCCAGCCCGTCGGGCGCGGACGGCGCCCACAGGCGAAAGCGCGTGACGCCGCTGGCCAGCGGAACGGCGCCGAAGGAGCAGGCCTGGGTCATGGCGCGCCTCCGGGCACGTGCGCCGCGGCCAGCAGCAGCACGCTGTGCGCGGCCACGGTGACGGCGGATTCGGCCAGCGGGGCGGCCGGCGCCAGGGTGGCCGAATCCAGTTCGCGGATCCAGGCGAGGGCCGGCCCGGGCAACTGGAAGGAAACGGCCTCATCGCCCGGGTTCAGCATCAGCAGGGTGACGTCGGCGCTGCCGTCTTCGCGCGGGGCGGCGCGGCGCAAGGCCAGCACGCGTTCCTGGTCCGAGGCCCAGGCGGCCTCGTCCATCGGCGAGCCGGCGGCGTCGAACCAGGCCATGGCGGCAACGCCCGGACAGACTTCCCGGTTCGCGTCGCCGTAGCGGGCCGCGCGCACGCTGGGATGGGCGCGGCGCAGCGCGATCAGGCGGGCCGCGTAGCGGCTCAGTTCCCGGCCCGCGTCGCCCTGGGCCTGGGTCCAGTCCAGCCACGACACCGGGTTGTCCTGGCAATAGGCATTGTTGTTGCCTTCCTGGCTGTTGCCGAATTCGTCTCCGGCCAGCAGCATGGGCGTGCCGTCCGACAGGAACACGCAGGCGAGCAGGGCGCGCTGCGCCAGCGTCCGCGTCTCCAGGATGGCCGGGTCCTGCGTGGGGCCTTCCTCGCCCCAGTTGTGGCTGTAGTTCTCGCCGTGGCCGTCGTTGCCGCCTTCGCCATTGGCCTCGTTGTGGCTGCCGTCGTAGCTGACGACGTCGGCCAGCGTGAAGCCGTCATGGGACGCGATGAAATTGACCGTTGCCCAGGGGCGGCGATGGCGGCGGTCGAACAGGTCCCGCGATCCGCATAGGCGGGCCGCCATCTCGCCGCGCATGCCCTCGTCCCCGCGCCAGTAGCGGCGCGCGCCGTCGCGGAACTTGTCGTTCCATTCCGCGAAGCCGGGCGGATGGTTGCCCAACTGGTAGCCGTCCGGCCCGATGTCCCAAGGTTCGGAAATCAGCTTCAGCCGGGCCAGCACGGGGTCCTGCAGGACGGCGTCGAAGAAGCCCGAACCGGGATCGTAGCCGGTGCCTTCCCGCCCCAGCGTGACGCCGAGGTCGAAGCGGAAACCATCCACGCCGTAGGAAGCGGCCCAGTAGCGCAGCGAGTCCGTGACCATCTGCAGCACGCGAGGGTGCGAGAGATTGACGGTGTTGCCGCAGCCGGTGTCGTTGATGTAGTGGCGTTCCTCGCCCGGCACCAGGCGGTAGTAGCTGGCGTTGTCGAGCCCGCGCCAGGACAGCGTGGGCCCCATCTCGTTGCCTTCGCAGGTGTGGTTGTAGACGACGTCGAGGATGACTTCGATGCCCGCGGCGTGCAGCCGGCGGATCGCCTGGCGCAGTTCGTTCGGATTCTGCTGCAGGTAGGCGGGTTCCGGCGCGAAATAGGAAAGCGTGCTGTAGCCCCAGTAATTGCGCAATCCGCGTTCGGTCAGGAAGCGGTCCTGCAGGAAGGCGTGGACCGGCAGCAGTTCGATGGCGGTCACGCCCAGCCGCTGCAGGTGCTCGATGAAGCGCGGATCGGCCAGGGCCGAGCAGGTGCCGCGCAGCGGCGGCCGCAGGTCTTCGCGCAGCATGGACGCGCCGCGCAGGTGGACTTCATAGACGATGGTGTCGCTCCAGGGCGTGGCCGGCGATCTGCTGTTGCCCCAGTTGAAAGGCGTTTCCTCCGGCACGATCGCCTTGGGCATGGCGGGCGCGCTGTCGCGGCGGTCGATGCTCAGGTCGGCGCGGGCGTGGTTCATGCGGTAGCCGAACAGCGCGTCGCTCCAGTGCAGCGGGCCCGTCAGTTGTTTGGCATAGGGGTCCAGCAGCAGCTTGTGCGGATTGAAGCGGTGGCCGTTGCGCGGATCGTGCGGGCCGTGGGCGCGCAAGCCGTAGACCAGCCCCGGGTGCGCGTCGGGCAGGTATCCGTGCCAGATCTCGTCGGTGCATTCCGGCAGGTCGAAGCGGCGCAGTTCCTTGCGGCCCCTGGCGTCGAACAGGCAGAGTTCGATCCGCGTGGCGTTGGCGGAAAACACGGCGAAATTCACGCCCAGGCCGTCGCTGACCGCGCCCAGGGGATAGGGTTGGCCGGCGTGGATGCGCGTCAATTGAGTGGGGTCCATATGCGTTCAGCCTTCATGCAGCAGGAATAGGGTGGCCAGCGGCGGCAGGGTCAGGGACAGGGACTGGGGCTGGCCGTGGGCGGGCATATCGTCCGTGCCGGCGCCGCCCCGGTTGCCCTGGCCGCCGCCGCCGTAGTCCATGGCGTCGGTGTTCAGTTTCTCGGTCCAGCGGCCCGCCAGCGGAACGCCGATGCGGTAGCCGTGGCGGACGACGGGCGTGAAATTCGAAACGGCGAGCAGATGCTGGCCGTCGCCGCGGCGGACGAACGCGACCACGCTGTTGTCGGCGTCGTCCAGAATGGTCCAGGCAAAGCCCGCCGGATCGGCGTCCAGCGCGTGCAGGGCCGGCAGGCCGCGGTACAGGCCGTTCAGGTCCGCGACCAGCCGCTGCATGCCGCGGTGCCCGGGGCGGTCGAGCAGGTCCCAGTCCAGCGTGGCGTCGTGGTTCCATTCGGAGGGCTGGGCCAGTTCGCCGCCCATGAAGAGCAGCTTCTTGCCGGGGTGCGCCCACATGAAGCCCAGGTAGGCGCGCAGATTGGCCAGCCGGGCCGCGGCGTCGCCCGGCATCTTGGACAGCAGCGAGCCCTTGCCGTGCACGACCTCGTCGTGCGATAGCGGCAGGATGAAGCGTTCGCTGTATGCGTAGACCATGCCGAAAGTGATGTCGTGGTGGTGATGCTTGCGGTGCACCGGGTCCTGCGCCAGGTAGCGCAGCGTGTCGTGCATCCAGCCCATGTTCCACTTGTAATGGAAGCCGAGCCCGCCGTCGGCGACCGGCGCGGTCACGCCCGGCCATGCGGTGGACTCCTCGGCCACCATGATCGCGTCGGGGAATTCGCCGCGCACCGCGCCGTTCAGTTCCTGCAGGAACTGCACGGCCTCCAGGTTCTCGCGGCCGCCATGGCGGTTGGGGATCCATTGCCCGGGCTGGCGGCTGTAGTCGCGATACAGCATGGAGGCCACGGCATCCACCCGCAGGCCGTCGATGTGGAAGCGGCGCAGCCAGTGCAGCGCGCTGGCGATCATGAACGCCTTGACCTCGGTGCGGCCCAGGTTGTAGACCAGCGTGTGCCAGTCCGGGTGGTAGCCTTCGCGCGGGTCTTCGTATTCGTACAGCGCGGTGCCGTCGTAGCGGGCCAGGCCGTGCGGGTCATCGGGAAAGTGCGCGGGCACCCAGTCCAGGATGACGCCGATGCCGGCGCCGTGGCAGCGGTCGACGAAGCGCGCGAAGGCGGCGGGCGTCCCATATCGGGCGGTGGGCGCGAACATGCCCAGGGGCTGGTAGCCCCAGGATCCGCCGAACGGGTACTCCATGACCGGCATGAGTTCCACATGGCTGAATCCCATGGCGCGCGCGTAGGCGGGCAGCTTGTCGGCCAGCCGGTCCCAGAGGCAGGCGCCTTCGCCGGACGCGGCCCAGGAGCCGGCGTGCACTTCGTAGATGGAGAGCGGGGCGGCGGGAGAGTGGCGTTCGCGGCGTTCTAGCATCCATGCCTTGTCCTTCCAGGGGTGCGGGGCGGGATCGTCCACGACCGATGCCGTGGCGGGCGGCGCTTCGCTGCGCCGCGCCATGGGGTCGGCCTTCAGTTGCTGGCGGCCGTCGGCGCCGGTCACGGCGAACTTGTAGCGTTCGCCGGCCTGGACGCCGGGAATGAAGATCTCCCAGACGCCCGCGCGGTGGCGCAAGCGCATGCCGTGGCGGCGGGCGTCCCAGCCGTTGAAGTCGCCCACCACGGCGACGCGCCTGGCATTGGGCGCCCACACGGCGCAGCGCAGGCCGGCCACGCCGTCGATCTCGGCCAGCCGCGTGCCCAGCGCCTCGTCCGCGGCGCGCCATGAGCCTTCGGCCAGTTGGTTCAGCGTGGCCTCGTCCAGCAGGGGGCCGAAGGCATAGGGGTCCGCGGTCAACTGTTCGGCGCCGGGCCACTGGATGGCCAGCCGGTACGAGGCGCCGTCGCCCGGACGCGCCCGCGCCACCTGGCCGACATACAGCCCCTGCGCCTGTTCGCGCAGCGGCTCGCGGACGCCGCCGGGGTCCAGCGCAGCCACGCCCAGCGCGCCGGGCGCATAGACGCGCAGCCATCCCTCGTGCGGTCCCAGGACGGCGAACGGATCCCGGTGCAGGCCCGCGGCCAGCGCGGCCAGCGTGGCGGCGTCGAGCGCGCCGGCGGAGTCGGTCCGGGCGTCCTGGTTCATGGCGATTTTCCTTCCGCGTCGATCGCGGCCGACAACAGCAGATTGCGCGCCAGTTCGGTCAGGGCGCACAGGGGAATGGAGATCCAGTCCGGACGGTGGGCCGCTTCGTAGCTCACCTCGTAGGCGGCCTTCTCCACTTGGGCCAGCGCCAGCAGGTCCGCCTCCCGGTCCTCGGGCGGAATCAGGGCCGAGGGACGGGCGTCGCGGTAGCCCTGCAGGAAGGCCTCGGCCGCGCGCAGCCGGAAGCGCGCCAGCAGCGCGTCGCGCAGTTCGGCGGTTGCCGCCCCGGCTGGCGCGCCCGGCGTCTCTCCGGCGCCGGCGTTCGCGTCCGTCGAGGCGCCGCCCATGGCGTCCGCGCGGCCGATGGACGCGGCCGCGTAATCGAACGAGCGCAGCATGCCGGCGACGTCGCGGTAGGGCGACGCCAGGGCGCGGCGCGCCCGCAGGCCGCTGGCGGGTTCCCCCTCGAAGTCGATGAGGTAGGCGTCGGCCTGCGCCACCAGCACCTGTCCCAGATGGAAGTCGCCGTGCGAGCGCAGGCACAGGACGCCGGATTCCGCCTGCGCCATGGCGGCCACGCGCGCGGCCAGCCGGGCGCGGTGCTCGAAGTACCACTCGGCGCAGGCGCGGGAGGGGGCTTCGAGTTTGTCGTAGCGCGCGCGCAGGTCCTGTTCCGCCCGGTCCAGCAGGCGCTGGATGTGGCGGGCCCGCGCGTCGGCGTCCGCCTGGGTGGCGCGGCGCGGCCGGAACGCGGGATCGTCGGTGGGCTGGGCCAGCACCGCGTGCATCTGGGCCAGGCGTTCGCCTATCGTCGCCGCCATGACGGCGTAGCCTTGCAGGCTTTGTTCGAATTCCTCGGGGTCCTGCCCGACCAGCAGCGCATTGGCCAGGGTCCGCTTGAGCGTGTCCAGCGTCCAGTTCCACGCGTCGCCTTCGTTGGCAACGTAGCGATGAGCGATCGCCAGGGTATGGATCACGCCGTCGGCGTCCTCGCGCTGCACTTCGCCCAGCAGCGCCGGAACGTTGGCGTAGCCGGCGCGCGTGAGGTAGCGCGTCATCTCCGCCTCGGGCGACCCGCCGGCCCGCACGGCGCGTATCAGTTTCAGGATGATCCGCCCGCCGGCGATGACCGAACTGTTCGATTGTTCGGCGGTCAGCCACTGCAACTCGGCATCGTCGGCGATCTCCACGGCGGCCAGGCCTTCTTCCGGCAGGAAGCGGATGACGCCGGGCTTGTCGCCGGGCTTGCCGACGCCGCGGCCGTCCAGTTCCGTGCCGGCCCGCAGCGCCTTCAGGACGCCGCGCACGAAGCCGGGCTGCAGGAAGGCGTCGGCCAGCAGGCCGACCTCGGCGCCGCGGCGGACCCGGGCGATGGTGTACTGGATGGCGGCGGCTTCATCCCAGGCCAGCACGAAGGGCGCCTGCGCACGCAGGCCGCTGACGCCGTCCTCGGGTTCGACCTCGGCCCAGTAGTATTCGCCGTCGGCGTCCGGGAACGGCGTGGCGTAGGCCAGGCGGGCGCGGGCGGGCGGCTCGCTGGCCGGATACCAGCGCTGGCGCGCCAGGTACTGCGGCAGGATCTCGCGCTCCAGCGTTTCGCGCGAGGCGTCCGTCAGCGCGGCGCCGCCGCGCGCGCGCAGCACCAGCGTGACCAGCTCGGGCATCTGGGCGGGCGCGGTGGCGTGCCAGTCCGGCGGCGCGGCGTCCACGCTCAGGTCCATCCAGTAGAACGCATAGGGCGGCAGCGTCAGCAGGTAGGGCAGTTCGCCGATGGCCGGGAAGGGCGTGCCTCCCAGCATTTCGACGGGCACGCGGCCGGCGAACTCCTGCAACGGCAGCTCCACCGGCTGCGCCGCGCTGGAAAGATTCGCCACGCACAGGATGGTCGTGTCGTGCCATTGCCGCAGGTAGGCGAGGATCTTGCGGTTGCCGGCGAAGATGAAGCGCAGCGCGCCGCGTCCGAACGCGTGGCTCTGCCGGCGCTGGGCCAGCAGCCGGCGGGTCCAGTTCAGCAGCGAATGCGGATCGCGCTGCTGCGCCTCGACGTTGACCGCCTCGTAGCCGTACAGCGGCCCCATCAGCACCGGCAGCGGCAGCCGCTCGGGATCCGCGCGCGAAAACCCGCCGTTGCGGTCGGGCGACCATTGCATCGGCGTGCGCACGCCGTCCCGGTCGCCGAGGTGCACGTTGTCGCCCATGCCCAGTTCGTCGCCGTAGTAAAGCACCGGCGTGCCGGGCATCGACAGCAGCAGGCTGTTCATCAGTTCGACCCGGCGGCGGTCGCGCTCCAGCAGCGGGGCCAGCCGGCGGCGGATGCCCAGGTTGATGCGGGCGCGCGGGTCGGCCGCGTACACGTTCCACAGGTAGTCGCGCTCGCGGCTGGTCACCATCTCCAGCGTCAATTCATCGTGGTTGCGCAGGAAGATCGCCCACTGGCACGAGGCCGGGATGTCCGGCGTCTGCCGGATGATGTCGGTGATCGGGAAGCGGTCCTCCTGCGCGATCGCCATGTACATGCGCGGCATCAGCGGGAAGTGGAACGACATGTGGCATTCGTCGCCCGCGCCGAAGTACTCCTGCGCGTCCTCCGGCCATTGGTTGGCCTCGGCCAGCAGCAGGCACTGCGGATACTCGGCGTCGATCACCGCCCGGATCTGCTTGAGCACCTGGTGCGTCTCGGGCAGGTTCTCGTTGTTGGTGCCCTCGCGCTCCACCAGATAGGGCACGGCGTCCAGGCGCAGCCCGTCCACGCCCATGTCCAGCCAGTACCGCATGACGGACAGCACTTCCTTCAGCACCTGCGGATTGTCGTAGTTCAGGTCCGGCTGATGGGAATAGAAGCGGTGCCAGAAATAGGCGTTGGCGACGGGGTCCCAGGTCCAGTTCGATGACTCGGTGTCGCAGAAGATGACGCGCGTGTCGGCGTAGGCCTTGTCGTTGTCGGACCAGACATAGAAATTGCGCGCCGCCGACCCGGGCTTCGCGGCGCGCGCGCGCTGGAACCAGGGGTGCTGGTCCGAGGTGTGGTTCACCACCAGTTCGGTGATGACGCGCAGGCCGCGCGCATGGGCCGCCCGGATCAGCTTGCGCACGTCCGCCACGGTGCCGTAGTCGGGATGCACGCCGCGGTAGTCGGCGATGTCGTAGCCGTCGTCGCGGCGCGGCGACGGGTAGAAGGGCAGCAGCCAGATCGTGTTGACGCCCAGGTTGGCGATGTAGTCCAGCTTGGACACCAGGCCGGGCAGGTCGCCGACGCCGTCGCCGTTCGAGTCGAAGAAGGACTTGACGTGCAACTGGTAGATGACCGCATCCTTGTACCAGAGGCCGTCGTCCTGGAGGGGCTGGGTTTCGCTGATCATGGCAGAGAGTGGGCTGTCATCCGCGCAGCGACAGGCGCCACACGCGATAGGGTTGATCGGGGTGCAGCGTCACGGCGCGGGTCTTGCCCCGCCAGTCCTCGCGGCTGTCGGCCAGCAGGTCTTCGGCGGCGATCCCGCCCGTGTCGGGCTGGCCGAACAGCCAGAGCGGAGCCTCGATGCGCGCCTCCTGGGGCTGGAACGGGTCCAGGCTGATGGCCGCCAGCACGACGTTGCCGTGGCCGGGCGTGCTCTTGTAGAACGCCAGCACGCGGTCGTTGCCGCTGTCCGCGACGGTCAGGCCGCGATGGCTCTGCAGCGCGGGATTGGCGCGGCGGATCTGGTTCAGGCGGGCGATCTCGGCGCGGATGTTGCCCGGCGCGTGCCAGTCGCGCTGGCGCAATTCGTACTTCTCGGAGTCCAGGTATTCCTCCTTGCCAGGCAGGGGCGCGGCCTCGCACAGCTCGAACCCGCTGTAGGCGCCCCAGAGCCCGGATCCCAGCGCGGCCAGGGCGGCGCGGATCAAAAAGCCCGGCCGCCCGGACGTCTGCAGGAAGTAGGGGTTGATGTCGGGCGTATTGACGAAGAAATGCGGACGGAAGAAGTCCGCCGCGGGCGGCGACGAGACCTCCCGCAGGTACGCGGCAAGCTCCGCCTTGCCGTTGCGCCAGGTGAAATAGGTGTAGGACTGCGTGAAGCCGATCTTGGCCAGCCGGTACATCATCTTCGGCCGCGTGAAGGCTTCGGACAGGAAGATCGCGTCCGGGTACAGGGCATGGACGTCCGCGATCAGCCATTGCCAGAAAGGCAGGGGCTTGGTGTGCGGATTGTCGACCCGGAAAATGCGCACGCCGTGGCCGGCCCAGAACAGCACCACGTCGCGCAGCGCGCGCCACAGGGCCAGCCTGCGGGCGTGCCGGGGCGGGGCGCCATAGAACGCGACGTTGACGATGTCCTCGTACTTCTTGGGCGGGTTCTCGGCATAGCGCAGGGAACCGTCCGGGCGCCACGAGAACCAGTCCGGATGCTGCGACAGCCAGGGATGGTCCGGCGAGCACTGGATCGCGAAATCCAGCGCCACTTCCATGCCATGGTTGCGCGCCGCGTCCACCAGTCCCAGGAAATCCTCCAGGCTGCCCAGCCGCGGCTCGACCGCGTCGTGCCCGCCGTCGGCGCCGCCGATGGCGTAGGGGCTGCCGACGTCGTCCGGCTCGGCGCGCAGGCTATTGTTGCGTCCCTTGCGGTTGCGCTGGCCGATGGGATGGATGGGCGGCAGGTAGAGCACGTCGAACCCCATGGCGCGCACGTCGGGCAGGCGCGCGATGACGTCGCCGAAGGTACCGTGCCGTCCCGGTTCCGGCGACTGGGAGCGGGGAAACAGTTCGTACCAGCTTGAAAAGCACGCCTGGCGGCGGTCCACCCAGAGCGGATAGGACTGGGGGCCGAGGGTCTCGAACGGCCGGTCGTCGAGCGCGCGCATGGCGCGGGCGAGCTTTCCGTCCAGCAGGACCGCGACCTGCTCCGCGGCCAGCGGTTCGGCTTCGCCGGGGCCCGGCGCGCCGAGCCGCTCCAGCGCGTCGCGCACGGGCGCGGCGTCGGCGGCGGACGCCGCGTCCGCCCGCGCCAGCGCATCGCGCAGCAGTTGCAGGCCTTCCTGCACTTCCAGGCGCAGATCGAGGCCGGCCTGGTGCTTGAGTTCGAGGTCGTGCCGGAAGGTCTGCCACGCGTCCAGCCAGGCGCTGACCATGAATTCGTGGGCGCCGATGCGGCGCGGCCGGAACGCGGCCTCCCAGCGGTCGTTTTCGCCTCGCACCAGCGGCGTGGCGCGCCAGCGCGTTTCGTCGGCCGCGCGCCAGCGCAATTCCGCTCCCAACTGTTCGTGGCCGTCCATGTAGATGTCCGCCTGGACCGCGATGCGTTCATGGGGAATGCACTTGACCGCGAAGGCGCCGCCGTCCACCGCGGGGCTGACCCGCTCGACCGCGATGCGCGGGCTCGCGCTGCCGTCCGCGCGGGAGCGGTGGCGCCGGGACGGTTCGCGCACCGGCTGCGTGGGTTCGAGCAGGAACAGGGCGCAGTCCCCGGGCGCGAGGACCTCGCCTGGCGGCGCGTCGCCCACCGGCGGCGCCAGCGGGACGATATCGGCGGGGGGAAGCATCGGCGCCAGCGCGTCCCAGTCCAGTTCGGCCTCGGCGCCGGCCGAGGGGTTGACGGCCAGCGCCGCCGTGGCGCCTTCGGCGGTGCCGCGCAACAGCACCGTGCAGCGGCCGTCCCGGCCGCCCGCCAGGCGCAGCGGCCCTTGCAGGCGCGCGTCGGCGAACCAGCGGTTGACGGCCTCCACGTCAGGCAGCGCGCGCTCGTCCTCATCGTCCAGCATCAGGCCGTCCGCGCACAGCGCCGCAGCCCAGAGGGCGCGCCTGCCGCGGGCGCCCGGCCCGGGGCCGGCAAGGCCAGAACCTGGCGGCGAGGCGATCACGGGCCCGATGGCGCGCAGCCGGGCGTCTTCGTCGGCCAGCCATTCGGCCTTGAAGTCCCACCAGGGCAGGGACGAGAACAGGCCGTCGAAACCGGCGTCGCGCAGGCCGGCCAGCGCGGCGGGCGAGAGTCCGGCCGCCCAGGCAAGCAGCCGCAAGCCCGGATGATGGCGCCGCAGCGTCGTCGCCAGCGCGGCCCAGTCCTCGCCCCGCAGGGATTGCGGCGCATGGAAGGCGAAGCCCGTCGCGCCATGGCCGGCCCAACGCTCCAGCCGCGCGGTCCAGGCCGCCAGGAACCCGGGCGGCAGGGGCCCTTCCGGCAGGAATTGAACCAGGCGCGCTTCCGCCGGCTGGCGCGGGTCGAGCGCGGGATCCTGCGGCGGGGGCAGGTACCAGCCCGGGCCGGCGGTGCCGGGGACCGCGCCGCGCGCGCAACGGTCCAGCACAATATCCACATACAGCGCCAGTCCGTGCTCGGACAACTCCTCGGCGGTGCGCGAGAACCACTGCGTGATGGGGACCGGCGCCCCGTCCTGGAGCGCGCGGTCGGCGTCAAGGGGCGCCCGCGTGCCGCCGTCGGGGCCTGTCAGCCAGGGGGCCGGCAGCAACACGGCGTTGAATCCGCGTTGCCGCAGGCGGGCATAGAGCGCGGGGCCCGCGGGCGGCTGGTCCGGCGCGCCGCCGCGCGCGTGGTACAGGCGCAAGGGCGCCTGGACGGAGACGGCGGCGGTCGTGGTCGGCAGCACCGCAGCCCTCCCTAGACGGGCGCCGGCATGGCGCTGCCGGACTGTTGCCGCGCGCCCAAGGCGGCGCCGAGGGCGCGGTCGGCACGCGCCGCAACGGCGTCGCGGGCGTCGGGACCGGTCAGGGACCGGTACAGGCTGGCATACAGGCCGATGGCGGAGCGCCAACTGAAATCGGCGCTCATCGCGTTGCGCTGCATGGCCCGCCACAGCAAGGCGTGCTCGCGCAAATGCACCGCGCGCGCGATCGCCTCGCACATCGCCGCGGGGCTGTCCCCGTCGAACAGCAGGCCGTTGGCGGACGCCATCGCGGAGAGCGGCGCGCGCGGCCCCGGATCCTCGATGGTGTCGGCCATGCCGCCGACCCGCGAACCGATGGGCAGCGCGCCGTAGCGCATGGCGTACAGCGGCGTCAGGCCGAAAGGTTCGAAGCGGCTGGCGTGCAGCAGGATGTCGGAACCGGCATGCAGACGGTGGGCGGCCGCTTCGTCATAGCCGATGTGGGCGGCGCAGCGTCCCGGGTAGCGCCGGGCCAGCTCCTGCAGCGCGTCTTCCAGGCGCCGGTCGCCCCGGCCCAGGATGGCGACCTGCAATTCCGGATGGCGTTCCAGCGCCTCGGGCAAGGCCTGCACGGCCACGTCCGCCATCTTCTGTTCGGTCAGGCGGCTGCCCATGGCCACCAGCGCCGTGCCCGCCGCCGCTTCCAGTCCGTATTCGTGCTGGAGGGCGGCCTTGCAGCGCGCCTTGTTGGACAGGTCGCGGACCGAGAAGCGCAGGGCGCCCAGTTGCGGATCCCTGGCCGGGTTCCACAGTATGTCGTCGATGCCGTTGGGAATGGGCAGCAGGTCCCCCGCGCGCTGGCGCAACAGATCGTCCAGGCCGCAGCCGAAGGCCGGCGTCATGATCTCGCGGGCGTAGGTGTGGCTGACGGTGGTGACGCGGTCCGCGTAGCGGATGCCGGCCTTCAGGAAGTTCAGCCGGCCCCAGGCGGCGGCGCCGTCGCTGCCGCGGCAGCGTTCCGGAATGCCCAGCGCCGCCGCGCATTCCAGCGGGAACTGGCCCTGGAACGCCAGGTTGTGGATCGTCATGACGCTTCGGGTATCGCGCAGGCCCTGGGCGCGCAGCAGCAGCGGCACCAGCCCCGCGTGCCAATCGTGCGCGTGCACCAGATTCGGGCGGACGATGCCCGGAAGGCCGCCGGCCACGCGCGCCGCCGCGTGCGCCAGGGCCGCGTAGCGCACTGCGTTGTCGCCGTACTCGCAGCCCTGTTCGTCCAGGTAGATGCCGGCCCGGTCGTAGAGCGCGTCGTTCTCCAGCAGCAGGAAATCCAGCCCCGATTGCGGGCAGGTTCCCGCGATCAGCCTTGCGTCGCCGCCGGGGAGATTGTGCAGGGGAGCCACCTCGCGGACCCGCTTCAGGCGGGCCCGCACGCCGCGGTAGGCGGGCAGCAGCACGGTCAGCGGAATGCCGGCCTGCGCCAGCGCCCGCGCCATTCCCGTGATGGCGTCTCCCAGGCCGCCCGTCTTGGCCAGGGGAAACGCCTCGCCCGCCACTATCAGGGTTCTGATCTTCGCCATGCCTGCTCCCGGTGAGTTGCGACGCGCCGGAAAAAAAGCGACGCGTCCGCCGAAGCCGTTTCAGGCGCAAGCGCCGTGCCCGGGCGCCGCGTTCAACCGGCGCCCGCGATGTTTCCCTATGTATCCGATCGGGCGCGGGCAGGCTCCGGCATGGGGCTTGCTGTCCCTTTCCCATGGCCTTGCGCCGTCCACATCGGGAGAAGGGTATGAAAACTGTGTCGGACTTCGTCCTCGAAAGACTCACGCAGTGGGGGGTCAAAAGGGTCTACGGCTATCCCGGCGACGGGATCAACGGCCTGATCGGCGCCTTCGGCCGGACGGAGGCGCCGCTGGAATTCATACAGGCCCGCCACGAAGAGAGCGCCGCGTTCATGGCGTGCGCGCACGCCAAGTTCACGGGACAGGTCGGCGTCTGCCTGGCGACCTCGGGCCCCGGCGCGATCCATCTGCTCAACGGCCTGTACGACGCCAAGCTCGATCACCAGCCGGTGGTGGCGCTGGTCGGCCAGCAGGCCCGCAGCGCGCTGGGCGGCGATTACCAGCAGGAGGTCGACCTGATCAGCCTGTTCAAGGACGTGGCGCACGATTTCGTGCACATGGCGGCCAGCGCCGAGCAAGCCCGCCACATGATCGACCGCGCCTTGCGGATCGCCATGGAGCGGCGCGGCGTCACCTGCGTCATTTTTCCAAACGACGTGCAGGATTTGCCGGCCGTGGAGTCGCCGCCGCGCGAACACGGCATGGTCCCCACCGGCATCGGCCTGACCTCGCACGCGGGCGTGCCCGGCGAGGCCGCCCTGCGCAACGCGGCCGACATCCTCAACCGCGGGGAGCGGGTCGCCATGCTGGTGGGCGCGGGCGCCCTGGAGGCCGGGCCGGAGGTCTGCCAGGCGGCCGAGCTGCTGGGCGCCGGCGTGGCCAAGGCCTTGCTGGGCAAGGCGGCGGTGCCCGACGGCCTGCCGTACGTGACGGGCTGCATCGGCCTGCTGGGCACGCAGCCCAGTTGGGACATGATGAACGAGTGCGACACCTTGCTGATGGTGGGCACCTCGTTCCCGTATTCGGAATTCCTGCCGCGCGAAGGCCAGGCGCGGGCGGTGCAGATCGACCGCGACGGACGCAAGCTCAGCCTGCGCTACCCCGTGGAAGTGGGCCTGGTCGGCGACAGCCGGCTGACCCTGCAGGCCCTGATCCCGATGCTGGAGCGGAAAACGGCGCGCCGCTGGCGCGAGCGCATCGAAAAGCAGGTGGCGCGCTGGCGCCGCACCGTGCGCGAGCGCGCGATGGTCGAGGCCCGGCCGCTCAACCCGCAGCGCGCCTTCCTGGAACTGTCGCAGCGGCTGCCCGCGCAATGCATCGTCACCTGCGATTCGGGGTCCGCCGCGAACTGGTACGCGCGGGACGTGGACCTGCGGGAAGGCATGATGGCGTCGCTCTCGGGCGGCCTGGCCACGATGGGCTGCGGCGTGCCTTATGCGCTGGCCGCCAAGCTGGCCTATCCGGACCGGCCCGTGGTCGCGCTGGTGGGCGACGGCGCGATGCAGATGCTGGGCATCAACGAACTCATCACCATCGCCCACCGCTGGAAGGACTGGGCGGACCCCAGGCTGATCGTCATGGTGCTGAACAACGGCGACCTCAACCTGGTGACCTGGGAGCAACGCGTCATGGGCGGCGATCCGCGTTTCGCGGACTCGCAATGGCTGCCCGAGTTTTCCTACGCCGACTACGGCCGCCTGCTGGGCCTGGAAGGCATGCGCGTCGACAGGCCCGACGACGTGGGCCCCGCCTGGGACCGGGCCTGGGCGGCGGACAGGCCCGTGGTGCTGGAGATGGTGACCGACCCCGAAATGCCGCCGCTGCCGCCGCACATACCGGCCAAGCAGGTCGGCGCCTATGTCCGCGCGCTGCGCAAGGAAGACGCGGCGGCGGGCGGCGCGGCGCTGCGCGCCACGATCAAGCAATGGTGGGCGGGCTGAGCCCGCCGGCGCCATTCCCCCGCTTTGCGTACCGTTCAGGAGTCCATCATGGCAGAGCCCACATCGCCCACCCCGTCGCGGCCCGGAGAAGGCGGCCGTCCCGCCCCGGACCAGAGCCCGGCCGAGCAGCAGCCGCCCGATCCCTCGGGCCGCAAGACGGACAAGCACGGCCACTGGCCGCCCGACAGCCTGCCCAACCCCTTGCCCGGCCTGGATCCGCAGCAGACGCCGGGCATCGACCGGCTGGCGGGCACGCCGCTTGCGGACGCTGCCCGCAACCGCGCCGGGCGGAGCCGGAAGCGGAGTTTTCCAAGGAGACCCTATGAGCAAGCATGAAAGATTGCGCGACGTGTTCCATCCGGCGGACAGTTCCGCGCGTACGGTCCGGGAACTGATATCCGGGACCGAGGCGCTCTTGCGCAGCACGGCCAGCTATGGCGGATCCGAGATAGAATCGGCCCGGGACCGGCTCAAGCAGCAACTGGAAGCCGCGCGCGAACAGGCCAAGGGCTGGGAGCGGGCCGCCTGGGACCGCGCCCGGGACGCGTCGCAGGCCGCCGACGAATACGTGCATCAGAACGCCTGGAAGAGCATGGCCGGCGCGGTGCTGATCGGCGTGCTGGCCGGCGCCTGCCTGATGTCCGACCACCGGCGCCGCTGAAGGCGGGCGCGCCTCATCCTTTTTGCCCATTGATGATCCGGGGCGGATCCAGGACGATGCACAGGTTGTGCCGGGCGCAAGGCTGCGCGGAAGCGGAGTCCGGCGCACCGGCCTCAACCTTAATTTCGGGAGCGCTCGATGAGCATGAACGCAGTCTCGCGAGGCGGCCGGTCGCCCTGGGGCAACGCCCTGGCGGTCGTGGTCCTGCTGGCCGCGGTGGCTGCCGTCCTGGCGTTCGCCGCGGTCCGCATCGCCGAGCAGCGCATCGCCAGCATGCTGGGCCCGCGCGGCCAGGTTGCCGACGTGCGGGTCGGATTCACCCAGGTGGTGCTGCGGGACGTGGCGGTGACCGGCGGCCCCGGCATGGCGGACGCGCGGGCGCGCCGCATCGTGCTGGAACCCGACTGGTCGGCCTTGCTCCGGCAGGAGGCCGTGTTCAGGCGCGTGGTCGTCGAAGGCTTCGATTTCGCGGTCGTGCGCGAGGCGGACGGCGGCATGAACATCGCTCCGGCCTTGCAGTCCGCGCTGCGCACCGGCGAACGCGGCGAAGGCGGTGCGCGCCGCGCGGCGGCCATCCGGATCGATGACCTGGCGCTGCGCGACGGCCGCCTGACGTTCGAGGACGCGGCGGTTTCCAAGCCTCCGCACCGGATTCCGTTCACCGGCGTCCAGGCGCGCCTGCGCCCCGTGGCCATTCCGGGGAACGGCGAGCGCAGCGACATGGAGTTCAGCGGCGATATCGACGCGCAGCGCGGCGGAAAGGCCACCGTGCGCGCCGAGGGCTGGCTGGTCGTGGGCGGCACGGACGCGGACATCAAGGTCAGCGTGCGCAACATGGACATCCGCCACGCGGCGCCGTACCTGGCGGACAATGGCGCGGGGTCGCTCGCCGCGGGCACGATGGACCTGGACATGAAGACCGCCATCGCCCACCGCGAACTGCGCGCCTCGGGCGCCGTGGCCTTGCACGGCCTGAAGTTCAGCGGGGAGGGCGCGCTGTTCTCGCTGCCCCGCAAGGCGGTGCTGGCCGCGCTCAAGGACAATACCGGCGCGCTGCGTTTCGATTTCTCGCTGGCGGGCAACCTGGACAATCCGAAGTTCTCGGTGACCCGGGGCTTTTCCGCCCAGGTGGCCCAGGGATTCGCCCATGCCGTCGGCGTGGGCGCCGAGGGCGCGGCCGAAGGCGTGACGGGCGCGGTGAAGGAACTGGGGAACGCCTTGTCGGACCTGCTCAGTCCGAAGCCCTGAACGGCGCCTCGGCGGGTTTGCCCGGCGGGTCCGGGCGGGCCGCCGCCGCGGGCGCCGCGCGCCGCCCGCGCCGCAATCGCAGTTCGGCCAGCGAAAAGGCCAGCAACGCCAGGCACAGGGGCGCGAAGGCATAGAGTGCCCGGTAGACGAGCGCGGCGCCCAGCACTTCGTGCGCCGGGATCCGCGGCGCCAGCGCCGCCACGAAGATCGCTTCGGTGGTGCCCAGCCCGCCCGGCACGCGGATGACGACGGCGGCGAAGCTGGTGCACAGCAGAACGCCCAGCACCGCCGGGTAGCTCGCCTTGCCTTGCAGCAGCACATAGACGATGGCGCCCATGATGGCCCACGACAGGACGGCCACGGCGCTTTGGGCGACGGCCATGCCGGCGCCCGGCAGGGCCGCGTGCTGCCCCATCCACGTCCAGGTCCGGCGGCGCGCCCGGGCGCAGAAGACCACGTAGGCGGCGGCCAGCGCCAGCAGCGCCGCGCCGGGCAGGCGCAGCACGTTCGGGCCGATGCCCCAGCCTTGCGGAACCGGCACGGCCCCCATGAGGAACAGGGCGCCGGCCAGCCAGCCGTAGCCGATCCAGTTCGACGCGGCCGAGAACAGCGCGACCCGGGTGGCGACCGACTTGCGGCAGCCCAGTCGGGCGTACAGGCGCAGGCGCGCGCCCAGTCCGCCGACCAGCACGCCCAGGTTCAGGTTCAGGGCGTAGCTCATCATGGCCACGCCCAGCGTCTTGGGCCAGGGCAAGGTGTGGCGCGTGTAGCGCTTGGCCAGCAAGTCCATGGCGCCGTAGGCCAGGTACCCCGCCACGACGAGGCCGGATGCCAGGGCGATGGCGCCGGCCGGAATCCTGCGCATCGAGATCCAGACCTGCGGCCAATCGACGGCGCGGCCGAAGTGGATCAGCAATCCCGCCACCACGATCAGGACCAGCGCGGGCAGGGCCCGCTTGAGCCGGGGCCAGCGGTGCCGCAGGGCCCGCGTCAGCGTGGATCGGAACACTCTCATGCGGTCTCCCTTTCGGCCGCCATCGGCAGGGATTGCAGGCGGGGTTTGTGGGCGGGCAGGCTGCCCGCCCAAGCCGGGAAGCGCCGCAGGAAGTGGAACACCACGACGCCGATCCACAGGCGCCGCAGCCGCCGGGTCGAGTTCGCGGGCAGCGCGATCTGCCGGCAATCCTGTTCGATGAGCCGGTCCAGGCTACGGCGCAGGGCGGTGTTCAGCCCGGTGTCGCGCGCCACCACATTGGCCTCCAGATTCAGCGCCAGGCTCAGCGGATCCAGGTTGCTGGAGCCCACCGTCGCCCAATCGCCATCGACGCAGGCGACCTTGCCATGCAGCGGCCGCTTGCAGTATTCGTAGATTTCCACGCCGGCGTCGATCAGGTAGTCGTACAGCATGGAGGCCGCCAGCCGGGCGACCAGCACGTCGGGTTCGCCCTGCAACAGGAGCCTGACCCGCACTCCCCGGCGGGCGGCGTTGGCCAGGTCGCGCAGCAGTTGGTAGCCGGGAAAGAAGTAGGCGTTGGCGATCAGCACGTCGTGCCGGGCCGCCCGCACGCCCGCCCGGTAATAGCGTTCGATATCGGTCCGGTGCTCCACGTTGTCGCGCACGACCAGGCGGCCGCCGCCGTCGCCCGCCGGCATCGGATCCCAGCGCGCCGGCCGGCGGCCCAGCCGCCGCGGCCGGCCGCCGGCCAGCGCGGCGCGCGCGTAGTCCGCGATGTCCGCGGCCAGCGGGCCCTCGATCCGCACGGCGTAGTCCTGCTTGGCCTCCGGGCCGTAGTCGGGCAGGTGGTCCGCCGAGAAATTGATGCCGCCCACGAAGGCATGGCGGCGGTCCACGGCGACGATCTTGCGGTGCATGCGGCGGAACACATTGGTGCGCACGCCCAGGAACCGCGGACGCGGATCGAAGACATGGACGCGGATGCCGCTTTCGGTCATGGCGCCCACGAAGGCCTCGCCCAGCTCGTCGGAACCGTAGCCGTCCACCGTCAGGTCCACGCTCACGCCGCGGCGGGCCGCCGCGATCAAGGCGCGCTGGATCTCCTGTCCCACGGCGTCGTCGAAGAGGATGAAGGTCTCGACCAGCACCTCCTCGCGCGCGCCGGCGATCGCCTCCAGCACGGCGGGGAAGTAGCCGGTGCCGTTCTCCAGCAGCGTGTACCGGTTGTGTTCGCGCCAGCACAGGTTCATAGCGCAATCTCCGCGCAGATCGGCACGTGGTCGGACAGGCGCGACCACACGCGCGAGGCCAGCGGCACCGGCTGCCAGTCGCGGACGCCGCGCACATAGATGCGGTCCAGCCGCAGCAGGGGCCAGCGCGCGGGAAAGGTGCGCGCGGGCCGCCCGAGGCGCGAGGTGAACACTTCGCGCGTGCCGCAGTCGCGCATCGCGCCGTCGGCGCGCAGCCGCCAATCGTTGAAATCGCCGGCGATCAGCAGCGGCTCGCCGGCCGGCACGCCGTGGGCCACCAGTTCGCACAGGCGGGCCAGTTGCCGGCCCCTGTGCCGTTCCAGCAGCCCCAGATGCACGCAGATCGCGTGCACGGGCGTGGGCAGCGCAGGCAGCCGCAGCACGCAATGCAGCACGCCGCGGCGTTCGTGGCCGTCCATGCTGACGTCGTGGTTCTCATAGCGCTCGATGGGGTAGCGCGACAGGATGGCGTTGCCATGGTGGCCCGCGGGGTAGACGGCGTTGCGGCCATAGGCGAAATCGGTCCACAGCGTGTCGGCCAGGAATTCGTACTGCGACAGCGCGGGCCAGGCCTGATGGCGCTCGGCGTGTCCCTGGTGTTCGCCCAGGACCTCCTGCAGGAAGACGATATCGGGGCCGGCCTCGCGCAGGGCATCGCGCAGTTCATGCAGCATGAAGCGGCGGTTGAAGCTGGTGAAGCCCTTGTGGGTGTTGACCGTCAGCACGGTCAGCGTGGTGGCGTCGATGTAATGCGAGGCGGCCATGGGGGCTCCGGGAAAGGCGATCCCGACGGCGGAGCAAGCCGCGTGCCCGGCGGGTAAGCGGCCGTAACGCGCCGCCGGGATCCGCATGAGCAAATGCGAAAAGCGCATTTCCCAAGCCGGCGCGGCCGCGCCTATGATTCCCAGCTTCCTTCCTGCGGAACGCTCATGGCCGAATTGCTGCGCATCGACAATCTCACCGTGGACCTGCCGCCGGGCGCCGACAGGCCGCATGCGATCAAAAGCCTGTCGCTGTCGGCGCACGCCGGCGAAATCCTGTGCGTGGTGGGCGAAAGCGGCTCGGGCAAGTCCCTGACGGCCGGCGCCATCCTGGGGCTGCTGCCGCAGGGCGTCCGCGCCAGCGCCGGACAGGTGCTCTGGGAGGGGCAGGACCTGCTGCGGCTGCCGCCCGACGCGCTGCGCCGCCTGCGGGGCAAGCGCATCGGCATGATCTTCCAGGAGCCGATGACGGCGCTGAACCCCTTGCGCACGATCGGCGACCAGATCGCCGAAGTCTTCCGCACGCATACGCGCCTGCCGCGCGCCGAGATCCGGCGGCGCACGCTGGACCTGCTGGAATCGGTGCGCCTGCCGGATCCGGCGCGGGCGCTGGGCGCGTACCCGCACGAACTGTCCGGCGGGCAGCGCCAGCGCGCCATGATCGCCATGGCGCTGGCGCTGGAACCCGCGCTGCTGATCGCCGACGAACCGACCACGGCGCTGGACGTCACGACGCAGGCGCAGATCCTGCACCTGATCCACGACCTGCAGCGCCGCAAGGGCACGGCCGTGCTGTTCATTACCCATGACTTCGGCGTGGTCGCCGAGATCGCCGACCGCGTCGCCGTGATGCAGCGCGGCGAACTGGTGGAAAGCGGAACGGCGCAGCAGGTGCTGGAGCATCCCCGGCATCCCTACACGCGCGCCCTGATCGGCGCGGTGCCGCCGCTGGCCGCCAGCGCCACGCGCCCCGCGCCAGATGCCGGCGCGCCGGCCATCCTGCGCACGCAGGGCCTGTCCAAGACCTACCGCAAGCGCGGCTGGCTGGGCCGCCCCGGCCGGGAAACCCGCGCGCTGGACGATGTGACGCTGACCCTGCGCCAGGGCGCCACCCTGGGCATCGTCGGCGAAAGCGGATCCGGCAAGTCCACGCTGGCGCGGACCTTGCTCGGCCTGGCACTGCCCGACGCGGGCGGCATCACGCTGGACGGCGAACCCCTGGCGCTCAAGGGCGCCGCGGCGCGGCTCGCCCACGCCAGGCGCGTGCAAATGGTGTTCCAGGATCCCTACGGCTCCTTGAATCCCCGCCAGCGCGTGGGCGAGATCGTCTCGCGCGGGCCCATCGTGCACGGCGCGTCGCGGGCCGAAGCGCTGGCGCGCACCCGCGAATTGTTCGAACTGGTGGGCCTGTCGCCCGATGCCCTGCGGCGCTATCCGCACGAGTTCTCGGGCGGCCAGCGCCAGCGGATCGGGCTGGCGCGGGCGCTGGCCATGCGTCCGCAGGTGCTGATCGCGGACGAGCCGGTGTCCGCCCTGGACGTGTCGGTCCAGGCCCAGGTGCTGGCCCTGCTGGCGCGGCTGCGCGAACAACTGGGCCTGTCCATCCTGTTCATCACCCACGATCTGCGCGTGGCCGCGCAGGTCTGCGACGACGTCGCGGTGATGAAGGACGGCCGCGTGGTGGAAGAAGGGCCGTGCGCGCAGGTGTTCGGCCAGCCTTCGCATCCCTACACCCAGGCGCTGCTGGCGGCCGTGCCGGGCCGCCGCTGGGACCCGGCCGTGGCCGCCTTGCGCCAGGCGGCCTGAGAAGCCGGGCCTCAGAACCGGTAGTTCGCGCTCAGCTCCACGCGGCGGCCTTCGCCCAACAGCCACTGCGTCTGGTTGTAGTACGCGGTTTCCGCGTACTGGCGGTCGAACACATTGAACGCGCGCAGGGCCAGGCTCAGGTCGCGCCGGGGTTCCCATTGCAGCGCCAGGTTGGTCGTGGTGTAGCCCGCCATCTCCAGCCGGTTGGCCGCGTCGGCGTAGCGCTTGCCCACGTAGCGCAGGCCCGCGCTGGCCGTCCACTGAGGCGCGAACTTCCAGCTAATCCAGGCGTTCGCCACGCGTTCGGGCACGTCCGTGGGCACGTTGCCGTTGCGCGATACGCTGACCCCATTGACGGATTCGTTGAAGTCGTCATAGCGCGCCCGCAGCGCCACTGCGTTGAGATCCAGGCGCCACGCGGGCGACAGCTCCACGCCCAGGGTGGCTTCCAGTCCGCGCGAGGATTGCTCGCCCACCTGGATGCGCAGCGCCGGGTCGTTCGGATCGCGCGTCACCAGGTTGTTCTTGCGGATATGGTAGGCCGCCAGCGTCCATTGCCCCTTGCCGTTCCAGAACGTCTGCTTGACGCCGACCTCCACCTGCTTGCCCTCCGACAGCTCGAAATCCTTGTTGGCGGGCGACAGCAGCAGCAGGCTGCCGATGGGGTCCGCGGCCTGCGCGTACTGGCCGTAGACGGACAGCGTGGGCAGCACGTCGTAGACCGTGCCGACCCGCCAGCCGACGTTGGTGAAGGTGGTGCGGAACGCGGTCTGGTCGGCGACCAGGTCGCGCCGCTTCAGGTCGATGTGGTCGTACCGCAGGCCGCCCAGCACGGACCAGGCGGGGGTCAGCATCAGCCGGTCTTCGGCGAACAGCGCGTACTGGGTGGCGGTGTTGCGGTAGCGCGGCGTGGTGCCCGCGACGTTGACGAAGCGTCCGTGGTCCACGTCGTAGGGATCCACCAGCGACGTCCCGGAGTAGGGGGAGTTGTTGGTGTGCTTGAGCGAGGCGCGGTTCAGTTCGAACCCGACCGCGACCTTGTTCGCCAGCCCCAGCAGACGGCCGTCGAAGGTGGCGTCGGTGATGGTCCCGGCCTGCTCCTGGTCGTGGCGGATATCGGTGTAGGCGCTGCGCTCGATCATGCCGCCGGGCACCCACGCGTAGTTCTCGGCGTCGCGGTAGTCGCGGTCGCTGCCGATGTAGTACACGCGGCTGCGGACCTGGGTGGCCGGATTGGGCGACCATTCCGCCTTCAGTTCGGTCCGGCTGTCGCGGTAGATGATCTTGCTGTCGGCCACGTTGTAGTTCTGCTTGCGCAGCGAGTAGTCCATCGTGCCGTCCATCAACGGGGTGCCGAAGTAGCGGGTGGGCTCCTGCCAGGCGTAGGCCTGCGTCAGCGTGAAGTTCAGTTCGGGCGACACGTCCAGCCTGAGCGCGGCGGTGACCGCGGCGTCGCGCGAGTCGCCCAGGCTGATGCCGGCGTCGCTGTGGTTGCCGCTGACGTCCAGCCGGTACGACCATTTATCGTCCAGCGCGCCGCCGCTGCCGAAGCCCAGGCGCTGGGTGTCGTGCGTGCCCACGGTTGCCTGGATCTCGTTCTCGATGGGCCCGCGGGTGGGCTTCTTGGGGATGACGTTGACCACGCCGCCGATGGCACCTTCGCCATACAGCACCGAGGCCGGGCCGCGCAGCACCTCGATGCGGTCCACGGCCCACGGATCGTAGATGAACGTCTGCCCGACGCCGCCGTACTGGCGCACGCCGTCGTACAACTGGGCGACCGAATTGGAATCGGTGAAGCCGCGCGAAGACAGGGACGAGCCGCCGTTGCCGGGATGGCGCATGGCGCTGATCCCGGCGGCCTGGGTGATCGCGTCGGTGACGGTCGCGGCGCCGCGTTCGCGCAGTTGCTCGTTGCTGATGATTTCGATGCTGGCCGGCGTCTCGAAGGGCGTCAGGCCGAGCAGCGTGCCGGTGCCGGTCGGTTCCAGCAGGGTGAGGGGCGGCGCGTCGCCCGAAACGGAGATGCTGGGCAGGGTGGCGACGGGCGCGTTCTGGGCGTGCGCGGGAACCAGCGCGGGCGTGAAGGCGAGCGCGGTCCAGACGGCCGCGCGCCGCTTCGGGACGCGGCGCGTCCCGGCGGAAGAAGAAGACATGGGTACTCTCGGTAAGCTGGGGATTGCAGCCGCAAGCGCGGCCGGGATCTAGCGCGATACCGGGAGGGAAGGCGGGGCGCGGGCCCCAAGAGGCCCGCCGAAGGCGGAGGACCGGGCCAGGACGGGCGGCGCCCGCGCGGCCAGCGGATGGGTCATGGCGGCCGCCGCCGCGGTCAGCAGCACCGGCGAAGGCGGCAGCGCCACCGCGGCCAGCGCGATGCCCGTCGGGCAGCTCGCGGCTTGCGCCGCATGGCGTTCGTCGGGCGCGTCGCCGGGCTTGCTCGGGCCCGCGACCCAGATCGGGCCCGCGGCCGAACATAGCTGTATCAGCGCGCCGCCTTGCTGCGTGGCGGGCATGAATCCCTGAGGCACTATCGCCTTCAGCGCGAACAGCGCCATCACCAGCCACAGGCTGGCGGCGTTGCGGGCGAGGGAGCTCAGGGGACGGCGCATGATCGGCGCCTATTCTAGAGCCTTTCCTTGCTGGCGTCCCCCAGGGATCCGCTATGCCCTTATACCGCGCGGGCCGCCCAGAATGCCGTGCGCACGGCGGGCGAGGCCGCGATGCCGGCGATCACGCGGTCCAGGTCCAGCTCGTCGACCGAGGCTTCGCTCAGCGCCGCCTCGATCTCCACTTCGTGCTCGCCGAACTGGTCGATCTTCAGTTCCGACAGCGGCAACTGTTCGGATTCCAGCACGTCTTCCAGGACGGTCATGGCCGCCTGCCGGTCTTCCATTTTCGCGATGAGGTGGATGACCGTGGTCACTTCCGTGGTCTGCGCATCCACCGGCTGGCGGTTGACGTAGCTGACGACCGGCCGCAGCAACGTATTGGCCGCGAGCACGAACGCCGTGGCCGCCACGGCTTCCAGCATCAGCGACGCGCCGGCGCAGGCGCCGATCGCGGCCGATCCCCACAGCGTGGCCGCGGTGTTCAGCCCGCGGATGCTGCCGCCTTCGCGCATGATGGCGCCCGCTCCCAGGAAGCCCACGCCCGACACCACGTAGGAAATCACGCGCGCGCCGCCGTCGGCGCCGCCGACCCGGAACGCCATGTCCACGAAGATCGCCGCGCCCACCGCCACCAGCACGTTGGTGCGCAGGCCGGCCGTGCGCTGCCGGAACTGGCGTTCGAAGCCCACGATGGAGCCCAGCACGAAGGCGGTAAGCAGGCTGACCAGCGTATTGGCCAGGGTGAGGAATTGGATGTTCTCGAAGTTCTTCATCGTCTTCTCCCTGTTTCGCTCAGGCCGGCAGCACGGCGATGTCGGCGCCGGACTCGTGCTGCCAGTGCACACGCCGCACGTCGGGGCTCTGGCCCAGCCGCAGGGCGATGGCGCCCAGTTGCTTGCGCTGCTCGGGCGCGCAGCGCAGCGTGACGACCGTGGAGGCCAGTTGGCTGGCGTCCGCCCGCGACACGCGCACCTCCACCACGCGCAGGTCCAGGTCCCGCAGTTCGTAGTAAAGCTGCTTGCGCAGCGCGTTCAGGGTGGCGCCGAGGCTCACGATGGTGAATCGGTAAGGCAGGAATTGCTTGATGCGCATGATCGTCTCCTTGAGGGGGGAGCACGGTGGGGAGCCACATGCATGCGCCGCCGGGCCGGCGGGATACGCGCGCGGCAAGGCCGGCGTATCGCGTCGGTAAGCGGTAGGGGGGAGGGCGGGGGCCGGGATGCCGAACGCATCGGGGCCGGGTGCCGGTTCCTGGCTTTGCGCAGGACCGGCGCGGATCAGGTCCGCGGATCCTGCGTCAAGCGGCGCTTGCAGTCGTGTTGCGACTACATCCGTCGTTGTCCACGTTGATCTCTTGATGGGTTGAAAGTGGCGGCAGTATAGCGTCTGGCTTCGCCGAATGCCAGGGTAAACACTGATAAAGCCGGATTTTTCCGTGCCATTCCCCGCGGTTCGAACCAGGTTTCAGGTAGTATTCAGGTTCCAGTAAGAAAGAGAGCAAGGTGGATGCGCCGCCGCAACGCCGCCCGGCAGCCGGCGCCGTCCGCCATTTATGACCGACGACCCTCCCTCTGACAAGGCGCCGCGCCGGCGCCCGACTCCCCCTCCCGGCATCGCCGCGGCGCCCGCCGCAAGCCTGTCCCACGATCCGTTCCCGTCCATGGCGGCCCTGCCGCGCCCGGGCTGCCGCGCTCCGCCGCGCGCCGCCCCGCGGGCCTTTGCGCGCCTGTGCCGCAGGCCTTGCGCCCATCGCGCGTCCTTCCCCTTCGATCCTGGCGGCGCCATGTCGCGCCGCGTCACGCTTTCCGTGGAACCTTGATGATTTTCGATTGGATGTCCGATCCCACCGCCTGGCTGGGCCTGGCAACCCTGGTCGTGCTTGAAATCGTGCTGGGCATCGACAACCTGGTGTTCATCGCCATCCTGGCGGACAAACTGCCGCCCGCGCAGCGCAACCGCGCCCGCATGATCGGCCTGACGCTGGCGATGGTCATGCGCCTGGGCCTGCTCGCCAGCATCGCCTGGGTGGTCACCCTGACCGAGCCCCTTTTCACGCTGCTGGGCGCCGAGATCTCCGGCCGCGACCTGATCCTGATCCTGGGCGGCCTGTTCCTGCTTTTCAAGGGCACGATGGAACTGCACGAACGGGTGGAGGGCGGCGCCGGGCACGACGCTGGCCACCGGCCGCAGCACGCGGTGTTCTGGCAGGTGATCCTGCAGATCGTGGTGCTGGACGCGGTGTTCTCGCTGGATTCCGTGATCACCGCCGTGGGCATGGTGCAGGACCTGAGCATCATGATGATCGCGGTGGTGCTGGCGATGGCGGTGATGATGCTGGCCAGCCGTCCGCTGATGGGCTTCGTGGCCCGCCACCCGACGGTGGTGATCCTGTGCCTGGGCCTGCTGCTGATGATCGGTTTCAGCCTGGTGGCCGAAGGCCTGGGCTTCCACGTGCCCAAGGGCTACCTGTATGCCGCCATCGGTTTCTCGATCCTGATCGAACTGTTCAACCAGTTGGCGCGCCGCAACCGCGCCCGCGGCACCCATGCCCTGGGCCGCCGGCAGCGCGCGGCGCAAGCCGTGCTGCGCCTGTTGCGCGCCCGGCCCGCGGGGCAGGACGGCGGACAGGCGGACGAGATGATCGCGCTGGTCGACGGCGCCGGCGGCGAGCCCGCGTTCGCGCCCGAGGAAAGCACCATGATCGAACGCGTGCTGTCCATCGGCGCACGCGACGTGCGGTCCATCATGGTGCCACGCGGCGACATCGCCTGGCTGGACGTGGCCGATACGCCCGAGACCGTCGTGCGCAAGTTCGGCACTGGCCATTCGCGCCTGCCGCTGTGCGCGCGCGACCCGGCCAACGTGCTGGGCGTGCTGCATTTCAAGGACGTGCTGCCACTGCTGCGCAACCCCGGCCCGATCGACCTGGTGGAGTTGGCGCGCGAGCCGCGCTACGTGATGGAGACCACGCCGGTGCTCAAGGTGCTGGACGAACTGCGCGCCTGCCGCGACCACATGCTGATCGTGGTGGACGAGCACGGCGTGTGCGAAGGCCTGGTCACGCCCATGGACGTGCTGACGGCGGTGGCGGGCGACCTGCCCGAGCACCAGGAGGACCGGCCCGAGGCGTTGCAGTTGTCGGACGGCTCATGGCTGCTGGACGGACGCCTCGCGGTGGGCGAGGCCTCGCGCCTGCTGGACGCGCCGGCGCTGGCCGACGACTATCCGGACGCCACGCTGGCGGGCTGCCTGCTGCGCGCGGGCGGGCGGATCCCCGAAGCCGGCGAGACGATTCCCTGGCGCGACTGGCGCTTCGAAGTGACCCGGCGCGACGGCCTGCGCATCGACCAGGTCCGCGCCAGCCTGGCCGGGCAAGAGGCCGCCCGGGCGGATTGACCGCGGCGCAGGGGGCTTTGCAGCGCCGCCCTCGGCCGCCGGTCAACTGCATATCCGCCGCCAGGGCGCGATGCCGTTGGGCGGGCAGTATCCCGCGCATGGCGTGGCGATGGACGTGCCGCTCTGGCAGCGCAGTTCGGACGCCTTGGCGCCATACGGCACGGAGCCCTGGCAATCGCACATGGCCAGGCCGCTGCCCGAGGGCAGCTTCCCGGCCGCCTCGGGCGGTTCCGCCTTGTCCGCCCGTGGGGCCCCCTGGGGACGGGCGGCCGGCGGCGGCGCGTCGCCGTCATCCTTCCCGATGACGCCACGCACCTTGGCGGCGGGCATGTTGCAGGCCTTGGCGATGGCTTTCACCGAACGTCCGTCGCCGGCCATGGACTGGATCTTCCTGTCGCTGCACGCGGCGTCGGCGCGCGGCAGCGCCAGCGCATACAGGGCCAAGGCGATGGCGGCGAGTAAGCCCGGTCTACGCAAGGTCATGGCGCGCTCCTGCACGAAAGCCCGAATGAAGGAATAGGCCGCAAGCCCTAGGGCGAAGGCGGTCCGCGAAAAGCGTAGTGCCCGTCATTCGGCAGTGTCAATGCGCCCCGATTAAATCCTCCGGAAGGCCGAAATCCCTTGCGCGGCGGGCGTATCCATAGGGATGAGCCCGGCTTGGTGAGTCCGCAATGGCCCGCCCGCACTACGCCGCGATCGCGCGGGCGCCGAACGCGTGGGCCGCGATGTCGGCCTCGGCCTTCGCCCGCGCCGCCTCCAGCGCCGCGGGGCCCCGGGCCGTGCCCTGGACGGAAAAGAACGTCACGTCCGCAAGCCCGATCGTGCCCAGCACGTGCCGGAGATAGGGCGTCAGGAAATCCGGCTGGCGTTGCGCGCCGCTTTCCGAGAACTCGCCGCCGGACGAGATCGCGACGTACACCGGGCGGTCGGACAGGCTGCCCAGCTTGCCTTCGGCGGTGATCCGGAACGTGTGGCGCACGCGCACCACGTGATCGATCCAGGCCTTCAGCGAAGACGGCACCGTGAAGTTGTGCATCGGCGTGGCGATGACGATGTGGCTGGCGTCGCGCAGCGAGCGGATCAATTCCGCGGATTGGCGCAGCGCGCCGCGTTCCAGGACCTCGTCGGGCGGATCCTGCGGCGCGCTCAGGGTGGCGGCGTAGTCGGGGTCGACGTGGGGCAGGGCGGTGGCGTCCAGTTCGGTCACGGACGGCGCGGCCCCATCGGCCGCGCCGGCGATCCGCTCGACGATGCGTTGCGACAGGCGATAGCTTTCGGAGGCGCGGCCGCGGGGGCTGCAGATGATGCGCAGGATGGTCATACGGCGGGAGTTCCAGGTTTCTTGCTGAATCGGATGGCGCTGGTCAACAGGCCGGATCGGAAATAGAAGCGCTGGGCCAGGGCGTTGGCCAGGCCGGTGTCCAGCACCAATTGGGCGCAGCCGCTGTCGCGGGCGATGCCGTCCAGGGCCTCCAGCAGCCGGGCGCCCCAGCGATGGCCCCGGCGAGCGGGCGAGACGACCAGGTCGTCCACATAGAGAAAGCGGCCATAGATCAGGTTTTCCTGGAACCGGTAGCCGGCCAGCGCCACGGCCTGGCCGGCCTCCATGGCGGCCAGCAGGCGGTAGCGTTCATGGCGCATGCGGCCGACGCGCTCGATGAAGTCGGCCTCGTCCGCCAGATGGGGACGCAATTCGCGCATCAGCGGCAGGCAGGCCCGCAGTTCGTCGGGGGTCTCGATATGGCGCAGGGGTGTGTCGTGTGTCATGGATGCCATGGTAGGCAGTGCATGACATAATTTGAAGGGCCATAAAATGAAATTTGGACTATGCCATGATCAGCCCTTCTTCCCTGGACCCGGCCGGCGCCGACGGCCCCTTGTACCGGCAGGTCTATGAGCGTTTCCGCGGCGCGATCACCCAGGGAACGCTCAAGCCCGGCGACCGCGTTCCGTCCGCGCGGGCGCTGGCCAAGGAGCTTGGCGTGGCGCGGGGCACGGTGGAAGTCGCGTATTCGCTGCTGGCCTCCGAGGGCTACATCCAGGCGCGCGGCCAGGCCGGCACGGTGGTGTCGCCCGGCCTGCAGCCGCAGGCGGCCGCCACGGCGCCGCCGCCCGCCGCGCCCGCGCGCGACGAGCAGGCCTGGCCGCGCTCCTCCGGCATCCTGCCTTTCCAGATGGGGCTGCCGGCGCTGGACGCGTTCCCGCGCAAGCTCTGGGCGCGGCTCGGGGCCCGGCAGTTGCGCGGCCTGCAGGCGCCAGAGCTTGCCTATCCGCCCAGCGGCGGCCTGCCGGCCCTGCGCAGCGCGACGGCCGCTTATCTGCAAGTGGCGCGCGGCATCCATTGCCAGCCTTCGCAGGTGTTCATCACCTCCGGCTACAACCACACCCTGCGCCTGATTCTGCAGGCCCTGTTCGAGCCGGGCGACCGCGTCTGGATGGAAGATCCGGGTTATCCGCCCACGCGGCTGCTGCTGGAACAGGCGCGTTTGCAGGCGGTGCCCGTGCCCGTGGACCACGACGGCCTCGTCGTCGGCGCGGGCATCGAACGGGCGCCGCGGGCTCGCGGCGCGGTGGTGACGCCGGCCCACCAAAGCCCCTTGTGCATGTCGCTCTCGCTGCCGCGGCGGCAGGCGCTGCTGGATTGGGCCGAACGCAGCGGCGCCTGGATCGTGGAAGACGATTACGACGGCGAATACCGTTACGTCAGCCGGCCCTTGCCGGCCTTGAAGAGCCTGGACACGCAGGGGCGGGTGCTTTATGCGGGCACGTTCAGCAAGGTGCTGTTTCCGGGCTTGCGCCTGGCCTACCTGGTGGTGCCCGAAGCGCAGGCCGCCCGCTTCGAGCAGTTCTGCTGGCTGGCCGGCGGCGCGCCGGCGCTGACCCAGGCGATCCTGGGCGCCTTCATGGCGGAAGGACACTTCGGCCGCCACATCCAGCGCATGCGCCGGCTTTACGGAGAACGGCGCGACGCGGCCGCCGCGGGGCTGGCCGCCGCGCTCGGGACGCGCATGCGGATAGAGCCGCAGCCGGGCGGCATGCACCTGGTGGCGCGGATGGAAGGAAACCAGGCCGACCGGCCGCTGGCGCGGCGGATGCTGGAGCAGGGGCTGTATGCGGAAGCGCTGTCGCGCTGGTTCGCGGCGCCGGACGGGCAGTCCGGGCTGCTGCTCAGCTTCACCAACATCGCGTCCGAAGCGCAGGCGCGGGAACTGGGCCTGCGCATCAGGGCATTGATGTAGCGGCGGCCGGGGCGCGGCCTATTGCAGGCCGGCCTTGTCCAGGCCGTAGGCCGCGTCGGCCGAGCCCGGCACGGTCCTGAAGGTCACGCCCAGGCGGTTCCAGCCGTTGATGCAGACGATCAGCCAGGTGAGGTCGGAGATCTCCGTCTCGGAAAAATGTTCCCGCGCCGCGCTGTAGGCCTCGTCGGACACGCCATGGGCGGGCAGGGCTGTCACGATTTCGGTCCACGCCAGGGCGGCCCGTTCGCGCGGCGAGAACAGCGTGGACTCGCGCCAGACGGCGACGTGGTGCAGCCGCAGTTCGCGTTCGCCCGCGATCCTGGCCTGCTTGACGTGCATGTCCACGCAAAAGCCGCAGCCATTGATCTGCGAAGCGCGGAGGTCGACCAGATGGCCGAACTCCCGGGCCATCGGGGATTTCTTGAGCGCGGTGCTGAAGTCCAGGTACTTCCTGGACAATTCCGCCGAGATGTCGAAGTAATTCAATCGTTGGGTCATGTTCCTGCCTGTCTGTGTTGCCGAGAGGAATCTCGAGCCGCCAGGATGCGGCGGATTGGCCTAGCCCGGAAGTGCCATGAATGGTGTTTCCGGCTGGGCCATGTTCGATGTCCCGGCGGTTGAATCCGCGGCGCCGCCCGGCTATAAGCTTGAAGCGGGGGCCGATACTTGCGCCCCGCCTGTCGACGAAGCCCAGTCCCATGCCGCTGCCTCCTCCCCATGACGAACATGTCGCCAGCCAATCCGCGGCGTCCGCCCGCGTGCAAGCCGGGCCGGGGTCCTGTCTGGAAGTGTTCCTTGCCTTCCTGCGCCTGGGGCTGACGTCCTTCGGCGGGCCGGTGGCGCACCTGGCCTACTTCCGCGCCGAATTCGTGGACCGCCGGCGCTGGCTGGACGATTACGCGTATTCCGACCTGGTGGCGCTGTGCCAGTTCCTGCCCGGACCGGCCAGCAGCCAGGTCGGAATGGCCATCGGCCTGAAGCGCGCGGGCTGGACGGGCATGCTGGCCGCGTGGGCGGCGTTCACGCTGCCCACCGCCATCGCGCTCGCGCTCTTCGCGCTGGGGCTCGGGCATTTCGGCTGGCTGTCCGGATCCGCCGCCATCCATGGCCTGAAGATCGCCGCGGTGGCCATCGTCGCGCAGGCGGTCTGGGGCATGGGCCGCTCGCTCTGCCCCGACCGGCCGCGCGCCGGGCTGGCGGTGGCTTGCGCGCTCATCACCGTGGCGCTGCCGACCGCGCTGGGGCAACTGGCCGCCATCCTGCTGGGCGCCGTCGTCGGCGCCGCCGCGCTCAAGGTGCCGGCGCGCCCCTCGCTGGCCTCCGAGGCGACGGGCGTATCTCGCCGCGCGGGCTACGGGGCCCTGGCGCTGTTCGTGCTGCTGCTGGCCGCGTTGCCGGCCTGGGCCGCGATCAGCGATGAGCCGCTGGCGGCGCAACTGGCCGGCTTCTACCGGGCGGGCGCCCTGGTATTCGGCGGTGGCCACGTGGTGCTGCCCTTGCTGGAATCCGCGTCGGTCGCCGGCGGCATGGTGTCCAACGCCGATTTCCTGGCGGGCTATGGCGCGGCGCAGGCCATGCCCGGTCCGCTGTTCGCCTTCGCCGCCTTCCTGGGCGCGATGTCGTCCGGCCCGCTGTCGGGCTGGGCCGGCGGGCTGGCGCTCTTGATCGCCATCTTCCTGCCGGGCGCGCTCCTGGTAGCGGCCGCGCTGCCGTTCTGGGACAGCCTGCGGCTGCGGCCCGGCGTGCGCAACATGATCGCGGGCGTGAACGCCAGCGTGGTGGGCATCCTGCTGTCGGCCCTGTACGACCCGGTCTGGATCGGCGGCATCCTGGGCCGCGCCGACTTCGCGCTGGCCCTGCTGCTGTTCGCGCTGCTGGTCTATGCCAGGTGGTCGCCCGCCTGGGTGGTGCTGGCGGCCGCGGCGGGCGGATGGGCGCTGGGCTGGCTGGGCTAGCCCGGCCCGGGCCTCAGGCCTGCCAGCGCGGCTGGCGCTTCTGCAGGAAGGCGTCGATGCCCTCGCGGGCGTCCGCCTCCATCATGTTGCGGGCCATCACGTCGCCGGCGTAGTCGTACGCATCGGCCAGTGCCATTTGCCGCTGCTTGTAGAACATGCGCTTGCCGTGGCGGATGGCGGCCGGGCTCTTCGCCAGAATGTCGCCGGCCAGCGCCCGCACGCGCCCGTCGAGTTCGGCGTCCGGCACGGCGTCGTTGATCAGGCCCCAGTCCCTGGCCTGGGCCGCGTCGATGAACCGCGCCGTCACCAGCATTTCGAATGCGCGCTTGGCCGACACGTTGCGGCTCAGGGCCACCGCGGGCGTCGAGCAGAATAGCCCCACGTTGATGCCCGACACCGCGAAGCTCGCCGTGTCGGCGGCGATCGCAAGGTCGCAACTGGCCACCAACTGGCAGCCCGCCGCGGTGGCGATGCCGCGCACCTTGGCGATGACGGGCACGGGCAGCGCCTGCAGGCCCTGCATGACGCTGCCGCATTTCCTGAACAGTTCACGGTAGTAGTCCAGCGAAGGCTGGCTGCGCATTTCGCGCAGATCGTGGCCGGCGCAGAACGCGCGGCCCGTGGATTCCAGCACGACGCAGCGCACATCGCCGTCGCGGGCCAGGGCGTCTATCTCCGCCTGCAGGGCGGCCAGCATGGCCTCGGAAAGCGCGTTGAATTGGCCGGGCCGGTTCAGGCGCAGCGTCACCACGCCGCCCTCGGCCGCGCGCGCCAGGATCGGCTGTTCCGCCGTGTCGTCGATGCTCATGTCGCCTCCAGGTTGGGGTATCCCTGGATACTACGGCCTGTTCCCGCCAAAAGGAACCAGCCTTCGCGACATGCCCGCGGACAGGCACAGCAGCGGCGCCACGATGGCCGCGCCGACCAGGGCCATCGCCGCCTGCGGCGGCATGCCGCTGTCGAGCAGGGCCGTGGCGATGAGCGCCGATCCGCTCATCTGGAAGAGCCCATACACCGCGGCGGCGGTGCCGGCGCGTTCGGCGAAGGGCTCCAGCGCCAGGCTCAGGCCGGAACCCAGCGCCAGCGAAAAACCCACGGTCAGCACGGCCACCGGCAGCATGAAGACCCAGGCGGACAAGGGCATCCACAGCCACGCCGCGAGGTGCATGGCGGAAGCCAGCAGCAGGGCGGCCATGCCCACGCGCACCATGGTGTGCCGGCCGTAGCGGGCGATGAAGGCGGGCGCGAGGAAGAAGGCGCCGATGTTGATAGCCGCGTTGCCGCCGAACCAGGCGGAGAATCCCAGTTCGGAATAACCCAGTTGCTGCACCAGCACCACCGGCGCCGCGGCCACGAACACCAGGATCATCGCCATGCCGGCCATGCCGAAGGCGGCGAAATACAGAAAGCGTCCGCTCGCGGCGATGGGCGCGTAGCGGCGCGGGCTGTACAGCGCGCCCCGCGGCCGGGCGGCCGTCGCGCGGGTTTCTTCGAAGCGGACCGCGAGCAGGGCGGCCAGGGCCAGCGCGAACAGCACCATGAAGACGAAGGCGCTGCGCCAGCCCGCGTGCACCGCCAGCGCGCCGCCCACCATCGGCGCCAGCGCGGGCACGGTGCACAGCGCGCCGTTCAAATAGCTGTAGACGCGCGCGCCCACGGCCGGGCTGAAGCAATCGCGCACCGCGGCGAAGGCCACCAGCGAAGCCGAACACGCACCCATGCCCTGGATCACGCGCGCGGCGTAGAAGACCTCCAGCGACCCGGCGGCCGCCCCCAGCGCCGAGCCCAGCAGGTAGGCCAGCGCGCCGCCCAGCGCGACGGGCCGCCGGCCATAGCGGTCGGCCAGCGGCCCGATCAGCATCTGCCCCACGCCCACCGCGAAGATGAACAGTGTGATGCTGGTTTGCAGCGCGGTGACGGGCCGGCCGAAATCCTCGGCCATGGCGGGCAGCGACGGAAGATAGATGTCTATGCCCATCGGCGTGAGCGTGACCAGCCCCATCAGGAGGCCGATCAGCCAGCGTTGGCCCCGGGGAGATAATGCAGACTTCATGGCAGGCTCGGGGTTCATCGCGAACCCGGGAAAACCCGATATTATCCACGAACGGAGGTAGAATCTTCCGCATGAACGCGCCCGCCCTCCGACCCCGCATCGTCATCCTTTATTGCACCCAGTGCCAGTGGTTGCTGCGCGCCGCCTGGATGGCCCAGGAGCTGCTGTCCACCTTTTCCATCGACCTGGGCGAAGTGGTGCTGCAACCGGGCACCGGGGGCATCTTCCAGATCACCTACAACGGCGATCTGATCTGGGACCGCAAGAGCGACGGCGGTTTTCCCGAAGCCAAGGTGCTGAAGCAGCGCGTGCGCGACCGGCTCGATCCGGGCCGGCCGCTGGGCCATATCGACGGCCACCCGGCCGGCCCCGCGCTCACGCCCGGCGCCTGATCACGCGGCCGGCTCCGACCCCAGCGCCTCGCGCTCCCTGCGCTGCCGGAACGCCGATGCCGCCAGCAAGGCGATCAGCCCGGCGCACGCCACCACGAAACCCAGGCTGATGGGCCGCGACACGAAGATCGACAGGTCGCCGCGCGACAGCAGCAGGGCGCGGCGGAAGTTCTCTTCGACCATGGGCCCAAGCACGAATCCCAGCAGCAACGGCGCCGGCTCGAACCGCAGGCGGATCAGCGCGTAGCCGGCCGCGCCGAACACCGTCACCATCGCCACGTCGAACAGGTTGTTGTTCGTGCTGTAGACCCCCACGCAGACGAAGAACAGCGCGGCGGGGAACAGGTAGCGGAACGGCACGGTCAGCAGGCGCACCCACATGCCGATCAGCGGCAGGTTCAAGAGCAGCAGCAGCACGTTGCCCACCCAGAAGCTGGCGATCAGCCCCCAGAACATATCGGCGTGCTCCACCATCATCTGCGGCCCCGGCTGGATGCCGTGGATGATCAGCGCGCCCAGCATCAGGGCCATCACCGGATCGCCTGGAATGCCCAGGCTCATGGTCGGGATGAAGCTGGTCTGCGTCGAGGCGCTGGTGGCCGCCTCCGGACCGGCGATGCCTTCGATGGCGCCGCGCCCGAATCGGCGCGGGTCGCGCGCCACTTTCTTTTCGGTGGCGTACGAAATGAAAGAGGCGATGGTCGGCCCGGTGCCGGGCAGGATGCCGAACGCGGCGCCGATCGCCGTGCCGCGCACGAGCGCGCCCCGCGACTGCCGGATGTCACCCGCTTCCGGCCGCATCGACTTCATGCTGATCTTCGCGGCGGTGACCTTGCCGCCGCCGATGCGGTTGATGTTCTTCAGGAAGTCCGCCACGCCGAACAGGCCCATGGCCAGCGCCACGATCTGCAGTCCGTCGGACAGCTCCAGGATGCCGAAATGGAAGCGCATCGTCCCCGTGTTGACGTCGGTGCCGACCACCCCCAGCAGCAGGCCCACCACCACCATGGCCACGCCCTTGATCGCCGAACCCTTGGCCAGCGTCGCGCCCGCCAGCAGGCCCAGCATCATCATCGAGAAGTATTCGGCGGGGCCGAACTTGAAGGCCACGTCCACCAGCAGCGGCGAGAACAGGATCATGGCCAGGATGCCCACCGACGCGCCGCAGAACGACGAGAACATCAGCATGAACAGCGCCGAGCCCGCCTTGCCGTTGCGCGCCAGCGGGTTGCCGTCCAGGCACGCCACCGCGTGCGACGCGGTGCCGGGCAGGTTCAGCATGATCGAGGTGATGCCGCCGCCGTACTGCGAGCCGTAGTAGATGCCGGACAGCATCACCAGCGCCGCCGTGGGCGTCATGGTGTAGGTGAGCGGCAGCAGGATGGAGATCGCCGCCAGCACGCCCATGCCGGGCAGCACGCCGATCAGGTTGCCCATGAACACGCCGAAGACGGCCCACATGAGATTGTCCAGCGCGAAGGCGACGGAAAACCCGTGCATCAGATTGTTGAGTATGTCCATCGCTCAGCCCCAGCGGAACAGGGGAAACTGCAATTGCAGCGCCCACGAAAAAACGGCCACGCCCAGCACCGTCACGCCCGCCGCGAGCAGGGCCGCGCTGCGCAGCGTGTGCTGGCGGTCGCCCAGCGCCGAGATGAACACCAGCGCGAAGGTGGCGGGCACCAGGCCGCCGTACTTGCCGGCCACGATGAAGGTCAGCAGGCCGCCGATGATGCAGCCCCAGCCGCGCCATTCCGGCGGCGGCAGGTCTTCGGCATCGTCCTCGGCGGCGGGCGCCGCGGCCATCCGGGCGATGATCAGGCCCAGCATCACCAGCAGCGCGCCCAGGATCGCGGGGAACATCCCCGGTCCCATGCGCGCCAGGGTGCCCAGGCTGTACGTGGCCGCCTGCGCGATGGCGCCCAGGCCCAGCACGATCATCGTGCCCGCGGCCCACGCCTCGCGCCGCAGGGCGCTGCGTTTGGATTGCATTGTCTCGTCCTCCCCTTGTTGTGCCTTCGTCTGACATGTGTCTGAACAAAAGCTGACTGTGTAATGAATGGGGGAGTCTAGAAATCCAAACTTCCGTTCAGCTTTCAGACAGTTCGGGAAGCGCCTGGAACTACCTTGTTTCCGCGAAAAATGGGGGAAATCCCTAGGAACATGCCGGGGTCCGGCGCGCGCCGGGCGGGCGGTCTCGGACCTTCGGCGGCGCAACGCCGGCGGGAACGACGGGCAGGCGAGGGCGGCCAAATGGCCGGGCAGGCATCATCCGCTGGCTATTTCATTCAAAATCGTGCTAAAATACGACAATTAGCAGCAAAAACAATAATTATGCTGCCACACAGCAGCCGGGCCGGGAGGTCCGGCCGCGTCTTTGCCAGCGTGGCCTGCGTGGTTGTTCCCCCGCGTCCAGCAATGGATCCGCATCCACGGCACGCTCGAATCCGCGTATCGCGCTTGTGCGGGGGAAGCCATGCGCCCTGAATAGGAGAACGCTCATGTCTCATCAACTGGTCGGCAAGAAATGGCGCTTCGAGATTCCTCCCCTGGACTGGAAGGCGCCCGAGGCCAAGAAAGACACTGACATCAATGCCGTTCCCGCGGATGCCGAATCCACCGAGGACACCGAAGCCCTGCGTTCCTCCGCGTAAGGCCTGACTCCGCCGCGCCCCGCCGCGGCGCTTGCGCTCAAACGCCCCGGACGGCGCGCCGTCCGGGGCGATCTTCTCTTTCCCGCGCTTTTGCCATCCGCAGTTTCCGCCCGGGCCCGCGCCCGGCGGCGGCATGCGCCTGGGCGCCGGGCGCCGCCCGGCATCGCCCTCCCTGACAGCGAGTATCTGGAATGCCTGAAAGCACATCGAGCCATCAACCGGTTAGGCCTTTCATCTATGCCACGACCACGTCGCGGTCCCTGATGTTCTCGCGCGGCGAGATCCAGAGCCGCATGTGGACCAAGGACCCCTATGCGCTGAACCTGGAGTACACGCGCATCATGATGGGGTTCCTGCTGCTGAACCCCGAGCCTCGCCGGATCGCCATGATCGGGCTGGGAGGCGGCTCCCTCGCGAAGTTCTGCCATCGCTACCTGCCGTCGGCCCGGATCGACGTCTTCGAGATCAATCCGCACGTCATCGCCTTGCGCGATTCGTTCCTGGTGCCCGAGGACGACGCGCGCTTCGCCGTGCTGCAAGGCGACGGCGCCGAACTCATCCACCGGTACCGCGACGAGTACGACGCGGTGCTGGTGGACGGCTACGACATCAACGGCATACCGGCGCAGCTCACCAGCGATGCGTTCTACGACGGGTGCTTCCACGCCTTGGCCGCCAACGGGCTGATGGTGGGCAACTTCCATGCGTCGAATTTCAACTACCGGCGCTATCTGGGCCGCATCAGGCAGCGCTTCGCCGGATCCGTCATCGAGGTCAGCGACACCTCGCTGGCCCACAGCATCGTGTTCGCCTGCAAGGGCGACCTGCTCAAGCGCCGCACGGGCCTGCCCGGCCGCAAGCCCGAGGCCATGAGCGCCGACCTGTGGTCGCGCATCGCGCCGGGGCTCTGGCCGCTGCTGGACTGAACCGGCGCATGCCGGGCGCGCCGCCGCGCTACGGCGCGTGCGTCACCACCCGGTTGCGTCCTTGCTGCTTCGCGGCGTAGAGCGCCGCGTCCGCCGCCTGGAACGCCGCGTCCACCTCGGCGCCGGCCGACGGCCATTGCGCCACCCCGGCCGACAGCGTGATGCCCGACGTGCCATGCAGGCTGCGCGTCTCCATGCTTTTGCGCAGCCGCTCGGCCACGTTGGCCGCTTCCTTCGCGCCGGCGCCGGGCAGCAGGATCAGGAATTCCTCGCCGCCGTTGCGACAGAGCACGTCCGACGGGCGCGAACACTCGCGCATGAGCTGCGCCAATCCGCGGATCACTTCGTCGCCCACCGTGTGGCCGTAAGTGTCGTTGACCCGCTTGAAGTGGTCGATGTCGAGCGCGATCACGCCGAATGGCGCGCGCGCGGCCTGCAGCCGTTCCACCGCCGCCTGCAGGCCGCGCCGGTTGTGCAGGCCGGTCAGCGGATCGGTGATGCTGGCCTCGTTCAGCTTGCCGATTTCATCCTGCAGGCTCGTGAAGCTGCGGATCACGGCGCGCTTCAGGCGCTGGGCTTCGAAGTACCAGGCCTTCACGGACTGGACCCGCTGCATCGCGATGGCCACCTCCTCGTGCTCGACGTTGGTGGCCAGTTGCGACAGCGGCTGCGAGATCTTGCGCGCGCACCACCAGATGGCCAGCAGGAAGGCGATGGCGAACGGCGCCGCATAGCCGATCAACGCCCAGATCAGTTTGTCCAGCGGTTCCAGCGTCGCCTGGGCGGGCCGCTGCGCGATCACGCCCCAGCCGCTCAAGGGGACGCCCGCGTAGCCGGCCAGCATGTCCACGCCCCGCGTATTGACCAGGCGCTGCGCGCCGGCCTGGCCGCGCACCACCGCCGCCACCGCCGGGTTGGCGGTCACGCTCTCCCCGACGCGGGCGGTGTCCTCGTGATAGATCAGCCGGCCCTCGTTGTCGACCACATACAGATAGGAGCCGTCCTGGTAATGGTGCTTGCCCAGCAGCGTATGCAAGGCGCCTTCCTGGCTCAGGTAGATGGTGCCCGCGACATAGCCCAGGTAGCGGCCGTCGTCCGAGCGGATAGGGTGCGAGACGTTGATCAGTTGTTTGCCGGTCAGGGAAACATAAAGCTTGCTGACCAGCGGCTTGCGCGCCTGCAACGCCGCGAGGCTGCCGACGCTGTCGACACGGGTGCCCACGAATCCGCGCAGGCTGTTCGAGGCGGCGAGGAGAATGCCGTCGGCCCGCACGATGGCGACGGTGTTGAAGCTGTCGGACTGTTCCTGCAGGCGCGAAGCTTCGGCGGCCAGCAGTTCGGGAACGTCGATGCGGGCCGACAGGTGGCGGGCGCTGTACTCCAACTGCCGCAGGGCCGACTTGAGAAAGGCGCCCGCGCTCTCCGCCAGCTTGGCGGCATAGACGCGGTTGGATTCCAGCGTGTTCGAGATGAGCTGTTCGCGCTGCACGCGATAGCTGGCGTAGAGCGTATTCGCGGTGGCGACGAGGGCGCTGAATATGGTGAGCGCAAGCACAAGCCCGCGCAGGTGGATTCGCATGGAGATACCGGATCGGGCAGGGATGCTGGCCGCGATTTTACCGTGGACCGGAATCCGGCTCGTCCAGCAGCCGGGCCGCCGGGGAGCTGGCCGCCGATCCCGCGCGGAAGTAGCCCATGACGGTGGCCACGCTGGCGTGGCCGGTCAAGGCCATGGTGTCGCCCAGCGGCACGTTCTGGCGGCCCGCCTCGGTCACGAAGCCGGAACGCAGGCTGTGCGCCGAAAAATCGCCTTCCAGGCCGGCCAGCCGGCAGCGCTCCTGCACGATGTCGCGCAGGGCCGCGGCGGCCAGCGGTTCGCCCACCACGTCCCCGCGGCGCACGCGGCGAAACAGCGGGCCTTGCGTAATCCCGCTGGCGCGCAGCCAGGCGTCCAGCGCCTGCGCCGCCGTGCCGACGATGGGCTTCTGGTCGTTCGCGCGGTTTGCGCCGGCCTGGTTGGTCTTGGAATGCGCCAGCGAATACAGGAAACCGTCGGCGGTGCGCGCGGTGTTCTCGACCGTGGCGCGCACCACCTCGGAACGCCGCCTGCCGCCGCTGGCCCAGGCGAACAGCAGCAGGGCGCGGTCGCGCACGCCGCGCAGGGAATCGTCGCAGGTGGCCAGCAGGGCCTGCAGCGGTTCGCGCGTCAGGGCGACCTTCTTGGCGGGGGCCGCGCCGCGGCGGGCGTAGGCGCGGCGCGTCTTGGCCAGCAGTTCGCGCACCCGGGCGTCGCGGCAGGGATTGGGGTGCCCGCGCAATTCATGGGCCTTGGACAGCACGGACAGGCGCTGCAACAGCGTGTTCAGGCTGGGCGCGCCCAGTTTGCCCTTGGCCTTCAGGCGGACCAATTCTCGATCCAGCGCCGGCGGCAGTTCCCATTGCAGCCCTTGCCCGGTCGACCGCTGCGCGTGATCGACCACGAACTGGACGACCGCGGTTGGCGGAAGGGGCAGGGCGAAGGGCTGGCCGTAGCGCAGTTCGAACCAGGCCGTCCAGTAGCGGATCGCGGCGCGGTAGCTGGCGGCGGTATTGGCCGAGCTGCCTTCACGCATCAGGTCGCGCACGGCGGCGTCGGCCTGGGCGTCCAGCGCGCGCGGGTCCAGGACGGGCAGCGGGGCTTGCAGGGTCAGGGTCATCGGATTCCGGCGTTAGGGATTCGGGCGTTACAGCGCGGGCGCGCCGGAGAATTTCCGGCCAATCCTGCATATTATAAATATACATACATATGCTGTATGATATCTAACATAGATACAGAATTACTCCCGATAAGGTTCCATTATCGTGGGTAATTATCCGGCACGTGCCAAAAATTTGACGGAGTCCGCCCATGGCCACGGGAATCACCGAAACAGACGTGTGGAGCGCCGCCGACGCCTTGCTGCTGGAGGGCGCCCGCCCCACGATCGAGCGCGTGCGCCAGAAGATCGGCCGCGGCTCCCCGAATACCGTCAGCCCCTATCTGGAAACCTGGTTCCGGTCGCTGGGCGCGCGCATCAAGGATCCGGGCGCGTTCGCCGCGTCGCCGGCCATTCCGGACCCCATCGCCCAGGCCGCGGCCCATTTCTGGGAAGCGGCCCTGTCCGAAGCCCGGGCGGAGCAGGCCCGGACCTACCGCGAACGCTGGGAAGAACTGGCGCGGGAAGGCGAGAGGTTGGCGGCCGACGCGGAACAACTGCAACGGCGCGAAGCCGGGCTCGCGCAGCGCGAACAGGACCTTCAGGAAACGCTCAAGGTGGCCGCCTCGCAATTGGCGGCCGCCGAAGACCGCCTGCAAGCGGCCGAACTGCAATTACGGCAGCGCGACGCGCAGCTTGAACAACATCGGGTGCAGCTCGCGGATGCCCGCGCCGCCGCGCAGGCCTTGCTGGCGGACGCGGAAAAAACGCGCGGCCGACAGGCGCAGGCCCTGGAAGCGCTGGAGGCCCGCCATGCGGCCCATGAACGCCGCTGGCTGAACGAACTGGACGGCGAGCGCGGCGCCGTCAAGCGCCTGCAGGCCCGCCTGGACGAAGCGCAGGCCGCCGGCCAGCAGCAACTGGCCCAGGCCCGCAAGGCCCTGGCCGAAGAACAGGAACTGCGGCGCCAGGCGGAGCAGGGCGCGCAGGCCTTGCGCGCCGAGGCCCAGGAAAACCGGATACGCCACGAATCCGACTTGGCCGCCGCGCAGGGCGGCGCGGCGGCCGCCCGGGAACGCGAACACGCCCTGGAAACAAGGCTGGCCGCCGCCGAAGCCCGGGCGGCCGATTTTCTTGAGCAACTGAAATCGAAGGACGGACAACTGGGCGAAATGGCCCGGCACCTGATGGCGCTGGCCGCGGGCGACGCGGCCAAGGGCGCGCAGGCGAATACCGCCCAGCCCTGACGCCCGCGCCGCCCGGATTTCTTTTCGAGGACGTGAAAAAAATCCCCCCGTTCGGATTATCGTAAGCGTACGCACCAGGCTGCCGAACCAGGCGGCGCGATTGACAAGCAAGCTCCATTTCCGGGGGGAACCATGTCATTCCGTCTTCTTGCCGCGCTGCTTTGCGCGCCGCTCGTCCTGATGCCGGCCGCGCCCGCGTCCGCCCAGCAGGCCAAGGGCGATCCGCTATCCCTCGCGTACAACGTCAAACCCTGGACGGGTGACCTGGACGGCATGATCAAGCGCCGCCAGGTCCGGGTGCTGGTGCCGTACAACAAGACGCTGTACTTCCTGGACAAGGGAGGCACCCAGCGCGGCATCATGGCGGACCTGATGACCGCGTTCGAGAACGATCTGAACGCCCAGTTGAAGAATCGGAACATCCGCGTGCACGTGGTGCTCCTGCCCACCTCGCGCGAACGCCTCATCCCGGACCTGCTGGCGGGCAAGGGCGATCTCGTCGCCGCCAACCTGACGGTCACGGAGGAACGCGCGAAGCTCGTGGACTTCTCATCTCCCTTGGCCACCGGCGTGCGCGAAATCGTCGTGGCCTCGCCCGGCGCGCCGGAACTGAATTCGCTGGACGACCTGAGCGGCCAGGAAGTGTTCCTCAACCCCGCCAGCAGCTACTACGGCAGCGTCCAGCAACTGAACGCGGACCTGCGGGCGCGGGGCCTGGAGCCCGTCGCCATCCGCGACGCGCCGGGCGTCTTCGAAACCGACGACATCCTGGAAATGGCCAGCGCCGACCTGGTGAAGTTCACGGTCGCCGACCGCTATCTGGCGAATTTCTGGAAGCAGGTGTTCCCGCAGATCCGCGTCTATGAAAACCTGGAGGTGGACGCCGGCAACGACATCGCCTTCGCTTTCAGGAAGGGTTCGCCGAAACTCGCGGCGACGCTCAACCCCTTCATGGAAAAGCACCGCATCGGCACGTCGTTCGGCAACCAGCAACTGACGAAATACCTGAAGTCCGTGAAATGGGTCAAGGCCGCCACGGACCCGGACGAGATCGACAAATTCCACCGCCTGGCGGAGTTTTTCCGCAAATACGGCGACCAATACAGCATCGACTGGCTGCTCATGATGGCCCAGGGCTACCAGGAATCCCGCCTGGACCAGGGCGCCAAGAGCGCGGTCGGGGCGATCGGCGTCATGCAGATCATGCCGGCCACGGGCAAGGACCTGAAGGTGGGCGACATCCGGCAGGAAGAATTCAACATCCACGGCGGGGTCAAGTACATCCGATTCATGATCGACCAGTACTACGGGCGCGAGCCCATGACGGACCTGGACAAGGGCCTGTTCGCCTTCGCGGCGTACAACGCGGGGCCGGGCCGCATCGGTCAACTGCGCAAGGAGGCCGCCAGCAAGGGGCTGGACCCGAACGTGTGGTTCGACAACGTCGAGCGCGTGGCCGCGCAGCGCATCGGACGCGAAACCGTGCAGTACGTCAGCAATATCTACAAGTACTACATCGCCTATTCGCTGATCCGCGCACAGGGCGCGCAGGCGGCGAACTAGGGCCTGCGCTGCGCGCGCCGGCGGGCCGCGCTAATGCCCCGGATGGACGCCCTGGAAGGGCTCGTTGTTGGGCTCGCCGAAGCTCGAGGAATGGTAGTTGGCCGGATCCGCGGACGTGGCGCCACCCGAGTGAGGCGAACTGGAACCGTAGGAACCGGCCCCGGAGCAGCCGGCCAGCAAAAGGGCCAGCAACACGCTGGCGGTGGTCAGAGTCCTCATGGCGTATCTCCTGGAGATGCCTGCCGGAAACGGGGCAGGGAACCCATCCCCGGCAAGTGGCGTGCCCGGCGCCGGGGCGCGCGGCCTTCCGTCCCCGAGGGAAATCTTCAGTACCAAGAACGATTCTTGGTATCATTCCCATCGAAATTCGCCTGGCCCTGCGCGCATGTCCAATCCCCTGCAAATCCTTTGTGAAGACCACTATGACTGGCTCTGCCAATGGTGGCGGCGGCGTCTCGACCATGGCGACGAGGCGGCGGATCTGGCGCACGACACCATTCTGCGCATATTGCGCAAGCCCGATGAGGTCTCCGGACTGAGGCAGCCGCGCGCTTATCTGACGACCATCGCGCGGGGGCTGCTCAATGACCATTGGCGCCGCCGCTCGCTCGAGCGCGCGTGGCTCGAAGCGGTCGCCGCGCTGCCTTTCGAAGTGGACGCCTCGCCCGAGAGCCTGCTGGCGGTGCAACAGGCGCTCCAGCAACTGGACCGCCTGCTGTCGGGCCTGGCGCCGCAGGCGCGCGAGGTCTTCGTGCTGTCGCAACTGGAAGGCCTGTCCTACGCGCAGATTGCCGCCAGGACCGGGCTGAGCGACCGCACCGTGAAGCGCTACATGGCCCAGGGCTTCGAGATCTGCCTGACCTTGATGGAGCAATGACCGGCCGTGGCTACCCAGAGATCCGCGCCGCTCGACACCGCCGTCATCCGCGAGGCCGCGCGCTGGCTGGTGCGGCTGCATTCCGGCGAGGCTGGGCCCGAAGACCATGCGGCCTTCGAGCGCTGGCGCCGCACGAGCCCCGAGCGCGAGCTTGCATGGCAGCGCGCGCAGCGCCTGAGCCAGCAGTTCGGCGCCGTTCCGCCCACGCTGGGCGTGCCCTTGCTCACCCGCCAGAGGCGGGTCAACCGGCGCGCCGCGATCCGGACGCTGGCCCTGCTTGGCGTTGCGCTGCCCGCCGCGTGGCTGGGCTACCGCCAGGTGGCGCGGCCGGGCGGGGCCGAAGACTACCGCACGGCGGTGGGGGAAAACCGCGATCTGGTGCTGGCCGACGGCAGCCAGGTGCTCCTGAATACGGACACCGGCGTCGATGTCGTCTATTCAGAGGCCTCCCGGCTGCTGTACCTGCGCGGCGGCGAAATCTACGTCCGGACGGCGGCCGACCGCCAGGGCAGGGCCAGGCCTTTCCTCATCGAAACGCCGCAGGGCCGGCTGCGGGCGCTGGGCACCCGGTTCGTGGTACGCCAATGGAATGACGGCGAAGCGATGACCTCGCTGTCCGTCCTGGAACACAGCGTCGAGGTCAGCCTGCGCGCCGGCGGCGCGCCGCGCCTCGTCAACGCCGGGGAGTCCCTGCGTTTTACCGCCAGCGCGTTCCAGTCCCGCCGGCCCGCCAGCCAGGACGCTCCCGGCTGGACCCGCGGCGTCATCGAGGCCAGCAACCAGCGCCTGGACGCCTTCCTGGACGATCTGTCGCGCTACCGGCCCGGCGTGATCCGCTGCGACCCCGCGGTGGCCGGCTTGCGCGTATCGGGAGTGTTCCGCCTGAACGATACCGATGCCGTGCTGGCCATCGTGGCCGAGACGCTGGGCGTGCGCGTGGTGTCGCGGACCCGCTATTGGGTCACGGTGACCGCCCGGGCGTCCTGAACCGCCGGGCGGGCAGCCAGCCATGGGCGGCCATGTTGCATTTGCTTTCAATTAAGCCTGTCCTTGCCTGTCCCTTTTGCCCGGGTCCGTCCGGCATACCGTGCATCGATGATCCGAAAGGGATGTGTAACGTGGGACCGCAATATCAACTCCGACTGCGCGCCGCCGCCGCCGCGCCGCGCCTGCTGGCCCTGACCCTGGCGCTGGCCGCCGCCTTCGCCGCCGCGCCGCCCGTGCTGGCGCAGCCCGCCCAACAGGCTGCCGCGCGCGCCTATCGCATTCCGGCGGGGCCGCTGGAACCAGCGCTGGCCGACTTTGCCAAGGCCGCCGGCATTACCGTGTCGTTCCGGCCCGAGGACGCGGCGGGGCTCAGCACCCAGGGGCTGCAAGGCAGCTACGAGGCGGGCGCCGGACTGGATCGGCTGCTGAGCGGCACCGGCCTGACGGCCGTGCCGCAGCCCGGGCAGGGCTACGTGCTGCGCGGCGCCGCGGCGGCGCGCCCGGCGGCGGCCGCCGCCACCGCCGGGTCCGGCACCCTGGAGGCGATCCAGGTCAGCGGCGACTGGCTGGGCACGGGCCTGGAGAACAGCGTGCAGACTTTCGGCGGCGCGCGCACGCTGCTGCGGCGGGAAGACATCGCCAACAGCGGCGCGACCAGCATCGCCGACGTGCTGCGCCGCGTTCCCGGCGTGCAGATCAGCGGCAGCACCAGCGCCACCGGCAGCTCGGTCGGCCTGCACGTGGGCATCCGCGGCCTGAATCCGCGCAATTCCTTCCGCACCACGATGCTGCTCGACGGCATTCCGATGGCCATGGCGCCTTACGGCCAGCCCAATCTGGTGATGTCCCCGACCAGCCTGGGCAACATCGAATCGATCGACGTGGTGCGCGGCGGCGGCGCGGTGCGCTACGGCCCGCAGAACGTCGGGGGCGTGATCAATTTCAAGACACGCCCGATCCCGAACACCGGCGACCTGACGGCCGACGCCTCGGCCCGCTACAACGTCTTCAGCCAGGGCGGCACCAACACGCAGTACACGGCCTTCCTGGGCACGCAGTTCGAGAACAGCCTGGGCGTGGCCCTGATGTACTCGGGCATGAACGGCGAGCAGTGGCGCGACGGCAGCCACGACCGCTACAACGACGTGGCGCTGAAATGGCGCTACGAACTCACGCCGACCTCCGAAATCTACGGCAAGTTCTCCCATTACGACGTCAAATCCATGACGCCCGGCGGCCTGTCGGTGGCCCAGTACCAGGACGACCCGTTCCAGAACACCCATCCCACCGACTACTGGAAAGGGCAGCGCGACCAGATCGACGTCGGCTATCTGAACTCGATTTCGGATACGCAGGAGTTCGAGGCGCGCGTCTACCACTACGACAGCTCCCGCAAAAGCTCGCTCATCAACACCGCCACCGGACGCAACGATTACCAGCCGCGCAACAACCAGGTCCTGGGCATCGAGCCGCGCTACACGCAGCGCGTCGAGTGGGGGCCGACCACGCACGACGTGACCGTGGGCTACCGCTACATCCACGAGACCGGGCAGGACAAGCGCTACTCCGAATCGCTTCTGACCGGCCTGCGGACCGGCGCCGCCCAGACCTTCGATAACGAGACCGAGGCGCACTCCATCTATCTGGACGACCGCATCGCCTACGGCAACTGGCGCGTGACGCCGGGCATACGCTATGAACGCATACGCAGCGACCGCCAGCCCGACGGCACGGCCGACGACTCCGCGTTCCACGTGCGCAACAGCCGGGGCCTGCCGTCGCTGAACATCGCCTACCTCGTCAACGACGCGCTGACGCTCTACACCAACTACAGCACCTCGTTCGGCGCCGTGCAGTACACCCAGTTGAACTCCATGTCGGCGTCCAATCCGCTGAGTCCGGAAGTGGCCAAGACCCTGGAGGCCGGCGTGCGCTATTCGGGCGAGCAGGTGCACACCGAATTCACCGCGTTCAACCTGAAGTTCGACAACCAGATCCTGTCCGTCCCGGGCACCAATCCGGCGGTCTTCCGGAACCTGGGCGCGACCACCCACAATGGCGTCGAATTCGCGATCGACTACGACTTCGACAAGTCCGGCCCGCTGGCCGGCCTGAACGTCTACGCCAACTACACCTACGTGCGCGCCATCCAGAAATCCGGCGAATTCGAGGGCAACGACGTGCCGTTCTACTCGCGCCAGACCGGCACGCTGGGCGGGCGCTACACCCTGCGCAACTGGGCCTTCAATCTGTACACCACGGCGCAGAGCGGCCAGTATTCCGACACGGCCAATACCGAGCGCGAGTCCGCCGACGCCGGCAATGGCCGCGTGCCGGGCTTCAGCGTCTGGAACGCCCAGCTCAGCTACCGGCTGCCCGAGTGGAAGGGCAGCGAACTGGCCCTGGGCGTCAACAACCTGTTCGACCGCCGCTACTACACCCGCAACGTCGACACCAACGGCGGACGGATGGTCGGCGCGCCGCGCATGATCTACGTGCAGGCCCGCCTGGCGTACTGACCGGACGATCATGCCGCGCCGTCTGTGGTTGTTCTGCCATCGCTGGATCGCGCTGGGCCTGGGCGGGGTCCTGATCCTGTCCGGCCTGACCGGCGCGCTGCTGGCGGTCGCGCGGCCCCTGGACCAATGGCTGCACCCGGCGTACTTCGTGGCGCGCCACGCGCCGGCGCAGGACGCCGCGCCGCTGGAATCGCTGCGCAGCCGCCTGGCCGCGGAGTTCGGGGCGGACGCCGCGATCACCTTCCGGCCGCCGCGAAAGGCGGGCGAGACCCTGCAGGCGAGGGTGCGCGGCGCCTGGCGCGGCATCGTCTTCCTGGATCCGGCGACGGGCGGGGAACAGGGCCGCCGCGGCGACGACGAAGGTTTCGTCGCCGCGCTCTTCAGCCTGCACAGCGCCCTGATGCTCGACAAGGCCGGCAAGGCGGTGCTGGCCTGGGCGGCGCTGGCCTATGCCGGCTTGTGCGTGTCGGGCCTGGTCGTCTGGTGGCCCCGCAAGTGGCCGCCTTCGCTGCGCATGGCGTTCGGCAAAGGCGCCTTGCGCGCGCTGTTCGACGTGCACCGCAATGGGGGCGCCGTCCTCGCGCTGGCGCTTGCCGTCAGCATCGCCACCGGCGCCTACCTGGCGTGGCGTCCGATCGGCGACTGGATCACCTACGCGCTGGGCCATACGCGCGTGGTCGCGCCGGCGCTGCCGCCGGGCGGCGGGCCGATCCGGCCGCTGGACGAACTCGCGGCCGCGGCGCTGGCGGCGCAGCCCGGCGCCACGATCGGGTACTTGCTCTATACCCCGCGCACCGACCGTCCGATGGCCGTGCGCCTGCGCGTGCCCGGCGATCCGCATCCCAACGGACGCACCACCGTCTGGCTGGATCCCCGCAGCGCCGCCGTGATCGCCGTCCATCGCTGGGACGAACTCGACCCCGGCGCCAGGGTGAACTCCATCCTCTATCCGCTGCACACGGGCGAATTGGGCGGCGCCGTGGGCGAGGCGATCGTTGCGCTGCTGGGGCTGGCGCTGGGCGCGCTGGGCATCAGCGGGATATGGCTGTGGTGGCGCAGGCGGCCGGTCCGGCGGATCGCCGATCGCGGCGCCGGCCGGCGGGCGCGCTGAATCCAGCGCCGGCGCTCGAGGCGCTGGCGTTCGGAACCCGATTTCGGATAAATTCGTCGGGAACGCATCGGCGCGCATCGCCCCGGGCTGCCGCCCGCGGGCCGCCATGCGCCGCCATCCAGGGCGGAAAGCCCTGTCAGGAGCAGTGGGTGAATCCACGCCAATCAGCCGATATTGCCCGCATTCTGCTCATCATCGTCATCCTTGCGGGGCTGATGATAGGCAGTCTCTACATCCTGCGGCCGTTCCTGCCCGGCCTGATCTGGGCAAGCACCATCGTCGTCGCCACCTGGCCGGTGCTGCTGGCGATACAGCGCCGTTGCGGCGGACGCCGCTGGATCGCCACCATCGCCATGCTGTTCCTCCTGCTGTTCGTCATCGTGCTGCCTCTGTACCAGGCCATCGCCACGCTGGCGCTGCACAGCGGGGCGATCATGGACACCATCAAAAGCCTGCCCGACTACACGCTGCTGGCGCCGCCCGGCTGGATCCGCAGCATCCCGCTGGTGGGTCCGCGGATCGCAACCGAATGGCAGACGCTGTCGGACGCCGGGGCAGGCGGGCTGCTGGCGCGGCTGGAACCCTATATCACCGGCGCCGCGCGCTGGCTGCTGGGCCATGCCGCCATCGTCGGCGTGTTCGTCATGCACATGCTGATCACCGTCATCATCGCCGGCATCCTCTACTTCAAGGGAGACGTGGCCGCCGACTTCGTGCTGCGCTTCTTCAACCGGCTGGCCGGGCAGCGCGGCATGTCCGCGGTCCGGCTGGCGGGGATGGCGATCCGCGCCGTGGCGCTGGGCATCGTGGTCACGGCGGTCGTGCAGTCCGCGCTGGGCGGCATCGGCCTGTGGATCGCCGGCGTGCCGGCGGCCGGCATCCTGACCGCGCTGATGGTCATGCTGTGCCTGGCGCAACTGGGCCCGCTCCTGCCCATGCTGGGCGGCGTGGCCTGGCTGTTCCAGAACGACATGAAACTGGCGGCCGCGGTGCTGCTGGTCTGGGCGCTGGTGGTCGGGACCCTGGACAACCTGCTGCGGCCGATACTGATCAAGCGCGGCGTGAACCTGTCGCTGCTGCTGATCCTGGCGGGCGTGCTGGGCGGCATGTTCGCCTTCGGCATCGTGGGGCTCTTCATCGGCCCGGTGATCCTGGCCGTGACCCAGACGCTGCTCAAGGCCTGGATCGACGAGGCGCCCGCGCCGGTTCCCGTGGAAGCGGGGACGCCGGACCAAGGCCCATGAATTATGATGCGTTACTTTCAGGCAACACCCCCCGGCAACACCCCATGACGCTGCACCCGTTCGTTCGCGCTCTTTCCTATCCACACCGGCCCGCGGGGCCTTCGCCCAAGGCGGCGCGGCGATGAGCGAGAGCGTGCGCCTGGCCAAGCGCGTGGCCGCGGACCTGTCCTGCTCGCGGGGCGACGCCGAACGCTATATAGAGGGCGGCTGGATCGCCGTGGACGGCGCAAAGGTGGAAGAGCCCGGATACCGGGTCGCGCCGGGCCAGGCCGTCAGCCTCCTGCCGGGCGCGCGCCTGGAAGAGGCGCGCCCCGTCACCATTCTGGTGCACAAGCCCGCCGGCCTGTACGCCAATGACGAACCGGGGTCCGCCCGCGACCTGATCGTGCCCGGGAACCTGATGCCGGGCGACCGGTCCGGCCAGCGCTACCTGAAGCGCATGTTCAACGGCCTGCGGCTGGCGACTCCCCTGGAGCGCGCCGCCAGCGGGCTGCTGGTCTATACGCAGGAATATCCCGTGGCCCGCAAGCTGGTGGAAGAGGGCCGCCACGTCGAACAGGAATACGTCGCCCAGGTCTCGGGCCGCCTGGAAGAGGGCGATCTGGCGCGCCTGCAGCGCGGCCTGGCCTACGAGGGCCGCGCCGCCGTTCCCATGAAGGTCAGTTGGCAGAACGAAACCCATCTGCGCTTCGCCTTGAAGACGCCGGCGCCGGGATTCATCGAATACGTATGCGAGACCGCCGGCCTGCGCTTGCAGGCGCTGCGGCGCATCCGCATCGGGCGCCTGCCCATGGCGGGCTTGGCGGCGGGGCAATGGCGCTACCGCCTGCCCTACGAACGGTTCTGAGAGGCGGGAATGACGATGGCGGACTCGCGCGGCGGCCTGGACCGGAACCTGGACGGCGGACGCAGGGGCTTCCTCATCGGCGCGGGCCTGCTGGGGCTGTCCTCCGCCGTGCTGGGCGGATGCGCCAGCCGCGCGCCGGTTTCCCCGCGGCAGCCGGCGGCGCCGGTCCGGCCCGCGCCCCCGGTTTCCCACGCCGGCGCCGCCGCGTCGGCGGTGCCCGCGCTCAAGCCGGGCGCCCGCGTCGCCATCGTGGCGCCGGCATCCGCCGCGCCGGACGCCAGCGATCTCGCCGCCGAATGGCTGGAAGCGCGCGGTTTCGCGGCGCAGGTCATGCCCGCCTCGCGCGCGCGGCTGGACGCCCCCTACGATTACCTGGCGGGCACCGACGCCGAACGGCTCGACGACCTGCACGCGGCCTTCGCCTCGCCGGACATCGGCGCGGTGTGGTGCCTGCAAGGCGGTTTCGGCTCGTGGCGCCTGCTGGACAGGCTGGACTTCAGCCTGTTGCGCCGCCACCCCAAGCCCTTCATCGGCTACAGCGACATCACCGCGCTGCACCTGGCCATGCAGCGGCACGCCGGCTTCGTCACCTTCCACGGCCCGATGCTGGCGCAGGACCTGCTGGCCGGCAAACGCGAGCCCACCGAATCGCACTTGCTGGCCATGGTCGGCGGCCAAGTGGGGCAGGGAGCGTGGATCGAACCGCCGCCGGACGCCAGCGCCACCGAACTCGTGCCGGGAACCGCGACCGGACGGCTGATCGGCGGCAACCTGGCGCTGATCGCCGCGCTGATCGGCTCGCCCAACGAAATCGACACCCGCGACGCCATCCTCTTCATCGAAGACGTCAACGAAGCGCTGCCCCGGGTCGACCGGCTGCTGAGCCAACTGGCCGCCGCGGGCAAGTTCGACGGCCTGAAGGGCGTGCTGGTCGGCAACTTCACGCGCATCCTTGGCGTGCAGATGGATGACGCGCAGGCCCAGGGCATGCTGTACCCGCTGATCCTGGATCAATTCCGGGCGCGCGGGATCCCGGTGCTGGCCGGCTGGCCCAGCGGCCACGGCAATCCGAACCTGACCCTGCCGCTGGGCGCCCGCGTCACCCTGGATACGGGGCGCGGCGCACTGCGCCTGGAACAGGCGGTGACGGTGTAAGGCAAAATCCCTAAAATGCTCCATTAATGGCGCAAAATATATGGATATGACTCATTAATGAGTCATATCTAGACCAATTCTTGACTCATTTATCGTGCAATTTCTGCTGTAAAGCACTATTATTGAGTCATGAAAAAGAAGCTCGAACCCAGTTTCGACGCCGCCGAAGCGCTCGCGCGGATCGGCGCCAACATCCGCACCGCCCGGCTGCGCCGCGCCGAGACGGAGTCCACGCTGGCCAGCCGCATGGGCGTGTCCCGCGCCACCATCGCCCGCCTGGAACGCGGCGACGGCGGCGTGTCGCTGACGCTCGTCCTGGAAGCCTTGCTCCAGTACGGGTTCGCGGACCAGGTCTTCGCGCTGGGCGACCCCGAACAGGACGGCGTCGGCAAGCGGCTCGACGCGGTGCGCCGGCCCAGCCGCGGCAGCGCCGGCGCGCTGCATTCGCATCGCGCCGATCCTTCCCGGCTATAGCCGCCGGCCCCGGACATGGCACCCACCAGAAAACACAAATCGGTCGAGAGCGAACTGTTCGTCTACATCGACATCCGCGGCGAGGCGGTGCTGGCCGGCATCCTGACGCTGGACGACTCGGACGAGAACCATTTTTTCGCTGAATTCACCTACGTGCAGTCCTACGCGGACGATCCGCGCGCCTTCGCGCTGGATCCGCTGAACCTGCCGCTGGTCGACGCCAGGACCACCTTCCGCACCGAGAGCCGCTACGAAACACTGGGCGCGATCTTCGATGCGGCGCCCGACGCCTGGGGGCGCAACGTCATGCGCGTCGACAACTCCGGCGCCCGCATCACCGAAGACGAAGTCCTGCTCAAGGGCAGGGGCATGGGCGTGGGCGCGCTGTTCTTCAGCGCGCGGCAGCTCACGCCGAACATGCGCAAGACCTACCGCCTGCCCGAAATCGGCCAGCTCGAGTCGCTGGCCGACCTGCTGACCGACATCGACCAGGGCGTCAAGCCCAAGGGCCTGTACCGCGACATCCTGGGCAGTTCCTGGGACATCGGCGGAGCGCGCCCCAAGACCATCGTGCGCGACGACCAGGGCGAAATGTGGATCGCCAAGTTTCCGCGCAAGGGCGATTCCTATGACCGCCAGCGAGTCGAATACGCCAACCTGCAAATGGCCAAGGCCATCGGCCTGACCGTGCCGGACATCCGTCTGGCCGAAACGCACCTGGGGGCGGTCCTGCTGACGCACCGCTTCGACCGCGAACGGCTGCCCGCGGGGCAGGGCGCGGAGCCCGTCGTCGCGCGCCGCCATTTCCTGAGCGGGGCCGCGCTCATCAGCCCGTCCGTGCAGATCGGCAAGCGCGAACTGGACGGGCCGCGCGGCAAGGCCACGTATTCCTACGCCCGGCTGGCCGACGTCGCCCGCCGCGTGTCGTCGAACCCGGTGCAGGACCTGAAGGAACTGTACGCGCGCATGATCCTGAACGTCGCCGTCCACAATACCGACGACCACCTGAAGAACGTCGGCTTCCTGAAGGACGAGCGCGCGCACAGCTACCGGCTGTCTCCCTTGTTCGACGTGGTGACGCAGGAAGGCTCCGCCAGGCACTACCTGCATATCGGCGCGGCCGGCCGGGAAAGCTCGTTCCAGAACTGCCTGAGCGAGTACCGGCGCTTCGGCCTACGCTCCGAAGCCGCGGCCAGGGAAATACTCGAACACGTGCGCGCGGTGGTGGCGGAACGCCGGCGGTTCTACGACATGGCCGGCATGACGGCCGAGGAAATCGCCCACGTGGAGGCCTCGCTGATGGCGTGGCGCCACCACTAAAGCGCCCGGCAGCCCGCTACGCGCGCTTGGCCGACCAGTTGCCCTGGCCGGCGGCCTGGCCGCTCATCGTCCTGCCGTTGACGTGCCCCTGGTAGCGCACGCCGTTCACCGTGAACGCGATTTCGGTGCCGTTCAGCCGCGCGTCCGAGATCGGGACCGAACCCAGCCTGCCCGACAGTTTCTGGTAATGCTGGTCCAGTTGCAGCGTCTGCCCGCCCACGTCCCATTTGCCCTGCACTTTGGCGGGGACGATCCAGAGCAGCGCGGTGCAATAGGTGCTGCAATCCTGCGTGACGGTTTCCTCGGCGTCCGGCTCCCAGTCTCCCATGCGGAACGTGTTCGAGACCACGCGCGTGCCGGGCGCCAGCTCCAGCAGCCTGGGCCGCAGTTTTTCGTTGATCGTCGACAGCAGGAACATGGTGATGACGTCCGCCTTCGACAGGTCGGTGGCGAACAGGTCCGCCGTCACGAACGTGGCGCGGTCGCCGACGCCCGCGCGTTCTGCATTGCGGCGCGACAGTTCGACCAGGTCCGGGTTGTATTCGATGCCCTGGGCCCGCAGGCCGCGCTGCGCGGCCGTGATGACGGTGCGGCCGTCACCCGAGCCCAGGTCCATCAGCCTGTCCTTGGGCGTGACCTTGGCCATGTCCAGCATCTTGTCCACCAGGGTCTGCGGGGTGGGCACCCAGATGACGTCCTTGCCGTCCTGGCCCACGTCGGGCACATATTCCTTCTTCTGTTCGGCGGTCTGCGCCGCCTTCGGCGCGGGCTGGGCGCTGGCGCCGAAGGCGCAGGCCAGGGCCAGCGCCATCGCCGAGGCCAGCATCGCCTGGCGGAACCGAAGCGCGCCTGTCCGGGCGCGGGCCGATGGGGAGGGGATCGCGATCTGCATGATGTAGGCTCCTTGCGTAGGGGGACTCGGAAGGCCGGCCGCCCGGAGACGCCGCGGCTACCGCCGCGCCGGGTCCGGCTTGAGCAGGCGCAGCATGGGCAGGCCCGCCGCCAGGACGGCCAGCCCGATCAGGGCGCCGGCCCCCGCGTAGACGGCGCTGGAATACACCAGGCCGGCGCACGCCAGCGCCAGCAGCGCGGGGGGAAGCGGGTAGAGGGGAACGCGGAAGGGCCGCGGGCGGTCGGGATCCAGGCGCCTCAGCCGCCACACCGATCCCGCGACCAGCAGCATGAATATCCAGAACACCGGCGCCGTATAGGCCACCATGGTCTGCACGCTGTTCTGGCTGAACGCGCCCAGCGCGACCAGGGCCAGGGTGATCGCGCCCTGGGCCAGCAGCGCGACGGCCGGCGTGTCGTTGCGCGCGCTCCAGGCCGCCAGCGGGCGCAGGCGCGGAACGTCCCGGCCCAGCGCGCAATACACGCGGGCGCCGGTGATGATGGTTCCGTTGATGGTGCTGAGCGCCGTGGCGCAGATCGTCAAACTGAGCAGGGCGGCGGCGTAGGGGCCGGCCGCCAGTTGCATGACGTCCGCGCCCAGCGCGGGCGTATCGCGCAGCCCTTGCAGGCCGAAGATCTGAAGCAGCGCCAGGTTGATCAAGACATAGGCGCCCGTGACGATCGCGGTGCCGATCAGCAGCACCCGGCTCATGTTGCGCGCCGGCTCCCGCAATTCGCCGCTCAGGTAGGCCGCCTCGTTCCAGCCGCCGTAGGTCAGCAGCACGAACACCATGCCCATCCCCATCAGGCCGGCCGGATTGCCCGTCAGCGGCGTGGGCTCGCCGCCTCGCAGCGGGCTGCTTCCGGTGGCGGACAGGCTGGCGATCAGCACCGCCGCCAGCGCGGCCAGCGTCAGCATGGTGAACGTCCATTGCAGGCGCTTCGAATAGCGGGTGCCGGCCACGTTCAGCGCGGTCAGCGCCGCCACGGAGATCGCGGCGTGCAGGGCGGGGCCGTGCGTGCCCAACGGCGCCAGGCGCTGCGCATAATCGCCGTAGATAAAAGCGACCACCGCAATCGCGCCCGTCTGGATCACGGTGCAGCGCGCCCAGGCGAACATCAATCCCACGCGCTGGCCCCAGGCGCGCGTCAGATACAGGTATTCGCCGCCGGCGCCGGGATAGGCCGAGCCGAGTTCCCCGTAGCACAGCGCGCCGATCAGCATCACGAAGCCGCCCGCGCACCACAGCGCGATGTACGCCGCCTCGGATCCGGCGTGCTGCGCCACCAGGGGCGGAAAGCCGAAAATGCCGATGCCGATCACCACCCCGACCAGCACCATCGTCGCATCCATCACCGACAGGCCGGCCGGCGCCCGCCCCATCGCCGCGTCCGATGCGCCGTTCATCGTCCCGGGCTCCGCGCGCGCCGGGAAGCGCCGCCGGCCGGATGAGGCGCCCGCCGCGCCAGGAGCAAACGGATGGAACTCGCGGACGAACGCGCAGGAAACGGTGTCATCGGGGCTCCCGAGTAGGCGGCGGGGATGGGCGAGGGCGCCGTTCGGCCACGGCGCCTGACGCTCTCCTGAACATTTAAGCGACCGGCGCGACTCGGGAAAAGTTTCTTCGGGTTTTCCCGAAAAAATGCAGGAAGCCCCTGGCCCGGGTAAAGCCTCCTGCGTGAAACGACATTAAGAATACTCTATAACTGATTGATTTTAATAATTTTATTATCAATCTTAAAGTAAACTATTTAAAGTAATTTCTCAAAATAAAAATCGGCCAAACAATTGGCTTATCGCAGGTGCCGGGCCACGCACGCCTCCCAGTCCGCGGGCAAGGAAATATCCCGAGGCGCGGCGCAAGCCGGTTTGCAGAGGTAGATGGCGCAGGCTACATAGCTGACGCTGGACAGCGCGAGGGTGATCATCGGCCGCGCCAACGGCTGCGGGAATCCCCCCAGGAACCGCAGGGCGAAGTCCGGCTGCCCGGCGAGTCCCGCGGCCACCGAGTCGCGCAGCAACCGCAAGGTCACGCCATACAGCCAGGACGAGAATTTCGCACGGCCAAGCTCGCGATAGCTTTGCGCATGCCGCCCGAAGGCCCGCGCCAGGCCGGGATCGATGCGTTGCACGTGCGCTTCCAGCAGCCGTTCCAGTTCGCTGGAGTGCCGGTACACCAGATCGCGCAGCGGCACGTCGGTATCCGCTTGCGGCGTTGCGGACGAGGCGGGCGGGGCGGCACAATGGTTCGTCGGCGTCAGCATTTCCCGTCAGATTGCAGAATCTTCATCACCGGGGATTAGATCGTGCGGACGGGTACTTGTGAATCACTGAAACTGGGTATTTGCCTGCGGGGCCGGCGCCGGGCGCGGGGAAGGGAGCCCACCTCAACTCAGGAGCATCGACATGAAGCGTTTCCTACGCATGCATTTGGCGGGCCTGGCGCTGTCCGGGCTGGCGGCCGCGCCGATGGCGGCCATGGCGCATCACGGCTGGTCGTGGGCCGAGTCCGAGCAGATGACCTTGCAGGGCACGGTGCAGCAGGTCCAGATCGCGCCGCCTCATCCCTGGCTGGACGTCCGGACCGATGACGGGGTCTGGCGCGTCGAGCTGGGCAATCCCAACCAGACGAAAGAAGCGGGGTTCGTCGAAGGCTCCGCCAAGCCCGGCGATACGGTCACCGCCATCGGCAACCGGGACCGGGACTCGACCAACAAGCACATGAAGGCCGTGCAGATCAAGGTGGGCGGCAAGACCTACGATATCTATCCCGGCCGCATCCAGAAGCCCTGAACCGCGGACCGCGACGATGCCCGACCTGCTGCGGCTCGCCCTGGAACAGCTCGAAGCCATGCCGCCCTCGATCTGGCTGCGGCGGTCGGGCACGCTGTACCTGCTGGTGAACGCCGCGCACATCGGGTCCATCGGCCTGCTGATCGGATCCATCGTGCCCCTGGACCTGCGCCTGCTGGGCCTGCTCAGGCCCGGCCCCCTGGCCGTGCTCGCGCCCGTGCTGGCGCGCACCGCCGCGGCCGGCCTGGCGCTGGCGGTGCTGACCGGCGCAATGCTGTTTGGCGTCCGCCCGCTGGAATACCTCCAGAACCCCGCGTTTCTCGTCAAGATGGGCCTGCTGGGCGCGGGCGCGCTCAACGCCTGGGCCGTGCGCCGCGGCCGGGCCTGGGCCCGGGTGCTGGACCAGGGCAGGGCCAGCGGCGCCATGCGCGCGCAGGCCGGCGCATCGCTGCTGCTGTGGCTGGGCTGCCTGGTGGCGGGGCGCTGGATCGGGTTCTTGTAAGGCCGGGACAGGCGGGGCGCCTCAAGCGGCGTCTTCGAGCGCCGCCTCGACCAGCGGCTTGGCCCAATCCGGCGTCCCCAGCGCATCCTGCAGCGAGGCCGGGAAAAGCACGCCGCAGTCCCGCTGATGAAGCACCAGCCGGGGCTCCGGTATCGCTTCGCCCAGCGCCGCTTCCAGGCTGTTGTCGTAGACGCGCAATTCGGCCAGGCGCGGCATCAGCGCCAGCAGGTTGCGCACCGACGTCAGGCAGCGCTGGCGTATGCGGGGTTCGGGGATGTCATGGCCGCCTTGCGCAACGCGCTGGCGCACCCGGGCGATATGCTGCTCGGCGTCGCGCAATCCGCAGAACCAAATCAGGACGTCGTGGGAGGCCGATGCCGCAAGTAGCCGTTTCGTGATCGTATCGCCGCCCAAGGTGGTTTCGAACGCAAAAGACCTGCCTTTGTCTATCGCTTCGTCCAGACGGCGCACCCCTTCGCCCCAGGCGGCGGCGTTTGCGTCCTCTTGCTGGTAGCCGAATTCCTGGACCAGCGCCCGCGCGAACGAATCCGGATTGAACCAAGTCGCGCCCTGCTGGGAGAGCAGGTAGCCGCCGACCGAACTCTTGCCGGCGCCGTTGACGCCGGCCAGCACATAAATGACCGGCCGGGCCATCAGAACGTGGAGCCCGCCTTGACCCGGCCGCCAAGCTGGCCGGGAGAGCGCATCGCCGAGCGCAGCGCGTCGCCCGCGGTGTCCTCGGCAAGCACGGCCAGCCGTTCATCGAAGCGGCGGCGCAATTCCACGAGAGGATCCGGCGATGCGTTCCTGGCCGCCTGCGCCGCTTCGACCAGGCGCGTGTACTCCGCCGTGGAAAGAATCACGGCCTCGGGTTGGTTGTGATTCGTGATGAGCAATTTTCCCTCGGCGGCCAGCGCGCGCATCATGCCGCGCCATCCGTCCTTTTTGACGGACGAAGCCGCCGCGACCGGCAGGGAAGTCAAGGGATAGGCGATTTGGGCAGTCATGGCGATGCTCCAGGAGACAGTCAAGCCATTTTACCCAAATTTCCCATTTTGGCCAATTTCAGGGAATCAACTCGCCTCGGCCCGCGCGCGCTGCACGGCCGGCCGCGAGCCGACGCGCGCCAGATAGGCCGTCAGCTTGGGAAACTGCGCCATGTCGACGCCGTCGCCCTCCAGCCAGCTACCGACGGTGTACAGATAGCTGTCGGCCACGCTGTAGCGGTCGCCGGCCACCCACGGGCCGGCGATCTGCGATTCAAGGTAGGCGGCGCAGGCGGTCATGGCCTGCGGCACCTTCGCGCGCATGGCCTCGTGCGCGGCCGGGTCGTCCGCCCAGCGCGCGCCGCGCCGCTTGTGCGCATGCGCCACGTGGGCGGTGGAAGCCAGGTAGCTCGTCAGTTCCTGCATGCGGGCGAACGCAAAGGGGTCGTCCAGGGGCGCCAGGCCGGCCTCCGGGAAACGCTGCGCTACGAACGCGAGCAGCGCCGGGGTCTCGGTCAGCACGCCAAGCTCGGTCGCCAGCGCCGGCACGCGGCCCTTGGGATTGATGCGCAGGTATTCGGCGCTTTGCTGCTGCCCGGCGCTGAAGTCCAGCTTGACGAGGTCGAATTCGGCGCCTGCTTCGTGCAGCGCGATATGGGTGGCAAGCGCGCAGGTACCAGGGGCGGAGTAAAAGGTCCAACGGGACATCGGCATCCTCTTTCGGCATGGGGGTAGGGCAGCCATTATCCCCCGCCCTCGACGCGCCGGGCAATGAGCGCCGCGGCGATCCCGCGGCCGCGCAAGGCTTATGATTGGGCCCTCGTTACTCAGCCCCGTCCCCCCGACATGCCGCGACAGCGCGTAAGAGACTTCCTGGAGCAGCGGCAGGTTGCCGTCTATTTTGGCGCGGTGGCAGCCGCGGCGGTCCTGGCCCGGCGCGTCCCGGCGTCGGCGGCGCTGGCGCCCGCCATCGATCCGCTGCTCGGCTTCATGCTGTTCGTGACCTTCCTGCAAGTGCCGCTGACCGAGCTTCGCCGGGCCATGGCCAACCTCCGGTTCCTGGCCGCGCTGCTGGTTTCGAACTTCATCGCCGTTCCGCTATTGGTCGCGTGCCTGCTGCCCTGGCTGCCCGGCGCGCCGCTGGCCAGGGCAGGCGTGCTGCTCGTGCTGCTGACGCCGTGCATCGACTACGTGGTGACGTTCGCGCACCTTGGCCGGGCCGATGCGCGCCCGCTGCTCGCCGCGACCCCGATCCTGCTGGCCGCGCAGATGCTCCTGCTGCCTGTGTATCTGGGCGTCTTCCTCGGCGAGGAGGCCGCCGGCCTGGTCCACTGGGGCCCCTTCATCCACGCGTTCATATGGCTCATCGCGGTGCCGTTGGCACTGGCGGCCATAGTCCAGGCCGCCGCCGCCCGAAGCAGGGTCATGGACACGGCGGCAAGCCTCCTCGGCCTCTTGCCCGTGCCCGCGACCGCGCTCGTGCTGTTCGTCGTCGTCGCGGCCGTCGGCCCCCGGCTTGGCCCGGCGTTCGAGGAGGTCAGGGCGGTCGCTCCGGTCTACCTCGCATTCGCCGTGCTTGCGCCGGCCATCGGCTGGGGAATCGGCCGCCTCTGGCGCCTGCCGGCGGACCAGGCAAGGGCCGTGGCGTTCAGCACGGCCACGCGGAACTCCCTGGTCGTCCTTCCGCTCGGCCTGGCGATCCCGGGCGCCGTGCCGCTGCTGCCGGCCGTCATCGTCGCGCAGACCCTGGTGGAACTGGTGAGCGAACTGATATACATACGCGTGCTGCCGAAGCTTGGCGGGCGGCGGCGGGCGGCGAATACGCTCGAATAGGCAAGCCCGGAACCGCCCGCCCGGTTTATCCGGAAACCGGCCCGGTCCGGCGCTTGCGCGCGGTCAGCAGGAACCCGAGCAATCCAACCACCGGCCCAGGAACGAGAATCCACACGGCGTCCAGGCCGACGCGCTCGAGCAATGCAGCCGTCAAGGCGATCGACACCACCGTGATCGCAAAGCCGATGGAGTTCTGGATGGCCAGGGCCGAGCCGACCAGATCCGGTGGGCAACTGCGGGCGGACAGGGCGGAGAACTGCGGCGAATCGGCAACCACCGCGGCCCCCCAGACCAGCATCAGCGCCAAGGTCGCGGCGGGGGGCAGTACCTGCCAGAACAAGGCGAAAATGCCGCCCGCCAAGCCGGAAATGAATAAGGCTCCCAGGGCCACCGCCGCGCTGTCGTAGCGCCGGGTCAGCATGCCGCCCGTTACGCACCCCAGCGCTCCGGCGGCAATGATGGCAAAGGAGATCCCCGGGACTCCCAAAGCGGGAAAAAGCACCGAGAGCCCGGTACGCGCCACCAGGACCGGCACCACGGTCCAGAATGCGTAAAGCTCCCACATATGGCCGAAGTAGCCCCAGGCGGCCGCGCGGAAGCCTCTGACCTTGAAGGCCGCCAGGACGCCCGATCCCGCGGCGGACGGCCGCTTCCCGTAATCGCGGCGCCTATCGCGTCCGGGCAGGAAAGGGCCGTCGCCAAGCGTATAGATGAGGATGCTGCCGATTACCGCGAGCGCGGAAGACGCAAGCACAATGGATTGCCAGGGCAGGTCGGCGCCCAGCTCGCGCAGAAGATGCGGCAGGGCGGTGCCGAGGGTGAGCATGGCGACCAGATGGGCGAGCGCCACGCCGGTCCGGCTTGGCTCCCAGCTTACGATCAGCTTCATGCCCAGCGGGTAAATGCCCGCCAGGGAAAGGCCGACAAAGAACCGGTATACCAGGGCCTCCGGCAACCCCTGGGCGATGAGCGCGAAACAAGCATTGAAAAGAGCGCCGACGACGGCGCTCAGCGCGAAGATCCGGCTGGCCGCATATCGGTCGGCCAGGCCGAAGAGCGCCATGATCAGGGTTCCGGTAATGAATCCGGCCTGAACGGCGCTTGTCAGCCAGCCGATGTCGGCCGCGGTGACATTCCACGCTTTTGCGAGATCCGCCGCCGCGCTATTCGCGCTGAACCATAAGGACGTCCCCAAAAGCTGGGCGATGGCGATGATGGTGGAAGGCCGAAACCAGCGGTCCGGCTCGCGGCGCGGTGCTCCTTGCGCCCGGGTGCCGGCATTGCCATTGTCGATATCGGTCATGCGGCGCCCGCCGGTTCTTTGTTGGCATCGTTCGGCGGAAGGTCGGTTTCGAATCGACGCAACGCGCCCAGCATTCCCTCGCACGCATCCGCGACCTCCTGGCCTTTGTGCTTGAGGTGATCGGAGAAGAAGTTCTCGTGGTCGGAATGCGAGTGAAAGTGATGAGGGGTGAGAGACATCGAGAATACAGGAACATTCGTGTCGAGCTGGACCCGCATCAAGCCATCGACTACCGCTTGCGCCACGAATTCGTGGCGGTAAATGCCGCCATCGACGACCAGCGCGGCTCCGACGATAGCATCGTATCGGCCGGAGAGCGCGGCCCGCTTGGCCATAAGCGGAATCTCGAAAGCGCCGGGGACGTCGTAGGTGTCGATTCTGTTCAGCGGCCATCCATAGTGCGACATCCGCTCGTAGAAGGCCAGCCTCGCATGCGCCAGCAAGTCGGAATGCCAGCTCGACTGGATATAGGCGATGCGTCTTATCTGTGTCTTATTCCGCATAGGCGTAAGTCCGCGGCGCCGCTCGTATCGATCGGCGCCGCGTTCCCAAGAGTCAAGAAGTTAGGAGGAAGCGTTGGCAGGCACGCGGCCAGCGGTGGAGAAGCCTCGCGTCATGGCGCTCACGGCGATCAGCACGATCAGGTTGAACACCAGCGCAACGATGCCGACGTTCATGTCCTTCAGCGCCGCCGGAAGAAAGGGAAACATGCTGGCGACCGTCTGCTTGGTCAGGGACACGTAGGCGACCGTCGAAACGCCGACAGTGATTCCGGCGAATGCCGCCGGCTTGGTGACGGGATTGGACGGCAACAGGCTGGCCAGGAAGACCGGGAAAAGCTGCGTGACGAATGCGTAGGCCATGAGCAGGAGCGCGACAATCGTGTCTCCTCCTCCCAGCGTGAACCAGACCGCGACCGCCATGATGACGGGCGCAAGGCATTTCGCGACCCGGGCGATGTGGGCGTCTTCCACGCCGGGACGCATCGGCCGGTAGACGTTGTTGGCAAGAAGCGTCGCCGACGTCATCAGGATCATGGAGCCCGGAACCAGCGCGGTCAGGATGCCCGCCGCGCCAATGACGCCGACAAACCAGGGGTCGAACGTCTGCAGGGCAATCTTGAACAGCGCCAGATCGATATCGCCGCCTTTCAGGCCGGGCACCTGGAGCACGGCGGAGAAGCCGACGAACAGGATGAACAGCAGCATTAGCTGGTAGATCGGCAGGATGAATGCGTTCTTGCGCAGCACGCCTTCGCCCTTGGCGGTGTACACGGCCATGAACATATGAGGCCACATGTAGAAGCCGAGCGTGGACAGGACGACCGTCGAAACCATCCACGTGGGGCTCTGGCCCACGTCCCGGAGGGCGAGGAAACCCGGCTTGGCCGTTTCGATTGCGGCGAACATGTTTTCAATACCGCCATAGTAGTGATATGGCAGGTACAGCCCCATGAAAACGGCCACCAGCATGACCAGCGCATCTTTGATGACCGACGTCCAGGCCGAGCCGTGGACGCCCGAGAGCGCCACATATAAGGCAACCACGACTGCGCCGATGATCACGCCCTGTTGCGACGAAATCGCCGAATAGGACGAGATGCTTACGATGATGCCCAAGCCCTTGAGCTGAAGGACCAGGTAGGGGATGAGCGCGATGAAACCGACAACCGCGACCAGGACGCCAATGGCGTTGCTCTTGTATTTCGAGGCGAAGAAGTCCGGCTGGGAGAGCAGCCGGCGTTCCTTCGCATACCGCCAGACGGCGGGAAGGATGAAATAGGAAAGCACGAACGGCAGGCTTCCATACCCCAGCAGGTAGTAGGCGCCCGCGCCATTGCCGTAGGCGAATCCGCTGCCGCCCAGAAACACGAACGTCGTATAGATTTCGCCGGCCATCAGCAGGAAGACGATCGCGGCGCCGAACCCCCGGCCGCCGACCGTCCACTGTTCCAGGCTCATGTCCTTGCCCCGCCTTGCCCGTATCCCGAGGTACAGGGCAACCCCGACAGCCAATGCAATAAAGATCAGTGCGCTGTTCATTTTGTGTGATCGTCCTTGTCGGTGGAATCCGCTGCTTGGTCGGAGTAGTAGATGATCGCCATCACAATCGAAGTCAGAACGAGGGATAGCGTGAGCCAGGAAAGCAGGAACGGCATTCCCAGCAGGAACGGAGTAACGCGATTCAGGAAGAACGGCCCTACAAGGACCATAAGAACTGGCGCAAACGCCAATGTGTGGACGGCTCGCATGGATAGAACTCCAAGTTTTCCCTTGTGATTGGACGCGCGCCGGCCTCAAGGCGATACCTATCGCCTCGACAGTCCCTGCGCGCGGTTGTTACGGTGAACGTGGCCGACGCTCACCGCTTATCGACGATGGGGGGCCTAGCCCCAATCCATCAAATGCGAGATGCTCTTGACCTGCGTATAGCACTCAAGGCCTTCTATTCCGCCTTCCCGGCCGTAGCCGCTCTCTTTGACTCCGCCGAACGGCGTCTCGGACACGGCAGACACGAGGTGGTTGATCGCCAGGTTTCCCACTTCCAGACCGTCGCTCAACTTGTAGGCGTTGGCGGCCGACCTGGTGAACGCGTAGCCCGCCAATCCGTAGGGCAGGGCGTTGGCGCGCTCGATCGCCTCGTCGACGCTGTCCACGCGCGTAATCAGGCACAGAGGGCCGAAAGGCTCTTCGTTCATGGCCCGGGCGTCGTCCGGCACATCGCTGAGCACGGTGAAAGGGTAGACGTGGCCCGGGCCGGGCGAAGGATCGCCGCCGCATACGACATGGGCGCCACGCTCCACCGCGTCCCGCACCAGGCCCTGAATGGCGTCGAATCGGCGCTGGTTCACTACCGGACCGATGTCGCTGGCGGGATCCAGGGCATGGCCCGCCTTGATGGCGGACGAGTGGCGGCGCATGGCGTCGACGAAAGGCTGATAAACGTCAGCATGGACGAAGAATCGGGTTGGAGCGACGCATACCTGCCCGGCGTTGTTCAACTTACCCTTGACGCAGGCCAGAGCCGCTTTGTCGGGGTCCGCGTCTTCGCAGATCACCACCGGGGCATGCCCGCCCAGTTCCAGGATCGCCGGCTTCATATATTGCGCGGCCAGGCCCGCCAGGTGTTTGCCCACGGGAGTCGAGCCGGTAAAAGTAATTCCCCGGACGGCGGGACTGGCGATCAGATGCGCCGAGATCATCGCCGGATCGCCGAAGACGACATTCAGCACCCCAGCGGGCAAGCCGGCATCCATGAAGGCCTTTGCCAGAAGCACCGCGCCCGCGGGCGTCTCCTCCGCGGCCTTGAGGATGATGGAGCATCCCGCCGCCAGCGCGCCGCCCACCTTTCTGGCGGGAGAGCTCATGGGGAAGTTCCACGGCGTGAAGGCCGCAATGACGCCGAGCGGCTCGCGAACCACCGTATGCCGCATGCCCGGCTCGGCCGGGACGACGCGGCCATAGAGCCGCTTCCCCTCGTTTGCGTCCCAGGTCATCAGATCGCAACCGCGCAGCACCTCCGCGTTGGCCTGGGCCAGCGTCTTCCCTTGTTCGAGGGATATGGCGTGGGCGATCTCCGGCGCGCGCTCGCGCAGCAGCGCTATGGCGCCGAGCATGATTTGGGCGCGTGCCGCGGGAGCCGTTTTCCTCCAGATTTCGAAGCCTCGCGCGGCAGCCTGGACGGCATCGTCCAGGTCTTGCGCGCCTGCCTTCGGAACCCAGCCTATGACTGTGCCGTCCGAAGGGTTTGTGATCGGATCCCCGGGAACCCGGCGCCACGCGCCGGCAATGAGCATTTGAATCTCTGGGTAGAAGTGCATTCTGATATCCGAATTGGACCGTGGCGACGCTTCCGCGCGCCATCGGTCAGTCACGTTGGGGTTGTCCGGAAAAGACCGCGGTGTCAGGCCGGCGCTATGCGGGGACAGTCTGCGCGGCCGGCGGCAGGCGGTGGAAATCCCGTCCGAAATACATCAATCCCTCTCGGCCGGCCATATTGAGGATGGCCTTGATTTCGCAATAAAAGACGGTGTGCGTGCCGACTTCGTTGGTCGACATTACCTGGCAGTCGAGGGCAGCCACTCCGCCCACCAGTGCGGGCGCTCCGGTCTCCAGGCGTTCCCAGGTGGCGCTCGCGAAACGCGATTCCATGGAAACGTTCTTGGACGCAAACTGCATGGCGATATGGCTTTGGTCGCCGGCCAGTACATTCACGCAAAGGTTGCCGTTTTCGCGAATCACGGAATTATTCTTGCTCGCGCGGTTGATGCACACGAGGAGCGTGGGCGGATCGTCCGTCACGGAGCAGACGGCCGAGACGGTGCAGCCCGCCAGGCCGGCCTTGCCTTCGCTCGTAATCACGCTGACTGCCGCGCCCAGCCCGGCCATGGCGTCTCGATAGGTCGATTTGTCGATCATGGCGTCGCTATTCGCCCTGGTTGCGGTAGCTCGCCGCGGGATGGGAGGCCGGAAGGCGCGCCTGGCCAAAGAGCTTTTCCCGGTAGCAGCCTTCTTGATAGCCGGTCTTGTAGACGCCGCGTTCCTGCAGCCGGGGAATCAATAGCTGGATGACGTCGTCGAAGCACTCGGGCACCACGGTGCGCGACAGGTTGAATCCGTCGACGTCGGCCTCTTCGCTCCAACTGATCAACTGCGAGGCGATCTGGTCCGCCGAGCCGACCCAGGGCGTCTGCCGGCTGCCCAGGACCATCTGCTCCAAGAGCTTGCGGCGGGTCCATTGAGGGCCGCTGGCGCGTGTCATGGCTTCGACGTTCGAGACAATGGCCTGGCTCTTGCCCGTATCGATGGGTTCGTCGATGTCGTACTTCGCGAAATCGATCCCCAGCGAGGCCGCCGCGTGAGCGAGCGCGCCTTCGGTGCTGACATACTTGCGATATTCTTCGAACTTCTCCTGCGCCTCGGCCTCGGTCCGGCCGATGATCAGGGTGGCTCCCATGAACACCTTCACATCCTCCGCGCGCCGGCCGAGCTGGACGGCCTGTGCCCGGATATCGCGCACGATTTCCTTGACGCCTTCCTTCTTTTGGCCGTTCACGAATACACATTCGGCATGGGTCGCCGCGAACTTTCGGCCTCGGGTGGACGAACCCGCCTGGTAGAGCACAGGCGTCCGTTGAGGGGAGGGCGCGGACAAATGCATGGCATCGACCTTGTACTGAGGCCCGGAATGGTGGATCACCCGGACCTTGGCCGGGTCCGCGTAGATCCCCCGAGTCCGGTCGGCCAGCACCGCCCCGTCGTCCCAACTGCCTTCCCACAGCTTGTACACCAGCGACATATATTCGTCGGCGAGGTCATAGCGGTCATCATGGGCAATCTGGCCGTCGATGCCGATCGCGCGCGCGGCGCTGTCGAGATAGCCGGTCACGATGTTCCAGCCCACCCGGCCCCCCGTCAGGTGGTCCAGCGTGGACATGCGGCGGGCGAAAAGAAACGGCTGTTCGTAGGTCAGGTTCGACGTAACGCCGAACCCCAAGTGCTTCGTCACCGCCGCCATGGCGGGGATGAGCAGCGTGGGATCGTTGACCGGCACCTGGGCCGCGCTGCGCAGCGCGGCATCGGCGTTGCCGCCGAAGACGTCGTAGACACCCACCACGTCGGCGAAGAAAATGCCGTCGAAGAGCCCGGCCTCCAGTCTTTTCGCGTACTCTACCCAGTATTGAAGCTCCCCGTGGCGTATCGACTGGTCGCGCGGGTGGGTCCACAAGCCTTGTTGGATGTGGCCCACGCAGTTCATATCGAAGGCATTGAAGCGAATTTCACGTGACATATCTGATTTCCAAAGCTGCGCTAAGTGACTGAGGCCCGCGATACCGGGCTCGCCTATCCGGCATAGGTGTTAATTATAGTGGACGTTTGATTACTATCAAAGACACTGATGCTAGGTATAAACCCGCGCCAGCGATTTGTGCTAGGCAGGGCGAGCGGCAGATGGATTCGAGTCCCGCCGATACAATCGCAGGTTGGAATCGAAATTTTTAGACATGAATAATGAATAGCCCGCTTCCCGATCCTTCCATTGCCATTGCCAGCCGGCTGCGCATAGAGCGCGAAGCCAGGGGATGGTCTCTGGGAGACCTGGCCGAGAAGTCAGGCGTGTCCAAGGCGATGATCAGCAAGATCGAGCGGTGCGAGGCCAGCCCCACCGCGACGATCCTGGGCCGGCTTTCCGGGGCTTTCGGACTGCAACTGTCCATGCTGCTGGCCCTGGCCGAACGCACGGGAGAACGCCTCAGCAGGGCGCAGACGCAATCTGTATGGGTAGACCCCGAAACGGGTTACGAGCGCAGGGTGATCTCGCCCCGTAACGGGACGATGCTTGAGTTGGTCCAGGTGACCCTGCCGGCAGGCGTGCGGGTGGAGTACCCCGCCAGCGCGTTTGCCTTCCAGCACCAGCAGATCTGGGTCCTGGACGGCACCCTGACGTTCGAGGAAGGAGAGGCCACGCACGTCCTCGCGCAGGGCGACTGCCTGCAACTGGGGCTGCCAACGGCTTGTGCGTTCCACAATAAAGAAGACACGGCCTGTGTCTATGTCGTTGCGCTCATCCGCCGCTAGATGGCCGCCTGCTCGTAGAAGGCCGGGGAAGTATCCCCCGGCCTGGTGCCGACTGCCGATGGGCTACTTCGCCGAAATATTCGCCGCTTTTATGATCCGCGCGAAGCTGTCCACATCGCCCCGGTAGAACTTCTCGAATTCCGCCTGGTTCCGGTATTCGACGCGCGACCCTGTGCTTTCAAGCATCTGGATCAACTTGGCATCGGCCATGACACGCCCGATCGAATCGGAGAGTTTCTTGACGATGGGCGCGGGCGTGCCGGCGGGCGCAAACACGGCAATCCACGAGCTCATTACAAAGTCGGGATGGCCCAGTTCGGCAAGCGTCGGCAAGTCCGGAAACGCCGACAGCCTTTTCGATCCGGTCACGAACAGGGCCTTCACTTGCCCGGCCTTCACCGCCTGGTCCACCGACGGCATGGCCACGAAGGACGCCGGCACCGATCCGCCCAGCGTATCGGCGAACGCCATCGAGTCGCCGCGGTAGGGCACTACCTGCATATCGATGCCCAGCTCCTGCTTCAGGCGCTCTCCGGCAACGTGCGTAATCGAACCGTGGCCCGAAACCCCATAGCTGTAGCTGCCTTTCTGGGATTTGACCAGTTGTACAAAACTGGCCAGGTCGTGAGCGGGCGATTTGTTGTTCACGATCATGACCAGGTCGTTCGCGACTATCTGCGCGACGGGCACGAAATCGGTCAACGGGTCATAGGGCAGCTTTTGAAAGTTCTGCGGAATGGCCATGGCGCCGGACGTAGCCACCATCAGCGTATAGCCGTCGGGCGGCTGCGACTTCAACGCCGTGGCCGCCAGCACGCCCGAGGCGCCCTGGCGGTTTTCAACGATAAACGACTGGCCCAATTGTTTCTGCAGGCCTTCGGCCAACAGGCGCGCCTGCAGATCGGTGGCGCCGCCAGGCGAATAACCGACCAATACGCGCACGGATCGGGTGGGGTAGGGGTCATCCGCACAGGCGGCGGTGAACGTACAGGCGCCAATCAACGCGATCAGCAAGCGGGTTATCAGTTTTTTCATGTGTGTCTCCTGCGTCCCTCTGGTTTCGGTCGGTGCTGCGTCAGACCTCGAACAGGCCTAGTCCGGCGCGCGGCCAATCGATTTCGACCAGTCGTCCGGCGTACGACTGCGTGACATAGGCTTTGCGCATTTCCTTGCCGCCAAAGCAAAGATTCGTGATGTGGGTGTCGCCGTCCACCTTGGTGAACTCGGCCGAGCCATCCGGCCGTACCGCGGTGATTCCACCGCGGTCCAGGGTTCCGATGGCGACCGAGCCGTCGGCTTCGACCGCCAGCGAATCGAAGCGTTGATACTGGCTGCTGGCGTATATCAGGCGGCTGCCATGCGGGGATTCGGGGCCCGCCGCGGTGGGATGCTTCATTTGGCCGGGCGCCGCCAGGTCCCACGCCCATAGCCGCGCGGTCTCGGTTTCCGCGACATACAGCGTATTTCCGTCCGGCGACAAACCGATGCCATTCGGTTTATGGATGGGAAACACCTTTTCTTCGATGTGGGAGCCGTCCAGCTTTGCATAGCAAATGCTGCCGCGATCCCAATCGCGGTGCCGCGTCTTGCCCGGATCGGTGAACCAGATCCCCCCGTGGCTGTCGATCACCAGGTCGTTGGGGCCGCGGATATTGCGGCCGTCGACCTTGTCGTACAGGACTTCGACTTTGCCGGTCTCGATATTCACCCGTTCGATCCGGCCCGTGCGATAGTCCTCGGGCGTTCCGCTGGTGACCCATCGGCCGTCGGCGCGCTGCCTGAACGCAAAGCCCCCATTGTTGGCGACATAGCAATGGCCGTCCGGCCCCATGGCGGCGCCGTTCGGACCGCCGCCCAGTTCCGCCACGACATGCTTGCGGCCGTCCGGGAAAATCCGGGTAAGTGTCTTACGGCGAATCTCTACGACGAGCAGGCTGCCGTCGCCCACCCAAACCGGGCCTTCCGGAAACCAAAGATCTTCTGCAATCACACGCATGCTTTTTCCTCTGTTAGAAACTGCCAGCTTCGCCAATAGCAGCGGTCAGTCCGCGGCCGCCGTGGGCAAGGGCAGCGCGCGCAGCATCTCCGCCCGCCGGGTTGCCTCGCTCAACATGAACGCCCATTCATTTCCTCCGGTCAGGAAACGGACCCCCAACGCCAACATGGACTGCATGACTTCGGGGTTGTTTCCCAAGCCGCCGCATCCCACGAATTTTCCAGTTCCGGCACACGCCTCCACGACCTGCGACAGGCTGTCGGTGATGCGGGGATGGGAGAACTGTCCGGGAATGCCCAGCGCATCGCACAGGTCCGATGTTCCAACGTGGATAATGTCGACGCCGGGAACCTGGGCGATTTCGCGGGCTTTCGCGATGGCGTTGGGCGACTCCAGCATCACGATCACCGTCGTCGCGTCATCCAGCATTTGCCGCGCAACGGCTGCCGGAAGCTTTCTATACCCAAGCTGCGGCCAGTTGCTGGCGACGGAGCGTTCTCCGCTAGGCCCAAATCGCGCCGCCTTGGCGATTTTCTCGGCTTCCCGCGCCGACTCGACGTGCGGCGCCACGATACCCAGCGCGCCTGCATCCAGGATGCGGTTGATGTAATGCGCATCATGGGTGGGCACGCGCACCAACGGAGTGACGCCCACCCGCTGGGCCAACAGGCAGATCTGCGCCGCGGCCGATTCCGGAATCACGGAATGTTCCAGGTCGATGTTTATCGCGTCGTAGCCCGCCGTGGCGGCGGCGATCGCGATGTCGACGGTCTGCACCTGCTTCACGATCATCGACAGGCCCAGCTTTCCCGCGCGCAGCGTGTCCATCAAGGGGTTGGAAAGCGTCAGCGACGCGTCGGACGAAATAGCTGCCGTCATATCGGTCTCCGGGTTCCCGCGTTGATCACGTCCTGCTGGGCAATAGGCTGGCCCGCCATGAAACACTTCAGGTTGCGCAGCACGTGCGCGGCAACAGGCACCACGTTGTCGAACACGCCGCCGCCGGCGTGCGGCGTGACGATGACTTGATCCAGCTTCAACAGCGGGCTGTCCAGATCCGGAGGCTCCGGGTCGAATGCGTCCAGTCCGGCGCCCAGCAGGTGGCCGCGTGCCAACGCATCGGCCAAGGCGGCCTCGTCCACCAGTTCGCCTCGGGCCGTGTTTATCAACACCGAGCCCTTCTTCATGCGGCCGATGCTGGCGCGGCCGATCAGATGGCGCGTTTCGTTGGTATAGGGCGCATGCAGGCTGACGATGTCGCTACTGGCCAGAAGTTCATGAAACTCGACCCTGCGGGCGCCCAGCGATTGCTCGATTTCCGGTGGAGCAGGGGACTGGTCGCAGTACAGGATCCGCTGCGGCTCGAACCCGGACAGCCGGCGCGCGACTTTTCGCCCTATGTTCCCGAAACCCACCAAGCCCACGGTTTTCCCGTGGATCTGAAAGCAGCTTTCCCGCATTTCGGACTTGGGCCATTTCCCCGCGCGCATTTCCCGGTTCACGTAGTAAATCCGGCGATACACCGCCAACATCAAGGCGATGGCCAACTCCGATACCGGACCGGCATTGGAACCCGCCGTAATGACGACAGGGATACCTAGCCGTTTCGCTGCCGCGACATCGATGCGGTCCACTCCTATGCCCCACTTGTGGACCGCTTTGACGCGCGTGGCCGCTTCCAGCATTTCCGCCGTAAGCTGCGCCCAGCCGGGAACCAGGAAGTCCGCTGACCGGCACAGGTCGAGTTGATGGGCAGGGTCGTAATTCATTGCGAACCGCACGACGAAGGGCGGCTCGAAGACGGACGCGATCGCCCGCTGCACCGCGGGCGCCAGCACGTCCATGAACACTACCGAGTAACTGGATTTTCCGGTCATTGGACACCTGGCAATTCGATGGTCATCATCAAGCTGGACAGCGATTTCCCGTGCGCGTCCTGGGCCAGCGAGCGCGTCACACCGCCGCCCAGCGCGCCGTGGATCACGAAGTTCAGGGCTTTCAGGCGGGGGATTTCATAACGGATGACCGGCCCGGTGGCAAAGTGCGAAAACGCCTGCTGGACCACGGCTTCGGTCAAGTGTTCACGCAGGATCTCCCAGCCGTCATCGTCGTAGGCAATGACCGAGATATTGGACGTATTGCCCTTGTCGCCAGCCCGGCCGTGCGCCAAATCATTTACGCATGTCATGAACGGAACTCCTCGATGGTGACCCGCGGATCGACCTGGGTGCGCGGGATCAGTACCGACTGCACCGCCAATACCTCTTTCACCAGGGGGTCGGAGCCGCCCGCGCCGCCGGCGGGTCCGTTCACATGGAGCGCGCGGGTCTCGAAGCCGACGGCCTCTGCCGATTTCCGGTCGGCCGTGCGCGCCGCGATACGCAATCGGACTTCGTAAGGGTCCGCGTCCAGCGCGCGTTTGGAGTGCAGGCTGTTGATGCCGATCAGATCCACGCGCAACTCGCTGTACCGGTGGCCCGTGTCAGCCAGGCGCTGCCTGATGACGCTGGCCGCGAGTTCCGCCCTGGCCACCGCGTCAATCCCCGCATAGGAAATCTGGCCTTCGCCAATGAAGCCATCGGCATATCCGACCGTTACTTTGTAGGTGTCCGTGCGGGGCCGCGCCCGGGCGCCGGTGATATGCACCCGGTTCGGTCCGGCCTGCCGCATTTCCAGTTCGGTAATGTCCAGCACGCAGTCCGGCGTTATATACGCCGCCGGATCGTGCAATTCGTAGATCAACTGCTCTTTACACGTCGCCAGGTCGACCCGTCCGCCGGCGTGCTCCATTTTGCTGACGATGAAGTCCCCGTCCGGCTGCATATCGACAAAGGGGAACCCCAGGCTGGCCAAGTCGGGCACCTCCTTGCGGCCCGGGCTGGCAAAGCAACCGCCGCTGACCTGTGCGCAGCACTCAAGCAGATGCCCGGCCGCCGTTCCCGCCGCCATGCGCGCCCAATCATCGTAGGCCCAGCCGTAATGGTGCATGGCGGCCGCCAAATAAAGCGAGGGGTCCGCGACGCGCCCGGTCACCACCAGTTGGGCGCCCGTGCGCAACGCGCGGACAATGACGTCCGCGCCCAGGTAGGCATTGGCGGACACCATGCGCGGCAACAGTTCTTCCAGCGGACTTCCCGACTCCATCAGGCGAAGTCCCGGCTGATCGCGCAGAAGGTCGGTGATATCGTCTCCCAGCACCGCGGCCGAATGCAAAGGCCCCACGCTTTCCCTCTGTGCAAATTCATGCACCAGCTCGGTGGCCGCGATGGGATTGGCGGCCCCCATATTCGTAATTATCTTCACCCCGTTTTTCAGCGCGGCCGGCAGCACCTGGCTCATGCGGTCCATCAGCCTGGGGGTGTAGCCCAGCTTGGGGTTCTTCAGCCGCGACTGGTTCTCGCGGGCCACGGTACGCTCGGCCAGGCACTCGAATGCCAGGTAATCGAGCCCGCCGCGTTCGGCGAGATCGACGGCCGGCGCAATCCGGTCGTCGGCAAAACTGGCCCCGGCGCCGATGCGCAATGGGCGTGATGGCGTCTGGCTCATTGCCACCCCTTCAAGGCATCGCCCTTGAGCATCAGCCGATAAAGGTAGCGATATTCCGCGGGATCGAAATCGGCATTGGCCTGGTGCATCACACTGCGGTTATCCCACAGCACGAAATCGCCTGCTTGCCACCGATGCCGATATTCATAGCGCGGTTGCGTAGCGTGTTCATACAGATAATTTATCAGCGCGTAGCCTTCCTCCTCGGACATGCCTTCTATGCCCTCCATGCGCCCCGTATTCAAATACAGCGCGGGACGATGGTTCGTCGGGTGCTGGATCACCAAGGGCTGGCTGGAGGAGGCCGTCGCCGCGCGTTGTTCCGGCGTCAGTTCCGCCATCTTGCGGGGACTGCGGCTGCTTTCGTAGACATGGGTGGAACGCAGCCCGGCTATCCGCGGCTTCAAGTCCTCGGGCAAATCGTCGTACGCCGCGCGCACGTCCACGAACTGCGTATCGCCGCCGTAAGAGGGCAGTTCGATCGCATGCAGCATGGTGCCGATCGGCGGCTCCAGGAAGTTCGAATGATCGGTGTGATAGTTTTCGCCGCGCACGTGCACCTTGCCGTCCACGACAGGCAGATCGCGGCTGGAGATAGTGCCTATCAGCGGATATTCGGGCAGCGAAAACTTGCTGAGCTGCTGGGGCAGGATTTCCCCAAAAATCCCGGCGGCGCGCAGGAACGCGGGCGGGTCCAACTGCTGGTCGCGGACCACCAGCACGGCGTGCTCGCTCCACAGCGCGCGCAAGGTTTCGATCACCGAATCCGGCAAATCGCCGCCCAGATGGACGCCTCGCACTTCGACCCCCAGGCCATGGCCGGTCAAGGGGCGCGACATCAGATGATCTTCTTTCAGCGTTTCCATTCCATTCCTCCCTAGTGGTGAAGCTTGGAAAGAAGTATGAGCTTGCAGAACATTTGCTGATAATGATTATTATTGGGTACTCTATTCATTCTATGAATGGGTTTGAGAGGCCCGTCTGTGAACCTGCGCCATATCGAAGTCTTTTACGCGATCATGCAGTCCGGGTCCGTGACGGCGGCCGCCCACCTGTTGAACGTGACCCAGCCCTCGGTCAGCAACGTGCTTCGCCATGCGGAGCAACAGCTAGGCCTGAAGCTCTTCGAACGGATAGGAGGGCGCCTGCAGCCCACGCCAGAAGCCTACGATCTGTTTCCCGACGTGCAGGAAATCTTTGGCCGCATCGGGACGCTGAACCGGATGGTCGAGGAAATGCAGGGCGGCAGGACCGGCCGCCTGGCCGTCGCCGCGGCGCCCACCTTGGTGAACGCGTATATACCCAAGGCCATTTCCAAGCTGAAGACGTTCGGGTCCCAGGTCACCATACAGTCGCTGCCGACGACACTGGTGACCGAACGCGTTGCCCGGCGGGAAGTCGATATCGGCTTTGTCTACGGGCCTGTCCTGGATCCAGGGGTCTTGATGGAGGCACTGTCGGAATCCAAACTGGTGTGTGCCGTGCACCGCCAGTCGCCGTTGGCCAGGCACAAGATCCTGGAGCCCAAGCATCTGGAAACGACCACCGTAATATCGACAGGGCCCACCACGCGCATCGGCGCGGGAATCCGTGAAGCGTGCGAAACGGGCGGGTTTCCTGTCCCGCGAGTGGCTGTCGAAGTCAATTCTTCGCTTGCGGCATGCCTGATGGCGGCGGAAGGCGTGGGCGTAGGGCTGGTGGACCTGGCAACGGTGAACCAATATGCGCTGCCCGGTGTGGTGCTGCGCCCGTTCCGGCCGCAGGTGGCGTTGCAGCTTTGTTTGATCTTTCCAAAGGATCGCCCGCAGTCGCGGGCGACTATGCGATTCGCGCAGGCGTTGCGGGAGTTGGTGGCGGGTGCAGATTGAACACAGACATCGAGACACTCTTCCGGCTGCTGCGGCTGAACGTCGATCCCGAAAAAAAGGTTCTTTTTCGGGGGGACGCTCGTCCATTTCCATTTGCCCACGAAATTTCTTGGACAGAATTAATACATTCAGAAAAACGCCAAACGGTTAAACACAATTCGTAGCTGCGGAGCGTCACTCCTGTTCACACCAAAAGCCAAAAGGTACAAAGAACTTTCCTTGTGTTTTCGCTTTTCGGATAGCGCGGTCCCGAATTCGGAATTATTTTTGATCTAGCGCAATATAGCGGCGTTTCTATTTTTGCGAGGCGCCTTGTTCTCAGCTTGACTCGCGTCACGGAGAGAGCTCGTGAAACATCAGCTTAAGATCGGATTGACCGTAGCGGCTATTTTCGCGGCAACAGGGGCGATTGGCGCATATGTGGCGGGGTCTGGCGCCGCTCCTGACGTTCCCACCGTCAAACTAGGCGATGGCAAAAGCGGGCCCGCCGGCATGGCCTGGATCCCAGGAACCGAATTCCTGATGGGCAACGACCATCAGATGTCGCAGCCCAATGAGCGGCCTGCGCACAAGGTGCGGGTCAGCGGATTCTGGATGGACGTGCATGACGTGACCAATGCGGAATTCCGCCGCTTCGTCGACGCCACCGGATACGTCACCACCGCGGAAAAGAAACCGCGCTGGGAAGATCTGCAGCCCCAGTTGCCACCGGGCACGCTTCCTCCCGACGATAGCGCGTTGGTGCCCGGCGCCATGGTGTTCGTCGGAACGGAAACCGAGGTTTCCCTGCGCGACTATTCGCGCTGGTGGCGTTTCGTGCCGGGCGCCAACTGGCGGCATCCGCAAGGGCCGGCCAGCAATATCGCCGGCAAGGACGATCATCCCGTGGTGCAGGTGTCGTTCGAGGATGCCCAGGCGTATGCGAAATGGGCCGGCAAACGGCTGCCCACCGAGGCCGAATGGGAGTTCGCCGCGCGCGGCGGCCTGGAACAGGCTACCTATAGCTGGGGCAACGAACTCCTGCCGCAGGGCAAGCCCATGGCCAATATCTGGGACGTCCAGCAGCAGCAACCGTTTCCGGTCGTCAAGGACGAAAAGGTGCAGGTCGGCACGACGCCGGTAGGCAGCTTCGCGTCCAACGGCTACGGCCTCTATGACATGGCGGGGAACGTCTGGCAATGGACCGCCGACTGGTACCGCGCGGACGCTTTCCGGACCCAGGCCCAATTCCGCCAACCCCCGGCGGATCCCGCCGGCCCGGCCGACAGTTTCGATCCAGACGATGGCAATGTGCCTGTCTCGGCGCCCAAACGCGTGACGCGCGGCGGCTCCTTTCTGTGCAGCGACACCTATTGCATCAGTTACCGCGCCAGCGCTCGGCGCGGCACCGATCCGCTCAATCCCATGTCGCATCTCGGTTTCCGGACCGTCATGACGCCAGAACAATGGAAGCTGGCCAAGGCCCGGCAGGGCAGCATCGCCAGTCGTTGAGTATCCGCTCTTCATGAGCAGCTTATCGATGGGGGAAGAGGCATGGCGAACCGGGATGGCATTCTGGCGCTTGAATTGGCGGTGTCCCGATTGGTGCTCGGCCAGGAGCAGGTGATCCGGAAGATCATCGTAGCGCTGCTGGCAGATGGGCACGTGTTGCTGGAAAGCCTGCCCGGCCTGGCCAAGACGCGTTCCGTCAAGGCATTGGCCGCGCACCTGGCGGCCGAGATGCGCCGTATCCAGTTCACGCCGGATTTGCTGCCCTCGGACATCACGGGCGCCGACGTATTGCAGCAGGATGCCGAAGGACGCCACCAGGTCGCATTCCAGCCGGGTCCGCTGTTCGGCAATCTCATCCTGGCGGACGAAGTGAACCGGGCGCCGGCGAAGGTCCAGTCGGCCCTGCTGGAAGCGATGGAAGAGCGCCAGATAACCGTGGGCGGCACGACCCGGCCCATGCCCCCCCTGTTCATGGTGTTGGCCACGCAGAATCCGATCGAGCAGGAGGGCACCTATCCCTTGCCGGAAGCGCAGATGGACCGCTTCCTGATGAAGATCTGCTTCGATTATCCGGAAGCCGGCGACGAGGTGGCGATGCTGGCGCTGTTGCGCCAGGCGCCCGAGAGGCAGGAGGCTGCCATGCGCCTGTCGCAGGACGACCTGTTCGCATGCCGGGCCGAGGTCGCGGCGGTTCACGTCGCGCCGGCGGTCGACCGGTACATCGTCGACCTGGTGAACGCCACCCGCGGCCCGGGCGACGCCGAACTGGCGCGCTGGATACAGGTGGGCGCCAGTCCGCGCGGCGCCATTGCACTGGACCGGGCGGCGCGCGCGCATGCCTGGCTGTCGGGCGCCGATTTCAGCTCGCCGGACGACGTGCGCGAAGTCGCCCACGCCGTGCTGCGCCACCGCCTGCACCTGTCTTACGACGCCGTGGGCGACGGGGTGACGCCCGACGCGGTGATCGACCGCCTGCTGGACACGGTCGCGGTGCCGGCATAGGGCTGCTCCATGCAATCGCATCCCGTCCATCCGTCGCTTGCCGAACTCACTGCGCTGGAAAACGCCGTGGCGGGGCTGTCGTTTCATGCGCGGCAACCGCTGGGCAGCGTGTTGGCGGGACTGCATGCTTCGCGGCTCAGGGGCCGCGGGCTGGACTTCGCCGAGCTGCGGCGCTATGTGGCCGGCGACGATTTGCGGCAGTTGGATCTGCGGGCGTCGCTGCGCTACGGAAAACCCTATGTGCGCGCCTACACGGAAGAGCGCGACCGCCCGACGCTGGTGCTGGCGGACCAGCGCATGCACATGTATTTCGGGTCGGTCCGGGCCTTCAAGTGCGCGGTCGCCGCAAGGCTGGCCGCGGCCGCCGCCTGGATGGCTTACCGCGCCGGGGACCGGGTCGGCGGCCTAGTATTCGACGACGACGGCCAGCGCAGCTTCAAGCCGCTGCGAAGCCGCGACCGGGTGCGAGCCTTTCTTGCGGAGCTTGTCCGGGCCAACCAGGCCCTGTCTGCGCAGTGTCCGGACCGGCCGAGGCCGGACGGCTTGAACGCGGCGCTGCGCGCCGCCCTGGCGCAAGCGCCCCACGATTGCCTGGTATGCGTCGTCAGCGATTTTTCGGGCGCCGACGACGACACGCTGCGCAGCCTGCGCTTACTGGCCGCGCACAACGACGTCATTGCGGTGCTGGTGTTCGATCCCATGGCGCAGAACATCCCCAGCCGAGGGCGCCTGGTGGCGACGCAGGGCGAACTGCATCTGGAGATCGCCGTGGGACGGCGGCGCGAGCGCCAGCCGCTGGCCGATTTCTTCAGCGGCCGGCTGCGCGAGGTGGCCGAGCTGCTGCGGCGCAGCCGCGTGCCGTTGCTGAGCATAGACACGGCGCAGGACGAGCTGGCGCAACTGCGCCGGGAACTGGGCCGGCAGGCATCGGGAGGACGGCCATGAGCGCCGAACTGCCGGACCTGGACCAGTTGCGGGAACTGCCGTTGCCCGAGCCGGTTTCCTACTGGCCGCAGACCTGGGCATGGGTGGTGCTCGGGCTGCTGTCGATGGCAACGGCGGTTTGGCTGGCCGCACGCGCCTGGCGCCGGTGGCGCGGGAACCGCTACCGCCGCGAAGCGCTGTCCGAATTGCGGCGGATCGAGGCCGAAGCCGCGGCCGACCCCCTGGCAGCGCGGGACCTGCCCGCATTGCTCAAACGCACCGCGCTGGCGGCGCAACCCTCCGGCGCGGCCGCGCCGCTGGCGGGCGAGGCCTGGACGGCCTGGCTGGCCCGTTGCGGACCGCCGTTGCCCGAGGATGGCGCCCGGCTGCTGGCGACGCTGGCCTATGCCCCGGACGCGGCGGTGCGCGCGCTGGACCCGGCGGATCTGCATGGGCTGCTCGCCGCCAGCCGCCACTGGATGGAGCGGCACCATGTGGCGGCTTGAATACCCCTGGCTGCTGGCCGCGGCGCCGTTGGCCTGGGCCGCCTATCGGTGGCTGCCTCCCTATGTGCAGGCGCGCAGCGCGTTGCGCATGCCGTTTTTCGGCACCATGGCCAAGCTGACGGGCAAGTCGCCATCGCTTCCCGGCGTGCAGGCGAGCCGCGGGCAATTGTGGCTGAATGGGGCGGTGTGGCTGCTGTTGCTGCTGGCGCTGGCCCGGCCGCAGTGGGTCGAACCGCCGCTGACCCATACCGAACCGGTGCGCGACATCCTGCTGGCGGTGGACATCTCGCAGTCCATGGACAGCACCGATTTCCGCGATGCCCAGGGCCGGCCCGCGACACGCTGGCAAGCGGTCAAGGCAGTGGTGGCGGACTTCATCGCCAAGCGCGGCGACGACCGGCTGGGACTGATCGTGTTCGGCACCGGCGCGTATCCGCAGGCTCCGCTGACCCGGGATCACGCGACGCTGAACCTGCTGCTGGACCAGACCGCGGTAGGCATGGCCGGACCGAATACCGCCATCGGGGACGCCATAGGGCTGGGCATCCGCATGCTGGACGCGGCCAAAGAGCATGACAAGGTGATGATCCTGCTGACGGACGGAAACGATACCGGCAGCGCGGTACCGCCGGCGCGGGCGGCCCGGCTCGCGTCCGAGCACCGCATCGTCGTGCACACGATCGGCATCGGCGATCCCCGGGCCGGCGGCGAAGACCGCGTGGATTTTGGCGCGCTGCAATCCATTGCAAGCGCCACCGGCGGGCGATTCTTCCGCGCCGGCGACCTGGCCGCGCTGCAAGCGGTCTACAGCACCCTGGACCGCCTGACGCCGCAGGAAGTGAAGACCTTCAGGCACCAGCCCAAGCGCGAGTATTTCTGGGTTCCGCTGGCCGCGGCCCTGGCCTTGCTGGGATTCTGGCACGCCGTGGCGGCGCTGCGGGCGCGGCTCGGAACGGGAGAGGGCAGGGAGGGCGCATCGTGGACCTGAGCGCTTTCCACTTCCTGCGGCCATGGTGCCTGTTGGGCGTTGCGCTGGCCATCGCCCTGTGGGTGGCCGGACGCGCGCAGCGCGGCGCGGCGGGCCGGGACAGCGGCATCGCCCCCGAACTGCTGCCTTATCTGACCCTGCATACGGCGGGCTCGCGCGGCCCCCGGCCGCTGGACCTGGCGGCGCTGCTGCTTGCGCTGGGCTCGGTGGCCGCGGCGGGGCCTGCCTGGCAGCGGGACGAGCCCGATTTCCTGGACAACGTGGCGCCGCTGGTCGTTGCCGTGGACCTGTCGCGCACGATGGAAGCCACCGATGTGCCGCCGTCGCGGCTGGAGGCGGCCAAACGCACGGTGCGCGATCTGGCCGCGCGCCGCGCCGGCGCGAAGACGGGCCTGATCGTCTACGCGGGCGGCAGCCATCTCGTGCTGCCGCCCACCGATGACCAGGATCTGCTGGATCTATTCGTCCAGGCCCTGTCCACGGACCTCATCGACCGCGACGGCCGCGACGTGGCCGGCGCCATCGATCTGGCCTCGCAGGTGCTGGCGGCCGAACGCGCCGGCGGCACACTGCTGCTCATGACCGACGGCGCGCCCGCGCCGGACCCTGTGCGCGAGCGGGCCCAGGCCGCGCGCAATCTGCAGATTCTCATCATGGCGGTGGGCGGCGGCGAGGCGCAGGGAGGCATGGACGTACCGGCCCTGCGCGAACTCGCGCGGGCGGCGGATGCGCCCCTGGGAAGCCTGACCGCCACCCCCGACGACCTGGATTGGATCACCCTGCACGCGCAACAGCACTTCGAGTCCGTGCAGGACGCCGCGGCCGGGCCGCCGCGTTGGAAGGACGCGGGCTACTGGCTGTGCTGGCCCCTGGCCTTGCTGGCGCTGCTTGCGCTGCGGCGCGGTTGGCGGGTGACGTGGCAGGCGTGCCTGGTGGCGGGCGTGTTCGCCTTCGCAGCCCCGCAGGAGGTCCGCGCCGGCCGCCTGGCGGACGCCTTTCTCACACCCGACCAGCAAGGACGGCTGGCTTTCGAGCGCGGCGACTTCAGCGCGGCGGCCGGCCATTTTCACGATCCGTACTGGAAGGGCCGGGCCGCTTACGCGGCCGGCGACTATGCCGCCGCGTTGGCGGCCTTTTCCAGGCTGGCCAGCCCCGAGGCGTATTTCTACATCGGCAATACGCAAGTCCGGCAGCATCGCTACGACGCGGCGCTCGCGGCCTACGACCGGGCCCTGGCCCTCAAGCCGGGATGGCAGCCGGCGGTCGTGAACCGCGGAATCGTGACGCGCCTGCTGGCGGCGATGAGCCAGGAACAGCAGGGCGATCAGTCCGAACCGCCGGACCGGACCGTCGCCGACAAGACCGCCCAGGCCGGCCAGCTTGCGCAGGTGCGAGTGCAGCAGGCGGCGTCGGAGGACATCTGGCTGCGCAATCTGAGCCTGTCGCCCGCCCGCTTTCTGCGCGGCAAGTTCGCGGTGCAGGATGCAGGGGAGCGGCCATGATGCGCCTGGTCCGCCGCTGGAGCCTGTTGCTGGCCATGGCGCTGGCCGTTCCGCTGCAGGCGCAGGAGGCGCCCGTACTGCGCGTGACCGCCAAGGCGGCGGCGCAGGGGCGGACCGGCGCCACGGTCCAGTTGCAACTGGAAGTGATGACGTCCACCTGGTTCACGCAACCGCCTCGGCTGCCCAAGCTGGACCTGCCCGGCGTACTGGTGACTCCGCCTTCGGGCGAAGCCGAGCTGGTGCGCGCCAACCAGGACGGCCAGGCCTTGAGCGGCCTGCGCTACACCTATCTGCTGAGCGCGCAGTCGGCCGGCACGATCCAGATCCCGGCCTTGAGCGTGACCGCGCAGTTGGGTCCGGGCGGCGCGCCGGTCACGGCCGAAAGTGCGCCCTTGTCCATCGTGTTCGGCGGCGATGCCCAGCCGGGGAAGGTCGTGGGCGCACTGACCGTGACGCAGGCGTTCGCGCTGGCGCCCGACCCGATGGTGCAGGGCGGCCGCGTCACGCGCAGCGTCACCCAGCGGGCCGATGGGGTGCAGGCGATGCTCCTGCCGCCGGCCCCGCTTGCGGACGTGCCGCATTTCAAGCGCTATCCGCGCGAACCCGAGGTCGTCACGCTGACGGATGGGCGCGGCGGCTTCGTGGGCGGGCAGCGGATAGACCGGGCCGACTACGTCGCGCAGGAAGCCGGCAGTTTCGCGCTGCCGCCCCTCACCTTGAACTGGGCCGACGAGCACAGCGGCGCGCCGCAGAGCAAGACACTGCCCGGTCGCCAGATCGAAGTCGCCGCCGCGCCGCAGACCGCGCCGCCGTTCTCGCTGGCCGACGACCTCGCCCGGCTGCGCCATGGCCTGCGCTGGGCCTTGCCGGCATGGGCCATGCCGGCGCTCATCGGCTTGGCCGCGGCGGGACTGGCGCTGTGGCTGGGATGGACGTGGTGGAGACGGCTGGCACGCGCCCTGATTGCCGCGGCCGGGGCTGGCCGGACACGCTGGCGGGCCAGCGAAACCCGCTATTGGCTCGCCTGGCGCCGCGAAGCGCGCGGTACGCAGCCGGTGCTGAGCGATTGCTATCGATGGATACGGCGCAGCAGCGGGGCGGTGGCCTTGCGCGCGGCGCTGGCGCCCATGGCAGAAGGGGACCGCCAGCTTGCGGAAAACGCACTGCGGCAAGTCTACGGCGCGAGCGGAGGACATGCGGATTGGCGGGCTCGGCTGGCGGCCCGCAGCCGCGCGTGGCGCAAAGCCTGGCGTAGGCGCCGGCCGCCCCGCGCCGCCTTGCCGGCCGGACTGAATCCTGTGGACCAAGGGCGCAATGCGCGCATGGGGAGAAGCTGATGCGGCGTTTCAATGAACTCGAACCGATGCGGCGCTGGCTCGCATGGATGTGGCTGTGCGCATTGTGCCTGCTGGCGGGCTGCGCGGCGCCGCAATCCCAGACGCGCGCCGATCTGCCGTCCTGGGCGGACGGGCCATCGCGCAGCGCCATCGTCGATTTCGTGGATGCGGTGACGCGGCCGGGAAGCCCGGATTTCGTGGCGCCGGATGCCCGCATCGCGGTTTTCGACAACGACGGCACGCTCTGGAGCGAGCAGCCCATGTATTTCGAGCTGCTGTTCGCGCTGGACGAGGTCCGCGCCCAGGCGCCGTCCCATCCCGAATGGAACCGCCAGCAACCGTTCAAGGCCGTGTTGGAAGGAGATCATGCCGCGCTCGCCAAGTCGGGCGAACGCGGCATGATGGAAATCGTCGCCGCCACCCACACCGGCATGACCGTGGACCAGTTCACGCAGCGCGTCGGCAACTGGCTGCGCGCCGCGCGCCACCCGCGCACCGGCGAGCCCTACACCAGCATGACGTATGCGCCCATGCGGGAGCTGCTGGACTACCTGCGCACCCGCGGCTTCAAGACCTACATCGTCTCCGGCGGCGAAGTCGAATTCATGCGCCCGTGGACGCAGGCGGCTTACGGCATTCCGCCGGAACAGGTCATCGGCACCGGTTTCACCACCGAGTTCCAGGCCGAGGGCGGCGCATTCCAGCTCATGCGCCAGCCCAAGCTGGAATTCAACGATGACGGTCCGGGCAAGCCGGTGGCGATTCAACGCTATATCGGACGCCGCCCGATCCTGGCGTTCGGGAATTCCGACGGCGACCTGCAAATGCTGCAGTGGACCGCGGCCGGACCCGGCAGGCGCTTCGCCGGCCTGGTGCATCACACCGACGCCAGGCGCGAGTGGGCCTACGACCGGAATTCGAGCTTCGGCCGCCTGGACAAGGCCTTGGACGAGGCGCGCGGCAAGGGATGGACGATCGTCGATATGGAGAAGGAGTGGAAGCGGATCTACGTGTTTGAAAAGCCTTGATTGTTTCTGTCGACCAGGGGCCCTACGCGGGCAAGGAGAGCAGGATGAAAGCAAGACGATGGATAGGAGCGGCGCTGATGGCCGCCAGCGGCTTGGCGCTGATGGGCGGAGCACATGCCCAGAGCGCGCCGGCCAAGGGCCAGGATGCTGGCAAGAAGCCGAACATACTCATCATTTTCGGCGATGATATCGGCCAGGCGAACATCAGTGCTTACACCCGGGGCGTGGTCGGCTACACCACGCCGAATATCGACCGTATCGCCAAGGAAGGGATGATCTTCACGGACTACTACGCCGAGAATAGCTGCACGGCGGGGCGGTCCACCTTCATCACCGGCCAGGTGCCGCGCCGCACCGGCCTCTCCAAGGTGGGCATGCCTGGCGCGCCCGTCGGCCTGCAGGACCGCGATATCACGATCGCGCAGGCGCTGAAGTCCCATGGCTACGTCACGGCGCAGTTCGGCAAGAACCACCTTGGGGACCGCGACGAATACCTGCCGACCAAGCACGGCTTCGACGAGTTCTTCGGCAACCTTTACCACCTGAATGCCGAAGAAGAGCCGGAACGCCCGTACTGGCCCAAGGACTCCAAGGACCCCATCTTCAAAAGCTACCAACCGCGCGGCGTCATCAAAGCCAGCGCCGACGGCAAGATCGAGGACACCGGCGCCTTGACCTCCAAGCGCATGGAAACGATCGACGACGAAACGGTGGGAGCGGCGCTCGACTATCTGGACAAGCACGGCAAGGGCGACAAGCCGTTCTTCCTGTGGATGAACACGACCCGCATGCACGTGTACACCCATATTCGTCCGGAGCACCGGGGCAAGAGCGGCATGCCGGGCAATGAATATGCCGACGGCATGTGGGAGCATGACCAGGACGTGGGCAAGCTGTTGAAGAAGCTGGACGACCTGGGCATCGCCGACAACACCATCGTCGTCTACACGACCGACAACGGCCCCAACCAGTTCAGTTGGCCGGATGCCGCGACGACGCCGTTCCGCAACGAGAAGAATTCAAACTGGGAAGGCGCATATCGCGTGCCGGCGATGGTCCGCTGGCCGGGCCACGTTCCCGCCGGCGAGGTCAAGACCGGCATCGTTTCCGGCCTGGACTGGTTCCCCACGCTGCTCGCCGCGGTGGGCGATACGGACGTCAAGGAGCGTTTGCTGAAGGGATGGACGCCGAACGGCGCAGGCAAGAGCTATAAGGTCCATCTCGACGGCTACAACCAGCTCGACTACCTGACGGGCAAGAGTCCGGACAGCGCGCGGAACGACTTCTATTACTTCAACGACGACGGCCTGCTGGTGGCGATGCGGTACCAGAACTGGAAGGCCGTGTTCTGCGAACAACAGGCGCCCGGCGGTTTCGCTGTCTGGAAAGATCCGTTCGTGTGCTTGCGCGTGCCGAAGCTGTACAACCTGCGGATGGATCCTTACGAGCGTGCGGACGTAGTCTCCAACCAGTATTACGACTGGCTCGTCAAGAACGACTATCTGGTTCTCATGGCGTCGATGAAGGCGGCGGATTTCCTGCAGACGTTCATCGAGTATCCGCCCAGCCAGCGCCCGGCCTCGTTCAGCGTGGACCAGGTCCAGGCCGAGGTGGACCGCGCGATCGAAAAGCAGTTCGAAGAAGCGTCGAAAAAGCAGGGCAAATAGGGAAGGGAGCGGCGGGTGTTACACCCGCCGCCGCGCTTCGCCAACGTTGGAGAGCGGCAACTTATGAGTTCATCGCTGCGGAACATGCCGGCTCAAGCCTCGGCCGGCACGCGGGCGCGGCCCGCCGTCGGCCTGTGGGCCCCGGCGGGCCTGTTGGTTTTTTCCGGCGCGGCCGCATTGATCTTCCAGATTCTATGGATCAAGCAGCTATCGCTGATCGTCGGCGTGGAGGTCCACGCCATCGCCGTCGCCGTCAGCGCGTTCTTCTTCGGCCTGGCCTTGGGCAGCGCCTGGCTGGGACGCCTGGCCGACCGCAGCGCGCGGCCTTTGCGCCTGTACGCGGGCATCGAACTCGGCGTGGCCTTGCTTGCCCTGGGGGTGACCTGGGCGCTGGCGCATGGCGCGCCGCTGTTCGCGCGCGCCGAACAGGCGTGGTCCTGGCTTGCCTGGCTGGCGATGCTGGCGGTGGTGGCGATCCCGCCGATATTGATGGGCGGAACCTTGCCGGTATTGCTGCGGGCCTGCGGCGCCGGCCAGGTCGGCCGGGCCGGCGGAGTCCTGTACGCCGCCAATACGGCCGGCGCCATCGCCGGCGCCTTGCTGCCCGCCTTCGTGCTGATCCCGGCTTATGGCGTATTCGGCACGGCTTGCGTGGCGGCGGGCTTGAATCTCGCCGCCGCGGCCGGCGCCTGGGCGCTACAGCGGCAGGCGCCGGCCGCGGCTCGCGAGGGGCCCGCCGGCGCCCAAGCCCTGTCGAGCGAGGCCTGGCTGGCCATCGGGCTGTATAGCGCGGCGGGCGCGATCGCGATGGGCTATGAGGTATTGTGGTCGCAGATGGTGGTTCCTTTCATGAGCACGCGGACTTTCGCCTTCTCCGTTGTGCTGGCCGTCTACCTCGCCGGGCTGGCGCTGGGCGCGGCGCTTTATGCGCGCTGGGAACGGCGTTTCCGCGACCCCTGGCGCGTCTTCGCGCTGCTGATCGCCGGGGCCGGCGTGGCGGCGCTGCTGGAAGTGGCGCTGCTGGGCCCGTGGCTGATCGACGCCCAGTCGCTGGCCGAGGCCGCGGTCCGGCACTGGAGCGACAGCGGCCTGGCCGGCATGAGCGCGCGTTTCGCGGTCGTCGCGGCCGTGGTGGTGCTGGTGCCGACCTTGCTGCTCGGCGCGGCGTTCCCGGCCGTGCTGCGCATCGCGGTGCCTCCGGCCAGGCGAGGGCAGGGCGCGGGGCTGGTCCTGGCGGGAAACACACTGGGCGGAATCGCGGGAACCCTGGTCGTGGCCTTCGTGCTGTTGCCGCGCCTGGGTACGGTCCGAAGCCTCGTCCTCCTGGCCGCGGCCGCGTGCGCCATCGGCATCGCGGCGGCCTGGCGCTCCCCCGCGCCGATGGCGCGGGCGGTGTCGGCCGCGCTCCTGGGCTCCGCGCTGATCCTGGGCTGGGCGCTGCCGTCCGATCACCTGGCGCGGCTGCTGCCGGGCGCCAAGGACGGCAAACTGGTGTTCTACGAGGAAAGCCAGGGCGGCACCGTCGCCGTGGTCGAGCGCGGCGCAGGGGAGCGGCGCTTCCGGCGGCTCTACATCCAAGGGGTTTCCAACTCTGGCGACGCCATGCCGTCCCTGCGCTATATGCGGCTGCAGGCGCTGCTGCCGCTGATCGTCCACGCCGGCGAACCGCGTTCGGCCCTGGTGATCGGTTACGGAACCGGCATTACGGCGGGCGCCTTGTCGCGATATCCCGGCCTGGACCGCCGTGTGGTGGCGGAACTGCTGCCTGGCGTTCTGCGCGCGGGGGCTTTGTTCCAGGGAAGCTTCGGCGCGGCCAACGATCCGGGCCTGGACCGCCGCTTGCGTGACGGACGGCGCGAATTGCTGGCCAGCCAGGAACGCTATGACCTGATCACCCTGGAACCGCCGCCGCCTTCGGCCGCGGGCGTGGTCAACCTCTATTCCAGCGACTTTTATCAGTTGGCGGCCGCGCGCCTGAATCCTCAGGGCGTCGTCGCGCAGTGGCTGCCGCTACCCACGCAGAACCTGGACGACACGCGCGCCTTGGTGGCCAGTTTCATCGCGGTGTTTCCCCACGCCACGCTGTGGACCACCGAATTGCACGAGATGCTGTTGATCGGATCCTTGCAGCCCATGTCCCTGGACGCGGGACGGATAACCGGGCGCATGGCCCAGCCGCGGTTGCGGCAAGCGCTGGCGGACGTGGGCGTCGGTTCTCCGGCGGCGCTGCTGGCGACGTGGGTGACGGACAGGGAAGGGCTGGCGCGCTTCGCGGGAGACGCGCCGCCCGTGACGGACGACCGGCCCGCCATCGAGTACGCCGCCTGGGTCAGGCCGCGCGAGATCGTGCGCACGCTGCCGGCCTTGTTGGCGCTGCGCGGCGAACCTCCGCTGGGCGCGGACGGCCCGGCCTTGAGCGCGGAAATCGAAAACGAACGCGGCGCCCTGGACCTCTTCTATCGCAGCGCGCTGGCGGCCTACCGGGGGAACAGGGAAGAGTGGGCCGGGAACGCGGGCGCGTTGGCGCAACTGGCGCAGGCGAATCCCTATCTGCGCTGGTTCATGGCGGGCACCGACTCGAGATGATGCGGACGGCCATGGTCACGCTGCTGAGCGGCCTGTTGGCGCATGGCGCTGCCCACGGCGAGCCGCTCTCGTTCACCGACGACCGCGACGGCGATTTCGACACCAGCGACTTCCTGCTCAGGCACCAAGGCGCCTTGCCGGTGCCCGTGATCATCACGGAGCCTGCGGTGGGCTATGGCGGCGGGCTGATGCTGCTGTACTTTTCCGAACCCGCGGTCGACGCCAGCCGGACGAGCCCGCCCGCGGACGAGCGCAAGGCGCCACCCAACATCACCGGCATCGGCGGCCTCGCAACCGAGAACGGCTCGCGCGGCGGCGGTCTGTTCCATTTTCATAGCTGGGACGCCGACCGCTACCGCTACCTCGGGGCCCTGGCGCAAGGACGCGCGAATCTCGAGTACTACGGCGCCTTCAATCATGGACGCAGCTACCAGGTGAAAGGAACCTTCCTGGTCCAGCAGATCCTGGCCAGGATCGGCGACAGCCCTTGGTATGTCGGGCCGCGCTATACCTATTTCCGCTCGAACACCCGTTTCACCGGCGCAGCCGCAAGCGAACTGTCGCAAGGCGAGATGGCCGAGCGCATCGGCAAGGCGGGACTGGTAGTGGACTACGACACCCGCGACAACATGTTTTATCCCAACCGCGGAACCTACGCCGAGCTGGAAGCCCAGTTTTCGCGCAATTGGCTGGGCAGCGACCAGTCCTTCGAGAATTACCGCGCGCGCGGCTACACCTGGGTGCCGCTCGCCCCGCGGTGGACGCTCGGCCTGCGCGGCGATGGCCAGTTCACCCGGGGCACGGTGCCGTTCTACGCGCAGCCCTATGTCGACCTGCGCGGCGTATCGCGGGGCCGGTATCAGGATCGCGATGCGCTGGCTCTCGAGGCTGAGCTGCGCTGGCAGGTCAAGCCGCGCTGGTCCGTGTTGGGGTTCACCGGCGTGGGCAAGGCCTATGGAAACTGGAAATCCTTCTCCGCCGCGCCGAACGTCGCCAGCGTGGGCGCGGGGTTTCGCTACCTGATTGCGCACAAGCTGGGATTGGCAGTGGGTATAGACGTCGCCCACAGCAAGGACCAGAACGCGTTCTATATACAAGTCGGGAGCGCCTGGCGATGAAGACGGTTTTTCACGGCCGATGCCGGACTCGACAGAAGACTCCACACGGCCGGCGTTTCCCATTGACAATGACGATGCCTGGGGTGACCAAATGAATTACTCCCTTCTTCTTGCAGGATTGGCTGTCGCGTTCTTCGCGCTATTGCTGATTGCCATGCGGATCGGAAAATGGCTGGGGCGCGGCGCCGACGAGAAAGGCGCTCCGGGAACCGCCGTCATCGAAGGCTCGGTGTTCGCGCTGCTGGGGCTGCTGGTGGCCTTCACGTTCTCGGGAGCCGCCCAGCGCATGGCGGAACGCCGCGATCTGCTGGTGCAGGAGGTCAATGCCATCGGCACCGCCTGGTTGCGCATAGACATGGTCGACGCAGACGGCCAGCCGAAGCTGCGCGAGCAGTTCCGGCGCTATGTGGACGAGCGCATCGACTACTACCGCAACGTGGCGGACCTGGAACAGCGCGACAGGATCGCCGCACGCGTCGGGGCGCTGCAAAAGGAGATCTGGACCACGTCGATGCAGGTGGCGCGCGCCAGCGTGCCGCCTTTCGCCGCGTCCTATGTCGGCGCGGTGAACGATATGTTCGACGTCGCCACCGCCCAGACCGTGGCGCAGAAGGTGCACCCGCCCATCGCAACCTACGTCTTCCTGGGCTTCCTGACGCTGGTGGCGGCCGGTCTGGTCGGATTGAACCTGGCGTCCTCCAAGCGCAAGGCGCTGCTGCACCAGGTGACATACGCCGTCGTCATGACGGCGGCCCTCTACATCATCATCGACTTCGAGTTCCCGCGGATCGGGACCATACGCATCGACCAGAGCGATGCCTTGTTGGTGTCGCAGCGGCAATCCATGGTCGATCCCGTTGGCCGCGCCAACTAAGGGGTTTCCATGGAAACGCGAATCGTGCGACCGGCGAAGAGGACAGCCGCGCGCCTGGGCGCATGCATGCTGGCCGCGGCCTGCGGCGCGCCGGCGGTGGCGTGGGGCCAGCAGGGCCTGCGGCTGAACAAGGACGACCTGCAGAAACGCGCCAACGGCGTGCTGGCGGTGATGTCGTTTTCCATTGTTCCCGATATCACGACGAGTTCGCTCAACATAGGCAGCGGCGGCGGCTCGACCTCGGGTTCGAACGAGTTCTTCATGACGCAGTTGGGCGGCGGCGACACGATTTCCGACTCCGTCCCGATCTACCTGGAGGGAGTCCTGGCGGCCAGCCGCTACGATCCGACCTTCATCGCCACGCAGGGCGCGGAAGCGCGCCGCATCCCGACCAAATGGAACAGCGTTTCCGCCACGGGAGGCATAGGCTGGGATTTCAAGCTGACCGACGAACTCAAGCTACGTCCCATCTTCAACTTCGCGCTGGGCAATGTAACGAGCGATCTGCGCGCGGCAAGCTGGTACGTGGGGCAACGCACCGGAAAGGACATCGACTTCCTGGACCGGGGCTCTCTCAATGCATACGGGCTGGGCGGTTCGATCATGCTGGACTATGAGCACTACCGTCCGGGCTACGAAGTGGACGTGGAACTTCGCTATTCCGACATCCGCCTGCAGAGTTTCGACAGCTCCGCCGCGGTCAGCGGCAATGCCGTCGCCCAATCCGCCAATCTGTGGGCCCGCTATCGCGCACCCACAGGCATCGTCCTGCTGCAGCGGCCGCTGCGCTACGTGCTGGAACTGACACACTCCGAATTCCTGGGCGACCAGAAGGGAATCCTCGGCTTCGACCGCCTGACTTCGGTGGGCGCGGGGCTGGAACTGGATTCAAGCGCCTACGACGTGTTCATCACCCGCACCCGCCTGGTGGGGCGCTATGTGTTCGGCAACAATGTATCGGGCTTTTCGGTGGGGCTGGCGGTGAGCTTCTGACATCAGGGCCGCGCTCCCGAGCGAGCCAATGTGTCCCTCGGCAATTCGCCGAATGTTCTCCGATAGTATTCGGCGAATCGCGACATATGACGAAAGCCCCATTTCATCGCAATATCGGATATGGTCGCGTCGATACTGCAAGTCAAAAAATCCCGTAGGGCGCCATTCAATCTTGCGTTCATGAACCAGCGTCCCGGCGTCATGCCCACGCTGCGACGGAAAATGATCTCCAGGGAACGCAGGGTATAGCCGCTGCGCCTTGCCACTTCGCTCAGCGCAATATCCGCCGCCTCGCCGGAGAGAACCAAGCGTTCGCATGCGGCAATAAGGCGACGGTGGCGCTCCTCCACGGGCAGATTGTCGGTCCGGAGGAGGGGAGAGGCCGAAAACAGCGCATCGACATAACCCGCAAGCAAGGAGTCGCACACGCTCTCAGCCAGCGCGGGCGTCATGCCGCCGTCGCCCGAAAGGCGCCGGGCGATTCCCATGGCGTCGTTCGTCAAGGTTCCCAGCGCCTGCCGGCCGCCGGAATGCAGGCGCACGGAATAGGCCGCGCGCTTTCTTATTTGCAGGGGCCGTCCCGTCCGCGTGAGGGCCACATTCTGAAGACGCTCTTCCGGCACGGTGAAATTCACCCAGCGGGAGAGTCCGGTGGCGTGATACAGAAGCTCCACGCCTGGAGGATAGACCTGTATTTCCTCCGCTCCGATGACGGCGGTGTTGTACCGCGTCACGTCGCTTCCTTCGGCCATGAACGCAATACACAGTCCATCCCTGGGCATGCTCCCTTGGGCGATTACGGGAAATTCGTAACGACCCATTTCCAGCCGGACCTCGCCGAGAACAAGCCGCTGATGTTCCATCCTGGCCAAGTCCGATGAAACCAGGCGGTGCTCGAAAGTACTGCCGTACACCACGTCAAACGCCTGCAGAGGCTCGAGACCCGCATAGACGTGTTGCATATAGGCCGGTTGAATCGGCATGGCAAAAACTCCCGAGGGATTTCGCTTTTTGGATAGTGCCCGAATCGGCTTGAGTCTAGTCATTTCCTCAAGAAATGTGTATTTCCCTGGGTGATCATCGGGACGGTGGCTGTCGCCTGGACGGCCGCGTTCCTGGTTTCACCGAATCCGGACGAGGTGCGGTGGGCGGGGCCCGGAACCGAAGGCATGGCGTTCGGCTCGCGACGCAATGGCCATTGAAGAGCACGCTTTCCAAACTTCTCTTTACGCTTTTATAGGGAGGGAAAGGGATGCCCGATCAAACGCCTTCCGCAGCCCCGGCCTAGGGCAACCCGAGCCACCCATGGACTCCCACGTAAATGCCGACCGCAATGATCAGCAGACTCGATAGGTAGGGGGCCCGCTGGGCGATCGCGCTGAACCACGGAGCGCGCTGGGTAACCTGCCGCACGCTGAGCGCCGCGACTGCCCCGACCGTGACCAACGTGATCGCCAGCCCGATCGAGAAGCACAACACCAGCACGGCTCCCAACGTGAACTCCTTCAACTGCAAGCACAGGAGCAGCACGGTGATGGCCGCAGGGCAGGGGATAAGGCCGCCCGTAAGACCGAACAGGGCGATCTGCCAGTTGGTCACATTCCGGTTCGCGAATCGCCGGCGGATGTCATTGGCGTGCGCCAACTGGTGAGCGTCCTGATGACCTTCACCGGCGACATCCAGTCCATGCAACGCTTCGTGAATGTGGTCGTGCTGGCGGCTATCCGGCTCCAGAAAGGCGATGTCATAGCCGTGGGCGTGGCCGCCGTGGGCCAATGTCAGGCGCGCCATGAACTCGTGGGGTTCAGGTATCTCTTCCAAGGACTCGAGGTAGCCATCCTTCTGCACGAACCGGAACGTCTGCTGACGGCCATCGGTTCGTTCGGTGGTCACCGCGACATCCTCCGCCTGCCAGTTACTGCCGCTAAGGCGGGTCAAACGCCAACGGGGAGGTACGCCGTCCTCGAACACTTCAAGGGCGACGCGGCCATGCCCGGTGTCGATTTCGTGCCGCTCCAGGCCATGGGTGTGCCCGCCGTGCTCATGATCGTCGTGAGAGTGGCCATGCGCCCTGGCATGCTGCTCCCGCCAGGTTCTCCAGAACATCCAGGCCGCGATCAGCACGATGATCACCCCGGAAGCCAACTGGAAGTAGGGCTCCAGTTCCTCTGCCGCCACGCCTCGCCACAGGTACATGCCGCCCAGGCCGATGCCCCACACGATCAGCGTGTGCGAGATGGTCGCGGTGACCCCCAACAACACGGCCTGCAATACCGTCCCTCTGATCGCGACGATGAAGGCAGCCATCATCGTCTTAGAGTGGCCTGGCTCGAGGCCGTGCAGGGCGCCCAGCAGGATGGCGCTAGGAACGAATAGCCAGGCGTGCGAAGCGCCCTGAGCAATCAGCTCGGAAAACGACAGCATGGGGAAAATAGCCCTTACAGGTACTTGGTGATCTCTTTGAATTCGTCGATGGCGCGCTGCTTATCCGCGTCCAGATCGCCTACGGCGTCTTGCAGGCAATGATCGATGTGGTCCTGGATCAGGACCTTCTTGGCCTGTGAAATCGCCTTCTCGACGGCGTGCAACTGCTGCGCAAGCTCAAGGCAGGAACGGTGTTCTTCCATCATTTGCAGAATGCTGCGCAGGTGGCCTTCCGCCCGTTTGAGACGCTTGGCGACGGCATCGTGATGGTGGTGGGGATCGGGTTTCGTCATGCGTGCATCATATCCCCCTGGGGGGGATATGTACGGCAGATACCCTGCGAGCGACCTGGGATCTATTGAGTTGCTGAAGGAGGGCAAGAGGCCTGCGCCAGACCGGAAGTTCAGGCCATCGAGATTGGCGCGAGAGATGTTTCAGTAGTGTCGGACCGCACATCAGCATAGAGTCGATAGACGCGATTGACGCTGCGGTAGTAATGCGGATCAGGCCCAGCACATTGCGCGACGTGCCGCAGGCCTGTCATAGATGGCGATGGAACTCATGCAATACCTCTCCTAGCAAGACTTGGGGGGCTGGGCGCGCAGCAGCATCAGCGCGCCACCGGCGGCCAGACCGATGGCGCCGGACAGCCACAAAGCGTTGGCTCCCCAGGCGTCCAGAGCCAGGCCGAAAAGAAATGGGGCCGCCGCCTGCGCGATCCGCGCAGGCATCATCAGCCACCCCTGGCGCGCGCCATACCCTTGGGCGCCAAACAGCACCAGTGGCAAGGTGCCCTTCGCGATGGTGAGGATGCCGTTGCCAGCCCCATGGAGGATCGCAAATGCGGGGGCCATGACCGGCCCCGCCATCAGCAACACGGCCACACCGGCGGGGTGCGCCAATGCGGCCAAGCGTGCCGACAGCAGTGGGTGAACGCGTCGCAGGAACCCGAACTCGAGCACGCGGCCGGCCACTTGCGCTGGACCGATGAGGGCGCCTACCGCGACTGCGGCGGCGAGCGTGGCGCCGGTAGCCTCCAGCATCCGCGGCAAATGCGTGGCCATGGACGTGCTGATGAACCAGGTCGCGGCGAAGACGAAGGCGAGGAGGGCGGTTGCGTACCCGTGGCGCCCGGCCGTGGGAGCAGGGGAAGGGGAGGAGACGGCCCTCGTTGGATCCGAGACGGCCGATCTTTCATGTTTTGCCTGGCGAGGCAATTTCGGAAGCCAGGCATTGAGCGGCAAGCCGATCAGCAGATGCAAGCCCGCCCAGCCGAAGCACGCGTTGCGCCATCCGAACTGTGTTTCCATCCAGGCAGACAATGGCCAGCCGACGGTGCTCGCAAAGCCGGCAATCAGGGTAATGCCCGTGATCGCGCCACGGGCGTGATGTCCATACAGGCGAACCAAGCTGGAAAAGGCCGCTTCATACAGGCCAGCCCCCATCGCCACCCCGATGATGAGCCAGGCGGCGACCATCGTCCACAGCCCCTCGGATAATCCAAGCATGGCCAATCCAAGCGCGAATATCAGGCTGGTGCCGACCAGGACGACACGGCCGCCGCGACGGTCGATCGCTTGCCCGGCCCACGGACCGGCCAGGGCCGATACCACCATTGCGCCGGAAAAGGCCGCGTAGACCGTTGGCGTTGGAATGCCCAGGTCACTGGCCATCGGCGCCGCCAACATGGCCGGCAGGTAGTAGGACGAGGCCCAGGCCAGCGTTTGGGCGGTGCCCAGGCTACCGACGACCCGGACGGGTGCTCCTGTCACCGGTTACCCCCGGTTGGCGCCCGCGTCGTACCAATCCTTGGACTGGTTCACGACGCGCACCACCAGCAACATCACCGGGACCTCGATCAGCACGCCCACCACCGTCGCCAAAGCGGCCCCGGACTGGAAACCGAACAGGCTGATCGCGGCCGCGACGGAAAGCTCGAAGAAGTTCGACGCGCCGATCAACGCTGACGGGCAAGCGATATTGTGCTTTTCACCCACCCGGCGATTGAGCCAGTACGCCAGCCCGGAGTTAAAAAGCACCTGGATCAGGATCGGCACCGCCAGCATGGCGATCACCAGCGGCTGGCCAATGATGGCTTCGCCCTGGAACGCAAACAGCAGCACCAGCGTCAAGAGCAGCGCGGCCATGGAAAACGGTCCGATCCGGGCCAGGGCCGCTTCGAACGCTTCCTGCCCGCGGCGCAGCAGCGCGCGGCGCCAGAGCTGGGCGAGGATGACCGGAATCACGATGTAGAGCCCGACGGACACCAGCAACGTGTCCCACGGCACGGTGATGGCCGACAGGCCCAGCAGCAACCCGACAATGGGCGCGAAGGCAAACACCATGATGGTGTCGTTCAGCGCAACCTGGGACAGCGTGAACACCGGATCACCGCCGGTCAACCGGCTCCAGACGAAAACCATGGCGGTACAAGGAGCGGCGGCCAGCAGGATCAGGCCCGCGATGTAACTATCCAACTGGTCGGTGGGCAGCCAGGGCGAAAAGACCTGCCGGATGAATAGCCACCCCAGGAAGGCCATGGAGAACGGCTTGACCGCCCAATTGATGAATAGCGTCACGCCTATGCCGCGCCAATGCTGCTTGACCTGACCGAGCGCGCCGAAATCGACCTTGAGCAGCATCGGAATGATCATTACCCAGATCAAAAGACCGACGGGCAGATTGACTTGCGCGACTTCGAGATGCCCGATGATTTGAAATAGGGCCGGCATGAGCTGGCCCAGGGCGACGCCGAGGACGATGCAGAGAAACACCCAGAGCGTCAGGTAACGCTCGAAGACGCTCATCCCACCGCGCGCCTGCGGCACGGGCGCCGCCGCCTGTGTACTGGATGACATCGACTTACTCCTGGGTCTTGCCAATACCGCGCAACTCGGTCTGGAGCGACATGGCATCCAGGCGGTCAATGGGCAAAGACAGGAAAAGCTCGAGGCGGCGCTTGAGTACACGCGCGGCGTCCTGAAACGCCTTGCGACGCTCTTCCTCGGTTCCTTCACAGGCTGCGGGGTCGGGAATGCCCCAGTGTGCCGTCATTGGCTGCCCAGGCCAGACAGGGCAAACTTCGCCGGCGGCGTTATCGCAGACGGTAATGATGAAGTCCATTTTTGGAGCCGCCGGTGCCGCGAACTCGTCCCAGCTCTTGCTCCGATAGCCATCGGTCGGCAATGAAAAAGCGCTCAGCGTGGCGAGCGCCAGCGGGTGGACCTCGCCGTTGGGGGTACTGCCAGCGGAGAATGCCTGGAAGCGCTCGCCACCCAGTCCTCTGAGCAGACCTTCAGCCAGAATGGAGCGTGCCGAATTGCCCGTACAGAGAAACAGCACGTTGAAAGGGGAGTGCGACATGGGAAGTCCTAGCAGCAGCGAGTGGAGGATTTGGTATTCGGGACACAGCAGTTGTCCCGCACCGTGGAGGACGCAGAAGGCGAACAGCAGGCGCCGGCCGAGCCGATGGCAGGCGCGTCGTGCGACTCTCCATAGACAGGGATCGTCCCCAACGTATGGAAGTGCTCCCACGCCACGCCTTGCGGATCAGTGATCCAGTATTTCTCGCTGCGGGAGTAGCAGCATGACGTCTCTCCCTGGTCCTCCAGAGACAGGCTGGCTGATTCCGCTCGGGACTTCAGGGCAATCAACGCTTCGGCGTTCTCGGCTTGAATTCCAAAATGGTCGACTCCCGCGGCAGCGCCGCGGGTGGAAATGGCGAAATTCACAGGGGGATCATCCAGCATCCATTTCGCATAGTCGGACTCGACGCGGGCTGGATCCTGTGCAAACAGCCGCGAATAGAAGCCGATGTTCCTGGCCAAATCATCGACGTGTAAATGAACGTGAAAGCGTTTCATGGGCAGCTCCTGATCAGCAGGTAGTGCAGGCTCCGGAGTCGGATGCCTCGCAGGTGGAACCTTGGCAGCAGTGTTCGGTGAGGTAGCCGAGCAGCCCATTCATCTGCGGGAAGTCGGCGCGATAGATCAGATTTCGGCCTTGTTGCTCAATGGTGACCAGGCCAGCGTGCGACAACTCCTTCAGGTGGAAGGACAAGGTATTGCGTGCGACGCCGAGCTGATCGGCCAAGACGCTGGGCGTGAGACCGCCAGGGCCAGCGACCACGAGTGCGCGAAACACGCGAAGTCGTTGGGTGTGTGCCAGGGCACCGAGGGCGAAAACTGCTTGATCTTCATTCATGATTCAATCATACAACGATCATTGAACTATTGAATAGCAAGAATAACGGCTGATCGTCGCGTTGTGGGGGAGCGTTGGAGTCGCAGCGTGGCTTTGGTGCATGCCGCCCCCTGAATCACGCCTATTTGTCACTTTACATAATACACATTATGCGTATTACGCCCAAAGGAAGCCGAATGGCGTTTCCCTCGGGCGATCTCCCTGGCGGTCATACCAGCCTGGCCACGCTGAACACCGACGCGGGCGGCAGGTTCAACGGCACGAATCCGACTCGCCGGGCCGACAGCCCGCAAGCCTCCAGCACGCCCGCTGAGATCGGACAACGGACGCCGTACGTGAACAGTTGCATGGAGCCGCCCGCCGACATGGCGTCGAACACGGCGGTCAGCAGCCGATGGTGATGCGCCCCGCTCATGTTCCGTAACGGCAAGCCGCAAATGGCCACGCCGATTCCGTCCATTTCCGGATGGCTGTGCCGGGACAGCTCCTGCGCCGAAACCTGGAGCACGGCAGCCTGGGGGAACTGCGTCCGCAGGCTGGAACTCATCGCCTCGTCCTGCTCCACCAGGACGAGACGGGCCGGGTCGACGCCCTTGCGCAGCATTTCTCGCGTGAAGACGCCCGTGCCGCAGCCCAGTTCGAGGACTTTTCCGGCATCGGGCGGAATCGATGCCGTGATGGCCGCGGCCAGCGCCGGGCCGGATGGCGCCACGGCGCCGATGGCCGTGGGATTGGACAGGAGCGCCTTGACGAACTGCCGGCGCTCCTGCAGCCAGCTCATCGGCCGGCCGGATGGTGATTGATGCTGCGTTTCAGTGTTGCATGACGGCGAATAACGCATCGGTGTCTGTACCTCCAGTCGACTGGTTCCTCGCGGAATCCAGACAGAAACTAGACCTTAGCTGGAGGGGGCTGTTCATCTCGGCAACCGTGCGTAAGCACTTTTTTCGCCAGGCCCCCTCCCTTTCGGTTCGCCCCACCCTGCTTCCTTGCCCTGCTTCTTCGCCTGATCCTCGAACCGACGGCCCCGAAAGGGGCCGTCCAAGGGGCTCGCGCGCCTTGCGGCCGACGCCGCAAGGCAAGCCCGCGCATCACTTCCCGGCAGGCTTCAGCGTCAACGTGTCGGCCTTCTCGCTATCCACCTTGGCGCGGCTGAACGCCATGGGGAAGTACTCCCCGGTGGCCCAGCCCTTGAGCAGGTCCTGGTAGTGCGGGCTGCGGGGATCGGCGGACTGCCCCGGCACGTTCTGGACGCGCGAGTTGTCCCAGTCGGCCACGTCGATCACCTGGCGGTACGACGCGCCGCTGATCTGGCGGAAGTCGCTCTTGCGGAACGTGCCGCGATGCACCGTGTCGTTGTCGCCGCCGACGGGATAGCGCGGCGTGCCGTAGGCCTTGGCGGTCTCGGCGGGCAGCAGGCCGGCCAGGCTGTGCTCGAACTGGATGTGGTGCAGCTTGCCCCATTGCCACTGCGCCGGATCCGTGCCCAGCTTGGCGCGCAGCTTCTGCATGCCGTCGCCCAGCGCCTCCAGCAGCAGCGCGTCCCTGCCCTGCTCCGGCCTCGGGCCGAAGGCGGCATCCGGCGCCGCGAGCTTTTCCAGCGTCTTGCGCGTGGACAGCTCGCCGAAGACGCCGCGGCCGGCGGCGGGCACGTACAGGTCGGACACGCGTTTGACGACCTCGGGCAGCCAGAACTCATAGACCGTGGCGGCGCGGCTGTCGGTTTCCGTCCGGTAGTCCCAGTCCTTCAGCAGGCTCAGCGCCTGGCCCAGCCCCGGGTCGGCCGAGTTCAGCGACTTGGCGTAGCCCGCCAGGGTGCGCGCGGGAATCGACAGGTTGTCGAACTGGAGCGCCTGCGAATTCTGCACCGTCAGGCCCTTGCCGTCCGCGATGACCTCCCGGATGCGCTGGACGCGATAAGGCTCGGCCCAGGTGCGCGCCGACATTTCCTTGTAGGGGAAGTCGGCAGGCAGGTTGTATTCGTTGGCGGTGGCGACGTAGCCTTCGGGCGGGTTGTAGGCTCGCGGCAGCGCGCTGCCGGTCAGGAAGCCGCGCCATTCGAAATCGCCGTTGCCGGGCACGGGCAGCATGCCGGACCAGTCCGCGCGCGGACGTATCGGCGCGATGCTGCCGCCGAACCAGCCGATATTGCCGTCCACGTCGGCGTAGACCATGTTCTCGCTCGGCGTGTAGTGCTTTTCCATGCCCGCGACGAACTCGTTCCAGTCTTGCGCCTGGTTCAGGCGCAGGCTGGCCAGATAGGCGGCCGTACCGGGGAATTCCAGGTAGGCCGCGCGCAGGGCATAGGCCTTGTGCCGCACCGGATCCTCATGGATGACCGGACCGTGGCGGGTGAACTTCAGTTGGCGCACCGCCGCCGCCTGGCCGCGCACCGGGATGGACTCGTCGACCTGGCGCATCTTTTCCCAGCCGCCCCGGTAGCGGTATTCGTTGGGATTGGCGGGATTGGTGTCGTAGACGTACAGGTCCTCCTCGTCGCCGAACGCGAAGATCGTCAGGCCGAAGGCGATGCGGTCGTTGTGCCCCATGGACACGCCGGGCAGCGCCGGCTCTCCGGCGCCGATCACGTTCCAGCCCGGCGCGTTCAGGTGCACCATGTAGCGCAGCGACGGCATGGTGATGGAACGGTGGGGGTCGCCCGCCAGGATGGGCTTGCCGGTGGCCGTATGCTGGCCGCTCATGGTCCAGTTGTTGCTTTCGTAGCGGGCCGCCATGGGATCGAACGCCGGGTCCAGGGAGGCCAGCATGCCCGCCGACAGGCTGCGGGCGAGCGTCGCGCGCTGGTCCTCGGCCAGGGGGCTGCGCGGGAAATCGGCCGCGACGAACTTCTGGCCGTTGCGCGCCAGGTTGTAGCTGGCGAGCACGGTATTGTCGAACAGCTTCACGTCCAGGCCCGCCGGCACTTGCAGGGCCAAGGGCGGTTCGAAGGTGCTGAGCCCCTGGACGGCGTTCAAGCCCAGCGCGGCGACCCGCTGCGCCATCCTGACTTCCTCGGTGAGGTTGCGCGTCAGGCCGTAGATGCGGACGAGCGAGGTCTCCGGGCTCCAGTAGCCGGGTTCGGTGCCCGTCAGCTTGAACTCCGGGGGCATCTGGTCGGGATGCGCCTTGACCCAATCGACGTAGGCGTTGATGCCGGCGGCGAACGAGGTCAGGATCGCCTTGCCCTGCGGGTGGTAGCTGGCGAACTCGGCCTGCAGGTCGCCCCGGTAGAGGAACAGGCGCGCGGCGCGGTCCTGTTCGACGAAACGGGGGCCGAACTGCTCGGCCATCTTGCCTTCGCCCTGGCGGCGCCACAGGTCCAACTGCCACAGCCGGTCGCGCGCGGCGCTGAAACCCTGCGCGAAGAACAGGTCGTCCTGGTTCTGCGCATAGATATGCGACACCCCGTGGCGGTCGCGCACGATCTCCACGGGCTGGGACAGCCCCGCCATGTCGATCGTGTCTTTCTTGCTTCCCGGCGCGGCGCAACCCGCCAGCAACGCCATCAATCCGCTCGCCAGCAATGCGGCGGCCCTGCGATTGAACGTACGCATGACTCCTCCTCCGATTTATTTGTCTTCTATCGCTGCCGGCCTTGAGGCGCCATGCTGCCGGACGCCGCCGTAAGCAATGTGTACAACTAAATCAGTTGCCCTGCGAATGTTGTTTTATTTGATGAAAGTTGGGAGTGTCTGTAACCTGCCGCCCGAGAGCCGCGAGCGCGGCTCACCCGGCGTTACAAAACTCCCGGATCCGCATTGCCGGCTACGGACGCTGGACGAAGGCCGGAGGCTCGTGCGCGCGCACGCGCGGCGCCCGGCCTGGGTAGCGCTCCACCTGCACCGCGGTCAACTGACCGGAGCAGCCTTGCGCCAGGGACGAGGTTCCCGCGTCGCGCGTCAGCACGTTGGGATTGCCGTGCACGCAAAGCGGATGCTCGGCCTCGGCGTCGTCCGGGTCGTACCAGGCGCCCGTAGGCAGTTGCACCACGCCCGGCCGGATGCCGTCGGTCAGGCGCGCGGCCGCGAGGCAGGCGCCGCGCGCGTTGAAGAGACGCACCACGTCGCCGTCGGCGATGCCGCGGGCGGCGGCGTCCTGCGGATGCAGGGAGCACACTTCCCTGCCCTCCTGCTTCTGCGACACGCTGTGCGCGCCGAAATCGAACTGGCTGTGCAGGCGGCTGGCCGGCTGGTTGGCGACCAGGAACAAGGGGTGCTCCGGCGTGGGCGCGTCTGCCGGCGGCAGCCAGGCGGGATGGCCCGGGCAGTCGGCATAGCCGAAGCCCGCCACCGCTGGCGAACTGATCTGCACCTTGCCGCTGGGCGTGGGCAGAGGTTTGCCTGCCGGATCGTCGCGGAAGGCGCGCAGAATGCCGCCGTCGTCGCCCTGCTGCGGCAGGACCAGCTCGCCTCGCGTCCAGAATTCGTCGAAATCCGGCGCGTCCAGGCCGCGTTCCCGCAGCGCCACGCGGGTCTTCTCGTACAGGTGGCGCAGCCATTCGCGGCTGTTGCGGCCTTCGGTGAAGGCCTCGCGCGTGCCCAGCCGGGCCGACAGGTCGGCAAAGATGTCGTAGTCGTCGCGCGCCAGCCCATTGGGCTCGGCCAGGCGGTGCATGGCCACCATCAGCGGGTCCGTGGGCGCGCCGCCGATGTCCTCGCGCTCCAGCGTCATCGTGCAAGGCAGCACGATGTCGGCGTGGCGGGCCGTGGCGGTCCAGCCGATCTCGTGCACCACGAAGGTGTCCAGGGTGGCGAAGGCGCGCCTCAGGCGCGCCAGGTCCTGATGGTGGTGAAAGGGATTGCCGCCCGCCCAATAGGCCAGGCGGATATGCGGATACGGCATGCGCTTGCCGTTGTAGTCGAAGGGTACGCCCGGGTGCAGCAGCATGTCCGAGATCCGGGCCACCGGAATGAACGCCTTCACGCCGTTCACGCCCTGCGGCAGCGAGGCCACCGGCACGGCGTTGCTGCGCTTGCCGTAGTGCGCCAACGTGCCCAGCGCGTAGGCATAGCCGCCGCCCGGCAGGCCCAGTTGCCCCAGCGTGGCCGCCAGCACCGCCCCCATCCAGACCGGCTGCTCCCCATGTTCGGCGCGCTGCAGCGAATGCGCCACGGTGACCAGCACCCGCTTGCCGGCCAGGCTGCGAGCCGTGCGAGCGATCCATTCGGCGGGCACGCCGCATAGCGGCGCCGCCCACGCCGGCGTCTTGGGCTGGCCGTCCCGGCGGCCCAGCAGATAGTCTTCGAAGGCGTCCCAGCCATCGCAGAATTCGTTCAGGAAGGCCCGGTCGTGCAGACCGTTGGCGACCAGCTCGTGGACCAGCGCCAGCATCATCGCCACGTCGGTCCCGGGCACGGCCCGCACCCATTCGGCCTGGGCGTCGTCCGGAAAGTCCGAGGCCAGCGGGCTGATGTTGATGAAGCGGCAGCCGCGCGCCGCCGCCTGGCGCATCGACTCGCGTTCGATATGCCGACTGATCCCGCCGCTGGCCACGCGCGAGTTTTTCAGCGCCATGCCGCCGAACGCCAGCACGACGTCCGTGTGGTCGACGATCTGCTCCCAGGTCACGTTGCGGCGCGCCACGTCGTCCATGCTGCCCAGGATGTGCGGCAGGATCACGGCGGAGGCGCCGGCGCTGTAGCTGTTGACCGAACGCACGTAGCCGCCCAGGGCCGTGTTCAGGAACCGGTGCACCTGGCTTTGCGCATGGTGGAAGCGGCCCGCGCTGGACCAGCCGTAGGACCCGCCGAACACCGCCTCGGGCCCGTGCCGCGTCTTGACCCGCGCCAGCTCGCGCGCCAGCAGGTCCAGCACTTCGTCCCATTCCATGCGCACGTAGCCGTCGCTTCCCCGGCGCGCGTCCGGGCCCGGCCCCCGTTCGAGCCAGCCGCGCCGCACCATGGGCGCGGTGACCCGGACCGGATGGTCCAGCGCATTGGTGAAGTTGTCGATCAGCGGGTTCGGATCCGGATCGCCGGGATGCGGCCGGACGTCCAGCACGCCGTTTTTCCAGGCGGCGGAAAACACGCCCCAATGGGCGCTGTGGGGCTTGCGGCCGGTGTCCGGCCGCGGGGAAAAGGCGGTGTCGCGATTCATATTGCTAGGCGTCGGGACCCGTGGCGACCGGCGCGCCCGGCTGGGCGCTCCATTCGCTCCACGAGCCGGGATACAAGGCCGCGCCGGACAGGCCGGCGATCTCCATGGCGAGCAGATTGTGGCAGGCCGTGACGCCCGAGCCGCACTGGTTGACCACGGCTTCGGGCGCGCGGCCGTCCATGCGTTCGGTGAACGCCTGGCGCAGTTGCTCCGCTGGCAGGAAACGCCCGTCGGCGCCCAGGTTATCGCGGAAGAACCGGTTGCGCGCGCCCGGAATATGGCCGCCCACCTTGTCCAGCGTTTCGTTCTCGCCGCGGTAGCGGTCGGGCGCGCGGGCGTCCAGCACCACGCGGCCGCCAGACGCCAGGACTTCGCGCATTTCCGCGTGCGTCAGCGTGCGCTGGCGGCCGTCGCGCGCCGCAAGATCGCCGGGCGCGCGCAGCGCCAGCGGTTCCGTGGACAGCGGCTGGCCGGCGGCCTTCCACGCGCCGATGCCGCCGTCCAGCACGGCCACGGCATCGTGGCCGATCCAGCGCAGCAGCCACCACAGGCGCGCGGCGTACATGCCCGCGGCGTCGTCGTAGGCGACGATCTGCGTGTTGGCGCTGGCGCCCAGCGCCGCCAGCGCCGCCGCGAATTCCTGGCGGTCCGGCAGCGGATGGCGTCCGTTCATTCCGGTCTTGGCGCCGCTGAGCGTCTCGTCCAGATGCACGTAGGCCGCGCCGGGAATGTGGCCCGCCTGGTAATGGCGCCGTCCCGCGCCCGGATCGGCCAGGTCGAAACCGCAGTCCAGGACCAGGACGCCGTCGCGCCCCGGACCCGCCAGCGCGCGGGCCAGGTGCTCCGCATCGATCAAGGTGGTGTACATGAGCGCCCTCCCCTCAAGCCTGGCCGGCCGACAGCGCGTCCATCGCGCGCAGCGAATAGACATAGGCCGCGCCCGCGTTCAGCGCGATGGCGGTCGCCAGCGCCTCGCTCAATTCGGCCTCGGTCACGCCGGCCTTGCGGGCGGCGTCGGCATGCGCCGCGATGCAACCGTCGCAGCGCGTGGTGACGGCCACGGCCAGCGCAATCAGCTCGCGCGTCTTGGCGTCCAGCGTGCCGGTGGCGCCCTGCGCCTGGTTCAGCGCGCGGAACGCGGTCAGCAGTTGCGGGTTGTGCTTGCCCAGTTGCTCGCCGGCCTTGCGGTTGTTGGCGAGCGTCTCGGTCCAGTTCTGCAGCATGAGGAAATCTCCGGAAAAGTCAGGAAAAAGAACGACTTGCTATTGGCCGATCTGCTTCAGCAGGTCGGGCGTGGCGGCTTTGCGGTAGTTGGCGATGTCTTCCACAATGTACTGTCTGAACTGGTCCAGCGGCAGGTCGCGCTCCATCGCGGCGTCCTTGCGGATGGTGTTCCGCACGGCCGGATCCTTCAGCGCGCGCGACAGGTTGTCGGACAGCACCTTCAATGCTTCGGGCGGCGTACCGGCCGGCGCGGCCAGCCCGTACCACTGGGTCATCGTCATATCGATGCCCAGCTCCTTGAAGGTCGGCACGTCCGGCAGCACGGGGCTGCGCTGGCTGCCGGTCAGGGCCAGCACGCGCAACTGGCCTTGCTGCACCTGCGGCACCAACGGCGAGGCGGTAGCGAAGAACATGTCCACCTGCCCGCCTATCATGTCCGTGATGGCGGGACCGGACCCTTTGTAGGGCACGTGCAGCAGCTTCAGGTGCCCCAGCTCTTTGATGGTTTCCATGCCGATATGGGCCGCCGCCCCGGTGCCGGTCGACGCGAAGGTCATCTCCTTTTGGCGGGACGCGTCGATCACTTCCTGCGCCGTCTTGAAGCGCGACTGGCTCGCCACGAACAGGCCATGCGGCGCTTCCAGGATGAGCCCCACCGGCGCGAAGTCGTCCGGCACCTTGTACGGCAGGGTCTGGGGCTTGAGCGCGGGCGACACCGCCAGGTTGCCGCTCATGGCCAGCAGCACGGTGTAGCCGTCGGGCGCGGCCTTGGCGACCAGGCCGGCCGCGATGTTGCCGCCGGCCCCCGGCCGGTTCTCGACGATGACGGTCTGGCCGATGGTCTTGCCCATGGCCGTCGCGATCAGCCGCCCGTACAGGTCGCCCCCGCCCCCGGGCGGAAAACCGACCACCAGCGTGATGGGACGCTCGGGATACGCGGCGCTGGCGGCGCCGCCGGCCAGGGCCGTCATGGACAGCGCCGCGGCCAGGACGGCGCGCAGGGCGCTGCGCCTGCCGCGAGGGTTGGAGGAAGAAATGCGCATGGTGTTTTGTCTCCTGTCGTTTTTCGTATGCCGGCCGTCGCCCTCAGGCGCCCAGCCAGGCGGCTCGCTGCGTTTGCACCACCCGGTCGACCGAGGCGGCGCACTGCCCCAGGTAGCCCGCCGGATCGGTCAGGCGCTGGATCTCGTCTTCGCCCAGCAGGCTGGCCAGGTCCTTGTGCTGGCGCAGCGCCTGGGCGAAATCGAGTTTGTTGGTGATGCCGTGCATGGACGCTTCGTAGATCCATTCGTGCGCGGTCTGCTTGCCCACGCGCTCCGACAGTTCCAGCATCACGTGTTCGGACAGCAGATAGCCGCGCATGCGGTCCAGGTTCAGCGCCATGGCCTCGCCGTCCACCCGCAGCCCGGCCAGCAGGTTCTTCGCCTGGAACAGCATGGCGCCGGCGATCAGGCAGCATTCGGGCAGCGCCTTCCATTCGATCTTCCAGGCGATGCCGTCGCGCTCGCCTTCCTGCACCATGCCTTCCAGCATCAGCGCGGCGCCGGCGCGCAACGGCCGGCACAGACCCGCCAGGTTCTCGGCCGAAGTCGGGTTGCGCTTGTGCGGCATGGTCGAGGAACCCAGCTTGCCAGCCGAGAACGCCTCTTCCACTTCGGCGAATTCATTGCGCTGCATATTGAAGAGTTCGTTGCCGATCTTGGACAGGGTGGCGCCCAGCATCGCCAGCAGCAGCGCGTATTCCGTGAAGCGGTCGCGCGCGGGCGCCCAACTGATGGACGGCGCGGCCAGTCCGAGCTTGGCGAGCGTGCGGCGCTCCACCTCTTCGGCCTGCTCGCCCAGCGACGCCTGGCTGCCGACGGCGCCCACCACCATGCCCACCAGCACGCGCGGCTCGCACTCCTTCAGCCGCTCGTGATGGCGCGACAGTTCGTCCAGCCACACGGCGCACTTGTGGCCGAAGGTGATGGGCAAGGCCTGCACCCCGTGGGTGCGCCCCGCCATGGGCGTGTCCCGATGCGCCTGGGCCAGCCGCGCCAGCTCCTGGCCCACGGCCGCCATGTCGCGCAGGATCACTGCGTGCACCTCCTTGAGCTGCAGTGCGACGCCGGTGTCGACCACGTCCTGGGTCGTGGCGCCGTAGTGCAGCCATTCGCCGTGGTCTTCGCCGCAGCGCGCCTGCAATTGCTTGAGCGCCGGCACCAGCGAATGCTTGATGCGGCGGATCTCCGCCGACATCTGGGCGATGTCGATGTTGCCGGCCTGCGCCTGGGCGCGGATCTCGCGGGCCGCCTCGGCGGGGATGATGCCCAGCTCGGCCTGCGCTTCGGCCAGCGCCGCCTCGAAATCCAGCCACTTCTGGATGCGGTTTTCCTCGGAGAAGATGGCGCGCAGCTCATCGGTGCTCCACAGGTGCTGGAGCGATTGCATATCGAAAACGGAAACGGACATGAGGCGGGATCCTGGATGGTTAGGAAGGCTGGTGGACGGGACGCGGCAACAGGCGGCCCGGGTTGAACGTGCCGCGGGGGTCCAGCGCATGCTTGATGCGCTGCATGACTTCCACGGATACGGCGGGTTTGAACTGCAGGAAGGCCTGCTGCTTGAGCCGGCCGATGCCGTGCTCGGCGGAGATCGATCCTCCCAGGCGCGCGGCCACGGCATGCACCACGTCGTGCACCGCGTCCTCGCGCGCCCGGAACGCGGCGTCGTCCATGCCGGCCGGCTTACTCTGGTTGTAATGAAGGTTGCCGTCGCCCACGTGTCCGAAGCACACGATCCGAATGCCGGGCATCAAGGCCTCCAGCTCCGCGCCGGCCGCGGCGATGAATTCGGGAACGCGCGACACCGCGACGGAAATGTCGTGCTTGATGGACGGGCCGTCCAGCCGCTGGGCCTCCGGCACGTGCTCGCGCAGCGCCCACAGTTCGTGCGCCTGGCGGCCGGACGCCGCGATCACCGCATCCGTGACCGCGCCGGCCTCCATGGCGGCTTCCAGCACGGCATGCACCGCGGGTTCGGGATCCATCCGCGCCGAGGTTTCCGAGACGTCGAACAGCACCGACCAGGGCGTATCCATGGCCAGCGGATTGCGCATGCCGTCCAGTGGATGCGCCAGCACCTGGACCAGCGTCTGGCGGCCGATGAGCTCGAAGGCGGTGACGCGCTCGCCCACGGCGCCGGTCAGGCGGGCCAGCAGGTCCACCGCCGCCTGCGGCGTGGGCACCGCGACCCAGGCGGTCACCACTTTGGCGGGCTGCGCGTACAGTTTGAACGACGCCGCCGTGACGACGCCCAGCGTTCCTTCCGCGCCGATGAATAACTGCTTGAGGTCGTAGCCGGTATTGTCCTTGCGCAGCGTGCCCAACTGGTCCAGCACGCTGCCGTCGGCCAGCACCACCTCCAGGCCCAGCGTCAGGTCGCGCGTATTGCCGTAGCGCAGCACCTGTTCGCCGCCCGCGTTCGTGGACACCACGCCGCCCACCGTGGCGCTGCCCTCGGACGCCAGGGACAAGGCGAACAGCCTGCCCACGCCGGCGGCCGCCTGCTGCGCCGCCAGGACGGTGCAGCCCGCCTCCAGCGTAATGCTGTTGTCCAGCGCGTCCACGCGCCGCACCGCCGCCATGCGGTCCAGGCTGAGCACCAATTCGCGGCCCGAGGCATCGGGCGTGGATCCGCCGACCAGCCCGGTATTGCCGCCCTGCGGCACCACCGCCACGCCATGGCGCGCGCACAGCGCCACCACGCGCGACACCTGCTCCGTGCAGGCAGGACGCGCCACGGCGAGCGCGGCGCCGGGGAAATTGCGGCGCCAGTCCGCCGTGTAGCGGGCGGTGTCCGCTACTCCGGTCAAGACATGGTCCTGGCCGACGATGGCGGCCAGCGCCGCCGGGAATGCATCGATCTGATTGGGCATAATGCTGTGGATCGCGCGGCCGGGCCCTGAACCCATCCTGCGCAATGCTGGCCTCCTGGTGAATGAAGGCGGAAGTCCCTGGTCCGGTAGCCGCTTTTCATTTCATTGATTAAAATATGTTTTATTCATCGAAACTATAAGGAAGCATAGGAAACCGTGTCAAGCGAGAAATCCCCTAAGCCGCCCGCCGGCGTGCTCGAACGCGGCATCTCCATCCTGGAGTGCTTCAGCGAGGACAGCCCGCGCCTGTCGCTGCGCGACCTGGCCGACCGCACCGGGCTGGACAAAGCCACCCTGCTGCGCCTGCTGGGCGTGTTCACCAAGGCGCGCATGATTCATCGCTACGACAGCAGCACCTACGCGCTGGGACCGGCGCTCCTGCACATGGGCATGCTGTATCGCGACACCTTCGACCTCGGTTCGCGCCTGCAGCCGGTGCTGCGCAACGTCATGGAGCAGACCGGCGAAACCGTGGCGGTCTACGTGCGCAGCGGCGACGACCGCATCTGCCTGTACCGCGAGAACACCTCCAAGGAAGTGCGCCACCATGTCGAAGTGGGCAAGCGGATCAGCCTGAAGGACGGCGGTTCGTCGGCGCACGTGCTGCGCGCCTACACCGGCGGTTCGACGCCGCTGGAACGCGACATCCATGAAAAAGGCTATGCCATGACCCGCTCGGAACGGGTGGCGGAGATGGCGTCGGTGGCCGTCCCGGTCTTCGACGGCGACGATACCTTCGTCGGCGCGCTGGTGGTGCTGGGCCTGGCCTCGCGCCACAACGAGGCCGCGCAGCGCAAGGCCGTGGAGATCGCCCGCCACGAACTCGCGCAGCAGGGATTCCGCACCACCCCGCCCGCGGCCTGGACGCCGAAGGCCTGTCCCTGAGGCCGCGGCCCGCCTTCTGCTACGGCCTTGCAGGGCCGAACAGCGCCGGCGGCGGCGCGCAGGCCTCGCCGTCCTGCCCGGTGTCGATGAAGCGTTCGCACCAGGCCACGATGGCCGCGGCCGAAGCGTCGTCCATCATGGGCGCGAAGGCGCGCATGCGCGCCTGCAGCGCGGTCCAGGTGTAGGGGTCTTCCGGATCGCCCCGGCGCAGCTTTCTCAGCGCCTCGAGCTTGCGGCCGCTCTTCAGCGTCAGCGTGACGCGGCTGGGGCGCAGCCGCGGAAATTCCCGTTGGAACTCCTCGCTGGTCCGCACCGTGATACGCCGCGCCATGGCCAGCAGCTCGTCCGCCTGCAGATCGGGCGCCTCCATGTCCTCGATGCCCAGCTTGCCCGACAGCAGCAGGCGCGCAGCCACGTAGCGCAGGCTGAAGCAGGTCTCGGCGGGCTTGGCGGGCCAGTCCACGCCCGCGATCTTGAGCGCGTGCGTGAAGATCTCCACGTCCACCGACTCGATTTCATCCGGCACCGTGCCGTGGGCGTCCAGCAGGTCGCGGATCGCGTCCAGCGGCGTGAATAGCTGGGCGCAGCAAGGCCAGGCCTTGATGGTGGCGGTATTCAGCCGCTCCGGCGCGTCCAGGCCGCCGTCCAGCGCGTCCAGCGGACCGTCTCCTCCCAGCAGCCGGTACAGCCCGCGCGCGCCCGTGACGTAGCGGCGCGCCCCGGGCAGGCCCGCGCGCGCCACATAGGCCGCCGCCATCCCGTTGCGCACGGCAAAGGCCGGGTGCAGCGACTTGGACTCATGCGCGCCGTCGTCCACCAGTTGCCACAGGCCCGCGGCCTGCGTGGCGCCGATGCCCAGCGCGTGGTGCAGTTGCGCGGACGGCAGGCCCAGCGCCACGCCCGCGGCCGCCGCCGCGCCGGTGGCGCCCGCCGTCGCCGTGGCATGGAAGCCGGCCGCATGTCCGGCGCCCAAGGCCTCGCCCACCCGCAAGCACACTTCATAGCCCGCGATGATCCCATCCGCGACCTGGCGCCGGGTCAACGCGCCGCCAGCCGCCAGGGCCAGCACCGGCGTGATCGACACCACGCCCGGATGCAGCATGGCGGCGCGATGCGCATCGTCGATCTCGCGGATATGCGCGATGGCTGCATTGGCGAACGCCGCGCCGTTCGCGTTCATTGCCGCATGGCCGAACACCGGCGCCGCCCCGTGGCCGGGGTGGCAGTCTTCGGCCACGCGACGGTACCGGTCCGCCGCGGCGGCGTGGCCGGCGGACCAGCCCGCCGTGAACCAGTCCAGCAAGGCCTGGGCCAGCCGCTCGCGCGTGCTCGGGACGATGGCCTGCCGGCGCAGGCGGGAAAGGTGGGCGACGAGTCTGGCTTCAGGGGAATCGTTCATGGTTAGTTGTTTCATTTAATAAACTAAATTTTATTTAATGAAACTCTACACCAATCATTCCCGTTGGGTAAATCGCGCCCGCATATCGCTGCGGCGCACGCATTCCTCCCCTTGCGCGAGCCTGTTTTCAAGCCTAAATTTACCGATACCGCTTATCGCTCGCCCTCATGAGCGAACCGCGTGCATGGCGTCAGAAGGTTGTTTTTCTATCTCTGTTCCCTTGAGGAGCGATGCGATGAAAGTGAAACACCTGTTCGGTCCGGCAGCCCTGGTCCTCTCGCTGCTGGTCGCCACTCCCGGCACGGCGGCAACGCCCGAGGGAGCCCCCATCATCACCGGCAAGCAGTGGACGGAGTCCGACGCGAATCTGAAGAAGGCCTACCTCCTGGGCATGGCGAATCTTCTTCAAGTGGAGCAGGCCTACCAACGGCGCCACGCCCCCACCGACGCCCAGACGCTGATCCCGCGCTTTGCCCGGGGACTCCAGGAGCAGACTCTGGACTCCGTGCGCGAAAGCCTGGACAACTGGTATGCGGCGAATCCCGCGAAGCTGGACCGCCCGGTGGTTGAAACCCTCTGGTTCGAAATCGTCGTGCCCGGCACGAAACGCGCGCCCTAGGAGTCCGCCATGAAAATGATCAGATCGATAGTCATCGGCATTGCGATGGTTTCGTTTGCCGGCTGCACGAACATGAGCTCCAAGCAGCAGGGCACCCTGTCGGGCGCGGCCATCGGCGCCGCCGCCGGCGCGGGCATCGCCGCGATCGCGGGCGGCAGCGGATGGACGGGCGCCGCCATCGGCGGCGTCGCGGGCGGCATCGCGGGCAACATCTACGGCGGGCATTGACCCTCCCCGCCGCGGCCGGTCCCGAATCGGCCGCGGCGGGTGGCGGGCCGTGGATCCAGGCGCAGACATTGCCGGAACCCCGGTAATGTCTGGCGCTCTAAGTCATTGTCATCAAATAGCTATTTGAAACATTCAGGCAGGAGAACTATACTCTCGGCAAGTATTTGAGGATCTATCCATGATGCCCCTGAAGCAGCGCATGCTCCGTTCAATTCAGCGCAGGTCCGGCAACGTCGTCCTGCGTTCCGAATTGGCGCCGCTGGGGAGTTCCACCCAGGTCTCCGAAGCATTGAAAAAGCTTCAGGGCGAAGGCGTGCTCGTGCGCATCGGAACCGGGGTCTACGCCAAGACGCGCCGAAGCTCCGTCACGGGCAGCATCATTCCTGCCGGCAGCCTGGAGACCCTGGCCACGGAAGCGCTGAAAAAACTGAACGTCGTTGTCCGGGCAGGAAAAGCAGCCTCCGCTTACAACGACCGACAGACCACCCAATTGCCTGGTGCCTTTGTCGCCAACACAGGAAGCCGCCGAATCAGTCGGAAGATCGAGGTGGGTGGACGCGCATTGAAGTATGAGAACAATTACGGACGAACAGAAGCAAGCTCTTGAAGATCTGTCTGCGGAAGGCTTGCTGCGGGGCCTTCCAATCCAGACTGCCGAAAAAGACATACACATTACCGAGCTGCTTCGCGGTCTGAGCACGCTTGAAGTCCATCACGAACACTTCCGCCCGACTTCCCGCCGGGACGAACCGCGGCTGAAGCGCGACACGGACATTCATCTGGTGTTCGTAGGCGGAACGTGCCTCTCGAAAGCCTATGGCCTCATCAACCGGATGTCGGAGGACATCGACATCAAGGTTGTGATGCATCCTCCGGCTGCTGCATTGAAGAAAGGCGGCAGCGACCGGGCTCGCCTGAAGGCCTTGCACGCGGCGGTCGCGAGGCTCTTGGAAGAACTCGGCTTTCCTCTCGTCGAACAAGCGGAGAACCCGCATATACGGAATTCTCATCGGTACTACTTGGTGGACGCGGGCTACAGGACAGCATTTGATGTGATGTCGAGTTTGCGGCCCGTGCTCAAGCTGGAACTGATTCAACGCCAGCCGCTATTGCCGTTTGAGCGCCGGCAGTTTGGCTATCTCTACGAAGCCCTTGCGGATCGGCCGTTATCCACCCCTGTCGAATTCAATTGCATTTCCATTGCTGAAACCCTGGCGGAAAAGGTGCTTTCGCTGCTCAGGCGTTGCGCCGACAATTGGGATGGCCATCAGGCCAGGCGCGGCAAGGGCAAGAACGAACAGAACACCAATGAGGGCGAACAAGGGCGCAATAGCAGCATCGATCCTACATTGGTCCGCCACATTTACGACGTTGCCCGCATCGCCGAGACTGCGCCGGAGTCGATTGCCTCGGCCCGCGCTATCTTTGCGCCGCTGGTGGAAAGGGACCGCGAAGAATTCGAAGGCCAGAATCCGGAGTTCGACGAAGACCCGGCCGGCGTGCTCAAGCGCACACTCGGAGCAGCCAGGGCGAACACTTGGCTGCGGCAGCAGTACGAGAAAGTCCTTATGCCGCTCGTCTATGACAACAACCCGCCGAGCTTCAGCGACTCGTTCGCGGCATTTGAAAAGGTCGCCGTAGACCTGATCGCCACATGCGAAAGCCCGGAGCACCCGTCACCCGCAGCCTCCAGCCGAGGACTGCCCAGTCGTTGACGGCTGGGCGCCCTCTTCTTCTTGCCCTCGCGCGCTCAGCGCGCCGCGTCGGCCAAGGCCTCGACGGTAATACGCAGCGCGACGTCGTCGCTGACGCCGGGCGCGTATGCGTCCACGCCGAAATCGCTGCGCTTGACCACCATGGACGCGTCGAAGCCGATCGCCGGCCGCTGGGCCCTCGGGTGCACGCCAGCCTTGTTCTGCCTGGCCTCCAGCACGACGGGCTTCTCCCGGTCCTTGATGCGCAGTTTGCCGTGGATCAGCAGCAGCCCGTTGCCCTTGTCCTCGACGGAAGTGCTTTTGAAGCCGATGGCGGGATACTTGCCGGCCTCGAAGAACTCCGGCCCCCGCAGCATTTCGTCCAGTTTGGGAATGTGCGACGTGAAATTCGTCAGCGGCACGTCCAGCTTGACGGACGAGGCGGAAAGGTTGGCGGCGTCGTAGCGGACCACGCCCTGTATGCCTCCGGCATGCGCCGACGGCGTGGAGAAGCCCAGGTGGCTCCACGTCACCACCACTTCCGTGTGTTCCGGGTCGATGCGATAGTCCACGCCCGCGGCGAAGGCCTGTGCGGCGCCGCCGGCCAGCGCGGCCGCCAGCAGCAATCGGTTGATGCAGGTTTTCATGGGGATCCTGAGTGGTTGGAAAGCCGCCCGGGGCCAGGCTCCCGGACGGTGAACCGCGGGACGCGGATCAGCGCTGCGAATCCAGCACTTCGTTATTCTTCACCACTTCCTGGGCTTTGCCATAGCTTTCGATCAACAATTGGTACGACGGGAACACCTTGGTGTAGACCTCGGCCCATTGCAGCGCGTCCTCGCGGTTCCAGGTCTTCTGCAATTCGGACGCCACGGCGGCGGTGTCCATCGGCACCACGCCCGCCTGCACCACGCGCGCCAGCGTGATTTCCTGCGCCATCTTGCTGTAGGTGCCGGATGCGTCGACCACCGCGAACACCTTGTAGCCCGCGGCGACGGCGCTGATGGCGGGAAACGCCATGCACACGCTGGTGATCGTGCCGGCGATGATGAGCGTCTTGCGGCCCGTGGCCTTGACGGCCTCGACGAACTCGGGATTGTCCCAGGCGTTGATCTCGCCCTTGCGAGCGACGTACCGCGCGTGCGGCGCATTGGCGTGGATTTCCGGGATCAGCGGGCCGTTGGGGCCTTGCGGCACGGAGGCCGTGGTGATGACCGGCAGCTTGGCCAGGGTGGCCATGGAGGCCAGCGCGGCGGCCCGGGCGCGAAGCTCGGGCATGGGCATGTCGCCCACGGTCTGGAACAGGCCGCTCTGGTGGTCGATCAGCAGCATGACGGCGTCGTCGGGGTCGATGACGGGACGCTGGCCGTTGAAGTTGGCGGGTGCAGACATGGAGTTCTCCTTTGAGAATCGACGGCGGTGTGCCGAACAGGAAAGCCGGATGGCTGCACGAATAATAAAAATGGAACAAACTTGGCGGTAGACCGATTTTTCGTTATCAGCGTTCTATTTTTGGCACTAAAAGCACGCGTAGCGGATTGCCAGCCGGTCTTGATCTTGGAAGACCGGCTGGCCACCCGGAACCGGGCGGTGGCGGCATTGAATAGAACGAAGGCTAGGTCCGGCCGCTGCTGAATCCGCTCTCCCGCTGCTTGACCAGCCGCGTCAGCGTTTCGTTCACCGGCGCCGGCAAGCCCGCCTTGCGCGCCTGGACTGGGATGGCGCCATTGATGTAGTCGATCTCGCTGACGCGTCCGTGCTCGTGATCCAGCAGCACCGAAGGCTTGGCGTCGCGGATGCGCTCGCCAAACGCGCGCACGTGCGCGACGGGATCGTCCACCTGTATCGGTATCCCCAGGGCGCGCGCGACGGCCCAGGCTTCGGCCGCGGCCGCCTGGCTGACGGCGCCGACGTCCGGATCGTCCATCGCCGCGCCGACCGTCATGCCGGTGAGCGCGCACGGCGCGCTGTAGGCGACGTTGCAGATCAGCTTTTCCCATTGCATCGCGGGCAGGTTGTCGACCGCCTGCGCGTTGAAACCGGCATCGCTCCACACCGCGGCGATGTCCGCCAGCCGTTCCGCCGGCATGCCGGCATACGCGCCCATGCGCACCGCCGACATGCCGTTGTGGTGGACGTGGCCCGGCCCGGACAGCGATGCGCCGAAAGCGGCGGCGATGCCGACCGCCAGCCGGTCCGCGCCGATGGCTTGCGCCACGCTGTCGGCGCTGCCCAGGCCGTTCTGTATGGTCAGCACCGACGTGTCCGGCCCCAGCATGGCCCGCGCCTGGGCGGCCGCGCTGCCCGCCTGCGCCGCCTTGACCGCGATGATGATGAGGTCGACCGGCTCGGCGGGCGCCTCCCGATAGGCGCGCACCCGCGCGACGCGGTCTCCGCTGGCGCCTTCGACGCGCAAGCCCCGGGCAGCCATCGCCTCGACGTGTTCCGCCCAGTGGTCGATGGCCAGCACGTCGTGCCCGCCGGCCGCCAGCAGTCCGGCGTATACGGAGCCCATGGCTCCGCAACCCATAATCGCAATCTTCATGATGTCCGCTTCCTCAAGCTCCGCCCGTTGCCAGCGCCGCGATGTATGGCGCCAGTTCCTGTTTCTGTTCCAGTCCGAATCCCGGGGCGTCCGTCGGACGCACCTGTCCCGCTCCCAGCGCGCACTGCGGGGGATAGCCGCCGAACGGCTGGAATACGCCCGGATAGGCTTCGCACCCGCCCAGGCCCAGCCCGGCCGCGATATGCAGATTGATCAGGTGGCCGCCGTGCGGATGCAGACTGCCGCGTGAAAATCCCGCCGCCTCCACGGCGGCCAGCATACGCAGGTATTCCGTCAGCCCGTAGGCCAGCCCGGCGTCCATCTGCAGGACGTCGGTGGCGGGCCGCAAGCCACCGAACCGCAGCAGGTTGTTCACGTCCTGCAGCGAGAACAGGTTCTCGCCCGTCGCGATCGGACCGGCATACGACTGGGCTATCCGGCTGTTCAGGGCGTAATCGAGGGGATCCCCGATCTCTTCATACCAGCGCAGTCCGTAAGGTTCAAGGGCGCGCGCATAGACAAGCGCGGTCTCCAGGTCGAAGCGCCCGTTGGCGTCGACGGCCAGGTTGGCGCCCTCGCCCGCCACGGCCAGCGCGGCGTCGATGCGCGCCAGGTCCTCGGACAGGGTCGCGCCGCCGATCTTCATCTTGAACTTGACGAATCCCTGGTCGCGATACGCCCGGAACTCGTCCTTCAGGCGGCGCACGGCGTCGCCGCTGTCGTAGTAATAGCCGCCGGCCGCATAGACCTGCGCCGCGCCGTCGCCGGCGGCGCGCCCGACGTGGCGCGCGATGCCGCGGTAGGCGGGTTCGTCCCGGAGTTTGGCGTTCAGGTCCCAGAATGCCAGTTCCAGCGCCCCGACAGCCGCGGCTCGGTCGCCATGGCCGCCGGGCTTTTCATTGCGCATCATCACGGCGCTGGCGCGCCCGGGGTCGAACGCCGTGCCGGCTTCATTCAGCAGCGCGTGCGGCGGCGCCGCCAGCAGGCGGGGAATGAAACGTTCGCGCAGCAGGCCCGGCTGCGCGTAGCGGCCGATGGAATCGAAGGCATAGCCGATGACCGGCCGGCCATTGCGCACGGTGTCGCTCACCAGCGCGACCAGCGACACCGTGTGTTCGGCGAAGTTGACCAGCGAATTCGATAGGTTGCCCTGCAAGGGAATGGCTGTTTCTCGTATGGCGGTGATGCGCATGGATAGACCGTCGGATTGGGGTTATTGGACAGTGATGCCGGCCGCCTTGATGATCTGGGACCAGCGCGCCGTGTCTTGCTTGATGAGTTCCGTGAACGCGGCCCGGCTGTCCACCACCGGCCAGGCGCCCAGTTCGACCATGCGCGCCTTCATGTCTTCCGTCTGCAAGGCGGCCGCCAGCGCGTCGTGGATCTTTTCCAGTACGGGAACGGGCGTGCCCGCCGGCGCCAGCAGGCCGTACCAGCTCGGGGAATCGAAATCCTTCACGCCGCCTTCGGCGATCGTGGGAACCGCCGGCGCGCCGGGGAACCGCTGGCCCGAGGTCACCGCGATCGCCTTGAGCTTGCCGTTCTTGAGGAACGGATCGGCCACCGCCAGGCCGGTGATCAGCAGCGGGATCTGCCCCGACACCACGTCGGCGATCGCCTGCGCGCCGCTCTTGTAGGGGATATGCGTCATCTTCATCCTGGTCGCGCGGTTCAGCCGTTCGCCGACCAGATGCCCCATGCTGCCCGCGCCGGCGCTGCCGTAATCCAGCCGCGCATCGTTGCCGCGTCCCAGTTCGACCAGTTCGGGCAAGGTATCCGCCTTGACGCCGGGATTGGCGACCAGCACCAGCGGCACCACCGCGATGCGGGAAATCGGCGCGAAATCGCGTTCGGGCTGGAACGGCAACTGCCGGTACAAGGTGGGATTGATGACCAGCGTGGCGTCGGCCGCGAACAATAGCGTGTAGCCGTCGGGCGCGGCCTTGGCCACCGCGTCGCTGCCGATGTTGCCGTTGGCCCCCGGCCGGTTCTCCACGATCACCGTCTGCCCAAGCGCATCGCCGAGCTTCTGCCCCAGCACGCGGCCCAGGATGTCGGTGGTGCCGCCCGCGCCGAACGGCACGATCAGCCTGATGGCCTTCTCCGGGTAGGCCGGCGCCGCGGCCGCCTGCGCCGCGGCCGCGAACACGCCCAGCGCCGCCAGGATGGCGGCCGCTCTACTGCGAACCTGCTTGACGCACTTCATGGAAGTCTCCTCATTCTTTTTTTGGGAATCGACCTTCTGACAATGCACACGTTTGCACTAAGCGAACTATAATTATCCGTAAAACCTGCGTCAATACGTCTTAAGGTACTGGTTTACCCGCGTTTATTGGCAATCCTGAAATTGTCATACGTGTGCACCACGGAGGAGAAATGCCGCTATCTGCCGCAACCGAACCGGCGCCGGCCGCAGGCGCCCCGCAAACCCTGTTCGACAAACTGTGGGATGCGCATCGCGTCGCCGACCTGGCCGACGGCCGCAGTCTGATCCACATCGACCGGCACCTGCTGCACGACCTGTCCAGTCCGCAGGCTTTCGCGTCGCTGCGCGCCCAGGGCCGGGCCGTGCGCGACCCGCGCCGCAATGTCGCGATCGCCGACCACATCGTGTCGACCGCGCCCGGACGGCAGGCGGAACAGGTGCCGGGCGGCGAGGCCATGATCGCCGCGCTGGAGAGCAACGCCGCCCGGTTCGGCATCCGCCACTACGGTGTCGACGATCCCGACCAGGGCATCGTGCACGTCATCGCGCCTGAGCTGGGCCTGGTGCTGCCGGGCATGACGGTCGCCTGCGGCGACAGCCATACCTCCACGCTGGGCGCGCTGGGCGCCTGGGCCTGGGGCATCGGCACGTCGGAGGCCGAGCATGTGCTGGCCACCCAGACGCTCGCCATGCTCAGGCCGCGCGCCCTGCGGCTCACCCTGGCCGGCGCCCTGCCCCCGGGCCTGAGCGCCAAGGACCTGACCTTGCACGTACTGCGCCGCATCGGCGTGCGCGGCGCCTCCGCCGGATTCCTCGAACTGGCCGGCGCGCCGGTGGCGGCCCTGTCGATGGAGGAACGCCTGACGCTTTGCAATATGGCGATCGAGGCCGGCGCGCGCGCCGCCGTGATCGCGCCCGACGACGTCACGCTGGCTTACCTGCGCCGGCACGCGCCCGCCGCCTGCGACGCCGCCGCGCAGCAGGCGTTCCGCGCCCTGCGCAGCGATCCCCTGGCGCGCTACGACGCCGAACTGGAGGTGACTTTGGCGCTGGACTCGCCGCAACTGACGTGGGGCACCAGTCCCGCGCAGGTGGCCGGCGTGCGCGAACGCCTGCCCGACCCCGAGGACGCGGCCAGCGCGGGCGAACGCGCATCGATGCAGCAGGCCTACCGCTACATGGGGCTGACGCCGGGCGCTCCGCTCGCGGACGTGCCGGTGCAATGGGTTTTCATCGGGTCCTGCACCAACGGGCGCCTCTCGGATCTGCAGGCGGCCGCCGCCATCGCGCAGGGCCGCCGCGTCGCGCCCGGCGTGCGCGCGCTGGTGGTGCCCGGATCGCAGCGGGTCAAGCGCGCCGCCGAACGGCTGGGCCTGGACCGCGTCTTCCGCGACGCCGGATTCGAATGGCGCGAACCCGGCTGTTCGATGTGCGTCGGCATGAACGCGGACAAAGTGCCGCCCGGCGAGCGCTGCGTGTCCACCTCGAACCGCAACTTCGAAGGACGCCAGGGTCCGGGCGCGCGCACCCATCTCGCCAGCCCCGCCAGCGCAGCCGCCGCGGCCGTCGCCGGCGCCATCGTCGATCATAGGGATCTGGTCTAATATGAAGCCCTTCATCCAAGCCCACGGCATCATCCTGCCCATGAATCAAGACCACGTGGACACCGACGCGATCGTGCCCCAGCGCTGGCTGGTGACCGTCGAACGCAGCGGCCTGGCGGAGGGTTTCATGGGGGCGTGGCGTTACGACGAACACGGCCGGCCGCGTCCGGACAGCCTCCTGAACCAGCCGGCGTACCGCGGCGCGGCGATCGTGCTGGCGCGTGAAAACTACGGCTGCGGATCCTCGCGCGAACATGCGGTCTGGGCCCACCAGGAATACGGCATCCGCGCCATCGTCGCGGCCAGCTACGGCCCGATCTTCCACGAAAACTGCCTCAAGAACGGACTGCTGCCGGTGACCCTGCCCGCGACGGCCATCGATACGCTGATGGACCAGGCCCTGGCTCTGCCGGGCTGCCGCGCCACCGTCGACCTCGCGGAGCAGCGCGTCACCGGGCCGGACGGCCGGGCCTATGGATTCGAGATCGACGCGGGGCGGCGTCGATTGCTGCTCGACGGCACCGACGATATCGACCTGGCGCTGGAACGCGCCGCCGACATCGACGCCTTCCAGCAGCGCCAGCAACGGACCACGCCATGGCTGGCATAGCGGCGCGCCCCAACGTCACGATCAAGGACATCGCGACCGCGCTGGACCTGTCGCACGCGACGGTCTCGCGCGCGCTCGCCGACCACCCCAAGATCAGCGCCGCGACCAAGGCCAGCGTGCGCGAAGCCGCCAACGCGATGGGGTACGTGCCCAATGGCACCGCCCAGAACATGCGCACCGCGCACAGCCCGGTCATCGGCCTGATCGTCCCGGACATCCAGAACGATTTCTACGCGTCGATCGCCAAGATCGTGGCCGATGCCGCCGTGGCCCGCGGCTTCCAGCTCGCCTTGAGCATCACCGAGGACAACCCCGAGCGCGAACTCAACGACCTGCGCGCGTTCGTCGTGTCGCGGGCGGCGGGCGTCATCATTACCCCTACCGTGGCGCCCAAGCCCGAGACCGTGGCCCTGCTCAAGGGCGTGCACGCCATCCAGCTAGTCCGCCAGCACGCCGCCATGGCGGCTGAAGCGGTGGTGATCGACGAGCAGGCCGCCACGCGCGCCGCGGCCGAACACCTCATCCACTACGGCCACCGGCGCATCGCCTATGTCGGCACCACCACCGACCTGAGCTGCGGCGAGGACCGCCTGGCGGGGTTCTACGGGGCGATGCAGCGCGCCGGCCTGGACGCGGGCATGACCGCGGTGGGTCCGCCCCGGGTCGAGTTCGCCCATCGCGCGGTGCATGGCATGATGAGCGGCGCCGAGCCGCCCACCGCGCTGATCGTGGGCAGCTCGCGCCTGACGGTCGGCGCGCTCAAGGCGCTGCGCGGCCTGGGCCTGGCCTGCCCCGCGGACGTTTCGGTCGTGGGCTATGGCGATCCCGATTGGTTCGAACTCGTCGGAGACGGCCTGACGACGGTATCCCCGCCGGTCTATCCCATGGGCGCCTACGCCATCAATCTGCTGCTGGCGCGCATCCACGGCGAGAACGAGCCGCCTCCCGGCGGCGCGGCGCATCCTCCCCCCTCGCGCTTTCCCGCCACCCTGACCATCCGCGGTTCGACCCGGCCGCTCTCCGGCTGAATCTCCAGGTTGCCCGCTCCCGGCTGTTCCGGCTTGATGACCTCGGCGCCGAAGTCGGCCGGGATCGTGCCGCAAAACGGCGCGGCGACACGCGCGATGCCGGTCCGCCGCAAGCGCGCGGCCGGGCGGCCGATCGGCATACACTGCCCAACCCGGCCCACGCCTTGCGGACATCCCCCCCAATGACGTATCTCCTCTGGTCCCTGCCCGCCCTGACCGTCATCGGCGCCATCGCCAGCGGGCGGCTGAACACCACGGCCGCCGCCGTCCTGGGGCTGGCGGCCGCGGTGCCCGTCGCCCTCGGCGCGGCGCCCGCGCCGTTCGGCGGCAGCCAGCTCGGCCTGGCGCTGGCGCGCGGACTCTGGATCGGCGGGACCATCACGCCCTACATCCTGGGCGGACTGCTGTTCTGGCACATGGCCGCGCAGAACCGCTCGCCGGCCGGCAAGGCGACCGGCCCCAGCGTGGCCGAACTGGCCGATGCGCTCGCGCGGCGCAGGCGGCTGTTCTTCGCCTGTTTCCTGGTCGGACCGTTCGCCGAATCGGCCACCGGCTTCGGCGTCGGCATGCTGGGCACGGTGCTGCTGATCCGGCCGCTCAACCTGCAACCGCGCGAGACCATGGTGTTCGCGCTCCTGAGCCAGACGCTGATTCCCTGGGGCGCCATGGGCAGCGGCACGCTGCTGGCCTCGGCCTACGCGCGCGTGCCGGCGCCGGAACTCGCGCTCTACGGCATGGTGCCGGTGGTCTTGCTGATGGCGATATGGATGGCGCTGTACTGGCGCACCGCCGCGCGCGCGGGGCTGCGCGCCGCGGCCTCGGAGCACTGGCGCGAGGCGGGCTGGATGGCCGCCAGCCTGGCGGCGCTGGCCGCCGCCACCGCCCTGCTGGGCCCGGAAACCGCGCTGCTGTCGGCCTATGGCCCGCTGATCGTCCTGCGCTTCGTGCTCGACCGCCGCCCGGACCGCCCGCAACTGCTGGCCGCGGCGCGCGGCGCGCTGCCCTACATTCTGATGATCGCCTCGCTGGTCGCGACGCGGCTGGTCCCGGGCCTGAACCGCGGGCTCTCGGCGCTGGCCGCGTTCAGTCCGTTCGCGGACCTGCCCGTCTGGAAGCCGTTCCTGCATGCCGGCAGTTGGCTCATCGCGGGCGCGGTGGCGATGGCGGTCCTGCGCGGCCAGCCCCGGGTCCTGGCCGCGCAGGCGCGCGCCGCCTGGACCACCGGCCGCCACGCGGTGTATTCGGTGTTCCTGTTCGCCATGATGGCCGAAGTGCTCGCGGGCGCGGGCATTTCGCAAGCGTTCGCCGACGGCCTGTTCGCCAGCCTGAGGGACTGGACCGTCCTGATCACGCCGGTGCTGGCCGGCGCGTTCGGCATCCTGGCCAACAGCGGCAACGCGCCGAACAGCCTGTTCATGCCGTCCCAGCTTTCGCTGGCCGTGCAGGCCGGCCTGAGCGTGCCGGCCGCCGCGGCCCTGCTGCACGTCTCCGGCACCTCGCTGGGGATCTTCTCGCCGGTCCGCATGTCGATCGCCGCCGGGCTGGCCCACGGCCGGGGCCAGGAGCGCGGCGTCTACGTCCTGCTGCTGCCTTTCGCGCTGGCCGCGTTCGGCGTGCTGCTGTGCCTGGCGCTGCTCCTGGCGCTCTCGGGCCACCCGGGCTGACGCCGCCCCGCGGAAGGCGCCGCGCGCTTTCCGCATATGCAAACTCGAAATCCGTCGTTCAAGCCGAAGCCGGGACTGCTTAGCATCAACGGTCTTGGCCCGTCTTCGCCTCGCGGGCCTCCACGACCTGATTCCAGTTGTCCCTTATGACTATCTCTTCTACCGCGGACGCGGCCGTGCGCGTCGCCGTCGACGTCGGCGGAACCTTCACCGACATCGTGCTCGAACGCGAACGGCGCCGCTGGTCGGCCAAGCTGCTCACCACGCCGGACACGCCCGAAACCGCCGTGCTGCAAGGCATCCAGGAACTGCTGGACCAGGCCGGCCTGGGCTGGCCGCAGATCGGCCTGCTGATCCTGGGCACCACGCTGGCCACCAACGCGCTCATCGAGCGCAAGGGCGCCCGCACCGCCCTGCTGACGACGGCGGGTTTCCGCGATCTGGTGGAGATCGGCCTGGAAGACCGGTTCGCGCAGTACGACATTTTCCTGGACAAGCCGGAACCGCTGGTGCCGCGGCCTTGGCGCCATGGCATCACCGAGCGCGTCGACGCCCAGGGCCGCGTGCTGACGCCCCTGGACGAAGCGCAGGTCATCGCGCTGGCGCGCGAATTGACCGAGGCGGGCATCGAGAGCGTGGCGGTCTGCCTGCTGCACAGCTATGCCCACCCGGACCACGAGCGGCGCATCCGCGAACTGCTGCGCGAGCATGCGCCGCAACTATGGATTTCGCTGTCGTCCGACGTCTGCGCGGAAATCCGCGAATACCCCCGCCTGTCCACGGTCAGCGCCAACGCCTACGTGCAGCCGCAGGTATCGGGCTACCTGCGCCGCTTCAACGACGCCGCGCGCGAACGCGGCTTGCGCGAGGAGCCGTTCCTGATGACCTCGGGCGGCGCCATCGCCACCTTGCAGACCGGCGTCGAAGAGCCGGTGCGCCTGGTGGAGTCCGGCCCCGCCGGCGGCGCCATCCTGGCGCAGCACATCGCGCAGCAGACGGGCGCGGCGCGCGCGCTGTCCTTCGACATGGGCGGCACGACCGCCAAGATCTGCTACATCGACGATTACGAGCCCCAGGTCAGCCGCAGCTTCGAATTCGGACGCGTGCACCGCCATCTGAAGGGTTCGGGCCTGCCCATCCGCATTCCGGTGATCGAGATGGTGGAGATCGGCGCGGGCGGCGGTTCGATCGCGCGCATCAATCAACTCGGATCCATCCAGGTGGGCCCCGACAGCGCGGGCTCCTCGCCCGGCCCCGCCGCCTACGGCAATGGCGGCGAACTGCCCACCGTGACGGACGCGCACGCCCTGCTGGGCACCGTCACGCCCGAACGGTTCGCGGTGGGCAAGGTCGGCCTGCGCCCGGAACTGGCCTGGAACGCGATCCAGACGCACCTGGCCGCGCCCGCCGGGCTGGAGGCGCCGCAGGCCGCCCAGGCCATCGTCGAGGTGGTCAGCGAGAACATGGCGAACGCGGCGCGCGTGCACGCCTCGGAACTGGGCAAATCGGCCGACGAACACGTGCTGATCGCCTTCGGCGGGGCCGCGCCCCTGCATGCCGCCGGGCTGGCGCGCAAGCTGGGCATCGCCCGGGTCATCATCCCGGAATCGGCCGGCGTGGGCTCGGCCGTCGGCTTTCTCTGGGCGCCGATCGCCTACCAGGCGGTCCGCAGCTTCCACCAGCGCCTGGCCGGCATCGACCATGCCGCGGTGCAGGCCCTGCTGGACGACTTGACCGCGGGCGTGGACGCCGTGGTGCGCCGCGCCGCGCCCGACGCGGCCCTCAGCCACAAGCGCGTGGTCTTCATGCGCTATAGCGGGCAAGGCCATGAAATCGCCGTGGACCTGCCCGACGGGCCCTTCGACGCGTCCGCCAGCGCCCGGCTGGGCGAGGCGTTCGCGCAGCGCTACGCCCAGCTCTATGGACGCAATCTGCCCCACGTGGCCACCGAGGCCGTGAGCTGGTCCGTCGCCGCCCAGGCCGGCGAGCGCCGCGTGCCCGAGGCCGACCGCATCGCCAGCGGCCCCGCCATCGCGGCTCGCCAGGCGGGCACGCGCAAGCTCTACGACTTCGAGCGCGACAACTGGACCGAAGTGCCCTGCTACGAGCGCGCCGCGCTGGACGCCGAACAGAAGCTGACCGGCCCGGCCCTGGTGGTGGAAGACGAGACCACCACTTTCGTGCCCGCCGGCTTCGAGGCCCGCCGCAGCCGCCTCGGTTCGCTGGTGCTGGACGACGTCGGCGCGGCCGCCGCGCGCCAGGCCCTCTCCACCGATAAGGAAATCGCATCATGAGCACGCCCTCCCAACCCGCCGCCCAGGAGCGCATCCGCTACCAACTGGCCTGGAACCGACTGCTGTCCGTCGTGGAGGAACAGGCCCAGGTGCTGATCCGCTCGGCGTTCGGCACCGCCACGCGCGAAGCCGGCGACCTGTCGGCCGGCGTGTTCCTGCCCGACGGCCGGATGATCGCGCAGGCCGTCACCGGCACGCCGGGCCACGTGAACGCGATGGCCGAATCGGTCAAGCACTTCCTGAAGGTCTTTCCGCCGGAGTCGCTGCGCGATGGCGACGTGCTGCTCACCAACGACCCCTGGAAAGGCACCGGCCACCTCTTCGACATGACCATGGTGTCGCCGGTGTTCCACGACGGCGCGCTGGTCGCGCTCTTCGCCTCGACCCTGCACGTGATCGACATCGGCGGCATCGGCAGCAGCGCCGACGGCCTGGAGATCTACCACGAGGGGCTGTTCCTGCCCATCCTGCGCTTCTTCCACCAGCACGAGGTGGATCCGGGCGTGCTTGCCATCATCCGCGCCAACGTGCGCGAACCGGAACAGGTGGAAGGCGACCTGTACGCGCTGGTCGCCTGCAACGATATCGGCGGCCGCCGCCTGAAGTCGCTGCTGGCCGAGTTCCAACTGGCCGACCTGGAAGCGCTGGGCGGCTACATCATCGAGCAATCGGCCCGCGCCATGCGCCAGGCCATCGCCGAATGGCCCCAGGGCACCTGGCGCAACACGCTGGTCATCGACGGGTACGACGCTCCCATCACGCTGCAGGCCAGCGTGACGGTCGAGGCCGACCGGATCCGTGTCGACTTCGACGGCAGCTCGCCCAGCGTGGCGCGCGGCATCAATGTGGTGAAAGCCTACACCGACGCCTATACGTCCTTCGGCATCCGCTGCCTGATCGGCGCCGACGTGCCGAACAACGCCGGCTCGCTGTCGCTGGTCGAAGTCTCCGCGCCGGAAGGCTCCATCCTCAACGCGCGCTTTCCCGCCGCGGTGACCGCCCGGCACATCATCGGGCAACTGCTGCCCGATGCGGTGTTCGGCGCCCTGCGTCAGGCTCGGCCGGACCAGGTGCCGGCGGAAGGCGCCTCGTCGCTGTGGAACCTGCATCTGGTGGGCGGCGAACCGCTGGCCGGCGCGACGCCGGCGGAACAGGCCGAACTGCTGGCCGGTCCGCGCTTCAACGCGACCAGCTTCTCCACCGGCGGCACCGGGGCGCGTCCCGGCAAGGACGGGCTGTCGGCCACGTCCTATCCCAGCGGCGTGCGCAACGTTTCGCTCGAAATACTGGAAAGCGCCAATCCGCTGGTCTTCGAGCGCAAGGAGTACCGCCAGGACTCGGGCGGCGCCGGCACGGTGCGCGGCGGCCTGGGACAGACCATCGAGGTGCGCCACGCGGACCCGCACGCGGCCATGATCATCGCTGCCGCCTTCGACCGCGTGCAGCATCCGGCGCGCGGCGCCCTGGGCGGCCAGGCCGGCGCGGGCGGGCGACTGGCGCTGTCCGGCGGCCGGACGCTGCAATCCAAGGGCCGCCAACTGGTGCCCGCCGGCGAGCGGCTGGTCGTGCACACGCCGGGCGGCGGCGGACTGGGCGACCCGGCAGCGCGCGACGCGGCCCGCCTGGAGCGCGACGTGCGCGACGGGCTGGTCAGCGCCGGCCAGGCGCGAGAAGCCTACCGACAGGCGGACGTCCGGCCCTGAACCCCGCACCTGCCCGACCAGCCCCCGGGCCGCGCCCGGGCATTCCTCTTTCATCGACATCCGCTGCCCATCATGACATTTCCCCGCCGTTCCTTTCTTCACCTGACCCTGGCTGGCGCGCTGCTGGCGCTTGCGCCCGCCGCCCATGCCGAACCCGTCCGCGGCGGCACCCTGACGCTGCTGCTGCCGTCCGAGCCCACCGCGCTGGTGACCGTGGGCAACGTGGCCACCCCGATCCTGAGCGTCAGCGCCAAGGTGACGGAAGGCCTGCTCAAGTACGACTACGATCTGAAGCCCGAGCCCCAGTTGGCCACCGCCTGGCAGATCAGCCCGGACGGCACCGTGTACACCTTCACGCTGCGCCAGGGCGTGAAATGGCACGACGGCAAGCCCTTCACCGCCGCCGACGTGGCGTATTCGATCGACCTGCTCAAGCGCATCCACCCCCGCGGCCGCAATACCTTCGCGAACGTGACCGCCATCGAGACCCCGGACGACCACACCGTCGTCCTGCGCCTGTCCAAGCCGGCGCCCTACCTGATCCGCGCGTTCGTCGCCACCGAAACGCCCATCGTGCCCAAGCACGTCTACGAGGGCACCGACCCGCTGACCAACCCCGCCACCTCCGCGCCCATCGGCACGGGCCCCTACAAGTTCAAGGAATGGGTGCGCGGCAGCCATATCGTCTATGAGCGCAATCCGGACTACTGGGACAAGCCCAAGCCCTACATCGACCGCCTGATCGTGCGCATCGTGGCCGATCCGGCCGCCGCCGCCATCGCCTTCGAAACCGGCACCGCCGATCTCGGCTACCGCACGCCCGTGCCGCTGGCCGACCTGGCGCGGCTGAAGACCGTGCCGTCGCTGCGCTTCGAGACCAAGGGCAACAGCTATTCCTACAACGTCACGCGGCTGGAGTTCAACCTGGACGAACCGCACTTCAAGAACGAGAAGGTCCGGCAGGCGGTCGCGCATGCCGTGGACCGCAACGTCATCCTGAAGGTCGTGAACTACGGCGTGGGCCAGGTGGCCTATTCACCCATCGCCCCGGGCCTGAAGACCTACAACGACCCGGCGCCCTCGCCCTATGCCTACGACCTGAAGCGCGCCAACGCGCTGCTGGACGAAGCCGGCTATCCGAAGGGAGCCGACGGCGTGCGTTTCCGCGTGCCGCTGGACTACAACCCGATCGGCGCCGACGGCGCGCGCCTGGCCGACTACCTGCGCACCACGCTGGCCCGCGTCGGCATCGCGGTGGCCGTCCGGTCGCAGGACGCGTCCGCCTTCATCAAGCGCGTCTACACCGACCGCGATTTCGCCTTCACCACCAACGGCGCCAGCAACCTGTTCGATCCCACCGTGGGCGTCCAGCGGCTGTACTGGTCGAAGAACTTCATCAAGGGCGTGCCCTTCTCCAACGGCACGCATTACAGCAATCCCAAGGTGGACGAACTGCTGGAAGGCGCCGCGGTGGAGAACGACCCGGCGCGCCGCGTCGAGCTGTTCAAGGAGTTCCAGCGGATCGTGGCGCGGGAAGTGCCCGACCTCAATCTGTACCAGCCGGAATTCATCACCATCGCGAACCAGCGGGTCCACGACCACTCGCTGACGGCCGACGGGGTGGAGTCCAACCTGGCGGACGTCTACCTGCAATAAGCCGCCAACGGAACCGCCACCATGACATCGCTACGCGCCGCCCAGACGCTCGCGCGCTCCCTGCTGCAGGCGGTCCCCACCGTCATCGGCGTCATCCTGCTCAGCTTTTTCCTGCTGCAGGCCGTGCCGGGCGACGCCGCCGACGTGATCGCCGCCGAGTCGGGCTCCGCCACCGAGGCCAGCATGGCCGCCACGCGCAGCCACTTCGGCCTGGACCAGCCCGTGCTGCGGCAGCTACAGGCCTACGTGGGCAACCTGGCCCGGCTGAACCTGGGCGTTTCGCCGCGCTACAACCTGCCGGTGTCGGACCTGATCTTCAGCCGGCTGGGCAACACGGTCCTGCTGATGCTCAGCGCCCTGGGCTGCGCGCTGGCGGCCGGCATCGCGCTGGGCGCGGTCATGGCCAGCTTCGTGGGCCGCTGGCCCGACCGCGTGCTGTCCCTGGCAGCGCTGCTGCTGTATTCCACGCCCGGCTTCTGGCTGGGCCTGATGGCCATCATCCTGCTGTCGGTGCAACTGGGCTGGCTGCCGCCGGGCGGCGTGTCCACCATCGGCTCCGCCGCCACCGGCCTGGCGCACGCGCTGGACGTGGCGCGCCACCTGGCGCTACCCACCCTGGCGCTGGCGGGTTTCTACGTCGCCATCTTCGCGCGCCTGACGCGGGCCTCCATGCTCGAAGTCAGCCGCCAGGACTTCGTGCGCACGGCCCGGGCCAAGGGCCTGGCCCCGTGGGCGGTGGCGCGCCGCCACATTCTGCGCAACGCGCTGATCCCGGTCACGACGGTGGCCGGCCTGAACTTCGGCACGCTGCTGGGCGGCGCCGTGGTGGTCGAGACCGTCTTCAGTTGGCCCGGGCTGGGCCGCCTGGCCTACGAGTCCGTGATGGCGCGCGACTACGTGGTGCTGCTGGGCATCCTGGTCCTGTCCTCGCTGCTCGTCATCCTCGCCAACCTGCTCGTGGACCTGCTGCACGCCCTGCTGGACCCCCGCATCCGCGTCCATTGACGCGCCCCTCCTTCCCGACACTCCATGCCCGCGAACTCCTCTTCCCTGCCCGCTCCCGCCGCCGGCCTGGCCCGGCCGCGCCCAGGCGCGCTGCGGCGCCTGCTGGCCAACCCCGGCGCCGTGGCGGGCGCCGTCCTGCTGCTGCTGATCCTGCTGGCCGCGGCCACGGCCCCGTGGGTCTTTCCCCACGATCCGCTGGACATGGTCGGTCCGCCCATCCTGTGGCCGGGCCAGGATCCGGAGTTCCCGCTGGGCACCGACACCATGGGACGCGACATCGCCGCCGGCCTGGCGCATGGCGCCCAGGTGTCGCTGACCGTCGGCGTGACCGCCGCGCTGCTGAGCCTGGCCATCGGCATCGCGGTGGGCGCGGCGGCCGGCTACGCGGGCGGCTGGACGGACGTGGCGCTGATGCGCGTGACCGAACTGCTGCAGACCATTCCCTCGTTCCTGCTGGTGGTCGTCATCGTCGCCATCGGCCGGCCTTCGGTGACGGTGATCGCGCTGTCCATCGGCGTGGCCTCGTGGCCCGTGGTCGCGCGGCTGGTGCGCGCCGAATTCCGCACCCTGCGCGAAGCGGAATTCGTGCAGGCGGCGCGCAGCAACGGGTTCAGCCATTTCCGCATCGCCTTCCTGGAAATCCTGCCCAACGCGCTGCCGCCCGTGATCGTCACGACCTCGGTGCTGGTCGCCAACGCCATCCTCATCGAATCGGCGCTGTCCTTCATGAACATGGGCGACCCCAATGCGGTGTCCTGGGGCAGCATGATCGGCGATGCGCGCGAGATGCTGCGCACCGCCTGGTACCTGGCCGCGCTGCCCGGCCTGTCCATCGTGCTGACCGTGCTGTCGCTCAACCTGCTGGGCGATGCGTTGAACGACGCCTTCAATCCCCGCCTCGCCGGTTAGGCGCCCTGGATCCCGCCGCCGCGGGATTACCCTGATCCCGCGCGCGCCCGCCGGAATCCGTTTTGCTTGTGGACGATACGGACGTATAACGTCATCACTTCCGCGCAAGTCCCGTTGCCGGCGGGACGTTCGCGGCTCCGGCGGCTTCCACCTACAGATCGAGGGCCCACAAGCATGAAGGCGTACTTCCACGACGATCAGAAACTGCATCACCCGCAGACCTATTTCTCCCGGGGCAAGATGCGCACCCCGCAGGAAGTGCCTTCCCGCCTGGACGCGCTGGCGCAGGCCGCCCGCCGCCTGGGCTTCGACGTTAAGGCGCCGCCCGACCAGGGCGCGGGCGCGATTTCGGCAGTCCACTCGCTGGACTACCTGCGCTTCCTGCAAGGCGCGCACGCCGACTGGAAGCAACTGCCCGAGGATTGGGGCGACGAGGTCGTGTCCAACGTGTTCGTGCGCGAACCGAACGCCCTGCGCGGCGTGCTCGCCCAGGCCGCCCGCTACCTCGCCGACGGCAGTTGCCCGGTCGGGGCCCGCACCTGGCAGTCGGCCTATTGGTCGGCGCAATGCGCCATCGCGGGCGCGGACGCGCTGCTGGCGGGCGACCGCCATGCCTACGCCATCTGCCGCCCACCCGGCCACCACGCCCGCCGCGACGCCGCGGGCGGCTTCTGCTACCTGAACAACGCCGCGATCGCCGCCCAGCGGCTGACCGCGAGGTTTCCGCGAATCGCGATCCTGGATACGGACATGCACCACGGCCAGGGCATCCAGGAGATCTTCTACGAACGCAGCGACGTGCTGTACGTGTCGATCCACGGCGACCCGCGGAACTTCTATCCCGTCGTCGCCGGCTACGAGGACGAGCGCGGCGCGGGCGAAGGCTACGGCTACAACATCAACCTGCCCATGCCGCATGGTTCGCCCGAGTCCGTGTTCTTCGAAAAGCTCGCGCAGGCGCGGCGCGCCATCGAACTCTTCCAGCCGGACGCGCTGGTCCTGGCCCTGGGTTTCGACATCTTCGAAAAGGACCCGCAGGCCAAGGTCGCGGTCAGCGAGACGGGCTTCGAACGGCTGGGCCGGGAAGTCGGCGCCCTGAAGCTGCCCAGCCTGATCGTGCAGGAAGGCGGCTACTACATCGAAGGGCTGGAATCGAACGCCTCCCGCTTCTTCGCCGGGCTGGCCGCCGCCTGAACCGCGCCTGCGCCCGCCAGCCGGCGCTTCATGGCGGGGCGCCGGCCCGCCAGGACCCGCGCCCCTGACAGCCGCCCCGCTCAGGCGGTAGTGGTTTTCCCTAGAAATCGAAAAATTGCGGTCCTGGCCGGTTCACAAGCCAGGATGCCTCCGGTACATTTCGTCCAGTGGCCTGACCACTGGGCCACCAGATACCCAGACACTCTCGGGCAGGACAAGACCCCGCAGACCCATTACCCTCTACATCCCGATCAACCACCCCAACACCACGATGACCGCTCTCCAGGCCGTAGCCTCCACCCGCCTCTATCGCATGATTGCCGACCAGATCGCCACGCGCATCAAGGCGGGCGATTTCCCCGCGGGGGGCAGACTGCCCGCCGAACGCGAACTGGCCGAACAGCTACAGGTCAGCCGCGCGTCGGTGCGCGAGGCGCTGATCGCGCTGGAGATCGAAGGCTACGTGGAAGTGCGGGTCGGCACCGGGGTGTTCGTCAACGCCCTGCGCGAAGACGGCCAGTACCAGGCGCCGCCGCAGGCGCCCGCGCCCGCCGATGACGCCGAGGCCACCGACATCGGCCCCTTCGACCTGCTGGAGACCCGCCTGCTGATCGAACCGGAATGCGCGGCGCTGGCGGCGCAGAAGGCATCGCCGGCGCAGATCGCCGCGATCCGCGCGGCGCACGAAGGCATGTCCCTGACCGAATCGCCCAGCGTGCATGACCGCGCCTTCCACAGCGCGATCGGCGCGGCCTGCGGCAACGCGGCCCTGGCCGCCGCGATTTCCCACATCTGGCACCTGAGCACGCTCAGCCCCGTCTTCCACCGGCTGGAAGAGCATTTCGTGACCACCAAGGTGTGGAGCGAAGCCCAGCAGGAACACGAACGCATCCTCGCGGCCATCGTCGACCGCGATCCGATCCGCGCGCGCCACGCCATGCACGACCACCTGGTCGGCATCCTGGCGCGCCTGCGGGAAGACTTCGGCAACGTTGGGATCCGATGACTCGATGACCCGCTAACCCCCGCCGGGCGCCCTGGCGCCCGCCTCCTCCTACCGACCGTGCATGCACCGCCGGCGCCCTGGCGCCGCCTGCGGCAAGGGGAGCGGCTTGCCCGCCGATACGCAGTTCCGCAGCACCCGCAGTACCCGTAAGTCATATACCTAAAACATATCAAGGTGAAAACATGCAGCCGACCCGTACCGTGAAGCTAGTGAGCGCGGCGCTACTTGCGCTGAGCGCCCATGCCGTCCAGGCCAACAAGGCCGACAACTCCCTCAACATCGCCTTCGACGCGGCTCCGGCCACGCTGGACGCCTACAAAGAGTCCGACCGCCCGGGCCTGGCGCTGGCGCGCATGGTCTTTTCGGGCCTGCTGCAGAAAAACCAGGACACCGGGGAGTTCGGCCCCGCCATCGCCACGGGCTACAAATTCGTGGACGACACCACCATCGAGCTGCCCATCCGCAAGGACGTGAAGTTCCACGACGGCTCGCTGCTGACCATCGACGACGTGCTGTACACGCTGAACCTCGTGTCCTCCGAGGGCTACAAGGCGCGCTTCCAGAACCAGGTCGCGTGGATCGCCCGCGCCGAAAAGGCGTCGGACGACACGGTCCGCATCAAGATGAAGACGCCGTACCCGCTGGCGCTGGAAATGCTGTCGGAGAACCTGCCCATCTATCCGCGCAAGTACTACGAGGCCAATCAGTCCGACATGGGCGCCAAGCCCATCGGCACCGGCCCCTACCGCCTGGTGGAAAGCCAGCCCGGCAGCCGCTACGTGTACGAACGCTACGAAGACTACTTCGGCGCCAAGCCGGCCGTGCAGAAGCTGGTGGTGCGGGTGCTGCCCGACGCCAACACCCAGTACGCCGAACTGCTGTCCGGCGGCCTGGACTGGATCTGGCGCGTGCCGCCCGACGTGGCCAAGCGCATGGAGAAGCAGCCGTCCGTCACGGTCAAGAGCAGCAGCATCATGCGCATCAGCTATATCTCGCTGAATCCGCGCTTCGACGACGGTAAGTCGCCGCTGGCCAAGCAGGAAGTGCGCCAGGCCATCAACCACGCCATCGACCGCGAGGCCATCCGCAAGGCATTGGTGGGCGGCGCGTCCAAGGTGATCGACGCGGCTTGCAATCCGGCGCAGTTCGGTTGCGCGGCCGACGTGCAGTCCTACAAGTTCGACCCCGCTCGCGCCAAGCAGTTGCTGGCCCAGGCCGGCTACCCCAACGGCGTCACGCTGGACCTGGTGATCTCCGCGCCGCCGCGCGCCATCCTGGACGCGGCCGCCGCGCAGATGGCGCAGGCCGGCATCAAGCTGAACCTGGTCGAACAGCAGTACGGCACCGCCATGACCAACTGGCGCGAAGGCAAGATCGCCATGCTGTCGTCGAACTGGGGTTCCTACGGCATCGCCGACGCGGCCCTGTCCACCAGCAACTTCTTCCGCGGCGGCCCGGACGACCAGGCCCGCAACCCCGAAGTCATCAAGTACCTGGAGACCGCCGACACCACGGTGGACCGCGAGCTGCGCGCCAGGAACTACGGCGCGGCGCAGAAGATCGTGGCGGAACAGGCCTACTGGGTGCCCCTGTGGAATCACTCGCTGAACGCCGTGCAGGCCAAGGACCTGAACTTCTCGGTCGACGGCGACGAGTTCCCGCGTTTCTACAAGGCCACCTGGAACTGATCCGGATTGCCGGCCGCGCCGGCGCGGTCTTCCTCCCTGGCGCCCGCGCGCCCGGGAGGCGCCCGCCGGCGCTCACCGACAAAGGTTGACCCATGATTGCATTCCTGTTCCGCCGCTTGCTGGTGTCCGCGCTGCTGGTGGTGTTCGTGTCGCTGATCAGCTTTTCGCTGGTGTTCGCCTCGGGCAATCCGGCCGCGCGCCTGGCGGGCGAAGGCAGCGCCGCCGACGCCGCCCGCCTGTCGCAATTGCACGGCTTCGACGACCCGATCCTGCTGCAGTACGGCCGCTGGCTGGCCGGCGTCGCGCGGGGCGATTTCGGCGACAGCCTGTACTTCAGCCGCCCCGTGGCCGAGTTGCTGGGCCAGCATTTCCCCGCCACCGCCAAGCTGGGCCTGGCCGCCATGCTGTTCGCCCTGCTGCTGGCCATTCCGCTGGGCGTGCTGGCCGGCCTGCGCAAAGGCTCGCTGGCGGACCGCGCCACCATGCTGCTGTCGGCCTGCGCCCAGGCCATGCCGCCGTTCTGCCTGGCGTTCCTGCTGATCATCGTCTTCAGCGTCCGCAACCAATGGCTGCCGGCGTCGGGCTTCGACACCTGGAAGCACTACATCATGCCGGTGACCGCGCTGGGCCTGTTCGCCATGCCCGCGATGCTGCGCCTGATGAAATCGGAAATGGAAACGGTGCTGGCCACCGACTACATCCGCACCGCCCGCGCCATGGGCCTGGGCGGCCCCAGCGTGGTGCTCAAGTACGCGCTGCGCAACGCCTTGCGGCCGCTGGTGTCGCTGGCGGCGGCGCAGATGGGCACGCTGCTGGCCGGCTCGGTCGTCATCGAAACCGTGTTCGCCATCAACGGCGCGGGGCTGCTCGCCTGGACCTCGATCCTGCGCGGCGACTTCCCCACCATGCAGGCGCTGATCCTGATCTTCGCCCTCATCTATATCGTCCTGACCCTGGTCGCCGACCTGATCAACGGTTGGCTCGACCCCCGCGTGCGAGTGTCGCCATGACCAGTATCGCCTCTACCCTTCCCGCTCCCGGCCGCGGCGAACGCGCCGCCCGCCTGGGCCGCCGCTTCGGATTGGCCATGCTCGTGCTGCTGGTGCTGGCCGGCCTGATCGGCCCCTACCTGATTCCCCACGATCCGTATACGCAGGATCTGCTGGCCCGGCTCCAGGAGCCCGTGTGGGGCGAGGACGGCAACTGGAACCACATCCTGGGCACCGACCAGCTCGGCCGCGACGTGCTGGCGCGCGCGCTGTACGGCGTGCGCGTGTCGGCGCTGATCGGACTGTCCGTGGCGCTGATGGGCGGGCTGATCGGCACCACGCTGGGCGTGGTCGCCGGCTATTTCGGCGGCCCCGTGGACCGCGCCGTGTCCTTCCTCATCACCGCCCGCCTGGCGCTGCCCATCATCCTGGTGGCGCTGGCCGTGGTGTCAGTGGTGGGCGCCTCGCTCACCGTGGTGGTGCTGGTGCTGGGCCTGCTGCTGTGGGAACGGTACGCGCTGGTGGCCCGGACCATGGCGGCCGGCCTGCGCAACGCCGAATTCGTCACCGCGTCCCGCCTGCAGGGCTGCACTCATCTACAGATCATCTGGAGCGACATCCTGCCCAACCTGGTGGGCAACCTGCTCATCATCGGCACCGTGGACGCCGCCATGGCCATCACGCTGGAGGCCTCGCTGTCGTTCCTGGGCCTGGGCGTCCCGGCGCCGATGCCGTCGCTGGGCCTGATGATCGCCGAGGGCAAGGAGAACATGCTGTTCCAGCCCTCGCTGGTGGTGATCCCCAGCGTCGTGCTGTTCGTCCTGGTGCTGTGCGTGAACCGGGCGGGCGAGTCGCTGCGCGCCGTGCAAATGAAAAAAGGGTGATCCGATGAACGCTCCCCTCCTGCGGGTCCAGGACCTGCACATCGACATCCACACGGCCACGCACGTCAAGCACGTGGTGCGCGCGGTGGACTTCAGCCTGGAACGCGGCAAGACGCTGTGCATCGTGGGCGAATCGGGCTGCGGCAAGTCGCTGACCGCCCTGGCGCTGCTGGACCTGCTGCCGGCCGCCGCGCGCCGCCGCGTGGCCGCGCTGGAATTCGCCGGCCAGGACCTGGCGTCGCTGACGCCCGCCGCGCTGGCGCAATTGCGCGGCGCGCGCATCGCCATGATCTTCCAGGATCCCATGACGTCGCTGAACCCGGTGTTCCCGATCGGCACGCAGTTGACCGACGTATTGCGCCGCCACAAGCGCGTCAGCCGCCGCGAGGCCGCCGAGCGCGCCGAATACCTGCTGCGCCGCGTCGGCATCGCCAACCCGCGGGAACGCATGCGGCAATACCCCTTCGAGCTGTCGGGCGGCCTGCGCCAGCGCGTGATGATCGCCATGGCGCTGATGTGCGGGCCGGAACTGCTGATCGCCGACGAGCCCACCACCGCCCTGGACGTGACCGTCCAGGCCGAACTGCTGGACCTGCTGCGCGACATCCAGGCCGAATTCGGCCTGGGGATGGTGTTCATCTCGCACGACATGGGCCTGGTGGCGCGCATCGCCGACCACGTCATCGTCATGTACGCGGGCGACATCGTCGAGGCGGGCAGCGTGCAGACCGTGCTGGAACGCCCCAGCCACCCCTACACCTCGATGCTGCTCAATTGCATCCCGCAGCCGGGGCGCACCGCGCCGCGGGCCGAGCTGCCCACCATCGCCGGGGCCGTGCCCTCGCTGGACGCCGCCATCGTCGGCTGCGCGTTCCGCGAACGCTGCCCCGCGGCCGAACCGCGCTGCGCCCAGCCTTTCACGGCCCGGGTGCAGGGCGGCCACCGCTGCTACTGCGTCAAACCCGGCGCGCTGCGCCATGGAGTACCGGCATGACGCTACCTTCTTCTTCGCGCGGCGCCAGCGTCAGCCTGGACGGCCTGTCGTTCCAGTACGGGCGCGCCGGCCTGTTCCCGCGCCGGCCCGCGCCCCGCATCCTGCACGACATCGACCTGCTGGTGCCGGCCGGCCGCACCGTCGGCCTGGTGGGCGAATCCGGCAGCGGCAAATCCACCATCGCCAAGCTGATGCTGGGCCTGCTGGCCCCCACCCAGGGCCGCGCCCTGCTGGACGGCCAGCCGCTGGCGGCCATGCCCGCCCGCGCCCGGGCCAGGCGCATCCAGATGGTGTTCCAGGATCCCTATTCCTCGCTCAATCCGCGCCGCACCATCAGCGAAATCCTGACCGCGCCGCTGCGGGTCCATGGCGTCGGCGACGCCGCGTCGCGCGCGGCGTCCGTGCGCCGGATGATGGACGCCGTGGGCCTGGTGCCCGCCTTCGCCGCGCGCTATCCGCGCGAACTGTCCGGCGGCCAGCGCCAGCGGGTGGCCATCGCCCGCGCGCTGATGCTGGAACCCCGACTGCTGATCTGCGACGAGCCCACCTCGGCGCTGGACGTCTCCGTGCAGGCGCAGATCCTCAACCTGCTGATGGAACTGCAGCGCGAACGCGGCCTGGGCTATCTCTTCATCAGCCACAACCTGGCCGTGGTGCAGCACATCGCCGACGAGATCGTGGTGCTGCAAGGCGGCCGCGTGGTCGAGCGCGGGCCGGCCGACCAGGTCTATTTCGCCCCGGCCCATCCCTACACGCAACAGCTCATCGGCGCCACGCTGGCGGTGCCCGAACCCCAGGAGATCGCCGCATGAACCGGACCGACGGCCCGCAACTGCTGCTCGTCGGGAACGACCGGAAGGTCACCTGGGACGACGGCCGGATCCGCTTCCTCGCGCCCGGCAGCGACAGCCTGTGCGTCTTCGACGCCGGCCCCAACCCGGCCGCGCCCGAACTGGTCGCCACCCTGCCCCTGCCCAATTCGCTGTTCGGCCCGCCCGTCAACCTGGCGGTCACGCCGGACCAGCGCCTGGGCCTCATTGCCGATTCCATGGCCTGGCCCGAACGCGCCGACGGCGCCGGCTGGCAGCCCGAACCCGGACGCGACCTGTACGTGATCGACCTGGCGGCCCGGCCGCCCGCCGTCTCGCAGCGGCTGCGGGCCGGCCTGCAGCCCTCGGGGCTGTCGATCAACCGCGCCGGCACGCTGGCGCTGGTAGCCAACAAGGCGGGCCACTCCGTGACGGTGGTGCGCATCGCCGGCGGCCGCGCCGAGGTCTGCGCGGAAGTGGACGTCGGCACGCCCGTCGTGGCGGTTTCGTTCGCCGCCGACGGCCGCCGAGCGTTCGTGGTCAAGACGGACGCCCACCGCCTGGGCGTGCTGCGCATCGACGAGAGCGGCGGCCTTCCCCGTGTGACGCACGATCCCGCCGAGGACCTGACCACCGGCCTCGTCCCCTTCAACCTCGTCGTCTCGCCCGACGGCGCGCTGGCGCTGGTGGTGGACATGGGCAGCCCGACCGCCTCGGACGGCCACGCCGATTCCGTCAGCGTGGTGGACCTGAACGCAACGCCGCCCCGCGTGATCGACCGCATCATGGTGGAGGACGGCCCCGAGGGCATCGCCATCAGCCCGGACGGCCGTTACGCCGCCGTCGCCATCGTGCAGGGCTCGAACAACCCGTCCAGCGAGTGGTTCCACCACCCGCGCGGACAGATCGTGCTGCTGCGCATAGCCGGCCTGTCCGTGACCCGCGCCGGCGCCATCGAAGTCGGCGCGCTGCCCGAGGGCGTGGCCTTCAGTCCCGACAGCCGCTACCTGTATGTCGGCAATTTCCTGGATGCCGAGATGCAAGTCCTCGCCGTGGGCGACGAGGGCCTGGCCGACACCGGCACCCGCATCGCCCTGCCCGGAGGGCCCGCCTCGATGCGCGCCCAGTCCTACTGACCTTGCCGCCCCACCCTAATCAACCCTTCCCACCCTGCCGCTGGAGTTCCACCATGACCCTCTCTCCCCAAAAGAAACAGACCCTGCTTGCCGCCGCCCTGCTCGCCCTCGCGGGCTTCGCGCCCCTGTCGGCCCACGCCCTCGACATCAAGCTGGGGCACGTGCTGGCCCCCAGCCATAGCTGGAACAAGGCGGCCGAAGGCTTCGCCGCCGAAGTGAAGGAAAAGACCGCCGGCCGCGTCAACTTCGTGCTGTTCCCCAGCGGCCAGCTCGGCAACGAAAAGACCATGCTCGAAGGCCTGCAGATCGGCAGCCAGGGCGCGGCGATCATCGGCTCGGGTTCGCTGCAGCCGATCGAACCGAAGTTCGGCGTGGTGGAGCTGCCCTATACCTGGTCCAGCGCCGAACAGGCGTACAAGGCCTATGACGGCGAACTCGGCGCGGCGCTGGCCAAACTGGCCGACCAGAAGAACCTGGTCATCGTCTCGTGGTGGGAGAACGGATTCCGCCACGTCACGAACAACCGCGGCCCGGTCGCCAAGCCCGCCGACCTGGCCGGCCTGAAGACCCGCGTCACGCCCGACAAGATGCGCCTGGACACCTTCACCGCCCTGGGCGCCAACCCCGCGCCGCTGGCCTTCGGCGAGCTGTATTCCGCCCTGCAGCAGAAGGTGTTCGACGCCCAGGAAAACCCGCTGTCCATCATCTACACCTCGTCCTTCTTCGAAGTGCAGAAGTACCTGTCCCTGACCGGCCATGTCTGGGGCCCGGCCAACCTGATCGTCTCCAAGCCGATCTGGAACCGCCTCTCGGCCGAGGACAAGCAGGTGGTGCAGGCGGCCGCCGACAAGTGGCGCGACGCCCAGCGCAAGATGATCAGCGACGGCGACCAGCAGTTCATCGCCCAGCTCAAGGACAAGGGCATGCAGGTCAACGAAGTCGACAAGGCCGCCTTCGCCGCCGCCGTCGAGCCCGTCTGGAAGACCTATTCGGCCGCCTACGGCCCCGAACTGATGGCGCTGGTCCAGAAGTACCGCGAGGCCAAGTAATGCTCAACCGACTGTCCGCGATCCTGTCGGGCATCAGCAAGGCCTTCGCCGCCCTGGCGGTGGCCTTGCTGGCGATCCTGATCTCCTACGTGGTGTTCGCCCGTTTCGTCACCCACACCACGCCGCACTGGGCCGAGGAACTGCCCCGCCTGGTGCTGGTGTGGTCGGCCTTCATCGGCGGCGTCACCTGCAGCTTCGAACGCTCGCACCTGATGGCGGGCCTGCTGCCCTTCATGGTGCGCAGCCCGCGCGTGCTGGCCGCGTTCGAACGCCTCAACCAGGCCCTCATCATCGTCGGCCTGGCGGCGCTGGGCTACGCCGGCTGGCAACTGGCCGACCTGACCATGGACCAGACGCTGCCGGCGCTCGACGTCTCGGCTGGCACGGTCTACCTGGCGCTGCCCTTCGCCTGCGCCATCACCGTGGTGGTGCACCTGGCGCAACTGTTCTCCCCGGCCCCCGCCGCAGCAGCAAAGGATTGACAAAATGTCTACGGGTGCTCTCTTCCTGATGGGCGTGTTCACGGTCACGGTGCTGATCGACATGCCCATCGCTTTCGGCCTGGTGCTGTCCTGCCTGGCCTACCTGGCCGTCTACGATTCCGCGCCCATGATGGTCGCGGCGCAGCAGTACGTAGTGGGGCTGGACAGCTTCACGCTGCTGGCCATTCCGCTCTTCATCCTGGCCGCCCAACTGATGAACGGCGCCGGCCTGACCCAGCGCATCGTGCGGCTGTGCGCGGCCATCGTCGGCGACATCAAGGGCGGCCTGGCCGTCGTCGCCGTGCTGGCCTGCCTGATGTTCGGCGCGCTGTCCGGCTCGGGCGTGGCCGACGTGGTCGCCATCGGCAGCCTGCTGCTGCCCGCCATGGCGCGCAGCGGCTACGACAAGGGATTCTCCTGCGCGCTGGTCGGCAGCGCCGGCGCCACCTCCACCATCATCCCGCCCAGCATCGTGCTGATCGTGTACGGCACCATCACCGATACGTCGGTGGGCAAGCTGTTCATGGCCGGCATCATCCCCGGGATCCTGCTGGGGCTGTCGCTGATCGGCGTGGCCGTCTGGCAGTCGCGCAAGCACGGCTGGGCCGGCGGGCAGCCCTTCAGTTGGGCCGAGCTGCGCGCCGCCGCCGTCGACGCGCTGCCCGCGCTGATGGTGCCGGTGCTGATCATCGGCGGCATCCGCTTCGGCATCTTCACGGCCACCGAGGCCGCCTCCAGCGCCATCGTCTACGCCTTGCTGATCGGCTTCTTCTGGTACCGCACGCTGAGCCTGAAGTCGCTGTGGGACAACCTCAAGTCCACCGGCGAAACCAGCGCGTCCATCCTGCTCATCATCGGCGCGTCGGGCCTGTTCGCCTGGGTGCTGGTGGCCGAACAGGTGCCGCAGGCCCTGTCCGCGCTGCTGGTCGAATGGACCGACAGCCGGATCGCGGTGCTGCTCGTGCTCACGGTGGTGCTGTTGCTGCTGGGCACGTTCATGGAGGCGATCCCGGTCATCATCATCGTCGCCCCCGTGGTCATGCCGGTGCTGGCGCACTACAACATCGATCCGGTGCACTTCGGCATCCTGCTGTCGATCAACATGGCCATCGGCGCCAACACGCCGCCGGTCGGGGTCGACCTGATGGCCGCCTGCAAGATCGGCGGCATCAACATGATGCAGACGCTGCGCCCGCTATCCTGGATGATGCTGGCCATGACCGCCGTCATGCTGCTGCTGACTTTCGTTCCCGAACTGGTGCTGTTCCTGCCGAGGCACGTGCAATGAACCCCGCTGAATCCCCCCTGCGCCCCGCGGCCCTGCGCCGTAGCTGGATGTTCGTGCCCGGCATGGACGCCGCCGCGCAAGCGGCCGCCCTGGCCAGCGGCGCCGACGCCCTGGTCGCCGACCTGGAAGAGTTCACCGCGCCGGCCGACCGGCCGGCCGCCCGCGGCCTGATCGCGGCGCTGTTCGCGCGCTGCCGCGCGCAAGGCGCGGTGGCCGCCGTGCGCATCAACAAGCTGGAAGAGGACGGCCTGGCCGACCTGCGCGGCGTCATGGCCGGGGCGCCGGACGCCGTGTTCCTGCCGCATGCCGAAAGCGCCGCGCAGATCGTGGCGCTGGACCGGGCCATCGCCGCGCTGGAAACCGAGCTGGGGCTGCCCGCCGGCCGCACCGAGATCGTGCCCACGCTGGAGTCGGCGCTGGGCGTGCACCGCGCCTACGACATCCTGGCCGCCAGCCCGCGCGTGTCGGCCTGCCTGCTGGCGGCCGAGGACCTGACCGCCAGCCTGGGCGCGGAGCGCGGCAAGGACGGCATCGAACTGCATCACCTGCGCGCCCGCTTCCTGGTGGACTGCACGGCCGCCGGGGTGCTGCCCATCGACTGCCCGTTCAACTACCGCGACATGCCGGCGCTGGAAGCCGACCTGCGCTGGGCGCGCCGGCTGGGCCTGAAATCCAAGTGCGCCACCGTCGCCGAACAGGTGCCGATGATCCACGCGGTGTTCACGCCCGCGCCCGATGAAGTCGCCGCGGCCCATGACTGCGTCTCCCGCTACGAGGCGCAGCGCGCCGGCCGCCGCGACGCCGAACGCATCGACCCGCCCACCTACAACACCGCGCGCCGCCTCTTGGCGCGCCACCACCAATTCGAACGTTGGGCCGCCGAGCGCCGCGCGCAGGCCGTCCCGCAACAAGGAGACTCCGAATGACGCCAGCCGCAATCCCCGAACGCAACGGCGGCCAGATCCTGATGCAGCAACTGCGCATCCATGGCGCGCGCCGCGTGTTCATGATCCCCGGCGAAAGCTACCTGCCCTGCATCGACGCGCTCAATGAGCACACCGGCGCCATCGAGCCCATCGTCTGCCGCCAGGAAAGCGGCGCGGCCTACATGGCCGAGGCCTACGGCAAGCTGACCGGCGAGCCCGGCATCTGCTTCGTGACGCGCGGCCCGGGCGCCACCAACGCCAGCATCGGCGTGCACACGGCCTTCCAGGACTCCACGCCGATGATCCTGTTCGTCGGCCAGGTGGGCAACGACTTCATGGAGCGCGAAGCCTTCCAGGAAATCGACTACCGCCGCATGTTCGGCCAGATGGCCAAGTGGGTGGCGCAGATCGACCGGGCCGACCGCATCCCCGAGTACATTTCGCGCGCGTTCGCGGTCGCCACCAGCGGCCGGCCCGGTCCCGTGGTGCTGGCGCTGCCGGAAGACACGCTGTGGGGCCGCGCCAGCGTGGCCGACCTGCCGCGCTACACCCGGGTGCACAGCCATCCGGGCACCGCCGACCTGGCCCGCATGACCCAATTGCTGGACGCGGCCGAGCGCCCGTTCCTGCTGCTGGGCGGCAACGGCTGGCACCAGGCCGCGATCGACCAGATCGCCGGCTTCGCCGAGCGCTTCGAGCTGCCGGTGGGCACCGCCTGGCGCCGCCTGGAGTGCTTCGACCAGCGCCATCCCAACGCCGCGGGCCACGTGGGCTGGTCCATGACGCCCGCGCTGCGCCAGCGGCTGCTGGACGCCGACCTGGTGCTGGCGGTCGGCACCCGCCTGGGCGAGGCCACCACCGAAGGCTACACCGTCATCGAAAGCCCGCTGCCGCGCCAGAAGCTGATCCACGTCTACCCCGACGCCGCCGAACTGGGCCGCGTGTTTTCGCCGACCCAGGCCATCGTGGCCGACGCGGCGAGCTTCGCCGCGGCCGCCGCCACGCTGACGCCCGGCCACGCCGCGCCGCGCGGGCAGGCCGTGCGCGACGCCCACCAGGAACTCGTCGACAGCCTTGCGCCGCTGTCCTCGCCCGGCCCCATGAGCCTGGACGAGGCGGCCGCCTATGTCGACGCCCATGTCCCGGCCGACGCCTGCATCACGGTGGGCGCCGGCAACTACGCGCTGTATCCCCACCGCTACCGCCGCTACACCGGGCCGGGCACCAGCCTGACGCCGACGGTGGGGTCGATGGGCTACGGGCTGCCGGCGGCCATCTCCGCCAAGCTCGAAGACCGCAAGCGCACCGTGGTGTGCTATGCCGGCGACGGCTGCTTCCAGATGAACATGCAGGAACTGGGCGTGGCGCTGCAATACCGCCTGGGCGTGGTCGTGCTGGTGTTCAACAACGGAATCTGGGGCACGATCCGCGCCCACCAGGAACGCGAGTTCCCCGCGCGCGCCATCGCCCTGTCCTTCGAGAACCCGGATTTCACCCAGATCATCCGCGGCTACGGCGGCCATGGCGAGGCCGTGGAGCGCACCGCCGACTTCGGCCCGGCCTTCGAACGGGCGCTGGCCTTCGCCGAGCGCGAAAACCTTCCGGCGCTGCTGGAGATCCGCTATGACGCCGACGGCATCTCGCCCGGCGAAACGCTGACGGGCATCCGCGAGGCGGCGCTGGCCCGCGCCGCGCACTGACCTGCAAGGACTTTCGACATGACGACGACTATTTCTATCGACGGACAGCGGCTGTGGCGGTCGCTGATGGACCTGGCCCGCATCGGCGCCACGCCCAAGGGCGGCAACTGCCGGCTGGCGCTGACCGCGCTGGACGGCCAGGGCCGCGATCTCGTCACCGGCTGGATGCGCGAGGCCGGCATGACGCTGCGCGTGGACCAGGTGGGCAACATCTTCGCGCGCCGCGCCGGCCGCGATAACGATCTGCCGCCCGTCATGACCGGCAGCCATATCGACACCCAGCCCACCGGCGGCAAGTTCGACGGCTGCTACGGCGTGCTGGCGGGCCTGGAGGTCATGCGCACGCTGAACGACCATGGCATCGTGACCGAAGCCCCGCTGGAAGTGGCGATCTGGACCAACGAGGAAGGCTCGCGCTTCCTGCCCGTGATGATGGGCTCGGGCGTGTTCGCCGGCAAGTTCCCGCTGGAAGTGGCGCTGGCCGCGACCGACCACGACGGCAAGTCGGTGGCCGACGAATTGGCCGCCATCGGCTACGCCGGGGCGGACCCGGTGGGCGGCCGTCCGGTGGGCGCGTATTTCGAGGCGCACATCGAACAGGGCCCCATTCTGGAGCACGAGGAGAAGACGGTCGGCGTGGTGACGGGATCGCTGGGCGTGCGCTGGTACGACGCGGTCGTCACCGGCATGGAAATGCACGCCGGCCCGACGCCGATGCCGATCCGCCGCGACGCCCTTTATGCCGCCAGCTTCCTGCTGCAGGCCGTGGTGGACATCGCCAACGATCATCAGCCCCATGGCCGCGGCACCGTCGGAGAAATCCACGCGCACCCCGGATCGCGCAACGTCATTCCCGGGCAGGTGCGCCTGACCGTGGACCTGCGCCACGAGGACGCGGCCACGCTCGCGCGCATGGACGAGCGCCTGCTGGCCGCCTGCGCCGACATCGCGCAACGCCACAACGTGGAGGTCGACATCAAGCAGGTGCAGTACTTCGCGCCCACGCCCTTCGATCCGGACCTCGTGGGCAAGGTGCGCGACGGCGCCGCCCGCCGGGGCCTGGCCGCCATGGACATCGTCACCGGCGCCGGGCACGACGCCGTCTACATGGCCGGCGTCACGCCCACCGCCATGATCTTCGTCCCGTGCAAGGACGGCATCAGCCACAACGAGATCGAGGACGCCAAGCCCGCCGATCTGGAAGCCGGTTGCAACGTGCTGCTCGACGCCATGGTGGCGCGCGCCAACGACAAGCAGGTATGACCATGACCCAGGACACCGCATACTGGCGCGCCAAGGCCGCCTCCCTGTCGTTCGACGGCCGCGCCTATATCGACGGCGCGTATTGCGGCGCCGCGGACGGCGCCACCTTCGCCGCCACCAGCCCCATCGACGGCCGCAAGCTGGCGGACGTGGCCGCCTGCGGCGCGGCCGACGTGGACCGCGCGGTCCGGGCCGCGCGCCGCGCCTTCGAGGCCGGTGTCTGGAGCGGCCTGGCCCCGCGCCAGCGCAAGGAACGCCTGCTGCGCCTGGCGGCGCTGATCGACCAGCACCGCGAGGAACTCGCCCTGCTCGAAACCCTGGACATGGGCAAGCCGATACGCGATGCCCTCGCCTTCGACGTGCCGGAGACCGCCCGCTGCTATGCGTGGTACGCCGAGGCCATCGACAAGATCTACGACGAGATCGCGCCGACCGGCCCCGGCGCGCTGGCCACCATCACCCGCGAACCCCTGGGCGTGGTCGCGGCCGTGGTGCCGTGGAACTATCCGCTGATGATGGCCGCCTGGAAGGTCGCGCCCGCGCTGGCGGCCGGCAACAGTGTCATCCTCAAGCCGGCGGAGCAGGCCTCGCTGTCGGCCATCCGGCTCGCGGCGCTGGCCGGGGAAGCCGGCATCCCCGCGGGCGTCTTCAGCGTGGTGCCCGGCCTGGGCGCGCAGGCCGGCCAGGCGCTGGGCCTGCATCCGGACGTGGACTGCATCGCCTTCACCGGCTCCACCGCCACCGGCAAGCGCTTCATGGAGTACTCGGGCCAGTCGAACCTCAAGCGCGTCTGGCTGGAATGCGGCGGCAAGTCGCCCCACATCGTGTTCGAGGACTGCCCCGACCTGGACCGCGCGGCCCTGGCCGCGGCGCTGGGCATTTTCTCCAACCAGGGCGAGGTCTGCATCGCGGGGTCGCGCCTTTACGTGCAGGACGGCATCTACGACGCTTTCATGGAGAAAGTCGCTACCCACGCGGCCGCGCTGCAGCCGGGCGATCCGCTGGACCCCGCCACCGCCATGGGCGCCATGGTCGACGAACGGCAGATGCGGGGCGTGCTCGCCCGCATCGAGGCCGGCGCCGCGGAAGGCGCGCGCCTGCGCCTGGGCGGCCGCCAGGCCCTCGGCGCCACCGGCGGCTACTACATCGAGCCGACCATCTTCGATTGCGCGGACCAGGGCAACAGCCTGGTGCGGGAAGAGATCTTCGGCCCCGTGCTGGCGGCCCAGCGCTTCGCCACCGAGGACGACGCCGTCCGGCTGGCCAACGATTCGGTCTACGGCCTGGGCGCGGGCCTCTGGACCGCGAACCTCTCGCGCGCCCACCGCCTCTCGCGCCGCCTGCGCGCCGGCCTGGTGTGGGTCAACTGCTACGCCGACGGCGACATCACCGTGCCCTTCGGCGGGGTCAAGCAGTCCGGTTTCGGCCGCGACAAATCGCTGCATGCGCTGGACAAGTACAGCGACCTGAAGACGACCTGGATCAGCCTGACGGCCTGATCCCTCCGGCGGACGCCCGCGAGGCGTCCGCCCTCTATGCCATTTCGCGCTATCTGCTTGGCCGCCCGCGCCATTGAAGGCGGCCGGCCCTTGTGCGACCGTGGTCTGCGACGGGCTGTCCGACAGGATCCCGTTGCGGGCAGGCGCAGGCGCTCTCCCGCCATCAGAACAATGACTGGAGACAACGATGCGCAATGCGATAACGCGAGGCGGAACGCCGTCCGCCCCCGGGACGGCCGGGCCATCATCATGGCGGCGCGCCGCGCTGGCGGCCCTGCTTGCCGCGGCGGCCTGGACGGCGGCGGGACCGGCCCGCGCGCAGGACCCCTATCCCGCCAGGCCGGTCACCATCCTGGTCGGATTTCCTCCCGGCACCGCGACCGACACCGTCGCCCGGATGCTGGGCGACCGCCTGGCCCAGCGCCTGGGCCAGCAGTTCATCGTCGAGAACAAGCCCGGCGCGGGCGGCTCCATCGCCGCGGGCCTGGGCGCGCGCGCCAAGCCCGACGGCTATACGCTGATGATCGGCGCCTCCGCGCCGCAGGCCATCAACCCGCACGTCTATCCCAACCTCAACTACGACGCGCGCAAGGACTTCGCGCCCATCGGCCTGCTGACCTGGCTGCCCTACCTGTTCGTCGTCGGCCCGGACAACCCCGCCCACAATCTGAACGAGTTCCTCGCGGCCGTGAAGGCGAAGCCGGACCAATACACCTACGCCACGACCGGCGTGGGCACGACCAGCCACCTGGTGACTTCCGTGCTGCTGTCCAAGGCCGGCGCCCGCATGATCCACGTGCCCTACAAGGGCAGCAGCCAGGCGCAGACCGACATCGTGGGCGGACGGACCTACGCCACGTTCGACACCATGGTGTCGTCGCTGGCGCTGGTGAAGGCCGGCCGGCTGAAGGCGCTGGCCGTCAGCACGCCGGAGCGCGTGGCGAGCCTGCCGGACGTGCCCACCGTCGCCGAACAGGGGTTCCCCGGATTCGACATGGGCGCGTGGCTGGGCCTGATCGCGCCCGCCGGGATCGCGCCCCCGATCCAGGAAAAGCTGGCCGCGGAAGTCAACGCGGTCCTGGCGGACCCGGCCGTGCGCGACAAACTGGCGGACCTGGGCGCGCAGGTCCGCACCACCGCCTCGCCCGCCGAATTCGGCGCGCTGATGAAAACGGAATACGAGTCGTGGGGCAAGGTGGTCCGCGACTTCAAGGTCAAGGCCACCGACTGAACAGGAGAAGACAAGCATGCGCACCGCTTCCGGCATGAGCCCCGAGGAATGGGAAACCCGCGTCCAACTGGCCGCCTGCTACCGGCTGATCTCGCACTTCGGCATGAGCGACCTGATCTACAACCACATCACGGCCCGCATCCCCGGACCGGACGGCCATCTGCTGATCAACCCCTACGGCATGATGTACGACGAAATCACCGCGTCCAGCCTGGTCAGGATCGACCTGGACGGGCAGGTGCTGAGCAACCCCCAAGGCGAATACGGCATCAACGCCGCCGGCTACGTCATCCACAGCGCCGTGCACGGGGCGCGCCACGACGTGCAGTGCGTCATCCACACGCACACGCGGGCCGGCATGGCGGTGTCGGCGCTGAAATGCGGCCTGCTGCCGCTGACCCAGACCGCGATGCGCTTCGCGAAGATTCCGTACCACGACTACGAAAGCGTCGCCATCGACCTGGACGAGCGCGGACGCCTGGTGGCGGACCTGGGCCGGTCCGAAGCGATGATCCTGCGCAACCACGGCCTGCTGGCCGTGGGGCCGAGCATCGCGCAGGCCTTCAACACGCTGTACTGGCTGGAAATGGCGTGCAAGGCGCAAGTGGACGCCCTGGCCGCCAACCGCGAACTCTGCCTGCCGCCGCCGGAAGTGATCGAGAAGACCTGGCACCTGTACCAGCCGGGGACGCGCCGGCCGTTCGGCGAACTGGAATGGCCCGCCATGCTGCGCCTGATGGACAGGAAAGACCCCGGCTACCGGGAATGAACCGGCGCCGGCCCGCCGCGCCCCAGCAGGTCGATGCCCGCCCGCGCGTCCACGCCCGCGGGCAGGATCGCGGCCAGGCTGGTCTTGACCTCCAGGAAGTACGGAACGGTCGAGGCCAGCCCCCTGGCGACCGCGGCGGTCACCTGGTCGGGACGGGTGACGTGCTCGGCCTGCATGCCGAAGGCGCGCGCGATCATCGTGAAATCCGGGCTGGCGAGATCGGTGCCCACGTAGCGCCCGGGATAGGTGCGCACCTGGTGCAGCCGGATGGACCCGTAGCAATTGTTGTTGGAGACGATGAACAGAATGGGCAGGCCGCGCTCGGCCGCGGCCATCATCTCGTTGCCGGTCATCATGAAGCCGCCGTCGCCCGCCAGGCACACGACCTTGCTCCGCGGGCGGCGCAATTGCGATGCGATCGCCGCCGGCGTGCCGTAGCCCATCGCGCCGGATTGCGACGCCATCAGCCGCTGCGGGTAGACAAAGGGGAAGTGGCGGTACACCGGCGCGGCGAACGTGCCCGCGTCCAGGCAGACCATCACGTCCGCGGGCGCCTGCTCGGCCAGGGACCGCACCACCGACACGAACGGCACGCCGTCGTCCGCCGACGGACTGGGCCAGGCGGCGGCGCGTTCGCGGATGGCCCGCAGCGACGCCGCCCAGTCGCCGCGGGCCGCGCCGTTCCCCGCGGCCGGCAGCTCGCCCAGCGCCTGCGCCGTGGCCACCGGGTCCGCGACGATGCCCACGTCGGCCGTGAAGTGCTGGTTCACGACGCCCGCGTCGGCATGGCAGTGCACCAGCGTCTGCGACGGCCTGGGATAGGCGGGGAAAGTGTAGCCTTGCGTCGTGATGTCGCCCAGGCGCGTGCCCAGGGCCAGGATCAGGTCGCTGGAATCGAAGGCCTCCACCTGCGCGGCTTGCGTCGCCAGGTCCAGGTCCCCCGCGTACAGCGCGTGCGTGTTCGGGAAAATGTCATGCTGGCGGAACGATACCGCCACCGGTATTCCATACCGTTCCGCCAGGCGGCGCAGCGCCTCGCGCCCGCCGGGCGCGTTGAAGGCGCCGCCGGCAATGATCAGGGGCCTGCTGGCGGCCGCCAGCAAGGCGCGCATCCGCTCCAGCGCGGCCGGCGCCGGCTGGGTGGGGCTGGCCGGCTCCGCGACCCAGTCCGGCCGCGGCGCGGGCGACTGCTGCACGTCCTCCGGCACCACCAGCACCACCGGCCCGGGCGTGCCGGACGTCGCCACCCGCAGGGCCTTCAGGGCCGCCCAGGCCAGGTCCTCGGGCGCGGCCACCTCGTGGACCCACTTGGCGATGGACCCGAACATCTTCTGGTAGTCGATCTCCTGGAAGGCCTCTTTGCGCAGGTCCTTGCGGGGCACCTGCCCGATCAGCAGGATCATCGGCACGCCGTCCTGCTGCGCGGCATGCACGCCGATGGCCGCGTTGGCCGCGCCCGGCCCGCGCGACACCATGACCACGCCCGGCCGCCCCGTCAACCGGCCGTCGGCGCAGGCCATGAAGCTCGCGCCGCCTTCGTGCCGGCAGGTCAGCACATCGATATCCGGGAAATCCCGCAAGGCGTCGAGCACGCCCAGATAGCTTTCGCCGGGCACGAGAAAAACGCGGTCGATGCCGTTGCCGGCGAAGATCCCGAGCAAGGCGTGGGCGGACGTGTTCGTATCGGAAGTAAGCGTCATGAGCGGCTGGACAAGGAAAGGCGCGCGGGCGCCGGGGTGGGATTCGTCGAAATTCTAGGGTGGCTGGCGGCAAGCCATGTAGGCATACTGTGCCTATCAGATATACGGAAAACGCACACAAGGAGCATCGGCCCCGCGCCCGCGCGCGCAGGCCGCCACACCCCGCGATGGACCTGCGCAAGATAGAAAACCTGATCCACGTCGCCGATTCCGGCAGCTTCTCCAAGGCCGCGTCGGTGCTGGGCATCGCCCAATCCGCATTGGGCCGGCAGGTCAGGAAGCTGGAGGAGGAATGCGGCTGCGCCCTGCTCTACCGCAATGGGCGCGGCGTATCGCTGACGCCGGAAGGCGAAAAGCTGCTTGACCGCCTGCGCCCCCTGCTGGCGCAGATGACCCGCGTCGTCACTGAATTCCACGACGACCAGAAATCGCCCTCGGGCCAGGTCACGCTGGGGCTGACCCCGACGCTGTGCCATATGGTCGGCATGCCGCTGGTGGCGGAAGTCTGGAAGCGCCACCCGCGCATCCAGTTGAACGTCATCACCGGCTACAGCGGCTACGTGCACGAATGGCTGGCCAACGCCCGCGTGGACATCGCGGTGCTGCACGACGCCCGGCGTTCCCAGCACATCGCGGTCGATCCCCTGGCGGAGCTGGACCTGGCCCTGGTGTCGCCCGCGCAGAACCTGTCGCCCGCGGCGCGGGCCTTGGCCTGCATCGACTTCGAGCAATTGCGCGGCCTGCCCCTGGCGCTGCCGACCCGCAACCACGGGCTGCGCCGCACCCTGGAACACGCCGCGGCGCAGGCGGGCCTGCCGCTGAACGTGGCGTTCGAAATGGACGCGCTGGAGCTGATGAAGGAAATCGTGCTCGAAGGCATGGCGCACACGGTGCTGGCCCTGCCGGCGGTGGTGCGCGAACTGGCCTCGGGCCAGCTCGTCGCCCGCCGGATCGTCAACCCGGGCCTGTCCACCCGCCTGATGCTGGCCACCGCCTCCAGCCGGCCGCTGACCCAGGCTGTGAAGATCGTGCAGGGCATCCTGCGCGAATTGCTGGCGGCCATGGCTTCGTCGGAGCCCTACCGGCCGTATATGCGGATGGCGGGTATGCGGGCGGACGAGGGCTGACCGGATGCGCCGATGCGCGCTATTCCTCCGTACCGTAAAGCGCGGGTAGCAGGATCGGCAGGGATTCAAGCGGAAACGCAAACCTGACCGGCGCATGGGACGTGTCGGAAGCGACCAGACCGCACTTCAATGCCGCCGACAACGCGGACCGCCCGGTACGCTCGCCCAGGCCGGTCATCTGAATGAACTCACCGCGGGTGGCCGGACCCGCCGCGAAAAGATGGTAAATGGGCAATGCTGCCTCGACCCGCAGCCGTCCCTTCGCCGTTTCTATCAGAACAAGTGCATTGATTTTTTCCTTCATGGAGTCCAGGGCCAACATGCCTCGCATATAAGCTACCTGGTCTTCGCATACATGTAGAAAGTAATCCACCCATTGGAGCAAGCCCTTCTGCGTAAGATTGCCCCGTCCGTCCAGATCGCCTTGGCGCGGCGAGTCCGCCGCGGCAAGGTACCCGTAGTAATCCCGCACGCCTCTGGCCAGACCTCGGTTGACCGACCATAGGCCTCTCGTAATCGGCAACATGGCGGCGTGGGTCTGCAAACGCGTGGCGCGGCCATTGCCGTCGGCGAATGGGTGCATCCACGCCATGCGGTGATGCGCACAAGCGATGGCAATAAGCCGGGAATCGCTCGTCCGCTGCCGGTCGTAATGCGCAGTGAACGTCTCCATGAAGCGCGGCAGAGACTGCCAGGCAGGCGGATGATGGCGGCCAACGGTAACATCGATTTCCCGCAGCTTTTCTGGCTCCACCACCAATCCGTCCTTGGTCGTCCGATCGGCGGGCGCGAGGCGACCGTAGAGGGCGCGATGAGCGATCTTGATGAACTCCGCATTCAGCGGGGGGACGTTCGCGGCCTGGGCTTCGACCTCTTTTTCCGCCTCGATGTGGGCAACGGCGATGCGTTGCAATTGCGCGATCTCAGGCCTGTCCGAATATTTGTCATGCAGGGCAGCTTCGATGTTCCTGGGAGTTGTACTTTGCCCTTCGATCCTATTGCTGTAGTAGGAATTCATGCTTCGAAGCAGTTCGTGCAGCGCGGCACGCGTGCTTGAATGCGCCAGCCCCCCGAGTTCGGCTGCCTGATCGACGACTGCGGATGCGCGCTCCAGATAGGGCCCAAGCGTATGCTCGGCCGGCAATAGAGGCAGGAATTGCTGTGGCGAGTCGTACATGTTTTCCGATATTTATGCCGTTTATACTTTCATCTATCTTGTTGTTATTTAAACATTAATTAGAAAATAAATTCAATTATATAGATAATTTTTTCCGCTTTTTTTGCCGCTTTATTGGGAAACCCCCGACGCTCACGGCAGCTCACCGGGGCACCGGCAGCGGCGGCGGCGGCGTCAGCGGCCCGGTGGGCTGCCCCCGCGGCGCCGGCATCGGCGGCAGGCGGGACGGGGCCGGGCTGACCCATCCCGGCTGGCGGCTGGGGCCGCTGGAAGGCGGCGCGGGCGGTCCCGGCGGCCTGCCCGCGGTGGCGCAGCCCGTGCCCAGGCAGGGTTCCGCCGATGCGCCGGGATTGACCAGCCGCGAGCATGACGCGCCGACGCAGCTATCGGGAATGACCCGGGCCGAAGGCGGGGGCCGCGGCACGGCGGGCTCGCCGCCTTGGGCGGCCGCCTGCGCGCAGGCCGCCGCCAGCAATGCCGCCGCCCATGTGCTTTTCATGATTGCATGCTCCGCTCGGGATTGCCGGGATTCCACGCCTGGCCGGGGTCCGGGCGCGGGATGCATCCAGTGTGCGCCCGTCCTTCCCGGCCTGTCCAGGCAGGCGGGGCGGCCCGCCGTCAATCCAGCCGGATGTCGGTGCTTTGCACCACCGAGGCCCAGCGCGCGCGTTCGCTATTGAAGAACTGCGCCAGTTCCGCCGGATTGCGAGTGACGATTTCCGCGCCCTGCTCGTTCAACTGCGCCTTCACGTCGGGCTGGTTGACGATCCGCGCCATCAGTTCCGACAGGCGGTTGGCGACCGGATCGGTCGTGTTGGCCGGTGCCATGACGCCTTGCCAGGTGCCCGATTCGAATCCGGCCACGCCTTGCTCGGAAATCGTCGGGATGTCGGGCACGAGCTGCATGCGTTCCCGCTTGGAGATCGCGACCGGCCGCAGCTTGCCGGCCTTGATGTGGGGCAGCGTGGCCAGCAGCCCGTTCATGATGACCTGGGTCTGCCCGCCGATGGTGTCCGTCACCGCCTGCGAGCCGCCCTTGTACGGCACGTACTCCCATTGGGCGCCCGTGGCCTGCTGCACCGCTACGGCCGCCAGGTGCGGCGCGCTGCCGATGGCGGTAACCGCGAAATTCAGGCGCTGCTTTTTCGACAGCGCGACCAATTCGGGTACGGTCCGCGCGGGCACGTCCGGGTGCACGGCCAGCACGTGCGGCGAGTACGCCAGCATGCCGACCGCGCGAAGGTCCTTGGACGGGTCGAAGGAAAGCTTGGTATAGACGGACGGGCTGATCGCCAGCGCGCCGACGTCGCACAGCAGCACCGTATGGCCTTCCTGCGCCGCCTGCACCACTAGGCCGGCGCCCAGGTTGCCGTTGGCCCCCGGCTTGTTCTCGACCACCACCGTCTGGTTCAGGGCGTCGCTCAGCCGGGGCGCGAGGAGGCGGGCGATGATGTCCGACGAGCCGCCGGGCGGATAAGGCACGATGATGCGGACCGGCCGCGTGGGCCAGCCGGACGACTGCGCCCGTGCCGGCACCCACGGCGACAGGCAAAGCGCCGCGGCGCCGCCCAGGAACTGTCTCTTGCTCGGGTTCATGGTGTCTCCTTCCGATTTTTTCGAGGGTCGCGAAGCCTGTTTCCACCACCAGGCCAGTTATCGTACAACCAATAAAATAATGCTGAACATATCTCTCGATAAATTCCGGGTTTCCCCTCGATCATCAACTAGTTCATAGGAGAATTCAGCTTGAAGCACTGAATTCCGTGTTGTACGATGACGCATCTCTTCAAGACACAAATGCCCAAGGATGAGCGCAACATGACGACCCCGCAGGAACTCAAGGACATCGTTTCGGAAGGCCTGCTGTCCTTTCCCGTGACGGACTTCGACCGGAACGGCGACTTCAATGCCCGGGCCTATGCGCAGCGCCTGGAATGGCTGGCGCCCTACGGCGCCACCGCCCTCTTCGCCGCCGGCGGCACAGGCGAATTCTTCTCGCTGGCGCCGCAGGAATACGCCGACGTGATCCGCACCGCGGTGCAGACCTGCGCCGGCAAGGTGCCCATCCTGGCCGGCGCAGGCGGCCCCACCCGCAGCGCGATCGCCTACGCGCAGGAGGCCGAGCGCCTGGGCGCCAAGGGCATCCTGCTGCTGCCCCACTACTTGACCGAGGCGTCGCAGCAAGGCATCGCCGCCCACGTCGAACAAGTGTGCAAGTCGGTCGGGATCGGCGTCATCGTCTACAACCGCGCGCAGTCCCGCCTGTCGGCCGACAGCCTGGCCCAGTTGGCCGAGCGCTGCCCCAACCTGGTCGGTTTCAAGGACGGCGTGGGGGACATCGAGGCCATGGTGCGGATCCGCCGCAAGCTGGGCGACCGTTTTTCCTACCTGGGCGGCCTGCCCACGGCCGAGGTCTACGCCGCCGCCTACCGGGCGCTGGGCGTGCCGGTCTATTCGTCCGCCGTCTTCAACTTCGTGCCGCGCACCGCCATGGCGTTCTACCGGGCCGTCGCGGCGGGCGACCACGACACCACCAACCGGCTGCTGGACGATTTCTTCCTCCCCTATCTGGAAATCCGCAACCGCGTTCCGGGCTACGCGGTCAGCATCGTCAAGGCCGGCGCCAAGCTGGTCGGCCGCGACGCCGGCCCGGTGCGCGCGCCGCTGACGGACCTGGACGGCGCAGAGCTGGACATGCTGGACGCCCTCATCAAGAAACTCGGGCCACAGTAAAGCCGCCTGGCCCCGATCGCCCGCCCCCCTGCGGGCGCGACTGCCCGAGGCACGGCGAGCCCGCGCGATGCCCCCCATCGCGCGGGTATGGCCATATACATATTCGACATCGGTATTTTCCAGTCGGGCGCGCGTCTTTTAGGATGCCAGCGTTGTCCGTCCTTCTTCTGCTGGAATCGCCTTGCCTCGCCTGACTCCCCTGGATCCCGCCAAACTGGATCCCGCCACCGCCTCCCTCTTCAACCAACTGCTGCAAGACTACGGCCCCTACGCCAACATGCTGAGCGCCTTCGCGCCCCGGCCGCCGGCGTTGAAGCATTTCTTTTCCTATCTGGTGCAGTCGCGCGAAGACGGCCTGATCTCGCCGCGCCATCTGGAGATCGCGCTGCTGACGGCATCCAAGGCGCATGCGTGCCACTACTGCGTCACGCTGCACACGCCCAAGCTGGCCGCGCAGGGCATTTCGCAGGAGGCCATCGACCGCCTGCTGGAGCCGGAGGTGCCCGGGCTGGACGAAAAGGATCTGGCCGTGCGCGACTACGCCGTGCTGGTCACCCTGACCCCCGCCCAGGTCAGCGACGCGTTCTACCACAAGCTGCAGTCCTTCTTCAATGAAGAACAGATCGTCGAGCTGACCATCCGCATCGCGCTGTGCAGCTTCTTCAAGCGGTTCAACGAAGCGCTGGAAGTCCCGCACGAAGATGTGGTGGCCCTGGAGCTGGGGCACGGCGCCGCCTGAGGCGCGAGGCAGCCCCGCCATGATCTCCGCCCTTCCCCCCAAGCTGGAAATCCGCAACCTGAACAAGCGGTTCCAGACCGACGCCGGCCCGGTCCAGGTGCTCGACGACATCAGCCTGAACGCCGCCAGCGGCGAATTCGTCAGCATCATCGGACCGTCCGGCTGCGGCAAGTCCACCCTGTTCAATATCCTGACCGGCCTGCTGGAACACGATTCCGGCACGATCTCCCTGGACGGCCGGCCCCTGCCCAACCTGCGCGGCCGCGTCGGCTACATGCTGCAACGCGATCTGCTGATGCCCTGGCGCAGCGTGCTGGACAACGTGCTCGTCGGCCTCGAAATCCGCGGCACGCCGCGGGCCGAATCCGTGGAACTGGCCCGCGACTATCTGCATACTTTCGGCCTGCTGCCGTTCCAGGACAGCTATCCCAAGGCGCTGTCCGGCGGCATGCGCCAGCGCGTCGCGCTGGCCCGCACCCTGCTGCCGGACCCGGACGTGCTGCTGCTGGACGAACCGTTCTCGGCGCTGGACTACCAGACCCGCCTGTTCCTCGAATCCATGCTGGCCGACACCGTCGGCAAACAGGGCAAGACGGTCGTGCTGGTGACCCATGACATCGACGAAGCCATCGCCCTGTCCGAACGCATTTTCGTGCTGAGCGCGCGCCCCGGCCGCCTGAAAAGCGAACACAGGATCGAGCTGGGCACGCGCTCGCCCCTCCAGGCGCGCCACGACAGCCGCTTCCCCGCCTACTTCGACCTGCTCTGCCAGGAACTCGACATCCAGACCGCCCGCAAGGACGGCACCCACGCATGAGCCAGACCTCCGTATCCGCCGCCCCCGGCGCGCCCGCCAGCGGCCAGGCCGCCGCTCGCCCGGCGGGCTGGCGCATCCCCGTGCTGGCCACCCAATTGCTGATTCTTGCCGTGCTGTTCGGCGCCTGGGAGGCCGGCGTGCGCGCCGGCGCCGTCTCGGGCTTTCTGTTCGGCTCGCCCGCGGGCGTGCTGCAGGCCGCCTGGAAGCTGATCCAGTCCGGCGAACTGTGGGAACACGCCAACTACACCTTGTGGGCGTCCGCCGCCGGCTTCGTGGTCGGCACCCTGCTGGGCACCGCGCCCGGGCTGGCGCTCTGGTATTCGCCCTATGGCGCCAAGGTGGTCGAGCCCTTCCTGGTGGCGATCAACAGCGTGCCCAAGATCGCGTTCGCGCCGCTGGTGATCCTGTGGTTCGGCACCGGCGTGATCTCGAAAGTGGCGCTGTCCATCTCGCTGACTTCCATCGTGGCGCTGCTGGCCGCCTTCCAGGCCGCCAAGGACACGGATCCCGACATCCAGAAGATGCTGGTGTCGCTGGGCGCGAGCAAGCGGCAGATCTTCACCAAGGTCGTGGTGCCCTCCGCCCTGCCCGCCATCATCAGCACCTTCCGCATCAATATAGGCTTCGCGCTGGTGGGCACGGTGGTGGGCGAATTCATTTCCTCCAAGTACGGCCTCGGGCATGTCATTTTCGTGGCCTCGTCGCTGTACGACCTGAACACCGTCTGGGTCGGGATCTTCTCGCTGATGCTGCTGGGCTTCGTCCTGTACGCGGGCGTGGACATCGCCGAGAAGCGCCTGCTGCGCTGGAAAGACCAGACCTACGCCACCCAATTCAAACTGTAAGCCGCGCCGCGCGGCCCCCTACTGCCATGAAAGCCAAGCTACCCCTGCGCCTCGCTACCGCCGCCATCGCCTCTTTGCTGTCCGCGACCGCCATGGCGAACGATAAGGCCGTCGTCTCGGCCGCCTTCAAATCGGTGTTCTACCTGCCCGTGTATTTCGCCGAGGAACACGGCTACTTCAAGGAGGCGGGGCTGGACGTGCGCATCGACGTCGCCTCGTCGTCGACCAATGCACTGGCCGCCGTCATCTCCAAAAGCGCCGACTTCTCCCTGCACGGCCCCGAATGGACGGCGATCTCGTTCGGCCGCGGCGCGCCCGTGAAAGTGGTCGGCGGCACCTTGAACCGCCTGGGCGTGTGGCTGACCTGCAAGCAGGACTTCGCCTTCGACGGCTTCAAGAGCCTGAAGGGCGCCACCATCGCCACCGGCGCCATGCCCACGACCAGCTCGTCCGCCTTCCTGAAACTGGCGAAGAACGCCGGGCTGGATCCCAAGCGCGACCTGAACCTGCTGGAAGTGCCGCTGGGCAATGAGATCGGCCCCCTGAGCTCCGGCCAGGCCGATTGCGCGGTGCTCTACGAACCGGGCGCCTCGCAGGCGCAGGCCCAGGGCTACAAGGTGGTGTCCGCGTTCTCGCGCGAGATCGGCCCCTATACGTTCTCGGCCATTTCCACGCGCCAGGACATTCCGGCGCCGGTATCGCAGAAATTCGTGTCCGGCATCGACCGCGCGCTGAAGGCCATCCACAAGGATCCGGAAGCGGCCGTGGCCAGCGGGCTCAAGCTGTTCCCGAACCTGGACCCCGCCGTGGTGCGCGCCTCGGTCCGTCGCCTGATCGACGACGGCGTATTCGCGGATTCGGTCGCCGTGCCGGACCAGGCGCTGAAAGACGCGCTGCAAACGCAGATCGACCTGGGCAACCTGGACCGCATCCCGCAGGACCCGAAGTGGCTGGACCTGGGATACGCCCAGCAGATTTCGGGCAAGGCGTACTAAGGCCTTTCCGGGGACTTCGCGCCGCGCCTTAACGGGATCTTGAGATCGCCCTCAATAGAATCCGCAACGATTCTCATTGAGGCACTCAAGATCCCATCATGGCGCTGCAAAAAACACACGTCCAGGGCCGTTTCGCCCTGAAGACCCTGAGCATGGCGCTGGGCGCCGCGGCCACCGGCCCGGCCCACGCCCAGGTCCGGCCCGCCGACGCCACGCCCTTGCTGGCGCCCGTCACCGTGCAGGCCGACGCCCCGCCCTACAAGGCGGAGCGCGTGCAGTCCGGCAAGTTCACCGAACCCTTGCTGGACACGCCGCAGAGCATCACCGTCGTGCCACGCGCCGTGCTGGAGGAACAACAGGCCCAGAGCCTGCAGGACGTGCTGCGCAACGTGCCCGGCATCACCTTCAGTTCGGGCGAGGGCAACCTGGGCTGGGGCGACATGTTCACCATCCGCGGCTTCTCGGCCGAGCAGAGCATCACCGTGGACGGCATCCGCGATGCGGGCCTGTCGAGCCGCACGGATATCTTCAACCTGGAACAGGCCGAGGTATTCAAGGGCACCGGCTCCATCGAATCCGGCGTGTCGGCCGTGGGCGGCAGCGTCAACCTCGCCAGCAAGGAAGCGCGCCTGGGTTCCTTCTACAAACTGTCCGGCGGCCTGGGCACGGACCGCTACCGGCGCATCACCGCCGATCTCAACCAGGAACTGACCGACAGCTCGGCGCTGCGCATCAACCTGATGCGGCACCACAACGCCGTGGCCGAGCGCGACGTGACCGAGTTCGACCGGTCCGGCATGGCGGCGTCGCTGGCCATGGGCCTGGGCACGCCCACCCGCGTCACCCTGAACTACCTGCACCAGGAGGACGACAATATTCCCGACGGCGGCGTGCCCATCCTGCGCGGCACCGGCGGCCGGCGCATGCCCCACGTGTCGCGCAACGCCTGGTACGGCGATCCCGGGCTCTACACCGAGCAGACCCGCACGGACCAGGCCACGCTGAAGGCCGAGCACGACTTCACGCAGGCCGCGCGCCTGTCCAATATCAGCCGCTGGCAGCAGACCGACCGCATCGGCGTGCTCGCCCCCGCGCGCTTCAACTCCACCGCGCGCACGTCCTACGGCTACGCCGGCACGGGGCCGCTGGTCGACAGCGCCGACGGCATCCCCTCCTACAGCGGCTACGCGCCGATCGGCGACCCCTCGCCCTACGCCCAATTGCGCGGCAATGATTTCGGCACGTCCAAGCGCTACACCATCCTGGCCAACCAGACCAACCTGAACCTGGACTTCCACACGGGCGGCATCAAGCACTCCGTGGCGACGGGGGTGGAGTTCTACAAAGAAACCTATGGCGACCACGCGCGCACCATACGCGCGCCGTCGCTCAATCCGGTGATCGACCTGCGCGATACCGGCGGTGTCGACATGGGCGGCGTCGACACCCTGAAGGGCGACTCCGGCAACCAGGCCGAGGTCTTCAACGCCGGCCTGTACGCAAGCGACACGCTGACCTTGAGCCCGCAATGGATGCTGCAAGGCGCCCTGCGCTACGACCGCTACCGCGTCACCCAGACCACGGGCGCGGCCACCCGGCGGGTGACGGACGGCGCCTGGAGCGGCCGCCTCGGCGTAACCTACAAACCCGTGGACAGCGGCAGCATCTACGTCTCCTACAGCCAGGCCGCGCAGCCCTCGGCCCTGGGCGCATCGACCAACAACAACATCTACGGCGCCACCGGGCCGGAAACCTACGAGCCGGCCGTATCCAGGACCTGGGAACTGGGCACGAAGTGGGACCTGGCGGACGGCGACCTGTCGCTCACTGGCGCCGTCTTCCGCACCGAACTGAGCGATTCCTGGGAGTATGGCGACGACGCCACCGACGTGGTGCGCGCCCTGCCCGCCAAGCGCGTGGACGGCATCGAACTGGGTCTGTCGGGCAGCATCGCGCCGCGCTGGTCGGCCTTTGCCGGCGTCAGCGCCCTGAAAAGCCGCATCACGAAGGGCGCCAACCAGGGTGAAGAAGCCAGGAATGTGCCCGACCTGACGTTCAACCTGTGGACCACCTATGCCGCCACCGAAGACCTGTCGCTGAGCTACGGCGCGCAGTATGTGGGCAAGCGCCGCTACACCGACAACAAGTACGTGGGCGGCAAGAACAACAACAGCGCCACGGTGTCGGGTCCGTCCGGCACGCATCCGGTCTGGGTGCGCGACAACGAGAAGGCGCCGTCCTACTGGCTGCATTCGGCGGCCGCGCGCTACCGGGTCGACAAGAACGCGACCCTGGGCGTGAACGTCGACAACCTGTTCAACAAGTTCTACTACAGCCGCGTGGGCGCGTCGCTGGACGGTTTCCAGCTATACGGCGTGCCGGGCGCCGGCCGCACGTTCACCTTCACGGCCGACCTGTCGTTCTAGGCCGCCGCGCCCGCGGGCGCGGCCAGCTCCACCCGGAAGACGCTGCCCTGGCCCGGCTGCGACTGCAAGGACACGCGCCAACCCTGGTGTTCGCAAATGCGCTGGACCAGCGACAGGCCCAGCCCCAGGTTGCCGGCATCGGGCTGCTCGCCCCGCACGAAGGGGCTGAAAATGGCCTCGTGCCGCTCGGCGGCGATGCCCGGCCCGTTGTCCGCCACCTGCATGAAATCCGGCCCCGCCGTGATGACGACCCGCGCTTGCGGGCCGGCATACTGGAGCGAGTTGCGGATCAGGTTGGACAGCACGGCGCGCAGCAGCGGCGCGGGAAACTGCAGGGCCGGCGCCGCGGCCCGCGCCTCTTCCAGGCTCAGATCCATGCCGCGGCGCTGCGCCACGGCCGCCCAGGCCGCCAGTTGTCCACGCGCCGTGTCCAGGGGGCTTTCGCGCGCGAAGCGCTCGGCCGGATCGCCCCCGCGGGCCAGCATCAGATAGGTGTCCAGGCGTTCGCCCATCTCGGCCGCCGCGGCCTCGACGCGAGCCAGCCTGGCCCGGCCGTCGGCGTCCAGCGCCTGCTCCTCGCGCAGCAGTTCGCATGAACTGGAGATCACCATCAAGGGAGTGCGCAGCTCGTGACCCACGTCCGCGGTAAAGAGCCGCTCGCGCCGCAAAGCCTGTTCCAGTTGGTTGTAGGTGGCGTCGAACGCCGCCGCCAACTGGCCGATCTCATCGGGCGGATAGTCTTCGGCCAGTCGCGTCTGCGGCGGCTGCGCGCCGCGCGCATTGACCTGCGCCGCCAGCCGCGCCAGCGGCCGCAGCAGCCTGCGCGTGGCCAGGCTGCCCAGGACGAACGCCAGCGCCAGGCTGCCCGCCAGCCCGCTGACCGCGGCCCAGTGCGACGCCTCCTGGCTCTGCTCGTAATCGGTGTAGTCGCGCAGCAGCATGTAGCGCTGGCCGTCCAGGTCGTCGACCATCACGTGCCAGACCCGCCCCTCGCGCTCGATCTTGTGAAAGCCCGGCGACAGCCGCCGCAACCACGCCGGAAACGCATCGCTGCCCGGATCGCCGTGGAAAAAGCGGTTGGGCCGCCCGGGGTCCATGCCCGCCAGGAAATCGCCGCGCACCCGCTCCACCGCCATGCCCATGTCGATGCGCTGCAGATGCGCCTCCAGCTTGCCCACGCTCCAGACCGACAGCCAGGACAGCAGCCCGGCCACCAGCAGCGCCAGCGCCACGTAGGTCAGCACCAGATGGCGCGCCAGCCCGGGCCGCGCCGCCCGCCGGGCCCTAGGCATCGTCCTCGGCCCGCAACTGGTAGCCGATGCCATGCACCGTGTGCAGCAGCGGCTTGCCATAGGGCTTGTCCACCACCTGCCGGATCTGGTGGATGTGCGTGCGCAGGCTGTCGCTGTCGGGCGGCGAATCGCGCCACAACGCCTCTTCCAGCCGCTGGCGGTGGACCACGGCGGGGCTGGCGCGCATCAATAGGGTCAGCAATTGCAGCGGCGACGGCGGCAAGCGCAGGGCCTGGCCGGCCCGCGCCAATTCCAGCGTGCCCGTGTCCAGGGTCAGGTCGCCCACGCGCAGCAGGCGCGCCACTCCCGCGCCGCTGGCGCGGTGCAGCAGCGCCTTGGCCCGCGCGGCCAATTCGGCCAGCGCGAAGGGCTTGACCAGGTAATCGTCGGCGCCCGCGTCAAAGCCGGCCAGCCGGTTGTCCAGCGTATCGCGCGCGGTCACCATGATCACCGGCGTGTCGCAGGCGGCTTCCGCGCGCAGCCGGCGGCACAGCTCGTAGCCGTCCAGGCGCGGCAGCATCAGGTCCAGCACGATCAGGTCGAACTGGCCTTCGGCCGCCATGGCGTAGCCGCGCTGCCCATCCTCGGCGCAATCGACGATGTAGCCGCGCCGCTCCAGGTGGTGCGTGATGTTGGCCAGGATGCCGGGATCGTCTTCGATGACAAGAACGCGCATGGGGCAAGACAGAGAATGGAAATCAGTCTCATATTGTAGATGTGGCGCCAGGCTTCCGCTCCCGATTGCGGCCCGGACGCCACACCCCCGAACGTCTTAACGCTTTCTTGAGACGGCTTGGCAGACACTGCGTGTCGATAGGAATGGTTCGCGTTACCTGCAAGCCCGCGGGCAACGGCGAAATCCAGGATTTCCGATGAGTACGATCAATCTCCTCCGCGCGGCGCTCGCCGCCGCCGCCCTGCTTTGCGCCTTGCCGGGCGTCCAGGCGCGCCAGGTCACCGACCTGGCCGGCCGGGTCGTCACGGTGCCCGACCACCCGCGGCGCGTGCTGCTGGGCGAAGGCCGCTACGTCTTCGCGATGGCGCTGCTGGACCGCCAGGATCCCGTGGGCCGCGTGGTCGGCTGGCAGGGCGAACTGAAGCAGCAGGACCCCTATTCCTGGTCCCAGTTGATCCGGCGCTATCCCAAGGCGGCCGACGTGCCGCTGATCGGCAAGGCTTCGGAGGCCAGCGTCAGCCCCGAGAAGATCGTGTCGCTCCAGCCCGACGTCGCGGTGTTCGGCCTGGGCGGCCATGGCCCGGGACGCGGCAACCCCATGATCCCGGCTTTGCAGGAAGCCGGCATCCCCATCGTGTTCGTCGATTTCCGCCAGCACCCCGTACAGAACACCGTTCCCAGCATGCGCATCCTGGGGCAGGCCCTGGACCGGCAGGCGCAGGCCGAGGCCTATATCTCGTTCTACGAAGAACACCTGGCCCGCGTGCGCAGCATCGTGGAACCGGTGCCGCAATCGCAGCGCCCGCGCGTTTTCGTGGAGATGCTGGCGGGCGTATGGCCGGCCTGCTGCCACACCACCGGCAACGGCAGCTTCGGCGATCTGCTGGAAGCGGCCGGCGGCATCAACGCGGCCGCGCCCGTGCTGCCCGGCGCCATCGGCGACGTCAGCCTGGAGTTCCTGCTGGACGCCAGGCCCGATGTCTACATCGCCACCGGCAGCCGCTCCGAACCCGGCCGGCCCGGCTTGCTCGCCGGCCCCGGCGCCGCGCCCCAGGTGTCGGCCGACAGCCTGTCCACCCTGCTCGCGCGCGACGGTATCCGCGACCTGGACGCCGTCAGGCGGCATCGCGCCTACGGCATCTGGCACGCCTTCTACAACTCGCCCTACAACGTGGCCGCGATCGAGGCGATGGCGCAATGGTTCTATCCGGAACGCGCCGCGGAGCTCGATCCGCAGGCCACGCTGGACGCCTTGTACCGCCAGTTCCTGGACGTGGACAGCGCGGGCGCGTACTGGACCGCGCCGGCCGGCGGGAAGTAGGCCGCCATGCCAGCCATCGCCACGTCCGCCGCCCCCCGCGCGCCCTCCCACCCCGACGATCCCATCGCCGCCTACCGGCGCGCGGTCCGCAAGCGCCTGTTGCTGGGCGCCGCGCTGGCCCTGGCCATCGCCGCCAGCCTCCTGGCCGACATCGGCAGCGGCCCGGCCTCGCTGACGCCCGGCGAACTGCTGGGCACGCTGCTGCATCCCGACGCGGCCAGCCCCGGCGCGCGCGTCATCGTCTGGCAGTTCCGCCTGCCCTACGCGCTGATGGCGCTGCTGGTGGGCGTGGCGCTGGGCCTGGGCGGCGCCGAGATGCAGACCATGCTGGACAACCCGCTGGCCAGCCCCTATACGCTGGGCGTGTCGGCCGCGGCCGCCTTCGGCGCGTCGCTGGCGATCACGCTGGACTGGCACTTGCCCGCGCTGCCGCCGGGCATGGCGGTATCGCTGTCCGCCTTCGCCTGCACGCTGGTATCCGTGCTGGTCCTGGAGCGCGTGGCGCGCTGGCGCGGCGGCTCGACGCTGGGCGTGGTGCTGTTCGGCATCGCGCTGGTGTATTCCTTCCAGGCGCTGGTGATGCTGCTGCAGTTCATGGCCAGCGAGGAGGCCTTGCAGGGCATCGTGTTCTGGACGATGGGCAGCCTGGCCCGCGCCAACTGGACCACCGTGTCCGTCATGGCCGCGGCCGTCGCGCTGGCGCTTCCGTTTTCCTTGCGCGACGCCTGGAAGCTGACCGCCGTGCGCCTGGGCGAAGAGCGCGCCGCCAGCTTCGGCATCGACGTCAAGCGGTTGCGCCTGGTCAGCCTGCTGCGCGTCAGCGCGCTGGCGGCGCTGGCCGTGTCGTTCGTCGGCACCATCGGTTTCGTCGGGCTCGTCGCCCCCCACATCGCCCGCCTGTTGCTGGGCGAAGACCACCGCTACTACCTGCCGGGCAGCGCCCTGGCCGGCGCCCTGATTCTGTCGCTGGCCTCCGTCGCGTCCAAGACCGTGCTGCCCGGGGCGCTGATCCCCGTCGGCATCGTGACCTCGCTGGTCGGCATTCCCTTCTTCCTCACCATCGTCGTGCGCGCCCTCAAACGCGCATGACGCCCGCGCATTCCCCTAAAGGAGATTCCCCGATGCAATCCCGCCTGCCCCTGACGCTGGCCGCCCTGTTGATGGCCGGCGCCGCCCATGCCGCCCCCTGCTCGATCGACGTCGAAGGCCGTCCCGGCAAGCAGTTCGGCCCCGACCGCATCGTCGTGCCGTCCACCTGCAAGGACTTCACCGTGCGCCTGATCCACACGGGCAGGAACAGCAAGGAAAAGGCCGGGCACAACTGGGTGCTGACCCGGACCGAGGACATCGACCAGGTAATGGTCGACGGCATCAAGGCCGGCGCGGAGCACGAGTTCCTGGCCCCCGGCGACGCCCGCATCCTGGCCAGGACGCCCATGCTGGGCGGCGGCGAAACCGCCAGCGTGACCTTCCCGGTCGCGCGCCTGCGCGCCGGCCAGTCCTATACCTATTACTGCTCGTTCCCGGCCCACGCGCAGCACATGCGCGGCACGCTGGCGCTGCAACCCTGACGATGGCCCAACTGGACATACGCGGGCTTGCCGCCGGCTACGGCGCCACGCCGGTGCTGCGGAACCTCAGCGCCGGGCCGCTGGCCGAAGGCGCGGTCACCGCCATGCTCGGCCCCAACGGCAGCGGTAAATCCACCCTGCTCAAAACCCTGGCGGGCCTGAACCCGCCGACGCGCGGCGAACTGCTGCTCGACGGCGAGGACCTGGCGCGCGCCACGCCCGCGCGCCGGGCCGAACGCGCCATGTACATGCCGCAGGCCCTGCCCAGGGGCGTGCACATGACGGTCTTCGAATCCGTGCTGGTGGCGGCGCGTTCGGGGAGCCGCGGCGCGGCGGGGAACGACATGCAGCAGGCAGCGCTGTCCGCCATCGCCGACCTGGGCATCGCCGCGCTGGCCAGCCGTTATCTGGACGAACTGTCGGGCGGCCAGAAGCAACTGGCCTCGCTGGCCCAGGCGCTGGTGCGCCGCCCGCGCCTGCTGCTGCTGGACGAACCGCTGTCGGCGCTGGACCTGAATTACCAGTTCCACGTCATGGACGTGCTGCGCCGGCAGACGCGCCGGCATCGGCTGATCACGCTGGTGGTGCTGCACGACCTGAATATCGCGCTGCGCCACGCCGACCATGCGCTGCTACTGCACGGCGGCGCCATCGAGACCGAGGGCCTGCCCGCCCGCGTGGTGACGCCCGACACCCTGCGCCGCGTCTACGGCGTGCGGGCGCGGGTCGAGCGCTGCCCCCAGGGACAGGCGCAGGTGCACGTGGACGGACTGGCGGGCGCCTGAAGACGGTATATATTCACCGCTCGAGCCACCACTGGAAGTCAGCCGATGACGAGAAGCCGCAACCTGGCGTTCTTTCTCAGCCTGCTTGCCGCGCCCGCGTGCGCGTCCGTCATCTACGACAGCCAGGGCCTGGTGGCCGAGGTTGCCGCCGGCAGCCGCAACGACTGGAACACCGGCCAGCGGCAGGCCACCCGCGGCACCACGATCACCTACCGCGGCGCCACCCTGCTGCTGACGCAGGACTCCGGCCGCGCCGTCCTGCGCCTGCAGCCCGGGACGGCCTTGCCCCGCAAGCCGGGCTGCGCGCCCGGCTGAGCGCTCAGGCCAGGAACTGGCGGTACGCCTCGTTCGCGGTTTCCTCGAAATGGGCGTAGCCCAACTCGCGCAGGAACGTGTCCAGCGCTCCGCTGTCGGCCAACGGCGCCTGGATGCCGACCAGCGCCGAACTGAAGTCCGCGCCCTGGTTGCGGTAGTGGAACAGGCTGATATTCCAGTTGGGCGCCATTGCGGTCAGGAATTTCATCAGCGCGCCCGGCCGTTCGGGAAACTCGAAGCGGAACAGGCGCTCGCCGCCCGCCAGCGGAGAACGGCCGCCGACCATGTAGCGGATATGCTGCTTGGACAGCTCGTTGTTGGTCAGGTCCCCGACCGAGAACCCCTGTTCCTGCAAGGCCGCCATGATCTCCGCGGCGTCGCCGCGCCGGGCGATCTGCACGCTGACGAAGATGTGGGCGGTGCGCGCGTCGGCGATGCGGTAGTTGAATTCCGTCACGCTGCGCTGGCCGATCACGCCACAGAAGCGGCGGAAGCTGCCGCGCTCTTCGGGCACCGTCACCGCGAAGACCGCCTCGCGGGCCTCGCCGACCTCGGCGCGGTCCGCCACGAAGCGCAGGCGGTCGAAGTTCATGTTCGCGCCCGAGGTCACCGCCACCATGGGCACCCCTTGCACGCCGTCGCGCTGGACGTACTTCTTCAGTCCGGCCACCGCCAGCGCGCCCGCCGGTTCCAGCACGCTGCGGGTATCCAGGAATACGTCCTTGATCGCCGCGCAGACCGCGTCCGTATCGACCAGGATGATCTCGTCCAGATACTCCCGGCACAGGCGAAAGGTTTCCTCGCCCACCAGCTTGACGGCCGTGCCGTCCGAGAACAGGCCCACTTCGGGCAGATTGACGCGCTCTCCCACCTGCATGGACAGGGACATGGCGCTGGAATCCTCCGTCTGCACGCCGATGACCTTGACGCCCGGGTCCACCGCCTTGATGTAGGTGGCGACCCCCGCCGCCAGCCCGCCGCCGCCGATCGGCACGAACACGGCATGCAGGGGGCCGGCGTGCTGGCGCAGGATCTCCATGCCCACCGTGCCCTGCCCGGCGATCACATAGGGATCGTCGAAGGCGGGGATGAAGGTCAGGTCCTGCGCGCGCGCCAGATTCTGGGCGTGGGCGTAAGCGTCGCTATACGAATCGCCCGCCTGCACCACCGTGACGGTGGGGCCGCCATGCGCCTTCACGGCATCCACCTTGACCTGCGGCGTGGTCTGCGGCACCACGATGATGGCGCGCACGCCCATCCTGGCGGCCGAGATGGCCACGCCCTGCGCGTGGTTGCCGGCCGACGCGGTGATCACGCCCCGGTCCAGCGCCGCCCGCGGCGTATTGCGCATCTTGTTGTAGGCGCCCCGCACCTTGAATGAAAACACCGGCTGGTTGTCTTCGCGCTTGAAGAACACCGGGTTGCCCAGCCTGGCCGACAGGCCGCGGGCGGGATCCAGCTCGGTTTCGCGGGCGATGTCGTAGATCCGGGCGGTCAGGATCTGCCTCAGGTATTCCATCGGCGAGGCCTTGCCGTCCTGGAATGCGGCGGCCTGCGGTTGGGCTTGCGTGGAGTGCGGGGCTTGCGGGGTGTGGTGCATCTGGCTCTCTGCTTCGGTGTGCTTGCCCGGCAGAGGCGGCCACAAAAAACCCGCCTCTTGGGGCGGGTGGCTGTGACAATTGCGGTCGCGCGCTAACCCACCATTCCAGGAATGATGGTAATAATCAGCGAAATGCGGACGGCGCGGAAATGCATGGGGCGTAGCTTCCTCCAAGCGCCGCGCTTTGTCAAACGGCCCGCCTTGCCCGGCCGGAACTGTCCAAAATAATACGTCCCCATTTATTTTGCCTCGGCATATGCTTATGCCGCGGCCAAATCGGCGGGTTTTGCCGCGCGCCACGCGTAGCACGGTATTACAATGGAAGGTTCGTGGCAGTCGCACTTCCCTACGGGCAGGCCAGCATCCGGCCGGCCAGACAAAAAAGGGCGGGCGCCGGCCATGCTGGGCAGACGGGCGCAGCCAGCGCGCCTGCCCGGACGAACCCACTCTCGACAACATCTACCGGCTTCGCGCCGCATAGCATGTTCGGGTTTGCGCCTAGCGCCTGCCGAACAGATTCAAGGATCATGTCTCTTACTCCGAAGATTATCTATACCCTCACCGACGAAGCGCCGGCGCTCGCAACCCGTTCGCTGCTGCCCATCGTCCAGGCCTTCGCCAAGCCCGCGGGCATCACGGTCGAGACCCGCGACATCTCGCTGGCGGGCCGCATCATCGCCCTATTCCCGGATTACCTGGAAGACAGCCAGAAGCTGGGCGATGCCCTGACCGAACTCGGCGCCCTGGCCGTCCAGCCGGAAGCCAACATCATCAAGCTGCCCAACATCAGCGCCTCGATGCCCCAGTTGAAGGCCGCCATCAAGGAACTGCAGCAGCAGGGCTACAAGCTGCCCGACTACCCGGACGCCCCCGCCAACGACACCGAGCGCGACGTCAAGGCCCGCTACGACAAGGTCAAGGGCAGCGCCGTGAACCCGGTCCTGCGCGAAGGCAACTCCGACCGCCGCGCCCCGCTGTCCGTCAAGAACTACGCCCGCAAGCACCCGCACAAGATGGGCGCCTGGTCCGCCGACTCCAAGTCGCACGTGGCGCACATGAACGAAGGCGACTTCTACGGCACCGAGAAGTCGGCGCTGATCGCTGAAGCCGGCGACGTGAAGATCGAACTGGTCGCCGCCGACGGCGCCGCCACCGTCCTCAAGGACAAGACCCCGGTCAAGGCCGGCGAGATCATCGACGCCGCCGTCATGTCCGCCGCCAAGCTGAAGTCCTTCCTGCAAGCCCAGGTGGACGACGCCCGCGCCCAGGGCGTGCTGTTCTCGGTGCACCTGAAGGCCACCATGATGAAGGTCTCCGACCCCGTCATCTTCGGCCACGTGGTGTCCGTGTTCTACAAGGACGTGCTGGCCAAGCACGCCGACGCCCTGAAGCAGGCCGGTTTCGACCCCAACAACGGCATCGGCGACCTGTACGCCAAGATCCAGAGCCTGCCCGCCGAACAGCAGGCCGCCATCACCGCCGACATCGACGCCGCCTACAAGACGCTGCCCGCGCTGGCCATGGTCAACTCCGACCGCGGCATCACCAACCTGCACGTGCCCAGCGACGTGATCGTCGACGCCTCCATGCCCGCCATGATCCGCGACTCGGGCAAGATGTGGGACGCCGCCGGTAAGCTGCAGGACGCCAAGGCCGTCATCCCCGACCGCAGCTACGCCGGCGTCTACCAGGCCGTGATCGAGGACTGCAAGGCCAACGGCGCCTTCAATCCGGTCACCATGGGCAGCGTGCCCAACGTGGGCCTGATGGCCCAGGCCGCCGAGGAATACGGCTCGCACAACAAGACCTTCGTCATCCCGGCCGCCGGCACCGTGCGCGTGACCGACGCCTCGGGCAAGGTGCTGCTGGAGCAGGCCGTCGAGGCCGGCGACCTGTGGCGCATGTGCCAGACCAAGGACGCCGCCGTCCAGGACTGGGTCAAGCTGGCCGTCGCCCGCGCCCGCGCCTCCAAGACGCCCGCCGTCTTCTGGCTGGACGAAAACCGCGCCCACGACGCCCAGGTCATCGCCAAGGTCAAGCAGTACCTGAACGACCACGACACCAGCGGCCTGGACCTGCGCATCCTCAGCCCGGTCGAAGCCACCAAGTTCTCGCTCAGGCGCATCCGCGCCGGCCAGGACACCATCTCGGTGACCGGCAACGTGCTGCGCGACTACCTGACCGACCTGTTCCCCATCATGGAACTGGGCACCAGCGCCAAGATGCTGTCGATCGTGCCGCTGGTGGCCGGCGGCGGCCTGTTCGAAACCGGCGCGGGTGGCTCGGCCCCCAAGCACGTGCAGCAGTTCCTGGAAGAAGGCTTCCTGCGCTGGGATTCGCTGGGCGAGTTCATGGCGCTGGCCGCCTCGCTGGACCACCTCGGCAAGGCTTATGACAACGCCCGCGCGCAGGTCCTGGCCAAGACGCTGGACCTGGCCACCGCCAAGTTCCTGGACGAAAACAAGTCGCCCGACCGCAAGGTCGGCGGCCTGGACAACCGCGGCAGCCACTACTACCTGGCCCTGTACTGGGCCCAGGCCCTGGCCGCGCAGACCGACGACCGCGAACTGGCTGCCCAGTTCGCCGCCGCCGCCCGCGCCCTGGCCGACGGCGAAGACGCCATCCTGGCCGAACTGAAGGCCGCGCAAGGCAAGCCCGTGGACATCGGCGGCTACTACCAGCCGGACGAAGCCCGCGCCAGCCAGGCCATGCGCCCCAGCGCCACGCTGAACCAGGCCCTCGCCGCCATCGCGTAAGCGGAGGCGTTGCGATGAAAAACCGGCAGCCTTTCGGGCTGCCGGTTTTTTTTGCTTGCGCGGTTTGGGGGGGCATTTTGTAGGATGGGTAAAGTGCGAGATCGTCGACGCAAGAACGCAATTGCCCAGTGCGCGCAACCCATGCGGCCGCGATAGACTGTTTTCCGGCCGATATCGAGCACTGTCTGCCCACGGCCGCATGGGTTGCGCGCGCTGGATACCTGAGTTCTTCCTTAAGAACTCTCGCGCTTCACCCATCCTACGGCATCAACTTGTCCAGGCGCAGGCGGCCGCGGTCGTCGGTGAGGCGGCGCATGGCGCCGTAGGCCGCGCCGATGGCCGCCATGCCGCTCGCGCCGCACAGCAGGAACATCAGCAGTATCTGGTACTTCGCGGCCTCTATCGGGTCCATGCCGGCGATGATCTGGCCGGTCATGATGCCGGGCAAGGTGATGATGCCGGCGGCCGACATCTGGTTGATGCTGGGCACGATGCCGCGCCGCACGGATTCGCGCAGCAGCGACGAGAACGCCTGGCGCGCGGGGGCGCCCAGCGCCAGCCGGGCCTCGATCGCCAGCCTCTCCCGCCGCACCCCGGACAGCATGCCGTCCAGCGCCAGGCTGGCCGCGTTGAGCACGCTGCCCAGCACGATGCCGATCAGCGCAATCGTATAGCGCGGGTCGTACCAGGGATCCGGGCGCAGCGCCGTATTCAGGATGAACAGCACGGTGATCACCGTGGTCGCCGCCACCGCCGTCGCCCCGACCCAGCCGTTGCCGCGGGCGGCCAGCCTGGCCTTGGGGCGCGAGGCCACTTCCCTGGCGGCCAGCGCCATCATCACCGCGACGACCAGCGCGGTCAGCCAGGGCGCCGCGTGCGCGAACACGATGCGCAGGATATGCCCCACCAGCAATAGCTGCACCACCGTGCGGACCGCCGCCCACAGCACCTGCCGCTGCATGTTCAGGCGCAGCGCGAAGGAAATTCCCGCGCTCAGCACAACCAGCAGCGACGCGACGGCCAGGTCCAGCGGCTGCAGCTCGATCACGTCCATAGCGGCTCCAGCCTGCCTTGTTCCATGCGCCAGGACCGGCGCGCCATCCGCCCGGCCTGTTCGGCGCTGTGCGTGACCATCAGGATCGCGGCGCCGCCTTCCAGGTAGCGCCGCAGTTCCGCTTCGACCCGCCCGGTCGCGGCCTGGTCCAGCGCGGCCGTCGGCTCGTCCAGCAGCAGCACGCGCGGATCGAGCGCCAGCGCGCGCACCAGCCCCAGGCGCTGGCGCTCCCCGGTGGACAGTTCGTTCACCAGCGCGTCCAGCTTGTCTTCGGCCAGCCCCAGCCGGCCCATGATGGCGGCCGCCTTGGCGCGGTCCGCGAAATGCGGCGCCACGTGGTCTTCCCACCAGCCGGCCTCGGCCTGGCAGTACATGACCTGGCGGCGCCATTCGAAACCGCGCATGCTGGAACGGCGCCGGCCGGCCAGTTCGGCCTCGCCGTGGCCCGGGTCCAGGTCGGCGACCTGGCGCAGCAACAGGGACTTGCCGGCGCCCGACGGCCCCATGACGGCCGCGCATTCGCCGGCGGCGAGATCCAGGCTGACGGGAGACAGGCGCGCGCTGTACAGCCCGCGCAGGCGGAGCAGCGGCGGCTGTTCGGACGGGGAGACCGGCATTGGCGGGGCGGCCCGGCTCAGAGCATGTGCGCCAGGAATTCCCGGCTGCGCGCCTGCCGCGGCTCGCGGAAGAAGTCGGCCGAAGGCGCTTCCTCGATGACCCTGCCCTCGTCCATGAAGATCACGCGATGCGCGACTTCGCGCGCGAATCCCATTTCGTGGGTGACCACCAGCATGGTCATGCTCTCGTCGGCCAGTTGCTTCATGGTGCGCAGGACTTCGCCGGTCAGTTCCGGGTCCAGCGCGGACGTGGGTTCGTCGAACAGCATGATGTCGGGCTCCATCGCCAGCGCGCGGGCGATCGCCACGCGCTGCTTCTGGCCGCCGGACAGGCGCCCCGGATAGTTGTCGCGCTTGTTCAGCAGCCCGACCTTGCGCAGCAGCTCTTCCGCCTTGGGAACAATCTCGGCGCGGGCCATGCCCTTGACGGTGATGGGCGCTTCGATGACGTTCTGCAGCACGGTCATGTGCGGGAACAGGTTGAACGACTGGAACACCATGCCCATCTTGCGGCAGAGGCGGCGCACGTCGGCGTCGCCGGCGTACTGGCTGCGGCCGCCGGGAACCGCGCGGACCATGGCCTCGCCCTCGACTTCGATGCTGCCCTCGTCGATGGTTTCCAGGTGGTTCAGGCACCGCAGAAAGGTGCTCTTGCCCGACCCGGACGGGCCGATCACCGCCACCACCTCGCCCTGCCCCAGGGTCAGCGACACGCGGTCCAGCACTCGGTGCGGACCGAAGGATTTGACGATGTCGCGCGCCGCGATCATGACGGGACGCCCGGACGGCGGCGGATTACTGGTCATATTTGGCATAGCGCTTTTCCATGTGCTGGAAGAACCAAGTCAGGACCAGCGTCATGAGGAGATAGAAGGCGGCGGCGACCAGGAACGGCGTGGTCGTGAAATCGCGCTGGACGATGCCGCGCGCCGTGCGCAGGATGTCGTTGAGCGCCAGCACGTAGATGAGCGAAGTGTCCTTGACCAGCGTGATGGTCTCGTTGCTCATGGGCGGCAGCACGCGCTGCACCATCTGCGGCAGCACGATGCGGCGCAGGGTCTGCAGGTAGGTCATGCCCAGCACCTTGCTGCCCTCGTACTGGCCGCGGTCCACCGACAGGATGCCGGCGCGGAAGATCTCCGCGAAATAGGCGGCGTAGTTCAGCGCGAAGGCCACCACGGCGGCCGGAAAGTCCGGCAGGCGCACGCCCACCACGGGCACGAACGGCAGCGCGAAATAGATGAACAGCATCTGCAGCATCAGCGGCGTGCCGCGCATGAGCCAGATGTAGCCGTTGACCAGGCGGCTGAGCAGCTTCCATTTGGATATCCGCACCAGCGCCAGCACCAGCCCCAGCGGGACCGCCAGCGCCAGCGTGATGAAAAACAACGTCAAGGTGACTTTCGCGCCTTGCGCCAATGGCCCCAGGAGGGAGAGTACGTAGTCCATGCAGTGGGTTCGCGCCGCCAGGGCAACAGGGAATCATGAGCAGGCCCGCCTGGCGCGCGGTGGCGCCGCGGCGGGCCGCGAAAAACAGGGCCAGGCGCCCCGGCCTGCCGGCCGCGGGCGTCTCCTGCCGCTTACTTGATGATGTTGGCGCCGAACCACTGGGTGGCGATGCGGCCGGCCGTGCCGTCCTGCTTCATCGAGTCCAGCGTCTTGTCCAGCTTGCCCAGCAGTTCGGTGTCGTCCTTGCGCACGCCGACGCCGTAGTCTTCCGTGCCGAAGTTCTCGTCCAGCACGCGGTATTCGCCGGCGCGCTTGCTGATCAGGTAGCGGCCCACCACTTCGTCCACGACGATGGCGTCCAGCCGGCCGGCGGCCAGGTCCATCAGGGCCGTGACGTTATCGCCGAACTTCTTGACTTCCTTGATCTGCGCGGCCACCGGATCCTTGGCGATGGCGTCCGTGGCGCTGCTGCCGTCCTGGGCGCCGACCACCTTGCCGGCCAGGTCGGCCTTGAGCTTCACCGGCGAGGCGTTGCCCACGATGATGATCTGGTGGTTGGCCATGTACGGGGCCGTGAAGCTGATGTTCTTCTTGCGCTCTTCGGTGATGGTCAGGCCGTTCCACAGCACGTCCACGCGTTTGCCGTTCAGCTCGGCTTCCTTGGCGCTCCAGTCGATCGGCTTGAATTCGACTTCCAGGCCCAGACGCTTGCTGGCTTCCTTGGCCATGTCGATGTCGAAACCGACGATCTGGTTGCTTGCATCCCGGAAGCCCATGGGCGGAAAGTTGTCGTCCAGGCCGACGACGACCTTCTTGGCGGCGGCGGGCGCCTGCGCGCCGGCGGTGGGCGCGTTGTCGCCGGGGCCGCAAGCCGTGAGCATCGCGGTTGCGGACACGAGAAGAAGTGCAGTCAGTTTTTTCATCGTTATGGGGGGCGCTCAAGGCGCGGAATGAAGAAAGCCGGGAGGCCGGTAAAAGCCGCGAGCCGGTATTTTAGCCTCCTTGGAAAGGGGCGCCGCCGCCCGGGCGCCGTGGCGGGCCGCCCCCTCCTCTAGCAACCCGGCGTCCGCATTCTTTCCCCAAGCGGCGGCAATCAGCCCATCGCCTCCAGCATCAGGTCCAGATTCTGCACCGCCGCGCCGGACGCGCCCTTGCCCAGGTTGTCGAACACGGCCGTCAGCAGCACCTGGCCGTGCTGCGCGTTGCCATAGACCGCCAGGCGCAGGTCGTTGGTGCCGTTCAAGGCCTGCGGATCCAGATGCGTGTGCCCGGCCGCGTCCTCGGGCGCGGCCACCTGCACGTGCGCCGCGCCGGCATAGTGGCGGTGCAGGCAATCGTGCAGCCGCTGGGCGTCCACGCCCGCGGGCAGCAGGCGCAGTTGCAGCGGCACCGTCAGCACGATGCCCTGGCGGAATGCGCCGTAGGCGGGCACGAAGACCGGCCGCTGCGTCAGGCCGGCGTGCTTTTCGATTTCCGGCGTGTGCTTGTGCGCCAGGCCCAGTCCATAGAGCTGGAACGCCGGCCCTTGCGGCCCGTCCGGCCCTTCGTACGCGTCCACGCTGGCGCGGCCGCCGCCCGAGTAGCCGGACACGGCGTGCACCGTCACCGGGTAATCGGCCGGCACCAGGCCTGCCTGGACCAGCGGCCCCAGGAGGGCGATGGCGCCGGTGGGGTAGCAGCCCGGGTTGCTCACGCGCCGGGCCTGCGCGATCAGCCGGCCCTGCTGCGCGTTCATTTCGGGAAAGCCGTAGACCCAGCCCGCGTCCGTGCGATGCGCCGAACTGGCGTCGATGACGCGGACCGCCGGGTTGACGATGGAGGCCGCCGCCTGGCGCGCGGGCTCGTCGGGCAGGCACAGGATCGCGATGTCGCAGGCGTTGATCGCCTCGGCGCGGCGTTGCGGGTTCTTGCGTTCCGCCTCGGGCAGCGTCAGCAGCCGCAAGTCGGCGCGGCCGTGCAGGCGTTCATGGATTTGCAGGCCGGTGGTGCCTTGGTCGCCGTCGATGAAAACAAGGGGGTGGGTCATGGCGCGGTCTTCCTGGATCAGAGGGGTGCGATGAAAGCAGCCTCTATCTTCGGCCGCGCCGCCACATAGTAAAAGTCGAATATCATGATCGTTCAATTCAGCTTTCCTGAACGATCCAGAGGGAACCCATGCGCGAAATCAGCCTGGACCGGCTCCGCACCCTGGTCGCCATCGCCGACCTGGGCTCGTTCGCCGAGGCCGCCCGCGTCCTGCACCTGGCGCCGCCCACGGTCAGCCTGCACGTGGCGGACCTGGAGGAACGCATCGGCGCGCCGCTGCTTACCCGCAAGCGCGGCCAGGTCCGGCCGACGGCCATCGGCGAGACGCTGCTGGAACGCGCGCGCCGCCTGCTGGCCGAAGCCGACCAGGCGCTCGACGACGTGCAGCGGCAGGTGCAGGGCCTGGCTGGGCGCGTGCGGCTGGGCGCCTCCACCGGCGCCATCGCCCACCTGCTGCCGCAGGCCCTGGAAACGCTGGGGCGCAATCATCCGGGGATCGACGTGCAGGTCGCCGTGCTGACCTCGCAGGAAACCCTGTTGCGCCTGGCCGACGGATCGCTGGACGTGGGGCTGGTGGCCCTGCCCCAGCCGCCGCTGGAAGGCCTGGTTCTGCGGCCTTGGCGGCGCGACCCGGTCATGGCCTTCCTGCCCGCCGGCTGGCGCGCGCCCGCGCGCGTCGCCCCCGCCTGGCTGGCCGAACGGCCGCTGATCCTGAACGATGCCAGCACCCGGCTGTCGCGCCAGACGGCGGAATGGTTCGCCGCCGCCGGCCTGAACCCGCGCCCGCGCATCCAGTTGAACTACAACGACGCGATCAAGAGCCTGGTGGCCGCGGGCTATGGCGCCACGCTGCTGCCGCACGAAGCCACGGCGCCGCAGCCCGATCCGCGGATCGCCATGCGTCCGCTGCGGCCCGCGCTATGGCGTCCGCTGGGCATCGCGCACCGGGCCGGCCAGGTGGAGCGGGCCACCCGGCACGTGCTGGACGTGCTGTGGGAACTGCGCGCCGACCGGCAGCCGGCGCCGGGCGGCCATCAGCCCTTGGAGGACGGCGCCCGCCGGAAATAGGCGGTGCGCTGGCTTTCTTCGCGCAGCCGGCGGGCGCGCGACCGGAACAGGTCCTTGCGGCCCACGATGCCCACCAGGCGGCCGCTCGCCCGGTCGAGGATGGGCACCCGGCCCGCGCCCGACAGCGCCATGCGGTCCGCGATCTGGCTGGCCAGTTCCTCCGGATAGCCGTAGACCAGTTCGCGCCCGTGCAGGGCCTCGCCCAGGGTCTGTCCGTGCTGGCTGCCGTCCAGCGCCCAGGCCAGGGTATCGGCGCGGGTGACCTCGCCCACCACCTGTCCCTCGCCGTCCAGCACCGGATAGCTGGTGTGGACTGGGTGCGCGGTCGTGAAATGTTCGATGGCCTGTCCCACGGTCCAGGCCTGCGGCAAGGTCTGCACCGGCACGGTCATCACGTCGCGGACCCGCAACAGGTCGAACGGGTCCACGCGGTACTCGCGGCTGATATGGTGGCCGCGCCGGGCGATCTTCTCCGTCAGGATGGAACGCTTGAGCAGCAGGACCGTGACGCCATACGCGAACACGCAGGCCGCCAGCACCGGCAGCAGCGCGCCGACGTCGCCCGTCAGCTCCACCGCGAACAGGGTCGCCGTAAGCGGCGCGCGCATGGTGCCGCCCATCATCGCGGCCATGCCCAGCAGCGCCCAGAAGCCGGCGTCGGCCTGCGGCAGCAACGGGGTCGCCAGGGCTCCCAGCGCGCCGCCGAATATCAGCAGCGGCGCAAGCACGCCGCCCGAGGTGCCCGATCCCAGCGCGATCGACCAGATGAGAACCTTGACGACCAGCAGCAGCAACACGGCCTGGAACGCCAGGTCGCCCGCCAGCAGGTGGCGGATATTGTCGTAGCCCACGCCCAGCGCGGCGGGATCGATCAGGCCGCCGATGCCGATCGCCAGGCCGCCGAAGGCGGGCCACCACATCCAGTGCAGGGGCAGTTTTTCGAACAGGTCCTCGGCCGCGTAGACCATGGACGTCAGCACGCCCGATCCCAGTCCCGCCAGCACGCCGACCGCGGCGCAGGCCAGCAGGTGCGCCGGCGTGAACGGCAGCGCGCCCGAATACGCGAAGATCGGCCCCGCATCCAGGACGTAGGCGCGCGCCGCCGCCGCGACCAGCGCGGCCATCGCCACCGGCAGGAAGCTGCGCGGCTTCCATTCGAACAGCAGCAGCTCCACCGCCAGCAGCACCGCCGCCAGGGGCGTGGAGAAAATCGCGGTCATGCCCGCGGCGGCGCCGGCCACCAGCAGCGTCTTGCGCTCGCCGTCGTCCAGGTGGATGGTCTGGGCCAGCAGCGAGCCGATCGCGCCGCCCGTCATGATGATGGGGCCTTCCGCGCCGAACGGGCCGCCCGTGCCGATGGATATGGCGGAAGACACCGGTTTCAGGATCGCGACCTTGGGCTGGATGCGGCTCTTGCCGATCAGGATGGCTTCCATGGCCTCCGGAATGCCGTGCCCGCGGATCTTCTCCGACCCGTAGCGGGCCATCAGGCCGATGATGAGGCAGCCGGCGACGGGAATGGCGACGGACGCCAGCCCCAGGTGCCCGGTCGCGATGGGCTGGTCGGCGAAGGAGAACTGGCCGTGATAGGCCAGGTTCGTGCATAGCGCGATCAGGCGCAGCAGGACCCAGGCGGCCACGACGCTGGCGAGGCCCACGGGCACGGCCAGGCCCATGAGCAGGACCACGCGCTTGTCGGTGGTGAAATCGCCCAGGCGCAGCGCGGCCCGGGCGGAAGAGGAAGTGGGAGGCATGTTCGGAAAAAAAGTGAGGAATCCGCGGGAATTTGCGGAACGTCAATATATCGTATAACGACATATATTAGAATCGAACGCGTGAAACAGCCTCCACAGAAGCCTCCGTCCCCTGCCCGCCTCTCCGCCGCGGACTACGAACTGCTGGCCGATTTCCGCTACGCGCTACGCCGCTTCGCGGTCTTCAGCGAAGGCGCCGCGGCCAGCCTGGACCTGATGCCGCAACAGCACCAGGCCCTGCTGGCCATCAAGGGCTGCCGCCAGGGCGCACCCGGGCGCCGCGGCCTGTACGTGGGTGAAATCGCCGAACGCCTCCTGATCCGCCCCCACACCGCCGCCGAACTGGTGGGCAGGCTGGCGCGCCTGGACCTGGTCAGCCGCGAAGCCGATCCCGCGGACGGGCGGCGCGTGGAGGTGGTGCTGACCGCGAAGGCCGAACGCATGCTGGAAGACCTCTCGGCCTCGCACCTGGAAGAATTGCGCGCCATGCGCCCGCTGCTGACGCGCCTCCTGGCGCGGATCGGCGAGGAGCCCGGCGGATCCTGACCGTGGTTTTGCGGCATAAGCTTATGCTGCACCGCAACGGTTCACATGATAAATTATCGCCCCGCGACATAATTTCAGGTCGCGAGGAGATCGTTTTGGATGTAGCAATCAAGCGCTGGCTGGGTTCGTTCGCGCCAGCGCCGGTGGGCGTCAACGGGCGCGAAAAGCTGTATGGCGCGCTGGGCGCGCTGCTTGGGCTGTTCTGTACCGAATGGGTGGGCCGGCACGCGCTGGGCGATGCGAGCCCCTGGTTCATCGCCCCGATGGGCGCCTCGGCCGTGCTGCTGTTCGCCGCCCCCGCCAGCCCCCTGGCCCAGCCCTGGTCGCTCATGGCCGGCAACATCGTCTCCGCCCTGATCGGCGTCTTCTGCGCCCAGTTCATCCCGCTGCCCGGCGTGGCCGCGGCCGCCGCGGTCGCGCTCGCCATCGGCGCCATGTTCTCGCTGCGCTGCCTGCACCCGCCCAGCGGCGCGGTGGCGCTGACCGCCGTGCTGGGCGGACCGCCCGTCGCCAGCCTGGGCTACGGCTTCGCCCTGTGGCCGGTGGCCCTGAATTCCCTGATCCTGCTGTGCATCGCCGTGGTCTTCAACGGCGCGCTCAAGCGCAACTACCCGCGCCGCCACGCCGACACCGCCGCCGGCCACAGCACCCGCGACCCGGCCCCCAGCGCCCGGCTGGGCTTCAGCCTGGGCGACCTGGACGAGGCCCTGAACCAGCGCGGCGAACTGCTGGACATCAGCAAGGAAGACCTGGAGGAGATCGTGCTGGCGGCCGAACTGCGCGCCAGCGTGCGCCGCTTCGGCGACGTGCGCTGCGCGGACGTCATGTCGCGCGACGTGGTCTCCGTCCGCGCCCAGGATCCCCTGGACTACGCGGTGCGCCTGTTCGACAAGCACCGCCTGCAGGCCCTGCCGGTGATGGATTCGGCGGGACGCTACGCCGGCATGATCGCCCAGGGCGACGTGCTGGCGCGCCGCAACCGCCTGGCCACGGTGGCCACGGACGCCACGGGCGTGCCGGACCTGCTGGTGGCCGACTGCATGCGCAGCGAGGTGCCCTTCGCCACGCCCGGGCTGCCCGTCATCGAACTGGCGCGCCCCATGTCCGACAGCCTGCATTGCGTGCCGGTGCTGGACGAATCGCGCGACCTGGTGGGGCTGGTGACGCAATCGGACCTGGTGGCCGCGCTGTACCAGATGGCGGTGTCGGCCAGTTCGCAGGCGGACGGCCCGGAACCCCGGAAGCTGGCCGCCTGACCCCCTGCCCTCCGTAGCCTTACGGATTCCTGCCGGCGCCGGCCGCAAGGCATAATTTCAGGCGTGAATCCCCTATCGCGCCCAGGCGCCCTTCTTTGCTGGCTGGTCCTGTTCTGTCTTGGCGCCGTCTGGATCGGCCGGCAGGAATACCTGGACCAGCACGAACGCTTCCTGCAGAACACCAGCGTGGCGCAGCGCATGCTCAGCCAGAAGACGGTGCAGCACGAAGCCGTGCTGGCCACGCTGGCGGCCTTGTCCCATCCCCCCTCGCCCGAACGCCTGTTCCCCAGCCTGCGGCCGGCCATGCCGCAGCTACTGGGCCTGGGCCACCTGCCGGGCGGCGCCTGGAGCGGCAGCGTGGCGGAGCCGCCGGGCCTGCCGGCCGCCATCGAACGCGCCCGCCAACTGGACCGCCCCGTGGTCCTGCCCGTCGACGACGCGCGCTACTGGCTGGTGGCGCCCTCGGGCTGGAGCCTGCTGCTGGACGCCCGGCAACTGGTCCCCGCGGCCGATTTCCCCCCGGGGCTCGCCAACCTGACGCTGTCCGTCGGGACCACCCCCTTGCGCCTGCTGGACAAACAGCCCGGCACCGCCGCGCCGGGCTGGAGCCTGGCCTTGCAGAAGCCGCTGGGCGCGGCCAGCCAGCCGTTCCCGATGCGCAGCGAACTCAGGCTGACGCCCGGCGCCTGGCCCTGGGCGGCGTGGCTGGCCTGGGCGCTGGCCAGCGCCTTGCTGGTGGCCGGCGCGGCGGCCTGGCAGCGTTCGCTTGCGCAAGCCCGCCGGCAGCAGGAACAACTGCGGCTGGGCGCCATGGCGCGGCTGGGCACCCTGGGCGAAATGGCGGCCGGCATCGCCCATGAACTCAACCAGCCCCTGACGGCGATCCTGGCCCAGACCCGCGCCGCCGAGCGGCTGCTGGACGACGACGACGAACGCCCGGCCGTGCGCCACGCGCTCCTGGCCAGCGCCGAACAGGCCAAGCGCGCCGCCGACATCATTAACCGCATGCGGGCGCTGGCGCAGCCCAGTCCGCCCGCGCGGCGTGAAGCCCTGGACCCGGACGCGCTGGTGGCGTCCCTGCGCTTCCTGCGCGAACCCGAACTCGCCAGGCAGGGCATCCGGCTGGGCTGGCACAACGCCAGCCCGGGCGCCCGCCCGCGGGGCGACCGGGTGGCGCTGGAACAGATCCTGCACAACCTGGTGCAGAACGCCGCCGACGCGCTGGCCGGCGCCGCGGCGCCCCGCCAGATTTCGATCGAGGGCCGGGCCGACGGCGCGGACTACCTGTTCAGCGTCAGCGACACCGGCCCGGGCATCCCGGCGGAAGCGCTCCCGCGCCTGTTCGCGCCGTTCTACACCACCCGGCCCCAAGGCATGGGCCTGGGGCTGGCGCTGTGCGACACGCTGGCCGGCTCCATGGACGGCCGCATGTCGGCGCGCAACCTCAGCCCCTCGGGCGCCTGCTTCACGGTCAGCCTGCCCCTGTCGGGCGGCCCGCAGGCCGCCGCGGAAATCTCCCATGCTTGAACACTCTCCGCTGGTCTACCTGGTCGACGACGACGACGCCGTGCGCGACGGCCTCGCGCTGCTGTTGCGCAGCGTGGGCCTGCGCAGCGCGGGCTTCGGCGATCCGCTGGCGTTCCTGGCGCAATTGACGCCGCGGGCCATCGGCTGCGTGGTGCTGGACATCCGCATGCCCGGCATCAGCGGGCTGGACGTGCTGGGCCGGCTGGCGGAGCAGTCCGACCTGCCGGTGGTCATGCTGACCGGCCACGCCAACGTGGATCTGTGCCGCCGCGCCTTCAAGGGCGGCGCCATGGAGTTCCTGCAAAAGCCGGTGGACGACGACGTGTTCCTGGACGCGGTGCAGGCCGCCGTGCGCACCCACATCGCCAGCCGCGAAAAGCTCGCGGTGACGCAAGCGGCTTCGGCGCGGCTGGACAAGCTGTCCGGGCGCGAGCGCGAGGTGCTGGAGCGGATCGTGCAGGGGCTGAGCAACAAGGAGATCGCGCGCGAATTCGACCTGTCGCCCCGCACGGTCGAGACCTACCGGGCCAACGTCTTCGCCAAGCTCGAAGCGGAAACGCTGGCCGGCCTGATCCGGGAGTACGCCGGGCTGCTGGGCTAGCGCCCTTTCCTTCAGGACAGTTTCAGCAGGTGCGCGGCCAGGATGTTGCGCTGGATTTCGTTGCTGCCGCCGTAGATGGTCGCGGGGCGCGCGTGCAGGAATTGCACCGCCGAATGCAGGCCCAGGCCGTCGCCGACCGCTTCCCGCGCGTTCAGCGCCCCCTGCTCGCCCGCCGTTTCGCGGAGCGCGTCGACGATGCGCTGCCAGGTTTCGGAACTGCGGATCTTCAATAGCGACACCTCCGCCCCCAGTTGCCTGCCGTTGCGCAGGGCATCCAGGTAGCGCACGTACAGCGCCTCCAGGTCCGCGACCTCAGCGGCCAGCCCGCGGTAGATGTGCAGGAACACCGGTTCCTCGGCCAGTCCGCGGCTGGCTCCCACCTGGCGCAGCATGTGCAGGGCCGACTTCGCGAAGCGCGGGTGGCCGATCATGATGCGCTCCGATCCCAGCACCGATTTGGCCATGGTCCAGCCCTGGTTCAGCTCGCCCACGAGGTTTTCCCTGGGCACGCGGACGTTGTCGAGGAAGACGCTGCAGAAATCCTTCGCTCCCGTCAGGTTGACGATCGGGTTGACGGCGATGCCCGGCGTCTTCATGTCCACCAGCAGGAAACTGATGCCCTGCTGCTTCTTCGCCGCCGGGTCCGTCCTGGCCAGCAGGAACATCATGTCCGCCTCGTGCGCCAGCGACGTCCAGATCTTCTGGCCGTTGACGACGAATTCGTCGCCCTCCAGCACGGCGGAAGTGCGCAGGGACGCCAGGTCGGAACCGGCTTCGGGCTCCGAGTATCCCTGGCACCAGTAAGTCTCGCCCGAGAGGATGCGCGGCAGGTATTTCCGCTGCTGCTCAGGCGTGCCATAACGCTGCAACAGCGGCCCCAGCATGGTCAGTCCCATGTTCTGGAACGTGTTGATGCCGAAGGTCTCGTAGACGTCGTGCAGTTGCACTTCTTCGTAGGGCGTAAGGCCCATGCCGCCGAACTCGCGGGGCCAGGCGGGCGCCACCCAGCCCTTGGCGTTCAGCTTCTGGTGCCACGCGTGCGTTTCGCGCCAGGACATGCGCCTGGCCGGGTAGCGGTATTCCCGCGGCAGGTTCTCATCGACCCAGGCCCGGATTTCCTCCAGCCAGCCGGGCAGCGCGGTGTGCGCGCCTTCGTCGCCGCCGCGCGCCGCCAGCGCCGCCGCGCGGTCGCGGTTGAAGCGCGCGTCGCCCAGCCAGGCCGCCAAGGCCATGGCGCGCTTCAGGTAGACGCCGACGTCGCATTCTTCCGTATAGGCGATGCCGCCGTGCAACTGCACGCAGGCGGTGATCACCTCGATCGCGCCGGCCGATGCGCTGGCCTTCGCGCGGCTGGCGGCGATGCGCCGGCGTACAGGGTCGGCGGTCTGGTCGAACACGCGCGCCGCCGCCTGCACGGCCGATCGCGTCGCCTCCACCTGCCCGGCCAGGTCCGCCGCCCGATGCTGCAGCGCCTGGAAGCCCGAGATGGCGCGGCCGAACTGCTTGCGCGTCCGCATATAGTCCAGCGTCAGGTGCAGCACCTCGGCCATGGCGCCCAGCAACTCCGCGCTCAGCGCAAGGCGCCCTTCGTCCAGCACCTCCTCCAGCGCCGCCGCGCCCTGTTCGGGCGGGATCACGGTATCGGCGGCCTCCGCCCGCACGTCCTCGAAGGCCAGTTCCGCGCACACGATTCCGTCGATCCGCTCCACCTCGGCGATCGTCAGGCCCGGCGCGTCCCGCCGGATCCGGTAAATGCCCAGCCCGCGCTCGCATCGCGCGGCGACGAGGAACAGTTCGGCGTCCGCCATCGGCACGAAATGCAGCGCCCCGCGCAGCACGACGCCGTCGCCCTGCCGCCGCGCCGTCACGCCCCGCGGTTCCGCGACGCCCGCGCCGCGCGCCGGCGGCTGCCAGGCCACGGCGCAGCAACGTTCGCCCAGGACCAGCCGGCGCAGTTCTTCGACCGCGTGCGCCGGACTGGGGCTGCGCCCCAGCAATCCCGCCGCCAGCACCGCCGTCTGCAGCAACGGTTCCGGCGCGGCGGCTGCGCCGATCTCTTCGTGCAGCAGCACCCCGGCCTCGAAGCTCAGGGCGCAGCCCTGCGCGGCGGCGTCGGCGCGCCAGCCGGTCCAGCCCATCTCGATCATCTGCCGCCAAACGGGAGGACGATGGGACGGGAGCCGCCCCAGGCGCGCCCGGATGCTCTTGATGTCGGACGAAGCGAAGAACGCTCGCGCGCTCTCGCCCACCAGCAGGGCTTCTTCGCTGAAAGCGTCGATGTGGGGAGTCAGGTGATTCATGGAACGGCTATGCGAGTTGGTTGAGCTTCACGATGCTGTCGCCGAAAGGCGCATCCCGGTTCGCCAGGGCCGTCTTCAGGCCCGATTCGGCGATGTCCGACATGAAGGCAAGCTGCCTGGGACCGTGCGACGAATGGGCGCGGGAGTCGATCTCCGCCGCCAGGCGCGCCAGGGTCGCCGCCCCGCCCAGCTCCAGCGACAGGTTCACGCCGCGCTTGATCGCCGAGAGCACGCCCAGGTCGTTCAGGCTGATGCGGCGGGCCAGCTCGGCCACTTGCGCGTCGAGCTCGCCGGCCGGATACGCGTCCAGCACCAGGCCCACCTTCGCCGCGTCCGCGCCCGTGATGCAATCGCCCGTCAGCAGCAGGCGCTTGGCCCATTGCGGTCCGGCCAGGTAGGACCACATCATGTTGGGCGGGGTGCCCAGGGAACGGATGGCGGGAAACCCGATCCTGGCGTCTTCGGCCGCCAGCACGATGTCGCAGTACAGGGCCAGGTCGGATCCGCCCGCCAGGCAATTCCCATGGACCTTGGCGATCACGGGTTTGTGGATGTCGACGATGGTGCGCAGCAGTTCCTGGCCGCGCTCCAGGCGCCATGCGTCGCTGTCGATGTCGCCGCGCAGGCCGTCGCGATAGACCGATTGCCCGTCCACCGCCGTCTTCGCGGTGTTGGCGTAGGTGGTCGCCACGTCGTAGCCGCTGCAGAAATCCTTGCCCGCGCCTTCGATCACGATGACGGACACGTCGGTCCTGTCGTCCGACTCCAGCAGGGCCTGGCGCAGCTCGGCCAGCAATTCCTTCGACAGCGCGTTGCGCTTCTCCGGACGGTTCAAGGTAATGGTCGCGACCCGGTCGGCGATCCGGTAGTCCAGGAAGCGGGTGGTTTCAATCCAGCGGTACATGGCGGCTCCTTTTGATCTGAACAGGCCCTGGGCTCGCGCTCAAAGCTTGATGTCCTGCTCGCGGATGATCTTCTCGAATCCGGCGCGGTCCTCCGCGATGAACTGGTCGATCTCCGCCTGCGTCTTGTTCTTGAACACGACCAGGCCCTGGTCGGTCAGCGTCCGGGTCAGATCGGGGTCCAGCGCGGCCTTGTCGATGGCCCCCTTCAGGGCCTCCTGCACGTCCGCCGGCGTGCCCGCCCTGACGGCGAAGCCGTACCAGACCGACCCCCTGAACCCCGGCGAGGTCTCCGCCGCCGTCGGGATATCCGGCATGACCTCCAGCCGCTGCGAAGACGTCACGGCCAGCGCCCTGACCTTGCCCGCGCGCAGGGACGGCAGCGATCCGCTGAAGGCGTCGATGCCCACCTGGACCTCGCCGCCCATCACCGCCATCAGCGCCGGCGCGCCGCCCGAGTACGCGATCGGCTCCATGCCGAAATCCAGCGCCTTCTTCAGCTTTTCGACGGTGAGCGACAGCGGTCCGGTCGCGCTGGCCGAGGAATAGTTCAGCTTGCCAGGATGCTGCTGGCCGTACTGCTGCAGTTCGCGCAGCGTCTTGAACGGCATGTTGTTGTTGGCCAGCACCACCAGCGGCGCTTCCACGTTGATGCTGATGGTCTTCAGGTCCCGCTCGGCGTCATAGGGCAGCTTCTGGTAGATCAGCGGGTTGAGCACCACGTTGGTGTTGGTCACCATCAGCAGCTTGTAGCCGTCGGCCTTGTCCTTGACCACCAGGTCGGTGCCGATGACCGTGTTGCCACCCGGCTTGTTGACCACCACCACGGGCGTGCTCAGCGTCTCCGAGATGGATTTGGCGAAACGGCGCGCCATCTGGTCGGCGGCGCCGCCGCCGGCATACGGCACGATCAGTTGTATGGGCTGCTCCGGATAGGCGGCGTTCGCTGGGGCGGCCAGCGGCCCCAGCGGCAGCAAGGCCGCCAGGATGATTTTGCGCAAGGTCATGAGTTTGTCTCCTGTAGGGAATCGCGGGTGGATCCCGCGTCTTGTTTTTTGACGATCAGCGCATCGACGGCCACGACGCGCCCGGCCCCGCAGATTACGGGGTTGATGTCCAACTCGGCCAGATCGGCCTGGTGGTCGGCGATGAACTGTGAAATGCGGCTGATAAGGTCGGCCAGGGCGTCGAGGTCGACGGCCGCGCCGCCCCGGTAGCCGTCGAACAGGGCGGCGCCCTTGAGCGACCGGACCATGTTCCCGGCCTGCTCGCGCGAGACCGGCGCCGGCGCGATGGCCGAATCCTTGATGATCTCGACCAGCACGCCGCCGTGGCCGACGACGATGAAGGGCCCGAACTCGGGGTCTATGCGCGCGCCGACGATCAGTTCCACGCCGGCGCCGACCATTTCCTGCACCAGCAGGCCGTTGATTCGCGGCGGCGGCGAGATGCTGGCGGCGTTGGCCAGGATGTCGTCGTAGGCCTGCCGCAGGGCGGCCTCGTCCTGGATGTCCAGGCGCACGACGCCAGCCTCGGTCTTGTGCAGCACGTCCGGCGATTCCAGCTTGAGCGCCAGCGGAAATCCGATGGCGCGCGCGCTGTCCTGGGCGGCCGTCCAGCCGTCCACCCGCGCTTCCCGGTTGACCGGCACGCCGTACTGCGCCAGCAGCGCCTTGGCTTCCCTCTCGGTCAGCACCGGCAGGCCTTCGCCGTTCCGCAATGCCTGCCTTACCTGCGCAACGGCGGCCGGATCCGCCCCGGCCTCCGCCGCTCCGGGGGCGCGGCGCAACTGCGCGCGCCGCTGCCATTGGGCCAGCGCGTAGAAGCAGCGGTCCATCGAATGGAACACGGCGACGTGCGGATCGCGCTCGAACTCGCGCGAGCCCGGCCCGTTCTGCCACGCGCTCAGCCACACCGCGCACACGGGCTTGCCGTGGCTCGCCTGGATGTCGCTGTAGAGCTTCAGGCGGGGCGTGAACGCCTCGCCCGCGACCGTCTGGGCCACGACCAGCGCGCCGTAGGCCGGGTCCCTGGCCATGGCCTGCAGGCAGGCTTCCAGGGACTGCGGATTGTTCACGACCTCGGCAGTCACGTCGCAGGGGTTGCTGGCCGAGCCGAAATCGGGAATGTTGGCCTTCAGGACCGCCCGCGTGCCGGGCGCGGGCGCGGGCAACGGCACGCCATGGCTTTCCGCCTTGTCGACCGCCATGATGCCGGCCCCGCCCGAGGCGGCCACGATGGCCGCGCCGGACGCCAGCGGCTCGGGCGCCTTGGCAAAGAAGGCGGCCACTTCCAGCAGCGACTCGAAATGATCCACGAACACCACGCCGTGGCGGCCCAGCGCGGCGCGGTACAGCGCGTCCGAGCCCGCCAGCGCCCCGGTATGCGACAGCGCCGCGCGCGCGCCCTGCTCGCCGGTGGCCAGCTTGCACAGAATCAGGGGTTTGTTGCGGCGGAAAGCCAGCTCCGCGGCCCTGGCCAGGCGGCCCGGATGCGCCATGCCTTCGAACACGCAGGCGATCGCGCGGCATTTTTCATCGCCGGAAAGGTACTCGATCATGTCCGCCACATCGACGTCCGCGCCATTGCCGAAGGTCAGGATGTGGCTGAACGAGACGCCGCGCTCCACCGCCTGGGACAGCGACAGCGCCAGGGCGCCCGACTGGCTGATCAGCCCGATGGAATGGCCGTTGGCCTCGCACGCGAGCGGGAATTGCTGGAAGGACTGCACCGCCCCGCTGCCGTAGTTCACCAGCCCCATGCAGTTGGGGCCGAGGATCCGCAGGCCCGTGGCGCGCGCGATCGCCGCCAGCCGCGCCTGGCTTTCGATGTCGGCCTGGCGGCCAGTTTCGGCGTAGCCCGACGCGTAGATCACCACGCCGCCCACGCCCAGCGCCGCGCACTCGGCCACCGCCGCCTCGACCAAGTGGTTCGGCAAGGCGACGATGACCGCGTCCGGCACGCCGGGCAGCGCGGACAGCGAGGGATGGCACGGACGGCCGCCGATCTCCGGATACTTGGCGTTGACCAGGTACAGCTCGCCGGCGTACCCCTGAAGATTGTCGACGGTCCTGGCGGCGAACGATCCCGCGCGGGGGGTCGCGCCCAGCAGCGCAATGCGTTTGGGGTTGAACACGCGGCCGAGGTTGGCGGCCTTGATCTGATCGAGTCTGGGCTGAGTCATTGCCGGGTGCTGCGCGCTCTTCATTGGGGAGCCCAGATTCTAGGAAGCGCACCTAAATATTTCTAATATAAAATTTATCTTCATTTATTTATGAAATGAATCATGGACATCCGACACCTGCGCCACTTCCTCGCCCTGGCCGAGACCCTGCATTTCGGGCGGGCCGCGGAATTGCTGCACATCACGCAGCCGCCGCTGTCCATCTCCATCCGCAACCTCGAGGACGAACTGGGCGCGCCGCTGTTCGCCCGCCACACCCGCAAGATCGAGCTGACCGAGCTGGGGAAAGCGCTGCTGGGCCCGGCCAGGCGCGCCGTCCAGGCGCTGGAGGAAGTCACCCATATCTCGCAGGCGGTCGCCATGGGCGAAACCGGCACGCTGACCGTCAGTTTTCCCAACGGCGCGGCGCATCGCCTGCTGCCGCGCGTGCTGCCGCGTTTCTGCGAACGCTATCCGCGCGTCGAAGTCCGGCTGCAGGAAGCCACGTCGGCCGAATCCATCAGCCTGCTCGACAGCCGGACCGTCGACGTCGGCATCGTCTACCACCCCCTGTCCAGCGAACGTCCCTACGTCCGCATCCCCTCGGAAGACGACGACCTGGTCGCGGTGCTCCCGCCCGGCCACGTCCTGGCCAGGAAAAGGACACTCAAACTGGAAGACCTGAAGGACCATGCCTTCATCGCGTTCACCCAGACCCGCACCCCCACGCTGCAGGCCGTCGTCGCCCTGGCCTGCCAGCGCGCCGGTTTCTCACCCCGGGTCATGCACCACGCGCAGCGCGTCGAGACCATCATCAGCCTGGTGCGCAGCGGCGCCGGGATCTCTCTGGTGCCGCGCGTGTGCGCCGCCACCTACGCGCACGTGATCGCCCTGCGGCCCATCTCGAACCACCAGGAAAGCCTGAAGATCGGGCTGGCCGTCATGATCCAGCCGGACGCGGGCAACAGCATCGTGTCCAATTTCCTGCACCTGCTGGATCTGGATACAGAGGCCTGAGCGGCCCCGCCTCCGTAGCCCTACGGAGCCCGCAGCGTAGCCGACCGAATACCGCCCGCCGGCCGCCGTCCTTAAGCTGTCCGTTCCCGTTACCGATCCCATCAAGGACACAGACATGCCGACCAGATTCCTCGTTTCCGCCGTCCTCTTCGCCTGCGCCGGCGCCGCCAACGCGGCCGTGCTGACCGAAAGCAATCTGTCCATGGCCGATGCGCAGAAGCTGGCCGCGGCCACGGTCGCCGCCTGCCAGGCCAAGGGCTACAACGTCAGCGCCGCGGTCGTGGACCGCGCCGGCCTGCTCAAGGCCTTCGCCCGCGCCGACAACGCCGGGCCGCACACCATCGAAGCCAGCCGCGCCAAGGCATTCACCGCCGTGTCGGCCAAGACGCCCACGCTGGCCATGATGGAAAACGCCCAGAAGAACCTGGGCGCGGCCAACCTCACCGACATCCCCGGCTTCCTGCTGCTGGGCGGCGGCGTGCCGATCAAGGCGGGCGCCGGCGTGATCGGCGCCATCGGCGTGGCCGGCGCGCCGGGCGGCAACCTGGACGCCCAGTGCGCCGACGCCGTGCTGGAAGAGAACGCCGCGCTGTTCAAGTAAGGCGCGGCGCGGCGGCGGCCGGCGCGCGCACCACGCGCAGGCCTGTCCAGATTCCCGCGAGGCAGGCCGCGCCGAACACCCAGCCCGACAACGCGCCCGCCATCACCCCCGACAGCAGCGTGCCCACGGTGCAGCCCAGCGCCGTCATGCCGCCCCAGCCCATCAGCACCCCACCTGCGAAATTGCGGGCGATGTCCTTGCGCGAAGGCAGCCTGGGCCGGAACGCGCCCGCGGCCAGGGCCGCCGCCCATGCGCCCGCCACCAGCGCCAGCACAAACGCGCCGTTGTTCGACAGCAGCACGCGCTTGACCGCGGTGGCGCATCCGGCATAGGTGTCCAGTCCTTCGAGCCGGCCCGGCAGCCAGCCGGCGGCGGAAGCCGCGGTGCGCGCCAGGCTGCCCAGTTCGGCGGTCACGCCCAGCGGCGCGATGCGCAGATAGGCGATGACGCCGATGCCGCCCACCAGGATCGCCCCGACAGCCGGCGGCCACCGGTCGCGCAGCACCGCCTGCCACGGCGAGGCGGCGGCGTTGCCGCTGGCGGGCTGCGCGCCGCCGCGCCGGACCACCGCCCAAGCCAGCGCGAGCAGCGCCGCGCATTGCAGCAGCGCCGTCATGCCGTAGCCCAGCGTTTGCGGCAGCCACACCACCGGCGCCTCCTGGATCGAAGCCAGATAGAGCGTATTCCACGTGGCGAACCCCAGCACGAAGCCCGCGCCCGCGCCCAACAGCGCGAACGGAGACGCCAGCGCGCCCTCGCCCAGCCGGTAGAAGTGCGCGCTGATGCAGGAGCCCGATATCCGCATCCCCACGCCGAAGACGAACGCGCCCGCGACCAGCGCCAGGCTCACGGGCCCGATATGCGCGCCGGGCGGCAGGCGCTGCGGCGTCGGCACCGGCAGGAACGCGCCGAACACGGCGAGGTAGCCCAGCGTGCCCACGCCCAGCGCCAGCAGCACGGCCAGCATGCCGGCCGTCTCCCTGCGGTCGATGAAGTCGCGCGCGATGCAGTAGAAACAGAAGCGCGAACGCTGCAGCACGATGCCGAACGCCGCGCCCAGCAATACGGACAGCGACAGCTCGCGTCCGCCCTCGGGCAGCGGCGCCAGCAGCCACGCCGCAATGAAAACGGCCGCCAGCACCGCGGCGGCCGGGACATAGCGCGGGGCGCCCACTCAGGTCTTGCCCCACACGGTGCCGGAAGGGTTGCTGATCGGCGACCCGACGCTGTTGCCGTATTCGGTCCACGACCCGTCATAGTTGCGCACGTCGTAGCCCAGCAGCTTGCGCAGCGCAAACCACGAATGGCTGGAACGCTCGCCGATGCGGCAGTAGGTGATGATGGGCTTGCTGCCGTCCACCCCGGCCGCCTGGTAGATGGCCTTTAGCTCGTCGGCCGACTTGAACGTGCCGTCTTCCGCCACCAGCTTGCTCCACGTCACGTTGACGGCGCCCGGCACATGGCCCGCGCGCACGGCCAGTTCCGGCACGCCGTTGGGCGCGAAGATCTTGCCGTTGTATTCATCGGCCGAGCGGATATCCACCAGCACGCCCTGCCTGTCCTTGCGGGCCACGGCCAGCACGTCCTGCAAGTGCGCGCGCAGGGCGGCATTGGCCGGCTTGACCTGCGCGTTGCCGGCCGGCTGGATCCTCGCGCTGTTGGACAGCGGCCGTCCTTCCGCCTCCCACTTCTTGCGCCCGCCGTCCAGGATCTTCACGTTCTCGATGCCGTAGATATCGAAGATCCACGCGCCCCAGGCGGCAAACCAGTTGTTGTTGTCGCCGTACAGAATGGTGGTGGTGCCGGCGTTGATGCCCGCGCGCGCCAGCACCGCCTGGAATTGCGCGGGCGGCGCGATGTCGCGGTTCACGGTGTCGACCAGGTCGGTGTGCCAGCTTACGTTGGACGCGCCGGGGATATGGCCGCGCTCGAACAGGCCGGGGTTCACGCTGACCTCGACCACTCTCAACCCGGGATCGTTCAGGTTCTTTTCCAGCCATTCGGTGGTGACCAGGTACTTGGCGTGTTGCGCCGCCGCCGGCACGGCGGCGAAGGCGGCCAGCGCGGCGAAAACGCCGGCGATCAGCTTGCTTGGGGACATCGGATTCTCCTGGAGGCGGCGACTGTCGCGCCGTTGAAACAGCAAGATATCGGCAAGCCCGCCGGGCGCGAACGACATTGTTTTCATATCCTGATTACTTATTCAGAAAGTTGTCAGGTCTTGGCGGCCGCCGTTGCCCTGCCCGCCGCATCGGGCTAGGCTTACGGCGCCATGCCCTACCCCTCTATCCGCCCCTAGCCATGTTCCTGTCGCCGCCCTCTCCGCTGCTGCACGGTTTGCTGCGCGCCGTCGTCCGCCGCTACGGCGTGCCGGCGGCGCCGTGTGCCCGGGCCGGCCATCCGGCCTCGTCGGTCGCCGCCGCCCTGGAACAGGCGCGCGTGGCGCTGGCCGCCGGCGAACCGCCGCCCGCCGCGACAAAACAGGCCTTCATCGAAGCGCTGGCGCAGATGATCCAGGAGGCGATGCGCGCGGACTACGGCGACCCGGCGCTACAGGCGCTGGTGCTGCGCCACGGCGCCGCCCAGGTGCGCGAGTACGCCTCGCTGTCGGCCGCCGCCGACCAGCACGTCCGCCAGGTCCTCGCGGCGGTCAACGCGGTCGCGCATCCGGCCAAGCGGCAGCGCATGCCGCCGGGTGCATGGCGCGACGATTTGGCGCAACTGCACGCCCTGGCGGCCGCCGCTTCCTGGTCCGCGCTGGCCGGCCTTGCGCGGCAACGCCGCGCGGCGGCGGAAGCCGCCGGCGAGCCCTCCATCGCCTCGGCCCTGGCGCGGCTGCTCGACGGCCCCGCCCTGGAACAGTTGCAACGGCTGCAAGCGCTGGAGATGGATCCGCTGGTGCGGCAATACCAGTCGCTGTGCGACCGGCAAGGCCCTCGTCCGGGCAGCGCCGCCGCCGTGGCGCAGGGCCTGGCCGCGCAGCGGCGCGGCGCGGAGGTGGAAGCGCTGGCCGCGCAAGCGCTGCGGACGTTTGCCGAGCGGCTCAACCAGGCCGCGCCGGCGGGCGGATCCTACCGCGTCGCGACGTCGATGCGCGTGCCGTCCTCGATTCCCGCCAGCGCGGACCGGGCCAAGAGCGAATGGGACGTCGTGCTGGTGCGCGAGGCCAGGTCCGCCGACGGCGCGGCCGCCTGGGACGTCTGCCTGCTGGTCGAGGCCAAGGCGTCCGTCGACGCCGCCACCACCGACCTTCCGCGCCTGCTGCGCGGCCTGCGCCTGCTGGCGCACGCCGAGCCGGGCGCCGTGTACGCCTTCAAGACCGATCAGGGCATGCTGCCGGTGCGCGGCGATTCGCTGCGCGCGCTGCCCGCGGACGGCCCCGCCGTGGCCGACGCGGTGCTTTACTGCTGCGATGCGCCCGCCGAACCCGCCCCGCGCCTGCTCAACGCCGCCGGAAGAATGCAGTTGCTGTCCGCCCCGGCCAGCCTGGAATACGCCTGGCGGCGGGCCGAGGGACAGCCGACCGATACCGGGAGCCTGGAACCGGTCTGGCGGCAGGTAGTGAGCGCGCCGGAGTGGGCGCCGGTGCTCAACCAGTATTCGACCCTGCGCCAGGTGCGCGGGCTGATGGCGCACACGGACGACCTGCGGCATGCGGTGCAGACCGCGGCGCCGCGGCGTCCCGCTTGATATCCGCCGCGGGCGCACGCCCGCGGACCGCCTCAGGCGGCATTGCCGGCAATCCCATCCAGCGCCCGCAGCTCGTCTTCGGGCAGGCGCAGCCCGCCGGCGGCCAGGTTCTCGCGCAGATGCGCCACCGAGGACGTGCCGGGTATGACCAGGATGTTGGGCGAGCGCTGAAGCAGCCAGGCGATCGCGACCTGCATGGGCGTGGCGCCGACACGCTGCGCGACCTCGGTCAGCGTGGCCGATTGCAGCGGGCTGAAACCGCCCAGCGGAAAGTACGGCACGTAGGCAATTCCGTCGCGCGCCAGCGCGTCGATCAGCGCGTCGTCGTGGCGGTGCGCCAGGTTGTACTGGTTCTGCACGCACACGATATCGCACAGGCGCCGGCCTTCCTCGACCTGCGCCGGGGTGACGTTGCTCAGGCCGATATGGCGCACCAGGCCGCGCCGCTGCAGCTTGACGAGCGCGGACAGCGGTTGGGCGATGGATCCCTCCTGCGGCCCGTGCACGCCGAACATGACGCGCAGATTCACGACGTCCAGCGCGTCCAGGCCCAGATTGCGCAGATTGTCCAGGACGGCGCTCTCCAGTTCGGCATCGCTGTCCGCCCGGATCCACGAGGCGTCTTCGCCCCGCCGCGCGCCGACCTTGGTCACCAGCGTGAGGTCATCGGGATACGGCGAAAGCGCCTCCCGGATGAGCTGGTTGGTGATGTGCGGGCCGTAGAAGTCGCTGGTGTCGATATGGTCGACGCCGCTGGCCACCGCCTCGCGCAGGACGGCCAGCGCCCCATCGCGGTCTCGCGGCGGTCCGAACACGCCCGGACCGGCAAGCTGCATCGCGCCATAGCCCAGGCGTTTCACGCGCTTGGCGCCAAGCGCGCAGGTGTCTTCGTTCTGGATCGGCGGCATGTTCAATCTCCTGGATGAGAAAGACAGCTTATCGCGTTCGGCGGATTTGGATAAGCCGGCCAGGCCCCGGTCCAGGAGAAGGCTCGCGGCGCGAACGCCGCGGGTGCGCGCGCTATCCCGCCGCGATCAGCCGGATGTCCGCGCTGCCGTCGCGTTCCATTTGCTCGACCAGGCCCAGCTCCCAATCCAGATAGTCGCGGAATCCCCGGTCGCGCGCCGACAGGTCGTCGAACAGGTACGGACTGATGCTCTGGTCGTCGTCGCCGGTCAGCACGCCGGCCGCGCCGGTGCCGGTGGCCAGGCCCTGCGCCTTCCAGGCGCGCGTGCCGCCCAGCAGGTATCGCACCGGCCGCTTGGCGCGCCACGCCAGTTCGGCCGCCACAATGCTGGCCAGCACACCATCGGAGGAAGTGAGCACGATGCCGCGCCGGTCGTCCTGCGGCAGGAATTCTTCCAGCCGGTCCGGGGCCGCGAAGCGCGCGCCGGCCACGTGGCCGCGCTCGTATTCCACGCGCGATTCCACATCGAACACGACCGCCTCGTCCGCCTCGAGCGCGGCGCGCAGCGCTTGCGCGCGCACGGCCGGCGCGTCCGGCCGGTGACGCAGCACGCGGCGCGGCTCCGGACCGCGCTGCACCGGCGCCAGCGCCGGCGGCCGGTACAGGTAGACCTCGACCGCGCCCAATTGCGCCAGCCAGGCGCCGGTCGTCAGCGCGCGCACGCCGTCCCAGTCGGCCAGCACCACGCGCGCGCGGCGCGTCGCCAGGTATTCGTCGGTGGCCTGCACCAGTTGGCCGCCGGGCGCCCAGCGCCAGCCTTCCAGGTGGCCGGTCTCGTATTCCTCGCGGGTGCGCACGTCGAACTTGTAGAGCGTGCGCGCGTCCTGCTCGGCCTCGAACGCCCGCAGCGTCGCGGTATCGATGTGGCCGATGCCGGCGCGGCGCGCCACGTTGCCGGCCTGTTCTCGGGCGGCGGCCTGGGCGGCTTCGCCGGGCTCCGGCAACGCGGCATGGCGGCTGTATGCGAGTTCGCGGCCCGACAGCAGCCACTCCATCGTGCCGTTGCGCAGCGACGCCACGCGGTTCGGTATCCCGGCGTCGATCAGCGTCTGCGCGCCGACGATGCTGCGCGTGCGGCCCGCGCAATTGACGACCACGAAAGTCTCGGGGTCCGGCGCCAGTTCGCGGATGCGGTAGACCAGCTCGGCCCCCGGCAGGCTATGCGAAAAAGGCAGTGTGAAATTGTGGAATTCCTCGGGCGTGCGGCTGTCGACCACGACGATATCGTCGCCGCGCGCCACGCGCTCGTGCAGCTCGTCCACGTCGATCCAGGGGGTGTGCTTCTCGTGTTCGATGATTTCGCCGAAGGCCTTGCTGGGCACGTTGGTGCCCGAGAACAGCTCCAGGCCCTCGCGTTCCCAGCCGTCGTTGCCGCCGGCCAGCACCGACACGTCCGACCAGCCCAGCCGGGTCAGCTTGGCGGCGGCGTGGTGGGCCTGGCTTTCATCGTCATCGACCAGCACGATGCGCGTGCCGCGCCGCGGCACCAGATGGTCCGCCAGCAGCTCCAGCCGCCACAGCGGCGCGGACGCGGCATGCAGCAGATGGCGGCGCGCATAGCGGCCCGCTTCGCGCACGTCCAGCACCGCGATCTCCGCGTCGCCGCGCAATTCGTCCTGCAATTCCCGCGCCGACACGCGCGCATGGTAGATCGCGGCGGGCGGCGAAAAGGTCCGGTAGGAACCGCCCTGCGCGCTTTCGAACACTACGCGGCCGTGCAGGCGGTCCAGCGCCAGTCCGTAGAAATGCAGGTGCGCGCCCGGCTCGTCGCCGACCAGTTCGATGGTGTGCACGTCGCCCGGCCCCAGCACGATGGAATCGCCGGGACCGACATCCACGCGCCGCACGTGGGTCAGCGTGTCGCGCAGCGGATCGGCGCTCTTGGCGCGCGCATAGACCTCGTTGCGCTCGTTGCCGCGCACCCCCGCGATGATGGCCCAGGTCGTGTGGTCGTGCGGCGGCTGAGCCTTGCCGGGTTCGCCCAGCGACAGGTACAACGCATAGCCGCCGTCGATATCCTCGGCCAGCCGGTAGATCGAGGCCGGACGGCCGGGAACGACGGTGAATGCCTCCGGCGGAAACAGCTCGCGCCGCCGCCCCAGGTCTTCGAGCAGCGCCGCCACCTTGGACAGTTGCTCGGGCGTCGCGCGCGCCGCGTCGGGCGCCAGTTGACGGACCTGGGCGATAAAGGCGCGCACGGCTTGCGCGCGTTCGGTGTGCTTGCTGATGGCCGGCGCGGCCGCTTGGGCAGAGGTGCTCATAAGGGGGTCTGGACTTCCGGATGGACAAGCAGCCCAGGCTACCTGCCCGGCCAGGGCCGGACAACGTAGAAATGCGTCTATGGATATGCGCCGGGCGCTGCGTTCAGGCCTCGCCCTTTAGCTCGCGTTCGACGAGTTCGCGCGTCAGCGTCGGCACGAACAGCTCGATGAAATGGAACGCATAGCCGCGCAGCCACGCGCCGCGGCGTATCGCCAGCCGCGTCAGGTTGATCTCGAACAGGTGGCGGGCGTCGATGGCGCGCAGCCGCGTGTCGCGCTCGGCATCCCAGGCCACCGCGGCCACGATGCCCACGCCCAGCTCCAGTTCCACATAGGTCTTGATCACGTCCGCGTCCATCGCGGTCATGACGATGTCGGGCGTGATGCCTGCGCGCGCGAAGGCCTCGTCGATGTGCGCCCTTCCGGTGTAGCCGCGGCCGTAGGTAATGATGGGATAGCGCGACAACTGCGACAGGGTGACGCCGTCCTGCTGCCGCTCCAGCGCATGGCCGCGGGGCACGATGATGCTGTGGCTCCAGCGATAGCACGGCAGGTTGACGAGCCCGGGATAGTCGGCCACGGCTTCCGTCGCCACGCCGATGTCGGCCTCTCCTTCAAGCAGCATCTCCGACACCTGCTTGGGCGACCCCTGGTGCAGGTGCAGCACGACGTCGGGATAGCGCTGGCGGAACTCCTTGATGACGGGCGGCAAGGCGTAGCGCGCCTGCGAGTGCGTGGCCGCGATCGACAGCACGCCTGTGCGGCTGTCCGCGTACTCCGCGCCCGCGTGACGGATATTGTCGGCGCATTGCAGAATCTGCTCGACCAGCGGCAGGATCAGTTCGCCGGGCGGAGTCAGGCCGATCAGCCGCTTGCCCGAACGCACGAAAATATCCACGCCGACCTCTTCCTCGAGTTCGCGGATCTGGCGGCTGACGCCGGGCTGCGACGTGTGCAGGCTTTCGGAGACGTCGGTCAGGTTGAAATCCTGGCGCACGGCCTCGCGGACGGACCGCAGTTGCTGGAAATTCATCGCGCGCCTCAGCCCAGGAAGGCCAACTGGTTGCCGGACGGGTCTTTCACGTACATCACCCGGGGCGAGGCCTCGGGCAGCGAACAGACGGGATGGTGCCCGGCCCGCGTCAGGCGCGCCAGGATATCGTCGTAGGCGCGAGTCTTGATCGCCAGGTAGTCGGGCCTGACGGCCCGGCTGACCTCGTCCACGGGCGAGAGCGACAGCGTCGCCTCGCCCAGCGCGAAGCGCAGGCGCTGGCCGTCGCCGCAGGCGACCTCATCCAGGCCGATGACGCGGTGATAGAACTCGCGCACGGCGTCCAGCCGCTGCGCAAGGAAGGGAAGCTGTACCGATTCAATCGAAAGAGAAGACATGCCCTGCCGCCAACATGGAACAAGGCAAATTCTAGTGCCCGAAGGCACCGCCGGACAAAGAGGATGAAGTTGCTTCTACATAGCCGGAAGCCCTAAAGAAACGCGCTTATTTGCATATGCCTCAGGCGCTGCGGCGCAAGGCGTCGCGGGTTGCGCCGAAAGCGCGCTCAAGGTCCTCGATCAGGTCCAGCGGGCTTTCCAGGCCGATGTGCAGGCGCGCCACCGATTGCCGCTCCAGGCCGCTTTCCCGCCAGTTGCCGTGCTCGGCCAGCCGCTCGGGCGCCGCCTCCAGCGCCAGGCTTTCGTAGCCGCCCCAGGACGCGCCGATGGCGAAGTAGCGCAGCGCGTCGATGAAGCGGGCCGCGGCGGCCGGGTCGGTGTCCCTGAACGCGAACGACACCAGGCCGCTCGCGCCGCTGAAGTCCCGCCGCCACAGCGCGTGGCCGGGGTCCTGTTCCAGCGCCGGGTAATACACGCGCGCCACGTCCGCCTGCCCCGCCAGGTAGCGGGCCACGGCCAGCGCGTTCTCGTGGTGGCGCGCCAGCCGCACGTCCAGCGTGCGCAATCCGCGCAAGGTCAGGTAGGCATCGTCCGCCCCGACCGCCAGGCCCAGCGCGTCGAACGTCGCGCCGATCTGCCTGGCGAGATCCGGGCCGTCCACCGTCACGACGCCCATCATCACGTCCGAATGGCCCGCCAGGTACTTGGTCGCGGCCTGGATGGAAATGTGCGCGCCCAGCGCCAGCGGCTGATAGTAGAGGCCGCCGCTCCAGGTGTTGTCGGCCGCCACCAGCACGCCATGGCGCCGCGCCACGGCGGCCAGCGCCGGCAGGTCCAGCACTTCGTACAGCAGCGAACCGGGCGACTCCAGGTACAGCAGCCGCGTGTTCGGGCGGATCAGGGGCTCCAGCTCGTCGCGCGCGGCGGAGAAGTACTCCACCTCTATCCCATAACGCTGCAGCAGCGCGCGGTCGACCTTGCGCACGGGCGAATAGACGCCGTCCGACACCAGCGCATGGTCGCCCGGCGCCAGCGTCGCCAGCAGCACCAGCACGATGGCCGACAGCCCGGAGGGCGCCAGCACGCTGCGGTAACCGCCTTCCAGCGACGCCACCGCCTCTTCCAGCGCCTGGTGCGTATCCAGGCCGTGGCGGCCATAGGTGGCCACGCGCTCGCCGGCCGCGCGCTGCCGGCCCAGGGCGGCTTGCGTGGCGGTATCGGCAAAGCGCACGGTGCTGGTGCGCACGACCGGCACGTTCACCGGACCGGCCCCCTGCTTCAGTTCGGGCGATCCGGCGTGCACCAGCCGGGTCTGGACGCGGGCTTGAGTGAGGCTCATGCGCGCACCTCCTGGCCCGGCTTCATCTGCGTGGCGTTGTAGTTCACGATCTCGCCCGTGGCGAGGTCGATGCCGATCCGGCCGGACAACGTTTCCAGCGGCTGGCCGTAAAGATGGAAATGCAGCGTCGGCGTGTCGCCCGTGACGTGGATGCTGTGGATGTCATCCGACAGGAAAGAAACCGACTGCCCCGGCTGCACCACGACCTCGCGCAGTTGTTCCAGCGTGGCGCGGCCGGCCCGGGACCCGTCGTCGCTGCGGCGGTACACGCGGTTCAGTTCCTGCCCCGACAGCGCCACGATGCAGGCCCAGGTCGTGTGGTTGTGCGGCAAGGTGGTCTTGCCGGGATTGATGGAGTTCAGGTACAGCGCGGGCGCGTCCGCGGCGTCGTCCGGATTCAGCCGGTAGCGCGTGGACGCGCCCACGCCCTGCCCCGCGGCCGGCGGCGGAAAGTCCGACACGGGAAACAGCTCGCGCCGCTGCGCCAGCCGCTCCAGCCGGGTCGTGACGGCGGCCAGGTGCTCGCGCGTCACGGCGCCGGCGGCCGGCAGCAGGGCCTGGATATCGGACAGGGCCGCCTGCACCTGCAGGCGACGTTCGGCGGCGATCGGGGATTCTAGGGTCATGGACGGCTCCAGTAGCGGTCACACTGCGAGACGCAGCGGGTCGAAGGTCAAATAGGTTTCGATGGGATCGGGCGCGGCCTTGCGCGCCGCCGAAGCGCCGGACGAACGCTGCAAGAAGGCGCGCGTGCGCTCGCTCGCGGGCGCTCCGAACAGGCGCGCGGGCGGGCCGGACTCGACGATGCGCCCCGCCTCCGTGAAGTACACGGTGTCGCTCACTTCTTCGGCGAAGCGCATTTCGTGCGTGACCAGCATGCAGGTCAGGCCGTCCTGCACCAGGTCGCGGATCACGGTCAGGACTTCCCCGACCATCTCGGGGTCCAGCGCGGAGGTCACTTCGTCGAACAGGATCAGTTCGGGCCGCAGCGCCAGCGCGCGCGCGATCGCCACGCGCTGCTGCTGCCCTCCCGACAGCTCGCCCGGGTAGGCGTTTTCCTTGTGTTCCATGCGCACCTTGGCCAGCAGTTCGCGCGCCCGGGCCTCGGCCTGCGCGCGCGGCTCGCCGCCCACCTTGACCGGCGAGATCACCAGGTTCTGCAGCACGCTCAGGTGCGGGAACAGGTTGTATTGCTGGAAGACGAAGCCCACCCGCCGGCGCAGGCCGATCAGTTCGGCTTCCGTCTTCAGGCGGTCGACGCGCACGCCGCCGACCTCGATCGCGCCGCGCTGCGGACGCAGCAGGCCGGTGATGCAGCGCAGGATGGTCGACTTGCCCGACCCGGAGGGGCCGATGATCGACACCGCCTGGCCCTGCTTGACCTCGACGTCGATGCCCTTGAGCACTTCGGTCTCGCCGAAGGCCAGGTGCACGTCGCTCAGGCTGACCAGCGGCGCGGGCTCCGCCTCGAAATCAATGATGCTCATGGCGTCGTTCCAGATACCGCGTCCAACGCGCGATGGGATAGCAATAGGCGAAGAAAAGCGCCAATAGCGTGAAATAGACCAGGATGGTGAAGTCGGTGCGGGCCACGGTGTTACTGGCCACGGTGGCCGTGTCGACCAGGTCGTGCACCCCCACCAGCGAGGCCAGCGACGTGCTCATCGTGATGCTGGCGTACAGGTTCATCCACGAGGGCAGCATCCGGCGCACGCATTGCGGCAGCACGATCATGCGGAAGATCTGGGCGCGGCGGAACGCCAGCGACTGGGCGGCTTCCCATTGCGCGCTGGGGATCGACTGGATCGCCCCGCGGAAGATCTCCGCCACGTTGGCGCTGGCCGGCAGGCCCAGGCCGATCACGACCTTGATCCAGTCCGGAAACGGCACGCTCCAGCGCCCGACGCCCAGTTCGAATGGGAACACGTAGGTCGTGAAATACACCAGCACCAGGATCGGCGCATTGCGGAACAGCAGCACGTAGGCCCGCGTCAGGCGCCGCAGCAGCCATGACGGCGACAGCGACAACGCGCCCACCGCCAGCCCGGCGATCGTCCCCAGCGCCATGGCCAGCACGCTGATCTGGATGTTGACCCCCAGCCCGCGCAGCAGCGCGGGCGACCACTGCCACAGCGCCCGCACGGCGGCCGGCGCGGTGCCGGTGGCCGCCCAGGCGAGGCCCAGCGCCGCCAGCGCCAGCAGGAGGATCACCCACGGATCGCGCAGCAGCGCCAGGGGCCGCGACCGCGGCGCCGCGCCGCCGTCCCTGTTCCAGGCCAGATCATTGGCCATAGCCGGGCATCCTCAATCGTTCCTCCAGCCAGCGCCCGCCCGCGCCGACCAGCCACGTCAGCAGGCCGAAGTACAGCAGGATCAGCAGCAGCAGCTCCAGCACATTGTCCCGGTACGACCAGATCATGATGGATTCGTAGGTCACGTCGCCCACGGCGATCGCCGAGGCGATCGCGGTCATCTTCACCAGGTCCACCAGGTTGTTGACCAGCGCCGGCAGCGCGAAGCGCAGCGCCAGCGGCAGTTGCACCTGGACCAGGATCTGGCCGCGCGAAAACGCCAGCGACCGCGCCGCCTCCATCGTCACCCCCGGCACGGCCTGGATGCCGGCGCGCAGGGCCTCGGCATGGAACACGCCCTTGTGCAGCGCCACCACGATCACTACCCAGGCGAACGGCGTGACGGGGTTGCCGCCGCCCAGCTTCTGCGTGATCAGCATGTTCAGGACCAGGAAGGCGCAGTACAACTGCACCAGCGTGGGCGTATTGCGGGTGACTTCCACGAAGGCCTGCAGCGGCCGCGCCAGCCAGGCCCGGCCGCTGGTCAGGCCGGCAGCGATCAGGAAGCCGAACAGCAGGCTCGCCGGAATGGTCCAGGCGCACAACTGCAAGGTCACCAGCAGGCCATGGCCGAACGCGGCCAGCTCGCCGGGATCCAGCACGAAACTGTAGTTCAGGCCCAGGGGCTTGAAGAAAGCCACCCAGGCCCGCAACGCGGACTCGATCATGCCGCCGCCTCCCGCGCTCAACTGCCCTGCTTGTATTTCGCGTGCAGCTCTTCCAGCAGCGGCTGCGGCGGTTCGATGCCCAGGCGCTTCTCGGTGGCGATCAGCCAGCCGCTGCGATGCCAGTCCTGCACCACCTTGTCCACGGCGGCGATCGTGTCGGCCTCGCCCTTGCGGGTCCAGACGACGGAATTGGCGGGCAGCACTTCGGTGGCGATGGGCGCGTGGTAGTCCGCCCATTCGGGGTTGCTGCGCAGCAAGGGATGGATCAGGGTGGAGTCGTGCACCGCCGCCACGCATTGCCCGCCGCGCAGCGCCAGCAGCGAATCCGACGAACTCTTGTAGCCCTTGACCTGCGCGCCGTAGTCGGCCGACAGCGGACGCGCGAAGCTGCTGCCCTGCGACACGCACACCGGCTTGCCGCGCAGGTCTTCCCACTTGGCGATGCCGCTGGTCTTCAGCGTGGCGGCGGCCCCGCCGACCCGGAAGAATGGCGTGGGCGCATACCCCAGGATCTCGGCGCGCTCCGGATTCAGTTCCATGGAGGCGATCAGCAGATCCACCTTGCCCGATATCAGGAACTGCGTGCGCGTCGCGGTCTGCACCTGCACCAGTTCGGCCTTCACGCCCAGGCCCTTGGCGAGTTCGCGCGCCAGTTCCGGGTTCCAGCCCACCAGTTGCTGCGTGGCGGGATCGAGCGAACCGAATACGCCGCCGTTGGCCAGCACGCCGATGGTGATCGTGCCGCGTTCCTTGACCTTGTCCAGGGTCGCGTCGGCGTGCGCCGCGCCGGCCGCGAGGGCCAGCGCCAGGAACAATGCGGTCCGGGCCGCGCCCGGTGTCTTGCGGATAGCCATATCGTTGTGTCGTGTGCAGTGAACGGACCTCCATGCTGCGTGCAGCCGGACGCCAAGGCAAAGAAGCGTTTCAGATATCAATATGAGTCCGGCGGCGCGGCTATTTCAGTTGCACGTCCGCCGAGACGATCACGCGCCGGTAGGTGGCGATGTCGTCGCGCACCGTCTGGTCCACGGCCTCGGGCGTGCTGGCGGCGATGGTGAAGCCCAGGTTCTCCAGCAGCGCGGACGTGTCCGGCTCGCGCAGCACCGCCACCACGTCGCGGTGGATGCGGTCCACGATGGCGCGCGGCGTGGAAGCCGGCACGGAAAAGCCCTGCCAGCTTTCGACCGTATAGTCCGCCAGCCCGGCTTCCTGGACGGTGGGCACGTCCGGCAGCGCCTTGGAGCGGTACGGCGTGGTGACGGCCAGCGCCACCAGCTTGCCGCTGCGCACGTTCTCGGTGGCCGCGGCCAGGGTGATCAGCATGGCGTCCACGTGGCCGCCCAGCACGTCCAGCGTGGCTGGCCCGCCGCCGGGGTAAGGGATCTGGTTGGTCTTGGCGCCGATGCGCTCGTTCAGCAGTTCCACCGCCAGGTGCTGCAGACTGCCGGCGCCGCCCGGCAAGGCCAACGAAATCTCGCCCGGCCGGCGCCGCACCAGTTCCACGAACTCCTGGAAGGTCCGCACGCCGAGGCCGGGACGCACCACCAGCAACTGCGGATTGACGACGGCCTTGGTCACGCCCCGCAGATCCCGCAGGGGATCGTAGGAAAGCTTGCCCGGCTGCAAGGCGTTGAGCGACAGCGCGTCGCCGGCCAGCAGCAAGGTATAGCCGTCGCCGCGCGCATGGGCCACGGCGGCGTTGCCGATGGCGCTGCTGCCGCCGGGCTGGTTCTCGACCACCACGCTCTGGTTCCACTTCTCGCCCAGCTTCTGCGCGACGGTGCGCGCCAGCTTGTCGGCGCTGCCGCCGGCCGACACCGGCACGATGATCTTGACCGGCCGGTTCGGGTAGCGGTTGGCGTCTTCGCCGGGCACGGGCGCCGAACCGGCGAAATTGCCGAGCAGGCCCACGCCCAGCACCACGGCGGCCAGCAGCCCCAGCCCTCCGCGGACAATGGCTTTGCGCTCGATGCTCATGCGGCCGCTCCGGTGTCGATGCCGAAGGCGCTGAACGGCTTGCCCAGCACCGCATTGGAATGGCGGCCGTCGATGCCCGCCGGCACGTCGCCCTCCAGCGTGATGCGGTACAGCACCCGCTCCACGTCCAGGTAGGCGAAATCCCCCGGCCCCTGGTGCGCCGTGGCGCGGTTGTCCCAGAAGGCGATGCTGCCGGGCTGCCAGCGGAAACGCACCGTGTACTCCGGCCGCGTGATTTCGTCGAAGAACAGGTTCAGCAAGTGGCGGCTTTCCTCTTCGCTCACGTCCTTGATGCGCCGCGTGAAGCCCGGGTTGACGAACAGCACGCGTTCGCCCGTGTCGGGCAGCACCCGCACCACGGGGTGCTCGGACACCAGCGGGCTGGCCTGCACCCGTTGCGCGTACAGGCTCTGGTTGTCCAGGTCGCCGTTGTAGCCGCCGAACTGATGCCGCGCCCACAGCCCGTCTGCCAGCGCGCGCACCGCGGGCGACAGGTGCCGGTACGCCACCTCGAGATTGGTGAACACGGTATCGCCGCCATATTCGGGCACTTGCCTGCCCGCGCGCAGGATGGAAGCCGCGGGCGGATTGACCACGCCCGTCACGTCGGTGTGCCAGCGCTCGCCGCGCCGGCCGACGGTGGACTTGGAGGAAATCGTGCGGATCTGCGGATAGCCTTCGGGCGGGTTGGCGTCGTAGGGATGCGCCGACGTCGGCCGCCCGAAATGCTGCGCGAACGCCAGGTGCTGCGCATGGTCGATGTGCTGGTCGCGGAAGAACACGACCTTCCAGCGCCGCAGCGCCGCCTTGATCTGGTCGATCTCGTCCTGCGCCAATGGCTGCCTGAGGTCCACGCCGTGGATCTCGGCGCCGGTGAAGACGGAAAGCGGCCGGATATCCAGCCGCGTGCGTTCGAGTGTGGTCATGTGCCTGCCCCTATGGATATCGGTGAAAACAGGATAGGGGCGCGCAACATGCCCAACAAATACCAATACGCAATGTGAAAATGCCCGGCGATGCGCGCGATCGGGCCGCAAACCGGGCATGAGCAAAGAACCTCGCTATAATTGAGAACCATTGTCAATCGTATTTGGTACACCCTCACCGCGGGCCCGCCCCGCCGCGTCTTTCATGAATGTGCCTGCCGGCGATATCGCCACCCTCTACCAAGCCGAAGTCAGGCGCCTGCGCGCGTTCGTGCGCCGCATCGTCGGCAATCACGGCGCGGCCGAGGACGTGGTGCAGCAAGCCTTCGTGAACCTGTTGCGCAGGGGCGGCGACGGCGCCCAGGTGAACGCGGGCTACATCAAGCAGGCCGCGCACAACCTGGCGCTGAACCATCTGCGCGACGCCCGGCGCCGCGCGGACGTCGAACTGGCGGGGCTGGAGGTCGAACACATCGCCGACTCCCGGCCCACGCCCGAGACGATCGTGATGTACCGGCGCGAACTGCAACGGTTGCTCGAAGCGATCGCGGCCTTGCCCGAACGCCGCCGCCAGGCCTTCGTGCTTAAGCGCATCGAAGGCTTGTCCTATGACGAAATCGCCGAACGCATGGGCACCAGCCGCAACACCGTGATCTCGCAAGTCGTGGCCGCCATGGCACAGTTGGACGCCTTGCTGGATTCGCCGCCCGCCGCCTGAGCCCATGACCCATCCCGCCCAAGACCCGGTCTATCTCGTCGCGCTGGAATGGCTGGCGCGCCTGAACGACGAAGATGCCGCCGAGCAGGACCGCCGCGCGTTCGCGCGCTGGCTGGACGAAGACCCGGCCCATCCCGCCGCCTATGCGCGCGCGCAGGCGCTGTGGAACCGCTTCGAATTGGTGCGCCCCGCCGCCCGGCGCATGCAGCGCCGCCGCGCGGTGCTGGGCGCGCTGGCCGCGCTGGCGGCCGTGCCCGCCCTCTACGTCCTGTCGCGCCAGCACTTCCTGGCGGACTATCGCAGCGGCGTGGGCGAACGCCGCCGCATCGTGCTTGCCGACGGCAGCGCCGTCGAGCTGGGCAGCGACTCGGCGCTGTCGGTCAGTTTCGACGCCGGACGCCGCCACGTGACCCTGCATCGCGGCCAGGCCTATTTCCAGGTGGCGGCCGACGCCGCCCGCCGGTTTTCCGTGCAGGCGGGCGACGGCGTCACCACGGCGCTGGGCACCCAGTTCGACGTCAAGCTGCTGGACGGCATCGTCACCGTCTCCGTGACCGAACATGCCGTGGCCGTGCGGCCGCGCCCCGGCGCCGCGGCCGTCACCGTCGCCGCCGGCTGGCAGATGCAATACGGCGAATCCGGCGGCGCGGCGCCCGTCCGGTTCGACCAGGCCGCCACGCTGGCCTGGCGGCAGGACCGGCTGGTGTTCAACGACGTTCCGCTGGCGACCGTCCTGGCCGAACTGCAACGCTATCAGCGCGGCCCGATCTTCCTGATGGACGCGGGCGTGGGCGCCCTGCCCGTCACGGCGGCGTTCCATGTCTCGGATCCGCAGGAAGCCTTGCGCGGCCTGGCGGAGACCTTCCCCATCCGCCTGCGCGTCGTGGCCGGATACGCCACGCTGGTCTACGCCCGTTAGCTACGCCCGCCAGTCGGAAGGTTACTTTTAGTTACCATCTTTCCGCCCCGTTCGATCATTGGTTCCGCGCCGCCGGGTGTTTGACAGAGAGAGGACGCGCCAGGCGCCCTCGCGACACCGAACCACGAACAAGGGCAACCGCACATGCCGGCCGCACACCAACCCTATCCTCTTCGCCATTCCGGCGCGCGCGCGCGCTTCGGCCGCCACCGTCCCAGCCTGCTGGCCGCGGCGCTCCTCGCCGTTACCGCATGGGGCGGCGCCCCGTCCGCCGCGCACGCCCAGGCCGCCGCCGCCAGCGCGGCCGCGGCGCGGCAGAGTTTCGATATTCCGAGCCAGCCGCTGGCCAGCGCCCTGCTTTCCTACACCGAGGCGACCGGCGTGCAGCTTGTGATGAGCGGCGACATCGCGCGCGGCAAGACCGCGCCCGCCCTGCGCGGCAGCTACACCCGCGACGAAGCCGTGGCGCGCCTGCTGGCGGGCTCCGGACTGGGCTACCGCCGCAGCGGCAACACGCTGATCGTGTCGCCGCTGCCCGCGGAGGCCTCCGGGGCCGCCACGCTGGACCCCATCAAGGTCCAGGGCGCGTTCGAAACCGCCGGCTACGTGGCCGACGCTTCCGCCGCCGGCACCAAGACCGACGCCCTCCTGCTGGAAACGCCGCAATCCATTTCGGTGGTCACGCGCCGGCAGATGGACGACCAGGCCGCGCAGAACGTGCGGCAGGCCTTGCGCTATACCCCCGGGCTCACGGCGGAGTATCGCGGCGCGGGCGGTTCGCGCTACGACACCGTGATCTATCGCGGCTTCGGCGGCGGCATCAACTACGACTATTCGTACCAGGACGGCATGCGCCTGCTGGGCGCCAACTACGCCATCCCGCAGATCGACACCTACAACCTGGAACGCATCGAAGTGCTGCGCGGCCCCTCTTCGGTGCTGTACGGCCAGGGCACGCCCGGCGGCCTGGTCAACCTGGTCAGCAAGAAGCCGACGGCGACGCCCCTGCACGAGATCGAGCTGCAGGCGGGCAGCCACAGCTTCGGCCAGGTCGGCTTCGACTTCGGCGGCCCCGTGGACGAGGCCGGCAAGGTGCTCTACCGCCTGACCGGCGTGGCCCACACGGGCAAGACGCAGATCGACTACCAGAAGGACGAGCGCGTGGCGATCGCGCCCGCCGTCACGTTCCGGCCCAATGCCGATACCTCGCTGACGATACTGGCGCAGTACCAGCACGATCCCTATGGCGGCTACTACGGCTTCCTGCCCGCCGTCGGCACGGTCGAGGACCTGCCTGGCGGCGGCCGCATCGGCCGCAGCTTCTTCGACGGCTCGCCCCGGTTCGACGAATTCAAGCGCACCCAGACCGCCGTCGGCTACCTGCTGGACCACCGGATCGACGACGTCTGGTCGGTGCAGTCCAACTTCCGCTATATGCAGACGGACGTGGACTACAAAAGCGTCTACACCACCGGCCTGAACGCCGCCGACCCGGCCAATCCGCTGCTGATGCGCCGCGCCATCGTCAACTACGCGAACATGGACGCCATCACGGCGGACAACCATGCCCAGGCCAAGTTCAACACGGGCGCGGTCGCGCACACGGCGCTCTTCGGCATCGACTACCAGCGCCTGAGCTATCGCGAAGAACAGGGCATGGGCGCCGCGCCGTCGCTGTCGATCAACCAGCCCGACTACTCCGCGCCGATCGACACGCCCGCCATCACGTCGCGCAGCAAGCAGACCCTGGACCAGATCGGCCTGTATGCGCAGGACCAATTGAAGATCGGCCAATGGACGGTGCTGGGCGGCATCCGCCAGGACTGGGCCGGCAACGACCGGCGCGAGCGCATCGGCGGCACGTCCACCGACCAGTCCGACCGCGCCTTCACGTGGCGTCTGGGCACGGTCTATGAATTCGAGAACGGCGTGGCGCCCTACCTGAGCTATTCGCGTTCGTTCCAGCCGGTCGCCGACGCCGACGCCGACGGCAATCCGTTCAAGCCGACCAAAGGCGAACAGTACGAAGCCGGCGTGAAATACCAGCCGCCCGGCCAGGACGCGTTCATCACGGCGGCGGTCTACCAGTTGACGCAGACCAACGTGCTGACCACGGATCCGGCCAACACCAACTACAGCATCCAGACGGGCGAAGTCCGTTCGCGCGGCCTGGAGCTCGAAGGCAAGGCCACGCTCACGCGCAACCTCGACCTGCTGGCGTCCTATACCTACATGGACAACGTCAACACCCGCAGCACCACCGCGCAGGACAAGCATCCGACGTACGTGCCGCGCCACACCGCCAACGCCTGGGCCAACTACACGTTCCGCGCCGGCGCGCTGGCCGGGCTCAGCCTGGGCGGCGGCGTGCGCTACGTGGGCGGCAGCTACGCCAACGCGGACAACACGATGAAGGTGTCGTCGTTCACCATCGTCGACGCCGCGCTGCGCTATGACCTGGGCCAGAGCATCCCGTCGCTCAAGGGGCTGACCGCCGCCATCAACGCCAGCAACCTGTTCGACCGGGAATACGTGTCCGCCTGCGCCACGGCGACCAAGTGCTTCTACGGCGCGGGCCGCACCGTTATCGGCACCCTGACCTACCGCTGGTAGCGCAACCCGTCCACCGTCCCCGCATGAACGACGATTCCACCGCGCGACTGCGCGCCTGGCGATGGATCCACACCTGGTCCAGCCTGGCGTGCACCCTCTTCCTGTTGATGCTGTGCATCACGGGGCTGCCGCTGATCTTCCACGACGAGATCGACGCCTGGTTCGATGCGCCCGCCGGCGCGGCGGTTTCCCGCCGGGAGGCCCCCGCGCAGGACGTGGACGCCATGGCCGAACTCGTGCGCGGCCGGTATCCCGGGCGCGCGGTCCGATTCATCGTCTGGCTGGACGAGCCCGACCAGTACCGCTTCGGCCTTTCGCCCGGCGCCCCCGGACAGAAGCCGTTCGCGCTGGTGGACGCGCGCGGCCCCGAGATCGCAGGCGAAGCCTGGAGCGAAAAGGACTGGCGCCACGGCGGGCCCATGGCCGTGCTGCTGCGCCTGCACACGGACATGCTGATGGGGCTGCCCGGCAGCCTGATCCTCGCCGGCATGGGCGCGCTCTTCCTGGCGTCGCTCGTGTCGGGGGTGGCGCTGTACGGCCGCTACATGCGCAAGATTCCCTTCGGCACCGTGCGCAGGCAGCGCTCGCGGCCGCTGCGCATGCTGGACCTGCACAATCTGGCGGGCATCGTGCTGCTGGCCTGGGCCGCCGTGGTCGGCCTGACCGGCGCCATCAACACGCTGGATTCCTTTGTCTTCGCCGCCTGGCGCGAACACGCGGCCGCCCGGCAATCGGCCGCGCCGCCCCCGGGCCCGCCCGCCGCGCGGCCGCTGCAGGCCGCGGTCGATCTGGCGCGGCGCACGCTGCCCGACCACGACGTCAGCTTTCTTGCGATGCCCGGCTCGCTGTTCTCGTCCGAGGGCGCCTACACCGTGTTCATGCAGGGCCGCACGGCGCTGACCCGGCATCTGCTGCATCCCGTCGTCGTTCGCATCCATGACGGCGCCCTCATCAGCGCCGCCCCTCCGCCCTGGTACATGTGGGCGCTGGAAGGTTCGCGGCCCCTGCATTTCGGCGACTATGCCGGGCTGCCGCTGAAGGTGATCTGGGCCCTGCTGGACCTGGCGATGATCGCCGTGCTGGTTACCGGACTGTACCTGTATCTGCCGAAGCGGCGGCGCCGGCCAGGCCCGGCGGGCAGCCCGCGCCCGGCGCCTTGAGACCGGGGCCGCCCGGCCCCCTCCGTGCGCGGACGATTGGTGCCGCGCAGGCAACATGGTGATCCCCTCGCCGCGTCTACCGCGGGATTCCCTCGACGCCTACGATTTGTCCGTTGCCCGAACCCCCGCAACGTACTCTTCGGCCCGCCCCCGCGGGCAGCGTCCACCCACCGAGGGAATCATCATGAGCCAACGCGTCAACGCCTTCACGCAATCCCCTGAACTGTTCAAGAAGTTCGTCGAATTCGGCATGCTTCTGCAGTCGGGCTCCATCGAATCGCCGATCCTGCATCTCGTCGAGATCCGTGCATCCCAGATGAACGGCTGCGGCTTCTGCCTGGACATGCACGTCAAGCAGGCCAAGATCCACGGCGAACGCGAACTGCGCCTGCACCACATCGCCATCTGGCGCGAATCCACGCTGTTTTCGCCGCGCGAGCGCGCCGCCCTGGCCTGGACCGAAGTCCTGACCCAGTTGCCCGCGCAGGGCGTGCCCGACGAGATCTACGAACGCGTGCGCACGCAGTTCTCGGAACAGGAAATCTCGGACCTCAGCTTCGCGGTCATGGCCATCAATGGCTGGAACCGCCTGAACGTGGGCTTTCGCACCGTCCCGGGCTCGGCCGACAAGGCCTACGGCCTGGACAAGGCCAAGCTGGACTAAGGAGACCGCCATGAAAATCCTCGTCATCGGCGGAACCGGCCTGATCGGTTCCAAACTCGTCAAGATCCTGGCCCGGCGCGGCCACGACGCCATTGCCGCATCGCCGGCCACGGGCGTGAACACCATCACGGGCGAAGGCCTGGCCGAAGCCCTGGACGGCGTGGACGTCGTGGTGGACGTCGCCAATTCGCCCTCTTTCGAGGACCGCGCCGTGCTCGAGTTCTTCGAGACCTCGGGCCGCAACCTGCTGGCGGCCGAAGCCGCGGCCGGCGTGCGCCATCACGTAGCGCTGTCGGTGGTGGGCACGCACCGCCTGGCCGAAAGCGGCTACTTCCGCGGCAAGATCGCGCAGGAGAAGCTGATCGAGGCCGCCGGCATCCCGTACACCATCGTCCACAGCACCCAGTTCTTCGAGTTCCTGGGCGGCATCGTGCAATCCGGCGCGGTGGGCCAAGAGGTGCGCCTGTCGCCCGCCTACGTGCAGCCCATCGCTTCCGACGACGTGGCCCTGGCCATGGCCGACGCCACGCTGGCTCCGCCGGTAAACGGCACCATCGAAATCGCCGGCCCCGAGCGGGTGCGGCTGGCGGCCCTCGTGCAGCGCTATCTGCTCAAGTCCGGCGACGGGCGCAAGGTCATGGCGGACGGGCAGGCGCGCTATTTCGGCGCCCTGCTGGAGGACGACACCCTGGTGCCCGGGCCTGGCCCGCGCCTCGGCGAGATCGGCTTCGAAACATGGTTCAGCCGTTCGAACGCAAGAACGTAAAGACGAACGGGACGAAAATGGCGGCTTCGGCGATCGCCGCCGCCACTTTCCCCGGAGCCGGCCCGACGGGACACTCATGAGCAAACTGCAACCTCCTCCCCTGACCCTGCTGGACAAGTACCGCGGGGAAGAATTCCAGCCCTTGTATACCGCCACCGTGACCGTGCAGGGAGGCGAAGCCGCGCATGGCCGGGCCTCGGGCATCGCGCGCTCCGACGACGGCGCGCTGCAGGTCGACCTGCGGCTGCCGCCCGAACTCGGCGGCCCCGGCGGCGGCAGCAACCCCGAACAGCTCTTCGCGGCCGGCTACGCCGCCTGCTTCCACGGCGCGCTTTGCCTTCTTGCGGCCAAGGCCGGCCTGGCGATTCCCGACGCCACGGTGAAGGCGGCCGTCACGTTCGGGCGCGACCCCGTGGACGGCCTGTACGCCCTGGCCGCGCACATCACGATCCGCCTGCCCGGGCTGGACCGGCCGGTGGCCGAGGAACTGGTGCGCAACACCGAGCGGCTGTGCCCCTATTCCAAGATGGCGCGGCAAGGCATACACAGCGTGGTCGTGCTGACGGTCTAGCGGTTCTTCAGCAACTGGCTGTCCAGGCTCTGCAGGTCCAGCGCGCGGATGCGCGCGGTCATGTAGTCGATGAACACGCGGATGCGCCCCGGCAGGTGCTGGCGGCTCAGATAGCAAAGGTAGTGGCCGCGGTCGTCGGGCGAATATTGCGGCAGGCAGGCCACCAGCGTGCCGGCGCGCAGGTGCTCGCTGATCTGGTAGCCGGCCATCTGCGCGATGCCCTCGCCGTCGAGCACCGCCTGCAGGACCAGGTCGGCATCGTTGAAGGCCAGCATGGCCGGCGGCGCGAACTTGCGCATGTGCCCGCCCACCTTGAACTCCCATTCGTACACGCGCCCCGACGCCAGCCGGAAATTCACGCAGCGGTGCCCGGCCAGGTCCTCGATTTCCCGCGGCAGCGGGTGGGCGGCGGCGTAGGCGGGCGATGCGCACAGCAGCATCTGCATGGGAATGAGCTGCTTGGCGATCACCTGGCTGTCCTCCATCCGGCCGTTGCGGAACGACACGTCGATCCGGTCCTTGGTGAAGTCGGTGGACGCGTCGTCCAGCATGAGTTCCACCGATATGTCCGGATAGGCGTCCCGGAATCCCTTCAGCAGCGGCGCGACGATCTTGCGCCCGAAGCCCACCGTCGAGCACACCCGCAGTTGGCCGGAAGGCGGCCCCTGGCGCAATTCGCGCATATCGTCCAGCGCCTGCACGATGCGTTCGACGCCCGGGAAGCAATTCTCATAGAAGCGTTCGCCCTCGCGGGTCAGCGACGTGCTGCGGGTGGTGCGCACGAAGAGCCGGATGCCCAGTTGGTCTTCCAGTTTCTGCACGCTGCGGCTGACGGCGGAACGGCCGATGCCCAGGCGATCGCCGGCCTTGGCGAAATTGCCTTCGGACGCGACGGCGATAAAGGCCACGACGCCGGCATAGCTCGTGGCGAAGCTGTCCGCCAGCGAATCGGCGCCCGTTCCCGGGGCGGCAAGGGGGTCGGCGGCAGCGTCGGCGGGGGATTTTTTGGTGTCCATATCCCTAAGACGCGCCAGCCGTCCGTTTTGTGACGCCGAGCGGGAAGTAGGATGGGTGGAGCGCGAGAGTTCTTAAGAAAGAACTCAAGTATCCAGCGCGCGCAACCCATGCTGCCGCAATCGATTGGACTGACGTCGGTAGATATCCCACCCGGCGTGCTTGCCCGGGTGTCTGACACCCGAGGAGACAAGGCTTCGGCTTGCACCGACGTTTCAGGGGTGTCAGACACCTGCACCGTCACCCAAATCCTCCCCGGGTGTCTGACACCCGAGGAGACAACGCTTCGGCTTGCACCGGCGTTTCAGGGGTGTCAGACACCTGCACCGTCACCCAAATCCTCCCCGGGTGTCTGACACCCGAGGAGACAAGCTTCAGCTTGCACCGGCGTTTCAGGGGTGTCAGACACCTGCACCGTCACCCAAATCCTCCCCGGGTGTCTGACACCCGAGGAGACAAGCTTCAGCTTGCACCGGCGTTTCAGGGGTGTCAGACACCTGCGTTGTTTTCCGGCCGGTGCCGGGCATTGTCTGCCCACGGCCGCATGGGTTTCGCGCGCTGGATACTTGAGTTCTTTCTTAAGAATTCTCGCGCTCCACCCATCCTACAGCGCTGGTAGCACCGCCGGAGCGCCCTGCTTCTTGATCAGCAGGACCAGGAACCTGGCCGGTTCGGTCTGGCTGGCGTTGCGTCCGACGGTATGGACGTCGTTCGGGCCTTCGTAGAAAGTCTGGCCGGGGTTGAGCGTCACTTCCTTGCCGCCCCGCAATTGCATCACGATACTGCCTTGCAGGACGTAGATGAAACTGTCCGCATCATGCCGGTGGACCGGATCGGCCGCGCCCGGCGGGTAGTCCACCGTGATCATGAGCACGTCCTTCCCGGCGATGTCGGGCAGGTCCCGGGTCATCAGTTCGGTCACGATGGGGTCGGCCGGCTTGCCGGCATGCGCCGCCGCGTGCGGCGGCGCGGCAAACGCCAGCGGGCCCGCCAGCGCGCCGGCGGCGGCGAAGGGCAGCCCCTTTCCTATGATCTTGAACATGGCCTTTTCCTCGATGGTGAGTGGAAACAGGCCCATGGTAGGAAACCCGGCGGCGCCCCGGTAGATGCCCGCGCGGGATCACGATGTTGTCCGCGCGGCACCAATGCGCGGCCGCGGCTCAGCCTTCGAACCTGGCCGCCACGCGCGCCAGCTTGTCCGGGTTGCGCTGCACCAGCACGCGGACGATGCGTTCGCCGTCGGTTTCGTAGGATTGCACCGATTCCAGCTTGCCCTCGATGAAGCGCAGCAGCGTCCACTGCCCGTTCACCAGCGCCACCTCCACCCGCAGATCGTCCCCATACCGCCTCTTGCCCGCATAGAACAGTTGCGCCAGCCGCTTGCCGCCCACCAGGCTGGCGAAGCTGGGCACCTTGCCGCCGCCATCGCCGATCAATTCGGCGTTGTCGTTGAGCAAGGCATGCAGGCCATGGAAGTCGCCCCGCCGCATCGCGTCGGCGAAGCCCTCCATCAGGCGATGGTGCGTTTCGCGGGGCACGGCATGGCGGGGAGTCTCCTGCCGCAACTGCTGCTTGGCGCGCCGCACCAACTGGCGACAGGCGGCCTCGGTCTTGCCCAGGGTGCGCGCGACGTCCTCGTAATCCTCGTCGAACACCTCGCGCATCAGGAACGCGGCGCGGGCCTCGGGCGACAGCCGCTCCAGCATGAACAGGAAGGCCACCGAAACGTCATCGGCGAATTCGCGGATTTCCTCGGGCGTGGCCGGCGCCGGCATCAGCACGGGTTCGGGCAGCCAGATGCCCACGTAGCTCTCCCGCTGCGCCTTGGCCGCGCGCAGGCGGTCGATGGACAGGCGCGTGGCCACCGTCACCAGCCAGGCTTCGGGATTGTCCAGCGCCGCGGGGTCCGCTTCGTGCCAGCGCAGCCACGTGTCCTGCACCACGTCCTCGGCCTCCGCGACGGCGCCCAGCATCCGGTAGGCGATCGCGTGCAGGCGCGCGCGATGGCGGTTGAACAGGCTGGTGGAGTCGGTCATGGGCGAACGCCCGCGCCAGGGCATGAAATGATCGGAGACGCGCGTTATTTTGCGGCCTCCCCCCGAAAACGGCAAGCGCCCCGGCCCGCCCGCGGCGATCGCGCCGCACACGGACACGGGGACGAGCGCCAGGCCGGTGGCCGCCCCCTCCCGCCGGTCATTCCACCGTCGCGCCCGACCGCTTCACGACTTCCGCCCAACGCGGGATTTCAGTCGCCATCAGGTCGCGCAGTTGATCCGGCGTGCTGCCGACCAGTTCCATCCCCATGGCCTTGCCCAGCTTCTCCTGCACGTCCGGCTCTTTCAGGATCAGCGCGATCTCCTGGGCCAGCCTGTCCAGGATGGGCTTGGGCGTGCCCTTGGGCGCGTACACCGCCTGCCAGGAGGCCATCTGGAAACCCGGCACGCCGGCCTCCTGCATGGTCGGCACCTCGGGCGCCAGCGCGATGCGGTCCTTGGTGGTGACGGCCAGCAGCTTGAGCTTGCCCGTCTGCAGCAGCGGCAGCGCCGCCGTCATCTGGTCGAACATGAAGGTCACCGCGCCCGAGGACACGTCCACCATCGCGGGCGGCGTGCCCTTGTACGGCACGTGCGTGAGCGGCACGCCGATCATGCCCGAAAAGAGTTCGCCGGCCAGGTGCGTCGAGGTGCCGGCGCCCGAGGACGCGAAGGTGCGCTTGCTCGGGTCGCGCTTGAGCAGCGCGATGAGGTCTGCCACCGAATTCACGCCCAGGTTCGGATCCACCAGCAGCACGTTGGGCAGGTAGGCGATCAGCGATACCGGCTCGAAGTCCTTGACCGGGTCGTACTTCAGGTTCTTGTACAGGCTGGCGTTGATGGCGTGCGTGCTGATGGTGCCGCCGAACAGCGTATAGCCGTCGGGCGGCGCCTTGGCGACATAGGTGGCGCCGATGCCGCCGGCCGCGCCGGGCTTGTTCTCCACGACCACGTTCTGGTGCAGGCGGTCGCCCAGCTTCTGGGCCAGCACCCGGCCCACCACGTCGGTCGAACCGCCGACGGTGAACGGCACCACATAGGAAATCGGTTTCTGCGCGGGCCAGTCGGCCGCGCGGGCGGGCAATGCCAGCGTGCCCAGCATGGCGCCGGCCAGCAGCGCGGCCAGCGCGCCGCGTCGTTGCGTATTCATGATTGTCTCCTGCCTCTGGTTATCGGTCTGGGATGCCGGCGGCGCCGGCGGCAAGGCTCAGCGGCCCTGTTCTTTGCGCCATGCGGCGAATTTGTCCTTGGTGCCCGGATCGGTGGGCGGGTACAGGCCGAGGATGGACGCGCCCTGCCGCACCTGGTCGGTCACGAAATCCTCGAAGGCGGTCATTTCGACGGCCTCGGCCGCGATCTCGTCGGCCAGGTGCGCCGGGATCACCCCGACGCCCTCGCGGTCGCCCACCACGATGTCCCCGGGGAACACGGCCACGTCGCCGCAGCCGATGGGCGCATTGATGTCCAGCGCCTGGTGCAGGGTCAGGTTGGTCGGCGCCGACGGGCGCTGGTGGTAGGCGGCGAAGCCCAGCTCGGCGATCTCGGGCGAATCGCGAAAGCCCCCGTCCGTCACCACGCCGGCCGCGCCGCGCTTCATGAGGCGCGTCACCAGGATGGAGCCGGCCGACGCCGCCCGCGCGTCCTTGCGGCTGTCCATGACCAGCACCGCGCCTTCCGGGCAGGTCTCGACCGCGACGCGCTGCGGATGCGAGCGGTCTTCGAATACCTTGATGGTGTTCAGGTCCTCGCGCGCGGGGATGTACCGCAGGGTGAAGGCCGGGCCCACCATATTGGGCAGCGAGGCGTTCAGCGGACGCACGTCCTGGATGAACTGGTTGCGCAGGCCGCGCTTGAACAAGGCGGTGCACAGGGTGGCGGTGCTGACGCCGGCCAGCCTGGCGCGGGTTTCGGGATGCATTGGGGACACGATGGCTCCGGAGTGTGGGGGTTCAGAAAATCTCAGGTTCGGGCACGGGCGCGCCGAATCCGGTTTCCAGGAAGTCGAAATCGCAGCCGTCGTTGGCCTGGAGGATGTGCCGGGAATACATCCAGCCGTAGCCGCGCTCGTAGCGCCTGGGCGGCGGCGTCCAGGCGGCGCGCCGGGCCGCCAGTTCTTCGTCGCTGACATTCAGGTGGATGCTGCGGGCCGGCACGTCCACGGTGATCAGGTCGCCCGTCTTGACCAGCGCCAGCGGGCCGCCGATATAGGCCTCGGGCGCGGCGTGCAGGATGCAGGCGCCGTAGCTGGTGCCGCTCATGCGGGCGTCCGACAGGCGCAGCATGTCGCGCACGCCCTGCTTCACCAATTTGGTGGGAATGGGCAGCATGCCCCATTCGGGCATGCCCGGGCCGCCCTGCGGACCGGCGTTGCGCAGGATCATGATGTGGTCGGCGGTGACGTCCAGGTTCTCGTCGTCGACCGCCGCCTTCATGCTGGGATAGTCGTCGAACACCAGCGCGGGCCCGGTGTGCCGCAGGTATTGCGGCGCGCAGGCGCTGGGCTTGATGACGCAGCCGTCCGGCGCGATATTGCCGCGCAGCACGGCCAGCGCGCCCTCATCATAGATGGCGGTTTCCAGCGTGCGGATCACGTCGTCGTTGTAGACCTCGGCGCCGGCGATGTTCTCGCCCAGCGTCCTGCCGGTGACCGTCATGGCGGACGGATCCAGGTGGCCGCGCAGGCGCGACATCAGCGCCGGCAGGCCGCCCGCATAGTAGAAGTCCTCCATCAGGTAGGTATCGCCGCTGGGCCGGATGTTGGCGATCACGGGCACCTTGCGGCTGGCGGCGTCGAAGTCGTCCAGGCCGACGGCGCAGCCCGCGCGCCGCGACATGGCGACCAGGTGCACGATGGCGTTGGTGGAGCACCCCATGGCCATGGCGACGTTGATGGCGTTCTTGAAGGACGCGAGGCTCAGGATGCGCCGCGGCGTCAGGTCTTCCCAGACCATCTCCACCGCGCGCCGCCCGCATTCGGCCGACATGCGCATGTGGTTGACGTCCGCCGCGGGGATCGAGGACGCGCCCGGCAGGGTCATGCCGATGGTCTCGGCGATGGCGGTCATGGTGCTGGCCGTGCCCATGGTCATGCAGGTGCCGTAGCTGCGCGCGATGCCGCCCTCCACTTCGGTCCATTGTTCCTGCGTGATCTTGCCGGCGCGCCGCTCGTCCCAGAGCTTCCAGGCGTCCGAGCCGGAACCCAGGATCCGGCCTTTCCAGTTGCCGCGCAGCATGGGGCCGGCGGGCACGTAGATACAGGGCAGCCCGGCGCTGATCGCGCCCATGATGAGTCCGGGCGTGGTCTTGTCGCAGCCGCCCATCAGGACCGCGCCGTCCACCGGGTGGCTGCGCAGCAGCTCCTCGGTCTCCATGGCGAGGAAATTGCGGTACAGCATGGTGGTCGGCTTGACGAAGGATTCCGACACCGAAATGGCGGGCAGTTCCACCGGGAAGCCGCCCGCCTGGAACACGCCGCGCTTGACGTCCTCCACTCGCTGCTTGAAATGGCTGTGGCAGGGATTCAGGTCGGACCAGGTGTTGACGATGGCGATGATGGGGCGGCCCGCCCAATCGTCGGGGCCGTAGCCCATTTGCATCATGCGGGAACGGTGGCCGAAGGAGCGCAGGTCGTCCTTGGCCATCCAGGCGGCGCTGCGCAGGCTTTCGTAGGAACGTTTCATAGGGGCAAGGCGGAAAACGGAATGGCGACGAAGCCATTTAAACACTAATATATTAGTGCGTCAGCTAGGTGAAAACCCGCTACACTTGGGCTTCCCCGTTTCCGTGACCCTGCCCTTCGCGCCCCCCGATGCCCAGCCCAAAGCTCCGATTGGACCGCTCGCGCCACGCGGCGCCGCAGGTGTTCGAACACCTGCGCGAACAGATCGTCTCCCTGGAACTCGCCCCCGGCGCGCCGCTGTCGCGCGTGACGCTGGCCGACGCCTACGGCCTGAGCCAGACCCCCATCCGGGATGCCCTGATGCGGTTGGCGGAAGAAGCCCTGGTCGAGATCTATCCCCAGCACACGACGGTGGTCAGCCGCATCGACATCGCGGCGGCCCGCGAGGCGCATTTCCTGCGCCGCTCGCTCGAACTGGAAATCGTCCGGATGCTGGCGCAGCGGCCCGACCCGGCGCTGTTCCAGCGGCTGCAGGCCAGCATCGACCTGCAACGCGCCAGCCACGCCGGCGGCCAGTACCAGCAGTTCATCGATGCCGACCAGGCGTTCCACCGCGACATGCACGACGCCGCCGGCGTGACCCGCCTGTGGGAACTGGAACAGCGCTACAGCGGCCACCTGGACCGCCTGCGCCGGCTGCACCTGCCGGAAGCCGGCAAGGCCGAGCGCATCCTGGACGATCACCAGCGCCTGCTGGACGCCATCGTCGCCCAGGATGCCGCGCGGGCACAGCAAGTGCTGCGCGAACATCTTTCGGGCACGCTCAGCCAGGTGGCCGAGATCTGCAAGCGGTATCCTGAGTACGTACAGGCCGCGTAGGCCAAAAAGAGGCGCTCAAACGCGCCGCCCGCCGGTATGATCGAGGACACCCCGTGGCGGCGGGAGGGCCCGCCGGGCCGTGGCCCGCCGCTTACCGAACGGAACGTTCCCCATGATCGCAAGGCACGCAAGCTCCCGACTCGCCCTCGCCGCGCTGGTCGCGGCCGCATGGGGCTCCGCCGCCCCGGCCGCCCAGCCCGGCGCGTGCGAGACCATCACGGTGCGCGAAGGCGATCCGGTGCCGGCCAACGCCTGCGCGGTGAACGTGGTGCCGCGGGACCCGGGGCCGGCGGGCATGCTGTTCGGCGGCCCGGAATGGGTGCCGCTGGATCCGCAGGCCATGCCGGGCGTGTTCTATGACAGCGCTTCGATCAAGCCCCTGTCCGAACGCCCCGCCGTGATGGCCGTGACCGTGGCCTGGTTCTATGCCCAGCCCCGGATCTCCGAGGCCAACGGACAGTCCTACCGTTCCGTGACCCAGCCGGTCACGATGAACTGCTCGGCGAACACCTATACCGTTTACCGCACCCTGCACTACGCCGGGGAAAACGCCACCGGCTCGATCGTGGAATCCCCGCCCACGGCCGGCATCCACGACGCGCCGATCGCGCACGATCCCGTGCAGCGCAAACTGCGCGGCCTGGTCTGCCCCGCGGGCGGCAAAAGCACGCGCAAGTAAGGCCGGCCTACCCCCGCCAATAGCGGTACAGCGCCCGCGCCGCGGCGTCCAGCAGAAAGCCCAGCACGCCGATCATCAGCACCATCGCCATCAGCTCCGAATACGCCAGGCGGTCGCGGGTATCCAGGATGAAGTAGCCCATTCCCGCCGACACCCCCAGCATCTCGCAGGGCACCAGCACGATCCACAGGATCCCGATCGCCAGGCGCACGCCCGTCAGGATATGGCCCAGCACCCCCGGCAGGATGACGCTGCGCAGCGTCTCCCAGCGGGTCGCGGCCACGCTTTGGGCCAACAGCAGCCAGCGCGGGTCCAGTTGCTGCACGCCCGCCGCCGTGTTCAGCACGATGGGCCAGACGGCCGCGAAGGCCAGCAGGAAGTAGACCGGGTCGTCGCCCACGCCAAAGACCATCACGGCTATCGGCATCCACGACAAAGGCGAAATCATCCGCAGGAACTGCATGGCCGGCGAGACCGCGGCCTCGAGCCGCCGGTAGCTGCCGATGGCCAGCCCCAGCGGCACGCCGATGGCCAGCGCGAAGCCCAGGCCCACGGCGACGCGTCGCAGGCTGACCAGGATGTGCGCGGGCAGGTCGGACCCCGTCAGCAGTTCGCCCAGGCTGACGAAGGTGGCGCCCGGGGAAAACCGCCGCGCCATGCCGCCCGCGGGCGACAGGACGTCCGTGCCCAGCCACCACAGCGCCAGCAGCGCGGCCAAGCCGCCGGCGCCCAGCGCGCAGCGCGCGGCCAGGCCCTGGCCGCCGCGCTTGCGGCCCTCCGCCGGGTCCTGCGCGGCGGCCAATCCGGCCGGCGTACCGGCGGCGGACTCCCGGGCCGTCACGCCTGCACCAGCTCGGTCCGGGTGTACTGGTCGGGAAAGCCGAAACGGCTCAGGCCGCCCGCCGATTCGATGGCGCGCCTGACGTAGCGGTCGTCGACCAGTTCAGAGGCGGCGCGGGCCGGATCCAGGCCCGCCAGAAAGCCGCGGTCCGCCTCGATCAGCGTATCGCGCAGGCGGCGCACCAGTTCCTCGGTGTAGCTCGGGAAGGGATACGGCTGGAAGTCGATGCGGCGTTCGTCCCAGTCCGCATGCCGGATGGCGCCGCTGGCCAGATATTGCTCGCGATCCGCGGGCGGCGGCGCCAGCACCTTGGACAGCGCGGGCAAGGCGTGCGGCGTGTAGCGGTTGATGCCTTCCTTGGACAGCAGCCGCGCCGTCTCGGCCCGGTTCTCGCGTATCCACAACTGGGCCTGCACGATGGCGTCCACCACCTTCTGCGACCACTGCGGACGCTGTTCCAGGTCGCGCTCGTGCATGAACACCACGCAGCAGGCGTGGTTGCGCCAGACATCGCCCGTGAAGCGCAGCACCTTGCCCACGCCCTGGGTCTCGGCCACCGCGTTGAACGGCTCGGCCACGATGTAGCCGGCGATGCGGTTCTGCGCCAGCGCGGGCGGCATGTCGGCCGGCGCCATGACGACCAGGTTCACCTCGCCCGCGCCCACCGTGCCGTCCTTGCGGGACACGGGCGCCAGGCCGTTTTCGCGCAGCAGGTATTGCAGTACGACGTTGTGGATGGAATACCAGAACGGAATCGCGACCGTTTTGCCGCCCAGGTCCTTGACGCTATTGATGGCCGGCGCCACGGTCAGGCCCGAGCCGCCCACGTGGTTCCAGGCCACCACTTTGGCGGGCACCTGACTGCCGAACCGCGCCCATACCGTCATGGGCGACAGCAGGTGCACCACGTTCACCTGCCCGGAGATGAAGGCTTCTATCACCTGCGCCCAACTGCGCAGCAGCGTGGGTTTTTCCGCCTTGACCCCGGCCTTCTCGAACAGGCCGTTGTTGTGCGCCACCAGCAGCGGCGCGGCATCGGTGATGGGCAGGTAGCCGATGCGCACCGGCGCGTCGGGTTCGCTCTGCGCGCGGGCGTTGAACGCCGACAGCAGGGAGGCGGCGCCGCCGGCCGTCAGCAGGGCCGAGAGTTTCAACCAGTCGCGACGCGACATGTGTTCAAGGCACATCGAAGAACTCCTTGTAGGGACTGCCCGCGGCGCGGGCCCCCGGGTCAGGCAAGCGCGGCTTCGCCGCGGACGGCCCGCAGCGCGGTGCGCAGGCGGGTAAGGATTTCCAGGCGCAGCGCGCCCATTTCCGGCAACAGGTCGGCGCGGGGCTGCGGCAGGTCCACCCGCCACACGCCCAGGATGCGGCCGGGCGCGCCGCCCAGCAGCACGATGCGGTCGGCCAGCACCAGCGCTTCGTCGATATCGTGCGTGATCAATACGGCGGCGGTATCGAAATCGGCCACCACCTTGCGCAGCAGCGCCTGCATCTCGCCGCGCGTCACCTCGTCCAGCGCGCCGAAAGGTTCGTCCAGCAGCAGCACGGAAGGCTGGCGCGCCAGGCAGCGGGCCAGGGCCGCGCGCTGCGCCATGCCGCCCGACAATTGCGCGGGACGCAGTTGCCGGGCGTGCGACAGGCCCACCTCGTCGATGGCCTGGTCCACCCGCGCGCGGCGCTGCGCATCCGTCAGCGCCGGCTGGTGCTTGAAATCCAGGCCGAAAGCCACATTGCGTTCCAGCGACAGCCAGGGCAGCAGGCTCGGATCCTGGAAGGCCACGGCCACGCGGGGATGCACGCCCGTCAGCGGCGCGCCTTCCATCAGCAGCGTGCCGGCGCTGGCGGACTGCAAGCCGGCCAGCACGCGCAGCAGGCTGGACTTGCCGGCGCCGCTTGCGCCCAGCACGGCCACCACCTCGCCGCGCGCCAGATCCAGGTCCACGCCCTGGAACACCGCGCCGGCCGCCCCCGGGTAGCTGAGCGCCAGGCCCCGGGCCCGCAGCACCGGTTGCGGGGCCGTCGTCATGCGGCGGCTCCGGCCGCGAGCCTGGCCTGCCTTTTGGCCAGCTCGGTCTTCAATTGCACCAGGCTGGGCGTGACGATGGGCAGGAAGGCCGCCTCGCGCCAGCGCCGGGCGAAGCCCGCGCCGGCCGGCCGCAGGTAGGCCGCGCCGCCGCTGGCCTGCAATTCCAGTTGCACCGCCTGGTTGGCGGCGTCGGCCAGGGCGATGCGGATCTCGAACAGGGCCCAGGGTTCGGCCACGAAGCGTCCGTTGCGCACCCCCTCGATCAGGCTGTCGGACAGCGCGCCGACCTGCGCCCGCAAGGCTTCCAGCGGCGCGCCCAGGATCCCGCGCGACGCCTGGCCCTGCCCCGCCTGCGCCGCGGCCAGCAAGGCGCGGCGCGCCAGGCCGATGGACAGGCCGCATTGCAGGCCCGCGAAGGCCGGCCTTGCTTGCGGCAGGTACTCGCGGGCATCGGGATGGATCAGCCATTCGGGGCCGATGCGCACGCCGCGCACGTCCAGGGCCGCGGTGTTGCTCGACTGCAGCGCCAGCAAGGACAGGTCCGGGCTGCGCACCAGCCCGGCGATGTCGTGCGGCAGCGCGACCACGGCCGGCGTGCCGTCGGGCGCCGTGACCGCGGCGGCGACCAGGAAGCCCTGCACCCGCAGGTTCGTCACCCAGGGCATGCGGCCGTCCAGCACCCACTGGCCGTCCTCCGCTTCCCGCGCGCCGATCTGCAGGGACTCGATCCCGCTCAGGAACTTCATGGCGTTCGACAGCGCGGTCGCGCCCGCCTGTTCGCCACCCAGCAAGGGCGCCAGCCAGGCATCGGCCAGCGCGGTATTCGGGCTGCGCAGCAGGTATTCGATGAAGACGCGCTGGCCCCAGGCCACGAACGCGCTGGCGACCGACAGTTCCGCCACCTGCGACACCGCTTCGATGGCGTCGCCGATGTCGGTGCCGGGCAGGCCGCCCCGCGCTTCGGGCACGCCCTGGCGGAACACGCCCGCCGCGGCCAGCCGGGGCAATACCGTGGCGGCGTCCAGGCTGCCGTCGTCCAGCGCGTCGGCGTGCTGCTCCAGCCACGCGCGCAGGTCTTGCGGCAGCAGGCCGCGCCCGGCTTCGACGCTTGCGGATTGCGGCGTCATTGCGCGCCGCTCCAGGCGTAGTCGCTCAATTGCTCGTTCAGCGGCGTCTGCGCCAGGTTGTTGCCGAAATTGCAGATGGTGGCCAGCCCCACGCCCACGATGACTTCGAGCGCGTTGCCGTCGGTGTAGCCCGCGCCGCGCAGGGCCTGGAGGGCCTCGTCGCTGACACGGCCGCGCGTCTGGATCACGGCTTCGGTGAAGGCGGCCAGGGCCTGCAGGCGTTCGTCCGGCAGCGCGCCTTGGGCGCGCAGCGCGTCCACCACTTCGGGCGACAGCCTGGCCTTGTTGCGCGCCAGCGCCGTGTGGCCCGCCACGCAGAAGGTGCAGCCGTGGCGCGTGCCGGCCACCAGTTGCACCACCTCGCGCTCTTGCAGGGTCAGCCCGGCGCGCGCGTTGATCTGCGACAGGGTCTGGTAGGCCTCCAGCGCCACCGGCGCGTTGGCCAGCACCCCCAGCAGGTTGGACAGGTACCCCGCGCCCTGCTCGGCGGCGGCCAGCGCCGCGCGCGTGGGTTCGGGAGCGCTTTGCGCGGTATGGACGGGCAAACGGGCCATGTGAGTCTCCTGACGGCTATCGTTGAAAGCCTCATTGTGCTTGCGCCGGGCCGCAAGCGACAATGCATGAAGATCGCAACTTGATGCTAGATCTTATCGACTTTCAGCTATGCGCTTATAACCAGATGCGTTCCGAAACCCTACCCTTGAACTGCTCCGGTCCATGGACCGTATCAGCCGCCGACCAGGCCGCGGTCGACGCCCTGCTGCTGTCCAGCCTGGAGGTGCAATCCAGCTTGTATCACCTTGGGCAGTATTGCGGCAATTGGTCGGCCAGCACCAGCGGGCGCGCGCGGTCCAGCTTCCATCTGATCCTGCACGGCGGCTGCCTGGTCGACGTGGGCGAAGGGCGCGAAACCCTGACGCTGGCCGCGGGCGACGGCATCTTCTTCCTGCGCGACATTCCCCATGCGCTGACGCCGCTGGACCCGCCCGCCGCCGAAGGCGCGCAAGGCGCGCCGATGCAGCCTCTCCTGCCGCGCCAGGCCGACAGCACCGGCCTGGCCTGCGGCTTCTTCCAGTTCCGGCCCGGGCTCGCCGACCTGCTGGCCGACACGCTGCCCGATTACCTGGTGCTGCGCGCCAGCGACGAACGCTTCCGCACGGCGCGCGGCGTGTTCGAACTGATCCTGGGCGAGACCGCCCGCGATCCGGGCGCGTCCTCCGTCGTGCTGGAACGGCTGACCGACCTGCTTATCTTTTTCATGCTGCGCCATCTGGCCATCCACGACCGCCAGGCCTACGGCCTGTTCGTGCTGGCCCGCGATCCGGCCATGGCCGGCCTGCTGCAGGCCATCCTGGCCGAACCCGCCAGGCCCTGGAGCATGCAGGACATGGCCGACCGGGTGCACATGTCGAAGGCCACCTTTCACCGGCGCTTTACGCTGCATGGCGGGACCACGCCCGCGCAATTGCTGCAATTGCTGCGCATGCGCGTGGCGCGGCGCCACCTGAGCCAGGGCATGGGCATCCAGGACGCCGCCGAGCGCGTCGGCTACCGATCGCAGGCGGCGTTCAGCCGCGTGTTCCAGCGCACGGAAGGGGTGGCGCCTTCCGCGCTGCGCAGGCACCGCCCCGCCCTCGCGGGCGGCGAGTAGTCCTCGGGCTAGACCTGGGCCAGCGCCTGGTCCAGGTCGGCCAGCAGGTCGTCGATGTGCTCGATGCCGATGGACAGGCGCACCGTTTCCTCGCGCACGCCCGCCTTTTGCAGCTCTTCGGGATTGAGCTGGCGGTGGGTGGTGGACGCGGGGTGCGTGGCCAGCGACTTGGCGTCGCCGATGTTGACCAGGCGGGTGAAGAGCTGCAGCGCGTCCTGGAAGCGCGCGCCGGCCTCGCGGCCGCCCTTCACGCCGAACGTGAACAGGCCCGGCGCCTTGCCGCCCAGGTACTTCTGCGCCAGCGCGTGGTCCGGATGGTCCGGCAGGCCTGCGTAGTTGACCCACTCCACCTTCGGGTGTTCGCGCAGGTAGTTGGCGACCTTCACCGCGTTCTCGACGATGCGGTCCACGCGCAGCGCCAGGGTTTCGATGCCTTGCAGGATCTGGAACGAGTTGAACGGCGAGATGGCGGCGCCGGTATTGCGCAGCGGCACCACGCGGGCGCGGCCGATGTAGGCGGCCGGGCCGAAGGCTTCGGTGTAGACCACGCCGTGGTAGCTGACGTCCGGTTCGTTCAGGCGCTTGAAGCGGGCCTTGTGCTCGGCCCAGGGGAACTTGCCCGAGTCGATGATGGCGCCGCCCAGGCTGGTGCCGTGGCCGCCCAGGTACTTGGTCAGCGATTGCACCACGATGTCGGCGCCGTGTTCGATGGGGCGCAGCAGGTACGGCGACGGCACAGTGTTGTCGACGATCAGCGGCAGGCCGTGGCGGTGCGCCAGTTCGGCCAGGGCGGCGATATCGGTGATGTTGCCCAGCGGGTTGCCGACGGATTCGGCGAAGATGGCCTTGGTGCGCTCGTCGATCTGCGCTTCGAAGGCGGCCAGGTCGGAGGGCTGGGCGAAGCGCGTGGCGATGCCGTACTGCGGCAGCGTGTGCGCGAACAGGTTGTAGGTGCCGCCGTACAGCGTGCTGGAGGACACGATGTTGTCGCCGGCCTCGGCGATGGTCAGGATGGCGTAGGTCACCGCGGCCTGGCCCGAGGCCAGCGCCAGCGCGGCGATGCCGCCTTCCAGGGCCGCGACGCGCTGCTCCAGCACGTCGGTGGTGGGGTTCATGATGCGGGTATAGATGTTGCCCGGCACCTTCAGGTCGAACAGGTCCGCGCCGTGCTGCGTGTCGTCGAACGCATAGGCGACGGTCTGGTAGATCGGCACGGCCACGGCGCGCGTGGTGGGATCGGGACGGTAGCCGCCATGCACGGCAATGGTTTCAAGCCGCCAGGGCTGCTTCGGGTCGGTCATGTGTCTCTCCAGGAGATGCGTTATCAGAAATTCCGGTCAGGCCGCGAACGCGCGCGCCGCGCGCAGGATGCGGTCGATATCGGCATGGTTGTTATAGGCGCCGACGGACAGGCGCACGTAACCATACTCCACAATGCTGGCCACCACGCCCTCCCGGGCCAGGTGGGCAAGCGCGAGCGCGGGGTCCGCCACCTTCAGCGCCGTCGTCGTGCTGCGCGACGCCGCGCCGGGCGGCGACACCACCTGCGCGCCGAGCGCGCGCAATCCCTCGCCCAGCGCCTGCGACAGCTCCAGCACCCAGGGTTCGATGCGTTCCGGGCCGGCCTCTTCGATCAGGTCCAGCGCGCCCGCCCAGCCGGCGATGCCGGGATAATTCAGGTTGCCCGTCTCCAGCCGGCGCGCGTCGCCCGCGTCCGACACGCCCACCTGCCATTGCGGCCCGGACTTGTCCAGGGTGGTCACGCCCGACGGCCCCACGTACAGCGGGTCCAGCGCGTCCAGCAGCCCGGGCGATACGTGCAGCAGGCCCACGCCCAGCGGCCCCAGCATGCCTTTGTGCGCGCCGCAGGCGAAGGCGTCCACGCGCCATTCGTCGACCCGGGCGCGCAACAGGCCCGCGCCCTGGATGCCGTCGACGACCAGCCAGATGCCGCGCTCCGCGCAGCGGCGCCCGAGTTCCGCGATGTCGGTGCGGAAACCCGTGCCGTACTGCACCCAGGACACCGCGATCAGGCGCGTGCGGGCGTCCACGAGGCGCCAGAGATCGTCCACTTCATAGCGGTGCGCGTCGGCGCGCGCCACGCGAACCTCCACGCCGCGGCGGCGCAGGTTCAGCCAGGGCAAGGCATTGGTCGGATGTTCCTGGTCGTCCACGATCAGGTTGTCGCCTTCCCGCCAGGCCAGGCCCTGGGCAACCGTGTTGAGTCCTTCGGTGGTGTTCTTGGTGAAGGCGAGCCGGCGCGCGTCTCCGCCGATCAGCCGGGCCAGCCGCAGGCGCAGCGCGTCGGCGTCGCGCAGCCATTGCGGCTTGTCGCTGCGGGCGTAGGTAATGCCGTCGAAGAAATCCGCCACCGCCCCGGCCACCCTGGGCGACAGCGGGCTGGTGTAGGCGATGTTGGCGTAGGCCTTGTCGCGCGTGATGGGAAACCACTGCCTGAATTCATCCTGCCAGCTCATGCGCAACCTTCGACCTCGTTCATCGGACTGTATGGGGATGACGGCATTCTAGGTATATGACGGAAATCTGGATAAGGCTTAGTTCTTATATTGATATGACAATATAGTCGCTCGGAAAAGCGGGCCCGGCCCCTAGAATTCATGCCTTTCTTGCATACGACAAATACGGGAACGGCATGCGTTTGACTCATCTACTCAAGGCCGCGGGCGCGGCCGCTGCGCTGGCCGCCGCCAGCGTCTCCCATGCGGGCACGGTGGACACGATCAAGAAGCGGGGCGAGCTGGTCTGCGGCGTCAGCCAGGGATCGGCGGGCCTGTCCATCGCCGACAAACAGGGCCGCTGGACCGGCCTGGACGCGGACCTGTGCCGCGCGCTGGCCGCCGCCGTGCTGGGCGACCCGGCCAAGACGCGCTTCGTTCCGCTCAGTTCGCAGCAGCGCTTCCCCGCGCTGCAATCCGGCGAGGTCGACGTGCTCAACCGCAACACCACGATCACGTCCGGCCGCGACGCGGGCCTGGGCATCGTGTCCGCGGGCATCGTGTTCTACGACGGCCAGGGCTTCCTGGTGCCGCGCAAGCTGGGCGTGAAGAGCGCCACCGAGCTGGACGGCGCGCAGGTCTGCGTGCAGCCCGGCACGGTCAACGAACAGAACCTGGTCGATTACTTCAAGAAGCACAAGCTCAACTACCGCCCGGTCGTCATCGAGAACCTGGTGGAACTGGAGCAGGCCTTCTACGCCGGTCGCTGCGACGTCTACCTGTCCGACGCGTCCACCCTGGCCGCCAGCCGCGCCGCGCGCGCGAGCCAGCCCGACGACTTCGTCATCCTACCCGAACGGATCAACAAGTCGCCGCTGGGCCCCTTCGTGCGGCAGGACGATCCCAACTGGACCGCCATCGTGCGCTGGACGGTGAACGCGCTGGTCGCCGCTGAAGAACTGGGCGTCACCGCCGCGAACGCCGACAGCCAGGCGCAGAGCACCGACGCCCAGGTGCGCCGCCTGCTGGGCGTGGATCCCGGCATCGGCAAGAGCTTCGGCCTGGACGAAGGCTGGGCCCGCAACGCCATCAAGGCGGTGGGCAACTACGGCGAAATCTGGGAGCGCAATCTGGGCGCCGCCACGCCGTTGAAACTGGAGCGCGGCCTGAACGCACAATGGAACCAGGGCGGCCTGCTGTATTCGCCGCCGTTCCAGTGACATGACGGCGGCGGCAGTCCCCTTCCCGGCGCCCGGCCCCTGGCGGCGCTGGCTGTCCACGGCGGCCTGGTGCCTGGCGCTGGGCGGCATGGCCGCCGTCCTGCTGCTGCACATCGAGTCCGTGCAGACGGCGCGCGGCATCCAGGGCGGATTCGGTTTCCTGTTCCAGCCGGCGGGCTTTCGCATTTCGGAAAGCCTGCTCGGCGTCACGCCCGACGATCCCTATTGGATGTCGATCGCCGCCGGCCTCGTCAACACCCTGACGGTGGCGCTCGTGGCGATTCCGCTGGCGACCGCGCTGGGACTGGGCCTGGGTCTGCTGGGCCTGTCGTCCCATCCGCTGGCCGCGCGCTGCGCGGCCCTCGTCATAGCGCCGCTGCGCAACACGCCTGTGCTGTTGCAGCTATTCGTCTGGTACGGCCTGCTGCTGCGCCTGCCGGACTTGCGGCAGGCCTGGTCGCCGCTGCCTTCCGTACTGCTCTCGAACCGCGGGCTGGCCCTGCCGGCCGTGCACGGCTGGCTGCCTTACGCGGCCGCGGCCCTGGCGGCGCTGGCGCTGGGCTGGCGCGCCCGGCGCCGCTGGGGCAACGCCGCGTGGTACGGCGCGCTGGCCGCGGCCCTCGCGGCCTGGGCCCTGCTGCCCGCCATGCAGGTGGACCTGCCCGTCCGGCGCGGCCTGGGACTCCAGGGCGGCTGGCAGCCCAGCATCGAATTCGCGGCCTTGACGATAGGCCTCGTGGTCTTTCACGCGGCCTACATCGCCGACATCGTGCGCGCCTCCGTGCGCGCCGTGCCGGTCGGCCTGGTCGAGGCCGGCCAGGCCCTGGGGCTGACGCCCCGCCGCGTGCTGCGGCTGGTGATCGCGCCCTACGCCGCCCGGGTCGCGCTGCCGCCCTACGCCAACCAGTGCCTGGCCCTGGTGAAGAACAGCACGTTGGCGATCGCCATCGGCTACCAGGAACTGATGGCCGTCATCAACACCGTCATCACGCAAACCGGGCTGGCGCTGGAGGGCATCGCGCTGGCGGTGGCGGTCTACCTGGCATTGGCGCTGGGCCTGGGCGGCGGCCTGTCCGCCTGGAACGCCCGCCACACCCGCCACGGCCCCGGCGACACCCACGGCGCGCGCCTGGGCGACCGCCCCTTGTCCGCGGCCGCCCCGGACGCGCGGCCATGGCGCCGGAGACTGGTCTCGGCCATGTTCGCCATCGCGCTGGCCGCGGCGGGATGGGCCTTGCTGGACTGGGCCGTGCTGCGCGCGGTCTGGCTGGGCGATCCGGCCGCCTGCGCGGATGCCGCGGGCGCCTGCTGGGCCGCCGTGGGAGAGAATCTGCCGCTGCTGCTGTTCGGCACCATGGCCGAGGCGGACCGCGCGCCGGCGCTGGCCGCCTGCGCGGCGTTGCTGGCGGGCGTCGCCTTGACGCTGGGCGCCGGCCGCCTGCCCGCCCGCGCCCGCGCGGCGCTGCTGGCCGCCCTGCTCGCCGCCGTGGCCTGCGCGCTGTCGGGCTGGCCCTGGGGCGGCGCGGCGATCGGCCCGCAACGCTGGGGCGGGCTGCTGGTCACGCTGATACTGGCCATCGCCGCGCTGGGCGCCGCGGTGCCGCTCGCCTTCGCGCTGGCCTTGCTGCGGCGCTCCGGCAGCCGCGCCGGATCGCTGGCCGCGGCCGGACTGATCGAAGCCGCGCGCGGCGTGCCGCTGGTGACCCAGTTGCTGTTCGCGTCCTTCGTGCTGCCCATGCTGCTGGGCGGCGGCGTGTCGAAATTCAGCATGGCGCTGGCCGCGCTGACGCTGCACACCGCCTGCCTGCTCGCGGAAGTGCTGCGCGGCGCGCTGCAAGCCATCCCGCCCGGGCAGATGATGGCGGCGCGCGCCCTGGGCATGGGGCCGGCCGCGGCCCATGCCTACGTCATCTGGCCGCAGGCCCGCCGCATCGCCGCGCCGGCGGCGCTGGGCGTGTTCGTGGGCGCGGTCAAGGATACTTCCCTGGTCAGCATCATCGGCGTGTTCGACGTGCTGGGCGCGGCCAAGGCGGTCGTCGCCGGCACCGCCTGGCGGCCCTACCACGTGGAGGTCTACCTGGCGGTGGCCCTGCTGTACTTCGCGGCCAGCCTCGTCCTGTCGCTGGCCGCGCGCAGGATGGAACGGGTGGGCGCGTAGCCGCCGGGTCCGCTAGCGCCCTGCCCCGCTCAGTCTTTGCAGCCAGGCCGGCCGGGGCGACGCGTCCAGCCAGTTCTTGACGATCAGCCCCAGCTCCGTGTCGCCCGCGATGCGCAGGCGGCGCTGGAAGAACAAGGTATCGGCATCGGTTTCCGCGCGCATCAGCGCCAGGAAATCGGCCAGCTTCGCGCCCAGCTCCAGTTCCGCCGGCGCGCCGTCCCAGACCGTGCGGAACGCGCCCTGCTTCACCGTGAAGCAGTTGCGCAGGCCCAGGTCCTCGACGGTGATGGCGAAGCTGCGGCCTTCCAGTTCGGCCGGCGGCGACAGCCACTTCAGCCGGCGCGCCAGCTCCAGCCCGGCGACGAAGTGCAGCGACACCAGCGGCGTCGGCAGGCGCCGGCCGATCCGGGCAAAAACGGCGGGCATTTCGATGGACATGCTCATACGGCTTCCTCCAGCAGATCGATGCCGGGCCGTCCATGGAAGTAGCCGTTGCAGCGGTCTATGCCCGCGGGCGGCTCCACGGCGGCCGGCTTGCCGCCGCGGCGCGCCGTGTCCAGCGCGGCGATCGCTTCCAGCGTGCCGGCCGATTGCGGACTGACGCGCAGCACCTCCACGCCCAGCGACGCCAGCTCGGGCGCCCGCGCCAGCAAGTCCAGACAGGCGGCCGACTGCACCTGGATGCCGTTGATCGCCAGGAAGTCGCGCGATTCGCGGGTGCGCATGTCCAGGCCGTCGGGATGTTCGATGCAGCGGAATCCGCACTCGTCCTTCTTCAGGCGGAAGTGCCGCGCCGTGAAGCAGCGCGCCGAGAACGCCAGCGCCATGCGGCCCCAGACCATGACTTCGGCCTCCAGGCCCGCCGGCCGCTCCTCCAGCAGGCGCGCCAGCGTCTTGCCGTCCATTTCCAGCGGCGCGACGAAGCGCGTGGCGCCGCGTTGGGCCAGCCATTCCAGGGTGCCGCCGTGGTAGGCGTTCATGTGCGGGCCGGCCACGAAGGGACGGCCGGCCAGATGGCGCATCGCGCCCACTTCGCCGGCCTCGACCAGGAAGTCGTCCTGCTCGCACAGCTTTTTCAGGGCGCTGGCCTCCGCGCCGGTCTCGATCAGCGTGCGGCCGGACAGCACCACCGTCTTGCCGGCGGCGCGCAGGTCGCGCGCCAGCGCCATCCAGTCGTCGGCGCGCAGTTCGTGGCGACGGCTGCACACGGTCTCGCCCACGTAGAGGATGTCGGCGGGGCTGTCGGCCAGTCCCGCGTAGAAATCCAGCGTGTCGCGGCGCGGCCAGTAGTACAGCAGGGGTCCGACAGAAATCCGGAATGCGTTGGGCTTCATTTCCATGGACGTTCGAATGCCCCCTGGGTGACTTGGGAACCCTCGGCATGGCGCGCCAGCATGGCGTTCCATTCGGGGCGCGGGGAAAAGCGGGCCGCGTCGGCGTGCACGCTGTCGAGCGCAGCGCGCAGCGTGGACACCACCTGCGTCACGTAGGCCGGGCTGCGCTGCCGCCCTTCGATCTTGATGGCGGACACGCCCATTTCCGCCAGGCGCGGCAGCAGGCCGACGGCGTTCAGGCTGGTGGGTTCCTCCAGCGCGTGGTCGGCCTGCCCGTCCACGTCGAAGCGGCCCTTGCACAGGGTTGGATACGCGGCGGGCTCACCGGGCTCGTAGCGGTCGATGAGGATACCGTTCAGGCGCGCATCCATGCGGCCGTCGGTCTCTTCCCAGCGCACCGCGTGCGCGGGCGAACAGACGCCTTTGTTGTTGGGGGAATCGCCGGTGGCGTAGGACGACAGCAGGCAGCGCCCCTCGGCCATGACGCACAGGCTGCCGAAGCCGAACACTTCGACCTCGACGCTGACGTTGGCGCAGATGCGCGCGATCTCGGCCAGCGTCAGGACGCGCGGCAGGACCACGCGGCGGATGCCGAACTGCTCCTTCATCAGTTCGATGGCGTCGGTATGGGTGGCGGAGCCCTGCACCGACAGGTGCAGTCGCAGATCGGGATAACGGTCGCTGGCGTAGGCCAGCAGGCCCGCGTCCGCCATGATGACCGCGTCGGCGCCCAGGCCGTAGGCGGCATCCACGGCGGCGCGCCACTCCTGGGCCCGGCCCGCCTGCACGAAAGTGTTGATGGCGAACAGCACCTGGCGCTTGCGGCTGTGCGCCAGTTCGACGCCCGCGCGGATGTCGGCTTCGGTGAAATTGAGCCCGGCGAAATTGCGGGCGTTGGTGGCGTTCTTGAGGCCGAGATAGACCGTGTCGGCGCCCGCCTCGACCGCCGCCTTCAGCGCAGCCAAGCTGCCGGCGGGGGCCACGAGCTCCATGGGAGAGGTTCGATTTTCCATGACGGCCAGTCTAGGGGGTGGCCGTCACGGCCACCTTGTCGCAGATCAAGATCGCCCGGGTGTCGGAGGTCGTAGTCGATGCGGGGGGGGGGGGGGGGGGGGGTCTCTGGGCCAGGTGTCTGACACCCGTACGAGATGCGCTCTCGTGTGGAAGCATGCCTCCCCGGGTGTCAGACCCCAATGAGCTGGTTGGTGTCTGACACCCGGAGGCACCGTCGCGATTTCAACATCTTCTCGTACGGGTGTCAGACACCTGGCCTAGGCACCTGGCCCGTGCGGATGCCTGACACCGGACCGTTCCGTCACTCCTCCGTGTACAGCCCGTGCTCCACCGCATACACCGCGACCTGCACGCGGCTGGTCAGGTTCAGTTTTTTCAGCACGTTCTGCACGTGGATCTTGACCGTGCTTTCGCTGACGTCGAGTTCACGCGCGATGACCTTGTTGCTGGCGCCGCGCGCCAGCCATTGCACGATCTGCCGCTCGCGCGCGGTCAGGCGGTTGCGGTCGGAGTTGCCCGACGCCTGCGCGACCTGGCCGGCCTGGCCGCGGAACTGCTCCACGAGCTTGGCCGTCATGCTGTCCGCGATCACCGGTTCGCCGCCGGCCGCGCGGCGGATGGCGGCGGTCAGCGCGTCGGCGTCGATGTTCTTCACCAGGTAGCCGCGGGCTCCGTCGCGCAGCGCCTGGCCGAGCTCGTCCGCCTCTTCGGAGACCGTCAGGATGATGACGGCGCAGGACGGCAGGTCCTGCGTCAGCAGTTGCAGCGTTTCCAGGCCGGAGAGCCCGGGCAGGTTGAGGTCCAGCAAGACCACGTCGGGCTTGAGTTCCTTGGCGCGTTTCAGCCCCTCGACCCCGTCGCCCGCCTCGGCCACGACCTCGAAGTCGGGCTGGCGCTGCAGCAGCAGGCGCACGCCGGAGCGGAACAGGGTGTGGTCGTCGACGAGGAGAATACGGATGGGCATGGTATGGGCTGTGTCAGGCGGCCTGGCGCTCGCTGCCGGGCAAGGTCAGCGAAACGCGCGTGCCGGCGCCGGGCTGCGATTCGAGTTTTATCATGGCGCGCATCCGGGCGGCCCGCTCGCGCATGATGTGCAGCCCCACATGGGATTCGCCGCGCTCCGCCACCTCGCCGGGGTCGTAGCCCTGGCCGTTGTCGGCCACCAGCAGGCTGAAATCGCGGCCGTTGTCGACCGCCACCTCGACGTGGCTCGCCTCGGAGTGCTTGCGCACGTTCGACAAGGCTTCCTGCAGGATGAACAGTACCTGCAACTGCTGTTCCGGCGGCAGCGGCGCCCCCTGCCCCTGGTTGAACCGCAATTCGGTCTCGATGCCCGTCTGGCGGCGGAAACGGTCCACGGTGTCTTCGATCGCGGCCTGCAGGTCCCCCTGCGCCAGCTTGCTGCGGAAATTGGTCAGCAGTTCCCGCACGTCCTGGTAGCTTTCGTCCACGCCCGCCCGCAGCAGCGGCAGGATCTCTTCGATTTCCTCGGCGTCGCCCCGCTTGACCGCCGCGTCCAGCATCTGCAATTGCAGGTTCAGGAAATTCAGGCCCTGCGCCAGGCTGTCGTGCAGCCCCTGGGCCACCAGCCCGCGCTCCTGCACCACGGCCAGTTGGCGCGCCTGGGCGCCCAGGCGCCGGTTGTCCAGCGCCACGCCCAGGTGCCGCCCCAGCGTTTCCAGCAACTGGGACTCGGCGGCCGTCAGGCGGCGCTGCTGGCGGAAATGCAGGGAATAAGAACCCAGCACCTCGTCGCGCGTGACGATGCGGAACACGGCCACGCTGGCGAAGCCTTCGCGCTGGCAGTTCAGGTCCATGGCGGGCGGCGACCGGCGGAAGTCCTGGATGACGATGACGCCGTCCTGCCGCGTGGCGACGCCGCAATAGCAGTCCTCCACCTTCATGCAGTGCTCGGATTCCACCAGTTCGTCGGACAGGCCCACCGACACCATCAGGTTCAGCTTTTCGTTGGTCGGGTCCAGCGCGCGGATGCTGCCGCCCTCGGCGTCGAATTGCAGCATCACGCGGCGCAGGAAACCGTCGCACAAGGCCTCGATCTCGTTGGGCTGGTTCAGGAAGGCCGCCATGTCGTACAGCGCGCCGATGTCCCGGTTCTGCGCGGCGAGCTGGGCGGTCTTTTCCTCCACCCGCCGCTCCAGCCCGGTGTACAGGTCCTGCAGTTCATCCGCCATGCGGTTGTAGCCGCGGGCCAGCACGCCGAATTCGTCCTGGCTCTCGACCGGCAGGCGCGTGCTGAATTCCCTGGCGGCCATGCGCTGCAGGCCGTCGCGCAGCCGCAGCACCGGATAAATGATCCATAGGTACAGCAGGTAGATCATCGCCAGCGTCCCGGCGCTGGCGATGGCGGCCAGCACGCCCTGGGACAGGCGCAGCGACGTGGTCTTGCCCGCGTTGTCCTGCTCGATCATGCGGACCAGGGTGTCCGCCCGGGAAACGAACTCCGGCAGCGTCTCCAGGTAGGTCGCGGCGTCCGGCTGCCCGAGGGCGCGGATGGCGGCCGGCTTCATGATGTCGTTCCAGTATGCCGCCACGTCGTGCCACTGGACCCGGATGGCCTCGTCGTTGGGAATGAAGAGCGGGCGCGCCGGATTGCCGCGCGCCAGGCGCGCGATCGTGTCCTCCATGGCCTGGATCTGCTCCTGGGTGCGGAACTCGCGGCCGGCCTGCGGCCGCATGAGCTCGACCGCGACCCGGTTGGCGCGCATGCGCAGGCTGCCGGTATCGTTGATCGCGGCGCCCGCGCCTTCCAGTTGCCAGGACAGCCACAGGGTCCAACTGACCATGGCCAGCACCACGATCAGCGCGACCAGCGAGCTGGCGATGATGCGCGTGGACAGGCGGTGCCGGGGAGAAGGCAGGCCCTCGGACTCGGCGAAGGAATGGGTGGACTTCATGAAGGTGGCTGCTGTCTGCGCGCGCGGGGCGGATCGGCTACCAGTGTAGTCTCCTCTCGCCGCCCGCCTCCACTTCCCTGCGGCGCCGGCGCTCAATCCAGGCCCAGGGCGCGGCAAATGAACGCCGCGACGCGGCCGGGGTCGTTCAGCGGCAGGCAAGGCACGCCGGCCTCCAGCGGCGCGTCGGTCGCCACCGCCAGGAAACCGGCGTCCTCCGCGTGCAGCGGCGGCTTGCCCGCGGCGGGCCGGTACACCTCGATGCGGGGGATGGCCGCCTGCTTGAATCCTTCCACCAGCACCAGGTCGGCCGGCGCCAGGCGGGCCAGTTGCTCGGCCAGCGTGGGTTCGGGCGCGTCCCGCAGTTCATGGACGATGGCGTAGCGGAACGGCGACGCCACCATCACCTCCTGCGCGCCGGCCAGGCGGAAGCGCGCGCTGTCCTTGCCGGGCGGCTCCATCTGGAAATCGTGGTGGCTGTGCTTGATGACGTTGACCCGCAGGCCGCGCGCGGCCAGCAAGGGCAGCATCGCTTCGATGAGGGTGGTCTTGCCGCTGCCGGAACGGCCGGCGATACCGAAAACTGGGGTCATGCAAGCTCCGAGAACGAGGGGCATACGATCGGCAGGAACGCGTCCGCACGCGCCGAGTATGCCAGCAAAGCGCCCGCCACCAGGTCGAAATACCAGCCGTGCAGCGTCAGCGCTCCCGTCTGGACCGCGCGCCTGACGAAAGGCAGGTCTTCCAGGTTGCGCAGCGAGATCAGGATGGACGCCTGTTCGCAGGCGCGCCGGCGCTCCGCGGCCGAGGCCGCGGGCATCTGTTGCAGCACCCGCCTGCGCGCCGGCTCGGCGATGTCCATCCAGCGTTTCAGGTAGTCGGTCTCGCCGTTGTCCTCGGCGCAGCCCAGGCCCCGGTCCATCAGCGTCCGGATGCCGCCGCAGTGCGCATGGCCCAGCACGATGACGCGGCTGACCTGCAATTGTTCCACCGCGAACTGGATCGCGGCCAGCACGCCCTGCAGGCCCCGGTCCGTGTTGGCCGGCGGCACCAGGTTGGCGACGTTGCGCACGGTGAAGATGTCGCCCGGGTCGCAGCCCAGCAGCATGGCCGGGTCCACCCGGGAATCGCAGCATCCGATCAACAAGGTGCTGGGATGCTGGCCCTCGCGCAGGTTGCGGTAGAGGGAAGGCGCATTTTCGTAGTATTGCTGCTGGAAGCGCTGGAAACCGTCGACCAGGCGTTCGATGTCGCGCATCTCAGCCTCCCGTCTGCGCCATGAAGCGCACGATGCGTTCCGGGCGGCTGGTGAATTCGTGGCGCTCCGGCTTGGCGGCGATGCCCGCCAGGATGGCCCGGGTCAGTTCGGCGTCGCTGGCGCCGCCGCGCAGCAGCCGGCCCAGCGGCACCTGGTCTTCCTGCCCCAGGCACAGGTACAGCGTGCCGTCCACGCCCAGCCGGACCCGGTTGCAACTGGCGCAGAAATGCCGCGACATGGGCGTGATCACCCCAAGCACCGGCGCGCCGCGGCCGGTCGTCCAGTAGCGCGCGGGGCCGGCCCCGGCACCCGCCAGCGCGGGCATGAGCCCCGCCTCGGTGGCCAGGCGCGCGCCCATCGCGTTCAGGTCGGTATGGGAAAAGCCCCGGCCGCACTCGCCCATGGGCATGGGCTCGATCAGGCGCAGCACGAAGCCCTGCGCCACCGCGTAGTCCAGCAGCCGCCGCACCTCCGCCTCGGGCGTGGCCGCGTGCACCACACTGTTGAGCTTGATGGGCGCGAAGCCCGCGCGCCGCGCGGCGGCCAGTCCGGCCAGCACCGACTCCAGGCAGTCCCGGCCGGTGATCCGGCTGAAAGCGGCCGCGTCCAGCGTGTCCAGGCTGACGTTCAGGCGGTCAACGCCGGCCGCGCGCAGGGACTGCGCGTGGCGGGCGAGCTGGGTGCCGTTGGTGGAGACCGACAGGTCCGCCAGCCCGGGCATGGCGGCGATCGCGCCCGCCAGCCCGGCGATGCCGCGGCGCAATAGCGGCTCGCCGCCGGTCAGGCGGACCTTGCTGACGCCCAGCGCCACGAACAGGCCGACGAGCCTCAGCATTTCCTCGTGGTCCAGCCAGTTCGACGGCGTTTCGAAGCCCTTGAAATCCTTGGGCAGGCAATAGCTGCAACGCAGATCGCAGCGGTCGGTGACCGAGACGCGCAGATAGTCGATGCGGCGTCCGTGGCCATCCTTGAGGGGTCCGGCAGGCGGCGTTTCCATCATGCGGCGCTTCCGCTGAAGACACGTTCCGGCTCGCCCTCCTCCAGGTCGATGCCCTGGATGTCGGCGCGGCCGATCAACAGCTTGACGTACTGCCGCCAGGCGATGTCGCGGCTCATGGCCGACAGCGCCGAGGCGATCTGCCCGGCCACGTGCTCGTATGGCAGCAGCCGCCCTTCGATGCGGCGCGTCACGCGCACGATGTGCAGGCCATGGCGGGTCTGCAGCAGTTGCGGCAGCAGGCCGCCGGCGGGCAGCGCGAACACCGCGCGCTCGAATTCCGGCACCGTGTCGCCGCGGCCCAGTTGGCCCAGGCTGCCGTCCACGGCGGCGGACGGGCAGTTGGACTGCTCGCGCGCCACGGCCGCGAAGCGCGACGGGTCTTCCAGCAGTTCGGCCAGCACCGCATTGGCGTGCGCCCGCAGCATGTCCAGGTTCACGCTGGGCGTGACCTGGAACAGGATGTGGTCGGCCTCGACCAGTTCGCCCACCATGAAGCGCTCGGGGTGCATCTGGTAGAAGCGGCGGCAGGCGGCCTCGTCGGCTTCGGGCGCGGTGGCCTCGCGGGCCAGCAGGCCGCCGATGGCGCCCTCCTCGTCCGCGGCGTCCAGCCCCTGCCGGGCGGCTTCGTCCAGCAGCACGCGGCGCAGCACCAGCGCCGTGACCGCCTCGCGCATGGGATTGCCGGCCTGCGCATGCAGCGGCAGCTCGCGTTCCAGGTCCGCGTCGCTCAGTTCGACGCCATTGACGATGACAGGCATGTTCGGCTCCTCGTGGCGGGTTTCAGCGCGGGCGGACCAGTTGCCAGGCGCGGCCCAGGTAGCCCACCGAGGCAAAGCCGCTCCAGACGTGGACCAGGCGGGTGAACGGGAAGATCACGAACAGCGTCAGGCCCATGAACAGGTGCGCCTTGAACAGGAGCGGCACGCCGTCGATATGGCTGGCGGCGTCGCCCTGGAACGTGACGATGTGCTGCGCCCAGGTCATCAGGCGCACCATCATTTCACCGTCCATGTGGCCGGCCGACAGCACGATGGTGGACAGGCCCAGCAGCAGCGTGACCAGGATCCACAGCAGCAGCAGCTTGTCGCCGGGCCGCGTGGTGGCGCGGATGCGCGGGTCGCTCAGGCGGCGGTGGATCAGGATCAGCAGGCCGATCAGGCACATGCCGCCCATGACGCCGCCGGCGGCCATGGCCACGGTCTGCTTCAGCGTATGCGATACGCCCAGCGTGTCCCAGACCACCACCGGCGTCAGCAGGCCGGCCAGGTGGCCGAAGAACAGGCCCAGGATGCCGACGTGGAACAGGATGTTGCCCAGCCGCAACTGGCCGCGGTGCAGCAACTGCGAGCTGTCCGACTTCCAGGTGTATTGCTCGCGCTCGAAACGGACCAGGCTGCCCAGCAGGAAGACCGTCAGCGCGATGTAGGGATAGATGCCGAAGAAAAACTGATTCAGGGAGTTCATGTTGCGTCGTCCTGAAGATTAATGGGCCGCGCGGGGATAGAAGCGCACGGTTTGCGCGCCGTCGCCCGAGAACGGCCGCAAGAGCGGTTCCACCCCGTCGGGACCGGAGCCGTACCGCTCCATCGCTTCGTCCATGTCGCGCACGGGCGCCTCGGTCTGTTCGCGCGGAACCACCCTCGACTGCGCGCGCAGCACCCCGAAGATGCAGGCGTAGGGGCTCTCGCTCCTGGCCAGGCGCGAACCGATGGCCGCCAGCACGTGGATGGCTTCGTCCAGCAGTTCCTGGGCCTTGCCGGGTTCGATGACGCCCAGGAACTCCAGGAACAGCGGCACGTGGTCGGGCAGTTCGGACACGACTGGCTCGAACCCGTGCTCGCGGTAGGTGTCCAGCAGGTCCACCATGGCCTGGCCGCGGTCGCGGCTTTCGCCATGCACGTGCTCGAACAGGTGCAGCGAGTGCGAGCGGTTCCGGTCGAACGTGGCCACGTAGTTCTCCTGCAGCGGGATCAGGTCGTGGGTGGCCAGGTACTCCATCAGGGGCTGTAGCGCTTCCTCGGCATCCGGGTAGGCGGCCAGCGCGGCTTCCACCTCGCCCAGCGCGTCCAGCAGTTCGGCTTCGGGATAGCACAGCAAGGCGGAAAGCAGGCGGTACGGACTCATGGTTTTCTCCTTTCCTAGACCGAAGCGGCCTTCTTGCGGGATTTCGGCATCTCGATGAAGATCTCGCTGCCCTGGGGCTTGCGTCCGAACAGCGTGCCTTCCGACACCCCGCCGGAGCAGCCGTTGCCGAAGGTGAAGCCGCAGCTTCCCTTCTCGTTGAAGCTGTCCTCGACCACTTCCTTGTGGCTGCTGGGCACGACGAAGCGGTCCTCGTAGTCGGCGATGGCCATGATCTTGTACATGTCCTGCACCGTCGCCTCGGACAGCCCGACCTTGTCCAGCAGCGCCGTGTCGCGTTCGCCGTGCACCGATTCGGAGCGCTTGTAGGCGCGCATGGCCAGCATCCGCTCCAGCGCCTGCACCACCGGGGCTTCCTTGCCCGCGGTCAGCAGGTTGGCCAGGTAGCGCACGGGAATGCGCAGGCTGGACACGTCCGGGATCATGGCGCTCTTGCCCACGGTGCGCTGCGGCATCTGGCCCGATTCGGCGGCCGACTGGATGGGCGACAGCGGCGGGATGTACCAGACCATGGGCAAGGTGCGGTATTCCGGGTGCAGCGGGAAGGCGACGCGCCATTGCACCGCCATCTTGTAGACCGGCGATTTACGGGCGGCTTCCAGCCAGGATTCGGGGATGCCCTGTTCGCGCGCGGCGGCGATCACCTCGGGCGAATTCGGATCCAGGAACAGGTCGAGCTGCGACTGGTACAGGTCCTGTTCATTGGCGGTGGACGCCGCGTGCTCGATCTGGTCGGCGTCGTACAGCATCACGCCCAGGTAGCGGATGCGGCCCACGCAGGTTTCCGAGCAGACGGTCGGCTGGCCGGCCTCGATGCGCGGATAGCAGAAGGTGCACTTCTCGGCCTTGCCGCTGTTCCAGTTGTAGTAGATCTTCTTGTACGGGCAGCCCGAGATGCACATGCGCCAGCCGCGGCACTTGTCCTGGTCGACCAGCACGATGCCGTCGTCCTCGCGCTTGTAGATCGAGCCCGACGGGCAACTGGCGACACAGGCCGGGTTCAGGCAGTGTTCGCACAGGCGCGGCAGGTACATCATGAAGGTGTTCTCGAAGGTCGAGTACATCTCCTTCTGCACGCCCTCGAACAGCGCGTCGCGGCTGCGCGAGCCGAATTCGCCGCCCAGGTCGTCTTCCCAGTTCGGGCCCCAATGGATCTTGTCCATTTTCTTGCCCGTCAGCACCGACACCGGCCGCGCCGTCGGCGGGGTCTGCGACAGCGGCGCGTTCTTGAGATGCTCGTAGTCGAAGGTGAACGGCTCGTAGTAGTCGTCGATCTGCGGCAGGTTCGGGTTGGCGAACAGGTTGGCCAGGATGCGCAGCTTGCCGCCCTGGGCCGGTTCCAGCTTGCCGGCGGCGGTGCGCTTCCAGCCGCCCTTCCACTTTTCCTGGTTTTCCCATTCCTTCGGATAGCCGATGCCGGGCTTGGTCTCCACGTTGTTGAACCAGGCGTATTCGACGCCGTCGCGGCTGGTCCAGACGTTCTTGCAGGTGACCGAGCAAGTGTGGCAGCCGATGCACTTGTCCAGGTTCAGCACCATGCCGATTTGGGCGCGTATCCTCATGATTGCTTCTCTTCTTGTTGCGGTTCTTCGACGAGCGGGCCTTCCAGCCAGTCCACCTTCTTCATCTTGCGCAGCACCACGAACTCGTCGCGGTTGGAGCCCACCGTGCCGTAGTAGTTGAAACCGTAGGCCTGCTGCGCATAGCCGCCGATCATGTGCGTGGGCTTGAGCACAGTGCGAGTCACCGAGTTGTGGATGCCGCCGCGCTTGCCGCTGGTTTCCGCGCCGGGCACGTTCACGATCTTTTCCTGCGCGTGGTACATCAGGCACATGCCCACCGGCACGCGCTGGCTGACCACCACCCGGGCGGTGAGCGTGCCGTTCACGTTGAACACTTCGACCCAGTCGTTGTCGACCAGCCCGGCCTGCTTGGCTTCGGCCTCCGACACCCAGACGTGGGGGCCGCCGCGGCTCAGGGTCAGCATGCGCAGGTTGTCCGAATACGTGCTGTGGATGCCCCACTTCTGGTGCGGCGTGATCCAGTTCAGGACCAGCTCTTTCTCGCCGTTCGGGTAGCGGCCCAGCATGGGCGCCACCGTCTTGGTGTCGATGGCCGGCTTGTACACGCAGAAGCCTTCGCCGAAATCCAGCATCCAGCGATGGTCCTGGTAGAACTGCTGGCGGCCGGTCAGCGTGCGCCATGGGATCAGCTCGTGCACGTTGGTGTAGCCGGCGTTGTAGCTGACTTCCTCGCTTTCCAGGCCCGACCAGGTCGGCGCGGAAATGATCTTGCGCGGCTGCGCCTGGATGTCGCGGAAGCGGATCTTGTCGTGTTCGCGGCCCACGGCGAGGTGGGTATGGTCGCGGCCGGTGATCTTGCCCAGCGCCTCCCAGGCCTTGACGGACACGTGGCCGTTGGTCTCGGGCGCGAAGGTCAGGATCATCTCGGCCGCGTCGATCGCGGTGTCCAGGCGCGGACGGCCCTGGCTCACGCCCGGCTCGGCCACGCTCTCGTTGATGCCGGCCAGCTCGCGCACCTCGTGCTCGGTGTTCCAGTTGATGCCCTTGCCGCCGTTGCCCAGCTTGTCCAGCAAGGGACCGACCGAGGTGAACTTGCGGTAGATGTCGTTGTAGTCGCGTTCGACCACGATCATGTTCGGCGCGGTCTTGCCCGGCACCAGGTCGCATTCGCCCAGCTTCCAGTCGCGCGGCTCGAACGCCTGGCCCAGTTCTCCCGGGGTGTCGTGCATCAGCGGCGCCAGCACCAGGTCGCGGCGCTTGCCCAGGTAGGGGCCGCCGATCTCGCTGAAGCGCTTGGCCAGCAGCTTGTAGATCTCCCAGTCGGTCTTGCTTTCCCACAGCGGCTGCACCGCCTCGCTCAGCGGGTGGATGAACGGGTGCATGTCCGAGGTGTTGAGATCGTCCTTCTCGTACCAGGTGGCCGTGGGCAGCACGATGTCGCCGTACAGGCAGGTCGTGCTCATGCGGAAGTCCAGCACCGTCAGCAGGTCGAGCTTGCCTTCGGCGGCGTCTTCCTCGAACGTGACTTCCGTCGGCTTGATCGCGGCCGCCTCGTCGCCGAACACGGCGTTCTGCGTGCCCAGCAGGTACTTCAGGAAGTATTCGTGGCCCTTGCCGCTGGAACCCAGGATATTGGAGCGCCACACGAACATGTTGCGCGGGAAGTTGGCCGGATCGTCCGGGTTCTCGCAAGCCATCTGCAATTCACCCGACTTCAGCTTGTCGACGGCGTGGGCGACCGGATCCTTGCCCGCGGCGTCGGCCTCGGCGACCAGGTCCAGCGGATTGGTGCGCAGTTGCGGCGCCGACGGCAGCCAGCCCATGCGCTCGGCGCGGGCGTTCAGGTCGATCATGCTGAGGTCGCCGTACTTGCCGCGGTCGGCGGTGGGGCCCAGCACTTCCTGCACGTTCAGCTTTTCATGGCGCCACTGGCTGGTGTGGGCGTAGAAGAACGAGGTGCCGTTCATCTGCCGCGGCGGGCGCGCCCAGTCGGCGGCGAAGGCCAGCGGGGCCCAGCCGAACTGCGGGCGCAGCTTTTCCTGGCCCACGTAGTGGGCCCAGCCGCCGCCGCTCTTGCCCACGCAGCCGCACATCATCAGCATATTGATGATGCCGCGGTAGATCATGTCCATGTGGTACCAGTGGTTCAGGCCGGCGCCGACGATGACCATGGACTTGCCTTCGGTATCGTGGGCGTTCTGCGCGAACTCGCGCGCCACCTGGATCACCTGCGCGCGCGGCACGCCGGTGTGCTTTTCCTGCCAGGCGGGCGTATAGGGCACGTCCTCGTCATAGGAGCTGGCGACATTGCCTCCGCCCAGGCCGCGGTCCAGGCCGTAGTTGGCCATTTGCAGGTCGTACACCGTGGCCACCAGGGCCTCGCTGCCGTCGGCCAGGCGCAAGCGGCGGGCCGGCACGTTGCGCACCTGGAGTTCGCCGTGTTCGCTGCCGAAGTACGGGAAGCCCACGCCGACCACGGCGTCGGACTTGCCCAGCAGCGTCAGCATGGGCTCGATCTCGCGGCCGCTGCCGCCGTCGCGGGATTCCAGGTTCCAGCGGCCCACCTTCTCGCCGCCGTTGACCGCGCCTTCGCCCCAGCGGAAGCCGATGCTGCCGTTGGGCGCCACCAGGTCGCCGCTCCCCGCGTCCAGCACCAGCGTCTTCCAGTCGGGGTTGTTCTGTTCGCCCAGGGCGCCATCCAGGTGCGAAGCGCGCAGGAAATGGTCGGGCGCGTAGAAGCCGTCGCGCTCTTTCAGCAGCACCAGCATGGGCATGTCGGTGTAGTGGCGCACGTACTGGCGGAAATAGGTCGACGCGCCCGACAGGTGGAATTCCTTCAGGATCACGTGGCCCATGGCCATGGCCAGCGCGGCGTCGGTGCCCTGCTTGGGCGCCAGCCAGATGTCGCCGAACTTGACCATTTCGCCGAAGTCGCTGGACACGGCCACGGTCTTGGTGCCCTTGTAGCGGACTTCGGTATAGAAGTGCGCGTCGGGCGTGCGGGTCTGGGGCACGTTGGAGCCCCACACCATGAGGTAGGTCGAGTTGTACCAGTCGGCCGATTCCGGCACGTCGGTCTGTTCGCCCCAGACCTGCGGGCTGGCCGGCGGCAGGTCGCAGTACCAGTCGTAGAAGCTCAGGCAGGCGCCGCCCAGCAGGCTCAGGTAGCGGGCCCCGGCGGCGTAGCTGACCATGGACATGGCCGGAATCGGGGAAAAGCCGATCAGGCGGTCGGGCCCGAACTTCTTGATCGTGAACGCGTTGGCGGCGGCGATGATTTCGGTCGCCGTATCCCAGTCGGCGCGCACGAAGCCGCCCAGGCCGCGCACGGCCTTGTAGCGCTTGGCGCGCGCCGGATCCTGGCTGATCCATTCCCAGGCGGCGATGGGGTCCATCGTCTTGCGGGCCTCGCGCCACATTTCGATCAGGCGTCCGCGGATCATCGGGTACTTCACGCGCTGCGCCGAATACACGTACCAGCTATAGGAGGCGCCCCGCGGACAGCCCCGCGGTTCGTGGTTGGGCAGGTCGGGCCGCGTGCGCGGATAGTCCGTCTGCTGCGTTTCCCACGTGATCAGGCCGTTCTTGACGTACACCTTCCAGGAACACGAGCCCGTGCAGTTCACGCCATGGGTCGAACGTACGATCTTGTCGTGCTGCCAGCGGGCGCGGTAGGCGTTTTCCCACTTGCGGTCCTCGTTGACCGTCTCGCCGTGGCCGTCCGCGAAGGTGGACTTCACCCTCGACATGAACTTCAAGCGGTCCAGGAAATGACTCATTCTCTATTCTCCAAGAGCGCCGGCCCCGCCGGCGCGTACTGCGATCGTTGCTGTTGAAACCACTTTAGGCGCGGCGCGCTTCTAGGACTATTCCCCGGTGGCATAGGCCGGGCGCGGCAGAATGACTAGTCACCCGCGACATCCCGATATCCCTGGTGTCTGACACCCGTGGGAGATCGTCTTCAGCCTGAGCGGGCGTTTCAGGGGTGTCAGACACCTGGCCCGCCTAGCCCGCCGATACCCTCGGTGTCTGACACCCGTGGGAGATCGTCTTCAGTCTGAGCGGGCGTTTCAGGGGTGTCAGACACCTGGCCCGCCTGGCCCGCCCATATCCCCGGTGTCTGACACCCGCGGGAGACCGCCTTCAGCCTGAGCGGGCGTTTCAGGGGTGTCAGACACCTGGCCCGTACCTAGACCTGGCCGTCTCAGCACGGCACCGGCGCGTTGCGGCGCCCGTAGTACCACCAGGTGATCACCAGGCAGGTGGCGTAGAAGCCGATGAAGCAATACAGCGCGGCCTGCACGCTGCCAGTCATCTCCAGCGAGGTGCCGAAGCTGCGCGGGATGAAGAAGCCGCCGTAGGCGCCGATGGCGCCGGAGAACCCCAGCACGGCCGCCGATTCCTTGGCGGCGTCCGCCAGGGCCTGCTTCTGCGCGGCGGCGTCCTTGCCCTGCGCGGCCTGCGTGCGTTCGCGCAGGAAGATCACCGGGATCATCCGGAACGTGGAGCCGTTGCCCAGGCCGGTCAGCGCGAACAGCACGATGAACATGATCAGGAAGCCGTTGAAGTCGCCCGCGCGTCCGCCGGCGGGCAGGAAGGCCATCACGCCCAGCACGGCCGCGATCATGCCGGCGAACGTGAACAGCGTGACCCGCGCGCCGCCCAGCTTGTCCGACACCCAGCCGCCCACGGGACGCGTCAGCGAACCGACCAGCGGCCCCAGGAACGCGTAGGCCATGGGATCGACCTGCGGAAACAGCGTCTTGGTCAGCATGGCGAAGCCCGCCGAAAAGCCGATGAAGGAGCCGAACGTGCCCACGTACAGCCAGCACATCAGCCAGTTGTGCTTGCGCTTGAAAATGACCGCCTGGTCGGCGAAGGAAGCGCGGGCGTCGGCGATGTCGTTCATGCCGAACCAGGCGGCGATGGAGGCCAGCGCTATCGGGATCACCCAGATGAAGCCGGCGTTCTGCAGCCACAGGTTCTGCTGCGCGCCGTTCACGGTCACCGCCTGCGGAGCGCCGCCGACGGCGCCGAAGACCCCGATCGAAATCACGACGGGCACAACGAACTGCACCAGCGACACCCCCAGGTTGCCGATGCCGGCGTTCAGCCCGGTCGCCAGGCCCTTCTTCTCCTTCGGGAAGAAGAAGCTGATGTTGGCCATGCTGGAACTGAAGTTGCCGCCGCCCAGGCCGCAAAGCAGCGCCAGGATCAGCAGGGTGGGAAACGTCGTGGTCGGATCGCGCAGGGCGAAGCCCATGCCCACCGCCGGGATCAGCAGCGAGGCGGTGGAGATGGCCGTCCACTTGCGTCCGCCGAAGACCGGCACCAGGAAGGAATAGAAGATGCGCAAGGTGGCGCCCGACAGCGCGGGCAGCGCCGTCAGCCAGAACATCTGGTTCTTGGACAGCATGAAGCCGGCGCGGTCCAGGTTGACCACCACCACGCTCCACAGCATCCAGATGCTGAACGCCAGCATCAGCGCCGGGATGGAGATCCAGAGATTGCGGTTGGCGACGCGCGCGCCGGTCTGTTTCCAGAAGCCGGGATTATCCGGCTCCCATCGCGCAAGGACTTGAGTGGACATAGGATTCTCTCAGGATGTTGGAGGGGATCAGGCGGCTTGCTGCCGGGCGATGGCCGCGCTTTCCGGCCGGAAACTGAAGTGCATGAAAATGAGGGAGACGCAGACGGTGCCGTACAGCAGCATGAAGGCGCTGGAGCGGATGCCCGTGAGGTCCAGCAGCACGCCGAACAGGATCGGCAGCACGAAACCGCCCAGGCCGCCGGCCAGGCCGACGATGCCGGACACCGCGCCGATGTTTTCGCCGAACTCGTCCGAGATGAACTTGAAGACCGAGGCCTTGCCGATGGCCATCGCGATGCCCACGATGAACAGCAGAATGGTGAAGCTGACCGGACCCAGGGCGATGTCGAAGCTGCGCGGGCCGCCGGCCGTCAGCACGGTGAAGTGCGTCTGCGGATAGCTGAGAATGAAGAACGCCACCCAGCACACCCACATCACCCACCAGGTCGTCTTGTAGGCGCCGTAGCGGTCCGAAATCCATCCGCCCATGGCGCGCAGCACCCCGCCGGGCAGCGAGAAGCACGCCGCCAGCAGCGCCGCCAGCTTCATGTCGAAGCCGTATTCGCCGATGTAGTACTTGGTCATCCACAGCGCCAGCGCCACATAGCCGCCGAACACCACCGAGTAGTACTGGCAGTAGCGCCAGACCCGCGGATCCTTCAGCATGGCCATCTGCGCCGACAGGCCGGCGCCAGTCGTCACGCGGTGCGCGGGATCGGACGCCGAGAACAGCCAGAACAGGACGGCCGTGACCAGCAGCGCCACCGCATAGACCTGCGGCACGATGACCCAGGCCCCGCCCGCGGCCGCGATCAGCGCCGGCGCGACGAACTTGGTGATGGCCGAGCCCGAGTTGCCGGCGCCGAACACGCCCATGGCCAGGCCCTGCTTCTTGCGCGGGAACCAGCGCGCCACGTAGGGCGTGCCGACCGAGAACGAGCCGCCGGTCAGCCCCACGAACAGCGCCAGCACCAGGAACTGCCAGTACTGCGTGGCGTACGACAGCAGCCAGATCGGCACGACCGCCAGCAGCATCAGGACGAAGAACACGGGACGGCCGCCGTAGCGGTCCGTCCAGATGCCCAGCGGCACCCGCACCAGCGAACCGCTCAGCACGGGCATGGCGGCCAACAGGCCGAACTGGGTTTCAGACAGGCCCAACTGCGTCTTGATGGGTATGCCCAGCACGGCGAAGATCATCCACACCGCGAAACAGATGGTGAAGGCGAATGTGCTGGATATCAGGACCCGCATCGGCGCGCCGGCCGAGGAATGACTTGCTGCCATGGTTACTCTCGCTTTGCTGACGAAGACATCTCACTTGCGGCTAGCGTAGGGACAGGACGCCGCGAGAACCATTCGCCGGCCGGGCAGAAGCCCGCGCCGTTATGACTAGTCACCCCGGTGTTGCGGGCTGGCTTGCGCTGGATCAAATCGCGGCGCTGGCGGGTAGCCGTCCGGCGTATTAATATGTATTTCAAATACACCTTTAAATCCGCAGGCCCCCATGAGCACGCTGCTGTCTATCGAAGAACCCGCCCAGCCCCCGCGCCGCGCGCGCCCCCAATGGAACGCCTTCACCGAAATGGGTTTCCGCCCGCTGTACCTGGCCGGCTGTTTCTGGGCGCTGGCGTCCGTGCTGCTATGGGTGCACGCCCCGTCCCTGCTGACGGGCGTGCTGGGCGGCATGCCCTGGCATGCGCATGAAATGCTGTGGGGGTTCGTCGCCACCATCGCGGTGGGGTTCCTGCTGACGGCGGGCGCCAACTGGACCGGCAAGAACCCCTTGCGCGGCAATGCCCTGGCCGCGCTGTGCGGGGTGTGGATCGTGGCGCGCGCGGGCTATCTGGTCCCGGGGCGGCCCGCTTTCGTCGTCGCCGCCGCGGCCGACCTGCTGTTCTTCCTGTGGGCCGCCGCCGCGCTGGGCCGCGCCGTCGCCGTCACGCGCAACCGGCGCAACTATGGCGTTCCCCTGCTGCTGCTGGCGCTGGGCGCCACCAATGCGCTCTATCTCTGGGCCACGGTGCAGGGCGACTACTTCGCGCTGATGCGCTACTTCAACGCCGGCCTGCTGAGCATGGCCGTGCTGACGCTGCTGATCGCCCGCCGCATCCTCCCATTCTTCGCCAAGCGCGCCGTGGCCGGGCTGGACATTCCGCCGCACACGCGCAGCGGCCATTGGCAATTGGGCACCGGAGTCGTCGCCATCGCCTGCCTGCTGGCCGACCGGCCCCAGGTGGCCGCCGCGGCGTTGGCCGCGACCGGCCTGATCGCGCTGGCGCAGTGGATTTCCTGGAAGCCCTGGGCCGCGCGCCGCGTGCCGCTGTTGTGGATCCTGTACGCGGGCTACGCCGGCCTGGGCATCGGCCTGCTGGTGGGCGCCGCGCAACTGGCCGGCTATGTGCTGCGGACCGCCTGGCCCGCGCACGTGATCGGCGTGGCCGGATTCTCGGTGCTGATCATCGGCATGGTGACGCGCACGGCGCTGGGCCACCTGGGACGGCCGCTGCAGACCGACCGCAGCATGGTCGCCAGCTACGCGCTGGTGATCCTGGCGGCTCTGCTGCGCCTGGCCGCCCTGCTGCCCACCACCGCCATGCTGGGCCTGCTGCATGCCTCGGCCACCGCCTGGGCGCTGGCCTTCGCCCTGTACCTGTGGCGCTTCTTCCCCATGATGATCCGGCCGCGGGCCGATGCCGCCAAGACCGCCGCGCCGGTGATGCGCGTGATGCCGGCGGCCCGACGCCCGGCCGCCTGAGCGCGGGCGCCCGGCGCGCTCAGTTACGCGCTTCGCGCCGGCGCGTCGCCGCCAACTGCCGTTTCATGGCCTTGAGCCAGGCCTTGACCTGCTGCATGTCCACGAACTGCTCCAGTTCGAACTCCAGTTCGCCGATGTACTCGCGCACGTCGGCGATCTCGGCGTCCAGGTCTTCCATCAGGTCGGCGGGATCGATGGACTGCTCGGGGTCGAACCGGTAGCGCGCCTTGAAGCCGCGTTCGGCGGCGGCGATTTCCCGGGCCACGCCCGCCAGCCGCGCCTCCAGGACGCGGTTGTATTCCGCGTAGCGGTCTTCGCCGGCCGCGTCCCGCTTGTCCGCCTCCATGGCCGCCAGGGCCCGGACTTCAGCCAGCAGGGCCGGCGCGGTATCGTCCGTCTCCGCTTGCGGGGCCGGCGGCTCTTCCGCCGGCGCCCCGGCCGCCTCCCGCTCCTCGGCGAAGTCGGCGTCGAAGTCGCCGCCGCCATGCTTGCGGTAAAGCGCCTTCAGGCGGTCCGTGTCGCATTCCGCCGGCGTGCCGTCCAGTTCCAGGGAGCACAGCGTTTCCTCCGCAAGCTGCGCCGCGATCTCGGAGGCGAGCTGGCGCTCGGCCTTGGTCAATTCCTTCTGCTTGCAGGCATGGTCGAAGCAGAAGACCAGCCTGGCCTTCAATTCGACTTCGACGGTCTCCAGCGGCGCCAGCACGTCCGCGTATTGCTTCTGGTAGTCCTGCTCGACCTTTCCCCAGAGAGCCAGCCTGGCGAGTTCGCCGTCCAGCGCCCGCGCCAGCGTTTCGAACCTGCCGCGCTGCGCCGAAGCGCCGGCCGCCGGCGGCGTGGCGGACGTTTTCTCTTGCATGGAAGAAGCCTTGTGTGGCGGCGCGGCCTGCGCCACCGAATGATGGGAAGCGCATTTTACGCGGTGCGCGCGCCCGCTTGAGCCTATTATTGTTATGTTATAACATCCTTTGTTTTATCGAAGCCCGAGATCGAAACGCGATGCCCCTCACCTGTCGATTTTCCACTTCGCTCGAAAAGGAGCCTCCCCATGAAAGTCCTCTCTTCGCTTAAAGACGCCAAGACCCGCCACCGCGATTGCCAGGTCGTGCGGCGCCGCGGCCGCATCTACGTCATCTGCAAGTCCAACCCGCGTTTCAAGGCCCGCCAGGGCGGCGCAAAGAACAGGAACGCGTAATGCAGCGCCTGGACGCCGCCGTCGTGGGCGCCGGCGCCGCCGGCATCGGCATGGCGCTGGCGTTGCAGAAGGTGCCGGGACTGAAGTTCGGCGTGCTGGAGGCCGGGCGCGTGGGCGAGTCTTTCCGGCGCTGGCCGGCGCAGGCGCGCTTCATCACGCCGTCCTTTCACAGCAATCCCTTCGGCCTGGCCGACCTGAATGCCGTAAACGAACCCAGTTCGCCCGCGATCCACACCGGCGCCGAACACCCCAGCGGCCCCCAATACGCCGAATACCTGAGCTTCATCGCCCGGGGGCATGAGCTGCCCGTGGCCACCGATTGCAAGGTCGCGGCGGTCGGGGCGGTGCCGGGAGGCGGCTTCATCCTGGACACGCCCAGGGGCAGGCTGCAAGCCGGGTTCCTGATCTGGGCCACGGGCGAGTTCCAGTTCCCCGACCTGGCGCCCTTCCCCGGCGCGCAATGGTGCCCGCACTACGCGCAGGTGGCCGACTGGACGCGTTTTCAGGCCAGCCGCTACACCGTGATCGGCGGCTACGAGAGCGGCGTGGACGCGGCGGTCAACCTGGCCGGGCTCGGGCGCGAAGTGCGGCTGCTCGCCCGCAAGTCGACCTGGGACCCGCAAGGGTCGCACGACCCGAGCCTGTCGCTCTCGCCCTACAGCCGCCAGCGGCTGTACCAGGCCATCGACACGGGCCGGCTGGAGATCGTGTTCGGCGTGGACGTGATCGGCCTGACCCGCGACGCGGCGGGCGGCTTCCGCATCCACGCGGGCGACGGCCGCTACTGGGACGAGAAAGCCGCCCCGATTCTGGGAACCGGATTTCTCAAGGGCGGCGGCGCGCGCCAGATCGCCGAACTCTGGGATTGGGACGAGGACGGCCGCGTGGTGCTGTCCGACGCCGACGAGTCGACGATTACGCCGGGACTGTTCCTGGCCGGTCCGCAGGTGCGCCAGGAACGGCGCATCTACTGCTTCATCTACAAGTTCCGCCAGCGCTACGCCCTGATCGCCCGCCGCATCGGCCTGTGCCTGGACCGGGACACGACCGCGCTGGAAACCGGCGCGGGCGCCTGGGGGCCGTTCGGCAACAGCGAATGCTGCGAGGGCTGCGAATGCTGACCGCGCTGGGGAACGCCGTCCGCGCATCCGGGGTTTCCGTGCTGCTGACCGCCAGCATCGCCGCGGGCGCGGCCATCGGCCACCTGCGGCCCGCCGCGGGCGAACTGCTGGGCAGCCAGGTAGACGCCACCCTGCTGGCGCTGGTCACCCTGCTTTTCTTCGGCGTGCGCTTCGACGCCGTCGTGCGCGCCTGGGGCAATCTGCGCTTTCTGGCCCTGACGGCGCTGGCCACCTACGTTTTCGTTCCGGCCATCGGCTACGCCATCGCCTCGGCCATGCTGGCCGCGCACCCCCTGCTCATGGTGGGGCTGACGATCTATTTCATGGCGCCCTGCACGGACTGGTTCCTGGGGTTCACCCGGCTGGCGCACGGCAACGTCGCACTGGGCGCGGCCCTCATCCCGATCAACATGGCCGGGCAGCTCCTGCTCTATCCGGTCTATCTGCGCCTCTTCGCGCACGGACCCGTCGAAGTCCAGGCGGGGATCGTCGGCGATACGCTGCTGCACTGGTTTCTCGCGCCGATGGCCGTGGCCGTCCTGGCCCATTACGGCCTGCGCCGGCTGATGGGCGCCGAACGGTTCGGCCGGCTGCTGCGCCGCGCGGACCGGGCCGTTCCCTGGGCGATCGCGCTGCTGGTCATGGAGATCTTCGCCGCCAACATCGCCGTCATCCTCGAATACCGCGCCGCCTTCGCCTGGATCCTGCCGGCGGTCTTCATTTTCTTCGCGTGCACCTTCCTGCTTGGCGAAGGCATCAGCCGCCTGGGCCGGTTCGCCTATCCGGAACACACCCTCTTCACGATGAGCATTGCCGCCCGCAACGCGCCCTTGATGCTGGCGGTGACCATGGCGGCGCTGCCTGGCGAACCGCTGATCTACGCGGCGCTGGTCATCGGCATGCTGGTGGAGTTCCCCCATCTGGCCGTGCTGCGGCGGGTGCTGGCCGGGCAGCGGCAACGCGCGAATCGGCGGGCAGCCCAGGAAGCGGGACACCGTCCTGGAAATAACCTTACAGTTTTCTGAGCGGAAAACGGTAATCATTATTATTCAGATAGAATCCGAACTGTCCCCAATCCCCAAGCTTGGCAGTCCCGATGTCCCTGCCCCTCCCCGCGGGCCCTGGTTCCCCCCGTAAACGCCTGGTCCTGGCCGCCGCATTGGCGCTGGCCGCCCTCGCCGCCCTGGCGTTCTGGCTGGCCGGGCCCAAGGGTTCCCCCGGCGTCCGCCCGCCCGAATACGGGCAGATCCCCGTGGCCGTCAGCGTGGCCGCCGCGGCGATCGGCCCGCTGCAGCGCGACCTGCACGCGCTGGGCACCGTCACCCCGCTGGCGCAGGTCACCCTGCGCAGCCAGGTCGACGGCGAACTGCTGAAACTGCATTTCACCGAGGGCCAGGCCGTGGCGCGGGGCCAGTTGCTGGCCGAGATCGACGCGCGCCCGTATGCCGCGGCGCTGGCCTCCGCCGAGGGCGAACTCGCGCGCACGCAGGCGCTGCTGGACAACGCCAAGGCGGACCTGCTGCGCTACCGCAAGCTGGCCCGCCAGGAAGCCGTGGCCGGCCAGCAACTGGACACCGCCGAAGCGCAAGTCCGCGCCTATTCGGCCCAGCGCATGAAGAACGAGGCGCAGGTCGCCGACGCGCGGCGGCTGCTCGGCCATACCCGCATCGTCGCGCCGCAGGACGGCCGCATCGGGCTGCGCCGCGTCGACGCCGGCAACCACGTCCGGGCGGACGACGCCGACGGACTGACCACGCTGGTGCAGACCCGGCCCATCTCGGTGCTGTTCAGCATCTCGGAAACTCGCCTGGACATCCTGCGGCAGGCGCAGGCTCGCGCGGCCGCGCCGCGCGTGCAGGCCTGGGACGCGGACGAGCGCCGCCTCCTCGCCGAAGGCACGCTGGAAGCGCTGGACAACCGCATCCAGGCCGCCAGCGGCACCGTCCGGCTGCGCGCCCGCTTCGACAACGCCGACGAATCGCTGTTCCCCAACCAGTTCGTGAACGTCCGGCTGGCGGTGGTGCAGCAGGACGACGTCGTCACCATTCCGACGGCCGCGGTGCAGTACGGGTCCGAAGGCGCTTTCGTCTTCGTGATCGGAGAAGACCGGCGCGCCAGCCGCCGCGTGCTGCGCCTCGGGCCTTCCAACGCCGGGCGCATCGTCGTGGAATCGGGCCTGGCCCCGGCCGAGCGCGTCGTGGTGGAAGGCGTGGACCGCCTGCACGACGGCCGGGACGTGCACATCGTCGACCAGCAGAATCCATGAGCCTGTCACGCCCCTTCATCCTGCGCCCCGTCGCCACGTCCTTCCTGATGATCGCCCTGCTGCTGTCGGGCATCCTGGCCTGGCGCATGCTGCCGGTGGCGGCCCTGCCGCAGGTGGACTACCCCATCATCCAGGTGATCACGCAGTATCCCGGCGCCAGCCCGAACGTGACGGCCCGCGCCGTCACCGCCCCGCTGGAGCGGCGCTTCGGGCAGATCCCGGGCCTGAAGCAGATGTCTTCCACCAGCGGCAGCGGCATTTCCGTGATCACGCTTCAGTTCTCGCTGGACGTGTCGCTGGGCGTGGCCGAACAGGAGGTCCAGGCCGCCATCAGCGCCAGCGGCTCGCTGCTGCCCGGCGACCTGCCCACCCCGCCCGTGTACCGCAAGGTCAACCCCGCCGACGTGCCCATCCTGACCCTGGCCGTCACCTCGGAATCCCTGCCCCTGCCCAAGGTCTACGACCTGGTCGACACGCGCATGACGCAGCGCCTGTCGCAACTGTCCGGCGTGGGCATGGTGAGCTTGGCCGGCGGCCAGCGGCCCGCCGTGCGCGTGCAGGTCAACCCGATGGCGCTGGCCGCGCGCGGGCTGCGGCTGGCGGACGTGCAGGAAGCCATCGGCAAGGCGAATTCGAACCAGCCCAAGGGCAGCTTCGACGGCCCGGTGCGCTCGGTCATCATGGACGCCAACGACCAGTTGCAAAGCGCCGAGGAATACCGCGAGCTGATCGTGGCCTGGCGCAACGGCGCGCCGGTGCGGCTGGGACAGGTCGCCAGCGTGGAAGACGGCGCCGAGGACCGCTACCTGGCGGCCTGGGTCGACCGGCAGCCCGCCGTGCTGGTGAACATCCAGCGCCAGCCGGGCGCCAACGTCATCGCCGTGGCCGACCAGGTCAAGGCGCTGCTGCCGCAACTGACGGCCAGCCTGCCCGCCGCCGTGCAGGTCCGCGTGCTGACCGACCGCACCGAGAGCATCCGCGCGTCCGTGCGGGGCGTGCAGTGGGAACTGGCGTTCGCCGTGGGGCTGGTCGTGCTGGTGACCTTCCTGTTCCTGCGCAACCTGCCCGCCACGCTGATCCCCAGCCTGGCCGTGCCGCTGTCCCTGATCGGCACCTTCGGCTTCATGCACCTGGCGGGCTTCTCCACCAATAACCTCACGCTGATGGCGCTGACCATCGGCGCGGGCTTCGTGGTGGACGACGCGATCGTCATGCTGGAGAACATCGCGCGCTACCGCGAACAGGGGCACAGCCCGATGTCCGCCGCGCTCAAGGGCGCCGGCCAGATCGGCTTCACGCTGGTCTCGCTGACCCTGTCGCTGATCGCCGTGCTGATCCCGCTGCTCTTCATGGAAGACGTGGTGGGCCGGCTGTTCCGCGAATTCGCCGTCACGCTGGCGGTCGCCATCCTCATTTCGCTGGCGGTGTCGCTCACCCTCACCCCCATGATGTGCGCGCGGCTGCTGCCGGCCCACGCCGAAACCCGCCCGGGGCTGCTGGACCGGATCCAGGCGCGCTACGCCGGCTGGCTGGACGCCACCCTGCGCCACCAGCGGCTGACCCTGGCGGCCATGCTGGCCACCGTGGCGCTCACCGGGCTGCTGTACCTGGCCGTGCCCAAGGGCTTCTTCCCGGTGCAGGACGGCGGCACCCTGCAAGGCGTGACCCAGTCGTCCCAGAGCACGTCGTTCGAGGCCATGGCGCGCCGCCAGCAGGCGGTGGCCGACAGCCTGCTGGCCGACCCCGACGTCGCCAGCCTGTCGTCCTTCATCGGCATCGACGGCATGAACACCACGCTGAACACCGGCCGGCTGCTGGTCAACCTGAAACCCTGGGCCGAGCGCAGCGCGCCGCTGGCGGACATCATGGCCCGGCTGGACGCGCGCGCCCGCGAGGTCCAGGGCATTTCCCTGTTCCTGCAGCCCGTGCAGGAACTGAACATCGAAGACCGGGTCAGCCGGGGCCAATACCAGTTCAGCCTGACCTCGCCGGACGCCGCGCTGCTGGCGCGCTGGAGCGGCCTGCTGACGCAGCGGCTGGCGCAGGCGCCCGAACTGGCCGATATCTCGTCCGACCTGCAGGGCGACGGCCGCCAGGCCTACCTGGAGGTCTCGCGCGACGCCGCCGCCCGGCTGGGCGTGACCATGGACGACGTGGCCCAGACCCTCTACAACGCCTTCGGCCAGCGCCAGGTCGCCACGCTGTTCACGCAGTCCAACCAGTACCGCGTGGTGCTGGAAGTGGACCGCAAGCTGGCGCTGAGCCCGGACGCGCTGGAGCGCGTCCACCTGCGGAGCGCGGACGGGCACGCCATTCCGCTGTCGGCGCTGGCCACCGTCAGCGAGCGCGCCGTGCCCCTGGCCGTCAACCATCTGTCGCAGTTCCCCGCCGTGAACCTGTCGTTCAACCTGCCGCGCGGCGGTTCGCTGGGCGAGGCCATCGCCGCCATCGAATCGGCGCGGCAGGAAATCGGCATGCCCGAAAGCGTGGAGCTGCGGCTGCAGGGCGCGGCGTCGGCGTTCCAGGCCTCGCTGTCGAACACGCTGTGGCTGATGCTGGCGGCGGTCGTCACCATGTACCTGGTGCTGGGCATGCTGTACGAAAGCGCCATCCATCCCGTCACCATCCTGTCCACGCTGCCCTCGGCCGCCGTCGGCGCGCTGCTCGCGCTGCTGCTCACCGGGCGTCCGCTGGACCTGATCGCCGTCATCGGCATCATCCTGCTGATCGGGCTGGTGAAGAAGAACGGCATCATGATGGTGGACTTCGCGCTGGAGGCCGAGCGCACGCGCGGCCTGGCGCCCCACGCCGCCATCCGCGAAGCCGCGCTGCTGCGCCTGCGCCCCATCCTGATGACCACGCTGGCGGCGCTGTTCGGCGCGCTGCCGCTGATGCTGGCCACCGGCTCGGGCGCCGAGCTGCGCCAGCCGCTGGGCTGGGTCATGGTGGGCGGGCTGCTGGTCAGCCAGGTCCTGACGCTGTTCACCACGCCCGCGGTCTACCTGTTCTTCCACCGACTGGGCCGGCGCGGCGTCTCCGCGGCCAGGCCGGGGGCTGAAGGCCCGGCGCCATGATCCGGGCCCTGCTGCATCGTCCGGTCGCCTGCATCTTCCTGGCGCTGGCGCTGACCCTGCTGGGCGCGGTGGCCTGGCGGCTGCTGCCGGTGGCGCCCCTGCCGCAGGTCGATTTCCCCACCATCGAAGTGCGGGCCGAACTGCCGGGCGCCAGCCCCGAAAGCATGGCCAGCACCGTGGCCGCGCCGCTGGAGCGCGCGCTGGGCAGCATCGCGGGCGTCAGCGCGATGACCTCCTCCAGCAACCAGGGCGCCACCCGCGTCCAGTTGCAGTTCGACCTGGACCGCGACATCAACGAGGCCGCCCGCGACGTGCAGGCCGCCCTCAACGCGGCCCGCGCGGACCTGCCCTCCGGCATGCCCGACAATCCCAGCTACCGCAAGATCAATCCCTCGCAGGCGCCCATCATGGCGCTGGCGCTCAGTTCCCCGACCCGCCCCGCCGGCCAGCTCTACGACCTGGGCTCGACCGTGCTGGCGCAGAAGATTTCGCAGATCAGCGGCGTGGGCGAAGTGACGATGGGCGGCAGTTCGCTGCCCGCCGTGCGCGTGCAGGTCAACCCCAATGCGCTGTCCCATTACGGCGTGGCGCTGGACGACGTCCGCAAGGCGATCTCCAACGCGGCGCCCATGGGGCCGCAAGGCCAGTTGGATTCCGCCGCCCGGCGCTGGGAAGTCGGCACGCCCGAGCAGCCGCGCAGCGCGCGCGAATACGACAGCCTGATCGTGCGCTACCAGGACGGCGCCGTCATCCGCCTGTCGCAAGTGGCGCGGGTGAGCGATTCGGTGGAAAACCGCTACAGCAGCGGTTTCCACAACCGCAACCCGGCGGTCGTCCTGACCATCAGCCGCCAGCCCGGCTCGAACATCATCGAGACCATCCGGGCCATCAACCGGGCCCTGCCCGGCCTGCGCGCGCTGATGCCGGCCGACGTGGACCTGACCGTGGCGCTGGACCGTTCGCCCGGCATCGACGCGACCTTGCGCGAGGCCCACATCACGCTGGGGCTGGCCACCGCGCTGGTGATCCTGGTGGTCTGGGCCTTCCTGGGCAACGCCCGCGCCGCGGCCATCCCCAGCGTGGCGATCCCGGTGTGCCTGATCGCCACCTTCGCCGTCATGTACCTGTGGGGCTTTTCGCTGAACAACCTGTCGCTGATGGCGCTGATCGTCGCGGCCGGCCTGGTCGTGGACGACGCCATCGTCGTGCTGGAGAACATCTCGCGCCACCTCGAACGCGGCCTGTCGCCGCGCGCGGCGGCGCTGCGCGGCGTGCGCGAAGTGGGCTTCACCCTGGTCGCCATGACCGTGGCGCTGAGCGTGGTCTTCGTATCCATCCTGTTCATGGGCGGCCTGGTCGAGCGGCTGTTCCGCGAATTCTCCATCACCCTGGTGGCGGCGACGGTCATCTCGCTGGTCGTATCGGTGGCCATCATTCCCAGCCTGTGCGCCCGCTGGCTCAGGCCCGCCGCCCGGCCGTCGCCCGACGCCGGCGCGCCCGCGTCGCGGACACAGGCGGCCTATGCGCGCATCCACGCCTGGTACGGCCGCAGCCTGGCGCGCGTGCTGGGCCATGCCCGGCTGACCCTGCTGCTGCTGGCCGGCGTGGTGGGACTGAACGTCTATCTATATGTGCAGGCGCCCAAGGGGTTCCTGCCCGTGCAGGACACCGGCCAGCTCATGGGCTTCGTGCGCGGCGACGACGGCTTCTCGTTCCAGGTCATGCAGCCCAAGATCGACGTCTACCGCCAACTGGTGCTCAAGCACCCCGCCGTGCAGGACGTCATCGGCTACAACGGCGGCGGCCTGGGCATCAGCAATTCGCTCTTCCTGATCCGCCTGAAACCCGCGTTCGAACGCAAGGAATCGTCGACGGAGGTCATCAACTGGCTGCGCGCGAACGCCCCGCCGGTGCCCGGCGGCATGTTCTTCCTGAACGTGGACCAGGACCTGCGCATGCCCGGCGGCTTCGGCAACTCGGGCGACCATGAACTCGCCATCATGGCCAGCGACGTCCCCGCCCTGCGCGAGTGGTCGCGCAAGATATCCAAGGCCATGCAGGAGATCCCCGAACTGCGCGACGTGGACGCCCAGGGCGACGGCGCCACGCAGCAAGTGGTGATCGACATCGACCGCAGCGCCGCCCAGCGGCTGGGCGTGGACATGGGCACCGTCAGCAGCATGCTCAGCAACTCCTTCAGCCAGCGGCAGGTCGCCACCCTGTACGACGCCATGAACCAGTACCGCGTGGTGCTGGAACTGGACCCGCGCTACACCGAGGATCCGGACGTGCTGGAACAGGTGCAGGTCGTGGCCGCGAACGGCGAGCGCGTGCCGCTGACGGCATTCGCCACCTACGAGTACGGGCTGGTCAACGACCGCGTCTACCATGACGGCCTGTTCGCCGCCGTGTGGGTCGGTTTTTCGCTCGCGGACGGCGTATCGCTGGAACAGGGCCTGGCCGCCATCGACGCCGCCATGGCCAAGCTGATGGTGCCGTCCTACATCCAGACCCGCCTGGGCGGCGACGCCCGCAACTTCCAGCAGAGCCTGCAGGACCAGCCCTGGCTGATCCTGGCCGTGCTGGTCGCCATCTACCTGGTGCTGGGCGTGCTGTACGAAAGCCCCCTGCATCCGCTCACGATCCTGTCCACCCTGCCCTCGGCCGGCGTGGGCGCGCTGCTGGCGCTGCGGCTGGCCGGCATGGAATTCACCCTGATCGCGCTGCTCGGGATCTTCCTGCTCGTGGGCATCGTCATGAAGAACGCCATCCTCATGATCGACTTCGCGCTCGGCCTGGAACGGCGCGAAGGGCTCACGCCGGAACAGGCCATCCACCGCGCCGCCATGCTGCGCCTGCGGCCCATCATGATGACCAACCTGGCGGGCCTGCTGGGCGCCCTGCCCCTGGTGCTGGGCATGGGCGAAGGCTCGGAACTGCGGCGGCCGCTGGGCATCGCCATCGTCGGCGGACTGATGATCAGCCAGTTCCTGACGCTGTACACCACGCCGATCGTGTACCTGGCGCTGGAACGGCTGCGCCTGAGGTGGCGGGCCGCCGCGGTCAGATAAAGAGGCGGCGCCCGCGCCTTGTCAAAGCCGCCGCCTATACCGCCGGCGGGCTGGTCTCCCGTTCGGGATGGCGATGCCTGGCCAGGGCCTCGATGAACATGGGCGCGCTCTTGGCCGGCGCCCCGTCCACCAGCAGCAGGCCGCCGTCGGCCTCGTCCGGCTCAATGCCGGCCGCGGCGAACAACTGCTTGCCCTCGCCCATGCCCATCAGCGTCTTGCCGTGGCGGAAGGCGTCGCGCAGGAATTCCAGCGCGCGCCCATCGGCCCGCAAGCGCTCGACGGCCGCCTCGCCGCCCGGCACCACCGCCCCGTCGAACAACGCCGACGGCTGATTGTCCAGGGACCCATCGGCATCCAGCGCCTGGCCGCCCTCGGCCGCCAGCGGGCCGATGCGCTGGCCCACCAGCCGCACCGTGGCGCCGGCGCCGATCAGGGCGTCGGCCACGGCGGACACGGCCTTCGCATCCACTCCCTCGGCCACCAGGATGGCGACCTTGCGCGTGGCGATGCCGCCATCCCCCGGCCTTGCGGTCAGCGACAGCGAGGGAGACACCTCGACCTCCGGCCGGGGCGGATCCTCGATGGCGCGCGGCAAGGGGTCCGGCAATTCCATGCCGAGCCCCTGCGCCACGGCCTGCGCCAGTTCGTCGGACACGTTGCGCAGGGACGCGACCATGCGCCGGCGGATGGCGGGCACCGTCACCTTGCTCAGTTCGAACGCGAAGGCGCTGGCGATGTGGCCGCGCTCCCAGCCGGCCTGGCTGGCGTAGAACAGGGCGGCCTGGTTGTAGTGTTCGGCGAACTTCTCCGGATGCCCGCGCAGCTCATCGCCCGCGGCCGGCTCGGGAAAGGACACGAAGCCCTCCATGCCCGCCTGGAACGGACAGCCGCCCGCCAGCGAGTTGGGCTCGTAGGCCACCCGGCCGCGGTGGATCGCCTGGCGGTGCATGCCGTCGCGCTGGTTGTTCTGCACGGGCGCCAGCGGCGCGTTGATCGGGATTTCGTGGAAATTGGGGCCGCCCAGCCGCGATATCTGCGTATCCACGTAGGAATGGATGCGCCCGGCCAACAGCGGATCGTTGGTGAAGTCCAGGCCCGGCACCACGTGCGCCGCGCAGAAGGCCACCTGCTCCGTCTCGGCGAAGAAGTTGTCGGGGTTGCGGTCCAGCACCAGGCGTCCCACCGGCACCACGGGCACCAGTTCCTCCGGCACGATCTTGGTGGCGTCCAGCACGTCGAAGCTGAACTGGTCCGCCTCTTCCTCGGTGAACACCTGGACGCCCAGCTCCCACTGCGGGCCGTTGCCCGCGTCGATGGCCTCCCAGAGGTCGCGGCGATGGAAGTCCGGATCGGCCCCGGAAACCTTGACCGCCTCGTCCCACACCTGGGAATGCGTTCCCAGCACCGGGTTCCAGTGGAACTTCACCAGCCGGGATTCGCCCTTGGCGTTGACGAAGCGGAAGGTGTGCACGCCGAAGCCCTGCATCATGCGGTAGCTGCGCGGAATGGCCCGGTCGGACATGAGCCACATCAGCATGTGCGTGGATTCCGGCATCAGCGACACGAAGTCCCAGAACGTGTCGTGCGCGGACGCGGCCTGCGGCATGCCATGATGCGGCTCGGGCTTGACCGCGTGCACCAGGTCCGGGAACTTCATCGCGTCCTGGATGAAGAACACCGGCATGTTGTTGCCGACCAGGTCCCAGTTGCCCTCGTCGGTATAGAACTTCACGGCGAAGCCGCGTACGTCGCGCGCGGTGTCCTTCGAACCGCGCTCTCCCGCCACGGTCGAGAACCGCACGAAGACCGGCGTGCGCTTGCCTTTCTCGGCGAACGGCGCCGCGGCGGTCAGGTCGGTCAACGCCCGCTGACATTCGAAATAGCCGTGGGCCGCGGAGCCGCGCGCGTGCACGATGCGCTCCGGAATGCGCTCGTGGTCAAAATGGGTGACCTTCTCGCGCAGGACGAAATCCTTCAGCAGCGCGGGGCCGCGCAAGCCCGCCTTGAGCGAGTGCTGGTTGTCGCTGACGCGCACGCCCTGGTTGGTGGTCAGCGCCTGGCCGCTGGCGTCCGCGCGCACGCGCTCGAGCCGGCCGCCGGCGGCATTCACGCCCGGCTCGGCCGGGCCGTTCGTCTTCTCCGAGGCCGCGCTTTCGGACAGCGAACTCGCCCCGGCGGACGGGTCCGCCGCCGGCACCGTGGCGCCGGTATAGGGACAGCGCGCGGCCTCCTCGCCATACTCGGCCGCCTTGCCGGCGTTGTGGGGCATGGCCGCCGCGGCGGCGTCCACCGCCGCGGCGCGCTTCGAGGCGGGATGGCGCGCGGCGCGCGCCGGCGCGGAGGCGGGGCCGCTGTCGGTATTCAGGTAGGCGGTCTCCACCGCGGGGCCCGCGCCCGCCTTTCCTGCTGGTTTCTTGCTAGGCATGGCGGGTCTCCTAATTCAGCATCTTGCCGCGCGCCTGCTCGGCGCGGGATGCGCCGATCGCGGACTCGACCTGCTTGACCTCTTCGGGAGGCGGCAGCACGGCGGGAAATCCCAGGGCCTCGATCCACAACTCGCGCGACCAGCCCATGGTGTGATAAAGGTGGTGTTCCTCGTCGGTGACGACCGCGTCGTAGGCCTGCTTGAGCACCTTGGCCTCGGTGCCGCCCTGCTGGTCGGCGACCGCGCCGATCAGCGCCCAGTTCGCGTGGTCCTTGGTCTCGGCCAGCACCACGCATTCCGTCGCGACCAACTGGGCGGCGTTCGCGTCTCCCGCGCTGATCGCCATCTTCATGGCCTTGACCAGCGCCTCGCCGATATGGCGCACCACCTCCCGGCCCGGCGGCTGGCGCTCGGGGTCCAGCCCCAGTTGCTCGAACACGGTCAGCAGCACGCGGCGGTGCGTGCGGGTTTCTTCCAGGTACTCCAGCCATTCCTTCTTCAGGTCTTCGTTGACCGCGCAGGACACGGCGGTCTCGTAAATATTCAATCCTCCTATCTCGGTCTCCAGGGCCTGGTACAGCAATTCCTCTATCTGCGAGGCATTTCCGGCTTTGCGTTTCATTGGGCGCTCCTGTGTCGGGTCGTATCTCGATGCCGCGGCGGCGCGTCGGCGGCCTTGCGGTTGAGACGCGTGCCCAGCAAACCCCGTGCCCGCCGGCCCCCCTCGCCCTGGCGACCCTGGCCCCATTTCGCTTAGAATTGGAACCATTCTCAATAAAATCAGACCGTCCGGCTCGCGGCGGCATCACAATAAAGAGGCTCGTCCTGAAACCCGGTTTCCGCCTGTCCATGGCCTGGCTCCACACGTGGGCCGGCCTATGGTTCTCCTGGCTGCTGTTCGCTGTCTTCCTGACGGGCTCGCTGGCCGTTTTCTCCGAACCCATCACCCACTGGATGACGCCCGAGCACCAGGAAGCGGAAGCCCTGGCGGCGCAGAAGGAAAGCGTCCCGGTGGACCGGGCGCGGCGCTTCGAACTGGCCGTGGACTACATGACGCGCAACCACGGCGGCGCCGGCATGTGGGAAATCTGGCCCGTCGACCGCTTCCACGACAACGGGCTGACGGCCTACTGGTTCGACAAGAACGGCATGTATGCCGACGCCGACCTGGATCCCGACACCGGCGCCGAACTGGACGACCACCATGAGGCCGCGGGCCGCGCCACCCTGGGCGGCTCGCATTTCGTCGACTTCCACTACACCCTGCACGACGCGAACCTGGGCCTGTGGATCGTCGCCTTCGCCAGCATGGCGATGCTGGTCGCGCTGATTTCCGGCGTGGTGACGCACAAGCGCATCTTCAAGGACTTTTTCACCTTCCGCGCCCGGAAGGGGCAGCGTTCGTGGCTGGACGCGCACAATGCGGTGGCGGTGCTGACCCTGCCGTTCCAGTTCATGATCGCCTACACCGGCATCGTGATCTCCAGCGCCGCGCTCATGCCCGCCCCCATCGCCGCGAACTACGGCGCGGGGCCGGACGCCGCCCGGCGGTACCTGGCCGAAATGGAGGGCGAGGAAACCCTCGTGCGCAGCGGCATCGCGCAGGCGGTGCCGGCCCTGGAACCCATCGTGGCGCATGGCGAACGATTGATCGGGCAGACGGCGCGCGCCATCGTGATCCGCAACCCGGAAGACAGCTCCATGCGCATCGGCGTATATGGCTGGAACGAAGACGCGGACACCTTCCGCAGCATCAGCGCCACCACCGGCATGGCGGAGTTTTCCGCAAGCGGCGAACTGCTGCGCCTGCGGCCGCCGGGCGGCGTGCTGGGCGGCGCGCCCTCGCTGGCGCGCCAGGTGATGAGCGACCTGCACATGGCGAAATTCGGCGGCCTGGCCATCAAGTGGCTGTATTTCGTCTGCGGCCTGGCCGGCGCCGCCATGATGGGCACCGGGGCGGTGCTGTTCATGGTCAAGCGCCGCGCCAGGCACGGCGACGAATTCGGCGGCGCCACGGCGCGGGTCTACCGCCTGATCGAAGGGCTGAACGTGGCCGCGCTGGCCGGGCTGGCCATCGCCTGCATCGGCTATTTCTGGGCCAACCGCCTGCTGCCCGCCGCCCTGGAAAACCGCGCGGCGTGGGAACTGCGCGGCTTCTTCCTGATCTGGGCGCTGACCCTGGTCCATGCCTGGCTGTGCAGTCCCCGCCGCGCCTGGATCGCGCAACTGGGCCTGTTGTCGGCGCTGTGCCTGCTGCTGCCGCTGCTGTCCTTCGCCACCCTGGGCGACCATCCCTACGCGCAGATCGCGCGCGGCGACTGGGAAAGCGCCGGCGTCGAACTGGGCGCCCTGGCTTTCGGCGTACTATCGGGCTGGGCGGCCCTCCATGTGTGGAAGCGGCCCGCATCGGCGCCCTCGCGGCGCAAATCCCGCGCGAACGAAGAGGCTGCGGCATGAACACCAACGATCTGTACGCCGTTTCCATGGCCTTGCTGCTGACTTATTCCGGCATGGCCTGCCTGAGCCTGGCCATGCCGCGCCACTACGACCAGGTCTGGGGACGCGACCCGTCCGCCGGCCACACCCGGGCGTTGCGCGGAGCCGGCGTGCTCCTGCTGGCGCTGGCCCTGCTGCCCTGCGTCGGCCTGTGGGGCAATACGGTGGGCATGGTGGCCTGGCTGGGCTGGCTGTCGGCGGGCGCCCTGCTGTGGGTCGGGATGCTGTCCTGGGCGCCCCGCCCGGCGGCGCGCACCGCGGCGCTGGCCGTGGCGATATCGCTGGCCGGGGTCGGCATCGGGTTCTAGGTCGTGTTAACAAGGGCCCGATTGCGCGTTTGACGCGCATCAAGCCAGGCCGATATCCCGCGCTCGCGATGCGCCGCGCTCACCATATGTGGTGGTAGAGTTTTCATACCCTACTACATATGGTGTCAGTCATGCATATCCAGCACATTCTCAAGCGCGACGGGCGGGTCGTGGCATTCGACCGCGACAAGATCGTCCAGGCCATCGCGGCGGCGGGCCAGAGCACCGGGGAACTGGACCTGGCTGGCGCGCAGGCGCTGACCGACGCCGTCATCGCCGCCCTGGCCGACAACCCGTGCCCCGGCGTGGAAACCATCCAGAACCGCGTCGAGGAAGCCCTGGTCCAGGCGGGCCACTGGCGCACCGCGCGCGCCTACATCGTCTACCGCGAACAGCACGCCCGCCTGCGCTCGCTGCGCCACACGCTGGTGGACGTGGAAAGCGCCATGGAGGAATACCTGGAGCAGCGCGACTGGCGCGTCAACGCCAACGCCAACCAGGGCTACAGCCTGGGCGGCCTGATCCTGAACGTGGCCGGCAAGGTCACCGCCAACTACTGGCTGTCCAACGTCTTCGCGCCCGAGGCCGGGCAGGCCCACCGCGAAGGCGACATCCACATCCACGACCTGGACATGCTCAGCGGCTATTGCGCGGGCTGGTCGCTGCGCCAATTGCTGACCGAGGGGTTCAACGGCATCCCCGGCAAGGTCGAGGCCACGCCGCCGCGGCACATGTCGGCCGCCATCGGCCAGATCGTCAACTTCCTGGGCACGCTGCAGAACGAATGGGCCGGCGCGCAGGCCTTCAGTTCCTTCGATACCTACATGGCGCCCTTCATCCGCCGCGACGCCATGACGTACGGCGACGTGAAGCAGGCGATGCAGGAACTCATCTACAACCTGAACGTGCCCAGCCGCTGGGGCACGCAGACGCCTTTCACCAACCTGACCTTCGACTGGACCTGCCCGGCCGACCTGCGCGAACAGATCCCCTACGTGGGCGGCGAGGAAATGCCGTTCGCCTACGGCGACCTGCAAGCCGAAATGGACATGATCAACCGCGCCTACATCGAAGTCATGATGGCCGGCGACGCGAAGGGCCGCGTGTTCACCTTCCCCATTCCCACCTACAACATCACGCCCGACTTCGACTGGGACCATCCCAATACCGAACGCCTGTTCGAGATGACGGCGCGCTACGGACTGCCATACTTCCAGAACTTCCTGAATTCGGACCTGGAGCCGCACATGGTGCGTTCCATGTGCTGCCGCCTGCAACTGGACCTGCGCGAATTGCTCAAGCGCGGCAACGGCCTGTTCGGATCGGCCGAGCAGACCGGGTCGGTGGGCGTGGTGACCGTGAACTGCGCGCGCCTGGGCTACACCTGCCGGGGCGACGAAGCCCGGCTGATGGCGCGCCTGGACCACCTGCTGGAACTGGGCCGCGACGTGCTGGAGACCAAGCGCAAGGTGGTGCAGCGCTACATCGACCAGGGACTCTATCCCTACACCCGCCGCTACCTGGGCACGCTGCGCAATCACTTCAGCACCCTGGGCGTGAACGGCATCAACGAAATGATCCGCAACTTCACGGACGACGCCGAAGACCTCACCACCGCGGCCGGCCACGCGATGGCGCTGCGGCTGCTGGACCGCGTGCGCGAGCGCATGACCGAGTTCCAGGAACAGACGGGCCACCTGTACAACCTCGAAGCCACCCCCGCCGAAGGCACCACCTACCGCTTCGCCCGCGAAGACAGGAAGCGCTATCCCGGCATCCTGCAGGCCGGCAGCGAATCGCAGCCTTACTACACCAATTCCAGCCAGTTGCCGGTGGGCCACACCGACGATCCGTTCCATGCGCTGGAACTGCAGGAAGCGCTGCAAAGCAAGTACACCGGCGGCACCGTGCTGCACCTGTACATGAACGAAGCGGTCTCGTCCGCCGGCGCGTGCAAGCAACTGGTGCGCCGCGCGCTGTCGAACTTCCGGCTGCCCTACATCACGATCACGCCCACGTTCTCCATCTGCCCCAACCACGGCTATCTGACAGGGCACCACGAGTTCTGCCCCAAATGCGATGCCGAGCTGCTCGCCAAACAATCGGCATGCTGCGCCCCGGCCTAGGGCCCGCCGCTCCCGGCAGGCTCCGGACCGATCCGCCGGGCATCCGCCCGGCACCCTCTCAAAAGGAACCTCTATGCAAACCTTGACCGCCCCTGTAGTCACCGCCGCTTCCACCCCGAAGCTGGACGACAGCCAGCGCGTGCGCTGCGAGATCTGGACCCGCGTAATGGGCTACCACCGTCCGGTCGCGTCCTTCAACACCGGCAAGCAAGGCGAATTCAATGAACGCCGCTTCTTCGTCGAACGCCGCGCCTGAGGGGGCGCGATCCGGCCCGGCCTGCGGGCCGGGCGCCAGTCCGGCCACGCGCCGGCTGGCCGCCAGGCCGGCCTACCCGGCCCCGCCGCAGCCCGTCATCCAGCCCCTGCCGCGGCACGCCCAGGCGGTGGGCGGACTGGTGCCCTTTTCCACCGTGGACTGGCCGGGCCAACTGGCCGCCGTCGTCTTCATCTCGGGCTGCCCCTGGCGCTGCCACTACTGCCACAACACCGAATTGCAGACCCGCGCCGCGCGCTATGACTGGCGTGAAATGCGCGCCTTCCTGGAAACCCGCAAGGGCCTCCTGGACGCCGTCGTGTTCTCGGGCGGCGAGCCTTTGAGCGAGCCGCGCCTGCCGCAGATGATCCGCGACGTCCGGCGCATGGGCTATCGGGTCGGCCTGCACACCGCCGGCATCTATCCGCTGAGGCTGGCCGACGTGCTGCGCCATCTGGACTGGGTCGGCCTGGACATCAAGGCCGATTCCCAGGGCTACGACGACATCACCGGCCGCCGCGATTCCGAGCGCCCCGCCCTGGCCTGCCTGAGCCAGTTGCTGTCGGCCGGCCGGGACTTCGAATGCCGCATCACTTGGCATCCCGACTGGCTCAACGAAACCCGGCTGCTGGCCCTGGCCCGGGAACTCGCCCGCCGCGGCGTGCGCCGCTTCGCCGTGCAGGGCGCGCGCCGTTCGCCCGACGCGCCGCCCTTGCGCAACCTGAGCTTGCAGGCGGAGGCCCTGATGAAGCAATGGTTCGAGGGATTCGACTACCGCTGAGCCAGGCGCTGCTTCAGCGTCGCATGGAACCGGGGCGATCCGATGGCGCCGACATTGCACCGGGACCAGGGCGACACCGCCGTCGGGTCCACGTTGAACACGCGCCCCGGCGCCATGATGACCTTCTCCGGCATCAGTTCGGCGGCCAGGGCAAGGGAATCGTCCACGCCCGGAAACGCCGACCACAGATAAAGGGAACTGGTCGGGCGGGCGAATACTTCGGCGCCCAGCGAATCGAGCACCTGCAAGGCGTTGCCGGTGGCGGCTTCCAGCCGCTGGCGCAGCCTGACCAGATGGCGCTCGTAATGGCCTTCCCGCAGCATCACGTCGACCATGCGCTCGCAGTACTCCGAACTGCTGACGTGCACCAGCGCCTTGAGATCGGCCAGGTCGCTGGCCAGCGCCGCGTTGCACGCGATGAACCCCACGCGCAGCGCCGCCGAAAATGACTTGGAGAAGCTGCCGATATAGATCGTGCGTTCGAGCTGGTCCAGCGACGACAGGCGCACCGCCGAGGTGGGCTTGAAGTCGGCCAGCGGGTCGTTCTCGACCACCGTCAGGTTGTAACGCTCCGCCAGTTGCAGGACCTTGTAGGCCTTGGCCGGCGAGATGTCGGAGCCGGTGGGATTGTGCGCCAGCGACTGCGTGAAGAACAGGCGCGGCTTTTCGCGTTGCAGCAGCGCCTCCAGCACAGCGGTGTCGGGGCCGTCGGACAGGCGCGGCACGCCCAGCATGCGCGCCCCGGCCAGCTTCAGCTTGCCGAACAAGGGGTAATAGCCCGGGTTGTCGACCAGCACGGCCGCGCCCGGCGGCACGAAATAGCGGATCGCCAGGTCCATGGCCTCGTTGGCGCCGTGCGTCAGCACCAGTTGCGGCGGCGCCGCATTGATCCCGACGTCGCCCAGCTTGCGCACCAGGCTTTCGCGCAGCGGCGCATAGCCGAAGCGGCTGCCATAGCGGAACAGGGCCCCCAGGCCGGTGCGCACCACCTTCTGGTGATAGCGGTCCATCCGCATGTCGGCCAGCCACTCCACGGGCGGAAAGCCGTCGCCCACGGCGACCGCGTCGGGCTGGGTCTTGAGCTGCTCGCGCATCAGCCACACGATATCCATGGCGCGGCTCAACTGGCCGGGCTCCTCGTCGGCGGCCTTGCGCGCCCGGCCCGTCTCCAGCACGAAGAAGCCGGATCCCCGGCGCGGTTCCACCAGGCCCCGCGCGACCAGCATTTCGAACGCCACCACCACCGTGTTCTTCGCGTAGCGATGCAGTTGCGCCAGTTCGCGCAGGGACGGCAGCTTGTCGCCCGCGCGGTAGACACCGTCGGCGATCTGCTGGCCGATCAGCCTGGCCAGGCTTTCGGCTATCGGGGCGGCGCGTTGCGGCCTGCCCGGAAGGCTTGCTTCGTCCATGCTGGATTCCCGCTGGGTATCGTCGAAATTGGTGCAGTGCAATGGTACTGTTTGCCCAAACTGTACCTCTCAATGCCGGTACAGTTTACCTAGAATCAGGCCACTTGATTCTGATATGGAGACACGCCATCGTGGCCGATTCACGCCTGCCCAATTTCCGCGCCCTGACCCCCGCCGAACGCCTGTCCGCCATCGCGGACGCCGCCGGGCTCACGCCCGAGGAGCGCCAGTCGCTGGCCCAGCCCGGCGCGCTCGGCCTGGCCCGCGCCGACGGCATGATCGAGAACGTCATCGGGTCGTTCGAATTGCCGCTGGGCGTCGCCGGCAACTTCCAGGTGAACGGCCGCGACGTGCTGGTGCCGATGGCGGTCGAGGAACCGTCCGTGGTCGCCGCGGCGTCCTATATGGCCAAGCTCGCGCGCGAATGCGGCGGCTTCGAAACGTCCAGCACCGCGCCGCTGATGCGCGCGCAGGTGCAGGTGCTGGGGCTGGCCGATCCGCACGGCGCGCGGCTGGCCCTGCTGCGCGAGCGCGAGCGCATTCTTGCGCTGGCCAACAGCCGCGACAAGGTGCTGATCGAACTGGGCGGCGGCTGCCGCGACATCGAAGTCCACGTCTTCCCCGACACGCCGCGCGGCCCCATGATCGTGCTGCACCTGATCGTGGACGTGCGCGACGCGATGGGCGCCAACACCGTCAACACCATGGCCGAGGCCGTGGCGCCGCTGGTCGAGGAGATCGCGGGCGGATCGGTGCGCCTGCGCATCCTGTCCAACCTGGCCGACCTGCGTCTGGCGCGCGCCCGGGTGCGCCTGACGCCGCAGGCGCTGGACACCAAGGAGCGCAGCGGCGCCGACATCATCGAAGGCGTGCTGGACGCCTATGCCTTCGCCGCCATCGACCCCTACCGCGCCGCGACCCACAACAAGGGCATCATGAACGGCATCGACCCCGTCATCGTCGCCACCGGCAACGACTGGCGCGCGGTGGAAGCCGGCGCCCACGCCTATGCCTGCCGCGGGGGCCGCTACACCTCGCTCACCCATTGGGAAAAAGACAACTCGGGCGCGCTGGTGGGCTCCATCGAAATGCCCATGCCCGTGGGCCTGGTGGGCGGCGCCACCAAGACCCATCCGCTGGCCCGCCTGGCGCTGAAGATCATGGACGTGCGTTCCGCGCAGGAACTGGGCGAAGTGGCCGTGGCCGTGGGCCTGGCCCAGAACCTGGGCGCGCTGCGCGCGCTGGCCACCGAAGGCATCCAGCGCGGCCACATGGCGCTGCACGCCCGCAACATCGCGCTGGTGGCGGGCGCGGCGGGCGCGGAAATCGACACGATCGCCCGGCGCATGGCGGCGGAGCGGGACGTCCGCACCGACCGCGCGCTGGCCTTGCTGGAGGAGCTGCGCAACCCCCGATAGACCTGGCCGCCCCGGCCCCACAAGAACAGAGGCGGCGCCCGGATTCCCCTGGCGCCGCCCGACCACAGAGGAGAGAGACATGAATCCGAATACCCCGGCGCCTTCCACGCGCCTGGCGGAAGTCTGGAGCGATACGGTGGACCTGCGCCACCTCGCCTGGGCCATCGGCATCGGCATCGCCATCAGCGTGGCGGGCTTTTTCGCCGCCAGCCGCTGGCTGCGCGGCATCGTGGCGTCCGCCGAGCTGGCCCATGCCTACGCCATGCTGGCCGGCCTGGCGGGCTGCGTGCTGGCGGGCGTCGTCTGCGCCCGCCTGTTCCCGCCCAAGCGCGAAGTCATCGAGCACGGCTCCACGCAGGATCCCGCCTGGCGCGCCGAAGTGCTGGCCGAACTGGCCGAGCAGCCCGGCGGCCTGGGCACGCTTGCCGATCTGCCGGAACCGGTGGTGCGCGAACTGAAGGAACTGGACCTGTACGACCTGTTCGCCGAGCCCGCCGCCCAGCCGTCCCCGCCGTCCGCCCGCGCCCCGGCGCCCCAGGGTTCAGGCAAGGAGGCGCTGGCATGAGCGATCCCATCCTTCTCGAACAGATCATGGTGGCGGCCGCGATGGGCCTGCTGGGCGCGGTGGTGTTCGCGGCCATCGGCCTGGTGTCCGGCACCGACGAAACCACCACGCTCGCGCCGCTGACCCTGCTGGTGGTCCTGCTGGGCGTGCCGCCCGCGGGCGTCTTCACCTTTTTCCTGGCCGGCGCGGTCGCCAAGCACATGACGCACGCCGTGCCCACGGCCTTGCTGGGCATCCCCGGCGACACCCTGGCCACGCCGCTCCTGCAGGACGCGAACATGCTGCGCAAGCTGGGCGTGCCGCACATCGCGCTGCGCAAGATGGTGTCGGGCGCCATCGTCGCCGCCTTCGTGGCGGTGCCGCTGGCGGTGCTGTTCGCCGTGCTGCTGGCGCCGTTCGGCGCGGCCATCACGAAGTCCGCGCCCTGGATCTTCCTGGCCGCGGCGGTGCTGATCGCCTACTTCTCGGCCGGACGCTGGGCCGCGGTGGCGCTGCTGGTGCCGTTCGTCGTGGTCATCGTCGCGCTGCAAAGCCTGACCGCCAAGTACGGAGTGAAACTGAGCATCAGCTACTTCCTGGGCATCGCCATCGGACCGCTGATCGCGGACCTGTTCACGGTGGTTTCGCCTCAGGGGCGCTCGCGGATGATGCGCGACAAGGTGCGCACGTTCTCGCTGGCGCCCGACGTCAAGGGCTGGTCCGGGTATTTTCCCAATCCCCTGAAGGTCATGGACCGCACGCAGACGCGCTGGACGCTGGCCACCGCGGCGATCTCCAGCGCCACCTTCGTGTTCAGCCCGGTGGCCATGACCGTGGTGCTGGGCGAGCTGGTCGGTTCGCGCATCAAGCATGCCTACCACCGCCTGACGACCGTGCTGAGCGCGCGCAACGGCGTCACCGAGGCCACCTACATCGCCGAGGCGCTGATTCCCCTGATCGCCTTCGGCCTGCCGCTGAGCCCCGTGGCCGCCGGCCCCGCCGCGCCGCTGTTCAATGCGCCGCCGCGGTTCACCGTGGACGCCGCCAGCGGCCAGACGCACAATCTGCACAACCTGCTCAGCCACTGGGAGTTCCTGGGCTACGGCATGCTGGCCGTGCTGCTGGCCGCGGTGGTGTCCTACCCGTTCGCCATGAACTTCGCGCGCCGCGCCGCGCTGTTCGTGTCGCGCAAGGTCAGCCATGAAGCCATCATCGCCACCTTCGTCGGCCTGATCATCGTGATCAGCGTCTGGGAAGGCCAGTTCCTGGGCCTGCTCGTGATCCTGACCATGGGCCTGTTCGGCGGGCTGCTGTCGCGCCTGTTCGGCTTCAATACCGGCGTCCAGTTCATGGGCTACTACACCGCCGTGCTCTCCGTGCCGGCGATCGTCAAGCTGCTGGGGTAAGCGGCTCAGGCCGGCAGCGGCGCTTCGAGGATCGCCCCGGTCGCGGATTCCGTCATCACGACGGAGCCGCCGCCGGGGCGAATCGCCACTGCGAAATGTCCGTCCCGCGCAAGGCGCGCCCGACGCGTCGCCCGCGCGCAACCTAAGCGTGCGGGCGAAGGCCCCGACGAGGCAATAGTTCGAAAGATTCGGCTACCGCTGAGCCCGGAGGAATGTCCCTCCCGTTGACATGGCTCAAATCTATCCGTTTTTCGTTATGTATGTAGGTACATAACGAAAGAGATACTCGAATACGATTTATCGGACCTTGTCTCAACTGGAAGAACTTGCCGACGATTTTCGCGGCTGCGCGCATCCATGGCTGAAATCGCTCCCACCTCCCTTGCCGCTGTCGCGCCAGCAACGCAGGGGTATCGGTTTCGGCTCATCGCTCCGTTGCTGGCCATGGCGGCAATCCTGGCCGCCCTGTCTTTCGGACCGTACTCGGTCTCCGTGTGGGAAATGCTCCGCTTCCTTTTCACCCTTGCGGGACTCGATTCCATGGAGCCGCCGCGCTACGCCCAGCTATACAACCTGATCATTGAAATCCGGCTGCCGCGCGTGCTGGCAGCGGTCCTGGTCGGCGCCTCGCTCTCGGTGTCGGGTGCGGCCTACCAAGCGCTCTTTCGCAACCCGCTCGTATCGCCCGGACTGCTCGGCGTGCTGGCGGGAGCGTCGGCGGGCGCGGCAATCGGCATCCTGCTGGAAGGCAACTGGCTGCTCGTGCAAACCGGCGCATTCGTCATGGGGCTTGCCGCCGTCTCGGTCGGGGTCGGCATCGCGCATCTGTTCGGCGGCGGTTCAATCATCATGCTGATTCTGGGCGGCATCCTCAGCGGCGCGCTATTCAGCTCTGTGCTGACCATAGTGAAATACTTGGCCGACCCTTATAGCCAGTTGCCCACGATCGTGTATTGGCTGATGGGCAGCCTGGGACACGCCAACGCCGGCGACATCGCATGGGCGGCGATTCCGATCCTGCTGGGCATTCTTCTGCTTTGCCTGATGGGGCGCGCGTTGGATGCATTGGCGATGGGAGACGATGAAGCGCGCGCCCTTGGCGTGCCGGTAACCGCCGTGCGGCTGACAACAATCATTGCTGCCACGCTGATCTCGGCATTGACGGTTTCGATTGCCGGCATGATCGGCTGGATCGGACTGATCGTGCCACATATTGCACGCCTGCTGACGGGTCCGGGCAACGCCCGGTTGCTGCCGACCGCCGCCTGCCTGGGCGCGGCCTTTCTGCTCGTTGCCGACGGTCTTGCGCGCAATCTTTTCGCAAGCGAACTGCCCATCGGCATCGTCACCGAGTTACTGGGCATACCCGTCTTCCTGCTTGTGCTCCATCGCGTGCGGCGGAGTTGGACATGAGGCTCGCCGCAAAGGATCTTCATTTCGGCTATCGCCGCCACCCAGTAATTTCCGGCGCCAGCCTGGCGCTCGAAGCCGGCGAACTGGTCTGCCTGCTGGGCGTCAACGGAGCCGGAAAAAGCACGCTGTTGAAAATGCTGCTGGGACTGCAGCGCCCCGATCGCGGCAGCGTCACGTTCGACGGAGAGCCGCTAGCGGCCTTGAGCCGGCGCCATTTGGCTCGGATGATCGCCTACGTGCCTCAGGTCCATGCCGCGCCATTTCCCTACACGGTCCGTCAGGTGACGCTGCTGGGACGCATCCCTGCGGCGGGTCTGTTCACGGCGCCCGGCGCCGCCGATCTGGAGCGTGTGCACATGGCCCTCGAGCAATTGGGCATCTTGCATCTCGCCGACCGCGTCTACACCCGGATTTCGGGCGGCGAACGGCAATTGACGCTTATTGCGCGCGCCCTCGCCCAGGAAGCGCGGCTCTTGATCATGGACGAACCGCTGGCCGGTCTCGACTACGGCAACCAAGTACGTCTGCTGGCCCGCCTGGAACGGCTTACGGCAGACGGCTACGGCGTGCTGATGACGACCCACGATCCCAACCAACCGCTATCTGGATGCCAGCGAGTCGCGCTGCTGATGAACGGCCGCATTGCCGCCGACGGCGCTCCCGACAAGGTACTGACGCCGGCAGCAATGTTTCAGTTGTACGGCGTGCACGTCGAATTGCTGCGTGCAGCAAATGGCCACGGCATCGCCTTCCGTCCCTTCACCCCGGAATTGGGCCCGGATTTTTCAAACCGACTCTAAAGAACGACCTCATCGCGATAGAAAGGAAATACGTCAATGCACGCCTGCTTAAAGCTGCTCCCAGTATCCTTATTCGTACTGCCTGCTGTTTCTGCTGCGAATGTGAATGAAGTGCCGCTCCTCCCCAGGGTGGAGGTCTCATCGGAAGCCTTCACCGAAGAAGAGCGAAAAACAGCGACCAGCACCTTTGTTATCGATCGGCAGACCATCGAGGACTCCCCCGCTCACAATTTGAGCGAACTGCTTATCGAGCAAGGCTTCGCGGTGGAAGCCACGCCGACGGATCATGGCGAAAACACCTTGCTGATCCGCGGCTTTCACACCGAACACCTGATGACGGAAGCCAACGGCAAGGTGCTGGTCCTCATCGACGGCCGCCGATCCGGCGTCGCCAACGTTCGCCAGATCATGCTGGGCAATGTCGAGCGCGTCGAAGTCTTGCGTGGACCGGATATGTTCAAACACTCGATGGGTTCACCGGGCGGCGTCATCAATATCATCACCCGGCGCGGCGGCCCGGAACGCTTTGGCGGGCAAGTGCGCATGGGCTATGGCAGCTACAACGCCTCGCGAATCGGCGCGGATCTCTACGGCGCGGCTGACAATTTCGACTACATGTTCGGCTATGAACACAACGCGGTGCGCAGCGACTACAAGGACGGCAACGGCGACAAAGTAAACAACACCAAGACGGACGGCACCGAACGCTTCAACTTCAATCTGGGCTACACCTTCGACAACGGGCACCGGATCGGTGTCGACGGCTATCACTACACCGTCGACAAAGCACACCGGCCTTCGTATATGGACGAAGAAGGCGAAATCCGCAACAACAGCTATACCGATCGCGAAACCCAACTGCTGTACATCAACTACGAGGGCGCCACCGCCGACCGCCGCCTTTCATGGAACGCCAATGTCGGGCAGGGAAAAGACACCTACGAAACCTATTCCGCCGAGTCCAGGTATCCAAAGGGACAAGAAGCCAGGACCGATCGCGCACAGGGCAGCCTGACCTACACCTCCGAGCGCTTTGACCTTACCGGCGGCCTCGACTACATCAAGTACAAAGTCGAGAACTCCTCGTCCGCGCGCGGCGCGTTTCTGCAGGCAGGCGGGATCGATTCGAAGTGGGCAGGGCTGGGCTACCCCATGCACCCAACCAGCGAGACCTCCATCCTGGGAGCCTACACGGTGGGTACGCTCAAGCTCATGGATGGCTCGCTGAACCTGTCGGGCGGCCTTCGCTACGAATACGTGAAGGCCAAGGACCTGTCGATCGGCGACGAATACTACAACCGGGTGCCCTACTTCTCGGGCCGCGGCATCACTTCCCGCGACCAGTTGCCCACCCGCCGCAGCTTCAACCACATTTCACCGACCTTCGGCGTGAGCTGGCTGCCGGCCCACTGGCTCAAGCTGCGAACCAACTATACGCAGGGCTGGCGCGCGCCGTCGGGACGTCAGCTATTCGCAAGCAGTTTTTATGAAGATTACGGCGCGCCGGGAGATCCCAGACTCAAGCCCGAGTTCACCGATGCCTTCGAGATCGGTTTCGATATGGCGCGCAAGGACTGGCGGCTGTCCGCCACCTATTTCTATTACAGAGTGAAGGACAACGTCTACATCTATCCCGGAGTCCGCCCGGATGGATCGGGAACGCAGGGCCGCGTGGTAATGAATGTCGACAAGCGCATCCAGGAAGGCATTGAACTGCAGGCCAACGCGAACGTGGCGCCCGCGCTCGGCTACAGCAGCTTCGAACTGCGCCCGTATATCAACCTCACACACATGTTCCGAAAAGAAGAGGTCGTATCCCAGGGCGGCCCCGGCTTGCAGGGAAAATGGTGGCCGATTGCCCGCGTGCCAGACACCGTCGCGAGCATCGGCGTGCGTTTCCACCACCCCGGTTGGAGGTTCTCCAGCACCCTGAACTTCAATTACTACGGAGAGCAGTACGGTGGACGGTCCAACGTGGGCGATGGCCCGCTGGTCGGATTTGGAAAATTCACCGTGGCCAACCTCAGCATGACAAAGCGGCTGTGGGACGCCGGAAGCGCCGGCAGCCTGGACCTGAAGGTCGACGTCAACAATCTGTTCGACAAGCAGTACTCCTTCCTCGGACGGGTTCCTGACGACGCCTATGCCTACCCGGGCCGGAACCTCTTCGCCACATTGATCTATCAGTTCTGATGAAAGGCGAAGCCCATTTCCGAAAATTCGCAATGGCGGCATGCCTGTGGCATGCCTGCCTGGCGGTCGCGCTGGCTGGCGAATCCGTGCCGTGCGGGGTGAGTGATCCGCCGGCGCGAAGCGTGATCGACATGGCCGGGCGCATCGTGACATTGCCGCATGAAGCTCGCCGTATCGCGACCGTCGGCGCCGTGCCGGTGCTCAACGGGTATCTCTTTGCGCTGGGCGCGGGAGATCGGATCGCCAACGGATTGCCCCAACGGTTTACCGCCACCGGTGCGTGGCGGCTGCACAGCGCCGTCGCGCCCTATCTGGATGAACGGCCGGTGCTGCAGGGGCAGAGCACCAGCGAGGTCAGCATCGAGCACCTCGCCCGGCTGGCTCCGGACGTCGTCATCACGATGAACCCGCTACAGGTGCGGGCCTTGGAAAAAGCGCGAGCGCCAGTGATATTCCTGCAATGGGAAAACACGCCCCACATTCACGCCAGTATGCGAATCCTGGCTTGTCTAACAGGCCGCATGTCGCAGGGCGAGGCCTATCTGCGCTACTTCGAGAACACGATGGAGCGCGTGCAGCGGAAATTGGAAGGCCTCTCTCCGGACGCGCGGCCCAAGGTTCTGTATTTCAATCCAAACAGCATGAGCACACCGTTGCAGATCGCCAACTGGTGGATCACGCAGGCGGGCGGCTACAGCGTGACCGCCGATATCGGGGACGGCGGCAACACCCACTATTCACACGAGCGGGTGCTGGTATGGAACCCCGACATCCTCATCGTCAATACGCCCAGGCTGGTGGAAGCGGTCTACCAGGACGAACGGTTCTCGAAGGTCAACGCCGTCAAGAACAGGCGAGTCTATGCAACCCCGATGGGAGTGCATTCGTGGGGACAACGAACGGTCGAGCAGCCGCTCACGGTGCTGTGGGCCGCCAAGACTTTCCACCCGGCGCATTTCGCCGAAATAGACATCAAGGAAGAAATCCAGCACTTCTATCGTCTTTTTTTCAACTACGAACTGTCCAACGACGAAGTCGGGATGATGCTGGAGGCGCTCCCATGACGGCGCGCGCGGCGGCGCTTGGCAGCGGTCGCGCATGCACGGCTTTGGAAGGCAGGCCGCGCCGCACGCCTTCGGTTTCTTCAAACACCAGGAGAATAAAGATGGATATGGAACAGCACGGGGGTCGTCCCGTCCTCCCCGAAATGCCCGCGGCAATTGCCGCGGTACGCCAATTGTGCGACGGATTCAAAGCCTTCCAGGCGCTACGCGCAGGGTTGCGCAGCGGCCTGTTCGATTGGTTGGAAAGCAACGGCCCGGCTGCGCGGCCGGAAATCGCCGCGGCGCTGAACCTGCGCGGCGCTCACCTGGGTGGTTTCCTGCAGGCGCTCGAAGACCTGGGCCTGCTCACCCGGCAAGAGGCGGCATACCGCATTGCCCCCGGGCTGGATGCCGTGCTGTGCAAGTCCAGCCCGTGGTGCCAGGCGGAGGCGGTCGATAGCCTCCTGGAACCTGCCAACGGATGGTCGGCACTGGATCGCTTTTTGTCCACCGACTGGATCGCGGCACCGCCACCTCCGATTCCGCCAGCACAGCATCCATTCTCTGGAGAAGCCAACCGGCTAGCTGCTTATCTCGCTGATCGGTTCAAAGATCGCCCGATTCGCAACATACTGTGCTTCGATGGGGGAAACGGCTTGTTTGCCGCGACCGCAGGCCGCTACTTTCCCGAAGCGCGGATCACCGCGATCGTGCGGCCCGAGGCACTGCCGCGGGCGCAAGAAATCCTTGCGCAAGGCGGGCTCCCGAAGCGCTGCCAACTGCTATCAGGCACGCCGCTGAATCCTCCGACGCAGGAACAATTCGACCTGGCCGTGCTGTTTCATGCCCTCTACCCTGTGCGCCAGGCAACCAACGACGCACTGGCCGCCGTCTCCGCCCGGCTTGCGCCAGGCGGCGAATTGCACTGCGCGCATTGGTTCTGCCTCGAATCTTGCGAAACCGCACCGGGCGGCCTGCGCGATCTCGACAAGGCGGTGCTGACCGACAGTCATCCCATGTGCCACGTCGAGACGTTCTGCCTGCGATTCGAAAAAATTGGCCTGATCGATGCGCAGCGCGATGATCTGGTTGGCGAGTACGGCATTACCAAGCTGCATTTCGCCGTCCGCCCGGACAATACGACGGAGAGTTGAGAAATGGAAACGCATCTTGAAGTCCCGCCGCCGAAATTCGGAACGCCCGCCGGCGATCCATCTCAGGCCACCCTGCTGGCCGAACTGCATGCCGAAGTGATACGCAAGCTCGGCGCCGACGCGGAATCATTGGTCGTCGAACGCGCTGTGCTTGGCATTTTCTTCACAGGCGTCAAGCTGAGCAACCGTGCCGGCGGCCTGTGCGCCACGCCGATCAAGAGCGTGCCCGAGGCGGTGTGCTGCCCCAGCTCGGCGCGAGCAATGCCGATACCGGGCAAGATCGCCGGCAGGCAGGCAATCCAGATCCTCGACGATCTCTATCGGCCGCAGGATCTACGCCGGTCGCTCGCCATCGCCACGTTGAATGCACTTGCCGAAACCCTTTGGCAGCGCGACGGCGCGCCATCCGGCGCTGAAATTCGCGAGGGCGATGCTTTTGATGCGCTGAATATTCAACCTGAACACTACGTGGCGCTGGTCGGCGCATTCCCGCCGTACATGCGCGAACTCCGCCGCCGCAATCAACGGTTCAATGTTCTCGAACTTGATCCAAGCACCCTCAAGCCGGATGAACTGCCGTTCTATATTCAGGCCGATCATGCGCCGCAAATCGTGCCCAAGGCCGACGTTTTCATCACCACCGGCACGACACTGGTCAACGGCACGCTCGATGGGCTCCTGTCATTGCTCGCGCCCGGCGCGCAAGCGGCGGTAATCGGGCCGACGGCCACACTGCTTCCCGGGCCTTACGCAGAACGCGGGGTAACCGTGGTCGGCGGCACCCGCGTGCGAGAACCGGACGCCTTGCTGGACATGCTGGCGGAAGGCGGGTCGGGTTATCACATCTTTGGAAAAACGGTGCAGCGGGTCACTCTCTGCCTGCCCCGATAAGAAGGAAGATCCTCATGGATTGCACCGAAAACGCCGTCACGATCGCAGCCATCGTCCACAACCACAAAGCCGCCGCCGATGCCCCCCTGCTGGCATTCGTGCAACGCCTGCAATCGCAAGGCCTGACCGTGCGCGGGCTGGTTCCCGGCCCGCCAGGCACTCTCGACGACAGAGGCGCCCGTACCCTGCTCGACCTGGAACAAGGCACCCTCTATCCGATCGACCATGATCCGGGCAAAGACCCAAACGCCTGCTGCCTGGATCCGGGCGCCCTGCTCGTTGCCGGCGTCGTTTTGCGGCGTGTAATGGAAAGCGGGGCCGATCTGGTCATCGTCAACCGTTTCGGCGTGCTTGAGGCCGAGGGAGGCGGATTCAGCGCTGAAATGCTTGAACTCATGGCCAAAGGCTATCCGCTGCTGACTGTAGTCGCGCCTGCGCACCTGGACGCCTGGCGCAAATTCACCGGCGGCCTGGCGACAGAGCTGTCCCCAGATATAGATGCCATGGCGAACTGGTTCGACGAAACGGTCAGGAACCATATGCCATTGAGGCCAGGTTTGATCCTGCGCAAGGCGACGCTACCCCCCTTGCTCTAGCCTCTGTCCACTTGACCAGAGGAAAGACTTGACATGACGTGGTTCAAATCACTCACCCTCGCCGGACGCGAATTGCTGCCCATTATCCAGGGCGGCATGGGCGTCGGCGTATCCGCCCACCGTCTGGCCGGCGCCGTCGCCAGCCAGAACGCCGTGGGCACCATTGCCAGCGTCGATTTGCGCCATCACCATCCCGACCTGCTAGAAAAGACCGAGCGGTGCCATGACCGCGACCTGATAGACAGCGCCAACCTGGAAGCGCTGCACCGCGAAGTGCGCGCGGCCCTGGAGACGGCCCAGGGCCGCGGCCTGGTCGCCGTGAACGTCATGAAAGCCGTGCGCGACCATCCCGCCCTAGTGCGCCAGGCGTGCGAAAGCGGCGCCCAGGCCATCGTGATGGGCGCCGGCCTGCCGCTGGACCTGCCCGAAATGACCGCCGACTTTCCCAAAGTGGCGCTGGTTCCCATCCTGTCCGAAGCGCGCGGCGTGGCCGCGGTGCTTAAAAAATGGATGAAGAAGGGCCGGCTGGCCGACGCCGTCGTGATCGAGCACCCCGGCCATGCCGGCGGCCACCTGGGCGCCGCGCGCCTGGACGACCTCCACGACGAACGCTTCGACTTCAAGCGCGTGCTGGCCGATTGCCACAAGCTGTTCGCGGAACTGCAACTGGGCAAGGACAGCCCCCGGCTCATCGTGGCCGGCGGCGTGGGCAGCCACGAACAAGTGCGCCACTGGCTGGGCCACGGCGCCGACGGCGTGCAGGTGGGCACCGCCTTCGCCGTCACCATCGAAGGCGATGCGCACGAAAACTTCAAGCGCGTCCTGATCGACGCCGACCCCGACCAACTGGCCGAATTCACCAGCGTGGCCGGCCTGCCCGCTCGCGCCGTGCCGACACCCTGGCTGACGCGCTACCTGCGCCAGGAAAAGACGCTACAGGGCAATGCGCGCTGCGATGCGCGGCGCTGCAGCCAGCGCATGGACTGCCTGACGCAATGCGGGCTGCGCGACGGCATTTCGCGTTTCGGCCAATTCTGCATCGACCTGAAGCTCGCGGCCGCCATGCGCGGCGAAGTCAGCCGCGGCCTGTTCTTCCGCGGCGCGTCCAAGCTGCCGTTCGGCAACGCCATGCGCTCGGTGCGCGAACTGCTGGATTACCTGCTCCACGGGGAAATGCCCGCCACGGCCTGACCCGGCACCAAGCGCCGGAAACGGGGCTGGACCGAAATTATTAGACGACGTACAATTTTGTTCATCGTCTAATTTTTGGCCACCATGCCCCGCCCCGATCTTCCGATGCCCGCGGCCCCCGATGCCGGACGCCGCGAACGCAAGCGCCAGCAGACGCTGGACCATCTTGCCCAGACTGCCTATCGCCTCTTCGAAACGCTGGGCTACGACGCCGTCACGATGGAGCAGATCGCCGCCCAGGCGGACGTCTCCAAGGGCACGCTCTATAACCACTTTCCGGTCAAGGAAGCGTTGCTGGCGCATCGTTTCCATGGCGAACTCGCCGCCACCCTGGCGGCGCTCGGACCCGCGCTGCGGAAACTGCCGTCGTTCGCGCAGCGCCTGACGCGCATCCTGCACGCCTCGGCCCACTGGTCGGAATCCCATCGCGCCTATCTGGGCCCCTATCTGCGCTACCGCCTGGCCACGCTGCAGCCCGGCGAAGACGACGGCGGCCGCTATCCGCGCAGCGGCCTGCTGGACCTGTTCACGTCGCTGGTCGCCGATGCGCAAGCAACGGGCCAGTTGCGCGCGGACCTGCCCCCGGCGCTGCTGGCCCACCAATTGCAGTTCCTGTACCTGGGCGCGATGCTGCGCTGGCTGGATCGGTCCGGCGCCGCGCTCAGGACCGAATTCGACGCCGCGATCAGCCTGTTCCTGCGCGGCGCCGCCGCCGCAGACGCGGCATGACGGCCCTGGTGCTGGACTGGGCGGCCGCAGCGCTGGCCGGCCCCGAAGCCGCGGGCGGCAAGGGCTGGCAGTTGGCCCGCATGGCGGGGCTGGGCGTGCCGGTGCCGGACGGCGTCGTGCTGTCGGCGCGGGCCAGCCTGGGCCGGCAGCCCGGCCAGGAAGTGCCGCAAGCGGTGGCGCAAGCCCTGCTGGAGGCGCTGCGCGAGCGCGGCTGGCTGGCGCGCCCGCTGGCCCTGCGCTCCTCCGCGCCGCAGGAGGATTCCGCGGCGGCGTCGTTCGCGGGCATCCACCTTTCCTGCCTGAACGTGCTGGGCGCGCAAGCCGCGGTGGAGGCGGTCAGGCGGATCTGGGATTCGCAATGGACGCCGCAGGCCCGGGCCTACCGGCAGCGGCTGGGCCTGGACGCCGCCGGCGCCGGCATGGCGGTGGTCGTGATGCCGCTGATCGACGCCGTCTCGTCCGGCATCGCCTTCACCGTCGATCCCGTCTCCGGCCGCCACGACGACATGCTGATCCATGCCAATTGGGGCCTGGGCGAATCGCTGGTCGGCGGCCAAGTGGACGGCGACGAATACCGGCTGCGCGAAGACTACCTGCGCCAGGCCTGGCCGCTGGCGCAGCGGCGCGTGGGCGCCAAGCGCCAGGCCAGCCTGCCCGCCGCCGCGGGCCAGGGCACTTGCCTCACCGGTACGCCCCCCGAACGCGCCGCGCAGGCCGTGCTGACGGACGCGCAGGCCGAAAAGCTGGGTGACATCGCGCGCGACGCGGCCCGCGCGCTGGATTACGCGGGAGGCGGCCACGATCTCGAATGGGCCTGGGACGGGCGGCAATTCTGGATCCTGCAGGCGCGGCCCGTCACCGCGACGGCGCGCCATACCTATCCCGCGCTGCGGTCGCAGCCCTCGTACTGGTCGCGCGGCAACACGCGCGAGGTCCTGCCGCAGGCCATGTCGGCGCTGGAATGGGACACCGGGCGGGTCATGGCCCAGCGCATGCTGACCCGCGGCTTCGAACTCAGCGGCTATGCGACGCTGCCGGGCGCGCGGCTGGCGGCGCTGTTCCAGGGCCGCGTGTACCTGGACGCCTCGGTCATCCAGTGGGTCGGCTACGACGCGCTGGGCGTGCCGCCACAGGCCATGAACGCGCTATTGGGCGGCCCCCAGCCCGCCATCGCGGTGCCGCCGGCCACGCCCGCGCAGCGCTTGCGGCACGGCCTGCGCATCCTGCGCTACCTCCGCCGCGCCGCCCCCTTGCGCCGGCGGGCCGCCGCCGACCTGCCGCGGCTGCTGGCACGCGCGCAAGCCTGGCTGGAAGAGCCCCTGCCCGATTCGGGCGCGGGGCTGGGCGCCCGCTTGCGCGAACAGTTCCTGACCGTCCTGGCCGCGGACGACCTGTTCTTCCTGCAGGGCTCGGGCGGCGGCGCGCTGTCCAAGCTGCTGGAGCTGGTCGAAAAGGCCTGCCCGGGCGAAGGCCACGCGCTGACGGCCGCGCTGATGGCGGGCGGCGAACCCAGCGTGACCGCCGAACAAGGCTATGCGCTGATGGCCCTGGCCGGGCTCGCCGCCACCGACGCCGAAGCGCAAACCTGGCTGCGCGGCCCGCGGCGCGACAGCGCCGCCTGGAACGCCGCCCTGCCCGACGGCAGCCCGTTCAAGCGGGCGTTCGCGGACTTCCTGGCCCGCTACGGCCACCGCGCCGTCTACGAAACCTATCTGCGCAACCCGCGCTGGCGCGAGGCGCCCGCCTACCTGCTGGACAGCGTGCTGAACCTGATCGGCGCCGACTCCGCCGCGCTGCGCGCCAGGCAGGAATCCGCCGCGCGCGGGGCCTGGCGGCGCGTGCGCGCCGCGCTGCCGTTCTGGCTACGCCCGCTGGCCGCCAGGCTGCTGGCCGCGTCCCGCCTCGAAGGCAGGCAGCGCGAAGCCGCCCGCAGCGTGCTGGTGGCCTACCTGGCCGCGGCGCGCCGCAGCGCGCTGGCCCTGGGCGAACGCTACGCCGGCCCGGAAGGATTGGGCGCTGCCGACGACGTCTTCCACCTGACCGCCGCGGAACTCTTCGCCCTGGCCGAAGGCCGGCTCGCTCCCGCGGCCGCCGCCCGCCGCGCGGCCCTGCGCCGCGCGCAGTTAGATGCATGGGCGGCGACGCCGGACCGGGACGTGATCGTCGAACATGCCCGGGACGGCGGGCCCGCGCCGGCGGCCGCGCGCGCGGCGCGCATGGCCGGGGAAGACGCGCCCGGCACCTGGCGCGGCACGCCCGCGGCGGGCGGCCGGGCGCAAGGCGCCGCCTTCGTCGCCCGCACGCCGGACGAAGGCCTCGCCATGCCGGCCGGCGGCATTCTCGTGGCGCCTTCCACGGACCCGGCCTGGACGCCCCTGTTCCTGCGCGCCGGCGCCCTGGTGATGGAGGCCGGCGGCTACCTGTCCCACGGCGCCATCGTGGCGCGGGAGTTCGGCATTCCCGCCGTCGTCAATGTGCAGGGCATCCTGGAACACGTCGCCACCGGCGACATGCTGGACGTGGACGCCTCCCGCGGCACGGTCCGCCGCCAGCCGCCCGCCGGATAGGCGGGCGGGCGCCCCTAGGCCTGGCGGGCGGCCGCCAGGCCGAACTGGAACACCGCGCCCGATCCGGCCCGCTCCACCAGCCGGATCTCGCTGTGATGCAGTTGCAAAATGCGCTGCACGATCACCAGCCCCAGCCCGCCGCTCTCGCCCGGCCCCCGGTTCAGCGCGCTGGCCCGGGTGAACAGGCCGGCGCGCAGCGCCTCGGGAATGCCGGTGCCCGAATCGCTGACCTGCACCTGCACCCGATCCTGCGCGATGCCCAGCCGCAGCTCGATGCTTCCGCCTGGCGGGCTGTGGCGGATGGCGTTGTCCAGCAGGTTCGTCAGCACACGCTCGATCAGCCCCAGGTCCGCGCGCACCGGCGGCAGTTCCCGCGGAATGTCGGTCGTCAGCCGCTGCTGGCGCGCCTCGGCCGCCAGCTCGAACTTCTGGATCACGTCCTGCACCAGTTCGGGCAGCGAAAAGGTCTCGGGCTCCAGCCGCACCAGCCCGGATTCCAGGCGCGCCAGCTCGAACAGTTCCTGCGCCAGGCGGCCCACCTTGCGGCTTTGCGCCAGCGCGATATCCAGGTAGCGGCGGCGCTCGGCCGGGTCCAGCGTCGCGTCCTTCAGCCGCAGGGTTTCCAGATAGCCGTGCAGCGAAGTCAGCGGCGTGCGCAGATCGTGCGAAATATTGGCGACCAGGTCGCGCCGCTGCTGGTCCTGCCGCGTCAGTTCGCGCCACTGGTCGGAGATCCGCCCCCCCATCTGCACGAAGCTGCGCCGCAGCACCGCGATCTCGTCGCCGCGGTCGTCCAGCGCATCGCCCGGACGCTCCAGCGCGGCCAGGGCGATGCCATCGTCGCCGCCGAAGGCGCGCACCGCGCGGGTCAGGCCGCGCAAGGGGCGCGTGATCAGCGCGAATGCCGCCAGGCCCGCCGCCAGCCCCAGCAGCGCCACCAGCGCGATCGACCACAAGGTCGTGCGCAGCACCGAACTGCGCGACACCGCCATCGCCAGCGCATCGTGCGCCTGGCCCTGCAGCACCACGTAGACATAGCCCTTTTCTTGTCCGCCCACGCGCACCGGCGCGGCGCTGAACACCTTCTGCCCATCCCTGCTGCGCGGATCGTCGCCGGCGATGGGCAGCATCCCGCCGGCCAGCAGGCGCTTCACCGGGGCCAGGTCCACACGGTCGCGCTTGATCTGGCCGTCGGGCGCGGCGTCGCCCACGATGCGGCCGTCGTTGGACAACAGGTACACCTCCACGGCCGGATTCACCGCCATCAGCATGTCGAACAGCGAGCGTACCGCCTGCGGCCGCCAGCCATCGGCGTCCATCAGTTCATTGGCGCCGGCGATGTGCTGCGCCAGGCCGCTGGACAGGCGCTGCACCACCTCCTGCTCGTAGCGGGAATTGGCGGCGATCTGCAGCCAGGCCGACGCCCCGCAGCATGCCAGCAGAAGCAGCGCGAACACGGCCGAAAGGCGTTGGGTCAGGGTAAACCGTTTCATGGCGCGCCTCCCGCGGCAGCCGGCGCCGCGGCGAATTTGTAGCCCCTGCCCCAGACGGTCAGGATGCGCCGCGGATTGGACGAGTCCGCCTCGATCTTGGCGCGCAGCCGGTTGATATGGGTATTGACCGTGTGTTCGTAGCCTTCGTGCCGGTAGCCCCACACCTGGTTCAGCAGGTCCAGCCGGGAGAACACCTTGTCCGGGTGGCGCGCGAAGAAGTGCAGCAGGTCGAACTCGCGGGGCGTCAGTTCCAGCCGGCGGCCGTCGACCTCGGCCGTCCGCGCGACCGGATCGATGGACAGGCCATGCAGGACCAGGCTGCCGGCGTCCAGGCGCGCGTTGCGCTCCAGGGCTTCGCTGCGGCGCAGCAGCGCCCGCACCCTCGCCACCAGTTCCAGCATCGAGAACGGCTTGGCCAGGTAATCGTCCGCGCCCAGTTCCAGGCCCAGGATGCGATGCACTTCGCTGGAACGCGCGCTGGTGATGATGATGGGGGTGTAGCGCGCCATGGCGCGGGCCCGCTTGCAGATCTCCAGGCCGTCGATGCCCGGCAGCATCAGGTCCAGCACCAGGGCGTCCCAATTGCCTTCCTCCAGCAGGCGCATGCCCACGTTGCCGTCGGCGGCGTGCTCGACCGCATAGCCCTCGTCCCGCAGATGCAGGCGCAGCAATTCCGCGATGTGGGCGTCGTCTTCGACTATCAATACGCGCCGGGGCGTGTCCATGGGCAGGAAACTCTAAAGAGGGCCGATACGCCTATTGTCGCCAATCCGGGCGGCCGAGTTATCACATTTAATTTAAGTTTGCGTGAGGACTTCGGTATCGGCGCGGGAGAAGAATGGCGCCAACGACAACGAGCACCGGAGTCCCGCCATGTTGGCCACCCCCGCAAGCCGCGACGCGCCGCCCGTCCCGCCGGCGGACGCCCCCATCCACCCGGGCTGGCTGCGCGCCCTGCACTGGCTCAATGCCCTGGCCGTGGTCGTCATGGCCATGAGCGGCTGGCGCATCTATAACGCCTCGCCCTTGTTCGACTTCGTCTTTCCCAATGAGATCACGCTGGGCGGCTGGCTGGGCGGGGCCTTGCAATGGCACTTCGCCGGCATGTGGCTGCTGTTTTTCAACGGCATCCTGTATTTGGCGATGAACCTCGCCACCGGCCGCCTGTGGCGCAAGTTCTTCCCCCTGAGCGCCCGCGGCCTGGCCGCCGACCTGGGCGCGGCGCTGCGCGGCAGGCTGTCGCACGTCGATCCGCGCCGCTACAACCAGGCGCAGCGCGCGGCCTACCTGTTCGTCATGGTCGATATCGCCGTGCTGGTGCTGTCCGGATTGGTGCTGTGGAAGTCGGTGCAGTTCGATTTGCTGCGCGAACTGATGGGCGGATACGAGGCCGCGCGCCGGGTGCATTTCATCGCCATGGCCTTGCTGACGGCATTCGTGGCGGTCCATCTGGTGATGGTGGCCCTGGTGCCCCGCAGCCTGATCGCCATGATCCGCGGCAAATAAGGAGCCACTCGTGAGCAAGTACAAGCGCCCCCCTCTTCCCGGCCTGGACGGCCCGGCCATCCTCAAGGAAGCCGGAAAGATCCTGGAAAAACGGGTCGAACAGCCCTCGCGCCGCGCGTTCCTGCGCAGCAGCCTGACCCTCGGCGGGCTGGCCATGCTGTCGGGCTGCTCGTTATCGGACGATGAAAGCGTGGAACAGGCGCTGGCCGCCGTCTCGCGCCTCAACGACCGGGTGCAGGGCTGGATCTTCGACCCCGCCAAACTGGCGCCGACCTATCCCGAATCCATGATCGCGCGGCCGTTCCCGTTCAACGCCTACTACGGCATCGACGAAGTGCGCCGCGTGGACGAGGAATCGTTCCGGCTGGAAGTGACCGGGCTGGTCGCCGACAAGCGCCGCTGGCGGCTCGACGAACTGCGCGCCATGGCGCAGATCGAGCAGGTGACGCGCCATATCTGCGTGGAAGGCTGGAGCGCCATCGGCAAATGGGGCGGCGTGCCGTTTTCGAGCTTCCTCAAGCGCGTGGGCGCGGACCTGGGCGCCAAGTACGTGGGCTTCAAGTGCGCCGACGACTACTACACCAGCATCGACATGCCCACGGCGCTGCACCCCCAGACCATCCTGGCGCTGACCTGGGACGGCCAGGCGCTGCCTCCGGAGTACGGCTTCCCCATGAAGCTGCGCATGCCTACCAAGCTTGGCTACAAGAACCCCAAGCACATACAGGCGATTTTCGTCACCAACACCTACCCGGGCGGTTACTGGGAGGACCAGGGCTACAACTGGTTCGGCGGAAGCTAGGTGCAATCACTCTTCCTGAAAGGAACACATCATGAAAACACTCACTGCCGCTACCCTGTCCCTGTGCCTGGCTTTCGGCGCCGCGGCCGTCCACGCCGCCGACACCATGGGCAAGGACGCCATGGGCAAAAGCTCCATGTCCAAGGAGGGAATGGCGAAGGACGGCATGTCGAAAGGCGGGATGTCCAAGGACGCCATGCCGAAGAACAGCATGTCCAAGGACGCGATGGGCAAGGCTCCCACGCCCAAGGACGGCATGTCCAGGGACGCCATGGGCAAAGCCCCGATGTCCAAGGACGGCGCGAAGCAATGACCCTCCCACGCCCCTTCCTGTTCCGGAGCATTCCATGACACTCGACCGCAGGCATTTCCTGGGCCTGGGCGGCGCGGCGGCCATCGCCGCCGGCCTGGCCCCGGTCCTGGCCGCGCGCGGCGGCCCGGCGGCCGCCGCCCCGTCCTTCCCCTACACGCTGAGCGACGCGCAGTGGCGCGAACGGCTGAGCCCCGAACAATACGGGGTGCTGCGCCGCGAAGGGACCGAACGCCCCTATTCCAGCCCGCTCAACGACGAACACCGCAACGGCACCTATGCCTGCGCCGGCTGCGCCCGCCAGTTGTTCTCGTCGTCAGCCAAGTTCGACAGCGGCACCGGCTGGCCCAGCTTCTGGCAGCCCCTGGCCGGCGCCGTGGGCGAAACCAGCGACCGCAGCTTCGGCATGACCCGCGTCGCCGTGCACTGCGCCAACTGCGGCGGCCACCTGGGCCACGTCTTCGATGACGGCCCGCGGCCGACCGGGCTACGCTATTGCATGAACGGCGTGGCGATGACGTTCACTCCCCAGGGCTGACGCCGGCCCCAAACCCTCACAGGAACCGACGCCATGTCCCCGACCCTCCTGCCCCGCCGGCTTTGCGCCATGCTCGCCGCCGCCTGCTCCCTGCTGGGCGCCGCCGCGGCCTCCGCCGCCGAATCCGCCTTCATCATTCCCCCTCCCGCCCTGGATCAGCCGGCCGGCGGCGCCACGCCCCAGAAGGCGGTCCTGGCCGGCGGCTGCTTCTGGGGCGTGCAGGCCGTGTTCCAGCACGTCAAAGGCGTGGCCGGCGCCGTCTCCGGCTATGCCGGCGGCGAAGCCGGCACCGCCAACTACGACGCCGTCAGCAGCGGCCGCAGCGGCCACGCCGAAGCGGTCGAGATCACCTACGACCCCAGCCAGGTCAGTTACGGCCAACTGCTGCAGATCTATTTCTCGGTGGCGCACGACCCCACCCAGCTCGACCGCCAGGGGCCGGACACGGGCCCGCAGTACCGGTCCGCGGTCTTTCCCGCCGACGACAGCCAGCGCAAAGTGGCCGAGGCCTACATCGCGCAGTTGAACAAGAGCGGCGCCTACCCCAAGGCGCTGGCCACCACCGTGGAACCGCTGCCGGCCTTCTACCCCGCCGAGGACTACCACCAGGACTACCTGGTGCGCCATCCCTACAGCATGTACATCATGGTGAACGACGTGCCCAAGGTCGAAAACCTGGCCAAGACCTTTCCCGGCCGCTACCGGGACAAGCCGGCGCTGGTGAAACCGTAGACCGCGGCCCGTCAGCGGCGCGCGCGAACCAGCCCGGCCGCCCCGCCCTCGAATCGCCTCAAGGCGGGACAGCCTCCCTCGGGGGGCAGCAAGCACGTGCAGCGTTGGGGGCCCCGTCCGGGGGGCCCACCATTCAGTGTCCCGTCGAATCCCCCTGGCGGCTGGCCTCGAACAGGAACCACGTGCGGCGTTCGGTTTCGTCGATCCAGTTCTCGATCAAACTGGAACTCGCGATGTCGCGATGCTCGTCGGTGATGTTGTGCGCCTCGCGCAGCGCCGCCGCCAGGACCTTGTTGTCTTCGCGCAGCTCGGCCAGCATGTCCAGCGGCTGCACGTAATCGGCGTCGTTGTCCGATATGCGCTGCGAACGCGCGATGTGCCCGATCGAGCGCAGCGTCATGCCGCCGATCTTGCGGATGCGCTCCGCGATGGGGTCCGTCATGGCGAACAACTGGTCGCCCTGCTCGTCCAGCAGCAGGTGATAGTCGCGGAAGTGCGGCCCGCTGACGTGCCAATGGAAGTTCTTGGTCTTCAGATACAGCGCGAACACGTCGGCCAGTATCTGGTTCAGCGCGGCGGAAATGTCGCGGGTGGCCGTCGCCGCCAGGTCGGTCGGCGTCGCCAGCGGACGCTTGCGCCGCTCTTTCAATGTCTTGGTGGTCTTCTCATCCAGTTTCTTGGCCATGACTAGCAACTCCTAGGAATGATCCGGAAAACGCACGCTCGGAAAACGCACTCGCGATGCGAGGTGCTTCGCGTTGCGATCCCCAAGGGTAAATCCGCTTGCCCGCTTTGCCAATGGTCCGAATCAAGACATCCGCAAGCTGAAATCCGGTTCGGCTAGGAGTATGCTACGCCGCGTCCAATCAGCCAGATTCCATCATCGCTATGCGCGGCAATCCCGACGCCAGACAAGGCGCCATCGCGTTGCACGGGTTTTACTTCCTGTATTACGGCCTGCAAGGCGTCAGCATCCCCTTCCTGCCCTTGTGGTTCGCCAGCCGCGGCCTGGACCCCGCCCTCATCGGGCTGATCGTCGCCACGTCCTTCCTGCCCAAGATCCTGTCCACGCCGGTCGTGGCGCACGTGGCCGACCAGACCGGCCGCGCGCACGCCCTGATCGCCTCGGCCCTGGCCGCCTCGCTGGCGCTGTTCCTCTGCTATCCGTTCAGCGCGGCGCCCGCCTGGCTGCTCGCGGTCACCCTGCTGCTGAACGCCGTGTTCCCGGCGGTCCTGCCCCTGATGGACCGCATGGCCATCGCCAGCGGCCGCGGGCGCAGTTCCTACACCATCATGCGCGCCTGCGGGTCGCTGGGCTTCGCGGCGGTCACCGTGGCGGGCGGCTACCTGATCAAGACCTTCGACGCCGATTGGGTGATCTGGCTGTCCGTCCTGCTGATCGTCGCCTGCCTGGCCTGCGTCCGGCTGCTGCCCCGGGCCGCCCGCCCCGCGGCGGGGGAAGCGCCCGCGGAACGCGTGCGCCTGCCCATGCGCGAAGTGCTGCGCGACCGCCCCCTGCTGCTGTGCATCGCCGGGGCATCGCTGGTCCAGGCCAGCAACGGCTTCCTCTACTCCTACTCCACGCTCTACTGGACCGGCGCCGGCCTGTCCACGGCCCTGATTTCCCTGCTCTGGGCGGTCGGCGTGGCCAGCGAAGTGCTGTTCTTCTTCCTGGCGCCCAAGGTCCTGGCGCGCACCGGCGCCCAGTGGCTCATCCTGGCATCCGCCGCCATGACCGCCCTGCGCTGGGCCGGCCTGGCCGCCACCACCGACCCCACGCTCATGGGCGCGCTGCAACTGCTGCAATGCTTCACCCTGGCCGGCAACAACGCCGCCATCATGTGGTACATCGCCCGCCACGTGCCCGCCGCCTGCAAAACCTCGGCCATCGCGCTTTACGCCCTGCTGTCGGGCGGCGTATTCATGTTCGGCAGCATCCAGTTGGGCGGCGCGCTGTACCGCAGCTATGCGCCCGGCGGCTTCCTGGTCATGATGCTGTGCGCGCTTTGCGCGATCCCGCTGATCGTGTATTCGGACAAGCTGCGGCGCACGACCGGGACGGTATCCGGCGGCGGTGTCTGACACCCCCGGGACGCCCGCGCAAGCCTGAAGCCCGTCTCCCCCGGGTGTCAGACACCAGAAAAAGGGCAAGTCGTCCGGCTCGCCCCAAAAAGCAGAAGGCCTCGCTTGCGCGAGGCCCTTGCGTCAGCAGCAGCCGATGCGTTTCCTTCCGCCGTAGCGCGCGTCCTGGCGCTCGCGGAAGAATTCCTCGTAGCTCATCGGCTCCTGGTCGGGATGGGTGCGCCGCACATGCTCGACATACGTCTCGTAGTCCGGCACGCCCACCATCAACCGGAGCGTCTGCCCCAGGTAGCGGCCGGCCGCGCCGGCCGCGGAACTCATATTACTGAACAACATGCGAGGCCTCCTGTGGACGGTCAGTCCGCGCCGGCCGCGGCCGCCGCCGGCAGCGTTTCGTACGGCGTTTCGCGGGCCGTGGGCTTGTGCTCGTTGCGCGCGCGCTGCACCGAACGCAACCCGAACACCACGATGCTCACCACGACGAAGATGAAGATCCCGCACAGGCCGGCGTTGATGTAGTCGTTCAACACCACGCGCGACATTTCGGCCAGCGACTTGGCCGGAGCCAGGACCTTGCCGTCGGCGATCGCCGCGTTGTACTTGTCGGCGTGCGCCAGGAAGCTCACGCGGGGATCGGCATGGAACAGCTTCTGCCAGCCGGCCGTCAGCGTGCACGCCAGCAGCCACAGCGTCGGCAGCACCGTCACCCAGGCGTAGCGGTCGCGCTTCATCTTGAACAGCACGACGGTGCCGAGCGTCAGCGCAATCGCGGCCAGCATCTGGTTGGCGATGCCGAACAGCGGCCACAAGGTGTTGATACCGCCCAGCGGATCCACCACGCCCTGGTACAGGAAGTAGCCCCAGGCCGCCACGCACAGCGCGGTGGCGATCAGGTTGGCGGGCAGCGAGTCCGTGCGCTTGAGCGACGGGGCGAACGTGCCCAGCAGGTCCTGCAGCATGAAGCGGCCGGCGCGCGTGCCCGCGTCCACCGCCGTCAGGATGAACAGGGCTTCGAACAGGATGGCGAAGTGATACCAGAAGGCCATCATGCCCGGGCCGCCGATGGCCTGGTGCAGGATGTGCGCCATGCCGACGGCCAGCGTGGGCGCGCCGCCCGCGCGGGAGATGATGGTGCTTTCGCCCACGTCCTTGGCGGTCTGGACCAGGTCGGCCGGCGTCACCACGAAACCCCAGCTCGACACCACCTGGGCCACCTGGTCGGGCGTCGTGCCGATCACGGCGGCCGGGCTGTTCATGGCGTAGTAGATGCCCGGCTCGATCACGCAAGCCGCCACCAGGGCCATGATGGCCACGAACGATTCCATCAGCATGCCGCCGTAGCCGATGTAGCGGGCCTGGGTTTCGTTCTCGATCAGCTTGGGCGTGGTGCCCGACGAGATCAGGGCGTGGAAGCCCGACACCGCGCCGCAGGCGATGGTGATGAACAGGAACGGGAACAGGTTGCCGGACCACACCGGGCCGGTGCCGTCGACGAACTGCGTCAGCGCGGGCATCTTCAGTTCAGGCGCCACCACCACGATGCCGATGGCCAGGCCCACGATCGTGCCGATCTTCAGGAAGGTCGACAGGTAGTCGCGCGGCGCCAGCAGCAGCCACACCGGCAGCACCGAGGCGATGAAGCCGTAGATGATCAGGATCCAGGTCAGGCCCTTGCCGTCGAAGTCGAACATGGGGCCGATCACCGGATGCGCGGCCACGTCCTGGCCGAAGGTGATGGCGGCCATCAGGCCCACGAAGCCGATGATGGACACTTCGCCGATCTTGCCGGGGCGGATGTAGCGCAGGTACACGCCCATGAACAGCGCGATGGGGATGGTGGCGGCCACCGTGAAAGTGCCCCAGGGCGAATGCGTCAATGCCTTGACCACGATCAGCGCCAGCACGGCCAGGATGATCACCATGATCATGAACGCGCCGAACAGCGCGATCACGCCCGGGATCTTGCCCAGTTCGGACTTGACCAGGTCGCCCAGCGAACGGCCGTCGCGGCGGGTCGAGATGAAGAGGATCGTGAAGTCCTGCACTGCGCCGGCGAACACCACGCCGGCCAGGATCCACAGCATGCCGGGCAGATAGCCCATCTGCGCGGCCAGCACCGGGCCCACCAGGGGGCCGGCGCCGGCGATGGCGGCGAAGTGGTGGCCGAACAGCACGTGCTTGTTGGTGGGCACGTAGTCCAGGCCGTCGTTGTACTTCCAGGCCGGCGTCATGCGCGTGGGGTCCAACTGGAAGACCTTGTTGGCGATGAAGCGGCTGTAGTACCGATAGGCGATCAAGTAAACGCATACGGCGGCGATCACCACCCATAGCGCGTTGATGGTCTCCCCTCTGGCCAGCGCCACGGTGCCCAGCGCGAACGCGCCCAGTACCGCAACCGCCAGCCAGACCAGGTGCTGACCCAGTCCCTTACTGCTGGTTTGCATAAGTGCTCCTCTTGCCTCCCGCCATGCTTTTGGCGTGCGCCATCTTGCTGACGTGAAACGCTTTTATCGTCCCGCGGAAGGCAGACTCATTGTTGTGGGGTGGTGGGCGCGCGCGCCCACGCTGCGTCCTGTCGACGCGGACGCTAGTATTTCGTTTTGCCCCGGTGGCAACAAGCGCGAAACTACGCAAGCGGGCTACGTGTTACTACGCAATGCGCCGCAACATAAATTTCCGGAAACCGTAAAATCCGCGGTACATTCCCGCACCGGTCTCCTCGGGGATCCGCGAAATGATGCATCGCAACAAGCGCGCCCGCGCCGATACAAATCCCCTATGAAGCTGCGCCTGAAAATCCTGTTGCTGGCGGCGGTGCCCCTGCTGGTGGCGCTGGCCGCCATCACCGTGGCCGTCTACATGCAGGGCCTGCAACTGGCCCAGCGCGAAAAGCAGGTCGTGGAAAACGCCTGGCTGGCCAGCAAGGAAGGCGAACTGCGCCATTACGTCAGCCTCGCCTACAGCGCCATCGCGCCGCTGCAGGCCTCGGCCGACGACGACGCCACGCGCCAGCGCGCGCTGGACCTGCTGGCGCAGATGGAATTCGGGCACGACGGCTACTTTTTCGTCTATGACCTGCAAGGCAGGAATCTGATGCATCCCCGCCAGCCGGAGCTGGTGGGCCAGCAGCTCTGGGAGCTGCGCGACACCGAGGGCCAGCCCGTCATCCAGAACCTGCTGACGGCCGCCCGGCGCGGCGGCCAGCAAGGCGAGGCGGTGCACTACCTGTGGGAAAAGCCGTCCACCCACCAGACCGAGGAAAAGCTGGGCTACGTGGTGGTGCTGGAACGCTGGGGCTGGATGCTGGGCACCGGCATCTACCTGGACGACGTGGAGCAGGCGCTGGAACGCATCGACGCCGCCGCGCAGTCCAATATCCGCAACATGTTCGCCTGGGTCGCCGGCATCGCCGTCGTGTCCATCCTGGGCGTGGCCGCCTGCGGCCTGGCCCTGAACATCAGCGACCACCGCCAGTCCGACGCCAAGCTGCGCCTGATGGCGCGGCAACTGGTGCGATCGCAGGAGGACGAACGCGCCCGCCTGTCGCGCGAATTGCACGACGGCATCAGCCAGGTGCTGGTTTCCAGCAAACTGTCCCTGGAAGCCGCCCGCGAACGGCTGCGGCAGTCCCTGCCCGCCGACCCGCGGGCGCTGGCCCATATCGACACCCCGCTGGGCGGCGCGCTGGACCGGCTCAACACCGCCGTGGGCGAGGTCCGGCGCATTTCTCACAACCTGCGCCCCACCCTGCTGGACGACCTGGGCCTGCCCGCGGCGCTGGAGCACCTGGGCCGGGAGTTCGCCATACCCAGCGCGGACGGCGCCCCGCCGCTGGCCGTGCGCCTGCACACCACCGGGCAGCCGGTGAAGCTGCCCGAGGCCTACGCCACCGCGCTGTTCCGCGTCACGCAGGAGGCCCTGACCAACGTCATCCGCCATGCCGGCGCCACCCGCGCCGACATGACCCTGGCCTACTCCGCGCGCGACCTCCGCCTGACCATCGCCGACGACGGCCGCGGCTTCGACTACGACGAGGTGCAGCAGGATCCCCGGCGCGGCATCGGCCTGCGCAACATGCGCGAACGCATGAACGCGCTATCGGGTAACCTGACCTTCCACTCCACCGCCCAAGGCACGATCCTGCAGGCCTGGCTGCCCCTGCCCGCAGCCGCGCCGCCCGCGAGCCAAGCATGACCGACAAGCCCGACGCCATCCGACTCCTGCTGATCGACGACCACCCGCTGGTGCGGGACGGCTTGCGCCTGCGCCTGGAAACCGTGCCCCAGTTGCGGGTGGTGGGCGAAGCCGGCAACGCCGCCGGCGCCCAGGCCTTCCTGGCCGGCTGCCTGGCCGAGGACCCGGCGGGCGGCACCCTGCCCCACCTGGCGCTGATGGACCTGAACATGCCCGGCGTGGGCGGGCTGGAACTGACCGCCCTGCTGCACGAACGCTATCCGCAGATCGCCGTGCTGGTGCTGTCCATGCACGACAACCCGGAATACATGGTCCAGGCCGTCAAGGCGGGCGCCCGCGGCTACCTGCTGAAGGACGAGCCGGCGCAGGAAATCGTCACTGCCATCGACGCCGTCATGGCCGGCCGCAGCTATTTCAGCGCGGCCGCGGCCTTGCGGCTGTCGCAGGCCAGCGCCCCGGCCACGCTGCTGACGCAGCGCGAGCGCGACGTGCTGCGCCATATCGCCAGCGGCCACGCCAACAAGCAGATCGCGCACACGCTGGGCCTGTCGGTGCGCACGGTCGAGACCCACCGCCTCAATATCAAGCGCAAGCTGGGGATAGATGGGCAGGCGGAACTGATTAAATACGCGGTGGAGAACCGCGGGGTCTGAAAGGCCCCCACGCCGCGCACGCTTCGCGCGCTTGCTGCCCCCCGAGGGGCTGTCCCACCTTGGGGCGGCCCGGCGGTGGGACGCCGTCCACGCCGCCCGCCTTGCCGCCTGCGGTAGACTTGGGTCACAACGCGACAGCAAATCACCGCCCCGAGCGCGCAGCCCCCAGGAGTCCCCGATGTCATTGGAAAAGCACTACACCGCCATTCTCGAACAATTGGGGGAGGATCCGTCCCGCGAAGGGCTGGCCGACACGCCGGCCCGCGCCGCCAAGGCCATGCGGCACCTGTGCCGCGGTTATGGGCAGAACCTGGACGAAATCGTCAACGGGGCGCTCTTCACCTCGGACACCCGTGAAATCGTCCTAGTTAAGAACATCGAGCTGTACTCGCTGTGCGAGCACCACATGCTGCCGTTCATCGGCAAGGCGCACGTGGCCTACCTGCCCAACGGCAAGGTGCTGGGCCTGTCCAAGGTGGCCCGCATCGTCGAAATGTACGCGCGCCGCCTGCAGATCCAGGAGAACCTCAGCCGCCAGGTGGCCGAGGCCGTCCAGTCCGTCACCGGCGCCGCCGGCGTGGCCGTCGTCATCGAGGCGCAGCACATGTGCATGATGATGCGCGGCGTCGAAAAGCAGAATTCGTCCATGGTCACCTCGGTCATGCTGGGCGAATTCCACGACAACCCCTCGACCCGGGCTGAATTCCTGAGCCTCATCCGCTAGCGGGATCCGGGTTCATCTTTCGATCTAGGCCGCATGGCGTGTCGCTGAAAGGCGCTGGCGTTGCATGATGGGTGTCAGACACCCTTGCGGCATCCGCGCATACCAACCTCCGTCTCACCAGGGTGTCTGACACCTGCCCGATCTTTCGATCTAGGCCGCGCGGCGTGTCGTTGAAAGGCACTGGCGTTGCATGATGGGTGTCAGACACCCTTGCGGCACCCTCGCATACTGGCCTCCGTCTCACCAGGGTGTCTGACACCTGGCCGAGATGGCGCGCAGCGCACACCCTGCGCAAGAATGGCCGCCCCGCCGCCGGACCGCTCCAAGGCGGGGCAGCCCCCTCGGGGGGCAGCAAGCACGCAACGCGTGCGCAGCGTGGGGGTCCACACTTGGCTCCTACTGATCCGGGCATCTGGACCTAGCGTTCTCGGCGCATACGGGCAAACTGATCACCAGCATGCCGGTCGCGCCGGAGCGCGGCCGTTCCCTCCCGGAGATCACCATGAACGCGATATACCGCCTCATCCGCCGCTGCACCCTGGCCGGCCTGGCCGCCGCGCTGCTGGCCGCTCCCGCCTACGCCCAGACCAAGCTGGTGGTCGGCTACCAGCTCATCGTGGGGCCGTTCCTGTCCGCGATCGCGGACGGCAGTTTCGACGCCGCCCTGAAGGAAGCCGGCTACCAGGTGGACTGGCGCCAGTTCACCTCGGGTGGCGACATTTCCACCGCGCTGGCCTCGGGCAACGTGCCGGTCGGCGTGCTGGGTTCCACCGGCATCACGGCCGCGGCCACGCGCGGCGTGGACATGGAGCTGTTCTGGATCCTGGACAACATCGGCAAGTCGGAAGCGCTGGTGGCGCGCAACGGCTCCGGCATCAACGGAACGGCGGACTTGAAGGGCAAGCGCGTCGCCACCCCGTTCGTGTCCACGTCCCACTTCCACCTGCTGGTGGGGCTGGAGCAGGTTTGGAAGATCAACCCGCGCGACGTGCGCATCCTGAACATGCAGCCGCCGCAGATCGTCGCCGCCTGGCAGCGCGGCGACATCGACGCCGCCTACGTCTGGCCGCCCGCGCTGACCGAAATCGCCAAGACGGGCAAGATCATCGCCGACTCCGAACAGATCGGCGCGGCCAGCGTGCCCACCTTCGACGGCATCGTGGCCGACCGCGCCTGGGCCACCAAGAATCCGAAGTTCATGGCCGCGTTCACCGGGGTGCTGGCCAAGTCCTACGCCGACTACCGGGCCAACGGCGCCAAGTGGACGGCCGATTCTCCGCAGGTCAAGGGCATGGTCAAGCTGATCGGTGGCAAGCCCGAAGACATGGTCGAGGCGCTGAAGCTCCTGGTCTTCCCGACCGCCCAGGAACAGGCGTCCAATGAATGGCTGGGCGGCGGCAAGGAATCGGGCGCGGCGCGGGCGTTCACGGCCAGCGCCAACTTCCTCAAGGACCAGAAGCAGATCGACCGCGCGCTGGGCGACTACAGCCCGCACGTCACGGACAAGTACGCCAAGGCGGCGGCGAAGTAAGCGGCGCCCCGGCCCGGCGGCCGTCCCGCGCCGCCGGGCCGGCGCCGCCCCATCCAGGGGAGCCGGCATGACCATGCAGCATTCCACAAGCACCGCGCAGCGCCTGTGCGCGGAGAAAGTCAGCGTCACCTATCCCGGCATGCACGACAGCGGCCCGGTGATCGCCTTGCAGAACGTCAACCTGACCATCCAGCCGGGCGAATTCGTCGTCGCGCTGGGCGCCTCCGGCTGCGGCAAGACTACCCTGCTCAGCCTGCTGGCCGGATTCCTGTCCCCCACCGAAGGCGAGATCACGCTCGGCGGCAAGCCCATCGTCGGCCCGGGCGCCGACCGCGGCGTGGTGTTCCAGAAGCATGCCCTGCTGCCCTGGCTGAACGTGCTGGAGAACACCGAATTCGGCCTGATGCTGCAAGGCGTGGACAAAGAGACCCGCCGCGCCCGCGCGCGCCGCAACCTGGAACTGGTGGGCCTGCAGGACTTCCACCGCCACATGATCTACCAGTTGTCGGGCGGCATGCAGCAGCGCGTGGGCATCGCGCGCGCCCTGACCTGCGACCCCGCCATGCTGCTGATGGACGAGCCCATGGCGGCGCTGGACGCGCTGACCCGCGAGACCATCCAGGAGTTGCTGCTGGACATCTGGCGGCAGACCGACAAGATGTTCTTCTTCATCACGCACAGCGTGGAAGAAGCGCTGTTCCTGGGATCGCGGCTGATCGTCATGTCGCCCCGCCCGGGCCGGATCACGCACACCTTCACGCCAGACTTCAACCGGCGCTACCTGGAGACCCGCGATGGCCGCAGCATCAAATCCAGTCCCGACTTCATCGACATGCGCGAACAAGTCCTCGGCATCATCTATGGCGACGAACGCGCCTCCGCCTCCCCCCAGGGCGTCCATGTCTAGGAACCGATCCGGGCACAAGCCCGCGGTGCCGGGCACGGTGTACGGCGCGCCGGGCGCGGGCTACAGCGGGCACATCAGCCTCCTCACCAGCCTGGCGCTGATCGCGCTGTGGTTCCTCGTGACCGGCGCCGGCTGGGTGCGGCCGCTGTTCCTGCCGTCCCCCTTCGCCGTCTACGACAAGTTCGTCTTCGCGATGACGGAGGGCGTGGCCAACTCCACCCTGACCGAGCACGCGCTGGCCAGCCTGTCCCGCGTCTTCGGGGCCTTCTTCCTGGCCTGCCTGACCGCCATACCGGTGGGCATCCTGATGGGCGTGAACCGCTACGCGCGGGGCATCTTCGATCCGCCCATCGAGTTCTACCGCCCGCTGCCGCCGCTGGCCTACCTGCCGCTGATCATCATCTGGTTCGGCATCGGCGAATTCCCCAAGATCCTGCTGATCTACCTGGCGATCTTCGCGCCCATGGCGATCGCCGCGCGCGCCGGCGTGCGCTCGGTGTCCATCGAGCAGATCCACGCGGCCTACGCCATGGGCGGTTCGCGCAGGCAGATCGTCTGGCACGTCATCCTGAAGGCCGCCATGCCGGAGATCTTCACCGGCATGCGCATCGGCATCGGCGTGGGATGGACCACGCTGGTCGCGGCGGAAATGGTGGCCGCCGACCGGGGCCTGGGCTTCATGGTGCTCAATGCCGCCCAGTTCCTGGCCAGTGACACCGTGATCATGGGCATCATCGTGATCGGCGTATTCGCCTTCGCGTTCGACCTGCTGGTCCGCTACGTGGAAAAGTTCGCGATTCCCTGGAAGGGACGGGTCTGACCGCCCGGGCAATCCCTCATTCCTTCCCCCATCCGGCTCCTCTATCCTGAGTGGCGGCCCCCGGACGGAGGCGGCGCGCCGCGCGCCGTTTCCGCCCGCGCGGCCTTCACAAGGGGAGCCTTCATGTCCAGCCAGGCCTCGATGCTCAAGCCTGTGTTGTGGGAGCGCCTGTTCGAACGGGAAAGCGCGCCCAATCTCAGCCTGCAGGGCTGCGTGCGCCAGATGCTGGTGTCCGCCATCCTGAGCGGCCACCTGCCGCCCGGCACGCCGGTGCCGTCCAGCCGCCATCTTGCCGACCAGCTTCGCATCGCCCGCAACACGGTCGTCTTCGCGTACCAGCAACTGGTCAGCGAGGGCTACCTGGTGTCGCGGGAACGCAGCGGCCATTTCGTCAGCGACACGGTCATGCAGGGGCATTCCGGCCCGGCGGCCGACGGCGCCCATCCGGCCGACGGCGGCGCGCCCGCCGTGCGCTGGGAAGAGCGGCTGCGCTTCCGGCCGTCCCGGCAACGCAACATCACCAAGCCGCGCGACTGGCAGAAACAGCCCTATCCCTTCGTCTACGCGCAGTTCGACCAGGACCTGTTCCCCACCGCCGAATGGCGCGAATGCTGCATCAAGGCGCTGTCCGTGCTGGACATCCGCAGTTGGGCGCCCGACCTCATCACCCACGACGATCCCGCGCTGATCGAACAGATCCGCACCCAGGTGCTGCCGCGCCGCGGCGTGTGGGCCGACGCCGAGGAAATCGTCATCACCGTGGGCGCGCAGCACGCGCTCTACCTGCTGGCCGACCTGCTGGTCAACGACGACACGGTGGTCGGCATGGAAGACCCGGGCTACCCGGACGCCCGCAACATCTTCGCCAGCCACACCCGCAACCTGCTGCCGATGCCGGTCGACGAACAGGGCCTGTGCACCGGCACGCACCTGCTGGGCTGCGACTATCTTTTCGTCACCCCCGGGCACCAGTGCCCCACCACCGTCACCCTCTCGATGGAACGCCGCCAGGGCCTGCTGGCGCTGGCCCGCCAGGCCGACAGCATGATCATCGAGGACGATTTCGAAAGCGAAAGCCGCTGGGGCGAAGGCGCCATCCCCGCGCTCAAGAGCCTGGACCGCGACGGCCGCGTGATCTACGTGGGCAGCCTGGCCAAGTCGTTCGCGCCGGGGCTGCGCATCGGCTACATCGTGGCGCCGCGCGAACTGACCGGCGAACTGCGCGCGCTGCGCCGCCTGATGCTGCGCCATCCGTCCGCCTATATCCAGCGCGCGTTCTCGCTCTTCATTTCGCTGGGCCACCACCACGCGCTGCTGCGCAGGCAGTCGCAGGCCTACCAGAAGCGCGGCAACGAACTGTCCCGCGCGCTGGCGCAGCACCTGCCCGACTTCAAGGCCATCCCCATCACGGGGTCGTCCTCGTGCTGGCTGCAAGGCCCGCCCTGGCTCGACGCGGCCGAACTGTCCGAGGCGGCCCTGGCCGAAGGCGTGGTCGTCGAACCCGGCGACGTGTTCTTCATGAACGGCGCCCACGCGCCCCGCAATTTCCTGCGGGTGGGCTTTACTTCGATCCGCCCGGAACACATCGAGCCGGGCATCGCCAGGCTGGCCAAGGTCGTCGCCCGCTACCGCGCCCGCGCCGAAGGGAAGCGGGCCGCGGAGGGCCCGGACCTCAACGCCCTAGAGCAATTCGTCTCGTAGGTAGTACCAGCGGTACAGCAGCCCCTGGCCCAGCCGGCGGAACGGCGCGAACGGATGCCCGGGCAAGGGCGAATCGTAGATGGGCAGGTTCCAGGCCACGCCATCCTTGCCCATCATCCGCTGCGCCAGCCGCCTGCCCGCGTGGGCCGAGAACGCCACGCCGTTGCCGCCGTAGCCGAACGCGTAAAACACCGGCTGCGCCGGATCGGGCTGGGTCACGCGCGGCATCATGTCGTGGCTGACGTCCACCCAGCCCCACCAGGAATACGCCACTTCCACGCCCTTCAGGGCGGGGAATTTGCGCGCCAGCCCGTCGCGCAGCAGCGCCAGATGGCGGGGATGCTCCGCGTCGGCGCCCCGCAGGGCGCTGCGGCTGCCGATCTGCATGCTGCCGTCGGGCAGCAGCCGGTAATAGAAGCGCAGGGTCCGCGTATCGGTGATGAACACCGTGCTCTTCAAGCCGGCCGCCTCGCGCTCCGCCGGAGACAGCACGCGCGTCACCAGCGAATTCGACAGCACCGGCATGATGCGGTTGTCCAGCAGGCGGTTGACGCCCTGCGCGGTATAGCCACCGGTGGCGAACGCGACGCGGCGCGCGCGCACCACGCCCCCCGGCGTTTCGAGCAGCACCTTGCCGTTTTCCATGCGCCAGCGCAGCACCGGGCTGCCGGGATGCACGCGCACCCCCAGCTCGCGCGCCTGCCTCAGATAGCCATAGGCCAGCTTCAGCGGATGCACGCCCACGCCGTCGGGCTCGTGCATCGCGCCCACGGCCTCGCGGTCGTCCACGTAGCGCTCGCGCAGCGCTTCCCGGCTGAGCATCTTCGTGTCGTAGCCGAAGACCTCGCGCATGACGCGCGCCTCGTTCTCCAGGAACGCCATCTTCTTCCGGCGATGCGCCGTATACAGGTGCCCGCCCGGCTGCGCGTCGCAATCCACCTGCGCGACCAGGCTCTTCCAGTATTCGAAGCCTTCGCGGATCTCCGCGTCCAGGCGCTTGGCGGTGTCCAGCCCCCAGCGCGCGATCCACTGCGAACGGTACAGCCGCCCCGACGCGTTCTGCCCCTGCCCGCCGTTGCGGCTGGTGCAGCCCCAGACCACTCGATTGGCCTCCAGCACCACCGCCTTCACGCCGAAGTCCCGCGCCAGGGTCAGGGCCGCGGACAGGCCGGTGAAGCCGGAGCCGACGATCACCACGTCGGCGTCGATGTCGCCATCGACCGGGCCGTCGTCCTCGGGCGGCGCGCCGGCGGTCGCGACCCAGTAGGTGGGCGCGTAATCCTGCCCGCGGCCGGGCGGCGACACCAGCGGATCGTAGGCCGGGTTGTACGCGCTGATTGCTGCCCCGCCCGAACGGGCCGGGCCTTCAGGTTGGAAGGACATTTGGGTATCCATGCTGCGGTTCCGGTTGCTGAATGCGAAACGCCGGCCTCAGGACCGCGCCGGCAAGGCTGGCCGCTGCTTGCGGAATGCGTTCTTGACGCGGATCTTGCCGTCCTGGAACGTGAAGACGTCGACCATGTCGGCTTCGACCCTGGACCCGTCCGCCGCGGTGCCGGTGAAGGTGGATTCGGACACGCCCCGGTCTCCGGCGACCCAGTGCCGCCCGTTGCGCCATTGCGCGTCGGGAAAGGCGGCCCATGCCGCGGCGAAGGCCACGCGCACCGCGTCGCGCCCCGCGTGCCGCGTGCCCCATTGTTCGGGTCCGCCCACGGTTTCGAATACGCAATCGTCGCTCATGAAGGACATCAGCGCGTCGATATCGTGGCGGTTCCAGGCCGCCGCGAATTCGGCCAGCATGTCCGCGGTGACGGTCTTGTGCATTGCGTACCTCCGGTAGAAACCGGCGCGGATTGCGCCAGCGTTCACGATCCAAGGTAAGTGAGCCGCAAGGCAGGGTCTAGAACCAGAAAAGGGAAATCGCTTGCACCAGAACGGACGCCGGCGTCAGGCCGCCGCGGGCGCGAGCCATGCCGCCACCGCGTCCGGATCGACGGCCCCGCGCAGGCCGATCAGTACCAGCGCCGGCTCCGCCAGGCCGGCCGGCGGCGTGGCCCGAGTGTCGTAGCGCACCCGCCGTCCCGCCAGTTGCACCAGCACCAGACCGTGCCGGTCCGTGCGCACCCAGCCCTTGGCGCGCAGCAGCGGCCGCGGCAACTGCCTCAGCCGCTCGGCCAGCCTGTCGGCGTCGAGCATGGCCGGCGCCCGCCACAGCCAGCTCTCGAACGGATGGCCCGGGTCCTCGGCCGGCGGGCCGGCCCCGTGCGCGGGATGGCCGCAATCCTCCATGCCGCAATCGTGATGCGCGGGATGCCCCGCGGGTTCTCCGAGCAGATAGCGCAGGTCCACGCGCCCTTCCCTCGCCTCGATGACGGGCGCGCCGCCCGTCGCTTCGTCCAGCCAGGCCCGCAACGGCGCGCGCTCCCGCGGCGGCGCCAGGTCGGTCTTGTTCAGCACCAGCAAGTCGGCGGCCTTCAGTTGGCGCCCTATGGTGTCGGCCAGCAGCGGATCCGCGGCCAGCGCGCGCACGTTCGCGGCATCGGCCACGACCACCACGCCCTCCAGTTGCAGCATCGGATCGGACATGCCGACCTGCGCGATGCGGGCCGGATCGGAAACGCCGCTGGCCTCGATCACGATCCATTCGGGCAGGGGGTCCAGCGCCAGCACGCGCGCCAGCGCGTCGTCCAGTCCCCCCGCCATCGAGCAGCAGACGCAGCCGTTGGCCAGCCGGATCACTTCGTCGGCGCGCTGCGCGATCAGGCCCGCGTCGATATCGACCGGCCCGAAGTCGTTCACCAGCACCGCCGCGCGGCGGCGGCTGGCGGCCAGCACGTGGTTGAGCAGGGTCGTCTTGCCGGCGCCCAGGAAACCGCCCACCACCGTCAGCGCGATGCGCGCGGGCGCCGCGCCTTGCGCCGCCATGTCAGCCCTCCCGCAAGGCCAGGGGCCTTCCGCCGATGACAGTGCCCGCCACCGGCACGTCCTTCAATCCTTCCGCCGGGACGGCCAGGGGATCGTCCTCCAGCACGCAGAAGTCCGCGTACTTGCCCACTTCGATCGAACCCACCAGGTGGTCCAGATGCAGGGTGTAGGCCGCGCCCAGCGTGACGGCGTGCAGCGCGGCGTCCACGCCGATCCGCTCCGATTCTCCCAGCACCCGCCCCGAGGAGGTCCGGCGGTTCGCCGCGCACCACGCGGTGAACAGCGGCCCCAGCGGCGTGATCGGCGCGTCCGAGTGGATCGAGAACGGCACCCCCGCGCGCGCGGCCGTGGCGCAGGCGTCCATGCGGTTGGCGCGGTCCGGCCCCATGGTCAGCGCATAGTGCGCATCGCCCCAGTAGAAGATGTGGTTGGCGAAGAGATTGGCGCACATGCCCAGGCTGGCCATGCGCCGGAACTGGGCCGCGTCGGCCATCTGGCAATGCTGCAATGTGTGGCGGTGGTCGCGCCGCGGGCTGCGGCGCAGGGCCCGGTCCACGGCCTCGATCGCCAACTGCGTGGCCTCGTCGCCGTTGGTGTGGATGTGCAGTTGCACGCCCGCGTCGTGGTACGCCTGGACCAGCGTGTCCAGTTCCGACGGCGCGATGACCCAGATGCCGTTGGGCGCGCCGTTGTAGTAGCCCGGCCAGCGCACCCTGGCCGTAAAACCCTGGATCGACCCGTCCACCACCAGCTTGACCATCCCGAAATGCAGCTTGCCGTGGTTCAGCCGCCGCGCCTCCTCCAGCTTCGCCAGGCAGCGCGCCGGATCTCCGGCATACGTCAGGGCCGACGCGGCCGGCACGATGCGCACGGGGTAGTCCGGTTCGGCGGTGACGCGGGCCAGCGTCGCCAGCCCCTCGTCGCCCAGTTCGTTGACCAGGTCCGTGGCAGTGGTGACGCCCGCCCATTGCGCGACCTTGCCGAACATGCGCAGCCCGTCTTCCGACACGCCGACCGTGCGGAACGGGCTGCCGATCAGGCGCATGACCGGGAACATGGCCGCGAATTCGCAGAGTTCGCCGCTGGGCTCGCCGTTCTCCATCCGGGTCACGCCTTCGATATCGGTATCGCGGTCGATGCCCGCCCGCGCCAGCATCGGCGTATTGACGTTCATCAGGTGCATGCTGGCGTGCATGACCACGACCGGCCGCCGCGGGGACACCGCGTCCAGGTCCCGGACGTCCATCCGCCGCCCCTCGAAGAAGATCGGATCGAAGCCCCAGCCGATCAGCGTCGCGTCCGGCGCCAGGGCGCTTTCGGCCTCGCGCAGCCGGGCGGCGACAGCCTCGAGACTTTTCAGCCCCTCCCAGAGCCGGCCGTCGGGCCCGCGCCGGTCGTAGAAGCCGACATAGACGAACTTCCACATGCCGCCTTCGGGCAGATGGCAATGCCCTTCCACCAGGCCCGGCATCAGCACCTTGTCCGCATAGCGGTCGTCGATTTCGGCTGGGCCCCAGCCGGCCAGCGATTCCTTGCTGCCCACTCCCAGGATGCAGCCGTCGCGCACGGCGACGTGCGTGGCCCGCGGCTGGGCCGGATTCATGGTCAGGATGCTGCGCGCGGCATAGATGGTCGTGGCAGGCTGGGTCATCTGGCTCTCCTCGGAGTCTCTTGGGTTCAACCCCGCAGCGGCGACTCCAGGACGCCTGCGCGGAATTCGACGAAATGGCAGGCCACGCGGTGGCCCGGCACGACTTCGCGCAACGCCGGCTCGCGCGCCGCGCACAGTTCCTGCGCGGCCGGACAGCGGCCGGCGAAGCGACAGCCCGGCGGCGGATCCACCGGGCTGGGCGGGTCGCCCGACAACCGCACCCGCCTGGCCGCGAGTTCGCGCCCGCCCTTGACCGTCGGCACCGCCGACATCAGCGCGACGCTATAGGGGTGCAGCGGACGCGAGAAGAAAGCCTCCCGCGAGGTCTGCTCGATGATCTTGCCCAGGTACATCACGGCGATGTCGTCGCAGATGTGCTCGACCACCGCCATGTCGTGGGAGATGAACAGAAAGGACTGCCCCTGCTCGCGCTGGATCCGGCGCAGCAGGTTCAGGATCTGCGCCCGGATGGCGATGTCCAGCGCCGATACCGGTTCATCGCAGACGATCAGGTCGGGCGCGCTGGCCAGCGCCCGGGCCACGTTCAGGCGCTGCCGCTGCCCTCCGGAAAACTGGTGCGGAAACAGTTGGCGCTGCTCTGGACGCAGCCCGACCAGTTCGAACATCCGGGCCACGCGCGCCTCGCGCCCGCCAGGCGGATCGATGCCCATCAGGTCCAGCGGCGAACGCACGATGTCGCCGGCGCGCTGGCGCGGATTCAAGGACGAATACGGATCCTGGAACACCAGTTGCAGGCGCCGCCGCATGCGGCGCAGGTCCGCGCCGCGCAGTGCGGTCAGGTCGGTTCCGTCGAAGTGGATGGAGCCCGCGGTCGGGTCGGCCAGGCGCAGCACGGAAAGCGCCGTGGTGGTCTTGCCCGAACCGGACTCGCCCACGATCGCCAGGGTGCGTCCGCGCTCCAGGTCGAACGACACGCCGTCCACGGCCTTGACGACGACCGGCTTGCCGTCGCGTCCGCGGCCGCCGATGGGGAAATGCACGGCCAGGTCCCGCACCGACAGCAAGGCGGGGGCATGCGGCTGCGTCATGGCGCCGTCTCCGGGTAGAGCCAACAGGCCACTTCCTGCGCGCCGCCCACGCGGGTCAGCGGCGGGAAGGCGTCGCGGCAGCGGGGCATCGCCTGGCCGCAGCGCTCCAGGAACGGACAGCCCGCGCCGCGCTCCCAGACCGACGGCACCACACCGGGAATCTCCGGCAGGTCCGGACGGATATCGCTGGGCTCGCGGTCCAGTTCGGGCAGGCAGGCGATCAGCCCGCGGGTATAGGGGTGGCGCGGATGCGCCAGGATTTCACGGACGCCGCCCTGCTCCACCACCCGCCCGCCGTACATGACCACGACGCGGTCCGCCATTTCCGACACCGCGCCCATGTCGTGCGTGATCAGCAGCACCGCGGTGCCGCGCCGCGCCTGCTGTTCGCGCAGCAGGTCGAAGATCTGCGCCTGCACCGTCACGTCCAGCGCGGTGGTGGGCTCGTCGGCGATCAGCACGTCGGGGTCGCAGGCCAGCGCGATGGCGATCATCACCCGCTGGCGCATGCCGCCGGACATCTGGTGCGGATAGTCGTCCACGCGCCGCTCCGGCAAGGGGATCCCGACGGACTTCAGCATGTCGATGGCGCGTTCGCGCGCCTGGGCCTTGCCCAGCCCCTGGTGCAGCCGCAGCGGTTCCGCGATCTGGTCGCCCACCGTGTACACCGGGTTCAGCGCGGTCATGGGCTCCTGGAAGATCATGGATATCTTGTTGCCCCGCACCCGGCGCATGGCCTCCTCGTCGTGGCCGGCCAGGTTGTCGCCGCGCAGGCGCACGCTGCCGGCGCCGATCCGGCCCAGCGGCGGAATCAGCCGCATGATGGCCAGCGCCGTCATGCTCTTGCCGCAGCCGGACTCGCCCACCAGGCAGAGCGTTTCGCCCGGACGCAGTTCGAAGCTGACCGCGCTCAGCACCTCGGCCACGCGCCCCCGCGCCCGGAACTCCAGGCTCAGGCGGTCCACCTCGAGCACGGGCGGCTGTTCCACCGCGTTCATGAGCGTCCCCGCGAGTTCGGATTCAGCGCGTCGTTCAGGCCGTCGCCGATCAGGCTGACCGCCAGCACCGTCAGGAAAATGGCCGCTCCCGGCAGGGTCACGGCCCACCAGGCGGTCAGGATGTAGGGCCGGTTGCTGCCTATCATGAGCCCCCAGCTCATGATGTTCGGGTCGCCCAGCCCCAGGAACGACAGGCCGGCCTCGAACAGGATCGCCATGCCGATGGCCAGCGTGGCGGACACGATCAGCGGCGCCAGCGCGTTGGGCAGGATCACCCGCCAGATGATCCGCGCGTCGCCCGCGCCGATCACCCGCTCCGCCAGCACGTATTCCCGCCGCTTCAGCCGCAGGAACTCGCCGCGCGCCAGCCGCGCCGTGCCCGTCCAACTGACCACGCCGATCGCGACCGCGATGGTCGCCAGCGACGGCGAGAACAGCGTCACCAGCACCATGGCGAACAGCAAGGTGGGCAGCACCTGGAAGAACTCGGTGATGCGCATCAGGGTTTCGTCGACCCAGCCGCCGTAATAGCCCGCCAGCGCCCCGACGGTCAGGCCGATGGCCATGGACAGCACGGCCGCCACCACGCCCACCAGCAAGGTGGCGCGGCCGCCGTACACCATGCCGGTCAGCACGTCGCGTCCCAGGTAGTCGGTGCCCAGCAGCGCGTCCGCGCCCGGCGGGCTCATCGGCGCCCCGGCGATTTCGAAGGGGTCCGCCTCCATCGCCATGGGCCCGAAGATCGTGACCGCAAGAATGGCGGCCAGCAGCAGCACGCCGGCCACCGCCGAGGGATTGCGCGCGAACACCCGCAGGGCTTCGTAGGATTGCCGCGCCGGCGGCCGCGTTGCCGCGCCCGCGGGAGCGGCGATGGGAACGGCGGGAGGAACCTGGCTCATGTCGTCTTGATCCTGGGATCGATCAGGCGATAGGCCAGATCGGTAAGCTGGTTCATCACCACCACGAGCAGCGATGCGAACAGCAGAATCCCCAGCAGCGTGGGGTAGTCGCGCCTGAGCACGGAATCGAACGCCAGGCGTCCCAGCCCGGGCCAGTTGAAGACCGTCTCCACCAGGATGGCGCCCGCCAGCACATTGCCGAACTGGAGGCCCAGCATGGTCACCACCGGCAGCACGCCGTTGCGCAGCGCGTGCTTGTACAGCACCGACCGTTCCGGCAGGCCCTTGGCCCGCGCGGTCCGGATGTAGTCGGCCGACAGGGCCTCCATGACGCTGGCGCGCGCCAGCCGGCTGTACTGCGCCAGGTACACGAAGGCCAGCGTGAAGGCCGGCAGCACCAGGTGGTGCAGCACGTCCAGCACGCCCGCCCACCCGTCCTGCGGCCCGCCGGCGGAACGCATGTCGGACACCGGGAACACCGGCAGGACCGACGCGAACAGGAGGATGAGGATGATCCCGGTCCAGAACACCGGCGCGGAATAGCCCACGACCGACAGCAGCGTGATGCCCTGCGACAGCGGCCCGTTGGGCTTGCGCGCGGCCAGCGTGCCCAGCAGCGTGCCGGCCACGAACGCGCCCAGCACCGAAGTCACCACCAGCAGCAGCGTGGCGGGCACGCGCTCCCAGATCAACTGGGCCACGGGCACGTTGAAGAAGTAGGAATAGCCCAGGTCGCCGCGCAGCACCTGCGACAGGTACAGGCCCAGTTGCACCGCGAAAGGCTTGTCCAGCCCGTACTGCGCGCGCAGTTGCGCGCGCAGTTCTTCGCTGATGCCGCCCATCGATCCGGCGATCGTCTCGACCGGATCCCCAGGCGAGATATGGATCAACAGGAAGTTCAGCGTCACCACGGCCAGCAGCAGCACCAGCGCGTAGGCGAGGCGGCGCAGGAGATAGCGCGTCATGGCGGCCCCCTACTGCAAGTAGGTGTCGTCCATGGGCGACATGACGCCCCAGATCCCGTCGGGCAAGGCGTGCACTTTCTTGGACGCGAGCGTATGGTATGGGATGACGGTCAGGAAATCGATGGGCAGGTCTTCGGTGACGATGCGCTGGAATTCGCCGTACAGCGCCCGGCGCTTGTCCACGTCGGTCTCGGTGCCCGCCTGCTCCAGCAGGGCGTCGACCTTCGGGTTGGCGTAGGACTGCGTATTGGTCCAGATGATGTCGCGGATATTGCTGGACAGATAGGTCCGGTGCACGCCGATGACCGGATCGCCCCAGTTGAAGACGATGTCGGTGGTCATGTCGAAATCGTGGCTGGCGATGCGCTTGGCCCAGGTCGGGAAGTCCGGCGACGCGCGCACCTGCACGGCGATGCCCACCTTCTTCAACTGGCTGCGCAGGTACTCCGCCACGTTCTTGCCCTGCACGTCGGAGCCCGGCATGTAATCCACGGTGAGCGCCAGGCGCTCACCCTTGCCGTCCTTCTTGAAGCCCGCCTCTTCCAGCAGTTGCTCGGACTTCTTCAGGTCCAGCGGATACTTCACGACGTCCTGCGTGGCGAACGGACTCGTGCCGATGATGGGGCCGTCGGCGGGCTTGGCGAAGCCCGCGTTGAGCGCCTTGGTGATGAAGCCCTTGTCGACCGCGTAGGCGATGGCCTGGCGCACCCGCAGGTCGTTCAGCGGCTTGCGCGCCGTGTTGAAGGCCAGCCAGCTCAGCGCGCCGATGCCTTCATAGCCCTTGCTGGTCATGGTGAGGGCCGTGTTGTCCTTGGCGCGCCGCAGGATGGTCGGCTCGGTCATGAACGGCAAGGCGGCGATATCCCCGCGCTCCAGCCCGATCAGCAGGTTGGTGGCGTCCGGGTTGATCTTCACGACGATCCGGTCCAGGTAGGGCTTGCCCGGCAGGAAGAACTTGTCGAATTTCTCCAGCACGATTTCCTGGCCCGGCTTGAATTCCTTGAACTTGAACGGCCCGGAGCCGATCACGTTGGCCGAATTGCGCGGATGCGTCTTGAGGTCCTGGCCGTCGTCGTAGATGTGCTTGGGCAGCACCGGCATCAGGGCCGGCGACAGCGCCAGCAGGATCGCCGGGTGCGGCTTGCTCATGCGCAGCACGGCCGTGTAGGGATCCGGCGTATCGACGGCCTCGACGGGCGCGAACATGGTCTGGAACGGATGGTTGTTCTTGACCGCCATGACCGAGAACGCCACGTCGGCCGAGGTCACCGGCTTGCCGTCGTGGAACAGGGCGTCCTTGCGCAGGTGCAGCGTCAACGACTTGCCGTCCGGCGCAAGCTCCCAGGATTGCGCCAGGTAGGGCTGCGGCTTCCAGTCGGCGTCGTAGCGCAGCGGGCTGGCGAACAGTTGCGCGCTGGGCAGCGCGGTCGCGGTGCCAGACTGCACCGCGCCGTTCAGGTGCCGCGGCACCTGCGTCGAACCGATAACCAGCGTGCCGCCCGGCTTGGGAGCGTCCGCCGCCACGGCCGCGCCGGCCATGGCCAACGCGGCCAGCATCGTGGTCAAGCATTTTCTTGCGCTGCGCATGTTCTACCCCTTGGCGTTCTGTGTCTTGAACCATTCAACGGATGGCCTTGGAAGTAGCGTAGCGAGCCAGCGGGTCAGGGCTTAGTACCAAACCGCCGGACTTTTTGGAGCCAGGCGCCATCCCGGACCCGCGGCGGTCAGGCGGCGAGCGCGCGCGCATAGAGCGCGGCCACCGCGCAACTGTTCACGCGGGCCAGCATGGAATCGGAGCGGCTGGTCAGCAGCACCGGCACGCGCGTGCCCAGCACCAGCCCGGCCGTGCCCGCGCCGGCCAGCCAGGTCAGTTCCTTGTAGAGCATGTTGCCGGCCTCGATGTCCGGCACCAGCAGGATGTCGGCGTCGCCCGCCACGCGCGAGACGATGCCCTTCTGGTCCGCCGCCACGCGCGAGATGGCGTTGTCGAACGCCAGCGGGCCGTCGATATCTCCGCCGCGGATCTGCTGGCGGTCGGCCATCTTCGACAGGGCCGCGGCGTCCAGCGTCGCCGGCATCGACGGATTGACCGACTCGGTGGCGCACAGCACCGCGAGCTTGGGCCGCTCCACGCCCAGCGCGCGCGCCAGGTCGATGGCGTTCTGCGCGATGTCCGCCTTTTCCTGCAAGGTGGGCGCGATGTTCACCGCCGCGTCGGTCAGGATGAAGAGCTTCGGATACGCCGCCACCGCCATCACGAACGCGTGGCTGATGCGCCTGTCGGTGCGCAGCCCGGCGTCGCGCGCCACCACGGCCGACATGAAGTGATCGGTGTGCAGGCTGCCCTTCATCAGCATGCGCACCGCGCCGTCGCGCGCCAGGGCGGCGGCCGCGCAGGCCGCCAGCTTCTCGTCGTCCGGCGTATCGACTACTTCCAGTGCGTCTTCGGCCAGGCCCGCCTCCGCCATCAGGGCGTACAGCCGGCGCGCCGGCCCCACCAGCACCGGCTCGATATAGCCGGCGTCGCGCGCCTGGACGGCGGCGCCCAGACTCGTGGGGCACAGCGGATAGGCCACCGCCGTGCGCAGGCGTCCGGCCGACAGCGCGGCGCTGCGCAGCGGCTCGAACAATCGATCGCTTTCCATGTGTTGCTCCTGCCGCGGACGAGCCGCAAGGACTGGCGGGGGAATCCCGGCGCGGACGGCGCCGCGCCGGGCCTGTCGCGGTCAGCCCCTGACGGGATCGATCGGCAGCGGCACCTCGCCCGGACTGAACGGCTGGTTCACGTAGGGCTTGTACTTGTCCAGGAAGCGCACCGGCTGCTTGAGGGCGTCGCGCCGGAACGGGTCGCCCAGTTCCTGGCTCACCATCATCTCCAGCACGGTGGTCTTGCCCTCGGACTGCGCCCGGCAGGCGGCCTGCAGCGCCGCGCCCACCTGGTCGGCATGCTCCACGCGGATGCCTTCCGCGCCCATGGCCCGCGCCAGTTCGGAGAAGTTCGGATTCTTCAGGTTGCTGCCGACGAAGCGGCGCCCGTAGAAGTCCACCTGGTTCTTCTTCTCGGCGCCCCATTGGCCGTTGTGGAACACCACGGCCGTCACCGGGATCTGTTCGCGCACGCAGGTCAGCAGTTCCTGGAAGCTCATGCACCAGGCGCCGTCGCCCACATAGGCCACCGCCGGCCGGTCGGGCCGGCCCAGCTTGGCGCCGATCAGCGCCGGCAGCGCATAGCCGCAGTTGCCGAAGCTCATCGCGGCCAGCATCGAATTCGGCTCGTCGAAGCGCAGATAGCTGTTGGACACCGAGCAGATGTTGCCGATGTCGGTGGACACCATCACGTGCTTGGGCATGGCGCGCTCGAGTTCGCGCAGCATGCGGCGCGGATGCATGCGGCCGCCGCCGTGCTCGATGATGTCCAGGCTCCAGTCGTCGCGCTCGTGCGACCAACTGTCCAGTTCCTTTTCCCACTCGGCCTTCTGCGCCGCGATCTGTTCGCCGCGCGCCGCCTTGGTGCGCGCGCTGGCCACGTCGCGCCCCTTCAGCTTGGCGGTCAGCGCGGCGGCCGCGGGCTTGGCGTCGCCGCAGATGCCCACCGAAACCGGACGCACCAGGCCCAGCATGCGGTGGTCGGCGTCGACCTGGATGATGCGCGCGCCCTGCGGCCAATAGTCCAGCCCGTGTTGCGGCAAGGTGCCGAAAGGCCCCAGCCGCGTGCCCAGCGCCAGCACCACGTCGGCCTGCGACAGCAGCTTCATGCCGGCCTTGGCGCCCTGGTAGCCCAGCGGGCCGCACCACAGCGGATGGCTGGCCGGGAAGGCGTCGTTGTGCAGGTAGCTCGTCACCACGGGCGCGCCCAGCAGTTCGGCCAGCGCCACGCATTCGGCCTGCCCGTCGGAAAACAGCACGCCGCCGCCCGCGACGATGACGGGGAACTTGGCCTGCGCCAGCAGCGCCGCCGCCGCCTCCAGGTCCTCTTCGGCGCCCGGGCCGCGGCGGACGCGGCGCGGCTCGGGAATGGCCACGTCGATCTCGCCGTAGAAGTAATCGCGCGGGATGTTCAGTTGCGTCGGCCCGCGTTCGGCCAGCGCATTGTCGAAGGCCTTGGCCGTGAATTCGGCCATGCGGTCGGGCCGGTTCACGTGCGCCTGGTACTTGGTGATGCGCGAAAAGATCGGCAACTGCTCGGTTTCCTGGAAACCGCCCAGGCCCATGCCCGAGGTGCCGGTCTCCGGCGTGATCGCCACCACCGGGCTGTGCGCCCAGTAGGCGGCGGCCACGCCGGTGACGAAGTTGGTGATGCCCGGGCCGTTCTGCGCGATGCACACGCCGTGGCGGCCGGTCACGCGCGAATAGCCGTCGGCCATGTGCGCGGCGCCCTGCTCGTGCACCGTCGGCACGAAGCGGATGCCCGCGGCCGGGAACAGGTCCAGCGCGTCCATGAAGGCCGAGCCGACGATGCCGAATACGTCCTTGACGCCCTGGGCGACCAGCGTTTCGACAAACGCTTCGCTGGGGGTCATGTGTTGCTTGCTGCTCATGGTCTCTCTCCTGGCAGGCCGGCGCGTGTCGGATTGCATATTGGCCGGCGTGATCCGATACTGCAGCAGAACGCCCGCCGATCCCACCCCATGGCGTTTCATTTTCTGCAAAATCCGTGCGAGGATAGGGCTCACACCGCCGAATCTTCAATTATTGAAAGATGAAAGACGAATCCTCCGCGGCGCTGCGCGCGCTGGCCCTGCTGGAACAGGTCGCCCGGGCCGGGCATCCGGTATCGCTGGCGGCGCTCACCGAGGCCACGGGCCTGCCCAAGCCGTCCGTCCTGCGCATCCTGTCGCGCCTGGTCGATGCCGGCATGCTGCTGCGCGAACCCGCCGGCAAAAGCTACGTCAGCGGCCCCCGGCTGAGCGCGCTGGCCCGCGACACCCTGCTCAATTCGCCGCTGCGGGGCGAACGCCACCGGATCCTGGACAGCCTGGTCGACGAAATCGGCGAAACCTGCAACTGCACCATGCTGGACGGCGACGAGGTCATCTACCTGGACCGCGTCGAAACCGCCTGGCCGCTGCGGGTCAACCTGCAATCGGGCTCGCGGGTGCCGCTGCACTGCTCGGCCAGCGGCAAGCTGTTCCTGGCGCATATGCGGCGGGAAGCGCGCGAACGCCTGCTGGCCGCCGCGCCGCTGCCGCGCTACACGCCCAATACGCTTTGCGACGTGGCCACGCTGGAGCGCGAATTGCGCGCCATCAAGAAAGAAGGCGCCAGCTTCGACCGCGAGGAATTCCTGCTCGGCATCGTCTGCATGGCGGTGCCCATCCTGCACGGCACGCGCGCCATTGCCGCCGTGGCGCTGCACGCGCCGGTGGCCCGGCTGTCGATCGACGGCGCGCGCGCCTGGCTGCCGCGCATGCAGGAGGCCGCCCGCAAGCTGGCCGGCACCTACGAGCCGCAGGCATAGCCGGCGGCGGCTCGTGTCCGCCGCGGGCTACGCCTGCCCAAGCGGTACACTCTGGGACGCACCGGACATTCCGTCCCCGCCGCGCGCCCCGCCCGGCGAAAAGCGCCTTTTTCCCCTTATTGTGACCAACAGCTCCTTCACCTCCCTGCCCCTCTTGCCCGCCCTGCTCGGCAATCTGCAAAGCCTGGGCTTCGAGCAAATGACGCCCATCCAGGCGCAAAGCCTGCCCTTGATCCTGGAAGGCCGCGACCTCATCGCGCAAGCCAAGACCGGCAGCGGCAAGACCGCGGCGTTCGGCCTGGGAGTGCTGCAGAAGCTGGACCCCGCCCGCCTCGCGCCCCAGGCGCTGGTGCTGTGCCCCACGCGCGAACTGGCCGACCAGGTCGCGCAGGAATTGCGCCGGCTGGCCCGGCAGATCGCCAACATCAAGATCCTGACCCTGTGCGGCGGCGCCGCCGCGCGTCCCCAGGCCGAATCGCTGGCCCGCGGCACGCACCTGGTCGTGGGCACGCCCGGCCGGATCCAGGACCACCTGGCGCGCGGCAGCCTGGACCTGTCCGGCCTGAACACCCTGGTGCTGGACGAGGCCGACCGCATGGTCGACATGGGCTTCTACGACGACATCGTCGCCATCGCCTCGCATTGCCCGGCCAAGCGCCAGACCCTGCTGTTCTCGGCCACCTACCCCGACAACATCCGCAAGCTCGCCGCGCGCTTTCTGCGCAACCCCGCCGAGGTCAAGGCGGAATCCCAGCACGACGCCAGCCGCATCGAACAGATCTTCTACGAAATCGACGACCGCGACAGGCTGGACGCGGTGGCGCGCCTGCTGGCGCATTTCCGGCCGGCCTCCACGCTGGCGTTCTGCAACACCAAGGTGCGCAGCCACGACCTGGTCGAACGCCTGCAGGCCGAAGGCATCAGCGCCCAGGCGCTCAATGGCGACCTGGAACAGCGCGAGCGCGATGAAATCCTGATCCAGTTCGCCAACCAGAGCTGCGCCGTGCTGGTCGCCACCGACGTGGCGGCCCGCGGCCTGGACATCCAGAACCTGGGCGCCGTCATCAACGTGGACGTGACGAAGGACACCGAAGTCCACGTGCACCGCATCGGCCGCAGCGGCCGCGGCGAACAGAAAGGCCTGGCGCTCAGCCTGTGCTCGCCCGACGAAATGCGCTGGGCGAACCTGATCGAGCAATACCAGGGCGCGCCGCTGGTCTGGGCCGACATCAAGTCGCTGCGGCCCAAGGCGGACCGCCCGCTGCGCGCGCCGATGATCACCCTGTGCATCCAGGGCGGCAAAAAGGACAAGCTGCGCCCCGGCGACCTGCTGGGCGCCCTGACGGGCGACGGCGGCCTGGCGTTCGAACAGGTCGGCAAGATCAATATCTCCGAGTTCGTCTCCTACGTCGCGCTGGACCGCCAGATCGCCAAGCAGGCCTTCTCGCGCCTGTCCAACAGCAATATCAAGGGACGCCGCTTCCGCATGCGCTTCCTGGAGGAGTTCTGAGCGCCTCCCGGCATCCGTAAGCATTTGTTGAAAAAGCGTCGCGGCGCCACGACAAATGCTTGATGGTTTTGCTCGGGTTTTGCCATAATGGCCCAGCCCGTCCCCGGTTCGCGCCCTTGCCTTGCGAGATGCCCCGGGGCGCGGAACCAAAGGCTCGCAACGCGCTCCAACGGCCGCTGTCCCGTTCAACCATTAGAAGAGAACCCACCATGATCAAGTCCGATGACACCGGCAAACTGATCCTGCGCCTGACCCTCGGCATCCTGATACTCCTGCACGGCCTGTTCAAACTGACCGGCGGCGTCGGCGGCATCGGCGGCATGCTGTCCTCGCATGGTTTGCCCGGCTTCCTGGCCTATGGCGCCTACGTCGGCGAAATCCTCGCCCCCATCCTGATCATCGTCGGCATCTACACCCGCCTGGGCGGCCTGCTGATCGCCATCAACATGGTCGTCGCCATCCTGCTGGCCCACACCGGCCAGCTCGGCAGCCTGACCAACAACGGCGGCTGGGCGCTGGAACTGCAAGGCATGTTCCTGTTCACCGGCCTGGCCATCGCCTTCATGGGCGCCGGCCGTTTCAGCCTCGCGGGCAACGGCGGCCGCTGGAACTGAAGCCCGCCGCGCACGGCAAGCACCAGGGGTCGCTCAGGCGGCCCCTGTTTTTTTTGCCAAGCGCCGATGGTGGGCAGCGTAAGGGCAACAAGCGTGCGCGGCGTGGGGGGCTCCATCCTGATACGAACGACATCGACGGTCACGCGGGCGCAAACATCCGTCACCCGAAAGCTGTTTCGGAACGATTACAGACCAGAACTCCTCGCACAGGCCTATGGCCTAATCCTTACAAGCGCAACCAGGGCGCAAGCCGCGCCTGGCGCTTGGCAGGAGTTGCCAGATGAAAAAGAGTCTGTTGCTGATGCTGGCGGTGTCCAGCGCCTTGACCGGATGCGTCGTGGTGCCGGCCCGGCCGGCGTACTATCGCCCGGCTCCGGTCTATTACACGCCGCATTATTACTATCCGGCCTACCCCGCCCCACATTACTACTATCGTGGCTACTGATCCGCGCGCCCGTTGCGCAAAGGAAAAACCATGACCTCCCGCTCCCGGATCTTCCGTTCACGGCCCATTGCCGCCGCCATCCTGCTGGCCGCCTGCGCCAGCGCCGCGGCGCAGACCTACGAACCGCCGCCCGCGCCCCCGGCTCCGGCCTATGACGGCGGCGACCCGGCGGACGCCAATCTGGCCCTGGTGGACCGCAGTCCCGAACCTCCGCCGCCCCTGCCGGTCTACGTCCAGCCGCCGGCGCCCTCGGACGGCTACCTCTGGGTGCCGGGCTATTGGAGCCGCAACCGCTACGGTTTCTTCTGGGTGCCTGGCGCCTGGGTGCTCGCGCCCTACGCCGGCGCGCTCTGGACCCCGGGCTACTGGGGTTTCGTGAACGGCCTGTACCTCTGGAACGCCGGCTATTGGGGCCCCCACGTGGGCTTCTATGGAGGCATCAACTACGGCTTCGGCTACACCGGCCTGGGCTATGCGGGCGGTTACTGGAAACGCGACCGCTTCTACTACAACCGGGCCGTCACGAACGTGAACATCACGCACGTCACCAACGTCTACAACCGCAACGTGGTGGTCAACAACGTCGACAACCGCCGCGTCAGCTACCACGGCGGCCCGTCCGGCATCCAGCGCCGGGCCGATCCTCGCGAACTGGCCGCGCGCAACGAACGCCATGCCCCGCCCACCCAGGCACAGCGCGGCTACGTCCGCGACGCCGGCAACAACCGCGCCCAGTTCTACGACCAGAACAAGGGGCGTCCGCCCCAGGCCTCCGTGGATCACCGGCCCGAAGGCCGGCGTCCCGGCAGCGATGAGCGACCAGGAAACGGGCCGGACAACGGACGCGGCGGCCGGGACCACGCCCAAGGAGGCGGCCCCCGGGACGGATCGCCAGCCCAGCCCGGCCGCCCCCAATCGCCGCAGGTCCAGCAACAGGACCGTCAGCGGCAGCAGCGCGACCAGCAGGCTCAGCAAGCCCGCCAGCAACAGCAACGCGACCAGGCCCAGCAGCAGGTCCGCCAGCAACAACAACGCGACCAGACCCAGCAGCAAGCCCGCCAGCAGCAACAACGCGACCAGGCTCAGCAGCAAGCCCGCCAGCAGCAACAACGCGACCAGGCTCAGCAGCAAGCCCGCCAGCAACAACAACGCGACCAGGCCCAGCAGCAGGCCCGCCAGCAACAACAACGCGACCAGGCCCAGCAGCAAGCCCGCCAGCAGCAGCAACGCGACCAGGCCCAGCAACAGGCCCGCCAGCAGCAGCAACGCGACCAGGCCCAACAACAGGCCCGCCAGCAGCAGCAACGCGACCAGGCCCAGCAGCAGGTCCGCCAGCAACAGCAACGCGACCAGGCCCAGCAACAGGCCCGCCAGCAGCAACAACGTGACCGCGCCCAGCAGCAGGCCCGCCAGCAGCAACAGCAGCGCGACCAGCCGCGCGGGGACGGCAATAGCCGGGGCCCGTCCGGACGCGACTGACGCCGCCGGGGCGTCGAACCGCCCTGGACCCCCGCCATCCACCCGGCTACAGTAGGAAGAACGCCGCCGCGCGGCCCAAGAGACTGAAGGAGATTGCCATGAAGCGCACTGCCACCTGGTTATTGCTGTGCGGCCTGCTGGCCGGCGCGTCCGCCCACGCCGCGCTCAAGGTGGGCGCCCCCGCGCCGGACTTCAGCGCCCAGGCTTCGCTGGGCGGCAACGTTTTCACGTTCAAGCTGGACGAAGCGCTCAAGCAAGGCCCCGTCGTCCTGTATTTCTTCCCGGCGGCCTTCACGCAAGGCTGCACGATCGAAGCGCACAACTTCGCCGAAGCCACCGACGAATACAAGTCCCTGGGCGCCACCGTCATCGGCGTGTCGACGGACAATATCGAAACCCTGAACAAGTTCTCGGTCAGCGAATGCCGCAGCAAGTTCGCGGTGGCCGCCGATGGCGACGGCAAGATCATGAAAGCCTACGACGCGGTCCATGACAAGCGGCCGGAGTACGCGCAGCGCATCTCGTACGTCATCTCGCCGCAGGGCAAGATCCTCTATGAATTCACGGACATGAGCCCCGAGTCCCACGTCGCCAACACCATGCGCGCCTTGCGCGCATGGAAGGCGGCGCAATAGCGCGGACGATGCCCGCCTAGTTGAACGGCCAGACCGTGGGGTGGGTGCCCGGCGGGCTGGACGGACGGGTCCACCGGGCGGGCGTGGCCGAAAACTGCGCGGCGTGCCGCAGCGCGACCAGTTCGCCGAAGCCCGAGGGCCCGGTCTCCAGCAGGCCTTCGAAGCCGGGCATCGGACAGGCCAGCCCGCCTTCCACGCGGCCCAGGCCGCGCAGCCAGTGCGCGGTCTGCGCCAGCGATACCCGCACATGCCAGCTACCGCCTTCCGTCGCCTGGCGCGCCAGCGCCGCCTGCGCGCCGAACGCCATCAGGTAGCCGGAGGCATGGTCCAGGATCTGCATGGGCAGCGGCTTGGGCGCTTCCTGGCCCGCCGCCTGCGCTTCGGCATGGTTGAAGCCGGTGGCCGTCTGCACCAGCGAATCGAAACCGCGCCGGTTGGCCCAGGGCCCCGCATTGCCGTAGGCGGACAGGGAAACGTAGACGATGCCCGGACGGATGCGCGCCGCATCCTGGGGGCCGAACCCCAGCGCGGCCAGGCCGCCGGGCCGGTAACCCTGCACGAACACGTGCGCGCTGCGCAGCAGGTTGCCCAGGGCGATGCGGCCGTCGGCCGTGTCCAGATCCGCCAGGACCGAGAGCTTGCCCCGGCTGGTGTCGATGATGTTGTCGATATTGGGCAATTGCGGGGAATTGACCAGCATCACGTCGGCGCCGTAGGCGGCCAGCGCCCGGCCGCAGACCGGCCCCGCGATGATGCGGGTGAGGTCGAGCACGCGGATGTCCCTGAGCGGGCGGGCGTCGTGCCCATACTTGGGCAAGGGCCGCGGGTCGGCTTCGCCGATGCGTTCGATCGTCAGCAGGGGCTGTGCGGCCACCGCCTGGCCCTGGGGGTGGCGGTCCCATTCGTCGAAGCTGCGCATGGCGGCCACCGCCAGGCCCGCGTCGGCGGCCACCTGCTCGAAATCCAGCGCATTCCAGCGGCCCAGCGCGCTTTCCACCGCCGCTCGCGTCGCGCCGTCGCCCGGGGGACAGCCCAGCAGCGCCAGCGCGCCATCGCGATGATGCGCGAAATTGGCATGGATGCGGACCCAGTTGCCGTCGCCGCAACGGTACAGGCCGGTGATGGGATCCCAGGGATTCGGCGCGACCCCGTTGATCTTGAAATAGCTGCGGCATTCCTGCGCCGCGTGCAGCATGTCGACGCTGACCTGCTGCCTCGCGCCGCCGCGCAGGTGCCAGATTTCGGCGGCGGCCAGGGCGGCCGCGGCCATGCTGGCCTGCGCCGCCGCGCCAACCGCGAAAGACGAGGGAAGAACCGGATCCGCGCCTGTCAGCACGACGTGGCTCAGGGACTCGTCCGGCAGATCGACCGAGCGCCAGAGCTTCTGCAACACGTCGAGCGATGTCTTGCCGGCGGGCGCGCGACCCCTCAGAAAGGACGGGCGGAGGTCCATCAGATTTCCCATAGCGTTCATGTCTCTAGTCGTTTTACCTTCGATTACATGGCGGGGCCCGGGCGGCGTCAATACGTACGGAGCGCCAGCGTGTTTCATGGTTTGACGGCCGCGCGGCCCCCCCGCGCCCGGCTGGACACATCTACTCGTAGCTTTTACATCGTCTTCCAAGCCCCCGGGGGGCCGGCGTCCCCGCCTCCCCGCAATATAGAATGCCAGCCTCGCCCGCAAGCATCGGCCGCGAACCGCCCGCCCTGGAACGCCATGAATACCCTGCTCTGGCTGCGCACCGACCTGCGCGCGCACGACAATCCCGCCCTGGCGGCCGCCGCCGAAGGCGGCGCCGCGACCGCGCTGTTCCTGGCCGCGCCGGGCCAGTGGCGCCGGCATGGCGACGCGCCGGCCAAGGTGGATTTCTGGCTGCGCAACCTGCGCGAGCTTTCGCGCGAACTCGGCCGGCTGGGCATACCGCTCAAGCTGCTGACGGTGCGGGACTGGAGCGAGGCGCCCGACGCGCTGGCCGGTTTCTGCCGGGCCCACGCCATCGGCCACGTCCATGCCAACGCCGAATGGGCCGTCAATGAACGCCGCCGCGATGAGGCGGTGGCCAGCGGCCTGCGGGCCATGGGCGTGGACTGGACCTTGCACCACGGCGCCTCGCTGTTGCGGCCGGGCACGGTGCTGACGGGCAAAGGCGATTGCTACCGCGTTTTCACTCCCTATGCGCGCGCCTGCCGCGAACGGCTGCGCACGGCGCCGCCGCGGGCCTTGCCCGCCCCGCGCCCGCAGGCCCCGCCCGCCTGGCGGGCCGATCCCCTGCCCGCCGCCTTCGAAGGTTTCAACGCCCCGGACGACGCCGTCCGCGCCCTGTGGCCCGCGGGCGAGGCCGCCGCCGGCGAGCGGCTGGCGGCCTTCGCCGACGGCGTCATCGACGCGTACCGCGAACAGCGCGACTTCCCGTCGCTGCCCGCCACCAGTTGCCTGTCGCCCTATCTGGCGGCGGGCGTGCTGTCGCCCGGCCAGGCCCTGCGCGCGGCGCTGGCGGCCAACCACGGCGAATTGGACAGCGGCAAGGCCGGGGCCGCCGCGTGGATCGGCGAACTGCTGTGGCGCGAGTTCTACCAGCACCTGCTGGCCGCCCATCCCGCCCTGTCCATGCGCCAGCCCATGAAACCCGAGACCGCCGCCGTGCCCTGGCGCCAGGCGCCCGAGGACCTGCGCGCCTGGCAGCAAGGCCGGACCGGCATTCCCATCGTCGACGCCGCCATGCGCCAGTTGCTGGCGCTGGGCTGGATGCACAACCGCCTGCGCATGGTGGCCGCCATGTTCCTGTCGAAGAACCTGCTCATCGATTGGCGCGAGGGCGAAGCCTGGTTCATGTCGCACCTGGTGGATGGAGACCTGGCCTCCAACAATGGGGGCTGGCAGTGGAGCGCGTCCACCGGCGCCGACGCGGTGCCCTACTTCCGCGTCTTCAATCCGCTGTCGCAATCGCGCCGGTTCGATCCCGACGGCGCGTTCCTGCGCGAATGGCTGCCGGAACTGGCGCACCTGGAGGCGCGCGCCATCCACGACCCCAGCCCCATGGAGCGCGCCGCTGCCGGCTACCCCCTGCCCATCGTGGATCTGGCGCAAAGCCGGTTGCGCGCGCTGGAGGCGTTCGGCGGGCTGCCGCGCCCGCCCGCCGGCAACGCATGACGCGCCTCAGGCGCCGGCGGCCTTGTCCAGGCGCTTGAGAAACACCTGCAATTCCTTCACCACCTGCTGGTCGCCGCGGTCGTGCGCGGCCTTCAGGCCGGCCTCCCAGGCGGCTCGCGCGCCCGCTTTGTCGCCCCGTCCCAGGCAGGCCTTGCCCAGCCACTTCCAGGCGACGGAATAGGCGGGATCGAACGCCAGCGACGCGCGCAGGTGTTCCTCGGCCTCGCGGAAACAATCCTGTTCCGCGTAGGCCTTCCCCAAGGAAAATCGCAACAGCATGTTGTCCGTTCCCTTGGCCAGCATCGCTTCCAGGCGCTCGATCATCCCTTCCATTGCCGCCCTCCTTCAGGCGCTTGCGTGTCCCTGCCTGCCTCATGATAGGACGGCCGCGGCCGGGCCCCGCCAATGGCCCCGCGCCGTGCCCGGGCATAGGCGAAAACCGGATGCGATCCGTTTCCTTGCGTTTCAAGACGCGCCCGGCGGGGAATCCCCCGGCGATTATCCTGTCTCACCTCGAATTGCCCCAAGGAAGGTCTCCGCCGCATGCCGCTGTCGTGTCTCCGCCTTCGCCTCGCCGCCCCCCCGCTGTTGCTATTCCTGTCCGCCGGCGCCCTGGCGCAGCCGGACGCCGGCGCCAAGGCGCGCGACGCCGCGCTGGTCGACCGCGTGACCTGGGGCGCCACGCCTTCCGAGCTTGCCCGCATCCGGCAGATGGGCGCCGAACGCTATCTGCGGGCGCAATTGCATCCCTCCGCGCAGGACGCGCTGCCGGCCGAAGTGCAGCAGCGGATCGATGCGCTGTCGATCTCGCGCGTATCCGATGAAGCGGCGCGGGCCACGCAGCTCGGCATGCGGCAAAAGGCGGAAAAACTGCCCCCGGACCAAAAGCTGAAGGCCATGCGCGAAGCGCGCCAGTTCTCGATCCGGCGGGCCTCGGAAGTCAGCGACCGGGCCCTGTGGCGCGCGCTCTATTCGGCCAACCAGTTGCAGGACCAGATGGCCTGGTTCTGGATGAACCACTTCAACGTGGACCTGGGCAAGGGGGACGCGGGCGTTTTCCTGTCGCAGTACGAAGACCGCGCCATCCGTCCGCACGCGCTGGGCAAGTTCCGCGACCTGCTGTCCGCCACGATGCGCGCCCCGGCGATGCTGATCTACCTGGACAACACCCGCAACGCCGCCGGCCGGATCAATGAAAACTACGCGCGCGAACTGATGGAACTGCACACGCTGGGCGTCGATGGCGGCTACTCGCAGGCCGACGTCCAGGAGCTGGCCCGCATCCTCACGGGGCTGGGCGTCGGCCAGCAGACCGAACCGCCGAAGGTCAGGCCCGAATGGCGCGCGAAGGTCGTGCAGGAGGGGCTGTTCCTCTTCAATCCGGCGCGCCACGATTTCGGCGAAAAGCAGTTCCTGGGCCATCGCATCGCGGGAACCGGCATGCCGGAGGTCGACGAGGCCGCCCGCCTCCTGGCGAGCAATCCGGCGACGGCCCGGCACATCAGCCGGAAATTGGCCGTGTACTTCACGGGCGACTCGCCCCCGGCCGCGCTCGTCGAGAAAATGAGCAAGACATTCCTGGCGACGGACGGCGACATCGCCGCCACGCTCGGGACGCTGTTCGATTCGCCGGAGTTCTCGGCGTCCCTGCAAAAGGGGGTGTTCAAGGATCCGGTGCATTACGTCTATTCCTCGCTGCGGCTTGCCTATGACGGCATGCCGCCCATCCGGAATCCCAAGCCGGGCATCGGCATGCTGAAGCAGCTCGGCCAGCCCCTGAACCAGCGCCTCACGCCGGACGGCTATCCCATGAGCCAGTCCGACTGGGCCGGATCCGGGCAGATGACGGCGCGCTTCGAGGTCGCCAGCGTCATCGCCGGCGCGCCCCAGCGGTTCTACAAGGAGGACGGCGACAGCGGCCCGGTCGAGCTGCCGCGTCTGCCCGGCCTGCTGAAAGCCAACGCCGGCAATGGCCTGTTCGCGGGGCTGTCGCCCGCCACGCGGGAGGCGATCGAGCAAGCCAAATCGACCCGGAACGCCAACATCTACCTGTTGGCCTCGCCGGAATTCATGCGCCGTTAGGGCCTGTTGACAGCAAAGGAGCCTTGCACGGGCCCCAGGAGAACACCATGGATCGCCGCCGCCTGCTACAACTGATGGCCGCCGCCCCGCTGGCATGGGCAAACAGCCGCCTCTACGCCGCCCCCGCGGCCTCCGGCAACCGCCTGCTGGTGGTCTTCATGCGCGGCGCCTATGACGCCGCCAGCCTGCTCGTGCCGGCCTCCAGCGACTTCTATTACGAATCCCGGCCCAACATCGCCATCGCGCGTCCGGGCAGCGGGCCGGGCGCCGCCCTGCCCCTGGACGACGGCTGGGCCCTGCATCCGGCGCTGGCGGAAAGCCTGCTGCCCTTCTACGAGCGCCGCCAGCTTGCGTTCGTGCCCTTCGCCGGCACCGAGGACACCAGCCGCAGCCATTTCGAAACCCAGAACGGCATCGAACTGGGGCGCGGCGCCGCCCCCGGCGGCGACTACCGCTCGGGCTTCCTCAACCGCCTCGCGGCGGACCTGGGCGCCCGGGATGCGCAGGCGGCCGCGTTCACCTCGGACGTGCCCCAGATATTCCGGGGCGGCACGCGCGTGCCCAACATCGACCTGATCGGCGCCGGCCGCAAGTCGCGCCTGAGCCCCGACGACAACCGCGCCATCGAATCCATGTACCAGGACACCGATCTGCACGCCTCGGTCGCGGAAGGGCAGCGCATCCTGGGCGCGGCGCGCGAGGAAATCGAGGCCGAGATGCAGGCGGCCAGCGGCAATGCCGTCTCCGCCGACAAGCTGGAACAGGAAGTGCGCCGCATCGCCCGCTTCATGATCGACCGCTACAACCTGGGCTTCGTCGACGTCAGCGGCTGGGACACGCACGTCGGCCAGGGCGCCGCCAGCGGCGTGCTGTCGAACCGGCTGGGCCAACTGGGCCGCGCGCTGGCGGCCTATGCCGACGCCATGGGGCCGGCATGGAGCCAGACCACCGTGGTGGTCATCAGCGAGTTCGGCCGCACCTTCCGCGAAAACGGCAACAAGGGCACCGACCACGGCCATGGCACCGTGTACTGGGTCATGGGCGGCAACGTGCGGGGCGGACGCATCGCGGGCCGCCAGGTGGCGGTCAAGCGCGATACGCTGTTCCAGGACCGCGACTATCCCGTGCTCAACGAATACCGCTCGGTGTTCGCCGGCCTGTTCGCGCGGCTGTACGGGCTGGACGGAACGCGCCTGGCCCGCGTGTTTCCCGGCGTGTCGCCGGTGGATTTGAAGCTGGTGTAGCCTGGGCGCACAAAAATACGGGTATACCCTTAATTCCAACAGGGCCTTTCCGGCCCGCCGCCACCGCGCTGCCCTAGAATTCCGCCCTTGCCTTTCATGCGCCGGCGCGCCGCTTCCCGCCGCCCGGCCCGCCCCTGCCTTCCATGCCCCTGCACCTCATTGCGCTGGCCGCCGCCGCTTTCGGCATCGGCACCAGCGAGTTCGTCATCATGGGCCTGCTGCCCAATGTCGCCGAAGACCTCCACGTCGGGATCGACATCGCGGGCCTGCTGATCACCGGCTACGCCATGGGCGTCGTCATCGGCGCCCCCATCATGGCCATCGTCACCGCGAAGCTGCCGCGCAAGGCCGCGCTGATCGGCCTGGCCAGCACCTTCGTGCTGGGCAACCTGCTCTGCGCCCTGGCGCCCAGCTACGGGCTGCTGATGGCGGCGCGCGTGTTCACCGCGTTCTGCCACGGCGCGTTCTTCGGCCTGGGCGCGGTGGTGGCGGCGGACCTCGTGCCGCGCAACCAGCGCGCCAGCGCCATCGCGCTGATGTTCACCGGGCTGACCCTCGCCAACGTGCTGGGCGTGCCCCTGGGCACCGCGCTGGGCCAGGTGGCGGGATGGCGGTCCACGTTCTGGGTGGTCAGCGGCATCGGCCTGGCCGCCGTGGCCGCGCTGGCGGCGTGGCTGCCGTCCCGCATCCCGATGCAGCCCGGCAATATTCTGCGCGAGTTCAAGGTGCTGCGCGACGCGCGCGTGGTGTGGCCGCTGGCCGCCAGCGTGCTGGCGTCGGCCGCGCTGTTCTGCGTGCTGACCTATATCGCGCCGCTGCTGCGCGAAGTGACCGGCGTGTCCGAACGCGGCGTCACCGGCGTGCTGCTGCTCTTCGGCGTGGCGCTGACCGTCGGCAGCACCTTGGGCGGCAAGCTGGGGGACCGCAATCTGGAAACCTCGCTGCGCCGCATCTTCGTCGGCCTGCTGCTGGTCTTCCTGGCGCTGAGCCAGGCCATCCACTCGCTCGCGCCCATGCTGCTCACGACCTTCGTCTGGGGCGTGCTGGGCTTTGCCGTGGTGCCGCTGCTGCAGACGCTGATCGTGGACCAGGCGGCCGAGGCGCCCAACCTTGCGTCCACCCTGAACCAGGGCGCGTTCAACCTGGGCAACGCCGGCGGCGCCTGGCTGGGCAGCCTGGCGCTGGGCCGGGGCCTGCCGCTGACGGACCTGCCCTTGGATGTCGGCCGGCATCACTCTCGCCGTGCTGTTGCTGACGCTGTGGGGAACACGCTACTACGGCCGCCACGCCGGGGCTACACTCGCGGAACAAGCCGGCGCGCTGACGCCCTCGCGTTCTGACGCCTGACCGGCAGGAGCCCGCATGAGCACGATCTACGATTTCTCCGCCCGCGGCATCGACGGCGCGGAACAATCCCTGGACACCTATCGCGGCCGCGTGCTGCTGGTGGTGAACGTGGCGTCCAAGTGCGGCTTCACGCCCCAGTACTCGGGCCTGGAAACGCTGTACCGCTCGTACCGCGACGACGGGCTGGCCGTGCTGGGTTTTCCCTGCGACCAGTTCGGCCACCAGGAACCCGGCGACGAAGCCGAGATCCGCGATTTCTGCAGCATGCAGTACGACATCACGTTCCCGCTGTACGCCAAGATCGAGGTCAACGGCAGCGGCGCCCACCCGCTGTACCGCTGGCTCAAGGGAGAAAAGCCCGGCGTGTTCGGCACCGAGGGCATCAAGTGGAACTTCACCAAGTTCCTGGTCGGCCGCGACGGCCGGGTGATCAAGCGCTACGCGCCCACCGACACGCCCGAGAGCCTCAAGGAAGACATCGAAAAGGCGCTTTCGGCGCCCGTCTGAACCGGACGGGCGCTAACGCAGCGGCGGCAGGCGGCGGCGCACGGTGTGCGCCTTCACGATCGCCGTGTTCGTCTCGGCGAATTCCGTCACCCGCTCCAGGATGCCGTCCAGGTGCGAGATCGAGCGCAGCACCACCCGGGCGATGAAGCAGTCGTCGCCCGTCACTTTGTCGCATTCGACGAATTCCGGGATCTCCTGGATCAGCCCCTCGACGTGGCGCAACTGCCCGGGCAGGGGCCGGATGCGCACGATGGCCTCCAGCGTGTATCCCAGCGCCACCGGATCCACGTCGAGGGTATAGGCCCGGATCACCCCCGACTCCTCCAGCCGCCTCAGGCGGTCCGCCACGCTGGGCGCGGACATCCCCACCTGGCGCGCGAGGTCGGCCGTCGTGGTGCGCGCATTGGCCGAAAGCGTCTCGACCAGGCGGCGGTCGATACCGTCCAAAACCGGGTTTTCATTTTTTAGGTCGTTTTGCATAAATTCCACCTAAACAAAGGTTTCATCATCTATTGACCGCATCAACATCATATAACCAGCTTTATCCGCCTGGGATAATTTCTCCATCGAATTTCGAGGCCGCGGCGCCTCCCGGAGAATCCTCATGAATCCCTCATCAGAACGCCTCGGCCTGGCGCAAATGGCCGCCGCGATGACCCTGTCCGGCACACTGGGCGTCTTCGTGCTGGAATCCGGCCAAAGCGCCTGGAACGTCGTCTTCTTCCGCTGCGTCTTCGGCGCCTTGTCCCTGTTCCTGTACTGCTGGGCCCGCGGCCTGCTCAGGCCGGGGCTGTTCACCGCCAGGACACTGGCGCTGGCGCTGGCCGCGGGCGCCGCGCTGGTGCTGAACTGGGTCCTGCTGTTTTCCGCCTACCGGCTGGCCTCCATCTCGCTGGCCACCGCCGTCTACAACGTACAGCCTTTCTTCCTCATCGGCCTGGGCGTCCTGTTCCTGGGCGAACGCCCGACGCGGGGCAAGCTGGCCTGGTCCGTCATCGCCTTCGCCGGCCTGATGCTGGTGCTGCGCCTGTTCCATGCCGGCGGCGCGGGCGGCGGCGCCTATCTGTCCGGGCTGCTGCTGGGCCTGGGCGCGGCGGCGCTCTACGGCGTGACCGCCATCATCGTCAAGCGGCTCAAGGGCATCCCGCCCCAGGTGCTCGCGCTCGTGCAGGTCACCCTGGGCGCGGCCATGCTCCTGCCCATGGCGGACTTCGGCGCCCTGCCCGCCGCGCCCCTGCAATGGGGCTGCCTGGTGGCCCTGGGACTGGTCCATACCTGCCTGATGTACATCCTGATGTATTCGGCCATCCAGAAGCTGCCCACGACCTCCACCGCCGCGCTCAGCTTCATCTATCCCGCAGTCGCCATCATGCTGGATTTCGTGGTCTACGGGCACCGCATGGACGCCTCGCAGATCGCCGGCGTGGCCATGATCTTCCTGGCGGCCGCCGGCGTCAGCCTGAACTGGACCTGGAGGCTGCCGGGCCGCGCCCGTCCTGGCCCCGCCTGAAACCGCCGGGCCGGGCGCGGACCAAACCCGTACCCGGTCCCCGGTTATTCAGGCTGCCGCCGGCGCCGGCCCGCTATCATGGCCGTTCCGTCCGCCGGCCATCGCCGGCGCCATGACCAGGACACCCCCATGATCGATCTCTATTACTGGACCACCCCCAACGGCCACAAGATCACGCTGTTCCTCGAAGAAACCGGCCTGCCCTACAAGATCCACCCGGTGAACATCGGACGCGGCGACCAGTTCAAACCCGAATTCCTTGCCATCGCGCCGAACAACCGCATCCCCGCCATCGTGGACCAGGCGCCGGCCGACGGCGGCGCGCCGGTCCCGCTGTTCGAATCGGGCGCCATCCTGCTCTATCTCGCCGAGAAGACCGGCCGCTTCCTGCCCTCGGACTTGCGGGGCCGCGCGGAAGTCTCCCAGTGGCTCTTCTGGCAGATGGGCGGCCTGGGCCCCATGGCCGGCCAGAACCACCATTTCTCGGGCTACGCGCCCGAACGCATCCCCTACGCCATCGACCGCTACGTCAAGGAAACCAACCGCCTGTACGGCGTGCTGAACAAGCGCCTGGCGGATCGCGAATTCGTGGCCGGCGACTACTCGATCGCGGACATGGCGGCCTACCCCTGGATCGTGCCGCATGCCAAGCAGGGCCAGGACCTGAACGACTTCCCGCACCTGAAGCGCTGGTTCGACGCGATCGCCGCCCGGCCCGCCACCCAGCGCGCCTACGCGCTGGCCGACACCGTCAACACGGCCCCGTCCGTCAGCGACGAGGCCTCGCGCCGCATCCTGTTCGGCCAGACCGCCCAGACCGTCTCCCGCTGAAGGAACCGCCATGCCCGACCCGCAACTGGTGTTCCGCCGCGCGCGCCTCGGAGACCTGCCCGGCATCGTCGCGCTGTTGGCCGACGACGAACTGGGCGCGACGCGCGAGAATCCCTCCCTTCCTCTCGATCCGCGCTACACCGCCGCCTTCGCCGCCATCGCGCAGGATTCCAACCAATACCTGGCGGTGGTCGAACAGGATTCGCGCCTGGTCGGCTGTTTGCAGTTATCGTTCATACCCGGCCTGTCGCGGCTGGGCCAGTGGCGCGGACAGATCGAGAGCGTGCGCATCGCCTCGTCGTCGCGCGGCGCCGGCCTGGGACGCGCCATGTTCGAATGGGCGATCGAGCAATGCCGCATCCAGGGTTGCGGCCTGGTGCAGTTGACCACGGACCGCGCCCGTCCCGACGCGCGCCGGTTCTATGAAAGCCTGGGCTTCAAGGCCAGCCACGACGGCATGAAGCTCAGCCTGTAGTCCTTTTACCGATTCTGATTCAGCAAGGAGCGCCCATGCATGGCGAATACAAAGTCCCCGGCGGCAAACTGGTCGTCGCGGATCTGGAAGTGCGCGACGGCCGCCTGACCGATGTGCGCATCAGCGGCGACTTCTTTCTCGAGCCCCCCGAAGCGCTCGAAGCCATCAACCGCGGCCTGAACGGCATGCCCGCCGATTCCGGCGAACTTGAACTGGCCGTGGCCGTGCAATCGGCCCTGCCCACCGGCGCCGAGATGTTCGGCTTCTCGGCGGAGGCCGTCGCCGTGGTGCTGCGGAGGGCGCTGGCATGACGCGCACCGACTGGAACGACTACGACTGGGAACTGATCCACGAAGGCCCGCAGCCGCCCGCGCTGCACATGGCGCTGGACGCCATCATCACCGACGAGGTCGGCGCCGGCCGGCGCGCGCCCACCCTGCGCATCTGGGAATGGTCCGCGCCGGCCGTGGTGATCGGCCGCTTCCAGTCCCTGAAGAACGAAGTCGATCCCGACGGCGCGCGCCGCCACGGCATCGAGGTCGTGCGCCGCGTCAGCGGCGGCGGCGCCATGTTCATCGAACCCGGCAACTCCATCACCTATTCGCTCAGCGTTCCCCAGGCGCTGGTGCACGGCATGAGCTTCCAGGAATCCTATGCGTTCCTGGACGCCTGGGTGCTGACGGCCCTGCAAGGGCTGGGGATCAAGGCCTGGTACCAGCCCCTGAACGACATCGCCTCGGACATCGGCAAGATCGGCGGCGCGGCGCAGGCCCGCCGCTCGGGCGCTGTGCTGCACCACGTGACGATGTCCTACGACATCGACGCCGATAAAATGGTGGAAGTGCTGCGCATCGGCCGCGAGAAGCTGTCCGACAAAGGCACCACCAGCGCGAAGAAACGCGTCGATCCCTTGCGCACCCAGACGGGGCTGGCGCGGGAAGCCATCATCGACCGCATGGTGGAAACTTTTGCCGGGCTGCATCGTCTTACCTCCGGACAGGTGGGCAGCGGCACGCTGGCGCTCGCGCAGGCGCAGGCCGCCGACAAGTTCTCCACGCCCGAGTGGACGGGCGTCGTCCCCTGACCTGCCATGCCCTGATTCTCTGGAGGTAGTTCAATGCGTCGCACGTTCAGGCCGCAAGGCGCGATTGGCGGTTTCATCCTGGGCGCTGCCGCGCTGGCGCTTGCCGGCTGCGGCAGCGCGCCGCCGGCGGACATCACCCTCGCCCCGCAATCCTCGCCCGCGGCCTCCACGCCCGAGAAGGTGGGCGACCTGTCCACCGAACGCATCAAGTGGGCATCGAACAAGCCCGGCTGCGAGGGCGATTGCCCCCGCATCGAAATCGACAGCGTGGCGTTCCCGGACATCCCCAAGCTGACGGCCCTGGTGGACCACGTGCTGGCCTACATGACCGGCACCGACGCCAACCGCCGCGGCCCCTACGACACGCTGTCCGAATACACGCAGTACTTCTGGTCCACCGCCCGCCCGCGCGACGCCACGTACTTCAAGGCGGGCGTGAAGGACACGGTGGGCGACGTCGTGTCCATTGAGCTGCATACCGAACAGTTCCTGACCGGCGCCGCGCATGGCATTCCGGCCACCCAGTACCTGAACTGGGAGCGCAGCCGCGGCCGCGTCATGAGCCTGGACGAAGCCCTGATCCCGGGCCGGCGCGCGCAATACGTCGCCGCCCTTCAGCACGCGCACGCCAAGTGGCTGGAGCAGAACCCGGACGCCCGCCGCGACCCGGCGGCCTACGGCAAAATGTGGCCGTTCCAGGAAAGCGACAACTTCGCGCTGACGCGCGAAGGCATCGTGGTCAAGTACGACGCCTATTCCATCGCGCCGTACTCCCATGGCGAACCGGAACTGAGCATTTCCTATGCGGACCTGCGCGGGATACTCAAGCCGGAACTGCTGCCCCAGCCTTGAACCTGCCGCCGCCAATGACAATCGCCCCATAAGGGGCGATTGTCATTTTGCCTGCCCTTCCCGGCGGCGCGTCGGGAAACGCGCCGCCGCGTCGGATATCAGGGATACAGGCCGCGCACCTGGCGCGCTTGCAGGATCCGCGTGCAAGCGACGATGAATGCCGCCGTGCGCAGCGTGACCTTGTGCTCGCGGGCCACCTGCGACACCGCCGCGTAGGCTTCGCGCATGAGGCGTTCCAGGCGCTGGTTGATCTCGTCCTCGCTCCAGAAGAAGCTGGAGAAGTCCTGCACCCATTCGAAGTAGCTGACCGTCACGCCGCCGGCGTTGGCCAGCACGTCCGGCACCACGTAGACGCCGTGTTCGGCCAGGATGTCGTCCGCTTCCGGCGTCGTCGGACCGTTGGCGCCTTCCACCACGATCTTCGTGCGCACCTTGGCCGCGTTTTCCGCGGTGATCTGGCTTTCCAGGGCGGCGGGGATCAGGAATTCGGTTTCCAGGGTCCAGAACTCGTTCTTGTCCATGGCCTGGCCGCCGGAGAAGCCGCCCACGCCGCCGTGCTGCGACACGTACGACAGCAGCTTGTGCACGTCCAGGCCTTCGGCGTTGTGCACGGTGCCGGTGTGGTCCTGCGCGGCGATGACCTTGGCGCCGGCTTCGTGGAACAGGCGGGCGGCGGTGCCGCCCACGTTGCCGAAGCCCTGCACGACCACGCGCGCCTTCGACACGTCGATGTTCAGGTCGCGGGCGGCCTCGCAGCCCACGACGAACACGCCGCGGCCCGTGGCTTCGACCCGGCCCAGGCTGCCGCCCAGCGCTATCGGCTTGCCGGTGACCACGCCGGTGGCGGTGGCGCCTTCGTTCATGGAGTACGTGTCCATCATCCAGGCCATGGTCTGGGCGTTGGTGTTCACGTCGGGAGCGGGGATGTCCTTCGCGGGACCGATGATGACGCCGATCTCCGAGGTGTAGCGGCGCGTCATGCGCTCGAGCTCGGATTGCGACAGCTTGCGCGGATCGACGCGGACGCCGCCCTTGGCGCCGCCGTAGGGCAGGTTCACCGCGGCGTTCTTGATCGACATCCAGGCCGCCAGCGCCATCACTTCGGACAGCGTGACGTCCTGGTGGAAACGCACCCCGCCCTTGCCGGGGCCGCGCGAGGTGTTGTGCTGGACGCGGTAGCCCTCGAAGTGCGCGATGCTGCCGTTGTCGAGTTCGATCGGCACGTCGACGATCAGCGAACGCTTCGGACGCTTCAGGGTTTCGACCCACCGCGCCAGAGAACCGAGATACGGGGTCACCCGATCGACTTGTTGCAGGTAATTACCCCAGGGGCCGAGGTCATCGGCGTTCAGATACGACGGCAAGGCATGGGTGGGAGTTTGAGACATGAGCATGCTCTCCTGACTAAGTTGCGCCATTTTATCCGCGAAAAATATCGCGTCCCCAATTTAAAAGAAAAATATTTAAATGGGGACATATAAATGTTGCGGACACTGAACGGGTCGCAAGCCCGGCCCTACAGTTGGTCCTATCCTAAGCCGCCGGCCCGCACGCGTCCAGCCCATTGCCCGAATGCGCCCCCCCCCTCTCTGCCCCAAGAAAAAATGCCTCCTGGCAAGTTGCTTTTGGTGCCAGACTGGAGAAACAGGCGGGCCGTGGTGGCAGAATCAGGAGGCGTATATCAGGAAGCGATGCTCGCCCTGACACAGCCGGGCGGCCAAAACGCTGTTCTCCTGCGCGCATTGCGCCACCAGCCCACCCAACACGTCCAGCGAGTCGATACGATGCGTCTGCGCCAGATGCTGAAAGCGCCGGATCTCGGCCGACGTGCAGGCCCGGTGCGCATCCCGCAGCAGGCCATTGGCCTGCAACAGCCGCAGGCTCTCCGGGTGTATCAGCGCCAGCAGGCTTTCCGCCTTGCCAATCTTCTCCCGCAAGTGCTGCAAGGCGTCCGCCTCGGTCAGCACGCCGTACCGCTTCCATGCCGGTTCGTGATGGAATAAGCGGTTGCGGACGTCCCGCAGCGTGGCAACCAGATCATGCGCATGGGCCTGCATCGCGCCGGCCTGATGCACCGGCCAAGGCCCGCGAAACACACGGGACAGATGCTTGGGCCAGATCAGCCCACGCCCCATGAACTCCGCGTCCAGCAAGAACTCCCAAGTCGAGAATTCCGTCTTGGCGATGACACCATGATGGTGAGGCGCCACGTTGCCGCGCGCCCCATGGCGACGGCGCTGCTCGGCGGCATAATTCCGGGTAGCCTTGGCGAAGTTGTCGCGCACGGCCTGCACCGGACGCGGCGCATCCACGCCGGACGCGAAGGAGCGATAACGCAGCTTGCCGCCCGCCCACCAGAACCGCCCCAGGCCGGCGACAAGCGCTTGGTCGATGGCATTGCGCAAGGTAATCTCCACCGCCCCCATCAGCGGGTACAGTGCGCCGCAGACGTGCGCGTTCCAAAGGTATACGCCCATCAGCTCCACGTCGTTGGCCGGGTGGAATACGCTTTGATAGCTATTGATGCGCTCATTGCTGATGAGGGCATCGATCAGCACCGGACGGTATTGCAATGTATGGGGCATGTTGCCGAACCTGGAAAGCTGGGGGCAGCCGCCGAGGTTGACGGCGGCCGGCGGGAAAACCTACACTCCCCTCAAGGTTGGTGATGGCTTCCAATGGGCGCAAGCCTACGACCCATCATGTAAGACCTGATTCCCACCCCGGCCCAGAGCCGGGGCTTTTGTTTTCAAGCCCGGAAAACTTCACGCCAAGGCTGTTTCCTTTCGGACCTCCAGCCGGGCTGCCCCACAGGGGCGTTTTTATCGTGAGACGGCCCTGCGATGAAAAAAGGCGGCTTCCCGGCAGGAAGCCGCCCCTCATCCGCCCTGCCGGCCCGCCGGTCAGTTTGCGATCAGTTGCCAGGCCAGGCGCGCGGCGGCGCGGGCGCCGTGGCCGTCCACGTCGAAACCGGGGTTGTACTCCGCCATGTCGGCCAGGCGCAGCTTGCCGCTGGCCTTGACCCGCAGGACGATTTCCTCGATCACCGCCAGCGGCACCCCGTAAGGCGCCGGCGCCGACACCCCGGGCATGACCGCCGCGGGCAGCACGTCCAGATCTATCGTCAGATAGACGTGGGCCGCGCCTTCCAGCAAGGCGTCCACGTCGGCCAGGCGGGCCTCCAGGTGGCGCTCCTGCATGTCGCGGTCTTCCGCCCAGAAGGCCCCGATCTCGGCGGCGCGGGCGTACAGCGCGGGCGTATTGGCCAGCCGCGACACGCCCAGGCAGGCGTATTGCAGGGGCTGGCCGCGTTCCCCGCAGTCGCGGGCGATCTGGTCGAACGGCGTGCCCGAGCTGCCGGGCCGCCCGGTGCGCAGGTCGAAATGGGCATCCAGGTTCAGCACCAGCACGCGGCCCGCGTCCCCGCACGCCCGCAGCCAGCGTGCCAGGCCCTGGAAGCTGCCCCAGGCGATTTCGTGGCCGCCGCCCAGCACCACCGGACGGGCGCCCTGCTCCATCAGTTCGGCCACGCGCAGGCCCAGGCGTTCCTGGGCCTCTTCGAGCCGGTCGCCCTCGCACGCCACGTCGCCCGCGTCCAGCAGGCGGACCAGGCCGTGCGCGGGCAGGCCCGCCAGGAATTTCCGGATCCCCGCGGGACCGCCTGCGGCGCCGACGCGGCCCTGGTTGCGGGCCACCCCGGCGTCGCAGGCAAAGCCCAGCAGCACCGCCTCGCCCGCCCGGACCTGGCCGGCGGCCGGCTCGACGATGTGCGCCAGGCGGCGCGTATCGCCCTGCTCCGCGCTGTCGTCGCGAGCCTTCCAGAGGCTCTTGTCCAATTGCGCCGCAGTCATGCCGCCCCTCCCGGCGACGCGTTCAGCACCGCCTGGAGGAATTCGCGGGTGCGCGGCTCGCGCGGCTGGCTGAAGATCACCTCCGGCGAGCCGGACTCCAGGATCACCCCGCCGTCCATCACGGCGACCACGTCGGCCACGTCGCGGGCGAAGCCCATTTCGTGCGTCACCACCATCATGGTCATGCCCTCGCGGGCCAGCAGCTTCATGACCTGCAGCACTTCGCCCACCAGCTCCGGATCCAGCGCCGAGGTCGGCTCGTCGAACAGCATGACCTTGGGCTGCATGGCCAGGGCGCGGGCGATGGCCACGCGCTGCTTCTGGCCGCCGGACAGGCTGGCCGGCATGGCCGACATCTTCTGCGCCAGGCCGACCTTCTTCAGCAGGTCCTCCGCCAGCGCGTCGGCTTCCTCGCGGCCCATGCCGCGCAGCTTGCGCGGACCGACCGTCACGTTCTCCAGCACCGACAGGTGCGGGAACAGGTTGAAGCCCTGGAACACCATGCCCACCTGCATGCGCAGGTGGTTCAACTCCGCCTCGGGCAGCAGCTTGCCGTGGTCCAGCAGGGTCTGGCCGCAGATGTCCACAGTGCCGGCCTGCGCCACTTCCAGCCCGTTGCAGCAGCGCAGCAAGGTGCTCTTGCCCGAACCGCTGGGCCCGATCACCACCACCACCTGGGACGGCAGCACGTCGAAATCGATCCCGCGCAGGACGGCGTGGTCGCCGTAGGATTTGCGCAGGCCGCGGATGCGGATCATTTCTTGCGGGCCCGCGGCCCGGTTCGTCGCGGCGTTCATTGCACCATCCCTCCCGCGCGCAGGCGATGTTCCACCTTGCGCAACACCACCATGGTGACCGTGGTCAGGACCAGATAGATCAGCGCCACCACCAGATACGTTTCCAGCGAGCGATACGACACGCTGATGATTTTCTGCCCTTCGTGCATCAGGTCATGGATGGTCAAGAGCGACACCAGGGCCGAGTTCTTGATCAACGCGATGAACTCGTTGCCCAGCGGCGGGATCATGCGCACGACGGCCTGCGGCAGCACGATGATGCGCATGGCCTGACCGGAGGACATGCCCAGCGAGCGGGCCGCCTCCGTCTGGCCGCGGTCCACCGACTGGATCGCGCCGCGCACGATTTCCGACACGTAGGCGCCCGAATACATGCCCAGGCCCAGCACGCCGCAGGCGAACGCCGGCAGCGTCACCCCGAAATGCGGCAGCCCGAAGAACCAGATGAACAACTGCACCAGCAAGGGCGTGCCGCGGAACAGCAGCAGGTAAAGGCTGCACAGGTTGTAGATGACGTAGCGCCGCGGGTTGAGCCGGCCCACGCCCACCAGCAGGCCGATGACGCATGCCAGCAGCAAGGCCCCCGCGGTCACCTCGACGGTGACCGCGGCGCCGTTCATCAGCGCGCCGAAGTCGGCGAAGACAGGAGAGAAATCCAGGTTCATTTCGCGGGCGCCTCGAACCACTTGTTCACGATGGCCTGGTAGCTGCCGTCGGCCTTCAGCTTCTGCAGCGCGGCGTTCAGGTCGCGGGTCAGTTCGGGCTTGTTCTTCGGCACGGCGATACCGTAGTCCTCGGTGGTGATCTGCTCGCCCAGCACGGTCAGGTCAGACGTGCTTTGCGCGAACAGCTTGGCCGCCGGCTTGCCCGTCACGGCGGCTTCGGCGCGGCCGATCTGGACCAGGTTGAACATCTCCTGGTTCTTCTCGACTTCCACGCGCTGCACCGACGGATAGTGTTCCTTCAGGTAGTTGACGGACTTCGTGCCGACCTGCACCGACACCTTGCGGCCGTCCAGGTCCTTCAGCGTCTTGACCGGGCCGTCCTTCTTCGTCATGACGACCAGGCCACCCGCGTAGTAGGGATCGGTGAAGTCCACGACCTTGGCGCGCTCGGGCGTGATGTAGATGGCGGACACCGCGATGTCGGCGCGGCCGGCCTGCAGGGCGGGAATCAGGCCCTTGAAGTCGATGTCGATCCATTCGACCTTCTTGCCCATCGCGCCGGCCAGGGCCTCGACCAGTTCGATGTCGAAGCCCGTGCGCTTGCCGTCCTTGACGAACTCCATCGGCGGGAACGTGGCATCGGTGACGGCGCGGATGGTTTCCTGGGCGTGCGCGGAACCGGCGCTCCAGGCCAGGCCCAGCGTGAGGGCGGCGGTCAGCAGTGTGCGGCGAGTGGTCATGGTGGGTCCTATGGAAAGTGATTACGGCGGTGGTTACTGCGATCGGTTGGGTGCGGGTACAGCGTGGAAATCAGGGAACGGCGTGAACGGCCGCGGCTCGCGGCGTCAATGAACCTGCAATTTCGAGGTGATGCGCCGGGCGGCCGCCACGGTCATCTCGATCAAGGCGTCGGGCCGCTGCGCGGCCCGCGTGGACGGGGCCATCAGGGTGATCGACGCCACTGCCTGGTGGGCGCGCTGGAAGATCGGCACGCTCACCCCCCAGACGCCGGCGTCGACCTCGCTGTCCGTCACCGCGTAGCCCTGCTCGCGGATGGCGTCCAGTTCCTTGCCCAGCCTGGCGGCGTCCACCCCCGCCTCGGCCGCCAGATAGGCCAGCGCGGCCTGCAGGCGGGCCAGCGGCATGAAGGCCAGCAGCGATTTGGCGGAAGCGCCGCGCGCCAGCGGCAGGCCGCGCCCTTTCGTGAAGGAACAGCGCAGCGGATGCTGGCTTTCGACCATGTCCAGGCACACGGCCTGGTCCTTGACCGCGACCAGCAGGCCGATGGTTTCGCCGGACGCGGCGGCCAGCGCCGCCATGTCGGGCTGCGCCTCGTGGATCAGGAAGGAGGACTGGTCGAAGCCCCAGGCCAGTTGCACGCACAGCGGCCCGGGCCCGTACTCGCCGTCATGCTCGGCGACGAATCCCCAGCGCTTGAGGAGCGCCACCTGCCGGTACAGGGTGCTCTGCGCCAGGCCGGTCTCTTCGGCCAGCGCGGCGATGCTGAGCGGACCGTCGTGCCGGGCCAGGGTGGCCAGCACATAGAGCACGCGATCCGCGCCCGCCCCGACTGATTGATCCGCTTTCAACATTTGGCTCCAAGCTAATGGAGCGCAGATTATCAATTAATGGTGTTATTCAAGATTTCTATTCCCGAATATTGAGAATAATTCGGGAAAACCCCGAAAACGGGACGAAAAAAAAGCGCCCGAAGGCGCTGAGGAATTCCTGCGGCGGCGAGATGCGCGGCGTCCGGTACGGCCGCCGCGCACCCGCGCTCAGCGCGCGGGCTCGTCGTAATTATTCAGTTTCACGCCCGACACGCCCTTGACGGCGGTAGACGGCGCTGGCGCTTCGGCCTTGGCGGGCGCCGGGGCTTGCGCCGCGGCCGGGGCCGCAGCCGGAGCCGCCGCAGCGGGCGCCACGCCCGCCGGGCCGCCGGCGCGGCGCTTGCGGCGCGCTTCGTCCTGCTGCGCGATCAGCGTGTCCAGTTGCGCCGCCAGCGCCGTCGACTTGCCCGTGCGCGCCCAATCCGCGGCGGTCTGGCCCTTGGTGTCGCGCGTGCCCACGTCCGCGCCCGACTTCAGCAGCAGCTCCACCATGGGCTGGCGGCCCGACAGCGCCGCCATCATCAGGGGCGTCTCGCCGTTGGGCGCGGGCGCGTTGGGCATGGCGTGCTGCGCCAGCAGCAGGCGCGCCATCTCCAATTGCCCCTTCGAAGCGGCGTAGTGCAGCGGCGTCCAGCCCAGGCGGTTGACCTGCGCGCCGCGCGCGATCAGTTTCTTCGCCCTTTCGGTCTGCCCGGCGATCGCCAGATACATCAGCGGCGTTTCGCCCGCGGGATTCGCCGCGTTCACGTCGGTGCGCTTGTCGGCGGCGATCACGTCGAACACCTTCCAGGCGCCGTCGACGACCGCGCGCATCAGCGCCGGCTGGCCGTTCTTGTAACGCACGTTGGGATCCGCCCCTTGCTTGAGCAAGTCGCGAATGTCGTCCGGATAGTCGTTGGCGACGTAGACCCACCAGTCCGCCGGATTGGCGGCCTGCGCCGCCGGCGCGGCCAATCCGACCGCCAGCGCCAGCAGCGCTCCCCGGCAGCACGACAACACGGCCCTGTGGGCGAACGCGACGCTGATAGCCATGGATATCCTAGAATTGACTTTAAATAAAATAGATTCGATTACTTCTTTATCTTATTGAAAAGACGGAAGAAATTATCGGTTGATGCTCGCGCCACATCCGCCACGGGAATACCCCGCAGGTCCGCGATCTTTTCGGCCACGTGGATCACCTTGGACGGGTCGTTCAGCTTGCCCCGGTACGGCACGGGAGCCAGATACGGCGAATCGGTTTCGATCAGCAGCCGGTCCAGGGGCACTTTGGCGGCCACTTCATGCACGAGCTGCGCGTTCTTGAACGTGACGATGCCCGACAGCGAAATATAGAAGTTCTGGTCCAGCGCGGCCTGCGCGACCTCCCAGCTTTCGGTGAAACAGTGCATCACGCCGCCGGCCTCGGCCGCCTTTTCTTCGCGCAGCATGCGCACGGTGTCCTCGGCGGACGCGCGCGTATGCACGATCAGCGGCAGGCCCGTGTCGCGGGCGGCGCGGATATGGCGGCGGAAACGCTCGCGCTGCCAGTCCAGCGGTTCCGACAGGCGGTAGTAATCCAGCCCGGTCTCGCCGATGGCCACGACCTTCGGATGCTCCGACAGGCGCGCCAGTTCTTGTTCCGAGGGATCCGGCGTGTCTTCGTAGTCGGGGTGCACGCCGACCGAGGCCCACAGGTTCGCCTGCGGTTCGACGAGGGACATCAGCGACGGCCATTCCGGCATGTTGACGCTGACGACCAGCGCGTGCGTCACCTGGTTGGCGGCCATCCGCTCAAGAATGGCTGGCAGATCGGCGGCAAGCTCCGGGAAATTCAAGTGGCAGTGAGAATCGACGTACATGGTGAATCTGGGTGAAAGTGCCGCGGCGCCCCGCCCGCTCGCGGGCAAAGCGCCGTCGGATCAAAGGCTTACGCCTGGCAGGATAGCACCACGCGTTGCAAGGTGGCGTGGGCGAACAGCTTGGCGTTGAGGGGATGGGTGGCCAGCGCGCGCTGGCGCGTGAGCCAGCGCGCGGACTCGGCCACCCGGGCCGGATTCATGCGCGCGGCGACTTGCGCGACGCCGCCGGCCAGCGCCGGAAAATAGCGCGGGGGCGCGCCCGCGCCGGCCAGCATCAGGTCCGTATACAGCCGCTGCAAGGCATCGATCCATTCGCTGGCCGCCACCTTTTCCAGGGCTTCCGCCAGCGTGCCCACGTCGGGCGCCTGCCCGTTCGCGAGCGGCCCGACCAATTGCGCCAGCCAGGGCGGGCAGGCGGCCTCGCCCGACTGCGCCAGGCGCAGCGCCGCCAGCGGCGCCCCGCCGGCGGCCGCCAGCCACTCGCGCGCGGGCTCGACATTCTGCTCCCGCAGCCACCGCAGCGCGGTTTCCGGATCGGGCGCCGGCAGCGGCAGGCGCCGGCAACGCGACACCAGCGTCGGCAGCAGGCGGTCGGGCGCATCCGCCACCAGCAGGAAAACGGTGTGGGGCGGCGGCTCTTCCAGCACCTTGAGCAAGGCGTTGGACGACACCACGTTCAGGGCGTGGGCCGGGTACAGCAGCGCCACGCGCCAGCCGCCGCGGTGCGTGGCGGTGTTGAACCAGGACTCCAGCGAACGGATCTGGTCGATGCGTATTTCCTTGGACGGCGCGCGCTTGGCGGCGCCGGCGGCCGGCTCGGCGTCCTCCGCCGGTTCGGCCGCGTCCGCCCCTTCCTGCACGGCCACGGCTTCGGGCCGGATACGGCGCAGATCGGGGTGATTGCCGCTGGCGAACCAGCCGCAAGCGGCGCAGCGCCCGCAGGCCAGGCCGTTTTCAGGCGTTTCGCACAGCAGGCTGGCGGCGGCGGCGACCGCGAAATCCAGCTTGCCGATGCCGGCCAGGCCGTGCACCAGCCAGGCGTGCGCGAACCGGTCGCGGTTGCCCAGCCAGGCCCGCGCTGTCTCCATCTGCCAGGGAAGGAATTGCGGCGCGCTTACTGGATTACCTTCATGCTGCGCACTCCGGTCTTCGCCCTTGGGGCGGCCCGGCGCGCTCATGCGCCCTGCTCCAGGAGGTCGCGCAGCCCCGCTTCGAGCGCGGCGCGGACCTCGGCGATGGACCGCGTGGAATCGACGATGCGGATACGATCCGGATTGGCGGCGGCGCGCGCATGATAGGCCGCGCGGGTGCGTTCGAAGAAAGCCGCGCCCTCGCGCTCGAACCGGTCGGGTTGGCGCGCATCGGCCAGCCGCGCCCGCGCCACTTCCAGCGGCACGTCGAAAAGCCAGGTGCGGTCGGGCTGGCCCGCCCGCATCCAGTCCTCCAGCACGGCGATGCGTTCGGCGCCCAGGCCGCGACCCCCGCCCTGGTAGGCGTAGGTGGCGTCCGTGTAGCGGTCGCACACGACCCAGGCCCCGCGCGCCAGCGCCGGCTCGATCACTAGCCGCGCATGTTCGCAGCGGGCGGCGAACATCAGCAGGGTCTCGGTATCCAGCCCCATCGGGTCGGCCAGCACCAGGGCGCGCAGCTTTTCGCCCAGCGGCGTGCCGCCGGGCTCGCGGGTGGACACCACGTCCAGGCCCCGCGCGCGCAGGAAATCGGCGATCCAGACGGTATGCGTGCTCTTGCCCGCGCCGTCCACGCCCTCCAGCGTAATGAAACGTCCACGCGAGGTCATTGGTCTTGTCCTTGTGCTTGTACTTGCGGCGCGGCCGGATTCTGTCCCTGCCCCAGGATGTAGCGAGACACGTTGCGGTTGTGCTCGGACAGGTTGACCGAGAATTCGCTGGTGCCGTTGCCCCGCGACACGAAGAAGAGGAACTTGTGCTGCTCGGGCTGCACCGCCGCCAGCAGCGCCGCCCGGCCGGCCGCCGCGATGGGCGTGGGGGGCAGGCCCGGCCTCGTATAGGTGTTCCAGGGGGTGTCCGTCTGCAGGTCGCGCTTGCGGATCCGCCCCTGGTAGGCGTCGCCCATGCCGTAGATCACGGTCGGATCGGTCTGCAGCAGCATCCCGACCTTCAGGCGGTTGGTGAACACGCCGGACACGCGGCGGCGGTCGGGGCCGTGGCCGGTCTCCTTCTCGATGATGGAGGCCAGCACCAGGGCTTCATAGGGGGTGCTCACCGGGATGTCCGGCTGGCGCTGGGCCCAGGTGTCGCGCAGGATGCGCTGGCCTTCCTGGTAGGCGCGGCGCAGCAGGTCGAAATCGGTGCTGCCCGGCGTGAAGATGTAGGTATCCGGGAAGAACAGCCCTTCCGGGTGCTGGATATCGGACCCCAGGCGCTCCATGAGCGCCTCGTCCGTGGTGTCGCCCAGCGTCTGCTTGACGTCGGGATTGGCGCGCAGCGCCTGGCGGATCTGCCGGTAGGTCCAGCCTTCCAGGAAGGTGATCTGCCGCTGCGTCATGTCGCCGCGGGCCAGCCGCTCCAGCAGCCGCCAGGGCGTATCGCCGTTGATCGCCTGGTAGCCGCCGGCCTTCATCTGCTTGTCCAGTTCGGACAGGCGCGCCATCCAGACGAAACCGGGTTCCCACATGGGCACGCCGGCCTCGTTCAGCGCGCGCGCGACCGTGCGCGGGCTGCTGCCCGGATCCACCACGAAATCGATCTTGTCGGCCGACAACTGCATGGGGCTGTGCATCCAGTGCCAGGCGGCGCCCACCGCCGCGGCGGCGGCCAGCACGATGAGCAGGAAAGACCACAAGACGTAAAAACGGAGTCGCTTCTTCATAAGTATTCGAAGTTTAATTGATCGCGCGGGCCTGCCGCGCCGAAAGAGGGGCCGGAGCGCGCCGCGCGCCCCTTTGCACGGCGGGGGCATGGCCCTGCCGGGCGGGGAACGCGGCTATCATCTGCTCTTTGATGACGCGATAACGCCGCCGCCATGCATGCTTTCCATTCTTCGATTCCCGCGCGCGCCGAAGGTTGCGCGCAATGCGCGCCGCTGGAGGATTTCCTGGTCTTCTCCGCGTCCGGCGCGGACGCCCTGGCCTTCCTGCACGGCCAGTTGACGCAGGACGTCACCGGCCTGCCCGCCGACGCCGCCCGGCTGGCGGGCTACTGCACCGCCAAGGGCCGCCTGCTGGCCACCCTGGTGATGTGGCGCGCGGCCCCCTCCGACGCGGACGACGCGCCCCAACTCTACGGCCTGGTCCGCCAGGATCTCGCCCAGGCCCTGATCAAGCGCCTGTCGATGTTCGTGCTGCGCGCCAAGGCCAAGCTGGCGGCCACGCCGCTGCATGTGGCGGGCGTGCTGGCCACGGCCGAACAGGCCGACGCGCTGGAAGCGGCGGCCGGCCCGCTTCCGCGCGCGCCCTGGCAGCGCGCCGACCTGCCCTCGGGCACCTGGATCGCGGCCCCTTCCGCCGATGCGCGCCTGCGCTGGTGGTGGATCGCCTCGGACGCGCAACTGGAACAGGCGGCCGCGCTGTCGGGCGCGCTCGGGCTCGCGCCCGCCGCGCAATGGCATGCCGCCGACCTGGCCGCGGGCATCCCCTGGATCGCCGCGGCCACCCAGGACGTTTTCATTCCGCAGACGGTCAACCTGGACCTGATCCAGGGCGTCAGCTTCACCAAGGGCTGTTATCCCGGCCAGGAAGTCGTGGCGCGCAGCCACTACCGCGGCACGGTCAAGCGGCGCATGGCCTACGGCACCATTGCCGACGCGGCCGCGCAAGGCGCGGCGCTGGCCGGCGTGGACGTATACGACGCCGCCCGGCCCGGCGAACCCACCGGCCGCATCGTGGACGCCGCCAGCGAGCCGGGCGTGGTGTCGGTGCTGTTCGAAACCGCCCTGGCCGCGCTGCCGGAAGGCGACCTGCGGCTGGGCGCCGCCGACGGCCCGCGCATTTCCGCCGCCCCGCTGCCCTATTCCATCTCGCCGTAGGGCCGGACAGGCCCTAGATCGCCACGCCGAACAGCGCGCCCACCGCGGCGGTAGCCCCCATCGCCAAGGCGCCCAGGACCGTCACGCGCAGCGCGGCCGGCCCTTTGGGCGCCCCCCCGGCCCTCGCGGCCAGGGCCCCCAGGCCGGCCAGACAGGCCACGGACGCGCCGATGACCCAGCCGATCAGTTGCGGCAGGGGCGCCAGGGTAGCCATCAGCAGCGGCAGCGCCGCGCCCGCGGCGAACGACGCGGCCGACGCCGCTGCCGCCTGCACCGGCCGCGCGCGGTTGTGGATGGAAATGCCCAGTTCGTCGCGGGCATGCGCGTCGAGCGCATCGTGGCGGGTCAACTGGTGCGCGACCTGCGCCGCCAGGTCGCGGGTCAGCCCGCGCTGCACATAGATATCGATGAGTTCGGCCAGTTCTTCGCTGGAGTTGCGCTTGAGCGAGTGCTGTTCCAGGCGCAGGTCCGCGGCCTCGGTGTCCGCCTGAGACCGCACCGAGACGTATTCGCCCGCCGCCATCGACAGCGCCCCGGCCACCAGCCCGGCCACCCCCGAGGTAAGAATGGCCTCGTGCGTGGCCTGCGCGGCCGCGACGCCGGTGATCAGGCTGGCCGTGGACACGATGCCGTCATTCGCGCCCAGCACTGCTGCGCGCAGCCAGTTGCTGCGAAAAATCCGATGATGTTCTCTAGGAGGCATTGCCAGCTACCCATGCAACGCGCGACAGGCCGCGCGGCGGGGCCCGCCCCCATGGACGGGTCCGCCGCGCGCGGAGTTCAGCGCGGCGTCACGCGCACCGCGGTAAGCAAGCCTATCACGCAAAGCGTGGCCTGCTCGCCCTCGTACGCATGCACTTCGACCTGGCAGATCGACAGGCGCTTGCCGGGCTTGACCACGCGGCCACTGGCGACGTAGCGGTCGCCCTTGGCGGGCGCCAGGAAGTTCATCTTGAACTCCGAGGTCAGCACGTCCTCGCCCGGCTCGAACAGCGTGTACGCGGCATAGCCGCCGGCGCTGTCCGCGATCGTGGTGGAAATGCCCGCATGCAGGAAACCGTTCTGCTGGCAGAGGTCGGCCCGGTACGGCAGGACGATGTCCACCCGGCCCGGTTCCACCACGTCCAGCCCCGCCCCCAGCAGGACCATGATGCTTTGCTGGCCGAAGCTGGCCCTGACCCGCGACGCCGGGTCCGCCGATGCCTGGGGTTGCGCCATGTCAGTCCTGCTCGCGCTTGACCAGGTTGACGATGCTGGAGAAGTCCAGCTTGCCCGACCCGCCCGCGCTGTGCAGGGAATAGAGATTGCGCGCCAGTTCGCCCAGCGGGATCGAGGCCCGCGCCGACAGGGCCGCCTCGGCCGCCAGGCCCAGGTCCTTCAGCATCAGATCCACGCCGAAGCCGCCCGCGTAGCCCTTGGACGCCGGGGCATGGTCCATCACGCCGGGCCAGGGGTTGTAGAGTTCGGTCGCCCAGTTGCGGCCCGAGCTCTTGGCGATGATGTCCGACAGCACCTTGGGATCCAGCCCGTTGGCCACGCCCAGGGCCAGCGCTTCGGAGGTGCCGGCCATCAGGATGCCGAGCAGCATGTTGTTGCAGATCTTGGCCACCTGGCCCGCGCCCGCCGGGCCGGCGTGGAAGATGTTCTTGCCCATTTTCTCCAGGACCGGACGGGCGCGCTCCAGCGCCGCGGCCTGGCCGCCGACGATGAACGTCAGCGTGCCGGCGACCGCTCCGCCCGTGCCGCCCGACACCGGCGCGTCGATCATGGCGATGCCGCGGACCTCGGCGGCCAGGGCCACCTTGCGCGCCGAATCCGGCGCGATGGTGCTGCATTCGATGACCAGCGCGGAGGACGGAATCTTGCCCAGCAGGTCCTCGTCCAGGTACAGCCCCTCCACGTGCTTGCTGGCCGGGAGCATCGAGATCACCACCTCGGCGCCCTTGACCGCCTCGGCGGCGGACGCGGCCGCCTTGGCGCCGGCGTCGGTCAGCCCTTTCACGGCCGCCGGCACCAGGTCGAAGACCGTCAGGCTATGGCCGGCCTTGACCAGGTTCAATGCCATGGGCGCGCCCATGTTGCCCAATCCGATAAACGCGATGCTGCTCATGATGTCTTGTCTCCTGTTGCCATTGCTGTAGGTATGGAATCATCGTGTACTGCGTAATGGGCGCCGGCCGCCGCCGCGGGGCTACCGCCCTTCCTTGCCCAGGTCTTCGAGCGGATGGGGCTCGCCTTCGGGCCACGGTTCCTCGAAGAACTTCTGCACCCAGGCGTCGGTCGCCATGTCCATGACCGCGGGATTCCAGCGCGGCTTCTTGTCCTTGTCGATCAGCAGCGCGCGGATGCCTTCGGCGAAATCGCCATGCGCGGTACATGCCAGGGCCGCGATGTACTCGGCCCGGAACACGTCGTCGAGCGAACGCAGGCGCATGCGCTGCTGTAGCGCGAACGACAGGCGCACCGAACCCGGCGAGCCCGCCAGCATCGTCGCCGCCGCGCGCGCCAGCCAGGGGTCCTCGTGGTCTTTCAGGGCGGCCAGTTCTTCATGGATGTCGTCCAGCCGGTTGCCGCTGCACAGGCTATTGATCAGGAACGAGTGCTGGCGCAGCGGGCCCGGATCGAGCGGCGTCTGCGGCTCCAGCGCCGCCAGGGCGCGGCGCAGCAGGCCGTCGTTGATCGAGCGCGGGGGAATGGTGCCTTCGGCCGCGCCCTGTGGCTGGCCGGCCCAGGGCTGTTCTTCGAGCGAGGCCAGCAGCCTGGGCCAGTCCGCGTGATTCAAGCGGAAATCCGCCAGGCCGGCGAAGAACGCGTCGGACGTGTTCATCGGCGCGCCCGTCAGCGCCAGGAACAGTCCGGTCCGGCCCGGCATGCGGTTGAGCAGCCAACTGCCGCCCACGTCCGGGAACAGGCCGATCGTGACTTCCGGCATCGCCAGGCGGGACGTCTCGCTGACCACCCGGTGGCTGGCCCCCATCATCAGGCCGATACCGCCGCCCATGACGATGCCGTGGCCCCAGCACAGCACGGGCTTGGGATAGGTGTGGATGCGGTAGTCCAGCCGGTACTCGTGCTCGAAGAAGCGCCGCGCGTAGGCGTTGCTCCAGCCGGACCCGCCGGCGTTCTCGCGCATGCTGCGGTACAGCCCGTGCAGGTCGCCGCCGGCGCAGAACGCCTTTTCGCCGGCGCCCTGCAGGACCACCAGGACCACGCCGGGATCGCTCGCCCAGGCATCCAGCCGGGCGGCCAGCAGGTCCACCATTTCCAGCGACAGGCCGTTCAGGGTCTGCGGCGAATTCAGCGTCGCGATCCCGAAGCGCATTCCATTGGCAGCGGTTTTTTCTTCGAACAGCACCGGTGCATTCATCTTATGTCGGCTCCTTTTTCCAACAATTGGCGGGAAATGATCACTCGCATGATCTCGTTGGTTCCCTCCAGAATCTGATGAACGCGAGTATCGCGCACCAAGCGCTCCAAGGGATAGTCCCGCAAGTAGCCATAGCCGCCATGGATCTGCTGCGCATCCAGGCAAATCTGGAAACCCATGTCGGTGGCGAAGCGCTTGGCCATGGCGCAGTAGGTCGCCGCGTCGGGCGCGCCCCCATCCAGCTTGCACGCCGCCAGGCGCACCATCTGGCGGGCCGCCACCAGGTGGGTGGCCATGTCGGCCAGCTTGAATTGCAGCGCCTGGAACTCGGCCAGGCGCCGGTTGAACTGCCTGCGCTCGTCCATGTAGCGCCGGGCGGCGTCCAGCGCGCCTTGCGCCGCGCCGACCGAGCAGGTGCCGATGTTGATGCGGCCGCCGTCCAGGCCCTTCATCGCGATCTTGAAGCCTTCGCCTTCCTGGCCCAGCATGTTGGCGGCCGGCACGCGGACGTTCTCGAACACGATGGGCCGCGTGGACTGGCTGTTCCAGCCCATCTTCTCTTCCTTGCGCCCGTAGGAGATGCCCTCGCTGTCGGCGGGGATGGCGAACGCGCTGATGCCGCTGGGGCCCTCGCCCCCGGTGCGCGCCATGACCACCAGCAGGTCGGTGTCGCCGCCGCCCGAGATGAACGCCTTGGCGCCGTTGACGATGTAGTCGTCGCCCTGGCGCTGCGCCCGCGTGGACAGGGAGGCGGCGTCGGAACCCGCGCCCGGCTCGGTCAGGCAGTACGAGGCCAGCTTCTGGCCGCTGGCCAGCAACGGCCCCCAGGCCTCGCGCAGCCCGGGCTGCCCCCACTTGCCCACCATCCAGGTGGCCATGTTGTGGATCGTCAGGAACGCCGTGGTGGACGGGTCGACCGCCGCCATTTCCTCGAACACCAGGGTGGCGTCCAGCCGCGGCAGCCCCAGGCCGCCGATGTCTTCGCTGGCGTAGATGGCGCAAAAGCCCATCTCGCCCGCCCGGGCGAAGGCCTCGCGCGGGAAGATGCCCTCGGCGTCCCAGTGCGCGGCGTGCGGGGCCAGTTCGCCCTCCGCGTAGTCGCGCGCGGCCTGCGCGAAAGCGCGCTGTTCGTCGGTCAGTTCCAAGTCCACAGCCTGTCTCCTGTTGTAGTCGGTATTGTCTGTCGGCGCCGCCGCCGTCTCATGAACGTCGGCCTGTCGATTTTGACATGACGTTGACGTAAACGTAAGTGCGTACCGACGTTTATGTTACGCCGGAAGCGCCGGCGTGATTTGTCCTACTCGCGACAATGTGTCCCCGGGTCTTCCCGAGGCGGACCTATAGCAGGCCGGCCGGACGGACGCGCCCGTTCCTGGCCGTCCTGGCGCGGCGGTGCTCCGCGCGGCGGCGGCGCGATTCCTTGGGGTCGAAACTCAGGCCGCGGTAGATTTCCACGCGGTCCCCGTCGGCCAGCCGGGCCTGCGGCTCGGCGGCGCGCCCGAAAATGCCCACGCCGCGCTCCCAGGGCTGCACGACCGGAAAGGCGTCGGCGAAGCCGCTGGCGGTCAGCGCGTCCGCCACCGTGGCGCCCTCGGGCAGGCTCAGTTCCCGCATCCAGACGTGGCCCGGCAAGGCGTAGCACACGCTGACGCGCACTTGCCCCGCCGGAGACGGCTCATTCGCCATACTTGGCCTGCGCGCGCTTGGTGAAGGAGTCGATGAAGCTGGTGGCGATGCGGTTGAACACCGGACCGACCACCATCTCGAGCGCCCGGTTGGAGAACGCGTATTCCATGGTGAACAGCACCTTGCAGGCGTCCTCGGCCAGCGCCTGGAATTCCCAGTGCCCGACCAGGCTGGAGAACGGGCCGTCCACCAGTTCCAGGTCGATCCGGTCGGGATAGGCATGGGTGTTGCGCGTGGTGAAGCGCTGCTTCATCCCCGCGAAACTGATCAGAATCGAAGCCTGCATGCCGTGCTCGTTCCGGCTCTGCACCTCGGCGCCGCCGCACCAGGGCATGAACTCGGGGTACTTCTCCACGTCGGCGACCAGGTCGAACATCTGGGCGGCGCTATAGGGCACCAGGACGGATCGTTGTACTTTGTGCATCGGCTATCGCAAATGGCTAGAATGGCAGGATTTTACCAATAGGCACAGGCGGGCATGCCCCACCCCCGAAGCGCTGCGCGCTTCCCCCTCAAGGGGGCGCCGCTGGCGGACTGGCAAGGCCGGATCCGCGCGGCCCCATGTGTGGGTCCATGCTGGCGGCCACGCGGCATTTACTCAGAAGCCCGTCCGAAAATCAACCGCTGGCAGGCTCCGACGACACGTACAGAACAGGCTTTATGAGCATTATCGACAACCGCAAGGCCACGCACGACTATTTCATCGAAGACCGCTACGAGGCCGGCCTGGTGCTGCAAGGCTGGGAAGTCAAGGCGATCCGCGACGGCCGCGTGCAACTCAAGGAAAGCTACGTCATCGTGCGCGACGGCGAACTCTACCTGCTGGGCATGCACGTCAGCCCGCTGCCCACGGCATCCACGCACATCCACCCCGACGCCATGCGCACGCGCAAGCTGCTGCTCAAGGCCGAGGAAATCAGCAAGCTCATCGGCAAGGTCGAGCAGCGCGGCTATACGCTGGTCCCGCTCAACCTGCACTACAAGAACGGGCGCATCAAGCTGGACTTCGCGCTGGGCCGCGGCAAGAAGCTGTTCGACAAGCGCGATACCGCGCGCGAAAAGGACTGGCAGCGCGAGAAAGAGCGCATGATGAAGCACGACACCCGCGCCCCGCGCCGGAGCAAGGAAGACTGATTCACGCCGCCGCGGGCAGCGGCTGGCGCTCCAGGTCGGCGCCCGGCCCCACGATGCGGTTGCGCCCCGCCTCCTTCGCGGCATAGAGCTTGCGGTCGGCCCGCTCGAAAAACGCCTGCAGGCTCTCGCCGGGTATCCAGTCCGCCACTCCTGCGCTGAACGTGTAGGAAACGGTGCTGCCGCCGTGCGCGCACGGCGTGCGCCGCACCGAATCCAGCAGGCGTCCCGCCACCTCCAATACCGCATCGCTGCGCATGTCGGGAAACAGCACGGCGAATTCCTCCCCGCCCACGCGGCCCACGTGGTCGCCCGTGCGCAGCGTGGCGGTGGCCAGCAGGCCGAAATGCCGCAGCACGGCGTCGCCCGCCGCATGGCCGTGGGTATCGTTGAGGCGCTTGAAGTGGTCGATGTCCAGCAGCAGCATCGCCAGCGGCCTGCGCGTGCGCAGCGCCTGCGCGCAATAGCGCTCGGCCTGCAGCCACCACGCCTTGCGCGACATCAGGCCGGTCAGGAAATCGGTGTTCGCCTCGTGTTCGCGGTCCGCCAGCATCCGGTCGTGGATGATCATGATGGTGCCCAGGGTCAGACAGGGCATGGTCAGCACGCCCAGCGTCATGAACGCGACGTTCCAGGCAGTGGGCAGCAGCAGCGCCTGCGGCTGCGCGATGTCCAGCAGATAGACCACGGCCCGCCCGGCGCACACCGCGGCGGACACGAGCGCCACCACGCGGACGAAATGGTAGCTGTAGCGCGAACGGTTCATCGGCATGCCATGGCCCACGGTCACGGCGACGGCCAGCATGAAGCCGGCCATCAGCACCGACATCGCCACCATGCGGGCTCCCACCCGCGGATCGATGTAGGTGTAGGCCGCCAGCACCAGCAGCGTCGCGCCGGAGGCCAGCCCCATCAGATGCTTCGGGACGGGCCGGCCGACCAGCCTGCACAGGCCCGCATAGTACGCGCACAGCGCCAGGGCGACGGCCGTATTGGCCAGGATCACCGACAGGAACAAGGGCGCGTCGGAGGCCTGGAAGGCAAAGGCGCCGAACGCCACCAGCGTCAGCAGATTGGCGCGTATCGCCTCTTTGATGCCGGCCATGCCGCTGCGGGCCAGGGACCCGAGCACGCACAGCGCAAGCACTCCCGCCAGCGCTGCTACCAAAAGCAAGTTAACGGGAGCGATCATCGTCGGTGCGCCGGCCGGCGCGGTTGTCAGCTATTCCGGGTGGACTTCACGATGGTCATGGCGGAGGCGATCATGCCGCCCACGTCAGACAGGTTCGCCGGCAGGATCAGCGTATTGCCTTCCTTGGCCACGTTGCCGAACGCCTCGACGTAGCGCTCGGCCACCTTGAGGTTCACGGCTTCCATGCCGCCCGGCTGGCGCACCGCGTCGGCGACCTGCGTGATGGCCTTGGCGGTGGCCTCGGCGATCGCCAGCACCGCCGCGGCCTCGCCCTGGGCCTGGTTGATCTGCGCCTGCTTCTCGCCTTCCGAACGGGCGATCGCGGCTTCGCGTTCGCCCGTGGCGATATTGATCTGTTCCTGGCGGCGGCCTTCGGATGCCGCGATCAAGGCGCGCTTTTCCCGTTCGGCGGTGATCTGCGCCTGCATCGAACGCAGGATTTCATTGGGCGGCGTCAAGTCCTTGATCTCGTAGCGCAGGACCTTCACGCCCCAGTTCAGCGCGGCCTCGTCCAGGGACGAGACGATGTTGCTGTTGATGGAGTCGCGCTCTTCGAAGGTGCGGTCCAGTTCCATCTTGCCGATGACGGAGCGCAGCGTCGTCTGGGCGAGCTGCGTGATGGCGGAGATGTAGTTGGACGAACCGTAGGAGGCGCGCATGGGGTCCGTCACCTGGAAGTACAGGACGCCGTCCACCTGCAGTTGCGTGTTGTCGCGCGTGATGCAGACCTGGCTGGGCACGTCCAGCGGGATTTCTTTCAGCGAATGCTTGTACGAAACGCGCTCGATGAACGGAATCACGAAGCCCGCGCCCGGCGAGAGGACCCGGTCGAACTTGCCCAGGCGCTCGACCACCCAGGCGTGCTGCTGGGGCACGATGGCGATCGCCTTGATGACGATCAGTATCGCCAGCGCGACGATGACGAGCAGGACGATGGTGGAAGTGTCGATCATGATTCGGAGCCTCTCCTTCTGGTAAGTACGTTCGCAGCGCCCGCCAGGACGGCGAGGGCGGCTGCTGCCGGCCGCGCCCGCGGCGGGCCGGTTCTGCTCATGCCGAGCCGGGCGTGCCCTTGGGAGTCAGCACCAGGATCGAACCGCGCATTTCGGTAATCGTCTGTTCGCCGGCCAGCGGCGCCTGCCCCTGGGCCAGTTCGGCCTGCCAGTGCGCGCCCCGGTACCAGACGCGCGCGGTGCCGCTGTCGGACCAGGCCTCTACCGAGACCGTCTGGCCGATGTCCAGGTTGACGTCGGCGTTGCTGGCCGAATCGACCTCGCGCTTCTTCAGGACGCGGGTCTTGCGCAGCACCAGCAGGCCCAGCAGCAGCACCACGCCGCAGGCCACCAGTTCCCATTCGAGGCCGGCGCCGAACCATGCGGCCACGCCCCCCGCCGCCAGTCCCAGGGCCACCAGCAGCAAATAGAACGTACCCGTCGCCAATTCGCCGATCAAGGCCAGCGCGGCCAGTCCCAGCCATATCCACATAGTCTTTGTTCGCCCGTAAGGATGAGTTCCTGTGCCGGATTGTACGTATTTCCGGGACGGAACGGTAAGGGCGGCGTGCCTCAAGGACAATAGCGCTGGATTATGATGTGCGCTGGCGGTGGAGATCCATCAGGACCCGGCGCCCGCCCCTCTTACGCAAAGCCCCCAATGACCGCTGCAATTCCTTCCGCCCTTCCCGTCCTGATCCTGCATACCGGCGACCCCGACGACACGCTCAAAAGCCTGTTCGGCGGCTATGCCGACCAACTCGCCCAGGCCGCCGGCCTGACGCCCGACGCCATGGAAATCGTGGCCGTGCACGAAGGCCGTCGGCCGCGCTCTCCGGCCAGCTATCGCGCCGCGCTGATCACGGGGTCGCCCGCCATGGTGACCGACAAAGAGCCCTGGAGCGAGGACACCGCCGCCTGGCTGCGCGAAGCCGCCGCGGCGGAACTGCCCATGTTCGGCGTCTGCTACGGCCACCAGTTGCTGGCGCATGCGCTGGGCGGCAAGGTGGGCTACAACCCGGCCGGCCGCGAGGTCGGCACGCAAACGGTGGAATTGCTGCCCCCCGCCGCCGGCGACAGGCTGCTGGCCGGCCTCCCGCCCACCTTCCCGGCCCAGATGCTGCACGCGCAGACCGTGCTGCAACCGCCGCCGGGCTCGGCCGTGCTGGCGCGGTCTGACCTGGACGAGCACCAGATGATCCGGGTCGGCCGCAACGTGTTCTCCACCCAGTTCCACCCTGAATTCGGTCCCGATTTCATCCGCGCCCACCTCGAGCGTTTCGGCCGCCGCTACGCCGCCGAGAACCTGGACGTGCCGGGCCTGTCCGCCAATGTGCGCGCCACCCCCGTGGCGGGCGGCCTGCTGCGCCGCTTCCTGGATGCCTACGCTTCCGCCTAGCGCCGCTTCCAGCCCGGCCCGCGCAACAACCGGAGTGCGGCCGACGGCGGGCCTTGAGACGATACGGTCAAGCGCGCAAGTCCGCGCACCCGCCAGGAGTCCCTTATGAGCCACGCCGCCGCCTCTTTGAGCAAACAGCACGCCGCCGCCGTCGAGCGCGCCTGCCGCGCACTGGAGTCCGAGCAGCCGCCCGACCTCGCCACGCTGGCCGAACAGGCGGGCATGAGCCGCTTCCACTTCCACCGCGTATTCAAGGCGGCCACGGGCATCACCCCCAAGGCCTATGCCACCGCCTTGCGCGCCAACCGCGCGCGGCAGCGCCTCGGGCAGAGCGCCAGCGTCACCGACGCCATGTACGACGCCGGCTTCAATTCCAGCGGCCGCTTCTACGAAGCCGCGCCCGCCATCCTGGGCATGACGCCCACCGCCTTCCGCAAGAACGGCGCGGGCGTGGACATCCGCTTCGCCGTCGCCCAATGCTCCCTGGGCGCCCTGCTGGTGGCCGCCAGCGGCACGGGCATCTGCGAGATCGCCTTGCACGAAGATCCGGAGCAGCTCGTCCGCGACCTGCAGGACCGCTTCAAGGCCGCGCGCCTGATCGGCGCCGACGCGCAGTTCGAAAGCTGGGTGGCGGCCGTCGTGGGCTTCGTCGAAGACCCCAAGCGCGGCCTGGACCTGCCCCTGGACGTGCGCGGCACGGCCTTCCAGCGCCGGGTCTGGGAAGCGCTGCGCGAGATTCCCGTGGGCGCGACGGCCACCTACACCGACATCGCCGAACGCATCGGCTCGCCCCGGGCCGTGCGCGCCGTGGCCCGCGCCTGCGCCACCAACAACATCGCCCTGGCCATCCCCTGCCACCGCGTGGTGCGCACCGACGGCTCGCTGGCCGGCTACCGCTGGGGAATAGACCGCAAGCGGGAATTGATTGCGCGGGAGGCGTTGGCGGCGTAGGGGGGGTTGTTTGCGTGGGGGTGTCTGACACCCGGCAAGACCTGCTTCAACCGAGACGGCGTCTCGTACGGGTGTCAGACACCTGGTTCACGCGCGGGAGGGACACTCAGTGTCTGACACCCATACGCGCCTAGTTCACGCTGCCAGTGTCTGACACCCGTACGCGATGCTCGTCCGCCCAAGCAGGACCTCCCCGGGTGTCAGACACCCCCGCAAAAAAAAGGCTCATTGAGCAAAAAAAACCCCGCGCCCTCCCGGACGCGGGGTTTTCAAATCGGAAACCCGATCAGTTCTTGGCCAAACGCTGCCACGTATCGACAACGGTGTCCGGGTTGAGCGACATCGACAGGATGCCCTCGTCCTTCAGCCACTGCGCGAAGTCGGGGTGGTCGCTGGGGCCCTGGCCGCAGATGCCCACGTACTTGTTGGCGGCCAGGCAAGCCTTGATCGCGCGGCGCAGCATGAACTTCACGGCCTCGTCGCGTTCGTCGAAATCGGCCGCCAGCAGTTCCATGCCCGAATCGCGGTCCAGGCCCAGCGTCAGTTGGGTCATGTCGTTCGAACCGATCGAGAAGCCGTCGAAGTACTGCAGGAATTCGTCGGCCAGGATGGCGTTGGACGGCACTTCGCACATCATGATGAGCTTCAGGCCATTTTCGCCGCGGGCCAGGCCGTGCTTGGCCAGCAGGTTCACCACCTTCTCCGCCTGTCCCAGGGTGCGCACGAAAGGCACCATGATCTCGACGTTGGTCAGGCCCATTTCATCGCGCACCTTCTTCAGCGCTTCGCATTCCATGCGGAAGCACTCGGCGAAGTCCTCGGCGATGTAGCGCGACGCGCCGCGGAAGCCCAGCATGGGGTTCTCTTCCTCGGGCTCGTAGCGCGAACCGCCGACCAGCTTGCGGTACTCGTTGGACTTGAAGTCCGACATGCGCACGATGACGGGCTTCGGATAGAAGGCGGCGGCGATGGTGGCCACGCCTTCGGCCATCTTCTCGACGAAGAACGCGCGCGGGCTGGCGTGCCCGCGGGCCGCCGATTCCACGGCCTTCTTCAGTTCGCCGTCGACGTTCGGATAGTCCAGCACCGCCTTCGGGTGGATGCCGATGTTGTTGTTGATGATGAATTCCAGGCGCGCCAGGCCGACGCCGCCGTTCGGGATCTGGGCGAAGTCGAACGCCAGTTGCGGATTGCCCACGTTCATCATGATCTTCAGATCGATGGCGGGCATTTCGCCGCGGCGCACTTCCTCGACTTCGGTCTCGATCAGGCCGTCATAGATGCGGCCTTCGTCGCCTTCGGCGCAGGACACGGTCACGGCCTGGCCTTCCTTCAGCACGTCGGTCGCGTTGCCGCAGCCCACCACCGCCGGAATGCCCAGTTCGCGCGCGATGATGGCCGCGTGGCAGGTACGGCCGCCGCGGTTCGTCACGATCGCGGAAGCGCGCTTCATCACGGGTTCCCAGTTGGGGTCCGTCATGTCGGTGACCAGCACGTCGCCCGGCTGGACCTTGTCCATGTCGGAGATGTCGCCGACCACGCGCACCGGGCCCGAGCCAATCTTCTGGCCGATCGCGCGGCCGGTGATCAGGACCTGGCCGGTGGCCTTCAGGCGGTAGCGCTGCTGGACGTCGGAGGCGCCCTGCTGCGACTTCACCGTTTCCGGGCGCGCCTGCAGGATGTAGATCTTGCCGTCCACGCCATCGCGGCCCCATTCGATGTCCATCGGGCGCTGGTAGTGCTTTTCGATGATGACGGCGTAGCGAGCCAGTTCATTGACCTCGTCGTCGGTCAGCGAGTAGCGGTTGCGCTCGGACACGGGCACGTCCACCGTGCGCACGGCGCGGCCTTCGGGACGCTCCGGGTCGAACTCCATCTTGATCAGCTTGGAACCGATGCGGCGGCCCACGATCGGGAAATGGCCCTGGGCCAGCGTCGGCTTGAAGACGTAGAACTCGTCGGGGTTCACCGCGCCCTGCACCACGGTTTCGCCCAAGCCGTAGGACGAGGTGATGAACACCACGTCCTGGAAGCCCGATTCGGTGTCGATGGTGAACATGACGCCGGCGCTGCCCTTGTCGGAACGCACCATGCGCTGGATGCCGGCCGACAAGGCGACGTCGGCGTGGGCGTAGCCCTTGTGCACGCGGTAGGAAATGGCGCGGTCGTTGTACAGCGACGCGAACACGTGGCGGATCTTGTCGAGCACGTCGTCGATGCCGACGACGTTCAGGAAGGTTTCCTGCTGGCCGGCGAACGAGGCGTCGGGCAGGTCTTCGGCCGTGGCGGACGAACGCACGGCGAACGAGCCCTTGCCGTCGGCGTCGAGCTTGGCGAAGGCGTCGCGGATCTGTTTTTCGAATTCGGCCGAGAACGGCGCCTCGACGATCCATTGGCGGATCTGCGCGCCGGCATTGGCCAGCTCGCGGACGTCTTCGGGGTTCAGCGTGCTCAAGCGCTCAGCGATGCGCTTGTCCAGGCCCGAGGCCTGCAGGAAGTCGCGGAAGGCATCCGCGGTCGTGGCGAAGCCGCCCGGCACGCGGACACCCGCGCCAGACAGTTGGCTGATCATTTCGCCTAGTGATGCGTTCTTGCCTCCTACCGAGTCCACGTCCGTCATGCGGAGCTGCTCGAACAAAACAACATACGACATTGAAGTCACCTTTTACAATGGAATGAAAGCGAGTTTGGTCAATGCATAGAAAGCCGGGTTTTCACCCTGCCCCTACGCGCTGACCAAACTGGCCTTGGACCGCCCTTGGGGTGACTTATAGGGGCCTGATTGTACTCGGTGGAGTACGTCCGGCCATCCGCCTGGTTGGAATTTTTTACACATGACATCTACCCCGATCGCACGCACGGTATACATCGTTTCCGACAGTACCGGCATCACCGCAGAAACCTTCAGCCAGTCAGTGCTTTCGCAGTTCGAGGGAGTCGATTTCAAGCCGGTGCGGCTGCCCTTCGTCGACACCCTGGAGAAAGCGGCGGAAGTCGCCATGCGGATCGACCGCAGCGCCCAGGAAGCGGGCGTTCCTCCCATCGTTTTCAGCACCCTGGTCAATCCCGACATGCTGGCCCGTGTTCGACAGGCGAACGGAATATTCCTGGACCTCTTCGGCACCTTCGTGAGCCACATCGAGCAGGCGCTGGGGCTGAAGTCCAGCCATTCCATCGGCCGCTCGCACATGCAGGCCAATTCGGAAAAGTACCGCAACCGGATCGACGCGATCAATTTCAGCCTGGCGCACGACGACGGCCAGTTCGTGAACCAGCTCGACCAGGCGGACGTGATCCTGGTGGGCGTCTCCCGCTGCGGCAAAACCCCCACCAGCCTGTACCTGGCCATGCAATACGCCATCAAGGCGGCCAATTTCCCCCTAACGCCCGACGATTTCGAGCGCGGCACCCTGCCCTCGACCATCGCTCCGCACCGCGGCAAGCTCTTCGGCCTGTCGATCCAGCCCGAGCGCCTGGCCGAGGTCCGCAATGAACGCCGGCCCAACAGCCGCTACGCCAAGCTGGAGCAATGCCGCTACGAAGTGGCCGAGGCCGAGCGCATGATGCGCCGCGAGGGCATTTCCTGGCTGTCCAGCACCACCAAATCCATCGAAGAGATCGCGACCACGGTGCTGCAGGAAGTCGGGCTGGACCGGGGCTGAAAGCCGCAAGGGCGCGCCGTCGGCGCGCCCTTGCGGCTCTGTTTCAGGGGCTCAGCTTCACGCGTTCGCGAGATCCCGCCCCCCAGTACCTGAGCGGCTCCATTTCTTGCCTCGCGGCCGCCTCGGACTCCTCGAGCCGCATTTCCTGCCGGCCCACGCTGGACGAATTGCCGCTCACACCCTCGATGCTCACGCGCACATACCGCGTCTGGCCCGGAGCCAGCGTGAACGACAGCGCTTCGCCATCGCGCAGGGTATCGACTTCATAATTGCCCGCCGGACGGTTCACATAGAAAAAACTGCCCGGCTTGGACCGGCCGACCTTCACGCCGTTTACACGCAGATAGGGCTGATTGGACACCACGCCAGCAGGTGCCGGCGGCTGGTAGAAGTAGATGCGTCCCGCGTCCGGCGCCATGACCGGGACGGAGTTCGCGACGTCCTTGTACCGGGGGCCGCCGCAGCCGGACAGCAACACCGCCACGCCCAGCGCGGCCATCCCCGATTTGATCCAGTTTTTCATGCCTCGTCCTCGTTCAAACTGCGCGCGCGCCTTGCGCAAACGAGGCAGTATAAGCAAGGGACGGGCCCTTCAATCCGTAGAAAAACGGCTAAACCGGACCGTATCGGCCGGACACCGGGGCCGCGGTCACCGCCGCTGCGAAAACGGCAGCGGGACGGGCTTGGGCAGCGGCTGGAACAGGCTGCCTGCGGGCAGATAGAAGCCCAGCAGCCTGCCTGAGGACGCGACCAGATAGGCCTCGGCGCCCCCTCCCTTGCCCAGCCTCAGCGGCTCGTCCAAGGGGCGGTAGACGTCGCCCTGCACCAGGGCGCCGATCCGGCGCCACCGCGAGCCGTCCGGCAGCGTGTAGGCAGTTCCGTCCGAGAACGCCACCGCCACGTCGCGGGACAACTGCGAAATGCCCGCGGCGTCGCCCGCCACGACCGGCACGTACATGGCCCGGACCGGCGAATCGGACGCGCAGGCGCCCAGCGCCGCGGCAACGCAGGCCATCGCGGCCAGGGTCAGCGCCGGCCTCACGCCGCGCCCGCCCTCGCCTGGCGCCGCTGCTCGAACAGGCAGATCGCGGCGGCCGCGCCCACGTTCAGGGACTCGACCGCGCCGGCATCGTGCGGAATCCGCAGTTTCAACCCCGCCGCCGCCAGCAGGTCGGGCGCCACGCCCTGGCCCTCGTGCCCGAAGACCCAGGCGCAGCGGGACGGCAAGCGTCCTTCGTACAGGTCCTGCGCGCCGTCGAGGGCGGTCGCCACCAGGGGCACCCGCAAGCGCGGCAACAGGGCTGCGAGATCGACGTGTTCATGGATCGCCAGCGCGAAATGGGCGCCCTGCCCGCTGCGCAGCACCTTGGCCGACCAGGCCGCGGCCGTGCCGGTCGCGAGGAAGACCCGCTTGACGCCGGCGGCCGCGCAGGTGCGCAACAGGGTGCCGACGTTGCCCGGGTCCTGGATGCGGTCGAACAGGACGCAGTTCTCGTCCACCGCGCCGGGCAGGTCCGCCGCCGGCGGCGTGACCAGGAAAGCCACGCCCTGCCCGCTTTCCACGCTGGCCAGGGAATGCATCAGCCGCGCGTCCAGCGCCAGGCAGTCCCTGTCGGGCACGGCGGCGGCCAGCGCGGCGATATCGGGCTGCGACAGGCGCTCCACGTCGAATACCGCCTGATCGGGCGCGCCATACTGCTGCAGCCAGGCCTGGCACAGGTGCACGCCGTCCAGCAGCACCGGCGCGCCGCGCTTGCCCGCCGTGCCGGCCAGCCTGGCCAGCGCCTTGACCGCGGGGTTGTCGCGGGAACTGATGTGTTTCATGGCGTCAGGCTGAAAGCCTTGATGGGCGCGAAGCTGCGGCGGTGCTCGGCGCAAGGGCCGTGTTCGCGCAGCATTTGCAGATGCAGCGCCGTGCCGTAGCCCTTGTGCTGGTCGAACGCGTATTGGGGATACAGGCCATGCAGCCGCAGCAGATCGGCGTCGCGGGCGGTCTTGGCCAGGATGGAGGCCGCGGAAATGGCGGGCACCAGCGCATCGCCCTTGATGACCGTTTGCACGGTGCAGCCGAGCTTGGGCGCCTGGTTGCCGTCCACGAGGGCCAGTTGCGGCAGGACGGACAGGCCCTGCACCGCCCTCTGCATGGCCAGCATCGTGGCGCGCAGGATGTTCAGGCTGTCGATCTCGGCGACGCTGGCGCTGGCGACGAACCAGGCCAGCGAGCGCTCCTGGATCTCCAGCGCCAGGGCTTCGCGCGTGGCCGCCTTCAGCACCTTGGAGTCCGCCAGCCCGTCGATGGGGCGGGCGGGATCCAGGATGACGGCCGCCGCGTAGACCGCGCCGGCAAGCGGGCCGCGGCCGGCCTCGTCGACGCCGGCCGTCACCATGGCGGGCTGCTCAGGCGCGGCGAACAGGTCAGGCTGCTCCACCGGCCACCTCCAGGATCGCCTGCGCGGCCAGCGCCGGCGTATCGCGCAACAGTTCCTGGTGCAAGGCGGTGAAGCGGGCCTCGACCCGCGCCGTTAGCGCCTCGTCGGTCAGCGCGGCCCAGGTCGCCTCGGCCAGTTTTTCGGGCGTGGCGTCGTCCTGCAGCAGTTCGGGCACGGCGAAATCGCGCAGCAGCACGTTCGGCAGGCCGACCCACGGCAGGTAGGGACGCTGCTGGCCGGACTTCCAGGCCATGATGCGGCGCATCCAGGGCGACAGCACGTAGGAGATCACCATGGGCCGCTTGTACAGCGCCGTCTCGAGCGTGGCGGTGCCGCTGGCCACCAGCACCGCCGTGGCCGCTTCCATGACGGACCACGCCACCGGCGACTGGCGGTCGCCGCCCTCGCCGTGCAGGTCCTGCGCGGTCACGCAGCGCAGCCCCGGCACCGGATACTGGGCCAGGATGTCCTGGAATTCGGCGCGCCGCTGGTCGTTGACCATGGGCACCACGCACTGGAGGGCCGGGTCCTTTTTCTGCAACAACTGCGCGGCCTGGAGAAAGCGCGGCGCCAGCAGGCGAATCTCGGACGAACGGCTACCGGGCAGGATCGCCAGCACGCGCGCGTCCTGGTCTATGCCCAGCCGCGCGCGCGCCGCGGCGCGGTCCGGCTGCATCGGCACCGCCCCGGCCAGCGGGTGGCCCACGTAGGTGACCGGAATGCCTTCCTTGCGGTAGATCTCTTCCTCGAACGGGAACAGGACCAGCATGTGCGACACGGCTTCGCGGATCTTGTTGATGCGTTCGTAGCGCCAGGCCCAGATCGACGGCCCGACGAAGTGCACGGTGGGCGTGCCGGCCTGCCGCAGCTTGTGTTCCAGACGCAGGTTGAAATCCGGCGCGTCGATGCCGACGAAGACCGCGGGCGGCTCGGCCAGCCAGCGGCGCTTCACGTCGCCATAGGTGCCCAGCAGGCTGGGCAGCCGCTTGAGCGCATCGACGTAGCCGAACACGGTCAAGGCATGCATGGGATGCCAGGCGTCGAAGTCGCGGGCCTGCATCTGCGGCCCGCCGATGCCTTCGCAGCGGATGCCGGCGTCGCGCGCTTGCAGACCGGCAATGATGCGACCGGCCAGCAAGTCGCCCGAAGGCTCGCCAGCCACCATGCCGATCCGCGTATTCATGGCCGGATGATGCCGCGGCTGGCGACGTCCAGGAAATCGAGCAGGGTCTGCAGATGGCGGGCGACCGCCGGTTCCTCTTGCTGGCGGGCGCGCATTTCGGCCCGCGCCGCGTCCAGGGGCAGCCCGCGGCGATAGATGATCTTGTAGGCGTCGCGCAGCGCCGAAATTTCGGCGGCGGTGAATCCGCGGCGCTTCAGGCCTTCGACGTTGATGCCCACCGGACGGCAGGGGTTACCGGCGGCCAGCACGAACGGCGGCGTGTCCTGCATCAGCGAGCTGTTGCCGCCCGTCATGCTGTGGGCGCCGATGCGCGCGAACTGGTGCACCCCGGTCAGGCCGCCCACGATGGCCCAGTCGCCCACGTGGACGTGGCCGCCCAGTTGCACGGAATTGGCCAGGATGGTGTTGCTGCCGACGTGGCAGTCGTGCGCCACGTGCACGTACGCCATGATCCAGTTGTCGTCGCCCAGCGTGGTGGCCCCGCCGTCCTGCATGGTGCCCGTGTTCAGCGTCACGAACTCACGCACGGTGTTGCGGTCGCCGATCTCGAGGCGGGTCGGTTCACCCTTGTACTTCTTGTCCTGCGGCATGCCGCCGATCGAGCAGTACCGGTAGAAGCGGTTGTCGCGCCCGATGGTCGTCACCCCGTCCACCATGCAATATGGGCCGATCTCGGTGCCCGCGCCGATGGTCACGCCGGGACCGATCGTCGCATAGGGCCCGACAACCACGGTCGGGTCGATTCTTGCCGCCGGATCGACGACAGCGGTGGGGTGAATGTTCCCTGCCATTTACTCTTCCAGACTGCGAATCGCGCACATCAGCTTGGCCGAGGCGACTTCCTGGCCGTCCACCGTCGCGCGCGCATTGTATTTACAGATGCTGCGGCTCAAACGCTCGGCCTCCGCCTCGATGCGCAACTGGTCGCCCGGCACCACGGGGCGGCGGAAACGCGCGCCGTCGATGCCGACCAGGTAGTACGCCGTCTTGGAGCCTTCGCACTTCAGTCCGCCGTCCTCGTCCGTGAACGAGAACAGGGCCGCGGCCTGGGCCATGGCTTCCACGATGAGCACGCCAGGCATCACCGGGTGATGCGGGAAGTGGCCATTGAAAAACGGTTCATTGATCGAGACGTTCTTGATGGCCACGATGGACTTGCCGGGCACCATTTCGACGACGCGGTCAATCAGCAGCATCGGGTAACGATGCGGCAACCTCTCCATGATCCCCTTGATGTCGAGTTCCATTTTTCTATGCTTTCCTGCAAAGTGAAATAATTTCGCGGCGCGGACGCGCCGGGGCGGCAACCGCGCCCTACTCTTTTTCCAGCGTCCGCACGCGGCGGCGCAATTGCGCCAACTGCTGTATGACGGCGGCGTTGCGCTGCCAATCTCCATGCTCCGCATACGGGAACACGCCCGTATAGCGGCCAGGCTTCGAAATATTGGACGTCACCGCCGTGCCGCCCGAAATGTGCACGTCGTCGCCCAGCGTCAGGTGCCCCGACAGCATCGCCGCCCCGCCGATAGTGCAGCGTTCGCCGATGGTGGTCGACCCCGCCACGCCGACGCAGGCGGCCATCGCGGTATGCGCGCCGATGCGGCAGTTGTGGCCCACCATGATCTGGTTGTCCAGCTTCACGCCGTCGGACACGAGGGTGTCTTCGAGCGCGCCGCGGTCGATCGTGGTGTTCGCGCCGATTTCAACGTCGTCGCCGATGGTGACGCCGCCCAGTTGGGGAATCTTGCCCCAGGCGCCCTTGCCCAGCGAAGGATCCGGCGCGAAGCCGAATCCGTCCGCGCCCAGCACGGCGCCGCTGTGGATGATCGCCCGGGCGCCGATGGTGACGCCTTCGTACAGGGTGACGTGGGCGTGCAGGCGGCTGCCCGGGCCCACGGACGAACCCGCGCCGATGACGCAGCCCGGCCCGAGCACCGTGTCCCGGCCGATGCGGGCGCCGGATTCCACGACGCAATGCGGGCCGATGCGCACACCGGCCTCGATCGTGGCGTCGTCGGCCACCACCGCGGACGGATGCGCGCACGCGGGCAGTTCGGGCCGCCTCGCGGCGTCGAACCACTGCGCCACGCGGGCGTAAAGCAGGTAGGGATGTTTGCAGACGACCAGCGCGAACGGCGGCCGGGGGCTGCCTTCGGCCTCCAGGGCCTCGGCCACGTCGTTCGAGACGATGACCGCCGCCGCCCTGGTGGCGCCGAGCTGGCTCTGGTAGCGCGGATTGGCCAGGAAGGAGATTTCCTGGGGCCCCGCCGATGACAGGGTTCCGATGCCGCAGACCCGCAAGGGGTCTGCGCCCGGCGCCGCGCTGATGCGCCAGTCCAATCCCTGGGTATTGGCGGCGCTCAACAGTGCTTCAAGCGTCGGCGCGCGGACAAGATCCAGTAAAACCGGCATGGCTGACAGATACTGCTTACTTGCCCAGGCTCTGGATCACCTTGTCGGTGATGTCGATGCGCGGGTTGACCGTCACGGCGTCCTGGATGATCAGGTCGTAGCTTTCCTGCTCGGCGATGCGCTTGATGGCCTCGTTGGCCTTCGTCACGATGCCCGAGAATTCTTCGTTGCGGCGGCGGTTGAAGTCTTCCTGGAACTCGCGGCGCTTGCGCTGCAGGTCGGTATCCAGGTTGGACAGCTCGCGCTGGCGCTTGACGCGGTCGGATTCCGACAGGACGGGCGCGTCCTTGTCGAACTTCTCGGCCTGCGAGCGCAGGTTGTTGTTCAGGCGCTGGAGTTCATCGTCGCGCTTCTTGAATTCGGCTTCGATCTTGCTTTGGGCGGCCTTGGCCGGGCCCGACTCGCGCAGGATCCGCTCGGTGTTCACGAAACCGATCTTGGTGCCTTGTGCCTGGGCGGGAATCGCCGCAGCCGAACCGAGAATGAGCGCACCCACCAGGGCAATGGTACCGCCCAGCTTGCCGCGGCGCTTGGCACCCAGCGAATTCGATGTTTTAAGTGCGGAATCAGACATCATGAAAATCTCACCTTCCAGTAAGGCAAAGCCAAAGTGTGTATTGTGCCACTAAACAGCAAAGGAGCCGGCCCGCCGGTCTCCTCCCTTGTTTTCAAGCGTAACGGCGCTTAGAAACCAGTCCCGATCTGGAACTGGAAGCTCTGCTTGTCGTCGCCTGCCTTCGAATTCAGCGGACGGGCGTAGGACAACTGCAACGGCCCCATCGGCGACTGCCACGACAGGCCGATACCGGCCGAGAAGCGCCAGCCGCAAGGATCTTCCACCTCGCTGCCCGGCTTGCCGCCCGTGCAAGACAGGCCGCTGCCGGAAGCCACCTGGCCGGCGTCCGAGAAAACGAACCAGCGCAGCGTGCGGTCCTTGGACGCGCCCGGGAACGGCAGGTACAACTGGGCGTTCGCCACGATGCGGCGCGTGCCGCCCAGGTAGTCGCCCGTCTTCGTGTCGCGCGGACCCAGCGACGAGCCTTCGTAGCCGCGCACGGTGCCGATACCGCCCGCGTAGACGTTCTTGATGACCGGATAGTCCTTGCCGCCGTAGCTCTGGCCCCAGTCCATCATGCCGTTCAGGGCCAGCGTGTAGGAGCCGCCCAGGGGCACGAAGTACTGCTGCTGGGCAGTCAGCATCGTGTACTTCAGGTCGATGGTCGACAAGTCGGCCTTCAGGCGGGTGTACGAACCCTTGGTCGGCGCCAGCGCGCTGTCGCGCGTGTCCTTGGACCAGCCGGCGCTGAAGATGACCGAGTTGGTCGAATCGCCGTAGTCGTCGACGAATTTCTCGTACGCGGCCGGCGAGTTGTTGTACAGCTCGATCTGGTTGCGTTCGAAGTTGGCGCCCAGGAAGATCCGGTCGTATTCCGAAATCGGCACGCCGAAGTTCATGCCCAGGCCCATGGCCTTGACGCGGTAATCGCCGTCGTTGTTGTTCCAGGGCTCGGTCACGCGGTAGTACGCCGACGAAGTGCGGCTGATGCCGTCCTTGGTCCAGTACGGATCGGTGTGCGACAGCACGATCGCGCGGTTGGTCTTGCTGGTGTTCAGTTGCAGGGTCAGGTTGGTGCCGCTGCCGAAGACGTTGTCTTCGCTGATGCCCGCCGACAGGATGGCCTTTTCCGACGAGCCGTAGCCCACGCCCAGGTTGATCATGCCGGTGGGCTTTTCCTTGACGTCGACGTTCACGTCGACCTGGTCGGGAGAGCCCGGGACCGGATCGGTCTTGACGTTGACGTCGCTGAAGTAGCCCAGGCGGTCGACGCGGTCGCGCGAGGTCTTGATGTCCTTGGCGTCGTACCAGGCCGCTTCCTGCTGGCGCATTTCACGGCGCACCACTTCGTCGCGGGTGCGGGTGTTGCCGCCGATCTGGATGCGGCGCACGTACACGCGGCGGCTGGGATCGACGTAGAACGTCAGGTCGGCCTCGTGCTTGGCACGGTCCAGTTGCGGGTTGGGGTTGACGTTGGCGAACGCGTAGCCCAGCTCGCCCAGGTAGTCGGTGATGGCCTTGGCCGAATCGTTGGCCTTGGCGGCCGAGAAAGTCTCGTCGGGCTTGACCTGCAGCAGCTCGTTGATTTCCTTGTCCAGGCCCAGCAGGTTGCCCGCCAGCTTCACGCTGCGCACCTTGTAGGGCTCGCCCTCGTGCACGGTGATCGTGATGCGGATGTCCTTGCGGTCCGGCGAAATCGTGACCTGCGGCGGCTCGACCGAGAACTCGAGATAGCCCTGGTCCAGGTAGAACGAACGCAGGCGCTCCAGGTCGCCCTCGAGCTTTTCGCGCGAATACTTGTCGGTGTCGGTGTACCAGGTCAGCCAGCCCGGCGTGGTCAACTGGAACACGTCCATCAGGTCGCCTTCGGAAAAGGCCTTGTTGCCGACGAAACGGATTTCCTCGATGCGGGCGACCGAGCCTTCGAACACGTCGAAGCTCACGCCCACGCGGTTGCGGGGCAGCGGCGTCACCGTGGACGTCACTTCGACGCCGTACTTGCCCTTGGACAGGTACTGCTGCTTCAGTTCGTATTCGGCGCGCTCGAGCATGGAGCGGTCGAAAATGCGGCCTTCGGCGAAACCCACCTGCCCCAGCGAGGTGGTGATGGCCTTGGAGTCGAACTCGCGCATGCCGTTGAAGTTCACCGAGGCGATCGTCGGACGTTCCTGCACGACCACCACGACGACATTGTTGTCGGTCTGGATCTGCACGTCGGAGAAAAAGCCCGTGCCGTACAGGCGGCGGATGGCTTCGGTGGCTTCTTCTTCAGTGAACTGTTCGCCGACCTTGACGGGCAGATACCCGAAGACCGTGCCGGCGTCGGTTCGTTGAATACCCTCTACGCGGATATCCCGCACGACAAAAGGGTCGAAGGCGTGGGCGATGGCCGGTACCAGCAGTGCGGCGATCAAACCCGGCAGTACACCCTTTTTGTGATGAAACATCCGGCGAAAAGACATCCTTGAGTATCCTCGGTCGTGCAAATGGCGGGGGATTTTATGCTAAATCGCGCTTAAGTGAACAAACGCGTGAAATCATTGAACAGCGCAAGCCCCATCAGGCCTGCCAACAAACCTATTCCGGCGCGCTGTCCGATATCGATCCACCTGGCTGGCGGCGGGCTGCCCCGCACAATTTCGACGAGATAGTACAGCAGATGGCCGCCATCCAGCATAGGAATCGGGAGCAAATTTAGAACGCCGAGACTGATGCTTATCAAGGCGATATACGCGATGTACGCAACAATTCCGATTCTGGCGGTCTGTCCGGCGTAGTCGGCGATGGTCACGGGGCCGCTGACGTTGCGCCAGGATACGTCGCCCGTCACCATGCGGCCCATCATGCGCAGCGAAAACCAGGCGGTATCCCAGGTGCGGACGGCGCCGCGCCACAGGCTTTCGAACACGCCGTAGCGCACCGTCACCATGGGGACGTCGCCGCCCAGTTGCACGCCCAGGCGGCCGATCTCCTGGCCGTTGACCATTTCGGCCCGCGGCGTGACGTTCAGGGAAACCGGGGCGGCGTCGCGCAGCAGGGTCAGCGCCAGCGTCTTGCCGGCGCTGTCCTGGATCTGCTGGACCAGGGCGCCGGTGTCGGGCGTGGGGTCGCCATTCACCGCCACGATCAGGTCGCCCGCGCGCAGGCCGGCCGCCTGCCCTTCCCCGCCGTCGTTGACCACCCGCACGACGGGCTTGGGCTGCGCCAGCCGGATGCCGGCCGCCGCCAGCGGGTCTCCGCCCGCGGGATCCATCGTATTGGAGGGAAGCACCAATTCGCGCTGCTGCACCGCGCCGCCGGCGGTCCGGACCTCGATCCGCGCGTTTCCGCCCGTGGACATCACGTCCATCAGGCGCCAGCGGGCGTCGGACCACGACGCGATTTCCTCGCCGTCGATGGCCAGGATGCGGTCGCCCGGCGACAGGCCGGCGTGCGCGGCGGGCGTGTCGGCCGCGGGCTGGGCGATGACGGCCACCGGTTCCTGGGTGCCGGCCATGTTCAGCCCGGCATAGAGGAAGACCGCGAGGATCAGGTTGAAAATCGGGCCGGCCGCGACGATGGCGATGCGCTGGCCTACCGGCTTGCTGTTGAAGGCCCCCGCCGCTTCCTCGGCGCTGGCGCCGGCTGGCGGGTCGTCCTGCATTTTGACGTAGCCGCCCAGGGGCAGCGCGGAGACCGCCCATTCCGTGCCGTGCCTGTCGGTGCGGCGCAGGACGACCTTGCCGAATCCGACCGAAAAACGCAGGACCCTCACGCCGCACAGGCGAGCCACCCAATAGTGCCCCAGTTCATGGAAGATGATCAGGGTGCCAAGCGCAACCGCAAAGGCCAGCAGGGTGAAAAGCATTGGATTCGGAAGATCTAGGGAATCGGTCGCGGGCAGCCGCGGCAATGGCCGCCGTCAGGCTAGGCCCAGGTTGCCAGCGTATACGCGCGCGGCGGCGTCAAGCGCAAGTATGTCGTCAAGACTGTTGAGCGTAACAGATGCTTGCCGCGCCTGCCACTCCAGGGAGGCCTCGATCACCCTCGGAATCCAGGTATAAGGCAGCCGGCCGGCCAGGAACGCTTCGACGGCGACCTCATTGGCGGCGTTCAGGGCCACGCAGGCCCCCTGTCCGGCCCTCAAGGCCGCGAAGGACAGGGCCAGGCACGGGAAACGGGCCAGGTCGGGCTTTTCGAAGTCCAGCCGCCCCACGCGCGTCAGGTCCAGCGGGCCCACGCCGCTTTCCAGGCGTTCCGGGAAACCCAGGCCGTAGGCGATCGGCGTGCGCATGTCGGGCTGCCCAAGCTGCGCCAGCACGGATCCGTCGTCGTACTCCACCATGGAGTGCACCACGCTTTGAGGATGCACCACGACCTCGATGCGGTCGGCCGGCATCGCGAACAGCCAGTGCGCCTCGATCACTTCCAGGCCCTTGTTGAGCATGGTGGCGGAATCCACCGAAATCTTGCGGCCCATGCTCCAGTTGGGATGGGCGCAGGCCTGGGCCGGCGTGACGTCGTGCAGGTCTTCCAGGTCCCGGCTCCGGAACGGGCCGCCGGAAGCCGTCAACAGCAGGCGCCGCACTCCCGGCGCGGAGGCGTCCGGGGCCACGGCTCGGACGCCCTTGGGCAGACATTGGAAAATCGCGTTGTGTTCGCTGTCGATAGGCAGCAGTTCGGCGCCGTTGTCGCGGATAGCCCGCATGAAGAGCGAGCCGGCGGCGACCAGCGCCTCTTTGTTGGCCAGCAGCACGCGCTTGCCGCTGCGCGCGGCCGCCAGGGCGGCGGGCAACCCCGCCGCGCCGACGATGGCGGCCATGACCGAGTCGCATTGCGGGTCGGCCGCGGTATCGGCCAGCGCCTGCGCGCCCACCCGGATCTCGGGCATGGGCCGCGAGCCGTTCCAGGCGGCGGCGAACTTGCGGCAGGCGGCGGCATCGGGCACCACCACCACGGCCGCGCGGCTGGCCAGGGCCTGCTCGGCCAGACGCTCCATCCGGCTGTATGCGGACAAGGCATAAACCGCCAACCGCTCGGGGTGGCGGGCAATCACATCCAGCGTGCTTTCACCGACCGAACCGGTCGATCCCAGCACCACGACGCGTTGAAAAGCCGTCAAAACAACACTCCAGACAAAAGTAGCGCGAACGGCGCGACGGGAAGGATCGCGTCGATGCGGTCATACACGCCGCCATGGCCGGGCAGCAGCGTGCTGGAATCCTTGCGGCCCGCGCGGCGCTTGAGCAGCGATTCGAACAGGTCGCCCACGATGGACACCACCCCCAGCAGCGCGGCGATCGGCAGCGCCAGCCAGAACGTCCAGCGTTCCACCAGGGCATGGCCGAACGTGCCGCCCCACAGGCTGGACAGGCCGATCCAGACCACCGCGCCCAGCACGCCGGCGATGGCGCCTTCGATCGTCTTGCCCGGGCTGACCCGCGGCGCCAGTTTACGCCTGCCGAACGCCCGGCCCGCAAAATACGCCGCGATGTCGGCCACCCAGACGAGCGCCAGCAACGACACCACGAAGCCGGCCCCATGCGCCACGAACATCTGCGCCAGCACGGCCCAGGCGGTGAAGGCCGCGGGAATGGAAAACAGGGACCAGCCCAGGCTGGCCGGGGGTGCGTCGGAACGGCCGCGCACGACCGCCGCCACGCCGAAGAACAGCCAGACGGCGGCCACGGCGGGCACCAGGTAGCGCAGCACCCAGGCCGGATCGGCCACGCCGCCGCGATCGCCGGCCAGCCAGGCGGAGGCCAGGGCCAGCATGCCGGCGAACAGCAGCGCGGCGACGCCGACGGAAATCAGGGGGGAAGGCGGTTGCGGCAGCGTCAGGCGCAGCCACTCCCAATTGGCGCAAGCGGCCGCCAGGGCCAGCAAGGCGACGAACCACCAGGGATTCGCGCTGATCATCGCGGCGGCCAGGACGGCCAACAGGATGACGGCGGTAACGATACGCTGGCCCAACATGTGACGGTCTCCTCGTGTACGGCTCTGGAAAGACGCGCTTGTCGCCGTCCGGTTTACTTACTGCGCGCCGTCTTCGCCGAGCTGCGCGCTGGTGCGGCCGAAACGGCGTTCGCGCGTGCGGTACCAGTCGAAAGCGGCCTGGAGTTCCGCGGCGCCGAAATCCGGCCAGAAGCGGTCCGTGAAGTAGAACTCCGCGTAGGCCATCTGCCAGATCAGGAAATTGGAAATGCGTTGTTCGCCGCCCGTGCGGATGAACAGGTCGGGCTCCGGCGCCCAGGCCATGGAAAGGTGCCGGGACAGGCGCTCTTCGTCCACCCGTTGCGGCTGCGCCGCCAGCCCGGGCTCGGCCGCCAGCATGGCGCGGGTGGCCTGCAGGATGTCCCAGCGGCCGCCGTAGTTGGCCGCGACGGTCAGGTGCAGGCGGTCGTTGTGGGCGGTGCGCTCCTGGGCGGCGAAGATGAGCTCCTGCAAGCGGGGCTCAAACGCGCTCAGGTCGCCGATGACGTGCAGCCGCACGCCCTGCTCTTCCAGCTTGCCGACCTCGCGCTCCAGGGCCTGCACGAACAGGCGCATCAGAAGCGACACTTCCTCGGCGGGACGGCGCCAGTTCTCCGAGCTGAAGGCGAAAAGCGTCAGGTAGCGCACGCCGGCGCGGCCGCAGGCCTCGACCACGCGCCGCACCGCCTGCACGCCCTTGGCATGGCCCGCCGTGCGAGGCAGCAGCCGCCGCGTCGCCCACCGGCCGTTGCCATCCATGATGATGGCCACGTGCTCGGGAATGTCGCGGGTATCGGGAACCGCCTGGGTCGAACTGGTTGCCATGGGTCTGGTGCTGCGCGCGGAGAGCCGGCGAAAAACGGAAATACGGGGAAAAACCTGCGCCGTCGTTCCATCGCTACGTAGAAATACTGCGAAACAATGGACAGGACGGCGCGCAGGCAAGAAATCCTGGGCCCGGGCGCGGCCATTGGCGGCCGCGCCCGGGGCGTGCAGGAATTATACGGTCATGATTTCCGCTTCTTTCTGAGCCACCATCTTGTCGATGTCGGCCACGCTGCGGTCGGTCAGCTTCTGGACTTCGTCCTGCGAACGGCGTTCGTCGTCCTCGGAGATTTCCTTGTCCTTGACCAGTTTCTTCAGCGCTTCGTTGGCTTCGCGGCGCAGGTTGCGCACGGCCACCTTGGCGTCTTCGCCTTCGCTGCGGACCACTTTGGTCAGGTCGCGGCGGCGCTCTTCGGTCAGGGCGGGCATCGGCACGCGGATGGTGTCGCCCATCGAGATGGGGTTCAGGCCCAGGTCCGATTCGCGGATGGCCTTTTCGATCGGGCCGGCCATTTGCTTCTCGTAAGGCTGCACGCTGATGGTACGGGCATCCACGAGGTTCACGTTGCCGACCTGGCTGATCGGCACGGGCGAACCGTAGTACTCGACCTGCACGTGGTCCAGGATGCCGGTGTGGGCGCGGCCCGTGCGGATCTTGGCCAGGTTGGTCTTGAGCGTGTCAAGCGACTTGGCCATCCTGGCTTCGGCGGATTTGCGGATTTCTGCGGCGCTCATGGAATTTCCTTTTCTTTAAACGTGTACCAAGGTGCCTTCGTCTTCGCCGCTGACCACCCGCTTGAGGGCACCGGACTTATTGATCGAAAACACTTTGATCGGCAGTTTCTGGTCACGGCACAGCGCGAACGCGGTGGCGTCCATGACTTCCAGACGGCGCACGATCGCTTCGTCGAAGCTGATGCGCGCGTAACGCGTGGCGGTGGGATCCTTGTTGGGATCCGCGCTGTAGATGCCGTCCACCTTGGTGGCCTTCAACACGATCTCCGCGCCGATCTCGGCGCCGCGCAGGGCGGCGGCGGTGTCGGTGGTGAAGAAGGGGTTGCCGGTGCCCGCCGCGAAGATGACGACCTTGCCCTCTTCGAGGTAGCGCAGGGCCTTCGGGCGGATGTAGGGCTCGACGACCTGATCGATGTTCAGGGCCGATTGTACGCGGGTGTCGATACCCTTGTGCTTGAGCGCGTCCTGCAGGGCAAGCGCGTTCATGATGGTGGCCATCATGCCCATGTAGTCGGCGGTCGCGCGGTCCATGCCCTGCGCGCCCGGGGCGACGCCACGGAAGATGTTGCCACCGCCGATGACGATGGCCAGTTCCACGCCGGTGGCGGCGACTTCGGCGATCTCATCGGTCATGCGGACGATGGTGGAGCGATTGATGCCGAATGCATCTTCGCCCATCAGCGCCTCGCCGGAAAGTTTGAGAAGAACCCGTTTGTATGATCTGCTGCTCATAGGTGATATCCCGAAGAACAATCCGACGAAAGTGTAAGACAAGAAATAGGCCGGCCTGATTTTAGTCAGTGCCGGCCTCTAAGCAAACTACCGATCAGGCGCGGCCGGCGGCGGCGGCGGCAACCTCGGCGGCGAAATCGCTGGTCTTCTTCTCGATACCTTCGCCGACGACGAACAGCACGAACTTGCTGATCGAAGCGCCCTTTTCCTTGAGCATCTGCTCGACGGTGTGCTTGTCGCTCTTGACGAACGGCTGCGACAGCAGGGTGACTTCCTTCAGGAACTTCGCGACCGAACCTTCGACCATCTTGGCGACGATTTCAGCGGGCTTGCCCGATTCGGCGGCCTTCTGTTCGGCGACCGAACGCTCGGCGGCGATGTCGGCCGGGTTCACGCCATCGGCGTTCAGGGCCTTCGGCTTGGTCGCGGCGATGTGCATCGCCAGGTCCTTGCCCACTTCTTCCGAGCCGGTGTACTCGACCAGCACGCCGATCTTGCCGCCGTGCACGTAGCTGGCCAGCGCGTTCGGGGTCTCGATGCGCTCGAAGCGGCGGATCGAGATGTTTTCGCCGATCTTGCCGATCAGGGCGGTGCGGGTGGTTTCGATCGTGCCTTCGCCGAAGGGCAGCGCCGACAGGGCGGCCACGTCGGCCGGGTTCTGCGTGGCGACCAGTTCGGCCAGCTTGTTCACGAAGCCGACGAAGTCGTCGTTCTTGGCGACGAAGTCGGTTTCGCAGTTGACTTCGATGACGGCGCCCTGCTTGGCGTCGGCGGAGATGAACAGGCCGATCAGGCCTTCAGCGGTCACGCGGGCGGCGGCCTTGCTGGCCTTGTTGCCCAGCTTGACGCGCAGGATTTCCTCGGCGCGGGCCAGATCGCCCTCGGCTTCCGTCAAGGCCTTCTTGCACTCCATCATGGGGGCGTCGGTCTTTTCGCGCAGTTCCTTGACCAGGGCAGCGGTAATTTCAGCCATGTTTGCTCCAATTTTGCTAGAGACTTGCCCCGGCGGGCCGGGACAGTGGTGTGATTCGATGGGACATCCGCGATTCGCGGATCGGGAAGATGGGAGCCCACCTTCGCTGTGCCGGCGAGGCGGGAGCAGGCCGGAATCCCGGACCGCTCCCAGACGCTAACCGCCGGACATGACAACTGGCTTAGGCCTGGTTGTCCTGCACTTCGACGAACTCTTCCTGGCCTTCGCCCAGTTCTTCGACCAGGCCGTTCAGGTTCTGTTCGCGGCCTTCCAGCACGGCGTCGGCGATGCCCTTGGCGTACAGCGCGATGGCCTTGGCCGAGTCGTCGTTGCCGGGGATGACGTAGTCGATGCCGTCGGGCGAGTGGTTGGTGTCAACCACGGCCACCACCGGGATGCCCAGCGTCTTGGCTTCGGCGATGGCGATCTTGTGGTAGCCGACGTCGATCACGAACATGGCGTCGGGCAGGCCGTTCATGTCCTTGATGCCGCCGATCGACTTGTTCAGCTTGTCCAGTTCGCGCTGGAACAGCAGGCCTTCCTTCTTGATCATGCGCTCGGCGCCGCCTTCGGCGACCACGGCTTCCATGTCCTTCAGGCGCTTGACCGAGGTCTTGACCGTCTTGAAGTTGGTCAGCATGCCGCCGAGCCAGCGGGCGTCGACGAAGGGCATGCCGCAACGGGCGGCTTCGGCGGCGACCAGTTCGCGCGCGGCGCGCTTGGTGCCGACGAACAGGATGTTGCCACCGCGAGCAGCCAACTGCTTCACGAACTTGGTGGCTTCCTGGTACTTATCAACCGTCTTTTCGAGGTTGATGATGTGAATCTTGTTGCGATGGCCGAAGATATACGGGGCCATCTTGGGGTTCCAGTAACGGGTCTGGTGACCGAAGTGGACACCCGCTTCCAGCATTTCGCGCATCAAAGACATAACTTTCTCCAAGGGTTGGTTTCTTGCGCCGCACCTGCATCAGCCTCTGGCTGACACCCTGGGTGGTGTTGCGCGCGATTTCCCGCGACATGCGGGATGACAAAATTTTAACCGGGCCGGCCGATCACTGCCGCAATAACTCCGGCGTTTCAGGCAAGTTCGCCCTGGACGCCCCTTACTACGCTGCCGCGATAAACCCAGACGGCCGCCACGACGAGAACCTTGCGCCGCATGCTGCATCGCGTCTCCCGACCCGCCAGGAATTTCCTGGAAGTTTCTTCGAGACGCACCCGGACCTGTTTTGTTGGCGGCGAAATCCAGCTCTGGAAAATCCAGCTCTTCGCGTTCGGGCACGGGACCAAAATCCGGCCCCACTCGACCGCGCATCGGACCATCGGGGCATTTCTTAAGAAAACACGAGTGTTTTCAAGAACTTAATCCGACATCCATACCGAGCGCAGATCCTGAACCTGCATCGCCGCTCTAAAACATGACCAGGCTTGCAAGCACGCCGCGCCCCGGTTCGTGCCAGCCATGGAACCGCCGCCGCCCGCGCCTCCCGGCCCGCATCCGCTGCGCGCTTCCCGCCCCCGGGCACCCGCGGCCTGCCCGATTTCGCTCCACAACCTTCGCTTGCGGTGAAACTTCGGGGCCTGCCGCCGATCCCAATGACTGGATCCGCACAACTGGAATACCTGCCGGGCTTGCAACAGACTGGCGCCAACGCCACCTGCCAACACCCGCCGGGATCGGCTCTTGCCGTTACCCAGTAGTTGTACTGCCTGTATTGCTTACCACTACCTACTATGCATCCCTAAAAATTTAGGGAAGCCTATAATTCTACTATCCTTTCAAGCAGACATTCAAGCGACTTTAGTCAAGCTACTCCATGGGCACCATTACCAATCAAGCCGACTTGGCCAAGATGCGCGCGGCCTGCCAGGACGCCGCCAAGATCCTCGATTTCATCACCCCCCACGTCAAGCCGGGCGTCACCACCGGCGAGCTGGACCGCCTGTGCCTGGAATACCTCACCGACGAGCTGCGCGTGAAATCCGCCACGGTGGGCTACGCGCCCCCGGGCTACCCGCCCTTCCCCGGCGCCATCTGTACCTCGGTGAACCATCAGGTCTGCCACGGCATCCCCGGCGACAAGGTGCTGAAAAACGGGGACTCATTGAACATCGACGTCACCATCATCAAGGACGGCTGGTTCGGCGACACCAGCCGCATGTACGCCGTGGGCGAACAGTCCATCCTGTCGCGCCGCCTCAGCGAAATCACCTTCGAGTGCATGTGGAAAGGCATCCAGCAGGTGAAGAACGGCGCCACGCTCGGCGACGTGGGCAACGCGATCCAGAAGCACGCCGAGGCCAACGGCTTCTCCGTGGTGCGCGAATTCTGCGGCCACGGCATCGGCCAGCGCTTCCATGAAGACCCGCAGGTGCTGCACTACGGCAAGCCGGGCACGGGCGTGCCGCTGACGACGGGCATGCTGTTCACCATCGAACCGATGATCAATGCCGGCCGCCGCGAGATCCGCCAGTTGTCCGACGGCTGGACGGTCGTCACCCGGGACCACAGCCTGTCCGCCCAATGGGAGCATGCTGTCTGCGTGACCGAGACCGGTTGCGAAGTCCTGACCCTGTCGCCCGGCATGCCCCAGCCGCCGGCCTTCATCGCCGAACCCATCGTCATCCCCGCCGTCTGAAGCCCCGCCGCCCGCCGCCATGACCGCCGACACCCTCAGCGCCCTGCGCGAACGCATCCAGCAATCCCAGCGGACGGCAGTGGCCCAGTTCCGCGGGCACGAACGTCCGGACACCCTGCTGTCCGAACTGCGCCGCATCGTGGACGCCGCGCTGCGCGACCTGGTCAAGCACTGCCCGCTGCCAGCCGGCGCCACGCTGGCGGCCGTGGGCGGCTACGGGCGCGGCGAACTCTACCCCCATTCGGACGTCGACCTGCTCATCCTGCTGCCGCACGTCCCCACGCGCGAGGACGAGGCGGCCATCGAGCGGCTGGTGGCCTCGCTGTGGGACCTGGGCCTGGAACCCGGCCACAGCGTGCGCACCATCGAGGACTGCGAACGCGAGGCCGATGCCGACATCACGGTGGAAACGGCCCTGCTGGAATCCCGCTGGCTGGCCGGCAGCCGCGCGCTGATGAAGAAGTTCGAGGCCGCGACCAAGTCCCGCCTGGACCCGCGCGCCTTCTTCCGCGCCAAGCGCGTCGAAATGCAGCAGCGCCACGCCCGCTACCATGACACGCCCTACGCGCTGGAGCCGAACTGCAAGGAATCCCCCGGCGGCCTGCGCGACCTGCAGGTCATCCTGTGGATGGCGAGGGCGGCCGGCTTCGGCGATAGCTGGCGCTCGGTGGCGCAGGCCGGCCTGCTGACCTCGTCCGAGGCGCGCGACCTGCGCAAGGCGGAACAGGCGTTCAAGCGGCTGCGCATCGAACTGCACCTGCTGGCCAATCGCCGCGAGGACCGCGTGCTGTTCGACCTGCAGCCCGCGCTGGCCGAGGTCTACGGCATCCACGCCACCGCCACGCGCCGCGGCAGCGAACTGCTGATGCAGCGCTACTACTGGGCCGCGCGGCTGGTGACGCAGTTGAACGGGATCCTGGTGCAGAACATCGAGGAGCGGCTGTTTCCGCGTCCCGACAGCGATGCCCGCGACATCGACGACGATTTCCGCAACCTGCGTGACCGTCTCGACATCATTCGCGACGACGGCTTCGAACGCAATCCCACGTTGCTGCTGCGCGCCTTCCTGGTGATGCAGCAGCACCCGGAACTGACCGGCATGTCGGCCCGCACCCTGCGCGCCATCTGGCATTCGCGGCACCGCATCGACGCGCAGTTCCGCCGCAACCCGGTCAACCGCAAGCTGTTCCTGCAGATCCTGCAGCAGCCGCGCGGCATCGTGCACGAGCTGCGGCGCATGACCATGCTGAACATCCTGCCGCGCTACCTGCCGGTCTTCCGCCGCATCGTGGGCCAGATGCAGCACGACCTGTTCCACGCGTATACCGTGGACCAGCACACGCTGGCGGTCGTGCGCAACCTGCGCCGCTTCACCATGCCCGAACACGCCCAGGAATATCCGCTGGCCAGCCAGTTGATCGCCGGGCTGGACCGGCACTGGCTGCTGTACGTGGCGGCGCTGTTCCACGACATCGCCAAGGGCCGCGGCGGCGACCACTCCGAACTCGGCGCGCGCGAAGTCCGCAAGTTCGCCCAGGACCACGGCATGGAGCCCGAAGACACGGCGCTGGTCGAGTTCCTGGTCCGCCAGCATCTGCTGATGTCGGCCGTGGCGCAGAAGCGCGACCTGTCCGACCCGGCCGTGGTGCAGGACTTCGCGGCCACCGTGAAGGACGAGCGCCACCTGACCGCCCTCTACCTGCTGACGGTGGCCGATATCCGCGGCACCAGCCCCAAGGTCTGGAACGCCTGGAAGGGCAAGCTGCTCGAAGACCTGTACAAGCTGACCCTGGCCGCCCTGGGCGGCGCGCACGCCGACGCGCACACCGTGCTGACGGAGCGCAAGGAGGAAGCCGCCCGCCTGACCCGGCTGGCGGGGCTGCGCGACGACGCCCGCGAAGCCTTCTGGAACCAGTTGGACGTGGCGTACTTCCTGCGCCACGACGCCTCGGACATCGCCTGGCACACGCGCCACCTGTACCACCAGGTCGAGCCGGCGCAGGCAGTGGTCAAGGCCCGCCCCACCGAACACGGCGAAGGCCTGCAGATCATGGTGTACACCCGCGACGCGCCCGACCTGTTCGTGGCCATCTGCGGCTATTTCGACGCCAAGTCCCTGTCCATCCAGGACGCCCGCATCCACACCACGCGCCACGGCTGGGCGCTGGACAGCTTCATCGTGCTGCTGCCGGAAGGCGCCAGCGACCTGCGCGCCCAGGCCACCCTGGTCGAACACGAGCTGGCCGAACGGCTGAAGGATCCGCAGGCCGCGGCCCAGCCGCAGCACTCCCGCGGCGGCTATTACGGCCGCGGCCGCCAGTCCCGCGTCTCGCGGGTGTTCCCGGTCATGCCGCAGGCGGAACTGCAGCCCGACGAGCGCAGCACGTCCTGGCGCCTGTCCGTGACGGCCACCGACCGGCCCGGCCTGCTGCACGCCCTGGCGCGCGTCTTCGCCCGCCACGAAGTGAACCTGGTCATGGCCAAGATCATGACGCTGGGCGACCGGGTCGAGGACGTGTTCATCGTGGACGGCTCCGCGCTGGCCCGGCCGCGCAGCCAGATGCAGTTCGAGCGCGACGTCCTGGACGCGCTGGCGGGCGAGGAAGCCGGGCAGCAGGCCGCCTGAACGCGGCGGGCTTTCCCGCCGTCGCCAGCGCCGCGCGGACGGCATACAATCCCGGTTTTCGGCCACGCGGCGTCCGTTCCTATGCAGCTCAATGACTATCTGCGCGTTTTCGGGAGCAGTTTTTTCTTTGCGCTGGCGACCCTGCTGCCTTTCCTGAATCCGCCCGCGATCGCGCCGATCTTCCTGTCGCTGACCGAAGGGGCGTCGTCCTCGACGCGGGTGGTGCTGGCCCAGCGGGTCGCCGTCAACGTCTGCCTGATGCTGATCGTGGCCATGGTCGCCGGCAACGTGCTGCTGAGCTTCTTCGGCATTTCGCTGTCCATCGTGCGGGTCGGCGGCGGCATGCTGGTGATCGCCAGCGCCTGGCGGCTGGTGAATTCGCCCGACGCCGACACCGAGCGCGTGGCGCGCATGGCGGAATCGTTCACCCCTGAAATGGCCAAGGCCCGCGCCTTCTATCCGCTGACCTTCCCCATCAGTTGCGGCCCGGGCTCCATCGCCGCCGCCATCACCGTCGGGGTGTCGCTGCGCGACCAGAACCACGTGCTGAGCCTGGTGCGCCTGGGCGGATCCATCCCCGGCATCATCGTCGTCTCCGTCACGCTCTATGTCTGCCTGCGCTTCGCCGCGCAGATGCTGCACCGGCTGGGCGATAATGGCACCGCCGTGTTCATGCGCCTGTCGGCCTTCATCATGCTGTGCCTGGGGGTGCAGATCTTCTGGGAAGGCTCGCGCGAACTGTTGCTGGGCGTCCTGCAGCAAGTGATGCAACCAATTCCGGTTCCCACGGCCTAAGCAGTTCGCGCCAAAAGGGCGCCTCGCGCGAGGCCCCTGCGTCGCCGGACGCCCGGCCCCTCACAACCCTTACCGCAGAACAATGACTTCACGTTCCGAACGCCTGCTCCGCCTGATCGCCCTTTTCTGCTTCGGCGCCGTCGGCGTCGCCCTGGTTTCCCAGCACGTCTTCGACATGCCTCCCTGCGCCTGGTGCGTCATGCAACGCCTGATCTACCTGGTGATCGGCGCGGTCGCGCTGGTGGGCGGGTTTGGCGGGGGCCGCGCCCTGACCCGCGCCTGCGGCGTCCTGGCCGCCCTGCTCGCCGCTTGCGGCGTGGCCGCCGCCTGGTACCAGTACAGCGTGGCGGCCAAGATGCTGTCCTGCGACCAGACCTTCGCCGACCGCTTCATGACGGGCATCGGGCTGGACGGCGGCGTGCCGTGGCTGTTCGGCATCTACGCCACCTGCATGGATGCCATGGTGTCCGTCCTGGGCGTCGAGTACGCGCTCTGGAGCCTGGCGCTCTTCGTCATCCTGTTCTTCATGGCGCTGCCCGTCGTCTTCAGGCGCGGCCGCGCGCTGTAAGCGCGGTGCGGACCCCGGCGGAAGCGCCGCAAGCAGCCGCGCTGCGCGCGCTGGTCCTGGCCCATGCGCCGCTGATGCGCTGGCTGCGCGCCGCGCGCGACCACGGGCCGGCCGGCGGCTGTATCGCGGCAGGCGCGATCCGGTCGCTGGTCTGGAATCACCTGCACGGTTACCCGGCGGGCAGCCATCCGTCCGCCGACGTCGATTTCGTCTACTACGATCCCTCGGACCTTACCCCCGGCCACGAGGCAAGCGTCGCCCGCCGCCTGCGCGAGGCCGCCCCCGACGCCCCCTGGGAAATAGTGAACCAGGCGCGGGTGCACTTGTGGCGCCGGAACCGCCACGGAGACGCGCCGCCCCCGGCCGCGTCGCTCGCCGCCGGCATCGCGTCCTGGCCCGAAACGGCCACCTGCGTGGGCGTGGGGCTGACGCGCGACGACCACGTGCGCATCGTCGCCCCGCATGGGCTGGACGATCTGTTCGCGCTTGTTCTGCGGCCCAGCCCCGGCGCCGACCTCCACGCCTATGCGCAGCGGCTTGCCGCGAAGCGCCATCCCGAAACCTGGCCGCGCCTGACCGTCATCGCTCCTGCTCTACCCTGACCGTGCCTGCCCTGAAATACCTGACCGGATACCCGGAACCCCTGCTGCTCCAGACCCGCAAGCTGCTCGACCAGGGCAAGCTGGGCGCGGCCTTGCTGTCGCGCTATCCGGCGGGCGCGCATGGCGTGCGCACGGACCGCGCGCTCTACCAGTACGTGACGGACCTGAAGAACACCTATATGCGCAACGGCGACCAGATCAACAAGGTCGCCTTCGACAGCAAGATCCACGTGATCCAGCACGCGCTCGGCCAGCACACCTACGTCTCGCGCGTGCAGGGCGGCAAGCTCAAGGCCAAGCACGAGATCCGCGTGGCGACGCTGTTCAAGACCGTGCCGGCGGAATTCCTGAAGATGATCGCCGTCCATGAGCTGGCCCATCTCAAGGAAAAGGACCACAACCGGGCCTTCTACAACCTGTGCCTGCACATGGAGCCGCAGTACCACCAGTACGAATTCGACCTGCGCCTGTACCTGACGCACCTGGAAGCCACGCGGGAAGCATTGTGGAATCAAGGCTGAATTCCGCGTTTTTTCTGAATGGAAACTGAACAGAAAAGAGTCTTTTCTTCCGAGAAACAAGCCCGCTAGGGTTAACGATAGCGAAAACGGAAGATCCCGGCCAAAGATCGAAAGCGGACTGACAGAAGCCGTCACTAGACTCCCTCAGGCGTTTGTAAGGGAGCGGCGGACTTGCCTCTCCCGGAACGCCACCACAACGAGGAGAAGACAAATGTTCAACGACGGCGGCAGCCTGCGCGGCGGTGGGATCCGCGCATGCATGAGCAACCAGAATTTCGTCAGGGGCGTGTTCATCATGGCGTTCGCGCTGCTTTTCGGCATCGCATCGCTGCGATATCCGATCGGCAGTTTCTCCAGGGGCGGCCCGGGGCTTTTCCCCCTGATGGCAAGCGCCGCATTATTCGTGATCGGCGCGATCGCCACGGCATATTCGTTTTTCGTCGAACCGGAACCGATGAGCCACAGCGTGAAGAACATCGCCATCATCATGCTGAGCCTGGTGGGATGCGCGGCGATATCCGGCATCGTCAATATGATCGCGGGCATTGTTTTTCTGGTGTTCTGCTCGTCGCTGGCGGCCACCTCATATTCCACGCTGAGGAACGTGAAGATATCGGCCGGGCTGATCGCCGTGGCGTTCGGGTTCAAGAACCTGCTCGGCCTCAGCCTCCCCTTGCTTTGAACGGAGCATGCGATGGAAACTCTGAATAACCTCGCGCTCGGTTTCGAGCACGCGCTGACCTGGCAGAACCTTCTTTATTGCGCGGCCGGATGCGTGATCGGCACGCTCGTAGGGCTGCTACCCGGACTCGGGCCCTTGTCCACCATCAGCCTGCTGCTTCCCCTGACCTATTCCATTCCCACCAGCAGCGCGCTGATCATGCTGGCGGGGATTTACTACGGCGCGCAATACGGCGACAGCGTCAGCGCGATCACGATGAAAATCCCGCACGCAAGCAGTATCGTCGCGTGCATAGACGGCTATCAGATGAACCTGAACGGCAAGACCGGGCTGGCATTGTTCACTGCCGGCGTTTCCAGCTTCATCGGCGGGACGGTGGCCATCGTGGTCTTGTCGACCATGACGCCGATACTCGGCGAAGCCGCCTTCCTGTTCGGACCGGCCGACTACACCGCGCTGATGCTGATGGGATTCTTCTGCGTCAGCTTCGTGAGCAGCGGCAATATGCTGACGGGCCTGGCGATGGCCATCGTCGGCGTGCTGCTGGCGTCGATCGGCACGGACGTCAACAGCGGCATGGCGCGCTTCACGTTGGACTACGCCTTCCTGCAGGACGGCATCGGTTTGATCAGCATTGCGCTGGGGTGCTTCGGCATTGCCGAAATCGTGAAGAATCTCGACAACCGCAACGTGCTGACGCCCTTCAACGGCAAGATCAAGCTCATGCCCACCTGGGCCGAGTTCAAGCGGATCATTCCGAGCGCCTTGCGGGGCAGCGTGATCGGCTCGGCATTGGGCATCCTGCCCGGCGGCGGCCCGACCATCGCCCAGTTCGCGGCCTATGCCGCGGACAAGCGGTTCAGCAAGCACAAGCATGAAATGGGCAACGGCGCGATCGAAGGCGTTGCCGGACAAGCCGCCGCCGACGAGGCCGCCGCCCGCACCAGCTTCATTCCCCTCATGGCCATCGGCATACCCGAGAACGCGGTCATGGCCCTGATGCTGGCGGCATTCATCATCAAGGGCGTGCAGCCCGGCCCCAACATGATCGGCACCCACCCGGACCTGTTCTGGGGCCTGGTCGCCAGCATGTGGATCGGGAACTGCTTCCTGCTGCTCCTGAACGTGCCGCTGGTGCGCTACTGGCTCACGGTGTTCAAGATCCCGTACACCGTGCTGTTTCCGTCGATTCTGTTCTTCTGCATCATCGGAACGTTCAGCATCAACAACAGCCTGCACGACATCTACATCACCGCGACGTTCGGCCTGATGGGCTATGCCTTCCTGCGGCTCGGCATGGGAGCGGCGCCGCTGATGCTCGGCTTCATCCTGGGCCCGATGCTGGAAGAGAATTTCCGCCGCGCCATGCTGTTGAGCAGAGGTTCGTTCGACGTGTTCGTCTCCCGGCCGATCAGCGCCACGCTGCTGGGCGTGATCGCGCTGGCGGTTGCCTGGAAACTGGCTGCGTTCGTCCGGTCCTTGCGGCAGCCCAGGGCGGTCGGCGCCGCCTCGTCGTCCTGACGCGGGATGGGCTCGGGACGCCCGCCAATGGAAAAACCCCTCGCGATTGGTACTGCCCGTCAGCGCTTGGCTGACTCGCAGTACCCCTCGGAGGGGTTTCCTGCCGCGCGAAGCGCGCTATCGATCAGGCGTCGTTGGCGGCGTAGCCCATATTGAACTGCAGGCCGCTGGCGGTTCCTTCTTCGCCGGCTTCGCCGCGGGACTGGCCCAGGCGGGCCAGGTACTCGGCCGTGATGTCGCCCGTGACGTACTCGCCGTCGAAGCAGGACGCTTCGAAGCGCGACAGTCTCGGGTTGAGGTCCCGGACCGATTGCTGCATGTCGTGCAGATCCTGGTAGACCAGGTTGTCGGCGCCGATCGCGCGGGCGATTTCTTCATCGCTGCGGCCGGTGGCGATCAGTTCGCTCTGCGTGGGCATGTCGATGCCGTAGACGTTGGGAAAGCGGACCGGAGGCGCGGCGGAGGCGAAATACACCTTGTTGGCGCCGGCGGCGCGGGCCATGTCCACGATCTCGCGGCTGGTGGTGCCGCGCACGATGGAGTCGTCGACCAGCAGCACGTTCTTGCCCTTGAACTCCATGCCGATGGCGTTGAGCTTCTGGCGCACGGACTTGCGGCGCACCGCCTGGCCCGGCATGATGAACGTGCGGCCCACGTAGCGGTTCTTGATCAGGCCTTCGCGGTAGTCCAGGTTCAGGCGGGCGGCCAGTTGCATGGCGGCCGGACGCGAAGAGTCCGGAATCGGCATGACCACGTCGATGTCGCCCAGGCGCATGGTGCGCGCCACCTTGTCGGCCAGGTATTCACCCATGCGCAGGCGCGCGTCGTAGACCGACACGCCGTCGATCAGCGAATCCGGGCGCGCGAAGTACACGTACTCGAAAATGCAGGGCACCAATTGGGGATTGTCGGCGCACTGGCGGCTGACGAAGCGGCCGTCCAGGTCGACGAACACCGCTTCGCCCGGCTCGACGTCGCGCACGAAGGCGAAGCCGCTGCCTTCCAGCGCCACCGATTCCGAGGCGACCATCCATTCCACGCCCTCTTCGGTTTCCTGGCGGCCGATGCAAAGCGGACGGATACCGTTGGGGTCGCGGAAGGCCAGCAGGCCGTAGCCCGAGATCTGGGCCACGACGGCATAGGCGCCGCGCACGCGCTTGTGCACCGCCGACACGGCGCGGAATATCGCGTCGTCATCCAGCGAGACGCCGTTGGCCGCCGATTGCAGTTCGTGCGCCAGCACGTTCAGCAGCACTTCCGAATCGGAATTGGTGTTGATGTGGCGGCGGTCGACGCGGTACAGGGATTCGCGCAGTTCGCGCCAGTTGGTCAGGTTGCCGTTGTGGGCGAACATGATGCCGAACGGCGCATTCACGTAGAACGGCTGGGCCTCTTCCTCGCTGGCGCTGGAGCCCGCGGTGGGATAGCGGACCTGGCCGATGCCAGACGTACCCGGCAGCGCACGCATGTTGCGCGTACGGAAGACGTCGCGCACCAGGCCATGAGCCTTGTACATATTGAATTGGTTGCCTTGCGACGTCGCGATGCCCGCGGCGTCCTGCCCGCGATGCTGCAACAGCAGCAAGCTGTCATAGAGTAGCTGGTTGACCGGCCCGCGCCCGATGACCCCTACGATTCCACACATGGTGAGATTTCCTGGTTGATTTGAAGCAGATCAATACGGCAGCCACGTCGCCAGGGATGGCGGCAGCCACGTCTTGATATGTTTGATGGCCTCGATGGCCGAATGCGAAAACATGGCGTCCTTCCACCATGGCTCTTCCGGCAGCGGCGTGTAGCCCGCGGCGGCGACCAGCGCCAGCACGATCAGCAGGCCCCGCGCCAGGCCGAACATGCCGCCCAGGCCGTGGTCGGCCGGGCTCAGGCCGGTACTGCGGATCAAGGCGGCAAGCGTCATGTTGACCAACCCCACGCCAAGCAGCACGATGATGAATACCGCCGCGTATGAGACTCCCATGCGCAACAGCGTCGTTTCAATATAGGGCTCCAGCCAGGCGTAGACCGTGGGGCCCCACCATATCGCGGCCACGAAAGCCAGCAGATAGGCGACCAGCGACAGCACCTCTTTGAGCAGGCCGCGCACCAGGCCCAGCACACCCGAGACCGCCAGGATGGCCAGCACGACGAAATCGAAGCCGGTCACTATTGCGCGGCGATGAAACCATTGTCATAGCCCAAGGTGCGTAAACGCGCCTGGGCCGCCTGCGCCGCCTCGCGCGAGGGGAACGGCCCCACCCGCAGACGGTACTGCTGCTTGCCACCGATCGTGGCCTGTTCGACGAATGCGTTCGTCACGCCGGCCTGGTGCAGCTTGCTGCGGCGCGACTGGGCGTCTTCCGAGGTCGTGTAGGCGGCGATCTGGAGCACGAAATTGCCCTTGGCGGCCGGCTTGGGCGCGGGAGCGGGCGCGGCGGGCGCCGCGCGCCCTTCCAGCAGCGCCAGGGCGCGCGCGCCGTCGTCGGAACGCGTGTCCGGCTTGGGCGGCGTCGCCGGCTTGGCTTCGGGCTTGGGCGCCGCCGGTTTGGGCGGCGCCGCGGGCTGCGCGGCCGGCGGCGTCGCCGGCGCGGCGGCGAGGGGCGGCGGCTGCACGGACGTGACCGGCGGCGGCGTGGGCACCGACGAAGGCTCGGCAGGCGCGGCACCCGGCGCCGGCGTTTCCGGCGCGGCGGCCTGGGGCTCGCTGACTTGCGGCTGGAACGGCGTATTGCGTTCCGGCACCTTGATGGGAATATTGTCGGCCACCGGCACGGGCTGGGAATCGAGCACCATGGGCAGGACGATGACGGCGGCCAGGACGAGCGCGATGGCGCCCGCCAGCCTGCGCCGCGCGCGGCCGCGCAACTCCGCTGCCTGGACCTCGCTAGGCACAGCCGCCCTTTTGGAGGACTGCGCCTGGTCGGCAGGATCTTTGCGTTTGAAAAAACCCATGGAGGAGAATTCCTTGCGGCTATATGGCGGCGGGCCGCCCTGGAGCGTCTGACCCGTTCTTGCCTATGCCTTGCGACCCAGAGCCTGCAAAACCGAGGCTACGGTGAGAAACGATCCGAACACCACGATTCTATCATTCTCCCCCGCCCGTTCGCGCGCCGCCGCAAAGGCCTGGGCCGGGTCCGGATAGGACGCGATGCCCGGGCTTTCGCCCCCCGCCGGCACCGGCGGCAGCGCCGCGGCGACCTGTTCGGCCAGCGCCTGCCCGGACGTGCCCCGCGGGCCGGGCAGGCCGGCGCAATACCAGTGGTCGACGCGGGTGCCGAGCTTGGCCACGACGCCGGCCAGGTCCTTGTCGTTGAGCATGCCGAACACCGCGTGGGTATAGGGGTGGAAGCCCATGTTGTCCAGGTTCTGGGCCAGCACGGCCGCGGCATGCGGATTGTGGGCCACGTCCAGGATGACCGCGGGCTGGCCGGGCAGGATCTGGAACCGGCCGGGCAGCGACGCCTGCAGCAGCCCCAGGCGCACGGCCTGCTGCTGCACCGGCAGGCGGTCGCGCACGGATTCCAGCGCGGCCAGCGCGGCCGAGGCGTTCAGCAACTGGTTGGCGCCGCGCAGCGCCGGATAGGCCAGCGAATTGCGGCGCTGGTCGCGCCCGCCGTAGGCCCACTGCTGGCGGTCGCCCGAATAGTTGTAGTCGCGGCCGAACAGCCACAGGTCGGCGCCGATTTCCTGAACGTAGTCCAGCAGCGACTGCGGAGGCACCGGATCGCTGCAGATGGCGGGCCGGCCGGCGCGGTAGATGTGGGCTTTTTCGAAGCCGATTTTCTCGCGGGTATCGCCCAGCCAATCGGTGTGGTCCAGGTCCACGCTGGTGACGATGGCGCAATCGGCATCGACGATATTGACGGCGTCCAGGCGGCCGCCCAGGCCGACTTCCAGCACCACGGCGTCCAGGCGGGATTGCGAGAACAGCCGCAGGATGGCCAGGGTGGTGAATTCGAAGTACGTGAGGGAAACGTCGCCCCGCGCCGCCTCGACGGCCTGGAACTGGGCGATCAAGGCGTCGTCCGTGGCGATCTGGCCGTTGATGCGGGCGCGCTCGTTGAAATCGATCAGGTGCGGGGACGTGTACAGCCCGACCTTGTAGCCGGCCGCCAGCAGGATGGCTTCCAGCATGGCACAGGTGGAACCCTTGCCGTTGGTGCCGCCGACGACGAACTTGATGGCGGAAAGCTCCAGCCCCATGCGCGCCGCCACGTCCCGCACCCGGTCCAGGCCCATGTCGATCGCGGTGGCGTGGATGGATTCCAGGTACCGCAGCCAATCGGACAGGGTGGCGGAAGCGTCAGGCGTGCGGACAGAAGACATGGCGGGGCCGTGAAGTGGAATCAGCCCTGGATTTTAGCAGTCCGGGCCCGGTGTTTTCCCTAATCCCCTAGGGCGCGGCACGGTATCCGGGCCGAAAAACCGCTTGCCGTTATTTTTCTCATACGTAAAAATGAATTCACATATGAGAATTTCCAAGAGAGACACATGACTCAACGCGCAACGCCCGGCTGGCTGGTCCGGGAGGCCGACGTCCCCGGCTACCACCCCGCCAATCACACCGGCACTCTCAACCGGCGGCTGATCGGTCCGGACACCGTCGGTGCCCGCGGCGTGGAAGTGCTGCTGGGCGTCATCGACAAGGGCAAGGGCGCCCTGCCGCACGCCCACCCCGGCATCGAGCAGGTCTGCTACCTGATCTCGGGCACGGCGCGCGCGCAGGTGCAGGACGAATGGGCCGACATGGGCCCGGGAGACTGCTGCTATTTTCCGCCCGACGTGCCCCATGTGTTCACCGTCACCAGCGACGAGCCGGCCCGTCTGCTGGTGATCTATACGCCCCCCTATGAAGAATCCCCCGACCGCGTGATCCGCGGCTTTCCGGCACCACTCACCGCCGCTTGAAGCGGCGCAGCCGGGAACGACGGCCGCAGAAGCCTCGCCCCGGACCGACAAAACAGGAGACAAACCCATGAAATTCCCCACCCTGCTGGGCGCCGCGCTGGTCAGTGGCGCAACCTTGGCGGCCGCCCCCGCCGCCCAGGCCGCCGACTACCCCGCCAAGCCCATTACGCTGGTCGTTCCCTTCCCCGCCGGCTCCGGCACCGACGCCGTCGGCCGCATTTTCGGCTCCGAGCTGTCGGCGATCCTGGGCCAGCAGATCGTGGTTGAAAACAAGCCCGGCGCCAACGCCACGATCGCGGCCAGCTACGTGGCGCGCGCCAAGCCGGACGGCTATACCTTGTTCGTCACCACCAACACCTCGCATTCCGCCGCCCCCTGGCTGATGAAGAACGTGCCCTACGATCCGGTCAAGGACTTCACGCCCATCGCCCGCGGCGGCAACCTGCCGTTCATCCTGGTCGTCAACCCGAAACGCCCGTGGAAAACCGTCGGCGACCTGATCGCCGACGCGCGCCAGCGTCCCGGACGCATCACCTATGCCAGCGGCAACAGCACCGGCATCGTCGCCGGCGCCACCCTGGCCAACCGCGCCAAGATCGACATCCTGCACGTGCCCTACAAAGGCACGCCCCAGAGCATGACCGACGTGGTCGGCGGCCAGGTGGACTTCATGTTCACGGACCTGGCCTCGGGCCTGCCCTTCGTGCAGTCGGGCCAATTGCGGGCCCTGGCCGTGTCCACCGCCGAACGCAGCGCCATCGTGCCGGACCTGCCGTCCATGGCCGAAGCCGGCGTGCCGGATTTCGACCTGAACTCCTGGAACGGCTATTTCGGTCCGGCGGGTCTGCCGCCGGAAGTCGTCGCCAGGCTCAACGCGGCGATCAACCAGGTGGTCGCCAAGCCCGACGTCAAGAAACGCCTGGCGGACCTGGGCTTCGACGCCTTCTCCAGCACCCCGGAAGCCTTCGGCCAGTTCGTGAGCGAACAGCGCGACCTCTGGGGCAAGCTGATCCGCGACGCGGGGATCGAGCAGCAATGACCGGACAGCCCGCCCCGGCCGCCGGCCCCCTGGCCGGCGTGCGCATCCTGGACCTCAGTTCGGTCGTGATGGGCCCTTATGCCACGCAGGTCCTGGGCGACCTGGGCGCCGACGTCATCAAGGTGGAGCCCCCCGCGGGCGACAACCTGCGGGCCGTCGGCCCCATGCGCAACCCCGGCATGGGCCATCTCTACCTGCACCTGAACCGCAACAAACGCTCGGTCGTGCTGGACCTGAAAACGCCCGAGGGGCTGGAGGCCTGCCTGAAGCTGGCCGAAAGCTGCGACGCCCTGCTCTATAACATCCGGCCCCAGGCCATGGCCCGGCTGGGCCTGTCCTATGAAGCCGTGGCCGCGCGCAATCCCCGCATCGTGTACCTGGGCGCCTACGGTTTCGGCGAAGCCGGCCCCTATGCAGGCCGGCCCGCCTACGACGACTTGATCCAGGGCCAGACCGGCATCGCCGCCCTGTACGCCCGGCAAAGCGGCGAACTGCCGCGCTACGCCCCGCTGACCCTGGCCGACCGCGCCGTCGGCCTGCACGTGGGCATCGCGCTGGTGTCCGCGGTGCTGCACGCCCGGGCCGCCGGGCGCGGCCAGCAGGTCGAGATCCCCATGTTCGAAGGCATGGCCCACCTGGTGCTGGGAGACCACCTGGGCGGCGCCACGTTCGAACCGCCGCTGGGGCCGACCGGCTACGCGCGCCTGCTGGCGCCGCACCGCCGCCCCTACGCCACCGCCGACGGCTATATCTGCCTGCTGATCTACAACGACAAGCACTGGCGCAATTTCTTCGGCCTGATCGGCCGGCCCGAACTGTCGCAGGATCCGCGCTTCTGTTCGCACGGCGCCCGGGCCGCCCACATCGGCGAGGTCTACGCCTTCGTCGCCGATGTGGTCGCCACGCGCCCCAGCCAGGACTGGCTGGAGGACCTGGCGCGGGCGGACATCCCCGCGTCGCAACTCTATACGGTGGACGGCCTGCTGGAAGACGAACACCTGGCCGCGACCGGCTTCATCCGCCGCCTGGACCACCCCAGCGAAGGCCCGATACGCACGACCGCGCCGCTGGGCCGGTACGAAGGCACCCCGACGTCGCTGCGCCGGCCCGCCCCCACGCTGGGCCAGCACAGCCGCGAAGTACTGGAGGAAGCCGGCTACGCCGCCGAACGGATCAACGCCATGGCCGCCCGTGGCATCACCCGAGATGGAAACGACTGATGGACTTTGAATTCACTCCCGAGCAATTGGCGTTGCGCGACGCCGTCTCCCGCATCTGCGACCGCTATCCCGACGAGTACTGGCTGGAACGCGACCGCGAAGGCGGCTTCCCGGAACCGCTGCACGCCGACCTGGCGCGCGACGGCTGGCTGGGCATCGCCATGCCCCAGGAATACGGCGGCGCCGGCCTGGGCATGACCGAGGCCGCCCTGATGATGCAGACCATCGCCGCCTCCGGGGCGGGCTTCACCGGCGCGTCGGCCGTGCACATGAACATCTTCGGGCTGAACCCCGTCGTGGTGTTCGGCACCGACGAGCAGCGCGCCCGCTGGCTGGAACCGCTGATCGCCGGCCGGGAAAAGGCCTGCTTCGCGGTGACCGAGCCGGACGCCGGCCTGGACACGACCAAGCTCAGCACCCGCGCGGTCCGCCAGGGCGACGAATACGTGGTGCACGGCCGCAAGATCTGGATCTCGACGGCCCAGGTCGCCAACAAGATGCTGCTGCTGGCGCGCACCACCCCGCTGTCCGAGGTGGAAAAACCCACGCAGGGCCTGTCGCTGTTTTATACGGACCTGGACCGCGAGCGGATCGAGGTCCGCGAAATCGAGAAAATGGGCCGCAAGGCCGTCGATTCGAACATGCTGTTCATCGACGGCCTGCGCATTCCGGTGGCCGACCGCATCGGCGAGGAAGGCCGGGGGTTCGAGTACATCCTGCACGGACTGAATCCGGAGCGCATCCTGATCGCCGCCGAAGCGGTGGGCATCGGCCGCGCCGCGCTGGACCGGGCGGTGAAGTACGCCGGCGAACGCACCGTGTTCGGCCGCCCGATAGGCCAGAACCAGGGCATCCAGCATCCGCTGGCCCAGGCCTGGATGCAACTGGAGGCGGCGGACCTGATGGTGTTCAAGGCGGCCAGCCTGTACGACGCGGGCAAGCCCTGCGGCCCCTACGCCAATTCGGCCAAATACCTGGCGGCGGAGGCCGGCTACAACGCCTGTCAGACCGCGGTCATGACGCTGGGCGGCATGGGCTACGCAAAGGAATACCACGTGGAGCGGCTGTTGCGGGAAAGCTTCATTCCCCGCATCGCGCCCGTCAGCCCGCAGTTGATCATGTGCTTCATCGCCGAAAAAGTCCTGGGGCTGCCCAAGTCCTATTGAGGCCCGCGGGCAGCCGGGCCACGCTTCAGGCCTGCTGTTCGAGCCCCGTGCACGCCGCCCGCAGGATGCGGGCGTAGTTTTCCTGTTGCGGCTCGATCCGGTAGATCGGGCCGCCCACGGAAATGGCGTAGTGCTCGCCCGACAGCGTCACCGGCCAGGCGATGGCGCCCACGTCCGGAATGGATTCCCCGCTGTTCATGAACCAGCCGCGCTGGCGCGATAGCTGGATATCGGCCAGCAAGGCCTCGCGGGTGATCAGCGTGCGCTCGTTGTGGCGGGTCATGGACATGCCCGCCAGGAGGGCGTCCCGAGCCGGCTCCGCCAGCAGCGACAAAAGCGCTTTTCCCAGCGAATTTGCGTGTACGTCCTTGAACTCGCCGGCAACCGGCGCGTATCGGATCGTATGCGGAGAATCCAGGACGTCCAGGTAGACGACCCGGCCGTCCTGGCTCAGCTTGGCGAAGACGACGGTTTCGCGGGTGGCGTCCCGCAGTTCCGTCAGGCTGGGATAGACCCGGTCCAGCACCGGATCGGCGCGCGCGATGCGCTGCGCCATGGCCAGCAGGCGGCCCGTCGGGTAGTAGCCCTGGCGCCGGCCGGTTTCATAGAGATAGCCCAGCCCGGTCAGGGTGCGTATCAGCGCCAGGCAACTGGATACCGGGACGTCCAGCAGCCGGGCCAGGTCCGACAGCGGCAAGGCGCGCTTCTCGCGGGCATAGGTTTCGATGATTTCGATAACTCGCAGCGCCGTCTTGACACTCATTGCCCCATCCAAACCATTTAGCGTGTGAAACATCTGGCGCGCCGAAGGCTAAAGTTTCCCTGCGGGCCTGCCGTAATGGTAGCTGAGAATTCCCTGAAAACAGCGCGTTCCTCCGAGACGCCCACATCGCCGTTGGAGTGATCATGGCCGTAACCCCGCTAGCCCCTGTTTCGTTCGCCCCCGCGCCGGTCGCGGCCGCCCCTGTCGTGGCGGATCCCGCCATAAGCGTCACGCCCGCCGCAACCGCGACGAACAGCGGGGCCTCCGGCAACGCCACGTCGGGCCAATCCGATTCGCAAAAGCTGCCCCTGGACAAGGCGCTGGAAGAGATCAACGACCAGATGAAAGCCTGGTCCACCCAGCTCCAGTTCGAAATCGACCCCGACGTGCACCAGGTGGTGGTGTCGGTCGTGGACGCCGAATCGGGCGATGTCGTGCGCACCATCCCCAGCGAGGCCGTGCTGAGAATCGCCAAAATGATCGTGAACATGCAGGGCAACGGCATCAAGACGACTGCCTGATGCGCGGATTAAAACGCCGTTTTACGTATTTTCGGCGCCAATCCGCCGCAGAAGCACTGAATTAGGCATGCCTTATGCCCTTACCCGGCCAATCGCCGGCTCCGAATTTTTGACAGAATCGCATCGCTAGGAAGGATTTCACATGGCTTCTATTACCAATCTCGGCTCGACCACCGGACTCCCGCTGGAAGACATCCTCACGAAGCTTCAGGCGGCAGAGGACAAGAAGCTGAGCCTGTACACCAATCGCCAGGCCAGCTACGAGGCCCGGGTGAGCGCCTATGGCCAGGTCCAAAGCGCAGTGGAAGCCCTGCAAAAAGCCGCTTTGGCGCTGGGCAAGTCGTCGACGCTGGACGCCGTCAAGGCCAACGTGGTCGGCGAAGGGCTGACCGCGACCATCGGCGAGAACGGCGCCACGATGGGCGAGTACGCCATCAAGGTGAAGAGCCTGGCCGCCGCCCAGACCCTGCAATCGGGCAACGTCGGGAGCCGCACGGCCTCCAATGGCGCCGACGGTTCGTTTGAAATCGAGTTGACCAGCGGCGACAAGCACACCGTCGAGCTGAAGGGCGACACCTCGCTCAACGGGATTGCCCAAGCCATCAACAGCGACGACAAGGCCGGCGTGCGCGCCACGATCATCACCAACGAAGAGGGCAGCTACCTGATGCTCAGCGCCAAGGACACGGGCGTGCAGGCATCGGTCAAGTCCATCACGGTGACGGGCGACGACAAGCTGAAGAACATCCTCAGCTACAACTCCGGGGCCGACACGGAACTGACCCAACAGACCGCGGCGGCGGACTCGGAAATCGAGATCAACGGCATTACCGTCAAGAGCGGCAGCAACAACATTTCGACCGCCATCGACGGCATCACGCTGAACCTGACCGCCCTCACCGGCACCGACGCCGTGACCGGGAACGACAAGGTCGTCACCCTCAAGCTGCAAAGCGACACCAGCGTGGCCAGCAAGGCCGTCCAGGATTTCGTCAATGCCTACAACTCGCTGCAAAGCACGATCACGAAGCTGACGGCTTTCGACGTGGCGGCCGCCACGAACCAGGCCCTGACCGGCGACAGCACGACGCGCGGTATCCAGTCGTCCATGTCCAGCGCCTTGCAGGTCGTCACCTCCGAGGGCTCGGTGCGTTCGCTGGCCGATCTCGGCATCACGCTGGACCCCAAGACCGGCCAACTGAAGCTGGATCAAAAGGAACTGGACAAGGCGCTGACCGCCAACCCCGCCGACGTCAAGCGCATCATGATGTCGACCGACGGCCTTGCCGCCAAGTTCGACGCCGCGGCCAAGGCGGCCCTGGGCAGCAACGGTTCCATCAAGCTCAGCCAGGACGGCCTGAACGAATCCATCAAGGACGTCAAGGACCAGCTCACCCGCGCCAAGGCCTCCAGCACGGCATCCATGGATGCCATGCGCGCCCAGTTCATCGCGCTGGACAAGTTCGTGTCGCAGCAGACTGTCACGGCCAACTACCTGACCCAGCAGTTCGCGGCCTTGACCAAATCCCAGTAATTTATAGAAGATGCATTAATGACTTACGCCGCCCGCCGTCCGACCGGCTCCTATTCCGTGCGTTCCTACGCCGATATCGGCCTGGAAACCCAGGTTCTGGGCGCCAGCCCGGAAAGGCTGATTTCGCTGCTGTACATGGGAGCCCGGGCGGCGATCGGGCAGGCCCGCCTCCACCTCCAGGAAGGCAGGGCAGTAGAGCGCGGCGTCGCTATCTCGAAGGCGATCAAGATCGTCGATGAAGGCCTGAAGACCGGATTGAACATGGAAGCGGGCGGCGAAATCGCCGCGAATCTCGCCCGTCTGTACGACTACATCGTCCGCACGCTGTTGTTGGCGAACCTGCGCGCGGACGCGGAAGCACTCGAAACCGCCGACCGCCTGCTGGCGGACCTGGCCGAGGCCTGGCAGACCTCCATAGATCGCGCCGTCGGCGGCATGCAGCCTTGAAGGCCCGGCATACGCATAGCCCAGCCATCGAACGCCCGAGATTTCCATGACGTCCATTACCCAGTACACCTCTCCTATCCTGGAACACTACCAGGAGATCGCTCTCATCACGGGAGAAATGCTAGCGGCCGCCCAGGTCGGCGACTGGGACGGGGCGATGGTCCATGGCCAGCAATACTGCGAACGGGTGGAACGCCTGCGCCAGGTCGAGCATGCAAAGCCGCTGGACGAAGCCGGCCGCGCCGTCAAGTACGACCTGCTCGTGCGCATCCTGGAAAACGATGCGCAGACGCGGGACCTGGCTTTGCCGCAATTGGCGCGGCTGGGGGAATTGCTGGGACGCATGAAACGCCAGCAGACGCTTTTGTCCACATACGGCAATCAGGCGCCTGAAGAATGAGCGTAGGTCCCGCCGCACTCGGCAACGTCCTGGTGCAGCGGCTGGACGCCGTGCTTGGCACGACGATGTCCGCCGCCAACGCGAATCTTGCCTCCGGCGCCCGGCCGGACGCGGTCAGCCAGCCCGGCAGCCTGGAAAGGCCCGGGCCGTCGGACGGCTCGGCCCGCGATCCCCGGCAAGGCATACAGACTGGCGGCGCCCGAGGCGACCGCCAGAATACTGTCATCGACGCCAAGACCGCCGCCGCCCTGGCGCTGGCGGCCCGCGGGCTGGTCACCAGCAGCGACACCACGGCCTCGGCCCCGACCACGCTGGGCACGACCGCGCGCACGATTCTCGCCCTGCTGGCCCAGTATCCCGAGGCCGCGCCCGCCCTCCAGGGCCGCGCGCCGCTCTGGAGCGCCAGCCCTGCCGCAGGCCAGACGGGCGGCGCGCCCGCGCAGGCGCAGGCGCCCGCCGGCCAGGCGGGACAGCCGGGACAGCCGGCCGCGGCCGCGCCGCAAGCGCCCGCGCCCCAGGCGGCGGCCCTGCCCCCCAATCCCGCGGCCGCCCTCGCCCAGGAGGGCCCGGCGACCACGGCCGGCAAGCCGGGAAGCCCCGCAACGCAAGCCGATACCCCCACCGCGGCCAGGGGAGCCGACGCCGCGGCCCGCGCGGCGCTTGCCGCCGGCGGCCCTCCGGCGCGCGCGCTGGGGCAGGCCCTGCGCCAGGCGCTGCAAACCAGCGGCCTGTTCTATGAGTCCCACCTGACCGACATGGTCTTCGGCCGGACCAATCCCTCTCAATTGCGGGACGAACCCCAGGCCCGGCTGGACAAGAACGCCGAACCCCAGAACGCGGCGCCCGCCCGGGCGCGGTCCGAACCCACCGCCGCCGCCCGTTCCAGCGCCGACGCGCCGTCCGCCTCGGGCTCCTCGGGCTCGTCCGCCGCGCCCGGCACGCCCATCGCCGGCATCCACCAGGACCTGACCGTGCTCGTCCGCCAGCAGCTCGACGTGCTGGCCAACCAGGCCCTGACCTGGCAGGGCGAAGCCTGGCCCGGAACGCCCATGGAATGGGAAGTGGAGCGCGACCCCTACGGCGGCGACCCCGATTCCGCGGTGCCCACCTGGGCCACCCGGCTGAAACTGGACCTTCCGCGCCTGGGCCTGGTCGACGCCCGGCTGAACCTGGCGGGCGACCAGCTCGTGCTGCAGGTCATCGCCCCCCACAGCGCGGCCGAGATCCATGAAGCCTCGGACACGCTGCGCTCTCGCCTGCTGGCCGCGGGACTGACCCTGAGCAATCTGTCGGTCAACGTGGTGGAACCGCGTCCCGTCATCCCGGCCGACATCTGATGAGCACGCCCTCCCATTCCCCCGACACCGGCCCGAACGCCAACCGCAACGCGGCGGTCGCCATCTCCTATGAGGAAAAAGACGGCGCGCCGCGCGTGGTGGCCAAGGGCTACGGCCAACTGGCGGACACCATCGTCCGGGCCGCCGAAGAGAACGGCCTCTATGTCCACGAATCCCGTGAATTGGTCGGATTGCTCATGCAGGTGGACCTGGATGCGCATATCCCGCCCCAACTCTACGTAGCAGTGGCAGAATTGCTGGCTTGGCTATACCGCCTGGAATCGCGCGAGCTGCCCGAAACCACGCCCCCCGCCTGACCCTACTGATTGAGGACGACCATCGTGTTGGACGCCAGCGACCCGGAATTCCTGCTGACTCGGCCGGAAGACATGCGCGCAGCCCTGTTCGAGCTGACGCACCCCGACAGCCACATCCTGGTGCGCGACGCCGCGGACCGCGAGATGGCCGTGCTCATCCTCGGCGCGGACAAGGAGACTCGCCAGTTCTTCTGGCGGCCCCGCGACTATGCCGGCGCGGACTTCGAACACTCCGACAGCATGGGCCTGCTGAGCGGCACCACCTTCTATTTCAACGCCACGGCCTACGGCGGCGTGCAGATCCGCTTCCGCGTGCAGCGGCCCGAGGTGATCCATTTCGACGACGGCAGCGCCGCCCTGATGTCGCCCTTCCCGGAACGCCTGGCCCGGATCCAGCGCCGCAAGATGTTCCGCGCGTCGCTGATCGCCAGCGCCAGCCGCTGCCACGCGACCTGGCAGGCCTCGCCCCAGGAAAAGCCGTGCAGCTTCACCGTGCGCGACATTTCCGTGGATGGCGTGGGCCTGCGCGCCGCGGTGGAGGTGGGCGCCCTGCCCCAGCGCGGCGCCATCATGGAGAACGTGCAACTGGACTTCGGCGAACTGGGCAGGATCAGCGCCAACCTGGAAGTGCGCAACGTCTATCCCGTTTCGGGCCAGCCGATGATGCAGGGCGCCAACCCAAGCGAGGCCGCGCCGCGGCACGTCTCGCTCACCGGCGAGCCGCCGGTGAGCCATCTGGGAGCGGTATTCCTGAACCTGGACGCGCGCCAGGAAAACTGGCTGCAGCAGGTGGTGTGGCGCCTCGAGCGAGGCGCGCAGCGCAACTGACCCGGGGGCCAGGCCCCCGCGCCGCGATCAGATGGCCATCGAGGAGATTTCCTTGTAGGCCGCGACCAGCTTGTTGCGCACCTGCACCGCCGTCTGGAAGCCGATGCTGGCTTTCTGCATGTCGATCATGACGTCATTGAGCGAGATGTCCGGCGCGCCCAGTTCGAAGGCCTTGGCCTGGGCCGTGGCCGCGTTCTGGGCGGCCGTGACGCGGCGGATGGAACGCTGCAGTTCGGCGGCGAAGCCGTCCGGCTGGACGGCCACTTCGCCCGCGGCGAGGTTGCCCGTCTCCGCCTTGCTGACGACCGCGCGCATCTGCTGGAGCATGCTTTCGATACCGGACAAGCCTGATACGGCCATTACTCTGATTCCTTGCTGGTGGGGATTACGCCAAAGTTGCATGAAGCGTAACGCCTGTCGCGCCCGGCCATAGCCGACAAGAACCGCCAAAAACCCCGACATTTCCTCGAATGCGGCCGCCTTCGGCCAGGGCCGCGGCGGACCCGCGCGCCTTCCTGGCGACATAGGGGATAAGTAACGCCAAAAACCGGCTGTTTTCAACGATTGGGATTGTCGTCTCAGGGGCAATAATCCACGCTCTCCCCAGACCAGAAGCACGTTGCATGTGTAATCTGCCCTACCAAGACATGAAGCTCCATTCCCAGCTCCGCGCAGCCTGCGGGAGCCGTCGATGAATCAGCAGGCCACCCTGAGCTCGTCGCTGCTGGCGAAGTTCCCCGTGCTGGAGAAGGTGCGCGCGCTGCCCAAGCCCGTCCTGCTCGGCGCGGCGGCAGCCGTCGTCGCGGCGATCGTCGCCGTCGCGATGTGGAGCAGCGAACCCAACTACAAGGTCCTGTTCTCGAACCTGGACGACCGCGATGGCGGCGCCATCGTGACGGCGCTGGGAACGATGAACGTGCCCTATCGCTACAACGATACCGGCACCGCCCTGCTGGTTCCGGCCGACCGCGTGTACGACGCCCGGCTGCAGTTGGCGTCCCAGGGCCTGCCGCGCGGCGGCTCCGTCGGCTTCGAACTGATGGACAACGCCCGCTTCGGCGCAAGCCAGTTCGCCGAGCAGATCAACTACCAGCGCGGCCTGGAAGGCGAGCTGGCCCGTTCGATCGAAGCCATGCACACCGTGCAGCATGCCCGCGTGCACCTGGCCATGCCGCGCCAATCGCTGTTCGTGCGCGAGCGCCAGGCCCCCACCGCCTCGGTATTGCTGAACGTCTACCCGGGCCGCAGCCTGAGCGACGCCCAGGTCTCCGCGATCTCCTGGCTGGTGGCGTCGAGCGTCCCCGAGCTGACCGCGGAAAACGTGTCCATCGTGGACCAGAACGGCCGCCTGCTGTCCGCGCCGCTGGGCGAAGGCCGCGGCATGGACGCCGACCAGATGCGCTTCGTGCGCGAGATGGAACAACGCACGGTCGAGCGCATCCTCACCATCCTGAACCCGCTGGTGGGTCCGGGCAACGTCCATGCCCAGGCGAGCGCGGACGTCGACTTCTCCCGCCGCGAGGAAACGTCGGAAATCTATCGTCCGAACCAGGAACCCGGGCAGGCCGCGGTGCGCAGCCAGCAGACCAGCGATTCCACCCAGCGCGGCGTCAACCCCGCGCAAGGCGTCCCCGGCGCGCTGTCGAACCAGGCGCCGACCAACGCGCAGGCGCCGATCGCCAACCCACCCCAGCCGCAGCCGCCCCGCCCGGGCCAGCCGCAGCAGCCGGCCAACGCCCAGCAGCAACAACAGCAGCAGACCGGCACCCAGACGCCGGCCTCCAACCTGAACGAACGCCGCGACGCGACCACGAACTATGAAGTGGACCGCACCATCAGCCACATCAAGCAGCCGGTGGGCGCGCTCAAGCGCCTGTCGGTCGCCGTGGTCGTCAACTACATCCGCGACAAGGACGGCGAGCCGCAGGCCCTGCCGCCCGAAGAACTGAGCAAGCTCACCAATCTGGTCCGCGAAGCCATGGGCTACTCGGAAACGCGCGGCGACTCGCTGAACCTGGTCAACAGCCAGTTCAACGATGGCCCGCCGCCGGTGCCGCTCTGGCGCGATCCGGAAATGATCACGCTGTTCAAGACGATCCTGGCGTGGCTGGTCGGTGGCGTGCTGGCGCTGTGGCTGTATCGCCTGCTGCGCCGCACGGTGGGCGAATACCTGTACCCGCCGGTCGATCCCGAGCAGGCCGAGGCCGATCGCATCGAGGCGGCGCGCGAAGCCCAGGAAACGGCCCGCGCCAAGGAAGTGGACCGCTATCAGGACAACCTGGAGCGTGCCCGCACGATGGCCAGCAAGGATCCGCGCGCGGTCGCGATGGTTCTGCGCACTTGGATGAGCAAAGATGAAAAATGATTCCCTTCCGCTGGACGGCATGACGCGCAGCGCCGTCCTGATGATGTCGCTGGGCGAAGACGCGGCGGCCGAGGTCTTCAAGTATCTCAGCGCCCGTGAAGTCCAGCAGGTCGGCGGCGCCATGGCCAGCCTGAAGCAGGTCACCCGCAACGACGTGGCGGTGGTGCTGGAAGAGTTCCGCCAGGAGGCCGACCAGTTCATGGCCGTCACCCTGGGGTCGGACGACTACATCCGCACCGTGCTGACCAAGGCGCTGGGCAGCGACCGCGCGGCCGGCCTGATCGAGGACATCCTGGAAGCCGGCGAAGGCGGCAGCGGCATCGACGCGCTGAACTGGCTGGATCCGAACACGGTGGCCGAGCTGATCGGCGACGAACACCCGCAGATCATCGCGACCATCCTGGTGCACCTGGAGCGCGACCGCGCCGCGGGCGTGCTGGCGCTGCTGACCGACCGCCTGCGCAACGACGTGATGCTGCGGATCGCCACGTTCGGCGGCGTGCAGCCCGCCGCTCTGTCCGAACTGACCGAAGTGCTGAATTCCGTGCTGGCCGGCCAGGGCGCCAAGCGCAGCAAGATGGGCGGCGTGCGCACCGCGGCCGAGATCCTGAACATGATGAATTCCGCCGAAGAGGAAACCGTCGTCGCCAGCCTGCGCGAACGCGACAACGACCTGGCGCAGAAGATCATCGACGAAATGTTCGTCTTCGACAACCTGCTCGACGTCGAGGACCGCGCCATCCAGCTCATCCTCAAGGAAATCGACAACGACACCCTCATGGTCGCGCTCAAGGGCGCCCCGGAGGAGCTGCGCGCCAAGTTCCTGCGCAACATGTCCAGCCGCGCGGCGGAAATGCTGCGCGAGGACCTGGAAGCCCAGGGCCCCATCCGCATGTCCAAGGTCGAGACCGAACAGAAGAAGATCCTGCAGATCGCGCGCCGCCTGGCCGAAAGCGGCCAGATCGTCCTGGGCAACCAGGGAGACGACACGTATGTCTGAAGCGGACAGCGGCGCGACGACGCTCAGCTCGCGCAGCGCCGCCTGGCGGCGCTGGCAGATGCTGTCGTTCGACGAGCCGGCGCCCGTCGAGGCCGAGCCCGAACCGGAACCCGATCCCGGGCCGGACCCCGAGGTCGTCATGGCCCAGTTGCGCGCCCAGGCGCGGGCGGAAGGCCGCGCGAAGGGGCACGCCGAAGGCCACGCCGCCGGCTTCGAAGCCGGCCGCCAGGCGGGCCACGAGGCCGGCCTGGCCGCCGGACGCGAACAAGGCTACGCCGAGGGCCTGGCCCAGGCGCGCGAACAGGGCGCGGCCGAAGCGCAGCATCTGCATGCGCTGGTGCAGGCCTGCGCCGTATCGCTGGGCTCGCTGGAAGAAAAAATGGGCCAGGGCCTGCTCACGCTGGCCCTGGACATCGCCCAGCAGGTCGTGCGCACCACCCTCGCCGAACAGCCCGAAACCGTGGCCGGCGCGGTGCGCGAAGTGCTGCACATCAATCCGTCCGCCGGCGGCCAAATGCGCCTGTGGGCGAATCCGGCGGACATCGAACTGATCCGCCTGCACCTGGCCGACGAACTCAAGGAAGGCCATTGGCGCGTGCTCGCCGATGAATCCATCGCGCGCGGCGGCTGCCGCGCCGAGACGCCGTTCGGCGATATCGACGCCACCTTGCAGACGCGCTGGCGCCGCGTCGCGGCCTCGCTGGGCCGCAACGTGTCCTGGGAGGACCCCGAGTGACCGGCAAACCGGCGCCCTCGACGGCCGTGCCTAACCCGGCCGTGCCCATCATCGACCGCTGGCAGACCCAGTTGCAGATCGGTTCGATCCGGGCCGCGTCGACCGACCCCTGGCTGGTCAGCGGCAAGATCACGCGCGCCACGGGCCTGGTGCTGCATGCCACCGGCCTGCGCCTGCCGGTGGGCGCGGCCGCTCGCATCGAAATCGCCCGCGGCCACGACCATTGGGCGGACGCCGAAGTCGTCGGCTTCGACGGCCACACGCTGTACCTGATGCCGCAGGCGGACATCTCCGGCCTGCCGCCCGGCGCGCGCGTCGTGCCTGGCGAACCCCCTGTCCAGCGCCAGATCCCCCTGCCGCGCAAGGCCGAACTCAACGGCAACGCCAAGCCGCAGCTCGGCCGCCACCTGCCGGTGGGCAATGCCCTGCTGGGCCGGGTGCTGGACGGCGCCGGACGGCCGCTCGACGGCCTGGGCCCGCTGACGGGCGCCGAACTCGCGCCCCTGTCCGCCCAGCCGATCAACCCCTTGTCGCGCGCGCCCATCGATACCGTGCTCGACACGGGCGTGCGCGCGATCAACGGCCTGCTCACCGTGGGCCGCGGCCAGCGCATGGGCCTGTTCGCCGGCTCCGGCGTCGGCAAGAGCGTGCTGCTGGGCATGATGGCCCGCTACACCAAGGCCGACGTGATCGTCGTGGGCCTGATCGGCGAACGCGGCCGCGAAGTCAAGGAATTCATCGAACACAACCTGGGCCCCGACGGCCTGGCCCGTTCGGTCGTGGTGGCCGCGCCCGCCGACGTATCCGCCCTGCTGCGCCTGCAAGGCGCCGCCTACGCCACCCGCCTGGCGGAACACTTCCGCGACCAGGGCCTGGACGTGCTGCTGATCATGGACTCGCTGACCCGCTACGCCATGGCGCAGCGCGAGATCGCGCTGGCCATCGGCGAGCCGCCCGCCACGAAGGGCTACCCGCCCTCGGTATTCGCCAAGCTGCCGATGCTGGTCGAGCGCGCCGGGATGGGCGCGCCCGGCCCGTCGGGCAAGGCCGGCTCCATCACGGCGTTCTACACCGTGCTGGCCGAAGGCGACGACCAGCAGGACCCCATCGCCGACTCGGCGCGCGCCATCCTGGACGGCCACGTCGTGCTGTCGCGGCACCTGGCCGAAGCGGGCCATTACCCGGCCATCGACATCGAAGCGTCGATCTCGCGCGCCATGACCTCGCTGATCCCGCCGGAGCAATTCGCCGTGGTGCGGCGCTTCAAGCAATGCCTGTCGCGCTACCAGCGCAACCGCGACCTGATCGCGGTGGGCGCCTACGCCGCCGGCAACGACCCGCAGCTCGACGACGCCATCGCGCGCTATCCGCGCCTGGAAGCCTTCCTGCAGCAGGACATCGGCGAGAACATCGGCTACGCGGATGCCGTCGGCCAGTTGCGCGCCAGTTTCGAATTGAGAGACACCTATGCCTAGCCAATTGCCCCTGGACATGCTGATCGACCTGGCCAAGGAAAGCACGGACGAAGCCGCGCGCCTGCTGGGCCGGCTCAACGCCGAACGCGGCAACGCCGAGCGCCAGCTCGGCATGCTGCACGACTACCGCCAGGACTATCTGGAACGTCTGCAGCAGGCGATGACGAACGGCATGTCGGCCAGCGACTGCCACAACTACCAGCGCTTCATCGGCACCCTGGACGACGCGATCGGCCAGCAGCAGACCGTGCTGCGCCAGGCCGACGAGAACCTCGCCAAGGGACGCCAGTACTGGCAGCAGGAAAAACGCAAGCTCAATTCCTACGACGCCCTGGCGCAACGCGAACTGCGCGCCCAGGCCGTGGTGGAATCCCGCCGCGAACAGCGCGCCAACGACGAATACTCCGCCCGCCTGGTCCAGCGCCAGGCCGGCATGCATTAAGCGATACCTAACAGGAAGCCCCAGATGACCGCTCCCCTGCCCTTGCCCACCATCGCGCCCGCCGCCCCGGCCTCGATCGCCGACGCGCTCGGCGCCAAGCCGGCGCCCGCGAACAAGAAGGGTCCCAGCTTCTCCGATGTGCTGGCCCAGCAACGCCCTGCCCAGCAACGCCCCACTCAGCAGCGTCCGGATCAGGCCGCCGGCTCCCGCCCCGCGGACGCCGCGGCGAAGGCGCCCGCCAAGGGCCAGCAGGGCTCGGACGATCCCGCCGCCCGCGCGGAAGGCGCCGCCGCCGGCGCCATCGACGAGGCCGCCCAGGCGGCCGCGCAGGCCGAAGCCGGCGCGCTGGCCGTCGCGGCGGCCCAGCCGGCCGTCGTGCTGCCGCAGCAGGCGCTGGAAATCGCCGCCCAGGCGGCGGAACAGGTGCAGCTTGCGCGCAGCAATGCCGCGGCCACGGCCACTGCCATGAGCACCGGCGCCGCCGTGCTCACCGCGGCGCTGGGCGCCGCCGACGCGGCCGTTACCGTGGGCACGCCCGTCGCGGCCACCGCGCAGCAAGCGGAAGCCGCCGCCGCGCTCGCCGTTCGCGACGCCGAAGCCGCGCTGCCGGTCGTCACCGAGGCCGTCAAGCCCGGCAACAACCAGGCTCCCGCGCAAGCGCCGGCCGCGCCCGCCGCCGCGGCCACGGCCAAGGCCGAGACGACGCGCCTTGCTCCCGAAGCCGCGCTGCCCCGCGCCGCCAGCCACCCGCGCGCCGACGCCGCGCCCACCCTGGCGGCCCGCGACGAACCGGAGTCCGCGGCCGCGCTGCCGGGCGCCGAACAGCAATTCCAGGCGCCGCAGCACAACGCGCCGGCCCACGACGTCCTGGCGTCGGCGCTGGCTGCCGCCGCCGCGCAACGCCAGCCCGCGCCGATCGCCAACCCGGCCGCCATCGCGGCGCCCGCCGTTCCCCTGGTGCTGCAAGTCGCCACCCCGGTGGGCGGCACGCATTGGGGCACCGAACTCGGCCAGCAAGTGGTCATGATGAGCCACAACGCGCGCCAGGGCATGCAGACCGCCGAACTGCGCCTGGATCCGCCGGACCTGGGTCCGCTGCGCGTCAGCCTGAACCTGGCCGACGGCGTCGCCAGCGCGTCCTTCGTCTCGGCCCACGCCTCCGTGCGCCAGGCGATCGAAACCGCCATTCCGCAGTTGCAGCAGGCGCTGGCGCAGGCCGGCATCTCGCTGGGCCAGACCAGCGTGGGCGAACAGACCGCCCAGCAGGAGTTCGCGCAACAGGGCGGCAACGGCTCGCAACGGCAGTCCGGCGGCGCCCTGGCGGGAACCGACGGCGTGGCCGAAGCGCCTGTCGCCGTGACGGTGGCGCGCAACGCCAACGCACTGGTGGACACGTTTGCCTGACCGGTCCGCGCCCCGCGTCCGGCATGGCTTGCGGGCGGTGCAGCAATAGCTTGAGATACGCGGCTTTCGCCCTGTTTTTCGCCTCCAAGCCGAGGCGGGATTTGGGGCAGAATGCTTTCATCCACTAAGAACCCGTTTTCATCAGCGGCAAAACACGCATCGACACCGAGATGGCGACTTCCAAATCCACACCCCTGCCTGCGCGCGGCGCACCCATCCCCCGCTCGGGCGGCCTGGGCCGCATTCTTCGCCCGCTGCTGGCGCTCATCGTCCTGCTCATCGTCGCCGCGGCCAGCGCCGGCGCCACCTGGTTCATCGCCCAGCGCATGCAGCCGCAAGGCGGAGCGCCCGTGCAGCTCGGCGTAGGCCAGGTGCCGGGCGGCCAGCCCGGCGCGGGCCAGCCGGGCCACGGCCCCCAGGCCACGCCCACCACCTTCGTCGCGCCGCCCGCCGGCCCGATCGCCGTGCCCGCCCCGATCTTCGTTCCGCTCGAACCCTTCACCGTGACGCTGCAGAATGCGGATACGGAACGCATCATGCACGTCGGCCTGACCCTGCGCGTCAGCGACGACCAGACCCGCACGCGCCTCGAAAAGTACATGCCCGAAGTGCGCAGCCGCATCCTGATGGTGCTGTCGTCGCAATCGCCCATCGGCGTGCAGACGCAGCAGGGCAAGACCGACATGGTCAATGCGATCAAGCAGGCCGTCAATCTTCCGTTCTCGCCCCTGCCTGACGGCCAGTACGTCACCGACGTGCTCTTCACGGCGTTCGTGGTGCAATAAGCATGGCCTACGAGGCATTCCTTTCGCAGGACGAGGTCGACGCGCTGCTCGCTGGCGTCACCGGCGAGAGCGACAGCAAAACCGAAGCGGCAGGCCAGAATACCGGCGCGCGCGCCTATGACCTGAGCTCGCCGGAGCGCGTCGTCCGCCGCCGCATGCAGACGCTGGAGCTGATCAACGAGCGTTTTGCGCGCCACATGCGCAACGTGCTCCTGAACTTCATGCGCCGCAGCGCCGACATCACCGTCGGTTCCATCAAGATCCAGAAGTACGCGGACTTCGAGCGCAACCTGCCGGTGCCGAGCAATCTGAACATGATTCAGATGAAGCCCCTGCGCGGCACCGCGCTCTTCACGTACGACCCGAACCTGGTGTTCCTGGTCATCGACAGCCTGTTCGGCGGCGATGGCCGCTACCACACCCGCGTCGAAGGCCGGGACTTCACCACGACCGAACAGCGCATCATCCGGCGCCTGCTCAACCTGACCCTGGAAAGCTACGGCAAGTCCTGGGATCCGGTCTATCCGATCGAATTCGAGTACGTGCGCTCGGAGATGCACACCAAGTTCGCCAGCATCACCGGCAACAACGAAGTGGTGGTCGTCACGTCCTTCCACATCGAATTCGGCGCCACCGGCGGCGACCTGAACATCTGCCTGCCCTACTCCATGATCGAGCCGGTGCGCGACCTGCTGACGCGGCCGCTGCAGGAAACCACGCTCGAAGAAGTGGACCAGCGCTGGTCGCAGCAGCTTTCCCGCCAGGTGCGCAGCGCCGATATCGACGTCATCGCGGAATTCGCCCGCATCCCGTCCTCGATCCGCGAACTGATGCACCTGAAGGCGGGCGACGTCCTGCCGGTGACCGTTCCGGAATCCATAATCGCCAGCGTCGACGGCGTGCCGTTGATGGAATGCGGCTACGGCGTCTTCAACGGCCAGTACGCCCTGCGCGTACAGAACATGTTTACCCACGATACAGAACCCAACGAGGCCTCTGACCATGACTGACAAGAACGAGCCCGGCACTGGCTCGTCCCCGGCCGACGACTGGGCCGACGCGCTCGCCGAACAATCCCGCGCCAACCCGCCCACCCAGGCCGACGGCTTGAAGCCCCAGGACGACTGGGCCGCCGCGATGGCCGAACAGGCCGCCACGCCGGCGCCGGCAGCCGCGCCCGCGCCCGCGGCTGCGCCCGCCGCCGCCCCCGCCGCGCAATCGGCGGCGCAGTCGGTATTCAAGCCGCTGGCCGGCGCCACCGGCGGCGCGGGCACGGACATCGACCTGATCATGGACGTCCCCGTCCAGCTCACGGTCGAGCTGGGCCGCACCCGCCTGACCATCAAGAACCTGCTCCAGTTGGGCCAGGGCTCGGTGGTCGAACTCGACGGCCTGGCCGGCGAACCGATGGACATCTTCGTCAACGGCTACCTGATCGCCCAGGGCGAAGTGGTGGTCGTCGAGGACAAGTACGGCATCCGCCTCACCGACATCATCACCCCGTCCGAGCGGATCAACCGCTTGAACAACCGTCGCTGACCCCGCCTCCGCCATGACCGAATCCGCCCTCACGCGCGTCATCGTCGGCCTGGTGCTGGTGGTGGCCGCCATCCTGGCCGCGGCCTGGCTGGCCCGCCGCGCCGGGCTGACGCAGCGCGGCGGCGGCAATCTCCTGCGGCAGGTCGCCAGCCTGCCGGTCGGCCCGCGCCAAAGCATCGTGGTGGTCGAAATCGAAGACACCTGGCTGGTGGTGGGCGTCGGCCCCAACCAGCTCAATACTCTGCACACCTTGCCCGCCGGCCAGTTGCCGGAAGGTTCCCCATTGCCCGCCGCCGCTTTCGCGGCCAAGCTGGGCCAGGCGCTCAAGCGCCGCTAGCGCCACGCCGCGCTTCACGCCATATCCATGAGTTTGCTCTCTCGCACGACACCTGCCCGCGCCCGCACCGCCGCGCTGCCCCTGTTCGCAGCGGCCGCCGTGCTCGGCCTGGCCTTCTTTCCGGCCGGTGTCGTCGCCCAGGCCACGTTGCCGGCCTTGACGGCCACCCCGGGGCCGAACGGCTCCGAAACCTATTCGCTCAGCATGCAGACCCTGCTGCTGATGACCTCGCTGTCGTTCCTGCCGGCGGCGCTGCTGATGATGACGGGCTTCACCCGCATCATCATCGTCCTGGGCCTGCTGCGCAGCGCCATGGGCACGGCCATGTCGCCGCCCAACCACGTGCTGATCGGCCTGGCGCTGTTCCTGACCTTCTATACGATGTCGCCGGTGTTCGACAAGATCTACGCGGACGCCTACAAGCCGCTGTCCGAGGGCTCGATCCCGTTCGAAACCGCGGTGGAGCGCGCGGCCTCGCCCTTGCGCACCTTCATGCTGCACCAGACCCGCGAGAGCGACCTGTCGCTCTTCGCCAACCTGGCCAAGCAGCCGGCCCTGGAAGATCCGGCGCAGGTGCCCATGCGCATCCTGGTGCCGGCGTTCATCACCAGCGAATTGAAGACCGCCTTCCAGATCGGTTTCACCATCTTCATCCCGTTCCTGATCATCGACCTGGTGATCGCCAGCGTCCTGATGGCGCTGGGCATGATGATGGTGCCGCCGGTCACCGTGGCGCTGCCGTTCAAGCTGATGCTGTTCGTGCTGGCCGACGGCTGGAACCTGCTCATGGGCTCGCTGGCCCAGAGTTTCTACCAGTGACGCCGGGAGGAGAATCGCCATGACCGCCGAAACCGTCATGACCATGACCTACCAGGCGATGAAGATCGTGCTGGCGATGGCGGGTCCGCTCCTGCTCGTGACGCTGTTCGTGGGCCTGGTCATCAGCATCTTCCAGGCCGCCACGCAGATCAACGAAATGACGCTGTCGTTCATTCCGAAGCTGCTGGCCATGTGCGGCGTGCTGGTGCTGCTGGGTCCGTGGCTCATCGGCGTCATGGTCGACTACATCCGGCAACTGATCGGCCAGATCCCCATGCTGGTGTCCTGAGCGGCGGCCGCCGCCGGACTCCGGACCTCCCGCCATGATCGCCTTCACGCTCGAACAGCTCAACGGCTGGATCGGCCAGTTCCTCTGGCCGTTCGTGCGCATCCTGGCGCTGGTGGGCACCGCGCCGCTCTTCTCGGAATCGCTCATCCCCATCAAGGTCAAGATCGGACTGTCGTTCATCCTGGCCGTCGCCATCAGCCCCGCCCTGGACCCCATGCCGGCGATCGCGCCGGGTTCCTTCGCCGGGCTCTGGATGGTAATGCAGCAGGTGCTGATCGGCATCTCGCTGGGTTTCACGATGCGCCTGGTATTCGCCGCCGTCCAGACGGCCGGCGAATTCGTGGGCCTGCAGATGGGCCTGTCGTTCGCTTCGTTCTTCGATCCCAGTTCCGGCGCCAACACCGCGGTGCTGTCGCGGCTCTTCAACATCATTGCGATGCTGACCTTCCTGGCGCTGGACGGCCACCTGCTGGTCCTGGCCGCGCTGGTGCGTTCCTTCGACACCTTGCCGGTCGCCGCGATCCAACTGCACCAGAACGGCTGGGGCGTCGTGGTGGAATGGGGCAAGACAGTGTTCATCTCCGGCCTGCTGCTGGCGCTGCCGCTCATCTGCGCCCTGCTGACCATCAACCTGGCCATGGGCATCCTGAACCGCACCGCCCAACAGCTATCCGTCTTCTCCATCGGCTTCCCGGTCACGCTGATCGTCGGCGTCACGGTGCTGGCCGTCGTCCTGCCCCACGCCGGACCGTTCCTGGAATCCCTGTTCGGATCCGGCCTGGCCGCCATGAGCCGCGTCGCCGACGCGCTGGCGGGGAAGTAAGACCGGGCCGAGTCCCTACGCGGTCAGGTGCCTGAAACCCCCGTGGTCAGGTGTCTGACACCCTAGGGAGACGCTCGTCAATCTTCATTAGCGTCCGCAGGGTGTCAGACACCCCCCCCGGCTAATCCTCCAATCGATGTCAGACACCCGCGGGATGACGCGGCCATACGGCGGGCGCTTCCTCGGGTGTCTGACACCTGCGCGCTCCGATGCGCTGGCGGGGAAGTAAGGCCGGGCCGAGCCCCTAGTGGGTCAGGTGTCTGACACCCTGGGGAGACGCTCGTCAATCTTCATTGGCGGCTGCAGGGTGTCAGACACCCCCCCCGGCTAATCCTCCAATCGGTGTCAGACACCCGCGGGATGACACGGCCATATGGCGGGCGCTTCCTCGGGTGTCTGACACCTGCGCGCTCCGATGCGCTGGCGGGGAAGTAAGACCGGACCGAGCCCCTAGTTGGTCAGGTGTCTGACACCTGCGCGCTACGGGAACCAGGATACAAGGGTGTCTGACACCTTGCCCTCCTGCCCGCGATTACTGCTGCCCCGTGAGCCGGAATACCCGGATCGTTTCGCGCAGCGCGCCCGACTGGCCGCCCAACTGCATGACCGCGCCGCCCAGGTCCTGGACCAGCGCGGTGTTCTGCACCGTCATCACGTCCATCTGCGACACCGCCGTATCCACCTGCTCGATGCCGCTGGATTGCTCCTGCGAAGCGCTCGAGATTTCGCCGATGATGGCGGTCACGCGATGCACCGCGGCCACGATCTCCTGCATCGTCGCGCCTGCCTGTTCGGCCTGCTGCGACCCTTCCGTGACACGCTCCACCGAGTCCTCGATCAGGCCCTTGACCTCCTTGGCGGCCTGCGCGCTTTTCTGCGCCAGGCTGCGGACCTCGCCCGCCACCACCGCGAAGCCCTTGCCGGACTCGCCCGCGCGGGCGGCTTCCACGGCCGCGTTGAGCGCCAGGATGTTCGTCTGGAACGCGATGCCCTCGATGATGCTGACGATATCGGCGATCTTGCGGGAACTGTCCGAAATGCCGTGCATCGTGTCCACTACCTGCCCGACGGCGACACCGCCGCGCCGCGCCACGTCCATGCTGCTGGCCGCCAATTGGTTGGCCTGGCGCGCGTTATCGGCGTTCTGGCGCACAGTGGACGTCAGTTGCTCCATGCTGGCGGCGGTCTGCTGCAGGGAGGAAGCCTGGCCCTCGGTGCGGCCGGCCAGTTCCTGGTTGCCGCGGGCGATATGCGCCGCGGCGTGGGTCGTGCCTTCGATGCCGCGGTAAACGTCCTGGGCGATGCCAACCAGACTCTTGCGCATGACTTCGAGCGAGAACTTCAGGCTGCCGACTTCATCGTCCGACTCCGCCAGGATCTGCGTGGTGAGATTGCCCGCCGCCACCTGGCGCGCCATGTTGGCGGCGTCGACCATGGGGTCCAGCAGGAACCGCGACAGGCGCCAGCCCATGCCGAAGATGGCGATGATGCCCAGCCCGATCGCCGCGCAGCCCAGGCCGGCCCCGAACGTGCCGAGCTGGTCCCAATTGGCGTGCAGCCCGTAGGCGCCCGCACCGCCCACGATGCCCGCGGACAGCAGCGCATGGCGCAGCATGCGGCTGCGCACGCCGCGCCTGAAGGGAAACGCCAGCACGTCCAGCCCGCGCCGCCAACCGGCGGGCACCGGCCGTCCCCGCAGGATGCGGACTCCCCTGGCCTGGCCTTCGCGCATGCGCGCATACAGCGCTTCGGCCATTTCGACCTGTTCATCGGACGGACGCACCCGCACCGAGGAATACGCCACGACCTCGCCGTTTTCGAAGATGGGCGTGGCGTTGGCCAGCACCCAATAGAAACCGCCGTCCTTGCGGCGGTTCTTGACCAGGCCGAGCCACGATTCGCCGGCCTGCAGCGTCTCCCAGAGGTCTTCGTAGGCTTCGGAGGGCATGTCGGGATGGCGCACGATATTGTGGGCCTTGCCGATCAATTCCTCGCGGGAAAATCCGCTGACTTCGACGAAGGCGGGGTTCGCGTAAACGATCCTGCCTTTGGTATCGGTGCGCGAGATCAGGTATTGATCCTCGCGCAGCTTGGTTTCCACGTTATGAACGGGTAGGTTGACGCGCACAGCTTGTCTCCGGTTATATCAAAAGCAGCAAATGAATAACGGCGAGCAAACTGGACCCGATGCCCCGCATCTACACTTCCCCGCCCGGTTTGTCAGGCCCTGCGCCGGCAGGTGCGATGGCCGTCAAACACTGTTCATTGCCCTGATCGGGCGTTATTACTATTAACGGTAATATTCCGGAAAACTTAACGTGCGCATGATTCGCGCATTTCCATGGCCCGAAAAGACACAGGACCGCGGCCGCGCATCGGCGCGGCCGCGGTCCTGTCTCAAGGCGCCAGGCGTCAGGCCTGGGTCAGCGTCGGCGTGGAATAGCCGCCCAGTTGGTGGGCGGGCACTTCGATGACCTCGCCCGCGTTGATCTTGAACACGGCAACCGCCTCGGCCAGGCGCTGCGCCTGCTCTTGCAGCGAACCCGCCGCCGCGGCCGCCTCTTCCACCAGCGCCGCGTTCTGCTGCGTCACCTCGTCCATCTGCGACACCGCGCGGTTGACCTGATCGATGCCGCTGGACTGCTCCTCGGACGCCGCCGAGATCTCGCCCATGATGTCCGTCACCCGCTTCACCGACGCCACGATCTCCTGCATCGTCGCGCCCGCGCGCTCCACCTGCTGCGAGCCCGCGCCGACCTTCGTCACCGAATCCTCGATCAGGCCCTTGATTTCCTTGGCCGCCTGCGCGCTGCGCTGCGCCAGCGAGCGAACCTCGCCCGCCACCACCGCGAAGCCCTTGCCCTGCTCGCCCGCGCGTGCCGCTTCCACCGCCGCGTTCAGCGCCAGAATGTTCGTCTGGAACGCAATGCCGTCGATCACCGACACGATCTCGGAAATCTTGCGCGAGCTGGCCGAAATGCCCTGCATCGTGCTGACCACTTCCGACACCGCCGAGCCGCCGCGTTCGGCCACGTCCGACGCGCTGGCCGCCAGTTGATTGGCCTGGCGCGCGTTGTCCGCGTTCTGCTTCACGGTCGAGGCCAGCTCTTCCATCGACGCCGCCGTTTCCTCCAGCGACGCCGCCTGCTCTTCCGTGCGGCTGGACAGGTCCGTGTTGCCGGCCGAGATCTCGCTCGAACCCACGGTGATCTCGTCCACGCCGCGGCGCACCGCCGACACCGTGCGGGTCAGGCTTTCCTGCATGCGCTTGAGCGCGGCGAACAACTGGCCGATTTCATTGTGCGAACGCACTTCCACCCGGCTGGTCAGGTCGCCGGCGGCGATCTTGTCGAAATGCTGGCCGGCTTCCACCAAGGGGCGGACCACCAGGCGGCCGAACAGCATGCGGGCCAGGATCATCAGCAGCAGCGCCAGGCCGACCGCGACGCCCACCGCCACCATGGCGCGGTTGAAATTGGCGTCCGCCTGGTCGATCGTGGCTTGCTGCTGCGCGCCGATGTACTTGCCGAACTCGCCGATCGCATCGATGAACGCGGCGCTGCGCGGCGTGCCGTACTCGTTGTTCACCATGTAGAAGGTCGAATAATCTTCGCTGCGCAGGGCTTCGACCATGGTGTCCACGCCATCGTCGATGTACGAGCGGTAGCGGCGGACCAGGTTCATGGACAACTGGCGGCCGGTGTCGTCCTGCAGCATGTTCTTCTGGAAATCCGCAAAACGGCTGCGCACCCCGGTCAGCAGGTCCGTGGCGCTCTTCACGGCCGCCGCGGCGTCGCGGGCCGAGTTCTCGCCGCTGCCCCAGCCGGATTCCTGCAGGTGGCGCGCGGCGACCATCAGCGCGACGCGGGCGCGAAGCATGTCGCTGTTGATCACCTCGACTTGCTTGGAACGCTCGGTCAGGGAGTTGACCTCGCGGATGGACTCATAGTTGCTCTGCAGGAAATAGGCGGCCAGGCCGCCGACCGCGGCGATCAACACCGCGAAGAACGCCATGACCCATAGCAGCATCGTGCCGACGCGGGCATCGCGCAGGCGCAGCTTCTTCTTCACCTTGGGCGCGCGCGCCTTCCTCTTTCCGACTTTGCCGGACTTCGCACCGGATTCGAGACTCGCTTCCATAAATTTCCCCATCCCTCAGGAACTGCCTGACCAAATGAAAAACCACCCTGCGGACACGCTCTGTTACACAGCGGATCCACTCAGGGCGACGTACATTGCGATCTGCGCCGCAATGCTCTCTGCCGGACACAGGGCTTACCCGCCCCGCGGCCTCGATCCGGCCGGTTCACCCGGGCCGGGTATATAGATGATTTGCCCCTCGGGTTCCACTGCGGGCAGCGCCCAGTCCGGACCGAAGTCGGGAGCGGGCGCGGGTCCCATCAGTTTCTGGCGTTCCCAGGGTTCCAGCAGAATATTGGTGCTGTCGACGAGGCGCATCAGCCGGCCGTCCGGCCCGAACTGGAGCAGCGCTTCCTTGCGGCTGTACAAGCCGTCCGTGACAAACGTGATCTTGAAGGACCAGAGCGCCAGCAACGAGCCGTCGGTCTGTCGGTAGACTTTGTCGGGCGGAGCCGTCAGCTCCCGCGAGGCCTCTTCCAGCGTCGTCTGGCCGGGCGTCAGGGTCGACAGCCTGCCCGGGTCGAAATTGTGTCCCGTCGCCGCGCAGCCGGCGAGAAAGACCGCAAGAGCGGCCGTCGCCAGAAGATGTATATAGCCTCGCATACCTACCCACTTACCGGACTGGCCGGTGTCAGAAAGATTCCCAATCGTCGTCCGAAGGCGGCGATCGGCGGCTGGCCGCCGGCGCGGACTTCGCCTCGGACGCGGCCGCCGGCCGTGCCGCGGGCCGGCGCGGCGGACGCGCCGCGGTCGCCCCTTCGACGGGCGCCGTCGTCGGCGTCGGCGCCGGCTTGGCGCGGGCGGTGTGCGTCAGGCGCGCGGCCGGCGCCGCCTTGGCGGCAGCCGCCGCAGGCGCTTCCCGCGCCGCCACGGGAGCGGCCACGCGAGGCGCCGGACGCTGCTGCGCCAATTGGCGCGCCGGCACTTCGATGACTTCGCCCGCGTTGATCTTGAATACGGAGACTGCCTCGGCCAGGCGCTGCGCCTGCTCCTGCAGCGAACCCGCCGCCGCGGCCGCCTCTTCCACCAGCGCCGCGTTCTGCTGCGTCACTTCGTCCATCTGCGACACCGCGCGGTTCACCTGGTCGATGCCGCTGGACTGCTCCTCGGACGCCGCCGAGATCTCGCCCATGATGTCCGTCACCCGCTTCACCGACGCCACGATCTCCTGCATCGTCGCGCCCGCGCGCTCCACCTGCTGCGAACCCGCGCCGACCTTCGTGACCGAATCCTCGATCAGGCCCTTGATTTCCTTGGCCGCCTGCGCGCTGCGCTGCGCCAGCGAGCGAACCTCGCCCGCCACCACCGCGAAGCCCTTGCCCTGCTCGCCCGCGCGCGCCGCTTCCACGGCCGCGTTCAGCGCCAGGATGTTGGTCTGGAAAGCAATGCCGTCGATCACCGACACAATCTCGGAAATCTTGCGCGAGCTGGCCGAGATCTCCTGCATGGTGTTGACCACTTCCGACACCGCCGAACCGCCGCGTTCCGCCACGTCCGACGCGCTGGCCGCCAGTTGATTGGCCTGGCGCGCGTTGTCCGCGTTCTGCTTTACCGTCGAAGCCAGTTCTTCCATCGACGCCGCCGTTTCTTCCAGCGACGCCGCCTGCTCTTCCGTGCGGCTGGACAGGTCCGTGTTGCCCGCCGAGATCTCGCGCGAACCGACGTTGATTTCGTCCACGCCGCGGCGCACCGTCGTCACCGTGCGGGCCAGGCTTTCCTGCATACGCTTGACCGCCGCCATCAGCGTGCCGATTTCATTGGTGGACTCCACCTCCACCCGCACCGTCAGGTCGCCGGCGGCGATCTTGTCGAAACTGTCGCTGACCGCGCGCAAGGGGCGCAGCACGACGCGGTTCATGAACAGGAACGCGCCCAGCCACACCGCCAGGATCACCACGGCCAGCGCGATGAAGACGATCGCCATCGTCGCCGATTGCGAGCGCGCCGATCCCACGAGTTCTTCGCTATAGGCGGTGATGTTGTCCGCGAACGCGCTCAAGCGCTGCGAGAACGCTCCGCTGGCCGCGCCCGCCTTGGTGTTCTTCAGCGACAGATAAGCGGCCGAGTCGCCTTTTTCCAGGGCCGACATCATGGATTGGAGCGCATCGGCGAACAAATTGAACGACGACAGGAGTTCGCTTTCGGCGGCCTTGCCCACTTCCGTGGTCTTCGGAATCGCCTTGAAGGCTTCCATCTTCTTCTTGGCGTCGCCGACCAGTTGCTGCACCGTGCGCGTGTTCTCCGCCGCGCCGCCAGAGTCGCCGGCGCTGCGCTGCGCCGCCGCGATGTCGGCGCGTATGGTGGCGCGCAGCATCTGCGTATAGGAGTCCTTGATCAAATTGGCTTGCTGGACGCTCAAGGTATCCAGGGCGTTGATCGCCTCGGTGCTGGAGCGCATGCCGTTCCAGCCCAGCACGATCGCGGCAAGCGCGGCCAAGGCAACCGCCAACTGGGCCAGCATGAGGCCCGTGCGCACCTTCAGATTGCTAAACATTTCCATGTATTCCGGTAATCGTCCCGGCGGCGATCCCGCCGCCGGGCCGTAAAAGGGATAGCTTTACTGCATGGTCACAAAGCACTGGCGGATCGCTCCGTCAGAAAGATTCCCAATCGTCGTCCGACGGCGCCTGCCGCCGGTTGGCGGACGGCCGGACGGGCGCGGCGTCGGTCGCGTCCGCCGTCCGGCTGGCCGGCCGGCGCGGACGGACCGACGAAGCCGCCGCGGCCGGCTTGGGCCGGGCCACCTGCGTCAGGCGAGGCGCGGCAGCGGCCTTCGGCGCTTGCGCGGCGGGCTCGGCACGTTCCGCGCGTTCAACGGGAGCCGCGGCAGCCGGCGTCTTGACCGCCGGCGCCGGCATGCGCGGAGCGCTGCGGGGTTGCGCCAACTGCTGGGCGGGCACTTCGATGACTTCGCCCGCGTTGATCTTGAACACGGAGACCGCCTCGGCCAGGCGCTGCGCCTGCTCTTGCAGCGAACCCGCCGCCGCGGCCGCCTCTTCCACCAGCGCCGCGTTCTGCTGCGTCACTTCGTCCATCTGCGACACCGCGCGGTTGACCTGGTCGATGCCGCTGGACTGCTCTTCGGACGCCGCCGAGATCTCGCCCATGATGTCCGTCACCCGCTTCACCGACGCCACGATCTCCTGCATCGTCGCGCCGGCGCGCTCCACCTGCTGCGAACCCGCGCCGACCTTCGTGACCGAATCCTCGATCAGGCCCTTGATTTCCTTGGCCGCCTGCGCGCTGCGCTGCGCCAGCGAGCGCACTTCGCCCGCCACCACCGCGAAGCCCTTGCCCTGCTCGCCCGCGCGTGCCGCTTCCACCGCCGCGTTCAGCGCCAGGATGTTGGTCTGGAACGCAATGCCGTCGATCACCGACACAATCTCGGAAATCTTGCGCGAGCTGGCCGAGATCTCCTGCATGGTGTTGACCACTTCCGACACCGCCGAGCCGCCGCGTTCCGCCACGTCCGACGCGCTGGCCGCCAGTTGATTGGCCTGGCGCGCGTTGTCCGCGTTCTGCTTCACCGTCGAAGCCAACTCTTCCATCGACGCCGCGGTTTCTTCCAGCGACGCCGCCTGTTGTTCGGTGCGGCTGGACAGGTCGGCATTGCCCGCCGAGATCTCGCGCGAGCCCACGTTGATTTCATCCACGCCGCGGCGCACCAACGCCACCGTGCGGGTCAGGCTTTCCTGCATGCGCTTGACCGCCGCGAACAGGTGGCCGATTTCGTTGGTGCTGCGCACCTCGATGCGGCCGGTGAAATCGCCGGCGGAGATTTTCTCGAAATGGCTGCCGGCCTCGTGCAGCGGCCGCAGCACGGTGCGATTGATGAAAATCCAGCACCCCAGCGCCAGCGCCAGGGCGATCGCCAGCATCACGATAGTGACAGTGCGCGACACACCGTGCGCCGCCCCGGCCTGGGCGATCAATTCGTCGGTGCTCGCGTCCACGAAAGCCAGGACTTCGCCCACCGCGTCGCGCAGCGCCGCGTTCGCCGCCGTGCCGGCATCGTTCAGATCCAGGTATTCCTGCACCGCCATGGAGGACAACGCCGCCGCCTGCCGCTTGACCAGGCCGTCGAACTGCCTGTAGGCGCTTTCCAGCTTGCCGTTCACCGCCTCGGAACCCGGCAGGCGCGGCGCCTTGCTGTAGGCGTCGAGCGCCTTGGCGCCGTCCTGCATCAGCTTTTCCGCGCGCTGGGCCTGCGATGTCGCCTGTTCGGTCTTGCCCTGCTGCATATCCATCAGCGAATTCGCCAGCAGCAGGCGGCCGCTCACGAACAGGCTGTAGGCGCGGTTTACCTGCGCCGCCTGCGTGGAATAGGCTTCATTGACCTGGTCCAGCTTCTGGCTGCTGGAGTCCAGCCCCATCCACGCCACGCCATTGGATATGAACATGGCGCCCGTGAAGAGCAGCAGCACCAGAATGAGGCAGGTGCGAACTTTCAAATTGACAAGCATGAAATATCCGAGCGTTGAGCGACGTGAACCTACGATTTCCTACCGTGCACGCAACCACGGACGCCCCGGCCTTGGGCCAGCAGCGTCCGCAAGCGCGCTATTCGCCGCGCCCCACGGGCGCGGCCTGGAACTCCACCGCGTTACTTGCGGCTGAAAAGACTGGAACCCTGGATGGTCATGAAGGCAGCCGAAGCCGCCTGCAGCGCGACCTGGCGCAATGCAAGCTGGCTGGCGCCTTGGTAATAGTCCAGGTCTTCCAGGTCCGACAGGGATTTGGCGTACGACAGGCCCTTTTGCGTTCCGGTCGCATCCAACGCGTCCAACTCGTTCATGCGGGCGCCGACCGACGCATTGACCGTCAACACGTTGTCGTAGGCGCTCGCCAACTTCTTGTTGGCGGTCGCCAACTCGTTGTTCAGCCTTGCCGTGGCCACCGGGTCGCCGGCGCTGGGCGCGTCCAGGGCGGAGATCAGGCTGTCCAAGGTGGCGAAGACGTCCATGTCGGCCGACTGGATGCTTTCCACGTTGACCACGTCGCCCGCTTCGGGAGCCCCCTTGATCGCCACGGAGACTCCTCCGAAATCGATCGTTGCGCCGCTGACATAGGGCGTCGCGGGCTGCGCGGTATCCGGAACGGTGACGGGATTGGTGCCGTCGGCGTCGGTCGTGGTGACGCGGTAGCCCATCTCGCCGGTAACGGGATCGGCTTCGAACTCCACCGCGAAATTCTTGCCCAGGTTCGGGCTGCCCGGCGTCACCGAGGCAGCGCCGAACTCCGCCGTGCCGGTGTTGGTTTCGGGCACCGAAGACACGTAGGTCTGCGATCCGGGGTTGGCGCGGCCGAAAATGTCCTTGCCCAGGTCGCTGGTGGAAAGCTGCCGGCTCTGGTCGACCTGGACGGTCCGCTCGCCGGTCGACCCGCTATAGACGATCTTGCCCGACGCGTCCGTGGAATACGGCATCACGTTGCCATCATTGCCCGAGAACAGGTACTGGCCGTTGCCGTCCGTCGCGTTCGCCAGGCCCAGCAAGGCTTCGCGCGTGCTCTTGAGCGCCGTGGACAACGCCTGGCGATCGCTGTCGGACAGCACGCCGCCCGCCTGGATGATGCGCGTCCGCGCTTCCTGCAGGATGTTCGTCACCGCATCCAGGGTGTTGCTTTCCTGGCCCAGGTTCGTATTGGCGGTCTGGCGGTTCATTGCGTACGCCGAGTTCATGCTCTGCGTCTGCGCGACACCGATGGCCAGCGCCGCCGCCAGGGGATCATCCGCCGGGCTTAGGTTCTTGCGCCCGCTGCCGATCTGCTCGACCAGGCGGTTCATGTCGGATTCCTGAGCAAGAACGCCGCTCAGGCCGTTCGTGTACATCATCGTGGTACTCAGGCGCATGGTGCAACTCCGAAAGTCTCTTTAGTCATCACAATTCAACGGTCCGGTCAGCCGCGCAGGCCCAGCAGCGTGTCGAAAATGGTGCTGGCCACATCGATGATGCGCGCGCTGGCCTGGTATTGCTCTTGATACAGCGAGAGGCTGACGTATTCTTCGTTCAGGTTGACGCCCGACACCGACTGCTGGGCGGCCGTCGTCTGCTTGATCAGATTCACTTGCGCCGTGGCGGCCGCCTTGACCTGCGCGGTCTGCACCCCTACCGTGTTCACGACCTGCGCGAACATGTCGGTCGTGCTCATCGTGCCGTGGCCCAGGACCTTGGCGTTTTCCAGTTGCGCGAGCTTGAGCGCGTTCTTGCCGTTGGCGTCGCCGCCGTCCGCGTCGGCCGCTGCAATCTTTTCCGGATCGCGGATCAGGACGTCAATGTCGCGGGCGGCGTCGCGCGTGGGCGACAGCGACCACTTGTCGCCCGCCTGGGGCGGCGCGTCGATCGTCAGGGTGACACCCATTTCGCTGTCCAGGTCCAGCGTCGCGTTGGGCGGCGTGCCGGTGGCGGGGCCGTTATAGACCCGCACGCCTTCCGGCAGGCGCACGACCTGGTAATTCGTGCCGTCGAACGAAATCTCGTAGTCCTTGGCGTTGATGTTGTCCAGGTTCGTGAAGGTGCCCGAGATCTGCGCGTTGCTCTTGTTCTGGGTATTTGGCACGGCCGCGGGAGAACCGATGCTGAAGAAGTCGGTGCCGGGATCGCCGTTCTGGTCCAGTCCCTCTTTGTGCTGCTTATTGAACGACAGGGCCAGGCCGACCGCCATCTGGCCCAATTGGTTCTGCATCACGTCCAGCGACGAGGAGCGGAACTGCAGCAGGCCGCCCAGCTTGCCGCCGGTGACTTCGCTGTCGTCGAGTTCCACGGCCACGGTCTTGCCCGAACCCGCCGGCAAGGTATAGGCCAGCACCGTGCGGCCGGCATCCTTGGACGAGGCCACCGCCTGCAGCGGGTAGATGCTGTTGCCGGACAGCAGCGACTGGCCGCCGCTGGCCAGGGAAATGCTGATCTTGTCGCCCTGCTCGTACGTCGTGATGCCGATCAACTGGTTCAGTTCCATCACGGCCTGGTCGCGCTGGTCGAGCAGGTCGTTCGGGGGGCTGCCGCCCGCCTTGCCGGTAGCCAGCGAAATCTGCGTATTCAGGTCGTCGATGCGGGACAGGTAGCTGTTGACCTGCTCCACCGTCGTCGTGATCTGCGTATTCAGCCCTTCGCGCTGGTTCTGCATTTCGGTGTAGGCCGAACGGATCTGCGTGGCCAGGCTGTTGGCCTTGCCCAGCAGATCGGCGCGCGCGGCCGGGTCCGCGGGCTTGCTGGCCACGGTGTTCATACTGGTGAAGAAATTGTTCAGGCCCGGCGCGATGCCGACCGTGCGGTCCGCGAACAGGTTGTTGACCTGCGACACCTGGTCCAGTTGGGCTTGCAACTGGGCGCCGCTGCCCTGCGCGCCGACGAGCTGCTTGTACAGGAAGCTGTCGTAACTGCGCACGACGGTGTCCACCTGGACGCCGCGGCCGATGTATCCGTTGGTGGTCGCCTGGGCGCCGGCGGTGGACACCATGACGCGCTGACGGTTGTAACCGACCGTCGTGGCGTTGTTGATGTTATGACTGGTGGTTGCCAGGCCTGCCTGAGCCGCGTTCAGCCCGCCCAATGCCGTTTTGTACAAATTCATGCTGACAATGCCCCGTATTTAACCGCGACCGATATGACTGGATACTCCATTAACGGCAGCGGACGACGTGAATTTAGAGTCCTTCCAACATCTGGCGAGAAATTTCCACCTTGGAAGCCGCGCCCCGTAGCTGGCTCATGACACCGATCAGCTTCTGGGCGTACTGCGGATCGGTCGCGTAGCCCGCGTCCTGGATCCGCCGGGCCGCCTCGATCTCGTTGCGCGCCTGCGCCACGCTCTCGTAGCGCGGGCTGTTGCCGATGAGGCGGGCGTAGTCCGCGAACGATTCCTCGTAGGAGGCGTAGGCGCGGAAAGGTTGCGTCACCTTTTTAGCCACGCCGTCTTCGTATTCGGTCGTGAGCACGTTGACGACCTTGCCCTTCCAGTTGGCGCCCGCCTTGATGCCGAACAGGTTGTAGCTGGTGCTGCCGTCGTCGTGCTTGATCTCGCGCTTGCCCCAGCCGGATTCCAGCGCCGCCTGGCCCATGATCAGGCGGGCCGGCACGCCGCTGTGCTGCGAGGCCAGGTTGGCCGCGCGCGCCATCTTCGACACGAAGTCGACGACGTGTTCGGGCGCGCCCTCGGCGGCCGCCAGGGCCCGGTCGCTGGGACGGTTGTTGCGCATCACGTTCAGCAGCGCCGACACCTCGCGCGAACCGCCCGTGCGGAAATCGAGGTCGCCGCCCTGCCCGATGCGCTTGACGGCGTCTTCCGGCACGTCGCCCGGCTTGCCTTCCTGCATCTGCGCCAGGATGGCCTGGGACAGGCCGATGCCCGGCGTCGCCAGGTGCAGCGCCAGTTGCTCGTCGGCCATCGATTGCAGCATCTGCGTCTGCTGCGAATCGAACAGCCCCTCCTTGGGCGTGGCCTCGCGCATGCGCTTGAGCATCATCTGGAGGAACAGGGCCTCGAACTGCCTGGCCACCTGTTTCTGCTGTTCGGTGCCCGCGGGATCTTTCTTGACGTCGCGCTTCAGGTCCGACAGGCGCCCCATGTCGAAGACCGAATCCTGCCGCTGGGCGCCGCGCGCCGCGTCTTGGGTATATGCCATCGCCGTCAGATGATTTCCAGTTCGGCGCGCAGGGCGCCCGCGGATTTCATGGCCTGCAGGATCGCCAGCAGGTCCTGCGGCGTGGCGCCCAGGGCATTCAGGCCCTTGACCACGTCGGCCAGGTTGGCGCTGGTGCTGACGCGCTGCAGGGATCCGTTGTCCTGGCGCACTTCGATCTGGGTATTGGGCACCACCACCGTCTGCCCTTCCGTGAACGGCGTGTCCGGCTGCGATACCTGGTTCTGCCGGTTGATGATCACCGAGAGATTGCCGTGCGCCACCGCGGCTTCTTCGATCATGACGGTGCGGTTCATGACGACCGAACCCGTGCGGGCGTTGATGATCACCTTGGCCACCGTGGGCGCGCGGGCGACCTGCAGGTCTTCCACCAGCGACAGGAAGCGCGCCTGCGACGCCTGTTCCATGGGGGTGCGCACCTGCACCACGCGGCCGTCCAGGGCCGCGGCCGTGCCCTGGCCGAACTTCTTGTTGAGGGCGGCCGCCACGTTCTGGGCGGTGCCGAAATCCGTGTTGTTCAGTTCGACGTGGATGTAGCCGTCGCGCGAGAACGTGGTGGGCACCGAACGCTCGACGATCGCGCCCGCGCTGATGCGGCCGCCGTTCAACTGGTTGATCTGCACGCTGGAGCCGCCCGCGGAAGCGCCCGCGCCGCCCACCAGGATGTTGCCCTGGGCGATGGCGTAGACCTGGCTGTCGGCGCCCTTGAGCGGCGTCATCAACAGGGTGCCGCCGCGCAGGCTCTTGGCGTTGCCCATGGAGGACACCACCACGTCCAGCGTCTGGCCGGGCCGCGCGAAGGCGGGCAGCGTCGTCGTGACCATGACGGCCGCGACGTTCTTCAATTGCATATTGCTGCCCGAAGGCACGGTGATGCCAAGCTGCGACAGCATGTTGGTCAGGCTTTGCTGCGTGAACGGCGTCTGGCGAACCTGGTCGCCGCTGCCGTCCAGGCCCACGACCAGGCCGTAGCCGATCAGTTGGTTGCCCCGCACGCCCTGGATCGAGGCCAGGTCCTTGAGCCGTTCGGCGTGCGCCGGGCCAACGCCGGCCAGCATGCCCGCGGCGACGCAGGCGCGCGCCAGCAGGCGGAAGAAGAAAACAGCGTGTTTCATGTCAATTGTCCAGGGCGCCCATGCATAGAACGTCAGAACGGCGATGCCATCAGGAAGAAGCGTTGCAGCCAGCCCATGGTCTGCACTTCGTCCATGACGCCCTTGCTGCGGTATTCGATGCGGGCGTCGGCCACCTGCGTGGACGACACGGTGTTCGTGCCGGTAATGGAGCGCGGGTCCACCACGCCGGAGAAGCGCACGTATTCGCTGCCGCGGTTGATGGCGATCTGCTTTTCGCCCGCCACCTGCAGGTTGCCGTTGGACATCACGCCCACCACCGTCGTGGTGATGGTGCCGGTGAAGGCGTTGTTGGCCGTGCTGTCGCCCTTGCCCTGCGACACGTTCCCGCCCTTGGCGTCGGTGTTCAGGTTGGCGTTGGCCCAGCCGTCCATGAAGGACGGCGCTGCGGCGATGCCCAGGCTGGCGCTTCCGCTGCGGTTGGTGTTCGTGGCGACGTTCTTGGACGCGTTCGTCTTCTCGTTGAGCACGATGGTGACGATGTCCCCCACGTTGCGCGGCCGACGGTCCTCGAACAGCGGATAGTTGCCGTAGGTCGTGGGCTGGTAGATCGAGCCCGTGGGCTGCGCCGAAGGCATGGGCGGCACCGGCGGCGCGGCCGTCGTCGGCCCGGTCACGATGGGTTCGGGCGGAATCATGGCGCAGCCGGCCATCGATATGGCCAGGGCCGCGCTCGTCGCCAGGCGCAGTACAGACATGGGCATCACAGTTGCGTCAGGCGGGCCAGCATTTCGTCCGAGGTCTTGACGGCCTTGCTGTTCATTTCGTAGGCGCGCTGCGTGGTGATCATGTTGACCAGTTCTTCGGCCACGTTCACGTTGGAGGTTTCGACGTAGTTCTGCATGATGGAGCCGGCGCCGTCCACGCCCGGCTGCAGCAGGTTGGCCGGGCCCGAGGCGTCGGTTTCCAGGTACAGGTTCTCGCCGATGCTCTGCAGGCCGGTAGGGTTGATGAACGTGGCGATCTGCAACTGGCCGATCTGCACGTTCACGCCGGCGGCGCCCGGCTGGGTCACCGAGACCGTGCCGTCATTGCCGATGGTGAGCGACAAGGCGTTGTCGGGCACGTTGATCGGCGGCTGGATCACGTAGCCGCTGACCGTGGTCAGTTGCCCGTTCTGGTCGCGCTGCAGCGCGCCGTCGCGGGTGTAGCCCTGGGTGCCGTCGGGCAGTTCGATCTGCAGGAAGCCGCGGCCGTTGATGGCGATATCCATCTCGCTGCCCGTGTTGTTCAGGTTGCCCGCGGTGTGGATGCGCTCGGTCGCGGCCACGCGCGCGCCGGTGCCCAGTTGCAGCCCGGAGGGCAACTGGGTGGCATCCCCGACCTGGGCGCCGGGCTGGCGCAGCGTCTGGTACATCAGGTCCTGGAACACGGCGCGGCCGCGCTTGAACCCGTTGGTGGAGACGTTGGCCAGGTTGTTGGAAATCACGTCCATGGAGGTCTGCTGACCCTCCAGGCCCGTCTTGGCGATCCACAGCGAACGCATCATGATGAAGTACTCCTGGTGCCGCGGCCCGGCCGCGCGCAAAAATGGTTTTGAATCAGCCGCCGGATCAGGCGCTTATCGAAAGAAGGCCGTTGGCGCGCTCGGCGTTGCGGTCCGATTGCTGGATCACCTGCATCTGCTGCTCGAAGCGGCGCGCGTTCGCGATCATGCCGACCATCGCCGCCATCGGATTGGTATTGCTGCCTTCCAGCACGCCCGACAGCAGCCGCAGGCTGGGGTCGGCGGGCATGGGAGGCGCGGGCTGGCCATCGACCGGCGCCCGGCGGAACACGCCGTCGTCGCCATGCACCAGTTGTTCCTTCGGCGGGTCGGCCAGCTTGAGGCGGCCCAGGTTCAGGATGTTGTTCGGCGCATCGCCCGCGCCGATGGCGGTGATGGTGCCGTCCGAGGTGATCGTCAGCGCGGCCTGGTCGGGCACGTCGATGATGCCGCCCTGGTCCGACAGCACCGGCTGGCCCAGCGACGTTTGCAGCAGCCCATTGACGCCGACCTGCAGACTGCCGGCGCGGGTATAGGCTTCGCCCTGGGGCGTCTGCACCGCCAGCCAGCCGCGTTCGTCGGCAAGGGCCACGTCCAGGTCGCGGCCCGTGGTCTGCATCGTGCCCATCTGGAAGCTGTTGCCGGGCGTGGACGCCACCGTCGACACGCGCGTGGGCAGGCTCACGCCGTCGGTCACCGGAACCGACCGGTACAGCGCGATCTGCTCGCGAAAGCCCGGCGTGTTCACGTTGGCCATGTTGTTGCTCAACGCGGCCTGGTGCTCCGTGATGCGCGCCGCGCCATTCATCGCGGTGTAAATAATCCGATCCATTTCCTATTCCATCGCCATCGTCATCGAATATGCGTCCACGGTGCCCTCCCCGCCACAATCGGCCCTCTATAGCCGGTGCTCCCGGAGCGGGGCGCCGCGGATCCGGCTCCGCCGGTCCGCTGGCGCGCCCCCTGGAGGGGGAAGCGCCTGCGGCGCTTCGGGGGTGAGCCCTCTACTTCAGGTTCATCAGGACTTGCATGATCTCGTCCTGGGTCTTGATGGTCTGCGAATTGGCCTGGTAGGTGCGCTGGGCGACGATCATGTTGACCAGCTCCTTGCTCATGTCCACGTTGGAGGATTCCGTCGCCTGGCCCACCACCTTGGACAGGCCGTTGGTGCCCGGCTGGCCCAGGATGGGCTGGCCCGAGGCCGCCGTTTCCGTCCAGGCGTTGTTGCCCACCGGCTGCAAGCCTTGCAGGTTCGAGAAATCGGCCAGCACGATGGTGCCCACGATCTGGGTTTCGCCGTTGGTGTAGCTGGCGACCAGGCTGCCGTCGCCGCCGATGTTGATGCCGCTGAATTCACCCGAGGTGTAGCCGTCCGGTTTTGCCACCAGCTTGTAGTTGCTGCCGTATTGCGTGGTGCCGGTGTAGTCCAGCGCGATGTTCAGGGGATCGGCCGGGGTGGTGTTGCCGCCCGGCTGCGCGAAGCTCAGGTTCACCACCGGCGCGTTGGTCATCGTGCCCGCGTTGTTGAAGGTCAGCTTCTGGGGGTTGCCCCAGACGCCGCTGACGTCTGTGGTCGGCGCCATGGCCTTGCCGTCCATGGTGTAGTACACGTCGTATTCACTGCCCGACCCGCCCGCGGGGCGCTTGACGAAGTACTGCATCACCTGGTGCGAATTGCCCAGGGAGTCGTACACGGTCATGGGCGAAGCGTTCGTATAGGTGCTGGATACCTTGGGATCGAACGGCCGGCCGAGTTCGACGGTGGGCGCCTCGAATTCCGAATAGCCCGCGATCAGCTTGATGTCGCCCGACGCGATCGTGCCGTCGCCGCCCGTGATGACCACGGTCTCGGTACCTTCCGTGTAGGTGCCGTCCGGCGGGGCGGTGACCCACGACAGGGTCCCGGCTCCGTCGCGCGTGAACGTGTAGGCCGTGCCGCCCAGCGTGACGCTGCCGTCCGCGCCAGGATCGGTGGTGGTGTCGGTTTCGTAAATCACCTTGGCGTTCGCGTCCAGGTTGGCCACCGTCGTGGCCGTGGCCGTCGCCCTCGGCGCCACGTTGGCCATGGGCAGTTGCAGTTCCACCGGGTTCGCGCCGATGGCGCCGGCCGGGTAGCCGGTCAGGCGGTAGCCCTGGGCGTTCACGATGAAGTTGTTCTTGTCGACCAGGAATTCGCCGTTGCGGGTGTACATGACGGCGCCGCTCTGGTCGGTGACGCGGAACATGCCCTTGGCGCCGTCGATCGCGATGTCGTATTCACCGCCGCCGCCGTTGACCGTGCCCACGGTGAAGCGCTGGTTGATGGACGCGACCTTCACGCCCAGGCCGACGCGCGAACTGGCGTAGACGTCGGCGAACGACGTGGTCGACGACTTGAAGCCGACGGTGCCCGAGTTGGCGATGTTGTTGCCGATGACGTCCAGGTTCTGCGCCGCGGCGTTCAAGCCGCTCAATCCTTGTCCGAAGCCCATGTTTTTTCTCGCTAATCCTTAAACTGAGTGAAGCCGCCGCCCGTGCGCCGGCACCGATTCGCCGCGCCCGACTCAGGCGCCGATCACCTTGCGCACGTCCAGCATGCTGGTCTGGCCGTCCAGGCCCAGGTCCAGGCGCAGGCCGTTGGTGGAATACGCCACGCTCTTGACCAGACCGTAGCTCAGCACTTCCGAGTTCACCTTATTGCCATCGGCATCCGTCGCCAGGACGGACACGGTGTACGCGCCCGGCTCCAGCGCCACGCCGCCGTCGTTCTTGCCATCCCAGTCCAGCGTGTACACGCCGGTCTCGCGCTCGCCCAGTTCGATGGTGCGCACCACCGCGCCGTTCGCGTCCGCGATGCGCACCTGCACCTTGGCCGCGTCGGCCTGCAGGTCCAGGCCGTAAGGCGTGACCACGCGCGCGTCGGCATTCTCGCCGTCCACGCCGACCTTGATCTTGGAACCCGGGATCAGCACGCCCTTGCCGATCATCGACACCGCGTTCATCGACTGCGACACGTCGATCTGGCCGCTGATGGCCAACATCGTGTTCTTCAGGTTGTTGATGCCTTCCACGGTGGAGATCTGCGCAAGCTGCGAAGTCAGCTCGGCGTTCTGCATCGGGTTCAGCGGATCCTGGTTCTGTAGCTGGGTCACCAGCAGCTTCAGGAACTGGTCCTGCAGGCCCTGCGCCGTGCTGCTGGAATAGGCGCCGGTCTGCGCAAGGCCCAGGCCGGTCTGGCTCGTGGTTTGGTCGACAGTGGTCATGGATTCACTTGTTCAAGAGTTAGGACTGGCCGATGGTCAGCGTCTTCTGCATCAGCGCCTTGGCGGTGTTGAGCACTTCGACGTTCGCCTGGTAGGAGCGCGACGCGGCGATCATGTTCACCGTCTCGGCGACCGGATCGACGTTGGGCATGCTGACGTAGCCCTGGGCGTCCGCCATGGGATGCTGGGGGTCGTAGACCTGCTTCAGGGGAGACTGGTCCTGGACCACCCCCGCCACGCGCACGCCGCCGATCTCCTGCCCCAGCGCCTGGCCGGCGGCCGGGTTGACCTGGAAGACGACCTGGCGGGCGCGGTAGGGCTGGCCGTCCGGGCCGACCACGCTTTCGGCGTTGGCCATGTTGCTGGCCGCGACGTTCATGCGCTGCGATTGCGCGCTCAACGCCGAACCGGCGATATCAAAAATGCTCAGCAAGGACATTGCCTGACGCTCCGTTCAATGATCATTCCTGGATTGCGGCCATCATGGTCCGGATACGGCCAGACAGCAGTTGCATGGTGCTCTGGTAGTGCAAGGTGTTATCGGCGAACTGCACGCGCTCGATGTCCATGTCCACCGTGTTGCCGTCCATGCTGGGCTGGTACGGCAGGCGGTACAGGAGGTCGGTGGGCCCCTGCGATACGGCCTTGGCCGGAATGTGGCGGGCGGACGTCAAGGTGAGCGACGTGTCCGACAGGCGCATGGTGCCTTCCATGGCATTCGCCATCGCCGTCTTGAAGTCGAAATCGCGGGCCTTGTAGTTGGGCGTATCGGCGTTGGCGATATTCGACGACAGCACTTCCTGGCGCTGCGCGCGCAGCCCCAGGGACTGCTGGAAGAAGCGGAAATCCTCGTTAAGCCTGTCTAGCATCGTGGCGCCTTCGTGCATTGCAATTCGGATGGACACGGGATCCCGGACGCACCGTTATCCCATTGGATGACGGCATCATAGGGGCCGGCGACCCGGCACAATCAGCCAAATAACCCGTCATTTCTCATCCAATTCACGTATTGCCAAGCGCCGCGGACTTCTACAATTCATCCATCATGAAAATCCCCGCAAGACGACTCCGCGCGCGCGCCGGCTGCCTGGCCGCCCTGCTGCTGCCCCTGGCGGCCGCGCAGGCCCAGGAAGCGGCGGCCCAGCCATCCGAGGCGATCGCGCTGGCCGCGCAAGCCTATCTGCAGGACCAGTTGGCCAGCCTGCCCGGCCAGCCGTCGATCGCCATCGATCCCCCGCGGGCCGAACGCCTGACGCCTTGCGATGCCATGTCCCCATTTATGCCTTCCGGCATGAAGCTGCGCTCGCGCATGACCGTGGGAGTGCGCTGCAACGCGCCCCGGCCCTGGACGACCTATGTGCAGGCGACGATCAGCGTGCCGGGCCAGTATTACGTCGCCTCGCGCCTGATCGCGGCCGGCCAGGCCCTGACGCCGGACGACCTGGCGCCCCGGGACGGCGACCTCATCGCCCTGCCCCCCGGCGCCATCACCGATCCCCAAACCGTGGTCGGCATGACCGCGGCCTACCGGATCAACGCCGGGCAGACGGTCCGGGGCTCGTCGCTGCGCAACGCCCAGTCGGTGCTGCGCGGCGCCAATGTGCGCATCAACGCGCTCGGCAAGGGATTCGTGGTCAGCAGCGAGGGCCAGGCGCTGGACAACGCGGCGCCCGGCGCGACGGTGCAGGTGCGCACCGCCAGCGGCCAGGTGGTCAGCGGCATTGTGCGCAACGCCGGCCTGGTTGAAATACAACTGTAGGGGTTGTTACATATCGCGTTGCGCCGGGGGCCCGCCTACCCTAAAGTTCCTTCCGGCCCTGTCGTTACAGAGACATAAGTAGGCGGACCCGTCGCACAACCGACCCAGGACGCCCTGCGGAGATAATCTTGAAGATCAATTCCACCACCAACCGCCCCCTATCGGCGGATGCCGTCGGGAACCGCCCTGAATCCGCGGTCGCCCAGGCCTATGGCGCCGGCAGCGCCAGCGGCTCCAGCAGCTCGCAGGTGGCGCTGAGTTCGGCGTCGCGCAAGATGCTGGCGCTGCAAGACGGCTCGAACGACATCAATGTCGAGCGCGTGGCCGCCATCCGTGCGGCGATCGCCTCGGGCCAGCTCAAGATCGATACCGGCCGCATCGCGGACAGCCTGATCGCCAGCGCCCGAGACCTGTTGAAGTAAGCCCCCGCAACACTCCGACCCGAGCCGCAGCATGACCACCAGCCCAGCCCCCGTCGATTCCCTGCAATCCTGCATGAGGCAGGAAGACGCCCTGATCACCGAGTTCTCCGCCATCCTGGAAGAAGAGACCGAAGTGCTGGTGGGGCCGGGGAACGTGGGCGCGCTGCAGGAAATCACCGAACGCAAGAGCGGCGTGGCCCGCAAGCTGGTGGACCTGAGCCAGGCGCGCGACACCCTGCTCGCCGAAATCGGCCTGCCCGGCGGGCACGCCGGCACCGAACAGGCCGCCGTGCTGCACCCGCAACTGGCCGGGATCTGGCAGGCCTTGCTGACGAAATCGGCGTCCGCCAATGAAATCAACCTGCGCAACGGCGCCCTGATCGACGTGCACCTGCGCTACACCCAGCAATCGCTGGACGCGCTGCGCAACCTGGGCGCGGCGGGCGCGCCCGCCACCTACGACGCGCGGGGCCGCGGCGCCCGCAGCGCGCCGGGCCGCAAGCCCATTGTCGCGGGCTGATCGTTCGCAGCACGCGTAGGATGGGTGGAGCGCGAGAGTTTTTAAGCTAGAACACTGCTATCCAGCGCGCGAAACCCATGCGGCCGCAATCGATTGTTTTCCGGCCGATGCCAGGCACTATCTGCCCATGGCCGCATGGGTTTCGCGCGTTCAGTACTGAGGTTCTTGCTTAAGAACTCTCGCGCTCCACCCATCCTACGCGGCTGTCATTTCCAGCATTGCGTACATTTTCAGCAAGGCCACCGGCAGCATGCGGCCGGATAGCTTGCGTTCCGTTCCCATGATGCCCGACAAGGGCCCTTGCACGACCTCCGCGGCCGAGGAATGTGCCAGTTGCCAGCACGCGGCGCCCATCTGTCCGGCGATCAGGGCCTGGCGCGCTAGCGCGTGGGCCCCATCGACGGCGGGCAGCGCCTGCCATGCGCTCGCCATATAGCGGAATCCGGCCTTGGCCTCGTCCTGCAGCACCAGCCAGCGCGCCACCGTGCCCGCGTCCGCCTGGGACGCCGGCAGATTGGTCATGCCGAACAACTGCCCGGCCACCTCGCCGCTGACCGTATCGATCAGCCGGGCGCACACCAGCCGGACCGGCGCGCTCTCGCCGCGGCCGGGCAACGAGACTTCGGTGCCCGAGGCCCAGAGCGCCAATGGCACGCGCTGGCCGTTCTTGACGCTGTGCAGTCCGGGCATGTCGCCGGGCTGGCCCACCGGCAGATAGCCCACGCTCTTGCCCACCGCATTCAGGTTGGTGGGGCATTCGTCCTGGATCACGCGCTGGCCGCCGGCGCTGCGCGCCACCCAGGAAACGCCCTGCCCGGTCAGGGACGGCCACAGCGCGGAAGTGCCGGCCTCGAGGAGGTGCACGACCGGCAGGCGCACCAGTTTCCCGCCCAGCCAGCCCACCCGCGCCTCCAGCGCCAGGGCCGCGTCCGGCTGGGCCGGCTCCGCCGGCGCGAACGACGACAGCGTGCCGTGCGGCAGCGCCAGTTGCTGCGAGGGAGCCGCCAGGGCCGCGCCCCGGTCGCTCATCAGGAGCGTGCTCAGCAGCGTCCCGCCCGGCAGGCCTTCTCCTTTCATGCCGGTCTTGCCGTGCACGGCCAGCAGATGCCGGTTGCAGGTGGCCGAAAACTCGCGGCGCACCATTTCCAGCGGCTCGTCGCCCAGAGCGGCCAGGCTGGCGCCGTCGCCCACGTATTCGCGCCAGGAGGCGCGCGCCTGGATGCAGGCCGGATCGCTTTCCAGCCACGCGATGGTGTCGTCCAGGTTCTGCGCGGCTTCGATCGAACCCGCCCCGCCCTGCGGACGCAGGATGGCCGAGGCCAGCAATTGCCGGCGGCGGGCCGGATCGCCGCCCTCGGCTTCGCGCGAGGACGAAACCAGCGACGCCAGGTCCGCCTCGCTGGGGGTGTAGAGCGCCCGCGCCCGTTCGACCATCGAGAACGCGCGGTCGATCAGCACGTCGGCGCGGGCCAGTTCCATGTGTTCCGGCACCTTCTGGCCGACCGACATGTAGTGGATCGGCAGGCGGTGGCGGATGGCGGTGTCCAGCGCCGCGCCCAGGCGGGTGGCCTCGTCCAGCTTGGTGATGATGCAGCCGGCCACGTCCTCGCCCACCCCGTTGCGGTAGGCGTGGGCCACCTCGTCCAGCGTATCGCCCTGGCTGGCGGCGTTCAGCACCAGCAGCCGGCGCACGGGCTTGCCCGCGTTGCACAGCATCGCCGCCTGCTCGGCCACCAGCCGGTCGCGCTGGCTGATGCCGGTGGTGTCGATCAGCACGATCTTGCGGTTGCCCAGTTCGGCCAGGATGCGGCGAAGTTCGCCCGCGTCGCGCACCGAATGGGCGGGGACGCCCATCAGGCGGCCGTAGATCTGCAATTGTTCCAGCGCGCCGATCCGGAAATTGTCGGTGGTCAGCATCGCCACCTGCTCGCGGCCCTCGCGCGCGACGCAGCGGGCTGCCAGCTTGGCCAGCGTCGTCGTCTTGCCGACGCCGGTCGGCCCGACCAGCGCATACACGCCGCCGCCCAGGAATTCGTCTTCGGAGCGCACCACGGGCAGGTGCGTCACCAGTTCATTGCGCGCCCAGCTCAGGGCGGCTTCCGGCGTCATTCCTTCCGGCAGGCGTTCGACCAGGGTACGCACCAGCTTCGTGCTGAATCCCGCATCCAGCAGGCTGCGAAACAGCGCCGCGGCGGCGGGCTCGCGGCCCGGCCCCTGGCGACCGCCCCAGAGCAGGCCGTCCATGCGGCTTTCCAGGGCGCCGCGCAAGGCGCTGATCGCATCCTGCAGGCCGGCCGCCGCGTCGCCGGGCAAGGCGGCCTGCGGCATGGCCGGGGGCTGCCGCAGCGGCGCGTCCGGCATGCGGGCCATCGACGGCGGCGCGGCCGGTTGAGGCACGGCCGATTGAGGTGCGGCCGGCACGTACGCGGGCGCGGAGGCCGGCGCGGCGATCGCCGGCGCTGCCGCGGAAGCGGGCGCCACCGCCGGCTGCGGCGCCGCGGGAACGATGGCCGGCGGCTCCGCGCGCAGGGGCGCAGCCGGCGCCGAGACGGCCGGCGCCTCGATCTCGGCCTCGGCCTGCACCGGCGCGGCGTAAGCGGACTGGTAGGCCGCGATGGAGCGCGCGGGCGTCATATAGCCCGCCGCCGGGGGCAAGGCCGCGACGGGCGCCGCGGGCATGGCCGGCATGGCGGGCGCCGGGGACGGGCGCGCCTCGGAAGGACGGGGCTGCGCGAGCGCTTCGCGCGGCGGCGTCTGCCCGGGCGCGTCGTCGAAAGCGCCCTCGACGGTGGCCAGCACCTCCACGCCGCCGTCGACGCTGCGGTTCGAGACGATCAGCGCGTCCGGCCCCAGGACCTGGCGCACCTGCCGCATCACTTCACGGCTGTTGATCCCAAAGAAACGGCTTATCTTCATGCCCCATTGCCTCCGCCGATCAGCGCGGTCACGCGGACCATGCGCTCATCGGGTATTTCCGTATTCGACAAGACGCCCAGTTGCGGCAAGTGGTGCCGCAGGAAGCGCGACAGCGGCGCGCGCAGCACCGGCGACACCAGGAGCACCGGCGCATTGCCCTGCGACTCCTGCCGCTCGACGGCCGCCTGCGTTTCGCGCAGCAGCGTATCGGCCAGCCCCGGCTCCAGGCCGCCGCTGGTCGTCATGGCCTGCGACAGCACGCGCTCCAGCTTCACGTCCAGGCCGATGACGCGCAACTCGCCCTCGCCCGGGAACCATTGCTGCGTGATGGCGCGGCCCAGCGAGCGGCGGGTCAGCGCGATCAGCTCGTTGATGTCGGGCTGGCTGCCAGAACCGGCGGCCAGCGCCGCCAGGCGCGGACCATGCTCGGACAGGGTGTCGATGATGGTGCGCATGTCGCGTATCGGCACCTCTTCCGACAACAGGCCCTGCAACACCTTTTGCAGCGCCGTGAGCGAGAGCGTCTTGGGCACCAGGTCCTCGACCAGCTTGGGCGCGTCGCGGCCGATGCGGTCCAGCAACTGCTGCACTTCCTGGCGGCCCAGCAGGTTCGAGCCGTGGCGGTGCATCAAGTGGTTCAAGTGCGTCGCCACGACCGTGCCGGCGTCCACCACGGTGTAGCCCGCCACCTGCGCCTGGTCGCGCAGGCTGCCGTCGATCCACAGCGCCGGCAGGCCGAACGCCGGATCGGTGGTGGGCGTGCCCTTGATTTGCATGGTCACGCCGCCCGGGTCGATCGCCAGCCACTGGCCGGGCATCGCCACGCCATGGCCCACTTCCACGCCGGACAGCAGGATGCGGTAGTCGTTGGGCTTGAGTTCCAGGTTGTCGCGGATGTGCACCACCGGCGGCAGAAAGCCCACGTCCTGCGCGAACTTCTTGCGCAGGCTGCGGATGCGGTGCAGCAGCTCGCCGTTCTGGGCATGGTCCACCAGCGGAATCAGGCGATAGCCCACTTCCAGCCCCAGTTGGTCCACCATGGAAACGTCGTCCCAACTGGCCTCGGCCGCGGCGGCCTGCGCCTGGGTGATCGCCTGCGGGGGCACCTCCGCGGCCGCCGCCGCGGCGGCGGTCCTCCGCTTGTACAGCAGCCAGCCGCCCCAGGCCAGCGCGCCGGCCAGGGTCAGGAAGGCGACGTGCGGCATGTTGGGGATCAGCCCCATGATGCCGATGATGGCGGCGGTCAGGAACAGCACGCTCGGATTGGAGAACAACTGGCTGATGATCTGCTGGCCGATGTCCTGGTCTGTCGACACGCGCGACACGACCACGCCGGCGGCGGTGGAGATCACCAGGGCGGGGATCTGGGCGACCAGGCCGTCGCCGATGGTCAGCAGCGTATAGACGCGCGCCGAATCGCTCATCGACATATCGTGCTGGGCCACGCCCACGATCAGGCCGCCGATGATGTTGATCGCCATGATCAGCAGGCCGGCGATGGCGTCGCCGCGCACGAACTTGCTGGCGCCGTCCATGGACCCGAAGAAATCGGATTCCTGCGCCACTTCCGCGCGGCGCTTGCGCGCCTCGTCTTCGCCGATCAGGCCCGCGTTCAGGTCCGCGTCGATCGCCATCTGCTTGCCGGGCATGGCGTCCAGCGTGAACCGCGCGCCCACTTCCGCGATACGGCCCGCGCCCTTGGTGATGACGATGAAGTTGATGATGGTCAGGATCACGAACACGATGATCCCCACGGCGAAGTTGCCGCCCACCAGGAAGTGGCCGAAGGCCTCGATCACCTTGCCCGCCGCGTCCGGGCCGGTGTGGCCATGGAGCAGCACCACGCGGGTGGACGCGACGTTCAGCGACAGGCGCAGCAGCGTGGCGAACAGCAGGACGGCCGGGAAGGCGGCGAAGTCCAGCGGCTTGCGCGTGAACATGGCCACCAGCAGGATCATCACGGACAACGCGATGTTGAAGGTGAACAGCAGGTCCAGCAGGAACGTGGGCAGGGGCAGCACCATCATGCCCAGCACCATCACGATCAGGATCGGGCCCGCCAGCAGCCGCGCGTGCGTGGCGCCGCCACTCTTCAACATGGTGAGCAAAGCGCTCATTCCTCAAACTCCTTGTGCTGCGGTGTTGGCCTGCGGGTCCAGTTCGGCGGGCACGGCCAGGCGGGTCGGGGCCATAGGCTCGGCCCCCCATCCCGATCGCCAGGAACGCAACTGGAAGACCCACGCCAGCACTTCTGCCACCGCGGTGTATAGCTCGGCCGGGATTTCCTGCCCCAGCTCGACGTGTTGATGCAAGGCGCGCGCCAGCGGCGGCGCCTCCAATGTGGGGATGCGGTGCTCGGCCGCGAGTTCGCGGATCTTGGCCGCGATCAGGCCGGTGCCCTTGGCCAGCACCCGCGGCGCCCCGTGCTTGTCCTCGTCGTACTTCAACGCCACGGCGTAATGGGTCGGGTTGGTCACCACGACGTCCGCCCTGGGCACTTCCGACATCATGCGCCGCCGCGCCGCCTGGCGCTGCTGCTGCCGGATGCGCGCCTTCACGTGGGGGTCCCCTTCGCTTTCCTTGTGCTCCTGGCGGACGTCTTCCTTGGACATGCGCAGTTTCTTCAGGTGGCTCCAGATCTGCCACGGCACGTCCAGCATCACGATGATCAGCAGGGACGCCACGATGAAGGCGCAGCACATCGCCACCAGCGTCAGCGCCTTGATGAGCGCGGCCGACGGCGCCACGTGCATCAGGCCCAGCATGTCGTCGTGGTAGCTCCAGATCACCCAGACGGCCACGCCGCCCACCAGCGCGGCCTTGGCCAGCGCCTTGATCAGCTCCACCACGGTCTGCGACGAGAACATCCGCTTCAGCCCGGACAGCGGGCTGAGCTTGGAAAAATTGAACTGCAAGGGCTTGCCCGAGATGACGATGCCGCCCAGCAGCACGCTGGACAGGATCGCGACCACCGCGAGCAACCCGAAAATCGGCAGCAGCGTCAGCAGGATCTGGCCGAAGCCGTCGACCGCCCGTTCGACCATCACGCCGGGATCGGCGACGATGCGCTGGTCGAACCCCAGACTGTTGCGCAGCACCCCGCTCAGGGACCGGTAGAGCGAGCTGCCGCCCACCCAGACCGCCCCGACGCCCGCGGCCAGCATCATGAACGTGCCCAGTTCCCGGGAACGCGCAATCTGCCCCTCCTCGCGCGCCTTTTCCAGGCGCCTGGGAGAGGCGGCTTCGGTCTTTTCGAGGTCGCTTTCTTCGGCCATGCTCTGCGGTGTCGTTGCGGCTCGCGGATTCTGGGATTACGAGCTGCCCGCCGAGATTCTAGGAGGCCTGGGGCCTTGGCGATAAGCCAAGAAGCGGGGGGAAAGCGGCGCTATTCCGGGCTGCGTCCCGGACCCGCCCGCGCCGCCCGGCCGGGAACGCCCCGGGACCCGGCCCCGCCGGCCGCGTCAGCCGGCCGCGGGAACCGCCCGGTGGCCGGGCTCCCGCCCCTCCAGCGCCGCCTGGAAGCGTCCGTAATCCAGGCCGATCCGCACGGCGCCCCAGTGCTCCGGCCCCAAATAAACCGGGATGGATATGTCATTGACGATTTCACCCGTGTCGCGCGAATACGTCTGGAACAGCATTGCGCCGGTGTTGGCGGCCAGCCGGGAGCCCACCGGATCGTCGAAGATGCGCTTGTGCCGCACTCGGACGATGTCCTGCCCGGGGTCTCCGGTGGGCGCGTGCGAGTAGCGGCTGTTGTGCGCCGGCGCGTAGCCCCGGTTGTCCACCAGGATCGTGTAGATGCCGCCGGGCACCGACTCCAGCACCCGGTCCAGCAACCGGGTCAAGGGTTCCTCGATCTGGCGGTCGTAGGCGGTGTGGTAGCGCGGCGGCTCGCTGCCCGGGATGCGCCGGTAGTGGCGGTCGAACACGTCCGTCCCGCCCTTCCTGGCCGCTTCCAGCAGGCCGGCGGCCGCGTCCCGGAATGCCTCGAGCGCGTCGGACAGGCCATCGAAGGCGGTATTGCCGGTGCGCATGTCCGCCAGCACTTCCTGCACGCTTTCGGTCTGGCGGCGGATGCGGTCGATTTCGCCCGACATGCTGCCCATGCGCTGCAGCACGTCCGCGCTCAGCGCGGCGATCCGGCCCACTTCCTCGCTCATGCCGTGGTTGGTGGCGTCGACCTCGCCGATCGCCTGCACCACTTCGGACACCTGGCGGTTCATGCTGCCGAAATCGTCCACGAAACGCTGGAAATCGGAACACGTCCGGTCCAGGACCTGGCCCGAGGCATCGACGTCGTCGCGCAGGCTGCCGGTCTGCCGCTGGGTGCTGTCGACCAGCTCCAGCATTTCCCCGCTGTGCCTGGCGATGTCGCTGGTGGCCGAATTGACGCGCTCGGCCAGCCTTCCGACCTCGCTCGCCACCACCGCGAAACCCCGCCCGGCATCCCCTGCCCTGGCCGCCTCCACGCCCGCGTTCAGCGCCAGCAACTGCGTCTGCAAGGCGATCTCCTTGATCAGCTTGCTGATGTCGCCGACCGAACGGGCGCGCGCGGTCAATTGGCCCACCACGTCGGTGAAAGCGCCCATCTCGCGGGTCATGCGGTCGACGCGCTGCTTGACCTCGGACAGTTCCGCCAGCGCCTGCTCCGCCGCCTGCAGGTTGTGTCCGGATACCTCGGAGATTTCGCGCGCGTGGGTGGACGTGGACGCCGACAGCGCCGCGATCTGCGTGCCGCTCGCGGCCAGGGCCTGCGCCGCGCGCGCCTGCTCCTGCGCCAGTTGCGCGCAGCGTCCCGCCTGGTACTGGGTGCGCGCCGCGTTCAGCGCGATTTCGATGCTGGACTGCCGCACGGTCACGATCCGGCGGCGGATCTGCCCCAGGAACCGGTATAGCGGCCAAACGGCCGGACTGATAGACAGGGTGCGTTCCGACAGCATGGCGTCGCCCCGGTTTAGCCGGCGCAACAATGCCCACATGCCGCCCAGGCGGAATACGGATCTGGCCAAGATGAACCTCCTTGTGCTGGCCCGGATCGCCTTCTATGGGCATCCGTTGCCTGGCGCGCGTGGCGCCTGTTTCATGCTGCGAGGCCCCGATTCTTATGGCGGGAAGTCTATCGGCCGGGCGCGGATCGCGCCCTTAGGGAATACGTCATGAAGCGCGGCGGCGCGCACCGCCGGAGGGCAGGTCCGCCGGCGCCGCCCGCGCGGCCTAGAACCCCAGGCTGGCCAGCAGGTCGTCGACCTGGTCCTGGCTGGTGACCACGTCGGCCTTGCCCTGAGGGCTGATCTGCGGCCCGTTGAGCAGGCTGTTGGCCTCCTCGCGGCGCTCCTGCGGCACGTTGTCCAGCAGCACCTGCAGCAGCTCGCGCTCGATCGCGCCGACCACGTCCATCATGCGCATGATGACCTGGCCCGTCAGGTCCTGGAAATCCTGCGCCATGATGATTTCCATCAAGTGCGACTGCGTCTGTTGCGCCTGCTTCGGCACTTCCTGCAGGTACGCGCGGGTATCCTTCACCAGTTCGCGCGCCTCGGGCAGTTCCAGCGGCTGGTCGTACCATTGCTGCCAGCGCGTATCCAGCGACTGCGCCGAACGCGACAACTGGTCCTGGATCGGGCCGGCCTGCTCGGTCGCGTTCAGCACGCGGTTGGCGGCCTGCTCGGTCATCTGCGCCACGTAGCGCAGGCGGTCGCGGGCGTCGGGGATGGCGGTGGCGGCGTCCTTGATCGCCTGGTCCAGGCCAAGTTCGCGCATGCTGTCGCGCAACATGCGCGTCAGCGACGCAATGCGGTGGATCAGGTCGGGGGACTCAGCCGGGTCAACATTTTCCGTCGTGCTCATTGCACACCTCAGCCGGCAATTTTCTCGAAGATCTTGGTGAGCTTCTCTTCCAGCGTCGCCGCGGTGAAAGGCTTGACCACGTAACCGTTGGCGCCGGCCTGGGCCGCCGCGACGATGTTTTCCTTCTTGGCCTCGGCCGTCACCATCAGGACCGGCAGCGACGCCAGCGAGGCGTCCGCACGGATCTGCTTGAGCATTTCAAGGCCGTCGAGATTAGGCATGTTCCAGTCGGACACGACGAACTGGAAACCGCCGTTGCGCAGTTTTTCCAGCCCGATCGCGCCGTCTTCGGCTTCATCCACGTTCTCGAAACCCAGCTCCTTTAGCAGGTTGCGGATGATCCGCCGCATGGTGGGGAAATCATCCACCACCAGAATCTTTATGCCCTTGTCTACCATTTCTACTCCAGAAAAAATGTGCTTGGGAACGATCGTGCGCCCGCGTCAAACGCGGTGGCCACGGTCGCCCAGGCGAGTCAGAATGCGTTCGCTCATCGCGGACAACGAAACCACTTCATCCGCGGCGCCGATGGCGATCGCCTCGCGGGGCATGCCGAACACCACGCAACTGGCCTCGTCCTGCGCGATCGTGTGCGCCCCGGCGCGATGCATGGCCAGCATACCCGCGGCGCCGTCCTTGCCCATGCCGGTCAGGATGACGCCAATGGCGTTCTTGCCGGCGGCGACCGCCGCGGAATTGAACAGAACGTCCACCGACGGGCGGTGGCGGTTTACGGGTTCGCTGGCCTCCAGCTCGATCACGTAGTTGGCGCCGCTGCGGCCCAGCCGCATGTGCGTGTCGCCGCCTGGCGCCAGGTACACGTGGCCCGGCAGCACGCGGTCGCCATGCACGGCCTCGCGGACGGTCACCGCGCACAGCGCATCCAGCCGTTGCGCGAAGGAGCGGGTGAAGCCCGCGGGCATGTGCTGCGTGATCAGGATGGCCGGGCTGTCGGGCGGCAGCGGCTGCAGCACTTCGCGGATGGCCTCGGTGCCGCCCGTGGACGCCCCGACGATCACCAGTTTTTCCGAACTGGACAGCGGCCGGCGCAGCATGGGCGCGGGCGCGGCCGGCGTGCCGTGCGGCGCGGGCGCGCGCAGCCGGGCGCGCGATGCCGCGCGGATCTTGTCCGCGATGATTTCCGTGTATTCCAACAGGCCGTCGCGTATGCCCAGCTTGGGCTTGGTCACGAAATCGATCGCGCCCAGCTCCAGCGCTCGCAGCGTGATTTCGCCGCCGCGCTCGGTCAGCGACGACACCATCACGACCGGCATCGGCCGCAGGCGCATCAGCTTTTCCAGGAAATCGAGCCCGTCCATGCGGGGCATTTCCACATCCAGCGTCAGGACGTCCGGATTGTGGCGCTTGATCAGTTCGCGCGCCACCAGGGGGTCCGGCGCCGTCGCGACCACTTCCATGTCAGGCTGGCTATTGATGATCTCGGTCATCAGTCCGCGCACCAGCGCGGAGTCGTCCACACACAAAACGCTTATTTTTTTCATCTTTGCTGCCCCGTTCAGGCCTTGCCCGCACATTCGTAGACCGTCTGCCCCCGCAGCCGGAAGTCGCGGCTGATGTAGGTGAAGTTCTCGGAGTGGCCCGCGAACAGCAGTCCGCCGGGTTTGAGCAGCGGAACAAACCGCTCCAAGATCCTCGCCTGGGTGGGTTTGTCGAAATAAATCATCACGTTGCGACAGAAGATCACGTCGAACTTCTCGTCGATCGGCCAGGCCGGCGCCAACAGGTTCAGGGTCTCGTAGCGCACCATGTCCACGATCTCGGGGCGCACCCTCACCTGTCCGGCGTTGGCGCCCCGCCCCTTCAGGAAGAAGCGCCGCAGGCGCTCGTCTTCCATCTTCGCCACGCGCTCCGCGGGATAGACCCCGGTCCGCGCCCGGGCCAGCACATTGGTGTCGATGTCCGTCGCCAGCACGCTGCTCGACCCGGCCCGCGGGCCCAGCGCCTCCACCAGCGTCATGGCGATGGAATACGGCTCTTCACCGGTGGACGCCGCGCAGCACCACACCGATACCGGGCCGCCGCGCCGCTTGGCGAAATCGGCCAGGATCGGGAAATGATGCGATTCCCGGAAGAAGGCCGTCAGGTTGGTCGTCAACGCATTGACGAAATCTTCCCACTCGGCGGCGCCGGGCTCGTCCTCGAGCTGGTCCAGGTAGCTGCCGAAATCCTGCAGGCCCAGGGCGCGCAGGCGCCGCGCGAGCCGGCTGTAGACCATTTCCCGTTTGTGCGTGCCCAGCGAAATGCCGGCGTGCGCATGGATCATCTTGCGCACGCGCGAAAAATCGGCGTCGCGAAAATCGAATTGGCGGTCCACCGACATGGACGGCGCCGGATGGGCCGAAGTTGCCACGGCGGCCCTCAGTGCCCGAGCGCAAGCGCATCGGGCGCCTGCAAGCGTGAGTCGTCATCGGAGGAACGCACGGAAGACAGGCGATGCGCCGGCACTTCGATGACTTCACCCGCGTTGACCTTGAACACGGCAACCGCCTCGGCCAGGCGCTGCGCCTGCTCCTGCAGCGAGCCCGCAGCCGCGGCCGCCTCTTCCACCAGCGCCGCGTTCTGCTGCGTCACCTCGTCCATCTGCGAAACCGCGCGGTTGACCTGGTCGATACCGCTGGACTGCTCCTCGGACGCCGCCGAGATCTCGCCCATGATGTCCGTCACCCGCTTCACCGACGCCACGATCTCCTGCATCGTCGCGCCCGCACGCTCCACCTGTTGCGAGCCCGCGCCGACCTTCGTGACCGAATCCTCGATCAGGCCCTTGATTTCCTTGGCCGCCTGCGCGCTGCGCTGCGCCAGCGAGCGCACTTCGCCCGCCACCACCGCGAAGCCCTTGCCCTGCTCGCCCGCCCGCGCCGCTTCCACCGCCGCGTTCAGCGCCAGGATGTTGGTCTGGAAAGCAATGCCGTCGATCACCGACACAATCTCGGAAATCTTGCGCGAGCTGGCCGAAATCTCCTGCATGGTGTTGACCACTTCCGACACCGCCGAGCCGCCGCGTTCCGCCACGTCCGACGCGCTGGCCGCCAGTTGATTGGCCTGGCGCGCGTTGTCCGCGTTCTGCTTCACCGTCGAGGCCAGTTCTTCCATCGACGCCGCCGTTTCCTCCAGCGACGCCGCCTGCTGTTCCGTGCGGCTGGACAGGTCCGTGTTGCCCGCGGCGATCTCGTGGGAACCCACGTTGATTTCATCCACGCCGCGGCGCACCGTTGCCACCGTGCGGGTCAGGCTTTCCTGCATGCGCTTGAGCGCGGCGAACAACTGGCCGATCTCGTTGGTATTGCGCACGTCCACGCGGGTGGTCAGATCGCCGCCGGCGATGCGGTCGAAGTGATGCCCCGCTTCCTTCAGCGGCAGCAGCACGCGGCGGCGCAGGAAGACGTAGGTGGCGAACACCAGCAGCGCGGCGAGCACGCCGCCCGCGCCGACAGCAATCAGCACGAACTGGTAGCGCACCTGCGCCACCTCGTAGGCGTCCAGCATCTTGCTGGCGCGCCAGAAATCGAAGCCTTCGATCGCCCGGGCAAAGCGCCCCTCCAGGGCGTCCTGCACCGTCTGGACCTGTTTCTGGAAAGCCGGCATGTCGGCCTTTTCCAGGGCGGCGACCAGCGGCCCCAGGCCCTGCTGCGCCAGCGCGCCGTAGGAATCGTCGATTTCCTTGAGCGCCTCGGCCGCTTCCTGCGGCCGCGGCAGGGTCTTGTAGTACTCGAACTCCGCCTGGCCCTTGTTCATGGACGCCTTCGCGCGTTCCAGCAGGCCGGTGGCTTCCGCGGACAGGCCCTGCGTCAGCAGGGTCGCCTGGCCCACATTGCGCACGATGTCGGCGTAGTTGGACGAGGCCGCGCGGCCCAGGCCATTCAGGGTGTCCTTGTAGCTGGACACCACGCGTCCGACCGCGTCGTCCAGCTCCTGCGACTGCTTGATCTCCGCCAGGGTCCCATTGCTGATGCGCAGGGACAGGACGCCAAGCGCCGCCCCGATCACCAACATGAATGAGAAAAACGCCAGCACCCACAACAGGCTGCTGCGTATCGTCATGTTCGCGAAAAACTTGCGCATCACAAGCACCACTCCTTGACTGCAATCGTTAAAGGAAAGCGCCACATCGGATCGAATATGGCGCCTCTACCCCGCATACGGCCAGGCTCCGATCAGGAGGCGACCTTCTCCACCAGTGCCATTTCATCGCTGGTCATGAGTTTTTCGATATCCACCAGGATCAGCATGCGCTCATCCACCGTGCCCAGGCCGGTCAGGTATTCCGTGGACAGCGTCGCGCCGAACTCCGGCGCCGGGCGGACCTGGCCCGAATTGAGCATGAGCACGTCCGACACGCCGTCCACCACGATGCCGACCACGCGGCGGTCGAGGTTCAGGATGATGACCACGGTCTGCTCGTTGTAGTCGACGCGGCCCAGATTGAACTTGATGCGCAGGTCGACGATCGGCACGATGATGCCGCGCAGGTTCGTCACGCCCTTGATGAACGGCGGAACATTGGCGATGCGGGTGACCGTATCGGCGTCGTAGCCGCGGATCTCCTGCACCTTCAGGATGTCGATGCCGTATTCTTCGTCGCCCAGCGTAAACACCAGGAATTCGCTGCCGACATCTTCATTGCGCGCGGCTTGCGCTTGCGGTTTGGCTGCCATGAGGTTTATTTCTCCATCAATTCAGAATGGCTTCGGGCTGCGACCAACGCTCGCGGTTGGCGCGCGCAAGCGCAAATACGTCGACGATCAGGGCCACGCTGCCGTCGCCCAGGATGGTGGCGGCGGAGATGCCTGGAACCTTGCGGTAATTCGATTCGAGGTTCTTCACCACGACCTGGTGCTGCCCGATCAGGTGGTCCACCAGCAGCGCGAAGCGCCGGTCCTCGGCCTGCATGATAACGGCGATGGCCTGGGTGGGGTCGGTCTGGGCCTCGCCCACCGAAAACACCCGGTGCATCTCGACCAGCGGCAGGTATTCGCCGCGCACGTGCATGACGCGTTCGTTGCCCGCGACCGAGTAGATCTGGTCGTTCGTCGGCTGCAGCGACTCGGTCACGTGGTTCAGCGGCAGGATGAAGGTTTCCTCGCCCACCCGCACCGACATGCCGTCCAGGATGGCCAGTGTCAGCGGCAGGACGATGCGCGTGGTGGTGCCGTTGCCCGGCTCGCACGACAACTGCACGTGGCCGCCCATGTCCTGGATGTTCCGGCGCACCACGTCCATGCCGACGCCCCGGCCGGAAATGTCCGTGACTTTCTCCGCGGTGGAGAAGCCCGGCGCGAAGATCAGTTGCCAGATTTCGTCGTCCGGCGAATTTTCATTGACCGGCAGGCCCTGCGCGATCGCCTTCTTGAGGATTTTCTCGCGGTTCAGGCCGGCGCCGTCGTCGCTGACCTCGATCACGATGTTGCCGCCGTTGTGCTGGGCCGACAGCACCAGTTGCCCGACTGGATCCTTGCCGGACGCGACGCGCTTTTCCGGGGTCTCGATGCCGTGGTCCAGGCTGTTGCGCACCAGGTGGGTCAGCGGGTCGATGATGCGCTCGATCAGGCTCTTGTCCAGCTCGGTCGCGCGGCCGTACGTCTGAAGTTCGATCTGCTTGCCCATCTTGCTGGCGATGTCGCGCACCAGGCGGGGGAAGCGGCTGAACACATAGTCCATCGGCATCATGCGGATCGACATGACCGCTTCCTGCAGGTCGCGGGCATTGCGCTCCAACTGCTCCATGCCGTTGAGCAGGCGGTCGTGCAGCACGGGATCCAGCGTGGACGCGGTCTGCGCCAGCATGGCCTGCGTGATGACCAGTTCGCCCACCAGATTGATCACCTGGTCGACCTTTTCGACGCCCACGCGGATCGAGGTGGATTCCTTGTCCGCGTGCGCGGGAGCCGCGGGCCGGGCGGCGCGCGCGGCCTGGGTGATGGCCTCGGCCGCGGCGGCCGATTCCGCGACGGCCGGAGCCGGCGCGGCGGGCGCTTCGGCCGGAGCCGGGGCCTGGACGGCGGCGGGCTCGGGCGCGGCGGCCGGGGCGTCGCCCGACGGCGCGGCCTCGCGGGCAATGCTCAACTGATCGCCGTCGACGATGAAGCAGCACACCGCCTCGATATCGTCCGGCGTGCAGGTGCTGTCCATCCACACGGTCAGGGCGCCGCCCGCGCGTTCACTGGCCTTGACCGTGCCCAGATTGCCCATTTCCTCGAGCAGGGACGCGGCGTCCTTGTCGGACACCTTCGTGATCCGCACGCGCAGCGGCACGCTGCCCGCGTCCGCGACAGCCGCCTGCGGTTCGGGCTGCGCGGGGGCCGCCTGCGCGGGCGCCGGGGCCGGGGCCGCAACCACCGGAGCGGGAGCCGGGGCCGGGGCCGGGGCCGGCGCGGGGGCTGCCGCCGCGGCGGGGTCCTTATGCTCCAGCGCAAGCTGCCTCAACACGGCGCAAATACGCTCAAACATGGCTTCATCGGGCTCTTCGGAGGCCCTGTAGGCATCCAACTGGCTTTTGAGCACGTCTTTCGTTTCCAAGAAAATATCAATCATGTCCGTGCGCAGCGCCATTTCGCCGCGACGGATCGCATCCAGGAGGTTTTCAAGCAAGTGGGTCGTGCCCGCGAGCTGCGTGAAGCAGCCGAAGGTCGCCGCGCCGCCCTTGATCGAGTGGGCCGCGCGGAAGATTGCGTTGAGCTGTTCGATGTCGGGCGAACCCACATCCAGCTCGAGCAGCAATTGTTCCATTTGCGCGAGCAGCTCGTCCGCCTCGTCGAAAAAGGTCTCGTAAAACTGACTGAGGTCCAAACCAGAACTCATGACCCGTACGCCTTCATAAATGAACCTGCTTACGCGCCGGCCTGCTCATCGAGCAGTTCGGACGCCAATTCGACCAGCACATCGGGATCGACCGGCTTGGAAAGCCAGCCGCAAACGCCCAGATCCCGGGCTGCCATCTTGCTGTCCACGTCGTCTTCGGTGGTCAGCACCAGCACCGGCACGTCCAGATACTGATCGTCCTCGCGCAAACCCTGAATCAGCTCCAGGCCACCCATGACCGGCATGTTCCAGTCGCTCACCACCAGGTCCACCGGGTGGCGCCTGGCCATCTCCAGCGCCTCCTGGCCGTTGCCGGCCGTCAGAACCGTCCATCCCGCGCCTGCCAACGTCGCCTGGACGATCATGCGCATCGTCGCCGAGTCGTCCGCCACCAGAATCGTTGCCGCCATTGCTATCGAACCCCTTCGGCGGACGGGTTGCTCTCCGTTTCGCCTGGTTTGGTTGCCGTCGTGGCCTGGACCGCCGTTCGGGCCGCGTCCACTGCCGTCCCCACCTCGCGGGCATCCTTGGCCGAGACGTCCGCGGCGGCGGCGTTCTCGTTTTCGATGCGCCGCTGGGTGCTCTGATTGAGCACCACGAGGCTGATACGCCTATTAACGGCCGCATATGGATCATCTTTAACGAGGCTCATGCTCGAAGACAGACCCTGGATGCGCATGACCTTGCTTTCGTTCATCCCGCCGGCCACCAATTCCTGCCGCGACGCGTTCGCGCGGTCGGCCGAAAGCTCCCAGTTGCTGTAGGCGCGCTCGCCGCGCGCATACTGCGACGCGTCGGTATGGCCCGAGATGCTGACCTTGTTGGGCAGCTCGTTCAGGACCGGCCCCAGTTCCCGGAGAATGTCGCGCATGTAGGGCTGCACTTCCGCGCGGCCGGTGGCGAACATCGGGCGGTTCTGGTTGTCGATGATCTGGATGCGCAGGCCCTCGGTCGTCAGGTCGATCAGCAACTGCGGCCGGAAGCTCTTCAGCACCGGGCTGGTCTCGATGACATTCTCGAGCCGCTTTTTCAGGTTTTCCAGGCGGTGCTGCTCGCGGCGCTCGGCGTCGCCCATGGGCTGGGCCTCGACCCGGTTGCCCTGCGCGCGGCGCACGTCGCCGTCGCTGCGCAGCGGGTCCTGCCCGCCGCCGGGCACCGCGCTGGTCTCGGCCGAATTGCTGGGCCCGCCCGTGATGGCGACGCGCAGGGGCATGCGGAAGTACTCCGCGATCCCCTTGAGTTCTTCGCGCGGGACGACGCTGATCAGCCACATCACCAGGAAGAACGCCATCATCGCCGTGATGAAGTCGGCGTAGGCGATCTTCCAACTGCCCCCGTGGTGCGCGCCGCCCTTGCCCTTCTTGCGGCGGATGACCACACGGTGGTTGTTTACCGTGCTCATGGACAGCTCCGTCAGGCCCTGCCGGTCGTGGCCGACTTGGCTTGCCGGACGTGCTCTTCCAGCTCACCGAAGGTCGGGCGCACGGCCGAGAACAGCACCTTGCGGCCGAATTCCACCGCCAACTGGGGCGGGTAGCCGTTCATGCTGGCGAGCAGCGTGGTCTTGATGCACTCCAGGACCTTCATGGCTTCGTCGCTGCGGCGCTCGATGCGCGAGGCCATCGGCCCCACGAAACCGTAGGCCAGCAGGATGCCCAGGAAAGTGCCCACCATGGCCTTGGAAATCAGGTCGCCCAGGATCGCGGGAGGCTGGTCCACGGCGGCAAGCGCCTTGATCACGCCCAGCACCGCGGCCACGATGCCGAATGCCGGCAGCCCGTCGGCCATCTGGTGCAAGGCGCGCGCGGGGACTTCGCGCTCGTGGCGGTAGGTTTCGATCTCCTCGTCCATGAGCGTCTCGATTTCGAACGAGCTCATGTTGCCGCTGATCATGATGCGCAGGTAGTCCGTGATGAACTCCATGAGCTTCGCGTCTTTGGCGATGCGGGGATATTCGCTGAAGATCGGGCTGGACTCCGGGTCCTCGATGTGCGATTCGATCGCCATCAGGCCTTCGCGCCGCGCCTTGTTCAGCAGCACGTACAGGAGCGCCATCAGCTCCATGTACACGTCCTTGCCGTAACGCGAGCTTTTCAGCGCGTCGGGCAGCGCCGCCTTCACCAGCATCAGCGACTTTTTGCTGTTGCTGGCAAGGAAGGCCCCGAAGGCCGCGCCGAAGATCAGCGTGAGCTCGAAGGGCTGGTAAAGCGCGCCCAGATGGCCGCCCAGCGCGATGAAGCTGCCGACGACCGACACGGACACCACGAGAAAACCGATAACAATCAACACATCAGGCCCCTGCCAACGAAGTCTAAGAATGCCCCCACGCCGCGCCTTCGGCTTGCTGCCCCCCAAGGGGGCTTTTCTGCCTTGGGGCGGCCCGGCGGCAGAAATGCCCCCACGCCGCGCCTTCGGCTTACTGCCCCCAAGGGGGCTTTTTTGCCTTGGGGCGGCCCGGCGGCAAAAATGCCCCCACGCCGCGCCTTCGGCTTGCTGCCCCCCAAGGGGGCTTTTCTGCCTTGGGGCGGCCCGGCGGCAAAACACCGGCGTAAATGATCCCCTGTTCCCCCCGGCCCAAAAAGGCGGGTTACGGGGAGTTTTCCAGGGCTTTTGATGTATTTGGAAACGCGCCGGTCAGGACCGGACGATGTTCGCGGCGGGCGCGGGGGGAGTACCGGCGCGCGCCTTGGCCGCGGCGCGCGTCTTGCCCGCGCGGGGTGGCGGCCGGCAGATCGCGCACACGAAATCCGACTGGGGATCGTGGGCGTGGGCGATGAAATGGCCGCCGCACTGGCGGCAGGCGGACAGTTGCAGCATGCCGCTGTCGAAGAAACGCACCAGCATCCAGGCCCGGGTGAAGCTCAGGACCGGCTCGGCCGATTCGGACGAATCCATGCCGGCGTTTTCGAGATACAGGCGATAGGCGTCGATGGTGGCCCGTATCCCCTTGCTGCTGGTGCGCGTGTTCAGGAACGAATAGACGTTGTAGAACAGCGACGAATGGATATTCGGCAGCCAGGTCATGAACCAGTCGACCGAAAAAGGCAGCATGCCCTTGGGAGGCGAGCAACCGCGGATTTCTCGGTACAGGCGGGCCAGGCGGTCGTGGCTGAGGCTGGTTTCAGCCTCCAGCACCTGCAGCCGGGCTCCCAGCGTGATCATGGAACTGGCTAGCAGAATGTCGTCCGCTTCCTGGGATACGCTCTTGGAGGCCATTACACGGGTTTCCGAGTGGAATTCATCAGGCCGTCAGGCCAATTCTTCGACAGGTTGCTTGGCCAGCAGGATCGTTGCGTGCGCTTGTTGCAGCGCACCACCCAGGACGTCGTGGGTCAGCGCGGACAGCAAGCTGTAGTCATCGAAGCGGAAACGGCACAGCAGCGAGCTGGAGCTGGCCAGCTTGACCAACTGGGCCGGAGAAAGGCGCATCAAAATGTCGGCGACCTCGTTGCTGAACCCCAGGCGGAACATCGACGCGGCGTAATCATCGCGAAGCATGCGCTGGGCTAGTAACAGATATGACAAATTGACTTCGCGAATGTCTGCCAACAACGAATTTTCGACTTGTTGCACGCCCAACTCCCTAGTTCCGTTCCCGCCCACGGGGCTTCGATAAGCAAAATGTTCGGCAATCACCGTTGCCGTAGATCCAGACACGCCCTGCTTTAATGCGAAATGTATCATTTGTTCGCAATTTAAGTAAAATTTACCACAGGTGATGTCATTTTCTATGACTTATATGACAAATCTTTGTTGATGTTGCGCAACTTGCCTTTTTCGATACACCTTGACATAGAACTTTCTCACAAAATTTACGCCAATTAAGAAAACAAGCATTCAAAACATTGCGTACTTCGAGGAATGAAATAGGCGCCAATGTTCACAATGGCAACTTGCCGATCACTCAATTCTGTTTGCTTTAGCCTCCCCCGCGCGTTTGTCGACAATGTCGTAAATTGACAACATTCGGCGACGCGTCATGATGGATACCGCCCGACATTCCGCAATGCCCCACGCAGATGACAGCTTGGTCGAATATGCCCCGCTAGTGCGGAAGCTGGCCCTGCAATTGCTCGCCCGGCTGCCGGCCAGCGTCGAACTGGACGACCTGATACAGGCCGGCATGATCGGCCTGCTCGACGCCGTGCGGCGTTACCAGGAAACCGCCGACGCCCAATTCGAGACCTACGCCACGACCCGCATCCGTGGCGCGATGCTGGACGAACTCCGTGGCCAGGACTGGCTGCCGCGCAGCGTCCGCGCCAAGGCGCGCAAGATCGAACAGGCGATCCAGCAACTGGAGCAGCGCCTGATGCGCCCGCCCACCGAGGCCGAGATCGCGCGACAACTGGACATTCCCCTGGGCGACTACCAAACACTGCTGCACGATGCCCAAGGCGTGCAGATCGTTCACTACGAAGACTTCACCATCGAGCCCGACTCCGGCTCGGGCCAGGCCGACTGGTCGGCCACGCTCAGCCACGGCTCGGCCGACGGCAACCCGCTGGATTCCTTGTTGGCGGGCGACTTCCGCCAGGCGCTGATCCACGCCATCGACGCCCTGCCCGACCGCGAAAAACTGCTGCTGTCGCTTTGCTACGAGCAAGGCCTCAACCTGAAGGAAATCGGCGCCATCATGAACGTGACCGAAGCCCGGGTGTGCCAACTGCGCTCCCAGGCCACGGCGCGGATCCGCGCAAAACTGCGGGAGCAATCTTGGCAGGAACTGCCCCGGGAGGGGCAGATCGCGCAGGTAATTTAGTCCTATAGATGATGGCCCGCCCGTGTCAGACACCCCACGGGCCGACCTTCAGGCTGCGCAGACGCCGCCGGGTGTCTGACACCCACTCGCACCACTGCCTCTCTCTATAAGAAGAGACGTCAACGCCCCCTCCCCGAGACCGGCGTCGACCCGCGAAAGCGCCGGGCATCGGATGCCGGCAAGACCCAACAAGAATTTCGACTTTCGCGAAATCGCCCTAAAGATTGATTTGGGACTGCCGTAATCCTGGCAACGGAGGGATTCGTAGACGCAAGTAAACGAACTTTCCCGTTAACACCAGTGGGCGGCCTTGCTGCCCAGTTTGAAGAAGCTTTTCTCTCTTGGGAGCCTGAACATGGCTGCAGTTATCAACACCAACTATCTGTCGCTGGTTGCTCAAAACAACCTGAACAAGTCGCAATCGGCACTGGGCAACGCCATCGAGCGCCTGTCCTCGGGCCTGCGCATCAACAGCGCCAAGGACGACGCCGCTGGCCAAGCCATCGCCAACCGCTTCACGGCCAACGTGAACGGCCTGACCCAAGCCGCCCGCAACGCCAACGACGGCATCTCGATCGCCCAGACGACCGAAGGCGCGCTGAACGAAATCAACAACAACCTGCAGCGCATCCGCCAACTGACCACGCAAGCCGCCACCGGCACGAACTCGAAGTCGGACCTGGAGTCGATCCAGGCTGAAATCAACCAGCGCCTGGACGAAATCACGCGCGTGTCGGACCAGACCCAATTCAACGGTGTCAAGGTTCTGCAAGAGGATCAAACCCTGAAGATCCAAGTCGGCGCCAACGACAACGAAACCATCACCATCGACCTGAAGCAAATCAACGCTTCCACGCTCGGCCTGGGTGACCTGGACACGACCAAGATCCTGTCGAGCAAGTCGGTCGGCGCCGCGATCACCGCCGGCACGAAAATCGACACCTACACCACCGCCACCGTACAAGCGAACACCTTCACTCCGACTCCGGGACCTGCGCAAACCGCAGATGGCGTGTACAAGAACAGCGCCGGCACGGGTTATGTGGTCAAGGCCGGCGACGGCCAGTATTTCGAACTGGCGACCAACCCGGTCACCGGCGACCTGACGTGGGACTCCGGCTCGACCGCCGTGGCTGCCAGCAACGTGGATGTGGCCGGCGGCCCCGTCAGCAACGTCGAAATCAGCACCAGCAATGTGCCCGCTGCGATCACCATCGCCAACGGCCCCCTCGCCGGCGGTGTAACGCTTTCCGGCCTGTACAAGCGCAACGACGCGGCGTCGGAGTACATCACCACTCCGGCCACCGATACGCTGGACAACAGCTTCGTCACCAAGGGTTCGGACGGCAAGTTCTATGCCGTCAGCGTGAGCGTTGACACCGCCGCAGCCGGCTACGATGCCGCCGACGCGACCACCTGGACGCTGAAGGCAGATGTTGACGCCGCGGACATGACGGAAGTCAGCGTGGGCAACGTGGTCAATCCCGGCACGGCCCTGACCTCGGTGCCGGTGGCTGAACAAACGATCACCGCCAACACCGACCTGCAGAACGTCGCGATCAACCCCGGCACCGCACCGACCGCCGACGGGGTGTATGCGCTGAACGACGGCGGCTATGCCGTCAAGGGCAGCGACGGCAGCTATTACGCCGCCACTGTGGACACCACCACCGGTAACGTCAGCTGGGATTCTTCGACGGCTGCGCTCAACGCCGCCGACGTCGATACTTCCGCCGCCGTCACCAAGGTCAAGACCGGCACGGCTTCGGCCACGCTGACCGGCCTGGCCGCCGGCGAAACCCTGCACGAGGTTCTCTCGAGCTCGGGCCAAGGCACGGGTACGTATGTCATCAAGAGCGGCACCGCCGACAATCCCACCTACAACTACGCCACGCTCGGCACCCCGAACGCCGCTGGCGAAGTGGCCGTGACCAAGGGTGATGCCGCCACGGTGGATCCGCTGGCCATGATCGACCACGCGCTGGCTTCGGTTGACGGTTTCCGCAGCGCGTTGGGCGCAGTTCAAAACCGCTTCGAGTCGACCATTGCCAACCTGAACAATACGGTCAACAACCTGTCGGCCGCTCGTTCGCGCATTGAAGATGCGGATTACGCCACGGAAGTGTCGAACATGACGAAGGCGCAGATTCTGCAACAAGCAGGCACCTCCGTCCTGGCCCAGGCCAACCAAGTCCCGCAAACCGTCCTGTCGCTGCTGCGTTAAGCTCAAGCACAACCGGCCAAAGACAACTTCATGACCCGTCCTAGAATCGGTTCACACCGATAGACGACGGTTCTTCGCAAGCTTTGTCTGTGGGAAAGAAGCCCGATGAATTTTCATCGGGCTTCTTTATTCGTAATGACCCGTCCTGGAATTGGTTGACACCTTTTTGAACATCAAGAAGGAGAGTCAGCGGAATCAAAGATCATGTTGTATGCAGCCCGACTCTACCCAGGCTTTTTGAATGCCGATAGTCGAGCAGATAGAAAAACGCAAGATGACGTATAAGAGCCACGGCGTCGCTATAGGATTAGGGCCGCGGACAGTTCATCTGCTATCCATACAATGGAAAACGCCCGACGAACCTCATCGGGCGCTAACTCCATCGCCGGCCTGCAGCATGAAGCGCATGCCTAACGAAGCACAGCCGTCTCCCGCAGAACACGAATCAAGGAGTTCAGGCATTTCTGCGCGGCCGCATCCAAATTGCGTTGGCCCGCCAAAGACTGCCCATCGCTCCCGGGCACAACGCCCTGTTGCCAGGCACGAATCAACTTCGCGAGCAATTGCTTGTGATCGGATTGTCCATCCATGTGGCGCAACAGCCAGGCTTGCGCACCGTCCAAACTGACGCCGATGGCATTGTGCCAAAGGTTGAAAACCCCAAGGCTAAAACCAGCCTCTGCATGCATTCCATGCAAGTAAGCGAAACCGGGAATCAGTGTCGGTACATCTGGGGAGTCGCGATCATAAGGCCCTTCTCCCATACTCATATGAACGATCCCGCCCTTGCAGAACAGCGCGTTCAAGCATGCCAACACCTCATCTTCAGGCGTCAACTGGCTGGGCGTCTTGCTCACCTCCGCGACCAACTCCTCGTAGGTCACGCATCGCGGCCATGCCGCGGTCATTGCAGTGGTAACGCTTTCCATCGTGGAAGATTCCAGCACAATCGAATTACCGCGCTGGTTACGGACCACCCGCCGCGCGTCGGACTGTGGAGTTGTGGGCAGCTCCACAAATCGGCCGGCATATCGCAAGTCCTTCAGCTTCTCCGGGTCGGGAAGTGCCATTATCTCGGCGGCCCGGTCCTTGTGAACCAGAAGGCTCTTGCGAAAGTTCCGCCCCGTGGCAAAGTCCAGGTATTGCTGACGCAACGCCTTGGGTTTGCCCATCGCTATCAGGCCGAGGCGCAGTTGGACATTCGGCCCATAAGCGGCAGGGACTTCCGTATGCGGATCGGCATCTCCCAAATAGGTGAGCCCCGCTTGCTCCGCGGCGTCGGCGAACTCGACCAAATAGCAGGGCGTGTTGAAACGTTCCAGGTATTCGTGCTCGATATAGAAGTCCGATTGTTCACGTAAAACCCGCACGACATTCTGTAGCGCAACCCCCATTCCATTACTGGCAGCCATTCCCTCTGACAGGAAACCCAGCACCGCCCGCGCACTGCCGATACGCTCCTCGTCAGTCTCAGCGCCAAAGCCATGCAAAGTCATCGCATCGCGCACAACGTCACCAGCCTTCCAGCCAGGGTATGCGTTATAACTTACGTACGCTAGCCCCTTAGGCGATAGGTTTTCGCGGCACAGTCGCAGCAATGCTTGTTTGACTTCTGGAGGCACCCAGCTAAAGACGCCGTGGGCAATAATGTAGTCAAACTCTCCGAACTCCCGGGTAATCTTGCTCAAATCGAGCGCATGCAACTGCAGATTTTCCACCCCGAGCTTCTCAATGATATGGCGCCCGTGCTCGATTTGCACAGGTGACAGATCCACGCCTACTACCGTAGCGTTCGGGTAGGCCAAGGCGAAAGGCAATAAATTGCCGCCCGCGGCACATCCCAACTCCAGCACCCTGGCCCGTTCCAACGGCACGGTGTCGACACCATAGAGGTGAGCGGCGGCGCGCAAGTGGCCTGGGGATGAGTACCAGAACGCCTTGGAGACATATGGCCGATTGTCATAGGCAGCTGCGATATGCTGATTGTGGCTGTCAAGGGTTACTGGGGCGTTCAAGGCAAGCTCCAAAGCAGAATAAAAATGATCTGAAGCAGCGTACCAGCCTGAACGTGACCTTAAATCGCGAATCTAGGGCTGAAAAGACCATGATTCGACTTGATCACCGGTCAACAATGAAAGCCGGATCGCGGCCCAGGCCAGCCATCCAGACGGGCGCCAGCGCCGGGCACGGCTTAGAAGGAACGTCCTCCCGGAACCACATCGTTCCGTGCCGCGCAGTAGCCGTCCCCTCTATCCATTCAATGTCTTGGCTGAGGGCCCTTCCATTTTCGTAGTCTTCGAGACAATGAGCGCCGCGATCGGACAGCAAACCCCACTTTTCCGTGTCTGTTCCTCGTTTACCTACGGTGTCCGCTGCCCCATAATTGCCTCCGCACGATTTTGTATCTATAGTTTTCTTAATATGACCGCGACGCCTCCCGATCCACTCGCTACGCAGCACGGCAGCCCCCCGGATCCAGACCCTCAGGCGCCGCTGGACGAGCAGACTTTGCGTCTGCAAGAAGAGAACCGCGCCTTGCGCGAACTGCTGGCCGCCCAGGCGCAGGCCGCGCTTCCCTCGCATCGGCCCGGCCCGCTCCGGCGGATGTGCTGGTGGCTGATTTCCGCGCCCGGCGCGGCGCTGGTCGGCTGGCGGAGCCTGCTGGGCCGCGATGGCGGGCGGCCGATAACCGGCAAGCGCGTGGGCTATGCGACCTTGACCGTGCTGTATACCTTGGCGATCTACGGCGCGCTGGTGCTGCTGGTCGTGTCCTGGAATTCGCCGAATACGGCGCGTTCCGGCGCGGCGGCGGCGGGACCCGTGCGGGTGCCGTTGCTGCCATGGGTGCCGTCGCCGCCCACGGGAGACGATGGCCACCAGCCACCTGAGGCGGATCCTTCGCCCGCAGCGGTCCCCGGCCCTGGGCCCGGCGCGGTTACGCAGCCGGAGCCTGTTCCTGCCGAGGCGCCGCCCGTTCCTGCCTCGCCACCGGGGCACGCGGCCATGCCGGGTTCGCCCGCGCCGCAGTCCACCTTGCGCGTCACCGAGATTGCCGCGCAGGATCCCTTGGGCTGGGTGGATGCGCTCAAGAGCGAGTTGGCGCGTTGCGCGCAACTGGGCTTTTTCGAGCGGCCGGATTGCGCCTGGACCGCCCGCGAGCAGTTCTGTGAACCGCATCGTGCCTGGGGCACGGTCAAGGAATGTCCGAGCCGGCCTTGACGGGGCAAGTGCTTGGGCACGCCGTTGTGCGGGTCGGGCTGGCGGTTTCTCACTGGTGTCTGACACCCGGGAAGACCGCTACGGTTCGTGGCGATCGCCCGTAAGGGTGTCAGACACTGGACACCGCCGCCATTTCCATCTGCGTGACTGCGGACGCGAGCACCGCGTTCAGTGTCTGACACCCTTACGGGGAGACGCATCAATCCGCGATGGCGTTACCGGGTGTCAGACACCCGCCCGCCGCTTCAGCGTGCCGAAAACATCCCTCCCTTGCTCCACGCCCGGCGCCGAACGCATATCCTGAAACGCCATTCAGCTTATACGCGTGCGCAGCCATGGCAAGACCTCCCCGCATTCTCATCGCCCATCAACCCCACCATGTCGTGCAGCGCGGCCATCGGCGGCAGGCCGTGTTCGATGGTCCGGCTGCCTATCGTGCTTATCTGCGCGATCTGCATACCTATCGCACGGCATTGGGCGTCGCCCTGCACGCTTGGTGCCTGATGCCCAACCATGTGCATTTGCTGCTGACGCCGGGTGACGATCCGCGGACGGTATCCGTGTTGATGCAACGCCTGGCAAGGCGAGCGACGCGGCGCTGGAATGTTCGCCGGGAAACTGGCGGCTCGCTGTGGGAGGCGCGCTTCAAGTCGCGGGTGATCGACGCCGAGCGGTATTTGCTGGAATGCTGCCGGTACATTGAAATGAATCCGGTGCGGGCAAGGCTGGCGGAGTCTGTCGCGGCGTATCCTTGGTCGAGTTATCGGGCGAGGATGGGATGGGGGAATGGGGGGGAACTGGATCTGCATGCGTTGTATCTGGCGATGGGGATGGATGCAGAGGCTCGGCGGAGGGCTTATGAGGAGTGGTGCCGGGAAGGGGTTTGAGGGGGGTGGATGGCTGTGGTTGATGGGTGTCAGGCACCCGTGGAGGGCAACTGCGAATTGAACCTGGGTCTCATGGGGTGTCTGACACCTGGGCTGAAGTGGTTTGATGGCGACGGACGGCCGTGGCCCTGGGGTGTCTGACACCTGGGCTGCCTGAGCTGATAGGAACGGTCGGCTGTGGCTCATGGGTGTCGGACACCCGGGGACAGCGGTGTGGATTGAGGGCTGTCTCGTAGGGGTGTCAGACACCTGGCTCAGACACTTGGCTTTGCGTCGCACTGTGCGCAATAATTGCGGACCGGCGTGTGCCGGGCTTTACGCATTGGGATTGCCTGAACATGGACGCTTCGATCAGCAGCACCGTCAATACCGCCCTGGCTTTGCAGGATGCGAATCTCAATCAGGAGATCCAGGCGCGGGTATTGAAAAAGGCACTGAACGCCCAGGCGGATACCGCGCTGACGCTGATGCAGTCGCTGCCCGTGCTGGCGGTGGATGCCACATTGGGTTCGCGTATCGACACGCACGCCTGACCGCGCGGCTCGGCGCCTGCGGCACGGCAGGCCGAAAAAAAGCGCCGGTCCCTGAACAGGGCCGGCGCTTTTGCTTTGCGTCGGGCGGCGGGCCGCCCGGCGTTTACTTCTTCTTCATCGGCGGCAGGTCGGTGCAGACGCCCTCGGCGACTTCCGCGGCCATGCCCACCGATTCACCCAGGGTCGGGTGCGGGTGGATGGTCTTGGCGATGTCGACGACGTCCGCGCCCATTTCCACGGCCAGGCACAATTCGCTGATCAGGTCGCCCGCGTGGGTGCCCACGATGCCGCCGCCCAGGATGCGATGCGTTTCCGCGTCGAAGATCAGCTTGGTGAAGCCTTCGTCGCGGCCATTGGCAATGGCGCGGCCGGAGGCGGCCCAGGGGAACACACCCTTCTCGACCTTGATGCCCTGCTTCTTGGCTTCGTCTTCGGTCAGGCCGACCCACGCCACTTCCGGATCGGTGTAGGCCACCGACGGGATGACGCGCGCGTCGAAGAAGGACTTCTGGCCGGCGGCGGCCTCGGCCGCCACGTGGCCTTCATGCACCGCCTTGTGCGCCAGCATGGGCTGGCCGACGATGTCGCCGATGGCGTAGATGTGCGGCACGTTGGTGCGCATCTGGCGGTCGACCTCGATGAAGCCGCGGTCGGTCACGGCGATGCCGGCGCGGTCGGCGCCGATCTTCTTGCCGTTGGGGCTGCGGCCCACGGCCTGGAGCACCAGGTCGTAGCGCTGCGGTTCCTTGGGAGCGCCCTCGCCTTCGAAGGTGACGTAGATGCCGTCCTTCCTGGCTTCGGCGCCCACCGTCTTGGTCTTCAACATGATGTTGTCGAAGCGGCCGGTGTTCTTCTTCTGCCAGACCTTGACCAGGTCGCGGTCGGCGCCCTGCATCAGGCCGTCCAGCATTTCCACGACGTCCAGGCGCGCGCCCAGCGTGGAATACACCGTGCCCATTTCCAGGCCGATGATGCCGCCGCCGATGATGAGCATCTTCTTGGGGATCTCGCGCAGCAGCAAGGCGCCGGTGGAGTCGACGATGCGGTCGTCCTGGGGCAGGAACGGCAGCTTCACCGACTGGCTGCCGGCGGCGATGATGGCCTGTTTGAAGCGCAGCGTCTGGCTCTTGCCGTCGGCCGACTTGACCGTCAGGTGGTTGGGGTCGGCGAATTCGCCCACGCCGTGCACCACGGTGACCTTGCGCGCCTTGGCCATGCCGGCCAGGCCGCCGGTCAGCTTGGCGACCACGCTGTCCTTGTAGCCGCGCAGCTTGTCCAGGTCGATCTTGGGCTCGCCGAAGCTGATGCCGTGGGCGGCCAGCTCGCGGGCCTCGTCGATGATGGCGGCGTTGTGCAGCAGGGCCTTGGACGGGATGCAGCCCACGTTCAGGCAGACCCCGCCCAGGGTGTCGTAGCGTTCGACCAGGACCACGGACAGGCCCAGGTCGGCGGCGCGGAAGGCGGCGGAATAGCCGCCGGGGCCGGCGCCCAGGACCAGCACGTCGTATTCGGCGTCGGCGGAGCCTTTGAAGGTCGAGGCGGGGGGGGCTTCGGTTTTCTTCTGGGTGTCGGACACCGGGGCGGCCGAGGCTTTCTTTTGGGTGTCAGACACCTGGCTGCCGGCAGCTTGGGGCGCTGTCTTCGCTTGGGTGTCTGACACCTGGGCAGACTCGCCTGCTTCCACTTCCAGCACGACCGTGCCTTCGGCGACCTTGTCGCCCACCTTCACGTTGATGGACTTCACCACGCCGCCCTGCGACGCGGGGATTTCCATCGAGGCCTTGTCGGACTCGACGGTGATCAGGCTTTGCTCGGCCTTGATCGTGTCGCCCACCGCCACCAGAACCTCGATGACTTCCACTTCCTTGAAGTCGCCGATGTCGGGCACTTTGATTTGAACGGTATTGCTCATGGGGCTCCCCGTTTACAGCGCGATGCGGCGGAAGTCGGCCAGCAAGGCGCCCAGATAGGCGTTGAAGCGGGCAGCGGACGCGCCGTCGATGACGCGGTGGTCATAGGACAGCGACAGCGGCACGATCAGGCGCGGCACGAACTGCTTGCCGTCCCATACGGGCTTGTGCGAGGAGCGCGACACTCCCAGGATGGCCACTTCAGGCGCGTTGATGATGGGCGTGAACGAGGTGCCGCCGATGCCGCCCAAGGACGAGATCGAGAAGCAGCCGCCCTGCATTTCGGCGGGCGAGATCTTGCCGTCGCGCGCCTTCTTGGACAGTTCGGTCATTTCCTGCGCGATCTGCAGGATGCCCTTCTTGTCGGCGTCGCGGATCACCGGCACCACCAGCCCGTTGGGCGTGTCGGCGGCGAAGCCGATGTGGTAGTACTGCTTGAGCACCAGGTTGTCGCCGTCCAGCGAAGCGTTGAACTCGGGGAACTTCTTCAGGGCCGCGACCACGGCCTTGATCAGGAAGGCCAGCATCGTGACCTTGATGCCGGACTTCTCGTTTTCCTTGTTCAGCGTGACGCGCAGCGCTTCCAGGTCGGTGATGTCCGCTTCGTCGTTGTTGGTGACGTGCGGGATCATGACCCAGTTGCGGTGCAGGTTCGCGCCGGAGATCTTCTTGATGCGCGACAGCGGCTTGGCTTCGATCGGGCCGAACTTGGTGAAGTCGATCTTCGGCCAGGGCAAGAGGCCCAGCGCGGCGCCATCGGCCGAACCGCCCGCGGCGGCGGCCGTCGTGCCGGCGGCCAGCGCCTGCTTGACGAAACCGCGCACGTCGTCGGCGGTGATGCGGTCCTTGGGACCCGAGCCCTTGACCTTGCTGAGGTTCACGCCCAGTTCGCGCGCGAACTTGCGCACCGACGGCGAGGCATGCGGCAGTTGGCCGGGCTTGAGGCCGGCGTCTTCGAGCGCGGCGGTCGGCGCCGGGCGCTGCGCGGGCGCGGCTGGCGCCGGCGCGGCTTCGGTCCTGGCCGCGGGCGCGGGAGCGGCCTCGGCCTTGGCGGCCGGGGCGGCAGCGGCGCCGGCGGCGGCGGGCGCGGCGCCCTCCACCACGACCACGACCGAGCCCTTGGCGACCTTGTCGCCCACCTTGACCTTCACTTCCTTGACCACCCCACCCTGCGAAGCGGGGATTTCCATCGAGGCCTTGTCGGACTCGACGGTGATCAGGCTTTGTTCGGCCTTGATGGTGTCGCCGACGTTGACCATGACTTCGATGACTTCGACTTCCTTGAAGTCGCCGATGTCGGGGACCTGGATCTCGATGGGGCCGGTGCTGGTGGCGGGCGCCGGCGCGTTCTTGGGGGTGTCAGACACCGGGGCGGCCGAGGCATTCTTTTGGGTGTCAGACACCTGGCTGCCGGCAGCTTGGGGCGCTGTCTTGGCTTGGGTGTCTGACACCTGGGCCTCGCCCGCTTCCACTTCCAGCACGACCGTGCCTTCGGCGACCTTGTCGCCCACCTTCACGTTGATGGACTTCACCACCCCGCCCTGCGAGGCGGGGATTTCCATCGAGGCCTTGTCGGATTCGACGGTGATCAGGCTTTGTTCGGCCTTGATCGTGTCGCCCACCGCCACCAGCACCTCGATGACTTCCACTTCCTTGAAGTCGCCGATGTCGGGAACCTTGATTTGCACGATGTTGCTCATGTCTCTTTACCCTCAGGCGTATTGCGGGTTGGCTTTGTTCGGATTGATGCCGTACTTCTTGATGGCTTCGGCCACCTTGGCCACCGGCACCTTGCCTTCGTCGGCCAGCGCGCGCAGCGCGGCGACCACGACGAAGTGGCGGTCCACTTCGAAGTGCTCGCGCAGCTTCGAGCGGAAATCCGAGCGGCCGAAACCATCGGTGCCCAGCACCTTGTATTCGCGGCCCTTGGGCACGAACGGACGGATCTGGTCGGCAAAGAGTTTCATGTAGTCGGTCGACGCGATGATCGGACCTTCCGTCTTGGCCAGTTGCTCCGTGACGTAAGCCACCTGCGGCTTCTTTTCTTCGGGGTGCAGCATGTTGTGGCGTTCGGCATCCAGGCCGTTGCGGCGCAGTTCGGTGAAGCTGGTGACGCTCCACAGGTCCGAGGCCACGCCCCAATCGGCTTCCAGCAGCTCTTGCGCGGCCATGACTTCGCGCAGGATCGTGCCCGAACCCATCAGTTGGACGCGATTCTTGCCCTTGCCGCGCGACTGCAGCTTGTACATCCCCTTGATGATGCCTTCCTCGTCGCCCGCGGTCAGGCCGGGCTGCGGGTAGTTTTCGTTCATCACCGTCAGGTAGTAATAGACGTTTTCCTGGTCTTCCACCATGCGCTTCAAGCCATGCTGGACGATCACGGCCAGTTCGTGGCCGAACGTCGGGTCGTACGAGACGCAGTTCGGGATCGTGGACGCCAGGATGTGGCTGTGGCCGTCCTCGTGCTGCAGGCCTTCGCCGTTGAGCGTGGTGCGCCCGGCGGTGCCGCCCAGGAGGAAGCCGCGCGCCTGCATGTCGCCGGCCGCCCAGGCCAGGTCGCCGATGCGCTGGAACCCGAACATCGAGTAATAGATGAAGAACGGGATCATGATGCGGTTGTTCGAGGAGTACGACGTGGCCGCCGCAATCCAGGAGCTCATCGCGCCCGCTTCGTTGATGCCTTCCTGCAGGAGCTGGCCGTCGGCCGATTCCTTGTAGTACATGACCTGGTCCTTGTCGACCGGGGTGTACTTCTGGCCTTCCGGCGCGTAGATGCCGATCTGGCGGAACAGGCCTTCCATGCCGAAGGTGCGCGATTCGTCGGCCAGGATCGGCACGACGCGCGGACCCAGTTCCTTGTCGCGCAGGACCTGGTTCAGGATGCGCACGAAAGCCTGGGTGGTGGAGATCTCGCGGCCTTCCGCGGTGGGCTCCAGCACGGCCTTGAAGGCGTCCAGCGCCGGGGCCTTGAGGTGCTCGTCGGCCTTCTGGCGGCGGTGCGGCAGGTAGCCGCCCAGCGCGGCGCGGCGCTCGTGCAGGTACTTCATTTCGGGCGAGTCGTCGGCCGGCTTGAAGTACGGCAGATCGGCCAGTTGGTCGTCCGGGATGGGGATCGCGAAGCGGTCGCGGAATTCGCGGATGGAATCCAGCTCCAGCTTCTTCTGCTGGTGGGTCGGGTTCTTGGCCTGGCCGACGTGGCCCATGCCGTAGCCCTTGATCGTCTTGGCCAGGATCACGGTGGGCTGGCCTTCGTGCTTGGCGGCCGAGTCGAACGCGGCGAACACCTTGTGCGGGTCATGGCCGCCGCGGTTCAGGCGCCAGATGTCCTCGTCGCTCATGCGCGACACCGCTTCCAGCAGCTTCGGATGCTTGCCGAAGAAATGCTCGCGCACGAACTTGCCGTCGTTGGCCTTGTACGCCTGGTACTCGCCGTCCACGGTCTCTTCCATGATCTGGCGCAGGATGCCTTCCTTGTCGTGCGCCAGCAGCGGATCCCAGTAGCCGCCCCAGATCAGCTTGATCACGTTCCAGCCCGAACCGCGGAAGTCGCCTTCCAGTTCCTGGATGATCTTGCCGTTGCCGCGCACCGGACCGTCCAGGCGCTGCAGGTTGCAGTTGATCACGAAAATCAGGTTGTCCAGCTTTTCGCGCGCAGCCAGCGCGATGGCGCCCAGCGATTCGGGCTCGTCCATCTCGCCGTCGCCGCAGAATACCCAGACCTTGCGCTTGCTCGTGTCGGCGATGCCGCGCGCGTGCAGGTATTTCAGGAAGCGCGCCTGGTAGATCGCCATCAGCGGGCCCAGGCCCATCGACACCGTCGGGAACTGCCAGAAGTCCGGCATCAGCTTCGGGTGCGGGTACGAGGACAGGCCCTTGCCGTCCACTTCCTGGCGGAAGTGGTTCAACTGGTCTTCGGTCAGGCGGCCTTCGAGGTAGGCGCGGCCGTACATGCCGGGCGAGGTGTGGCCCTGGAAATAGACCAGGTCGCCGCCGTGGCTTTCGTCTTCCGCATGCCAGAAGTGGTTCTGGCCGCAGCCGATCATGGTGGCCAGCGACGCGAACGACGCGATGTGGCCGCCCAGGTCGCCGCCGTCCGGCGGGTTGTGCTTGTTGGCCTTGACCACCATGGCCATGGCGTTCCAGCGCACGTACGAACGGATGCGGGCTTCCAGTTCCAGGTTGCCCGGATGCGCCGGCTCCAGGCCGGGGGGAATCGTGTTGACGTACGCGGTGTTGGGCGAAAATGGGATGTGAGCGCCGGAACGACGGGCTTCGTCGATCAGGCGTTCGAGCAGATAGTGGGCGCGCTGCGGTCCTTCGCGATCAAGGACTGCCGCCAGGGCTTCGAGCCACTCCTGGGTTTCAAGGGTGTCTTCGTCGTTGGCAGCCTGCACGGCGCCAGCCTGGGCGAAAGAGGACATCGTGTGTCTCCTGTTGGGGTTCGTTCGTGACCACACCCGCTTATTTGTCTACTCGCGGACATTGCATGGTAGCCGGGATCATCCGGGCTACCATGCAATGCATGGGTCGGGGTGTTCTAGAGACCTGCTTGGGTCGGTTCCCTATCAGCCGGCATTCTAAGAAAGAAGAGTAACCGGTCGCAAGGAAAATTTCATGTTGCGGTACGGCATTTCATAATGCGGAAAATTGACCCCAAGCTGAACGACTTCGCCTCATCCTTTTTAGTATGTCCTCCAAATGGAGGCGTTGATTCCCGGCAATTCACCGCCAACACGCACTAAAATGCGCGGTCTATCCGGCCCGAATTCCATGTCCAGCGCGCCCAAGTCCAATATTCCTACGCCGTTCCACGATCACGCCCGCACCCGCCGGCGGGGGGTGTACTGGGTCACGCCCGCGATGGTGCTGATCCTCTATATCTGTGTGATGGCGGTGTTCTTCTGGTTGCAGCGCATCCATGACGACAGCGTCATGTTTGTCACGATCGACCAGGAAATGCGCCAGCAGCGCCTGATATGGGTGGTGCTGGCCCTGTCCTGCGTGATCGTCATCAGCCTGCTGATGCTGTGGCGGTACACGCGCTTCCGCTCGTCCGCCGAAGCCGCCCTGATCGCCGAGACCGGTTTTCGCCGCGCCATGGAGAATTCCATGTCCACCGGCATGCGCGTGCTGGACATGGAAGGCCGCATCGCCTACGTGAACCCCGCGTTCTGCCGCATGATCGGCTGGAACGAGGCCGACCTGATCGGCCGCAGCCCCCCCTTCCCCTATTGGGTGCCGGGCCGCCACGAACAGCACCAGCACACCCTGGACGTGCTGATGTCGGGCAAGACGCCCAGCAGCGGGCTGGAGGTCGAGGCGCAGCGCCGCGACGGTTCCCGCTTTACGGCGCGCATGTACGTGTCGCCCCTGCTGGATCCCAACGGCAACCAGATCGGCTGGATGACCTCCATGACCGACATCACCGAACCCAAGCGCATCCGCGAGGCCCTGACCGCCGCGCACGAGCGCTTCATGACGGTGCTGGAAGGCCTGGACGACGCCATTTCGGTCACGGCCGACACCCACGACGGCCTGGAACTGCTGTTCGCCAACCGCACTTACCGGCGCGTCTTCGGCGCACAGACCGGCGGCCACGACGAACTCCTGGCCGGCCGCCGCGGCCGCTTCACCGACGAATCCGTCGAGGTCTTCGCGCCCTCCGTGCAGCGCTGGTTCGAAGTGCACCACCGCATGCTGGCCTGGACCGACGGCCGCCGCGTGCGCATGCAGGTGGCGCGCGACATCACCGAGCGCCGCGTCCACGAAGAAGCGTCCCGCGTGCAGCAGGAAAAAATCCAGCTCACCAGCCGCCTGACCACCATGGGCGAAATGGCCTCGTCGCTGGCGCACGAACTGAACCAGCCGCTGACCGCCATCGCCAACTACAGCATGGGCGCGGTGGCGCTGGTCAAGGCCGGCCACACCAGCCCCAACATGCTGCTGCCCGCCCTGGAAAAGGCCGCCTCCCAGGCCGAGCGCGCCGGCAAGATCATCAGCCGCATCCGTGAATTCGTGAAGCGCAGCGAGCCCCGCCGCCAGCGCGTGGCCATCGGCCGCATTGTCGACAATGCCATCGGCTTCGCCGACATCGACGCGCGCAAGCGCCGCATCCGCATCGACAGGTTCGTGCCGTCGAACGCGCCGGACGTGCTGGCCGACCCCATCCTGATCGAGCAGGTGCTGCTGAACCTGCTGAAAAACGGGCTGGAGGCCATGGAAAAAAGCGAATCCGACGAACTCAAGGTCGCCGTGATCCTGCACGAACAGCACATCGAAGTGGCGGTGGTCGACCGCGGCCACGGCCTGGCCGAGCCCGAGCGCCTGTTCGAACCTTTCTTCAGCACCAAGACCCAGGGCCTGGGCATGGGACTGAATATCTGCCGTACCATTATTGAATCGCATCACGGCCGCCTGTGGGCAGACCCCAACCCCGCCGGCGGTACTATCTTCCGCTTTACCCTGCCCTGCGCTGCGACCCAGACGCAGGCCCAGAACGATCAGTCCGAGGAGTTGCACGCATGAACACGCCCCACCTGTCGACCACGGTATTCATTGTTGACGACGACGAAGCGGTACGCGATTCGCTGCGCTGGCTATTGGAGGCCAATGGCTATCGCGTCCGCGCCTATGCCAGCGGCGAATCCTTCCTGGAAGACTACGACGCCAGCCAGGTCGGCGTCCTGATCGCCGACGTGCGCATGCCCGGCATGAGCGGCCTGGAACTGCAGGAACAGTTGATCGCCCGCAATGCCCCGCTGCCCATCGTGTTCATCACCGGCCACGGCGACGTGCCGATGGCCGTATCGACGATGAAAAAGGGCGCGGTCGACTTCCTGGAAAAGCCGTTCAATGAATCGGACCTGCGGGAAATCGTGGCGCGCATGCTGGAGCAGGCGACGCAGCGCGTCAGCAAGCACCAGGCCCAGAAGGACCACGAAGCCATGCTGGCGCGCCTGACCGCGCGCGAGCAGCAGGTGCTGGAGCGCATCGTCGCCGGCCGCTTGAACAAGCAGATCGCCGACGACCTGGGCATCAGCATCAAGACCGTCGAGGCGCACCGCGCCAACATCATGGAGAAATTGGAAGTGACTACCGTAGCCGACTTGATGAAGGTCGCCTTGGCCAAACCGGAGGCGCATGCATGAGCCGCCGGGCCGCCCCCAAGGCGAATACCGAAGCGCGCAGCGCGGAGGTTTACGCATGACCGCAAGGATTATTGACGGCGCCGCCCTGTCGCAGCGCATCCGCGAAGAAGTGGCCCAGCGCGTTTCCGCCCTGGCCGCCAAGGGAACCCGCCCCGGCCTGGCCGTGGTGCTGGTGGGCGAAGACCCCGCCTCCCAGGTTTACGTGCGCAACAAGGTCGCCGCCTGCGAAAAGGCCGGCCTGCACTCCGTGAAAGAGCAATACCCCGCCGACATGACCGAGGCCGAATTGCTGGCCCGCATCGGCGAGCTGAACCGGGATCCGTCCATCCACGGCATCCTGGTGCAATTGCCCCTGCCCAAGCACATGGACTCCCACAAGGTCATCGAGGCCATCGCGGCCGAGAAGGACGTGGACGGCTTCCACATCAGCAACGCCGGCCTGCTCATGACCGGCCAGCCGCTGTTCCGCCCCTGCACGCCCTACGGCGTGATGAAGATGCTGGAATCCGAAGGCGTGGCGCTGCGCGGCGCCGAGGCCGTGATCGTGGGCGCCAGCAATATCGTCGGCAAGCCCATGGCGATGCTGCTGCTGCAGGCGGGCGCCACCATCACCCTGTGCAATTCCAAGACGCGCGACCTGGGCGCGCAGACCCGCCGCGCCGACGTGCTGGTGGTCGCCACCGGCAAGCCCGGCATGATCGACGGCTCGATGATCAAGCCCGGCGCCGTCGTCATCGACGTGGGCATCAACCGCGGCGCGGACGGCAAGCTGTGCGGCGACGTGGACTTCGCCTCTGCCAAGGAAGTGGCCGGCGCCATCACGCCCGTTCCGGGCGGCGTGGGCCCCATGACCATCGCCATGCTGCTGGTCAATACCGTCGAAGCGGCCGAACGGGCGGCGGCTTCCTGAGATTGTCTCTCTGTGTCTGACGCCCTAGGGAGAGAGGTCCGTTTGTGTCTGACACCCGAGGAGATGATCGTCGCTTTGTCTGGGTATCCCGTGGGTGTCTGACACCCGGGAACGGTCCTGGCAGCCTGACGGTCATCTCGTAGGGGTGTCAGACACTTGTATCGAGCCTGCCTCTCCGTGGGTGTCTGACACCCGGGAACGATCCTGGCAGCCTGACGGTCATCTCGTAGGGGTGTCAGACACTTGTATCGAGCCTGCCTCTCCGTGGGTGTCTGACACCCGGGAACGATCCTGGCAGCCTGGCGGTCATCCCGTAGGGGTGTCAGACACTTGTATCGAGCCTGCCTCTCCGTGGGTGTCTGACACCCGGGAACGATCCTGGCAGCCTGACGGTCATCCCGTAGGGGTGTCAGACACTTGCGTCGAGCCTGCCTCTCCGTGGGTGTCTGACACCCGGAAACGATCCTGGCAGCCTGACGGTCATCCCGTAGGGGTGTCAGACACCTGCTCCATTGCCTGCTCCACCGCCTTCGCCGGCGCACCTTGCATTCGGGTATTTCGTCCCTACCTGATCTTTATCCATCGCCCGCCCTCATTCACGCCGCTACCGCCATGTCCCAAAACCCCCTGCTTGCTCCTGTTTCCGATCTGGTCGATTACGCGGCCGTCAAGCCCGGGCATATCGTCCCCGCCGTCGAGGAGCTGCTGGGCGTCGCCCGCCAGGCCGTCGATCTTGCCGCCGCCCCCGCGCTCGCGCCCACCTGGGAAGCCGTGGTGGAGCCGCTGGATACCGCCTCGGAACGCCTGTGGCGCGCCTGGTCGGTGGCGGGCCACCTGAACGCCGTGGTCAATACGCCGGAGCTGCGCGAGGCGTACAACGCCGCCCTGCCCCTGGTGACCGAATTCTCCACCTGGGTCGGCCTGCACGAAGGCCTGTACAAGCAGTACCAGCGCCTGGCCGCCGCCCCCGATTTCGCCTCCTGGCCGCCGGTGCGCCGGCGCATCGTGGAAATGGCCCTGCGCGATTTCCGGCTCAGCGGCGTCGAGCTGCAAGGCGCCGACCGCGAACGCTACGCCGCCATTTCCGACCGCGAGGCCCAGGCTTCGCAGAAATTCTCCGAAAACGTGCTGGATTCCATCGACGCCTGGTCGCTGACGATCGAGGACGAATCCCGCCTGGCCGGCATTCCCGCCGACGTGCGGGCCGCCGCCCGCGCCGCCGCCGAGGAAGACGGCAAGCCGGGCTGGAAGCTCACGCTGAAGATGCCCTGCTACCTGCCCGTCATGCAGTACGCCCAGGACCGCGCGCTGCGCGAGGCGCTGTACCGCGGCTACGGCACGGTGGCCTCCGAACAGGGCGACGCCCAGTTCGACAATTCCCCCCTGATCGAAGAACTGCTGGCGCTGCGCGCCGAAGAATCCGGCCTGCTGGGCCTGGGTACTTTCGCGGCGCTGCGCCTGCAGACCCGCATGGCCCGCGACGCCCGCGAAGTCACCGTTTTCCTGCGCGACCTGGCGGCGCGCGCCAAGCCGTTCGCCCAGCGCGACCTGGCCGAACTGAAGGCCTACGCCGCCGCCGAACTCGGGCTGGACGAGCTGCAGCCCTGGGACGTGCCCTATGCCTCGGAGCGCCTGCGCGAATCCCGCTACGCCTATTCCGAGGATGAGGTGAAGCAGTACTTCACCGAGCCGCGCGTGCTGGCCGGGCTGTTCGAAGTGATCGAAACCCTGTTCGACGTGCGCCTGGCGGAAACGCCGGTCTCGTCCTGGCACGGCGACGTGCGCGGCGTGCGCGTGGAAAGCCCCGACGGCAAGCTCATCGGCCACCTCTACCTGGACCTGTACGCCCGCTCCGGCAAGCAAAGCGGCGCCTGGGTCGACAGCGAACGCACGCGCCGCGTCGTGGGCGGCCAGGTGCAGACGCCCATCGCCTATCTCACCTGCAATTTCTCGCGGCCCAACGGCGACCGCGCCGCCGTCCTGACCCACGACGACGTGATCACGCTGTTCCATGAAACCGGCCATGCCCTGCACGCCCTGCTGTCCGAGGTGGACGAGCCGGGCGCGGCGGCCTTCGCCAGCGTGGAATGGGACGCCATCGAACTGCCCTCGCAGTTCATGGAGAACTTCTGCTGGGAGTGGGCGGTGGTGCAGAAGCTGTCGGCCCACGTCGATACGGGCGAACCGCTGCCGCGCGCGCTCTACGACCGCCTGCTCGCCGCGCGCAACTACCAGAGCGGCATGCAGACGGTGCGCCAGATCGAGTTCGCGCTGTTCGACATGCTGATGCACGACCGCGCCAAGGGCGCTTCCATCGGCGAAGTGCTGGACCTGCTGCAGGAAGTGCGCAAGGAAGTGGCCGTGCTGTTCCCGCCGGCCTGGCACCGCCTGCCGCACGCCTTCTCGCACCTGTTCGCGGGCGGCTACGGCGCGGGCTACTACAGCTACAAGTGGGCGGAAGTGCTGTCGGCCGACGCCTACGAGGCCTTCGAGGAAGCCGCCGCCCTGCAGGCCGGCAATGCGCTGGGCACGCTGGACCCGGCGACGGGCGCCCGTTTCCGGCGCGAAGTGCTGGCGGTGGGCGGTTCGCGCCCGGCGGCCGACTCCTTCGCCGCTTTCCGCGGCCGCGCCCCGCGCATCGACGCCCTGCTGCGCCACAGCGGCATGACGCCCGCCTGATCGCCCGGCGCCCCCGCGTTCTCCGACGGCCCGCCTCGCGCGGGCCGTCGCGCTTTCCGCGCCGCGCTTGCGCCAGGACAAGCCGCCGCCACATCGCCGCGCGCGCCGGCGGCCGCTCCGAGGCCACGTCCCCGGCTTGCGGGTAGAATCGAAAGGTTTACCCCTTTACCCGCCCCTGGACTCATGCGACACCTCATTTCCGGCCGCGCCTGGCGCGGCCTGCTGTTGGCCCTGTGCGTGTTCCTTGCCGCCTGCGGCGACAGGAACGTCGATTGGACGCTCTACAACGTGAAGGGGCACCTGCCCGACCTCAAATTCTCGCTGCCCGGGGCGGGCGGCAAGACGGTCAGCAGCGACGACCTGAAGGGCAAGACCGTGCTGCTGTTCTTCGGCTACGCCAGTTGCCCGGACATCTGCCCCACCACCATGGCGCAGTTGACGGCCGTGCTGCAGAACCTGGGCGACAAGGCCCGCGACGTGCGCATCCTGTTCGTCAGCGTGGACCCGCACCGCGACACGCCCGATATCCTGCAGGCCTACGTCAACGCCTTCAACAACAACGCCATCGGCGTGACGGGCGACGAAAAGCAGATCGCCGACCTGGCGCGGCGCTACCGCGTGGCCTACCAGATCGAGAAGCCCCGCCCCGGCGACGACGCGGACATGTACGAGGTCACGCACAGCCGCGGCGTGTACATTTTCGACAAGGACGGCAAGGCGCGCCTGCTGGCCTCGGATACGGACAGCATCGAGGCGCTGACCAAGGACGTGCGCCAGCTTATCGACCTGACCTCCTGAGCCGGCGCCCTTCGCATACCAGTTGTTACAGCCGGCGCGGGCGCGGCTTGGGTATCATCTGTGCACACTGCCCCCTTTTACTCTAGTCAAGGAGTACGCGCATGAGCATCATCATCATGATCATCGTCGGGTTCATCGTGGGCCTGATCGCCCGCGCCATCATGCCCGGAGACCAGAACATGGGGATCATCATGACCACCATCCTGGGTATCATCGGTTCGGTCGTCGCCGGCTTCCTGGGCCAGTCCCTGGGCTGGTACGCGCCGGGCGAGCCCGCGGGCTGGATCGGTTCGGTCGTCGGCGCGATCGTCGTGCTGTTCGTGGTGGGCCTGATCGCCAAGAAGCGCGCCTGACGCCTTGCTGCATAGGCAATGAAAACGGGCCGATCGGAAGATCGGCCCGTTTTCATTCCAGGCGCCGCGCGGGGTGCGCGGCGCCTATCAAGACCCGGCCTGGGCGGTCGCGGTGCGTTCGGTCCAGCCGCCGCCCAGCACCTTGTACAGGGTAACCAGGTTGGCCAGGCGGGCCAGGCGGGTATCCACCAGGGCCTGCTGCGCGCTATAGAGCGAACGCTGCGAATCCAGCACGCTCAGGTAGTCGTCGATTCCCTGGCGGAAGCGCTGCTCCGACGCGTCGTAAGCGCGCTGGTTGGCCGCCACCAGGAGCTGCTGCGCCTGGATCTGCTCGTCCAGCGTGCCGCGCCCGGCCAGGGCGTCCGCCACCTCGCGGAAGCCGGTCTGGATGGATTTCTCGTATTGCGCCACCTGGATGTTCTTCTGCACCTTCGCCAGGTCCAGGCCGGCCAGCAGCGAGCCGCCGGCGAAGATCGGCACGGTGATCTGGGGCACGAAGCTCCAGGCGCCCGAGCCGCCTTCGAACAGGCCGCCCAGGCTGGCGCTGGCGGTGCCGGCCGAGCCGGTCAGGCTGATGGTCGGGAAGAAGGCGGCGCGCGCCGCGCCGATATTGGCGTTGGCGCCCTTCAACTGGTGCTCGGCCGCGCGGATGTCCGGGCGCCGCGCCAGCAGGTCCGAGGGCAGCCCGGCCGGCAGCGTGATCGGCAGCATGCCGTCGTCCAGCTTGACCGCGCTGTCCAGCGCCGCCGTCATCTCGGGCGGCAAGGGCTGGCCCACCAGCAGCACCAGGGCATTGCGGTCCTGCGCGGCCTGCCGCGTGTACTGCGACAGGTTGCGCTGCGCGGTGCGCAGCGACACTTCCGCCTGGCTCAGGTCCAGCGCCGTGGACAGGCCCTGGTCGTAGCTTTGCTGCGTGAGCTTGAAGGAATCCTCCTGGCTCTTGAGGGTGTCGCGGGTGAGCGCCAGGAGTTCCTGGTCGGCGCGCATCGTCAGGTAGGCGTTGGCGACCTCGGCGATCAGCGTGAGCTGGGTGGCCGTGCGCGTTTCGTCCAGCGCCAGATAGGTCTCCAGCGCCTGGTCGCTCAGGCTGCGGATGCGGCCGAACAGGTCCAGTTCCCAGGCGGACATGGCGGCGCCGACCTGGTAGGTGTGGCTGGTGGTGGCGCGCCCGCTGGCCGACAGGTCGGCCGGCGTGCGCTGGGCCGATTCCTGGCCGGCGATGCCCACGCTGGGCATCAGGTCGGCGCGCTGGATGCGGTACTGCGCGCGCGCCGCCTCGACGTTCAGGGCCGCCACGCGCAGGTCGCGGTTGTTCGCCAGCGACTGCTCGATCAGTTGTTGCAGCAGCGGATCGCCGAAGAAATCGCGCCAGCCGATATCGGCCGTGGCCAGGCCGCCCGCGTCGGCGGACTGGGCCGCTTTATAGGACGGACCCGTGGGATAAGCCGCATCGACCGGCGCGTCCGGCCGTTCGTAGGTGGGGGCCAGCGAGCAGCCCGCCAGGGCCGCCGCCAGGGAAACAGACAGCAAGGTTCTCATCGGGAATTTCATTGCGATTGTCCTTCCGCGGACACGTCCTGCGAGCCGTTGGCGCTGGTGTCGTGCTTGTCCACGTTTTCGCTCATGCGCTTGACCTTGAACACGCGCAGCATGATCACGAAGAAGGCCGGGACGAAGAAGATGGCCAGGAAGGTGCCGGTCAGCATGCCGCCGATCACGCCCGTGCCGATGGCGTTCTGGCTGCCCGAGCCGGCGCCGGACGAGATCGCGAGCGGCGTCACGCCCAGGATGAACGCCAGGGACGTCATCAGGATGGGACGCAGGCGCTGGCGGGCGGCATGGATGGCCGATTCCGTCAGGCTGGCGCCCGCCTCGTAGTGCTCCTTGGCGAATTCCACGATCAGGATGGCGTTCTTGGCCGCCAGCCCGATGGTGGTGAGCAGGCCCACCTGGAAGTACACGTCGTTGGACAGGCCGCGCATCAAGGTGGCGAGCAGCGCCCCGATGATGCCCAGGGGCACCACCAGCATCACCGCGGACGGGATGGTCCAGCTTTCATACAGCGCCGCCAGGCACAGGAACACCACGATCAGCGAAATGGCGTAGAGGGCCGGCGCCTGGGCGCCCGACAGGCGTTCTTCGAACGACAGGCCCGTCCATTCGAAGCCCACGCCCACCGGCAGCTTGGAAGCCAGCCGTTCCATTTCCGCCATTGCCGCGCCCGAGCTGTAGCCCGGCGCCTCCTGGCCCTGGATGTTGTAGGACGGCACGCCGTTATAGCGGTTCAGCTTTTGCGGACCGAAGCTCCAGGTGGCCTTGGCGAAGGCCGAGAACGGCACCATGTCGCCCGCGTTGTTGCGCACGTACCATTTGTTCAGGTCTTCGGGCAGCATGCGCGAGGACGCCTCCCCCTGCGCGAACACCTTCTTCACGCGGCCGCGGTCGATGAAATCGTTGACGTACGACGATCCCCAGGCGGTGGCCAGCGTGCTGTTGATGTCCGACACCGCCACGCCCAGCGCGCGCGCCTTTTCGCGGTCGATGTCGAGCTGGTACTGCGGCGCGTCCTCGATGCCGTTGGGGCGCACGCCCCGCAGGATCGGGCTCTGGGCCGCTTCGCCCAGCAACTGGTTGCGCGCGGCGAGCAGCTTCTCGTGGCCCACGCCGGCGCGGTCCATCAACTGGAAGTCGAAGCCGGTGACGTTGCCCAGTTCCATCACGGAGGGCGGCGGCACCACGAACAACTGGGCGCGGCGCTCGGTCTTGGCGAAGTGCGCGTTGGCGCGCCCCGCCACGGCGCCGGCCTTGAGGCGGGCGTCGCCGCGTTCTTCCCAGTCGCGCAGCTTGATGAACAGGATGGACGCGTTCTGGCCGCGGCCGCCGAAGTTGAAGCCGTTGACCGCGAACACAGAGGTGACGGCGTCCTTCTCTTCGGTGAGCAGGTACTGCGTGGCGTCGTCGATGACGGCCTTGGTGCTTTCCGCCGTGGCGCCGGCCGGCGTCTGGATCTGGGCGAACAGAATGCCCTGGTCCTCGTCCGGCAGGAAGGCGGTCGGGATGCGGGTGAACATCCAGCCCATAGCGATGACCAGGGCCAGGTAGATCACCATCAGGCGCTTGGTGCGGTTCAGGCCGCGCGCGACGCTGTTGGCGTAGCCATGGCTGCTGCGGTCGAACATGCGGTTGAACCAGCCGAAGAAGCCCTTCTTCGACCCGTGGTGGCCCTTGGGGATGGGCTGGAGCAGGGTCGCGCACAGGGCCGGCGTGAACACGATGGCCACGAGCACCGACAGCACCATGGAAGACACGATGGTGATGGAGAACTGGCGATAGATCACGCCCGTGGAGCCGCCGAAGAACGCCATGGGGATGAACACGGCGGCCAGCACCATCGCGATGCCGATCAGCGCGCCCGTGATCTGCGACATGGACTTGCGCGTGGCCTGCTTGGGCGTCAGGCCCTCCTCGGCCATCACCCGCTCCACGTTTTCCACCACCACGATGGCGTCGTCCACCAGCAGGCCGATAGCCAGCACCATGCCGAACATGGTCAGGGTGTTGATGGAATAGCCGAACGCCGCCAGCACGCCAAAGGTGCCCAGCAGCACGACCGGCACGGCCAGCGTCGGGATGATGGTGGCGCGGAAGTTCTGCAGGAACAGGTACATCACCAGGAAGACCAGGACGATGGCCTCCACCAGCGTCTTGAACACTTCGTGGATCGACAGGCTGACGAACGGCGTCGTGTCGTACGGATAGACGACGTCCATGCCCTGCGGGAAGTACGGCTTCAGGTTGTTGATGGTGTCGCGCACCGCCTGCGCCGTATCCAGGGCGTTTGCGCCGGGCGCCAGCTTGATGGCCAGGCCCGAGGCGGGCTTGCCGTTGTAGAAGCTGTCGATGGCGTAGGTCTGCCCGCCCAGCTCGATGCGCGCCACGTCGGCCAGCCGCACCTGCGAACCATCGGTGTTGACCTTGAGCAGGATGCGGCCGAAGTCTTCCGCCTTTTCCAGGCGCGACGGCCCGATGATGGTAGCGTTCAACTGCTGGCCGCGCACGGACGGCAGGCCGCCCAGTTGCCCGGACGACACCTGCACGTTCTGCTCTTTGATCGCCGCCACCACGTCGACCGTGGTCAGGCCGTAGTTGACGAGCTTGGCCGGGTCCAGCCAGATGCGCATCGCGTACTGCGAGCCGAACAACTGGAAGTCGCCCACGCCCTGCGTGCGGCTGATGGGATCCTGGACGTAGGACGCGACGTAGTCGGCCAGGTCGTCCTTGGTCATCGTGCCGTCGGTGGACACGAAGCCCGCCACGATCAGGAAGTTCTTGGTGGCCTTGGTGACCCGGATGCCCTGCTGCTGGACTTCCTGCGGCAGGAGCGGCTGCGCCAGCGACAGCTTGTTCTGCACCTGCACCTGCGCGGTGTCGGGATTGGTGCCCTGCTTGAAGGTCAGGGTGATGGACATGCTGCCGTCGGAGTTGCTTTCCGACGAGATGTATTGCAGGCCGTCCAGCCCGTTCATCTGCTGCTCGATCACCTGCACCACGGTGTCCTGCACGGTCTGCGCGGACGCGCCCGGGTAGGTCACCGCGATGCCGATGGCCGGCGGCGCGATGTTGGGATATTGGGAGACCGGCAGCTTCAGGATGGACAGCGCACCGGCCATCATCAGCACGATTGCGATCACCCAGGCGAAAACCGGCCTATCGATGAAAAACTTTGCCATGCGTGGCTCCCTGACTACTGCTGCTTCGCCGCCGCGGCCGCTTGCGGTTGCGGCGCTTGCGGCGCGTTGGCCTTGGCTTCGGTGGCGATCACTTCAACCCCGGGGCGCACCATCTGCACGCCTTCCACGATGACCTTGTCGCCCGCGGACAGGCCGTCGGTGACCAGCCACTTGTCGCCGACGGCGCGGTCGGCCTTCAGTTCGCGCAATTCGACCTGGTTCTTGGCGTTGACCACCAGCGCCGTCGGCATGCCGCGCTGGTTGCGCGTCACGCCGCGCTGCGGCACCAGCAGGCCGTCGGCGGCCACGCCGTCGGCCAGGCGGGCGCGCACGAACATGCCCGGCAGCAGGCGGCGCTCCGGGTTGGGGAACACCGCGCGCAGGGTGACCGAGCCCGTGCCCTGGTCGACCGTGACTTCCGAGAACTGGAGCTTGCCCTGCTGCGCGTATTGCGAGCCGTCTTCCAGCGTCAGCGTCACGAGCGCGGCCTGTTCGCCGTCGGCCTTCTTCAACTGGCCGCTGGCCAGCGCGTTCTGCAGGCGCAGCAACTGGACGCTGGACTGGGTGACGTCGACGTAGATCGGGTCGATCTGCTGCACCGAGGCCAGCGCCGAGGTCTGGTTGGCCGTGACCAGCGCGCCCTCGGTCACCGAGGAACGGCCGATGATGCCGTCGATGGGCGAGAGCACCTTGGTATAGACCAGGTTGATACGCGCCGTGTCGAGCGCGGCCTTGGCCGACAGCACGTCGGCTGCGGCCTGGTCGCGCGAGGCGACGGCGTTGTCGTAGGTCTGCTGGCTGACGGCGCGGGTGGCCACGAGCGGCTTGTAGCGCTCGGCCAGCAGCGCGGCCGTTTTCTGCTGGGCCTGCGCGCGCGCCAGGGCGGCCTTCTGGCTGTCGAAGCTGGCCTGGTAGAGCGCGGGGTCGATCTGGTAGAGCTGCTGCCCCGCCTTGACCTCGCCGCCTTCGGTGAAGAGCCGCTTCTGGACGATGCCGTTGACCTGGGGACGCACTTCGGCCACGCGGAAGGGCGAGGTGCGGCCCGGCAATTCGGTGGTCAGGGAAACCGGTTGCGCGGCCAGCGTCACCACCGTTACCTGCGGTTTGCCTGCCTGGGGCGCCTCTTGCTTCTTGCCGCAGGCGGCCAGTGTGAGTGCCGATGCCGTCAGCGTGGCAACCGCCGCGCCGCGCCACATAGCGCTTTTCTTATTCATAGATTGCATTCCCGATTTCCAAAAAAGTACCCATGCCGCACCCGTTGCGCGGGGTGCGCGAAAAAAAACTCCCCGGACCGTGGCGCGTATGCGGTCCGTGTGGATCGGCCGGGGTGGATTTGCCTTGAACACGCAGGCTGGGCGTCGTGGCATTGCTGCATTGCAGAACTCGCATTCTGAGTTATCCCGCCCCAGAAACAAAGAGGCACGCCGAGAAAACATCATTCCATTTATGGGACAATTTCCAAACCTTTGATATGACAGAATTCCGTCATGAAACGCTTGCAAGGCATGGAACTTTTCGTCGAAGTCGCGAAAACGCGCAGCTTCAGCCGCGCCGCGGCGGCGCTCGGCGTCCCGAAGTCGACCCTGTCCCGCCAGGTGGCCGAACTGGAGCGGTCGATCGGCCTGCGGCTGCTCAGCCGCACCACGCGCAAGGTCGAATTGACGGACGCGGGCCGCCTGTACTTCGAACGCTGCCAGCACATCGTGGCCGAGGCGCAGATCGCCCACGAAGAACTACAGAAGCTGGTGGACACGCCCGCCGGGCCGCTGCGGGTGAACATGCCCGCGGACTTCGGCACGGATTTCCTGGCTGAATCGTTCATGGAGTTTTCCCGCCGCTACCCCGACGTCACGTTTTTCCTGGATCTGGCCAATCCGGACCACGCGTCGCGCGTGTTCCAGACCTGCGATATTTCCATCGAAATCGGCGAACTGCCCGACTCGACACAGATTGCAAGGCTGCTGGGCATGCTGCCCGCCCATATGTACGCCTCGCGCGATTACCTGGCGAAGCACGGCGAACCGAAGCACCCCAGCGACCTGACCCGGCACGAATGCATAGAGTTCCGCGCGGAAGGCGCGGGACGCGTGACCCGCTGGCCGTTGACCAACGGCAGCCAGCACATCGAATTCACGCCAGGGAACCGCTTTTCCGTCAACGGCGTCGCCATGGCCCGGCGCCTGGCCATGCTGGGCGCGGGCATCGCGGTGCTCGTGGGCGGCCAACTGGCCGAACAGCAATCGGGCCAGTTGCAGCGGGTGCTGCCGGACTGGCAGCTCGGTCCTTTCCCGGTCTACGCGGTCACGGAGACGCGGCTTCTGCCCGCCAAGACCCGGATTTTCATCGAATTCCTGATGGAGCGCCTGGGCAGCAGCGGGCAGGCGAAGGATACTCCCGCTTTTATGACATAGGCCCGAATCGGAAACAGATTGAAAAATCTGGCGCACGCCGACAACAGATGTCGGCAGGGACGATCAATCGGGCGCCCGGCGGTTTTTCAGAAACGCTCGTCTTCGCGCAGATAGCGCCATTGCCCCAGCGGCAGGTCGCCCAGGGACACGCGCCCGATGCGCACCCGCTTCAGGCCCACCACTTTCAGGCCGACCAGTTCGCACATGCGGCGGATCTGGCGCTTCTTGCCCTCGCGCAGCACGAAGCGCAACTGGTCGCTGTTCTGCCAGCGCACCTGCGCCGGCCGGAGCGCCTTGCCGTCCAGCGACAGGCCGTGGTTCAGCAGGCCCAGCCCGCTCTCGGACAGGCTGCCCTGCACCCGCACCAGGTACTCCTTGTCCACGCTGGAATCCTCGCCGATGAGATGCTTGGCGACGCGGCCGTCCTGCGTCAGCACCAGCAGGCCCTGCGAATCGATGTCCAGCCGGCCGGCCACCGCCAGCCCGTCCAGGTGCCCGCGCTCGAAACGCCGCGGTTCCCGGTCGCCCGCGTAGCGCGACCGGGCGTCGATCAGGGCGACGGCGGGCGTATAGCCTTTCTCGGCCTGGCCCGACACGTAGCCCACCGGCTTGTTGATCAGGATGGTGACGCGCGAGGTCTGGCGGGCCTGCGCGGCGCGTTCCAGGGTAATGGCCTGGTCGGGAAAGGCCCGGGCGCCCAATTCGGACACCACGACGCCATCCACCCGGACCCAGCCGCGTTCGATATAGGTGTCGGCCTCGCGGCGCGAACACAGTCCGCGCTCGGACATGAGCTTGGAGATACGTACTTTTTCCATGGGCGATATTGTATTCGGACGCGTGTAACGGACGCGTGTAACGGACGCGTGTAACAGACGCGTGCGACGGACGCGTGCAACAGGAGCGCGTGACGGGCGCGGCTGCGGCAACGCCGCAGGCCGGGCGCGGCGCGGCGCTCGCCGCTCGCCGCGCGCCGCTCTTGGCATAATACGCAGCCATGACTAGCCTAGCAGTACTTTCCCCTCCCCTCGCTCCGGGCTGGCTGCCGGCCGCCCCGCCCCTGCTGCCGCCCGCCATGCGGCACTGGCTGTTCCGCCCCGGCGCCCTGACCGCCGGCCTGCGGCAGGTGGGCGGCGTCCGCCTGCGCGTGCTGGCCGAATACGCCGACGGCGCCCCGCCGGACGAAGCGCAAGCCATGTGCATCGCCCCCGGCAGCCCGGTCTGGGTGCGCGAGGTCCTGATGTCGGTCGATGGCGTGGACAGCGTGCCCGCCCGCAGCCTCACGCCGCTGACGGCCTCGCACGGCGCGTGGCAGGGCATGCGGCGCCTGTCGACGCGGCCGCTCGCGGACATGCTCTACCACGACCGCACCGTCATCCGTTCGCCCTTCGCCTGCCGCCGGCTGGCGTCGCCGGTGCCTTTCCACGCAACGGCGCTGCGGGCGCTGGGCGCGGCGCGCCCGGATCCCGAGGCGGCCCGCGTCTGGGCGCGCCGTTCGGTGTTCTGGCGCATGGGCCAGCCGCTGCTCGTGGCCGAATGCTTCCTGCCCGGGTTCTGGACCCTGACCGCCGGCCGGGCGGTGCCTCCCTTGCAGCCGCACCAGCGGACGCCGGGCGCGCGTTAATTTTTTTTGCCGCGCGCTTGCCCGCGCGTGCCGACGCGCGTATAGTTTCCTCTAACGGAAACTATTGGAAAGGCAATGGATCCCACGCACCGCCCGCTCGATCTGCTGTTCACCGCCCTGGCCGACCCCAACCGGCGCGCCATGGTGGAACAGCTCAGCCGCGGCCCCGCCACCGTCAAGCAACTGGCCGAACCGGCCAGGCTGAGACTGCCTTCGGCGGTCAAGCACCTGCAGGTGCTGGAAAACGGAGGCATCGTCATGTCGGAGAAGGCCGGACGCAGCCGGACCTACCGCATGCGGCCCGGCGCTTTCCGCCAGATCGACGAATGGGTGCGCCAACGGGAGGCCGCGATGGAAGCGGCCTTCGACCGCCTCGTGCAGGCCATGCACGACATTCCCCCCGAGGACGACACGCCATGACCGCCCCTGCCATCGAACACGCCACCTTCGTCATCGAACGCGAACTGCCCGGCAGTCCGCAAGACGCCTTCCGCTTCTGGTCCGAACCCAGGCTGAAGCAGCGCTGGACCGGCTGCCATCCGGACTGGGCCGTGCTGGAAGAGCATTTCGACTTCCGGGCCGACGGAACGGAGTCCAAGCGCTGGCGCACTCCCGACGGCGCGGAACAGACCTACCGCGCGGCCTACCTGGACGTCGTGCCGGGCCGGCGCATCATCTACGCCTACGAGATGGGCTTCGGGGGACAGCGGATATCGGCTTCGCTGGTCACGGTGGAGTTCGTGGCCGCCGGCGCGGGCACACTGATGCGCTTCACCGAACAGGCGGCCCTGCTCGACGGCAGCGGCGCGCAAGGCCGGCGGATCGGCACGGAAGCCGGCCTGGACCGGCTGGCCGAGCTGGCCCGGGCGGGCGTGGCCGAACTGCATTGACGGCGGCGGCGCGGGCAAAGGCGCCCTCTCCCGGGCGCCCGCCACCTCATCCGCCGTAGGCCTTGCCCCGCTCCAGCAGTTCCGGCGTGCCGATGACGGCGTTCAGGCCGTCGAAGTCCAGCATCCCGTCGCGCCAGGGCGCGGTGGTGCCGTGGCGGCGCAGGCTGGCGTAGTAGCCCTGCAAGGTGTGCGCCACGGCGCGCGCCGTGCCGCCGGGGAAGATGACGATGCGGAATCCCAGCGCGGTCAGCGCCTCGGCGCCTTGCACCGGCGTCTTGCCCCCTTCCACCATATTGGCCAGGAGCGGCACGCGCCCCGCGTAGCGCTTGCAGGCCGCCTCCATCTGCCCGGGCGTGCGCAGCGCCTCGATGAAGAGCGCGTCCGCGCCGGCCTCCAGATAGGCATCGGCGCGGTCCAGCGCCGCTTCCAGCCCTTCGGCCGCGAGCGCGTCCGTGCGCGCCAGGATCAGCGTCGATTCGCTGAGGCGCGCATCCACCGCCGCGCGCAGCTTGCCGCACATCTCGGCGGCCGGGATCACCGTCTTGCCGTCCAGATGGCCGCAGCGCTTGGGAAAGGTCTGGTCCTCCAACTGGATCATGGCCGCGCCCGCCCGCTCGAAGCCTCGCACCGTGCGCTGCGTGTTCAGCGCGTTGCCGAAGCCGGTGTCGGCGTCCACGATGACGGGCACCGCCACCCGCTCCGTAATACGGGCCAGCGCATCCTCGACCTCGGTATAGGTGGTCAGGCCGATGTCGGAGCGGCCCAGCCGCGTGTAGGCGATCGACGCCCCGGAGAGGTACAGCGCGCCAAAGCCGGCCTGCTCGGCGAGCAAGGCCGACAAGGCGTCGTATACCCCGGGAGCCAGCACGGCGCCGGCTTCCAGTTGCGTTTTCAGGTTCTGCTTGCGCATCGTCGATTCCCTAGGCAAGTTCGCGCTTCAGCAGCGCCGCCGCGGTCGCCGCGGCAATATGGCCGCCCGCCACGGCGCTGAGCAGGCCGTTGCCGGACAGGTAGCCCGACACATCATTGCCCGAAACGCCGCGGGCCGCCCCGCCCGCCGCCAGCAGGTTGGGCAGGGGCCGGCCGGTCCGGTCCAGCACGCGGCATTGCGCGTCGATGTCCAGGCCGCCCTGGGTGTGGAACAGCGCCCCCGTCACCTTGACCGCGTGGTAGGGCGCCCCCAGCGCGCGCTCGAAGCGCCGGCCGTGCGCGTCCGCGGCGCCGGGACGCGCGTGCGCCAGGGTCCGGCCCAACGTGTCCGCGTCGCAGCCGATCAGCGCGGCCAGCGCCGCCACGTCCGCGCAGGTCTTCAGCGCCTGGCCGGCCTCGGCCGCGACGAAGTCGGGGAACCCCCGCGCCAGCGCCAGCGTGCGGCCGTCGAACACGTTCCAGGCCACGCCGCCGGGCTGCGCCAGCACGTGGACGGCGGCTTCGGAATAGCCGCGGGTCTCGTCGTGGAAGCGGCGCCCTTCGCGGTTGATCTGCACGCCGCCGTCCATCATGACGGCCCAGGAGATCAGCGCGCCCTGCGGCGTGGCCCACGAGCCATGGCCCTGGTAGCCGCCCAGGTCGGCCAGGCCCGCGCCCAACTGCGCGCCCCATTCGATGGCGCTGCCGTCGTTGCCGGCGTGGCCGCCATAGACCGCCTCGCGCATGGCGGGGAGATGCTCGGCCACCATCGCCGCATTGCCGCCGAAGCCGTTGCAGGCCAGGATCAGCACGTCGCAGCCGATCACGTCCATCGAGCCGTCCGGCCGCTCGCAACCCACGGCCGAGACGCGGCCGTCCTCGTCCGCCCAGAGCCGCCGCGCCAGGGCGCGGGTCAGCAGATAGGCGCCGGCGCCCGTGGCGGCGCGCTCCAGCGCGGCGACCAGCGCCGCGCCGGTGCGCTCGGGCAAAGTGTGCATGCGGCGGGCGCCGTGGCCGGGATAGAGGAAGCCGTCCAGCACTTCGAAGGCCAGGCCATGGCGCGCCAGATTGTCCACGGCCGCCGCCGCCGCGCCCGTATAGGCGGCGACCAGGTGCGGCGCGGCCGCGCCATGGGCCTTGGCCTGGATGTCGGCGGCGAAGCGCTGCGCGTCGTCCTCGATGCCCGCCGCAAGCTGCGCCGCCGACCCCGCCGCCGGGATGAAGCCGGACGACAAGGCGGTGGAGCCGCTGGGCGCGGCGTCGCGCTCGATCAGCACGGTCTCGATGCCGGCGTCGGCCAGGCGCAGCGCCGCGGTCAGGCCGCAAGCCCCGGCGCCGATGATGGCCACCGGCACGCGCATGGCGTCCGCGCCGGGCGCGGCGCCGCGCAGGACCTCGGGCGCGTTCGCTTTCACGATCCCAGCCTGCCCGCGAAATCCTGGCAGGTCAGCACGTCGGCCACGGTGCGCAGGTCGGCCAGGGCGGCCTCGTGCATGGCGGGCGTGGGCGCGGCGCAGCCGTCGGCCAGCACCGATACGTGGTAGTCGCGCATATGCGCGTCGCGCGCCGTGCTGGCCACGCCGCCGTTGGTGACGATGCCGGCGATCGCCACGTTGGCGATGCCCGCGCGGCGCAGTACCCAGTCGAGCTGCGTATTGAAGAAGGCCGAGTAGGCGACCTTCCAGACGGACGCGTCCACCAGCCCGTCCAGTTCGGCCACGTTGGCCTGCCCCGCCGAACCCGCGGCGAAATCGCCCTTGCGCAGGAACGGGCGCAACTGCCTCAAGTGCGGCGAAACCATGGGTTCGCCGTGCGCGTCCGGCCACAGCGTGAACAGGCTGGCCGCGACGAAGCCGCCGCGCGCCTTGAGCGCGCGCGCCACGGGCGCCACGCGCGCCGGCAGGGCGCGCGCCTGCGGGCTGACCGCGCCGCCGCGGTCATAGGCGCCGCCGGGCGACAGGAAATCGTTCTGCAGATCGACGATGATCAGCGCGGTGCTGCGGGGATCGAGGGTGGACATCGTCCGCTCCTAGGAAGCTTCGCGGGCGATCAGCAGATTGCCCAGGAAATCGACGCGGCCGGTGAAGCCGGGTTCGATCCAGATGGTGGTGTCCGGCTGCTCCAGGATGGCCGGGCCGGCCACCTCGGCGCCCACCGGCAGGTCCAGGCGCGCGTAGCGCGCGGCGTCGCGCCATTGGCCGGCGTGGAACACCGGCTGCGTGCCCAGCGCCGCCGGCATGTCCCGGCCGGTCGGCGCCAGCAGCGCCAGGTCGAACTTGGGCCGCTGGCCGATGCGCGCATAGCGCAGGTTCAGGATCCGCACCGGAATGCCGGCCAGGCTGCGGCCGAAGGCGGAAAGATAGGCCCGGTCGAACGCCGCGGCGATGCCGGCGCGGTCCAGTTCGGCGCGGCTGATCTCGACCCGCACCGTGTGGCTCTGACCCACGTACAGCATGTCCAGTTCGATGCTCTCGCGGATGCCCTCGAAGGCCACCCCGGCGGAATCCAGCCGTTCCTGGCAGGCCATGGCGAGCCCGTCGATGCGGGCCAGCAGGTCCGCGGAATCCAGGGCGTCCAGCGCCACGTTCAAGGTCTGCACCCCGTCGTGGCGCATGTCGGCCATGACGCAGCCCAGCGCCGAGGTCACGCCCGGATAGCGCGGCACGATGCCGCGGGCGGCGTCCACCTCGTTCATCATGGCGCAGACGTGCAGCGCGCCGCCGCCGCCGAACGGCATGTAGGCGAACTTGCGCGGATCGTGGCCGCGCTCGATCGACACCACGCGGATCGCCCCCGCCATCTTGGCGTTGGCGACGGTCAGTATCGCCTCCGCCGCGGCGTGGACGTCCAGGCCCAGGGGCCTGGCGACGTGTTCCTCGATCGCGGCGCGCGCCCGTTCCACGTCCATCGTGGCCAGCAGGCCGCCGCCCAGCGGGCGCTCGGCCGCGATGCGGCCCAGCAGCACGTTGGCGTCGGTGACGGTGGGCCGGGTATTGCCCCGCCCGTAGCAGGCCGGCCCCGGCACGCTGCCGGCGGACTCGGGCCCCACTTGCAGCAGGCCGCCCGCGTCCACGCTGGCGATCGAGCCGCCGCCCGCGCCTATCGTCTCGATCTGGATCATGGGCGCGCGCACCACCATGCCGAAATCGATGGAGGTCTGCGCCGACAGCGAGGCTTCGCCGCCCGCCACCAGCGACACGTCGAACGAGGTGCCGCCCATGTCGCCGCTGACCACGTCCGGAAAGCCCGCCGCGCGCGCGATGGCCGCGCAGGCGATCACGCCGGCCGCGGGGCCCGACAGCGCCGTGCGCACCGGCACGTCGCAGGCCGTCTGGCGCGACATCACGCCGCCGTTGCTCTGCACCACCAGCAGTTCGCCGTCGAAACCGTTCGATTTCAGGTCCGATTCCAGCCGCGTCAGGTAACTGCCGACCACGGGCTGGAGCGCCGCGTTGAGCGCCGCCGTGGAGCAGCGCTCGAACTCGCGGATCTCCGGCAGCACCTCGGTCGCGGCCGTGACGTTGCCGTTGGGCCAGACCGCGCGCACGCGCGCCGCGGCCCGCGCCTCGTTGTCCGGATTGGCGTAGGCGTTGACGAAGAACAGGCAGACGGCGTCACAGCCCCGCGCCAGGAGTTCGCGCGCGACCGCCTCGACCTGGTCCAGGTCCACCGGCGTGTGCACCGTGCCGTCCGCCAACACCCGCTCGCTGACTTCCAGGCGCAGGTCGCGCGGCACCACCGGCTCGTAGTTGCCGCGCAGGCCCCAGGTCCGGGGCCGGTCGCGCCGCCGCATTTCCAGCACGTCGCGAAAGCCTTCCGTCGTGATGATGCCGGTGCGCGCCACCTTGCGCTCCAGCAGCGCGTTGGTGCCGACCGTGGTGCCGTGCACGATGGTGGCGATGGCGCCGGCGCCGTCGGCCACGCGGGCGATGCCGTTCATGAAGCCGCGCGCTTCCTCGCCGCGCGTGGAAGGCACTTTCACCACGCGGGCGGTGCCCGCCGCCTCGTCTAGCACGAAAATGTCCGTGAACGTGCCGCCCACGTCCACGCCTACCACCAACCCTTGTGCCGCGCTCATGCCGCCTGCTCCTTCAGAATTCCGCTGACATACCCCATCTTGCGGTCGTGCTCGCGCGCCGCCGCCGGCCGCGCGGCCGGCGCGCCGTAGCCGCCTCCGCCCGGCGTCTCCAGCCGCACCCGGTCGCCGCGCCGCAACTGGATGCCCAGCATCTTCGAGCGCATCGGCGGAGCGAGCCATTCGCCGTCCCGCCGGTAGCGGAACACGTTCAGCGCCGCTTCGCCGCCGCCCGCGATGCCCTTGGGCGCGCTGCGGCCGCGTTCGCCGAAGATGAACGCTTCGGCGCTGTCTTCCAGCAATTCGATTTCATAGATGGCGCCCAGGCCGCCGCGGTGTTCGCCGTCGCCGGCCGAATCCGGACGCAGCGCCCATTGCGTGAAGCGCACCGGATACGCCGCTTCCAGGATTTCCAGCGGCGGAATCGTGGCGGTGGAGATCGGCGCGTTGCCGTGGCTCAGGCCGTCGCCGTCCGAATGGCCGCCGTGGCCGCCGCCGAAGAAGCTGAACATGACCCAGCGCTGGCCGCGCCGGGCGGCGTCGCTGCGGTAGCCGGCGATCGACAGCGCGTTGATGGTGCCGTAGGCCTGCGCCATCGCGCGCGCCGGCTCGGCCTGGGCCATGGCGCAGAAGATCACGTCGATCATGCGCAGGATGGTCTCGGTGTAGCCGCCCACCGGACGCGGCCGGTCCGCCGAGATCACCAGGCCGTCGGGCAGCACCACTTCCACCGCGTCCAGCACGCCGGCGTTGGCCGGCACGTCCGGGAACAGGTGCTTGAGCGCCACGTAGCAGGCGGCGATGGCCGTCGCGCGGGAGATGTTCACCGGGCCGGCGCAGGCCGGCGAGGTGCCGTTGAAGTCCAGCACCAGCCGCTCGCCGTCGATGCTGAGCTTGAGCGCGATGCGCAGCGGTTCGTCGCGCACGCCGTCGTTGTCCAGCATGTCCTCGAAGGCGTAATCGCCGTCGGGCAGGCGCGCGATGTGGTCGCGCATCAGGCGGCGCGCCCGTTCGCGCAGCGTGTCCAGCGACTCCAGCACCGTCGCGTCGCCGTATTCCTCCAGCAGGCCGTCCAGCCGGCCCACGCCCAGTTCCAGCGCCGCCAGTTGCCCGTTCAAGTCTCCCCACAGGCTGTCCGGCAGCCGGGTGTTGGCCTTCAGGATCGCCAGCACGTCCAGGTCCAGCACGCCGGCGCGCACGATGCGCACCGGCGGGATCTGCACGGCCTCCTGCCAGCATTCGGTGGCCGCGGGGTTGTAGTTGCCGGGCACCGCGCCGCCCACGTCGTGCCAGTGCGCGGCCGACGCCAGGAAGCAGAACAGCGCGCCGCCCCGGAACACCGGGCGGACCAGCTTGAAGTCGTTGGCGTGCGTGCCGCCTTCGTAGGGGTCGTTGAAGAGCCAGACGTCGCCGTCGACCATGCCGCCGCGCTCGGCCGCCGCCTTGGCCGCGGCCTTGACCGCGAAGGCCATCGCGCCCACGAACACCGGCAGGCCGGACTTGCCCTGCACCAGCGTGGCGCCGGTGGCCGCGTCGTACATACCGTGGCAGGCGTCGTGGGCCTCGGCGATGATGGGATTGAACGCGCTACGGTACAGCGTGGCGTCCATTTCGTCGGCAATCTGTTCCAGGCGGCCCTTCAGGACTGCGAGTGTGACCGGATCCAGCATGATGTTCTTCCTAAGAGGTTTAGCGCTGTTTCAGCAGATTCAGCAGTCCGCCGGCCCGCACCATGTCCAGCAAAAAGTCGGGCACGGCCTCGCAATGCAGCGCGGTATGGCCGTCGGCGCGGACGATGCGTCCGGCCGCCGGGTCGAGGGCGATGCGCTCGCCCTCCTCCAGGGTCTCGGCCTGGGCGCAGGTCAGCAGCAGCAGGCCCACGTTGAAGGCGTTGCGGAAATACAGGCCGTTGAAGGACGGCGCGACCACCGCGGCGATGCCCAGGCGCACGAGCGCGGCGGCGGCCTGCTCGCGGGACGAACCGATGCCGAAGTTCGGCCCCGCCACCAGCACGTCGCCCGGCCGCGCCTGGGCGGCGAACTCGGGCCGCACCCGCTGCAGGCAATGGCGCGCGATCTCGTCGATGCCGAACTTCATGTAGGCGCCGGGCGCCAGCGCGTCGGTGTCGATGTCCGCGCCCACTCGCCAGACGCGATGCGCCGTTGGCTGGTCGGTCATGCCATGAACTCCCGGGGGTCGGCGATGCGGCCGGCGGCGGCCGACGCCGCCACCGTGTAGGGCGAGGCCAGGTAGACCTGGGCGGTCTCCGACCCCATGCGCCCCTTGAAATTCCGCGCCGTGGTGGAAATGACGCTGGCCCCGTCCGGGATCGACCCGCCGTAGCCGGCACAGGCGCCGCAAGTCGTGGGCAGCACTTCGGCGCCCGCCTCGCGCAGCGCCTGCATGACGCCTTCGCGCTCGGCCTGCTGCTGGTCCTGCCGGCTGGCCGGCGCCACCATCAGGCGCATGCCGGCGGCCAGCCGCCGTCCGCGCAGCACGCTGGCCGCGGCGCGCAGGTCTTCCAGCTTGGCGCCGGTGCACGCGCCGATGTATGCGACCTGCACCGGCACGCCGCGGTATTCGCCCACGTCGCGCGCATTGGCCGGGCTGTGCGGCGCGGCCACCTGGGGCACCAGCGCGGCCGCGTCGAAATCGTGCCATTCCGCCTTGGCGCCTTCGTCGCCGCGCCAGCGCGCCAGATCGAGCCCGGCCTCCACGCCCGCCTCCCGCAGATAGGCCGCCGTGGTCTCGTCCGGGGCGATCAGGCCCACCTGCGAACCCAGCTCGGCGCTCATGTTCGATAGCGTCATGCGCTCCTGCATGGACAGCGCGCGCACGGCTTCGCCGCAGAATTCCACGGCCTGGTAGCGGCCGCCGTTCATGCCGTAGCGGCCGATCATGTGCAGCATCATGTCCTTGGCGGTCACGCCTTCGGCCAGCCGGCCGTTCCAGCGCATCATCAACGTCTGCGGCACTTTCACCCAGATCCGCCCGGTGACGGCCACGCCCAGCATCTCGGTGCTGCCGATGCCGAACATGTACGCGCCGAACGCGCCGCCGGTGGGCGAATGCGAGTCCCCGCCCACGCAGAACATGCCCGGGCGGATATGCCCGTGCTGCGGCACGACCACGTGGCAGATGCCCAGGGAGTCGTAGACGTTGGGCAGTTGCTGTTCAGCCGCCCAATCGCGCGCGATGCGCACGATGCGGCGCGATTCGTCGTCGGATTCGGGCACGTAGTGGTCGATGACCAGCACCACTTTTGACGGATCCCAGAGCGACGCGCCCAGCTCCTGCAACATGGGCTGCAAGCGCCGCGGGCCGCTGGAATCGTGGAACATCGCCAGGTCCACGGCACAGGTGACGATTTCGCCCTCGGCCACCGCATCGCGGCCGCAGGCGGCCGCGATCAGTTTCTGGGCCAGCGTTTGAGGCTCGGCCATGGCTACATCCCCAGATAGGCCCGGCGGACGTCGTCGCTGGCCATCAGTTCCAGGCAGGCGCCGCTGTAGCGCACCGCCCCGTTTTCCAGCACGTAGGCCCGCTGCCCCGTCTCCAGGGACTGGCCCACGTTCTGTTCGACCAGCAGGATCGCCAGCCCGTCGCCGTGCAGCCGCTGGATCAGGCCGAACAGTTCTTCGACCATCAGCGGCGACAGGCCCAGCGAAGGCTCGTCCAGGATCAGCAGGCGCGGCTCGGCCATCAGGCCGCGGCCGATGGCCAGCATCTGCTGCTCGCCGCCCGACATGGTGCCCGCCAATTGCGCCAGGCGTTCCCGCAGGCGCGGGAAGATGGCCAGCACCTTCTCCAGGTTGGCGGCCCGGCGTTCGCGCGCCCGGGTGAAGGAGCCCAGCTCCAGGTTTTCGCGCACGCTCAGGTTGGGGAACACGCGGCGGCCCTCCGGCACCTGGATCAGGCCGGCCTTGACCACCTCGCGGTAATGGCGGCCGGTCAGGTCGCGCCCGTCGAAGCGCACCGTGCCGCCCCAGGGCCGGCACAGCCCGCACACCGTATTGTTCAAGGTGGACTTGCCGGCGCCGTTGCTGCCCAGCAGCACCACGATCTCGCCTTCGTCCACCCGCAGATCCACGCCGCGCAGCACTTCCATGCGCCCGTAGCCGGCCCGCAGGCCCTCGATCTCCAGCAATGCGCTCATGCTCGCCCCCCCTGCGCGGCCAGCCTGGCCGCCGCGCCCTGGCCCAGGTAGGCCTCGACCACCGCCGGGTCGCGCGTGACTTCGCCCGGCGTGCCGGATGCAATGAGCCGGCCCTGCGCCAGCACCCACACATGCTCGGCCAGGCTCATCACCGCGCGCATCACGTGTTCGATCATCAGCACCGTGACGCCGTCGTCCGCCAGTCGCTTCACCACCGGGATCATCTCGTCGATCTCGCTGGGGTTCAGCCCCGCCAATACCTCGTCCAGCAGCAAGAGGCGCGGCTGCGTGGCCAGCGCGCGCGCCAGTTCCAGCCGCTTGCGCCCCGCCACCGTCAGGTCGGCCGCCGGCCTGTCCAGCGAAGCTTGCAGGTTCACCCGCGCCGCGACCTCTTCGGCCGCGGCCAGCGCCTCGCGCCGGCTGCCCAGGCGCAGGTGCGCGCCCACGGCGATGTTCTGCCGCACCGTCTGCGCGCCGAAGGGCTGCACGATCTGGAAAGTGCGGGTCAGCCCCTGCCGGGCCGATTCGTGCGGCGGACGGCCTGTAATGTCGCGGCCGGCGAAATGCACCGAGCCGGCCCCGGGTTTCAGGAAGCCCGACAACAGCCCGAACAGCGTGGTCTTGCCCGCGCCGTTGGGGCCGACCAGCGCGGTAAGCGAGCCCTGGGGCACGTCCAGGCTGACGTCCTGGACCGCCTTCAGGCCGCCGAAGGTGATGGAAAGATTGCGCGCTTGCAGCAGGATCTCAGGCACGGGCGCGCTCCTTGAAACCGGCCAGGCGGCGCAGCGATTGGCCGCAGCCGGCGATGCCGCGGGGCATGAACATGACGATCACGATGAGGACCGTGCCGTAGATGACCATGCTGATGCCCGGCAGTTCGCCGAACAGGTTGCGCGTGACGTCGCCGAGCCCATGCAGGACCACGGCGCCCAGCACCGGCCCCCACAAGGTGCCCAGGCCGCCCACGATGGCGCCCACCAGGGCCTCCACCGACACGGCCGGGCCGAACGCGATGCCCGGATCGATGTACTGGAACACCTGCACGTAGAAGGCGCCCGCCGCGCTCATGAACGCCGCCGACAGCGCGATGCCGCCCAGCTTGACGCGCAGCGGATCCACGCCGATGGCGCGCGCCGCGTCCTCGTTGTCGCGCACCGCCTGCAGGTAGGCGCCGAACCGCGAATGGCGCAGCCAGGCCGTGACCGCCAGCGCCAGCAGCACGAAAGCCAGCAGCAGGTAGATGTAGCCGCGGCGCGAGCCGAACTGCATGTTGGCCGCGCCTTCCTGCAGCGGCACCATCAGTCCGACCCCGCCGCCGGTGAACGACGCCGACAGCGCCAGGATGCGGAACACCTCGGCGAACGCCAGCGTCACCAGGGCGAAGTACGAGCCCTTCAGGCCGTAGCGGAACGTCAGCCCGCCGACAGCCAGGCCGACCAGCGCGCCCAGCGCGATGGCCAGGGGCAGGACCAGCCACGGGTTCAGGCCCAGGTTCATCTGGCCCAGCGCCTGGGCATAGGCGCCGACGCCGAAGAACAGCGCGTGGCCGAACGACAATTGCCCGCCGTAGCCGCCCAGGATATTCCACGCCTGCGACAGCAAGGCGGCGTACAGCGACATCATCACGAAGGTCAGCGCCACGCCCGACTGCATCAGCGCGGCCGCGGCCGCCAGCGCCGCGCCGAACAGCGCGATTGCGAAAAGGTCCCGGCCCATGCTCAGCTCCTCGCCCCGAACAGCCCCTGCGGGCGAAACAGCAGCACCGCGATGAAGATCGCGAAAATACCCATCTGGCCCAGCGAGTCGCCCAGGAACAGGCCCCCGATGGATTCCACCACGCCGATCAGCAGGCCGCCGGCCAGCGCCCCCGCGAAGCTGCCCATGCCGCCCAGCACCACGATGGTGAACGCCACCAGCACGAAGCCGCCGCCGACCTGCGGATTGACGTAATAGGCCGGCAGCAGGAAGCACGCCGCCGCGCCCAGGCAGGCCATGCCGATGCCGAACGACAGCGCATAGATCTTTTCGACGTCGATGCCCATCAGCCTGGCGCCCTGCTTTTCCTTGGCCACCGCGCGGATGGCGCGCCCCAGGTCGGTCGCGCGGATGATCCAGAACAGCACCGCCGCCACCGCCAGCGCGCCGCAGAAGGCGATGATCTTGGGCAAGGCGATCATGGCCGGCCCGATCTCCACCGTGGACAGCGTGTAGGCGGTGTCGATGGTGCGCGTGTCCGACTTGAACCACACCAGCGCCAGGTTCTCCAGCACGATGGCCAGCCCCAGCGTCACCAGCAGGATGTTCTCGTCCTTGCCGTGGCTGGCGCGGTTGATCACGAAGCGCTGCAGGGCGTAGCCCAGCAGGAACATGCCGGCCACCACCAGCGGCAGGGCCGCGTAGGGGTCGATGCCCAGGCGCTCCTTCAGCAGGTACACGGCGTACAGCGCCACCATCAGCGCGGCCCCGTGGGCGAAGTTGATGATGTGCAGCACGCCGTAGATCAGCGTCAGTCCCAGCGCGATCAGCGCGTACACCGCGCCCGTGGTCAGGCCGTTGAGCACCGAGGAAAAGAGGATGGCGGGATCGAGCATGCCCGGACTCAGGCCTTCAGCGGGAAGATGGGATCGGCCTGGCGGTACTCGGCGGGGATGACCACCTTGATGTCGCCGCCGATCACCTGCGTCAGCAAGGGCCGCGCGCCGGTGTTCTGGCCGTCCACGAACCGGGTCGGCCCATAGGGCATGATGTTGTCCGAGAACGTGCTGGACGCCAGCGCATCGACGATGGCGGCGCGCTCGGCGGACTTGGCGCGTTCCAGCGCGTCGGCCAGCAGCAGCACCGAGGTGTACGTCATGAACACCTCGTAGCTGAAATAGGCGCCCTTCTCTTCGACGCGAGCCTTCAGCGGGGCCACGCGCGCGTCCTTGGGGTTGAACCAGTGGTTGCAGTCGATGATGCCGTTGGCGATGTCGGGGAATTCCTTCAGGAACTTGTAGCTGGAGGCCGCGCCCCCCAGCACCGAGTAGATCGCCTTGGGCTGCACCTTCTGCTGCTTCATGGCCCGCAGCAGCAAGGCGTATTCGTTGTAGTAGTTGGCCGGGATCACGATGTCCGGGTTGATGGACTTCATGCGCAGCACGATGTTGTTGAAATCGCGGGTGGGGTTCGGATGCTTGGCCACGTCCTTCACTTCGAAGCCGTGCTGCGGCAGCGATTTGGACAGCAGCGCGGCGGTGCCCGTGCCGAAGAGGGAGTCCTCGTGCACGATCATCACCGTCTTGGCGGGCTTGCCGGCCGCGTCGTTCAGCGCCGCGAGGTCGGCGATGGCCCGTTCGCTACAGGCGCGGTAGCCCGGCCCGAAACGGAAGGTGTTCTTCAGGCCGCGCTCGACGATCTGGTCGGCCACGCCCACGTCCACCACGTGCGGCAGGTTGTACTTGGCCGCGGTCTGGGTCGTGGCCAGGCAGATCGCCGAGGCATAGGCGCCGACGATGGCCGAGACGCCCGCCTCGTTCATTTTCTCGACTTCCGCCGAACCCGCCTCGGGCCGCGACTGCGCATCGCCCAGCACGGCCTCCAAGGGCGCTCCACCCAGCGACTTGATGCCGCCGGCCTTGTTGATGTCCTCGACCGCCAGCAAGGCGCCCAGCCGGCATTGCTGCCCCGAATAGGCCAGCGCGCCCGTCACCGGATGCAGGATCCCGATCTTCACGGGCTTGGCGCCCTGGGCCCGGGCCACCCAGGGGGCCGACACCAGGGCGGCCGCGGCGGCGGATTGACAGAGGAAGGTGCGGCGCGAATTCATGGGCGATCTCCGAAGGGTTCCCGAAGGGGTCAATGGAATTGGGCCGAGAGCTCTTCGCTGACCCAGACCTTGGCGTCGATGCTGCCGACGCGCGACAACTGCAACTGGTATTGATAGCGGTCGGGCCGGTACAGGCCCTGCAGCAGTTGCACGGGCCGGTCGTTCACGTCGCGCACGATCCGCGTCACGGCCAGCAGCGCCGACCCCACGGCCACGTCCAGGTGGCGCGCCACCTGCGCGTCGGCCAGGCGCGCCGAGATGGTCTGCGTGGCGCCGCCGAATTCCACCCCGGCCGCCTCCAGCAGCATCAGCAGGGGCTCGCGTTCGAGGTCCTCGCGCGTGAAGTCGGCGACGGACCGCGGCACGTAGGTAGTGATGTGGGACAGCGGCCCGGCCTCGGTGCTGCGCACGCGCAGGCTCTTGTGGACCGGCGCGCCCGGCGGGATGGCGAGCGGCTCGGCCACGGCGGGCGGCGCCGACACCAGGGCGCTGTCCAGCACGCGCACCGAGGTGCGCAGGCCCATGTTGACGATGTTCTCCAGCAGGCCGGTCAGATGCGCATTCTGCTGCGGATTGGCGCCGGGCTGGCCGGCGGGCGCGGCGGGCGCGCGCAGGGGCCAGGTGCCCAGGCCGGGCCGGCGCGACACCAGCCCGTCGGCCACGAGCATCTCCATCGCCTTGCGGATGGTGATGCGGGCCACGTCGAACTGTCCGGCCAGCGCGTGCTCTCCCGGGACGCCCTCCTGATCGAAGCGCCCTTCCTGCAATTGCTCGCGCAGGACGAGGTAGATCTGGTGGTACTTCGGAAGCGGTAGTGAGGTTCCCATGCAGGGAACTCTAGGGGTGTCCTAATGTACCGTCAATGGAACAAATGGCCTTGCAGGTTGTTCTATCGGGAAAACACTGAGGGCGTGGATTCGATGCGGTTGCGCCCCAGTTGCTTGGCGTTGTAGAGGGCGCGGTCGCTGCGGATGAGCGCCAGTTCGGCGTCCGCGTCCAGGGTGTGCATGGTGGAAATCCCGATGCTGACCGTCAGCGGGATGCGCCGTCCGCCCGCGGAGAACGGCGCATCGGCGATGCGCTGCTGCACCCGCGTCGCGAAGGCGTGCGCGCGTTCCAGGTCGGTATCCGGCAATACGACGGCGAACTCTTCGCCGCCGATGCGTCCCGCCAGGTCGACCGCGCGCAACTGGGCGCGCAGCGTGTTGGCGAAATGCTGGAGCACGCCGTCGCCGATGGCGTGTCCCCAGGTGTCGTTGATGTGCTTGAAATGGTCCAGGTCGCACATCAGCACCGCGGCGCAGTCGCTGCCGTGGCGCTTGATCCGGGCCAGCTCCGCCGCGATGCGCGACATGAAATGGCGGCGGTTGGGCAGCGTGGTCAGGGCGTCGGTGGCGGCCAGTTCGTGCAGTTCGAAATCGGCGCGCTTGCGGTCCGTGATGTCGGTCACGAAGCCGTGCCAGACGACCGAACCGTCGGGCTCCAGGCGCGGGCTGGCCTCGCCCTGGCGCCAGCGCAGGCCTTGCCGCGGCAGGCGGACCCGGAACTCCAGGTGCCAGGACGTCTGGGCGGCGGCGGCGGACTGCAGCGAGGCGTTGTAGCTGGCCAGGTCGTCGGGATGGACGCGCTGTTCGATCGCCGCGGCGCTGTCCCGGACATCGTGGGGCGTCAGCTCGAACATGTCCCAGATGCCGGCGCTGACGTAGAGGAACCGCGATCCGCCCTCGCGCCGCTGCCCGCACTGGAAGACCATGCCCGGAACCGCGTCCGTGAGATTGACCAGCAGGTCCGCCGTGCGCTGCAGCCGCTCCGCCATCGCGCGCATGGCGCTGATGTCGGTGGTGGTGCCCATCATGCGCAGCGCCCTGCCCGCCTCGTCGCGGCCGACGACCTTGCCGCGGCTGCATATCCATTTGTAGCTGCCGTCTTTGCAGAGGATCCGGTGCTCGACCTCGTAGCTGTCGGTCCTGCCGTCGAAATGCGCCTGCATGGCCGCGCGCACGTAGTCCACGTCGTCGGGATGCAGGCGCCTGTACGCGTCTTCGATGCGGTTGGAGATATCGGATTCGCCGTAGCCCAGCAGCGCCTTCCAGCCCGCCGAATACCTGATTTCCCCGGTGACGATGTTGCGGTCCCAGACGCCGGTGCCGGAGCCGGCGATGGCCATCGACAGGTTGCGGGCCTCGTCGCGCCAGCTATCTTCGTCCGCCCGTTCGGCCGCCAGCGCCCGCCGCTTTTCCACCGCGGCGGCGGCCAGTCCGGCGAAGTCCTGCAGGGCGCGCCGGTCGTCGTCGCTGAAGCCGCGCGCCTGCCCGTGCAGCAGCCGGAACGTGCCCAGTTGCCGGCCGTCGCCGGCGCGCAGCGGGCATTCGGCGGAAAAAGGCAGCGATCCCGGCGCGGCGCCCGCGGCTGGCGGCGCTCCGGCCCGGGCCTGCCACACGCCGTCGGCGTCGCTGCAGGCCACCAGCACCATGTCCACGCCGAACTGCCGCCTGGCCAGGCGCGCCAGCTTGTCCAGGGGGCCGTCCGGCTCAGCCTGAGCCTCGCCCGCGCCCTCGGCGGGCGCAGGTGCAGGTGCGGGAGGAAAATCACCTGTAGCGGGCATTTCGGACCTGATCGGCACGGGGTTCATCGATGCGGCCCAGGCTACCGGCCGCGGATGACATTCTGTCACGTCCCGCACCAAAATGGCATCGTTTTGACGATAGGGCCGCCGGCCCGCGAACCTCCCGATCCGCGCGCTCTCATCCCGGCCGCGGACGCCCGCGGCCGGGCCGCTCAGGCGGTCCGGGGCCGCGTGTCCACGGCCAGGCACAGCACGGCCGTCAACAGGGCCAGGCCCACGTGCCCGGCGTAGATCGGCGAAAAGGCGTCGTGGCTTGCCGCGCCCTGCCCCAGCAGCAGCACGGTGACGGCCACGCCCAGCACGCCGCCGATCTGCCGCGTGGCCTGGTTGACGGCACTGCCCACGGCGTAGTGCTGGGCCGGCAGGCGGTTCACGGCGGCGCCCGACAAGGACGGCAGCACCATGCCCACCCCGATGCCGCTGAGCAACAGTCCGGGCAGCCACTGGCTCAGGTAGGCCGGCTCCGCGCCGGGCACCAGCATGAACCACAACCCGCTGGCCGCGTACACCAGCGACCCGCCCACCAGGAAAGGCCGGTGGCCCATCCGCGCCGCCAGCCTCCCGGTCAGGATGGCGGTGGGCATGACCAGCAGCGGTCCGGGCGTCACCGCCAGGCCGGCTTGCGGCAGACTGTAGTGCCACACGCCCGTCATGTAGAAGAAAAACGCGAAGAACATCATCGCGAACGCGATGCCGAAGCTGAGCGTGGCCAGGTTCACGTAGCGGTAGGTGCGGTGCCGGAACAGCCCCAGGTCCACCAGCGGATGCGGCGTCGCCCGCGCCCAGAGGACGAACGCGGCCAGGGACGCCGCCCCGACGGCGGCCGCCACGATCAGCTCGCCGCGCCGCCATGCCGGCGATTCGGACTGCACGATGGCCAGCGCCAGCGCGCCCACCCCGACGATCAGCAGCGCCATGCCCACGCCGTCCACCCGGCGCCGGGCGTCCGGCTTCACGGACTCCTTGAGCAGGCCGGCGCCGAACCACAGCGACAGCGCGCCCAGCGGCAGGTTGAGGTAGAAGGCCCACGGCCAGCCCGCGACGTCCACCACGAAGGCGCCCAGGCTGGGCCCCACGGCCGCGGCCAGTCCGCCCACGGCGCCCCACAGGCTGACGGCCACCGCGCGCTGCGACGCCGGGAACGCGGCCAGGACGATGGACAGCGAGGCCGGCGTCAGCAGCGCCGCGCCGACGGCCTGCAGCACGCGGGCGGCGATCAGCCAGCTTTCGGTGCCGGCCAGGCCGCAGGCCGCCGACGCCGCCAGGAACAGCACCACCCCGCCCATGAACATGCGCTTGCGGCCGTGCGTGTCGGCCAGTCCGCCCGACGGAATCAGCATGGCGGCGAACACGACCGTATAGGCGTTGAGCACCCAGGACATATCCGCGGCCGAGGCCTCGGGAAAGCCCTCGCGCAGGGCGCCGAAGGCGGCGTACAGCATGGTGCTGTCCAGCGACACCAGGAATACGGCGATGCTGGCGACCCAGAACACGGGCCAGGGGGAAGCCGCGGGCGCGGCGGACGGCGCGGCGGGGGTGGCGGCGGCATGCATGGCGTCGGCCCCCATCAGGCTTGCAGGTAAATGGAAGGATGGACGGACAGCCCCTGCTTGACCTGGCGGGTCGCCTCGTCGGCCAGCACTTCCTCTTCGCCGGCCTCCAGCGCGTCCAGCGCCTGGCGCACGATGGTTTCCGGGGCGGTCTTGGGCGCCTCGATGCCCCGGGTCAGGTCCGTATCCACGAATCCCATGTGCAGGCCCAGCACCTGGGTGCCCTGGCCCCGCAATTCATGGCGCAGCCCGTTGGTCAGCGCCCAGGCGGCGGACTTGCTCATGCCGTAGACCCCCAGGAGCGGGCGGTTGATCCAACTGGCGATCGACAGCACGTTCAGCAGCGCGCCCCCGCCGTTGGCCGCCAGCGCCGGCGCGAAGGCCTGCGCCATCAGCAGCGGGCCGATCAGGTTGGTTTCCAGGTGGAGGCGGGCGGAGTCGGCGCTGTCCGGCGCCAGGAAGCCTCCGGTCGCGGCAATGCCCGCGTTGTTGATCAGCAGCGTCGCGTCCCGGGCGCGGGCCGCGGCGGCGGCCACTTCCTCCGGACGGGTGACGTCGAGCTTGACGGCTTCCACGCCCGCCAGCCGCACGGCCGACGGGTCGCGGGCGGCGGCGTAGACCTTGCGCGCGCCCCGCGCGAGCGCCTCGCGGGCGAAGGCGAGGCCCAGGCCGCGATTGGCCCCGGTGATGAATACGACGGCGTTCTTCAGTTCCATGGTGCGTTTTCCTCAGTGCGGCAATGCCGCGGCGGATGCGGATTGGTTCAGGCCCTAAAATATGATGATCATCATATTCAAGGCGGACAAAAAGGCCGCGCAATGCGGCCCGGAAAAACAGTCAGCGGGCGGGCGGGCCCTCGTGGTCGTACTGGTCCAGGATGGCCTTGCGCGCCGCCGCCAGCACCGCGCGCCCCTGGGCGTTGTCGCCCAGCGCGCGGGCCAGTTGCAAGGCGCCCACCAGCGTGCTGGTCACCGCCACCGCCGCATGCTCGCCGGCCGCGGCCGGCAGCACCTGCTGGATGCCCTCCAGCAGCCGCTGCACCCGGACGGCCGCGGCCTCGCGCACGTCGGACGACTGGCGCGGGATTTCGGAGGCGAGCGCCGATACCGGGCAGCCCCGTTCGCAGCCGCCCAGGTGCGCCTCGCTGAGATAGGTGTCGACCCAGGCGCGCAGCGGGCTCGCGCCCTCGGCGCGCCGCTGCGCCATGCCCTGCGCCAGCCGGGCCGCGCCATCGCGGCCGGCGCGCTCCATCGCGGCGGCGAGCAGCGCGTCGCGAGACGGAAAATGCGCATAGAAGCCGCCGTGGGTCAGCCCGGCCTCTTTCATGACCTCCGCCACTCCCACGCCGGCGTACCCCTCGCGCCGGATCGCGCGCGAGGCCGCGTCGACGATGCGTTCGTGGGAAAGCTCCTTGCGGGTGGCGGGACGGTTCATGGCCGCGGGACTTTTAATATGATGATCGTCATATTAAAGGCCTGGGATCTTTTTGCGCAACCGTTTTTTTGTGTCGGCCGGCCCTGGGTCCGTCAGCGCGGGCAGGCCCTAGCGCCAGGTTTCCGGCTCGATGCTGACTTCGCCCTTGTCCGCCGAGAAATACACCACGCCGTCCGAAATATTGGCGTTGAGCTGCATGGTCCGCTCGGCCAGGCCGGCCAGGGCCCCGGCCTGGTCCGACGGCAGGTTGACCACCTTCAGGTTGCGGGTGCGCTCGAGCTTGTTCTTCACGCCGTCCCACCAGATCTTGCTGGCGGAGCCGCCGTAACAGTAGACGATGACTTCGTCGGCGCGGCCGCAGGCGCGCAGGATGCGGCGTTCTTCCGGCTGGCCGACTTCGATCCACAGCTTGACCGCGCCGGTCAGGTCCTTGGCCCACAGGTCCGGCTCGTCGGTGTCGCTCAGCCCCTTGGTGAAGCTCAGGTCTTCCTGCGCATGCAGGGCGAAGGCCACCAGCCGCACCATCATGCGTTCATCGGTTTCCGAGGGGTGGCGGGCCACCGTCAGCGAATGGCTGCCGTAGTAGTGGCGGTCGGTGTCGGCGACGTTGAGTTCGGCCTTGTAGATGGTGGCGCGCAGGGCCATGGCGAGAATCCGTTGAATAAAGCGAATGACTGAAGGCCGCCATGATACCGCCTGCCAGGCCCGGATCCCGCCGGTTTGCGCCCCGGCGCGCCGGCGCTACACTGGCCGGCAGCCTGGATCCTTCCCCGCCCATGACTCCCACCGCCGCCCTGCTCGCCTTCACCCTGGCCGCCGCCATCCTGACCGTCACCCCGGGCATGGACAGCGCCCTGGTGCTGCGCACCGCCGCCGTCGAGGGCGGCCGCCGGGCCCTCATGGCGGGACTGGGCATCTGCGCCGGCTGCCTGGTCTGGGGCGCCGTCGCCGCGTTCGGGCTGGGGTCGCTGCTGCTGGTGTCGACGGTCGCCTACGACGCCCTGCGCATCTGCGCGGCCTTCTACCTGTTCTATCTGGGCGTGAAACTGTTGTGGGGCGGCAGGCGCCGCGGCAAGTCTTCCGCCGGTGCAGTCCAGGCGCTGCCGCCCGCCGCCACGGCCAACGCCGCCGGCTGGTTCGTCCGCGGCTGCCTGACCAACGTCCTCAACCCCAAGGTCGGGATTTTCTACATCACCTTCCTGCCCCAGTTCATTCCCGCGGGCGCGGACGTGCTGCGCTTCAGCCTGCTGCTGGCCGCGATCCACGCCCTGCTGGGCGTGCTGTGGTTCGCGCTGCTGGTGGCCGCGACGCGCCCGCTGGCGCGCTGGCTGTCGCGGCCCGCCGTCATGCGCGGCCTGGACCGCATGACGGGCGCCGTCTTCATTGCGTTCGGGTTGAAGCTGGCGCTGGAGAGGCGCTGAGGCCGGGAACCGGCTGCGGCCGGCCCTTGCAAGGCCGCCAGAGCCTTACACGCAACGTCCGATCAGATCCGGGGAGTACGCCGCTTCGGGCGCGCCAGCGACTGTCGGCGAAATCAGCACCAGGCCGCGCACTCGCGACGGATGCCTGAGACTGGCGCCCAGCGGTCAGACACTGGACAGACAGGCCGCCCCGGTCAGGCTTGCTCGCCAGGCGCCTCATGGCAGGCAACGCAGAGCTTGTTGCCGTCGGGATCGCGGAAATACGCGCCGTAGTAGTTCGCGTGGTACTCGGGCCTGAGCCCCGGCGGTCCCTCGCAGCGGCCGCCGTGGGCCAACGCAGCCTGGTGCGTCCGGCGAACGGCTTCTCTCGATTCGGCCGTGAAGGCGACCATCTGGCCGTTGCCGGGATGTTGCGGCAAGCCATCGTAAGGCCGGCAAATCACGAAGTAAGGGCGCTGCCCGCCGCCGCTGTGCCAGCCGGCCCAGGGCCGCTGCCGGTCGCAGAACCGCAGTTCGACCTTGAGGCAATCCATGACCGCGCCGTAGAAATCCAGCGCGCGTTCGAAGTCGGTGACGCTGACGAAAACGTGGGAAAACACGGTTCAGCTCCTGGTGGTGAGGGACCGTGCCGGTGAGTCCCCCTTGCCGCGGCCGGGGTCGGGATTTGGGTGTCAGACACCCGGGAAGGCCTCTTCCATTCGTACCGCCATCTCGTACGGGTGTCAGACACCTGCCTGGCCTTGCCTGGCCTGGCTGGATATCCGACACCGCCGCTCAATACACGCCGATGGAATGCCGCGCCACGAAGTGGCCGTCGCCTACGGCGACCAGGGGCTGGACCAGGGGATCGTCGCCCACCTTGCGCACCGGGCTGGGAATTTCGTCGACCAGCAGCGAACGCTCGCGATGGCGGCGCTGCGGATCGGCGATGGGCACCGCCGCCATGAGCTTCTTCGTGTAGGGATGCTGCGGGTTCTCGAAGATCGCCCGGCGCGGCCCGATCTCGACGATCTGGCCCAGGTACATCACCGCCACCCGGTGGCTCACGCGCTCGACCACCGCCATGTCGTGCGAGATGAACAGGAACGACACGCCCAGCTCGCGCTGGAGATCCAGCAGCAGGTTCACGATCTGCGCCTGGATCGACACGTCCAGGGCCGACACGGATTCGTCGGCGATCACCACCTTGGGGTTCAGCGCCAGGGCGCGCGCGATGCAGATGCGCTGGCGCTGGCCGCCGGAGAATTCGTGCGGATAGCGGTCGATCATTTCGGGCAGCAGCCCGCACTTGTCCATCAGCCAGCGCACGCGCTCCTGCGCCGCCTTGCCGCGCGCCACGCCGTGGATCAGCAGGGGTTCCATGATGGAATAGCCCACCGTCATGCGCGGATCCAGCGAGGCGAACGGATCCTGGAAGATGAACTGGATGTGCCGGCGCAGCGTCTGCATGGCGCTGCCGCGCAGGGCGCCGATGTTCTTGCCGTCGAACTCGATCGTGCCGCCCTGGCTCTTGACCAGTTGCAGCAGCGAACGGCCGGTGGTGGTCTTGCCGCAGCCCGACTCGCCCACCAGCGACAGGGTTTCGCCTGGATAGAGGTCGAAGCTGACCTTTTCGACCGCGTGCACGCGCTTCTGCACCCGGCCCAGGATGCCGCCGGTGATGTCGAAGCTGGTGGTCAGGTCGCGCACTTTCAGCACCGGGCCGTTCTCGCGGCGCACGGTGGAGGCGGCCGGCGGGGGAGCGGCCGGCTGCGCCGCGGCCTCGTCGGCACGCAGCAGCGGAAACGGCGCGGGCTCGTCGGTGCCGTGCATGGCGCCCAGCCGCGGCACGGCCGACAGCAGGGCGCGCGTATAGGCATGCTGCGGACGCGCGAAAATCTCGTCCGAGCCGCCCTCTTCCACCTTGTCGCCCCGGTACATGACCAGCACGCGGTCGGCGACCTCGGCCACCACCCCCATGTCGTGCGTGATGAAGATCACGCCCATGTCCATTTCTTCCTGCAACTGGCGGATCAGTTGCAGGATCTGGGCCTGGATGGTGACGTCCAGGGCCGTGGTCGGTTCGTCGGCGATCAGCAACTGCGGTTTGCAGGAAAGCGCCATGGCGATCATGACGCGCTGGCGCATGCCGCCCGACAGTTGGTGCGGGTAGCGGTCCAGGATGGCCCGGGCCTCGGGGATGCGCACGCGTTCCAGCATGCGCAGCGTCTCGGCGCGCGCGGCGGCGGCGTCCAGTCCCTGGTGCAGTTGCAGGGCCTCGGCGATCTGGTTGCCGGCCGTGAAGCTGGGGTTCAGCGAGGTCATCGGCTCCTGGAAGATCATCGCCACGTCCGCGCCGCGCACGCGTTGCAGCAGGGAATCCGGGGCGTTCCCCAGGTCCAGGACCTCGCCGTTGCGCCGGCGCAGCAGCATGCCGCCGTTGACGATCCTGCCGCCGCCGTATTCCACCAGGCGCATCAGCGCCAGCGAGGTCACGGACTTGCCCGATCCGGACTCGCCCACGATGGCCAGGGTTTCGCCGCGGTCGACGTGGAAGGAGACGTTGCGCACCGCTTCCACCGTGCGCTCGGGAGTCTTGAAGCGCACGGTCAGGTCGTTGACCTGGACGACGCGTTTGGGATCCATTGTTGCCATATCGATTATTTGTCCTGACGCGGATCGAGCGCGTCGCGCAGCCCGTCGCCCAGCAGATTGAAGCCCAGCACCACGAGGAAAATGGCCGATCCCGGGAAGATGGACATCCAGGGCGCCTGGGTCATGAAGTTCTTGGCGGTGTTCAGCATCGAGCCCCACGACGGATTGGGCGGCTGCAGCCCCAGGCCCAGGAAGGACAGGCTGGCCTCGGCGATGATGGCCGTCGCGATGGTGATGGTGGCCTGCACGATCAGCGGCGGCATGACGTTGGGAAACACGTGCCGGCCGATGATGCGCAGGTCGGAGGCGCCCAGCGCCCTTGCGCTCTGCACGTAGTCCTCGTTCTTGACCGCCAGCACCTGGCCCCGCGTCAGGCGGATGAACTTGGGCGCGGCGGACACGCCGATGGCGATCATGGCGTTGGTCAGGCTGGGGCCGAGGAACGCGGCCAGCGCGATGGCCAGGATCAGGAAGGGAATGGCCAGCAGCGCCTCGGTGGCGCGCGAAATGATGCTGTCGGTCCAGCCGCCGAAATAGCCGGCGGCCAGTCCGAAGGGCACGCCCACCACCAGGGCGATCAGGACGGACACCAGGCCGGCCATCAGGGAAGCCCGGGCGCCGTAGACCATGCGGCTGAAGATGTCGCGGCCCAGTTCGTCCGTGCCCAGCCAGTAGGACGCCGACGGCGCCTTGCGGATCGTGGTGAAGCTGGTCTGGAAGGGATCGTGGCTGGCGATCAGTGGGGCCAGGATGGCCAGCAGGACGAACAGCAGCACGATCCCCAGGCCCAGCATGGCGATGCGGTTGCGTTTGAATTTGGCCCAGGCGCGATTGCGGCTGCGGGGCGGCGTGACGGCAGCGGCCGTTGCAGGAAGTGCGCTCATGAGTGCCTCAGGCGGGGATTGACCAGGATGTACAGGATGTCGGCCAGCAGGTTCATCAGGATGAAGCCCACCGCGACGCACAGCACCACGCCCTGCACCACCGCGTAGTCGCGCGTGAAGACGGCGTCCACCACCAGCTTGCCGAACCCCGGGATCGTGAAGACCTGCTCGGTCAGCACGGCGCCCGCCAGGAGTTCGCCGAACAACAGGGTCACCAGCGTGACGATGGGCATCAGCGCATTGCGCAGGGCGTGGCGCAGCACCACCTGGCGCGGCGATACGCCCTTGGCGCGCGCGGTGCGCACGTAGTCGGCCGACAGGGCCTCCAGCATGGCCGAACGGGTGTGGCGCATCAGGTAGGCCGCGATCGCCGTGGACAGCACCAGGGAGGGCATCAGCATGGTCTTGATCGACAGCCAGAAATCCTCGGACGGCGACACATAGCCCGACGCCGGCAGCAGCTTCCACTGCACCGACACCACCATGATCAGGATGATGCCGAGCCAGAAGTTCGGTATGGACATGCCGGACAGCGCGGCGATGTTCGCGCCCATCTCGACCGGCTTGCCCTTGCGCACGGCGGCCAATATGCCCATGGGGATGCCGACCAGCAGCGCGAAGAACATGGCCATGGCGGCCAGTTGCAGCGTGACCGGCAGCTTCTGGCCGATCAGCGTGGTGACGGGGACGTCGGTGCGCAGCGACTTGCCCAGGTCGCCTTGCAGGACCTGGCCGGCCCACGCGGCGTACTGCACGGGCAGCGGATCGTTCAGCCGGTATTTGTCGCGCAGGTAGTCCAGGACGGCCGGATCGCGCTCTTCGCCGGCCAGCGTCAGCACCGGATCGCCGGGCAGGATTTTTTGCAGCATGAAGACGATCATCGACACCAGTATCAATGTCGGTATCGCGACGATCACGCGGCGCAAGATGAGTTTAAGCATATGGAAACCGTGAAACAGGAGCGGCGGAAGGCATCGGCCGGACTAGCCGCGTCGCGGCCGCCGCAAAGAATAACCGGACGCGCAAAGCGCGTCCGGCAGGAGCGGCCGGAAGCAGCCGCCCCGTGGTCACTTCTGCGCGTACGTCACGCCCTTCAGGCGGATCATGCCGTCCGGGTAGGGCGTGAAGCCCTTGACCTTCTTGGCCAGCGCGAAGGGCCAGGGCTGGTAATAGTTATACACCCCGGGCAGTTCGTCCTGGATGATGGCCTGCGCCTGGTCGTAGATGGCCTTGCGCTTGGCTTCGTCCGGCACGGTGCGCGCCTCGTTCAGCAGCTTGTCCACTTCCGGGTTGCAGTAGTGGCCGTCGTTCAGCGCGCCCTTGCAGGTGACGAAGGCGTGGATGTTGCCGTCCGGATCGACCCGGCCCGACCACCCCAGCATCACGACCTGGAAGTTGCCGCCGGCCGACTCCTTCTGCAGCGCCGCGTATTCCGTGGGACGCAGCGACAGGTCGAAGCCCGCCTCGGAGGCCATGGCCTGGACGATTTCCGCGATCGACGAGGTCGTGGTGTTGTTGCCGAACATGACCTCGGCCTTCACCCGGTCGAAGCCCGCCTGCTTCAGCAGCGCCTTCGCCTTGGCGACGTCGCGCTTGGTCGGCGGGAACTTGTCGCTGTGGTAGGGGCTGGCGGGCGGGAACGGCTGCTGGGCCGGCTCGAAGATGCCGCCGCCCGCCACGTCGCTGATGGCGTTGCGGTCGATGGCGTACTGGAACGCCTGGCGCACCAGCTTGTTCTTGAACGGATTGTCCTCGGCGCGCTTGCCGTTGGCCACGTTGAACATGAACTGCTGGAAACCCAGCCCCGCCACCGGCGCGAAGGCCAGGCCGGCGTCGCCCTTGACCTGCGGCACGTCGGAGGGATTCAGGCGTTCCAGCATGTCCAGGTCGCCCGCGCGCAGGTTGGACAGGCGCACGGTGGTGTCCGGGATCGGCAGGAAGGTCACGCGCTTGAAGGCGAAATCCTTGGCGTCGTAGTATTGGTCGAATTTTTCCAGCACGATGCGGTCGTTCTGGATGCGTTCGACGAACTTGTACGGGCCCGAGCAGACGGGCTTGCGGCCCACGGCGGCCACGTCGTCGGTGAAGGTCTTGGGCGACAGCATCATGCCCGCGCGGTCGGACAGTTGCGCCAGCAGGGTCGCGTCCGGTTTCTTCAGCGTCAGCACCAGCGTCGCGGCGTCCGGGGCATCGACCTTCTCCACCGAGGCCAGCTCGCCCTTGCGCAGGCTGTCCGGCAGGGTCATGGCGCGTTCCAGGTTGGCCTTGGCGGCCGCGGCGTCGAACTTGGCGCCGTCATGGAACAGCGCGTCTTCGCGCAGCTTGAAGGTCAGCACCTTGTTGTCGGGGCTGAACGACCACGAGGTGGCGAGCTGCGGCACGAAGTGCAGCTTGGGATCGATGTCCACCAGCTTGTCGCACAGCGACGTGAACACGATGCGGCCCACGTAGGTGCGCGCGCGATGCGGGTCCAGCACGTCCGGATCTTCCTGCAGGCCGATCCGGATGTTCTGGGCGCTGGCGACGCCTGCGGTCAGCGCCAGCAGGCTGGCGCCGAAGGTCAAGGTCAAGCGTTTCATTGTGTTGTTCCCCTTGTTGCTTGCAAGCTTGCGTTTAGAAACCGACCGCCTGGCCGTCGCGCCGGCTGTCGCTGGCGGCGACGTAGCCCAGTTCGTTGTCGCTCTCGGACATGCGCCAGATGAACTGGCCCGCCCCGAAATCCATGTAGGGATCGTCGACGGACTTCAAAGCATGCCCGAGGTCTTTCAGGCCCGCAACGGTGGAAGCCTTCATATTGGTCTCGATATCGAGCGTAAAGTCGCGATTGACCTTCCAGCGCGGGGCGCAGCAGGCGGCCTGGGGGTTCTGGTGGTAGTCGAGCATGCGGATCACGGTCTGCATGTGGCCCTGGGGCTGCATGTCGCCGCCCATCACGCCGAAGCTCATGACCGGCTTGCCGCCCCGGGTCAGGAAGCCGGGGATGATGGTGTGGAACGGGCGCTTGCCGCCTTCGACCACGTTGGCCGACTTCGGGTCCATCGAGAAGCCCACGCCGCGGTTCTGCATGCTGATGCCGGTGCCCGGCACGACCACGCCCGAGCCGAAGCCCATGTAGTTGGACTGGATGAACGAGATCATCATGCCGTTTTCATCGGCGGCGGTCAGGTAGATGGTGCCGCCGGCGTGCGGGCGGCCGGCCTCGAAATGGGTGGCCTGGTCCAGGCGGATCAGCTTGGCGCGGCTGTCCAGGTAGGCGTCCGACAGCATCTGCTCGGGCGTGACCTGCATGGAGCGCGGGTCGGCCACGTACTTGTACAGGTCGGCGAAGGCCAGCTTCATGGCTTCGATCTGGATATGCTGCGATTGCACCGAATCCACCGGGATGTCGGCCATGTCGAAGCGCTCGACGATGCCCAGCGCGATCAGCGCGGCGATGCCCTGCCCGTTCGGCGGGATCTCGTGCAGTTCGTAGCCGCGGTACGACTTGGAAATCGGCTTGACCCAGTCCGGACGGTAGTTGCGCAGGTCTTCCAGCGTCATCGCGCCGCCGCATTCCTTGCTGAAGGCGGCGATGCGCTCGGCCAGTTCGCCTTCATAGAAGTCGCGGCCCTTGGATTCTGCGATGCGGCGCAGCGTGTTGGCGGCGTCGGGGAAGCGGAAGTGTTCGCCGACCTTGGGCGCGCGGCCCTCGGGCAGGAAGGCCTGGGCGTAGCCCGGCTGCGACTTCAGTTCCTCGGCCGCGGCGGCCCACTTGTGCGCCACCACCGGCGGCACGGCGTAGCCGCGCTCGGCGATCTCGATGGCGGGTTCGAACAACTGTTCGAAGGGCAGCTTGCCCAGCTTTTCGTGCAGCGCGGCCCAGCCGGCCACCACGCCCGGCACCGTCACGGCGTCCCAGCCGCGCTTGGGCTGGACGGCCAGGCCGTTGTCGCCCACGCCGTATTTGCGCTTGAAATATTCGACGTTCCAGGCGGCCGGCGCCACGCCGGACGAGTTCAGTCCGTGCAGTTCCTTGCCGTCCCAGACGATGGCGAAGCAGTCGCCGCCCAGGCCGCAGGACACGGGTTCGACCAGGACGATCGTGGCGGCCGCGGCGATGGCGGCGTCCACGGCGTTGCCGCCCTTGAGCAGCATGCGCAATCCCGCCTGGGCCGCGAGCGGGTGCGACGTGGAGACCACGTTGCGGGCGAACAGCGGAATGCGGACGGAAGGATACGGGTTGCCCCAGTCGAAGGATTTCATGTGGCTAGTCTCATAACGGGTTGGTGTTCATAGACCCAGGCGAAAGTACTCTTGTGATCTAATTAAATCAATTTGATTTTTTGTTCCGTCATAAAAGATTTTTTTATGAGTACGATCCGCTTCCTGCGAACTTTCCTGGCGGTCGCGCACCACGGCTCCTTTTCCGAAGCCGCCGAGCAAGTGGCCCTGACCCAGGCGGCCGTCAGCTTCCAGATGCGCGCGCTGGAGGCGGAGCTGGGCCGGGAACTGTTCGACCGCAGCGGCCGTCTTGCCATTCTTAACGCAGCCGGCCGGGAATTGCTACCGGAAATCAAGCATTTGCTGGATTTATACGACCGCATGCGGCTGCCGCGCACCGTCCCCGGCGAACTGGCCGGTTCGGTGTCGGTGGGCGGCATCGTGTCGTGCATGGGCACCCTGTCCAAGGTCGTGTCGGGCATGAAGAAGCTGCACCCCAAGCTGGACGTGCGCATTCTGTCGGGCAAGGCCAGCGAGCTGGCCGGCAAGGTGGAGGACGGCGAACTGGACGCGGCCTTCCTGGTGGAGGCCGGCCGGAAAATGGCCAGCACCCGCTGGACCGCGCTATATGAAGAAGAGATGGCGGTCATCGCGCCGCGCTCGGCGCCCGGCGAGAATGCGCGCCAGGTACTGGCGTCCAACCCCTTCCTGCGCTTCGACCGCACCCAGCGCACCGGCCTGCAGATCGACCGGCTGCTGCGGCGCCTGGCGGTGCCGCTGAACGAATTCCTGGAACTCAACGCCATCGAGACGCTGGTGGAACTGGTGCGCCAGGAGGTGGGCGTGACCCTGCTGCCGCTGATCCACGGCTCCAACTGGCAGCAGAGCCCCGAACTGCGGATCCTCTACCTGCCGCGCGACCTGGGGCCGCTCTCGCGCTCCATCGGCATGCTGGAGCGGCGCGAGCACGCCCGCCAGGCCATTACGGCGGCAATCTGCGCGGCCTGCGCCGCGGCGTTCCGCGAGCGCGGCGCGCAGACCGCCCCCTGAAGCGCGCTACAGCGCCATCGCCGGGTCCGTCACCGAGGCCTTGCCGGTCTCCACCCGGCCGGCGTAGCGGCGCGCGTAGGCGGGATCTTCCTGCAGGCTCACCGTGAAGTCGTACCAGCCGCCGCTGCCCGACAAGGCCCAGTGCTGCTCGACCTGCCCGCCCGCGGGCACGGTGAACGTCCAGCGTTCGTGGTTGGCGTAGTAGGCGTTGGGCGCGGCCGCGAAGGTGCAAGGCGCGTCGCCGCCATTGATGAAGCTGACGTAGAGGTCGCCGTTGGCGATGTCGTAGCAGACGCGGATCTCCGCATCCAGCCCCGCCGTGCGCGCCAGCGCCAGGTCGCCCGCGAAGTGGCGGTGGTAGCCGTTGGGGCCCAGCACCCACAGGTCGTACTTGCCGCCGTCGGCCGCGGCGTCCCAACTGCCTTCGAGCTGCTTGTCGGGTTCCACCGTATAGCGGCGCGGCAGGCGGTCCAGGTGCAGGCGGTCATAGACGTGGAACACTGCCGCCTGCTTGCCCGTGTTGGCGAACACCAGTCGCATGGCGCCCGTGCCGGGCTGGGCGCGGCCGCTGGTGTGCAGCTCGTAGGGCAAGGCGCGGGAGTAGCGCACGCCCTTCTCCTGCACCGGCCGGGCCTGGGTGGACGGGTCCGGCAGCGGCACGGCGGTCAGCGCCTGCTGGTCGGCGCGCACCTGGTCGGCGCCCGCGCGGGTCAGCAGGTTCAGGTCCGGCAACTGTTCATCGTTGGGCGTGGCGAAGTTGAAGGCCGAGGTTAGGTCGCCCAGCACCGCGCGGCGCCACGGACTGATGTTGTCCTCGGCCACGCCGAAGCGCGCTTCCAGGAAACGCAGCACCGAGGTGTGGTCGAAAGCCTGGGAGTTGACCCAGCCGCCGCGGCTCCACGGCGACACGACGTACATGGGCACGCGCGGGCCCGGGCCGTAGACGCGGTTGTCCGCGGCATCCTGGGCGGAGGCGCGCGTGTGGCGATCCAGGTCGGTGTTCACCGTGGACCCGCCGGCCATCGACCCGTCCGGATTCAGCGACGGCGCGGCCGGCGGCGGAACGTGGTCGAAATAGCCGTCGTTCTCGTCGAAGTTGATGAGCAGCACGGTCTTGCTCCAGACCTCCGGGTTGGCGGTCAGGGCGTCCAGCGTTTCCTGGATGTACCAGGCGCCCTGGATGGGGCTGGACGGGCCGGGGTGCTCGGAATAGGTGGCGGGCGCCACGATCCACGACACCTGCGGCAAGGCGCCGTTGACGACGTCGTCGCGCAGCGCCTGCAGGAAGCCGCCGTCCGGCATGGTGTTGGCCGTGCCCTTGTAGAGCGGGTTGGCGGCGTCCGTGGCCGGCGTCCAGGCCGGATACGGCGAGCCGTTGGCGCCGTTGCCGGCCAGTTCGTTGGCGCGGCGGTACTGCCGGAATCCGGCCAGCGGATTGTCGCCGAAGTTCTCGGGCAGGTTCTGGTAGACCTTCCAGGCGACGCCCGCTTCCTGCAGGCGCTCGGGATAGGTCTTCCAGGTCCAGCCGGTGGACGACGCGCCCAGGCTGTCCCACTGGTTGCGGGTGGACGGGCCGTTGCCCAGCGCCAGCGGATCGTTGGTGCCGGTCCAGTGGAACAGGCGGTTGGTGTTGGTGCCGCCGTGCGAGGAACAGTGGTAGGCGTCGCACAGCGTGAAGGCTTCGGCCAGGGCGAACTGGAATTCCACCTCGTTCTGGCGGTAGTAGCCCATGGACTGGTTCTGCTTGTAGCGCGGCCATTGCTCCATGCGGCCGCCGTCCCACGCCATCTGCGCGTCCACGTAGTCGTGCGGCGTGCCGGCCACGCGCTGCGCGTTGCCCTGCGTGCTGTCCAGATGGTAGGGCATCACCACGCGCGTGCCGTTGCTCTGCTCCCAGACCGAGCGGCCGTCGGGCAGCGGGATGGTGATGCGGTCGCCGAAGCCGCGCACGCCCTTGAACGTGCCGAAGTACATATCGAACGAGCGGTTCTCCTGCATCAGGATGACCACGTGCTCGACGTCGTTGATGGTGCCGCTGCGGTTGTTGGCGGGAATGGCCAGCGCGCGGCGGATGGCCGGCGGGAACATCGACAGCGCGGTCAGCCCCGCGGTCGAGGCGGCGGCGTTGCGCAGGAACCGGCGCTTGCCGGCGTGGACCTGGTCTTTATCGGACTTCACGGATGCTATTCCTATGGATTCGGGGAAAGCGCGGCTCACGGCGCGCAACGCAGTTCGGGTTTGGCGGGCGCGGGCGGCGGTGTGCCGGACTGGCCGCCGTCGCCGTCGCCGTCGTCGCCGCCGCAGGCGGCCAGCGTGGCGCTCAGCATCAGCACCGCGCCCAGGCGCAGGAATCCGCGCAGGATCATGGACATGCTCATCGTTTTCTATCCTTGAGACATCAGGGGAACAATTCGGAAACGGACTTGCCGGACAGGGCCAGCGACTTCACTTCATCGTCCGTCAGGGCGCGCGACCAGAAGGCCAGGTCGTCGAAATACATCGTGTACGGGCCCTTGGTGCCGGCGCAGCAGATGCCGTAGGTGCCCAGGCCGTCTTCGTTCAGGCCCAGGTGCGGCCCGAAGTTGCCGGCCACCTTGCCGAGATCGACCGCGCCCGTGCCTATCGTGCTGCTCGAATAGCCCAGCTCGCTGTCGTAGACCGAGGCGGTCAGGGTCTTGGCCGTCTTGTCGACCGTCATCGCGATGTAGACCGGCTTGTTCGGCGTGAACTTGACGTTGTTGATGTCGACCCGCGTTCCGCCGCCCGCCAGGTTGAAATACAGCACCGGACCCGCCCACTGCGCGATGGTGATGCCGGGGTTGCCGCCGGAGTTGTAGTCCTTGTTGCCCACGATGGAACGGTCGCTGGCCGTGCCGTCGGACTGGTACCAGAAGCCGATGGTGAAGGCCTGCGCCGCATCCAGCATGCCCGCCGGGTAGTCCAGCTTGAAGGCGCCCATCGGGTCCGCCCCGCGGTCGTTCTTGAACATCTTTCCGAACACGCCCGCGTCGGCGTAGGCCGGCGCCTGGACCCCGTCGTACGGCGCGATGGCGCCGCCGCCCGCGGCCACGTCCGTGACGTTTCCTTCGAACGGGAACAGCATCGTCAGGCCGGTGCGCAGCGAGGCCAGCAGCGGCAGGGGCTTGGTGTAGGCCACCGTGGCGCGCACAGCGCTGACGGCGCTGCCCATGGACATGCTGTAGTTCAGCGCATGCACGCCTTCCGTATCGAACGACAGGTTTTCGTCGACGTACTCGGCGGCCGTGCCCGGCACGCGCGCGATTTCCGCGCCGTCCCGGCTGATCACGATGTCGCCGGCGGGTTCGCCCACGCGCACCCAGCGCAGCGTCACGCTCTTGTTGTCCGTGGACGTGCGCGCCGAGGCATTGCGCAGAGCCAGCGATCCGTCCAGCGACGCGCCCGCCATGTCGTAGCCGGCCGCGGCCGGCAGCGCGCCCAGATGCGCCAGCAGGGTCGGCGTCACGTCGGCCGCGCTGGGCAGCGCGTACCAATTGTTGTCCCACAGCCCGTCGAACGACGCGTCGTCGGCGCTGCCGCCCAGGAGCGCCGGCTGGTTCGCCGCCAGCAGGATCGTCTTGTTGGACGAAAACGGCCGGCCGTCGCTGGCGCCGGTCTGGCCCAGGCCATGGCTGGACGCCACGACCACCAGCCAGTCCTCGCCCGGGTGGTCCGCCTTGCGGTCGGCGATCTGCCGGGCCAGCGCGCCGACGGCCGCGTCCGCGCGGCGGATGGATTCGTCGTAGGCGCCGCCGAAGCCTTGCTCCGACGCGACGCGCTCGGGCGCGCCGAACTGCGCCACCACCACGTCATAGCCTTCCGTGATGCGGTCGCGCGCCTGCGCGGCCACGCAATCGTCGCCGCCCGCGCAATCGGTCAGCGCCTGAAGATAGCCCGCGTCGCGGTCGCCGCCGACCAGTCCGGCCAGCACGGACGAATTGAAGGCCGCCGCGGTCCGCGCCTCGGGCTGCGCCGACTTGACGCGCTGGAACAGCGTGGGCGTTTTCAGCGCCTCGCCTTGTACCGTGAAACGCACCCCGTGCCGGTCGGCCCATTGGCCCGTCAACAGCGTCGCCCAGCCGGGCGCGGGCAGCGTGGGCTGCTGGGTCGCGGCGCCCGTCACGCCGCCCGTCCAGGCGCGCGTGACGGTCAGTTGTCCGATGTTGGGAAGGGAATTGTCGGCCACCCCGCGGCGCATCGCATCGTAGGTCAGGCCGTCCACGCCGATGAACAGCACCTTGTCGGCGCGCGCCTGGTCCGGCGCGGCGGCCGGCGGCGCGCTGTCGCCGTCATCCCCGCCACAGCCCGCCAGCGCGCCGGTCGCCAGCAGCGCGGCGCACCATCTTCTCCAATCCGATACTTGCATGCTTGTCTTCTCGCTTCATGAACAGGTTTTGCGTTGGAGCACATGGTGGCCGCCGAAAGTGAACGGCCCGTGAAGCGAGAAAGAGAAAGGCTGATCGACGGATCAGGATTTTTTTTGCGTGGGGCGGGTGGGGGGATCGGGTCCGGTGCCAGACACCCGGGAACGCCGCAGCAAGCCCACGGCCGGCTCGTAGGGGTGTCAGGCACCTGCATGGGCATGTTCCCGGGCAGGTGTCTGACACCCTTGTGCGATGGCCGTCCATGCTCGACGATCTTCCAAGGGTGTCAGACACCACAGTGCTGTCATGCGAGTCCGGTGCCAGACACCCGGGAACGCCGCAACAAGCCCGCGGCCGGCTCGTAGGGGTGTCAGGCACCTGCATGACCTGCATGGGCACGTTCTCGGGGGCAGGTGTCTGACACCCTGGTGCGATGACCGTCCCTGCTCGACGATCTTCCAAGGGTGTCAGACACCACAGTGCTGTCATGAACCCCCGCTATAGTCCACCGCTTCCCCCCCCGCACCACACTCCATGCCGCTCTCATTACCCTCCGCCCTGCCCGCCGCGCTGCGTGTTCTTGCCATCCTGGCCCTGGCCGCCGGCGTGGGCGCCTGGGGGGCCATTCTGCTTGCGCCGCGCCCCGGCCCCCTGCCTCCGGCGGTGTCCGGCGCGGCGGCGCCGCGCGCCGCCGACAACGGGCCCGTGGCCGTCTGGTTCGGCAAGGACGAAGCCATGCGCACGCAGATCGCCGTGCAAGGCGTGATCGCTGCCGGCCCGGGCGGCGCGGCCGTCCTCAGCGTCGACGGCGGCCCGTCCCTGGCCTGGCGCGTCGGCGACGAGGTGGCGCCGGGCATCGTATTGCGCGAGATCGTCGCGGACGCGGTGACCGTCGAACAGGCGGGCCGCGGCAGCCGCCTGCCCGCTCCCGCGCCGCCGCCCGCGTCCGCCGGCATCGCGCGCGCGGGCTGAAGCGCAATGAACGCCCCGCGCCCCTATTGCTGTCATATTTCATGACCACAATCCTCCGCTTCTACTGAAGACCGGAGTCGCAAAGTGCGTCAGTTACCGCGCGGGCTTGCCCGCCAGCAAGGTTTCACCCTCATCGAGATCATGGTGGTGATCGTGATCATGGGGATTCTTGCGGCGCTGATCGTCCCCCGCGTGCTGGATCGTCCCGACCAGGCGCGCCAGGTCGCCGCGCGGCAGGACATCGCCGGCATCATGCAGGCGCTCAAGCTCTACCGCCTGGACAACGGCCGCTATCCCGCCACCGCCCAGGGCCTGCGCGCGCTGGTGGAAAAACCCGAGGGCGCTTCCAACTGGCGCGGCTATCTGGACAAGCTGCCCAACGATCCCTGGGGCCATCCCTACCAATATCTCAGCCCCGGCGTCAAAGGCGATACCGATGTGTTCTCGTTCGGCGCCGACAACAAGCCCGGCGGGGAGAACGGCGATGCCGACATCGGCTCCTGGGAACTCTGAGCGCGGCTTCACGCTGGTCGAAGTCCTGGTCGTGCTGGTCATCGTGGGCATCGCGGCCTGCATGGTGAGCCTGTCCGTGGGCAGGGGCGAAAACCGCCTGCGCGCAGACGCCCAGCGCCTGGCCGACGCCTTTACCGTGGCCCAGAGCGAGGCCCGCAGCGACGGCCGTCCGATCCGCTGGCTGCCCAGCGGACAGGGCTGGTCGTTCGAACGCCGGGGCCGCCTGCCGGACCTCGGCGCCGAGGAGGACGAGGCCCTGCCCGTGGACACGATGGAACGGGACGGCGTGCTGCGCCCGCAAGCCTGGTCGGCGGGCCCGGTGGACCTGCGGCTCGACCCCGACCGGCCGCTGGTCTTCAACACGGAATGGGTCGCCGCGCCCATCACGCTCACGCTGCTTGCCGGGGACGCCCGCGTGATCCTGCAACGCGACGCCGCGGGACGCTATGGCATCCGCTGAACCGCTCCGCCGCGCCGGCCGCGAGCGCGGCTTCACGCTCATCGAAGTGCTGGTGGCCCTGGCCATCATCGCCGTCGCGATGGGCGCGGCGCTGCGCGCGACCGGCCTCATGGCGGCGAACAGCCGCGGCCTCCAGGACAAGACGCTGGCGCTGCTGGCCGCGCAGAACGCGCTGGCCCAGCTTCGCCTGGAACAGGTCCTGCCGCGCGCGGGTGCGCGGACCCTGCCCTGCGGACAAGGCGGCCGGGCGCTGCAATGCGACCTGGAATTCACGAATTCGATGAACCGCAGTTTCCGCCAGGTCTCGGTGCGGGTGCGCGACGCGTCCGCGCCGCGTCCCGATGCCGTCCTGCTGCAGCTCGACGGCCTTCTGTCCGGCGTGCGATAGCCATGCGCCGCCCCGTCCGCTCGCAAGCCGGCTTCACGCTGATGGAGGTGCTGGTGGCCCTGGCGCTGATGGCGCTCGTCAGCCTCATGGCCTGGCGCGGCCTGGCCAGCGTGTCCCACGCCCGCGACCGGATCGAGGAACAGGCCGAGGACACCGACGCCATCGTCCGCGCGCTGGGCCAGGTCGCCCGCGACGTGGAGCTTTCCTACACCGGGCCGGCCTTCGAGCCGGCCGGCCAGGACGTCCTGGCCTACACCGGCGGCCTGCGCCTGCTGCGCCGCGCCGCCGGCGGCCAGACGCTCGAGGTGCTGCGCACGGACCCGGACGGCAACGGACTGTGGCAGCGCGTGCACTGGCAGGTGCGCAAGGACGGCCTCTGGCGCGCCGGCGGGCCGTCGGCGGCGCGCAGCCCCCTGCCCGCCCCGGATGGGGGCGTCCTGCTCCTGCCCGGCGTGACGTCCCTGGCACTGCGCGCCTGGGTGCCGGGCGCCGGCTGGGTCGACGCCGACGCCGGCCTCGCGGACTCGCCCACCGGATTGGAGATCGCAGTGGAACGCGGCGGAGCCGTGCCGCAGCGCTTCAGCCGCATCCTGGAGCTGCCGTGAACGCGGCCGGCATGCGCGAACGCGGCGCGGCGGTCATCAGCGCCCTCATCATCGTGGCCATCGTGGCGGCGCTGAGCGCCAGCCTGTTCCAGCGGCAGACCGCCAGCACCCGGCGCGTGGAAAACGAGCTGGCCCGCGCGCAGGCGCGCGCCATGCTGGCCGGCGGCATCGACTGGGCCCGCCTGGTCTTGCGGGACCATGGCCGGCGCGAGCCCACCACGCGCGGCGACCAGGTCTGGGCCACACCCGTCCTGGAAACGCGCATCGAGCGGCCCGGAGACGACCGCGTCGCCGTGTTCTCCGGCCGCATCCAGGACGAACAGGGCAAATACAACCTCTACAACCTGGCCGCCAACGGCGTGCCGCAGCCCGGGCAGGAACAGGTGCTGCGCCGCTTGCTGAACACGCTGCAACTGCCCGACGCGCTGGCCGCGCGCCTGGTCGACATCATGGCGGCCGCGCAACCGCCGGCGCCGCCGGCCGACGCGCTGCGGGGCCGGCCCGAGGCCGGCCCCGGCCCCCGCGCGCCGCTGCCCCGCGGCGTGGACGAGATCGCGGCGCTGCTGGCGCTGGATCCGCCGGCGCGCAACGAACTGCGCCGCACGATGACGGTGCTGCCCGTGGCCACGCCGGTCAACGTCAACACCGCGCCCGCCGAAGTCATCGCGGCCCTGGTGCCGGGGCTGTCGCTCAGCCAGGCCCGGTCGATGGCGGGCGAGCGCGACCGCGGCAACTGGTTCAACAACGCCGGCGACTTCGCCAACCGCCTGGCCGGCGCGGGCATCAAGACCGCCCCGCCCGCCGTCGCCACCAGCAGCGGCTGGTTCCTCGCCAGCGGCACCGTCGCCTACGAGCGCGCGCGGATCTCCATGCAGGCCCTGGTGCGCAGCGCCCCGCCGGCCGCGCCCGACACAATATGGACAAGAAAAACCCCTTGAAGAACACCTTGCGGATCGCGCTGCCCGTCCTCGCCGAATTCGGCGAGGACTCTCCCCTGCCCCACGCCTGGTTCGACCGGCGCGGCCGCTGCGCGCGGCAGGGCGAACTGACGCTGCGCGCCCTGGGCCGCGCGTACCCGCAGGCCGCCTGCGAAGCCGTCCTGCATCCGTCGGACGTGATCGCGGCCACTGTGCAGATCCCCGCCGTCGCCCGCGCCCGCTACGCCGCCGCCGTCCAGGGCGCGCTGGAGCCGCTGGTGCTGAGCGGCCTGGACGCCCTGGCGGTCGGCCACGGGCCAAGGGCCGCCGACGGGTCGGTGCCGCTGGCCTGGGCGGCGCGGGAGCCCGTGCGCCGCGCCTGGAGCCTGCTGAACGCGCACGGCCTGCGCGCCCACGCCCTCATCGCGCCGCAGACCCTCGGCCCCGAAACCCGGACGCCCTTGCGCGATCCGGCCGATCCGCGCTGGCTTGCGCCCTCGCCTTCCTGGTCGCTGGCCATGCCCCAACTGGCGCCCGCGCGGGCCTCGCGCTGGCGCCCCGCGTGGCGCTGGGGCGCGGCCGCCGCCGCGGTATGGATAGGCGGGCTGAATCTCTACGCGTCGCAGCTCCGGTCCGAAGCGGACGCGCTGCGCGACGGCATGCGCCGGCAGGTGCTGGCCGCCTTCCCCGACCTGCCCGTGGTGCTGGACCCGGCGCGCCAGGCGCAGCAGGGCCTGGACGCGCTGCAGGCCAGCCGGGGCGCGGCCGGCGCCGCCGACTTCCTGCCGCTGGCCCGGGCCGCGGCCCAGGCGCTGCCCTTCGCCGCCGACAAGGTCGCCCGCCTGGCCTACACCGGCCAGACACTCACACTGCAACTGGCCGACGCCGGCGAGCCGTCCCAGCGCATCGCCGAAACGCCCGCGCTGATCCAGCAGGCTTCCGCCCTGGGCCTGAAACTGGAGCGCGCCGACACCGGCCACACCTGGCGCATCGCGCGCGCTCAACCATGAATGCTCTCTCGCTACGCCTGCACGCGGCCTGGCTGTCCGTCCGCAAACCCCTGGATCCCGCGTTGGACCGCGCCCGCCAGCGCTACCGCGCGCTGGCGCCGCGCGAACGGCGGCTGCTGGCCGGCGCGGCGCTGTTGCTGGGCGGCGCGCTGGCGTTCAGCATCCTGATCGAACCGCCCCTGAACGCGGTGCGCAAGCTCCAGGCCGAACTGCCGGCGCTGCGCGCGCAGGCCGCCATCGTCGCGGACCTGAGCGCGCAGGCCGCGGCCCTGCGGCGGCGCTCCGCCGCGCCCGCCGGCGCCATGCCCACGCGCTCCGAACTTGCCGCGTCGCTCGAACGCGCCGGGCTGCCCGCCGCGCAATGGACGCTGGGCGAACCCGAGACAGGCCCGGGCGTGCTGCTGACCCTGGCCCAGGCGCCCGCTTCGGCGCTGCTGCGCTGGCTGGACGGCGCGGCCCGCGACTGGGACCTGGCCGTCCAGCAGGCCGACCTGGCGCGCGCCGCCAACGCCTACGGGCGTCCGCTGCCGGGACTGGTCAACGGCAAAGTCACGTTGACTCCGCCGGCGGAGAAGCACTGACATGGCCGGATCGCGCTTTTCCCGAAAGAACGCCGCGCTGTGGCTGGCGGGCATGGTCTGCGCGGCCGCGGCGGGCGCCGCCGTCATGCCCGCGCGCTGGCTGCTGGCCGCGCTGCCCGCCGACGCGCCGGTCGCGCTGGCGGACGCCGGCGGCACGCTGTGGCGCGGCAGCGCCTGGATCGCGCTGGGTCCGCCGGGCGCGCGCCGCGTGCTGCCCCAGCCGGTGCAGTGGCGATGGCGCTGGGATGCGCTGGCCGTGGAAATCTCGCATCCCTGGCTGCAAGGCCCGCTCCATGCGGGGCTGGCCTGGAATGGCGTGTCGCTGTCGGCCCAGTCCCTGCGCGCGCCCGCCTCCGTGCTGGCCGCGCTGGGCGCGCCGTGGAACACGCTGGCGCCGCAGGGCATGCTGGAGCTGGCCTGGCAGCCGTTGCGCCTGGGCGCCGCGCTTCCCAGCGGCCCGCTGGCGGAGCTGCGCTGGCGCAACGCCGGCACTGCGCTCGCGCCGGTCGCGCCGGTGGGCACCTACCTGCTGCGCGTGCAAGGCGGCAAGACGGGCGCCGCGCTGGCGCTGAGCACGGAAAGCGGCCTGCTGGACGTGACGGGCCAGGGCAGCGTCGGCCGCCGCGGCCTGCGCTTCCAGGGCCGGGCAAGCTACGCCGGTTCGGCCGGCGAAGCCGACCGCGCCGCGCTGGACGGCCTGATGTCCATGCTGGGGCGGCGGTCGGGCGACAGCGTGGAATTCGGCGCGTAGGCGCCCGGCGCCGCGCCTACGCGTCGCGCGTGACGCGGACGATTTCCTCGGGCGAGGTCTGTCCGCCGTCCACCCAGCGCTGCCCGTCCTCGCGCATGGTCCGCATGCCCGACGCCGCGGCCGCGCGCCGCAATTCGCGCTCGTCGCGGCCTTCATGGATCAGCCGGCGCGCCTCGTCGTCCACGGTGAAGAGTTCATGGATGCCCGAACGCCCGCTGTAGCCCGTGTGGTTGCAGGCCGCGCATCCCGCCGGATGGAACACGCGCGCGCCGTCCTGCATGGCCGGCCGCTTGCACTCGGGGCACAGCTTGCGCACCAGCCGCTGCGCCAGCACCCCCAGCAGCGACGAAGCCAGGAGAAACGGTTCCACGCCCATGTCGGTCAGCCGCGTCACGGCGGACACCGAATCGTTCGTGTGCAGGGTGGCCAGCACCAGGTGGCCGGTCAAGGACGCCTGCACGGCGATCTGCGCGGTTTCCAGGTCGCGGATCTCGCCGATCATGATCACGTCGGGATCCTGGCGCAGGATGGCGCGCAGCGCCAGCGCGAAGCTCATGTCGATCTTGGCGTTCACCTGCGTCTGGCCGATGCCGGGCAGGTCGTACTCGATCGGATCTTCCACCGTCAGGATATTGCTGGTGGCCGCGTCCAGCCGGCTCAGCGCGGCGTAGAGCGTGGTGGTCTTGCCGCTGCCGGTGGGCCCGGTCACCAGCACGATGCCGTGGGGCTGGCGGATCAGCCGGTCCAGCCGTTCGAGCACGCCCGGCGCCATCCCCAGCCGCTCCAGTTGCAGGCGCCCGGCCTCCTTGTCCAGCAGGCGCAGCACGGCGCGTTCACCATGCCCCGTGGGCAGGGTCGACACGCGCACGTCTATCGGCCGCCCGCCCACCCGCAAGGCGATGCGGCCGTCCTGCGGAAGGCGTTTCTCGGCGATGTCCAGGTGCGCCATGATCTTGATGCGCGAGATCAGCGCCGCGTGCAGCGCCTTGCGCGGCGACACCACGTCGCGCAAAGTGCCGTCCACCCGGTAGCGCACCACCGAATGCGTCTCGAACGGTTCGATGTGGATATCGCTGGCCCCGTCGCGCGCCGCCTGCGCGAACAGCGCGTTGATCATGCGGATCACGGGCGCGTCGTCCTGCGCTTCCAGCAGGTCGGCGACCTCGGGCATGTCCTGCAGCAGGCGGTCCAGGTCGATCTCGTTCTCGGCCACCCCCATGACCGACGCGGCGTCCTCGGAATGGCTGTAGGCCGCGGTCAGCAGGGTTTCCAGCGCCTCGTCGTCCACCTGGGCCAGCGCGACGTCGCCGTGGCACCGGCGGATCTCGCGGACCGCCCATTCCGGCGTGCGCGGGCTGACGGTCAGTTGCGCCGCCCCGCCCCGCAGCGACAGCACCGCGCGCTGCGCGCGGGCCCAGGCGTAGGGCAAGGGATGCGCGCTCATAGCTGCGAGACCACTTCGCTCTTGTAGCCCAGCTCGCGCAGCAGCGCCGTGGCGGTCGAAATGGTGCCGGGATCCTTGGCCACCTGGCTGCGCACCACGTAGCCCGTGCCGCCGGGGCCCAGTTGCACGTAGGCCTGCAGGCCGCTGGCCCGGACCCGCTGCGCGATCCTGTCCGCGTCGGCGCGCGAATCGACGGACGCGAACTGTAGCGTGGCGCTGCCGCGGTCCGCCTCGCCGTAGAGCGACTCGGGATCCACCGCCACGCTCACGCCCCGGGGCAGGTTCACGCGGATCGGCAGCGACGGATCGCTGGCCCGCGCCGCCGCGGGATATTGCCGCACCGCGAAAGACTCCACCGTGGCCGGAGGCGGCCGGCGCATCGTGTCCGCCAGTTGTTCCGGCCGCATGTCGTAGGCGTTGTTGGACACCGACGGCGCCGACCCCGGCGGCGGCAGCATCGGCGCCTGCAGGTCCGGCAGCAGCCAGTGCTTGCCCGGCTGGGCGACCGCCTGCGCGCGGCGCATGTAGTCGTAGCGGTCCATGGTGACGCTGGCGCTGCGGCGCGCGTCGCGCACCACATAGGGCCGCAGGAACACCATCAGGTTGGTCTTGGTGCGCTTGCGGGTGTCGTAGCGGAACAGCGCGCCCAGCACGGGAATCGATCCCAGCCCCGGCACGCTGTCCGAGCTGAGCGACACACTGTCTTCCAGCAGCCCGCCCAGCACGATGATCTGCCCGTCGTCGATCAGCACGCTGGTATCGATGGCGCGCTTGTTGGTCACGATGCCGGTCGTCGGCGAAGAGCGGGTTTCGTCGATGCTGCTGACTTCCTGGTAGATGTCCAGCTTGACCGCGCCGCCTTCCGAAATCTGCGGGCGGATGTTCAGCTTCAGGCCCACGTCCTCGCGTTCGATCGTCTGGAAAGGGTTGGAGCTGCCGTTGCTGCCCGACGTCACGTACTGCCCCGTCACGAAAGGCACGGTCTTGCCCACCAGGATGCTGGCCGACTGGTTGTCCAGCGTCAGCAGGTTCGGCGTGGACAGGATGTTGGCCTCGCCCGTGTTCTGCATGGCACGGGCCAGCACGCCCAGGTTGATGACTTCGTTGCCCAGCACGTCGACCGTGCCCTTGACCACGCCCAGGCTCAGGCCGTTGGCCAGGGCATCGATGGAGGCCGGGCCGGCGCCCGTGAGACCGCTGCCGCCCAGGTTCGTGCCGCCGATGAAGCTGGTGCCGCCGCTGTTGATGTTGCCCGCGCCCGTCATCCACTGGATGCCGAATTCCGCGGCCTTCTCTTCGCTCACTTCCACGATCAGGCTTTCCACCAGCACCTGCGCGCGGCGCTGGTCCAGTTGGTCGATCACTTCGCGCAGGCTGCGGTACAGCGGTTCGGGGGCCGAGATGATCAGCGAATTGGTCGCGGGGTCCGCCTGGATCGTGACGCCGCCGGCCGAATACGACACCGCTTGCGTGCCCGGGTCGTCGCGCGCGATGCGTTCCTGGTCGCCCGACAGGCCGCCCCTGCCCGAGCCCGATCCGCCGGACATGCCCAGGCCCGCCTGCGCCGTGTTGTTGCCGGCCGTGTTCTGCGCGCGCGCGCCAGGCTGGGCCGCCGCGGTTCCGCCCGCGCCGCCGCCCGCGCCGGGCGCGGAATTGGCCTGCCCCGCCAGCAGGCCGCCCAATACCTCGGCGATGCGCGTGGCCTGGGCGTTGCGCATGTACACCACGTGCAGGTTGCCCGCCCGGTTCTGCTGCGCGTCGAGCTTCAGGATCAGGTCGCGGGCCAGGCGCGTGCGGGCCGGACTGCCCGCGCGCACCAGCACGCTGTTGCTGCGCGGATCCGCGACGACCGCGATGCGCTGCGTGGGATCGCTGCTTTGCGTGTCCAGCAGTTGCGAGGCCAGGACCGCGATGTCGGACGCGATGCCCGAACGCACCGGCACCACGTCGGTGTCGATGGAGCTGGGCACGTCGATGCGCGCGATGACCGCGGCGATCCGTTCGAGATTGTCCGCGTAGTCGGTCACGACCAGCGTGTTGTTGCCCGGATAGGCATTGACGGGATTGTTCGGCGGCACCATGGGGCGCAGCACCGGCACGAGGTTGGCCGCGTTCTCGTACTTCAACGGAAACACGCGCGTCAGCATTTCGCCGCTGCCGCCGGCGCCCTTGGCGAACGCCGACACCGGCACCGGCGGCCGGGGTTCCCCCACCACCGCGCTGCCCTGCAGCTTGGCGTCGGCCTCGGGCACCACCCGCGTCACGCCGCCGACCTCGACGATGGCGAAGCCTTGCAGGCGCAGCGCGCCCGTGAGCATGGCCAGCGCCTGTCCGCTGTCCACCGGCCGGTCCGACACCAGCGTGAGCTTGCCCTTGACGCGGGGATCCACCAGGAAGTTGCGCTGCGTGAACAGCGACAGCGCGCGCAGCACGGCGGGAATGTCGGTGTCGACGAAATTCAGGCTGACCCGATTGTCGGCCTGTTGTGCGTAAGCCGTGCTGGCCGCGGGTCCGAGTTGGCTTGCCGCAAGCAGAACCGCAAGGCTGAATTGCGCGATGTGACGCATGACGGGATAGGTGCCTGGAACGTGGAAACAGGTGGAAAAACGTGAAAGCGCGTCGGAGTATACGGGGTGGCAGTGCAACACTCCGGTCATAATCCAAAGGCAAGGTGACGGCCTGGAAACCCTTTGAATACGGGGCTTTCGCGCGACCGGACGCGCGCGCGGCCCCTTGTATTTCCGACCATGCCATCCTTTCGTTACGAAGCTGCCGACGCGCTGGGAAAACTCGTGCGCGGCACGATCGACGCCGACTCCGAGCGCGGCGCCCGCAACCAGTTGCGCGGCCGCGGCCTGCTGCCGCTGTCGACCTCGCCGGCGGCGCGCGCCGAAGGGCTGGGCGCCTCGCTGCGCGCCCGCCTGTCGGACGCCGACCTCGCCTGGATCACGCGCCAGCTCGCCAGCCTGTTGGCCGCCAGCCTGCCGCTGGACGCGGCCCTGAGCGCCACGCTGGAACAGGCCGAGAAAAAGCACATCGCCGCCAGCCTGGGCGGCGTGCGCGACGACGTGCGCGCCGGCCACCGGCTGTCCGTGGCGCTGGCCGCCAGGCCGCGCGATTTCCCGGAGATCTACCGCGCGCTGATCGCCGCCGGCGAAGAATCGGGCGACCTGGCGCAAGTGATGGAAAAGCTGGCGGACTACATCGAGGAACGCAATGCCCTGCGCAGCAAGGTCATGACCGCCTTCATCTACCCCGCGGTCGTGGCCTGCGTGTCGGTGGTCATCGTGATCTTCCTGCTGGGCTACGTGGTGCCGCAGGTGGTGTCGGCGTTCAGCCAGGCCAAGCAGGAACTGCCGCTGCTGACCCGGCTGATGCTGTCGCTGTCGGACTACGTGCGCGAATGGGGAGTGGCCACCAGCGCGGCGCTGGCCGCGGCGATCGCGCTGTGGCGCTATGCGCTGAGGGCGCCCGCGGCCCGGCGCGCCTGGCACGCCCGCGTGCTGCGGCTGCCCCTGGCCGGACGCTTCGTGCTGGGTGTGAACGCGGCGCGCTTCGCCTCCACGCTGGCGATCCTGTCGGGCAGCGGCGTGGCGCTGCTGACGGCGCTGGAGGCGGCGCGCCGCACCCTGGGCAACGACGTGCTGCGGCAGGCAGTGGACGACGCGTCGGCGCGCGTGCGCGAAGGCGCGGCGCTGTCCACGTCATTGAGCGCGCAGAAGGTCTTCCCGTCGCTGCTCGTGCACCTGATCGCCAGCGGCGAGAAGACCGGCCGCCTGCCCGAGCTGCTGGACCGCGGCGCGCAGAACCTCTCGCGCGACCTGGAGCGGCGCGCCATGGCGATGACGGCCCTGCTGGAACCGGCGCTGATCCTGCTGATGGGGGGATTCGTGCTGCTGATCGTGCTGGCGGTGATGATGCCGATCCTGGAGATGAATCAGCTAATACGGTAGGGGTGGGTGTCAGACACCCGGGAAGCGTCGTGGCTGCTTGACGGCCGTCTCGTAGGGGTGTCAGACACCTGGGTTATGCCAAGTGTCCGACACCCTGGGCCAAGTCAGGTGTCTGACACCCTGGGGAGACAGCCTGCGGGCTTGCGCCGCCGTTCAAAGGGTGTCTGACACCCTCCCCGCGCAAACAAACGCCTACAACGCCTCTTCGTCGCTTTCCCCGGTGCGGATGCGGATGGCCTGCTCCACGGGGGTGACGAAGATCTTGCCGTCGCCGATCTTGCCGGTGCGGGCGGCCTTGACGACGGCTTCGATGGCGGCTTCGACCTGGTTGTCCGGCAGCACGACCTCGACGCGGATCTTGGGCAGGAAGTCCACCACGTATTCGGCGCCGCGGTAGAGCTCGGTATGGCCTTTCTGGCGGCCGAAACCCTTCACTTCGGTAACGGTCAGGCCGCTGACGCCGACTTCGGCCAGCGCTTCGCGGACTTCGTCGAGCTTGAAGGGTTTGATGATGGCGGTGACTTGTTTCACGTTGGTCTTCCTGGTTTTTCGATCTGTTTCGGCGCCCGCCGCGGCATGGCGGAAAGGCGCGATGGATAAGAGAATACCACCGGCCGCGCCGGGCAAAAGCTGGGTTTGCGCGCGGCGGGAAAACCCGGCTGCCTAGGCGGATTCGTCCGGAATGCGGTCGGCGTCGCGCATCCACACCACCGACTCGGAGTCGCTGGGCGCGCGCCAATCGCCGCGCGGCGACAGCGAACCGCCCGAGCCCACCTTCGGGGCGTTCGGAACGCAGGTGCGCTTGAACTGACTGAGGCGGAAGAACCGGTCCAGGAAGATCTTCAGGTTGCGCTTGATCGCGGCCAGATCGTACTGGTTGCGGGCCACGTGCCCGCCCTCGGGCCAGGCGCCGGCCTCGCGGTCGCGCCAGGCGGCCAGCGCCAGGAAGGCGACCTTGGTCGGCGCGAAGCCGTAGCGCAGCGTGTAGTACAGGTTGAAATCCTGCAATTCGTAAGGGCCGATGGCGTCTTCGCTCTTCTGGACCGGCTTGTCGTCGGCGCCGCCCGGCACCAGTTCGGGGCTGACGTCGGTGCCCAGCACGTCCAGCAGCACCCCCGCCCCCTCGTCGCCCAGGCGGCCGGACTCGGCCACCCAGCGCACCAGGTGCGTGATCAGGGTCTTGGGCACGCTGGCGTTGACGCTGTAGTGCGACATGTGGTCGCCCACGCCGTAGGTGCACCAGCCCAGCGCCAGTTCGCTCAGGTCGCCCGTGCCGATGACGATGGCGTTGTTGAAGTTGGCGATGCGGAACAGGTGGTTGGTGCGTTCGCCGGCCTGCACGTTCTCGAAGGTGATGTCGTAGACCGGCTTGCCGTCCGCGTAGGGATGGCCCAGGTCCTTGAGCATCTGCAGGCAACTGGGCCGGATGTCGATCTCGGAAGCCGTGCAGCCCACCACCGCCATCAGCCGGCGCGCCTGCTGCAGCGTGCGGGTGCTGGTGGCGAAGCCCGGCATCGTGACCGCCAGGATGTTGGCGCGCGGCAGGTCCAGGGCGTCCATGGCCTCGGCGCAGACCAGCAGCGCATGGGTGGAGTCCAGCCCGCCGGAAATGCCGATGACGACCTTGGACATGCCGCTGGCCGACAGGCGCTGGACCAGGGCCTGCACCTGGATGTTGTAGACCTCCTTGCAGCGGGCGTCGCGGCGCCGCGGGTCGGCCGGCACGTAGGGGAAGCGCGCCACCCGGCGTTCGAGCGGCAGTTCGGCGTCGTCCAGCGGCGGCTGCACGGGAACCGGCACGGTGCGGAACTTGCGGACCTCGTCCTGGTGGCGCCGCACGGACTGGCCGAAGGTGGTCTGGCGCATGCGCTCGCGCGACAGGCGTTCGAGGTCCACGTCCGAGAAAAGCAGGTGCGAATGGCCCAGGAACCGTTCGGTTTCACCCAGCAATTCGCCGTTTTCGTAGATCAGCGCCTGGCCGTCCCAGGCCATGTCGGTCGAGGATTCGCCCCGGCCGGCCGAGGTGTACATATAGGCGGACAGGCAGCGCGCCGATTGCTGCGCCACAAGCTGGTGGCGGTATTCCGACTTGCCGATCACGATGTTGGACGCCGACAGGTTCACCAGCACGGTGGCGCCGGCCAGCGCCGCGAACGAGGACGGCGGGATGGGCACCCAGACGTCCTCGCAGATCTCGACATGGAACTGGAACAGCGGCAGTTGCTCCATCTGGAAGACCAGCTCGGACCCGAACGGCACCGTCTGGCCCAGCAGGCGGATCTCGGCCGCGGCGGCGCAGTCGGCGGCGCTGAACTGGCGCGCTTCATAGAACTCGCCGTAGTTGGGCAGGTAGGTCTTGGGCACCACGCCCAGCACCCGGCCGCCCGCGGCCACGACGGCGCAGTTGAACAACTGGTGGGCCACGCGCAGCGGCGCGCCGACGATGATGGCGATGTCCAGTTCGGCCGTCGCCGCCACCACCTCGGCCAGCGCCGCTTCGCAGGCGTCCAGCAGCGCCTTCTGGTGGAACAGGTCGTCGCAGGTGTAGGCGGACAGGCCCAGCTCGGGAAACGCCGCCAGCACCGCGCCGCCCTGGGCGGCCTGCTGCGCCAGGGCAATGGTCTGCGCGGCGTTGAACGCCGGGTCCGCGACCCGGCATTCGGGCACGCCGACCGCGACCCGGGCGAAGCCGTGGGAATACAGGTTGAAGAACGGGTTCGACATCAGCTAGGGCCCATTGACGGCAACAGGCCAAATTATCTCATGCGACCCGGGCCGCGCTAGCGCGGCATCTTGGCGTCGGTCAGCGCCCGTTCGGCCGGGGAAGCCAGCGCCGCCTGCAAGGCGCCCTCGCGCAGATAGCTTCCCATCGCGCCGATGTCGGCGCCGGACGGCTGCTGGTACAGGCGCAGGCCCAGTTCCGGCAGGATGGCCAGCAGATGGTCGAAGATGTCGCCCTGGATGCGCTCGTACTCCACCCAGGCGGTCACCGCGGTAAAGCAATAGACCTCGACCGGAATGCCCTCGGAGGTGGGCTCCATCATGCGCACCATCATCGCCATGTCCTGGCGGACCTCCGGATTCTGCTTCAGGTAGGCCAGCGCATAGGCCCGCAGGGTGCCGATGTTGGTCAGGCGGCGGCGGTTGGCCGGCACGCTGGCCAGTTCGCCCATGGTCTGGTTGGCCTGGGCGATATCGTGGGTCTTGGCCTGGAGATAGTCGTGCAGCAGGCGGAAGCGCATCAGCCGCTGCGACTCCTCGTCGCTCAGGAAACGCACGCTGGCCGCGTCGATGCGCAGGGTGCGCTTGATGCGCCGGCCACCGGACTCGAACATGTGCCGGTAGTTGCGGTAGCTTTCCGAGAACAGCTTGTAGGTCGGCACGGTGGTGACCGTGTTGTCCCAGTTCTGCACCTTGACCGTGTGCAGCGCGATGTCCTTCACGAATCCGTCGGCGTTGGACTGCGGCATCTCGATCCAGTCGCCGATGCGCAGCATGTCGTTGCTGGTGAGCTGGGTGCTGGCCACCAGGGACAGCAAGGTGTCCTTGAACACCAGCAGCAGCACGGCGGACAGCGCGCCCAGGCCGGAAATCATCCAGAGCGGCGAGCGGTCGATCAGGATGGAAAGCACCAGAACGGTGCATACCGCCATCAGGATCAGCTTGCCGATCTGGATGTAGCCCTTGATGGAGCGGGTCTGCGCGCGCGTCGTGGCCGAATAAGTGTCCTGCCAGGCGCTCAGCACGCCCGAGAACGCCACGAACACGCAGATCCAGGCCCCCGCGTGCGCGAGCCGCCCCACGACCGTGGCCGCCCGCTCGACGTGCGGCACCAGGTCGATGCCCATCGACACCACGGCGAACGGCACCGCGTACCAAAGATTCTGGTAAGCGCGGCGGCGCTGCAAGGCCTTGTCCCAGTCCCCCCGGCCGCTCACCACCAGCAGGCGGTGCGCCAGCAGCAAAACGATCCGGGCCACGACCCACTGGACGAACAGCGCGGTCAGGATCAGCGCGCCGATCCCGATCAGCGTCTGCGCCCAGGCCTCGCGCGGCAGATGGGTATCCAATTGGGTGACCAGCTCTTCCCATTCCAAGGGCATAGGGTTACTTCTCGCTCTAAAGTCCTGAAACTAACCCTGGATTATCGGCCAAGTCGCCGCGCTTGCACGCTCCCGGCCCGCAAAACCCCGCCGGCCGTCGCCCGGCTCCGCGCGAGGCCCTATAATTCCGCCCATCATGGCAAAGACTCCCTCTCCCGATCAAAACCAGTTCGCCAACAAGGCGCAGGCCTGGTCCGCCCGGTTCTCGGAACCGGTTTCCGAACTCGTCAAGCGCTATACGGCGTCCGTGGATTTCGACAAGCGCCTGGCGCGCTACGACATCCAGGGCTCGCTCGCGCACGCGGACATGCTGGCCGCCCAGGGCATCATCGGCGCCCAGGATCTGGCCGACATCCAGCGCGGCATGACCCAGATCCTGTCCGAAATCGACGCCGGCAGCTTCCAATGGCTGCTGGACCTCGAAGACGTGCACCTGAACATCGAAAAACGCCTGGTCGAACTGGTGGGCGACGCGGGCAAGCGCCTGCACACCGGCCGGTCGCGCAACGACCAGGTCGCCACCGACATCCGCCTGTGGCTGCGCGCCGAGATCGACAATCTGCAGGACCTGCTGCGCCAGTTGCGGCACGCGCTGGCCACCGTGGCGCTGGAAAACGCCGGCACCATCATGCCGGGCTTCACGCACCTGCAGGTCGCCCAGCCCGTCACCTTCGGCCACCATCTGCTGGCCTACGCCGAAATGTTCGGCCGCGACGCCCAGCGCCTGGCCGACTGCCGCCGCCGCGTGAACCGCCTGCCGCTGGGCGCCGCCGCGCTGGCCGGCACGTCCTTCCCGATCGACCGCGAACGCGTCGCCAAGACGCTGGGCTTCGACGGCGTGTGCCGCAATTCGCTGGACGCCGTGTCCGACCGCGACTTCGCCATCGAATTCTGCGCCGCCGGCGCGCTGATCATGACGCACGTGTCGCGCCTGTCCGAAGAGCTGGTGCTCTGGATGAGCCCGCGCGTGGGCTTCATCGACCTGGCCGACCGCTTCTGCACCGGCAGCTCGATCATGCCCCAGAAGAAAAACCCCGACGTGCCTGAACTGGCCCGCGGCAAGACCGGCCGCGTCAACGGCCACCTGGTCGCCCTGCTGACCCTGATGAAGGGCCAGCCCCTGGCCTACAACAAGGACAACCAGGAAGACAAGGAAGGCCTGTTCGACACGGTGGACACCGTGCGCGACACGCTGACCATCTTCGCCGACATGGCCGGCGGCATCAAGGTCAAGGCCGACAACATGCGCGCCGCCGCCCTGCAGGGCTTCGCCACCGCCACCGACCTGGCCGATTACCTGGTCAAGCGCGGCGTGCCGTTCCGCGACGCCCACGAAGTGGTGGCGCACGCGGTGCGCGACTGCGAACAGCGCGGCTGCGACCTGGCCGACCTGTCGCTGGCCGACCTGAAGGCCTATCACGCCAGTATCGGCGACGACGTCCACGAGGTCCTGACCCTGGAAGGCTCCGTCGCGGCCCGCAAGCACGTGGGCGGCACCGCGCCGGAACGCGTCAAGGAAGAAGCGCAGCGCGTCATCGGCGAAACCGCCGCCTGAACGCTGGCCGAACCCACGACGGCCCCGGCAGCGCGCACGCTGCCGGGGCCGTCGTTCTTTCGATCGCCTGGATTTCGGCCGGGCGCGGTTCGCGATGCCTCAGTCCGGGGTCGCGCCCGAGGCCTGCACCACCTGCTTCCACTGCATGAACTCGGCCTCCTGGCGGGCCGCCAGTTCGGCCGGGCCGTCATGCATCATCGTGACACCCAACTGGGCGAACTTCTGTTGCAGCGCGGGGTCCGCCATCACCTTGCGGATCGCCTTGTGCAGGGCCTCGGCCGACTCCGGCGGCGCATCCTTCGCGCCGTAGAAAGCCACCCACAAGTCGCCGCGGAAGCCCGGTATGGCCTCGTTGATGGCGGGCACGTCGGGCAACAGCGCGTTGCGCTTTTCGCTGCTGACGCCCAGCGCGCGCAGCTTGCCGGCCTTGATGCCCTCGACCGCCGACGGCAGGCTGGCGAACAGCATGGGCACCTGGTTGCCCATCACGTCCGCCATCGCCGGCGACACGCCGCGGTAGGGAATGTGCTGCATGCGCAGGCCGCCGAGTTCGTCCAGCATCACGCCCAGCAGATGGTTCAGGGTCCCCGCGCCCGCGGACGCGTATTGGTATTTTTCCGGGTTCTCCTTGACCAGCGCCATGAATTCGCCCAGGTTCTTCGCCGGGAAGGCGGGATTCACGCACAGCACGTTGGGCACCTCTCCCACGGCGGCGATGGGCGAAAAGTCCTTGAGCGGGTCGAACTTCGCGTCCTTGTAGACCCACGGGACGATCAACTGGTTGCTGTTCGCCGTGAACAGCACGGTATAGCCGTCCTGGGGCTCGCGCAGGAACGCCTGCGTGCCCACCACGCCGCCCGCGCCCGGCTTGTTGATGACCACCACCGGCTGCCCGAGCTCCGGCCCGAGCTTTTCGGCCATGATGCGCGCGACGATGTCCACCGTCCCGCCCGCGGCCGTGGGCACGAAGACGTTGACCGGCCGGTCGGGAAAGCCCGCCGCCTGCGCCCCGCCCCCGCCCGCGAAGGCGGCCGCCGCGCACAGCGCCAGCGCGCCTCGCTTCATTCTGTCGAATCCCATGTCATTCCCCTTGCTGTATCAGCAGATGATGTAGTTTCCGGCCCAGGGCGAGCAACGCGCGGTCGCCCTCCCAGTCGCCGACCAATTGCATGCCCAAAGGCAATCCCGCGCGGTTGAAGGCGGTGGGCAGGTGCAGGCAGGGCCATCCCAGCACCGACCAGATCTTGTTGAACGACGCATCGCCGGTATGGTCCAGGCCGCGCGGCGCGGGCCCCGGCGTGCTGGGCGTGAGCACCGCGTCGGCGCCGCCGTAGAGCGCGCGCCAGCCTTGCCGCAGCGACGCCTGCGCGTCGCGCATTTCGCGGTACTGTCCCGCCCCGATGGCCAGGCCGTGCGCGACGGCCTGGCGCAAGGCGGCACTCAGCGCCTCTCCCCGGCGCTCGGCCACCGGCGCCAGGCTGCGCGCGAATTCGTAGTGCATGATCACGTCGTGCGCCTGCAGCAGCAGCGCCGTTTCGCGCTCGGCCTCCACGGGCACGCACTGCACGCCGTGCGCCCGCAGCGCGGCGCAGGCCCGCGCGATCTCATCCCGGCTCTCCGCGCTCAGGCTGGCGCGGGGGTTGCCCAGTTGCACCGCGATCGTCGGCGGCCGGTCCCCGGGGCCCTCCGGGCCCGCGTCTCCCAGCAGCACGTCCGCGATCGCCTGGGCGTCTTCCACGCCGTTCGTGTACCAGCCTATGGTGTCCAGCGATTCGCACGTCAGCTTCATGCCGTCGCGGAACACGCGGCCGAAGCTGGGCTTGAAACCGACCACGCCGCAGAACGCGGCCGGACGGATCATGGAGCCGCCCGTCTGCGTGCCCAGCGCCGCGGGCACCATGCCGGCCGCGACCGCCGCCGCGGAGCCGCTGGACGATCCGCCCGGCGTGTGCGCCGGCGCGTGCGGGTTGCGCGTGGGCCCCGGCGTCCTGAAAGCGAATTCGGCGGTCACCGTCTTGCCGACGGGAACGGCGCCGGCGGCGCGCAGCATCCCGACGGCGCACGCATCGAAGGCCGCGGCGCCGGGCACCAGGGCCGGCGCGCCGAATCCGGTCGGCATGTCCGCCACGTCGATGACGTCCTTGATGCCGATGGGCACGCCGGCCAGCGCGCCCGCCGCGATCCCCGCCGGATCCGCCGCGTCGAGCCGCGCGGCGGGCAGGACATGGCTCCATGCCTGTATGCGCGCGTCCTCCCGCGCGATGGCGGCCAGGCTCTGGCGCGCCGCCGCCAGCGGCCCGGCTTCGCCGGACCGGACCCGCCGGGCGATGTCGACGACTGAGGAAGGAAAGGGAACGAGGGGCATGAAAGAGTCCGCGAATGCCTGGCTGAATGAACCGATGCGGCATCTTAGGAACTGGACTAATCTACGTCCAATTTATAATTTCGCCTTTATTATGTCGAAATCAGAATTAATCTTCCTCGACGGAAGGCTGCTGGTCCTGTTCTGCACGGTGGCCGAGGAACTCCACTTCGGCCGGGCGGCCGCCAGGCTGTTCATGACCCAGCCGCCCCTCACGCAGCAGATCAAGCGGCTGGAAGCGATCGTGGGCGTGCCCTTGTTCGCGCGCACCACGCGCTCGGTGAAACTGACGCCGGCCGGCGAAATCATGTACGAGCGGGCGCGCGGGATCACGGCGGACACGCAGCTCATGCTGCGGCAGGCGCGCCGCGCCGCGCGCGGCGAAACGGGCGCGCTGGTGATCGGCATCACCCCCAGCGCCGCCAGTTCGCCGCTGGTCTCGGCGCTGAGCCACTACCGCGACGCGCATCCGGAAGTCCGCATCGACCTGCGCGAAATGAATTCGGTGGACATGGAATCCGCGCTGCGCGCGCGGGTCGTGGACGTGGCCCTGATGCGCCCGCATCCGCTGGATGGCGACATCCAGACCCAGGTCGTCCACGAAGAACCCTTGCGCGTCGCGCTGCGGCACGACCATGCGCTGGCCAACCGGCGCGACGTCTCCCTGGAGGAATTGCTGGCCTACCCGCTGGTGGGCTACCGGCAGGACATTTCGCCCTACTTCCGCCACATGATCCAGGAACTCTTCGCGCACGCGCAGTTAAAGCCGCGGATGGCCCAGGAAAGCGTCATCCCCACCCTGCTGACGCTGGTCGAGGCCGGCGTGGGGCCGGCGATCGTTCCGCTGTCCCTGAGCCGGATGCGCGCCGACTCGCTGCGGTTCCTGCCGCTGCGGGACATTCAGGGGGTCAAGGCGCAGGTCGTGCTGGCCGCGTTGCGCGACCAGGGCAATCCCGCCGTGGAGGGATTCAGGGCGGCGCTGGCGCAATCGGGCGCGCGCCGCTAGGGACCGGGGCTCCGGACAGGCCCGCAAGGCGGGCCTGTCCGGAGGGAGCGTCGCTGCCGGACGACGCTGCTCGCACGCGCTAGATGTGCAGCGCGTGCCCCAAGGCCTTCAGCGCGGCCTCCTGGACGGCCTCGCCCAGCGTCGGGTGCGCATGTATCGTGCCCGCCACGTCTTCCAGCGTGGCGCCCATCTCCAGCAACTGCGAGAACGCCGCCGCCAGTTCGGACACGCCGCGCCCCACCGCCTGCCAGCCCACCACCAGATGGTTGTCGCGCCGCGCCACCACCCGGACGAAACCGTCGGTGGATTCCAGCGTCATCGCGCGGCCGTTGGCGGCGAACGGGAACGAAGCGGACAGGCAGTCCAGCCCGGCGCGTTCCGCGTCGGCGGGCGACAGCCCCGACACCACGACCTCGGGGTCGGTGAAGCAGACGGCCGGAATGGACGCCGGCGTGAAATGGCGCCGCTTGCCGGCCACCAGTTCGGCGACCATCTCGCCCTGCGCCATCGCCCGGTGCGCCAGCATCGGCTCGCCGGCAATGTCGCCGATGGCCCACACATCGCGCATGGAGGTGCGGCACTGGTCGTCGATGCGCAGCGCATTGCCGTGGCGGTCCAGTTGCAGGCTTTCCAGCCCCCAGCCCTGCGTGCGCGGACGGCGCCCCACCGCGATCAGCACGCGGTCGGCCGGCAACTGCGTTTCGGCGCCGGCGGCGTCCTGCACCCGCACCGCGTCGCCCTTGCCGTTCAGCCCCAGCACCTTGCGGCCCAGGTGCAGCTCGACGCCCATCTTGGCCAAGGCGGCCGCCACGGGCTTGGTGAGTTCGGCGTCGTAGGTCGGCAGGATGCGGTCCTGGGCTTCGACCACGGTCACTTCCGCGCCCAGCTTGCGGTACACGGTGCCCAGTTCCAGGCCGATGTAGCCGCCCCCGACCACCACCAGTTTCTTCGGGATGTCGGCGGGCGACAGGGCCTCGGTGGACGACACCACCATGCCGCCGAAGGGCACGGACGGCAGCGGCGTCGGCTCGGAGCCCGCGGCCAGCAGCAGATGCTCGCACTGGATGCGGACCGGCCCGGCGGCCGTCTCGACCTCGGCGGTCTTGCCGTCCAGCAGGCGGGCCCAGCCCTGCACCACTTCCACGCCGTTCTTTTTCAGAAGCGCGGCCACGCCGCCGGTCAGCTTGCCGACGATGCCGTCCTTCCACGCGACGGTGCGCGCGATGTCGATGGACGGCGAGGTCACCGAAATGCCCAGCGCCGAACCGTCCGCGTAATGCCGCGCTTTTTCGTACTCCTCGGCCGCGTGGATCAGGGCCTTGGAAGGAATGCAGCCGATGTTCAGGCAGGTGCCGCCCAGGCGCTCGCCCTCCACGAGGATGGTGGGCACGCCCAGTTGGCCCGCGCGGATCGCGGCCACATAGCCGCCAGGTCCGCCCCCGATCACCAGCAGGGTTGTCGTCTTGGTTGTCTGGCTCATGCTTACTCCACGAAAAGCAGCGCGGGCTGTTCCAGCAGCGCGCGCACGGCCTGGATGAAACGCGCGGCGTCCATGCCGTCGACCACGCGGTGGTCGAAGGACGACGACAGGTTCATCAGCTTGCGCGCCACCACGGCGCCGTTGCGGATGGCGGGCCGCTCGACGATGCGGTTCACGCCCACGATGCCCACCTCGGGATGGTTGATGACGGGCGTGGTGACGATGCCCCCCAGCGGCCCCAGGCTGGTGATGGTGATAGTCGAGCCCGACAGTTCGTCGCGCCCGGCGCTGCCGGTGCGCACGGCTTGCGCCAGCCGCCCGATCTCGGCCGCCATCGACCAGAGGTCGCGCGCTTCCGCGTGGCGCATCACCGGCACCATCAGGCCGCCGTCGCTTTGCGTGGCGATGCCGATGTGCACGGCGCCGTAGCGCGTGACCACGCCGCCCTCGTCGTCATAGCGCGCATTGATCTGCGGGAAATCGCGCAGCGCCACCACCATGGCGCGCGCCAGCAGCGGCAGCAAGGTCAGCTTGCCGCGCGACTCGCCCCACTTCAGGTTGAGCTGGGCGCGCAGGTCCTCCAGTTCGGTCACGTCGATTTCCTCGACGTAGCTGAAATGCGGGATGCGGCGCTTGGACTCCGCCATCTTCTGCGCGATCTTCCTGCGCAGGCCGATCACCGGCACGTTCTCTTCGTCGTTGCGCTCGGCGTATGCGGCGCCGCCGCGGGCCTGGCCCGTCGCGCCCTGGCCTTGCAGGTAGGCGTCCAGGTCTTCGTGCAGGATGCGGCCGGCCGGGCCGCTGCCGGCCACGTAGCGCAACTCGATGCCCAGGTCCCAGGCGCGCTTGCGCACGGCGGGGGACGCCAGCGGCTTCTCGCCAGGTTGGCGGGCGACGGCGGCGGATGGCGCCTGGCGCGCGGGCTGGCGTGCGGCGGGCCTGGGGGGGGTGTCGGACACCTGGGCCGCGGGGGCTTGAGGCGCTTTCGCGGGTTGGGTGTCTGGCACCTGGGTTGCGGACACCTCGCCCACGGCGGCAACCGCGGCGGGCGCCTTGGCCGGCGGCGCGTCCGCGCCCGGCTTGGCGTTGCCCTCGCCCTCCACTTCCAGGCGGATCAATTCCCCGCCCACGGCCATCACTTCGCCCACCTCGCCGCCCAGCGCCAGCACGCGGCCGACCACGGGCGACGGGATCTCCACCGTGGCCTTGTCGGTCATCACGTCGGCCAGCGGCTGGTCCTCGGCGACGGTATCGCCCACCTTGACGTGCCAGCCCACCAGTTCGACTTCCGCGATGCCTTCGCCGATGTCGGGCATCTTGATGATATGAATACCCATCTCTCAACCCTCCATCGCGCGCTTGAACGCCGCGCCGACCCGGCGCGGGCCGGGGAAGTACGCCCATTCCTGGGCGTGCGGATACGGCGTATCCCAGCCGGTCACGCGCTCGACGGGCGCCTCCAGGTGATGGAAGCAGTGTTCCTGCACCAGCGCGATCAGTTCGGCGCCGAAGCCGCAGGTGCGGGTGGCTTCGTGCACCACCACGCAGCGGCCCGTCTTCTTCACCGAATTGACGATGGCGTCCAGGTCCAGCGGCCACAGGCTGCGCAGGTCGATCACTTCGGCGTCGATGCCGGTTTCCTCGGCCGCGGTCAGCGACACGTGCACCGTGGTGCCGTAGGTCAGCACGGTCAGCTCGCTGCCCGGCCGCACGATGGCGGCGGAATCCAGCGGCACGGTGTAGTAGCCCGTGGGCACCACGCTGCCCGGACGTCCGGTCCAGGGCGTGACGGGGCGGTCGTGATGGCCGTCGAACGGGCCGTTGTACAGCCGCTTGGGCTCCAGGAAGATCACCGGATCGTCGTTCTCGATGGCCGCGATCAGCAGGCCCTTGGCGTCGTAGGGGTTGGACGGCATCACGGTGCGCAGCCCGCAGACCTGCGTGAACATGGCCTCGGGGCTCTGGCTGTGCGTCTGCCCGCCGTAGATGCCGCCGCCGCAGGGCATGCGGATGGTCATGGGCGCGATGAATTCATTGACCGAGCGGTAGCGCAGGCGCGCGGCCTCGGACACGATCTGGTCGGAAGCCGGATAGAAATAGTCGGCGAACTGGATCTCGCAGACCGGGCGCAGGCCGTAGGCCCCCATGCCCACCGCCACGCCCACGATGCCGCCTTCGGAGATCGGCGTATCGAACACGCGCGAACTGCCGTACTTGGTCTGCAGGCCTTCGGTGCAGCGGAACACGCCGCCGAAATAGCCCACGTCCTGGCCGAACACCACCACGTTGTTGTCGCGCTCCAGCATCACATCCATGGCCGAGCGCAAAGCCTGGATCATGGTCATCGACGCGGACGCCGGACCGATGTTGTTATCGTTTGCCATGATCAGACTCCGAGCTGCTGGCGCTGCCGGCGCAGGTGTTCCGGCATGTCCTTGTACACGTCTTCGAAAATGCTGGCGGCGCTGGGGACGTGGCCGTCCACCAGCGTGCCGTAGCTTTCCGCTTCCTTCTGCGCGGCCAGGATCTCGGCATCGAGCTCGGCGCGGACGGCGTCGTGCTCGGCCTCGGACCAGATGCCGCGCAGGACCAGGTGCTTCTTGAAGCGCTCGATCGGGTCGCCCAGGGGGAAGTGGCTCCAATCGTCGCCGGGACGGTACTTGGAGGGATCGTCGGAGGTGGAGTGCGGGCCCGCCCGGTAGGTCACCCATTCGATCAGGGTCGGGCCCAGGTTGCGGCGGGCGCGCTCGGCGGCCCAGCTTGAAGCCGAATACACGGCCAGGAAATCGTTGCCGTCCACTCGCAGCGAAGCGATGCCGCAGCCCACGCCGCGGCCCGCGAAGGTGGCGCCTTCGCCGCCCGCGATCGCCTGGAAGGTGGAAATGGCCCACTGGTTGTTGACCACGTTCAGGATCACCGGCGCGCGGTACACGTGGGCGAAGGTCAGCGCGGTATGGAAATCCGCCTCGGCGGTGGCGCCGTCGCCGATCCAGCCGGACGCGATGCGCGTGTCGCCCTTGATGGCCGAGGCCATGGCCCAGCCCACCGCCTGGATGAACTGCGTGGCCAGGTTGCCCGAAATGCTGAAGAAGCCCCTTTCCCGGTCGGAATACATCACCGGCAACTGGCGGCCCTTGAGCGGATCGCGCTCGTTGGACATGAGCTGGCACATCATCGTGACCAGCGACACGTCGCGCGCCAGCAGGATGCTCTGCTGCCGGTAGGTCGGGAAGCACATGTCGCCCTGCTCCAGCGCCATCGCGTGGGCCGACCCGATGGCCTCCTCGCCCAGGCTCTGCATGTAGAACGAGATCTTCTTCTTGCGCTGCGCCGTCAGCATGCGCCCGTCGAAGATGCGCGTCTTCAGCATGGTCCGCATGCCGGCGCGCAGCAGATCGTCGCTGAGTTCCGGCGCCCAGGGACCGACGGCGCGGCCGTCGTTGTCGATCACCCGGACCAGGCTGTAGGCCTGCCCGCCGGTATCGACCGCGGCAACATCAATGGGGGGTTTGGGCACGTCGCCGGCCGGCGACAGGTGCAGGTAGGAAAAATCGGTCTTGCAACCCGGGCGCCCAGTGGGCTCCGGGACGTGCAACTTCAACGGCCCATATTGGCTCATGTATTGTCTCCACGCTTGATCGTGTCATGCGTTTATTCTTGCCAAGGACGCGGCGCAAGGAGGTAGCCTCGTGCCGCATCATCGCCGGCTCGACCACGGAATGATGATCGTGGCCGGCCGGTTAAAAACAATAGCACAGCCGCCGTTGCCATTGGGCGACCCGCATGGAGACTGGCGCTGCGGGCCATTCGTGCCTCGCAACCCAATGCCGGCGGTCATGCGGCCGCGGCCTTCAAGGCATCGCGGGCGATGATGACCTTCTGGACTTCGCTGGCGCCCTCGTAGATGCGCAACGCGCGGATCTCCCGGTACAGGCTTTCCAGGGTTTCCCCCACCCGCACCCCGCGCGCGCCGAACAGTTGCAGGGCCATGTCCACCACGGACTGCGCGTTCTCGGTCGCCGCCAGCTTGGCCATGGCGGCCTCGCGGGTGGTGGGCAGGCCCTGGGCATCGCGGCGCCATGCCGCGCGGTACGTCAGCAACGCCGCCGCGTCGATGGCGACCGCCATGTCGCCCAGCTTCGCCTGGGTGAGCTGCAGATCGCCCAGCCTGCCGCCGAACAGGCGGCGCTCGCGCACGTGGGCCAAGGCTTCGTCGAACGCGCGGCGCGCGAATCCCAGCGCCGCGCCCGCCACCGACACACGGAAGATATCCAGCGTGCGCATGGCCAGCTTGAAACCCTCCCCCTGGGCGCCCAGCAGCCGGTCGGCCGGGATCCGCAGATTCTCGAAGCGCAGCGTCGCCAGGGGATGCGGCGCCATGACGTCGATCCGTTCGCTGACGGAAAACCCGGGATCGCCGGGATAGACCACGAAGGCCGAAATCCCGCGCGTCCCGGCCGCCTCCTCCGTGCGGGCGAACACCGTGTAGACGTCCGCGATGCCGCCGTTGGATATCCAGGTCTTCTCTCCGTCGATGACGTAATGGCCGCCTTCGAGGCGGGCGCGGCAGGCCATGCCCGCGGCATCCGAACCCGCGCCCTTCTCCGACAGCGCGAAGGCCGGAATGCACTGGCCGCTGGCGACCTTGGGCAGGATCTCGGCCTTCAATGCCTCCGATCCGGCCAGGCTGATGGCGCCGCTGCCCAGACCTTGCATTGCGTAGGCGAAGTCCGCGAGGCCGTGCCGATAGGCCAGCGCTTCGCGCGCCAGCGCCAGCCGGCGCGACTCGATGGCGGGCGCGTCGCCGCCGTAGGCTAGCGGCACGCAGGCGCGCAGCAGGCCCGCGGCGCCCATCGCCCGCACCAGGCCGCGGCAATTCGCGTCGACGTTGGCGGCGGTCGCCGGCGGATCGTCGCGACCGTCGGCAAAGGCCTCCACCCGCCGCAGATAGTCCTTGTGGGCAGCCTCGAAGAAGGGCAGATCCATCGATTCACGCTGGTGCAAGGGAAGGAAAGCGGTGTTCATGAACGTCCTCGGTTTCGTCGTCGTGGAAGCCAAAGTCTAACTACATACCCATGCGTATGGTCGATTTCATACCCAAGGGTTTTCCTTTATAAATCAATCCTATTTTCCTATTGAAATATAGATGGCCTGCTCCTACCATGCTCACAAGTATGGACTTAGATACGCACAAGGATCCACGCGCCATGACACTCTCTTGGCCTTCTGCTCCCGGTGTGCCCGCCCGTTGGCTGGCGCACGCGCGCCGGCTGGCCGCCCAGCCCGAAGACGCTGGCGCGCTCCCCTCGGTAGCGCAGTCCGGCCTCGCCGCGCTCTGCGGCGGGCAACAGCCATCTCCTCCCGCCACCCTCCTGGCTGTGATCGAAATCCTGTCCGCGCCGAGGCCGGCGCTGTCGGCCGCCCTGGCCGCCGCCTGGTGTGCCGCGGCCGCGATGGGCGAGCTTGCCGCCACGCGCGCCAGGCGGGAACGGCCAGCCGCAGCCGCCAACCTGGCCGAGGCGCTGGACCCGGCCAGCGGCCGGCCGGCCTTCCTGACCCGCGCGGAAGGCCGTTCCTGGCGAGTCCAGGGCGAAGGCCGTTGGATCGGTTCCGAGACCGGCGCGCCGCTCCTGGTCTTCGCTCACCACACCGAGGCCGACGCGGTCTCCGCCTTTCTGCTGCCGGTGGACGCTCCTGGCATCGAATCGGACCGAACCGGTCCCGCCAGCGGCACGGCCAGAGTGGATCTCAGCGTGGGCCCGGGGCACCTTCTGGGTGCGGCCGGGCAGGCCCGCGACGCCATGCTGCGCAGCGACGCCCTGCGCCGACTCGCCGCGGCCGCGCAAGCCAATGGCGTCACGCTCGCAGCCTACGCGCAAGCAGCGGGCGCGCTGCCGCTCGACGACGCCTCGCCGTCCCTCGGCGCGCAGGAACTGGCCGTCTGCGCCAGCGCGTTCGCCGCGGCGCGAGCGCTGCTGCACGAAGCCGCAACCGCGGCGCATGCCGGCCAGAACATCCGGCTGCCGAGCGCCATGGCGCTGCTATCGGCGGGCGAGTCGGCCGAGCGGATGCTGGCGGCGGCCATGAAGTCCGCCGGCGCATCCCCCCTGGCCGACCCCGCCGCACTGCAGGCGCTGCTGCGCGCACGCCATATCCACCAGGCGACCGCCGGCACGCAAGAAGCTCAGACCGTCCTGCTTGCCGGCGGCATTCGCCCTTCCCTGTCTCCCACCGCTTCCAGAACCTCATCCGCCATGCCTCACGCCCCGAATCCCCGCACCGCCGAATTGCCCGACCGCGTCGCGGAAATTCTCGACGCCGCCGCCGACGCCTTCACGCAACAGACCTACGACGCCACGACCCTGGACCAGATCGGCGACGCGCTGGGCGTCACCAAGGGCAGCATCTATCACCACTACCGGAGCAAGGCGCACCTGTTCACCGCGGTGTACCAGCGCGCCCTGGAGATGAACATCGCCACGGTCGAGCCCATCGCCCGGCAGCCCGGCGCGCGCGCGATCGACAGGCTGTACCGGATGGCCTATGCGCACGCGATGCAGGTGATGAAGCACCTGTCCTACCAGCGCGTGGCGGTGCAGGGACTGGAATCGCACCTCATGGGCCGCATCAATGAAGAACAGCGCGCGCGCCTGGACGAAGTCATCAGCCTGCGCGACCACTACGAAGAGCTATTCGTCAGTGTGCTGACGCAAGCTATCGAAGCGGGCGAACTGCCTCGCCAGAATCCCCGCCTGGCCGCGAAACCGCTGTTCGGCGCCATCAACTGGACCACCATGTGGTACCAGCCCCGTCCCGGAGAAACCGCGGCGGACCGGGAGCGCCTGGCCGCGCACCTGGCCACCTTCGTACTGTCCGGCCTGACCCAGGCCTACCAGCCGGCCGCCGGCACGCAGGCAGACGCTCCGGCCGACGCCGCCCATCGACACTGACTCGGACGATAACCATGCAAACCTTCCCGGCCCATGCCGTCCCAGGCAGCGACGCGGCCCGCTGGTCCGCCGTCGCCGAGTGGCACCACGCCTATTTCACCGGCTTGGTGATGACCATGGTCACCCGCCTCGGCAGCCGCGAGGCGGCCGAACTCGTCTTCCACATTTTCCGCCGCCAGCATCTGGAACGCTTCCTGCCCGGCCTCGAAAAACTGGGCATCGCCGGCCTGCCTCCCGCCGTAGCCGCGGCGCGCTACCACTATCTCTCGAACGCCATCGGCGGTGTGCGCGTGGAATACATGGAGGAGTCGTCCCGCAAGGTCTGGGTGCGCTATCCGACACCGCGCTGGGCCTGGCAAGGCACCGCGCTTTGCGCGATTCCCGGCGAAGTGTCCCGCGCCGTGCTGCGCGGCTGGCATGCGCACAACGGCGTCTCGCTGGGCACGCGCCGGCTCGGCTTCGTCTGCACCAAGCAGGCCATGGATGGCCAGCCCGGCCTGGAAGGCTATTACTGCGAGTACGACCGGGACCTCTCCGAGGACGAGCGGCTGCGCTACGCCCGCGGCGAAGAGGCTCCCGACTTCGACCCATCCCGCGCGCCCACGCTGCCCACCGCCACCTGGCCGCAGGACCGCCTGCAGAAAGCGCGGCGCAACTACGCCATGGAATACGTGCGCACGGCCTTGCCCGAGCTCATCGCCCTGCACGGCCCGCACGAAGCCGCCTGGCTGGGCGGCATCGCCGCCCGGCTGGTCGGTATGCAGTTCTACAGCGACACCGCCGCCGCCTTCGGCCTGCCGGACCAGGGATCCGCGGAGGATTTCGCGCGTTTCATGGTGGCTCTGGCGCAGGCCCAAGGAGACGAGGCCGAACTGATCGCGGACGGCGGCGCGCCCGGCGTGCGCCAGACCAGTTGGAAGCTGATGGCCGGCCTGACCCAATTGCACGGCGCGGCGTTCGACGCCTGGAACTGCCTGCTGGAAGGCGCCTTGTCGGCGCACGATCGCCGGCTGGACCTGAAGGTCGTGCGCCGGCTGGACCAGGGCGAAGGGGCATTCGAGTGGCGCATCGCGCCGCGCGGCATCCTGGTCGGCCCCATCCCCGGAGGCCGGACATGACGGGATCCAGCCTCGGCGGCTTGCGGGTGATCGATGCCTCGCGCGTGCTCGCCGGTCCGTACTGCGGCCAGATGTTGGGCGATCACGGCGCGGACGTCATCAAGATCGAACCGCCGGCCGGCGACGAGACCCGCACGTTCGGCCCGCCGGTGAATGCCGGCGGCGCGGCCTACTACCAGGCCCTGAACCGCAACAAGCGCGGCGTCATCCTGGACCTGAATCGCGCGGACGCGCGCGAAGTCTTCTGGCGCCTGCTGGAAGGCGCCGACGTGCTGATCGAGAATTTCAAGCCAAGCACGCTGGCATCCTGGGGCATCCCCGACCCCGCCGCCCTCTGCGAACGCTATCCGCGGCTGATCCACTGCCGCATCACGGGCTTCGGCGACGACGGCCCCCTGGGCGGCCGGCCCGGCTACGACGCCGCGGTGCAGGCCGCCTGCGGCCTGATGAGCGTCAACGGCGAAGCGGACGGTCCGCCGCTGCGGCTGGGCGTGCCCATGGTGGACCTCGCCACCGGCATGCAGGCGACGATCGCCGTCCTCACGGCGCTGGCCGAGCGCGCCCGCTCCGGCCGCGGCCAATTGTGCGACGTGGCGCTGCATGACTGCGCGCTGAGCGTCGCCCACCCGCACCTGGCCAATTACTTATGGACAGGCAAGACGCCGGCACGCTCCGGCAACGGCCATCCCAACATCGCGCCCTACGATGCTTTCGACACCGCCACGGTTCCGGTGTATATCGCGGTGGGCAACGAGCGGCAATTCGCCACGCTGTGCGCGGAACTGGGAAGTCCCGAGCTGGCGCGGGACCCGCGGTTCCTGCGCAACGTGGACCGCATTGCCAACCGCGCCGAACTGCGCGCGGCGCTCGCGCGCCTGCTGGCCGGCCTGGATGGCCGCGCGCTCTCCGAATCCCTGAGCGCCGCCGGCGTGCCCGTCGCGCCCATCCTCGACGTGGCCGAAGCCATTGCAACGCCGCATGCGGCGCACCGGGAGATGGCGCTCGCCCAGGGCGAATACCGCGGGCCGGGCTTTCCCGTCAAGCTGAGCCGCACGCCCGCGGCGCTGCGGACGCTTCCTCCCCTGCCCGGGGAACACAGCGAAGCCGTGCTTCGGGAAGCCGGCTACGGCGCGGCGGACATCGCCCGCCTGCGAGACACCGGGGCGCTCGGCCCGCCCCGCTGAATTCCGGCGGCGCACCATGCCGTCCATCAGATAAACCGCGGCACAGCGGCATCCGGCAATACGACAAACAGGGAGACAACCATGAAATTGCATCACCTGCCTTTGCTTGCGGCTATCCTGCTTTCCGGTCCGAACGCCATGGCCGCAACCCCCTTTCCAGCGCAGCCCGTCCGCATCGTCGTGCCGCACCAGGCGGGCTCCACCACGGAGACTTTCGGCCGCATGCTCACGCCCGAGATGAGCACGCTGCTGGGCCAGCCGATCGTGATCGAATCGCGCCCGGGCGCGGCCGGCACCATCGGCGCGCGCGATGTCGCGCTGAGCAAGCCCGACGGCTACACCGGATTGATGAACGCCTCCATCCAGGTCATGTACCCGGGCATATTCAAGACGCTGCACTTCGACCCCATGAAAGACTTCACGCCGGTCGGCGTGTTCGGCTTCGCGCCCATGGTGGCGGTGGTGCGGGCCCAGTCTCCGATCAAGAGCTTTCGCGACCTGATCGAAGCCGCCCGCGCCAGGCCCGCAAGCATCACCTTCGCCTCCGGCGGCCTGGGATCGCTGCCTCATCTGGTGGGCGAACTCGTCAATGTGCGCTCGGGCGTGCGGATCAGCCACATTCCGTACAACGGCACCGGCCAGGCCCTGACGGACGTGCTGGGCGGACACGTCGAGGTCCTCTACGCCTCGGTCGCGAGCGCGCTGCCCCAGATCAAGGGCGGCAAACTGCGCGCACTGGCCGTCACCTCGGCCGCGCGCATCGACCTCCTGCCCGACGTGCCCACCATCGCCGAATCCGGCATTCCGGACTTCGACGTGACCTCCTGGTACGGCTACTGGGTGCCGAAAGACACACCGCGCGACGTGGTGGAGCGCCTGAACCAAAGCATGCGCGACGCGTCCGCCATGCCGGCGGTCGTCCGGCGGCTGTCCACCGAGGGCATCATCCCCAGCAAGATGGACGCCGACGAATTCGCCGCATTCGCCGCGGCGGAAAACAGGAAATGGCTGGACGTCATGAAGCAGGCCAACGTGCAGCCGAACTGACCCGCGCCGTCAGCCGGCCAATAGCCGCTCGACGCGGGCCGCCACGTCGAGCAGCCGCCAGTCCTCGTGCCAGCGGCCGCAAAGCTGCAAGCCGATGGGCAATCCGCCGGCCGAGCGGCCGCAAGGCATGGACAGCGCGGGATGGCCTGTGAGGTTCATGGGATAAGTATAGGGATACCAGGCGCCGCGGATGGTGCCCGCCGACTTGCCGGCGATCTCGACAATGCCATTTGGGTCCTGCCCCACCGGCAGCGGCGGCGCGGACACCGTGGGCGAGACCAGGACGTCGTGGCGCTCGAACACCGCCTGCAAGGCACTGAACGCCTGCGTGCGCGCCGCCACCGCATCCAGCAGCGCCGCCGCGCCGTGCCCGCGGCCCCGCTCCACCGTCGCCACCAGGGATGGGTCCAGGCGTTCGCGGAACGCCTCCAGCCTGGCGCCCACGCGCGAAGCCGTCACGGATTCGAGAATGACCAGGAAATGCCGCTCCAGCGACACGAAATCCAGCGACACCGGCTCCACGCGGGCGCCGTCCTGCTCCATGAGCCGGACCGCGGCGTCCGTGGCCGCCAGCACCTGCGGGTCTACCGGGTTGCCGCAAGCGGGCAGATAGGCGACCCGCAGTCCGGCCAGCGCGGCCCGCGCCGGCGCGCGTTCCGGAAGCGCAAGCTGGCCATAGGGATCGCGGCGGTCCGCGCCTTGGAGCACACCGTACAGCAAGGCGGTGTCGGCGACGTTGCGGGCCATCGGCCCCACGTAGGAATTCGCGCCGAACAGGTCCGCCGGCTGTAGATTGGGGATCGCGCCCAGCGTCGCCTTCATGCCCACGATGCCGCAGCACGAGGCGGGAATGCGAATCGACCCGCCGCCGTCGGTCCCGAGCGCCAGCGGCCCCATGCCCGCCGCGACGGCCACCGCCGCGCCGCCGCTGGAAGCGCCGCAGGTGTAGCGCGGGTCGATGGGATTGAGAGTGCGCCCGAACAGGGGCGCGTCCGTGCTTTGCTTGTGCCCGAATTCCGGCGTGGTGGTCTTGCCGATCAGGATCGCGCCCGCCGCCTTGGCCCGCGCCACGGCCACGGCGTCCTCGCGCGGCACGAAATGCTCGAAAATGGCGGACCCCATCGTCGTGCGCACGCCGGCGGTCAGGGTCAGGTCCTTGACCGAGTACGGCACCCCATGCAGCGGCCCCAGCGCATCGCCCCGGCGCACCGCCCTCTCGGCTTCGCGGGCAGCGGCCAGCGCCGAATCCGCCGTCACCGTGATGAACGCGTTCAGATCGCTCCGCGCCGCGATGCGATCCAGCGCCGCCGACACGGCCTCGACCGGCGATACCCGCCCCTCCCGGATCGCGGAGGCCAGCGTTACCGCGTCCATGCCCGTCAATTCGTCCATTGCCTTCCCGTCTCCGTCATACGTGTGCCGCTAGACCATCCAGCGGCCGCCATCGATCAACAGGGTCTGTCCTGTAATGAAACGCGCCTCTTCGGACGCCAGGAATGCCACGGCGGCCGCCACGTCGTCCGGGTCGCCCACGAAACCCGCCGGCGTCTGCGCCACGATGCGCTCCAGGATCTCGGGCGCCAGCCGCTCGTGCGCGCGAGTGCGGACCGCGCCGGGACTCACGGCGTTGACCGTGATTCCGGCGGGCGCCAATTCACGCGCCAATGAACGCGTGAATCCGATGACTCCCATCTTCGCGGCGGCGTAGTCGGCCAACCCGGCGTCTCCCGCGAAGGCGGCGTCGCTGCTCATGTTGACGATGCGGCCATAGCCGCGCGCCCGCATGCCCGGTGCAACCAGCCGCGACGCGCGCATCGCCGTCAGCAGCGACACTTCCAGCACGAAGCGCCAGGTCGCTTCTTCCGATTCCGCGAAAGGGCCGGACCGTTCCCGCGCGCTCTGCCCCACGTTGTTGAACAGCACGTCCGGCGGACCGAGTTCGGATTCCACGCGAGCGAAGAAATCCGCCATCACCGCGGCCGCCGTGCAGTCGCCCTCGACCGCCAGCGCCGCCAGTCCCGCGCGGCGCGTCTCGGCCACGTCGAGATCGAGCACCGCCACCCGCGCGCCCTCCGCCGCGTAACGGCGGACCGCGGCCGCGCCTATGCCCTGCCCGCCGCCCGTCACGACGACGATCCTGCCCTCGAAACGCGCGTTCATGACACGGCCCTCGCTTCGTTCATGGCGGCGGCCCGCGCCCGCCGCCTCAATGGAAACTCCGGCCGCCGTCCACCGCCAGGGTCGCGCCGGTGATATAGCTGGCGCCGGGCCCGCTGAGGAACAGAATCGCCTCGGCCAGCTCTTCCGGCCTGGCGATGCGCCCCAGGGCGTAGCGCGCGCGGATGGCGGCCAGGCCGGCCTGCGGATCGGGGCCGTCCTCGTAGCTGGAGCGGAACAGCGGCGTGTCCACCGCGCCCGGGCACACGGTGGCCACCCGGATGCCGAAGGCGGCCAGCTCCATCGCCAGCACTTTGCCGAACATATTGACCCCGGCCTTGGCCGCGCAATAGGCGCTGCGCTGCGGCAGCGGGCTGAGACCGGCCGCCGAGGACACGTTGACGATGCTGCCGCCGCCCGCCCGCTTCAAATGCGGCACCGCGGCGCGGCAGACGTGCATGGGCCCGCTCAGGTTCACGGCCAGCACGCGGTTCCAGTCCTCGTCCCGCGTGGACTCCAGGTCGGAGCGCAGGTCTATCCCCGCGCAATTGACCACGCCGTCGATGCCGCCCAGCGCGCGGGCCGCTTCCTGCACGGCCCGTTCGACGGCCGCGCTGTCCGTCACGTCGCAGGCCAGCGCGGCGGCCAGCGGCAGTTCCCGGCCGGCCTCGGCCAGCGCGGCGGCATCCCGGTCCAGGACCGCCACGACCGCCCCCTGGCCCGCCGCCAGCCGCGCGAACGCCAGGCCGATGCCGCTGGCCCCGCCCGCCACCAGATACCGCCGGCCCGCGCTCATGCCGCGCTCCGCAGGCGCGGCCGGATATCGTCGGTCATCGCGTCGCAACGGTCTATCCAGACCCGCTCATGCGCCTTCGCATACTGGATCATCTCGTCCAGCACGTACAGGCGCGAGGGCTGGCCGATGATTTCGGGGTGCATGCCCAGCATCATCATGCGGTCTTCGGCGTACAACAGATCGAACTCGCGCTTCCATGCCTCCAGCACGGCGGAAGGCGACTGCATCGTGCGCCCGGGCAGCACGATCGAATACTGGAAAAAGGGCGCGTCGTCCAGCACCCAGCGGAACGGCAGTTCCACGATGTCGGTGGACTGGCCGCCGATTTCCAGCAGATAGGGCGAATCGTCGTCGAAGAAATTCGACGAATAGTCGAATCCATATTCCCGGATCAGATCCAGCGTGATCTCGCTGAACTCCGCCGCGGGCGAACGCCAGCCCCGCGGCCGGTAGCCGGCGGTGCGGACCAGCGCGTCCATGCCCAGTTCCATTTCCTCGCGCTCTTCCTCTGGCGTCAGGTTGACGATCCAGCGGTGCGTGTGGCTGTGGTGCGCCACCTCGTGGCCGTGATCGACGATGGCGCGGACCATGTCCGGATGCGCGAGCGCCACCACGCCCGGCACGAAGAACGTGGCCCTGACCTCGCGGCGCGCCAGCAGCGCCAGCACGCGCGGCACGCCGACCTTCCAGCCATACGCGCCCTGGGACATCAGGATGGGACGCTTGGCGTAGGCGGCATCGCGCGCCGTCCACATGGTCTCGGCGTCCACGTCGAACGTCAGGAACAATGGAAACCCCTTACTCGTCACGGACATTGCCGCTCCTTGCGTTACACATGCTTGTGAAAACCCGTCCAGCGCTCGGCGAGCACCAGGGCAATGCCCGTCACCAGGATGAGCAGCGCGGAAACCGCCGCCACGGACGGGTCCACGCCTTGCTCCACCGACGTGAAAATCTTGACCGGCAGGGTGTTCTGGCTGGCGGACAGCAGGAACACCGACACCGGCACGTTGTCGAGCGAGGTGATGAAGGCGAACAGGCCGCCGGCCACCAGGCCCGGTTTGAGCAGCGGCAGCGTCACCAGGCGGAACGCTTCCAGGCGCCCGGCGCCGAGCACGCATGCCGCGTCCTCCAAGGCTTCGTCCGCCGACGCCAGGCTGGCGAGGCTGGCGCGCACCACGTAGGGCGCGGTGATGACCACGTGGGCCAGCCACAGGCCGACGCTGCTGCCGCGCAGCCCCGCGGCCGCGTAATACTGCAATAGCGCCACCCCCAGCACCACCGAAGGCAGGATCAGCGGCGCCATGAACAGCGCGTTCAGCCAGGCGGCTCCGGGCACCATGCGGCGCTGGATGGCGCAAGCGCCCGCCAGTCCGAGCATCAGCGACGCCGCGGTCGAGCCGGCCGCCAGCCACAGGCTGGTCCAGGCGGCCTCCAGGTAGTCGGGATCGTTCAGGGCCGCGGCAAACCATTTCAGGGTCAGGCCCTTCGGCGGCAGGGTCAGGTAGGCCGTGTCGCTGAAGGCGGCGAGCACCACCACCAGCACCGGCACCTGCAGGAACAGCACGACCAGGAAGGCGATGCCGGTCAGCACCGGCCCGCTCGCGCGGCGTTCGCTCATTGTTCGCCTCCCCAGCGCTTCAATACCCGGCTGGATACGCCGATCACCGCCAGCGTCAACGCCGTCAGCGTGAATGCCATCGCCGCGCCCGACGGCCAGTCCAGGGTCAGCAGGAAATCGTCGTAGATCATGGTGGCCATGACCTTGTAGGTCGGCCCGCCCAGCATGCGCGGCGTGACCAGCGCGCTGATCGTCAACACGAACACCATGATGGATCCGGCCAGGATGCCGTGCGCCGTCAGGGGCAGCGTCACTGACAGAAAGGTGCGCAGCCTGCCGGCCTGCAACGTGTAGGCCGCGTCCCGCAGGTCCCGCGGCACGGCCTGGATCACGGGGACCAGCATCAGCACCATGAACGGCAGGAAAATGTGGGCCATGCCCACCAGCACGCCGGTCAGGTTGAACATGAGCTTGAGCGGGCGCTCGATCAGTCCCAGGTCCATCAGCGCATTGTTCAGCAGGCCGCGATTGGACAACAGCGCGATCCAGCCGAAAGACCGCACGACCAGATTGAGCAGCATGGGGAAGATGACCAGCAGCGTCAGCGCCAGTTTCAGGCGCGGCCGCGCATGCGCGATGACCCAGGCCAGCGGATAGCCGAGAAGCAGGCAGAGTACCGTGACGCTCAAACCCAGCCCCAGGCTGCGCAGGATCACTTCGCGGTAGAACGGATCCGTGGCCAGCCGGGTGTAGTTGCCCAGCGTGTAGCCCGCGCCGATGCCGGAACCCGGCACATATTCGCGAAAACTCAACGGCAGCATGAACAGCGCGGGCCCGACGAAGGCCAGCAGCAGCACCAGCAGCAAAGGCGACGCGAGCAGCGCGCCCGCCGGCCGCCGGCTCATGCCGCGGCCTCCGCGCCTGCGCGGCGCGTGGCGTATACGTGCCGCGGCCGCACCCCCAGCCATACCTCGTCGCCCGCCGCCAGGCCGGACTGCGGACCGTTGGTGGGCGTATCGGCGATGAGTTCCCCGCCCCCTTTCAGCGCCACCACGTACTGGACCCGCGCGCCCACGAACGAGCGCAGCGCGATCGTGCCCGGCAGGCCCGCGCCGGCGGCGTCCTTCAAGGGCTGTATGGAGAGGTCTTCCTGGCGCAGCACCACGTCCAGCGCGTCGCCCGCGGCCAGGCCGGCGACGCGTTCCACCGGCAGGCGGTGCCCGCCCTGCAGTTCCGCCTGCGGGCCGTCGCCGTCCATCGCCAGGCGGCCCTGGAGCCGATTGGGCCGCCCGATGAAACCGGCCACGAAGCCGGTGGCCGGACGGTGGTAAATGGCCTCGGGCGTGTCGAACTGCTGCACCACGCCCCCGGCCAGCACGCAGACCCGGTCGGACATGCTCATGGCTTCGGTCTGATCGTGCGTGACGAACAACGTCGTAATGCCGACCTCGCGCTGCAGGCGCTTGAGTTCTATCTGCATTTCGTCGCGCAGCACCGCGTCCAGATTGGACAGCGGCTCGTCGAACAGCAGGATGCTCGGGCGCGGCGCGATCGAACGCGCCACCGCCACGCGCTGCTGCTGGCCGCCCGAGAGCTGCCTGGGCATGCGCTCGCCCAGGCCCGACAGACGCACGCTGGCCAGGGCCTGCTCGACCCGCGCCCGCAAGGACGCCCCATCGATGCCTTGGCGGCGCAACCCGAAGGCCACGTTTTCGAAGACCGTCATGTGGGGAAACAGCGCGTACGACTGGAACACCAGCCCTACCTGGCGCCGGTTGGGCGGCAGGCGGGTGATGTCGCGGTCGTCGACCAGGATGCGGCCGCTGGTCGGCGCGATCAGTCCGGCCACCATGCGCAGCACCGTGGTCTTGCCGCAGCCCGAGGGCCCCAGCAGCGACACGAACTCCCCGTCCTTCACGGACAGCGATACGCCGGCGGCGGCCGTGTGCCCCTCATAGCGCTTTTCCAGGCGCTCCAGTGTCAATGCAGGCATGATGATGTCCCGTATGCCGGCGCCTCAGCGCGCGACCTCGCGCTGCCAGCGGCCGACCCAGGCCGGCATGCCCCGCGCCACCGCCGCCGGATCGGGCAGCCACAGCTCGTCGAAGTGCTTGCCTACCGCCACGATCCGCGACGCCTTCTCCGACAGCCGGACCTCGGTGTTGACCGGGCCCGCGTATTTTTTCTCGGCGAAGCAGGTCTGCACCTCTTTGGACAGCAGCGCGTCGATGTACTGCGTGGCCAATTCGGGATTCTTGCTGCCCTTGGGAATTGCTACCGAGGGCAGGATGCCCACCGCGCCCTCTTCGGGGTAGACCACCGCCAATGGCAGGCCGCTGTCTATGGCCGACCCGGCGCGGTCCGAATACCAGACCGCCACCGCGATTTCCTTGCGCTCGAACAGGGACACGATCTGGTCGGCCTGCGTGTACAGCAGCGCCGACGCCTTCGCCAGCGGTGCGATGGCGGCGAAACCCGGGTCCAGGTTGTCGAGCGTGCCTCCGTGCATCCGGTTCAGCGCCAGCAAAAATTGCGAACCGGCCGTGCCGCTGATGTCGCCGATCGCCAGCTTGCCGTCGTATGCAGGGTCGGCAAGGTCTTTCCAGGACTTGGGCGGCGTCTTGACCTGCGTCGTGTCGTAGACGATGACCGTGGAGCCCGTCATGAAGCTTACATAGGAAGGAGAATCGCCGTCGAAGGCCGACGGCGACACCGCTTTCGCATTGGCGAGGCGCGCGCGGTCGATGGGTTCGAGCAGTTTCTCGTTCCTGAGCTGGGTGGCAAGGGAATTGTCGAGGTACACCACATCGAAGTCGGACTTGCCGCCAGTAGCGCGGACCGCAGCCGCGAACTGGGCCGAACTGCCCAGCTTGGTGCGCACCCGGGCGCCGGTTTTTTCTTCAAAGGCCTTGATCTGGCATTCGCGCGAGGCGTCCAGGAACGAACCGCCGAAAAGACCCACCACCAGGTCGGCCGCGAGCGCCGTGCCGCCCCAACTGAACATGCCGACCACGGCGGCGCACGCAAGCGCCTTGGAAATCCTGACGTCCATGAAACCTCCTCGCGGGAAGATGGGCCGGAGCTTCCACTTTGACAAAACCGTCAAGCGAAACCCCTGGAATTTGGTGCTTTTCGGAAATTTATCTTTTTGAAAAGATATAATCAATGAGGGTTTTCACGCTGCTTGCAAAGACCGTCGGGAATGCGTTAAATGCTTCTCCAGACAGGACAGACCCGGCGATCCCGGACGCATCCATGACGCATCGCGACAACCCGACGCAAGCGGCGGCCGACGCCGCCACGCCCTATTCGCACCTGAATCCCGACGACGATCTCATCGGCCGCGGCATCGCGCAGTGGCGGCGCGAACGGCCGGACATCGACAGTTCGGGCAAGGAAGTCGTGGGCCGGCTGATCCGGCTAGAGGAAGTGGTGCTGCGCGCCATCAACGCGTCGCAGGAGCCCTACGGCCTGAAGTACATCGAGTACGCGGTGCTGACCACCTTGCGGGTGGACGGCGCGCCCTACTGCCTGGCGCCTTCGCAATTGCAGGCGCGGCTGCTGTGCAGTTCGGGCGGCCTGTCCAACATTCTCAAGCGGCTGGAAAGCCAGGGCCTGGTGCGCCGCGAGGTCGACAAGGCCGACCGCCGCGGCGTGCTGGTCACGCTGACCACCAAAGGCAAGCATCTGGCCGACAAAGCCATGCCCGCGCACGCGCAGGCTGAACAAGACCTGCTCGCCATGTTCACGCCGCAAGAGCGCGACACCCTGGCGCGGCTGCTCAGCCGGATGCTGGTGGCCAACGCCCCCGAACTGGGGCAGACGCCCAACACTGACGCCTGAGATGTTCTGTGTCTGACACCCGTACGAAATGTTCTGTGTCTGACACCCGTACGAAATGTCCGTCCGGCTGAAGCAGACGGTGCCGGGTGTCTGACACCAACAAAAGAGCACAACGCTTCGGTGTCAGACACCCGGCCGCACCGCCGCTGGCCATGCGCATCTCGTACGGGTGTCAGACACGGGAACCACAGCGCCGCTCAGGCCGGCCCATTCCATTCCGTGACGAATTCCCGGAAATCCGGGCGCCTGGCCTGCGGCACCGCGCAAGCCGGCGTGCCAATGGCCCCAGTGTCTGACACCCGTACGAAATGTCCGTCCGGCTGAAGCAGACGGTGCCGGGTGTCTGACACCAACAAAAGAGCACAACGCTTCGGTGTCAGACACCCGGCCGCACCGCCGCTGGCCATGCGCATCTCGTACGGGTGTCAGACACGGGGACTACAGCGCCGCGCAAGCCGCGCCCCAGTGTCTGACACCCGTACGAAACGTCCGTCCGGCTGAAGCAGCCGGTGCCGGGTGTCTGACACCAACAAAAGAGCACAACGCTTCGGTGTCAGACACCCGGCCGCACCGCCTCTGGCCATGCGCATCTCGTACGGGTGTCAGACACGGGAACCACAGCGCCGCTCAGGCCGGCCCATTCCATTCCGTGACGAATTCCCGGAAATCCGGGCGCCTGGCCTGCGGCACCGCGCAAGCCGGCGTGCCAATGGCCCCAGTGTCTGACACCCGTACGAAACGTCCGTCCGGCTGAAGCAGACGGTGCCGGGTGTCTGACACCAGCAGAAGAGCACAACGCTTCGGTGTCAGACACCCGGCCGCACCGCCTCTGGCCATGCGCATCTCGTACGGGTGTCAGACACGGGAACCACAGCGCCGCTCAGGCCGGCCCATTCCACTCCGTGACGAATTCCCGGAAATCCGGGCGCTTGGCCTGCGGCACCGCGCAAGCCGGCGTGCCAATGGCCAGGAAGCCCAGGAAGCGGTAATCCAGGGCGTCCAGGCCGAGCGCGTTCTGCACGTCTTCCACGTAGGTGCCGACGCCTGTGCTCCAGAACGCGGCGTAGCCCAGCATGTGCACGGCGTTCAGCAGGTTCATGGTGGCCGCGCCGGTGGCCAGCAACTGCTCCTGCTCGGGGATCTTGGTGTTGTCGTGCGCGATCTTCTGCGCCACCGCGACGAACAGCGGCACGCTTGCCATCCATTCGCGCACGGACTTTTCCTTTTCGGGCGTCATGCGCGGGTCGCCGCTGCGCTTGACCGCGTCCAGCGCCAGATCGGCCAGCTTGCCGATGGCCTCGCCCTGGATCACCACGAACCGCCACGGGCGCAAGGCGCCATGGTCCGGCGCCGACATGGCGGCCTGCAGGATCTGTTCGAGTTCCTCGGGCTTGGGCGCCGGGGCGCGGAGGAACTTGAAGGAACGGCGGGAAATCAGCGCATGCAGCGGCGTGGCGGTCTGGGTAAGGGTCATGGATTCCTGCGCAAATAGGAAAGAAACATATTCTCATATTACGCGATGGCCGCGGCCGGGGGCCCGATCCCCCGGCGCGCAGCAAGGGCATCCGGACGGCTTCAGCCCAGATGCGTGTGCCGTTCGTGGCGCTCTTCGACCTGCATCTCGTTCAGGCCGTGCAGGATGCCGCAGTTCTCCGCGTCGGGCTGCGCCGACAGGCAGCGCTGCCGCAGGTCGGTCAGTTGGGCCTTCAATTGCGTGAGTTCGGCGATGCGCTCGTCCACGTGGGAGATGTGTTCGTCGAACAGTTCGTTAATGGGGCCGCAACCCGTCTGGTGGTTGTCCGCCAGGGACAGAATGGCGCGGATTTCGTCCTGCGTCATGTCCAGCGCCCGGCAGTTGCGGATCAGGCGCAACCGCTCCAGATGAGGCTGTCCATAGCTGCGGTAGTTGTTCAGTCCCCGTTCCGGCGCGGGCAGCAGCCCTTCCTTCTCGTAGTACCTGACAGTTTCGACCGTGGTGCCGGTCGCCGTGGCCAATTCGCCGATACGCATCGTTGCCTCCCGGATCGAATCCGATTGATATTGGGGGTTGACCCTATAGTAACTCCAAGGTGTCCAATAGCATCACCAGCATATTTCAAGGCAGAGGACGATGTCTTTACCTCCGGTCAAACAACATGAACACGCGTCCGCCGACCACGGCGCCGCCTGCTGCGGGCGCGACGGCAAGGCGCAGGACCATTCAGGGCACGGCCACTCGGGCCACGGCCATGGGGAACACGCCCAAGCCGCGGCCGCCTGCTGCGGCCACGACCATGCCGCCCAGCCGTTCACGGTGTCCGACGCCGGCGCGGCGGCGCTGAGCGCCGGCCCGGGCCAGTCGCTGGCCCGCCTGCGCATCGGCCAGATGGACTGCCCGACCGAGGAAACGCTGATCCGCAAGAAGCTGGGCGATCTGGACGGCGTGCACGCGCTGGACTTCAACCTGATGCAGCGCGTCCTGACGGTGGTGCACGCCGAAGGCGCGCTGGACCGCATCATGGCCGCCATCCGGTCGCTGGACATGACGCCGGAACCCCTGGCCGAAGGCTCGCCTCGCGGGCCGGCACCCGCGGCCGCGCGCGTGAACTGGTGGCTGATCGGCGGCGCGGGCGTGCTGGCGGCCCTGGCCGAGCTATCGCATTTCGCGGGCTGGCCGCTGGGCGCGACCGCGGCCCTGGCCGTGGCCGCCATCCTGGCCTGCGGCGTCAGCACCTACCGCAAGGGCTGGATCGCCGTGCGCAACGGCAACCTCAACATCAACGCGCTGATGAGCATCGCCGTGACCGGCGCCGTGCTGATCGGCCAGTGGCCGGAAGCGGCCATGGTGATGTTCCTGTTCAACGTGGCCGAACTCATCGAAGCGCGGTCGCTGGACCGCGCGCGCCACGCCATCCGCGGCCTGCTCGACCTGGCGCCGGAAACGGCGACGGTGCGCCAGGCGGACGGCGGCTGGGCCGAAATGCCCGCCGCCGGATTGCGCGTGGGCGACATCGTGCGGGTGCGGCCGGGCGAACGCATCGCGGCCGACGGCATCATCGTCAGCGGCAGTTCGGCCGTGGACCAGTCCCCCATCACCGGCGAAAGCCTGCCCGTCGAAAAGGCGCAGGACGATCCGGTCTACGCCGCCACCGTGAACGCCTCCGGCTCCTTCGAATACCGCGTTACCGCGGCGGCGGGCAACACCACGCTGGCGCGCATCATCCACGCGGTGGAACAGGCTCAGGGCGCCCGCGCGCCGACCCAGCGCTTCATCGACCGCTTCTCGCGCATCTACACCCCGGCCGTGGTCGCCGTGGCCGTGCTGGTCGCCGTGGCGCCGCCGCTGCTGTGGGGCCAGCCCTGGTTCGACGCCATCTATCGCGCGCTGGCGCTGCTCATCATCGCCTGCCCCTGCGCGCTGGTGATTTCCACGCCGGTCAGCATCGTCAGCGGCCTGACGGCGGCCTCGCGGCGCGGCGTCCTGGTCAAGGGCGGCGTCTATCTGGAAGAAGGCCGCAACCTGAAATGGCTGGCGCTGGACAAGACCGGCACGCTCACCCACGGCAAGCCGGTGCAGACCGACATGCAGGACTGGGAAACGTCCGATTCGAGCCGCCAGCCGGCCGCGCTGGTCGCCGCCAGCCTGGCCGCGCGTTCCGACCACCCGGTCTCCCTGGCCGTCGCCGCCGCGGCGCGCGACGCCGGCAAGAACCTGCTGGACGTCGCCGATTTCGCCGCCCTGCCCGGCCGCGGCGTGTCCGGCGCCATCGACGGCGTGAACTTCCAGCTAGGCAACCTTCGCCTGATGCGCGAAGCGGGCGTGTCCAGCCCCGGACTGGAAGCGCGCATGGACGAACTGGAACGCCAGGGCAAGAGCGTCATCGCGCTGACCGACGGCAGCCGCGTGCTGGCGCTGGCCGCCGTGGCCGACACCGTCAAGCCCACCAGCGCCGCCGCCATCGCGGACCTGCACGCCCTGGGCGTGCGCACGCTGATGCTGACGGGCGACAACACGCACACGGCGCAGGCCATCGCGCGCCAGGTCGGCATCGACGAAGCCCGCGGCGACCAGTTGCCCGAAGACAAGCTGGCCGCCATCGAAAGCAAGCTGGCGCGCGACGGCCGCGTCGGCATGGTGGGCGACGGCATCAACGACGCGCCCGCGCTGGCCCGCGCCGATATCGGCTTCGCCATGGGCGCGGCCGGCACCGGCACCGCCATCGAAACGGCCGACGTGGCCCTGATGGACGACGACCTGCGCAAGATCGGCACTTTCCTGCGCCTGTCGCGCGCCACGCACCGCGTGCTGATGCAGAACATCGTGCTGGCGCTGGGCATCAAGGCGGTGTTCCTGGCGCTGGCCATGACGGGCAACGCGACGCTGTGGATGGCGGTGTTCGCCGACGTGGGCGCCAGCCTGCTGGTGGTGGCCAACGGCCTGCGGCTGCTGCGGGCGGCCCCGGCCGCGCACCCCGCCGGCGCGCAGTAAAGCACCAGGGCCGGCGGGCTTCAGCCCGCCTGCTCTTCCTGCGGCCAGTCGCGCAGCACGGGCGCGTCCGGCGCGCCGGGGCCGACGTCGCGCAGATGGTCCTTCTGCAACAGCGCCATGCGGTAGGCGTCGCGATAGGCGCCGTTGGAAAAGAACTCTTCCTTGAGCAGGCCCTCGATCCGGAAGCCGCAGCGCTCGTAGACGTGCACGGCGGCGCTGTTCTCTTTATCCACCACCAGGTAGACCTTGTGCAGGTTCAGCACGCGGAAGGCGTAGCCGACCGCGATGCGGGTCGCCGCCTTGGCGTAGCCCCGGCCCTGGTAGCTGGGCGCGATGATGATCTGGAATTCCGCGCGGCGGTGGATGTAGTCGATCTCGACCAGTTCGACCAGGCCGGCGGGCTGGCCGGTGTCGTGCTCGATGATGAAGCGCCGCTCGTTCTGGTCATGCAGGTGGCGGTCGTACAGGGCGACCAGTTCGTCGTAGGCCTCGTAGGGCTCTTCGAACCAGTAGCGCATGATGACGTCGTTATTGTTGATCTTGTGCACGAAGTGCAGGTCGCCGCGCTCCAGCGGGCGCAGTTTGATATCGGATACGGCCGACATGGATACCTCCGGAAGTGGATCCATTCTATTCCCTGCCCGTCCCTGAATTTCCAGAAAATTCTTATCCCGGGGCCGCGGGAGATGCAGCAACATTTCAACTCTTTTCAACGATTTACTAAATTTGCTGCTGCAAGACGCTGGCTCATGGCCGGCCGTCGGCATACGGAGGGGACGGCGCCATGGAAATCAATGAACGCGATCTTCTACTCACCCTGGCGGACACCGTCCGCAAGCTCGCCAACGCGGTCGCGCTCAGCCACGCGCAACTGGAGGCCCTGCGCACCGTCGTCATCGGCGTGCACGGCGCGCTCTACGGCATGCCGGAGCTTCAGGGCCGGATCGAACAGTCGCTGGGCGGCTCCATCGAAGGCGATTTCGCGCAGGCGCTGGGCACGCCCCAGCACGACGACGCCCTGCGCCAGCGCCAGGAATGGCTTTCCGCGCTGATTCCCGCGGACGTGTGGGAAAAGGTGCGCCCGCGCTCGCATGTGTGACGCGCCGGCGACGCCTCGCCGGCATTCCCTCGCAGGCGCCGGCAGCGCCGCGCCTGCCCTCCCCTAAAGGAAATCCGATGTTCCGTGACCTCAAGGTGCGCACCTGCGTACTCGCTTTGCTGTTCCTGCTGTCTGGCGCCATGCTCGTGTCCAACGGCACATCATGGCTGAGTCTTAATGCCAGCAACCGCAACCTGGCTCAGGTCAATGAGTCCTATTCGCTGCAGGCCAGCGAACTCAACGGCGCCTACCTGTTGTTCCTGCGCGCGCGCCTGCTGCTCGCCAACACCTTCATGGACCAGCAGCTACAGCGGCAGAAAGAGGCCGACGAGGAACTGAAGCTCGCCACCGAACTGCAATCCGAAGCCAGCAAGCGCCTGGACGCGTTCATCCGCGCGCCGCACCTGGACGGCACCGCCGCCCACGTCGCCGAACTGGAGAAGGCCGCCGCGTCCTACCGCCGCGCGATCGATGCCCAGGTGCGCGCGCTTGCCGCGCGGGACACCGAGGCCTTCCGCGCGCAGGCGGCGGAATCGCGCAGCGTGACGCTGACGTTCAACGAAGCCGCCATGAGCTTCCTGGATTTCATCGACAGGGCCACCAACGCCATGGTCGACGACGCCCGCGTCGACCACGAACGCGCCCGCGCCATCGCCATTGCGATGATCGCGGTTTCCCTGGCGCTGACCCTGGCCGCGTGGGTGTTCCTGCGCAGCGTGGTGCTGCGCCCCCTCCACGAGGCCGGCGCCTGCTTCGAAAGAATCGCCGAAGGGGACTTCACCGGCCGGGTCGACGTCCGCAACGCCAACGAAATCGGCTTGATGTTCGCCGCCATCAAGCGCATGCAGGACAGCCTGACGCGCACGGTTTCGGCCGTCCATCGGGGCGTGGAAGAGATCACCGTCGGCGCCCACCAGATCGCCAGCGGCAACCACGACTTGTCCAGCCGCACCGAGGAACAGGCCGCCTCCCTGGAGGAAACCGCCGCCTCCATGGAACAGATCGCCGCCACCGTCAAGCAGAACGCCGACAACGCGCGCCAGGCGAACCAGCTTGCGGCCGACGCCTCCGAAGTGGCCGAACGCGGCAGCGCCGCGGTGGCGGAAGTCGTCCACACCATGCAGAACATCACCGCCAGTTCCAGCAAGATCGTGGAAATCGTGTCGGTCATCGACGGCATCGCCTTCCAGACCAACATCCTGGCGCTCAACGCCGCCGTCGAGGCCGCCCGGGCCGGCGACCAGGGCAAGGGCTTCGCCGTGGTCGCCGGCGAGGTGCGCTCGCTGGCGCAGAGCAGCGCCCAGGCCGCCAAGGAAATCAAGCGGCTGATCACCGACTCGGCCGCCGCCGTGGAGGCGGGCTCGGGCCAGGTCGAGCGGGCCGGCTCCACCATGCAGGACATCGTCAGGTCCGTTACCCGCGTGGCCGACATCATGGGCGAGATCACCGCCGCGTCCGAGGAACAGGCCTCCGGCATCGACCAGGTCAACCGGGCGGTCGCCCAGATGGACGAAGTGACCCAGCAGAACGCCGCGCTGGTCGAACAGGCCGCGGCCGCGTCCGGATCGCTGGAGGAACAGGCGCAGGGCCTGCGCAAGGCGGTCAGCGTGTTCAAGGTCAATGCCCCGGACGTCATCGACGTCCCCGCCCATCACGTGGACAAGCGCCCCGCGCCGCCCGCGGATGCCATCGCCGCCGGCACCGGCGGACGCCGCGGCAAGGCCCCGCGGGAAAGCGCGCTGGCGCTGGGCGGCGTGGCCGCGCGCAACGCCGGGGACCAGAACTGGGGCACGTTCTAGGCGCCCGTCCCTGTTGTGGCTGGCCGCCGCAATTCGCGCTTTCCCTGACCGCGATTGCGCCGGCTGCCGGGTTCCTGTGGGCCGGATACACGGTATTCTGGGCGGAGTCCCTTCCCAGTACCTGAAGGGAGCGGCGGCCACCGGCCCGCGCCGGACCTCCAAACCCACAGGAAACCCATCATGCATATTCTGGTTGCTGGCTTCCAGCACGAAACCAACACTTTCGCGCCGTCCCTGGCGGCGTACGAGAACTTCGTCCGCGGCGAGGGCTTCCCGGCCATGGTGCGCGGCGAGGGCATGCTGGCGCTGCGCGAAGTCAACATTCCCGCCGGCGGCTTCATCAACGCGGCGCTGGCCCAGGGCCACACCGTCCAGACCGTGATCTGGGCGGGCGCCAGCCCCTCGGCCCACGTCACCCGCGACGCCTACGAGCGGATCGCCGGCGAAATCCTGGACGCCGCGCGCGCCGGGACCTATGACGCCGTCTACCTGGACCTGCACGGCGCGATGGTCGCCCAGCACCTGGACGACGGCGAAGGCGAACTGCTGGCGCGCATGCGCCAGATCGTCGGGCCGGACGTGCCGGTGATCGCCAGCCTGGACCTGCACGCCAACGTCACCGCGCAGATGCTGCGGGCGGCCGACGGCCTGGCCGCGTTCCGCACCTATCCGCACGTGGACATGGCGGACACCGGCGAACACGCCGCACGGCTGCTTCAGGCCCGCAACGCCGCGGGCGGCGGCTGGAGCCGCAGCGAGCGCCGCCTGCCCTTCCTGATTCCGATCAACGGCATGTGCACGATGCTGGAGCCGTCGCGCGGCGTGTACGAACTGCTGGTGCAACTGGAACGCACGCCCGGCGTGGCGTCGATCTCGTTCGCTCCGGGCTTTCCCGCCGCGGACTTCCCCGAATGCGGGCCGGTGGTATGGGCCTACGGCACCGACGCCGCGGCGGTCGAGCGCGTGACCGAAACCCTCTACCAGCGCGTGCTGGAACTGGAACCGCAGTGGTCGCCCGATTTCCTGGAGCCCGCCGAGGCCGTGCGCCGCGCCCAGGCGCTGGCGGCGGGCGCGGCGCGCCCCGTGGTGATCGCGGACACGCAGGACAACCCGGGCGCCGGCGGCGACGCCAACACCACGGGCATGCTGCGCGCGCTGGTCGAGGCCGATGCGCAGAATGCCGCGCTCGGGCTGTTCTACGACCCGGAGGCGGTGCGCCTGGCCAGCGAGGCCGGCATCGGCAGCAAGGTCCGGCTGAAGCTGGGAGGCCAATCCGGCGTCGCGGGCGACGCCGCGTTCGAAGGCGAGTTCACGGTCGAAACGCTGTCGCCCGGCAAGCTGCGCTTCGACGGGCCGATGATGAACGGCATGGACGTGGATCTGGGCGCGGTGGCCGGCCTGCGGATCGGCGGGGTGCGGGTCGTGGTCAGCGCCACCAAGTCGCAGATGCTGGACCGCAACCTGTTCCGCGTCGGCGGCGTGCAGCCCGAGGAAATGGGCATCCTGGTCGTGAAGAGTTCCGTGCACTTCCGCGCGGACTTCCAGCCCATCGCGCACGAGGTGCTGGTGGCCAAGGCGCCCGGCCCCATGCAGGCCGACCCCGCGGATCTGCCCTGGACCCGGCTGCAGCCGGGCATGCGGACCAGGCCGCTGGGCCGGGCGTTCTCGTATTGAGCCGCCCGGCGGCGGCCGCTATTTCAACTTGCCTTGCGGACTGACGAAATCCTCCAGCGTCAGCCCCTTTTCCTTCAGGATGGCTTCCAGCAGCGGCTGCAGCCTGCCCAGGCTTTCCTGGACGGTTTCGCGCACGGTGTCGACCACCACCTGCGTGCTGCGCTCGATCTCGATGTTGACGGAATCGCCCGCCTGCTTGTCTTCGAAGACCGTCATGCGGCGGGTCTCGGGGATCAGCCACACTTCGAACCAGCCTTCCGCGCGGTTGACTTCCGACACGGTGAGGCTGGCGCCGTTGATGGCGATGTAGCCCTTGGCGAACACGTACTTGCGGAAATCCGGGGGGATGCTGAAGCGCATCAGGCGGTTGGTGTCCGAGGACTTCACCATCAGGACCTCGGAGGTGAAGTCCACGTGGCCGGACAGCGGATGGCCGCCGATTTCGGCGCCGTCCTTGGCCGCGCGTTCGACGTTGGCGCGGTCGCCTTCCCGGTAGCCGCCCAGCGTGGTGATGGCCAGGCTTTGCCGCATCACGTCGAACGTGGCCCGGTTCTCGCCCAGCAGTTCGGTGACCGTGAGGCAGACGCCGTCGGTCGACACGCTGGCGCCCACCGCCAGATCCACGCAGAATCCGGGCGGAAAATCGAGCGTAAACGTGCGAAGGCCCTCGCGGTCGGAGATCTTCGCGATCTTCGCGGTGCCTTGGACAATACCTGTGAACATGGGAATCCTGGAAGCGGGCGCGGCGGCCCTTGCAAGCAAAACATCAACGTTAACCGATATTTTGCCAGGGTCCGCCGCGGCGTCTTCCCGAGCCGGAGAGGCTCAGTGCTTGATGGCGATGGTCTTCAGCGTGGTGAAGCCGTACAGGGCCTCGAAGCCCTTCTCGCGGCCGTAGCCCGACTGGCGCGAACCGCCGAACGGCAGTTCCACGCCACCGCCGGCGCCGTAGTTGTTGATGAAGACCTGGCCGGCCCGCAGCTTGCGGGCCAGGCGCAACTGGCGGCCGCCGTCGCGGGTCCAGACGCCCGCCACCAGGCCGTACAGCGTGCCGTTGGCGATTTCCAGCGCCTCTTCCTCGGTGTCGAACACCATGGCGGCCAGCACCGGGCCGAAGACTTCTTCCTGCGCCAGGCGGCTGTCGGACGGAACGTCGCGGAACAGCACCGGCGGCTGGTAGAAGCCGGCCTCGGGCGTGCCTTCCTTGAGCTTGCCGCGGGCGGCGACCTTCATGCCGGCGCCTTCCGCTTCGGCCAGGAAGCCGCGCACGCGGTCCTGCTGGCGGGCGTTGATCAGGGGGCCGACGTCGAGGTCGGCCGCGGCCGGGCCGGTGACCGTGGCCGAGAACGCGTCCGACAGGCGCTTGAGCACGGTTTCATAGACGCCGCGCTGGATCAGCACGCGGCTGCCGGCGGAGCACGTCTGGCCCGCGTTCTGGATGATGGCGGCCAGCAGCACCGGCAGGGCGGCGTCCAGGTCGGCATCGTCGAACACGATCTGGGGCGACTTGCCGCCCAGTTCCAGCGTGACCGGCACATGGTTTTCGGCGGCGGCGTGCGCGACCATCTTGCCCGTCTGCGGCGAACCGGTGAACGAGATGTGGTCGATGCCCGGATGCGCGGACAGCGCCGCGCCGGCCTCATGTCCGTAGCCGGTGCAGATGTTCAGGGCGCCGGCGGGCAGGCCCGTTTCGGCGGCGATCTCCGCCAGCTTCAGAAGCGACAGGCAGGCGTCTTCGGCGGGCTTGACCACGCAGGCGTTGCCGGCGGCCAGCGCCGCGCCCACGCTGCGGCCGAAGATCTGCAAGGGGTAGTTCCAGGGCACGATATGGCCGGTGACGCCGTGCGGTTCGCGCACCGTCAGCACCGTGAAGCCCGGGTTGTAGGGAATGGTCTCGCCATGCAGCTTGTCGACCGCGCCGGCATAGAACTCGAAATAGCGCGCCACGGCGGCGGCGTCGGCGCGCGCCTGCTTGATGGGCTTGCCGGTGTCGGCCGATTCCAGTTGCGCCAGCTCTTCCTGGCGGTCCAGCAGCGCGAAGGCGATTTTCATGAGCAGGCGGCTGCGCGCGGCGGGCGCCATCTGGCCCCACTCGCCTTCGTAAGCCTCGCGGGCCGCCGTCACGGCGCGGTCCACGTCGGCCTGGCCGGAACGCGCGATCGCCTCGAACGGCTTGCCATCGGACGGGTTCAGGACGGGAATGGTTTCACCGGCGGCGGCGGCCACCCATTGGTTGGCGATAAAGTTCTTCTGAGTCACGATGTGCGGAGTAAAGTAGCGGCCGGACGGCCGGTTGCGGAAAAGTGCGTTGCGCGATCGGACCAAGTTACGGGAGCCGCCGATAACTTGTCAATTGAATTGACAGCTTTTGTCCCAAGGGTCAGGATATTTCCCTATCACCCCGGGTTATCCCTAATAATTCAGCGGCTTAACGCCGCAACGGACTTATCATGGCGACTGACAAGCCCGGCCCTACTGAAACAGGAGCGCGCCGATGAGCAATGTGCGTGACCCGCAACTGGCATCGCTGCTGGAAGCCGCGAACCGCCCCCGCCCCGAACTGGACGTGCTGGCGGAAGTGGCGTCCGGCCTGGGCTACGTGCGCGCGGAACGCTTCGCCGAACGCGTGTACGAAAGCCTGTTCTACGCGATCGCCACCGGCAAGATCGCGCCCGGCAGCAAGCTGCCCACCGAGCTGGAACTGGCGGCGCTCTTCGAGGTGTCGCGCCCGGTGGTGCGGCAGGCGCTGGACCGCCTGCGCGAAGACCAATTGGTGGATTCCATCCGGGGCTCGGGTTCGTATGTGCGCGCCAAGCCCGACCTGATGGGCGGCATGCCCGCGGTGGACCCGGCGCGCCGGGTCGGCCACATCCTGGAAGGCCTGGAGCTGCGCATGGTGATCGAGCCCGAATGCGCCTACCTGGCCGCCCTGCGCCGCACCGACGACGACCTGCGCGAAATGGACCGCATGCTGACGGGCTACGAAGAGGCCGACGCGTCCGGCGCCATCGCCCACCACCACGACTACGGATTCCATCGCGCCGTCGCCGCGGCCACCGGCAACCAGCGCTTCGTGCAGGTGCTGAAATCGCTGGAGTACGACGTCAGCCACGCAGTCAACGTCATGCGCCACCTGGTCCACAGCGAACCCTGGAAACGCACCCGCGCCGCCATCGACGAGCACCGCCACATCTACCGGCTGATCCAGGAACAGGACGCCGAAGGCGCGCGCAACGTCATGCGCGCCCATATCGAAAAAGCCCGCAGCCGCATGTTGAACAGCGGCCCGGAACACTGAGCAGGAAACCCTCTACCCATGTCATCGCAACGCCCCGCACTGAATCTCGACCAGCAACTCGTCATCGTCACCGGCGCCAGCCGCGGCCTGGGCGCCGCCATCGCGCGGGCCTTCCTGCGGGAAGGCGCCAAGGTCGTCGTCAACTACCTGAACAGCGCCGAACGCGCGCAGGCGCTGGCCGCGGACGCGCCCGGCCAAGCGCTGGCGCTGCGGGCCGACGTGCGCAACGCGGCGGCCGTCGCCGCCATGGTGGCGCAGGCCAGCGAACACTTCGGCCAGCCCGTCAGCACGGTGGTCAACAACGCCCTGCCCTCCTTCCAGTTCAATGGCGACGCGCGGCCGCACGCCGACACGCTGGACTGGGCCCAGATGAATGCGCAGATCGAAGGCAGCGTGCGCGCCGCGCTGAACACCACCCAGGCCGTCCTGCCCGGCATGCGCGCCGCCGGCGGCGGACGCATCGTCAACGTGGGCACCAACCTGGTCCAGAACCCGGTCGTGCCGTACCACGACTACACCGCCGCCAAGGCCGCGCTGCTGGCCTTCACCCGCACCCTGTCGCACGAACTGGGCGCGGACGGCATCACGGTCAATATGGTCTCGGGCGGCCTGCTGCGCACCACCGACGCCTCGGCCGCCACGCCGGATGCGGTGTTCGACATGATCGCCGCCGGCACGCCGCTGCGCGAAGTCACCACGCCCGCGCAGTTCGCCGACGCCGTGCTGTTCTTCGCCAGCCCCTGGTCGCGGGCCGTGACCGGCCAGAACCTGATCGTGGACGGCGGATTGGTGAAAGGCTGAGCCGCGCCGCTATGCCTGAAGCCGGCGGGCGCTGATCTCGCCGGCGGCGTACCGGATGCCCTTGAGCGCGGCATCCTCGCTGACGAACGTCGAATCGCCCACCCCGATGCGGGTCCATTCATGGTGGGGCGCGGTCCGCACCCAGGCCTCGTAGCCCGTGCGGGCCGCAAGCGGCCGCAGCTCGTATTCGAGCCGATAGCCGTTCAGCCTGATCGTTCCCGTTCTCATGCCCGCTTCCCCGCCCCTCAACGCCGGCCCGCGAGGCCGCAGGCGCGCATCATGTGCCGGCCCGGATCCGCCATCGGCATCCTCCGCCAGTCCTCCGCGCGTATCACTTCCGTGACGCGCTGACCGTCCGACATCCACCGGCGCGCGACGCTGACCACGTCGGTGAATTCGGGCTGCGGCCCGTCCAGCAGCCAGCCGACTATCGGGACACCGGGAGAAACCGTTTCCAAATCAAGGCCTTTCATGCCGCTCTCCGTTCAGGGAACGGTTAGGAGCGTATCCATTGATTGAACCTTTAAGTATTAGTAATGCCGAGAAAATCGAACATTTTGTATATTGATCGGATTTTGGGCTTCGAATGGAAGCGGGCGCACGCCGGGACATACCTGCTCACATATCGGGCGGGACGCTGGCTGGAGAGGCGCCGCACCTCAACTTGCCCGACAGCCGCATGAACGCAGGCGATTAATTCCAAGCGCACCGAGGCCTGAACCGACATGCTCCTCTCAGGAAGAGGTATGAGGCTTGGTAAAACGTAGCCGCTAGGCTACAATCATAATGCGGGTTTTTCGCGTGGAGACATATCTTGATATATCCATATGAAAGTCAAAGCCATCCGCAGCACGAACGTCTATGACGCGTTCGAAGCGAGCCTGAAGGACCTTGCAGGCCGCGCGCGGATCCAGGCACGTATACAACGTTTGGCCCATGGGAACCCTGGGGATCATCGCAATTTGAAAAATGGCGTTTCTGAATTGCGTATCGACGTGGGGCCTGGGTACCGCGTCTACTACACGGAACGCGAGGACAGGACTATCGTCCTTCTCCTGATCGGAGGAGACAAGTCCAGCCAACAACGGGATATCGCCTTGGCGTACGAGCTCGTGAATCAACTGTGAAGGGCACGCCATCCGTAACCCAAAAGCCCGATGATCAAACGACACTGCCCGCGCAGCTACCGGAGCGAATCATGACGAAACTGAACACACATGAGTACGACGTTGCGGAACGCCTGCGCACGCCTGAAGAAATGGCCCTGTACCTCGACGCCTGCATAGAAGAAAGCGATGGCGATGCCGCTTTCATCGCCAAGGCGCTGGGCGATATCGCGCGCGCCAAGGGCATGACGCAGGTAGCGAAGGATGCAGGCCTGTCGCGCGAAAGCCTGTACAAGGCGTTGTCCGGAGAGCGCTCGCCCGATTTTTCCACGATTCTCAAAGTGTCGCGTGCCCTCGGGCTGCGATTGCATGCGGTGCCCGCCAGCGACGATGCTCGCGCCGAACCTGTCGCCACCGTGTAATTGCGGCAATTTCTTCCAATGGACGCTAAGCGGGGCAATGAGCATTCGCCAATGCGTCCGCCGCGCGAGGCGCGCGAAGACAGGCCGCAAGGCCGCGGTATCATCTGTCCCTATCCCCGGCGACCGCCGAAAACACCCGGCCTGCATCGCCGGATTAGCGGCTGATCCGGGGTCTTGAATGGCGGCCCCGCAGAAAGCCGCATCAATGAACGGTCTACGCGAAACATGAAATTAGCCACCTGGAACGTGAACTCCCTGAACGTGCGCCTGCCGCAAGTACTGGACTGGCTCGCCGCCAATCCCGTCGACGTGCTGTGCATCCAGGAACTCAAGCTCACGGACGACAAGTTCCCCGAAGCCGCCTTCACCGAGGCCGGCTACCACGCCGTCTGGGCCGGCCAGAAAACGTACAACGGCGTCGCCATCGTCTCGCGCGTTCCCGGCACCTCCATGGAACGCAACATCCCGGGCTACGAAGACCCGCAGCAGCGCGTGCTGGCGCTGACCTTTCCCGGCCCGGAAGGCGACGTCCGGGTGGTCTGCGCCTATTGCCCCAACGGCCAGTCCGTCGGTTCGGACAAGTACGCGTACAAGCTGGACTGGTTCGAAGCCATGCACAAGTGGCTGGCCGAAGAGATCCAGCAGTACCCGCGGCTGGCGGTGCTGGGCGACTACAACGTGGCGCCCGCCGACGAAGACGTGCACAACCCGGAAAAGTGGGAAGGCCAGGTGCTCGTATCGGAACCCGAGCGCGCCGCCTTCCGCGCCCTGCTCGACCTCGGCCTGACCGATTCGTTCCGCCTGTTCGAGCAGCCCGAGAAATCCTTCAGTTGGTGGGATTACCGCCAGTTCGCGTTCCGCCGCAACGCCGGCCTGCGCATCGACCACGTCCTGCTGTCGGCCCCGCTGGTCAAGCGCTGCATCGCCTGCGCCATCGACAAGGAACCCCGCCGCAACGAGCAACCCTCTGACCACGCCCCCGTGGTCGCCACCCTGGAATTCGTCTGAAGCAAAAATCGCGGACATCGCTTGCGTCCGCGCTTGGCTTTATGTATAGTTGCGGTCTTGCTTTTGGGGCGGTAGCTCAGCTGGGAGAGCGTCGCGTTCGCAATGCGAAGGTCGGGAGTTCGATCCTCCTCCGCTCCACCATAATTCCAGACGGAAAAGCCTTGGAACCACTATGTGTTCCAAGGCTTTTTTGTTTCTGCACGCCCGATTTCATTGGCTCGGGGCAAACCCGGGACTGCCTGGGGGCCCTCCCCTCGCCCGCCGGCGCGGAAGCCGCCCCCCATCAAGATCGACGGGACCAAGGCTTGAGCGTATGCAGATCCAGCAACGTGAACCTGCCGCCGTTCTGCCATCCCCCGGTATCGATGTAGTAGACGTTGCCGAGTTGCGCCGGCTTGCGCAGCGTCATGTGCCCATGGACCACGGCACGCACGTTGCGGACGGGCTGGGCATACTGCATCCGATAGCGGTCGATGGACCATAGGCAGGCATCCTCATCCTCCGGGCTGAAGGTGGCGCCGTGGATGGCTTGCCAATCGTCATAGGGAAAGTCGGCATGCACCAGGCCGACGAGGCCATGCGGCGTTTCCACCTCGATAGCCAGCGGCAAGGCATGCAAACACGCAGCGATGCGCGCCTGGGTGCCGCTGTCGCAGGCATCCAGCCACTCGCCACCGTGAGCACGATGGTCTATGTCCGGAAGCGGGTCGCTCATCGCCCGCCGCAGCGTCATCAGATCGTGATTGCCGCGGATGGCATGAAACCAGGGACGATCCAGCCACGCCAGAACATCGCGAGACTCCGGCCCACGGTCTACGAGGTCCCCGACGGAGAACAATCTGTCGCGATCGGGCGCAAACCTGACGGCAGCCAGCGCCGCATCGACCCGGCTGAAATGGCCATGGATGTCGCCCACGGCAAAATCACGGCCCCGGTCGTTCAACGGGAAGCGTTGGACTCGGGAATTACCGGGCGTCATCCCTGATTTCCATGTGATTTCCTGGCGGCTCATCCTGCATGACCCCCATGATACTTGGCCCTCCGTGGGCCCAGGCGGGATTGTTCGCCTCCCGCGGACGCGGGCTCATCAAGGCAATGAACCCTACCTCCGATCCGGCCCGGCCGAAGAGGCGCCCAGCACGTTCAGCAAAGAATCCAGCCCGAGTTGATCGATGACCACATTGACCGTTGCGCGCACCACCGGTTTGGGACGGTAGCCGACCGACAGGCCGGCCAAGGCCATCATCTTCAGGTCATTGGCGCCGTCGCCCACCACGATCGCGTCCGACGTGGGCACGCCCAGCTCGCGGCACATGCGCGCGACGTGCCCGGCCTTGACGTCGGCATTGATCAATGTGCCCAGCAGTTCCCCGGTCAGGCGCCCGTCCTTCACTTCCAGATGATTCGACAGGTCGGCGTCCAGGCCCAGTTCGGCGCGCACGCGCCCCGTGAAATAGTCGAAGCCACCGGAGACGATGGCGGTCCTCAGGCCGGCCTGCCTGGCGGCGGCGATCAGGGCCGGCGCGCCGGGCGTGATGCGCACCCGCTCGGCATACAGGCTTTCAAACGTGTCGACCGGCAAGCCGGCCAGCAGCCGCGTGCGCATGCGCAGGCTGGTGTCATAGTCAACGGCGCCGGATTGCATGGCCTGCTCGGTCAACCGGGCGACTTCGCGCTTCCTGCCGACCAGATCCGCCAGTTCATCTATGCATTCGATATTGATCAAGGTCGAATCCATATCGAACACCATCAACTTGAAATCGGACAGGCGCCGGAAAGACTCGATGACCGCGGTATCCAATCCGTGCTTGCGCCCCAGCTCGTGAATGGCCTCCCGGCTTGCCGCAGCCGCCAGGGTGTAACGCAGACCGCCGTCATGGATACGGCAGCCCTCCACGGCCTGAAACAGCGCGCCGATGCGCGCGGCTTCGCCGTCCGAAAGCGGCGTGTTTCGCTGAACGACCAAATGCATGTTTCAACCGCGTAAATCTTGATCAAACGTCGAACACAGGAACTCGGCAAGCACCGAGGCGCCAAGCTGCGCATCTTTCATCAGCACGGTTGCATCCTTGTTGTGGCTGCCGCGCTGGTTTCTGATGAACAGCATGGCCGGACAGAATCTGGCCTCTGCGGGCACGCGGCTATAGGTATGCATTTTTCCTCGCTCGCGCTTACGCGCAGCCATGAATTCCTCTTGGTAATCAACAACATGGCGCCAGGGACGACGGATCAGCGCTTCTCCGGCGTGGAATTTCGGTAGATCAGTTGTCCGGGCAGCAGGCGGCGCTCGTTCTTGCCGCTGTCCTGCAGCAGCAGTTCTATGGCCGCGGTGATCATGTCTTCGACGGGCTGACGTATCGTGGTCATCTGGTAGGCGGCGTTCGAGGCAACCGGATGATCGTCAAAGCCGAATACCCGCACGTCTTCCGGAACGCGCTTGCCCAAGGCGAAGCGCAGCGCGTCGATGGCGCCCGAGGCGATTTCATCGTCGGCGCAGAACAGCGCATCGATGTCGGGGTGGCGCGCCATCAGCATCTGAGCGGCCTCGTAGCCCCAGGCATAGGTAAATTCTTTTTCCAGCACGGGCACCGCGGTCATGCCCAATTCGGCCAGGCGCTCCAGGAAGCCGGTGCGCCGATCCCGATTGGTGGACACCGACGGCATGCCGCCCAGATAGCCCAGTACTTTGCTGCCGGATTCCAGCAGCACGTCGGCGGCCAGCCGGCCGCCGCCGATGTTGTCGGTGGACACGGAATGTCCGTTGCCGGTTTGCGCATACCGGTTGAACATGACCACGGGCACGCCCTGCTTGACGCACAAATCGGCGCCCAGGGTCGTCAGTGACGCGGTCGTGATGATGACGCCCCGCACGCGGTACTGCAGCACCAGCGGCATCAGGTCGTCGACCGTTTGCGGCGGCGTGGCGTTGAACAGCAGCGTCTGCAATCCCCGCCGATGCAGTTCCCGCGTGATCAGCTCCAGCACGACCGGATACCAGGGATTGGTAATGTTGGCCATGACGATGGCAATGATGTTGAACTTGCCGCTGCTCAAGCCGCGGGCCAGCGGGTTGGGCTGGTAGTCGACCAGATCGACGACCTTCAGGATCTTCTCGCGGACTTCTTGCGAAATGGCGCCCTTGCCCGAAATGAACCGGGACACGGCGGCCTGGGACACGCCCGCGAACCTGGCCACGTCTTTCTGTGTTGGAGCTTTCTTTTTCACGCCTTCTGGTTTTCCGATCAAAGAGGTGCACTGTCGGCGCCGCGCTTCGCCAACGAGATCGACAGGAAATGACGCAAGCAGTTTTCGACGATGTGCGAGACATTGTTGTTGCACCCGTTGTGCAACAAGCTTCCCAGGAAGGTAATCGAGCCCACGGCAAACAGTCCGCCGCCCTGCTCGGCCACACCGACTGCCATATGGGCGTGCACGCCTTCGTACTTGCGAGGAATCGACGCGGCGATGGTCCACGTCAGGATCTCTTCGGGCGCTATTCTAAAGCTAGGTCCATGGCCGTCCGAAATGCCGACGATCTTCAGGTACGCGGGCGAACCCAGCTCCGGCACGACCTGGTCCAGCTCGAACCCGGCCGCGCCGCCGCCGGACAGGCCGAAATCGCCGTAGGTCTCTCCTTCCACGCCCTGGAACAACCAGGCTACGTCCGGATCGTAGGACTCCGGGGTGCGCCGGTAGCCCACGCCCTCGAATCCGCCTTGCACGGCAAAGCCCACGCCACCCACACATTGCGGCGCAATGCCGTTGCGCCGCCACATGCCGCCGTAGCCGCCGTCCAACTGGTGGTAGTACTCGCCCGGTTCGCTGGCCCACGCGCGGATGCCGCCTTCGGCGCGCCGGATTTCCAGCAGATGGGGGGCCGCCGCAGGGCGGGCGATCTTCCAGTAAAAGCCGTTGGCGCCCAGATACATCAGATATCCGCCACCTTCGCGGTATGCCACCAGGGCTTCGATCATGCGGCGCGTGTGGTATTCCGGGTGCGAGCCGGTCAGCACCACGTCGTAGGGGCGCAAGACGTCCAGGCCCTGGTCGTCCAAGTCCTCGTCGGTAATCACGTCATAGTCGAACCCTTTTTCGCGCAGCCAGTGCGTCAGGTGCGAATCCGCTGGAAAGTGCCTCAGGCCGGACCCGTTGGGATCCGGGAACGTCAGATAGCCCGGGCGCATCGTCAATATCGGGCGCAGGCGCGACGACAGGCTGATGCCCGCCATGTCTTTGTGCCGGTTATAGGTGGACGCACCGAACTGCGTCACCACGTCGGGGTTGTGCGGATAGGCTCCCCACTGCGCGATGCGTTCGGCCAACTGGCCTGCGTAGTTGCCTCGGGCGTGGTTCGCATAGGCCTGGTAGGTCAGGGTCGGCGCCAGGAACAACACGCGCGCGCGGGGCCCATCCGGGGCGGGCGTCACGTAGAACGGGATCGTGTCGCTGCCCTCGGGGTGCACGACTTCCAATCCATACACGCCGGATTGCGTCCCCGGCGGAATGCGCAGGCTGACGCTCTCCGCCCAACCGCAATCGGTCAGCGCGTCGGCGTGAAAGTACATGGCGGCATACTCGTCCGGCGCTTCCTTCCAGTTCAGATTCAGGCCGGACCAGCGCGACGACCGGACCGCGCGCACCGGCGTGTTGACCAGCGTCAGCGCGGGCATGCCGGACTGCTCGCCGGGCACGGACGATTCCTGCATGGCATCGGCCAGATTCCATTGCGCCAGCGCCTGCCCGCCGGCATACAGTGCAGGCGCTTCGATCAGCCCGTTATATCCCTGGCTGGGATGGCCTTCTTGCCACACTGCGCCCAGGCAAAGATGGGTAAATGGCTGCCAGCCGGATCGAGCCGCGTCGGCATCCAGCACCGCCTCTTGCGCGGGCAGTGCCGGCCCGGCCCCTGGGGTGCCGGTGAACACGGGCCCTACACGTAGCGTCAGGCGTTGCTCGGCCAGTGCGAGGCTTAACGACACCGATTGCCAGCGATCCTGCGTGGCGCGCAGGCCGGTACGCAGCGCGACAGGCGCCGCCCCTTTTTCCTGAAGCGCCAGAATGACCCATTCGCCATCATCCACGGCCAACGCCACGCCGCGTGCCGCCGACGCATCCTGCAGGCTGGCCAACACCTGCGGGCCGCCTTGAACCAGCGTTGGCCTGGTCAACATGCGTAGCTCGATGTGCTCCGCATTGTTCTGGGCGGCGGGATTGAACACGGCCAGCGCACACGCCCCCGGGTGGACCGCCTGCTCGCGCCCCGCATAACCGGCTTGCAACGCGAAGTCGACCGGCTCAAGCTGCATGCCGGGCCCGTCGGGATTGGGGTCGGCGCAATGGATGCGCAGCACACGCGCGGTAAACGGCCGGTTGCCTGCCGAACTGATGCGAAACGACAAGGTCTGGCCGGGTTGCGCGCTGAGCGGCGTGACGTAGCCCAAGATAGGAGGATGCATGATAGGTGTATTCATCGGTTCGATGTGAGTACAGTCGCCGTGAGCGGCGCTCAGTGCACGGCAAGATATTGCTCAAGGCGGCCGGGGTTCGATCGGCCCTCCTCGCTGGTAAAGGTGTCGGCCACGCAGCCGTTTTCCAACACGACGACGCGGTCGGCGATCTCGAGCGCCATGTTCAGGTTCTGTTCGACCAGCAACAGGGTCAAGTCTTCACCCTTCAGTTGCTTCAACACGTTGGCTACGGCTTTCACCATGATGGGCGCCAGGCCCTGCGAGGGTTCGTCCAGCAACAGCACGCGCGGCCCCATGGCCAGGCCGCGCGCCATTACCATCATCTGCTGCTGCCCGCCGGACAGCTCGCCGCCTTTCTTCTTGAGCAGCTCTTCCAATAACGGAAACAGATCCATCAGCCGGTCCAGCGTGTAGGGAGACCCTGGGCGATACCCCAGCATGATGTTCTCTTTTACCGTCAGCAAAACGAAGGGATCCCGGGTTTCCGGAACCAAAGTGATCCCCAGCCTGGATATGGCCTGCGGCGAATGACGCGAGATATCCTTGCCGTCGAAGGCGACCGTGCCGCTCGCGACCGGGTTCAGGCCCATGATGGACCGCAGCGTCGTGGACTTGCCCGCGCCATTGCGGCCCAGCAAGGCCACCACCTCGCGATTGCCTATGTCGAAGGACACGCCGTGAATGGCCTGGCTGGGACCATAGAACGTATTGATCGAGTCGATCTTTAGCAGCATTTTTAAAGTCCAAAATAGGCGGCGTGTACGGCCTGGTTCTTTGAAATTTCTTCCGCCGTCCCGGCGGCGATCAGCGCTCCGCGGCTCATGACGTGAATGCGATCGGAAATTTCCATCACCACGTTCATTTTGTGTTCGATCATCACGATGGTGTAGTCGGATTTGATCGATGCAATGAACGTCTTTACCCGTTCGGTTTCGCGCTGCGACAGGCCGGCCGTGGGCTCGTCCAGTAGCAGTATCTCGGGCCGCGTGGCGAGCGTCACGGCGATTTCCAGCAGGCGTTGGTCGCCGTAGGACACCGACTTCGCCAAGGTGTTTTCGTATTGATCCAGACCCAGCGTTTGCAGCAGCTCGCTGGCCTGAACGCGCAGGGTGTCGTAGCTGCGCACATTGCGCCACCACCCGGTGCGCCCCTTATGCGCGGCACGATACGCGGCCAGCCATACGTTTTCCAGAAAGGTCAGGTCCAGGTACACGCTGGAAATCTGGTACGAACGCCCTACCCCGCGCCGCGCGATCTGATGGGGCTTCAGATTGGTGACGGATGCGCCCCTGAGCAGGATTTCCCCGCTGGTGACCGGCAGGTCGCGGGTCAGCAAGTTGAACAACGTGGTTTTGCCGGCGCCGTTGGGGCCCAGGATGCTGTGCAGCATGCCGGGCTCGAAACCGATGGACAGGTCTTCGATGACCACGTTGGCGCCGAATTTCTTGGTGACGTGGCGGGCCTCGAAGGCGTAGGTCGAGGTGCTGATCGCTGCGCTCATGACACGCTCCTTTGTTGTGCCCGGGAGCCGAACAAGCGGCGCACGCGATCGAACAGCTCGATAGCGCCGCCCTTCAGGAACAGCACCACCAGAATGATGAAGACGCCGAACAGCAGCGGCCAGCGCGCCCATATGACGCTGAAGAATCCCTGCAGCCAGATGAAAATCGCCGCGCCGATCACCGGACCGAAGATCGACGACATGCCGCCGATGATCACCATGAATACCGCCGTGCCGGAGTTGGTCCACGCGATCGCATCGATAGGCATGATCCGATACAGCATCGCGAACAACGCGCCGGCCACGCCCGACGTCGCCCCCGCGATCACGAATGCCAGCAACTGGGCCCGGTAGACGGAAAACCCCAGCGATGCGGTGCGGCGGGCATTCTGCCTGGCGGCATTCAACACCAGCCCGAGCGGACTGTTTATCAGTTGATACAAGCCCGCGAATACGACAACGAACACCACCGCGGCCAGGATATAGAAATTCACGTGGTTGGAGATATCGATCGTCCCGATGCCGGGAATGGAGATGTCCGGCCTGCGTATTCCCCCCAGGCCGTCTTCGCCGCCAGTCACGCTGTGCCAACTGTATGCCAGGTAATAGATCATCTGGTTGAAGGCGAACGTCAGCATCATGAAATAGATGCCCGTTCGCTTGGCGCTCATCATCCCGACCGCCAGGGCAACCAGCGCGCTGCCCAGCGCCGCCAGCACCAGGCCCGCGATGAGCGGAAGTTCCGTGTTGATGTACACGTACCCCGCCACATAGCCGCCCACGCCGAAAAACGCGGCCTGGCCAAAGGAATAAAGGCCGGCCACGCTGATCAGCAGATAGGTAGCCAGGGCGAAGATACCGAAGATCATGATCTCGGTGGCGATATTGATCGGCATGCAGAGCGGCGCCGCGATGGCCACGGCGACGGCGATGGCCGACATCAGATAGGTAGAAGGCGTACGTTGCATCAGCGTTCCCCGAACAGTCCCTGGGGACGGATCATCAATGTGGCAACCATGGCCACGTAGATCAGCACCGTGCTGGCCGACGGCACAAAGACGGACGACACGCTCTGGATGATGCCGACCAGAATCCCGGCCGCCAGCGCGCCATACAACGACCCGAGGCCGCCGATCACCAGCACCACGAAAGCGATCGACAGCATGTCCGCCCCCATGGTTGCGTTCGCGCCCAGCAGCGGCAGCACCAGGCCGCCCGACAGGCCGGCCAGGCCCGAGCCCAGCGCAAACCCGGCGGTCACCAGTCTGGATACGTCTATGCCCAGGCACTGCGCCATTTCCCGTTTGTCGATACCCGCCCGTATCTGCGATCCCAGGCGGGTGCGTTCGATCAGCAGCCAGACCACGGCGATCGTCAGTGCGGCCATGGCGCCGTTGAACACCAGGTACTTGGGAAGCCAGGTGAATCCCAGGTCGAAAGCGCCCTGCAGCGCTTCCGGCGGTTGGACGCTCAGCCCTACCGTACCCCAAATAATGATGATCAACTGTTCCAGGACCAGGGCCGTGCCGAACAGAAACAGCAACTGATACAGATAAGGGCCGCTCATCAAGCGGGCCACGCCCAGCTTTTCGACGATGATGCCGACCGCCGCGGGCCCCACGAACGCGACCAGCAGCGCCAGCCCGAACGGCATCCCGACCTGCATGGCGGCGAAACAAACATAGGCGCCCAGTGCGTAAAAGGCACCATGCGCGAAGTTGGGGACATTAAGCAGCCCTTTGATGATGGAGAGTCCGAACGCGGTCAGCGCGTAGATCATTCCTATCGCCAACCCGTTCAGGAGTTGCGCGGCTAACAAAGAAATCATGGTTGGCCTTGATGTGGATTAATCCCAGGCGCTGCGCGCCTGGTGTCGTACACAATCGAACTCACACCGTGCGCTTGCACTGGTTCAGCTCGGGCGGCTGCGGGCTTTCGCCTTGCGAGACGATGGCGGCCATATCGAATTTGTTCTTCATGGCATCGGGCGCCTTGCATTTCACGACGTAGTACGGCCGCACGGTCTGGTGCGTACGGGCGTCGATATGCGTGGGGCCGAAGATGCTGTCGTACTGCATGCCTTCCAGCGTCTTGATCACCGCCTCGACCTCAATGCTCTTCGCCTTTTCCATGGCCATGAAAAGCGTGCGCATCGAGTCGTAGCCATACGCCGCGGCGTAGGACGGCACCGTGTCGTATGCCTTCAGATAGCGCTCGACGAACGACTTGTTCACCGGTGTATCGATATCCTGGTAATAATTCAAACCCAGGATCATGCCGTTGAGCATTGCTGGCGACAGTTCCTGCATTTGTTCGATTTCGAGTGTCCACGGCCCCACGAGCTGCACGGTCTTCACGCCGAAGCTGTGAAACTGGCGCACCGCCGATACGGCGTCGGCGCCGGCGGTCAACAGGCAGATAATGTCGGGGCGCGTCGACAGGGCTTTGGTGAAGTATTGCGTGAATTGGCGTTCGCCCGACGGATGGTTGTCGTTGCCGACCAGTTCCAGGCCCAGCTCCTTGGCCGCCACCTGGGCGTATCGCAGCAGCGATTGGCCAAACGCATAGTCCGCGGTAATGGTGTAGATTTTCTTCTTGTCCGGCATGGTCTTGGCGACGTACTCCAGCGTGGCGCGCAGCGCCGTGTAGGCGTTGGCCGACCACTGGAACGTATACGGGCTGCACCGTGATCCCGTGATGTCCTCGGTGCCGCCTGCCGCGTACTGCAGCACCTTTTCCTGGCGCGCGACCTCCAGCTCGGCCAACCCGACCGCGCTTGAGAAATTGCCGGCGAAATAGCGCAGTTTGTCCGACGAGATCGCTTCAGTCAGACGGCGCACTCCCACGGCAGGCTTGCCCTCGTCATCCCGCACCACCAGGTTGATCTTGTTGCCAAGAATGTTCCCGCCGCGCTCTTCGACGGCAAGCTGCGCGCCCTTCAACACCAGCGCGCCCGCATACGCGAACGTACCGGTCTGCTGGGAAATGATGCCCATCGTCAACGAGTCGCCGGTACCCTGGGCCCAGGATATTCCGGACAGCGACGAGCCCAATGCGGCGACGCCCGCTTTCAGTACGGTGCGGCGATCGATACCTTTGCCTGAAATCATTATGTTCCCCTTGAAAAGCCGGGCAATCTGCCCGGCGCGAATATGTGCTGGCCAGGATGGATGGGTTATTGATGCTTTATCGGCTGCGGACCTGGCCGTGATGGTTACTGCGCACCTTGCGGGCGCCGGTCATGCGGTAAATCCCATTTCAGATGCGAAACTGATCATCCCGGCCTCCAGGCGGGCAAGCAGATCGTCCATCTCCACTTCTGTAATCACCAACGGTGGCGCCAGCAAGGTAGCGTTGTTCAATGGCGCAATACCGGCGGTGTAGACAATCAGGCCGGCCCGGAAGCAATGCGCGGTGAACAACGCGTTTGCGTTCAAAGCGGCCTCCGGCAGGCCGCGGGAGTGCGGATCGGTCACGAACTCGAAGCCCCACAGCAGACCGCGGCCGCGGATGTCCGCCATCCACGGATAGCGCTGCGCCAGGCGCCGCAGGCCGGCTTCCAGTTGCTTGCCGCGGGCGGCGACGTTTTCCAGCACGTTCCGGTCGCGCATGTAATTCACCACCGCCAGGCAGGTTGCGGCGCTTAGCGGGTTTGCGCTGAAGGTGTGGCCGAACGGCACGGTTTTTCCAGTGGCAGCGAATGCGGCAATGATGCGTTGGTGAAACAGCACCGCGCCCATGGGGGTATAGCCTGACGTCATACCCTTGCCCGTGGCAATCATGTCCGGCGACACGCCGTCATGCTCGCAGGCGAACCATTTCCCGGTGCGGCCCATACCCGTAATTACCTCATCGGCAATCAGCAGCACGTCGTGGCGGTCGCAGATTTCGCGCAGCGTACGCAGGTATCCGATGGGCGGGGTCAGCGCGCCCCCCGCCGCACCCACCACCGGCTCGACAATGATGGCCGCGACCTTGTCCGCGCCATATTCGCGGATGATGCGGTCCCACACCATGGCGCCATGGCCGTCGGCATCCGTGCCCGAAAGGGGAAAACGATAGGGATACGGCGGCGGAGCCACCGCGAACGTGTGCAGCAGGTTGCCGTAATCGGCGCGGCGGGCGGTATGGCCCGACATGGAGAGCGCGCCCATCGTCATGCCGTGATAGCTGATGTCCCGGCCCAGCACGTGGGTTTTGCCGGGCTGGCCGCGGTCGCGCCAGTATTGCTGGGCAGTGCGCAGTGCCAATTCGGTAGCCTCGGACCCGCTGTTGACGAAAAACGCGTGGGTCACGCCGGCCGGCGCCAGCTCGGTCAATGTGGCCGCCAGGGATTCCGCGGCCGCGCTGGTGAAATGCGAACGATAGGTAAAACACACGCGTTCGGCCTGGTGATGCATCGCGTCCAGCACCGGCCGCACGCCATGGCCGATCGATACGGTCATGGCGCCACCCGAGCCATCCAGATAATCGCGGCCGTCGGTGTCGTAGATGTAGACACCTTCGGCCCGGTCGACCACTGGCAGCTTCGCCCCCAACGGCTGTTTCAACAGCACATCTAGTTCAGAGGTATTGAATACGTATTCAGTTGTGGGCATATTTTTTTGCTCCCGCTACATTGAGATCAGAAGACCCAGGCGAGAAAATGAGAATTAAAGGGGGTTTGCCATGTCCACGCGACGATTTCCGGACAGTGAATACGGATTCTATCGAAGTCGACATGAGGTTCTATCGGGGTTTTCCCGCTGATCGTGCGGACTTGATTGCGGCACGAAACAACAAGGGTTTTCCCTTATTTGCATACGCATGCAAAGCTCTGAATGTGGAGCCCCGCCGTTCCATCACTTACTGCCTACGCAGGGCTACATCACCATGATCCGATACCTGAAACGCGGCCGCACGGCCGAGGTCAAGACCGACGACGACGCCAAGGTGCGTACCACGGTCGAAGGCATCATCCGCCACATCGAACAAGAGGGCGACGATGCCGTTCGCGAATACAGCCGCAAGTTCGACAATTGGGATCCCCAGGATTTCCGCTTGTCGCGCGACGAGATCGAGGCGGCGCGCAAGCAACTGTCCGGCCGTGAAATCGACGACATCGCGTTCGCACAAAAACAGGTCCGCAATTTTGCGCAGATCCAGCGCGACTCGATGCGGGATGTGGAAGTCGAGACCTATCCCGGCGTAGTGCTGGGCCACAAGCACATCCCGGTAAATGCGGTGGGCTGTTATATCCCGGGCGGGAAATACCCCTTGCTGGCCTCGGCCCACATGAGCGTACTAACCGCAAAAGTTGCCGGCGTAAAACGCGTCGTGTCCACGGCGCCGCCGTATCAAGGCAAGCCGCATCCAGCCATTGTCACGGCCATGGACATGGCGGGCGCCGATGAAATCCTGGTGCTGGGCGGTGTGCAGGCCGTGGTGGCCATGGCCGTAGGCACCCCCAGCGTGGCGCCGGTGGACATGCTGGTTGGGCCGGGAAATATGTTCGTGGCCGAGGCCAAACGCCAACTGTATGGCCGCGTCGGGATCGATCTGTTTGCGGGCCCCACCGAAACGCTGGTCATTGCCGATGACAGCGTCGACGGCGAATTGTGTGCCGTCGACTTGCTGGGCCAGGCAGAACATGGCCCGACCTCGCCCGCCGTACTGCTGACCAATAGCGAAAAGCTGGCTAGAGACACGCTGGCCGAAGTCGAACGCCAACTGACGATACTGCCTACTGCGGCCGTCGCCAGGCAAAGCTGGGCAGACTGCGGCGAAGTCATCGTGTGCGACACGCTGGAAGAAATGGCGCAGGTGGCCAACGACCTGGCGTTCGAACACGTACAGGTCATGACGCGCGAGCCGGATTATTTCCTGAACAACATGACCAACTACGGCGCGCTGTTCCTGGGACCGCGCACCAACGTCAGTTTCGGCGACAAGGTCATCGGCACCAACCACACGCTGCCCACCAACCGCAACGCGCGCTACACCGGCGGCCTGTGGGTGGGCAAGTTCCTGAAGACATGCACCTATCAACGCGTGCTGACCGATGAAGCCAGCGTTGCCATGGGCGAATACTGCTCTCGCTTGTGCCATATGGAGAACTTCGCGGGGCATGGCGAACAGGCCAATATCCGCGTGCGCCGCTATGGCCGCCGCCCCGACCTGCCCTGGTATGAACCCGTAAAGGAACAGGCATGACCGAACTGCCTGCTAGCCCCAGTTTTCGGCTGGATGGGCAACGCGCCCTGGTGACGGGCGGCAGCGGCGGCATCGGGCTTGCCATTGCCGCCGCGCTGGGCCGGGCCGGCGCCCATGTCACGGTGGCGGCGCGCCGCGAGACCGAGCTGCGGAACGTATGCGGGGCGCTCCGCAAGGAACAGGTGTCCAGCGATTTTGTCGTGCTGGACGTCACCCGCTCGGCCGACGTGGAAGCCGCCGTCGCGGATGCCGCGCCGTACGACATTCTGGTCAACAACGCGGGCATGAACCGGCCGGCGCCCCTGGTCGAACAAACGGACCAGGACATCGACGCGGTATTCGACCTGAACGTCAAGGCCGCGCTGTACGTCAGCCGCGCTGTGGCGCGTCGGCTGCTGACGGCGCGGCGGCCGGGTTCCATCATCAATGTTTCATCGCAGATGGGAAGCGTGGGCAGCCCGCGCCGCGTGCTGTATTGCGCCAGCAAACATGCCATGGAAGGCATGACCAAGGCCCTGGCCTGGGAACTGGGCGCCCATGGCATACGGGTGAATTCGATCTGCCCGACCTTTATCGAAACACCCATGACATCGGCCATGTTCGACGAACCTGGCTTCAGGCAATGGGTGTGCGAACGGATTGCATTGGGCCGTGTCGGCCGGCTCGATGAAATCATGGGGGCCGCCGTGTTCCTGGCCAGCAGTGCGTCCAGCTTGATGACGGGCAGTGCACTGATGCTCGACGGAGGCTGGACCGCCGCATGAAGACCGCCCCCCGCGCGCAGGATGTGGCCGACCTGGCACAAGTTTCCCAGTCGGCCGTCAGCCGGACCTTCACGCCAGGCGCAAGCGTGTCCGAAGAAATGCGGCGCAAGGTGCTGGCGGCCGCCCAGCGCCTGGGTTACCGGCCCAACGCGCTGGCGTGCAGCCTGATCACGCGCCAGAGCCGGATCGTTGCACTGGTCATGAGCTACCTGGAAAACCAGTTCTATCCGCTGGTGATCGAAAAACTGTCGCAGAAACTGCAGAAACAGGGTTACCACGTGCTGATGTTCATCGCGAACATCGACGAAGGCGCGGACGGCGTGCTGGCCGACATCCTGCAATACCAGGTCGACGGGATTGTGCTGGCGTCGGCGATGCTGTCTCCCACATTGGCGAAAAGCTGCCTGGACGTGGGCGTGCCGGTCGTGCAGTTCAACCGCGTATCGGACCTGGCCGGCCTGGCGCGTTACGCCACCGGGTCCGTCACCTCCGACAACGCCGCCGGCGGCCGGCTGGCGGCCGAATTGCTGGTGGCGCGAGGCTACCAACGCATTGCGTTCCTGGCGGGGCTGGAAGACTCCTCCACCAGCATGGAACGCGAACGGGGTTTCAATCAGGCGCTGGCCGAACTGGGTACGCGCGTAGCGTATCGCGACACGGGCAACTACAGCTTCACAGGCGCTCAGGATGCCGTGCGGCGCCTGTTCGACCGGGCCGATCGGCCGGATGCCGTCTTTGTCGCCAACGACCACATGGCGATTGCGGCCATGGACGTGCTGCGCCTGGAACTGGGCTTGCGCATCCCCGAAGACGTAGGCGTGATCGGCTTTGACGACGTGCCGCAGGCAGCCTGGGGAGCGTACCGGCTGACCACCATCCGCCAGCGCGTGGAACCCATGGTGGACGCCGCCGTGACGCTGCTGTGCGAACGGATGTCCGGCCAGGCCCCGGCGCGCGACATTGTCGTGCCGTGCGTGCTGGTCGAGCGCGAGACGGTCAGGTGAGATTCAAGCCGCCGTCGGCCAGCAGGATCTCGCCGGTCAGGTAGTCCGATGCCACCAGCATGGCCACCACCTGGGCGATTTCTTCCGGGCCGGCGGACCGGCGCATCGGCGCCCTGTCCTGCCATAGCTGCCGCGCCTGCGTCCAATCCGCGGTCAGCGGCGTGTCCACCAGGCCCGGAGCAACCGCATTGACGCGGATGGCCGGGGCAAGCGAAAGCGCCAGCAAACGCGTGACATGGTTCAAGGCGGCCTTGGTCGCGGCATAGGGAATGGACGCCCCTTTGGGCCTGACGCCCGCATGGGAGCTGACGTTCACCACACAGCCGGCCTTCCCTCGGGCCGCGGCCTCGCGCAGCGCGGACTCCGCTTCGGCGACCAGGCGAAACGGCGCGACGACGTTGACCTCGTGCAGGGTATGCCAGACGTCCGGCGTTGCCGCCGCCAGATCGGCATGGGGAATCACCTGGCTGATGCCGGCATTGTTGACCAGGACATCGAGCCTGCCCCACCGCGCCGTTGCCTCCCGCACCAGCCTTACCCTGTCGGCATCCACCGACAGGTCCGCCTGGACGTATGCCGCATTGCCCAATTCGCGGGCCAGGACGCGGCCGGTTTCGACCGAACTGCGCGAATGCAGGATGACGGCGTAGCCTTCGTGCGAGAGCCGGCGGGCGATGGCCTCGCCGATGCCGGAAGTTGAACCGGTGACGAGGGCGACGGGCCGCGGCGGTTTCAGGTCGGACATGATGTCAGGGCCTCCCGTCCCAACCTTCGAACGCGCTTTCGATACGCGCCAGGCGGGCGCTGATCGCGCGCAGCCCCTGCAAGAAAAACATCGGCGCCCGGTTCGCCGGGAATTCGATCAGTGCCGTTCTCATCCTTGTTCCATCTTCGGATAGGGGTAATCCGCGCGCAGCGTTTCGTCAATCGAGGCCCTTCTGTATATCGAAGTCTGGAGGATCGCACAACCCCCGCGGGACGGAGCATCGATTCGTCCGATCGTCATCACGGGACCCAGAGAGAACATTTCCAGCTCGCGATGCGCGCCCGGTGGAGTCGGTGTAAATTCCGTGCTCCGGCATCCTCCAACGGGAGCGCGGATTCGGTGCGCATCGCGCGCTGATCGGCGCCCTTGGGGCGCCGGCCCCGCCGCCGGTTCAGACGGTGTCCTGGTCCAGCCTGCGCACTGCCGCGCTCAAGGTCGAAAAATCGAACTCCTTGCGGCCGCGCAGCAGGCAGCGCATCAGCACGGTGGTCGCGACCGGCACCAGCGCGGCCAGCAGGAAGGATTCCAGCAGGTACGTCGGCTTGTCGCCTGGCGCCGGGAAGTAGAACAGGCCGGCGGCCAGGCCGCTGATCGTCGCGGCGGTGGCCGTCAGGCCGTCATGCTTGCGGCTGAAGAGGCCGTAGAACACCGGGAACGCGGCCGCCGAGCACAGCAGGTCGGCCAGCAGGAACAGGTACAGCACGCTGTATCCCTGCGAGGCCACGATCATGACGGGAATGGCCATCAGCAGCACCAGCCAGCGCGCCAGGCGTTTCATGGTCATGGATCCGGCGTTGGGCATCAGGCGCCGCAGGTCGACCGCGATGATGCTGGAGACGGCGCTGATCGCCGTGTCCGCCGTGCTCATGACCAGGGACAGGCCCAGCGGGATCAGGGCGATCACGAACCACGCGGGCGCGTGCGGCATGATGACGCTGAACAGCGCGATGGAACTGTCGCCTTGGGGGGCCAGGCCCACGAAGGCCAGGCCGAACAGGCCCATCAGGAAAATGAACGGAGCGACCAGCACGCCGCCCAGCAGGAAGCCGTTGCGCATGGTGCGCGCGTCGCGCGCGGCGTAGATGCGCTGCCAATTGCCCTGGTGGAAGATGCCGGTCAGCAGGATCGCCACGAAGAACGTCAGCCCCGCCTTCACGCCCACCGGGTCGGTCAGGTCCAGCAACTGGGGGGCCTTGGCCTGCAGCGCCTCGATGGTGGGCAGCGCTCCGCCCGCCGCCTGCCAGCCGACCGCGCACAGGACCACCAGCAAGGGCACGATCACCATCATCTGCACCTGGTCCGTGAAGATGGAAGAGCGCAGGCCGCCGTAGCTGGTGTAGAGCAAGGTGGTGCCCATCACGATGGCGGCCGTCGCCCACAGCGGCACGGGCGCCAGCATGGCGACCAGCTTGGAGATCGCCGTGACTTCCGCCGACAGCGCGATGAAGAGGTAGAACAGCATGATGAACAGCGCCAGCCCGTACATGGGGCGGCCGTAGCGGGCCATCAGGAACTCGGTCAGGGTGTGCCCGTGCGGGATCAGTTCGCGCATGCGCCGGCCCAGCGGAATCATCACCAGCCGCGGCGACATCGAGCCCAGCGCGTAGCCGATCACCGCCGCCAGGCCGCCCCAGGTCGCCGCCTGGGCGGGCGAAAACAGGATCCATGCGCCCAGCGTGGACGCCATCAGGGTCAGGATCGTGCCGACCGGCCCCTGGCTGTTGCGGGCCACGATATAGTCTTCCAGCGTGCCGCGCTTGCGCCGGGTATACAGGACGCTGGCCAGGGCGAAGCCGCCCGAGAACAGCAGCAGCCACATCAGGGCGACGGGTTGGGTCAGCATAAGGATCGGTCCTCCCGCTGCCGGCCACAGCCGGAGGCGCAACGCGGCGGCCCCGCCCGACCAAGGGGGACCGCAAGATGAATGGAAAGCTAGGGAGGGCGCGCGAGTCTTGCGATGTCCTTCCCTTCGCCGGCATTACCCGGATCAGGTTCAAAGGGTTACCGCGGCGACGCGGAATCTCAGCCCGTAAGAGGCTCCCCCAGGAATTGCCGCAAGATTAGGAGAGCGGCGCGCCAATGTCAACGCATTTGCGCAGGACGGCAAGCGGCCCCGCGGTCCGGCATTTGTGCTAAGTTCGCCCGCTTGCGGCGCCCGTTCGCGTGTCCGCCGAAAGCCCAACCCTGCCCCCTCGCCTCCGGCCCCGCCGGACACTGACCGCCATGTTGCACCTGAACCTATTCATTTTCGGTTGCGGCCACCATCGCGCCGCCTGGCGCCATCCGGATTCCCCCGTGGAACGCCTGGGCGACATCCGCTATTACGAGGAACTCGCCCGCACCGCCGAGCGCGGCAAGCTCGACGCCGTCTTCTTCGCCGACGGCCAATCCGTCGACAATATCGGCGACGGACCGCGCTGGTACCTGGAGCCGCTGACCGCCATGGCCGCCATCGCGCGCGCCACCACCCGCATCGGCCTGATCAGCACGGTTTCCAGCACGTTCTTCACGCCCTTCCACGCGGCCCGCATGGTCGCTTCGCTGGACCACATTTCCGGCGGGCGGATGGGCTGGAACGTCGTGACCTCCATGTTCGACGCGGAAGCGCGCAACCATGGCTACGAATCCATGCCCGGCCACGACTGGCGCTACGCGCGCGCCGAGGAATTCGTCGACGTCGCGCTGCGGCTGTTCGACTCCTGGGAAGAGGACGCCCTGGCCATCGACCGCGCCGGCGTCTATGGCGTGCCGGAACGCGTGCGCAAGATCAATCACCGCGGCGAACACTTCCTGGTGGACGGGCCGCTTACCGTGCCGCGGCCGCCCCAGGGGCATCCCGTGCTGTTCCAGGCGGGGGCATCGGACCAGGGCCGCGACCTGGCCGCCCGGCGCGCCGAGGCCATCTACGCGGTCGCCTATGACCTGCCCGCCGCCCAGGCCTATTACCGCGACATCAAGCAGCGGGTGCTGGCCGCCGGCCGCAAGGCCTTCGTGCCCATCATGCCGGGCCTGGTCACTTACGTGGGTTCGACCGAAGCCGAGGCCCGGGCCAAGCAGCGCGAACTGGACGTGCTGCTGCCCAGCGACGCGTCGCTGCGCCAACTGGGCACTTTCGTGCTGCAGGACTGCTCAGCCTGGGAGCTGGACGCGCCCGTGCCGCCCCTGCCGCCGCTGTCCGGGTTCACGGGTCCGAAGGGCCGGTACGCGACCATTCTGCGCATCATCGAGACCGAACGGCCCACCGTCCGCCAACTGCTCGGGCGGCTGGCGGCCGGCGGCGGCCACTGCACGATGGTGGGCACGCCCGAACAGATCGCCGACCGGATGGAGCACTGGTACCGCAACGAAGGGGCCGACGGCTTCAACCTGATGCCGCCTTCGCTGCCCGGCGGCATCGACGACTTCGTCGAGCAGGTGATCCCCGTGCTGCAGCGCCGCGGGCTGTTCCGCACGGATTACGAGCACGACACCCTGCGCGGCCACCTCGGCCTGGAAAGGCCTGGGCGCCAGCCCGCGCGCGGATAGCTTGTGGGACAGCGTCGCGATCCAGTCGTACAGCACGACGCCGGGCCGACGCAGCATGGCCGCGCCCAGGGCGCCGACGATCATCCAGGCCATCATGGCGCGCCCGGCCCCAATTGCAGCCTCAGGATGCGCCGCAGTTCCAGAATCGCCTCCGGCGTCTCCTGCACGCTATGCGAATAGCGGATGATCTTTTCGGATTCCGCGCCGTCCAGGTGCGCGCTGCGGTACGGAACCAGGCCGTCGTCCGATTCCGCCAGCGGCACGCCGGGCGTGTCGTTCGCGATGATGCTGTGATACCGCACCGACGGCGAAATCGGCATCCGGGCAGTCAACTGTATGTAGCGGTCGTTCTCGCTCAGGTTGTCCACGCCATTAGGCACGCGGACCGGGGATTCGGGCGGAGGCGCGCCGTCCGCGTCGGTCAGGCGGCTGAGCCTGGCGAATTGCCGGACCGCCGCGGCCGGCAGCGTGATCAGGTTGGACAGCCAGCGCGACAGCGTGTTCTCGGCGAACGGCGTGCCCCGGTGCGGCGCCGCGATGAACACCGCGCGCGTGATGCCGGGAAAGGCGTCGAAGCTCAGGATCGGATCGAACTCGGCATGCGCCTGTTCGAGCCGGACGCCGTCCAGCCGGCCGTGGTCGCGCAGCGCGTCCCACAGCACCGTGCCGGACGAAGACACCAGCAGCCGGCTCAGCACGCCGCCCATGCTGTGGCCGATGACCACGGCGTCGCGCGAGGCCTGCGCCGTGCCGGCGGGATCGAAATGCGCCATCGTCCGGCCCAGCGCTTCGCGGATGGCGCGGTTGTTCATCGCCAGGGGAGCGTTGGTGGGGTAATAGATCTGCCAGATCTGATAGTGCTGGCGCAGCGTCTCGTCGCCCAGCACCTCGTTGGCCACGTTGATCCAGGCTTCCGGACTGCTGGCCAGGCCATGCAGCATGATGATGGTGCGCCGACCCGGATCGTAGGGCTGCAGCAGGTACACGTGCGGCGCCTCGATGCTCTCCTCGCCGCCCAGCACGTTGCGCAGGGCCTGGGTGGCGAAGCCGGAACGCGCCAGCCACAAGCCGTAGCCCGACGTGAAATTCGCGGCCAAGGGCACTCTCGTGCCCGCCAATTGCACGGCGTCGCGCTTGTAGGGATCGTATCCGATCAGGGTGGTCTCCCTTGCGGCCATCACCTGCTCCAGCGTATCGCCCGGAAAGCTCAGGATCGCCGTCACGGCCGGGAACGGCGTTTCGCTGAACGGCGTCTTGAAGGTGTCGGCGTCGTTCACGCGCCGGGCCGTGACCGCCACCAGCTCGGCGCCGAACCCGTCGCGGCGATACATGCTGCGCAGGCCCTGGAACGTCAGGGTGGAAGCGGGCACCAGCTCCAGCGGCAGCCGCAAGCCATGGGCGAGCTTGACTTCCGACATCTCGCCCAGCACCTGCCAGGGCCCCGCCGACACCGTCGCGCCCGGCTCGGGCGGATGGCCGCGATACTGCTCGAACAGGCGCGTGACGGCCTGCTGGACGGCGTAGTTGTAGTAGTCGCGCACCTGGGTCTGCCGGTCCTCGAACGCGCGGTCGCTGGGCGAGCGCGGCGTGAAGAACAGGTACGCATAGGCGGCCCGCGCGGTCTGTAGATAGGCGTCCAGCAGCCGGTCCACGCCCTCCTGGCCGACAGGGCGCTGCTTTTCGGTCGCCAGCGCATCCATCAGCCAGACTTCGGACAACGTGGCCAGGCGCCGTTCGCTGTCCAGCCCTTCCGTCGCCGCCAGCGACCGGGTGCAGGCGTCGCGGTCCTTGCGGCACTCCTGCGCGTTCAGGCCCAGGACGGCCATGGCCTCGCGCGCCGAAGCGCTGAGCCGGCCGGTGGTGAGCACGTCGCCCCGGCGCTGGGCGATGTAGTCCTGCGTGCTGACGGAAGACACCTTGACGCCCGCGCAGCCGGCGCACAGGAACACGGCCGCGAACGCAAGGCCTCGCAAGAATGCCGCCTGCCGGCGACCCCGCGCCGCCGTCATGGCGCGCTCCTGGCGGACGCCGGCTGGCGGATGGCGCGGGAAAACGCGGCCGGGTCCGGCCCCGGCGCGGCCGGCACGCCGATGAACGCCTGCTCGCGCAGCGCCGCCAAAGACTGGCCGCGGTCCAGCCCGCCCTGCTCGTACAGGTACTCCGGCAGATAGCCGGACAGCAGGATGCGGTAGTCCATGGGCAGGCCCGGGACGATGGCGCGCACCATGCGGTAGACCAGCGTCGTGCAGTTGGCGGTCACCGTATGGTAGAAGCGCGGCGTGTCGGCCAGTTCGTTCGCGGTGCGCACGTAGGACAGGAACAGTTCGCGCATGGCGGACAAAGGCATGCTGACTGGATAGAGATACACGCGTTCGGCGCGCGGCCCCGCGCGCACGTAGAGGATGTCGCGCTCTTCCGCGGCCACGACGCTCAGTTCGAACTGCTTGAAGAAACCGCCTATCTCGGAGAACTGCTCGCCGCGCTCCTTGCGGATCTCGACCGAGAACACGACGTGGCGGCCATCGCTGAAACCGAAGGACACGAGCGTGTGCGCGATTGCCGGACTGCCCCAGTACGACAGGACCATGTCCACGGACGCGAGCCGGTCGAGGTCGTAGCGCCGGGTTTCCCAGCGCGGCGTGTAGCGGGCATCGCTGTCCGGCTGCCAGTCGAAGTTGCGCACGTTTTCCAGCGTGACGACGGACTCCGCGACGCTGCCCCGCAGCGTGCGCGCCACGTCGTCGGCCCAGACCCGGTCGTTGGACGGCGCCAGCGCCTGCCACCAGCCGCAAAGCGCCGCCAGCCCGATCAGATAGGCCCACAGGGCCCGCCGCGGCCGGCCGCGCCACAGCGCCACGGCCGCATAGACGCACAGGCCGCCCCAGGCGAGCGCGGCCGCGCCCTTGGCCACCGCGCCCGCCGGCACCCGGTAGCCCAGCGCCAGGCAGCCCCACACCGCGGAAAATGCCAGCAGCAGGCTCAGGACGGCGCGCCCCGCGACGGCGAGGGCGCGGGGCGCGGCGCGGCTAGCCCGCGCCATATTGCTGCACGATTTCCAGGACGCCGTTGATGACGAACTGGACCGCCATGCACACCAGCAGAAAACCCATGATTCGGGAGATCGCCTCCACCCCGCCCTGGCCGATCACCGCCACGATGCGGCCGGCCGACCGCAGGCAGGCCCAGAACAGCAGGCCCAGCACGGAAAACACGATGACCGGCGTGACGGCCACTACCCAGGGCGCATAGTCGTGCGCGACCGTCGAGTCCAATGACGCCGCTCCGCTGATGATCATGGCGATGGTGCCCGGCCCCGCGGTTCCGGGCAGGGCCAGCGGCACGAACGCGATGTTGGGCACTTGCCGGTTGGCCTGCGCGTCGGCGACGTCGGCCTGCGAGGCGCTCGTGTCTCCGGAAGGAAACACCATGCTGAAACCGATGCTGGCCACGATCAGCCCGCCCGCGATGCGCAGCCCCGGAATCGAAATGCCGAAGGTATGCATGATCCAGGCGCCGGCGTAGTAGGTCACGACCATGATGCCGACCACGTAGAACGCCGCCTGGGTCACCTGGCGTTCGCGCTCCTTGTAGGGAATGTGCTGGCCCAGGGACAGCAGCAGCGTCATGGAGGTCAGCGGATTGGCCAGGGGCAGCATCAGGGCAAGCCCCAGGCTCACCAGCTTGCCCAATTGAATCAGGTCGTCGGTCATGAAGGCCGCCTTTATGCGAGATGCGCGGCCCGGTATCCGGCGGCTGCGCAAGAGATGCCAAGTAGTGTAATGTACTATACATTACATACATCGACCGGAATGGAAGGCCCCATACCCGGTCTTCCCATTCGAGGCAGGAGGAAGGAAGTGAGCACGGTTTCCAACGGTCCGGCGCCACGCCCGCTGACCGGCAGAGGCGAAGCGCGGCGCGTGCGCCTGCTGGAAGCGGCCACGCAATCGTTGCTGCAGCACGGCTACGCCCAAACGTCCATCCAGCGCGTGCTCCGGCAGGCCGGCGGCTCCGCGGCCACCGCCTATCAATTGTTCGGCAACAAAGAAGGCCTGCTGGCGGCGGTGCTGCAGCATGAGCTGGACGGCCTGCGCGCGGCGGTATTCCCCGACGCCGTGCTGCAACAACCCGTCGGCGCCGCGCTGCACGAGTTGGCGGTGCGCTTGCTGGCCTATTCCCTTCTGCCCAAATCGGTTGCGCTGTACCGCCTGCTGGTATCGGAATGCCATCGCCTGCCGCACTTGGCCGAGTCGCTGCGGCTTGCGGTGGAAACGCAGATCCACGCGCCGCTCGAGCAATGCCTGCGCCAGGCCTGCGAACGCGGCGAGCTGCGCATCGACGACCCGCGCCAGGCCGCGCTGGCGCTGGGCAACCTGATCAATGGCATCGCCTCCCATGCGCGCCTGTCCGGCGGCAGCCCCGAGGGCCCCAATGCCGAACACCTGGCCGCCTGCCGCTACGGCGTGGACACGCTGCTGCGCGCCTTCCGGGCCTAGTGCCCTGTCCCGCGCCGATTGCATCATCCTTTATGATCATCAGCCTTGCACTTCGTCGTGCAATACCGGATACCCGAGGACGCTGCCCGGCATGTCCCTGCCTGCCGCCTGCGGCGCCCTGCCTTTTCCCCCGGAGTTTTTCTTGAGCGATATTTACCAATTCAGCCGCGGCACCGCCCCGCTGCTGGTTTCCATCCCCCACCTGGGCAGCCAGATCCCCGGCCCGCAGCGCGCGCAGATGACGCCCGTCGGCCTGCAATCCGGCGACACCGATTGGCACCTGGATACGCTGTACCGGTTCGCCGAGGCCATGGGCGCCTCGGTCCTGGGCGCGCGCTATTCGCGCTACGTGGTGGACCTGAACCGTCCGCCCAACGACGAAAGCCTGTACCCCGGCCAGACCAAGACCGGCCTGTGCCCGGCCCAGACCTTCCGCGGCGACGCCCTCTACCTGGATGACGCCGTCCTGACCGACGCCGAGCGGGCCCACCGCCTGCAAACCTATTGGCAGCCCTACCACGCCAAGCTGCGTGAAGAACTGGACCGCATCAAGGCCGAGCACGGCACCGTGCTGCTCTGGGAAGCCCATTCGATCGCCAGCGTGCTGCCGCGCCTGTTCGAAGGCAAACTGCCCGACCTGAACATCGGCACCGCCGACGGCGCCGCCTGCGCCCCCGACATCCTGGCGATGGTCGAAGACCGCCTGCGCGGCTGCTCCGCGTATACCTGGGCAGTCAACGGCCGCTTCAAGGGGGGCTACATCACGCGCCACTACGGCGCGCCGGCGGACGATGTCCACGCCATCCAGTTGGAAATGTGCCAATCCACCTACATGGACGAAACCCATCCCTACGGCTATCGCGAGGACCTGGCCGGCAAGGTGATTCCGGTCGTCGAAAGCCTGGTGCAGGCCGCCCTGCGGCAGACGGGCGCGCGCCGGCGCTAGCCGCGCCAAGCCGCCGGCGCGCTCCTTCCTCCGGAGCCATCGAAACCCGCCGGCCGCTCCATCGCCGTCTCCACGGACACCAAGGCGCCTTCCGCCTATTTCACTGGCCCACGAATGGGCCCATGTCTATCTCCTCACTTTGAAACCGTCCCAGCGCCTGCCGGCCTTGGGACGATTCCTGCTTTCCGCTAATTCCGGGTTTACCCCAATTATTCAGATCACAGGCAAGGTCGTAGCATATCAAATGAGCTTCGTAAAACATTACGAGCCATAATGAAAAATACACGGAGACAAGAAATGAAGACATGGAGTCACGCCGTCAGCGGCGCGCTGGCCGTGTGCGCCCTATTCGCAGCAAGTGCGCACGCTGCCGATCCGGACACGTTCAAGATCGGCGGCGTGGTGTCGTTGTCGGGCACCTACGGCATTTTTGGCGAAGACATGCGCAAGGGCGTCACCATCGCCATCGAACAACGCGGCGGCAAGGTGCTGGGCAAGCCGATCCAGGTCACGTGGGAGGACGACGAGACCAAGCCGCAGCCCGCCGTGCAAAAAACCACCCGCCTCATATCCGACGGGTCGCAGATGATCTTCGGCGCGGTCAGCTCCGCCAGCACGCTGGCGATCATGAACATCGCCAAGCAGCGCAAGATCCCGCACCTGGTCACCATGTCGGCCGACGACAAGATCACCGTGCCGGGCGGTTCGCGCTACACGTTCCGCACGTCCAACACGCTGGGGATGGAGCAGCGGATGGCGCTGGCATACACCAAGGAGCAGAAGCTCAAGCGCATCTATGGCGTCACGGCCGATTACCAGGCCACCCGCGATAGCTGGGACTGGTACCGGCGGGAAGCCGAGAAGGCGGGCATCGAGATCGTGGGCGCGGACTTCCCGCCGCTGGGCAACCGCGACTACTCGTCGATCGCCGATAAGATCGCGCGCTCCAACGCCGATGGCGTGGCGCTGTTCATGACGGGTTCGGACGCAGTCACCATGGTCAAGCAAGCGGGCCAGATCGACCTGGGCAAGACACGCAAGATCTTCGGCCCGGTCATCGCCGACGAGACCATGGCGGCGGGGGTGGGCCCCACGTCGGTGGGCGTCCAATCCGGCGTGCGCTACCACTTCACGGTCGAGAACGACGCCAACAAGGCTTTCGTCGAGGCATTCCGCAAGAAATACAACGAGTTCCCCTCCGCCGCGGCGGGCGAGGCCTACGACGGCATGAGCTGGTGGCTGGACGTCGTAGACAAGACCGGCACCTGGGACAAGGAAAAGTGGGTCGAGGCCTTCGCCGGCAGCGTGCGCGAGAACTCCGTGGAAGGCACGAAGACCATGCGGGCCTGCGACCACCAGGCCATGCAGAACGGTTTGTGGGGTGTAGTGACCGCGGGCAAGCCGCCCCAACCCGCCTATGTGATGGACATCGTCCGCGTGTTCCCGCCGGACCAGGTCTTCGAAGCCTGCGCGGGCTGAACGCGCCGCGCCCGACACACCGGCCGGCCCGCGGGCCGGCTTCCTCCCGGCACGCTCGCGCGCCGCCTGACGGATATCTGCCATGTCCACCGTGATCATCGGCCTGAGCCTGGGAATGCTGCTGTTCCTGCTGGCTTCCGGCCTTACGCTTATTTTCGGCATGCTGGGCGTCATCAATTTCGCCCATGGCGCGCTGTACATGCTGGGCGCCTATCTCGCCTTCGACATCCAATTGCGCACCGGCTCCTTCATCGCCGGCGTGGCCGTGGCGACAATCGGCGTGGGACTGGTCGGCATGGCGATGGAAAGGCTCGCCTTGCGGCCGCTCTATAACCGTCCCCACTTCTACCAGTTGATCCTGACCTTCGGCTTCATCCTGGTGATCAGCGAAGCCGTCAAATTCGTCTGGGGCCTGGGCTACCAGGAAACGCCGATGCCCGCGCCGCTGGCCGGCACGGTCGAGTTGGCCGGCAGCACCATCCCCGTTTACCGCCTGTTCGTCATCGCCTTCGGCCTGCTGGTTTCCGCGGCGCTCTTCTTCGTGCTGGAAAAAAGCACCTTCGGGATGCTGGTCCGCGCAGCCAGCAGCGACGGCGAAATGGTGCGGATCCTGGGCCTGCCGGCAGCCGCCATCCGCAGCGCCGTGTTCGGCGTGGGCGCCGCGCTGGCCGGCCTGGCGGGCGCCATCTCCGCCCCGCTGTTCCCGATCGAGCTGGGCATGGCCACCAACACCATCATCGACTGCTTCATCGTCGTGATCCTCGGCGGGCTGGGCAATATCCGCGGCGTGGTCGCCGCGTCGCTGCTCATCGGCATGGTCCGGGCGGTGGGCTACACCTTCATGCCCAGTTGGGTCGACATCCTGACCTTCGCCATGCTCATCGCCACGCTACTCACCCGTCCGCAAGGACTGTTTTCCCGTCAAGCGAGGCTGGCATGAAGACTTCCCGCCAAAACGTCGCAATCGCCGCCTGCGTTGCCGCCGTGGTGCTGGCGGTGCCCTTCAGCACGCAAAACGATTTCCTGCTCAACCTGACCATTCTCATCATGGTGTGGTCGATCTTCGCCGTGGGCTTCGATCTGGTGTTCGGCCTGCTGGGCATGGTGTCCTTCGGCCACGCCGCGTTCCTGGGCACGGGCGGCTATGCGCTGGCCCTGGCCACCCAACGATACGGCCTGTCCTTCGAGGCGGGCCTGGGCCTCGCCATCCTGGCCGGCGCGGCCTGCGCCTGGATCTTCAGCATCTTCGCGCTGCGGGTCTCGGGGATCTTCTTCGCGCTCGTTACGCTGGCGCTCTCGCAGCTCATGTACATCCTGGCCGACAGCAAATTGCGCGAATGGACGGGCGGCGCGGATGGATTGCCCGGCATAGGCCGGCCCGAACTCGCCGGCATCGACTTCTTCGCCACAGTGAACTTCTATTGGTACGTGGCAGCAGTGTTCGCCCTGGTAATGGCGCTGATGGCGATGCTGCGCGCCTCGCCCTTCGGCCGGGCGGTGGCCGGCGTGCGCCAGAACGAGATCCGGGCCAGCCAGTTGGGCTACAACGTGCAGCGCCTCAAGCAGATCACCTTCCTTGTATCCGGCGCGGTCAGCGGCCTCGCGGGCGGCCTGCTGGCGGCGGTGCTGATGTACATGAATCCGCAAATGCTGCACTGGACCACTTCTGGCGACGTGATCATCATGACCCTGCTCGGCGGCGCGGGCACGCTCTGGGGCCCGGTGGCGGGCGTGCTGATGTTTGAAACGCTGAAGGAATGGCTCAGCGGCTGGACGCCTTATTGGTACGGCATCCTGGGGCTGGTCTTCATCCTGGCGACGCTGTACTTCCCGCAAGGCGTGCTGGGCGCCGTGCAGGCTCGCTGGGGCCGGGGCCGGCCCGCCTCGCCGGCGTCTCCGGCTGCCGGCGAGGCGGCGCCCGCGGTGCCGCTGGCGCCTCGCGAAGGGAGCCTGTCATGAACGGTATCGCCCTGCAATGTGACAAGGTCAGCGTCACCTTCGGCGCGCTGCGCGCCATCGAGGAGTTCAGCTACGCGTTCGAGACCGGCCGCGTCTATGGCCTGATCGGCCCCAACGGCGCGGGCAAGACCACCCTGCTCAATGTGCTGGCCGGGCATCTGCCCGGACACGGCGGGAGCATTCTGTGCCACGGCGCGGACATCTCGCGGCTGCGCGCCCATGAGCGCGCCCGCCACGGGATCGGCCGCAGTTTCCAGATCACCAAGATCTTTCCAGAGATGACGGTGCTGGAGAACCTGCGCATCGCCGCACAGATCAGCCATTCGCGCCTGCTGCCCTTCTGGCTGGCGCCGCGCTACGACCGGCGGCTGGCGTCCACCATCGACGAGATGCTGGAACTTACGGACCTCGCCCCCTGGCGCGACACCGTCGCCGGCACCTTGTCCTACGGCCTGCAGCGCGCGCTGGAACTGGGCCTGACGCTGCTGCCCGATCCCCGCATTCTGTTGCTGGACGAACCGCTGGCCGGCGTCGGCCACCACGAGATCGGAGCGGCCACCCGCCTGGTCCGCCACGCGGCCGCCGGCCGCACGGTGCTGCTGATCGAACACAACATGGACGTGATCATGACGCTTTCCGAACACATCGTGGTGCTGTCCAACGGCCGCAAGGTGGCGGAGGGCCCGCCGGATGCAATCCGCGACGACGCCACCGTACGCGCGGTCTATCTGGGCGAAGAGGTGGCGGCATGATCGAGCTGCAACACGCCAGCGTGCATTACGGCCAGGCGCTGGCGCTCAAGGACATCACGCTACGCGCGGCCCAGGACGAGATCGTCGCCATCGTCGGACGCAATGGCGCCGGCAAGTCCACCGTGCTCAAGACGCTGATCGGGCTGCTGCCGCTGTCGTCGGGAAGCCGCCTCGTGGCGAACCAGGATGCCACGCGCCGCGCCGTTGAACAGATCAGCCGCGACGGCATCGCGCTGGTGCCCGACACGCGCCGCATTTTTCCCAATCTCACCGTGCGGGAAAACCTGAGGATGGGCGCGCTGGCGCACCGGCCCGGCTACTGGACCGCAGACCGGGTGCTGCAGATATTCCCCCGGCTGCAGGAACGCATAGGCTTCGACGGCGACCAGTTGTCGGGCGGCGAACAGCAGATGCTGTCGATCGCCCGCGCTCTGCTTGGCAATCCCCGCATCCTGCTGCTGGACGAACCCACCGAAGGATTGGCGCCGCGCATCGTCAATGACCTGATCGGTGTATTCGCCGAAGTCCACCGCCAGGGCACGGGCATCGTGCTGGTCGAGCAGAACCTGAAAGTGCCCGCGCGCCTCGCGCATCGCCAGTACGTACTGGACCACGGCGAAGTCGCCTGGAGCGGATCGGCCGCGGAAGTCGAGGCCGGCCGCCACGTCATCGAATCCATACTCACCACCGGTATCCAATCATGAGCAACGACACCACTTACATCGCGGGCGTAGGCATTACCCGTTTCGACAAGCAGCCCGGCAAGAGCGTCAAGGACCTGGTTCGCGACGCCGTGTCCCAGGCCCTGGCCGACGCGGGCTGCGACGCCGCCGGTCTGCAAGCGGCCTATTTCGCGACGGCCGGCCAAGGATCGATCGAAGGCCAGTACATGGTGGCGGGACAGGTCGCGCTCAAGGCCATGGGCATCGCCGGCATCCCGGTCACCAATGTGGAGAACGCCTGCGCCAGCTCCAGCACGGCGCTGAACGCCGCCCACCTGTATGTCGCCTCGGGCGCGGGCGACATCTGCCTGGCCGTGGGCGTGGACAAACTGTATTCGGAGGACAAGGCCAGGAGCTTCGCGGTGTTCGACGGCGCCTGGGACGTCCACGACGCGTCGGCGCAGATGGCGCGGCTGATGGCGCTGGCGCCCGACGTCACGCCTCCGCCCGGCTTCGAGGAGCCAGGCAAGCGCAGCGTATTCATGGACATATACGCCAGCCTGGCGCGGCTGCACATGAAGACCTTCGGCACCACGCAGCGCCAACTCGCCGCCGTGGCCGCCAAGAACCACATGCACTCCACACACAATCCCCTGGCGCAGTTCCAGTACCCGCTGACCGTGGACGAAGCGCTGGCCGCAAGGCCGGTGTCGTGGCCGCTGACGCTGCCCATGTGCGCCCCCATCAGCGACGGCGCCGCCGCCGCCATCGTCTGCAACGCCCAGGGCCTGAAGCGGCTGGCGCGCGCCCGCGCGGTGCGCCTGTACGCCAGCGTGCTGCGCACCGCCACGGACCGTCCCGCGGACCGCTACGATCGCCACTTGTGCCACCTTGCCGCGTTGGAAGCGTACGAGCGCGCTGGCGTCGGCCCTCAAGATATGTCCCTGGCTGAGGTCCATGACGCCACCGCCTTCGCCGAAATCCAGCAGACCGAAGCCCTGGGCTTCTGCGCCTTCGGAGAAGGCGGGCCGATGGCGGAGTCCGGCGCCACCAGCCTGGGCGGAAGCATCCCCATCAACGTGTCCGGCGGCCTGCTGTCGCGCGGCCATCCCATCGGCGCAACGGGCCTGGCCCAGGTCCACGAAATGGTGACCCAGTTGCGCGGCGAGGCGGGCGCGCGCCAGGTCGAAGGCGCGCGCTTCGCCATCGCCGAGAACGGCGGCGGATTCAACGGCGTGGAGGAAGCCGTCACCTGCATCACCCTGCTCGGCCATTGAACCGCGCCCCTTCCAACCCAGAGACCGCCATGCATCTCAGCTCTCTCTTCCATCGCAGCGCCCTCATGCACGCCGACCGTCCCGCGCTGGCCGCGGGCACCCGGACTCCTCTTACCTACGCCCAGCTCCAGGCCCGGGTCCAGGCGCTGGCCGGCTGGCTGCGCGGCCCCATGGGCCTGCAGCCCGGACAACGCGTCATGCTGGCGCTGCGCAATCACCCCAGCTACATCGAATCCGTGCTGGCCATCTGGCACGCGGGCCTGTGCGCCGTGCCCGTCAATGCCAAGCTGCACCCCAACGAGCTCGAGTACATTCTGCGCGACTGCGAAGCGCGGCTTTGTCTGTCTCAAGGCGAGCTGTTCGAAGCGCTTTTGCCGGCCGCCCGCAGCCTGGACGCCGTGCGCGTCGAGGACGTGGAGTCCGCCGCCTACGCCAAGGCCGCCAGCGGGCCGGCGCTGGCGCTGGAACGGCGCTCGTCACAGGAACTGGCCTGGCTGTTCTATACCAGCGGCACGACGGGCAAGCCCAAGGGCGTCATGCTCAGCCACGCCAATCTGCTGGGCATGTGCCTGAATTTCTATGCCGACGTGCAGGCGGTGGCCCCCGGCGACGCAATGGTCCACGTAGCCCCGCTGTCGCATGGCGGCGGCCTCTACAGCATTCCTTACTGGCTGCATGGCGCCTTGCAGATCGTCCCCGACAGCGGCGGGCTGGACGAGGATGAACTGTCCGCCCTGCTGACGCACTACGAACGGGTCAGCCTGTTCGCCTCGCCTACCATCGTGCAGCGCATGGTGCGCCATGCCCGCCAGAACGGCGGACCGCCACCGGGTCTACGCACCTTGATCGTGGGCGGCGCGCCCTTCTACGTAGAGGATATCAAGGAGGCTGTCGCCTGCTTCGGCCCACGCGTGGCGCAGATCTACGGCCAGGGCGAAAGCCCCATGTCGATATCCGCCCTGTCGGCGGCCCAGATCGCCGACGCGGTGTCCAGGAACGACGACGCGCTGCTGGGCTCAGTAGGCTACGTGCAGGCATCCATGGAGGTCGAACTGCGCGGTGGCGACGGCAGCCCGGCCGCCCTGGGCGAACTGGGCGAAGTGACCGTCAAAGGCCCGACAGTGATGCTGGGCTACTGGAACAATGCGCGCGCCACCGCCGATACCATCGTGGACGGCTGGCTCCATACCGGCGACATCGGCATCCTGGACACCCGCGGCCTGCTCCACCTGAAGGACCGCTCCAAGGACGTGATCATCAGCGGCGGCACCAATATCTACCCGCGCGAAGTGGAAGAAGCGCTGACGCGCCACGAGGCGGTGCAGGAGGTATCGGTAGTGGGCGTGGCGGACCCGGAATGGGGGGAGTCAGTGCTGGCCTTCGTGGTGCTCAAACCTGGCGCGCAGGTGCAGGCCCAGGACCTGGACCGCCTCTGCCTGGCGTCGATCGCCCGGTTCAAACGCCCCAAGCGCTACGTCTTCCTGGACGAGTTGCCGAAAAACAGCACCGGCAAAGTGTTAAAACGCGAACTCCAACAACGCGCGCTCCCGATCCCATGAATTCGTCCGCCCCCCTCTTTGGCCGCACCGCCGTCAGCCAGACCGAAAAGGCCTATTGCGCCCTGGAGGAGATGATCGTCACGGGGGAACTGCCCCCTGGCAGCCAGTGGTCGGAAACCACGCTGAGCGAGCGGGTCGGCATCGGCCGCTCGCCGGTACGCGACGCCCTGCAGAAGCTGGCATTCCAGCGGCTGGTCGAAATCGCGCCGCGCCAGGGGATCTTCATCTCCGAAATCGACTACCAGGGGCAACTGAAGATCATCCAGGCGAGGCGGGAGATCGAGCGTCTCATCGTCGCTCAGGCCGCGCAATGGGCCGACGATGGCGAACGTGCGGAGCTGGCGCGCCTGGCTCGCGAATTGGAAGCGCTGAAGGCGATCAATGATATGCGCATCTACATGCGCCTGCATTTCACGCTCACCAGCCAGATCGGCGCCGCGTCGCGCAATAGCTATGCGGCGGAATTCCACGCCATGCTACAGACGCTGGCGCGTCGCTTCCTGTATTTCCACCAGAAGCGCCATCCCGATCTGGTGCAGATCTGCGAACTGCACATCCAGCAGATCAATGCCATTGTGGAAGGGTCGGTGGAACGCGCGATCGCCACAGCGGAGGCGCGCAACGACTACGCCGAGAACCTCGCGCGCGACATCCTGATGGAGCTGATCGTCACGTCGGCGGTCACCATCAGCTCCCCGCCGCGAGGCAGGGGGGGTTCAGACTGACAGGCCCGATAGAGGGCCCACGCCGCTCTCCGAATGCTGCCACGCTCCCGGGCTGCGCCCTTCCTCGAGCAGGAACTCCACCAGCGCCGGCAGGGACGCGTCCATCGGGCGGTTGGCCTGGATGCGCATGACGTAGCCCCAGGACCCCGGCATGCGCAGCCGCGGCACCAAGGGGACCAGGCGGCCGCTGGCCAGTTCCTCGTCGATCAGGGGCGCGCGCCCCAGCGCGATGCCGACGCCCGCCGCCGCGGCCGCGGCGACCGTGCTCATGCCGCTGAGCACCATCGGCTCCTGCCAGTCCGACTCGGCCAATCCCAGGCGCGGGCTCCAGATGCGCCAATCGGTCTCGGGGCTGTCGATGTGCTTTTCCTCCAGCCAGCGGTGGCGCGTGAACGCGCGCGGGTCGTCGCGCTCGGACGGCGCGATCAGCGCCGGGCTGCACACCGGCACCACGGTCTCGGTCATGAGCGGGATGTCGCCGGGTTCGGCGTTGTGCGGCCCCATGGCGCGCACGTGCAGGAACGCCAGGTCGATGTCCTGGCTCTTCCAGGCCGGATCCTGGCTGGCATGCAGGTAGACCTGGATGTCGATGTCGGGGTGCAATTCGATGAACCGGCCGATGCGCGGCGCCAGCCACAGGGCGGCCAGCGAGGGGTTGGCCGATACGTTCAGGGTATAGCGCCGCCTGCCGCGGGCGGCGGCGCGCACATTGCGGCAGGCGGTCTCCAGCAGGGTCAAGGCCTGTTGCACCGATGCCAGCAGATCGGCGCCCGCGCCGGTGGTTTCGGCGCGGCGCACCGTGCCGCCCCGGCGCAGCAGCGTGACGCCCAGATCGGCCTCCAGCGCCCGCAGTTGGTGGCTGACGGCGCTCTTGGTCACGCTGAGTTCGGCGGCGGCCCGGCTCAGGCTGCCCAGGCGGGCTACGGCCTCGAAGGCGCGCAGCGCGGCCAGGGGCGGGGTGCGGTTGGGAAGGTCGGCCATGCGTTGAGTTTATCTCAACCCCTGATTGAAAAACTATCGCTTTCGCCGGCGGTCGCGATCGGGGACCATGCAAGCTCTGGAAGGAGAGTGCAATGTATTTCGATTCACGGCTTTGGCGGCTGACCGAAGGGCTGCGCGCCGGCATGGCGGGCGGCATATTCCTGGGGTTGCTGGCCTTGGCGGCCGGCATTGCGCGCTATGTGTTCCTGGGCCAGTTGCTGGCCCGGGTGTTCGAGGGCGCGCCGTGGCGGGACTGGACCGCGCCCGCCCTGTGCGCGGCCGCGATGGTGCTGCTGCGCGCGGGCTTCGACCATTGGCGCACCGTGCAGGCCAACCGCTGCTCGGCCGAGGTGCAGCAGGCGCTGCGCGGCAAGCTGTATGACCGCATCGTCGCCCTGGGCCCGGCCTGGTTCGCCAATCAGCGCACCGGCGGCGTGATGCTGACGGTGGTGGACGGGGTCGAGCAATTGCAGACCTTCTTCGGCCAGTACCTGCCGCAGGTGGCCATCGCGGCCGCGGCGCCTTTCGCCATCTTCGCCGTCATCGCGTTCTGGGACGTGCCGACCGCGCTGGTCTTCCTGGCGGCGGCGCTGTTCGCCCTGTTCGGGCCGATGGCCGTGCACATGCTGGACCGCCGCGCCAGCCTGGCCCGCACGCGCTCTCTGAACGATTTCGGCGAGGACTTCCTCGACGCGGTGCAGGGCCTGCCCACCTTGAAGTCCTATGGCCAGGGCAAGGCCTGGGGCCGGCGGCTGGCCGCCCGCGCCCGCAGCCTGTCGGACAATACGTTCTGGGTGCTGTCGGTCAGCCTGCTGACGCGCGGCATCAGCGACCTGGGCGTGGCGTTGGGCGCGGCGCTGGCGCTGACGCTGGGCGCCTGGCGCGTGGCCGCCGGCGACATGAGCGTGGAGGCCCTGCTGATCGTGCTGATGGCCGGCACCGAGATTTTCCGGCCGCTGCGCGACCTGCGCTCGGTGCTGCACCGGGGCATGCTGGGCCAGTCCGCCGCGGTCAGCATCCATGCCCTGATGGACGCCCGGCCCCTGACGCCCGCGCCCGACGCGCGCGGCGCTGGCGATGCGCCGCAGCGGCTGGCGCCCACCATCGAATTCGACGACGTGGCGTTCTCCTACACGCTCGAACGCCGCGCGCACCAGGGCCTGGCGTTCCGCGTCGCGGCCGGCGAACGCGTCGGCGTGGTGGGCCCCAGCGGCGCGGGCAAGTCGACCATCGTGCGCCTGCTGCTGCGCGAATGCGTGCCGCAGGCCGGCACCATCCGCGTCGGCGGCCGCGACGTGAACGGACTCGACACCCAGGCGCTGCTGTCGCACATCGCGCTGGTCAGCCAGGACATCACGCTGTTCCACGGCACCATCGACGACAACCTGCGGCTGGGACGCCCCGGCGCCACGCACGAACAGGTGCGCGCCGCCGCCCGCGCCGCCAACATCGACGACTTCATCATGGCGCTGCCCGACGGCTACGCCACCCGCATCGGCGAGCGCGGCCTGCAATTGTCCGGCGGCCAGCGCCAGCGCGTGGCGATCGCGCGCGCCCTGCTGCGCGACGCGCCCATCCTGATCCTGGACGAAGCGCTCTCCTCTGTGGACACCGAAAACGAGGCGCTGATCCAGCAGGCGCTCGACCGGCTGATGGCCGGCCGCACGACGCTGATCCTGGCGCACCGGCTGGCCAGCGTCATCGGCGCCGACCGCTGCCTGGTGCTGGACCAGGGACGGGTCGTGGAAACGGGCACGCACGCCGCGCTGATGGCACAAGGCGGGCTGTACTACCGCCTGATGCGCGAACAGGCCGAGGCGCACCGGAACCCGGCCGCGGGCAGCCCCGCGGCGGCGGTGTCGTCCGCCCCCGCGCGGGACGGCGGCGAGCCCGACGCCGGGTCCGGCGCGCCGGGCCCCGCGCTGCGCGCGCTGGACGCCGACGCCGCCCAGGTCGGCTGGCGCGGCACCCTGGGCACCTTGCTGTCGGTGGTCCGCCCGTGGCGCGGCACGCTGGCGGCCACCATCCTGCTGGGCGTGGCGCGCGTCGCCGCCTTCATCGGCGTGGGGGTCTTCAGCGCGCTGATCGTCGCCGCCATCCGCGACGGCCGCGACGTTTCCACGCTGGTCGTCGGGCTGCTGATCGCGGCGCCCCTGGCCGCCCTCTTCCACTGGCTGGAATCGTGGCTGGCGCACGCGATGGCCTATCAGTTGCTGGCCGACATGCGGGTCAAGCTCTACGACAAGCTGGAGCGCCTGGCGCCGGCCTACCTGCTGCAGCGCCGCTCCGGCGACCTGGTGGCGCTGGCCACCCAGGACGTCGAAATGGTGGAGTACTTCTACGCCCACACCATCGCGCCCGCCATCGTGTCGGTGCTGGTGCCGCTGTCGGTGCTGGGCTTCCTGGGCGTCTACAGTTGGCCGGTGGCGCTGGCCCTGCTGCCCTTCCTGGCGTACGCGCTGGTGTCTCCCGTGCGCGGGCGCCGCAAGATCGACGCGCTGGGCGACAAGGCCCGCCACGCGCTGGGGGAAATGAGCGCGCACGCCACCGACACCATCCAGGGCCTGGCCGACCTGACCGCCTTCCAGGCCACGGGCCGCCGGCGCGACGAATTCCTGCAGGTGGCCGACCGCTACCGCGTCCGCCGCCTGGACATCCTGCGCGACCTGTCACGGCAGACCGCGTGGTTCGAAGTGGCGATGGGGCTGGGCGGCCTGGCCGTCGCGGTGGTGGGCGCCCTGCAGGTCGCGGCCGGCGCGCTGTCGGCCGGCATGCTGCCGCTGCTGGTGCTGATCGCCCTGGCCACCTTCCTGCCGGTGTCGGAGATTTCCCAGGTCAGCCGGCAGCTTGCCGACACCATCGCCGCCACGCGCCGCCTGCACGTGGTGGCCAACGAGCCCGAACCCGTCGCCGACGGCCCGTTGGCCGCGCCCGTCGCCGCGCAGGGCCTGTCCCTGGCGTTCGAGCACGTCAGCTTCGCCTACCCGGGCAATCGCGAAGACACCCTGCGCGACCTGAGCTTCAAGGTGCCGGCCGGAGCCACGGTCGCCGTGGTGGGCGCGTCGGGCGCGGGCAAGAGCACCGTGGCCAGCCTGCTGCTGCGCTTCTGGGATCCGCGCGAGGGCGCGGTGAAGCTGGAGGGCGTGGACGTGCGCCAGTTGCGACTCGACGGCCTGCGCGAGCGCGTGGCGCTCGTCACGCAAGACACCTACCTGTTCAACGACACGCTGGAAGGCAACATCCGCCTGGCCCGGCCCGAGGCCAGCCCCGAGGAACTGGCGCGCGCGCTGGAACAGGCCGCGCTGGGGGACTTCGTGCGCAGCCTGCCGGACGGCATCGCCACGCGGGTGGGAGAACGCGGCATGCAGCTCTCCGGCGGACAGCGCCAGCGCATCTCCATCGCCCGCGCCTTCCTGAAGAACGCGCCGGTGCTGATCCTGGACGAAGCCACCTCGCACCTGGACACCCTGTCCGAGATGCAGGTGCGCGGCGCGCTGGACGTGCTGATGCGCCACCGCACCACGCTGGTCATCGCGCACCGCCTGTCGACGATCCGCGACGCCGACCTCATCCTGGTGCTGGACCGCGGCGCGCTGGCGGAGGCCGGCACGCACGACCAGTTGCTGAAGCGGCAAGGGGTCTATGCGCGGCTGGCCAGCCACCAGGGCGGCTACGCCGTCAATAGCGCAGCGTCTCTGCCGACTTAGCGTTGGCCCGCACTTCCGCCTCCGTGAACCAGACCCGCTTGCTGCCGAAGCTGGCATACAGGTCGAACTGGTCGCGGGTGTGGGGCGACGCCGTGCCGTCCGGGGCGACGAAGCCGCTCTGCCCCGGCGCCACCACGTCCACAGCGCGCACGCCGCGGGCGTCGAACACCGTCATGTTGTTCTCGGTTCCGCGGTTCTGCGTGGCCGGATGGCTCAGCACCGCCTTGGCGTCCGCCTGCGGCACACCCAGGAAATTCTTGGGCGCGAACACCATGGGCGGCGCCGGCACGCGCCAGCCGGCGGGGTCCGCGCCGTAGGCTTCGCGCAAGGCGGCCAGCGCGTCGTCCAGCGCGGCCAGCACCACGGCCCGCGGCGGCTGGCCGTTGAAGAAGTCGTACTGCTGCGGCACGCCGGCGTCCTGCCCGGCCAGCGCGTTGTACAGCACCTTCGAACCCACCGTCAGGTTGACCGAGCCGGTGGCGGGCGCGGCCGGCGTGGGATAGCCGGTGGCGCTGTACCACTTGAAAAAGTCGGCGGGCATCTCGTCGGCCAGCGTGCGCTTGAGCATGGCGCGCAGCCACGCGTCCATCACGGCCGGCCCGGCGTTGTCGTAGTAGCCGGCCTGCTTCTCGCTCGTGCCCATGCCGTCCCAGGACGCCAGCCCGGCGACCAGCCGCGCCCGCGCGTCGTCCGCCGGCAGGCCCTCCACCGCCCGCCGCAGGAAAGGCAGGAAGTGGCGGCGGTTGACGTCGGCGTAGCTGGTGGTGCGGATCAGGTCCCACATCTGCTGAGCGCTGACCTTGCCGCCATGGGAGGTCATGGCTTGCAGGCGCGTCTCGATTTCTGCGTAGCGGTCGGCCTGGCCCCACACGATGGCGAACAGGTCGGTGGACGGATAGCCGCGCATGGGCTGGTTGTTCCAGTTGGCGATGAAACCCTGGCGCGGGTTGTAGACCTGCGGATTGGTCGAAAACGGCAGCATGCCGTCCCAGTCCATCTCGCCGGTGCCCGGCGCCGGCAGGCGCGGATCGTGGCCCGGGCGGCGCTTGGGATAGAAGCCCGTGTGCGCGTAGCCGATGTTGCCGCGGTCGTCCGCGTAGTACCAGTTGATGGTCAGCGCGTGGCGCGCCGCCTGCTGCTTCCATTCGTCCCAGTTGCGCGACTGCGCCTTGTGCGTCCAGGCCATCAGCGATTGCAGCTCGTAGCCTTCCCAGGCGCGCGCCTTGGCGTAGGCCACGTGCTGCTTGTCGTCGAACTTGGCGACGATGCCGTGCACCGTGCGGTACACGTCCATCATCACGGGTTGCCCGTCCTTGACCTGGATAAGCTCGGTGCGCTTTTCCATCGTCTTCCAGGCGCCGTCATGGAAGTAGCGGGTGCGGTCGGCGGGGTCCAGCTTTTCCGCGTAGATGTCCACGTCGTCGCCGAAGCCCGCGGTGGAGCCCCAGGTCACGTGCGCGTTGTGGCCGAACAGGATGCTGGGATAGGCGAACGGGGTATTGCCGACCACGTCGAAGCCCGCGCCATGCAGGCCGATGCCGTAGGTGTAGGCCGGATTCCACCAGCCGAACTGCGGCCCGTTCAGCAGGATGGAACGCGCGTCCTTGGCGTGCTCGCGCCCCACGATCCACATATTGCTGGTGGTGGGGAACCCGGCGATGCCCGGCTGGCCCGATTCGGCGAACTGCGCCAGCAGCAGCTTGCGCGTATCGGCCGGGGACGCGTCCAGCACACCCCGGGTCTGCGCATCGCGCGCCACCCGTTCCAGCATGGGCGGCGTGCCGTCGTAGCGCGGCAAGGCATAGGACAGCCTGGCCGGCGGCCGGCCGCCGTCGGGCCGGTAGACGCCCTCTTCCTCGGGCACGGTGGTGGGCGCCCGGCTGTCGGTCATCCAGCGCAACTGGTTGAAGATCTGCATGGCGCGCTCGTCGCCGTGCCGGTCCTTCAGGGCGGTCAAGAGCGCCAGGTTGTCGATCTCGCTATTGGCGTCGGAAAAACGGTTGGCCATGGTGCCCACGAACACCATCGCCACGTCGTAGGCCGTCCAGTCCCCGGGCTGGAACCCCAGGTCGTTGAATTCCTTGGGCATCAGGCTGCCCGGCTCGGCGCGCACCCGCGCGATCCAGGCGTTCATGCCCGCCGCGTAGCCGTCCAGGATCTGGCGCTCGGAGGCCGGCAGCGCGGCCAGTTGGCGCTGGATGCGTTCGGGCGAGAAATTGCCGCGGATGGACTTGTCGAACGCCACCATGGACTGGCCCAGCACCTCGGCCACGCGGCCCTGGGTGCTGCGCTTTGCCATCTCCATCTGGAACAGGCGGTCCTGCGCCACGGCGTAGCCGTAGCCATAGAAAATGCCGTAGACGGTGTTGGCGTACACATGCGGCATGCCATAGCCGTCGCGGCGGATCGTGACCTGGCCGCTGACGGCGCCTGCCGGGCGCGCCGCGGCCTCGGACGGCTGGGGATCTTGCCGGACTTCCTGGGCCTGGGCGCCCATGGCCGCGCAGGCCGCCACAAGGGCGGCCGACAACAAGTGCTGCTTCATTCGAATCTGTCTCCGTATTTGACGAGCCGCGCCGCGGTGCGAGTCCCGGGCACGGATTGCGGCGCCTCTGGCGGGCGCCGTCCGGACCATCATACGAACAGCCCATTTATAATTCCAATGCATTTATTTCATAGTATTAATGCGATTTGGACATGGACTTCCAGAAACTCAAGCATCTGCTCGCCGTCATCGAACACGGCACCTATTCGCGCGCGGCGGACGCGGTCAACCTGTCGCAACCCGCCCTCAGCCGCAGCATCCAGGCCCTGGAAGCCGAACTGGGCCTGCCCCTGCTGGACCGCGGCACGCGGCGCGTGCGCCTGACGCCCTACGGCGCCTGCGTGGCCGAACGCGCGCGCCGCATGCGCTTCGAGGAAGCGGAACTGCAACGCGAACTCAAGACCCTGCACAGCGGCGAATCGGGCGCGCTGTCCATCGGGCTGAGCCCCACGCCCGCATCCCTGCTGCTGTCGCCGTTTCTGGCCCATATGGCCGAACGCCACCCGCAGGTGCGCGTCGGCGTCGAACTGGGCGCCACCGCCGCCCTGCTGGAGATGCTGCGCGCCGAGCGCATCGACGCCATGGTCTGCGATGCCCGCATGCTGTATGACGCGGCCGACCTGGAAACCCGCCCCCTGCCCCCGCTGCGGGCCGGCCTGGTCTGCCGCAAAGGCCATCCCATCCTGGCCCACAAGCGGCCGGGCATCGAACAGGTCCGCCAGTACCCCGTGGCCTCCAGCACCCTCAGCCCCGAAGTCTCGCTGCGGCTGACGGAAACGCTGGGACCGGGCGGCGCCCCCGAACAGATGGTCACCCACCGCTGCGAAAACCTGGACGCGCTGGTCGAACTGGCGCTGCGCTCGGACACCCTGCTGCTGGGCGTGACCTGCGTCACCCGCCGCCAGCAGGAGGCCGGGCTGATGGTCGAAGTGCCGATCCCGCCGGATCCGCAGCGCCAGGGGCACTACGCGCTGGCCCGGCTGGCGGGGCGCACGCCGCTGACGGCGCAGGATGCGCTGTACGAGTTCACGCGGGGGTGCTGGGATGGATTTGCGTCGCTAGGCCTGCGTGCTCAACCAGTGCGCAACGGCCTGGACTGACGCCGACGGCGGCCGGCCGGCGTACATGGCCAGGTGGTAGGTGTGCCCGTCTATCTCCGGGCCGAACGGCTGCACCAGATGGCCCGCCTCCAGTTCCTCGGAGATCAAGGCCAGGCTGACCAGCGCGACCCCATGGCCGGCGACGGCCGCCTGTATTGCGTGTCCTTCATCGGAAAAGCGCAGTTGACTCGCCTGGCGGGGCTGGGGCCGCTGCGCGACCTTGAACCAACGGTCCCAGGTGGGATTCTCCGGTTGGGGCCGCTTCCAGTCGAAACGGATCAACGGCACGCGAGCCAGATCGTCCGGCGATTCGACGCCCAGGCGCGGATTCGCCACGGGCGCGAACCGGTCCGTGAACAGGGGCTGGGTCACCAGGCCGGGATACGGCCCGCGGCCATAGCGGATCGCGATGTCGACCGCGGTCGATCGCAGATCGACGAGGTCGTCGCTGGCCTGCAACTGCAAGTCGATGCCGGGATGCCGGCTCCGGAAATCGGCCATGCGCGGCACCAGCCACTTCACGGTAAATGCATTCGTCGCGGAGATGGTCACTTGAGTGCGTGTCCGCCGATGCGTCAACCGCGCCAGCGTCGCTTCGAAGGCATCGAACCCGTCGCGCAGGACGGGATAGAGCTGCGTCCCCGCGTCGGTCAGGGACACCCTGCGCACATGGCGATCGAACAGCAAAAGCCCGGTCTGCGCCTCCAGCGCGCGGATCTGGTGACTGACGGCGGTGGGCGTGACGGCCAGTTCCTTGGCGGCGGCCTTGAAGCTGCCCAGGCGCGCGGCGGCTTCGAATACGCGTAGCCCGGAAAGCGGGAGGGATCGACGTTGCATGACCGGCATAATAGATGAGTTTCTTTCACCTTATAGCTGACAAACGAACCTTTGTCACCAGGGCCACGCATCTCTACAGTGTGGGCATGGATCGGCCGCTATCGCGCTGATCCTCCCAGCAACCATAAGTGAAGGAATTCGCACCATGCTACAACGCGTCGTCACCCAGCCCGACAACTACGAGCCCTTCCTGCTGTCGCAGGGCATTCAATTCGGAAACCTGCTGTTCATCTCCGGCCAGGCAGGCGCCGGCGATGACGGAAAGATCGTCGCGGGCGGCTTTCTTGCGCAAGGCGAACAAGCCTTCCTGAACTTGCGCCGCGCGCTGGAAGCCGGCGGCTCCAGCTTGCGGGACGTCATCAAGGTCACCATCTTCGTCACCGACATGGGGCATTTCGAGGACGTGGTGACGCTGCGCCGCCGCTTCTTCTCTGCCCCCTACCCGGCCGACACGATCGCCGAAATCAAGGCGCTCTACGACCCCGCCGCCATGATCGAGATCGAGGCGATCGCGGCCGTGCGCCCACAGGAGGGCCGCTGACATGAGCACGCTCGCCGATCGTCCGGCCGGCGATGCGCGGACCGCGCACGCCGGACTGTTCACGCCGCTGCGGCTGGAGAGGGGCCTGAGCTTGCGCAACCGCCTCGCCGTCGCGCCGATGACTCGGGTCAGCGCCACGGCGGACGGCCGCGCCACGGCGCAAATGGCCGACTACTACGAAGCCTACGCTGCCGGCGGCTTCGGCCTGGTGATTACCGAAGGCATCTACACGGACAAGGCCCATGCGCAGGGCTACCTCTTCCAGCCCGGGCTGACCGACGACGCGCAGCGCGATGCGTGGCGGACCGTGGTGGACCGCGTGCACGCACACGGCGGCCGCATCGTCGCGCAGCTCATGCATGCGGGCGCGCTGTCGCAAGGCAATCCCCATCGCGCCACCACCAAGGGCCCCTCGGCCGTACAGCCTAGGGGACAGCAGATGGCCTTCTATCGGGGCGCGGGACCGTACCGGATGCCCGAAGCCATGTCGGACGAGGACATCTCCGAAGCGGTCGAAGGCTACGCACAGGCGGCGCGCAGGGCGCAGGAGGCCGGATTCGACGGCGTCGAGATCCATGGCGCGAACGGCTATCTGCTGGACCAGTTCCTCACCGCCCACACCAATTTGCGCGAGGACCGCTACGGCGGCAGCCTGGACAATCGCCTGCGCCTGACCGTGGACGTCATCCAGGCCGTCCGCCGGTCGACGGCAAAGCACTTTGTCGTGGGGGTGCGCAGTTCGCAAGGCAAGGTCAACGACTTCACGCACAAGTGGGAAGGCGGCGAGGCGGATGCGGCGCGGATCTTCCGCACGCTGGGCGCGCAGCCCATCGATTACCTGCACACGACCGAGTTCGAGGCCTGGCGCCCCGCTTTTGGCGAACAGGGCCCCAGCCTTGCAGCCTTGGCACGGCGGCACGTTCCGGTCCCGGTGCTGGCCAACGGCTCGCTGCATGATCCCCAGCAGGCCGGCGGCATGATGGCGAGCAAGGACGCCGACTTCGTTTCGCTCGGCCGCGGCGCGCTTACGCATCCCGACTGGCCCGCAAGACTGCGCGCCGGCGAGGAGCTGGAGACCTTCGATCGGGGGCTGCTGGCGCCAATCGCCGACCTGGCCAATGCCGAGTGCCATCGCGAGGAACGCCGCCACGCTTGTGGAGGCGGTTCGGCGCGAGACCGGTGATGACGCTCCGGAAGATTCAACCCTTCCCCCTCGCCGGACGGTATGGTCAAACGCGGATCGGAGGAACCGGGGGTGTCGTTCGCCCCCTGCGCCGTGGGAGACGGCCGGCTCGATAGCCCAGATCGGTTTGCCGGGGCGGCTTATCCGCGCAGGCGGCAAGCTCCGCCGCGGCGGCCAAGCTCGTCCTGGAACCCCCAACAAGCTGCGGCGCTGCGGCCGCACCCGCCTGGTTGTCGCGCTCGATGATGGGTGCGGCAGGAAGCATACGCCAGCGTTTCCGCTTGATGTATGATTCGTTCAGTTTTTCGCAAATACGAATTATTTGCGTTTATGAAACCTTGATGGAGAGGCCCCACCGCCTCGGGCCTATTGGGAAATGAAGCCAGACGGATACGGTGCGGCACCGTCCATCGACCACATCTATTGCGATCACCACGAATGGCTCCAAGGGTGGCTGCGACGCCGCCTGGGCAACGCGGCGGACGCTGCCGACCTGGCTCACGATGCCTTCCTCCGCTTGCTCAGCAAGCCGGCCCCGCAAGGATTCAAGAGCTTTCCGGAAGCACGCGGCTATTTGCGCGCCATGGCCAACGGCCTGTGCGCGGACTTCTGGCGCCGCCGCGAAGTCGAACAAGCCTGGCTGGACACCCTGGCCGCGCGTCCCGAATCGTTCGAGCCGTCTCCGGAGCAGCGGGCGTTGATCATCGAAACGCTGATGGAAATCGGCACGATGCTGAGCCGCTTGCCGCACAAGGCCGCCACGGCCTTCGTCATGGCACAGGTGGACGGCGTGCCTTACCGCGAAATCGCCCGGACGCTTGCCGTGTCTGAGCGCATGGTGCAAAAGTACATTGCCCAGGGCATGCTGCAATGCGCCCTGATCGATGCCGGGCTGGGCAAGTAGGCGGATGGTATCGCCCTCCCCGAGAGCGCCGTCCGGCACCGCCTCCGAGGCGGCGCCCGCCAGCACGGTAAGAGCCGATTTCGACAGCCTGCAGCAGGCCGCCAGTTGGTTCGCCTTGCTGCGAGGAGATAGCGTCACTGAGCGAGACCGGACCTCGTGGCAGACGTGGCTGCGCGAACGGCCCGAGCACGCGACTGCCTGGCATCACATCGAAGCGGTCAGCCAGCGGTTCGAGCCGCTGCGCATGGGCGGGACGGAGGCCGCCTTGGCGGGCGCCACCGCGGCGCGCAAGAGCGCGCTCAAACGGCGCCAACTGCTGAGCAGCGGCGCAATCGTGTTGGGCACGAGCGTGTTGGGCTGGCTGGGCTGGCGCCACACGCCGTTGCCGGATCTGGCGCTGGCGTTTGCCGCCGACTATTCCACCGGCACCGGTGAACGGCGCGAGCTGCTTCTGGCCGATGGATCAAGAATCTGGCTCAACGCCCACAGCGCCTTGGACGTGGATTACCGCAACGCCGCGCGCCGGTTGACGCTGCTGGCAGGCGAAATCCTGATCGAAACCGCACCCGACCGCGCGCGCCGCCCTTTCTATGTCGAATCCCGCTTCGGACGGATGCAGGCGCTGGGCACGCGCTTCAGCGTGCGCCTGACCGAAAGCCGGGTTCAACTCGACGTGTACGACGGCGAAGTGGCCGTACGCACGAATACCGGCGCTTCGGTGAATGTCGTGGCTGGCGGGCAAGCCCGCTTCGACGCCGAGTCGATCCTGTCCACCGAGCGCGCCGATCCGGCCCGCGAAGCGTGGAGCCGGGGCATCGTTCTGGCCGACAACCTGCCCTTGAAAACGCTCATCGCCGAACTCGGGCGTTACCGCAAGGGTTACCTGGGCGTGGCGCCGGAAGTAGCCGACCTGCTCGTCATGGGCGTGTTCCCCGCCGACGACGCCGACCGCGCGCTGGACATGCTGGAACGCAATCTGCCCGTCCGGGTGCAACGGCCACTGCCATGGTGGACATCGATCGTTGCACGGCCGTAGCTCAACTTTTTTTTGAAAAATAGTTCGGGTTTTCAAATCTCATCCGATTTACGGAATGAGAGAAGATCAGATCGACATGTCGATGGCCTCCCTCTCGTTGTTCTCCACCACGCCTGAGGGATTCCGTCTTATGCTTCGCCGCCCTACCCGCATTCGCGCCGACCGCGCGCCCATCACCGATCCGCGTCTGGCCATCCGGCCCTTGGCGCTTTCCCTGCATTTGGCCCTGGCCGGTCTGATCTGCGGCGCGGCGGCCTGGGCACCCTTGGCGCAGGCGCAAGCCGCTGACGTCCGCGATTACGCCATACCGGCCGGGCCGCTGACCGCCGCACTCAACCAGCTCGCCGCGGAAGCCGGCGTCTTCCTGACCGCGCCGGGCACGCTGACGCAAGGAAAGACCACCGCCGGCCTGCAAGGCCGCCACAGCGTGCAGGCCGCCTTCCAGACGCTATTGTCGGGTTCCGGCCTGCAGGCCGTTCGGCAAGCCGACGGCGCTTACACCCTGCGTGCCGAGACCGCCGGCGCGAACGCGGCGACGGTCTTGGAACCGGTCACCGTGCTGGGCAACTTCGACGCGCCCGCCAGCGAAGGTACCGGCAGCTACATGATGCCTGTCAGCAGCACGGCGACGAAGATGAACCTGTCGATCAAGGAAACGCCGCAGTCGATCAGCATCATCACCCGGCAACAGATCGAAGACCAGCAGCTCAACAGCATGACCGACGTGCTGAATCAGACACCGGGCATCACCATGTCCCAGGATGGAGGCGAACGCTTCAACATCTATTCGCGCGGCAGCGCCATGGATACCTACCAGTTGGATGGCGTGACGACCACGCAGGTGAACCAATCCCGCACCATGCCCAGCACGTTGCTCGACATGGCGCTCTACGACCGCGTTGAAGTGGTGCGCGGCGCCACCGGTCTGATGACGGGCGCGGGCAGCCCAAGCGGCACCGTCAACCTGATCCGCAAGCGTCCCACCCATGAATTCCAGGCCCATGTACAAGTTGGCGCGGGGTCGTGGGACCTGTATCGCGCCGAGGCCGACATCTCGGGCCCGCTGATCGACAACGGCAAACTGCGCGGCCGGCTCGTGGCCGCCACGCAGGACAATCACACGTTCATGGACGCGTACACGCAGGACAAGGACGTGCTGTACGGTGTCGTGGAAGCCGATCTGACGGATTCCACGCTGCTGCGTTTCGGCATCGACCACCAACGGTACAAGGCAACGGGCGCGCCCGGGGTTCCCTTGATATTCACCAACGGCGACCAGACGCGCTTTTCGCGATCCACCAGTTCCGGCGCCCGGTGGATGTATGACGAGTTCAAGACCACCAATTACACCGTCAACTTTGAACAAGCGCTGGCGCATGACTGGCAGTTCAAGGTCGCCGCGAACTACATGGATGTGAGCCGCTCCAATCTGAACGGCTCGTATCGGGTGGGGTCCGGACTATCCTTCCTGAATCAGGCCACCGGCAACGCTGGCGTGCTGGCCTACCGGGCCGGCGCATCGCAAACCCAGACCGGTGTGGACGTCACGATTCAGGGCCCCTTTGAACTGGGCGGACGGATGCATGAATTCATCGCCGGCTTCAACTTCCAGGACTACGAAAACAAGCACAAGGGCTGGGACGTGGGCGTGTCCACCGTAAATTTCTATACCTGGGACAACAACATGGCCCGGCCAGGCAATACGGGAACCGTGGGCGAGATCTTCAATGTGAATTCACGCCAGAGTGGCAGCTATGCAGCGTTCCGGTTGAACCCGATCAATGACGTGCATCTGATTCTTGGTGCGCGGCGGTCCGACTATAACTACGACTACCACTACGAGAGCCCGACCGACAATTTTCTGCAAACCTACAACATGCGCGCTCGGGGCGAAATTACCCCCTACGCCGGCATCGTCTACGACCTGACCCCCGAGCAGTCGATCTACGCGAGCTATACCGACATCTTCCAGCCGCAATCCTCCCAGGATCGCAACGGAAATGTCCTCGACCCCATCGTGGGCAAGAACTATGAGATGGGCTGGAAGGGGGAATTCCTCAACCGCCGCCTGAACACCAGCGTGGCCATCTACCGGTCTCAGAAAGACAATGTGGCGGAACTGGATGCGGGTTTCACAGTGCCGGGGACGGACAACTCGGCGTACCGCGCGGCCAAAGGCGCAAAGACCACGGGCATCGATCTGGAAGTGGCCGGTGAAGTCTTGCCCGGCTGGAACGTGCATGCCGGCTTCAGCCATGCCAAAAGCGAAGACGCACAAGGCAAGCAGTTGCTGAGCCAGCTACCTGTCAATACGCTGCGTCTGTGGACCACCTACCGGCTGGGCGGGGAATGGAACGGGCTGACGGTGGGCGGCGGTATCGACTGGACGTCGAAGACTTCGCTGTATTTCAGTCGATACGACAGCACGGTGCGTCAGGATGCCTATACCGTGGTCAACCTGATGGCGCGCTATCAGTTCAATAAGAAGCTCGCCGCCACGTTGAACGTCAATAACCTGTTCGACAAGACCTACTACCAGGGCATAGGCGGCAGCTATGGCCACTACGGTTCGCCGCGATATGCAGGCGTGACGCTGCGCTACGACTTCTGATTCACAAGGGGAATGGTGCCGGACTGCGATTTCGACGGTGGGAATTGTGGTCGGGCATCATTTTTATGTGAGATGAGTAGTGAAGCACGCCACGCAATGAATCGATATCGCGTTGATGTAGGCATCGGCGCGTTCCGTGCCGTTCGTCTGAATCCTTTTCATGACGTGGATCAAATAGAAATGCGTTTGCTGCCGTATCATTTCGCATATAAATGCCATGTACAGTAATGTTTATACCGCTTGACTTGAGCCTGCTGCGAAGGTTCTGGCCGTTGATCAACGCGATCTTTCTTAGAAGATGAGGAGATGAGTTGTGCACCTGCGAATTGCCAGTGTTGTTGTTGTGGTGGTGACGCTTGCGGGATGCGGGAACATTGCAGTAGTGAAGTCGTTTTCGACCAAGTTCGAAAGTCCCGCCGAGGGGAAGACAGCCAACCTGCGCGTGATCACAAACGGCATGGTGCGTGGCGTACCTAATAGCGAGTGCATTGACTGGTATCTCCCTGGTGCAGGAGTGATCGCCGCCAGGGACGGATTTGCCCATAGAAATTACGAAGACCTGGGCATGCCCGACAGCAAGTGGACTGCGGCAGTCTCCAAATCGAATTTCTATAACACCGAAGTACGTGTGCCCGCAGGCGAACCGCTGTCGTTGAGTTTCATCGGCAATGGTCGCGTCTCCGCCTATGCACGAGAACAGTGCTTCGTTTCTCGGAGTTTCACTCCACAACCGGGCCACAACTATGAGCTCGTAATGATCGAGAATGGCTCGAGCTGCCAGTCGAGACTGGTTGACTTTGTCGATGCTACTCAGGAGACCGTAGTTAAGACTGAAGTCCCGGGTCTTTGCAGCAAATGGCACAGCTTTATGTAGCGTGACCCTTCAAATGGAACCGCGCGTTCCATGCCTATCGGAAGATATCTTAGACGCCATATGCCCAGGCGGTCTTCTTGAAAGGTGGTAGCGGACCGCCCCAGCCAGAAGCCTCGTCGCAACTAACGAATCGGCTAGAAATCAGTTGCTATTGATCCACTCCTGCGTGTCCCGGATGAACCACGGAAGATTCAACCTTTCCCCTTCCCCGGACTGTATGGTCAAACGTTGGTCCGAGGAACCGGGGGTGCTGTTCGCGCCCTGCGTCGTGGGAGATGGGCGGCTCCGATAGTCCATGTCGGTTTGCCGGGGCGGATTATCCGCGCAGGCGGCAATGGACGCGCACGCGGCCGCGATAAGGACGGGCCGCAGTGCTAAGCGTAGGCTCTTCATCATGTTCTGTTTCCCGCTGGCGGCACAGGCCGAAGTGCCGGGCAATCAAGGCCTTTACTCCGTACCTTACTCGCAATACGAGGCCTCCGCCGGCGTCTCGCGCTGTCTGCCGCATGCGCCGCCCGCCACCCAGCCCCCTATTCCCTCACCGCCACCGTATAGTTCAGCGCCAGCCTGCCGCCATCCGCATACACCGTCTGGCCGGTGACGTAGCTGGAATCGTCGCTGGCCAGGAACACCGCCACCTTGGCCACTTCGTCGGTCGCGCCCAGCCGCTGCATGGGAATGCGCGACAGCACGGTCCTGCGCGCCTCGGGGTTGGCGGTGATGGTCGCCAGGATCTCGGTGTCGATGCTGCCGGGCCCGATGGCGTTGACGCGGATGCCGTGCGGCGCCAGCGATAGCGCCATGGACTTCGTCATCTGGCGCACCGCGCCCTTGCTGGCGCCGTAGGCCAGTTGGTCGGGCATCGCCAGTTCCGCCGTCATCGACGACAGGGTCACGATGGCGCCGTTGCCGCGTCCGCCCGCCACCATGGCGCGCGCCGCGGCCTGTGCCACCAGGAAGGTGCCGCGCACGTTCACGTTCATGACGGCGTCCAGTTCCTCCAGCGTCAGGTCCAGGAAATCCGCCGCCCGGATCACGCCGGCGTTGCACACGCAGATATCCAGGCCGCCCCAGCGCCGCACGCATTCGTCGGCCAGCGCCTGCGCGTCGGCCGGATCGGTCACGTCGGCCACTGCGGCCGCGGCCCGTTCGCCCAAGGGGCGCGCCGCGGTCTCCAGTTCGGCGGCCTTGCGGTCCGCCATCAGCACGTAGGCGCCTTCGGCCGCGAAGCGCCGCGCAATCGCCAGCCCGATGCCGCCGGCCGCGCCGGTGACGAGCGCCACCCGATCCTGCAATCTCATTTCAGACTCCCACGTAGGCGGCCACCAGTTCGGGCCGCGCGGACAATTCCGCCGAGCTTCCACGCCACACCGTCGTCCCCTTGTCGAGGATGAAGTTGCGGTCGGACAAGCGCAGCAAGGCCGTGGTGTTCTTGTCCACCACGATCATCGACAGGCCTTCGGCCTTCAGTTGGGCGAGCACGCGCCAGATCTCGGCGCGCACCACCGGCGCCAGGCCTTCGGTCGCCTCGTCCAGCACCAGCAGGCTGGGGTTGGTCATCAGGGCGCGGCCCAGCGCCAGCATCTGCTGCTCGCCGCCCGAGAGCTGCGTGCCCAGGTTGGCGCGCCGTTCCCGCAGGCGCGGAAACAGTCCGTACACGCGTTCCAGCGTCCAGCCGCCGGCGGCCTTGGGCGCGCAGGCCGTGGCCACCAGGTTTTCCTCCACGGTCAGCGTCGGGAATATCTGGCGCCCTTCCGGCACCAGCGACAGGCCCAGCCGTCCGATCCGGTACGGCGCCAGGCCGCGCAGCGAGCGGCCGCCGTATTCGATGCTGCCCTGGCCGGCGGGAAGCAGGCCGAACAGGCATTTGATGACGGTGCTGCGGCCCATGCCGTTGCGGCCGATGAGGCCCACGACCTCGCCCTGCCCCACGTCCAGGTCGACGCCGAACAGCGCCTGGCAATGGCCGTAGGCCGCCGTCAATCCGCGTATGTTCAACATGGCGCGCTCCTAGGCGTCGGCGTCGTCGCCCAGATAGGCGCGGCGCACGTCGGGATGGTTGCGGATGTCGTCCGCGCAGCCGGTGGCGATGACCTTGCCGTAGACCAGCACGCTGATGCGGTCGGCCAGCGCGAAGACGGCGTTCATGTCGTGTTCGACCAGCACGATGGTGTAGCGGCCCTTCAGGCTTTGCAGCAAGGCGATCACACCGGCGCTTTCGGCCGCGCTCATGCCGGCCATGGGTTCGTCCAGCAGCAGAACGGACGGCTCACCGGCCAGCGCCATCGCGATTTCGAGCTGGCGGCGCTGGCCGTAGGCCAGGCTTTCCACCGGCGCCTCGGCCACGTCGTCCAGCCCGCAGGCCTGCAACGCCCGCCTCGCGGCGTCCACCACGTCCGCGCAATCGCGCAGCGCGGTCCAGGGCGACAGGCGCCGGCGGCGCTTGCGCAAGGCGGCCAGGCAGGCGTTGTCCAGCACGGTGTAGCTGTCGAACACGGAGGTCACCTGGTAGGACCGCAGCATGCCCTGCGCCACGCGCTCCTGCACCGAAGCGCGGGACACGTCGGCGGCGCCCAGGCGCACGGATCCGCTGTCGGGCCGCAGTTCGCCCGACAGCAGATTGATCAGCGTGGTCTTGCCAGCGCCATTGGGGCCGATCAGGGCGTGCAGTTCGCCGGGCTCGACGGCCAGCGACACCCCGTCGGTCGCCTTCAGTCCGCCGAAGCGGCGCACCAGGTCCCGCGTGGCCAGGCCCGCGGGCGCGGCGGCGTGGGCGGTCTGCATGTTCATACGGAAGCCTCCTTGGCCAGCGCGTCCGGCGGACGGCGGTCCGTCTTGCTCTCCGCGCCCGCTGGCGGAGCGCTGGACGATGCACTGGGCGGCGGACGGCGCAGCCAGGCCAGCGAACTGCCGTAGCCTCCCTTGGCCACCATCGCGATGGCCACCACCGCCGGCCCCATCAGCAGCATCCAGTGCTGCGTCAGGCTCTTGAATCCCTCTTCCATCAGCAGGTAGGCGATGGCGCCGACGATCGGACCCAGCACGCTGCCCAGGCCGCCGATCACCACCATGACGATGAGTTCGCCCGACACCGGCCAGGACATGTAGCTGGGCGAGGCGAAGGCCGTCAGGTTGGCCAGCAGCAGCCCCGCCACGCCGGTCAGCACGCCGGAGGCCACGTAGGCCGCCAGGCGCACGCCGAACACGGAATAGCCCAGCGCGTCCACGCGCCGCGGGTTGGCGTGCGTGGCGCGCAGGATCATGCCGAAGGGAGAGCGGCGCAGCTTCAGCATGGCGATGCTGGAGGCCAGCAGCAGGCCCCAGGCCGCCCAGTACACGGGCTGGCTGCCGTCCAGGTCGAACAGGCCGAAGGAACTGGCTTCGTAGATGTTCAGGCCGTCGTCGCCGCCGTACTCGCGCAGGCTTACCGCCAGGAAATAGAACATCTGCGCGAACGCCAGCGTGATCATGATGAACCCGATGCCCGAGGTGCGCAGGCAGACGGTGCCCACCGCCAGCGCCACCAGCGCGCAGACCGCGATGCACACGGCCAGTTGCAGCCAGCCGTTGCCGAAGCCGTGGTAGCTCAGGATGCCGACCGCGTAGCAGCCCAGGCCCAGGAACATGGCGTGGCCGAAGCTCACCAGCCCGGCGAAGCCCAGCACCAGGTTCAGCGCCAGCGCGGCCAGCGCGTAGATCAGGATGCGCGCGCCCAGGGTCACGTAGAACGGTTCGCCCAGCCACTGCGCGGCGAACGGCACGCCGGCCAGGACCAGGAACAGCAGGGGCAGCGCCCAGCGCCGCTTGTCGTTTGCTTGCATGATGATTGGACCTATGCGCGAAAGCGGCTCGGCGGGCTCAGCGCCGCGCCGAGAAGACCAGGCCTTGCGGCCGGAACGCCAGCACCACCGCCATCAGCACGTAGATGAGCATGGAGGCGAGCGCGGGCCCGACCGCGTTGGCGACCGAGGCGTCGAAGACGGCGCGCAGCATGTCGGGCAGGAAGGCGCGGCCCAGCGTGTCGATCATGGCGATCAGCAAAGCCGCCACCAGGGTGCCGCGCACCGAGCCGATGCCGCCCACCACGATCACCACCAGCGCCAGGATCAGCACGGGCTCGCCCATGCCGGACTGCACCGACAGGATGGGCCCCGCCAGGGCACCCGCCACGCCCGCCAGCACCGCGCCCAGCAGGAACAGCAGCGTCTTCAGCAGGTCCACGTTGGCGCCCAGCACACTGGCCATGGGGGCATTGCTGGCGCCCGCGCGGATCAGCATGCCGAAGCGCGTGCGCTGGATCAGGAACCAGGCGCCCAGGGCCACCAGCGCCCCCACCCCGATGATCATCAGCCGGTACACCGGATAGTCGCTGCCGAACAGGCTGACCGCCCCGTCCAGCCCCTGCGGCACGGCCGCGAAGTACGGCCGGCTGCCCCAGATGACCGAGGCCAGTTCATTGAAGAACATCATCAGGCCGAACGTCGCCAGCACCTGGTAGAGGTGGTCGTGGCGGTACAGCGGCCGGGCGATCAGCCGCTCCAGCACCACGCCGACGAGGCCGCTGCCCGCCACCGCCGCCAGGATGGCGAAGGCGAACGAGCCGCTGGCGTTATAGGCCGTGGCCCCCAGGAAGGCGCCGATCATATAGAGCGACCCGTGCGCCAGGTTGATGAAGTTCATGATGCCGAAGATCAGGGTCAGCCCCGAAGACAGCAGGAACAGCAAGGCGCCCAGTTGCAGGCCATTGAGCAACTGCGACAGCAGCAACGATCCGTTCATGGCGCGTCTCCCCTGTGCCGCCGGCCCGTCATTTCAGCGGGCAGTCCGCCACGTAGGCGTCCTGGTGGTCGGTGAACACCGTGGCCAACTGCTTCACGTTCACGCCGTCGCCTTCCTTCACGACCTGGTAGGCGTACAGGTTCTGCACCGGCATGTTGTTGGTGTTGAAGCGGAACGTGCCGCGCACCGAGGGGAAGGTGGCGCCGGCCGCCTTCACCGCCGCGGCCAATGCGCGGCTGTCGCCCAGCTTGCCGCCCAGTTGCTTGACCGCCGCGTCCAGCAGATAGGCCGCGTCGTAGCCGCCCACCGCGTATTCCGACGGCAGCCGCCCGTACTTGGCCTTGAAGGCCTCGACGAACTGGCGGTTCTGCGGATTGTCCAGCGTGGTCGCCCACGGCGTGCCGTAGACCGCGCCCACGGCCTGGTCCTTCAGCGCGGTCAGCGTGTTGGAATCGATCAGGCTTTCCGAAAAGAACGGCAGCTTTTCCATCAGGCCGGCCTGGCGCAACTGGCGCACGAAGTTCACGCCCACCCCGCCGGTGTAGAACGCGAACAGCGCGTCCGGCCCGGCCGACTGCATGCGCGAGATCTCGGCGGAATAGTCGAGCTGGCCCAACTGGGTGTAGATCTCGTCCGACGGTGCCGCGCCGTAGAAGCGCTTGAAGCCCGCCAGCTTGTCCTTGCCGGCCTGGTAGTTGGACGACATCAGGTAGGCCCGCTTGTAGCCCCGGTCCTTGACGTACTTGCCCATGGCCTCCGACATGCTGTCGTTCTGCCAGCCCAGCACGAACAGGTTGGGCAGGCACATGCGGCCGGCGATCGGCGCGGGGCCCGCGTTGGTGGACAGCGCCACCACGCCCGACTCCTTGATGCGCCGCAGTTCCGCCATGAGCACGTTGGAGAAACCCAGTCCGACGATCACGTCGACCTTGTCCTTCTCGATGAACTTCTGCACGATCTGCGCGCCCACGTCGGGCTTGAGCTGGTCGTCGTCGCGGATCACCACGGCCTTCTGGCCGCCCAGGCTGCCGCCCAGTTGCTCGATGCCCAGCATCAGGCCGTCGTACTGGTCCTGGCCCAGCGCCGCCTGCGGCCCGGACAGCACGCCGGTAAAGCCGATGCGGATGTCCGCCATTGCGGCGCCGGCCGCCGTCAGGGCCGCGATGGCGGCCAACGCGGACAGCCCGCGTGCGTATGCTTGCATGCTATGTCTCCTTGGGGGATGGGCGGCGGCGCCGTTCTGCGCGGCGCCTGCCAGGTACGTCAGAGCTTCACGCAGACATTGCGCAGCTCCGTGTAGAACTCCAGCGAATGCACGCCGCCTTCGCGGCCGATGCCGGACTGCTTGGCGCCGCCGAAGGCCGTGCGCAGGTCGCGCAGGAACCAGGAATTGATCCAGCAGATGCCCACTTCCAGGGCCTGCCCCATCCGGTGCGCCGTGCCCACGTTGCTGGTCCACACCGTGGCCGCCAGCCCGTAGGGCGTGGCGTTGGCCAGCGCGACGGCCTCTTCTTCCGTGTCGAAGGGCGCGATGTGGCAGCAGGGCCCGAAGATTTCCTGCTGGATGACGGCCGAGGTTTCCGGCAGCCCGGTCCAGACCGTGGGCTGCACCCACGCGCCGGCGGCCAGTTCGTCCGGCATGTCCGGCACGCCGCCGCCCGCCACCACGGTGGCGCCGTCTTCGCGGGCGCGGGTGTAGTAGCTCAGCACCTTGTCCCGGTGGCGCTGCGAGATCAGCGGCCCCAGGTTCACGCCGGGGTCTCTGGGGCGGCCCAGCCGGAAGCCTCGCGCGCGCTCGCCCATCGCCGCCACGAAGCGCTCGAAGATCGGCCGCTGCACGTAGACGCGCTCGGTGCCCAGGCAGACCTGTCCGGTGTTGTCGAACGCGGCGCGGGCGATGCCGGCCACCGCCTTGTCGAAATCCGCGTCGGCGAACACGATGCCCGCGTTCTTGCCGCCCAGTTCGAACGACACCGGGCGCACGCCCACCGCCGCGGCCTGCATGATGGCTTCGCCCGTGCGGGTTTCGCCGGTGAAGGTGATGCCGTCGACCAGCGGATGGCGGGTGAGTTTTTCGCCCGCCGATCCGGGGCCGCGGCCGTGGATTACGTTGTAGACGCCGGGCGGCACGCCGACTTCGTTCATCACTTCGCCCAGCAGCGTGGCCGTGCCCGGCGTGTCCTCGGACGGCTTGACCACCACCGTATTGCCGCAGGCCAGCGCCGGCCCCACCTTCCAGGTCATCAGCAGAAGCGGCAGGTTCCAGGGGCAGATCACGCCGATCACGCCGCGCGGCACGCGCACCCCGTAGTTCAGGGCGTGGCCGCCGTCGGGCGTTTCCAGGTCGAAGGTCTCGTTGGGAATGTTGCGCACCAGGTCCGCGAAGATCTTGAAGTTCGCGGCGCCGCGCGGGATGTCCAGATGGCTGGCCAGGTCGTAGGGCTTGCCGGTATCGGCGATCTCGGCGTCGACGAAGTCGTCGAAGCGGCGCGTGATGCCGTCGGCCACCGCGTGCAGCAGTTCGACGCGCTGCTGCGTTTTCAGCTTTGCCCACGGACCGCGCAACGCGGCGTTGGCGGCCCGCACCGCCGCGTCGACCTCGGCGTCGCCCGCCTCGTGCACGCGGCCGATCAGGCGGTTGTCGACCGGATCCCGGTTGTCGAACGTGTTGCCGGTGGCGACCCATTGGCCGTCGATGAAATTGCGGAAATCGGTCATTGCGTCCTCGGTTGCGACAGGTCTGCCAGCGCCGCTTCAGGGTCGCCGGCGGTCAGGTATTCCCACATGCGCTCGTAGATGCGGCCCGTGCCCACGGCGCGGGTGGCCGCCTCTTCGGGCGCCAGCGTCGGCGCGCCTTCGGCCAGCCCGGCCGATCGCAATTGCCATTCGATGCGGGCGGCGTCTTCGAGATACCAGGTCAGCACCACGGCATGCATGAGCGACTCCGCCGCCACCACCGCGCCATTGCCGCGCATGGCCACCGCGCGCGCCGCGCCCAGCGTTTCGGCCACGCCGCGCGCCTGCGCATCGCTGCGCACCAGTTGCGGATCGTCCCAGAGCGGAACGGCCGGCGAGAAATACGAGCCCATGCCATGGCGCGGCCTGGGCGTCACGCGGGCCGACGACAGCGTCATGACCGTGGGCGGCATGGACCGCACCACGCCGCCCACGTCCGGACGCAGGCGGTAGATGTGCTGGTGGATGCGGACCTCGCCCAGCACGCCTTCGGGCAGTTCGCCGTGCACCGGCACCACCGTGCCCGCCTCGCCGGGTTCGATCAGGCCCATGGGCCGGGCCGCGCACACCAGGAAATGGCCGGCATCGAGCCTGGCGCTGCAATGGCCGTAGGCATGGACCAGGTTGGCGCGGGCCAGGGCGCGCGCAGCCGCGCGGACCAGCGCCTCCTGCGCGGCGCTCACGACTTGAACTCCGGGATATCGGGCTTGGCGCCCCACATGCAGAACGAGGACGGCACGGCCGGGAAGCTGCGCGGCCGGTAGGTCTTTTCCTCTTCGGCGCTGATCAGCCGCACGCCGGTGGAGTATTCGTAGATCATCCCGTCCGGCCCGTCGAAGTACAGGAACATCGCGCCCGAGGTCGGATGCCGCCCCGGACCGAAGCGGATCGGCACGTTCCATTCGCGCAACTGATACCAGGCGCGCATGATGTCGTCGATGCTCTCGACCTGGTGGTTGATGTGCTGCACGCCCGGATGGGCGGACGGGAACAGCGCGATCTTGTGATGGACTTCGTCGATGCGCAGCAGCGGCGCCTCGCCGATGCGGTCGCTGACGCGCGCCGACAGCAGGCCGGTCCAGAAGGCTTCGTCGCGCCGGGCGTCCAGCGTGCGCAGGCCGATGTGCGAAAAGCCCGTGATGCCGGCGTCGCGGCCCGGGAAGTAGCGGCGGCCGCTATGCTGCGGCGCATGCACCAGTTCGATGCGGTTGCCGGACGGATCGGTGAAGCGCAGGAAATCGCGCACGTAGCGCTGTTCGGCCGCTTCCCGCTTGCCCGCCTCGACCGCGTAGCCGCTGCGCTCCAGCACCGCGCCGGCGCGCTCCAGTTCTTCGGAGGTGTCCACCTCGAACGCCGCGGTATGGTCGCGCGGGTCGCCCTCGAAATAGCACAGGGTGTGGTCGCGCGAATCCGACTTGAAATAGGCCGCGCCGTGCTCCTTGCGGGCCAATTCGAGCCCCAGCACCGTGGTCGCGTAACGGACCGCGCCCTCCAGGTCGCGGGTGCCCAGCCGGACGTACCGGATGTCATGTAGCCGTATCACTGCTTGTCTCCTGATGCGCCCGCCGCCGGCTTCATGCCGGTCATCCTGGCGCGTTTTTTTCTACGATAAACAGCAAAAATCTCGGCGTCAATAATTTTTATCGAGATTTTTTGAAATTCAGGAGCAAGGCATCGGCAGAGACGGCGGCCGGGGCGGCGGCTCGCCCCGGCCGCCCGGTCAATCGCCGCCCGCGGGCAGCCATTCTTCCAGGGTGACCTCGAACGTCATGCAGATGGGATTGGCGCCCGGCACGAACGGCCCGCCATGGATCCGGCCCTGCGGGTCGGCCACCACACCGGACAGCGATGCGACGAGCGAGCCGTCGGGCTGGGCGCGGACCTCGCCCGCCAGGCTGACGATTTCCACCGCCGGTCCGCTGAGGCAGCGATAGCCGCCGTCGCGCGCATACAGGCAGGCATCGACCAGGCTGCCCAGCGCCCCGCGCACGAAGGCGTTGCGGAAGCCCTCGGCGAGGCACAGTTTTTCCACGCCCTGCACCAGGTCCTCGTTGGGGCCGATGCGCGCGTAGGCCACGCGGCCCATGGTTCCGGTTTCGATTTCAGGCGGCGTCATGGTCGTCGGCTCCCTGGGGTTGCAGCAAGCGCAGATTGGTCTCGGCGTCGTAGGTGGCGCGCAGTTCGAATCCGTCCAGCGCCGTCACCAGCACGGGAACGGGCCGCGGCCCGACGATCGTGGTCTGGGCGATGATGTGGCCGCCCAGCGGTTCTCCGCGCGCGTCGCAGAACGCCGCGTGGCAATGCACCAGCGCCCCGCCCGCATCGGTCTTGCCCAGCGTGGCGTTGCCGAAGATCAGGTACGCGGGCCCGGCCGGGATGGGCTCGGTATAGGCCACGACCCGCTGGTGCCGGGGATCGGGCGGCGCGGTGCAGTAATCGAGGTGGCTGAAGACGCCCCCCAGCAGCGTCATCGACGCGTTGGCGACGCCGGCGCCGGCCAGCGCCTGGACCAGGGCGTCGTACAGGCTGGCTCCCGGCCGCAGGGACAGGCGGAAGTGGCGGCCTCGCCGCGCGCTGCGGCTATGGATGCGTACCGGGTTGAAGGTTCCCGGGTGTATCAGCGTTCTGGGACGGGGCGGTGTTGGTGATCCCCGCAGCGAACGATCCACGGTGGTGGTTCGCATGGTCTGGACTCCGTGCGCTTGTGGCGCGATGGGTGGAATCGGAAGGCCCGGGCCTGTCGGCGTCGACGGGCCCGGGTCAATGCACGGCGGGCAGCATGCCGGCGGCGGTAAAGCCGCCGTCCACGCAAATAACCTGTCCCGTCACATAACTCGATTGGGCTTCGTCCAGCAGCCAGCCGATGGTGCCGTTCAGTTCTTCGGGCGCGGCGTAGCGGTGCTGCGGAACCACCTGGCGCCAGGCGGCGCGGGCCTCCTCGGTGTGCATCTGCCCCACCAGCGGCGTCTCGATCGGGCCGGGCGCCACGGCGTTGACGCGGATGCCGTAGGCCGCCAGTTCCACGGCCATGACTCGGGTCAGCGTCACCACGCCGCCCTTGGACGCGCCGTAGGCCGCGCGGCCGGCGTTGCCGCGGATGCCGGACACAGAGGCAATGTTGACGATGGAGCCGCGCCGGCGCTTGCGCATCCGCCGCGCCGCTTCGCGCGCCACCACGAAGGACCCCACGAGGTTCACCTCCAGGATGCGCCGCAGCAACGCCGCGTCGGTATCCAGAAAGGGCACGTCGCGGCCGATCCCGGCTGAATTCACCAGGCCGGATATCGGCCCGAAATCCCGCTCCAGCCGCGCCATCGCGTCCACCACCTGCGCTTCGTCGGCCACGTCCAGCCGCACGCAGCCCAGGCGGGCGGCGGGCGCCATGTCCCTGACTTCATCCAGCCTTTCCTGCGACACGTCGGCCACCAGCACCCGGCGCCCCGCTTCCAGCAGGCCGCGCGCCACGGCCAGGCCGATGCCCGACGCCCCGCCCGTGACCAGAATTGCCTCTTGCGCCATCTCCATGATCCTGTCTCCTCATTGTTGTGGATACCGCCGTTCAGCGTCCGGCCTGTGCCGCCGGCGCCAGGCACCCGCGCTCGCGCAGGGCGTCGCGCACCAGCTTCTTGGTGATCTTGCCGTAGCCCGACCGCGGCAGCGCCTCCCAGAAAAACACCTGGCGCGGCAGCTTGTAGCGCGCGATGCGCGGCGCCAGCCAGTCCAGCAGCGCGTCCGCCTCCAGCGCATGGCCGGGACGCAGCACGCAGACCATCACGCCCACCTCGCCCCAGGTCGGATCGGGCACGCCCAGCACCGCCGCCTCCGCCACGGCCGGATGGGCCAGCACTTTTTCCTCGACCTCGCGCGGATAGATGTTGGACCCGCCCGAGATGTACATGTCGGACTGCCGGCCGGTGATGTAGAGGTAGCCTTGTTCGTCCTGGTAGCCCAGGTCGCCGGTGCGGAACCAGCCGTCGCGGAAGGCCTTGGCGTTGGCCTGCGGATTGGCGTAGTAGCCCGCGAACACGGCCGGCCCGCAGACGCAGATCTCGCCGGTCTGCCCCGCGGGCAGCGGACGCCCCGCGTCGTCCTGGATGCTGACCTGCATGCCGGTGCGCTCGTATCCGCAAGTGCCGGCGCGGGCATCCGGCGCATCGCCGGCGCGATGCTGCGAAGGCGGCAGCACCGTGATGTTGCCGGTCACCTCGCCCAGCCCGAAGTACTGCACCAGCACGCTGCCCAGCTTTTCCAGGGCGCGCTTCTGGTCTTCGCGGTACATGGGCGCGCCGGCGTAGACCACATAGCGCAGGCTGCGGTGATCGCACTCGTCCACCGCGGGGTGCTCGACCAGCATCTTCACGATCGTGGGCACGGTGAACATGTTGGTCACCCCGTGGCGCTCGACCAGGCGCCACAGTTCGCCGGCGTCGAAACGCGCGCCTTCCGGCAGCACCGTGCACGTGGCGCGCGCCACCTGGGTCAGGAAGTGGATGCCCGCGCCGTGGGACAGCGGCGCGACGACCAGGCTGACATCGTCCTCGGTCGTGCCCGGCATCAGGTCGCACAAGTGGTTCGTGACCACGAAGGCCATCTGCCCGTGCGTCAGCACCGCGGCCTTCGGATGCCCGGTGGTGCCGGAGGTGAAGAAGAACCAGCAGGGGTCGTCGTGGTCCACGTCCGCGCAGGCCCGGGGCGCGCCCTCCAGGCGAGCCTCGATGAGAGCCGAAGTGTCCGTCTCGCCGAAACCGCCCGCCCCCAGGCGCGCCAGCAGCGCCAGGCCGGGCATGGCGCCGGCCACCGCCGCCGCGTGATCCGGGGACTGCCCTTCGCAAAGAAAGGCCTTGATGCCCGCCGCCCGGGCCAGATAGACGGCCTCGTCCGGCGAAATGCGGAAGTTGGTCGGCACCCAGACCGCGCCCAGGCGCAGCACGGCAAACAGGGTTTCGACGAATTCGAAGCTGTTGCGGGAATGCACCAGCACCCGGTCGCCCTTGCCGATGCCCCGCTCCGCCAGGGCCTGCGCCAGCGCGGCGGTGCGCGCGTCCAGTTCGCGCCAGCTCCGGCGGAGATTCCCGCACAGCAGCGCGGGGCGGGACGGATGGCGGCGCGCCGCCTGGACCAGGAAGTGCGCCAGGTTCATCGCCCGGCGCGACACGGGCGCCACGCCGCCCGGCGGCGCCGCGGCGACGGCCGCCGCGGCGACGGCCGCCGCACCGAAATCCGGACGGCCGCTCATTTGACGCGCTCCAGGATGCTGACGTAGTTGGCGACGGCGGCGCCGCCCATGTTGAACACGCCGGCCAGCGTCGCGCCGGGCACCTGCATGCCTTGCGCCTCTCCCGCCAGTTGCAGGCAGGCCATGACGTGCATCGACACGCCGGTGGCGCCCACCGGATGCCCCTTGGCCTTGAGGCCGCCCGACGGGTTCACCGGCAGGCGGCCGCCCTTTTCCGCCCAGCCTTCCCGCAGGACCCTGGCGCCCTGCCCCCGCGGCGCCAGCCCCATGGCTTCGTACTCGATCAGTTCGGCGATGGTGAAGCAATCGTGCGTCTCGACCAGGCTCAGGTCGTCCAGCGTCGCGCCGGCGTCGGCCAGCGCCTCGCGCCAGGCCCGCGCCGCGCCCTCGAAAGCGATGGGGTCGCGCCGGCTGAGCGGCAGGATGTCGTTGGCCTGCCGGCGCGCCCGGAAGGCGATGGCGCGGCGCAGGCCCGCCGCCGTCTCTTCGTCGGCCAGCACCAGCGCGGCCGCGCCGTCCGAGATCAGCGAGCAGTCGGTGCGGCGCAGCGGCGCGGCGACGTAGGGGTTCTTTTCCGAAACGGTGTTGCAGAAATCGAAGCCCAGGTCCTTGCGGATCTGCGCGTAGGGGTTGTCCACGCCGTTCCTGTGGTTCTTGGCAGCGATGCGCGCCAGCGCCTCGCTCTGGTCTCCGTAACGCTCGAAATAGGCCGCGGCGATGCGGCCGAAGACGCCGGCGAAGCCGCCGGCGATGTCCGCCTCTTCCTTTCGGTAGCTCGCATTGAGCAGGATGTCGCCGATTTCGGCGGTGGGGCGCGACGTCATTTTCTCGGCGCCGACGACCAGCGCGACGCGCCCCCGTCCCGCCTCGATGAAGTCCATTGCCGCGTACAGCGCCGCGGACCCGGTCGCGCACGCGTTCTCCAGCCGCGCCGCCGGCACCTGCGCCAGCGCCGGATGCGCCAGCGCCACCAGCGCGCCCTGGAAGTCCTGCTTCTGGAAGCCGCTGTTCATGACCCCGGCATAAATGCCGTCCACGGCGTCGGGGCCGATGCCCGCGTGGTCCAGGGCCGCGCCGGACACCCGGGCCATCAGGCTTTCGGTGTCGGGATCGTCGAGTTTGCCGAACGGGATGTGCGACCATCCCACGATGACGGCACGCTTGCTCATTGCTGTCTCCTCAAGTGGCGCCCCGGTCCGTCCGCAAGGCGGATCAGGGCTTGGGCTTGGGGGCCGGCGAGCGCGCCCGCGCCTCGCTGCGGCCTCCTGGATTGGCCTGCGCGAGCAGGCGTTTGGCCTCGCGGGACAACAGCTTGGCCAACTGGAACTGCCTTTCCTCGTCCATGCGCGACTCGACCGCGGCGATGCTCAGCGCGCCCAGCACGTGCCCTTGCTCGTCGCGCAGCGGCATGCCGATGCCCCACGATCCCGGCACCACCAGGCCGCGGTTCACGGCATAGCCCTGTTCGCGGACTTCGTCCACCAGCGTGCGGATGAGCGGCACCGAGTAGTGTGGATAGCGCCGCGCGATCAGGGCCGCGTTGGCTTGCAGGCATGCCTCGACCTCGTCGTCGGGCAATGCCGCCAGGATGGCCAGGCTGCCCGCGCCGATGCCCAGCGGGTGGCGGTCGCCGGGCAGCAGTACGTGGGTCTTGAGCGGGTAATCGCCGTCTTCGCGCAGCACGCAGACCGCGAATACGTCGCGCCGCAGCGAAAAGAAGGCGGAATCGCCGCACTCGTGCGCCAGCCGCGCCACCACGGGCGCGGCCAGCCGGTTGATGCCGAAGCGCTCGCTGGCGATGTTGCCCAGCACATGGCATTCGGGGCCGAGGAAATAGCGGCGGCTGACAGGGTCCTGTTCGACCATGCCTTCGGCGGCCAGCGCCGCCAGGATGCGGTGCACGGTCGGCTTGCTCATGCCGGTGTCGCGGGTCAGCGCCAGCAGGCCCGCGCCCTCGCCGCGCATGCGCGATACGCCGCGCAGCACCAGCATGGCCCGGGAAATCGCCTGGGCGCCGCCGACCTGGGATGAGGTGTCCGTCACGTTGCCTCCGCCTGATTTTTTCAGTGGTCCATTTTGTGGACCACTTTGTTCATCCTGTTTTTTCATTCTGCGCCAGTTTTAGTGATTTACGCTAGGGAATCAATGTGATTAAATAAATTCAAGGGTATTACGTAGGTCCATATAATGGACCCCATGCAAAGATAAAGCAAGAAGCCTCACAAGGCGCTTTATCCGGCCTCCCTCGAAGAAGGCCGGATCTCATAACCAAGGAGACAGCATGAACACGACTCGACGCAAACTCATGAGCGCCGCGGGAGGCGGCGCGCTTCTGGCCATGGCGCCGTTCCAGCGGACGCTGGCGGCGCCGCAATACCGGTACAAGTACGCCAACAACCTGCCCCCGGCGCATCCCATGAACCTGCGCGCCAACGAAGCGGCGCAGAACATCCTGCGCGACACCGGGGGCCGCTTCGAGCTTGCCGTGTTCCCCAGCAGCCAGTTGGGGTCCGACACCGACACGCTCAGCCAATTGCGCGCCGGCGCCGTCGAGTTCTTCACCCTGTCGGGCCTGATCCTGTCCACCCTGGTTCCCGCCGCGTCCATCAGCGGCATCGGCTTCGCGTTTCCCGACTACGACGCAGTCTGGAAGGCCATGGATGGCGAACTCGGCGCGCACATCCGCCGCGAAATCAACGGCAAGGGCCTGTACGTCATGGACCGCATCTGGGACAACGGCTTTCGCCAGGTCACCACCAGTTCGCGCGCCATCGCGGGCCCGGACGATTTCCGCGACCTGAAGATCCGCGTGCCCGTCAGCCCGCTCTGGACGTCGATGTTCAAGGCGCTCGGCTCGTCGCCGGCCAGCATCAATTTCAACGAAACCTACTCCTCGCTGCAGACCCGCGTGGTCGACGCGCAGGAAAACCCCCTGGCCATCATCCAGACCGCCAAGTTCTACGAAGTGCAGAAGTACTGCTCCATGACCAACCATATGTGGGACGGCTTCTGGTTCCTGGGCAACCGCCGCGCCTGGGAAAAGCTGCCGGCCGACATCCGCGAGGTCGTCGCCAAGCACATCGACGCGGCCGGCATGGCCGAACGCGCGGACGTGCTGGCGCTGAACAACCAGTTGCAGACCAAGCTGGCCGAAGAGGGCCTGGCTTTCAATACGCCCGACGCCGCCCCCATCCGCGAGTCCCTGCGCAAGGCGGGCTTCTATGAAGGCTGGAAAGAGAAGTACGGCGAGAAGGCCTGGAGCCTGCTCGAACAATCCGTGGGGAGGCTCTCATGAGGGCGGCGATGACCCATCCCGCGGACGTGCTGGCCGGCGCGGAAGCGCCGCCGGGCGCCAGGCGTCCCTGGGCCGTCGCCGCCGACAACGCCCTGGGGCACCTGGTGGAAATCCCGGCGGCCATCCTGGTGGTCGCGGAGATCGTCATCCTGTTCTCGGGCATCGTGGCGCGCTACGTACTGCACGAACCGCTGGTGTGGTCCGACGAACTGGCCTCGATCCTGTTCCTGTGGCTGGCGATGCTGGGCGCGGTCGTCGCCTTCCGGCGCGGCGAACACATGCGCATGGGCGCGCTGGTCAACCGCGCCTCGCCCGCGGCCCGCGCCGTGCTGGACATGGTGGCGGTGGCGGCCGCGCTGGCCTTCCTGCTCATGCTGCAGGCGCCGGGGTTCGAATACGCCTCGGAAGAGCGCTACGTCACGACCGCCGCGCTGGAGATCCCCAACGTCTGGCGCGCCGCCGCGCTGCCCGTGGGCACCGCCCTGATGGCGCTGATCGCGCTGCTGCGGCTCGTCGAGCGCGCGCAGTGGCGCACCGCGGGGTTTGCGTTGCTGCTGGTCGGCGGGGTGGTCGCGGCCATGGCGGCGCTGCAGCCCGTGTTCGCCGGCCTGGGCAATTTGAACCTGCTGATCTTCTTCGTCGGGATCGTGGCGGCGACTGTATTCGCGGGCGTGCCGATCGCGTTTTCGTTCGGGCTGGCCACGTTCGGCTACCTGTCGCTGGCCACCGACGTGCCGATGATGGTGGTGGTCGGGCGCATGGACGAAGGCATGTCCCACCTGATCCTGCTCGCGGTGCCGTTGTTCGTGTTCCTGGGCGTTCTCATCGAAATGACCGGCATGGCCAAGCGCATGGTCGCCTTCCTGGCCAGCCTGCTCGGACACGTGCGGGGCGGTCTGTCCTATGTGCTGATCGGCGCCATGTACGTGGTGTCGGGCATCTCCGGCGCCAAGGCGGCGGACATGGCGGCGGTGGCGCCGGTGCTGTTTCCGGAAATGCGCGAACGGGGCGCCGACGAAGGCGACCTGGTCGCGCTGCTGTCCGCCACGGGCGCGCAGACCGAAACGGTGCCGCCCAGCCTCGTGCTCATCACCATCGGATCCGTCACGGGCGTGTCGATCACCGCCCTGTTCACCGGCGGCCTGCTGCCGGGGCTGGTCCTGGGCGTGATGCTGTGCCTGGTCGTCTGGTGGCGCAACCGCCGCGAAGACCTGAGCGCGGTGCGCAAGGCCAGCGGCCGCCAGATCGGCCGCGCCCTGCTGGTGGCCCTGCCCGCGCTGGCGCTGCCCTTCGTCATCCGCGCCGCCGTGGTCGAAGGCGTGGCCACGGCGACCGAGGTATCCACCATCGGCATCGTCTACGCCACGCTCGTCGGGCTGCTGGTCTACCGCTGCTTCGATCCCAAGCGGCTCAAACCCATGCTGGTGGACACGGCCTGCCTGTCCGGCGCCATCCTGCTCATCATCGGCACCGCCACCGGCATGGCCTGGGCGCTCACGCAATCGGGGTTTTCGACCCAACTGGCCACGGCCATGGCGGGCCTGCCCGGCGGCGCGGCGACCTTCATGGCCGTGTCCATCGTCGCCTTCGTGATCCTGGGCAGCGTCCTGGAAGGCATCCCCGCCATCGTGCTGTTCGGCCCGCTGCTGTTCCCGATCGCGCACCAGATGGGCATCCATGAAGTGCACTACGCCATGGTGGTCATCCTGTCCATGGGCCTCGGCCTGTTCGCGCCGCCCTTCGGCGTGGGCTACTACGCCGCCTGCGCCATCGGCCGGGTCGCCCCCGAAACAGGCATCCGGCCCATCATGGGCTACTTGAGTTCCCTTGCCGTCGGCATCGTCGTCATTGCCGCGGTGCCCTGGATCTCCACGGGCTTTCTCAAATAGAACGGTTCGCGCCGCGCCGGGCGCGGCGCGCGTCCGTCACGGCCGGGAAAAGAGGCGCATTGCCGCCTATCGTTCCCATTACGGCAAAGTTGAAAAAAAGCCACACCGCGCCCATTTCCCGGCGCCTGCCGTTGATTGACTTACACCACATCTATAGAATCTTCAATTCGGGCCACTGCCCATTCCTTTTCTCCATTCAATACACCACTGGGAGGCGCAAGATGATGTATCCGCACAACGCCGTCCCGCGCGTGTCCCCGCGACGCCATTAAGTCGTCGCCCGCGCGGACCCATCGCTGGACGTCCATCTAGCGACCGGTCCTCCGCGCCCGCCCCGAACCCCTGAACGCAATGCCTGCGCAGACCGCGCGGGCCGTTCCTTCCTCTTTCCACACAAGGACTCCCGGCGTCCTGGTGCCGCCGGGCCATTGCAATGGCTAGAAAAAAAACCGATCTTCGAGGACAGGCCTTCAAGGACGTCCTGGGCTTTACCTTCCGCTATTGGCGCGCGCAGCCCTGGCGCACGGCGCTGATCGTCGTGCTGGCGCTGCTGTCGTCGCTGGCCGACGTGCTGACCCCGCTGTACGCCGGCCGGCTGGTCGACGCCGTAGCCTCCGGCGCCGCGGGCGACGAACTGGTCTGGAGCGCCGCCCTTACCTCGTTCTGGCTGCTGATCGCGCTGGGCATCGGCAGCACGCTGCTGCGCCAGGGCGTGTTCCAGAACATCATCGCCTTCACGCTGAAGATGATGAATGAAATCGTGTCCAACGCCTTCTACCGGGTGCAGCGCTTCTCCACGGACTGGCACGCCAACAGCTTCGCCGGCTCGACGGTGCGCAAGGTCACGCGCGGCATGTGGGCCGTGGACCTGCTGAACGACACCCTGCTGATCGCGCTGCTGCCCTCGGTCGTCATGCTGGTCGGCGCCACCGCCCTGCTGGGCGCGCACTGGCCCATGATGGGGCTGGTGGTCGGCGCGGGTTCGGTGCTGTACATCGCCGTCACGGCCACGCTGTCGCTGCGCTACGTGGCGCCGGCGGCGCGCCTGGGCAACGCCTGGGACACCCGCATGGGCGGCGCGCTGGCCGACGCCGTGAGCTGCAACGCCGTGGTCAAGGCCTTCGGCGCGGAAACGCGCGAAGAGGCCAGGCTGGACCGCGTCGTCGACAAATGGCGCCGCCGCACCCGGCGCACCTGGGTCCGCGGCACGCTGAATGGCGGCATCCAGGGCGCGATGCTGGTCGCCATGCAGGCGGGTATCCTGGGCGTGTCGCTGCTGCTGTGGTCGCGCGACCAGGCCAGCGTGGGCGACATCACCTTCGCCCTGACGATGTTCTTCATGCTGCAGGGCCACCTGCGCGACGTGGGCATGCACATCCGCAACCTGCAGCGCTCGGTCAACGACATGGAAGAACTGGTCGCGCTGGAAAAGCAGCCCCTGGGCGTGGACGACCGCCCCGGCGCGGGCGAAATCCGCGTCACGGCCGGCGAGATCCGCTTCGAGGACGTGAGCTTCCGCTACGGCGCGCACGACACGGCGCTGTACGACAGGTTCTCGGTACGCATCGCGCCGGGCGAGCGCGTCGGGCTGGTGGGACATTCCGGATCGGGCAAGACCACCTTCATCAAGCTGATCCAGCGCCTGTACGACGTGAACGGCGGCCGCATCACCATCGACGGGCAGGACATCGCCCAGGCGAAGCAGGCGTCGCTGCGCAGCCAGATCGCCATCGTGCAGCAGGAGCCGGTGCTGTTCCACCGCACGCTGGCGGAGAACATCGCCTATGCGCGGCCCGGCGCCACGCAGGCCGAGATCGAGCAGGCCGCGCGCCTGGCCAGCGCCCATGATTTCATCGTGGCGCTGCCCAAGGGCTACGACACGCTGGTGGGCGAGCGCGGCGTGAAGCTGTCGGGCGGCGAGCGCCAGCGCGTGGCCATCGCGCGCGCCTTCCTGGCCGATGCGCCCATCCTCATCCTGGACGAAGCCACGTCCAGCCTGGACAGCGAAAGCGAGGTGCTGATCCAGCGGGCGATGGACCGCCTGATGGAAGGCCGCACGACGCTGGTGGTGGCGCACCGCCTGTCCACCGTGCGCGCGCTGGACCGCCTGCTGGTGATGGACCATGGCCGCGTCATCGAGGAAGGCAGCCACGAAGCGCTGATCCGCCTGAAGAACGGCCTGTACCGGCGCCTGTTCGAACGCCAGGCCCTGGAATTGACGAAGGGCCTGCGGCCGGAAGAGCTGCTGGAGGACGGCGCGGCCCCGCCCGCGGCCCGGGCCGAAGAGACGGACGAATCCTCGTACGCCTACGCCAAGTAAAGCGCGCCCGGGGCGCCCGCCCCGGGCGCGCCGCGCTTCATGCGGGACGCTGCGCGATCGTCAGGCGCAGGCCGAAGCCGATCAGGGCCAGGCCGAAGACCCGGCCCTGGATCTTCTGCGCCCGCGGACTGGCCGACATCCAGCGTCCCACCGCGCCGCCCGCCAGCGCGCACATCACGTCGAGCGCCAGGCCCAGGCCGACCAGGACCACGCCCAGCACGGCGAATTGCCCGCCGATCGACCCCTGGCCCGGCGACACGAACTGCGGCAGCAGCACCGAGCAGAACAGCAAGGCCTTGGGATTGAGCACATTGGTCAGGACGCCGCTCAGGAGCGCCGGCCCCCAGCCCGCCTTGGCGGGGGCCGCCTGGCCGGCGGCGTCGTACGACACCGGCCCCGCCCGCAGCAGGCGCACGCCCAGCCAGACCAGGTAGCAGCCGCCGATCGTGCGCGCGGCATCGAAGGCCCAAGGATGGGTCTTGAACAGCGCGGCCAGCCCCAGCGCGGCCAGGGTTACGTGGGCGGCCCGGGCGATCGCCAGCCCGAGGGCCACCGCCAGCGCCTGGCCGCGCCCCCGCAGCACGCCGGTTTCCAGCAGCAGGATCATGTCGGGCCCCGGCACCACGTAGACGATCAGCAAAGCCCCGAGAAACACCGCCATATCCGCCATCGTCCGCCCCTGCCCGTCTAGTCGAAGGCCACCATTCTAGGAAAATCGGGCTGGCATGTGCTTGCTATTCCTGCCATCGTGGCTATCATTATTGGCATACTTCGCCAATATCCAAGCTCCATTTCCAACTCCATGCCAAAACGCGAACTGGACGGCTACGACCGCCGCATCCTCGAGGCCTTGCAGCAGAACGGCAGGCTGACCAATGTCGAACTCGCAGAACAGATCGGGCTGTCCCCGTCCCCCTGCCTGCGGCGCGTGCGCCTGCTGGAGGAAGCCGGGGTCATCCAGGGCTACGAGGCCCGGCTGGCGCCGGACGAGGTCGGCCTGGGCCTGACCGTCTTCGTCGGCATCAAGGTGGAGCGGCACCACGAACGGGACGCCGCCCAGTTCCGCCAAGAGGTCAGCGCGCTGCCCGAAGTGATCGCCGCGCACCTGGTCTCGGGCGAATCCGACTTCCTGTTGCAGGTGGTGGTGCCGGACCTGCGCGCCTATGAACGCTTCCTGCTCGGCACCCTGCTGAAGCTGCCGGGCGTGAAGGACATCCGCAGCAACTTCGCCATCCAGACCGTCAAGCCGCAAAGCCCGCTGCCGCTGGACCACCTGGCCAGATAGCCCTTCAGGGCGCCATCGCCGCCGCGGCGCGGTCCACCGCCTGCGAGCGGCGCTCGTAGCGGGCCTGCGACATCTCCAGATAGCGCTGCACCACGGCCGGTTCCGACGTCTTGGGCGTGCCGCCGGGAAACGGCGGTTTCGGGTCGTACTCGATCTGCAACTGGATCAGCTTGGCCGCGTCCTCGCCGCACAGCTCCGCCACCACCTTCAGCGCCATATCGATGCCCGAGGTCACCCCGCCGGCGGTGAACAGCCTGCCGTCCACGCACAGGCGTTCGTCGCTGGGCGTGGCGCCGAAGCGCGACAGCAGTTCGCGCGCGCGCCAATGGCTGGATGCCCGCTTGCCCCGCAGCAGCCCCGCCGCGCCCAGGAGCAGCGAACCCGTGCAGATGCCGAACACGTAGCGCGCCTGCCGCCCCTGCCCTCGCGTGAACGCCACCCAATCGGGATCGACGATGGCGTCGTCCGTGCCCGGCCCGCCCGGCACCACCAGCAGGTCGCAGGGCGGCGCGGACGCGATCGTCTGCGTGGGCACGAAACGCAGCCCGCGATCGCAACGCACCGGATCGGAGGTTTTTGCGACAAAATCCACGGTGAAGCCCGGCGCGTTCGCCAGCACCTCGTAGGGTCCGGTCATATCCAGTTGGGTCAGTCCCTCGAACAAGAGAAAATTCACATGCATGACGATGCTCCGTTAGAAACGCCAGCCTCCAGGATAGGCGGACGCGCCCGCCCGGGCGCGCCAATTGCGGCCCCGAATGCGCCATTGCGCATCGTGTTCGTGCTGTACGACGGCTTCCAGCCGCTGGACCTGGCCGGGCCGTGGCAGGCTTTCAGTTCGGCCAACGAAGAAGCCGGCCGCAAGCTCTACCGCCTGCACACCATCGCGGCCGCGCCCGTGGTCGCCACCTGGGAACAGGGCCTGCGCATGCAGGTGGACGACACCTTCGCCAGCGACGCCGACGCGCCCATCGATACGATACTGGTCCCCGGCGGACCGGGCGCGGACCTCGCCAGCGCCCACGGCGAAACGCAGGCGTGGCTGCGCCGCCGCGACCCGGACACCCGGCGCACGTGCAGCGTCTGCACCGGCGCCTTCGTGCTGGCCGCCACGGGCCTGCTCGACGGGCGGGCCGTCACCACGCACTGGCGCTCGGCCACCCGGCTGCAATCGTGCTACCCCGCCCTGCGCGTGCAGGACGACCGCATCTACATCGAAAGCGGCAAATACTGGACCTCCGCCGGCGTCACGGCCGGCATCGACCTGGCGCTGGCAATGATCGAACGCGACTTCGGGCCGGACCTGTCGCAGCAGGTGGCCCGCCGCCTGGTCGTTTTCATGCGGCGCAACGGCGACCAGCGCCAGTACAACCAGACCCTGCGCCTGCAGGACCGAGTGGCCGCGCCCTTCCGCGAGCTGGTCGAGAAAATGGAGGCGCAGTTGTCGGCCCGCTGGTCGGTGGACGACATGGCCGACGCCTGCCATATGTCGCGCCGGACCTTCCAGCGCAGGTTCGCCGCCCATTTCGGCGTGGCGCCCACCGAAGTGCTGAGGCGGTTGCGCGAAGAGCGCGCGGCGGCGCTGGCCGCCACGGGCAAGGTTTCCAGAAAGGAAATCGCGCGGCAGCTTGGCGGCCGGGCCGCGCCGGAACGGCCGGCGCCGGAAGACCGCTAGGCCAGGCCCACCGACATCCCGCCGCACACATACAGCAACTGCCCCGTGGTGAAACCCGCGCGCGGATCCAGGAACATGGCCACCGCGTGGGCCACCTCGTCCGGCCGGCCCACGCGGCCCACCGGGATCGAGGCTTCCAGCGCCACGGTCTTCGGCGCGCCGGGCGGATTGGACTGGTTGAACAGTTCGGTGGCGACGGGCCCCGGCGCCACGGTATTCACCGTGATGCCGTCGCCCGCCAGTTCCAGCGCCCAGGTCCGCGTCATGCCCGCCAGTCCGGCCTTGGACGCGCCGTAGACCGAACGTCCTCCCTTGCCCAGGGCCGCGCGGCTGCCGATGTTCACCACGCGGCCGTACCGCGCCGCCCGCATGCCGGGCAGCAGCGCCTGCAACAGCAGGAGCGGCGCCGTGAGGTTCAGCGCCATGGTCCGCGCCAGTTGCTCCTGCGTCACGTCCTCGATGTTGGCGACCTGGATCATCCCCGCGTTGTTGACCAGGTGCAGCACGGGACGCTCGGCCGCCAGTTCCCGCGCGGCGGCTGCGGTGGCCGCCGCGTCGCCCAGGTCGACCGAGCGGAAGGTTTCGCCGGGCAGCGGCGCCTCGGGCGCGCCGCGGCTGAAGTTGACGACCTGGTAGCCGTCCTCGATCAGGCGCGCGACGATGGCGCGGCCGATGCCCCGGCTGCCGCCGGTGACCAGTGCGATGGGTGTGTTCATTGCGCGGTGATCCCCTTGTCCTTGATGAGTCCGCCCCACTTCCTGCGTTCCTCGCTTTCGAAGGCCGCCAGGTCCGCGCCGAAGAGCGTGCCGGGCCTGGCGCCCATGCCGGCGAAGTTCTTCGCGATGGCCTGGCCTTGCAGGCCGCTGCGCGCGGCTTCTATCAACTGCTTGACCACGGGTTCCGGCGTGCCGCGCGGGGCGTACAGCGCGAACCAGGCCGTGACATCGAAGCCCGGCAGGCCGGATTCCGCCACGGTCGGAAGGTCGGGCACCGACGGGTCGCGCGTGGCCGAGGTGACGGCCACGCCGCGCACCAGGTTGCCGTCCTTGATCTGCGCGAGCGATCCCGGCAGGTTGTCGAACAGCAGGTCGACCTGGCCGCCAGCCACGGCGGGCAGCGACGCGGAAGTGCCCTTGAAGGGCACGTGCAGCATCGTCACGCCCGCCATCGCCTCGAAATAAGCGCCCGTCAGGTGCACCGACGAGCCAACGCCCGGCGAGGCGTAGGTCAGCTTCTTGTCCTTGGACTGCTTGGCCGCCTTGATCACGTCGGCCACCGATTTGTAGGGCGACTTGGCGCTCACGGCGATCACGTTCGGCGTGGTGGACACCAGGGCGATGGGCACCAGGTCGCGCTCGGGATCGAACGCCATGTTGCTGTAGAGGAACTGGTTGATGGTCTGGGTGCCGATGGTGCCCAGGCCCAGCGTATAGCCGTCGGCCTTGGCGCGGGCCACGTAGGCCATGCCGATGTTGCCGCCCGCGCCGGGCTTATTCTCGACCAGCACCGTCTGCTTCAGGCCGGGCTCCAGCGCGTGGGCGATGGCGCGGCCGAAGATGTCCGCGCCGCCTCCGGGCGGATAAGGGACGACGACGGTGACGGCATGGTCGGGATAGCCCGCGGCATGGGCCGCGGGCAACGCCAGCACGGCCAGCGCGGCGGCCGCCAGCCCGCGCCATCCGGAGCGCGGATGCAGGAATTGCGTCATGGTTTTGTCTCCTAACGAATCCGCTGATCGCGGATTTCTTTTGGGTTTTTTTGGTTTCTTCCTATAGTACGTAAATACGTACTATATTAATAAAAACACAGAAAGCCGAAAGGAGACAAGCAGATGAAACGCTGGACCCGACGCCCGGAAGGATCGACCTGGGGCGACTTCGGGGCGGACGACGAGATCGGCCGCCTGAACCTGCTGACCGAAGAAAAAGTGCTGCAGGCGGTGCGCGAGGTGCGGGCGGGCAAGGTGTTCTGCCTGTCGCTGCCGCTGGACCTGCCCGGCGGCAACGTGCTGAATCCGCGCCGCCACGCGCCCACGCTCAAGCCCACCTTCCGCGAGGGCACGCCCTACCTGAACTTCCAGATGTCGCAGGTGCAGCCCGAGGCCGTGGACGTGCTGTCCGACGACCAGGTCACGCTGTCCATGCAGTACTCCACGCAATGGGACGGCCTGTGCCACGTGGGCGCGATGTTCGACATCCAGGGCGACGGCCAGGCGCGCCGCGTGTACTACAACGGCTACGCCGCGGGCGTGGACGTGTTCGGCGGGGCCGATCCCGATACCTCGGCCGACGCCTGCTGCCCGCCGGGCGGCTCGTTCGCGCGCAAACTCAGCGTCAGCCGCTACGCCGAAAAAGGCATGCAGGGCCGCGGCGTGCTGGTGGACCTGGCCCGGGCGTTCGGCCCCGGCCGCACGGTGGTGGGCCATGCCCAGCTACAGGCGGCCATGCAGGCGCAGAACGTCTCGGTCGAGACCGGCGACATGCTGGTGCTGCGCACCGGCTTCGCCGAAGCGGTCGTGGCCATGAACGGCCAGCCCGACCCGCACGAACTGGAACGGACCGGCGCCGTGCTGGACGGGTCCGATCCGGCGCTGCTGGACTGGATCACGCGCTCCGGCATCGCCGCCCTCTGCGCGGACAACTACGCGGTCGAGGCCTATCCGGCGCGCACCTCCGGGCCCGGCCATTCCATCCTGCCGCTGCACCACCATTGCCTGTTCAAGCTGGGCGTGCCGCTGGCCGAACTCTGGTACCTGAAGGACCTGGCCGACTGGCTGCACGGGCAGGGCCGCAACCGCTTCCTGCTGACCGCCCCGCCCTTGCGCATGCCGGGCGCGGTGGGTTCCCCCGTGACGCCTATCGCCACGGTGTAAGCCATGCCGTTTCCGTACTCGACTTTCTCCGAACACCTGGACGCGCTGGCCGCACGCCAGCCCGACGCCCCCCTCCTGATCGACCAGGACCGGCCGGTCAGCGCCGAGGCGCTGCGCGCGCGGAGCCGCGCGCTGGCCGCCGGGCTCGCGCGCATCGGCGTGCGGCCGGGGCATCGCGTCGCGGTCTGGCTGCCCAATTGCGCGGCGTGGGTGGAATCCTTCCTGGCCTGCGCCCACCTGGGCGCGCTGGTGCTGGCGGTCAACACGCGCTTTCGCGCGCTGGAAGTGGCCGACATCCTGGGACGCGGCCAGGCGGACTGGCTGGTGTTCTGGCCGGGGTTCAAAGGCATCGACTTCCAGGGCATCCTGGACGGCGTGGCGCCCGAGCACCTGGCGCGGCTGCGAGGCGCGATCGCGCTGGCCGGGGCCGGCGAATCCCCCGCCGTGAACGGCAGCCCGGCACACCGCTACGCGGACCTGCTGGCCTCGCCCGACCCCGCGCCCCCGGCGCAGGGCAATGCCGGCGTGCTGTGCTTCACCACGTCGGGAACCACGTCCAAGCCCAAATTCGTGCTGCATGACCAGCGCACGCTGCTGCGCCATGGCGCGGCGGTGGCCGCGGCCTATGGCTACGACGCCCGCAGTTGCGTGCTGGCCAGCGCGCCGTTCTGCGGCGCCTTCGGCTTCGCCACCCTGGTGGGCGGCCTGGCGCAAGGCGTGCCCGTGGTCTGCGCGCCCGTCTTCAACGCGGCCCAATCCGCCGATGCCGCGCGCCGCTACGCGGTCACGCACACCTATGCCAACAATGAAGCGCTGGTCGGCATGATGCAGGCGGCCGCCCCGGGCGACTTCGCCTCGGCGCGGCTGTTCGGCTTCGCCAGTTTCACGCCGGCGCTGGACCACATGCTCGACCTCGCCCGCGAGGCCGGCGTGCCGCTTACCGGCCTGTACGGGTCCAGCGAACTGGTGGCGCTGGTCGCCGGCCAGCCCCGCGATCCGGCCGAAGGCGACGTCTCCGCCCGCCACCAGCCCGGCGGCACGCTGATCTACCCCGACGCCCGCGTGCGGGCGCGCGACCCGGCCACGGGCCAGGTCCTGCCCCATGGCCAGTCCGGAGAACTCGAAATCCTGTCGCCCAGCCTGATGCAGGGCTACCTGGACAATCCGGAAGCCACCCGCGGCGCCGTCACCGGCGACGGCTATTTCAAGACGGGAGACCTGGGCTATACGCTGACGCCGCGCCAGTTCGTGTTCCAGACCCGCATGGGCGATTCGCTGCGCCTGTCCGGTTTCCTGGTCAATCCCGTGGAAATCGAGCAGGTGGTCGAGACCCTGCCTGGCGTGCGCGCCTGCCAGGTCGTGGGCGCCACCCAGGGCGGCAAGATCGTGCCCTATGCCTTCGTGCTGCTGCGCGAGGGCGCCCAGGCCGATCCCGCGGGCTGGGCTGCGGCCTGCAAGGCGGCCATGGCCGGCTTCAAGGTGCCGGCGGGCTTCACCGTGCTGGACGCCTTCCCCTCGGTGGAAAGCGCGAACTCGGTCAAGATCCAGAAACACCGGCTGCGCGACATGGCCGACGCCATGCTCGCGGCCCCGCCCTCGCCCTGACCATGTCCGCCCGCAAGCTCTTCTCGCACAGCCCCCAGCCGCTTTATCTGCAGGCGGCCGCGCTGTTCCGCAGCCACATCCAGAACCGCACCTGGCGGCCCGGCCAGCAGATCCCGCCGCTGGAATCCCTGATGGAAACCTACGGCATCTCGCGGGCGACGATCCGCCAGGCGTTCGGCCTGCTGGAAGAGGACGGCCTGATCCGGCGCTCGCGCGGCTCCGGCACCTTCGTCAACGCCGAACTGCCCGAGACGCCCACGCTGCTGATCCCCAAGACCTGGGCCGAGACCGTGGAACTGAGCAACCAGTTGGGCACGGTGTCGCTGGTGGAATCCAGCGCCGATTCGCCGCTGCCCGACACCCTGGGCATGCCTTGCGGCGCCGACCGCGGCGGCAGTTTCCAGTACCTGAGCCGGGTGCACACCACGGACGCGGGCCCCTTCTGCTATAGCGAGGTCTTCCTCGACAGCGGGCTGTTCCGCAAGCACCGCGCCCGCATCCGGAAAAGCACGGTGGCGCCCGTGCTGGACCAGTTCTACGGCGCGCGCATCAGCGAGGCCCGCCAGGTGCTCAACGTGATCGAGGCCGGCCAGGAATCCGCCGAATCCTTGCAGATTCCCGTGTCCTCCCCCGTCGCCGAATTGCGCCGCTATGCCTGCATCGACGGCCGCGTCGTGTATTTCGCCCGGTTGGAGTTTCCGTTCCGCAAGGTGCGGATGGAATTCGACCTGCTGACCGGCCGCTGAGGTCCGGCCCGCCCGCAACCGCTTTCCCCAAAACAGAGCGCCGCAGCAGCCTCCGAGGCGCCTCCCGCAGTATCCGAAAAGATCCGGCACCAAGGAGACCGACCATGAAATGCCCCGGAACACCCCGGATGTCCCTGCAGTTGCGCAGCACGCTTGCCCTGTTGTCCGCCGCCTTCGCCGCCAGCGCCGCCCACGCGCAACCCGCGGCCATCTCCGATGACGTGGTCCGCCTGGGCTTGATCCTGGACATGAGCGGCGTCTACGCCGACGTGACCGGCAAGGGCAGCGCCGCCGCGGCGGAAATGGCCATCGCCGACTTCGGCGGCAAGGTGCTGGGCAAGAAGATCGACCTGATGGTGGTGGACCACCAGAACAAGGCCGACATCGCCGCGGCCAAGGCGCGCGAGTGGTACGACGTCCAGAAGATGGACGCCATCATGGACGTGGCGGGATCCGCGCCTGCCCTGGCGGTGCTGGAAGTGGCCCGCGAAAAAAAGAAGATCGTGGTCTTCAGCGGGCCCGGCACCGAGCGCATCACCAACGACCTGTGCTCGCCCTATTCCGTGCACTACACGTACGACACCTGGTCGCTGGCCAACACCACGGCGCGCGCCACCGTCGAACAGGGCGGCAAGAGCTGGTACTTCCTGACGGCCGATTACGCTTTCGGCCACACACTGCAGGCGTCGGCGACCGAGGTCGTGAAAGCCAACGGCGGCACGGTGCTGGGCGCGTCGCGCCATCCGCTGGGCTCCAGCGACTTCGCCTCCTACCTGCTGCAGGCCCAGGCCAGCCGCGCGCAGATCGTGGGCCTGGCCAACGCCGGCGGCGACACGGTCAACGCCATCAAGGCCGCCAGCGAGTTCGGCCTGACCAAGGGCGGCCAGAAAATGGCCGGCCTGCTGCTGTACATCAACGACATCCACGCCATCGGCCTGGAAGCCGCCGCGGGCCTGACGCTGACCGAGGCCTTCTACTGGGACATGAACGACCAGACCCGGGCCTGGTCGCAGCGCTATTACGACAAGCTCAAGAAAATGCCCAACATGAGCCAGGCGGGCACCTACTCGTCCGTGATGCACTACCTGAAGGCGGTGCAGGCGGCGGGCACGGACGAACCCATCGCCGTGATGAAGCAGATGAAGTCCATGCCGATCAACGACTTCTTCGCCGCCAACGGCCGCATCCGCGAGGACGGCCGCATGGTGCACGACATGTACCTGTTCGAAGTGAAGCAGCCGTCCGAGTCCAAGCGGCCCTGGGACTACTACAAACTTGTGGCCACCCTGCCGGGCGACCAGGCCTTCATGCCGCTGTCCAAGTCCACCTGCCCGCTGGTGAAGAAGTAGCCGGGCGGCGGTGGCGGACGCCGGGACGCGCCCGCCATCGCCCGTCCCGTCAGCCGCGCAGCGTCCGGTCCAGCTCCAGCACCGTCTGGTACAGCACGCGGGTGCCGTCCAGCAACTGCGCCGGTTCGATCCATTCCTCGGGGCAGTGGCTGCGCCCGTTCAGGCAGGGGATGAAGATCATGCCGATGGGGCCGGTGGGCGCCATGTAGACCGCGTCGTGGCCCGCGCCGCTGGGCAGACGCATGGAGGCGTAGCCCAGTCGGTCGGCGGCGGCCTTGACGGCGTCCATCACCAGCGGCGAACAGTCGGTGGGGCGGGCGCGGCTCAGTTGCGCAAAGCTCGCGGTCAGGCGCAGCGCCTTCAGGTCCTGCGCCACGCCCGCCATCAGCGTCTCCGGGAAGGCGTCCAGCACGGCGTCGCTGTCGCTGCGCATTTCGAGCGTCAGTTCGACCAGGCCGGGCACGGCGTTGGCCGCGTTGGGCGTCATCGACAGCCGGCCCACCGTGGCCACCACATAATGCGGATTGCCGCTGGCGGCGCCGGCCTGGCGGCTGGCGGCGTCGATGATGCGCGCGGCCCCCACCAGCGCGTCGCGGCGGATGTCCATGGGCGTGGTGCCGGCGTGGTCGGGCTGGCCTTCCACCGTGATCAGCACGCGGCGGATGCCGACGATATTGGTGACCACGCCGATGGGCAGGCCGCGGCTTTCCAGCACCGGGCCCTGTTCGATGTGCAGTTCGACGAAGGCGGCGGTTTCGCCGGCGCGGCGCAGCGGCGCGTCCAGCGCGGACGGGTCGCCGCCGACGCGGGCGATGCCCTGGGCCAGCGTCTCGCCCTCGGGGTTGCGGGCTTGCAGCATGTCGGCGGTCAACTGGCCGCACAGCGCGCGGCTGCCCACGCAGGAGATGCCGTAGTCGCTGGGTTCCTCGGACAGAAAGTCGATGACCTCGAAGGGGTGTTCAAGCTGGATGCCGTGTTCGCGCATCGTGCGGGCCGCTTCGATGCCCGCCAGCACGCCGATGATGCCGTCGAACCGGCCGCCGCTCATGACGGTGTCGCAGTGCGAACCGGTGGCGATGGGCTTGCGCGCGGGATCGCGCCCGGGCAGCGTGCCGATCAGGTTGCCGCCGGCGTCCAGGCGGGTGGACAGGCCCGCGGCTTCGAACTCGCCGCGCAGCCAGGCGCGGGCCTCGCCGAACAGCGGCGAGAACGCCCGGCGCGTCCAGGGAACGTCGGGCAGGGTGAAGCGGGACAGGGTTTCGACGCGGGCCCAGAGGCGCTCGGCGTTCAGGGGCGGAAACTCGACAGCCATGGTTCCGGTCCTCAAGCCTGGCGCGGGCGCAGGAAGCGGCCGTCGCCCTTCTGGTTGACGATGCGCTGGCCGTCGAACACCTGCTGGCCGCGGCACCACGTGGCGGCGACGCGCACCGAGAACTCGCGGCCCTCGAACGAACTCCACTGCACGGCCGACAGGCTGCCCGCGGGGTCGTAGGCATGGCGCTCCGGCTTGAGGATGACGATGTCGGCGTCCTTGCCCACCTCCAGCGAGCCCTTGCGGTCGTCCAGCAGGAAGTGCCGCGCCGGGTTGCGGCTCAATTGCCGCACCACCATGGACGGCGCGATGCCGTGCTCTTCGCAGCCGGTCCAGAACGCGGGCAGCAGCGTTTCGAGGCCCGGGCCGCCGGACGAGTTCTTGAAAACGTTGGGATTCTGCTTGCGTTCCAGCCCCCAACTGACGTGGTCCGACGAGACGAAGGTGCATTCGTCGTTGGCGATATGGGTCCAGAGCAGGTCGACCTCCGCCTTCGGCCGGATCGGCGGATAGTGCTTGGTCTTGGCGCCGAAGCGCCGGGTGTGCTCTTCATGGTTGAGCATCAGGTACTGCACGCAGGTTTCGATGCTGGCGCGATGGCCGTTGCGGCGGTACATATTGCAGATCTCGAACCCGCGCGAGGTCGAAACGTGCACCGCGTGCGCGCGCGCGCCCGTCTCGGCGCCGATCTCGTAGATCAGCGCGGTGGCCAGGTTTTCGATCAGCGGCGTGTGGGCGCGCATGAAGGCGTCCCACCCCGTGTCTGCGGCATCCACCAGGCGCGCGATGTTCTTGCGCGTCAGTTCCTGCATCTGATTGTGCACGCCGCAGGCCAGTCCGGACGGCGCGATCAACCGGAACGCCTCGTACAGGTCGTCCTCCTCGATGCGGGGGAAACGGCCTGGCGTAGCCTCGAAGGTCGAGAACTTGAACGCGCACACGCCGCCTTCGATCAGGCCGGCCGCGGCGGCCAGGCCATGCTGGGTGTTCAGGGTGCCGAACAGCGCGACGTCCACATGACAGTCGCGCTCGGCTTCGGCGATCTTGGCGTCCAGTTGAGGACGCGAAGCCACGGGCTCCGGATCGTCGTAGGGCATGTCCACCATGACGGTGACGCCGCCAGCCGCCGCGGCGCGCGAGGCCCAGCCCAGCCCCTCCTGGTTCTGCTGGCTGCCCGAATGCACCTGGCCGTCCACCACGCCGGGGACGATCCACTGGCCCCTCGCGTCCACGCTGGCCCGCGCCGCGGGAGGCGCGCCCACGCCGCGCGCCGCGATCTTTCCCTCCCGCACCGCCAGCCAGCCGTCCATCGCCACCGCATCCGGATCGACGATATTGCCGCGCACCACCAAATCGAAATCGCTCATGACCGCTTCCATCCTTAAATCAGTGGGTGCAGTGTAGTGAGCGACCTGCCAAAACGTCTTATGCTTATATGTGCATCGGAATTAACATCAGGTTAAGCATATGAAATTGAATCTGCGGCAGATCGAGGTCTTCCGGGCCATCATGCTCAGCGGTTCCATCAGCGGCGCGTCCAAGCTGCTGTTCGTGTCCCAGCCCGCGGTCAGCCGATTGATCGCCTATACCGAACAACGCCTGGGGCTGATGCTGTTCCAGCGCATCAAGGGCCGGCTCTACCCCACGCCGGAAGCCCGCCGGCTGTTCGTGGAAGTCACGGCGCTCTACCAGAACGTGCAGCGCGTGAACGAAGTGGCCGACAACCTGGCGGAGAACCGCGAGGGGCAGTTGCGCCTGTCCTGCAGCCCCAGCCTGGGCCAATCCCTGCTGCCGCGCGCCATCGCGCAGTTCCGCAAGCGCTACCCGCAGATGCGCATCGTGCTGCAAACCCAGATCCCGGCGACGCTGCAACAGGCGCTGCTGACGCAGCAGGTGGAACTGGGCGTGGCCTATATGCCGGTGGAGCACCCGAGCCTGGCCTCGCAGCCTCTCTACGAGAACAAGATCGTCGCGGTCCTGCCCAAGGGCCACCCGCTGGCCGCGCGCGGCCAGGTGGAAGTGCGCGACCTGATCAACGAGCCTCTGATCGGCTACAGCGCCGACATTCCCTTCGGCATGCTGATCAACCGGCTGTTCGGCGACGAGGACTCGCAGCCGGAACCGCGCATCGAAGTGCAGCAGGCCCACGTGGCCTGCGCCCTGGTGCAGGCCGGCGCGGGCGTGGCGCTGGTGGACGAAATCACCGTGGCCGGACCGATTTGGTCGAAAGTGGTGACGGTTCCCATCCGAGGCACGGTGAACGCGCCCGTGAACGTCTTCCATTTGCAGTTACAGCCCCTGTCGCGCCCCGCCCTGGCCTTCATCAACGTGCTGCACAACCTCGAACAGCACAACTAGGCCCCCTTCTGCCCGACATAAACGTCGGGGTTATCCCTTAGCGTGACCTCAACCGTCCCCCATGTCCCGCTATGGCGGGGGGCCAGGGATTAATTTGATGTTATGGACCAGGAACAAAAGGTAATACGACATTATCGAGATTGATTTCTATGATGCGCTCGTCTTTCCGGGGACCACATACACCACACACCAGGCGCAACCCGAACGCGCACGATCTGAATTGGGAAATAATGAAGGACATCTCCATGAATCTGGGCGCCGAGGCCTTGCCGGGCCGGACCGCGACCCAACCCGCACGGCACCACAGCGGACGCAAGGCAGTCATTGCCGCTTCGGCCGGCAATGCCCTCGAATGGTATGACTTCACGGTCTATGCCCTGTTCGCGGTCTACATCGGACAGAATTTTTTCAAGGACGCCAACCCGACCGTCCAGCTAATGACGTCGTTCCTGGCCTTCGGCCTGGGCTTCGTGGTCCGTCCGCTGGGCGCGCTGGTACTGGGTTCCTACGGCGACCGCGCCGGCCGCAAGGCGACCCTGACTCTGACCATCATGCTGATGGCCCTAGGCACCCTGCTGATCGCCGCCGCGCCTCCCTATGCCGCCATAGGCGTGGGCGCTCCGCTGCTGATCGTCTGCGGCCGCATGCTGCAAGGCTTCTCCGCCGGCGGCGAAGTCGGCGGCGCCACCGCCTTTCTGGTGGAACACGCGCCCGAAGGCAAGCGCGGCCAATACGCCTCCTGGCTGCAGGCCAGCATGGGCATCTCCAATCTGCTGGGCGCCCTCGTGGCAACCCTGGTCACCACCCTGCTCACCGAGCAACAGGTCGGCGAATGGGGCTGGCGCATTCCGTTCATCATCGGCCTGGCCATTGCGCCGGTCGGCTTGTGGATGCGCGCCGCGCTGGACGAAACGCCGCACTTCCGCGAAGAACAGGAACGCCAGGCTCGCCAGAACGCCCGGGTCAAGGCGCCGCTGCTGGCCGTCATCCGCAACTATCCCAAGGAGCTGCTGACCGGGCTTTGCATGTCGGTGCTCTGGGCCGTCGGACCCTACGCGCTCATCATCTTCATGCCGATCTACGTGCAGAAGTCGATGGGCTTCACCAGCTCGCAAGCTTTCCTGGCCGCGCTGGTGGGCAATCTGTTCCTGACCGGCGGCTGTGTATTCTCCGGCACCCTGTCGGACCGCTACGGCCGCCGCAACCTGCTGCGCGCGGCCGCCCTGGTCCTGCTGATCGCCGTCTATCCGCTCATGATGTGGCTGCAGGCATCGCACACGCAAATGACGCTGATCGTGGTGCAATCGCTGTTCTGCCTGATGGTGGCGATGTACGTCGGCGTGGCGCCCGCCGCGCTGTCCGAGGTGTTTCCCACCGCGGTGCGCTCCTCGGGCATGTCCCTGACGTACAACACCGCGGTGACCGTCCTGGGCGGCTTCGCTCCGGCCATCCTGACCTGGATCACCTACACCACGGGCGTGGCCTTCGCTCCCGCCCTGTATGTGATGGGCGCCAGTATCGTCGCCCTGGTGGCCTTGACCGTGCTGCCGCAGGGCAGGCACATTTAAGCGCCCGCCCCCCTCTACCCCGCGACAGCCTCTTCCAGCATGTCCAGCCGGTCCTGGCCCCAGAAGACCTCGCCCCGGTAGACGTACGCGGGCGATCCGAACACGCCGGCCTCGACCGCCGCGTCCGTGTTCCGCCGATAGGCCGCCTGCGCCTCGGGCCGGGCCGCCGCCGCCAGCAGCGCCGGGGCGTCCAGCCCCTGGCGCAGCAGGATGGCGCGCAGCGTGGCCGCGTCGGAGATGTCCTGCTCGTCGCACCACTCGGCCTTCAGGATGGCCTTGTACAGCGCCGCCACCGGCAGGCCGGCCTGGTCCGCGGCGATGACGGTGCGCGAGGCCAGGCCCGCGTCGGGGCACATGTGGGCCGGTTGCGGATTGACGTGGATCCCCAGCTTGCGGCACCAGCGCGCCAGTTCCGCCACGCGGTAGGCCTGGCGCTCGGGCGAGCGCCGGCCCAGCAGGATCCCGCCGGTGCGGGCATAGACGTCGGGCAGGTCCACCGGCAGGTAGCGGATCGCCGCCCCCTGGCGTTGGGCCAGCGCCTCCAGGCGGTCGGCGCCCAGGTAGGCCCAGTCCGAATTCATCCAGAAGTAGTAGTCGATGGTTTTCATGGCGTCCTCAGTTTGGCGCTCGAAGGCACCCGCAGGGCGACGGCCGCAGAGGCCTCGCTGCGCATCAGCCACGCGCTGAACAAGGCGATCACTCCCAGGATGCTCAAGTACCACACCACGTAGCGGGGATCGCCCCCGCCCTTTGCCAGCAGCCAGGTCGCCACGATGGGCGCGAGGCCGCCGCCGATGGCGCCGGATACCTGCACCGCCAGCGAGATTCCCGTGTAGCGGACTTCGGCCGGGAACTGGCTGGAGAACAAGGTGCCTTCCGGCCCGTACAGGCAAGCGTAGACCAGGCCGACCGCGAGGCAGACCGCCAGGATGATCCACCCGGTGTCGCGCGTGCCCAGCAGATGGAAGAACACCGGCGCGCAGGCCAGGATGCCCACGGTGCCCGCCATGAATACCCATTTGTGGCCGATCCTGTCGCCCAGCATGCCGAACAGCGGCATGGTGAACAAGGCGACGGCCGCGCCCCAGATCGTGGCGTCCAGCATGACCGAGCGGGGGATGCCCAGGGTGCCCGTCGCGTAGGCCAGCGAGAAGGTCACCACGGTGTAGAACCAGGTCACCTCCGCGAGCCTGGCGCCCACCACCACCAGCAGGGCCCGCCGGTGATGCTTCAGCACCTCGGCCACCGGCACCTCGACCTTGGCGCCTTTTTCGCGCATCTGCTCGAAGTCCGGCGATTCGGCCACCTTGACGCGGATGAACCACCCCACCAGCAGCAGCACGACGCTGGCCAGGAACGGCAGGCGCCAGCCCCAGGCCAGCATGTCGGCCTCGGGCAAGGCGGCGACGGCCCCCATCGCCAGGGACGACAGGATCAGGCCCGGCGCCACGCCGGCCTGCGGCAGGCTGCCGAAGAAGCCCTTCTTGCCGGCCGGCGCGTGTTCCACCGCCATCAGCACCGCCCCGCCCCATTCGCCGCCCACCGCGATGCCTTGCAGGAAGCGCATCAGCACCAGCAGCACCGCGGCCCAGTAGCCGATCTGCTCATAAGAAGGAATCAGCCCGATCAGGATGGTGGGCACGCCCATCAGCAGCAGGGTGATCAGCAGCATGGATTTGCGGCCGATCTTGTCGCCGTAATGGCCGAATATCACGCCGCCCAGCGGCCGCGCGAAAAAGCCCACCGAATAGGTGGCGAACGCCGCCAGCGTGCCCGTCAAGGGATCGAAGGACGGAAAGAAGATCTTGTTGAAGATCAACGCGGCGGCGGTGCCGTAAAGGAAAAAGTCGTACCACTCGATCGTGGTTCCCATCATGCTGGCCAGTCCGGCCGTCACGTAATCGCGGCGCGAGCGCGCAGCCGCAGGCTTGGTCGTCATCATCATGACTCCCCGAAGTAAAAGTCTGGAGGAATGCCGCAGGGCGGCGTCTGGCGTCAGGCCGCGGGCAGCGGCAGGGGCGCAACGCCGTGCGTCTGGCGGGCCCAGTAGTTGAACGTCGCGTTGACGATCGAGGGCTTGAGCAGGTAGTCATGCGCCTCGCGCGCCAGCGCGTCGTCCACGGGCGTCAGCGGCCCGAACGCGCGCGCGCGGATCTGCATGCGCGCCGCGCGCTCCAGGTACACCGACAGGTAGGTCGCCTCTTCGCAGGACTTGCCCGCCGTCAGATAGCCGTGATGGGCCAGGATGATGGCCCGCTTGCTCCCCAGGGCCTCGGAGATGATCACGCCCTCCTGGTCGGCGATCGGCACGCCCGGCCACTCGCCCAGGAAGGCGCAGTCGTCATGCAGCGGCGTCATGTCCATCTGCGAGATCACCAGCGGCTGGCGGGCGGCGGCCAGCGCCGAGGCCCAGGGCGAGTGCGTGTGGATGATGGACTGCACGTCGGGCCGCGCCTCGTAGACCCACAGGTGGAAGCGCGTGGCCGGATTGGCCATGCCCTCTCCGGTCAGCGTATGCAGGTCGCGGTCCACCTCGATGAAGTCCGCCGGCGTGGCCTCGTCGAAGCCCAGGCCGAAGCGCAGCGTCCAATAGGCGCCGGGCCGCTGCGAACGCACGCTGATCTGCCCGGCCAGGCCGGCCTCCTGCCCGGTCATGGCCAGGATGCGACAGGCATAGGCCATGGTTTCCTGGATGCCGCGCGGCACGGTGCGCAGATGGCGCGCCATTTCCTGCGTGGCGCGGGTGTCGAAATAGGATTTCTCTCGTAATGCGGTGCTCATGTCTTCCCCTGTTGGTCCCTCCGCCGCCGGCGCCACCGGACGCCCCGCGAAGTACCGACAGTATGGAAACCGCGGCGCCAACGAGCCATGCAGCCAGGCTCATAGCTGCTATTCGGAACGCGCCGGCAGGGACGGCGCCGGGGTCATTGCAGGGCGATGCGGTGCGCGCTGGCCAGCAATTCCCCCACCAGGGGCAAGGGCTGGCGGTTGGCCTGGGTGATGGCGACCACGCGGCGGCGCAGGATCGGGCTGTGGACGCGGATCTTGCGCAAGCCATAGTCGCGGAGCAGCTTGTCGGGAATGCGGGACGGCAGGATACAGGCGCCCACGCCCGAGGACACCAGCTTCAGCATGGCGTCGATGGTCTCGGCCTCGGCCACGAATTCGGGCTCCAGGCCCGCGCTGTGGATCATCTTGCGCAGCGCGTAGTGCGGCGGGAAGCCTACCAGCCGCAGGTTCATGCCCGCCAGGTCCACGTTGTCCATCAGGGGCTGGTCGCTCTGCACGATGAGGCACATGTCGTCGTCGAACAGTGTGGTCGACGCCAGGTTGTCGGAGGCGACCGCCGAATCGTAGACGAAGCCCACGTCAGCCTTGCCGCTTTCCACCAGCGCCACCACTTCCGGCGAACTGCGGCCCATGACGGACAGGTTCACGTGTTCATGGCTGCTGACGAAACTGGCCACCACCTCCGCCATGAAGTAATAGCTGAGCGTATGCACGGTCGCCAGCCTGACGGTCCCCTGGGTCACGCCCTCGCGCTGGCGCACGGCCTCCAGCACGCGGTCGATGCTCTGGTAGGCCGGCTGGATGCCGTCCAGCAGGCGGGCGCCGGCCTCAGTCAGTTCCACCCCCCGGCCGGTGCGCACGAACAGCGGCTTGCCCACGTGCGCTTCCAGCGCGGCCAGTTGCCGGCTCAGGCCGGACTGGGTCTGGTCCAGGTCCTCGGCAGCGCGCGAGAGCGATTTCAATTCGGCAATGCGCAAGAAATAGCGCAACTGCCGGTCCGGCGTATCCATGCGGCTTCCCCAGCGGGCCCGCGGGCCCTGTCGTTATCCATCACGCCCTTATCGGGCGAGTGCGACAGTGTGCCCCAAGGCCCCGGCGGCCACTACCGGGATTTGCGCTAGGCGCGCCGGTGCTGGCTCGCCTGGGCCGCCGTGCCGTGGCGCGTGCCCGGCCGAGCCAGCACCGGCACGCACAGCAGATAGAGCGCGGCGCCCGTCACCCACGGCCAGCCGGTCCAGCCGCCGACGCTGGCCGCGTACAGCGTGGTGAACGCCAGCGGCCCGGCGATGGCGGCGGCGCTGGCCAGACTGTTCATGGCGCCCTGCAATTGCCCCTGGCTGCCCGCGCCGGCGCGCGCCGACAGCAGCGCCTGCAACGCCGGCGCGCCGACGCCGCCCGCCGCCAACAGCAGCATCAGCGGCGCCACCATCCAGCTCTGCGTGGCCCAGGCCAGCAACACATAGCCCGCCGCATCCGCCGCCATGCCCACCGCCAGGGCGCCGCGCTCGCCCAGCCGCGCGCTCAGCGGCCCCGGCAGCGTCGCCTGCGTCAACGCGTGCAAGGCGCCGAAACCCGCCAGCGACAGGCCCACGGCGGCCGCGTCCCACTGGAAGCGGTCCTGGCCATACAGCACCCAAAGCGCCCCCGGCACCTGCCCCGCCATCTGCATCACCAGGAACACCCACAGCAATCCGCCCAGGCCCTTGCCGCCCAACGCCTGGCGCAGCCCCGCCACCGGATTGAGCGCGCGCCAGGACCAGGGCGGCCGCGCGCCTTGGCGCGATTCCGGCAGCCACACCAGCGCCAGCAGGCAGGCCACGCCGTTGGCCAGCGCCGCGGCCACGAACGGCATGCGCGCGCCGGCCAGCCCCGCCAGCCCGCCCAGCGCCGGGCCGACGATCATGCCCAGGCCAAAACAGGCCGACAGCAGGCCGAAGCGCCGGGCGCGCCGCGACGGATCGCCGGCATCTGCGATGCTGGCGGCGGCCACCGCGCCGGTGGCCCCCGTGATGCCCGCCAGGATGCGGCCCGGGTACAGCACCCACAGCGCCGGCGCGGCCGCCATCACCACGTAGTCGACGGCCGCGCCCGCCAGCGACGCCAGCAGCACCGGCCGCCGCCCGTAGCGGTCGGACAGCGCCCCCAGGACGGGCCCGGCCAGGCATTGCGCCAGCGCATACAGCGACAGCAGCAGGCCGTAGTGGGCGGGGGTCGAGGCCGGGTCGCTCAACTGGTCGAGCAGGCCGGGCAACACCGGCATGATGAGCCCGATCCCGGCGGCGTCCAGGGTGACGATGAAAAGCAGCAAGGCGATGGCGCGGTCCGGCATGAGGATGAAATTTATCAACGATAAGTTTTCGCATGATAAATTGATCGTCGATAAATTATCAAGCCGAACCGGAATCCCCATGGCCAAATTGCAACGCGACGCCGTCATCGCCAGCGCCCTCGAGCTGCTCAATGAAGTGGGCGTGGACGGCCTGACCACCCGCAGGCTGGCCGAGCGCCTGGGCGTGCAACAGCCGGCGCTGTACTGGCACTTCAAGAACAAGCAGGCGCTGCTGGACGCGCTGGCCGACGCCATGGCGCGCAGCCACACCCAGTCGATGCCGCCGCCCGGCGCGCCCTGGAAGGACTTCCTGTACGCCAATGCGCGCAGCTTTCGTCGGTCGCTGCTGGCCTACCGCGACGGCGCCCGCATCCACGCCGGCACCCACCCCGCCGAGCCCCAGTACGATCGCGTCGAGGCGCAATTGAAGCTGCTCTGCGATGCCGGCTTCAAGCCGCTGCAGGCGGCCAACGCCCTGGTCGCCATCGGCCACTACGTGGTCGGCTCGGTCATGGAACAGCAGGCCGCCGAAGCCGCCGCCCCCGAACGCGCCGACCCGCCCACGCCGCCGCCCGCCCTGGCCCGCGCCATGAAAGCGCTGGACAGGCAGGGACCGGACGCCACCTTTGAATATGGCCTGGCGATGATGCTCGACGGCCTGGCGCCCGACTGAATGCCGCCGGCCCACACCCCCAAGGACAGCCCGACATGACCACCCCGCCCTCGCGCCCCATTCCCGCCACCATCGCCGCCGTGGTGCGCGACGGCCACGTGCTGCTGGTGCGGCGCGCCAACCCGCCGGACCAGGGCCGCTGGGCCTTTCCGGGCGGCAAGATCGAGGCCGGCGAACGGATCGAGGACGCCGCCGCGCGCGAACTGTTCGAGGAATGCGGCGTACGCGCCCAGCCGCTGCGCGTCTTCGACGCCGTCGACGTGTTCGACCATGACGAAGCCGGCGCGCTGCGCCGGCATTACATCCTGATCGCGGTGCTGTGCCGCTGGCAGGCCGGCGAGCCGGTGGCCGGCGATGATGCGCTGGACGCGCGCTGGGTGCCGCTGGCCGAGCTGGAGGGCCAGGCCCTGGCGACCAGCTTCGGCGTCGCGGCGGTGGCGCGCAAGGCGCTGGCGCTGCTGGAAGGCTAGCGCGGCCCGCCCGCGATCTGCTCCAGATACCGCGTCGGCGACACCCCCATCACATTGCGGAACATATAGACGAAGGCGCTGGCGCCGGCATACCCCAGCGCCCGCGCCACGCTCACCACCGGCTGCCCCTGCAGCAGCCGGCAGATGCCTTCGTCGATGCGCACCTGCAGCCGCCAGTTGTGGAAGCTCATGCCGGTCTCGTCCTTCATGCGCCGCGCCAGCGTGCGCGCGCTGGCGCCCATGCGCTCGCCCCACTGTTCCAGCGTGTCGTCGTTGCCGGGCGACTGCAGCACCGCCGCGCAGACCTTGCGCAGGCGCCGGTCGAACGGCAGCGGCAGTTGGCGATGCTGCCGCTCGGTGCCGGCCAGCAGGTTCAGCAACAGCTCGGCGCTCAGCCGCTGCACCGGCCCGTGGCGCGCCACCGGCTGGTTCAGCGCCAGGATCAGTTCGCGCATCAGCGGCGCCACGTCCAGCGCGCAAGTATCCTTCCATAGCCAGGGCGCGGCGTCGGGCGCGATGAAGGCCGAGCGCATCGTCACCTGGCCGACCATGCGCACCTCGTGGGCCACGCCCGGCGGGATCCACAGCGCGCGCATCGGCGCCAGCAGCCAGGCGCCGTCCTCGGTCATGACGCGCATGATGCCGGTGGGCGAATACATCAGTTGGATGCGCTCGTGCGAATGCGGCTCTTGCCGCTGGCCATCTTCGTAGTGGAACGAGCGCGCCACCACGGGCGGCGCCTCGACGGGAAACTCACGCATTGGCGGGATTTCGATAGCAAAGGTTGAAAGGCTCGCGATCCAGCCAGTTATGTCCGTTTTTCGACATTTTCTGTCCAGCGCGCAGGGAAATTGCTTTTTATCATTAATGCAAATGATTCCCATTGTTTTCAAAAGAAAATGACGCCCGCCGCACTTCCCCCTGTCGCATTTGCCCCACGCCGCCTCCCCGCCTTCCGCCTGACCCTCGCCGCCGCCCTGCTGGCCCAGGCCTGCCTGCCCGGCCTGGCCCAGGCCGCCGACGATGTCCCGCAACTGAGTCCCGTGCGCGTCACCGGCGCGGCCGAGAAACTCTCGGATCCCGGCCAGACCGAGGGTTCGCAGTCCTACACCGCCAACACCGTCACCATCGGCAAGAGCGCCACGAACGTGCGCGACATCCCCAACTCGGTGTCCGTCGTGACGCGCCAGCGCATGGACGACCAGAACATGACCACCGTGCAGGACGCGCTGCGCGAGACCACCGGGGTGAGCGCCATGAGCTATGGCGACGGCACCGCCTATTTCACCGCGCGCGGCTACGAAACCGACGTCCAGTTCGACGGCGTGCCCGCCAACGGCGCGCTGCAATACCTGCCGCAGTTCGACTTGGCGATGTACGACCGGATTGAAGTGCTGCGCGGTCCGGCGGGCCTGCTGCAAGGATTCGGCAGTCCGGCCGGCACCGTCAACCTGGTGCGCAAGCGTCCGCTGGACGTCTTCAGCCTGACCGGCAGCGTCATGGCCGGATCCTGGAACAACTACCGCACCGAACTGGACGTCACCGGCCCGGTGACCGCCGACGGCCGCGTCCGCGCCCGGGCCGGGCTGGCCGGCCAGGACCGCGACTACTCGATGGACGAAGCCCATACGCGCCAGGGCCTGGTCTACGGATCGCTGGAATTCGACCTGACCGCCAATACATTGCTGACGCTGTCGGCGGCCTACCAGAAAACGCGCATGGAGCCTTTCGACTACGGCTTGTCGACCTATTCCGACGGCAGGTTCGTGGACGGCCCCCGCTCCGGCTTCTACGGCGTGGATTGGGCGCGCGGCGATACCGACCTGTCCGAGTTCTACGCGGAACTGAGCCACCGCTTCGCCAACGGCTGGACCGGCCAGGTGTCGATGAATTACCGGGCGACCGACCTGGACAGCAAGTACGGCTACATCGACGGCCCGGTCGATCCCGCCACGGACCAGGCGGCCTACTGGCTGCAATTCCAGAAGGACCGCATCCGCTGGATGGGCCTGGACACCCACGCCTCCGGCCCGTTCACGCTGTTCGGCCGCACCCACACGGCCATGGTCGGCGCCAACTACGCCGAGCGCAAACAGGACAGCCGGTCGTCGGGCGCCGGCATCGACAGCGTGGACATCCACCACATCGACGTGCCGGAAATGGATGTGCCGTTCACCTCGGGCGACAACAGCAAGTCCAGCCAGATGGGCGTGTACGGCCAGCTCAGCTTCAACGTGGCCGATCCGCTGACCCTGATCGCCGGAGGCCGCCAGAGCTGGTACCGCAACGCGACCCAGCCTGTGCTGCCGACGGCCGGCGACACGCGGCGCGACCCCGAAGTGCGCAAATTCGTGCCGTACTTCGGCGCGGTGGCGCGGTTGAACCCCTGGCTGTCGGCGTATGCCAGCTACTCCGACGTATTCGCCTTTTCGGAAGCCTGGCAGATGACGGCCGACGGCAAGCCGCTGGCCCCGCGCACGGGCAAGCAATACGAGATCGGGCTGAAGGGCGAGTTCCTGGACGGCGCCGCCAACGCGTCCCTGGCCCTGTTCCGGATCCGCGACAACCACCGTGCCGTGCCGGACGACGCGAACCCCGGACGGTATGTTTCCCAGGGCGAAGCGCAAAGCCAGGGCGTCGAAGCCGAAATCACCGGCCGCCTGCTGCCCAACTGGGACGTATACGCCGGCTACACCTATCTTCAGACCCGCTACCTGTCCGACCCCACGCAGGAAAACCAGATCGTGAATCCGGAGTCGCCCAAGCACCTGTTCAAGGTCTGGACCACCTACCGATTCACGCCCGACGTGCTGCCGGGCTGGCGCGTGGGCGCGGGCGCGCGGGTGCAGAGCCGCACCAGCCGCAACGGCGAGTCGTGGCAGGGCGGCTATGCCGTGGTCGACGCGCAGGTCGGCTACCGCGTCAACCGCAACCTGGACGCGTCCATCACCTTGAACAACGCGTTCGACCGCCACTACTACAGCCGGGTGCCGTCCAGCTACTACAGCGTGTATGGCGAACCCCGCAATGTGATGCTGACCTTGCGCGCCACATATTGATCGCCGCCCGGTCTCCGGGAAGGATGCGGTAAGGTGTAGCCCCTCACCCCTTATCTCTTCATTCCTGGAGCACCGAATGACCGGATTGTTCATCGTGGTGGCGGCGCTGGCGTTTCTGATGCTGGCGGCGTATCGAGGCTATAGCGTGATCCTGTGCGCGCCCATCGCGGCCATGGGCGCGGTGCTGCTGACCGACCCTTCGGCGCTGGCGCCGGTGTTCTCGGGCATCTTCATGGAGCGCATGGCGGGCTTCGCCAAGCTCTATTTCCCGGTCTTCCTGCTGGGTGCGGTGTTCGGCAAGCTCATCGAGCTGTCGGGCTTCTCGCGCGCCATCGTGCAGGCGGTGCTGCGCCTGATCGGCGCCGAACGCGCCATCCTGGCCATCGTGCTGGTCTGCGCGGTGCTGACCTACGGCGGCGTGTCGCTCTTCGTGGTGGTGTTCGCGGTCTATCCGTTCGCCGCCGAGATGTTCCGCCAGGGCGGCATTCCGAAGCGGCTGATGCCCGGCGCGATCGCGCTGGGCGCGTTCACCTTCACCATGACCGCCCTGCCCGGCACGCCGCAGATCCAGAACATCATCCCCACCACTTTCTTCGAAACCACCACCTGGGCCGCGCCCTGGCTGGGCCTGATCGGCGCGGCCTTCACGCTGACGGCCGGCATCGCCTACCTGGAATGGCGGCGCAAGCGCGCGGCGGCGGCCGGGGAAACCTATGGCACGGACCTGCGCAACGAGCCGGCCACCCCGCCCGGCGAACGCGACCACCACCCGCTGGTCGCGCTGCTGCCGCTGGTCGTGGTGGGGGTGGCCAATTACCTGCTGACGCGCTGGATCCCGGGCTGGTATCCGGCCGGCTCCGAAGTGGCGCTGCCCGGCCTGCCCCAGCCCATGCCCGTCAACGCCGAGGACCAGGTGGCGCTGTGGGCCGTCATGGGCGCGCTGATCGCCGGCATCGTCACCATCCTGCTGTTCTCGTTCCGGGCCATCAAGGCGCACTTCGCCGAGGGCAGCAAAAGCGCGGTCTCCGGCGCCCTGCTGGCCTCCATGAACACCGCGGCCGAATATGGCTTCGGCGGCGTCATCGCCGCGCTGCCGGGCTTTCTGCTGGTGGCCGACGCGCTCAAGGCCATTCCCGATCCGCTGGTGGGCGAAGCGGTGGCGGTGACCTCGCTGGCCGGCATCACGGGCTCGGCCTCGGGCGGCATGAGCATCGCGCTGGCCGCCATGGCGCAGACCTTCATCGACAGCGCCAACGCGGCGGGCATCCCCATGGAAGTGCTGCACCGGATCGCCGCCATGGCCAGCGGCGGCATGGACACGCTGCCCCACAACGGCGCGGTCATCACCCTGCTGGCGGTGACCGGCCTGACGCACCGCCAGTCCTACGGCGATATCTTCGCCATCACCGTGATATCGACCTTGTCGGTCTTCCTGGCGATCGCCGTGTACTACCTGACCGGCATCGTCTGACCGAAGGCGGGGGCAATGATCTCCGCCAGCCACTGCGTAAAGACCCGCACCCGCGCGGACACCTGGCGGTTCTGCGGGTACAGCACCGACACCGGCATGGGCGCGGGCGGCGCGGCGGGCAGCACGACCTTGAGTTCGCCGGCCGCCAGTTCGCGCTCGATGCGGTAGCGCGGCACCTGGACCAGCCCCAGGCCCGCCAGCGCCGCGCCGGTATAAAGCTCGGCCCCGGTCACGCTGACCACGGCCCGGGGCCGGACTTGCACGTTGCGCCCGTCCACCGTGAAATCCAGCGGCAGGCTGCGCCCCGTGGCGCTGGACAGGTAGTCCACGGCGCGGTGCCCCTCCAGGTCTTCCAGGCGCGTCGGCTCGCCGTAGCGCGCCAGATAGGCCGGGCTGGCCACGGTCACCTGCGGCATCAGGGCGATCTGCCGCCCCGCCAGCGACGAGTCCTGCAACGAGCCGGTGCGCAACACGCAATCCACGCCTTCGCGCACCAGGTCGACCAGGCGGTCGTCTTCGCCCAGGTGCAGCACGATGTCGGGATAGCGTTCCAGGAAGCCGGGCAGCCCCGGCATGACGAAGAACCTGGCCAGCGTGCCTTGCGCGTTGACGCGCAGCAGCCCCTTGGGCGCGGTGTCCAGGAACGCGCCGTCGGCCTCTTCCAGGTCCGCCAGCAGGCGCACGCAGCGCCGGTAGTGGGCCTCGCCGTCGTGCGTCAGCCGCACCTGCCGCGTGGTGCGCTCCAGCAGCCGGGCGCCCAGGCGCGTTTCCATCCGCTTGATCAGATTGGTGACCGTGGGGCGCGGTATCCGCAGGTCCTCGGCGGCCTTGGAAAAACTGCGCCGCTCGGCGATGCGCACGAACACCCGCATTTCCTGGAAACGATCCATCGCGCCCCGTCCATTATTAATGGAAATGAAATTATGTTAGCGAATATAGAGTAATTATCTTCCGTCTGAAATAGTCCATGATTCGACTCATCCCCCCACCCACAGGAGAGACTTCATGAACGTCCAAACCCCGCAACGCATCGCCCTGGTCACCGGCGGGTCGCGCGGCATCGGCGCCGCCATCGCGCGCCGGCTGGCCCGCGACGGTTTCGCCGTCGGCATCAACTACGCCTCCAGCGCCGCGCAAGCCGACGCGCTGGCCGAGGAAATCCGGCTGGCGGGCGGCCGCGCCGTGGCGGTGCGCGCCGACGTGTCCGCCGCCGACGACGTGCGCGCCATGTTCGCCCAGGTGGAAGCGGAACTGGGCCGCGTCGACGTGCTGGTCAACAGCGCCGGCATCCTGGAGATCAAGCCGCTGGCCGAGACCAGCGACGACCTGTTCGAGCGCACCTTCGCCATCAACACGCGCGGCACCTTCAACACGCTGCGCGAGGCGGCCGCCCGCCTGGCCGACGGCGGCGCCATCGTCAACGTGTCCAGCACCACCGTCGCGCTCAACCTGCCGGGCTACGCCGTCTACATCGCCAGCAAGGCCGCGGTGGAAAGCCTCACCCAGGTATTCGCCAAGGAACTGCGCGGGCGCCGCATCACCGTCAACGCGGTGGCCCCGGGCCCGGTCGCCACCGAACTGTTCATGAAAGGCAAGAGCGCGGAACTGATCGAGCACTACGCCAAGATGCCGCCCCTGGAACGCCTGGGCCAGCCCGACGACATCTCGGGCGTGGTGTCGTTCCTGGCGGGCCCCGACGCCGGCTGGGTCAACGGCCAGGTCCTGCGCGCCAACGGCGGCCTTGCCTGAACGCGCCGTCTTCCTCCTCCCTACGCATGAGCCCGCCCGCCGCGGCGGACTTGCGGCGCGCCGCCCGGACAGCCGCGGATTTGCGTGCGTCCTCATCCGTTCTACCCATGCCCGCCTCGCCTGATGGGCTGAGCGGGCCATGGCGCGCCGCGCTTTTTTCCAACGATCACTCGGACCTTTGACTTACGGACAAGTCTGGCCAGTCGCATGAGGTTTGCATGAGACGGAAGCCGGAAGGTCTGTATTAGGCTGACTCCGCAGTACTCCGACTCACCCTGATCGATTGGACGAAAGCAAATGAATCAACTCATTCATCCGGACTGCCACCCCTTCACCGCAGCAGGCAATCTGAAACAGATCTCCGCGTTTTACGAGGAGGGACGTCGAGTCATGTGGATGATGCTCCGGGCGCAGCCGCGCCCATGCTTTAACCATGAATTGATCGACGAAATCATGACCCTGGCGCGGGCCGCCAAGGATTCCGGCCTGCCCATCGACTTCTGGGTCACGGGTTCGCTGGTTCCGCAGATCTACAACGTCGGCGGCGACCTCAACTTCTTCGCCGAAGCCATCCGCACCGGCAAGCGCGAGGCCTTGCGGGCCTATGCGCGGGCTTGCGTGGATTGCGTGCACGCGGCCACGCGCGGCTTCGACACCGGCGCGATCTCGCTGGCGATGATCGAAGGCACGGCGCTGGGCGGCGGCTTCGAGGCCGCGCTGGCCCACCATTTCGTGCTGGCCCAGAACAATGCCCGCATGGGCTTCCCGGAAATGGCGTTCAACCTGTTCCCGGGCATGGGCGGCTATTCGCTGGTGGCCCGGCGCTCGGGCATGAAGCTCGCGGAAGAACTGATCGGCACGGGCGAATCCCACACCGCCGAATGGTTCCACGCCAGGGGCCTGGTGGACGTGCTGTTCGAGCCGGGCGACGCCTACAAGGCCACGCGCACGTTCATCGACGTCATGCGGCCCAAGCTCAACGGCATGCGCGCCATGCTGCGCACGCGCCAGCGCGTGCTGAGCCTGCCGCGTTCCGAGCTGATGGACATTACCGAGGATTGGGTCGACGCCGCGTTCTCGATCGATCCGAAGGACCGGGCCTACATGGAGCGCCTGGTGATCGCGCAGAACCGGCGCAGCGCCGTCACCGCCGACGCCGCGATGGAAGCCACCATGCACTGACGCCGGCGCGGTGCCGGCTGCGTCAGGCGATCAGATGCAGCCGGCGGCGCTGGGTCAGCCAGGCGGTGAACTCCGGCGCCGGCATGGGTTTGGCATAGAGATAGCCTTGCTTGGCGTCCACGCCCAGCGTATCCACGAACACCGCCTCTTCCGTCGTTTCCACGCCCTCGGCGATCACCTTCAGTTCCAGCGTGCGCGCCACGGCGACGATGGCGCGCGCCAGCGCCTGCGACACCGGGTTCTCGTTCACGCCGCGCACGAAACTGGCGTCCAGCTTGATCGCGTCCAGCGGAATGCGGGCCAGTTGCGACAGCGAGGAATAGCCGGTGCCGAAGTCGTCCAGGTGGACGCGCGCGCCCAGTTGCCGGAACTGCTTGATCAGTTCGATGGCCGCGACTTCGTCTTCGATCAGGCAGCTTTCGGTGAGTTCGATGTCCAGCAGGCAGGGATCCAGGCCGGTGTCGCCGATCGCGCGCATGAAATCGCTGACCACGCCCTTGTCGTTCAACTGCCGGGCCGACATGTTGATGGCGATTCGGATATTCAGGCCGTCGCGCTTCCAGGCGGCAGCCTGCCGGGCGGCTTCGCGCATGACCCATACGCCCAGCGGCGAGATCAGGCCGGATTCCTCGGCATAGGGGATGAAGGCGCCCGGGCCGACCATGCCGCGCTCGGGCGAGCGCCAGCGCACCAGGGCTTCCACGCCGTCGACCTCGCCGGTGCGCCCCGCCAGCTTGGGCTGGTAGTACAGCATCAGGTGGCCTTCGCTCAGGGCCTTGCGCAGATTGGTATCCAGCCAGACGTAGTCCGCGTTGCGCCGGTCCATTTCGGGCTGGAACACGCGATAAGTGTGGCGCCCCGCTTCCTTGGCCACGTACATGGCGATGTCGGCGCTGCGCACCACGCTGTCCAGGTCGGCGCCGTGGTCGGGGTACATCGCGATGCCGATGGAGCAACTGGTGTAGACCTCGATCAGCCCCTGGCGGAAAGGTTCGCGCAGGCGTTCGATGATGCGCTGGGCGGTGGCTTCGAGTTCCCAGGGCTGGGCCGCTTCCTGCAGGACGATGAACTCGTCGCCGCCCAGCCGCGCCAGCGTCTGGCCCTCGGACAGGCAGGCGGAGATGGCCACCGCCACCGCCTTGAGCAGGTGGTCGCCGAAGCCGTGGCCGTAGTGGTCGTTGATGCGCTTGAAGTTGTCCAGGTCCAGGAACAGCACGCCGCCCCGCCCTTCCCGGCCCGCCGCCAGCGCCTCTTTCAGCCGCGCCGTGATGGCATGGCGGTTGGGCAGGTCGGTCAGCATGTCGGTATTGGCCAGCACCCGCAGGCGCTCCTGCGCCTGGCGCTCTTCCGTGATGTCGGTGCCCGAGCAGATCAGGTAGACGCGCTTTTCACCGCTGCCGCTGGTGACGAACTTGTTGCGGAACAGGAACAGCCGGGGGCCCTTGACCGTATTGATGACCCGCTCGGCTTCGTAGGACTGGCCGCGCTTATAGAACTCGGCGATATTGCGGCGCGAGGCGATGGCCTCTTCGCGCGTCATGAACATGTCGAAGACGCTGCGCCCGACGATGTCCTGTTCGCGCTTGCCGGTGTATTCCTCGCTGAGCTTGTTGAAGCGCTGCACGCGGCCGTTCTGGTCGACGATGACGATGACCGAATTGGCCTCGGACACCACGGTTTCGGCGAAGGACAGGCCCTCGACCAGGTCCTTGGCGACGGACTCGGTATCGGAATGCGCGGACGCGGTGCCGGCCCATTCGTTGGGATTGATCTTGCGGCCCACCAGGTGGAGCCGGAGCAGGTCGCCGTACAGCGCGATGTCGATGCGCACGCTGGAGGTGATGCCGGTCAACCCGCGTATCGTCGCGGCCTGTTCCGGCCGCAGCGCCATGGCGATGTTCGCGGCGCCCTTGACCGCTGCGAGCTCGAACGCGTCGCTGTCAGCCGCCAGGCGCCAATACGGGCTATGCGTACCGAAATGCGCATACAGGATCGATCTTTCGTCCTGGTTCTCTGTCATTGTGGAATCCCCCTGCCGTCCTAGGATGGCCCGCAAAGCACATTACGGCCTAGTCAATTCGGGGTCAACCTCCCCGTATCGGACCGCTCGGGGTTTATTGCGGAATATTGCATGCGTGCGCCGCGGCGGCGCGGCCGATGACGCGTCCGCCCGCGCTCGCGCGCAAGCCTTGTTGCGCATGCCTTGCGGCCGGCCGCAACAACATCGCCGGAAATTCCTGGAGGAACTTCCGGCGAGTGACGCAACGGCGCAACCTTGGCGCAAGCGGACGATCAGTCGCCCTTGACGCCGGCCTCGTCGATCACCTTGGTCCAGCGGGCCAGCTCGGCCGACACGCGGGCGCCGGCGTCGGCCGGCGTGGTCCAGGTGGCGATCGCGCCCTGGTTCAGCAACGACGCCTTGACGTCCGGCTTGGCCAGGATTTTCTTCAGTTCGCCGTTCAGGCGGTCGACCACCGGAGCCGGCGTGTTGGCCGGCGCCACGATGCCGAACATCGAGCTCACTTCGAAGTCCTTCAGCCCGGCCTCGGCCGCGGTGGGAACGTCCGGCAGCGCTTCCACGCGCTGCGGCGAGGTCACCGCCAGCGCGCGCAGCTTGCCCGCCTTGATGTTGGCCTGGGCCGCCGGCACGGTTTCGATCATGCTGAGCACCTGGCCGCCCATCAGGTCGGTCATGGCCGGGCCGCTGCCCTTGTACGGCACGTGCAGCACGTCCACGCCCGCGGTGCGCTTGAACATTTCGCCGGCCAGGTGCTGCGGCGAGCCGTTGCCGGCCGACGCCATGGTGATGAAGCCCGGCTTGGACTTCGCCAGCGCGATGAACTCCGCCAGCGTGTTCGCCTGCACCGACGGGTGCACCACGAACACCAGCGGCACCGTGCCCACGATGGACACCGGCGCGAAGCTCTTCTCCACGTCATAGGTGACGCGGCCGCGGTACAGCGCGGCATTGATCGAATGGCTGGTCAGCGCGCCCATCAGCAGCGTGTAGCCGTCGGCCGGCGCCTTCGCGACCTGGTCGGCGCCGATGTTGCCGGCGGCGCCCGCGCGGTTCTCCACGACCACGGACTGCCCCAGCGCGCCCGTCAGCTCCTGCGCCAGCACGCGGCCGATCACGTCGGTCGCGCCGCCGGGCGGGTACGGGACGATCAGGCGGATGGGCTTGTCGGGATAGGCATCGGCGGCCAGGGCCGGAGCGGAAACGCCGGCGCACAGCGCCAACAGGGAAAACAGCATGGCGCGGCGGGGCCGCAGACGCAGGTCTGACATGTAGGTCTCCTGCCGGGATGGGTATAGGAATGAACGGGACGCCCGGCTCGTCAACGGCGCCAGTGTAGGGTCAGCAACTTGATTGAAGAAGCAGAATTTTTCTATCGACTGATCTTAAAAATAGATCAATAGAATTGCTGGAACAAAGCGCTTGCCGCCGCTTTCAAAGGGTGGATATGATGCCGCCATTAGATTATCAATAATATTATCGAGAGCAAAATGACGGACGAGACCAAGCACGGCAAGCCGGCCCCCGGGCCTTTCGACAGCGCGGGCGCGGCCGCGCGCGGCGTGGCCCGCGGGCTCACCAACTACGGCGACACCGGCTTTTCGCTCTTCCTGCGCAAGGCATTCATCAAGGGCGCGGGCTACACCGACGACGCCCTGTCCCGCCCCATCATCGGCATCGTCAACACCGGCAGCAGCTACAACCCCTGTCACGGCAACGCCCCCCAACTGATCGAAGCGGTCAAGCGCGGCGTGATGCTGGCCGGCGGCCTGCCGATGGACTTCCCCACCATTTCGGTGCACGAGAGCTTCTCGCAGCCCACCAGCATGTACCTGCGCAACCTCATGTCCATGGACACCGAGGAAATGATCCGCGCGCAGCCCATGGACGCCGTCGTGCTGATCGGCGGCTGCGACAAGACCGTGCCCGCCCAGTTGATGGGCGCGGCGTCCGCCGGCGTGCCCGCCATCCAGTTGGTCACGGGATCCATGCTCACCGGCTCGCACCGCGGCGAACGCGTGGGCGCGTGCACCGACTGCCGCCGCTACTGGGGCCGCTACCGCGCCGATGAAATCGACGCCGAGGAGATCGCGGACGTCAACAACCAGTTGGTGGCCAGCGTCGGCACCTGTTCCGTGATGGGCACCGCCAGCACCATGGCCTGCATCACCGAAGCCCTGGGCATGATGGTGGCGGGCGGCGCCTCGGCCCCGGCCGTCACCGCCGACCGCGTGCGCGTCGCGGAAAAGACCGGCGCCACGGCCGTGGCCATGGCCGCGTCGCGGCTGACCCCGGACCGCATCCTGACCGGCAAGTCCATCGAAAACGCCCTGCGCGTGCTGCTGGCCATCGGCGGGTCCACCAACGGCATCGTGCACCTGACGGCCATCGCCGGCCGCCTGGGCATCGACATCGACCTGGCCGGCCTGGACCGCATCAGCCGCGAGACCCCCGTGCTGGTGGACCTGAAGCCCTCGGGCCAGCACTACATGGAAGACTTCCACCACGCCGGCGGCATGCCGGCGCTGCTGCGCGAACTGCGCCCCTACCTGCACCTGGACGCGCTGACCGTGTCCGGGCGCACCCTGGGCGAAGAACTCGACGACGCGCCTCCCGCCTTCCCGCAGGACGTCATCCGCACGGCGGCTTCGCCCATCTACCCGGTGGGCGGCCTGGCCGTGCTGCGCGGCAACCTGGCGCCCGGCGGCGCCATCATCAAGCAATCGGCCGCCAACGCCGCGCTGATGGAACACGAAGGCCGCGCCGTGGTGTTCGAAGACGCCGAGGACATGGCGCGGCGCATCGACGACGACGCGCTGGACGTGGCCGCCGACGACATCCTGGTGCTCAAGCGCATCGGCCCGACCGGCGCGCCCGGCATGCCCGAAGCCGGCTACATGCCCATCCCCAAGAAGCTGGCGCGCGCCGGCGTGAAGGACATGGTGCGCATCTCCGACGGCCGCATGAGCGGCACCGCCGCCGGCACCATCGTTCTGCACGTCACGCCCGAAGCCGCCATCGGCGGGCCCCTGGCCTACGTGCAGAACGGCGACCGCATCCGCCTGTCGGTGGCCGGCCGCGAAATCTCGCTGCTGGTGGACGACGCCGAACTGGCGCGCCGCGCCGCGGCCCTGCCCATCAGCCGTCCCACCGCCGAACGCGGCTACCGCAAGCTGTTCCTGCAGACGGTGACCCAGGCCGACCAGGGCGTCGACTTCGACTTCCTGCGCGCCGGCGTCACGCACGACACCGTTCCGAAGAAATAGGCCATCGCTCCATGAACGCCATCACGCCCGACGCCCTGCAGGCGCAAGCCCCCGACGCCGTGCAAGCCGCCGTGGCGGCCCTGGAGGAAGACATCGTCTTCGGCCGGCTGCACCCGCGCGAACGGTTGACCGAAGACGACCTGATGGCGCGCTTTTCCATGAAGCGCCACGCCGTGCGGCAGGTCCTGACCGGCCTGGAACTGCTGGGCGTGGTCGAGAAAAAGCGCAACGTGGGCGCCGTCGTGCGCGCCTTTTCGGCGCGCGAAGTCATGGAGCTGTACGCCCTGCGCGAAGTGCTGGAAGTGCACGCCGCCAGCCTGATTCCCCTGCCCGTGCCGCAAGCGCGGCTGGCGGCGCTGGTGGCCGTGCAGCGCGAACACGACGCGGCCGTCGCCGACGGCGACACCCGCCGCGTATTCCGCAGCAACCAGCGCTTCCACCATGAATTCTTCAGCCTGCTGGACAACGCGGTGCTGGGCCAGGCCATCGAGGAATACGCCCGCCGCACCCACCCCATCCGCTTCGGCTCGCTGACCTCGGCCGCTTACCGCGAACGGGCCCGGCAAGAGCACTGGGCCCTGATCCACGCCCTGCGCGACGGCGACCGCGGCGCGCTGATGGCGGTCTGCCGCAACCACCTCGTGCCCTCGCGGGACGCCTACCTGGCGTCCGAACAGGTCCGCGCCACGGCCTGAGGGCGCCGCCGCTACGCCAGCAGGGACAAGGCCTCGGCCAGGGACAGCACCGTCGTGCGGGACTCGAACGCCGTCGCGAACAGGTGTTCGTGCACGACCGGGTCCGGATCGAAGCAGCAATCCTTGACGGTGTACAGCCGGAAATCCGCGTCGCTCGCATAGGCGACCGACGACAGCATCACGCCCGTGGACGCGATGCCCGCCATCAGCAGCGTATCCACCCCCGCCGCCGACAGCCGCAGTTCCAGATCGGTGCCGAAGAACACGCTGGCCCGGTGCGCCAGGATGAGCGGCTCGCCGGCCCGCCGGCCCAGCTCCGGAGAAATCTCGTCATCCAGGAACAGGCCCAGCCGCTTGATCCCCTGCCCGTTCTTGTTCAGCGGACTGACCTCCGGATAGCCCGCGCTGAACCCGATCCGCGCGAAATAGACCGCGACGCCCGCGCGCCGCGCGGCATCGCAAAGCTCGCGGGTATTGGCCAGCAGGGTCGGCGCCACCGCGGGGAAAAGCGCCATGATGTCCGTCTGGTAGTGCATCACCAGCAGCGCGGTGCGCGCCGGGACGATCGCGGGTTCGGTGTGTCGCGGCATGATGGCTGCGCCATGGAAGAGGTATCTGAATCTAGCACGGCGGCCTCCGCATTTCACCCGGACGCGGCGGCCGGCAGGCCCCTTCCGGGCCGATCAATGCAGCACCTGCTCCAGGAAGCGCCGCGTGCGCTCATGGACCGGGGCGTCGAAGAGTTGCCTGGGGCAGCCCTGCTCGACCACCAGTCCTTCATCCATGAAGACCACCCGGTCGGCAACCTGCCGCGCAAAGCCCATTTCATGGGTGACGCAGATCATGGTCATGCCATCGGCCGCCAGCGCCAGCATGGTATCCAGCACTTCCTTGACCATCTCGGGGTCCAGGGCGGAGGTCGGCTCGTCGAACAGCATGACTTTAGGCCGCATGCACAGCGCTCGCGCGATCGCCACGCGCTGCTGCTGCCCGCCGGACAACTGGCCGGGATACTTGCCCGCCTGGTTGGCGATGCGCACCCGGTCCAGGTAGTGCGAGGCGCGCTCGCGCGCTTCGGCCCGCGACACCCCTTGGCAATGCACCGGTGCCAGCATGCAGTTCTCCAATACCGTCAGGTGGGGAAACAGGTTGAAGCTCTGGAACACCATGCCCACCTCCTGGCGGGCGCGCGACAGCGCCGCGCCCTCGTGGGCCAGGGCGTGGCCCAGCACCAGCACTTCGCCATCGGTATAGCTTTCCAGCCCGTTGACACAGCGGATCATGGTGGATTTGCCCGACCCTGAAGGTCCGCAGACGATGACGCGCTCGCCCTGGGCCACCTCCAGGTCGATGTCCTTCAGGACGTGGAACTCGCCGTAGTGCTTGTTCAGCCGGCGCAACTGGACGGCGGGCGTGGCGGTGATCGGGCTCATGATCGTTCTCCAGGTGGGGCCGGGGCGCTCAGGCATGCGCGGCCGGGGTATTGCGTTTGCGAAGATAGGCGACGGCCTGCGAGGCCACGACGCAAATCAACAGGTAGGTCGCCGCGATGGTCAGGTACATCTCCACCAGGCTGGCGTCGCGCTGCGCGATTTTCGACGCCGCGCCCAGCATGTCGGTGATCGAGAGCACGTAGACCAGGGAGGTATCCTGGAACAGGATGATGGTCTGGGTCAGCAGGATGGGGCTGACCGAACGCAGCACCTGCGGCAGGATGACCAGCCAGTAGGTCTTGGCCGTGGACATGGACAGCGCCCGGCAGGCCTCGTACTGCCCCTTGGGAACGGCATTGAGGCCCGCCCGGATGATCTCGGCGTAATAGGCCGCCTCGAACATCGCGAACGTGATGAAGGCGGTATACACCGGCCCCACCGGCACCGGCCGCGCCGCGCCGGTGGCCCACATGAGCAGCATGGGCACCAGGAAGAAAAACCAGAACAGCACCATGATGAGCGGAATGGCGCGCATCAGCGTGATGTAGGCGGTGGCCAGCGGCGCCAGCACCGGCACGCGCAGGTGCCGCGCCAGGGCCAGCCCCACGCCCAGCACCAGCCCGCCGGCGAAGCTGCTGACGGTCAGCCGCAGCGAAAAGCCCAGCCCCTCCAGCAGATAGGGCGCGGCCCGCTCGATGGCGCCGAAGTCGAAGCTGTTCATGGCCGTCACACCTCCTTGAACGATTTGCGCCAGCGCATGCGGCCGCGCGCCGGACGGTTGGGCGCGGCATCCGCCTGCTGGCCCGGAATGCGCAGGCGGCCTTCGATCAGGCGCATGCAGACGTACACCAGGCAGGCCAGCAGCAGGTACAGCAGCGTCGCCGCGCCGAAGGCCTGAAACGTCTGGAACGTGAACTCATTGATCTGGCGCGCCTGGGCCGTCAGCTCCAGCACGCCGATGGTCAGCGCCACCGAACTGTTCTTGAAAATGCCCATGACCTCGCTGGTCAGGGTGGGAATGATGATGCGCAGCGCCTGCGGCAACAGCACCAGGCGGTAGACCTGCAAGCTGCGCATGCCCAGCGCCTCGGCGGCCTGGCGCTGGCCCGGCGGCAGCGCTTCGATCCCGGCCTTGACCTGCTCGGCCACGCGCGCCGCCGTGTACAGCGCCAGCCCCAGCAGCGCGGGGATGACGCTGCCCCAGGGCGGCGGGACGGCCTTGACCGCGTCGCCCCAGGCGCGCGGCAGCAGCTCCGGCACGACGAAGTACCAGACGAACATCTGCACAATCACCGGAATGTTGCGGAACACCTCCACGTAGATCCGCGCCAGCGCGGCGACCAGCGGCCTGCGCGCGGTGCGCGCGCAACCCACGGCCAGGCCCAGCGCGAAGGCGACCGCCCATCCCGCCAGAGCCAGGAACAGCGTCCAGCCCAGTCCGGTCATCAGCCAATCCAGATAACGCTCGCCGCCTTCCGGCACTTCCTCGAATAGCACGCTGAACATGGCCGCCCCGCCGTCTTCAGAAATCGACCTTGTCGCTGGGCGAGGCGATGCGTTCGCGCAGCCGCTCCGGAACCGGGAAACTCAGGTTGACGTTGCGCGGCGGAATGGGCGATTCGAACCACTTGCGGTAGGCCTGCTCGAACGAGCCGTCCTTCATCATCCCGGTCAGCACGCCGTCCACCAGGGCCTTGAAGGGCGCGTCGTCTTTCTTGAACATCAGGCCGTAGTAGCCCGGATCGTAGCCGCCCTCCAGGAAGACGAAGGCCGCCGGATCGCGCGAATTGGCGCGCTCGCCGGCCAGCAGGATGTCGTCCTCCAGGAAGGCGACGGCGCGCCCGTTGCTCAGGGTCAGCATGGATTCGCCGTGGTCCTTGGCCTGGATCACGTTCATGCCCAGCTTCTCCTTGTCGTTGGCGGCGCGCACGAAGCCCACGGCGTTCGAGCCCTGCGTGACCACCACCGTCTTGCCCTTGAGATCGGCCGGCTGCTTCAGGCCGGAATCGGCGCGCACCAGCCAGCGCGGCTGGCTGGCGAACGTGGCCACCGAGAAGGACACCTGCTTCTGCCGCGCCAGATTGTTGGCCGTGCCGCCGCATTCGATGTCCACGGTGCCGTTGACCACCAGCGGGATGCGGTTGGAGGAATTCACCGCCACCTGCTTGACCGCCAGGCTGGACAGGCCCAACTGCTGCTTGATGCGGTCGACGATGGCCGCGCACAGGTCCAGCGAGAAGCCCACCGGCTTCTGCTGACCGTCCAGGAAGGAGAACGGCACCGAGGATTCGCGGTAGCCCAGCGTCACCGATCCGGTCTCCTTGATCTTCTGCAGGGTGGGTCCCGGATCCTGGGCCCAGGCGGACGACAGGCCCAGCGCCAGCGCGCAGGCGGTGGCGTAGCGGGAGAACGTGCTGTTTTTCATGTCATACCCCTTGTGTAAAGCCAGGCCTCGGGACCGGGCGATTAGCATGGCAGGCGGCACTTCTACTCAAGCCGACGCCGGCGCCTGCAAGCCGGCGGCGATGATCCCGGCGACGCGATCGACGTCGTCCGGGGTATTGAATACGCCGAACGACACGCGCACCCCGTCGCGTTCCGGCGAAACGCGCACGCCCTGCTGCGCCAGGTAGCCCGCCCATCGTTCGGCGGGCAGGTCCAGCACGTAGATGTGCGCGCGGCGAGCGCGTTCGCGCGGGCCCGCCAGGCCCACGCCCAGCGCGTCCATGCGTTCGATCAGGCGGTCGCCCAGCGCCAGCACGTGGCGCTCGATGTTGGCGATGCCCACGCCGGCGATGAGATCCAGCGCGGCATCCAGCGCGTGGATGTCCGCCAGGTTGTAGTTGCCGATCTCGAAGCGGCCGGCATCCTCGCGCAAGGCCAGGTCGTCGGGATCGGCGATCAGATCGGCCGGCGGGCGCGCCAGCCCGGCCGTGGCCAGATAGACCGGCCGCAGCTCAGTCAGCGCCGCGTCCACGTACAGCAGGCCCAGCCCCTGCGGCACCAGCAGCCCCTTGTGGCAGCCGGCGGCCAGCATGGACACGCCCATGGCCTTCACATCGACCGGCAGCACGCCGACCGACTGCATCGCATCCACCACCAGGTAGATTCCGCGCTCGCGGCACAGCCGCCCGACGTCGGCCACGTCATGGCGATGGCCGGCATGGAAGGTGACGTGAGACAGCGAGATGGCCCGGGTGCGCGCGTCCACGCGCGGCGCGAACAAGGCGGCGTCGGCCACTCCCCGGTCCAGTTTGACGAAGCGCACTTCCACCCCGCGCCGTTTCAGGTTCAGCCAGGCATAAGCGTTGTTGGGATGATCGCCCTCGATCAGCAGCACGTTGTCGCCCGGCTTGAAATCGATGGCGTTGGCCGCGATGTTCAAGCCTTCCGAGGTGTTCTTGGTGAATGCAAGCTCTCCCGCCTGCGCGCCGAGGAAGGCGGCGACGCGGGCGCGCACGCGCTCCACCCGCTCGAGCCAGACCGGCTTGGGGCCGCCGCAGGCGCTGGCCTCTTGATAGAAGGCCTCCAGCGCCTGGCGCACGCTGCCGGCCAGCGGCGACTGGTGGGCGGTATCCAGGTACAACATCCGGGAACTGGCGGGAAAATCCTCGCGCACCGCGGCGCAAGCATGGAAATCGGACATGGCAGGTCTACCAGAAAGGATTGCGCCTCAAGCCAGGCGGAAGGCCGCGATCTTCTGGCCCGGACCGTGCTCGACGAAGGTGGCCAGCACCGCCTGGCCGATCAGGGACGCGCCTTCGAGCGGCGCGCCAGGCAACTGGCCATAGAGGCAGGGCCCCTCTTCCAGTTCGATGGCGGCGAATACATACGGCGCCTCCGCATTGAAGCCGTCATGGTGGGTACGGCGCACCGTGGTGTGCGAAATCACTTTTCCGCGCCCGCTGGCCGACACCCATTGCAGGCCGTCCTCGCGGCAGAACGGGCAACATACGCGGGGATAGAACACGTGGCGCCGGCAGGCGCCGCAGTACTGGATCATCAGCCGGTCCTCGTTGCAGCCCTGCCAGAAGGGCTGGTTCAAGGCATTGATCCGCGGTTGGGGCTTGAGCATGTCGATTCCTCAGTGGACGCGTTCGAGAATGGCGGCGCTGGAACACAGGCCGCGGCCGTAGGCCACCATGCCGTAGCCGGACACCAGGCCCAGCCGGCAGTCCAGTTGCCGGCCCGGCGCGCGGCCCAGCAACTGGGCCGCGGCCTCGTAGACGCCGATCATTCCGCCGCTGGCGCCGGCCTGGCCGGCCGACAACTGGCCGCCGCCCGTATTGACGGGCAACGCGCCGCGCCAGCTCAGGTCGTTGTTGCGGACGTACTCGTGGGCGCGGCCGGGCTCGCACAGCCCCAGCCCTTCCATCTGCACGAAGGCCATGACCGGGTAATCGTCGTACAGTTGGGCGAACTGCATCTGCGCGGGTTCGACGCCGGCACGCTGGTAGAGGCGGCTCGACAGGCCCGACCAGCCGCCCGGGACGGCATAGGGATCGTTGGCCGGGTAGTTGTGGATTTCTTCCGCCGCCAGGATGCGCAGCGACGGCCCCTTGAGCCCGGCGGCCACGCGCTCCGACGCCAGCACGATGGCGTCTCCGCCCACGCAGGGCATGACGCAGTCGTACAGGCGCAGAGGATCCGCGATCGGCTTGGCGTTCAGGTAATCGTCCAGCGTGAGCGGGGTCTTGAACAGCGCGTTGGGATTGCGCAGCGCATTCTCCCGCAAGGCCACGCAGAAGCGGCCGAAATCCTCGGGCGTCGCGCCATGCCGCTCCATATACAGACGGGTATGCAGCGCGAACATGCCGTTGGCGCCGCCAAACCCTTGCGGCGACATGTATTCCTTGATGGAACCGTTGAAGCGGTCCAGGGTTTCGTTATGGGCGGCCACGTCGAACGCGTCGGCGGCGAGCACCAGCGCCACGTCGCAGGCGCCGTCGCGGATGGCGCGCGCCGCGTGGGCCATGCCGATGATGCCCGAGGCGCCGCCATACAGGCCCTGGAACAGGAAGCGCGCCTCGATGCCAAGGTGCTCGGCCACCGTCGGCGCATTGTCGGGCGGCAGCAGGAAGCAAGTGACGGCCAGCCCGTCCACGGCGCTCCACGGCAGCCCGGCGTCGGCCAGCGCCGCCGCGCCCGCCTCGTACATCAGTCGCTGCACGCCGCGTTCCGAACGCTTGGCGTAGGGCGCCTGCCCCGCGCCCACGATCCGCACCCCTTCGAACATCCCGGCCATCAGATCACTCCCTGCGCGGTCAGCGCGTCGAATTCCTGCGGCGACACGCCCAGCAGGCCCTGGTAGATTTCGCGGTTGTCGGCGCCCAGGGCGCGGCCGGCGTGGCGCACCTCTCCCGGAGTGTCCAGGAAGCGCGGCACCACCCCCTGCATGCGCACCTGCCCGAAATCGTCGTCGGGCACCGACACGATGTTCTCGCGGGCCTGGTAGTGCGGGTCGCGGACGATGTCGCTGATGTCCAGCACCGGCCCGGCGACCACCTCGGCCTCTTCGAACAGCGCCATGACGGCCGCGCAGTCGCGCTCGCGGAACCAGCCGGCGATGATCTCGTCCAGCGCCGTGTCGTGTTCGCAGCGCGAGGCGTTGTCGACGAAGCGCGGATCGGTAATGAGTTCCGGCATGCCCAGCGCCTGGGCCAGGCGTTCGAATGTGCGTTGCGAACTGGCCGAAATACCCACCCAGCGCCCGTCCAGCGTCTGATAGGTATTGCGCGGCGAATCCTCCGCCAACCGATTGCCCAGCCGCTGCTTGACGATGCCCAACTGGTCGAAGCCGATCACCTGGGATTCGACCAGCCGGAACAAAGGCTCATAGAGGCTGACGTCGATCTCCTGGCCCTGCCCGTTGCCGTGATCGCGGTTGTAGACGGCGAACATCGCCGCCATCGCCGCGAAGGTGGAGGCCACCGAATCGGCCATGGGAAAGCCCGGCAGCGTGGGCGGCCGGTCCGGCGCGCCCGTGAACGACGGGATGCCCGAAAATGCTTCCGCGATCGTGCCGTAGCCGCCACGCCTGGCGTAGGGGCCGGTCTGGCCGAACCCCGAGACGCGCACCATGACCAGGCGCGGATTGATGCGCGCCAGTTCGTCGTATCCCAGGCCCCAGCGCTCGAACGTGCCGGGACGGTAGTTCTCGATCAGCACGTCGGCTTCGCGGATGAGTTCCCGGAACAGCTCCTGGCCGCGCGGATTCGACAAGGTCAGGGTGATCAGCCGCTTATTGCGGGCGATCACCTTCCACCACAGCGACAGCCCCTCCTTCATCGGGGTCCAGTGGCGCATCGAATCGCCGGAGCCCGGCAATTCCAGCTTGATGACGTCGGCGCCGAAATCGGCCATCTGGGTGGCCGCCAACGGCCCGGCGATCATATTGCCCGCATCGATGACGCGCAGGCCCGCGAGCGGCCCCTTGCGAGAGAGTGCCGCGGCCGGTTCGGCGCTGGGTACGGTTTCGGGGGAACTGGACATGGTGGGTTCCGATCTCACTTGGAAAGAAAATCTGCCCTGTGATAAACTTCCGAATATTGGAAGTTTTTCTTTCACTAATTGGATTCATTATGATCAGCGACTCACAGGCTGTCCCTAGGGATCAACCCCTAGACCGGTTGCTGCACGTGCTCGACGTAGTGGCGCATGCGGACCGCGCCCTCACCATGACCGATGTGGCCGCCGCCTGCGGCCTGCCGGTGCCCACCGTGCACCGGCTCGTCGCGCAACTGGAAGAAAGGCGCTTGCTCAAGCGCGTGCTGGGCAGCAAGAAGCTCGCGGTCGGCGCCGCCCTGGTCGACCTGGGCATGGCCGCGGTCTCGGCCGCCATGCGCGGCGACCAGAGCCACCAGATCCTGGTCGCGCTGTCCAACCGCATCGGCGAACATTGCCAGCTCGGCCGCCGGGTGGACGACGAAGTGTTCTATGTGGATTCGGCGACCGCCACGCGGTCGCAGGGCCTGTACTTCGACCACGGACACCGTTCGCCGCTGTACTGCACGTCGATAGGCAAGCTGTTCCTGTCCGAAATGCCCGAGGAACAATTCGAATGGTGGCTCGGCCACGCCACGCTCGAACCGCTCGCGCCCAACACCATCGTTTCCGCGGATACGCTGCGCGACGTGGTGCGCAAGGTGCGCAAGGATCAATGGGCGGCAAGCAATGAAGAGGTGATGGCCGGCGTGGTCGGCTGCGCCGTGCCCATCCGGGATGCGCAGGGCAAGCTCATCGCCGGCCTGGGGATTTCCGTGCCCAGCGCGCGCGTGGCCTTCGACGAACTGGCCGGGTTCCGCGAACCCATGCAGGCCGCGGCCGCCGAAATCGCCGCCGCGATCGCGGCGGCGGACTGAGGACCGCCGCCCCGGTCTTCGCGCGAGCCTATCCCACGCTCTCCAGATAGTCTTCCACCGCGCTGCCCACCGTGGGATGGAAGCGGTCGTCTCTGAATATCTCGGTCAGCTCGAAGCGCTTGAGCTTGTCCCGGACCGGGTCCTTCATCTCGGCGAAATGCAGCGCGGCCCCCTCCTCGGCCAGGTTGCGGCTCAGTTCGCGCAGCATATCGGCCGACGTGACGTCCACGCTGGTGACGGGCTCGGCCGCCACCACCACGCGCCGCACCGGCGTGGGCGAGGCCCGCACGGCTTCCATCAGCCGCTGCTGGAACAGTTCGGCGTTGGCGAAGAACAGCGGCGCGTCCCAGCGGAACAGGACCAGGCCGTCGATCAGCGCCGCGTGCGGGTAGCGCTTCAGGTCGTGGTAGCCGCGCAGGTTCGGCACGCGGCCGAGCACCGCGAAATGCGGCCGCCAGCCGTCCCACAGGAATTCGATGACGGCGATGACCACCGCCAGGCAGATACCGGGAATCGCGCCGAACACGGCCACGCCCGCGAAGCACAGCATCGACAGCCAGAATTCCCATTGCTGGATGCGGTAGATGCGCCGCAGGTCCTTGAATTCGAACAGGCCGATGGCGGCCGCGATCACCACGGCGGCCAGCGCGCTGTTCGGCAGATAGCGCAGCAGGCTCGGCGCCGCCAGCAGCAAGGCGGCCACGGCGACCGCGCCCACGACGCCGGTGAGCTGCGTGCGCGAACCCGCCGCCTCGGCCACCGGCGTGCGCGACGCGCTGCCGCTGATCGGGAACCCCTGGAAGAAACCGGCGGCCAGGTTCGCGACGCCCAGGCCCACCATTTCCTGATTGGGGTCCACCCGCGTATGCGTGCGCGCGGCGTAGGTGCGCGACAGCACGCTGGTATCCGCGAAGGCGATCATCGCCACGGCGCACCCGCCCAGCGCGATCTTGACCAGGTCCGCGTTGCTGAGCCACGGCAACGCGAACTTCGGCAGCCCCTGGGGAATCTCGCCCAGCACGCTCACCCCCACGGCGTCCAGCCGGAACACACTGACCGCCAGCGTGGCCAGGATGACCGCGATCAGAATGCCCGGCACGCGTTCGAAGCGCTTGAGCAGCAGGATCGCCGCCAGGGTCGCCGCCCCCACCGCGAAACTGTGCCAGTTGGTCTTCCCGCCCGACACCGCCAGCCCCAGTTGCCACAGTTCGCGCAGCGGGCCGGCATCGTCTATGGGAACGGCGAACAGCTTCGGCAACTGGCTCACCAGCACCGTCAGAGCGATGCCGTTCATGTAGCCGTAGCGGATCGGCTTGGACAGCAGCTCGGTGACGAACCCCAGCCGCAGCAAGCCCAGCACGATGCAGAACAGCCCGGCGACGATGGCCATCAGGCTGGCCGCGGCCACCGCTCGCATGGGATCGCCGCCGGAAACGCCGAGCACCACCGCCAGGATCGGCGCCGCCAGCGCGGAGTCCGGCCCCAGCACCATGATCCGGCTCGGGCCGAACAGCGCATAGGCCAGCATCGGGATGATCGTGGCGTAAAGACCGTAGACGCCCGGCACGCCCGAGGCCTCGGCGTAGGCAATGCCGACCGGCACCAGCATCGCCGTCAGCACCAGGCCGGCGGCCAGGTCCTTCGGCAGCCAGGCGGCTTCATATGACCGCAACACCGCCAGTCCGGGCAGCCAGCGCAGCCAGGACCGGGGCGGCGTATCGGCAGAGGCCGGCGTAAGGGAAGCCATGGAACCTCCTTTATCGGAGTGGTGCCGGGCGTTGATTCTACTGGACGCGCGATGAGACCGGCGCGGTCAGCGCGCCGCAGAAGACGGTTCCGGGCGGACGCCGGCATCGTCGGCGATCAATATGTCTTCGTAGAATGCGCCGAAAGGGCGCGAAGGATGCGCGATCTGGATTTCCAGTACCCATAGACCGGTATTCGGGCACGCGGCGAAATCCCCGAGACTGCCGGCTTTGTAGATCGCATGGGGAAAATCGCAGACACGGTGTCCCTTGATGTCGAGGTTCAACCGCCATCCCAAAGACGCGGCCCGCTCGGCGGCGAACGCATACAGCGCGGTCCCGCTCACGCCGTTTGTCCTCCAGTGTTGGCTGACCTCCTCCCAGAGCAGGCGGGCAACCTCCGCACAGGCGTGCATGTCCGGGTCGTCGCCCACAACGAAAGTATCGCCCGCGTCTCCCTCGTGCCCCTGCCACACGGGCCCGATGTCGATGAAAAAAATGTCGTTCTCGCCCAGGGCCCGCGCCGGATCCGACTGTTCTTTGAACGTCTTCAGGGTGCCTTCGCCGAAGCGGACGATGACCGGATGCCAGATTCGGTCCATTCCCGCCTGCGCCAACACGCCCGCGGCATGCTCGCGGGCCTGGTTTTCGGTCATCCCCGGGCGTATCCCCGCCGCTATTTCACGCACGGCTTCCCAGGAGCGGATGCGGGCGTATTGCATCGACGCCAGTGAGAACCCGGCGCCGGTTGCCTCGCGTTTTGCAGCTTCAGTGCTATTCATCGTGGGACTCTGATTATTCTTGGGAACGACAACACGGAAATGCGCCATAGGAGCCTGCGGCGCCGGCGGCGGATAACTTTACCCAAACCGGCGTCCGCGCGCCAGGCCGCAGGCGCCAAGGGCGATCCGACACTCAATTGGGGCGAATTACCCGGGGAAACGATAACGGACCCGCGTAGATCGCGCCGGCGCCGATCTCGCGCTCGATCCTGAGCAGCCGGTTGTATTTGGCCGTGCGGTCCGAGCGCGACATCGAACCGGTCTTGATGAATCCGCCATTGCCGGCCACCGCCAGATCCGAGATGCTGGTGTCTTCCGTTTCGCCGGAGCGATGCGAAATGACGGCGCGATATCCGTGCCTGGCGGCAATGCGCAATACCTCCTGGGTTTCGGTCAGGGTGCCGATCTGGTTGATCTTGACCAGGATGGCGTTGCCGATGCCCTGCTCCACTCCGCTTTGAAACAGGGCCGGGTTGGTGCAGAACACGTCGTCGCCGACCAATTGGCAACGATCTCCCAGCCTGGCGGTCAGCATCTGCCAGCCGGCCGGGTCGTCTTCTGCCATGCCATCCTCGATCGACACGATCGGATAGGCCCGCACCAGTTCCGCCAGATAATCGACCTGCTCTTCGGAACTCAAGTGGCGGTCCTGTCCGGCATAAAGGTAGCCCGCGGGGCTGTGGAATTCGCTGGCGGCCGGATCGAGCCCCAACGCAATGTCCTGGCCCGGCCTGAACCCTGCCCGTTCAATCGAATCCATCAGGAAGTCCAGCGCCTCGACGGCGGTGCGCAGGTCGGGCGCGAAGCCCCCTTCATCGCCCACATTGACGGCATGACCCGCGCGCTTCAGAACCTCTTTGAGCGAGTGGAACACCTCGGCGCCCATACGAACGGCTTCCGCGAATGACGCGGCGCCCACCGGCAGGATCATGAATTCCTGGAAGTCCAGCGGATTGTCCGCGTGGGCGCCGCCGTTGAGCACATTGATCATGGGCACCGGCATGACGCAAGCCTGGCTGCCGCCCAGGTAACGCCAGAGAGGAACACCGAGGCTGGACGCCGCCGCGCGAGCCGCGGCCAGGGATACGCCCAGGATCGCATTGGCGCCGATGCGGCGCTTGTTCTCCGTGCCATCCAGGGAAATCATCGCCTGATCGAGTTCCGCCTGCCGATCCGCGCGCATGCCCAGCAGCAAGCCGCGCAGTTCCGTATTCACGCTCCGGGCGGCATCCAGGACGCCGCGCCCTCGAAAGCGTTCCGCGTTGCCGTCGCGCCGTTCGCAGGCTTCCCGGTTGCCCGTCGATGCCCCGGACGGCACCAGCGCCACCCCGCTGGCGCCATCCGACAACTCGACTTCCACCTCCAGCGTAGGGTTGCCCCGGCTGTCGAGCGCCTCGTGCGCGCCGATGTTGGTAATGTGCATGCCGCATGACTCCAATATGTCAGTTAATTGAACGTAGTTAGCCCTATGCCATGACCGCGATCCGGCACATTTCTTTGAAGAATGCTATCCAGCCTGCTAGCATCCGAAAATCGATTTGTTTTGTGGCTTCGTCAGTTTTTCTGACAGATGGGCATTCATGCGAAAACTCCCCCCGCTGGCTTCCTTACGGGCGTTCGAAGCGGTCGCGCGCACCGGCTCGGTCACGCGGGCGGCCGAGGAATTGGCACGCACCCACGGCGCGGTCAGCCGGCATCTCAGGCTGTTGGCGGACGACGCGGGCGTCGAACTCTTCGAAAAGGACGGCACGGGCCTGCGGATGACGCCGGCGGCGGCCGACTTCTACGCCGCGGCCCGGTCCGCGTTCGATCAACTGGAAAGCGCCTACAGCAGTCTCGCGAATCATGCGTCGGGACCCGGCGTACACGTGGCGTGCAGCGCGACCTTCGCAATGCGATGGCTGGTGCCGCAACTGGCGGTGTTCTATCGCAGACACCCCGACATCCGGATCCGGCTGTCCATGACATCGGCACGCGAAATGCGCAATGAAGGCGCGGACTTGCTGGTGGCTTGGGACATGTCCCATTACACCGATGCCGATCAGCGGCGCGCCATTCCCCTGGCCCCAGTGAGCTTTGCCGCGGTCTGCGTGCCTGCCTGCGCGAAGCTGCCTCCCGGCAAGCGCGTACGGATCGCGCACGAGTACACCTCCAGCGCCTGGAATCAGTGGGAAATCAAGACTGGAAAATCCGTCGCCCGCGGAGATGTGCTGGAGTTCCCGCACACCCATCTTTGCATCGAGGCCGCGCTTTCCGGACTGGGCGTCGCCCTGGTGGAAAAGCGGTTGATCACGCGTGAACTGGCCGACGGCACACTGGTCGCCCCGTTCGGATCCGTAGAATTCGACGAAGGTTTACGCGCCCTGCCCGCGGCCGGACGACGGATGAATGCCCAGGCGGAGGTTTTTGTAGATTGGCTGCGGGACGCGCTCGCTGACGCGTCCTGACGCCGCGCTGGCCAACGCCCGCCGCCACCTCGTCCGGTGCGTGGGCGTTGCCTTCGGCGCTGCGCAGCGGGGGTCAGGCATCAACGGCGATGAGGACGCTCGATGCCTTGAAAACCGCGGTGGCAGGCTTGCCGACGCTCAAATTGAGGCGTTCGACGCTATTGTTGGTAATGATCGACGCGATCTGGGCGCCACCCGGCGCTTCCACGATGACTTCGCTATTGACGGCGCCCTTCGTAATGGCCTTGACCACCCCGCCAACGCAATTGCGGGCGGACACCTGCGCGGCGGAGGTATCGACCATGATGAGTACCGATGATGCCTTTACCAACGCAATGGCGGCCTTGCCGATCGCGAGATCGAGCGAAAGCGAACTGCCATGCGTGATGATTGCCGCGACATCCAGGCCATCCGTCGTGCGCAGCACGACCTCGTCATTGACCGATCCCCGTGTAAAGGCGACCACTTCGCCGGATAGTTGATTGCGGGCACTTGTTTGCATGAACGCCTCCTGGACGTGTGGGCTTGCGACTTCAGCGATTTCTCCGGCTCCCGGAAAGGCGCAACCGCCGTTTCCAGCGATGCGCCAAAGCTGCCTTTTGAATAATAGTACGTGCCGTTGAAAGGACCTACCCTGGGCCGGCGGCTGCATGCACAAAAATTTCGGTATTGATTTGATATGTTATATCATTACCAAATTTAAGCAGGGCTTAGAGAGCAGCGGGATGAAAAAGAAGTCTGTGCATGTGTGGCCGTCGGGGCGTGACGGCAGGCGATTCGCGGCGCTGGGCGCCGCGCTGTGTTTGACGTTCAGCGCGCAGGCCGCCGATGACGGGGACGGACGCTCGCCCGGCGCCGCGCCAGACGGCGGGGCCGCCCTGGACCAGGTGGTGGAGCTGAATCCTGTGGTGGTCACCGCCACCCGCAACGAACAGCGCCTCGATGACGTGGCCTCGTCGATGGAAGTCGTCGATGGCAATGTGTTGCAGGCAACGGTCGCCAACAGCTTCATCGATCAACTCAAGAAGAACGCCAGCGTCGATGTGATCCAGTATCCCAATGGGCTGGCGGGCATAGGCCTGCGCGGAATGCGGCCGAACTTCGAGTTCACGATCAACCCGCGCACGCTGGTGCTGATCGACGGCCGGCCTTCGGGATCCACCAGTTTCACGACACTCTCGCCCGAAAGCATCGAGCGCGTGGAGGTGCTCAAGGGCCCCGCTTCGTCGCTGTACGGCGCCTCGGCCATGGGCGGCGTGGTGAACATCATCACGCGCCGGTCGACCGGCCCGATCGGCGGCTCGATCGGCGTGGGATACGGTTCGTTCGATACGCGCATGACCGATTTCGCATTGGGCGGCTCCCTGTCCGATCGCACCGATTTCGATCTGGCCGTCGGCTACGTGAATCAGAATGGGGACTTCACCACCGGCGCCGGCGACAAGCGGCCCAACAGCGACTTTCGCCGCACGTCCGGCAAGGCGCGCATCGGCAGCGACCTGACCGGCATGGTGCGCGTCGACGCCACGATCGACTGGGCCGACCTGCGCAACAACGCGCCGGGCCCGGTCAGCTTCGATCCGCCCAATGCCTCCGCCAACGAAACCGACCGGCTCGGCGGCGACCTGCGCTTCACCATCGCGCCGCGGGATCACCTCATCACGGCGACGGCCTACGCCTCGCGCGAGAACTACAACTACATCACGGTGCCCGCGGCCGCGCAACGCTACCGTTCCAGCCGCACCGAGTCGCGGTACCTGGGCTATCAGGTGCAGGACGTGTGGGCCTTCGCCGACAGCATGACGCTCACCTACGGCACCGACTGGCAGCGGGTCGAGGCCGATCGGTACTCCTATGGCGCCCAAGGCCAGCGCCTGGCGCCGTTCAGCCCCAACGAACGCCGCGACAGCAACGGCGTCTTCGCGGAATGGGCCAGCAACTGGCTCGACGACAGGCTGATCCTGACCCTGGGCGGCCGCTACGACTGGATCCGTTCCAGCACTCGCGCCACGCCCTACAAGACAAGCTACAGCCCCGGTTCGTCGGACTTCACCAGCTTCAACCCGCGCGGCGGCGCGGTCTTCAAGCTGACCGACTCATGGCGGGTGCACGGCTCGGCCGGCACGGCGTTCGCGCCGCCGCAGGGCAGCGAACTCGCGGGTGAAAACGTCGAATACGCGGGCGCGCAGCGCCGCGTCACGATGGGCAACGCCGGTCTCGAACCCGAGCGCAACCGCAGTTGGGACATCGGCCTCGGCTATGCCGATGGCCGGCTCGACGCGGACCTGACGTACTTCGATTCGCGCATTCGCGACCGCATCCGCTCCGTGATCGTGAGCAACACCGCCGCCGAGCGCGTCAGCAGCTACGAAAACGCGGACAACTCCCGCATGCGCGGGATCGAGGCGCGGCTGGCCTATGACGCCGGCCTTTGGTTCGGCCTGCCCGCGGGCCGCGTCGGCATCTCAGGCAGCTTCACCCGGCTGCTGCAAGCCGAAGACTTCGACGCCACCGGCGCGGTGCCGATCCGCAACGTGGCCAAATGGAAAGGCAATCTTTCGCTCACCGTCAGCGACGGCAACACGCTGTCGGGAACCTTGACGGCCCGCCACGTCGATACCCGCTACGACACCGACAACAGCCAGCGCAGCATTTTCACCGATGGCCGCGGCGGCCTGTTCGAAAACAGGCCGTTCACGGTCGTGGACCTGAGCGCGCGGTGGAAGGTCACGCCCAAGGACACCCTGCGGTTCGACGTGTCGAATCTCTTCAACCGCGACTACTACGAAAAGGCCGACTACACCATGCCCGGCCGTGCCTATTACCTGCGCTACACGCGAGCCCTCTAATCATGAATCCCAAATTCGTCCTGGAGCAAGTCTCTCAACTGCTGTTCGCGCCCGTACTGCTCCTGCTGGTGGCGCTGGTGGTCTGGACCCTGGTGGCGCTGGGCATGTTCGCGCGCAGCGCCGCCGTCCGCTGGCGCGGCCGGCGGCCGGCGGTGGCGCGCCATGCGGCCCAGATCGACGCGGCCGCCGCCGCACCCGGCGCCGACCTGGACCTGGCTATCGAACGCGTCCTGGCCCGCGCCGAGCACGCCAGCCTGCGCAGCCTGAACGCGGTGCGCTTCGCAGTGCGGGCGGGGCCGTCGCTCGGCCTGATGGGCACCTTGATCCCGATGGCGGCCGCGCTGAACGGCCTGGCGCGCGGCGATCTGCCGGCGCTGGCCGAACACATGGTGGTGGCATTCTCCGCCACCATCGTCGGCATCGCGATCGGCGTCGCGGCGCATGTCATCGCGATGGTCCGCGAAGGCTGGCAGCGCGAAGACCTGGACGCCCTGCGGCTGTATGCCGAACGCGCGCTGCGCGCTGCGCAGGCGGCCAGCCCGACGGAGCGGCCCGCATGAAATCCCGCTTGAGGTTCACCCGCTCGCGGCTTGAGTCCGCCCATCACGACGACCCGCTCGCGGGCGTGGCCAATCTGTTCGACGCCAGCCTGGCCTTCATCGTGGCCATGGCCCTGGCGTTGTTCTCGGTGCTGGGCTCGACCGATCTGCTCAGCGCCGACGCGTCCTGGACGCTGACGCGCCAGACCGCCGACGGCGAACTTGAAGTGGTGAGCAAGACACAGCAACAGGTCAAGGTCGAGCGGGTCACGGATCGCCAGTTGTCCGGACAGGGCGAACGCCTGGGCACCGCCTACCGCCTGCCGGACGGACAGGTGGTGTATGTCCCCGAGCCGGGCGAAGCGGCGAAATAGGAACGTCCATGCGCACACGAACCGTTGAACTCCCGGCAGCCGGCGGCACGCATCGCGCCCTTCAGGCAGCCGCGCCGCTGCGAACCGCGCGCGCGTTCGCCCGGCTGGCCGCGGCCTGCGCAGCCCTGGTCGCGCTGGCCTTCGCGGGCTGGGCGCAGGCTGCGAATGACCCTCCGGCGCGCGCCGGCGCGCGTCCGCGCGTGGCCGTGATTTCGATCGAACTCGCGCAGCAGCCGACCCTGATGCGCGCCGCCGCGGCGCGGCGCGCCGGCACCCTCGCGATCGACCTCTACGGCCTGGGCGGCGGCCAATTGCCCGGGATCGATTCGGTGGACCTGTCGGCCTACGACCTGGTCGTGGTCGAAGGCATCGGCCCGCGCCTGGCCCAGTACCGGGCCCGCTTCGACGCGGCGGCAAAGCGGACCCGCGTGCTCGTCATCAATGGCGACGAATGGGTACGCGGCAACGTCGCCGCCTCGGCGGTGCCGCAAGCCCTTGCCTACTGGCGCAACGGCACCGTCGAAAACTACACGCGCCTGCTGGATTATCTGGGCGCGCGCGTCCTCGGCCTACCGCTGCCGTTCGAGCCGCCCATCGAGTATCCCGACCGCGCCTTCTACCATCCCGCGCATGACGGAGTCTTCCCGGACGTCGATGCCTATCTGGCGTGGACGCGCCAGCGCCTGCCGGACGCCGGCACGCGGCCCCGGATCGGCATCGTGTTCTATCGCAGCCTGGTCCTGGGAAACAACGCGGCGGTGATCGATGCGCTGATCGGCGAGACCGAACGCCAGGGCGGCCTGCCGGTGCCCCTGTGGCGCAGCGACAGCCACGATTCCCTGCGCCCTCTGCGCGGCGCCGACGGCAAGCCCGCGGTGGACGCCCTGGTGCTTTGCGCGAGCCAGATCGACTACACCGCCCACCGGGCCGGCGTGGACGAGGCGCGCGCGCTCGGCGTGGCCGTGCTGGGCTGCACCACCGACTACACGCGCGACCTGGCCGAATGGCGCGCGGACCCGGGGGGCTTCGCGCCGGATCGCAGCGGACAACTGGCGCTCAGCGAAGCGAACGGCGTCGTCGAACCCATGATGGTGGGCGCGCGGCGCCTGCGCGAAGACGGCGCGGTGCTGCACGAGCCGCTCGCCGAACAGGTGTCGTGGCGCGTGGCGCGCGCCCTGGCCTGGACACGGCTGCGCCGCCTGCCCAACGCGGAGAAGCGGCTGGTAATCTCTTACCACAGCGAAGCCGCCGACCAGGCCGACGTGGGCAGCGATCCGGACAGCTACCTGGACGCGCAGGCCAGCCTGGCCGCGTTGCTGCGGCGGCTGCGGGACGAAGGCTACGACGTCGGCGCCGCCCCCCTGCCGGACGCGGACGCGCTGGCGCAGCGCATGGCGCGCGACGGCAGCAACGTGAGCGCCGGCCTGTGGGGCAGCCCCTGCCATGCCGGCGAATCCGACGAGCAGTATGCGCGCGCGCAGGCCGAACTGGCGCGCCGCCTGAAATCCGGCGACGCGGTGGCGATTCCCGAAGCGCGGTATCTCGCCTGGTACCGGCAGCTTCCGCAAGCCTTGCGCGCCGCGACCGAAGCGCGCTGGGGCCCTCCTCCCGGCCGCATCATGGTGCACACCGCCGAGGACGGCCAGCGCTCCATCGTGATTCCGATGCTGCGCTTCGGCAAGGTCATCGCCGCGCCGCATCCGGTCTGGGGCTTCCTGCAGGACGCCGGCGCATTGGCGTCGACCGATGCGCTGCCGCCGCATCATCAATACATCGCGTTCTATCTATGGATGACGCGCGACCGCCATACCGACGCCTATGTACCGCTGTTCACCCAGTTGTCGCTCATGCCCGGCAAGCAACAGGGGCCGTCCCGCGATGACTGGATCGGCCGCCTGATCGGCGACCTGCCGCATATACAGCCCACGCCCCTGCAGGCCAACGGCGGCATCGGCAACAAGCGGCGCGCCAACGCGGTGACCATCGGCTTCATGCCGGCCCTCGCCCGCTCTCCGCTGCCGCCCGAACTCGCCACCCTGCGCGACCGGCTCGATACCGCCGCGCAGTCGTCCGACGAGACGGCCAGGCAGGCCGTGCGAAGCCTGGCCGCGGGCCACGCGCGCGCGCTGGGCCTGGACGTGGCGCATGCGCCGTGGCCGCGGCTGGACGCCGCCCTGCGCCGCTATCTTGCCGAAGTCTCGGCGGCGGCGATGCCGGTCGGCGGGCATGTGCTGGGCCAGGCTCCCGGCGCCGACGGGTCGGCGCGCATGGTGCACGCCATGCTGGCGGGCGATATGGCGGAACCCCCGTCGATCGAGGCGGTGCGCGCGGCGATGGCGGACGGCGCGCGGCAGGCCCCGGCGGACATGGCGGCGCGCATCCAGGACTACGCCGCGCGCGTCGCGGCCGCGCCGCGGGAGATCGACGCCCTGCTGGACGCGCTCAACGGCGGTTACATCGAACCCGGCCCCATGGCCGACGCCGTGCGCAACCCCGACGCGCTTCCGCCCGGGCGCAATCCCTACACCTTCGCCACGCGGCGCCTGCCCACGCGCGAAGCCTGGGAGACCGGATCGCGCATGGCCGACACCCTGATCGACACGTATCGCGAAGAACATGGCGTCATGCCGCGCAAGGTGGCCTTCGTGCTCTGGTCGGTCGAATCGGCCCAGAACCAGGGTGCCGTCGAGGCGCAGATCCTGCGCCTGATGGGCGCCCGCCCAGTATGGAATCCGCGCGGCGAAGTCATCGACGTCGCGCTGGACAGCCGCGCCGCGCTGGGACGCCCGCGCGTGGACGTGCTGGTCACCACCTCGGGCACCTATCGCGACCACTTCGGCGACAAGATCGCCCTGCTGGCGAAGGCCGCCCGGCTGGCGTCCGCGGCGGACGAACGCGACAACGCTGTGCGCGCGAACAGCCTGGCGATCGCGGAACAATTGCTTGCCGCGGGCGTGGCCGCGCCCGAGGCGCGCGCGCGGGCCGACCGCCGCATCTATTCCACCGCGCCCGGCGCCTACTCGCCCTCGACCCAGTTCGCGATACAGGCGGGGGCCGACTGGACCGACGCCCGCTTGTCCAGGCTCTACACCGACCGCCTGGGCCATGCCTACGGCGAAGGCGACAGCGGCGCGCCCGATGCGCAGGGTTTCGTGGCGCAATTGTCCGGCGTGGAGGCCGCCGTCTTCAGCCGCAGTTCCAACACCTACGGCCTGCTCGACACCAGCATGCCGGCCGCGTACCTCGGCGGCATCGGCATGGCGGTGCGTGAACATACCGGCAGGGAGGTGACCAACTATGTCGCCGACCTGAAGGACAGCCGGCCGGGCGCGGAACGGCTCGAACCGCTGGCGCGGACCTTCGGCCGCGAGCTGCAATCGCGCTACTTCAATCCGGCCTGGATCCGCGCCATGCAGGACAGCGGTTACAACGGCGCCCGCTACATGGCCGACCTGCCCGCGCACCTGCTCCTGTGGGACGTCACGACGCCCCGGCTGGTGAGCGATGCCGACTGGTCCGAAGTCAAGGCCGTCTATGTCGACGACAAATTCGACCTCGGCCTGGACGACTATTTCGACCGGCACAATCCGCATGCGCGCCAGCACTTGCTCGAAACCCTGGTCGCCGCGATCGACCGGGGCGCGTGGCGGGCCGATGCCGCGGATCGGCGGCAACTGGAACAGGCGCTGGCGCAAAGCGTGGCGCGATACGGGGCCGACTGCGCGCTGCCCGGCTGCCGTTCCGCGGCGCCGGCGCAGGCGCAGCCCGCGCCCGCGCTGGCCCCGCCCGCCGCGGAAGAGCCCGGCGCGGCGCCTCCTGGCGTGCAGGTCCAGGGTTACGCGCTGGAGGCGCGCGCCCCCGCTCCCTTGCGGACCGCGCCCGACGCGTTGTGGCGCTGGCTGCTGGCGGCGGCCGGACTCGTGGCGCTGGGCGCCTTGCGGCCGGCCCGGTGGTAGGCGGCCGCGCGCCAGCTACAGCCACATTTCGACAGGCGCTACGACAGCGCCGTCGGCGAACCGCCTCAAGCCAACGCTATGCCGCCGTCGACGCGCAGGTCGACTCCCGTGATGAAACTGCTGTCGTCCGACGCCAGGAACAGCGCGGCGCGGGCCAGTTCGTCCGGTTGCCCCAGCCGTCCGAGGGGAATGGCCGAGGCCATGCCCTGCTCGAACGCCGGCCGGTCCGATTCGGCCACGCCCAGCTTTTCGAGGATGGGAGTGTCGGTGGGACCGGGGCTCAGCACGTTGACGCGGATCTTCCTGGCCTTGAACTCCAGCGCCCAGGCGCGCGCGAAGGCGCCGATGGCCGCCTTGGAGCCGGCGTAGACCGCGTGGTTTTCCAGCACCTTCGCGCTCGCGATGGAGCCGGTGAGGATGATGGAGGCCCTGTCGCGCATCAGCGGCAGCGCCTTGTTGACGCCGAAGAACACGGCGCGCGCGTTGGTGCCGAACTGGGCGTCGTAGCTGTCCACGCTCACCGCCGGCGAGGGCTCGATATTGTTCATGCCGGCGTTGGCCATGTAAATGTCGATGGTGCCGAAGCGCTCGCGCACTTCGGCCACCAGGCGATCGTGCGTCGACAGCTCGGCGACGTCCCCCACCACGCCGAACGCGGCGGTTCCGAGTTGCGCCACCGCGTCGTCGACGGCCTGCCGCCGCCGCCCGAGGATCGCGACGCGCGCGCCTTCGGCCACGAAGGCGCGGGCCGCGGCAAAGCCGATGCCGCTGTTTCCGCCGGTGATGACAGCGGTCTTTCCCGAGAGTTTTTTCATGGGTTTCCTTCGATGAAGCGATCAGTAATCCCAGATGACCGGAACCCAGCGAAAGGCGTCGCCGTCGACCGCCACCCGGCCGACGGACGGGAACGGCAGATGGGCGGCCACCAGCAGCCCGCGATTCTGCGCCAGTTCCCGGAACAGGCCGATGCGAACGCGGGCCGACTCCTCGGGGTCATGTTCGAAGCCGTTGTGCCAATCGGGGTGGTCGAACCCGACCGGGAACATGGCGTCGCCGGCAAAGGTCAGGCGTTCATCGCCCGACACCAGGTCGACCACACTGTGCCCCGGAGTATGGCCGCCGGTGATCCGGACGACCACGCCCGGCGCAACCTCATGCCTGTCCTCGAAGATCCGCAGCCGGTCGCGGTACTCGTTGTAGAAGCTTGTGGCGGTGGATCGGAGCACGTCCGGCACCGGCTTCGGCATGACCGTGTGGGAGAAATCGGGCGACGTCCAGAACTCGACTTCGGCGGCGGACACATGGATGCGCACGTCCGGTCGCAGGCGCTCCTTCACCCCGGCGACCAGCAGCCCTCCCACGTGATCCATGTGCATGTGGGTAATGATCACATCGGTCACGGACTCCAGCGCGATGCCGGCGGCCTCCAGCCGCTGCGGGAACTGCCCGGCGCGCGGAAAGCCCGGGAACTGCCCGCCCAGCCCCGCGTCGATAAGCACGGTCTGGCCCGCGCTGCGGGCCACCATCACGTTCAGCGGCCAGTCGAACGCGTCCGGCGGCATGAACATGTGGTTCAGCCAATCCGCCAGGTCGGCGGGATCGGCGTTGGTGGCCATCGTCGCGGTCGGCAGCGGCAGCACGCCGTCGCTGACCACCAGCGCGTCGATCTCTCCGACACGCAGCGCGTAACGGGAGGGAACCAGATCCCTGGGAGCCTGGCTGTTGGAATGCAGAGTGTCGTCTACGGAAAGCATGGCGAAATCTCCAAAGGGGCGGCCCGCATCGGCGCGCCGCCCGTGGTGTGGCGGTGGAAAGCGCGGCCCGTCAGGCCGGGGCGCGGAGGAAGGCGAGCAGGTCGGCGTTGACGCGGTCCTGCATGGTGGCGGTGAGGCCGTGCGGTGCGCCGGGGTAGTAGATTTCCCTGGCGTTCTTCACCAGCCGCGCGGCCTTCTTCGCCGAATCGTGCACCGGCACGATCTGGTCGTCCTCGCCGTGCATGAACAGGGTCGGCACGTCGATCTTCTTCAGGTCTTCGGTGAAGTCGGTCTCGGAGAAGGCCTCGATGCATTCGTAGGCGTTCTTCTGGCCGCTTTGCATGCTCCACAGCCAGAACTGGTCCAGCAGGCCCTGCGACACCTTGGCGCCGGCGCGGTTGGCGCCATAGAAGGGAATGGCCAGGTCCTTGTAGAACTGCGAGCGGTCCCCCGCCACGCCGGCGCGGATGCCGTCGAAGACTTCGATCGGCAGGCCTTCGGGGTTGGCGGCCGACTTCAGCATCACCGGCGGCACCGCGCCGATGAGCACCGCCCGCGCCACGCGCCGGGTGCCGTGGCGGCCGATGTAGCGCGCCACTTCGCCGCCGCCGGTGGAGTGGCCGACCATGGAGATGCGCTCCAGGCCGAGCGTCTCGATCAGTTGCGCCAGGTCATCGGCGTAGCCGTTCATGTCATTGCCGGACGAGGGCTGCCCCGAGCGGCCGTGTCCGCGGCGGTCGTGCGCGATGACGCGGAAACCGTTGCGCGCCAGGAAGTGCATCTGCCCATCCCAGGCGTCCGAGTTGAGCGGCCAGCCATGGGAAAAGGTGACGACCGGGCCTTCGCCCCAGTCCTTGTAGTAGATCTGCGTGCCGTCCTTGGCGATGAGGGTGTCGGTGGTCATGGGAATGCTCCGGTTGGGCTGGGGGCTGCGCTGCGGGGCGGCTTCGGCGCGCATGGCGAAAGCGCCTGCCGCGAGGACGGCGCCGCCGGCAATGAGATTGCGGCGGGCCGGGTTGTGCGAGTCGTTCATGAGGTTCCTTGCGTCGGGTGAAGATGACGAAGGCATCGTAGGTCTGGGGCCTCACGCGCGGTAGGCCCGCCGCCGGAAGCACTCTGTTGTGCGGCGCGCACCAATACGCGGACGCGCGGCGGCATCCCGCGGAAGCCTGGCTCGGTACAATGGCCTCATTCCCGTTCACGACACCGGAGACGACTATGGCGCTGAAACATGCGGACCCCCTGGAAGTCATCGACCTGTTCCATCGGCAGCCGTCTTCAGAGCCGGAACCCGCCGTCAGCATCAGCCTGCTGCGTACGACCGAGCTGCAATTGATCCGTCTGGTCTTGCCGGCGGGGCACCGGATGCCCTCGCATCATGTCCCGGGCGTATTGACGCTGCATTGCCTCGCCGGGGAGGTCGATATCGAAACCCCCGATCGCCAATGCACCCTCGCGCAGGGGCAACTGGTGATGCTTCAAGGCGACGAGCCCCACAGCCTGTATGCGCCCGCGCAGGCCGTCGTGCTCTTGACCTTGATACACCATCCCCCTGGCGCGTGGCGTCCCCGGGAAGCGGCGGACGACGACGGCGCCTAGATCATCCGCCGCGCCATCATCGCGCGGATGTGGCCGATGGCACCGGAGGGATCCAGCCCTTTGGGGCAGATATCGGTGCAATTCATGATGGTGTGGCAGCGGAAAAGGCGATACGGATCGTCCAGGTTGTCCAGGCGTTCCGAGGTGGCCTGATCCCGCGAATCGACGAGGAAGCGATAGGCCTGCAGCAGGCCCGCCGGGCCTACGTATTTGTCGGGATTCCACCAGAACGAGGGACAGGCGGTCGAACAGCAGGCGCACAGGATGCACTCGTACAGGCCGTCGAGTTCTTCGCGCTGCTCGGGCGACTGCAAGCGTTCGCGTTCCGGCGGCGGATCGCCGTTGATCAGGTAAGGCTTGATCGAGTGGTATTGAATGAAGAACGCCGACATATCGACGATCAGGTCGCGAATGACGGGCAGGCCCGGCAGCGGCCTCAGGACGATTCGTTCGGGAAGCTCATTCAGATTCGTGATACAGGCCAGACCGTTCCTGCCGTTGATGTTCATCGCGTCCGATCCGCAAACGCCTTCTCGACAGGAACGGCGAAACCCTATCGAGTCGTCGACGCTTTTGAGGTGCACCAGCAGATCGAGCAGCATCTTGTCGCCGGGAGCGACATCCAGCTCGAACTTCTGCATGTACGGCGCGGCGTCCTTGTCGGGGTCGTACCGGTAGATTTCGATTTTTCGACGACTTGTCACGACGCCCCCTTCTGTCCGGAGTCCAGGTAGCCGGAATCATCGTAGCAGAGGAGCCGGGCAGGCACTATCGCCTGTCCCGCGGATGCCGGAGCGGCTACCGCGGCAACACGTCGTTCAGGGTCTGCGCGAAACGGTCGACGATACGGCCGATATCGGCCGGGCTCGCGATGAATGGCGGCGCGAGCAATACGTGGTCGCCCCGCACGCCATCGACGGTTCCGCCCATCGGATACAGCAACAGGCCGTTGTCTTTCGCCCGCGCCTTGAACTTCGCATGCGTTTTGCGGGCGGGATCCAGCGTGGCCTTGGTGGCGCGGTCCGCGACCAGCTCTACGCCCACGAACAGGCCTCGCCCGCGGATATCGCCAACGTTCGGGTGGTCGCCCAGTGCGGCGCGCAATTCCCCGCGCAGTTGTTCTCCGCGGGCGCGCACATTGTCCAGCAGGCCATCGTCGACGATGGTCTGCTGCACGGCCAGGGCCGCCGCGCAGGCGGTCGCGTGGCCGATATAGGTATGCCCATGCTGAAAGAAGCCGCTGCCGCCCACGATCGCGTCGTAGATGCGGTCCGTGCACAGCGTCGCGCCGATGGGCTGGTAGCCTCCGCCCAGGCCTTTGGCGATCGTGACCAGATCGGGCACCACGCCGTCTTCCTCGCAGGCGAACAAATAGCCGGTGCGGCCCATTCCCGACATGACCTCGTCCAGGATCAGCAGGACGCCGTACTTGTCGCAAACGGCCCGGATCCGCTTGAAATAGTCCGCCACCGGAGGCACGGCGCCGGCCGTCGCCCCCACCACGGTTTCCGCGACGAAGGCCGCGACGGTGTCCGGCCCCAGCTCCAGGATCTTTGCTTCCAGTTCATCCGCCAGACGCTGCGCGTAGGCGCTGTCCGTTTCGCCGTCCAGGCGCTCGCGATACGCAAAACACGGCGACACATGATGCGCCTGCACCAGCAATGGCAGAAAAGGTTCCCGCCGCCAGGCGTTGCCGCCGATCGCCAGCGCTCCCAGCGTATTGCCGTGATAGCTCTGCCGGCGCGCGATCATGTGCCGGCGCTGGGGCTGGCCGATTTCCACGAAGTACTGCCGCGCCAGCTTCAGCGCGGCCTCGACCGCCTCGGAGCCGCCGGATACGAAATACACGTGATTCAGGTCGCCCGGCGCCGCGGCGGCAAGCAGATCCGCCAGGTCTTCCGACACCTGTGTCGTGAAAAACGAGGTGTGCGCATAGGCTAGCTGCGCGACCTGGTCCTGGATCGCCTTGATCACGCGGGGATGCCCGTGCCCCAGGCTGGAGACCGCGGCGCCGCCGGAGGCGTCGATATAGCGCTTGCCGTTGCTGTCTATCAGCTCCATGCCCTGGCCGCCCACCGCGGTGGGCAGGTCCATCTTGGGATTGCGATGAAAAACATGCGACATCTTGGGCTCCTGGACCGGCAAGGGACGATGGCTGAGATAGGTCTATCGAGTATAGGCAGCCCCGCCGATCAATGCAACAAATGAATCATCAATTTTTAGAAAGAAACATTCGAATCTTCAAGACACGGCCTCCTCCGAGCGTATAGGCGCAGGCGCGCCGATACGTCCATGGAAGGATGGTCTCGTTCTAGCCGGAATCAGGCCTGGGAGTTCCCATGCCGTGGCATGGGGACATAGGCGCCCGTCTGGTGCAGTTGATCTTCACTCTGCTCAAGGGCCTTGATGGCGCCCTTGCCCTTCTTTGCCAGCAACTGCTCTACCAAGGCCTCTGAAAGCGCGACGGCGGCGGTGATGGAAGGAAAGAACGATGGGCTGTCCACGGGGAAAAGAAGCGTGCAATCGGCACGCAGGGCAATAGGCGCCACCGTGCTGTCGGTCAGGGCCACCACCCGGCAACCCGCCTCATGGGCGGCATCCGCCACGCGCAGGATCTCCATCGAGTACGGCGCGAAGCTCACGACGACGACCGCGTCTTTTTTCGTCAACGAGCGCAGGTCCATCTCGAGCGTGCCGGCCTCTCCCCGGATCAGGTGCACCGATGGGCGGAACAGGCGATACACATAGTGGAACGAGAAGGCGACGGGAAAGCACGACCGGAAGCCCGCGACGTAGACATTGGCCGCCGAGCTGATCACATCGACCGCGGCGGAGATGGAATCCCCGTTGTTTCCGCCCGTCGCGTCCAGATTGCGATGCTGCACTTCAAGCATCTCGGAAAGCATCTTCCGCGAACCGCTGACGCGTATGAGCTCCTTGGCGCGCTTTGTGTAGGGCTGCGGGCCGCCGCGCACCGATTCAACGAAAAGTTCGCGCAGGCTCTGCCATCCGTCGAAACCCAGGAACTGCGCCAGGCGCACCAGGGTGGCGGGCTTGACCCCGGCCCCGGCCGCGATCTTGCGCATGGACAAGAGCGGGATCTCGCGCGGATGGTCGAGAAGATACCGAACGCCGGCCTGAAACTGCGAACTGTAATTGGAAAAGTTCTTTCGCAGATGGGTCAGCAGTTCGTCGAGGCTTTCAGGTGGCGTGGCGGATTCCGTCGTCTGCATGGCTTGGCTGGTGGCACCGTGAGGATTGTTGGACAGCGAGGAAATTGTTGCACACCCAGGCGTCAGCCCGCCGAACCGCTCGCGGGCGGCGCGTTGAACGGATAGGTTGTATCGAGCGGCACCCGCCGATAGGGCAACAGCGTCAGGTCGGCCGGCCCCCAATCCGGGGTGTCGACAATGAGGATGTCCGCCGACACCGGCTCGAAATAGGCGCGGAAATGGGTCTTCGAGCGCAGGACGACATAGTCGAAATCGTCCAGGGACCGGCCAAACTGCGTCAGGCAGTCATCATCCACCGCGGTGCTGGGCAGGGAAGTGAGGGACACCATGGCTTTGCCCGTGTCGATCACCACCGTATTTCCCAGTTCGACGACCCGCCCCGTGAAGTATGGCCCGGTGGCCCGATACGTGACCCTCCCCGCTTGCACGACTTTCCCGGACAGGGTCACCGGGCCGCCCGCGCGCTCGCTGCTGTGGCTGCCCACCTGCAATGTCACCTCCGCGCCGACCCCCGCCTTCATGGCTTCGGCCACGGCGGCCGGATCCCAGAGATACGGCACCGCCACCTTCGGTAATTCCTGGTCCAGCACCGCGCGCAGGACATACGTGGAGTCGTGCATCCGATCCGCATGTTCCAGCAGCACGACCGGGCGATGCCCCGAAGCGACCAGCTCCCTGGCCTTGCCGATGCCGTCCTCGAGGGAATAGATCAATTCGCGGTGACTCAGCGCCTCGCGGCTTTCCAGAATCCGCGCGGAGAAATCCTCCGCGATCGCCAAGGCTCCGGCCTCATCGCGGTCGATCACCACCACGACGGAAAAGCCGCAGTTCGGTACGTCGGCATAGGAGAAGCCGGCGAAGATCGAGATATCCAGGTAGCGGTCGGAATTCTCCGCCTGGCGAATCGACTCCAACACGATGGATTTGAGCGGCTCCAGCCCGGTGGCGCTGAAGATGCTTGGAACCATGACACCGGGCTTGATCAGAACCGTCACCGGATCGATCTCGCCGCGCAATGTCCGGAACAGGCACTCGGCCGCGCGCTTGCCCGTCAAGCCCATGTCGGTGTGGGGAGAAAAATGGTATCCGAATACCGCCGAGGCCTGGGCAATCGTGTCGGCGTCCAGATTGGCGTGATAATCGAGCGCGACCATTATGGGCACATCGGGCCCGACGACCGCGCGGACGCGTTCGAGCGTTTCCCGATCCGCGTCCAGCCGCGTCGGCGTGACCATTGCGCCGTGAAGATCCAGCAGCACGCCGTCCAACCGTCCCGCCTGCTCCAGGCCCTCGATCAGCCTGTCGACGTAATGATCGTAGACCTCGTCGCTTATCGGACCGGCCGCGCCGCCGTTCACCGAGAAGAAAGGCACGATTTCAGCGTTTTCACGCTCGCACACATCGATGATTCCTCCCAGGCCTGTGTTGGAGCCGCGCAAGGTATCGACCAGCCCGGGTGCGGCGATCTCGACTGCCTTGCATTGCGCGAGCGTGGTGAGTTCATCGATGAAGGTCACCGATTCCTGTAGAAAACCGGCAATGGCGATGCGGTATTGCCGGGCTGCGGTATGCGTGTTCATGCCTTGGATTCCTTAAATTGCGGCTGGCGCCGATCAACGGCCTGCATTGAGATAACGCGCGTAGAGCGCGGGATCCCGGTCTGTCCATATTCCCGTGAACGCCCGGTACCGCGACACCTCTTGCAGGTCGATCTCCACGCGCAGCACGTCTTCCGCGTCGTGCTCCAGCGCGCCGATGACCCGCCCATTGGGAGCGACCGCGCAAGAGCGTCCAAAAAAGCGATGCCCCGCCTGCACTCCCGCGCGATTGCAACTGAGGAAGAACACGCCGTTTTCGGTGGCCCGGGTGTAGGCGCGGTGTATGAACAATCCCTCGTCGGCCACCGGCGCGCCGTCCACGCCCGACGACGCCCAGATGTTGGTGACGACGTCGGCGCCCTGCAACGCCAGGATCCGGGTTATCTCCGGAAAGCGGATGTCATAGCAGATCTGCATCCCCAGGCGGCATCCGGGTCCGGACCAGGTTTCGATCTGATCGCCTTTCTTGAAATACAGTTTTTCGTTGTGCCATTGATGGACTTTGAAATAAGCCCCTTCGATGCCCCGCGGCCCGATGAGCACGGATGCATTGCGCATCACGCCCCGCATTTGCGGGTCGCGCAGCCCGAGCCCCAGCACCAGGTAGGCGCGGTATCTGGCGGCGAGTTCCGACAAGCCTTGTATTTCCTCGCCGTGCAGGTCGGCGCACGCTTCCCATAGCGCCAGGCCGAAGTCGGGGACCTTCGCCTCGATGGAGCCCCCCGCCGCGACCGGCTCGACGTATCCCGTGTTCGACAATTCGGGGAAGACGATCAGATCGGCGTCTTTCCCTTCCGCCTCGATCGCGCTCGCCATGCGCCGGAAATTTCCGGCGGGGTCCAGCGCCCGAGGTTCGAACTGCACCAGCGCCGCCCTGATCATATCGATTCTCCCGCGAGGTGCCGGCCGTGCGCGAAGTCCCAATCGCGTCCCGGCGCGGCATTGATCAAATCGCGCGTGTATTGTTCGCGGGGAGTCCGAAAAATCTCCGACGCGGCTCCGTGCTCCACGACCCGGCCCCGCTGCATGACCATGATGTCGTCGCAGATCTGCGCGGCGACCCTCAGATCGTGGGTAATGAACAATAAGGCCAGGTTTCTGCGGCTTTGGATGTCGGCCAGCAGTTCGAGCACCTGGGCTTGAATGGAGACGTCCAGCGCGGAAACGGCCTCGTCGGCGACGATCACGTCGGGATTCATCATCAAGGCGCGGGCGATTGCGATACGCTGCCGCTGACCGCCCGAGAACTGGTGGGGATAACGATCCAGGCTGTTGCGCGGCAGTCCGACCGTCTCCAACAGTTCGCCGGCTCGCGAGATGGCGCTTTCCCGGGCTTCGCCGGTGTTCAGCGGCCCCTCGATCATGCTTTCGACGATACGCAAGCGCGGATTGAGCGAACGGTTTGGATCCTGAAACACCATTTGCACCGACATGCGCGCCTTGGCCAGCTCGCGGTTGTGGCGCAGGCGCGCGATGTCCTGCCCATTGACCACGATATGGCCGTCGGTAGGATCCTCCAGGCGCAGCACGCAGCGCGCGACGGTGGATTTTCCCGAACCGCTTTCCCCCACGATGCCCAGCGTCCGCCCGCGCAAAAGCTCGAACTTCACGTCGCGCACGGCATGCACGTCATGCCCTGGCCGGCCCAGCAGCTTCGACAGGGTCGAGCGCATTTCGAAGCGCTTGTGCAGTCCCTTGACTTCAAGCACCGGCTTGCTTTCCGCGGTGTGCCGGGCCGCTCTGGGAGCAAGCGAGGGCACCGCTCGCAGCAGGTCTTTCGTGTAGTCCTTCTGCGGCCGGGAGAGCACGTCCTGCACGGGGCCGGATTCTTCCAGGTTTCCGCGGCGCATGACGCAGACCCGATCCGCGATGTCCACCACCACGCCCATATCGTGGGTGATGAAGAGCACGGCGGTGCCCTGCTCCGCTTGCAGTTTCCGGATCAGGCTCAAGATCTGCTTCTGCGTCGTGACGTCCAGCGCCGTGGTCGGTTCATCGGCGATCAGGAGCTTGGGCCGCAGCGCCAGGGCCATGGCGATCATGACTCGCTGGCGCTGGCCCCCGGACAATTGATGGGGGTAGCTTGCATAGAGCCGTTCGGGGTCCGGCAATTGGACGGATGAAAACGCCGCCAGCGCCGCGGCCTTGCGTTCGGCCGGCCGCATCCTGGTGTGCGCGCAATACACCTCGTCCATTTGCAGGCCGATCGGCAGGACCGGGTTGAGCGCGGTCATGGGCTCCTGGAATATCATCGCCATCGTCGAGGCGCGCAGCGCGCGGGTGCGCTTGCCCGAGGCGGTGATGATGTCTTCGCCGTTGAGCAATACGCTTCCGCCCGTGACTTCCAGTTCGTCCTTGGGCAACAGGTCCATGGTGACGAGCGATGTCACCGACTTTCCTGAACCGCTTTCGCCGACGAGGCACACCGTCTCGCCGGGATGGATGTCGAACGAGATACCCTTGAGTATTTCCGTGGGCTTCCTGCCGCAGGTCTGTACCCGCAGATCGCGCACGGACAGGACGGGGGATGAATCGGTGCTCGTCGCCATCATGCGCGGCCCTTCATTTTCGGATCCAGGCGGTCGCGCAAGGCGTCTCCCAGAAGGTTGATCGACAGAATGCACAGCGAGAGCACGACCGCCGGCCAATAGACCAGCCAGGGCTTCATCGAAAAATAGACCCGGCCTTCCGCCATGATGTTGCCCCACGTGGGAATTTCCGAACTGATCCCGACGCCCAGGAAGGACAGCGCCGCCTCGGTCAGGATCGCCGACGCATAGATGTAGGTGCCCTGCACGACCAACGGCGCGATGGTCGAAGGCAGCAGATGGCGGCGTATCAGCCGGAGGTTGGGCGTCCCGAGCAGAATGGCCGCATCGACATAGGTCTCCGCGCGGGCGGCGAGCACGCGCGACCGGACCAGCCGGACCACTTGCGGAATCTCGGGCAGCATGATCGCCACGATCACCGTCGCGATTCCACCTTTGATCAAGGCAACCACCGCGATCGCCAGCAGGATTCCGGGAATGGCCATCAAGCCGTCCATCATCCGCATCAATATCGTGTCCACGGAACGGAACCAGCCGGCCAGCAGCCCCAGCGGAAGCGCGATGGCGATCGAGCCGATCGTGACGCCCGCGCCCACGAGCAGCGACACCTGGGCGCCGTAGACCACGCGCGAGTACAGGTCCCGTCCGAACGCGTCCGTGCCCAGCCACCAGATATCCGACGCGGGCTTCAGCCGCTGGGCCGGGTTGATCTTGGTCGGCTCGAAGTTCGCCAGCCAGGGCGCGGAAAACGCCATGATCACCACCAGCACCAGAACGATCAGCGCCAGCACCGTGGTCCAATGGGGCGGATTTTCCAGCAGCCGGTGTTTGATTCCCCCACGCGAGGGGGCCATCGTTGCAAGCGCGCTCATTGGTATCGGATCCTTGGATCGGTCATCGCGTAAGACAAGTCGACCAACAGATTGATGACGACATACGTCCCGGCGGTTAATAGGATGATCGCCTGGATCAGCGGGTAGTCGCGGGCCAGCACGGCGTCGACGACCAATCTTCCCAGTCCAGGAACATTGAATACGGTCTCGGTCACCACCACGCCGGAAACCATCATGGCGAATCCGGTTCCAATCACGGTCAGGATCGGGATGGCCGCGTTGCGCAATGCATGCCGGAACAAAACCGTGTATTCGGCCAGGCCCTTTGCGCGCGCGGTCCGCACGTAGTCCTCGCGCAGGACTTCGAGCATCGAGGCGCGGGTCATGCGGGCCACCAGCGCGATATAGATCGACGCCAGCGCCAGCCCGGGAAGGACGACACGGTGCGCGAACTGCCCGAAGCCCGCGGAAATCGGGCGATAGCCCTGCACGGGAAACCAGTTCATCCGGACGGCGAAGGTGCCGATCAGGATGTAGCCGATCACGAAGATCGGCACCGAAAAGCACACGACCGAGAACACCATCACCGCCCGGTCGACGAGCTTTCCGTGCTGCCATGCGGCCAGCACGCCCAGGGGTACGGAAATCAGCACGGTCAGCGCGATCGCCACCAGCGCCAAGGCGAGCGTGGGCTCCAGCCGCTGGCCGATCATTTCAATGACCGGCCGGTCCGAGATCAGCGAGGTGCCAAAGTCGCCGCTCAGGACGCTGGAAATCCAATGAATGAATTGCCGGGGCAGCGGCTCGTTCAATCCGAGATGCTCCCTGATCGCGGCGATCTGATCCGGCGTCGCCTGATCGCCCAGAATCATCTGCGCCGGATCCCCGGGGGCCAGGCGCAACAGCAGGAAGACGAATACGGCCACGAAAAGCATGACTGGCACAGAGGCCAGCACGCGCCGCAGGAAAAAGGAAATCATGATTTACTCCATCGGCCCATCCGCAGAGGCGCCGCGGCATGCGGCGCCCCTTGCCGGGATTACTTGCGGATGTTCCAGAACAGGCTCAACGGTCCTTCATTGGTGCCCTGCACGTTGCTGCGCCAGGCGCTCACCGACCGGTATTCGCCGCCGTTGAAGTAGAACCCTTCATCCCAGGCGATCTGCTGGATTTCCTCCGCGATCTTTTTCTGGCTGTCGAGATCCAATGCCACCAGGTACTTTGCCCGCAGTTCCTCCACGCGCGGACTGACGCGCCAGCCCGCCCAGACTTTGTCCTTGCCGGAACCGTCAATCAGCGGATTGACCAGCGGATTCCAGATGCCGGAGACTCCCCACGCCGTGAAGAACATGTTCCAGCCGCCCTCCGCCACGGGCGCCCAGGAGTCCTTGCGCGCCTGCAACGCGCCCCAGTCCATCGGCACCACATTGACCTTGAAGCCGGCCTCGCGCAGCCGCTCGGCCGCCACGATCGCCTGAGTGCTCAGGATGGCAAAGTCGCTGGGCTGCATGATCATGACGGGCGTGCCGTCATAGCCGGACTCCTTCAAGGCGGCCTTCGCCTTGGCCATCCGTTCTTCCGGAGTGCCCGCCAGGTACTCGGCCCCGGCCTGGGAAGCCATCGGGACAGAGCACCCGTAAACGGACGGGCATGTCTGGTAGTAGTTGGCGTCGCCGATGGCGGTCTGCAGGAATTGCTTCTGGTCGAGCGCCAGGATGGCCGCGCGCCTTACCTTGGGATTGTTGAACGGGGGCAGGCGATGGTTGAACTGTCCCGTGAGCTGCGACCCCAGCGTCACCAGGGTGCCGACCTTCACATCGGGATTGCCTTCAAGCAGAGGCAGCAGGTCGACGGTCACCTGCTCCACAAAGTCGACGTCCCCGGCCTGCAGGGCGTTGAGCGTGGTCTGCATGTCGGGCATGCTCTTCATGACCACTTTGTCGACGTTCACCACCTTGCCGCCGGCCGTCCAGCTCGATGGCTCCGCGCGGGGCACGTAAGCGGTGTTCTTCGCATAGACGGCCTGGTCCCCGGCGCGGAACTGTTTGGGCAGGAACTTGAAGGGGCCCGAGCCGATCATTTCGGGTATCTGCTGCCCGGCCGGCGTTTCCGCCAGGCGTTTAGGCATCATGAATGCCGGGACGGGGGACGGCTTCGCCAGCAATTCCAGCACGTGCCCGAATGGCTTCGCCAGGGTGATGACCAATTCCCTGGCGGAAGTCGCCTCGATCGAGGCGACGTGCTCCATCATCACCCGGCCGGCGCCGTCGTTCGCTCCCCACCGCTTCAGCGACGCCACGCAGTCCTCGGCGGTGACCGGGGTGCCGTCGTGCCACGACAGGCCGTCGCGCAGCTTCAGCGTATAGACCATCCGATCGTCGGAGACGGTGTAGTCCGCCATTTGGGGCTGGGGATGAAACTTGGCGTCCATGCCCAGCAACGTGTCGAACACCATGAAACCGTGCGTGCGCACGATCTGCGCCGTGCTGAGGATCGGATCGAGCACGCGCAGGGGAGCGGGGGGAACGACGGTCAACACTGTCTCGGCCACCGACGCGGTGACGTACAGCGATCCGGCAAGCATTGCCAATGCGCCTAAACGGCCAATACTAAGAGGCTTCACCAATCTCTCCTGTCGTGCTCAAAATGACTGTCTGGAGACGGCCCGAGGGCCGTCGTGTGGCTTGGCGCGGCGCCCGCCATCGTGCCGGCCTGCAACGGTCCATTACCAAACAAATGTTTCGTATGTACCTAGAAAAAATACAGTTGTATCACTGTGGGGCACACTAGAACATGCGGGCGCGGCAAGACGCCATCCAGACAAACCCTTGGAACGTGTACCGGCGCGCGGTGCTAGCGGGGCTGCGCCGCCAGGTAATCCTTCAGCGCCTGCACCAGCGCCGCCGCCGCGGGCGACAGGCTGCGATTGCGCGAGGTGACCAGGCCGATCGAGCGTTCGGCCACCGGACCGGTCAGCGGACGCTGCACGATGCCGTTCTGCGCCACGGCGCCGGCGGCGATTTCGGGCAGCGCGGCGACGCCGAACCCGCATTCGACCATGGCGACGATGGTGGTCAGGTGTTCGGCCTCGAACGCGGGCGAGAAGCGGATGCGGTTCTGCAGGAAGGCCCATTCGGTGTACTGGCGCACGCTGCTGGGCTGCACCATGGACACGTGCGCGGCGTCGGCCGTGTCCGCCCAGCGCAGCGGCCCGCGGACGCGGGCCAGGGGATGGGCCTCGGGGATCAGCAGCAGGAAGCTGTCGGACATCAGCGGCACGTAATGCAGGTCCGCGTGCTGGGGGTCGGCGGCCGTCAGCGCGAAGTCCACCTCGCCCGCGCGCACCAGGTCGAAGGCCGGCCCCGACAAGGTGTCGCGCACCTTCAGGGCCACCAGGGGATGGGCCTGGCGATAGGCCATGAGCACGCGCGGCAGCAGCCGCGCGGCCACCGACGGCAAGGCCGCGACCGAGACCTGCCCCTGTTCCGCGTTGACGATGCCGCTGACGGCGGCGACGGCGTCGCGGAACGCCACCTGCAGGCTCGCGGCCTGCTGCATGAAGACCTCTCCCGCCGCGGTCAGGCGGACGGTGCGCGTGGTGCGGTCGAAGAGGCGCACGCCCAGGCCGTCCTCGATGCGCTGTATCTGGGTGGACAGGGCCGATTGCGACAGGTGCAGTTGCGCCGCCGCCTGGCGGAAGTTCAGCGTGCGCCCCAGCACCAGCGTGGTGTCGATATCGCGCATCGAAAGATTGATCTGCATGGGGCGTGCCGTTTTCATTGATCTGATTTGAAGATCATTCTATCCAAAAAATCTGATTCATCAATCAAACCGGCTTCTCTACACTCGGCCCCAGCGTAGTTTTCAGACAAGGAGCAAACCATGCAGACGGACGCGAAAGCGCTGCCCAATCCGGGCGCGGCGCACGCGGTGGTGGTGGGCGGCGGCACAATGGGCGCCGACGTCGCCGTGGTCTTGACCCGCGCGTCCTGCCGGACGACGGTGATCGAGCCGGACGCCGGGCGCGCGGCGGGCCTGCCCGCCCGGGTCGCCGGGAACCTGGACACCATCGGCCGCAAGGACAACGCGGCCCTGCTGGCCACGGCGCCGGACCTGGACGCGGTGGACTGGTCCGGCGTGGACCTGGTCATCGAGTGCGTTCCCGAGCGCCTGGACATCAAGCAGGCGCTGTTCGCGGACCTGGAACGGCGCGCCCGGCCGGACGCCATCCTCGCCAGCAACAGCTCCAGCTTTCCGATCAGCGCCATCGGCCAGGGCCTGGCCACGCGCGGCCGCATGCTGGGCCTGCATTTCTTCATGCCGGCGCACCTGGTGCCGCTGGTCGAAGTGGTGCTGGGCGAAGCCAGCGACTCCGCCTGCGCCGACACGCTCATCGCCTTCATGCGGCGCTGCGGCAGCGTGCCGGTGAAGGTGGGGCAGGACCTGCCCGGCTTTCTCGCCAACCGATTGCAGCACGCGCTGTCGCGCGAAGCCTTCGACCTCATCGACCGCGGCATCGCGTCGCCGGAGGACGTGGACGCGGCCGTGCGCTTCGGTTTCGGCTTCCGATTCCTGGCGGCCGGCCCCGTGATGCAGCGCGACCACGCGGGCATCGACGTGCACGCCGCCGCCGGCGCGACCATGTACCCCACCTTCTGCAATTCCGACCGGCCGGCGCGCTGCCTGACCGAGCGCGCGCAGGACGGCCGGCACGGCATGAAGGCCGGCGAGGGCTTCTACGCCTGGACGCCCGAGGCCATCGCGGCCGAGCGCGAGCGCTATGACCGGCTGCTGCGCGCCGGGCTGGACCTGATCGCGCCGGAACTGCCGGAGATCCAGCCATGAACCCGCCGGGCCACCCCAAGCACGAAGGTAGTCCCGTGAGTACCGCCCCCCTCGCCCGCGCCGCGCTGGCCGACTCCCCCGTCGTCGTCACCGTGGCGCCCAACGGCGCCTATAAACAGGCCGCCGACCATCCGGCCGTGCCGCTGACCGCGGCCGCCCTGGCGCGCGAGGCCCGCGCCTGCCTGGACGCGGGCGCCGCCATGATGCACATGCACGTGCGCAAGCCCGACGGCAGCCACCTGCTGGACGCGCAGGCCTACCGCGACGCGCTGGCCGCCGTGCGCGGCGCCGTGGGCGATGAATTGCTGGTGCAGGTGACCAGCGAGGCCGCCGGCGTCTACCGGGCGGCCGAGCAGATCGCCCTGGTGCGCGAGCTGCGGCCCGAGGCCGTTTCCATCGGGCTGCGCGAGATCGCCGTGCCGGACATTCCTGAAGCCGAACTGGCGGCCTTCCTGGCCTGGCTGGCCGAGCGCCGCATCATGACGCAGATCATCCTGTACGACGAAGGCGACGTGCGCCGCTGGCAGGCGCTGCGGCAGCGCGGGCTGGTGCCGCCCGGCGCGTGGTCGGTGCTGTTCGTGCTGGGCCGCTACAGCGCGGGCCAGACCTCGTCGGCCTACGACCTGCTGCCCTTCCTGGCCGCGTACGACCACTCCCTGCCCTGGGCCGTCTGCGCCTTCGGCCCCGAGGAAAACGCCTGCGTCGCGACGGCCGCGGCGTTCGGCGGCCACATGCGCGTCGGTTTCGAGAACAACCTGAAGCTGCGCGACGGCAGCCTCGCGCCCGGCAATGCGGCGCTGGTGCGGCAGGCGGCGCAAGGCGCGCAGGCCTTGGGACGGCCGCTGGCCACGGCGGCCGACGCCCGCCAAATCTACGGCGCGATCGGCTAGCGCGCCGCCCGCGGAAACCCTGCGGCGGCCGGCGGATTTTCCGTCCGGCCGCCGGTCATTCCGGCATCGTTATGTACTTGAATATATAGCGAAATATCCCGTATTTACGCCGTGCCGCAACATTGACGCCGATCAAACCCATCTGCTAAAAACTTCGACATCCGCACGTTAACGCAATGCCCCAACGTCGTAGCGAGGTGGTGTGTGCAAAACGAGTCTGATGGCTACACCAAGCCGCAGGAACTTCGGAGTTTCCTGTTCCTGACGGCAGTCATGGCCCCCGTCCTGTCGGTCATCATCGTGGCGGGCTACGGCTTCATCGTCTGGTTCTATCAGCTTTTCGCCGGCCCCCCGGGTAGCTGATACGAAGCGACGGAACCCCTTCCATGTCCGCCCTTCCCCATTCCGCGCCTTCCGTGGCGCCGCCAGAGCTGCATATCGCCAGCATGGTGGTGCACGCCACGCCGCGCCGCCTGCCCGACGTCCGCCAGGCGATCCTCGCGATCGCCGGAGCGGAAATCCATGGCGCTTCCGATACCGGGAAACTGGTGGTCACGCTGGAAGCCCCCTCCACCGACGACATGATGGCCCGGATCTCGGAGATCCAGCGCCTGGATGGCGTGCTGGCTTCGGCGCTGGTCTACCAGCACGCCGACACGCTGGAAGCGATGAACGAGGAGATTGACGATGGCATTGGCTCGTAGAGACTTCATCAAGCAATCCGCCGCCGCGGCGGCCGCCACCGTGGCCGGCATTCCCATCGTCGGCTACACGCAGAACATCGTCACCGAATCCGAGGCCGCCAAGCTGAAGTGGTCCAAGGCGCCCTGTAGGTTCTGCGGGACCGGCTGCGGCGTGAACGTCGCGGTGAAGGACAACCAGGTCGTGGCCACGCACGGCGATTTCAACGCCGAGGTGAACAAGGGGCTGAACTGCGTCAAGGGCTATTTCCTGTCCAAGATCATGTACGGCAACGACCGGCTGACCCAACCGCTTTTGCGCATGAAGGACGGCAAGTACGCCAAGGACGGCGAGTTCGCGCCGGTGTCCTGGGACCAGGCCTTCGACGTCATGGCCGAGCAGTTCAAGCGGGTGCTCAAGGACAAGGGCCCGGAAGCCGTGGGCATGTTCGGCTCGGGGCAATGGACGGTCTGGGAAGGCTACGCCGCGCTCAAGCTGATGAAGGCGGGCTTCCGGTCCAACAACCTGGACCCGAACGCGCGGCACTGTATGGCCTCGGCCGCGGTGGGCTTCATGCGCACCTTCGGCGCCGACGAGCCCATGGGCTGTTATGACGACATCGAGAACGCCGACGCCTTCGTGCTGTGGGGCTCGAACATGGCGGAGATGCACCCCATCCTCTGGACCCGCGTCACCGACCGCCGCCTGTCCGCGCCCAAGACCAAGGTGGCCGTGCTCTCCACGTTCGAGCACCGCTCGTACGAGCTGGCCGACCTGACCCTGACCTTCACCCCGCAGACCGACCTGGCGATCCTGAACTACATCGCCAACCACATCATCCAGACCAAGCGCGTGAACCGCGACTTCGTGGACAAGCACACGGTGTTCCACGAAGGCAACGCGGACATCGGCTACGGGCTGCGCCCCGACCATCCCTTGCAGAAGGCCGCCAAGAACGCCGACAAGGCCGGCGGCTCGCGTCCCATCACCTACGACGAATTCGCCAAGTTCGTCTCCAAGTACGACCTGGACTACACGTCCAAACTGAGCGGCGTGCCCAAGAAGCAGTTGCAGGACCTGGCCGAGCTTTACGCCGATCCGAAGGTGCGCGTCACGTCCTTCTGGACCATGGGCTTCAACCAGCACACGCGCGGCGTGTGGGCCAACAACATGGTCTACAACATCCACCTGCTGACGGGCAAGATCTCCACGCCGGGCAACAGCCCGTTCTCGCTGACGGGCCAGCCATCGGCCTGTGGCACCGCCCGCGAAGTGGGCACGTTCTCGCACCGGCTGCCGGCCGACCTGGTGGTGACCAATCCCAAGCACCGCGCCCACGCCGAAGAACTGTGGCAGTTGCCCGACGGCACCATCCCCGGCAAGGTGGGCGCGCACGCCGTGCTGCAGAACCGCATGCTCAAGGACGGCCAGATCAACGCCTACTGGGTGATGGTCAACAACAATATGCAGGCCGCCGCCAACCTGATGAACGAAGGCCTGCCCGGCTACCGCAACCCCGAGAACTTCATTGTGGTGTCGGACGCCTATCCCACGGTCACGACCATCTCCGCCGACCTGATCCTGCCGGCGGCGATGTGGGTCGAAAAGGAAGGCGCCTACGGCAACGCGGAACGCCGCACCCAGTTCTGGCACCAACTGGTCGACGCGCCCGGCCAGGCCCGCTCCGACCTGTGGCAGTTGATGGAATTCTCCAAGCGCTTCAAGGTCGAGGAAGTCTGGCCCGCCGACCTGCTGGCCAAGAAGCCCGAGTACCGCGACAAGACGCTGTTCGACGTGCTGTTCGCCAACGGCAAGGTCAACCGGTATCCGAACACCGAGCGCGACAAGGACTACGCCAACCAGGAATCCGACGCCTTCGGCTTTTATGCGCAGAAGGGGTTGTTCGAGGAATACGCCGAATTCGGCCGCGGCCATGGCCACGACCTGGCGCCCTTCGATACCTACCACGAGGTCCGCGGCCTGCGCTGGCCGGTGGTCAAGGGCAAGGAAACGCTGTGGCGCTACCGCGAGGGCAGCGACCCCTATGTGAAGCCGGGCACCGGCTTCGAGTTCTACGGCAACCCGGACGGCCGCGCCATCATCTACGCCCTGCCCTACGAGCCGCCCGCCGAATCGCCGGACAAGGAATATCCGTTCTGGCTGTCGACCGGGCGCGTGCTGGAGCACTGGCACTCCGGCTCCATGACGCGGCGCGTGCCGGAACTGTACAAAGCCTTCCCCAACGCGGTCTGTTTCATGCATCCGGACGACGCGCAGGAAATGGGCCTGCGGCGCGGCGTCGAGGTCGAAATCGTGTCGCGGCGCGGCAAGATGCGCACGCGCCTGGAAACGCGCGGACGCGACAAGCCGCCGCGCGGCCTGGTCTTCGTGCCCTGGTTCGACGCCGGCCAGTTGATCAACAAGGTCACGCTGGACGCCACCGACCCCATCTCGTTCCAGACCGACTTCAAGAAGTGCGCGGTCAAGATCGTCAAGGTCTGAAAGGCGAACCGGAGACAGCCATGAACCTACGCGCCCTCACCTTCGCCTTGTGCGCCGTCCTCGGTTCCGCCGCGTGGGCGGCGCCGCCGCTGGAAGTGGAAGACCCGATGCGCGGCCCCACGCCCGTGGCCGAGGAAACCGATCCGCCGCTCATCAGCCCGGTCGAAAACAAGGACATCAAGCGGATGCGCACGTATTCGATGCAGCCGCCCACCATCCCGCACAAGATCGACGGCTACCAGATCGACAAGAACTTCAACCGCTGCCTGGCCTGTCATGCGCGGGTCAACACCGAGGAAACCCAGGCGCCGCCGCTTAGCGTGACCCACTACATGGACCGCGACAGCAACGTGCTGGCGGAGGTATCGCCGCGCCGCTACTTCTGCGTGCAGTGCCACGTGCCCCAGGCCGAGGCCAAGCCGCTGGTGACCAACACCTACCAGGACATCGACGTGATCCTCAAGCGCCTGACCGCTCCGGCGTCCGACAAGAAGTAAGGCACCGGAGGCAGCCATGGTCGAACTCATCAAGCGCTACTGGAACATCATCCGCCGGCCCAGCGTGCACTTCAGCCTGGGCTTCCTCACGGTGGGCGGGTTCATCGGCGGCATCCTGTTCTGGGGCGCCTTCAACACCGCCATGGAGCTCACCAATACCGAGAAGTTCTGCACGGGCTGCCACGAGATGCGCGACAACGTGTACGCCGAACTGAAGGGCACCATCCACTTCACCAACCGCTCGGGCGTGCGGGCACTGTGCTCGGACTGCCACGTGCCGCACAACTGGACCGACAAGATCGCCCGCAAGATGCAGGCGTCCAAGGAAGTGTGGGGCAAGATCTTCGGCACCATCGACACGCGCGAAAAATTCGTGGACAAGCGCCTGGAGCTGGCCCAGCACGAATGGGCCCGTTTCAAGGCCAACGATTCGCTGGAATGCCGCAACTGCCACAATTACGACTACATGGACTTCACGCGCCAGAGCGTGCGCGCGCAGAACATGCATTCCACCTACCTGGCCGACAAGAGCAAGACCTGCATCGACTGCCACAAGGGCATCGCCCACAAGCTGCCCAACATACCGCCCGGCCAGACCTCGCTGGCGCCGGAACCGGCGGGAACCGGCAAAGAGGCCGCGCATGCGTCCCGCTGACGCGCCGCCGCCCGTCCTGTCCGCGCGCGGCCTCGTCAGCCGCCGCGGCGGCCAGCCGGCGCCGGTGGATTTCGAACTGCACGCCGGGCAACTGCTGCACGTGCGCGGCGCCAACGGCAGCGGCAAGACCAGCCTGCTGCGCATGCTGGCCGGCCTGCTGCGGCCGCTGTCGGGCAGCGTGCTCTGGCACGGCGCGGACGCGCGCCGCAACCCCTCGGAATACTTCGCCCGCATGGCGTTCCTGGCGCACGGCAACGGCCTGTGCGGCGAACTGAGCGCCGCCGAGAACCTGCGCTACGCCCTGCACGTGGCCGGCACGCCCCAGCCGCAAGCGCGCATCGCGGCAACGCTGCGCGACTGGCGCCTGGACCGCTGCGCCGATGTCCCGGCCCTGCGCCTGTCCCAGGGACAGGGCCGGCGGCTGGCGCTCGCGGCGGTCGTGCTGGGCGGCAAGCCCCTGTGGCTGCTGGACGAGCCCGACGCCGGGCTGGACGCCGTGAGCCTGGAGCAACTGCGCGCGGCGCTGGACGCCCACCTGGGCGCCGGCGGCGCCGCCGTGTTGGCGTCGCACCGCGAGCCGGGCACGGCCGCCGCCCACACCCAAACCCTGGACATGGATGACTACGCGGATGCTGGCTACGCTGTCGCAGTTGGCGTTGCGTGAAGTCCGGCTGGCCTGGAGACGGCCGGCGGACACGCTGGGCGCCACCCTGTTTTTTGTCGTGGCGGGCACGATGTTCCCGCTGGCGGTCGGGCCCGACCCGGCGCTGCTCGCCGCGATCGGGCCGGGCGTGCTGTGGGTCTGCGCCCTGCTGGGCGTCCTGCTGACCTTGAACCGCCCGTTCGCGCAGGACTACGACAACGGCGCGCTGGAGCAACTGCTGGTGTCGCCGCACCCGCTGCCGCTGCTGGTGGGCGCCAAGCTGGCGGCGCACTGGTTCAGCAGTTGCCTGCCGCTGATCCTGGCCAGCCCGGTGCTGGCGCTGCAATTCGGCCTGTCGCCGCAAGCCATCGGCATCCTCGCGCTGTCGCTGCTGCTGGGCACCCCCACGCTGGCGCTGGTGGGCGGGCTGGGCGCGGCGCTGACGCTGGGGCTGCGCGGCGGCGCCCTGCTGCCGCTGCTGGTGCTGCCCCTGTACGTGCCGGTCCTGATCTTCGGCGCGGGCGCGGTATCGGCCGCGCACGCGGGCATGGGCGCCGGGCCGCAGTTGTCGCTGCTGGGCGCGTGCCTGTGCCTGGCCATCCTGCTGTGCCCCTGGAGCGCCTCGGCGGCGCTGCGCGTGGCGCTGGACTGAGGACGCCATGCACAAGCACCCCGCCCTGGACTCCATCGCGCCCGCGGCTTCCGCGGCCGGCGCCGGCTGGCTGCGCTATGCCTCGCCCGCGCTGTTCTACCCCCTGGCCGGCCGGCTGATCCCGTGGCTGGCGCTGGCCGCCGCGCTGCTGGCCTGCGCGGGGCTGTACGTGGGGCTGGCCGTGGCGCCCACCGACAGCCAGCAGGGCGAGGTCTACCGCATTCTCTTCATCCACGTGGCGGCGGCCTGGATGTCGATGTTCCTGTACCTGGTCATGGCCCTGTACGCCGCGCTGGGGCTGGTCTTCCACACCCGCCTGTCGTTCATGATGATGCGGGCGCTGGCGCCCACCGGCGCGCTGTTCACGTTCCTGACGCTGTGGACCGGCGCGCTGTGGGGCAAGCCGACCTGGGGCGCGTGGTGGGTCTGGGACGCGCGGCTGACTTCGGAACTGATCCTGCTCTTCCTGTACCTGGGCTTCATGGCCTTGCAGGCCGCCACGGAAGATACGCAGCGGGCCGACCGCGGCGGCGCCATCCTGCTGCTGGCCGGCGTGATCAACGTGCCCATCATCTATTTCTCGGTGCGCTGGTGGAACACCCTGCACCAGGGCGCCTCCATCAACCTCACCGCCGCGCCCAGCATGGCGAACATCATGGTGGCGGCGATGCTGCTGATGGTGGCGGCGTTCTGGCTCTACAGCGCGGCGGCGGCGCTGGCGCGGGTGCGCGGCATCATCGCCGAGCGCGAGCCGGGCGCCGCGCGCGCGCGAACCCCGCGGGAGGCGCGATGAGCTGGGATGCGCTGTTCTCGATGCAGGGCCACGGTCCCTACCTGCTGGGCGCCTACGGGGTGACGCTGGCGCTGATCGGGCTGGAGTCCTTCGTACTGTGGCGGCGCGCCCGCGCCCGGCGGGCGGCGCAGGACCCGCGGCCCGGCGACGGCGCCGCCGGCCGGGCCGACGGAGCGCGGCCGTGAGCCCGCGCAAGCGCCGCGCGCTGGCCATCGCCGGCGGCCTGGGGCTGCTGGCCCTGGCCGCCGCGCTGGTGCTGAACGCGCTGCAATCCAACCTGGTGTTCTTCTTCAGCCCGACGCAGGTCATGGCCAAGGAAGCGCCCGGCAGCGGCAGCTTCCGCGTCGGCGGGCTGGTGGAGCAAGGATCGCTGCGCCGCGAGGCCGACGGGCTGACGCTGCGCTTCGTGGTGACGGACACGGCGCACACGGTGCCGGTGACGTACCAGGGCCTGCTGCCCGACCTGTTCCGCGAGGGCAAGGGCGTGGTGGTGGCGGGCAAGCTGGGGCCGGACGGCGTGTTCCGCGCGACCGAGGTGCTGGCCAAGCACGACGAGAACTACATGCCGCCGGAAGCCGCGGACGCGCTCAAGCGCGCCGGCGGCGCGCCCGCCAACGCCATGCGGGCGGAGGCGCGATGATTCCCGAGATCGGCCTGTTCAGCCTGATCCTGGCGCTGCTGGTGGCGCTGGCGCAAGGCATCCTGCCGCTGATCGGCGCGGCCACCGGCTGGCAGCCGGGCCTGCGGCTGGCGCGGCCCGCCGCCGTCGGGCAGTTCGGCCTGGCCACGGTGGCCTTCTTCTGCCTGGCCTGGTCGTTCGTGGACAACGATTTCTCGGTGCTCTACGTGGCGGCCAATTCGCATGCGGACCTGCCCGCCGCCTACCGGTTCGCCGCGGTCTGGGGCGGGCACGAAGGATCGCTGCTGCTGTGGCTGTACCTGCTGACCGCCTGGACCCTGGCCGTGGCGCTGTGCAGCCGGCGGCTGCCGCTGCCTTTCGTCGGCCGGGTGCTGGCGGTGATGGGCTGGATCAGCGTGGGCTTTCTGCTGTTCCTGCTGTTCCTGTCCAATCCCTTCGAACGCCTGATGCCGCCGGCCATGGCCGGGCGCGACCTGAATCCGCTGCTGCAGGACCCCGGCATGATCGTGCATCCGCCGATGCTGTACATGGGCTACGTGGGCTTTTCGGTGGCGTTCGCCTTCGCCATCGCCGCGCTGCTGTCGGGCGAACTGGACGCCATGTGGGCGCGCTGGGTACGCCCGTGGACGCTGGCCGCCTGGACTTTCCTGACCGTCGGCATCCTGCTGGGCAGCGCCTGGGCGTACTACGTGCTGGGCTGGGGCGGCTGGTGGTTCTGGGACCCGGTGGAGAACGCGTCGTTCATGCCCTGGCTGGCGGGCACCGCCCTGATCCATTCGCTGATCGTGACCGAGCGGCGCGGCGCGTTCCGAAGCTGGACGGTGCTGCTGGCCATCTGCGCGTTTTCGCTCAGCATCCTGGGAACCTTCCTGGTGCGCTCCGGCGTGCTGACCTCGGTGCACGCCTTCGCGGTGGACTCGGGGCGCGGGCTGTACATACTCGCCTTCATGACGGCGATCGTGGGCGGATCGCTGGCCCTGTACGCCTGGCGCGCGCCGACGGTGGGCCTGGGCGGCGGCTTCTCGCTGTTGTCGCGCGAATCGCTGCTGCTGTCCAACAACGTGGTGCTGACCGTGGCGGCGGGCTCGGTGCTGCTGGGCACGCTGTACCCGGTGGTGCTGGACGTGCTGGAATGGGGCAAGATTTCCATCGGCCCGCCCTACTTCGAAGCCGTGTTCGTGCCGCTGATGACGCCCGCCATCTTCCTGATGGGCGTGGGGCCGGCCGCTCGCTGGAAGCAGGCGGAACTGCCGGACCTGGGCCGCCGCCTGCGCGCCGCCTTCGCCGTCAGCGTGGCCACCGCCGTGCTGCTGCCGCTGGCCATGCCGGGCCCGGCGCGCCTGGGTTCGCCCATGGTCATCCTGGGGCTGTGGCTGGCGGCGTGGTCGGTCGCCAGCACCGCCGCCCATGCCTGGCAGCGCCTGACCGCCGGCGACGGCAACTGGCTGCGCCGCCTGGGCCGCCAGCCGCGCGCCTGGTACGGCATGCTGCTGGCGCACGCCGGAGTGGGCATCTTCATCGCGGGCGTCACGCTGGCCAACGGCTACGAGGTCAAGCAGGAACTGCGGCTGGAAGTCGGCGACACGCGCGAAGCCGGCGGCTACCGGTTCACCTTCGCCAGCGTGGGGCCGGCCGCCGGCCCCAACTACACCGCGCAGCGCGCCGTCTTCCCGGTCACGCGCGGCGGCAGGCCGGTGACCGTACTGTATCCGGAGAAACGCCTCTATACCGTGCAGGACATGGCGCTGAGCCAGGCGGACATCGACAGCGGTTTCACCCGCGACCTTTTCGTGGCGCTGGGCGAGCCGGTGGGCGGCAACGCCTGGACAGTGCGCCTGCAGGTCAAGCCCTTCATGACCTGGATCTGGTCGGGCTGCATCCTGATGGCGCTGGGCGGGCTGCTGGCGGCCGGCGACAAGCGCTATCGCCGCGCGCAGGACGCGCAGGCGCGGGCGCGCGAGGCGGTCGCGCCGCCTGCCGCGCGGCCGACGCGGGAGGGCGCCTGATGCTGCGCTACCTGCTGCCGCTGGCCGCCTTCCTGGCGATGGCCGTGTTTCTGGCGATGGGATTGTCGCGCGACCCGCGGGCGGTGCCGTCCGCCATGATCGACAAGCCGGCGCCCGCCATCGGCCTGCCCGTGCTGCTGGCGCCCGGCCAGAAACTGGAGGTGCAGGCGCTGCGCGGCCAGGTCTGGCTGCTGAACGTATGGGCGTCCTGGTGCGGGCCGTGCCGGGACGAACTGCCGGTGCTGCGCGACGTGTCGCGGCGCCACGGCGTTCCGCTGTACGGCCTGAACTACAAGGACAAACCGGAAGACGCCGCCGACTGGCTGGCGCGCAACGGCAATCCCTATATCGCCTCGGCCAGCGACACGGACGGCCGCGTCGGCATCGAGTACGGCGTCTACGGCGTGCCGGAAACCTTCTTGATCGACAAGGACGGCCGCATCCGCTACAAGCAACTGGGCCTGATCACGCCGGAAATCTGGCGCAGCCGCGTGCTGCCGGCCATCGAGGCGCTGCGATGAGGCGGCTGCCCTCCCTGCTTCCCGCCGCGGTCCTGGCGCTGGCCTTGCTGGGCCCGGCGTCCGCCCCGGCCCAGGCGCCCGCCGCGCCGGCCCTGTCCGCCGAGCAGGAGCAGCGCGCCGACAGGCTGGCGCACGGCCTGCGCTGCCTGGTGTGCCAGAACCAGACGCTGGCCGAATCCAACGCGCCGCTGGCCGAGGACATGCGCAACCTGATCCGCGGCCAGTTGGCCGAAGGCCGGACCGACGCGCAGATCATGCGCTTCTTCGAGGACAGGTATGGCGACTTCGTGCGCTACGACCCGCCCTTCAAGCCCATTACCTGGCTGTTGTGGCTGGGTCCGTTCGCCCTGCTGGCGCTGGGCTTCGCCGTGCTGCTGCGCACGGTCAAGCGCCGCGCCGGCGCACGCGCCCCGCTGACCGCCGACGAGCGCGAACGCGCCGCCCGCTACCTGGATACCGGCCCATGACCGCGCTCTGGCTCGCCGTACTGGCCCTGCTGCTGGCGACCCTGCTCTGCCTGATTCCGCCGCTGCTGCGCCGCGCGCCCGCCGCGGAGCCGGCCGCCGACGCCAACCTGCGCGCGTTCTACCTGGCGCAGCGCGAACAACTGCGGCGCGACCTGAAGGACGGCAGCCTCTCGGCCTCCGCCCGGGCGCGCGCCGAGGAAGAACTGCAGCGCGACCTGCTGCAGGACCTGGAACTGCGCCGCCCGCGCGCCGCGCCCTGGGCCGGGCAGCGGGCGGGCCTGGCGGCCGCCTGCCTGCTCAGCGTGCTGATCCCCGTGGCCGCGGTGCTGCTGTACGGCCAACTGGGCAATCCGCGCGCGGCGGCGGGCGCCGCCGCCATTCCCGTCGAACCGCATGCGGGAGCCCCGGACGGCTCGGGCGACGACATGGCGCTGGCCATCAACGCGCTGGCGCAGCGCCTGCGGGCCGAGCCCGACGACGCCGACGGCTGGTACATGCTGGCGCGGTCCTACGAAACCCTGGGGCGCTACACCGACGCGGTCGCCGCCTACCAGCAGGTGCTGCGCCTGGTGCCCGGGCAGGCCGCCGTGCTGGCCGACCTGGCCGACGCCCTGCTGTCCGCCAACCAGGGCGCGCCCGACGCCGCCTCCATCGCGGCGGTGGCGCAGGCCCTGGCCGCGCAGCCGGACCAGCCCAAGGCCCTGGCGCTGGCGGGCATGATGGCCCTGCGCCGGGGCGACGCGGCCGAGGCGCAGGCATACTGGGAACGTCTGCAGGCCCGGCTGCCGCCGGACTCGGAAGCGGCCCGGCAGATCCAGTCCAATATCGCCCAGGCGCGCGCGATGGCGGCCGGATCGCCGCCCGCGCGGGCCTCGGCGGCGCCCGCCGCGCGTATCAGCGGACGCGCCCGCATCGCCGACGCGCTGCGCGGCCAGGTCCAGCCCACCGACACGGTGTTCATCCTGGCGCGGCCGCAAGACGGTCCGCGCATGCCGCTGGCCATCCTGCGGATGCAGGCGGCCGACCTGCCGCGGGATTTCGTGTTGGACGACAGCAACGCCATGTCGCCCGACGCGCCGTTGTCCGGCGCCGGCAAGCTGCGGGTGGAGATCCGCGTCAGCCGTTCAGGCACGGCGGCCGCCCGGCCGGGAGACCTGGGCGGCGCGCTGTCCGGCATCGGCCTCCCGGCCGAGGGGCTGGACCTGGTCGCCGATACCGTCGTGCGCTAGTGTCCTGGGCGGAACGCGCGTGGCGGCGCGCCGCGTCAATCCTGGATTTTCAACGCCCTGCCCCAGGCGGCCAGCTTCTCGTCATAAGATGCCGCCGCATGGGCGGGGCTGGTCGACGGCAGGTCCAGGTATTCCAGGCGGACGGCAAGGCCGGGCAGGACATGCCGGCGGTAGAGCGCGGCGGCCTTGGCGCCATTGAAGCAAACCCGGACGATGGCGGGATGGCGGCTCAGGAATGCGGCGAAATCGTTGGTGACGAGGGTGTGGTTGCGGATGTCGGCGTCCAGGCTGCCGGGACGCTCGCAGGCTTGCAGGACGTCCCACAAGGCGACTCCCGATGCCTGCAGCGCTTGCAGCCGGCCCGCGTAGTCCAGGCCGGAATCGAAGCCGAAAACGCTGGCCGCGATGGGCCAGAAGGCATTGCGGGGATGGGCGTAATACCTGGCCTGCCTGAGCGAGGCCACCCCGGGCATGGACCCCAGCACCAGGACGCGCGCGCCGGGCGCCGCCACCGGGGCAAAGCCCTGGACCTGATCGTTTTGCCCCGCCTGGGCCGTGTCCGTGCCGATTTTCATCCCGCAAGGATACGCGAACCGGCGCCCCGTTCCCTTCCCGTCGGACTGTCCGATGAATGGAACAGTGCTTATCAATGGCAGGGGCTACCGCCAGCGGCCCCGCGCCCTTATCTTCATAGGTATGACGAACGGCCCCGCAGGGGCCGCGCAACAGGAAACATGACCATGAAGAAGATCCTCGGCCTGCACGCCAGCCCTCGCCCCCACTGGGTGGGCGACGGCTTTCCGGTGCGTTCGATGTTTTCCTATAACGACAAAGGCAGGAACACCAGCCCGTTCCTGCTGCTGGACTACGCCGGCCCGGCCCGATTCGAACCGGCCGAGCATCCGCGCGGCGTGGGGCAGCATCCGCACCGCGGCTTCGAAACCGTGACCATCGTCTACAGCGGCGAGGTCGAGCACCGCGACTCCACCGGCAACGGCGGCGTGATCGGGCCCGGCGACGTGCAATGGATGACGGCGGCCTCGGGCATCCTGCACGAGGAATTCCATTCCCCCGCCTTCACCCGCAAGGGCGGAGAGCTGGAAATGGTGCAGCTCTGGGTCAACCTGCCCGCCAAGGACAAGAAGGCCGCGCCGGGCTACCAGGGCATCCTCGATGCGCACATCCCGGCGGTGGCGCTGCCGGACGACGCGGGCACACTGCGCGTGATCGCGGGCAGCTACGCGGGCCAGGCCGGGCCGGCGCGCACCTTCACGCCCATGGACGTGTGGGACGTGAAGCTGGCCGCGGGCAAGTCGGCGGTCTTCCCGATCGCCGCGGGCCGCAACAGCATGCTGGTGGTGCTGCGCGGCACGGTGCTGGTCAACGGCGAGTCCGTCGCCCGCGACGCGCAACTGGCGCTGTTCTCGCAGGATGGCGAAGACATCACCGTCGAAGCCAACAACGACGCGATGTTCCTGGTGCTCAGCGGCGAGCCCATCGACGAGCCGGTGGTCGGCTACGGCCCGTTCGTGATGAACTCGCAGGCCGAGATCGTCGAAGCCATCCAGGACTTCAACGCCGGCCGCTACGGCAGGATGCACTGAAGCCGCGGGGCGGACGCCAGTCCCGCCCCGCTCATTTGACGGCGGCCAAGCCGTCCGCAGAAAACCGCGGCCCCGGCCGCGGTTTTCTGCATTCGGCGGATAGGCAATGCGGAAAACGGACAGGAACCCCCGCCCCGGTGAACTGACCCCCAGAAGTTGGACGGTCAGCTAAAGCCCGAAGGCCTGAGCTCGGTATTGCACCGGGCTCAGGCCTTTTAGCTTGAGCTTGATGCGGTCGTGATTGTAGTAATGGATGTACCGCCGGATGCCGGCCTGCAACTGCTCGACGCTCTCGAAGCGGTTCAGGTGGAAGAACTCAGCCTTGAGCGTGCCGAAGAAGCTTTCCATGGCGGCATTGTCCAGGCAGTTGCCCTTGCGTGACATGCTCTGCGTAATCGAACGTGCTTGCAGCATCCACCGGTAATGGGGTTGCTGGTATTGCCAACCCTGGTCGGAGTGCACAACAGGACGGTCCCCTGGCCTGAGTCGAGCCAACGCTTTCTTCAGCATGTTGCCCACAAGCTGGAACAGCGGCCGGCGGCTGGTCTCGTAGGCCACGATCTCGCCGTTGTACAGGTCCATGACCGGCGACAGGTACAGCTTCTCACCGTGTACATTGAACTCGGTCACGTCGGTGACCCACTTCTGGTTGGGCCTGTTGGCCTCGAACTGGCGTGCCAACAGGTTCGGCACCACGCGGCCTACCTCGCCTCGGTACGAACGATATTTCTTCGGGCGCACCAAGGACCTCAGCCCGAGCGTCTGCATCAGTTTTTGCACCGTCTTGTGGTTCACACACTGCCCCGTCTGGCGCAACACGGCTGTGATGCGCCGGTAGCCGTAGCGACCCTTGTGGCGTACGTAGACAGCACGGATCCTGTCTTTGATCTCGGCATGCTTGTCGGCAGCTTCAGCCACCTTGACCTGGTAGTAATACGTGCTGCGCGCCAGGCTGGCCGCCTTGAGTAAGGCTGCCAACGGATGTTGCTGCCTCAACCCAGTCACGACTTGCGCTTTTTCTGCGCAGCCGCACGCTTCTTTTCCTGGATCAAGGCATCGAGTTTTTTTAAGTACGCGACCTCGGCGCGCAACTCGATCAACTCCTGGTTCTGCCGGGCAATGATCTGCTTGTCGTCCAGATCGGTGAGGGGTACGTCGGGCTTGGTGGGCTTGGTGCTCATGGTCTTGGGACGACCCTTGCGAAGGGGCCGCAGTGCGTCGATACCTCCAGCATGATACTGGCGCGCCCATTTACCAATGTGAGCTGCGCAGCGAATGTCGAATGCTGTCGCCGTCTGGGCCTGGGACCAGTGCTCGCGCCACATCCGCTTGAGCACCTTCAGTTTGAACGCCGCGTCATAGCTTGTACCCTTGCCGCGCAGCGCTGCAATGCCGTGGGCTCGGTAACCGTTCACCCACCGCCTGACCGTTGCGTAATCAAGTCCATGACGGGCAGCAATCGACTTGCTGCCCCCTGAACCAGACAGATACTGCCTGACTACCTTGAGCTTGAAGCTCTCCTCGTACTTCGCCATGCAAAAACCCCCGAAGGTCGGATTTAGTCCAACTTTCGGGGGTCAGTTCACCGGGACGGGTTTTCCACCAGACCGCCGGACCCCGCGCAGCTTTACTATCGAAGCCTTCAAGGCCCCCTCGCGGGAGGCCGCCAGCCCGCCGCGTACGCCGGCGATCCGGGGCCGTGGCGGCGCGCCGCAAGGGAACGTGAACGCCCGCAAGGAATCCCCCGCCATGCTCAACCCGACGCCGCCCGCCACCAGCACGACCTGGCCGCCCGCCGGACCGCGCATCGAGTCGGTGCTGGGGTTGCCGGCGCAACAGTTGTTCGCGTCCGGCGACCTGGACGAAGCGCGTTCCATGGTGGGCCGGGTGATGCGGCCGCATCAACTGGGCGTGGTGGGCGCGATGCAGCGCCTGGACGCGCGCATGCACCACCAGCCGCTGGGCGAGGTCTCGCTGAACCGCCTGCGCTACGGCGCCAATGTCGACATCCGGCCCGGCCCGCTCGACGACTTCTACCTGGTGCAGATGCCGCTGTCGGGGTCGGCCCGCATCAGCAGCGGCGCCCAGTTGGTGGACTCGACCCCCGACGTCGCCTCGGTGGTCAGCCCGGACGACGACCTGGCCATGCGCTGGAGCGGCGACAACGACCAGTTCATGCTGCGCGTAAGCCGCTCGCTGCTGGAACGCGCCCTGGTCGGCCACCTGGGCTGCGCGCTGGACCGCCCCCTGCGCTTCCAGTTGGGGTTCCGCTGGCGCGAATGCCCCGCCTGGCGCTGCCTGATGAACTATCTGCTGGACTGTACGTCTCAGCACGCGGACCTGGCCGCGCACAAGCTCATCGTCCACCAGCTAGAGCAACTGGTCGCGGCCACCCTGCTGGCCGCCCACCCCCACAACTACACGGGCGTGCCGTCCGGCCGCCGCGGCGCGGTGCTGCCGCGCCACGTGCGCAGCGTCCAGGACTATCTGCAGGCGCACGCGCACGAACCCCTCAGCGCCGAACAGCTCGCGCGCATCGCCGGCGTCAGCGTGCGCAGCCTGTACGCGGGATTCAAGGAATTCCTCGGCGTCAGCCCCATGCACTACCTGCGCGACCTGCGCATGGAGCGCGCCCGCGCCGAGCTGCTGTCGGGAGACACCCACAACATCGCGGGCGTGGCCTTGCGCTGGGGTTTCGCGCACATGGGCCGGTTCAGCGCCGGCTACAAGGAGCGCTACGGCGAAAGCCCCAGCCAGAGCCTGCGCCGGCGCGGCTGAGGCGATCGGCGACCTGGCGGCTCAGCCCCGCGAGGCCGGCTCCAGGCTGGCGATGTCGATGACGAAGCGGTACTTCACATCGCCCTTGAGCATGCGCTCGTAGGCCTGGTTGATCTCCTCCGCGCGGATCATCTCGATATCCGCGACGACGCCACGCTCGGCGCAGAAATCCAGCATCTCCTGCGTCTCGGGTATGCCGCCTATCATCGAACCCGCCAGGCCGCGGCGCTTCATGATCAGCGCGAATACGTCGGGCGCGGCATGCGGCGTGGCCGGCGCGCCCACCAGCGTCATCGTGCCGTCGCGCTTGAGCAGCGCGAAGAAGGCATTCAGGTCATGCGGCGCGGCCACCGTGTTGAGGATGAAGTCCAGGCTCTGCGCGTGCGCCTCCATCTCGCCCGGATTGCGCGAAACCACCACCTCGTCCGCGCCCAGGGCCTTGGCCGCGCCGCGCTTGGATTCGGACGTGGTGAACGCCACCACATGCGCGCCCATGGCGTGCGCGAGCTTGATGCCCATGTGTCCCAGGCCGCCGATGCCGACGATGCCCACCTTGTGGCCGGGCCCCACCTTCCAATGCCGCAGCGGCGAATAAGTGGTGATGCCCGCGCACAGCAGCGGCGCGACGGCGGCCAACTGGCCTTCCGGATGGCGTATGCGCAGCACGTAGCGCTCGTGCACCACGATGCGCTGCGAGTAGCCGCCCAGGGTGTGGCCCGGCGCATCGGGCGTTGGGCCGTTGTAGGTGCCGACCATGCGATCGCAATAGTTCTCCAGCCCCGCGTCGCAGTCGGCGCAGTGCTGGCAACTGTCGACGATGCAGCCGACGCCGACCAGGTCGCCGGGCTTGAAACCCGACACGTGCGCGCCCACCGCGGACACGCGGCCGACGATCTCGTGGCCCGGCACGCAGGGATACAAGGTGCCGGCCCATTCGGAACGCACCTGGTGCAGGTCGGAATGGCATACGCCGCAGTAGGCGATTTCGATCTGCACGTCATGCGCGCCAGGGGCGCGGCGCGCGATGTCCATGGACCCGAGGGGCAGGTCCGCCGCATGGGCTCCGTAGGCTTTGATGGTCATGGAGATTCCTTTGAAAAGTGGGTGGAGGGACTGCTCCCCGCTGCACATTGTGCGGATCGTTTATTGCATGATAGTGCCGCCGCCCGGCCTCAGGCAGCCCCCGCCGCGGCGCACGATGTCATCGCGGCCAGGACGGCGGAGCCCGCCAGCAGCGCGGCGCTCATCACGAAGGCGCCCAGGTAGCCATAGCGGTCGAACAGCAGGCCGCCCGCGGTGGAGCCCAGCGCGATCGACATCTGGACCACCGCAACGAACAGGCCGCCGCCCGCCTCGGCATCCTTGGGAAACGCCCTGGCTATCCAGGCCCACCAGCCCACGGGCGCCGACGTGCCGGCCAGCCCCCACAGCCCCAGCAACGCGACGACGGCGGCGCTCCAGCCGCCAAAAGCGACCAGGGCCAACGCCGTCGCGGCCATCAGCGCCGGAATCGCGGTCAGCGTCTGGTAGAAACGCCATTGCAGCACGCGGCCGATGAGAAGGGTGCCGATGAAACCCGCCGCGCCGATGACCAGCAGGATGAGAGAAATCGCGGCGCCATGCACCCCGGCGACCGTCTCCAGGAACGGGCGCACATAGGTGAACAGCGAGAATTGCCCCATGAACAGCAGGCTGCTGGCCAGCATGCCCGCGGCGACGCCGGGGCGCTTGAACAGCATGAACGCCTTGAACGCATGGCCGCCCCCCGGCGCGCGCGCCGCGACCGGCATGGACGGCAACGCGATCCATTGCCAGGCGAGCGCGGCCAGCGCCACCGGCACCAGGCCAAGAAAGGCGCCGCGCCAGCCGATAACGGCGCCCAGGTAGGCGCCCAACGGCGCGGCCACCACGGTCGCCAGCGCATTGCCGCCGTTGACGATCGCCAGGGCGCGCGGCACCTGGTGCGCCGGCACCAGCCGGATGGCCGTGGCCGCCGACATGGACCAGAAGCCGCCGACGACGACCCCGATGAGCGCCCTGCCCAGCATGTAGGTGAAGTAGTCCGGCGCCAGCGCGACGGTCGCGCCGGAGGCGCCCATCGCCGCCGTCAGCCCCAGCAGCAGGATCTTGCGGTCCAGCCTGCCGGCCAGCGCCGAAATGAACAGGCTGGTCAGTACGGCGAAGACACCCGAGATGGCGATCCCCTGGCCCGCCATGCCCTCGGTGATGCGCAGGTCGTTCGCGATGGGCGTCAGAAGGCTGACGGGCAGGAACTCCGATGCGATCAGCGCGAAGGCGCTGACCGCCATGGCGTAGACCCCGCCCCAGGACGCCCGTATTCGCGGCGCTTCGGTCGATACGGCGGACATCATGCCGCGGCGCCGAGGTTCTTCTGGAAAAACGCGGTCAGCCTGTCCCAGGGGATCAGGTTCACGCGGTCATACAGGTCGACATGGCCGGCGCCCCGCACCCAGACCAGTTCCTTCGGCTCGGCGGCCCGCCGGTAGGCGTCCTCGCTGAACTCCCTGGAGTGCGCCCGGTCGCCCGTGATGAACAGCAGCGGACGCGGCGAGATCGTCTCGATGTCATTGAACGGATAGAAGTTCATGAACTTGACGTTGCTCGTCAGGGTCGGATGCGTGGTGGTCCCGGGAGTGGCCCCGGCAGGCGTGAATTCGCCGCGCGGCTTGCGGTAGAACTCGTAGAACTCGCGTTCGATCGGGGACGACCGGGCGGTCAATTCGTGCACCGTCCCGCTGGTGTACTTGAGCGGGCCGCCGCCGAACTCCGAATAACGCTGCTGCGCCGCCTCGGCGATGATGGCTTTGCGCTGCTCCAGGGCCAGCGAGCCGTTCAGCGCATGGCGGTTGGCCGCGCCCATGTCGTACATGCTGACGGTGGCGATGGCCTTCATGCGCGGGTCGATCTTGGCCGCGCTGATGACGAAGCTGCCGCTGCCGCAGATGCCGATGGCGCCGATGCGTTCGCGGTCTATCGCCGGCTGCGTGCCCAGGAAGTCGACCGCGGCGCTGAACGCCTCGGCATACATGTCGGGCGAAACCCGGTTGCGCGGGCCCGCGCTCTCGCCCCAGCATGGCAGGTCTATGGAAAGCGTCACGAAGCCGCGCTCGGCCATTTTTATGGCGTACAGGTTTGCGCTCTGTTCCTTGACCGCGCCCATCGGATGGCCGACCACGAGCGCCGCGTGCCGGGCATCGGGGTCCAGCGCCTTCGGCGCGTAGAGATTGCCCGCCACTTCCATCTGGTACTGGTTCCCGAAGCGCACGGCCTGCGCGCGGACCTCGCTGCTCGTGTAGAAATTGTCGGCGTCCGCGGGCATGGCCGCCTCTTGCGCCTGGGCGCCCACGGGCGCGGCGGCCCACGCTTTGCCGGCGACCGACTGCGCGCCGAACGCCGCCACGCCCGCGCCCACCGTATTCAGGAATTCGCGCCGTCCGGTGTGCTGAAGCGCGGGCAGGGTTTGTTTGAGCTTTTTCATAGCCCATATTCTTGCTGCCCGGAGCCTTGCCGACTAGCTAATGAATGCTTAATGACCTTATAAGCTAGACTAATGAATATCCCTGGAATACTGTGGCAATGGTCCGGCGCAACCTCAACGATCTCTTCTATTTCGTGACCGTGGCGCGTGAAGGCAGCTTCACGCGGGCGGCCTCATTGCTCAACGTGACGCAGTCCGCGCTCAGCCAGGCGATCAGCGGCCTGGAGACGCGCCTGCAGATCCGCCTGCTTACGCGGACCACGCGCAGCGTCTCGCCCACGGCGGCCGGCGAGCGTCTCCTGAACGCCATCGGGCATCGCTTTGATGAAATCGAGACCGAGCTGGACGAACTGACCGAGCTGCGCGACAAGCCGGCCGGCACGGTCCGCATCACCTGTGGCGACCACGTGCTGCACAGTATCCTGCTGCCCAAGCTCACGCCTTTGATGCGCGAATACCCGGACATCACGCTGGAGTTCGACGTGAACTACGGTTTTCGGGACATCGTCGCGGACCGGTTCGATGCCGGCGTGCGGATGGGAAAAACGATAGACAAGGACATGATCGCCGTCCCCATCGGGCCGCTCATGCGCCTGGCGGTGGTCGGGTCCCCGGCATACTTCGAAACCCGTCCCGCTCCCAAGGTGCCGCAAGACCTCACCGCGCATCCCTGCATCAATCAGCGCATGCAGAGTTCGGGCGGGCTGTATGTCTGGGACTTCGAGCGGCGCGGCCGCCGGGCCAATGTGCGCGTGGATGGGCCGCTGATCTTCAACACCACGCAACCCCAGATAGACGCGGCGCTGTCGGGCCTGGGCCTCGCCCTGCTGCCCGACGACGAGCTGGCGCCGTATCTGGACGACGGCCGGCTGGTGCGCGTGCTGGAGGACTGGTGCCCGAAATTCGAAGGCTACCACCTGTACTACCCCAGCAGGCGCCAGCCATCGCCGGCGTTCGCGCTCGTCGTGAATGCCCTGCGCCTCGGCCGGCCTTCCGCTAGAACGGAATCGCCAGCTTGACGTAGAGCTGCGCGCCCTCGGGCCGGTTCTTCACCTTGAAATCCTGCTCCCACTTGGCGGTGAACAGCCAGCCCCGGTCATTGAGATACCGGACCGAAGGGCCGGCGCCGAACCCGCGCGCCCGGCCGGCGGCGCTGTTGGGCCCCTTGTCATCCGTCACCTGCTGGAAGGCATAGCCGCCCACGCCGAGCACCCAGCCCTTGCCCACGCCCCAGCCCAGCGCGTAGTCCGCGTGCAATGCCTGGCCGGAACGGGTGTCGGTGGCGGAGTTGGTGAAATTGAAGTCGTACATCACTTTCAGATCGGCGTTGAAGCCGTCCGGGCTGACCCGGCTCAACGCGAACACCGGCTGCGCCGTCCAGTAGTTCTTGCCCAGGCTGGACGGGTCCTTGCGGTCGTATTCGCCGGTGGGCGCGTACATGTCCAGCCCGACCACGTAGTGCAGCGTGGCGGATGGGTGATAGCCCAGCGCGACGCCCAGCGTCATATCGCCCAGGCCGGTACTGCGGTGGCGCTGGCCGGCGGCCTTGGAGGTCACGTCCAGCAGCGGCGCGATCGCGTGGAAGGCCAGTTGTCCGCCCATGACCTGCTGCTGCGTCACCCAGATCAGGCGCGGCGCCAGCACGTTGACGTCCACCTTGAAGCCCGGCACCGGCACGCGCTCTCCGTCGTTGCCGCGCAGGGTGTCGTAGCGCGCCCCGCCTCCGTACACCAGCAGATGCGCGCCGGGCGGCGGCAGCGCGCCCGACATGAAGTTCTCCAGGCCGTCCGGGTAGATGCCCAGCCCGCCGCCCTCGGTGGCCGAAGCCGCCGCGCCCGCCAGCGCCAATGCCACGGCACAGGCCAGCCGCCCGCCCTGTAGGTGTCTGCTCATGTTCCGCTCCTGCCCCCGCGGGGCGCTAGATGTTGCGCGACGAGATAACCGGAGCCGCCGCCCAGGCCGGGGCCTGGATGCGTGGCGGCGCCGATGTGGAAAAGATTGCGCAGCGGCGTGCGGTGCCCGCGCGCGCCATGGCCGCCGGCGAAAGGCCGCAGCCAGAAGAACTGGTCGGGCGAACACACGCCCGAATAGGGGTCGCCGCCGACCAGGTTGCAGTTCAGACCCTCCAGGTCGGCCGGCGAATAGCTGCGCCGCCCGACGATGCGCCGCGCCAGTCCGGGCATCACGCGTTCCAGGCGCGCCTGGACGCGGTCGGCGACCGCCTCGCGCAGGGCCTCGTTCCAGCGGCCGTCGGCGGGCGCGGCGATCTCGCCGGCGGCATCGCCCTTGACGCGCACCGGCAGCTCCTGCATCTGCACCCACAGAATCCATCCGCCCGGCGGCGCGCGCGTCGGATCCACCGCGACGGGCTGGCCGATGGCCAGCGTGGGGCGCGCGGGCAGCAGGCCGTTGTTGGCCTCGGTCACCGAGGCGCAGACCTGCTCCATGCTTTCGGTCAGGTGCACCAGCGGCACCTGGCGCAATTCCGGCGTGAGCCAGTCGGGCGGCGCGTTCAGGGCGAAATGGATCTGCATGCCGCCGCGTCCGTGGCGGTAGCCGGCGGCGCGCCGGCGCAGCGGCTCGGGCGCATCGGGCAGCAACTGGCCGTACAACTGCCCCGGCGCGACGTTGCAGACCACGGCCTCGGTAGCGCGGTACGTCTGGCCACCTGCCGCCACGCCGACCGCCCGGCGGCGCCGGCCGTCGCCGCGGGTGAGGATGCGTTCGACGCGGGCGCCGGTCAGCAAGCGGCCGCCATGTCCCTCGATGACCTTGGCCAGCGCGTCCACCACGCCGCTGCCGCCGCCCTTCACCACCGGCATGCCGCCGGCCACCACCGCCGCGAAGGTCAGCTTGCCGATCAGGGCCGAACAGGCGTCGTCCGGGCCCAGCCCGGTGTGCAGCACCCACGGCGCGATCAGCGCGCGGGCCGCGTCCGAGCGCAGCTCGCGGTCCGCCCAGCGGCGGAAGCTCTCCATCGAATCGGCGGCGAAGGCGGCCAGGCCGTCCATGCCGCGCCTGCGCCATTCGCCGAACAACAGCTTGAGCATGCCGGCGCCGTACGGGTTCTGGCCCAGCAGGCCGAAGGTCAGCGCCGCGTCCTCGCCGAACAGGCGCCGCGCCATGGCGCCCACCGCCGCGCCGTCGCCCGGCGCCCAGGCGTCCAGCCGCCGCGCGCTGTCCTCCAGGTCCTGCTTCAGCGCCAGGCCGACGCCGTCCGGCAGCACCAGCCCGGTCGCGTATTCGCCCTGCGCGAATTCCAGCCCGGCGTCGCGCAGCGCGGGCTTGAGCGCCGCGTAGGCCGGACTGCCGACGAACAGCGGATACCAGCAGGACAGCACGTCGTGCCGGTAGCCGGGAAACAGTTCCTCGGTGCGGATGCATCCGCCCAGCCTGTCGCTGCGTTCCAGCACCAGCACCGATTTGCCGCGCTGCGCGAGCAGGGCCGCGCAGACCAGCGAATTCATGCCGCTGCCGACGATGACGACCTGGGCTTCCGATTGAGTGGCCATGGCAGGTTCACTCCCCGGATGCCTGGGCGGCGGCCAGCGCGGTAAAGCGGCCGGCATGGAACACCAGCGGCGTGGCCGCCACGCTGCCCACGCGCAGCACGCGACCGAACAGCAGCAGATGGTCGCCCGCCGGGCGTTGCTGGTCGTTGGCGCAGACCAGCGTGGCGACGGCCCCGGCGATGGCGGGCACGCCTTCGGGCACCTCGTGTAGCGGCGCGCCGTCGAACTTGTCCGGCACCGCCGGACTGGCGAAGCGCAGCGCCAGCGCCTCCTGGCCGCTGGCCAGCACGCTGATGGTGAAGTGGCTGCAATCGCGGAACGCCGCCAGGTTCGGCGAATGGTTCACCAGGCTCCACAGCACCAGCGGCGGGTCCAGCGACAGCGAGGCGAAGGAATTGATGGTCAGACCGACCTTGCGGCCGTCCGGGCAGCGCGTGGCCACGATGGCCACGCCGGTCGGATAGCTGCCGAGCACGCCGCGCAAGACCTTGGGATGCAGATCGGTGCGGCCCCAGTCCAGCGGCCGCCCCGTGGCCTGCCCGGCCGTCATGCCGCCGCCCGCGCCGCCTTGGCGGCGATGAACGCGTCGCACGCCGCCGCGTCGCCCCACCACGGGAACAAGGCGGGCGGATGGTTGAAGCCGTTGGCGATGGCGCTGGCCAGCGCCGGCGATCCTTCCGCCGCCTGCAGCAGCTTGAGCAGGTGCGGGGCCGGCGGCATCAGCATGGAGTTGGTCCATTCGACGACCGCGCCGGCGTAGTCCCAGAAACGTTCGAAGGTGCGCTGCATCCAGTCCGGCGTGAACGCCCGGTCGCCGTGTTCCAGAATGGCGTGCAGGTAGACGGCGCAGGCCTTGGTGGCGTTGTTCGAGCCCTGGCCGGTGATCGGATCGTTAGTGACCACCGCGTCGCCCAGCCCGAACACCTGGCGGCCCGACGGCAGGGTCAGCACGGGCTTGCGCACCGTGGGCGCGAAACTGCCGGCCAGGATGCCGTTGGCGTCGGTGAGTTCCACGGCGCCGCAGCGCTCGGCCTCCCAGGGCAGATAAGTGCGCAGGATACGCAGGCTTTGCTCCAGGTGCTCTTGTGGCGACGCGACATCGCGCCAGCAGTCCATCGGCCCGCCCGGCACGCCTTCGAACACCATGATCTCGCAAGGCCCGCTCGTCGTCAGCGCCGGGAACACGAAGTATTCGCCGACGCCGGGAATCAGGTTGAAGGCGACCCGAGAGTATTCCGGCGCCGGGCGCATGCCGTTCACGTAGGTCAGCGCCAGCGCCCGCTGCGGCCGGTCGAAGCGGGACCGCGGCGCGTCGCGCTCGAACAGCTTGACGACCTCGCCCTTGCCCGCGGCCAGCAGCACCAGGTCGTGCGAAGCCGCAAGCAGCTCCAGCTCGGCCACGCCGCCGTCCTGGATCAGCAGCCGGCCGCCGCGGGCCTCGAACAATTCCATCCAGGCCGGCATCTTGATGCGCTGGTCCACCGCCTGCGCCGGCCGGTCCAGGCGCGCGGCCCAGTCGATCAGCCTGTGGCCGGGACGCTCGGGATGCGGCACCGCCAGGCCGATGCCGTCGACCGTCGGACAGTCGGCCTCCCACTGGTTCAGGCCCAGATCGCGTTCGATCTGCAGCGAGGCATCGAACATGCACTGGCTGGACATCACTTTGCCCTTGCGGATGCTGTCGGGCTCGCGGTTGGTGACCACGGTCACCTCGTACCCCTTGTCCAGCAGCCCCAGCGCCAAGGGCAGGCCCGCCTGCCCTCCTCCCACGATCGCGATTCGACGCATGTTTGCTCTCCTTTTAGTGTTAACAGGCCCTAGGCGGCCAGGCGCGGAATCGCGGGCCTGGCCTGTTCGGGGCCCATGGCGGAATAACCGCCGTCGACCGCGTAGTCGGCGCCGGTGACGAAGCTGGCATGGTCCGACAGCAGGAAGGCGACCACCTCGGCCACTTCGGCCGGATCGCCGGCGCGGCCCAGCAGGTGGTAGTCGGCGGCCACGCGGTCGGTCTTGGCGCGGTCGCCGTGCGTCAGTTCGTCCATGACGCGCGACCAGGTCCAGCCCGGCGACACCGAATTGACGCGGATGCCGTCGGCGGCGTAATCCATCGCCAGGCTGCGGGTGACCTGCAACAGCGCCGCCTTGGAAACCGGATAGAGCCAGCGGCCCGTCTGCGCGACGCGCGACGAGATGCTGGTGAAATTGACGATGGCCCCGCCGCCGGCGGCGAGCAGATGGGGATGGACGGCGCGGGCGGCCATCACCGCGCTGACGACATTCACGTCCAGCGCGCGCAGCCAGTCGGCGCGGCCGGATGCGGCGCCATCGTCCAGGTAGGTGGCGGCCAGGTTGACCAGGTAGTCGATGCGGCCGAAATGGGCCGCGGCCCCGGCCACGCCGCACGCCAGTTGCGCGTCGTCGGCGATGTCCACCGGCCAATGCCGCGTGGCGGCGGGATCGGCCGCGGCCACGCGTTCGCCGCCCGCGGCGTCGATATCGAACAGCGCCACGCGCACGCCCTTGTCGCGCAGCGCCGCGACCACGCCCGCGCCGATCAGCGTGGCGCCGCCGGTCACGATGGCCACCTTGTTCTCCAGACCCTTCATCGCATCACCTCTCTCGCATGACTGAGTGAGGCGAATACTGGCGCCGCGCGCCGGCGCCGCGGTAGCCGGATCCGGCGGCCGCTATCCGCGGAGTGCGCTTATTCGGGGAAAGGCTGATCGAAGTCGCACGGGCGTGGCCGCAAACTGCGGCGCCTGTCCGTTTTGCGCAGGCGCGGCGTTGCCGTCATGGGCCAGTCGCGAGCGAGGCGCGCGCATGTTCCTTGATGAGGCGCACAAAGCGCTGCACCTGCCGGCTGGGACGCTCGAAGCGCGAACGCACCAGGCTCAGCGAAAGCGGAATCGACTCGCGCAGCGGCCGTGTCACCACGCCCGGCCAGCCCTGCTGCCCGACGGAGAACTGGTCGACGATCGCCACCCCGGCTCCCACCCGCACCAGGGCGCAGGCCAGTTCCGCGCGCACGATGTCCACCGCCGCGGTCCAACTGACGTTGGCGCGCTGGAAGGCGGCGGCCACGAGCTGCCCGAAAGGAATATTGCGGCTGTAGAGGATCAGCCTGCACTCCGCCAGTTCGGCCAGGCCCACCGCCGGCCGCGACGCCAGGGGATGCCCTTGCGGCAGGATGCAGACCATCTCGCCGGTGGCCAGCGGCTCCACCACCAGATTGGGATGGTCGATGGGCAGCACGGAGACGGCCAGCTCCGCCTTGCGCCCCAGCAGCTCGTGCGCCATGTCGGCCAGCAGCGTGGTGTGGTATTTCAGCCTGACGTTGGGATACAGCTCCAGGTACTGCGCGATGACCGGCGGCACGAAGTTCAGCGCCAGGCTGGGACTGGAGCACAGCGTCAGGGCGCCCTCCGGCCGTTCGGCCAGGTCGCGGGCCAGTTCGTCGATGCGCAGGGCTTCGTCGAACAGCGGCCCCACCTCCTGGAACAGGCGATGCGCTTCCGGGGTGGGCGTGAGCTTGCCCTTGTCGCGCTCGAACAATTGCAGGCCCAGGCTCTGCTCGGTATGGGCGATGAGGCGGCTGATGGCCGGCTGCGACACGAAAAGCAGCTTGGCCGCGCCGTTCATGGAACCGGTCAGCATCACCGCCCGGAACGCTTCCATCTGCCTGAGCTTGAAACGCATGGTGTATCCGATAATCTTTTGTTATATCCCCTGGCCAACTTAGCATAACAGCGGAATCCAGGCATTCATTAGCATTCCAGATGGCCCCTGGCCGGTTTTCCAGGGTGATTCGATAAAGGGAATGCATGGCACTGAACATAGGATTCGTCGGCCTGGGCATGATGGGCCTGCCGATGCTGGAAAACCTCGCCCGCGACGAGGAAAACTTCAACCTCCTGGCCTACGACCGCGACCCCGCGCGCCTGGACCGCCTGGCGGGGCATCCGGCCTGGAACAGGACGCTCAAGCCGGCCGCCGGCCTCCAGGCGCTGGCCGCCTGCGACGTGGTCATCACCATGCTGCCCGACAGCGCCGCCACCAACGCCGTGATCGAAGGCAAGGACGGGCTGGCCGGCATCATGCGCGCCGGCTCGGTGCTGCTGGACATGGGATCGTCCAACCCCGCCGAAACGCTGCGGCTGGCGCCCCGGCTGCGCGAAGCCGGGGTGACGCTGATCGACGCGCCGGTATCGGGCGCGGTGGCCAAGGCCGCCGCCGGAACGCTGGCCATCATGGTGGGCGCCGACGCCGCCGGCCTGGAACGCGTGCGCCCGGTGCTCTCGCGCATGGGCGCGTCGATCATCCATACGGGCGCGGTGGGCTCCGCCCACGCCATGAAGGCACTCAACAACTATGTCTACGCGGCGGGCCTGCTGGCGGCCAGCGAAGCGCTGCTGATCGCCCGGCGCATGGACCTGGACCTGGACGTGTTCACCGACGTGCTCAATGCCTCCAGCGGCCGCAACGTGGCCACCGAGACCAAGCTGCGCCAGTTCATCGTGCCGGGCACCTACAACGGCGGCTTCGCGCTGGCGCTGATGGCCAAGGACCTGCGCACCGCCGATTCGCTACAGGCGCTGGCCGGCGTTTCCGCCTCGCAGTTGTCGCTGTGCACGGAACTGTGGCAGCGCGCCCGCGAAGCGCTGCCCGCCGGCGCGGACAACACCGAGATCCACCGCTACCTGGAGCGCCTGAACGCGCCCCCGCCGGCCTGAACGGCCGGACACCATAACAACATCGAACAGGAGACAGACATGAAACGATCCGCCGCCGCCCTCAAGCTGGCGCTCGGCCTGGGCGCGGCCCTGCTGGCCGCGGCCGGCGCCCGCGCCGCGGGCTACCCCGACCGCCCCATCCGCATGGTCGTGCCTTTTCCGCCGGGCAGCATCACCGACGTGGTGGCCCGCAGCCTGGGCAAGGCCATGGCCGACGGCCTGGGCCAGCCCGTGGTGGTGGAAAACAAGCCGGGCGCCAACGGCATCATCGGCACCCACGACGTCGCCCGCGCCAAGCCCGACGGCTACACCCTGGTGGTGGTGGGCGTGTCCACCGCCGCCAGCGGGGTAAGCCTCTTCAAGGACCTGCCCTACAACCCCGCCACCGACCTCACCCCCATCGGCGCGGTGGCCGAGACCCCCTACCTGCTGGTGGGATCGCCGCGCATGCCCGGCGACCGGGTGTCCGATCTGTTCGCCTACGGCGCCCGGCATCCGGGCAAGCTGACCTATGCCTACGGCTCGGGCAGCGCGCAGGTGTTCGGCGCCAAGCTGGCCGCGATGGGCAAGATCAACGTCACGCCGGTGCCGTACCGGGGCGGCCCGCAGGCGCTCACCGACGTCATCGGCGGCACCGTCGACCTCACCTTCACCGACCTGGCCAACGGCCTGCAGCAGGCGCGCGCCGGCAAGGTCAAGACCTATGGCGTCAGCACCCCCGAACGCTTCGCGCTGGCGCCGGACATCCCCACGCTCAATGAAACCGGCGCGCCCGGCTTCGACCTGACCGTGTGGTTCGGCCTCATGGGCCCGGCCGGCCTGCCCGGCCCGGTGCTCGACCGCCTGTCGCAATCGCTGGACCAGGCCCTGGCCAGCGATGAACTCAAGCAGACCTACGCCCGCCAGGGCCTGAGCGTCAAGGTGCAGACCCCGGCCGAATTCGGCGGCTTCGTGCGTTCCGAAATCGACAAATGGGCCGCCATCGTCAAGGAAACCGGCATTCCGCCGCAATGACTCCCCCGTTCAACTTCTTCCAGGAATCCACTTAATGTCGCTGATCGATATCCGCAAGCGCTGCCTGATCGTCGAGACCACTTTCCACGAAAACGGCCCTGCGCCCGGGAAGCCCCTCAAGCTCGCCGCCTCCTGCGCCGTCATCCGCAATCCCTACGCCGGCCGCTACGAGCCGGACCTGATGCCCTTCATGGCCGAACTGCGCAGCCTGGGCACGCTGCTGGCGACCGAACTGGTCGAAACGCTGGGCGGCAAGGAAAACGTCGAGGTCTACAGCAAGGCCGCCATCGTGGGCCTGGACGGCGAAATGGAACACGGCGCCGTCTGGCACGAAGCCGGCGGCTGGGCCATGCGCAGCGTGCTGGGCGAACCCAAGGCCATGGTGCCGGCCGTCAAGGCCGTGGCCGTGGCCGGCTACCGCATGATGGTGCCGGTGCACTACATCCATGCGTCCTATGTGCGCAGCCACTTCAACAGCATCGAGATCGGCATCCAGGACGCGCCGCGCGCCAACGAGATCCTGTTCGCCCTGGTCATGGGCACGGGCGGCCGCGTGCATTCGCGCCTGGGCGGGCTGACCAAGGAAGCGGTAGCGGTGCACGACGGGCAGCGGTGAAGGCAGCGGCGGCCCGGTATTGCCGGGCCGCCGTCAAGATCCCGCCCGGCAGAGCGGTGCCTGGCTTACTGCTGCGGCACTTGCGCCTTCGTGACGATGCGCTTCCACAGCGCGATCTCGTTTTTCTGGAAGGTGCGCATTTGTTCCGGCCCGCCCGTCATGGGCGTGGCGCCCAGGCGTTCGTAGAAGCCGCGGGTTTCATCCATTTTCGATATCTTGGTGAAGAGCTCGGCCAGCTTGGCGGTTTCGGCGGGCGGCGTCTTGGCGCTGACCATGGCGCCCACCCAGGTATAGGCTTCGAAGCCAGGCAGCCCCGCCTCGGTGGCGGTGGGCACGTCCGGCGAGGTGGATACGCGCTTGTCGGAAGCGACGGCAACGGCCTTCACCCGCCCGTCCTTGGCAAGCTCCTGCACTGCCGTCACTTCGGCAAAGGTGTAGTCCACCGTGCCCGAGGCCACGGCGGTGATGGCCTCGGCCGCGCCCTTGAACGGCACGTGCACGGCCTGGATGCCGGCCGCGTCGTTCAGCAGTTCGCCCATCAATTGGTAGCCGGCCGAACCGGCGCCGAAGTCCGCCTTGCCCGGATTGGCCTTGGCGTAGGCGATCAGCCCTTTCAAATCCGCGTACGGCGCCTGCGGCTTGACCGCCAGCATGGCCGGAGAGCGCATCATCATGGTCAGCGGCGCGAAGTCGGCAACGGGGTCGTAAGGCAATTGCTTGAACAGCGCCGCGTTCACGGCCAGCGTGGAATTGCTGCCGATGAACACGGTGTAGCCGTCCGCCGGCGCGCTCAGCACGTTCTTCACGGCGATGAAGCCATTGGCGCCGGGCCGGTTCTCCACCACCACGGGCTGGCCCGTGAGGTCTTGCAGTTGCCGGGCGAAATAGCGCGCCGACGTGTCCGTTCCGCTGCCGGGCCCGAACGGCACCACGAACTTGATCGGGCGGGAAGGAAAGCTGTCCGCGTGGGCCACCGGCAAGCCCGCCAGTATCGCGCCCAGCATGCAGCCGCCCATGGCCGCGGCAATAAAATGTCTCCTGCGCTTTTGCACCTTTATCTCCTTGGTCTTTCTCTGTTGTGGAGCGACTCTAGAAGGTGCGTGCCGGTCTCGTCCAATATTAAGAATTTGACTGGTGATACTCAGCGGATATCAGATACGCCGCCGGCCCAGGCGGATGCCATCGCGAATATTGAGCCCGATCAGTCCAAGGTTGGCGGCGCCCGCCGCCAATTCCAGCGCCTGCACGCTGTAGAAGACGCTATCGAACGATCCCGCCTGGGCGCGTATCGACAGGAAGACCGCCGCGGGCGCCAGGACGAACAGGCCGTTGGCCACGATGAACGACATGCGCCTGCGCTTGGCGAGCAGCAGCGGATGCCTGCCCTTGCCGCCCAGCGCGAAACCGCTGGCCCCGGTAAGCATCATGACAGGCACGAATCCCAGCAAGGCATAGGCGATGGCAAGCTTCACCTGCGCCACCGCGGCGGCGGACAGGAACAGCTCGGACACCACCGTCGATATCCAGAAGACAGCAACGAACAGCAGCGCCAGCACAGCGGAAAAAGCATGGATCCTACGACGCATGATCCGGCTCCGGTTGCGCCGCGACGTGCGCGGCCAGCAGCCCCGTCAGCACCTTTTCCGCCGTCTTCAGTTCGGCCTCGCTGAAACCGTCGGCAAGCTGCCGGGCGCGCTCCTTCCAGCGCGCATCTATCGTGCCGTAGACGCGCCGGCCCTCTTCCGTCAGCCCGTACAGTTGCGAGCGCTTGTGCTGCGGATTGTGGCGGACTTCGATCAACCGCGCCTGCGTCAGCAGGTTGAGTTGCTTTTGCGCCCCCTGCCGGGTGACGCCCATGGCGGCGGCAACCTGCGGCGCGCTCAGCGGCCGCCCGGCAAGGGCCAGCGCGCCCAGCATCTGCCAGCGGGCGCTGGTCAGCGCCTCGGGCGCAACAAAAGCATCGCCCCAATCGAGCAGCGCGCCATTTAGCTGGAACAGCGTCACGATCACGCCGGTCAGCCGGTCCCCTTTGGTCGGATTCATTCCTGGCTCCCTAAATTGACAACCAGTTTCCAATATTGGAAACTGGTTGTCAATATGGGCCGATACCGATTTTTCGCAGCCTTCGAACAACCGCCACAAAAAAACGGCGCGGCGCAGGGCCGGCTAGGCGCCCGGTATCGTCAGGGACAGCCCGGCCCGGTCGGCCACGTTGCAGATGTGGGCCCGCATCGCGCGGCGCGCGGCGTCGGGCGAGCCCGTGGCCAGCGCGTCGATGATGTCGGCGTGCTCGCGGATGGGTTCGCGCACGCGCGCCGGGTCGGCGAACGCGACCTGGCGGCTGCCGTCGACCACGTCGCCGATGCTTTCGGCCAGGTCCAGCAGCATGGGACTGCCCGCGATCTCGAACAGGCAGGCGTGGAAGGCATGGTCGCCTTCGGACATGGTGACCAGGTCGCCCGCATCGGCCGCCTTTTCCATCTGCACGATGGTGGCGCGCAGGCGGCTCAAGCCCGCCTGCGTGACGACGCTGGCCGCCAGGCCGGCGGCGAGTTCTTCGAGCTGGTTGCGCACCAGATACACGTCGCGCAGCGCATAGCGCCCCTGGAAGCGCCAGCGGCCGTAGGCGCTGCCCAGGCCTTTCTCTCCCGGCTTGGCGATGAACACCCCGCGGCCGGCTTCGCTGCGCAGCATCCCCAGGCCTTCCAGCATGGTGATGGCCTCGCGCAGCGAGGCGCGGCTGACGCCCAGCGCCTCGGCAAGCTGGCGCTGCCCCGGCAGCTTGCCGGCCGCCGCCCATTCGCTCGAACGAATGCGGGCCTGCAACTGCTGGGCAATATGCTCGACGGTGTTCATCTTCGAATTCCTCAATGCGCGGGCGCGCGCCGGCGGTCGTTGACAGCCAAATCCTGCCTGGGCATTATGACACCCAACTGGTCTGACCGGTAAGGATAAAACCGGGCCGGACAATGCCCCATCCTCCATGACAGAAGCGCCGCTCATGACCGACCTCTACGACAGATTCGCCCGCGCCGTCGACGCCCTGGCCCGACTGGGCGGCTACCCCTATTCCGAACGCCGCCAGGCATGGCTGGACCGCCTGCGGGTCAACCTGCCCGAACTGGAAATGCTGGACGCGCTGGCGCCGGAAGCGGAGCTGGGCTACCTGGAGCCGCCCCCGGCGGCGCCGGGCGACCCGCTCCCGGCCGCGCAGGCCGGGCGCGGCATCGCGGTGTCGCGCCACGCGCCGGGCATTGCCGCCATCGCGCGCGAATGCCGCGCCGCCCCCGAGCGCGCGGCCGACGCCGCCAAGGCCGCGCTGGCCGCCGCGCGCCAGCAGGCCGGGCTGAACGCCTTCATCGCCCTGTCGGACACACCCGCGCTGGACGGCGCCGCCGCCGCCGCGGCCCGCAAGCTGCGCGAAGGCGCGGCCATGCCGCTGATGGGCGTGCCGATCGCCGTCAAGGACCTCATGCAGGTGGCGGGCTTCTCCCAGACCAACGGCAGCGGCGGGCTGAAGCCGCCTCCCGCCCTGCGCGACGCGGCGGCGGTGGCGCGCCTGCGCGATGCCGGCGCGCTGGTGGTCGGCACGACTAACCTGCACGAACTGGCCTATGGAATCACCAGCGAGAACCCGCATTACGGGTGGGTGGGCAATCCCCGGGCGGCGGGCTACACGGCGGGCGGATCCAGCGGCGGTTCGGCCGCGGCGGTGGCGGCCGGCATCGTCCGCCTGGCCATCGGCACCGACACGGCCGGCTCCATCCGCATTCCCGCCTCGTGCTGCGGCGTGGTGGGCTTCAAGCCCACGTTCGACGCCATTTCGCGCGACGGCGCGCAGGCGCTGGGCGCCAGCCTGGACCACCTGGGCCCGATCGCCGCCAGCGTGGCCGACGCCGCGCTGGCCTATTCGATCATGGCGGGCCAGGCGGAACGCACCGTCAGCCCCGGCGCGCTGGCCGGGCTGCGCGTGGGCGTGCCGCGCAATTACTTCTACGCGCCCCTGGCCGACGACGTGGCGCAGGCGGTCGACCGCGCGCTGGCCCTGATGCAGGGCGACGGGGCCGTCCTGGTTCCGCTGGACCTGCCCGGCGTCGAACACAGCGCGGCGCTGCAGTTCGCGACCCTGTGCAGCGAAGCCACCGACATCCATTGGCGCCGGCTCATCGACCAGCCCGACACCCTGGGCGCCGACGTGCGGGTGCGGCTGGAGATCGGCCAGTTCTTCCCGGCCACCTGGTACACGCGGGCGCAGCGCGGGCGCGCCGCCCTGGCGCGCACGTTCGAGCAGGCGATGCAGGCCGTGGACGTCCTGGTCACGCCCACCCTGCGCATCGAACCGCCGCGCTCGGGCGCGGGCGCGGTCGTCATCGGCGGCCAGGAAGTCCCGCTGCACACCGCCGTCACCGGACTGACCATGCCCTTCAACCTGACCGGCATGCCCGCCCTGACGCTGCCTTGTGGCAGCGGCCGCAACGGCCTGCCGATAGGCTTGCAGATCGCCGGGGCGCGCGGCGCCGACTGGCGCGTGCTGAATGCCGCGGCGCGGGTGGAGGCGCTGCTGGCCGCCTGACGCCCGGTCCGCATGCTGGTAAACACTAACTGGTCAGACCGGTATTACAGGATTAAAAAACAGACGACGTTCCCCGACCGCCGACACCGTTCGCCCTCGCGGACGACGGCATCGCCGCAGCTCCTTTCCAAAAGGAAACAACGATGAAACTGCTTCGCTTTGCCGCAGCCGTATCCGCGGTCGTTCTTGCCTCTTCCGCCCATGCCGCGGACCCCATCGTCATCGGCGTGAGCATCGCGCAATCCCCGCCCGGCTCCGTGGTGCAAGGCACCCAGGTGAAGGACGGCGTGGAGATCATCGCCAAGATGATCAATGACAAGGGCGGCGTGCTGGGCCGCCCGCTGAAGATCGTCTACGAAGACAACCAGGGCATTCCGGAAAAAGGCCGCGCCGCCGCCGAAAAACTGATCTCGCGCGACAAGGTCGTCGCCGTGACGGGCGGCCACCAAAGCTCGGTCTGCCTGGCCGAGATCGAAGTCGCGCACCGCTACAAGGTGCCGTACGTCAACACCAATTGCTGGTCCGACGACGTGCGCATCAAGGGCTATCCCGAGGTTTTCAACCCCGTCAACTACAACACGCGCGTCTCCAGCGCCATGGCTGACACGATCGCCGCGCTGAAGGTCAAGAGCGTGATCGCCTTCGCCGAGAACACCGACTACGGCATCGGCCAGGCCAAGCTGCTGGGCGACTTCCTCAAGAAGACCGCGCCGCAGACCCAGTACAAGTACGTGGCGCTGGACCGCGCGGGCAAGGACTTCACGCCGGCGGTGCTGCCGCTGCGCGGCAATCCGCCCGACCTGGTGGTCAACATCATGCTGCCGCCGGCCGCGTACATCCTGATGAACCAGTTGTACGAACAGGGCGTGGCGCCCAGCGCCAAGACGTGGTTCTACGACGGCGCCGGCATCGCCGACTACCCCGACTTCTGGAAGAACGTGAAGGAAGCCGGCAAGTACATGCTGGCCTTCGGCCTGTACCACCCGCAGATGCCCATGCCCCAACTGGGCCTGGACGTGGGCGCCGCCTACCAGAAGCAGGCCAATACCGAACCCAACCGCCTGATCTTCCAGGCCGCCGATTCGGTGCTGCTGATCGCCCGCGCGATCGAGGAAGCCAAGTCGACCGACAGCGCCGCCATCATCAAGACCCTGCAAGGCATGCAGTTCGAGGGCGTGCGCGGCAAGTTCGGCTTCTCGCAGCAGCCGGGCTACACCTACCAGCAGTGGGTCGACATTCCCTACGTCACCTACCAGTTGACCGAAGTGGACCAGCCCCTGAGCAAGACCACGCTGATCCAGGCTTCGGGCCAGCCGCTGCAGATCGACAAAGTGGTCAAACCGGCCAAGTGATTGCCCCCGAGGGAACGCTTTTTGCCTAGAGGCGGACCGCCTCCATTCCTGAACCGCAATGAACGCCGGGGCCCCGCCCCGGCGTCGGGGAGCATCGAGTGCTGGCACTGGACCTGTTCGTCAACGGCCTGATCATCGGCCTGTTCTACGCCCTGATGGCGGTGGGCCTGACCATGATCTTCGGCATCCTGAAGGTCGTGAATTTCGCGCACGGCGAGTTCTACATGATAGGGGCCTACACCTACACCCTGGTGTCGCTGGCCCTGGGCGTGCCGCCCTGGCTGGCGCTGCCCATCGCCGCCGCGGCGGGCGCGCTGCTGGGCTGGGCCACGGAACGCTGGCTGATGCGTCCGCTGTACGCCGGCTACGGCTCGTGGGGCCTGATGAAGGACGAATACGCGGTGGTCGTCACCTTCGGCCTGTCCCTGCTCCTGATCAATCTGGTGGACAAGGTCGTGGGCCCCTATCCCATGCGCGGCCCGGCCCTGTCGGACGTGACGCGCATGGCCATCGGCCCCTTCATGATGAGCGGCCAGAAGCTGATCACCGCGGGCCTGTCCATCGTGCTGCTGGCGGGGCTGGCGCTGTTCATCAAGCGTTCGCTCTGGGGCAGGCAGGTCCAGGCGGTGGCGCAGAACCGGCTGGGCGCCTCCATCGCCGGGATCGATACGGCGCGCGCCAGCAGCATCATCTTCATGGCCTCCGGCGTGCTCGCGGCGCTGGCCGGCGCGCTGCTGGCACCGGTCATCAACCCGGCCCCGGACGTGGGCGCGTTCCCGGCCATCAAGTCCTACGTGATCGTCGTGATCGGCGGCATGGGCTCGATACCCGGCAGCATCCTGGCGGCGCTGGCGCTGGGCGTGCTGGAGAGCTTCGGCGCGGTCTACCTGTCGTACGACTACCGCGACACCTACGGGCTGGTTCTCCTGATCCTGATCCTGCTGTTCCGGCCCAAGGGCCTGTTCGGCGAACGCGCGCGGGAGGTCTGACCATGGATCCGCTTGCCCACCCCAACCTGCTGCGCAACAAGCTCCGCCAGGAAATGCGCCTGTCGCTGGCGTTCCTGGCCTTGCTGGCGCTGCTGCCGCTGGGCATCTCTTCGCCTTACTGGCTGGGTGTCCTGATCGTCAGCATGTACTTCGCGATGCTGGCCACCGGCTGGAACCTGCTGGCGGGCTACACCGGCCAGTTCTCGCTGGCGCCGGCCGCCTTCGCCATGCTGGGCGGCTACACCACCGGCCTGCTGGCCTACCACTGGGGCGTGCCGCTGTGGCTGGGGCTGCCGCTGTCCGCCGTGGTGCCGGGACTGATCGGCCTGGTGCTGGGCCGCATCGTGCTGCGGCTGTCCGGCCCCTACCTGGCGCTGACCACGCTGTCCTTCGCCGAGATCGTGCGTCTGGTGATCTACAACTCCATCGACTTCACCCGCGGCGACCAGGGCCTGCACGTGCCCGCGCTGCTGGAAAGCCGGGTCGGCAACTATTACCTCTTCCTGGGCGTGCTGGCGGCGGTCACGCTGCTGGTCTTCCTGCTGCTGCGGGCCCGTCCGGGCCGCTTCCTGCAAGCGATCCGCGACGACGAGATCGGCGCGGCCAGCCGGGGCATCGACGTGGTGCGCTACAAGACGCTGGCCTTCCTGGCCAGTTGCGCCATCTGCGGATTCGCGGGCGGCCTGTACGGCACGTTCGCGCAGTTGGTCAGCCCGGAACTGGGCATCGTGGCGCAGACCGGCATGGTGATCGCCATGGTGGTGATCGGCGGCATGGGCACGCTGGTCGGGCCCCTGCTGGGCGCGGTGCTGGTGTACGTCGCGTCCGAACTGCTGCGCGACGCGGGCAACATCCAGATGATCGTGTTCGCGCTGCTGGTCATCGTGTTCGCGCGCTTTTTCCGCGAAGGGCTGTGGGGCCTGGCGCGCCGCGCCGTCCTGCGCCGTTCCGGCACCGCCAGGGGAGCCTGATGGCACTGCTGCAGATATCGGGAATACAGAAGCGCTTCGGCGGGTTGCTCGCCGTGAACGGCGCGGGCATGGACGTGGCCGACGGCGAACTGCTGGGGCTGATCGGCCCCAACGGCTCGGGCAAGACCACCCTGCTCAATGTGCTGTCCGGCCACCTGGCGGCGGACGCGGGCGACGTGCGGCTGGACGGACGCAGCGTCCTGGGACTGGACCCTACCCGCCTGACGCGGCTGGGCGTGCTGCGCATGTTCCAGATGACCCGCGTCTTCAACCGCGTCAGCGCCTACGACAACCTGGTCGTGTGCGGGCTGGCGATGGGGCTGGACGAGGCCGGCGCCAGCCGGCGCGCGCTGGAACTACTGGAAGAGCTCAAGCTGGGCCACGTCATGCACCTGGACGCCGGCCAGTTGTCGGGCGGGCAGAAGAAGCTGCTGGAGTTCGGCGCCTGCTTCATGGTGCCGCCGCGCGTGGCGCTGCTGGACGAACCCTTCGCCGCGGTGCACCCCATCATGAAGGAAACCATGTCGGCCTTCATCCGCCGCCGCAACCAGGGCGGCCAGACCTTCATCCTGGTCAGCCACGATATGCCGGTGGTGGTGGACCTGTGCGCGCGCTCGGTGTGCATGAACGCCGGCCGGGTGCTGGCCGACGGCCCCACGCAGCAGGTGCTGCGCGAGCCCGCCGTGATCGAGGCGTACCTGGGCGAGCAGGGACAAGAGGAGCAGAACCATGCCTGACACGCTGCTGGCCATGGAGAACGTGACCGCGGGCTACCTGGGCGACATCGACGTGCTGCGCGACGTCTCGCTGACGGTGGAGGCCGGCCGCATCAGCGGCCTGATCGGGCTGAACGGCGCGGGCAAATCGACGCTCATGAAAGCCATCTGCGGCTTCCTGCCGCCGAAGTCCGGCCGCGTCACGCGGGCCGGGCGCGACATCTCCGGCCAGGCGCCGCACCGCATGATCGACGACGGGCTCTGGTACATCCCGCAGGAATCCAGCCTGTTCCCCTACCTGACGGTGGAGGAAAACCTGCGCCTGCCGCTGGAGGGCCGCCGCAAGCGCTACGGCGACGTGCTCGAACCGCGCTTCGCCGACACACTGGAGCGGTTTCCGGTGCTGAAGGAAAAACTCAAGGACCAGGCCGGCAATCTGTCGGGCGGCCAGCAGAAATCGCTGGAATTCGCCAAGGCCTATATGGTGCAGCCCCAGGTCTGCCTGATCGACGAACCCAGCATCGGGCTGGCGCCGCGCGTGGCGGCCGAAGTGTTCCAGTGGATACGGGCCTTCGCCGAGGCCGGCATGGGCATCCTGCTGGTGGACCACAACGTGCGCCGCGTCGTGGCCATGTCGAACCACATCTACGTGCTGAGTCTGGGCGAAATCACCGCCTCGGGCTCGCCCGAGGATTTTGCCGGCGACCTGCACGAACAGGTGCGCGAATGGCTGGGGATCAATTTCTGATGGACACCCGGACCTTGATGGCGCAGCCCCTGTCCGCCGAGGCGTTCGCGCCCTATGGCGAAGTCGTCGGCAGCGCGGGCCGCGGCGGCCGCGCCATCAATGCCGGCACCTCGCTGCGGGTGGAGATGGGCGAACCCGACATCCTCGACGCGGGCGGGCGGCCGTCGCTGTCCGTCTTCCGGGCGCGGGCGATCGCCCTGCCCTTCGCCGCGCGGGTGCTGGAACGCCACCGGCTGGGCAGCCAGACCTTCCTGCCGCTGGGCGCCGCGCCGTACCTGGTGCTGGTCGCGCTGGGCGCGGACGCGCCCGACACGGCCACGCTGCGCGCCTTCCTGGCCGGGCCGGGCGTGGGCATCACCTTGCGCCGGGACGTCTGGCACCATCCGCTGATGGCGCTGGCCGACGGCGATTTCGCGGTGCTGGAACGCGCCGGCCCGCAAGTGGATTGTGAATTGGTGCCGCTGCCGGACGCGCCCTGGGTGATCCGCGCCGACTGAGCTACGCCGTCCGGCGCCAGACGCTGGCCAGCCAGGGCTGCTGCTCGCGCGGCAGGCCCTGCGGCCGGTAGTAGTGTTCCAGTTCCTCGAACCCGGCGTCCGACAGCAGGCCGCGCCAGCCGTCCAGGTCGTGGTAGGCGCCGTAGCGCCCCCGGTTCCAGCCTTCCTGGTTGCCGCCGCGCGGATTGGAGCTGAACAGCACCCCGCGCGGCTTCAGCGCGGCGTGCAGTTCCCGCAATACCCGCGGCAGTTCCTGCCCGGGCACGTGGAACAGCACGGCGTTGGCGAAGACGCCATCGAACCGCTCCGCGGGCAGGGACAGTTGCAGGAAGTCCTGCTGCCAGACCTCGCAGCCGCTCGCCTGCCGCGCCATTTCGACGAAGCGCGGCGTGCCGTCCAGGCCCACTGCCCGGTGGCCGAGCGCGGTGAAGGTCTTCAGGTCGCGGCCCGGGCCGCAGCCCAGGTCCAGGATGTCGTAGGGAGGTTCGCCTTCGATGTGGCGCAGCAGCGCGGCGATGTTCTGGCCGACGTCGTGGCCGCGAGTGCCGGCCTCGAACGATTCGGCGTTTTCCTGGTAGTGCGCCAAGGTCAATGAACTGATCTTGGCCAGGTCTTCGGGGTCGAGTCTCATCAGGCGATTGTGCCTGAAATGGGGGGGTATCTGCGGTTGGTTGGTGTCAGACACCCGGGAAGAGACGCGCCAGCTTGCTCGGGCGGTTCATGGGGTGTCTGACACCTGCGTTCTATGCAGGGATGTCTGCGTGCGGTTGGTGTCAGACACCCGGGAAGAGGCGCGTCAGCCTGCGCGGGCGGCTCATGGGGTGTCTGACACCTGCGTCCTATGCGCGCAGGGGGTGTCTGACACCTTGCCGCGGCGTCAAGCCGTCAGCCGCCCTTCGATCCGGGCCTTGGTGGCGGGCAGGTCTTCCGGCAGGCCTTGTTCCAACTGGTTGAACAGCTCGTCGTGCAGGGCGAGTTCGTCCCGCCACGCGGCGGCGTCCACGGACATGACCTGTTCGAACTTGTCCGGGCTGAATTCCAGGCCGGTCCAGTCGATGTCCTGGTAGCTGGGCGAAATGCCGAACACCTGGTCCACGCCCTTGGACTGGCCGTCGATGCGGCCCAGCATCCAGCGCAGCACGCGCATGTTGTCGCCGAAGCCGGGCCAGACGAACTTGCCGTCCGGGCCCTTGCGGAACCAGTTGACGCAGTAGATGCGCGGCAGGGTGGCGCCGGCCGCTTCCAGTTGCTTGCCCAGCTTCAGCCAGTGGCTGAAGTAGTCGCTCATGTTGTAGCCGCAGAACGGCAGCATGGCGAAGGGGTCGCGGCGCACCACGCCTTGCTGGCCGGCGGCAGCGGCGGTGGTTTCCGAGCCCATGGTGGCGGCCATGTAGACGCCTTCGACCCAGTTGCGGGCCTCGGTGACCAGCGGCACGGTGGTGGAGCGGCGGCCGCCGAAGATGAAGGCGTCGATGACCACGCCCTTGGGGTTTTCCCATTCGGGGTCGATGGACGGGCATTGCGCGGCGGGCGCGGTAAAGCGCGCGTTCGGGTGCGCGGCCTTGCGGCCGGTCTCGCGCGCGATGGCGGGCGTCCAGTCCTGGCCCTGCCAGTCGATCAGGTGCGCGGGCGGCGTGTCCGTCATGCCTTCCCACCACACGTCGCCGTCGTCGGTGAGCGCCACGTTGGTGAAGATGACGTTGGCCTTGAGCGTGGCCATGGCGTTGAAGTTGGTCTGTTCGCTGGTGCCCGGCGCCACGCCGAAATAGCCGGCTTCCGGGTTGATGGCGTGCAGGCGGCCGTCGGGGCCGGGCTTGATCCAGGCGATGTCGTCGCCGATGGTGGTGACTTTCCAGCCGTCCATGCCCTGCGGCGGGATCAGCATGGCGAAGTTGGTCTTGCCGCAGGCCGAGGGGAAGGCGGCGGCCACGTGGTACTTGCGGCCCTTGGGCGAGGTCACGCCCAGGATCAGCATGTGCTCGGCCAGCCAGCCCTGGTCGCGCCCCATGGTGGAGGCGATGCGCAGCGCGAAGCATTTCTTGCCCAGCAGCGCGTTGCCGCCGTAGCCCGAGCCGTAGCTCCAGATTTCGCGGGCCTGCGGGAAATGCACGATGTACTTGGTGGGGTTGCACGGCCAGGCCACGTCGGCCTCGCCGGCGGCCAGCGGCTTGCCCACGGAATGCACGCAGGGCACGAAGTCGCCGTCGGCGCCCAGCACGTCGTAGACCTGCTTGCCCATGCGCGTCATGATGCGCATGTTCACCACCACGTAGGGGCTGTCGGAGAGTTCCACGCCGATGTGGGCGATGTCCGATCCCAGCGGGCCCATCGAGAACGGCACGACGTACAGCGTGCGGCCGCGCATGGCGCCGTCGAACAGGCCGTTGAGCGTGTCGCGCATCTCGGTGGGATCGGCCCAGTTGTTGGTCGGGCCGGCGTCTTCGGCGCGGTCGGAACAGATGAAGGTGCGGTCCTCCACCCGGGCGACGTCGGAAGGATCCGACCAGGCCAGGTAGGAATTAGGCCGCTTGGCGGGGTTCAGCCTGCGCAGGGTGCCCGACTGGACCATCTGCTCGCACAGCCGATCGTATTCTTCCTGGGAGCCGTCGCACCAGACCACGCGGTCGGGCTTGGCCAGCGCGACGAAGCTCGCCACCCAGTCGATCAGGCCGCGGTGCTTCACGTAGGCGGGCACGTTCAAGGCGGCCAATCCCCCATCCAAAGGCTTATTCATCGGGGTCATCTCCATACTAGTAAGGCTAATGGTGATACGGCCCCATTTGCATGGGGCCGTATCGGTTTTGCGCCATCATACTTGCAGCGGCCGGCAGCCCGTCAACCCATCCTCTTGGACGACATTGTCACGGGTTGAGACCGCCTACGCGTAGCTGCCGTCGCGCAGCTCCCGGCGGATGATCTTGCCGGTGGCGGTGGTCGGCAAACTGGTTACAAAGCGGATCGCGCGCGGATATTCGTGCGCCGCCAGGCGGGTGCGCACGTGCGCCTGCAAGGACTTCACCAGCGCCTCGTCGCCTTCGAAACCGTCGTTCAAGACCACGTAGGCCATCACGATTTCGGTGCGCTCGGCGTCGGGCACGCCCACCACGGCCGCCATGCGCACGGCGGGGTGGCCGATCAGGCAGTCTTCGATGGGACCCGGGCCGATGCGGTAGCCGGCGCTGGTGATCACGTCGTCGTTGCGGCCGACGAAGCGGATGAAGCCCTGTTCGTCGCGCACGCCCAGGTCGCCGGTCAGGAGGTAGTCGCCGGCGAATTTCTCGGCCGTGGCCTGCGGGTTGTTCCAGTAGCCCAGGAACATGACCGGGTCCGGCCGCAATACGCCGATATTGCCTTCCTGTCCATCGGCCACTTCGGCGCCCCGCTCATCCACAATCGCGACCCGGTGTCCGGGCGCGGCGCGGCCGATGGACCCGATGACGGGATCGAAGAGCGAGGAGCACGAGGACACCAGCATGTTGCACTCGGTCTGGCCGTAGAACTCGTTAATGGTGACGCCCAGCACTCGCCGGCCCCAGTCGATCAGTTCCGCGCCCAGCGATTCCCCGCCGCTGGCGACCGAGCGCAGCGCCAGCGCGCCGGGCCCGGGCGGCTGCGCCACGCCGCGCATCATCTTCAGCGCGGTGGGCGGCAGGAAGGTGTGCGTCACGCCATGGCGCGCCATCAGTTCGAAGGCGCCGGCGCCGTCGAATTTCTCGAAGCGGCGCGCCAGCACGGGCACGCCGTGGTGCCAGGCCGGCAGCAGGACGTCCAGCAGCCCGCCGATCCAGGCCCAGTCGGCCGGCGTCCACATCAGCGCGGCGTTCTCGGGGAAGAACTCGTGCGACATCTCGACGCCCGGCAGGTGGCCCAGCAGCACGCGGTGCGCATGCAGCGCGCCCTTGGGCTTGCCGGTGGTGCCCGAGGTATAGATGATGACCGCCGGGTCGTCGGCCGCGGTCGCGGCGGGCGCGTAGTCCTCGGACTCGGCGGCCAGCGCGGCATGGAACGGCACCGCGCCGTCCACGGATTCGTCGTCGATGCAGTACACGACCTTCAGGCCGGGCAGGCTGGCGCGGATCTCGCGCAGCTTGCGGCAGCCCGCCGCGTCGGTCACGAGCGCGGCCGCGCCGCTGTTGGCCAATCGGTACTGGATGGCGTCCACGCCGAACAGCGTGAACAGCGGCACCGCCACGGCGCCCATCTTGTAGACCGCGATGTGCGTCACCGCGGTCTCGGGCGCCTGCGGCAGGTAGATGGCCACGCGGTCGCCGCGCTGGATGCCATGGCGTTCCAGGCTGTGCGCCAGGCGGTTGGACTGCGCCTTGATCTGGTCGAAGGTGTAGCGCGACTGGACGCCGTCGCTTTTCTCGTAGATCAGCGCCAGGCGGCCGCTGCCGTCGGCCCACTTGTCGCAGGCGTCTACGCCGATGTTGTAGGCCGCCGGCACCTGCCATTGGAACTGGGACGCAAGCTGCGTGTAGGAATCGGTTCTGGACAGCATGGTTTGTCTCTAATGTCGTTCGAATCCGCCGGCGCCGGGCGCCGGCCGCGGGGAAAAAGCCCCGGCGATGAAATTGCCCGGATCGCGTGCCTTGCCACGAACTTGACCCTGGCTCAATAATAAGCCCCCTCCCCCCGTATCGCCTCCCGCCCCCGCATGGAAAAAGCCGCCACCGTCCCGATGCGCCGCCCGCCGGCCAGCGCCAAGTCCGAACAGCGCATCCGGGACATCCTGCGCGTCGCGCGCCAGGTCTTCTCCGAAACGGGATTCCAGGCGGCCACGGCCACCGAGATCGCGCAGCGGCTGGGCGTGTCCGAAGCCACGGTCTTCACCTATTTCGGCGGCAAGCGCGAGCTTTGCGTGCGGGTGATCAGCGACTGGTACGACGAAATCATCGCCAAAGTGGAAGACGACCTGCCCCGTGTGCATGGCGCGCGGGCCCAGTTGCATTACCTGGTGCACGCGCATCTGCGGCACCTGCTGGCCGAAGGGCCCGGCCTGTGCGCGTTCATCCTTTCCGAAGGACGGGCGCGCAACGATGATTTCGGCGAGGTCTACGCCGCGCTGCAGCGCCGCTACACCGCGCCGCTGATGCGCATCCTGGCCCAGGGCCAGGCCGACGGCGACATCCGGCGGGACATGCCGCTGCGCCTGCTGCGCTCGGCGGTCTACGGCCCGATGGAGCACGTGCTGTGGGACGCCATGCTGCGCGGGGCGCGGGTGGACGTGGGCGCCACCGCCGAACAACTGGTCGGCTTCCTGTGGCAGGCCCTGCAGCCGCCCGCGCAAGACGCGCTGGCGCTCGCTCAGTTCCGCGGCGAAGTGCGGGACGCCCTGCATCGCCTTCAGTCGTCGGAGAACAGGGACGGCGGCACGTACTGAGGAAAGCCGTTGTAGACCTCCCCCCGTTCGGCGGCCTGCAAGGTCCAGGAATGGCGCGCGTTGGGCACGCCGCCATCCACGCGGATGACGCTGCCGTTGATGAACGCCGCCGCCGGCGACAGCAGGAAGACCACCGCCGCGGCCAACTCGGCCTCGGTGCCGAACCGCTGCAACGGCACCTTGGTCTTCAGGTCGCGCAGCACCGCCCGGTATTCGTCGTCATAGCTGTCCATGCCGCTGGAGGCGATCCAGCCGGGTGCCACCGCGTTCACGCGCACGCCCGCGTGCGCCCATTCGCAGGCGGCCGTCTCGGTCAGGTTCCAGACGCCGGCGCGGGCCGCGCCCGAATGCCCCATGCCCGGCATGCCGCCCCAGATATCGGCCAGCATGTTGACGATGGCGCCGCCGTGCTGGCGCATGTGCTGGGTGTAGACCTCGCGTGCCATCAGGAAGGTGCCGTGCAGGTTGTTCTGGACCACCGCGTTCCAGCCGTTGAAGCTGATGCGGTCCAGCGGCGCGGGGAACTGCCCGCCCGCGCAGTTGAACAGGCCGTCGATGGCGCCGTGCCGGGCCAGCGCGTCGGCGACCGCGCCGCGCACGCCGGCCTCGTCGCGGATGTCGCAGGCGTGCACGCTGATGCGGCCGGCGGCTTCCGGGTAGATCCGCGCGATCTCCTGTTCGGCCGCCTGCAGTTTGTCCAGCTTGCGTCCCACCAGCGCCAGGCCCGCGCCCAGGGCGGCCAGTTCGTGCGCGGCGCAACGGCCCAGGCCGCTGCCCCCGCCGGTCACCATGATCGTCCTGCCCTCGAACAGGCCCGGCCGGAATACCGACGCATAGCGCTGGCCGGCGGCGGATCCGCCTGCGTGTTGTTCCATGTCTCGCTCCGTGTTTTTTTTGAGGATAACTCAATATTTACTCATCATGCATCGCCCCACGGCCGATTTCCTCCTAGAATCGCTTCATCGGTTCCCGATTTTTATTGAGCCCCAATCAAGAAGACAGGAGACCCCGCATGACGATGCAGACCCCGCTGGACGTGGCCCATGACGGCCCGGTCGCGCGCCTGACGCTGAACCGCCCCGACACGCGCAATGCCTTCGACGAAGCCCTGATCGCGGCCCTGACCGACGCGGTCCGGGCCGCGGGAGAAGATCCCGGCGTCCGCGTGCTGCTGCTGACCGGCGCGGGCAAGGCATTCTGCGCCGGCGGCGACCTGAACTGGATGCGCAAGATGGCCACGCTGACCGATGCCGAGAACCGCGCCGACGCCGCCAGGCTGGCCGGCATGCTGCATGCGATCTGGTCCTGCCCCAAGCCGGTCGTGGCCAGCGTCAACGGCGACGCCTACGCCGGCGGCATGGGGCTGCTGTCGGTCTGCGACGTCGCCATCGCCGCCGACCACGCCCATTTCTGCCTGTCGGAAACGCGGCTGGGCCTGCTGCCGGCCACCATCAGCCCCTATGTGATCCGCGCCATGGGCGAACGCGCCGCCAACCGCTACTTCCTGAGCGCCGAACGCTTCGACGCCGCCACGGCGCTGCGGCTGGGACTGTTGCACGGGACCGTGCCCCCGGACCGCCTGCGCGAAGAAACCGACGCGATCTGCCGCGCGCTGTCCGACAACGGCCCCGCCGCCGTGCAGGCCAGCAAGCGGCTGGTGCGCGACTTCGCCGGGCAGGCGATCGACGCCGCGCTCATCGCCGACACGGTGGAACGCATCGCGGCCGTGCGCAGCACGGACGAAGCCCGGGAAGGCGTCGGCGCGTTTCTGGAAAAGCGCGAGCCGGCCTGGCGAACGGCCCGCTAGGGGCGGCCGTGGCCTGGAAAAGCGCATGCCATAATCGCAGGCGCATTTTCAGGAAGTCTCATGCCCCACGCTTTCCCTCCCCTGAACGCCGAGCGCCTCTGGGCCCGCGTCGAAACCCTGTCCCGCTTCACCCTGCCCGACATGCCCTGGACGCGCCGGGCGTTCTCGCCGCTGTTCGGCGAGGCCCGCGCCTGGCTGCGCGGCGAATTCGAAGCCGCGGGCCTGTCCACCCGCCTGGACGCCGGCGGCAACCTGATCGGCACGCTGCCCGGGCGCGATCCCGCGCGCAAGCCCATCGCCACCGGTTCGCACTGCGACACCGTCATGAGCGGCGGCCGGTTCGACGGCATCATCGGCGTGCTGGCGGGCATCGAAGCGGCCCGCACGATGCGCGAACACGGCATCCAGCTTGAACACCCCTTCGAGGTCATCGACTTCCTGTCCGAAGAGCCCAGCGACTACGGCATCTCCTGCGTGGGCAGCCGCGCGCTGTGCGGCCAGTTGACCGCCGACATGCTGCAAGCCCGCAACCCCGAGGGCGAGACGCTGGCCCAGGGCATCGCCCGCATCGGCGGCGATCCGTCCGCGCTGGGCGCGCCGCTGCGCCGCGCCGGCGAGACCGCCGCCTTCGTCGAACTGCACATCGAACAGGGCCCGGTGCTGGAAAGCCGCGGCCTGCCCATCGGCGTGGTCACCAATATCGTCGGCATCCGCCGCGTGCTGATCACGGTGGAAGGCCAGCCCGACCACGCCGGCACCACGCCCATGGACATCCGCCGCGACGCGCTGGTGGGGGCCGCGCGCATCATCGACGCCGCCAGCCGCCAGGCCGGCGCCGCCAGCGGCAATCCGCACTATATGGTGGCCACGGTGGGCCGGCTGTCCATGACGCCCAACGCCGCCAACGCCGTGCCCGGCCTCGTCGAACTGACGCTCGAAATGCGCAGCGACAGCGACGCCGTGCTGGACGCCTTCCCGGAGACGCTGATGGCGGGCGTGGCGCAGGACCTGAAGGCGCTGCGCCTGACCGCGAGCTTTGCGCAACTGAGCCGCGCCCGCCCCACCGACTGTTCGCCGCTGGTGATGGACGCGGTCAAGGCCGCCGCCGACCGACTGGGCTACGCCTCCATGCGCCTGCCCAGCGGCGCGGGCCACGACGCGGTCTACATGGCGCCCACCGGCCCCATCGGCATGATCTTCATCCCCTGCCTGAACGGGCGCAGCCACTGCCCCGAGGAATGGATCGAACCGGCGCAGTTGCTGGACGGCACCCGCGTGCTGTACCAGACGGTGCTGGAGCTGGACCGGACGCTGCGCGGCGCCTGAACGCCCGCGGCATCCCTGTCCGGTCCGCGGGAATCTCCGCGCCGCGGGCGCCGCGCTGCCATAATGGGCGCCTCTTCCGCCCATCCCGCCCTCCTCCCATGGAACAGATAGAACTCAACGACAGCACCGCCGACCGCTTCCTGCTGGACGCGCCCGGCCTATCGCTGCTGGTCTTCCACAGCCGCACCTGCGGCAACTGCCGCGTCGCGCGCGAGCAGTTGCCGGGGATGGAACTGCCCGTGGAACGCGTGTGCTGGGTGGACGCGGGCGACAACGGCGGCCTGGTCGAACGCTACGAAGTCTTCCACCTGCCCGCCATGTTCGTGACCCGCGACGGCGCCTTCTTCGGCCCCGTCCAATCGACCTTGGCGGAATGGGACCTGCGCCAGCAGATCGGGCTGGCCCTGGACAGCTACCCGGCCGAACTGCCGTGAGCGCGCCCGCCCCCAGACCCCTGCGCCAGCCGCTGGACGCGCTGGCCACCGGCGGCATGCTGCTCCTGTGCGTCTGTTGGGGCTTCCAGCAGATCGCGATCAAGCTCGTGGCCGGCGACGTCTCTCCCATCATGCAGATCGGCCTGCGCTCGGCCTTCGCCGCGCTGGTGCTGGCCGCGGTCGTGTGGCGCCGCGAAGACGCGCGCGCCTTCAGCGACGGCACCGCCGTGCCGGGCCTGATCGTGGGCCTGCTGTTCGCCGGCGAATTCCTGTTCGTGGCGCTGGGGCTGGTCTACACCACCGCCTCGCACATGTCGGTGTTCCTGTACACCGCGCCCATCTTCGCGGCGCTCGGACTGCACTGGCTGCTGCCCGAAGAGCGCATGAAGCCGCTGCAGTGGATCGGCGTGGCGATCGCGTTCTGCGGCATCGCCGTGGCCTTCCTGGGCAAGGGCCAGCCCGAGGGGCACTCCGGCGCGTCCAATATGCTGCTGGGCGATGCGATGGGCCTGATCGCGGGCCTGCTGTGGGGCGCCACCACCGTGGCGATCCGCAAGACCTCGCTGTCCGAGGCCGCGCCCGCCAAGACGCTGCTCTACCAGATGGCGGTGGCGGCGGCCGGGCTGCTGGCGTACGCCGCGGCCACCGGCAATGCCGGCTTCCGCTACACGCAGGCGTCCGTGCTGAGCGTCGCGTTCCAGTGCGTGGTGGTGGCCCTGTCCAGCTATCTGGCGTGGTTCTGGCTGCTGCGCCGCTACCTGGCTTCGCGCCTGTCCATCCTGTCGTTCATGACGCCGCTGTTCGGCGTGAGCTTCGGCGTGCTCATCCTGGACGAGCCGCTGGACGCCGCCTTCGTGCTGGGCGCGGTGCTGGTGCTGGCCGGCATCACGCTCGTGAGCGGCGCCGAACTGCTGCGCGAAAAGCTCCGGCGCGCCCGCTGATCAGGCCGGGCGCCGCCCGGGCGCCGCGTCCAGGTTCAGCACGATCAGGGCCGCCCCCGCCAGCACCAGGCCGAAGCCCCACCAGTCCAGCGCGGCGGGCCGGTCGCCCACCAGCGCCATCGCGCCCAGGACCCCGACCACCGGCACCATCAGCGTGGTCAGGGTGGCCACCGTGGCGCTGACCCGTTCGCTCAGGACGAACCACAGCCAGTACGCGACCGCCGTGCCCAGGACGATGTGGAACGACAGCGCCGCCACGACGCGCCCGCTCCAGCCCTGCATGGGGAACGACTCTCCGGACACCAGCGCGCCCGCCAGGGCGCAGGCCGCCCCCACGACCAGTTGCCACGCGGTGATCACGATGCGGTGGCCGGCCACGGGCCAGCCTTTCAGGTAGACGGTGCCCGCCGCCCACCCGAACGCCGCGACCAGGGGAAAGAGCAGGCCCTTGGCGGCCGCCAGGTCATGCTCGCCGAAAACGGCGCGCAGCACCGGCCAGGCCAGGATGGCCACCCCGGCCGCGCCCAGCGCGAGCGCCACCGCGCGGCGCCGGTCCAGGCGTTCGCCCAGGACCGCCCACGCCAGCACGGCCGACATCATCGGCATGGTGAAGGTCAGCACCGCGGCGCGCGAGGTGCTGGTGCTGAGCTGCGCCCAGGCCACGGCCAGGTTGAAGACGGCCACCGCCAGGAAGCCGCCCACCACGATGCCCGGCCACGACGCGCGCGGCGGCAGCAGATCCAGCCGCTTGGCGCGGGCCAGCAGCAACAGCAGCAGCGCGCCGCTGCCCAGGCCCAGCACGCGCAGGGTGAACGGCGGGACGATGGCCAGGATGATCTTCACCGCCGGCCAGTTCAGGCCCCAGAACAGGGCCAGCGCGACGGGGATCAGGCGCACGCGGCCTTTTCCCTGGCGATCAGTTCGGCGAGCCCCTGGCGCTGCCGGCCGTCGGCGTCGAAATTGTCCGCGGCGAGCCACTGTTCGTAGGCCGCGCGCAAGGCCGGCCATTCGCCGTCCACGATGGAGAACCAGGCCGTGTCGCGGCTGCGGCCCTTGTAGACCGTAGCCTGGCGGAAGATGCCTTCGAACTCGAACCCCAGGCGGGCGGCGGCCTTGCGGGACGGCGCGTTCAGGCTGTCGCACTTCCATTCGTAGCGGCGGTAGCCGAGTTCGTCGAAGACCCGGCGCATGAGCAGGAACTGCGCCTCGGTGGCGATGCGCGTGCGCTTGAGCTGGCGGGAGAACGACACGAAACCGACCTCGATCGCGCCGTTGGGCGGGTCGATGCGCATCAGCGCCAGGGTGCCGATGGCGCGGCCCGACTGGAGATCGACGATGGCGTGGTGCATCGGATCGCCGCCGGCCTGCGCCTTTTCCGCGAAGGCGCGATAGGCGGCTTCGTCGGCGAACGGGCCGGCCGACATATAGGTCCAGTCGCTGTCGTCCGGCGCCTGGCTGAACGCCCGGTAGAGGTCCGCCGCGTGGCGTTCGGCCGACAGCGGTTCCAGCCGGCAATAGCGGCCGGACACCGGCGTCGAGGGCGGGCGCGGGCGCGCCGTCCAGCCCGGCAGGTCCGGGCCGATGGGTTGCTGAAAGGCATTGACGCGGGGTTGCATGCTGCGGGGCCTCTTCGTGGTTGGCGCGCCGCCGGCATTGGCGGACGCAATCTGCATGGCCTCACGATATCGGAATCGTGGCATCATAAAAAGCACCACGATCCCGGATTTTAATAGGGCCATGATGAACACCGCCGCCCTGCTCGCCAGCCCGCTCACCCGCGGCCCCGGCGCCCTGCCGCGCCAGCGCCAATTGATCCAGCGCCTCAAGCAGGCCATCCTGGCCGGGCAGTTGCCGGCCGGCGGCAAACTGCCCTCGTCGCGCGCCCTGGCCGAAGAACTGGAGATCTCCCGCAACACGGTGCTGATCGCCTACGAACAGCTCACGGCCGAAGGCTTCGTGATCGCCGACCGCCAGGGCACGCGGGTCGCGCCCCTGTCGGCCGCCGCCGGCGCCGCCAAGCATGCCGCGCCGCCCCCCGCCAGGGTTCCGGCCACGGCCAGGCGGCTCGCGCGCATCGTCGCCACGCGCTACGCGCACGACGGCACCCTGCCCATGACGCCCGGCACGCCGGCGCTGACGCAATTCCCGATCAACGCCTGGCGCCGCGCGCAGGACCGCGCGCTGCAGGCCGCGCCCGCCACCGCCCTGGGCTATGGCCATCCCGTGGGCGAGCCCGCCTTGCGCGAAGCCATCGCCCAGTACCTGCGCGTGTCGCGCGGCGTGCGCTGCGACGCGTCGCGCATCGTCATCACCGAGGGCGCGCAGGGCGCGCTGTCGCTCTGCGTGCAACTGCTGACCAACCCCGGCGACACCGCCTGGCTGGAAGAACCGGGCTACCGGGGCGCGAAATCCGCTTTCCACGGCGGCGACCTGGACGTGGTGGCCCTGCGGGTCGACGCGGACGGCATCGCCATCCCCGAAAGCGCCTGGCGGGACTGCCCGCCCCGGCTCATCCAGACCACGCCGTCGCACCAGTACCCCACCGGCGCGGTCCTGTCGCTGACGCGCCGGCTGGACCTGATCGAACGGGCCCGGCAGGCGGGCGCCTGGATCATCGAGGACGACTACGACAGCGAATTCCGCCACCAGGGCGAGCCCATCGCGGCCATGCAGGGCCTGGTGGCCGACGCGCCCGTGCTGTACGTCGGCACCTTCAGCAAGACCATGTTCCCCGCCCTGCGCCTGGGCTTCCTGGTGCTGCCCGAGGCCATCGCGGCGCAGGCCATGCCTTCCGTCGTCGAGATGCTGCGCGGCGGCCACCGGCTGGAACAACTGACGATGGCGGCCTTCATCGAAAACGGCCAGTTCTCGCGCCACCTCGGACGCATGCGCCGCCTGTACCGCGAACGGCAGGCCGCCCTGCGCGACGCGCTGGCCGCCCATCTGGGCATCGAGCATGAAGTGCTGGGCGGGCACAGCGGGCTGCATCTCACGGTGCGGCTGCCGCCGGCGTTTCCGGACCGGGAGATCGTGCAGCAGGCGCGCAGGATGGGCATGAACCCGGGCGCCCTGTCTTCGTTCGCCGTATCGCCCCGGCCGGAGGACAACGGCCTGGTGATCGGCTACGGCAATACAGGGGCCGACCGGTTCCCGGCGCTGGTGCGGAGGCTCCGGGAAGTGGCATTGGGGCTTAGGCGCCCCCGTAGCGCGCCATGATCAGCCAATCGGCGTGCACCGACGGCCGCGGCGCGCCCTCGGCCTCGATCGCGACCTTCCAGGTACAGCGGGCTTCGCCGGGGCCGGTCTCTATCGCCTGGGCCAATGAGAACTTGGCGAATACACGAGAACCGGACCGGACGGGCGCCGTGAAGCGGACCTTGTCGAACCCGTAGTTCAGCAGCATGGACGCGCCCGGGAAGGCGATGCAGCTCGCCTGCCAGTGCGTCAGCAGCGACAGCACGAGAAAGCCATGCGCGATGGTGTCTCCGTAAGGAGACTCCGCCGCCGCGCGCTCCCGGTCGACGTGGATCCACTGGCTGTCGCGCGTGACCAGCGCGAATCGATCGATCATGTCCTGGTCGATCAGCAGCGCCTGGGAAACGATGGGAGGCCGCCCCACAAAATCGATGAGCGACTGAAGGCAGCCGAACTGCCGGGAAGATGGTGCGGGTTCGCGGATCATGGGCTTCAGACGCGTTCGAAAATGGCGGCAATGCCCTGGCCGCCGCCAATGCACATGGTGACCAGCGCATACCGGCCGCCGATGCGGTCGAGTTCGTGCAGGGCCTTGACGGCGATGATGGCGCCGGTCGCGCCCACCGGGTGCCCCAATGCGATCCCCGAACCGTTCGGGTTGACCTTGGCCGGGTCCAGTCCAAGTTCGCGCGCAACGGCGCAAGCCTGCGCCGCGAATGCCTCGTTGGACTCGATCACATCCATATCGCTGGCCGAAAGGCCGGCCTTTTCCAGGACGGCGCGCGTAGCGGGGACCGGGCCGATGCCCATGTACCGCGGATCCACGCCCGCGTGGGCATAGGCAAGCAGCCGCGCCAGCGGCCGGACGCCGCATGCTTGCGCGCGGCCGCGCTCCATCAGCACGAGCGCGGCCGCGCCGTCGTTGATTCCCGAGGAATTGCCCGCGGTGACCGTGCCGCCTTCGGATGCGAACACGGGCTTCAGGCCGGCGAGGTCGGGCAGGCCGATGTCGGCGCGGACATGCTCATCGCGGTTGAACGCCGTGCCGCCCTTGCGGCCGGGCACGGTTATGGAAACGAGTTGCGAATCGAAGCGGCCCTCGGCGATCGCCCGCGCGGCGCGGCGATGGCTTTCCAGCGCAAGCGCATCCTGCGCCTCGCGCGTAATGCCGTACCGCTTCGCGACGTTTTCCGCCGTGACGCCCATATGAATACGATCGAACGGGTCATGCAGCGCGCCGAGCAGCGTGTCCACCATGGGCGCATCGCCCATGCGCGCGCCGAAGCGCAGCGCGTAACTGGCATAGGGCGCGCGCGACATGCTTTCGGCGCCCCCGGCCACCGCCGTCGTGCAGTCGCCGAGCAGGATGGACTGCGCCGCGGATACGACCGCCTGCAGGCCCGAGCCGCACAAGCGGTTCACATTGAAGGCCGGCGTGCTCTCGCCGCAGCCGGCCTCGATGACGGCGACGCGCGACAGATACAGGTCGCGCGGCTCGGTATTGATGACCTGGCCGAAACAAGCGTGTTCCACCTGCGCGGGATCGATACCCGCGCGCGCGATGGCGGCCTTGGCGACCTCCGCCGCAAGCGCGGTCGGCGGCAGGTCTTTCAGGCCTTTGCCAAAACTGCCGATGGGCGTGCGGACGCCGGAAAGGACTACAACTTCTCTACTTGGCATGCCTGGACCTTGGCAATCTCGTGGCGCAATTGATCGAAGCCAGTGGCGGGAACGGTTTCCTCTTCGCGGTCGGCGACTTCATCCAGACGGCCGATCAGGACGTTCGCCGACAAATCGGCGCCGTCCAGGCATATACCGCGGGTCATGGTGATGTGCGCCTGCTCGAAGCTTCCCGCGCCCGCCATCAAGATGGTCCGGTTCGGCGCGTTTTCCGCCACCAGCGCGACCAGCGCGGGGCTGACGGAGGAAGGCGTAAGCAGGGCGAGCGCGCGTTCGTCGAGCAACCCCTCGGTCATGGCCGTGGCAGCCGTGGGGGCAAGGCAGTTTACGTGCACGCCATGGCGCTCCCCTTCCAGGGCCAAGGTCTGCATCAGGCCCACCAGCGCCATCTTCGCCGCGCCGTAGTTGGCCTGGCCGAAGTTGCCATACAGGCCGGACGACGAGGTTGTCATCACGATGCGGCCATAGTTCTGGGCCCGCATGGCGTTCCACACCGCCTGCGTGCAATGCATGGCGCCCATCAGGTGGACTTCCACGACAAGCCGGAAATCCTCCAGGCTCATTTTGGCGAAGGTCTTGTCGCGCAGGATGCCTGCGTTGTTCACCAGGATATCGACACGCCCCCATCTTCCGGCAGCCGCCGCCACCATGGCCTGGACCTGCTGCGGATCCGTCACATCGGCGCCGTGCGCCAGGGCGTCCCCGCCCGCCGCGCGTATGGCGTCCACGACGGCCTGCGCCCCCGAGTCCGGCCGGCCGGCGTCCATGTCGTTGACCAGCACCTTGGCGCCGTGGCGCGCGAGTTCCAGCGCATGCGCCCGGCCCAGGCCGCGCCCGGCTCCGGTCACGATGGCGATGCGCCCTTGCAGAAGTTGTGTCATAGGTTCTCCGGGTTATCGGGATTTTCAGGATAGGGAAGGAGCGGCCGCCCGGGTTTTCGTTCGGAGGATCCCGGCGCGCTCAAGCTCGGCAATGGCCTGTTCATCCATGCCCGCGCGCGCCAGCACGGCATGCCCGCCCTCGCCCACCGCCGGAGCGCCCGCCGGGGTGGGCCCGCCGTCCTGGGCGAAGGCAAAGCCGAGCCCGTGGGTCCGCAGCTCGCGCCCGTCCTGGTGGAAACGGTGGTCGGGCAGGTTCACGCAGCCGGTGGCATCCGCCTCGTCGAGGAATTCTTCGAGCTTTCTCACCTTGGCCGCGGGCACCCCGGCCTGGCTGAGCAGTTCCTCCAGGTGCGCCGCGCTGCGGGTCGAGAACGCCTCCCGCAACTGTCCGACGACATACTCACGGTCATTGGGCACCACGAATCCATTGGGAAGGTTGAACGCTTCCAGGTCCAATGCCCGGGCGTCGCCGCACAGCGACTCGGCCCCGATGGCGGCCGTCAGTTTGCGGAATTGTTCCGGCGTATTGGCCGCGACCGCCAGCCAGCCGTCCGCGCACCGGTACGTGTCGGCCGCGGGACTGCCCGTATAGCCGCGATTGCCGACCCGGCGCGTCGGCGTGCCGTCGTTCAGGTAGGCGCAGGTGTTGGTATACATGAGCATCAGCGAGGCCTGGACCATGGAGGCGTCGATGTACTGGCCGACTCCCTCGCGAAGCCTGCGGTGCAGCGCCGAAACAATGGACAGCGCCCCCAGCATGCCCACCGCCACGTCGATCACCGGAAAGCCCACCTTGAGCGGAGGCGCGTCATCGCCTTCGCCGGACATCATCATCATCCCGGTCATGGCCTGGACCACGTGATCGTAGGCGCCGCGCTGCGACCAATCCCCTTGCTGGCCGAAACCCGAAATGGAGCAATACACGATGTCCGGCTTGATCGCCTTGATCGACGCATAGTCGAGTCCGTGCCGGGCGACCACGCCCGGCCGGAAGTTCTCGATGAACACGTCGGCCGAGGCTGCAAGAGCGCGCAGCAGATCGGCGCCTTGCCGGGTCCTGATGTCCAGCGCCAGCGACTGCTTGCCGGCGTTGAGGGCCGCGAATCCAGTGGGCGTTTCCGTGTCGGCCCCGTTCTTCATCGAACGCAGCACTTCGCCCGCCAGGGGCGGCTCCACCTTGATGACTTCGGCGCCGAGTTGCGCGAGATAAAAGGAGGCGAGAGGGCCGGCGATGACGTGCGACAAATCCAGCACGCGTATGCCGTCGAGTGGCTTGGCCATGGGTATCCTGCTGGTCAGCCGGCGGTGATGCCGGTAAGTTTGATGATTTCAGTCCATTTGCGAGCCTCGCTGCGCACGAATGCGGCGGCGGACGCCGGGCTGTCGCTTTGGATCACGCGGACGCCGGCGGCCTCGAAGCCGCGCCTGACGGCCGCGTCCTTGAGCGCCGCGGTCGCCGCGCGATAGAGCTTGTCGACCACCTCGGCGCCAGGCGTGGCAGGCAGCCAGAGACCGAACCAGAACTCCTGGACGGCCAGGTCGCTGTTCAGAATGCCGCGCAGCGGCGGAACATCGGGGAGTTCGGCCAAGGGATCGCGGCTGGTCACGGCCAGGGCGCGCAATCGGCCGCCCTGCACCTGCGGGATGGCGGTCCCCGCAATGGCGAAGGCGAAATCCGTGTCTCCGCGCAGCAGCGAGGCCGGTATCTCCACCGAGCCCTTGAACGGAACGTGGGTCGCTTCGACCCCCGCCAGCGTCGTAAAAGTGGCGCCGCCAAGGTGCGCCGCCGAGCCGATCCCGCCCGAGGCGTAATTCATCTTCCCCGGATGCGCCCGCAGGGCGGCAATGAGATCCTGCGCATTGCGGTAAGGCGAGTCGGCCGAGACGACCAGCACGCTGGGCGACGTGCCGATGACGGTGACCGGAACAAAATCCTTCTCCGGATTGAACATCAGGCTCGGTTGCAGCGCTTTCTGGATCAGGTGCGAGTTGGAGCCCAGCAGCACGGTGTAGCCATCGGCGGCGGCCTGGGCCGCATACTGCGCGGCCAGCACGCCGCCCGCCCCCACCTTGTTCTCCACCACGATCGGCTGCCCCATCGTCGCGCCGAGCGCGGGGCCGAACTGCCGCACCATGATGTCGGGGCCGCCGCCGGCGGCGTAGGGAACGACGATGCGCACGGCTCGCGAAGGATAGGCCTGCGCGGCGTTGACGATCGAATGGAACATCATGCCGGCGCCGAAGGCGCCCAGGCAGAAAGTGCGGCGTTGCATGCTGTCTCCTTGTAATGCCCGCAGAATAAGTGATCGCAGTGAATAGAAAAATTGATATATTTTGATATAGCGATAACCTAAAGTTCTATGCCTTCAAAGGAGCGGAGCGATCGAACCCGACCATCTGGTAGCGAAGCTGCGCTTTCGCCACCTGCGCATGCTGCAAGTGGTGCAGGCCACGGGCAGCCTGCGGGCCGCAAGCCAGGCGCTCAACCTCACGCAGCCGGCCCTGAGCAAGGCGCTGACGGAAATCGAGAGTGCATTCGGCTTCGTCTTGTTCCTGCGCACGGCGCGCGGTCTGACGCCCACCGCCCAGGGCGAGGCGGTGTTGCGCGGCGCCACCTTGCTATTGGAAGAACTCGGCCACCTGCGCGCCGATGCCCTGACCGCGGACCGCTTTGCGGCCAAGATCCGGATCGGCGCGCCCCCTTTTGTCGCCCAGATGTATTTGGGCGGCGTGGTCAAGAAGCTGGTGAACCATGCCACGCCGATGCGCGTGCAACTGATGGAGGAACGGGTTCCCGCCTTGATCCGCGCGCTCCAGCAGGGCGAAATCGACGCGATGATTTCCACCTTCCCTTTGCAGAGGTTGGAATCCGGCGCGGGCGCGTTTCAGTACATCAAGCTGTTTGAAACACAGTTCGCGGTCATCGCATGCGCAAAACACCCGCTGGTGCGCGCGCGGCACGTGGACTGGGCCCGCCTGGCGCGGGAACGATGGGTCATGCCGGCCGAAGGGTCGATGGGCCGCAAGCTTATCGAAGACTGTTTCACGCACGCGGGGCTGCCCGCCCCCCTGCCCGTGGTCGAATCGACCAGCCCGACGACCAGCGTCCAGTTCGTTGCCGCGGACCTGGGTATCGGCATTGTCCCGGACATCGCGCTGATCCGGCGCAGTGTGCCGCCGGGGGATTCGGTCAAGCAGATACGCGTACAGCCCGAACCGCCGTCCAGTGTCGTGGCGCTGATTTTCCGGGAAGGGGCGTCGAACCCCCGCGTCGCCCAGTTGCGGGACGCGCTGGCCGAGATATTTCGCGCAGCCTCCGTCAATTGATCAGCCCGCCCAGCACCAGGACGGCCAGGAACAGCCAGAAGAGGCATGCCAGGATGGAACGGCGCAGCAGCGCCTTGACAGCGGCCCAGAGCAGCATGAGCCCCAGGGCGAGCAGCACGAGATTGAAGACGGACGGGCTCATGCCCATTGCGCCGGCCAGGCCCGAATAGAAATCGCCCAGCGCGCCGCCGATGCCGCCCAGCAGCCACTTCAGCCCCGCGACGATGCTGCGCAGCGCTTCGCCGAGCATGCCGCCCAGCGACGCGAAGAAGCCCTCGCCGGCCGGCATCAGCGGCGCGAATCCGTCAGCATGCGCACCGCCAGTCCGGCCAGCACGGTGCCCATCAGCCAGCGCTGCACGACCATCCACAGGGGCCGCCCCGCCAGGAAGCCGGCGATGGACCCGGCCATGACGGCGATGAGCGCGTTGACGGAAAGGCTGACCGCGACCTGCGTCATGCCCAGCGCCAGCGATTGCGTGAACACGCTGCCGCGTTCGGGCTGGATGAACTGCGGCAGCAGCGACACGTACATGATGGCGATCTTGGGGTTGAGCAGATTGGTCACGAGCCCCATCGTGAACAGCGCGCGCGGGGTGCTCCGGGGCAGGTCGCGCACCTGGAACGGCGAACGGCCGCCGGGGCGCAGCGCCTGCCACGCCATGTACAGCAGATACAAGGCGCCGCCGATGCGCAGCGCGTCGTACGCATAGGGCACGGCCATCAGCAGGGCCGTGATGCCGAACGCCGCGCAGCAGACATAGAAGACGAAGCCCACCGCCACGCCGCCCAGGGATATCAGCCCGGCCTGGGCGCCCTGCGAAATGGAGCGGGACACCAGGTAGATCATGTTGGGCCCGGGCGTGAGCACCATGCCCAGCGCGACCAGGGCGAAAGTCAGGAGATGGGTGAGGTCGGGCATGATGGGCCGGCGCAGCCGCGGCAAGTGGAATCGTGAATTCACACCTTAGCCCAAAACTGTATCGGAACAGGAAATTTTCCGGCGGGAGTTTACGGCCGAGTGGCGCCGGCGATACAGTGGTTCCGTCCATGTGCAGGGAGGATCCCGACATGCAGCATCCCCAACCGTCCCCGGAAGACGGCGCCGCCATCCGGGTGGGCATCGGGGGGTGGACCTACGCCCCCTGGCGCGGCACCTTCTACCCCAAGAGCCTGCCCCAGGCGCGGGAACTGGAATATGCCAGCCGCCAGCTCACCGCCATCGAAATCAACGGCACGTACTACAGCACCCAGAAGCCGGCCACGTTCGCCAAGTGGCGCGACGAAACACCGGAAGGGTTCCTGTTTTCCCTGAAGGCGTCGCGCTACGCGACCAACCGCCGGGAACTGGCGGGCGCGAAGGACTCGGTCGACCGGTTCGTGCACGGCGGCATCGCCGAGCTGGGCCCCAAGCTGGGCCCCATCGTCTGGCAGTTCGCCCCCGCCAAGGTCTTCCACCCCGAGGACTTCGAGGCCTTCCTGGAACTGCTGCCGGAACAGGTGGACGGGCTGCCGCTGCGCCACGTGCTGGACGTGCGCCATCCCAGCTTCGCCTGCGAAGAATATCTGCGGCTGGCCCGCCGCCACCGCGCCGCCACCGTGTTCACGGACAGCGAGGATTTTCCGTCGATCGCCGACCGCACGGCCGACTTCGTGTATGCGCGGCTGATGCGCGCCAGCGCCGCCTTCAAGGCGGGCTACGCGCCCAAGGCGCTGGACGCCTGGGCCGGGCGCCTGCGCGGCTGGGCGCGCGGGGCCGACCCGGCGGACCTGCCGCGAGTCGGCGCTCCGGCCGCCGCCGCGGCCCGGCCCCGCGACGTCTATGCCTTTTTCATCAACGGCGCCAAGGAACGCGCGCCGGCGGCGGCGCGCGCCCTGATCCAGCGCCTGTAGCCTACTGCGCGACGGGCGTGCGCAGGGTCACGAACTCCTCGGCGGCCGTGGGATGGATGCCGATGGTGTCGTCGAACACCTGCTTGGTGGCGCCCGCCTTCAAGGCGATCGCGATGCCCTGCACGATCTCGCCGGCATCCGGGCCCACCATGTGCACGCCCAGCACGCGGTCGGTCCGGGCGTCGACGATCAACTTCATCAGCGTCTTTTCCTGCGACTCGGTCAGGGTCAGCTTCATGGGGCGGAAGCGGCTTTCGAAGAGCTTGACCTCATGGCCGGCTTCGCGCGCCTCTTCCGTCGTCATGCCGACCGTGCCGATGTTCGGCAGGCTGAACACGGCGGTCGGAATCAGCTTGTAGTCCACCTTGCGGTATTCCTCGGGGCGGAACAGGCGGCGCGCGACCGCCATGCCTTCGGCCAGCGCCACCGGCGTCAGCGGCACCCGCCCGATCACGTCGCCGATGGCCAGGATGGAGGGCTCGGCCGTGCGGTATTCGTCGTCCACCTCGATGAAACCATCCTTCTTGAACTTGACCGCCGTGTTCTCCAGGCCCAGGTTGTCCAGCATGGGACGGCGGCCGGTGGCGTAGAACACACAATCGGTCTCGATGACCGAACCGTCCTTGAAGGTGGCGGCCAGGGTGCCGTCGGCCCGCTTGTCGATGCGGGCCACGTCCGTGTCGAAGCGCAGGTCTATGCCTTTTTTCACCAGCTCGTCGCGCAGGTGCTCGCGCACGCCCTGGTCGAAGCCGCGCAGGAACAGCGGGCCGCGGTAGGCCTGGGTGGTCTGCGCGCCCATGCCGTTGAAGATCGAGGCGAATTCCACCGCGATATAGCCGCCGCCCACCACCAGCACGCGGCGGGGCAGTTCCTTCAGGAAGAAGGCCTCGTTCGAGGTGATGGCGTGTTCCTTGCCCGGAATGTCGGGCACCTGGGGCCAGCCGCCCGTCGCCACCAGGATATGGGCGGCGCTGTAGGCCTTGCCGTTGATTTCGACCGTGTGCGGGTCCTGGATGCGGGCATGCCCTTCCATCAGCGTCACGCCGCTGTTGACCAGCAGGTTGCGGTAGATGCCGTTCAGGCGCTCGATTTCGCGGTTCTTGTTGGCGATCAGCGCGGGCCAGTCGAACGTGGGCTGCCCGGCGTTCCAGCCGAAACCGCTCGCCTGTTCGAAGTCCTCGCTGTAGTGCGCGCCGTAGACCAGCAGCTTCTTGGGCACGCAGCCGACGTTGACGCAGGTGCCGCCCAGGTAGCGGCTTTCCGCCACGGCCACGCGCGCGCCGAAGCCCGCCGCGAAGCGCGCCGCGCGCACGCCGCCGGAGCCCGCGCCGATCACAAACAAATCGAAATCAAATGCCATGATGTTTCCTTCGCGGCGCCACGGGGGCCGCGTTCACTGTCCGGGAAAGCTGTATTTAACACTACCCGGCGCGCCCGTCCGGCCGGGCGCCGTATCCAGGCGGCCGCGATTGCGATACAGTGGGCCGCTGGCCGGCGCCGCGCCGCCATCCCCCCTGGAGCCGAACCCATGTCGCTTGAAACCTGGCTGGCCTTCCTGGGCGCGTCCGTCCTGCTCGTGATGCTGCCCGGTCCCACGATCCTCACGGTCATCAGCTATTCCCTCACCCACGGCAAGCGCGCCCGGCTGCCGCTGGTGCTTGCCGTGGCGCTGGGCGATTCCACCGCGCTGGCGCTGTCGCTGCTGGGCCTGGGCGCCCTGCTGGCGGCGTCGGCGTTCTGGTTCACCGTCGTCAAGACGGCGGGCGGCCTGTACCTGCTGTACCTGGGCTTCAAGCTGCTGCGCGCCGGCGTCTCGCCCGCTCCGCTGCCCCGGGCCGGCGCGGCGGGGTCGCGCTGGAAGCTGTTCGCCAATACCTATCTGGTGACCGCGCTGAACCCCAAGGGCATCATCTTCTTCGTGGCCTTCCTGCCGCAATTCATCGACCCCGCCGGCGACGTGACGCGCCAGCTCTGGACGCTGTCGGCCACCTTCGTCGCCTGCGCCGGCATCAACGCCACCGCCTATGCGGTGTTCGCCGGATCCGCCCGCCGCCTGCTGGCTTCGCCCCGGGCGCAGCGAGGCTTCAACCTCGGCGGCGGCGCCCTGCTGTCCGCCGCCGGGGTCTGGGCGCTGCTGGCGCGCCGCGCCTAGAACGGCCGCTACGGCAGCGCCGCGGACTCGGTCTCGGGGTCGATGCCGTAGCGGACGATGGCCTCGGCCGCCCGCTCGCGCGGGATCAGTCCGTCGTCCGCCAGCGCCTTCAGCGCCGCCAGCGCGATATGGCGGCGGTCCACCTCGAAGAAGGCGCGCAGCGCCTGCCGCGTGTCCGACCGGCCGAAACCGTCGGTGCCCAGCGCCGTGTAGCGGCGGCCCGCCATGAACGGGCGCATCTGTTCGGCCACCGTCTTCATATAGTCGGTGGCGGCCACCACCGGCCCGGCGCTATCGGCCAGGACGGTTTCCGCATAGCCGCGCCGCCTGTCCTCCAGCGGGTGCAGCCGGCTCCAGCGCTCCGCCTCCTGGCCGTCGCGGCGCAATTCCGAATAGCTGGTCACGCTCCAGACGTCGGCCGCCACGCCGAAATCCCGTTGCAGCAGATCCGCCGCCGCCAGCGTTTCGCCCAGGATGGCTCCGCTGCCCAGCAACTGCACCCGCGCCGCGCCAGCCGCGCCCTCGCGCAGGCGGTACATGCCGCGCACGATGCCGGCTTGCGCCCCCTCGGGCATCGGCGGATGCGCCGTCTTTTCGTTGATCAGCGTCAGGTAGTAGAAAACGTCCTCTTCCTCCTGGTACATGCGGCGCATGCCGTCCTGCACGATCACGGCGACCTCGTAGGCATAGGCCGGGTCGTAGGCCACGCACGAGGGGATGACGGAGGCCAGCACATGGCTGTGGCCGTCGTCGTGCTGCAGGCCCTCGCCCTCCAGCGTGGTCCGCCCCGACGTCGCGCCCAGCAGGAAGCCGCGCGCCCGGATGTCGCCGGCCGCCCACGCCAGGTCGCCCACGCGCTGGAAGCCGAACATGGAATAGAAGATGTAGAACGGAATCGTGGCCACGCCATGCGTGCTGTGGGCGGTGGCCGCGGCGATCCAGGACGACATGGCGCCCGACTCGTTGATCCCTTCCTGCAGGATCTGCCCCTCGCGGTCTTCGCGGTAGACGCTGAGCTGGTCGGCGTCCTGCGGCGTGTAGAGCTGGCCCACGTGCGAATAGATGCCCACCTGCCGGAACATGCCGTCCATGCCGAAGGTGCGCGACTCGTCCGGCACGATGGGCACCACCCGCCGGCCGATGTCCGGATCCTTCAGCAGTTGGGCCAGCACGCGCACGAACGCCATGGTGGTCGAGAACTCGCGGCCGCCGCTGCCCTTCAAGTGCGCGGCGAACGCTTCCAGCGGCGGCGTGGCAAGGGGGCCCGGGCCGGGCAGCCGCCTGGGCAGGTGGCCGCCCGCGCGGGCGATCGCGGCGTCGAAGTAGGCCTGCTCGGCGCTGCCCGGCGCCGGCTTGATATAGGGAATGCGCTCCAGTTCCCCGTCGGGCACGGGGATCGAAAAGCGGTCGCGGAACGCGCGCACGGCCGGGTCCGCCATCTTCTTCTGCTGGTGGTTGGTATTGGCCGCCTCGCCCGCCGCCCCCATGCCGTAGCCCTTGACCGTCTTGGCCAGGATCACGGTGGGCCGGCCCTCGTGCGCCACCGCCGCCGCGTAGGCCGCGTAGACCTTGGCGGGATCGTGCCCGCCGCGGTTCAGCGCGCCGATTTCGTCGTCGCTCAGGTGCGCCACGCGCGCCAGCAGCTCCGGATCGGCGCCGAAGAAATGCTCGCGCACGTACGCGCCGCCGCGCGCCTTGAACACCTGGTATTCCCCGTCCACGCACTGCATCATGCGGCGGCGCAGGCGGCCGTCGCGGTCCTGGGCCAGCAGCGCGTCCCAGCCGTCCCCCCAGATCACCTTGATGACGTTCCAGCCGGCGCCCCGATACACGCTTTCCAGTTCCTGGATGATCTTGGCGTTGCCGCGCACCGGGCCGTCCAGGCGCTGTAGATTGCAGTTCACCACGAAGATCAGGTTGTCCAGCTTTTCACGGCCGGCCATCGCCACCGCCGCCAGCGTCTCGGGCTGGTCCTGTTCGCCGTCGCCCAGGAAGCCCCACACCTTGCGCCCCTGCGCGGGAATCAGCCCGCGGTCTTCGAGATAGCGCGTGTAGCGCGCCTGGTAGGCCGCCATCAGCGGGCCCAGCCCCATCGACACCGTGGGGAACTGCCAGAACGACGGCATCGTGCGCGGATGCGGATAGGACGGCAGCCCGCCCCCGCCCGTCTCGCGCCGGAAGCGGTCCAGCTCGGCCTCCGAAACGCGCCCTTCCAGGTAGGCGCGCGCATAGATGCCGGGCGCGGAATGTCCCTGGATGTAGAGCATGTCGCCCAGGAAGCCGGGCGTGGCGGCGCGGAAGAAATGCCGGTACCCGGTTTCGTACAGCGTCGTGGCCGAGGCGTAGGTGGCGATATGCCCGCCCACGCCCGAGGTCTTGCCCGCCCGCAGCACCATGGCCATGGCGTTCCAGCGCAGATAGGCGTCCAGCCGCAGTTCGATGCCCACGTCTCCCGGAAAAGCCCCCTGCTCCGGCAATCCGATGGTGTTGACGTAGGGCGTCGCCGTCGGCGCCGCATAGCCGCCGTGGCCGGCGCGGTCCTGGTCGATCAGCCGGTCCAGCAGGTAATGCGCGCGCGGCCGTCCTTCATAGGCCAGCACGGCCTGCATGGCTTCCAGCCATTCCCGGGTTTCCTGCGGGTCGGCGTCGGCGGGGTCGATAGGGGTTTGCATGGCGTCCTCCTTGTGGGCGCGAGGACGGCATCCCGCCAGGGACGGCCGCCGTCATTTCGCATCGTGAATTGCAATTGCATCATGTGCAATTGCAATCGTATGGAGGATTGCGGGTAATTGCAAGTGCAACTGTTCCGTGGGGGGGTGTCTGACACCCGGGAACGTCGCGTCCATCTGTACCGCCGTCTCGTACGGGTGTCAGACACCTGCGCGAGCGAGACGTCTCCGCCCATCGACCCTATCTCGCCGCGCTCATCATGAATTCCACCGCGGCGCGGAGCGTGGCCTCGTCGGCGGAGGATCCGCCGCGCGGCGGCATGGCGCCCTTGCCCTTGAGCACGGTGACCATCAGCGCATCGGCGCCTTGCGCGATGAACGGCGACCAGGCCTGCTTGTCGCCCAGCTTGGGCGCATTGGCCACTCCGCTGGCGTGGCACACCACACAGGCGGACTGGTAGAGTTTTTCGCCGGCCGGATTGACGGCGGCCAGCGTTTCCGCCTGCGCCCATGGGACGGACAGGCCCGCCAGGGCCGCCGCAAGCGCGAATCGATGAAAGTTGGACATGGAAAAGTTCCGTCGGAAAGTGTCGCGGCAAGGGCGCGGGGCGGGCGCTGGGCCTGCGCTCGCCCGGCCCCGGGAGTCAGCGCGGTATCGGGCCCGGCGCCTTGATCTGCTTCATCAGGTCGTCGTTCCACTTGCCCTCGACCTTGATGTGCCCGGCCGCGCCCAGCTCGAAGGCTTCGATCAGGTTGTGGTTCAGGTACGCGTACACGCCCGGCTGCTTGAAGGTGTAGAGCGCGGCGCCCGCGGAGCCGCCGCGGATGAACCAGGTTTCCAGGTTCTTCAGCGGCGGATTGGCGAACTTGCCGGTTTCCCAGACCCAGTCGCCGTGGCCGCCGATCAGGTGCGGGCGCGTATCGCGGTTGGCCTGCGAATGGATCAGCAGCACGGTCTCCCCGACCTTCGCCGTCAGGGCATTGGCGCCGGTCAGCGCGCCCACCTTGCCGTTGAACACGATGTGCGTGGGCGTGAGCGTGCGCATCACCTTCACCGTATCGCCATAGCTTTCCGCGAGCGTCGGGTAGTCCTTGTACTTGCCGTTCTCGTCCTTGGGGATGTAGAGGTCGAACTCGCCGATCGTGTAGGCGCGGTCATAGTGCAAGGGCTTGCCCTGCGGGTCCTTGAGGCCGTCGCGCGGCAGCACCATCAGCGTGCCGCTCATGCCCGACACCACGTGCCAGGGCACCATGCCCTCCGGCGCGCAGTGGTAGACGAAGGTGCCGCTGCGGTCCGCCTTGAAGCGCAGCGTGGCCTGCTCGCCGGGGTTGACGTTGGTCAGCTTGGCGCCGCCCAGCGCGCCCGTGGCCCCATGGAAGTCCACGTTGTGCGGCATGGCGTTGGTGGCGGGGTTGACCAGCGTCAACTGGACGTAGTCGCCCTCGTGCACCACCAGCGTGGGGCCGGGCATCGAGCCGTTGAACGTCATGGCCTGCAGGGTGGTCCCCTTGTCGTCGATGACCATCTTCTTTTCTTCGATGGTCATGGTGAATTCGACGACCTTCGGGCCCGACTTCACGACCTGCTCGTGCGGGTGGACCATGGGCGGGGCGACCAGCGTGACCTTGGTGTGCGGCAGCTTGTCCGCGTCCTGCGCAAACGCGGCGCCCGCGGCCATCGTGAAAGCCAGCGCGGCGGCAAGCAAGGTGGGCCGTAATGCGTTCATATCCAGCTCCTTATTCGGGTTCTTCAATCGCCGTGAATGTCGGCAGCCCTATTGGAGAACCAGCGGCGACGCCGCTCTTTGCTGTAGCGCAAACTCCAGCACAGGCCCGCCCGCCGCGCGCATTGTCACCGCGGAGCGGCGGTGTCACCATGGGGGCGTAGAGATCCCTCCGTCTTTTAGGACTGCCATGCCGTCGCCTCTGTGCCATGCGCTGTTGCGCAACCTGGAACTCTTCAGGCCCTTGTCTGACGCGCAGTTGAAGTCCGCGCTGCGCGGCGCGCAGCCCTGCCGGCTGGTCGCCGGCGCCACCGCCTACCGCCAGGGCGCGGTGGCCTCGCACTTCTTCGTGCTGCTCAGCGGCAGCCTGAAAGTGGCGCAGCTTACCGCCGACGGCGAGCAAGTCGTCGTGCGCTACGTCAATCCGGGCGACATGTTCGGCCTGGCCCGCGCGATGCGCCAGTCGCGCTACCCCGCCACGGTGCAGGCCGTGCTGGAAAGCGTGTGCCTGGCCTGGCCGGACGCCCTCTGGGAGCGTTTCGTCGGCAACCATCCGCAATTGAGCGCCATGGCGCTGCAAACCATGGGCCAGCGCCTGCAGGACGCGCACCTGCGCATCCAGGAGCTGTCCACCGACGAAGTGGAACAGCGCGTGGCGCGCACGATCCTGCGCCTGATCGAAAGCTCGGGGCAGCCGACGGCCGGCGGCATCGGCATCGGTTTTCCCATCACGCGCCAGGACATCGCCGAAATGACCGGCACCACGCTGCACACCGTAAGCCGCCTGCTCAGCGACTGGCGGCAGCGCGGCATCGTCGACAGCAGCCGCAAGCGCATCGTGCTGCGCTCGCCCGCCGCCCTGGCCCGCGTGTCCGGAGACGCCCAGGCGGCGCAGGATTGTTCCGGGTGCGCCTCCTGTATCGACGGCGGGCCGGCCAGGATGGCGCAGCCCGGCCCCGCGCAAAGCCGGCTCCAGGCGCCCGTTTCAGGCCTGTGCGAGACGCCCTCGGCGTGAACCGGCCCTAATCCTCTTCCAGCACCAGCCGGAAGCCCAGATTGGCGGGCGGGATCCCGACCGAACACGCCCCGCCCTTGGGATCGCGGATGAAGTCCGGCAGATAGGCGATGTGCCGCCCCGCCGCGACGCGGATGCCGCAGTTGCGGCCCGCGTCCGCGTCCTCGCCCGGCGCGTCCAGAATGCGCCGCGCGTGGCAGTCGCTGGTCCAGTCCCAGACGCTGCCCGCCATGTCCATCAGGCCCAGGTCGTTGACGCCGAACGCGCCGAACGGACGCACCTCGACGTCCTCCTGCTGGCGCCGGCTCTGCGCGTCGTATTCGGCCAGCCAGCGCTGGGCGGGATCGTCGCCGTCGGGCAGCCGGAGTTCCTCGCGATAGGCCGAGCCGGCGGCGTAGACCCATTCCGGATAGGTGGGCAAACGCCAGCGCCGCCCGGTGCGCGCGGACAGCCAGTCGGCATACGCCGACGCGTCGGTCCAACTGATGCCCACCGCGGGCAGGTCGCGCGCGGCGGCCTGCCGTTGCGCCGCGTCCAGCGGCTTGCAGCCGCCCGCAAGCACGCAGGCCGCGTAGTCCGCCTGGCTGACCTGGCGCTTCATGATGGACAGCCCGCGCGGATAGCGCGCGGTCAGCGGAGCCGGCGTCACCGGATAGCCGGCGCGCAGCGTCTCGCCCGGAGGCTGGTAGGAGACCTCGCCCGCCGGCAGCCGCAGCACCTCGGGCAAAGACGCAGGGGCCCGTCCGGCGGGCCCGCAAGCGGTCAACAACGAAAGAAACGCGGCGATCGGCAGGCAGCGCACGGATCGGACTCCGGTTGCGCCCGGGGCGGAGCGCCCCGGGACCTGCCTCCATTGGACCGGCCGCCGCTCCCGTCCTCTTTGCGCTGGCGCAAGGAGGAAGGGACGGGGCGCGCGCCCGCGGTCAGCCGGGGCCTCAGCCGCGGGCGGGACGGGCCTGCAGGCTCGGTTCGCTGGTGGCGGGCTTGCCGCTGAGCAGGCCCAGGATCACCTGCAGCACCATCGACAGCGCGCCCAGCAGGAAGACCACGTCGCCGAACGTGCGGCCCCAGCGCAGGGTCCGCAGGATGTCCTGCTGCATGAAGGCTTCGCTGCGGGCGTACCACATGCCTTCGCTCACGCTGGCGTGGAACTGGATCAGGCCGATGGGCAGCAGGCTGGTGAACATCATCAGCGCCAGGCCCAGGTTCAGCCCCCAGAACGCCAGCTTCATCAGGCCGGGGCTGAGCGCGTACTGAGGACGGATGTAGCGCAGCACCAGCAGCGTGAAGCCCAGCGCCAGGAATCCGTACACGCCGAACAGGGCCGCGTGCGCGTGGACCGGCGTGGTGTTCAGGCCCTGGATGTAGTACAGCGAAATGGGCGGGTTGATCATGAAACCGAAGACGCCCGCGCCCAGCATGTTCCAGAACGCCACGGCCACGAAGCACATCAGCGGCCACTTCAGATCGTTCATCCACGCGGCGCGCGACTTCAGGCGCCAGTTTTCCCAGGCCTCGTAGCCCAGCACGATCAGCGGCACCACTTCCAGCGCCGAGAAGCTCGCGCCCACCGCCATCACCGGCGTGGTGGTGCCCGCGAAGTACAGGTGGTGGAAAGTGCCCGGAATGCCGCCCAGCATGAACAGCGAGGCCGACGCCAGGCTGGCGGTGGTGGCCATGCGCCGCGACACCAGGCCCAGCGTCGAGAAGATGAAGGCCAGCGCGGTGGTGGCGAAGACCTCGAAGAAGCCCTCGACCCACAGGTGCACGATCCACCAGCGCCAGTATTCCATCACCGTCAGGTGCGTGCGTTCGCCGTAGAAGAAGCCGGCGCCGTAGAACAGCCCGATCGCGCCGACCGACGCCGTCAGGAGCGCCAGCAGGTTCTTGTCCCCGCCCGGCTTGCGCAGCGCCGGAACGATGCCGCGCAGCATCAGCACGAGCCAGAAGCAGATGCCGGCGAACTTGCCGATCTGCCACAGGCGGCCCAGGTCCACGTATTCATAGCCCTGGTGGCCCAGCCAGAAGTTCAGGTTCGGCGGCATGATCTGCGCGATGGCCAGGTAGTTGCCGACGAACGATCCGACCACCACCAGCACCAGCGCCCAGAACAGGATGTCGACGCCCACCTTCTGGAACTTCGGGTCGCGCCCGCCGTTGATCAGCGGCGCCAGGAACAGGCCCGCCGCCAGGAAGCCGGTGGCGATCCAGAACAGCGCGCTCTGGATGTGCCAGGTGCGAACCAGCGAATACGGGAACCACTGCGACACGTCGATGCCGTAGAACTTCTGGCCCTCGACCGTGTAGTGCGCGGTGAAGCCGCCCAGCAGCACCTGGAACCCGAACAGCGCGACGACCAGGAACAGGTACTTGCCCAGCGCCCGCTGCGACGGCGTCAGCGCGAACGCGGTCAGGGGATCCTTCGCGGGCGCCTCGGGCTCGTCTTCCTCCTTGCCGCGCAGGAAGGCCCAGGCCCATACCAGCAGGCCGATGCCCGCCAGCAGCACCACCACGCTGATGATGGACCACATGACGTTTTCGGCGCTGGGCGTATTGCCGATCAGCGGTTCGTGCGGCCAGTTGTTGGTGTAGGTGACCGGCATGCCCTCGCGCTCGGTCGCCGCCGCCCAGGCCGTCCAGAAGAAGAAATGCGTAAGCTGCGTGCGGCGCGCGGCGTCGGGCAGGGTGTTTTCCTTCATGGCGAAGCTCTCGCGGCTGCCATGCAGGGCCGGCGCGTCGGAGAACAACTGGTCATAGTAGGCGGCGGTCTGCGCCATCGCGCGCGCGCGGCGCGGGCTGACCGTCAGCGTGTCGGTCGCGGCGTCGTTGCGGTTGGCGCGGTACTCGGCCTTCAAGGCCTCGCGCAGCGCGGCCTGCTCGGGCGCGGCCAGTTGCGCGTAATCCTTGCCGTGCGCGTCGCGCGCGGCAAGGTCCAGCCAGGCCGTCAGTTCGCGATGCAGCCAGTCGGCCGTCCAGTCCGGCGCCTGGTACGCGCCGTGTCCCCAGATCGATCCCAACTGCATGCCGCCGACCGACTGCCAGGCGGTCTGGCCGTCCAGGATGTCATCGCGGCCGAACAGGCGGGCGCCGTCGGCCGTCACGACCTGGCCGGGAATCGGCGGGGCCTGCCGATAGACTTCGCCGCCGTAGAAACCCAGCAATGCGAACGTGATCGCCACCACGGCGATCAGCGTGAACCATAATTTCCGATACGGACCCATGATGGGAACGCCCTCCAGTGTTGCGGTTAGTGGGGTACGTTTCCCTATGCGAATTTCGTGCCAGAAAAAATTCCATTTGAATCAATGCATTGCACAATCCAGGGTTTTTTTTACCGCAACACGGGAGGGTATAAATCACTCTCCCAGGGTTTTTTTGACCGCAAACGCCGGGCGCGGCGCACTTACAATCCCCCCTGCATTCCCCCCTTTTCAAGGAGCCGACCGCATGGCCACGGGCAAGCCGGATGCGTGGAGTCTCTTCCTCACCGCGCATGCGCTGGTGGCGGAGGAAATCGAAAAGCGACTGTCGGCCGCCGGCCTGCCGCCGCTGGCGTGGTACGACGCGCTGTGGGCGCTGGAACGGGCGCCGGAAGGCACCGCGCGCATGTATGAAATCGCCGAACGCATGGTGATCGCGCGCTACAACCTGACGCGCCTGATGGACCGCCTCGAGGCCGACGGCCTGGTCGAACGCTACCGGTCCGACGAAGACCGGCGCGCCGCCTACGCCCGGCTCACGCCCAAGGGGCGCGCGCTGCGGCGGGAAATGTGGAAGGTCTACGGGCCCGCCGTCGACGAGCTGTTCCTGTCGCAACTGCCTCCAGCGCAGCAGGCCGCCATGGCGGAGAGCTTCCGCCTCATCGCCCGCCATGTCCGCGCCCTGAACCAGGAGTCCGCGGAATGAGCCCCGCCGCGTTGCACATCGGCATCGTCGCCTGCTCGGCCGAGGGCGCGGCGCTCTGCTACCGCAGCCTGTGCGCCGAGGGCGCGCGGCGCATGGGGCCGCACGCCCATCCGGAGATTTCGCTGCATACGCACTCGCTGGCGGACTACGTGGCCTGCCTGGACCGCGGCGACCTGGCCGGCGTCGGGGCGCTGATGCTGTCCTCGGCGGACAAGCTGGCGCGCGCCGGCGCGGACTTCCTGATCTGCCCGGACAACACCATCCACCAGGCGCTGGACCCTGTGCTGCCGCGCTCGCCGCTGCCCTGGCTGCATATCGCCGGGGAGGTCGCCGCCGAGGCAGCGGCCCGCGGCTACCGCCGCATCGGCATCCTGGGCACGCGCTGGCTGGTGGACAGCGAGGTCTATCCCGGCAAGCTGGGCGAACATGGGTTGCAGTGGCTGCGTCCGCCGCCGGACGACCGGGACGAACTGGCCCGCATCATCATGGACGAACTGGTGTACGGCGTCTTCAAGCCCGATTCGGTGGCGCGGCTGCAAGGCGTCATCGAACGCCTGCGCGACGCCGGCTGCGACGCCGCGGTGCTGGGCTGCACCGAATTGCCGCTGGTGCTGGACGACGGCAATTCCGCGCTGCCCACCCTGGACTCCACCCGCATCCTGGCGCGCGCGGCGCTGGACCGCGCCCTGCGGCCCGCCTGAACCGGCGCCCTCAGATCTGGTCCAGCCCGTATTGCCGCAGGCGGTCCAGGTCCAGGACCTTGATCTGGTTGTAGGCCAGCGCCAGGATGCCCTGGTCGGCCAGGGCCTGCAGCGCCTGGTTGACCCGCTGGCGCGACAGGCCCGTCAGGTAGCCCAGTTCTTCCTGCGAAATCGCCAGCGTCAGGTCGGTGGACGGATACAGCCGCGGGTTGAAGAGCTGCGCCAGCGATTGCGCCACCCGCGCGTCCGCGTCCAGCAGGCGGTGGTTCTGGATGGACGCGATGAACTCGCCCATGCGGTCGTTCAACTGGCCGATGACGAAATGCGAAAACGGCAGGCTGGCCGCGAGCAGCGCATGGAAAGTGGCGGCCGGCACCAGCATCACGAGGGAGGGCTGGATCGCCACCACGTCGTACTTGCGCAATTCGCGCTTGATGACGCTGCCCTCGCCGAACCAGCCGCCCGGCGGCACGCCCGAGAACGTGCAGCTACGGCCCGATTCGTTGTAGATGGCCAGCTTCAGCAGGCCCGTGTGCACGCCCAGCCAGTAGTCCGACGGCGCGTTGCGCCGCGCGATCCAGGCGCCGCTGTCCACGCGCTCGGCGCGCGACGTGGCCAGCACCAGGTCCTGGTGCGAGGCCTCCAGGGCGCCGAACCAGGCGCGGGCGCGGAACAGCCCGGCCAGCTCGTCGGCGGAAACAATGTTTGAAACGTCGGACATGGAAAGAACCGTGTAAAACAGGGAATGCGATGGCCCGCCGGCAGTCTGTCATGTAGATGACAGACTGCATTTTCCGGCTGGCGATACGCTAGCGCAAGCGCCGGGAATCGCCCTTCCCGCACAAAGAAACAGGGAGCGCGCCACGCGCCCCGCAGGAGACAGCAATGAGCGGCATGTTCGAGCAAGGCCTTGCGCGCCGCGAGGCCAATTACACCCCCCTGACGCCCGTGGACTTCATCGCCCGCGCCGCCGAAGTCTACGGCCAGCGCCTGGCCGTGGTCCATGGCGAGGTGCGCCGCAACTGGGCCCAGACCTACGAGCGCGCGCAGCGGCTGGCCGGCGCGCTGGAACAGGCCGGCATCCGGCGCGGCGATACCGTCGCCGTGATGCTGCCCAACATCCCCGCCATGGTCGAAGCCCACTTCGGCGTGCCGATGCTGGGCGCGGTACTGAACACCCTGAACACGCGGCTGGACACCCCCAGCGTGCTGTTCATGCTGGGCCACGGCGAGGCGCGCGCGCTGATCGTGGACACGGAATACGCCGAGGTCGCCCAGCGCGCCCGGGCCGAATTCCCCCACCTGAAAATCATCTCGGTGCACGACCTCGACACGGCGCCCGCCACGCTGCCCGGCGCCGTCGACTACGAAGCGTTCCTGGCCGCCGCCCCCGCCCGCTACGACTGGCAGCCGCCCGCCGACGAGTGGGACGCCATCGCGCTGAACTACACGTCCGGCACCACCGGCGACCCCAAGGGCGTGGTCTACCACTACCGCGGCGCGTACCTGAACGCGGTCAGCAACATCCTCGAATGGGACATGCCCAAGCATCCGGTCTATCTCTGGACCCTGCCGCTGTTCCACTGCAACGGCTGGTGCTTCGCCTGGACCGTCGCGGCGCGCGCGGGCGTGAACGTGTGCCTGCGCAAGTTCGACCCCAAGACCGTGTTCGACCTGATCCGCGGCGAAGGCGTCACCCACTATTGCGGCGCGCCCATCGTGCAGAGCGCGCTGGCCAACGCGCCGGCCGAGATGCGCGACGGCATCGCGCACACCGTGCGCACCATGGTGGCGGGCGCGGCGCCGGCGCCGGCGGTCATTGCCAAGATGCGCGACATCGGCTTCGAACTGACCCACGTCTACGGCCTGACCGAAGTCTACGGCCCCGCCGCCGTCTGCGCGCGCCAGGACGCCTGGGACGCGCTGGAAGACGAGGAACGCGCGCTGCTGACGGCGCGCCAGGGCGTGCGCTACCACCTGCAGGCCGGCGTGTCGGTGCGCGACCCGGACACCATGGAACAAGTACCGGCCGACGAGCAGACCGTGGGCGAGGTCATGTTCCGCGGCAACATCTGCATGAAAGGCTATCTGAAGAACGAGCGCGCCACCGACTCGGCCTTCGCGGGCGGCTGGTTCCACACCGGCGACCTCGGCGTGATGACGGCCGACGGCTACGTCCGCATCAAGGACCGCAGCAAGGACATCATCATCTCCGGCGGCGAGAACATCTCCAGCATCGAAGTGGAAGACGCGCTCTACCGCCACCCGGCCGTGGCGGCGGTGGCCGTGGTGGCCATGCCCGACCCCAAGTGGGGCGAGACGCCCTGCGCCTTCGTCGAGCTGAAGCCGGGCTGCGCCGCCACCGCCGAAGAGATCATCGCGCACTGCAAGCTCCTGCTGCCGGGCTTCAAGGTGCCCCGCGCGGTGCGCTTCGGCGAACTGCCCAAGACCTCCACCGGCAAGATCCAGAAATTCGAACTGCGCGCCGCCGTGGGCGCGACCACGGCCATCGACGTGGCCGGCCCCGGCAAGAAAGCCTGATTCCCCGGCCCGCGCCCCAACCCCTCCAGGAGCTCCGACGCAATGACGTACCAAGCCCCCGTGAAAGACATGCTGTTCGTGTTGAACCATCTGGCCGGCCTGCCGGAAGTGGCCGCCCTGCCCGGTTTCGAGGAGGCCACGCCCGACACCGCCCGGGCCGTGCTGGAAGAATCCGCCCGCTACGCCGCCGACGTGCTGGCCCCGCTGAACCACCCCGCCGACCGCGAACCCGGCGGCTGGCGCGACGGCGCGGTCGCCACCGCGCCCGGCTTCAAGCAGGCCTTCCGCCTCTACGCCGAAGCCGGCTGGCAGGGCATGACGCATTCCGTCGAATATGGCGGCCAGGGCCTGCCCGGCCTGATCGGCTCGCCCTGCTCCGAGATGCTGAACGCCGCCAACCTGTCGTTCGCGCTGTGTCCGCTCTTGACCAACGGCGCGATCGAAGCGCTGATGACCGCGGGCTCGCCCGAGCTGCGGAAACGCTACATCGGCCCCATGATCGAGGGCCGCTGGACCGGCACCATGAACCTGACCGAACCCCAGGCGGGGTCCGACCTGGCCATGATCCGCTCGCGCGCGCAACCCGCGGGCGACGGCGCCTACCGGATCTCCGGCACCAAGATCTTCATCACCTACGGCGAACACGATCTGGCCGAGAACATCATCCACCTGGTGCTCGCCCGCCTGCCCGACGCGCCCGAGGGCGTCAAGGGCATTTCGCTTTTCCTGGTGCCCAAGTTCCTGGTCAATGAAGACGGCACGCTGGGCGCCCGCAACGATGTCCAATGCGTGTCGATCGAACACAAGCTGGGCATCAAGGCCAGCCCCACCGCCACGCTGCAGTTCGGCGACGCCGGCGGCGCGCTGGGATACCTGGTCGGCCAGGAAAACCGCGGCCTGGACGCCATGTTCATCATGATGAACGCCGCCCGCTACGCCGTGGGCGTGCAGGGCATCGCCGTTGCCGACCGCGCCTACCAGCATGCGCTGGCCTATGCCGCCGAACGCGTGCAGAGCCGCCCGGTGGACGGCTCGTCGCGCGATGCCGTGCCCATCATCCAGCACCCGGACGTGCGCCGCATGCTGGGCACCATGCGCGCGCTGACCGAGGCCGGCCGCGCGCTGGCCTACTTCACCGCCGGCCATGCCGACCTGGCCCACGCCAGCCCCGACGCCGAGGCCCGCAAGCGCCACCTGGCCGTCCAGGAATTCCTGGTGCCCATCGTCAAGGGCTGGTGCACCGAGACGTCGATCGACGTCGCCAGCCTGGGCGTGCAGGTGCACGGCGGCATGGGCTTCATCGAAGAAACGGGCGCCGCGCAGTACTACCGCGACGCCCGCATCCTCACCATCTACGAAGGCACCACCGCCATCCAGGCCAATGACTTCGTCGGCCGCAAGACCCTGCGCGACGGCGGCGCGGTCGCGCGCGCCCTGCTGGCGGAAGTCCGCCGGACCGAAGCGGCGCTGGAGGCCAGCGCGGCGCCCGCCGCCGGCCTCGTGCTTGCGCCCCTGCGCCGGGCCAGCGCGGCCCTGTCCGACGCCGTCGATTTCGTCCTGGCCAACGCCGCCAGCCACCCCAACGCGGTCTTCGGCGCCGCCGTGCCCTATCTGCTGCTGGCGGGCACCACGCTGGCCGGATGGCAGATGGCCCGGGCGCTGCTGGCCAGCCTGGCGCACCGGGACGAAGACCCCGGATTCCACGACGCCAAGATCGCCACCGTGCAGTGCTACGCGCTGCACAAGCTGAGCCAGGCGCCCGGCCTGGCGGCCGTGGTGCTGGGCGCGAAGGACTACGCGGTACAGCCGTAGGATGGGTAAAGCGCGAGAGTCCTTAAGCAAGAACCAGGCTCTCCAACGCGCGCCACCCATGCGGCCGTGTGCAGACGGTGCCCCTGTGCAGGCCGGAAAACAATCTACCCACGGCCGCATGGGTGGCGCGCGTTGGGCAGTTGGGTTTTTGCGCGAGTTATCTCGCGCTTTACCCATCCCACCCGGCAATCGCGCGGCAGCGTCGCCGCCCAGAACAGCAGCGCCGCCACGCTGATGCCCGCGCCCAGCGCGCACACCCCCAGCCAGCCGGCCTGCGCGTAGGCCGCCGTCGACGCGATCGACCCCAGGCCGCTGCCCACGGCATAGAACATCATGTAGCCGCCCACCAGGCGGCTATGCGCCTGCGCGCTGATACCGAAGACCATCGTCTGGTTGGTGACGTGCAGGGCCTGCAAGGCGACGTCCAGGATCAGCACGCCCAGCGCCAGCGCCCACAGGCTCTGCTCCAGGAAGGCGATCGGCACCCAGGACAGGCACAGCAGCGCCAGGCCCGCGGCGGTCGTGCGTTCGCCGTGCCCGCGGTCGGCCAGCCGGCCAGCGCGCGCGGCCATCAGCACCCCCGCCACGCCCACCAGTCCGAACGATCCCACCGCGGTGTGCGTCAACGAATGGGGCGGCGCGCTCAACGGCAGCACCAGCGCGGTCCAGAACGCGCTGAACGCGGCGAACATCAACAAGGCGATCGTGCCGCGCACGCGCAGGACGCGTTCGGTCGCGAGCAAGGCATAGAGCGAGCGCAGCAGTGCCCAATAGCCCAGGTCGGCCGTGGGCAGGCGGCGTCGCGGCAAACGGCGGGCCAGCACCGCCGCGAGCGCGGCCGCCAGCGCCGCCGACACGAGGTACACCGCGCGCCAGCCCCACGCGTCCGCCACCGCGCCGGCCAGCACGCGCGCCAGCAACAGGCCGATCACCACGCCGCCCTGCGCCGCCCCGACCACGCGGCCGCGCTCGCCGGGCGCGGCCAGCGCCGCGGACAGGGCAAGCAGGCCCTGCGTCATGGCCGTTCCCAGCAGGCCCAGCGCGACCATGCCCACCAGCAGCCAGGGCGCGTTCGCCGACAGCGCGACGGCGGCCAGCGCCAGGACCAGCAGCGCCAGTTGCCCGATCATCAGGCGGCGGCGGTCCAGCAGGTCGCCCAGCGGCACCACGAACAGCAGCGCCAGCGCACAGCCTAGCTGAGTGGCCGTCACGACGATGCCCACCGCCGCCTCGGCCATGCCGAACTCGCGGCCGATGGCGTCCAGCAAGGGCTGCGCGTAATACACATTGGCCACGCTCAGGGCGCAGGCGACCGCCAGCAGCAGGATCAGCGAACGGGGCGTGCGGGCGCCGGGCCCGGGAACGGAAAGGTCGGACGGGGCAGGCACGACGGCCTCCTATTTGGTTTCATTAAAAAACCAGAATACTAGGTTTTACGGTTTTATAATGCAACCGAAAAATCCGCTTTTCGTCGTTGACCTCCCTACCGCAAGGACCCGACATGGTTAAACGCACAAGCCTTGAAGGCGCCGCCTGTCCGGTGGCGCGCTCGCTGGATGCGATCGGCGATTGGTGGTCGCTGCTGATCGTGCGCGACGCCTTCGACGGACTGCGGCGTTTCGGGGAATTCCAGAAAAGCCTGGGCGTGGCCAAGAACATCCTCAGCGACCGGCTGCGCACGCTGGTGGCGCACGGCATCCTGGCCGTGGCTCCCGCTTCCGACGGCAGCGCCTACCAGGAGTACGTGCTGACGGACAAGGGCCGGGCGCTCTTCCCGGTGATCGTCGGCCTGCGCCAATGGGGCGAAGACCATTACTACGCCTCGGCCGAACCCCATTCCACGCTGATCGACCGCAAGCGCGGCCAGCCCGTGCGCCGGCTGGAAGTGCGCGCGCAGGACGGCCGCCCGATCGGTCCGGAGGACACCGTCGTGCAGAAGACGGCGGCGGCCTAGGGGCCGCGCGAGGCGCCTTCCTATGCCGACGGGCCCTGGCCTGGCCATTGCCCGGTCGCCAGCGATGCCGGCGAATAGGCGTCGAAGCGCCAGCGCAAGGCCAGCGCGCCCGGCCGGAACGCCACGCGGCGCGCATGCACCCGCCACAGCCGCTCGGCGCCCTCGAACTGCGCGATCTCGGGGCTGTCCAGGATCACTTCCGCGCGTCCCGAAAGCTGAAGCACGCCGCCGCGCTCGAAGTCGATGAAGAGCAGTCCCGCGCGCGGGTTGAGCACCATATTGCCCAGCGTGTTGAAAAAACGGTTGCCCGAAAAATCGGGAATGGTCAGCACGTTGCCGTCCACCCGGACGAAGCCGGGCCTGCCTCCCCGGTGCGACACGTCGACGGCGCGCGAGCCGGCGTCCGCGTAGCTCGCGACGAACAGGGTATCGGACCGCGCAATCAGCTCGCGAGCGGCATCGTCCAGCCCGTCGCGCTCTTGCGGCGCGCCGGCGAAGCGCAGGGCGGGCGAGCGGGAAAAATGGAAATCCCGCGACTGGATGTACTTCGGGCAATTGCCGAAGGATTGCGCCACGGCCACCTCGAAGCGCTTGCCGTCCCAGGCCGAGACGCGGCCGTTCACGCGGTTGCGCCGGCGCGTGTGCAACTCGATTCCCAGCAGACCCACCGGCCGGTCCGGCCCCAGGCCCGCAAGCACGGGATCGTCGGCATCGGGCATGGCGGCCACGCGCAGGACGCGGGGATCGGGCGACGCCGCGAAGCCGGGCTGCCCTTCCAGCACGCCGGCCCAGGGATCGCCCTGCGCGTCCACCGCGCCCACCACCAGGAACGGCAGTTGCGCGAAGAATTCGCGGTGCTGGTCCGGCATGTAGTCGCGGATGACCTTGCGCCCGGCCTGTTCCATGCGTTCGGCGACGCCCGCGTGCCGCTGCAGCAGGGTTTCGCCCGCATGCCAGGGCGACGGCGCGTCGATGATTGTTCCGGTGGTCGGCATGATTGCGCTCCTTGCGGCCGAGGCGGCCGCCATCAGGCGGGACGCTTGTGCTCGCCTCCGCGCAGGTCCACGTCCACCTTCCGGTGCGGCACGTCCAGCAGGGACAGCATGAGCGCCACGCGATGCGCATGGCCGGACAGCGGAAAACTGTAGAACGTCAGGGTCGAAGGCTGGGCGGTAGGCATGGGGTTTCTTCCAAGAGGGAGGCAGGCCTCATCTTGGACCGGCGCCGGCCGCAAGTGAACGGCCAGCCGCGGCAAGACACTCTTGCGCCCCGTGAAAGAAAGCGGCCTTAAGGCAGCGCGGCCAGATCGCGGCGCAGGGCCTCGACGCAGAATTCGACGAAGCTGCGCACCTTGGCCGAACTCTTGCGGCCTTCCGGATACACCACGTGCACGGGCAGCGGCGGCAGTTCGAAGTCGCGCAGCACCATCTGCAAGGCGCCGCTGGCCAGGTGCCGCGCCACCTGGTAGGACACCACCTGCGTCAGGCCCCAGCCCTCGCACGCCGCCAGCACCGCGGCCTGGAAGGAGGTCACCGTCAGTTGCGAATCCACCCTCACGCGCCTGGGTTCGCCGTCCTGCTGGAAGCGCCATTGCGGCCCGCGCCCTTCCATCGCCGCGGTGATCGTGCAGTAGCGCTGCAAGGCGTCCGGGTTCTCGGGCACGCCGTGCTGGCTCAGGAAGGCGGGCGCGGCGCACACGACGCGGCGCACCTGGCCCACCGGCACGGCCGTCAGGGTGGAATCGGGCAAGGCGCCGATGCGCACGGCCACGTCGATGCCTTCGTCCAGCAGGTTCACCACGCGGTCCACCAGCAGCGTGCGCACCGACACTTCGCGGTGCGCGCGCAGGTATCCCAGCACAGCGGGCATGACGTGCAGTTCGCCGAAGAGCGCGGGCGCGGTGATGCTGAGCGCGCCGCGCGGGGCGGCCATCGCGCCGGCCGCGGCGTCGTCGGCCTGCTCCACTTCCTCCAGGATGCGGCGGCAGTCGGCGGCATAGCGCTGGCCGGCCTCGGTCAGGCGCAGGCTTCGGGTGGTGCGCACGAGCAGCAAGGCGCCCAGCCGGCGCTCCAGCGCCGCCACGCTGCGCGTGACGGTGGGCGCCGACATTTCCAGGCGCCGGGCGGCGGCGGCGAAGCTCTGCGCCTCGGCCACCGCCAGGAACACGGTCATTTCATGGAATCGGTTCATGGTTCGCGGACTCCCGCAAGGGCGGCCGCGCGCCTGCCCGCCGCTTGCCCTCCCGGCGCCGCCTTCAAGGCGGCAAGGCTGTCGCCGACGCATTGCCGCAGGATCTCCTCCAGCGCGGCCGGCACCGGGTCCAGTTGCGCGCTGCCCCGGTAGAGCGACAGGACAATCGTGGGCAGCCCCGGCAAGCCCTGTTCGCCGGGCGCCATCGCGCGCACCGTGGCGGGCAGCCCCAAGGGCGTGCGCACGGCCAGCCCCAGCCCGGCCGACACCGCCGCCCACAGGCCCGCGAGGCTGGGGCTGGTGAAGGCCGGCGACCAGGCGATGCCGGCGCGGTCCAGGGCCTCGGTCGCGCCGCTGCGGAACAGGCACGGCGCTTCGAACGCGGCCAGCGGCAGCACCCCATCCGCGTCCAGCGCGGGCGCCGGATCCGCGGGCCCGATCCAGCACATGGCCAGTTCCGCCAGCCGCCGCGCATGCGGCAGGCGCGCGCCGTGGTCCCAGGCGAGCGCGATGTCGAGCTGGCCCACGGCAATGCGGTCCAGCAGATCGGCGTTGCGGGCGACCCGGGCCTCGATCTTCACCCGGGGATGCGTCCGCGCGAACCGGCCCAGCACCTGGGGCAGCAGCATCTCGCCGAAGTCCTCCTGCATGCCGAGCCGCACCTTGCCCTGCAATTGCGCGCCGCGCACGGCCCGCGAGGCCTGGTCGTTCAGTTCGAGCAGGCGCCGCGCGTAGGCCAGCATGGTCTCGCCGGCGTCGGTCAGGGCCAGGCCGCGCCCCGCCTTGCGCAGCAGCGGCACCCCCGCCTGCTCTTCGAGCTTTTTCAACTGGGCGCTGACGGCGGAAGTGGAACGGCCCAGCCGGTCGGCCGCCCGGCCGTAGCTGCCCAGGTCGACACCCGCGACAAAGCTGCGCAGCACCTCGAGATCGAACGTTGCTGGCCTCATTCAATCATCCTGTTTTTCAAAACCATACATACATAAATTACCGATTTTCGGAATGATGTTAGAAGCGCACACTGGGCCCCGTCAATCCTCTTCCGGCCCCAGGAGCCCCGCATGTCCCTGTCCTCCTCCCCCGCGCTGCCCCCTTCGGCCGCGCTCGACCGCCCCGCCCACCGCTGGAAGGTGCTGGCCGTGGGCGTTGCCGCGAACGCCGCCTTTTCCGCCGCGGCGGCGGGCCTGCCCGCCACCGCGGTGTTCATGCGCGCGGACTACCGGCTGGACAACGGCCAATTGGGATTGGCGCTGGGCCTGCTGGGGCTGGGCGTCGCGCTGTTCGAGCTTCCGTGGGGCATGCTGGCCGACCGCTGGGGCGACCGCCCGGTGCTGCTGGCCGGCCTGGGCGCCACGGCCGCCGCGCTGGCCTGGATGAGCGGGTACGCGGCGCCCGCCGCCGGCGCCGCGCCCGGCCTGGGACTGCTGGCGCTGGGACTGGTGCTGGTCGGCATGCTGGGCGGCAGCGTCAACGGCGCCAGCGGCCGCGCGGTGATGGCGTGGTTCGATGAAGGCGAGCGCGGCCTGGCGATGAGCATCCGGCAGACGGCGGTGCCGCTGGGCGGCGGGCTGGGCGCGCTGCTGCTGCCCTGGCTGGCGGCCCGCGCCGGCTTCGGCGCGGTGTTCGGCGCGCTGGCCCTGATGTCCGCCGCGGCCGCGCTGCTGACCGCCTGCTGGCTGCGCGAGCCCGCCCAGTCCGCCGCCGCGCCGGCGCAGGCCGGCGCCGCGCCCGGCCCGCTGCGCGACGCCCGGGTCTGGCGCGCCGCGGCGGCCATCGGTCTGCTGTGCTGCCCGCAGTTCGCTGTCCTGAGCTTCGCCACGGTGTTCCTGCACGATTTCAGCGGCGCCGGCATCGGCGCCATGACCGGCGTGATGGTGGCGGTGCAACTGGGCGCCATGGCCGCGCGCGTCGCCAGCGGCAGGTGGACCGACCGCCGCGGCAACCGGCGCGCCTACCTGCGCTTCTGCGTCTGGCTGAGCTTTTTGCTGTTCGCGGCCCTGGGCGCCGCGGCGTGGGCGGCCGGCGCCGCCACGCCGGACGCGGACGGCGCAACGCTGCTCCTGGCCATCCTGGTGGCGGCCGCCGGCATCTGCGCCTCGGCCTGGCACGGCGTGGCCTATACCGAACTGGCCACCCTGGCCGGCGCCGCGCGCGCAGGAACCGCGCTGGGCATGGCCAATAGCTGCGTCTATGCCGGGCTGTTCCTCACGCCGGCGGCGATGCCCCACCTCGTCGCGGCCACCTCCTGGCCGCTGGCCTGGGCGCTGGCCGGGCTTTGCATGCTGGCCGCCCTGCCCCTGCTGCCCCGGCCGCTGGCCCGCCCCTAGACGGCGGCATGGCGCGGCATCGCTTGGCCGGCGGCCGTTCCATCCGTTCCGCCTCGCCGCGGTGCCGTGGCGGGATCCGGCGGTCCGGGCCCGGATGCCGGAACGGCTTGCCAGGAAGGCGTCAGGCCGGCTTGCGCAGGAAGCCCTGGTTGCCGCCGTTGCGGTTGGGCGCGAAGCCATTGGCCTGCAGCGTCTCTTCCGCCGTTTCGTAGAAAACGCCGATCTTCATGATCTCGCGCGCCTGCTGCGCGGTCGCGATGGGACGGCCGAACTCGCCGGAGATGCGGACCAACTGCTTGACCTGCTCGACGGAACTCATCTTGCCCGTGCGGGTCTGGTTCCAGAGCACGTCCTCGATGCCGCAGCGCACGTGCAGCCCCAGGGCGATGCCGATCATGTTGACGGGCAGCACATTGAGCACCGAGCTTTCCACCGTGACGACCGCGCCGTCGGGCACGGCGCGCAGCATATTGGCCAGGTTGTAAATGTTCGCCTGGTCCATGCCGCCGCTGATGGCCACCCAGTTCATCACCAGGGGCCCCTTGTAAATGCCGCGGCGGATCATCCGCTCTATCGTTTCGAAACTGTTGATGTTGTAGACCTGGAATTCGCTCTGGATCCCGGCGGCCGACAGGCGGCGGATGTGTTCCTCGGCCCAACTGGGGTTCGAGGGCACGATCATGTCCTTGTAGGCGGAATAGAGCTGCGGGAATCCGCGAGAGACGCCCTTGAAGTCGTCGATGCAGGCGTGTTCCGTCACGTTCATTTGCGTGGTGTTGACGGTCACCGTCACCTGGTCGGGCCTGGGATCGAGTTCCGCCAGCATGTGCCGCGTATCGTCGCTCAGCCACTTGGCCGCCTGCCCCTCTTCGGGCGCGAAGCTGATGGAGCCGCCCACCTGGATGACCATCTCGGGCACCGCCTCGCGCACCCCCGCGATCAATTCATTGAACATGGACAGGCGCTTGCTCCCCTTGCCGTCCGGTTCGCGCACGTGCAGGTGCAGCACGGCGGCGCCGGCTTCATAGCAGTCCACCGCCTTCTGGATCTGCTCCTCCATCGTGACGGGGATGTCTTCCGGAAAGTCCGAGGGAATCCAGCCCGGCGCATAGGGCGCGGCCGTGATGATCAGGGGTTGCTGGTTTTCGGGATAAAGATGGCCGTCAAGAAAGTTCATGGCGAAGGTTCTCCGACTGATAGGGGAAAGGGAAGGAGCGAGGCGAATCAATTCGCCTGGATGTCGAATTTCTTGACGATGGCGGCATTGCCCTGGGACAGTTGCCTGTTTTCAGCCAGCAGCACGGCCGTATCGGTGTTCACGTCGGGCTCCAGGCCCGCGTCGGCCAGTTTCTGCCGCACCGCCGGCACACTCGCCGCCTTGCCGATGATCGCCTGAAGCTTCGCCAGGATCTCGGGCGGCAGCTTGCTGGAACCGAAGAAGCACACCTGCCCCTGGAACTCGATTTCCGGATAACCCAGCTCGCTCATCGTCGGCACGTCGGGAAAATAGTGGGATCGGTTCTTCCCCACGACCGCATAGGTGCGCAGCCTGCCGCTCTTGATCAAAGGCAGGGACGTCACCATGCCATCGAACATGATGTCCACCTGGCCGCCGATCACATCCGTCAACGCCGGCGGAGACCCGAGGTACGCCACGTGCTGCATGCCCAGATCGGCCTGGCTGCTGAAGATCAGTCCCGAATACTGCGACACCGTGCCGGTTCCGTAGCTGGCGAAGGACGACTTGCCCTTGCGCGTCTTCAAATGCTCGACCAGTCCCTGGAAATCCTTGGCCGGATAATCGGCGGCGGCCACGAGCACGTAGCCCGTCAGGGCCACCCGGGCGATGGTGACGATGTCTCCCAGCGGATCGTACGGGACCTTCATCACGTGCGGCGCCTCGACCAGCATGTTGTTCGGCCCGAGCGCAATCGTGTTGCCGTCGGGATCGGCCTTCAGCATGGCGCTGAGCCCGATGGACCCGGTTGCGCCGGGACGGTTTTCGATGATGACCGGCCGGCCGATGTCCGCGGACATCTGCTGGCCGATGACGCGAGCGGCGATATCCACCGTGCCGCCTGCCGGGCCTGGGACGATGACCCTCAAGGGCTTGTCGCCCAACGCCCAGGCGCTGAACGCCAAAGACCATCCGATCAACGCCATCGCGGGTCGTGCAAGTCGCTGCAATCTCATTCTTGTCTCCAGTGGGCGCTTGTGCCGGACAGATGCGGTGCCTGCCTCGGTCTGTGCCGCGGTCTTGCCGCGGATGGACGCTGTGCATGTCTCGTCCATGGGCATAAGTATCTGACGCCCGCGGCGTTATCACTTGCTTTTCTGGGACATAAATTTGCCAATTTGGGACAATGAAAAACGCAGCGCGGGAACGCCTGTCCTTGCGGCGCGGTGGGACTCAGGCAGGCGAACCGGGGCCGCCCTCTTCTACGCTGAGCGCCAGGCTGGCGGCCCGCTTGCTCCACTGGGAAGCGCTACAGCCGAAAAGGCCGTGGAACCAGTGGCTGAAGCTGCTGGGCCGGGCAAAGCCCAGCAGTTCCGCCACCTCGCCGAGCGGCAGGTCGCTCTCGCGCAAATGATGCTTGGCGAGATCGGCGCGCACCTGGTCGAGCAGGCGGCTGAAGCTGAGGCCCTCGGCATCGAGCCGGCGATGCAGCGTGCGGCGGTCGACGTGCAGGAACCGCGCGACCTCCGGCGCGCTGCAGGCGCCGGTCGGCAACAGCGCCAATATGATCCGGCGACAGGTCTCCTGGGCGCTTTCGCCGCGGTCCGTCAGCGCCGCCTCCAGGTACTTCCTCGCCAGATCCGCCGCCACTTGGTCTCCGGGCTCGCGCGGCCTGGACAGATCGCTTGCCAGGCAGACCAGGCCGTTGAAGTCCTGGTTGAACTTGACGCTGCGCCGGAAAAAAGCGCGATGCGCGGAAGCGTCCCTGGGCGAACGATGCGTGAAGCACACGTCCTGCGGCTGCCAATGCGGCCCGATCAGCTCGCAGAGAATGCGGAACATGGTGCCCACGGCGAGCTCCACCGATTGCCGCATCGCCAGGCCGGGAGTCGGCAGCAGGTCTTCGCGGATGACGACCACGTTGCCCGCGTCTTCAACCCGGATGGTCAGCGCGGCGTTCACCAGCCGCAAATAGCGGCACAGCGTGTCGAGCGCGGCCCTGGGCGTAGGCGCCTCCCTCAGCACCAGGCTGATGGGGCCCAGCGCGGAGAGCTTGCGCCGGGCCGCCATGCGCAGCGCCAGGTCTTCCGTCCGCGTGGCGCGGGCGGTTATCTCCAGCAATTCGCGCACGGCGCCCCGGGAGATCAGCATCTCGGGATCTTCCAGGAACTTCGCCTGCAGTCCCACGGCTTTCATGAAAGCATGGGGATCCCTGCCCAGCGACTCCACGAGTTCGACGTAGCCGCTCAGGCTGCCGCTGCGCATCAGTTGCAGCGTGTGCCTCGCGCGAGGGTTCGTGTGGCCCATCGAATTCGTCCCCCTGCTTCGCTCAGCCGGTCTCGAATTCCCGGCGCAGCCACGCCAGGAAAGCCTTGACCGGCGGATGCCGTTCGCGGCCCGGCGCGCACAGCGCCGTGTAGGCGGCGCCCTCCACCCGGACCTCCGGACGGAAAGGCACCAACGTGCCCGCATCCACGCTGTCCGACACCATCACGGAACTGGCCAGCACCAGGCCTTGTCCGGCGATGGCGGCCTGCAAGGCGTAGTGCTCTTCGGTATAGGCATGCACCGCTGCCGGCCGGCGCCAGGCCGGCAGCCCCGCCGCCGCGCACCAGTCCTGCCAGCCCTGTTCGTACAGCGGAGAATCGCGCCAGCGCACGGTCACCAGCGCGGGCGCGCGCCGCCCCTGCCGCGCCACCAGCGCCGGCGCGCCATAGACGCCGAACCATTCCCGCAGCGAACAGGCGGCGTGCAGGTCGGGAAAACGCCTGCGGCTGTAGCGGACGGCCACGTCCACGCTGGCGTCCTGCAGCAGGTCCACGGGGTCGGCGCCCGCATCCAGGCGCAACTGGTACTGCGGATGGGCCTGGTAGAAGCGCCCCAGCCGAGGCACCAGCCACAGCGCGGCGAACGAATGCGTGGTGGATACCGTCAGCGCGCCCGAAGCGGGCGCGGGCCGCAAGGCGTCCAGGACCTGGGCCACGTCGAGCAACGCGCCGTGCACGCGGGCGAAGAGGCGCCCGCCTGCGTCCGTCAACCGGACGCCGCGCGGCACGCGCTCGAACAGCGCGACCCCGATGTGGCGTTCCAGCGCCTTGACCTGATGGGAAACGGCCGTGGCGGTCACCGACAGTTCGGCCGCGGCCAGCTTGAAACTGCGCAGCCTTGCCGCCGCTTCGAACGTGCGCAGCGCCGTGACGGGTAGCGTGGCGAACATAGGCTTCAGCACTTCTGATGAATTCAATTCATCTTAGTGCAGGAATGGTCATTTGTCTCGCCCCGTCCTTGGAACCTACATTTCCTTGAACGCACGGAACTCCCGCATCCACGAACGAGGAAATAGACATGAATTCACATCATCCTGAAAAGCGCCTGCTCATCCTGGTGGGCAGCCCGCGGCGCGACGGCAACAGCGCGGCGCTGGGCGCGGCCGCGCAGCGCGGGGCCGAAGCCGCCGGAACGTCCGCCACGCTTCTCTTCCTGGACGACTACATCCAGGGCTTCCTGCCCGACTTGCGCCATGCGCCCGCGCCGGACGACCGCTATGCGGAGCTGTTCCTCGAACACTTCCTGCCGTCCGACGGCACGCTGGTCTGCACACCCATCTATTGGTACGGAATGTCGGCGCAGACCAAGGCCTTCTTCGACCGCTCGTTCAGCCACTACGCGGGCGAAGGCCCCGAACCGGCGCGGGTCAAGGCCCGCATGGCGGGCAAGCGCTTGGGCCTGGCCGTGGCGTCCGAAGAGACCTATCCCGGCGCGGCGCTGGGCATCGTCCATCAGATCCAGGAATACGCGCGCTACACGCACTCGGATTTCGTCGGCTACGTGCACGGCGCGGGCAACCTGCGCGGAGAGGTGGCGGCGGATCCCCGCCGGCCGCTGGACGCGGCAGCCCGGCTGGGCGCCGACTTCTTCACCTATAAGTACTCCGATTACCGGCTCGAGACGCCCCGGGCCCGCAACGTCTGGGAATCGCCCGCCCCCGCCCTGCGCAGCACGCCCGGCGGGCTGCCGTAGACCTGTTTGAACACCCGCGTCAGGTGGGCCTGGTCCGCGAAGCCCACCGCCTGGGCGGGCGCGTCTTGAACGCCAGTGAACGGTCCTAGTCCAGCGCCAGCGCGCGGGCGCGGCCGAACAGCGGACGCTGTACCGTCTGCGCCAGCAGCACGCCCGCCAGCGTCACCGCGCCGCCCAGCAGGTGGTACATGCGCAATTGCTCGCGCAGCAGGACGAAGGCGGCCAGCGCGGTGAACAGGGGCAGCAGGTTGATGAAGATGCTGCAACGGTTGGGGCCCAGGCGGTGCACGCCTTCGATCCACAGGAACGACAGCAGCACCGACGAGAAAATGCCGGCGTAGAGGATCAGCGGAATGGTATTCATGTCCAGCGCGGCCTGCGCGGCCGGCACGCGCAGGTACAGCGGCAGCATGTAGAGCAGCGCGAAGATCGATTGCACGAAGGTGGACTGCCACGCTGGAACCGGCACCTTCCAGTGGCGCAGCAGCACCCCGTACAGCGCATAGGACAAGGCCGCCAGCAGCATCAGGCCGTCGCCCACGTGGATGCCCTGCTGGAACACGCTCAGCATGTCGCCCTGGCCCACCAGGTACAGCAGCCCCAGGAACGAGAGCGCGCCGCCCGCGGCCATGCCCAGGGTCAGCGGATCGCGCAGGATCACGACGCTGAGCAGCATGCTCAGCAAGGGAATCAGCGCGGTCAGGATGGCCATGTTGGTGGCCGTGGTGGTCTCGGCCGCCCGGTAGGACAGCGCCTGGAACACCGCCGAGGACAAGGCGCCGTACAGCGCCAGCTTGGGCCAGTGGCGCAGGATGACCTTGCGGTTGCGCCAGGCGGGACGCGCCGTGAACAGGCCCATGAGGAACAGCGCCAGCACCAGCCGGTAGAAAGTGATGGCCGTGGGAGAGATGGCGCTGGCGGCCATCTTGGAGACGATGACGTTGCCCGCCCAGAACAGAATGGCGAACAGCGGGAACAGATAGGACATGATGGTTTCGCTCGGAGAATGAGGGATCGGCTCCCGCCGCGCATGGCGCGCGTGGCGGGAGAATCACTATCCTATTGAGCTGGGGCCAGTCCGTCTGCCGACGAAAAGACAGCGGCTATCGAGAAATGGACAGGCCCGTTCCTCAGGGCCGGAACGGCGCCGGGTCCAGCGGCAAGGCCATGCCCGCCATCTGGGCGGTCAGCAGCGCGGCGCTGCCGCAAGCCAGGGTGAAGCCCAGCGCGCCCTGCCCGATATTGAGCCAGAGGTTGTCCGCCGCTGGGCTGCGCCCGATCAGGGGCTTGCCGGTGGGCGTGGCCGGGCGCAGCCCCGCCCAGGGGATGGCCTGGCGCAGGTCCAGCGCCGGGAAGGCCTCGTGCACCTGCCTCCGGAGCAGCGCGATGCGCGCCGGGTCGATGTCGGCATTGGCGCTGCCGATATCGACCATGGCCGCGATCCGCAGCACGCCGCCCACGCGCGCGTAGACGATGCGCCGCTCGTAGTCCGTCACGCTGATGCGCGGCGCCACCGACTCGTCGTCATCGGCCAGCGGCACGCTCAGGCTGTAGCCCTTCAGGGGATACAGCGGCACGTCGTGGCCCAGCGGCTTGAGCAGCGCGCGCGTGCCGATGCCGGTCGCCAGCACGATGGCGTCGGCGCCGATATCGCCGTCGCGGGTGTTCACGGCCACGATGCGGCGGCCTTCGCGCTGCAGGCCGGACACCGGGTTGGACATGGCGCACTGCACGTTGTCCAGGGACTGCAGCCGCTCGAACAGCGCTTCGGTGAACTGGCGGCAATCGCCGGCCTCTTCGCTGGGCGTGAAGATGGCGCCCGCCAGGCTGCCGCCCATGCCCGCCAGCGCGGGTTCCAGCGCCAGGGTCCGGGCCGCGTCCAGCACCTGCTGCTCGGCCCCGTGCGCGGCCTGGTACTCGACCAGCGCGCGCGCCTTGTCCAGCAAGGCCGGAGTGCGGTAGGCGATGAGCTTGCCGTTCTTGAGGTGGCCGAAGTCCAGGTTCTCTTGTTCGAGCAGGGTGTGCATGACGTCCCGGCTGAGATAGGACAGCCCGGACAACTGCGCGGTGGACTCCCGGGCCACGGACTCCCGGCACGCCAGCGCGAACCGCAGGCACCAGCGCCATTGATGGGGATCCAGCCGGGGCCGGAAACGCAGCGGGGAATCCCGGCGCAGCAGCCAGCCGGGCACGCTGGGCAGCACGCCGGGGCCGGCCAGCGGCGCCACGTAGCTATAGCTGAGCTGTCCGCCGTTGGCGTAGCTGGACACTTCCGCCGGACGCGCCTGGCTGTCCACCAGCACCACATCGTGGCCCTGGCGCGCCAGGAAATACGCCGACGTGACGCCCACGACGCCCGCACCGATCACGCAAACGCGCATGCCTATATCCAAGAGAACAGGGAAGTGGCCCTATTCTGGGGCGCGCCCGGCCGGTCCGGCAAATGCCAAACTCCGCAGGATCCATAACAAAACATCATGCCCCGCCTCAGGCGGCGCGGTGCAGGCGGATGATGGCCGCGGCCGTCGGATCGCGCACCAGGTCGGCCAGCGTATAACCGTTTAGCGCCTCGTAGAACGATTGCAGGGTCTGCGCCAGCACGCCCGACAGCCGGCACGAGCCGTCCAGCGCGCAGGGCGGTTCGCGGCAATCGATCAGCGGCCCCTGCTGCTCCAGTTCGCGTATCAGGTCGCCCAGCCGGTAGTCGGCGGCGGGCCGCGCCAGCCGCAGGCCGCCGCCCTTGCCGCGCGACGTGCCGATCCAGCCGCGCTGCGCCATGAAGTGCGCCACCTTGACCAGGTGATTGCGCGACACGCCGAAGCGGTCGGCGATCTCCGGGATGGTGACGGCGGAGGGCCGGTCGCGGCACTGCGTCAGGTACATCAGGACGCGCAGGCCGAAGTCGGTGAATCGGGTCAGTTGCATGGCATGGATGGGAAGGCCCCGGCGGCCCCGGAACGGCAGGCCGCCAGGATACACCGCTCAGGCGGGCGCGCCTCCGCTGCCGAAGGCCTCGGCATGGATGCGGTCCTCGGCCACGCCCAGGCTGGCCAAGGCCTGGCGCTGCGCGCGCATGAACCCCGCCGGGCCGCACAGGTAATAGTCGGCGCCCGGAACGATGGCGTCCTCGCGGATGGCGTGCAGGTCCACCCGGCCGGTGTGGTCGTAGTCGCGGCCGCGCTGGTCGCCATGGCCGACTTCTTCGTAGAACACCGCCTTGCGCACGTTGCCGCGTTCGGCGGCGATGCTGTTGATGTGGTCCTTCATGGCGTGCGCCGAGCTGTTGCGGCAGCCATGCACGAAGCGGATCTGGCGGTCGTCGTTCAGGCGCACCAGGTGGTTCAGGATGGACACCATGGGCGTCAGGCCCACGCCGCCGCTCAGCAGCACCACGGGCGCGCTGCCCTCTTCGCGCAGGTGGAAATCGCCCTGGGGCGGCGCCACGTCCAGCACGCCGCCTTCTTCCAGGCGATCGTGCAGCGCGTTGGAGACGCGGCCGGCCGGCGTCTGCGCGTTCCCCGCTTCGCGCTTGACCGAAATGCGCAGGCGGTCTTGCCCCGGCGCATCCGACAGGCTGTACTGGCGCGGCTGCATCAGGCCCAGTTCGGGCACGTACAGGCGCACGGAAACGTACTGGCCGGGCTGGTAGGCCGGCACCGTGCCGCCATCGGCCGGCGCCAGGTAGAACGACGTGATCTCGGCGCTTTCGGGCTGCTTGCCCACCACGCGAAACGCGCGCCAGCCCGTCCATCCGCCCGGCTTGGCGGCCGATTCCCCATACAGGCGCGCCTCTTCGGCGATCAGCAGGCCGGCCAACTGGCCATAGGCCGCGGCCCAGGCATCCACCAGTTCGTCAGTGGCCGCATCGCCCAGCACTTCGCGGATGGAGGCCAGCAGGTGCTTGCCCACGATCGGATAGTGCTCCGGACGGATGCCCAGGCTGACGTGCTTGTGCACGATGCGCGTCACGACCGGCATCAGCACCGAAGGATCGTCGATGTGTTCGGCATAGGCCGCGACGGCGCCGGCCAGCGCCTGCTGCTGCTCGCCGCCCGCCTGGTGGCCCTGGTTGAACACGTGCTTGAGTTCGGGATTGTGCTGGAACATGCGGGCATAGAAATGCCGGGTCAGCGCGACGCCATGCGTCTTCAGGACTGGGGCCGTGCCCTTGACCAGGCCGCGGATTTGGGGACTCAACATCTACTGCTCCTCGTGATGCGATCGTGCTCGCCATTAAACATATATTTATAATACATCTTTAAAACGCCTAATGGAAAACCCTGATCCGGATTCAGGCTTGGAGCGGCACCCACTCTCCCAAAACGGTAACTGCCGGCAGCACGCAGCCGGTTGCGGCGCGCCACCGGGGATGGACGGTTTCGTGCGCGGCGGCGCGCCACACTACGGAGGAAATCCATTCCTCGCCCAACCGATAGGAAGCGGCTCGCCACTGCCCCGGCGGCGCCCGCAGATACCATTTGGCATCCGGGCTGGCTGCCAGGCCGACCGACGCCATATCCGCCGGAAAATCCAGCTTCGCCGCCTTGATGAAGGCTTCTTTCAACGTCCACAGCAAATAGAAGTGTCCGAGCCGCTCGGCGCATTCCATGCCCGCAAGCGCGGCTTGCTCGGCGGGCGAGCAGACCCACTCGGCCAGGCTCGCCACGTCGCGCGGCCGGATTCTCTCGAGGTCGATGCCCAGGGGCCTTGCGGCGGCTGCCGCGGCGCAGACCGCAAGGCCGCCGCTATGGCTGAGCGACGTGGCGCCGCCGGGAGGAAGCGCCGCGCGGACCTCGTGGAGCAGGGTCCGGCTGACCCGCCAATCGTCCAGCGCTTTCGGGCTGCGCAGGGCTTGCGCCCGCAGTAAATCCTCGGCCGACAAATCCTGCGCGCGGTACCGCGAGGCGGCGGACCGGTCCGCCCACCACATGAAAAGTTCCTGAATTTCCACGCCAAAAAGTAATATTTAGTAAAAATATATACAGAAACGCACCAAGAATGCGTCTGATGTAACTGGTTAAATCAAAATCGCCTAATATTGCCGTAGTAGAATCGCGCGCTATGCTGAAGTTTTCCATTGCGCAATGGCAGGGTTGGGCACCAGGAATCGATAGTCCCGACGGCTGGCTGGATTGGGCGGAACACCCGTTCTGCCCTTTCGGCAACAAGAGTGTGCCCCGCCTGGACTTCCTGCCCGCCCTGCAACGCCGCCGCCTGAGCCCACTGGCCCGCGGGGTGTTCGAGTGCGCGTGGCCGTTGGCCGAAGGACGGCCGGGCATGCCCCTGGTCTACGCCTCCCGGCACGGCGAAACCACCCGCAACTTCGGGCTGCTGGAATCGCTGGCCGCGGACGAGCCGCTTTCCCCTACCGCGTTCGGCTTGTCGGTGCACAACGCCATCGCCGCGCAGTGGTCGATCATACGCCGCGAAACGGCCGAATCCGTCGCCTTGTCGGTAGAAGACGACGGTCTCGAACACGCCATCATCGAAGCGGCCATGCTCTTCGGCCACGGGCACGAGGATGTGCTGGTGGTGCTGACGGAAGAAGTGCCGCCGGCTCCGTACGCCCCCTGGACGCAGGACGTACCATGTTCCTACGCGGTTGCGCTCCACTTGCGTCCCGGCTCGGACTGGACGCTGACGATGGATCCGCAACAGACGGACCCGGCTCTCGACGCTCCGCAAGCCTGGCCCAACCCCCTGAATCTGCTGCGCCACCTGTTGTTGCGCACAAACGCCTGGCGGCATGCGAACCGCGCCCGCCAGTGGATCTGGACACGCACGGCATGATCGGCACCACGCACCACCGGCAAGACTTCTGGCTCTGGCGGCTCGTCGCCACCGGCATGGCGTTCACCCTGTTCGGGCTGGGCGGCGTTCTGCTGCGCGCCTTCGTGTTCCCGTCGCAGCGCCTGCTGCCGGGCGGCAAGCTGGATCGCCAGCGCCGCGCGCGCGGGACCTTGAACCGCACATTCCGCCTCTTCATCCGCTTCATGATCCGCACCGGCATCCTGACGGTGGAATTCAAGGGCGCCGAACGCCTCGGCCAACCCGGGCAGATGATACTGGCCAATCATCCCTCGCTGCTGGACGTGGTCTTTCTGGTCGGCCACGTCAAGAACGCCAACTGCATCGTCAAGCACAGCCTGGCCACGAATCCCTTCACCCGCGGACCGATCGCCAATGCGGGCTACATTACCAACGACGAAAGCTTCGACATGTTCGACCGCGCCGCCGACGTGCTGCGCAACGGCGAAACCCTGATCGTCTTTCCCGAAGGCACCCGCACGCCGCGAGACACACTGCCCCGGTTCCACCGGGGCGCCTGCGCCATCGCGCTGCGCGGCGCGCGAGCCGTGACGCCCGTGGTGATCAGCATGAATCCGCGCAGCCTGACCAAGGGCGAACCCTGGTACCGGATTCCGGCGTGCCGGATGCGCTACGTGATCCATGTGGGAGAGGACATCGATCCCTCCACGTGGCGCGATGCGCACCCGCTGCCGATCGCAGGGCGCAGAATGAACGATCACCTGCACGCCTATTTCGAAGCCGAACTGGCGCGCACCGCGCCGGACGGCATTTCAACGAACAAACCATCGCCCATGGCGGCGAATGCGGAGTCCAAGCTGGATGAATCAACTGGAACTTGAACTGAAGACCCTCGTCATCGAATCCCTGGGGCTGGAAGACATCTCGCCCGAGGACATCGACCGCGACGCCCACCTGTTCGGCGACGGGCTGGGACTGGACTCCGTGGACGCCCTGGAGCTCGGCCTTGCGCTGCAAAAGCGCTATGGCATCACCATCGATCCGGAAACGAGGAACATGCGCGAGCATTTCGCCAGCATCGCCAAGCTGGCGGCCTTCGTCGCCGCGCAACGTCACGATTAACGCATACGGAGTCACGATGCATACCCGCGAGGAAATCTTCAATACGCTGCGCGGCGCGCTGGTCGAACTGTTCGAGATCGAGCCGGAACGCATCACGCCCGAGGCGAACCTGTATACCGATCTGGAGATCGACAGCATCGACGCCATCGACCTCATCGACCACGTGCGCCGGCAGACGGGCCGCAAACTCGACGCCAACGACTTCCGCACGGTGCGCACCGTCGAAGACGTAGTGCAGGCCATGTGGCAAAAGCAGGACCCGGCCGCATGAAGCAAGGCGTTGCCGCCGCCCTGGCCCTGGCCGGCATCGCTTACCCCTTCGCCGTCTATGCGACGCTGGGGCGCGTGAACGCGGCCTGGGTGGCTTTGCCGCTCGCGCTCCTGTGGCTGGCGCGCGGCCTGACCGCAAGCGCCGCGCAGCGCGGCTCGCGCCTGTTGCCCGCCGTGGCGATTGCCTTCTGCCTGATCCTGGCGGTCACGGATTCCGAAGCCTGGCTGCGCTGGTACCCCGTGATGGTCAACGGCATGATGCTGGCGATCTTCGGCGGCAGCCTGATGGCCGGACGCCCGGTGATCGAGCAACTGGCCCGCCTGCGCCATCCCGGCCTGCCCCCCGAGGGCGTGCGCTACACCCGCAACGTGACGCGCGTGTGGTGCGTATTCTTCGCCTTGAACGGCGCCACGGCCGCGGCGCTGGCGGCATGGGCGCCCTGGAGCTGGTGGCTGGCCTACAACGGCGCCATCAGTTATGGACTGATGGGCCTCTTGATCGCCGGCGAATGGCTGCTGCGTCCCGCGGCCGCCAAAGCGGCTTGAACCATGATGGCCTGGACTCCTCTGACGCATCTCCTGCTGCCCGCCTCGCCCGCGGAAGCCGATGTTCCCGTCGCTGACGAACCGCTCCTGACGCGCGGCGAGTTCGCGCATGCCTGCCTCTCGGCGGCCGGCGCGTTGCGGGCAAGCCCGCTGCGCCGCGTCGCGCTCTGGTTCGAAGACGCCGCCCTGATGGCGACCGCGCTCCTTGCCTGCTGGCGCGCCGGCGTGGTGGCGGTGCTCCCGGGCGATGCCCAGGCGCACACCTGCGCCGCTCTCGACGCCACGGTGGATGCCTGGCTGACCGATGCCAGCCTGCCGGTGCCGGCGGACCGCCAACGGCGGCTGGCCGGCCTTCATGGCCAGCCGCCGCTGGCGCCCGCCGAACTGGACCCCTCGCTGGAGCTGGTGCTGTGCACCTCGGGATCCAGCGGCGAACCCAAGCACATCGCCAAGAACTGGCGGCAACTGATGGACGAAGTCCGCGCCTTGCAAGAGCAATGGCCCGATGCGCGCACGCCCGTGCTGGGCAGCGTATCGGCGCAGCATATGTACGGCCTGCCCTTCAGGGTGCTGTGGCCGCTGTGCGCGGGACGCCTGCTCGACCGGCTACAGCGCATCTACCCCGAAGACCTGCAGCGGGCCAGCCTGCGCCACCCCTCCTTCACCTGGATCGCCAGCCCCGCGCTGCTGCGGCGCCTGGGGCAGCGGCTGGACTGGCGCGAATTGCGCGGCAGGCTGACCCGCATCCATTCCTCGGGCGGCGAACTGCCGTCCGACGTATCCGACCACATCGAAAAAGAACTGGGCCTGCGTCCCACGGAGATCTATGGCAGTTCGGAGACGGGCGCCGTCGCCTGGCGCCGGGGCGCGGAAGACTGGCGGCCGCTGCCCGGCGTCGCCGTCAGCGTGAACGCCGACGGCGCGCTGCGGGTGCGATCCCCCTGGATCAACGCCGCCGAGGAGCAAACGGCGGACGGAGCGGAACTCGCCGCCGGCGGATTCCGGCTGCTCGGCCGCCTGGACCGCATCGTGAAGATCGAAGAGAAGCGCATCTCGCTGCCCATGCTGGAGCGGGCGCTGGCGCGGCACCCTTACGTGACGGAAGCACGCCTGGGCGCGATTGCCGGCGCCCCGCGCCTCGCCGCGCTGGTCGCGTTATCGGCCAAGGGGTTGCACACCCTGCGCAACCGGGGCCGGAAAGCGCTGGTCGGCGAACTGCGCGCGCATCTGGGCGCGATCTTCGGATCGCTGGCCGTCCCTCGCACCTGGCGCTTCTTTCCGCAGTTGCCCAGCAACGCGCAGGGCAAGCTGCCCCGCCGCGAATTCGAGGCCGCGGCGGGCCCCCGGCCCCTGATGCCCCAGGCCGTGGAACTGCCCGGCGCAGCCGACAACGAGCGTCGCTATACGCTGGAAATCCCCTACGATCTCGCCCATTTCGCCGGCCACTTCCCCACGGCCCCGGTGGTTCCCGGGGCGGCGCAAATTAGCTGGGCCATGTCGCTGGCGCAACGGGACCTCCATCCCGGCCTGCGTTTCGCCGGCATGGAAGTCTTGAAGTTCCAACGGCTGCTTCGTCCGGGCGACATCGCCTCCCTGGCGCTGAAATGGGACGCCTCGAAGCGAAAACTGCATTTCGCCTTCACCCTGGACGGCGCGCCCTGCTCGTCGGGCCGCATCGTTGAAGGCGACCTGCAATGACCGCCCACCGCCTCTGCGCAGTCATCCCCGTCTACAACCACGGCGCCACGGTGGGCGCCGTGCATGCGCAACTCGCGGCGCAAGGCCTGCCCTGCGTGCTGGTGGACGATGGCTCCGAGCCGGGCTGCGCCGCGGCCCTGGACGCGCTGGCGGCGCTGCCTCGCACGCATCTGCTGCGGCGCGGGACGAATGGCGGCAAAGGGGCGGCGGTGCAGGACGGGCTGCGCGCCGCGGCCGAGCTGGGTTATACCCACGCTCTGCAGGTGGATGCCGATGGGCAGCATGCGCTGCCGGACGCGGCGGCATTCGTGGAGGCCTCGCGCGCCAGGCCGCAAGCCGTCGTCTGCGGCCTTCCGGTATACGGCGACGACGTGCCGCGCAGCCGCCTGTACGGCCGCTGGCTGACCCGCGTCTGGGTCTGGATCAATACGCTCTCGGCCGACATTCCCGATGCGATGTGCGGGTTCCGCGTCTACCCACTGGCCCAGGCGCTGCCCGTGATCGACGGCGCCCACGTCGGCCAGCGCATGGATTTCGACATCGCCATCCTGGTACGCCTGCATTGGCGCGGCGTCGCCATGGTCTGGCTGCCCACGCGCGTGGCCTACCCGGAAGGCGGCATCTCGCACTTCAAGGGGGTGCGCGACAACCTGCTGATCAGCCGCATGCACGCCCGCCTGTTCTTCGGCATGCTTGCCCGCTCGCCCGCGCTTTTGTGGCGCCGGCTGGCGAAAGGGCCGCGGCCATGAGCGTCATGGAGCGGCACTGGGCGGATCAGCCCGAGCGCGGCAGCCTTGTGCTCATGCGCCTTACCGCCTGGGCCGCGCGCAACCTCGGCCGGCGGCTCGTGGCGCCGCTGGTCTGGGCGGTCGTCCTGTATTTCTACGTCTTCGGCGCCCGGGCGCGGCGGGCCATTGCCGAATACCAGCGCCGGCTGGCGCAATCCGGCGAAATGCCTGTTCCGCTGCCGCGCAACCTGCCCGTCTACCGCCAGTACCTCGCTTTTGCCGATGCAATACTGGACAAACTGGACGTCTGGCAGGGCAAGATCACCATGGCCAGCCTGGACATCGCCGACCCCGACGGCCTGCACGGGCAGATGGGCACGGGGCGCGGCCAGATCCTGGTCGGTTCGCACCTGGGCAATCTCGAAATCTGCCGCGCGCTGGCGGAACGGACCGGCGCCCTGAAGCTCAACGTGCTGGTCCACGACAAGCACGCGGCCCAATTCAGCCGCCTGCTCGACGAGGCCGGCGGCGCGCTGCGCATGATCCAGGTCAGCGATCTGGACGCGCCCGCCATGCTGGACCTGGCGCAGCGGCTGGACCGCGGCGAGTGGCTGGCCATCGCCGGCGACCGCATTCCGTTGCAGGGCGATCGCACGACGCCCGTGGATTTTCTTGGCGCCACCGCCCTGTTCCCCCAGGGGCCCTGGCTGCTCGCCGGCCTGCTGCGCAGCCCGGTCAATCTGCTGTTCTGCACGCGTCACGGCTCGCGCTACCGCGTGGCCATGGAACGCCTTTCCGACGGCATCGAATGGACGCGCGCCACCCGCCAGGCGCGGATCGCCGGCCTGGCCCAGCGCTATGCCGACCGCCTCGCCGCGCACTGCCGCCTGGCGCCTCTGCAATGGTTCAACTTCTACCCCTTCTGGAAAGACGATGCGTAAACGAGGCGTGATCGGCGCTGAAGTCGAAATCCGGGTGCCCTTCTTCGATGTCGATTCGATCAACGTCGTGTGGCACGGCCACTATGTGAAATATCTGGAACAGGCGCGCTGCGAACTGCTGGACGCGCTGGGCTACAACTACGACGCCATGCGGGCCAGCGGCTATGTCTGGCCGGTGATCGACCTGCATCTGCGTTACGCGCAACCCGCGCAGTTCGGCCAGCGCCTGGTCGTGCGCGCCGAACTCGTGGAATGGGAACATCGCTTGAAGATCAATTATCTGATCCTGGACGCCGACAGCGGCCGGCGCCTGACGCGGGCCACCTCCGAACAGGTCGCGGTCTGCCTGCGGACCCGCGAAATGCAACTGGCGTCTCCTTCCGCGCTGAAAGACGCCGTGCAGCGCCAGTTGCAATCGAGGGATACGCCGGCATGAAGCGACTGTTCACCTTGCTGATGCTGGCCTGCCTGTCCTGGAACGCCAGCGCCTTCGACCTGGCCGATTTGCAGCAACAACTGCGCGCGGCGCCCGTCGTGCGGGGCCATTTCGTGCAGCAGAAGTTCCTGCGATCGCTGCCGCAGCCGCTGACCAGCCGGGGCGACTTCACCCTGGCGGCGGGCAAAGGTCTGCTGTGGCTGCTGCGCACCCCCATTGCGCAAGACCTGCGCATCGATGGCGGCGGCATCTCCCGCCGCGACGAAAGCGGAAAATGGGAGGCGCTGCCGCAGCGCTCGGGCGCGGGCCGCGAGAACCAACTGTTCCTGTCCGTGCTGGCGGGCGATACCACCGGGCTGCGCGAGAACTTCGATCTGGCGCTCACCGGCGAACCGGACGCGTGGCAATTGGTGCTGACACCGAAATCCGCCCTTCTGCGCCAGATCTTCGACAACATCCAGATCGACGGCTCGGCGCTGGTCGACCGCATCGAATTGCGCGAGACGCAGGGCGACCGCAGCGTGCTGCAGATGACGGACGCGAAAGCCGATCAGACCCTGACCGCCGAGGAGCAACGTGCGTTCGCCGATTGAACGGTGGCTGCCCCGGCTGTTCAAGCTGGGATTCCTGCTGATTCTGTGCATCGGCGCGTGGCAATGCCGCAACGGCTGGCCCGTGTCCGCCAATCTGATGGACCTGGTGCCGCATGCCGGCAACGACGCCACCCGCCAATTGGCCGAGGCCCGCATCCAGGAACCGCTGTCCCGCCAGATCATCGCGCTGGTCGCGGGCCGCTCCGGCACGGACTCCACCGCGCCCGCGCGCCAGTTGGCGCAGCGCTGGACGGACAGCGGACTGTTCTCCAGCGTGCAGATGGAACTGGAAGTCGACCTGGCCGCCCTGCGCACGCGGCTGGCGGCGGGCCGCCTGGCCATGTTGCCCGCCGCCGACCGGCGCCAGCTCGAAACAGACCCCGCGTCCTATGCGCGGCGCCGCGCGCGCGAATTGTCGGATCCGTTTTCATCTTCGGGGCTGGTTCCCGCGGACCAGGACTGGCTGGGACTCACCCGCCGGGCCGAACAGGCGCTGCACCCCGGCGGCGCCGTGCAGTACGACATCCGTACCGGCACCCTGCAGGCGGAACAGGCGGGCAGGCGCTGGGTACTGGTGCGCGCCGAAACCCGGGACAATGCCTTCGACTCCGGCACGCCCCAGCGCATCGCGGCGCAACTGGAACAGGATCGCCGGACCCTGGGCGCGGAGGGCGCCGAACTGCTGGTGGCCGGCGGCCCCTTGTACGCGGCCGCGGGACGGACCCAGGCCATGGCCGAAAGCGGCTGGATCGGCGCCGGCGCCACGATAGGCATCGTCCTGGTCCTGCTGCTGGCGCTGCGGCGCGCCCGCGCCCTACTGGCTTTCGTGCCGGTCGCGGTCGGCCTGTTGACGGGCGCGGTAGCCTGCGTGGCGGTATTCGGGTCGATCCATCTGCTTACGCTCGTGATCGGCGCGAGCCTGATCGGCGTGGCGGTGGATTTCCCGCTGCACTGGCTGGGCAAGCGCTACGGCATGGAAGACTGGCGGGCCTGGCCCGCGCTGCGGCGCGTCTTGCCGGGTCTCACCATCAGTCTCGCCGCCAGCCTCGTGGGATACGTCGCCCTGGCCTTCACGCCGTTCCCGGCGCTGACGCAGACAGCGGTGTTCTCGGCCGCGGGCCTGCTGGGCGCCTATGCCTGCACCGTGTGCCAGCTTCCGGCCTGGATGGCGGACTGGCGCCCCCGGCCCTGGCAGCCGCTGCTGCGCTTCGCGCAGGCCGCGCTGCGCGCACGCGGGCAGCTTGCCGGAAATCGCAAGGCGCTATGGCTCGGCGCCCTGGCATTGGCCGCGGCCACCGCGGGAGGCATTTCCAGGCTGGGCATCCAGGACGACCTGCGCCAATGGCTGAGCCTGCCCGCGCCGTTGGTGCAGCAGGCAAGGCAGATCGGCGAAATAACGGGCTTCGTGCCGACCAGCCAGTTCTTCCTGGTGCGCGCCCCCGATACGGACGAGCTGCTGCGCAGGCAGGCGCGGGTGTCCCTGGCACTGGACGCGCTGATCGAACGCGGCGACCTTGCCGCCTATAGCTCCCTCAGCCAGTTGGTATCGCCGATGGCCGACCAGAGGGCGCTGGGTCGGAGCCTGGCCGCCAGAGCCGCGCAACCCGAAGTCTGGGAACCCATTACCGGTCTCGGCATCCCCTATGAAGCCTTGCAGCGGGAACTGCGGTCCATGGCCACGCTCCCTGCGGTCACCATCGACCAGGCGCTGCAAGGCCAGCAGGTTGAACGCTGGCGTTCGTTGTGGCTGGGCGTGCACGATGGGCAGGCCGCGGGCATGGTGACATTGCTGGGCCTGCGAAGCGCATCGGCGCTGGACGCCATTGCCCGGTCCGTGCCTGGCGTGACGCTCGTCGACCGCAGCGGCGAACTGAACCGCATGTTCGCGGCGACCCGGATAGAGGCGGCCGAACTCAAGCTGCTGTCCTATGCGGTTGCCGCCGCTCTGCTGCTCGCGACCCTGGGCCGCGCCGCCGCCTGGCGCATCCTGGCCGTGCCCGTGGCGGCCACCGCGTGCAGCCTGGCCGCGCTCGGCTACCTGGGCCAGCCGCTCACACTGTTCAGCCTGTTCGGCCTGCTGCTGGTGTCGGCCATCGGCGTGGACTACGCGATCTTCATGTATGAACGCGTGGCGGGCGCTTCCGCCAGCCTGGTCGGCATTCTGCTGAGCGCCGCCACCACGCTATTGTCCTTCGGACTCCTTGCCCTCAGCCGCACGCCGGCCCTTGCCAATTTCGGACTGGCGGTGGCGCTCGGAGTCGCCTTTTCGCTGCTGTGGGCGCCATGGATCCGGCGGCCCCGGAAGGCCGGGCAGCACTCCTCCGTCAATCACTGAATGTGGATACATTGGATATGGAACATCGGGAAGTCGTAGTAATCGGGGCAGGCCCGGCCGGCGCGGTTGCCGCCGCCCTGCTGAAACGCCAGGGGCATGACGTCCTGATGCTGGAACGCCAGCAGTTCCCCCGCTTTTCCATCGGGGAGAGCCTTCTCGCCCACTGCCTGGAATTCGTGGAGGAAGCGGGGATGCTGCCGGCCGTCCAGGCCGCCGGCTTCCAGGTCAAGAACGGCGCCGCCTTCGCCTGCGGAGACCGTTATACCTACTTCGACTTCCGCGACAAGTTCACCCCCGGCCCCGGCACCACGTTCCAGGTGCAACGCGCGCACTTCGACAAGGTGCTGGCCGACGACGCGGCGCGCCAGGGCGTGGAGGTGCGCTATCTGCAGGAAGTCACCGCGGCCGACTTCGGCGGAGACGGTCCGCTGCTCGACGTGCGCGGCGCGGACGGCGCGTCGTACCAAGTCAAGGCCCGCTTCGTCCTCGATGCCAGCGGCTACGGACGCGTGCTGGCGCGCCTGCTCGACCTCGAACGCCCGTCCTCGATGCCGCCGCGCAAAGCCATCTTCACCCATATCGAGGACCGCATCGACGACCCCGGCTTCGACCGCGAGAAGATCCTGATCAGCGTGCATCCCGAACAACGCGGCATCTGGTATTGGCTGATCCCGTTCTCCAATGGCCGCTGCTCGTTCGGCGTCGTGGGCGGCGAGAATCTCTTCGGCGGCCCCGGAGAGGACCTGATGGCCACGCTGCGCGCGATGGCGGACGCCGCGCCGAACCTGAAACGCATCCTGAAGAACGCGGTCTGGGATACCCCCGCCAACACGATCGGCGGCTACTCGGCCAGCGTGCAGCGGCTGCACGGCCCCGGCTATGCGCTGCTGGGCAACGCGGCGGAGTTCCTGGACCCCGTGTTTTCCTCCGGCGTCACCATCGCCCTGCGCTCGTCCAAGCTGGCCGCCGATGCGCTGCACCGCCAACTGACCGGCGCCCAGGTCGACTGGCAGGCCGAGTTCGCCGATCCGCTCATGGTGGGGGTGGAAACATTCCGCGCCTACGTGCAGGGCTGGTACTCGGGCGAATTCCAGGACGTGGTTTTCTACGAACACGCGCAGCCGGAAATCCGCCGTATGATCAGTTCCATCCTGGCGGGCTACGCCTGGGACCCGACCAATCCCTTTGTCGCCAGTCCGCAGCGCCGCCTGCGCACACTGAGCGAACTCTGCCGCGGCGCCGAAGCGCAGCCGGCATCCGCGTGATCCGTCCGATGGCAGCCAGCCTCCGCTCCCTGTTGGCGATCGGCCGCGCCCTGGCCGCGGCGGCGCTGCTGGCCTTGCTGGCGGGCTGCGCGGGTGCGCCGCCGGTACCCGGGCGCGACGCGACGTTTTCGCTGCCCCGCCGGCTCCATGTCGAGCAGGCGGCCGCCGGCCAGCCGTCCCTGGACACGCTGCTGGTGGTGCAGCGCGAAGGCCCGGCCCTGCGCTGGTCGCTGTTCGACCCCATGGGCGTGCCCCAGGCCAGGCAGATGCTTCAGGACGGCCGATGGCGCAATGACGGATTCGTCAGGCCGAACAGCCAGGCCCGCGACCTGTTCGCCGCCCTGATATTCGCCTGGACGCCGGAGGCGGAGCTGGACGCCGCCTATGGCGCGGGCAACTGGCGCGCGCGCGCCCAGGAAGACGGCGCGGCGGAGCGCGAACTGCGGCAGCATGGCCGCCCGCGCTGGACCGTGCGATGGCCGCAAGCCGCGCAAGCCGACACGTTCACCGTCGTCGATGCCGACGGCATTACCTGGCGGATTTCGCCATTGAAGGAACAGCCATGAACACCTGGTTGGGCATGCCCGGCGTCGTGTGCGCGCTGGGCTCGGGCATGGACGCCGTGGCGCAAGCGGCGTTTGCCGGCGACACCTCCGGCATGCGCGCGCGGACCGGCTGGGTCCAGGGCCGCACGCTGACGCTGGGCGGCCATGCCGGAACGCTGCCTCCCATTGGCGAAGCCCTGCCCGCGCACCACCGCAGCCGCAACAATCAATTGCTGCTGGCCGCGGCGCTGCAGATCGAACCGCAATTGCGCGGCGCCGTGGCGCGGCATGGCCCCGGCCGCGTTGCCGTCGTGCTGGGCACCAGCACCTCCGGCGTAAACGACAACGCCCCCGCCTTCCGCCAACTGGCGGCGCAAGGCGCCTGGCCTGAAGACTACGACTATCGCCGCCAGGCCCTCTCGTCTCCCTCGGCGTTCTTCGCGGACTGGCTGGGAACGCGCGGCCCGGCCTATACCCTGTCCACGGCCTGCACTTCCAGCGCCCGCGCGCTGCTGTCCGCGCACCGCCTGCTCGAGCTGGGCCTGTGCGACGCGGTGGTCTGCGGCGGCGCGGACACGCTCTGCCGGCTCACCATCAATGGCTTCGCCACGCTGGACGCCCTGGACGACGCGCTCTGCCTGCCGTTCTCGGCCAACCGCCGCGGCATCAATATCGGAGAGGCCGGCGTCCTGTTCCTGATGGAGCGCGAACGAGCCGACGCCCGCTCCGTGGCGTTTCTCGGCGGCGGCGCCAGTTCCGACGCCTGGCACATGTCGGCGCCCGAGCCGACCGGAGCCGGCGCGCGCCAGGCCATGCTCGCCGCCATGGAATCGGCCGGCATCGAGGCCGGCCAGATCGGCTGGGTCAACCTGCACGGCACGGGCACGCCGCACAACGACGCCATGGAAAGCCACGCGATGCACGCCGTCTTCCCGCAGGGCGTGCCCTGCTCCTCGACCAAGGCGCTCACCGGCCACGCGCTGGGCGCCGCCGGCGCGCTGGAAGCGGCGCTGGCATGGGCGACCCTGTCCTCCGGCAATGCCGGCGGGCGGTTGATGCCCCATGTCTGGGACGGTGTGCCCGATCCGGCGCTTCCGGCGCTGGAATTCAGCACGGCGGCCCACCGCTACGCGCAGGGCCGACCGCGCGTGGCGATGAGCAACTCCTTTGCATTCGGCGGCAACAATGTCAGCCTGCTCTTCGGAGCGCAGCCATGATCCCGTGGTCCATCGCCAGCCTGCTGCCGCACGCCGGCGACATGATCCTGCTCGACCAGGTCCGCAGCTATGATGCGGACAGCCTCTGCGCGCTGGCCGTCGTCAGGCCCGGCCCCTACTCCCTGCCCGACGGCTCGCTGCCGCCCTGGCTGGGCATGGAACTCATGGCCCAGGCCGTGGGCGCCTGGGCCGGCTGCCAGGCCCGCCAGGCGGGCGAACCCGTCAAACTGGGCTTCCTCCTTGGCACGAGACGCTACGAAAGCCACGCCGACGCGATCCCTGCCGGCGCCCGCCTCACCATCCACGTGCGCCGGGGGCTGGTCGACGTCAGCGGCATGAGCGTCTTCGAATGCGAATTGCACGATGAAGCCCGCCTGCTGGCCCAGGCCAGGCTGAATGTCTACCAGCCCAAGGACCCCGCCGCTTTTATCCAGGAAGAGTCACCCGAATGAGCGCTGCCCCCATCCTCGTAACCGGTTCGAGCCGCGGCATCGGCCGCGCGATCGCGCTGGCCCTGGCCGACGCCGGCCATGATCTGGTGCTGCACTGCCGCCAGCAACGCGGCCAGGCCGAAGCCGTGCAAGCCGAAATACAGGCGCGAGGCCGGCAGGCGCGCGTGCTGCAATTCGACGTGGCGGACCGCCAGCAATGCGCGGCCGCGCTGCAGGCCGACATCGACGGGCACGGCGCCTATTACGGCGTGGTCCTCAATGCCGGCCTGACGCGGGACGGCGCGTTCCCCGCCTTGAGCGGCGATGACTGGGACGCAGTGCTGCGCACCAACCTGGACGGCTTCTACAACGTGCTCAGCCCGCTGGCCATGCCCATGATCCGCCGCCGCGCGCCGGGCCGCGTGGTCTGCATGGCGTCGGTGTCCGGCCTGGTGGGCAACCGCGGCCAGGTCAACTACAGCGCGTCCAAGGCCGGCCTCATCGGGGCCGCCAAGGCGCTGGCCGTGGAACTGGCCAAGCGCCAGATCACCGTGAACTGCGTGGCGCCCGGGCTGATCGATACCGACATGATCGACGAGCACGTGCCGGTCGAGGAAATCCTGAAGGCCGTGCCCGCGCAACGCATGGGGCGGCCCGAGGAAGTGGCCGCCGCGGTCGTCTTCCTGATGTCCGCGGGCGCGGCCTACATCACGCGCCAGGTCATTGCCGTCAACGGAGGGCTGTGCTGATGAAACGGGTCGTGATCACCGGCATGGCCGGCATCAGCGCGCTCGGGTCCGACTGGACCAGCGTGCGGCAGGCGTTCGAGGCGGGCCGAAGCGCCATCCGGATCATGCCGGACTGGTCGCGCTACGCGGAACTGAACACCCGCCTGGCCGGCCCCATCGAGGACTTCCAGGTGCCCTCGCACTGGACCCGCAAGCAACTGCGCAGCATGGGGCGCGTGTCCCAGTTGGCGGTGCGGGCCGCGGAACTGGCGCTGGCCGACGCCGCGCTGCTGAGCGATCCCGCCATCGCCGATGGCCGCATGGGCGTGGCCTGCGGCTCTTCGGTGGGCAGCACGGCGGAAATCCGCGCGTTCGGCAACATGCTGCTCAACGGCGTCACCGACGACCTGAACGCCAACTCCTACGTCCGCATGATGCCCCATACCACCGCGGCCAATGTGGGCATCTTCTTTGAACTGAAGGGCCGCATCATCCCGACCTCCAGCGCCTGCACCTCGGGCAGCCAGGGCATCGGCTACGCCTACGAGGCGATCCGGTACGGACGCCAGGACCTGATGCTGGCGGGCGGTTCGGAGGAACTCTGCGCGAGCGAAGCCCTGGTGTTCGACGCGCTCTACGCGACCAGCCAGAAGAACGACACGCCCGAACTCACTCCGCGCCCCTACGACCGCGACCGCGACGGCCTGGTGATCGGCGAAGGCGGAGGCATGCTGGTCCTGGAATCGCTGGACCACGCGCTGGCGCGCGGCGCGCGCATCCACGCCGAAGTCGTGGGATTCGGCAGCAATTCGGACGGCACGCACATCACGCGCCCGGAGGCGAAGACCATGCGCATCGCGATGGAGATGGCGCTGGCGGACGCCGGCGTGCCGCCCGAGGCCATCGGCTACGTGAACGGCCACGGCACCGCCACCGAACAGGGCGACATCGCCGAAACGCAAGCGACCCACGGCCTGTTCGGCAACCGCATGCCGATCAGCTCGCAGAAAAGCTATCTGGGCCACACGCTGGGCGCTTGCGGCGTGCTGGAGTCGTGGTTCAGCATCGAAATGCTCAACGGCGACTGGTACGCTCCGACGCTGAATCTGCGCAATGTCGACCCCCGCTGCGGTGAGCTCGACTACCTCAGCGAAGGCCGCCGCATGAACAACGAATACGTCATGAACAACAACTTCGCCTTCGGCGGGATCAACACGTCGCTGATTTTCCGCCGCTGGCGCTGAGTTGCCCCATGCCGCCGCTTTTTTCCCGTTTCACAATTGGAATCCCCGCCATGAACATGTCTAACAAGCTGTTTGGAACCCTGGCTCTGTCGCTCGTCTGCTCCACGCAAGCCGTCGCGGCGGACCGCACTGTCCACCTGCCGCTGAAGCCGGCGATCGAAGCCGCGCAGGCGGCCGGAAAAATCGACGGCAGCGTCAGTTTCTACCTGGCGGGCACCGGGCCCAGGGGGAAGGTGCTGGAAGCGAACGTCGTCACCAACCGCAAGACCAATGCGTTCGCGAAGAAAGACGAAGAGGCTTGCCTGTGGGTCGCCCAATCCGCCGTCATTGCGCTGCACGAAGCGGCGAAAAAGGCGGGCGCGAACGCGGTCACCAACATCGTTAGCTACTATCGCAAGAACGAATACAGCAGCAAGACGGATTACGAGTGCCATGCCGGCGCCATGGTCGCGGGCGTGGCGCTGCGCGGCGATCTCGCCAAGGTAAAGTAGAGACGGGTCCGACCGCTCCGCCGAACACCCGGCGGCGAACCGCAGGCCGCCGGTTTACACTGTTTCTTTGCCGCAACACCACAAAGGTTCACCCATGAGCACAGCTACGCTCAAGACCCGCCTCTCCGATTCCGTCAAGGAAGCGATGCGCGCCAAGGCCGCCGAGCGCCTGGCCACGCTGCGTTTCCTCCTGGCCGCCGTCAAGCAGAAGGAAGTGGACGAACGCCGCGACCTGACCGACGCCGAGATCACCTCCATCATCGAAAAGCAGGTCAAGCAACGCCGCGAATCCATCGCCGCGTTCGAACAGGCCGGCCGCACGGAAACCGCCGAGCAGGAAAAGGGCGAACTGGCCGTGCTGCAGGAATTCCTGCCCCAGGCCGCCACGCCCGAGGAAGTCTCCGCCGCCATCGACGCCGCGCTGGCCGACGTGGCCGCGCAAGGCGTGACGGGCGCGCCCGCCATGGGCAAGGTCATGGCCCTGCTCAAGCAGTCCCTGGCCGGCCGCGCCGACATGACCGCGCTGTCGCAGCAAGTGAAGGCCCGCCTGGCCTGATCTCCGGGCGGCCCGCCGCGCGCGGGCGCGCCCTCAGAACGCGCCGCCGAACAGGTCCGGCTGGCGCGACAGCTCCGCCGGATCGGCGAAATTGCTCATTCCCACCCCCGCCAGCCGGTAAAGCGTCGCCGGCGGCAGTTCCACGCGTTCGCACAGCAGCTTCGCCGCCGCGGCAAGCTCGGCCGCGGAGCCCGGCGGGTTCAGGCTGGTCTGGCTGCGCGTCAGGATGCGGAAGCGGTCGGTCTTCAGCTTGAGCACCACGGTGCGGCCCAGCGCGCCCTTCTTCAGCGCTTGGTCCCACACTTTCTGCGCCATGCGGTCGATGGCCTCGCCCAGCGCGTCCAGGCGGACGTCCTGCGAGAACGTGGTTTCGGCCGACACCTGCTGCAAGGGCGCGTCGGTCTGCACCTCGCGTTCGTCGATGCCGCGCGCCAATTCGTACAGGCGCCGGCCGTAGCGGCCGAAATGATGTTCGAGTTCCTGGGCGCTGTGCGTCGCCAGGTCGCCCACCGTATGGATGCCCAATTGCTCCAGCCGCGCCTGGGTGACCTTGCCCACGCCCGGCACCTTGCGCACCGGCAGGGGCTCCAGGAAGGCCAGCACCTTGCCGGGCCGGACCACGAACAGGCCGTCCGGCTTGTTCCAGTCCGAGGCGATCTTGGCCAGGAATTTGTTGGGCGCCACGCCGGCCGAGGCGGTCAGGCCGGTTTCCTCGCGAATCTGGTGACGGATGACCTGGGCCACCTCGGTGGCCGAAGGCAGCCCGCATTTGTTGACGGTGACGTCCAGGTAGGCCTCGTCCAGCGACAGGGGTTCGATCAGGTCGGTATGCCTGGCGAATATCTGCCGGACCTGGCGCGAGACCTCGCGGTAGCGGTTGAAATCGGGCGGCACGTAGACGGCGTGCGGACAGAGCCGTTCCGCCCGCGCCGCGGACATGGCCGAATGGATGCCGAAGCGCCGCGCCTCGTACGAGGCGGCGCAGACGACCGAGCGCGGGCCGGTCCAGGCCACCACCACCGGCTGGCCGCGCAGGTCCGGGTTGTCGCGCTGCTCCACGGACGCATAGAACGCGTCCATGTCCACATGCACGATCTTGCGCGCCTCAGACACCCTGAAACCCCGTGGCAAAAACATATATTATGACCGGCGACAACCCGCTATCCCTTTCCGTCCATAACGGTTCCATGACTGCATCCGCAACTGCCCAGACCGATTACTTCGGCCTCGCCATTCCTTTCATGAATTTCCTCGGCCTGGTGCCCGAGCACATCGAGCAGGGCTACGCCCGCACCACCCTGCCCTGGCGGCAGGACCTGACCAACAGCCGCGGCGACGTGCACGGCGGCACGCTGATGAGCGTGCTGGACTTCACGCTCAGCGCCGCCGCCCGCGGCTCGGCCGACGGCCTGGAAGGCATGGCCACCATCGACATGAACACCTCGTTCCTGTCGCCCGGCACGGGCGACCTGACCATAGAGGGGCGCTGCCTGCGCCGCGGCGCCTCCATTGCCTTCTGCGAGGGCGACGTCCGGCGCGCCGACGGCGAACTGGTCGCGCGCGCCACCGCCACGTTCAAGATCATCCGCCGCCGCCCGGGCGGCGATTGACGCCTTTGGCTCAGTCCTTCAGGTCGCGCGAGGGCTTGACCTTGGGGCGCGGATCCAGCGGCATGTAGCTGCTGCACGACACCAGGCTGTAATAGACGGCATCCTGCATGGCGCGCATCGCCGCGGCGTCCCAGGTGCCCTTGCCCCACATGGCGATGCGCACGTCGGTGCTCTTGGCGCCGGCGGCCTTCAGTTCGACCCGCGACATTTCATTGTCGGTGTAGGGCGCCAGCACCCGCACCACGCCGGACTGCGCGCTTTCGTTCAGGTCGGCCACCACGCGGTAGGCGTTGTCCGTGCTGCGCAGGCAATCCCGGGATTGCCGGATCGCCGTCGCGTAGGCGTCCTTGAAGGCCACCGGCGCCTTGAACTCGCTGTGCGGGGACGAGCCGTTCTGCGAAATGCCCATCGAGCATCCCGCGAGGCCCAGGGCCAGCGCCGATGCCGCGACCAGATTCCTGTACATGTGTATCTCCAAATCAGTGCCCGCGATTATCCCGCATATCGGCCCGGCACGCGTGCCCGCCGGGAGCCGGGCCGGGGCGGGGACCTCGCGCGCCGGCGGTTCGACACCGCCCGCGCCGCTATGGCATTATCGGTGGACCAGCCGGCAGCCGGCCCTGCCCGCGGCCGCAGCAACCTCGGAGGTTCCCCTTGTTCTCATTCCTGAAGCGCACCGTCCTGGCCGCCGGCATCGTCAGCGCATCGCTGGGCGCCAGCGCCGCGCAACCGCCCCGCGCCTACCCCCTGAAGGATTTCTTCCGCAATCCGGAACGCGGTTTTTTCCGGCTGGCCGATGACGGCAGGACGCTGGGCTTCATGCAGCCCACCAGCGTGGACGGCAACCCCGCCCGCATGAACATCTATGTGCAGCCCCTGCAAGGCAGCACGCCGGTGGGAGACCCCCGCCAACTGACCAGCGAAACCGCGCGCGACATCAGCAATTTCTTCTGGAAAGGCGCCGACGTGGTGCTCTACCAGAAGGACTTCGGCGGCGACGAGAACTTCCACGTGCTGGCCGTCAACGCCAAGACCGGCAAGATCACCGACCTGACGCCCTACGAGGGCGTGCGCGCCGGGATCGAGGACGACCTCGAAGACGACCCCGACCACGTCCTGATCAGCCACAACCAGCGCGACCCGGAGGTCTTCGACGTCTACCGCGTCAACGTCCACACCGGCGCGGCGGTGCTGGTGGCGCAGAATCCCGGCAATATCGTCGGCTGGCAGACCGACCACGCCGGCAAGGTGCGCGCGGCGGTCGCCAGCGACGGGCTGAACACCACCCTGCTCTACCGCGACGACGAAGCCTCCGAGTTCCGTCCGCTGATCACCACCGATTACCGGACCAGCGTGAGCCCGGCGTTCTTCACCTTCGACGACAAGAAGTTCTACGCCCTGTCCAACCGCGGCCGCGACAAGCTGGCGCTGGTGGTCATCGACCCGGCCGCGCCCGACGTGGAAGAAACCATCTTCACCCCCGACACGGTGGACCTGGACGCCGCGGCCTATTCGCGCAAGCGCCGCGTGCTGACGCTGGCCGCCTACCAGACCGACAAGCCGCAATACCGTTTTTTCGACGCCGAGACCGAGACGCTGTTCAAGAAGCTGTCGGCCAGGCTGGAAGGCTACGAATTCGCCATCCAGGGCTCCAACCGCGACGAAAACAAGTTCATCGTCGCCGCCTACAACGACCGCACTCCCGGTTCGCGCTACATCTACGACGCCGCCTCCGACACGCTGACCAAGCTGGCCGACATCAACCCGGCCATCCCCGAAGCGGACATGTCCCGCGTGCAGCCCATCAGCTACCAGACGCGCGACGGCCTGACCGTCCACGGCTACCTGACGCTGCCCGCCGGGCGCGCCCCCACGAACCTGCCTTGCATCGTGAACCCGCATGGCGGCCCGTGGGCGCGCGACGGCTGGGGCTACAACCCCGAGGTGCAATTCCTGGCCAACCGCGGTTTCTGCGTGCTGCAGATGAATTTCCGCGGTTCCACCGGCTATGGGCGCGCCTTCTGGGAAGCCAGCTTCGGCCAATGGGGCCTGAAGATGCAGGACGACATCACGGACGGCGTCCAATGGCTGGTGGGGCAAGGCATCGCCGATCCCAAGCGCATCGGCATCTACGGCGCCAGCTACGGCGGCTACGCCACGCTGGCCGGCGTCGCGTTCACGCCGGACCTCTACGCGGCCGCGGTCGATTACGTGGGCGTGTCCAATCTGTTCACGTTCATGAAGTCGATTCCGCCGTACTGGAAGCCCATGCTGGCCAAGATGCAGGACATGGTGGGCGACCCCGAGCGCGACCGCGAACGCCTCGCCGCGACCTCGCCCGCCCTGCACGCCGACAGGATCAAGACGCCGCTGTTCGTGGCGCAGGGCGCCAAGGATCCGCGCGTGAACAAGGACGAGAGCGACCAGATGGTCAAGGCGCTCCGCGCGCGCGGCGTCGAGGTCGAATACATGGTCAAGGACAACGAGGGCCACGGCTTCCACAACGACGAGAACAAGTTCGAGTTCTACGAGGCCATGGAAAAGTTCCTGAAGGAACACCTCAAGCCGTAGACTCCGCGCCCTCGTGGGCGGCCGGCGCCGCGTCCGCCGGGCGGCCCGGGGCGCGCCCGGGCCAAGCCATCTCCACCCGGTCGCGGCCCTGCTGCTTCGCGCGGTAGAGCGCGGCGTCGGCGCGGGCTAGGATGCCGTCGGCGGTGTCGCCCGGCAGGTACACGGCCAGGCCGCCGCTGGTCGTCATCGGGACTTCCGCCCCTTGCAGGTAGAGGGGCGCGTCGCGCAGGACGTCGCACACCCGCTGCGCCTGCACCAGCGCGCGGGCCGAGTCGCAGTCATACATCAGCAGCACGAATTCCTCGCCGCCCAGCCTGCCGAAGCGGTCGCTGCTCCGGACGGCCCGCTGGACGACCTGCGCGTAGTGGCGCAGCGCGGTATCGCCTCCCGCGTGCCCGTAGCGGTCGTTGATGGATTTGAAATGGTCGATGTCCAGCACCAGCACGGCCAGCTTTCCGCCGACGCGCTTGCAGCGCCGCAGCTCGCGGCCGAGTTCGTCCAGGATGCTGCGCCGCGAATAGGCCCGCGTCAGGCTGTCGAAAGTCAGCGCGGCCTGCATCTGCTCGGACTGGCTGGTCTGGACCAACAGCAGCAGCGCCAGGAACAGCGCCGGCACGGTGACCACTCCGCAGACGATGAAGAACAGGGCCCAGGGCGACGGATCCAGCAACGACACGGGCATCTGCCCGCCAATGGTATAGACCGCCACGCGCAGCGCATGCAGCCCCGCCAGCCCGAAGATCGCCAGCATCAGGTACAGCATCACGCCGCGGGTCTTGAGCCGCTTGCGCTGCTGGAAAATCACCCGCCCCGTCGCCAGGGCGCCCGTACAGGTATAGACGGAGAACAGCAGTATGCGTCCGCGCAGGTCGTCTCCGCCGTACAGCAGCAACGCGAACGCCAGGATGCAAAGCGCGCCCAGGCCGGCCGTGCGCAGGACTTGTGGACGCAGGCCGAAAAACAGCCGCACGCCGACGTAGACCAGGCTCAGCGCGCAGACCCATGCCGCGTTCGACACGATCACGTAGACGCCCGGCGGAAGGATCCGCGAGGACGCATACGCCAGCAAGGACAGGACGGCCAGCGCGTTGGCGGCCGTGAACGCCTTGATGCCCCCCACGTTGCTGGCGTGGAAGGGCACGAACAATGGCAATGCCAATCCCGTGGCCAGGCCCCACATCAGGAAGAATAAGGAAGTCGTCATGGTTCTTGCCGGCTCGCGCTTTCGCGGCGTCCGCCGTCGCTCGGAATTGCCGTTGCCCAGGGTCCGCACCGCGGAACGCGTTACACCTCAGCATTTTTGATGCTTTTTGTTACTTGTGCGGCAAAGGGGCACGCTTGTGCATGGGCCCGCAGCCGCCGTGTCCGCGCCAAGACGGACGCGGTACGAGCGATGAAGAATACGTCAAGGTCGACCCGCGCGCCCCTCTCTTTGCAGTAATTGACAGTTAACTTCTTCGAAAACCCCTAAAGTCCGTCCTGTTGACGACGCCGCGAGAGCGCCGCAACCACGCCCTGCGGGCGTGGCGCGTACTAGCCATGCACTCCCATTGCGCGAGTGCGAAGGTCCCCGAAGCGGGCGCCGCGCAACCAAAACCCATGTTTCCATCTCCGTCGCCGGCGCCTTGCGCCTGCGAGGCGTCCGGCCGTCGCGCCGGCCGCGCGCGCATCCGGCGGAGATCGCGAACGCCCTTAGTTGCAACTGCGGAAGTACTACAGATGCCATGCAAAGGAAGACCCACGGGGAAAGCCGCCGACCAGCCGCCATCTCCCTGCATTGCCGCGGCGGGCTTGAGCCTGTTTGCCGCCTGCGCCGCCCTGGCGCCTGCCCTGGCCCTGGCCAGCCCCGGCAATGACGATTACGACAGCCTGATCGCCCGCGCCCGCGCCGGCGAATACGAACCCGCGCTGGCCATGCTGCGCCAGCAAGGTCCGGCGGCCGCCGGCCGGCGGGCCATCCTCGACCGCATCGTCATCGCCGGCTGGGCCGGCAGGCCGGCCGAAGCGGCCGCCGCCTACGAAACGCTGCCGGCCGGCGCCACCCCGCCCGCCGACGTCCAGCTCGCCGCGGCGCGCGCCTACCGCGACCTGCGGCGCTGGCCCGAGGCGCTGGCCGCCTACCGGGCGGGCCTGCGCCGGCATCCCCGGCTGGCGGCGTTCCAGGCCGGCGAAATCATGACGCTGGCCGACGCCGGCCAGGCGCAAACCGCGCTTGCGGCGGGCGAGCGCTGGGTCGGACGCCAGCCCCGGGACGCCGATGCGCGCCTGGCGCTCGCCTACGTCCACGCCCGCCAGGGCCGCCCGTTCGACGCCCTGCGCCAGACCGACCAGGCCCTGGCCATCGCCCCCGGCGCGCCTTACGTCCAGCGCGAGTATGTCCACGCGTTGCAGCGCGCCCGCATGCCGGCCGAGGCGCTGGCGCGGGCCCGCGAACATCCCGGCCTGCTCGACGCCGCGCAGATGCGGCGCCTGGAAGCCGACGCCGTGGCCCAGCAAGTGCGCCTGGCCTCCATGCCCACGCGCGGCGAGGCCGGACGCTTCACCATCGCCGACCGCGCGCTGGCCCGCTACGACGAACTGATTCCCGCCTGGCGCGAAGCGGGCGAAGCCGCCCGCGGCGACGTGCTGCGCGCGCGCATCGACCGGCTCCACGCCCTGCATGCCCGCGTGCGCATGGCGGACCTCGTGCGCGAATACGAGGCGCTGCGGGCGGAAGGGGCGGAGGTGCCGCGCTACGCCCTGAACGACGTCGCGTCGGCCTACCTGTACCTGCGCGAGCCCGAGAAGGCCCGCGACATCTACCGGCAGGTCGCCGCCGGCGGCGCCACGCGCGACGACGACGCCGAGGACCGCCTGAACAACGAAACCGGCCTGTACTACTCCCTGGCCGAAGCCGAAACGTTCGAGGAAGCCTCGGAAACCCTGGACGCCATGCGGGACGGCTATCCGGCCTGGGTCTACGCCAAGGGCCAGCCCAGCCGCATCCCGAACGACCTGCACCTGGAACGCCTGCAGACCGACGCCGCGGCCAGCCTGATGGCGGACGACACCGAGGCCGCCCAGCGCGGCCTGGAAGACATGGTGCGCGAGGCGCCCAACAACTCCACCCTGCTCGCCCAGTTGGCGGCGACGTACCGGGCGCGCTCGCTGCCGCGCGCGTCGGAACGCACGCTGAAAATGGCGGAGACGCTGACGCCCCGCAACCTGGGCGTGGAGAACGGCCAGGGCTTCGGCGCGCTGGAACTGCAGGAATGGCGCCAGGCCGAGGCCCTGAGCCAGGACACCCTCGCGCGCGCCCCCGAAGACCTGGTGTCGCGCCGGCTCGCCCGGCAATGGGAGGTGCACAACAAGGCCGAACTCCAGATCAACGGCTATCGCGGACTGGCATCGGACAGCCCGGTTTCCGGCAGCGGCGACTTCGGCATCGACGCGGTGCTGTACTCCCGGCCGCTGGATTACAACTGGCGCGTGTTCGGCGGAGGCGGATACGCGGCCGGCGACTTCGAAGAAGGCCGCGGCACCTACCGCTGGGTCCGCACCGGCGTGCAATGGCGCGGCCGCGACCTGACGGTCGAGGGCGAGGTCTCCACCCATGACTACGGCCATGGGGTCAAGCCGGGCTTGCGCCTGACCGCCGCCTATGACGTGGACGACCACTGGCAGGTGGGCGGCTCGGCCGAACTGATGTCGCGCGAAACGCCGCTGCGCGCCCTGGCCAGCGGGGTCACGTCCAACAGCCTGTCGGGATACGTGCGCTGGCTCGCCAACGAGCGCCGCGAATGGACGCTGTCGCTATCGCCTTCGCATTTCAGCGACGGCAACGACCGCTGGTCGCTCGGCCTGAACGGACGCGAGCGCGTCTACACCGCGCCGCACCTGAAAGCCGACCTGGAATTCGACATCTCCACGCAGCGCAACAGCGGCGGCAGCGACGTGCCCTATTTCAATCCGCGCTCCGACCTGATGCTGCTGCCCGGACTGCGGCTGACGCACACGCTGTACCGCCGCTACGAAACCGCCTGGGAACAGATCGGCACCGTCGGCGCCGGCGCGTACGCCCAGCAGGGCTACGGTACCGGCGGCGTGATCGCGCTGGGCTACGGCCAGCGCTACCGCGCCAATGACGTGCTCGACATGGGCGCGATGATCACCGGCATCAGCCGCCCGTACGACGGCGACCGCGAGCGCGAACTGCGCATCGTCTTCGACCTCGCCTACCGCTTCTGAGACCGCCTTCATGCTTAAAACCCATACCCGTGTCCTCCTGGCGGGCCTGCTGTTGCTGGTCATCCTGCTCCTGACCGCCTGCGCCAAGGACATCCCCGTCTACACGCCTCCGGCCGAACGGACCGTCGCGCCCGTCGACAAGCCCTGGGTATCCGGCCAGTTCCTGGCCCTCGCCTACCACGACGTCGAAGACGAAGACCCCGACCAGGGCTTCCTCAGCGTGCGCACCGACCGCCTGGTCGACCAGTTGGCCTGGCTGCGCGAGAACGGCTACCAGGCCGTGTCCGTGGACCAGATCCTGGACGCGCGCAATGGCGGCAAGCCCCTGCCCGAGCGGGCCGTGCTGCTGAGCTTCGACGACGGCTACCGCAGCTTCCTTACCCGAGTCCTGCCCATCCTGAAAGCCTATCGGTGGCCGGCCCTGCTGGCGCCTGTGGGCATGTGGATGGATACGCCCGCCGGCAGGCAGGTGGACTTCGGCGGCAGCCCCCAGCCGCGCGGCCGCTTCCTGGACTGGAACGAGGTCCGCGAGATCTCGCAGTCCGGCCTGGTGGAGATCGCCGCGCACACGGACGCCTCCCACTACGGCGCGCTGGCCAATCCGCAAGGCAACACCGAACCGGCCGCCGCCATCCGGGTCTACGACGGCCGCGGCCGCCAGTACGAATCGGAGGCGCAGTTCCAGGCCCGCATGGGACGGGACGTGGCCGCCATCACCGACAAGATCCGCCGCGCCACCGGCAAGTCGCCGCGCGTCTGGGTGTGGCCCTACGGCGCCGAAGGCGGCTCGACCCTGAAGATCGCGGACGAGCATGGCTACCGGATGGCGCTCACGCTGGAGGACGGCCCCAGCCGGGTGTCCCGCCTCATGTCGACGCCGCGCCTGCTGCTGGCCAACGACCCGCGGTTGCGGCCCTTCGCCGACAGCATCGCGGGCATCGAGGCCCTGCCCATGATGCGCGTGGCGCACGTGGACCTGGACTATGTCTACGATCCCGATCCGGACCAAGCCGACCGCAACCTGGGCGAACTGGTGCAGCGCATCGTGGACATGCAGATCAATACGGTGTTCCTGCAGGCGTTCGCCGACCCCGAGGCCGACGGGCTGGTCAAGTCCGTGTACTTCCCCAACCGCTGGCTGCCCATGCGCGCGGACCTGTTCAACCGCGTTTCCTGGCAATTGCAGAACCGGGCGCACGTGAATGTCTATGCCTGGATGCCGGTGCTGGCGGTCGACCTCGACCCCTCCATCGGGCGTGTCACGCGCTGGGATCCCGCCCATCCCGACGCCGCCCCGGCGCCGGATCCGGACCAGTACCTGCGCCTGTCGCCCTTCGATCCGGTGGCGCGCCAGCGCATCGGCGATCTGTACGAGGACCTGGCGCGCTACACCCTGTTCGACGGCGTGCTGTTCCATGACGATGCCGTCCTGAGCGACTTCGAGGACGCCAGCCCCGGCGCCCTGGCGGCCTACCGCAAGGCCGGTCTGCCCGGGTCGGTCGCCGAACTGCGCGCGGACCCGGACACGCTGCAGCGCTGGACGCGCCTGAAAAGCCGCGCGCTGGTCGACTTCACGGCCGAGCTGGCCGAACGCGTGCGCGCGGTGCGCGGCCCGCAGATCAAGACGGCCCGCAATATCTACGCCGAACCCATCCTGAACCCCGCCAGCGAGACCTGGTTCGCGCAGAACCTGGACGACTTCCTCGGCGCCTACGACTGGACCGCGCCGATGGCCATGCCGCGCATGGAGAACGTGCCCGAGAACCGCGAAAACGCCTGGCTGGACCGGATGGTCGACGCCGTCGCCAGGCGGCCCGGCGCGCTGGACAGGACCGTGTTCGAACTGCAGGCGCGCGACTGGCGCACGGGCCCCGGCCGTCCGGAAGCCGCGCCGGTCGACACCGCCGTGCTCGCCGGCTGGATGAAGCGCCTGCAACTGCGCGGCGCCCGCAGCTTCGGCTACTACCCCGACGACTTCTCGCAAGACCAGCCCCGGCTGCAAGACATCCGGCCCGCCATTTCCGATGCGTGGTATCCCATCCGATGATAGACCGACTGATCGCCCTGATTATTCTCTGCGCGATGCTCGGCGCGCCCTTCGGCTTCACCCTGATGCTGACCGGCGAGGCGCTCCTGGGCTTCGTGTTCTTCTACCCCCTGTTCATGTCCGGCATGTGGATGACCGGCGGCCTCTATTTCTGGTGGCACTGGGAGCGGCACTGGCAATGGGGCAAGGACCGCGAGCCGCCGCCGCTGGCGGGCAATCCGCTGGTCTCCATCCTGGTGCCCTGCTTCAACGAGGCGGACCATGGCGAAGAGACCCTGCTGGCCGCGCTGGGCCAGAATTATCCGCACATCGAAGTCATCGCCATCAACGACGGCTCCAGCGACGGCACGGCGGACATGCTGGACCGGCTGGCATCCATCCATGACCGCCTGCGCGTGGTGCACCTGGCGCAGAACCAGGGCAAGGCCATGGCACTGCGCATGGGCGCGCTGGCGGCGCGCAGCGAATACCTGGTCTGCATCGACGGCGACGCGATGCTGGATCCGGACGCGGCCGCCTACCTGGTGGCGCCGCTGCTCGACAATCCGCGCGTGGGCGCGGTCACCGGCAACCCGCGCATCCGCACGCGCTCGACGATGATAGGCCGGATCCAGGTGGGGGAATTCTCCTCGATCATCGGCCTCATCAAGCGCACGCAGCGCGTCTATGGACAGGTCTTCACCGTGTCCGGCGTGGTCGCCGCGTTCCGCCGCGCCGCGCTGGACCGCGTGGGCTACTGGAGCCTGGACATGATCACCGAAGACATCGACATAAGCTGGAAGCTGCAACGCGACCACTGGTCGATCTTCTACGAGCCGCGCGGACTGTGCTGGATCCTGATGCCCGAAACCCTGCGCGGGCTGTGGAAGCAGCGGCTGCGCTGGGCGCAGGGCGGCGCCGAAGTCTTCCTGAAGAACCTGCGCTCCATCTGGAGCTGGCGCCATCGCCGGCTGTGGCCGCTGGTGGCGGAATTCTGCCTGTCCACCGCCTGGGCCTTCGCCTTCGCCATATCGGTGCTGCTGTGGGCCGTCAGCCAGGTGGTCGATCTGCCCAACGACATGCACATCGCCAGTCTGATACCTCCCGCCTTCACCGGCATGATGCTCGCGATGGTGTGCCTGCTGCAATTCGCCGTCAGCATCCTGATCGACCGCCGCTACGAACCCGGCCTGCCGCGCGCCCTGTACTGGGTCATCTGGTATCCGCTGGCCTTCTGGATGGTGAGCCTGTTCACCACCCTGGTCAGTTTCCCCAAAGTCATGCTCCGCAAGCAGGCCCAGCGCGCGCGCTGGACCAGCCCGGACCGGGGCATCAAATCACCGGACGCATCATGATCATCACCACGCAACGGTCCCGCGCGGGCTATCTGTTCGACCTCGTCCTGACCGCCGTCGGCTGGTTCGCCTTCGTCTACCTGTTCGGCGCGGGCATCCTGGCCATCCTGAGCGGCGCGGCGGAAGGCCCCGGCCTGTCGCCGTGGCCGGCCTTCGTGCCCACCCTGCGCACGCTGTCGGGCTATGCCCTGCTCGCGGCGGCCAACGCCGCCGTGCTGGTGGCGTGGGCGGTCTACAACCATCGCCGCTTTTCCGGCAAGGACCGCCGCAAGCCGATCAAACCCTTGAGCGACCACGGGCTGGCGATGAGCTTCGCCCTCACGCCGGCGCAGCTAACGCATTTGCGATCCAGCCGTTCGGCCGTCGTCCACCACGGGGAGGACGGGGAAATCACCAGCATCGACACCCGCAGCCCCCTCCTGACCGCCCTGCGGACAGGCTGAGCCCGAAGGCGGGACGGCGCCGTCCCGCCCCTCGCGCGCCGGCTCAGGCGCGCGCCTTTTCCACGTCCGGCAGCAGGATCGCCACCACGCCCAGCAAGGGCAGATAGGCGCAGACCTGATACACGTAGCCGATACTCGTGGCGTCCGCCAGCTTGCCCAGCGCCGCTGCGCCCACGCCGCCCATGCCGAAGGCGAAGCCGAAGAACAGGCCGGCGATCATGCCCACCTTGCCCGGGACCAGTTCCTGCGCGTAGACCACGATGGCCGAAAAGGCGGAGGCGAGCACCATGCCGATGACCACGACCAGCGCCCCCGTCCAGAACAGGTTCGCATGCGGCAGCAGCAGCGTGAACGGCGCGACGCCCAGGATCGACACCCAGATCACGATCTTGCGGCCGATGCGGTCGCCGACGGGGCCGCCCACCAGGGTGCCCACCGCCACCGCGGCCAGGAACAGGAACAGGAAGAGCTGCGCCTCGCGCACCGACAGGGCGAACTTGTCCATCAGGTAGAAGGTGAAATAGCTGTTCAGGCTGGCCAGGTAGAAATACTTGGAGAACACCAGCACGCCCAGCACGGCCAGGGCGCCCATCACCTGCCGTTGCGACAGCCCGTGGCCGGCTCCCTCGCGGCGCGCCCGCGGCTTGAGCCTGACGCGGTTGGCGCTGTACCAGCGCCCGATGCCCGTCAGCACCACGATGCCGAACAGCGCCGCCAGCGAAAACCACGCCACGCTGCGCTGCCCGTGCGGAATGATGAACAGCGCGGCCAGCAGCGGGCCCAGCGCCGACCCCACGTTGCCGCCCACCTGGAACAGCGACTGCGCCAACCCGTGGCGGCCGCCCGACGCCATCCGCGCCACGCGCGACGATTCCGGATGGAACACCGACGAGCCCGTGCCCACCAGCACCGCGGCCGCCAGCAGCCAGCCGAACGACGGCGCGACCGACAGCATCAGCAGCCCCACCAGCGTGAAACCCATGCCCACCGGCAGCGAATACGGCTTGGGATTGCGGTCGGTGTAGAAGCCGATGAAAGGCTGCAACAGCGAGGCCGCCAGTTGGTACACCAGCGTGATCAGGCCGATCTGCGCGAACGACAGGCTGAACGAATCCTTCAGCATGGGGTAGATGGCCAACAGGATCGACTGGATCATGTCGTTCATCAGATGCGCCACGCTGATCGCGCCCAGCACCTTGAAGGCGGTGGACGGATCCGAGGCGGCGGCCGGGGCCGCGGGCGGGGCGGGATTGCCGTCGGCAACGGCAGCGGGGTTCTGGGCGGAGTTCATGGTCTCGGACGATAATGGGATGGCCTGCCCGGCGCCGCGCCGGGACCTGTGGACAGTGTAGGAATCCCGCGCCGGCCCGACATGCCAATTTTCGTCGTATAAGTGACAAAATGCGGATATCGCCCTTTTGGCATCCTGCTCATCCTTATGTCGGAAGTGACACCCATGCCCGCACGCCCCGCCCTGCCCGACCCCGCCCGCAGCGTCAACGCGCAGGACTACCAGGACCGGCCGCGCGTGGTCACGGCCATGGCCAAGGAATTCCCCGCCGGCGCCCAGACGGGCACCCACTCCCACCCCCGGGCCCAGTTGATCTATGCCGTCGAGGGCATCATGCGCGTCACCACGCCCAGCGGCTTCTGGGCCCTGCCCCCGCTGCGCGCGCTGTGGGTGCCGGCGGGCGTGCCGCACGGCGTGGACATGGTGGGCGCCGTCTCCATGCGGTCGCTCTATCTCCAGGCCGAGGCCGCCGAGCGCTACTGGCCGCAATGCCAGGTGGTCGAGGTCAGCGGACTGCTGCGCGAACTGGTCCTGGCGCTCACGGCGGAACCCATCGACTACCCGCTGGGCGGCCGGGCCGAGCAGATCGCCGCCCTGGCGCTGTCCGAACTGTCCGCCGCCCGCGTCGCGCCGATCCAGATCCCCTGGCCCCGCGACCGCCGCCTGCAGACCATCTGCGCGGCCATCCTGGACCAGCCGGGCCTGCAACGCGGCATCGAGGACTGGGGCAGCGAGGTCGGCGCCAGCGCCCGCACGCTGATCCGGCTGTTCCAGGCCGAACTGGGGCTGAACTACCGCCAGTGGGTGCAGCAGGTGCGGCTGGCCGACGCGGTGTGCCGCCTGTCCCTCGGCGAGCCCATCGCGCGGATCGCCTCCGGCCTGGGCTACCGCAGCGCCAGCGCGTTCTCGGCCATGTTCCACCGCGCGCTGGGCGCGCCGCCCCAGCGTTACCTGCGGCCGGCCCCGAAAGGGTGAACGGGCGCGCGGCCGCGGCGGCCGGCCTTGCCGTTTGTCACGGCCCGAAATACAATTTTGGTTACCGAAACCTTATTGCACGCTGGGCGGTCTATACCGTTCTGTCCTAGAATCGCCTGCAATGAGCACCCCCCAGCAATCTCCCGCCACCCCGGGCGGCAAACCGGGCTTCCCCTGGAAACGACTCCTCGTCAAGACGGGCATCGCCGCCGCCGGCGCCGGCGTGTGCGGCGCCGTCCTGCTCGGGCTGGCGCTGGCCCTGGCATGGCCCAGCCTGCCGGACCTGCACGCCATGACCGACTACCGCCCCCGGGTGCCGCTGCGCATCTATACGGCGGACAAGGTGCTGATCGGCGAATACGGCGAAGAACACCGCAACGTCCTGCGTTTCGACGAGATCCCGCCCGTGATGCGCCAGGCGGTGCTGGCCGCCGAGGACGACCGCTTCTACAGCCACGGCGGCGTGGACTGGATGGGCGTGGCGCGCGCGGTGCTGACCAACCTGGTCAAGGGATCCAAGACGCAGGGCGGCAGCACCATCACCATGCAGGTGGCGCGCAACTTCTACCTGTCGTCGGAAAAGACCTATTCGCGCAAGTTCTATGAACTGCTGCTGACCTTCAAAATCGAATCCGAGCTCACCAAGGACCAGATCCTAGAGCTCTACATGAACCAGATCTACCTGGGCCACCGCGCCTACGGCTTCGCGGCCGCCTCGCGCACCTACTTCGGCAAGCCCCTATCCGAAGTGACCCCGGCCGAAGCCGCCATGCTGGCGGGCATCCCCAAGGCCCCCTCGCGCTTCAACCCCATCACCAACTTCCCGCGCGCCGAGATCCGCCAGCACTACGTGCTGGGCCGCATGAAGACGCTCGGCTACCTGACGCCCGAACAGGCGGACGAAGCTCTGAAACAGCGCCTGACCATCCGCGGCGCGGACGGCACGAGCGCGCGCGGCTTCGCGGTGCACGGCGAGTATCCCGCCGAACTGGCCCGCCAGTTGATGTACGGCGTGTTCCAGGAAGAAACCTATTCCAAGGGCATCGACGTCTACACCACCATCGACTCCAAGGACCAGGAAGCCGCCTACCTCGCGGTGCGCGACGGCGTGCTGGACTACACGCGCCGCGCGCCGTATCCCGGCCCGGAAGACCAGATCGACCTGCCCGAAGGCGTCGAAAAGGACCCGGCCGCGCTGGACGAGATCCTGGACGGGGTGCAGGAAAAGACGCCCGACAGCGAAGACCTGCTGACCGCCGTGGTGCTGGCCGCCAGCCCCACCGAAGTGACGCTGGCCCGCAGCGCGCGCGACATCGTCACGATCTCCGACAAGAAGGCCCTGGCGGTCGTCGCCCGCGCGCTGAACCCCAAGGCCGGCGACAGCCAGCGCCTGCGCCGCGGCTCGGTGGTGTACCTCCACAAGAACGGCGACAACTGGGAAATCATCAACATGCCGGCGCTGCAGGCCGCGCTGGTGTCCATGGCGCCCCAGGACGGCGCCATCCGCGCCATGGTCGGCGGCTTCGACTACAACCGCGGCGGTTTCAACCGCGTCACCCAGGCCTGGCGCCAGCCCGGCTCCAACATCAAGCCCTTCGTCTACGCGGCCGCCCTGGAACGCGGCCTGACGCCGGCCACCCAGATCTCGGACCAGCCCTTCATGCTGACCGCCGAACAGACCGGCTCCAAGGCCTGGCAGCCCAAGAACGACGGCAACAAGTACGAGCCCATGCTGACCCTGCGCCAGGGCCTCGTGCGGTCCAAGAACATGGTGTCGATCCGCATCCTGCAGGCCATCACGCCGCAGTACGCGCAGGACTACCTGACCCGCTTCGGCTTCGACAAATCCCGCTGGCCCGCCGTGCTGCCCCTGGCGCTGGGCGCGGGCGGCGCCACGCCCCTGCAGGTCGTCAACGCCTACGGCGTGTTCGCCAATGGCGGCTACCGCGTCACCCCCTACCTGGTGGACCGCGTCACCGACCGCTCCGGCCACGTGCTGATGCAGGCGCAGCCGGTCGTCGCCGGCGACGAGCAGGCGCGCGCCATCGACCCGCGCACCGCCTGGGTCATGGACGACATCCTGCGCGGCGTCACGGTCAGCGGCACGGCCGCGCGCGCGCACCAGGTGCTCAAGCGCAACGACGTGGGCGGCAAGACCGGCACCACCAACGAAGCCGTGGACGTCTGGTTCTCGGGCTTCACGCCCAACCTGGCCACCACCGTCTGGATGGGCTTCGACCAGCCCCGCTCGCTGGGAACCAACGAGTTCGGCAGCGGCCTGGCCCTGACCACCTGGCTGGACTACATGCAGCCGGTGCTCAAGGGCGTCCCGGAAGGCAAGCCCGCGCCGCGCCCCGACGGGCTGCTGGTGGACAACGGCGAATACTATTTCTCGGAATTCCCGCCCGGGCAGGCCGTGGCGTCGCTGGACCTGTCGTCCGGCGACGAATTGACGGACTTCCTCAACAACAACCGTTCGACGGACGGCGCCGACACCTCGGTGAAGCCGCTGCCGCCCAACGGCGGCGCGGCGCCGCTCGACGCCCCCGTCCAGACGCCGCAGGCGCTGCCGATCCCGGTCCCCCGCGCCGACGGCGCCCCGGCCGGCAACACGCCGTTCTTCCCGCCCATCCCCGTGCCGCGCGTCGACGCCGACGCCCCCGCGCAACCCGGCGCCGTCAGCGGCCCCGGAACGGTCTCGGCGCGGCCGCTCTAGCCTGACCGCAGTGCCTCCCGCGGGTGTCAGACACCCGTACGAGACAGACTCCAGGCTGCAACAGCGTTTCCGGGTGTCTGACACCCATCGCACCGCCCGGGTGCTTGATACTTCGCGCAGGTGTCAGACACCCGTACGAGACAGACTCCAGGCTGCAACAACGTTTCCGGGTGTCTGACACCCATCGCACCGCCCTGGTGCTTGATACTTCGCGCAGGTGTCAGACACCCGTACGAGACAGACGCCAGGCCGCAACAACGTTTCCGGGTGTCTGACACCCATCGCACCGCCCAGGTGCTTGATACTTCAGAAGGCGTTTCACATTCAGCCGGTGTCAGACACCACGGTGTCTGACACACGGAAGGCTCGGCTGGTGTCTGACACACGGAGCATCAGGCTTCCGTCACCACCTCCCGCGGCCAGGCCTGCAGCGTCTCCAGTTCCAGGAACGTGAAGTAGCCGGACTTCCACCCTTCGGTGTCGATGTGATAGACATTCCCCAGCAGCAGCGGCGCCGCGACCGGGGTATGCCCCGCCACCACCGCCCGCACGCCCTGGATGCCGGTCCGGTTCATCTGCCGCAGGCGGTCGCGCGACCACTGGCAGGCCTCGCTGGTGCGCTGATAACGGTCCTGCAGCGCGGATTCCAGGCGCGGCCAGAACAGCACCGGGCAGTCCGCGTGCAGCAGGCCCACCGCGCCGGCCGAGGTCTCGACCTCGATGGCGATGGGCAGCCGCGCGAAGGCCTCGGCGAAGACCTCCTGCCGTTCCGGCGGCAAATCCAGGAACCAGCCGCCGCCGTAGCCGCGCCAGTTCTCCACGTCCACCCGCCCCGTGCGCACGTGCCGGATGGCGTAGTCCTCGTGGTTGCCCTGCACCGCGTAAAACCAGGGACGGGCCAGCCAGTCCAACGCGGCCTCGTTTTCCGGGCCGCGGTCCACCAGGTCGCCCACGGAGAACAGCCGGTCCCTGGACGGCTCGAAGCCCAGTTGGTCCAGGCTGTCCTCCAGGCGGGAAAAATGGCCGTGCAGGTCGCCCACCGCGAAATCGCGGCCGTGCTCGTTGCGCGGGACTTTGAGAAAACGCTGCTCCATGATCCGGAACTACCACCGTATTGATGCCTGAACCTTCTTTTTAACCCGCTTTCGATCCGTCCCCGCCGCGCCCCCGCGCCACGCCGTGGAAAAACCACGTGACGAGAATCGATATTATTCGTGATAATGTCGGGACTTTCCCCAACACGCGCCTCGAAGGGCCGCGTGAACCGCCACTGCCCAGTTCCATGACAGCCGCGTCCACCATCAAAACCTGGTATCTGGTCCACAAATGGACCAGCCTGGTCTGTACGATCTTCCTGCTCATCATCTGCCTGACGGGCCTGCCCCTGGTGTTCCATCACGAGATCGAACACTGGCTGGACGACGGCAAACCGCTGTCGGACGTGCCCGCCTCGACGCCGCCCGCCAATCTCGACAAACTGATCGGCACCGCCAAGTCCATGTACCCGGGCGAAGCCGTCGACTACCTGTTCTTCGATCCCGACGAACCCCAGGTCTACGTCGGCATGGCGAAAAAACCCGGCGACGGCCAGGTGTCCGGCCATGCCGTGCGCATGGACGGCCGCACGGGCGACGTGCTGCTGGACGGCCCGCCCTATGCCCAGGACCGCTTTTCGTTCATGGGCATCATGCTGGCCCTGCACGTGGACCTGTTCGCCGGCCTGCCCGGCGAGCTGTTCCTGGGCTTCATGGGCCTGCTGTTCTGCGTGGCCATCGTCTCCGGCGTCGTGCTCTACGGCCCGTTCATGAAGAAACTGGAATTCGGCACGGTGCGCGCGGCCCGTTCCACGCGCCTGAAATGGCTGGACCTGCACAACCTGCTGGGCATCGTGACGCTGGTCTGGGCCTTCGTGGTGGGCGTCACCGGCGTCATCAACGAACTGTCGACGCCGCTGTTCCGCCTGTGGCAGTCCACCGAACTGGTGCGCATCCTGGAACCCTACAAGGGCGAGACGGTGCCCACCGAACTGGCCTCGGCCCAGTCCGCCGCCGACACGGCCAGGAAGGCCCTGCCCGGCAACGAAGTGTCGTTCATCGCCTTCCCCGGCAACGCCTTCGGCAGCCCCCACCACTACATCGCCTGGATGCGCGGCGATTCGCCGCTGACCTCGCGCCTGAACACGCCCGTCCTGATTGACGGCAAGACCGGCGAACTGACGACCGTGGCCCGCATGCCCTGGTACCTGACCGCCCTTGAATTGTCGCGCCCGCTGCACTTCGGCGACTACGCCGGCATGCCCCTGAAGATCCTCTGGGCGCTGCTGGACATCATCACCATCGTCGTCCTGGTCAGCGGGCTCTATCTCTGGCTGGCGCGGCGCCGCGCCACCGACGCGCGCATCGCCGAACTCGTGCGCAAGCACCAGGCCGCCGCCATTCCCGACAGGACCCCCGCATGACGAAGACGACCCGCGGTTTCATGTTTGTCTGGGGCGCGCCGATCGTGCTGGGCGTGCTCAGCGTGTTCGGCCTGATGGCCGCCCTGCTCGGCACCGGCGGCTGGCACTGGGCGTCCTGGGTCGCCCTGGCCATCCTGCTGGTGGTGATCGTGCGCTACTGGGCATTCCCAATCAAGTAGGATGGGTGGAGCGCGAGAGTTCTTAAGCTAGAACACCGCCCTCCAGCGCGCGCAACCCATGCGGCCGTAGGCAGATTGTGCCTGGCATCGGCCGGAAAACAAGCGATTGCGGCCGCATGGGTTGCGCGCGCTGGATACCTGAGTTCTTGCCCAGGAACTGCCGCGCTCCACCCATCCTACCCAAACGTTTCCGGGTCCGGTCCCAGGCGCTTGCCGTCCGGGATGCCGTCGATGGCGGCCATGTCCGCCGCCGACAATTCGAAGTCGAAGACGTCGATGTTCTCGCGGATGCGGGCCGGCGTGACCGACTTCGGGATCACGATCAGATCGTTCTGCAGGTGCCAGCGCAGCGTCACCTGGGCGGGCGACTTGCCGTACTTCCGCGCCAGGTCCACGATGGCCTTTTCCTTGGCCACCCCGCCCTGGGCCAGGGGGCTCCAGGATTCGGTCGCGATGCCGTGCCTGGCATGGAAGGCGCGCAAGCCGCGCTGGGAGAACCCGGGGTGCAGCTCGATCTGGTTCACCGCCGGGGTGACGCCGGAGGCGTCGATCAGGCGCTCCAGGTTGGCCTGCGTGAAATTGGACACGCCGATCGAGCGCGCGCGGCCGTCTTCCTTCATCTCGATCATGGCCCGCCAGGCATCCAGGAACGTCTCGCCGCCGGCGACCGGCCAATGGATCAGGTACAGGTCCACGTATGCCAGGCCCAGCTTCCCGAGGCTCTCGTCCATGGCCTTGTGGGCCTCGTCGTAGCCGTGCCGGTCGTTCCAGAGCTTGGTCGTGATGAACAGGTCCTTGCGCGCCACGCCGGAGCCGCGCAGGCCCGCGCCCACGCCGGCCTCGTTCCCGTAGATGGCCGCGGTGTCCACGGAGCGGTAGCCTGCCGCCAGCGCTTCTTTCACGCTGGAGGCCGCCTGCTCGTCCGGAACCTGCCAGACGCCCAGGCCCAGTTGCGGAATCCTGCCGCCGTCGTTCAATTTCACTGCGGGTACTTTCGCCATAAGACCCTCCGTAGCTTGCAACGCGACGCTCGCGCGGCGAATACGCGCCAGGTCGCGCAACCAAGGGGCAGCCGGGCTCGATCCTTGGTTGGAACAGTAAAAATGCGGGCCCTCCAGGCTGCGCCCGTGTCGCGATACCGGATTGGAAGCGCCGGGAGAGACCTGCCCATCCCGGCGCCATGATCCCGATAATACCCCCAGGGCCTGCGCGCCGCGGTCCCGGGCAAGAATGCGGCAGGTGCCCGATAATGCCGTTCACCCGGCCCGCCGCCCCGCGCCCGGCCCTGCGCAACCACCCTCACCCGCCCCATGAATCCTCCTGAAACCCGGCCCGAGAACGGCGGCAATCTGCATACGCTGCGCACCCTCTTTCCCTACCTCTGGCCGCCCGGCAGGACGGGCCTGAAAGCCCGCGTGGTCGCGGCGCTGCTGTGCCTGTTCGCCGCCAAGGCGGCCACGGTCTACGTGCCGCTGCTGTACAAGCAGGCCGTGGACGAACTCGGCAAGGGCGCGCCGGGGACCGTCACGGTGCCCCTGGGCCTGATCCTGGCCTATGGCAGCGCCAGAGTGCTTTCCCTGCTGTTTTCCGAACTGCGCGACGCGATCTTCGCCCGGGTCGGCCAGCACGCCATCCGCGCGGTCGGGCTGCAGATCTTCCGGCACCTGCACGCGCTGGCGCTGCGCTTCCACCTGGAGCGCCAGACCGGCGGCCTGAACCGCGCCATCGAGCGCGGCACCAAAGGCATCCAGACGCTGCTGTCGTTCCTGCTCTTCAACATCCTGCCGACCTTCTTCGAAATCGGCCTGGTCTGCATCGTGCTGTGGAAGATGTTCGACGTCTGGCTGGCGCTGGCCACCGGCGCGACCGTCATCCTGTACATGGGCTACACCCTCGTCGTCACGGAATGGCGCGCCAAGTTCCGGCGCCTGATGAACGAGACCGACTCCGAAACCAACACCAAGGCCATCGAAAGCCTGCTGAACTACGAAACGGTCAAGTATTTCGGCAACGAAGAGCACGAAGCCCGCCGCTACGACGCGTCGCTGACCCGCTACGAACGCGCCGCCGTGCGCAGCCAGGTCAGCCTGTCGATCCTCAATATCGGCCAGGCAGCGATCATTTCGGCCGGGCTGACCCTCGTCATGTGGATGGCCGCCACCGGCATCGCCGAGGGCCGCTACACACTGGGCGATTTCGTGCTGGTCAACACCTACCTGCTGCAGTTGTACTCCCCGCTGAGCTTCTTCGGCTTCATCTACCGCGAAATCAAGCAGGCCATGGTCGACATGGAACGCATGTTCGAGCTGCTGGGCCAGGACCGGGAAGTGGCCGACCGTCCGGACGCCCGGCCCCTGCGCGTGGCGGGCGGGCAGGTGGAGTTCCGCGACGTGCGCTTCGGCTACGACGCGCGCCGGCCCATCCTCAAGGGCGTCAGCTTCACCATCCCCGCCGGCAAGACGGTGGCCGTCGTGGGCACGTCGGGCGCCGGAAAGTCCACCATCGCCCGCCTGCTGTTCCGCTTCTACGACGCCGACGGCGGCGCGATCCTGGTCGACGGCCAGGACGTGCGCGACGTCGCGCAGGCCAGCCTGCGGGCGGCGATCGGCGTGGTGCCGCAGGACACCGTGCTGTTCAACGACACCATCCGCTACAACATCGGCTACGGCCGCCCCGAAGCCGGCGACGAAGAAATCGAGGCGGCCGCCCGCCTGGCGCACATCCACGACCTGATCATGGCCATGCCCGACGGCTACCGGACCCTGGTCGGCGAGCGCGGCCTGAAGCTGTCCGGCGGCGAAAAGCAGCGCGTGGCGATCGCCCGCACCCTCCTCAAGAATCCCGCCATCTTCCTGTTCGACGAGGCCACCAGCGCGCTGGACACCCACACCGAGCGCGAGATCCAGGCCAATCTGCGCGAAGTCAGCCAGGGCCGCAGCACCCTGATCATCGCCCACCGGCTGTCCACCGTGGCGGACGCCGACGAGATCATCGTGCTGGCCGAAGGCCGCATCGTCGAGCGCGGGCGCCATGCCGACCTGCTCGCGCAAGACGGCGTGTACGCCAGCATGTGGGCGCGCCAGCAGGAACGCGCCCCCGCCGTCCCGGCGGATTGACAAGGCCGCCCCCTTGGACGACTATCCTCCCCTTTGATTTCCAGGCCTTCCATGCAGGACTCTCCCGCCGCCGCCGAAGTCCGCGTCTGCGCCGCCACCGACCTCGTCAATGGCGGCCTGGGCGTGAAAGTCCCCGTGTCCGACGGCGCCGGCCGCACGACCGCGTTCTTCGTGCGCTACCAGGACCGCGTGCACGGCTACCTGAACCGCTGCGCCCACGTGGGCGTGGAACTGGACTGGGAAGGCAGTTTCTTCACCCGCGCGGGCGACCTGCTCATGTGCGCGCGCCACGGCGCCACCTATCAGCCCGACACCGGCCTGTGCGTGGGCGGACCCTGTAAGAACGGCCGACTGACCGCGCTGTCGGTCGAGGAACGCCAGGGCGGCGTCTACTGGCGGCCCGCCGGCAAGATCCGGCCGCTGGACGACGCGGCCGCCTGAACGGGAACCGGCCGCTCCGCGTAGCGGCGCGCCAGCACCGCGCACACCATCAACTGCATCTGGTGGAAGATCATCAGGGGCAGCACCACCACCCCCATCTGCGACGTGCCGAACAGGACGGTGGCCAGCGGGATGCCCGAGGCCAGCGACTTCTTCGAACCGCAGAAGACCAGCGTGATCTCGTTCTCCTTGGACAATCCGAGCTTGCGAGCGCCCCACGTCGTGATCAACAGCGCCGACCCCAGCAGCAAGGCGTTCACCAGCACCATGGAGGCCATGTCGATCGCCGGGAACGCATGCCAGATTCCTTGCGCCACGGCTTCGCTGAACGCGGTGTAGACCGCCAGCAGGATGGAGCTGCGGTCCACTTTCGCCAGCGTGCGGCTGTTGCGCTGGGCCCAGGCGCCGATCCACGGCCGCAACAGACTGCCCATCGCGAACGGCAGCAGTAGCTGCAACAGGATGCGGCCGGCATCGGCCAGGCCATGGCCCCCGCCCTGGCGGTGCAGCAGCACCGCCACCAGCAGCGGCGTCAGCACGGTGCCCAGCAGATTCGACGCGGTGGCCGCGCAGATCGCGCCCGGGATGTTGCCGCGCGCCATGGACGTCAGGGCGATGGAAGACTGCACGGTGGAGGACAAGGTGCAGACGAACAGCACGCCCAGCCACAGCGCCGGCGCCAGCAGGCCCGGAAACAGCGCCCGCAGGCCCAGCCCCAGCGCGGGAAACAGCAGGAAGGTGCAGGCCAGGATCAGCGCGTGCAGGCGCAGGTCCTTCACCCCGGCCACGATGGCCTCCGTGGACAGGCGCGCGCCGTGCAGGAAGAACAGCAGCGAAATCGCCAGGTTGCTCGCCACCATCATGAACGACGCCCCCTTGCCCACCGCCGGAAAGAAACTGGCGAAGGCCACGGTGGCGATCAGGACGAGCGTGAATTGGTCGGGAAGAAAGCGGCGCATGGCAGGGATTTCCGTGGAACTTGCGGAAAACTATAGGCGCGCGCCTTGTCATCGTGAAGGCCATTGAGTACTTTAACTGTCATCGAAATACCCTATGACCAGGCACGATGCTCAATCCCTTGTGGCTCAAAACCTTCGCCGCCGCCTCCGCCGCTCCCAGCTTCACGGAAACCGCGCGGCGGCTGGGCCTGACGCAGCCGACCGTCAGCGAACACATCCGCCAACTGGAACTGGCGCTGAACCGCCGCCTGTTCCTGCGCGACACGCACTCGCTCGTCCTCACCAGCGACGGCCGCAGCCTGCTGGTGCACGCCGAAATCATCCTGGACGCCCATGAACGGGCCGAACGCCTGTTCGACGCGCCGCGCCTGCGGGGCCGCGTGCGCCTGGGCACCTCGGACGACCTGGCGATGGGCCCGCTGCCCGACGTGCTGGCCGCCTTCCGGCTGGCCCACCCCGAAGTGGAACTGGACCTGACCATCGGCGTCACCAGCGAGCTCTACAAGCTGCTGGACGACAACGGGCTGGACGTCATGATCGGCAAGCGCCGCCGCGGCGACCGCCGCGGCCAGACGCTGCACAAGGAAGCCCTGCTGTGGCAGGCCAAGGAGGGGCTGCGCGTGGCGCCCGACATGCCGCTGCCGCTGATCCTGCTGCGCGAGCCCAGCGTCACGCGCACGCTGGCGCTGGACGCGCTCGCGCGGGCCGGGCGCAGTTGGCAGATCGTCTGCACCAGCACCAGCTACGCCGGCTGCCAGGCCGCCGCCCGCGCGGGCCTGGGCATCACCGTGCAGCCCTCGCACCTGTCCACCGCGGGGCTGGCCGCGCCCGCGGGCGCCGCGCAACTGCCGGCGCTGCCGCAGGTGGAATTCATCGTGATTTCGGCGCCCTCGCCGAACCGGCCCACCCGCGCGCTGACCGACATCCTCATGCGCAGCACGCTGACCTGACCCCCGGCCTCAGCTCGCGGCCGGGCGCGTATGCCGCACGCTGCCTTCCAGCGGCTGCGGCTGCTTGAGCAGGTTCAGGATCGGGCACCATTGCTCCACCGCCTCGTGCACCGCGCGCACCGCGCTCTCGTCGGCCGGCGAGACGATGTGGGCCGTGTAGCGGATATTGTGCGGAAAGAACGGGACCTTCTCGTAGCCCGGCTTGCCGCCGCGCGGATCCAGGTCGCCCTCGATCTCCACCTGCAGCGATTCCAGCGGCAGTTCCAGTTCCGCCGCCTTGATCAGGAAGATGTGCGTCAGGCAGCTACCCAGCGACCCCAGCAGCAGTTCGGGAGAACTGGGCCCCAGGTCGTAGCCGGCGAAATCCGCCGGACTGTCGCTGACCACCTGGTGGTCCCGGATGCGGATGCGGCGCACGCCGCTGCGTCCTTCGGCGCTGACCTGCGCGCGCAGTTTCACCGGCGCCAGCGTTTGCGGATCGCGCGCGTTGCGCGCCAGCACGGCATCGCGCTTCTGGCCCAGGTACTCGTTCAACGTACTCATCTTGCAGACCTCGCATAGGATTGGAATGTGCTGGGATACGCGCCTACTGTTCGCGGCGGATATCCGGCAAGGCGATGGGCGCACGATCCATCGCCAGCAAAAGTTCGCCCAGGCCGCCGGCCGACCCGTCTTCCATGCGTCCGGCGGGCCCGCAGACGTTGTCGGCGCTGGTCCAGGCCGGCGCCGCGCCAGGCAGGCGGCGCGCCCGCAGCCAGCCACGGCGGTCGACCAGGAACTGCGCGCCCGCCAGTTCGTCCGGCGGCACGCCCGCCGCCAGCGCGTACGCATCCCAGGCCTGGGCGCCGGCCGCCACGCAGTCCGCGTCCGGCCAGCCCGCCCCGCCGCGCGTCAACGCCACGGTGAGCAGGCGCGGATCCTGCGGTTCCTCGGGGGCCCGCGGCGCATACGCGACCACGCGCAGGGGCAATCCGCGCAATCCGCTCAGGCGCGTTGCGCGCCCATCGCGGCAGTCCAGCGCCACGACCGGCGCGGGAACGGCCGGCATCCCGGCGCCCCCGCCCGCCGCGTACGCCCGCAAGCGCAGATAATCCAGCACCTGCCAGATCTGCCGCGGATCCAGGGTCTGCCCGAACGCCGGCATCGCGGGCCGGCCGGCCGGAACCTGCCCGCCCTCGGCCACCCGCCAGTGCAGGTCGCCCTCCAGCCGATTCTCGAACAGCGCCGGGCCCAGCACGCTCGGCCACACCGGCAGCCCCGCCGCCCGCTCGCCGCGCCCGTCGGCCGCCGCGCCATGGCAGGCGGCGCAATGCGCCTGGTACAGGCGCCCGCCGTCCAGCAGATTGGCGTCGGAGAACGGCAGCGCGGAACGTTGATAGGAAGAGCGGTTCGCTTCGGTCAACAGCATCTGCGGACGCGGCCAGTCCGCGGCCAGCGCAAGCGCGGCGGCGGCGGCCAGGCACGCAAGGCGCCAACGCCCGGCCGCCAGCGCGGCCGCCAGCAGGACCGCGGCGGCCCCGGTCTGCGCCAGCGCCGCCCACAGCCGGCGCCAGGTGTGCGGGCTGACGGGCAGGTCCGGGTCGTAGCGCCAGGCGAAGGGCCAGTGGGCGATCGCCAGCGCCTCGCCGGGCAACCGCCAGATCGCGGTTCCGAAAACCAGCGCCAGCAGCGCGAGCGCGCCGGTCAGCATGGCTTCCAGGCGCCGCCAGGCGGGCCGCTCGGCGGCGGACGCGGATGCCTGGCGCCGATGCAACCAGGCCGCGCCCGCGGCCGCCAGCAGCAGGACCAGCACGACCGCCAGCACCAGGTGCCCCAGGCGCGATCCCAGCAGGCCCGGCACGCCTTGCGCCTGCCGCCATCCCAGGACCAGCAGTCCGCCCGCCGCGCCCAGCGCCCCCGCGGCCAGCCATGGCAGGCCCGGCCCCGCCGCGCCTGCCTGCGGAACGCGCCGCGCGGACCGCGACCACGCCAGCATGGCGGCGCCGGCCGCCACGGCGGCGAGCGCCAGCCCTCCGGTATTCACCACGTCGCATCCAGCCCCAGCAGGGCCAGCGCGCGATGGCGCAGCTCGGCCAGGCGCGGATCGCCGCGGTGCCGCGGGTATGGCAGGTCGTTCACGATCTCGGCCTTGATCCGCGCGGGGCGCTCGCTCAGCACCACGATGCGCGACGCCATGAACAAGGCCTCTTCCACGTCGTGCGTGACCAGCAGGGCCGTGAAGCCCGAGCGCTGCCAGAGTTCCACCAGTTCCGACTGCATGGCGATGCGGGTCAACGAATCCAGCTTGCCCAGCGGTTCGTCCAGGATCAGGATGCGCGGGTCGTTGACCAGCGCGCGCGCCAGCGCGGCGCGCTGCGCCATGCCGCCCGACAACTGGTGCGGATATGCCTGGCCGAACGCCTTCAGGCCCACGCGGTGCAGGGCGTCGTCCACCCGGCCGCGCTGCGCCTTCAGCAGTCCCCGCGCCTGCAGGCCCAGGGCCACGTTGTTCCAGACAGTGCGCCAGGGATACAGCGTGGGGTCCTGGAAGACGACGATGCGCGACGGCGACGGCCCCGCTATCGGCTCGCCGTCCGCCAGCAGGCCGCCCTCGGCCGGCGGCTCCAGACCGGCCACCAGCCGCAGCAGCGTCGACTTGCCGCAGCCGCTGGGGCCCAGCAAGGCCACGAACTCGCCCGCCTTCACGTCCAGGTCGATGCCGTCGAGCACCGGCAGGGCCGCGCCGTCCAGATCGAAATGATGGTTCACGCCGCGCACGGCCAGCGCCGCGCCGCGCGCATCCGGCCTTTCCGCCACCGCCGCCCCTACCATTTCACGACTCCGTTCTGCCATGCCAACAGGCGGTCGCGCCCCAGGAAGAGCAGGCTGATCAGCCCGGAGAACACCAGCGCCATCACGATCAGCGCCCCGTACATGTTGGCGTAGGACGCCCAGCCCTGCGCCCACGACAGGTACCAGCCCAGCCCCGACTTGACGCCCATCATCTCGGCCGCGACCAGCACCGAGAACGACGCGCCCAGCCCCATGAACAAGCCCACGAAGACCTGCGGCAGCGCCGCCGGAATCGCCACCCGCAGCACCAGGAACCATTCGCTGGCCCCCATGGTGCGGGCCACGTCGTAGTACGCCCGGTTCACTCCGGCCACGCCCGACCAGGTCAGCACCGTGACCGGGAACCAGGTCGCCAGCGCGATCAGGAATACGGCGGCCGACCAGCTCGATGGAAAAAAGAAAAACGCCATCGGCAGCAGCGCCGTGGAAGGAACCGGTCCCAGGAAGCGCAGCACGGGATGCACCCAGTAGCCCAGCCCCCGCGACCAGCCGATCGCGACCCCCGTGAGGAATCCCGCCGCCGCGCCGAGCAGAAAGCCGTTGGCCAACAGCCACAGCGAATTCGCCAGGCTGTCGGCCAGGCGCTGGTAGTCGGTGGCATACACCTCGATCAGCGATTGCGGCGGCGCGAAGAACGGGCTGGGCAGGAGCGCGAGCTTGGCCGTCGCGATCTCCCAAGCACCCACCGCCACGGCCAACGCCGACAGCCAGGGTCCGGCCCGGTGCAGCGCGCGCACCGGCCGCAGCCGGCCGGCGCCGGGCACGGCCGCCAGCAACAGCAGCGCCGCCAGCGCCACGGCCGCCGCGCCGAATTCGCGCGTGTAGCCCCAGGACGAAAAGCCCACCTGCACGTTCGGCCACGCCAGCGTCACGCCGCCCACGCCGGCCCACAGCGCCGCGGCCGCGACGCCGGTCTTCCACACCCGCCAGCCGCGCGGCGCCGCGCTCCCGCCCGCCGCGGCCGCGGGCAGCACGTCAGCCGAGGACATTGGGCACCACCGCCAGCGCGTACTTGTCGATGTCCAGGCCCGGGCTGAGCACCTTGATGGTCTTCAGGTCCTTCGCGTAGCCCACGATCTCCTCGCGCAGCGCGGCCCCGGTCGACGCGTGCCCATGGCTATGGCTGCGCAGGATCGCGGCCACTCGCTCGGCCGGCACCTTGCCGGGCACGTAGGGCGCGAAGATGCGGGCCGTCTCGTCCGGATTGGAGGCGGTCCAGCGCTGCGCGTCGATCACCGCCCGCGAGATGGCCGCGGCGGCCTCGGGATCGTTGCGCACCAGGTCGCCGCGCAAGCCCAGCACGCAGCACGTGCGGTTCTCGTAGTCGCCCTCGATATTGGTCGCGATCTCGCGCAGCTTGTTGTCTTCGCGCAGCGTGTAGATCAGCGGATCGTCGCCGGCGATGGCGTCGACCTCGCCCTTGCGCAGGACTTCGCCGAACAGGTCCTGGGGATACTGGCGCCAGTCCACCGATTCAGGATCGATGCCCAATTGCGCCACGCGGATGGCGAAGAAGTTCTTCACCGGGCTGGCCTGGTCCGACACGGCCACGCGGCGTCCCTTGAGATCGCTCACGCTCTTGACGGGCGAGTCCGCCGCCGTCAGCAGGCGCATGCAGCCGCCATGCGTGCCCACCGCCAGCTTGACGTCGAAGCCCTGCTCCAGCGGCTTGAGCCAGCGCAGCGCCATGCCGATGCCGCCATCGGCATGGCCGGTCGCGATCGCCTCCAGCAACTGATCGGTGGACCCGCTGAAGTTGATCCGCTCGACCTTCAGGCCGTACTTGTCGAAGAAGCCGCGCTCCAGCGCCACGGATACGGGCGACTGGCAGACCGCGGTCTGGCTCCATGCAATCTTGAATTCGCGCGGCGCGCCGCTGGCCGCCAGCACACGCGACCCGAGCATGCCCAGCGGCGCGGCCAGTCCCGCGATGCCGGCGGCGCGCAACAGCGCGCGACGCGAGAGCCCCCGCGCCGCCAGGGCGCCGGAATGGACGTTCGTATTCATCAACCTTCCTTTTGAGCAGACTGTGAATGGCGATGATTGCCATGCGGCATCATCGGCCTGCGCTCAGGGGTTCGACAAATACAAAGTCGGGATAACAATATGGGGCGGCGGCCGGCCTCGCCCGCGCGCGCCGCTATTCGGGCAGGTGGTCCGGCACGCCGTCGGCGTCCACGTCCTCGACGCGGTCCAGCGCGTTGCGCGCGGCCGACATGGCTTCGACGGTGCTGCGGAAGCGGCGGCTCGCGAAGATCTCGAACGCCTGGTTGTCCGGCTCGGAATCGTCGTCCTGGCCGCCCGCCTCGATCTCCGCGCCGTCCTTCTTGCCGAGCCGCCGCGTTTCCAGAAAGGCGCGCGGCGGCGTGCGTCCCTCGGGCTGCGTCGCGTACGCGACCACCGAGAACCCATTGATGATCTTCTCAGCCATGGCGGCTCCGTATCGCCGCTCCGAAAGCGGCGCGGCTCCTGTTACAGACTACGGCCCGTCATCTGAAAACTTAAGTCGGCGCGGCCTGGCGCGCCCGCACGTATGCCGCCACCTGCGCAAGCACGTCGGACAGGTCGGCCTGCAGCGGCGCGAAACCCGAATTGCGCTCGCGCGTGGCCTCGTCCATGTACAGCGGGCGGCGGATCTCCACCTGCAGACTATGGCGGTTCAAGGCCGGCTGGCCGATCTGCGCGATCAGTTGCACGCCCTTGTAGGGATCGTTGCGCGCAACCGTATACCCTTTGTCGCGCAGCGCCGCTTCGATCAACGCGATGAATTCCGGTTCGCACGTCGTGCCGTCGCGGTCGCCCAGCACGAAGTCCGCCAGCGGATGCTCGCTCTGGCGGCCCAGGCGCTCGTAGGCGTCGTTGGGCATGGAATGCAGGTTCAGGTGCCACACGGCGCCGAACCGCTGGACCACCCGCTGAATCGCCTGCGACAGGGCCGCATGGTAGGGCTGGTAGTACGCCTGGATGCGGTGCCGCACCTCGGCCAGCGTCAGCTTGCGGTCGTAGATCGGCGTCGCCTTGTCCATCCTGCGCCAGATCAAGCCCTTGCCCAGCCGGGTCTTCTCGCCCGGATCCAGGGCCTCGGGCCAGGGTTCGGCCAGCAGTTCCGGGTCCAGGTCCTGCAACGTGCGGTTGGGATCGATATAGACGCGCGGAAAGTTCGCGGCGATCAGCGTCGCGCCCAGGGCGGGCGCCGCCGACCACAACGCGTCCACGTGCGTGTCCTCGCCCTGGCGCAGTTGCGCCAGGGTTGCCGCCGCCCCGAAATCCCCGGGATAGCGCTCGCCGCTATGCGGCGAATCGCAGACCAGGGGCAATGCCGGGCCTGCCGGTTCATGCACGGAAACTGCGTCGAAGTCGGCGTGGGTCATCGTCAATCAGCCTGAATGTTCGCGGTCTTGGCCACTTTGGCGTAGCGGGCCAGGGCCTGCTCGATCTGCGCCTGGAATTCCTGGGGCGTGGTGGGCATCAGCGTACCACCTACGTCCTCGGCCTTCCTGCGGAATTCCGGATCCTGCTGCGCGGCCCGGACGGCCTGGTTCAGGCGGTCGACCACGGCCTGCGGGGTGCCCGCGGGCGCCACCAGCCCGAACCAGCCGCCCGTGCCCATGTCGGGATAGCCCAGTTCGATGTAGGTCGGCACGTCCGGCAGCAAGGGCGAGCGTTCGGCGCCCAGCACCGCCAGCGCCCGCAGCTTTCCGCCCTGCACCTGCGGCAAGGTCGACGACAGGTTGTCGGTGATCGCGTCCACCTGACCGCCCATCACGTCGTTCAGCGCCGGGCCCGCGCCGCGGTACGGCACGTGCAGCAGCTCGATGCCGGCCAGCATCATGAAGTTCTCGATGTTCACGTGGCCCAGCGAGCCCACGCCCGGCGAGGCGAAGCTGTAGCGTTCCGGCGCGCCCTTGGCCAGGGCCACGAATTCGGCCATGTTCTTGGCCGGGACGTTCGGGTTGATCGCGAAGATGCTGGGCACGGCCACCACGTTGGCCACCGGCACGAAATCCTTGACCGGGTCGTAGTTCATCTTCCGGTAGACGGCCGGGTTCGAGCCGTGCGTGCTCATGGTGGCCATGCCGATCGTGTAGCCGTCGGGCGTCGAGCGCGCCACCTGCTCCATGCCCAGCGAACCGCCCGCGCCGGCCTTGTTCTCGACCACGATGGTCTGCTTCAGGTCGCGGCCCGCGTACTCGGCGACCAGGCGGGCCACGATGTCGGTCGAACCGCCCGCGGCGAAGGGCACCACCAGCTTGATCGGACGGACGGGATACTCGCCGGCCTGGGCGGCGCCGGCGAAGGTCAGGTTGGCGAACAAGGCGGCGAGCGCGAAGCGCGCGGACCGGCCGAAAAGGCGGCGGGACATGGGGATGGCTCCGAAAGGTGAAGGTCTATCGACAAGGCCGCCAGTGTCCGAACTTTACGGTCCCCTTTCAAACGACTATATTGCACTCTTTCATTACCAAAGGTCATGCTGGATGCGCCTGCAATCGCCATCCATGTCCGAACTGCATGCCTTCGTGACGGCGGCGCGCCTGGGCAGTTTCACGCAGGCCGCCGAGGCCCTGTGCGTCACACAGGGCGCGGTCAGCCGCGCCATCGCCAGGCTGGAAGCGCATTTCGGACAGCCGTTGATGCACCGGAACGCCCACGGCCTGACCCTGACCGACACCGGCCGCCGCCTGTACGACGGGGCCCAGGCCCCCTTGCAGGCGATCGAGGCGCTCAGCGCCGAACTGCGCGCCGACGACCGCCGGCTGCGCCTTACGCTGTCCTCGGTCCCCACGCTGGCCAGCGCCTGGCTGGTGCCGCGCCTGCCCGACTTCCACCAGCGCCACCCCGACATCCAGCTCAGCTTCGCGGCGTATCGCCGCAACGAAGACTTCTCGGCCGCCACGCCCGACGCCAGCATCCTGTCGGGCACGCCCGAGCAATGGCCCGGCTGGCACGCCGACTATGTGATCGGCCGCGAGATGGTCGTGATCTGCCACCCCGGCCGGCTGGCCGCGCGCCGGGCGCAGGGGCTCTGGAACACGCCCGCCGGCCTGCTCGGCGAAGCGCTGCTGTATCACTCGAATGGCGTGGACAACTGGGCGCAGTGGTTCGCGGCCGCCGGCGTTCCCCGCGAATCGGTCAAGCTGTCCAATGGTTTCGACCAGGTGTCCATCCTGGTGCGCGCCGTCATGGCCGACATGGGCATCGCCGTCCTGCAGCGCTGCCTGGTCCGCGACGACCTGCAGGCCGGGCGCGTGGCGGCCCCCTTCCCCGACCTGCCCATACGCATCGCCCGCGGCTACCACCTGTGCGCCCCGGCCCAGCGCCGCGACCACTATGCGCTGGCCTGTTTCCGGCTGTGGCTGCTGGAAACCGCCGGCCGCGATCCCGACGTGCTGGCGGCCGGCGCGCCGGGATAACACCGGTTTCCCGCCGGCCCCGGCCTATTATTCCAAATAAAACGGGCTCCTCCGGAGCCCGTTTTCAATCGCGCGGCGCTATGTTCACGGCGCCAGCTTGAAGCCGAGGTCGACGCCCCACTTGTCGGTTTCGCGCAGCCATTTGGCGCCGCAATTCAGGCAGCGGAAATGGTCCTCGCGGCTTTCCTCGCGCCCTCTCTGGGTTGGATTGGTGAATCCTTGATGTCCGAGTTGGGCATGCGGCGCAACGCCAGCAAGCCCCGGGTTAATGCGTTGGCAAGCCAAGCACATAACGCTCATTGATGCTTCCCCACAAACATAGTTACCAAATTGTAAGGGATTTCACCAATGCTTTTCTATCGCTTTATGTCTATAGGACCGCAAATAATTGTTAACGCCGCAATTAAACAACGTCCGGCAGCGCCGACAGACAGGTCGCCAGGTGGTAGGGCGAAGTCGAAGGCATGTCGGGGCGCACGACCTTCCCGCCCGCGTCCAGGCATTCGTACCAACCCCCGGGATGCAGGAAACGGGACCGGAAAGCGGCCAGGCCGGCGGCCAGCGCGGGCAGATCGCCCTGCACCGCCAAGACGCGCAGGTATTCAGTCTGCGCCCAGATCCTGCGGGTGTCGTCGATCACGGCGCCCGATTCATCCAGGGACGCCACCACGCCGCCCTCGTCCACGCCATGGCTGCGGGACCATTGCACGGCGCGCGGCAGCGATTCCGCCAGGTCCAGGCCTTCGAACACCGGCGCCGACCCCTGCACCAGCGACAGCCATTCGAACTGGTGCCCCGGTTCCAGCCGGTTGCCGGCCGTGCCCTGCCGCTCTTCCGAAATGCATTGCGTGGGCGCGTGCACGAAGCGGTGGCTGATGCCTTGCGCCAGGCTGCGCAGGCGTTGCGCGAACAGCGCCGGCTCCGCCACTTGCGCGGCCGCCAGATACGCTTCGGTCAGGTGCATCATCGGATTCTGCGCCGGCGGGCGCAAGGGCTGGTCCAGGTCCGCGCTCAGCGCGGCGTGATACAGGGAATCCGTGGTCTTGAAGCGCGCCTCGATGGCCGACGCCGTGGCCAGCATGAGCTTGCGCGCGTCGGCATTGCGGCTGCGGCGGAAGTACGCCGCGCAGGCCAGCACGACGAACGCGTGCGTATACAGGTCTTGGGTTTCATCGAGCGGCCGCGCCTCGGCGTCGACACTGTAGCGCCAGCCGCCATGTTCCTCATCGCGGAACACACGGCGCAGCGATTCGAAGAGCGTATCCGCGTGCCTGGCGGCGGCTGCGCCCTGCGCCTCGGAAAAGACATACAACTGGCGCGCACAGGCCATGGCGCGATAGCGCGTCGCCGGCAGCGGGGCGCCGGAAGCGGAATCCAGCGATTCGAAGGGCAGGCCCAACGCGCCATTGAATCCCTGCTCCATCCACATGGGCAGGATGACGGAATCGAAATGTTCGCGCAATGCGCGGATGTGGACCGCGAGAGTGGAATTGGTCTGTGCGGCAGTCATCTTGGAACGGCGCATGCCCGATCGGGGCCCCAGGTTTTGGAGCAGCAACGATAACCGAAATTTTCGCCGCAAATCGTTGAGCATTCTCCGTAGTTTCATGCACGCACAGACCGGTCCCGCTGATCAGTTCCATCCAGGGCAGGATGCCCTATCGGAAGATGTTTTCCTCTACCCAATTCTGCGCGAAGATCTCCGCGCGGTCGCGTGCTTCGTCCAACGAAGCGCAGTTGCCCAAGTGGGAAAACGCGGCATCCACTTCGGTGCCGCCCTCGGCCGTTACCGTCAGCAATACGCCATATCCGCCGGTATCCATGGCCGCCGTGGAAACGTCGATCAGTACTTCCTGGTCACGATGCTGCATGTGCTACCTCCCAGTCGGTTACCTAAACCGCGTGAACCACGCGTGACATTGCGAGAGCATTCTTCCCGCGCAAATGAATAGACCTGCAAACGTCACGCAAGTTCATCTTACTGGCGACGCCATGCCCGCGATATGCCGAAAGCGACCAAATCGCGCATTCTGTCTCAGGAGATTCCCGTACCCGGTGGCAAATGGTCGCAAATGCGAGAAATACTGCGAAAACATTCGCAAATTGTGCGGAATTCAGTACGGCCGGCGATCAAGACGCAACAATACCGCGGCCTTCGGACATAGCCGAGGGACGATATGCGCGCTCTGTGTTCCGGCCAGCCGGGCCTGCCGCGCCGCGCGGCGCTATCTCACGTGGATGGCGCCCGGCTCTTCCATGCGCAGGGCAAGCCTGCCCTTGCCAGTGATGAGCCAACGCCCGTCGGCGCCGGCTTCGATGCAACGCAAGGTCTCCAGCGCCGTCGCTACGTGCTCGGGCACTTCGGTCTGTTCGGCGCCCGGTTCGCCGTTGTCGGCGACGACGCGCAACCAATGACCCAGTTCGCCTTTCTGGAAACGATGCAATGCCATGCGTGACTCTCTCTAGAAGCTTCCAACGATAGCACGTCCTACGCCAGCAGCTTGGGAACGGACGACACCAGCAGGGCCACGCCCGACGCCGTCAGCAGGCCCAGCACGATGCGGCGGAAGGCCGCATCGCTGATGCCGGCGTAGACGCGCGTGCCCACTAGCGTGGGCACCAGCATCGCCGGCACGATCACGGCGAACAGCGGCAGCATGTCGCGGGTGACCACGCCCGCGTAGATGTAGCTGGCCATCGTCACGGCCAGCATCGAGAGGTTGAAGTTCTGGATGACCGAGCGCTGCACGTCCCGGTCGAAACGGCGCAAGGTGCACCACAGCGTGGGAATCACGCCGGTAAAGCCGCCGATGCCCCCCATGATCCCGCCGACCGCCCCCACCACGCCATCGGCCACCTTCCCGCCCGCCGCGATGCGCGGCAAGCGCGTCGCGAACAGCATGACCGGGCACCAGATCGCCAGCAGCCCGCCGATGCAAGCCTTGAACACCAAGGGATCCAGGTGCGGCAGCAATTTGACGCCCAGCGGAATGCCCAGCAATCCGCCCGCGACGAACGGCAGCAGACGCTTGGCCGCGAAGCCGCGGCGCACGGTGAACGCCGCCAGCAACTGCCCGGTCAGCGATCCGAACACCGCCATCGCGGCCGCGAGCCTGGGGTCCACCGTCCAGGCCCAGAACGACATGGCCACCATGCCGAAACCGAAACCGGAAAGGCCTTGCACGAAACCCGCCGTCATGGCGCCCGCCACGACCAACACATATAACGAATCCATATCCGCCGCACGCCCGCATGAAGCCGGGCCCTCCCCGGCGCCTGCCATTCTAGGGCCTGCCGGCGCCGAAAGGCGCCTCGCGCGGGCCGGGGACGATCTACGACGGGCGCAACAGCATCGGACGCCCGTAGCGGGCCGCCGCGGCGGACGCCGCGACGCTCGCCCCGATCAAGGCCAGGCCCAGCGCCAGGTCGGCCGAAATGCGTTCGTGGAAGACCAGCGCGGACACGAGCAAGCCGATCACCGGCACGCAGAGCATCGCGATCGAGGTCGCCACCGGCGGCATCTTCTGCGTCATGCCCAGCACCACGATGAAAGTGAGCGCCGTGGCCAGCGGCCCCGTGTACAGGATCACGGGCCAGGCGTCCGGCACCGCGAGGAACGCCGGCGCGCCGTCGCGCATCCAGGCCAGCGCGGCCAGCGGCACGGCGGCGATGGCGGTCTGCCACGGGATCATTTCCGCCCCCAGCCGGACGTGGCGGCTGCCGCGCAACTGGATGATGTTGCACGCCCAGGCGAAGGAGGCGCCCAGCAGCATCGCCAGGCCGATGACGGTGTGCGCCTGCCACGGGCTGAAGGCGGGCGCCACGATGACGGCGATGCCCGCGTAGCTCAGCGCCGTCGCCAGCCATTGGGCCAGGGACAGGCGCTCTTTCAGGACCAGCGAGGACAGCGGAATCACCCAGATGGAGGTGGCGTACGCGATGACGGACGCGCGGCCGGGCGCCACATACTGCATCGCCCACAAGGCCAGCGCGGTGAACGCGCCCATCTGCAGCAGCGCCACGCCCGCCACCAGCGGCAGCTCCTGGCGCGTGGGCAGGCGCAGGCGCCCCAGCAGGCCCAGCACCAGCACGCTGATCGCGGCGGCGGATCCGAAGCGGCTGGCGGCCAGCCACAGCGGGCTCATGTGCGCCAAGCCCAGTTTCATGACGGGCCAATTGCCGCCCCAGACCGCCACCGCGCCCACCAGCGGCAAAAACCTGACCCACCTGCTCTGCTGACTCATTACTGCTCGACTTACCGCATGAATATTCCGCGTTTTGGCCGAATGGCCAAACGAAGGAATAGTCTATAGGGTAAACCCCAGCACATTTCACCTCAATTCACTGCGATAAACGGCATACTCAGCACATCCGAACTGCCGATTGAAGACAACCAGGTGACTTATGCTGGAAATCAACCTAGATGCCACTGACATCCGTATCCTGAACGAACTCCAGCGCGACGCGCGCCTGACCAACGTCGAGCTGGCGGCCCGCGTCAACCTGTCGGCGTCGCCCTGTCTCGCGCGGGTCCGCCGGCTCGAGGCCGAAGGGCTGATCGACCGCCGCGTCACGCTGCTCAACGCGCGCAAGCTGGGGCTGAAGGTCAATGTGTTCATCCAGATATCCCTGGACAAGCAGCGCAAGGCCGCGCTGGACGTATTCGAACGCGAAATCGCCGTGCTGCCCGAGATCATGGAGTGCTACCTGATGTCGGGCGATGCCGACTACCTCATCCGCGCCCTGGTTCCCGACGTCGACGCGCTGGAACGCCTCATCGTCGAACACATCACCCGCATCCCCGGCGTGGCCAGCATCCGGTCCAGCTTCGCGCTGAAGCAGGTGCTCTACACCACCGCGGTGCCGCTCTCCTGAAGCGCCCCGGCCAATTCCGCCCGCCGCTTGCGGGATCGTCCGGGCCAGCCCACAATGAAAGCGCCGCGCGGGCCGCCGAGCCCGCGCCGGCCTCCCTCCCATCGTCTAGCAAGGAGCACACCATGCCTGAAACCGACTGGTTCCCTGGCGGCACGCTACCCGATCGTCAGGGCTACTTCGAAGTGGAATACGACACGGGCGAAACCGAAATCACGCGCTACGGCATATTGGGCTGGGAGCCCGAGGAGAACCGCGGCCGGATCAGGCGCTGGCGCGGCCTGGATCCGAAAATAGAAGCGGCCGAAATGCAGCGCGAAAGCGCCGTGCGCAACAACGGCGACTCGCTGATCGGCTGAGCCGCCGGCACGGCAAAACGAAACGCCGCGGAGGAAATCCGCGGCGTTTCGCTTTTACGGGCAAGGCCCGATCAGAGATCCAGCTTGGAGATCTTCGTGCCGGCCAGCGACACGCCCGCCATCAGGCCGCCGTTGTTCATCACGAACCCCACGACCGGCTGCTGGGCGGTATTCGTATCGATGCGCCCGTTGGCGCCGATATTGACGACCGCGACCGTGGCGTCTGCGCCCACGGTCCAGCCGCTGCTGTTGCGGAACTTGTTGAGCGCCTCGTCGGTCATGAACAGCAACACCATGGCCTTGGATTGCGCGCCCGCCTGGAATCCGATCGAACCCGCCGTCGTGCTGTAGTAGCCGGCGTTCGCGCCGCCCACCTTCAACACGCCCTTGCCATGTTCCGCGCCGACGATGAAGCTGCCGCTCAACACGTCGGGAAAGACCAGCACGCCCTTGGCGCGCGCGACCAGGTCCTTGGACTGGGGCGAAGCTTCATAGAGCTTGCCCAGCGTCGCATCGGCCGCGCTGCTGAGGGACTGGCGCTGCTCGCTCGCGGTCGCGGCGGACTTGGGACTGGTGGTGGTGCAGCCGGCGAACAGCAGGCCGGCCGCGCCGATCGTCACGGCGGCCAGGCCGGCGCGACGCAAGACAGGAAAAGTATCAAGCATGGAACTCTCCTTGTTGTTGTCACCTACTCTACCAATGTACCGGGCAAATCCGCCAGCGCAAGGCACACGATTGTGCCAAACGAAACAAAACCTGCCGGAGGCGTCGCGCCGGATTGCACTTCCTGCTACAAAATTCCGTAGCGGGGTTCGCCCGTGGACTCGTCGATCGATACGATGCCCGACAGCACCAGTTCGGCATGGCGCAGCGCAATCCCCGCGTCCGCGAAGGTCACGAAGCGCGGCAGCGACCAGCGCCGCGGAACATCGTCCGCGGCCTCGGCCCGGCAGACGGCGACCTCGATCGCCAGCACGCCGTCGTCCAGCCTGACGACCTGGCATTCCACCTGGAAGCCATCGATCTGACGCCGCGGCCACGCGCCCATGCCACCCTCCTGAAATGTGCTCATCCGGGCGCAATATGCCAAAAATAAATCGCCTTGGAAAGCAATGTTTTCAAGGGGTAATCAAGCACTAGAACAGCTAGTGCGAGCGCATCTTGCAAGCGCCGAAAACGCCCCGATCCAGCCGTTTTTCAGGCCGTTGCGCGCCGGCCTACTCGCCGCCCGGAGACCGTATCCATTGCGCGTCCCACAGTCCCTCGCCGCGTTCGAGCGCATCGCCCAGCGCCTGCTTGCGGCGCTGGGCCACCGCCGCGAGCAGCGCATTGCAGACGGAGAACGCCGCCGTGTAGGAATCGAAGGGCGAGGCGCTGGAACTGCGCGCGACCAGCACATGGTGCGCCGAGGCGGCGGCAGGCGCCGAAGCCGAGTCCGTGATCAGCACCACCTTGCCGCCGCGCTGCCGGAAATACTTCACCGCGCCGGCCGTGGCGACGGAGTAGCGCCTGAACGTGAACGCCAGCAGCACGTCGGCCTCGTCGATCCAGAGCAACTGGTCTTCGAGCGACAGCGGGCCGGCCGCCGCCATCGGCTTCACGGCGGGCAGGCACATGTTCAGGTAAAGCGCCACGTGGCTCGCCAGCGGCGCGGCCTGCCGGAACCCCAGCACGTGCACCCTGGCCTTGCGCTGCGTGAGCAGGCGCACCGCCGACTCGAAGGCCGCCGCGTCGATGGACGCGAACGTCTCCTTCAGGTTGTGCAGGTCATGCAGCAAGGCGTTGTTCAGGCAGGCGCGCGCCGAAGGGTTGTCCGCGCCGACGGCATCGGCGCGCTCGCCGGGCGAGGCCAGCCGCGCCGTCACTTCCGAACGCGCCTCCATCTGCGCCTGCGCATAGCTTTCGTAGCCCAGCTTGGCCAGCAGGCGCACCACCGTGGACGGGCTGGTTCCCACCTTCTTCGCCAGCGCCGTCGCCGATTCCAGCAGGCCTTGCGGATAGCGCGCCTGCATTTCCTCGACCAGCAGGCGCTCGGTCTTGCTGAGTTTCCTGCCATAGCTGGCGATGCGCTGGTTCAAATTCATAGGTATGGACAGGCCCTAGGTGATAACCCCAAATCTCACAACGCGCATTGCATCTTATATTTCAATCTGCAATCTTCATTGCAAAGTAGACCAAACACGCCATCCCCACAAGAGGCTTTCAGGACGGCATGCCACCATCCCTGGAAACAGCAGGCGTCCCGCCCCTCGAAGCGCAGACGCCCCAACAGTTCACCGCCATGATGTCCGAGCGCCTGGCGTTGTACAAAGACCTGATCGACCGCGCCGGCATCCGTCCTGAATAGGCCCGACCCTGATGAACACTCCCGCTTTCGAACCCGACACCGCTCCGCTGGAAGTCCTGCCGCGCGACCTCGCGGCCTACCGCGAGGGCAACGTCGGAATTCCCTACGTCCATCGTTTCGAGTCGGGCCTGCCCGGCCCGCACGTACTGATCAACGCCATCACCCATGGCAACGAAATCTGCGGCATGGTGGCCGCCACGCACCTGCTGGACAGCGGCGTGCGGCCCAAGATCGGCACGCTGACGGTGAGCTTCGCGCACGTCGAGGCCTACCAGGCCTTCGACATCGGAAACCCCTATGAAAACCGCCAGCTTGTGCACAACCTGAACCGCATCTGGTCGGACGACATGCTGGACGGACCGGAAGACAGCCCCGAACTGCGCCGCGCCCGGGAACTGCGCCCCGTGCTGGACGCCGCCGACTATGTGCTGGACATCCACTCCACGCGCGCGCCGGTGCAGCCGTTCTGGGTCTACACGGAGATGGACCGCAACACCGCGCTCGCCAGCGCCGTCGGCGCGCCGGAAGTCCACCTCGTGATGCCCCCGGGCATCTTCCCCGGCACGGGCGTCATGGGCTATGGCCGCCACGGCGATCCGGAATCCGACAGCGGCGGCTCGCTGGTGGTCGAATGCGGCCAGCATTTCGCGCAGTCCGCCGCCGCGCTCGCCACCGACGTCACGCTGCGCTTCCTGGCGCACCTGGGCCTGATCGACGCCCCGGCCGGCACGGCGCCGCCCCCGGCCCCGCGGCGCTATCGCCTGCTCGAAGTGCACATGGTGAAGTCGCCGGACTTCACCTTCACGCGCCCGGTCATCGGCTTCGAGACCTTCGGCAAGGACGAACTGATCGCCATGAACGGCACCGAGGAAATCCGTTCGCCCTGCGACGACTGCACGATCTTCATGCCGACGCGCATGCCCATCGTCGGCCGCGAAGCCGTGTACCTGACCGTGGCGGTCTAACGGGCCTGCCGGCAGGCGCCCGGCCCGCGGTCCGTCAGAGGTCCGGGATCAGGCGCTTGCCCAGGCTGATGACCTCGTCCTGCTGGAATCCCAGCGTTTCATAGAAATCCTTCACCGCGATATTGCCGGACCGTATCAGCAGGTTGATCTTGGGGCAGCCCATCTCCAGCAGCTTGCGTTCGACGGCGCGCATGAGCGCCGTCGCATGGCCGCGGCGCTGGTGCGCCGGCGATACCGCCAGGTAATTGATCCAGGCGCGGTGGCCGTCGTAGCCGCCCATCAGCGTCCCGACGATCGCGCCGTCCGCCTCTCCCACCAGGAACAGGTCCGACTGCACCGTCAGCTTGCGGGCGATGTCCTTCTGCGGGTCGTTCCACGGGCGCGTCAGGCCGCAGTCGCGCCACAACTGGATGATCGCGGCTTCGTCGGAAGGATGGTAGGGCCGGATGGCGATATCTTGAGAACTCATGCTTCGTTCCTTGGTAGGGGAAACGAAAGCCTTGCGATACGCCTCGATAGCGGGAAGAACGGCCGGAAACAGAAAAGCCACGAGGGGTATCGTGGCTTTCGGGGAAAAGCGCTGAAGATTCAGCGCGGATGCGACCAGCCACTCAACGCAGGCGTCGAGTGATTCGTCGGTTGGAGGCGCCGGACAACGGCGCGAAATGCGGGGCTTCCATGAACGCAAGCATACAGGAGGCCGGCGCGGCCGCCAACAGGCCGCCAGCCGCAGCGCCGCTCTCAGGCCAGGTCGGGCGCCGGCAAGGTCCCCTCCATGACCGCCACGGCCTGGCCCGCCACGCCCGCCCACACACCGTCGGCCCGCGGCTCGGCGTGGGCCGACAACAGGCTGGCGCGGCCCATGTCCACGCCCTGCCCGACGCGCAGGCGCAACACGCCGTCGCCGCGCAAAGCGGCGCGCAGCGCCGTCATGGCCGCCGTCGCGCTGCCGGTGGCGGGATCCTCCGTCATGCGTCCGGTGAACATGCGGGCCTGGACATCCGTCCGCGGATCGCCCGCGGTGTCCGTGGTGTAGGCATAGATGGATTTGGCGCCGTCCAGCGGCAGCATGGCCGCGTAGCCCTCCGAGTCGGGCTCGGCGCGCCGCAGGGCATCGCGGCTCGCCAACTGCACGACCAGGAACGCCAGGCCGACCGACACCACCTGCGGCGGATGCTCGGACGTGTCGATGTCCGCCACGCCGAGCTTCAGCGCCCGCGCCACCGCCCCAACCGGCGCCACGCCGCCGCGCGACAGCGGTTGCGGCGCCAGCAGTTCCGCTCCCTCCACGCCCTGCGCGCCCGCCCGCAGCGCGATGCGGACCAGGCCCGCCTCCTCTTCGAACACGAAGGCATCCGGCACGGGCCGCCCCGCCGCCTGCCACTCGCGCGCCAGCACCACCGCCGTGCCCACGTTCGGATGCCCGGCGAACGGCACCTCCCGGTCGGGCGTGAAGATGCGCACCCAGGCCGTATGCGCGGCATCGCGGGCGGGCAGGACGAAGCTGGTTTCCGAATAATTGAATTCGCGCGCGATGCGCTGCATCTGCGCGGCGGCGAGCCCCTCGGCGCCAAGCACGACCGCCAGCGGGTTGCCGCCATAGGCGCGGTGGGTGAAAACATCGGCGGTGACATAACGGTAGCGCATGGAGCATCCTCTCGATCCGCGCGGACGTGGCGGCGACCCGGAAAGTGTGCGGCGCGGGCGCTCCGCCCGCCAGGCACAGAGCCGCGGAATCGGAGCCGTAACAGCAGGCCGCCAAGGCCGATTCGGCCATCGATTCTTCGATCGCTTTGTGTCTCATGGCCGTTGACGGCCGGGCAAATGCGAGCGAGCTGTTTGCGCATTGCCGGCCCGCGCGCGAAACGGCTAGACTGTGGCCAAAAACCGCAAACCGGCTTGGCCGCAAGCAAACCCGGTTGCGCACCGCAGGAACCCTCGATGGCCAACGCGCATACCTATTTCCAGAGCCGCTTGCCGCCCGGCGAGCTTGCACGCATCCTGCTGCGCCATGAACGGTTCTTCCTGGAAAACGTCGGCGACATGGGCGAAACCGTGGCCGCGATCCAGCAGCATTGCCGGGCGCATGGCCTGACCAGCCAGGTACGCAAACAGCCCTGCAGCCCCGGCCTATCGGGCTGGGACCTGCTTTTTCTTCTGCCCAACTGGATCGGCACCCTGGCGGCCGCGCTCCTGTCCGCAAGCGCCCTGGCCGGGCCGCGTGCCGACTTGATCATCACCCTGCGCAGCAACAGCCTGCTGGAAGTCTGCTACCGCCGGTCCACCGCGCGCGCTTGACGCAGCGCATCTCGCCGCCCGCGCCGGCGCCGTAAACTATCCCATATATGGGGATGCTCACAATGAGAGACAGAGCTGTATACGCGGGTGAACTCAGCGTCGACGACGCGGTGCGCCTGGCTCGGACCTGGGCGGCCGCGCATCACGCGGATGCGGACCGAAGCCGGAACTTCGCCGTCCAATGGCACCGGGACGCCCTTCCCGCCGACAGGCGCGCCGACGCCTTGCTCCGGGACCTGGAATTCTTTTTCCAGGCGTCCTCCAAGGACGCCGCCTATTGGCAGTCCGTCGGCGACTTCTCCGAAGAAGCCACCGGCGTCTGGGGAGTGCAGGCGCTCAAGGCCCTGGCCGGCCTGAACTTCATCGGATTGCTTGCGGCGGCCGTTCTTTTCGCGGCGCGCGGCGGCTCGGCCTACACGGCCGGCGCGGCCGGCGCCTGTGTCCTGTTCCTGGCGGGAGCGGTCCTGGCCTATCCCGCGCTCAGGCTTATCCGCATCTCGCGCGCCAGCGCCAATGCCGCCGCCACCCAAAGCCGCGAAGCCGGCAGCGCGTCGACATGGGAACAGCTACGGTCCGCCAACGACGCCAACCCCAACGTGGGCCGCAAGGAACGGAAGCTCGCGGTCCGCCTGGCCGTGGCCATGGCCGCAGCCGCCACCGCCGGCTGCGCGCTGCTCGTCACCGCGGTGTGGTTCTAGCGCCCCGCGCCCGACGCTCGCGGCAAGCCGTCCAGCAATGCCGGCCATGCCTGCTCCCAGCAGCACCGATGATCGAAGTCCGGAACGACGACGATCTCCGGTTTGCCGCCGGCGGGGAAACGGCTGGCGTACGACCGCGCGATGCCCTGCGGCATGACCCGGTCCCTGGCGCCCACGTAATGCCGCTGCGGTATCGCCGACAGCGCCCGCCACTCGTCGGCGGGATTCAGCGAGCCGCGCAAGGGGCTCAGGCCCAGGTCCGTAGTCCAGGATTGCGGGTCCAGATTGCCGGCCACGGTAATCAGGCGCGCGACGTCGGAGCGCCGCGCGGCAAGCAGCGCGGCCACCGCGCCGCCGCCGGAATAGCCCACCAGTTCGATCCGCGTGGCGCCATAGCGCGCTTTCAACCGGTCGATGGCCAGTCCGCTGGCGGCGACGACCTCGGGCGCGAAACGCCCCGCGGTCCAGTAATGCGCCTCGCAATGGCGGCGGCTGGGCCCCTCGACGTACTGGCACGGCCTGGCCAGGTAGACCGCCTGGCGCCGCGGATCGCCGATGGCCAGCCGCAGCGCCAGCGGATCGCGCGGCGTCGGATCGAACGATGGCGTTCCGGCATCCACCCAGGCCGCCCCGTCTCCCTCGATATACACCGTCAACGTGCCGGCCCGCGACAGCCCCGGCGGCACGAACGCGGCCAGGACGAACGCCCCCGCGTCCATTTCCAGGCCTTGCCAGCCCGCCTGCTGCGCGACCCGCGCGGCGGCCTGCCGCCGCTCCTGCACGGCCGTGCCCGCGCAGCCCGCGATCAATGCGCAGGCCAGCAGGACGGCCGGCAAGCGCATCAGAACGCCCAGCGGACGTTGATCGACGCCGTCTGGGCCGCCAGGCCGCTGCGGGCCTCCAGGTCATAGCGCGCCGTGACCTGGGTGTTTTCCGCGGCCTGGAACGCCAGGCCCAGGCCCGCGCGGCCGATCCAGCGCGCCGGCTCGACGCCCGGCGTCTGGAAGGCGGCGCCGCCGCCCACATAGCTGGAGGCGATGCTGTTGCCTTCGCCCAGCATGTCATAGCCCACGCCCAGGCTGGCCGTCAGCGAGGCGCGGTCCGTCAGCCGGTGCTGCAACTGGCCCTCGACCATGGCGATCAACTGTTGGCTGGTCTGCGAGCCCACGCGCAGGTTCAGCGCGCCGGCGCCCCGTTCCGTGTACGACTCGCTGTGAATGCGGAAGTAGTCCGTGCGCAGCGACGGCGTGAAGCTCGTGTCCTCGCCGACCTGGAATCCGCGCCCGATCGCCGCGCCCAGATGCGCGGTCGTGCTGTCGAAATCCGACTTGGCCGTGCGATCGAGTCCGCCGAAACGCATCGAGCGCCGGCCGTCATTGCGGTTGATGCCCACGTCCGCCTGCCAGCTCACCCAGGCATTCGGCCAGGCGCCGAGGCCGTGGCTGCCGTAGGCGAGGAGCTGGTAGGCGTCGATGTCGGCGCTGTTGGTGTTCGCCGTGGACTTGCCCTTCACGTCGGATCTCGCGTAGGCAAAGCCCATGCCCAGGCGGCTGGCTTCCCCTACCTTCGCATCGGCGCCGAGCACGAAGCCATAGGTATCGGCCCGATAGCCGGCCATGCCATTGCGGTTGTCCTGATCGGCATACGAAGCCAGCGGCTTGAACCACACGTTCTTGTCGGCAAGGAATCCTTCGCCGGACGACAGGCCGGTCATGCCGTTCTGCCGGGCCTGGACCACGCGGCTCACGCCTTGCATGCCGCTGACCGACACCTGGTTCAGGCTGGCGCTCATGAGCGGCAGCGTCTGCGCGACGGCGTCGGCCACCTGCTGCTGGCTGCCCAGCCTGCCGAATGCGCCCACCACAGTGGCCATGTCGCCAGTGTTGTCGCCGCTTGCCAGCAGGCCATCGAGCACTCGCGCGGCCCCCAGGCCCTGGCCGAAGCCCTGCGCCGCGACCCGGTTGGAGACCGCGCGGCTGGGCGCGCCGGAATTCACGGGCGAACCGCCGCCCGAACCTTCGTCCACGACGGTGCGCAGGTCTACCGTGCCATCGGCATTGACGATGGTCTTGAAGTTGAACAATTCGCTGTTGTCCGTCGTGACGAAGGTGCGATCCGTCGCTTCCAGCGTGGTGGCGCTGATCACCGAGGCCAGGGTTTTTCCGTTGCCCAGCGCGTCGCCGTTAAGCACGTTGACGAAGAGCCCCGTGCCGTCCTCGAAGCTGGCCCTGCCCTGGACCGCCAGCCGCCCGTACAGCGGCATACCGAGAAGACTGGACACGCCCACCTCCAGGCTGGCGCCGCGCGACTGGACGTAATCGCCCTTGATGGTCGTGGTGGCGCCCGGAAGCACGTAGACCTGGCCCTGGTTGCTGAAAGGCCTGGCGCGGCTTTCGAACTCATAGAAGGACGTGCTCAGCCGGGCGCCCGAGGCGACGGTGAAGCTATCGACCGCGAAATTGTTCTCGGCATTGAATTTGCCCTTGACCACGACCGAGCTGTCGGCGCCGCCCGAGACCAGGCCGGTCACGCGGCTCGCGTCGCCTTCCAGGCGCAGTTGCGCGGAACCCAGTTGCACATTGCCCTGGATGAGGCCGTAGTTGGAGATGCCGTTGGTAATGGTGCCCAAGTTGACGATCGCATCCGCGGTGGGAAACGGCGCAAAGGCGACGAAGCCCAAAAGCGGGACGGCCTCGATCGTGCCGCGGTTCACGATCTCGTCGATCGTGCCGGTAGCGCTGTTCGTGATGGTGGCCGAACGGCCGGAGATCGTGCCGTCGTTCACCAATTGGCCGATATGGCCGTCATTGCCGATGGCGGCGGCCGAGCTGTTGATCGTGTCGCTATTGACCAGGTTGTCGATATTGCCGCCGGACCGGTTCTGGACCGCGTTTCCTCCCCAGGCGTATATCGTGCCGCGATTGTCCAGGGTGCCGATTTGCACGTAGTTGTCAATGGCAATAGCCTCCGGGCCGGTCGCGCGGATTTCGCCCGTATTGGTCAGATCGCCGATATTGCCCAGGTTCGCCATGGCGAATCCGCCCACGTTGGCTTGGATAACGCCCCGATTGACTATCGTCATATTAGTCATGCCCATGGCCACGACGGCGCCGAACGCGTCCGTCTTGATCGACCCGCTTTCCGTGACGGTCAGCGTCGCATTGTCGGCCAACTCGCACGTCGAGGTCTGCGCATCCGTGATGGTCGTCGTCCCGCCGCCGCAAAGCGATGCGGCGCCTGCCGCCGTGGGGACCAGGCCGTGCAGCGCCGCCGCGACGGCCGAGGCCAGGATGGCGCCCGCACGGGCCCGGGGAAGCAGCCGGAAAGCGGTCTCGGCCTGGGACGGGGAACAGTATCGGGTCTTCTTGTTGCGGGTGCTGCGTGCCTGGGCCATGCGGTTGCTCCGGTTCTTGGCATCTCCGGCTGAACAGACCTGTACTCGCCGGATAGCGCGTAATTCTTTTCAACCGGAATAACAATTTGTAAATAGTGTTTCAAGTATGCCGATTTCTATCGGATTGAAACTGAGCAAACCTGAGCGCTGTATTCGCGGCGCAACAGTCGGCCCCGACCGCCGGCCGGGTCAGGGAACCGGGCGATAGGACAAGCGAAGCCGGAACGTCACCGGCTCGTCCCCGCCCATGCGGACCAAGGCCACGGATCCTTCCAGCCGGGCAGCGATCTGGCGCACCAGATAAAGCCCCAGGCCCGCGCCGGGACGCAGTCTGGCGTTCTGCCCGCGGTAGTACTTCTGGAACAGCCGCTCCCATTCCGGTTCGGGAATACGGGCGCCCGGATTCGACACCTCGATGCGCACGGTCTCGCCCTCCGCCCGGACGGCGACGCGGACCTGGCCGTCCTCGGGCGCATGGCGGTCCGCATTGGCCAGCAGATTGCGCAAGGCGATGCGCAGCAGTCCGGCATCGCCGCGCATGAGGCCTATCTCCGGGTCCACCTCGCAATGGACGCGGCCGGACGGAAACGCCTGCTCCAATTCCGCCAGCATGGCGCGCAAATCGCAGGCGTCCTCCTGCGGCTCGCTGCGAAGCTCGCGGATGCGGTCTTCCGTCAGATACTCGTCCACCAGCGCCAACAGGCGCAGCGACGCATCCTGGATGTTGTGGCACCGCGCCTGGTTTCTTTCCAACGGCGCGCTCTGCAGATTGCGGCCCAGTTGCTGCGCGGACGTTCCTATGATCGCAAGCGGCGTGCGGAATTCATGCGACACCATCGCCACGAAGTCGCGCTGTTCGGCCATGACCTGGCGCTCGGCGTCCAGCGCCTGGCGCAATTCGCCTTCGACGCGTTCCCGGCGCCGCATTTCATCCGACAGGTCGACGGTGCGTTCCGCCACCTCCACCTCCAGGCGCTGGCTGTGTTCGCGGGCCAACTGGGCGGCAAGATTGGCCTGCCGAAGCTCGCGCGCGCGCCGGCTGCGCTCGTGGCCGCCGATGATGATGAAGCTGAGCAGCAGCATGTGCACCATGGTGCCCAGCAACGAGGCGTGCTCGGTGAACGCGTTGACGGGCAGGACGCGCAGGTTGCGCAAAAAACCGATCACGACGCCCGCGTAGAACACGCCGAAGACCGGCAGGAAATACCGCGCCGGCCGCCATCCGCGCCACAGCAGATAAGCCGCCAGGGCGGACAGGATCGGGATCAGCGCAAGCGCGGTCAACTGCACCGGCTGCATGCCCCACGCGTAGTGGCCCGACAGGATCAACGCCACGCACACGGCCGCGATGCCCCGGCAAACCAGGCTCATCCAGCGGGCCAGCCGCGGATGGCAGCGCGCAAGCTCCAACTGGCGCAACGCCACCGCCACCGCGATGGGCACCGCGCAGGCCATGCCCACGCCCAGGAGCCGGTCGCTCCAGGCCACGGACAGGCCGCTCAACTGCTGGATCAGCCCCAGCGAAAGCACCTCGTTGAACACGCAGCTTCCGATGTACGCCAGGAACAGCCCGCTCATGGGCGCCCGCGTCCCCAGCCAGAAAATGGCGTGCATGCCGATGAGCAGCAGATAGAAGCCGGCGTACAGGCCGAACAGCAATCCTTCCCGGCGGGAACGGTTGTCGAAGGCGGAGCGCTGCCAGACTTCCAGCCGGCTCATCATCGCGTTCTTGCTTTGCAGCCGCAGCAGCACGACGTGCCGCCCTTCGGCCGCGGGCGTGAAGAGGAACGTCGGACTGCGGAAATCCACGGGCCATTCCTCGCGGTCGACGTTTTCCCCGCTGTGTCCCAACAATGCCCACGCCCCGTCCGGCCGCTGGACATGCACTTCCACGTCATCGAGCAGCGCATTGCCGAGGCGCAGCATCCAGCCGTCCGGCCGCGCCTGTTCCACGTCGAGCGTCAGGCGCAGCCAGACCGTCGCCGGCGTGAAACCCGCATTCAGATTGCCCGGCAGCGCCGACCACGTTTGCGCCGCGTCGGCCTGGGCCGCGTCCAGCACGCCCTCCGGGTCGTCCAGGCGCTCCAGATAACCGGCGGTATCATGCAAGGAAGATTGCGCATCCAGACGCAACACGGCCGCCGCCGCCGGCAGGGTCGCCCCCATCGCGATGGCGATGAGCAACCCCCAGGCGAGCCGCCGAAATACGGAATCGAAACTGCGGAGCTGTTTCATCGGACCGGACAGGAAGGGGAAATTCATGGTGGGCGTGATTGTGCTTGAAGACGAACCGGTGCTACGGCAGGAACTGGGGGATTTTCTGGCCGATTTAGGCTATGCGCCGCTGTGCCTGGCCAACCTGGAAGCGTTCGAGCAAGGATTCGATCCCGTCCGCCACCGGCTCGCCATCATCGACATCGGCCTGCCCGATGGCTGCGGCCTCGAACTCATCCAGCGGCTTCGCTCGGCCGGCGAGCCGGTCGGCATCATCGTCTTCAGCGCGCGCAACACCAGCGCGGACCAGGTGCGCGGGCTGACAGTCGGCGCCGATCATTACCTGGGAAAAGGCTCGGACCTGGACGTGCTCGCGGCGACGCTGGCGGCGCTGGCGCGGCGGCTGGACCTGCGCGCCCCGCAAGCCCCGCGCCAGCCCGACTGCTGGCGGCTCGACCTGCGCCCGCGCGTTCTCCACATTCCGGGCGCGCCGACCGTGCCCTTGTCGCAGCAGGACGCCGTCGTGCTGTCCTGCCTGATGTCGCGGGCCGGACAAAACGTCGCCCGCTGGGAAATCATCGAAGCGCTGGGCGAAGATTATTTGCAGTATGACCAGCGCAGGCTGGACACGCAGATGTCGCGGCTGCGGCGCCGGATCGGATCGTTGAGCGGCCAGGCCTTGCCGGTGAAGACCGTGCGCAATAGCGGATTCTGTTTTTACCAGGCCGCCGAAGTGCTGAAGTAGTACTGAAGTAAACGCACGAAAATGAAAAAGGCCGTCAGTGATTTCTCACTGACGGCCTTTTGAACTGCTGGTCGGGACGGCGGGATTCGAACTCGCGACCCCTTGCACCCCATGCAAGTGCGCTACCAGGCTGCGCTACGCCCCGAAAGAAAAAGAGTATAGCAGAACAAAAAAATGTTTGCACGCATTCGTGCAAAAAAAGCGCTGAATACTCAAAAAAATTTGCGCTCCGTGTGCGCCGATCGCATCAAACAGATGCTTGCGGCTGCGCGGAGCGCAAGGTGCCGATGCCGGCAACGCGCCGCGCTTTCAGCGCGCGCATTGCCGGTACTGCATTCAATCCATGTGCCGAAAAAAAAGCGGCGCAAAGCGCCGCTTCGCGCCGGGCTCAGGCCGCCGGCGCCGCGCTGGCGTTGCTTGCGCCAGAGGCATTGGACGCGGTGCCCAGCGCTTCGGCCAGCATCGTCGAGACGTTGCCCAGTTCGTTGCGCAGGGCCTGCATTTCGGCGCCGGACAGACGCACGGCCGCGTCCTGGTCATGCGGCATGTCGCGTGCGTCGCCCAGGCGATTGCGCGCGCCGCTGATCGTGAAGCCTTGCTCATACAGCAGGGAACGGATGCGACGGATCAGCAGCACTTCGTGATGCTGGTAATAGCGGCGGTTGCCGCGCCGCTTCACCGGCTTGAGCTGCGTGAATTCCTGTTCCCAATACCGCAAGACATGGGGCTTGACGCCACACAGGTCGCTGACTTCACCGATGGTGAAGTAACGCTTGGCGGGAATGGGCGGTAAGGTAACGGTGGATTCAGTACGTGTCATAAGAGAATTTTATGCCGCGATACGTCAAAGGCCGATAACAATTGCCGACAAAGCGTATCACTCCTCGGCGTCGTCGGATGCAGCGGGCGCCGCCTGCTCCACCACATTCTTGAGTTTTTGACTCGCATGGAAAGTAACCACGCGGCGGGCGGCGATGGGAATGGTCTCGCCGGTCTTGGGATTGCGGCCGGGACGCGGCGGTTTGTCGCGCACCTGGAAATTGCCGAAGCCCGAGAGCTTCACGGAATCTCCGCGCGCCAGGGCGTCGCGGATTTCCTCGAAGAAAGTATCGACGATGTCCTTGGCTTCGCGCTTGTTCAGGCCGACCCGCTCGAAGAGCAGCTCGGCCAGCTCGGCCTTGGTCAGGGTGCGTGGCTCGACAAGCATACTGTTCCCCATGGTTCAGGCGCGCTGGCGTGCGCCATGCGCGGCCACCAAGGCATCCTTGATGCGCGCCAGGCAATCCGCCACCCGGGCTTCGTCCAGCGTGACCTCAGTGTCCTGTAGCCAGAACCGGAAAGCAAGGCTTTTCTCGGTAGCGGGCTGGCCGTCCTGGGGCTTCTCGCGCCATACGTCGAACAGGCGCACGTCCTGCACTACCGCCAGTTGCGGGTCCGCCTTGACGGCCGCGGCGACGGTGTCCAGCATGGACTGCACGGACACGTGCGCATCGACCCACAGCGCCAGATCGCGCATCACCACGGGCTGGCGCGACAGTTCGCGCACCTGCGGCAATTCGCCTTCGGACAGGACCGCGACGTCCAGTTCGAACACGACGGGCGCATGCGCCAGATCGGATTGCTGCGCCCAGCGCGGATGCAGTTCGCCGATCCAGCCAACCTGCTGGCCATCGAGTTCGATGCGGGCGCTGCGGCCCGGATGCAGCGCGGGATGGGCCGCGGCCTCGAACCGCAGGCGGCCGCCGCGCGCGCCGAACAGCGCCTCGACATCCATCTTCACGTCGTAGAAGTCCACCTGGCGCGTGGCGGCGCCCCACTGCTCTTCCACGGCCGGGCCCCAGGCCGCGCCCGCCAGCTTCAGCGGCTGGCGCACGCCGGCCACTTCCAGCGGGCCGTCCGGCGCGGATGCGTCGCGCAGGAACACGCGGCCCAGTTCGAACAGGCGCACGCGGGACTGCTTGCGGTTGGCGTTGTGGCGGATGTTGGCGACCAGGCCGCCGATCAGGCTGGAACGCATCACCGACAGGTGGCTGGCGATGGGATTGACGAGGCGGACCGGGTTGTCGTTGCCGGCGTAGTCGCGTTCCCAATCGGCCTCGACGAAGCTGTAGTTCACGACTTCCTGGTAGTCCTGCGCCGCGGTCAGGCGGCGCAGCGCATGGGCGCCGCGGCGGATCTCGGGCTGCGAGAACATCTTGGCGCGCGCCATCGGCGGCACGGCGGGAATGTTCTCGAAGCCGTAGATGCGGGCCACTTCCTCGATCAGGTCTTCTTCCAGTTCCAGGTCGAAGCGGTACGACGGCGGCGTGACGATGAAGTCGTCGCCCTCGACCGTGAACTCCAGGCCCAGGCTGCCGAAGATCTTCGCGACTTCGGCCTGCGTGACCGGCACGCCCAGCACGCGATGGCAGCGCGCCAGGCGCATGCGCACCGGCAGGCGCTTGGGCAGGTTGACGATCTGGTCGTCCAGGGGACCGGCCTGTCCGCCGCAGATGTCGACGATCAGGCGCGTGATGAATTCGATGTGCTCGGGAATCGTGGCGAAGTCCACGCCGCGTTCGCCGCGGTGGCTGGCTTCGGAGCTGAACTTGTAGCGGCGCGCGCGGCCGGCCAGCGACTCGGGCCACCAGAACGCGGCTTCCAGGTAGATGTTGCGCGTGTCCAGCGTCACCGAGGTGGCCTCGCCGCCCATGATGCCGGCCAGGCTTTCCACTTGGTCGCCCGCCGCCACCACGCCGACCTTGGGGTCCAGCGTCACGGTCTGGCCGTTGAGCAGTTCGAGGGTCTCGCCTTCGCGGGCCCAGCGCACGCAGAGGTCGCCCTGGATCTTGTCCAGGTCGAACACGTGCGACGGACGGCCCAGTTCGAGCATGACGTAGTTGGAGATGTCCACCAGGGCCGACAAGGACCGCTGGCCGGCGCGCTCCAGGCGCGTCTTCATCCAGCCGGGCGTTGCGGCGCGGGCGTTGACGCCGCGGATCACGCGGCCGCCGAAACGGCCGCACAGATCGGGCGCTTCGACCTTGACCGGCAGGCGCTCGTCCAGCGTGACGGGCACGGCGGCGGCGGTGGGCACCGACAGCGGCGCGCCGGTCAGCGCGGCGACTTCGCGCGCCACGCCCAGGATGGACAGGCAGTCCGCGCGGTTGGGCGTCATCTTCAAGGTGAAGAGCGTGTCGTCCAGGTCCAGCGCTTCACGGATCGACAGGCCGGGCGCCAGGTCCGCGGGCAACTCCAGCAGGCCCGCATGATCCTGCGACAGGCCCAGTTCGCGCGCCGAGCACAGCATCCCCGACGATTGCACGCCGCGCATCTTGGCCACGCCGATCTTCATGCCGCCGGGCAACTCCGCGCCCACGCGGGCCAGCGGCACCTTCAGGCCGGCCGCGGCGTTGGGCGCGCCGCAGACGATCTGCAGGCGTTCGCCGGAGCCGTCGTCCACTTGGCAGACGCGCAGCTTGTCGGCGTCGGGATGCGGCGCGATCTCGACGATGTGAGCCACCACCACGCCCGTGAAAGCGGGCGCCGCGGGCACGGTGTCTTCGACTTCCAGGCCGGCCATCGTGAGCCGGTGCGCGAGTTCGTCGGTTGCGATCGGGGGATTGACCAGCGTACGCAGCCAGGATTCGGGAAATTGCATGATCAGCCGTGGGTTATTCGTTGAACTGGCGCAGGAAGCGCAAATCGCCTTCGTAGAACTGGCGCAGATCGTTGACGCCGTAGCGCAACATGGTCAGGCGCTCGAGCCCGGAGCCGAAGGCGAAGCCGATGTAGCGTTCGGGATCGAGACCGAAGTTGCGCACCACTTGCGGATGCACCTGGCCCGAGCCGGAAATTTCCAGCCAGCGGCCGCGGTTCGGACCCGAGGTGAACATCATGTCGATTTCGGCGGACGGTTCCGTGAACGGGAAGAACGACGGGCGGAAACGCACGACGAGATCGTCGCTTTCGAAGAAGCAACGCAGGAAGTCGGTGTACACGCCCTTCAGGTCGGCGAACGAGATGTCCTCGGCGATCCAGAGCCCTTCCACTTGATGGAACATGGGCGAGTGCGTGGCGTCGCTGTCGACGCGGTAGGTGCGCCCCGGCGCGATGACCTTGATGGGCGGCTTGTGCATGCGGGCGTAACGCACCTGCATGGGGCTGGTGTGCGTGCGCAGCAGCAGCGGCAGGCCGTCGGCGTCGTTCATGTCGACGTAGAACGTGTCCTGCATGGAACGCGCCGGATGGTCCAGCGGATTGTTCAGCGCGGTGAAATTGGTCCAGTCGTTTTCCACTTCGGGGCCGTCGGCCACGTCGAAGCCGATGGAACGGAAGATCTCTTCCACTCGTTCCCAGGTCCGGATCACCGGATGGATGCCGCCCGGCGCGCGGCCGCGGCCCGGGAGCGTGACGTCAATGGTTTCGGATGCCAGCCGGGCATCCAGTTCCGCCTGCGCCAGCGCGGCGCGGCGCAAGTTCAGGAGCTCTTCGACCTTTTGCTTGGCCTGATTGATCCGGGCGCCCATCTCGCGCTTCTGCTCGGGATCGAGCTTGCCCAGGGCTTTCAGCAGCACCGTCAGCGCGCCTTCCTTGCCCAGGAACCGAGCCTTTGCGTTTTCCAGCGCGGCGGCGTCGGGAGCCGCGGCGAACCGTTCTTGCGCCTGGGAGACCAGGTCGTCAACCGTCAGAGTCATGAAATCCAGCCTTCAAAACGCAAACGGGGCCATTACAGCCCCGTTTGCAGCGATGCGCGATGAGTTAAAGCGCGCGATCAGGCAGCCAAGGCAGCCTTGGCTTGCTGCACGATGGCGGCAAAGCCGGCCTTGTCGCGCACGGCCAGATCGGCCAGGACCTTGCGGTCGAGTTCGATCGAAGCCTTCTTCAGACCAGCGATGAACACGCTGTAGCTAACGCCATGCTCGCGGACGGCGGCGTTGATACGCGTGATCCACAGAGCGCGGAACGTGCGCTTCTTGTTGCGGCGGTCGCGGTAGGCGTATTGGCCAGCGCGCATGACTGCTTGCTTGGCAATGCGGAACACATTACCGCGGCGGCCACGGTAACCCTTGGCGGCGGCAATGACTTTTTTGTGACGTGCGCGGGCAGTTACGCCGCGTTTGACGCGAGGCATATTAGATCTCCTTTATCAAGCGAAAGGCATCATGGCCTTGACGGAGGCCACGTTGGAGTCATGGACCGCCGTCGAGCCGCGCAGTTGACGCTTGGCCTTGGTGGTCTTCTTGGTCAGGATGTGACGCTTGAACGCCTGACCACGCTTGATGGAGCCGCTGCCGCGAACCTTAAAGCGCTTGGAGGCGCTTTTCTTGGTTTTCATCTTGGGCATGATGATTCCCTAAACTAAAACACACATTGTTGATTTATATGACGCCAGGTGCTTGACGCGCGAACGGCCGATGAAGCCCTACGCCACGGCAAAACTTGTCTACCCGTTGCCACTTCTTGGGGTACTACTTGGGGTACTGCTTGGGGGTACTACTTGGGGCACTGCTGAGCCTGCTACTGCGGCCATCGCTGGCCAGACCGGCGCCCTGGCCGGGCACCGCTCCGCCGGAATCGTTGCGGACTTCCATTGGGAATTTCGCTCAACCGGCGCTCTCCCCGGGCGGGCAAACATAGCCCAGATCCGGGAAAGCCTTTGATTATATGGTGATTTCCCGCGGTTTGTCGAGCGGACGGGCGGGAATGGCCGGCAACGCCGGTCCGGATGCCGGAACCGGGCAATCATACTCCCGGCCGCCGGTACTGCACCGCCTGGGCGACGTGGCGGGCGGCCAGCCTCTCCTCGCCATCGAGATCGGCGATCGTCCGGGCCACCCGCAGCGCCCGGTGCAGGGCCCGCGCCGAGCCGGCCAGCCGGCGCATGGCCTGCGACAGCAATGCCCGGGCCTCGCCGTCCATCCGGCAATGCTCGTCCAGTTCGGCGCCGGCCAGCGCGGCGTTCGGCTTGCCCTGGCGGGCCATCTGGCGCTGCCGGCAACGCAGCGCGCGCTCGCGCACCGGGCCCGACGGCTCGCCCGGCGGGCCGGACAGCCAATCGAGGTCGGACGGCGGCAGCGCCACGTGCAGGTCGATCCGGTCCAGCAAGGGGCCGGACACCTTGCCCGCGTAGCGCGCCACCTGGTCCGGCGTGCAGGCGCAGGCCCGGGCCGGATGCCCGCGCCAGCCGCAAGGACATGGATTCATCGCCGCCACCAGTTGGAAGCGGGCGGGGAACTGCGCGGCGTGGAGCGCCCGGGCAATGACCACCCTGCCCGCCTCCAGGGGTTCGCGCAAGGCTTCCAGCGCGCGCCGGCTGAATTCCGGCAGCTCGTCCAGGAACAGCACCCCTCGATGCGCCAGGCTGATCTCGCCCGGGCGGGGCCGGCTGCCCCCGCCCACCAGCGCGGCCACCGAAGCCGAATGGTGCGGCGCCCGGAACGGCGGCTGCCCCATCGGCGCGTCGGACAGGCCCGCCAGGGCCGCCACGGCGGCCGCCTCCAGCGCTTCGTTGCGCGCCAGGGGCGGCAGCAGGCCGGGCAGGCGCGCGGCCAGCATGCTCTTGCCCGCCCCCGGCGGGCCGATCATCAGCAGGCTGTGGCCTCCCGCGGCGGCGACCTCCAGCGCCCGCCGCGCCCCGGGCTGCCCCCGCACGTCCGACAGGCACGGGACAGGCGGGGCCGCGGGCCAGGGCCGGGGAACGGCATCGGGCAGCCGGCAGGCGCCGGCCGCATGCGCGGCCACGTCGGCCAGGCTGCGCGCGGACAATACGCGCAGGCCGGGCACCCAGGCGGCCTGTTCGGCGCTGCCCGCGGGCAGGATGAGCGTGGCGCCGGGCGCCTCGCGGGCGACGCTCAGCGCGATGACCAGCGGCGCGGCGACCGGCACCAGCGCCCCCGTCAGGGAAAGCTCGCCGGCCAGCACCAGGTCGGCCAGCGTCGGATCCGGCGCCGGCGCCTCCGCGACGCCGCCGTCGGAAGGCGCGGCCAACTGGCCCGAAGCCAGCAGCAGGCCCAGGGCGATGGGCAGGTCGAAGCGGCCCGATTCCTTCGGGATGTCGGCCGGCGAAAGATTGACGGTGATCCGGCCCGGCGGAAACTCGAACCCGCTATTGAGGATGGCCGCGCGCACGCGCTCGCGGCTTTCGCGCACCTCGGTGTCCGGCAGGCCCACCACGTTGAAGCTGGGCAGGCCGGGGCCCAGGTGCGCCTCCACGCGCACCGCGTGGGCATCCAGGCCGCAAAGGGCCCGGCTGGCAAGAACGGCGAGCGTCAAGGCGGTCTCCCAGATGGACGTAAACCGCCAGTATCCGCAAAGGACGGGCGGCCCGCCGCCCCGAAAGCGACAAAACGGTCCCGCCCGCGCGCGGCCTGGCGGCGGCCAACGAAAACGGCCGCTCGAGGCGGCCGCAAGAGACGAACCCGGCCGCTGCGCGGCCCCCTGCTATTTGTCCAGGGCGGACAGACGCGATTCCAGTTGCTGCACCTGGGCGGCCAACTGGTCCACGCGAGCGCGGGTACGGGCCAGCAGATCGGCCTGGACGTCGAACTCCTCGCGCGTCACCAGGTCCAGCTTGGAGAACGCCTGCGTCATCATCGCGCGCATATTGCGCTCCACGTCCGCGGCCGGGCTGCGGGCGATCAGGTCGGAAAGGTTCTTCTGGATGTCTTCCATCCATTGGGTGCGATTGTTCATGACGGCCTCACTATGTTCTTGATGCCTCAAGTGTAGTGCGTCGGAGCGCCGCCGCGCATGCGCTACCGCCCTTCACTTCACGTTTTCATCCAGAAACGCCCGGATGACCGCCCCGATCTGGGCGCCGTGCGTCTCCAGCGCCAGGTGGCCGGTGTCGTAGAAGCGCACGTCGGCGCCAGGGATGTCGCGCTTCCAGGCCTCGGCGCCCGCGGGCAGGAAGAACGGATCGTTCTTGCCCCAGACCGCCAGCAGGGGCGGCTGGTGCTTGCGGAAGTAGGCTTGGAATTCCGGGTACTTTTCCACGTTGGACGCGTAGTCCAGGAGCAGATCGAGCTGGACCTCGGCATTGCCCGGCCGGGACACCAGGAAGCTCTCCAGCGCGATGGCATCGGGCGCGACCAGGGTGGCGTCCGGGACGCCTTCCAGATACTGCCACTCGATGGAGGCGGGCGTGGAGAACTCGCGCAGCGCATCGCGGTTCGCTTGCGACGGCTTCTTCCAATACTCCTGGATCTGGGCCCAGCCCGGACCCAGCCCTTCCTCATAGGCGTTCCCATTCTGCGAAACGATGGCGCTGACGCGAGACGGATTCGCCACCGCGAGGCGCCAGCCCACGGGAGCGCCGTAGTCGAAGACTTGCATGGCGTAGCGCTCCAGCCGCAACTGCTCGGTGAACTGCCCGATGGTCCTGGCGAGCTGGTCAAACGTGTAGGCATATTGCCCGCGGGCGGGCGCCTCGGTGAATCCGAAGCCCGGCAGATCCGGCGCGATCACGTAGTACCTGTCCGCAAGCAGCGGAATGAGGTTGCGGTACATGAACGACGATGCCGCGTACCCGTGCAGCAAGAGCACCGCCGGCGCCCGCCGGTCGCCCGCCACCCGATAGAACACCTTTACATCCCCCACCTGCTCGAACCGGTGGTGGACCTGGCGGCCCGCCGCAAGCGCTCCCCCCGTCAACGACGCCGCAGCCGCGCCGGCCGCTCCCTTCTGTTCATTCGTAGCCATCTCGAAATCTCCACGTAACCCAATAAACGAGTTTTAAAGGTTACACCACGCATAAGTAACTGGTAAATTCTTTTTTTTGGGTTACATTGGCGGAATGCCAGAAAACGCAACCGCCCAGAAGGCCCCGCTGTTCGTGGGGGACGACCTCGCGCTCGACTTCATCAACAGTGAATTCGGCGTGGGGCCGGCCCATCATGAGTGCTTCACCGACGACCATGCCGTGCTGGCATGGTTGAAGCTGGCCGGCGTGCTTCCTCACGGCATCGAGGCGCCCCCCAAGGGCCTGATGAAGCTCGCCCTTCAATTGCGTGAAAGCGCAAAATGCTTGCTGAACGCGGCCAAGCTGGGGGGAGAGGCTGACGCCAGCATCGTCAACCACGTTCTCAGGGCCGGCCGTCGCTCGAAGGAATTGGAGTGGGACAGCGCGAGCAACGCTTTCAAGGTGGTAAGGCGGCGCCTCCAGGAGGACGCCGCCAGCCTGCTCGAACCCGTTGCCCAGGCCGTCGTCATGCTGCTGACCGACGCGCCGCTGGATCTCGTCCGGCAATGTGAAGCGCACGACTGCACGCTCATGTTTCACGACAGGACGAAGTCGCACCGGCGCCGCTGGTGCAGCATGGCGGTGTGCGGCAACCGGATGAAAGTGGCGGCATTCCGGTCGCGCAAGAAGGGATAAGGACGCGCACTTACGGCTTGACCGCAATCGCGATTTTTCCCTGGATGCCGTTGTTGGGACGCTCCAGCCGGGCATGGGCGAGCGGAATGTCGGCAAGCGGATAGACCGCGCCCACATGCGGCCGTAGCTGGCCGCGCGCCACCAATGCGCTCAATTCATCGAGCTTCCCGCGGTTCTGCCTGGTGAACACGAAGTGATAGCTTGCGTTCTTGCCCCAGGCCTGAACAACGTTTTGCGGTTGCGCGATGTCCACGATCGAGACGACCCGGCCCAACTGCGCAAGCGCGTCGGGGCTGCGCGACAAGGCGTTGCCGCCTATGGTGTCGAACACGACATCGACGCCGCGGCCCCCGGTTTCCCGCAAGACGGCGTCGACATAGTCTTCTTTTTCGTAGTCGATGACGACATCGGCGCCCACGCTGCGCGCGAATTCGATGTTTGAGTCGCGCACGGTGGTGAATACCCTTGCGCCGATCGCTTTCGCGAGCTGGATCGCCACGTGGCCGACGCCTCCCGCGCCGCCGTGCACCAGGATGCTCTCCCCCACCCTTAGCGCCGCGCGCGCAACCAGCGCTTCCCACGCCGTCCCGCCGACCAGGGTCAGGCTCGCCGCCTCAAGATGGCTCAGGGAAGCAGGCTTCTTCCCGACGATGCTTTCGGCAGCGACGTGGTACTCGGCATAGCTACCCGGCCCGTCGAATATTTGCGGCGTGTACCAGACTTCGTCTCCGGGCACGAAGGCCGTCACGCCCGGTCCGACCGCCTCCACCACACCGGATACGTCGTGGCCGGTAATGGCCGGCAGCGGCACCAGGTCGGGATAGTCGCCGCGCCGGACCTGGTAATCCAGGGGATTGATGGAGGTGGCATGCACCCGGACCAGGACTTGCCCGGCGCACGGCACGGGCTTGGGCACGTCGCGCAGCTCGAACGATTCCGGGCCGCCAAATGACTTCAATACGATCGCTTTCATGGTTGATCCTAATTTCGATAAAAAGGGATATCGGGAATTCCAGATATATAGAGGCAAAAAAAACTACAGCTCCTTCCCGATGATCTCGGCAAGCGCGCTGATGGCTGCTTCGTTCCGTTTGTAGTAGGTCCACTGACCGATGCGCCTGGCCTCGACCAGGCCTGCCCGTTGCAGCGTTGCAAGGTAATCGGACACCGTCGACTGCGACAGCCCGACGCCTTCCTGGATGCTGCTGACGCAAACGCCCACCGTCAGCACGTCACCTTCGTCCTGCGGCGGGAAACTGTTCACGGGATCCTTCAATCCTTTCAGGATTTCAAGACGCGTGCGGTTCGAGAGGGCTTTGAATACTTCGAGCAAATCCATGAACGCGATAATATCGGAATTTCCCGATATGTCAATACGCCCTTCCCCACCCAGCAGGACTCGCGGCTCTCGGGGCGGGCGGAAGCAAAAAAAAAGGGCGGGCCGCATGCGGTGACCGCCCTTCAAAGCACAGGAGAAAACCGGGCTGCCATGGCGGCAACCCCCTACCAACATCGATACCCGCCGGACCGCTGCCCGCGGTCCGAGCCGTCCGTCGAACGGCCTGAACTGTTGTCGATTCTTCTTCAGCCGCCCTTGCGCAACAAGCCGATGCGTGTAAACCCTCGTATCACGAGCCAGGCCTTGCGCGCTCCGTTTCACCGCCCGCCGGCGGCCCGCCGGGCGCCCTGTATTTCCGGGCGGAGCCATGCGCCGCAAGGCTGAGCGGGCCGTTCCCCATTCTTGGCAAGCACGCGAATTAGGAGCATCTGCCGACATGAATCGCAACTGGGGCCGCATCAATTCGCAACACATGACGGGTTTGGAACATATTTGGTTGCATGCCCTGGACGCCCTTCCGCACGCACCAATTTGAAGCTCGGCCGCGGTGCACGGCGCACTAGGTTGGTGCTTGCAAGCACAAATTGCGGGCCCTCCCCGTCTTCTTCCGGCGCTGCGCGATATGGCATGGAATTTGCTTGATACCCAGGGCCAACGTGCAACCATGAGAGGAAATGCCATGAAACTCATCATCGCCATCATCAAGCCCTTCAAGCTCGACGAAGTGCGGGTGGCTCTATCCGGGATCGGCGTCCAGGGCCTGACCGTTACTGAAGTGAAAGGATTCGGCCGCCAGAAAGGCCATACCGAGCTGTATCGCGGCGCGGAATACGCCGTCGACTTCCTGCCCAAGCTGCGCGTCGAGGCCGCCGTGCCCGACCACCTCGTCGACCAGGTCATCGAGGCGATCGAAATGGCCGCCCGCACCGGCAAGATCGGCGACGGCAAGATCTTCGCCGCGCCTTTGGAACAAGTGATCCGGATCAGAACAGGCGAAGCCGGCGAAGCTGCGCTCTGAACGAATAAATAAAAACTCAATGGAGCCTGAAAATGGATAAAGCAGATATCTCCTGGTTGCTCGTCTCTACCCTGCTTGTATTGATGATGGCCGTACCCGGTCTGGCGATGTTCTATGGCGGCCTGGTACGCAGCAAGAACGTGCTGTCCGTGCTGCTGCAAGTGCTGTGCACGTTCGTGCTGGGCCTGGTTCTCTGGTTCATCTACGGATACTCCCTCGCGTTCACCGAGGGCAACGCCTTCTTCGGCGGCCTGTCGCGCGCCTTCTTCTCCGGCATGTTCACGCCGGCCGACGGCTCGTACGCCATGTCGAACACCCTGACGGAGCTGCTCTTCGCGTCGTTCCAGGCCACGTTCGCCGGCATCACCTGCGCGCTGATCGTCGGCAGCTTCGCCGAACGCGCGCGCTTTTCGGCGGTGCTGGTGTTCACGGTGATCTGGTTCACGTTCGCCTACATACCCATCGCCCACATGGTGTGGTTCGCGTCCGAAACCGCGCCGGGGCTGCTCAACGCCAAGGGCGCGCTGGATTTCGCCGGCGGCACCGTGGTGCACATCAACGCCGGCGTGGCCGGCCTGGTGGGCGCGTACGTAGTGGGCAAGCGCGTGGGCTACGGCCGCGAGGCGATGCAGCCGCACAACCTGCCGATGACGTTCGTGGGCGCCGCCCTGCTGTGGGTGGGCTGGTTCGGGTTCAACGCGGGCTCGGCGCTGGCCGCCAACGAGAACGCCACGCTGGCCTTCTTCAACACCATGATCGCCACCGCCGGCGCCGTGCTGGCCTGGCTGTTCACTGAGTGGGCCGTCAAGGGCAAGCCCTCGATGCTGGGCGCCGCCTCCGGCGCGATCGCCGGCCTGGTGGGCATCACCCCCGCGGCCGGCCTGGTTGGCCCGGTGGGCGCGCTGGTCATCGGCGTGGTCGCCGGCACGGTCTGCGTCTGGGGCGTGAACGGCCTGAAGCGCCTGCTGCGCGCCGACGACGCGCTGGACGTGTTCGGCGTGCACGGCGTGGGCGGCATCGTCGGCGCCCTGCTGACGGGCGTGTTCAACGCGCAGGTCCTCGGCGGCCCCGGCCTGGCCGAGGCCGGCATGATCGGCCATCAACTGTGGGTCCAGCTCGAAGGCGTGCTGCTGACCATCGTCTGGTCCGGCGTGGTGGCCTGGATCGCCTACAAGATCGCCAACGCCCTGTGCGGCATGCGCGTGCCGGAAGACCAGGAGCGCGAAGGCCTGGATGTCACGAGCCACGGCGAATCCGCATATCATAGTTAGCCCACCCCCGAGGCGCCTTTGGCGCCTCCCCCTCGAGGGGCGCCGCGTATGGACCGGCGGAGCTGGATCCATCGCGGCCTGGATGAGGTAGCAGCGATTGGTTGCGAAGCGGTAAACAAAAGCCCGAGACCTTTGTGGTCTCGGGCTTTTTCCATTCCCCGGCCGAAGCGCGCTTCAGCCTGGGCCCAGCGCGTCCAGGTCTACCGGCAAGGCGCGGTTCAGGGCGGCCGCCACCTTGACGCGCAAGGCGTTGGAATGCGCGCGGCGCACTTCGCGCTTCACGTCGAGCAACTGCTGCGGGTGCATGGAGAACTCGGTCAGGCCCAGGCCCAGCAGCAGGCGCGTCATGCGCGAATCGCCCGCCATTTCCCCGCACACGGCGACCGGCTTGCCGGCCCGCTCGCCCGCGTTGATGGTGTGGGCCACTAGGCGCAGCACCGCCGGATGCAGCGGATCGTACAGGGCGGCCACGTCGTGGTCGCCGCGGTCGATCGCCAGCGTGTACTGGATCAGGTCGTTGGTGCCGATGGACAGGAAGTCCAGCGCCTGGGCAAAGGGCTCGATCGCGATGGCGATGGCGGGCACCTCGACCATGGCGCCCACCTCCATGTGCGGCGCATAGGCCTGGCCGCGGGCGTCGAGTTCGCGGCGGGCGGATTCGATGGCCGCCTTGGTCGCCACGACCTCGTGCATGTGGGCGATCATCGGGATCAGCAGGCGCACCGGGCCGTGGGCCGACGCCCGCAGGATGGCGCGCAGTTGGGTCGCGAACATTTCCGGGCGCGCCAGGCAATAGCGGATGGCGCGCTGCCCCAGGGCGGGATTGGTGGCCACGGTGGCCTCGCCGTCCAGCGTCTTGTCCGAGCCGATGTCCAGCGTCCGGATCGTGACGGGCCGCCCGGCCATCACTTTCACGACGGACGAATAGGCTTCGTACTGTTCTTCCTCGCCCGGCAGGTCCGGACGCCCCATGAACAGGAATTCGCTGCGGAACAACCCGATCCCGTGCGCGCCGGAGGCCAGCGCCAGGGCGGCCTCTTCCGGCAGTTCGATATTGGCGTGCAGCACGATGTCGATGCCGTCCAGGGTGACCGACGGCTCGTCGCGCAGCAGGCTGAGTTCGGCGCGCTCGTCCGCGTAGGCGGACTGGCGGCGGCGGTATTCCTGGAGGATGCGGTCGGACGGGTTGACGATCACCGCGCCGGCGGCGCCGTCGATGATCAGCATGTCGCCGTCGCGGACCAGTTCGCGCACGTTGCCCATGGCCACGACGGCGGGCACGCCCATGCTGCGCGCCACGATCGCGGTGTGCGAGGTGGGGCCGCCCAGGTCGGTCACGAAGGCCGCGAAGCGCCCCCCGCGCAGCCGCAGCATGTCGGCGGGCGAGATGTCGTGGGCCACGACCACCAGCGCATCGTCGCCCCCCATGTGGGACATGTCGGGCAGGATCGCCGAGGAGCCCGCCAGGACGTGCAGCACCCGTTCGATGACCTGGCGCACGTCGGCCCCGCGTTCGCGCAGGTACTCGTCCTCCATCGCGTCGAACTGCTGCCCCAGGATCTGGCCCTGCGTGGTCAGCGCCCATTCGGCGTTGTAGTGGCGTTCGGCGATCAGGGCCAGCGTCTGTTCGGCCAGCAGCGGATCGCCCAGCAGCAGGCTGTGCACGTTCAACATGGCGCCCAGCTCGCGCGGCGCGTCGGCCGGCAAGGTCTCGGCCAGTTGCAGCAGTTCCTGCTGCGCCGACGCCAAGGCATCGGTCAGCCGGCTGCTTTCGGCCGGAATGTCCTCGGGCGAGATGCGGTAGTGCGCGACCTCGAGCGCCGCGGCGCCCATGACGACGGCACGCCCGATCGCGTATCCCTTGGCTACGCCTTTGCCGTACAGACACACGACGGGGCTGGCAGAGCCAGCCCCGTCGTGTGTGTCCGTGAGGGTCGCAGACGAGCCGGCCTGGCGTGCGTTCAGGCCGGCGGATTCAGAAGATGTTCTATTCCTGCTCACCGAATTTGCTGTCGAACAGTGTTTCAATTTCGGAAAGGGCTTGCTCGGCATCGTTGCCCGAAGCCTCCAGCCTGACCGTCACGCCCAGCCCGGCCGCCAGCATCATGACACCCATGATGCTCTTGGCGTTCACGCGCTGCGCGCCGCGCGAGATGAAGATCTCGCTGGAAAACTTGCTCGCCAGTTGCGTCAGTTTGGCGGCCGCCCGGGCGTGCAGGCCCAGTTTATTGCTGATGACGATGTCTGTATTAGGCATAGGGAATATTATGACCGCGGCTTGGCGCCGCAGTATGGATTGCAGCAAAACGTCGAACCGCTCACCGGCATGAAAATATCAGCCGACATAATAGGGCAAATTTCCGCCCGTCAGTCTACACGCAAGACGCCCTGCACTCCCCCGGCCAGGGCCTTTTCGCGCGTTTCGGCCAAGGGCAGGCCGCGATAGGTCAGGGCCCGCAGCAGCATGGGGGTGTTCAACCCGGCCAGCACACAGCACTGGATGCCTTGCGCCTGGGCGTCGGCGACGGCCCGCTTGGCGATGTTGGCGGGGGTGGCGCCGATCAGGTCGGTCAGCACCAGCACCCCGGCGCCATGCTCCTGCTCCAGGATGTCCTTCAGGACGTCCGGAGCCAGATCGTCCGGCCTGTCTTCGGGCTGGATATCGTGAATGGCCAGCATGCCGTCAAGGTTGCCCATGACGTGGCTGGCGCATTCGCGCATCGCCGCGCCCAGGGGCGCGTGCACGACGATGACAATACCCGTGGTCATGGCGGATTCCGGGAGTTCAGGCCGAGGCTTTGGCCGCCACGGCTTTTTCCAGCGCCGTGACGAACATGCCCGCGACATCGAAGCCAGTCTGTTCCGCGATCTCGACGAAGCAGGTGGGGCTGGTGACGTTGACTTCGGTGACGTAATCGCCGATGACGTCCAGGCCGACCAGCAGCAGGCCGCGCGCGGCGAGCTTGGGCGCCACGGCCTCGGCGATTTCCCGGTCGCGCGGCGACAGCGCCTGGGCGACGCCGCGTCCGCCGGCCGCCAGGTTGCCGCGCGTTTCTCCGGCCAGCGGGATGCGGGCCAGCGAGTACGGCACCGGTTCGCCGCCGATCAGCAGGATGCGCTTGTCGCCCTTGACGATGTCGGGGATGTAGCGCTGCGCCATGATGGTGCGCGCGCCGTTGTCCGTCAGCGTTTCCAGGATGGCGTTCAGGTTCGGGTCCTTGGGCTGGAGCCGGAACACGCCGGTGCCCCCCATGCCGTCCAGCGGCTTCACGATGACGTCATGATGCACGTCATGGAAGGCCTTCAGGCGGGCCATGTTGCGGGTCACCAGCGTGGGCGCGGTGAACTCGCTGATTTCGGTGATGGCCAGCTTTTCCGGGTGATTGCGGATCGCGGCGCCGCCGTTGAATACCCTGGCGCCCTGCGCCTCGGCGTATTCGAGCAGGTGGGTGGAATACACGTATTCCATGTCGAACGGCGGATCCTTGCGCATGACCACCGCGCCGAATTCCGCCAGCGGCAGATCCTGGGCGGCGGACTCGCGCCACCAGTCGTGGCCGTGCAGATCGGCGTCCGCGGCCAGTTCGATGGGCGTGGCGACGGCCTTGACCGTGCCGCCCTCGATGTAGAGATCGCCCTGCATGGCCACGCTGAGCGTATGGCCGCGCGCCACCAGGGCGCGCATCATGGCGACTGAGCTGTCCTTGTACGCCTTCAGCAGCGGCAAGGGATCCAAAACGAACAAAACGTGCATCGCGACACCCTGAACGGACGCCGCCTTCCCTCGCGGGAAGGCGGCTTTGTGACATCGTAGCGCAGAGCCGCCCAATAAGCGAACCCGCCGGTCCACGGAGCGGACGGCGGGTTGAACGAGCGGCCGGGCCTCCCAAGAGGCCGAGGCTGGAGCTCAGGCCGCCGATTCGGGCTTGCCCGCGGGCACGGCCTTCTTCTTGGGCGCCAGCACCATGACCATCTGACGGCCTTCGAGCTTAGGCATGGCTTCGACCTGGGCAAGTTCCAGCAGATCGTCGCGCACACGTTCAAGCACCCGCATGCCGAGTTCCTGGTGGGCCATTTCGCGGCCGCGGAAACGCAGCGTCACCTTGGCCTTATCGCCTTCCTCGAGGAAGCGGCGCAGGTTGCGCAGCTTGACCTGGTAGTCGCCCTCGTCGGTGGCCGGACGGAATTTGACTTCCTTGACCTGGATGACCTTTTGCTTGGAACGGGCTTCGGCCTGGCGCTTCTGCTCTTGGTACTTGAATTTGCCGTAGTCCATCAAACGGCAGACCGGCGGCTCGGCGTTCGGCGCGATTTCCACCAGATCCACGTCGTTTTGCTCGGAAAGACGGAATGCGTCGGCGATCTTGACGATGCCGAGCTGTTCTCCGTCCAGACCTATCAGGCGCACCTCGGGGACGCGGATTTCACCGTTGATGCGATTGGCTTTTTCAGTGGCGATGTTGAAAGCTCCTAGAAATGTTAAGCAGCGCTGCTGTCAGGGTTGACGACGTCGCGGCGGGTGGACACATCCTCGGACAAGCGCGCGACGAAGTCGTCGAATGCGATGGCGCCAAGGTCCAATCCGCCCAAACCGCGCACGGCTACGGTGCCGTTTTGTTTCTCCTTGTCGCCGACGACAAGGATGTACGGCACCTTTTGCAGGCTGTGCTCCCGAATTTTACGAGTGATTTTTTCACCACGCAAATCGGACTCTACTCTAAAGCCTTGTTTTTTCAGGCTTTGCGTGATTTCCGCCGCATAATCGGCGGAAGGTTCGGAAATGCAGCATACGACGGCCTGCACCGGGGCCAGCCAAGGGGGCATCGCGCCGGCGTGGTTTTCGATCAGCATGCCGATAAACCGCTCCAGCGAACCGAGGATCGCCCGGTGCAGCATGACCGGCGGGCGGCGCTGGTCGTTCTGGTCCACGTACTCGGCGCCCAGGCGCACGGGCATGGAGAAGTCGACCTGGATCGTACCGCATTGCCAGTGGCGGCCGATGGCGTCCTTCAGGGTGTATTCCACCTTCGGGCCGTAGAACGCGCCTTCTCCGGGCGAAATCTCGAATTCGCAGCCCGTGCGGCGCAGGCTTTCCATCAGCGCCTGTTCGGCCGTATCCCAGACTTCGTCCGAGCCGATGCGCTTTTCAGGACGCGTGGCGACCTTGTACAGCACTTCGGTGAAGCCGAAGTCGCGGTAGACCTTCTGCAGCAGGGCCGTGAAGTCGGCGCATTCGTCCTGGAGCTGTTCTTCGGTACAGAAAATGTGGCCGTCGTCCTGCGTGAAACCGCGCACGCGCATCATGCCATGCAGCGAGCCCGAGGGTTCGTTGCGGTGGCATTGGCCGAATTCGCCATAGCGCAGCGGCAGTTCGCGGTAGGAGTGCAGGCCGGAATTGAAGATCTGCACGTGGCCCGGGCAGTTCATCGGCTTCAGGCCGTAGACGCGGTTCTCGGACTCGGTCGTGAACATGTTTTCACGGTAGTTGTCCCAGTGGCCCGTCTTCTTCCACAGCGACAGGTCCAGGATCTGCGGCGCCTTGACTTCCTGGTAGCCGTTGTTGTTGTACACGGCGCGCATGTATTGCTCGACCTGCTGCCACAGGGCCCAGCCCTTGGGGTGCCAGAAGATCAGGCCGGGCGCTTCGTCCTGGAAGTGGAACAGGTCGAGTTCGCGGCCGATCTTGCGGTGGTCGCGGCGCTCGGCCTCTTCCAGCATGTGCAGATAGGCTTCCTGCTCTTCCTTGGTCGCCCAGGCCGTGCCGTAGATGCGCTGGAGCATCTCGTTCTTGCTGTCGCCGCGCCAGTAGGCGCCGGCCACCTTCATCAGCTTGAAGACCTTCAGCTTGCCCGTGGACGGGACGTGCGGGCCGCGGCAGAGGTCGACGAAGTCGCCTTCGCGGTACAGGCTGAGCGTCTCGTTCGAGGGGATCGAGGCGATAATCTCGGCCTTGTACTTTTCGCCGATGCCCTTGAAGAATTCGACGGCGTCGTCGCGCGACCATTCTTCGCGCGTGACGACTTCGTCCTTCTTGGCCAGCTCGGCCATTTTCTTCTCGATGGCGGCCAGGTCTTCGGGCGTGAACGGGCGCTTGTACGAAAAATCGTAGTAGAAGCCGTTGTCGATCACCGGACCGATGGTGACCTGGGCGTCCGGAAACAGCTCCTTGACGGCATAGGCCAGCAGGTGGGCCGTGGAGTGGCGGATCAGGTCCAGGCCGTCGGCGTCCTTGGCGGTCACGATCGCCAGGCGGGCATCGCCCTCGATGCGGAAGCTGGTGTCGACCAGCCTGGATTCCGCGCCCTCAAACGTGACTCGCCCGCCCAGGGCGGCCTTCGCCAAGCCCGTGCCGATCGATTGCGCCACTTCGGCAACCGTTACCGGCCCCGGATATTGGCGCTGCGAACCATCGGGCAATGTGATCTGTACCATCGGGAGTATTTCCTGGGAGGTTCTTGGAACTGAAAATCAAAAAACGGAAACGAAAAACGCGGCCTGGAAGCCGCGTTCTGTTGATTGTCTTGCTGAGTCCTGCCGCTGACCTGACACGGAGAAACCCGACGCACGAAAAAACTAACGCGACATAGGGCGAAAGTTCCGGGTCGTAGTTCGTGCCAGCGGGAAAAACATGGTCTTGGAGCCTGTGCGGGGCGCAGTCAATGAAAGCTGCGCTTATCGTCGACGATTGTAGCACTATTTACGTCTTTTCCGTGGCGAAAGCGCGACAGTCCGGCATGGCCCCCTACCCCAGGCCGCGGCAGCCGGCCAGGGTTGCCAACGCGTGGGCCACACCCTCTTGCCAGGGCGGCGCATGGATGCCGAACACGCGGGCAAGCAGGCGGGTGTCCAGGCAGGAATTCGAGGGTCGGCGCGCCGCGGCCGGATACCGCGACGAAGGCACGGGCTCGATGTCCTGCGGCCTCGAATCGACCGGCAGGCCCGCGCGCCAGGCCTGCGCGGCGATGAAACAGGCGTATTCGTGCCAACTGGCCGCCCCCGCCGCCGCCAGATGGTACAGGCCGAACGGAAAACCGTCCCCGTCGTTCTCCAGGTAGCGCGCCACGGCCAGCGCCGTCGCGTCGGCGATGTAGGCCGCGCCCGTCGGAGCGCCGCGCTGGTCGTCCACCACCCGCAGCGCCCTGGCCTGGCGCAGCGCCGTCAGCACGGTCTTCAGGAAGTTGTCGCCCACGACCCCGTAGACCCAGGAGGTCCGGAACACCAGGTGGGCGGGATTCGCGGCCTGGACGGCGCGTTCTCCCGCCAGCTTGCTGCGTCCATAGGCATTCAGGGGCGCCGGCGCGTCGTCCTCGGCGTACGGGCCGGGCTTGGCGCCGTCGAAGACGTAGTCGGACGAATAGTGCACGATCAGCGCGCCGCGGCTGGCGGCGAGCGCGGAAAGCTCGCCCGCCGCTTCGCCATTGATCCGCATCGCGCGCACCGGATCCTCTTCGGCGCGCTCGACGGCGGTGAAAGCCGCGGCATTGACGACGACGTCGGGCTTTTCCCGGCGGACCAGCCGCGCCAACTGCAAGGGATGGGTCAGGTCGCAATCGCGCCTGCCCGCCGCCGCGACCTCGCCCAAGGGCGCAAGGCTGCGCCGCAGCTCGAAGCCCAACTGCCCGTCCCTGCCCAACAGCAGAATCTTCTTTGGCATGCTTCCCGCCCGCCTGGTCGGCCCAGCGCACTAGGGTGCAACAGTCCGATTTTGGCGCGTTTCCTGTGCGGATAGCCAGACGAAAACGTAATCTGCCCACTCGAATCTAGGACCGATGGCAAACCCAGCGCGGGGCCGGCCGCCGGCATTCCGCCCAAACCGACTGTGGATGCACAGATGAAACCTGTCTCAGCGCCGAACACCGAAGCGCTTCCCTCTTCGACCCCCGCGCGCGCCGATGCCGGCGACCTCCCCGGCACGCGCCAGCACCTGCTCATGTCGCGCCCGCCGCCCGTCGTCAACGTCGCCATCCTCGACGACCATCCCGTCATCGCGGTGGGCGTGGGCGCCTACCTGGAAAGCCGGCCCGGCTTCCGGGTCCTGCACCAGGAAACCTCCTCGCGAGGGCTGCTGGAAAAGCTGTCCCATTCTCCCTGCGACGTGGCGCTGGTGGATTTCTACCTGCCCCTGGAACCCTGGGACGGCGTGAGCTACTTGCGGCGCCTGCGCCGCTATCACCCCAACATGGCGATCATCACGTTCTCGGCCGGCAACCGCCAGGAAACCCAGTACGCCGCCTTCCGCGCGGGCGCCAACGGGTATCTGGCCAAGCAATGGGGCATGGGCCTGCTGCCGGAAATGATCCGCGGCGTGCTCGGCGGCAAGCATACGTTCCTGTCGGTGCACGACGGCAGGATCCAGGCCCGGGAGCCCACCGCCCCGCACGAGACGCTCACGGCCTCGGAAGTGGAGATACTGCGCCACATCAGCCAGGGCCTTTCCGTGACGCAGATCGCGGCGCGGCTGGTTCGCAGCAAGAAGACCATCAGCACGCACAAGCGCTGCGCCATGCGCAAGCTGCAGCTTTCCGACGACCTGTCGCTGGCGCTGTACCTGCGCGAGAAATTCTCGAATGACTGACGATGGCGGCCAGCCGCCATCGCCCGCGGCGCCTAGATGATGCGCGAGTAGCTGGCGCCGCTGGCCGCCGACTGCAGATACCGGTCGAAAGCCATGGCGACGGCGCGCACGAAGTACCAGCCCAGGCCGGTCACGTGCAGTTCTCCAGGCCGCAGGTCGACCAGGCCCAGTTCGGCCAGATTGGCCATCTGCAGCAGCTCCTGGCTGAAGTAGTCGCCGAACCGCAGTTTGTGGCGCGCCTCGATCCGCGCGAAATCCACCCGGCCCTGGCACATGACGTCCATGATGACTTCGCGCCGCGCCAGATCGTCCCCGCTCAGCGCGAGCCCTCTTTCGACCGCGAACCGTCCCGCCTCGATGGCGGCGTAGTACTCGTCCAGCCCTTTCGCGTTCTGGCTGTAGGTGTCGCCGATGCGCCCGATGGCCGACACGCCCAGGGCGACCAGGTCGCGGTCGGGCTGCGTGCTGTAGCCCTGGAAGTTGCGATGCAGTTCGCCGCGACGCTTGGCGATCGCCAGCGAGTCGGAATCCAGGGCGAAATGGTCCATGCCGATGTAGGTGTACCCCTGCTTCAGGAAACCGTCGATGGCGGCGCCCAGCAGGCCGACCCGCGTGGCGCGGTCCGGCAGGTCGGCCTCGTTGATGCGGCGTTGCGGCTTGAAGCGCGAGGGAAGATGGGCATAGGCATAGAGCGCGATGCGGTCGGGCCGCAGTTCGACGACCTGCGCGATGGTGCGGGCAAAGGATTCCGTGGTCTGCAGCGGCAGGCCGTAGATCAGGTCCACGTTGACCGAATCGTAGGCCAGCACCCTGGCGCTGCGCACCAGCGCCTGCACGTCCTCGAAGGACTGCACGCGATGCACCGCCACCTGCACGCGCGGGTCGAAATCCTGCACGCCGAAGCTCAGGCGGTTGAAGCCCAGTTCGCGCAGGTAGGCCAGCCGCTCGGGCGTCGCCGTGCGCGGATCCACCTCGACCGACAGTTCGGCGTCGGGCTCGAAGCGGAACGCGCGGCGCAGGTCCGCCATCAGGCGGGCCAGTTCGGCATCGGAAAGGAAAGTGGGCGTACCGCCGCCGAAATGCAGTTGCGACACGGGCACGCCCTCGCCCAGTTCCCGCACGTGCAAGCCGATCTCGGCGGCGAGCGCGTCCAGGTAGCGGGCGGCGCGGTCATGGTGGCGGGTCACCACCTTGTTACAGGCACAGTAGTAACAGACCGACTCGCAGAAGGGGATGTGCACGTAGAGCGACAGGGGCTCGTCCGGACTCGTGGCGCGCCGCTGCCGCAGCGCCAGCCGGTAGTCCAGTTCGCCGAAACCGGCGTGGTACCGGTCCGCGGTGGGATAGGAGGTGTAACGGGGCCCGTTCTTGTCCAGCCTGGCCAGCAACTGGGGCGGAAAAAAGGGCTTGGCGACCGCGGGGGCCTGGGTTTCTGGCGGTAAAGGACGTAGGGCGGCTTGCATACCCTGAATTATTCCCCCGTGCCGGCCACCCCCCTTTGATCTTGCGCAAACCTTGGCACGTAAAATGCAGCCATTCAAGCCGCACAACGAGGACACCACCATGGGCACTGAATTGGATGGCCGCCTGTTGGCCATGCGCCAGGCATTGGCGATCGCCATCGCCCTTTCCACCCGCAGCAGTCCCCAGGCCACCGGCATGGCGCTGGAACTGCTCAACGACCTGAAGGCCGGCCTGGAGGACGCCCCGTCGGACAGCCCCTTCGAAACCCCCGAATGGGTAGTAGGCGCGCATGACGAACTGGACGGCATCGCCCGCCTGGTGCGCGCCTTCACCCAGACGCCCGAGCCGGACGGCGAAGCCCGGTAGGCCGCTGCCGGGCGCGCCGGCCCAGGCCGGCGCGCCCGCGCCATGACACCCCTTCCCCCTCCCCCCTTCTGGATCACACCGCCCTAGCTGGCCTGACCACCGCTGCGAAAGAGGTGGAATCCCTGTGATCGTTTTCCCTCGAAGCATGAAATTTCCCTTCTTATTCAATGAGGGGATGCCTATATTGGTGGCCTGACCACTGGCATGCGTTCTCGCGACTCCGACAGATGAGCACCTACCAAGCCGTTGCCGTCACCCGCCTGTATCGCGTGATCGCCGACCAGATCGCCGGCCGGATCCGGGCGGGCGAATTCCCCCGCGGCGGCAGGCTGCCGTCCGAAAGGGAATTGGCCGAGCGGCTCCAGGTCAGCCGCGCATCCATCCGCGAAGCCCTGATCGCGCTTGAAATCGAAGGCTATGTCGACGTGCGCGTGGGCACGGGCGTATTCGTCACCCGGGAAGGCGCCGGGTTTCCCTCGGCATTGGGCGCCCCCGGACGCGCCGCGACCGAACACGACGACATCGGCCCGTTCGACCTGCTGGAGGCGCGCATGCTGATCGAACCCGAGTGCGCGGGCATGGCCGCGCAACAGGCCTCGCCGGCCCAGATCGCGGCCATCCGCGACGCCCATGAAGGCATGTCGCTGACCGATTCCCCCGGCCGGCACGACCGCGAATTCCACAACGCCATCGCCGCCGCCTGCGGCAATGCCGCGGTCGCGGCCGCGGTGGCCCGGCTGTGGGAACTGACGCAGGCAAGCTCGGTGTACAGCCGCATGCAGGATTACTTCGTCAACACCAAGGTCTGGGCCGCGGCCGAGGCCGAGCATCAACGCATTCTGATCGCCATCCAGGCGCGCGATCCGATCCGCGCGCGCCACGCCATGCATGCGCACCTGCTCGGCATCCTGGCTCGCCTGCGGGAGGACTTCGGCGAGGACAACAGCCCCCGATAGCGCCCGTTCCATCCCCACGAGGTTACCGCCATGCCGCAGCGCATTCTCGATCGCGCCTCCCGCGCACCGCCGGTTTCGCCGCAATGGTGCGCGGCGCGTTGAAAAGCACCCAGACGAAGCATTGTTGTAGCGGCTCCACCCGCAGTACCCCTGAAAACGCAGGTGGCATGAGGTTTGCTTGCTGGTGCATGGCATCCGCCGCGCGCCGGCAGACACCTGTCACACCTTTTCCAGCCCGGAGGCTCGCAGTGAAATCGCAAAAATGGTTCTCCTTGAAGCTCGGCGCACTGGTCCTAGCGGCCGCGCTGCCCGCCACGCAGGCCCTGGCCCAGACCAAGGGCGGCACGCTGAACATGATCGTCCAGCCCGAGCCGCCCGTGATCGTCACGGCCATCAACCAGCAGGGCCCCACGCAATTCGTCGCGGGCAAGATCTACGAAAGCCTGCTGACCTACTCCACCGAACTGAAGCCGCAGCCCGGCCTCGCCAAGTCCTGGGAGGCCTCGCAGGACGGGCTGACCTATACCTTCCACCTGCAAGAGAACGTCAAGTGGCATGACGGCAAGCCCTTCACCGCCGAGGACGTGGTGTTTTCGCTGGCGGACATGCTGCCCAAGACCCACGCCCGCGCGCGCGTGATCCTGAACAAGTTCGTGGATTCGGTGCAGGCGCCGGACGCGAAGACGGTCGTGGTCAAGCTGAAGTCGCCCTTCCCCGCCTTCATGCTGATGTTCGAGCCGGGCTTCGCCCCCATCATGCCCAAGCATCTCTACGCCGGCACCGACTACATGACCAACCCGGCCAACCAGAAGCCGGTCGGCACCGGTCCCTTCATGTTCAAGGAATGGAAGCGCGGCGAATACATCAAGCTGACCCGCAACCCCGACTACTGGAAACCGGGCAAGCCCTACCTCGACGAACTGGTGTTCAACGTCATTCCCGACGCCGCCTCGCGTTCGGTGGCATTCGAGCGCGGCAGCGTGGACGTGCTGCGCGGCGGCGACGTCGACAACGTCGACATTAAGCGCCTGCGCGCGCTGCCCAAGGTGGAATACACCACGGCCGGCTGGGAGATGTTCTCGCCCCAGGCCTACCTGATCTTCAACATGCGCAAGCCGCCCTTCGACAACCTGAAGGTGCGCCAGGCCGTCATGGCCGCGATCAACCGCAACCTGGTGGTCAACAACATCTTCTTCGGCCTGGGCAAGGTCTCCACCAGCCCCTTCGTCACCACCGAGATGTTCTACGACAAGAACATGCCGCCGCTGGCGTTCGACATGAAGAAGGCGCGCGCGCTGATTAAGGAATCCGGCATCAAGCCCGGGGACTACACGATCCGCCAACTGAGCTTTCCCTATGGCTCCACCTGGGACCGGCTGGGCGAATACACCAAGCAGGCCCTGGAGCAACTGGGCTTCAAGGTGAACGTGGAGTCCACCGACGCGGGCGGCTGGGCCAGCCGCACCGGCAACTGGGACTTCGACATGACGACCACCTTCACCTACCAGTACGGCGACCCCGCGCTGGGCGTGCAGCGCCTCTATATCTCGTCGAACATCGTCAAGGGCTCGCCCTTCGCCAACGTGCAGGGCTACAGCAACCCCGAGACCGACAAGCTCTGGGAGGCCGCCGCCTCGGAAGTGGATTCCGCCAAGCGCCAGGAGATCTACACCAAGCTGCAGACCACGCTGGTCGATGAAATCGCCAACGGCTTCCTGGTGGACATGGAGTTCCCGACGCTGTATCGCGCCAACGTGAAAAACCTCGTCAAGACCGCCATCGGCCTGAACGAGACGTTCGACGACGTGTACATCGAGAAGTAAGCGTCGAGGGGAGCGCCGCCGCGGGCAATCGCGGCGGCGCTCCCTGCGGCCGCGACGCAAGCACGGCGCCCGTCCACGGAGGAGCCCAAGCATGAAATTCCTGTCTTTCCTCGTGTCCCGCGTCGGCAAGGCCCTGGTGGTCGTGCTGGGCGTGGTGATCATCAATTTCTTCCTGATCCGTCTGGCGCCGGGCGACCCCGCCGCCGTGCTGGCAGGCCAGGCCGGCGCGGGCGATGCCGCCTATGTCGAACAGTTGCGCGTGGCCTTCGGCCTGGACAAGCCCATCATGACCCAGTTGCTGCTGTACCTGAAGGGCGTGGTCCAACTGGACCTGGGCTTTTCGTACCGCAACCACGTGCCGGTGCTGGACCTCATCGTGGAACGCCTGCCGGCCACCTTCCTGCTGATGTCGTGCGCCTTCGTGTTCTCCATCGTGCTGGGCGTGTTCCTGGGCGTGGTGGCCGCCAAGGCCCGCTACCGCAACAAGCGCCGCTGGATCGACAGTTCGGTCATGACGGGCGCCCTGCTGCTCTACGCCACGCCGCTCTTCTGGCTGTCGCTGATGGGCATCCTGCTGTTTTCGGTGGTGCTGGGCTGGCTGCCGGCCTTCGGCATGGAAACCGTCGGCGCCGGACTGTCCGGATGGGCCCGCGCCGGCGACATCGCGCAGCACCTCATCCTGCCGACGGTGACGCTGGGTTGTTTCTTCATGGCCGTGTACGTGCGGCTGACCCGCGCCTCCATGCTGGAAGTGATCGGAATGGACTTCGTGAAGACGGCCCGCGCCAAGGGCGTGAGCCCCGGCCGCGTGATCCGCGCCCACGTCCTGCGCAACGCGCTGCTGCCCGTCATCACGTTCGCCGGCATCCAGTTGGGCCAGATGGCGGGCGGAGCGGTGCTGACCGAGACCGTCTTCGCCTGGCCCGGCATCGGCCGGCTGATGTTCGACGCGCTGCTGCAGCGCGACTACCAGTTGCTGCTGGGCATTTTCCTGGTCACGTCCATCATGGTCGTCGTATTCAATCTGGCGACCGACGTGCTGTACCGCCTCATCGATCCGCGCATCGCCGCGGGCGCGCAGCAAGGAGCCGCAGCATGAAGGCATTCGCCCGGCGCTATATGCGCAATTACGGCGCGGTGGCCGGCCTGGCCATCATGCTGATCGTGGTCATCGTGGCCCTGGCCGCTCCGCTGCTGTATGAAGAGTCGCCGTGGATGATGGTGGCCGATCCGCTGATCCCGCCCTTCACCAATGCCGACTATCCCTTCGGGACCGACATGCTGGGCCGCGACATCACGGCCGGCCTGGTGTGGGGCGCGCGGGTATCGCTGATGGTGGGCCTGCTGTCGACCGCCGTGGCCTTGGTCTTCGGCATTCTGGTGGGCGCGGTGGCCGGCTATTGCGGCGGGCGGATGGACGACGCGCTGATGCGCTTCACCGAATTCTTCCAGACCATTCCGCAACTGGCCATGGCCGTCGTGCTGGTGGCCATCCTGAGCCCTTCCATCTATTCCATCATGGGCGCCATCGCGGTCGTATCGTGGCCGCCCGCGGCGCGCCTGGTGCGGTCGGAATTCATGACGCTCAAGCAGCGCGAATTCGTGCAGGCGGCCATCGTGATCGGGCAGACGCCGGCCCGCATCGTGGGCACCCAGATACTGCCCAACGCCATGTCGCCCATCATCGTGTCGGCCTCCTTCATGGTGGCGACCGCCATCCTGACGGAATCCGCCCTGTCCTTCCTGGGCCTGGGCGACCGCAACCTGATGAGCTGGGGCTTCATGATCGGCGCGGCGCGCACCATGATCCGCGAGGCCTGGTGGATGAGCGTCTGGCCCGGCGTGGCCATCCTGCTGACCGTGCTGGCCATCAACCTGATCGGCGAGGGCCTGAACGACGCGCTCAACCCCCAACTGCGCAAGCGCGGCGACTAGGAGGACGACATGACCGAATCCACTCCCTTGCTGTCCGTCCAGAACCTCAGCATCGCCCTGCCCCGGGGCGGCGACCGCCCCTACGCGGTGCAGGACGTTTCCTATGACATCCGGTCCGGCGAGATCCTTTGCATCGTCGGCGAATCGGGCTCCGGCAAATCCATGAGCGCCAACGCCATCATGGGCCTGCTGCCCGACTATCTGACGCCGCAGCAGGGCCGCATCCTGTTCCGCGGCCAGGACCTGCTGCGGCAGGAAGAGCCGGCCCTGCAGGCCATGCGCGGCAAGGACATGGCGATGATCTTCCAGGAACCGCTCTCGGCGCTGAACCCGCTGATGACGGTGGGCGAGCAGATCAGCGAAGTCATGCGGGTGCACGACGCCTACCCCGGCGCCCGGCGCATGGCGCGCACGCTCGAAATGCTGGCCTTCGTCGGTCTGCCCGACCCCGCCGCGCTCTACCACGTCTATCCCTTCCGGCTGTCCGGCGGGCAGCGCCAGCGCGTGATGATCGCCATGGCGCTGGCGCTGGAACCGGCGCTGCTGATCGCCGACGAGCCCACGACCGCGCTGGACGTCACCACGCAGGCGCAGATCCTGGCGCTCATCGCCCGCATCCAGAAAGAGAAAGGCATGGGCGTGATGTTCGTCACCCACGACTTCGGCGTGGTGGCCGAGATCGCCCACCGGGTCGCCGTCATGGAAAAAGGCATCGTGGTCGAACAGGGCCCCGCGGACGAGGTGCTGAACCGGCCCCGCCACCCCTACACGCAACGCCTGATCGCGGCGGTGCCGCACCGCCGCGGCGACGAGCGCGCGGCCGCCGAACACGAGCGGCCCGTGCTGGACGTCAGGAATCTGAAGAAGACCTACGTGGTCGGGCGCGGCTGGCTGGGCGGCAGGCGCGAAGTGCACGCCGTGGACGACGTCAGCTTCAGCGTGCGGCAGGGCGAAACGCTGGGCATCGTGGGCGAATCCGGCTCCGGCAAGTCCACGATCGGCAAGTGCCTGCTCAAGCTGGTGGGCATCGACGGCGGCCAGCTCGTCTTCAACGGCCAGGACATCGCGGCCATGCCGGAAGCGCGCTTCCGGCCTTTGCGCCACGATATCCAGATGATCTTCCAGGACCCCTACGCCTCGCTCAACCCGCGCCATACCGTGGGCCGCATCATCAGCGACGGCCCGGCCGCCAACGGCGTGCCGCGTGCCCGGGCCGAGGCGCGGGCACGCGAATTGCTGGCGCTGGTGGGGCTGGACCCGTCCGCCTTCGACCGCTACCCCAACGAGTTCTCGGGCGGACAGCGCCAGCGCGTCGGCATCGCCCGCGCGCTCGCGCTGGAGCCCAAGGTGCTGGTCGCCGACGAATCGGTATCGGCGCTGGACGTGTCCGTGCAGGCGCAGGTGCTGCAACTGTTGCACGATCTGCAGCAACGGCTGAAGATTGCACTGGTGTTCATTACTCATGACTTGCGCGTGGCCGCCCAGATCTGCAACGCCGTGCTGGTCATGCATCGCGGCAAGGTGGTCGAATATGGCACGCCCGCGCAGATCTTCGACAACCCGCGGCACGCCTATACCCGGCAGCTCATCGCCGCCGTGCCCGGCCAGCACTGGGATCCGTCCCGGGCGCAGGCGGCATGAGCCGATTTTCCGCTCTCGTCACCCCACCAGGAGATACACCGATGCAACGCCCCGCCGCCATACCGACCGTGCAGATCGACAATGAGCAGGTCACCGTCACCGAATGGCGCTTCCCGCCCGGCGGAGAGACGGGATGGCACCGCCACGGCATGAATTACGTCGTCGTCCCGCAGACCACCGGGCCGCTGCTGCTGGAAACGCCCAACGGCCAGGTCACCAGCCAGCTCACCACCGGCGTGGCCTATTACCGCCCCGTGGGCGTGGAGCACAATGTCATCAACCCCGGCGACGCCGAATTCGTGTTCGTCGAGATCGAACTCAAGCGCGCATAGCGAAAGCGGCCGGGCCGCCGAGCGACGGGCGCATGCGAGGTTCCCATGTCACAGACTTCCCGCAAACTGCGCAGCCAGAAATGGTTCGACGACCCGGCGCACGCCGACATGACCGCCATCTATGTCGAGCGCTATCTCAACTATGGCCTGACGCGGCAGGAACTGCAGTCGGGACGGCCCATCGTCGGCATCGCCCAGACGGGCAGCGACCTTGTGCCCTGTAACCGCCATCACCTGGCGCTGGCCGAGCGCGTCAGGGACGGCATCCGGGACGCGGGCGGCATTCCGATGGAATTCCCCGTGCATCCGCTGGCCGAGCAAGGCCGCCGGCCGACCGCCGCGCTGGACCGCAACCTGGCCTATCTGGGCCTGGTCGAAATCCTGCACGGCTATCCGCTGGACGGCGTGGTGCTGACCACGGGCTGCGACAAGACCACGCCCGCCTGTCTCATGGCCGCGGCCACCGTCGACATTCCCGCCATCGTGCTCTCGGGCGGGCCGATGCTCGACGGCTGGCACGACGGCCAGCGCGTGGGCTCCGGCACAGTCATCTGGCATGCCCGCAACCTGATGGCCGCCGGCAAGCTGGACTACGAAGGCTTCATGACCCTGGCCACCGCGTCGTCCCCGTCGATCGGGCACTGCAACACCATGGGCACCGCGCTGTCGATGAATTCGCTGGCCGAGGCGCTGGGCATGTCGCTGCCCACCTGCGCCAGCATTCCGGCCCCCTACCGGGAACGCGGCCAGATGGCCTACGCCACCGGCATGCGCATCTGCGACATGGTGCGCGCGGACCTGCGGCCCAGCCATATCCTGACCCGGCGGGCGTTCGAGAACGCCATCGTGGTGGCGTCCGCGCTGGGCGCCTCCAGCAACTGCCCGCCGCATCTCATCGCCATCGCGCGGCATATGGGGGTCGACCTGAGCCTGGCCGACTGGCAGCGGCTGGGCGAAGACGTGCCGCTGCTGGTCAACTGCGTGCCCGCGGGCGAATACCTGGGCGAAGGCTTCCACCGCGCCGGCGGCGTCCCCGCCGTGCTTCATGAACTGGCCGCCGCCGGCCGCCTCCATGTCGACTGCCCCACCGTGTCCGGCAGGACCATCGGCGACATCGCCGCCGAAGCCCGGACCCGCGACGCCGACGTCATCCGCGGCTGCGACGCGCCGCTGAAACACCGCGCGGGATTCATCGTCCTGTCGGGCAATTTCTTCGACAGCGCGATCATCAAAATGTCGGTCGTGGGCGACGCCTTTCGCCGCGCCTACCTGTCCGAACCCGGTTCGGAAAACGCCTTCGAGGCGCGCGCCATCGTGTTCGATGGCCCCGAGGACTACCACGCGCGCATCGAGGATCCGGCGCTCAACATCGACGAACACTGCATCCTGGTCATCCGCGGCGCCGGCGACGTCGGCTATCCGGGCAGCGCGGAAGTGGTGAACATGGCCCCGCCCTCGCACCTGCTCAAGCGCGGCATCGATTCATTGCCCTGCATGGGCGACGGCCGCCAGAGCGGCACCTCGGCCAGCCCCTCCATCCTGAACATGTCGCCGGAAGCCGCGGTGGGCGGCGGCCTGGCGCTGCTGCGAACCGGCGACCGCATCCGCGTCGACCTGAACCAGCGCACGGTCACCGCGCTGGTGGACGAAACGGAAATGGAGCGGCGCAGGCAGGAACCCGGCTATCGGGCGCCCGAATCGCAGACGCCCTGGCAGGAGCTGTACCGCCAACTGGTAGGCCAGCTTTCGACCGGCGGCTGCCTGGAACCCGCCACCCTGTACCTGAAGGTCGTGGAAACGCGCGGCGACCCCAGGCATTCGCATTGAAGGCGGCGGGCCGGGCGCTGGCGCCTAGCCGCCGGGAGGCTCGCCGCCCGGACCGGGCTCGCGCGGCGACGGCCGGGTGACGACATAGGCGGCGCTGGCCACGAAGAAAATGGCGACGGCGGCGGCAAGCCGCCACGAGGGATGCGCGCCCCACCAGAAGAGGACATATCCGACCGCCATTCCCAGGCAGGCATAGGTCTTGCCCTTGCGCGACACGGCCCCCTGGTCCCGCCAGGCGCGCAGCGCGGGGCCATAGGTCGGGCTCTCCAGCAGCCATTTTTCCAGCCTGGGCGAAGACCGCGAAAAGCAGGCGACCGCCAGGATCAGGAAAATCGTCGTGGGCATGACCGGCAGGAAGGCGCCGATGACGCCCAACGCCAGCATCAGGCAACCCAGGCATAACCACAGAACTCTCATCATGATCGGCGACGGGATATCGCGCGCCCCTCAGGGCTGCGCGGGCTCCGGCATTCTGACGCGCAGCATTTCCACGAATCCCGGGCTGGGCCTGCCGCCCGCCGCGCGCGCCTTGAAGACCATGGACCAGGCGTCGGCGTACTGGCCCCGCCGGTAGAAAGCGGTGGCCCATGACGCGTAGAGATAGCCTTTGTCCGGCTCCACCTTCTCGCCCTTGCGGTACAGCGCGTCCGAGCGCAAGGTCGCCGCCACGCGCGCTTCGGGCGGCAAGGTCCTGTCCTCGGCGGCGCACCTTGCGGCGATCCGTCCCGCGTCCGCGTACATGCCCTGGAACGACGGCGGATCCATGCCGAGCGCCCGGTCCATCATGTTCATGGCCTCGCAGAACCTACCTTGGTCATGCAGCACCGCGGCAAAGCCGGTGTATACCTCGGGATTCTTCGAATTCAGCAGCCACGCCTGGTTGAACCGGCGCATGGCCATGCCCGGCTGGTCCGCCTGGTAAAAGCGGTATCCCTGCTCCACCCAGGCCCGGGACGCGCCCGCGCGGGATCCGTAGGCCTGCGTCGCCTCGGCGATCAGCTTGTCGTCGGCCGCCCTCAAGTCGGCAGCCGCGGAGCGGTCCGCTCCGCCGTACATCGGCGCCTCGTCGATCCCGGCCTTGGGCGCGGCCGGCCCCGTGCCCGCCGCGCAGCCGGCCAGCCACAGGGCGGGTAGGAAAAGCAGGGACCTGGCGGTCTGGCGCATGGACGGCGAATCCGAGTCTGAAGGAACACCGCAATATACCGTAGCGGGCGGCCCCGGCCCGTTGCCGCGCGCCCCGCGGGCATCGCCGCGCATGCGCGATCCCGGCCGATGGACCCGCCATCATGAACGGCGGATGAATGACCTCTTCAGACTGAGTTCATGACGGAACTTCCAGAATAGTCCGCGAAGTCCGGCAGGCCGCCGGCACAGCGAACCTCATAGGAAGACCATCATGCGTATCAAAATGGCGATGGGTATCTGGCTGCTGGGCATTACCCTGGCATGGCTGGCCGTTGCGCCCCTCGATCCAGGCGTGCTGCCTCTTGTCGACCCGCAGGGCGCCGCGGCGGGCGGATGGCTGTTGCGCCGGCATGTTCTGTACCTCTCGGGGCTTTGGAGCATTGGCCTGATGAGCCTGACGATGCTGCTGGCGCTGCGCCTGCCTTGGCTGGAGCGTCCGCTGGGCGGGATGGACCAGGTCTATCGCCTGCACAAGTGGGCTGGCGTCGGCGCGGCGCTCACTGCCCTCCTGCATTGGGGCGCCAAGGAGTCCAGCGGCTGGATCAAGGCGCTGTGGGGAACCGTCGGCAGGCCCGGCCGCGATGCCGTACTGCCCGGGCTTACCGGCTTCCGGGACGCGGCCAAGGATCTGGGCGAATGGGCCTTCTACCTGCTCCTGGCCATGGTGGCCATTGCGCTGTTGACCCGGCTGCTGTCCTACAAGCCCTGGCGCTTCCTGCACCGCGCCATGCCGCTGCTGTTCCTGGCGCTGGCGTTTCATACGGTGGCGCTGATGCCCATGGACTTCTGGGCCTTGCCGCTGGGCGCGCTCGTGGGCGCCTTGCTGGCGCTGGGCAGCGCAGCAGCCTTGTGGTCGCTGGCGGGATGGGTCGGCCGGGCGCGCCGCCACGCCGGCCGCATCCATGCCGTGCACGTGCTGGGCGACGGCCCACAGGCGCCGGTCGAGGTGATCTGCGCCTTGCCGGCCAGTTGGCCGGGGCATCGCCCCGGGCAGTTCGCGTTCGTGCGCTTCCACCGCGGCGAAGGCGCGCATCCCTTTACCATCGCCAGCGCGCCGGGCAGCCTGGGCACGGACGAACGAGGCGAGCCCTTGCTCCGCCTGGTCATCAAACCGCTGGGAGACTACACCCGCAGCTTGGGCCAGCGGCTGCGGGCGGGTCAGCAGGTGGATATCGAAGGCCCCTACGGCCGCTTCGACGGCCAGGGCGGCCACGGCCGCCGGCAGGTATGGGTGGCGGGAGGCGTGGGGGTAACGCCGTTCCTCTCGCTGCTCGAATCACGCCAGCCCGGCGCCCAGCCCCCGCGCATGCGCCAGCAGCCCGCGCACATGCACTACTGCACCCGCGACGCCGCCGCCGATCCCTTGTTGCCACGCTTGCACCAGCTCTGCGAACACGCCCGGCCGCCGGTGACGCTCACGGTGCACAGCGACGCGCAGGGCCAGCGCCTGACGCCCCAGGCATTGGAGGCGGGCATGGCCGGACCGCTGGACATCTGGTTCTGCGGCCCCCAGGGCCTGGGCGACGCGCTGCATGCCCATTCCGGCGGACTGCGCTCCTGGCGGCTGCATCGGGAATCGTTCGCGATGCGCTGAACCGGAGCGGCGGCTGCCGCCGCTCAGACGCGCTTGAGCGGCAGCAGCCGCCGGTATCCCTCGGGCAGCGGGTGCTGCGCATGGTCTTGCGCAGCGCCGGCCAGCCGCGCCGCCACCTCGGCGGGAAACGGCTTGGCGCGGCGCGTTTCCAAGTCTACGTGCAGGGACAATTGCTCCATGGTGGCGGCCAGGTAGCCGTCGCGCGCCTGTATCAGTTCCATCAGGCAGAGCAGCCTCTTGTCGTCCGCTTCCAGCATGCGCAGACGCAGTTCCAGCGGGTCGCCCGCCAGCACCTCGCGCAGGTAGGCGACGTGGATGTTCATCGTGTAGATGCCGCAGCGCGTCTGGCGGGTGTAGTCCGCCCCGACGCCGTAACGCCCCAGCAACTCGAAGCCCTGGCGATCGAACACGCCCACGTAGTGGGCGGCATTCATGTGGCCGTATTCGTCGATCCAATCGGGTTTGACGGCCAGGGACAGCGCGGGAAGTGCGGACATGGTTTTCGGCTTCGGCAGTTGAGGATCTGCAAGCATACGCGTTGCCAGGCGCAAGCGTCCGGTCCCGGCAGGCGCCGTCCAGCGAGATAGTGCTGCAATACTATTGCGGATCGTTGCGTTCTGGCGCCATACTAGGCCGGCCGATCAACTACTTTTGGAGGGTTTTGCAATGCAACGCGACGACATCCAAAAGCTGGGCGCGCAAGCCGCCCGCGACGGATTGACCTTGTGGGACTGCCCCTACTACCGCGCCGCGGCCATGCCCGCCCACACGGGGGAAACCATCGCGGCATGGCGCGACAAGGTCGAAGCCTGGGAAGCCGGTTGGATGACGCAGACCAAGACGTGGAAACCGCCGCCTGGCGGCGTTCCGCGATACGTGCCGCGCGCGGTGGCGCGCCGCGCGCAGTAGGTCCCGCGGCGTTGCTCCGAACTGAGCGTGGGCATCGTCCTTCACGTCCCTTCGCAAGACATACGCGGCGGGACATTTATTTTTAAAAGCGGCGCGGGCAGTTTCCGGTGCGCGACCATTCCGCGGATTCCGCGCATGCGGTTTTATATGCCCGCGTTCCGCGAGCGTTTTTTTACACCGCGGCAAAAACAAAAAAGCCGCCAGATCCATGATCTAGCGGCTTTCTTTTTGCCGTGCTTGACAGCACTTTGCAGGAATTTGGTAGGCGGTATTGGAATCGAACCAACGACCTCCACGATGTCAACGTGGCGCTCTAACCAGCTGAGCTAACCGCCTGCAAAGAAGAAGAATTATATAGTGCTTTTTTGAACTGTGCAAATCGTCTTGGGAGATTTTTTGCCGTTTTCATTGCGTCCGAAGTATTGAGGCACTGCCTTGGCTTTCGCCAATACTGCCATCGCTTCGAAGCGCTTTTGCACTGATCAGCGCTGCTTATTCATCAGCACTGCTTCGCTCTTCAGTATCGCGTCTGCGGCATGCACCGCGGAAACGAAGAACGAGATTCTATCAGAACTTTTTATTCCTTGCTCGACCTCGACTCCGCTGCTCACATCCACGCCCCAGGGCTTGAGCGAATGCACCGCCTGGCCCACGTTTTCGGCGTTCAAACCGCCGGACAGGATCAAGGGACGCGAGATCGGATCGGCCTTCACGTCGTCGAGCAAGGCATAGTCGAAACCGTGCCCGCTGCCGCCATAACCGGCGCTGTAGCTGTCGAACAGCCAGCCCGCGGCTTCGCCGTAGGCGCGGCACGCGGACGCCAGGTTTTCCGCGGTATCCAGGCCGGGAGCGCCGGCCCGGAAGGCGCGCAGGAAGCGGCGGCCGTAACGGGCGCAGTCCTGGGGCGTTTCGTCGCCGTGGAACTGCAGCAGTTCGGGCCCGACCTGGTCCAGCACGGCCTGCACCTCGTCCTGCGCCGGATTCACGAACAGCGCCACAACGTCGACGAAGGCAGGCACCATGCGCCGCAGTTGGGCGGCGCGCAGCGGAGCGAGGCAACGCTTGCTCTTGGCGTAAAAGACAAAACCGATGGCGTCGACGCCCGCCGAGACGGCGGCGTCGATATCCTGTTCGCGGGTCAGCCCGCAGATCTTGATGCGTGTGCGCATGGAACTCATCACTTGCGTCGTCGCCGGGCGCGACGAGTTGAATCAGTATATCCGGCGCGCTCAGGCGGCGGGCTGGCCCAGGGTCGCCACGAGGTTGTCGAAACTGCCTTCGGCCAGGCGGAACCACGGGACTTCCTTGTCGCGAAACGCGGCCATGCTCTCGTAGAGTTTCTTGAACATGGGGTCCTTGGCGCTCATCTCTTTATAAGCGGCGAGGGACGCCTCGTAGCTTGCCTGCAGGACCGGCCGGGGAAACGCCTTCAGTTGCGCGCCGCGGGCGACCAGGCGGCGCAGGGCGTCCGGATTGCCGGCGTCGTACTTGGCGATCATGTTGCCCGTGGCCATGCGGCACGCCAGCGCAAGCGCCGACTGGTACGGCTTGGGCAGTTCGTCGTAGGCATCCTGGTTCACATAAAGCGACAACTGCAAGGTGCCCGCCCACCACCCGGGAAAGTAGTAATTCCTGGCCACCTTGTAGAGGGCCAGGCTTTCGTCGTCGTAGGGACCGATCCACGCGACCGCGTCCACCACGCCCTGCTCCAGCGCCGCATAGGTTTCCGCCGCCGGCACCTCCACGGGCGTCGCGCCCTGGCGCGCCAGCACATGGCGGGCGAATCCGCCGGCCTTCACCTTCAGCCCGCGCAGATCGTCCGCGGTCTTGATTTCGCCGCGGAACCAGCCGCCCATCTGCGCGCCGGTATAGCCGCAGGGGAAATTCAGGATGTTGTACTTGTCGAACAACACGCGCGTCAGCGCCAGGCCTTCGCCCTGGGTCATCCAGGCATTCATCTGCCGCGTGTTCAGGCCGAACGGCACGCCGGCGTCGAAGCAAAGCGCCGGATCCGTATCGAAGTAACGGGTCGAGGCCGTGTGGCCGCAATCGACCACGCGATGCTGCACGGCTTCCAGCACCTGGCCCGGCTGCACCAGGTCGCCCGCCGGGAATATCTCGATGCTGAAACGCCCGTCCGTCACTTCGGCCACATAGCGGGCGACGTCTTCCGCGCCGGCGAACAGCGTGGGAGATTCATTGGGAAAACTGGAGGCCAACCGCCATGCGACCGTAGGGGCATCCTGCGCGAAAACGGGGGCCGCGAGGGCGGCGCCGCCGGCGGCGGCTCCCAAGGCGGTCTGCTTCAAAAACGCGCGGCGTTGCATGGCTAAGGGCCTCCATAGAGCGCGGAAAGGCGTCGCCGTCGCCGGCGGCTTCCCTAATAGGTTTGAGTAAACGGCGACAGCAACTGCGATCCCCCGTCGAGTTCGGACAGCCCGAACGCTTCGGGATAATCAATGGCCGACAGGTACAGGCCGTCAGGCGCGAACGTCGGCGCGCCGCGCTTGCGGTCGCGCCACGACAGGAGCTGCGCCATCCAGTCGACCGATTCCCTGCCCTGCCCGACCTGCAATAGCGCTCCCATGATATTGCGCACCATGTGATGCAGGAAGGCATTCGCCTTCAGCGTAAACACCAGGAACGGGCCGCGCTCGTCGATATCCAGCCGGTGCAGGCGGCGTACCGGATGCTTGGCCTGGCACTGCGAAGACCGGAAGCTGGAAAAATCGTGTTCCCCCAGCAATGCGTTCGCCGCGGCCCTCATGGCCTCCACGTCCAGCGGCTGGAAACACCAACCCGCCCTGCCCGCCCACAGCGCCGGACGCACCCGCCCGCGCCACAGCAGATAGACATAGGTCCGCGCGCTTGCGGAAAACCGAGCGTGAAAATCGTCCGATACCGGCTGCGCCCACTGAACCGAAATGCTGGGCGGAAGAAATGCGTTCACGCCCCGCACCCAGGACTCCATCCGGCGGTCGAGCGCGGTGTCCAGGTGGATTACCTGCATCGCGCCATGCACGCCGGTGTCCGTGCGGCCCGCGCAAATCGTGGGCACGGACCCCGCCACACCGCAAAAACGTCCCAAGGCGGCTTCCAGCGTGTCCTGCACCGTCTGCCGGTGCGGCTGCGTCTGCCAGCCCTGCCAGGCGGAGCCGTCATACGCCAGCCCCAATGCAACTCTAGCCATGTATCAAACCTGTGGACCGCCGACCCGGCGCGGTTCGTCCGTGGGCGGTTCGTCCAGGTCGAGATTGATGCTGTCGAGCTTGCGGTTCAGCGCTGCCGTGTCCAGCGCCGGCTCGTTATAGGCGTAGGTCTCTTCGTCATCGTCTCCGCGGCGGGCGCCGGCCCTGCGCAACAGCCAGGCGATCGCGAACGCGATCAGCGCCAGCACGGCGGTGACGATGACAAGCAGATTGTCGGCCAGCCAGGCCGGCATGTCCGACTTGGCGTCCTTGTCCGGCGAGGCGGCAGCCGGCGTGCTTGCCGCTCCCGGCGTGCCTGTGGCGCCTGGCGTGCCTGCTGCGCCCGGTGCGCCTGCTACGGCCGGTGCGCCTGCTGCGCCCGGTGCGCCTGCTGCCCCCGGCGTGCCTGCTGCCCCCGGCGTGCCTGCCGTGCCCGGTGTGCCTGCTGCGCCCGGCGTGCCTGCTGCGCCCGGCGTGCCTGCTGCGCCCGGCGTGCCTGCTGCGCCCGGCGTGCCTGCTGCACCCGGCGTGCCTGCCGCGCCCGGTGTGCCTGCTGTGCCCGGCGTGCCTGCTGCGCCCGGCGTGCCTGCTGCGCCCGGCGTGCCTGCTGTGCCCGGTGTGCCTGCTGCGCCCGATGTGCCTGCTGTGCCCGGTGCGCCTGCCGCACCCGAAGTGCCTGCTGCACCCGGTGCGCCTGCTACACCCGATGCGCCTGTTGCCCCTGGCGTGCCTGCTGCGCCCGATGTGCCTGCCGCACCCGATGCGCCTGCCGCACCCGACGCGCCTGCCGCGCCCGGTGCGCCTGTTGCGCCCGAAGTGCCTGCCGCGCCCGAGGCTCCCTGTTGTCCGACCGCCTTGTTCAGGTCGTCGACGTTGCTCTGCAATTGGTCCACCCGTCCCTGGACGTCGGCCATCGCGCGCTGGTTGGAGGTCTGGGCATCGGCCCGCGCTTCGGCTTGCGCGGACGCGCTGTCCTGGGCCTGCCCGGCGGACAGGCGCACGCGGTCCTGCGGCGGCGCGGCCGTGGCGACGCCCGTGTCGCCGGGACGGGCGACGCTGCCCGACGCCCCGCCCTGCCCCTGCACCACGGACGGATTGGCGGCGGACGCCGCGCCGATCCGCGAGCGGTATTTGGCGAAGGCCTCGGCGTGCTCGTTGAAGATCCGGCGGGCCTCGGCCGGATCCACCGCGCGCACGGTGGCCGCATCCGGGATCGTCAGTGTCTTCCCGGCGCGAACCAGGTTCATATTGTTCTGGATGAACGCCTCGGGATTCGCGCGCCACAGCGCCACCAGCATCTGGTACACCGAGGCGTTGGGCACCGCGTTCCGTTGCGCGATGCCGAACAGGTTGTCGCCGGACTTCACGTTGACCGACCGGCTGCCGCCCGCGCGGGAAGGCGTCCCGACCGAGGCCGGCGTCACGTCGGCGCTGGTGCCGCGCAGCGGCACCAGGATGCTGACCTGCACCTGCCGCTGGCCGGAACTGGAGCTGATGTCCAGCAGCAAGTCCACCGCGCCGCTGGCCGGCGCCTGCGAGGCCCGCACGCGGAGGTTCTTGCGCGTGGCGTCCATGCCGTCCTCGATGCGGACCACCAGGCTGGCCAACGGCACCGGAGGCTTCAGGCCCGCGCGGAGCCAGGCGGCCTCGTCCGCGACCGAGACCTTCAGCGACGACACTTCGTCGGGGCTCAGTTCCTGCAATCCCACCACCGCCTGCAGCGGCGCGCCCGGCACGGAAACCACCCGCGAATGCCCCACGCGCATGGCCATCGCCGAACCGCACACGCTTGAGCCTATCGCCAACGCAATCGCCCACTGCAGGGCTTTCAAACGGCGAGCATGCTTCACTTGGCGCGAACGCTGGGTCATAAGCTGGAATTCCGTTCTTGTAGTCGAATTACGGGCTGGCGCCTCTTCACGCCCAACAGGCGGGAACCGGCACCAATTCACGGGAAAAGTGTAATGGATCGAGCGCATTTCACAAACCTGAAAGGCGCGCCGGCGTGCGCCGGCATGCACATCCGCCACATATCGCCGGCCCCGCGCAAACGACAAGGGCACCCGAAGGTGCCCTTGCTTGCCTTGTCCGCCCGGTCGGACGGCGCCCAGCGCCGCCCGGCACGGCTTCAGGCTTCGGCCAGCGCGATGCGCAGCATGCGGCGCAGCGGCTCCGCGGCACCCCACAACAGTTGGTCGCCCACCGTGAAAGCGCCCAGGTATTGCGAACCCATCGACAACTTGCGCAGACGGCCCACGGGAATATCGAGCGTGCCGGTCACGGCGACCGGCGTCAGCGCGGCGACGGTGGCTTCCTTGGTGTTCGGCACCACCTTGGCCCATTGCGTGCCCTGGGCGATCAGCGCCTCGATCTCGTCCAGCGGCAGGTCGCGCTTGAGCTTGATGGTCAGCGCCTGGCTGTGGCAACGCATCGCGCCGATGCGCACGCACAGGCCGTCGATCGGCGTGGCGGGCGTGCCGAAGGCGGCGCCGCGGCCGAGGATCTTGTTGGTCTCGACCTCGCCCTTCCATTCTTCCTTGGACATCCCGTTGCCCAGGTCCTTGTCGATCCAGGGAATCAGGTTGCCGCCCAGCGGCACGCCGAAATGCTCATGCGGCAGCGCCGGGTCCTTCTGCTTGGCCAGCACGCCGCGGTCGATTTCGAGGATGGCCGACGCGGGGTCGTCCAGCAGCGGCTTGACCGACTGGTTGATCTCGCCGAACTGGGTCAGCAGTTCGCGCATGTGCTGCGCGCCGCCGCCCGAAGCGGCCTGGTACGTCATGGTCGTCATCCATTCGACCAGATCGTTGTTGAACAGGCCGGCCAGGCCCATCAGCATGCAACTGACCGTGCAGTTGCCGCCGACGAAATTGCGCACGCCGCGCTTGAGCGCCGCGTCGATGACCGGGCGGTTGACCGGGTCCAGCACGATGATGGCGTCGTCGGCCATGCGCAGCGTGCTTGCCGCGTCGATCCAGATGCCGTTCCAGCCCGCGCCGCGCAGCTTCGGGTAGACCTCGGAGGTGTAGTCGCCACCTTGCGCCGTGACGATGATCGGCAGTTTTTTCAGAGCGTCAATGTTGTAGGCGTCCTGCAGCGGGCCCGCGCCATCGGCCCAAGTGGGCGCGGCGCCGCCAGCGTTGCTGGTGGAGAAAAACACCGGTTCGATCAGTGCGAAGTCGTTCTCGTCGCGCATGCGTTGCATGAGCACCGAGCCGACCATACCGCGCCAGCCGACAAGGCCTACTGCTTGATTCATTTCAATCGCTCTTTAAAGGTGGAGACAAGGTCCGGGGAAGAAAAAGCCGTGCAATTCAACAATTTATCAGAATGCACGGAGAGATGTTGCGGCGCAGCTATAAAAAATAGGGGCCGCAATAGGCGGGGGCAGGCTTGCGCGGCGCCTGCGCAACAGGAAAAACAAAGGGCCGCCCGCCGGCGGCCCTTTGCCGGGAGGGTGCGGATCAGGCCAGCGCTTTCAGCACCGCGTCGCCCATTCCGGCCGTGCCGACCTTGGTCGTGCCCGGCTCGTAGATGTCGGCGGTGCGCAGCCCGTCGGCCAGCACGCGGCGCACCGCGGCTTCGATGCGGTCGGCCTGGGGCGCCAGGTTCAGCGAATAGCGCAGCAGCATGGCGGCCGACAGGATGGTGGCCAGGGGGTTGGCGATGCCCTGTCCGGCGATGTCGGGCGCGGAACCGTGGCTGGGTTCGTACAGGCCCTGCCCGCCGGCGTTCAGCGAGGCCGACGGCAGCATGCCGATCGATCCGGTCAACATGGCCGCTTCGTCAGAGAGGATGTCGCCGAAGAGATTGCCGGTCACGATGACGTCGAACTGGCGCGGGTTGCGCACCAACTGCATGGCGGCATTGTCCACGTACATGTGCGACAGTTCCACGTCGGGATAGTCGCGCGCGATTTCGATGACGATGTCGCGCCAGAACTGCGAGGTTTCCAGCACGTTGGCCTTGTCCACGCTGCACAGCTTCTTGTTGCGCTTGCGGGCCGATTCGAAGCCGATGCGCGCGATGCGGCGCACTTCCGATTCGGCGTAGCGCATGGTGTCGTAGCCTTCGCGCTCGCCCGCGAACGCGCCGTCGGGCGACGAACGGACGCCTCGCGGCGTGCCGAAATAAATGTCGCCGGTCAGTTCGCGGATGATCAGGATGTCCAGGCCGGACACGATCTCGGGCTTGAGCGACGACGCGCTGGCCAGCTCGGGATAAAGAATGGCCGGACGCAGGTTGGCGAACAGGCCCAGCGCCTTGCGCAGGCCCAGGATGGCCTGTTCCGGACGGAATTCGCGGGGCAGGCTGTCGTACTTCCAGTCGCCCACGGCGCCGAACAGCACGGCGTGCGATTCCTTGGCGAGCTTCAGCGTCGCCGGCGGCAGCGGGTGCTCGAACGCGTCGAACGCCGCGCCGCCCACGGGCGCCTCCTTGATGTCGAAGGAGACGTCCAGCGCCGTCAGCACGCGCACGGCCTGTTCGACGATTTCCGGGCCGATGCCGTCACCCGGCAAGACTGCGATGTTATGAGTCATACGAAAACAATCCTGTGATTGATAAAGGCGTCAGGCGATGGGGCGGCTTTCCAGCCACGGATGGCGGGCCAGGCGCTCCGCCTCGAAAGCGCGGATCTTGTCGGCCTGGCGCAGGGTCAGGCCGATATCGTCGAATCCGTTGAGCAGGCAGTACTTGCGGAAGGGTTCGATGTCGAAGCCCATTTCACGGCCGTCCGCCGCCACCACGACCTGCCGGTCGAGGTCGACGCGCAGCTTGTAGCCGGGGAAGGCCTTCACTTCGTCGAACAGGCGCGCCACTTCGAGCTCGGACAGCACGATGGGCAACAGGCCGTTCTTGAAGCTGTTGTTGAAGAAGATGTCCGCGTAGGACGGCGCAATGATGGCGCGGAAGCCGAACTGCGTCAGCGCCCAGGGCGCGTGCTCGCGGCTGGAGCCGCAGCCGAAGTTCTTGCGCGCCAGCAGCACGGACGCGCCCTGGTAGCGCGGCTGGTTCAGCACGAAATCCGGATTCAGCGGACGCTTGCTGTTGTCCATGCCCGGTTCGCCGTGGTCCAGGTAGCGCAATTCGTCGAAGAGGTTCGGCCCGAAGCCGGTACGCTTGATGGACTTGAGGAACTGCTTCGGAATGATGAGGTCCGTGTCGACGTTTTCGCGATCGAGCGGGGCGACCAGGCCTTCGTGAGTGGTGAATGCTTGCATGATGTCTACTCGGTGCTTAACGCTTAACGGAAGGTGCGGACGTCGACGAAATGGCCGGCCACCGCGGCGGCCGCGGCCATGGCCGGGCTGACGAGGTGCGTGCGCCCGCCCTGCCCCTGGCGGCCTTCGAAATTGCGGTTCGAGGTCGACGCGCAACGTTCGCCGGGTTCGAGCCGGTCGGCGTTCATGGCCAGGCACATGGAGCAGCCCGGCTCGCGCCATTCGAAGCCGGCGTCGATGAAGATCTTGTCCAGCCCTTCGCGCTCGGCCTGCTGCTTGACCAGGCCCGAGCCCGGCACCACCATGGCCTGGCGCACGTTGGACGCCACGTGCTTGCCGCGCGCCACGGCGGCGGCGGCGCGCAGGTCCTCGATGCGGGAATTGGTGCAGGAACCGATGAACACCCGGTCCACCCGGATATCGGTCAGCGGCGTATTGGGCTTCAGGCCCATGTATTGCAAGGCGCGCTCCATGCCGCTGCGGCGCACGTCGTCCTTTTCGCGGTCGGGGTCCGGCACGCGGGAATCCACCGGCAGCACCATTTCCGGGGACGTGCCCCAGGTGACCTGCGGCTTGATGTCGCGGGCGTTGACCTCGACGACGGAGTCGAACTTGGCGCCCTCGTCGGTGCGCAGCGTGCGCCAGTAGCCGACCGCCTGGTCCCAGAGCACGCCCGTGGGCGAGAAGGGACGGCCGCGGAAGTATTCAATGGTCTTGTCGTCCACCGCCACCATGCCGGAACGGGCGCCGGCTTCGATGGCCATGTTGCAGACCGTCATGCGGCCTTCCACCGAGAGGGCGCGGATCGTGCTGCCGGCGAATTCGATGGCGTGGCCGGTGCCGCCGGCCGTGCCGATGATGCCGATGATGTGCAGGACCACGTCCTTGGCCGTACAGCCGAAGGGCAGTTCGCCTTCGACCTTGATCAGCATGCTCTTGGCTTTCTTCATGAGCAGCGTCTGGGTGGCGAGCACGTGCTCGACTTCGGACGTGCCGATGCCGAAGGCCAGGGCGCCCAGCGCGCCGTGCGTGCTGGTATGCGAATCGCCGCAAACCACCGTCATGCCGGGCAGGGTCGCGCCCTGTTCCGGGCCGATCACGTGCACGATGCCCTGGCGCAGGTCGGTCATGCGGAATTCGGTGATGCCGTACTTTTCGCAGTTGGCGTCCAGCGTATCCACTTGCAGGCGGGAGATCGGGTCGTCGATACCCTGGGCGCGATTCAGCGTGGGCACGTTGTGGTCCGCCACCGCCAGGTTGGCGCCGGTGCGCCACGGCTTGCGGCCGGCGATCGCCAGGCCTTCGAACGCCTGCGGGCTGGTGACTTCATGCACCAGGTGGCGATCGATATAGAGCAGACAGGTGCCGTCTGATTCCTGGTGGACGACGTGGGCGTCCCAGAGTTTGTCGTAAAGGGTTTGGGCCATGGATGCGCTCTGCTAATAGACAGTCCGGCTCGTGCCTCGCGCGGTTGAAAGCAAAACGCTCCCGCGCCGGCCACTGCGGCATGAGGGAATTATGCACAGGGTCTGAACCTAGTACAACTACACCACATATACCAGTACCAACACTACCATGCTGGGCCTCCGGCACAGCCCTGGACGCCCCTGCCGCAAGCCCGCGCCCAAACCGTGGCCGATTAATCACAGATACAAATTCGGCGTGCAAAAACAGATACAAAATTATCAAACCGATATAATCTCGCCACGCCATGGCTAATCTATTAACGAAATAAAACGAAATAAACCGCATTAATCCAGCATTAAATCAACATATTAATAGCCGCCATAGCGAATTTCGTGCAAGTTCAATTAAATTAAGAGATGATGCGCGAAGAAACCCACAAAACCGCCCCGGAAACTTCGTCAATAGTTAACAAATATTGACTCGTCAAATCTGACATTTCCACACAATATGGCGGCCATTCATTCTCAACTCGACTCGCGAATAATCACTATGGCTTCGTTTTTGCTTAAAAGCACGACTTCGGTCCTTGCCCTGGCATTCGGTCCTGCGGCATTTGCACAGTCTTCCGCTCCCGCTGCCGCGCAGCCCGCGGTCACGATGAACCAGATCGTCGAGCAGACCTTGCTGGGCAACCCGGAAATCCAGGCCAAGTACCATGATTTCCAGGCGTCGCTTGAAGGCCAGAACGTCGCCCGCGGGGCCTTCTTCCCGCAGATCAACGCCCAAGGCTATCTGGGCCGCGAGTACCGCAACAACGTGCCCGGCGTGGGTTCGCAGGACTGGAGCCGCCCCGGCTACAGCGTCGAGTTGCGCCAGTTGATATTCGACGGCTTCCGCACGAGCAACGACGTCAAGCAGGCGGGCTTCGACAAACTGGCGAAGTTCTATGACCTGCTCGCCACCAGCGACGGCACGGCGCTTGCCGCCGTGCAGGCCTACATCGACCTGCAGCGCTACCGCGACATGGAACTGCTGGCCCGCCAGAACTATTCGCTGCACGAAGAAACGCTCAAGCAGATCAACGAACGCACCGAATCGGGCGTGGGCCGCCGGGTGGACCTGGAACAGGCCGGCGGACGCCTGGCCCTGGCCCAGACCAACCTGATGACCGAGACCGCCAACCTGCTGGACGTGCAGCAGCGCTTCCAGCGCGTGACCGGCGCCCTGCCCCCCGAATCGATGCAGCCGCCGCCCGACATCACCGGCAAGCTGCCGGTCAAGCCGGCCGACTTCAATGAATCGCTGCGCCGCAACCCCAGCTTCCTGTCCAAGCAGGCCGGCCTGCAGGCCGCGGAGGCCGGCGTGGCCTCGTCCAAGGGCGCGTTTTCTCCGAAATTCGAATTCGTGGCCTCCACGGGCCGCGACCAGAACGACCCGACGCCCCAGAACCGCGACATCCAGAGTTCCAGCGTCCAGGTCGTCATGAGCTACAACCTGTACCGCGGCGGCGCCGATTCGGCCCGCGTGCGCCAGACCGCCGCGCAGTCCTACGCCGCGCGCGATATCCGCGACTACACCTGCCGCAACGTGCAGCAGGATCTGGCCGTGGCCTGGAACAACGTCGTCAGCCTGAGCCAGAAGCTGCCCTTCCTGCGCGACCACGAAGTGGCCACCACGAAGGTGCGCGAAGCCTATCGCCAACAGTTCCAGATCGGCCAGCGTTCGCTGCTGGACTTGCTGGACACCGAAAACGAACTGTTCGAATCGCGCCGCGCCTTGACCAACGGCCTGTACGACCTCCAGCTCGCGCAGTACCGCTGGCTGGCGTTGTCGCACGCGCTGCTGCCCGCCCTGGCGCTGCAGCCCGCGCGCAACGAAATGCCCGAGGAAAACGGCAAGCTGGCGGTTTCCGACGAAGTGATCAAGCTCTGCAATTCGACGGTTCCCGACACGGCCCGCCTGGCTCCCGTGCGCGTGCAATACAACGAAGGCACGCTGCCGCCCACGCTCATCCCGATGAACGCGCCCAGCGCCAAACCCTGAACCGGCCCTGGCGCAAGGAGACCCCATGCCGAAGAAACAGGGCAACGACTTCTCGCAGTTGGACGCGGACTTCGTCCGCGTCCTGGAAGACCTGATCGACGCGCTGATCGCCAATGGCACCTTGCGTTTGACGGACCTGCCGATACAGGCCCAACAGAAACTCACCCAGCGCAAGCAACAGCGCGCGCGACTCTCGGAACACCTGGACCTGCTCGATGACGAAGATGGACAAGTTATCTGACTTGGCCGCCCGGGAGTGGCGGGCGGACGCCCGCGCCGCGCACGACGACCCGCTGCTGGACTGCCTGGTCGAAGTAACCCGCCTGCACGGGGTGACGGCCACTGCCCAGGCGCTGTCCGCGGGCCTGCCGCTGGAAGAACACCGGTTGACCCCCGCGCTGCTGCCCCGCGCGGCCGCGCGCGCGCAGTTGTCCGCCCGGGTGGTCAAGCGCACGCTGGACAGCATCTCGCAGGACCTGCTGCCCGCGATCCTGCTGCTGCATGGCGAACGCGCGTGCCTGCTGCTGAAGAAAGACGGCGGCAATTACGTCGTCAGCCACCCCGAGCTGGGCGGCAGTTCCATGGAGATGGGCGCCGACGAACTGGCGGCGCAGTACACCGGGCTGGTGTGCTTCGTGCGCCCGCAGTTCCGCTTCGACGCCCGCGCGCCCGAGGTCTCCAAGGTGCGCGAGCGCCATTGGTTCTGGGCCGCCATCATGGAAAACCGGCGCCTGTACCGCGATGCGCTGATCGCCGCCCTGCTGATCAATGTCTTCGCGATGGCGATGCCCCTGTTCACGATGAACGTCTATGACCGCGTCGTGCCCAACAACGCCGTCGAGACCCTGTGGGTGCTGGCCATCGGCATCACGCTGGTCGTGATCTTCAACATGATCCTGGGCACGGCCCGTTCGCACGTGGTGGACAGCGCAAGCAAGCGGGTCGACGTGCGCCTGTCCGCGCAGATCATGGAACGGGTGCTGGACCTGCGGCTGGAAGGCCGGCCGGTATCGGTGGGCTCATTCGCCGCGAACCTGCGCTCGTTCGAATCCATCCGCGACTTCATCGCCTCGGCCACCATCACCACGCTGGTGGATCTGCCCTTCATCCTGCTGTTCCTGCTGGCACTGGCCTGGATCTCCCCCTGGATGATCCTGCCGCCGCTGGTCGCGATCGTGCTGATCCTGCTGGTGTCGCTTGCCGCGCAGGCCCGCATGGAATCACTGACGATGTCGTCGTTCCAGGCCTCGTCGCAGCGCAACGCGACCCTGGTGGAGGCGCTGACCGGCCTGGAAGCCGTCAAGACCCTCAATGCCCAGGGCGCGATCCAGCGCAATTGGGAACGCGCGACCGAATACATCGCCCAGACCGGCGGCAAGCTCAAGTTGATTTCGTCGTCCACGGTCGGCTTCGTCCAGGCCGTCCAGCAGATGGTGTCGATCTCGGTGGTGATCATCGGCGTCTACCAGGCGCAGGAATCCGCCATTTCCATGGGCGGCATCATCGCCGCGTCCATGATCGCCGGCCGCTGCCTGGCGCCGCTGGGGCAGGTCGCCGGCCTGCTGATGCAATACCAGAACGCCCGGACTTCGCTGGGCTCGATCGACAACTATATGAAGCTGCCGATCGAACGCCCGGCCGAGGCCGAGTTCCTGCACCGCCCCGTCTTTCACGGCGGCCTCGAATTCCGCGACGTGACCTTCACCTACCCCGGCGCCGCGCAGCCGGCGCTGAAGAAGGTGTCGTTCAAGCTCAAGCCCGGCGAAAAGGTCGGGGTGATCGGCCGCATCGGCTCCGGCAAGACCACGCTGGAAAAGCTGGCGCTGGCGCTGTACCAGCCCACCGAAGGCGCGGTCCTGCTGGATGGCGTCGACGTGCGGCAGATCGATCCGGCCGACGTGCGCCGGGCCATCGGCCACGTGCCGCAGGACCCGCTGCTCTTCTACGGCAGCCTGAAGCACAACCTGGCCATGGGCGCGCCCTATGCCGACGACGCCAGCATCCTGGCGGCCGCGAACCTGGCCGGCGTCTCCGATTTCGCCAACCTGCACCCCAACGGGTTCGACATGGTGATCGGCGAACGCGGCGAATCGCTGTCCGGCGGCCAGCGCCAGTCGGTGGCGGTGGCCCGGGCCCTGATCAACGATCCGCCCATCCTGCTGCTGGACGAGCCCAGCAGCAACATGGACCACCAGAGCGAAGCCCAGTTGCGCAAGCGCCTGGGCGAGGCCAGCGAGACCAAGACGATCCTGCTGGTCACGCACCGCACCGCCCTGCTGGAACTGGTCGACCGGCTGATCGTGATCGACAACGGCCACATCGTGGCCGACGGCCCCAAGGAACAAGTGGTCGAAGCCCTGCGTCAAGGACGCGTTGGACGAGGGGGCTGAGGAAACCATGCTGAACAACCCAGCCGAAACCGGGCACGGCCTGTTTGGAAGCCTGTGGCGCAAGCTGCGCAATGTCTTCGTATTCTTTTTCGACCGCCTGCTGGACGGCGCCGAAAAGGGCAAGCGCCGGCATCGTTCCGACTATGTCGGCAACGCCGAGTGGGTCATCCAGGAATCGCAGGCCCGGGGGTCGCGCATCCTGCTGTGGGTGAGCCTGCTGGCCACCGGCGCGCTGCTCTTCTGGGCCGGCGCCGGCAGCATCGACGAAGTCGTCCGGGGCGAGGGCAAGGTCGTGCCGTCTCGCCAGGTCCAGATCATCCAGAGCCTGGACGGCGGCATCGTCGAGGAAATCCTGGTCCGGCCGGGACAGGAAGTCGAAGCCGGCGAAGTCCTGCTGAAGATCGACTCCACCCGCTTCGCGTCGTCCCTGGGCGAGAACAACGCCGAATACCTGTCCTTGCTCGCCAAGGCGGCGCGGCTGCAGGCGCTGGCCACCGGCGAGCCCTTCTCGGCGCCCGAAGAGGTGCTCGCCCAGGCGCCCGGGCTGCTGGAAATGGAACGCAATGCGTGGCAGGCGCGCACCACGGAGTTGAACGCCACGGTCAACGTGGCCCGCGAACAGCTCAAGCAGCGCCAGGAAGACCTGCGCGAAACGATCGCCAAGCGCGACCAGGCCGCGGCCAGTTGCGGACTGACTTCGCGTGAATTGCAGGTGACCCGCCCGCTGCTCAAGAGCGGCGCCGTCTCCGAAGTCGACCTGCTGCGCCTGCAGCGCGACGTGGCCCGCTATTGCGGCGAACAGAAAGGCGCGGAAGCGCAGATCGACCGCTTCCAGGCCTCGATCAAGGAAGCCGAAAGCAAGATCCAGGAAACCGAACTCAATATCCGCAACCAGGCCCGCAACGAACTGTCCGAGACCAACACCAAGCTTTCGACCCTGCGCCAGGGCAAGCTGGCGCTGGCCGACCGCGTCAAGCTGGCCGAAGTCCGCGCGCCCGTGCGCGGCACCGTCAAGACGCTGTTCAACAACACCATCGGCGGCGTGGTGCAGCCGGGCAAGGACATCATCGAGATCGTGCCCAAGGACGACACCCTGCTGCTCGAAGTGCGCATCCAGCCGCGCGACATCGGTTTCCTGCACGCCGACCAGCAGGCGGAAGTGAAATTCACCGCCTACGATTTCGCCATCTACGGCGGCCTGGAAGGCAAGGTGGAACAGATCGGCGCGGATACCGTGACCGACGAGAAAGGCAATTCCTACTACGTGGTGCGCGTCCGCACGGACCGCAGCACGGTAGGCGACAAGCTGTTGCCCATCATCCCCGGGATGGTGGCGGAGGTTCATATCCTGACCGGCAAGCGCACGGTACTGCAATACCTGCTCAAGCCCATATTGCGCGCCAAGGCGAATGCCTTTACCGAACGTTAAAGGAGGGCTGCAAGGCCTTATGAAACCCGTTCCCGTCCTGTTGATTACGCATGACGACCTGCTGTGGCAGCATTGGCGCGCCCTGGATCCGGCGCGCTGGCTGGCTGCCCGCGGTCGCGGCCTGGCCGACCTGCAGCGCTGGCGCGAGCAGGGCCGCACGCTGGCGGTGCTGGATACCGGCCTGCCCCGGCTGCCGTCCTGGCAGGATCCCATCTGGGCCACCTCCCTGGCGGACCTGCACGTGGTCGTCGCCAGCCCCAGCCCGAACGACGAGGAAGGCACCCGGGTGCTGGGCGCCGGCGCCCACGGCTACTGCCATGGCTACGCGCCCGCGGCGGCGCTGTCGCAGGCGCTCGAAGTCGTCGCGTCCGGCGGCATCTGGATGGGCAGGTCGCTGGTATCGCGGCTGCTCAAGCTGGTCGCCGAACGCGCCCAGGACTCGCAGTCCTGGGACGGCGGCCTGCTGACCGAACGGGAAATGACGGTGGCGCGCTATGCCGCCAACGGCCAGGCCAACGCGCCGATCGCCGAGGCGCTGGGCATCACGGAACGCACGGTCAAGGCCCACCTGTCCGCCGTTTTCGAAAAGCTGGGCGTGACCGACCGCCTGCAACTGGCCCTGCTCGTCCATGGCATTTCCGCTCCCGCCGACAGCCGGATGAAAATTCCCTCCTGATACTGTCCTTGAGGACAATATCCCGCGCCGGCGGCGCAATCTAGTATTTGGCCATCTTGGATAACTCCCTGAAACGGAACCGACATGGCCAACACCTCACCCGCAGTCGTCAACGAAATCACCGGTCGCGCGTGGATACGCAATAGCGACGGATCCCTGACCGAACTGCACCAGGGCAGCAGCGTTCCCGCGGGCAGCGACGTGGTCACTGCCTCGGGCGCCTCGGTTTCGCTTCAGGTTGGCGACGGCATGCCGATCGTCATCGGCGAAGGCCGCGAGGTGGCGGTGAACGGCGACATCGGCGGCCCCTTGGCCGACCCGTCCGAAGCCGCGGTGGCGCCTCCCACCGGCACCGACTCCGACCGCCTCCTGGCCGCCCTGCGCGACGGCCGCGACCCGTTCGATGAATTGGATCCCACCGCGGCCATCGTGGCCGGCGGCGGCGATGCCGGCGGCAGCAGCTTCGTGCGCCTGGCCCGCATTCTTGAAACCACCAGCCCGCTGGACCTGGCCTATCCGAACCCGGCCCGCGGCGACGACGTCCTGCCCCGCATGTCCGCGACCGGCGCCGGCGGCGACGACGATGGGGATGGACAGGGGGGGCTGGCGAACACGCCGCCCTTGGCCCAGAACGATGCCATCGCCACCCGCCAGGACGATGCGATCCGCGGCAATCTGCTCGCGAACGACTCCGATCCCGACGGCGACGCGCTGACGCTGGTCTCCGTGAACGGCCGGCCGATGACGGGCGCCGGCCTCACCGTGCCGGGATCGAATGGCGGGGTATTCACCGTATATCCCGATGGATCGTACGTCTTCAATCCCAATGGCGAATACAAGGGGCTGGGCGAAGGCGAGACGGCGACCTCCACCATTTCCTACACGATTACCGATCCTTCCGGCGCCGCCTCCACGGCGACGGTCACGGTCACCATCACCGGCGTGCTCGATGTGCCGACGATTTCGGTCTCCGATGCCGGTACGGTCAACGAAGGCGACGCCGCGACTTTCAATATCAGCCTGGGCAATACGATCGATCTGGATCGCGAAACCACGATCACGCTGAAAATCGGCGGCCAGGTCGAGACCGACGACGTCGGCGTGCCCGTCGTCACCATCGGCGGCGTGCCCGTCACGGTGACGGCCAATGCGGACGGCACATACAGCTTCCAGCTTCCCGCAGGCGTGACCGGCGGCATTGTGGTGACCGTGCCCACTACCGACGACGACACTTTCGAAGGCAGCGAGAGCCTGACCCTGGAAGCGACCCTCAGCGGCCAGGCCGCCAACGGCGCCCAACTGCCGCCGGGCATATCAGACACCGGCACCGCTGCTATCGTCGATACCGAAAGCACCGATCCGTCCAACCCGAACCCGGGCGCCGACGTGCCGGCTCTGACCGTCTCCGACGCTGGCGATGTCAATGAAGGCAGCGACGCCGTCTTCAACGTCGCGCTGACCAAGCCGGTCGATGCCGACACCACCCTCACCTTCAAGCTGGGCGGCGAGATCGAGACCGACGACGTGGGCGAGCCCACCGTCACCATCGGCGGCGTGCCCGCCACCGTCACGGCCAATGCCGACGGCACCTACAGCATCACCGTCCCGGCCGGCACCACCGGCGGCATCGTGGTGACCGTGCCCACCACCGACGACAATGTCTTCGAGGGCCGCGAAGACCTGACGCTGGAAGCCACCCTGACCGGCAGCTCGGACAGTGGCGTGGCGCTGCCCGGCAACATCACCGACACCGGCACTGCCACCATCGTCGACACCGAAAGCACCGATCCGTCCAATCCGAACCCGGGCGCCGACGTGCCGTCGATCACCGTCTCCGACGCGGGCGATGTCAATGAAGGCAGCGACGCCGTCTTCAACGTCGCGCTGACCAAGCCGGTCGACGCCGACACCACGCTCACCTTCAAGCTGGGCGGCGAGATCGAGACCGACGACGTGGGCGTGCCCACCGTCACCATCGGCGGCGTGCCCGCCACCGTCACGGCCAACGCCGACGGCACCTACAGCATCACCGTCCCGGCCGGCACCACCGGCGGCATCGTCGTGACCGTGCCCACCACCGACGACGATGTCTTCGAAGGCCGTGAAGCGCTGACACTCGAAGCCACCCTGACCGGCAGCTCGGACAGCGGCGTGGCGCTGCCCGGCAACATCACCGACACCGGCACCGCCACCATCGTCGACACCGAAAGCACCGATCCGTCCAACCCGAATCCGGGCGCCGACGTGCCGGCTATCACCGTCTCCGACGCAGGCGACGTCAACGAAGGCAGCGAAGCGGTCTTCAATGTCGCGCTAACCAAGCCGGTCGATGCCGACACCACGCTGACCTTCAAGCTGGGCGGCGAGATCGAGCCCGATGACGTGGGCGTGCCCACCGTCACCATCGGCGGTGTGCCCGCCACCGTCACGGCCAATGCGGACGGCACCTACAGCATCACCGTCCCGGCCGGCACCACCGGCGGCATCGTGGTGACCGTGCCCACCACCGATGACGACGTCTTCGAGGGCCGTGAAGACCTGACGCTCGAAGCCACCCTGACCGGCAGTTCGGCCAGCGGCGTGGCGCTGCCGGGCAACATCACCGACACCGGCAACGCCACCATCGTCGATACGGAGAGCACCGATCCGTCCAATCCGAACCCAGGCGCCGACGTGCCGTCGATCACCGTCTCCGACGCGGGCGATGTCAATGAAGGCAGCGACGCGGTCTTCAATGTCGCCCTGACCAAGCCGGTCGACGCTGACACCACGCTCACCTTCAAGCTGGGCGGCGAAATCGAGAACGACGACGTGGGCGTACCCACTGTCACCATCGGCGGCGTGCCCGCCACCGTCACGGCCAATGCCGACGGCACCTACAGCATCACCGTGCCGGCCGGCACCACCGGCGGCATCGTCGTGACCGTGCCCACCACCGATGACGACGTCTTCGAGGGCCGCGAGGACCTGACGCTGGAAGCCACCCTGACCGGCAGTTCGGACAGCGGCGTGGCGCTGCCGGGCAACATCACCGACACTGGCAACGCCGTGATCGTGGACGACCACGGGTCGGGCGCCGACGTGCCCGCTCTGACCGTCTCCGACGCGGGCGATGTCAACGAAGGCAGCGATGCGGTCTTCAACGTCGCCCTGACCAAGCCGGTCGATGCGGACACCATCCTCACCTTCGAGCTGGGCGGCGAAATCGGAACCGATGACGTGGGCGTGCCCACCGTCACCATCGGCGGCGTGCCCGCCACCGTCACGGTCAATTCCGACGGCACCTATAGCATCACCGTCCCGGCCGGCACCACCGGCGGCATCGTCGTGACCGTGCCCACCACGAACGACAATGTCTTCGAGGGTCGTGAGGACCTGACGTTGACGGCCACGCTGACGGGCGAGTCCGCCAGCGGCATCGCCCTGCCGGGCAACATCACCGACACCGGCAACGCCGTGATCGTGGACGACCACGGTTCGGGCGCTGACGTGCCCGCGCTGACCGTCTCCGACGCGGGTGACATCAACGAAGGCAGCGACGCCGTCTTCAACGTCGCGCTGACCAAGCCGGTCGACGCCGACACCACGCTGACCTTCAAGCTGGGCGGTGACATCGAGCCCGATGACGTGGGCGTGCCCACCGTCACCATCGGCGGCCAGCCGGCCACCGTCACGGCCAACGCCGACGGCACCTACAGCATCACCGTGCCGGCCGGCACCACCGGCGGCATCGTGGTGACCGTGCCCACCACCGATGACGATGTCTTCGAAGGCCGTGAAGACCTGACGCTCGAAGCCACCCTGACCGGCAACTCGGCCAGCGGCGTCGCGCTGCCCAACGACATTACCGACACCGGCACCGCCACCATCGTCGACACCGAAAGCACCGATCCGTCCAACCCGAACCCGGGCGCCGACGTTCCGGCTATCACCGTCTCCGACGCGGGCGATGTCAATGAAGGCAGCGACGCGGTCTTCAATGTCGCCCTGACCAAGCCGGTCGACGCTGACACCACGCTGACCTTCAAGCTGGGCGGTGAAATCGAGACCGACGACGTGGGCGTGCCCACGGTCACCATCGGCGGCGTACCCGCCACCGTCACGGCCAACGCCGACGGCACGTACAGCATCACCGTCCCCGCCGGCACCACCGGCGGTATCGTCGTGACCGTGCCCACCACCGACGACGATGTCTTCGAGGGCCGTGAAGACCTGACGCTCGAAGCCACCCTGACCGGCAGTTCGGCCAGCGGCGTCGCGCTGCCGGGCGACATTACCGACACCGGCACCGCCACCATCGTCGATACCGAAAGCACCGATCCGTCCAACCCGAACCCGGGCGCCGACGTGCCGGCTATCACCGTCTCCGACGCGGGCGACGTCAACGAAGGCAGCGAAGCGGTCTTCAACGTCGCCCTGACCAAGCCGGTCGACGCCGACACCACGCTCACCTTCAAGCTGGGCGGCGAGATCGAGACCGATGACGTGGGCGTACCCACTGTCACCATCGGCGGCGTGCCCGCCACCGTCACGGCCAATGCCGACGGCACCTACAGCATCACCGTCCCGGCCGGCACCACCGGCGGCATCGTCGTGACCGTGCCCACCACCGACGACGACGTCTTCGAGGGCCGCGAGGACCTGACGCTCGAAGCCACCCTGACCGGCAGTTCGGCCAGCGGCGTCGCGCTGCCTGGCGACATTACCGACACCGGCGCCGCCACCATCGTCGATACGGAGGGCAACGGCAAGGACGTGCCCACGCTCGACGTGTCCGACGCGGGTAGCGTGACCGAAGGCAATACGGCGAGTTTCAACGTCGCCCTGAGCCAATCCGTCGACGCCGATACCACGCTGACTTTCAAACTGGGCGGCGAAATCGAGAACGATGACGTGGGCGTACCCACTGTCACCATCGGCGGCGTGCCCGCCACCGTCACGGCCAATGCCGACGGCACCTACAGCATCACCGTCCCGGCCGGCACCACCGGCGGCATCATCGTGACCGTGCCCACTACCGATGACAATGTCTTCGAGGGCCGCGAAGACCTGACGCTGGAAGCCACCCTGACCGGCAGTTCGGCCAGCGGCGTGGCGCTGCCCAACGACATTACCGACACCGGCACCGCCACCATTGTCGATACCGAAAGCACCGATCCGTCCAACCCGAACCCGGGCGCCGACGTGCCGTCGATCACCGTCTCCGACGCGGGCGACGTCAACGAAGGCAGCGACGCCGTCTTCAACGTCGCGCTGACCAAGCCGGTCGACGCCGACACCACCCTTACCTTCAAGCTGGGCGGCGAGATCGAGAACGATGACGTGGGCGTACCCACTGTCACCATCGGCGGCGTGCCCGCCACCGTCACGGCCAATGCCGACGGCACCTATAGCATCACCGTGCCGGCCGGCACCACCGGCGGCATCATCGTGACCGTGCCCACCACCGACGACGACGTCTTCGAGGGCCGCGAGGACCTGACGCTCGAAGCCACCCTGACCGGCAACTCGGCCAGCGGCGTCGCGCTGCCCAACGACATTACCGACACCGGCACCGCCACCATCGTCGATACGGAGAGCACCGATCCGTCCAACCCGAATCCGGGCGCCGACGTTCCGGCTATCACCGTCTCCGACGCGGGCGACGTCAACGAAGGCAGCGACGCCGTCTTCAACGTCGCGCTGACCAACCCGGTCGACGCCGACACCACGCTGACCTTCAAGCTGGGCGGTGAAATCGAGAACGACGACGTGGGCGTGCCCACCGTCACCATCGGCGGCGTGCCCGCCACCGTCACGGCCAACGCCGACGGCACGTACAGCATCACCGTCCCGGCCGGCACCACCGGCGGCATCGTCGTGACCGTACCCACCACCGACGACAATGTCTTCGAGGGCCGCGAGGATCTGACGCTCGAAGCCACCCTGACCGGCAGCTCGGCCAGCGGCGTCGCGCTGCCTGGCGACATTACCGACACCGGCGCCGCCACCATCGTCGATACGGAGGGCAACGGCAAGGACGTGCCCACGCTCGACGTGTCCGACGCGGGTAGCGTGACCGAAGGCAATACGGCGAGTTTCAACGTCGCCCTGAGCCAATCCGTCGACGCCGATACCACGCTGACTTTCAAACTGGGCGGCGAAATCGAGACCGATGACGTAGGCGTGCCCACCGTCACCATCGGCGGCGTACCCGCCACCGTCACCGCCAATGCCGACGGCACCTACAGCATCACCGTCCCGGCCGGCACCACCGGCGGCATCGTGATCCAGGTGCCCACTATCGCCGACGGCATCTATGAAGGCACCGAGAGCATGACGCTCTCGGCCACGCTTTCCGGCCAGACCGCCAGCGGCACGCCCTTGCCCTCCGGCATCTCGGACAGCGGCAATGCCGCCATTGTCGACATCAACAAGCCGCCGGTAGTTGAAAGCGCCTCCACCTCGGTATCCGAGGAAGGATTGAGCGGCGGCATCAAGGACAGCAACGGCACGTCGGACACAACCGACTCGGCGCAGGCCAACGGCCAGTTGAACATCACCGACGATAACGGCGACGCGGCCTATACCATCACGCTGGTGGCGCCCGCCAACGGCGAGCTCAGTTCCAACGGCGTGCCCATCGTCTGGACGCTGTCGGACAATGGCCATACCCTGACCGGCCGCGCCGGCGCGACCGACGCGATCGTCATCAAGATCGACAATACGGGCGCGTACACGGTCCAGATGCTCGAACCGGTCGATCATCCCGACACGACCCGCGAAGACACCCTCGGCCTGTCCGTGGACGTCAAGGTGGCCGACGGCGTCAATCCGCCCGTCTCCACCACGTTGAACGTCACGATCGAAGACGATTCGCCCGTGGTTCAGCAGAACTCGCCCGTCAATGTGGAATCCACCGGCATCCCGGACGTCTACACCGGCACGGTATCCTTTGCCGGCAGCTCCAGCAGCGACAGCCAATGGAAATTCACATTCGGCAACGGCGCCGTGGAGGTCTCGGCCAAGGGCTTCACCTCCAGCTCCGATCTCACGCTCACCGATGCCAAGGTCAACCAGAGCACTTCCGGCCTGGGCGTGGCGAGCACGGGATCGCCGTACCACAACATCGCCAACGAGGTGGACTACCGTGAATTGAACGGCCAGGGCGCGTCGGAAGAACTGACGATCCACCTCACCGGCGGGAAGATCGCTTACGGCGCGACCATCGATTTCGCGGCGATGTATGGGGGTGAAGTGGAAAGCGGCATCGCCCGCTTCTATCGCGACGGCGTGCTGATCGCCGAACGCACCTTCACGTCCGACCAGAATGGCGGCGACTACGCGGCGAACTTCCGGGTCGAGGAAGGCGGCTTCGACACGATCGTGGTCTCGGCCACCGACAATCACAAGAATTCGTCCAGCGACAACAGCGACTTCACGGTGACGGGCATAACGTTCCTGGGCAGCGAGGACGTCCATGCCATCGCCTATGCCGACGGCACCCTGCAATACGCCTATGGCGCAGACGGCCCCGGCACGCTGCAACTGACGGGCGTGGAAAGCGGGCTGACCACGCGCGACGGCGGCGCCATCACGACCAACGTGGCCTCCAACGGCAACCTGATTCAGGGGCTGGACGCCTCGGGCAACCTGGTGTTCGAGATCCGCCTGACGCCGGCCACCGGCAAGTGGGAGTTCTATCAGTACCAGCCCATGAACGGCACGGCCAACGACCTGATCGACTTCACGTACCGCGTCACGGACGCCGATGGCGACTACGCCACCGGCCAGTTCCAGGTCGGCGGCGTGGAGCCGGCGGGCCCCACCTTGGTCATCGAAGACAACAACGCCGGCGCGCCGGGCGTGCTGAGCGTATCGGAAGCGCAGGCGGTCGACGGCGGTTCCTTCACGATCACCGCGGCGGCCGGGCTGAAGTCGATCACCCTCGACGGCGCGGGCAATGCGGATGCAACGCTTACCCTCGAACGCCTGGCGGATCTGGCGAACAACCCGGTCACGCTGACCACCAGCAAGGGCACGCTGACCCTCACGGGCTACGACGCCGCGACCGGCAAGGTGACCTACACCTACCAGACCAGCGGCGCGCAGCAACATACCGGCGACGATACCAACGTCCAGGACCACTTCCAGATCACGGTGGAAGACAAGTTCGGCGGCAAGGCCACGGGCGACCTGGGCGTGCTGATCACCGACACGGCGCCCGAACTCAAGCCGATCGCCGAAACCTCGGCGCTGTCGTCTCAGGGCACCAACATCATGCTGACGCTGGATACGTCGGGCAGCATGAACTACGGCAGCGGCGTCAAGAACGGCAACAAGGAACTGTCGCGCCTGGATGTGCTGAAATCCTCGGTCAACAAGCTGCTGGACCAGTACGGCGAGGCCGGCGACGTGCGCGTGATGATCGTGGAATTCAATTCCTCCGCGAACCAGAAGGGCAGCGGCTGGATGACCCTGGCGGAAGCCAAGGCGCTGGTCGATGGGCTGAGCTACGGCGGCGGCACCAACTACCAGGCGGCGCTGAATACCGCAATGAATGCGTGGAACAACTCTGACTCGGGCAAGCTGGAAGGCGCCAATGTCAAGAACATCTCGTACTTCTTCACCGATGGAGAACCCGAGAACGGCTCCGTCAACTCCAGCCTGCAGGCGACGTGGGAGAAGTTCCTGACGGATAACCAGATCAATTCGTACGGCATCGGCCTGGGCACCAGCGCCACCGGCAAATATATCGATCCGGTTTCCTACAACCCGGATCAGCCGGCGGATAGCAACACTATCCTGGTAAAGAACCTGAACGGTCTGGATGCGGCGATCGAAGGCACCATCGCGCCGCCCATCACCGGCGATATCGCCACGGGCGGCACGCTGGGCGCCGACCTGGACGGCGCGCGCATTACGCAGTTGGTCATCGAGGGCAAGACGTACAACTACGATGCGGCGACCAACAAGGTGACGGCCCCCTCCGGCGCCAACTACACCTTCAATTCGGCCACGTCCGAACTGACCGTGACGACCTCGCACGGCAAGTTCACCATCGACCTGGCCGGCGACAATATGGGCGACTATCGCTATCAGCCGCAAAGCGCGGGCACGGACACCATCCAGTACACGGTGAAGGACGGCGACGGCGACACGGCAAGCTCCAGCCTCACCCTGAATGTGACGGCGCCGGCCTACCAGGCGCCGGACGCGGTCAACGACAGCATCATCACCAACATCTTGAGCACGCAGCTTGCGGTGCAGTCGGGATCGCTGCTGGCCAACGACGTGCGCGGCACCGGCGCGCTGACGATGGGGCCGCTGACCGTGAATACGGGCTGGAAAGACAAGGGAGCGGACTTCTCGGCGCGCTCGGTCGCCAAGCTTGACTTCGATGGCACCAGCAACACCAACAATGCGAACAAGTTCCTGACGGTCAACCGCGGCGATTTCGCGCAAATCGGCCAGGATCGGGCGCAGCTCAAGGTGGACGGCTATCTGGGCAAGGTCGGCGATAGCCGCGGCAACGACCAGGACACAATCACCATCGCCTTGATGGCCGGCGAAATCCTCACGCTGAACCACGACCTGCCGGCCAACTGGATCCGCGTCGAATATCGCCTGGAAGGAAGCACGGGCGCCTACAAAGTCCTGCAAAGCGGCGACACCATCGTCGCCACGGCGGATAACCGCTACGAAATCCACATCGTCAACGTGGACGACAACGGATCGAGCTCGGGCGGCACCGGAGCGGAAGACTATCTGCTCACGATGACCGTCGACTATTCCCACGCCCATCCCGTCACGGACAACGTCGCAAATGGCTCCTACACGATCCAGACGGCCGATGGCCACAGCGATAGCGCCAATGTTTCGGTGACTTATCAGGCGGGAGACCACCTGGTCGGCACCGACAAGGCCGAGATCCTGCTGGCGGGCGATGGCAACGATACGCTCGACGGCGGCAAGGGCAACGACGTGCTGATCGGCGGCAAGGGCAACGACACCCTGATCGGCGGCGACGGTTCCGACATCTTCCGCTGGGAGTTCAATGACCAGGGCACGACGTCCAACCCGGCGGTCGACCGGATCAAGGACTTCTCGCTGGACAAGCCGGCCGACGGCGGCGATGTCCTGGACCTGAAGGATCTGCTCGTGGGCGAAAAGGACAGCAACCTGACGCAGTACCTGAACTTCAAGCAGGAGGGCAGCAACACGGTGATCGAGATCAACACCAAGGGCCAGATCGGCCAGGGCGCGGATCAGAAGATCGTGCTTGAAAACGTCGACCTCACCCACGACGCCCACGGACAGGCCCTGAACAACCAGGCCATCATCAACGACCTGCTGCAAAAGGGGAAGCTCAACGTCGACCACCACTAAGCAGTAGGCGGGGGAAGGCCGGCGCCTCGGCCTTCCCCGCGCGGCGCAGCACATTTTTTCCCAGGGCACGCCTAAGGTGTCCGGAAAAATGTGAAAATCCGTTTCATGCCATCGACCCGCCGTTACCAAAGCACGCTGAAGCTGTGCCGATTGGTTTTGCTATGCCTGGCTTGCGGCTGGGGCGGCAGCTCCGCCCTGGAGGTGAATGCCGACCGGCTGCAAAGCCTGTCGGCCAGCCGCTATGGCGCGAAAGGCGCCAAGGCGGTGTCGAGCTGGCTGCAACTGATGCGCGGCGCCGCTCCCGCCCAGGAAAAGGAAACGCTGGCGCTGGCGAACGACTTCTGGAACCGCGCCCTGCTGTCGGGCGAGGACGCCACGATCTGGAAGCAGGCCGACTATTGGGCCACGCCGCTGGAATCGCTGGGCAAAGGCGCGGGCGACTGCGAAGACTATGTCATCGGCAAATATTTCACCTTGCTGGCGCTGGGGGTCCCGGCCAACAAGCTGCGCTTCATCTACGTGCGCGCGCGCATCGGCGGCGCCGCCAGCAGCAGCCAGGTCGCCCACATGGTGCTGGGCTACTACGAGACCCCGAACGCCGTGCCGCTGGTACTGGACAGCCTGATCTCCACCATCCTCCCGGCCACGCAGCGCCGCGACCTGACGCCGGTGTTCAGTTTCAACGCCGACGGCGTTTATGTCGACGGCAAGCCCGCCGCCCCGGTTGACCGCCTCAGCCGCTGGCGCGATCTACTTCAACGCATGGAACGGGAAGGCGTGCGCCCCTGATTTCCGGAAACAAGACCATGTCCATACTTCGACAGCTACTGCTCAGCGTTACCCTCGCGATCGGCGTCATCCTGCTGGGCACGCTGGCGCTCAGCGTGAATGCCGCCCGCGAGTACCTGTCCGGCCAATTGCAGGTGCAGAGCACCGACGCCGCCGTGTCGCTGGCCCTTTCGCTCTCGCAACCCGCCAACAATGATCCCGTGGTCCAGGAACTGCTGGTGTCGGCGCTGTACGACGGCGGGCATTTCTCGCTCGTGCGCCTGGCCGATCCGGAAGGCAAGGTCCTGATCGAACGCCGGTCCACGGCCACCGCGGCGTCGGTGCCGGCGTGGTTCCAGTCGCTGGCGCCGCTGAACCCGGAACCGGCCACCCATGCGGTCAGCGACGGCTGGCGCCAGATCGGCGAGGTCACGCTGGTCGCCAATGACGCCTATGCCTGGGAAGCCCTGTGGCGCAGCAGCCTGAAAATGATCGCGCTGGTGATCGGCGCGGGCATTCTTTGGGCGGTGTTCGCGTTTCTGCTGGTGGGGTGGATCAAGAACCGCCTGCTGCGCGAAATCAGCGACCACGTGCGCAGCATCGGCCAGGAGTCGCCGTCCGGGCAGGTCGAGGCGCGCGTGCCCGAATTGTCCGGCGTGGTCCAGGCCCTGAACCAGACCCGCGAACGCGTCTACGCCAGCGCCGAAGAACAGAACGCCAAGATCGAGTCGCTGGAGCTGGAACTGAACCAGGATCCGGTCACCGGCCTGCCGAACCGGAAGTACTTCGTCAACGAATTCCGCCGCGCGCTGGAAGCGCCGCCGGCCATTGCCGGGCGCGCCGTCGACGGCGGCCACATCCTGGTCTTCCGCCAGCGCGACCTGGCGGACCTGAACCGCCACATGCCCCGGGAATTCATCGACCAATGGCTGCGCGCGGCCTGCGAACGCATCGCCGGCACGCTCAAGCGCATGCATGTGGCCGCGCCCCTGCTGGCCCGTCTGAATGGATCGGATTTCGCCCTGCTGCTGCCCGGCTGCGCGGCGCCGCAGGCAATGATGGTCGCCGAACAGTTGCGGGCGGACCTGCACGCTTCGCGTATTCCGGTCGGCGAGGGACACCTGTGCCGCTGGGCGCAAGCCATGACCGACTACGGCCACGGCAACCAGGCCGGCCCGGTGCTCGCGCGCCTGGACTTCGGGCTGATGCGGGCGGAGAGCGCCGGCAACGACCAGGTCGTGATCGCGGGCGCGACCGACATGCAGTCACCCTCGGAATCCGGCGAACGCGCCTGGAAGGACGCCATCCTGTCCTCCCTGGAAGACCGTCGTTTCGAGCTGGCCACCGAACGCCTGCTGGCCACCGACGGCAGCACGGTCCGCATCGAGGCCATGCTGATGCTGCGCACCGCCGACGACGAGGAGCCCATCCCGGCGACGCTGTTCATCCCGCCGGCCGTGCGCCTGGACCTGGTGGCCGATTGCGACCTGGAAGCGGTGCGCCTGGCGCTGGACTGGCTGGCTTCCAACCCGGGCGAGCTGGCCGTGCGGGTCGCCCTGCCCTCGCTGCGGGGCCAGAAGTTCTTCCGCCAACTGGCCCTGCTGCTGACGGAGCACCGGCCGCTGGCGCGCCGCCTGTACCTCGAAATCGACGCCCACGGCCTGGTCGAATGCCACGATCAGATCGCCACGCTGGCCCGCGTCGCCTCGGAGTTCGGCGCGCACATCGGCGTGCGCCGCCTGGCGCAACAGTTCGGAGCGGTGGCGCAATTGCACACCCTGCCCTTGTCCTACGTGAAACTGGGCGGAGGCTTCGTGGGCGGCATGTCGCAAAGCCCCGGCAGCCAGCAACTGACCGCGTCGGTGCTGGAAACCGCGCGGGACCTGGATATCGCGGTCTACGCCGAGGACGTTCCCGACGCCGAAACCCAGCGGATCCTGGCCAATCTGGGCATCGGCATCATGCGGGGCCCGGGGGTCAAGACCGCCCCGGGCGGGGCGTAGGCGCGCCGCGGGTTCAGCGGGCGGCGGCCTTGCCCTTGGATTGTTCGTATAGGGGCAGCACTTGCTGCGCCGCGGCCTGGAGATCGCTGATGCGCGAGGCCGCCGACGGGTGGGTCGACAGGATCTCCGGCGGCGCGCTGCCCTGTTCGGCGGCGCCCATCTTCTGCCACAAGGTCACGGCTGCCCGCGGATCGTAGCCCGCCCGGGCGGCCAGCTCCACGCCCATCCGGTCGGCCTCGGTTTCGTGCGTGCGGCTGTTGGGCAGCGTGAACATCACGCTGGTGAGCTGCCCGCCCAGATCGGACGCCGCGCTGGACCCCGTGGCGATCGACAGCACGGACAGCCCCAGGTTCGTGGCCATCTGCTGCGATACCCGCTCGCGCGCGTGTTCGCGCAGCGCGTGGGAGATCTCGTGGCCCAGCACCGCCGCCAGTTCATCGTCGGTGGGCTTGATCTTGGAGATCAGGCCCGTGTAGACGGCGATCTTGCCTCCCGGCATGCACCAGGCGTTGACCTCGTCGCTGGACAGCACGTGCACTTCCCATTTCCAACTGGAGGCATCCGGCCGGAACACGGGCGCCTGCGCGATCAGCCGCTGCGAAATGGCGCGCACGCGCGCCAGTTGCTGGGCGTCGCGGTCCAGTTGGCCCTTGGCCTGCGCCTGCTTGAGGATGTCGGCGTACTGCTGGTTCGCTTCCTGTTCCAGCGCCTGCGACGGCACCATGCTGGACATGTATTGCGTACGATTGACGCCGATCGCGCCGGACTGCGTGGTGTTCATGCCGGTGCAGCCGGCCAGGGCGGCCAGCGCGAGCGCCGCGCCCGCGCTGCGCAACGGATAACGTTTCCGGATCATGTCGGCCTCCAGGTATTCGAAGAACGCCAGCGTATCAGACCGGATCGCCGCATTGCGCGCGATGGCGCAAGGCATGGTCGATCAGCACGAGCGCGAGCATCGCCTCGGCGATGGGCGTTGCCCGGATGCCGACGCAAGGATCGTGGCGGCCTAGCGTCTGCACCATGACGGGCTCGTTGGCGCGGTTCACCGAGCGGCGCTCGACCCGGATGCTGGACGTGGGCTTGATGGCCAGCGACACGGTGACGGGCTGGCCGGTGGAAATGCCGCCCAGCACCCCGCCCGCATGGTTGGTCAGGAAGCCGTCGGGCGAGATCTCGTCGCCGTGTTCCGAGCCGCGCTGGACGATGCTGTCGAAGCCCGCGCCGATCGATACGCCCTTGACCGCGTTCAGGCCCATCATCACGTGCGCGATGTCGGCGTCGAGGCGGTCGTAGATCGGCTCGCCCCAGCCCGCGGGCAGGTTCTCCGCCACGACCTCGATGCGGGCGCCGACGGAGTCCCCGTCGCGGCGCAACTGGTCCATATAGGCTTCGAGTTCCGGGACGACCTCGGCGTTGGGCGCGTAGAACGGGTTATTGGGGACTTCGTCCCAGGACACAAAGGGAATGGCGACCGGTCCGAGCTGGCTCATGTAGCCGCGGACCTTGACGCCATATTGCTCGGCCAGCCATTTCTTGGCGATGGCGCCCGCGGCCACGGTGGGCGCGGTCAGGCGCGCCGACGAACGCCCGCCACCGCGCGGATCGCGCACGCCGAACTTGCGCCAGTACGCGTAGTCGGCATGGCCCGGCCGGAAGGTGTCGGCGATGTTGGAGTAATCCTTGCTGCGCGCGTCGGTATTGCGGATCAGCAGGCCGATCGGCGTGCCCGTCGTCATCCCCTCGTACACGCCCGACAGGATCTCGACCTGGTCGGCTTCCTGGCGCTGCGTGACGTGGCGCGAGGTGCCGGGACGGCGGCGGTCCAGCTCTAGCTGGATGTCGGAAGCGTCCAGGGCCAGCCCGGGAGGACAACCGTCCACGACACAGCCGATGGCGGGTCCGTGGGATTCGCCGAAATTGGTGACGGTAAAGAGAGTACCTAGGGTATTGCCGGGCATAGGGAGTCAACGGGTCGGGTTTGCAAGCAACCCCGATTATGACACCGCCGAAGCCAAAGCCTGGATTTCCGACGCCGGCGCGGGACGTCCGAGCAGGAATCCCTGCATGACCCGGCATCCCAGGGACTTGAGGATCTCGCGCTGGCCCTCGGTTTCGACGCCTTCGGCCACCACGGGCAGATGCATGGCCTGGCACAGGCCGAACAGCGCGGACACGACCTCGCGGCTGCCGGCGTCCGATTCCAGCGCGGAAATGAAGCTGCGGTCGATCTTTACCCAGTCGATGGGCAGCGAGCGCAGGTGGTTCAGGCTGGAATAGCCGCAGCCGAAGTCGTCCAGCGCCACGCCGATGCCCTTGGCCCGCAGCGCATTCAGTATCTTCACGTGCTGCTCATAGTGCAGGATGAAGATGGACTCCGTGATCTCCAGCACCAGCTTGCGCGGCGCCAGATGGGCCCCGGCCAGCACGTTCGACACCAGTTCGACCAGGCCGTCCTCGTCCATTTGCTTGACCGAGAGGTTCACGTGCACACGCCAGGCCGCGGGCCACTGCGCCGCCTGGGTGCATGCCCGTTCCAGTATCCAGGCGCCCAGTTGCACGATCAGGCCGCTGCGCTCGGCCAGCTCGATGGTCACGGCGGGCGACACGCTGCCCAGCACCGGGTGATGCCAGCGCAACAGCGCCTCGCATCCCTGGACCACGCCCGTGCCGCTGTCGCAGACCGGCTGGTAATACAGTTCGAACTGCTCCATGTCCGGCGTGGTCAATGCCAGGCGCAAGTCGTTTTCCAGGCCTTGCCGGTCGCGCTGGCGCGCGAGCATGCGGAAATCGAACAGGCTCCAGCCGGGGCCGCCGCGGTCCTTCAGCGGCACCAGGGCCACCTGCACGCAGCGCTGCAATTCTTCCACGCTACGCCCGTGTTCGGGATACAAGGCCGCGCCGACGCGGAAAACGGCGATCAGCGGACGGCCGCCCAGTTCGTAGGGCGCGCTCAGGTCTTCCAGGAGCTTGGCCGATACCTGCGCCGCCCCTTCCTCGTTCACTTCGGGCACACAGAGCGTGAATGCGTCCGCGCCCGTGCGCGCCACCATGCCGCCCAGGGTCCGCGCGATCAGGCTGAGCCGGCCGGCCACCTGCACCAGCAAGGCCTGGTCTTCCCCGGCGCGCAACATGGCGCTGATCTCGGCGTACTGTTCGAAGGCGACCAGGAAGAACGCGCCCCTGCGCGAACGCTCGCCGGCGCCGTCGAGCCAGGCGCGCGCGCGCCGGTGCAATTCCTGCTGGCTGAGGACGCCCGTCAACGCATCGCGCGTCAGGCGGCGACGAAACGCGCGCTCCCTGCGCATGAAGATCAGGCATAGCGCCACAAGCGCGACCGCCAGCACCAGGCACAGTGCGAGCAGGTAACTCTCACGCACGGAGCCCCCTATCCATAAGCCCCCGGCGTTGCGGTTCGGAATGGAACCCAAGGGCTGTAACATTTTTTAAATTATGCATTAGTTTCGCAAAAAAACGCCACACTTCGGAGGCAACGCGCCTCGTTTTCCTTGTATTCCTACGGTTCTTTGAGTGCTCGCGGGCGGGGAAAGCGGCTCAAGCATAGCGTTCCCCGGCTCCTTGCGGCATGCTTCGTCCTTACTACTACGACAGCGGAACCCGAAAAATTAATACGCCTTGTCTCGATAGTTGTCACTCGGAAGGCGGCCGGGTTCGAAATAATTGCACAGCTTGGCCGGTCCTGGGGCAGATTTAGTAATATTCGGTACGTTATGTGACATGTAGAATTACAGTACAGAAGGCATCGCTGATGTATTGGTAACGTGTGTCACGTTTCTTATCCAGGTTTTGTCGGACGCTTCCTTGTCCGATGCCCCCGTCGACCGGACACTGGGCAGCTCCGCCCGGGGCGCCGCGCCGGGCAGGTAGGGAACCTTCAAATACATGTCCACTTTCCGCCGGCCCCTTTTTTTCACTGCCGTCCTGATCGGCCTCGTCCTGCTCGGCGCCCAGGCGCTGGGGATGATGGCTGCGCACCGATACCTGCAAACGCAATTGGCGCAGCGCAGCGAAGAAGGCGCCAGCCTGCTCGCCTGGACCTTGTCGCGTTCCGGCGGAAGCGCCGAAGAGCGGGCCGCGCTGGCGGACGAGATGTTCGGGCGGGGCCAGTACGCGCTGGTGCGCATCGCGGACCAACAGGGCGGCCCCGTCCTGGAACGGCAAGCCGGGCCGGAAGACGCGCCGGGCCGGGAACACGATTGGCGAAACGCCTGGCTGGACATGGAGGCGCCCGCCGTGTCGCGCCCCTTCACGGCCGCCGGCGGCGGCGTGCAGGGCATCGTCACCGTCCAGGCGGATTCGCGGCAGGCGCGCGACACGCTGTGGCGAGGCGGCGTGCGGGTGCTCGGGCTGGTGCTGGCCGCGGGCGCCCTCTGGACCTTGTTCGCCCTGAACCTGGCCCGGCGGACGGAGGCGCAAGCCTCGCGGGACGTCCGCGAACGCGCGCGCGCGCTGGCGCCGGGCAACGATGCGAGCTTGGACGGCAACGGCGCGCCGGCCAGCGCAGACCAGGCGCTGGTCGATGCGCAGCGCATGGTCGCCGCCACGGTGCAGGAACAGAACGCCCGGATCGAATCGCTGCAAAGCGAGGTCTACCGCGACCCCGTCACCCGCCTGCGCAACCGCCGGTACTTCGTCGAACAATTCAGGCTGGCGCTGACGGACAAGGAATCCGAGACGGGCGGCCACCTGCTGATGTTCCGCCAGCGCGACCTGGCGCAGATCAACCGGCATCTTTCCCGCGCGTTCACCGACCAGTGGCTGCGCTCGTCGTCCGACCGGCTGCACAAGCTGGTGGCCGAGTTCGGCAGCCAGGACGCATTCCTTGCCCGCCTGAGCGGATCCGATTTCGCGCTGCTGCTGCCCCGCGCCTCGGCGCCGCAAGCCGGCCTGCTGGCCGAGCGCGTGCGGCGCGAATTGCGCTCGCTGCGCGTGCCGATGGACAAGCACGGGTGGTGCCGCTGGGCGCTGGCGATGGCCGCGTATGCGCCCGGGGACAACATGAGCGAAATCCTCGCCCGCCTGGATCACGCGCTGATGTGCGCCGAAAGCGCCGACGACGACCAGATCACGCCGGCCAACCGCGCCCCCGACAGCACCCACATCGGCGAATATAGCTGGCACGACGCCCTGGTCACGGCGCTGGAGCAGCATCGGTTCTCGCTGTCCGTGCAGCCTTTGCACGATATGTCCGGCGCCCTGCTGCACCAGGAAGCCAGCCTGACCCTGCACGATACCGCCGATGCCGATCCGGTGCCCGCGTCGATCTTCATGCCGCCCGCGGTCCGGCTCGGGCTGTCAGCGGAATGCGACGTGCAGGCCCTGCGGCTGGGACTGGACTGGCTGTATGCCCGCGCGGGCGCGCTGGCGGTGCCCATAACGCTGGCGTCGCTCGCGCAGCCCTCGTTCCTGTCCCGGCTGGAACGCATGCTGGCCGACCGTCCGGCATTGACGCCCCGCCTCATTATCGAGGTCGACGCGGCGGCGCTCGTGGAACACGAAGTGGAACTGCGCCAGCTCTGCGGCATCGCCGCGGCCGCCGGCGGCCGGGTGGGCGTGGCGCGCCTGTCGCAGCAGTTCGGCGCCATGGAGCGCCTGCACGAGTTTCCCCTGTCCTACCTGAAACTGAGCGGCGGCTTCATTACCGGCCTGCTGCACAGCCCGGGCAGCAGGCACTTGGCCGCGACCGTGGTCGCGACGGCCACGACGCTGCGCATGGAGGTCTACGCGGAAGACGTGCCCGACATCGCGACGCAGAACATCCTGGAAGGCCTTGGCGTCCACGCGATACGCGGCGCTGTCGTAAACTTCGCGCAGGCTCACGACCTCGCATCCGAACATCCATGGGTTTCTAGTTGACGGAAGGATCTCCTCTTCGCATCCGCCGGCTTTTTCGCCGCTGCCGCGCCCGCCGCGCAAGCGCCGGACGGCAAGCCCTCCCGCCGCGGCTGGGAATACTGCTGTACGCGCTGCTCTTTCCCGCCGCCGCCCTGGCCTACGCGCCAGGCAATCCCTATGAAGACATCCACCTGGGCCTGACGGCGGGGGTGGCGATGGCCTGCGGCCTGGCCTGCGCCCTCGCCTGGGCGGCCACCCGCAACGCGGCGCATGGCGCCGGCCTGGCGTTCATGCTGGTCGAAGGCCTGTTCCGCGCCACGCCCTCCCTGCTGCCGCCCGGCGCGCTGCAGGCCGGCTCCTATGCCGCCTTGCTTGCGCTGACCGTCCCGTTCCTGTCGGGGTCGCCCACCGCCCAGCGGCTGGCCGCGGCCTGCCGCTGGGCCGGCATCGTGCTGGCGGTCGCCGCCGCCTTGGCGCTGATCTTCGCCTACGGGCCCGGCAACGGCACTCTCTCCGCCGCGATCGCGGGCGCCTGCGCCATCGCCAGCCTCCCGCTGGCCGGCTGGTTCCTGTCGCGCGCCGCGCGCAGGGGCCCCGGAAGCGCGGCGGCGCTGGCCCTGGCTGTTGTGTACGGGGTGTCGGCGTGGATACTCGGCCACGACGCCTTGAGGCAAGAAGGCGCCGATGGCGCGGGCGCGGCGTTCGAACTCGCGCGGCTGCTGCTGGTGTCGGGCGCCCTGCTCCTTCTGGCCATCGGCAGGCAGGCTGGCCCCCAGCCCCTTGCGGGGCGCGGCGGCCCCGGCCCCGCCGACGCGGCGCATCTCGCCCAAGGCGAACTCAGGCTGGCCGAACTGGCCGGCGCGCTCGATACGCAGCGCCAGATGAACGCGCTGATCTCGCACGAACTGCGCGCGCCGCTCGCCACCATCAGCGCGGCGGCCCAGTCGCTGGACATGATTCTCGCCGACGGCGGCGACACAGTGGGCGGCCGCCTGGCGCGCATCCACCGCTCGGTCGGCCGGATGACCGAACTGATGGACCAGCTTCTGAATCAGGACAGGCTGGGCGAACAGGCCTGGACGCCCCGCGGCGAGCAGACGGACATGGCCGAACTCGCGCGCGACGTCGTGGCCGCGATGCGGCCGGACACCGCCCACGCGCTGGTGCTGCAGGCCGAAGCGCCGCTGCCCGTCTACTGCGACCGCCCGCTGACCAGCGTGGTGGTGCGCAACCTGATCCACAACGCCATCAAATATTCGCCGGCAAATGAGCCGGTCCGCATCGAAACCGGGCAAACCCGCGCGGGCGGCGTCGCGATGGCCTGGGTCGCCGTCACCGACCGCGGTCCGGGCATCGGGGAAGAAGAGCAGACGCGCATCTTCGAGCCGCATTTCCGGCGCGCCGCGCACCGGGAAACGCAGGGCATGGGGATAGGCCTCTATCTGGCCCGGCGCATCTGCCAGAACCAGGGAGGTTCACTGACCATGCAGAGCAAGGTCGGCGTGGGCACGCGCTTCGTCGTCACCTTGCCGGCCGGCGCGCCGGCGGCCTGACGCCGGCTGCCGGTTCAAGCGGCAAAAACGTAACCCTGGCCGCGCACCGACAACACCGGCAGCTTGAGGCCCGCGCTTTGCGCCTTGGCGCGAAGGCGGCTGACCAGCACGTCGATGCGGCGCAATTCAAAGCCGCCCGGGCTGTCGGGCAGGAACAATTCCGCCAGGACCTGCCGGCTGACCGCGCTTCCGGCCGCGTCCATCAGCGCGATCAGGAAGGTCCGTTCCTGGGCGCTGAGATGCAACGACGCCCCATCCGGCGCCACCAGGATCCAGCCGCCGTCCTGCAAGGACCACGAACTGTCCGCCGAGGCGCGCGTTTCTCCGTCCGCCGGCCGAGGCGCCTTGGCCAGGCGCATCCGCCGGGCCAGGCTGCGGATGACCGAACTGAGCTCCAGCAGGTCCACGGGCTTGGTCATATAGACGTCGGCGCCGCCTTCCAGGCCGCGCACCCGGTCTTCCAGCGCGCTGCGGCCGGTCAGCATGACGATGCCCACCGGGCTCAGGGCGCGCAGGCGGGTTGCAACCGAAAAACCGTCTTCTCCGGGAAGATGGGCGTCAAGAATGACGATATCGCATGGCTGCTCCTGCAACCGCCGATAAAACGCCGCCGCATTATCACAGGCAAACGCCACCCGGAAACCATAGCCACCCAAGCCTAACGCCAATTCCTCCCGGAAATCGGCGTCATCCTCAAGCAGACCGATACACAGCAAACCATCTGCGCCAGCCATATTTAGAGTGCTTTATATTGAAGAGTATCGACAAATGCCCCGTGGACGCTTTGTCCCCGGGTGTCCCGTTGGCAACAATCTTACGACTTTTACAATGGAAACGAATGATTGCAGTGAAAAAAACTGCGATATTCCTTTTCTAAATAGTTATTTTCGCGTAAGTCACGGGAAAATCTGCTTTCCGGCCGGCGCGCAGTATTCAGGATGAGCAACTGACTTCGATGCCGCCCGCCCAATCCGGCGGCAATCCGGCATATTTTTCATGGCCCGGCTGCTCTACATAGGGATTGCGCAACAGCTTCAGCAAGGTATCGATTTCACCGGCGTCGCCCGATTTCGCCGCTCGGATCGCCTCCTCCGCCAGATGATTGCGCAGCACATAGAGCGGATTGACGCCATTCATGCCCGCGGCCACCTCGGCGGGGGGCCGCCCGTCCTGCGCATGGCGAGCCAGCAGCCGGTCCAGCCAGGCCGACGCGGCCGGGCGGTCGATGAACAGGTCCTCGAACGGGCTGCGCTGCCCCGAGACCGCATCGGCCAGGCGCCTCCAGCTCAGGGTGAAATCGGCCTGGTTGGCGTCCATCAGCTTGAGCAGGTCGTCCAGCAGCGGCTCGTCGTCGGGCCGCCACGCGGCCAGGCCCAACTTGGCGGCCATCCGGGAGTGGAAGGCGCTCGTGAACGCCGGCTCGAACTCGTCCAGCACGGCCCGCAGGCCCTCGACGTCCGGCACTAGCGCATGCAGGCTGCCGCCCAGGCGATACAGGTTCCACAAGGCCACGGAGGGCTGGCGGTTCCACGAATACCGCCCTTCCGTATCGGAATGGTTGCAGACGTGCCCCAGGCGGAAGCCGTCCATGAAACCGTAAGGGCCGTAGTCCAGCGTCAGCCCCAGGATGGACATATTGTCCGTGTTCATCACCCCGTGGCAGAACCCGACCGCCTGCCAGTCCGCCATCAGGCGGGCCGTGCGCCGCGTGACCGCGCGCAGCAGGTTCAGGACGTCGGCGTCTGCGGGCTCGCCGTTCCCCGCCTCGCGGCATTCCGGGTAGTAGCGGTCGATGACGTAGTCCGTCAAGATCCTGAGCTGATCGGGCTGGCGGCGCGACGACCAGTGCTCGAACGAGCCGAAACGCACGAAACTGGGCGACATTCGCGTCACGATGGCGGCCGTCTCGACCGTTTCGCGCATGACCGGATCATCGGAAACCACCAGCGCCAGCGCGCGCGTCGTGGGCACGCCCAGTCCGTGCATGGCTTCGCTGGCCAGGTATTCGCGCACGGACGACCGCAATACCGCGCGGCCGTCGCCCATGCGCGAATACGGCGTCATGCCGGACCCCTTCAGTTGCAGTTCCCAGGCGCCCTCCGGCCCTTCGACCTCGCCCAGCAGGTGGGCGCGCCCGTCGCCCAACTGGCCGGCCCAGACGCCGAACTGGTGGCCGCTGTAGACCGCCGCCAGGGTGTCGCCGCCGGGCAGCGGCTGCGCGCCGGAGAACACGCCCAGGAATTCGGGGGTGGACAGGACGGAAGGATCCAGGCCGATCAGGCGCGCGGCATCGGCATTGGCATGCAGCAGGCGCGGATTGTTCAGGGCCTGGGGCGCGAGACGGGTATGAAAAACCGCGGGCAAGGCGGCGAACGAGTTGACCGCGCGAAGCTCGGACAGCGAATGGGCGCTCATGCGCGTTGCCTCCTGGCGGCCCGCTTGGCGGGCCGCACATAGAAAATGGCGCTCAGGAAGAAGACCGAGGACAGCAGGATCTCTCCCCATGCCATCCCGACGGACAGCGGGGCCGGGTCGGACATGGCGCGCACCGCCCCTTCCATCAGGTAGAGCAGCGACAGCATGGACGCCCATTGATAGGTATAGAGATTGCCGCGCAGGATGCCGCGCAGCGGGAACGCCAGCGGCAAGGCCTTCAGCAACATCCAGGAACCGCCGGGCCGCACCGGCGCCACCACGGTCTCCCAGGTAACGCACAGTACGATCAGCGCAAACAGCGAAACCGAGGCCAGCAGGCGCAAACGGGGGTTGAGTTCAGGGTTCATGCTGCTATTATCGCCTGATGAATCGCCCCGCCGAGCCCGCCGCCGCGCCGGCGGCCACCGAGCCCTCGACATCGCGCTCTTCATGGGGCGCGAGGGCCGGACGCGTCGTCCGCTTCACCGCCGAACGCGCCGGCGAAGAAAAACTGCTCCAGGTCGCCTCCAGCCTGACCTTCACGACCGTGCTGGCCATCGTGCCCATGCTGGCCGTGGTGCTGTCGCTGTTCACCGCTTTTCCGGTGTTCCAGGAATTCCGCGTCGCGCTCGAGGATTTCCTCACCAACAGCCTGATGCCCCCGTCCGTTTCGGACAACATCATGGACTACCTGAACCAGTTCGCGCGCCAGGCCTCGCGCCTGACCGCCATCGGCGGCGCGTTCCTGCTGATCACCTCGCTGCTGCTGATCATGACGATCGACAAGGCCTTCAACGACATCTGGCACGTGTCGCGCCAGCGGCCGCTGCGGCAGCGCGCGCTGGTGTACTGGGCGCTCATCACGCTGGGGCCGGTCGTGGCCGGCGCCAGCCTGTGGGCGACGTCGTTCGTGGCGCGCGAGTCGCTGGGGCTGGTGCGGGACGTGCCGGAAATCGTCAGCGTCGCCGTGTCCGCCATCCCGCTGATCCTGACCGCGCTGGGTTTCGCCGCGCTGTTCGTGGTGGTGCCGAACCGCGAAGTCCTGTGGCGCGACGCGCTGGTCGGGGGCTGTGTGACCGCGATCGCCCTGGAAATCATGAAGTCGGCCTTCGCCTACTACCTGACGCGCTTTCCCACCTATACCGTCATTTACGGCGCCTTCGCCACCCTGCCGATCTTCCTGCTCTGGATCTACCTGTCGTGGCTGGCCGTGCTGCTGGGCGCCACGCTGGCGTCCAGCGCGCCGCTGATCCGCCTGGGCCGCTGGGAAATCAACCGTTATCCCGGCGCGCCTTTCGTCGACGCCCTGGATGCCTTGCGCGCCTTGCGCAAGGCGCAGGCCGCCAATCCGCCCGGACTGCCCGCCAACGTGCTGGCTTCGCAACTGCGCCTGCACCAGGACGAATTGAACGAAGTGCTGGAAACGCTCAGCGGCATGGGGCTGGCGACGCGCACGCCCGAAGACAACTGGGTGCTGACCTGCGATGCGCAGAAAACCTCGATGGCGCCCGTGGTGGACCATTTTCTGCTGGACCGCGCGCAGCCCCGGGTCCGCAACGATCCGGAAATACTGCGGGTCGCGTCCGCCGTGATTTCCCAGCAAAATACGCCCACGCTGGAAGAAGTCTGCGGAGAAGCGCAGAATACTGAAAATGGAATCGCTCCGATATTGCAATTGGAAGCGAACAAGAAATAGCAAATAGCATTCGGGCGCAGTCCGCCCAGGAGGAACCGATGTTGAAGGTCAGCGAAATTTTGCGCGTCAAGGGCGATACGCTCTATACGGCGTCGCCCGACATGCCTGTGTCCCAGGCCGTGCAGACAATGAGCGAGCAGGATATCGGCTCGCTCGTGATCATGGAATTCGGCACGCTGACCGGCATGCTCACGTTCCGCGAGATCATCCGCCACATGCATGCGCATGGCGGCGCCGGCGAAACCACCATCCGCTCCATCATGGACGACGCGCCGGTCAGTGTGTCGCCCAATACCAGCGCCGAGGAAGTGCAGCGCCTGATGCTCGAAAAGCACGCGCGCTACATCCCGGTCATGGACGGCCCCACCCTGATGGGCGTGATTTCGTTCTACGACATGGCCCAGGCCATCGTGGCGGCGCAGCAGTTCGAAAACAATATGCTGAAGGCCTATATCCGCGACTGGCCGACCGAAAGCGCCGAACCGGCCAAGTCCTGACGGGCGCGCTGGCGGCCCGCGCCGCCGGTCACGCTCCTGCCGGCGCCGCCTCGCATGCGGCGCCGCGCACATCGGGCGCATGCCGCTGGCTGCGCCACGCGTCGTAGATCAGTTCCGGCCTGTTCGCCGCCAGCAGGGCCGGATCCGACAGCATGCGGCGCCAGCGTCGCGCCCCCGTCTGCCCGTTCACCAGCCCCAGCATGGGCCGCGTCATCACGCGCAGGGGCACGCCGCGCGCGACCTGGCGCTCGGCATATGCGGTCATGGCGTCCACGACTTGCGCGTCGCTCGGCAGCCGCAACGACGGCCACAACTGCAAGGAAACCTCGGACAGCACGCGCGGCGTGTGCCAGGCGGCGCGGCCCAGCATGACGCCATCGAAATCGTCCGCGGCGCGCACGGACTGCGCGGCATCGGCCAGGCCGCCGTTGAGCACGAAGGTGCAATCCGGAAAATCGCGCTTGAGCTGCTTGACCACGTCGTAGCGCAGGGGCGGGATCTCGCGGTTGTCCTTGGGCGACAGGCCCTTGAGCACCGCATTGCGGGCATGAGCGATGAACACCCGGCATCCCGTATCGTAGATCTTGCCGACGAAATCGCGGACGAAATCATAGGATTCGTCGTAATCCAGCCCCAGTCTGTGCTTGACGGTCACGGGGATGTCCACGGCGTCCTGCATGGCTTTCATGCAATCCGCCACCAGCGCGGGTTCGGCCATCAGGCAGGCGCCGAACGCGCCCTTCTGCACCCGTTCCGAGGGGCATCCGCAATTCAGGTTGATCTCGTCATAGCCCCATTGCCGGCCCAGCCGGGCCGACTGGGCCAGGGCATCCGGCTCGCTGCCGCCCAACTGCAGCGCCACGGGATGCTCGGCCTCGTCGAAATCCAGGTGACGCTCGACATTGCCGTACAACAGCGCGCCGGTCGTGATCATTTCCGTGTAAAGGCGCGCGCGCGGCGCCAGCAGCCGATGGAAATAGCGGCAGTGGCGGTCGGTCACATCAATCATGGGGGCGACGCACAGCCGCCAGTCGGGGGAGTCCAAGAATCGCTCTACAAAACAAGGGGATGCGGTATTTTACGGTGCTTGGCGGGATTATGTCCGGCAGCCGGTTCCGCGCGCCTTCCGGCCGGCGGAAAGCCCCGCCCGCCATGTGGTCTAAAATTGCGCCGCCGCACAGGCTATGTCCGAGCGTCCGTTAACCCTTAACTCCCGCATATCAATGGCCGTATTCACTCCCGTATCCGACGACGACGCGCGCGCCCTCCTGGCGCATTTCGACCTGGGCGAGTTCGTTTCGCTGCGGGGGATTACGGCGGGTATCGAAAACACCAATTATTTCCTGCACACGACCCGCGGCGAGTACGTGCTGACGCTGTTCGAGGTCCTGACCCACGCGCAGTTGCCGTTCTATATAGAACTGATGTACCACCTGGCCGAACGCGGCGTTCCGGTGCCCCGTCCCCAGACCCTGCGGGACGGCACCCGCCTGACGACCCTGCACGGGAAGCCCTGCGCCATCGTTTCGCGGCTGCCCGGCGGCTACGAGCCCGCCCCCGGCGCGGCGCATTGCGCCCTGGCCGGCGCCACCCTGGCCCGCGCCCACCTGGCCGCCCGGGACTTCCCCCTGCGCCAGCCCAACCTGCGCGGGCTGTCGTGGTGGCTGGAAACCGCGCCCAAGGTCATGCCCTTCCTGGAACCGGCCCAGGCCGGGCTGCTGAGCTCGGAACTGGCCGCCCAGGAGGCCGCCGCGGCCACCCCGGCCTGGCAGGCGCTGCCGACCGGCCCGGCCCACTGCGACCTCTTCCGCGACAATGTGCTGTTCGCCGGCACGTTCGAGGATCCGCTCATGGGCGGCATCATCGACTTTTATTTCGCCGGCTGCGACACCTGGCTGTTCGACGTGGCGGTCAGCATCAACGACTGGTGCATCGAGCGAGACACGGGCGAGTTCGTCCCCGAATTGGTGGAGGCCTGGCTGCGCGCCTACGCCGCCGAGCGGCCCTTCACCGATGCCGAACGCGAGGCCTGGCCCCTGATGCTGCGCGCGGCCGCGCTGCGCTTCTGGATCTCGCGCCTGTACGACTTTTTCCTGCCCCGGCCGGCGCAAACCCTCAAGCCGCACGATCCCCGGCACTTCGAAAGAGTGTTGCAGGCGCGCCACCGCCCGGGACTGCCCATATTGCCGTAACCGTCCTGCCCCCCATAATGGCATATCGCGTCCCCTTTTGAGAGATTCCCCTTCTAGAGAGCCATGCAAGCAGCATTCCTACCCGCGGCATCCGGCTGGCAATGGGTTCGAGACGGTTTCCGTCTGTTCCGCAAGCAACCCCTGGCCATGTTCACCTGGGCCATGGCCATCAGCCTCCTGGTCATCTTCGCCACCGCGACGCCGCCCGTCGGGCCCATCCTGGTCGTGGCGCTGATGCCCATCATTACCCTGATGACCTTGTCGGCGTGCAAGCACGTCGAGGCAGACCGCATCATGCTGCCCTCGATGTGGGCCAAGCCGCTCAAGCAACCCGGCGTCTTCAGGAAGCTGTTCCTGATGGGGCTGCTGTATGCCGCGCTGTGCATGGTGGCCGGCCTCGTCATCTTCCTGCCCTTCACCGATGCGATGGTCGAGGGAATGCGCATCGCGTCCGTCGAAAAAAGCATGGAGCCCATCCTGTCGGCGATGGCCGTTCCCCTGGCGCTCTTCGCCATCGTCTACGTCGTGATCGCGGCCCTCTTCTGGCATGCGCCGGTCCTGGTCGCCTGGCACGGGCTGCGGCTGGTGCAGGCGCTGTTCTTCTCCGGCATCGCCTGCTGGCGCAACAAGCTGCCGTTCCTGGTCTACGGCGCCACCTGGGTCCTGGTGTTCCTGTTCATCGACCTCTGCGCCGGCCTGCTGGTGGCCATCGGCCTGTCGCCCCAGTTCGCGGGCACGCTGCAGATCCCGTTCAATATCGCGGCGGGCGGCGTACTGTATTGCAGCTTCTATCCCGCCTACACCTCCGTATTCGGCATCGAGAACACCGGCGCGCATCTCGACGACGGCAACAGCGCCCAGGCATAAGGCCGCGCGGCAGGGCGCCAGCGCCCTGCGCACCCCCACCACCCTTCCGGCCGCCGACACGAACGCCACGTCGATGGCATAGCGCATGCCGAAGGTGTGCACGCCCGCGCAGGGCGTCAGCAAAATGCCTGAGCGCGGCCCCGGCGGCGGCCTGCCCAGCAGGCCCCGCATCCGGCCGCGCCACCGCGTGACCTTCAGCAGCCTGAGACGGCCGCGCGGCAAGGGCGTCCGGCCGTTCATTGCACGCTTTGCAGCAACTGGACCGCGATCGGAAACGCCAGCACGATGAACGTGCACGGGAAAATGCAGCCGATCAGGGGCAGGAGCATTTTCACCGGCGCCTGCATCGCCAGTTGTTCCGCGCGCGCGTGACGGTCGCCGCGGCACTGCGCCGCCTGCGCCCGCAGCACCGGCCCCAGGCTGATCCCCAGGGCCTCGGCCTGCGCCACGGCGGCGGCCCAGTTGCGCGCAAGCGGACTGTTGCTGCGTTCGGCCAGGGCCTTGATCGCCGCGGTCCTGGAGACCCCCGCGCGCATCTCCGCCAAGGCGTCCGCCAGCGCATCGCGCAAGGCGCCCGGCGGCCCGCTCCGCGCCGCCAGTTGCAAGGCCCCCTGGACGCTCAGCCCCGCCTCCACGCACAGCGTCATCATGTCGAACACGAAAGGCAGATCGCGTTCGATGCTGCGGCGGCGCTTGCGGCCGAGATCCCGCAGCCAGAGCCCGGGCGCGGCGCCGGCCGCCAGCGCGGCCAACGCCGCCCACGGCCCCCATTCCCAGGGCCGCGCCTGCGTCATGGCGATGGCGCCAGCGGCGGCCACCCCGCCCGCGGCCACGGCCGCGCTCCAGCACAGCGCCGCCAGATGCGCATAGCCGATCCCGGCCGGCAGCGACGCCTGCTCGATGGCGCGCGTCAGGCGCAAGCGCCAGCGCCACGTGCACAACGGGCCCGCCAGCGGCGCCACGGCCGATACCCACGGCCAGGCCGCCCGCCACCACCAGGGCAGCGTAGCGGAAGCGCCCTGGTTTTCCAGCAGCAGCGGCTGCAGGATCACCCACGCCAGCCATCCCGCGCCGAACCCGGCGGTCAACAGTCCCAGATATAGCCACACGGCGGTCTCCCGTCAGATATCGATCCGGATGATGCGCCGGATCAGCAGCACGCCGGCAACCTCCAGCACGGCCACGACGGCCAGCACCGACCATCCCATGGGCGTGCGCCACAGCAAGCCCATGATCTCGGGCTCCAGGCGGTCCAGCACGGCAAGCAGCGCCACGGGCAGCGCGCCCACGATCCAGGCCTGCAAGCGGCCCTGCGACGTCAGCGCCAGCAGCTTCGCCTGCAATTGCAGCCTGGCGCGCAGGGTATGGGCGATACTCTCGAGCGCCTCGGCGAGGTTCCCGCCCGTCTGCGCGGCGATGCGCATCGCCGCCACCACGAGCGAAGTGGAATCGGCGGGCATGCGGCCGTGCAGGTTTCCCAGCGCGGTATCCCAGGGCACGCCCATGCGCTGTTCGCGCAGCATCAGCCCGAACTCCTGGGCCAGCGGCGCGCCGCTCTGCTCGACGACGTGGCGCAGGCCCGTCGCCAGCGCCACGCCGGCACGCAAGGCCGACGCCAGCATCAGCAAGGCCATCGGCAACTGCTGCTCGAAACGGCGCGCGCGCCGGCGCCGCAGTGCATCGACGAGCCCGCGCGGCACGCGCGAGGCCAGCGCCGCGCCCAGGGCGGCCGCGACGCCGCTGCCCGTGAGGGAAAAGGCCAATGCGGCGGCCAGGGCCGCGCACGCCACGGCGCCCGCCCAGAGCTGGGCAGGGTCGATGAACAGGAAGACTTCGCTCAGCCGAAGCCCCGCTTCCTGCGTGTAGACCTCCCGGTAGCGCCGCAGCGCGGGCGCGAACCAGCCTTGCGCCCGCCACGCCAGCACGACCGCGCAGACCATCGCGCCCCCCGCCGCCAGCCAGATCACGGCAACCCCTGCGCAAAAGCCGATGCGCCGGCTTCCCGGCCGGCGGCGTCGGAGAACCAGGCCGCGTCGAAGGCCGCCCCGCTTTCCGTCCATTCCCGCGCAAAGCCGGGCAAGGCGCCGCACCCCGCGAAACCATGGCGGCGGTCGTGGCGGAACAGGTCCTGTAGCTGTATGCGCCCGCTTTCCATGCCGGCGACTTCGGCGATAGACGTCACGATGCGCTGCCCGTCCGCCAGCCTCGCCTGCTGCACGACGATGTCCACGCTGGCGGCGATGTGTTCGCGCACGGCTGGCAGCGGCAAGTCCAGGCCGGCCATCAGGATCATCGATTCCAGCCGTCCCAGGGCGTCGCGCGGGGAGTTGGCATGAAGGGTCGTCAACGACCCTTCGTGGCCGGTGTTCATGGCGGTCAGCATATCGAACGCCTCCGGGCCGCGGCACTCGCCGACGACGATCCGGTCGGGCCGCATGCGCAGCGCGTTGCGCACGAGTTCACGGATGTCGATGCGTCCTCGGCCTTCCTGGTTGGCGGGCCGCGCTTCCAGCGCGACCAGGTGATCGTGGTTCAGGCACAGTTCCGCCGCGTCTTCGATGGTGACGATGCGTTCGCCGTCCGGGATCTCGTTGGACAGGATGTTCAGCAGCGTCGTCTTGCCGGAGCCCGTCCCGCCGGAGACCACCAGGTTCTTGCGCGTGCGCACGCAGAGCGCCAGGAATTGCGCCATGGCGCCGCTCAATGAACCCGCCGCGATCAGGTCGGGCATCCGCGGACGCTGCCGCGGGAACTTGCGTATGGTCAGGCTGGCCCCCTTCATCGCGACGGGCGGAATGATGGCGTGGACGCGGGAGCCATCGGAAAGGCGGGCATCGACCATGGGGGAGCTCTCGTCGATGCGCCGGCCCAAGGGCGTGACGATGCGCTCGATGGCCCAGCGCACCGATTGCTCGCTGGTGAATGCCGCCTGGTGGCGCGACAGCCGGCCGCCGCGCTCTACGTAGATCTCGTCATAGCGGTTGACCATGATCTCGGTGATGTCGCTTGCGGCCAGCAAGGGTTCCAGCGGCCCCAGGCCGACCGCTTCATCCAGCACCTCGCGGCACAGCGCCGCGCGGTCCGCGCCCGGAGGAAGGTCCGCGTCCGTCGCGACGATATGCGTCAGCAGCCGCTCGGCCTCGGCCCGCAGCATGCCGTCGCTCATGCCCGCCACGTCGCGCCGGCGCAGGTCCAGCGCATCCAGCAGGGCGGCATGAAGACGGCGGCGTTCTTGCAGCCGGTGCTGCGGCGGCCGGGGCTGCGCCGGCGCGGGCGAAGGATCCGGGAGGGCTTCGGCCGGCGCGCGCCCGATGGCCGCGGGGCTCGGAAGCGCCCGCGCCTCGTGCGGAGCGGCCGGGCCCGCCGGCGACAGCGACACGCGCAACCGGCAGGGGCCGATCAGGATCTCGTCGCCGGGCAGCACGGGCGCATGGCGCACCACCCTGGCGCCGTTGACCAGAGTGCCGGCCAGCGTGCCCAGGTCTTCCAGAACGATGCCAACGTCTTCGCGGAGCAGGCGCGCATGCTGCCGCCCCACCCGCCAGTTCACGATGCGCAGGCCGCAATGCGCGCCCCTGCCGACCAGCAGCGGCGCCGCGGCCGTCATCCTGCGCACCGCCGCGTCCTCGTACGTCATTTCTATGTCGAGCATGGCATCACTCCTTGTGCGGGGCCGGGGCGCCGGCTTCCTGCGCGGCCCATTGGGAACCCGCGCCCGAATAGGGATCCCAGCCCTGGGCGGCGGCAGGCGCCGCCGTCCCCAGCCGGGGCGGTTCGGGAAAAGCCGCCTCCAGCGCGTCGCGGCCTCGCCGCACCCGGTCCGCCATGGCCGGCTCGCCCTGCGAAATGATCTTGGGCGTCACGAATATCGCCAACTCGGTTTCGCGCAATTGGTAGCGGCGCGACGAGAACAGGGCGCCCAGGACGGGGATGTCCTGCAGCCAGGGCAGGCCGTCGATTTCGGTGGCGCGCTCGCGCGACAGGAACCCGCCGATGACCAGCGTGTTGCCGGAGCGCACGTTAAATTCGGTGGACGCGCGGCGCGTCCGCAGCGCCGGCCCGCCGGGCACGCTCAAGGACGTGTCCACCGAGCTGGCCTCCACCTCGATCAGGGAGCGGATGACACCATTGCGGTCGATGCGGGGCGTGATCCTGAGCGACACGCCGTAGGGCTTGAACAGCGTGGTGGAATTGCCGCGGGAATCGGTCGACGCGTAGGGCACCTCTCCTCCGGCCAGAAAGGTCGCGCTGGCGCCGCTGCGCGCAAGCAACTGGGGCTGGGCCAGCATGACGGCCTCGCCGCTCTGGGCCAATGCCGCGATGCGCGCCGACAGCAGCGCATTGACGCCGAAGTAGCCGGCCGCGGCGGAGGCCGGGCCGGCGGTCTCGATCACGGCTTCGCCCGGACGCTTCATGCGTCCGAACGAGCCCGCGTCCCATGCCAGGCCCGCATTGATGCCGCCCTGGCTCATGCCGTCCCAGCGCACGCCCATCTCCTTCAGCCTGGAAGTGGGAATCTCGACCACCTGCACGTCCAGCAGCACCATGCGGTCCCATCCCACCTGCCCCGTGAAATCCAGCACGGCGGGATAGCGCTCGGCCAAGGCGGCGATCCGGGAGCGGTCGTCGTCGGAAAGATCGTCGCCTTCGATCAGGATGCGTCCGCCCACTTCGGAACTGCGCGCGCCCGGAATGCGGGCCAGCAAGGCCTGGACCTCGGCCCGCAGGCGCGGCGCCCCCGCCGGGACGACCCGCAATTCGTAGGCCTTAGCCTGGCCCGGGCCCGTCCAGACATGCATCGACGACACGCCCTCGGCCCGGGCGAACACCACGACCTCGCGCCCCTCCGCCGCGATGGCCCCGAGCACCTGGCCATTGCCGATGGCAACCCGCCGGACGCCCGGATGCGACAGCACCCGCGTTTCGCCCACCTGCAATTCCAGCGCTTCGGCCGCCGCCCGCGCGGGCGCGCCGGCCAGGCACAGCGCCAGCGCGGCCAGTGCTGCAACGATGCGGATCATGGACGCCCCCCTTGAACGCCCGCGAGGGGCTCGCCCGCGGCATCCTGCAAGAACCCGCCGGCCTGTCCGTCCAGCCGATCCCCGTAAAGAATGGCCACGCCCGGCGGAGCCTTGGGCTCGGGGTCCAGCCCGATCAACGACGCAAGATCGCTTTGTGCGACACGGCCCACCGCCGCCGCATCGTCGCGATGGCGCAGCAGGGCAGTGAGCGCGCCCGCCTGGCGCGCCGCCACGAAGCGCATGGCTTCGTCGGGACTGGCGGCCAGCGTGATGTTGCCGGCCCCCCTGGCCTCGCCCTCGGCTTCGCCGCCCGCGGCCAGCACGCGCATGCCTTGCAGCACCGGCACCGTCAGTTCCCGCTGGCGGTGCGAAAAGCTGACATAGATGTCGATGGCGTCCCCTGGGCGCAGCATCTCGCCCAGGCCGCCCAGGTCGGCCGCCGCGACGGTCAGCGCCCGCTGCCCGGCCTGCAGCCGGGATGCCAGCGCCGGAACCGGCGCGGTGAACGTCAGATGGGCGCGCAGCAAGGGTTCGCCGTTGGCGACGTCGGCCTGCAAGGTGGCGCCCAGGACGGCCGCCAGCTCCAGCGGGTCGATGCTGGCGCGGGAAGCCCATTGCTCGGGGATCTCGCGCACGGCCAGATGCGTTTCGTCGAGCCGGGTGCCCGCGGGCAGGTCGTACGCCGCGACCAGGCGGCTGACCTGGGGCACGCGCGCCTCGGCCTCCAGTACCTGGATCCGTTGCTGCACATGCTCGCGCACCGCCCACGCCGACACCAGCCCCGCGGCCAGGGCCAATGCGTAGACGCCGGTTCTGCGCAGCCGCTGCGCGGCCATGGCGAGGCGGCCCATCATGGCGCCCACCCGCTGGCCAGGAGCCCGCTGCCGGCATCCAGCCGCACCAGCGAAATGCGCAGGCGCGCCGCCCCGCGGGACCACCATTGCGGTTCGCCTCCGGCAGGAGAACGCAGCCAGCCGTCCTGCCTCAAGCCGGCCTCCAGGCGCGGCGCCATTCGTTCGGGCGGCAGGTCGTATTGCCAGATGCGTTCCGAGACCTTGACGCCCTGGTCCAGCACGGCGATATCGAGCCTGAGCCGGGCGCCGGCCGGCAGCCATGGAGGCCCCGGCTGGCCGGTTGCCGCGCGGGTATCGACCGCGGAAATGCTGCCGGCCGTGCGGCGCGGCCCCAGGCCTTCCATCTGGACGACCCATTGTTCGTGCCCGACCTGCCCCGACAGGATCGCCTGCCCGGGCAGAACGTTCAGGTCCGCCAAGGCCGGCTGCTGACCCGAAAGAAAACGGATCAGCTCCGGAGCGCTCCGCGGCGCATCGAACACCAGCACCTGCGCCGGCGCGCCATGCAGCCACACGCCTTCCCCCAGCAGTTCGTGCCGGGATCCGGCGGGAAGACGCAGCGCCGCCAACGAAGCCGGACCGGACGAGGCCCGCGCCGGCCCGGCCCTGCCGTCGGCGCTTGCCGGGAGGTCCGCCCCCGCCGCGGATTCCGGCCAGGCGCCCGCCGCGCAGGCAAGCGCGCCGGCCAGCAACAGGCCCGCCGCGCGCAAGGCAGCAGGACGCCGCCGCGTCGGCCCGTTGGCGCAGCATCCGATGAAAGAGAGAGGCAAAGGCCGCGCATTCATTTGGTCCGTTCTCCGCGTGAACCCAGCCGGTCGGCCGGCACCACGTCCTGCCAGGCCGACAGCCAGTCCAGCGACAAGCGCGGGCGCCGCCACGGGCCGTCCATGCGATCGGCAAGAGGATTCAGGCGCCGGGCCTGGCCCAACGAGCCGTCCGCTGCCCGGCGCCAGGACTCCGGCGCCTGGCCGATCCGGCGTTGCGCATCGGCGTCCCCGTGCGCATGGCCCGCTCCGCTGGCCACGTACGTTCGGCGGGCGATCCGCAGCGGTTCCCGCCCGCCTTGGCACGCCGTGCTGGCCTCCGCGGACAATAGTTGCAGGCCCGCGCCAAACCAGGCGTCCTGCAACGCGGCCAGCCGCGGCGGCGCGACCCCGGCCAGAGGCCGCGCGGCGCCCGACAGGCCCCTCGCCGCCACAACGCCCGAGTCTTGCACGGGTTGCCCCAAGGCGGCCGCCATCGCGGCCTTGCGGCTGGCCTGCGCCATTTCCTGCGCCGAGAATTGCAGTCCGCCGATCCACGATACGGCCCATGGCAACAAGGCAAGCAGCGGCAGCATCAGCAACGCTTCGACCACGGCCTGGCCGCGTTGCCGCGATGGAAACGGCTTCATGGGGCCTCCCTTGCCTGGGCGGCCTCTTGCGGCGTGACGGCGGACAGCCGCGCTTGCCAATAGGGCCGGAAGAGCGTCGCAAGCTCGGCGCGGCCATCGGACCGCCGTTCCGGTCGGACGAAGTAGGTTTCGGCGGCCGAGGCCACGGTGACGCCGCCCGCCCGGCCCAATGCGGCGTAGCCGAACCGGCCCGTGGGCGCCGCGATCGGGCCGTCCGCGTCGGTGGTCTTCAAGGCGGCCCCCGCCAGCCTGACCGCCACGGCGAAACGCAGCGGATCGCGGTGGCGCGCGAGCGCGACCTCGCGATAGGCGGGCAAGCCCCTGCCCGGCCAGCGCTGCGCGCCGGCCATGGCATAGGAGTTGGCCATGGGATTGGTCGCGCCGCTGAAAATGTCCCAGGAAGTGGATTGCTCGACCCAACGCCAGAAATCCTGCTGCGAAAAATCGAGAGGCGGTTCCTCTACGTACTCCAGCCCCTCGGGCGCCCTGCTTTTCTCGCCCTGCGCCGTACCCCACCCCATGGCGTATTCGCGGTAGTAGCAGCCGACCCAGCGGTTGGAGCGCAGCGCGTGGTACGACTGGGTGTCCAGGGCGCCCCAGCGCCCGTCGGGACCCAGCCAGGTGGATCCGCGGCGCCGCAGTTCATGCCGATGCAGCGGACAGCGAGGGTTGACCATCCAGGCATTGCGGCGGGTGGCGCTGCGGCTGTCCAGGAACGCGTAGCGATCCGAGGCCTGCTCGACGGCCGGCCGCAAGCCCGCCTTGCGCGTGGCAAGGCTGCGCTCGACATAGCCCGGCCATCCGTCCGACAGCAGGCGCAGCGTGGGACCTTGCCGCCACCCGCCGCCGCCCGGCGCCGTTTCCGGAAAGTTGGCGGACAACACCTTGCGCATGATGCGTTCGCGCGACCCGGCGAGTTCGGCGACGGCGGAGCCCGCCGCGGCTTCCAGCACCTGGTGGACGATGCGGTCGTGCTGCTCGAATGCGGCGGCCAGCCGCTGTTCGGCATCGGGAACGGCCCGCGCCGCCTGATAGGCAAGCCCCATGTCCGGGCCGAACAGCATGGCGATCAGGCCCGCGGGCGGGTTGCCTCGATTGCGCTGCGCCCGCATCGTGCGGGCATACTGCGCGGACGCCGCCAGCGTGACGAGGTGCGCCATCGCCACCTGATGGGCGATCTGCGTCCGGTTGACGTAGGCCAGCGCATTGAGCGCGCGGGCCTGTTCGAGCGCGCCGCTGTACGCCGCGGCATCCGCGGCATGCGTCAGCCGCGCCCGCGACTCCACGGTCTGGCCCAGGTTGTAAAGAACGACCAGGGACGCGGCGGCCATCGCCGCCATCAGCAGGCCCAGCACCAGCGCCTGGCCTTGCTGCTGAACGGGCGACGGGCGGGTGGGCACGGTCACTTGGCGTCCGCGGCGTTGCCGGTGAAGGACTTGAGCGAACGGGCCTTGGTCTGCGCCGCCGCTTTTTTCGCGGCCTGCTGCGCGGCGCGCGCCTCGGTGCCGCCGTCTTCTCCTGCAAGTTCGCGCGCCATGGCCGCCGTCTGCGACCGCACCACCTGCCCGAAATACTGGTACACCGCAATGGCCGCCACGGCGACCAGGGCCACGACCACGATGTATTCGGTCATGCCCTGCCCCAACTGACGCTTCCGAAACCCCGACATATCCGCTCTCCGACACAGTGAAAGTAGGCTTCAGTGTCGATTTCCGGGGCGGGTGCGGCAATTCGCGGATACCGAGGCGGGCAAAAGTGTCGCCCTCCCGGGTTTTCCCTATTGCCCACCCTGCCGGCCGGCAGTAGATTGGAGTTGCCGGGCTGTCTGACACCCATCGCGTGCGAAGCCTGGCAGGAGCGCCTCAGACTCACCATGAGCTGGGGCGCTCTTCCATTTCCGGCCGCGCAGCGGCGCGCGGCTGCGGGCTACCCGGCCGCCCTGCCGCCCGACGCGCGCAGGCCCGACATGTCCAGGCGCCGGAAAATCCAGGCCGACAGCAGCGTGATCGCCCCCACGCTCAGGAAACTCAGCGAAAACGCCCTGCCCAGGGCGGCGCTGCCCTCGCCCGAGAACAGGTCGACAAGCCCGCCGCCTATGGTGACGCCCAGGCCGATAGCCAGCATCTGGACCATGGAAAAAAGGCTGTTGCCGCTGCCCGCGTCCCGCTTGCTCAGTCCCTTGAGCGTCACGCTGTTCATGGCGGCGAACTGCATGGAATTCGTCGCCCCGAACCAGGCAAGCTGCGCCACCTGCAGCCCCAGGGGCCAGCCCGGGGAAATGGCGGCGAACGACATGATCGACGCGCCGACCAGCACCGTGTTCACCAGCAGGAACGCGTCATAGCCGAAACGCCGCACCAGCGGCGCGATCCAGGGCTTGGACACCGTTCCCGCGATGGCCGCGGGCAGCATCATCAGGCCGGATTGCAGAGGCGTGTAGCCCAGTTGCAGTTGCAGCAGCAGGGGCAGCAGGAAAGGCACCGCGCTGCTGCCTATCCGGCACGCCAGATTGCCTGCAAGCCCCACGCTGAAGTTGGGCTCGCCGAACAGGCGCAGCTTGAACAGCGGATTCTCGCGCCGCCTGGCGTGGATCATGTAAAGCGGCACCGTCAGCGCGCTGACGCCGAACAGCGCGGCCGACCACCCCATGCGGCCCTCGCCGGCGGGCAGGTCCAGCGCCAGCGAGAAAGCCGCCATGCACAGGGACAGCAGGCCGCAGCCCAGCACGTCGAAAGGCGCCACGCCGCTCAACGCGTCTTCGGGCAGGTAGCGCCGGACCGCGAACAGGCCCGCGATCCCGATGGGCACGTTGATCATGAAGATCCAGTGCCAGCTCGCGGCCTGCACCAGCAGGCCGCCCAGCGTCGGCCCGAATATGGGCCCGACCTGCCCCGCGATGGAGACGAAGGCCAGGGCCGAAATGTACTGTTCGCCCGGCACCGTGCGCAGCACCGCCAGCCGGCCGATAGGAAGCAGCATGGAGCCGCCCACTCCCTGCACGACGCGGGCAATGGTCAACTGCGCCAGGGTCTGCGCCAATGCGCAAAAAATGGAACCGACGGCGAAGACCAGGATCGCGGCCAGGTAGACGCGGCGGGTGCCGTAGCGGTCGGCCAGCCAGCCCGACGCCGGCGTCAGCATGGCCATGGTCAAGGTATAGGCCACGACCACGGGCTTGAGCGCCAGCGCCTCTTCGCCCAGGCTGCGGGCCATCGCCGGCAACGCGGTGTTGACGATGGTCGTGTCGAGCGTCTGCATGAAAAAGCAGGCCGCGACGACCCAGAGCAGGGCTTGCTGTGAGGGGGGCTTCGGCATGGCGAGCATCGTACCGCGGCCATGCCGACGCGCCGCTGACAGCGGCGCGGGCCAGGCACCGCGCCGCCCCGGAGAAGCTCAGGCGGCCCGCATCAGGCCGTTGTCGATCACCACCGCCTCGCGCTCGGCGACCCGCGCCCGGAAGGATCCGTCCCGCCAGATCTCCACCTTCAGGGTCTCGCCGGGAAACACGGGGCCGGAAAAGCGCAGGGACAGCGAACGCAGGGTGCCTCCGGCCGCGGGCAGCAACTGCCGGGATACGGCCTGGGACACCATGCCGAAGGTGCACAAGCCGTGCAGTATCGGGCGGGGATACCCCGCGGCCCGCGCCACCTCGGGGTCGCTGTGCAGCGGGTTGTAGTCGCCGTTCAGCCGGTAGATCAGCGCCTGCTCGGGCCGGGTGCGCAACTGCACGGTCCAGTCCGGCGGGGAATCCGGCATGGCATGCGCGGGGCGCGCCTGCCTGCCGGCATTCGGCATGCCGCCGTCGCCGCGCAGGACGTGGGTCGCGAACGTCCGCGCGATGAGCCGTCCCGAGTCCGCCTCCGTCAGCGACTTTTCCGAATACAGCAGCAATCCTTTCTCGCCCTTGTCCACGGCCTCGACGACCCGGGTCTTGCCGACCAGTTCGCCCGCGGGCGGAATCGGATGGAAGAGTTCCATTCCCTGCTCGCCATGCAGCAGTTTCACCGTGTCGGCCCCGATCTCGGGCGCCTTCAGCCAGAAGCCCGGGTAACCCAGCACCACGGCCATCCACGGCAGCGCGAGCGGATCGTGCTGCCTGCCCACGTGCGCCAGGTCGGGAAGGTCCAGGGGGTCCTGCCCCAGGCCGACCGACAACGCGTACAGCATCGTGTCGCGCGCGGTGTAGCGCTGCCTGATCTCCGGCAGCTCGTAATTCAGCAATTGCTCGTAACTCAAGCGCATGGCGCCCCTCCCCCTGTTGCCCGGAAATCGATTGCGCGGCCGCTGCGCGATCAAATGGGATCCCAGCTCATCACGTCGGGCGAACGCTCCAGGGGATAGAAGTGCTTCTGCATCGCCGGAATCGCGACCTCGGCGATGCGCCGCGGCGTCCAGCCTTCGCTGAAGTGCACCGAACGCACGGGGCGCGGCTGGCTCATCAGCATGATCTCGTTGGCGCGCACGGCGAATATCTGGCCGCTCACCTCGCGCGCGGCATCGCTGAGCAAATACACGGCCATCGGCGCGATCTTGCCCGCCTCCATCTTCTTGAGCTTTTCGACGCGGTCCCGCTGTTGCGGCGTATCGGTGGGGATCGAGCTGGTCATGCGGCTCCAGGCGGACGGCGCGATGCAGTTGGAGCGCACGTTGTACCGGCCCATGTCCAGCGCGATCATCTTGGACAATGCCACGATGCCCAGCTTGGCCGCGCCGTAGTTGGCCTGGCCGTAATTGCCGATGAGCCCGGAGGTGGAGGTCATGTGGACCATCGCCCCGCCTTCCTGCTCGCGGAAATGCGCGGCCGCCGAACGGCTGACGAAGAACGTGCCGTCGAGGTGCACGGCGATCACCGAGCGCCATTCGTCTTCGCTCATTTTGTGGAACGAGCGGTCGCGCAGATTGCCCGCGTTGTTGACCACCCCGTCGATGCGGCCGAACTCGTCCATCGCGCACTGGATGATGGCGTTGGCCGACGCGTGCGCCGCCACCGAATCGAAGTTGGCCACCGCCGTGCCGCCGGCGGCGCGGATCTCCGCCACGACGCCATCGGCGGGCGCCACGGGCGCCTCGTCCGCGGACAGGTTGTCGCCATTGAGCGCGACGCCGATGTCGTTGACCACCACCTTCGCGCCTTCCGCCGCCAATTGCAGCGCGATTTCCCGGCCGATGCCGCCGCCCGCGCCGGTCACCACCACCACCTTGCCTTCCATCATGCGTTCCATGCTTCCGTCTCCTTGGAGCCGGTCCGCCGGAAACGCCGGCGGACTCGGCTGCGAACATCGTTGTGCTACTCGGTCGTTACGTTGGCGCGGCGCACCACTTCGGCCCACTTCCTGCTTTCGCTGCCGATGAAGGCGGCGAATTCGGCGGGCGAGTCCGGCTGCGGCACCGCCCCCTGGTCCCGGATCTGCTTCTGCATGTCGGGCGTCCGGATGATGTCGACCACCTGCTTGTTGATCTCCGCGACGACGCCGTCCGGCGTCCTGGCGGGCGCCCACAGGCCGAACCACGAGACGACCTCGTACCCGGGAACGCCGGCTTCCGCCACGGTCGGCACATCCGGAAGCTGCTCGCTGCGCTGGGCCGAGGTCACCGCCAGGACTTTCAGGCGGCCCGCCTTGATGTGCGGCAGCGCCGAGGGCAGGTTGTCGAAAATCATGGAGATCTGCCCGCCCAGCAAGTCCGTCACCGCGGGGGTGCTGCCCTTGTAGGGAACGTGCACCATGTCGACCCCGGTCATCATCTTGAAAGTCTCGCCGGACATGTGCAGCGTGCTGCCATGGCCGGACGAGCCGAAGGTGAGTTTCCCGGGGTGGCTCTTGCCGTAGGCGATCAGTTCCTTGACGGTGTTGTACGGCGCGTCCTTGGGCACCACCAGCGCGTTGGGCACCATGGCCGTGCGCGTGATCGGCGCAAAGTCCTTGATCGCGTCGTAGGGCATGGACTTGTACAGGCTGGGGTTGATGGCGTGGGTGCCTATCGTGCCCATCACCAGCGTGTAGCCGTCCGGCGCGGAACGCGCCACCTGCGCGGTGCCGATGTTGCCGCCGGCGCCGGGCTTGTTCTCGACCACCACGGATACGCCCCAGCGCTCGCTCAGCCGCTGGCCGATCACGCGCGCCAGGATGTCCGTCGTCCCCCCGGCCGAGAAGGGAACGTTGATGGTGACCGGCTTGGTGGGATAGGCCGGCGCGCCTTGCGCCCCGGCCGTGCCCGCGGTGCCCAGCGCCAAGGCCAATCCCAGGATCGCCAGCGCCTTCAGGGGGGTCTTTCGCGCCAGGGTTGCGGACGCGTCGCTATCAGTCGTTTTGAACATTGTCTCCTCGCTTGTTGTCTGTTTTCCGGAGCGGCCCGCTTTAGTCCAGCAATGCGAGCTCCTGCCCCTCTTCCACTTCGTCTCCGACCGCCACCAGAACCTTGGCGATACGGCCGGCTGCTTCGCTCTCGACGGGAATTTCCATTTTCATGGACTCGACCTTGAACGCCTCGTCGCCCGGCCCGATCTGCGCGCCCTCCTCCACGCAACAAGCCACCACGCGGCCCGCCACGTTCGACACTATTTTCTTCATGCTCGCTCCTTTATTGCCTCGGTTGAGATCAATGCCTGCAAACCGTCCACGGTCATCGCGCCCGCCTGGAACCGCTCGGACCGGAGGACCTGCAGAATCATCGGGATATTGGTCTTGATTCCCTCCACCCGGGTGTTCTCCAGCGCGCCGATCAGCTCGCGCGTGGCGGCTTCGCGGGTGTCCGAATGCGCGATGATCTTCGCGACCATGGGGTCGTAGTGGCTGGAAACCCGGTTGCCCGCGGCATAGCCGGTTTCCACCCGCAGGCCGGGCCGCCCGCCCGGCAGCTCGAAGGTCTTCAGGACGCCGGGCGACGGCAGGAAGCGCACCGGATCCTCCGCGTAGACGCGCGCCTCGATGGCATGCCCCTTCAAGACCGGCTTCTGCCCGACCACGGCGGACAGCGTCTCGCCCGCGGCCAGCCGGATCTGGGCCTGCACGATGTCCACGCCGGTGACGGCCTCGGAAATCGCGTGCTCCACCTGCAACCGGGTATTGACCTCCAGGAAAGAGAAGCCGCTCTCCGGCGTATAGAGCATCTCCACCGTGCCGATGACGTCGTAGCCGATCCCGCCCAGGATCGCCGACAGCCGGTCCGCCATGTCCGCCACGGCCTTGCGGTCGATCGAGGGCGCCGGGGCCTCCTCGATCACCTTCTGGTATCGACGCTGCGTGGAGCAGTCGCGCTCGAACAGGGACAGGACGTTTCCGTACCTGTCCGCCAGGAACTGGAATTCGATATGGCGCGGCGCCTGGATGAACCGCTCCAGATACAGGGAAGCGTCGCCGAACGCCTTTTCAGCCAGGCCGCTGGCGCGCTCCCAGCAGGCCGGCAGGGACCGGGCATCCTCGACCGGGACCATGCCGATGCCGCCTCCGCCGCCCGCGGGCTTGATCAGCACCGGGAAACCCAGCGCCTCGGCCGCCCGGCCAACGGCCGCCAGGTCGTCCCTCGGCAGGATGCCGGTGCTGCCGCCGGCGGGCAGCCCGTGCCGCTGCATCAGCGCGCGCGCCGCCGCCTTGTTGCCCAGCGCGTCGATCCACTCGGGGGAAGGCCCGATGAAGCAATGCCCGGCCGCTGCGACGCGGCGGGCGAACGCCGCATTCTCCGACAGGAACCCGTAGCCCGGATGCAGCGCGTCGGCGCCGCAGCGCGCCATGACGCCAAGCAGCGCGTCCTGGTTGAGATAGCTGTCCCGGGCCGGGGCCGGGCCGATGCAGAAACGCTCGTCGGCCTGCCGCAGGTAGGGCAGCTCGGCATCCGCCTCGGAGTACACCGCGACGGACCGCAGGCCCAGCGCCTTGACGGCGCGCAGGATGCGCGCGGCGGCGGCCCCGCGGTTGGCGATCAGTATTTTTTTCATGGACGTCGCCTCAAGGCCGGTATCCCGTGGCCACCTGCCCCGGCCGGCGCAGCGGCGCGGCCAGGTTGGCGAATTCCACCAGCCGCGCGCGCGTGGCCGCCGGGTCGATGATGTCCTCGATCACGAAGGCTTCGGCGCTGCGGAACGGGGACGTCAGGCTGCGCACCCTTGCCTCGATTTCCGCGCGCTTGGCCTCGGGATCGGCGGCCGCCTCGATCTCCGAGCGGTACGCCACTTCCAGCCCTCCTTCGATGGGCAGCGACCCCCACTGGGCCGATGGCCAGGCATAGCGGAAGTTGAACCGGCTGGAGTTCTGGTGGCCGCCCGCGGCCACCCCGAAGGCGCGCCGCATGATGAGCGAGAACCACGGCACCGTCGACTGCGAAACGGCGGTCAAGGCCCGCACGCCGGCGCGCATCACGCCGTCCTTTTCCGCTTCCAGGCCGATCTGGAAACCCGCGATGTCCACCAGGTTCACCACCGGCAGATGGAAGGTTTCGGCCAGGTCGACCAGGCGGATGAATTTCTCGGCGGTGTGCCGGTCCCAGCCGCCGCCGTAGTGGTAGGGATTGCTGGCGGCGAACAGCACGGGCCAGCCGTCGATGCGCGCCAGGCCGCCGACGATCCCCTTGCCCCAATGCCGTCCGATCTCGAACACGCTGCCGGGATCGAACAGGGTGTCCAGTATCGGCCGGATCTTGTAGACCTTGCGGGTGTCCTTCGGTATGGCCGTTCTCAGCCACTCCTGGTCCGCCGCAGCGGCCGGAATCTCGCCGCGCGGCGCCACCTCGTACACCGAGGCGGGCAGATAGGACAGGAAGCGCCGGGCCGCCCGAAAGGCTTCGTCCTCGGAATCCACCTCATCGTCCACCACGCCGTTGCGCGTGTGGATGGCGCTTCCGCCCAGTTCGTTCTTGCTCAGGTGCTGGCCGATCTTGGCCACCACCGGCGGCCCCGCGATGAACAGTTGCGACGTGTCCTTCACCATCAGCGAATAGTGGCTGCCCGCGACTCGCGCCGCGCCCTGCCCCGCCACCGACCCCAGCGCCAGCGACACCACGGGCACCTGGGCCAGGTTGCGCGCCACGTAGGACCATATCTTCATCTTGGGCAGCAGGGCGTGGCCCATTTTCTCGATGTTCTTCACCGAACCGCCGCCGCCCGTGCCGTCGATCAGGCGCACCAGGGGGATGCGCAGGTCGAACGCCATCTGCTCGGCGAAAATCATCTTGTCGCCGACGGCCCCGTCGTTCGCCCCGCCGCGCACCGTAAAGTCGTCGCCCACCACCACGACGTTCCGCCGGTCCAGCGTCGCCCGCCCCATGATCACGTTCGACGGCACCACGTTCGTCAGGCGGCCGTGCTCGTCATACTCGCCGCTGCCCGCCAGCCCGCCCACTTCCACGAACGAACCGCCATCGACCAGCCGTTCGACGCGCTGGCGGATGTCCAGTTTTCCCGCGTCATGCTGGCGCTTTATCTTCTCCGGACCGCCCATGCGCAGGGAGTATTCCTTGCGGCGTTCCAGCTCTTCCAACTCGTGAGTCCAACTCATTACCGCCTCCAATAGCGGCGCCTGCCTGTCGGCTCAGGGCGCCAATTCGGTCCACGCATCGTCCAGCGTCAAGGCCACGGCGGTCTGCGCCTGCAGCGTGGCGAAATCCAGGCCCCGCGCCATCGCCCGCACGCGCAAGCCGTCCGGCGCCACGTCGATGATGGCGAGGTCGCTGTAGATGCGGTCGACCACGGCCTTGCCGGTCAGCGGATAGGTGCATTCAGGCACGATCTTCGGCCGCCCGTCCCGGTCCACGTGCTGCATCATCACGAAGATGCGCTTGGCCCCCGCCACCAGGTCCATGGCGCCGCCCACCGCCGGGATCGAGTCCTCGCGCCCGGTATCCCAGTTGGCCAGGTCGCCGTCGGCCGACACCTGGAACGCGCCCAGCACCGTCAGGTCGATGTGGCCGCCGCGCATCATGGCGAACGACACGACGTGATCGGTGATGGACGCCCCGGTGTCCAGCGCGACGGGATCCTTGCTGGCATTGAGCAGATCGCCGTCGACCTCCTGGCCGGGCTCCAGGCCCTTCATGCCCAGGATGCCGTTCTCGCTGTGCAGGACCACGCCGCGCTCGGGAGACAGGTAATCCGCCACCAGCGTCGGCATGCCGATGCCCAGATTGACGTAGGAAGCGGGCGGGATGTCGCCGGCGACGATCTGCGCCATACGTTCGCGCGATAAGGTTTCAATTGGCATTGCGGCACTCGACGATGCGTTGCACGAAAATTCCCGGCGTCATCACGTGCTCCGGCGCCAGGCTTCCCAAGGGCACGACCTCGTCGACCTGGGCAACCGCCAGCCGGGCGGCCATGCACATCACCGGGCCGAAATTGCGGCTGGCGTAGCGGTAGGTCAGATTGCCCGCGCGATCGCCGTACTGGGCCTTTACGAACGCCACGTCGCCCGGCAGCGGCTGTTCCAGCACATAACCGCGGCCGTCGATGCTGCGGGTTTCCTTCCCCTCCGCCAGGCGGGTGCCATAGGCGGTGGGCGTGAAGAAAGGGCCGATTCCCGCGCCGGCCGCGCGCAGGCGCTCGGCCAGCGTGCCTTGCGGCACGACCTCGAGTTCGATGCGGCCGGCGGCATACCATTCGCCGAACGCGGCCGCGTTCGGCTTCTTCGGGTTCGACGAACGGGCGAAGGAACAGACCACCTTCCGGACCCTGCCGGCGCGGATCAACTGGCTCAAGCCCGGCTCTCCGTTGCCCGCGTTGTTGTTGACGATGGTCAGCTCGCGCGCCCCCGTCTCCAGCAAGGCCTGCAGCAGTTCCGTCGGCACGCCCGACGCGCCGAAGCCGCCGATCAGCAGCGTGGAGCCGTCCGCCACCCCGGCGACGGCCGCCTCCAAGGAGGGCACGATTTTGTTCAACATGGATTTCCCCTGGACAATGATCCGGACCGCGCCTACAGCGACTGCCGCGAACCGAGGATCGCGGTGGACTGGCTGGACAAGGTGCCGCCGTTGCCGTGCACCAGCGCCAGGTTCGGGTCCTTCAACTGGCGCGCGCCGCACTCGCCGCGCAGTTGCCGCACCGCCTCGACCATGAGGAACACGCCATACATGCCGGGATGCACGCAAGACAGGCCGCCGCCGTTGGTGTTGACCGCCAGGCGCCCCCCCGGCGCGATCGCGCCATCGTCGACGAAGGCCCCGCCCTCGCCTTTGCCGCAGAAGCCCAGGTCTTCCAGGAACAGGATCGTGTTGATGGTGAAAGCGTCGTACAGCATGGCCAGATCCATGTCCTTCGCGCCCACGCCGGCCATCTCGTAGCAGCGCCTGCCCGACTCCAGCGCGGCCGTGACCGTCAGGTCGTGCATGGACGACACCTGGCGGTTCCACACGGCGGTGGCGTTGCCCAGCACGTAAACGGGCGGCTTGGCGCAGTCCCGCGCCCGATCCGACCGGGTCATCACGAATGCGCCCGCGCCGTCGCTCACCATGCAGCAGTCGCGCACCGTAAAGGGATCGCACACCGGGCGCGCGCCGGCCACGTCCTCCAGCGACAAGGGATCCCTCATCGTGGCTTCGGGATTCAGTTGCGCCCACTTGCGCGCCGCGACCGCCACTTCCGACAACTGCTTGCGCGTCGTGCCGTACTGGTGCATGTGGCGGCTTGCCGCCAGCGCGTAGGCGGCCGCCGGCATGGGCGGATCGTAGGGCGTTTCGTGGGGCTGGGGATCCAGGAACTTCCGCACCCGGGTCAGGTCGGCGCGGTTGAACCTGGCCGTGCGCTGCGTGCTGCCATAACAGACCAGGACGGCATTGCATTGCCCCGACACCAGCGCATGCATCGCGGGCAGCAGGTGCGCCACGTAGCTGGACCCGCCGATCATGGTGCTGTCCAGGAATGTGGGCCGGATGCCGAGATACTCGACGACCGACATCCCCCACATGGGCGACAGGGAACTGCAGGTCGTGATCCCGTCGATGTCCTTGAGGGTCAACCCCGCGTCCGCGATGGCGGCCATCGCCGCCTGCGTCAGCACCTCCTGCTCGGTGTAGCCCGAGGCCTGCCCCAGCCCGGCCTGCCCCACCCCGACAATGGCCGTGCGGCCCCGCAAGTCGCGCAAGGTCATGCCAGGTCCTCCGCCGGTTCGAAGACGACCTGCGCGGCATCGCCGATGGCGGCGATCCGGGCGGCCACGCGCATGCCGATCCGCACGCGCCCGGGCGCGACCGCCCTGACCTGGCTCATCATCCGCACGCCTTCCTGCAGGTCGACGAGGCACACGTTGTAGTCGCCGCCCTGCTCGGGCTTGCGATGCACGGTGGTGGTGGCATAGACCACGCCTTTGCCCGAAGGCGCGAACCAGTCCAGCGCCGTGCCGCCGCAATGCGGGCACACGCAGCGCGGATAGAAAACCGCCTGGCCGCAGCCGGCGCAGCGCTGGATCTCGAACCGGCCCGCGGCCAAACCGTCTAGATAAACCTGCTCGGGCCCGACCGCGGCCCGCGCATTGCTCTGGATCTCCACCCTCGTCTCCTGTTGTGTCCAGCATTGCGGGCCAGTGTAGGGAGGTGGATTCCAGAGATAAACGGATCCTAGGGCAAATCACCTTTAACTTTCTGCGAAGGAATCGCTAAGATGGCGTGGATTCCCACGCCCGGCCGCCATGTACATCCTGATCGAGCATCTCAAGCATGTCCTCAATTTCGTGCGTGTCGCGGACAGCGGCAGCTTCACCGCCGCCGCGCACCGGCTCGGCGTGTCGCCCGCCGCCGTCAGCAAAAGCGTGTCCCTGCTGGAGGGCAAGCTGGGCGTGAAGCTGCTGAACCGCACCACCCGCAGCCTGTCGCTGACCGACGATGGGGAACTGCTGCTGCAGCGTTGCCGCCTCATCCTGCTGGAAGTGGAGGCCACGGAAGCCGAGGTGACCGGCGCCAGCCTGACTCCCCGCGGCAAGCTGCGCGTGCATGCGCCCGTCGGCATGGGCAGAAAAGTCATCATGCCGGCCCTGCTGTCGCTGACGGCGCGCTACCCGGGCCTGTCGATCAATTCCGATTTCAGCGACCGCGTTCCCAACCTGGCCGAAGAAGGGCTCGACGCCACCATCCGGATCGGCGTCACCGCGGACTCCCGGGTCATCGCCAAGACCCTGTCGCGCCTGCGCTACGTCACGTGCGCCAGCCCCGCCTATCTGGCCGCGCACGGCACGCCGGCCACGCCCGCCGAACTGGAACGGCACAACTGCCTGGCCTACGTCCAATGGCAGACCGGCCGCTACCACGAATGGGATTTCCAGAAAGGCGAAGAGCGCTACACCATCACGCCCGGCGGCAATCTGAACGTGAACCACCCGGAAGCCATCCTGGACGCCGTGGTGGCCGGCGCGGGCATTGCGCGCATGGCCAGCTTCATCGCGGAGGCGGCCGTCCTGGACGGACGCCTGAAACTCGTCCTGACCGACTGGATCGCGCCCGGCACGCCCGTGCAACTGGTCTACCTGCCCAACCGGCACCTATCGCCGCGCATCCGCGCATTCGTCGACGCAATGACCGAGGCCCTGCCGCCCAAGCTGCCCTGGGAAACGGCCATGGGACTGTAAACGGCCGGGGCGCCCCGAAAGGCGCCCCGGTCATGCAATCCCCGCGCGGCCGGTTACAGAAGCAGCGGCGAGATCTTGCTGCCGTCGACCGACACGCCGGCCATCAGGCCGCCATTGTTCAGGACGAAGCCGACGATGGGCTGCTGGGCGGTATTGGTATCGATGCTGCCGTTGACGCCCACGTTGGCCACGGCGACCGTCGCGTCCGCCCCCACCGTCCAGCCGCTGCTGTTGCGGAACTGCGCCAGGGCGCCGTCCGTCATGAACAGGAGCACCATGGCCTTGGACTGCGCGCCGGCCTGCAGGCCGATGGAGCCGCCGGTGACGCTGTAGTAGCCGCTGTCCGCGCCTTGCACGCGCAGCACGCCCGAGCCATGCTGGGCTCCCACGATGAAGCTCGCGCTCAGCACGGCGGGAAACACCAGCACGCCCCGCGCCCGCTCTACCAGTTGCCTGGCCTGGGGCGAGGATTCATAGAGCTTGGACAAAGTGGCGTTGGCCGCGGCGTCCAGTTCCTGTTTTTTCTCGGCGGCGGTGGCCGTCGATTGCGGGGTGGTCGTCGTGCAGCCCGCGAACAGCAGGCCGGCCACGCCAAGCACCGCGGCGGCCGCGCCGGCCCGGCGCAACTTCGGAAACGCATCAAGCATGTAGCGCTCCTTTTCGTTATCAAGCCTGGCGGCCCGGGTGGATGCCTGTCATCCATATGGCCTGGCGCGCGCGTGCGCCGAATTGTATTGACCCAGTGAAAACCTGCTCACGCCATGATGGAGGAAATTGACGATCCTGTCTCGTTCCTGCCGCGATCCGATAACGGTCCGGTCTTCACCCCTCGCAGCCATGCCGCACTGGTTCGAGGTATCGGGACGCTACTTCAAGTTGTCTGAACTCCCGGAATTGCCTGTGTACCCAGTGCCGAAAAACCGCGACGTGGTGACTTTGCGCATGCCGATTCAGGGTAAGCATGTAGTAATCGCCCGCGCTGCGCACGCGGTACTGCGAGGCGCAGTGCAGGCCATGGGTCTGCGAGCTGCGGTAAATGATTTCCGGTATCAGCGCTACGCCAAGCCCCTGGCGGGCCGCGTCCAATGACATGAAGAAGTGGCCGTATTCGATACGCGGCGTGGCGGGCGGCTCATGAAGGTTGAAGGCCCTCATCCAACCGGCCCATGCATCGACTCGGCTGGTCGTGTGGATGAGCGGCAAGGTCTGAAAGATCTGCTTGTCGTCCAGCTTGGCGTCCGCTTCGAGGATGTTGGGCGAGTACACCGGCACCAGCACATCCTCCATCAATTCTTCCGCCAATACATCGCGCCAGTCGTCGGTCATCGCCAGATCGATGCGTGGCGCGTCCTTGCTGTAATGGTGCCCGGGCATGGCGCCGACCCGTATGGCGACGTCCGCGTCGCCGGCTTGCAGGGTGGCGGGTTCGATCGAACTGCTGATGCGGATCTCGATGTAGGGGTACTCGCGCGTGAACGAACCCAGGCGCGGCATCAACCAGGAAGAACCGACCGACGGCAGCACGCTGATGCGCAGGATGGTGTGTTCCTGCTCCGCCTTCAGCCGCTCGGTGCCGGCGCGCAGGCGCGCGAACGCCGCGTCGACGTCGGCAAGATAGCTGCGGCCGGCGTCGGTGAGTTCGACCTTGCGGGTCAGGCGATTGAACAGCTTGACGCCGAGCTCGTCTTCCAGCGCACGGATCTGCCGGCTGACGGCCCCTTGGGTGACGTGCAACTCATGGGCCGCATTCGAGAAACTCTGGAGCCGTCCCGCTGCCTCGAAAAAGCGCAACGCGATAAGGGGCGGCAAGGCCTTGTGCATACCTCTGTCTCCTTCGCTCTTTCTGGCGTGGACGGCTTATGCATTACCGGAACTCATGCTTTGGCCGAGAACAAATCGTTTGTCGCCCAATTTCACGCCGCATAAATTCCCTGACATAGCGTTTTGCCCATTTTATAGATGAAAAAAGGGAAAGCAATGAGTAGTAGAGAGGAATTGGGTGTCGCAATTGCAGGGCTCGGAGCGATCGGCAAGGTGCTTGCCCACCGCCTGGCCCGCAACGAAGTGGCTGGCTGCCGGCTCAGCGCGGTAAGCGGGCGCACCCCGGAAAAGACGGCGGATTTCATCGCATCGCTGCCCCGGCCGGTGCCGGCATTGCCGCTGCACGAGCTGCCGCAACATGCGGATATCGTGGTCGAGTGCGCGCCAGCGGCCGTGTTGCCGCAGATCGTCGGCCCGGTGCTGGACGCAGGCAAGAAAGTCATTGTGTTGTCGGTCGGCGCGTTGCTGGAATTTCCGGACCTGTTCCTCCAGGCCGAGGCGAGCGATGGCCAGATCCTGGTGCCCACGGGCGCTCTGCTCGGCCTGGATGCCGTCACGGCGGCCGCCGAGGGCAGCATCGAATCAGTAAAGATGGTCTCGCGCAAGCCGCCGATCGGATTCAAGGGCGCGCCCATCCTGGCGGAACGGAATCTGAATATCGATGGGCTGACCGAGCCGATGCTGCTGTATTCGGGATCGGCCAGGGCGGCCGCGCGCGGCTTTCCGGCCAACCTGAATGTCGCCGTAGCCCTCTCGCTGGCCGGCATAGGCCCCGACGAGACGCAGCTCGAGGTCTGGGCCGATCCCGGCGTGGTGCGAAATACGCACACCATCGAAGTGGTGTCCGACGCCGCGTTACTGCGCATGACGATCGAGAATATCCCTTCGGAGAATCCCAAGACCGGACGCATCACCGCGCAAAGCGTCCTGGCCCTGCTGCGCAAGCTATCCGCGCCCGTGCGCGTCGGCACCTGAGGAGCGCGCCATGGACCTCGGTATCGAGAACAAAGTCGCGCTGGTGACCGGTGGCGGCGGCGGGCTGGGCAGCGCCATTGCGGCCAGCCTGGCCAGGGAAGGCGCCCGGGTCGTAGTGGCGGATATCGACCTGGATGCTGCGGTGCAGACCGCCAGTCGGATCGGCGCGGCCGGCGGAACGGCCATGCCCATGCAATGGGACCTGGCCGACCTCGGCCATACCGAGTCGCGTGTCGCCGAGATAGCGGCGCACTGGGGGGATGTGCAGATTCTGGTGAACAACACGGGCGGTCCGCCGCCCACGCAGGCGCAGGGCGTGCATACGGACGACTGGGAGAGGCACTTCCGCGCCATGGTGGCCAGCGTAATCCGGCTGACCGACGCGGTGCTGCCCGGGATGCGGCGGGCGGGCTGGGGACGGGTGATTACCAGCGCATCGTCCGGGGTGCTCGCGCCGATCCCGAACCTGGGTATTTCCAACACGCTGCGCGCAGCCTTGCTGGGCTGGTCCAAGACGCTGTCGCGCGAAGTCGCCGCCGCGGGCGTCACGGTCAACCTGGTGTTGCCTGGCCGCATCGCGACCCACCGCATCCAACAACTGGACGAGGCGAAGGCGGGGCGGGAAGGCCGGACCTTGTCCGAGGTGGTGGACGCCAGCACGGACAGCATCCCGATGGGCAGGTATGGGCGCCCGCAAGAATACGGCGACACGATCGCATTTCTGGCAAGCGAGGCCGCGTCGTATATCACGGGCTCGACCGTACGTGTGGATGGCGGGCTTATCCCCGGCATCTGACCGCAGCAAACCGACATCACAGGAGCAAAACATGTTTTCGAAAGCGCAGCGCGATGACATCCGGCAACGGTTCGCAAAGGTGGACACCGCCAACGTGGCGGACGTGCTGGATACCCTCGGCTATCTGGATTGCGGGCTGGCCCAGGAATTCTCGCCCTACCCCGCCCATGGCGGACGGCTGGCCGGCTGGGCCTACACGATACGCGGTCAGATGACGCCCTATCCACAGGGCGGCGATGCGGCCAAGATGGAAGCATGCCATGGCATCTCGGAAGGCGAGATCAGCGTATGGAGCGGCGACGGTGAAGGGATCTGCTATTTCGGCGAGCTGATCGCGCTGGGCATGAAGGAGCGCGGCTGCGTGGGCGCGTTGGTCGACGGCGGCATACGCGATGTGCGCTGGATCGGCGAGCATGGTTTTCCCGTATACGCCAGGTATCGCACGCCGGTGCAATCGATCGGGCGTTGGAAGGTAACCGATCGCCAGGTGCCGATCTACCTGCGCGGCGCCACGTCGACCTACGTGCAGGTGCGGCCCGGCGATTTCATCCTGGCCGACGAGGACGGAGCGATCGTCATCCCCATGGAAGTGGTCGAACAGGTGCTGGTCGAGGCCGAGAAGCTGACCGATACCGAAAGGCAGATCCGGGTCGAGCTCGCCAAGGGGCTGACACTGGCCCAGGCGCTCGAACAATACGGGCACGTGTAGCCCTGCGCCACCAAGGATGAGACAGACAATGAAAATACGATTCGGAATTTGCGGCCTGGGCTTCGCGGGGTCGGTGTTGATGGCACCTGCGATGCGCGCCCACCCCGATGCGCAGATCACGGCGGCCTGCGATCCCAACGAAGACGTGCGCGAGCGGTTCGGCAAGGAGTACGGCATTCCGGTGTTCGCCACCCTGGCGGAGATGATGCGGCACGTGCAGATGGATGCCGTCTACATCGCGTCGCCGCATCAGTTCCATTGCGAGCACGTCGTGCAGGCCAGCGAGCGGGGTCTGCATATCATTGTCGAGAAGCCGCTGACATTGAACCGCGACGAGGCCGACCGCATGATCGAGGCGGTCGAGCGCGCCGGCGTGCACTTGGTGGTGGGAACGTCGCGCAGCCACGACCCGGTGGTGCGCACTTTGCGCGCCATCGTCCAGGAAGGCAGCGTGGGACGCGTGTCCATGCTCAATTGCTTCAACTACACGGACTTCCTGTACCGTCCGCGCCGGCCCGAGGAACTTGACACCAGCAAGGGCGGCGGCATCGTCTACAACCAGTTGCCGCACCAGATCGACAGTATCAAGGCCATCACGGGACAGCGGATCGCCGCGGTGCGCGCCATGACGGGCCGGCTCGATCCGAAGCGTCCCACCGAAGGCAATTGCGCCGCCATGTTGACCCTCGAGGACGGCGCGTGCGCGGTGATGGTGTACAGCGGATACGACCACTTCGACAGCGACGAAATGCACTTCTGGCTGGCCGAAGGGGGACGCGGAAAGAAGCCGAACCACGGCGGTTCGCGCAAGGTGCTCCGCCAACTGGAGGGCGACGAGGCCGAACTGCGCCGTTCCCGTTATGGTTTCGGCGGTCCGATCTCGAAGTCGATGGAGTCCGGCAATACCGATCGCAAGCAACCGCACTTCGGTGTGATGCTGGTCACTTGCGAACATGCCGACCTGCGCGCCTCTCCGGACGGAGTGCTGGTGTACGGAGACGAAGGGGTGCGCGAGGTGCCCGCCATCACAGGCCGAGGACCGTACAGCCAGGGCGACACGATCGACGAACTGCGCGACGCCATCGCCGGCGTGGCGCCCACGCTGCGCGACGCGCGGTGGGGCAAGGATACGCTGGAAGTGTGTCTGGCCGTGCTGGAGTCCAGCATGACCGGCAGGCAAATCGAACGCTGAGGTGGCAACCATGGGTCTTCGAGTCACCGATCTCACCAAAGGATATACCCGCCGGGGCGATCATCACCAGGCCTTGCGCGGCGTATCGTTCGAAGCGCCGAAAGGCGCCTTCGTCACCTTGCTCGGCCCCAGCGGCTGTGGCAAGTCCACGCTGCTCAATATGCTGGCGGGCCTGGACAAGCCCTCCGGCGGCAGGATCGACATAAGCGGCTGTAACGTCTTTGACAGCGGCGCAGCGGTGTTCGTGCCTGCCGCCGGACGCAACATATCGATGGTGTTCCAGAGCTATGCGATCTGGCCACACATGACGGTCCGCGAAAACGTGGCCTTCCCGTTGCTCAACGGACGCCAGCGCCGCCGGAACCGCGCGGAGCTGGAGCGGGCCACGGACGCCGCGCTCAAGAAGGTTCATCTGGACCACCTGGCCGACCGGCCTGCGCCCCTGCTCAGCGGTGGGCAGCAACAGCGCGTAGCCCTGGCACGCGCCATCGCGCAAAGCCCGGACCTAATCCTGCTCGACGAACCGCTTTCCAATTTGGACGCCAACCTGCGCGACGCCATGCAGAAGCAGATCCGGGAAGTCGTCAGCAAGGAGGGCATCACGACTGTCTACGTAACGCACGACCAAAAAGAAGCGCTGGCGATGTCGGACACCATCATCGTGATGAACGACGGCAGGATCGAGCAGGTCGGCACGCCCCACCAGATCTACTACCAGCCTGGAACGCGCTTCGTAGCGCAGTTCATGGGGGCGCCGAATCTGCTGGAGGCCACGGTCGAGCAGGTCAATGCGCTGTCCGGTGAAGCGCTGGCGCACAGCGCGCTGGGACCGGTGGTCTTCCTGCGCCGCGAGGCATCGCTGAAGGCTGGCGACAAGGTCACGCTGGTGCTCAGGCAGGAGGATTTCCAGTTGGTTGCCGCCGACGGTCCGCGGGACCGGCCTAACCGGTATTCGATGGCGGTCGAGCGCTGCGTTTTCCTGGGCGAGCGCATGGAGGTCGTGTGCCGCGCGCCGGCCGGCGCCGGCCAGACCGTGTCCGCGTACGTGAATGCGCGCGCCATGGGCGCGAACGCTTCCCACGTCGAGCTGCACTATCCCCCAGAGAAAATCCACTGCATCGAGGAGTAGTCAGCATGGTTGCCATTTTTGGCCTGGTCAGCTTTCTGGTGGTATCGCTGACCGTTCTGCCCGTATTGGTCCTGCTGCTGACGGCGTTTCGTCCCCAGGGCAAGCTGTGGCTGGACCCCGCCGGGTTCTCTCTGGAGAACTTCGTCAACCTGGCCAGCCAGCCCGGATTGGGCCAGCTCATTTCCAACACGGTGATCTACGTGGGCGGCACCATTGCGATCGCCACGTTCTTCGCCACGCTGTGGGCGTGGATCACCGAGCGCACGGATTTCCGCTACAAGGTCACGGTGCGGGTGCTGATGATCCTGACCTTATCGCTGCCCTCGCTCATCCAGGGCTTCGGCTGGGTGTTGCTGCTGAATCCCAGCAATGGCTACATCAATCATTTGCTGCGCACCTGGTTCAACCTGGAAACGCAGAACGGTCCGATCAATATCTACAGCCTGGGCATGATGGTGCTGGTCAGCAGCTTCCTGCTGACGCCGACCATCTACGTGATGCTGTCCGGCATCATCCGGAACATGGACTACAAGCTGGAGTTCCCGGCGACGCTGGCGGGGGTCTCCCCCTGGCGCATCCTGCTGCGCATCGTCGGCCCGATTCTCCTGCCCGGCCTGCTGTCGGTCTTCATCTATACGGTGATGATCATGATCCAGGTCTTCGAAATTCCGCTGTCCATCGGCCTGACCGGCGGCATCCAGGTCCTGAGCACCCGCATCTATCTGCTGAGCACGGCCGAACTCGGCGCGCCCGACTACAACCTGGCGGCCGCGTTCGGGATCGTGCTGGTGGTGATTGCGCTGTTCCTGGTGCTGCTGTATCAGCGCCTGACCCGCGAGTCCGAGAAGTTCGCCGTCATCGGCGGCAAGAACTTCCGCCTGGTGGCCAGGGAGCTGGGATGGCGCAGGCATGCCGTGCACGGCTATGCGGTGCTGTTCTTCCTGCTGGCTTTCATGCCGGTGTTGATCCTGCTGTGGGCCAGCCTGTTGCCGTTCTACACGCTGCCCTCGGTCGAGGCGCTGGCCAATGTTTCTTTCGACAACTACCGCCAGCTATTTTCGTCGGCGCTGTTCCAGCGCAGCCTGTCCAATACGGCCATCGTCGTGGTGCTGGGTTCGACCCTGGCGATCTGCATCAGCTTCCTGGTCGCGTATGTCTCGGTGCGCCCGGTCAACCGCTGGTGCCGCTGGCTGGATGTGCTGTCGTTCCTGCCGATCGCGATTCCCAACATCGTCCTGGGGCTGGCGGTGCTGCTGCTGTACGTGCGCACGCCGATCTACGGCACGATCGCCGCCATCCTGCTTGCCCAGGTCGTCGTCAATCTCGTCTTCGGCACCCGGGTCATCTCGGCGGCGTTGATCCAGGTGCATCCCGATATCGAGCGCGCCGCCATCCTGAGCGGGGTCGGGCGGCTGCGCATCATTTGGCGCATCCTGGTGCCGATCCTGCGCACGCAGATCTTCAACGGCTGGATGCTGGTCTTCGCCCATGGCATGCGCGACGTCGGCATTCCGCTGATCTTCCTGACCACCAAGACGGCCATGCTGAGTTCGGCGCTGTGGCTGCTGTGGGGCTACCCCGATGTGCCGGGCGCAGCGGCGCTGTCGGTCGTGCTGATCTTGCTGCTGGCCGCGGTCGTCATGCCCCTGCAGGTCTACATGGCGCGGGTAGACGAGCGCAATAGCTGAGCGCAGGTCATGCATGGGCGGCGGAAAAATCGCTTTTCCAGCGTAGCGGCAGTTCCTAGAGTAGTAATCCTTTGGTTTTCCACGAAAACAAAAGACCACGGGCATAAAACAACGACCAGGAGACAGGCAATGCAAGACAAGACGTGCAGTTCCAGGAGGGCCGCGATGAAGCGCGGCGGGCAGTGGCTGTCGGCGGTGGCGCTGTCGTCGCTCGCGGCTTTCGCCGCGCAGGCGGCGGACAACCAGGCCATCGTCGAGGCGGCGCGCAAGGAAGCCGCCTCGGGACCGTTCGTGATCATGGTCAGTTCGCCCAAGTCGGAGCAGGCGCAGCGCCGCATCATGGAGGCGTTCCAGAAGCGCTTCGGCATCGACGTGAAGTGGGAGTGGACGCCGCTGACTTCGACCGTGTCGGCGCCGCGGGTACACCAGCAGGCCACGGCCGGACTGCCCGTGCCCAGCGCCATCGGCGGCTATGGCTACAACACGTACGAAAACTGGTTCGCCAAGAACGGACTGGGCGCCGAAGTGGACTGGGCCGGCGATTTCGGCGAGATGTTCCCGAAGATCCAGGAGGCCGCGGTCAATGGCGTGCTGCCGTCCTACCGCAAGCGCATGCTGCGGCAATGGGACGTGCAGTATGTCATGGTCTACAACAAGAACCTGGTCAAGGCGGGCGAGGTGCCCAAGGACCTGTGGGAGCTGACCGAGCCGAAATGGCAGGGCCGCTTCGCGATGGCCAACAATACGCCGCCGCCGCTGGACATCCTGGCCGTGGACATCGGCGTGGACAAAGCGGTCGAGCTGACCAACAAGCTGATCGCCAACAAGCCGCGCTTCAAGCCGGGGCCGCCGGCCGTCGTGGGCGCGATCTCCAATGGCGAGGTGGCGCTGGGCGTGTCGGGCTACACCGCCCTGGCCGAAGCGCAGAAGCGCAAGGGCGCGCCGATCGACTGGGCGCCGCTCGCCACCATGCCTGTGGGCCCCCTGTTCATGTTCATGCTGAAGGGCGCCCCCCAGCCTAACCTGGGCAAGCTGTTCCTGGCGTGGCTGGCCACCGAGGGCGCGGAGATCCAGGAGAAGGAAGAGTATCTGTCGCTGTTCCACGATCCGGATTCGGCCACGACCCAGAGAATCAAGGCCATGATGCCTGACGTCAAGGTCGTCGAAGTCCGGACCGAGGAGCAGTTGCGTGAAAGCGAAGCCGCGGCCAAGCAGATCATGAATGCCGTGGCCAGCGTCGCGGGAAAGTAGCACAAAGGAGAACGTCATGTTGACCAAGGAAAATAATGAGCGTTTGTGCCGGGTGGGTGCCGGCACCCCGGGCAGCGAGCTTTTCCGCTCATTATGGTTGCCCGCTGTGTTGTCGGCCCAGTTGCCCGAGGGCAGCCGCGCGCCAGTGCGGCTGCGCCTACTGGGCGAAGACCTGATCGCGTTTCGCGACGGCAGCAACCAGGTCGGTATTACGCACGCGCACTGCCTGCACCGGGGCGCGCCGCTGTTCTTCGGCAAGGTCGAGGAGCGCGGCATCCGCTGCTCCTATCACGGCTGGCTGTATGGCCGCGATGGCCAGTGCCTGGAAATGCCCAGCGAGAAGAATTCCAACCTTTGCCAGAAAATGCACCTGCCCGCCTATCAGGTGCAGGAAAAGGCCGGCATCGTCTGGATCTTCATGGGCGCCGGGCCGGCGCCCGAGCTGCCGCGGTTTCCGTGGATCGACCTGCCGGAAAAGCAGCGGCTGGCCAGCGTCTGGGTGCAGGAAACCAACTGGATGCAGGGCGCCGAGGGCGAGATCGACAGTTCGCACGTATCGACGCTGCACAAGTCGGATCAGGGCGTGACATCCGATCGTGTGCACCGTACCTATACGTACAAGGATCCCAAACCGGAATTGAACGTCGAGGAAACGCCCATCGGGTTCATGTCGATCGCGCGGCGCCGCGCCGACGAGCGCTTCTATTGGCGCGTCACGCAATGGATGGCGCCCATGTTCTCGGTCATTCCCAGTGCGGCTTGGCCCATCGGCGGCCGGGCCTGGGTGCCCATTGACGACGAGAACACGTATTGCTGGGACTTCAGCTACGTGCTGGATGGGGAGCTGCCGCAGGCGTTCCTGGAATTCGTCGAGCGCGGCATTTCCTTTCCGCCCGAGTACCGCTACGGCCCGGTCGAACTCAACAGCGGTTCCATCATCGACACCTGGGCGCCGATCCGCAATCGGCGCAATGATTACCTGGTCAATCGGGAAGCGCAGAAGGGCACGTCCACCACGGGCATCCATGGCGTCAATGACCAGGACCGCGCCATGCAGGAAGGCATGGGACGCATCGCCGACCGGACCAAGGAAAAACTGGTGAGCGCCGACTTGGCCATCGTGATGGCGCGCCGCAAGGTGCTGGACTTCATGGCCAGCCCGGAGGCGCTGCAGAAGTTCCGCGCGCTGGTGCGAGACGGCACGGTCTTCTCGATGGCACCCGTCGATACGGTGGCCGAGACGCGCGAGCTGGCGGACTTCCTGAAGAGCCTGAGCTATCCCGCCGTGCCCGACACCAAGGCGATTCAGGAGCAAGTGCCCCAATGAGCGAGCGTCTGGCGGTGCGTATCGCGGGAAAGCATTCCGGGGCGCGCGACATCTGCGTACTGGAGCTTGAAAGCCTGGACGGCGGGCCATTGCCGGCCTATGCGCCAGGCGCCCACGTCGATGTCCATGTCGGCAATGGCGTCAGCCGGCAGTATTCGCTGTGCCGCTACGGCGGCCCCCCGGCGCGCTACCAGATCGCGGTACTGCGTGAACCCGCCTCGCGCGGGGGATCGCAGGCGGTGCATGATGTGCTGGAAGTGGGCGATGTGATCGAGATCGGAACTCCGCGCAACCTGTTTGCGCTGGCCGATGCCGACGGCCCGTCGCTGTTACTGGCGGGCGGCATCGGCATCACGCCCATCCTGTGCATGGCGGAGTCGCTGGCCGCGCGCGGGGGCCGGTTCGCGCTGCATTACTGCGGCCGTTCGCGCGAGCGGATGGCATTCCTGGACCGGCTGCAGGCCCCCGGCCTGGCGGCGCGGGCGCACATCCACACCGACGACGGCCCGCCCGCGCAGAGGCTGGATATCGCGGAGGTGCTGGCGCGCCAGGAACACGGCACCCACCTGTATGTGTGCGGCCCGGGCGGGTTCATCGAGGCCGTTATCGCGCAGGCGCGCCGGCTGGGATGGGACGACGCCCGCATCCACTACGAGCGCTTTTCCAATCCGCAGGGCGGCGATACCGCCCTCGCGGGGGACGAGGGGTTCGAAGTGCAGTTGTCCTCGTCAGGCGAGGTTTTCGCGGTCGGCAAGGACGAGAGCGTGGTGGAAGCGCTGGCGCGCCACGGCGTGTTCGTCGAGACGTCGTGCGAACAGGGCATCTGCGGCACCTGCCTGTTGCGCGTGCTGGAAGGCGAGCCGGACCATCGCGATATGTATCTGTCCGACGACGAGAAGCGCAGGAACGATCAGTTCCTCCCGTGCTGCTCGCGTTCGCGCAGCAAGCGGCTGGTGCTGGGCCTGTAGCAGGCCGTCGCGCCGCAAGCACACAGGCCGGCATGCGCCGGCCTGTGTGCTTTCCCGTGGCGCGGTCAGGGGCGGCCGTTGTCGTCGAGGAAGGCCAGCGCCAGGCGGTTGAACGCGCCGGCGTGTTCCGTCTGCGGCCAGTGGCCGCATTGCGTGAAATACACAAACTGTCCGCGGCAGATGTGCTTCATCGCTTCAATGCCGATTTCGTAGGGCAGGCTGCGGTCTTCCACGCCCCACACCAGCAGGGTTGGCGTATCGAGCTGCCTGCCGATCACGTCGGCGCGCTCGAACTCGCGAGACGCACCGGCCCGCGCCTTGTATGCATCCCAGCGCTCGCCCGCAAGCATGTCCAGGCGCAGCCGCACAATGTCGTCGGTGACCTGCGCGGGCTGGTTGAAGGTATTCATGCACAGCGCCTGGATGCTCTCGAACGTGGGTTCGATCGAGCCGAGGCGGCCACGGTGCGCCAGCAGCCTGTCGTTGACGGCCGCCGGCGGATCGAAATAGGGAAACGGCGCCGACAGGATCAGCGAACGCGCCCGAGGGGCGGCGGCGGGCCGGCGCAGGGCATACAGGCTGCACAGCAGGCCGCCGATGGAGTTCCCGACCAGGTGCACGGTGTCGGGCGCCAGGGCTTGAAGGGTGGCGACCAGGTGCTGGTAACGAAAGTCGATGCCGTGGTCGGCGGGCGGGCTGCTGTATCCGAAGCCCGGCTGGTCATAGGCGATCACATCGTGGCCGGCCTCGGCCAATACGGCGAAATTGCGGAACCAATTGAGTTCCGCCGACGCACCCGGCGCACCGCCATGCACCAGCATGATGGCGGGCTTGCCCGGCCTCGGCCGGGCGGGCGACCGATAGTAGGCCGTTCGTATGCCGAGTATCTCGGCATACTGCCGCGGGGCGTACGCGGTCAGGCTGACCGGCCGCGCGTCGCACGCCGGCGCGTTCACAGGATCCACAATGCCTGCTCCCTCTCAAGGTCGCGCCAGGAGGCGTGGCCGGCGGCGTGGTCGACGAAGAATTGCAGCAGCAGGCCATCCGGATCGGTCACGTACACCGCCGTGCGCAAGGGGTGCTCGACGATGCGCTCCACCTGGCCGCCCTGCTCGCGCCAGCGTTGCGCGGACTGCCGCAGTTCGCCGGCGTCGGCGACTTCCAGACCCACATGATGGTAGCCGGGGCTCAGTTGGCCGTGCGCCTGCACCAGCGCGACGTCGCGCCGACCGCAGCGCCCGCCCAGCAGCGCGTATCCTTCACCCTGCGCCAGCAGCGCCAGGCCTATCCTGCGGGTGTAGAAGGCGATGCTCTCCTGCAGGTCGGCCACGACCAGCGTGGCATGCTGCGTGCGCAGGGGGTGGAACACCGCATGCGCAACCCGGCGCAGTTCCGGTTCGGCATGATAGTTGTGACGCGGATCGGGAGGCGTCTTGCCCGGCCACCATGCCGGCTTGGGCTTGGTAACTTCACCGGTGCGCGCGGTACGCCATTCGCTGACGACGTCGGCGTACAGCTCGCACGAGTTTCCGTCCGGGTCGGCACAATAGGCCGAGTGCGCGATGTCGTGGTCCAGGGTCCGCTCGAACGCGAGGCCATCTTGGCGCGACCGCTCGTAGCCGTCGACCAGCGCGATTTCGGTTTCCAGCTCGAACGCGAGGTGATTCAGGCCCGGCGGACGGCCCTTGCCCGAAGGGCCGGAGCTTTGCACCATTCCTACGTCATGGTGCGTGTTGCCGTTACTGAGAAAACCGCCGCCGATGGCCGGCACGCGATACACCTCTTCGAAACCGACGACGTCCTGGTAGAAGCGCATTGATGCGTCGGTATCGCGAACGATGAGATTGACGTGGCCCAGGCGGCGGGGCGAAAAATAGGGGGCGTCGACGGCGCTCGTGCCCGCGTCTTGCGACAGCTCTTGCATGCTGACAACCTTTATGTTCGATTGAAAAAAGTGATTGATTCAGCATGCAATCTAGGCTTGCAAGACGGGAGCGACAAACGATTTTATTGCGCCCCATACTTGAGCACTGCGCAAGCACGGAAGAGCCGCTGGCGCATGGCCAAGGCCGCATTTCCGTTTCGCGATCTTCGGAAATACGCCGAGATTGCGGAAAAGAAAACGGGTCTCGGATTGCTCCGAGACCCGCGTCTTTCTTGGTAGGCCCCCCGAGAGTCGAACTCGGCACCAACGGATTATGAGTCGCCTAGATTGCAGCTAGGCGAAAACAAGAAGCGCAGCAAATTCAAAAACTTGCACTGCCAGCCACCCCTAAATCGGCTGCGCATCTTGCGCCATTTTGGGCCTTTTTTCAGGTACTGTGGGCATGATTTGGCCATGGCATCGAGGGCCGGTCATCTGCTGGCGTTGCCGCGTCCTAATAGGAGACGACTATGGAAGGCAACGGAATCCTGGAGCAGGTGGGCGGCCAATACCTGCCCCACGCCGAACGTCGGCCCGCGCTCCCCAAGACGAATAACGGTAAGCTCCATCTCTTCCCAACAACAAGCTAGGACGGTCATGTCGCAACGGACACATGCTGAGTCAGAAAAAGAGGTGGAACGCCTCGATGCAGGCCTAACAGCGATTGTGGAAAAAATCGGGACTTTTCAAGATACATGGGCACTTGAATGTTTTCGGGCCCTGATAGTCCTAAACGGCGGCGGCCTCGCAGGCGCTGTTGCGCTTGTTGCAGCAAGCAAGGAGCAATTTGCTGCCTCTCTACTTTACTTCATTGTCGGCATCGCCGCCGCATTCATAGGTATCTTTTCCGGCTGGGTGATGCATACAATTCAGAGCAACGCTTGGGAAAACAATCACTCGAAATTCGCGGAATCTCTAGAGTTGCAGTACCTTGGGCTGAGTAAGGGCACCCTACGATGGGTGAACGGACTGTGGATTTTCCAAGTTGCAGCGGGTTTGGGAAGCCTAATAGCTTTCACGTTGGGCGGTTGGAGATTCCTGGCTATCTGAACTCATATAACTCCATATCCTGGTCATGTGCAGCCACTACCAGACCCACGCGGGTTGGGGCGTTTTCGTTCAGAAGTCCAGCACTACCCTGAACTCAAGTGATTATTGGCTGCTGGGCAACTGAAATAATCGTCGCCTTAGTCACGTCTCCGCGGAGTTGCGCGCCATTGATGCTCAGGTACACAGGCGTCCTTGCAAATGCCGCATCACGGAGGATATCCAACTGCATCTGGTCCAGACTCTCGTCCTGAAACTCTGCGGCAAACTCTTTACCGTCCTCCTTACGCCGTAGCCAGACCCTGGTGGAGAACTCCTGCTTAAAGCTGGCCTCCGAAACAAAGTATGTTCCATTCAACTGAACTTCTTGAGAGCTTGCTCGAGGCCGACGGGCCATCTCTTTGGCGGAATGCCTATCCACTTCAATGCCGTTGATCTTCAAGGTGTCTGCGTCACCGACACTCGATAAAATTTCGTCGCGCGCCTCGTCAAAATCCTGCTTCACGTGACGCAACGCGGCCCGCGGGCTCAAGGCATCCGCCAGAATCTTTTGCCGCTTCGTTTCCTCTTGGCTCATTGCGATGGTTCGCTTTGTCTCTTCCGAGACGTGCTTGTTCTCCGCCCGATCCTTCAGATACTGTTTAGTAACGGACGTCGCCGCGATGATCGTTGCTACGCCGAGTGCTGCAATCAGCAGCTCTGTTCCTGTCATCTTGCCCACCATACTTTGCGCGATATATTGCACGGCGCTGCTCAAGTCTAGGGTAATGAGCGAACTGCCCTTTTCCACCTTCGCCTTGAACTTCAGGGCATCTCGCTGCTCTTCTTTCAAGTGGACAGCCGATGCATGATTTAGGACCACCAGAGCAAACGCACGGTTTAGCCTTTTCTGCACGTCCACGAGCGCTTCGGCCACGTCAGCCGTGATGGTGCTGTCATATCCCTCTCCCCGGAGAGAGACGCGCAACCTGGGCCAGTTCTGCAATGAAAGGTGGACATTTGAGCCTTCAAATTCTTTGCGCAAGGCACGTTCCATCAACTCAAACGCCGCTGCCTCGCTGCCAATCAGAATCTCGCCTGTCTTTTTGATGACTGGCTTGCTCAAATCCACTTTTGTACGTGTCCCCTGCCGTTTAGTCGCCACTTATCCTCTCCGACGCGCATCAAATTCCAGTTTTCTTACATTCTGACATCACTTGTCGTTATACTGGATTTTTTTCGGTCGCACGAATCAGACAGGGCCGGCTCTCGTTGGGGGTGCCTTTGAAACCTAGCCCACGACGGATCACAAAACCGACGCCATTTTTCGTTCCCCTCCAGCACCTGGCGCCGCACCTGTCCCGGCGTTCGATCAACCTCCGCAGCCGAGTCAAAATAGACCGGCCGTGCATCTTCGCAATACTCCCCAGAAGCCGGGCCCTGCCCCTCCGAGTTCAAGGTAAGCGTTTAAACCTTGGCATGGCATATGGCAATGTCCCGCCTCCCTCACAGGCATGACACGTGCTGATAGTGGATGTCGCTATCATCCTTCGGGGGTTCCATGTGCCAGACGCTGCGTTCTCCAACAAGAGGCCAATCGGCCCGAAATTGGCTACTGACCACACGGCGCCTGTGGTCAGGTAGGAGGGAGAGCTGACATGGACCTCAAGCCCTTCGACCCTATCATCCTCAAGCAGATCGACCAACTGGCCAAGGCTGATCGGGAATTGCTGGAAGCGATCGTTCTGGCTTACGTCGCCGAGATCCGACTACAACGCCACAATGGCATACGGACGGCGCCCGCGGGAAAGCCTGAAAACTGACCCCGATTTCTACTCGAACACACTGGATGTTCAACCAGTGTTTTCCCCCATGCCGTTCAAAGATCCCCTTACCGCCGAACAGTTGAGCGCCATTAAAGCGCGCCAACCTTGGAACTCCGACATCGTCGCCCTGCTGTGGTAGATCAGCCGCCTGCGCTCGTTCGTCCTACGTGCAAACCAGCTTTCCGGCGACTTGCAGCGCCCACATGAGATCCTAGGAACAGTCTTCGATGACTGGATTAAGCAGATCCACGCCGAGCCCTGCGTGCTGGAGCGCAATCAGGTTGCGGCCGAGTTGCTGGAACTGCCCGGCAAATTGCGCAAGGGGATGGAGCCAAGGTAACGTTATGCCCATAATCTATCCCAACTTTACGCATACTCATATGAACTGAGGCATCGATGAAATGGACGCTCACAATCGCCGCGCTGATGACGCTAACCGCTGGCATAACGCTAGGGGCGCTGGGCCGGTGGGAAGTTCTGGTCATCTGTTTTTTTGCCACCGCGTTGCTATTGCTGTGCGCGAACTTGGACCAGATTGCGGAGATTTCCGCTTCCTCAGACGGACTTAGAGCGAAAACAAGGGAGCTAGTCCGGCAAACCGAAGGCGCGATCAGTGAGCTGCAAATGCTAGCGGCTCAACTAGCGGCGCTTGGGCTATCCCTAATAAAGAGACAAGGACGTTTGGGTGGGTACTCAGTTCCAGAGGAGCAACGCCTGAAAAGCGATACGCTCGCCGTAGTGGCCCGTCTCGGCGTAAGAAATGAAGAAATCCAGTCTGCAATGAGCGAGTGGCATGCAGTCGAAGAGTTCGATTACGTCCAGAGCATACTTGGAAATTCCCAGATTCCCCGCCCTATCAGTGACCATGAATTAGCCAAGGAATGGAAGGATCTTCGAAACTTTTCTTTTGGTAGTGCGCCAGACCCATCTGTGTTGAGGGAATTTCTGAAAAAACACCGGCTACTGGATGATGATCGAGAAGCCTTGATCCAGGACTATGAGTTCTACCGATGCAATAGAGAACATCGCCGCATGCACATATGGGAGAAGCATTCAGACTGGCCGCCACTTGTGCGTAGCAACACTTGAGATTAGCGTTCTGGCGATCGGCCTCTGCGGCTTCATTCCGGCCTGATCGTCAACGCCCGAATGTAGCCCTGCAGGCCGTTCACCCGGTTAGCCCATCGAGCAGCATCCTTTCCCACCTCGCCAAGTCGGCGTCCAAGGCTTTCTGCTCTGCCGAGACACTCTCCAAATAGGCCGATCCAGTCGGGGCTGGCGCCATCAGGTCCTGCGCCGGCGTAGGATGCCGCGGAGCCCCGGGCGGCAAGCTGCTTGCGCAGCCCCCCAACACGAGCAAAAGCGGCATCACGATCGCGCTCGGCCCGGGCCAGCCGCGACTCGGTTTCCTGTCGCGCCAGCATGGCGCCGCGGTGTTGGGCATCAGCACGATCCCTTTCCTCCTGCCAGGCGCGCTCGATCGCGGCCTGGCGTTTTTCGATTTCGGCCTGCCTGGCGTCCCCGCCAGCCTGGTATTTGAGCGCGCCGTACCACTGACGTTCGAACGCTGCGGCTCCCAACAGCAAGGCGCCCAGCAGGCCGGCTGCGACGTAGCCCTTCCAGCCCGTCAGCATCTTCAGCAGGCCGGCGATCACGCGCGCCCCTTTCAGTCACGCGGGATCTGGAAATGCGGCCCGTCCCTGAGCGTCTTCCAGTCGCCGCCCCATTCCACCGGCACACCCAGTTCGGCGGCGCAGGCCTTGACCACGCCGGCCAGATCCGCGAAGGCCTGCCAGTTGTTCCAGGGAATCGCCCCGCCGACCAGCGACGCCAGGTCGACCGCATGGCTCAGCCCGTCCGCCTGTGGCAAGTGGTAGCTGGCCATCGTCTGGCTGACGCCCTTGGCCTACTCGACGATAAGCAACACCTGGCCGCCGAGCGTGCGATATCTGGCGACTATCTGTCGCATCCTGTCCCTATGTGTTGAATGGAACTGGATAGCCAAGCTGCCGAAAATCACGCAGTTTGAAGAGCCCGACGTGCGCGTGCGCTGGAAGCCGCGCCCGGTCATAACCACGCTTATCCAGGCAATCGCCATGGACTGGCTCAAGGAGGTTGCCCTTTTCGCCGTGGCTACGGGCATGCGCGCAGACGAGATCCTTTCCTTGACCTGGTCGCAGGTCGACACAGCGCGGAGTCATGCCTGGGTCACCCATGGTCGCGCCAAGTCCAAGCGGGCGCGGGCGGTTCCACTCAACGCCGACGCCTTGGCGGTGCTGGAACGCCGGCGCGGGATTCACGGCTCCATGATCTTCACGCGCGCGGCACGCTCAGGCCGGGCGGTCGCCAAGATCAGCCAGGTTGATGCCCGCATGTTCGAACGGGCGTGCCGCGCCATCGGCATCGAGGACTTCCATTTTCACGACCTGCGCCACACCTGGGCATCGGGGCACGTCCAGGCCGGCACGCCACTGATGGTCCTGAAAGAGCTGGGCGGCTGGGAGCGTATTGAGATGGTCCAGAAGTATGCCCACCTGGCACCGACACACCTGGCCGCGCACACCGAAACGGTCACATTTTGGTCACAGCAGACGCTGGAAAAGAAACAGCCGCCATTGCTGGCGGCTGTAGGTGCCTGAATTCACAGGACTTTCTTGGTAGGCCCCCCGAGAGTCGAACTCGGCACCAACGGATTATGAGTCCGCTGCTCTAACCAGGCATGAGCTAGAGGCCCAGGAAACGATTACTGCCCTTCCAGGAAGCTCTTCAGCTTGTCGGCCCGGCTGGGGTGACGCAGTTTGCGCAACGCCTTCGCCTCTATTTGGCGGATGCGCTCGCGCGTGACGTCGAATTGCTTGCCCACTTCTTCCAGGGTCTGGTCGGTGCTCATTTCGATGCCGAAACGCATGCGCAGGACCTTGGCTTCACGCGGGGTGAGAGAGTCTAGCACTTCCTTGACCACGTCGCGCATCGAACCATGCAGAGCCGCGTCCGAAGGCGCCAGCGTGGAGGTGTCCTCGATGAAGTCGCCCAGGTGCGAGTCGTCGTCGTCGCCGATGGGCGTTTCCATGGAGATCGGCTCCTTGGCGATCTTCAGGATCTTGCGGATCTTGTCCTCGGGCATGTCCATCTTCTGCGCCAGGGTCGCGGGATCCGGCTCGGCGCCGGTTTCCTGCAGGATCTGGCGGCTGATCCGGTTCATCTTGTTGATCGTTTCGATCATGTGGACCGGGATACGGATGGTGCGCGCCTGGTCGGCGATGGAACGGGTGATGGCCTGGCGGATCCACCACGTCGCGTAGGTCGAGAACTTGTAGCCGCGGCGGTACTCGAACTTGTCCACGGCCTTCATCAGGCCGATGTTGCCTTCCTGGATCAGGTCCAGGAACTGCAGGCCGCGGTTCGTGTACTTCTTGGCGATGGAAATCACCAGGCGCAGGTTGGCCTCGGTCATTTCGCGCTTGGCCTTGCGGGCCTTGGCTTCGCCGGTGGCCATGCGCTTGTTGACGTCCTTCAGGTCCTTCAGCGGCAGCACGACGCGCGTTTGCAGGTCGATGAGCTTCTGCTGCAGTTCCTGCACGGCGGGGATCTGGCGCTCCAGCGTTTCGGCGTACGGATGGCCGGCGGCCACTTCGTCCATGACCCACTGCAGGTTCGTTTCGTTGCCCGGGAAGACCTTGATGAAGTGCGTGCGCGGCATGCCGGCACGGTCCACACACGTGTGCAGGACGGCGCGCTCGAGCTGGCGCACTTCCTCGACCTGCTGGCGCAGCGTGTCGGCCAGCTTCTCGACCATCTTGGCGGTGAAGCGGATGCCCATCAGTTCATTCTGGATGGATTCCTGGGCGCGCACGTAGACGTCCGACTTGTAGCCGTCCTTTTCGTAGGACTGGCGCATCTTGTCGAACTGCTTGCCGACCTCGTCGAACTTGGCCAGGGCCTTGACGCGCAGGTCTTCCAGTTGCTTGCTGGACATGCCGCCGGCGGGGCCGTCGTCGCTTTCGTCTTCGTCGGCGGTGACGCCGGCGCCGGCGTATTCCTCGCCGTCTTCCGGATCGACCAGGCCGTCGACCACTTCATCGATCTGCGCCTGGCCTTCGCGCACGCGCAGGATGTGGGCGAGGATCTCGTTGATCGTGGTCGGGCAGGCCGAGATGGCCATGACCATGTGCTTCAGGCCGTCTTCGATGCGCTTGGCGATTTCGATTTCGCCTTCGCGCGTCAGCAGTTCCACCGAACCCATCTCGCGCATGTACATGCGGACGGGGTCCGTGGTGCGGCCGAAGTCGGAGTCCACCGTGGTCAGCGCGGCTTCGGCTTCGTCTTCGACGTCGTCGTCGTTGGAGGCGACGGGCGCGTTCTCGCTCATCAGCAGCGTTTCGGCGTCGGGAGCCTGGTCGTAGACCGCGATGCCCATATCGCTGAAGGTGCTGATGATGCCGTCGATCGCTTCCGCATCGACCAGGTCGTCGGGCAGATGATCGTTGATTTCGCCGTACGTCAGGTAGCCGCGGTCCTTGCCCAGCTTGATCAACTGCTTCAGGCGGTTGCGGCGGGCTTCGTATTCTTCCGGGCTCACGGGGCCGCGGGCGATCAGATCCTTGGGATCGGCCTTGCCGCGCTTGCCGCCGCGCTTCGGCGGCTTCAGGTCGGGCAGGACCTCGCCTTCGCCGTCCATCGTATCGTCGAAGCCGTCGGAATCGTTATTGGCGTTCTTGGCGGGGCGGCCCGGGCGGCGGCCGCTGGGCGCCGGACGCGCGCTGCCCACCAGGTCGGCCAGCTTGTCTTCGGCCTTCTTGGCGCGAGCCTTCGTCACCTTCTCAGGCTTGTCAGCCCCGGCAGCCGTCTTGGCCACCTTTTTGGCGGCCGTCTTGGCAGCGGGCTTGGCGACCTTCACCGCCGTCTTGGCGGGCGCTTTTTCCGCCGCCATGCTTACCGCACGCTTGGCCGTCTTGGCCTCGGTTTCGGCCGCATTCATTGCAGAGGAGGATTTGCCGGTGGATTTGGTCATAGTCGCTTCCGTGGTCGTCGCAACCCGATTGGGCATGTTGCACCGCATTAAGCCACCCTGGACGGCTGCCCAGCGCGGCGGTACTACGGGTAAAACTGGTGAATCGGCCGAAACCAAGCGGCTGCGTTGTTCGCAGCGCCAGCCCTTGTGAGCCCGCCTTGCGCCGTTCCGGTGCGCGACCGTAGTGGCTCTTGGCGTGCATGGTTTCATTCGGGGACGGATCCCGGGCGTCGGGGGGGCTGCCTGCCTATAAATAGGCGTTGCTTGCTTATCGGGCCATTGCCCAAAGCAGCTCAGTAGACACAGCACCCAAACCACTAACGCTACGCGGAAACAACCGCCGCCGAACTTGCCTGATTCACCGCTCAGCTATATTAATTAACTACGTAACAAATTTGACGCACGTATCCATTTTTTTATTTCGGCTGGCTTACTTCGGCCGGCTTACCCGGGCGCCGCGTCAAACCCTTACATCGATTAGATTCCAGCGGCAGAAATAGATTCCCGCCAGCCAGATGCATTTTGTACTGCCAACGGCGCTGTTGATTTCGCTGTTGATTTCTTCGTTGCCGGTATGAATCGGCCATAAACGCCACAATCAGCAATCAGCGCCACAATCCATCATCGGCCCGCAGCATCGGATCTGAAACCCTCCGCCCCGCGGAAAACCTTTGATTTTAGCGCATTTAGCGTATTCCAGCACCTTTCAGTACCGTCAGGCGGCTGGAAAGTTCCAAATAACGCTTGCGCGCCTCCTCGGTCGCCAAGCCGCTGGCGGCCAGCCTGGTCATCTCGGACCTGGCGGCATCGAACTCGATACGGCGCAGGGCGTCGTCCCATTCGGTTTGCGGATCGGGCAGGTCTTCCTGGGACAGGATGTCGGCCCTCAGGCCCTTCAGCACGGTCGCCAGGTCCGAATCGGGATCCGCCGCTTCCAGCAGCGCGCCGACGTGGCGGGCGCCGCTGGACTGCGCCAGCATGATCAAGTCCCTGACTAGACCTAGATGGGGTCCATGGTCGATGACTTCAAGCTGCTGGTCTCCCATGGAGTCCACCAGCTCGGGGTGCGCCAGGAGCAGGCCCAGCAGGCGCTTGGCCAGCGACGGCATGGTGCGGCGCCCTTCGAAGCCGCCCACGTCGTCGCGCCGGCCCTTCCAGCCGCCCTTTCCGCCCTTCCAGTCGCCTTTACCGCCCTTCCAATCGCTTTTGCCTTTCCAGTCGCCCTTGCCCTTCCATTCCTGCCTGCCCGGGTAGGCAGCGGCCGCCCCGGGGGATTCGCCGTCCCGGGACGGAAAATGGCCGTAGTCCGCGTAATCGGACTCATCGGCGGGAATGTCGTGGAAATCGTGTCCGCCGAAGTCATGGCCCATGTCCGGCGGGCCCGCGTCGTGGCCCGCCGCCTGGCCTGCCGCCTGCGCCCCTTCCCCCGGCCTGGGGCCGGGCGCGAAAGGCTTGGCCGGCTGCTGCGCCAGCACCTGGGCCATTTCCTCGGGCGTCAATTGCACGAGCTTGGCCATTTCCCGCTCGATCTGCACGCGCAGCGCGCATTCGGGTATGGCGGCCAGCAGCGGCTTGGCTTCGTGCAGGCAGCTTGCCCGCCCTTCCGCCTCGTCCATGTTGTGCCGCGACCCGAGCTCGTCCAGCAGGAAGCGCGACAGCGCCACCGCATCGCCCAGGCAGGCGCGGAAAGCCTCCGCGCCCAGTTCGCGCACATACGAATCCGGATCGTGCTCCGACGGCAGGAACAGGAAGCGGATCGCGATATCGTCGCGCAGCACGGGCAGGCAGGCCTGCAGCGCGCGCCACGCGGCGCGGCGGCCGGCCCCGTCCCCGTCGAAGCTGAAAATCACCTTGTCGCTCGTGCGCAGCAACTTCTTCACGTGATCCGGCGTGGTGGCGGTGCCCAGCGTGGCCACCGCGTTCGCGATGCCCTGCTGCGCCAGGCCGACGACGTCCATATAGCCTTCGACCACGATCACCTGCCCTTCCTGGCGGATGGACTGGCGCGCCTCCCACAGCCCGTAGAGCTCGTGGCCCTTCGAAAACAGCGGGGTTTCCGGCGAATTCAGGTACTTGGGTTCGCCTTTGCCGATGATGCGGCCGCCGAACCCGATCAGGCTGCCCCGCACGTTGCGGATCGGGAACATGATGCGTTCCCGGAAACGGTCGTAGCGGCGGCCGTCCTCGGACTCGATGACCAGGCCCGATTCCACCAGGACCGGATCTTCGTAGCTGGGAAAGACTTGCGACAGGCCGTGGCGGTCCGTGCCGGACCACCCCAGGCCGAAATGCGCCGCGATCTCGCCGGTCAGGCCGCGCTGCTTCAGGTAGCGGATCGCCGCGGGCGATGCCCGCAACTGCTTCAGGTAATGCGCCTGGGCGGCATCCAGCACCTGCGTATGGCGGGATTCCTCGGCCTTGCGGCGCGCGGACTCCTGCTGCTGGCGCGGACTGCGGTTTTCTTCGGGGACCGTCATTCCCACCGAGCCGGCGAGCGTGCGCACGGCATCGGGGAAACTGGCGCCCGTGTGTTCCATCAGGAAGGTGATGGCGCTGCCGTGCGCTCCACAACCGAAGCAGTGATAGAACTGCTTGGTGGGACTGACGGTGAACGAGGGGCTTTTTTCGTTATGAAAAGGGCACAGGCCAAGCAAGTTGGCCCCGCCCTTTCGCAACTGCACGTATCGCCCGACTATGTCGACGACGTCGACTCGGGCGAGCAAATCCTGGATGAATGATTCTGGAATCAATAGATTCGGGAATCAAAAATCAATACAGGCGCGGGGGCAGTTGTTGGCTACGGATGCGCTTGTAGTGGCGCTTCACGGCCGCGGCGTGCTTGCGCTTGCGCTCGGCCGTGGGCTTCTCATAGAACTCGCGCGAACGCAGCTCGGTGAGCAAACCGGTCTTTTCGATGGTGCGCTTGAAGCGGCGCAGAGCGGCTTCAAACGGTTCGTTTTCCTTCAGTCGAACGATAGGCATAAAGTAATTGGCCTGCTTGTAGGGTAACAAAAGTTGATGACAAACCTGGCTTGCTTACCAGCAACGCTGCACGGGTCCAGTTGCGCGAAGACGGCCCTCGATGACACGAAAAAATCATACCAAGAGAGGCAAGCGCCGCGCACTGGGAACCGGATTCCAGCTGGCTGTTTCCGTTACCCAAAGACTACCCAAAGAGTAACAAGCCAAGTTCGGTTTAGCGATAACCAGCGATTCTAGCATGGCCATGGGCATTTTGACTACTGGAGGGACACCTTGGGGCCACAGGCCGCCAGGCGCCCCATCCCGCCCTGCCGCCTGGCTCAGCCCTGGGAACCCTTGCGGATCCACGCCTCGAGCTGGTGCGGGCGCAGGCTGTCGTAATCTTCGAAAGGCTGGTGGATCCACGGGTTCGTGGGCAGCTTTTCGACGTAATAGTCGGGCGTCGCCTGGGAATGCCCCTTCCACCAGAGCACGGCGCTGCGCAGCTCGGTGATGTCGGAGAACTGCTTCTTGAGGTGATCGTAGACCTTGCTGAAGGTCTTGCCGGTATCGACCATGTCGTCCACCAGCAACACACGCCCGGACAGGGTGCCGCGCGTAATGGTGATGAACTGGGCGATATCCATATCGCCCTGCTTGGTGCCGGCCGCTTCGCGATAGCTGCTGGTGGCCAGGATGCCCAGCGGTACGTCGAAAATACGGGACATAACGTCGCCGACGCGCATGCCGCCGCGCGCCAGGCAAAGAATCTTGTCGAACTTCCAACCCGACTGATGCACCTGCAAGGACAGGCGCTCGATCAGGCGGTTGTAGTCGTCCCACGTCACCCACAGATGGCTGTCATCATTGGTCGGCGTGCTCATAGGCAAGCATCTCCTGCTTAAAGATACGAAAAGGCCGCCGCCGGTGTGAGACCGGCGGCGGCCTTGCGAATAATAACCCGATGTCAGCCCTTCAGGGGATGACGCAGCACAATGGTTTCGTTGCGGTCGGGGCCGGTCGACACCAGGTCGATGGGCACGCCGCAGACTTCGGCCACGCGCTCCAGATAGCGGCGGGCCGCCTGGGGCAGCTTGTCGTACTCGGTGATGCCGACGGTGGATTCGCTCCAGCCGGGCAGCTCTTCCAGCACCGGCTGCGCCTGGGCGACCGCGTGCGCGCCGTAGGGCAGCACGTCGCGGAATTCGCCGTTGACGCGGTAGCCCACGCCCAGTTGGATGGTTTCCAGGCCGTCGAGCACGTCCAGCTTGGTGATGCACAGGCCGGTAATGCCGTTCAGGCGGACCGAGCGCTTCAGCGCGGCGCCGTCGAACCAGCCGCAGCGGCGCGGACGGCCCGTGACCGAACCGAATTCCTTGCCGATGGTCGCCAGGCGGGTGCCGATCTCGTCGACCAGTTCCGTGGGGAACGGGCCCGAGCCGACGCGGGTCGTGTAGGCCTTGGTGATGCCCAGGACATAGTCCAGTTGCTGGGGACCGACGCCGGCGCCGGCCGATGCCGCGCCCGCGACGCAATTGCTGCTGGTGACGAACGGGTAGGTGCCGTGATCGACGTCCAGCAGCGCGCCCTGCGCGCCTTCGAACAGGATGCGCTTGCCTTCCTGCTGCATGGCATACAGGTTGCTGGACACGTCCTTGACCATCGGGGCGATGGCCGGAGCCAGCGCCATGGCCTGGTCGCGCACTTCGTCGGCGGAAACCGCCTCGGCGCCCAGGTACTTGGTCAGCACGAAGTTGTGGTAGTCCAGCACTTCGGCGAGCTTCTCGTCGAACAGCGAGGGATTGAACAGGTCCTGCACGCGCAGCGCGCGGCGGGCGACCTTGTCTTCGTAGGCGGGGCCGATGCCGCGGCCGGTCGTGCCGATCTTGCCGTCGCCCTTGCGCGCTTCGCGCGCCTTGTCGATGGCGACATGGTACGGCAGGATCAGCGGGCAGATTTCGGAAATCTGCAGGCGCGAACGCACGTCCAGGCCGGCTGCCTCAAGCTCTTCGATTTCCTTGAGCAGGGCTTCCGGGGACAGCACGACGCCATTGCCGATGAAGCAGGTGACGCCGGGATGCATGATGCCCGACGGGATCAGGCGAAGAATCGTCTTCTTGCCGTTGATCCACAGCGTATGGCCGGCATTGTGACCGCCTTGGAAGCGGACCACGCCCTGGACGGATTCCGCCAGCCAGTCGACGATCTTGCCCTTGCCCTCGTCACCCCACTGGGTGCCGATTACGACTACGTTCTTGCTCATGTTACGAATCAATATCGAGTTTCTCGGGAAATCCGGAAATCTCCCCGCGGCCCCCTCGTTTCCGAGAGGGAGTTAGTCACAGCGTCCTGACCGTCCAGGCGCCGTCCTGCAGCGCCAGCTCGCGATCGCAAACGAATTCGTCCTGATCCTGCTCGTGGCCGGGCAATACCTGGACGACGATTTCCCCCGACCGGCGCAGGCGGCGAACCGCCTCGGTCAGGGCGGGGGCCTGCCCCCAGGGCGCGCGAACCGCACGCGCCCGTTCCGCTGGCGCCAAACCCGCCGCCAGCTTGCGTAAATCCAGGCTGAAACCCGTGGCGGGACGCGCCCGGCCGAATGCGCGGCTGACGTCGTCGTAGCGTCCGCCGCTGACCAGCGCGTCGCGCCAGCCTTCGGCGTACAGCGCGAACTTCACGCCGGAATGGTAGCCGTAGCCCCCCACGTCGGCCAGGTCGACCCCGAACGACACACTGGGCATGGTGTCCACCACGGTTTGCAGCGCATCCAGCGCCGCGGCCACGCCGGGCAGCAGGGGCAGATCGCGGCGGGCTTCCTTCAGCACTTCGGGGCCGCCGTAAAGATTGGGCAGCAGCTTCAGGGCCTGCAGCGTCTCGCCGCGCAGGCCGGGCGCGCGCGCCGACAGTTCGACCAGGCCGGGAACGTCCTTCTCGCGCATCAGGAGGATGACCTCTTCCGACAGCGGGCCCAGGGCGGAATCCGACTCCAGGATGGCGCGAAGCACGCCCGGATGACAGAGGTCGAGCCGGGGATTGCGCACGCCGGCGATCGCCACCGTTTCCAGCACGAGCTGGATGATTTCCAGATCGGCCTCGAAACCGGCATGGCCGTAGATCTCGGCGCCGATCTGCAGCAGCTCGCGGCTGGCCAGCAGGTCCGCCGGGCGGGCATGCAGCACGTTGCCGCAATAGCAAAGGCGGGTGACGCCCGCGCGGTTCAGCAAGTGCGCGTCGATGCGCGTGACCTGAGGAGTCATGTCCGCGCGCACGCCCAGCGTGCGGCCCGACAGTTGGTCGATCAATTTGCACGTACGCAGATCCAGATCGCTGCCCGTGCCGGACAGCAACGAATCGATGTATTCGACCAGGGGCGGCGCGACCAGCTCGAAACCGTACGTGCGGTACAGATCGAGAAGTTCGCGGCGCAATTCCTCGATGCGCCGGGCCTCGGCCGGAAGTACGTCGGCAAGGCTCTCGGGCAGCAACCAGTTACCCATGAATGTTTACCTGAATAACGCCTAGTGATGCGTGGGCGTCGCCCAAACGAAAAGCGGCTGAGGGGCGTAAGCCCGCTCAGCCGCTGCGGAATGTTTTCTAGCTTACGCGGTATTGTACATGGTTCGGCGGCCGGCGCCAGCCGGAATTGCCCGCGCAAGCAACCGTCCCCCATTGCGCCGGGGCGAGGCGCCCTAGCGCCGAAATGCGAAAAAGCCCCTTGGAAATCCAAGGGGCTTTGCGTTGCGCGCTAGCGCGGCCGTATCACTTGGCCGGCACGGTGACCGGAGCCAGGGCGGCGCCGGCCGGGTCCTTCATGAACTGGAAGAAGCTGGAGCTGGGGTCGACCACCAGCACGTCGCCCGGCTTCGAGAACGAAGCGCGATAGGCTTCCAGGCTCTTGTAGTACGTGTAGAACTGCGGGTTCTTGCCGTAGGCCTGCGCGTAGATCGATGCCGCGGCGGCATCGCCCTCGCCCATGATGCCCTGGGCCTTGGCATACGCCTGGGCCACGATCACTTCGCGCTGGCGGTCGGCTTCGGCGCGAATCTTCTCGCCTTCGGCGGCGCCGATGGAACGCAGTTCGTTGGCGACGCGGGTGCGCTCGGCTTCCATGCGGCGATACACCGATTCCGAAATCTCCGGCGCGAACTCGATGCGGCGCAGGCGCACATCGACGATCTGCACGCCCAGGGGCTCGGCGCGCTTGGCCACGTTGGTCAGGATCTCGGCCATGATCTTGTCGCGCTCGGTCGAGACCACGTCGCGCACCGTGCGCACGTTGACCGACGCGTTGAGCGCGTCGCGGATCAGCGCTTGCAGGCGTTCCTGCGCCACGCGTTCGTTGCCGCCCGTCGACACGTAGTACTGGCGGGGGTCGGCAATGCGCCACTTGACGTAGGAATCGATCAGCAGGTTCTTCTTTTCGGAAGTCTGGATGCGTTCGGCTTCGTTGGTTTCGATGGTCAGAATGCGCTTGTCGAGCGTCACGACATTCTGGAACGGCGGCGGGGCCTTGAAATACAGGCCGGGTTCATTGATGGTCTTGCGCACTTCGCCCAGCGAGAACACCAGGGCGTAGTCGCGCTCGCGCACGACGAAGACGCAGGAAGACAGGGCGGCCAGCACGATGAGCAGGCCGACCAGGATAGGCATGAGACGTTGCATGATCAGGACTCCTCCGGGTTAGCGCGACGTACGGTCGCGAGGCAGCGTGTTGCTGTTGCTGCTGCCGGAAGACTGAGGCACCGGCACGGCGTTGCCGCGCAACGGAGGCTGGATGGGCGGGCTGACCAACGCGGGCGAACCGGGGTTGCCGACGCTGGACTTGCTGGCGTCCTGGGCTGCCAGATGCATGATCTTGTCCAAGGGCAGGTACAGCATGTTGTTGTTGCTCTTGGTGTCGACCATGACCTTGCTGGCGCGCGTGAAGATGTCCTGCATGCTTTCCAGGTACATGCGCTGGCGCATGACCGCCGGCGCCTTCTCGTATTCGCCGAGGATGCTGGTGAAGCGCGAGGTATTACCCTGGGCATCGCCGACGACCTTGGCCTTGTAGCCTTCGGCCTGTTCGGTCATGCGGGACGCCTGGCCGCTGGCCAGCGGCACGACCTGGTTGGCGTAGGCCTGCCCTTCGTTGATCTGGCGCTCGCGGTCCTGGCCCGCCTTGACGGCGTCGTCGAACGCGGCCTGCACCTGCTCGGGCGGCTGCACGTTCTGGATGGCGACGGTGCTGACCTGCACGCCGGTCTGGTAGCGGTCAAGGATCTGCTGCATCAGCGTCTGCACTTGCGAGGCGACCGCGGTGCGGCCCTCGTACAGCACGAAGTCCATCGACTGCTTGCCCACGACTTCGCGCATGGCCGTTTCTGAGGCCTGGCGCACGGATTCGTCCGGGTCGCGCGTCATGAAGAGGTAATCGGGCGCGCCGTCGGCGCGCAGGCGGTACTGGACGACGAACTGCATGTCGACGATGTTCTCGTCCGTCGTGAGCATCAGCGCTTCGGGCAGGACCTTGTTGCGCGAACCGCCGCGGAAACCGACTTCAAACGTGCGCAGTTGCGACACGTTGACGATCTCCTGGCTCTGGATGGGGTACGGCAGGCGCCATTGGAAGCCGGCTTGCGACGTGCTCTTGTACTTGCCGAACTGGGTCACGACCGCGACCTGGCCTTCCTGCACGATGTAGAAGCCGCTGGCCAGCCAGATGCCCGCCGCGACCAGGGCGACCACGCCCAGGCCGATGCGCGCGCCGCGCGGCGAAGGCGGCGTCATGCCGCCCCGGTTGCCAGGGCGGTTGTTGCCGCCCCCGCCCTTGCGCCCGAACAGCGATCCGATGCGATTATTGAAATCGCGCCAGACCTCGTCCAGGTCGGGAGGGCCGTCTCCGCTGCCTTGAGGCCGCTTGGGCGGCGGCTCGGAGCCGTTGTTGTTCCCACGACCCCAACCGGGGTCATTCAGATTGAAGAGTTTGATAATTCGCGGCATTGTTTCCCACAATCTGTCCGGTTTCCGCAATTGCCCCGCGCAACGCATCCAAACCGGCGCGCTCGGTGGCGCTTACAAATACTCGCGCAATCGTACCATGTGCATCGCGCTCCACCCGGGGTTCCAAGCCCGCCCGGTCTATCTTGTTGTATACAAGAATGGTGGGAACGGCCGCGGCGCCGATTTCGGCAAGCACCTTGTTGACTTCGAAAATCTGCTCGTCGCGCTGCGGGCTGGCGGCGTCGACCACGTGCAGCAGCAGGTCGGCATGCACGGTCTCTTCCAGGGTGGCGCGGAACGCCGCGATCAGGCCGTGGGGCAGATCGCGGATGAACCCCACGGTGTCGGACACCACCACCGAGCCCGCCCCTTCGATCCAGATGCGGCGCGTGGTCGTGTCCAGGGTGGCGAAAAGCTGGTCGGCGGCGTAGCTGTCGGCCCGGGTCAGCGCGTTGAACAGGGTGGATTTGCCGGCGTTGGTATACCCGACCAGCGACACCGACAGGGCGCCGCCCCGGGCGCGCGCGCGGCGCTGGGTCACGCGCTGGCGTTCGACCTTGTCCAGGCGCTCGCGCAGCACCTTGACCTTCGCGCCGATCATGCGGCGGTCCATTTCCAACTGGGATTCGCCCGGCCCACGCATGCCGATGCCCCCGCGCTGGCGCTCCAGGTGGGACCACATGCGGGTCAGGCGGGTGGCCAAATGCTGGAGCTGGGCCAGTTCCACCTGCAGCTTGCCTTCGTGGCTCTTGGCCCGCAGGGCGAAGATGTCCAGGATGAGCGCCACGCGGTCCACCACGCGCAGGTTGAACGCGCGTTCCAGGTTGCGCTGCTGGGCCGGCGACAGGGGCTGGTCGAACAGGACGATATCGGCCAACAGCGCCTGCGCCATGGCCACGCCCTCGTCGGCCTTGCCCGAGCCGATGAAGAACTTGGCGTCGGGCCGGTCGCGCCGCGCGGTCAGGGTGCCGACGATTTCCGCGCCGGCGCCCTTGGCCAGCATGGCGAATTCCTCGGCATGGGCCGCGAAATCCGGGTCTCCCAGATCGACACTGATGATCAAAGCGCGCATACATGCACCATATTGGACCCAAAGCGAAAATGCCCGCCGACGTCAGCCGTCCGGCGGGCAATAAAAGGTAAAGCTGGAGCGAGATTATTCAGCAGGGACTTCCACCTGGAAATTCACGGCGCGCGCGGGAACGACGGTTGAAATGGCGTGCTTGTAGACCATTTGCGTGACCGTATTGCGCAGCAGCACCACGTACTGGTCGAAGGATTCGATTTGCCCTTGAAGCTTGATGCCGTTCACGAGATAGATCGACACGGGGACATGGTCCTTGCGCAGCGTGTTCAGGAACGGATCTTGCAGAGTTTGCCCTTTATTGCTCATTGGCCAGGCTCCATTTGTTTGTTATTGAATGGTGGCGTACTTGTGTACTGGTGGGGTACGCCGAAACGTGTACTCTACAGGGTTTTCCCGGCCCGTGCTACTTGGCCAGGATGCAAAAAGTGACACCAGAGATTTCCGGCCGGAACCCCCTGCGTCCACCGGGCTGCCTTCGTGCTTTGCGCTCCGGTATTCGCCCTTGAACCGGCCCGGCGGGTTCACGTCCGCAGGATCTCCGCGAGCGCGCTCAGCAACAGCCCGCACTCCTCGTCCGTGCCCACGGTGATGCGCAGAAACTGATCGATGCGCGCATGGCGGAAATGGCGCACGATGATGCTGCGCTCGCGCAGGGCGGCGGCCAGGCCCGCGGCGTCCTTCGACGGATGCCGCGCGAACACGAAATTCGCGGAAGAAGGCAGCACCTCGAAGCCCAGCGCCTGCAGGCCGGCCGTCATCCGCGACCGGGTTTCGATCACGGCTCGGCGAGTCTTCTCAAAGTACTCCGTATCTTCCAGCGCCGCCACCGCGCCCGCGGATGCAAGGCGATCGATGGGATAGGAGTTGAAACTGTTCTTTACCCGCTCCAGCCCTTCGATGAGCGCGGCGCTGCCCACGGCGAAGCCGACCCGCAGCCCCGCCAGCGAACGCGACTTGGACAGCGTCTGCACGACCAGCAGGTTGTCGTAGCGCGAGACCAAAGGGATGACGGACTCTCCACCAAAATCCACGTAGGCTTCGTCCACCACGACGACGGCGTCGGGATTGCCGGCCACGATGCGTTCGACGTCGGCGGCATCCAGCGCGCGGCCGGTGGGCGCGTTGGGGTTCGGGAAAATGATGGCGCCCGCCTGTCCGTTGCGCCCGGGCAGGTAGTCTTCGACGTCGATGCGGAAATCGGGCGTCAGCGGCACCGTTTCGTACTGGATCCCGTACAGGCCGCAATAGACTGGGTAGAAGCTGTAGGTGATGTCCGGGAAGCGCAGCGGACGCTCATGCTTGAGCAGCGCCAGGAAGGCGTGCGCCAGCACCTCGTCGGAACCGTTGCCCACGAAGACCTGCCCCGGCTGCACGCCGGCGGTTTCGGCGATGGCCTGCCGCAGCCGGTCGGAGGACGGGTCCGGGTACAGCTTGAGCGTGTCGTCGCAGGCCGCGCGGATCGCATCGAGCACCTTGGGCGACGGCCCGTAGGGGTGCTCGTTCGTGTTCAGCTTGACCAGGTTCTGAAGCTTGGGCTGCTCGCCCGGGACATACGGACTGAGCGTCCCGACCACGGGACTCCAGAAGCGGCTCATGGATCAGCTTTCCTGCGCGTAAGGGTTGTGCGAAGACTTGAATTCGATGCGCAACGGCGTGCCGGCCAGGTCGAACGCGTTGCGGAAACGCGTTTCCAGGTAGCGGCGGTAGGAGTCCGGAATGGCATCCAGCGCGTTGCCGTGGATGACGACCAGCGGCGGATTCTGCCCGCCCTGGTGCGCGTAGCGCATCTTCGGACGGAAAATACCCTTGCGGGGAGGCGGCTGCTGCTCGACGGCGGCCTGCAATTCACGCGTCAGCTTGGGCGTGGACAGCTTGGCGAACGCCGCGGCATGCGCCGCGTTGATGGATTTCAGCAAGGGCTTCACGCCCTGCCCGCGCAGCGCCGAAATGGTGTGCATGCGGGCGAACGACAGGAAGCGCAGCTTGCGCTGGAATTCCCGTTCGATGCGTTCCTTGGCCTCGCCGTCCAGGCCGTCCCACTTGTTGATGGCCACGACCACGGCGCGCCCCGTTTCCAGGACGAAGCCGGCGATGTGCGCATCCTGTTCGGAGATCTCGGTCTGGGCGTCCAGCATCAGCAGCACGACGTTGCTGGCCTCGATGGCCTGCAGCGTCTTGATGACAGAGAATTTCTCGACGGCCTCGAACACCTTGCCGCGCTTGCGCAGGCCCGCGGTGTCGATCAGCGTATAGCGGCGGCCGTCGCGCTCGAAGTCGATCTCGATGGCGTCGCGGGTCGTGCCGGGCATGTCGAACGCGATCACGCGCTCTTCGCCCATCAGGGTGTTGATGAGCGTGGACTTGCCCACGTTGGGGCGCCCGACGATCGCCAGCTTGATGCGGTGGTCGTGTTCGCCTTCTTCTTGCGCTTCCTCTTCGGCGGGCGGTTCGGCCAGGTCCAGGAGGGCCAGTTCGATCAGGTCGACGATGCCGTCGCCGTGCGCCGCCGAGATGGGATAGGGCTGCCCCAGCCCCAGCTCGTGGAATTCGGAAACCGCGGCGCCGGCGCCCATGCCTTCCGCCTTGTTCACGGCCAGCAGCACGCGCTGCTGGCCGGATTTGCGCAGCAGCTTGGCGATTTCGTGGTCGTGGGCATTGATGCCCGCCCGGGCGTCCACCAGGAACACCACCACGTCGGCCTCGGCGATGGCCTGCCGGGTCTGGCGGGCCATCTCCAGCAGGATGCCGTCCTTGGCGACAGGCTCGAAACCGCCGGTATCGATGACGATGAAGGGGGTCTCGCCCACCCTGCCCTCGCCATAGTGGCGATCGCGGGTCAGGCCGGAATAATCGGCCACCAGCGCGGCGCGCGATCGCGTCAGGCGGTTGAAAAGGGTCGATTTCCCCACATTGGGGCGACCGACCAGGGCGACGACAGGCTTGAAAGACACGGTGTAAGGCTTTTCTATAGGATTAGTTGGCGCCGATCAGGACGAGATTGCCATTGCCCGTCTGGACTAGTACACCTTGGGGGGTGGTTTGCGGCGGCGACACGACCGCGCCGCCGCCCACGGACAGGCGGGCCATCAGGCTGCCGTCGCTGCGCGACACGAAGTGCACGTAGCCGTCCAGGTCGCCGACGGCGAGCGAGCCGCCCAGCAGGGCCGGCGCGGTGAGCTGGCGGTTCTTCAGGGCGGCCTGCTTCCAGACATTGCCGCCATTGTCCAGGGCGAAGGCGTTGAGCACGCTGTTCTGGTCCGGCGCATAGGCGTAGCGGTCGTCCAGGGTCAGGCCGCTGACGCTGGAGAAGTCCTTGGCCCACAGCGGACGGCCGCCGGCCGTCACGTCGAAGCAGACGATGCGGCCCTGGTAGGCCACGCCGCACAGCAGGTTGCCCGCGATGCGGGGCGCGCCGACCACGTCGGTCAGGCGTTCGAGGTCGCTGGCGCCGCGCGGCGTCGCCACGGTGCCTTCCCATTGCACGTTGCCGCTGTTGGAGGCGATGGCCATGAGCTTGCCGCCGGGCAGGCCGGTGATGACCAGGCCTTCGGCCAGGACCATCTGCGACACGCTGCGCAAGGCCAGCGCGGGGCCGGGGCGCTGCACGTTCCAGACACGTTCGCCGTTGTTGGCGTCGAACGCCTGGATGCGGTAGTCGCCGCTGCGGACCACGACGATGCCATAGCCCACGGCGGGCGGAATCGTCACGTCGCTGGTGGCGCGGACCTTCCATTTCACCTTGCCGGTGTCGTCGAAGGCGATCACGTCGCCGTCGGGCGAGGCCACGGCGGTGGTCGTGCCGTCGCTGCCGGCGCCGGCCGACAGCTTGCCGTCGGTCTTGGCCTTCCAGATGGGGCGCCCGCTATGCAGGTCGAACTTGCCGACCGAGCCGTCCGGCGTGGCGGCATAGATGGCGTCGCCCAGCACCGTGGGCGCGAAGCCCAGGCCCGATCCGCTGCCGACCGACGCGGACCAGACCTGGCGCACGGACATGCCGGCCTTGTATTCGGTCAGTGGCGCCGGGTCGTAACGGCCGTCGTCATGGGAAAACAGGCCGCATCCACCCAGGGCGAGCAGGCTCGCCAGGCAAACGGCGCCACGCCACGTACGGCCAGTTGCAAATTTACGCATTACAGTCACGCTCCGCTCAGGGCATCCAGTTTCAGTTGCACAACCTGGGTCAAGGGATTCGTCGTGCCCAGGCCATCGATGGCGCTTTGCCATGCCGCCCGGGCTTCCTCACGCTTGCCCTGCGCCGCGAGAATATCGCCGCGGCGATCCGCATACAAGGCGGCGAAGGCCGGCGGCGGGTTGTTCAGTTGCGCCAGCGCGGCATCGTACTGCTTCTGGTCCAGCATCATGCCGGCCAGCCGCAGACGCGCCACGGCCTGCATGGACGGATTCTTGCCCTGCCCGGCCAGCCATTCCAGTTGCTCGCGGGCGCCGGCGTCGTCCTTCTGGGCCTGCAGCGCCTGGGCGGCCACCAGCGCGCCGCGCGTGGCGTAGCCCGTGGCCGGATATTCTTCGCGCAAGGTGGCGGCCGCGGTCTTGATGCGCACCGCCGAATCGGCGCCGCCCAGCCGGGCCGCGTCTTCCAGCGCTTCGAAGTAGCCCATGGCCTGGTTGGCGCGGTGCGCCTGATAGGCCTTCCAGCCCCACCAGCCGCCCCAGGCCAGCGCAACGGCCGCCGCCAGCGTGACGACCAGCGTGCCGTAACGGGCCCACCACGCCTTGATCGCGTCCAGTTTTTCCTGTTCTTCCAGATCGTATGCCATGCATTAACCCTTGATATTCAATACTTCGGCCAATCCCGCCAGCGGGACCTGCTGCTGTGCGGCTTCGCCCTGCGCATCCGCGCGCAGGAACTTGACGCTCGCGGTCTGCGCAGCCACTTCATCGGCGCCAAGGATAACCGCAACCCGGGCTCCGCTGGCGTCGGCGCGCTTGAATTGGGACTTGAAACTGGCCGAACCGGCATGCACGATGACCGACAGGCCGGCATCGCGCAGGTCTTCGCCGACGCGCGCGGCCAGGCGCTGGGCCTCTTCGCCCTGGTGCACGACGTAGACGTCGCATTCGGCCGGGACCGGCATTTCCACGCTCTGTTCCCAGAGGTCCAGCAGGCGCTCCATGCCGATCGCGAAGCCCACGGCGGGCGCCGGCTTGCCGCCCAGCAGTTCGATCAGGCCGTCGTAGCGGCCGCCGCCGCAAACCGTGCCCTGGGAGCCCAGCCTGTCGGTCACCCACTCGAACACGGTCAGGTTGTAGTAGTCCAGCCCGCGCACCAGGCGCGGATTCAGGCGGTATTCGATGCCGGCGTCGGCCAGGCGCCGGCACACGCCGTCGAAGTGCGCGCGGGATTCCTCGCCCAGGAAATCGAACAGGCGCGGCGCGCTGTCGGCCATTTCCTGCATGGCGGGATTCTTGGTGTCCAGCACTCGCAGCGGGTTGCTGTACAGGCGGCGCTGGCCGTCTTCGTCGAGGATGTCGCGGTGCTTTTCCAGGTGCTCGATCAGCGCGGCGCGGTGGGCGGCGCGCTCGGCCGGCTGGCCCAGCGAATTCAGTTCGAGGCGCACGTCGGTCAGGCCCAGCAGCTTCCACAGGCGGGCCAGCATGACGATCAGTTCGGCGTCCACGTCGGGGCCGGCGAAGCCCAGGGCCTCGACGTCGATCTGGTGGAACTGGCGGTAACGGCCGCGCTGCGGACGTTCGTGGCGGAAGACCGGGCCGATGGAATAAACGCGCTGCGGGCGGTCGTAGAGCATGTTGTGCTCGATGGACGCGCGCACGATGCCGGCCGTCATTTCCGGACGCATGGTCAGCGATTCACCGTTGAGCGCATCGGTGAAGGTGTACATCTCTTTTTCGACGATATCGGTCACTTCGCCGATGCCGCGCGCGAACAGGCGCGTATGCTCAAGCACGGGCGTGCGCACGTTGCGATAGCCGTAGCCGCGCAGCCAGCCGCGCACGATTTCCTCGAATTGCTCCCAGCGGGCGCTCGCCCCCGGCAACAGGTCATTCATGCCGCGTATGGCGGCGACTTTCTGGAAAGCTTGAGTCATCTTGATCATGCCGCGTCGCGCGCCGGCGCGCGAACGGCTACACCCTTACTTTAATGAGAAGCGGGCGCGCCATAGCGGCGCGCGACGTAGTCTTCGACGATGGCCTGGAACTCTTCGGCAATATGGTCGCCCTTGAGGGTCACCGTGCGCTCGCCGTCGACGAACACCGGCGCGGCCGGAACTTCGCCGGTGCCCGGCAGGCTGATGCCGATATCGGCATGGCGGCTTTCGCCCGGCCCATTGACCACACAGCCCATCACGGCGACGTTCATGCTTTCGACTCCGGGATACTGCGCGCGCCAGAGCGGCATCTGGCGGCGCAGGTACCCCTGGATGCTGTCAGCCAGTTCCTGGAAGAACGTGCTGCTGGTGCGGCCGCAACCGGGGCACGCAACGACCATCGGCGTGAATGCGCGCAGGCCCATGGTCTGCAGGATTTCCTGCGCCACGATGGCTTCGCGGCTGCGGTCGCCGCCGGGTTCGGGCGTGAGCGAAATGCGGATGGTGTCGCCGATGCCCTGCTGCAGCAGCACGGCCAGCGCGGCGGTGGACGCCACGATGCCTTTGCTGCCCATGCCGGCCTCGGTCAGGCCCAGGTGCAGCGGGTAGTCGCAGCGCGCGGACAGGTCCCGGTAGACGGCGATCAGGTCCTGCACGTGGCTGACCTTGCACGACAGAATGATGGCGTCGCGGCGCAAGCCGAGTTCTTCGGCGCGCTCGGCGTTGCTGATGGCGGACACGACCAGCGCGTCGCGCATCACCGCCTGGGCCTCCCAGGGCTGCGCGCGGCGGCTGTTCTCGTCCATCTTGCGCGCCATCAGTTCGTGGTCCAGGCTGCCCCAGTTCACGCCGATGCGCACAGGCTTGTCGTAGCGGCAGGCCACTTCGATCATCTGGGCGAAGTTGTCGTCGCGCCGCTTGCCGCCGCCCATGTTGCCCGGGTTGATCCGGTACTTGGACAGGGCCTGGGCGCATTCGGGAAACTGCGTCAGCAGCTTGTGGCCGTTGTAGTGGAAATCGCCCACCAGCGGCACGTCCACGCCCATGCGGTCCAGTTGTTCGCGGATGGAGGCGACCTCGCGGGCCGCCTCGGGCGTGTTCACCGTGATCCGCACGAGTTCGGAACCGGCCTGGGCCAGTTCCTTGATTTGTATCGCCGTGGCGATGGCGTCCGCCGTGTCGGTGTTGGTCATGGACTGGACCACGACCGGGGCGTCGCCGCCCACCGTCACGACACGGTTGCCCCACTTCACCGCCACCGAACGCGTGGCGCGGCGCTCTGCCGCCCCCACGGCGGGAGGCGGCGCGTCCTGGCAAGGCAGAGAGGATTCTTGCATCGGTGGAACCGGGTTTTTTACTTGGTTGGCTTCGGCAGCCAGTCGATCGGCAGCCAGTGCTGCGGCAACCAGCCTTGCCAGAAGGCATACGCCACGCCGGCGGCCAGCACCAGCACGATGGCGATGAGCCATCCCCAGGAGGTCGAGGACGAACGGTCGTCTTCGGCGCTGGACTGGGGAATGGAATGCGCCGAATGCAAGGCGCCAGGGCTGAGCTTCACCGGGCCGGTGACACGGGCCTTGGGGTCCAGCGAGTCGACGATGGCCTGCGAATCCGCGCCCAGCAGGCGCGCATAGTTGCGCACCAGGCCGCGCAATGAAACGCCGGTGGGCAATGCCGCCCATTCCTCGTTTTCAAGGGCTTCGATCTGCTTCGTGGAGAACTTGATGCGGCTGGACACCTCGTCGAGCGACCAGCCCTTGGACTGGCGCAATGCGCGCAATGCCGAGCCTATGCTGCCCGCCGCGCCGGCGGACGTCTCTGGAACTGCAGAAGCGAAATCCTGCGTCATGCATGCACCTGTTTAATTGGTATGGTCTGGCGCTGTGCGGCGTTGCGCTCGGTAATCCGGGTGCGGTCGCGCACTTCTCCGGCCAACTGGCCGCAAGCCGCATCGATGTCGTCGCCCCGGGTCTTGCGGACGGTGGTGATGATGCCGGCGTCCATCAGACGCTGGGCGAACACCTTCACCCGCGCCGAGTTCGAGCGCTTCAGGCCGGACTCGGGAAAGGGGTTGAACGGAATCAGATTGAGCTTGCACCGCAGTTGGCGTGCAATGTGTATCAGTTCCTTGGCGTGCTGGTCGGTATCGTTGATGCCGTCCAGCATGCAGTATTCAAACGTGATGAAGTCGCGCGGGGCGAACGCCAGGTAGCGTTCGCAAGCGGCCAGCAGCTCCTTCAGCGGGTACTTCTTGTTCAGCGGCACCAGCTCGTCGCGCAGCGCGTCGTTGGGCGCGTGCAGCGAAACCGCCAGGGCCACGGGACAGTCCTGCGACAGCCGGTCCATCATGGGCACCACGCCCGAAGTGGACACCGTGACGCGGCGGCGCGACAGCCCGTAGGCGTTGTCGTCCAGCATCAGGCGCAAGGCGGGCAGGACCTGGTCGTAGTTGAGCAGGGGTTCGCCCATGCCCATCATGACCACGTTGCTGACGACACGGGTATCTTCGGTGGCGCGGGCGCTTTCCAGGCGGGCGGTGCCGATGTCGGCTTCCAGCACGCGCTTGGCCCACCACAGTTGGCCGATGATTTCGCTGGTCTTCAGGTTGCGGTTGAATCCCTGGTGCCCCGTCGAACAGAAGCGGCAGTTCACCACGCATCCCGCCTGGCTGGAGACGCACAGCGTGCCGCGGTCGTCCTCGGGGATGAAGACCGTTTCGATGGCGTTGCCCTGCCCCACGTCGAACAGCCACTTGCGGGTGCCGTCGGACGAGCGCTGCTCGGTATTGACGGGCAGTGCCTCGATGCGGCAATGCGTCGCAAGCTGGCCGCGGAAGTCGCGGGCCAGGTCGGTCATGGCGTCGAACGAATCGGCGCCGCGCTGGTGCATCCAGCGCTGCAACTGGCGGGCGCGGAACGGCTTGCCGCCCCACTGCCCGACGAGCTCGGACAGGGCGGAGCTGTCCAGCCCCAGCAGATTGATTCGTTCGGCGGATTCCATGACCTGGGTAAAACTCGAAAAGCTAGAACAGTTCCGCGAAAATCAACGGCTGTGGATGTTGATTTCGGGGAAGAAGAAAGCGACTTCGACAGCGGCCGTTTCCGGAGCGTCCGAGCCGTGCACGGCGTTGGCGTCGATGCTGTCGGCGAAGTCGGCGCGGATGGTGCCGGGAGCGGCCTTCTTGGGGTCCGTGGCGCCCATCAGGTCGCGGTTCTTCAGGATGGCGTCTTCACCTTCCAGCACTTGCACGAAGACCGGGCCCGAGATCATGAAATCGACCAGGTCCTTGAAGAACGGGCGTTCCTTGTGCACGGCGTAGAAACGCTCGGCGTCGGCGCGCGACAGTTGGGCCAGGCGGGCGGCGATGACCTTCAGGCCGGCTTGCTCGAAGCGGCCGACGATCTGGCCGATGACGTTCTTGGCGACGGCGTCGGGCTTGATGATCGAGAGGGTGCGTTGAATGGACATAAGAACTCCGAAAGCTGATTTCTGACTGGTTTCTGATTAATTGCCTGGCGCGGCTCTGCGCTTGTCGGTGTCACCCTTGAAGCGTCATCGCGCTGCTGGCGCGCAGGCGGTCCGAAACGCAAGGACGTTTCGGGCCGGCCTGAACCGCTGGGCCAAGGCAGGGATTCGACACTGCCCACCTGTCGGACTCGCCCCGGATTTCCATCGGGGCCCCGGACACGCGTTTTCGAGTGCGCATTTCCGAAGGAATCCTCAATGAATTCAGGGACTTCTAAAAGGTTTACAGTAACCCGGTATTCTAACACGCCGTGATGACCGCATTACATCTTAAAATGAGCGGTTTGCTGCCCGCATCCTTAGGCCGGGCGCCCCTGTCTGCCGGAACCCTGTAATGACTCAAGCTGCTCCCCCGAACGCCGCGACGCCCGCGAGCGACACCCAGGAACTCCCCAAGAGCTTCGAACCCGCCGAGCTGGAATCCCGCTGGTACGCCGAGTGGGAACAGCGCGGCTACTTCCAGGCGGGCCAGCACGTAAAAACAGGGACAGAAAGCCAACCCTACGTCATCCAGTTCCCGCCCCCCAACGTGACGGGCACCCTGCACATGGGCCACGCGTTCAACCAGACCATCATGGACGGCCTGGTGCGCTACCACCGGATGCTGGGCGACGACACCGTGTTCATCCCCGGCACCGACCACGCCGGCATCGCCACGCAGATCGTGGTTGAAAGACAACTGGATGCCCAGAAGGTTTCCCGCCACGACCTCGGCCGCGAGAAATTCGTGGAGAAAGTGTGGGAATGGAAGGAAAAGTCGGGCAACGCCATCACCGCGCAGGTGCGCCGCCTGGGCGCTTCCGCGGACTGGCCGCGCGAATACTTCACCATGGACGACCGCATGTCGCGCGGCGTCGTCGAAACGTTCGTCCGCCTGCATAAACAGGGACTGATCTACCGCGGCAAGCGCCTGGTCAACTGGGACCCGAAGCTGCTGACCGCCGTGTCCGACCTGGAAGTCCAGTCCGAAGAGACCGATGGCCACATGTGGCACATCCTCTACCCCTTCGTGGACGGCCCCCAGACCATCGTCGACAAGGACGGCCAGACCGTCACCCTGCGCGGCCTGACCATCGCCACTACCCGCCCGGAAACGATGCTGGCGGACGGCGCGCTGTGCGTCCATCCCGAAGACCCGCGCTACAAGCACCTGGTCGGCAAGGAAGTGGAACTGCCCCTGTGCGACCGCAACATCCCGATCATCGCGGACGATTTCGTCGACCCCGAATTCGGCACCGGCTGCGTGAAAATCACCGGCGCGCACGACTTCAACGACTACGCCTGCGCGATGCGCCACGATCTGCCGCTGATCGTGATCTTCACGCTGGACGCCCACATCAACGAAAACGGCCCCAGGCAATTCCAGGGCATGGAGCGCTACGAGGCCCGCAAGGCGGTTGTCGCCCAACTGGAGGCCGAAGGCTATCTGGTCAAGGTCGAGCCGCACAAGATGATGCAGCCCAAGGGCGACCGCACCGGCGTCGTCCTGGAGCCCATGCTGACGGACCAGTGGTTCGTGGCCATGAGCAAGCCCGCCCCCGAGGGCACGCTGAACCCGGGCAAGAGCATCACCGAGGTCGCGCTGGAAGTGGTGGCCGACGGCCGCATCCAGTTCTACCCCGACAACTGGACCACCATCTATAACCAGTGGCTGAACAACATCCAGGACTGGTGCATTTCGCGCCAGCTCTGGTGGGGCCACCAGATCCCGGCCTGGTATTCGGAAGACGGCCAGGTGTTCGTGGCCCACGACGAAGCCGAGGCCACCGCCCAGGCGCGCGCCGCCGGCGTGACCGGCGAACTCAAGCGCGATCCGGATGTGCTCGACACCTGGTTCTCGTCCGGCCTGGTGCCCTTCACCACGCTGGGCTGGCCGGAAAACACCCCGGACCTGCAGCGCTACCTGCCTTCCAGCGTGCTGGTCACGGGTTTCGACATCATCTTCTTCTGGGTGGCGCGCATGGTCATGCTGACCACGCACCTGACCGGCCAGATCCCGTTCAAGCACGTCTACGTGCACGGCCTGATCCGCGATGCCGACGGCCAGAAGATGAGCAAGTCCAAGGGCAACACCCTGGACCCGGTCGACCTGATCGACGGCATCGACCTGGACGGCCTGGTCGCCAAGCGCACCTACGGCCTGATGAATCCCAAGCAGGCCGGCGCCATCGAAAAAGCGACGCGCCGCCAGTACCCGGACGGCATCCCCGCCTTCGGCACCGACGCGCTGCGCTTCACGATGGCCGCCTACGCCACGCTGGGCCGCAACATCAATTTCGACCTGAAGCGCTGCGAGGGCTACCGCAACTTCTGCAACAAGCTCTGGAACGCCACGCGTTTCGTGCTGATGAACACCGAAGGCCATGACCTGACGGGCGCGGACGCGGGCGAGACGTCATTCGTGGACCGCTGGATCGTCAGCCAGTTGCAGGCGCTGGAAGCGGACGTGGCGCGCGGCTTCGCCGACTACCGCTTCGACAACGTCGCCAACGCGCTCTACCGCTACGTCTGGGACGAATACTGCGACTGGTACCTGGAACTGGCCAAGGTGCAGATCCAGACCGGCACGCCCGCCCAGCAACTGGGCACGCGCCGCACGCTCATCCGCGTGCTGGAAGGCGTGCTGCGCCTGGCGCACCCCATCATCCCCTTCATTACCGAAGCGCTGTGGCAGAAGGTATCGGTGGTGGCCGGCAAGCGCAAGGAAGGCGTCGCGGACAGCGTCAGCGTGCAGCCGTACCCGCGGGCCAACCCGGCGGCGGTCGACACCGCCGCCGAAGGCGAAGTGGCCGAACTGAAGGCCCAGGTCGAGGCCGTGCGCGCGCTGCGCGGCGAAATGAACCTGTCGCCGGCGCAGAAGGTGCCGCTGTGCGCCCAGGGCGACGCGCCGGTGCTCAAGCGCAACGCCCCCTACCTGGCGGCGCTGGCCAAGCTGAGCGAGGTCGAAGTGCTGGACGCCCTGCCCGACGCGGGCGCGCCGGTCCAGGTCGTGGGCACCAGCCGCCTGATGCTGCACGTCGAAATCGACGTGGTGGCGGAACGCGCGCGCCTGGACAAGGAAATCGCCCGCCTGGAAGGCGAAATGGCCAAGGCCAACGGCAAGCTGTCGAACGCCAGCTTCGTCGAGCGCGCGCCGGCGGCCGTGGTCGAACAGGAAAAGGCGCGCATGGCGCAGTTCGGCGAAACCCTGCAAAAGGTGCGCGAACAGCGCGCCAAGCTGGGCGACTGACCGAAGCCCGCGCTTGAACGCCAAAGCCCCTCGATCTATCGAGGGGCTTTTTTTCGCCGGGCCGCCACAAGGCGGGGTAGCCCCCTCGAGGAGCAGCAAGCGAGCGAAGCTCGCGCAGCGTGGGGGCCCGCGCCGCCGCCAGGCCGCCCTAAGGCGGCGCAGCCCCCGCGGGGGGGCAGCAAGCGAGCGAAGCTCGCGCAGCGTGGGGGCCCTCTACACTCCGCCGTCCGTCATGCGATACCAGGCCACGACTGCGTTCACATACAGGCGCCGCAGGCCGTACAGCGGAAACGGCACCACCGGCGAAAGCGGCAGCGGCAAGGCGCTGGCGTCGCCCGTGGCCACGTACTGCGCCATGGCCTGCCCCATGCTGGTCTGCAGGCCCACGCCGCGCCCCTGGCAGCCGATGTCCACCAGCAGGCCGGGTTCGGGCTCATGTAAATGCGGAAGATAGTCGCGGGTGACCGCGACCCGGCCGCACCAGCGGTATTCGAAGGGCGTGCCGGCGACCCGCGGGAACAGCTTCAGCATGACGCGTTCCAGGTGCGCCCAGTCCTCCTGCCCTTTCGGTTCGCGGAACGGGCCGCGCCCGCCCATCAGCAGCCGGCCCTGGTGGTCCAGCCGGAAGTACAGCAGCAGGTTGCGCGTATCGGAAGTGACGTGCCCCTCGGGAAAGATGCCGGCGCGCACCGCTTCCGGCAGCGGCGCGGTGGCCACCTGGAAAGTGTTGGCGTCGATGATCGACCTCTTCAGCCCGGGCAGCAGGTCGCCGCCGTAGGCATTCGTGCACATCACCACGCGGTCGGCGGTGACGGTCGGGCCGGCGGCCGTGGCCGCGGTCCACTTGCCTTGCGCGCGCGCCAGGCTGGCGACGGGCGATCCGGTGTGGACGACGGCGCCCGCGTTCAGCGCGGCGCGCGCCAGGCCGCGCGCGTAGCTCAGCGGCTGGATGGCGCCCGCGCGGCGGTCCACCCAACCGCCCAGGTAGCGGTCGGTGCCGATCAGCCGCGCGACCTGCGCGCGGTCCAGCGGCTGGACGTCGGCGCCGCAGCGCGCCCATTCCGCCGCCCGGCCGTGCGCCAGCCGCAAGGCCTGCGCGGTGTGCGCGCCCTGGATCCAGCCCCCGCGCACGCGCGGCACGTCCATGGCGTGCCGCTCGATCAGATCGAATACCGAGTCCGCCGTCGCGCCGGCAAAGCGGACCAGGCGTTCGCCGCGCTCCGGCCCGAACATCGACATCAGCGCGTCGGGGTCGTATTTCAGGCCCGGGATGACCTGGCCGCCATTGCGGCCCGAGCCGCCGAAGCCGATCTCCCGCGCCTCCAGCAGCACGACCCGCACGCCGCGTTCCGCCAGGTGCAGCGCCGTGCTCAGGCCGGCGTAGCCGCCGCCCACCACCAGCACGTCGGCCCGCGTGGACGCGGCCAGCGGCTCCGTGGCGGGCGGCGCCGCCGCCGTGGCGGCCCATAACGAAGGGGAAAGTGGAAATGGCGCTTGCGGCATGGTCCTTCCTTACATGGGGTGCAGTACCCGGTGCAGGAAATCCTGCGTCCGGGGATGCTGCGGATGATTCAGCACTTCGCGGGCGGCCCCCTGCTCCACCATGACGCCGCCGTCGAAGAACATGACGCGGTCCGCGACCTCGCGGGCGAAACTCATTTCGTGGGTCACGACGACCATCGTCATGCCGGCCTCGGCCAGCTTGCGCATGACGCCCAGCACGTCGCCCACCAGTTCAGGGTCCAGCGCCGAAGTCGGTTCGTCGAAGAGAATGGCCTTGGGCCGCATCGCCAGCGCCCGCGCGATCGCCACGCGCTGCTGCTGGCCGCCGGACAGTTGCGGCGGGTGCGCGTTTTCCTTGTCCGCCAGGCCCACGCTGGCCAGCAGTTCGCGCCCCCGCTCCACCGCCTGCGCGCGCGGTTCCTTTTTCACGAAGATCGGGCCTTCGATCACGTTTTCCAGCGCGGTGCGGTGGGGGAAAAGGTTGAAGCGCTGGAACACCATCGCCACCTGGGTGCGGATCGACACGATGGACGGCGCGTCGCAATCGACCAGTTCCCCGTCCACGGTGATGCGCCCGGCGTTGTAGCGCTCCAGCCCGTTGATGCATCGCAGGATGGTGGACTTGCCCGAGCCCGACGGGCCGATCACGCACACCACTTCGCCCTTCGTGATCTCGGCGTCGATGCCCTTGAGCACTTCGAGCGGGCCGAAGCTCTTGCGGACTCCCTTGAGTTCGATCATTTGGCGGCGCTCCTTTTTTCCAGATGGCGGACCAGCAGGATCAGCGGAACGCACATCACCAGGTACATGAGCGCCACCAGCGTGAACACCGTGGCGTTCTTGAAGGTGGACACGGCGATCAGCTTGCCCTGCAAGGCGAGTTCCGCCACCGTGATGGTCGACGCCTGCGAGGAATCCTTCAGCATCATGATCATGATGTTGCCGTAGGGCGGCAGCACGATCTTCACCGCCTGCGGCAGCACGACCCGCCGCATCGTCATGCCCCAGCTCATGCCCATGGCCATGGCGGCCTCGATCTGGCCCCGGTCGATGGCCTGGATGCCGGCGCGGAAGTTCTCGGCCTGGTAGGCCGAATACGCCACGCCCAGGCCGATGATGGCCGCCTGCACCGCCGTCAGCGACACGCCCATGTCCGGCATCACGAAATAGATGTAGAACAGCAGCACGATGATGGGAATGCCGCGCAGCAGGTTGATCACCCCGCCGCTGAACTTGGACAGGTAGCGGTTTCCGGAGACGCGCATAAGCGCCCACACCAGGCCCAGCAACGTGGACAGCGCAAGCGAGCCGAGCGTCACCAGGATCGTGAGCTTCGCGCCTTGCAGCAATATCGGCAGGTATTCCGCCGCGTCCTTGAAGAATTCCGTCATGACTCACCACCCCAACTAGACAGCCCGCGGGAACGCGGCATGCGCCCCGCCCGCAGGCCCGCGAAAGGCGGGCCTGGCGGACGGCCGCAATGGCGTTCGATTGCTCGAGGCCGGGCCGGCATCAAGCGCCCGACAGCCCCCATTTCTTCAGGATGGCGTCGATGGCGCCGTCCGCCTTCAGCTTGACGAGCGCCTTGTTGATGCGGTCGAGCAGCGCGGCGTCTTCCTTGCGCGTGGCCAGCCCCAGGCTGCCCATTACCGTCGGCTGATAGGACTGCGCCATCTTCAGGTTGGGATAATTCCCCTGCGTCAGGATGTAGGCCGCGATGGGGTAGTCCATGAAGCCGCCCTGGATGCGGCCGGCGTTGGCGTCGCGCATCATGTCGGGCGGGTTGTCGTAGAGCTTCACTTCTTTGAACACGCCGCTCTTCTGTATCGGTTCGACGAAGGCGGTGCCGACCTGCACGCCGACCGTCATCCCCTTCATGTCGGCGAAGGACTTGTATTCCTTGTCGTCGGTCTTGAGCACCATGAGCCCCTCGCCGTAGCGGTACACGGGCTCCGAAAAACTCACCACCTGCTGGCGCTGCGGCGTGATGAACATGGCCGCCGACACGATGTCGATGCGCTTGGACGTCAGCGAGCCGATCAGCGCGGAGAACGCCATGGGTTCGATCTGCACCTCGAATCCCGCCTCTTTGCCAACCGCTTTCACGATATCGACCATCACGCCTTCGATGCTGTTGGTCTTGGTATCGAGAAACGTGAAAGGACTGCCCGTGGGCGTGGAGCCGACCTTCAATACCGTTTGGGCCTGCGCGCCCGCGGCCATGGACAATGCAGCAAATACAGAGACAGCCAGAGTCTTGAATTTCATGACATTTCCTCGTCGTGGCAAAGAAATCCGGGCAACGCCCGGTGGCGCGACGATCCCCATCGCCATCGCGCCGCTATGGATGCTGTGCGCTCATGGCGCCTGTTTCGTATCGTCCCCCGCGGCTTGAGTGATGTTGGAAATGGCCCAGATGACCTCGGTCGTCCGCGACCCGGGATTGCGCCAGCGGCGAGGCGTGCTGCTGGCGTAGCAAAAACTGTCGCCTTCGTTGAGCAGGACGACCCGGTCGCCCACCCACAGTTCCAGCGAACCCTTGAGCACCACGCCGATCTGTTCCCCCTGCCCCGTCACGAAGAGTTCGCTGCCGGTGGAGCCGCCCGGTTCGATCGTGGCGCGGCACAGGTCCATGCTGCGGCAGGCCGGCGGGGTGTACATCTCTTTGCTGATGCCCTTCTCGCTCAGATCGATATAGCGGTGCGTGCCCGCGCGGGCGACCCGTCCGCCGTCCTCTCCCTCGGTATGCTCGGCGTTGCGCAGCAGCGAATTCACCGACACGCGGAATTCGCGGGCCAGCAGGTGCAGGATCTTCACGGAGGCGGAGCTGAGGCCGCGCTCGATCTGGCTCAGCAGGCCCAGCGAGATGCCGCAGGCGCGGGCCACATCCGCCAGCGGCCGGCCCTGTTGCTTGCGCAACTGGCGCAGTTGCTGGCCCAGCCACAGGTCAACGGCGGATTCCGGCCGGGCGGGCGGAAGCTTCGCCGCCGGGGACATGAGGGCGGCGCGGCGCACGGGCGCGGAGCGGGCGGGATCGGATCGGCTCATATGAAAATTTCATTTTCATGTAATTTTCAATGCTAGGGAGCGGCCGAAAGGCCCACAAGCTAGGAACATCCCTAGCGTTTGCGGACCGGGCGGGAAGGGAAAATCAGGACGCGTCCGGCGTCTTGGCGGGCCGGGCGGGCTTGCGCCTGCGTTTGGGCGCCTCGGAGGCGGGATCCCAGGTGCCGGCCAGTTGGGCCAGATAACGCTCGTCCGCCTTGTCGAGCCACCCCTTGGCGCGGGCGGATTCGATCAGCTCGGGCCGCCGGGCCGCCGTCAGGGCGAGCGAACGCTCGCGCCGCCAGCGGGCGATATTGGCGTGGTGGCCGCTAAGCAGCGCGGCGGGCACCGGTTCGCCCTCGTACACTTCGGGACGCGTGTAGTGAGGGCTATCCAGCAGGCCGGAGAGGGTATCGTTGAAGGAATCCTGCAGGGCGGAGTCGCCGTCGTTGAGCACGCCGGGCAGGAGCCGCACGGCGGCGTCGATCACCGCCAGCGCGGCGATCTCCCCGCCGGACAGCACGAAGTCGCCCAGGGAGATTTCCTGCGTGACGCAGCGGTCGATGAACCGCTGGTCGACGCCTTCGTAGCGGCCGCAAATGAGGATGATCCCTTCGCTTGCGGCCAGCGATTCCGCGCCGGCCTGGTCGTAGCGCCGGCCGACCGGCGCCAGCAGCGCGACGGGCGCGCGGCCCAGGCCTTGCGCGGCGCGCGCCGCCTGAGCGGCGTTGACGGCGGCTTCCAGAGGCCCCGCCATCATCACCATTCCGGGGCCGCCGCCATAGGGGCGGTCGTCCACGGTGCGGTGCACGTCATGCGTGAAATCGCGAGGATTCCAGGCATGCAGGAACCACCGGCCCTGGGCATGCGCCCGGCCGGTGACGCCCAGGTCGCGCACTACCCCGAACATTTCGGGAAAGAGCGTAACGACGTCGAATCGCATCAAAAGTCCGCGGGCCAGTCGCTGTCGATGCGGCGGGCGGCCAAATCGACGGCATGGATGTGCGCGCGCACGAACGGAACGAGCATTTCGGCGGGCCGGCCCTTGGCGTCCAGGACGGGTTCCGGACCCTGGGCCCCGGCCGTCTGGCGCAGGATCTTCAGGACGGCATGGGCGCCGTTGTCCAGGACTTCGTCGACCGCGCCCAATAGCGCGGGTTCGCCGTTGGCGCTGGTGTACAGCGCGCAACCGATGAGATCGACCCAGTAGTATTCGTCTTCCTCGGGCGCGGGGAAGGCTCCCCGAGGCGCCCGCACGGAACAACCGCGCAGGGCTTCGGCCTGGTCGCGGTCTGCGATACCCGCCAACTGGGCCACCACGGTGGACCCTTGCGAACGGGATTGCACGACCTTGTATGCGACAGGCGCGGACGCGACAGCGCCCCGCGCCAATTCAGGCACAGGGCGAGTCAACCACCATTGAGATGCTGAGAGCAGCACTTCGGCATGGGCCGAATGTGGCTGCACCTTGACCCAGCCTTTCACGCCGTAGGCTGCACTGATGCGGCCCAGCTCGATCAAATCCGTCGGCGCCGCGTTGGAGGTTGCGGCATCAGGCATGTATCGTGCTCTTGGTAGCTATGAAGCAGCTATGAATGGTAGCTTTAAAACGCAGTAAAGCTAGCAGGACTGAGGCTTGGCGACGCGGGCAATCAAGCCGCGGCGGAAACCTTGGCCGAGTAGTCTTTGACCAGACGCTCGACAGCGGGCGACAGTTGGGCGCCGTTGCTGGTCCAGTGCTGCACGCGATCCAGCGCGATGCGCAGGTTTTCCGAGCCTTCGCTGGCGACGGGGTTGTAGAAACCCACGCGCTCGATGAAGCGGCCGTCGCGACGGTTACGCGAATCGGTGGCCACCAGGTTGTAAAACGGACGCTTCTTGGACCCACCGCGGGCCAGGCGAATCACCACCATAGGTAATCCCTTGAATTAGTTGTGAAAAACGGGAAATTCTAGCACTTAAACAAGCCGGCTGGCAAATGGGAGTGCGGGAATCTTGCATAGCGGCGGGATTTGTATCCTAAAACACCACATCCGGGTATTCTACAAAAACGGGCCGGAGCCCGCCGCAACCCAAAGTGTAGCCGTTCGGCCGCGCTTGTGCCTGCGGCCCCTGTCTGTCTTAGTGCGTTCAAAGTCAGTGCGTTTGAAGAAAAACCCGATTTTGGAGATCGGTTTTATGTCATCGTACGCAAGATCCCGCGCTTTGCTCTCCCCCGCCGCGCCGCCACGGCGCCGCCTGCCCGGTTTCTTCAAGCCACTCCCCTGAGGGCGGGTTCTCCGCCGCTCGCCGCCATCCCCTCTTTCCTGCGTTTTTCCCCCAACTTCCTCTATTCGGAGGGTGCAACATCATGAAGAACCAGAAATCCGTCTTCACTCCTGTCGCGCGCCTGGCCTTGGCGGGCCTGCTGGCGGGCTCGCTGGCGATGCCGCTGGCGGCTTCCGCCCGGATCGTCGGCGCCGCCCTGACGACCGCCACGGGCAAGGTCACCGCGGTGGACCCGGCCAGCCGGACCATCACGCTGCAAGGCGAGAACGGCAACACCCTGAACATCCAGGCCGGCCCCAACGTCCGCAACTTCCAGCAGATCAAGCCCGGCGATACGCTGACGCTCGACTACTACGAATCGGTGGCGGTGGCGGTGCGTCCGGCCGGTTCGGGCACGCCCGAGGTCGTGACGGAGACGGCGAGCACCCGCAGCCCCAAGGGCGGCATGCCCGCCGGCGCCGTCGGCCGCCAGACCACGATCACCGCCGAGATCTGGCACATCAACAAGAGCGCCAACCTGGTCACGCTGAAAGGCCCGCAAGGCGGCATGCGCACCGTCCAGGTACAGGATCCCGCCCTGCAGGCGCGGCTCCAGCAGTTGAAGGAAGGCGATCTCGTCGACTTCACGATCACCCAGGCCGTCGCCGCCGCCGTCCGCAAGTAGCTGTGCGCCCGGCCAAAACAAAGGGGCCCGCCGGAAGGCGGGCCCCTTTGCATGCCTGGCCTGGCCGGCGGGCCGGTCAGCGCCGCCGCAGGAAATGCACCCCTCGGCCATCGGCCTCGTGCTGAGCGACCAGGGTATTGCCGGTCTGGCGGGCGAAGGCCTGGAAGTCCCGGATCGCGTTGCGGTCCGTGGTGACGACGCGCAGCACTTCGCCGCTGGCCATCTGCGCCAGGGCCTTCTTGGCGCGCAGGATGGGCAAGGGGCAGGTCAGGCCGCTGGCATCGATCTCCTGTTCGAAGGACGGCGCTTGCGCGCCGGCGTCGGGGCCGTTCATCACAGGCGCTCGTCCACCCACTTCTGCACGCTGGCGATCGCCGCGGGCAAGGCGCTGACGTCGGTGCCGCCGCCCATGGCCATGTCCGGGCGTCCGCCGCCCTTGCCGCCGACCTGGGCCGCCACGAAGCCGACCAAGTCGCCCGCCTTGATGCGGTCGGTCAGGTCGGCGGTGACGCCGCCCACCACGCTGATCTTGCCATCGGCGGAGCCCGTGGCCAGCAGCACGACCGCCGGCTTCAGGCGGTCTTTCAGGTTGTCGACCATGCCGCGCAGGGCCTTGGGATCCACGTCGCCGATGCCGGCGGCCAGGACCTTGATGCCCTTGACGTCGACCGCGGCGCTCGAGGCCAGGTCGTTGCCCGCGCTGGCGGCAAGCTTGCTGCGCGATTGCTCGAGGTCTTTCTCGAGCGCCTTGACCTGTTCCTGCACCTGCGCGATGCGCGCGGGCAGGTCCGCCGGCGTCGAACGCAGCATGCCCGCCACCTGCGTCAGCAAGGCGTTCTGGTTCTGCACCCAGGCCAGGGCGTTGTCGCCGGTGATGGCCTCGATGCGGCGCACGCCCGCTGCCACGCCGCCTTCGGAAACGATCTTGAACAGGCCGATGTCGCCGGTGCGGCTGACGTGGGTGCCGCCGCAAAGCTCGCGCGAGAAGCCGATGTCCAGCACGCGGACCGTATCGCCGTACTTTTCGCCGAACAGCGCCATGGCGCCGCCCTTGACGGCGTCGTCATAGGCCATGACCTGCGCCACGGTAGGCTGGTTGGCGAGGACTTCGGCATTGACGATGGCCTCGACGCGGGCGATCTGCTCGGCCGTCAGCGGCGCGTCCTGGGCGAAGTCGAAACGGGTCTTGTCGGGATCCACCAGCGAGCCGCGCTGCTGCACGTGGGCGCCCAGCACCTGGCGCAAGGCCTTGTGCATCAGGTGGGTGGCGGAGTGGTTGCGCACCGTGCGGGCGCGGCGCACCGCATCCACTCGGGCCAGCAGCGTGTCGCCCACGGACAGGGTGCCCGACTCCAGCAGGCCGTGGTGGCCGAAGACGCCCGCCTGGATCTTGAGGGTGTCGGCGACGGCGAACCGCAGGCCGTCGGCCTCCAGCAAACCGGTATCGCCGACCTGGCCGCCCGATTCCGCGTAGAACGGCGTGGCGTCCAGCACCACGACCGCGTTCTGGCCGGCCTGGACCTGCTGGACCTGCGTGCCGTCGACGTACAGGGCCGTGACCTTGACGTTGTCGAGTTCGAGCTTTTCGTAGCCTTCGAAACGCGTATCCGCGCCTTCGTAGTTCAGGCCTTCGGCCATCTTGAACTTGCCCGCGGCGCGCGCCTGGTCGCGCTGGCGTTCCATGGCGACCTCGAAGCCGGCCATGTCGACGTCCACTTCGCGTTCGCGGCAGATGTCGGCGGTCAGGTCCACCGGGAAGCCGTAGGTGTCGTACAGCGTGAACAGCGTGGTGCCGTCCAGTTGGCCGCCCTTGGGCACGTTGGCCAGCGCGGAATCCAGGATGCGCATGCCGTGTTCCAGCGTTTCGCCGAAGCGCTCTTCTTCCTGCTTCAGCACCTGGGCGACGCGGTCGGCCGTGGCGGCCAGTTCCGGGTAGGCCTCGCCCATTTCGGCGACCAGGTCCGGCACCAGGCGGTAGAAGAACGGCTTGGTCTGGCCCAGCTTGTAGCCATGGCGCAGGGCGCGGCGGACGATGCGGCGCAGCACATAGCCGCGGCCTTCGTTGCTGGGGATCACGCCGTCGACGATCAGGAACGAGCAGGCGCGGATGTGGTCGGCGATGACCTTGAGCGAGTTGTCTTCCAGGTCCTTGATGCCGGTTTCGCGCGCGGCGGCGGCGATCAGGTGCTGGAACAGATCGATTTCGTAGTTGGAATGCACGCCTTGCAGCACGGCGGCGATGCGTTCCAGGCCCATGCCGGTATCGACACAGGGACGCGGCAGGCGCGGCATGTTGCCGGCGGCATCGCGCTCGAACTGCATGAACACCAGGTTCCAGATCTCGATGTAGCGGTCGCCGTCTTCCTCGGGCGATCCCGGGGGGCCGCCCCAGATCTCGGGGCCGTGGTCGAAGAAGATCTCCGAGCAGGGACCGCAGGGGCCGGTGTCGGCCATCTGCCAGAAGTTGTCCGACGCGTAGCGCGCGCCCTTGTTGTCGCCGATGCGGATGATGCGTTCGGCCGGCACCCCGACTTCCTTGGCCCAGATGTCGTAGGCCTCGTCGTCTTCCTGGTACACGGTGACCCAGAGCTTCTCGGCCGGCAACTTGTAGACCTGCGTCAGCAGTTCCCAGGCGTACTGGATGGCGTCGCGCTTGAAGTAGTCGCCAAAGCTGAAATTGCCCAGCATTTCGAAGAACGTATGGTGGCGGGCGGTGTAGCCCACGTTCTCCAGGTCGTTGTGCTTGCCGCCGGCGCGCACGCTGCGCTGCGACGAGGTGGCACGCGTGTAGGACCGCGATTCCTTGCCCGTGAAGACGTCCTTGAACTGGACCATGCCCGAATTGGTGAAGAGCAAAGTCGGGTCGTTGCCGGGGACGAGCGACGACGAAGGAACGATGGTGTGTCCCTTGGACTTGAAGAATTGCAGGAACTGCTGGCGAATCTCGGAGGATTTCATCGTGGATGAAGCAGGATTTAGGCGAATTTTTGATTATAGAGGGTTGGCGGGCATACGCGGCAACGGGCGCGCGCGGGGCTCAGCGCACGCAGACGTAGCCGGTGGTCCAGCCCTCGGTGTCGGTCCATTTGCCGCCCGCGGAGACGATCACCGCGCTGTAGCCCGCGGGGCACGAGCAGGCGCCCGTGCGGGGATTGGCGGTGGACACGCCCGAGTAATGGTAGCAACCCAAGGGGTAATTGTGGCTGTACGCCCCGCCGAAGCTCCCGCTGGCCTGCGTCCAGGCATTGGCTTGGCACGTCAGCAGTTCCCCCCGGGCCGAGGTGGCCATCGTTCCGTTGGCGACGCCGCAGTACCGTCCTTCCGTGGCGCGCGCGCCGACCGAAAGGTAGGTGCCGACGGCAACCGAGGAGGCGACGCTCAGCGCCCCCTGGAGCTGGGGATCGCGCGTATCGCGGATTTTCACGAAGCGGTCCAGGTCCGGTTCGCCGGCCCCCGCTCCCGCCCACAGCGCCACGGTGCCCGGCACATGGGCCGGGCCGCCCGCCAGGGGATTGGCAAAGTTGAACGCCGCCCCCCGCAGCCGCCCCGGCGCGCCGGGCCACACCGCGCCGCCGTAGCCGCCCGCGGCCTCGATGATGGCCGCCATGCCGATCAGGTCGGGAGATTGCGTCCCTGTTTTCAGAACCGGCTGGGCGCCGTGGACGAGCCCATCCAGCCGGCATTGCTCGCCGGGGCAGGCCGGCCCCCTGACGATCCGCAGCCTTGCGGCGAAACCCAAGGCGGAGCGGTCGGGAAAATCGGCGGGCAGGAATCCCGCGGCGCGCAGTTCGTCCATGGCGGGCGCCAGGGAATCCGCGAACAGCGGCTTTCCTTGAGCGTTGCGCGGCGCCTCCCCTTTGGCCAGGGCGGTGAAATGCGCGGACAGCACGCCGGCCATGGCCAGGCGTATCTGGGTGAGCCATACCCCCGAGGAACGCGCCGCCGCGTCCTCGATCCGCTGTACCTGCTGGTTCGAAGCCCAGATGGCGGCCATGGCGGTCAAGGCCAGGGCCAGCGCCAGGCCGAGCGCCGAGAATCCGCGCTGGCGGCGCGGATGCGCGCCCCGGCTCATTTGGCGGTGAACACAAAGGTGTTGACGTCGCCCTGGCTGCACTGGGCCTGGGCCAGGGCGGCCCGGTAAGGCACGCTGGGCGCGGCCAGCGCGTCCTTCACGACGCGGACGCCGCCATCGCCGCCGATGGAGATGGTTTCGGACATCCGCTGCAGCACGGAGGCAAGCGCCGGGCAGGCCGCATGGCTGACGTTGGTCAGCGTGATGGAAAACGCGGAACCCAGGCCCGCGCTGCCGAACGCGGCGGCCGCCACCTCGACGACGCCGTTGCCGCCCACGCCATTGCCGCCCAGGCCGTGCACGATGCGCGCCCCGGGGCCCGTGCCCTGCACGGACAGGACGCTGGAATCCCGCAAGGCGTTGGCCATGGCGCCGGTGTCCAGGCCCGCATAGGGCGTGACGCCGCCGCCCAGCCCGTTGATCTTGGTGCTGGCGATGAAGCGCTGCAATTCCTCGCCGACCTTGGGCACCTTGTTTTCGATGACGTAGGCGCCGATGGCCGGAATGCCGACGATCGCGATCAGCAGGATGATGGCGGTGACGATGGACACCTCTATCAGCGAAAAGCCCCGCTGCCGGATGGCGCCGGCCAGGAATTCCTGGAAATGTCGCATGCTTGTCTCCTTGGTGAAATGAAGCGCCGGCGAGCCGCCGGCTCCGGCCGCCCTATCGGCCGGCATAGAAATTGGTGAGCGCCTGGCGCAGTTCGTCGATCACGCCGTAGTGCCAGAGCGCGATCCCCAGCACGGCCGCCACGGACGAGATCAGCAGCGACCAGCGCAGCACCGATGCCTGCCGCCGCACGCGCGCAAGCAGGCGCAGTTCGATGCGCTGGCGCGCGCGCGCCAGCCCGGCCTCCATGCCCAGGGCGTCCATCATGTCGGCCATGTACCACCAGGTGTCCGCTTCCAGCAGGCCGGTGCCGAATACCTCCGGGCCAGCCAGGCCGGCGTCGATCCGCGCCAGCATGTCCAGCAGGTGCGCGTGCAGCCAAGGCGGCGCGCCGCGCGCCTGCACCGCCAGGGCGCGGCGCAGGCGGGTGTCGGCGGAGCCGTGCTGCCTGACCAGCACGGCCAGCAGGGAAAGAAAACGGATGGCGTGGAAATCGCGGTAAAGCCGCCAGAGCAGCCAGCGGTCGAGCCGCGCTCTGAGGGGCCCCGTAAAGTGCGGAAGCGACCACAGGCCCAGCCCGGCCAGGCCGAAGACCAGCACCAGCCACAGGGGCAGCCATGTCCGCAGGCCCTGCGCAAGCGCGAACAGCGCGCGGGTAAGCCGGGCGTAGTCCTCCGCCGGCACGGCCTGGAACACGTGCTGCAGCCGAGGAACGCTGAAAAAGGGAATGGCGCACAGCAGGGCGAAGGCGACCGCCGCGGCCGCCACCCCCGCCGCCGCGGCGGACACGAGCGCCAGCCACGCGTCCGTCGCCAGCCGGACGGCGCGCGCCAGATCGCGCAGCGCGGCCGGCAGGTCGCCGCCTTCTTCCTGCACGCAGCCAAGCAACAGGCATTCACCGGCGGGCAGCGTGTCCGACCAGGCGGCGCTAAGGTCTCCGCCCGCTTCCTGGTACGCGGCCGCCCAGTGCTGCGACAGGCGTCCACGCACCGTGTCCTGGCCGTGCCGGCGCGCGTCGTCTTCGAAGATGTCGCGCAGGCTTTTGCGCCCTTGCGTTCCCTCGACCAGATCCGCCAGATACTCGTAGTAGTCCGCGCGGCGGGACCGGAAGCGCAATGCGTCCAGGCGCAGCAAGAGCGCGCGGCCGGCGGGCCGGCGCCAGGCGGACGCCTGCATGAGCGGCTCAGCCATGAGCGCCCCTGCCGGAGTCCGGCACGGCCGCCGCCAGGTCGAAGCGGCGCAGCAGGGAACGCGGGTCGATTTCGCCCAGGCTGGCCCGGTACAGGGCGCTGTCCAGCGCCTGCGCGCCGCGCGTGGCCTCGTTGCGCCAGGCGGCCGGGCCCGCCGCCTGGGCCTGCCGCTTGAGGCCGAGGTTATCGCGGGCGCGCACGCGTTCGAGGAACCCGTCCACGCGTTCGGGCTCGACCATCTCGGCCGCGACGCAGCGGCCGGCCGTCCCGTTCAGTTCCGGCAGGTGGGGCCGCCTGCAATCGGGGCATCCGGCCGCGTTCCGGACCCGCAGCGCGCCGGCATCCAGTTGGAACTTCCCGGCCATCCGCTCGATCCACGCCCGCCAGTCCATGGCCGCCGCGTCCCCGGAGGACGCGGCGGACGCCGCCCACAGGCTGTCGGCCGGCAGCGCGCAGCGGGAGCACAGGCGCGGCAGCAAGGTCTGGTAGACGAGCAGCTTGAGGATGCCGGGCGAGGCCAGGAAATCCCGCGACACCCCGATCGAATCCGAAGCCAGGCGTTCGGGAATCATCACGGCGCAGGCCGCGTGGGTGGTCGTGTACAGGCTGACGCCGGAACCGGCCAGGTCCATGAACGCGCGGCCGGTGTCGGCATCGCGGATTTCGCCGATGAGCAGATCGTTCATCGCCGACCGCTTGATGGTCTTGAGCTTGGCGTCGACCGCCGGCCAGGCCGCCGCCAGGGCCCCGCCCAGGGTGTTCTGCAAGGCGTTGCCGATGAGGTATTCGACCGGGTCCTCCAGGGTAATGACCTTGCGGGTGGGCGCGATTCCGCGCATCAGCGCGGCGATGGTGGTGGATTTGCCCGAACCCACCACGCCGGCCAGCACGATGGCGCCGCCCTCGCGTTCGCGGGCGCGCGCCAGGGTTTCCACCTGAGCCGGCAGATAGCCCAGCGAGAGCAGGTCGCCGTCGGCGGTTGCATCCAGCCGCAGGATGCGCAGGCACACCGACGGCCCCGCGTCGGCGGCAAGCGAGGCCCACCGCAGCACGATCGGAATGCCGTCGACGTCCAGGCCGATGCGCCCCTGCTGTTCCAGCGCCGGATCGAACACCGCGCCGTTGCCGCCCCTGACGTCCATCCAGGCCACGGCCAGGACTTCCAGCAGGGTCGCGTTGGACAGGCCCGCGTAGCGGCCGGTGCCGACGTATTCGCCGCCGATGGTGTAGCGGATTTCGCAGGCTTCGCGCCGCCGGTCGACGTTGATGTGCACGTCGCTCGCGCCCTGCGCCACGCCCCAGCGCACGATGTCCAGGAAGAGCGAAGCAAGGGCCGAGGCGCGCTCTTCCCGTTGCGCCCCGCCCCGCGCGGCCAGGCCCGGAGCCGCCAGTTGGCCCCGGGCGACCATCAACAGCAGCGGCGCGGGCAACTGGTAGCGCGGCACGCGCGCCAGCCGGTATCCCTGCGCCGCGACCATGCGTTCGACTTCGTCGATCTGGTCGCCCAGGGTGTAGTCCTTCACCGCGAAGACCGCGACCTCGCCATTTTCCAGCAGCACCGGACACAGCCGGCCCGCCAGGGCGGCCAGGTCGAATTCGCGGCCCAGGGCGCGCACGAACGCCGGCGCCAGGCGGGCGATGTCTTCCGGCGTCCGCAGTTCGGGCGGACGCGATGCCGCGACGGCGGGCAGCAAGGCGGGCGCCGTCATGGGTAGGCCCTGCCGAGGTCCAGGCAAGCGGTGTGTTCGCGGTCGTCTCGGCGCAGCCGCACGCAGGCGTCTTCGATGGCGAGCAACTGGTAGGCGCCGGCCACGGCCGAGCCCGCGACGGGCGCGCCGCGGCCGGCCTGGTAGCGCAGCACGACGCCGTTGACGTTGAGATCGACGCGCAGGCTTCGGGCGACGCCGAATATGGCCAGCACGCGGATGTCGTCGAACGGCCGGGCCGGAAGAACCGCCGGCCCCGCCGGAGGCGCTGGAGACGCCGCCGCGCCGCCGGCCGGGCAGATTCCGGGAACGCGGCAATCCGCCAGGGCGGCCGCGGCGTCCGCGCGCAGCAGCGTGCGCACGGTTTCCGCTTCCGGCCAGGCTTGCGGTTCCTCCGTGGCCGGCGCCGCAAGCTGGGCGCGGACGTACTGGGCCGGCGCGGCCGACAGCGCGAGGCAGCAGGCGAGGCGCCCCGCGATTCCGAGGCGCGCGGCCGCCCTATTCCTGTTCATAGAGTTCCCCCTGCAATTCTGCGATGAGTGTGCTTGCCGCCAGGCCGGGCCTGGGCTGCGGCTGGATTTCCAGCGATAGGCGGGACCACCGCGCAGTCGAAATGGCGTCCGGCAGCAACGCGAACGAACGCAACGGCCCGCGCAGGGTGAGCGCCCGGCGGCGAATACTTGGCGGTTGGTCCGGGATCGCGACGGCGCCTCCGTGGGCGGCGGGCGCGGGGACGGGCAGCGGCAGGGCCGCCGCCAGGACGACGGCGGAAAACGCCGGCTGCAGGCGCTGCAAGGCGGCGGCCAGCTCGGTATCGACCTGGATGCCCGTGGGCAGGGACAGGTCGGCCAGCCATGCCTGCCCCGAAGCCATCCCCCACGACAGCGTGGCCGCCTCCAGCGGCTGGAACGACAGTTCCCAACCGGCGGGCCGCAGCGCATACAGCGCCTGGTTCGTGGCGTAGGGATAGGCCCGGACGTAGGCCGCCGAACACGTCCAGCGCTGCGCCCCCGCCAGGCAATGCGCGCGGCGCAGCGCCCAGCCCCGGACCTGTATGGGCAGCCTGCCCAGGCTGGCCAGCAGGCGGGGCACTTCGGACGGCGCGTGGGCCGCGGTGGTTTGCAGCAAGGTGAGATAGGGGTCCGGCGGGGACTGGCCGTTTCCGGGGCCGCCGGGCGCGGGCGCTTCGCGTCCGGGCCGCGGCGCTCCCAGCGCGTTCCAGAGGGCGGGCGCGAAGGCCGCCAGCCCCACGCATGCCAGGAACAGCCGCAGGGCGAGCGGCAATTCGGCCCAGCGGGTCGGCAGCGCGCTCAGCCGGGTGGCGGGATCCACCGCCTGCTGCAGCGCTTCCCAGACCTCGCCTGCCTCCCGCAAGGGCAAGGCGGGCCGCTGGGCCAGCAACAGCGCTTGTTCGCGCAGGGCCTCGTCCCGGGACGCGAACACCCTGTCGGTCTGCGACAGCACCGTGCCGCGCTGGGCCGCCACCAGCCAATGCCCGCCATCGGGCAGGCGGACCAGGCTGTGTCCGCCTTCGGGATACAGCAAGGCGAAAAGCTGCGCCGCGGCCTGGATGGGGACCGCGCCGCGCGCCCTCGCGCGTCCGGCGCGCCATCCGCCCCGCCGCAGCGGCCGCACGCGGCCATAGCCCGCCATCGTGGCCGGCGCGCCACCGACGACGTAGTGGCTGGCCCGCAAGCGCCGCCCGCGCGAACGGGCCAGCGCGGGCGCGTTCGAGCCGATCAGCGCGAACCAGCGCAGGCCGAACGCCAGCATCCGCCCGGCGCCCGGACAATCGAGCAGCAGCGTGTGGGGAACCCGGTCCATGCCTAGTAGCCCTCCTCGACCTGGGCCGTCACCAGCACCAGCGTGGTCGTGCGTGCCGAGGCGGCGCTGTCCTGGCCGCCCGCGATCAGGGGCGCCGCGGGCGCGAGCCGCCGGCGTTCGTGCTGATCCTGGCTGCGGTCGAACCCGGAAACGATGATGGGCTGCCCGGGACGCAGTTCTATCTGCTGTACCGTGCCGTTGCCGTCGATGGTGATCTGCTGGACCTGGACCTGGTTGCCGCGTTCGCCGAAGGTGATGGTTTTCAATGGTTGCGCGACCGCGTTGTCGTAGGCGAGCGACAGCAATATCTGGCCGTCTTCCTGGATGTCGGGCAGCAGCGTCAGGAACGAGCCGACCGTTTCTTCCTTCTGGCTGATGGACACCGCGGGCAGCGTGCCGTTGGCGCCGCCCGCGGTGGTGCCGGGGACGGCGGTGCTCTGCACCCGGTCGATGTAGGAAAACGTGGTTCTTACGGCGTGCGTGACGGGCCGGCGGTTCAAGGTCAATACGGGAACCTTGCTGTGGCGCACGACCGCCCCCATTGCGCTGAGCGCGGAAACGATGGCCTGCGAACCCTGGAACGGCCCCCTGCCCACCGCGGTTTCCAGCACTCCGTCGCCGGCGGCGCCGGCGCCCGGCAGCGCCAGCCGGGCCGTCGCCCCGGCCGCGGCGTAGACGGCGTTCCAGTCGATGCCGCCCGAGGCCGAGTCGTTGGCGATGACGGTGATTTCCTCGAAGACCAGCCGCACTCGGCGCGTCAGCGCCTTGTTCTCGCGTTCGAGGTAGCGGGCGACGCGTTCGAGCGCTTCGGGCGTGTCCGTGACGACGAGGGAGGTGGCGCCGTCGACCGCATCGGCCAGGACGCCGGAGCGGGTCAGGAACGGCATGAGGCTGGCGCGCAGGATGGCCAGCGCGTTGTGTTGGCCCGCGGACAGCGACGTGTTGGACGCGCTTTCGAAGCCCTCGCCTTCCTTGCTGCCCGAACGGCCCAGCCGGATGTCGACCTTGCTGGCAAGCGACAGCGCGCGAAGATCGAATACGCGGCTTTCGGTGCGGTAGAACTCCAGCGCATTGCGCTCATAGCGCCAGTGCACGGAGTAGCGGGCCGCCAGGGCATCGAGCAGGTCGGCCAGCGGTTGCCCGCCAGCGCGGATCTCGAGGCTGGCCGGCGCCGGGACGGCCAGCGCGCCGCTGACGGCAAGGCGCGGCAGGAACAGGTCCAGCGGCAGCAAGGCGTCCGGCTGTACCCGCACGGGGATGCCGGTCGCGGCGGTCAGGCGCTGCGCCACCGCGGGCAGGTCGGCATCGTCGGCCAGCATCAGCGTGGTCCGCAAGTTTTCCCGCAAGGCGGGAGGCAGCAGCACGTCCCGCGCCAGGGGCTGGGGTTTGCCGGCCAGCCACGGCGTGGCGACCTCTTGCGCGGCCAGGCGCGCCGCGCGGTCCGACAGGCCGTCGGCGAACGCCTGATGCCGCGCCGCCACCCCGGCCTGCCGGTCGCTGGCGGCGCGGCGCATATCGGCGACCTGCTGGGATACCGAGCAGCCGCCCAGCACCCCGGACGCCACGGCGCACAAGAGCAGTCGGCGCGTCATGCGGCGGCCCCTCCCGGCGCGGCCGTGCGCGTGCAGGACTGCGCCAGCGGCACGACGCGCAGCACCTTGTTGCCGTAGAAGCAGGGCTGCAAGGGTTTCTCGGCAAGTTCGGTGGCGCCCAGCAGATCGCGCACGGCCGACTTGAAGTCGCCGGAGAATTCCGCCGTGGCGGACAGGGGGATGTCCACGTCCACCGCCCAGTGCTGCGGCTGGAACGTCCATCCCGCCATGCCCGCCCAACGCGCCAGGACGGCCCGCAACGTGGCGTCCGGCGGGGCGGCGCGGTAAAGCGCGGCCGCGGCGCCCGGATTATCCGGCATCGGCAGCGCGGTGGTGGCCGGCGCGGCGGCGGCCTGGTTCGCGTCCGCCGGCCCCGCGATGGAGGCCAGGGGACCGCCGGCCGCCAAGGCGCCGACGGGCGCCTGCGCGCCGGGCGGCGGCCCGATGCGTTGCGCGACGGCTGGCGGTTCGGACGGCACGCGTTCGTGCCCGCTGGCGGCCAGCGCCTGCATGCGCTGGGCCCGCGCCGTCAGCCGCCCTCCCCGGAACGAGAGGCTGTTCCACCCGCCCGTCAGCACCACATAGGGATCGCGCCGGAAATACGGCAAGGCGCGTTCGCCATCGCCGCCGATGCCGAAGATTGCCGGCAGGGCCTGGCCTGGCGCGAATTGCAGCCAGGTTTCCTTGCCGTCGTCGAACACCTGCATGGGCGCCACGGCGGGATCGCCGGACAGTTGCCAATCGAAACGGAAGCCTTGCGCGGCCGGCTCGGCCGCCTGCCAGGACGATCCGGCAGGGTCCTTGCCGGACCATGAGCAAGCCCCCAGGCAGGACAGGCCTGCCGCCATGAAGAAGAGTCGAACCATGCCTCACCGCGAGCGAAAGGCGCACCGGAAAGCGACGCGCATGACCGCATGGTGGAGGAGCGCCCTTTGCCCCGCCAGACTGGCATGTACGCATGGATGGTTTGGTCCCGCCGCGCGGACCCGCTGCCCGGAAAGGGGCCGCGATTTATCGCGGGGCCCGGCCCGGGACGAAAAAAAACCCGGCCCGAGGACCAGGTTTCTCCAGGGCGCCGGCGGTGCTTGCGCCGCCGGGCCGCCTTGGGCCGTCAGCGCTGCGCGGCGATGCTGCGCGCTTGCGAGGCGGCGTTGTTCAGCGCCGCGACCGGCGGCACCTTGCCGTCGAAGGCGTCGTTGAGCTGCTGGTTGAGCACGGGCTCGATGCGCTCGTAGTTGGCCATGCGGAAGCCGCGGCTATTGGTGTTCGGCTGCGCGCGCATGGAGGTGATCAGCGCCTGGACGCCCGGGATGCGGTCGTAGAACGACACGTCCGAAGCGCGGAAGGCCGCTTCCGTCAGCGGGAGATAGCCGGTGCGCTGGTGCCATTCCGCCGCGATGACGGGCTTGGACAGCCAGGCCAGGAATTGGGCGGTGGCTTTCTCCTCCGCCTGGGGATGGCCTTCAAGCGCCCACAGCGCCGAACCGCTCACGAACGGCTTGCCGCCGTCCTTGGTGACCTGGTCGTAGTAAGGCAGCGGCGCCACGCCGAAGGACAGCGATTTCGTGTTGATGAACTGGCCGAAGGCGCCGGTGTTGGAGGTCAGCACCGCGCATTCGCCCTTGGCGAACAGCTTGTCGCTGGCGCTGTCGCCGGAATGGGCCATGAACAGCAGCGAACGCTTCCAGCTCACCATCAGCGAGATGTGGCGCATGTAGAGCGTATCGAACTGCATGGCCGCAGCGGTCGACTTCTTGGTGACCGCGTCGAGCCCGTTGTTGTTGCTGGTGAACGCCTGGTTGTTGATCGGCGCCAGGTTCTCCAGGTGGACAGTGACCTGGTCGCTGGATGCGTACGGGCAGTCGATGTCGGCCACGTCGCGCAGCTTCAGCAGTTCGCCTTGCAGGGCGGTCCAGGTGCGGGCGGGCTTGTTGGGATCCAGCCCGGCCTTCTTGTAGGCGGCGGTGTTGTAGAACATCACCGGCACTTCGGCCATCCAGGGGAAGGCCAGCAGGCGGCCCTTGCTGTCGCGCGTGAAGCTGCTGGTGGCCGGCACGAACCAGTTCAGGTCCTTGATCGGATACTTGGCCAGCAGTTCGTACAGCGGCAGCACCGCCTTGTGCTGGGCCACGACTTCGGGCGAATGGTTGTCGGTCAGTTGCAGCAGGTTCGGGCCCTTCTTGGCCTTGACCGCGGAAACGGCTTCCTGTTCCAGCGCGGAGGGCGAGGCGAAGCCGCGCAGCGTGACGCGGACCTGGTCCTGCTCCTTGTTGTATTGCTTGGCGAGCTTTTCGAACTCAGCCTTGTTTGCGTCGGTCAGCGTGTGCCAGACCTGTATTTCGACCGCGGCGGCGTTCGCCGCTCCGGCCATCGCCATGGCGGCGCCGAATACCCATGCGCGCCGGTTGGCGAACATCGCGCGGGCAATGCCCGCCAATTGCAGATTCTTCATAGGTTCACAGACCAAGAAAAGGAAATTCCGGTTCTGGCCGCCGTCCGCTGAGCAGATCGGCCAATGCCCGGCCCGAGCCAACGCCCATCGTCCAGCCGAGCGTACCGTGCCCTGTATTGACGTACAGGTTGGGGATACGGCTGCGGCCGATGATGGGCACGTTCGAAGGAGTGGACGGGCGCAGGCCCGACCAATAGCTGACGCGCTCGAAATCGAGCGCGTCGGGAAAAAGTTCGCGCGCCAGGCGGGTCATGGCCTCGCAGCGCCCGGTGTTCAGGCTGCGGGAATATCCCGACAGTTCCGCGGTGCCGGCCATGCGCAGGCGGTCGCCCAGGCGGGAGAACACGACTTTGTGGCTGCTGTCCGTCAGGCTGACCGTGGGCGCCGCGCCCGGCTTGAGCACCGGGAACGTCGCGGAATAGCCCTTGGCCGGATAGACGTTGCAGGGAATGCCCAGCGGGCGCAGCAGGCCGGGGCTGAAACTGCCCATGGCAACCACGTAGGCGTCGGCCGACAGGGTGCCGTAGCGGCCGTCGGGCCCGATGAGTTCGACGCCCTGCACCGTGCCGCCGGTGGTCAGCAAGCGCGTGGCGCGGGTGCTGTAGCGGAATTCGACGCCGGCGCGGACGCAATGCTCGGCCAGGGCCACCGTGAACAGGTGCACGTCGCCGCTCTCGTCCTCGGGCGTGTAGTCGCCCCCGACGATCGTCTGGCGGTGCGGAGCCAGGGCCGGTTCGATGGCGATGACCTCGTCGGTGGACACCACGCGCCGCTCTACGCCGAAGTCGCGCATGAGGCCGGCGGCGCGCTGGGAGTTCTCGAATTCGTGCTGGTCGCGGTAGAAATTCAGGATGCCGCGTTCCAGGTGGTCGTACTGGATGCCCAGGTCCGCGCGCATGCCGCGCAGGGTCGCGCGGCTGTATTCCGCCATGCGGACCATGGCGCGGATGTTGGGAGCCAGGCGGCCGGGCAGGCATTCGCGCAGGAACGCCAGCCCCCACATCCATTGCCGCCAGTCCAACTGCGGACGGAACAGCAGCGGCGCGTTGTCCTGGAACATCCATTTGAGCAGCTTGAAGGGAGCCTGCGGATTGGCCCAGGGCTCGGCATACGACACCGAAATCTGGGCGCCGTTGGCCAGGCTGGTTTCCTGCGCGGGACCGGTGCAGCGATCGATGACAACGACGTCGTGGCCGGCCTGGCTCAGCCACCAGGCGCTTGAGATTCCGATGATGCCGCCACCCAATACCGCTACTTTCATGCCCGCATTGCTCCTTGCGTGCCATCCCGGCTCGCGGACCCGATGCCCGCGCCCCATGGCAAGCTGCTGCCACGGCAGTTTACCCCGGCGATTTGCCCGCGCCTACGGAATAAAAAGGGGCGGAAGTCACAAACCTTTCCAGGCCCGTTCATTCCGCCCCTTCCGTTCATGGCCGGTGGCTCAGGACGCGGCTTTCGCCAGGTCGGCCTCGGACGTGAAGGCGTCCGCGTAGAACTCTTCCGGGGGCAGTCCGTTCTGGGCGCTGAACTCGCGCCTGGCCGCGTCCACCATCAGCGGCGTGCCGCAGGCGTAGACCTGATGGCCCGACAGGTCCTCGATGTCCTGCATGACGGCTTCGTGGACGAAGCCCGTGCGCCCGGTCCATCCGTCTTCCTGCAAGGCGTTGGACACCACCGGCACGTAGCGGAAATCGGGCAGTTGGGCCGACCACGATTGCGCCAGCTCGTGCATGTAGAGGTCGCGCGGACGGCGTCCGCCCCAGTACAGCGCGACGGGGCGCTTGATGTTCTCGTGGATCATGTGCTCGACGATCGCCTTGACCGGCGCGAAGCCGGTGCCGCTGGCCAGCAGCACGACGGGCTTGTCGCTGTCTTCGCGCAGGAAGAAGGAGCCGAACGGCCCTTCCAGGCGCAGGATCTCGCGCTCTTTCATCTGCGTGTCGCCCGCGCCGAACACATGGTCGGTGAAGACGCCGCCAGGCATGTGGCGGATGTGCAGTTCGAGCGGGCTGCCGGTGTGCGGGGCGCCCGCCATGGAATAGCTGCGCCGGCGGCCGTCCTTCAGGATGACTTCGATGTACTGGCCGGCGTAGTAGCGGAACTGCTCGGAGGCCGGCAGTTGCAGCTTGATCACCGTCACGTCCGGCGCCACGCGCTCGAGCGTCTGCACGCGCGAAGGCAGCTTGCGGATCTGGATGTCGCTGGCCAGCCGGACCTCGGTGGACTCCACCACCATGTCGGAGGCGGGCCGGGCCTGGCAGAACAGGGTGTAGCCGTCGGCCAGTTCCTCGGGCGAAAGGATCTGCGCCGGATACTGCCCGGCATCGAACTCCCCGGAAACCACGCGCCCCTTGCAGGTGGAGCACGCGCCGTTGCGACAGCTATAGGGCAGGACGATGCCCGCGGCCAGGGCGGCGTCGAGCACGGTCTGGCCGGGCTCGACCGGGAATTGATGCTGGCTGGGTTGGATGATGACCTGGAAGCTCATGATGAAACGGTTCAGGGTTGACGCGGCGCCGGCCGGCAAGGCAGGCGCCGCGCGCGGCCCGGCGTCAGGCCGGGAACTTGCGGATTTCCTTGACGCGGTTCGCGTCGTCCACCAGCACGACTTGCGGCTTGTGCGCGGCCGAATCGGCTTCGGACATCGGACCGTACGTGCAGATGATCAGCAGGTCGCCGACCTGGGCCCGGCGCGCGGCGGCGCCGTTCAAGGAAATGGCGCCGCTGCCGCGGGCCGCCTTGATGATGTAGGTATCGAAGCGTTCGCCGTTGGTGACGTTGTAGAGTTCGATGCGTTCGAACTCGCGCATGCCGGCAGCGTCCAGCAGGTCTTCGTCGATGCCACAAGACCCTTCATAGTGAAGGTCGGCTTCGGTGACCGTGACGCGGTGCAGCTTTGCCCGCAGCATTATGCGTTGCATGATGGAAATATCCTGGTTTCGCGGCCCGGAACGCGAAGTGTTGCAAGAGTCGATGCCCGGCACCCGGTTCTGCCGTCGGAAGCCCGTATTCTATAATTTTTGCCGCAGCGGGACGGCCCGCTGCCGCGCGCGGCCGCCAGGCCGGCATGCCTCTTCCCGGGGACGACCCCTGAATGCAGCAGGAGTCGACTATGACCTGGATCATCCTGGTACTCGCGGGCCTTTTCGAAATCGTCTGGGCGGTAGGCCTGAAGTACACCCATGGATTCACCCGTTTCTGGCCATCCCTCGTTACCGCGGGCGGCATGGCCATCAGCGTCTGGCTGCTGGCGGTCGCCATGAAATCCCTGCCCCTGGGCACCGCCTACGCGGTCTGGGTGGGGATCGGCACGATCGGCGCCTTCGTGGCCGGCATCGTGCTGTTCGGCGAATCCACCAGTTGGATGCGCATCGCCAGCGTCACCCTCATCGTGCTTGGCCTGGTGGGCCTGAAGCTATCGTCGGCCTGAGGCCGCCCGCCCCGGGCGCCGGGCTAGAAATCCAGTTCGATCCCGACTTCGTCGCCCACCTTCAGGCGCGCCCCGGCGGGCGCGTCGAGAATGGCGTTCTGGCCGAACACCACGCCGATTTCCAGATTGCGATAGCCCGCCAGGGTCAGGCCCGGCTCGTCGTAGCGCTGGGCGGTGCGCTGGTCGATGTCGGGGATCGAGCACCGCGTGCAGGGCTTGACGAACGCCATCTTCACGCCCGCCGCCTCGATCATCGCGGTGTGGTCTTCCTCGAAGGGCTCCCATTCGCCCTGGACGACGATATTGGGGCGGAACCGGTCCATCGGCACCGGCGCGGCCCCCTTGGCCCGCAGGCGGGCGTTCAGGTCGTCCAGCGATGCCTGGTTGGCCACCAGCAACGGGAAGCCGTCGGCGAAACCGAAGTAGTGGTCGCCCGAAAAGGTGTCCGCGAGGTCGGGATGCGCCTCGGTCCAGCGCGACACCCAGTCGAGCTTGGCCGGCCGCCGCGCGGCCGCGTCCACCTTGTACAGGCCGCAAGGCGTCTTGAGGAATTCGGAGAACCAGCGCCCCGCGGCCGCGCTTTCGCGCCGGGCCGAGATCGTGTCCTTCCAGACGGTGACGTCCTGCGGGCCGGATTCGAGGCCCGAGCCGTCCAGGGCCACGTCCAGGTCGGGCATGCCGGGCGCCGACAGGCGCAGGGCGTCCGCCGTGAGCGCCGTGCGGACCAGCGCCATGGCCGGCCACTGGCGCTGCGTCATGAACTGCCCGTCTTCCCCGATCAGCATCCAGCGGCGGTCATAGGCCAGGCCGGCGCGGTCGATGGAGGATTCGTTCAGGTCGATGCCCGCGCAGGATTTGAGCGGGTAGATGTGCAGGCTGAGGATGCGGGCGGACATGGCGTACCGGGTTCCTGGGTGGCGGGGTGCGCCAAGAATAGCAGAGCGGTCCGCCAGCAAAAAAGCCCAGGCTTGGCCTGGGCTCTGCTGACTGCCGGCGCGGGTTCAGCCGCCGACCAGCTTCAGGGTGTCCAGCGGCGTGACCGCCTTGAATCCCTTGCGCGTCGCGATATGTTCGGGACGCGGCGTCAGCCCGTACTTGGGCGGATTCAAGGTGTTCTCCATACTGTTGTAGACCATGAACACGTTGGCGCGCGGCCACGGCGAGATGTTGCTATTGGAGCCGTGCATCGTGTTGCAGTCGAAGAACACCACCGAGCCGGCCTTGGCCGTCATGGAGCGGATGCCGCCCTGCTCCACCAGCAGTTGCAGGCTGACCGGATCCGGCACGCCGTACTCCTGTTTTTTCAGCGACTGCTTGTAGTGCTCGTTGGGCGTTTCGCCCACGCACGAGATGAACTGCCGGTGCGAGCCCGGCACCAGCATCAGCGGGCCGTTGCACTCATTGTTGTCGGTCAGCAGCACCGAGCAACTGAGGGCGCGCATCGCGGGCATGCCGTCCTCGACGTGCCAGGTCTCGAAATCGGAGTGCCAGTAGAACTCCTTGCCCTTGAAGCCGGGCTTCATATTGGCGCGCGATTGGTGGATGTACACCTCGGATCCGAGGATCTGCCGCGCCACGTTGACCAGCCGGGGATCGCGCACCAGGCGCGCCAGGATGGGGTTGAGCACGTGCACCATGAAGATGGAGCGCACGGCATTGCTGCCCGGCTCGGTGATGGACTCTTCGCGGCGGATGATCGAGGGATCGCGCGTCATGCGCTCGACCTCGGACGACAGCGCGCGGATCTCGTCTTCGGAGAACAGGTTTTCCAGCAGGAGAAAACCGTCGCGCTCGTACTGCCCGATCTGCTCGGCGCCCAGGGCGCCGGCGTACTGGCCGTTTTCGTAGACCACCGGATCCTGGCGGGCGATGATGGCGGAACTTCGATCCGTGCGCGAGGCGTACGGATCCTGTGCAGGTGAGATCATGCGAACCTCCTTGTATCAGGCTGCCTGGGCCTCGGCCTGGGGCAATGCGTAGACGCCTTCCTTGTCATGCACTTCCTGGCCGGTCAGCGGCGGGTTGAAGACGCAGATGACGCGCAGCGGCTCCTTGCCGCCGCACAGCCAGTGCTCGTCGTGCTCGTTCAGGGCATAGACCACGCCGGGTCCCAGGTCGTACTTCTTGCCGTCGGCAATGGTTTCGATGGAACCGTCGCCTTCGATGCACCACACCGCTTCAAGATGGTTCTTGTAGTGGATATGGGTGCGGCCGCCCGGGAAGATGGTGGTTTCGTGGAAGGAAAACCCCATCCCGTCCTTCTTCAGCAGCACGCGGCGGCTGACCCAGGTATCGGTGCGGACTTCGTCGGCGGTGCCGATCACATCTTTGACATTGCGTACGATCATTGACGTTTTCCTCCAAATTTCAGGATGCGGGCGGACTGCCCTTCTTCGGCGAGCGCTTCCGCGACGCTGGCCTCGATCACTTCCAGGCCCTTGCCCAGCAGCTCTTCCTCGATCGTCAGGGCAGGCAGCAGCTTCAGCACTTCGTCCTGCGCGCCCGAGGTCTCGATCACGACGCCCTTCTTGAAGGCGTTCTGCGCGATGCGGTTGGCCAGGGCGGGCGTGGCGTTGCACACCAGCCCCTGGATCAGGCCGCGGCCGCGCACCGACAGGCCGGCGTTGGGATAGCTGTGCACCAGGTTCTCCAGCCAGTCGCGCACCTGGCGCTCCTTGCGCTGGATGTCGGCGGTGAAGGCGGTGTTGGCCCAATAGGTTTCCAGCGCCTGCGTCGCCGTGACGAAGGCCAGGTTGTTGCCGCGGAACGTGCCGCTGTGGGCGCCCGGCTTCCAGATGTCCAGCTCGGGTTTCATCAGCACCAGCGACATCGGCAGGCCGAAACCGGACAGCGACTTCGACAGGGTGATGATGTCGGGCCGGATACCCGCGGCCTCGAAGCTGAAGAACGTGCCGGTCCGGCCGCAGCCGACCTGGATGTCGTCCACGATGAGCAGCATGTCGTGGCGCTTGCAGAGCTTTTCCAGTTCCTTCAGCCAGCGCAGGGTGGCGACGTTGACGCCGCCTTCGCCCTGCACCGTTTCCACGATGACGGCGGCGGGCTTGTCCATGCCGCTGCTGGGGTCCTCCAGCATGCGTTCCATATAGGCCATGGTGTCCACGTCCGGCCCGAAATAGCCGTCGTAGGGCATGAACGTGGTGTTGCCCAGCGCGTAGCCGGAGGCTTCGCGGAACTTCATGTTGGCGGTCACCGCCAGCGAGCCGCCGCTCACGCCATGGAAGCCGTGGGTGAACGAAATCACGTTCGGGCGACGCTTGACCTGCCGGGCGATCTTCAGCGCGGCCTCGACGGCGTTGGTCCCGGTCGGGCCGGTGAACTGCAGGGTGTACTGCCAGTTGCGCGGCTTGAGCAGCACGCGATCCACCGTCTCCAGGAAACGCTTCTTCGCGCTGGTGGCCATGTCCAGGCCATGGACGACGCCGTCCGACTGCACATACTCCAGCAGCTTTTCCTTGAGAACAGGATTGTTGTGGCCATAGTTCAGGGTGCCGGCGCCGCTGAAGAAATCGATGTACTCGGTGCCGTCCTCATCGATCAGCGTCGAACCCCTGGCCTGGCTGAAGATCACGGGAAACGACCGGATGTAGCCCCGTACCTCCGACTCCATCCGGTCAAAGATTTTCAAGTCCATATGATTAATCCTCCCTTTCATCTCATAAGTTGATGGACGGCCGGAATCCCTCCGGGCGCGCGGACGCATCCGGATCGACTTGACCATCCCGGTATTTCGATAAGACCGCTGGGCTTGCGCTACCCCTAAGGGGTCGGCAAGGCGAACGGACCTATCCTCAACAACATCTCGTCGTCATGGTCCGCGCCGCCGAAGAGTTGCCGGTCGAAGAACGGCTGTTCGGAGACGTGGGCGCCCAGTTCGCCGGCCAGGCCGGCGAAACTGCGGCGCGATGCCTGGTTGTCAGGCCCCACCGTGGTTTCGAGATAGCGGACATGCTCGAGACCCTTGCGGCGCAAGAGCTCGCGAAGCATGGCGCGGCCCAACCGATGGCCGCGTGCGCGGGTGTGCACCGCGACCTGCCAGACGAACAGGACGTCGGGCCGGGCCGGGATCACATAAGCGGAGATAAAACCGTCGATACGTCCGCCGGAGCTTTCGGCCAGGACGCAGGTGTCGCGGAAGTGCTCGGCGAGGAGCAGGTACGCGTAGAGGGAATTCAGGTCGAGTGGCGGGCACTCGGAAATGAGGCGGTGGATGGCGGCGCCGTCTTTGCGGTCGGGCAGACGCATGGTATGGGTCTGCGCGCTGACCGCCGGCGCCACGGCACTTGAGAGGGTTGGGGTATCCAGTTCGTTTTTCTTCATGCGACGATTCCCGATTCTGGGGGTGCCCCGCCCGTGGGCACTTCAAGGATGGGCGACGACACATCGCCATGCGTGTCGACGGCGGCCTGGCCGTCCTGTTCCATGAGCGCCACGATGCGCTCCAGGGACAGCGTGATGGTGGCCTGTTCGAGTTCCGGCAGCGCATTGAGCGCGTCGGCCAGGTGTTTCTGCAGCGGCGAAGGCGCGCCTTGCGCCAGTTCGCGCCCGGCTTCCGTGGCCGTGACGAATACGATGCGGCGGTCTTCGCGGCCGCGTTCGCGGCGGATCAGGCCCTTGTCTTCCAGGCGATCCAGGATGCCCACGACGGTGCTGGGACTGACGTGCATTTCGCGGCTGATGGCCGTGGCCGTCATCGGGCCATTGCCGATCACGGTGCGCAGGCACATCAGTTGCGGCGCGGTGATATGGCTGACGGCGGACAACTGGCGCGAATGCAGCGCGATCGACCGCGTGATGCGGCGCAGGGCCCGCAAAATGCGCAGGTCGTACTGCTGTGAGGGATCGGATTTCGCGGCGTCAGTCATGGTGGAAGTGGGTTCGGACAAATTCATTTCTATACGAATGATATGCGCACGATCTATTCGAGTCAAACAAAAATGCCCCTGCGCGATGTAAATAAATGAATACGAATTTGCAGCGGATGGCAGCAAGATTCATGGACTTGCCGACCGGGAGCCAGTCGCGGGGAGTCCCCTGGGAACCCTAGGTGGAAGTCCCTATAAAAAACATATGTTTTCTTATTGAACACAGATTTATCATGTGTTTTTTCCAAGGCCTTGCCCGATATGTCCCTGCCATCGGACCTGCTCCTCGCCCTCCAGGAAAAACTGGAACGCCTGCCCCCGGAATTGCAGCGGGCGGCCAGGTGGGTCGCGGCGCATCCCGCGGAAGTGGGGCTGTGGTCGATGCGGCGCCAGGCCCAGGCGCTGGGCGTCGCGCCCGCCACGATGCTGCGGCTGGCGCGGGCCGTCGGATTCTCCAGCTACGAGGATTTCCGCCTGCCTTTCCAGCAGGCGCTGGCGGGACACGGCAAGCCGGGGCTGCGCGACCGCGCCGCCGCCTTACAGGCCGCGGCGGGCGAACCCGCCCCGCCCGGCCACGACGTGCTGACCGAATACCAGATCCAGGCCATGGGCTCGGTGTGCGCGCTGAATCCGCCCCCCGCCTTCGACGCCGCGGTGCAGACCCTGCTGGAAGCCCGGCAGGTCGGCTTCCTGGGAACGCGCTCCGCGTTCGGCATCGCCTTCCAGATGCGCTATGCCTACCAACTGGTCCGCCGCAACAGCGTGCTGATCGACGGCCTGGGCGGCGCGCCCGCCGAACAGGCCGACAACCTGGGCGCCGGCGACGCGCTGATCGTGATTTCGCAGGCGCCCTATCCCACCGCCACCGTACTGCTGGCCCGCCAGGCGGCCCAGCGCGGCGTCGCGCTCATCGCCCTGACCGACGACCCGCTGTCGCCGCTTGCCGTGGAAGCCCGCCACACGCTGCGCTTCGCCCCGCCGGACCGCGACGGCGTGCAGGCCCGCCCGGCGCGCCAGGGCCCCGGGTCCTTTTTCCATACCACCGCCGGCCTGCTGGGCCTGGCCGAACACCTGATCGCGCGCCTGACCGCGCGCGGCGGAGACGAGGTGCTGAGCCGCCTGACCGAGGTGGAACAGCGCCTGCTTACCGACAACATTTACTGGACCGGCGGCCAGGCCCGCCGGCCCGCCTGACGCCGTCCCGGATTCGTCTTCAACGCCTGCATTGCGGAACCGCCCATGAGCCACACCCACGTCCTGCATCGCTCCCTACGCCAGACGCCTCCTGTCGCCGTGCGCGGCCAGGGCGCGTGGGTCTATGACAGCGCCGGCCGCGCCTACCTCGACGGATCGGGCGGCGCCGCCGTCTCGTGCCTGGGGCACAACCACCCCGACGTCCAGGCCGCCATGCATGCGCAGATCGACGCGCTGGCCTACGCGCACACCAGTTTCTTCACGACGGAAGTCGCCGAGCGCCTGGCCGACCGCCTGGTCGCCGACGCGCCGGAAGGCATTTCGCACGCCTATTTCGTGTCGGGCGGGTCCGAGGCCGTGGAGGCGGCGCTGAAAATGGCCCGCCAGTACTTCGTGGAAATCGGCCAGCCCGAGCGCCGCCACATCGTGGCGCGGCGGCAGAGCTACCACGGCAACACGCTGGGCGCGCTGGCGGTGGGCGGCAATGCGTGGCGCCGCGCGCAATTCGCGCCGCTGCTGATCGAGGTCGAGCACGTCTCGCCCTGTTATGCCTACCGCGACCAGCGCGAAGGCGAAAGCGCCGAGCAGTACGGCGAACGGCTGGCCCTGGAACTGGAGCAGACGTTCGAACGGCTGGGCCCGGGCAGCGTCATGGCGTTCGTGGCCGAACCCGTGGTCGGCGCCACCGCCGGCGCGCTCACGGCGGTGCCCGGCTACTTCCGCCGCATCCGCGAAGTCTGCGACCGCCACGGCGTGCTGCTGATCGCCGACGAAGTGATGTGCGGCATGGGCCGCACCGGCACGCTGTACGCGGTGGAACAGGAGGGCGTGACGCCCGACCTGATCGCCATCGCCAAGGGCCTGGGCGGCGGGTACCAGCCCATCGGCGCGGTGATGGCGCAGCGGCGCATCGTGGACGCCATGCAGCAGGGCAGCGGCTTCTTCCAGCACGGCCACACCTACCTGGGGCACGCGGTGGCCTGCGCGGCGTCGCTCGCCGTGCAGGACGTGATCCGCCGCGACGGCCTGCTGGCGCGCGTGCGCGAACAAGGCGCCGGCCTGCGCGAACGGCTCGAACGCGCGCTGGGCGCCCACCCGCGGGTCGGAGACATCCGGGGCCGGGGCCTGTTCATGGGCATCGAACTGGTGCGGGACCGGACAACCAAGCAGACTTTCGACCCCGCGCTTGCGCTGCACGCGCGCATCAAGCGCGAGGCCATGGCGCGCGGGCTGATGGTCTATCCGATGGGCGGCACCCTCGACGGCCGCCAGGGCGACCACGTGCTGCTCGCTCCACCCTTCATCATCACGGACGACGAACTGGACCAATTGACCGAACGCCTGGCGGGCGCCATCGACGCCGCCATCGCGCAGGCGCCCGCCTAGGCGGCGCCTGCCGGCGCGGCGGGGGGAATCCGCCGCGCCTTCGCCCGCCTCGCGCGGGTACGTGACGATTCGCACAGGGCGTTCCGCGGCTCGCGGGATGCGCCGACCGCCGGCAGAGACCGGCAATCTCACGGGGAAAAACCCCAAAAGGAGTTGGCATGACCACGTCCGTCAAACACCCCTTGGGCCATCGCAATGCCTGGACGCTCGCCGCGGCGGGCCTGGCCACGGCATTGTTGTCCACGGCGCCGGCGCCCGCCGCCGCCCAGCAGAAGTTCGTCAGTATCGGCACCGGCGGCGTCACCGGCGTCTACTATGCCGCCGGCGGCGCCATCTGCCGTCTCGTCAACAAGGACCGCGCCACCCACGGCATCCGCTGCTCGGTGGAATCGACCGGCGGCTCGGTCTTCAACGCCAACACCATCAAGGCGGGCGAACTGGACCTGGGCGTCGTGCAGTCCGACGTCGGCTTCAACGCCTACAGCGGCGAAGGCCAGTTCAAGCAGGCGGGCCCCTATCCCAAGCTGCGCTCGGTCTTCTCGATCCATCCCGAGCCGTTCACCGTGGTGACGCGCAAGGAAGCCAACATCAAGACCTTCGAGGACCTGAAGGGCAAGCGCTTCAACGTCGGCAACCCCGGCTCGGGCACCCGCTCCTCGATGGAAGAACTGCTGGCCACCATGGGCTGGACGCTGAAGGACTTCGCGCTCGCGTCGGAACTGCGCCCCGACGAGCACGGCTCGGCGCTGTGCGACGGCAAGATCGACGGCTTTTTCTATGGCGTCGGCCACCCGTCGGCCAACATCCAGGACCCCACCACAAGCTGCGGCGCCAAGCTCGTGTCGCTGACCGGCCCCGCGGTGGACAAGCTGGTCGAAAAATACCCCTACTACGCGCACGCCTCGATTCCGGCGGGGCTGTATCCGAACAACCCGGCCGAAACCAAGACCTACGGCGTCACCGCCACCTTTGTCACGTCGGCCGACGTGCCCGAGGCCACCGTCTACACCGTGGTCAAGGCCGTGTTCGACAACTTCGACGACTTCAAGAAGCTGCACCCGGCCTTCGCCAACCTGAAGGCCGCCGACATGGTGAAGAACGGGCTGTCGGCGCCGCTGCATCCGGGCGCCGAAAAGTACTTCAAGGAAAAGGGCCTGCTCTAAGGCCGCAGGACCGCCAGCCCGGCGGGCCGGAAGGGACCGCGCTCACTGGCCCGGCGGGCTCGCGCGCGGTCCCGGCGGCTGCCGCCCCATGCGCGCCGCCGCCGCGCGCAAGGACACAACGCGCGCCGCTCCACGGCGCGCGCCATGACTCGTAGGGGAATTTCATGACAAAAGAGCCGCATACGCCGGCCCCGGACCTCGAACAACTGGTCGCCGACGCCGACCGCGGAGGCCGCAACGTCCGCGGCGTCGCGGGCGCCACGCTGGCCGCGGGCGCGCTTATCTGGTCCGTGTTCCAGCTCTGGTACGCGTCCCCGCTGCCGTTCTCGCTGAACTGGGGAATCTTCAACGACACCGAGGCGCGCGCGCTGCACCTGGGCATCGCCATGTTCCTGGGCTACCTGGCGTATCCGGCCAGCAAGCGGTCCGCGCGCGACCGCATGCCCTGGTACGACTGGGCGCTGGCGCTGATGGCGGCCTTCTGCGGCAGCTATCTGTACCTGTTCTATAACGAACTGGCCGGCCGCCCCGGGCAGCCCACGACGATGGACGTGGCCACGGCCGTCATCGGGCTGGCGCTGCTGCTGGAAGTGACGCGCCGCGCGCTGGGCCTGCCCATGACGGTGCTGGGCCTGGTGTTCGTCGCCTACGCGCTGGCCGGCCCCTGGCTGCCCGACGTGCTGGCGCACCGGGGCGCGTCGCTGGAACGCCTGATGTCCCACATGTGGCTGACCACCGAGGGCGTCTACGGCGTGGCGCTGGGCGTGTCGGTGTCGTACATCTTCATCTTCGTGCTGCTGGGCTCCATGCTGGACAGGTGCGGCGCCGGCAACTACATGATGCAGGTCTCGTTCGCGCTGCTGGGCCATCTGCGCGGCGGCCCGGCCAAGGTGGCCGTGGTGTCCTCCGCCGTCAACGGCCTGGTGTCGGCGTCGTCGGTGGCCAACGTGGTGACGGGCGGCATCTTCACGATTCCCCTCATGAAAAAGGCCGGCTACGGCGGCGTGCGCGCGGGCGCGATCGAGACCGCCTCGTCGGTCAACGGCCAGATCATGCCGCCCGTCATGGGCGCGGCCGCCTTCCTGATGATCGAATACGTCGGCATCCCCTATACCGACATCATCCGCCACGCGATCCTGCCGGCCGCGATCTCGTACATCGCGCTCTTCTACATCGTCCACCTGGAAGCCCTGAAACTCGGCATCCAGCCCATGATGGCTTCCGGCCCCGTCCGCACGCCGCTGCAGAAGCTGGCGGGTTGGGGCATGGGCATCAGCGGCACCCTGGTGGTGATGGGCGCGGTCTACTACATCGGCACAGGCATACAGGCGGTGGCGGGCGCCGCCGCCACCTGGGTGCTGCTGGCCGTCCTGGCGGCGCTCTACCTGTGGCTGCTGCGCATCGCGGCCCGCCATCCCGACCTGCCGCAGGACATCGACATCAACCACCCGGTGCGGCCGCAGCCCTGGCCCACCGTGCGCGCCGGGCTGTACTTCCTGATACCCATCGGCATCCTGGTCTGGTGCCTGAGCGTGGAGGAACTGTCGGCGGGCCTGTCGGCGTTCTGGGCGGCGATGGCGATGCTGTTCCAGATGGTCACGCAGCGTCCGCTGATCGCGTGGTTCCGCAAACAGCCGGCGGGGCCCGCCTGGCGCCAGGGATGGCGCGACGCCATCGGCGGCCTGGAGGAAGGCGCCCGCAACATGATCGGCATCGCCATCGCCTGCGGCACCGCGGGGCTGATCGTCGGCGCCATCACCCTGACGGGCCTGGGATTGCGCATGACGGCGTTCGTCGAACTGGTGTCGATGGGCAACGTGCTGCTGATGCTGATCTTCACGGCGGTGGTGTGCCTGATCCTGGGCCTGGGCATGCCCACGACGGCCAACTACATCCTGATGGCCACGCTGATGGCCCCGGTGGTGGTGGAACTGGGCGCCCAGAACGGGCTGGTCATCCCCCTGATCGCCGTGCACATGTTCGTGTTCTATTACGGCATCATGGCGGACATCACGCCGCCGGTGGGCCTGGCCACCTTCGCGGCGGCCGCGATCTCGGGCGAAGATCCGATCAAGACCGGCATCCAGGGGGCCACCTACGCGGCGCGCACGGCCATCCTGCCGTTCATGTTCGTGTTCAACCCCATGCTGCTGCTGATCGACGTCAGCTACGGCTGGGAGCTGGCGCTGGTCGTGGCCGGCGCCACCCTCGCCTCGCTGACCTTCGCGGCGGCCACCATGCGATGGTTCCGCACGCGCTGCACGCTGCTCGAAGTCGGCGTGCTGCTACTGGTGACGTTCATGCTCTTCCGTCCGGACTGGTTCATGGACCATTTCGCGCCGCGCCACGAAAGCCGCCCGGCATCCGAGTTGCAGGCTATCGCCGCCGCGCTGCCGGACAACGGCCGCCTGACGGTGGTGCTGCGCGGGATCAACCTGGAAGGCGACGATCTGACCAAGACCGTCGCCGTCGCCCTGCCCGAGCTGTCGCCGGGCGCCGAGACGCCGGGCGCCGGTACGCCGGAAGCGGGCCGCAAGCGCCTGGCCGAAGCCGGGCTGACGCTGATGAACCTGGGCGACCAGACGCAGATCGGCGGCCTGCGCTTCGGCAGCCGCGCGCAGCGCGCCGGCTGGGAACAGGGCTGGGACGTGCTGGAAGTGAAAATGCCGAACCCGCAACGCTGGTCCGACTTCTGGGTGTACGTGCCCGCGCTGTTGTTGCTGGCGGGCATGTGGATGCGCCAGGGCCGGCGCGACGGCGGCGCCCCCGCCGGCCGGTTGCGGACGGACCCGGCCTGATCAGCCCGCCCGCGCGCGCCGCCAGGCCGGCCGGGCGCCGAGGGTGAGCGCGCGCAGGAACCATTCCACCGGGCCGTAGGCATGCCGCCGCAGCCACCATGCGGACAGCGGAAGCTGGGCCGCGAAAATGGCCACGGCCATGCCGAAGGCCGCCAGCGGCGGCACCGCGGCGAACAGCCGCAGGCCCCAGGCGGTGAAAAGGAAGGCGCAGACGACGGACTGCATCAGGTAGTTGGTCAGCGCCATGCGCCCCGCCGCCGCGAGCCAGCCGCCGATCCGCGCGCCCGGACGCGTGCGCAGCGCCAGGAGGAAAGCGGCCGCATAGGACATACTGAGCAGCGGCGCGGTCAGCAGGTCGGCCGCCAGCCCGGGCAGTTCCCAGGCGGCGCCCGCGGAAGGCAGCGCGGCGGTGGCGTACGCCGCCGAGCCGGCCAGGCCCGGCAGCAGCCCCAGCGCGCACAGCAGGCCCAGCGCTTGCGGGCGGCGCCAGGGGTCGGCCAGCGCTTCACGGCGGCCCAGCGCGTAGCCGGCCAGGAACATGGCGAAGACGAACGGCCCCTGCACGAAGAGGACCGTGAACCAGACGGCCTCGGCCAGTTCCTTGACGTGCTGGGCGATGGTGCTGCCGATGGTGCCGCGGTAGGCCTCGATGGCCGACAGCGCATCCGCCTTGTATTGCGCCGCGTAATCGGCCGGCGCCGGGTCCAGGAAGGCCAGCGCGCCCAGGACGGCCCACAGCAGGGAGGCCACGACGACGAGCCACAGCGCGGCGCGCAGCGCCCGCGCCGGGGCCATCCGCCGGCACAGCAGCAGCCCCACGCCCAGCAAGGCATAGGTGACGAGGATGTCGCCCTGGTAGAACAGCACGGCATGCGCGCCGCCCAGCACGGCCAGCCCCGCCAGCCGGCGCAGGAACCGGGGCGTGAACGCGGCCTGCCCGCGTTCGGCCGCCGCCATCTGCAAGGTGAAGCTGTAGCCGAACAGGAACGAGAACAGCAGGTAGAACTTGGTCTCGAACAGCCAGGCGATCAGCCATCGCACTGCCAGGTCCACGGGGCGGGAGTACGCCGGGTCAGCCATGCCGGCGCCGTAGAACGGCGATGAGAACACCCCGATGTTGACCACCAGGATGCCGAACAGCGCGAAGCCGCGCAGCGCGTCCACCTGGGCCAGCCGCTCGGGAGCCCCGGCCGGTTGGACGCGCATCGCCAGCCTAGCCCAGCACCGGGGACAGCACCGGCTGCTTGGGCCGGACGTCCAGCGCGCGTCCCTTGCGGGCCCGCTTGCCGACGTAGGGCGCCAGCGCCGCGCCGGCCAGGATGTCCTCGGTGTGCTTGTTGCGGTAGATACCCGCGGCGCGCAGGCCGCCCGCGCCGATCGGCACGGTCTGGTCCAGCTTGTCGGACGGATCCAGGCCCATCAGGATGGTGCCGCGTCCGCCGCCCGACAGGGTCTTGACCTCGTCCAGGCCGAAGACCAGGAACTTGCCCTTGTGCGACAGCAGCGCAAGCTGCGTGGCGCCCGCGAACAGCGGCACCGGGCGCAGCAGTTCGTCGCCCTCTTCCAGCGTGATGAACTGCTTGCCCGCGCGCTGGCGGCTGACCATATCGGAGAGCCTGGCGGCGAAGCCATAGCCGCCGCGCGTGGCCAGCAGCCAGCGGCTGTCGGCGGCCGCCGCGATCGTGTGGACGATGCGCGTGCCCGGTCCCAGGTCGATCATGGTGGTGACCGGCTGGCCGTCGCCGCGCGCCGAAGGCAGCCCGGCGACCGGCACGGAGTAGACGCGCCCGTTGTCGCCCACGGCGATCAGGGTATCGGTGGTGCGGCACTCGAACGCGCCGTACAGGTCGTCGCCCTGCTTGAAGCCGAATTGCGCGGCGTCGTGGCCGTGGCCCTGGCGGGCCCGCAGCCAGCCCTTCTGCGACACCACCACGGTGACGGGTTCGTCCAGCACCTTGGTTTCGAGCACGGCGCGTTCGGCGGTCTCGATCAGCGTGCGGCGGTCGTCGCCGTACTGCTTGGCGTCGGCCTCGATCTCCTTGATCAGGAGGCGCTTGAGCGCGGAAGGATTGTCCAGCAGTTCCTGCAGGCTGACCTGGTCCTTGCGCTTGTCCGCCAGTTCCTGCTCGATCTTGAAGCCTTCCAGGCGGGCCAATTGGCGCAGGCGCATTTCGAGGATGTCCTCGGCCTGCCGCTCGGACAGCTTGAAGCGCTCCATCAGCGCGGCGCGGGGCTCGTCCGATTCGCGGATCGTCTGGATCACTTCGTCCACGTTCAGGTAGACGACCATCCGGCCTTCCAGCACGTGGATGCGGTCGATGACCTTGTCCAGGCGGAAGCGCGTGCGCCGCACCACGGTGTCGGTGCGGAACGCCAGCCATTCGACCAGGACGCCGCGCAGGCCCTTCTGGCGCGGCCGGCCGTCGGTGCCGATGCACACCAGGTTGATGGAAGAACTGCTTTCCATGCTGGTCTGCGCCAGCAGCGTGTTGACGAATTCGTCGCGGTCCACGCGCGAGGTCTTGGGTTCGAACACCAGGCGCACGGCGGCGTCCTTGCCCGATTCGTCGCGCACCGCGTCCAGCAGGTTCAGCATGACCGCCTTGGCCTGCGTCTGCTCGGGCGTCAGGCTCTTCTTGCCGGTCTTCACCTTGGGGTTGGTGATTTCCTCGATTTCCTCCAGCACCTTCTGGCCCGAGGTGCCCGGGGGCAGCTCGGTGACCACCAGTTGCCACTGGCCGCGCGCCATTTCCTCGAACTGCCAGCGGGCGCGCACCTTGAGGGAACCGCGGCCGCCCGCGTAGATCTGGGCGATGTCTTCGGCGGGCGTGATGATCTGCCCGCCGCCGGCGAAGTCCGGCCCGGGGATGAGCGCGTGCAGTTCGGCGTCCGGCAACTGCGGATGCTTGATGAGCGCCACGCAGGCCTGCGCCACTTCGCGCAGGTTGTGCGGCGGGATTTCGGTCGCCATGCCGACCGCGATGCCCGACGCGCCGTTCAGCAGCATCACGGGCAGGCGCGCCGGCAGCATCTGCGGCTCTTCCTGGCTGCCGTCGTAGTTGGGCACGAAGTCCACGGTGCCTTCGTCCAGCTCGTCCAGCAGCAGCTTGGCGATGGGCGTCAGGCGGGCTTCCGTGTACCGCATGGCGGCGGCGTTGTCGCCGTCGCGCGAACCGAAATTGCCCTGGCCGTCGATCAGCGGATAGCGCAGCGAAAAGTCCTGCGCCATGCGCACCATGGCGTCGTAGGCGGCCTGGTCGCCATGCGGGTGATACTTGCCCAGCACGTCGCCCACGACGCGCGCGGATTTCACCGGCTTGGCGCCGGCGGACAGGCCCATCGCCTGCATGGCGAAGAGGATGCGGCGCTGCACGGGCTTCTGCCCGTCGCCCACGTCCGGCAGGGCGCGGCCCCGCACCACGGAAACGGCATAGTCCAGATAGGCTTGCTCGGCATAGCGCGCCAGGGTGATGGCGGCGTCCCCGTCGCCATCGGGCGGGGTGGAGTCGAACAAGCCGGGTTGATTGCTGTCGGTCATGATGGTTTCAGATAGACAATTTCATCGGAACGGCGTCTAAGCGCCTCAAGCGGACGGCGCCAACTGCGTATCGGCGACGTGCGCGCGCAACTGGGCGCGCACCGCCTCCAACGTAGCGGCGTCCTGGCCGCGCTTGGGAATGATCACGCCCTGCAAGGTGCCCAGGATGACGTACAGGTGCTGCGGGGTTTCTTCAACCCGGCGGATATCGGACCAGTCCATGCGCCCGGAGGCGGTGGCGGTCGTGTCCGAAATGCCCTCGGGTCCGAAGTCCAGCCGGTGCTGGCCCAGGAACAGGTCGTCGGGCTGCTTTTTCAGCATGCGCCGGGTGTTCATCCTGACCAGCGGCGGCAAGGCGAACTCGTAGGCCAGCGCCAGCAGCGCGAGGATGCCCAGCCCCACGGCCAGCCCCTCGAAATACACGGGCAGTATCCGCCCCCAGTCCGGCCCCTTGCCGTCCCAGGTCTGCCAGATCAGGTAGGCCAGCAAGGCCACGATCATCAGGATCGCGAAACGCAGGTGGGACCGGTAGCGGCGGCGGCGCAGTTCGGGACGCTTGTACACGTAGGCCGCGAACTCCGCGTAGTCGTCGGCCGTCATCTGGACGGTCATACGGGCTTGGTCGGGCTGGTCGGACATCATCAGATATCCAGCTCCGCCAGGTTGCCCTTCTCTTCGATCCAGGCGCGGCGCTGCGACGATTCGCCCTTGCCCATCAGCATGTCGAACATGCGGGTGGTGTCTTCGGGGGTCTGGTCGCCGTAGCCCACCGGCAGCAGGCGGCGCGTGTCCGGGTTCATGGTGGTTTCCCACAACTGCTCGGGATTCATTTCGCCCAGGCCCTTGAAGCGGCTGACGGCCCAGGCGCCTTCGCGCACGCCTTCCTTGCGCAGCTTGTCCTGCGCGGCCTCGAGTTCGCCGTCGTCCAGGCAGTAGATCTTGCGGGCCGGGCGCTTGCCCTGCGCCGGCACGTCCAGGCGGAACAGCGGCGGCTTGGCCACGTAGACGTTCCCGGCCTCGACCAGCTTGGGAAAGTGCTTGTAGAACAGCGTCAGCAGCAGCACCTGGATGTGCGAACCGTCGACGTCGGCGTCGGACAGGATGCAGATGCGGCCGTAGCGCAGGCCGGACAGGTCCGGCGTATCGCCGGGGCCATGCGGGTCCACCCCGATGGCGACGGAAATGTCATGGATCTCGTTGTTGGCGAACAGCCGGTCGCGGTCCACTTCCCAGGAGTTGAGCACCTTGCCGCGCAGCGGCAGGATGGCCTGGAATTCCTTGTCGCGGCCCATCTTGGCCGAGCCGCCCGCGGAGTCGCCCTCGACCAGGAACACTTCGGTGCGCGACGCGTCGCTGGATTCGCAGTCGGTCAGCTTGCCCGGCAGCACTGCCACGCCCGAGCTCTTGCGCTTTTCCACCTTCTGGGCGGAACGCTGGCGCGCCTGGGCCTGGCGGATCGCCAGTTCGGCCAGCTTCTTGCCGTATTCGACGTTGCTGTGCAGCCACAGGTCCAGCGCGCTCTTGGAGAAGCCGCCCACCAGGCGCACCGCGTCGCGGCTGTTCAGGCGTTCCTTGATCTGGCCCTGGAATTGCGGGTCCAGCACCTTGGCCGAGAGCACGAAGCTGGCGCGCGCGAAGACGTCCTCGGGCAGCAGCTTCACGCCCTTGGGCAGCAGGCTGTGCAATTCGGCGAAGCCCTTGACCGCGCCGAACAGGCCTTCGCGCAGGCCCGATTCGTGAGTGCCGCCGGCCGGCGTGGGAATCAGGTTGACGTAGGATTCGCGCACGGCGTTGCCGTCTTCCGTCCAGGCCACCACCCACTGGGCGCCCTCGCCCTCGGCGAAGTTCTCGTGGTCGGCGCCGGCGTACTGCTGGCCCTCGAAGAACGGCACCATCAGCTCCGCCCCGGACAGCGCCTCGGACAGATAGCCGCGCAGGCCGTCCTGGTACTGCCAGGTCTTGGTGTCGCCGGTCTTTTCGTTGACGAGGGACACCTTGACGCCGGGCAGCAGCACGGCCTTGCTGCGCAGGAGGTGCGTCAGTTCGCCCAGCGGGATGTTGGGGCTGTCGAAGTATTTGGCGTCCGGCCAGACGCGCACGCGGGTGCCGGACTTCTTGCGGCCGCCCTGGTCGTACGGCGCCAGGGGTTCGGCGACGTCGCCGCCCTTGAAGACCAGCCGGTTGACCGCGCCATCGCGCCACACCACGACTTCCAGCCGCGTGGCCAGGGCGTTGGTGACGGAGACGCCGACGCCGTGCAGGCCGCCGGAGAAGGCGTACGCCCCGCCGCCCGCCTTGTCGAACTTGCCGCCCGCGTGCAGGCGGGTGAACACCAGCTCCACGACGGGAGCGTGCTCTTCGGGGTGCAGGCCGACGGGGATGCCCCGCCCGTCGTCCTCGACGGAAACGCTGCCGTCCGGGTGCAGCGTGACCTGGATCTGCTTGCCGTAACCGGCCAATGCCTCGTCTGCGGCGTTATCAATGACCTCCTGCACGACGTGCAGGGGGTTTTCGGTTCGGGTGTACATGCCCGGGCGCTGGCGCACGGGCTCCAGCCCCTTCAGGACGCGAATGGACGCCTCGGTGTAACGTGGAGTGGCCAAGTTATCCCCAACATCTGTGGAAAAAAACCGACATTTTACGGATAAGCCCAGGTTCTGCGCGGCTCCCGGTGGGATGCGCACGACCTGACCAGCTCCGGATTCGGTAGGATGATGACAGTCACAGCCGGCGCATCGGGGCCGCATGGGCCCGGATCGCGACAACTGCGCCGCAACATCCTACACAAATCCGGCAAACCCTGTTGTTATTAACAGTGGTATGCCTGTTGTTATTGACAGTGGTATGCTTTAGTCCATTCCACAAACAAGAACAACGGCAAGGCGCGTCCCCTTTTACGCGCCCTTTGCTGCCGAACCGAGAATCACCTCATGAGCGACCAAATCAAGAACGTCAGTGACGCGAGCTTCGATGCCGATGTGTTGAAGTCCGGCCAGCCGGTGCTGGTGGACTACTGGGCTGCCTGGTGTGGCCCCTGCAAGATGATTGCCCCGATCCTGGAAGAAGTCGCCACCGAGTACGCCGGCCGCCTGACGGTCGCCAAGCTGAACGTGGACGAAAACCAGGGCACCGCCGCCAAGTACGGCATCCGTGGCATTCCCACCCTTATGCTCTTTAAGGACGGCCAGGCCGCCGCCACCAAAGTTGGCGCGCTGTCGAAGTCGCAACTCACCGCATTCCTGGACGGCGCGTTGTAAACTGCGTGCTGTGAACGAAGGCGCCGCCCTGGTGGCGGCGCTCATTCAATACCGCGCGAGCCCGTCCGTGGCGCGCCGCCAGAACCCTCCTCTACTTTTCCCCCACCAATCACCGCGATGCACCTCAACGAACTGAAGGCGCTGCACGTCTCGCAGCTGCTGGAAATGGCCGCCGGCCTCGAAATCGAGAACGCAAACCGCCTGCGCAAGCAGGAGCTGATGTTCGCCATCATGAAACGGCGCGCCAAGCAGGGCGAGCAGATCTTCGGCGACGGCGTGCTGGAAGTCCTGCCCGACGGCTTCGGCTTCCTGCGCTCGCCCGAGACCTCGTATCTGGCCAGCACGGACGACATCTATATCTCTCCTTCGCAGATCCGCCGCTTCAACCTGCACACCGGCGACTCGATCGAAGGCGAAGTGCGCACGCCCAAGGACGGCGAGCGCTATTTCGCCCTGGTGAAGGTGGACAAGGTCAACGGCGTGGCGCCGGAAGCGATCAAGCATCGCATCATGTTCGAGAACCTGACGCCGCTGCATCCGAACCGCACCATGCGCCTGGAACGCGACATCAAGAGCGAGGAAAACCTCACCGGCCGCATCCTCGACGTCTTCGCCCCCATCGGCATGGGCCAGCGCGGCCTGATCGTCGCCAGCCCCAAGTCGGGCAAGACCGTGATGATGCAGCACATCGCGCACGCCATCACCACGAACTACCCCGACGCGGTCATGATCGTCCTGCTGGTCGACGAACGCCCGGAAGAAGTGACCGAAATGCAGCGCACGGTGCGCGGCGAAGTGGTGGCGTCGACCTTCGACGAACCCGCCACCCGCCACGTGCAGGTCGCCGAAATGGTCATCGAAAAGGCCAAGCGCCTGGTCGAAATGAAGAAGGACGTCGTGATCCTGCTGGACTCGATCACCCGTCTGGCCCGCGCCTACAACACCGTGGTGCCGGCCTCCGGCAAGGTGCTGACCGGCGGCGTGGACGCCAACGCCCTGCAACGTCCCAAGCGCTTCTTCGGCGCGGCCCGCAACCTGGAAGAAGGCGGTTCGCTGACCATCCTGGGCACGGCGCTGATCGAAACCGGCAGCCGCATGGATGAAGTCATCTATGAAGAGTTCAAGGGCACGGGCAACTCCGAAGTCCACCTCGAGCGCCGCCTGGCCGAAAAGCGCGTCTACCCGTCGATCAACCTGAACAAGTCGGGCACCCGCCGTGAAGAGCTGCTGATCGCCCCCGACCTGCTGCAGAAGGTCTGGGTGCTGCGCAAGTTCATCCACGACATGGACGAAGTCCAATCCATGGAGTTCATCCTGGACAAGATGCGCGCCACGAAGACGAATGCCGAATTCTTCGACATGATGAAAAAGAAGTAGATCCCCCCGAAGCGCTGCGCGCTTCCCCCCCAGGGGGGCGCCGCTGCGGACCGGCGGAGCCGGATCCGCGCGGCCTGGCTTGTGGGGCATCCGTTTGCTCGTGGGGCATCCGTTCTTATTGCCCCAGTTATTGCCGCGGGGTCGGCGCTCGGCCGACGGCCTAGTTGCCTAGGAAGTCTTCCAGCCGGCCCGGTGCCTCGGGGCGCTTGGTCTGCTTGTCCGCCACGGACTTGCCGGACGCGTCCATCGGTTCGATCTTGGGATCGTCCCAACTGCCCGTCACGGCGTATTCCATGGTCATCGCGCGCGCCAGCGGCTGTTTCAGCAGCCACTGCGTCACGAACGCGCCCAGGCCGATCAGCGGATTGACCGCCAGCGCCGTCACCATGGCCGCGCCGCTGGCGTCGAGGTTGGGGATCACCACCGCCTTCAGGTCCCAGCGTTCGCGGATGATGTTGACGCCGCCCGCCAGCACGATCGCCGCGACGGGGCCGTTGATCTTGTAGCCCTCCGTGGACGCCACCCCGTCCGCCACGTTCACGCGGCCGCGGATGGTGTCGAACGGAAAGCCGTCGCGCAGCAGATTGGTCGGGTTCACGTCCAGCCGCGCCAGCCGCTGCAGCGATTGCAGGGACAGCAATTCCAGCAGGCGGGCCGTGCGGGAATTGACGTGCATGAAGCGGCCCTTGTCCAGGCTGACGTCGACCTCGCCCGACAGGTCTTCGATCTTGTGGGTCCAGGGCAGGTTGCGCCACGTGGCCTTGCCTTGCATGGTGCCCTGGCCGCCGGAGGCCACCTTTTCGAAGCCGATGCGGTCCAGGAACTTGCCGATGTCTTCGTATTTCACCGACGCGTCCACGGTCAGCCCCCGGTCCGCCCCTTCCAGCCGCCAATTGCCCGTTGCGTTCAGGGAGGCCGCATCGTTGACGATGGAGAGCTTGTCCAGCCGCCATTGGCGGCCGCGCTCCAGATTGGTGCCCAGCACCTGGAGTTCGCCCAGGTTCTTGCCGTAAAGCCGGAATTCCTTGGCTTGCAGGTCGATCGCGGGAATGTCCGACAGGTCGCTGCCCGACGACAGCGCCTCGTCCGCGTTGTTGGTATCGCCCTCGCCTCCCAGCGACAGGTGCTTCAGGCGCGCGGTGATCTGCCCGGCGATGGCGCCGGAAGCTTCGCGCCACTCCAGCGAACCCGCGGCCTGGCGCGATTGCAGGTCCACGCGCCACTGCGCCGGCCCGGGCCGCGTGGCGTACAGCGTCAGATCGTTCAGGATGTAGCCGCTGGTGCGCAGCACCCCGGCCGCCAGGCTGATGCGTTCGGCCTCGGGCAGCATGGGCGGGGCGGCCTTGCCTTTCGCCCCGCCCTTGCCGGCGGCGGGGCTGAATCCGTCGGACACCTTTTCCCAGGCGTCCAGGTCCAGCTCCGGCAGGCTGGCGTTCAGGCTCAGCCCCTGCTCCGGCAGGCTGGCCGGACGGCCGATGCCCAGCGCCCCGCGCGCGAAGTACGACGGCGCGCCGTCGGACGGGGAACGCTCGAACAGCGCGTTGACGCCATCGCCCAGGCTGGCGGTGAGCCAGCGCCGGTTCTGGGCGCCGCGGTCCTGCGCGGGCGACCACTGCGCCTTGAATAGCTGCGAGGCCTGCGCCGGCTTGCCCACCGGCGCGGGCATGTCGATCGCCATCCCCACCAGGTCGGACTCGACCGAGATGTCCACCGCGCCGCCGCGCTGATAGCCCACCTTGCCCTTGTAGGCGGCCTTGCCCGAAAAACGCGACATGGAAGGCGTGTTGCTCAACTGGGTCAGTGCAGGCCCGGCCAGCGTGCCCTCGAACCGCAGCGCATCCGTCCCCTGGGTCAGCCGGCCGAAGATCCTGGCGGGGCCGCCCAGGAACTGGGCCCGGATCTCCTTGGTCTCGATGCCCTTCTCCGAAAACTCCAGGTCGCCGTGCATCTGGCTGAGCAAGGGCATTTCCGGCATGAACGTGAAGCTGTTGTCCGCGAACCGGATGCGGCCCTGGACCTGCGTGTCATCGGTATTCAGCAAGGGCACTTTCAGCTTGAGGCCGACCCGCCAGTCGCCGGTTCCCCGGGCCTCTTCCAGGGCGCCGTCCAGCAGTTCGCCCAAGGGCGAGTTCGCCGCCAGCGCCAGGTAGGCCGGGACCGCGCCGGAAGTCTCCCCGTCCAGCAGCAATTCGGAATCGTGCTCCATGTTGGGAATGGTGGCGGAAACCGCTCCTAGCGCCACGGTCTGGCCCGCCCCGACGTGGGCCACCGCGCCGCCGGCGCTATCCAGCGCCAGACTGACTTTGTCGATGCGGAAATTGCCGGCCAGGTTCTCCAGCATCGGCCAGCCCTTGCGATGCCCGCGCGCGGGCGCGTAGTCGACCTTGGCGCCGGTAAACGCGCCCGCGATGACGAATTCGCCCTGGGCCGCGGGATCGCCATAGGGAAAATCGTCCAGGTCCCCCTTGAGCGTGATGGAGGCGGATTGCATCTCGCCCGCCGGCAAGCCGGTGGCCAGCCATTCGCGCGCGTCGGCGTTGACCTCCAGCGGCAGGTAGCGGTGGATGGCGGGCATGGCGCCGCGGACCATCGTGCCGCGCATGTCGGCGCTCCCCGCAGCCGTCTTGCCTTCGCGCTGCCACTGGCCTTGCAGCCGCAAGTCGATGTCGTCGTTGGCCAGGTGCAGTTGGGCGACGTCCACGTACCAGTGCTTGGCGTCCGGCCCCTTGACGCTGGCATCCAGCGCCAGGTCGCGCATCGTCAACGTGGGCTCTTCGAACACGCCCGGCAAGGTCGCGGCCAGTTGTTCGGCCTTTGCGCTGACCGACACGTCCGGGGCGCCCGGACTGCGCGCCAGCGGCACGTTTTCAAGCTGGACGAAATCGCCGGGCAGGCCCTGGATGCGCGCCTGGACGTAGCCGGCCTTCACGGCGGGGCCTTCCGCCCCCGCCGCCCAGCGCGCGCCGCGCACCGCGGCGTCCGCGGTCAGCTCCGTGAATTTGCCGCGTTCCAGTTGCAGCCAGGCGCGCGCGCTGATGCGGCCCGCCGCCTTGGGAAGTTCGAACCACGGCGCCCAGGCCAGCGGTTCCGCATCGTCCACTTGGGCATAGAGCTGCCCGCTCCAGTTGCCGGGATTCGCCGCGTTCACCGCGAACAGGGCGCGGTTGAATTCCCCGCGCAATTCGAGGTTGCGCGCCAGCGCATCGCCGGCCGCGGCCCGGAGGACGAAGCGGTGCGACAGGCTGCCGTTGCGCGCCAGGAAGTCCACCCCGGAAAGCGTCAGTTCGGGCGCCTGGCGCCGTTCGTCCTGCCAGCGGACTGTGGCGCCGCTGACCCGCAGCTCCCGTTGCGCGGCCAGCCAGCGCAAGGCGGGATGGTCCAGGTCCGACCCATGGCTATCGGCATTCAGGTCGATGTCCTGGCCGGCCACCCACAGATGGTTGGAGGCATCGCGCCGCAGCGTGATCTCGGGCCGCTCGACCTGCAGCCTCACCAGCGTGGGCGACAACGCCAGGATGCTGCGCCAGCCCAGCACCGCGGAGACGGACGGCAGGGTCAGCACGGGGGCCACCTCGTCGTCGTAGACCTGGACGGACGCAAGATCGAGCCTGGGATTCAGGCCCTGCCAGTTCGCGTCGATGGCGCCGATGGCGACCCGGGAGCCCAGCGCCCGGCTGGCGTAGGCCTCGATCTGGGGACGCCACTGGTCTATCCTGGGAAGGACCCAATAGCGCACGCCCAGCACCCCGGCGGCCGCGATGCCGTAAATAACCAGAGCCGCCCAGAACAGACAACGGAGGGCTTTTCTCGCGGTCGGGCCACCCCAGGACGAACGCCCCCCTTGGGGGGCGGCGGGCCCGGATCGCGGGCTCGGCGTAGGGGTCTTTTTTGAAACAGACACGGATCGGTGGGCAGGAGAATTGTCTTGCGGTATCGTCCCCACTTATACCTGAAACGCGCCCATTCCGCCGCCCCTTTCGCCATGCCCACACCCACTCCGCTTGCCCCCGCCCTCGCCTGGTCCGGCCATCTGCGCCGCCGACTGGATGCCCATCCGGATCTGGCCGTCTGGCTGGAGCAGGCCGTGCTTCAGCCGGTCACTCCCGCCCGTATCGCCGAATGGCAATCCGAGCTGGCGGGACCGGACGCGCCCGACGTGCTGCCGGTCGACGCCTGCCGCATGGTGCTGCGCAAATTGCGCGAACGCGTCTTCAACGTGCTCATCGTGCGCGACCTGGCGGGCCAGGCCCCGCTCGAAGAGGTCGTGGGCGCCATGACCGCGTTGGCCGATACCGCGGTGGCCGCGGCCTACCGAAGCGTGGCGGCCGACCTGGCGGCCGTCCATGGCGTGCCCCGGGATCCCGCCACCGGCAAGCCGCAGGAAATGCTGATCGTCGGCATGGGCAAGCTCGGCGGCTGCGAACTGAATGTGTCCTCCGATATCGACCTGATCATGCTGTACGGCGAAGAGGGCGAAACCGACGGCCCGCGCCGCATCAGCCACCACGAGTTCTACGGCCGCCTGACGCGGCGCATGATGCCCGTGCTGTCGGAAGTGGACGCCAACGGGCAGGTCTTCCGGACCGACCTGCGCCTGCGCCCCGATGGCGATTCCGGGCCCCTGGCCTGGAGCCTGGACGCGCTCGAGCACTATCTGATCGGCCAGGGCCGCGAGTGGGAACGCTACGCCTGGCTCAAGGCGCGGCTGATGCCGGCGCGGGCGTTCGAAGGCAGCGACAGCGCCGCCCAGGCGCGGCAACTGGAAAGCCTGCGCGTGCCCTTCGTCTACCGCAAGTATTTCGACTTCGATGCCCTGGCCGCCCTGCGCGCCCTGCGGGAACGCATCCGCCAGGACTGGCAGCGGCGCGCCCATGCGCGCAGCGGCATCGACAGCGCGAACAACATCAAGCTGGGCGACGGCGGCATCCGCGAGATCGAATTCGTGGTGCAGCTTGCCCAGTTGATCCGCGGCGGCCGCATGCCGGCCCTGCAGAAGCGCGGCCTGCTGGAGGCGCTCCATGCCGAATGCGCCGCGGGCCTGGTGCCCGAGGAAGACGCCCGGCGCCTGGAGGAAGCCTACCGCTACCTGCGGCGCACCGAACACGCCCTGCAATACCGCGAAGACGCGCAAACCCATCTGCTGCCGGGCGATCCCGCGCAGCGCGCCAGCCTCGCCGCCGCGCTGGGCATGAGCCACGAGGATTTCGAACGCACGCTGGCCGCGCACCGCGAGTTCGTCTCGCAGACCTTCCGCAACGTGTTCCGCATCATGGGCATGGGAGAGACCGAGGAACAGCCGTCCGCGCCGGGCTCCGCCGAAGCGACGCCCTGCCACGACGACCTGGACGACAATTGCGAACTGTCCGAACAGATCCGCCAGGCATTCGGCGACGCCGCGCAGGACCTGCTGCGCCGCACCGAAACCCTGCTGAACAGCCATCGCGTGCGCAGCCTGCCCGACAGCAGCCGCAAGCGCATGGACGCCCTGCTGCCCGCAGCCCTGCGCGCCGCCTTGCGGACGCCCGCGCCGCTGGAAGCCACCGTGCGCCTGTTCGACCTGATCGAGAAAATCGCGCAGCGCAGCGCCTACCTGGCGCTGCTGGCCGAATACCCCGACACCCTGGCGCGGGTCGCCCGCATGGTGGCGGCCAGCCCGTGGGCCGCCCAGTACCTGACGCAGCATCCCCTGCTGCTGGACAGCCTGATCGACTGGCGCACCCTGTTCGAACCGCTGGACTTCGCCCAGATCGCGCGCCAGTTGAGCGCGGACCTGGACGCATGCCGGCTGCCCGACGGCAGCCCCGACGTCGAGCGGCAGATGAACCTGATGCGCGACGTGCAGCGCCAGGCCAGCTTCCAATTGCTGGCGCAGGACCTGGAAGGCGAACTCACCGTGGAAAAGCTGGGCGACCAGTTGTCCGCGCTGGCCGACCTGCTGCTGGCCGAGACCATCCGCCGCGCCTGGCCGCTGGTGAACCGGATGGAAGGCGCCGTCCCCCGGTTCGCCGTGATCGCCTACGGCAAACTCGGCGGCAAGGAACTCGGCTACGCCTCGGACCTGGACCTGGTATTCCTGTTCGACGATCCGCGCGAGGATGCCGCCGAGGTCTATGCCAAGCTCGGCCGGCGCATGACGTCCTGGCTCTCGACCATGACCTCTTCGGGCCGCCTGTATGAGGTCGACCTGCGCCTGCGGCCGGACGGCGACGCCGGCCTGCTGGCGGTATCCGTGGAAGCCTTCGAGCAATACCAGCACAAGCATGCGTGGGCCTGGGAACACCAGGCGCTGACCCGCGCGCGCCATGCCGCCGGGGACGCCGGCATCGGCGCCCGCTTCGAACGGATCCGCGAGGACATCCTGGTGCTGCCCCGCGACGCCGCCGCGTTGCGCGACGAGGTGCTGGCGATGCGCGAGAAAATCAACGCGGGCCACCCCAACACCAGCCAGATGTTCGACCTGAAGCATGACCGGGGCGGCATGGTCGACGTGGAATTCGTCACCCAATACCTGGTGCTGTGCCATTCGGGCACGCACCCGCAACTGGTGCGCAACCTGGGCAACATCGCGCTGCTGCGCCTGGCGGGCGAGGCCGGCCTGATTGCGCCGGCGCTTGCCGCCCGCGCCGGCGACGCCTACCGCACGCTGCGCCGCGCCCAGCACCAATTGCGCCTGCAGGGCGTGGAAAAGGCGCGCGTGCCGCCCGAACAATTGCAGGAAGAGCGCACCGCCGTGCGCGAGCTGTGGGCGGCGGTGCTGGGGTGAGCCCTTGCCGGGCGGGGCGCGGCCCCCGCCGCGCTTGCGGCAACTCGTCGTAAAATAAGGAGTTTTCCGCTTTTTCCTGCCTGCAAGCCATGTCCGATCTCGTGCGCCCCAAACTCGACCTGCCCGCCGGCCGCCGCAAGGTGCTGCTGCATTCGTGCTGCGCGCCCTGTTCCGGCGAAGTCATGGAAGCCATGACGGCCTCGGGCATCGATTACTCGATCTACTTCTACAACCCGAACATCCATCCGGTCAAAGAGTACGAGATCCGCAAGCAGGAGAACATCCGCTTCGCCGAACAGCACGGCATCGAATTCATCGACGCCGACTACGACATGGACAACTGGTTCGACCGCGTCAAGGGCCTGGAAGACTCGCCCGAACGCGGCGAGCGCTGCACGGTCTGCTTCGACATGCGTTTCGAGCGCACGGCGCTCTATGCGCACGAACACGGCTTCGACACCATCACGAGTTCCCTGGGCATCTCGCGCTGGAAGGACATGAACCAGATCAACGGCTGCGGCGAACGCGCCGCGGCGCGCTACGACGAACTGGTCTACTGGACCTACAACTGGCGCAAGGGCGGCGGCTCGGCCCGCATGATCGAAATCAGCAAGCGCGAGAACTTCTACCAACAGGAATACTGCGGCTGCGTCTATTCGCTGCGCGACACCAACCGCCACCGCCGTTCGCAGGGCCGCGAACGCATCTACATCGGCGTGAAGTTCTACGGCAAGGAAGACCTGATCAACGAGGAACAGCTCTGATCGGCCGAGGCGGCCCGCTCCGGAAAGCGCCTTGATCTAGCGCCCTTGGCGCCGGTATTCGGACGGCGACACGCCGAAACGCTTGCGGAACGCGTGGCTGAAACGCGCGGCGTCCGAAAAGCCGAAACGATAGGCGATGTCGCCGATCGGCCGGGCTGACTGCGCCGCGTCGCAAAGCATGTCCCGGCAGCGCTCCAGCCGGGCGCTGAGGATGAAGTCCGCGGGCGTGGTGGCGGCTTGGGCGAAGAGGTTGTACAGATACCGCCGCGACACCCGGAAGGCCGCGGCCGCGCTGGCGGGCGACAACGCCGGATCATGCAGGTTTTCCAGCAGGTGCTGCTGCACGCGGCGCAATTGCGCCTGCCGCAGGTCGGCCTGGTCCTGCTCGGCCAGCGCGCCGGCCCGTTCGCTGATGTCCAGCCCCATCATCTGCAATACCGCATTGGCGGCGTCGCGCGACGCGCTTTCGGACAAGTGGGCGTGTTCGGTCAACGCCACCCGCAGCAGGTCCATGGCCATGCGCCCGCAACCCTGGAGGGCGCTGAAGCGGCGGGCCACGGCGTTCTGCATGAAAGGCTGCCAGGCATCGAAATGCTTGCCGGGCACCTGCATCACCAGAAAATGCGCGCCCTCGTCCACATCGACTTCGTACGGGCGGGTGGTGTCGTAAATGCCCCATTCGCCGGGCATCAGCAAGGCGCTGCGCCTGGCCTGGCGGATTTCGCTGCGGCCGGACAGTTGCAGCGTCACCTTGTAGCCGGCCGCCACGGACCGGTCGGCCAGCAGCTTGCTGCGGCGCACGCGCTGCGCGCTGCTGCGCAATTCGCTGACCTGCATCCAGCCCAGGGAGTCCACCGCCACGCTGTTGCGGAAACGCGCGGGAAACACGGCGGAAACTTCCAGGGGAACGAAGGTATCGCTGACACTTTCCTGCCAACTGGCGCAATCCAGGAAATGCCTGGGCGCGCTGCGCAAAAGGGATTGGGACATGGCGACTCCGGAATGCTGCCTCTTTCTAGCACCGGGCGGCGGGAGGGAGTATCGGTGACTACCCCTAAGCTGCGGCCCCGCTAGGGTTTTCTGTCACTGCCATAGGAGTAATCGGCCAGGCCGAACCCCTGCGCCGACAGCGCCTTCGCCAGCCCGTGGCGCACCGGCACCACGTCTTCGTAGCGGCGCCGCCGGGCGGCCGCGACCTCCTGTTCGTCATAGGGGCGGAAATCCGAGGGCAACTGGGCCGGACTGAATTCCTCCAGCACCCAGTTCAGCACGGCCGCGAGTTCCGCGTCGCTCAGTTGCGATTGCGCGGCGCCCGGGACGCGGATCAGGTATTCGCGGCCCGCCGGCAGGCGTACGAACGCGCCCACGGAATTGCGGAAATCCGGGATGCCGTGGCGGCTGCTGCCGCGGCCGTCCACGCGATGGCAGCCCGCGCATTGCAACACGTAATCGGCGCGGACGGCCAGGCGCACGGCGTCCGTCCCGGGTTGGCCGGCGGCCCCTTCGGCCGCGGCGGCCCGCGACGCACAGAGCAGGACGGCGGCGGCGCAACGCCACCGCCATCCCCTCCCCGGCCGCCGCTTCCCCCGCATCATGGCTTCGGTTTCGCCTTGGCCATGCCCACGATCACGGAGGTGGTGCAATGGAAAATGGAAGACTCGTTGGACATGCACCAGTTCACGTCGTTGTGCAGGAACATCTGGTAGCCGGGACGTTCGCGCTCGGCGGACGCGCACATGCACTTGCCGCAGGCCGCCTTGCCGCAGCAATCGTTGTAGCTGATGATGTAGTCCTTGCCGTCCAGCGGATTGTGGCAGGTCCCCACCCACGACACCGCCGACGGCGACGTGCCCGGCGGGCAGGACGTCATGCTGCCGCCGCAGCATGAACAAAGAAAGCCGTCCACCGCGCAGTAACGCCAGTAGTCGCATGCGGTGTCGTCCATTTGCGGCTTCTTGGCGTCCGCGGGCGCGGAACGCGCCACCGGCAGCACCGGCATCAGGAAGGCCGTTCCCACCAGCGCCTTGCCGATGCGGTTGAGCACGCTGCGCCGGGACGTGGCGTGCGCGACCGAGCGCGTGGCGCGCTCTCCAAGTTTATCCAGCCAGTGCATTGCCGCTCTCCTTGCGCGAAATCCGGGTTTCTTCCAGCGTGCCGGCGGCCAGGAATTCCTGCACCGACGCCACGCCCAGTTCCTTCGCCGTGAACAGGCTTTCCAGTTGTTCGCGGGAATTGATCAGGCCCTTCGCGCGCAGCGTTCCCGTCTCGTCGATCAGCACCGCGTAGGGCAGCTTGCTGATCTGGAACTTCATGCCCAGTTCGGCCGACAGCAAGTACGGAAAGCGCTCCAGCCCGGCCTGCTTGTAGAACGCCAGGTGCTCGGGCATCTCGCCGTCGCTGGCCAGCACGATGCGCAGCCACGCGCTTTCGGTCGCGGCCACCGACTTCAGGATGGGCAGCAGCTTCTTGCACACCGGGCAGGTCGGGGAAAGAAAGAACAGCAACTGGCTGTGCTGTCCGCGTTCGCCGACGGCGATGCGGCGGCCCAGCAGGTCGGCGATTTCGAAGCGCGGCGCGGCCTCGCCGACGGCGGGGCCCTTGTCCATCGTCAGCGCGCCCATCGGCGCCACGCGTTCGTACAGCACGCCGATCTGCCGCGACAGGGCCAGGATGACCAGCACCAGGCAAAGCACCACGCCCCAGAGCAGGAAGTTGGAAATGATCAAGGCATCCATGTGAAACTCCTTCAAAGATTCCGCAGCTTGAGGTGCGAGGCCAAGAGGTGATTGACGGTGAAATACAGGCCCACCGCGGACATCGCCAGCCCGAAGACGGCGGCGGCATCCGCCCATTGCAGCCCGCGGGAGCCCTCCGCCGCGGCGAGAAACGCGGGCGCCGTCCACAGCGCCAGGATCGCGTTGCGCAGGACCAGCCACCACGACAGCCCGCCGCCCCGCCGGCCCGGTCCGGCGGATGCCGGTCCGCCGCAGCCGCAATCGATGTCGCGATGGCCGCGCAGCAGATTGAAGGCCAGCGCCAGGGTGGCCGCCGCCAGCACCAGCAGCGCCAGTTCCGCGCCCGCCGCCTGGCGCGACGGCACCAGCAGCAAGACGCCGGCCAGCGCCTCGGCCAGCGCGTAGGCCCACGCGAACGGGTAGGTCCAGCCCGCCGGCAGGATCCGGTAGCCCGATACGGCCGCGGCGAAGCCCGCCACGTCCTTCAGCTTTTCCAGCGCGCCCAGGAGCAGCACGCAGGCCAGCGCCGCGCTCGCGGCATAGAGCAGGACGGGATCGTTCATCGCGCGCCTCGCGGTTGCGGCTCGACCTGTAGCGCGGTCTCGCCCGCGGCCTCGATCGTGCCCTTGAGGACCGGGGCGGCCGGCGCGGCGTCATAGATATTCACGTTGCCGCCGTCCAGGGTGTAGAGGCGCGGAGCGTCGTCCTGCGATACCGACATCGACAGCGCGTTCCGGCCCGGCACCCGCGCCACCCGCTTGCGGGTGCCCAGGTCATAGACCCAGATCTCGGCGGCGGGCGTCTTGTGCGTGCCTTCCGCGCCGTCCGGATGCATGCCGACGTAGAGCCGCTTGCTTGCCTGGTTCACGGCCAGCAGGTTGTAGCCGCCCGGCCGCCAGCCCCGGTCCTTGCCCGACGGATCCAGCAGGGACCAGGGCTGGCCGAAGGCGGCCTCCGGGCCGCTGAAGTCCGCGCTGTAGACGTTGCCGTTGTAGGAAACGAAGTAGAAGGTGTTGCCCAGGTTCTCGGTGTGCGTGAAGACCGGGTCCTTCTCCGGATCGAACATGGGCTGGCTGCGCTGCTGGCCCGCCGGCTTGCCGGCCGGGTCCAGGTCGACGGTCAGCAGCGCGCCGTCGCCGCAGATGCTGGCGAAGCTGCGCGGACGCGACGGCAGGACGATGATGCTCCAGCATCCCGCGGCGGCGGTGATCTCGTCCGTGAACTGGCGCGTCTTCAGGTCCACCACCGTGACCGAGGAAGCGGGCGTCGCGTTCTGCACGAACAGCAGCCCGCCGTCGGTGCTCTGCCGCAGATAGTTGCGGTAGTTCAGCGCCTGCGCCCGCTTCTGCGGAATGGGCACCTCGAACTTGGGCGTCAGCGTCTCGGCGTCCCAGGCTTCGACCACGTCGGTGCGCTTGCCGCGGTTGAGCCGTTCGTAGTAGGTCGTCATCACGTAGATGTCCTTGCCGTCCGCGGACACGGTCATGTGGCCGTTGAACGACGTGGGCACCAGCCCCAGGAATTTCATGGTGTCGCCGTCGTAGACATTCACCCGGCTGTCCACCAGGTGGTTGAAGACGGCGTCCATCACGTACAGCCGGTGCGGCGTGGCCGGCGGCAGACGGGCGCCGCCCTTGAGCTCCTCCACGGGCAGGTCCGCCCGGGCGAACCCGGCCGAGGCCGCCAGGGCGGCGCACAGCGCCCATCGCCCGGCCCGCGATGCGCGTGATCTGGCACGAAGCGCATTCATCGATATTCTCCTGGTCTCATGATCCGATTTCCTAGAATGCGTAGACGTAGCGCAACTGCACGCCACGCATCCGCGGCCCGTTCTCGACCTTCAGGTCGTGGATGTACTGCATCTGAATCTGGTTGGCGTCGTTGATCTGGTGCGTCAGCTCGACGGCCAGTTGGTGGTTGCGCGCCCGCGTGGCGACGGTCTCGCCCGAGGACGTTTCCCGCCCGCCCGTTTCATAGCGGTAGCGCACCCCGGTGTAGGTATCGGGCGTCAGGTTGGTCGAGGCCAGGGCGAAGAAGCGGAACGAGGGATCCTTCTTCAGCGTCTGCCCATACCAATCGGTGTTGCGGCCATAGATTTCCACTTCCGCGATGGCTTCCAGGTAGGTGGATTCGCCGATCCCCTTCACGAAGGAAAAATCCTGGATGGTGGACCATCGGTTCTTGCCCGGCGACACGTCGGGGCGCGAACCGTCGTAGCGCCCCACCGGCGCCACGATGAACGGCTCCCAGGCGAACCAGGTCCGGGTCTGCTCGTTGTTGTACAGCCAGACCGCCGACCCGAGGGTCACGTCGCCGATGCCCGTCTGGTGATCGCCCGGCACGCCGGGCAGGTCCAGCGAGGTCCGGTACATCGGCACGATGAATTCGAGCTGCACCGTCTTGCCGTAGAAATCGCGGTAGTGCATCTGGCGATACACCAGCGCGTTCACGTCGACCGAAGCGCCGTCCACCCGCCTGCCTTCGGCGTACAGCCCCGACGAGCGCAGCCCGGCCATATACCCGGCGATAAGATTGGTGCCCACCGGCGCGGGTATCCAATCGCGCGCGCTGGGATCTCCCGCCCATGCCGCCTGCGACGCCGCCACGCACGCCAACAGCAGCGCCGCGCGTCTCCAGGTCCGGCAAACCGTCTTGCCTGCCATGCATTTCCCCTTGGTTTCATGACGGGGCGGCCGCCGGTATCTCCCGGCTTGGGCCGCGCTACCGTCGTTCTAGTAAGCGATACAAACCGACTTCTTCTCCAGGTACAGGTCCAGCACGGCGCGGCCGTGCTCGCGGCCGATGCCGGACTGCTTGAATCCGCCGAAAGGCATGTTGGGATCCAGCATGTTGTGCGTGTTCACCCAGATCGTTCCGGCGGCGATGCGCGGGATCAGGCTTTGGACCCGCGCCAGGTCGTTGCTCCAGAGGCTCGCGCCCAGGCCGAAGGCGCTGTCGTTGGCCAGCCGCACGGCGTCGTCCAGGCTGTCGAAGGGCTGCGCCACGACGACCGGTCCGAAGATCTCCTCGCGCACGATCCGGGCGTCCGGCCGCAGGCCGGCGAACACGGTGGGCTGCACGAAATAGCCCGCTCCGTCGCCGGCGCCGCCGCCCGCCAGGACGCGCCCGCCCTCGGCGCGGCCGATGCCGATGTAGTCCATGACGCGCTGCCGGTGGCGCGCGGATACCAACGGGCCGATCTGCGTGGCCGGGTCGAATCCCGAGCCCAGCTTCATGCCCGCGGCCAGGTCGGCCAGCCCCTGGACGACCTTGGCGTAAAGGCCTTTCTGCACGTACAGCCGCGAGCCGGCGGTGCACACCTGGCCCTGGTTGAAGAAAATGGCGGCCGCGGCGCCCTGCACGGCGCGGTCGACGTCGCAGTCGTCCAGCACGATCACCGGCGACTTGCCGCCCAGTTCCAGCGACACCCGCTTCATGCCGTCCATCGCCGCGCGGCCGATCAGCTTGCCCACCTCGGTGGAACCGGTGAACGCGATCTTGTCGATGCCGGGGTGCGCCACCAGCGCCGCGCCGGCGGTCTCGCCCCTGCCCGTCACGACGTTGACCACGCCGGGCGGAAAACCCGCCTCCAGCACCAGTTCGCCCAGGCGCAGCGCGGTCAGCGGGGTTTCCTCGGCGGGCTTGAGCACCACGGTGCAGCCGGCCGCCAGGGCGGGCGCGATCTTCCAGATCGCCATCAGCAGCGGGAAATTCCAGGGAATGATCGCCGCGACCACGCCCACGGCCTGCGGCAGGGTCTGGGCGCTGTATCGGACGCCGGGCGGAAATGGAATGGACAGGGACAGCGTGTCGCCGGTGATCTTGGTGGCCCAGCCCGCCATGTAGCGCAGCCACTGCGCGCCGGACCCGACTTCCAGCCCCTGGGCCACGCCCAGCAGCTTGCCGTTGTTCAGCGTTTCCAGCCGGGCCAGTTCATTGCCGTGCTGCTCGACCAGGTCCGCCAGCTTCAGCAGCAGGCGCTCGCGCCCCGCGGGCAGCATGTCGCGCCAGGGGCCGGCATCGAACGCGCGCCTTGCGGCCTGCACGGCCAGGTCGATCTGGACGGGGCCGGCATCGGGCTGGTGGGCGATGACCTGGCCGGTGGCGGGGTCATGCACGGCGATGGGCTCGCCCTGCCCTTCGCGCACCGGCTTGCCGTCGATGAGCATGGACTCGCGGATGGCGCCCAGTTCTGGGCGGTCGGCGGAGGAAGCGCTTGCAGCAGGCATTCGGAACTCCAACGAAAAGGTCGGAGCCAGAATAGCAACGGCGTCGGCGGCTGGCTTGTCGGGCCGTGCATGGCGATTTGTCATTCTGCGCACGGCGCCCCCGCCGCCGTCTCCAAAAACAAACCCGGCACGACGCCGCCGCGTCGTGCCGGGTCCGGCGCGGCCCTGCCCAGGGCCGCGCGGCGCCAGGCGCCGGTCAGTCCAGCATCAGCACCGTGGCGCCGGTGGTCTTGCGCGAGGCCAGGGCGGTCTGCGCCTCGCCGGCCTGCGCCAGGGGATAGCGCTGGTCGATGCGGACCTTGATCTTCTTCTTCAGGACCAGGTCGAACAGTTCCTCGGACGCGGCCTGCAACTTTTCCAGCGTGTTCACGTGGATGCCCAGCGACGGGCGCGTCACGTACAGGCTGCCCTTCTGGTTCAGCGTCGCCAGGTTGACGCCCGCCACCGGGCCGGAGGCGTTGCCGAAGCTCACCATCAGGCCGCGCGGCTCGATGCAGTCCAGCGAGGTTTCCCAGGTGTCCTTGCCCACGCCGTCGTACACCACCGGCACCTTCTTGCCGCCGGTCAGCGCCAGCACGCGCTCGGCCACGTTTTCGCGCGAATAGTCGATGGTTTCCCAGGCGCCGTTGGCGCGGGCCAGCTCGGCCTTCTCGGGGCTGGAGACCGTGCCGATCAGCTTCACGCCCAGCGCCTTGGCCCATTGGCAGGCGATCAGCCCGACCCCGCCCGCGGCGGCGTGGAACAGGATGGTTTCGCCGCCCTGCAGGCGGTAGGTCTGGCGGAACAGGTACTGCACCGTCAGGCCCTTGAGCATCAGCGCGGCGGCCTCGTCGAAGCCGATGCCCTTGGGCACCTTGACGACCTGCGCGGCGGGCACGTTGCGCGCCTGCGCGTAGGCGCCGATGGGGCTCTGGCCGTAGGCGACGCGGTCGCCCGTCTTCAGGTGCTTGACGTCGGCGCCCACGGCGGTCACGACGCCCGCGCCCTCGAAGCCCAGGCCATGGGGCAGCGGATGGGGATACAAGCCCGTGCGGAAATAGATATCGATGAAATTCAGCCCGGCGGCATGCTGCTGGATCGTGACTTCATTGGCGGCGGGCGGAGGCACTTCCACCTCGACCAGCTTCAGGACTTCGGGACCACCGTGCTGCTCGATACGAATTGCCTTGACGAGATTGCTGGCCATGCTGGCCTCCTTTCATTGGAAATAATGCGAACTAAGCGGGAAAACCGGATTCAACGAGACGGCCGCGCCTCGCGCTGCCTGGCGGACGCCGTCTTGCCAGGCCCGCCCCCCATCAACGCGAACACACCAGCCAGCACCAGCGCGGTCCCCGCCATCTGCCACACCGTGATGGGCTCGTGCAGGAACCATGACGCCAGGAACAGCACCGACACCGGCCCCAGCATGCCCAGCAGCGACGCGGTGGGCGCGCCGATCAGCGCCACCGCCCACATCAGCATGAACACCGGCACCACGGTGTTCAGGGTGGCGTGGATCACGGAATATCCATAGACCCCCGCGGGCTGGACGAGCATAGCCGGCGGATGCACGGCAAAGAACTGGACGATGCAGGCCACGCAGGACACCAGCATGGCATAGGCCACCAGGCGCGTCGCGCCGACCCGCTTGATCAGTTCCCCTGAACAAATCAGGTACACAGAATAGCTTGCGGCCGACCCGAAAACGAATAAAGACCCTAACAGCACCTCGCCTCCGCCGAAGGAGAGATCATGGGCGAACACCAGCACCACGCCGGCGTAGGACAGCACCATGGCCATCCATTGGCGGCGCTCGACCGGCCGCTTGAACCAGAACGCCGACAGCAGCACGACGAGCGACGGCGACAGGAACAGGATCAGCCGTTCCAGGCTGGCGGTGACGTAGCGCAGCCCCAGGAAATCCAGGAAGCTGGACAGGTAATAGCCCAGCAGCCCCAGCACGCACACCTGCAGGCGTTCCTTGCGCGTCAGGACGACGATCTCGCCGCGCGAGGCGCGGCGCGACTGGTGCCACGCCACGGCCGCGAAAAACGGCATGGCGAACAGCATGCGGAAGGCGATGAGGGTGACCGCGTCGATACCGTAGCGGTAGGTGAACTTGACCACGATGGCCTTGGCCGAAAACAGGACCGCGCCCAGGGTCGCCATGAGGATTCCGGCCGCGCGGCTGGAAGGACGGAGTAGCGGCAAAAACTCGGCAAGGCGATTCATGCGATGATTTTATGTTCAGTGCACAAATAATTGCACTTTTTGGCTCCCCCCGCATGACTCGACACCGCGCCCTTACCTACATCCACATTGCCGCCGTGCTTTTCGGCCTGACCGGCGTATTCGGCGAACTGATACAGGCCAGCGCCGCCGTGATCACCCTGGGGCGGGCCGCCTTCGCGGTGGTTTCGCTGGGGCTCTTCGCCCGCATGCGCCGCAAGCCGCTGCTGGGCGCCCTCACGCCCGCGCAACTGTTCGTGCTGGTCGTGGCCGGCGCCCTGCTGGCGGGGCACTGGGTCACCTTCTTCATTTCGGTCAAGGTCGGCGGCATCGCCATCGCGACGCTGGGCTTCGCCAGCTTCCCGGCCTTCATCACGCTGTTCGAAGGCCTGATCTTCCGCGAGCGCATCCGCCCGGCGGAATGGCTGCTGCTGGGCCTGGTGACCGCCGGGCTGGTGCTGGTCACCCCCTCGTTCGACCTGGCCGACCAGGGCACGATCGGCCTCGCCTGGGGCCTGCTGTCGGGCCTGAGCTTCGCGCTGCTGGCATTGAGCAACCGCCGCTCGGCCTCCGGCATGGACCCGATGCAGGTCGCGTGCTGGCAGAACCTGGTCGTCGCGCTGGTGATGCTGCCCTTCGCCGCCGGCCAGTTGCCGGCCCTGCCCGCCCTGGACCTGTTCTGGCTGGCGCTGCTGGGCATCTTCTGCACGGGCCTGTCCCACTACCTGTTCGTGTCCAGCCTGACCCGGCTCAATGCCCGCAGCGCCGGGCTGGTCATCGCCCTGGAACCGGTCTACGCCATCGCCTTCGCCTGGGCGCTGTTCAGCCAGCAGCCCACCCCGCGCATGATGGCGGGCGCCGCCCTGATCGTGGCGGCCATCGTCTGGTCGGGCCTGCGCAAGCAGGCGCCGGCCGCGCCGCCCGTCCAAGCGCCGACGAAGATACAGCCTTGACAATAACTGACTAGGCAGTAAAATTCGGCGCATGAATGCCGCGCCTCCCCCCTCCACGCCCGACAACCCCGTCCACTACCGCAGCGACGCCCGCTGCATGATGGAGGACAACGCCGGTTTCCTCATCAAGCAGGTCTACAACTCCCTGAACCGGATGCTGGACCAGGAAATGGCTCCGCTGGACCTCACCGCCATGCAATGGCGCCCCATCGCCATGGTCTTCCTGGGCCGCGCCGATACGCCCGCGGAACTGGCGCGGCTCAACGGCATGGACACGGGCGCCATGACCCGCGCGCTGGACCGCCTGGAAGCCAAGGGCCTGCTGCGCCGCAGCCGCAGCCAGGAAGACCGCCGCGTGGTCAAGATCGAACTCACCGAACTGGGCGAGGCCAAGGCGCGCGAGATCCCGGCCAACATCGCCCGCTCGCTCAACCATCACCTGCGCGGATTCTCGACCGACGAAGTCTCCCAGCTCATGCACTTCCTGCGGCGCATGCTCGCCAACGGCTCCGCCTGAAGCACGCTGCCAGCGCGCACTTCCCCCTCCCATGGGGGTTTTGTTTGGCATAATAATTGCCTAGGCAAATACAGATTAATCAATTACTTTCAGCAAACAGTCAGGATGAAACGCCTTCTTTCTACCGTATTGGTGCTGGCCCTGAGCGGTTGCGCACTGATGGAACCCGGGCCCGAACCCGTGGCGGCGCTGGATGCGGCCAAGCTGGGCTTGACCGGCCAGGACGCCGCCTGGCCCGCCACGCAATGGTGGCAGCGCTACGGCGATCCGCAGCTCAACGCGCTGCTGGATGAAGCCCTGGCGAACAACCCCTCGATGAGCGCGGCCCAGGCCCGCCTGGCCCGGGCCAACGCCGCCGTCAGCACGGCCCGCGCGCCGCTGCTGCCGCGCGTGGACGCCAACTATGCGCTGACCCGCGAGCACCTGTCCAAGGACTACATCTACCCCGCCCCGCTGGGCGGCTCGGTCGTCAGCGACAACCGGCTGGCGCTGGACTTCAGCTACGAGCTGGATTTCTGGGGCAAGAACCGCTCGCGCCTGCAGTCGGCCGTATCGCAGCAGCAGGCCGCCGCGGCCGACGCGCAGGCGGCGCGCAACGTGCTGGCCAGCGCCACGGTGCGCGCCTACCTGAACCTGCAGAACGCCTTCGCGCAGCGCGACGTCCTGAACCGCGTGCTGGCCCAGCGCGCCGAGGTGCTGTCGCTGACCCAGGGCCGCTACAAGGCCGGGCTGGACACCCAGGTGGAGGTCAAGCAGGCGGAATCGTCGCTGGCCGCCGGCAAGGTGGAACTGACCCAGACCGAGACCACCCTGGCGCAATTGCGCAACCAGGTCGCGGCGCTGGCCGGCGCCGGACCGCAGCGCGGACAGTCCCTGACGCCCGTGGCGCTGACCGCGCCGGCCGGCGGCATCCCCGCCAGCGTGCCGCTGGACCTGCTGGGCCATCGTCCCGACGTGGCGGCCGCGAAATGGCGCGCCGAGGCCGCCCGGCACGCCATCGACAGCGCCAAGGCCGAGTTCTACCCCAACGTGAACCTGGTGGCGTTCGCCGGCTTCCAGGCCATGGGCACCGGCAACCTGCTGGGCGCCGACGCCCGCATGGCCGGCTTCGGTCCGGCCGTCACCCTGCCGATCTTCCATGGCGGCGAGCTGAACGCCAATCTGGCGGGCCGCCGCGCCGACGCCGACCTCGCGGTGTCGGACTACAACCAGACCGTGCTGGACGCCGTGCACCAGGTTGCCGACGCCCTCGACGGCCTGCGCCTGCTGGACCAGGAAAAGGCCGAGCAGCGCCAGGCCCGCGAAGCGATCGATGCCGCCTACGACCTGGCCGTCAAGCGCTACAGGGCCGGCATGGGCAATTACATCGCCGTGCTCATCGCGCAGACCGGCGTGCTGACCCAGGCCCGCCTGGACACCGACCTGCGCATCCGCGCCTATCAGTTGGACGCCAACCTGGCGAATGCGCTGGGCGGCGGCTACGTCCCCGCGGCCGGATCCGCGCCCGCCACGAACCCCACCCATTGAACGATCCCCGGATTCAGACGTCATGAACGCTGCCCCTCCCGCCGCCAACCCCGCCCGTAAACGCCTGCTGCTGCTGGCCACCGGCGCCTTCGTCCTCGTCGCGATCGCGTACGGCATCTGGTGGGCCTTGTTCGGCGCCCACTTCGAAAGCACCGACGACGCCTATGTGCACGGCAACCTGGTGCAGATCACGCCCCAGGTGCCGGGCACGGTCGTCGCCATCGAGGCCGACGACACGGAAACCGTCGCCGCTGGCCAGCCGCTGGTGCGCCTGGACCCCGCCGATACCGACGTGGCCCTGCAACAGGCCCAGGCCAAGCTGGCGCAGACGGTGCGCCAGGTGCGCACCATCTACGTCCAGAACGACGCCCTGGCCGCCGACGTCGACCTGCGCAATGCCGACATCCTGCGCGCGCAGGCCGAGCTGACGCGCGCGCAAAGCGACGTCAACCGCCGCCAGCAACTGGCCAAGTCGGGCGGCGTCAGCGGCGAAGAAATCCTGCACGCCGAAGCCGCGCTGAAGTCCGCCCAGTCGGGCCTGGCGCAGGCCCGCGCCGCGCTGGCGGCCTCGCGCGCCAAGCTGGCGACCAACCAGGCGCTGACCCAGGGCACCACCGTGGCCGACCATCCCGACGTGCAGCAGGCGGCGGCCGGCCTGCGCAACGCCTGGCTCGCGCAATCGCGAACCGTGCTGCCCGCCCCGGTATCCGGCGTGATCGCCCGGCGCAGCGTGCAGGTCGGCCAGCGCGTCGCCCCCGGCGCCGCCCTGATGACCGTCGTGCCGCTGGACCAGGTCTGGGTCGAGGCGAACTTCAAGGAAGGCCAGTTGCGCAAGATGCGCATCGGCCAGCCGGCCAAGCTGGTGGCCGACCTGTACGGCGGATCGGTGACCTATCACGGCACGATCGCCGGCCTGGACGCCGGCACGGGCAGCGCCTTCGCCCTGCTGCCCGCCCAGAACGCCACCGGCAACTGGATCAAGGTGGTGCAGCGCGTGCCGGTGCGCATCGCGCTGGATCCCGAAGACCTGAAGAAGCATCCGCTGCGCGTGGGCCTGTCCATGGACGTGGAAGTCGACGTCGGCAAGCAGGAAGGCGAACCGCTGACGCAGGCCGAGCGCAAGGAGCCGGCCTGGTCGACGCGCGCCTTTGAACCCGCCCACGACGAAGTCGACGCCATGATCGGCAAGATCATCGAAGCCAACCTCGCATCATGAGCACAGCCGCCCAGCCCGCGGACGCGGGAGCCTCCCCCCAAGCCGCCCGGCCGCCGGGCACCTATGCGCCGCTGGAAGGCGCAACCCGCATCATCGGTTCCATCGCGCTGTCCACGGCGGTGTTCATGAACGTGCTGGACACCTCGATCGCGAACGTGTCCATCCCCACCATTTCGGGCGACCTGGGCGTCAGCACCAGCCAGGGCACGTGGGTCATCACCTCCTTCGCCGTCGCCAACGCGATCACGGTGCCGCTCACGGGCTGGCTGACGCAGCGCTTCGGGCAGGTGCGCCTCTTCCTGATTTCGACGCTGCTGTTCGTGCTGGCGTCGTGGCTGTGCGGCTTCTCGCCTTCGCTGGAGGCGCTGATCGCGTTCCGCGTGCTGCAAGGCGCCGTCGCCGGCCCGATGATCCCGCTGTCGCAGGCGCTGATGCTGGCCAGCTTCCCCAAGTCGAAGGCGGGCATGGCGCTGGCGGTCTGGTCCATGACCACGCTGGTCGCCCCCGTCGCCGGCCCCCTGCTGGGGGGCTGGATCTCCGACAACTACACCTGGCCGTGGATCTTCTATATCAACGTGCCGGTGGGCCTGCTGGCCGCCTGGATCAGTTGGCGCATCTACGGCAACCGGGAATCGGTCACGCGCAAGCTGCCGATCGACAAGGTCGGCCTGGCGCTGCTGGTGGTCTGGGTGGGCGCGCTGCAGATCATGCTGGACAAGGGCAAGGAACTGGACTGGTTCGCCAGCCCCACCATCATCGCGCTGGCGGCGACCGCCTTCGTGGCCTTCGTCTTTTTCCTGATCTGGGAACTGACCGACGCCCATCCCGTGGTGGACCTGCGGCTGTTCAAGATCCGCAACTTCACGGTCGGCGCGCTGACGCTCGCGGTGGCCTACGGCGTCTTCTTCGGCAACGTCGTGCTGCTGCCGCTGTGGCTGCAAAGCAATATGGGCTATACCGCCACGTACGCGGGCCTCGTGACGGCGCCGGTCGGGCTGCTGGCCATCCTGCTGACGCCCATCGTCGGCAAGATGCTGGCCACGCGCGACCCGCGGCAGATCGTGACGGTGGCATTCATGATCTTCGCCCTGGTGTGCTTCATGCGGTCGGGATTCAACACCCAGACCGACGTGCGCACGCTGATGATCCCGACCATCATCCAGGGCGCGGCCATGGCCGCCTTCTTCGTGCCGCTGACCTCGATCACGCTCGCCAGCATCGAGCCGTGGCGCATCCCCGCCGCCTCCGGCCTGTCGAACTTCCTGCGCCTGACGGCGGGCGCGTTCGGCACGTCGATCGCGACGACGCTCTGGGAAAACCGCGCGACCATGCATCACGCGCAATTGACCGAAGCGGCCAGGCCCGGCCAGCAGGCGTTCGACCACACGCTGAATACGCTGCAGAACGGGCTGGGCATGACGCACCCGCAGGCCTTGAGCACGGTCGACGCCATGATCAACGGGCAGGCCTTCACGATGTCGGCGGTGGACGTGTTCTACGCGTCCGCCATCATCTTCCTGGCGCTGACGGGCCTTGTGTGGTTCGCCCGCCCGAAATCGGCCAAGGTGGGCGGCGGCGGCGGAGCCGCCGAAGCGGCCGCCGGCGCGCACTGACCGCCGTCCGGGCGCCGGGCGCGTTGCGCGCCTGGCGCCCAGCCGCGTCATTCCTTCAGCAGTACCTGCCAGTCCAGGCGCTCGATGATGTCGGCCGATAACGCGCTGATGGGCGACAGATTGAACACCGACACGCCGCGAGTGCGCCACTGCGCGGCCGCGAACCGGAAAGACGGCTCGATCAGCCGCGAGAAATTGCGCGCCAGCCTGCTGGCCTGTGGGGAAGGCCCCTCGTCGTAGAAACGCAGGCCGTTCTGCAGCGTCAGGTCCAGCCCGTGCACGTATACGTGGCGGGCTCCGCCGGACACCAGCACCTGCAAGGCGGCATAGGCCACCGTATCGGCGTCGAAGACGCCCAGCGCCACGTCGAAGCTGTATCCCAGCCCCTGCTTGGCGTCCAGCAGCTTCACGTCGGGCGTCGCCGCCGCCATGCGCTTGAGGACGGCCGGCGCGGCGCTGCGCTGGTAGGCGCGTTCGGAAATCAATTCGATGATGCAGATCCGGCAGCGGATCGATTCCTGCGGGATGCCCTGCATGATGTAGCGCAGCACTTCGGGCAACACGTACAGCGTCAGGTCGCGCGACACGATTTCCCGCACCAGGTCGATGCGGTCGCGGACGAAGTTCTGGTCGATGATGCAGTAGTACTTGAACGGCAGGTCGAACTTGCGCGCCAGCGCGATGGCGCCGTTCACGCCCATCGCCACGCGGATGTCGAGCCGGTCGTAGGGGATTTCAGCGACCGAAGGGCCGCTCAGGATGAGATGCACTTCCTGATCGCCGGGGTCGTACCCCTGTTCCAGGGGCGTGACCGGCAGCGAACGGCCGAACGCGCGGAACCCGCAAATGGCGCCCGACCGGTCCCGCCAGATCCTGACAAAGGGCCACAGGTGCTGGTTGTGCCTCTGCGTGCGCGATCGCAACAAGCGAAACAGCTTGCGCACAAAACGATCGGCCCGCCCGTCGCCCACCTGGGCGCCGGGGGAGGAAAAAGCTGAATCTTCCATCTACTAGCCTGATAGGCCTTATTCGCGAATGCCTTAGCCCGCCGAGATCAGCGACGCAATCGCGCTGCCGACATCGGCGGTAGAGGCGTTGCCCTGCATATCCCGCGTGCGCGGTCCTTCTGCCAATACCGTCTCAATAGCTTGCACGACGGCGGCCGACGCATCGGGATAGCCCAGGAAATCGAGCATCAAAGCGCCGCTCCAGATCTGTCCGATCGGATTGGCGATGCCCTTGCCATAGATATCCGGCGCGGACCCATGCACCGGTTCGAACAAAGACGGGAACTTGCGTTCCGGGTTCAGGTTCGCGGAAGGCGCGATCCCGATCGTCCCGGTGCAGGCCGGCCCCAGATCGGAGAGGATGTCGCCGAACAGGTTGGAAGCCACCACCACGTCGAACCAATCGGGATGCTGCACGAAATGCGCGCACAGGATATCGATGTGGTATTTGTCCCAGCGCACGTCGGGATAGTTCCCCGCCATGTCGGCCACGCGCTCGTCCCACCACGGCATCGAAATGGAAATACCGTTGGACTTGGTGGCCGCGGTCAGGTGCTTGCCGCGCTTTTGCGCCAATTCGAATGCGAATTTGAGGACGCGGTCGGCGCCGATGCGGGTAAACACGCTCTCCTGGATGACCACCTCGCGCTCGGTGCCCGCGAACAGGCGGCCGCCGCTGTTGGAGTATTCGCCTTCGGTGTTCTCGCGCACGATGAAGAAGTCGATCTCGCCGGGCTTGCGGTCCTTCAGCGGCGACGGCACGCCAGGCATCAGGCGCACGGGGCGCAGGTTGATGTATTGATCGAATTCGCGGCGGAACTTGAACAGCGATCCCCACAGCGCCTCGTGGTCGGGCACCGTGGCGGGCCAGCCGATCGAGCCGAAGAAAATGGCTTCGTGCTGGCCGATCTGCGCCTGCCAGTCGTCCGGCATCATCTTGCCGTGCTTGGCGTAATAGTCGCAGCTCCAGTCGAAGTGGTCCCACTGGAAATCGATGCCGAACCGCGTCGCAACCGCGTCCAGCACCTTCAACCCCTCGGGGACGACCTCCTTGCCGATCCCGTCCCCGGGAATTACTGCAATCTTATGTTTCTTTGACACCGCGGTTTCCTCTGGTTTTGCTGGGGATACACAGCCGGGAATCATAGGCACAAATTGGCCCGGCGCGACACCCCAAAATGACAAACGGACAGGTTATTGAAGCTTGAAGTTACAAAGAAGCTGTTTCAAGCGGCAACAGCCTCTTGTGTGGGCTCAACGGCGGCCCTTGGATCCCAGCAGCGACCCCAATATGCCGCGGGTCAATTCACGCGCGACGGAGCGCAGCGTGCTCTTGGCCATGGTCTGCACGATGCCGTCGCGCTTGCCGCCGCGCGGCCCGGTGGATCCGAACAGGACCTCGTTCAGGCCGCCCATCAGGCCCCCGCCGACATCGGCGGCCGGCGGCTGGCCCGCGGTTTGCCCGGGTTCGTCCTTCGCCGTTCCCGCCGGCTTCGCCGCGCGTCCGGCCAGCACCTCGTAGGCCGACTCCCGGTCGATGGACTTTTCGTATTTGGCGGCCAGCAAACTGCCCTGGCGCAGCGACTGCCGCTCGGCGTCCGTCGCGGGGCCGATCCGGCTTGCCGGCGGCACGATATAGGCGCGTTCGGTCGGCATGGGCCGGCCCTTGGCGTCCAGCAGCGATACCAGGGCCTCGCCCACGCCCAGTTCGGTGATGGCCGCCTCGATGTCCAGGCCCGGGTTGGGCCGCATGGTCTGGGCCGCCGTCTTCACGGCCTTCTGGTCGCGCGGCGTAAAGGCGCGCAGGGCGTGCTGGACCCGGTTGCCGAGCTGCCCCAGCACCGTGTCCGGAATGTCCAGCGGGTTCTGGGTGACGAAATAGACGCCCACGCCCTTGGACCGGACCAGGCGCACCACCTGCTCGATCTTGTTCAGCAGCGCGGCGGGCGCGTCATTGAACAGCAGGTGGGCTTCATCGAAGAAGAACACCAGCTTGGGCTGGTCCATATCGCCCACCTCGGGCAGTTTCTCGTACAGGTCCGCCAGCAGCCAGAGCAGGAAAATGGCGTACAGGCGCGGCGCCTGCATCAGCTTGTCGGCGGCCAGGATGTTGACCATGCCCCGGCCCTGCGCGTCCGTGCGCATCAGGTCGGCCACGTCCAGCATGGGCTCGCCGAAGAATTTCTCCGCCCCCTGCGATTCCAGGGCCAGCAGGCCCCGCTGAATGGCGCCGATGCTGGCCGACGACACGTTGCCGTAGCGGGTCTTCAGTTCCGCCGCGCGGTCCGCGACGTTCTGGAGCATGGCGCGCAGGTCCTTCAGGTCCAGCAGCAGTTGCCCTTCGTCGTCCGCCACCTTGAACACCAGGGTCAGCACCCCTTCCTGGGTGTCGTTCAGTTCCAGGATGCGGGAGAGCAGCAAGGGCCCCATGTCGGACACGGTGGCCCGGACCGGCATGCCTTGTTCGCCGAACACGTCCCATAGCGTCACGGGGCTGGCGGCCCAGGCCGGCTCGCTCAGGCCCAGGTTCTGCAGGCGCTCCAGCAGCTTGGGGCTGGCCGTCCCCGCCTGGGAAATGCCGGTCAGGTCGCCCTTGACGTCGGCCATGAACACCGGCGTGCCGATGCGGGAGAAGGACTCGGCCAGGACCTGCAGCGTGACCGTCTTGCCCGTGCCCGTGGCCCCGGTGATGCACCCGTGCCGGTTGGCCAGGGCAGGCAGCAAGGCCAATTCGGTCTGTGCATTCTTGGCGATGACGATGGGGTCGGGCATGTGCAGCTCTCCAGGCCGGGGAATCAGATGGATGCCCAAGTGTAGAGCCTGCCGCCCCGATTGTGCGCGTGGCGAGAAGGACACAAGCGGCCCTCGCCCGGGCGCAGGGCCCGCCGGCACGGTAAAATGCCCGTTTTGCAGACAATTTATCCCTGGGAAGCCATGGCCGGACACAGCAAATGGGCCAATATTCAGCACCGCAAAGGGCGCCAAGACGCCAAGCGCGGAAAGCTCTGGACCAAGATCATTCGTGAAATCACCGTGGCGGCGCGCGCCGGGGGCCCCGACCCGGACAGCAATCCGCGTCTGCGCATGGCCTGGGACAAGGCCACCGACGCCAACATGCCCAAGGACAACATCCAGCGCGCCATCCAGCGCGGCGCGGGCGGCGCGGACGGCGTCGCCTACGAAGAAGTCCGCTACGAAGGCTACGGGATCGGCGGCGCGGCCGTGATCGTCGATTGCATGACCGACAACCGCACCCGCACCGTCGCCGAAGTCCGCCACGCCTTCGCCAAGAACGGCGGCAACCTGGGCCAGGAAGGCTCGGTCGCCTTCATGTTCAAGCACTGCGGCCAGTTCGTGTTCGCGCCCGGCACCTCGGAAGACAAGGTCATGGAAGCCGCCCTCGAGGCCGGCGCCGAAGACGTGGCGACCGACGAGGAAGGCGTGATCGAAGTCGTCTGCGCGCCGGCCGACTACGCCGCCGTGCGCCGCGCCTTCGACGACGCCGGCCTGAAGGCCGAAGTCGACGGCATCGTCATGAAGGCCCTGAACGAAACCGAACTGGCCGGCGAAGACGCCATCAAGATGCAGAAGCTGCTCGACGCCCTGGAAGGCCTGGACGACGTGCAGGAAGTCTATACGACCGTCATTTTCGACGAAGCGCAGTAACTCCTCCTTCAGAATCACCCAACATGAAACTCCTGGTAATTGGCTCGGGCGGCCGCGAACATGCCCTCGCCTGGCGGCTGGCCCGCTCTCCGCGCGTACACAAGGTGTACGTCGCTCCGGGCAACGGCGGCACGCAACGGGCCGAGCAGATGGAGAACATCCCGCTCACCAATGCCGAGGAACTCGCCGATTTCGTGCAGCGCGAAGGCGTGGCCCTGACCGTCGTCGGCCCCGAAGCGCCCCTGGCCGCCGGCGTCGTGGACGTGTTCCGCGCCCGCGGCCTGAAGATCTTCGGCCCGACCAAGGCCGCCGCCCAACTGGAAAGCTCCAAGGACTACGCCAAGGCCTTCATGGTCCGGCACAGCATCCCGACCGCGCGCTACGAAACCTTCACCGACCCGGCCAAGGCGCATGCCTATATCGACCAGGAAGGCGCCCCCATCGTGATCAAGGCCGACGGCCTGGCCGCGGGCAAGGGCGTCGTGGTCGCCGCGACGCTGGAAGAGGCCCACGCGGCGGTGGACGCCATGCTGGGCGACGGTTCCATGGGCGAGGCCGGCGCGCGCGTCGTCATCGAGGAATGCCTGGTGGGCGAGGAAGCCAGCTTCATCGTCATGTGCGACGGCCGCAACGTGCTGGCCCTGGCCACCAGCCAGGACCACAAGCGCCTCCAGGACGGCGACCAGGGCCCCAACACCGGCGGCATGGGCGCCTATTCGCCCGCGCCCATCGTCACCCCGGAACTGCACCACCGCATCATGCGCGAAATCATCCTGCCGACCGTGCAGGGCATGGCGCGCGACGGCATCCCCTACACCGGCTTCCTGTACGCCGGCCTGATGATCGCCCCCGGCGACGACCCCGATCGCGAGATCAAGACCCTGGAATTCAACTGCCGCATGGGCGATCCGGAAACGCAGCCCATCATGATGCGGGTCAAGAGCGACCTGCTCGACGCCCTGGAACACGCCGTCGACGGCACGCTCGACCAGGCCGACATCGTCTGGGACCGCCGCACCGCGCTGGGCGCCGTGCTGGCCGCGCACAACTATCCGAACACGCCCCGCACCGGCGACGCCATCCGCGGCCTGCCCGCCGACGCCGAGGACTGCATGGTGTTCCACGCCGCCACCCGGATCGACGGCGACGAAACCAAGACCACCGGCGGCCGCGTGCTGTGCGTCACGGCGCTGGGCGACTCGGTCAAGATGGCCCGCGACCGCGTGTACGAAGCGATCGACGGCATCCACTTCGACGGCCGCCAGTACCGCAGCGACATCGGCTGGCGCGCGCTCAAGCCCTCGCAGCAGAAACCCAAGTCCAACGCCTGACCGGAACCGCCCATGACCGCCTTGCCCGTCTCCGCAGTCAGGGATTACCTCACCGGCTTGCAGGCCCGCATCGTCGGCGCCCTGGAAGACGCGGAAGGCGCGGCCTTCCGCGCCGATGAATGGGTGCGCCCCGAAGGCGGCGGCGGCCTGTCGCGGCTGCTGGAGGGCGGCAATCTGTTCGAACGGGCGGGCGTGCTGTTCAGCCACGTGCAGGGGTCCAAGCTGCCGCCCTCGGCCAGCGCGCACCGGCCGGAGCTTGCCGGCCGCCCTTGGGAAGCGATGGGCGTCTCCATGGTGCTGCACCCGCGCAATCCCTACGTGCCCACCACGCACATGAACGTGCGCATGTTCCTCGCCGCCGCCCGCCCCGGCCATGACGAAGCCGACATCTTCTGGTTCGGCGGCGGCATCGACCTGACCCCCTATTATCCGTTCGAGGAAGACGCCCGCCACTTCCATACCGTGTGCCGGGACGCGCTGGCCGGCCACGGGGCGGAATACTACCCGCGCTACAAGCGCTGGTGCGACGAGTATTTCTTCCTGAAGCACCGCGGTGAAACGCGCGGCATCGGCGGCATTTTCTTCGACGACCTCAACGCCCCGGGCTTCGACGCCTCGTTCGCCCTGACCCGTTCGGTCGGCGATGCCTTCCTCGCCGGCTACCTACCCATCGTGGAACGCCGCCGCGGCATGCCCTACACGGAACGCGAACGCGATTTCCAGGCCTATCGCCGCGGCCGCTACGTCGAATTCAACCTGGTCTTCGACCGCGGCACGCTCTTCGGCCTGCAGTCCGGCGGACGCACCGAATCGATCCTGCTGTCCATGCCGCCGCTGGCGCAATGGCGCTACGACTGGCATCCGGAAGCCGGCACGCCCGAGGCGGAACTGGCCGCCTACCTGAAACCGCGGGACTGGGTTTGAAACGCATCGGGCTCCTGGGCGGCAGTTTCGACCCCGTCCACGTCGCGCACGTCGCGCTCGCGCAAACCGCGCTGCGGGCGCTGGGCCTGGCCGAAGTACAGCTCATCCCGGCGGCCAACCCCTGGCAGCGCGCGGCGCTGCGCGCCACGGCCGGACAGCGCCTCGACATGCTGCGACTGGCGGTCGCGGGCCACCCCGGCCTTGCCGTCAATCCGGTCGAAATCGAGCGCGGCGGCGCCACCTACACGATCGACACGCTACGCGCCCTGCCCCGCGATGCACACTATGTCTGGCTGCTGGGCGCCGACCAACTGGCGAATTTCTGCACCTGGCGCGACTGGCAGGACATCGCCCGCCTGGTCGACCTGGCCGTCGCCACCCGCCCCGGCACGGCGCTGAGCGCGCCGCCGGCGCTTGCCGAACACCTGCGCGTCCTGGGCCGCGAGCTTCAGGAACTGCCTTTTGCCCCCATGCCGGTATCGGCCTCCCAGATCCGCCAGCGCCTGGCGCGGGGCGAATCCACCGAAGGCCTGCTCGCCGCTCCCGTCGCGGCGTATATTGCGGCGCACCATCTTTACCGATAAACCCTACCCGCCCGGCGCCGAAAGCGCCCCGGAGCCAGCCTCCTGCTGACCGTGCGCGGGTTATATTTGCAGCTATGGATATACAAAAACTCCAACGCGCCGTCATCGACGCCCTCGAAGACGTCAAGGCGCAAGACATCAAGGTTTTCAACACCACGCATCTGACCAGCCTGTTCGATCGCGTCGTGATTGCAAGCGCCACCTCCAACCGCCAGACCCGGGCGCTGGCCGCCAGCGTGGCCGACCGCGGACGCGCGCTCGATCTTTCCGGCATCACCATCGAAGGCGAAGACACGGGCGAATGGGTCGTCGTCGACCTGGGCGACGTGGTCGTGCACATCATGCAGCCCGCCATCCGCCAGTACTACAACCTGGAAGAGATCTGGGGCGACAAGCCGGTGCGCGTGAAGCTCCTGCCGGAATCCACCCGGCCCGCGCCGATCGCCAGCGACGGCGCCTACGACGGCACCGGTTACTGAGCACGCCGTGAAGCTCATCGTCGTGGCCGTGGGCACGCGGATGCCGGATTGGGTGCAGACCGCCTGGGACGACTACGCCAAGCGCCTGCCGGCCGATTGCGCGCTGGAACTGCGCGAGATCAAGCCCGAGCCCCGCACCACCGGCAAGACGCCCGCGCAGATGATGGCGGCGGAAGCCAGGCGGATCGAAGCCGCCCTGCCCGCCAGCGCCCTGCGCCTGGCGCTGGACGAGCGCGGCCGCGATCTCACCACCATGGCCCTGTCGCAAAAGCTCGAACAATGGCGGGCGGGCGGCCAGGACGTGGCCTTTCTCGTCGGCGGCCCGGACGGCCTGGACGCCGATCTGAAAGCGTCCTGCAGCGGCCAGTTGCGGCTGTCTTCGCTGACCCTGCCGCATCCCATGGTCCGCGTGGTGCTGGCCGAACAGCTCTACCGCGCCTGGGCCATCATGACCAACCATCCCTACCACCGCGCCTAAGCCGGCCGCACCTGACCGGCCGCACCTGGCCAGCCGGGCAGGCGCCCCTTCCACCGACGCATGACCGACACCGCCGCCCCCGCTTCCCCTCCCGCGCGCCTGTACCTCGCTTCGGCCAGCCCCCGGCGGCGCGAACTGCTGACGCAGATGGGTCTGGCCCACGAAGTGCTGCTCGTGCCCGCCCCGCCGGGCGAGGACGAACCCCAGCATCCGGGCGAGAGCGCCGCCGACTACGTCCAGCGCACCGCGCGCGACAAGGCGCTGCGCGGCCGCGACTGGATGCGCGACCGCGGCTTGCCGCGCCTGCCCCTGCTGGCCGCCGACACCACCGTCATCCTGGCCGGCCAGGTCCTGGGCAAGCCCGCCGACCGGGACGACGCCTTCCGGATCCTGCGCGCGCTGTCCGGCTCGGCGCACGAAGTGCGCACCGCCGTCGCCGTATGGGCCGGCGACCGGCTGCTGGAGGCCGTGTCCATCACCGAAGTCCGCATGCGGGAGCTGGCGGACGACGAAATCTGCCGCTACTGCGACAGCGGCGAACCCTACGGCAAGGCCGGCGCCTACGGTATCCAGGGCCTGGCGGGCGCCTTCATCTCGCATATCGCCGGCAGTTATACAGGCGTAATGGGCCTGCCCGTGTTCGAAACCGCGAACCTGTTGCGCGCGGCGGGAATCCGGACGCCCTGAGCGCCCCCCGCCACGGGCAAAAAAAAACGCGGCCGGGCCGCGTTTTTCGTTTTTCTTATGCGGGATCCGCTCAGCCTTGCCGCAGCGGTTCGCTCAGCACGACCTGTGGCTCGGCGGCGGGCGCCTGGGCTCCGCCTTCCAGCGCGGCGTGCAATTGCTCCTTGTCCAATTCGCCTTCCCAGCGCGCGACCACGACCGCGGCGGTCGCGTTGCCGACCAGGTTGGTCAGGGCTCGGCACTCGGACATGAAACGGTCGACTCCCAGGATCAGCGCCATGCCGGCCACCGGCACCGAGGGCACCACCGACAAGGTGGCGGCCAGGGTGATGAAACCCGCGCCCGTCACGCCCGCCGCGCCCTTGGAGCTCAGCATCGCGACCAGCAGCAGCAGGATCTGGTCGCCCAGCGACAGCGGAATGTCGCAGGCCTGGGCAATGAACAGCGCGGCCATCGTCATGTAGATGTTGGTGCCGTCCAGGTTGAACGAGTAGCCGGTGGGCACCACCAGGCCCACCACCGACTTCGAGCAGCCGGCGCGTTCCATCTTCTGCATCAGGGTGGGCAGCGCGGCCTCTGAAGAGCTAGTGCCCAGCACCAGCAGCAGTTCTTCGCGGATGTAGCGAACCAGCTTCAGGATCGAAAAGCCGTTGTAGCGCGCGACCATTCCCAGCACGACGACCACGAACAGCACCGAAGTCGCGTAGAACGTGCCCACCAGCATGGCCAGGTTGACGACCGACTTGATGCCGTACTTGCCGATGGTGAACGCCATGGCCCCGAAGGCGCCGATGGGCGCGGCCTTCATCAGGATGGCGACGAGCTTGAAGATCGGCTGGGCCAGCGCCGTCATGAAGGTCAGTATCGGCTTGCCGCGTTCGCCCACCATGGCGAGCGAAATGCCGAACAGCACGGCCACGAACAGCACCTGGAGGATGTCGCCGCCCACGAACGGACTGAAGATGGTCGTGGGGATCACGTTCATCAGGAAGCCGGTAATGGTGGAGTCGTGCGCCTTGGCCACGTAGCCCGACACCGCCTTCTGGTCCAGGGTGCTGGGGTCGATGTGCATGCCCGCGCCGGGCTGGACGATATGGCTGACGATCATGCCCACGATCAGCGCAAGCGTCGAGAAGATCAGGAAGTACAGCATGGCCTTGCCCGCCACCCGGCCGACCTTCTTGAGGTCGCTCATGGCGGCGATGCCGGTGGCCACGGTCAGGAAGATCACCGGGGCGATGATCATCTTCACCAGCTTGATGAAAGCATCGCCCAGCGGCTGCATCTGCTGGCCGAGTTCCGGCTTCAGCGCGCCCAGGGCCACTCCCACCACAATGGCGAAGATCACCTGCACATAAAGGATTTGATGGAATTTGAGTTTGCGCGCGGGCGCGACTTGATCCACGTCGATCATTGGGATTTGTCCCCACCTGGGCCCCTTGCTCCGGGCGGCTCTGCGCGGCGGGCGACGGGGCGTTATCTGTTTTATGGCCGCGCTCGATTGCCGCAGGCCCATGTCACCGCGCGGAGGGACCGCGAGGCTTGCCCATCCTTATGCAAGCGCCGTGCCAGGCCGATCCGGCCCCGCGGCATACCTACAAGCCATTGATAAAAAAAGGATTCTTGTTTTTCCCACGGCATCGGCCCGCTCTTTAGTGGCGAAATTCCACACAGAAAAGATATAGAATGTGCGAAAACCCGCACACCTCATGTCCAACCCTGCTTCTCCCCCTCCCCGGACACCCTCCGTCCAGGCGCCCTCGGCCCAGCCAGGCCGCGGGCGGCGCAGGCTCGCCTGGCCCTGGCGGGCGGCGGGAATCCTGCTGGGCGTCGGCATCGTGTTCGGCGTCCTGCATGCCGCCACCCTGTGGGCCCGCGACGGCGCGCTGAAGAACGCGGCGGCGCAGGCGCGCGGCACAGCCCAGGTCAACGCGGCCCTGCTGCGCAACAACCTCGACAAGTTCAGGGCGCTGCCCTTCGTCCTCACCCGCGACGTCGACGTGCGCGCCGCGCTGCAAACCCCTACCCCCGGCCTGATCGCGTCGCTGGACGAAAAGCTCGACACGCTCAGCCGCGGCGTCGGCGCTTCCGCGATCTACGTACTGGACAGGAAGGGCCTTGCGATCGCCGCCAGCAACTGGCGGGAACCCGCCACCTTCGTGGGCGTGGACTACCAGTTCCGCCCCTATTTTCAGGGATCGGTCGCCCACGGCTCGGCCGAACACTTCGCCTTGGGCACCGTCAGCCACGAGGCCGGGCTGTACCTGTCGCGGCGGGTCGACGACGCCGCCGGCGCGATGCTGGGCGTGGTCGTGCTGAAAGTGGACTTCCGCGAGCTGGAAGCGGACTGGCGCCAGTCCAACGCGCCCATTTTCGTCACCGACGAACACGGCGTGGTGCTGCTGGGCAGCATCGCGGGCTGGCGCTTCGGCGTATTGGCGCCGCTGCCGCCCGCCCTGGCCCAGTCGCTGCGCACCAGCCTGCAGTTCGGCGACGCCCCGTTCCAGCCCCTGCCCCTGCGGCCGCCGCTGCTACCGGTCAGCACCGGGCAACTGGTCCGTTCCGACGCCGCGCTGCCCCAGATTCCCGCGGCCGCTCCCCTGTTGCACACCACGCTGCCCATCGTCGAATCGCCCGGCTGGACGCTGCACCTACTGTCGCCCGTGCAGTCGGCCATCGGCCAGGCGACGGCGAACGCGCAGTTGGGCGCCCTGTTGGCGCAGGGCGCGCTGGCCGCCATCGTCGGCATCGTCCTGCTGCGCCGCCACCGCCAGCGCGAACGCGCGCACCAGCAGGCCGCCATCCACGATCAGTTGACCGCGCTGGTCGACGAACGCACGTCCCAATTGCTCAGGGTGAACGAACAGTTGGTCGACGAAATGGACGAACGCCAGCGCACCGCCGCCCGCCTCCACACGATGCAGGAGGAATTGGTCCAGGCCAGCAAGCTCGCCCTGTTGGGCCAGGTCGCGGCCGGCGTCGCCCACGAAATCAACCAGCCGGTGGCCGCCATACGCGCCTACGCCGACAACGCCGCCGAATTCCTGCGCCGTCACGACGACGGCTCCGCGCAGGAGAACCTGGGCACCATCGCGGCCTTGACGGAGCGCATCGGCCACATCACCGGCGAATTGCGCGCCTTCTCCCGCAAGGCCGGTTCCTCGGTCGGCCCCACCAGCCTGAGGGACTGCCTGGAAGGCGCCCTGCTGCTGATAGGCCCGCGCGCCCGGCGCCAGGGCGTCGCCTTGCAGCGCCCACCCGCGGACCAGGACTATCTGGTGCAGGCGGACCGCGTCCGGCTGGAGCAGGTGCTGGTGAATCTTCTGCAGAACGCGCTGGAAGCCCTGGAAGGCCGGCCGGACGGACGCATCGTCGTGGCGCACCAGGATCTCGGCGCCACCGTGCAAGTCCAGGTCGGCGACAACGGCCCGGGCCTGTCGGCGCAGGCACGGGCCCGGCTGTTCACCCCTTTCCATACGACCAAGCCGGAAGGACTGGGCCTGGGCCTGGTCATCAGCCGCGACCTCGCCGCCGAATTCGGCGGCGAACTGAGCGCGGCCCGCCCGGCCGATTCCACCGCCCCGCCTGCGCCGGACGGCGGCGCCCTCTTCATCCTGACCTTGCGCAAAGCGTCCGGCCGGGACTTCGCTTCGAACCTCCCCCATGGCCCCAACCCCTGAACGCCCTCTTTCCGCGCCGGCCGCGGCCGACGACAGCCTTCGCCAGCCATTCCGGCCGCACGCCGTGTTCATCGACGACGATGAGGAACTGCGGCGCGCCAATGCGCAGACGCTCAAGCTGCACGGCATTTCCGTGGACGCCCATGCCAGCGCCCGTTCCGCGCTGCCCGCGCTGACCCGCGAATTCGACGGCGTGGTCGTGAGCGACATCCGCATGCCCGACATGGACGGCCTGCAGCTCTTCCGGCGGGTGCGCGATATCGATCCCGACATCCCCGTCATCTTCATCACCGGGCATGGCGACATCGCGACCGCGGTGCAGTGCATGCGCGACGGCGCCTACGATTTCCTGGCCAAGCCCTACGCCGCCGACAGGCTGATCACGGCGATCGCGCACGCGGCGGAAAAGCGCCATCTGGTGCTGGAAAACCGCCGCCTGCGCGAAGCCGCGTTCGCCGTCGAGGCGGACGAAGTCCCGTTCATCGGCACCACGCCCGCCATGCAGCGCATCAAGCAGACGCTGCGCCATATCGCGGACGCCGACGTGGACGTGCTGGTCGAAGGCGAGACCGGGACGGGCAAGGAAGTCGTGGCCACCGCGCTGCACCGCCTGAGCCGCCGCCGGGACCGCCCGCTGGTCGCGATCAATTGCGGCGCCCTGCCCGAAAGCGTCATCGAAAGCGAACTGTTCGGGCACGAAGCCGGCGCGTTCACCGGTGCGCAGAAAAAGCGCATCGGGCGCATCGAGCATGCCAGCGGCGGCACCCTGTTCCTGGACGAGATCGAAAGCATGCCGCTGGCGGTGCAGGTGAAACTGCTGCGCGTGCTCGAGTCGCGCCAGATCACGCCCCTGGGCAGCAACGACGTGCGCAATCTGGATCTGCGCGTGGTCGCCGCGACCAAGGAAGACCTGGGCAGCCCCGCCATACGCGCCAAGTTCCGGGAAGACCTGTTCTATCGGCTCAATGTCGTCACCATCCGGATTCCGCCCCTGCGCGAGCGCCGCGAAGACATTCCGCTCTTGTTCGCCCACTATCTCGGCCACGCTTCGCGCCGCTTTCAGCGCGACATTCCTGAAATGCCGGCCTCCATCAAGCAGCATGTGATGACGCACGATTGGCCCGGCAACGTGCGCGAACTGGCGCACTTCGCCGAGCGCGTGGTCCTGGGCGTGCTGAATGCGCCGGCGCCCGAGGCGGCGGCCGCCGCGGCCGCCCAAAGCCTGCCGGAACGGATGGAACGCTTCGAAGCCCAGCTCATCCGCGAGGCCCTCGAGGCGCACCAGGGCGACATCAAGGCGACGCTCGAAACCCTCGGCATCCCGCGCAAGACGTTCTACGACAAGCTCCAGCGCCACGGAATCGACCGCCAGCAGTATCTGCCGCAGTAGGCGGGCGGGCCAGCGCGCTCATGATGAAAGCAAAACCCCTCCCGGCAGCAACGCCGCGAGGGGTTTTGTTTGTAAATATCCGGCCTAACCGATTACGGACGCCTTGCCGCGCACATTCACCGGCGCCCCCAGCTCTGCCGTGAACGCCACTTCAATCCTGCACGGCTGGCCCATGTCCACCCCCTGCATGATGACGATTTCGCCCTCTTTCACTCGGCCCAGGTCGCGGAGCATGCCGGCGAAAGCCGCGGCCGCCGCGCCAGTCGCCGGATCTTCCAACACACCGCCAATCGCAAACGCGTTGCGTGCCTGGAAGCGCCTGTCGCTTTCACTGAACACGAACGCAACCGTGCCGATGGCATGCGTCCGCATGAAGCGGCGCCCTTCATCGAGGTCGTAGTCCATACGCGCCAGCGCGGCGCGCGAATGGAGCGGAACAACCAGGTGGTCGAGTCCCCCATGGGCGACGCAAGGCGCAAGCGTGGGATCAAGTTCGTTCGCCGAATATCGAAAGATTTCCAGGGCTTCAGACAATAGCTCGGGCTTGGCGATTGCGCTGCGTGTCGGCGGCGAGCGAAGCACACTCATCCACTCGCCGTCCCGCTTCTCGGCGGCGACTTCGATTCGGTTGTTGGCCAATGTCAGCGGATACGTCGCCGGGCCGAACGCCTGCCCAAGCACGGCGCCCAGCGCGATCGTTGCATGTCCACAGAAGGCGACTTCCGCTTCGGGCGAATAATATCGTGTGAGCCACGAACCATCGCCGTTTGGACAAGAGAACACCGTTTCCGAATAGCCGACTTGGGCAGCCACCCGTTGCATTTCCTCGGCTGGCGGTAGTCGATCGGCCAGCACGACCCCCGCCGGATTTCCCCCGAGGCCCTCGCTCGTAAACGCTGCAATACGGTGAATGTGCATTCAAGTACTCCTTGCTGTTGAATCGACAACGCGTATGAACCGTCGCCCGCTCATCATGCCAGCACCCAGCCCAGCACCGCCAGTGCGGCGGCGGACATCAGCAGCCGGCGCCATGCGCCAGGCGCCGCGAACACCCACAGGGCGGCCACGGCGTAGATAAGAAAGCTCAGCAAGCTGGCGATGGCCACGCCGGTAGCCGAGCTGGCAAGACCGCCGAGTGCAAGCAGTCGGGCCAGCACGATGGCGCCCAAGGTCGCCAGGGCATAGCCGCCCACCACCGCGCATAGCACGCGTCCCAGCACACGCCAGCGATAGCCGCTCGGGGCGGCGGCCACGCGTCCCGCCCGGGGCCCGGCCCAGCCGCCCGCGCGCAAACGCCAAGCCAGCAAAGCGAACAGACCGCCGAACGCCACGATCGTCGACTCCACCAAGGCGGCCTGCCAATCGCCGGCGTGCGCATAAGCCAGCGCGTGCCCCCCTGTGGTCCATACGTTCACGACGGGCAACAAGAGGCACAGCAGGGCGACGCAGGCGAACTGCTCAACCCACGCGCGCTGAACGAGTCTCACGCAGGCATGCGCCAGACTCGAGAGCCAGGCCAGAAAGAAGGCGCTGATTTCCCAAGCGTCGCGGTTCGGCAGGCTGGCCGGGATCATACGGTTGGCATGGAAGTAGCAAATACAGGCCAGACAGGCTCCGGCGATCGCCGCCACATTGAGCGCTTCGGCAATGCGGTAGAACGTCGGCGTGCCGGCGCCAAACTCGCTCTCCCCCTTGTTGCGCCGCTTTATCGTAAAGAGCACCGTCCCCGTCGCCATCATCAGCGCGCCCGCGAGGCCGAGGACGAAATACAGCCACTTGATGGTCCAACCGCCATAAGAGGCCACATGCAGATGTTTCATCAGATCATGCGCCGCATCGGCGGATGGCCGGCCGGCCGCCAGATGCAGGGACGAAAAAGCGCCGCTGGCGCCATCGAACACGGCGCGGCCGACAGCGCTGTTGATCTGGCGGAGCGTCACGTCGGCATCTGGCCGGCCATACACGCTGATGCGTTCGCGGGCTTGCCCGGGGCGCTCCACCATGATCATGCGCGCAGCCCCTCCCAATGCATCCTGCGCCGCGCGCAGGAGCACGCCCAGTTGCTGTCGCGCGGGCAGGCGTTCATCCAGCGGCGGGCGCGCCGGCAATACGGGGGCCTCAGCCTGAGCTGCCCCTTCAGCGAGCGCGGCTTGCCAGCCGGCCAGGCCCTGCTCGCCATACACGGCGCGCAAAGGCCCCGGCATGTAGCTGGTGTAAAAGATGGCCAGCCCGGTGTAGGCGATCATTAGCTGAAACGGCAGCGTGAGCACGGCCGAAGCATTGTGGCCATCGAGCCAGGCGCGCTGGCCACGCCCCGGCCTGAAGGTGAAGAAATCCTTGAAGATGCGCTTGTGCACCACGATGCCCGACAGCAGCGCCACCAGCATGCCGACCGTCAGCCAACCCACCAGCCAGAACCCGAAATTGCCCGCATGAAGGGTGTAATGCAGCGTCATGAAATGGCGTCCGCCTTCGCTTTTTCGCCCCCACGGCTGGGGCAGCAAGGCGCCGTCGCGCGGGTCCATCGCGGCCTCGTGCGCAACGCCCTTCGCAGTCCGCCAGAATAGGCGCATCGCCTGCACTGGCTCGGCGGGCAGTTCGATGCGCCAGAAACGCGCATCGGCCTCCTGCCCGGCCAGGAAACGAGAGGCCGCGGCCAACACAGCTTCCTGCGGCAGCGCGGCTGGCGTTCCAGTCAAGGCGGGTTCGGCCGCCATCCAGCGCGAGATCGGCGCGCGAAACACGCTGATGCTGCCCGCCAGGAAAATCAGGCACAGCAGCCAACCACACACCAGTCCGCACCAGGTATGCAGCCAGCTCATGCGCTGGCGCAGGCCGGCCTTCATCGTCAGAACGTGCCTCTCAGCGTCAGCATGACATTACGGGGATCACCGTATTGGATGCCGTTGACCAGATTACCCACCGCGCTGTAGTAGGTCTTGTTGAAGATATTGTTGACGTTGAGCACGGCCGCCCAATTGCGGTTGAACTGGTACTTCGTATAGGCGCTCCACACTGCACGTCCGCTCGCCTGCACGGTCGTGGCTCCGATTTGACGCGACTGGCCGCTTTGCACATTCACGCCGCCGCCCACCGTGAAGGCGCTCAGGTCGCCCGGCAACTGATACGTGGTCCAGAGCCGGAAAATGTGCTTGGGGGTGTACCACGCGAATGCCTGGCCTTCGCTGCTCTGGTCTTTGAGGTACTTGGTCGTGTTGAAGGTATAGCCGGCATAGAGGTTCCAGCCGCGCATGAGTTCGCCGCTGATCTCGGCGTCAAACCCTTGGCTACGCACCTTGCCCGCATCGGTGTAGCAGTAATAGTCGGCAGCGCAGGTCGGGCTGGAGTTGAAGTCGACTTGAGCGCGGTTGTTCTGGTCGATGCGAAAGATCGCGAACGCCGTATTGACGCGGCCATCCAGCAACTCGCCTTTCAAGCCCAGCTCGTAGCTCTCACCGACGATCGGTTTGAGCGCCTGTCCCGCTGCATTCACCTCCATTTGCGCCTGGAAGATGTCGGTGTAGCTCACATATGTGGTCCATTGCGGCGACAAGTCCAGGATGACGCCCGCATAGGGGGTGAAGTGCGTGTTGGCCTGCGTTGTCTGGCCGTTGACGAGCACACCGGCGCTGGTGGTGTCGGTCGTCCAGATCCGGTTGGAGCGGCTGAACCTCCCCCCCAACACGAGCTTCAAGGGATCGGCCAGTTGCAGCCGTGTCGTACCGTAGAAACCCAACTCACGGTTCGAGCCAATGCGCGCTTCGTCGACGCTCGCGCGCAGGGCAGCCGTGGACGGCTCGGGCAGGTCCGGGTTGAAGTTGAAGGCGTTGAAAGTCGCGTAGTTGACCAGGTAGGCGTAGGAGGTGTCGATCTTGCTGTGGCCGTAGTTGGCGCCCACCACCACTTCGTGCGTGCGGCCAAAGGCCCGGAACTTGCCGGTGAGGTTCGCATCCACGCCCGAGGTATCGATATCGGCCACCGTTCTCGCCGCGTTGACAGCCCCGAGCTGCGTCACAGGATTTATCGCGCGGCTTGAGGCGGTGTACTTCAGATATTGGTTTTCCTGCACGTAGGCGCCGGTCATCTTGAAACGCCAGTCGTCATTGAACGCATGCGTGAAGTCGGCGTAGAAACCCTGGTTCGAGGTTTCCTGACGATTCCAGTTCGCGCCAAAGCTGGTGGACCGCTTGAAGCCCACCTCTTCGCCGTTGCTATAACGCGGCAGGCCCGAGATCGACGGACTCCCCCGCAGATCTTCGTAGCTGTACCCCAGGTTCACCTGGGTGCGCGGCGAGAAGTCGTATTCGATCGTGCCGTAGAAGGTGGTGCTCTTCATCTGCACCCGATCCACGAATGAGTGATTGTCCTGGCGATCGATAAGGGCCCGGCCACGCAGGCTGCCGTCTTCGTTCAACCGGCCGCTTCCGTCGAGCTGCACGCCGTAGCGGTCCCAACTGCCAGCCTTGGTCTCGACCGTGAAGCGATCTTCTTGCAAAGGCCGCTTGCGCACCAGGTTCACTGCACCGCCGGGCGACCCCGAACCTTGCAGCAATCCCGCCGCACCCCGCAGCACCTCGACCCGGTCATAAAAGGCGGTCCCACCGGAGTAGTTGCTGGCGCGGCCATACATATTGCGTTCCAGCGGCACGCCGTCGTACTGGATCACGCTGTTGTCGAAACCGCGCGAATAGATGTATTTGCCGCCTTGCGGGCTTTGCTGCAAGGTCACGCCAGTGGTGTTTTCCAGCGCGTCATACACCGACGTCAGGTTCTGCTCGTCCAGGCGCTGGCGGGTCACCACGCTGACTGACTGCGGAATGTCGCGGAGCTGCTGTTCGCCCTTGCCGATCGTCACCGCCGACGTCGTGTAGGATCCGGAGCCCTCGGTCATGAGGCGGTATTCCTGCCCCGTCACCGTGACGGGTTCGAGCATGGTCGCGCCACCGCTGGGCAGGCGCCGCACGGCATAGCCGCCGCTGGAAAGCCTGCCCCCCTCGAATCCGGTGCCGGCAAGCAATGCGTTCAAGCCGCGCGGGACGCTCCAGCGTCCGTTCAGGCCCGCGCTTTGCAGCCCGCTCACCTGCCCGGCGTCGAACGACACATTCACGCCGGCCGCGCGCGCGAACTGGTTGAGTGCCTGGTCCAGTGGACCGGCTGCTATCGCGAAAGTGGATTCCCCTTCCTGCACGGCCACCGTAGCCTGCGCCTGAACGGCCGGGGCGATCCCGGCAAGCGCGGCGCTGCACAGCACGCCGGCAAGAATGGAGGACAACACGGTAGGAACGGGCGTCTGGCGCGCTGTCCTGGAAGTACGAGCGAGGGTCATTGCGTGATCTTGATAGGCCAAGTTGAAAGGGGTCTTTCCCTATAGGCCGGTCGAAAACGCAAATCCCCTCACTTTTTATTCAAAAAAAATCCTGGCATTCGGAAAGCAAGGCCGGGAAGGCCTCAGGCGGGCCCCACCGCGACCCAATAACGTGTCCAATAGCGCAGCCGTATCGGCAGCGTCTGCGCCAGGAATTCCAGGGCTCGGTCGGTGTCTTTCACATGGTAGGTGCCCGAAACCGCCAGATTGGCGACCTCTGGCGCGCAACTGATGCGGCCGTGGCGATAGCGCGCCAATTCGGTCAGCAGGTCGGCCAACCGCATATTCTTGCCCTCGATGGCGCCATCCAGCCAGGCATCGGCAGTGATGGCGGGTTCGCTCACCAGGCGGACGCCGCGGCTGTCCAGCCGCCCCGCCTGGCCCGCTTCGGCAATCACCGGGGCCACGTCGTCATTGGTCCGCAGCGCGACCGCATCCTGCTGCACGCTGACCCGGGCGCAATCGTCATCCAGGCGCATGACGAAGCGCGTGCCCAGCGCCTGGACCGTGCCAAACGGTGTGCGGACCAGAAACGGTCGTTTGACGGGCGAAGCGGCATCGGCGCCAGTCTCGATCGAGATCTCGCCGCGATAGAGGACCAGCATTCGTTCGCCGCCCTCCATCCGTATGCCCACCGCGCTATCCGTGTTCAACACCAGCAATGTGCCGTCAGCCAGCGTCAGGCGATCAAGCTCGCCCACGCCAGTGCTGGCATCCGCCAGGACACGTTGCCAGGGCGTGTGCTCACGCATCGCCCAGCCCGTGCCCGTCAGTCCGCCTGCCAACAACAGGCCCTTGAGCATCGCCCGACGCCGTAGCTGCCTCGTATCGCGGGTCGTTCCCACGGTAGTAAGCGTGTCCAGCGCCACCCCCCGCGGCATGGCGGTGAAGTCGGCGTTCAGCGTCTGCATGCGCGTCCACGCCCGCTCATGCGCGGGCGCTGCGCGGCGCCAGCGCTCGAAGGCTGCATAGGTATCGGAATCGGCCGAGCCGAAGTTCAGTTTCACCGACCACGCGATGGCCTCATCGACAACCGAGGCGGGAATCGCGGCCTCGCTCACGCGTCACCGAACCGGTGGGCGTAGCATTGGCGCAGCCCCGCCGCCACATAACGCTCGGCGGTAGCCAGGGAAACACCAAGACGTTCGGCAATCTGCGGGCAGCGCATGCCATCAAGCTGTGCCCACAAAAAAGCCTGGCGCACCCTGGGCTTCAGGGCATCCAGCATTTGATCGATCTTGATAAGCGCTTCCAGCACCAACATCCGGCTCTCGGGCGACGGCGCCAGTTCTTCGGGTGTGCGCGCCAACACTTCAAGCCAGGCGCGCTCGAGTTCTCGGCGGCGCCAGTGATCCATCAGCAGGCCGCGTGCGATGGCGCTCAGATAGGCACGCGGCTCACGCGGCTCGATCACCGTCGGCCGGCACAATAATCTGACGAACACGTCGTGCGCGAGGTCGGCGGCCTCGCACGAATTCCCCAATTGCCGACGCAGCCAGCCGTGCAGCCACCCATGGTGGTGCGCATAAAACGTCTCGACTTGGACATGCGTCTTCGGAGGCATCGAACATAATGAAAATGATAATTATTGCTTATTGTAGAGAGCAGACATGCTCCGGGCAAGATGCAGACGTTGTATTTGCATCAGCGCCGCGCGCTCTACTTACTTTTGTTTGTGCGTCCGGGCGGGCGCGGCAGGCATTGCGGCGCCCCAAAGACAAAACCCCACAGGTATAACCTGTGGGGTTTTGCGCAATAAAAGCCTGACGATGACCTACTTTCACAGACGTCCGTCCACTATCATCGGCGCAAAGTCGTTTCACTGTCCTGTTCGGGATGGGAAGGAGTGGGACCAACTCGCTATGGTCGTCAGGCGTAACTGGTTGAGCTGCCGCGCATAAGCGCAACCGCTCCAATCTGGGAAGAAACACAACGCGCGGTGACCAGAGTCGAACTCGATGGTCACGCACGGGGGGGTGTAATTGATGTTGGCTGGCTGCCGACGGTGCAGCCAGATTTTGGTTTGAACGACACTTGGAACGCTACATCACCAGGTCAATAACCATCAGTGTTATAGGATCAAGCCTCACGGGCAATTAGTATCGGTTAGCTTAACGCATTACTGCGCTTCCACACCCGACCTATCAACGTCCTGGTCTCGAACGACCCTTCAGGGGGATCAAGTCCCCGGGATACCTTATCTTCAGACGAGTTTCCCGCTTAGATGCCTTCAGCGGTTATCTCTTCCGTACTTAGCTACCCGGCAATGCCATTGGCATGACAACCGGTACACCAGAGGTACGTCCACTCCGGTCCTCTCGTACTAGGAGCAGGCTCCGTCAAGTATCCAACGCCCACGGCAGATAGGGACCAAACTGTCTCACGACGTTTTAAACCCAGCTCACGTACCTCTTTAAATGGCGAACAGCCATACCCTTGGGACCGGCTACAGCCCCAGGATGAGATGAGCCGACATCGAGGTGCCAAACACCGCCGTCGATATGAACTCTTGGGCGGTATCAGCCTGTTATCCCCAGAGTACCTTTTATCCGTTGAGCGATGGCCCTTCCATTCAGAACCACCGGATCACTATGTCCTGCTTTCGCACCTGTTCGACTTGTCAGTCTCACAGTCAAGCACGCTTATGCCATTGCACTATCAGCACGATTTCCGACCGTACCTAGCGTACCTTCGAACTCCTCCGTTACACTTTGGGAGGAGACCGCCCCAGTCAAACTGCCCACCATGCACTGTCCCCGATCCGGATAACGGACCAAGGTTAGAACCGCAAACAAACCAGGGTGGTATTTCAAGGTTGGCTCCACGCGATCTAGCGACCACGCTTCAAAGCCTCCCACCTATCCTACACAGGCCGGTTCACAGATCAATGCAAAGCTACAGTAAAGGTTCATGGGGTCTTTCCGTCTAGCCGCGGGTAGATTGCATCATCACAAACACTTCAACTTCGCTGAGTCTCAGGAGGAGACAGTGTGGCCATCGTTACGCCATTCGTGCAGGTCGGAACTTACCCGACAAGGAATTTCGCTACCTTAGGACCGTTATAGTTACGGCCGCCGTTTACCGGGGCTTCGATCAAGAGCTTGCACCCCATCACTTAACCTTCCGGCACCGGGCAGGCGTCACACCCTATACGTCGACTTTCGTCTTTGCAGAGTGCTGTGTTTTTAATAAACAGTCGCAGCCACCGATTCTCTGCGACCCCATCATGCTCAGCGCGCAGGCGCATCACACTACCGGGGTATACCTTCTCCCGAAGTTACGGTATCAATTTGCCGAGTTCCTTCTCCTGAGTTCTCTCAAGCGCCTTGGAATATTCATCCCGTCCACCTGTGTCGGTTTGCGGTACGGTCTCGTACAGCTGAAGCTTAGAGGCTTTTCTTGGAACCACTTCCAATCACTTCGCAAGCCATGCTCGCTCGTGCCACACCCTTGATTTACGCGCCCGGATTTGCCTAAGCGCCATCTTCGATGCAGCAACAGGGACATCCAACACCCTGATGATCTTCCGCAATCCGTCCCCCCATCGCACTGTACGACGGTGCTGGAATATTAACCAGCTTCCCATCAGCTACGCATCTCTGCCTCGCCTTAGGGGCCGACTCACCCTGCGCCGATGAACGTTGCGCAGGAAACCTTGGACTTACGGCGAGGGGGCTTTTCACCCCCTTTATCGCTACTCATGTCAGCATTCGCACTTCTGATACCTCCAGCAGCCTTTACAAGCCACCTTCGCAGGCTTACAGAACGCTCTCCTACCGCGTGCACAAAGTGCACACCCGCAGCTTCGGTTTATCGCTTAGCCCCGTTACATCTTCCGCGCAGGACGACTCGATCAGTGAGCTATTACGCTTTCTTTAAAGGATGGCTGCTTCTAAGCCAACCTCCTGACTGTCTATGCCTTCCCACTTCGTTTCCCACTTAGCGATAATTCGGGACCTTAGCTGGCGGTCTGGGTTGTTTCCCTCTTGAGTCCGGACGTTAGCACCCGGTGCTCTGTCTCCCAAGCTGTACTTGCGGGTATTCGGAGTTTGCCATAGTTTGGTAAGTCGCCATGACCCCCTAGCTATAACAGTGCTCTACCCCCCGCAGTAATACTTGAGGCACTACCTAAATAGTTTTCGGAGAGAACCAGCTATTTCCAGATTTGTTTAGCCTTTCACCCCTATCCACAGCTCATCCCCTAATTTTTCAACATTAGTGGGTTCGGTCCTCCAGCACGTGTTACCGTGCCTTCAACCTGGCCATGGATAGATCATCTGGTTTCGGGTCTACACCCAGCGACTAAAATCGCCCTATTCGGACTCGCTTTCGCTACGGCTTCCCTATTCGGTTAACCTTGCCACTGAATGTAAGTCGCTGACCCATTATACAAAAGGTACGCAGTCACCCCACAAGGAGGCTCCTACTGTTTGTATGCATACGGTTTCAGGATCTATTTCACTCCCCTTCCGGGGTTCTTTTCGCCTTTCCCTCACGGTACTGGTTCACTATCGGTCGATCACGAGTATTTAGCCTTGGAGGATGGTCCCCCCATCTTCAAACAGGATTTCACGTGTCCCGCCCTACTTGTCTTACGCTTAGTTCCACACACAAGATTTCATCTACAGGGCTATCACCTGCTACGGCCGGGCTTTCCATCCCGTTCGACTATCTTGCATGCTAAAACGTAAAGGCTCTTCCGATTTCGCTCGCCACTACTTTCGGAATCTCGGTTGATTTCTTTTCCTCGAGCTACTGAGATGTTTCAGTTCACCCGGTTCGCTTCCACTGACCTATGTATTCAGTCAGGGATACCGCATTGCTGCGGTGGGTTTCCCCATTCGGATATCTGCGGATCAAAGCTTGTTTGCCAGCTCCCCGCAGCTTTTCGCAGGCTACTACGTCCTTCATCGCCTGTGATCGCCAAGGCATCCACCATATGCACTTAGTCGCTTGATCCTATAACGCTGTAGGCTATAGGACCTGAGTATTAGCGTTTGTGCCGTTCATAAGTTTCAAAGCAGTCTGAGGCTTTCACCCCAGTCTTGAGAACTTGGAACAAAATTAATGCAATCACAACCCGTACTCATCTTCTTCGACTTGCGCCGAGTACTTGATAAGTACATTTCGTTGTGCTTCTTCCAGATTGTTAAAGAACGAATATAGCTGTTGGGTAAAACCCAACTCATAAAGCCGAGGATTCAAACTTGAATCGCGACGTTATGAGTTGGCCTCTACGGCACCACCAAGTTGAGACTTGGTGGAGGTGAACGGGATCGAACCGATGACATCCTGCTTGCAAAGCAGGCGCTCTCCCAGCTGAGCTACACCCCCATACCCTGCTTGGCGCAGAATACCTGGTGGGTCTGGTTGGATTCGAACCAACGACCCCCGCCTTATCAAGACGGTGCTCTAACCGACTGAGCTACAGACCCAAAACCTTCTCGGATCAGCACTCAGGAGTCATGGGCGCAGGGAGGAGTCCCTCTACCCAAGCCCACAACCGATCCCAGCTATATATCAAACAACCGATAAGAGTGGACGCTTAACACGAGCACTTGAGCTCTGAAAGGAGGTGATCCAGCCGCACCTTCCGATACGGCTACCTTGTTACGACTTCACCCCAGTCATGAATCCTACCGTGGTAATCGCCCTCCTTACGGTTAGGCTAACTACTTCTGGTAAAACCCACTCCCATGGTGTGACGGGCGGTGTGTACAAGACCCGGGAACGTATTCACCGCGACATGCTGATCCGCGATTACTAGCGATTCCGACTTCACGCAGTCGAGTTGCAGACTGCGATCCGGACTACGATCGGGTTTCTGGGATTGGCTCCCCCTCGCGAGTTGGCGACCCTCTGTCCCGACCATTGTATGACGTGTGAAGCCCTACCCATAAGGGCCATGAGGACTTGACGTCATCCCCACCTTCCTCCGGTTTGTCACCGGCAGTCTCATTAGAGTGCCCTTTCGTAGCAACTAATGACAAGGGTTGCGCTCGTTGCGGGACTTAACCCAACATCTCACGACACGAGCTGACGACAGCCATGCAGCACCTGTGTTCCGGTTCTCTTGCGAGCACTCCCAAATCTCTTCGGGATTCCAGACATGTCAAGGGTAGGTAAGGTTTTTCGCGTTGCATCGAATTAATCCACATCATCCACCGCTTGTGCGGGTCCCCGTCAATTCCTTTGAGTTTTAATCTTGCGACCGTACTCCCCAGGCGGTCAACTTCACGCGTTAGCTGCGCTACCAAGGCCCGAAGGCCCCAACAGCTAGTTGACATCGTTTAGGGCGTGGACTACCAGGGTATCTAATCCTGTTTGCTCCCCACGCTTTCGTGCATGAGCGTCAGTGTTATCCCAGGAGGCTGCCTTCGCCATCGGTGTTCCTCCGCATATCTACGCATTTCACTGCTACACGCGGAATTCCACCTCCCTCTGACACACTCTAGCCCGGTAGTTAAAAATGCAGTTCCAAAGTTAAGCTCTGGGATTTCACATCTTTCTTTCCGAACCGCCTGCGCACGCTTTACGCCCAGTAATTCCGATTAACGCTTGCACCCTACGTATTACCGCGGCTGCTGGCACGTAGTTAGCCGGTGCTTATTCTGCAGGTACCGTCAGTTCCGCGGGGTATTAGCCCGCGACGTTTCTTTCCTGCCAAAAGTGCTTTACAACCCGAAGGCCTTCATCGCACACGCGGGATGGCTGGATCAGGGTTTCCCCCATTGTCCAAAATTCCCCACTGCTGCCTCCCGTAGGAGTCTGGGCCGTGTCTCAGTCCCAGTGTGGCTGGTCGTCCTCTCAAACCAGCTACGGATCGTCGCCTTGGTGAGCCGTTACCCCACCAACTAGCTAATCCGATATCGGCCGCTCCAATAGTGCAAGGTCTTGCGATCCCCTGCTTTCCCCCGTAGGGCGTATGCGGTATTAGCCACGCTTTCGCGTAGTTATCCCCCGCTACTGGGCACGTTCCGATACATTACTCACCCGTTCGCCACTCGCCACCAGACCGAAGTCCGTGCTGCCGTTCGACTTGCATGTGTAAGGCATCCCGCTAGCGTTCAATCTGAGCCAGGATCAAACTCTTCAGTTTAATCTCTGTATTTGTTCGTATTTCTTAACCCCCGAAAGGGTCGAGTCATACGTCGCTACTCAAAGGAAGTGAGGTATGTGCTTAGACTTGACATCTAAGGTACTTCACTTCTAGTGAGCACTTGATTTCATTGTGCTTGTGATAAAGCCGAGGCGGGTTTAAAAACCCAACTCAACCCATCACCGCACCCGCATCAAGCGCCCACACTTATCGGTTGTTTAATTGTTAAAGAGCGGTACTGCTAAATTCTTTACTGCCTGCCGACTGGCCCGGCGCTTTCGCGTCGTTCGCTGTGTCAGCAGCAGAGAAACGAGATTATGAAGAAGTTTTTATCGCTTGTCAAGTCAACTTCGCGGGGTTCGCTACGCTTTCCTGCTGCGGCCTCTTCAAGACCCTGTCCTCTTTAGCAGCTATCGAAACATCAGGGTAAACCCTGAATTTTCGGCAACTGCCAAGCCCGAAACTATAACACGACTTTTGCAGATTATGCAACCGGCTTTTGCCTAATTTGCATCCTATCTTGCAACCCGCGGCGCCGCTGAACCTCCAGCCTTGCCATCGCCCTGAAACCAGGGGTCGGTCACTTCAGGTGGCTAATGATTCGTAAGGGTAAACCCTTGTTTCGCTTCATCAGCCAAGCCCAAGACTATAGCATATTGTTTCGAACGGCGCAACTGACTTCTGTCTGATTCGCGCTATCCATGCAATGATGCTTGCTTGGCCCCGCGCTTCGAAAAACTGCCCGAACCGCGAAGGAGCGAGACTATAGCACAAGTTTTCGCGCCATCGCCGCCGCCCGGCTTGCCTGGGGAAAGGGTACGTTTACTATTCGGCTTGTACGCCGCACCTAATATGGAGACGAGCACGCTATGCCCCCAGCCATCGCCCTGAGCGAAGATATCCTGATCAACGTCACCCCCTTCGAAACCCGAGTCGCGCTGGTGGAACAGGGGTCGGTACAGGAGCTGCACGTGGAGCGCAGCATCCAGCGGGGCCACGTCGGCAATATCTATCTGGGACGGGTGGTCCGCGTGCTGCCCGGAATGCAGAGCGCGTTCATCGACATCGGGCTGGAGCGGGCGGCCTTCATCCACATCGCGGACCTGCGCGAGAACCGGGGCGAAAGAAGCCAGGGCCTGACGCCCACGCCGATCGAGAAGCTCCTCTTCGAGGGACAGACCCTCATGGTCCAGGTGGTCAAGGATCCCCTGGGCACCAAGGGCGCCCGCCTGTCGACCCAGATCAGCATGGCCGGACGGATGCTGGTCTATCTGCCCCATGACCCGCATATCGGCATTTCGCAGAAGATCGACACCGAGTCGGAGCGCATCCAGTTGCGCGAGCGGCTGCAGGCCTTGATGCCCGCCGAAGAAAAAGGCGGCTTCATCGTCCGCACCCAGGCGGAAGGCGCCAACGACGAAGAACTGACGGCGGACGTGGAGTACCTGCGCAAGCTCTGGACCAGCGTGCAGGCGGCCGCCCGCACCCAGCCCGCCCCCGCCCTGCTCCACCAGGACCTGACGCTGGCGCAGCGCGTGCTGCGCGACATGGTGGGCCCCGGCACCGGCGCCATCCTGGTCGACTCCCGCACGACGAGCGCCGCCATGCTCGAATGGGCGCGCATCTATACGCCCTCGGTCGTGGACCGCATCCAGCACTACAGCGGCGAGCGGCCGCTGTTCGACACGGCCAACGTGGACGACGAGATTTCGCGCGCCCTGTCCCGCCGGGTGGACCTGAAGTCGGGCGGCTACCTCATCATCGACCAGACCGAGGCGCTGACCACCGTCGACGTCAACACCGGCGGTTTCGTGGGCGGGCGCAACTTCGACGACACCATCTTCAAGACCAACCTGGAAGCGGCGCAGGCGATCGCCCGCCAGTTGCGCCTGCGCAACCTGGGCGGCATCGTCATCCTGGACTTCATCGACATGGAGGATCAGGAACACCGCGAAACCGTGCTGGCCGAACTGAAGAAGGCGCTATCGCGCGACCGCACCCGCATGACGGTCAATGGCTTTACGCAACTGGGACTGGTGGAGATGACCCGCAAGCGCACGCGCGATTCCCTGGCGCACCAGCTTTGCGAACCCTGCCCGATGTGCGAGGCGCGCGGCAACGTGCGCACGCCGCGCACCGTCTGCTACGAGATCCTGCGCGAGATCCTGCGCGAAGCCCGGCAATTCAACCCCAAGGAATTCCGCATCCTGGCCTCGCAGGAAGTGGTCGACCTGTTCCTCGAAGAAGAAAGCCAGCACCTGGCGATGCTGGGCGATTTCGTGGGCAAGCGCGTGTCCCTGGAAGTGGAAAGCCGCTATTCGCAGGAGCAGTACGACATCATCCTGGTCTAGGCTTCTTCAGTGCGGACGGACGCCGGCCATAGCAGGTAGCCGGCGGAATTTCACCTCATTGTGTATGAATTGTGTGTCTTAACGATTCGTTTGCAATGAAGTTTGAAACCGATGGCGACGGGAAGGACGAGCCGATAAGCTGCGGGCGCTTTGCGGGCCATGCCCCGCATGGCGCCCTTTCTTTTGCTTTCGGAGGTCAATGCAATGAAGTCCCTATTCCGTCCGTTCCTGGTGCTGGCCGCGGCGCTGCCGTTCATGTTGGCCGCGTGCGGCGACAAGGAGCCCGAACAGCGTGCCGCGTTCACGCAGTTCCTGCAGACCCGCATCGTGGACAAGCCCGGCGTGCGCGTGCCGAAGCTGACGGACGAGGAAAAGCAGTCCTTCGGCGACTACACGGCGCACTATGCGGTGATCACCGACTTCAACGCCGGCATGGACGCTTCCGTGAAGCCGCTGTCGGGCATCATGCAGAAGGGCGCGGTGCGCTCGCTGAACGACGTCGTGGCGCGTCGCGACGATTTCAAGGCGGTGCAGGCATCGCTGAACGAGATGGGCGCGGCGCTGCAGGCGCAGCAAGCCAAGGCCGACGCCGCCCGCGCGCAGCTCAAGCAGCCTGAAGACCTGAAGGCCGTGTACGACAAGGCCTATGAAAAAACCGTCAGCCTGCCGGCCGACACGTTCCGCGACACGCTGCCGCAACTGAACGCGACGTTCGACGCCAGCCTGAAGATTGCCGACTACGTTGCCGCGCACGCCGCCCAGATCGATCTGTCCGGTCCGATCGTCAAGGTGCAGGACCCGGCCGTGCAAGCCGAACTGAACGGACTGCTGCAGGACCTGAACGCGCAAGCGAAAAACGTGCAGCAGGCGCAAACCCGCATGCAGGCGGTCATGGTCGGCCGCTAGGCGGCCGAGGCCCGGCCGGCGGACGCGCCCGCGTCCGGGCCGCCGTTCAGGACGCCGCGGCCGCGGCGATGCGGAAGGGAAAGGCCTTGGCGCCGCGGGCGCGGTCGGTCTCGCGGTGCGCGCGGATCGACCATGCCGGCCCCGCCCCGCCGGTCTGCGAGAGCAACTGGCGCATGGAGCCCGCCGAAAACCCGCAGCGCAGGACCAAGGCCTGCCGCCGGGCCAGTTCTACACCAACAGCATGAGGCGTCGTGGAAATCCGATCCGATTGCAGCATGGCAGCCCCCTGGCAAAAGCTCTTCATGGACGAAGAGTCTGTGCGAACTAATCTACCTCAGTCACTGGCGCTTGCGCGTGAAATGATGCGTAACGTAATGCGAACAAATGGAAATATTGGTTCATGCCGACGGGCTGGGCGCCGTTTCGCCGGCCTCGCGGTCGGGTTTGTCGTTTTTGCCGTCCGCGGGGCCGCTCATGTTGCCGTACAGCAGCGAGCGGCCGGCGAACAATCCGCCCGCCACCTCCAGGTCGAAACGGTCGGTATCGCGCTTGCGCACGTCCTGCGCCACCTCGGCGGCCTCGTCCGCCGGCACGCCTATCACGCGCAGCGCGGCTTCGCCGAACGCCAGCGCCGATTCCAGGGTTTCGCGGACCTGGTAGTCCACCCCCTCTTTGGCCAGCGCCAGCGAATGAATGCGGTCATAGGCGCGCACCGCCACCCGGACTAGGGGAAATTCGGCCTTCACCAGCTTGACGATGTGGTTGACCGCCTGCGGATTGTCGATGCAGATCAGGATGACGCAGGCATTCTCCGCGCCGGCGGTGCGCAGCATGTCGACACGGGTGCCGTCGCCGTAATAGACCTTGACGCCCCATTTGGCCGCCGCCCGGATCGCGTCGGTGTCGACGTCCAGGATGGAGACTTTCAGGTCCCGGGCCAGCATCGCCTGGGTCACGATCTGGCCGAAGCGGCCGAATCCCACGATCAACACACAGCCGTCCAGGTCCCTGGCCACGTCCACGCCGTCCATGGAAGGCGCCGGCCTGGGCAGCAGCCAGCGCAGCGCCAGCACGCACAGGGGCGTGAACGCCATCGAAATGATCACGACCGCGGTCAGCACGGCGCCGGTATGCGCGTCGAAAATGCCGGCCGCGGCCGCCGCCCCGTACAGCACGAAGGCGAACTCGCCGCCCTGCGCCAGCAGCGCGGCCCGGGTGGTGGCCTCGGCGTGCGTGGCGCGCAAGGCCCGCGCCACCGCATAGACGCCCACCGACTTCACCAGCATGAAGACGACGACGGCCGCCAGGATCAGCGGCCATTCGCGGGCGACCGCCGACAGGTCCAGGGACATGCCCACGCCCAGGAAGAACAGGCCGAGGAGAATGCCGCGGAAGGGTTCGACTTCGGCCTCGAGCTGATGGCGGAAAGTGGATTCGGACAGCAGGACGCCCGCCAGGAACGCGCCCATGGCCATGGACAGGCCGCCCAGTTCCATCAGCAGCGCCGCGCCCAGCACCACCAGCAGCGCGGCCGCCGTCATGACCTCGCGGGCATGCGCGGCGGCCAGCAGGCGGAACAGAGGATTGAGCAGCCAGCGGCCCGCGGCCAGCAGGGCCAGGATGCACCCCAGCGCGATGGCCGCCTGCAGCCACGGATCCCCGTGCTCGGCGCCGCCCGTCGGCGCCAGCAGGCTGGCCAGGGCAAGCAGCGGCACGATGGCCAGGTCTTCCAGCAGGAGGATGGACACGATGCGCTGCCCTTGCGCGCTGGCGGTCTCGCCCCGTTCGGTCAATATCTGCATGACGATCGCGGTGGACGACAGCACGAACCCCATCGCCGCCATGAAGGCGGCCGGCCCGGACAGCCCGGCCAGCAGGCCGACTCCCGTGAGAAGCGCGCCGCAGGCGGCCACCTGGGCCACGCCCAGGCCGAAGATCTCGCCGCGCAGTTTCCACAGCCGGGACGGCTGCATTTCCAGGCCGATGATGAAAAGAAACATCACCACGCCCAGTTCGGCGACGTGCAGGATGGACTTCGGATCGGAAAAAAATCCCATGCCGAACGGCCCGATGGCCAGCCCGGCGGCCAGGTAGCCCAGGACGGACCCCAGGCCGAGGCGCTTGAAGAGCGGGACCGCGACGACGGCGGCTCCCAGCAGGACGACGACGTTGACTAGCTGGGTGCCATCGGAAGGCAGGGACATGGGGCGCTCCAGGGTGCAAGGCCCGCCCCGATGCCTGCGGACCGGCCGGGATCCATTTTCCGGCAATCCGCCGGATTGGCAATCCGGAAATGCGACAGGAGGAAAACGCGTCCGGCCGCCGCCGGACGCGCGGGGGGAACCCGGTCAGTCCTCGCGGAACTGCATCTTGTAGAGCGAGGCGTACAGGCCGTTGGCGGCCAGCAGCTCGGCGTGGGCGCCCTGTTCGACGATCCTGCCGGCGTCCAGCACGATGATGCGGTCGGCGTTCTGCACCGTGGACAGGCGATGGGCGATGACCAGCGTGGTGCGGCCCTTCATCAGGCGTTCCAGCGAGGCCTGGACCTGGCGCTCGGATTCGTTGTCCAGCGCGGAGGTGGCTTCGTCCAGGATCAGGATGGGCGCGTTCTTGATGAGCGCGCGGGCGATCGCCAGGCGCTGGCGCTGGCCGCCCGACAGGCGCGCGGCGTTCTCGCCCACCGGCGTGTTCATGCCCTGCGGCAATCCGTCGACGAACTCCAGCAGGTTGGCGGCCGCCAGGGCGTCGCGCACCTTCTGTTCGCTGGACTTGCCCAGGGCGCCATAGCCGACGTTGGCGGCGATGGTGTCGTCGAACAGCACCACGTCCTGGCTGACCAGCGACAGGTGCGAACGCAGGCTGCGCAGCGTCAGGTCCTCGACGGGCACGTTGTCCACCAGGATCTGCCCGCTGTCGGCCAGCACGAAGCGCGGCAGCATATTGACCAGGGTGGTCTTGCCGCTGCCGGACCGCCCCACCAGGGCCACGGTCTGGCCGGGCTCGACGACGAACGACACGTCGTTGACGGTGTCGCGGTCGGCGTCCGGGAAGCGATGCGACACATTGCGGAACTCGACCTTGCCGCGCACGGGTTCGGGCAGTTCCCTGGTGCCGGTATCGCACTCGGGAACCTGGTCGATCAGGGTGAACACGCTTTCCGCCGACACCAGCATCTTCTGCATGCGCGCGGCGACGTTGGTCAGGCGCTTGATGGGGTCGAAGATCTGGGCCAGCGCGGCCATGAACGAGGCGAAGCTGCCCACGGTGAGCGCGCCGCTGTTGGCCTGGCTGAGCGCCACCGCGATGACGGCGCCGACCGAGACCGAGATGCACACCTGGGTCAGCGGCGTCAGGGCGGCGTCGGCCGTGGCGGTGCGCATGGCGAACCGGCGCAGGCGCCGGCTGACGAAATCGAAGCGGCCGCGCTCGACCTCATAGCCGTCGAACAGCTTGATCACGCGCTGGCCGTCGATGCCCTCGCCGACCACGCGGGTCAGCTCGGCGTTCATGTTGACGGTTTCGCGGTTGATGCGGCGCAGGCGCTTGATGAAGAAGCGGGAGATCAGCACCGAGACCGGCAGCATGATCAGGATGATCAGCGTCAGCACCCAGGACATGTACAGCAGCACGCAGATCAGGGCGATGACGACCAGGGTTTCGCGCACCAGCACCGTAATGACGTCGGTGGCGTAGCCGGTGACGTTGCCCGCGTCGATGGTGAAGCGGTTGAGCAGGCGGCCGGTGTCGCCCTGCTTGAAATCGGCGTCCGGCAGGCCCAGCAGGCGCTCGAACATGTCGCGGCGCATGCCCAGCAGCACATTGTTGGCGACCCAGGCCAGCAGGTAATCGCTGAAGAAGTTGCAGATTCCGCGCAGCAGGATCAGGCCCACCACCGCCAGCGGCAGCGCCCACACATAGTAGGGTTTGGCGCCCGAGAAGCCGCCGTCCAGCAAAGGCTTCATAATGACGGCCAGGACGGGTTGCGTGGCCGCCGCCCCCGCCATCAGCAGGATGGCCAGCAGCAAACCCTTCCAGTAAGAGCCCACGCGGCTGTAGATCCGCCTCCAGAGTTCGGCTTTGACGGGTTGGGAACCCGCGGGCGCATGGCGTGCGGCAGAATTCAAAGGGATCACTCGCTTTTATACAATTGTGGCGAGAATTGTACCGGCTGCGCGCCGACGCGCCGCCCGGACCGACCTTAGCCCTAACGCGCCCAGCGCCCATCCATGTCCGATATCAGTTGTCTGTACGTCCGGTTGCCCAATTGGGTGGGCGATGTCTGCATGAGCCTGCCCAGCCTGCGTGCCCTGCACGCCAGCGGGCTGCCCCTGGTGATCTGCGCCCGCCCCTGGGCCCGCGACCTGCTCGACGGCGTGGCCAAGCAGGATTTCATTCCGATGCGGGGCAAGGTCGGCCCCGACCGGGCCGCCGTCAGCGCCCACCGGCGCGGCCTGGGGCCCCAGGGCCGCGGGGCGCGGGGCCTGCTGCTGCCGGACTCCCTGTCCAGCGCGCTGGTATTCCGGCTGGCGGGCCTGCCCTCGGCCGGCTATCGCGACGACGGCCGCAGCTTCCTGCTGCGCTGGCCGGTCTCCAAGCCCGGCGACTCCCTGCACGCGGTCCAGTCCTGGCATTACCTGACCCGCGAGGCCCTGAAGCGCTGGGGCCTGCCCAGCGGCCCCGCCGAACCGGGCCCGACCCTGGACCTGCCCCTGACCGCGGCCCACCGCGACGCGGCCGCCCACGCGCTGGAAGCGGCCGGGCTGGCCGGCCGGCGCTTCGTCCTGATCGCTCCGACGGCCACCGGCCTGCACAAGGGCAGGATCAAGGTCTGGCCAGGATTCGATACACTTACCCGCGCCCTCCAGGCCGACGGCCATACCGTGGTAATGTGCCCCCCTCCGGCCGAGACCGACGAGGCCCGGCGCAACGCGCCGACGGCGCTCCTGCTGCCGCCTCTGTCGCTGGGCGCCTTCGCGGCGCTCACGGCCAGGGCGGCGCTGGTGGTTTGTAACGATTCCGGCGTGTCGCACGTCGCCGCCGCGGCCGCCGCCAGGGAACTCACCCTGTTCGGCGTCACCCGCCCCGAACGGACCGGGCCGTGGTCGCCTCGGGCAGTGTGCATCGGCGCCGAGAATGCCTGGCCGTCGGTCGAGGACGTCGCGCAGCAGGCCAGGATCCTGCTGGACGAGACGCAGTAATCAGGATTTGAAATGCCCTTTTCCACCTATCTCGCGAATCTGATCATCCCCTACAACCTGTGCCTGACCCTGGTCGTCGTCGGACTGGTGCTGGGCCTGTTCCGGCTCCGCAAGACCGGCGGCGCCCTCATCGCGGCCGGCTTGCTGTGGGCGCTGGCCTGGTCGCTGCCGGCCACGTCGCTCTGGCTGGGCGGGGCGCTGGAATCCCGCTATCCGCACCTGCCGCCCTCGGAATCCCCGACGGCCGACGCCATCGTGGTGCTGGGCGGCAACACCGCCAACGGCCGCGCCAACTGGTTCCAGCCCTACGACAAGGACACCGCGGTGGTGCGCGTGGACACGGCGGCCCAGCTTTATCTGGCCGGACGCGCGCCCAAGGTGGTGCTGTCCGGCGGCGCGCTGGAAGGCGACATCAGCGAAGCCCGCGGAATGGCGCACGCCATCCGCCAGCAAGGCGTGCCCGAAACGGCGCTCATCCTGGAGAACGCCAGCCGCACCACCTACGAAAACGCCGCCCTGACCGAGGACCAGCTCAAGTCCCGCGGCATCGGCAAGGTCCTGCTGGTGACGTCCGCCCTGCACATGCCGCGCGCGATGGCGGCGTTTTCCAAGCAGGGCGTGCAGGCCATCGCCGCCCCCGCTCCGCCGCAGATCGTGCCGCCCACCGACGGTTCGCTGCAACTGTGGCTGCCCGACCAGCGCACCTTCGACGCCAGCCGCTCCATCATCAAGGAGTACGCCGGCCTCTTCGTCTACTGGCTGCGCGGATGGGTATGAGTTCCGCGGCGCTGGCCTGTCGAGCCGGCTGCGGCGCCTGTTGCATCGCGCCGTCGATCTCCCGGCCGATCCCCGGCATGCCCGCGGGCAAGCCGGCCGGCGTGCCCTGCGTCCAGTTGCTGCCGGACATGCGCTGCGCGGTATTCGGCCAGCCTTCGCGCCCGGATTTCTGCGGCGGCTTGCAGGCGCAGGCGGAAATGTGCGGAGAGGACCGGGAATACGCGATCCGGTGGCTGGCGGCGCTGGAGCGGGCGACGGCGCCGGGGGGGTGAATTTCTTGCTGGCTGAGTCGTTTCTCACGGTGAGAAACGCTTCCTGTGTCAGACACCCGGGAAGAATGGCTTCAGCTTGACGGGCAGGTCGTAGGGGTGTCAGACACTTGCGTCGACGGCAAGAAACGCTTCCTGTGTCAGACACCCGGGAAGAGTGGCTTCAGCTTGACGGGCAGGTCGTACGGGTGTCAGACACGTGCGGCGCAGCTTGACGGGCTGTTCGTACGGGTGTCAGACACGTGCGGCGGGCCTTTCTCCCTGTGTCGGACACGTGCGTCGGGCTCTTGGCTCCGCCTTGGTCAGCGGCGCTCCAGCAGCACTTTTTCGTATAGCGCTTCGTAGCGTGCGGCCACGGTCTCCCAGCTTTGATCGCGGGCGATCGCCAGGCCGCGCTCGGCCAGCGCCGCGCGCAGTCCGGGTTCGGAGCCCAGCCGTTCCAGCGCTTGCGCCAGTTGGGCGCCGTCGCGCGGATCTTGCAGGATCAGCGCGTCCTTGCCCGCCGACAGGTACTGCGCGAAGCCGCAGTAGACGGGCGAGCTGACCACCACCGGCAGCCCGTGCGACATGGCTTCCAGCGGCGCCATGCCGTAGCTGTCGTTCAGCGTGGGATGCGCGTAGATGTCGGCCGCGCTGAAATAGCGGGCGACGTCGGGCGTGGGGTCGATCAGGGTGACGCGGCTGGCGATGGCGCCGGCCGCGCGCACGCGTTCCCGGGTGGGCTCGTCCGCGCCCACGACCAGCAGCTTGTATTGCGGCGGCAGCTTGCCCAGGGCGTCGAGCAGGGCCGGCAGGCCCTTGCGCAGGGGATTGCGCGCGACCAGCAGACAGCCGACGGTGCCGGCGTCCCATCCCAGCCGCGCGCGGGTCTCGTCGCGTCCGTCCCGTTGCGCGGCCGTGGGCAGCTTGACCCCCGGCGCGATGATGTCCACCGGCAGCCGCGGACCGTAGCTGCGGTGGAGCTGATCCATGATCAGTCCGGAAACGGCGACCACCCGGCGCGCGGGCGCGTTGCGCACGCGCAGTTTTTCCAGGATCAGGTACGTGGCCAGGCGCGGGCTGAGCCAGGCGGCCAGGCGCTGCATCGGCTTGGCGCGGGTCACACGGTTGTAGCGCACGGGCGTGACGTGCATGACCTGGATTTCGCCGGCCCAGCCGTTCATGTGCGAATGCACGATGTCGTAGCGCCCGCGGGTGAGCCGGTCGGCGCGCCAGGCGAAATACAGCACCCGCATCCAGCTTGGCAGCCAGGCCGGGAAGCGCACCGGCAGGAAGGGAAACGGCAGGTCGCTGTCGAAGTCGCGCGCCACGACGGAGACGTCATGGCGCTGGCCGAGTACGCGCATCAGCTCCACGCCATAGGCTTCCGCGCCTCCGAAGCGATTGCCGAAGCGGTCGACCAGCAGCGCGATGCGGAGCCGCCGCTCAACGGCGCCGGCGGGAGTCTTCATACCGGGTCAGGCATTTCTGCAGGAAGCGGATGATGTTGGTGGAGCGCGCCACCGTCACGCGGGGCAGCCCGTAGGGGTCGTCGGACGCCGCCGCCAGACCGCGCTGGGTCAGCGTGGCGTTGTCGTAACCGGCCTCGCGCACCATGGCCCGGTGTTCCGGGCCGTGGTCGCCATAGGGATAACAGAACGCGGTGACGGGCCCGCCCAGCGCCTGTTCCAGTTCGTCCTTGGATTCGACGATCTGGCGCCGCGCTTCCTCGGGCGTCATTTCGGGCAGGTGGACGTGGTCCAGGGTGTGCGAGCCGACCTCGTTGCCGGCCTGCGCCCATTCCCGCATTTCGTCCACGGTCATCAGCGCCGAGAACGGGATGCCTTTCTGCAAGTCCCACACATTGCCGCCGTCGAACTGGCGCGCCACGAAATAGTTGGTGGCGGTAAAGCCCAATTCGCTGAGCACCGGCATCGCGTTGCGATGCACGTTGCGGTAGCCGTCGTCGAACGTGATGCCGAACACCTTGCCCTGCCGTTCGCCGCGCACGTAGGGCATGACGTCCCGCATGGACAGGCCGCGATAGCCCAGCCTGCGCATCCAGCGCATCTGCCGGGCGAAGCTGGCGGGGTGTACCGTCAGTCCGCGATACGGCGTGCCCTTGGGATTGGGCTCGCCGATCTGGTGGTACATGAGTATGGGGATAGACATAACTACGGATTATAGAGCCCGGTCTCAGCGCAATGTAAGCTGATAGACGTCCAGTGTCGCGGCGGCGAAACGTTCCAGGTTGAAGTCGCGCACGGCGGTTTCCCGGGCCTTGACGCCCATGGCGCGCACGGCTTCGGGGTGGTCGAGCATGAAGCGCAGCCTGGCGGTCATGGCCGGCACGTCGCGCGCGGGCACGATCCAGCCGTCCACGCCGTCGGCGACGTTCTCGGGCAGGCCGCCCGCGTCGCTGACCAGGGCGGGCAGCCCCAGGCCCATGATCTCGCGGCAGGCGAACGACAGGGCCTCGCGGTACGACAGCACGAAGCCCGCGTGGCAGGCGGCCAGGGCGGCCCGCACGTCGTCGAGCAGGCCGGGAAACACCACCTGGTCGATCATGCCGAGTTCGCGCACGCGCGCCAGCTTGGCCTCGGAGGGCGGGTCGCCGGCCACCAGCAGCCGCACGCGGGCCTTGTCCGCGGCGGGCAGCGCCGCGACGGCGGCGACCAGGTCCAGCCAGCCCTTGTCGTAGTCGGTGCCGCCGGAACTGCCCAGCAGCAGCTTGCCGCGCCAATCCGGCCCGAAGAAGATGTCGCGCAGCTTGTCCAGGCTTTCGGGCGGCGGCGGCGCGAAGAAGTTGGTGTCGATACCGTGGCGGATGGTCGTGATGGGACGGCGCCGGTAGGGCGAGTTTTCCATCAGGCGGCGCACGTAATCGCTGACCGCGATGCTGTGGTCGGTGGCCAGGCGGGCGCGCAGCCAATTGCCCAGGCTGGTCACCGGGTGGTCGTTGTGTTTGGTGAAGACGATACGCGGACGCCGCGGCAGGGCCAGCGTGGCGAACATGACCTGCTTGTGATCGGCCGAGCCGTTGCAGTGGATGACATCGTAGCCGCCCTGGCGGATCAGCCGCCGCAGTTGCGCGCGCTCGCCCAGCAGCGCGGCGGGACGGGACGAATACTGCATCGGAACCGCCGTCACGCCGGGGATGGCCTTGGCGTAGCGGTAGAGCCGGCTGGCCTCGGGCGTGGCGACGGTGATCTGGTGGCTGCCCGCCAGCGCCTTGGCCAGGTTGATGATATAGGTCACATGGCCGCCGCCGTTGCGGCCATGGAAGTTGGTGTAGAGGATCTTCACTTTTTCTTGTCGGCCAGGAACATCAGCTTCGAATAGCGGAAGAAGCTGCCGGCCGCCGCGGTGACGGCCAGCACCAGGCCGTGCCTGCCGTCGAGGAAGCCGCGCCGGATCAGGTAGATCCGCACGAAGGTCCAGAAGCCGTGGCCCAGCGCGCCGAAGACCGAGGCGCGCCGGCCCTTGGCGTACATCATGGCGGCGGCGTCCGACGAGTAGCGGTTGACCTTGTTGATCAGGGCGTCCAGGTTGTCGTACGGATAGTGCAGGAAATAGCCGCGCATCCGCAGGGGCTGGCCGCTGGCCGGCACCACGCGCTCATGCACGGCGGCGTCCGTGAAGCGCGCCGTGCCCCGCTTGAACAGGCGCAGCACGTAGTCGGGCCACCAGCCGCTGTGGCGGATGTCGCGGCCGCAGAAATTCGACAGGCGCGCGATCTCGTAGGCGTCGGCCCGCGGGGCGCGCAGCGCCTCCTGGATTTCCTGGGCCAGTTCCGGCGTGACGCGCTCGTCGGCGTCGATGGACAGCACCCAATCGCCCGTCGCCAGGTCCAGCGCGCGGTTCTTCTGGGGCCCGAAGCCGGGCCAGTCCGGCGTGACTTCCACCCGCGCGCCCAGGGCTTGCGCCAGTTCCACGGTGCCGTCGGTGCTGCCCGAATCGACGACGATGAACTCGTCGGCGAACGCCACCGACTTGAGGCACGCGGCGATATTGGCCGCCTCGTTCTTGGTGATGATGATGACAGATAACTTCATCCGCGATTCCTAAGACGCTTTTTCCAGGCCTTCCAGGCATGGAAGCGCGGGCCCCAGAAGGGGTCGCGCGACAGCCAGATGCGCCGGTTCAGCCAGGAGCCTGCCTGGTTGCGCACCGCGAAACGGTAGATGTGCCCGGGATCCGCGCCGGGGGCGTTCTGGCCGAAAGGGTCGGTAGTGTACAGGTGGCGGAAGCCGGCCTCGCGGGCCGCGGCCACGTAGTCCGCGTCGAAATAGCCCTGCGGCCAGCAGAGGTGGTCGCTCGCCTGTCCCAGCCGGCGTTCCAGCGTGTCCCGGGAGTCTCGCAGTTCCTGCGCGATATGCGCGCGCTTGGCGTCCGTGTCCGCGCCGCAGACCTTGTCCCAGCGGGTGTGGGTGTGCGTGTGGGAATGGAATTCGAAGGTGCCCGCGGCCCGCATGGCCTCGATCTCGCTCCAGCGCAGCATGGCCTCGTCGGCCCTGCCCTCGGCCACCAGCCGCTTGCAGGCGTCGTGGTCCGGCGTGGCGGGCAAGGGCCCGCCCTGGCCCGCATGCGGCCGGACCGGCCCGTCGCCGATCCAGCCCGTGATGGTGAAGAGGACGGCGCGCATGCCGTAGCGCGCCAGCACCGGATGCGCATGCACCCAGTTGTTCAGGTAACCGTCGTCGAAGGTGATCAGCACGGACCGTTCGGGCGCGGCGCCGCCCGCCAGGTACGCCGCGAATTGCGCGGTCGACAGCGACTGGTAGCCGGCGCGCGCCAGGCGCGCGATCTGCGATTCGAAGACGTCGGGCGTCGCCGCGATCATGCCGCCGGCCGGCGTGACGTGGTGGTACATCAGCACCGGGACGTTGGGCGCGTTCATCCCGCGCGCTCCGCCAGCCACTTGGCATAGACGGCCTCGGTGGTCTCGGCCAGCCGGGCGGGCGAGAACACACCCTCTTCCCAGACCATCTTGCGGCCCGCCTCGCCCATGCGGCGGCGCAGGCCGGCGTCGTCGATCAGGCGCTCCAGGGCGCCGGCCAGGGCGCGGGCGTCCTTGGGCGGCACCAGGATGCCGGTTTCGCCGTCGCGGAACATCTCGGACACGCCGCCGACGTCCGTGCCGATGACGGGCAGGCCGCTGGCCTGCGCCTCGACGTAGACGGTGCCGGAGGCCTCCTGCTGCGTCGCCAGGGCGAAGAGGTCGAAGCCCGCCAGCAGGTTGGGCACGTCGCGCCGCATGCCCATCAGGTGGATGCGGTCCTGCAGCCCGAGTTCGGCGACATAGGCCTGCGTCTGCTCGAACACCGGCGAACCGCCCCCGACGAACACCAGGTGCAGTTTGGGGCGGCTGGCCATCAAGGGCGCGATCGCGTCGATCAGGTCCTTGTGCCCCTTGGTGGCGCGCATGACGGCCACGCAGCCGACGACGATATCGTCATCGGCCAGGCCGAGTTCCTCGCGCAGGGTGGAACGCTCGACCGGCGGGGGCAGCACGATGGGCGAATAGACCGTCGCCACGCTTGCGGCGGGCACGCCGCGTTCGATCAGGTGCTGGCGCACGTGGTCGCTCACCGTCGTGACGCGGTGCGGCAGGCGGGTGTAGGACCACAGCGAGCCCACCTTGTTGGACAGGTGGCGGGTGCGCACGATCAGCGGCGTCCCGGCCAGCCGGGCCGCGGCGGCCGCGATGACCGTGTCGCGGCGGCTGTGCGTATTGAGGACGTCGAAACGGCCTTCCCGCAGGATGCCGCGAATGGTGGCGACGCCTTTCAGGTAGTTCGCCACGCCGTCCATTTCCAGCGTGTGCACGGTGAAGCCGGCGTCCGACAGGCGTTCCGCCAGCAGCGCCTTGGGCTGGCAGATGGCCTCCATGTGATGGCCGCGCGCGCGCATGGCGGTCATTTCCTTGAAGATCCGCCCTTCCTGGCCGCCGAAGCTGGTGGCGGCTTCCGAGTGAACGATACGCAGGCTACGCATCAATAAGTCACCTCCACCCCGTCGGGCTTGGTCCATTCGTTCAGGTTCGCCAGCAGCGTATCGGCCATGCGGACGCGCCACTCCTCGCCCAGCCGGACCGTGCACAGGAAATTATTCTTGGTATAGACGATATCGACCGGCACGCCGGGAATGCCGTTCTCGGGTTCGGCCCGGAACGGATTCAGCATCTGCCGCAGGCGGGCCGCGTCGGCGCTGCCGTTGAGCTTGACGCGCAGGGACTTGGCGCGGGCCTCGCGGGCCAGTTGCAAGTCGTAGAGCTGCTCGGCCACGATGCGCATGCCGCCGGAATAATCGTCATTGCTGACCTTGCCCTGCACGATGACGAGCTGGTCTTCGCGCAAGCGGTTGCGGTGCTTTTCGTAGAGTTCGTTGAAGACCGAGATTTCCACCTGCGCGGTGCCGTCGTCCAGCACGGCGAAGACCATCTTGCCCCGCCGCGTCATCATGACGCGCACGCTGGCCAGCACGCCGCACATCCATTGCAGGTCGCGCTGCGGCTCCACGCGGGCGAGCTGCATCGGCACGATGCGGCGCACTTCGTCGCGCCAGGCGTCGAACAGGTGGCCGCTGTAGTAATAGCCCAGCGCGGACTTTTCTTCGGTCAGCTTCTTGTGCAGGTCCCAGGGCGCGACCTTGGCCAGTTCGCCGGCCACCACGTCGCCGCTGTCGTCGCCGAACAGCGAGGCCTGGTTGGCGCTGCGGGCCGCCTGCTCGGCGGCCTCCATGGCGGTGGGCACCGAGGCCAGCATGGCCGCCCGGTTGGGTTCGATGGTGTCGAACGCGCCGGCCTTGATCAGGGCCTCGATGGTGCGGCGGTTGACCGCCTGCTTGCTGACGCGGCGGCAGAAGTCGAACAGGTTCAGGAAGGGGCCGCCTTCCTTGCGCGCGCGCAGGATGTCTTCGACCGCGCCCTGCCCCGTGCCCTTGACCGCCCCCAGGCCGTAGCGCATGGTGCGCGGCGGCCTGCCCTTTTCGGTGTGCTTGTCGGCCACCGGTTCAAACCGGTAGGCCGAGAAGTTGACGTCCGGCGGCAGCACCTCGACGCCGTTGTCCTGGGCGTCGCGGCAGAAAATCTGGACCTTGTCCGTATCGTCCATGTCCGACGACATGGTCGCGGCAAGGAATTCCGTCGGATGGTAGGCCTTGAGCCAGGCCGTCTGGTACGAGATCAGCGCGTACGCGGCCGAGTGCGACTTGTTGAAGCCGTAGCCCGCGAACTTCTCCATCAGGTCGAACAGCTTGACCGCCAGGTCGGGATCGTGGCCCTTTTCCTTGGCGCCCTGTTCGAACAGTTCCCGGTGCTTGGCCATTTCCTCGGGCTTTTTCTTGCCCATGGCGCGGCGCAGCAGGTCGGCGCCGCCCAGCGAATAGCCTCCGATGATCTGCGAGATCAGCATCACCTGTTCCTGGTAGACGATGACCCCGTAGGTGCTCTTGAGCGTGCTTTCCAGGTCGTTGTGGAAGTAGTCCACCGCGGCGCGGCCGTGCTTGCGGTTGACGAAGTCGTCCACCATGCCGGATTCCAGCGGCCCCGGACGGTACAGGGCCAGCATGGCGATGATGTCTTCGAAGGTGTTGGGCCGCAGCTTTTTCAGCAGTTCCTTCATGCCGCGCGATTCCAACTGGAACACCGCGGTCGTGTTGGCGTCGCACAGGATCTTGTAGGCGGCCGGATCGTCCAGCGCCAGCGCCATGACGTCGAAGTCGCGCTTGTCTTCGTTGAACTGGCGCACGTAGCGCACGGCCCAATCCAGGATGGTCAGGTTGCGCAGGCCCAGGAAGTCGAACTTCACCAGGCCGGCGGCCTCGACGTCGTCCTTGTCGAACTGCGAGACGGCGCTGTTCTCCTGCCCCGGCTGGCAATACAGCGGGCAGAAGTCGGTAAGCTTGCCGGGCGCGATCAGCACGCCGCCGGCGTGCATGCCGATGTTGCGGGTCAGGCCTTCCAGCGGTTTCGCCAGGTCGACCAGCCCGCGCACTTCTTCTTCCTGCTCGTAGCGGTCCTTGAAGGCGGGTTCGTCCTTCAGGGTGCGTTCCAGCGTCCAGGGATCCATCGGGTTGAACGGGATCAGCTTGGACAGGCCGTCGCAGAACATATAGGGCATGTCCAGCACGCGGCCCGCGTCGCGCACCACGGCCTTGGCGCCGAGCGTGCCGAAGGTGGCGATCTGGCTCACGGCGGCGCGGCCGTACTTTTCCTTGACGTAGTCGATGACCCGTTCGCGGTTGTCCTGGCAGAAGTCGATATCGAAGTCGGGCATGGAGACCCGCTCGGGATTCAGGAAGCGCTCGAACAGCAAGTCGTAGCGGATCGGATCCAGGTCGGTGATGCCCAGCGCGTAGGCCACGAGCGAACCCGCGCCCGAGCCCCGGCCCGGCCCCACCGGCACGCCGTTGTTCTTGCCCCAGTTGATGAAGTCCTGCACGATCAGGAAGTAGCCGGGGAAGCCCATCTGGATGATGGTCTTGCATTCCCAGCGCAGGCGTTCGTAGTACTGCTCGCGCTTGGACTCGCGTTCGGCCTCGTCGGGGAACAGGAAGCGCATGCGCTTTTCCAGGCCCTCTTCCGACAACTGCACGAGGTAGTCGTCGAGCGTCACGCCCTCGGGCGTGGGGAAGTTGGGCAGGCGCGGCTTGCCCAGCACCAGGCTCAGGTTGCAGCGCTTGGCGATTTCCACCGTGTTGGCCAGTGCCGAAGGCACGTCGGCGAAGCGCCGGGCCATTTCCTCGGAGCTGAGCAGGTATTGCTCTTTGCTGAACCGGCGCACGCGGCGCGGATTGGCCAGGATCTCGCCTTCGGCGATGCAGACGCGGGCCTCGTGCGCCTGGAATTCGAATTCGTCCAGGAACTGCACCGGATGCGTGGCCACCACCGGCAGGCCCGCTTCGCCCGCCAGGCGCATCGCGGCCTGGGTATAGGCTTCGTCGCCGTCCATGCCGACGCGCTGAAGTTCGATGTAGTAGCTGCCTGGGAACAGGTGCTCCCATTGGCGCGCCAGCGCCAGCGCCGACACGGCGTTGCCCGCGTCCAGCGCCTGGCCCACGTCGCCCCCGCGGCCGCCCGACAGGACGATCAGGCCGTCCTGCCCCTGCAGCCATTCGCGCCGGATCTCCGCGCGGCCCTTGCCCTGGTTCGTCAGGAAGGCCCTGGAGAGCAATTCGCACAGGTTGAGATAGCCCTTGTGGTTGCGCACCAGCAGCAGCAGCCGGAAAGGCTTGGCGGGATCTTCGTCGTTGGACAGCCAGACGTCGCAGCCCGCGATGGGCTTCACGCCCGCGCCGCGCGCGCCCTTGTAGAACTTGATCAGGCCGAACAGGTTCGACAGATCGGTCAGCGCGACGGCGGGCTGGCCCAGCTTGGCGACGCGCTTGATGAGGTCGGGAATGCGCACGATGCCGTCCACGACCGAGAACTCGGAGTGAACGCGCAGATGAACAAATGGGGACGGGTTTGTTACGGCTTCGGACATAGGGAGAATTGTACCGGTCAAAGCCACGGTCCCGGGCGATCCGGGGAGCCCCGCGCGCGCGGCCTGTGTAACAATAGCCTCTGGACCTGACCCACCATTGCTGCACGAGATTTACGTATGAAATGGCTAATCCCCGGGATCTGGCTGGCCGCCATCCTCTTCGCGCACTTCCGCGGCCGCGTCAAGCTGCCGCTGGGCCGGCAACTGCTGGACCACTCCGTGCTGCTCGCCCCCGTCAACGCCTTCATGGTGCTGGCCTCGCGCGTGCCGCCCACGCCCTACCTGACGACGAGCGAGATCGCCGAACTCAAGGTGCTGGACGAGCATTGGGAAACGATCCGCGAAGAGGCCGTGCAGATGGCCGAGCTGCGGCGCATCAAGGCCGCCGACACCCACAACGACATCGGCTTCAACTCGTTCTTCAAGTATGGCTGGAAGCGCTTCTACCTGAAGTGGTATGACGCGCGCCACCCGTCCGCCGAAGAACTCTGCCCCAAGACCGTCGCCATCCTGAAGACCCTGCCCAAGGTCAAGGCCGCGATGTTCGCCGAACTGCCGCCGGGCGGCCAGCTCAACCGGCACCGCGACCCGTTCGCCGGGTCCCTGCGCTACCACCTGGGTCTGGTCACTCCCAACGACGACCGCTGCCACATCATCGTCGACGGCGAATCCTATAGCTGGCGCGACGGCGAAAGCGTGGTGTTCGACGAGACCTACGTCCACGAGGCCTACAACCGCACCGAGCAGAACCGCATCATCCTGTTCTGCGACGTGGAGCGCCCCCTGAAGTGGCGCTGGGCCGAAGCCTTCAACCGCTGGTTCGGCCGGGTCGTCATGTCGGCGGCAAGTTCGCCCAACGACGGCGGCGACCAGACCGGGGCCATCAACAAGCTGACGCACGCGCACTGGGTCATCGACCAGAAGCGCAAGGCCTTCAAGGCCTGGAACCGCAAGGTCTACAAGGCCACCAAGTACGGGCTGATCGTTCTGGTCATCTTGGGGTTCCTGGCGCTGTAGGAATTGTGCGCCCGGTGTCTGACACCCGTACGGGCGTACGGGAGCTGCCACCTCGGGCCCAGTGTCTGACACCCGTACGAGACGCCCGTCCGGCTGAAGCAGACCTTCCCGGGTGTCTGACACCAAGGTGTTTGTGCTTTCGTTGGTGTCAGACACCCGGGCGGCGCCCGCGCAAGTCCTGGATCGTCTCGTACGGGTGTCAGACACAGCCTCCGCCCCTTCACAGCCTCCGCCCTCCCCCTACCGCTTCAACGACTCCCAGCTCTTCATCAGCCGCTTCACCGAAACCGGCATCGGCGTGCGCAGCTCCTGCGCGAACAGCGCCACCCGCAACTCTTCCAGCAGCCACCGGAATTCGTCCAGGCGGGGATCGGGCGCCCCCTTCAGCGCCGATCTCGCCCGCTGGTACTGCGTCAGGAGCGGCGCCATCTCGGCCACCAGTTTGGCGTCGCGCGCCGGATCGGCGCGCAGCTTGTCGATACGCGCCTGGATCGCCTTCAGGTAGCGCGGGAAATGCGCCAACTGCGCGTGGGGCGTGTCGCGGATGAACCACTTGGGCATCAGCGCGCCCAGTTGCGCCTGCAGGTCCGCGTAGGCGGTGGCGTGCGGCTTGGCCTGGGGCAGCTTGCGCTGCACCGCCGCGTACTCCGTCAGCACCGCCCCCGCCAGCCGTGCCACTTCCTGGGCCAGCAGGCCGAGCCGGCCCTTGCCCTCGGCGCGCCGGGCGTCGAACTGCTGTTCGTTCACCGGCCAGGGATCGGCCAGGCAGGCCTGCCCCAGCGCGCAATCGATGATCTGGTCGCGCAGTTCTTCCTGCGTGCCCAGCGTCATGTACAGCATGCTGATCCGGGTCAGGTCCGTCAGGTTCTTTTCCAGGAACTTCACCTGTTCGCGCAGCCCCAGCCGGAACAGCCTGAGCAGGCCGGCGCGATGGTGCTTGCGGGCCTCGTCCGGATCGTCGAACACGTCCAGGTCGCAATGCGCGCCGCGGTCCACCAGCGCCGGATAGCCGATGACCGATTGCCCGCGCCGCTTGATCTCCATGATCTCCGGCAGCGGGCCGAAGGACCAGGAAGTCAGGTTCTCGTGCGCCAGCGCCTGGGCGACCTGCGTGTCGCTGGCCGCCAGTTGCTGGAAGGTGGCCTGCGCCTGCTTGCCGAATTCGGCGCGCAGTTGCGCCAGGTTGCGGCCGGCGGCCAGCATGCGGCCGTGCTCGTCCACCACCCGGAAGTTCATGAACAAGTGCGCCGGCAGGGTTTCCAGCTTGAAATCCCCCACGGCCGGGCGCACCTGGACCTGGTTCCACATATCGGCGATGACGGCGTCCACCAGGCCCTGCTGCGGATCGCCCAGGCGGTCGAACCAGCGCTCGTAGAACCCGGCGGCGTAATCCGGCAGCGGCACGCAATGGCGGCGCAGTTTCTGCGGCAGGGACTTCAGGAGCAGATGCACCTTTTCCTTGAGCATGCCCGGCACCAGCCATTCGCAGCGCGCCGGATCGATCTGGTTCAGGGCGAACAGCGGCACCGACAGGGTCACGCCGTCGCGCGGGGAGCCGGGCTCGAAGTGGTAGTCCAGGGCCATGGACACGCCCTGCCATTCCACCTTCTTGGGGAACACGTCGGTCGTGACGCCGGCGGCTTCATGCCGCATCAGTTCGTCGCGGGTCAGCATGAGCTGGGCGGCCGCAGCCTTGTCCAGCCCCGACACCCACTTTTCCAGCGAGGCCGTCTGCGAAATGTCGGCGGGCAACTGGCGGTCGTAGAAAGCGTAGATCAGTTCGTCGTCGACCAGGATGTCGGGACGACGGGCCTGGTGCTCCAGCTTCTCGATGCCGGCGATCAGCTTGCGGTTGTGCGCCACGAAGGCCAGGCGCGTGTCGATCTCGCCCGGCACCAGGGCCTGGCGGATGAAGAGTTCGCGCGCGTGCGCCGGATTGACGCGGCCGTAGTGGATGCGCCGGCCGGCGTAGATGACCAGCCCGTACAGCGTGGCCCGTTCATTGGCCACGACCTGGCCCGCCTTCTTTTCCCAGCGGGGATCGGACCAGTTCCTGCGGATCAGGTGCGCGGCCACTTTTTCCAGCCACGCCGGGTCGATGCGCGCCACGCAGCGCGCGTACAGCCGCGTGGTCTCGACCAGTTCGGCCGCGACGATCCAGCGCCCCGCCTTCTTCACCAGCCGCGAACCCGGATGGATGTGGAAGCGGATTTCGCGGGCGCCCTGGTAGTGGCCGCCCTCGTCGCTCTTGAAGCCGATGTTGCCCAGCAGCCCCGACAGCAGCGCCAGGTGCAGTTGTTCGTACGTGGCTTCCGCCTGGTTCACGCGCCAGCCCTGTTCGCCCACCAGGGCGGCCAGTTGGGTGTGCACGTCGTGCCATTCGCGCAGGCGGATGGGCGACAGGAAGTTCTGGCGCAGCAGGGCCACCAGCTTGCGCTGCGAGGCCTTGTGCTGGACCTGTTCGCCGTACCACCGCCACAGCTTCAGGAAAGAGATGAATTCGGACTTGTCGTCGGCGAACTTGGCGTGCGCGGCCTCGGCCGCCTCGCGCTCCTGCATGGGACGGTCGCGCGCGTCCTGCACCGACAGGGCCGACGCGATGATCAGCATTTCGGCCAGGCACTGGTGTTCGCGCGCGGCCAGGATCATCCGGCCGATGCGCGGGTCCACCGGCAGCTTGGCGAGTTCATGGCCGGTGCGGGTCAGCGCGAACGAGGCGCCGGTGCGCGCGCCGTCCGCGTCGTCGCCCGCCGCGGACTCCAGTTCGATCGCACCCAGCTCCTGCAGCAGGTGGTAGCCGTCGGCCACGGCGCGCCCGGGCGGCGCCTCGACGAAGGGGAACTGCTCGATATCGTCCAGCTTCAGCGACTTCATCCGCAGGATGACCGACGCCAGCGACGAGCGCAGCACTTCCGGATCGGTGAACGCGGCCCGGTTGTTGAAATCCTGCTCGTCGTAGAGCCGGATGCAGACGCCCGGCCCCACCCGGCCGCAACGGCCGGCGCGCTGGTTGGCCGAGGCGCGGCTGATCGGCTCGATGCGCAGTTGCTCGACCTTGTTGCGCCAGGAATACCGCTTGATGCGCGCCAGCCCGCTGTCGACCACGAAGCGGATGCCGGGCACGGTCAGCGAGGTCTCCGCCACGTTGGTGGCCAGCACGATGCGCCGCGCGTTGGTGCGCGGATGGAAAATCTGCTCTTGCTCGGCCTGCGACAGCCGCGCATACAGCGGCAGCACTTCGGTGCCCGCCGGATGGCGTTTGCGCAGCGCCTCGGCGGATTCGCGGATTTCGCGCTCGCCGGGCAGGAACACCAGCACGTCGCCCGGGCCATGCCGCGCGCATTCGTCCACGGCGTCCACGATGGCGTCGATCAGGTCGCGCTCCTCGTCGCCCGACATCCGCTCGCGATCGCGGCCGGGCTTGCCCGGGGCCGGGGCGGCCTCGCCGTCGGCCGGTTCCTCGCGCACGGGCCGGTAGCGGACGTCCACGGGGTACAGGCGGCCGGACACCTCGATGACGGGCGCGGGCTTGTCCTCGGACGCCGCGAAGTGCCGGGCGAAGCGCTCGGCATCGATCGTGGCCGAGGTGATGATGATTTTCAGGTCGGGGCGGCGCGGGAGAAGCTGCTTCAGGTAGCCCAGCAGGAAATCGATGTTCAGGCTGCGTTCGTGCGCCTCGTCGATGATGATGGTGTCGTAGCGGCGCAAGAGCGGGTCGCGCTGCGACTCGGCCAGCAGGATGCCGTCGGTCATCAGTTTGATGGACGCGTTCGGGCCGGTGCGGTCGTTGAACCGCACCTGGTAGCCCACCACCTCGCCCATCGGCGTGCCCAGTTCCTCGGCGATGCGCTTGGCCACCGAGGTCGCCGCCAGGCGGCGCGGCTGGGTGTGGCCGATCATCTTCTGGCGGCCGCGGCCCAGTTCCAGGCAGATCTTGGGCAACTGCGTGGTCTTGCCCGAGCCGGTTTCGCCGCTGACGATCACCACCTGGTGGCCGGCGATGGCGCGCGCGATCTCCTGGCGCCTTGCGCTGACGGGCAGGTCTTCGGGATAGGTCACCGCGGGAATGGGGCGCTCGGGGCGCGGCGCCCGGCGCGCATTCGGCGCGGCGGCGGCCGCCGGGGCCGTCGCGTCCGCGGCCTTGGAGGCCCGCGGGCTGGAGGATTCAGGCATGTACGATAGTCCGGTTAGGCCGACATTATAAATTTCCGCGCGCGCCGCGCCGGGGAATCCGGCCCCGGCGGTCATATAATTTCGCCACGCCGTCCGCGCGACGGCGCTCTGACGCGGCATGGCGCCGCGTTTTTGCCGACTCTCAGGAATCCTTCCGCCCATCATGCCCGACCTGGAACCAGACACCGTCTCCGCCCTCGAAGCCCCAGAATTCGCACCCGCCCAGTTCGTCCGATGGTTTCGGGACGTGGCGCCCCATGTGCATGCTTTCCGAGGCAAGACGTTCGTGGTGGCGTTCGGCGGCGAACTGGTGCAGGCCGGCGCGCTGAATGCGCTGGTGCAGGACCTCTCGCTGCTGTCCTCGCTGGGCATCCGCCTGGTGCTGGTGCACGGCTCCCGCCCGCAGGTCAATGAGCAACTGCGCCTGAAGGGCTTTACCCAGCAGTTCGACCGCGGCCTGTCCCCCACCGACGCCGCCGCCCTGGAATGCGCCAAGGAAGCCGCCGGCGAGATCCGCCTGGATATCGAGGCCGCCTTCAGCCAGGGCCTGCCGAACACGCCCATGTCGCATGCGCACATCCGCGTGATTTCCGGCAACTTCGTCACCGCCCGCCCCGCCGGCGTGATCGACGGCGTGGACTACAAGCACACCGGCCAGGTGCGCAAGATCGATATCGACGCGCTGAAATTCGCCATCGAAAAAGGCTCGTCCGTGGTGCTGCTGTCGCCGCTGGGCTTCTCGCCCACCGGCGACGCGTTCAACCTGGCCATGGAAGACCTGGCCACCAGCGTCGCGGTGGCGCTGCGCGCCGAAAAACTGATCTTCCTGTCCGGTTCGCCGGGCGTGATGAACGACGACGGCACGCTGGACACCGAACTGGCCCGGGTGGATGCCGACGCCCTGCTGGCCGCCGGCACGCTGGACGAGGACACCCACGCCTTCCTGCATTGCGCGTCCCTGGCCGTCAAGCGCGGCGTGGCCCGCGCGCACCTGCTGCCCTTCACGCTGGACGGCAGCGTGCTGCTGGAGATCTTCACCCACGACGGCGTGGGCACCATGGTGGTCGAGGACACGCTGGACGACCTGCGCCCGGCCACGATCGACGACGTGGGCGCGATCCTCAGCCTGATCGAACCGCTGGAGGCCGACGGCACCCTGGTGCCCCGCCCCCGCAGCGTGGTCGAGCGCGACGTGGAGAATTTCACGGTGCTGGAGCACGACGGCGTGATCTACGGCTGCGCCACCCTGCACAGCTTCCCGGGCGAGCAAATGGCGGAAATGGCCTGCCTGATCGTGCATCCGGAATGGCAGGGGTCGGGCGAAGGCGAGATCCTGCTGCGCCACATGGAATCGCGCGCGCGCGCCGCGGGCGCCAAGCGGCTGTTCGTGCTGACCACCCGGACCTCGCACTGGTTCATGAAGCGCGGCTTCGTGCAGGGCGGCATCGCCGACCTGCCCCGCGAAAAGCAGAACAACTACAACCGTTCGCGCAACAGCCTGGTCTTCATCAAGAAGCTGTAACCGTCCCGGCCCCGGCGCCCAACCGCAGGACCCGAAGGGGCTTGGCGCCCTCTGGACGCCAAGCCCGCTAAAATACGGGCTTACTTATCTTTTCCGGCAGCGAACCATGGCCCGTACCGTCAACTGTGTGAAACTGAAGCGTGAAGCCGAAGGGCTGGATTTTCCGCCCTACCCCGGCGAACTCGGCACCAAGATCTGGCAGAGCATTTCCAAGGAAGCCTGGGAAGAATGGAAGGGCATCCAGACTCGCCTGGTCAACGAAAACCGCCTGAACCTGGCCGACGCCCGCGCGCGCAAGTACCTGAAAGAACAGATGGAGCGCTTCCTGTTCGAAGACGGCAGCGTCGAAGCCCAGGGCTACGTTCCGCCCTCGGCCTGACCTGGCCGCGCCCGCGCCCTCCCGCGGGCCCTCCGCTTCCGAAGCCCCTCGCCCGCGAGGGGCTTCGCGCTTCCGGCCCCGCCCTGCCGCGCGGGCTTAAGATCCCCCTATCGATGGGTATCGCGCCGCCATGAAAACAGAACCGTCCCCCGCCGCCTTTCCTGCGATCGCCCGCGCGCTGGAAATCGCCCCCGACCGCCAGACCGGCACGCTGCGGGACGTGCGCCACGTGGTGATCCTGATGCAGGAAAACCGTTCCTTCGACCATTATTTCGGCACGCTGCCCGGCGTGCGCGGCTTTGCCGACCCGCTGCTTGCGCCCACCGCCTCGGGCGACGTGCTGACGCAGGAGGACGGCGCGGCGCGGGTCCGTCCCTATGCCTTGCGGGCGGAATATCCCGGCGGCACGCCGGTGGGCTACATCACGCCGCATACCTGGGACGACGCCCAGCGCGCCTGGAACGACGGCCGCATGGACCAATGGCTGCCCGCCAAGAGCCGGCTGGGCATGGGTGCCTACGACGGCGCGGACGTGCCGTTCCAGACCGCGCTGGCCGACGCCTTCACGCTGTGCGACGCCTACCACTGCTCGATGCACGCCGGCACCAATCCGAACCGGCTGTTCCTGTGGACCGGCACGAACGATCCGGCGGGGCTTGCGGGCGGCCCGGCTCTGGTCAACACCCACGACCGCCTGGGGCCCGCCGGCGAAGGCTATGCCTGGACCACTTATCCCGAACGCTTGCAGGACGCGGGCGTGGACTGGCGCATCTACCAGGACATGGAGGACAACTATCACGACAACCCGCTGGCCGGCTTCAGGCAGTACCGCCGGCAGCACGCGGACGGCGCCGCCGACGCCCCCTTGCGCGATCGCGGCCTGTCCACGCGCACCCTGGACGACCTGGCCCGCGACGTCGCCCGGGGCACGCTGCCGCAAGTGTCGTGGATCATCGCGCCCACTGCCGACTCCGAGCATCCGGAAGTCTCGTCGCCGCGCCAGGGCGGCGCCTACACCGAGCGCGTGCTGGACATCCTGACGCGCAACCCCGAGACCTGGAGCCGCTGCGTGTTCTTCGTCACCTACGACGAAAACGACTGCTTCTTCGACCACGTGCCGCCGCCCGCGCCGCCGGCCCGTCCCGCCGACGGGTCGTCGGGCGGCCTGTCCACCGTCGAGCTGGACGGCGAATACCACGACGCGCGGCACGGTCCCAGCGCCTCCACGCCGGACGATCCGCCCGGCCTGCACGGCCGCGGATTCGGGCTGGGCCCCCGCGTGCCGATGCTGGCGATCTCGCCCTGGAGCCGCGGCGGCTGGGTCAACTCGCAGGTGTTCGACCACACCTCCGTGATCCGCTTCCTGGAGGCCCGTTTCGGCGTGGCCGAACCCAACATCAGCGCATGGCGCCGCGCGGTGGCCGGAGACCTGACCTCGGCCTTCGACTTCGCCGGGGACAGCGGGCCGCAACCGGAACCAGGCGGGCGCCGCGCCTGCCCGCTGCCGTACGCGCTGGAGGCCGAAGGCGGGATGGCGGCGGACGGCGGGCATTACCGGCTGACGCTGCGCAATCCAGGCGAGGCGGGCGCGGTGCTGCACGTCTACGACCGGCTGGCGCTGGAACGGGCGCCCCGCCGCTACACGGTGGGCGCGGGCGGCCGCCTGGACGACGGCTGGCGCCTGGCCGATGGCGGCGCCTATGACTTGTGGCTGCTGGGTCCCGACGGCTTCCACCGGCAGTTCCGCGGCGACGGCCGGGATGCCGGGCGGATCGAGGCGCAACTGGCGCCGGCGGGCGCTGGATTGCGCCTGCGGCTGCTCAATCGCGGCGCTTCGCCGCAGCCCGTGGAATTGTCGTCGCGCATGGGAGACGGCTGGCGCGCCGCGGCGCAGGTGCCGGCCGGCGGCGCGCTGGACATCGAGTACGCGGGCTGCGAAGGCTGGTACGACCTGGAACTCGGCGCCCCGGGACTGCCGGCCTTCGGACGGAGGCTTGCCGGACGCATCGACGGAAGCAAGCCGGGTGTGCCGGATCCTAGGCTGGGGATTAGGGTGACGTTGCCTGAGGGCTGATGGTGGCGGCTTGCGGGGGTGTCAGACACCCTTTGCTGCGCTTGCCCAGTGTGAAGATTGTCTCCCCAGGGTGTCAGACACTGGCAACGAGGATTGTCTCTCCAGGGTGTCAGACACTGGCGACGATCCTGTGTCTGACACCCTACGAGAAACTCGCCAGGCTGAAGCCCGCCTGCCCGGGTGTCAGACACCCTTTGCCGCGCTCGCCCGGTGTGAAGATTATCTCCCCAGGGTGTCAGACACAGGCGACGATCCCGTGTCTGACACCCACCGCGAAGAAGCTACTGATCCTGCTGCGGCTCTTCCGAGTCTTCGTCGCCGCGCGCCTGGCGTTCGGTGTTCTTCACGCCGGTGTGGCGCACATCCGCGCCCTTGACCATGTAGATGACGCGTTCGGACATGTTCTTGGCGTGGTCGCCGATGCGCTCCAGCGCTCGCGCGATGAAGATCATGTCGATGGCGCGCGAAATGGTGCGCGGGTCTTCGATCATGTAGGTGATGAGGTGGCGCAGCGCGCCCTTCCATTCCTTGTCCACTTCCTTGTCGCTGCGCACGACGGCGGCGGCCTGGATGGGGTCGAGGCGGGCGAAGGCGTCCAGCGCCTGGTGCAGCATGGTGCGCACGTTGGCGGCCATGTGGCGCAGTTCGATCACCGGGATGTGGCGCAATTCGGCTTCGTGGATGCGGCGCGCGACCGTGGCGACCTTCTCGGCCTCGTCGCCGGAACGCTCCATGTCGGTCAGCATCTTGGACACGGCCATCAGCATGCGCAGGTCGATGGCGGTGGGCTGGTGCCGCGCCAGGATCCGGCTGATGCTCTCGTCGATCTCGACTTCGTGGCGGTTGACTTCCTTTTCCCGCTCGCGGACCTTCTCGACCAGCGACAGGTCGCCGCTGGCCAATGCGTCGATGGCCTCCTGGATCATGGCTTCCACCAAGCCGCCCATCTGCAAGAACTGCGAACGGACGCTTTCCAGATCCGCGTCGAACTGTTTGTTTGTGTGCTCCGACATCCGGGCTCCCTGCGTGGTTGGTCTCATGGCATCGCCCCGAAATTGAAGAGTGTTACGAAACGGGCCTGCACAACCCGCAAGGTTATGACCCAAGTGTGACAGGATTATGAATCGCGCCCCCGCCGCCCGCAAGGCGGGGCGGCACGAGGCAATGCGCCGCGCGGGGAACGGTCAGGCCCGGCGGTCCAGGCGGCGGATGCCGTTCTGCGTGGCCAGCAGCGCCACGTCGGCGCCCGGCATCGCGAACAGGCCGCAGGTCACCACGCCCGGCAGGTTGTTCAAGCGGGCTTCGAGGCCCGGGGCGTCGGTGATGGACAGGCCGGAAACGTCCAGGATGATGTTGCCGTTATCGGTGACGAAGCCCTCGCGCAGGCGGGGCTGGCCGCCCAGCGCCACCATGGCGCGCGCCACCGATTCGCGGGCCATCGGGATGACTTCGATCGGCAGCGGGAATTTGCCCATGGTCTGGACCAGCTTGGATTCGTCGGCGATGCAGATGTAGCGCCCGGCCACCGAGGCCACGATCTTCTCGCGCGTCAGCGCGCCGCCGCCGCCCTTGATCATGTGCAGGTTGGCGTCGATCTCGTCGGCGCCGTCCACATAGATGGGCATCGAGGACACGTCGTTCAGGTCCAGCACCTTCAGGCCGTGGCCGGCGAGCCGGGCGGCGCTGCGTTCCGAACTGGCCACCGTGCCGCCGATTCGGCCCTTGAAACGGGCCAGGCCGTCGATGAACAGATCGGCCGTGGAGCCCGTGCCCACGCCGATGACGACGTCCGGACCGGCGACCTGTTCAACGAATTCCAGGGCCGCGTCGGCGGCTTGCTGCTTGAGTTCTTGCTGGGAGAGCATGGCGGGAAGAAACGGAAAGGGTTGTCGAGCCGGGAAATTTAGCATGCGGCGGCGGGCCAGGCGCGCGCCAGGATCGCCTGAGTGTCCGCCCCCGCGGCCAGTTCGCCGTGGATGCCGCCGTCCGCGCGCAGACGGCTGGCGGCGAACGCCTGCCCGACCGCGTCCGGCGCATGCTGGATCAGCAAGGCGGCCTGCCACAGCCGCGCCAGGCCGGCGGCGATGCGCCGCGCCTGGAACTCGGCCTGCGCGGTATCGGCCAGCAGCGCACGCCAGCGCGCCAACGCGTCGTCGAAGTCGCGGTTCCGGCCCCGCGCCGGGGCGAATTCGCGCTCCAGCGCGGGCAGGGCCTCGGGCTCGCGCTGCAAGGCGCGCAGCACGTCCAGCGCCATGACGTTGCCCGATCCTTCCCAGATGGAATTGACCGGCGTCTCGCGGTACAGCCTGGGCATCGGGCCCTCTTCCACATAGCCGTTGCCGCCCCAGACCTCCATGCACTCCGCCACCGCGGCGATGGCGCGCTTGCACACCCAGAGCTTGGCGGCGGGCGTGCCCACGCGGACGAGCGCGCGGGCCTGCGCGTCGGCGCGCTCGTCCACCGCGCGCGCCAGCCGCAGCGCCAGCGCCATGGCGGCCTCGCTTTCCAGGGCCAGGTCGGCCAGCACATTGCGCATCAGCGGCTGTTCGATCAGGGGCTTGCCGAAGGCCTGCCGGTGCCGCGCGTGATGGGCCGACTGCACCAGCGCCTGCCGCATCAGCGCGGTGCTGCCCAGCACGCAATCCAGCCGCGTGGTGGCGGCCATTTCCAGCAGCACGGCCAGGCCCCGGCCCGGCTCGCCCAGCAGCACGCCCCAGGCGTCCTCGAACTCGACCTCGGCGCTTGCATTGCTGCAATTGCCGAGCTTGTCCTTCAGCCGCCGGATGCGGACGGCGTTGCGCGGCCCGTCCGGTATCCAGCGCGGCACGAAGAAGCAGCTAAGCCCTTCGTCCGTCTGCGCCAGCACCAGGTGCGCGTCCGCCTGCGGCACCGACAGGAACCATTTGTGGCCCACCAGGCTGTAGGGATTGCCCCGGCCGGACGCCCCCAGCGGCACGGCCCGCGTGCTCACGGCGCGCAGGTCCGAGCCGCCCTGCTTTTCGGTCAGGCCCATGCCGATCAGGGCGCCGCGCTTGGCGGACAGCGGCGCGTCGGCGCCGTCGAATTCGCGCGAATACAGCGCCGCCAGCCACTGCCCGCCGAAATCCACGGCCCCCGCCGGCTCGCGCTGCAGCAGGGGCACCGCGGCAAAGGTCATGGTCGTGGGGCACAGCGTGCCGGCTTCGACCTGGCCCTGCATCACGTAGGCCGCCGCGCGCGCCACCTGCGCGCCCGGCTCGGGCTGCGCCCAGGCGCGGCTGTGCAGGCCGCGCGCCATGATGCCGCCCATGAGCAGATTCCAGGACGGATGGAATTCGATATGGTCGATGCGGTGGCCGCCGCGGTCGTAGCCGAGCAGCCGCGGCGGGCAGCGGTTGACCTGCGCGCCGGCTTCCAGCGTCTGCGCGCGGCCCAGCCAGGCGCCGTGCGCGGCCAGTTCGCCCGCCCAGGCCCGCGCGCCTTCCCGGTCGACCGCGGCGCGCAGCGCCGGATCGGTCTCGTACAGGGAATAGTCTTCCAGGGGCGGGACCTGGTTGAATACGGTGTGCGTCGCGAACGATGACATGGCAACTCCCTGAATCCATCCGCCGATGCGCCGCCGGCTGGCGGCGCGCCGCCAGCCTCAGCGGGCCATGGGCGCCACCAGGGCCCAGGGCCGCAGCGCCTCGACCTGCGCGGCCAGTTCCAGCAGCAGGGCCTCGCTGCCCAGCGGGCCCATCAACTGGATGCCGATGGGCAGACCGTCGGACGACATGCCGAAAGGAATGGAGATGGCGGGCATGCCGGTCAGGTTGGCCAGCGGCGCGAAGGGCGAATAGCCGATGACGCCCTTCTTGCCCAGACGGTAGGCCAGATAATCCGCGTTGTCCATGGCGTAGCGGCCGATGGGCGCGGGCGGCTGCGCCAGCACCGGGCTCAGGAACAGGTCGTGCCCCTGCGCGCCGTCGCGCTCCAGGAAACGGCCGACGCGGCGCGTGATGTCGTGGCAGGTGTCCACGCAGGCCACGTATTGCGCGCCGGAGATCGCGCGGGCATATTCGCGCGCGCCCAGCGTGGTGGGCTGCAGTTCATCGGCGGCGAGGCGGCGGCCGCGCCCGCCGACGAAGGCGTCGATGGCGTTGGCCGCCGCGCTGGCGATCAGCGGCAGCATGGGCGACAGCACTTCCTCCGACCCCACGGGCGGCGCGGCCCGCACCAGCTCGTGGCCCAGCGACGCGAAGAACCGGGCGGCCTCGTCAAGGGTGGCCGCCACCTCGGGGTGGATGGCTTCGCCTTCGTAGGTCGTATCGATGAACGCGATGCGGCGGCGCGCCGCCGCTTGCGGATCGGCCGCCACGCGCGCCACGACCCCGCGATACGATTCCGCGGGCTGGGCCGGCGCCGCGTACGGCGCGCCCACGTCGGCGCCCGCGCTGATGTCCAGCGATGCCGCGCAGTCGCGCACCGACAGCGTCATCATGTGTTCCGTGGCTAGCCCGCCCCAGCCCTCGCCCTTGAGCGGCCCCAGCGGCATCAGGCCGCGCGACGGCTTCAGGCCGAGCACGCCACAGCAGGAAGACGGGATGCGGATCGACCCGCCGCCGTCGCTGCCGTGCGCGATGCGCACCATGCCGCTGGCCAGCGCCGCCCCCGCGCCGCCGCTGGAGCCGCCCGCGCTGTGGCCGGCCTTCCAGGGGTTCTGCGTGGCCGGGCCGTACACCGGCGATTCGGTGGTGGGGCTCAGGCCCAGTTCGGCGCTGGTCGTGCGGCCGAACGGAATCAGGCCGGCGCGGCGGTACCGCTTGACGATCTCGGCGTCGACATTCCATTCGACCTGGCCATAAAGCACCGACCCCATGGCGCTGGGCAGGCCCAGCGCGGCGGTGCCCAGGTCCTTGAGCAAGGTGGGCACGCCCAGGAACGGCCGGTGGCGCAGTTGCGCCTGCCGTTGTTCCGGCGGCAGCGCCGCCAGTTCGTCGTCCAGCGCCTTGGCCAGGCGCAGGCCGGCTTCCGCCTGCACGCCGCAAGCCGCGTTGATCGCGGGATTGCGGGCCGCCACCCGGTCCACCGCCTGCTGCATTGCGGCAAGCGCCGTCGTGACCCCTAGTGCGATATCGGCGCCCAGCGCCGTCGCGTCGAGGGTAGAGGAATCATGGCGTTCAGCGGTGCTCATGCTTGCGATGCTCCAGGTATCGGCGGCGAATTGCCGCACATGCCAGGATATCGGCTGTCGGAGCGGGCAACAAGCGCGGGCGGCCACGCCCGGCGCCTGCTCCGTCCCTCCGGGCGGATCAGTCGGCGCCGGCGGACGGCGTCTCCGGATCGCCGGCCTCTTCGCCGGCCTCGCCCAGCAACAGCCGCGCATCGGCATCGGGCAGCGCCTCCACGTCCTTCAGGTTCCTGAGCATGACGCGGGTGCGCACCTCGGTCTGGCCGATCTTGTTGCTGGCGGTGTCCAGCGTCTTCTTGACGCTGGCCAGCGCGTCGCCGAATTTGCCGAATTCCGTCTTGACCGCCCGCAGCACCTGCCAGACCTCGGACGAACGCTGTTCGATCGCCAGGGTGCGGAACCCCATCTGCAGGCTGTTCAGCAGGGCCGCGAGGTTGCTGGGGCCCGCCACGTTGACGCGCAGGTCGTGCAGCCTGTCCAGCAGGCCCGGCCGCCGCAGCACCTCGGCGTACAGGCTTTCGGTGGGCAGGAACATGATGGCGAAGTCGGTGGTGTGCGGCGGCGCGACGTACTTGGCCGCGATCGAGCGGGCCTGCACTTCGACGGCGCGGCCCAGCGCGGCCCCGGCGTTCTTGACGCCTTCGGCGTCCGCCGCGTCCTGCGCGTCCATGAGGCGTTCGTATTCCTCTTTGGGGAACTTGGCGTCGATCGGCAGCCAGACCGGCCCGGCGCCGTCGCCGCGCCCGGGCAGGCGGATGGCGAACTCGACCACCGCTTCGCTGCCCGGCACCGGCTTGATGTTGCTGGCGTACTGGTCCGGCGTCATGTTGTCTTCGATCAGCCGGGCCAGTTGCACCTCGCCCCAGGTGCCGCGCGATTTCACGTTGGTCAGCACGCGCTTCAGGTCGCCGACACCCGCGGCCAGCGCCTGCATTTCGCCCAGCCCCTTGTGCACGGCTTCGAGGCGGTCCGACACCAGCTTGAAGGACTCGCCCAGGCGCTGTTCCAGCGTGGCGTGGAGTTTCTCGTCCACCGTCCGCCGCATTTCATCCAGCTTGGCGCTGTTGTCGGTTTGCAACGATTGCAGACGCTGGTCCACCGTGGCCCGCACTTCCATCAGGCGGCGCTCGTTGATCTGGATAAGGCCCTGCAACTGCTCGGCGAAGCCCGCGGCGAAGCGCGCCAGCGATTCCGCCGACTCGGCGCGCGCGGCCTGCGCGTCGCGCGACAGCCCGGCGCGCAGTTCGTCCTGGGTCTGCGCCAACTCCGCCCGCAAGGCGCGCGCCGATTCCGAGAATTCGCTGCGCAGGCCGCGCTGGCCCTCCGCGATATCGGCGCGCAGGGCGCGTTCGGTTCTTTCCAGCCCCTCCAGCAGCGAGTCCAGGCGGGCATCGGCGGCGGACGGGCGCAACCAGGCCAGCAGCGCCGCGAGAAAGGCCAGAACGGCGCCGCCCGCGGCGGCCCAAAGCAGAATATCGTTCAACGGATGCATCTCCAAAGCCTGGATTGTAGGACCCCTGCCCCGCCCGCCGCGGCGAAAGAAAGCCGGATCGGGACTTGCCCGGCTGCCCGCCGGGAGATAAGCGGATTAAACTCTCGCCCATCCAAACCGGCCTCACACCCCCTTGAACCCTGCTGATCTCTCTTCCGGCACGCCCGCGGCGTCGTTCCAGTCCGTATTCGGCCCGCTGAACCTGGATGGCGAAGTCCCGCTTGCCACCGGCGGCGACCGGCACATCTTCCAGCATCCCCACATGCCGTCCTTGCTGGTCAAGGTCATGGACATGCGCGCCCGCGCCGTGTACCTGGAAGCGCGCCCCTTCAAGCGCTGGTACAAACAGTACCAGCGCGAAAGCGCCTATCGGGTCTACCTGAACGAAATCTCGGAATACGTGACCACCACCACCCGCCCTTCCGGCGTGTGGCAGGTGCCCATGGCGCGCATCCTGGGCGTGGCGCAAACCACGCTGGGCCTGGGCCTGGTGGTCGAGAAGATCCGCGACGGCGAGGGCAATATCGCCCCCACCGTCGCCGACCTGGCGCGCCAGGGCAAGTTCGATGCGGCGCTGAGCGCGCAACTGGACGAATTCTTCGACGACCTCGCCGACGCCCACGTCGTCATGCACGACGTGTCCGCCAGCAATATCGCCTGCGGCCTGAATGCCGACGGCAAGCCGGGCCTGTACCTGATCGACGGCTTCGGGGTGCTGCCCCTCATCCCGCTGTACGCCTGGAGCAAGCGCCTGAACCGACGGCGCATCCGGCGCAAGTACGCGGAAATGCGCGCGTCGCTGGCCAGGCGCCTCGCAACGCCCGCCGGCTAGCTAGGGCGCCTCGGGCAGCACGATGCCCTGGCGGTCCACCCACACGTAGTCGTGGCCGGCGCGCTGCCCGCGCCGCAGCGGATTGCGGGTGCAGAAGGCGGCGTAGGCCGGGTCCACGAAGCGGTAGCTCAGGTGCTCGTCCCGGCCCAGGGGAATGCCCAGGCGCGTGGTGCAGATCAGCGGGGCCGGCGCTTCTCCCACGTCTTCGACGTAGAGGGCGCGGGGATCGAAGCGGCGCGCGTCCCAGTCAGGCACCTTCAGCCCGAGCGCGCGGCACAGCAGCGTCTGGCCGGCGCACAGACTGGCGGGCGGCCTGGGCCGCCCTTGCGCGTCGGGGTTCAGTTCCTGCATGCGGGCCAGCGCCTGCGGGCCGGACAGCGCGTCCGTCCAGGGGTAGCCGGACTTGATCAGCACGGCATTGCCGGGGCCGGCCGCGCTGAAGTTCAGCGAATCCCCGCCGCGGGCGTAATACATGTAGACGGTGCCGCCGTCCATGAACAGCGCGCGGCGCTTGTGGGTATATCCGAGCGACGCGTGGCTGCCCTTCTCTTCGAGGTAATAGGCTTCGGTCTCGATGATGCGGGCCGACAGCCACAGGCCGCCGACGCGGTGCCGGATGACCTTGCCCAGCAGTTCGCGCGCCAGTTGCGCCGCGTCGCGGTCGAAGAACGCGTCGGGCAGCGCCGGGCCGGCCGCCTCAGGCGAAGCGTTCGCCGTAGCGCTTTTCACTGAAGCCAACGCTCACCTCGCCATCCGGGGTCACCGTGACCGGGCGCCGCACCAGCGCCGGGTACTCGGCGATCAACTGGCTCCATTGGGCGTCGGTGTGCGCGGTCTTGCGGTCTTCGGGCAGGTTGCGCCAGGTCATGGACGCGCGGTTGGCCAGCTTTTCCCATCCGCCGACCTTGTCGGCCCAGGACTTCAGGGTGGCGGCGGGCACCGGATGGTCGCGGTAATCGACGAAGGCGTGGTCGACGCCATGTTCGGTCAGCCAGTCGCGCGCCTTGACGCAGGTGCTGCACTTGGTCAGGCCATACAGGGTGGTTTGCTTCATTTGGGTTCGGACTCCTTGCGCCATTGCATGCGGTTGGCCAGGATCACGCAGGTGCCCACCGCCAGGATGAACAGTGTAGCCAGCGCGTTGATCTCGGGTTTCAGGCCCAGGCGCACCCGCGAGAAAACTTCCATCGGCAGCGTGCTGGAACTGGGACCGGACAGGAACGACGCCAGGACGACGTCATCCAGCGACAGCGTGAAGGACAGCAGCCAGGCCGAGGCCAGCGCCGGCGCGATGAGCGGCAGCGTGATCCGGAAGAACACGGTGATGGGCGTGGCGCCCAGGTCCAGCGCGGCCTCTTCCAGCGAACGGTCCAGGTCGCGGATGCGCGTCTGGATGATGACCGCCACGAAGGCCATGCAGAGGGTCACGTGGCCCACCCAGATCGTGAAGACGCCGTTCTCGGCGGGCCAGCCCAGGCTGCCGCGCAGTTCCACGAACATCAGCAAGAGCGAAATGCCCAGCACCACCTCGGGGATGACCAGGGGCGCGCTGAGCATGCCCACGTACAGCGCGAAGCCGCGGAAGCGCCCCATGCGCCCCAGCACGTAGCCCGCCCACGTGCCGATGACGACCGCGGCGGTGGCGGTCATGGCGGCGATGCGGAACGACAGCCAGGCCGCCCGCAGCAGCGCGTCGTCGTTGAACAGCGAGTGATACCAGCGGAACGAGAATCCGGTCCAGGACGTGACGGTGGGCGACTCGTTGAACGAGAACACCATCAGGCTGAGGATGGGCACGTACAGGAAGAAGTACCCCAGCCCCAGCACGGCGGCGCGCAAAGTCTTATTGGGCCCGTTCATTTGCGGCCTCCGCCCGCCTGCTCCTGCTGCTTGACCTGGTTGTACTGGAAGACCACCAGCGGCACCAGCAGCAACAGCACCATCACGCAGGTCACGGCCGAGGCCATGGGCCAGTCGGCGTTGTTGAAGAATTCATTCCACATGACGCGGCCCATCATGAGCGTATTGGCGCCGCCCAGCATTTCCGGGATCACGTATTCGCCCACGGCGGGGATGAACACCAGCATGGCGCCCGCGATCACGCCCTGGCGCGACAGCGGCACGGTGATCTGCCAGAACGCCTGCCAGGGCTTGGCGCCCAGGTCGTAGGCGGCTTCCAGCAGGCGCAGGTCCATCTTCACCAGCGTGGCGTACAGCGGCAGGATGAAGAACGGCAGGTAGGCATAGACCATGCCGATATAGACCGCGACATCGGTGCGGTAGATTTCCAGCGGGCTGGAAATGATGCCCAGGCCCTGCAGCAGGTTGTTGAGCAGGCCGTCGTTGCGCAGGATGCCCACCCAGGCGTACACGCGCAGCAGCAGCGAGGTCCAGAACGGCAGGATCACGCCCAAGAGCAGCAGGTTGCGCATGGCGGGCGACGAACGCGCGATGTAGTAGGCGATGGGATAGCCGATCAGCACGCAGCACAGCGTGGTGATCGCGGCGATCTTCACCGAGTTCAGGTAGGTGGCGAAGTACAGGCTGTCGGTGAACAGCAGGATGTAGCCGCGCAGGTGCAGGCTGAACTGCACCGCTTCGTCCTTGAATTCAGCCAGCGACGTATACGGCGGAATGCCGAACTTCAGTTCGGCGAAGCTGATCTTGAAGACCAGCAGGAACGGGACCAGCAGGAACAGCACCAGCCAGGCGAACGGCGGCACCACCGCCAGCGCGCGGCCCGACGGCAACCAGTCGCGGGGCGAAAACCGGATCATGACGCCAGCACCGTCGCGCTGTCGGAGTCCCAACTGACGAAGATTTCCTCGTCGATGCCGGGCGCGTCCATCTGGGCCAGCAGCAGGCTGGGCACGCTGGCCTCCACCGTCTTGCCGGAATCCAGGCGGATCTGGTAGAGCGCGTAGCTGCCCATCCACGCCATGTGGCTGACCATGCCGTGGGCCCAGTTGTATTCGCCTTCAGGCTGTTCGCGCGACACCACCAGCCGCTCGGGGCGGATGGAGACGTGCACTTCCATGCCCAGCGGTTCGCTCACGCCGTGGTTGACGAAGAGCGGCCGGGTCAGTTCGCCGCATTCGATGGCGACGTGGTCGGGTTCGTCCACCACGATGATGCCGGTGAACATGTTGGTCGAGCCGATGAAGCTGGCGACGAAGCGCGAATTCGGGAAGGCGTAGACATCCTGCGGCGAGCCGCATTGGACGATCTGGCCTTCGGTCATGACGGCCAGCCGGTGCGCCATGGTCATGGCTTCTTCCTGGTCGTGGGTGACCATGATGCAGGTCACGCCGACCTGCTCCAGGATCTTCACCAGTTCGATCTGCGTTTTCTGGCGGATCTGCTTGTCCAGCGCGGACATCGGCTCGTCCAGCAGCAGCAGCTTGGGACGCTTGACCAGGCTGCGCGCCAGGGCCACGCGCTGCTGCTGGCCGCCCGACAATTGGTTGGGCTTGCGGCGCGAATAGCCGGCCATCTGGACCAGGTCCAGGGCCTCGAACACGCGGTCGTGGATTTCGGCGCGGTCCACGCCTTCCTGCTTGAGGCCGAAGGCCACGTTGGCCTCGACCGTCATGTGCGGGAACAGCGCATAGGACTGGAACATCATGTTCACGGGCCGCCGGTACGGCGGCACGTGCGTGATGTCCTCGCCGTCCAGCAGGATCTGGCCCGAGGTGGCCTCTTCGAATCCCGCCAGCATGCGCAGCAGCGTGGACTTGCCGCTGCCCGAGCTGCCCAGCAGGGCGAAGATCTCGTTGCGCTTGACCGACAGATTGACGGAACGGACGGCGACCACGTCGCCGAAGATCTTTACGACATCGGAGATCCGGACGAACTCGTCCGGGTCCGCCGAATGCTGCGCCGAGTAACGGCTTTCGCTCATGATGACTATCTTCCCGACTTCAGCTCGGACCACATCCGGTTTTGCAGGCGCTGGATGTTCAAGGGCAGCGCCTTGATCACGTACAGGGTCTTGGAGACCTCGGCCGGCGGGTAGATCATGGGATTCTCGGCCACGTCCTTCACCACGTACTGCCGCGCCTCTTTGTTGGCGTTGGGATAGAACATGGTGTTGGTGATGGCGGCGTGCACCTTCGGCGTTTCGATGTAGTTGATGAACGCCAGCGCCTCTTCGGGATGCGGGGCGTCCTTCGGGATGACCATCAGGTCGAACCACGCGGGCGCGCCGCCCTTCGGGATGAAGTAGTTCACTTCGTAGGACTTCTTGGCGTCCTGGGCGCGCTTGCGGGCGATCATCACGTCGCCCGAGAAGCCGTAGACCATGCACAGGTCGCCCACGGCCAGCTCGTCGATATAGCCCGACGAACTGAACTGGCGGATGTACGGGCGGATCTTCATCAGCACCTCCAGCGCGGCTTTGTAGTCGTCCGCGTTGGTGCTGTTGGGGTCCTTGCCCAGGTACTTCAGCACGGCCGGGAACACCTGGGCGGCTTCGTCCAGCATGGAGATGCCGCACTCTTTCAGCTTGGCCGCGTTCTCGGGCTTGAAGATCATGTCCCAGTTGGCGAGGTCCACGCCGTCGCCCATGATCTGCTTGACCTTGGTGACGTTGTAGCCCAGGCCGTTGGTGCCGTAGCCCCAGGGAATGGCGTATTCATTGCCGGGATCGACGGAGGCGACCAGCGCCATCACTTCGGGGTCCAGGTACTTCCAGTTCGGGATCTTGGACTTGTCCAGCTTCTGGAACAGGCCGGCCTCGATCTGGCGCGAGGCGTAATGCGTGGACGGGACAACGACGTCATAGCCCGATTTGCCGGCCAGCAGCTTGGCCTGCAGGGTGTCGTTGCTGTCGTAGACGTCGTAGCGGACCTTGATGCCGGTTTCCTTTTCGAAACCGGGGATCGTGTCCGGGGCCGTGTACTCGGCCCAGTTGTAGACGTTGACGACCTTGTTCTGCGCGACCGCCGCCGATGCCGCCGCCGCGGCCAACATCGCCCCAAGCGCCCAGCGCATACCCGCCCGTAGTTTCATTACCAGCCCCCCTTGCGTTATGCCGTATGTGACAGGAGTTCCAAAAGGCGAAATGATAAAGCTTTTTGGCGGCGACCAGCCCAACTTCGGGGGGCTGGCGCGAATACGGCCCGGGCGGGCGCGCGGGCCGGCCGCGAGGGAGCCGTCAGGGCTGGATTCCGACGCCCCAGGCCGTCCAGTAACTGTCGCGCAGGCGCAGCCAGAAGCGCTCGCCGTCCTCTCCGGCCACCTTGCGCAGCGAACGGCGCAGGCGGTCCAGGTTGCCCTGGCGCTGCCGTTCGGACAAGGCGCCTTGCGTGCCGCGGTCGAAATCGATCAGCCAGACCTGGCCGTCGTTGCCGACCAGGATGTTGAACGCGTTGAGGTCGGCGTGCCATACCCCCGCCCGGTGCATGCGGACGATGGCCTCGGCAGCCGCCCGCCAGATCGGCTCGGCCAGCGCTTGGGCCAGGGGCCGGACGCCGGGAATGCGCTCGACCACGATGGCCGCGCGGTAGATCGGCCCCTGCCGCCAATAGGCGGCGGCCAGCGGCGCGGGCACCGCCAGGCCCTGGGCGCGCATGGCGGCCAGCAGGCGGTATTCGCGGAAGCTGCGGGTGCGGTCCTCGCCGCTCCAGACGTAGGCGTCGCGGCTGACGCGGGCGATCATCCCGCCGCGGCGGTAGCGCCGCAGCACGCCCTGCCAGCCCTGCCCCTGGACGAACCAGGCCGCCTGGCGCCCGCCGGCGTCCACCGGCCGGGCCCGGTCGCCGTAGTGGCCGGGGTTGAACAGTTCCGGCCCCGCCTCGGGCAGCCGCGAGGCGTCGCTGAGCATGGCCCCGGCCAGCGGGCCGGGCCAGGCCTGGCGCCGCGCGCCCGAGCGGCGGTCGTCCTCAGCCTTCACGGTTGCGCATCCAGTCGGCGACGCCGTAGAAGGACTGCAGCAGCCGGTCCACCAGGGCGGGCTCGACGCCCTGGTCTTCCATGGCGCGCCCGATGCAGGTCACCCATTGGTCGCGCTCGGCCTCGCCGATCGAGAACGGCAGATGCCTTGCGCGCAGCCGCGGATGGCCGAAGCGCTCGATATAGTGGTCCGGGCCGCCGAAGTAGCCGCACAGGAACCAGAACAGCTTGTCGCGCGCCTCGTCGAGGCTGGGGCCATGGGCGGCGCGCAGTTCTTTCAGGTCGGGCTCCATGTCCATCAGGTCATAGAAGCGGTCGACGAGGGCGCGCACGCCGGCCTCGCCGCCGAGGAGATCGAAAATGCTGTGGGAGTTTTCCACGGGTTCGGTAATGGAGTGGACGCGGGACGTCATCAGGTTTCTCGGAGGGTGACCAAAGGCGGCGTGCGCAATACGCCGCGCAAGGCGAGCGCGCCGCCCGCCCAGGCGCCCAGCATGCCCGCGACTATGCCTGCCACCCATGGCCAGAGGCTGAGAGTAATCGTGAAATCGAACACCTGGGTTGACAAAACCCAAGCGATGGCCGTTGCCCCCGCGGCGGCCAGCAGGCCGGCCAGGCCGCCCACGGCCCAGAGCTCGATGCGCTGGGACCGGGCCAACTGGCTGCGGGTCGCGCCCAGCGCGCGCAACACCGCGGCTTCCCGCATGCGCTCGTCGCGCGTGGCCGTCAGCGCGGCCGACAGCACCAGCACGCCCGCCGCCAGCGTGAACAGGAACAGTAGCTGGACCGCGCGGCCCACTTCGTTCAGCACGGACTGCAACTGCTGCAGGATGGCGCCCACGTCGAACACCGTCAGGTTGGGAAACTCTCGCACCAGCGCGGGCAGCACCGCCGCCTTTTCCGGCGGCAGGTAGAACGAGGTGATCCAGCTTTGGGGCATGTCGGCCAGCGAGGCGGGGGTCAGGATGGCGAAAAAATTCACCCGCATCGTATCCCAGTCCACCCGGCGCGTGCCGGACACGGACGCCACGACCTGCTGGCCAGCCACGTCGAAGGTCATGCTGTCGCCGAGCTTGATGCCCAGGGTCTTGGCCAGGCCGGACTCCAGCGACACCTCCGACGAGCCGGGCGCCAGCCAGCGGCCCTGTTCGATCCGGTTGGACGAGGGCAGCGCATCCCCGTAGGACAGGTTGAACTCGCGGTCCACCAGCCGCTTGGCGCGGGGTTCTTCGTAATCGTCCGGGCCCACGGGCTTGCCGTTGACGGCGATGAGCCGGCCGCGCACCATCGGCGACAGCGAGATACGGCCCAGCCCCTCGCGGGTAAGCGCGTCGGTCACGGCCTGGCGCTGGTCCGGCTGCACATTGATCAGGAAACGGTTGGGCGCGTCGGGCGGCAGGGTCCGCTGCCAGCCCTGGATCAGGTCGGTCCGCGTCATCGTCAGCAACAGCAGCGCCATCAGGCCCACCGCCAGCGCGCACACCTGGGTGATGGTCGCGGCGCGCCGGCGCACCACGCCCGCCAGCGCGAAACGCAGCGCGGGCAGGCCGGCGGCCAGCCCGCGCACGCGCGCCAGGCCCAGAATGCACAGCCAAGCCACCAGCGCGAACACCGCGAATGCGCCCAGGAAACCGCCCGCCACGACCGCGCCCAGCTTGGCGTCGCCGGCGAACCACCAGATCAGCAGCGCGAATCCCGTTGCGCCCAGGGCGTAGCCGAAGGCGCTGCGCGCGCTCAGCGCGTCCGCGTCGCGCCGCAGCACCCGGGCGGGCGGCACGTGGCGCAACTGGGCCAGCGCGGGCAGGGCGAAACCCAGCAACAGCAGCAGGCCGGTCAAGAGCCCTTGCAGGGCCGGAATGGCCGAGGGCGCGGGCAAGGCGGTGTCGATCAGCGACCCCAGCAGCATGACCAGCACCTGGTGCACCGCGTAGCCCAGCAGGCAGCCCGCGGCCGACGAAAACAGGCCCACCAGGGTGAATTCCAGCGTCAGCATGCGCGACACCTGCGACTGCACCGCCCCCAGGCAGCGCATGACGGCCACGCCGTCGCGATGGCGCGCCATGTAGCGGCCGGCCGCCAGCGCCACCGCCACCGCCGATATCAGCACGGCCAGCAGCGCGACCAGCGACAGAAACCGCTGTGCGCGGTCCAGGGTGCGGCGCACCTCCGGCCGGCCGGATTCCAGCGTGGCCACCTTCTGTCCCCGCTTCAGGTTCCGATTGAGCCAGGCCGAATAGCCGGCCACGGCGTCGGGCTGGCCGGCGACCAGCAGGGCATAGCCGATGCGGCTGCCCGGCGCGATCAGGCCGGTGGCGGGCAGGTCGCTGGCCCGCAGCAGCACCCGCGGCGCCACGTTGACGAACTGCATGCCGCGGTCGGGTTCGTAGGTGATCACCCGGTCGATGCGCAGGTGGGCGTCGCCCACGTTCAGGCTGTCGCCCACCTTCAGGTTCAGCAGCGACAACAGTTGCCCGTCCACCCACACCGCGCCCTCGGGCGGGATGTCGCGCGTGGCGGCCTCGGGCGCGAACGGCGCGTCCGTCACCCGCAGGGCGCCGCGCAGCGGATAGCCCGGCTCGACGGCCTTCAGCGCGGCCAGTTGCGCGCCGTCGCCCGCGCCCACCATGGACGGGAACTGCCAGGTGCTGGACACGGCCAGGCCGCGCCCGCGGGCCTCGTCCATGAAGGCCGCCGGCACGGGCTCGTCGGCATCCAGGACCAGATCGGCGCCCAGCATCTGCCCCGCGTCGCGCTCCAGCGCCCGGCCGACCCGGTCGGCCAGGAAGCCCACGCTGGTCACCGCGGCCACCGCCACGACCAGCGCCAGCACCAGCAGGCGCAGCTCTCCGGCGCGGGCGTCGCGCATCATCATCCTGGCGCCCAGGCGCAGGGTGGACCAGAAACCGGGGCGCCTGGCCCGTGACATATCAGGGAAATCCATCATTCCACAATGTTAACCAACGCCCGATATCGGGGCCGAATCCCGATATCATCCCGGGGCGGGGCGCAGTGCCGCCCATGAATAAAGAACCACACCTGGAGAAGACAATGCGTAAATCCTGGCTTGCCGCCACGATTCTGGCCGCCTGCGCGGCCGCAACCTCCCTGCCCTCGGCGGCGCAGACTACCCTGAAGATGGCCTACGCCCTGTCCACGTCGTCGCACTACGGCGCCGGCGCGGACGCCATGGCCAAGTCCGTCGAAGCCTCCACCGGCGGCAAGTACAAGGTACAGCAATTCGCCAACAGCGCGCTCGGCGGCGAACGCGAGGTGATCGAAGGCCTGCAGATCGGCACCATCGACCTGGCCATCGTTTCGACAGGGGCTACCCTGAATTTTGTTCCCGAAACCGGGGTTTTCGATATCCCCTTCCTGCTGCGCGACCTGGACCACGCCCGCAAGGTGCTGGACAGCAAGATCGGCCAGGACATGCTGGCCAAGTTCCCCAGCCGCGGCATCGTCGCCCTGGCCTGGGGCGAACAGGGCTTCCGCCACCTGACCAACAACGTGCGTCCGGTGGCGACCCCGGCCGACGCCAAGGGCCTGAAGATCCGCACCACCGAAAACCCGATCCACATCACGGCCTTCCGCCAGATCGGCATCCTGCCCACGCCCATGGCGTGGCCGGAAGTGGCCACCGCCCTGCAGCAGGGCACCATCGACGGCCAGGAAAACCCGCTGTCGGTGATCACCTCGGCCAAGCTGTCGCAGATGCAGAAGTACCTGTCGCTGACCGGCCACGTCTATGGCCCGGCCCTGGTGCTGATGTCGGCCAACGTCTATGAAGGCCTGTCCGCCGCGGACAAGGCCAACTTCGACAAGGCAGGCAAGGAATCCGCCCAGGCCATGCGCGCCTACGTGGACAACATCGAGAAAACGGGCGTCGAGCAGTTGAAGAAGGAAGGCATGCAGGTGTCCGAGGTGGACCGCGCCGCCTTCGCCGCCGCCGTCGAACCCGCCTACCCCGAGTACTACAAGAAGTTCGACAAGAAACTGATCGACTCGATCCGCGACACCAAGTAAACAGGGCGCGCCCCTACCCGGGGCGCCTCTGCCCTGGCGGCGGGATCGAGATCCCGCCGTTTTTCGTCCCCCATCCTTCGCGTACACCGCCAACGGGATACATCATGCGTTTGCTCTGCGCCTTTGACCGCGGGCTGTTCAAGCTGGTCTCCATTCTTGCCCAACTCTTGCTGGTGGCCGCCGCGGCCGCCGCCTTCTACCAGGTCATCGCCCGCTTCGTGCTGCACTCGCCCGCCGACTGGAGCGAGGTGCTGACCCGCGCCCTCCTGATCTGGACCGTGCTGCTGGGCGTGGCGCTGGCCTTCCGCCACGGCGCCATGATCAGCGTGGAACTGCTGCGCAACCTGCTGGGCGGCGCGCGCCGCCGCGCGCTCGAAGCGGTCATCGGCCTGACCTGCGCCGGCTTCCTGGGCTTCCTGGCCTGGATCGGCGGCAACATGACCTACCGCGTGCGCTTCCAGAACGTGCCCAGCCTGGACATTTCGATTTCCTGGATCTACCTGGCCATCCCCGTGGGCGCCACGCTGGCCGCCATCGCCGTGCTGGCCCGCTGGTGCGCCGGCGAGGAAGAAGACGTGCCCGTGCGCAACGACGCGCAAGGCTGAGCCGCCCCCTATCGAACATAAGCAGCAGATATCGCCATGTCCCAATTAATGATTGTCTCGATGCTGATTTTCTTCGGGCTGTCCGTGCCGGTCGCCGTGTCGATCGGCCTGGCCAGCCTGGCGGGAGTCGGCGCCTCCGGCCTGCCCTGGCTGGTGGTCGCCCAGCAGTTGTTCGCCGCGCTGGACAAGTACCCGCTGGTCGCGATTCCCTTCTTCATCCTGGCCGGCAATCTGATGGAGGCCGGCGGCATCTCCGAACGCATGGTGGAGTTCGCCAAGAGCGTGGTGGGCGGCATCCAGGGCGGCCTGGCCTGCACCTGCGTGCTGACCTGCATGATCTTCGCCGCCGTGGCCGGATCCAGCGTGGCGACCACCTTCGCCGTCGGCGCCATCCTGATCCCGGCCATGATCCGGCACGGCTACCCCGCGCCCTTCGCCGCCTCGCTGCAGGCCAGCGCGGCCGAGCTGGGCGTGATCATCCCGCCGTCCATCCCGATGATTCTGTTCGCCGTGTCCACCGACACCTCGACCGGCGAACTGTTCATCGCCGGCGTCATGCCCGGCATCCTGATCGGCGTGGCGCTGATGTTCTACGTGTGGTTCTACGCCAAGCGCAACAACCTCGGCAAGCGCGACGGCGAAGGCCGCCTGCCGCTGTGGCCGGCCTTCAAGAGCGCCTGGCTGGCGCTGCTGATGCCGGTCATCATCCTGGGCGGCATCTATGGCGGCGTCTTCACCCCGACGGAAGCCTCGGTGGTGGCGGTCATGTACGCCGTGGTGGTGGGCAAGTTCATCTACCGCCGCCTGAGCTTCAAGCAATTGTCCGACACGCTGCACAAATCGGTGGTGTCCACCGCCGTGATCATGTTCGTGATCGCCAACGCGGGCATCTTCAGCTTCCTGCTCAACCGCGCGGGCATCCCGGACGCGCTGGGCGTCTGGCTGGCGCAGATCTTCGACACCAAGTTCACCTTCCTCATGGGCGTGAACGCGGCGCTGTTCGTGATCGGCATGTTCATCGAGACCTCGGCGTCCATCGTGGTGCTGGCCCCCTTGCTGCTGCCGGTGGCGCTGAAGTTCGGCGTGGAGCCGGTGCACTTCGGGATCATCATGGTGGTGAACCTGGCGCTGGGCATGATCACGCCGCCGTTCGGCGTGAACCTGTTCGCGGCTTGCGCGGTGGCGAAGCTGCCATTGGAGCGCTTGATCAAGCCCTTGGTCCCGTTCGTGGGGGTGGTGATCGTGTGCCTGATGGTGATTACGTACTGGCCGGGGCTGTCGCTGGGCTTGCGCGACCTGGTCTACGCGAAGTGATGGGGACCAAGATACAAGGGTGTCAGACACCCGGGAAGGCCTCTGCAAGCCGTACCGCCATTTCGTAGGGGTGTCAGACACTGGGAACGCGCGCGTTCACCGCGTTCGCCGTGTCTGACACCCTTACGGGCAGAACGTCAAACCTGGACCGCCCTTCCCGGGTGTCTGACACCCCTCCCCGCAGAAACGCGCGCGCGACAAAAGGCGCGTGCTCCATCCACTGGAACACCGCCTGGAAACCTTGGCCGCGCGCAGGCGCGGGCCTGCCAATGAAAAAGCGCCCGTTTGGGCGCTTTTCGATTCTGGGGGCCTAGATTTCGCGTTCTTCCGTCTTGAGGTTGTTGTCGCGGGCGAAATCCACCACGAACTTGTACGCCAGCGGTTCCAGGTCGCGCAAACGCTGATCGACCACGATCCCGCGCACGCCGTCGATCACGACGGGCAGCACATAGGGCGAATAAGTGAGGTGGTTACCGGCACAGCCGGCGGGCCGGAACTGTGCCATTACGCCGGCGAGCCGTTCCGCCCAGTCGCTGGGGCGGAAGCGGCTACCGCTTTCGGTAACGCCATGAATTACGAATTGTCTGACGCGAGTTGCCATGAGTTCTTCACTACAGCGCGCCTTTCACGAAAGCCGGATCTTCGGCGTGATCAAACATGCGCCCTGCGCCGCGAATTGTATATGATTGATCCTTTGCCCTCTTTCAAACGCCGATTCCCCCCGGGGAAGCGCGTGCGCGAGAGGGCCCGGTTGCGAGCCGGCCCCGGCTCGATCCGCCCATCCCCCAGGAGGATCCGCGATGACCTCGCCTCTGGCCAATATCTATGCCCGGCTGCCGGTATCGTTCACGCACGGCCAGGGCGTCTGGCTGTGGGATGCCGGGGGCCGCAAGTACCTGGACGCGCTGGCCGGGATCGGGGTGTCCTGCCTGGGCCACGGCCACCCGAAGCTGGTGGCCGCCATCGGCGAGCAGGCCGCCCGGCTCATCCATACCTCGAACATCTATGAAGTCCCGCAGCAGACCGCGCTGGCCGCCCGCCTGACCGAGCTGTCCGGCATGCAGGAAGTCGCGTTCAACAACAGCGGATCCGAAGCCAACGAGGCCGCGATCAAGCTGGCCCGCTACTACGCCTACCAGCGGGGCAACCAGCACGCCCACATCATCACCATGGACTCGTCCTGGCATGGCCGCACCCTGGCCACGCTGGCGGCCACCGGCAGCGACAAGGCGCGCAAGGGCTTCGAACCCCTGCCCTCGGGCTTCATCCAGGTTCCTTACAACCAACTGGACGCGGTGCGCGCCGCGGGCGACGCCGAACCGCGCACGGTCGCGGTGCTGCTGGAAGTGCTGCAAGGCGAAGGCGGCATCCGTCCCTCCGACATCGCCTATCTGCAGGAACTGCGCCGCCTGTGCACGGAACGCGGCTGGCTGCTGATGATCGACGAGGTCCAGTCCGGCATCGGCCGCACCGGCAAATGGTTCGCCCACCAGTGGGCGGACATCCGGCCCGACGTGATGACCCTGGCCAAGGGCCTGGCGGGCGGCGTGCCGATCGGCGCCATGCTGGCCGCCGGCCCCGCCGCCGGCGTCCTCACGCCCGGCAGCCACGGCACCACCTTCGGCGGCGGTCCGCTGGTGTGCGCGGCCGGGCTGGCGGTGCTGGACGCGCTGGAATCCGAAAAACTGCTGGACAACGCCCATGCCGTGGGCGCCCACCTGAAAGATTCGCTGGCCAGGGAATTGGCCGGCACGCCCGGCGTCGCCGACATCCGCGGCCGCGGCCTGATGCTGGGCATCGAGCTGGCCCGCCCCTGCGGCGTCCTGGCCATGCGCGCCATGGAGGCCGGGCTGCTCATCAACGTCACGCGCGACCGCGTCATCCGCATGCTGCCGCCGCTGATCCTGAACCGCGACGAGGCCGACCGTATCGTCGCCATCCTGGTTCCCCTCATCCAACAATTCCTGGCCGAACAACCATAATCAACGTCCCGTCCGGGCCACGAGCCTGGCCGGGCCCAATGACCTGCGACATCACCATGACTCCTCCCACGACTCAAAACGGCCCGTTGCGGCACTTCCTGCAATTCAAGGACTTTTCGTCCGCCGAGATCGCCTACGTGCTGGACCGCGCGCGGCTGATCAAGGACAAGTTCAAGCGCTACGAACCCCACATGCCGCTGCACGACCGCACGCTGGCGATGGTGTTCGAAAAGGCCAGCACGCGCACCCGCGTGTCGTTCGAGGCCGGCATGTACCAGATGGGAGGTTCGGTCATCAACCTGACCTCCAACGATTCGCAACTGGGCCGCTCCGAGCCCATCGAGGACACCGCGCGCGTGATTTCGCGCATGGTCGACATCGTCATGATCCGCACGTTCGAACAGACCCGCATCGAGCGCTTCGCCTCGCATTCGCGCGTGCCCGTGATCAACGGCCTGACCAACGAATTCCACCCCTGCCAGATCCTGGCGGACATCTTCACCTACATCGAGCACCGCGGCCCCATCGCCGGCAAGACGGTGGCCTGGGTGGGCGACGCCAACAACATGGCCTACACCTGGCTGCAGGCCGCCGAGATGCTGGGGTTCACGCTGCACGTGTCCACGCCGGCCGGCTACGAACTGGAAGCCTCGCGCATCGGCGCGCCGTCCGACAAGGTGCTGCGCCAGTTCAAGGACCCCATGGAAGCCTGCAAGGGCGCCCACCTCGTCACCACCGACGTGTGGACCAGCATGGGCTATGAAGCCGAGAACGAAGAGCGCCGCGCGGCCTTCGCCGACTGGTGCGTGGACGCCGACATGATGGCGGCCGCCGACCCCGAAGCCGTGTTCATGCACTGCCTGCCCGCCCACCGCGGCGAGGAAGTCGCGGGCGAAGTCATCGACGGGCCGCAAAGCGTCGTCTGGGACGAGGCGGAGAACCGCCTGCACGTGCAGAAGGCCCTGATGGAATTCCTGCTGCTGGGACAGGCGTAGGATGGGTGGAGCGCGAGAGTTCTTAAGCTAGAACACCGCCCTCCAGCGCGCGAAACCCATGCGGCCGTGGGCAGATTGTGTGCCCGACATCGGCCGAAAAAAACAGTCTGCCCACGGCCGCATGGGTTTCGCGCGTTGAGCACCTGGGTTCTTACCTAGGAACTGCCGCGCTCCACCCATCCTACAAAACTCTTCGGAACATGGTGCGGCGGGTGTTGCGGAACGACGGCCGCACCCGGCTGCTCCAGTCGGTTGCGCGCACGGCCAGCCAGGCGGGGCTGCCGAAGGTTTCGCGGGTGTGCAGGTCGTAGCAGGCCAGATAGCGCGGCGCTTCGTCGCGGCATTCGTAGCGCAACGCGCGCACCGTGCCCGGCACCGAGGCCAGGCCAGGCAGATGCTCCTGGTCGTACCAGGCGTTCAGGTCCGCCTCGGCCTCGGGCAGCACATCGGTTTCAACGATGTAGTGCCAGGGCGCATCCTGCCCGGCCGACGCGCCCGGCAGGTCCAGCGTCTTGTGCAGCACACGCGCCCGCGCGCCGGGAAAGCTCTCCGCCAGGCGCGCCTGGATCTCGGGCAACGCCTCCGGCGCGCCACGCAGGTACACGTAGGTGTCCTCGTCTTCCACCGCCGCGAACGCGCTGACCGCGACGCCCGCCAGCCCTTCGGTCAAGCGCCGGGCCATATCCGCCGCGCGCGCTTCATCGAATCGTTCGCCCAGCGACACCAGCAATACCGTTTCCTGCACAGTCTTCTCCTTTCAATGGCCGACGCGCAACGCCACCAGGAAGCGCGACACCATGTTGTACGCCCCTACCGTCGCCGTCAATTCCACCAGTTGCGCGTCGTCGTAGCGGGCGCGCAAGGGCGCGAACACCGCGTCCGGCACCTCGATATCGCGCGTCATCGCGTCGGTCAGCGCCAGCACCTCGGCCTCTCCCGGCGCCAACCCTTCTACCGTCTCCGGCGCGGGGTTGCCGCGCAGCGCGTCGATCACCGCCTGCGGCATGCCGCCGGCCAGCGCGTGCGGCACGTGCGCCTCGAACTCATAGGGCGCGTTGTTCAAGGTCGCCACGCGCAGGATGATCAGCTCGCGCAGGCGCGGCGCCAGCGAGGTCTTCTGGCGGATGGCGGTCAGCATGGCTTCCCAGCCTTCCACCACGGCGGGGCTGTTCAACAGCACCTGGTACAGCGGCGAGATCCGGCCGCGCGCGGCGCCGATGCGCGCCTCCAGCGCGGCCAGCCCCGGGCGGGTGCCCGGCACGACGGGCGAGACTCGGCTTGCGCTCATGATTACTCCGGACGGATGTTCTTGCGCTGGATCAGCGCGGTCCACTTCTCGCGATCCGACGCGATCAAGGCGGCCAGTTCCTGCGGCGAACCGGGAGCGGCCTGCGCGCCGAACTTCTCCAGCCTGGCCCGCACGGATTCGTCGCCCAAGGCGGCGCGGACGGCCTGGTTCAGCTTGTCGATGGTGGCCGGCGGCGTCGCGGCGGGAGCCACGATGCCGTACCAGTTGTTGGATTCCACCCCCGCGATGCCCTGCTCGGCCAGCGTCTTGACCTCCGGCAGCAGCGGATGGCGCGTCGGCGCGGCGATCCCCAGGGGCTTCAGCTTGCCGCCCTGGATGTGGCCGATCAGGCCCGGCACGTCGCCGAAGAAGCCCGCCACCTGGTTGCCCATCACGTCGTTGATGACGGGCGCGGCGCCCTTGTACGGCACGTGCAGCACATTGGCCTTGCTGGCGTCGGCGAACATTTCCAGCGTCAGGTGCGGAATGCTGCCGATGCCCGACGAGCCGATCGCCACCGACTGCGTGGCGGCTTGCGACTTCTTGACGAAATCGGCCGCGTCCGCCGCCGGATTGGAGGGGTTCACCACGAACACCGTGGCGTTGTTCACGACCTTGGACACCGGCGCGAAATCGCGCACCGGATCGTACGGCAGGTCCTTGTACAGCGCCGGGCTGATCGCCACCGCGCCGACGCTGGTCAGGAACAGCACCGAACCGTCGCCCGGCGCCTTGGCCACGTAGGCGGCGGCGATGTTGCCGTTGGCGCCGGCCTTGTTCTCGACGATGACCTGCTGCTTGAGCTCCTTGCCCAGTTGCTCGGCCAGCACGCGCCCCACCAGGTCCACCGGACCGCCGGGCGGGAACGCGATGATCAGGCGGACGGGGCCGTCGGCGCGCGCCGCGCCCAGCGCGGCCAGGCTCAGCACGGCGGCCGAGAGAATTTTCTTGAACATGGTGTCTCCTCGTTGAATGGAATGTTCTTTTCGCCGGGGCCGCCCTAGGCGAACCCGTACAGCCGCGCCGGGTTGTCCACCAGCACGCGCTGGCGCAGCCCGGCGTCCGGACACGCTTCAAAGAACGTGTCCACCAATTCGCCGTCGTCGGGCATATCGCCCGCCACGTTCGGGTGCGGCCAGTCGGTGCCCCACAAGGTACGGTCCGGCATCGCCTCGGCCAGCGCGCGGACGAAGGGGATGCCCTCGGCGAACGGGCGCCGGCCGGACGCGATGCGGTCGATGCCCGAGACCTTGACCCAGGCCTGCGGCACGCCGGCCAGGCCCAGCAAGGCGCGCATCGCCGGCGACTCCAGGCCGTCGGCCGCCTTCAGCCGGCCCATGTGGTCCACCACGAACGGCACCGGCAGCGCCCGCAGCCGCGGCAGCAGGCCGGGCAGCATCGCGCCGTCCACATGCAGGCACAGGTGCCAGCCCAGCGGCGCGATCAGGGAAACGACACGGTCGAACACCGCGGGATCGGGCGCGCCGCCCAGATGCGGCACGAAATTGAAGCGCGCGGCGCGCACGCCGCCCGCATGGAGCTGCTCGATGCCAGCCGCAGAGGCCTCCGCGCCCAGCAGCGCCACGCCGCGATAGCGGCCGCCGCCGCGGGCCAGCGCATCCAGCAGGGCGCCGTGGTCCGAGCCATGGCAGTTGGCCTGCACCACCACCGCCCGCGACACGCCCAGGCGCGCGTGCAGCTCCGCCAGCTTCGCATAGGGCGCGTCGGGCGGCGTATACGAACGGCCCTCGGCGTACGCGAATACGTCGCCCGGCCCGAAGACGTGGCAATGGGCATCGCAAGCGCCGGGCGGGAGCGCATGGCGGGGACGGGACACGGACGCAAGCGGGGGACGGCAATCGGGCACAGACGGCTTCCAGCGGTGAAAGCGACATCGTCCCGGATTGCGGGCTGCCTAACAATGCTATATCTTTGATTTCAGATATAGAAAAATCAAATATCCAATGGACCTCAAGCAGATCGAGTACTTCGTCAGGGTCGCCGAACGGCGCAGTTTTTCGCGCGCCGCCGAAATGCTGGACGTGGCGCAACCCACGCTCAGCCGGCAGGTCCGCCTGCTGGAACTGGAACTGGGCCAGCATCTGCTTTACCGCAACGGCCGCGGCGCCGAGCCCACGGAAGCCGGCCTGCGCTTCCTGGAACACGCCCGCGCCCTGCTGACCCTGGCCGAGCGCGCCAAGGAAGACCTGCAGACATTGCGCGAAACCCCGGCCGGCAAGGTGGTGGTGGGATTGCCGCCGCGCATCGCCCGCGTGCTCACCCCGCCGCTGGTGCAGGCGTTCCGCCGCGGCTTCCCCGACGCGTCCATCGCCGTGGCCGAGGGCCTGAGCGCCCAGGTGCGCGAATGGCTGCTGGCCGGCCGGGTGGACCTGGCGCTGCTTTACGATCCGGCCCCATCGCCGCAATTGGCCTATGAATCGCTGTTCCGGGAAGACCTGGTGCTGGCGGCGGCTCCCGGCCACGAACCGCCGCTGCCGGCCCGCGTCGCCGTGGCGCGGCTGGGCGACTATCCGCTGGTGCTGCCCAGCCTGCCCAACGCCATCCGCACCCTGGTGGAAAGCGTCTGCCGCGCCCAGGGCGTGCGCCTGAAGGTGGCGGCCGAAGTGGACGCCGTGCAGACCATCGTGGAACTGGCGGCCCAGGGCGATGCCTATGCCATCCTGCCGCGCTCCGCCGCCCGGGGCCCCGCCGCCGAACACGCGCTGTCGCTCTGCGACATCGTTTCGCCCAAGATCACCAACAACCTGGTGCTGGCGAGCGCCCGCCACCGGCCGGCCACGCGCCTGGCCGCGGCCACCGGCCTGCTGATCCGCCGATTGAAACTGGCCGAGCTGTTCGCGCCGGCCGCTTAGCGGTCTGACGCCCTGGCCTGGCCGGGAGGGTTCATGCGGGCGTACCTGCGGGACCGGACACTAGGGCTGCCCCGCCTGGCGCGGCGGCCGCGCGTCCACGCTGAACGCGACGCGCGTAATCCCGCCTTCGCTGCTGGCCGATACCGTGCCGCCATGCATGGCGGCCACGGCCTTCACGATGGCCAGCCCCAGGCCGTGGCTGTGTTCCGCCCCGTCGCCGCGGCGCGCCGCGTCCACGCGGTAAAAGCGCTGGAACAGGTGCGGCAGGTGTTCCGGCGCGATCGGCGGCCCGGCGTTGCTGACGGCCACCTCCAGCATCTCGCCGCGCCGCTGGATGCCGACCGCGATCTCCGCCCCCGCGGCGGAATACTGGATCGCGTTCTGCAACAGATTGGTGACCGCGCGCCGGAACAAAGCGGTGTCGATCAGCGCGCTGGCCTCGCGGTCGCCGTCGATGCGCACCCGCATGCCGGACTCGTCCAGCAGGAATTCGAAGAATTCGGCCGTCTTGTTCACTTCGTCCGCCAGCACCGCCTGGATCCGCCCCGTGGCGGCCTCCCCCTGATCGGCGCGCGCCAGGAACAGCATGTCGTTGATCATGGCCCGCAGACGGTCCAGTTCCTCCAGGTTGGATTGCAGCACCTCTTGCAGGTCGTCCGAACTGCGGCGGCGGGACAAGGCCACCTGGGTCTGGCCGATCAGGTTCGTCACCGGCGTGCGCAGCTCGTGCGCCACGTCGGCGTTGAAGGCTTCCAGTTGGTTGTAGGCGCCCTCCAGGCGGGCCAGCGCCCCGTTGAACGACGTGGCCAGGTCTTCCAGCTCCACCGGCAGCTCGGCCATGCTCAGGCGCTGCGACAAGGCGCTGGGCCGCAAGGCGCGCGCCTCGGCCGACAGACGGTTCAGCGGCCGCAGCCCCAGACGCGTCACCCAGAACCCCAATAGCGCCACCAGCAGGATGGCCGTCAGCGACAAGCCCGCCATCGCCCAGAGGAAGTAGCGCAACGTATGCGCATAGGGCGCCGAGTCCATGCCGACGATCAGCCGCACCTGGGGCCGGGCCTGGCTGGGATCGACCGTGACGGTAAGGGTGCGCAACGCGTCCTCGCGGTCCGGCAGCATGATCTTGCCCATGCCGTCGGGATGGCGTTCCAGGCTGCTGATGTCGGCCAGCCCCTTGCCGTACTCGTAGGCGGGATCGTCCGACAGCACCCAGAAGCGCAGGCTGCCGTCGACCGGCGTCAGGGTGTCCAGCTTGGTCTTGAACCGGCCCCAGCGCTCGGGGTCGTTGCTGCGGGTCAGGGAATAGCTGACCTCCTGCACAGTGGTGCGCAGCGCGTCCTGCTGGATGCGGTCGAGCTGGCGGTCCAGCACCCCGTACAGCGCCATGCCGGTCAGCGCGAAAGTCACCGCGGCCGCCACCGCGTATAAGACCACCAGCCGGGCCTTCAAAGAGAACTTCAACGGGGTTCTCACCGCGCGCCCCTCATTCCGCGGCCCCGTCGTCGCGAAGCTCCAGCACATAGCCCATGCCGCGGATCGTGTGCAGCAGGCGCCGGCCGAACGGCGCGTCGACCTTGCCCCGCAGCCGCTTGATGGCGACTTCCACCACATTGACGTTGCTGTCGAAATTCATGTCCCAGACCAGTTCGGCGATCGCCGTCTTGGACAGGATCTCGCCCTGGCGCCGGGCCAGCACGGCCAGCAGCGCGAATTCCTTGGCGGTCAGGTCCAGTCGCGTGCCCGCCCGCCAGGCTTTGCGGCTGATCAGGTCGATCTGTAGATCCGCGATGCGCAGTTGCACGGGTTCCTGGGCGCGGCCGCGGCGGGTCAGCGCCTGCAGGCGCGCCAGCAGTTCCAGAAAGGAGAAGGGCTTGACCAGATAATCGTCCGCCCCGTCGTGCAGGCCGCGGATGCGGTCTTCCACGCCGTCGCGGGCGGTCAGCATGATGACGGGCGTCTGCCGCACGGTGCGCAGCGAACGCAGCACGGCAAAGCCGTCCATGCCCGGCAGCATGGCGTCCAGCACGATCACGTCGTAGTCGTGCTCCAGGGCCAGGTGCTGGCCGTCGATGCCGTTGTGCGCGACGTCGACCGCGCACCCCTGCTCTCCCAGGCCCTTGCGCAGGTAATCCGCCGTCTTCAGCTCGTCTTCGACTATCAGGATTTTCATGTGCCGCCCCGCAAGTCCCTACGGTTGACCCCTATTTTGACCCAACTCCGCCGGGCGGCGCGACGGCTGCGGGATTTCTCCGCCGGCGCGGGCCGCCTTCCTGGCGGCCCGCGCCGCCTTGCGCTCCAGGTACCAATAATGCGCGCGGTCCAGGTACAGGTAGACCACGGGCGTCGTGAAAAGGGTCAGCGCCTGCGAAACGATCAGGCCGCCCACCATCGCGTAGCCCAGCGGTCGGCGCAGCTCCGATCCCTGGCCATGGCTCAGCATCAACGGCAAGCCGCTGAGCAGCGCGCACATGGTCGTCATCATGATGGGCCGGAAGCGCAGCACGCAAGCCTGGTAGATCGCCTCGGCCGGCGCCATGCCGTGCTCCCGTTCCGCGGTCAGCGCGAAGTCGATCATCATGATGCCGTTCTTCTTGACGATGCCGATCAGCAGGATGATGCCGATCAGCGCGATCACGCTCAGGTCGTAGCCTCCCAGCATCAGGATCAGCAGCGCCCCGACGCCCGCGGACGGCAGCGTGGACAGAATCGTCAGCGGATGGATGTAGCTTTCGTACAGCAGGCCCAGCACGATGTACACGGCGATCAGCGCCGCCGCGATCAGGTAGGGCTGGGTCGACAGCGAATCGCCGAAGGCCTTGGCCGTGCCCTGGAACGCGCCCGTCAGGCTGGCGGGCGCGCCCATGCCGCTCTGCGCCTGCTGGATCGCCTGCACCGCCTCGCCCAGCGACGCCCCCGGCGCCAGGTTGAACGAAATCGTCACCGCCGGGAACTGGCCCTGGTGGCTGATCGACAGATAGGCCGTCTTGTCCGTGTCCAGCTTCACGAAGGTGGACAAGGGCACTTGCTGCCCGGTCAGCGGCGAGGTCAGGTACAGCTTGGAAAACAGGCCGGGGTCCTGCTGCAGCGCCGGCGTCACCTCCAGGATGACGTGGTAGCTGTTGATCTGCGTAAAGTACTGCGCCACCTGGCGCTGGCCGATCGCGTCGTAGATCGTCGCGTCGATCAGCGCGGGCGATATGCCGAACGACGAAGCCCGCGCGCGGTCGATGGTCAACGACGCCGTGGCCGCCGCGTTCTGCTGGTCGGACGCCACGTCGGCCAACTGCGGCAAACCGCGGAACGTCGCCAGCAGCTTGGGCGCCCAGACGTTCAGTTCGTCCAGATTGGCGTCCGTCAGCGTGTACTGGTATTGGGTGCGCGACAGCCGTCCGCCCACATTGATGTCCTGCCCCGCCTGCATGAACAGCGTCACGCCCTCCAGCTCGGCCAGCCGCGGGCGCAGCCGGGCGATCACTTCGTCGGCCGACGCCGTGCGCCCTTCATCCTTGGGCTTCAGGCCGATGTAGAAGTTGCCGGTGTTGTAGGTGCTCTGGCTGCCGTTGAACCCGAAGCTGGCGATGTCCGGATCCTGCCGGATCACCTCGGCCATGCGGATCATGCGCTGGTTCATCAGCGCGAACGACGAATCCTGGGCCGACTCCGCAAAGCCGAAGATGAAGCCGGTGTCCTGCTGCGGGAAGAAACCTTTCGGGATCACCACGAACAGCGCCGCGGTGCAGGCGACCGTCGCCAGGAACACGCACAGCGTGGCGAACTGATGCCGCAAGACCAGCTTCAGCCCGCGCTCGTAGCCGCGCATCATGGCGTCGAAGCCGCTCTCGAAAAGCTGGTACAGCCGGCCGTGCCGGTCGCCGTGATGGTCTTTCAGATAGCGCGAACACAGCATCGGCGTCAGCGTCAGCGACACCAGCACCGATACCACGATGGCCAGGGTCACCGTCACGGCGAACTCGCGAAACAGACGGCCGACGATGCCGCCCATCAGCAGCAGCGGAATGAACACGGCGATCAGCGAGACCGAGATCGACACGATGGTAAAGCCGATTTCGCCGGCGCCCTTGTACGCGGCCTCCATCGGCGGCATCCCGGCCTCCACGTGGCGGTACACGTTTTCCAGCATCACGATGGCGTCGTCCACCACGAAACCCACCGCGATCGTGAGCGCCATCAGCGACAGGTTGTCCAGGCTGAAGCCCACCACGTACATCACGGCGGCCGTGCCCATCAGCGCCAGCGGCACCGTCACGCACGGAATCAGCGTGGCCGCCACGTTGCGCAGGAACAGGAAGATCACCAGCACCACCAGGATGATAGTGAGCGTCAGCGTGAACTCCACGTCCGTGACCGATGCGCGGATCGTCTGGGTGCGGTCGATGATGGTGTTGACGTGCACCGACGGCGGGATCGAGGCCTCCAGCCGGGGCAGCGCCGCGCGGATCCGGTCCACGGTGTCGATCACATTGGCGCCCGGCTGCTTGCTGATCTGCAGCACGATCGAACGGCCGTTGGTGATCGTATTGTCGGGCGGCGAAGCCTTGCCCGCGTAGGCCCAGCCCGCCAGCTTGGTGTTCTCGGGCCCGTCCACCGCCACGCCCACGTCGCGCACCCGGATCGGCGCGCCGTTGCGGTAGGCCAGCACCATGTCGTTCCACTGCGCGGCCGACAGCAGTTGGTCGTTGGTATAGGTCGTGAAGCTCTGGCGCGCGCCGTCGATGGTGCCCTTGGGCTGGTTGACCGTGGTGGTCGCGATCACGCCCCGGATGTCCTCCAGGCTCAGGCCCAGTGCCGACAGCTTGCCCGGATCCACCTGGATGCGCACCGCGGGCTTCTGCTGGCCGCCGATGTTCACCAGCCCCACCCCGGAAATCTGCGAGATCTGCTGCGCCAGGATGTTGTCGGCGTAGTCGTTCACCTGGATCAGCGGCAGCGTATCGGACTGCACCGCCATCACCATGATGGGCGCGTCGGCCGGGTTGACCTTGCGGAACGTGGGCGGATTCGGCAGGTTCGCCGGCAACTGCCCCGTGGCGGCGTTGATCGCCGCCTGCACGTCCACGGCCGCCGACTCGATGCTGCGGTTCAGGTCGAACTGCAACGTGATCTGCGTATTGCCGATCGCGCTGACGGACGTCATCTGGGACAGGCCGGCGATCAGCGAAAACTGCCGTTCCAGCGGCTGCGCCACGTTGGACGCCATCGTCTCGGGGCTGCCGCCCGGCAGGTTCGCCTGCACCTGGATCGTGGGGAAATCCACCTGGGGCAGCGGCGCCACGGGCAGCAGCGGCCATGCCGCGATCCCCACCAGCAGGATCGCCAGCGCCAGCAGCGACGTGCCGATCGGGCGCTTGATGAAATTGGCCGAGATGCTCATTGCGTCTTCCCCGCCGCGGCCAGCTCGCGCACCTTGCTGCCCGGCTTCAGCTTGTACTGCCCGTCCACCACGATGCGCTGCCCGTCGGCCAGCCCTTCCTGGATGACCGCCAGGCCGTCCTGCATCCGCTCGACCTTCACCGGCGATGGCCGCGCCACGCCGTTGCCGTCCACGGTGTACACGTAGGTGCCCGTCTGGCTGCGCTGCACGGCGGCGGCCGGCACGGTCAGCGCGCTTTCGCGCGCATCCAGCACCAGGCGAGCGTTGACGTACAGGCCGGGCCACAGCCGATGCCGGGGATTGTCGAAACGGCCCTTGAGCTGCACCGTGCCGGTGGCGGTGTCGATCTGGTTGTTCAACAGCACCAGCGTTCCCGTCTCCAGCGGCTCATTGCTGTCGCGCGCATACGCCACGACCGGCAGCGGCCGGCCCCGGTCCATCGCGGCGTTGATCGCCGGCACCGCCTCTTCGGGCAGCGAGAACAGCACGGTGATTGGATCGATCTGGTTGATCACGACCAGGCCGTTGGCATCGGCCGCGTGCACGATGTTGCCCGGATCCACCAGCCGCGCGCCCACCCGACCCGCGATGGGCGCCACGATGCGCGTGTAGTCCAACTGCACCTTGGCATAGCTGATCTGCGCGTCGTCGGTCTGCGTCGCGGCCTCCAGTTGCGCCACCAGCGCGCGCTGCGCATCCAGGGTCTGCTGCGTGGCCGCGTCCTCGCGCTGCAGGCGGGTATAGCGTTGCAGGTCCAGGCGGGCGTTCAACAGCGTCGCCTGGTCCTTCGCCCGCTGCGCCTGCGCCTGGGCCAGTTGCGCCTGCAGGGCGCGCGGGTCGATGTTGGCCAGCACCTGCCCGGCCTTGATGTCCTGCCCTTCGACGAACCCCACGCTGTCCAGTTGGCCGTCCACGCGCGCCTTGACGGTCACGCTGGCCGCCGCCGTCACCGTGCCCACGCCGGTCAGGTAGCGCGCCACGTCCTGCCGCCGCGCCAGCGCGGTCGCCACCGGCACCGCGGATTCGGAAGCGGCCGGTGGCGCGGCGCCGCCGCGCAGAAACAGCCAGGCCGCCAGCGCGCACGCCGCAACCGCCAGCGCCACGGCGCCGGTCCGCAATACCGGATGCCGATCAAGGGAAGTCACCGCCTTGTCCATGGACTCACTCGTTCTTGTTGATGGATGGGTTCGCGGCCGGCGGCTGGCCCGCCGCGGCAAGCGCCTGCGCGTCCGGGGCCGCCAGGGCGTCGGCGCTCCAGCCGCCGCCCACCGCTTTCACCAGCGCCACGCTGGCCACCAGTTGCCGGCCCCGCAACTGGACCGCGGTGCGCTCGTTGGACAGGGTCAGCGCCTGCGCCACCGCCACGGTCAGGAACGTGGTGGTGCCGGCGCGGTATTGCGCCAGCGCCAATTGCTCGCTCAGCCGCGACGCGGCCACCGCCTCGTCCTGCGCGCGCGCCTCGTCGTCCAGGACCCGCAGCGTGGACAGGTTGTCCTCCACCTCCTGGAAGGCGCCCAGCACCGTCTGCTTGTATTGGGCCGCGCTGGCGTCGAATGCCGCCACCGCCTGCGCATCGCGCGCTTTCCTCAGGCCGCCGTCGAAGACCGTCTCGGCCAGCAGCGCCCCCAGCGACCAGACGCGGCCGGGGGCGTCGAACCATTGCGCGAAACTGGCGGCGCCGAAGCCTCCGCTTGCCGACAGCACCAATGCCGGGAAATACGCGGCGCGCGCCACCCCGATGCCCGCATTGGCCGACGCCACGTTCCGCTCGGCCGCGGCGATGTCGGGCCGGCGTTCCAGCAAGTCCGACGGCAGGCCGGTGGGTGTGGGCGGCACCTGGAACATCCAGGGCTGGCCGGCCGGCAGCGGCGGCAGGCTGAACTGCGCCGGCGCCCGCCCCGTCAGGATCGCGATCGCGTGTTCCAACTGGCTGCGGGCCGCTTCCAGGTCGATCGACTGGGCTTGCGCGGTCTTCAGTTGCGCCTCGGCCTGCGCCACGTCCGAGCGCAGCGCCACCCCGGCGTCGTACTGGCTGCGAGTCAGCTTGAGCGTGCGCGCATAGGCGTCCAGGGTCCGGGCGTACAGATCCTTCTCGCGGTCCACGGCCCGCAATTGCAGGTAGTCCTGGGCCACGGCCGCCTGGATACTGAGGCGCGCCGCGGCCAGGCTGGCTTCGCTGGCCTGGGCCGACGCATCGCTGGCCTCCACCTGGCGCCGCACCCCGCCCCACAGGTCGGGTTCCCATGAGGCATCGATCGCCGCGGCGTAGCTGCCGGATACCGCCATCACGCCGCCGGTATTGCTCCGCGCCCGCCCCGCCGACGCGCTGACGCCCAAGGTGGGCCAGAACCCGGCGCGCGCGGCGTCCGCGACGGCGCGCGCCTGCCGGTACTGCGCCTGGGCCTGCTGGATGGTCTGATTGGCCGCGTTGGCCGCCTCGACCAGGCGGTTCAACGCGGGATCCCCATACGCCTCCCACCATCGCAGATTGCTGTCGATCGCGCCCGGCCGGGCCGTTTTCCAGGGTCCGGCCTCCTTGTAGGCGCCGGGCAGGTCCATTGCCGGACGGGAGTAGTCGGGCCCCGCGGCGCAGCCGGCCAGCATCATTGCGGCCGCCAGCCCTGCCGCCGCCCAGCGCGGCCCGTTGCGGTTCCTTGTGTTCATTTGCGGCGCCGGCTGCCCGGCCTACAGTCGATATGGCCCCACTGTAGAAAAGCCTCCGGGACTCCACGCTGTCCGCATCCTGACAAAATGGACAGGTTCGCCCGGTTCTCCCTGGGGCAAGCCTTGCCGGGGACGGATGCCCCGGCGCCGCGGGCCGCCCCGCCCCTTGCGCGGCCCGCGCCAGCCAAAAGAGTTAAAATAGGGTCAAATTTTTCTTGTTTGGCGGCTAGCTGCAGTCAAAGTCTGCTGTCAAAGTCCTGTTGGCGTCTCATTTCAAACAATGACCACTATCCTCCCGAACCTTCCCACCGGCCAGAAGGTCGGCATCGCCTTTTCCGGCGGCCTCGACACCAGCGCGGCTCTCCTGTGGATGCGCAACAACGGCGTCATCCCCTACGCCTACACGGCGAACCTGGGCCAGCCCGACGAGTCCGACTACGATGAGATTCCCCGCAAGGCCCTGGCCTACGGCGCCGAAAAGGCCCGCCTGATCGACTGCCGCGCGCAACTGGTCGCCGAAGGCATCGCCGCCCTGCAAGCGGGCGCGTTCCACATCTCGACCGCCGGCATCACCTACTTCAACACCACCCCCATCGGCCGCGCCGTCACCGGCACGATGCTGGTGGCCGCCATGAAGGAAGACGACGTCAACATCTGGGGCGACGGCAGCACCTTCAAGGGCAACGACATCGAGCGCTTCTACCGCTACGGCCTGCTGACCAATCCGGACCTGAAGATCTACAAGCCCTGGCTGGACCAGCGCTTCATCGACGAACTGGGCGGCCGTTCGGAAATGTCCGAATACATGCGCCAGGCCGGCTTCGACTACAAAATGTCGGCCGAAAAAGCCTACTCCACCGACTCCAACCTGCTGGGCGCCACCCACGAAGCCAAGGACCTGGAGCAACTGAACTCCGGTATCCGGATCGTCAAGCCCATCATGGGCGTGGCCTTCTGGCGCGACGACGTGGCCGTCAAGGCCGAGGAAGTCACGGTCCGCTTCGAGGAAGGCCAGCCGGTCGCCCTGAACGGCGTGGAATACAGCGACCCCGTCGAGCTGCTGCTGGAAGCCAACCGCATCGGCGGCCGCCACGGCCTGGGCATGAGCGACCAGATCGAAAACCGCATCATCGAAGCCAAGAGCCGCGGCATCTACGAAGCCCCGGGCCTGGCCCTGCTGTTCATCGCCTACGAACGCCTGGTCACCGGCATCCACAACGAAGACACGATCGAGCAGTACCGCGAAAGCGGCCGCAAGCTGGGCCGCCTGCTGTACCAGGGCCGCTGGTTCGACCCGCAAGCCATCATGCTGCGCGAAACCGCCCAGCGCTGGGTGGCGCGCGCCATCACCGGCGAAGTCACCCTCGAACTGCGCCGCGGCAACGACTATTCGCTGCTGAACACGGAATCGCCCAACCTCACCTACGCGCCCGAGCGCCTGTCCATGGAGAAGGTAGAGAACGCCCCCTTCACCCCGGCGGACCGCATCGGCCAGTTGACCATGCGCAACCTCGACATCGTCGACACGCGCGAAAAGCTGTTCACCTACGTGAAGACGGGCCTGCTGGCCTCTTCGGGCACCTCGCTGCCCCAGTTGAAGGACACCAAGAAGAAGTAATCGCTTCTTCGAAAGAAACCCTCCGCAGCTTGCCGCTGCGGAGGGTTTTTTTTTGGCTGTTCCAAGATAAAGCCATCTCGCGAGGGCGGCAGGCAGGACGTAGGATGGGTGGAGCGCGAGATCCTCTGCACAAAAATGCTGCCCTTCAACGCGCGAAACCCATGCTGCCGTGGAAGACTGGGGTGTCTGACACCCGAGGAGAGAAGGCTTCGGCTTGCACCGGCGTTCCAGGGGTGTCAGACACCTGCATCAACCACCGTCTGCTCACAACAGCATGGGTTTCGCGCGTTGGAAGGCGGTGTTCTGGCTTAAGAACTCTCGCGCTCCACCCATCCTACAGCTCGACCTGCATCCCCATCTCGACGACCCGGTTCGCCGGGATCTTGAAGAACTTGGTGCTGCGGGTGGAGTTGCGCGCCATGAAGGAAAACACCGCGCGGCGCCAGCGCCACAACGCCGGCTTCTTCGCCGCCACCACGGTCTGGCGCGACAGGAAGTACGACGTGCGCATCGGCTCCAGGTCGATTTCCGGATAGGCCTCGGCCACCAGGCGCAGCCCTTCCGGCACGTCGGGGTCCTCCTTGAAGCCGTAGGTGATCGTGGCCTGCCAACTGGAAGCGCTGATCTTCTGCACGCTCAAACGCTCTTCCGGCGACACGTATGGCACGTCCGCCACCAGGATGGTCAGGAACAGCACGTGATCGTGCAGCACCTTGTTGTGCTTCAGGTTGTGCAGCAGCGCGGGCGGCACGTTGCCGGAGTTCATCGTCATGAAAATGGCGGTGCCGGGCACCCGCGACGGCGGGTATTCCTCCAACTGCGCCATGAACTCCTTGAGCGGCTGCCGGTCCCGCTGCTGCATCTCGGACAGCAGCCGGCGGCCGCGGCGCCACGTCATCATCAGCGTGAACACCACGATCGCCACCAGCAGCGGCAGCCAGCCGCCTTCGTGGATCTTGAAGACGTTGGCCGAGAACAGCAGCACGTCGAACATCAGCAGCAGGCCCAGCGCCAGGAGCCACATCATCCGCTTCACGCCCGTGCTGCCTCGCGGCAGCACCGCGAAGGCGAGCACCGACGTCGTCAGCATGGTGCCGGTCACCGCGAAGCCGTAGGCGGCGGCCAGGTTGTCGGAATTGCGGAACAGCAGCACCAGGACCAGCACCGCGCACAGCAAGAGCGCGTTGACCTGCGGCAGATAGATCTGCCCCTTCTCGATCGCCGACGTATGCAGGATCTGCATGCGCGGCCAGAAGCCCAGTTGCACCGCCTGGCGCGTCACCGAATACGCGCCGGAAATCACCGCCTGCGACGCCACGATGGTCGCGATCGTGGCCAGGGCCACCAACGGCGCCAGCCCCCAATCGGGAGCCATCATGAAGAACGGGTTGCGGATGGCGGCGGGGTCGCGCAGCAGGAGCGCGCCCTGGCCGAAATAGCACAGCGTCAGCGCCGGCAACACCATGCTGAACCAGGCCCTGCGGATCGCGGGGCGGCCGAAATGGCCCATGTCGGCGTACAGCGCCTCGGCGCCCGTCAGCGCCAGCACCACCGCGCCCAGCAGCACGAAGCTGATCCAGGGAAAGTCGACGACGAAACGCAGCCCCCACATGGGATTCAGCGCCGCCAGCACCTCGGGCGTCTGCCAGATCTGCCAGCCACCCAGCGCGGCCAGCGTGCCGAACCACAGCAGCATCACCGGACCGAACAGCTTGCCCATCGCGCCCGTGCCGTGCGACTGGATCATGAACAGCCCGATCAGCACCACCAGCGCGATCGGCACGACCCAGTCGTCCAACTGGTGCGACACGATGCCGATCCCTTCGAGCGCCGACAGCACGGAAATCGCCGGCGTGATCATGCTGTCGCCATAGAACAGCGCGGCGCCGAAAATGCCCAGCACGATCAGCACCCAGCGCAGCCTGCCTTCGCGGGCGCGCACCGCCAGCTCCAGCAGCGCCAGCGTGCCGCCTTCGCCGCGGTTGTCGGCGCGCAGCACCAGCGTCACGTACTTGAACGACACCACCACCATCAGCATCCAGAACAGGATGGAGAGCACGCCCAGCAGGTGCGGCGGCTCCAGGTCGGTGTGCACGCTCAGGCCCGTGAGACAAGCCCGCAGCGTATAGAGCGGGCTGGTGCCGATGTCTCCGTACACCACGCCCAGCGCCCCCAGGATCAGCGCCGCCCGCGACGATGGCGCATGCGCGCCGCCTGCGTGCGCGCCGCCCGGAGAGGGGGCGCCGACGGTATCCTGGCTCATGGTGTGGGTTCTTGGCGAGTAAGTTGGGCCCCTTTGCGGGGGCCGGGAAACACGACGGACAGCCGTGTGCCGGGAAAGTCGGGGCGGCTGGTGAGCTTCCACCAGGCGCCGTGCGCATGCGCGATCTCGCGCACGATGGCCAGCCCCAGGCCCGAGCCGCCGGCGGTGGCGGTCGGCGAACGGTAGAACGCCTCGAACACGCGGTCGCGCTCTTCCGGCGGGATCCCGGGGCCGTCGTCCTCGACCGTCAGCGACGGCGGATTGGCGCCCACGATCAGCGTGATGCGGCCCGTGGCGTTGCCGTAGCGCAAGGCATTGTCGATCAGGTTGCCCAGCAGTTCGGCCAACAGCAGGGGATCGGCGTCGATCCAGATGGGCGCGTCGGGGGCCACCAGGTCGAGTTCGTAGCGCGCTTCGCGCACGCGCGGAAACCATTCGGCGCCATGCGCCCGCACCCATTCGCACAGGTCGATGCGCACGAAGCTGTCCTGCGGGCGGGCGTTGGGATCGGCCCGGGCCAGCACCAGCAACTGCTGGCCCAGCCGGATCATGCGGTCGCTGACCGCCTTGATGCGCTCCGCCCGCGCCCGCACGTCGTCGGGCAGGGGCCGCGCCAGCATCAGTTCCGATTCCAGCCGCAGGCCGGACAAGGGGGTGCGCAACTGGTGCGCCGCGTGGCCGATGAAACGCCGCTGCGCCGCCAGCGACGCATCCAGGCGCAGCAGCAGGTCATTGGTGTGGGTCACCAGCGGCTCGATCTCCACCGGCACGCCCACCACTTCCAGGGGCTGCATGTCGTCGATGGAACGCTGCCGGATTTCCTCGGACAAGTGGTTCACGGACCGCAGGCCCGACCGCACGCCCTGCACCACCACCCAGGTGAACAGGGAAATCAGCGCGACCTGCCCCACCACCATCAGCCAGAAGAAGTCCTCCAGCATCCAGAGCGACATGTCGATCTTGTGCGTGATGACCCAGGTCGCCGCCAGGTCCAGCAGGACGAGCAGCAGGATCGGCGGCATCAGCCGGATGACCAGATGCCGCGCAAGCGAACGGGAAGGAAGTAAGGGGCGCGAGGCCGGGGGGGCGTTGGGAGTGCGTTCCTGCGTCATGGCGCGATGCCCTTGCTCAGGCGATGGGATGCGCTCGGCCGGCATATTGCGGCCGCCGCCGGGCCGTCAGGCCTTCAGGCCGTCTCGACATCCAGCATGTAGCCAAAGCCGCGCACCGTCTGGATACTGGCACCCGTGCCTTCCAGGCGCTTGCGCAGGCGGTACACGTAGACTTCGACCGCGTTTTCGCTGAAATCGGCGTCCCATGCGGAAAGCGAGTTGACGATCTGGCGCTTGGTCACGACCCGGCCGACGCGGGCCATCAGCATTTCCAGCACCGAGAGTTCGCGCACCGACAGCGACAGGCGCTGGCCGTTGGCGCGGACTTCGCGTCCGACGGTGTCGAACACCAGGGGGCCGACTTCGATCAGGGGCTGCGCCTGCCCGGCGCGGCGCCGGCCGAAGGCGCGCACCCGCGCCGCCAGCTCGGGCAGTTCGAAAGGCTTGGTGACGTAATCGTCCGCGCCGGCATCCAGGCCGGCGACGCGGTCGTCGAGGCCGTCGCGGGCGGTGAGGATCAGCACGGGAACCTGGTTGCCGTCCTGGCGCAACTGGCGCAGCACGTCCAGTCCGCTCATGCCCGGGAGGTTGAGGTCGAGCAGCATGAGGTCGTACGGCTGGCCAGCCAGGGCGCCCAGGACACGGTCGCCTTCGGTCAGCCAGTCGACCGCATAACCCTGGTCGGCCAGGAATTCCTGGAGCGCATGGCCCAGGGTGGTGTCGTCTTCGATTACCAGAACTCGCATGCCGCGATTCTAGCGCGATCCCGGCCGGATGGGGGCGCGAAGTGCGCCCCCGGGCCGGAATTCGTTCAGTGCGCGGACGGCGCCGGGGCGGCCCCGGCCGGGGCGGGTGCCGCCTCGCCCGCGGGCGCGCCGCCCGAAGGCGGGGTGGTGACGAACCCGATGCGCGTCATGCCCGAGCGGCGCGCCGAAGCCATGACCTTGGCCAGCGTTTCGTAACGGGTGTTCTGGTCGGCGCGGATGCGGATCTCGGGCTGCGGCTTGGTGCCGGCGACCGATTTGAAGCGGTTGGGCAGGTCGTCGATATTGACCGGTTTTTCATCCCAGAACAGCGCGCCGCTGGCGTCGATGGCCAGGTCGATTGTCTTGGGTTCTTCCTCGATCTGCTCGGCGGCCACCTGGGGCATGTTGATCTTGATCGAGTGCGCCAGCAGCGGCGCGGTGATGATGAAGATCACCAGCAGCACCAGCATGACGTCGATCAGGGGCACCATGTTGATCTCGGAAACCGTATGGCTCCCGGATCCCTTTCCCTCGAAGCTGCCAAAGGCCATTATTCGCTCCCGCGTTGAGCCGCCGCGCCGTTGCCGTGCTGGCGGCGCAGGGCGCGCACCTTGCCGTCGGACAGTTCGACTTGCTGGCCGGTGGTCAGGAAGGCGAACAGGTCATGCGCGAAGGCGTCCAGGCGCGACAGGAACACGCGATTGTTGCGCACGAAAGTGTTGTACGCCAGCACCGCGGGAATGGCAACGGCCAGGCCCAGGCCCGTCATGATCAGCGCTTCGCCCACGGGGCCGGCGATGCGGTTGATGGTCACGCCGTCGGACAGGCCGATGCCGACCAGCGCGTGGTACACGCCCCAGACCGTGCCGAACAGCCCCACGAAAGGCGCCGTCGAGCCCACCGAGGCCAGCACGGTGAGGCCGTTTTCCAGCTTTGCGGTTTCTTCGTCGATGACCTTGCGCATGGTGCGCGTGACGAAGTCGGAGTTGCTGCCGGATTCTTCCAGCTTGGTCGCGCCGAACTTGTTGTGGTGCGCCTGGGCGTGCATGGCGTGGCTGGCCAGGTGCGAGAACGGGTCGCGCGCGCCGTGCGTCACGATTTCGTTTTCGACCTGTTCGAGCGAGCTGGCGTTCCAGAACTTGTTCAGGAAATCCTGGGCGCGCTTGCGCATGCTGACGTTGCTGGCGGCCTTGACCAGGATCAGGTACCAGGTGACCAGCGACATCAGGATCAGGATGACGAACAGGCTCTTGCCCACGAAGTCGCTCTGCGCGACGAAGTGCAGGAATCCCATGTCGGGGGTGGCGACGGGGACCGGGGCGACGGGCAGCGCGGCGGCGGCGCTGTGCAGCGCGTCGGCCGATTGCTGGAGCGCGCCGGCGGCCTGCTGGGCCGCCTCGCCGACCGCCGAAGCGGCTTGGGGGGCCGCGGGCGCAGCCGCGGCGGCGGCGGGCGCGGCGGCGGCGGCAGCCGGCGCTGCCGGGCTGGTAGTCGCCTGCGCCACCAGGGTGGCGCTATGCAGTGCGTTGGACATCTCAGTTCCTCATGACGAAATCGAACGGAATTTTGGCTTTGGCGGGATAGGCCACGCCATTACGGGTATAAGGCTTGAAACGGCCCTTGCGGGCGGCCGCCAGCGCCGATTCATCCAGGCGCGGGAAGCCCGAGGACGCATCGATGGTTGCGCGCTCGACCAGCCCCTGGGTATTGATCTCCACCAGCACCACTACCCGGCCCTCTTCACGCATGCGGCGCGAAGCCATAGGGTAATTCGGCATCGGACGCGCGCCCTGGAATTCGATGCTGGAAACCAGCACCGGCTGATCGGGCGGCGGCCCTTGCTGCGGCCCCTGGGGCGCCTGGGTGCCTTCCGGCGCGCCGCTGGGCGGCGTCTGCTGGGGCGGCGTTTCCGGCTTGAGTTCGGGCTTGACCTCTTGCTTGGGCTGGGGCTTGGGTTTCGGCTTGGGTTTGGGCGGAGGAGGCTTGGGCGCCGGCATGGGCGGTTTTTCAACCACCGGCTCGGGTTCGGGTTCGGGCTCCGGCTCGGGCTTGAGTTCGGGTTCCGGCTCAGGCTCGGGCTCGATCTCGGGTTGCGGTTCGGGCGGCGGTTCCGTGACCGGCTGCGGTACTTCCGGTGTGGGTTCGGCCTTGGCGATCTGGGGGATGGGCGCGTCCACCACGCTCACCATGATTGCCTCGGGCTCTTCCAGTTCGGGACGGTTCTCGGGCGCCATGAAGATGGCGCCGATCACCGCTGCATGAAGGGCGAGGACCGCGAGGCCAGCGCCTGCGCGTATACCGAATGAAGACCGCGAAGAAGAATTCCAACCGCGTTGAAGACTAGGCATGAATCAGCCAGGGTGCATTGACTTATCCGGCCAGAAGAAGAAAGACGCGCACGCAAAGGCGGCGCCGGCTGGCCGGTACAAGCCAATAATAATATCTTAAATGCGAATGATTCGCACGTCCTATTTCGCCGGCAGCGGCGTAACACCGCTGATCGAAGTCAAACCAGACGCGACGAACCCCAGGAAAAAAGGGACGCGCAAACCAGGAAAATACTCCCGTGCCGCCGCCATCGGACTTGCCGCCCCCACGCCGCGCGCCTACGGGCCAGGCTGTCCCCCAAGAGGCCGTTTTTTTGCCTGGGGCGGCCCCAGAACAAAAAAACCCGCCACGTTGAGGTGTGCGGGTTTTCTGCGGAATGCGGTGCCGGAGCATGGTGCTGCATGGTGCTTTTGGTGGGTGCTACAGGGGTCGAACCTGTGACCTACGCCTTGTAAGGGCGCCGCTCTACCAACTGAGCTAAGCACCCATTCTGATGCAGCCTCAAGACGAAATTCGCGAAAATCCGTACAAGCAACTGCCAACCGGGGGCACTCAAAAGCAATACGCGGGCCGGAGTATACCGGACCGCGCACTTGTCGGCAAATCGCCGGGCGGCACGCCCCGCGACCTGCCCGCCGCCCTTTAGTTGACGGCGTCCTTCAGGGCCTTGCCCGGACGGAACTTCGGCACTTTGGCCTTCTTGATCTTGATGGTTTCGCCCGTGCGCGGGTTGCGGCCGGTGCGAGCGGCGCGGGCCGACACGGCAAACGTACCAAAGCCAACCAGCGTAACCGTACCGCCCTTCTTCAGGGTGGTCTTGACGGCACCGATCAGGGCGTCGAGCGAACGGCCCGCAGCAGCCTTGGAGATGTCGGCCTTGCTGGCGATGTGATCGATGAGTTCGGTTTTGTTCATGCAGGTGTACCCCTCACAAGGTGTGGAGTCTGCCGGAGCTGCAGTCCATGGCCGTCATGATTGGACGCCACGGAAGACGCAAGACCCGACAAACGACGAACAGACAGTGGATAAACTTTTTCTTGCGCTGCAAAGCACAACTTTTAAACTGCTGCGCCGCTTAGGATCCAAGGGCAAAAGCCTTCGAACCGTCAGCGACGCAGACGTGTATTAGGCCTTGGCGTAGCGCGGCTGTCAAGCGAAAACCTCACCATAACCCGCGCCAATACTAGCTTTTAGCCTTTTTCGCAATAAACAGAAACGCGCAATTCGAGGTTTGCGCGGCCCGGCGCCACGGCGCATCAATATTGCATCAAACGTCGGCCCACCGGCGCAGCAGATTATGGTAAATCCCGGTTAGCTGCACGATGGAGGGGTGCCCCGCGGCGTCCTGGTTCAGGCGCTGTATGGCCACGTCCATGTCCAGGAGCAAGGCGCGCTGGCTGTCTTCGCGCACCAGGCTCTGCATCCAGAAGAAGGACGACACCCTGGCGCCGCGCGTCACCGGATTGACCTTGTGCAGGCTGGTGCCGGGATACAGCACCATGTGCCCCGCCGGCAGCTTGACCGCGCGCGGACCGTAGGTGTCGTCGATGACGAGTTCGCCGCCGTCGTAGGAATCGGGCTCGGAGAAGAACAGCGTGGCGGACAGGTCCGTGCGCACGCGCTCGGCGGTGCCGGCGATGCCGCGCACGGCGTTGTCCACGTGGTAGCCGAAAGCCTCTCCGCCTTCGTAGCGGTTGAACAGCGGCGGAAAGATCTTGCGCGGCAGGGCCGCCGACATGAACAGGTTGTTGCCCGCCAGGCGCTGCAGGATCAGGTTGCCCAGTTCCTGCGCCAGGGGATGCTGTTCGGGCAACTGGCGGTTGCGCTTCACCTCGGCGGACTGGTAGCCGGCCGTCACCTTGCCGTCCACCCAATCGGCGGCATCCAGCCGCACCCGGATGTCCGCGGCCTCTTCAGGCGTGAAAACTTCTGCTATCTGTATGAGCATGGGCCCTACCCCGTTTGCATTCTCGGGCACGCGCAGCCGCGAGGCCCGCGCATGCCGCATTATCCCTTCAGGCAGCCGTTGAGCGCCTGATCGAAATCAAACAGCAGATCGGCCTCGTCCTCGATGCCCACCGACACGCGGATGAGGCTGTCCGCGATCCCCATCTGCTTGCGGCGTTCGGCGCCCATCTCGTAATAGATGGTGTGGGCGGCGGGCAGCGCCAGGCTGCGGGTGTCGCCCAGATGGGTCGCCATGAGGACCACGCGCAGGCGGTTCAGGAAGTCGAAGCAGTCCACGCCGTCGGCCAGCTCCACGCCCAGCAGGCCGCCGAAACGCGAGCCGAGCAGGGCCGCGGCGCGCGCATGCTGCGGATGGCCGGCCAAGCCGGGGTAATGCACCCGGGCCACGCCGGGATGTTCTTCCAGGAAGCGCGCCAGCGCCAGCGCGTTGGCGCAGTGCTTGGCCATGCGCAGGGCCAGCGTCTCGGCGCCCACCGCGATGCGGTGCGCCGGTTCGGCCGCCAGCGTGCCGCCCATGTCGCGCAGGCCCTTCTTCTTGATCTGCGTCAGGCCCCAGCCGGTGGCCGGCCCCTTGCGGTAGGCCTCGTAGATGTTCGAATAGCCCGACCAGTCGTACAGGCCGGTGTCCGTCACCGAGCCGCCCAGCGCATTGCCGTGGCCGCCGATGTACTTGGACAGCGAATTCATCACCAGCGACGCGCCCACCGACGCGGGACGGAACATCCAGGGCGAGGTCAGCGTGTTGTCCACGACGTAGACCAGCCCCTTTTCGCGGCAGATCTCGCCGATCACGGCCAGGTCGGCGACCTGCGTGCCCGGATTGGCGATAGTCTCGGTGAAGACCATGCGCGTGTTGGGCTGGATCGCGGCGCGCACCTGCGACGAGTCGGTCGCGTCCACGAAGGTGATCTCGACGCCCAGCTCCTGCAGCGTGCCGAAGAGGCTGTTGGTGTTGCCGAACACGAACTGGCTGGAAACCAGATGATCGCCGCGGCGCAGCAGCGTGGTGAAGATGGCGGCCAGCGCGGCCATGCCGGTCGCGAAGGTGACCGTACCCTTGCCAGCTTCCATCTGGCTGATCTTGGCTTCGAGCGCGGTCGTGGTGGGCGTGCCCTGGCGCGCGTAGGTGAAACCCGCCTTGCCCTGGAACACCGCGGCGAGTTCGCGCGCGTCGTCGTACGCGAACTCCGACGACGGATGCATCGGCTTGTGCACCGCTCCGTGCTCGACGGATTGCTTGCGGTCGGAATGGAGGATCGTGGTGGTAAAGCCGTTCTCGTGCATGATGGGGTGACGCGATAGGAAGGTGATCTACTGGACTGGCGGTGCGGACAAATCAGGACCGGCGCTGGCGCACGGTTTCATACAGGCAGACGGCGCTGGCCACGCTGACGTTCAGGCTTTCGACCGAACCCAGCATCGGGATGTTCACCAGTTGGTCGCAGGTTTCGCGGGTCAGGCGGCGCATGCCCTCGCCTTCGGCGCCCATGACCCAGGCCATCGGCTGGCGCGCATCGATCTGGTGCATGCTGTCGGTTGCCTGGTCGTCGGTGCCCACCAGCCATACGCCGCGGTCTTTCAGGCCGCGCATCGTGCGCGCCAGGTTGGTCACCATCAGGTAGGGGACCGTGTCGGCCGCGCCGCAAGCCACGCGCTGCACGGTGGCGTTCAGGCCGACGGCCCGGTCGCGCGGCGCGATGACCGCGTGCACGCCGGCGGCATCCGCCGTGCGCAGGCAGGCCCCGAGGTTGTGCGGATCGGTCACGCCGTCGAGGATCAGCAGGAGCGGCGGGCCCTCGATCACGTCGAGCACCTCGTCCACGTCCACCGCCAACTGGCGCTCGTCGGCCAGCGCCACCACGCCCTGGTGGCGGGTGCCGCGGGACAGGCCGTCAAGGCGTTCCATCGGCACCGGATGCAGGCGGCGGCCGGCTTTCTCGGCCTGTTCGATGAACGTCTGCATGCGCTTGTCGCGGCGCGATGCCTCTACATAGATTTCCCTGATCGATTCGGGGGCGTGGCGCAGCCGCGCGACAACCGCGTGAAACCCGGCCAGGACTTGGGTCGACGCCATAAATGCAAATACCTTTAGATAAACGAATACCCGCCCCAGAGTGGGGCGGGCCACCGGACCAAGCCGGCCATGAATGCAATGTTACTCCGTATGGCCTCGCCGCCAAACGACGGCTTGGCCATAAGGCGGATCAGTGGCGCTTGTGCACCGCCTTCTTGGCGGGCGCGGCGCGCTTCGATGCCCTGGGGGCCTTGGGCGGCTTGCTGGCCTTCTTGGCCTCGGCCCGCCGTTCCTTCGCGGTCTGGCCCTTCAGGGCGGCCGGCTTGGGAGCGGCCGCCTTCTTTACGCGGCGCGCCGGCTCGTCCGACCCGCGGGCCGCCGCCTTGCGCAGCGCGTCGAAGCTGGTGCCCTGCACCAGGCGGAACTCGATGCGGCGCGCCTCCAGGTCCACGCGCGACACCTGCACCTGCACCTTGTCGGTCAGACGGTAGCGCATGCCGGTGCGTTCGCCTCGCAGCTCGTGCAGGGCATCGTTGAACTGGAAGTACTCGCCGCCCAGTTCCGACACGTGCACCAGCCCCTCGACGTGCAGGGTGTCCAGCGTGACGAAGATGCCGAAGCTGGCCACGCCCGTGACGGTGCCGCTGAAGTCCTCGCCCACGCGCTCCTTGACGAACCAGCACTTGAGCCAGGCCTCGACGTCGCGCGAGGCCTCGTCGGCGCGGCGCTCGCTGGCCGACAGCACCAGGCCCATCTTTTCCCAGATGGCGTGTTCGTGCTCGCGCTGCGTGCGGCCGATGACCACCGGCTGGTCGTCCAGGCTGGGCACATAGCGCTGCCCGGCCAGCAGGGCCTTGATCACCCGGTGCGTCAGCAGGTCGGGATAGCGGCGGATCGGCGACGTAAAGTGGCTATAGCCCGGATACGCCAGGCCGAAGTGGCCCATGTTGTCGGGGCTGTAGACGGCCTGCTGCATGGAGCGCAGGCACATGGTCTGCAGCAGTTGGTAGTCGGGGCGTCCGCGCACCGACTCCAGGAATTCCCCGTAGTCCTTGGCCGTGGGCATGTCTCCGCCGCCCAGCGACAGGCCCATCGTGCGCAGGAATTCGCGCAACGATTGCAGGCGTTCCGGCGTGGGCCCCTCGTGGATGCGGTACAGGCCGGGGTGCTTGCTGCGGGTCGTGAAGTCGGCCGCGCAGGTGTTGGCGGCCAGCATGCACTCTTCGATCAGCTTGTGGGCGTCGTTGCGCACGGACGGCACGATCTGCTCGATGCGGCCGAGTTCGTTGCAGACGATCTTGGTCTCGACGGTGTCGAAGTCGATGGCGCCGCGCTTCTTGCGCCCCTGCGAGAGCAGTTGGAAGAGTTCATACAGGTGCTGGACCTGCGGCATGACGCTGCGCATGGCGTGCGCGGCCGGGCCGCCGGGCTGCTGCAGGGCGGCCCAGATATTCGTATAGGTGGTGCGCGCATGCGAGTGCATGACGGCGTTGTAGAACTGGTAGGCCGTGACCGTGCCGGCCTTCGCGCCGCTGGCGGGGATGACCATGTCGCAGACCAGCACCAGGCGGTCGACGTCCGGGTTCAGCGAACACAGGCCGTTGGACAGCGATTCGGGCAGCATCGGAATGACCCGGCGCGGGAAGTAAACGCTGGTGCCGCGCTCGATCGCGTCGTCGTCCAGCGCGTCGCCCGGGCGCACGTAGTGGCTCACGTCCGCGATGGCCACCAGCAGGCGCCAGCCGGGGCGCTTGCGCTGGCCCGTGCCCAGTTCGACCGGTTCGCAATACACGGCGTCGTCGAAGTCGCGCGCGTCCTCGCCGTCGATGGTGATGAGCGGCACGTCGCGCAGGTCGATGCGGTCCTTGAGGTCGGCCTTCCTGACCACGTCCGGCAGGCGCGCGGCCTGCTTGCGGGCGGCTTCCGAGAATTCGACGGGCACGTCGAACTTGCGCACCGCGATCTCGATTTCCATGCCGGGGTCGTCGATTTCGCCCAGCACCTCGGCCACGCGGCCCAGCGGCTGCGTGTGGCGGGTCGGCTGCTCCATGATTTCCACCGCGACCACCTGCCCGTGCTGGGCACCGTTGGTATCGCTGGGAGGAATCAGGATGTCGTGCTTGATGCGCTGGTCTTCGGGGACGACGATGGACAGCCCGTGCTCATGCAGGAAGCGCCCCACCAGTTTGTTGGTGCGGCGTTCGATGACCTCGACGATGGTGCCTTCCGGCTTGCCGCGGTATTCGCCCGTCGGCTTGACCAGCACGCGGTCGCCGTGCAGCACCTTGAGCATTTCGCGCGGCGACAGGAACAGGTCGGGCCCGCCGTCGTCGCGCAGCAGGAAGCCGAAGCCGTCGCGGTGCCCCAGCACCTTGCCGGGAATGAAATCCAATTTGGTGGCCAGCAGCAACACGCCCTTGCGGTTGGGCATCAATTGCCCGTCGCGCTCCATGGCGCCCAGCCGGCGTTCGAATCCCACCATCGTTGCGGCGCGCTCGACGCCCATGCGCTCGGCCAGCTCCACCGGGGACAGCGGCGAGCCCGCGGCACGCAGCGCTTTCAGGATGGCTTCACGAGACGGTACATCAGGGTCGAAGTCCGGCGGCGCTTCGGGCAAGGGTGTTGATCTGTTGTTATTCGATTCGTTATTCGATCGTTTTGCCAAAGCTAAAATTTCCGTATATAATGCGCAGCTTCTGTGGTTCGCCCAAGGCTGAACACTGAAGCAGAAAATGGTCAGAGGGTTGCAAGCTGGATGATAAACCCAGGACCTGGATGTTAAAACCCAGGATCTTGAAACCCGATTGTAAAACCAACTGCGCTTTTAACGCATATTATTTAGTTAATGTGTTTTAACTAAACCGATGCAACCAGAGCCGCAGCGTAGCACATCATTCTGACAGTATCTCTCAGTGCCCAGGTGGCGGAATTGGTAGACGCGCATGGTTCAGGTCCATGTGCCGCAAGGTGTGGAGGTTCGAGTCCTCTCCTGGGCACCACGGAATTCCAATCGGGACAATGCATTTGTCTCGATAGCAACGGCTGAAGAGCCCCGAAAATCGCAAGATTTTCGGGGCTTTCGCTTTTTCGCGTCCGGTTTTCCGCCGCCCCGCCCTTTCGCTTAACGCCAGGGCACCTTGCGGTTCAGGTGGTGCCGCGCATACAGGTCCGCGCCCATGCCGGCGATCTGCCCGTCGATCAGCGCCTCGAACGGCTGGAGCAAGGCATCGAAATTGCGCGGCGCCTCGATGGCGTTCAAGGCATGCGTCACGGCCTCGATCGTGGACAGCGCGCCGGCCACGTCGGCATGGCGCACCCGGTAGCGGGTCGACAGTCCCGCGGGCAGCATCACGCGCGGCAGGGCCGCAAGGCCGGGATTGATGTGCAGCAGCTTGCGCGCATGCCCCCAGGTGCCGTCGGGCACGATCAACTGTATGGGCATGTCCAGGTCCTGCCCATAGCCGGGCGACAGCACCTCGGCGCCCTCGCCGGGAAACAGCAGGCGCGGCGCATGGCCGGGCTCGGCCCAGCCCTCCCGCGAAAAGTACTCGCCCACCACGCGCCGCGCGCCGGCCAGGCCCAGCACGGCCAGCCGAGCCGTGTTCAAGGCATGGCGCGCCTCGCTGGGATGCTGGAGCACCACCACGCGGGTACGGCACGAAAGCGAGGGAATCAGCGCGCACAGGCAGTGCGATCCGGGGCGCAGGCAGCGCGTGCAAAGAGGACGAGACATGGGGCGACACTATATCGAAAGTCGAAGGCGGCCCTCGCCCCCAAAAAAAGTGAAAAAAATGCCACACGACTTGCACACTTCAAAAAAAGTATGCATAATCTCGTTCCTCTGCTGCTGAACACGAAACAACGCGAAAGCGAAGCGACGGGTAAAGCACTGGCAGAAAAAGAAGTAAGAAGTAAAAAAGCCCAGGTGGCGGAATTGGTAGACGCGCATGGTTCAGGTCCATGTGCCGCAAGGTGTGGAGGTTCGAGTCCTCTCCTGGGCACCAATTATTACATCACGAGGTACCTGCGTGATGCGCCAAAAAAACCCCGAACGCGGAAGCGTCCGGGGTTTTTTCTTTGCCTCGCGCATTCCGCCTTGTCCGCCAGGGCGCTTTCCGCGCGCGGCCTGGCGGATCGCGCCGCGCCCTACTTCAGCACGCGCGTCATGACGACGTGCGGAATGCCGGCCTCGACGAATTCCTCGCCTTCCACGGTGAATCCGTGCGCCTTGTAGAAGCCCGCCGCATGCGTCTGCGCGTGCAGCACCAGCATGCGGTGGCCGTCGCCATGCCCCTGCTCGATCAGCGCATCCAGCAACTGGCCGCCCACGCCCATCCCGCGGGCCCGCTTGTGGACCGCCATGCGGCCGATATGGCCATCGGGCAGCAGCCGTCCGGTGCCTATCGGCGTGCCGTCGGGCCCGTAGGCCACGGCGTGCACCGACACCGCGTCGTCGTCGTCCAGTTCGATTTCGGGCGGCACCTTCTGTTCGACGACGAACACCTCGTGGCGCACCGAATAGGCATCCTCGCGCAAACGGTCCCAGGTTCCCAGCGCGATATGCACCGTTGCTTGTTTGTTGGTCGACATGTCCATCCCTCGCGTGCAGCAAATGAAGTAAAGAATCCTACGCCGCATTTTCGCAGGGATGAAGGCGGCCCAAAAGGGGGGTACGATCGCGGCTTGCCCACGCCGCCCGTGTTCCGACATGCCGCCTGCCGCTCCCCCCGCCTGGCTGAAAGCCGCTCCCGCGCTTTTCCTGCTGCTCTGGTCCAGCGGCTTCGTCGTGCTCAAGGTGGGGCTGGCCTATGCCGATCCCATGACCTTCCTGGCGCTGCGCTATGCCTGCGTGGTGCTGATCCTGGCCCCCGTCCTGCTGGTCCTGCGCCCGCCGCTGCCGCGCGGCGCCAGCGCCTGGGGCCACCTGGCGATGGTCGGACTGCTGTTGCAGGCTGGCTACTTCTGCTTCACCTACCTGTCGCTGAAGCAGGGCATGTCGGCCGGCGGCATCGCGCTGATCACCTCGCTGCAACCCATCCTGATCGGCCTGCTGGCGCCCGCGATCGCGCAGGAGCGCGTCGACGCCCGGCGCTGGGCGGGCCTCGGCCTGGGGGTGTCGGGCGCCGCGCTGGTGATCGTCGCCAAGGCCTCGATCGACGTGCTGTCGCCGCTGGGCCTGCTGTTCGCCGTCAGCGCCCTGCTCTGCATCACCGGCGGCACCCTGTATGAAAAGCGCTTCGGCACGCAGACCCACCCGGCCACCTCCAACCTGGTGCAGTATGCGGTCGGCCTGGCCGTCACCGCGCCGCTGGCCTTCTGGCTGGAACCGATGCGCATCGAATGGACCGGCCCGCTCTGGGCGTCGCTGGCCTATCTGGTCGTGGGCAATTCGCTGGTGGCCATCACCCTGCTGCTGACCATGATCCGCCACGGCGAGGCCTCGCGCGTGTCGGCGCTGTTTTTCCTGGTCCCGCCCTGCACCGCCGTCATCGCACTGGCGATCCTGGACGAACCCATTCCCGCGCTTGCGTGGCCGGGCATGGCCCTGGCCGCGCTCGGCATCCTGCTCGTCACGCGGGCCAAGCCCTCCGGCGCACGCTAGAATGGGCGCCTTCCCGCACCCGCACCCATGAACGCCGTCATTACCGCCGCCCTGCCGGTCTTCGCCCTGATCCTGACCGGCTGGCTGGCCGCCCGCTGGCGCATCCTGGGCCCGGCCGCCACCGATGCGCTGAACCGCTACGTGGTCTACCTGTCCCTGCCGGCGCTGCTGTTTCGCGCCATGACGCAGGTGGACCTGGCGCAGGCGGCGCACTGGGGCTTCGCCGCCGCCTTCGCGGGCGGCATCGCCGCCACGTTCCTGGCGGCGTTCCTCGGCGCCCGGCGCACTCAAAAGGCGCTCACCGACCGCAGCATCCAGGGCCTGGCCGCGTCCTACGCCAATGCCGGCTACATGGGGATCCCGCTCTGCCTGGCGCTGTTCGGCGCGGAAAGCCTGGCGCCCGCCACGTTCACCACCCTGCTCACCGCCAGCGTGCTGTTCGGCTTCGCCATCGCGCTCATCGAGTTCGACCGCCAGCAGGCGCCGAGCCTGCCTTCCACCCTGCTCAAGGTCGGACGCGCGCTGCTGCGCAATCCGCTGCTGGCCGCGCCGGTGCTGGGCCTGGCCTGGGCCTCCACCGGAGTGCCCCTGCCGGAAGGCCTGGACCGCTACGTCTCCCTGCTGGGCGCGTCCGCCAGCCCGTGCGCGCTGGTCACGATAGGCCTGTTCCTCGCGCAGACCGAAACGTCCAGCTCGGGGCCGGGCGTGCTGCGCCTGGTCGCCGGCAAGCTGCTGCTGCAGCCCGCCGTCACCGCGGTGCTGGCATTCTACGTATTCCCCATGCCGCCCATGTGGGCCTGGACCGCCGTGCTGATGAGCGCGCTGCCCATCGGCACCGGCCCTTTCATGCTGGCCGCGATGTACGGCCGCGACGCGCGCGTGACCTCGCGCGCCATCCTGGTCTCCACCGTGGCATCGGTGCTGACCGTCAGCCTGCTGGTCGCCTGGATCAGCGCGCACCCGCTACCCTGACACCGCCTCCATGCTGCTCGCCGCCGCCATATTCGTCCTTACCATCACGCTGGTCATCTGGCAGCCCAGGGGCCTGTCCATCGGCTGGAGCGCGGTGCTCGGGGCCGCGCTCGCGCTGGCCACGGGCGTGGTCCACCCGGCCGACATCGCCGACGTCTGGCGCATCGTCTGGAACGCCACCGCGACCTTCATCGCCATCATCGTCACCAGCCTGATCCTGGACGAAGCCGGCTTCTTCGAATGGTCGGCGCTGCACGTGGCGCGCTGGGGCGGCGGACGCGGCCGCCTGCTGTTCGTCCTCATCGTCCTGCTGGGCGCCACCGTGTCCGCGCTGTTCGCCAACGACGGCGCGGCGCTGATCCTCACGCCCATCGTCATGGAAATGCTGCTGGCGCTGGGCTTCGGGCCCGGCGCCTCGCTGGCCTTCGTGATGGCCGCGGGCTTCATCGCGGACACGGGCAGCATCGCGCTCATCGTGTCCAACCTGGTCAACATCGTCTCGGCGGATTTCTTCGGCATCGGCTTCGGCGAGTACGCCTCGGTGATGCTGCCGGTGAACCTGATGGCGGTGGCCTCCACCCTGGCCGTGCTGCTGCTGTTCTTCCACCGGAGCATCCCGCCGCGCTACGACGTGAGCCAGTTGCCCGCCCCCGCCTCCGCCATCCGCGACCTCACCACGTTCCGCGCCGGCTGGGTCGTGCTGGCGCTGCTGCTGGCGGGCTTCTTCATCCTGGAGCCGCTGGGCATCCCCGTCAGCGCCATCGCCGCCGCGGGCGCGCTGGGCCTGCTGCTGATCGCGGGCCGGCAACACATCGTGGGCACCCGGCGCATCATGCGCGACGCCCCCTGGCACATCGTCGTCTTCTCGCTGGGCATGTACCTGGTGGTGTACGGGCTGCGCAACGCCGGCCTGACCGCGCACCTGGCGCAGGTGCTGGACCGCTGCGCGGAATACGGCCTCTGGGGCGCGGCGCTGGGCACCGGCCTCATCACCGCCTTCCTGTCGTCCATCATGAACAACCTGCCGACGGTCCTGGTGGGCGCGCTGTCCATCGCGGACACCAGCGCCACGGGCGCCGTGAAGGACGCCATGATCTACGCCAACATCATCGGCAGCGACCTCGGGCCCAAGATCACGCCGATCGGCAGCCTGGCGACGCTGCTGTGGCTGCACGTGCTGGCGCGCAAGGGCTTGCGCATCACTTGGGGCTACTACTTCCGCGTCGGCATCGTGCTGACCTTGCCTGTGCTGCTGCTGACGCTGGCGGCGCTGGTGTGGCGTCTGCAATAAGCCCGGCCCCCTCGCTTCAATATTACTTTTAGTTATTTAAAACGCATGAATTGATGCTTTGAGAGATTTGCCGCCCGACTTAGACTTCCAGCATCCCACGGGTGCGTTCTCGCGCCCGTTTGCATTTCCACGCATCCGCCCCTTCCGGGACCCGCCCATGAGCATCGACGCCTCGACCCTTCCCCTTCCTTCCTCGGCCCTGCCGCCGATCCGCATCAATCGCAAGCCGCTATGGATCGCCCTGCTGCTGGTGCTGGCCGGCGCGCTGTACCTGAACCAGACCGTGGGCTGGCGCCAGGGCGCGCTGTGGATCGTCGGCGCCCTGCTGGGCGTCACGCTCTACCACGCCTCCTTCGGCTTCACGCAAGCCTGGCGCGTCTTCGTGTCGGACCGCCGCGGCGCGGGCCTGCGGGCGCAGATGCTCATGCTGGGCGCGGGCGTGCTGCTGTTCTTCCCCTTCCTGGCGGCGGGAACGCTGTTCGGCCAGCCGGTCAGCGGCTTCGTGTCGCCGCCTGGCGTGTCAGTCATCCTGGGCGCCTTCCTGTTCGGCATCGGCATGCAACTGGGCGGAGGCTGCGCGTCGGGCACGCTGTTCGCGGTCGGCGGCGGCAATACCCGCATGCTGGTCACGCTGCTGTTCTTCATCGTCGGCTCGGTCATCGCCACCGCGAACTTCGGCTGGTGGTCCAGCCTGCCCGCGCTTGCCCCCACGTCGCTCATCAAGACCTGGGGCCTGGCGCCCGCGCTCATCGCCAACCTGGCCGTCTTCGCGCTGATCGCCTGGGCGGTCACGGCGCTGGAGAAGCGCCGCCACGGCCACGTGATCTCGTTCGCCTCGCGCACCGCGCGCCCGGTCTCCCTGCTGCAAGGCCCCTGGCCGCTGATCTGGGGCGGCGTGGCGCTGGTCGTGCTGAATTTCGCCACGCTGGCGCTGGCCGGCCGGCCCTGGGGCATCACCTCCGCCTTCGCGCTGTGGGGCGCCAAGGCCCTGGACGCCTTCGGCGGCGACGTGGCCACCTGGGCCTACTGGAGCAAGCAGCCCTCGCTGGCCGCGCCGCTGCGCCAGGACGTCACGACCGTGATGGACATCGGCCTGATGCTGGGCGCGCTTGCCGCCGCCAGCGCCGCCGGCAAGTTCGCCCCCATCTGGAAGGTGCCGGCGCGCTCGCTGGCCGGCGCGGTCATCGGCGGCCTGCTGCTGGGCTACGGCGCCCGGCTGGCCTTCGGCTGCAACATCGGCGCCTACTTCAGCGGCATCCTGTCGGGCAGCCTGCATGCCTGGTTGTGGCTGCCCGCCGCCTTCGCCGGCAGCGCCCTCGGCGTGCGCCTGCGCCCGGCATTCGGCCTCGCGGTCGAGAAGACGCCGCTGGCGTCCAGTTGCTGAGAAACAGTATTCCAGGCACGTCCCTCCGGCGCGGGGGACGGTAGCTGGTGTATGGTTGCTCCATCCCGAAATACGGAGATGGACATGAGCTGGATTTTCGGCCGCTACACGGCCTTTCTGTTGACCCTGGCCGGCGCGGCGGTCACCGCCGCCCTGGCCTACGCAAGCTCGCCCTGGTGGCTGTGGGTCGCCGTGCCGCTGGCGCTGCTGGGCGCGCTGGGCGTGTATGACCTGATCCAGCCCCGCCATGCCATCCGGCGCAACTATCCGGTCCTGGGCAATCTGCGCTTCCTGTTCGAATTCATCCGCCCCGAGATCCGCCAGTACTTCCTCGAAGACGACACGCAGGCCGCGCCGTTCTCGCGCGCGCAACGCTCCATCGTCTACCAGCGCGCCAAGCGCGAGATCGACAAGCGCCCCTTCGGCACCCAGGAAGACGTCTACGGCGACCGCTACGAATGGATCAACCATTCCATGTCGCCCTCGCGCATCGACGATACCGACTTCCGCGTCACCGTGGGCGGCCCCGAGTGCAGGCAGCCCTATTCCATGTCGGCCTTCAACGTATCGGCGATGAGCTTCGGCGCGCTGTCGGCCAATGCCGTGCTGGCCCTGAACGAGGGCGCCCGCCAGGGCAATTTCGCGCACGACACCGGCGAAGGCGGCATCAGCCGCTACCACCGCCAGCCGGGCGGCAGCCTGGTCTGGAATATCGGCTCGGGCTATTTCGGCTGCCGCGACGAGCACGGCGCGTTCTCGGAAGAAGCCTTCGTGAAGAACGCCTGTACGCCGCAGGTCAAGATGATCGAAATCAAGCTGTCGCAGGGAGCCAAGCCCGGGCACGGCGGCATCCTGCCCGCGGGCAAGGTCACGCCGGAGATCGCCGAGGCGCGCGGCGTCGCCCCCTGGCAGGACTGCAACTCGCCGGCCAGCCACTCCGCCTTCGACTCCCCCATCGGCCTGATGAAATTCGTGGCGCGCCTGCGCGAACTGTCCGGCGGCAAACCGGTGGGCTTCAAGTTCTGCGTGGGCCATCCCTGGGAATGGTTCGCCATCGTCAAGGCCATGCTGGAAACCGGCATCACGCCGGACTTCATCGTGGTCGACGGCGCCGAAGGCGGCACGGGCGCCGCTCCGGTGGAGTTCGTCGACCACGTCGGCACGCCGCTGCGCGAAGCGCTGCGCCTGGTCCACAACACACTGATCGGCGTGAACCTGCGCGACCGCATCAAACTGGGCGCGTCGGGCAAGGTCATCACCGCCTTCGACATGGCCCGCGTCATGGCCATGGGCGCGGACTGGTGCAACGCCGCGCGCGGCTTCATGTTCGCCATCGGCTGCATCCAGGCGCAAGCCTGCCATACCGGCAAATGCCCCACCGGCGTCACCACGCAGGATCCGCTGCGCCAGCGCGCGCTGGTGGTGCCGGACAAGGCGCAGCGCGTGGCCAACTTCCACCACAACACGCTGCATGCCCTGGCCGAACTGCTGGCCGCCGCCGGCCTGACGCACCCCGGCCAGCTTCGCCCCCACCACATCGCGCGCCGCATCTCGCCCAGCGAGATCCGGCTGTTGTCCGCGCTGTTTCCCGAACTGGCGCCCGGGGAACTGCTGCGCGGCGAATTCCGCCACCAGGTATTCCGCGCCGGCTGGGCCATGGCGCAGGCCCAGTCGTTCCAGCCGACTTACGACATCACCACGGCCCTGGCCCAGGAACACGCCGCCCACGCCGCGCCGGCCCCGGCCGGCCACGCCTAAGCCGGCCCCGCGCCTGAGCCGGCCGCGCTACAGCCAGCGCTCGAACATGCGCGACAAGAACTCCATGTAGCGGTCGCCCACGCCCCGGTCCTTCCAGGCCTCGGGCGTGATGCGCACCGAATCGGCGACGTCGCGCTGGAACAGCGCCTCCATTTCACCGGCGAATTCCGGCCCCAGCACCACGGCGTTGATTTCGTAGTTCAAGGCGAAACTGCGCCAGTCCATGTTGCTCGACCCGACGGTGGACCACACGCCGTCCACCACCGCGGTCTTGGCATGCAGCAGGGCGTCGCGCCGCTCGTAGAGCTTGACTCCGGCTTCCAGCAGGTCGGCGTAGTGCGAACGCCCGGCGTGGAACACCAATGACGAATCGCTGAAGCCGGGCAGCACCAGCACCACGTCGACCCCGCGCCGCGCGGCGGCGGTCAGGACCTCGATGAAGGCGGGGTCCGGAACGAAATACGCCATGGTGATGTGGATGGAGCGCTGCGCGCTTTCGAACGCCGACATCAGCGTCAGGTAGACGGTGTAGCCGTCGCTGCGGTCCGGCTGGTTGGCCAGTATCCGCACGCTCGTCGAGCCCAAAGGCGGCGCCACGTGCGAATCGCCGCCCTTGATCGGCTCCTTGGCCTGCGACTCCCAGCCCGCCCGGATGACCGCTTCCAGTTGCGCCACCGCGGGCCCCTCGATGCGCAGGTGCGTATCGCGCCAGGGCGCGGCCTGGGCATCGCCGGCCGCCGGCGCATCCGCCTTCCCGGCGCCCGATCCCGGCCCGGATCCCGATCCCGCCCCCGGCGAAGACTCGTACACGCTGCTGACGTTGATGCCGCCGAGGTATCCCACCTTGCCGTCCACCACCAGCACCTTGCGGTGATTGCGCTGGTTGGGCGACCAGCCGGCGCGGGCGCGGACCGGATTGACCGGATTGAAGATCGCCACCTGCACGCCCGCGTCGCGCAGGCGCGCGAACAAGGCGTCGGGCGTCTTGATCGTGCCGACCGCATCGACCATCAAGGACACCTCGGCCCCGCGGTTGCGCGCCGAGATCAGCGCTTCGGCGAAGCGCGAGCCCTCGGCGTCGTCATCGAAAATATAGGTTTCCATGTGCACGTAGCGGCGCGCCTGCCCGATCGAGCGCAGCATGGCCCGATAGGTGGTGGGCCCGTCCGCCAGCAGCCCGACGCGGTTGCCCGCCACCAGGGGCGCGCCGCTGACCGCCTGTTCGACGGCAAGATGGCGCGCCAGGAAATCGTCCTTGGGGGTCCGCGGATCCGAGACGATGCCTTGTCCGCGGCGGTAGCTGTCGAGCGCCGCATCGGCGGACAGGCTGGCCTGCGCCTGGCGGGCCTGGCGCTCCTGCGCGTCCGGAACGCTGGCGCAGGCCGCCAGCAGGACGGCGCAGGCCAGCGGCAGCGCCCGCGTCCACCGGCGGATGCCGGACAGCCACGAAAACGCGCCCGGCCGCGAAAGGGCCCGGCGCACGGCCGGAGGCGGCCTCATGATGCGATGGCTTAGCGCCGGCCGCCCGCCATCAGGCAGCACCCCAGCAACGCGCCGACCAGGGCCGCCACGCCTACCGACTTCCAGGCATGCTCATGCACGTACTCGTCGGCATAGGCACTGGCCCGGCGCGCGCGTTCCCGCGCCACGCCCTCCCATTCGCCCGCGGACTCGCGCGCCTCGTCCAGTTGGCGCCGCAGGCGCGCTCGCGCCGCCTCGACCTCGGAGCCCGTATACGACGCCGTCGAACGCAGCAGGTCTTCCGTGCCCGCCAGCAGTTCCTGGAAGCTGTCGCTCACCCGTTCGCGGTGCAATGCCATTTCGGCGCGTTGGTGCTTTCGGTTCATGGTCGCTCCTTCTGGTTATTGGGGGTGTGGGGGCCTGCTCCCACCCGCGGCCGCGGGCGCCGCGCAGGCCGAATGGCCATTGTGGCCGCCATCCGCGCGCGCCGCCCGAGCTTTGGCAACCAGCGGTAATCCGATATTTCAGGCGAGAAGCGCCGCGGGCTGGCGCGTCCGCGCCCGCGGCCGCGCGCCCACGGGGCCCGGAGATGCGCGGCGCCGGGCGCCTGCGGCCCGATTTCGTAAAAGTCCATTGCACTCAGCGGCTTAGCGCTTGACACCTTGGCCCCACTAGCCGCCACAATAGACTTTTGCAATGCGCTTCAAGCTCTCAAAAAAGGAACTGAACGCATGGTTTCTCCTTCCACCCTGTTTGCTCCCGCCGCTCCGGAATTCATCGCGCAGCACCTGCAGCACCCCAGCCCCGAACAGATCGAACTGCGCGACGGGCTGATGGACCATCCGGCCCACGTCGATCCCAAATTCCTGTACGACGCGCTCGGTTCGGCGCTCTTCACCGCCATCACCCAACTGCCGGAGTACTACCCGACCCGGTGCGAAGCGGAGATCTTCCAGCGCCACGGCGGCGACATCGCCCGGCACATCGGTCCCGTTCAATCGATGATCGACCTGGGCGCGGGCGATTGCGTCAAGGCCGAACGCCTTTTCCCCAGCCTGCGCCCCCGCCACTACGTGCCCATCGACATCTCCGCCGACTACCTGCAGTCCGCGGTGCGCCGGCTGCGGCTCTCGTATCCCGGCCTGCGCATCACCGCCCTCGGACAGGACTTCTCGCATGCGCTGGCCCTGCCGGCCAGCATCCCCGCCGAGCAGCGGCTGTTCTTCTATCCCGGCTCCAGCATCGGCAACCTGAGCCCCGAGGACGCGCATGCCATGCTGCAGCGGATCCGCGGGCAATGCGAAGGCGGCGGGCTGCTGGTCGGCGTGGACCGCGTCAAGCCCAGGCAGGTGCTGGAACCCGCCTACGACGACGCGCTGCACCTGACGGCCGCGTTCAACCTGAATCTGCTGCGGCACGTGAACAGCGTGCTGGACGCCGATTTCCACGTGGACGACTGGCGCCACGTGGCGCTCTTCAACAGCACCAGATCGCGCATCGAAATGCACCTGGAAGCGCTGCGCGCGGTCCGCGTGGCCTGGCCCGGCGGCCAACGCGAATTCAGCGCCGGCGAACGCATCCACACCGAGAATTCCTACAAGTTCACCCCCCAGTCCTTTGCCGGCCTGCTCGCCAGCGCCGGCTATCGCGACGTCGCGCACTGGTCCGATTCCCGCGGCTGGTTCTCTATTTTCAGCGCCCGCGCCTGACGCGGGCTTCCCCACGACGCCACTGGAGGATCGCCATGGAACCTGCCTGCCTGCTGACCCATCCCGCCACCGGACCGTACGCGGCCGGCCAGGCCGGCCAGCACGACCGGTACGATGCCGTGCGCTCGACCAGCGCGGCCCTCGCAGCCCCCCTCAGCCCCGAGGATTGCCAAGTGCAATCCATGCCGGACTGCAGCCCCGTCAAGTGGCATCTGGCGCACACCACCTGGTTCTTCGAGACTTTCCTGCTGACGCGCTTTCATCCGTCCCACGGGGTGTTCCATCCGCAGTACCGCATGCTGTTCAATTCCTACTACAACGCCATCGGGGCCAAGCACCCGCGCCCGCGGCGCGGCCTGCTGTCGCGCCCCGCCTTGAGCGAGGTACGGCAATACCGCCAGCACGTGGACGGCGCCATGCACGAACTGATCTCGCGGCTGGGCGGCAACGATCCGGACTTCGACGCCTTGCTGGAACTCGGCCTGAACCACGAGCAGCAGCACCAGGAACTGATCTTGACCGACGTGAAGCACATGCTGTCGGCCAATCCGCTGCGGCCCGCCTACGTGGCGCCGGGCCAGCCCGCGCTGCCCCCGGCCACGCCCGCCGGCTGGACCCGCTACGCCGGCGGCATCGCCCGCATCGGCCACGACGGGCGCGGCTTCGGCTTCGACAACGAGGGCCCCGCGCACGACGTGCTGCTGGCCCCGTTCCACCTGGCCGACCGCCTGGTGACGCAGCACGAATACCTGGCGTTCATCCTCGACGGCGGCTACCGGCGGCCGGAACTGTGGCTGTCGCTGGGCTGGGATATCGTCTGCGCCGAAGGCTGGCGGGCGCCGCTCTACTGGGAAGGCCAACGCGATGACTGGCGCGTGTTCACGCTGCGCGGCATGCAGGACCTGGAACTGCAGGCGCCGGTGACCCACGTCAGCTACTTCGAGGCCGACGCCTATGCCCGCTGGGCGCGCGTGCGCCTGCCGCGCGAAGCGGAATGGGAACATGCCGCCCGCCAGTTGCCCGAGGGCGTCCTGGCCGGCCGCGCCAACATGCTCGAAAACGGCCACCTGGATCCCCGCCCCGCCCCGATGCGCAATGGTTCGGGCGGCCCGGTGCAGCTCCTGGGCGACGCCTGGGAATGGACGTGCAGCGCCTACGATGCCTATCCCGGCTTCAAGCCCGACGCCGGCGCCGTCGGCGAATACAACGGCAAGTTCATGTGCAACCAGTACGTGCTGCGAGGCGGCTCCTGTGCCACGCCCAGGGACCACATCCGGCCGAGCTACCGCAACTTTTTCCCGCCCGAAGCCCGTTGGCAGTTCTCCGGCATCCGCCTGGCGCGGGACGCGTAAGGCGCGTTCCCGAAAATTTCGATTGCCGGCCGCTTGCACGCCGGAAAATTTTCATGCTAGAATTTTGTTCTTCGTTAATCACCACTTGCTGGTGAACAAGACGAAAACGTGGCGCATTAGCTCAGCCGGTTAGAGCGACGGAATCATAATCCGCAGGTCCCCTGTTCGAATCAGGGATGCGCCACCAGGAATTTCAAGGCCCGCAAGCAATTGCGGGCCTTTTGTTTTGCTCCGCAATCTGGCAACCGCTCCGCAATTCTGCGTTTCGGCTTGGAACAGGTCCGATATGTCCTCGGCCTTTCGCGCGCGGCAGAGATGCCACGGTAAAGTGCCTGCATGAAACCCTGGCCCTACGATCAATACTTCACAGTCGCGGAATTCGCCGCCCTGCCGATTGCCCAGCAGCGGCAGATCGCGCTGATCGTCCGCGCGCTGGTCTACTACCTCGAGCATGGGCCGGAAGCCGTGCCCGGCCCCTCCGAGCGCAAGGTAAGCGTTTAAGCCTTGGCAGGGCACATCGCGGTATCCACCATCCTTCCAGGCATGGTATGTGCTGATAGTGGGCGTCGCTATCATCCTTCGGGGGTTCCATGTGCCAGACGCTGCGTTCTCCAACAAGAGGCCAATCGGCCGGAAATTGGCTACTGACGGACACGGCGCCTGTGGTCAGGTAGGAGGGAGAGCTGACATGGACCTCAAGCCCTTCGACCCTATCATCCTCAAGCAGATCGACCAACTGGCCAAGGCCGATCGGGAATTGCTGGAAGCGATCGTTCTGGCTTACGTCGCCGAGATTCGACTGCAACGCCACAATGGCATACGAACGGCGCCCGCGGGAAAGCCTGAAAACTGACCCCGATTTCTACTCGAATATACTGGATATTCAACCAGTGTTTTCCACCATGCCGTTCAAAGATCCCCTTACCGCCGAACAGTTGAGCGCCATCAAAGCGCGCCAGCCTTGGAACTCCGACATCGTCGCCCTGCTGTGGGAGATCAGCCGCCTGCGCTCGTTCATCCTACGTGCAAACCAGCTTTCCGGCGACTTGCAGCGCCCACATGGGATCCTAGGAACAGTCTTCGATGACTGGATTCAGCAGATCCACGCCGAGCCCTGTGTGCTGGAGCGGGATCAAGTAACCCGCGAACTGCTGGACATGCCGGGCAAGCCCCGCAAGGGGATGGCTCCACGGTAGCCACAATCTATGCTAGATTTCCGCCGCCCTACAGCGTCCCAGCCGGCCGCTGTAGGGGACTCGCCCCGGCCCATCAAGGGTTGGGGCGTTTTTGTGCCCACGGGAAAAGTTGAAGTTCCCCCTCTCGACTGGTGCTGCAATACTATTGCGTCCCCATTCCGTCTATTTCATACTGCCCATCCGACCGTCTACTTTTGGAGGGTGCTGAAATGCATGATGACATCCGAAAGCAGGGAGCGCTGGCCGCCCGCCAAGGATTGACTTTATTGGACTGCCCTTACCTCAAGGCGAACACCATGCCGGGACACACGGGCGAGTCGAGGGCAGAGTGGCGCGCCAGGATTGAAGCATGGGAAGCCGGCTGGGCCGGCGAGATGAAGGTTCGAAGGCCGCCAGAAAAGGCAGCCAAGGCCGTCTACGAACGCAGGGCGTAAGACAGTCCCGAGAAGGCGCCCCCAAGTTGGGGCGCTTTTCGTTGGCCGGCCCTTCATTTCGAGCGGAGCGAATTATGGATACGCTCGCACGTCAGTCCCGCGATGCGGGCGCGGTCTGCAATTCCCGCAAGCTCTTCAGCTCGACGGCTAACCCTGCCGAGCATGTAGGCAAGCAGATCGACGGCGTCGGTCCCTGCTGGGCTTCCTTCGGCAGCGCCGGGATCTCGGGCGGCTGCGGCGTGAGCCAGCGCGTTGACGCGGGCGCGCAGCCCGTCATGCTCAGCACGCAGGCCAGCAGCATCAGCAGCCGCGGCAGCGGCTTGGTTCTGGGCATCATCACGGGCTTTCCCCACTGCGGCCGTTCGCCGCCTTCCTTCATCTCGGGCCGCCTCGATGGCGGTCATCGTGGCCTGGGCCTGGGCGTCACGTTCCTGCGCGCGTGCGGTCTCGGCCCTGGCCAGCTTCGCGTCCCAGCGCCACCCTTGCGCGGTCCAGGCCGCGGCGCCCAGGAACAGACCGCCGGCCAGCGCCGCCGCCGCGTAGCCGCGCCAGCCCGTCAGCGACTTGATAGCGGCGGCGATCATGGCGTGTTCAACCAGTCAGGGACGCGCCGGGGTGCTGGCGGCGCTGGCGGGGCCAGTACTTCTTCCACCTTCTGGGCCGCCGTGCTGGCCGACTTCGCCGCCGCGCTGGCCTTCGTTGCGGCCGTGCCCGCCCTGGTGGCCGCCCCCTTCGCCGCTTTTATCGCGCCTTCGGCCGCCTCGGCGGCCTGGCCAACACGGTCCGCCGCCTGCTCGGCCGTGCCGGCGGCCCGGCCCACCGCGGCCGACACCGCCGCCAGGGCCTCGCGGTAGTCCTCGCGCTGCTGCCGGTTCACCTCCGCCTGTTCGGCCAAGGCCGCAGCCGCGCTCTTCCAGGTGAGCAAGCTGCCCAGCGAGTATCCCCCGCCGAAGATGGCCGCCACCAGCACGACCGCGTAGACCATGCGCAGCGCACGCGCCAACTTCGGATGCCTGCACAGGCACCATTCATGCAACTTTTCCACGGACCTCTCCCTGTAGTGCACGCACCTGCTCGGTGAGTTCGGCGATCAACGTGTTCTGCCGTTCGATGGTCTGCGCCTGGTGTGTAGACCGCTCATTCAGCGCGGCAAGCTGGGCCTGGACCTTGGCCAGGTCCAGGTATATGTCGTTGCGCTGCTTGTAGGCTTCATTGGCTGCATTCCGCGCGTCGGCGGCGGCCTGCCGCTCCACGGCGAGCTGGCCCTCCAGACGTTCGATGGCGTCCTTCTCCGACTTCGCGCCCGCCGCAGAGACCGCCAGGCGCGCCATCAGGATGGGGAGCACCTTCCACATCGCGCCGCCACCGACGAGCGCAGCGACCAGGTAGCCGATGATCTGGGACAGGGTGAGCGGTTCGCCAGCGGCAGCAGCGTTCATCGCATCCGCTCCGACCACAGACAGCATGAATCCTAGGTTCTCCTGCATCATGCCTCCACGAGCGTGCCGCCGGCGCGTAAATAGGCATCGCGCAGCCGCTCGATTTTCTGCTCATGCTGGCCGTACCCGGCGCCCGGCAGGCTCGCCCAAATGTTCCGAACCTTGGCGACGGCCTCATCGAACCGGCCGGCCTGGATGTCCGCGATGGCGCGCTGCTCCTTGAACTGCTGAATCGCATACCGGTCTTGGGACAGCGGCCCGAAGTCGGGCAGCTTCAGCAGCGCCCGGTAGTGCGGCCAATACCGGTACAGGATCTGGTATCGGCCCGCCGCGGTCGACGAGAGCGAGGGGCTCAGCTTGACCAGCACGTTAGGATGGTCCGCGTAGCCGGTGAACAGCTTGCCCCCCACCAGCACGTCGTAGCCGTCATCCTTCGTCTCCTGCCGGCCGTCATTGGTCCCTTCGGACACGCCCAGCATGTCCAGGAACGCAACCACGTTGCGGCCGCCGGCCTCCTGCTCTGAAATTCTTGCCATGTCCCTTCCCCTTAGACAAAAAAAAGCCCGCCGAAGCGGGCGTAATTCGACTCGGCGGTGTCAAGCAACAATTCCCGCAGCCTCGGCAAAGAACTCATCCCTCTCGGCCTCTGTAATGCCGGCTTTATCCGCCAGGTAGTTGAACGCCGCGCTGTCGCGGTTCCATTCCGTGGCCTTTTCGAACGCCCATTTCACTTCGGGCGGCGTGTCTGGCGCATTGGCCGCAGCCAGTACCGCCTCCATCTTGCCTGCGCGGATCAGCGCGATGCCGCCTTGCGCCGCGGTAACCACCTTGGGCGCCGGGCCCGCGGGCTCTTCGATGGGATCGGGCGGTAGCAGCTCGCCGGCCACATAGCGCCAGCCAATGCCGCCGACGTCGCCAGCGATAACCGTCTGGCCGGGGCCGACCGGGAAATCAAGCTCTTCGACCTCGATGGAATTGATGACCTTCCCGCCTTCAATGATGTGCGCGCGCATAGTTGCCTCAGTACCAGATGCGAATGAAACCCGACGCCGCCGCGTTGGTGTTCGAGCCACCAACACCACCCGAGCCAGCACCATAGCCCTCCGGCCATGCGGTGCCAGTAGTGTTCGGTCGGCCATTGCGACCGCCCAAGCCGAAGCCAAACCCTGATGATCCGCCCGAGCTGAGAAGATTGCTGGTGCTCGCGTAATCGCCGAATTGGCCGGGAACAGTTCGTGGCGATGCGGATGTACCGCCCTCGCCACCCTCCACGTTCAGGGTGTTGCTGGAAGCGCCAGCCTTGCCCCCGCCGAGCGTCACGCCGTTGAAGACGGTGGCTCCACCATCATTTCCGGCCGTCGGCGATGATGCTCCGCCCGGGCCAGCTCCACCGGCCCCGATCGTGATCGACATCGGAGTATCGGAGAAGGTGAAGGCCTCGCGAAAGATCGCTGCACCACCGCCACCGCCGGAAGATCGGCCGCTGCCGACCGTCGAACCACGTCCACCCGACCCTCCGCCGCCGCACCCATCCCACTGGCCGTATTTCACATAGGCGCCGGGCCGAGCCACGGTACCGGACGCCGTAACCAGGATTGAATTCGTGTAGGTCGGGATCAGCCAGTAGCGCGCGTCACCCGCATCCCAGCGGCAGGCGCCAACGCCGTTGATCCAGATGTCACCCGCGTTCGTCGTGGGCTCAGTCCCCGCCAAAAAAGTCGGCATCGTGCGCGCCAGAACCCAAGCTTGAGATGCCAGCACCGCGCCATCCACGGGCACGGCATCTTCGGCCGCCAGCGGCCCCAGGTCGATCCACGCGGTGCCTGCGGCGTTCCGCATGCGCCACCGCCCTGTCCCGGTGTCTGCCCACCGCGCATAGGGCATCGCCAGTGCGGCAGGGTCATCATCTCCCGCAAAGTCGCTCGCCACGGTCGCCAGCGCCTCGTTGATCTGCTGCACCAACTCGAGGCCGGGAAGTGGCGGCGTCGTGGAGACGGAAGTTCTTTCTTGCGTCATGTCAGTACCTTTGAGCGATCCAGTTGATTACCCGATCCACGGGCGAAGCTACGTTGAACATCTGTATGTCGAATCCTTCCAAGTTGGTGTTGGTGATGACCGCGCGGTCACCGTCCAGCGCGTCCAAAGCGGTCACCTGGATATTTGGTTTGGCATGGAACTGCTTGGGGAACGTGATGCGCATGCCATCGGCGGGCACCGTGATTTCGGTGCCCTGCTGCACCAAATCGGGCACGTCGATCGTCCAGGTGAAGGCCCTGACGAAGGGGACGATGAGCGGATCCTCAGTGCGCAGCACCAGGCGCACGTCGAAGTACCGGGCGTTGATCGAGCCCGGCACGTAGTCGCGCCACTCGGTCCAGTCGCCCTCGAGCTGCGCGTGCCGGATCTGCGGAACGACCTGGTAGAACTGCCGGTTGGCCCCATTCAGGATGTCGCCCACCGCAAAGACATCCTCCATGGCCAGGACGTTTTCCCCAAAATTGAAGGCATACTCGTCGATGATGAAGTCGATGCGCACCGGCGCGGCGTAGCCAATATCGACGACGTTGGCTTCATTGGTCTCGTACGCGCCGCTGCTGACCGCGCCGCCGTAGAACAGAGTGTCGTCAAGCCCTAGCACATTCGAAGCGGCCAGAATGTCGCCGCTGCCCACCAGGGTCAGTTCGTCGTTATGAACGATGGCGCCGCCCGACAGGTTGCCGGTCCAGTCAGGGTGTTCGTGGACCTCAATCAGAACGTTGCGCACCAGCACGGCGCCGGCCACTAGCAGGCTGTCGGGCGGCCCGTAAATGACACGCGCGCCAGACTGAAAGCGAGCCGCCACCCAGTACAAACCGTTGCCAACAGCCAGGGTTTCGAGCGCCGAGGTGATCACGACCGTCCGAGCATTGGCGAAGTCGGGCCCGATCCGGACCTCGTAGGCCGGCTGGCGAATGTCCACCACTCGATCCCACACCAGCGCGGTCAGGCCATCGCGGAACACGCTCGTCAGGCCCTGGACGGGCGGCAGCGCAGCAAAGAGGCCCTCGACCACGAAATTGATCGTCTTGGGCATGCCTGAATTGATCGGCCCCTTGGGCGTGACCGTGATCTGGACCTCGTCGCCCGTGGCGACCGTCAGCTCCGCGCGGCGACCGGAGACCACCTGCGACAGGCGCTCCACGCCGTTGACCAGCACGGACACCAGCGCGGGCATCTCTCGGGAAATCACCCAACTGAACGAAACCAGGATCTGATCGCCGGTGACGCTGACAATTTGCTCCGTCCCGGTGATCGCAAGTACTACGCCGGACAGTAGCGCGCCGTCACGCGGCGGCGTGTATTGATAAGGGTTAGACTCGCACTGGTAATACTCCAGGTCATCGTCCGCGGCTTCGAAGCGAAGACCATCGCCGGCCGCCACAACCCCCGTCACCTTGAAGCGGCGCCCCGGCGTCGCAAGCGGATCGAATTGCCATGCCCAATCAAACGGGGCGCACTCCTCATAGCCCGGATCACCGGGCATCGGGAAGCCTTCCAGGTCCGTCGTAATCGTGAACTCGTCAACGTCGCCCACCGCCGAAATGACCGAGACCGTCTCCATGTTGCCGTCGGGATCACGCAGCAGTGCAATCCCGCTGCCGGCGCTCGGCACCTTGTTCTGCAGCTTGATCGTGACACCGCCGCTGCCGGGCATCATCCGACCGGAGTAGCCCCATACCGTCAGGTCGTGCGAGAAGGAGGCCACATCTCCACGCGTGCACACCAGGCCCTCGATATCGGTTTCCCATGTGATCTTTCGACGCTTCCATACCTGGGAGGCAGCGATCAGGTTCGCCTCGCGCCCGGCCGTGTCCTTATGCACGCAGCCGTCAAGATCCAATTGCAGTGGGTTGTTCGTCGCGGTTGCGCCGGGGACCTTCGCACGGACTTCGTCCATGACCCAGCCGGCCTCCGAATTGATGAAGTTCAAAACCACTTCATCGACCGTTCCTTCATTCACATACTCGATCTTGAAGGAGCCGGCCTTGACATTGAACGGGCCGAACATGGCGGTGACCGGCAAGTCCTCGGCGTCCCACACCACGCCAAGTTTCCCTGTCTGATGCGTCAACGATGCTCGCCCTGCCCGCGCGATCATCTGAAGCACCGCGGCGGCGCTCATCTTCTGATCCAGCACGAAATCGAAGGTGAGTTTCTTCTTGTCGCACCAGACCGCCCAGGCCTTTAGCCCTTCGATGTCAATCTGAGCGTCCGCATATCCTCCCCCGAATAATCGGCGTCCCTTTTCGTCCCGCATGCCGCGCGCGAACCACAAGTACCACCAGGCCGGATTGCTCGTTTCCTTCGTCACCCATGCCGTGCCATCCCACACGGGGCATGATGCAGATCCGATTGCATTCAGTTCGTCGATCGCGCCGTTGAGCTGGCCCGAGGCCTTGATCTGCACCGCCAGGCGGGACTGGCCGGTATAGTCGGCGGAGTCGTACTGATAAACCAGGATCTGGCTCACCGCCGTTTCGTTAGACTCGCGCGAACTGCTGATGTCTGCCGTCACCTTCATGACGCGAACCTCGTACTGCCCTTGCGGCACGCTCCACGACACCGGCCAGCGTACCGGCTCCTGTTGCTGGCCCGAGATCCTGACCCCTGGCGCCGCCGCCGAGATCACCGGATTCGGTGCAATGCCCTGCCACGGCTGCCCAAGCTGATAGGGGTGGGGACGCCATCGCCATTGCCCGCTGCGCACGATTCCGGTGTTCGGATCGGTATAGAAATACGTACTCCCGTCCACATGATCAGCCGGATTCGTTGACCCGTATTCGACCTGTACCTGGTCCGGATAGATGATGCCGGCCCAGTAGTGCGTGGCGAAGACTGCGCCGATCGTCCCATGCTCGATCCATGCGGTGTCGCCGACACGCCGATATTGGATACGAACGTCCACCGAGCGCCCCTCGATGGCGCCAGAATCCGCAATCCGGAAAAGCCTGGCGGCCAGCTCGACCGAAATCTGGATCGTGTCGGCTGGCGTCGTACGCATGATCCAGCCGTTGGACTGGTTGAGAGAGAAACCTTGCAGCGTGTCGACGTTGCCGGGGAACATCCCGATCCGGCCGTCCGGGCCCGAGATCTGGGTCTGCACCCCCTGGAAGTTCGCGATCGGCGTGTCTCCGATCCGTATATCCGTGATCGACAGCGCGGAACCTTGGAGGCCAAAATGGAATAGCTGGTTGAGATATTGATCGTTGTTCAACTGCCGCGTAAAGGGCTTTGCCCCCTGATCGGGCACGACCTTGTGGCGCCCGAATACCAGAATCATCGGCTCCCACGGCCGGGGCCGGTTGCGCCCGCCCTGGATCGAATAGGTGGGGCTGCTTTCGTACTTCTGCCCTATGCCAAGCTTCGCCGCGGTGGGCGTGAGGGGCGGCAACAGTGCGTTCACCAGCAGGGACCCACCGAGCATGACCGCACCTTGGGCCACCGCCCCCCAAGCCGCCCCATAGGCCGCGCCTACTGCTCCGCCCGTGTATACGGAAGCGATAACCACCGCGATCATCGCCACCGTGCGCAGCACCTTGTTCCCGCCGCCTCCGCCCAGCGCGCGTGCGCTGATGACGACCAAGTCACCTTGGCGCGGGATCAAGCGATCCCACAGGGCCAGAGGCACGGTACGTCCGTTGTGGGATACGGAAACGACGCGCGACGGAACTGCAAGGCCCGTGCGCTTCATGAACGCTCCCAGCGTCTCCCCGGGCATGAACTCCGCGTAGCAATCAACGCGATCACCCTGCGCGAATGGGCGCGGATAGACGACCACCGAGGGCGAGCGAATCGGTCCCACCGATTCGATCTTTTTCACGTCTTCCACCGGAAGTACCCCTCAAGCTTGTAATCGACACGCAGCATGTCGCGCAGGCGCTGCCGCACGACCGCACCGAAGCTCTGGTCGGCATGCACCACCCACCATTCATTGGCCAGAAAGGTCATGACGCCGATGTGGAAAAGATCGCCGCGCGACCGCAGCAGCACCGGATGCCCTTCAGTCGGTGCAGGCATCTGCTCAACGAACTCAGCCTGATGTGCTCGGATCTGTGCCGCCTGAGCGCGCAGCTTCACCTCGTGCGCGTCCGGCAAACCGGGCGTGATGCCCAGGTACTCGCGCGCGACCCGTTCGGCAAACGCCGCGCAGTCTCCGCTCTCGGGAACATAGGGCTGCCCGATATACTTGTCCGTCCAGTGCATTTAGAAAATCCCAGGTGATGTCGTAGGATCGAACCGCATGGTGCAGGCTGACTGCATGAGCGTGTTCTTAAAGCCCAGATCTCCTCCGATCCGGAAGTTCGTCACGACAAGGCCAGACAAATCCATCGTCATATCGAACTCCAGATTCGACGGGTTCGAACGGAGGACCATGATCAGCCGGCATCTGGCGCCCTTGCCGCCGCCGCTGTACTCCAACCACTGCGTGAGGTCGCGGCCGATGTTGTCCACTTCCAGCTTGGCGCCAGGAACTTGCTCATCCTGGTCGTCGGGCAGCGTAAGGTCGAAACGACACGCCAGGAAGGCATGGCCTTCTACGTCGATGTCCGCCGTGTCGTTGACGAAGCGCGCAGGAACCGCCAGGTCCGCATGCGTGATCTCAACCAGCACCAGGAGCGGTTCATCGGCGCTGGTCGCGTTGATGTTGCGCTTGGCTTGGAGGGAGAAATTGCGCGCCATGTCAGCCCACCGTCTCCAACTGCGCCTGCCCGTTCCAGAGCGAGGCGCCGGCGCGCTCCCATTCCAGGTTCCCGCCCACAAAGCGTCCCTGCTTGATCTGGCCGTCCAGGTCCCACCAGTCGAACCAGCCCGCTCCGCCGTTCAGATCGACGGCCATCCATGAATCGAAGCGTTCCCGATCCGTCGTGGATCGGACTTGGATCGTCACCTGCCGCGTGACGATAGGCGTAGTCCACCTCGACCGCTGCTTCGCAATGCCTCCGTCCATTTCCGTCCGCAAGACGCCGAAGTCCGATTTCTGTGTCCTGCCGCCTTTCAGGATGGCTGCATAGCTTGGAAAAACTGCCATTTCACCCCCTGACCAAACTTTGAATCGCACGTGCCGACTGGCCGTTTCGCCTGATGTCATCGACGACGATGGATATCACCATGCCCTTGGCGTCGAAGGTCGACGAAGCGCCGGTAACCTGCTGGGGCGTACCTTTGTTGATGAGTTCGATCCGGAGCCCATCGCCCTGGCTGACGCCGGCCATCGGAGACGACACGCCGACCGGGCCGCCGCTGGCGTAGCCCTTGTTCCAGCGGTTCAACTGCGGGATTCCCAGGCGGCGGGTCGCCTGCTGGTTGAGCACGTACTCGCCCTTGTGCACGATGCCGGCGGGCTCGTTCTTCCCGCCGTCGCCGGTGTAGCCGCCACCGGACAGCGACAGCGGGAGGCCCGCATTGACGCCCTGCGTGGCGCCCGCGACCTGGCCGGCCGTGGCCCCGCCGCCTGCCGCGAACATGCCGCCAATAATCGCTGTGCCCAGGTACTGAAAGATCCCCGATGCAGCGGCGCGCACCTGGATTCGGACGAGGTCGGCAATGATGCTCTGTGCCAGGTCGGCAAAGCTCAGCTTCCCGGTCGTGACGAAGGTGGTCAGCGCGTCTTCCATCTTTCCGAAGGCGCTGCTGAAGGCCTCCTGCGACTGCCTGGCCATGTTCGCGGCTTCGTCGCCGTAGTTGGCGATCGCCTTCGTCATGCCATTCAGCCAGTTGGACTCGGCAGCGTCGGCCTCGGCGTGGAAGTTTTGCAGCAGGTTCAGGCGCGCTGCGTAAAGCTGGCGATACTCGTCCACCTGGGCGGTAAATCCGTCCTGCGTGAGATCGCCCTTGGCCAGGTCGTCCGCCGCCTTCTTGTAGTCCCGCTGATAGTCTTGGAACAAGGCTTGCGCCTCTTGCAGGCGCTGCAGGTCTTTGTCGCCCATGCCGTAGCCGGCAAGTGAGTTCCCGTATTTCTGGCGGTCGGCCTCCAGTTGGAGCTGGGCCGCACGCTGGATACCCAGCAGGTCGACGCGCTCCTTTTCGAGCTTGTTCTGACGTTCGAGCCCGATGTTGATGTCCAACTGCCGGAGGATCTCGTCCTTCTTGGCGACCAGGGACTTCTGCTCGGCGGTGAGCACCTTCTTTTCCTGAAAGTCCGCAATCTGCTGGACGAACTTGACGCGGGCCTTCTCCGCCTCGCCCATCCCCTCGGTCGTGTCCAACTGGGCGCGTAGGACCGCCTCCTGTTCGCGCAACTGCGCCAGTTGACGGACGCCCGCGTCGTCCTTCGCGCCGCTGGCGCCCGACTTCTTGATAAAACGATCACGCAGGCGCTTTTCGACGTCCGGGCCGTACAGCGGCCCCAACTCCTCCTTGGCCTGCTTGACTGCGTCGTTGAACTTTTCCTGATCGGTGGCGTATTCCTTCATGAAACGGGCGAGCGCGGCTTGCTGCTGCACCAACTGGTTGACCGTCCCGGCAGCACCCGCCGCGGCGGCGCCCTGTCGGCTCTGCAGCTCGGCCAGCGCCGTGCTCAGGTCCCGGACACCGCCCGCGGTGCGCGCCACCTCCACCACCAGGTCGATCAGCTTGCGGCGGTGATCCTCCGACGCGCCGGCCGCTTCGACAGAGCGATCGACGATGCCGACCAACTGCTCCGCCAGTTCCTGCTGGCTGAGGGTGGAATCCGCGACGATGCCGCGAATCTCCGATGAGAACTGGGCGCGGAACTGCGCCGCCGCTCGCGTGCCCTTGCTCATCACCGCCGGCAACGCGGCAACGAGGCTGGCGACAGCCGCCTCCGCCGCGCGGACCTGCTGCTGCAGCTCGTCGGTGCGCAGGTTGATGACCTGCTCGCGCTGGGCTTTGTTCAGGGCGCCGAACTTCTCGATCAGCCCGTCCAGGTCGCCCTTCATGGAAGCGACGCTGCGCGACGTGTCGTCGGCGGCCGTCTTGGACGCTCCGCCGAAGGCCATCCAGGCGCCCACGCCAGCGGACAGCGCTAGGCTGATTGCGCCAATCGGACCGCCCACCAGAGACAGGAGGGTAGCGCCGGTCGAGGTCGTAGCGCGCTGCGCGGCGGTCAATGCGGTCTGTGCAGCGGTGAGACGCGCCGTCGCCGCAGCCGCCGCCGTTTGCACGGAGGCGAGCTTCGAGTTCGTGTTGATCTGCGCCAGGGCAATTCTGGCTGCGCGCTCTTCGGCCTCTGCGAGCTTAAGCTGCGCCGCCGCGTGCAACTGCGCACCGAAGGTAGCCTTTGCGCTCGCCATCGCGGCGGCGCCCATCTGGCTGATATATCGGGCCAGCGCATACGCGCCGGCGGCCGTCATCAGCGTGACGATGGTCTCGATGTTGTTGCCGAGCGCGATGATGGCGCCTGACAGGAGGCTCGTAGCGCCGCTGGCGCTGTTTGCCTCGCCCAGATAGACCGACAGGCTATTGCTGAATGACCGGGCCGCGTCCTTCAGGTTGGTGGCCATGTTGGCGGAAGCCTCGCGGTTCTTCTCCAGCGCCTGGGCCAGGCCTTCGGTCAACATGCGGGCCGTGATTTCGCCAGACACGCCCATCTGCCGGATTTCGTCCGTCGTCTTGCCGCTCGCCGCCGCGATGTCCTGGATCACGCTCGGCACGGCGGCCAGCAGCGATTCCCAGCCGTCGGCCTCCACCTTCCCCTTGTTCAGGGCCTTGGTGAACGCGCTGATGGCGTTGTTCGCGCGGTCCGCGCTGGTCGCGTTCGTGACGAACAGGTAGCTCAACGAATCGACCACATCCAGCGTGCCGCTGGTCGTGTAGCCGAGCGCGCGCACGGAATCCGCAGTGAGAATATAGGTTTCCGACGCCTCCGAGAGGGACCGATAGGTGCTGTTGGCGCTGGCCAGCAGCCGCTGCTGGACCATCTCGTATTCTTCCTGGCTGGCGGACGCCATCCGGACCCGCTCGCTCATCTCGCCGTAGGCTTCGGCCATGTCGATGAGGGAGCGGGCGCCCTGCAGCGTCATGATGCCGCCAATCACCTTGGCCAGGCCGCCCATGGAGGATGTCGCCGCCGCCGAATCCCGGCCCAGGCTGCGCACGGCCGTGGCCGTCTTCGTCATCTGGAACTCGGCCGACTTCGCGGCCTTGTCGGTCTTGCCGAACTGCCGGTTCATGCCATCCAGGGCCGAATCGACAGACGTGGTGCTGTCGACCAGCTTTGCGGTGTCTGCCTCGACCGTGTAATAGATCGAACCGACGTTTTCCCCGGCCATCAGTGCCCCCCCTGCGATTTCCGGCGCTTCGCCTCAATTCGCTCGAACCATTCCATCGTGGCTTCGTGCTGTTCCTTCGTCGGCGCCTTGGCTCCAGGCGCGTCGCTTTCCTGCGGCGGGAACTTGGCGCGCAGGGCCCCCATCAGGCCGGTCATGGTCAGATTCCACGCCTCGCGCTCGGTCAGGCTCAGATGCGCCATGGCCAGGGAGACATAGCCGCGGGCGTCGAATTCGTGCGTGTAGGTCGGCTCGTCGTCGGCCCGCCGCGGCGGATCCGGGAGCGCACCGACCACGCCGTGTTTCAGGAGGCACCGGGCCAGGGGCAGGAGGTGGCCGGGCGGAACGCGGCCGGGCACATATCCTTCGTCCGTCCAGTACCCGAAGACGTCGCAAACGTCGTCGTCGGTGCAGCAGAAGATGACCGAAAGCGCCCCGCTGAATTGTTGGCGGCGCCCGACATCGTTGACCGCCTCTCCCATCACGTCGCCGTAGATGCCCACGATCTCGCGCGGATCCCCCAGGCGGGACATGGCGTACAGCGACGGGCGCAAGACGTAATCGCGCCCGTCGACATGCACGCCGATCTCGCCGACTTCGGTAAGGATCATCAGGGCGCCGTGACGGTGATGGCCGCGACGTCGCTCTTCGTGCCGTCCACCGTGCTGGTGACGGTGATGTCCGCGGTGCCGGCCGCCACGCCGGTCACCAGGCCATTCTGGCTGACGGTCGCGACGCCCGTGTCGGACGACTGCCACACGACGCCCTGCGGCGCGCCGGCCGGCGCCACCGTGACGGCCAGTTGCTGGGTGGCGCCTTCCTCGATCGACGCGGTGTCCGGCGTCACGGTCACCGACGTGACGTCCGGTGCGTCCGGGTCCGGCGTGTCTTCGACCAGCAAGCCAAAGTCGCTGGCCGTCGCGCTGGATTCGAAGCTGTACGTGGAGACATTGTCGTGCGGGGCCGAACGGCTCATGTTCGACACCAGCATGAAGGCGATGAAGGTCAGGTCCGGGAAGGTCATGCGGAACCAGGCGGTCGGCTGACCGCCGGTCGCAACCGGGTTCGCGACGTGCTTGGTCATCTCCGTCAGGTTCGCGCCGCCCGCGCCGGCATGCTTGAGCGTGCCATCCCCCGAAATGCTCAGCGTCTGGAACGTCGCCAGGTTCTCGCGCAGGGAGCCGACCGAATCGTCCGCCGTGGCGTCCGTGGTTTCCCATTCCAGGGAGAATTCCTTGGTGCGCATGGAACCCAGGCGCTTCCATTCGGCCGGCAGCGGCAGCGTGTCGCCGCAGCCGATGACATACTCGAGAACGACGTCGCGGCCGACGTACTTGGTCTTATTGCAAGCCATCGTGTGGCCTCCTGTTCAAAAAAGGACTTGAAAATCAACCGAGTACCAGGGGCGGTTCTCGGCGGTATATCCGGGCCCCACCGGCTCCCCGATGGCACGGACGGAAGCAGCACCGCACGGCGCGATGTCGCCCAGCGCGGCCTGGACCAAGGCCTCGGCGGTCGTCTGGATGGCGCCGGCGTGTTCGCGCCCATTGCGCGGGCCCAGCAGCAGCACGCGATAGCGCGGGCGTCGGTCGTCCACGTCTGGCGCCGGCCCGGCCATCTGAAGCAGTGCGCAAAACCACTGCTGCGCGACATCGGGGCCGTCCTGCCACATGCCGCGGCTGAATGCGTAGGTCGAGGCCGGCACGGTCAGCGCCACCCATTGCTTGAACTGTTCGAACATGCTCAGACCCGGTAGTGGCGTTTCAGGATGGCCGGCACCGCAGGCTGGACTTCGTCACCGCCCTTCGTCAGGAATCCCGGCTCCGCGTTCGGATCCCAGAAGTCGCCGCGGCTCGGATCGTTCGGGTCACGCGGCTGTCCGCGCAGCGTGCCGGGCGCGTCGTGCACGGCGGCCGCGTATTCGGCCGTGTAGCCGATGCTTCCCGTGGTCTTGCCGTGTTCCTGCTCGATCTGCGGCGCGTACTGGCTGTTCACCAGGGTGGACGTGTCCATGGGAACCATCTGGTTTGCCATGGCGCCGACCTGGCTGAGGATCTCGTAGACGGCCTGTTCGGTCGTGCTGCCGGCGATCTTCGACACGGCCACCCGATAGCCGCGTCGCACGCGCTCGATTCCACGAACAGGCATCAGGTCACCAGCTTGTAGTCGGGGGCTTCGCCGAACGGCGACATATCCCACGTCATCACGGCGCGGATCTCTTCCCAGCCATCCGACCCGTCGAACATGATCAGATCGAGATACTGGGGCCGCGGGTCTTCGGTGAAGATGGTGTGCTTGGCGATGAACTCGGCCCCCTGTGAGCCGCCCTGGCCGCCGGCCATCCGCTCCTGGCTGTTGTCTGCGGTCCAGGTGCAGGCGATGTCGTAGGCGTCGCCGTAGACGGCTTCGCCGGTCCACTGGTCACGGGATACAAACGGCCGCACCTGCGCGGTGGCCGTATAGCTCCAGTTCGCGGTGGCGGACATCAGCCGTCCCCGCACATGCAGCCGCCCTTCGCCACCCAGATGCCGGCGTGCGCCGTCTGGGTCGGGTCGGGCGGAATGAGGCCATCAGCGCAGCCGAAGGTATCCAGGCCGCGCAGCAGCGCCAGCGCGCCGCGCCAGCGATCCGCGAAGGCCTGGTATCGAAACGAGCGCGATGCGCCGCTGGCCGCCGTCTGGCTGCTGATGTACCGGTCACCCTGGCCCAGGCCCATCAAGGCCAGGACATAGAGCTGGATCAGCAGCGCGGTCGCCGGCGCGTAGTGATCTTCCAGACACGGCTGGATCGTGTTGGCCTGCTCGACCAGCGCGGCCAGCACGAAATCCGGCAGGACGATGCCCTGTCCTTCCAGGTATTGCCTCGCTTGTTCAACCGTCACCATATCCAGCTCTCAGAATGAAAATGGCCCCGCGCGCGGCGGGGCCATGTGAAAAAGCCGCCCGGAGGCGGCTTACTCGCCGGGGAACAAGGCCGCCAGCTCGTCCGGCGGCAGCAGCGCGGCCAGCTCGTCGGCGCTCTTGCGGCCGTCGTGATCGACCTTCAGCTCCTTCAGGCGCGCGGTGATGAGGGCCTTCCGCTCCTTGTCCGGCAAGCCGGCCCCGGCTACCGCGCCGGGCGTGGCCGGGGTCAACTGTCCCGCCGGCGCGGCGGCTGCCTGGGCCGCGGCGCGGATCCGCCCCGCCTCCTCGTGAGCTGCGACCACGATTGCGTCGGCCTCCCGGCGGGCGTTGTCCAGCATGCGGTTGATGTCGCTCCGCGTCCCGTCGAGCGCCTGCCGGACTGCTTCGTCGATATGGCGCTGGATGTCGATCTCGACGGGGCCAGCGGCCGCCGCCTGGTCGACTATCTCGCGGACGTTGGCCCGCAGCGCCGCGGGGATTTCCTTCAGCACCAGCACCTGGCCGCGCTGCACCCCGTTCCAGGGGCGGATAACTTCTACCTTGGGCATGTCCGCTCCTTACGCCAGATTGGCGCCGTAGATCACGCCCGACAGGCCTTCGTCGTCGCGTTTGATCTGCAGGCCCATGGCGGCCATGACCTGGAAGTTGTAGTTCGTCTGGGGCAGCGGCCGCGGCAGCGGCACGGTGCCCGTCGACATGCCGACCAGAGGCGAAACCACATCCTGACGGCGCTGGTAGCCCAGGAACTCGTTGCCCGACAGGGCGTAGGATTCGCGGAATTCGCGGATCTTCGCCCGGGCGAGAATGCGGTCACGGATGGTGCCGTTGACGACGCCCCCGTTTACATAGTCGCCGTCCAGATTGGCCATGATCTCGGGCGACACCCAGACGACGTCGTAGGCATCCACCTTGTTGGCGCGCGCGGCCTGGCCGAAAGCGCCTTTGGTGAAGAAGTCGATCAACTGCTGCTGGGTGGCGGTCGTCAGGTCGATGTTCGCGCCGCCGGCGCCACTGCCCAGGTTCACCTTGACGGTGTTGCGGTGATTGCGCAGGCCCTGGGCCGGGTAGTTCTGCACCTGGATGTCCTTGTCGCCGTCCAGGACGTACGACACCAGGCGCTTGTTGAACTTGCGCAGCTTGGCGCCCTGCGAGTCCAGCACCAGGTCGATGCCGACCGTGGACATGCCGGCGGCATGGCGCCAGTTCACGCCGTAGCCAGCCGAGAATACCGGGATCGGGTCGCCATCCGAGTTGTATTCGGTATGGTCGAACGAATACGGCGCCTGGCCGTCGATGGAGACCTGGACGTCATCGGCGATGTCGCCCACCACGTTGTAGAGCTTGGCGGTCTTGCCGATATTCAGCACCTGCTGCACGCGCAGCAGGTCCTGCACGATCTCCATGCCAGTTTCCTGGTTCCGGTACTGGGCGATCTGGTTGTCGATCTCGGCCCAGAACTCGCGGCCCAAACCGGCCAGCGCGTTGCAGGCCAGCATGTCCGGCGTCATGACCGCCCGATTGGCGGCGATCATGGCCGCGTTCTGGAGATTCCAGATGTTGCGGTTGGCCTGCAGGTGCTGATAGTGGGCCATCAGGCGCGGATGCGCGGCGATTGCGGATTGAGTCAGATACATGTTGCCTTCTCCTCGGATTAAGGCTCGCCGGCGGCCGCGGCGACGGTGCCGACGCGGAAGCGCACGCGGATGAAGTCGGTGGTGCTGGCGGCGATCACGGCATCGTCCTGGCTGTAGCCCAGCACCGTATCGGTGTCGTCCGTGGCGATGGCGCCCAGGCCGTTGACGCCCAGTTTGATGGGCGTGTCCTTGGCGTAGGTGCCGGCAGGGCACAGAATGGCCAGTTCGCGGCCTTCCTCGACGTAGTTGCCGACGGCGGAATTGCCAGCGGGAACGGCGTCGCGGATGCCCAGGCCCTGGTGATAGGCGCAGTCGATGACGTACAGGCGCCCGACCGTTTCGGCGGCCTGGGCGAACTTGTCGGCGCCGTTCAGGACGGCGAAGGTGCCCGGCAGCAGCGCGGCAGCGGTGAGCCGGGTTTCGGTCTTGTACAGCGACTGGCCGTCGATATTGACGCGGCGGTAGCGGCTCATGGCTTACTCCTTGGGCAGGTTGGCAACGTCCGCGGTCAGGCCGGTGACCTGGCCTTGGCCGGAATTGCCGGCCAGCGCTGCGGCGTCGCCCAGCGACTTGAACATCGCGTCCAGCGCCTCGCCGGACAGCGCGTTGGCGACCACTTCGCCGTGCTTGGCGGCCACGGCCTTGCGCTTGTCAGCTTCTTCGGCGCGCGCGTTGGCCGTCAGGGTCTCGGCCAGCGCATGATGGTTCGCCTGCAGCGTTTCCATGGCGGCGGAGACCGGTTTGATGGCTTCGGCAATCGCCTGGCCAATGTTCGCGGTGATGGCTTTGCTGATGTCGGTGGTCAGCTCGGCCTTTTCTTCAGCGGTGAGAGGCATATCGCCCTCCTTGAGTTGCGCAGGCCGGGCCTGCTGGTTGAAAGCTCGTTTCAGGGAATTGAATGCGGCGGCGACCCAGGATTCCTGACGCACGACCGGGCTGCCGGTGTCGTCGAAGACGATCTTTCCGCCCTCGGACGAGTAGCCGTAGGCCTCGGCCGCGCCGCCGTTCTTGACGATCACGACCTGGATGTCCGTGAAATCCGCCACCCAGACGTATTCGTCCGGGCCCGGCGCAAAACGCGCCTTGGCCGCGGCCTGGATGCGGGCTTCCTTCTCGCGGAAGGATTCGCCCACTAGCACGCCAGCATTCGCGGCCAGCGGCACGGCCAGGTCGGCGTTGACCATCAAACCTACGCCCTGCTCTGGCGTGGCCGCGCCGACCTGGTCCAGCAGGATGGCGTCGTGGTCCATGCCGTGGATCTTGGCGATCCAGTCGAAGCTGCCGTCGGCGTGCGTGGCGTCGATCCGCTCCAGAAGCACCGCCACGCTGGTGTGGATCGGCGGCACGTCGTCGCCCCGCTCCAGCGCCTCCAGGCGTTCAAGCAGCCGCTTTCCGCCCTCGCTCTGGCCCGCGACCTCAATGTCGATCCATTTTTCGACGTAGATGCGGTTGCCAGACTTCTTGACGTTGCGGTTCCAGGCGCCGACGTGACCGACGTTGATCCCTTCCGGGCTGAAAGCGGACACGAACTTGCCGTCCACCTGGGGATGGCCCAGCGGCGCCAGCGTGCCCTCGAGCTTCTGGTAGTGGGCGTCGATCTCCGCGGCGGGATACAGACCGCCGTTCATCACGACGTCGGCGGGCAGCGTGTAGCTCGGCACCACCCAGTGTTCGCGGCCGTTGTGCATCTCGCGCCGGATCGCCTTGCTGTTCACCTGCGTGGTGACATTCACCTGCATGCGATCGGCCGTGCCGCCCGAATTGACCTGCAGGGCGACCCCGCCCTGCCCGATTCCCGGCAGCGCCAGGCCGAGGGCCAGCAGTATGCGTTTTATCTTCATCATTCCTCCGTCCAAGTGCCCTTACCCTTGGCTTTCATGACCTGGTAGTTCCTGCGAGCCCGCTCCACGATGCCGGGCACCAGGGGCTTGCCGTCAGCGTCGACCAGCACGGTGACCGTGCTGCACTTGCAGTTAATGGAATTGCCGTCTTTGGCCCACCAGGCGCGCTGCTGGTCGGTCGTGAACAGCTTGGCGTGCCGGCTGGCGTGGTGTGGCCGCGTCGTCGGGCTGAGCGCCGACATGTGCATCTGCATGGCCTGGGTGCCGTAGGAGTCGGCGGCGTCGTCCGCCTCATCCATCCGCGCGCGGCGCAGTGCAGTCGGGATCTCGGTGCGGGCGATCTTCTTCGCCCGGCGCTCCTCGACGCCCGCCTGGTCGGACAAGTTCCGGGCAATCTCCCGAGGATTCAGGCCGCGGGCCATGCCGTCCGACAGCACGCGCCCCATGTCGGCCTTCACCTGGCCGGACAGCCCCTTCATTTCCTCGAACTCGCGCGCCCGGATAAGCGCGATCCGGTCCTGGTAGGGCCGGCTGCGCAGCAGGTTGGCCAGGTCCTGGCGGCCGGCCTGGTACGCCGGGGACTGCTGCGCCAGGTTGGCGAATTCCTGGGCGGTACCGCGCAGGTATGCCACGCCGACGTAGCTGTCGAAGAACCAGAGCTGCTGTTGCCCGCCCTGCAGGAACACCGAGTCCGTCAGGCGATCGAGGTCGTCATAGACCCTGGCCAGGATGGCCGGATCCAGGCGGAAGGTGTAGCGCTTGTTGACCGCCAGCCCAGGCTGGAAGTGCTGGATGGCGCTGACATAGGCCCGGCGGACCAGCGCGACCCGGCGCGCCAGCTCGCGGATCGCGCCCCGCTCCAGCCGATCAACGCCGGTCGGATCGGCGTGGTTCGTCGGCAGGATTGGCGCCCGGGCCATCCTCGTCCTCATCATCGTCAGGGAGCGGGTCGGCCTCGTCGCGCGGCTCGAAGCCAGCGGCCGTACGAATCTCGTTCGTGTCGAACACCTGCTCGCCGGTGCCGATCGCCGCCGTGTTGACCTCGCTCATCAGCTTGGCGCTGGCCATCTTGTCTGCCGGCGTCGCCTCGTTCAGGTCGTCCCAGATCACCGAGTATTCGGTCTGGGCCTTCAGCACGCCGATGCGGATCAGATGCGTGACGAAGTCGTGGATCTCGAAGGACAGCTCATTGGTCCGGCGCGACTGGCACCGGGCGTTGAGGTACTTCTGATCCTCAGTGCTGGCACGCTCACCTTGCTGATTACCAACGACAATGCGAGACGGCACATCAATCGACGCGCACACCGTCTGTAAGTTGATGTTGTAGGTCGGCTGGGGGTCAGGCACCTGCGACACCAGCGGTTCGACGGATGCGCCCTGGGTGATCAGCATGGTGTCATTGCCGCGATTGATTTCGCGGGCCGCATCGTTGAACCGCTCCTGCAACTCTTCGACCTTGACCCCGTAGGCCGAGGCAATCGACCGCAGGTCTACTTCCTTGTCGAAGTTGACCGCCACCTGACGGGCAGCGTTCTTCAGGAACGCCTCGCCTGAGCCGCCCTCGACCTTTTCCAGACTAACGAATGCGTTGTAAGGCGGCTCCAGGAAGCCGATCGCGTCGGCGGAGTAGTCGCCCAGGGTGAACACGCGGTCCGCGTGGATTCGCACGTTGCGCGCCGGCTGGCCGCTGATTCCGGCCTCCACGTACTGCCACATCTTGGGCTTGCCGTAGGCGTCCGACTTGGTGTCGGTTTCCCATTCCGCCACGGTAAGCGCGCTGGCCCATGACACGATCACGCCGGCAAGCGCCTTGGCACCGCCCTGGACGGGCTGGTCCCACTCCTGGTTGTCGCGCAGGCGCAGAATGATGCCCGCATAGCGGCCCACCAGCCGTCGCCGGTCGGCATCGGCGAACTGCCGCCACATGGACGGCGTCAGCACTGCAGACGCTTCTTTTTCCCAGGCCGTTTCTTGCTTGGACCGCTCGTCTTTTCCGCCCTGGATAACCTCCGGCGGCGTCTTCCAGCAATGGCCGGCGAGCTTGTTTACTACGCCGTGCGCGATGCCACCCCGCTTGTAGAGGTTGAACAGCATGTCATAGCTGACGTTTTCCGGGAAACCGTACTCGCACCAGGCCATGCTGCGCTTCTGGTCCAGGCCGAGCCCGCCAGGGTTGAGCAGCCCCATGCGGGCGCGCGCCGTCCGGAGGTCATCCAATGCATGGTTGACCGCCAGTTGAAGTTTGTCCGTCATTTCCGCTCCGCCCTGAGGATCAGGGCCGTCTTATCCGCCTCGCGCACCAGCTCGACGCTGGACAGGCTGGGATCGCGCCACACCCGCGTGCCTTCCGGGCCGGCATGATCGACCGCCACGGTGCGGGCGCAGCTAATGCAGCGTGCGCGGACGACCATCTCCACGGAGCCGTCCAGCGCCGCCAGTTTGAAAATCGCCATTACCGTCCCTGCAGTCGTTTCGGGAGCAACACGCCGGCAGCCTGCACACCTCCCAGTTCTGTCAGCGCATACACCATCGCGTCCAGCCTGTCCGGCGATTTCTTCGCCGTGGCCGGGATGTACTCCATGAGTTGGTTCTCCAGCACGTAGAGCGCGCCGCGATGCGCGACCCGGCCCTGCTCGTAGAGCGCCGATATCGGCTCCGCGCGGGAGAATTTCCCTTTGCTGGCGTGGACCCGGATGATCCGGCCCTTGAAGCCCGCATTGCGCAGGGTTTCCTCGGCCATGTCGCCGCCCTGGTTCGTCTCAATCACGATGGCGTCAGCGTTGTGCTGGTCGTGCGCCGCCATGGCCTTCTTAGCCCAGCCCGCCGGGCTGAATTTCCCGCTGTAGTCGCCGTCGACCGTGAACTGGCGCACGTCGCCGCCACCATAGGAGCTGGCCGCCACGATCCCCGTCTCGTCGCTTTCGTCGCTGTTCGTGGCCTGGGGGTCGATGGCTATCACCGTCCTGGCCAAGTCCTGCCGGATCTGCAGGGCGTGGGCCGCGGCGATCAGCGCCTCGCTCCAGAGCGCGCCCTCGGCGTTGAAGCGCTTGGGACGCTGTAGGTATTGGGCCTCAGCGGTGCGCCGATGCGAAAACAGCGCGGTCCGGTGGCTTTCGTTGTGCTTGTATGGCCAGAGCCAACCGTCAGGCAGGCCATGCTCCACGGGGATGCCGTGGGTATTTTCCTCCGGATACAAATCGCTGTTGTCGATGATGACCGGGAGGCAAAGGTGATGCCACTTTTCACCGGACCCGCCGCGCAGGAGATAGCCGCTCAGATCCTTGTAGTGGATCCGTTGCATGATGACGATCATTGGCGTCGCTTCGATCGCCAGACGGCTCCGGATCGTCTCGTTGAAGCGGTCGTTGATGCCGTCGCGCACGGTCTCGCTGTGCGCATCGTCTGGCTTCACCGGGTCGTCGATGATCAGCGCGCCCTGCCAACCCGGCTCCATATGGCCAGCGCGAAAGCCTGTCACCTGGCCGGCGGCCGACGAGGCGTACACGCCGCCACCGTGCTGGGTCCACCACATGGCCTTGCTGTCGGCATCGTCGCGCAGCGTCATCGGCCACATGGCCTGATACGCCGCCGATTTCACGACGCCGCGCGCGGTGCTGGAATTCAGCAGCGCCAGGTTGTGCGAGTACGACAGATGCATGAAGCGGGCGCGGTTGTTCAGCGCCAAGCCACGGCCGATCATGTTGATCGTGGCCATCTCCGTCTTGGTGTAGCCGGGCGGGACGTTGATGATCAGCCGGGTGATCTCGCCCCCCACCACCCGGTCCAGGGTGTCCTGGATGACCTTGTGGTGCGGCGCAACGATCATCTTGCTGCCCATGCGCTGCTTGAAGAAATAGCGGGCGAAGTACAGCCCGTCCTCTTCGCATTCCACGCGCCGCGCGTAGGCCTGCTGATTAGCAGTCGTCATTCGCGAGCATCTCGCGGCGGGCCTTCTGGTATTCCTCCCTCGTCAGCGTGGCCATCATGACCGGCCCGCCACCCTCGCCGGTATGCTCCAAGCGCTGACGGTTCGTGAACATGCCGCCGCTCTCCTTGGCGGCCTGCTCGAGCACCGCAGCGGCGCCCACCAAGTTGCCGCGCTCCATGTGCCGGCTGTAGATCTTGCCCAGCGCGCGCAGCCGGAATGCTTGTTCGGCGATGGGAATCTTGGCTGCTTCGGCGCGGAACGCCTCCCGCGTGGCGTCGAACAGGTCTCGCCACTTCCTGGCCAAGGCCTTCCCCGCCACCTTCGTGGGGTCGTACTGCGCCACCTGCATGCGGGGCACGTCAATGCCGAAGTGCTCGCGCAGCGCCTCGGAAACCTCCTTTGGGCTGTCCCAGCAGGCCAGCGCCTGCACGATGACGCGCTTGTGGGTGTCAGTCAGCTTCGCCATGCGCAATAATCCGATCTACAACCATGAAAAAGGGAAGCGCTATGTCCGAGCTTCACCGGTACATAAACATCTCCAACGCGTCGTATCAGAGACACCTTGCGCATCCTCAGATGCAAGAGTTATTCAAGTTGGCGGAGCTGTATAGCGACAAAATGAGTGAGTTTGTCAGGCTCCCGACAAGGGGAAATCCCGTGCCCCAACTGCTCTTTCAAAGTTCCATGACGACGTTCATGAGCGCCTTTCAGCTAGCCTTTAGCGGGCACACATCCGCGGTCCACGCAACAGTTCGCGCGGCGCTCGAAGCCGCGCTGTACGGATATGTGATATCTCGAGGCGAAGACCATTTCGGGCGCTGGAAGAATCCACCACAAGATTCCAAGAAGAAGGTCCGCGCATCGGAGGCGTTTAGGTTCCTAAAGGAGGAGGGAATCGATGAGCACGTCCAACTCAAAGCCAACTACGAAGCCCTTATCGCCCTGGGCGCCCATCCGAACAAACCATCCATCTCGCTCCACACTCGGTTGACGACGCGTGATGACGTGGATGAATCGGAGTTCATTGCGATTTACGGGCCTTCGAAGCAGTCCGCCGTGTATATAGCCAATGCGATAGGCACCGCGGCGTTGACCATGGTGGTCGCCGGAGCGACACTCACTGATTGCCGAGCACGGCTATTCGAGGAAGGCCGAACGTTGTACAAGCGGCTCCTTGATTACTTGGAATCGAATGCAGCTCCACCTCGCCCCGCATCGAACGGAACTCCGACCAGAAGCTGATTCGGTGATGCGCGATCAGGCTACCTTCAGGCAGCACCCGCAGGCCCGAGCAATGTTCAATCGCGCCACGGCGGGCTGCGCGCCGGCGGCAGCCACCAGGCGCTGCACGTCCTCGGACGGCCCGTAGCGCGCCACGACGCCGACGAACTCCTCCACATCGTGCCCGACGATCCGCAGCTTGGGCCGGCCCTCCCTGTCGAAGGCCGGCGCGCCGAACGGGTCCCGCGCGTGGCCGACGTGGTACAGCTCGTGCTCGACCAGGGCGCAGAATTCCGCGTCGCTGCAGATGGCGCAGTAGTCCGCCGCCAGCGTGATCAGGAACTCCGGCACACTGCCGAACCATTCCACCATCTGCTGTTCCTGGCGGGCCTTCTGCCAGCCGCCGGCCCGGAACATGACCTGTTCGGCCTGGCCCAGGACCGTACGCCCGGCCTTTTCGAACGCGCCCGGTGCCCAGAGGAATGCCAGGTCGGCATCGACCAGGTGGATGTGGTCCGGATTGTGAAGCGGCCCGGCCGGAGCGAAGATGGTCTGTTCCGCCCAGGCCAGCAGCTCGGGCGCGGGCGCGAAGATTGCAAGATTCCGTGGCGGCGCGGGCCGCACAAGCACCGAACGATCTCGCATGATGGATTCCTTGACGATAGGATTGCGCGCCCCTGCCGCCCTTCTCGACGCGGAGCTTCGTCGTAGCGTCACATGGCGCGCTGCCGGGGTTGTTGCGGGCACTCGCCGGCCTGTCCGGGCAAAGGCGCGCGGATAGTTGCCAGGGCCTGACGGCCAGGACGGCAGGGAAGCGCGCCGGATTTGCGCATGAAAAAACCGCCCGAAGGCGGTTGTCTAGGGTTTCTTGCAAGCTCGGAAGTACTCGGCGACCAACTGCACAATCCGTTCGCCATCCGCCCCTTTCGGCGCGAGCTTCAACGTCCAGCCCAGCATGGATTCGGCCAGCAACAGACGGAACTGCGTGCACAGGCGTCGCATCGAATCTCCCGGGCCAACAAGACAAAAAGCCCCGACTTTCGCTCGGGGCTTGCTTCAGGCGCAATTATGCACCTTGACAGAATAGGCCGGATTTTGCGGGTGAATTTACAGCGTGTCAACTCCCGCCTATCGTGCCGCCCGCCAGCAGCAGCGCTTCGATGCGGTTCATGGCGCGCTGTTCCTCGCCCATTACCCCTGCTTCTGGCGCGACGCCCTTCCCCCTGCGGGTCAGTTTCGACCCGCGCAGCCAGAGCGTGATCTTGCTGTTCTGGTCGGTCACCGTCCGGTCGCTGATGCCGGCCTTAAGCGCCAGCGCGCCCGGCGAGATCCGCGCGCGGCCTTCTTTGCCGGCGAAGTACCGCGCGACCAGGCCGTCGCGCACGCTGCGGTGCACCAAGTGCCCGGACAGCACGCCCACCTGCATGGCCGTGTCGGATATCTTCCGGACCACGGCCATCCAGTCCGCGTCCCATACCTCGCTGGCGCAGCACGGACACGCCACGGTCTTGGGCAGGAACCGGGCGAAGACGATCAACTGGTGCAGCTCGGACATACCGTCCAGCTTCGCCAGCACCATGCCAGCCTGGCCCGCGCCGGCCGTGCCCCCCAAGCCCTTGCCGCTGCCGGGTCGCGGCGTGGCAGCCAATCGGGCCATCAGAGGCCGGTCGTAGACCTGGGTGGAGTGGTTGAACGCGAAGGTCAGCGCAGCGTGCGCGCTGGAGAAAAGCGGCTCGCCAGCCGTGGCGGCCAGCACGTCGCGGTGAACTGCGGCTGCGGTTTGCATCAGTTGGCCCCCAGCAGATCGGATTGTTCGCTGCGTTCGGCCGGGCGCGCTGGTGCAGCCGTGCCGCGCGGCCGGCCCTGTGCGGGCTCCAGGTCGTCGCGGAAGGTTATGACGACCGTGACACCGGGCACCGGGCCGTAGACCTTTTCCTTGCTGTCCTTCACGACCTGGACGTCGTCGCGGTACACCACGCCGTTGCAACCGTCCTTGACCGCCTTTTCCACGTTGTCGCTGTCCGGCTTCACGGTGGGCACGATCTGGCCAGCCGCGGCGCGGCGCTGGCGCACGCCGGACCAGGACTGCGGGATCGGCTTGACGATGTGCAGGTGCATCTGTATCGCCCCGGTATAGGGCGCACGCCCCGCCATCGCCTGAGAGGCTGCCAGCTTCACCAGGCTTTCGTAGGCGGCCGTGGCCTCCGGCGTGTAGTGACGCGTGAACACACGCGGCTCGCCGGTCTTCGGATCCCGGCCGATGCGCGAGCTGGACTTCGCACGGCCCTTCCCCCTGGGCAAGCCCGGCACATGGAAAGTGATCTGATTCGACATCATGCTCCTTCGCTGCGCAGATCGCGCAGCCATTCGATACGCGCCGCGGTCTTGTCCGCCGGCGCGGGTTCGTGGTCCCGGCACTGCCGGGGATAGTTCGGACTGACGAAGCTGCCGGGACGCTCGACCATGAGGGCGCAGCGGCCCAGCCCCAGCTCGGCGTATTTCGGGAATTCGCGCAGCGTGAACCACTCGCAGGCGACGCATTGCACGGTCGTGGTGGTCATGTGCGGACCCCGTAATCGGCCAGCAGGCGGGCCCTATCCTGGTCGGAGAGGTTCGCTGCGGCGTGGACGCGGAGCTTGAACGCGGGGAACTGCTCGCCATCGTCCTGCACGATGCCCAGCTCGGCGCCCTTGGCGGCGATGCCTGATGCCGTGGCCGCCCAGGCCAGCGGATCGCCGGTGGCGGGCCTGGCGCCGGCGACGCTTTCGCCTTCCGCCGGGTTCAGCACCTTGGCGACGAAGACGTCCAGGAACCCCGCGTTGACCGGGCTGGGGTCTTCCGCCGCCTCTCGTTCGGCCACGGCCAGGTGGTACGCCTCGACCAGCTTTTCGCGGGTCAAGCCCAGCCGTTCCCAGGCGACCAGCCGGATGTCGGTGCTGACGAATTTCGACCGCTTGCCACGCACCTGCTCCAGGCTGTTCAGCAGCTTGGCGTAGCCAGCGGCACACTCCTCCTGAGCGGCACGCCATTGGGCTTCCGACGGCGGCGGCGAGTTATCCACAGGGTCGCGTGCGGGGGAATGCAAAGCCGCCGCCGCTATATCTTTTTTATATCCTTCTCCCTGTCCCTCTCCCTTAAGAGGGTTTTCCGGTGGATTTCCGGCGGAACGCTTTCGCCCTTTCAGGTTCTTTCCGCCGGAACCGCAATCGCTTTCCGCCGGAAAAAGTTCACTTTCCAGCGGAAAGCCGGCGGCGATCCAGTCCTCAAGCGACGGAACAGCCCACGGCAGAAGCTGCTGCTGCTCGCGCTGCTTGTTGGCTTTCCGGACGCGGTCCACCAGCTTGTCGTGGGCGTGCTTGTGCTTGGCCAGCCACGCGTCACGGGCCTTTTCGGCCACCACCGGGTGGTACAGACGTCCGTCATCGCACTTCACCCAGCCGTACAGCGCGCCGTCGCGGTGTTTCCGCCATTCGGCCACGACACGGCCGTAGCCGGCGAGCGCGGCCAGGGCTTTGTCGTCATCCGGCAGGCTCGCCGCCGGCACCTGGTGCCAGGCCGCGCACCACAGCAGAACCGCCGAGCGGAATTCCTCGGCTCCTACCTGGATAGCCAAGTCGCTATCGCGCAAGCGTGCCACGTCCAGGGGCATGAATGCGAAGTCCCGCAGGTCACAATCTGGCGGGGTCAGAGGCGCCGGCAACCCTTCAAAAACTGTCATGTGCCCTCCGATGGAAATAGGCCGCCCCTGGGCACCGCGGGGGACAGCCATAGCGACTCAACACGTGGCCGGGCGCCGTCGGCGTGGGCTCGGCCGTCAACGCGCGTCCAGCCTTGGTATAAATGGTCGTACAGGTCGCAGCGGTAACCGCTCAAGACCACCATGCCTTTAAGCCGTCGCAGCGTGCTGGCCAGCGCTTCGTGCTGCTCGTCGTTCAACTCATGGCGATAGCAATGAGCCCGCGCGCGGAATGAACGCGTCGAATGTACATACGGGGGGTCGACGTAATGCAGCGTCTCCGGACCGTCGTGACGCGTCATGCAGTCGAGAGCATTGCGGTTTTCAATCACGACGCCGCGCAGGCGCTGGATCAGCATGCGCAGGCAGTCCGGATAGTTCATCCAGTCGTGCGCCGGCGTGGTACCCGACCTGTTGCTATTGGCTCGGAATCCGCTGGACTGGCCTGAAGCCGCCGCTGAGCCGAAGCCCGAGAAGCTACGAAACACCGTACGCCTCGCCTGCTCGAGTGGATCGTCGGCTGGGTCATAGGCTGCGTCGAACTCGGCCCGGGCGAACGGTGTCAATTCGCAGGCCCTGGCCAGCCGCTCGCCGTCGTCCCGCGCCACGCGGAATAGATTCACGATCTCGCCGTCCAGGTCGTTGTAGACCTCTGCGTAGGCGCGCAGCTTCCGAAACAGTACGCTCGCTCCGCCACCGAATGGTTCGACGTAGCAGCGGTGTGGCGGCAGATGTTGGATGATCCAGGGCGCCAGGCGCCATTTGCCGCCGTGGTAGCGGATCAAGGGACGCTTAGGTGTCATGCAGCCTCCCTTGCCCCCAGCGCGATGTGCGGCGGCCGCAGGGCGTCCTGCAGGGTCCGTTCCACCGCGCGCAGAGCTACCCGCAAGCGCTGGACCTCGACATCACGATCCAGGCGCGCGGCCTGGTCTTCGGCGGCGCTGCGAATGGCGAAGAGCTGAGCCGACACCGGCAGGCCCAAGGCGGCCGCCAGGTTGGCGCGGACGCCGTCGATCAGTTGGGCCTGTTCGTCAGCGCGCTCGCGCAACCGCTTCTCAAGCTCCTGAAGCCGCACCGACAGCCCTCGCTCGGCCTTGCGCAGATCCTCCGTTCGCCGCTGAAACGCGGATTCGGCCTGGTGACGGTCCGCCAGCACCTCTTCGACCTCGGCGCCCAGCTTCAGGCCCACTTGGCGACGCAGGCTCCATTCGTTGCGCAAGCCGGGCGCCGCCGCCGCCGCGCGGCGATCTGCCTCCCGGCCGAGCCCGTCGATCATCAGTTTGATCCAGGCCGTATGGGGCAACGTCTGGATGGCGCGCAGGGTCGGCGCCTTCACGGTGCGCCAGCCCTCCGGGCCCCGCACCATCAGGCCGCAGCCCTCGGGCAGCACGGCCTTGTCGATCAGGCCGGCCGGCACGGCGAAAGTGACGCCCGCGGCGAACGGCAGGTAGGTCTGCCATTTGCCCGCGGTCACGTCGCGGCGGTAGTCGCTGACCGACACCTTGACCTCGTAGGCCATGGGGCAGAATTTCGCAAAGGACGGCTCCAGCGTGTACACGTCGGGGCGCGGCGAGCCCGCCGGGCCCAACTGCATGTCCGTCCAGACGACGCGGCCCGTGCGCTCGCGCAGGTGGCCGGCCAGGTCGTCGGCCAGCGCGTTGTGGGTGAATTTCATGCTGACATTCCCCCGTCAGTGGAATACGATCCCGCGATGCACCAACGAGGAATAGATCCACCATGAAGGAATCCATTCGAGACTGGTTTGATTGGCGCGGGTGGGTGGTGGTGGGTAGCGCAATAGCCATCGTGCTGGCCCTTGCTGCGATACTTTCCCCCGCCTTTCGCACTTTCTTCGCCGATTCGGCGACTGCTGCCTGGGCCTCCGCTGTCGGGACCGCCGCGGCGGCCGCTGCTGCGGTATGGCTGGGCCTGCGCGAAGGAAATTGGCGTCATCAGAAGAACAGCGTCGACGAAGCCATATTCACCGCCCTCATTCGCCCTGAGGCCGAAGCCCTGATAAAGCAATTGCAGGTGGCGCGGCAGTTGCACGACGCAGTCAGAGCGATGGGCTTCAACCGGGCCAGCAGCATCTTGGCGCTTGAGAGCGCCCGGACGTATGGATCTAGACCGGCTCTCGTTGAGACTCGGAAGTATGTCGAACAATTCGGCGCCTTGGGCGAACGAAGGGCCGCCGCTCTGGCTCGTGCCGTTGGCACTCTCGGGCTGCTTGGGGAAGCGCTGCAGATGGCCGCCCATTACCGGGGCGAAGGAGATACGCATCTTGCACAATCGGGGCTTGACGAGAGTCTCCGCCTGATCGAGCGCATCCAAATATCTCTGTGCATCGCGTTGCAGATCGACGATGAAGAGTATCAGCACATCATCCGCCCCCCTGTTCAGGGCATCATGGAGCCCTCCGAACGATACAAGTCGCTTCAGGAGTCCTTGAACAAGAAAATCGCGGCAGGCGAGATCCAACAATAGCCGAGCAACCGGTTGAGCGCTCATACGACCTCCCCGCCGCGCACGGCCAACGCTGTGGCAATCGGCCGCACCCAGATGGGCGTGGACGAAAGCTGGAAGGATTCGCCGGCGCGCGACAGCAGGATGGCGCGGCCGATTTCCTCGGCCATGGCGCGGGCGGCCTTCTTCGGAACGGCGTTGCCGATCCGTTCGCGCCAGGCCTGGTCCGAGCCGCCGTGCAGCACGAACTGTTCGGCGGCCTCGGCGTAATCGTCGGGGTCATATAGGCTCTGCAGCGCGGCCAGATCGAGCGTGGTGAACGGGCGGTGCCAGGTGCCGTCCAGCGCGCGGATGACGCAAACCAGCTTGTCGGTGGCTTCCGGCAGCCTCCAGTCGGCGACGCTCCAGCGGCCGTTGTCGTGGCAGGCGGACGCCGATACCGCGCCTGACGGCTCGGCCGGGTCGACCACGCCATAGTGTCCGGCGGTCAGATAGTCGCGGTCCTGGACCATCCCGGGGCGCGGATCGGCCACGGCGTAAGCGCCGTTGGCGTTGCCGGCGATGACCGCCCGCGAATGCTCGCACCAGTCCGACACCGGGTACTTGCCGTGCTGCTCGGCCGGCAAGCGGCCGCCCAGCGGGTCCGCCACGCATTGGCCCGTGCCATGCGCACCCGTGACAGCACGGGCTTGGCCGTCGAAGGGCACGATGCGGAATTCGTTCGAATGCTTCGCCGGGCCAGCGTGCCTGGGGTCCGCCACGGCCTGGCCGCCCGAGCTGGGCCCGTGACCGCTGCTGACGACGCCGGCGGCGCCTTCCCAAGGCACGACCCGGTAGACGTTCTTGTGGGTGTCTGTGCCGTAGCCTCGCGGGTCGGCCACGCTGAAGGTGCCCTGCCCGGGCGACTTCACGCCGATGACCGCGCCGGCCGTGTCCGACATGCTCATGACGCCGTACTGCTGGTATTGGGCGGCGCCGTCCTGCGCGCGCGGATCTGCAACGGCAAACCGGCCGTTGCTGGGCAGCGATTCTCCAGCCACGGCTCCTGTGGGTGTCTCCCAGGTGTTTACGCCGTAGCCGGCCGAATAGACCTCCTGGCGGGGGTCCGCGACGCTGTAGGCACCATTGGTCGGGCCGCAGCGGCTGGATATCGTGCCGCTGGACGCCTCCCAGTGCTGCACGCCCAGGAATCCATGGTGCGCCTCGGGCACGATGAGGTAGTCGCGCAGGTGGCCGTTCTCGACAGCCAGGCGGTTCAGGCTGCGCCAATCCTTGCCGGCCTCGACGAAGGCCAGGCGCACCCAGGTTTTCCAGTTCAGACTGGGAATGCGGTGCATGGGGCCCATGGCCGGGTCGCCCGGCCGGCCGTAGCGGCTCAGGACCTCGCCGACCGAGCGCAGCGGCCGCTTCGGCGGCTCGTAGATGAAGGGCGGCACCTTCTCGGCGTGGCGCGCGATCAGCAGGAAGCGCTTGCGGCTCTGGGCCAGGCCGCCCAGCTCGCCGCAATCGTGCGTGGTTTCGCGTACGACATAGCCGTAGTGGCGCAACATGCCGGTGATCTGGTCGAGCAGATGCCGGCCGCGCGTGGCGATGCGCGGCACGTTCTCGAACAGGATGGTGTCGGGCGGGTCATCAGCCCAGGCCTCCAGCATCAGCCAGACGCCGCGCAAGGTCAGGCGGTTCAGTGCCTGATACTTGGCCGTGGTGCTGCGCGTCTCCGACAGCAGGCCGGAGAATCCTTTGCACGGCGCCGACAGGAACACGATATTGGGCACCCTGCCGTGTGCCGCAGCGCGCACGTCCGCCGGCGTCGCCTCGACCCAGCCAGGTGCCGGCTCACGGCCATGGAAGGCCAGGTACTGACTGCGGTCGAACAGGTCGCGCACGGTGCCGCGCACGCCCGTAAAGCGGTAGAAGTCCTCGGCGCCCGCCGGGTCGACGTCCATGCCGCCCACGCAGACCATCCGGCCCTGCAGGCCCGGGATCTCGGGGCGCGCCTCTTGGAAGCCCGCCGCGCCGCCGCCCAGGCCGAAGAACAGATGGAAATGGTTGATGTCGGAGATCATGACGGATCCGCCTCCTTCGCCGGGACGTCGACGCCGGCGCGCGCCATCTGGCTTTCCACGGAGGCGCGAACGCCGCGCGCGGCCACGATGGATTCCGACAGCTCGCGGTGGGCATTCACCAGTTGCGCGGGCGTGGCCTTCGCGTCGAGTAGCGCCACCGCGGCGGCGGCCGCCTCGGTCTGCTCGCGCATGAGATTGGTCACCTGGTCCTGGGCGAGGCCTTCCTCTACGTCGAACGCGAGCGTGCGCACGGCCAGGCCCAGCGGGCGCAGCATGTCATCGACGCAGTGCCGGCGCCGGTCGTGCGGCATCGCGGCCAGGATGGAGGGGATGAAGTTAGCCGGCAGCAGGTTCGAATCCTTGGACTCGTCGTCGAGCCACCGGAACACGCGGTCCGCGTTCACTTTCAGGCGCCCGAAGGTGTCCTGCGTGTTCGGTTCGAATCGGATGCCGGTGGTGGCCGCGCCATTCAGGCGCTCGTGCGCGCAGACGATGCTCTCCGCCAACGTCTCGCGGGACCAGTCCTGGGACTTGCGCCAGGCAGACGTGTGTTCCCGCAGAATGGCGATCAGGGTTTTGTGCGATTCATGTCGCATGACGGGCTCCGGATAAAGACTTAAATTTCGATGCATGGAAAACGACCAACCTCCCAAGACCGTGACCCGCGCGCACCTATTTGCCCGCCTCGAGGTCACGCAGCTACCCGCTCAGGCGGAACAAAAACCCGAGGACGAGCTGCCGCCGACGGCGGCGGCCGACTCCTGCGAACAAGGGGGAAAAACGGAATGACGAAAACGGAAGAACTGCTGCGCGAAGCGCGGGAGATTGCATGGCGCGCCTTCCCCGATCCGACGCAGGAGACGGTGATGCATCTGTTCGCGCGCCTGTGCGACGAGCAGGACCTGTGCGGTCCGGAGCCGGCGTCCGCTGAGCCGGTAACGGTTCACTAAAGCCGCCGCGCCAACGGTGGCCCAACGGCCTGCCCCAAATTGGGCGCCCTGCTCCCTCCCCGTAAACTGGTGGCTCGCACACACACCGTTCTTGGGAAAGGAGCTGGGCATGGACGCGCAACTGAAAGGCCATCTTGACGCACTCACCTTCGCACTCGGAAAGCAAATCCGGGCCGCATGCAAGACCGAGGACGCGCGCGTAGAGGAAAGCGAGCGGCTTCGGGGATTCGCAGATAGCCTGCTGCAAGCTGCTCGCGCGAATAGCTCGAATCCTCCGGCGCTTGACCCGCAGCAGCAGGAATACCTGTCCGCGTTCCACGAGACGACAGATAAGCTGATCGACAACATCAGAGGCCCTTCCGCGCCGGGGAAACGCTCTTGATGAGCGATTCCGCCAACCGACGATCCCAGTCTTGCCGGGTGTTTAGCTCGCGCGCATGGCGCTCCAACGCCGGCCGGATCAGCCACAGGACGAACCGTGCATAGAGATTTCCCATCACGCCGCCTCCTGATGGTCAGTCACCACGAGCTCGGTGGATGGCGCCATATCGATGCCCGCGAAGTAATCGCGCAGCGCTTGCACGGTTTGGACACGCGGGTTTTTGACCTCGCCGTATCTCAGCTTTCGCAGAGTGCTTTCGGGCACACCAGAGAGCCGCGCAACCTCGGCGAGGTCGGAGTGTTTGAGCTCACGGAGCCGGGACAGAACGGGGGGAAGGATTTCGGTATGTTCCATTCCGCCCATTCTCAACCCATTTATGGGTTACGTCAACCCACACTTGGGCTATAAATCCCGGCATATTCCCAAATATGGGTAAACACGCTATGAGAATCCTTGCAGACAATCTGAACCGGCTCATCGGCCCAGGGCTGAAATTCGGCTCAAACGAAGCCGCCGCGAAGGCTTCAGGCGTCGGGCGGTCTACGATTGATCGTGCGCGCCGCGCCGAAGTGGCGCTGAAGGTCGATAACCTGGCCGAATTGGCGCGCGCCTGCGATATGGAGCCGTGGGAACTGTTGCACCCGGACCCTGAGAGCGTTCGACGGCAAGATCCTAATCGCGCCCCAAACGATTGGCCGCTCCCCGGGATATCCTCTGATGACTTCCAGCTCATCCCTCCGGATGAGCGAGACGAAGTTGTGTCGCTCGCTCGGTCCAAGGTTCAACGTCACAAGGTCACCGCTACAAAAAGCGGCCCGCCCAAGAAAGCCGCCTGACCCACGGCAACTTTCGCTTGTATGGTCCTGCGGCAAATTTTTAGGAAGCATGTGACGAAATGAGAAAAATAATTCTTTGTGCTGCCGTCGCTGTCCTGGGTGGATGCGCGTTCGGCATATCAAACGATGGCACCGACCCTACGCAGACGTTCGACGTTCCGACTTCTTACCAGGAGGCCTATCGCAGAGCCGACGCCTATCCTCGCCACTGCCTGCAACTACCCGACCAGATCGTGACGGGCAACCTCTATCACGACATCAAACAGGGAGTTGTAAGGGTGAACAGCCCGGCGTCTGGAAAGCCGCTAGAAGTAATTGAGATCAAGGAAATATCAGACGGGCGTTCTCAAGTGACCATCACCGTCTGGGGAGTTGGCATTTGGGACGAAGGCGAATTGCAGGCTGTCCGGGCTTCCATGGAAACCGGCAAGAACACATGCCGGAGCCCTTCCTATCGAAAGTATCAATAGGCGCCACGCGCCGGGATGATGAGGCGGGGCAGTTGGTCCGATCTTGATTACTTGCGGAAAACTGCTCCAGTTGGACATTAACAAAAGCGCGGAAAACGGCGCATAGCAATTTTGCACAGGAGAAGCAATAATGGCATCAAAACCTGGCTCTGGCGGCAACACAAAATCACCGGTACCCAACCACAGGGATAGCGGGTTCGGGCAAGACCAACGGCCAACTCCGGCTCCCGGTCGAATCGAGCGCGGCGAGCGCAGTGATTCCACCGTCTCGCGGGTTCAGCCCCGACGAGACGGTAGCGGCAACGGAAATGGCTCCGGAGGCAGCTCTAACGGACGGTAAGCGCATGAGCGACACAATCAACGATATCCAGTACGACGCGAAATTCAGCATTAACTATCACCGAAAGCGGGAGAGTTTCTACCGAATTTTGGATGCGTCTTCCAAAGCGATGTCGCTGATTGCGCTCGCATCCATAGGGTTCGACGCGAACTTATTTACGATGACGGCTGCGATCGTCAGCGGCGTGTTTACTATCGCTACTATCGTGGTGGATTGTCCAGGCATGGCCAGCAAACATGGCAGCCTCGCCAGTCGGTTCAACGCTATTCTTTCACAAGCAGTGCTCGTGGAGGGCGCGGCAGAAGAGGTCAGGCGGCTTCGCCACGAATTCCATGTGGTTGAGGCTGATGAACCGCCGCAGTTACGTGGCCTTGCGCAATTGTGCCAAGATGAACAAGACGCCGCCGAGGGCAAGGACGTTAAGCCCGAATGCCTATCGATGAAACGGCGAATTCTCGCCCAGCTTGGCTTCGGTCAACGCGCAATAGATTTTTGCCCACCTGGCAGTACAGCCTAAGTGAATTCACCAGCCACCTTCGGGTGGCTTTTTTGTGGTCCGTGGCCGCCTTTGGGCGGATTTTCTTCCATCCATTAACCCAAATATGGGTTGACAACACCCATTTATGGGCTCAATATTCTCCCAACAGCCCAAATATGGGTTGATCAACGCATCCCCAACCGGGGAGCAACAGGGAGAACAGCATGGCCACCTACACGAATCCTTGGCACAAGCCGCATAGCCCGGCGTGCGGCCCGGCGAACTTCGAGACCGACGTCAAGCCGATCGAGTACCGCGGCCATCTGATCTACCAACGTCTCCCGCAGTGCTTCGACATCGTCGTCGATGGCGTGTGCGTGCACCAACGCGCCGGCATCAACGGCGCCAAGGCCGCGATCGACGCGCGCGTCGCCTAACCCCCACCCGCCCCGGGTGCCGGGGCTAGGAGAAATCCATGGAACACACCTACGCCGCATACATGGCCCGCCTGGCTGAGCTGCTGCGCGCCGCAGCGCCCGGCGCCGTGCTGGAAATCGGGTCGAACCTGGGCGCCGCGCTGCTGGACGATGCCCCCGTCTGCTTCGATCTGGACGACGGCATCGACTGCGCGGCGGATTTCGACCGCAGCGCCTGGAGCGGCGACGCCTGGGACGGCGAGACGGCCGACCAGACCTGGGGCGCCCTGGAGGATCCGCAGTTCGCCTATCGCGGCGCCACCATGCCGTGGCACGCCGGCCTCGATTACGCCCGCCCGGCCGACCAACTGGAAGCCGGGGTCTGACCATGGTCGCGCTCACCGTCCTTCCCGACGACCCCGCCCGTACTGCGGACCACGGCTATTTCCCTGGCGAAGCAGCCGTGCGCGATCCCAATTTCTCCGACACCGACATTCTTGTCGCGCTGCGCGACATGTTCGCCGGCAAGCGCGAGACGGTCCTGGGCCAAAACCTCGAATGGTGGTCCGAGTCGTTCCAGTGCGATATGCCGCCCGAGAAAGCGGCGGGCGTCGTAGTGGCGGCGTTTTGGGGTGAATGCCATTCCCCGGATCGGTGCGACGACGGCATCGAAACGTTACGCCTCCTGCTCCTGCTGCGCGCTCGCATCCTGATCGCAAAGTCGCTGCGCGACACCGGGAAGGCCGTCCTGTGATCGCCGCCGCCCTGCTCCTCTTGCCCATCGCGTACGGCATGGCCCGCGCCATCGACGCGTTCGCGGCCTATCGCCGCCGCACTGATCCCTGGAGTGCACGAGCATGAGCATCACCGTTCTTGGCGTGGACCCGCGCAGCCGGAGCAAGCAAAAGCTGCAGGCGCCCGCCCCTCTCCCCCATGTGTCGCGCCGCGCCCTGGCGCGCGTGCGCGATCGCATCGCGCCGCCTACGGCCTGCCACTGCTGCCGCGGGCCGGTGAAGCTGACCAACAACCGGGACATCTACGCCGGGCAATCTTTTGGGGAATGGCCCTACGTGTATCGCTGCACGCAGTGCCAGGCCTACGTGGGCCTGCACCCCGACACGGATCTGCCGCTGGGCATCATGGCCTCGAAAGAGACCATCAAGGCGCGCAAGGACGCGAAATTCCTATTCCAGCGCCTGACCAAGGAGCGCTTCGCGAACAACCGCACCGCCGCGTACGCCTGGCTGGCGAAGGCCCTGGGGATTGCGCCGTCGATCTGCCACTTCGGCATGTTCGGCCACGACCAGGCCGACCGCGCCGCCGACGTATGCCGCGCCCAGCTCGGGAGCCGCGCATGACCGCCGCCACCCTGTGGGTCCTGCTGGCCTTCCTGCCCGCCACCCACGACCGCCCGCCCGTCATGGTGATCGAGCGCTTCGCCACCCAGGCCGAATGCCTCGACGTCCTGGCCGTCTTCCCGCCCACCACCCGCGTCACGTTCGACTGCATGCCCTCGCGGCAGGTCAGCGCCGGCGTGGCGCCCACCCTGGAGAACCGCCCGTTATGAACGCCCCTATCCCCCTGCCGTCCACTGCGGACATCTTGCAGGATGCCCTGGACCACATCATGCGCACCGCGCGGGCCAGCTCGACGCAGACGCGCCGCCTGCGCTGGATCGCCAGCCGCGCCGAAGCCGCGCTGCAGGGCCGGCCCTATGTCGCCTCTGAACACGACCAGCCCAAGATGGTCAGCGAGGCGGTGCTGCAGGCGAAGTACTACCAGTTGCGCCTGGCCAACGCCCGCCTGCGCACCGCCCTAGCTCAGGTCGCGGGCGGCGCCACCGGCTACCTGAACCGCGACACCGAACTGGCGCAGATCGCCCAGGCCGCGCTCGACGCCGAGCGGGAGGCGCAATCATGAAGCCCATCCGCAAGCTGATCCGCGCCGACGGCGCCGAAGCCGAGCTGCACGGCCCGCACGCGCTGGCTGACGTGTGCCAGATGATCGGCGCCGACGCCCTGGACACCGTCAGCCTGGCCGACCGCGTGCACGTCATGTTGGTCGACGACGACGGCGTGTCGAAAAATCTGCCCGTCAACCCGGCGGCCACGCGCCTGTACCAGGACGCCCGCGGCGTTCCCCACCAGATCCGCGGCGATGTCATCATCGTGCCCGACTCCGACTATGCGAGGCACGCATGAGCGCCGACCGCATGATCGAGCGGGCCGCGCTCGACAAGGCATTCCAGGCCGCTTGCCAGCAGTACGCCCATGGCAATGGTTCCAGCCACGCCATCGCGGCGGCCGCGCTCCGGGCCATCGCCGCGCCGGAGCTGCTGGAGGCGTTGGAAGCGCTGCTTGGTATGGACGTGGCCTATCAGCGCGGACCCCGCGTGGAAGCTGCTGTAGCTGTCGGGCGCGCCGCCATCGCCAAGGCCAAGGGGGGGCAGCAATGACCTCCACCGCCCAATACAAATGCCAGGCATGCGGCGGCACCTTCACTGCCCGGACGGCCGACCGCGCCCGCGGCTGGGCTCGCTTCTGCTCGAAGTCCTGCAAGGCCCGCAAGCAGGAGGCTCGCACCGGACAGCACCGCGCCTATCAGGAGCGCCGCGACGTCGAAGGCTGCTTCCCGTCGCCGGCCGAGGGAGACGTCCAATGATCCGCCGCCTCCTCGCCATCCTCGATCGCGACGACGCCGTCGCGGCCGTCGCCGTCCTCGCCGCCGTCCTGGCCTACGGCTACGTCCAGCAGGCAGACGAAGCTGCCGCCCTGCGCGCCGGCGCCCAGCAGCAGGCCTCCAAATGACCGGAGCCGTCACCATGCAACCCAACGTTTTCACCGTGCGGGCTTCCAGTTGGGGCCGCCTGTTCGACTGCGCCCACGCCTGGGAAGGCACGCACATCCTGGGCATGAAGAAGCCCGCCGGCATGCGCGCGCTGCTGGGCACGGCCGTCCACGCCGGCACCGCCGCCTACGACCTGGCCCGCCTGGAGGGGAAGCCCTGCACGCCCGACGAGGCCGCCGACGTGCTGGTCGACGAACTGCACAACCCGGCCTATGAGGTCGATCACGCCCAGGATGGCCTGACGCTGGCAAACGCCGAGCGCATCGCGCTGACCGCCCTTGTGAAGTACTGCGCTGATGTCGCCCCGCAGTTCACGTACATCGACGTCGAAACGAAGCTGGACCCGCTGGATATCGACTGCGGCCGCGGCATGGTCGTGCGCCTGACCGGCACGATGGACCGCGCGCGGGTCGCCGAAACCGAGGGCGGCATCGTCATCCCCGACGTGAAGACCGGCTTGCGCGTGATCCAGGACGGCCAGGCCGTCACGCAGGGCCGCGCCCCGCAGACGGGGACCTACCAGCTCATGTACGAGCAGACAAAGAAGGTGCGCACGGTCGGCTCCCAGATCATCGCGCTGTCCACTGGCGCCACTGCCGCCACCGCCGTCAGCCCCATTTTCGACGCCCGCCGCGTGATGGTCGGCGACGAGGGCCAGCCCGGCCTGATCGAGCACGCCGCGGCCATGTTCCGCACCGGCCTTTTCCCCCCGAACCCCTCCAGCGTCCTGTGCAGCCCGAAGTACTGCGCACGCTGGGCCACCTGCCTTTTCCGATAACCAGAGGAGCCCCGCATGTCCCTTCACCCCGTCAGCCGCGACGTGTACGTCCGGCGCACAGACCAGGCCGGCAAATCGGTCGTGACCCAGCACCTGGCCTGGGATCCGGCCTCGTTCTTGGTCAGCCAGGTCGAGCAGTACGACAAGTATGCCGAGCCCGAGGCGCGCCAGAGCGTCGCCATGGCCACGGCCGCCGAGTACCAGGCCTACCGCAACCAGCAGAAGAAAGGACACTGATCATGACCCAGAACACCACCGTCCAGAGCCTGCGCGCCGCGCCCGAGTCGCAGATGCCCGTCGTGGCCCCTGGCTTCAGCAGCCTGCAAGGCTTCGAACTGATGCAGCGGGCCGCCCGCCTGCTTTCCAGCAGCACCCTTGTGCCCGTGGCCTACCGCCAGACGATCGAGAAGCTGGACCGCTACGGCAATGTCAAGGAAAGCCGCGAAAATCCGAACGCCCTTGCGAATTCGGTCGTCGCGCTGAACATGGCGCAGCGCATGGGCGCCGACCCGCTGATGGTGATGCAGAACCTCTACATCGTAGAGGGCCGGCCTTCCTGGTCGTCGCAGTGGATCATCGCCGCGATCAACGGCTGCGGCCGTTTTTCGCCCCTGCGTTTTCGCATCGAAAGCCGCGGTGAGCGCGAGGTCGAATACAAGTCGACCTATTGGGAGAACAACCAGCGGCACACGAAGGTCGAGAAGGTCAAGATCAACGACAAGGTGTGCGTGGCCTGGGCGATCGAGAAGGAGACCGGCGAGGTGATCGAGTCGCCGGCCGTGTCGATCGAGATGGCCGTGCTCGAAGGCTGGTACACGAAGAACGGCAGCAAGTGGCAGACCATGGACGAGGTCATGCTGCGGTACCGCACGGCGTCATTCTTCGGCAAGCTCTACGCGCCCGAGCTGCTGATGGGCCTGCAAACGGTCGAGGAAGCCCAGGACATCATCGAGGCCACCACCGCGCCCGACGGCACCATCAGCGTCAACGTGGATGAGCTGCGCCAAACCGCCCAGCCGGCCCAGCGTCAGCCCGCGGCAGCGCAGGCCAATGCGACGGACCTGGAAGCCCGCGACCCCGCCGCACACACCGACACCTCCCCCGCGAAGGCGCAAGCCGAGGCCGGTAACCCGGCGCAGGACGCGGCAGCGGCCGCCCCTGCCGCCGAGGCGGAGCCGGCCGGCGGCCAGCAGGGCGCACTGCCGGGCGCCGGCGCCGAAGATCCGGGCCTGGACCCGGCCAAGGTCGAATCGCAGATCCTCAACGCCAAGGACGTCCAGGTCCTGGACCTGGCCAGCGACTCGATCGACGGCGTGCTGGACCTGGGCCAGCGCGCGCGCCTGCACCAGATCTACCAGGAGCGGCGCATTGCCATGGTCCGGCAGGCTGAGCAGCACGCCCAGCAGCAAGCGCAGGCGCAGCAGCAACAGCAGCAGCGCCCGGCGGGCACCACCCGCCGCCGCATGGCCGCGCCGGAATAAGGGGACGCCGCCATGTTCAAGAACGCAAAGATCTACCGGCTCACGTCCGCGCTGCCCTTCTGGAACCTCGACGCCCTGAACGAGAACCTGGCGGCTCATGCTTACGTGCCCGCCGGCCAGTTGCAACGCGAGTCGATCGGCTGGGTGCCGCCGCGCGAGGGTGCCGACCTGGCCCACGCCGTCACCGGCAAGATCATCCTGACGCTGCGCGCCGAATCCAAGCTGCTGCCCGGCAAGGCCATCAACCAGGCCGCGGCCGCCCGCGCCCGCGAGATCGAGGAACAGCAGGGCTACAAACCCGGCCGCAAGCAGATGAAGGAGATACGCGAGCAGATCATCGACGAGAAGCTGCCCACGGCCTTGACGCAGTACGACGATATCCGCCTGTGGATCGACCCCGTCGAACGCTGGCTGATCATCGACACCAGCACGCCGTCCAAAGCGGATACGGTCATCGGGCTCCTGGCCAAGGCCATCGACCCCTTCCCGCTCGAGAACTTGTACGTGGCGCAGTCGCCGGCGTCCGCCATGACCGGCTGGCTGGCCGAAGACGAGGCCCCGGCCAACTTCAGCATCGACCAGGACGCAGAACTGCGCGCGTCGGGCGAAAGCGGCGCGGCCATCCGCTACGTCAAGCACTCCATTGACGCCGACGACGTGCGCCGCCACATCCAGTCCGGCAAGCAATGCACCCGCCTGGCCATGACCTGGGCCGACAGGATCTCCTTTGAGCTGACCGAAGACCTGGACATCCGCAAGATCCGCGCGCTGGACGTGCTGAAAGAGAACCACCCGGCCAGCGACACCGACGCCGAAGTCTTCGACGCGGAATTTCTGCTGATGGCCGGCGAAATCGCCAAGCTGCTGGCCGAGCTGGTCTACGCGCTGGGCGGCGAGAAGCTACTCCAGGAATCCGCCGCGACCGCGCCGACGGCGGGCCAGTTGCCGCTCGAAGGCGACGATGACAGCGACGACGCCGGCGACGCTATCGACCCGCTCTACACCGAGGCCGTCATGGTGGTGCGCAGGCACGGCCGCCCCTCAATTTCCCTCGTCCAGCGCCATCTACGCATCGGCTACAACCGCGCCGCCCGTCTCCTGGAATCCATGGAGCTTGCCGGGCTGGTCACGGCCATGCAGTCCAACGGCAGCCGCGAGCTGCGCGCCTAAGGAGCGAACATGCGAATCAACCGTATCACCATCGAGAACTTCCAGGGCGTGCGCGCCGTGGACCTGGAGCTGGGCACGCCGGTGGCGCTGATCGCCGGCTCGAACGGCGCCGGCAAGTCCAGCATCGCCGAGGCCGTGCGCCTCGCGTTCCTGGGCGCGCCCGAGCGCGTGGGCCTGAAAAAGGAATTCGGCGCCCTGGTGACCGAGGGCGCGAAGGTCGGCGCCGTCGCGCTGGACCTGGACGGAGGCACCGTCGGTATCAGCCTGCCGAAGGGCACGCAATCGGGCGAAGCCCTCGTGCCGCAATCTCCCGCCTTGCCGTATGTGCTGGCACCGGAGCGGTTCGCCGCGGCCAAGCCGGACGAGCGCCGCACCCTGCTGTTCGCGCTGACGGGAACGAACGTGAAGGCCGACGAGATCGAGCGCCGCCTGCTTGCCCGCGGGTGCGACCCTCTCCTGGTCCCTGGGATCAAGCCGATCTTGCGCAGCGGCTTCGCCGCCGGCGCCGAGTATGCAAAGCAGCAGGCCACCGAGGCCAAGGGGGCATGGAAGGCCGCCACCGGCGAGCAATGGGGCAGCCAGAAGGCCGAGGTCTGGGCCGCGGACGTGCCGCCGTTCGACCAGGCCGCCCTGGTTGGCGAGCGCGCGGCGCTGGCCGGCGTGGACGCCAAGCTGGAACAGAACACCAAGGCCCTGGGCGCGCTGGAGCAGAAGGCAGCCACCTATGCCGCGGCGCGCGACCAGGTCGCGGCCCGCCAGGCACAAGCCGCCAAGCTGCCGGCGCTGCGCGACAAGCTGCACTTCGACCAGGAAGAACACGGCAAGCTGACCGCGCGCGTGAACGAGTTGGAGGCTAAGGCCGGTACCGGGCCGCGCGTCGGACTTGTGCACGCGCTTGCGGAATGCTTGGGAGAGGCTTTCGACACGCTGGCCCACGATCATTTCTCGGTGACCCTGCACGGCAAGTCCTTGGTTGCCCTCACACAGTATGAGCATCAATTCGGCAAGATCGGTGCCATCGGCGACGCCGAGGCCTCGGCCGCGCTGCCCAAGGCCATTGGGGCCCGCGACATGATGGCGCGCAGCGTCGAAAACGACCGCCGCGACATCGCTGCGGCCGAAGCGGCAGCCGCCCAACTGCAGGACGAGGGCGCGCCGGAGGTGATCCAGCCCGCCGACGTGGAGGCCGCGCGCGCCAAGGTGACCGCGTTGCGCGCCGAGCGCAAGGCGGTGGACGACCGCGTGCAAGCCGTGATGAATGCCAAGCAGGCCGCGGCCAGCGCCGCGGAGCGTACTGCGAATGCTACGCGCTACCACGGCAACGTCCTGGCGTGGCTGGCGATCAGCGACGCACTGTCGCCTGACGGCATTCCGGGTGAGATTCTGGCCGAGGCCCTGCAGCCCTTCAACGCCAAGCTGGCGGAACTGGCCGAGTTGGCCGGCTGGCTCGCGCCCGCCGTGTCCGGCGACATGACCATCACCTGGGGCGGCCGGCCGTACCGGCTCCTGTCGGAATCGGAGCGCTGGCGCGTGGACGCCATGGTCGGCGCCGCGCTGGCCGAAATCTCCGGCCTGCGCATGCTGATCCTGGACCGCTTCGACTGCCTGGATCTGCCCGGCCGCGGCGACGCGCTGGGCATGCTCGATGCCCTGGGCGCCGACGGCCACCTGGACACCATCTTGGTGCTGGGCACGCTCAAGGCCGCGCCGGCAGCGCCCTCCGACGCCTTCACCACCTTCTGGATCGACAACGGCACCACCGAGCAGCCGAAGCTCCGCGCCGCCGCCTAAGAGAGAACCACAACATGCAAAACCTGAAATTCTTCTACGACACCGAAACGACCGGCCTGCCCCTGTTCAAGGATCCGTCCGAGCACCCCGACCAGCCGCACATTGTCCAATTGGCGGCGGCCCTGGTGGACATGGACAGTCGCGAAACGATCGCCAGCATGGACGTCATCGTGCGGCCGGATGGTTGGATCATTCCGGACGAGGTCGCCGCCGTCCATGGCATCACCACCGAACATGCCGCGGCGGTCGGCGTGCCGGAATCCCTGGCCCTTTTCATGTTCCTGGAACTGTGGGGCGGGCGCACGCGGATCGCGCACAACGAGTCGTTCGACGCCCGCATCGTCCGGATTGCCCAGCACCGCGCCGGCGAGTTGGACCACGACCTGGACCAGTGGAAGTCTGGCACCGCGGAATGCACCGCGCGCCTGGCAACGCCTATTGTGAAGTGCCCCCCCACGGCAAAGATGCTGGCCGCCAACCGCACGCACTACAAGACCCCGAACCTGAGCGAGGCGGTGCAGTTCTTCACCGGCAAACCCCTGGAGAACGCCCACAGCGCCATGGCCGACGTCCGCGGCTGCATGGACGTCTATTTCGCCATCCAGGACATGCGCAACGGGGCACCCGGCGCGTTGGTTGACGCCGAGTTCGGCCCGAGCGCGGAGGCCGTATGACGGCCGCCCGCTACCACTCCACCGAAATGCAGGCCGCGCGCCGAATGACCGCCGAGCAACTGCGCCGGATCGGCGCGCCCGTGAAGGGCTCGACCACCGTCGCGCAGATGGCCGACATGATCGCCGAGCGCACGGGCTGGACCGCGCCGGCGTCCACGCCTGCCGCCCTGCTGCCCTTTCTCCGGCGCTTTCTGGATATCAGCCGCGCCGGCGCCACGCCGCCGCCCTACCGGCCCGTGGCGCGTCGCCCGATGCATTACGACCTGGCCATGCGCACCATCGCCGCGCGCGCCGCGGCCGTTCAGCCGCCGCTCATCGCCGCGGCGAGCAACGTCGTCACCTGGAGGGAACTCGCAGCATGAGCTTTCACACCAGCATCGCACGCCTGCGCGAAGCGTCCTACGGGGCGCCGGCCACGGGAGAGAACCCGAACACCTGCCGGGTGCGCCGTGAAGACCTGCGCACCGCGCTCCACGTTATCGACCGGCTGGACGCCGACTTGCGCCAGGCCGGCGTCATCACCCATGGCGCGCTGGACAGCCCGACCTGCCCGGCGCCGAAACTGCGGGCGGCGGCGGCGCGCCTGACCAAGCTCGCGCAGGAAACGCGGGCGATCTACGGTCAGGAGACGCACGCCGGCGGCGAGCCGACGTACCCGGCCTGGACGGACGATGTACTGCTTCTGGCCGCGCTGGCCCAACCTCAAGGGAGCCTGACATGACCATGATCCCCGCCGGCTTCAAGCTGGTGCCAATTGAGCCGACCGAAACGATGGTCGTTGCTGGCTTCGAATCAGCGCCTGACCTGGCATTTTCTTCGGAACAAGAATGGAAACGCTACGAAGCCATGACGGGCTGCCAAAAGGCTGCACACAAGGCCCGCTTATGCTACGCCGCCATGATCGCCGCGGCTCCCCCTCCCCCCGCTTCCACGGCTGGCGCGCAGGAAGTCTTGATCGACTTCGCCCGGACCGGAATTGCTGGCCCGTTCCCGATTATCGACGGAAAGGTCGCTATCCCTGCCCTCACCGTGTTCGATATGGTTCACGCAGCCAGTAGTAATGGGAGTCTGTTTCGGAGCGCGGTGCAGGAGTTGCTATTTACCTTTCGCCCCGGTGCTGCCCCCGGCGATGCGCAGATCGCCGCCCAGCAGGGCAAAGGGGGGGCATGATGGCCCTGCCCTACAGCAATTCGACCAGCGGCGAAAAGGCACTGGGCGAGATCCAGAAGCTGCTGCGCGCCTTCGGGTGCAGCAAGTTCGGCAGCATGGTCGACGACGGCGCTGGCGAGCTGCTGGTGCAGTTCGAATACCGAGGCCGCCAGGTGTCCGTGAAGGCGTCGACGAAGGGCTACGCGGCGGCGTGGCTCAAGGAGAACCCGTGGAGCCATCGCCGCACCGGCACACGGGCCCAGTATGAGAAAAAGGCCATGGATGTGGCGAGCGTCGCCGTCTATTCGATCCTGCGCGACTGGATCAAAGGCCAGATCATGGCCATCGAGACGGGCATCCTGTCATTCGAAGGCGCGTTTCTGGGCCAGATCATGTTGCCCACCGGGCGCACCGTGCTTGAGCATGCAACGGCAGCCAACCTCCTGCCGGCGCCGGATGCCGCCCAACAGAGCGGCCAGGGCACGGGGAGGTGACCATGGCCGACACAACAAAGGTTGTCAGCGAACAGGATTTGATCGTTGCGTTCGCCGGAACGGACTTTGGTGGCGCCGATCACCGAAAGCTGATCGAAATCGGCGTGCTCAAGAAGGCGGCCGGCTACTGCTGCGGTCACACGCTGACTCGCATCATGATCTACATGGATCTGATCAACGAAAAGGGTGCGCTCAAAAGGCGCGGCCGCGAGCTGCTGCGCGCCGCGTATCACGAACTCATGCTCAATGGTGGATGAAATGACCAACCCGCACAACACCGCCCAGCCCGTGCTGACGGGCGACGAAATCCGCGCTGCCGTCAAGCACGCGCACAACATGAGCGGCCCATCTGACGCCACCCAGCCCGGCGAATACGTTCTGGCTGGCGCACTGGCCCTGCTGTCCAAGCTGCGCGCCCCTGTAGCCGATGAGCTGTGCAAACGGTGCGGCGGCCCCGGCTGGTACGCCAGTCACACGACCGGCTACCCGCAGTCGATTCCATGCAGCGCCTGCAACCCTCAAGGCGTTTCGGTGACGCAGATGGAAAAGGACCCGTTCTTGGCCGCACAGCTTTGGCGCAAGCCTGCGGATGCCGACGCCTATGAGGGTGCCCGCGAGGATCTGGCCATCTGGAAACGGCGCGCCCTGGAAGCCGAGCGCGACTTACGCGCAGAGCGGGAAACGTCGTCGCGCCTGGTTGCCGAGTTGAATGCCGAGAACGGCCCGATGCGCATGGGCGACCCTGCCGCCCTGGCAAGCGCCCCTGTAGCCGACACGGCTGCAATCATCCGCGACGTGTGCGAACTGGACCCCGCCGATGAAGGCCCGCAGACGATCAGCGTTACGGTGTCGGACCTGAAACGCATCATCGAGCTGCATAGCGCCCCTGTAGCCGGGGAGGCGGTGGGCCATGTCTATTCCATGGAGGCCTTGGTGCCCGGCGGCCGTCGCGTCCAGCACGCCAAGTTCAATCGCTGTCTGCCCGACGGGACTTTGCTCTACACCGGACCCAGGGCCAGCGCCGAGCCCGCAACGATGCAAGACCTTAAGGACGTCGCGCGGGAAGTTGCTGCTGATAGCGCGGCCCTCCGGGCCGAAGCGCGCAACGCAGCGCTGGAGGAAGCGGCGCAGGCTGCTGCGCGAGTCGGCCGCCCCGTCGGCGCGGGAGACGGCGACACCTACGTTCCCGGCACCTCTGCCGATGCCGCTCGGGCCATCCGCGCCCTCAAGCAGCCCCAGGCGGACAAGGACGGCGCCCAGTTGCCCCAGAATCGGCCGGAGAGCCGCGCCAATGCTGGATTTGACGGTGGCGCCCGACACACCGATGCCGTGGCACTGCCGCCGCTCCCCTCCCCGCCACAGCATCGAGGTCATGCCATGTTCGCCGGCTCGCAGATGCTCGCCTATGCCCGCGCGGCCGTCCTGGCCGACCGCCAGCGGCGCGCCATGAGCCTGGAAGAAATTCTGACCGAGTTCCGGAGGGGTTGCTCCAATACGGTGGGCAGAGGCCCGGAAAACTGCCCGGAATGCGTCCGCGCGTTCATGAGCGCGCTGAAAGCACTTTCAGGCCGCCTGCTGGATGGCCGCGAATGGAACGAGGTGCCGCGATGAGAAAGGTATTCGATACCCTGGGCGGCAACTTCGAAGCTTGCCGCGAGGCCGAGCAATGGTGCCGCGAGCGCGATATCTCGGTCGGCGCAATGGAGCGAGCCCAGCCGCGCGGGCTGGCGGTTGGCCCCTACGTCATTGCCAAATGGAGCAACCTGCGTCCGCACGAGCGCACGAGCCTGGACGGCAAGATGACCGGCGACATGCGCCACGGGCCCGTTGTCGTCGAGCTGAAAGGGGAAGAGGCCGACTACCCCGTCATCCCCGAAGAGTTCAGGGAGGTGGAACTGTGAAAGAACGACTGATCCTCTTCAACGCCCCCATGGTGCGCGCCGTGCTGGCCGGCGACAAGACGCAGACGCGGCGAATCGCCATGCCGGTAAAGCATCCCGACCTCGGCAACCTGTACGCCCCCGGCGCGCTGGTATTGGAGCGTGAGCCCCAGCATGTAATTGACCGCGCGTGCCCCCATGGCCGCCCCGGCGACCGACTGCGGGTGCGGGAGCCCTGGCGCAGCACCACCGACCTGGACAAGTACAGCGGCAGCGAAATGGCCGACCGGTGCCTGGACGCCGGCTACAACGTGCCCTGGGCGCCGATCCAGTACGAGGCCGACGGCGCGAGGCGTGACTGGATGCACACCGGCTCGCCGCCCCATGACGGGCCGCCCAAACCCGGCCGGTATCGCCATGCCCGGTTTATGCCGCGCTGGGCCTGCCGGCTGACGCTCGAGGTCACGCGCGTGCGCGTGGAACGGCTCCAGGCCATCAACCACATGGATGCCCTGGCCGAAGGTGTCGGCCTGAATCCCTCGGCTGCCGAAGTGCCCATGACCGTGCCACCCGGCGAGTCCCTGCCGCGCGCCATGTTCCGCGCGCTGTGGGAACAGATCAACGGCGCCGGCGCCTGGGACGCAAACCCCTGGGTTTGGGTGGTGGAGTTTCGCCCCGTCGGCGCGAAGGAGGCCTGATGGAGGAAAGCACGTTCCTGTCGCCCGAAGAGGTGGCCGAAATGTCCGATATACGGACGGGGCGCACGGTCGGCGGCCGCAAGGTCACCAGGGAAGAATTGCAGATCGAATGGCTGCGCACCGCCGGCATACCTTTCGTCGTCAGCGCGCGCGGGCGCCCCGTCATTGTCCGCGCAAATGTCATCGGTGCCAGGCAGGCGGCCGCGGCTCAGCAAGCCGCCCCTGCCTGGCAACCTCGAGTAATCCGCAACACATAGAACCATGGGCCGCAAGCCATACAAGAACCTCAACCTTCCTCCTCGCATGCGCGCACGCCGCCAGAAAAGCGGCCGGACGTTTTATTACTACGACGTCGGCGGACGCCCCCGCAAGGAAATCCCGCTCGGCGCCGACCTGGTGGAAGCCGTTCGCAAGTGGGCGGATCTGGAGCGGTCCACCGCTCCGGCAGGCTCGCCCGTCGCCACCTTCCGATACGCGGCACAGCGGTATGTGCGCGACGTGCTGCCCATGAAGGCTGCACGCACGCAGACCGACAACCTGAAGGAGTTGGCATTCCTCTACGAGTACTTCGACAATCCGCCCGCGCCGCTGGACCAGATCCGCCCCCAGCACATCAAGCTGTACTTCGGCTGGCGCGCCGAAAAAGCCCGGGCCTGGTACGTCAAGATGGGCCGGGAAGTGCCTCCCAACCCAGGGCATGTCAGAGCCAATCGAGAAATTGCCCTCTTCTCCCACATTTTCAACTACGCGCGGGAGACGGGCATAACGGACGCTCCCAACCCTTGCGCGGGCGTGCGCAAAAATCGCGAAGACGGCCGCGACGTCTACGTGGAGGATGAGATGTTCCAGGTCGTTTACAAGGAGGCAGACCAGCCGACCCGGGACGCTATGGACTTGATCTATCTCTCTGGCCAGCGCCCGGCCGATGTGCTGAAGTTCGATGAGCGCGACATCCGCGACGAGCTGCTCAACGTGGGCCAGAACAAGACTGGCAAGAAGCTGCGCATTGCGGTCACCGGCGAGCTTGCCCAGGTCATCGCAAGAATCCGAGCGCGCAAGGCTGGATACAAGGTTTCTTCCACCGCGCTGGTGGTGAACGAAAGCGGCCAGCGCCTCACCTATGAGGCTCTACGGCAGCGCTTCCACAAGGCTCGGGCGGCGGCCGGCCTGGATCCTGATGCCTTCCAGTTCCGCGACCTGCGGGCCAAGGCCGGCACGGATACGACCGAGTCTGGCGACATCAGGCAGGCACAGCAGCAACTCGGCCACAGCTCGATCCAAATGACCGAGCATTACGTGCGCGCGCGGCGTGGCGACAAGGTAAAACCTACCCGCTAAAATGCTCCGCAAACGGCCGGGCCCGTATTGCTGGTGCGGCTCTCAAGGGCATAAACCATGCATGATTGCGGAGTAGATTGAACACCTAAGCAGTTGAAAAATAATAAATATATCGAGGAATCATAATCCGCAGGTCCCCTGTTCGAATCAGGGATGCGCCACCAGGAATTTCAAGGCCCGCAATCGCTTGCGGGCCTTTTGTTTTGCCGCGCGGATAAGAAAACACAACTGAAAAACCGCAACCGGCAGGCGCTAGGCGTCGCGCCGCCTGCCGCCCCAGGTCGCCGCCAGGCTCGCCACGAAAGCGCCGATCAGCATCGACGCGAATCCCCACAGCGCGAATGCGGCCGCGGCCTTGCGCGCGCTGTCCGCGGCTTCCTTGGCTTTCTGCCGGGCCTCGTCGGCCGCCTTCTTCGCATCCTGGATCGCCTGCTCGACGCGGCGCTGCGCGACGGCGGGCTCGATGCCGGCCTGCGCGGCCACCACCTTCGCCACGTAGTCGCGGTCTTCCTGCGCCATGCCGCCGCGCGCCAGGCTCATCGCCACGATGCGGCCCACTTCGGCGCGCGCGCCCGCCCGGTCGCCTCCGGCATCGGGCCGGTCGGTTCGCAGGAGGACGTCGGCGAAGTAGTCGCTAGCCTGCGACGTCCCGCCGCCGGATCCCGCGGCGGCCGTCGCCGTCGCAGTGGCCGCCGCGCCCGCGCCCGCCGCCACGGTTGCGCCCGTCTTCGCCACGCCGGAGGCCAGCGTGGCGATGGACGCGCCCAGGAGAGCCGCGCTGACCACCGCGCTCAACGCCCACACCAGGAAGCCATGCGCGGTGTCGCGGAAATAGACTTCGTCCGAATGCACGTCGACCCATTTGGTGCGCAGGCGACCCGCGACATAGCCGGCGATGCCGTAGGCGACGATCTGGGTGAACAGCATCCAGGCGATGACGCCGATGCCGACGGCGGGCGCCGACATGCCTTCGTCCTCCCATGGGGATACCGACAGAAAGCCCAGGCCCGCGCCGCCGGCGAACAGGGCCAGGGACAGGGCGGCGGCGATGACCGCGCCCGCGAACACGGCGGCCCACGAGACCGCGGAGAGCGCGGATTCCCGCGGGGGCACGCCGTCGGCGTACGGTTGGTTCGACATCGATTCGTTTTCCATGGACTCTTCCTCGTTCATTGCGGATGGGGCGGCCGCGCTGCGCCGCCGCAGCGGGAAACGGCCGGCGTCAATGCCAGAAAAGCGCCAGCAGGATGATGATGGGGATGGGTACGCCAAGCAGCCACAACAGGATGGAACGCATGTGGACCTCCTTGCATGTCTTGCGCATTGCGCGGGTGAATGGCGGTCAAGCCAGGTCTATCGTGCGCGGATCGCTCGGATCCGGCCTGCGCGGAACGGGATCGGCATCGTCGGGATCCTCCGGCGGCGGGTCGGGCAGGGGCACGGAATCGTCGGACGGCAGGTTGCCGGGAAGCGAAGGGTCGTCCGGCGGCAGATCGTCCGGCAGGCCGGGTTCTCGATGCATGGATGGGGACATGGCGGGTTCTCCTCGATCGGCGCCAAATGCGCCGCCGCCTTCCCAGCAAACGGCGTTCCCGGCCGAGGCCGCCGCGGTTCACGGCCCGCGGCCGGGCAAAGAAAAAGCCCTCTGGCGAGGGCTTTGCGGGGGCTGGGGCCGGCCGCTTCAGGACTTGGGCTTGCCGTCCTTGCCCGGTTCCGGGCCGGTCTGGCCGCCGCTGCCCAGGAATTCCACCACGGCGGTCTTTCCCGCGGCGGAAGCCTCGTCCTGGCTGCCGTAGCGCTTTTCCGAGTAATTGGTGCTGCGCACATTGCCGGTCTCGGGATCGAACAAGGTGACGATCCAGGCGAACTCGCCCGGCACCAATTGCCTGACCTGCAGCGTGGCGCGCGTACCCGGGCGCAATTTCTGCGGCATCTGGCAGCCCCTTGAGTGATTCGACGCCGCCATCGTAGCGCAAACCGGGCGCTGCCACGATGCCCGGAACGCAATCGGAAATGCTGCGTCCGCACATGGAATTCATGCTGCACGCCCCGAGGCAAATACGCCACAAACCGCTCATTGCGCCTGGAAAACCCTAGGGCCCGCCGCGCGAATACGGGCGCACAATCGAGACAAACATTCAGACCGCTCAGCGGCGCCGAATCCCTTTAATCAGGCGAGGACGGAGACAACATGACTCACGTAGCAGTGGTTATTAGCTGTTTGATGGTTATGGGTATCGTCGCGTTGGTGATTCAAACCATTCAAAGCGCAGGGCCCGAGCCCTGGCTGAAAATATCGGCGGCGATCGTCAGTTCCCTGTTTGCTTCGCTTCTGCTGATCCCGCTTGGATACGCGGTCGCGCAATCCGTGCTCTGATCGAGCGATTCCTTTCCCACGCCTTTTCCGCGACAGGCGCGCCCCGGGGCTAACCGTTCCGGGCCGGCCTGCCGCGCGTTGCCGCCCAGCAGATCAGCGAACCGGCGGTCACCATCGCCACGCCCTGCCAGAACGAGGCGGTCAGGCGGGTCGACAGCCATACGGCCGCGAAGAAGGTCGAGAACACGGGCGTGAAATACGACGCGGTGGCAAGCAGGGTCAGGTTGCCCTTGAGTATCCCCACGTTCCACAATGCATAGCCCGCCGCCATGGCGCCGCCCGTCACGCACAATTCGAGCGTCGCCGGCACCGTGAACGTCAGCGCGGGCTCCGAGCCAAGCAGGTATTTGGTCCACAGGGCCGCCGCGGTCAGCATGAAAAAAAGCGCGACGCCGTTCTTGCCGTCGGCGAACCGGCGCGTCACGTTGCAGTACAGGGCCCAGATGATGGCGCCGCTGAACGCCAGTCCGTAGCTCAGGGGATTGCTGGAAACGTTCGCAACGGTGCGCTCCCACGACAGCCCGCCGGATCCGCCGACCACCCACACGATGCCGCCCAGCGACAGCAGGATGCCCGGCACCACCCATGCGCTGGCCCGCTGGCCGTTGATGAGCATGGCGAGAACCACCGTGAAGCAGGGCCAGAGGTAGTTGACGATGCCCAGCTCGATCGCTTGCCCCCGGTTGGCCGCGAATCCCAGTGAAAGCGACAGGCAGATCTCGTAGGCGACGAAAAGCAGGCTGCCGACGATGAGGTAGGACCGGGGAAAGGTCCGCAGCCTGGGAAACCCCAGCAGCGGCACCAGGAAGACGGAGCCCACCGTATAGATGAGCGCGGCCCCGCCGACGGGGCCGAAGCTTTCGCTGACGCCGCGGATCAGGCCGACCACCGTGCCCCACAGCAGGACCGCCAGCAAGCCCAAGGAGGTGGCCGTATTCCGGCCGGGGGAAAATTGCATTACCGTTTCCGATTGCCCGTCATGGTCCGCGCACAGTCCCGGACGCCAAGGCGGGGAGTTTAGCGAAAATCCGGGCGCCTCCTGGCGCCCCGCAGGCTTGCAGGGGGCCTCCGGCCCGAAGCGTCATCCCCGTCCGGGCAACGAAAGGGAGAGAAAGCCGCATGACCATATCGATACGCAGATTGAGCGACGTGCTGGCCAGCACGGAATCGGGCCGGCTCTATCGGATAGAGGTTTTCCTGCGGGCCGACGGTCCGGACGCCGCGGCGCTGCCTCCCGACGCGGCGCGCTACATCCTCCGGACCTCCGACGGAGAATGCGTGCTGCGGCTGGACCGCAACCGGTATCGCCTGAAGTCGGGTGAAGTCCTGACCGCCCTTGCGCCACCGGGCCAGGAGGCCTGAACGGGCCCGGCGGAGGACGCTCACAGGTCCGACTCCACCCTCCGCTTGCCCTGCTCCTTCGCCTTATAGAGCGCCACGTCGGCGCGCTCCAGCAATTGCCGCAAGGTCATGCCGGATTGCGGAAACACGGCGACGCCCACGCTGGCCGACACGGCGGCGCGGACGCCGGGATACGGCTGCGACAGGCTCTCGACCAGCGCTTCGGCGACCAGGCGCGCATTCTCCCTGTTGGCTCCGATCAGCAGCACCGCGAACTCGTCGCCCCCCAGCCTGGCCGCGACGTCCGACACGCGGATCGCGCCGGCCATCCGCTCCGCCGCCTCCTTGAGCACCGCGTCGCCGGCCGCATGGCCATGCGTATCGTTGACCGCCTTGAACCCGTCCAGGTCGATCGCCAGGATGGCGAAAGGCTCGCCGCTGCGCTGCGCCACCGCCAGTTCGCGCAGCACCAGTTCGCTGAACAGCACCCGGTTGCACAGCCCGGTCAGCGGATCGTAGTGCGCCAGGTGCTGGGCGCGCGCCAGCATGCGCGAAGCGCGCTGCAAGGCGCCTCCCACCTCGGCCACTTCCTTGACCCGCGTGCCCGGCAGATCCACCGCGCGGCCCTTGCCCAGCGCGAGCGCGGGCGCGACCAGCCCCTGCACCGCCGATGTCAGGCGGTTCGCCAGCCGCAGGGCCAGCCACAGGCCCAGGCCGACGGCGAACAAGGCGCCCAAGGCGACCCAGGCGATGGCGCGGTACAGGTCCGTGGTCACCAGGCTCATCGGCGCGCCCGCGGCGACCGTCCAGCCCGACAGCGACGACCGGCTGAACGCAGTGTAGACGGGCGCGCCCTCCTTCGTGACGGTCTCCAACGACCCTTCCTTTTCCTGCTGCACCGCGCGGGCCAGCGCGGGAACGGCCTTCTGCCCGACGAACCGCGGCGCGTCGCGCGTGCGGGCGACGATGGTGCCGGCGCCGTCCAGCACGGCGGCGACCCAGCCGTCCGGCAGGGAGCGGCGGCCCAGCACGCCGCCGATGCGCTCGGGCAGGATTCTGACGTTGAGGCTGTAGACGACCTTGTCGCCGCGCAGCACCGGCATGCACAGCGCAAGGGCGGGACTGTCGCTGGCGCCTCCCCCGAACAGCCCCGTCAGGACCGGAGCGCCCGTGTGGAACACGCGCGCCAGCTCGGCCGACGCGCCGCTCATCGGCAAGGCTTCGCCGACAGGCGCTTGCGTGTGGGCCAACTGGCGGCCCTCTCTGTCCGTCAGGACGTAGCTGTCGACGATCTGGAACCGCATCAGCTCGCCCGCGCGCTCCTGGAAACCCGCCAGGTCCCCGGCGCGAAGGTCGGGAGAGGACGCAAGCATCTGGAGGCCGGCCTCGACGCCGGTCAGTTCGCGGTCGAGGATCGCGGAGAGATTGCGCGCCAGGAAGATCGTGTCGCGGAAGATCCGCTCTTTCTGGACGACGTACCTTTCGTACACCGCCACCGACGCCACGACCAGCGCCGGCGCAATACAGGCGACCACCAGGGCCAGCAGGCCCGTGCGCATGGAGTACCGGCGCGGACGGCGGACGCGCGCGCCGGCGATGTTCCGGCCGTCAGCCATGGGCCGACTCGCTCGGCGCAGCCCGCAAGCCGCGGGGCTGCGATCGGACCGACACCATTGGGTTCATGCGCCTCCCGATACGCCCGGCCCGGCCCATCGCCGGCGCACGGACGGAATTCAGAAATTATTACAGAAGCTCGCAATTACACAATCCGCCGCGCGGAGCGGCGGATGAGGCGTGGTCAGAATTCTTGTGTCCCCGTATTCCGGCGTGGCGCCGGAACCGCCGGCCGCTATTGCTCTTCCAGGTCCGGCGTGCCGGTGAACTGGCTCTTGAGCAGGGTCAGGGCGCCCTTCTCCGCCAGCGCCTCGTTGGGAAATACGTGCTTGGTGTCTTCCAGTACCGGAAATCCGAAGACCCGCACCCGGGTGCGAAACCCCTCCGGGATTTCGGCGAATTCGATGTCGAAGTTGCGTTCTTCGATCCAGCCCGACCGATGCAGTTTCCATTCCATATGCAGCACGCTCCTGAAAGGCGAAGTCGACACGAAAGGCCCGCCCCGTCGTGGGGGCCGGGCGCTGCTACACCATACACCCGTATCGGGGCGGGCGGATGGCGCGGCGGCCATCCTCGCCGTCGGCCGGGCCTATTTCCCCGCTGGCCGGCGCTCCTCGGCGGCGCCTGGCATGCCTTCCGGCAAGGGTGCGAAAAGATCCCAACTGGCCATGAACAGCGCGGCGATCAGCGGGCCGATCACGAAGCCGTTCAAGCCGAACAGGGCCATGCCGCCCAGCGTGGAAATCAACACCACGTAATCGGGCATCTTGGTGTCCTTGCCCACCAGGATGGGGCGCAGCACGTTGTCCACCATGCCGATGACCAGCACGCCGAACAGGATCAACGCGATGCCCTTGACCGTGGCGCCCGTCAGCAGGAAGTAGATCGCGACCGGCGCCCAGATCAGGCCGGCGCCCACGGCCGGCAAGAGCGACAGGAACCCCATGATCACCCCCCAGAGCAAGGCGCCCTGGATGGAGAGGATCGAGAAGATGATGCCGCCCAGCGCGCCCTGCGCCGCCGCGACGGCGACGTTGCCCTTCACGGTGGCGCGGACCACGGTGGTGAACTTGCGGAACAGATGCTGCTTGTGCGCGTCGCTCAAGGGCATGGCGCGCTTGAGCCGCGCCGACAACTGCGGGCCGTCCCGCAACAGGAAAAACAGCAGGTACAGCATGATGCCGAAGCTGATCACGAACTGGAACGTGTCCTGCCCGATGCTCAGCGCCTGGGTGGCCAGGAACTGGCTGGCCTGCATCGCGCCCGCGCTGAGCTTTTCCTGCAGGCTGGGGATGTCGGCCAGGTCGAAGCGCGCCAGCACGTCATGCACCGACGGCGGCAATGCCGCCATGGCCTGCTGGAAATACGCGCCGAAATTGATCTGTCCGGACTTGATGCTTTGATAGAGGTTCGCCCCTTCGCGCACCAGCGATCCGCTGATGGCCACCAAGGGCAGGATCACCAGCAGCAGCACCAGCAGCAGGGTGATCAGCGCGGCCAGGTTGCGCCGCCCCCCGATGCGCGGCACCAGGCGGCGCTGCAAGGGGGCAAAAATGATCGCGAGGATGGTGCCCCAGAAGACGGCCCCGTAGAAAGGCCACAGCAGCCACCCGAACGCGATGGTGACCACGACCAGCAGGAGCAGAAAGGTTCTGTAGTGCACGCTGGAAGATTGGCTCATGTTCCGTCCCAGGCGCGGCAAGCGCCGCGAGATCCGCATTGTACAAAGCGCTGGCTCAGGGCGCGTCGCGCGCCGGGCCGGCCGCCTGCGACACGGCGGCGCGGGCGCGCTCCAGGCCGTCCGACTGCGCGTTCAGCCCTTGCAGACGCAGGTTCAGCTCCTGCTGAAGCGTCGGCGTCGCGACGCGCGCCTGCCCGTCCGCAAGCAGGATGTCTCCCGCGTGCGCCGCCACGAAATCCGCCACGCCCAGGGCGTCGCGCGCGACCGCGTCCAATTTCGAAGCCGCCTCCATGAGATCGGCGGCGGGCGCGCTCACCGCCTCATCGTAGACCCCGTCGTAGACGGGCGCGAGGTCGGGCGGCAGCGCCAGGGCGGCCCGCGCCTGGTCCGCCCTGGCGCGGGCGTCCTGAAGCCGCGCGGCGTTCTCCGCCAGTGTCTTGCGCGCCGCCTCGAAGCGCGCCCTGCGTTCCACGATCTCGCCCACCGAGCGCAGGGTCTCCACCGCCAGCACGTCGCGCATGGGCGCGGCCGCCTTCGCCATGGCCTGCTGGAAATCGGTGATCACCTCATAGGCGTCGGCGTAGCCCCCCACCGCTTCCTTTTCGGGTTCGCTCAGCCCGGCAAGGGGCACGAGCGACGCGCTGTTCATCCGCGATTGCAGCAACTGGATGAACGCCGCGCGCTCCTGCGGCTCTTTGTTGACGCAGGCCGCGAGCAACAGCATCGATGCCGTCGCCAGGCCCAGAAGGCAAGCTCGCAGCAATGCCATGCCGATCCTCCTTGCATGCGGGTTTGCGGAAGCGGCGCGGCCCCGTTCCGGAGCGGCCGCATCCCGGCAGAATATCCCGAAGCGCCCCGCGCCCGCCGCCGGCGGGCGGATTTTGTTGCCATCGAAGCGTGTTGACACAGGGCCGGGCACGCGCGTCACGCCCGCACAGGGCAAACCATCGCGCACCGGCGCGCCGGATCGAAGCCCGCTTCCGCCTCATGGCGCAGGCGCGCCGCGAGCTGCGCCGGCAGCCTGTCCGGCGGCAATTCGGAAAAACCGTGCCGCCGGTAGAAAGGCGCGTTCCAGGGCAGTTCGCGGTCGGTGCTCAGCACCACCGACCGGTAGCCGGCGGCGCTCGCATGCGCGCGCACGGCAAGCAGCAGGGCCCGCCCCAGGCCGCGCCCCTGCCGCGGCAGGGACACCGCCATCTCGGCGAGATAGAGATCGCCGTCCATGGGCCGGGCGAGCGCGAATCCGGCGGGCCGCGCGTCCTCCGCGTCGGCGATCCACAGCAGGCCGGCCGCCTGCGCCTGTTCCAGCGCGGCCAGCGGCACCGGATCGTCGTCGGCGGCCCAGGCCATGGCGGTGCCCAGGAAGCGCTTCCCGGCGGAACGTTCGATATCGGCCAGGCTGGCCAGGTCGGCAGGTCGTGCAAGTCTGATCATAGGCGTCGAAGTATGCACCATGCGGGCTTGCGGCCCATTCCCATAAAATAGCGCTTTCGGCCCTTCCGGCCTCCCGTAACGCTGGCTTGCTTTCCCATGACTCAGAACGCTACCCCCGACTCCTGGGGCTTCGCCCATCCCGATTGCCGCGGCGCGGCCGCCCTGCTGTTTTTCATGAACGACCTTGCCCGCGTGGTCAATCAGTACCTGGGCCAGGGGCACCTGTCGGACGAAGCGCTGGCCGATGCGCAGAAGGCCGTCGACGCCCTGCTGGACCGCTACGTCGAAATCAAGGCCGCGCCGGAGGCCTTCGACAACGAGCGGATCGCGCTCGCGCTGGAAACGGAGCGCGGACCGGACGGCCGGATGGGCGCGCAAGTGGCGCTGCGCATGTCCGCGCGCCTGGAAGGCCTGATCATCGAAGCCCAGCGCCAGGCCCGTCCCGCGACCCATTGAAAGGGGGAAACCGGGCGGCGGACCGGGGCGGCAACGCCCGCCCTCCGCCCCCCGACCACGAAATGCTTGCAAAACACGCCAACTCGCAGTATCATTGCCTGTTGGGTGCCAAACAAAACAGCAAAACCCAACTGCACCAGGCGTTCCCCCCGACATGTTCATGGCGGTACGCCCAAGGCAAGGTCCGCCAGGTAAAAGCCCGGTAAAAAAAACCGGGTAACACACCCTAGGCAGCAAACCCTAGACTGCGGACCGCCAAAACCTGGCAGCAAGACCGCTTTTCGCGCCAATTTCCACCTGAAAACAAAACGGCGCAAAATCGGACGGCCCTGCAAGCCAGCGGCACCGAAAACCAGCCGTATCGCCCGCCTTGCGCGACGCTTTCCGGCAAAACCCAAGGCCAGGCCACTTTGCGCGGAACGCGCGGGGCATGTACGGACATCGCGGCCACAAGCCGGCCGGACATCCCTCCGATTCGCGGCGCAGCGCCGCAATGCCCGAAATGCTGGGCATGCAATGGCATCGCGACCCGATCCCGAGCGCGAAACCATGAGAATGCGCAAAGAGCCCGCGGCAGTCATGCTGTAGTGTCGTGACAAACCCGCGGGCCATGGCCGGCCCGGCTTTTCCCATAACTAGAAACCAAGAGAACAAACACCATGAATACTCGCTTCACCACCTCGGACCTGATCCGACGTCCCGCCCATACCAAGCTGGACAACATGCCGATCCACGTCGGCGACATCGTTTACCTGCGGCCGGCCGACGGCCCGGAAATCCGCGCGACGGTCATTTTCAATGCGCCGATCGACGGAACGATCACCTACACGACCGAAGTCGTGCCCTGCGGCGCACCCGCGCAGAAGGCCCCGGGCCAGCGCATCCGCTTCCGCCACGAGCACGTGCATCGCATCGAACCGGTGCGCCGCGGCGCCCGCTGAACCCGTCCCGCCCCTCCCGCCTGCCCGGCGGCGGGGCGGCCCGTGCGTGATAAAGTCCCTGGCAACCAGGCCTTGGCGATCCCGACATGCAGAACAACCGTCACGCGGTCCACATCTGGGACCTCCCCACCCGCTTATTCCATTGGGCGCTCGTCGTCTGTATCGTCGGCGCCTTCGTCAGCGTGAAGCTCGGCGGCCTGTACATGGATTGGCACGTGCGCTTCGGCTGTATGGCCCTGGGCCTGATCCTGTTCCGGCTGCTGTGGGGCTTCTTCGGCCCCCGCTACGCCCGTTTCTCGCAGTTCCTGCGAGGCCCGGCCGCAGTGGCCCGCTACCTGAAGGGCGCGGCCGCGCCCGCCGGCCATAATCCGCTGGGCGCGCTGTCGGTCGTCGCGCTGCTGCTGGCCATCGGGTTCCAGGCGGTCAGCGGCCTGTTCGCCACCGACGACATCATGACGCAAGGCCCGCTGTTCGGACACGTCAGCGAGGCCTTCTCCGGCGCCATGACGTCCTGGCACAAGCTCAACGAGTGGATCATCATCGGCCTGGTCGCGCTGCACCTGGCGGCCGTGGCCTGGTACGCGCTGGTGCGCCGCAAGCGGCTGGTGCGCGCGATCATCACGGGCAAGGTCGACGCCAAGGACGTGCCCGCCGGCACGCCGCCCACGCAGGACGGTTTTGCGGTATGGCTGCGCGCCCTGCTGCTGGGAGCCTGCGTGACCGGCCTGGTGCTATGGATCCGGTCGCTGGAAGTGGCGGCGGACATGTCTTTTTCCTGATCGCGCCCAGGAAACGAAAAAGCCCGGCAGTTCTTGAACTGCCGGGCTTTTTTTGTCGTCGGGCCGCCCGCGGACGGCCGGCGGCTTATTTCTTCTTGCGGTAAGAATCGTGGCAAGCCTTGCAGCTCGCGCCGACGTCGCCGAACGCGGCGCGCAGCTTGTCGAGGTCGCCGGCATCGGCGGCCGCCGACAGCTTGACGATGTTGTCCTGGAAGGCCTGCTGCTTCTGCTTGAAGCCGGCCGCGTCGCTCCAGACTTCCGGACGCGCGTCGCCGCCTTCCGTGCCCGCGCCGAACGCGGCCCACGGCAATGCCGACAGCGTCTTCAGCACTTCCACGTTGGCCTTGATCTGCGCGGCGTCATACGGCGCCTGGCCCTTGACCACCGGCGCCATGCGGCCGAAGTGCGAGGCCATCAGCGTCAGCGCCGACTGGCGGTACTTGACCGCGTCCTCGGGCTTGGCGAACTGGGCGGACGCATTCGTCGCCAGCAGCGGCCCAACGGTCATACAGGCCAACGCGGCAAGCGTGGACAACTTCTTCATTGCTATCTCCCGTAAGGTCAAACAAGACGCCGCGCGCATTGCGCGCGGCACGGCGACTATACCGCCCGAGCCAGCACGGCGGCCAGGCCGATGTACGAGCGCGGGGTCATCGCCAGCAGGCGGGCCTTCGGCTCTTCAGGCAGCGCCAGGCCCTGGATGAATTCTCGCAGACCTTCCTCGGTAATGCCCTTGCCACGGGTCAAGGCCTTGAGCTGTTCGTACGGCTGCGGCAGGCCATAGCGGCGCATGACGGTCTGCACCGGCTCGGCCAGCACTTCCCAGCACGCGTCGATGTCGGCGTCGATGGCGGCGGCATTGACTTCCAGCTTGCCCAGGCCGCGCATGCACGCGTCCCAGGCCACCAGGCAATAGCCCAGGCCCACGCCCAGGTTGCGCAGCACCGTGGAATCGGTCAGGTCGCGCTGCCAGCGGGAGATCGGCAGCTTGTCGGAAAGATGGCGCAGCACCGCGTTGGCCAGGCCCAGGTTGCCTTCGGAGTTTTCGAAGTCGATCGGGTTGACCTTGTGCGGCATGGTGGACGAGCCGACCTCGCCTTCCTTCAGGCGCTGCTTGAAGTAGCCCAGCGCCACGTAGCCCCAGATGTCGCGGTCCAGGTCCAGCACGATGATGTTGGCGCGCGTGACGGCGTCGAACAGGGCCGACATCCAGTCGTGCGGCTCGATCTGGATGGTGTGGCGGTTCTGGGTCAGGCCCAGGCCGGCCAGCACGCGCTGGCTGAAGGCGGGCCAGTCGATCTCGGGGTACGCGGACAGGTGGGCGTTGTAGTTGCCGGTGGCGCCGTTCAGCTTGGCCAGCGGTTCGACGGCTTCGACGGCGGCGATGGCGCGGTTCAGGCGCGCGGCCACGTTGGCGAATTCCTTGCCCAGCGTGGTCGGACTGGCGGGCTGGCCGTGCGTGCGCGACAGCATGGGCTGGTCGGCCTGGGCGATGGCCATTTCGTTCAGCTTGGCGGCGAGTTCGCGCAGGCGCGGCACCACGACCTCGTTGCGGGCGCGGGTCAGCATCAGCGCATGCGAGGTGTTGTTGATGTCCTCGGACGTGCAGGCGAAATGGATGAACTCGGCGGCGCGGGCCAGTTCGGCGTCATCCGCGACTTTTTCCTTCAGCCAGTATTCGACGGCCTTGACGTCATGATTGGTGACGCGTTCGATGTCCTTGATCCGGGCGGCATCCGACTCGGAGAAATCGCGCACCAATTGTTGCAGGCGAGCGCGCGCGGTGTCGGAAAAAGCCGGCAGCTCGGGCAGGCCGGCGTCGGACAGCGCGACCAGCCAGGCCACTTCGACTTCGACGCGGTGCGCCATGAAGCCCGCCTCCGACAGCAGGCCGCGCAGCGCGTCGCCCCGGGAAGCGTACCGGCCATCCAATGGCGAAAGGGCGTTGAGTTGGCTAAGCTGATCGGCGATTTGCATGGTCTGGAAAAGAAAAAGCGGGGAATGGGCGAATCGGGCGATTTTATCATCCGGGAGCATGCAACATTGTGGCAAACTGGCGAAGATTTCGGCCTGCGGACGGTCTGACCGTCATGCGGCCTGCTATACTTCGGCCGCTTTCCGACTCCGCTTGTGACTCCATGAAACTGATCGGCTCGCTTACCAGTCCTTACGTGCGCAAAGTGCGTATCGTCATGGCCGAGAAAAAGCTGGACTACCGGCTCGAACTCGAAAACGTCTGGTCCGCCGACACGCAGATCCAAACGTACAACCCGCTGGGCAAGGTCCCCTGCCTGGTCATGGAAGACGGCGGCGCCCTTTTCGATTCGCGCGTCATCGTCGAATACCTGGACACCCTGTCTCCGGTCGCCCGCCTGATTCCGCAGCCGGGACGCGACCGCGCGGCCGTCAAATGCTGGGAAGCCATCGCCGATGGCGTCCTGGACGCGTGCGTGACCATCGTCAAGGAAAACCAGCGTCCCGAGGCCCAGCGCAGCCCCGAATGGATCGAGCGCCAGCACTCCAAGATCCACGCCAGCCTCGACGCCATGAACAAGAGCCTGGGCGAAAACGCGCACTGCATGGGCATCAACTACAGCCTGGCGGACATCGCCGTCGGCTGCGCGCTGGGCTACCTGGACCTGCGCTTCGCCACGCTCGACTGGCGCGCCAACCATCTGAACCTGGCCCGCCTGTACGACAAGCTGTCGCAGCGGCAATCGTTCATCGACACAATACCGGGCTGACCCCCCCGAAGCGCTGCGCGCTTCCCCCCCCAGGGGGGCGCCGCTACGGACCGGCGGAGCCGGATCCGTGCGGCCCCGCTCTCTTCTTCTGGCAGAGCCGCGTTCATTCGTGCGGCCCCGCCCCCTGACCGGGCGGGGCCATGCCGGCTCAGCCGGTGAAGGTCTGCCAGGCCTTGAACAGCATGTATCCGGCCAGCGCGAACAGCAGGCATGCGAACACCCGCTTCAGGGTCTGCACCGGCAGGCGGTGCGCCATGCGCGCGCCCAGCGGCGCCGTCAGCACGCTGGTGCACACCAGCGCCAGCAGCGCCGGCCAATAGATATAGCCCAGCATGCCCGGACGCGATTCGCCCGAGGCCAGGCCGGACACGACATAGCCCACGCTGTTGGCCAGCGCGATGGGAAATCCCAGCGCCGCCGACGTCGATACGGCGTTGTGCAGGGCCACGTTGCACCAGACCATGAACGGCACCGACAGGAAGCCGCCGCCCGCGCCCACCAGGCCGGACAGGAAACCGATGCCCGCCCCGGCCGCGCTGGTGCCCACGACGCCGGGCATCTGGCGGCTGGGCTTGGGCTTCTTGTTGCGCAGCATGCTCCAGCCGGAATACCCGACGAACAGCGCGAAGAACAGCGACAGCCACAGGGTGCTGAGCGCCGCGAACACGGCGCCGCCCGACAGCAGGCCGCCGATGATGATGCCCGGCGCCATCGCCCAGACGATGCTCCACTTGATCGTGCCTCGCTGCTGATGGGCCCGGACGCTGGAGATGGAGGTGAACAGGATCGAGGTCATCGACGTGGCGATGGCCGCGTGCACCACCAGCTCGGCGGGCATGCCCTGCCAGGCGAACAGCATCGTCAGGAACGGCACCAGCAGCATGCCGCCGCCGATGCCCAGCAGGCCCGCGGCAAAGCCGACCACGCCGCCCAGCACCAGCAGGCAAATCAACATCGTTACATCCACAACGGTCTCCTATTTCTTCTTGGTCATGAACAAGGCCCCTGGGGCAGCGCCCCAGGGGCCTTGGAAAAGCGCCGGCCGCGGCCGGCGCATCGTTTAGACGATGATGCCGCCGCCCAGGCAGACTTCGCCATCGTAAAGCACGGCGGACTGCCCGGGCGTCACCGCCCATTGCGGCTCGGCGAAATCCAGCGAGAACACCGCGTCCGTGGCGCCGTCCAGGCGGCACGCCGCATCCGCCTGCCGGTAGCGCGTCTTGGCGCCATAGGCGCCGGACGCGGGCGGGCGGCCCGCGATCCAACTGGCGTCCTGCGCGCGCAATCCGCCCGAGAGCAGCCAGGGATGGTCGTGCCCCTGCACCACGTACAGCACATTGCGCTCCAGGTCCTTGCGGGCCACGTACCAGGCCTCGGCCGTGCCGTCCTCGCGCTGCCGCCCCTTCACGCCGCCCACGCCCAGGCCCTTGCGCTGGCCCAGCGTATAGAACGACAGCCCCTCGTGGCGGCCGACCGTCTGCCCTTCGGGCGTCATGATCGAGCCTGGCTCGGTCGGCAGGTAGCGGTTCAGGAATTCCCGGAACGGTCGCTCGCCGATGAAGCAGATCCCCGTGGAGTCCTTTTTGGCTGCGTTGTGCAGGCCGATCTCGTGCGCGATGCGCCGCACCTCGGTCTTGTGGATTTCGCCCAGCGGGAACAGCGTGCGCGACAACTGCGCCTGGTTGAGCCGGTGCAGGAAGTAGCTCTGGTCCTTCGAGGCGTCCAGCGCCTTGAGCAACTGGAACTCCGTGCCGCCGCCCTGCGCCGGCACCTCGCGCACCCGCGCGTAGTGGCCGGTGGCGATGCGCTCGGCGCCCAGCGCCATGGCGTGGTCCAGGAAGGCCTTGAACTTGATCTCGGCATTGCAGAGCACGTCGGGATTGGGCGTGCGGCCCGCGGAATACTCGCGCAGGAATTCCGCGAACACGCGGTCCTTGTATTCGGCGGCGAAGTTGACGAACTCGAACTCGACGCCCACCAGGTCCGCCACGCTGGCCGCGTCCAGGAGGTCCTGGCGGGTGGAGCAGTATTCGGAATCGTCGTCATCTTCCCAGTTCTTCATGAACAGGCCAATGACTTCATAGCCTTGCTGCTTGAGCAGCCAGGCGGTGACCGAAGAATCGACCCCGCCGGACATGCCGACGACGACACGGCCTTTCTTTTTGCCGCCGGGCCGCCCCAAGGCAAAAGCCCCCTCCGGGGGGCAGCAAGCCGAAGGCGCGGCGTGGGGGCTCTTCTCGGATTTTTGAATCATGATGGCGCTATTTTAAATCGGACAGGGTGTCTTCCTGCGGCTGCGGCTCGGCGGCGCGCGACACTTCCATCAGCCACGCGCGGAAGGCCTGCAGCGTAGGCAGGTTGGCCTTCTGTTCGGGGTAGCACAGGTAATAGCCCATGCGCGCCCGGATGGGCAACTGGATGGCGACGGCCAGCTTGCCGTCGCGCAGTTCGTCCTCGATCAGGCAGCGCGGTATCAGCGCCACCCCGAAACCCGCCGCGGCGGCCTGCGACAGCAGCGCGTACTGGTCGAAGCGGGCGCCCTCCAGGCTGCGCCGGGTGTCGCAGCCGGCCTGCTCGAACCAGTCGCGCCAGCCTTCCAGCGCCGAGGTGTGGTGCAGTAGCGGGTACGCCAGCAGGTCCGCCGGCGCCGCACAGCCCCCCGGGATCAGGCGCGGGCTGCACACCGGCAGGATTTCGCGGCCGACGATGTAGTCCGCCCCGCTGCCCGGCCAGATGCCCTCGCCGAAGCGCACGGCGGCGTCCAGTTCGGGCGTGGAGAAATCGTAGCCCTGGCGGTGGGGCAGGAATTCCACGTGGATATCCGGCCGCAGGCGCATGAAGGCGGTCAGCCGCGGGATCAGCCAGCGCGCTCCGAAGGTCGGCATACAGGTCAGGTTGAGCGTGCCTCCCTGCCCCTGGTGGGCGATCAGCTCCACGGTGGCGGCCTCGATCTGGCCCAGGCCGGCCTGGATCTTGGTGAGATAGCTGCGTCCGGCTTCGGTCAGGACCAGGCCTTGCCTGATCCGCAGGAATAGCTCGATGCCGACGAACTCCTCCAAATGTTTCACTTGTTTGCTGACCGCGCCCTGCGTCACGCACAGTTCCTGCGCCGCGCGCGTAAAACTGCTGTGCCGAGCGGCGACTTCGAACGCCTGGAGATCCGTTAAAGAGGGACAGAAACGCCGCATAAATATCGCTCCCACGGCTGCCGTGGGCTCCTTGCCCGGTGCGGGGCGCTTTTCTCGGGACGGCCCGGCATGGGCAGTGCCGCGCCCCGCCGCGAACACAGATTGTTTCAGTTTTCGCGGCAAAAACAGCGGCTCGGACGGCCGCCGCCAAAAGAGGCATGAAAAAAAGTCATAGCTTACGGAGAAACTTTCGTTTGCGCAAACGGGGCCGCCAGGAAAGAATCGTTGCGTTTGCGTCTGCCTTTGCGCATCCGCTTTCCAATTCATTAGGGGAATCCATGCAACGCCGTAAAGTTGTCCTGAGCCTGTGTGTCGCCGCCGCGACCCTGGCTTCGCCGCTCACCTCGGGCATCGCGCACGCTGAAGATGCGTACCCGTCCAAACCCATCCGCCTGATCGTTCCCTTCCCGCCCGGAGGCACCACCGACATCGTCGGCCGCCTGTTCGCCGACAAGCTGGGCAAGGAACTGGGCCAGACCGTCGTGGTGGAAAACCGCGGCGGCGCCGGCGGCTCGATCGGCAGCGCGTTCGTTGCCAGCAGCGCGCCCGACGGCTATGTCCTGGGCATCGCCACGGTCAGCACGCACGGCATCAACCCGGCCATCTACCCGAACCTGCCGTTCGATGGCGAGAAGGACTTCACGCCCATCTCGAACCTGGCCGCCGTGCCGAACATCATGACCATCAATCCGAAGGTCCCGGCCAAGAACATCGCCGACTTCATCAAGCTGGCCAAGAGCGAACCGGGCAAGCTGACGTACGCGTCGGCCGGCAACGGCTCGGTCTCGCACATGATGGGCGAACTGTTCAAGATGGCGTCGGGCACCAACCTGATGCACGTTCCGTACCGCGGCGTGGGCCCGGCGCTGAACGACGCGCTGGCCGGCCAGGTCGACGTCATGTACGACAACCTGCCCTCCACGCTGCCGCATGTGCAGTCCGGCCGCCTGATCGCGATGGCCGTCGCCGCGCCCCAGCGCGTGGCGTCCCTGCCCGACGTCCCCACCTTCGCCGAAGCCGGCCTGCCGGCGGTGAACGACGCATCGTGGTTCGGCCTGGTCGCCCCGGCCAAGCTGCCGGCGCCGGTCCTGGCCAAGCTGAACGCCGCGGTGCAGAAGGTCAGCGCCGAAGCCGACGTCAAGGCTCGCCTGGAAGCGCTGGGCGCCGCCCCGGCCGCCAACACCTCGGCCGAATTCGGCGCGCAGATCTCGGCTGAAATCGCCAAGAACAAGCGCATCGCCAAAGAAGCCAACGTGAAGATCGACTGATCGATCTTCGGCCTCCGCCGCCCTCCGGGGCGCGGAGGCCCCCGATTCACGAACGCACCACCCCCTTATGCGAATTACCCAACCCCTGTCTTACCGGCTCGACCTTCCGCAGCAGTATCCGGATTCGGAATCCTCGGCCCCGCTCGTGCTGGACTCCCCGCACAGCGGCACCGCCTACCCTCCCGATTTCGCGGCCGCGGTGGACTTTGGCGCTTTGCGCACTGCCGAGGACACCTGGGTTGACGACCTCTGGGGCGACGCCATCGAAATGGGCGTCCCCATGATCGCCGCCGCCTTCCCGCGCGCCTACATCGATGCCAACCGCGCGCCCGACGAGATCGACGAACTGCTGCTGGACCAACCCTGGCCCGACGCGCTCAACGCCTCGCCCAAGGTCAAGCTGGGCAAGGGCCTGATCTGGCGCATGCTCGATGACGGCACGCCGCTGTACGACCGCAAGCTGACGGTCGACGAAGTCCGCCACCGCATCGACGCCTGCTGGAAGCCCTATCACGCCGCCCTGGGCCGCGTGCTGGACGACGCCCACCGGAAGTTCGGCAAGGTCTGGCACATCAACTGCCACTCCATGCCCAGCGTGGCTGGCGCCTTCGCCACCGACCGCCCCGGCCTGGTCCACCCCGATTTCGTGCTGGGCGACCGCGACGGCAGCACCAGCGACCCCGCATTCCGAGAATTCATCGCCGCCTGGCTGCGCGAGCGCGGCTACGATGTCACCGTGAACGATCCCTACAAGGGCGTGGAACTGGTGCGCGCCTTCGGCCGCCCCGAAGAGGGCCGCCACAGCCTGCAGATCGAGATCAACCGCAAGCTCTACATGGACGAAGTCACGCTGCGCCCGTCCGAGAACTACGGCCGCCTGAAAGCCGACCTGCGCGACCTCACCGCCGCGCTGATCACCTGGACTCGCGCGCAAACGGCTTGACGCCGGACGTTTGCGCGCAGTGCCGGCCAGCGGCGTGGTAAGCCTGGCCGGAACAATGGGTCGAAAGACCCTGCCCCATGGTTCGCCATGGGGTTTTTTTTGCCCGCCGCGGGGACAGCCAGCACCCACAGCGCGCGCGGCGCGAGGTGTACAACAACGACCTCCGCAAGAATGGCCGGCCCGCCGCCGGGCCGCCCCAAGGCGGGCCAGCCCCCTCGGGGGGCAGCAAGCGAGCGCAGCGAGTGCGGCGTGGGGGCATATTCCCGTGTATAACTACGGCGAACCTTCTGAGGAGAGGCGTAGATGCACATCGGGATACCAAAAGAAACCCGAGACGGGGAAACCCGTGTCGCAGCAACACCGGAGACCGTCAAGAAGTACGTGGGCGGCAAACACACCGTCGTCGTGGAGCGCGGGGCCGGCAACGCCGCCCGCTATCCCGATGACGCCTACGAGGCCGCGGGCGCCACGCTCGGGACCGCCCAGGAGGCCCTGGGCGCCGGACTGGTCATGAAGGTCCGCGCGCCCGATTCCGCCGAATTGGCGCACATGAAGCCGGGCACGGTCGTCGTCGGCATGCTCGATCCCTTCGACGCCGACGGCCTTGCGCAGATGGCCGCGGCAGGATTGGTCGGATTCGCGCTCGAGGCCGCGCCCCGCATCACGCGGGCCCAGAGCCTGGACGTGCTGTCCTCGCAGGCCAACCTGGCCGGCTACAAGGCGGTGCTGCTGGCCGCGAACCACTACGGCCGCCTGATCCCCATGATGATGACCGCCGCGGGCACCCTGAAGGCCGCCCGCGCCGTGGTGCTCGGCACCGGCGTCGCCGGCCTGCAGGCCATCGCCACGGCCAAGCGGCTGGGCGCCGTGGTCGAGGCCTCGGACGTGCGTCCCGCCGCGCGCGAGCAGGTCGAATCGCTGGGCGCGAAGTTCATCGACGTGCCCTTCGAAACCGACGAAGAACGCGAGATCGCCCAAGGCACGGGCGGCTACGCCCGCCCCATGCCGCCCGCCTGGATGGCGCGGCAGGCGGCTCTGGTTTCCGAGCGCTGCAAGCAGGCCGACATCGTCATCTCCACGGCCCTGATCCCGGGCCGTCCCGCGCCCACGCTGGTTTCCGCGGAAACCGTCGCGGCCATGAAGCCGGGCTCGGTGCTGGTGGACCTGGCCGTCGAGCGCGGCGGCAATTGCCCCCTGTCCGAAAAAGGCCGGATCGTGGAGAAGCACGGCGTGACGATCGTGGGGCTGACCAACCTGCCGGGCCTGGTCGCGACCGACGCGTCGGCGCTGTACGCGCGCAACATCCTGGATTTCCTGAAGCTCATCATCAATGCCGACGGCGCGCTGGCCATCCAGCGCGACGATGAAATCGTCGCGGCCTGCCTCGTGTGCGAAGGCGGCAACGTGACGCGGAGAACCTGAATCATGGAAGCGATCAACCCCACCCTGATGAACCTCATCATCTTCGTGCTTGCCGTCTATGTCGGCTACCACGTCGTGTGGAACGTCACCCCTGCCCTGCATACGCCGCTGATGGCCGTGACCAACGCCATTTCCGCCATCATCATCGTGGGCGCCATGCTGGCCGCCGCGCTGACCGAAGGCGGCCTGGCGCGCGGCATGGGCGTATTCGCCGTGGCGCTGGCGGCGGTCAACGTGTTCGGCGGATTCCTCGTCACGCGGCGCATGCTCGAAATGTTCAAGAAGAAAGACAGGAAGCCGGGCAAGGAGGGCGCGCAATGATCTCGCTGAACCTCGTCACGCTGCTGTACCTCGTCGCCTCGGTCTGCTTCATCCAGGCGCTCAAGGGCCTGTCGCATCCCACCACCTCGCGCCTGGGCAACCTGTTCGGCATGGCCGGCATGGCCATCGCCGTGCTGACCACGGCCGCGCTCATCGTCGGGCTGGCCCGCGACGGCGCCGCCACGATCGGGCTGGGATGGGTCGTGCTGGGCCTGCTGGTGGGCGGCTCCATCGGCACGCTGATGGCCAAGCGCGTCGAAATGACGAAGATGCCCGAGCTGGTCGCCTTCATGCACAGCATGATCGGCCTGGCCGCGGTGGCCATCGCCGTCGCGGTCGTGGCCGAACCGCATGCCTTCGGCGTCGCGCCGGCCGGCATGCCCATCCCCACCGGCAACCGCTTCGAGCTGTTCATCGGCACCTTCGTGGGCGCCATCACCTTCTCGGGCTCGGTCATCGCCTTCGGCAAGCTGTCGGGCAAGTACAAGTTCCGGCTGTTCCAGGGCGCGCCGGTGGCGTTCGCCGGCCAGCATATGCTGAACCTGGCGCTGGCGCTGCTGATGCTGGCCAGCGGCATCTGGTTCATGCTCACGCAGGAATGGACGCCCTTCGTCATCATGACGGCCATTGCCTTCGTGCTGGGCGTGCTGATCATCATCCCGATCGGCGGCGCGGACATGCCCGTGGTCGTGTCCATGCTGAACAGCTACTCCGGCTGGGCCGCGGCCGGCATCGGCTTTTCGCTGAACAACCCGATGCTGATCATCGCGGGCTCGCTGGTGGGGTCCTCCGGCGCCATCCTGTCCTACATCATGTGCAAGGCGATGAACCGCTCGTTCTTCAACGTGATCCTGGGCGGCTTCGGCGGCCAGGCGGGCGCGGGCGCGGCTGCCGGCGACGCGCAGCAGCGCAGCGTCAAGTCGGGCAGCCCCGACGATGCCGCCTTCCTGATGACCAACGCCGAAAGCGTGACCATCGTGCCCGGCTACGGCCTGGCGGTGGCGCGCGCGCAGCATGCGCTGAAGGAACTGGCGGAGAAGCTCACCGAACGGGGCGTGACGGTCAAGTACGCCATCCATCCGGTCGCGGGCCGCATGCCGGGCCACATGAACGTGCTGCTGGCCGAGGCCGAGGTGCCCTACGACCAGGTCTTCGAAATGGAGGACATCAACAGCGAGTTCGCCCAGACCGACGTGGTGCTGGTGCTGGGCGCCAACGACGTGGTCAACCCCGCCGCCAAGAACGACCCGAAGTCGCCGATCGCCGGCATGCCCATCCTGGAGGCCTACAAGGCGCGCACGGTGATCGTGAACAAGCGGTCGATGGCGTCCGGCTACGCGGGGCTGGACAACGAGCTTTTCTACATGGACCGCACCATGATGGTCTTCGGCGACGCGAAGAAGGTGCTGGAAGACATGGTCAAGGCGGTGGAATAGCTTTGTCGATTGGGGGGGGTGTCTGACACCCGTGGGGCGCCTGCTTCGATTCGGAAGGGCGTCTCGTACGGGTGTCAGACACTGGAATTTGCCCGTGTCTGACACCCTTACTGGCAGAACGTCAGGCTTGATCTGACACCCTCCCCGCGCCTCAGCCCCCCGCAACGGACCGCAGGCGCTCGTCCACGACCTCGATCCAATGCCGCACCGGCGTATCGGTCCCGCTTTGCAGATGGCCGATGCAGCCGATGTTGGCGGACAGGATCACGTCCGGCCCGCCGGCCGAGATGGCGCTCAGCTTGCGGTCCCGCAGTTGCAGGGCGATATCGGGATTCAGCACGGAATAGGCGCCGGCCGAGCCGCAGCACAGGTGCTTGTCGGCGAAGGGCAGCAATTCGAAGCCCAGGTCCGCAAGCAGTTGCTCGGACAACGGCCGCAGCCCCTGCCAGTGCTGCAGGGTGCAGGGCGGATGGAACGCTGCCCGGGCGCCGTCGGGCAGGCGCGCGCGCAGTTGCCCCGCATGCGGCGCGACGATCTCGGCCACGTCCTTCACCAGCGCCACGATGTCCGCGGCCTTCTGCGCGTAGGCCGGGTCATGCCGCAAGTGATGAGCGTACTCTTTCACCATCGCGCCGCAACCCGACGCGTTCATGACGATGGCCTCGACCTTGCCGTCCTGCACCAGCGGCCACCATGCGTCGACGTTGGCGCGCATCTGCGCCAGGGCGGCATCCTGCGCATCCAGGTGGAAGCTGACCGCGCCGCAACAGCCGGCGCCCGGCGCGATGCGCGCGCCTATGCCGACCGCGTCCAGCACGCGGATGGTGGCGGCGTCGATGGTCGGCATCATGGCGGGCTGCACGCAGCCGGCCAGCATCAATACCTGCCGGGCATGCCTGGCAATGTCGGGCAGCGCGCCCGCGTCGCGGCGTTCGGGCACCTTGCGCTTGAGCGACTCCGGCAGCAGGCCGCGCACGGCCTGCCCCAGCCGCATCGCGGGCGCGAACAGCGGCGACATCATGGCCTTGCGCAAGAGGGTGCGCTTCGTCCTGTCGCCCCAGGAGCGCGGCACGCGCTCGTCCACGATCTTGCGGCCGATATCCACCAAATGCCCGTACTCGACGCCCGAGGGGCACGTGGTTTCGCAATTGCGGCAGGTCAGGCAGCGGTCCAGATGCTGCTGCGTGGACTGGGTGGGCTCGGCGCCCTCCAGCACCTGCTTGATCAGGTAGATGCGCCCGCGCGGGCTGTCGAGTTCGTCGCCCAGCACCTGATACGTCGGACAGGTCGCCGTGCAGAAGCCGCAATGCACGCAGCGCCTGAGAATGGCGTCTGCCTCGTTGCCCAGATCGGTATCGCGTGCCCAGGATGCCAGCTTGGTTTGCATGATGCCCTATAGCTCCAGGACCAACCGGCCGGGGTTGAACAAGCCGGCCGGATCGAGCTCTTGTTTGAGCCGGCGCGTGATCGAGGCGATCCCCGGCGCCAGCGGATGGAATACGCCGTCGGCCGGCGGCTTGTCATGGCCGGCCCGGAACAGCGTCGCATGCCCGCCCAGCCGCGCCGCGGCCTCGCGCAGCGTGGCCGCGTCGTGCGCGCCCGACAACCAGCGCTGCCCTCCCCCCCACTCCAGCAGGGTCGGGCCCAGCCCGAGCGCGGCGGCCGTGGGCGGCAGGGCCAGGCGCCACAAAGGCTGGCCCGGCCGGAAGAAGGCATGCGTCTGCTCGCGCAGCGACCGCCACCAGGCCGCCGCCGCTTCGGGCGCCAGCGGATCGCCGCCGATCAGTTGGCGGGCGCTGGCGATGGCCGGAGGCGCGCCCGAGAGGCGCACGGTCATCGCGCCCTCGGCCCGCCCGTCGTCGCCGGCCCAACTGGTGGCCGAAATCGGCAGGGGCTTGCCGCGCCACAGGGCGAAGCTGGCCAGCGCCTGCGCCTGCGTGGCGGGCAGCAGTAGCGTCAGTTCCTCCATCGGACGGGGCGCGACTTTCAAGGACACTTCGAGAATGGCGCCGAAGATGCCGTGCGATCCGGCCAGAAGGCGCGAAACGTCGTAGCCGGCCACATTCTTCATGACCTCTCCGCCGAACGACAGGATGCGCCCTTCCGAATCCAGCAGTTGCGCGCCCAGCACGAAATCCTTCAGCGCGCCGGCGCTCATGCGCCGCGGCCCCGACAGGCCGGCGGCCACGCAGCCGCCCACCGTGGCGGCCGGCGAGAAATGCGGCGGCTCGAAAGCCAGCATCTGCCCGTTTTCGGCCAGCGCGGCCTCGAGCTCGGCCAACGGCGTACCTGCGCGCACCGTCACGACCAGTTCGGACGGGTGATAACTGACGATGCCCCGGTAGGGCGTCATGTCCAGCAGGCAGTGCCCGTCCTGCGGCGTTACCGGACGGTAATTGCCATAGAACGCCTTGCTGCCTCCGCCCATCACGAACAGGGGTTTATGGCCCGCGCGGGCCGTCATGACCTGGTCGCACAACTCCGACAGGACAAAATCCATGGGGGATGCGTCCTAGAAGCGAGCGAGATCGGGGAAGCGCAACTCGCCCGCATGGACATGCATCTTGCCGTATTCGGCGCAGCGGGCCAGCGTGGGAATGACCTTTTCGGGATTGAGCAGGCACGGCGGATCGAAGGCCCGCTTTACCGCCAGGAACGCGTCGAGTTCTTCGCGAGAGAATTGCACGCACATTTGATTTATTTTCTCCATTCCCACACCGTGCTCTCCAGTCACGGTTCCTCCCACCTGCACGCACAGTTCAAGAATGGCGGCGCCGAATTTCTCGGCGCGCTCCACCTCGTCAGGCTTGTTCGAATCGAACAGGATCAACGGATGCAGGTTGCCGTCGCCCGCGTGGAACACGTTGGCGCAGCGCAATCCGAACTCGTCTTCCATCTGCTCGATGGCGCCCAGCACGCGCGCCAGATGGCGGCGCGGAATCGTGCCGTCCATGCAATAGTAATCGGGCGATACCCGCCCCGCCGCCGGAAACGCGTTCTTGCGGCCCGCCCAGAATTTCAGGCGTTCGGCCTCGGACGCCGACACCTGGCAGCGCGTGGCGCCCGCCTCGCGGAACACGGCCTCCATGCGCGCGATCTCGTGCGCCACTTCTTCGGGCGTGCCGTCCGATTCGCACAGCAGGATGGCCTGCGCGTCCATGTCGTAGCCCGCCCGCACGAAAGGTTCGACCATGTGCGTCGCGCGCCTGTCCATCATTTCCAGGCCGGCGGGGATCATGCCCGCGGCAATGACTTGCGTGACCGCGTTGCCGGCCGCCTCGACGCTGGAAAAACTGGCCATGACGACCTGCGCGCAGGCCGGCTTGGGTATCAGCTTGACGGTCACTTCCGTGACCACGCCCAGCATGCCCTCGGATCCGATGAAGACGGACAGCAGGTCCAGGCCGGGCGCGTCCGGCGCCTCGGAGCCCAGTTCGACGACGTCGCCGTCGATGGTCACCACGCGCACGCGCAGCACGTTGTGCACGGTCAGCCCGTACTTCAGGCAATGCACCCCGCCCGAGTTCTCGGCGACGTTGCCGCCGATGGAACAGGCGATCTGGCTGGAAGGATCGGGCGCGTAGTACAGGCCGTAAGGCGCCGCCGCTTCCGAGATGGCCAGGTTGCGCACCCCCGGCTGGACGATGGCCGTCCCGCTTGCCAGGTCGATGTGCTTGATGCGATTGAATTTCGACAGCCCGAGGAGCACGCCGCGGCTGTGCGGCATGGCGCCGCCCGACAGGCCGGTACCGGCGCCGCGCGCCACCACGGGCGCGTTCAGCCGCTTGCAGATGCGCATGACGGCCTGCACCTGTTCCTCGGTTTCGGGCAGGGCCACGACCGCCGGCAACGCGCGATAGAGGGAAAGGCCGTCGCACTCGTAAGGGCGGGTGTCCTCTTCGCGGAACAGCACGCAGTGCGCGGGCAGCGCCGCCGACAGGGCCTCGATGAGCTGCTGCAAAGAATAAGGCGCCTGCACTTGTGCCAGGCCGGTTTCGACCAATGAATTCATGAGCGCAACAATAGCGCGAGCGCCCGCTATAAGCAGGCCGGGATTTACCCGCATCCGGCAGTCCGCCGACGCGTTGAGAAGTAACCAGCCGTAATCGGCGGAGCGTTCCACGGCCCCCGGCGGGCGGTTTTCGCCTGGGAGCGCCCTATGGCGAAAAAAAACCGACGGATGTCCGTCGGTTTCGAACGCGGAGGGCGCAGCCGTCTCAGGCCTGCCAGGAAACGATCTTGCCCGGGTTCAGAATGTTGTTCGGATCGAACGCATGCTTCAGGCTGCGCATCAGTTCCAGCGCGTCCTCGCCATGTTCCTCGGCCATGAACTGCATCTTGTGCAGGCCCACGCCGTGCTCGCCCGTGCAGGTGCCGTCGGCCGCGATCGCGCGGCGCACCAGGTTGTGGTTGATGGCTTCGGACTCCTGCCATTCTTCGGCGCTGTCGGCATCGAGCAGCATCAGCACGTGGAAGTTGCCGTCGCCGACGTGACCCACGATCGTGTAGGGAAAGCTGGCGCGGTCCAGTTCCTCGACGGTGTCGCGCACGCAATCCGCCAGGCGCGAGATCGGCACGCACACGTCGGTGGTGCTGGCGCGGCAACCGGGGCGCAGTTGCAGGCCGGCGAAGTAGGCGTTGTGGCGGGCGGTCCACAGGCGGCTGCGGTCTTCGGGGCGCTCGGCCCATTCGAAGTCCATGCCGCCATGGTCCGCCGTGATCGCCTGGACGGTTTCGGCCTGTTCCTGCACGCCCGCCGGGCTGCCGTGGAATTCGAACACCAGCAGCGGGGTTTCGCGCAGGCTCAGCTTGCTGTGCAGGTTCACCGACCGCACGCTGGCGGCGTCCATGAACTCGACGCGCGCGACCGGCACGCCCATCTGGATGATTTCGATCACGCTCTGCACGGCGGCGTCGAGCGTGGGGAAGTTGCAGACCGCGGCGGACACGGCTTCGGGCTGCGGATACAGGCGCACCGTGACCTCGGTGATGATGCCGAGCGTGCCTTCGCTGCCCACGAAGATGCGCGTCAGGTCGTAGCCGGCCGACGACTTGCGCGCGCGCCCGGCCGTGCGGACGATGCGCCCGTCGGCCGTCACCACGGTCAGGGACATGACGTTTTCGCGCATGGTGCCGTAGCGCACGGCGTTGGTGCCGGAAGCGCGCGTGGCGGCCATGCCGCCCAGGCTGGCGTCGGCGCCGGGGTCGATCGGGAAGAACAGGCCGGTGTCGCGGATCTCTTCGTTGAGCTGCTTGCGCAGCACGCCCGCCTGCACGGTGGCGGTCAGGTCTTCGGCGTTGACCGCCAGCACCTTGTTCATCTGCGACAGGTCGAGGCTGATGCCGCCCTGGATCGCCAGGATGTGGCCTTCCAGCGACGAGCCCGCGCCGTAGGGAATCAGCGGAACGCGGTGCTCGTTGCACAGCTTGGCGACCTCCGCCACCTCCTCGGTCGTCTGCGCGAAGACCACGGCGTCCGGCAGCATGGCCGGATACGGGGATTCGTCGCGGCCGTGGTGCTCGCGCACGGCGGCGGATTCGGACAGGCGGTCGCCAAAGCGCGCGCGCAAGGCATCCAGACAGGCGGCCGGCACCGGACGGCGCAATGTTTCGGCGTGCAGGGGAGCGTTCATGATCAGCGTGTTCTCGGGTTCGGTAATCCGAATATTCTACGCCGCCGCGCATGCTGCGCCGCAAACCGCCGCACTGGCGGTCCGCGGCGCGATTCCCCGCGTTTACTTGCCGGAGGTCAGCGCCACCCGGCGGCGTTCGCGCACGGCGTGGGCCAGGCGCTCGAGCACGGCGACGGAGGCGTCCCAGTCGATGCAGCCGTCGGTGATGCTCTGGCCGTAGACCAGCGGCGTGCCCGGCACCATGTCCTGGCGGCCGCCGAGCAGGTGGCTTTCCACCATGACGCCGACCAGGCGCGCATCGCCCGCTTCCATCTGGCGCGCCACGTCGTCGATGACCAGCGGCTGGTTCTCGGGCTTCTTGCTGCTGTTGGCGTGGCTGGCGTCGATCATGACGCGTTGCGCCAGCCCGGCCTTGGCCATGTCCTGGCAGGCCGCCTCCACGCTCTGCGCGTCGTAGTTCGGCTCCTTGCCGCCGCGCAGGATGACGTGGCAGTCCTCGTTGCCGGCCGTCGACACGATGGCGGAATGGCCGCCCTTGGTCACCGACAGGAAATGGTGCGGCTGCGACGCCGCCTTGATGGCGTCCACGGCGATCTTCACATTGCCGTCCGTGCCGTTCTTGAATCCCACCGGACACGACAACCCGGAAGCCAGTTCGCGATGCACCTGGCTTTCCGTCGTCCGAGCCCCGATCGCCCCCCAGGAGACCAGATCCGCGATGTATTGCGGGGTAATCATGTCCAGGAACTCGCAACCCGCGGGCAGCCCCAGGCTATTGATGTCCAGCAGCAGTTCGCGGGCGACGCGCACGCCCTTGTTGATGTCGAAGCTGCCGTCCAGGCCCGGATCGTTGATCAGGCCCTTCCAGCCCACCGTCGTGCGCGGCTTCTCGAAATACACCCGCATCACGATTTCCAGGTCGGCGCTCAGGCGGTCGCGCACGGGCTTCAGACGCTTCGCGTATTCGATGGCCGCCCGCGTGTCATGGATGGAGCAGGGACCGATCACGACGATCATCCGGTCGTCCATGCCGTGCAGGATGCGGTGCATCGCCTGGCGGGCGGCGAACACGGTGTCGGACGCCTCCTTGGTGCAGGCGAACTCGCGCATGACGTGCGCGGGCGGGTTCAGCTCTTTGATTTCTCGAATGCGAAGGTCGTCGGTATTGTGTGACACGGTACTGCTCCTGGGTTGCCCGCCATGGGGTGGCTCCCGAGGTCTTCCCGGGGGACGTCCTCCGGGTTTCCTCAACCAGCGGCACAAAAAAAGCCGCCAGTTCGCTGGCGGCTTTTTTGGGGGGATTCTTTCCAAACTTCAGATTGAGCGCGTCCCTTCCTCCGCCAGCGGCTTCAGAAAACCATAAAAGTAAAAATAAAAAGCGGGGGACGCGAATTTCATGGGGAACGACTCTAGCACAATTTTCCCCGCCCGTCAGAATTTTTTCGTGGACGCGGCATCGGGCTGACAACACGGCCTTCGCAAAAATGGCCGCCCCGCCGCCGGGCCGCCCCTTCGGGGGGCAGCTAGCCTGCGCAGCGGGCGCGGCGTGGGGGGCACCTACGCCGTACCGCCGACCGTCAGCCCTTCCATGCGGACCGTCGGCATACCGACGCCCACGGGAACGCTCTGGCCGTCCTTGCCGCAGGTGCCCACGCCGGAGTCCAACTGCAGATCGTTGCCGATCATGGTGACCCGGTTCATGGCGTCGGGGCCGTTGCCGATCAGGGTGGCGCCCTTGACCGGGTAGGTCACTTTGCCGTTTTCGATCATGTAGGCCTCGGATGCCGAGAACACGAACTTGCCGTTCGTGATGTCGACCTGGCCGCCGCCGAAATTGACGGCATACAGCCCGCGCTTGACGGAAGACACGATTTCCTCGGCCGGCTTGTCGCCGGCCAGCATGTAGGTGTTGGTCATGCGCGGCATCGGCAGATGGGCGAACGATTCCCGGCGGCCGTTGCCCGTGGCGGCGGTCTTCATGAGCCGCGCGTTGAGCGTGTCCTGCATGTAGCCGCGCAGGATGCCGTCTTCGATCAGGACGTTGCGCTGGGTGGCATTGCCTTCGTCGTCGATGTTGAGCGAGCCGCGGCGATCCGGGATCGTGCCGTCGTCCACCACCGTCACCCCCTTGGAGGCCACGCGTTCGCCGATGCGGCCCGAGAACACGCTGGAACCCTTGCGGTTGAAGTCGCCTTCCAGCCCGTGGCCGACCGCCTCGTGCAGCAGGATGCCCGGCCAGCCCGAGCCCAGCACGACGGTCATCTCGCCCGCCGGCGCGGGGCGCGCCTCCAGGTTCACCATGGCTTCGTGGACGGCGCGCTCGACGTAGCCCTGCAGCATCTCGTCCGTGAAATACGCCAGGCCGAGGCGTCCGCCGCCGCCGGCATGGCCCATCTCGCGGCGGCCGTTGCGTTCGGCGATCACGGTCAAGGACAGGCGCACCAGGGGGCGCACGTCCGCGGCCAGGCGGCCGTCGCTGCCGGCCACCAGGACCACGTCGTATTCGGCGCCCAGGCCCGCCATGACCTGGATCACGTGCGGATCGCGCGCGCGCGCCATGCGCTCCACGCGTTCGAGCAGGGCGACTTTCTCGGGCGCGCTCAGCGAAGCCACCGGATCGATATCGGCATACAGGCTGCGGCCGATCTCGGCTTCGACCTGGGCCGCCACTTTCACCTTGCCGGCACCGCGCCGGGCGATGCCGCGCACGGCATGGGCCGACGACAAGAGCGCTTCGGGCGACAGCGAATCCGAATAGGCGAAGGCCGTTTTCTCGCCGCTCACGGCCCGCACCCCGACGCCCTGGCCGATCGAGAAGCTTCCGGTCTTGACGATGCCTTCTTCCAGGCTCCAGCCCTCGCTGCGCGTGTATTGGAAATACAGGTCGGCATAGTCGACCTTGTGGGTGAATATCTCGCCCAGCGCGCGCGCCATGTCCGCCTCGGTCAGCCCCCAGGGGTCGAGCAGCAGCGATTTGGCGGTGGCGAGGGAAGCAATGGCGGGATCGATGATTTTCATGGGACTCTGTTCAGGGGCGGCGGCGCGGGAGCGCGCGCCTGCAATGGCGCTCAAGACCGTATCGTAACGCCGACACAGCCCCGGCGTCCCGGCCCAGCCGGAAAGCCGCGGTCCGCCGCGGCCGGCCGGAGCGCAAAAAAACGGGGCGCGGATTATCTCTGCAAGATTACATGGGGGCGGAATATTACCTATCAAGTTAAGAAACTTTCCATCAAACGCTGTTTCATGGAGTGCCTTTTCCGGACCCGGCCGCGGCGTTTCACCTGCCCTTCGAATTCGCGGCAACTCGTCATACAACCTGACATGAAAATGAAATCAGGCGAATGCACGGCAGGATTATGATCGCCGCCGTCCTCTCGAAAAACGGGAATGCAGAAATGCGGGGCCGTCGGCGATACCGACGGCCCGGCGCGACGAGTCATCAGACTACTTGGCGAAAGCCTGCCGCCTTTTCCAACCGCCGGATTCCAGCCGTCGCCCTTTGGGACTGCGGCCCGCCGCAGAAGGCACGTGGCGCAATTCGTCCACCTCGTGAACTAAAAGCGGATTTGTTTCAAGTTGTCCCAAATATGGAAACATCGTTCTCAATATTTGCCCGCGGGGCCGCGAATAAGCCAAAACGGCCACCGGCTCTTTGATACAAAGTAATTAGTCCTAAAACCGGGAAGTCAAGGCGTAATTTCTGTATTATGCGAAGCACAACAAATACACATAACTTCGCCGGCGATTAAAAGCAGTTCCATAATCAGGAATAAACCATGGCCCGAGAAACCTACGCAGCACTGCAAGCAAAGATCGAAAAGGAAATCAACAAGCTACAAAAGAAGGCTGAAGTCCTCCAAACCAAGCGCCGCAAGCCGGTGATCTCGTCGATCATCACGTCGATGCGCGAGTACGACATCACGCCCGAGGAAATCGTTGCAGCCTATGGCGCCGCCAAACCCGGCCGCGCCGCCACCGGCCGCCGCAAGGCCGGCCCCGCCGCCCGCCCCGCCAACGCCGCCAAACGCGCCGTTGCGCCCAAATACCGTCACCCCCAAACCGGGGAAACCTGGAGCGGCCGCGGCAAGGCCCCCCGCTGGCTTGCCGCCGAGGAAGCGGCCGGCGCGACGCGCGACAGTTTTCTTATCAAAGAATAAAACCTATCCGGCAGTAAGAAACAAATCGGCGCACCATCTTGGTGCGCCGATTTTATTTACGCAATCCGCCGCGAATACCGGCCGGACTCATTGAACGGGGAATTGGATCTGGCGCTCCGCGCCATTATTTCCCGGAAAATTATCAAATATTGCGCGAACCAGATAGGGCATGGTGCGAAGGAAATCGTCGCGCTCGCTCAATATGAAAGCAGTGGAGCGGTATACCTCGGCGCCGCCGCGCTGCGTATCGTGGATCTGCAGCGTCAGGGAATTGCGCTGGACCACCATCGGCACGTCAACCCAATCCGGGCCCCAATAGCCGTAACCGGCGCCCCAGGGACGCGGACCGTAGAAACCGCCATACCCGTAGCCATAGCCGCCGTAGAAATACGGGTCATACGGACGGCGCACCATTACCTGGGTTTGCGTGGTTCCGTAGCGGAACGAAACATCGAAACGGCCTTTGGCGCCGGGTTGCGCCTCGACCAGGCCGGTTGCGCCGATTCCGGCGCGCACCATGTCCTGATAGGACTGGTATTCGAGATTATTGTTTTGCGACGGTTCGGCCGGCACGAATTGATAAGTCTGCCCCTCCACGCCCGTGGGCCATTGCTGGAAGGACGTCACTCGCGCCGACACCGTGGGCGCGGCGCAACCCGTCAACGCGACCGCCCCCAGTACGGCCAGCACGCCGGCCCAGCGGCCAGCGGCATTGAACATAGACGACCTCGACATTCTGCGACTCCTTCCGCGCAACGGCGCCATGATACTCAGCTTTGACCGGCGCGGCTCCGAAAAGTTTACGCTAGCCCATAAGGCCCAGGCGGCGCGTCATGCCCCAGCCACTACAATAGAACCCTCGTTCATACAGGACTGCAATCCCATGCGCACAGACACGCCCGTTACCGTATTTCGCAAGGATTACCAGCCCTACCCCTACGACATTCCGGAAGTCGCCCTCGCCTTCGATCTCGCGCCCGACGCGACCGAAGTGCGCTGCGCCATGCAGGTGCGGCGCAAGCCCGGGGCCAGCGCCGACGCCGCCCTGGTCCTGGACGGAGAAGACCTGGAACTCGTCTCGGTAGGGGTGGATGGCGCGGCATTGCCCGCCGACCGTTACCGCCTTTCCGACCACCGCCTCGAACTCTACGGCCTGCCGGCCAGCGCGGCGGTGGAAATCGTCAGCCGCTGCAAGCCCTCGGCCAATTCCACGCTGATGGGCCTGTACGTGTCCGGCGGCAATTTCTTCACGCAGTGCGAAGCCGAAGGTTTTCGCCGCATTACCTGGTTCGCCGACCGGCCCGACGTCATGTCGCGCTACCGCGTGACCTTGCGCGCCCTGCCGGACTACCCGGTGCTGCTGTCCAACGGCAACCTGGTCGCCTCGCGCCAATTGCCCGACGGCCGCAACGAGGTCGAATGGGAAGACCCGTTCCCCAAACCCTGCTATCTGTTCGCGCTGGTGGCCGGCAAGCTCACGCACCGCGAAACCACCGTGAAGACCGCCAGCGGCCGCGACGTGCTGCTGCAGGTCTATAGCGACCCCGGTTCCGAGACCAAGACCGAATGGGCCCTGGATTCGCTGGTGCGCGCGCTGCGCTGGGACGAAAGCCGTTTCGGCCTGGAGCTGGACCTGGACCGCTTCATGGTCGTGGCCGTCCACGATTTCAATATGGGGGCGATGGAAAACAAGGGCTTGAACATCTTCAACGCCGCCTACGTCCTCGCCGACGCGGACACCGCCACGGACGCCAACTACGAAGGCATCGAATCTGTCATCGGGCACGAGTACTTCCACAACTGGACCGGCAACCGCGTAACCTGCCGCGACTGGTTCCAACTGAGCCTGAAGGAAGGCCTGACCGTTTTCCGCGACCAGGAATTCAGCGCCGACATGATGGCCGACGGCATGGACGCGGCCGAAGCCGCCAGCGCCCGCGCCGTCAAGCGGATCGACGACGTGGTGGCGCTGCGCGCCGCCCAGTTCCCGGAAGACGCCGGCCCCATGGCCCACCCCATCCGCCCGGAAAGCTACCAGGAGATCGGCAACTTCTACACCGCCACCGTGTACGAAAAGGGCGCCGAGGTCATCCGCATGCAGCACACCTTGCTGGGCGAGGAAGGCTTCCGCGCCGGCATGGACGAGTACTTCCGCCGCCACGACGGCCAGGCCGTGACCTGCGACGACTTCGTGGCCGCCATGGAATCCGTCTACGTGCGCCAGCACCCGGGCCGCGACCTGTCCGTGTTCCGCCGCTGGTATCGCCAGGCCGGCACGCCGCGCGTGTCGGTCAAGCTGGACCACGACGCGGCCGCGCGCCGCTGCACCGTGACGCTCACCCAGGAATGCCCGCTGGTCGGCGTCGAGAAAAAGGCCGGCGCCGATTACGTCAAGGCGCCCTATCACATCCCGTTCGCCATCGGCCTGCTGGACCGCGAAGGCCGCGCGCTGACGCTGCGCCACGAGGGCGAGGCCAGCGAAACCGCCCTGCTGGAACTGAGCACGCAAAGCCGGCAATGGGTTTTCGAGGACATCGCCGACCGCCCGGTGCCGTCGCTGCTGCGCGATTTCTCGGCTCCCGTCATCGTCGAGTACGCTTGGACGGACGAGGAACTTGCCCTGCTGTCGGCCCACGACAGCAACCCGTTCGCGCGCTGGGAAGCCGGCCAGGAGTTCGCCACCCGGCAGATCCTCGCCCTGGCCGAGGCCCGCCAGGCCGGCCGGACGCTGCACGCCGACGCCGCCTTCATCGACACCTGGCGCGCGCTGCTGACCGATCCCGCGATCGACGCCGCCTACCGCGCCCGCGCCCTGGCCCTGCCCTCGGAAAAGACGCTGGCCGAACGCATGCGGCAGGTGGATCCGCCCGCCCTCGCCGTGGCCCGCGACTTTCTGCGCGCCGAACTGGGCCGCCAACTGGCCGCCGAGTTCCGCCAGGCCTTCGAGGCCAGCCAGACCCCGGGCGAATACAGCCCCGCCCCGGTCCCGGCCGGCAAGCGCGCCCTGAAGAACCTCGCGCTCGGCCATCTCATGGCCGCCGGCGAACCCGACGCCCAGCGCCTGGCCGAACAGCTATACGGCCAGGCGGGCAACATGACCGACAGCATGGCCGCGCTGTCCGCCCTGATCAATTTCGGACAGGGCGAATTTCCGCAGCAGGCGCTGGCGGCGTTCTACGACAAATGGCGCGACAATCCGCTGGTGGTGGACAAATGGTTCGCCTTGCAGGCGTCCGCCCGCTCGACCACGGTGCAGACCGCCCGCGAACTGATGCGGCATCCCGCCTTCACGATGCGCAACCCGAACCGCGCCCGCGCGCTGATTTTCCAGTTCTGCCTGAACAACGCCCGCGGCATGCACCACCCCGACGGTTCGGGCTACGCGTTCTGGGCCGAACAGGTGCTGGCGCTGGACGCGCTCAATCCGGAAATCGCCGCCCGCCTGGCCCGCGCGCTGGACAACTGGTCGCGCTTCGTGCCCGCCCTGCGCTCGCCCATGCAAACCGCCCTGCAACAGGTGCGCGCGCACGAGGGCCTGTCGCGCAACGTGCAGGAAATCGTATCCAAGGCATTAGAATTCGCAGCATAGGGAGATCCTTTTGAAACGCAAAACACTGACCCAATACCTGGTGGAGCAGCAGCGCTCCGCCCAAGCCATCGCGCCGGAAGTCCGGCTGCTCATCGAAGTGGTGGCGCGCGCCTGCAAGGCCATCAGCCACGCCGTGAGCAAGGGCGCGCTCGGCGGCGTCCTCGGCAGCCTGGAAAGCGAGAACGTCCAGGGCGAAGTGCAGAAGAAGCTGGACGTGCTGTCCAACGAGATCCTGCTCGAAGCCAACGAGTGGGGCGGCCACCTGGCCGCCATGGCGTCGGAGGAAATGGAAACCATCCACCTGATTCCGAACCGCTATCCCAAGGGCGAATACCTGCTGCTGTTCGATCCCCTGGACGGCTCGTCGAACATCGACGTGAACGTCTCGATCGGCACCATTTTCTCGGTGCTGCACGCGCCGCACAACGTGTCGGGCGCGCCCGTCTGCGAACAGGATTTCCTGCAGCCCGGCGACAAGCAGGTCGTGGCCGGCTACGCCGTCTACGGTCCGCAGACCATGCTGGTGCTGACCGTCGGCAACGGCGTCGTGGGCTTCACGCTGGACCGCGAAATGGGCTCGTGGGTGCTGACGCACGAGAACATCCGGGTGCCCGAAGACACCAAGGAATTCGCCATCAACATGTCGAACATGCGCCACTGGGCCGCCCCGGTCAAGCGCTACATCGACGACTGCCTGGCTGGGTCGACCGGCCCCCTGGGCAAGGACTACAACATGCGCTGGATCGCCTCGATGGTGGCGGACGTGCATCGCATCCTGACCCGCGGCGGCATCTTCATGTATCCCTGGGACGCCCGCGAACCGGGCAAGGCCGGCAAGCTGCGCCTGATGTACGAAGCCAATCCCATGAGCTTCCTGATCGAGCAGGCCGGCGGCGCGGCGATCAACGGCGTCCAGCGCATCCTGGACATCCAGCCCGACAAGCTGCACCAGCGCGTGAGCGTCATCCTGGGCTCGAAGAACGAGGTCGAGCGCGTGGCCCGCTACCACGCCGAAGACGCGGCGTAGGATTAGTGAAACGCAAAAGCCCCGGCTCGCGAGCCGGGGCTTTTGCATTCTGCGTACTGCGAGGGCGTTTACTTGACCTCTTCTATCGTCTTCACATCGTCCTTGTTGATCTGGACTTTCTTGCCGTCCTTGTCGTATTCGTACATGCCGGAATCCTTGTCGTACTTGGGCTCGTCGGGCGTCACGGTCGAGCTGCCGTCCCGCTGCTGAATGACCGAGGGGGACGAGCATCCGGCCAGTACTCCGAATCCGGTCACAGCCAGGGCAAGCGTCATGGTCTTCAGGTTCATGGGCGTGTTCTCCGAGTGTGAATGTGCATTTACTGTATCTGACGCAACAGCCCCAGACGTGACGGGTTGTGGTCAAAATGCGTAAGAACGTAATCCGCGCGCTGCCCCGGCCGGGCCTTCTTTCGCCCTTGGGGCGCTCTCCTGGGCCGAAAACGAAAAACCCCTCGCAGGCCCGGCCCGCGAGGGGTTGCATACTTACACAAGCGGCAAGCGGCCTTTACACCTTGGCGTGCGCCTCGATGAAACGGCGCACTTCGGCCTGGTCGCAGTCCATGATTTCCACGCGCTGCGGCAGGGACTCCAGGTCGGCCAGGTTGCCCGGCGGCGTTGCCGGGCGGCCCAGCGCCTCCTCGATCGTTTCCGAGAACTTCGCCGGCAAGGCGGTTTCCAGGACCAGCATCGGCACGCCGGGCTCGACGAAGTCGCGCGCGACCTTGACGCCGTCGGCGGTGTGCGGATCGACCAGCACGCCGGTCGCGTCGTAGACCGAGCGGATCGTGGCCAGGCGGTCGTCGTGCGAGCTTGCGCCCGACACGAAGCCGTAGCGGGCCTCGAACTGCGGTTTCAGATCGGAGAGATCGAACGACCCGTCGCGCGCCAGCGCTTCCCACAGCGCCTTGACGCGGCCGGCGTCGCGGCCCACCAGGTCGAACACGAAACGCTCGAAATTCGAGGCGCGCGAGATGTCCATCGACGGGCTGGAGGTGGCGTAGGTCTGTTCGGCGGGACGCGGACGGTAGACGCCCGTGCGGAAGAACTCTTCCAGCACGTTGTTCTCGTTCGTGGCCAGCACCAGGCGGCGGACGGGCAAGCCCATGCTGCGCGCGATATGGCCCGACAGGATGTTGCCGAAATTGCCCGAGGGCACGGCGAACGAGACCTGCTGGCCCGGCTTGTCCGTGGCGCGCAACCAGCCGTGGAAGTAGTACACCACCTGGGCGGCGATGCGCGCCCAGTTGATGGAGTTCACGGCGCCGAGGCGGTACTTGGTCTTGAACGCCAGGTCGCCCGCCAGCGCCTTGACGATGTCCTGCGCTTCGTCGAACACGCCGCGCACGGCGATGTTGTGGATGTTCTCGTCCTGCAGCGAATACATCTGCGCGCGCTGGAAGGCGCTCATGCGGCCGTGGGGCGACAGCATGAAAACGGCCACGCCGCGCTTGCCGCGCAGCGCGTATTCCGCCGCCGAGCCCGTGTCGCCGGAGGTGGCGCCCACGATATTCAGCGTGGTGCCGCGCTTGTCCAGCACGTACTCGAACACCTGGCCCAGGAACTGCATGGCCATGTCCTTGAAGGCCAGCGTCGGCCCCTCGGACAGCCCCAGCAGCGACAGTCCGCCGTCCAGGGGGCGCAGCGGGACGATGTCCTCGCTGCTGAACGTCCCTTGCGTGTAGGCGGCGCGGGTCAGGCGGCGCAGGTCGTCTGCCGGAATGTCGGTGGCGAACAGCGACAGCACCTCGAACGCCAGGTCGGCGTACGACAGCCCGCGCCACGATTCGAGCGTCTCGGCCGACACCAGCGGCAATTGTTCCGGCACCGCCAGGCCGCCGTCCGGCGCCAGGCCTTCCAGCAGGATGTCGGAGAACGGCTGGGGCGCCATGCCCCCCCGCGTAGAGATGTATTTCATGTCGTTGACTCCACAGTGCACTGCGCTCTCACCAAACCGGGCCGCTGCCGGCGCCCCCCAAAGGGGGAAGCGCCGCGGGCGCTTCGGAGGTGGGCCTTGCTCACACCAGATTCTCCACGCGCAATCGCGTGACCTTGGACCGCACGAACGGCAAGGCCTCGATGCGCTCGATGGCCTGGTTGACGTTGCCTTCCACCGCTTCGTGCGTCAGGAAGATGATGTCCGCGCCGCCGATGTGGGACGGCTGCTGGATCATCGACCCGATCGAGATGGAGCGATCGGCCAGGATGCGGGCGATGTCGGCCAGCACGCCGGGCTGGTCGTCCACGCGCAGGCGCAGGTAATACGAGGTGCTGACCTGCTCGATCGGCAGGATCGGCGTGTCCGACATGGCGTCCGGCTGGAAGGCCAGGTGCGGCACGCGGTTGCCCGGGTCCGCGGTATGCAGGCGGGTGACGTCGACTAGGTCGGCCACGACGGCCGAGGCGGTGGGCTCTTCGCCGGCGCCCTGGCCGTAGTACAGCGTGGGGCCGACGGCGTCGCCCTTGACCAGCACGGCGTTCATCGCGCCTTCGACATTGGCCAGCAGGCGCTCTGCCGGCACCAGCGCGGGATGCACGCGCAGTTCGATGCCGTCGGGGCGGCGCTTGGTGATGCCCAGCAGCTTGATGCGGTAGCCCAGGCGCTCGGCGTGCTCGATGTCCTCGGCCGCCAGTTGCGAAATGCCTTCGATATGGGCGCGGTCGAACTGCACCGGCACGCCGAAGGCCAGCGAGGCCAGCAAAGTCAGCTTGTGGGCGGCGTCCACGCCTTCCACGTCGAACGTGGGATCGGCTTCGGCGTAGCCCAGGCGCTGCGCTTCGGCCAGCACGTCGGCGAACGGCAGGCCGCGCGAACGCATCTCGGACAGGATGAAATTGGTGGTGCCGTTGATGATGCCGGCCACCCACTGGATGCGGTTGGCCGTCAGGCCCTCGCGGATCGCCTTGATGATGGGGATGCCGCCGGCGACGGCGGCCTCGAACGTCACCATCACGCCGCGCTCGTGGGCCGCGGCGAAGATCTCGTTGCCGTGCTTGGCCAGGAGCGCCTTGTTGGCCGTCACGACATGCTTGCCGTTGGCGATGGCTTCCAGCACCAGCTCGCGCGCCAGCGTGTCGCCGCCGATCAGTTCGACGACGATGTCGATTTCCGGATCGCGCACCAGCGCGTGCACGTCGGTATCGACCAGGATCGAATCGCCGACGCGCGCGCGCGCCTTGGCCACGTCGCGCACGGCGGCGCGGGTGACTTCAATGCGGCGGCCGGCGCGGCGCGCGATTTCTTCGGCGTTGCGCGACAGCACGGACCACGTGCCGCCGCCCACCACGCCCAGGCCGAGCAAGCCGACTTTCATGGGGTTCATCGCGGCGCCCTCCGCGGGCGGGCGTTGAGGGGAATTCATTTCAGTTCTCCATAACTGCTGTGCAAGGGACACCATGCTTGGCAGCATCAAGCGCGGCCGCGCGGAGCCGGCTTCGCCGGTCCGCTGCGGCGCCCCCGGGGGGGGAAGCGCGCAGCGCTGCGGGGGGGAGCCCTACCTTAGCAATCCGTCCTTGCGGAACATATCTTTGATGCCTCGCACCGCTTGGCGGGTGCGCTGCTCGTTTTCGATAAGAGCGAAGCGCACGTATTCGTCGCCGTACTCGCCGAAGCCGATCCCGGGGGACACGGCCACTTTCGCATCCGACAGGACGCGCTTGGCAAATTCCAAAGAGCCCATCGCCCTGTAGGGTTCGGGGATCTGCGCCCAGATGTACATGGACGCCTTGGGAATCTCCACATTCCAACCTGCTTCATGCAGGCCGCGCGCGAGCACGTCGCGGCGGCTCTGGTACTGCGCCACGATCTCGTTCACGCAATCCTGCGGGCCGTCCAGGGCGGCGATGGACGCCACCTGGATCGGCGTGAACGTGCCGTAGTCGTGATAACTCTTGATGCGCGCCAGCGCGTTGACCAGCTCGCGGTTGCCGACCATGTAGCCGATGCGCCAGCCCGCCATGTTGTAGCTCTTGCTCATCGTGAAGAACTCGACGGCGACGTCGCGCGCGCCGGGCACCTGCATGATGGACGGGGCCACGTAGCCGTCGAAGGTGATGTCGGCGTAGGCCAGGTCGTGCACGACGAGGATGTCGTGTTCCTTGGCCAGCGCCACCACGCGTTCGAAGAACGACAGGTCCACGCACTGCGCGGTCGGGTTGCTGGGAAAGCCCAGCACCATCATCTTGGGCTTCGGGATGGATTCGCGCACGGCGCGTTCCAGTTCCTCGAAGAAGTCCACGCCCGGCGTCATGCGCACGGAGCGGATGTTGGCGCCGGCGATGACGGCGCCGTAGATGTGGATCGGGTAGCTGGGGTTCGGCACCAGCACGGTGTCGCCGCGGTCCAGCGTGGCCAGCATCAGGTGGGCCAGGCCTTCCTTGGAGCCGATGGTGACGATGGCTTCGGAATCCGGGTCGAACTCGACCGCGTAGCGGCGCTGGTACCAGTCGCAGATCGCCTTGCGCAGGCGCGGGATGCCCTTGGACACCGAATAGCCGTGCGTGGTCGGGCGCGTGGTGGCTTCCACCATCTTGTCGACGATGTGCTTGGGGGTCGCGCCGTCCGGATTGCCCATGGACATGTCGATGATGTCTTCGCCGCGCCTACGCGCCGCCATCTTGAGCTCGCCGGTAATGTTGAAAACGTACGGGGGCAAACGCTCGATGCGGGAGAACTTCCTCATGATGGGAATCCTTAGGGGCGGAAAATGGGCAAAAAAACCAGGGCGCGGTCGCGCGAAGGGGAAAGGGAGCCAAACGGCCGCGCCACCACACGTTTGCAGCGCAGCAAAACCCTGTAATCTAGCGCAAGGACGCCCGGGCGGCAAATGGGCGTAAATCGGGGCCGTTTTCCGCTCCTTTCCGGCAACATGGCGACATGCTGATGCGCTATTATCAGGCACATAAAGCTGGAGTTTTTATTGAAGCTGCATACCGATCCTGCGACGGCCGCCCTGAATACCGTCACCGCCTATGGTGAGGGTTATATCGAGGTCAACCAGGTACGTTTTTCCTCGTCGGTCGCGTTCGGCCCCGAGGGCGAAGTTACCAAATGGCCCGTCGAGTCGCCGGCCGACATCACCCCTACCCTCTTGTTCCAGGCGGCCGGCCTGTCCGAGCCCGTCCGCGACCCCATGGCGTTTCTGGACGAGCCTGAAGCCGCCCCCGGCCGCCCGGCGAATGCGCCCGAAGTGCTGCTGGTCGGAACCGGCGCCCGGCAACAGTTCCTGCGTCCCGATGTGCTGCGCCCCCTGCTGGCGCTGGGCATCGGCGTCGAGATCATGGACACCCACGCCGCCTCCCGCACTTACAACATCCTGATGGCGGAGGGCCGGCGCGTCGTCGTGGCCCTCATCCCCCCCCACCGGAGAATCCCAGCAATGACGCCGACCATAGGCAAGCCCGCCCCGCTGTTCACCGCTGAAAGCACCATAGGCCCGATCAGCCTCGAGCAATGCCAGGGCCGCGCCGTGATCCTGTATTTCTACCCCAAGGACAATACGCCCGGCTGCACCACCGAAAGCCAGGACTTCCGCGACCTGCACGCCGACTTCCTGGCGGCCAGCGCCGTGGTCATCGGCATCTCGCGCGATTCGCTGAAATCGCACGAGAACTTCAAGAACAAATACGAACTTCCTTTCCCTCTCATCTCCGACGCCGACGAAACCGTGTGCAATCTGTTCGGCGTCATCAAGCAGAAGAATATGTACGGCAAGCAGGTGCGCGGCATCGAACGCAGCACTTTCTTGATCGATGCCTATGGCGTGCTGGTGCAGGAGTGGCGCGGGGTGAAGGTCCCGGGCCACGCGAAGGAAGTCCTGCAGGCCGCGAAGAGCATCGGCTAGCCGCAAGCACAGGTAGACCCGTCAGGCGCTATAGCCGGCCCACACTGGAGAGTGACGCATATGCCGCTTCCGAAGTTGCCCACCCGTCCCGCAGCCATCCTGACCTTCCCCTCGGGCGAGCCAGCCCGGGCGCAGGCCCGCAGCACCAAGACCGCCGCTGCGCGGTCCAACTCCCACGCCGCCCTCGCCGAGGACGACGAAGACACGCTGACCGTCCAGCCCGAACTCGAGGGCATGGCCGCCCCGGCCCGCAAGGCGCAGGCGCCCGTTCCCGCCCGCCAGGTGCCGCCGCCCGCGGCGCCGGCCGCGCGCGCGGAACAGCGCCCGGCCAGGCCGGCCGCCGCGCCCGCCAAGCGCGCCAAGCCGCGCGCCCAGAACGAGCCGCGCAAGCTGTTCGTCCTGGATACGAACGTGCTGCTGCACGATCCCAGTTCGCTGTTCCGCTTCGAAGAGCACGACATCTTCCTGCCGATGATGACGCTCGAAGAACTGGACCATCAAAAGAAGGGCATGTCGGAAGTGGCGCGCAACGCGCGCCAGGTCAGCCGTTCGCTGGACGCGTTGGTGCAGGATGCCACGCAGCTCGACGAAGGGCTGGAACTGGCCAAGCTGGGCAACAAGGACGCCACCGGGCGCCTGATGTTCCAGACCACCGCCATCCACAGCACCCTGCCGTCCGACCTGCCCATGGGCAAGGCCGACAACCAGATCCTCGGCGTCGTCCGGGCCCTGCAGGAAAAGTACCCGCAGCGCGAAGTCGTGCTGGTGTCCAAGGACATCAACATGCGCCTGAAGGCGCGCGCGCTGGGCATGGCCGCCGAAGACTACTTCAACGACCACGTCCTCGAAGATTCGGACCTGATGTATTCGGGCGTCATGCAGTTGCCCGAGGACTTCTGGAACAAGCACGGCAAGGACGTCGAATCCTGGCAACAGGGCGGCACCACCTTCTACCGCATCCACGGGCCTTTGTGCTCGCAGTTCGTCGTCAACCAGTTCGTCTACTTCGAAGGCCAGATGCCGCTGTACGCGCAGGTGCGCGAGGTCAGCGGCAAGATGGCGGTGCTGGCCACGCTGCGCGACTATACCCACGGCAAGAACAACGTCTGGGGCATCACCGCGCGCAACCGCGAGCAGAACTTCGCCATGAACCTGCTGATGAACCCGGAGTGCGACTTCGTGTCGCTGCTGGGCCAGGCGGGCACCGGCAAGACGCTGCTGGCGCTGGCCGCCGGCATCACGCAGGTGCTGGAGACCAAGCGCTACACCGAAATCATCATGACCCGCGTCACGGTGCCGGTCGGCGAAGACATCGGTTTCCTGCCCGGCACGGAAGAAGAAAAGATGCTGCCCTGGATGGGCGCGCTGGAAGACAACCTGGACGTGCTGAACATGGGCGATGGCGAAGGCAACGGGGACTGGGGCCGCGCGGCCACCATGGACCTGATCCGCTCGCGCATCAAGGTCAAGTCCCTGAACTTCATGCGCGGCCGCACCTTCCTGAACAAGTACCTGATCATCGACGAGGCGCAGAACCTGACGCCCAAGCAGATGAAGACGCTGGTGACGCGCGCCGGCCCGGGCACCAAGGTGATCTGCCTGGGCAACATCGCCCAGATCGACACGCCCTACCTCACCGAAGGCAGTTCCGGCCTGACCTTCGTGGTCGACCGCTTCAAGGGCTGGCCGCACTCCGGCCACGTCACGCTGCAGCGCGGCGAACGCTCGCGCCTGGCCGACTACGCGGGGGATGTGCTGTAACCCCTTGCCAGAAAAGGAAAAAGCCCCTTGGAGCAATTGCTTCAAGGGGCTTTTTTTATCGCTGGCGACGGTTATTTGTCGGCGGCGTTGGTGATGGCGTTGCCGGCCTTGGACATGTCCTTGCCCATGCCCGCGACGGTGTTGCAACCGGCGAGGACAAAGCCGAACACGACGAAGGCGGTCAGCACGATCTTGCTGCGCATGCTGGCGCTCCTGTAGTGGTGAAACGGTTCCGGCGCGTACTTTAGACGATTTCGACGCGGAGTTCACCCAGGCCTTCGACGCCGCCGGTGATGACGTCGCCCTGCAGCACGGCGCCCACGCCTTCCGGCGTGCCGGTGAAGATGATGTCCCCGGGCTGGAGTTCGAACAGGCCGGACAGGTAGGAAATGCTCTCCGGCACGTTCCACAGCATCTGCGAGATGTCGCTGGACTGCTTGCGCTGGCCGTTCACGTCGAGCCAGATGGCGCCCTTGTCCAGGGTGCCGACGACGCTGCGCGGGTGGATCGGGCCGAGCGGCGCGGACAGGTCGAACGCCTTGCCGATTTCCCAGGGGCGCCCCTGCTTCTTCATTTCGCCCTGGAGGTCGCGGCGGGTCATGTCCAGGCCCAGCGCATAGCCCCACACGCATTCGTTGGCCTTGTCGACCGGAATGTCGCGGCCGCCCTTGCCCAGCACCACGACGAGCTCCATCTCGTAGTGCAGGTTGGAGGTCTTGGGCGGATACGGCATCTTGCCGGTTTCGCCGTCGGCCACGCTCAGCACCGCGTCGGCGGGCTTGCAGAAAAAGAACGGGTCTTCACGGCCGGTGAAGCCCATTTCCTTGGCGTGCTCGGCGTAGTTGCGGCCGACGCAATAGACACGGCGCACCGGGAACAGCGCGGCGCTGCCGGCAACGGGAACCGCGATGGGCGGCTGGGGGGGCAATACGTAGTCCATGTTCACTCAACCTATGACGAATACGTGACCGGAAACCGGAAAAACAAGTTACCCCGGCGCCGCGCCCGCTTGCGTGGACGGGGCTGCCCCCCAAGGAGGCGGTTTCCCCCAGGGGCGGCCCGGCAATGAAAAACCATTCGCGAGTTTATCCCTTTCCGCGCGGCGCGGCGCGGCCCTCGCGCGTTCAGGCGAACGTAGGGATTTCCCCGTCGTACACCACCAGGCGCTCGATGAAGCCGGCCATGTAGGCCTTCATCTCCTGGTGCGCCGGCGACACCTGGTAGCGGTCGTGCGCGGGGCTGTCCGCGAATGCCGCCACCACGGCGTGGGTCAGGCCGTCCGAGCGGCCGGCCTGGTTCGGCCGGAAGGCGTATCCCTTGACCCCGTCGCATTCGGCCAGGATCCGCTGGCAATAGCCCTGGACCCGGTCATGGAACCGCGCGTCGGCGGCTTCGGATAGTTGCAGCATTACGACATGCAAGAACATCAGGATTCCTTTTTCGCGCGGGTTAGGGCCAGCCAGGCGCGCGCGACCAGCCCCATGATGCCGTCGCGGAACAGCAGGACGCAGAGGACGAAAATCGCGCCCTGGACGATGAGCACCCAGGATCCCAGCGGCGCCAGGTAGTTCTGCAGCGACACGAAAGTGAAGGCGCCGGCCAGCGGGCCGAACACCGTGCCGATGCCACCCAGCAGCGCCATCAGCACCACCTCGCCGTTGGCGTGCCAATGCACGTCCGTCAGCGACGCCACGCCGAACACCAGCACCTTCAGGCCGCCGGCCAGCCCCGCCACCGACGCCGACAGGGTGAACGCCATCAGCTTGTAGCGCGAGGTGGAATACCCGAGGGAGCGGGCCCGCTGCTCGTTGTCGCGCACCGAGCGGATCACTTCCCCGAAAGGCGAGTTCAGCACGCGCAGCACGAAGGCATAGCCCAGCGCGAACACCAGCAGCGTGAAGTAGTACATGGGCATCACGCCTTCCAGGTCGAACAGGCCGAACAGCTTGCCGCGCGGCACGCTCTGCAGGCCGTCCTCTCCGCCGGTGAAGCCGGCCTGGACGGCGATGAAGTACACCAGTTGCGACAGCGCCAGCGTGATCATCGCGAAGTAGATGCCCTGGCGCCGGATGGCGATGGCGCCGAACGCCAGGCCCAGCAGGCCGCCCGTCAGCACGCCGGCCAGCAGGCCGAGTTCGGGCGTGGCGCTCAGCAGTTTCATGACGATGCCGGTGGCGTAGGCTGCCGCGCCGAAGAACGCGGCATGGCCGAACGACAGCAGGCCGACGTAGCCCACCAGCAGGTTGAAGGCGGCCGCGAACAGCGCGAAGCACAGCACCTTCATCAGGAAGGTCGGGTAGATGAACCACGGCGCCACCAGCGCCGCGGCCGCCAGCGCCGCCATCGCCACGCGCATGCCGCGGCGGCTCAGTTGGACCGGCTCGCGCGTCGCCTCGGCGGCCAGCACGTTCTGCACCTGCAGGGGCTTGCCGAACAGCCCGGCCGGCTTGCACAGCAGCACCAGCACCATGATGATGAAGATCGCCAGGTTGGCGGCCTCGGGATAGAACACCTTGGTCAGGCCTTCGATGATGCCCAGCCCGAATCCGCTGACGATGGCCCCCATGATGGATCCCATGCCGCCGATCACCACCACCGCGAACACGATCACCACCAGGTTGGAGCCCATCATCGGGCTGACCTGGTAGATGGGCGCGGCGATCACGCCCGCCACCGAGGCCAGGGCCACGCCGAGCGCGTAGGTCAGCGTGATGAGCAGCGGCACGTTGATGCCGAACGAACGCACCACCGTGGGGTTTTCCGTGGCGGCGCGCAACATGGCGCCCACGCGGGTCTTCTCGATCAGCACCCAGACGGCCAGGCACAGCACCAGCGACACGGCCACGGCCCAGCCGCGGTACCAGGGCAGGAACATGAAGCCCAGGTTGATGCCTCCCGTCAGCGCCTTGGGTATGGTGTACGGCAGCCCCGACACGCCGTAGGCCTGGCGCAGGCCGCCTTCGATCAGCAATGCGATGCCGAAGGTCAGCAGCAGGCCGTACAGGTGGTCCATGCGGTAGGTGCGCGAGATCAGCAGGCGCTCGACCACGATGGCGAACGCCGCCATGATGAGCGGCACCAGCACCAGCGCCGCCCAATAGTTCACGCCCAGGTAGTTCAGCAGCATCCAGGCCAGGAACGCGCCCGCGGTGTACTGCGCGCCATGGGCGAAATTGATGATGTTCAACAGGCCGAAGATCACCGCCAGCCCGATCGAGAGCAAGGCGTAGAACGAACCGTTGATCAGGCCGAGCAGCAACTGGCCGAATAGTGCCGTGGACGGCACGCCGAAAATTTCGAACACGTGGATTCTCCCCTCAGACACCCAGGCGGCGCGTGATCCGCTCGGGATCGTTGCGCGCCTCTTCCGCCGACAACTGATCGACCACGCAGCCATGCTCCATGACGTAGTGGCGGTCGGCCACCTTGGTCGCGAACCGGAAGTTCTGCTCGACCAGCACGATGGTGAAGCCCCGCTCCTTCAAGGTGCGGATGGCATGCCCGATCTGCTGCACGATGACGGGCGCCAGGCCCTCGGTGGGTTCGTCCAGCAGGATGAGCTGGGCGCCCGTGCGCAGGATGCGCGCGATCGCCAGCATCTGCTGTTCGCCGCCGGAGAGGTTTCCGCCGGAACTGGCGCTGCGTTCGCGCAGGTTGGGAAAGAGGGTGTAGATCTCGTCCAGCGACATGCCGCCTTCGGCCAGGCGCGGCGGCAGCATCAGGTTTTCGGTCACGCTCAGGCTGCGGAACACGGCACGCTCTTCCGGGCAATACACGACGCCCATCCGCGGAATGCGGTGCGGCGCCATGTTCACGGTCTCCTGCCCGTTCAGCCGGATGGAGCCGCGGCGCTTGTCCAGGATGCCCATGATGGCGCGCAGCGTCGTCGTCTTGCCCGCGCCGTTGCGGCCCAGGATGGTGACGAGTTCGCCGCGGTTCACGTCCAGGTTCACGCCGTGCAGCACGTGCGATTCGCCGTACCAGGCGTTGAGGTCTTTGATCGACAGCATCTCAGTGCGCCTCCTCGTCCGAGCCCATGTAGGCCGTGATGACGCGCTCGTCGCGCGACACGGTGGCGTAGTCCCCCTGCGCCAGCACCGCGCCGCGCGCCAGCACCGTGATCGTGTCGGACAGGTCGGCCACCACCGAGAGGTTGTGCTCGACCATCAGGATGCTGCGGTTGGCCGACGCGCTGCGGATCAGCGCGGCGATGCGCGTCACGTCCTCCTGCCCCAGCCCCGCCATCGGTTCGTCCAGCAGCATGATTTCCGGCTCCAGCGCCAGGGTCATCGCGATTTCCAGCGCGCGCTTGCGGCCATAGGGCAGCAAGGCGGCGGTGGTGTCCGCCAGCGCGGACAGGCCGACCGCGTCCAGCAGTTCCATCGCGCGCCCGTTCAGCCGGTCGATGCTGCGGCGGCTGCGCCAGAAGCGCCAGCCGTCGCCATGCTGGCGCATCAGCGCCACGCGCATGTTCTGCAGCACCGTCAGGCCCAGGAACACCGCCGATATCTGGAACGAACGGACGATGCCCAGCCGCGCGATCTGCTCCGGCGCCAGCGCCGTGATGTCGCGGCCCCGGTAGTGGATGGCGCCCGCGTCCGGCGTGAGGAATTTGGTCAGCAGGTTGAAACAGGTGGTTTTGCCCGCGCCGTTGGGGCCGATCAGGGCGTGGATGGAGCCTTCGCGCAGGGACAGGGACACGTCGTCGACGGCATTGAAGCCGCCGAACCGCTTGACCAGCCCCCGGGCGGACAGGACCGCTTGGGTGTTCATGGCGGCGCTCCTACATGCGGGCCAGCAGGCCGCCGTCGATCGCCAGGACGTGTCCGTTGACGAACGACGCGCCCGGCGACGCCAGATAGACCACGGCCGGCGCGATGTCTTCCGGCGCGGCCCAGCGGCCGGCGGGCACCGCCGTGGACAGGAAGGACTGGAACTGGGGGTTCTCTTGCAGCCCTTGCGTGAAATCGGTGCGCACGAAGCCCGGGGCCAGCGCATTGCAGGTAATGCCGCTGGCGCCGTGCTCCACCGCCAGCGCCCGGGCGAAGGCCGCGATCGCGCCCTTGGCGGTCGCGTAGGCGGCGATGTTCGGCATGGTCGCCTGCCCCGCCACGGACGACATCAGGACGATGCGGCCGAAGCCGCGCTTGCCCATGCCGGGCAGCACGGCCCGCGCGCAATGGAAAGCGCCGTTGACGTGGACGTTCTGCAGCGCCTGCCATTCGGCGGGGCTCATCTCCACCACCGGCTTGCGGTTCTGGTTGCCGGCGTTGCTGACCAGCACGTCGATCGCCAGCCCCGCGTCCTCCAGCCTGGCCACGGCCTCGGCCACCGCGCGGCCGTCGGCCACGTCGAAAGGCGCGCCGTGGGCCTTGATGCCCTCTTGCGCCAGGCGTTCGCAGGCCGCCTCGCAGGCGTCCGCGGAAAGGTCGTTGATCACCACCTGCGCGCCCGCCCGGCCCAGGGCCTGCGCAATGGCGTAGCCCAATCCCCGTGCCGCGCCGGTCACCAGCGCGACGCGCCCCGCCAGACCGAACGTCCGGTCCAGATAGTCGTGTTTCAAGCTTGTCTCCTAGATCTCGTATGCGACCGGATCTCTGGGCCCGGCCTGTGTCGCTTCGCGTTTCCCCTTCGTGAAAACGTAATTGACATAAATCTCAATATACGCGACTATTTGCTAATACTCAATAACAAGATTTTTTCTTGATCTCTTATAAAGAGTTTTGGTTAGGAGACAATCATGGCCCTCGAAACCCCCGGCTGCCCCGCAGCCAACGCGCTGCCGCCCTTGGCCTCGCGCTTCCTGAAAGTCGCCGACCTGCCGTGGAAACCCACGCAGGTCGAAGGCATCGATATGAAGATCCTGATGCAGGACAAGGAGTCCGGCCTGCTCACCGCCCTGTTCCGCTGGCAGCCCGGCACGGAACTGCCGCTGCACGAGCACGTGGAGGTCGAACAGACCTACGTGCTGGAAGGCTCCATCGTCGACGCCGAAGGCGAGGTATGCGCCGGCGACTACGTCTGGCGCCCGCGCGGCAACCAGCACGTGGCGCGCTCGCCCAACGGCGCCCTGGTGCTCAGCTTCTTCCTGAAACCCAACCTGTTCATCGACGCCTACGCCGGCCAGACACTGGAATAAGCCCTTTTTTTGCCGCCAGGCCGCCCTAAGGCAAAAAGCGCCCCTTCGGGGACAGCAAGCCGAAGGCGCGGCGTGGAGGCACTTTTTCGCGCGACCGTCCGGCACAGGCCGGCGCGCAGGAACCGAAGCCCCCGAGGAGACATCCCCCATGAAGACCCGTTTGAAGAACAGCCTTGCCGCCTGCGTGCTGGGCGCCCTGTCCGTGTCCGCCCAGGCGCAAGTGTCGGATGACGTCGTGAAGATCGGCGTGCTGGGCGACCAGTCCGGCATGATGGCCGACCTGTCCGGCAAGTTCGGCGTCGAAGCCGTGAAAATGGCCGTCGAGGATTTCGGCGGCACCGTGCTGGGCAAGCCCATCGAAATCGTTTCGGCCGACCACCAGAACAAGGTGGACATCGGCGTGTCGACCGCCCGCCGCTGGTACGAGAACGACAAGGTCGACCTGATCCTCGACGTGCCCAATTCCGCCATCGCGCTGGCCGTGCAGGACCTCACCCGCCAGATGAAGCGCGTGGTGATCTTCACCAGCGCCGGCTCGGCCGACCTGACCGGCAAGGCCTGCTCGCCCAACGGCATGCACTGGACCTACGACACCTATGCCTATGCCACCGGCGTGGCCAATGGCGTCATGGAGGACGGCGGCAAGAGCTGGTACTTCATCACCTCCGACTATGCGTTCGGCCATTCGCTGGAGCGCGACGCGATGGCGGTGGTGAAGTCCAAGGGCGGACAAGTGGTGGGCAGCGTGCGCCACCCCATCGCCAGCGCCGACTTTTCTTCCTTCCTGCTGCAGGCGCAGGCTTCCAAGGCCCAGGTCATCGGCCTGGCCAACGGCAGCGGCGACACCATCAACAGCATCAAGCAGGCGTTCGAGTTCGGCATCATGGGCAGCAAGCAGCGCGTGGCGGCGCTCTTCATGAGCATCGTGGACGTGCGCAGCGTGGGCCTGGAGTACGCGCAGGGCCTGAACCTGGTGGAACCTTTCTACTGGGACCAGGACGACAAGGCCCGGCAATGGTCCGAGCGCTATTTCAAGCGCACCGGCCGCATGCCCTCGATGGTGCAGGCCAGCAACTACAGCGCCACCATGCACTACCTGAACGCCATCAAGGCGGCCGGCACCGACGGCTCCGAGGCGGTCCTGAAGAAAATGCATGACACCCCCATCAACGACTTCATGACCGAGAACGGGCGGATCCGCGAAGACGGCCGCGTCATGCGCGACCTCTATCTGTTCCAGGTCAAGAAGCCGTCGGAATCCAAGCGCGACTGGGACTACTACAATCTGGTCCGCAAGATTCCCGCCGAACAGGCGTTCCGTCCGCTGAAGGACGGCGGCTGCCCGCTGGTGAAGCCGTGATGGACGGCGCGCCTGGACTGCTGGCCGGCAAGCGCGCCATTGTCACGGGGGGCGCCAACCCCCGGGGCATCGGCGCCGCCGTCGCGGAATTGTTCATCGCCCAGGGCGCGGCCGTCGCCGTGCTGGACCGGGCCTATCCCGAAGGCGCCGCCGCGGCGCTCGCGGCGGGCCGGGTCGAGCTGCATTGCGACGTGTCGAGCGCGGCATCCTGCAAGGCGGCGATCGAGCGGGCGAAGGCCGCGCTCGGCGGGATCGACGTGCTGGTCAACAATGCCGGCATCGTCGCGGCCACCCGCATCTGGGACCTGCCCGAAGACGAGTTCCGCCGCATGGTCGAGGTGAACCTGACGGGCACCTACAACATTACCCACGCGGCGCTGCCGGCCCTGCTGGACAGCCCGCGGCGCCCCGCCATCGTCAACCTGGGCTCCACCGCCGCGCTGCGCGGCGGCGGCCTGCTGGGCGGGTCGCACTATGCGGCCTCCAAGGGCGGCGTCATCAGTTTCACCAAGGCGCTGGCCCGCGAACTGGGCCCGCGCGGCATCCGGGCCAACTGCGTGGCGCCGGGCATCATCGAAACCGATATGACGCTGGGCAAATTCGGCGAAAATTGGGAACAAGAACTCAAACAGGGCATTCCGCTGCAACGTTTCGGCTCGCCCGCCGAAGTCGCCCAGGCCATTCTTTTCCTGGCCTCGGACCTGTCCTCCTATTCAACCGGCATCGTGGTCGACGTCAATGGCGGCTTCCACATTCACTAGGCGCGCCATCCCGCAATGAGCACTCCAGACCGCATGTTGTCCATTCTCGACCTCTTTCGCGACGACACCACCGCCGCGTTCCAGGAAGACGTCATGGCGCATCTGGAGTGTTCGCGCGCCACGGCGTACCGCTACCTGAAGTCGCTGACCGAAAGCGGCCTGCTGGCGCCCACCGCGGGCGGCGCCTACGTGCTGGGATCGCGCATCATCGAACTGGACCGCCACCTGCGCCAGCACGATCCCCTGATGCGCGCGGCGCGCGGCGTCATGCGCGCCACCGGCGACGAGCTGCACGCCAACCTGATGCTGTGCAGCTACTACGGCGACAAGGTCATGTGCGTGGACCGCTACTGGACGGACGATTCCATCGAGTCCAGCTATGCCCGCGGCCGTCCCTACACCATGTTCCACGGGGCCACGGCCAAGCCCATCCTGGCCAACCTGCCCCCCTACCAGCTACGCAATCTGATGCTCTGGCACAGCGCGGAAATCCGCGAAGCCGGACTGGGCGAAGACTGGGACGAATTCCGCGCCAACCTGAAGCGCCTGCGCAACGCGGGCGTATATGTATCGCACGGCGAGATCGATCCCGGCCTGATCGGGATAGGCTCGGCGATCTTCAGCCCCGAGCAGAAGGTGGTCGGCAGCCTGGTGTTCATCGCCGCCGAGGCGCGCACCTCGGCCGAGCGGCTGGAAATCCTGCGGGCGCGCATCCAGGTCGCGGCCGCGGAGGTTTCGCTGAATTTGCAGGCCCCGCAAAGCAACGGCGCGGCGGCGATCGGCATCATGCCGTCGCGGCCGCGCCGCCTGAAAGCGCCGGCCGGCACAGCGCCGGCTCGACAAAAGAAATAGCCTGATCAGCCCTTGGCGTAGCGCTCGGCGCTGCGGACGATTTCCTCGTGCGCGGCGTCCAGGCCCTTCCAGCCCTTGACCTTGACCCACTTGCCCTTTTCCAGGTCTTTGTAGTGTTCGAAGAAATGCTGGATGCGGGCGATGTCTTCCGCCGGCAGGTCTTCGTAGGACTTGATGTTGCGGTACGGGGGGTACAGCTTTTCGATCGGCACGGCCAGCAGCTTGGCGTCGCCGCCCGACTCGTCGTCCATTTCCAGCACGCCGATGGCGCGGCAGCGCACGACCGCGCCGATCTGGATCGGGAACGGCGTCAGCACCAGCACGTCGGCGGGGTCGCCGTCTTCGGACAGGGTTTGCGGGATGTAGCCGTAGTTGCACGGGTAGTGCATGGCCGTCAGCATGAAGCGGTCAACGAAAATCGCGCCCGAGTCCTTGTCGACCTCGTACTTCACCGGGTCGGCGTTCATGGGGATTTCGATGATGACGTTGAAGTCTTCCGGCAGCTTCTTGCCAGGGGAGACGCGATCGAGACTCATGATTCAACCTTGTTGTTTGTCTGAAGGAATATTCAAATCGAGCCGTCGTCCTTGAACGGCGGCTTGGTCGCCGGCACGGGCGCGGCGGCCGGCGCGGGCTTGGGCCCGGCGGGCGGAGCCGGCGCGTACGTGGGCACCGGCTCGTCGAAAGCCGCCGCCGGGATCGGGGCGCTGTCGAAGTACTCGTCGATATCGGCGGTGCTGCCGCCGGCCAGCGGCGCATCCTCGGGCGCGAGCGCGCGTTCGCGCTGCTCTTTGCTGACGCGCGCGTCCGGGTCCAGCACGTAGTCGGAGGCGGACGCCGCCACGGCCGGCGGCAGCGCCGGATAATCGCCGCCGACGTCGGTATCGCTGTCGGTGTCGGACAGGCCCACCGCATAGCCGCCTTCGGCATCCACGCGGTAGGGATCCGAACCGGTGTCCGCGGCCGGCAGCGCGGCGTCCGACGCCAGGACCGGCAGCGCCATGCTGGCCGCCGTCGCAAGGCGCCAGTGGCGCACGGCGTCGGCGGGACGGTCCAGGCGGTCGTACAGGCTGCCCAGCAAGGCATGCGTCTGCGCGTCGCTGCGGCGGCTGAGGGCGCGCAGCAGATAGCGTTCGGCCTGGCCCCACAACTGCCCGTTCAGGCACAGCATGCCCAGCGCGGTGAGGAGGTCGGGGTCGGTGGGACGCTGCTGCAGCCAGGTCTCGGCGCGGGCCAGCCGGCGCGACACCTGATCGGCCTCGCAGCGCGCATAGGCCGCCACCAGGGCCGGGTTGAACTTCACGGCGATCGCGGCTTCGAGCACACGCGCCGCCTCGTTGGCTTCGCCGGCGGCCTCGAAGGCCGCGGCGCCGGCCAGCGCGATTTCGGGCAGGAGCCGCTCTTCGGCCTTCAGGTCCTTCCAGATGGCGCGCCAGGCCTCGCCGCCGGCGGCGCGCAGGCGCGCCGCGCCCGAGGCGTCGACCAGATGGTCGGCTTCGGCGCGGGCCAGGGCATTGCGGCGCACGAGGCCGCGGGCCAGCGTGAAGACCTGTTCGTCGTGGTGCAGCGCGGTGTGCGCGCGCAACAGCAGGCGCATCGTATGCAGATGGCGCGCGCCGCCGTCGGCCAGGGGTTCCAGCACCGTCAGCGCGCGCTCGGCGCGGCCCTGGTCCAGGAGCATGTCGGCGGAGACGGTGGCGGTGGCCTCGACCAGGCCGGGATCGGCGCCCGCCTGTTCCTGCGCCATCGCCAGCAGGCGGTCGCGGCGGTCGAACTCGCCCAGGCCGTGCGCGGCGCGGGCGGCGGACAGCGCCGCCAGCACGCGGCGGGTCTGGACCTTGGTCTGCTCGAGCAGCTTGGTCAGATCCTTTTCGGCGGTGGTGTAGCGGCCTTCTAGCAGGCCGATCCAGCCGCGCTCCAGCAATTCATGATCGCGCGCCTGCGCGCGCTTGCCGCGCCAGGCCCGCACGCGGTCGGGGATGGCCAGCAGCCATGCCAGCAGGCGCAAGCCCACGTACAGCACGATGAAGGCGGCCACGATCAGCAGGACGGCCAGCGTCAGCGACATCCCGATGCGCCACGGCCAGACCAGCAACAGCACGTTGCCGGAATGCGTGCGCAGCACCACCGCCAGGGCGACGGCGACAACGGCCAGCAGCAGAGTCCAGAACCAGGTACGCATAGGCCTCAGTCCTGCTCGCTAGTCTTGAAACCCGCCGCCCGCAGCGCGGCCACGGCAGCCAGGCTGTCGGCCACGTCCGGCAGGCGCACGGCGATGTCGGTCTGGGCCAGTTCGTGCGCCAGCCCCTGGGCGGCGACAGTGTCGGGGGAGCGGCTGTCGTAGTACTTGGCCAAGGTCGTGCCGACGTTGTCGAGTTCGCTCTTCCAGACCGCGGACTGGCGCATCAGCATGGCCAGTTGGGCAGTCAGCAGGCGCTGGCGCAGCGCGCCGCGCACCAGATCGGCCTGTTCGGGCGACAGCAGCAGGGCCGCGGGCTCGTCCACGCGCTGGATCGTGATCAGGCCGCCCAGTTCGTGCGCCAGGGCGGAACCGGCGCGGCCGGGCCACGAGGCCATCTCGGCGCGCCAGCGCTGCCACCAGGGCGCGTCGGCGGGCAGGCCGGCCTGCGGGTCGACCGCGGGCGCGGGAGCGGCGGGCCGGGTCTCGCCGGCGGGCGTGACGCCCGGGGCGGCGGCGTCGGGCACCAGCAGCGGCGCCTTGCCGACCAGCGCCACGAGGCGCTCGATGCGGGCCGATTGGGCGGGGATGTCCACCGTGGACACCGCGCGCAGGCGGTCCAGGTCGCCGTTGATGGATTGCTGCAGGCTGGAGAAGCGCGGCCGGTCGGCGCGCGCCAGGCGCGATTGCGCGGTTTCGAGGGCCACGATGGCGTTGGAGACGTTGCCCGCCAGGCGCAGTTGCTGGCTGGCGATGGTCAGCAGGCGTTCGACGTCGTTGGCCAGCAGTTCGTCGCTGGCGCTGTCGTTGAAGTTCTGCCAGGCCAGTTGCAGCGCGTTGTACTGGCTTTGCGTTTCGCGCACGGTGTCTTCGAGCTCGGCCACCCGGCCGGCCTGCGCCTGCGCCAGGGCCAGGGCTTCGCGCGTGTCCTTGCGGGCCTGCGCCACGTCGGAGGCCAGCGTGTCGAGCCGCGAGGCGACCTCGCGGCCGGCGGACACGAACTGCGTGCGCTGCTTCCACAGGGCGTAGCCCAGGCCGACAGCCAGCAGGACGACGATGATCAGGGCGGTGACCAGGGGGCCACTGCCGCGTTTGGCCGGACGGGCCTTGACGGGGTCGGCCGGGGCCGATGCGGGCGCGCTTGCGCCCGGAACGGCCGTCGGAACGACCGGATCGGTAGCGGGAGTCTTGTCTGTCATGACGCGATTGTATTCGGTGTCGGTCCGAAGCAACGAATCAAGCAGCAACAAAGGCCTGGAATATCGACTCGTCGTTGGGCAAGCAGATTTTTACCATTGCGGGGGCGCCGGCGTCATGACGGACCGCCGGCACGCGCCGCGCCAGGGAGGGATGCGTCAGCACGAAGCCGCACTGCTCCCACCAGGCCGCCAGGCCGGCCTCGTCCAGGCGGGCCCGCACCGCGTCCGCGCCCTCCCCGCTGGTGATCAGCCAGGTGGCGCGCAGCCCGGCGCCGGCCCACTGCCGCAGCAGGGCCACCTGGCCGGCGTCCCAGTCGGCGGGACGGCGCAGATAGGCCGCATGGCGCGTCACGGCCGCGCCGTGCGCCTCGAGCTTGTCGCCCAGCCAGTCCCTGCCCTGCGTGCCGCGCACCAGCAGCACGCGGGCCGGCAGGCGGGGCAGCCCCCGCAGCACGTCCCACAGGGCCTCGGAATCGTGGCTGGGCGCGCTTTCGGGAGGATGCAGAACTGTTGTATTCGCGCCAAAACAGGGGGATTCGCGCAGCGCCTGGGCGCTGGCGGGACCCACGGTGGCGGCGATGACGCCCGCGGGCCAGGCGAACGGGCCGTCCGCCTGGACGCACTGGTCCAGGTATTGCCGGGCCGCGTTGCCGCTGACGAATACGACCATGTCGTAGTCGGCCGGACGGGGCAGCGCCTGCGCCGCGGCCGGCAGCGCCTGGATTTCCAGGGCGGGCAGGATGCAGGGGAGCCAGCCGGCGGCGCGCAGGCGGGCGGCAAGCGCCTCGTTGCGCCCTTCCGGCCGCGTCAGGACGGCGACTCGCGGCGATTCGGCGGCTACGGACGCCATGGCCATCAGTCCGGCCGGGCGTCGTCTTGCAGCAGTTCGCGGAGGATGGCCTGCGCGCCCGCGTCCAGCAGTTCCTGGGCCGCGGCTTCGCCGATGGCCTGCGCATCGGCCACCGGACCGCTGCGCGCGGCATGGACCATGCGCGCGCCATCGGGCGACGCCACCAGCGCGCGCAGCGACAAGGTGCCCGCCGCGATCTCGGCATACGCCGCCAGGGGCACCTGGCAGGAGCCGCCCAGCTTGCGGGACACGGCGCGCTCGGCCACGACACAGGACGTGGTGTCCGCGCTGGCCAGCGGCGCCAGCCAGGCGCGCACGTCGCCGCGGTCTTCGCGGATCTCGATGCCCAGGGCGCCCTGCCCGGCGGCGGGCAGGCTGTCGGCCGGATCGAGCAGGCTGCGGATGCGCGAGCCCAGGCCCAGGCGCTCCAGGCCGGCGGCGGCGAGCACGATGGCGTCGTATTCGCCCTTGTCCAGCTTGCCCAGGCGCGTGTCGAGGTTGCCGCGCAGGGGCTTGACCGCCAATTCCGGGTAGCGCGCGCGGATCTGGGATTCGCGGCGCAGGCTGGACGTGCCGACCACCGCCCCGGCGGGCAGGTCGGCCAGCGTATCGTAGCGATTGGAGACGAAGGCATCGCGCGGATCCGCGCGGTCGAGGACGGCGCAGAGTTCGAACGGGGCCTGCAGATCCACCGGCACGTCCTTCAGGGAGTGGACGGCGAGATCGGCGCGCCCGTCGAGCAGCGCGTTTTCGAGTTCCTTGACGAACAATCCCTTGCCGCCCACCTTGGACAGCGTGCGGTCGAGGATCTGGTCGCCCCGGGTCGTCAGAGTAAGGAGTTCAACCGCGCACGCCGGGTACAGCGTGCGCAGCCGGTCGCGCACATGCTCGGCTTGCCACAGGGCAAGCCGGCTGGCGCGGGTCGCGATGACCAGGCGTTGCGGTAGGGACACGAGGCGTCATCAAACGAAGTTGGAGACGATGACCGTCGCGACGACACCGAGGATGGCCAGCACGAACAGGCCCTGGAGCAGGCTCAGGCCCGATTCGGATTGCTGGGGATCGGCGGATCTACGCAGACTCATGTGCTGATTCCTTGGAGGTGGTTTTGCGGCTTGCCAGCCACCGTCCAACGACAACAACGAGCAAGGCGCCAATGATTTCTGCGCCGATTTTAACCGCAGTCGGCTGAACGCCGAATTGACGTTCGACAATAACGTCGGTGACCAGCATGCCGCCGGCGATCCAGCCGAGCAGCGCCGCGCCGAAGGTGACGACCAGCGGATAGCGGTCGATCAGCTTGAGGACCAGGGTGCTGCCCCAGATGATGATCGGCACGCTGACGATCAGGCCGAAGGCGACCAGGCCGATCTGGTGGTCGGCGTGGGCGTTCTGGGCCGCGCCGGCAATGGCGATCACGTTGTCCAGGCTCATCACGAAGTCGGCGATGATGATGGTCTTGATGGCGGCGACGATGGACGTGCCGCCCTTCACGTTGCCATGCGCGTCGTCTTCGGGAATCAGGAGCTTGATGCCGATCCAGAGCAGCAGCGCGCCGCCCACGACCTTCAGGAACGGGATCGACAGGAGCGTCAGGGCGAAGGCGATCAGCACGACGCGCAGGATGATGGCGCCCGCGGTGCCCCACAGGATGCCCTGCATGCGCTGCTTGGGCGCCAAGTTGCGACAAGCCAGGGCGATCACGACCGCGTTGTCGCCGCCGAGCAGGATATCGATGAGGATGATCTGGAATACCGCTGCCCAACTCAGCGTCTGGAAAAACTCAAGCACTATGAACCCCCGGAGAACATTATGAAAAGAATGGCCGGTCCCGAGCCGGCCAGCCCGCCGCGCAGGGCGCGGCGGGGTCATTCAGTACAACGTATTAGTATAATTCAGCTTTCAGTCAGCTTTCTGGCGCATCAGCAAAACTTTGCCGATGGCCAGGACCAGCACCGCGCCCAGCGCGCCCGTCATCAGCGCGAAACTGTGCTGCGTCACGCCCAGGGCCGCGTCGATGCGCGCCACCGGTTCCTGCAAGGCCGGGTCGCCCACCAGCAGTTCGCCGGCGATGAAACCCAGCAGCGCCGCGCCCACCCAGACGATGACCGGGAAGCGCTCGATGACCTTCAACAGCAGCGTGCTGCCGAAAATGACCAGCGGAATACTGATGGCCAGGCCCAGTACCAGCAAGGTCGTGTCGCCCATCGCGGCGGCGGCGACAGCCACCACGTTGTCCAGGCTCATGACCAGGTCGGCGATCATGATCGTGCGGATTGCCGTCAACAGATTGCCCTGCGTCTTGCCCGCGCCGCCTTCCTCGCCTTCCGGCAACAGCAGCGTCACGCCGATGTAGACCAGGAGCAGCGCGCCGATGAGCTTGAGCCACGGCAGCAACAGCAGCTTGGCGGCGACGAGCGTCAGCACGATACGCATGATGATCGCGGCGGCGGAGCCGATCACGATCGCTTTCTTCTGTTGGGCCGGGGGCAGCGAACGCGCTGCCAGCGCAATGACCACGGCGTTGTCGCCCGATAGCAGGATGTTGACCCAAATGATCTGGAGCAACGCTATCCAGAATGCCGCTGAACTAAGTTCCATGCCTCTCTTTCCTAGGTGTGATCCCCCTAGGACGAACCAAATGAATGGGTGAATAAGATGAAAACGTACTGACCGTCTTGGTGCGAGCCCGACGGCATTCTTGCTGGGTACGCGATGGATTTGCTGTCATTATAGTTTCGTTCAGCTTTCCGTATGGTTTCCAGGCCGCGACATGGACACGGGATTACCCTAGGATTGCCAAAAAAAAAGCCCGCCGAAGCGGGCTTTTCCTTGCGCGAAACCGAGGATTACAGCACCGACTTGAGCAGCTTGCCCATTTCGGAGGGGTTGCGCGTGGTGCGGATGCCGCAGGCTTCCATGACTTCCAGCTTGGCGTCGGCCGTGTCGGCGCCGCCCGAGATCAACGCGCCGGCGTGGCCCATGCGCTTTCCGGGAGGGGCGGTGACGCCGGCGATGAAGCCGACGACCGGCTTCTTCATGTTGTCCTTCGCCCATTGCGCGGCGTTGACTTCGTCCGGGCCGCCGATTTCGCCGATCATGATGACGGCGTCGGTGTCGGGATCGTCATTGAACATCTTCAGCACGTCGACGTGCTTCAGGCCGTTGATGGGATCGCCGCCGATGCCCACGGCGCTGGATTGACCCAGGCCCAGCTCGGTGACCTGCGCCACGGCTTCGTACGTCAGGGTGCCGGAGCGGCTGACGATGCCGATGCGGCCCTTGCGGTGGATGTGGCCGGGCATGATGCCGATCTTGATTTCGTCGGGGGTGATCAGGCCGGGGCAGTTCGGGCCCAGCAGCAGGGTCTTGCTGCCCTTGGCCTTCATGCGGTTCTTGACTTCCAGCATGTCGCGGACCGGGATGCCTTCGGTGATGCAGATCACCAGATCCAGTTCGGCCTCGACGGCTTCCCAGATGGCGGCGGCGGCGCCCGCGGGCGGCACGTAGATGACCGACACGGTCGCGCCGGTGTCGGCCTTGGCGTCTTTCACCGAAGCGAAAATCGGCACGCCTTCGAAGTCTTCACCCGCCTTCTTGGGGTTCACGCCGGCCACGAAGGCAGCTTTACCATTGGCGTACTCACGGCACATGCGGGTGTGGAACTGGCCCGTCTTGCCCGTGATGCCCTGGGTGATGACTTTGGTGTCCTTGTTGATCAGAATCGACATTTGTGAATCCTTGGAATTTTTACTTGACGGCTGCTACGACGCGGGTGGCGGCTTCGGCCATCGTGTCGGCGCTGATGATCGGCAGACCCGAGTCGGCCAGCATCTTCTTGCCGAGTTCTTCGTTGGTGCCCTTCATGCGGACGACCAGCGGCACGTTCAGGTTGACGGCCTTGCAAGCAGCGATCACGCCTTCGGCGATGACGTCGCAGCGCATGATGCCGCCGAAGATGTTGACCAGGATGGCCTTCACGCTCTTGTTGCCGAGCATGATCTTGAAGGCTTCCGTGACCTTCTCGGCCGTGGCGCCGCCGCCGACGTCCAGGAAGTTGGCCGGCTCGCCGCCGAACAGCTTGATGGTGTCCATGGTGGCCATGGCCAGGCCGGCGCCGTTCACCAGGCAGCCGATGTTGCCGTCGAGCTGGATGTAGGCCAGGTCGAACTTGCTGGCTTCGATTTCAGCCGGATCTTCTTCGTCCAGGTCGCGGTAGGCGACGATTTCCGGATGGCGGAACAGGGCGTTGGAGTCGAAGTTGAACTTGGCGTCCAGGGCGATGATGTTGCCCTTGCTGTCGCGGTTCAGCGGGTTGATTTCGACCAGCGAGGCGTCGGTGTCCATGTAGCACTTGTAGAGCTTCTGGAACACGTCCACGGCCTGGGCGGTGGAATCGGCGGGCAGGCCGATCGCGTTGGCGATCTTGGTGGCCTGCTCGGCCGACAGGCCGGTCAGCGGATCGATGTATTCGGTGATGATCTTTTCGGGCGTGGAGTGGGCCACTTCCTCGATGTCCATGCCGCCTTCGCTGGAGGCGATGAAGGCGACCTTCTGGGTGGCGCGGTCGGTGACCAGCGACACGTAGTATTCCTTCTGGATGTCGGCGCCGTCTTCGATGTACAGGCGGCGGACCTTCTGGCCTTCCGGACCGGTCTGGTGCGTGACCAGTTGCATGCCCAGGATCTCGGAGGCCAGCTTGCGCACGTCGTCGATCGAGCGGGCCAGCTTCACGCCGCCGCCCTTGCCGCGGCCGCCCGCGTGGATCTGCGCCTTAACGACCCAGACCGGTCCACCCAGCTTTTCAGCGGCAGCCACGGCCTCGTCGACGGAAAGAGCGGGAATCCCGCGCGGCACGGGGACGCCAAATTGCTTCAGCAGTTCCTTGCCTTGATACTCGTGGATTTTCATGTGTTACCTGTCAGGACGTATGAGTAAGAGAAGGTGAATCGGTAGACGAATCGGCCGATGCCTCAGCGCTATCCCCCGTGTACCACTTGGGATAGTGCTCAGCCACCACCGGGCCGCCGGTGCTGAGCGCATGGCAGCCGTCCAGTTGGAATGGACGCCGGTTCGGGTTGTTTTCCTGCCGCCGGCGATTGGCCATGGTCTGGACCGCCGCGGTGGGAAGCACCTGCGACAGCTCGGTCATGTGCGTACAGCCCTCCACGTGCCCGAACCGCTCCTTGACCTGCTGACGGAACCCCTTGAGCAGGTTCATGCCGATGAGATCAGTGTAAGCCGGCTCGATGGCCATGCAATGCGCCCCATAGGGGGCGGCGTCATAGACGGCCTGCGCGGCCACGATCGAGAAATTCTCGTCGATGGTGATGCGCAGGTGCATATGGTGGATGGGTTGGCCGGCCTTGAACATCTCGCCGTCGCGCTTGGGAAAATCGTACGCCTTGACGTCGATCAACTCGGCTTCCAGGTCCCATAGGCCATCATCACGCGCATACGATTGCACGCGTATGGAACGCGTATGCAGTGGCTGGCGAGGATAGTCCGGCGGTGGCAAGGGCATGCTGGGGGGCCTGCGAGGCGAAGAGGGCCTGCGCATGGTGCGCGGCAACAAAACCTTGAAAGTATAGCGCAGGCGGCTCTTCATCGACCGCCTGGGCTTGCCGCCTCCCGAGGGCCGGTTTCCGCCCCGCGGCTCTCTCAACGCAAAAAAAAGCTTGCGCCACGATGGCGCAAGCCGGTCTTGCATGGCCGCCGCCCGGCGCCGCGGCGCCGGGCGTATCGGCTAGGCCGCCTGGCGCAGGGCGCGGGCCGCCTGCACCATGCCGATCAGCGCGGCTTCGGTTTCGGGCCAGGCGCGCGTTTTCAGGCCGCAGTCAGGATTCACCCACAGGCGTTCCTTGGGCAGGCGGGCGGCCGCCTTTTCCATCAGGCCGACCATCCAGTCCACCTCGGGCACGTTGGGCGAGTGGATGTCGTACACGCCGGGGCCGATGTCGTTCGGGTAGCGGAAGTCCTCGAACGCCTTCAGCAACTCCATATTGGAGCGCGAGGTTTCGATGGTGATCACGTCCGCGTCCATGGCGGCGATCGACTCGATGATGTCGTTGAACTCCGAATAGCACATATGGGTGTGGATCTGCGTTTCGTCGCGCACGCCGGCGGTCGACAGGCGGAAGCAATCCACGGCCCAGTCCAGGTAGGCCTGCCAGTCGGCCCGGCGCAGCGGCAGGCCTTCGCGGATGGCGGGTTCGTCGATCTGGATGACGCTGATGCCGGCGGCTTCCAGGTCCACGACTTCATCGCGCAGCGCCAGCGCCAGTTGGCGGCAGGTCTGCTCGCGCGGCTGGTCGTCGCGCACGAAGGACCACTGCAGGATGGTGACCGGGCCGGTCAGCATGCCCTTGACCGGCTTGTCGGTCAGCGACTGCGCGTAGGACGACCAGCCCACCGTCATCGGCGCGGGGCGGGCCACGTCGCCGAAGATGATCGGCGGCTTGACGCAGCGCGAGCCGTAGCTTTGCACCCAGCCGTTCTTAGTGAAGGCGAAACCGGCCAGCAGTTCGCCGAAGTATTCCACCATGTCGTTGCGCTCGGGTTCGCCGTGCACCAGAACGTCCAGGCCCACCTTTTCCTGGAAACGGATGACTTCCTCGATTTCCTTGCGGATGGCGGTCTCGTAGGCCGAATCGGTCAGCGCGCCGGCCTTCCAGTCCCGGCGCAGGGCGCGGATTTCCGCGGTCTGCGGGAAAGAGCCGATCGTGGTGGTCGGGTAGGCGGGCAGGCCCAGTTGCTCTTGCTGGCGGGCGATGCGGCCGGCGAACGGCGCGCGGTCGCGCGACACGCCGGCGGCGGCGGCCATCCGCTGGCCGACCACCGGATTGTGGATGCGGGCGGAGGCACGCCGGGCGGCCAGCGCGGCGCGCTGTTTCGCCAGGCCGCCCTGCACGGAAGCGTCCGTCGCGCTGTCCAGCGCGCGGCCCAGCAGGCTCAGTTCATCCAGCTTCTGCGCGGCGAAGGACAGCCAGCTCTTGAGTTCGGCGTCCAGTTCGGTTTCATGGGCCAGGTCCACCGGCACGTGCAGCAGCGAGCACGACGGCGCCAGCCACAGGCGGTCGCCCAGTTGCTGCTTGATCGGGGCCAGCGTGGCGATGGCGGCGTCCAGGTCGGTGCGCCAGATGTTGCGGCCGTTGATGATGCCGGCCGACAGCACCTGGTCGCCGCGCAGGCCGGCAACCACTTCCGCCAGTTGCTCCGGCGCGCGGACCAGGTCCACGTGCAGGCCGGCGACGGACAGGCCCAGCGCCGTGGGCAGGTTGTCCTTCAGTCCGTCGAAATAGGTGGCCGCCAGCAGCTTGACCGGGCTGGCCGACAGCGTGGCGTAGACCTCGCGGAAGGCGTCGCGCCAGGCTTGGGGCAGGTCCAGCGCCAGGATGGGTTCGTCGATCTGCACCCATTGCACGCCCTGCTTGGCGAAGCGCGCCAGCACGTCCTGGTAGACGGGCAGCAGCGCGGCAAGCAGCTTCAGCTTGCCGGCGTCGGCGGCGCCTTCGGCGAACGCGTCGCCCTTGCCCAGGTACAGCCAGGTCAGCGGGCCCGGGATCACGGGCTTGACGGCGTAGCCCAGCGCCTGCGCTTCCTGGATCTGTTCGAACAGCGATTCGCGGGCGATGCGGAAAGTCTGGCCGGGGACCAGTTCCGGCACGATGTAGTGGTAGTTGGTATCGAACCACTTGGTCATTTCGCAGGCGGCGGCGGGCTTGCCGGACGGCGCGCGGCCCCGGCCCATGCGGAACAGGGTGTCCAGCGACACCGGCTCGCCGTCCTTCTGGCCGAAACGCGCGGGCACGGCGCCCAGCAGCGTGGTCCATTCCAGGATCTGGTCGTACCAGGCGAAGTCGCCGGCGGGCACGAACTTCAGGCCGGCGTCGGCCTGCAGCTTCCAATGCCGGGCGCGCAGTTCGCGGCCGGTCTGTTCGAGCGCTTCAGCGGTCTGCTTGCCTGCCCAATAGGCCTCGACGGCGCGCTTCAGTTCGCGCTGGGCGCCGATGCGGGGGAACCCCAAATTATGAATCGTAGTCATGTGAATACCGTCGTAAGACAAAATTTGTTCAAGTGACGGCTATTCTGAGGCCAAACCAACATGAATCAAAATCAATGTCTACATCCATAACATGAGAGAATCTCATAAAATATAAGCTCATTTCCCATCCCTGCAATCCCATGCTCGAAATCCGCCACCTAGAAACGCTGACGGCCATCCGCGAAGGCGGCAGCCTGCAAGAGGCCGCCGAACGCCTGCACCTGACCCAATCGGCCCTGTCGCACCAGTTGCGCGACCTGGAAACCCGGTTGGGCACGCCCCTGCTGAACCGCCGCACCCGGCCGGCCCGCCTGACCACCGCCGGCCTGCGCGTGCTGGCGCTGGCGGACGAAGTGCTGCCCCGCATCCGCGCGACCGAACGCGAGTTGCAGCGGCTGGCCGCGGGCCGCACGGGGCGGCTGCACCTGGCGATCGATTGCCATTCCTGCTTCCAGTGGCTGATGCCGGCCCTGGACGCCTTCCGCGCACAGTGGCCGGACGTGGCGCTGGACCTGTCGGCGGCGTTTTCGTTCGCCCCCCTGCCCGCGCTGGTGCGCGGCGATCTCGACCTGGTCATCACCTCGGACCCGCAGCCGCTGGACGCCGTGGAATACCTGCCGTTGTTCAGGTACGAACTGGTGCTGGCGGTATCGGACTCCAATCCGCTGTCCGGCAGCAAATTCGTCACGCCCGAGCAACTGGCCGACCAGACGCTCATCACTTACCCGGTGGACAAGCAGCGCCTGGATATCTTCACGGCCTTCCTGGACCCCGCCGACGTGGAGCCGGCCGCCGTCCGCAAAGCGGAGCTGACGCCGATCATCGCGCAACTGGTGGCCAGCAACCGGGGCGTGGCGGCGCTGCCCAATTGGGCGCTGACGGAATACATGAACCAGGGATGGCTGCGCCTGTGCCGGCTGGGGCCGCAAGGCGTGTGGCGCACGCTGTACGCCACGGTGCGCAGCGAGGACACGGACGCGTCGTACATCGACGAATTCCTGACCATCACCCGCGACGTCTGCTTCAAGACCTTGTCGGGCATCAAGTCCGCGAAATAGAAAGGTCTAATCGAAGGATGATGGCGCCTCGGGGTGGAGGTGTCTGGTGGCGAAGGTGTCTGACACCCGGGGGAGACCGCAGGCGAGGTGTCTGACACCCGTGAAGCGTACGGGCAAACTGAAGCGCATCTCACCTGGGTGTCAGACACCGGGGGGAGACCGCAGACGAGGTGTCTGACACCCATGAAGCGTACGGGCAAATTGAAGCGCATCTCGCCTGGGTGTCAGACACCGGGGGAGACCGCAGGCGAGGTGTCTGACACCCGTGAAGCGTACGGGCAAATTGAAGCGCATCTCGCCTGGGTGTCAGACACCGGGGGAGACCGCAGGCGAGGTGTCTGACACCCTTGAAGCGTACGGGCAAATTGAAGCGTATCTCGCCTGGGTGTCAGACACCGGGGGAGACCGCAGGCGACTCGCCCCCCCGGCGCCGAAACGCTCAATCGTCGTCGCCTTCGCCCAGGATGCGGCGGATAACGTCGTGCGCAAAACCGCGGCTGGCCAGGAAGCGGGCCTGCTTGGCGTAGGCCGCGCGGTCGTCGGGCCTGGCGTCGAAACGTTTCTTCCAGACCTCCAGCGCGCGGTCGTATTCGGTGGCGCGCAGTTGCTCGCGCAATTCAGCGACCTGGCCGTCGTCCACGCCGTGCTGGCGCAGTTCCTGGACGATGCGCGCCGTGCCCTGGCGCGATGCGCGCCGATGGACCAGGCCCTGGGCAAAGCGTTCATTGGACAGCCAGCCCTCTTTTTCCAGGGCGTCGAGCACGGCCTCGACTTCAGAGGGGTCTTCCGCATGGGCGGCGAGTTTGCGCGCCAGTTCGCCGCGGGCGTGTTCGCGCCGCGACAGATAGCCCACGGCCCGCATCTTCAGCGACGGGCCTTTGCGGGCGGACTTGCCGTCGTCGCCGGCCTCATCGCCTTCGGCGGCGGCGGCGCGGCGGCCGCGCCCCGCGCCGCGCTCTTCGGAGCTGCGCTGCCATTGATCCCGCGGGCCGGCGGGCGCCGCCGCCTCCTGCTCGCGGCGCGCATCCGAACTGCGGCGCAAGCCCTGGGGCTTGGCGACGGTTTCGAACTCGTCATCCAGCTTGGCGCGAAGGCGGTCGGCTGACGCGGGGGGCGGTTTCCAGCTCATGCGTTTCCTGCTTGCTATGCACAACGGCAGGCCCATCGAGGCGCCTGCCGCAAGCGATCGGGCCCAGCCCGCGCGATGTGCGGGCCGTCGGCGGAAACCCGCGGGCGGCCCGAGACCGTCTCGATTACTCGGCGGTGTCTTCCGCCGTGGGCACGAACTCGGCCGCGCGGCTGACGATGCCCTGGTTCTCGCGCACGCGGTTCTCGATCTCGATGGCCATGCTCTTGTGCTCTTTCAGGTATTCGCGGACATTGTCCTTGCCCTGGCCGATGCGGTTGCCGTTGTAGCTGTACCACGCGCCGGACTTGTCCACCACATTGGCGGCCACGCCCAGGTCGATGATTTCGCCTTCGCGCGAGATGCCGGCGCCGTACATGATGTCGAACTCGGCCTGCTTGAACGGGGGCGCCACCTTGTTCTTCACGACCTTGACGCGGGTTTCGTTGCCGACCACCTCGTCGCCCTTCTTGATCGAGCCGATGCGGCGGATGTCCAGGCGCACGGACGCGTAGAACTTGAGCGCGTTGCCGCCGGTGGTGGTTTCGGGGTTGCCGAACATGACGCCGATCTTCATGCGGATCTGGTTGATGAAGATGACCATGCAATTGGTGCGCTTGATGGTGGCGGTCAGCTTGCGCAGCGCCTGGCTCATCAGGCGGGCTTGCAGGCCGGGCAGCGAATCGCCCATTTCGCCTTCGATTTCGGCCTTGGGCACCAGGGCCGCCACCGAGTCGATGACGATCAGGTCGACCGAGCCCGAGCGCACCAGCGCGTCGGTGATTTCCAGCGCCTGTTCGCCCGTGTCCGGCTGCGAGATCAGCAGGTCGGTCAGGTTGACGCCCAGCTTGGAGGCGTACTGCACGTCCAGCGCGTGTTCGGCGTCGACGAAGGCGCAGGTGCCGCCGATCTTCTGCATTTCAGCGATGACCTGCAGGGTCAGCGTGGTCTTGCCCGACGATTCCGGACCGTAGATCTCGACCACGCGGCCCCGCGGCAGGCCGCCGACGCCCAGCGCGATGTCCAGCCCGAGCGACCCCGTGGAAACCACCTGGATGTCATGCGAGACCTCGTTGTCGCCATAGCGCATGATCGAGCCCTTGCCGAACTGCTTTTCGATCTGCGAGAGCGCGGCGGCAAGCGCCTTGGCCTTTTCCGATGCGGCGGCCTTGGTGGTTTTGTCGTCCATGTAGAGTCCTGTCTGTAACGTATCTGGTGTCGAAGGGGATTGCGGTCTGGCTGGCCGGGTTTGGCTGACCGGGGCTGGCGGATGCTTTGAGCTACGGATCAGATTATGGCACCGGATTATACTGTATAAAAAACCAGTGTGCCAGTATTTTGCACGTATACCCTGAGTGGCAAGTGCAAGGCCGTATGCCAGAATGCCAGACGAATCCGGCGCTTCATCCCCTTTTTGCGCCGCGGCGTTTCTTCTTACTGTAGCCCATGCGTATCCTGATCGCCGAAGACGACAGCATCCTGGCCGACGGCCTGTCCCGCTCGTTGCGGCACAATGGCTACGCCGTGGATGCCGTGCGCGACGGGCTGGCGGCCGATTCGGCGTTGGCGGCCCAGGCCTTCGACCTGCTCATCCTCGACCTCGGCCTGCCGCAACTGGCCGGCCTGGAAGTCCTGCGGCGCCTGCGCGCCCGCAACTCCGCCCTGCCCGTGCTCATCCTGACGGCCGCCGACAGCATCGAACAGCGCGTCAAGGGCCTGGACCTGGGCGCGGACGACTATATGGCCAAGCCCTTCGCCCTGTCGGAACTCGAAGCCCGCGTGCGCGCGCTGACCCGGCGCGGCGCCGGCGGCGGCGCCACCCTGCTCAAGCACGGCCGCCTGCTGTTCGACCAGACGGGCCGGGTGGCCATGGTGGACGACCAGACGCTGGACCTGTCGGCCCGCGAGGTCAGCCTGCTCGAGATCCTCCTGACCCGCAGCGGCCGCATGGTCAGCAAGACCCAGCTCGTCGACCACCTCTGCGAGTGGGGCGAGGAAGTCAGCACCAACGCCATCGAGGTCTATGTGCACCGCCTGCGCAAGAAGCTCGAGCCCAGCGGCGTGAAGATCGTGACCGTGCGCGGCCTGGGCTACTGTCTTGAGCGTGACCAGGGTGCCGCGTACCTCGCAAGCTGACCCCGCGCATCCAGAGGCGCTCAATCAGGAAGCACTGGATGTCATGCAGGCCGGGTCCAGGGGCCCGAGCTTCGCGCCGCCCCAGCGTTCCCTGCTGGGCGAGATCCTCGACTGGATGCTGGCGCCCCTGTTCCTGCTGTGGCCGATGAGCGTCGCCATCACCTACGTGGTCGCGCAGAACATCGCCAACGTGCCCTACGACCGCGCGCTGGCCAACAATCTCCACGTGCTGACCCGGCAGGTCCATGCGCAGGACGGGCGCGCCATGCTGAAGATGTCCGACGCCGCCCGCGAAGTGCTGCACGCCGACGAAACCGACAGCGTGTTCTGGCTGGCGCTGGGCAGCCGCGGCGAGTACCTGGGCGGCGACCGGGCGCTGCCCCTGCCCTCCACCGTGGGCCAGCCCCGGCCCGGCGAAGTGCAATACGAGGACGCCACCCTGCGCGGCTTCGGGATCCGGCTGGCGTTCACCTGGGTCGACCTGCACCTGCCGAACACGCAACCCGCGCTGCTGATCGCCGCCGAGACGGTCGAGAAGCGCACCCAGTTGGCCAACGACATCATCAAGGGCGTGATCATTCCGCAGTTCGTGGTGCTGCCCATCGCCGTGCTGCTGGTGTGGTTCGGGCTGTCGCGCGGCGTCGCGCCCCTGAACGCGCTGCAGCAGCGCCTGCGCGCGCGCCGGCCCGACGATCTTTCCCCCATCGACGAGCGCGCCGCGCCGTCCGAGATCGCGCCGCTGGTGGCCGCCATGAACGACCTGCTGGACCGGCTGTCCTCCAACGTGCAGGCGCAGCGCCGCTTCGTCGCGGACGCCGCGCACCAGTTGAAGACGCCGCTGGCCGGCCTGCGCACCCAGGCCGAACTGGCGCTGCGGGACGCCAGCCCCGAGGAAATGCAGTCCAGCCTGCGCCAGCTCGTGACCGGCTCGGAACGCGCCACGCGCCTGGTGAACCAGTTGCTCCTGCTGGCCCGCGCCGAGAACCCCAGCGCCATCGGACTGACCCGCACGGACATCAACGCCATCGCCTACGAGCAGGCCATGCACTGGGTGCCGCAGGCCCTGTCGCTCAATACCGACCTGGGCTTCGAAGGCGCGGACGCGCCCGTGGAAATCAGCGGCAACCCCTTGCTGCTGGCCGAACTCCTGAACAACCTGGTGGACAACGCGCTGCGCTACACGCCGCGCGGCGGCCACATCACCGTGCGCGTGCGGATCCTGCACGGACACGCCGTGCTCGAGGTGGAAGATTCCGGCCCCGGCATCCCCCCCGAGGAGCGCGAGCGCGTGTTCGACCGCTTCTACCGCGTGCTGGGCACGATGTCCGACGGCAGCGGCCTGGGCCTGGCCATCGTGCGGGAGATCGCGCAGAAGCACCAGGCCAGCGTCGAAATCCACGACCATCCGACCGCGCATTCGTCCCTGCCGGGCATGCGGGTCCGTGTGGTTTTTCCCCTCTACGCGGAACCGCCGGAGCCATCGGAGAGCTAGGACTATCCCTAGCACCCCCCGGAAAAGAAACTTTTTGTTTCAATTTTAAGATTCAAGTAAGTATCCCGTCAGAACCTCGTCAGCCTCGCCCCCCAATGTTGCGTATAGCTCTCGATGTCGGTGTCGCCGGCGGAGGGCGGTGCACGGCGGACCACCGCCGGCAACAAAAACGAGGAGACATCATGAGCACAACAACCATGGCAGGCCGCGGCCCCTCCGCGGGTCCGCGCCCGATGACCAAGGATGAACGCCGCGTCATCTTTGCGTCGTCGCTGGGCACGGTTTTCGAGTGGTACGACTTTTATCTCTACGGTTCGCTCGCGGCCATCATCGCGCAGCACTTTTTCTCGGGCGTGAACCCGACCGCCGGCTTCATCTTCGCGCTGCTGGCCTTCGCGGCGGGCTTCGCCGTGCGGCCCTTCGGCGCGCTGGTGTTCGGCCGCCTGGGCGACCTCGTGGGACGCAAGTACACCTTCCTGGTCACGATCGTGATCATGGGCCTGTCGACCTTCCTCGTCGGGGTGCTGCCCAGCTACGCCAGCATCGGCCTGGCGGCGCCGGCCATCCTGATCGTCCTGCGCCTGCTGCAAGGCCTGGCGCTGGGCGGGGAATACGGGGGTGCCGCGACCTACGTCGCCGAGCACGCGCCCCACGGCCGCCGCGGTTTCTACACGTCCTGGATCCAGACCACCGCGACGCTGGGCCTGTTCCTGTCGCTGCTGGTCATCCTCGGCATCCGCACGTTCATGGGCGAAGACGACTTCAAGGCCTGGGGCTGGCGCATCCCGTTCCTGATCTCGGTCGTCCTGCTGGGCATCTCGGTGTGGATCCGCCTGCAACTGAGCGAATCGCCGACCTTCAAGCGCATGAAGGAAGAAGGCAAGGGCTCCAAGGCGCCGATCGCCGAATCCTTCGGCCAGTGGAAGAACCTGAAGGTCGTGATCCTGGCCCTGCTGGGCCTGACCGCCGGCCAGGCCGTGGTCTGGTACACCGGCCAGTTCTACGCCCTGTTCTTCCTGACGCAGACGCTGAAGGTCGACGCGAACACCGCCAACATCATGATCGCGCTCGCGCTGCTGATCGGCACGCCGTTCTTCGTGATCTTCGGCGCGCTGTCGGACAAGATCGGCCGCAAGCCCATCATCATGGCGGGCTGCCTGATCGCCGCCGTCACCTACTTCCCGCTCTTCCAGGGCCTCACGCACTTCGCCAACCCCGCGCTGGAAAAGGCGCAGGCCACGGCGCCGGTCACGGTGATCGCGGATCCGGCCACGTGCTCGTTCCAGTTCAACCCCGTGGGCACCTCGTCGTTCACCAGCTCTTGCGACGTGGTCAAGTCGTTCATGGCCCGCAACTCGGTGAACTACAAGAACGAAGCCGCTCCGGCGGGTTCGGTCGCCAAGGTCAAGATCGGCAATGACGAGTTCGCCTCGTTCGACGGCAAGACCATGCCGGCGGCCGACTTCAAGGCCAAGGCCGCGGAACTGGACAAGGCGCTCACCAGCGCGATCCGCAGCCACGGCTACCCCGCCAAGGCCGATCCGGCGCAGACCAACAACGTCATGGTCGTCGTGCTGCTGACCGTCCTGGTGATCTACGTGACCATGGTGTACGGCCCGATCGCCGCCATGCTGGTGGAAATGTTCCCGACGCGCATCCGCTACACGTCGATGAGCCTGCCCTACCACATCGGCAACGGCTGGTTCGGCGGCTTCCTGCCCCCGGTCGCCTTCGCCGTGGTCGCCGCAACCGGCAATATCTACGACGGCCTGTGGTACCCGATCATCATCGCGGTAATGACCCTGGTCATCGGCACGCTGTTCGTGCGCGAAAGCAAGGACAACGACATCAACGCCTAAACGTCCATCCCCCGCCGGACGGGACTGCTGCGCCCGCCCGGCCTTTAAAAGCTCCTTATGGAGCTTTTTTTTTGCCCCGAGATTCAGGACCATGTCAGACCATCGACATTAGACTGGGCGCTCAGATTACGGCCTTGCGCCAGATCGACCGACGATTGATCCCCCTGTCGGACGATTGCAGGGCCAGTGTTCTGACACCGATACCGCGTTCCCCGCGAGCCTTTTATGACGCGGTATTGTGTGCTCCCGTACCGGCCCGGCCTTCATTGAGCCGGGCCGCTTTTTTTTGCGCGGACGAACGCAAAAATGGCGGCCGCGACGCGTCCGCCATCCACTGGCCGGCATAGCGGCCGCCAGCGCCCGCGGGAATCAGCGGCGCATGCCCACGCCGATCGCCACCACGCCCGCCACGATGGCCGCGATGCCCGCCCACGCCGGGATCGGCACCGACTTCTCGGTCTCGGCGGTGGCCTTCACCGAGCCGATCTGCAGCACGGTCTCCTCGGATTTGTAGTTGAAGCCCTTGTAGGCCAGGGCGGCGATGCCCAGGACGATCAGGACGATGCCTATGATCTTCATTTGTTATCTCCAGTTCGACATTGCTGCGGCGGACATTAGCGCATAGGCGACCGGATGTCAGTGACAGAAGGTGTCGCATCGCGCTCCCGTATTGCAGCACTTCGGCAATATCTCCGCGTCGTATAGAATCACCCCTTTTGGCCGACGCTCATGTGGTTCAAGAATCTCAAGATTTACCGCCTCTCCTCGCCGTGGACGCTGATCGGCGACCAGCTTGAAGAAACGCTGGCGCGGCATGCCTACCAGTCCGGCAACAACCTGGAAATGCAAAGCCTGGGCTGGGTTCCGCCGCGCGAAAACGGCGGCCTGGCCCATGTGATCAATGGCCAGATCCTGCTCAGCCTGCGGGCCGAGAAGAAGCTCCTGCCCGGCACCGTCGTGAACCAGGTCGCCAAGGCGCGCGCCCAGGAAATCGAAGAGCAGCAGGGCTACAAGCCCGGCCGCAAGCAGATGAAGGAAATCAAGGAGCGCGTCACGGACGAACTCCTGCCGCGCGCCTTCAGCGTGTACCGCGACACCCGCGTGTGGATCGACACGCAGAACCATTGGCTCGTCGTCGATGCCGCCGCCTCGGCCAAGGCCGACGAAGTCATCGGCCTGCTGGCCAAGTGCATCGACCCCTTCCCGCTCGAGAACCTGTACGTGGCGCAGTCGCCCGCGTCGGCGATGACCGGCTGGCTGGCCGAAGACGAGGCCCCGGTCAACTTCTCCATCGACCAGGACACCGAACTGCGCTCCTCGGGCGAAAGCGGCGCGGCCATCCGCTACGTCAAGCACTCCATCGACGCCGACGACGTGCGCCGCCACATCCAGTCCGGCAAGCAATGCACCCGCCTGGCCATGACCTGGGCCGACCGCATCTCGTTCGTGCTGACCGAGGGCCTGGACATCAAGCGCGTCGCTCCCCTGGACGTGCTGAAGGAAGGCAACGAAGGCGTGGCCGCCAACGACGACGAGAAGTTCGATTCCGACATGATGCTGATGACGGGCGAGCTGGCCAAGATGATGGCCGAACTGGTCGACGCGCTGGGCGGCGAAAAGAAGGTGTAAACCGCCGGCGGCAAGGCAGCCGCCTTGCGCCCGCAGACGAAAAACGCGCCACGAGTGGCGCGTTTTTCATTGCCCGGGCACTGCTACGCGGCCTCGCTGCGGTCCCGGCCCGCCTGCTTGGCGCGGTACAGCGCCTTGTCGGCGCGGTCGATCAGGTAAGCGTAGTCCGGATGCCCGTCGAACGTCGCGACGCCGATGCTGGCCGTGATGTGCAGCGGGCCGGCTTCGGTCAAGGTGAACACCTGGCGGCGGATCTCGGCGCCCAGTTTCTGCGCCGCGGCCAGCGCCGCTTCCCGCCCCGCGTCCACCAGCAGCACCAGGAATTCCTCGCCGCCATAGCGGAACACGAAGTCGCTCGAACGGCACGACTGGTGCAGCACCTGGGCGAACTGGCGCAGCACCTGGTCGCCGCCGGAGTGGCCGTGCCGGTCGTTGATCGCCTTGAAATGGTCGATGTCCAGCAACAGCACGGAAAACTCGGTGCGCTGCCGGCGCGCGATCGAAATCTCGCGGCCGACCACCGACGGCAGGAACCGCCGGTTCAGCACGTTGGTCAGCGGGTCGCTGCCGCTCTCGATCTCGGCCACCATGTCGAACAGGCCGTTGAGCAGATGCTTGATGCGCGCCACCAGCTCCTGCAATTCACGCACGTGATCCGGGATGGAGGAAACCTGGCCTTGCGTTTCGCCCCGCAACAGCCGCGGCAGCACCTCCTCGTCCAGCCGCGCGACGGCTTCGGTGACCTGTTGCAGGGCCGGCGCGCTTTCGAACATCGCCGCACCCTTGTGCTGCAGCCACAGCCCGAATTCCGACGCCGCCAGGCGCGGCAGCGCCTGCCCGGGCGCGCGGTAGTGCAGGCCGATCAGCACGGCCTGGCTCCATTCCAGCAATGCCGCGCGCTGCCGCTCGCGTTCGGTGGAAATGTTCTGCCCCAGGGCGAAAAGCCGGTAGGCCTCGTCGTTGCGGGCGCCGCGGCTGATGTCGCGCATGAACGCGCGGCTCATCTGCTCGACGGCCAGGTCGAACAGATTGCACACGTACTGCGTAGCGACGGACGCGGCGGCGCCGTCCAGGTCGCTGGCGCGCAGGCGCAGGGCGATCTCGTTCTTCAGGATGCGCGCCCCGGCCATCACCAAGTGCATGGGGATATGGACGCGGGCGTGCACCTCGCCCACTTTCTTCTGCGTGGCCATCAAGGTGGCAACGTCGCCCTGCTCGCGCACGCACAGCAGCCCCTTCAGCCAGCGGGTCATGCCGCTGTGCAGGCGGGTGGCCACGATTTCGTGCGACAGGCGCGGGCCCGCCTCGGCGTCGGCCAGCAGGACGGAATAGAACGTATCCACCAACTGCGACACGCTGTCCGCCACCACCGCCGCGACCTGCCCGCGGGTATAGGCGTCGACCGAACGGTAGACGGCCTCCCAGGCCTGTTCATTGGATGCGCTCAGGTAGCACGCCCGGCCGGACGCGTCATCGGACCGGCCAGCAGAAGACGGAATGCCAGGACTGCTTGAAGACATAGATAATCCGCCCGAAGGCTCCAAGGCGTGCCCCGGGAGCGACACGCGACACGCGACAGAAAAAAGCCAGCGCGGATTATGCTTCAAATCCCCCTGCCCGGGCCGGCTGGGCGCCGCCGCAGCAGGGGTATTCGGACCAAGTCGCGATCAATCCAGGCCGTGGAAGGTCGAATCGTCCGGGCCGACGTGGGACGGATGCTGCCACGTCACGTCGCGCATCGAGTGCTGGACCAGGCCTTCCACGCCCAGCAGCACCGCGAAGATCGCCATGCGGATGGGAATGCCGTTGTCGGTCTGGCGGAAGATCGCCAGGCGCGGATCGTGGTTGAGGTCCACGCTCAGGTCGTTGGCGCCGGGACGGCTGTCGCGCGGCAGCGGGTGCATCACGATGGTCTCGGGGCTGCAATAGGCATCGATGATGGCGCGGTTGATCTGGAAGTCGGGCGTATAGCCTTCGTTCTCTTCATTGGCGAAGCGCTCTTTCTGCACGCGGGTCGCGTAGATGACGTCCGCGCCGGCCAGCCCTTCGGCCAGCGAGCTCTTCTGTTCGATCACGTTGCCGTTGCGGCTGGCCTGGTCGACGATGTAGGACGGCATTTCCAGGCCCCGGGGCGACACCAGCGAGAATTTCACGTTCTTGTACAGCGCCATCAGCTTGATGAGCGAATGCACCGTGCGTCCGTATTTCAGGTCGCCGACCATGGCGATGTGCGCGCCGTCCAGCAGCTTGCCCAGGCGCGAGAACTCGGTCAGGATCGTGTACAGGTCCAGCAAGGCCTGGCTCGGGTGCTCGCCCGGGCCGTCGCCGCCGTTGACCACGGGGATGTTGGTGGCGCGGGCGAATTCGGCGACCGAGCCCTGGTCCGGATGGCGGATGACCATGGCATCGACGTAGCCGCTCATGACGCGGCTGGTGTCGTAGATGGATTCGCCCTTGGCCATGGACGAGAACGTGAAGCCCGTGGTGTCGCAGACCGAGCCGCCCAGGCGGCAGAATGCCGAACCGAAGCTCACGCGGGTCCGCGTGCTGGCCTCGAAGAACAGATTGCCCAGCACGGCGCCTTCCAGCACGCGCGACACTTTCTGGCGGCGCGCGATCGGCTGCATCATGTCGGCCACGCGGAACAGGTCCTCGACCGACTCGCGGGTGAACTGGTCCACCGACAGGAGCTGGTGCTTGCCTTCCACGGCGATGCGCTCGCGCAAGGGGCCGTCTTGTACGCTCTGCGTATATTTTTCCAGCAACACCCCGTTCTGCACGATTTCGTTGACGAAACGCTGCACCACCTCCGGCATCGCCCGGAACTCCTGCGAGCCTTCCGGCAGCAGCCAGGTATCCAGCGCCCGGCGCTTGACGCCGATGCGGGTGGCGAAGACGTCGCGCGTGAGGTTCAGGCGCCGCATGGCGTCGCGCAGAAAGGCTTGCTGGGAGATGGTCATGACGGGCCCCAAAGAGGAGGATTTATATACGCAATGCGCATATTATTCTCAACACAAACGCAAGTCCAACATTTTTGCGCACATGGGTTTACCCGCAGAATCAGCGGCTTGTGTAGGCCGTCATCTGGGGCGGATCCGTGACCGCCTGCCCGGCCGCCAGCCAGCAGGCCGCGCAGAACGCCAGCGCGCTAAGCACATAACACAACGCGGCCAGCACCTGCGCCGGCCAATGGGCGCGCGTCAGGTGCCCGGTGTAGCCTTGGCGCAACAGGCTCACCTGGGCCAGATAGGCGAACAGCGCGCCCAGGCAGCTTGCCAGCAGGCCGGCCAGCAGCAATTCCAACGGCCACTGCAGATCGGGCGCGGCGACGTCGCCGCCCACGATGCCCAGCGAAAACCCGGTCAAGGCCAGCGCGGCAACGCCGTTGAGCCAGCCCAGGAAGCGGAACGCCCCGGCGAACAGCGAGAACGACAGGGCGCCGGCGCGGATCTGCTGGGAGCGGGCGTCCATGGATCAGCCTTCGGCGCCCTTGCGGCACACGGGCGTGGCGCTCTGGATGGACGCCTTGGCGGCGGCGATCTCCGCCGCATCCCATTGCCCTTCGCCCAGCACCGTGATGGTCACCTTGGACGTGGAAGGCGTGTCGGTCTCGGCGGCGATCAGTTCCAGCACCTTGGCCGGCTCCGTCACTTTATAGAGTTGCACTTCGTCGGGCGCGCCCTTTTCGCCCTTCACGTGGCGCCACGCGTAGGCCACGTTGTAGGCATGCTGCACCTGGACGTGGCAGACGCGCACGTATTCGCCGGCGCGGCGGAAAGCGGCCTCGTAGTTGGTATTGACGCTGAAGGTCTCCTTCAAGACGGCATCGGACTCGTAGACCCCCCTGCTCGCGCAGCCGGCCAACACAGCCGCGACCGCCATTCCCACCCACACAGACTTGCGCATGACACTTCCCGCTTCGTGATTCGGATTTTCGAGATTATGCCCCAGCCGTACCTTCCATTCCCGAACGGCCTGGCAATGAAAAAAGCCGCGCGCGAAATGCCTGGGCATTCCACGCGCGGCCTCGAGCCGGGGTCGCGGCTGACGGCGCTGCCTACTTGGTGGCCGCGCCTTCTATCTTTTCCCCGCCCCGCTGGATGTCCTTGCCGGCGCCCGCAACGGTATTGCAGCCGGCCGAAAGCGCGGCGATCGAAAGCAGCATGACGAGAAAAATCTTGTTTTTCATGAACATCTCCTGTCTGGCCGAGGAAAGCGGAACCCAGCATACCGCAAAGTCCCCGATTTGGGCATCCTCGGCCAGCGCGTTTCATGGCGCCGGCCGCCCCGCTCGGCCGCGGCGCAGCGGCGCCCGGACCGGCCCGCGCCTGTCGCGAAATTGCCGGCAATGGATTAGGATGCGCAAATGATCAAGAAACACGTACCGCAGAGCAATGGTTCCACCCCTCAAGGCTGGGGCTGGGAACAGCCTCAATGTCGCGGACAGGCGGCTTTGGCGCTGTTCATCGACGATCTGCATCGAATTTTGCAGGCTCACGCCGCCGGCAAGCTGGCGGACAGCAGCACGCTGGCCGACGCCCAACGCGACGTGAACGAACTGGTGGCCCGCTACAACGAAATCGGCGCCGCGCCGGATATTTTCCTTGGACAGTCTGTCGAACTCAAAGAAGGCGTGGACCGTAACGGCGTATCCCATACGGTGCCGATTTTTTCGCCACGTCTGAAGCAGTCATTGGTGTCGATGCTGGGCCAAGCCGGCTGAAGCGCCCAGGGACCAGAACAGCCATGGCAGGAGACCCACAATGAATACCGACAATGTCGTAGAGTTTCTCCGTCTGCTGTCGCTGGATGTCACGCTGGGGGCCGCCGCCCAGCAAGCCGCCAGCCAGGCCGACGCGCCCCAGGCCCTGGCCCGCCTGGCCACCGCGCACGGCCTGCCGTGCAGCGCGGCCGATTGGTCCTCTTTCGCCCGTAGCTGTCTGGACACCACGCATTCGGCCGACCAGGAATCCGGCATGGCGGAAGCCGCCATCTGGCAATTGGTGCAGGATCCCGCGCAGGGCACCGGCATCCCGGCCAGCGCCATTACCCGGGTCATCGGCATCATCACGCAGCCCGAAGGCGGCCCGCCGGTGGTGGGCCACGTCGTCGGCGACCTTGCGCCGCGCGCGCCCGCGGGCATGGCGCCCTACCCGTCGAGTTCCTGACCTGGCTGCCCGGCCGCCAGGAAATCCATGACGCCGGAGGCGGCGGCGACGCCGCTCGCCATGCAGGCCGTCAATAGATAGCCGCCCGTCGGCGCCTCCCAGTCCAGCATCTCGCCGGCGCAGAAGACGCCGGGCGCCGAGCGCAGCATCAAGCCAGGCGTCAACGCATCGAAGGACACCCCGCCCGCCGTGCTGATCGCCTCGTCGACGGGGCGCGGCCGCGTCAATATCAGGGGCAGCGCCTTGATGCGCAGGCCGAGGCGCGCCGGATCGCGGAAATCTTCCGCCGTCGCGCATTCGCGCAGCAGGCCCGCCTTGACCCCCTTGAGCCCCAGGCGGCTCTGCAGATGGCTGGACATGGAGCGCGCGCCACGCGGATGCGTCACCGCCGCCAGCACCTTTTCCCGGGGCCAGTCCGGCAACAGATCGAGCATGGCGGTCGCCTCGCCGGCGGCCTCGATCCGGTCCCGCAAGGGCGCCGACAGCGCATAGACCAGGCTGCCTTCTATGCCGGTTTCCGAAATGACGAATTCTCCCTGCCGGGCCAGCCTTTCGCCCGCGGCGGTTTCGCAGGCCATGGCCACGGACTTCACGGGCAGCCCCGCGTTGCGCTCGCGGAAGTGATCCGACCACGCCACGTCGAAACCGCAATTGGCCGGACGCAGCGGCGCGACTTCGATGCCGTGCGCCCGCAGGCCCGCCATCCAGGCGCCGTCCGACCCCAGCCTGGCCCAGCTTCCACCGCCCAGCGCCAGGACCACGGCGTCGGCCGCATACGTCTGCCCGCCCTCGGGCGTATCGAAGCGCAGCGCCGCGGCGCGGGGCCGGGAACCGGCCGGCCATCCCAGCCAGCGATGCCGCATGTGCAGCCGCACGCCGCGGGCGCGCAGCCGGGCAAGCCAGGCCCGCAATAGCGGAGCCGCCTTCATTTCCTCGGGAAACACGCGCCCGGACGACCCCACGAAAGTCTGGATGCCGAGCCCATGGGCCCATTCCCGCAAGCCGGCGGCGTCCAGCGCCTCCAGCCACGGCGCCACCTGCGGCGCGCGGGCGCCGTACCGGGCCAGGAACGGCCCGGCCGGCTCGCTGTGGGTCAGGTTCAAGCCGCCCCGCCCGGCCATCAGGAACTTGCGGCCGACGGAAGGCATCGCATCGAACACGTCCACCTGCACGGCATGCCCGCTCAGGCTTTCGGCGGCCATCAGGCCCGCCGGACCGCCGCCGATGATGGCGACGCGCTGGGCGGCCGGACTCATGGCGCCGGCGCCTTCAGGCCGACGGGAGGGACAGGTGAGGCACGGTGCATGGGAAAGAAATCGAGAGGAAACGCGGGCGCGGGACGGGCAAGGATTGTCGCACAGCCGGCCGGCCGCCCCGACGCAATAAACGCCCCGAAGGGCGTTTATTGAGCGCAAGCGCCAAGTGCTTGTTATGGCGGGGAAAAGCGGACATGCGCAAGGGCTATCCCAAGGCTTGTCCACAATCGCTGTGGGCAACTTTGCCCCGGGCGGCCCGGGGCGCCGCTTTGCGCACTAGGCGCGGACCGCCGCCTGCATCGGCCCCGACCAGGGCTCGGAGTCCAGTTCGAACCGCAATTCCTGGAATTCGCCGTCCACCGCGACCGAAGGCAGCAGCCCCGCGCCCATCGCCTGGCCAAGCGCGCGGCGGCAGAGGGTTTCGGGATCGTCCGGCAAGGACTGGAAGACGCCGTCCGGGATGCGCAGCCGCAGCAGCGCCTGGGGATCGCCGCGCTCCGCGGGGCGGCCGATATGGATATGGGCGGGATAGCCGTGGGGGCACCAGATGCCCACGTGGTACTTGCCTTCAGCGCCGGTGTCGGCGACGTAGCCGGGATGATCGTATTTTGCTGTTCCCATGGACCCTCCTCGAATGCGGCAACCTAGCGCGCGTGCCCCATCGTAGCGCAGGGCCGCCGCCGTGTGCGGCCGTGGCGTACCCGGGAAAGCCCGGGATGGAACAAAGGTTTGACCCAGGGCAAGGCTTCCGGCGGAAAGCCGCGAGCCGGGCGGCGGCAAAGACAGAAAATGCCCCCACGCTACGCGCTGGCTGCCCCCTCGAGGGGGCGCTTTTTGTCTTGGGGCGGCTCGGCAACAAAAAAAAAGCCGCGATATGAATCGCGGCTTTTTTTCGAGGAAGGGCGCATTGGCATGCGCCGCCCGGGTGCCCGGGTCCTGCTTGAAACTGGTTGCGGGGGCAGGATTTGAACCTACGACCTTCGGGTTATGAGCCCGACGAGCTGCCAGACTGCTCCACCCCGCGTCTGATGTGTGAATCATACATCATTTTGAAATCTTGTGCAGCGCACCCAGGACTTTTTTTTGGTTTTCCGCCATGCCGGGCCAAAAAAAAAGCGGTCATATGGCGCAGCAGGCGGCTTGCCGGGCCCGGCCGGTCCAGGCAAATCACCTCCGCGGACACGATGGCCGTTATCCGCGCCACGCCCCCGTAGGCCAGGCCGTGCCCCTCGCCCGCGTTGACCCGCGCGGAGACCGCGCCAGGCAATCCTCCCGCGGCTTCCAGGCCGATCACCGGTTCGTCGACCCGCACGCTGCCGTCGACGCAGACGATGGTGGCGCCGGCGCGCAGGACGAGTTGCCGGCTGGCGCCGGCGGCAAGCGCCAAGCGGCGGGCGCGGATATCGGGGGCGAAATTCGAGTTCATGGCCATCTCCTGTCGGACAACTACAGGCTACCCGCCCCCTGCTATGCGCAACAGCCACACAATTCTGCTTTCTGTACCGATGCAGATCCTCGATTTTCAGGCTGTTATGGTGTACTTTGCATGGATCTGTGCCTAGTCTCATTCCAACCTCGGGGAGCATGATCGGCGCATGGATCCGCAACCGCTCTATCTACGCCTGGCCAACCACTACCGGCGCGCCATCCAGGCGGGCGTGCTGGCGCCGGCGCAGCGCATGCCCTCCGTGCGCACGCTGGTGCGCACCCATCACGTCAGCCTCTCCACCGCGCTGCAGGCCTGCCGCCAGCTCGAGGACGACGGGCTGATCGAAGCCCGGCCGCGTTCGGGATATTTCGTCCTGAAGCCGCGGCGCAACAGCATCCCCCCCGTCGGCGAGCCCGACATCCGCCAGACGCTGGGCGCCGCCCAGTACGTGGGCATCCACGACCGGGTGTCGGACTTCGTGGCCAAGTGCGACGCGCATCCGGTCAGCGCCAATTTCGCGCTGGCCGCGGCGATGCCGGAGGCCTATCCCATGGAAGCGCTCAAGCAGGCGATGACGCGCGCGCTGCGGCAGTCGCCCGAGGTGCTGGTCAGTACGGTCCCGCCGCAAGGGCATCCGGCGCTGCGCACCGTGCTCGCGCGCCGGGCGCTGGCCAACGGCATCAATGCGGCGCCCGACGACGTCATCGTCACGCACGGCTGCATCGAAGCGCTGAACCTGGCGCTGCGCGCCGTGGCCCGGCCCGGGGACACCATCGCCGTCGAATCCCCCGCCTACTTCGGCCTGCTGCAGGTTCTGGAAAGCCTGGGCATGCGGGCGCTGGAAATCCCCACCAGTCCTCAGCACGGCCTGTCGATCGAGGCGCTGGACCTGGCCTTCCAGACGCACGGCGATATCCGCGCCGTGGTCGTGGTGCCCAATTTCCACAACCCCCTGGGCTGCGTCATGCCCGAGGCGGAAAAAGCCCGGCTGGTGGCGCTGTGCGAACGCCAGCAAGTGCCGCTGATCGAAGACGACACCTACGGCGCGCTGACCGACGACGACACGCCGCTGCCCGCGGCCAAGTCCTGGGACGCGACCGGCAACGTCATCTATTGTTCGTCCATGCACAAGACGCTGGCCCCGGGCATGCGCCTGGGCTGGCTGATCGGCGGCCGCTGGAAGGCGCGCATCGCCATGCTGAAATTCGCCCAGAGCCGCCCCAACGAACCGCTCGCGCAAATGGCCGTGGCGGAATTCATGGGGTCCCGCGCCTACGACCGCCATCTGTCGCGGCTGCGCCGCTACCTGAAGGCTCAACGCGACCAGACCGCCGAGACCATCGCCGCGCATTTTCCGGCGGGCACCCGTTTGAGCGTGCCCCAGGGCGGCCTGCTGCTGTGGGTGGAAATGCCCGGCGGCCGGTCCGGCCTGGACGTCTTCGAGACTGCCCTGCGCCAGGGCATCCGGGTCGCGCCGGGCTCGATGTTCTCGAACGGCACCCGCTACGACCACTTCCTGCGCATCAGTTGCGGGCAGCGCACCACGCCGGACATCACCATGGCCTTGCAGACCCTGGCCCGCATCGTCGGCGAGCGGCCCAGATGAATCCGACGCTGCATCAATTCATCGTCGACTACGGCCTGTGGGCGGTGCTGGCCGGCACCTTCCTGGAAGGCGAAAGCGTGGTGGTGCTCGCGGGGTTCCTGGCGCACCAGCGCCTTCTGCACCTGCCCGACGTCATGCTGTTCGCATTCGCGGGGTCGTTCGCGGCGGACCAGTTGCTGTTCTACCTGGGCCGGCGCTATCGCGACAACCGCTACGTCAGGCGGGTCCGCGGGCAGCCCGCCTTCGCGAAGGCGCTGGCGCTGGTCGACCGCTATCCTCACGGCTTCATCCTGGCCTTGCGCTTCCTCTACGGCCTGCGCACCGTCGGCCCCGTGGCCCTGGGCGTGTCGCGCGTGTCGCCGCTGCGGTTCCTCGCGCTCAACGCCATCGCGGCCGTCATCTGGGCGGTGTGCTTCAGCGCGCTGGGCTACGCTTTCGGGCAGACGATCGAATCCCTGCTTGGCCGCCTGCATGGCGTCGAGACCAAGCTGGCGGTGGCCGCCGCGATCGGCGCGGCCATCGGGCTCGCCTACCATCTGTACGCCAGGCGCCGCAAATAGCCCCGGCGGCGTCAGAACACCAATTGGCCGCTGGCCAGCAATACGTGGCGCCGCCGCGCCTTGCGGTACCAGGCGCCGACCAGCGGCAAGCGGGCCAGGCGGCGCAGGATGGGATGGCGCTGATCGAAGTCGTGCCAGGCCTTGAAGCCGTGCCCCATGCGCTCCCAGCTCTGGCGCGCTTCGGGCGAGAGTTTGCCGGGGTCGAATGCCGCCAGCTTTGCCGCTTCCGAAACGCGCGCCATCATCGATCCGTCCCGGCCTTCCAATGAATACTGATTCCGCATGGGGGCGCATATTACCCGGCTTGGACGCCCCGTGACGGGCGGGGCGGCCAAGCCTCGGCATGCGCGGCTGGAGCCGCCTTTGACCGCCTCGGCCAAGCCCTTGTAATCAAAGGGATTTGCGCAGCTATGCCCGCGCTATCCCAAGGCTTGTCCACAGAAGTTGTGGGTAACTTACCGGTTTGCCGCGCCTACTTCAGGGCCGCGGCGATCATGTCGCGCACGCTCTCGAATCCGGCCACGTACTGCGGGTTCTCGGAGCGGGCCAGCAGACTGGAGTAGTTCTGTTCCAACTGGGCTTCGATCGCCTCGCGCAGGCCGGGCGAGGCCTTGACCAGGTGCAACATCGACAGCAGGGTCGAATTCAGCGCGTCGATACGGCCGCCCTGGTGCGAAATGGTATGCACGATGACGGCGATTTGTTCCTGGATGTCCATGGGTAAGCCTCCTGGCAATGAAAGTCGGCGCAAATCCTAGCACGGGCCCCGCCGGCGCTAGGCAAGCCCGGCGCGGCGCGCTAGCATGAAAGCGTAGCCGCAAGGGCGCCCCGGCGCACGCCGCCGGCCCCGTTTCCGCGGTGCCCGGAGCAAAACGGAGCGCGCTCATGAAGACGATCCAGAACTATGCCCCCCCGGACGCCCTGTCCATGCGACGCTTGCAGGACAGGCTGGGATACAGCGACGCACGCATGGCGGAGCTGGCCGGGCTGGACGCCGCCACCCCCTGGTCCAGTTACGTGGGCGGCCCCGAACCGCGCTCGCTGGGCCGGCAACGCCTGTTCTTCGTGGCCGCCCGCCTCGCCCTGGACGAAGAGGCGTGGCAGCGCGTGCTGGCCGCCATGCACGAATTCGGCGCCCGCTTCGACTACGCGGAACCGCCGGCCGCCGACGCTGCCCCCGCCCCCGAACCCGTGGCGGACGAGGAACGCAAGTTCGGCATGCTGCTCGTCAGCCGCAACGGCTCCTTCCACGAAATGGAACAGTTGCGCGAGTTCGCGCATTTCGCGCACGAACTCGACGTCAGCCGCTTCGTGCACTCGGCCTTCTACGACAGCGACATCGACCTGTGCCGCTTCAGCTTCGCCGACCACGACGGCCTGGACGCGGCGAGCCGCGACCGCATCTTCGACGCCGCGCGCAAGACCATCACGCGCTTCGAATTCGACGGGCGCGTCTACCAGGGCGGCATTCCTCCGGAATCGGACGGCTAAGGCGTGTCCGCGTCAAAAAGCGCCGCGCCTGGACCCCGCATTGACGCGGGCCGGCCGGGGCCTGTACCGTCGGCTCTCGCGCCCCCGCGCTCAACGCCACGGCCTGCCGCATGAACGAAAGACTCGACGCCATCGACCGGCAACTGCTCAGCCTGCTGCAAGCCAATGCGCGCGAACCGGCGGCCATCCTGGCGCGCAAGCTCGGGCTGGCCCGCACCACCGTGGTGGCGCGCATCGCGCGGCTCGAACGCGAGCACGTCGTGGCCGGCTACGGCGTGCGACTGGGGCGCCTGCTGGAAGAAGCCGCGGTGCGCGCCTATTGCTTCATCAGCGTGCTGCCCAAGACGCCGGCCGCCGTGATCCGCGAACTGGAGAAAATGCCGGAGGTCGAGGAAGTGTCGTCCGTCAGCGGCCCCTACGACTACCTGATCTTCCTGCGGTGCGAAACCCACGAACAGCTTGACGGACTGCTGGACCGCATCGGCCTCATCGACGGCGTCAAGCAGACCCAGACTTCCATCGTCCTCAGCCGCAAGCTCGACCGCCGCAGCGCCGTCGGCGCGCCGTGAAATGATGGTGTAATGGTGCCTATCGCGATTCCAGGACCCTCCATGCTTGCTCGTCTTGCCCCCGCCGCCGCCCTGCTCACTCTTCTGGCCGCCTGTTCCAGCATGAGCGAGGTCACATCCGTCGGCAAGGACACCTACAGCGTCACCTACAGTTCCGGCACCCAGTTGCTGACCTGGGTCGAGATCAAGAACCAGACGCTGCAGCGCGCCGAGCAGTACTGCCAGTCCACCGGGCGCAAGCTGCAGAAGCCGAAGATCACCTCCAATCACGCGACCGGCCTGGGCTCCAAGCGCGCCACCGTCACCTTCGAATGCGGCGTCATCGAACCGCCGAAGGACGCCAAGCAGTAACGCCGGCCCCGCCGCGGGCGCGCCCGCGAACGGGTGTAGCATTATCGGCATCGCAACCCCGCCCCCAATCACCGTGAACAGCTCCCTGCCCGTGGGAATCACCATGGGCGATGCCGCCGGCATCGGCCCCGAAATCGTCGTCAAGGCATGCGCGCAAGGCCTGAACGCGCCTTGCGTGGTGTACGGCGACGCCGGCGCGCTGCGCCGCGCCGCGGCCCAGTTGGGCGCGCGGCTGACGGTCGCCGAGATTTCCGGCGTGGGCCAGGCCAGCGGCGATGCGGGCCATATCGACGTCATCGCCTGCGGCCCCGCCCTGCCCGCCGACCTGCCCCTGGGACAGGTCAGCGCGGCCGCCGGACGCGGCGCCTACGATTACGTTTGCGCGGCCATCGACGATGCGCAGGCCGGCCGCATCCGCGCGATCGTCACCGCCCCGCTGAACAAGAAATCCATGCACGCCGCCGGAATCGACTACCCCGGCCATACCGAGATCCTGGCGGAACGCTCGGCCACGCGCGACTTCGCGATGATGCTCGCCAACGACGAACTGCGCGTGCTGCTGGTGACCATCCACGTCGCGCTGGCCGACGTGATCGCGCGCATCACCCCGGAAGCGGAACTGACGGCCATGCGACTGGCCGACAGGGCCTGCCGGCAAATGGGCATCGCGCATCCCCGGATCGCGGTGGCGGGCCTGAACCCGCATGCCGGCGAAGGGGGAAAGTTCGGCCGCGAGGACATCGACATCATCGAACCCGCGATCGCCGCCGCCCGCGCGCAGGGCATCGACGCCAGCGGCCCCTGGCCCGGCGACACGATCTTCATGCGCGCCCGGCGCGGCGAGTTCGACATCGTGGTGGCGCAATACCACGACCAGGGCCTCATCCCGGTGAAGTACCTGGGCCTGGACCATGGCGTCAACGTGACGGTGGGGCTGCCCTTCGTCCGCACCAGCGTGGACCACGGCACGGCCTTCGACATCGCCGGCAAGGGCCTGGCCGACCACGCCTCGCTCGTGGCGGCGTTCGACCTCGCGCTGGCGATGACCCCCTGAACGCGGCGCGCGCCGCGTCCGCATCGGCACAATCCGCAACCGCCGCCGCGCGGGGCGACACCCGCCTGTCAGGAAGCCCGCCCCGCCCGGGTCTACAATACGCCCCGTTTCCGGCGCCTCGCGGCGCTTTCCGTCCGTCCCCCGATCCTCCATGTCACGTCTCGCCAGCCTTCTTCCCGACCGCTTCACCCTCTACCTGATCTGCACCGTCATCCTCGCCAGCATCGTGCCCGCCCACGGGCAAGGCGTGGTCGTGTTCGGCTGGATCACCAATATCGCGGTCGGCCTGCTGTTTTTCCTGCATGGGGCGCGGCTGTCCCGCGAAGCGATCATCGCCGGCCTGACGCACTGGAAGCTGCACCTGACGATATTCTCGGCGACCTTCCTGATGTTTCCCCTGCTGGGCCTCGCGCTCAAGCCCCTGCTGGAACCGCTGGTCACGCCCGAGCTCTACCTGGGCATCCTGTTCCTGTGCTGCCTGCCCGCCACCGTGCAGTCGGCCATCGCCTTCACCTCGATGGCCCGCGGGAACGTGCCGGCCGCCGTATGCAGCGCCTCGGCCTCCAGCCTGCTGGGCATCTTCCTGACGCCCCTGCTGGTGGGCACCGTGGTGGCCAACGCGGGCAGCGCGCCGATCTCGTTCGACGCCGTCGGCAAGATCATGCTGCAGTTGCTGCTGCCTTTCGTGCTGGGCCAGTTCGCGCGCCGCTGGATCGGGGCCTGGGTCCACAAGCGCAAGGCCATGCTGAAATTCGTCGACCAGGGCTCCATCCTGCTGGTGGTCTACACGGCGTTCTCCGAGGCGATCAACGAAGGCCTGTGGAGCGCCACGCCGATCCCCGCCCTGCTCGGGCTGCTCGTGTGCTGCGCCGCGATCCTGGCCCTGGCGCTGGGCCTGTCTGCCCTGGCCGGCAAGGCGCTGGGCTTCAATGTCGAAGACCGCATCACGCTGCTGTTCTGCGGCTCGAAGAAAAGCCTGGCCAGCGGGATCCCGATGGCGCAGGTGCTGTTCGCCGGCCACGCCGTGGGCGCGATCGTGCTGCCGCTGATGCTGTTCCACCAGATCCAGTTGATGGTCTGCGGCGTGCTGGCCGCGCGCTTCGGCAAGCGGCCGGACATTGACGGCTGAAATGTGGGTGGGTGTCTGCGGGCCTGGGTGTCAGACACCCGGGGAGGCCTGCTTCAATCCGTAAGCGCGTCTCGTACGGGTGTCAGACACCTGACTGGTGTCTGACACCTGGGTCAGTACATGTCCCGCGGCTGCGCGCCGGAGAAGTTCAGGAAGCGCGTGCTGGATCCCTGGAAGGTCAGGCGCACGCTGCCGATGGGACCGTTACGTTGCTTGCCGATGATGATCTCGGCGGTGCCCTTGTCCGGCGAATCGGGGTTGTAGACCTCGTCGCGGTAAATGAAGAGAATCACGTCCGCGTCCTGTTCGATGGCGCCGGATTCGCGCAGGTCGCTCATCACGGGACGTTTGTTGGGGCGCTGTTCCAGGCTGCGGTTCAACTGCGACAGCGCGATCAGCGGGCAGTTGAGTTCCTTGGCCAGGCCCTTGAGCGAACGGCTGATTTCCGACACTTCGGTAGCCCGGTTCTCGCCCGAACCATTGCCCGACATGAGCTGCAGGTAGTCGATGATGATCAGGCCGAGCTGGCCGCACTGGCGCGCCAGGCGGCGCGCGCGGGCGCGCACTTCCATCGGGCTGAGCGCGGGGGATTCGTCGATGTAGACCTGCGCGTCCTGCATCAATTGCACAGCATGGGTCACGCGCGGCCAGTCCTCGGCGATCAGCTTGCCAGTGCGCATGCGGTGCTGGTCCAGCAGGCCGACCGAACCCAGCATGCGCATGGCGAGCTGCACGGCGCCCATTTCCATGGAGAACACCGCCACGGGCAGGCCTTCTTCGATGGCGACGTGCTCGCCGATGTTCATGGAGAACGAGGTCTTGCCCATGGACGGGCGGCCGGCCACGATGATCAGGTCCCCGCCCTGCATGCCCGAGGTCATCTTGTCCAGGTCGGTGAAGCCGGTGGGCACGCCCGTCACGTCGGAGGTGCTCTCGCGGTGGTATAGCTCGTCGATGCGTTCCACGACCTGCGTCAGCAGCGGCTGGATCTCCTGGAAGCCGGCGGCGCCGCGCGCGCCTTCCTGGGCGATCTGGAACACCTTGGACTCGGCTTCGTCCAGCAACTGGCGCGCCTCCTTGCCCTGCGGATTCATGGCGGCGGAGGAGATCTCGTCGGCGATGGACACCAGCTTGCGCAGCATCGCGCGCTCGCGCACGATCTCGCCGTAGCGGCGGATGTTGGCCGCCGACGGCGTGTTGTGGGCCAGCGCGTTCAGGTAGGCCAGGCCGCCGGCGTCCTCGGCCTTGCCGGCGCTGACCAGCGATTCATGGACGGTGATGACGTCGGCCGGGCGCGCCAGCCCGATCAGCCTGGCGATGTGATGCCAGATCAGCCGGTGGTCATGGCGGTAGAAGTCCTCTTCGACCAGCACGTCGGCGATGCGGTCCCACGCCGCGTTGTCGAGCATCAGCCCGCCCAGCACCGACTGCTCCGCTTCGATGGAATGGGGAGGAACGCGCAGGTATTCGAGCTGGGAGTCGGCGGGTGTGTTCATGGCTTCAATAGTAACGGCTGCAGAATATCCGAGACCCGGAAGAATCCCTGGATATCGCGGGAAGGCAGGCGGCCCAGCACGGCGCGCAAGGGGGCGGCGGTGCCGCAAAGCAGGCGCGCCAGGCGCGTCAGGCGGGCCTTGACCTCGGGATCGGGGTTGTGCTCGAAATAGACGTCGAGGGCCAGTGTACCCAAGGTCCGGGCAGTGTCGTCCGGCAATTTGCGCAAAGACGCCAGCGAAGACAGCATCTGGAACAGATCGTAGGCCTGGGCAAGCGGGCGCGACAGGGTCGAACCGATATTCTCTTCGAAATCGATGCGCCACAGTTCGCCGTCGCGCAGTGTGACGTTGCGTATCTGCGCGCCGCCATGCCACATGCCGCGGGCATGGAAGGCGGCCAGGTCGGCCGCGGCCGCCCGGGCCAGCCACAGCCTGGAGGTCGTCTCTTCGTTGCGGATCAGGTCGGCCAGGTCCTCGCCCACGTATTCCAGCACGAGCAGGCCCTGTTCCTGCCACCATACTTCGGGGACGCGGCAGCCCGCCTTCAGCAGTTGCCCGAGCCGCAGGGACTCGTGCGCAAGGCCGTTGCGCAGCAGCAAGCCGGGCCGCGGGAATTCCCCCAGGAACAGCTTGCAGCCCACCCCCAGGAACAGGGCGCGCGTGTAGCGCATGACGTAGCTGATGCCGCGGCCGATGCTGGGGCGCCGCCGCTTGATGATGCAGCGCACGCCGTCTATCGTTACGTCCCGCACCGAGGGTTCACGCGACGCGTCCACGCTGTCGAGCCAGGCTCGCAGGCCGGGAGGGGCGTTGTGATGAACGGGTGGCTGGGTCAAGGGGTCCTCTGGGAAAACGCCGCGCCTGATGCTAGGCAGGAAACTAGGCAAAAAAAAGCCGGCGCGCGGGCCGGCTTTTTTTCACTGCCGGTACCGGCTTAGGACAGTTCGCCTTCGACCAGAACCGTGACGTCGACCAGGACGTCGGCGTGCAGGGCAACCTGGATCGGGAACTCGCCGACCGACTTCAGTTGGCCGTTGGGCAGGCGCACTTGCGCCTTTTCGACGGCTTCGAAACCGGCCTTCTTCAGACCTTCGGCGATGTCGGCGTTGGTGACCGAGCCGAACAGACGGCCGTCGACGCCGGCCTTCTGGACGACCTTCAACTGGAAGCCGGACAGGCGCTCGCCCAGGGCTTGGGCAGCGGCCAGCTTTTCAGCCTGGGCCTTTTCCAGTTCGGCGCGGCGGGCTTCGAATTCCTTCATGGCGGCGTCGGTTGCGCGACGGGCCTTCTTCTGGGGAATCAGGAAGTTGCGGGCGTAGCCATCGCGCACGCGGACGACTTCGCCGAGGTTGCCCAGGTTGACGACTTTTTCGAGCAGAATAACTTGCATTTCAATGCCCCGGATTAGTTGTGGTTATCGGTGTAAGGCAACAGGGCCAGGAAGCGCGCGCGCTTGATGGCCGTGTCCAGTTGGCGCTGGTAGATTGCCTTGGTGCCGGTCAGGCGAGCCGGGATGATCTTGCCGTTTTCTTGCACGAAGTCGCGCAGGGTGTCCAGATCCTTGTAGTCGATCTCTTCCACGCCGGCGGCGGTGAAGCGGCAGAACTTGCGACGCTTGAAGAGCGGGTTCTGCTGCGTGAATTTGCGTTTTTCTTTGCGTTTTCCGAAGAAAGCCATGATATGTGCCTCTTTGTTTGAGGGGGCCGGTTTTTACCCGAATCGGGTCCGAATCCCCATAACCTATCCGTATTCAGAAGGCGCTCATCGCGCCTCTTGCTCATTCCCTTCAGGCCACCTGCGGATCGCGTCCCGCACTGCCGCCGATCTTGCGCGCCTGCTGCAAATGCAGCTTGACCTTCACCGAGTCCTTGCGCGCGGGAGCCAGAAACCCCTGCACCAGCAATTCGGACCCCAAAGCGGTGTTCTTCAACAGCAGCGCCAGATCGCCCAACGCCACGGCCGTGATCGTCAATTCGACGCGGCGCGGAAGGCCGGCTTCAATGACTTCGGACTCGTGGGCCAGCAGCATTTCCAGCGCTGGCAGTCCGGCGGGAGTGTGGCGCAAAGGCTCGCATTCGAGAACGCGGGCGCTGAGTTCCAGCTTGTTCATCCTGCCAGGCACCAAGGTGACCACATGGGAAGAGCTCTGCGTGAGCCCTGCTTACTCGGCCTGAGCCGCGGCCGCTTCCGCCGAAGCCTTGCGGGCTTCTTCGCGCTCGACCGACTTCATCATGATCGAGGGCGTGGTCTGGGCCTTCTTGGTCTTGATGACCAGGTGGCGCAGAACGGCGTCGTTGTAGCGGAACGAGTGTTCCAGCTCATCCAGCGTGGCTTGGCCGCACTCGATGTTCAGGCAGACGTAGTGAGCCTTGACGAGCTTCTGGATCGGGTAGGCCAGTTGGCGGCGACCCCAGTCTTCCAGGCGGTGAACCGAGCCGCCTTGGCCCGTGACCAGCGCTTGGTAACGCTCGACCATGGCGGGCACTTGCTCGCTTTGGTCGGGGTGAACGATAAACACTACTTCGTAGTGACGCATGAGTAAAACTCCTTGAGGATGTCTCGCCGGCCTGGCGTCTTGCACCCGCGCTTTCCATCACGGATGTCGTGGCTTGCACGCAAGACGTCGGCCCGCAAGGGGCAGCCCGCTACCCAAAAACCATGGGCGGTCGAGCAAGAAAGCTCTCGATTATCACCGATTGGGCCGCCAGGCGCAAGCCGACTACCCGTCAGGAAATAAGGGACGCGTTATTTCGCGCGCCCTGCCCCGCCGCCTGAGGCGTATCGGCAACATCGATTTCCCGGGGCCGGTTGACCACGCTGACCATCACGTAGCTGATGATCATGAGCAGGAACCACGAGCCCAGCTTGGCGGCGGACACCCATTCCCAGCCGCCGGACTGGTTTGGGTAGCGCCAGGCGTTGGCGAAAGTCCCGATGTTCTCGGCGAACCAGATGAACAGGGCCACCAGCGTGAACCCCAGCAGCAGGGGCATGCGGCGGTAGTCGCGCCAGATCCGGAAGTACACCCAGGTGCGGGCGAACAGGACGGCGGTCAGCGCGAAGAGGATGAGCCTGAAGTCCGCGATGAAATGGTGCGCGAAGAAATTCAGGTAGATCAGCACCGACAGCAGCACCGTGGCCGCCAGCGGCGGATGCGCCCGGAAGCGGAAGTCGAACAGGCGCCAGACCCGCGCCAGGTAGCTGCCCACCGCCGCGTACATGAAGCCCGTGAACAGCGGCACGCCGCCGACGCGCAGCACGCTGGCCTCGGGATAGATCCAGGAGCCGGCCGCCGTCTTGAACAGTTCCATCCCCGTGCCCACGACGTGGAACATCAGGATCACGCGGGCTTCGCTCCAGGTTTCCATGCGCAGCGCCAGCAGCGCCGCCTGGATGCCCAGCGCCGCCAGGGTCAGGAAATCGTAGCGGGCCAGGAAGGCGTCCTTCGGATACCACCAGTGGGTGCCCAGCAGCAGCGCGCACATCAGGCCGCCGAACAGGCAGGCCCAGGCCTGCTTCACGCCGAAGCGGAAGAACTCGTAGAGCGCGACGCCGAAACGGCCGCGGCCGGCCAGATTGCCGGCCAGCCGCGATTCCCAACCCTGCAGTCCGGCGATGAGCGGCCAGTCGTTGGCCGCCGGATGGCGCACGGGAGGCTCAGCCTTCCACGACGGCGTAGGCCGAGTGGTTGTGGATCGATTCGAAGTTCTCGGCTTCCACGCGATAGCGGGCGATGCCGGGGTGCGCGTTCAGGCGGGCCGCCACGTCGCGCACCAGGTCCTCGACGAACTTGGGATTGTCGTAGGCGCGTTCGGTGACGTACTTTTCGTCGGGGCGCTTCAGCAGGCCCCACAGTTCGCACGACCCTTCCTCTTCGATCAGGCGGATGACGCTGTCCATGCCGATGTCGCCGTTCAGGATGGCGGACACGGTGACGTGCGAGCGCTGGTTGTGCGCGCCGTACTCGGAAATGGCCTTCGAGCACGGACAGAGACTGGTGACGGGCACCTGCACGATCAGTTCGAATTCCACTGCGTCGCCCTGGGCGCGGGCGATCCACTGGACTTCATAGTCCAGCAGGCTCTGCACGCCGGAGATCGGGGCGGACTTGTTGATGAAATACGGGAACGCCGCGGTGATGTCGCCGCGCTCGGCGTGCAGCAGCGGCAGCATGTCGGCCGCCATGGCGCGGAACAGGGCCGGCGTCATGGGCGTGCTGCGGTACTTTTCCAGCAGGGCCACGAAGCGGGACATATGCGTCCCTTTTTCTTCGGGGGGCAGCGCCACCGTCAGCGTCCAGTTGGCCACGGTGCCCTGGGGCGAACCGTCGCCGCTTTCAACCAGCATGGGGTGGCGCACGCCACGGATGCCCACCCGCTGAATCGGGATGTGCCGGGTGTCCGCCGAACTCTGGACGTCGGGCATCACGATGGCGGGGTCGATCGGAGAATTCATTTCGGCTTACCTGTCTAGGCGTTCAATCGTGCATACGCACGCGCCCAGGAATCTAGAGAAGGGGGCCATTATCGCCCATACGCCGGCAATCGCCAGGGAAAACCCTTTTCCGCGTAGGTTGGCGGGGCCGGAACAGTGTGTTGCATCCATGGGGCCCAGGCCGCCGGGCCTGGGCCCCATGGAGCTTCAGCCCGGCAGATCGGCGTAGCGGGCGCGGATCGAGCGCTCGATGCCGGCGGCATCCAGGCCGATGCCGGCCAGCAGGGCCGATTGCTCGCCATGGTCGATGAACTCGTCGGGCAGGCCCAGTTGCAGCACCGGAATCTGCACGCCCGCGGCGCTCAGCGTCTCCAGCACCGCGCTGCCCGCCCCGCCCATGATGGACGCGTCTTCCAGCGTGACCAGCGCATCGTGCCGGGCGGCCAGGTCCAGGATCAGTTCGCGGTCGATCGGCTTGGCGAAACGCATGTCGGCCACGGTCGCGTCCAGCTTTTCGGCGGCGACCAGCGCGGCCTGGACCAGGGTGCCGAAGCCCAGGATGGCGATCCGCGCGCCTTCGCGGCGCACCACGCCCCGGCCGAGTTCGACGGTTTCCAGGCCGGGCGCTTCCGCGGCGCCGCAGCCCGCGCCGCGGGGATAGCGCACCGACGCGGGGCCGGGATGCTGATAACAGGTCGACAGCAGCAGGCGGGTTTCGTTTTCGTCCGACGGCGTGGCCACCACCATATTGGGCACGCAGCGCAGGAAGGCGATGTCGTAGTTGCCGGCGTGCGTGGCGCCGTCCGCGCCCACGATGCCGGCGCGGTCCAGCGCGAACGTGACGTCCAGGTTCTGCAGCGCCACGTCGTGGATGAACTGGTCGTAGCCGCGCTGCAGGAAGGTGGAGTAGATCGCGACCACGGGCTTCTGGCCTTCGCAGGCGACGCCGGCGGCGAACGTCACGGCGTGCTGTTCGGCGATGCCCACGTCGAAGTACCGCTGCGGGAAGCGCTGCTCGAACTCCACCAGCCCGCTGCCCTCGCGCATGGCGGGCGTGATGGCGACCAGGCGCGGGTCCTGCTCGGCCATGTCGCACAGCCACTTGCCGAACACCTGGGTGAACGTGCGCTTGCCCGGCGCCTTGGACTGCTGGATGCCGACCGCGGGATCGAACTTGCCCGGGCCGTGGTACAGGACCGGATCCGCCTCGGCCAGTTTGTAGCCCTGCCCTTTCCGCGTCACCACGTGCAGGAATTGCAGGCCCTGCAGGGCCTTCAGGTTCTGCAGGGTCGGCACCAGGGCGTCCAGGTCGTGCCCGTCGATGGGGCCGACGTAGTTGAAGCCGAATTCCTCGAACAGCGTGGCCGGCGTGACCATGCCCTTGGCGTGCTCTTCGAAGCGGCGCGCCAGTTCCAGCACCGGCGGCACGTGCTGCAGCACCGCGCGGCCGACGTTCTTGGCCGCCGCGTAGAAGCGGCCCGACATCAGGCGGGCCAGATAGCGGTTCAGCGCCCCCACCGGCGGCGAGATCGACATGTCGTTGTCGTTCAGGATCACCAGCAGGTTGATGTTGGGTGTGACGCCCGCGTTGTTCATGGCCTCGAACGCCATGCCGGCGGACATCGCGCCGTCGCCGATGACGGCGATGTGCTGGCGCTGCGCGCCGGCGTTGCGCGACGCGACCGCCATGCCCAGCGCGGCCGAGATGGACGTGGACGAGTGCGCCGTGCCGAAGGCGTCGTACTCGGATTCGCTGCGCTTCGGAAAGCCCGAAATGCCGCCCTGCTGCCGCAGTTGGGCCATGCCGGCGCGGCGGCCGGTCAGGATCTTGTGGGGGTAGGACTGGTGGCCCACGTCCCAGACGATGCGGTCGTGGGGGGTGTCGAATACCTGGTGCAGGGCCAGCGTGAGCTCGACGGTGCCCAGGTTGGACGACAGGTGCCCGCCCGTTTTGGATACCGATTCCAGCACGAAGCCTCGCAGCTCGTCCGCAAGCTTCTTGAGCTCGCGGCGATCCAGGCGCTTGAGGTCTGCCGGGGATTGAATGCGGTCCAATAAATCTGTCGTCATGCTTTTATTTGGTTCGTTGTCCCGGCCTGCATCCAGCCCGGGCTTGTCTCGGCTCAGCGGTCCCGCAGGACGATGAAGTCGGCCAGTTGGGCCAGGCGCGATCCCGCCTCGCCCAGCGGCGCCAACGCGGCCAGCGCGTCCTCGCGCAATTCTTCGGCAAACGCCCGCGCCTCGGCAAGGCCCAGGAGCGATACGTAGGTGGGCTTGTTCTCCGCCGCGTCCTTGCCTGGCGTCTTGCCCAGGCTGGCGCTGTCGGCGGTCACGTCGAGGATGTCGTCCACGACCTGGAACGCCAGGCCCACGGCCTGCGCGTAGGCGTCCAGCGCCTGGCGCGCGGCCGAGCTGGCGCCCGCCACGATTCCGCCCAGGGCCACGCTGCACGCGAGCATGGCGCCCGTCTTCATGCTGTGCATGGTCTGCAGTTCGTCGCGCGACAGCGCGCGGCCGACGCTGAACAGATCGATGGCCTGCCCGCCCGCCATGCCCTGGCTGCCGGCGGCGCGCGCCAGCGACTGGGTCGCCTGCACGATCAGCGCGGGCGCGATCGGCATGGAAGCCAGCAGGTCGAAGGCCAGCGGCTGCAGCGCGTCGCCCGCCAGCATGGCGGTGGCTTCGTCGAACTGCACGTGGGCCGTGGGCCGGCCGCGGCGCAGCGTATCGTCATCCATGCACGGCAGGTCGTCGTGCACCAGCGAATAGGCGTGGATCAGTTCCACCGCCGCGGCGGCGCGGTCCAGCGAGGCCTCGACGGCCAGGACGCTGCCGCTGACGGGGCAGGCCTGCCCGGCCGCATAGACCAGCGCGGCCCGCACCCGCTTGCCCCCGCCGAGAACGGCGTACCGCATGGCTTCGTGCAGGCGGGCGGGCAGCGCGTCCGCGGGAGGCAGGAGATCGTCCAGGACGTCTTCGACGCGCCGCACGCGGCCCTGCAGCCATTCCGGGAAGGCGAGTTGGATTTGCTTCATCGGGTTTTTATTCGTCATCCAGCGCCGCCGGATCCAGCGGGCGCAGCAAGTCGCCCTCAAGGACCTTCACCTGCTGCTCGGCCTGCGCCAGGCGATCCTGGCAGACCCGGGTGAGCGCCACGCCGCGCCGGTAGGCGGCCAGCGATTGCTCGAGCGGCAACGATCCGTCTTCCATGGCCGCGACCAGCGATTCGAGCTCGGCCAGCGCCGTTTCGAAATCCTGGGGCAAGGGACGGTCGTCGACCTGCGGGTCGGCTTGAGAGGGTTTGGCCAAACGGATCTCCGAGGACGCTAGGGGTGGATCAATCCGTGAATTGTACGAGATACCCAGGCCCTGTCCCGATGCCCCGCGCGACTCAGGCGGACGCCCCCGCGAGCCCCGCGATCGCCGCCCGCAGCAAAGGCGCCACGCGCCCCCGCAGCTCCGCCTCGGGCAGCAGGCCGGCGGGCCCTCCGCAGCTCATGACGAAGACGCCTTCGCCCGTGACGGACGAGAACGGCACCGCGGCGGCATTGATCCCCGACTGCCACTCGCCGATGGCGAAGCAGCAGCCCGACTCCCGCAATTCCGCGCGGGCGCGTTCGATGGCCGCGGCCGCGGGCGCTGCTTCGCCCAGGCGGGCCAATGCGTCGTCGCACGCCGGGACCGGCAGGCTGGCCAGGTAGGCCCGGCCCATGGCGCTGTCCAGGCTGGCGCGGTAGCCCACCGGCAGGCGCAGGTAGAGGGCGGAGGATCCGTGGATGGCCTCGACATAGGTCATGGCGTCTCCGTCGAAGGCGCCCAGCGCGACCGCGCCGCCCGTGCCGCGGGCGAGTTCCGTCATCGACGCCTTGGCGAGTTCGCGCACTTCCAGCCCGGCCAGCAGGCCGAACCCCAGCGCCAGGACCCCGTAGCCGGGCGAATACTTGCCCGTATCGGGGTGATAGCGCAGATAACCCAGTTCGGTCAGCGTGTAGGTGATGCGGCTGATGGTGGGCTTGGGCAGGCCGGTCAGGCGCGCCAGGTCCAGGTTGCCCAGCGCGGTCACGCCATGGCGGAAGCAGCGCAGCACGTCCAGGCCGCGCGCCAGCGCCGTAATGAAGTCCGGCGAACTGGCGCCCTCTCCGCCCGCGGCGCGCTTGCGGCGCGCGGGCAGGCTCAGTTCGACCTTGCCGTCCGGCTTGGCGGCGGGATGGACGATGCGCTTGCCGTCAGAAAAAGATTGCATTTCTATTCGCTTCGTTTTTATAGTTTATTTCGAATAACAAAATTAAATTTCATTTATCGGAATTTAAAACATCCTAGGTGAACTGGCAAGCGCAACGACCCCGCCCCGGCGGCAACGCGCGAGGCCAGGCCCGACGATCCACTCCTGTATGCGACATCAAGGGGAAAAAACATGATACGCACGAGCTTCAAACTGCTGGCCACCCTGGTTCTCGGCGCCGCGGCGCTGGGCGCCCAGGCCGACACCTATCCTTCCCGCCCGATCAAGGTCGTCTCGCCCTTCCCGGCCGGCGGCGCCACCGACGTGCTGACGCGGATCCTGGCCGAGCGCATGGCCAAGACGCTGGGCCAGCCCATGATCGTCGAGAACAAGGCGGGCGCCGGCACCTCCATCGGCGCGGCGTTCGTCTCGCGCGAAGCGCCGGACGGCTACACCATCCTGATGGCCACCAACTCCACGCTGGTCACGAACCGCTACCTGTACAAGGAACTGCCCTACGACCCGGACGGCTTCGCCCGGATCGGCATGGTGGGCGTGGGGCCGCTGGTCCTGCTGTCCAGCCCCAAGCGGCCGTTCAACAGCACCCAGGACCTGGTGGCCTACGCCAAGCAGAACCCCGGCAAGCTGACCTTCGCCACGTTCGGCCCCGGCACCTCGTCCCACCTGGCCGGGGAACTCTTCAAGGAGCGCGCCGGCATCGACATCCTGCACGTGCCCTTCAAGGGCGCGACCCAGGCGCTGCCCGCGCTCATCAGCGGCGACGTGGACCTGTTCTTCGACATGGTGGCCACCGGCATGCCGCAGGCCGACGCGGGCAAGGTCAAGGTGTTCGCCATCACCAGCCCCTCGCGCCTGGCCACGCAGCCCAAGCTGGAAACGCTGTCCGAACAGGGCTACCCCTCGTTCGACATGACCGCCTGGTTCAGCTTCGTGGCGCCCAAGGGCACGCCCGCCCCGGCGATGGAAAAGCTGCAGCAGGCGCTGGCCGAAACGCTCCAGGACGAAGCGGTGAAGAAGCGCATGCTGGACATGGGCATCGACCCGCGGTCCGGCACGCCGGCCGAACTGGACAAGCAGATCCAGACCGAACAGCCCATCGTTTCGCAACTGATCAAGCAGGCCAACATCGTCCTGCAGTGACGGGTTGTTAACAGGCCCTAACCCCTGGATACACAAGCCTCGCACTCCCGGCTGCTATGGTGAAACAAACACCGAACCGGGAGTCCGATGCCGTACCTGGAAGAAAAATATTCACGCCTGGATGCCGCCCGCTGGCTGGCGGCACTGGCCGTCGTCCTGCTGCACAGCGCGGCCATGATCGTCAGCAACCCGTCCGCCTACGGCGGCGGGGCCTGGCTGGCGGCCAATCTGTACGATTCCGCCGCCCGCTGGTGCGTGCCCGTTTTCGTCATGGTCAGCGGCGCCCTGCTGCTGGACCCCGACAAGCCCCAGGACGCGCGCCAGTTCTACAGCCGCCGCATGGCGCGGATCTGCGCGCCGCTGCTGTTCTGGACGCTTTTCTACCTGGCATGGCGCACGGCGCTGGACTGGTGGGACGACGGCCGCGTCGATTTTTCGTTCTGGCCGCGCAAGGTCGTCCAGGGCGAACCCTACTACCACCTCTGGTATCTCTACATGATCGTGGGGCTGTACCTGTTCGCCCCGCTGACCCGGCTGCTGTATGCGCGCAGCACGCCGCGCGCGCGCGGGCTGTGGGTGGTCGGCATCCTGGGCGTGGCGATCCTGGACGCGCTCTACCGCCGCGCGCTCGGCGCGCCCGCCGGCTTCTTCCTGACCTGGTTCCTCCCCTATCTGGGCTACTTCGTGGCCGGCCGCCTAATCTTCGACGGCCAGATGCGCGTGCCGCGGCCCGGCCTGATGCTGGCGGCCAGCGTGGCCGCGACCGCGCTGGGCGTCTATGCCATGTCCAGCAGCCGCACGCTGGACACTTATTTCTATGATTATTTCAGCCTGACCGTGCCGTTCATGTCGCTGGCCGCGTTCCAGTGGATCGTCTCCTCGCCGCGCCTGCCGCGCCTGGCCCCGCTGGCACCGCTGACCTTCGGCGTGTACCTGATCCATCCGCTGTTCCTGGACCTGGCGCGCCGCGCCGGCGCCATGGCCGGCTCGCGCAGCGACGCCTGGGCGGTGCCCTTGCTGGCCGCCACCGTGTTCGCGCTGTCGGCGGCCAGCAGTTGGCTGCTGAGGCGGCATCCGGCCACCCGCCGGCTCGTCTGAAAGGCTTGCGCCGCCTGGCGGAAACCGGGTTCCGGCACCGGCCGGAACGGCTCCGCCGCGGGCCGTCCGGGCTTGCCGTATCTTCACGGGCGCGGGGCAAGGGCTTGGGGTACAATTCACGGCTTATTTGATCGGCCAGACACCGATTTTTCTTCGCGCCAGAACGGAATTCACCCAGCGGATTTCACTTGGCGGATTTGCCCAGCGGAATTCAACCGGCGGATTTGGCCAGGCCCCCAAGGCCCGGCCCGACAGGTCCGCGCTGCACGCTGGGCAAGGCCGCCAGGCAAAGCCCCTGGGCAAAAAGCTCGACCGTCCTGGCTTTTTTATCCGAGCGGAGGGAATCATGACCGACATCGGTCGGATGGCACATGTAGTGCCAGCTCGCACCCAGCTACCCGTCAGCGCGTATTTTGACGAAGCCCTCTTTGCCCGCGAGCAAGAACTCATTTTCAAGCAATCCTCGCAATACGTCGGCCACCAGAAATTGGTGCCCGAAATCGGGGACTGGCGTACGCTGGTCCAGGAAAGCAGTGGGCGCGTGCTGGTCCGCAACCAGCAGGGCGTCGAACTCATCTCGAATGTCTGCCGCCACCGGCAGGCATTGATGCTTGGCGGCGAGGCCGGCGATGTGGCCGGCAACTGCAATACGAAGGGCAATCTGAAGGCAAGCGGCGGCAACATCGTGTGTCCGCTGCACCGTTGGACGTACAACAACCAGGGCGAGTTGTTGGGCGCGCCGCAGTTCGACACCACGCCCTGCATGAACCTGCAGAAGTTCCGCCTGCGCGATTGCCACGGCCTGCTGTTCGAAGGCCCGCGCGATCCGGCCTCCGACATGGCCCCGCTGTTCTCGCGGCCCGAGTTCGACTTCGGCGACTACGTGCTGGACCACGTCGAGGTGCACCAGTGCAACTACAACTGGAAGACCTTCATCGAGGTCTACCTCGAGGACTACCACGTCGGCCCGTTCCACCCCGGCCTGGGCCGCTTCGTCACGTGCGACGACCTGACCTGGGAGTTCAACGACTGGTACAGCCTGCAGCGGGTCGGCGTGCACAACGCGCTGGCGCAGCCGGGCTCGGACGTCTACAAGCAGTGGCATGACCGCCTGCTGGCGTTCCGCGAAGGCGACGCGCCCGATTTCGGCGCGGTCTGGGTCACGTATTTCCCGACCCACATGATCGAACTCTATCCGCACGTGCTGGTGCTCTCCACGCTGTACCCCAAGAGCCCCCAGGAAACAGTGAACGTGGTCGAGTTCTACTACCCCGAGGAAATCGCCGCCTTCGAGCGCGAGTTCGTCGAGGCGCAGCGCGCCGCCTACATGGAAACGGCCATCGAGGACGACGAGATCGCCGAACGCATGGACGCCGGCCGCAAGGCCCTGATGCTGCGCGGCGTGAACGAGACCGGCCCCTACCAGTCGCCCATGGAAGACGGCATGCAGCATTTCCACGAATGGTATCGCCGCATCATGCAGGAGAAGGCCTGAAGCCCCTGGGCTTCGGCGCCGCTTCCTCCAGACGGAAAGGCCTCGCGTTCATCCGCGAGGCCTTTCTTTTTCCCGCCGCGGTCAGCGGCCCAGCACCCCGGCCACGGTGCGCTCGCCGATGGCCAGCCCCACCGTCATGCCCACCCCCGAATGCATGACCGCCACCGTCGTGGCCGGGTCCACCGGCATCACCGAGAACGGCGCCGGTCCGCGCGCGCCGTAGACGCCCTGCCAGCGCTCCAGCACGCGCAGGCGCGCCCCCAGGGCCCGCGAGGCCAGGTCCAGCATCGCGTCGTCGACGGCTTCGTCGTTGAACGGCGGCGCGTCCTGGCCGTAGCGGTGCGAATCGCCGATGATCAGTTCGCCGTAGGGCGTGGGGCTGACCAGCAGGTGGATGCCGTTTTCCAGCAGCATCGGCTCGCGCGCCTGGATCGTGCCGCGCAGCGCCAGCGCCGAAGGCAGGTCCGAGAACGCGCCGTAGTGCACGCAGGACAGGCCCGTGAGCAGAGGACGGTCCAAGGCGATGGGGGCCGTCTCGAACGCGGCTCGCAGCATCTGCAGGCGCGTGACCTCCAGGTTCAGCGGCGCGAACCGTTCGGGCAGCAGGGTCAGGTAATCGTGGCCCGGGCAGACGAACACATGCTCGCCCTTGAATTCGCCGGCCGAGGTGCACACCAGCCCGCCTTCCACGGCGCGCGCCAGCGTGCCGGTGACGAAGGCGACGCCCAGCGACCCGGCCAGGTAGCGCGTGATGGCCGGTAGCGCCTCGCGCGAATAGATCTGCAGGTCGTCATGCCCCTGCAGGGCCGCGCAGTGGTGCGCCAGCCGGCCGCCATACAGACCGGCCACGTCGCGGCCCGACAGCAGCTCGGCGCGATAGCCTTCCTGCCGCATGCGCGTGTCGGCGAACTCCTGCAGCACGTCCGCCTCGTCGGCGTTGCGCGCCAGCACCAGGGCGCCGTTGGCCCGCACGTGGAAGCCCGCCTTGCCCGCCAGGTCCAGCCACAGTTCGCGGGCCTGCCTGGCGTGCGACAGCATCGTGCCGGGCGCCTGGCCCGTAACGATGACCTGGCCGAAATTGCGGATCGTGGCGCCATGCGCCTGGCGGCTGCGCTCGATCACGGCCACGGACAGGCCGCGCTTGGCGGCCGCCCAGGCGTGCGCGATGCCCAGCATGCCCGCGCCCACTACGACTACGTCGAAGTTCTTCATCTCTGGAATATTGCTCGAAGGATTGCGGCTTACTTCTTCTTCGGCTCGGACTTGCCGTCGTAACGCTTGGTCCATTCGGCGATGATGCGTTCGCGGTTCGTGGCGGCCCACACGAAGTCGTTCTTGATCATGCGCGTGGTCAAGTCGGCCGGCAGGTTGGGATTGACCGTCGCCACCGACGGGATCGCCAGCACCGCGAAGTTGGCCTTGTACAGTTCGTTGGCCTCGCGGCTGGCCGAGAAGTCGGCCAGCTTGCGGGCCGCTTCCAGGTTCTTGGTGCCCTTCACGATGGCGGTGGCTTCGACTTCCCAGCCCAGGCCTTCCGACGGGAACACGGCCTCGACCGGCGCGCCGTCGGCCTTCAGCTTCGCGGCGCGGTAGTCGAACGACACGCCGATCGGGAACTCGCCGGCGGCGGCCATGTTGCAGGGCTTGGAACCCGAGTGCGTGTACGAGCCGATGTTCTTGTGCAGGGCGTCCATGTAGGCCCAGCCCTTTTCTTCGCCGAAGATCTGCAGCCAGGCGCTCACGTCCAGGAAGCCCGTGCCCGAGGACGCCGGGTTCGGCATGACGATCTTGCCGGCGTACACCGGCTTGGTCAGATCCTGCCACGAGGCGGGCTTGGGCAGCTTCTGCTTTTCGGCTTCGATGGTGTTGAAGCAGATGGCGGCGGCGTAGCCGTCCATGCCGACCCACGACGGCTCGGCCTTGGCGTCGCGCATGTTGGCGGCGATCTGGTCCAGGCCCTTGGGGGCATAGGGCTGCAGCATGCCTTCCTTGTCCATCAGTCCCAGCGCCGTGCCGGCCAGGCCCCAGATCACGTCGGCCTTGGGGTTGCTCTTCTCGGCCAGCAGCTTGGCGGCGATGATGCCGGTGGAGTCGCGCACCCACTGGATCTTGATGCCGGGATTGGCCTTCTCGAACGCGGCCTGGTAGGCCTTGATCTGGTCGGCTTCGAGCGCCGTGTAGACGGTCAGGGTGGTCTCGGCGGAGGCGGCGCCCATCGTGCCCGTCAGGGCGGCGGCCAGTGCAAGCAGCTTGTAGCGATTCATGGAGTACTCCGTGGATAAGCGGAAAAAAGGCTGAAAAGGGCCCCCGGGGCCGGCGCGAACCGGTCCCGTATGCGGCGCGTAAAGGGTCGGTGAGCGGTTAGGGCCGCCGGCCCGCGGACAAGCGGGATTCGATATCGGCGATCACGGCGGGCAGGTCGGCGACGGTGTCGATCAGGTAATGTGGCGCGGCGGGCGAAAGTTCGGCGCTGGCCCGGGCGCGCGCCTCCTGGCGGCCGGCGTCGTCCAGGCTCAGGTATTCGTCCAGCGTCAGGCCGGCGGCGTTGCCGGAGAGCAGCAGGCCCACGGTCCACATGCCGGCGCGGCGCCCTTCCTCGATCCCCGGCGCGGTGTCGTCGACCTTGATGCACGCGGCCACGTCCGACAGGCCCAGCTCCACCACGTTCTTCAGGGCCATCGCGGGCGCGGGGCGGGCGCGCGGCACGTCGTCGCTGGCCACGATGCAGTCGGGCTCCAGGCCCTCCGCGGCGGCGCGCTCGACCACGCGGCGCATGACGCTGTCGGGATAGCCCGAGCACGAACCGATCTTCAGGCCGCGCTGGCGCAGCGCGCGCAGCAGTTCGGCCGCGCCGGGTATGGCCGCCGAATACTGGGCGACCTTCTCCAGTTGCATCGGCAGGAAGCGCTCATAGATGGCGGTCACGTCGTCGTCGGTAGGCAGGCGGCCGAACTGGGCCTGGTACTGGCCGGCGATGGCGATGTCGTTGCACAGCGCGCGGATGTGGTCCCACTTGCCCATGCCCATCGGGCCGCGGGCCTGCGCCAGCGAGACGTCCATGCCGAACTGCGCGAACGCGTCGACGAACACTTTGGTGGGCGCGAAAGAACCGAAATCGACCAGCGTTCCGGCCCAATCGAAGATCACCGCTTCCAGGCGGACGGGCAAAGGCGAAACAGTCATGAGGGTCATCCTTCAGGAAAATAGTCGGTCAATGGGCCGCGGGGCGGCGCCAGGCCTGGCTGCGCGCCACCAGCGCGCGGCTTGCCAGGTGCAGGGCCAGCGCCGCGGCGGCCGAACTGGCCATGATCACGGTGCACATGGCGGCGGCGGGGCCGATGAAGCCGGCGTCGTCCATGTTCAGCACCGCGACCGCGGCCAGCACCGTGGACGGGCTGTACAGGAACACCACGGCGGACACCGTCGTCATGGCGGAAACGAACAGATAGCGGGCGACGTCCAGCGCGGCCGGCAGGCACATCGGCAGGGTCACGCGCAGGAACGTGGTCAGGCGCGGCACCTTCAGCGACGCGGAAGCGGCCTCGAACTCGGGGTCCAGCGCGTTGAGCGCGGTGGCGGCCGTCAGGTGCGCGCTGGTGTAGAAGTGGACGACGGTGCACAGGACCAGCAGCGGCATCGTTCCGTACAGCACGTTCAGCGGATTCATCGGGCTGTTGAAGAAGAAGATGTAGCCCAGCCCCAGCACCAGTCCCGGAACGGCCATGGGCATCAGCGCCAGCATGCCGAGCAGGCCGCGCAGGCCCTGCGCCATGGCGCCGCGGGCCGGCACCTTTTCCATCATCCAGGCGCCGGTGAAGACCACGGCCGTGCCCGCCAGCGCCGTGCAGAACGCCAGTTGCAGGCTGTTGCGCCAGGCCAGCCAGCCGCCGCCGTCCATGTTGTCGAAGTCATAGGAACGCAGCGACATCGACAGGTTGTAGGGCCACATCTTCACGAACGACGCCCAGACCGCCACGCCGATGATCAGCAGCAGGAACGCGGCCAGCACGCCGGCCAGCGCCAGGAACGCGGCGTCGCGGCGGCGGTCGGCGCCCGCCGCGTAGGGCTGGGCCCGGCCGCTCAGTTGGGCGCCCTGGCGGGCGCGCAGCCGGCGGTCCAGCGCGAAGGTCAGGAGGGCGGGCAGGAGCAGCAGGATGCCGATGGCCGCGCCCTTGGGGAAATTCTGCTGCCCGACCACGGCCTTGTAGGCCTCCATCGCCAGCACGTTGTAGTCGCCGCCGACGACCTTGGGTACGCCGAAGTCCGTCACCGTCAGCGTGAACACCACGCAGCACGCGGAGAACACGGCGTAGCGGGTGCCCGGCAGGGTCACGGTCATGAAGGTGCGCCACGGGCCCGCGCCCATGGCGCGCGCGGCGTCGTAGAGGCGGCCGTCGGCCAGGGCCAGCCCGGTCAGCAGGATCATGAGGGCGTGCGGGAAGGTGTAGAACGCCTCGCCCGCGACGATGCCCCAGAAACCGTAGATGGTGGCGCCGCCGGTCAGCCCCTTGAGCAGGCCCTGGTTGCCCAGCAGGTACACCAGCGCGATGCCCGGCAGCAGCGACGGAGCGAGCAGCGGCAGCAGGGCGACGGTGCGCAGCAGCCCCTTGCCCGGCAGGCGCGTGCGCGTCAGGCCATAGGCGAATCCGTAGGCGCAGGGCACGACCAGCAGCGTCGTCACGGCGCCCACCGCCAGGCTGCGCGCGACCATGGCCAGGAAACCGTCGCCGCCGATGATGCCGGCGACCACCGACAGCCCGGCCCAATCGCCGTTGCCGTCGGTCACGGCCTTGATCAGGATCGCCGCCAGCGGCAGGGCCAGGAACAGCAGCAGGCCCAGCGCCAGCGCGCCCTGCCCGGCCGCCAGGCCGGCCGCGCCGATCCAGGCGGGCAAGGGGCGCCGGCCCAGCGACGGCGCGGGCGCGGCAACGGGAGCGGCCGGCATGGGCGCATCGGAGGAGCGGACCATGGCGGGATCAAGCGTAGGCGCGTAGCGCATGGCGCGGCAGCTCCACCCAGCAGCGGCTGGCGGCGTGAGGGCCCAGCAGGGCGTCTCCGATTTCAGGGGATACGATGGAATGCACCGTCGCGCCGGGCACGCCTTCCAGGCGCAGGGCCAGGCGGTAGCCGCGGCCCAGGAACACGCCGTCCAGCACGTCGGCCAGCATGGCGTTGGGCAGGTCCGGGCGCGCCGTGCTCACACGCACCGCTTCCGGCCGCACGAACAGCCTGCCCATGGCGGCGTCCAGCGCCTCGTCCACGGCCAGTTCCTGCCGGCCGACGCGGGCGCGATGCGCGTCCACGCGCTCGAACGGCAGCCAGTTGGCCTCGCCCACGAAATCGGCGATGAAGGCCGAGCCGGGCTGGCGGTAAAGCTCTCTCGGGGTGCCGTACTGTTCGATGACGCCGCCGTTCATGACGGCGATGCGGTCGGCCATCACCATGGCCTCTTCCTGGTCGTGGGTGACCATCAGCGTGGTGATCGACAGGCGCTTTTGCAGGGCGCGCAGTTCGATGCGCAGATGTTCGCGCACGCGGGCGTCCAGGGCGGACATGGGCTCGTCCAGCAGCAGCAGGGACGGCGACGGGGCCAGCGCGCGCGCCAGGGCCACGCGCTGCTGCTGTCCGCCCGAAATCTGTCCCGGATATTTTCCGGCCGCGCCCGCCAGGCCCACCAGCGTCAGCATTTCCTCGACGCGGCTGGCGACGTGGCTGCGGTGGGCGCGCTTGCCGCTCAGTCCGTAGGCCACGTTCTGGGCCACGGTCAGGTTGGGGAACAAGGCATAGGACTGGAACAGGATGCCGTAGTCGCGCGCTTGCGGCTCGGCGTGCGAAATGTCGCGGCCGGACAGCACGATCGCGCCGCTGTCCTGGCGCTCCAGGCCGGCGATCGCGCGCAGCAGGGTGGTCTTGCCGCAGCCCGAGGGCCCCAGCAGGCACACCAGCTCTCCGGCGCGGATGTCGAGCGAGACGTCCGACAGCGCGGTGTGGCTGCCGAACCGCTTCACAAGATGCCTGACGGAGAGAAATGCGTTGTCGCGTGCGGCCATGGGGCCTCCGGTTTGGGAACGCAGGCAGTATGGAACGCGCGTATTGAGTGTTTATGACACTTCGCGCAAATGCAGTAATAAAAACATCAAATTATTTTGGTGTACTGGCGGTCTTGCGCATTGCGTCCATTTACCACCCCCAAACACCGTGCTTGTCGCCGAACTCAAATCCTTCTACGCCGTGGCCCGCTGCGGCACCGTCACCAAGGCCGCCGCCCAGTTGGGCGTCAGCCAGCCCACGGTGACGGGGCAATTGCGCCAGTTGGAGTCGCGCTACGGGGTAGAACTGTTCCATCGGCAGGGGCGCGGCATGCGCCTGTCGGACGCGGGCCACAGCCTGATGCCCATGGTGGAGAAGCTGGTCCAGCAGGAAACCGAGATCGACTTCCGCCTGCGCGACGCCAGCGATCTGCGCGAAGGCAATCTGCGCATCGGCGCCACCGGCCCCTTCTACATCATGGACACGGTGCGCAGCTACAACCAGCGCTACCCGGGCATCGACCTGACCCTCACGATCGGCAATTCGCAGAGCATGCTGCAGGCGCTGCACGATTACCGCATCGAGATTGCCACCTCATCCTTTCTGATGGATGACAGGCACCTGTACCGGCGGAGGATCGCCGCCGATCCCATCCGCGTGGTGACGCATCGCGACCACCCGCTGGCCCGCCGCGGCCAGGTCCGCCTGGCCGACCTGGCGGAACACGCCCTGCTCCTGCGCGAACCCGGTTCCATGACGCGGCAGCTCACGGAAGACGCCCTGCGGGCGGCCGGCGTCGCCGTGCGCCGCACGCTGGAGATCGGCAGCCGGGAATCGATCCGGCAAGCCATCCTGTGCGGGCTGGGGATCAGCCTGATCCCCTCGCGCGAAATCCCCTCGCATCCCGACCTGGCGGCCCTGGACATCCAGGGCGCCGACATCGTGATGCACGAATACCTGTATTGCCTGCGCGAGCGCCAACCGGTGCAGCTCATCGCGCGCTTTCTGGAGATGGCGCCGGCCGCGAACTGACCGGCACCGGCCCCCGCCCGCCACCTCCGCTTTGCGGCCACCCTGGAGACGACCATGGCCTTGACCCTGCAAGATATCGAACAGATCTTCCTGGAGCGCGGACACCGCTCCTATCATGGCGAATCCGTCAGCCATCTGCGGCATGCGCTGCAGACGGCGGCGCTCGCCGAACGCAACGGCGCCGGCCCCCACCTGATCACGGCCTGCCTGCTGCACGACCTCGGCCACCTCATCGCCGACCGGCCGGGCACGCCGACCCTGCGCGGCATCGACGACAAGCATCAGTACTTCGTGCTGCCGTTCCTGCGCGGCCTGTTCGGCCCCGAGGTGCTGGACCCGATCCGGCTGCACGTGGAGGCCAAACGCTACCTCTGCTATATGGAGCCGCAATATGAAGCGTCGCTCTCGGAGGATTCGAAGCGCAGCCTGGCGCTGCAAGGGGGCGGTTTCGATGCGGGCCAGGCGGTGGATTTCGCGAGCGTGCCGGGCGCGCCGGACGCGATACGTCTGAGGCGCTGGGACGACATGGCCAAGGTGCCCGGGCTGGCGACCCCGTCGCTGGACCACTTCCTGGAAATCGCCGAAGGCGTCTCGGCGCGGGTCAGGCTGGCCGCCGTCTGGTAAGGGCGGCCTGTCCGGGGTTTGCCGGTATCAGGCGCCCTTGGCCACCGGGCGGGACGGGTCGCTGCACCACTCGCTCCAGGACCCCGGGTACAGGCGCGAACCCGCCAGGCCCGCGATCTCCATGGACAGCAGATTGTGGCAGGCGGTGATGCCCGAACCGCACTGGTGCACGATGGACGCGGGATCGCGTCCGTCCAGCAAGCCGGCGAATTCGGCGCGCAGTTGCTCGGCCGGCTTGAAGCGGCCGTCCGGCTGGAGATTCTCGCCATTGGGGCGGTTCAGCGCGCCCGGGATATGGCCCGCCACGGGATCCATGGGCTCGACCTCGCCGCGGTACCGGTTGGCCGCGCGCGCGTCGATCACGGTGAACGAGGGGCGGGCGATGTTGTCCAGCACGGCCCGGGCGTCCACGGATCCGGCCAGCGCAACGCCGGGTTCCACCGCCGCGCCCGGCGCCGGGGCCGGTTCGGCCTCGGCGGCCGTGGGCAGCCCGGCGGCGGTCCAGGCCTGCCAGCCGCCGTCCAGCACGGCAACCTGCCCGTGCCCCAGCCAGCGCAGCATCCACCACAGGTGGGCGGCGTACATGCCGCCGCTGGCGTCGTACGCCACCACCAGGGTCTCGGGCGTCACGCCATGGGCCGCCATCAGCGCGCCGAACGCCGCGCGCGACGGCAGCGGGTGGCGTCCGTTCCTGCCCGTGCGGGCCGCGGCCAGTTCGGTCTCGTGGTCCAGGTAGCGGGCGCCGGGGATATGGCCGGCCTCGTAGGCCTGGCGGCCGACCGAGTGGTTGGTCAGGTCGTGGCGCACATCGAAGACGCGCACGCCGGGGGCATTCAGGCGCTCGGCCAGGCCGGCCGCGGAAATCAGTGTCATCGTCATTCGGTGTGCTCCTGTATGGGATAGGGTCGGCCGCGGCTCAGGCCGGCTTGGGGTCGCGCATGGTGCGCCATACCGACAGCAGGCCCGCGAAAATGATCAGGCCCATGCCTGCCCAGGCCAGGGCGTCGAGATGGTCGCCCCATAGGCCCATGCCCAGCAGGGCCGCGAAAATGATGGTGCTGTATTGCAGGGCCGCCGTCAGCAGGGCCGAACCCACCCCGAACGCCCGGGTCATGGCCAGTTGGCCGAACAGGCCCGCCACGCCCACGCCCACCAGCGACAGGTAGCCCGTCCAGTCGGCGCGGCCCCAGCCTTCGAAGGCCAGCCCGACCATGCTGGACACGCACACGGCCACGGAGAAGAACAGCACCGTGCGCCATTCGGGTTCGCCGATGCGGCCCAACTGGCGGATCTGCATCATGGCGATGGCCGACATGGCGCCGGCCGCCATGCCCAGCAAGGCGGCCAGCCACTGGTCTTCGTTGATGCTGGGGCGCAGCACGGCGATCACCCCGAGGAACCCCAGCGCCACCGCCGCGATGCGCACGGGGTCGCGCTGCGCGCCGCCCCAGCCCAGCATCCAACAGGCGATGAAAAGCGGCGCCGTGTAGTTCAGGCTGGTGGCCGTGGCCAGCGGCAGGTGGGAAATCGCGAAAAAACCCAGCCACATCGAGGTGACGCCGGAGAGATTGCGCCACAGGTGCAGCTTCCAGCTAGTCGGGATGATGGACTGGCGGCCGGCGCGGGCCCAGATCAGCAGCAGGATGACCGACGGCAGGCCGCGGAAAAGCACCACTTGCGGCAACGACGCGCCATGCTCGGTACCGAGCTTCACGAACGATCCCATAATGGCGAACATGGCGGACGCCAATAACATCCAGAGAGCCTGCATGGGGGATCTGCGCTAAGGGAAGAGTGAGGAGGAATAAGGGAAAGCGATACTATACTCTCCGTCACCGGAGCGGTGCCGCCGGCTCGGGGAACTGGCGGGCCGCCGCCTTGTCGAATTCCGGCAATTCCCGCTCGCAGAGGACCAAAAAAACATGAAACGCATCATCCTGTTCGTCATCACCAACCTGGCCGTCATGCTCGTGCTGTCGGCCACGCTGCGCATCCTGGGCGTAGACCGCTACATCACCGCCAACGGCCTGAACCTCAACGCCCTGCTCATCTTCTCGCTGGTCGTCGGCTTCACGGGCGCCATCATCTCGCTCCTGATCAGCAAGCCGATGGCCAAGTGGAGCACCGGCGCGCAGGTGCTGGACCCGAACTCGCCCCGCAACCAGCGCGAGGCCTGGCTGGTCGACACCGTGCACCAACTGGCCGACCGCGCCGGCATCGGCCGCCCCGAAGTCGCCATCTATGAAGGCGCGCCCAACGCGTTCGCCACCGGCGCATTCAAGAACGACTCGCTGGTCGCCGTGTCGACCGGCCTGCTGGAAAGCATGAGCGAAGAGGAAGTCGCCGCCGTGCTGGCCCACGAAGTCGCCCACATCGCCAACGGCGACATGATCACGCTGACCCTGATCCAGGGTGTCGTGAACACCTTCGTCGTGTTCCTGGCCCGCGTGGTCGGCTACTTCATCGACCGCGTCGTGTTCAAGAACGAACGCGGCATCGGCCCGGGCTACTACGTCACGGTACTGGTCTGTGAGATCATTTTCGGCATCCTGGCCTCGATCATCGTGGCCTGGTTCTCGCGCCAGCGCGAATACCGCGCCGACGCCGGCTCGGCCCACCTGATGGGCGCCCGCGAACCCATGATCCGCGCCCTGGCCCGCCTGGGCGGCCTGGAACCCGGCGAACTGCCCAGGTCCTTCGAGGCCTCGGGCATCACCGGCAAGGGCGGCATCGCCGCCATGTTCGCGTCGCACCCGCCGATTCCGGCCCGCATCGCCGCGCTGCAGCATGCCAAAGTGATCTGAGCTGCGCCCGGCTTCCCGCCTCGTTTGGTGTCTGACACCCGCGGGAGACGGACTTCAGATCGCGCCGCCATTCCAAGGGGTGTCAGACACCCCCCCAACGGAATCAGCACTCGACGATATTCACGGCCAGGCCGCCGCGCGCGGTTTCCTTGTACTTCGTCTTCATGTCGGCGCCGGTTTCGCGCATGGTCTTGATGACCGAATCCAGCGACACGTAGTGCTGGCCGTCGCCGCGCAGCGCCATGCGCGCCGCGTTCACGGCCTTGATGGAGGCCATGGCGTTGCGCTCGATACAGGGAATCTGCACCAGGCCGCCCACGGGGTCGCAGGTCAGGCCCAGGTTGTGCTCCATGCCGATCTCGGCGGCGTTCTCGACCTGCTCCACCGTGCCGCCCAGCGCCGCGGCCAGGCCGCCCGCCGCCATCGAGCACGCCACGCCCACTTCGCCCTGACAGCCGACCTCGGCGCCCGAGAGCGACGCGTTGTACTTGTACAGCAGCCCCACGGCCGCCGCCGTCAGCAGGAAATCCCGCACGCCTTCGCGGTTGGAACCGGGCACGAAGCGGTCGTAGTAGTGCAGCACGGCCGGGATGATGCCCGCCGCGCCGTTGGTCGGCGCCGTGACCACGCGGCCGCCGGCGGCGTTTTCCTCGTTGACCGCCATGGCGTACAGGTTCACCCAGTCCATGACCGACAGGGGGTCGGACAGCGTACGTTCGGCGCGCTGCGTCAGGTTGCGGTAGAGCTCGGGCGCGCGGCGGCGCACGCGCAAGGGGCCCGGCAGTTCGCCGTCCGCTTCCGGGTAATTGATGCCGCAGCCGCGCGAGACACAGTCCTGCATCACTTGCCAGATGCGGTCGAGCCCGGCGTGCACCTCGGCCTCGTCGCGCCAGGTCAGCTCGTTCTTCATCATCAGCCGGGCCACCGACAGCCCGCTGTCGCGGCACATGGACAGCAATTCGCGGCCCATGCGGAATGGATAGGGCAATTGGTCGTGCGCGGCGATGACCTGGCTGTTCGACGCGCCGGCCGTCACCACGAAGCCCCCGCCCACCGACAGGTAGCGGGATTCGCGCAGCGGCTCGCCCTCGGCGTCAAATGCGTGAAACTTCATGCCGTTAGGATGTTCCGCCATGGCTTCGCGGCGGTAGAACATCATGTGCTCTTTTTCCACGAACGGGACGACGTAGCGGCCCAGCAGCGGCAACTGGCGGCTGGCCCGCACCGACGCGATCATGCCGGCGATGGCGGCGGGATCCACGGTATCGGGCGCTTCGCCCATCAGGCCCAGCAGCACGCCCTTGTCGGTGCCGTGGCCCTTGCCCGTGGCGCCCAGCGACCCGTAAAGCTCGGCGCGCACGGAGGCCACGCGCGGCATCAGTCCGTCGCGCTCCAGGCCCTGGGCGAACAGCAGCGCCGCCCGCATCGGCCCCACCGTATGGGAACTGGACGGGCCTATGCCTATCTTGAACAGGTCGAATACGGAAACCGCCACGCAAAACTCCAGTGCTTCTAAGGTTGGTCAGGCAATGATACGCGCTGCCCATGCCGCGCGCAGTAAAGCCCCGGCGGGCGTATGCTGTATTGTGGGGACAGGTTTCCCTGTCCTGGCCGCGCATGCGATCATTACAGAATTATTTCTTGTCATAAAAAGAATGGAAACGGATGTCCGGACTTATCACCCTGCTTGACTTCGCCGGCTACGTCGCCCTCCTGCTGTGGGGCGTGCACATGGTCCAGACAGGCGTGCAACGCGCCTTCGGCGCCGCGCTGGGCGCCGCGCTGGGCCGGGCGCTGGGCACCCGCTTGCGGGCCTTCGCGGCCGGCCTGGGCATCACCGCCGCGCTGCAGAGCAGCACCGCCACGGGCCTGATGATCACCGGCTTCGCGGCCGGCGGGGTCGTCGGCCTGGTGCCGGCGCTGTCGGCCATGCTGGGCGCCAACGTGGGCACCACGCTCATCGTCCAGTTGCTGTCCTTCGACCTGACCTCGCTCGCCCCGATCCTGATCCTGGCGGGCGTCTGGATGTTCCGCCGCTACCCGCCGGGGCGCACGCGCGACCTGGGCCGCGTCTTCATCGGGCTGGGGCTGCTGCTGCTGTCGCTGCACCAGTTGGTCGAACTGTTCCAGCCGTTCCAGACCGCGCCCATGCTGGGCATGATCCTGGACGCCCTGTCGACCCAGCCGGTGGCCGCCGTGCTGCTGTCGGCCGCCTTCACCTGGGCGGCGCACTCCAGCGTGGCCGTGGTCGTGCTGGTGATGTCCTTGGCCAGCCACCACATGGTGGCGCCGCACGTGGCGTTCGCGCTGGTGCTGGGCGCCAACCTGGGCACCGCCATCAACCCCATGATAGAAGGCGTGACCGGGGACGACCCCGCCGCACGCCGCCTGCCCCTGGGCAACCTGCTCACCCGGGTGATCGGCGTGCTGGCCGGCCTGATACTGCTGCCCTACCTCCAGCCTCTGATGAGCGAGCTGGCGAACGACCCGGCCCGCGCCGTGGCCAACTTCCACACCCTGTTCAACGCGGTCATCGCCCTGGTGTTCCTGCCGCTGCTGACGCCCTACGCCGCCCTGCTCACCCGCTGGCTGCCCAAGCGCGCCGACCCGAACGACCCGTCCCGCCCCCAGTACCTGGACGAATGGGCCCATGACGTGCCGGCCGTGGCCCTGGGCAACGCCGCCCGGGAAGGCCTGCGCATGGCCGACATGCTGCAGACGCTGCTGCTCTATGCCCGCGCGGGCTTCAAGCGCGACAACCGCCACCGCATGGTGCAGGCGCGCCAACTGGACAGCGCCCTGGACAAGCTGGAAAACGCCATCACGACCTACCTGGCCACGCTGGACCAGGAAAACATGACGCGCGAGGACCTGCAGCGCCTGGACGACATCCTGGCCTTCATCAGCAACATCGGCCATGCGGGCGACATCGCCCACCACGGCCTGCTAGGCCACGTCGCCAAGCTGCGCAAGCAGGGCTGGGTCTTCTCGCCCGAGCAGCGCGCCAGCCTGGACGACACGCTGGGCCAGCTCATCGCCAACCAGCGTACGGCCGCCGCGCTGTTCGTCAACGACGACCTGCGCCAGGCCCGCTCGCTGGCGGGCGAAAAGGCGCGCTTCCGCACGATAGAAACCACCGCCGCCGACACGCACCTGCAGAAGATCAAGGCCGGCGAGGTCGATGCGGCCGAAGTGGGCGCCCTTTATCTGGACATCCTGCGCGACATGAAGGGCATCAACTCCCATCTGGTGGGCGCCGCGGCGTATCCGCTGCTGGCCCGCCATGGAGAGCTGCTGCCCAGCCGCCTGCGCGAAGCGGGGAATTAGGGCCCCCACGCTGCGCCCGCTGCGCGGGCTTGCTGCCCCCCGAGGGGGCTGGCCCGCCCTTGGGGCGGCCCGGCGGGCGGGCCGGCCATTTTTGCGGAGGTCGTCGTTGTATACCTCGCGCCGTGCGAGCCTGGTGTCTGACACCCGGGGACACCGCCTTCAGCCTGTATGGGCATCTCGTACGGGTGTCAGACACCTGTATTACGCGGATGTCTGACACCTGCATTGCAGCATTACAGATAGCGCTTGAACCACTCCAGCATGCGCTTCCAGCCGTCCTGCGCGGCGTCGGCCTTGTAACTGGCCCGGTAGTCCGCCAGGAAGGCGTGGTCGGCTTCCGGGTACACCACGAACTCCGACCGCCTGGCGTTGTCGTTGCCGGCGGCCAGTTTGGCCTTCATGGCCTCGACGTCGGCCAGCGGGATGCTGGCGTCCTTGGCCCCGTACAGGCCCAGGACCGGCCCGTGAAGTTCGTTCACCACGTCGAAGGCCATGCGCTTGATCAGCGGGCCGTGGCCCACGCTGAGCTTGCCGTACCAGGCCACGGCGGCCTTCACGTCCGGATTGTGGGCCGCGTACATCCAGGTCAGGCGCCCGCCCCAGCAGAATCCCGTCACCGCCACGCGCTTGGCGTCCCCGCCGTTGCGGGCGGCCCAGGCCACGCTGGCGTCCAGGTCGGCGTACACCTGTTCGTCGGGCACCTTGCTGACCAGTTCCGAAATGAGCTTGGGGATGTCGGTATAGGCCGAGGCGTCGCCCTGGCGTTCGTACAGGTTCGCGGCCACGGCCAGGTAGCCGGCCTTGGCGACCCGCCGGCACAGGTCCTTGATGTGCTCGTGCACACCGAAGATCTCCTGCACCACCAGCACGATGGACAGGTCGCGCTTGCCTTCGGGCGCGGCGTAGTAGGCGTCGATCGAACCGTCGGCCACGGGCAGTTTGAAATCCCCGTGGACCAGTCCCTGGGTGTCCGTGTGGATCACGGTGGGCGCGACGTTGCCGGCTGCGGCGGAAAAACTCATGGAGTACTCCTCTGTTGGGGTCGACAAGGCCGGATACCCTGGAGCGTCCTAATGCCGGTGGACGTGCTCCGCCTGCGGCGCGCCATGGCCGGCTTCGGCATCATGGTCGTGCCCGTGGTGCATCAGCGTGGTCACGCTGTAGATCAGCGCCACGCCCACCCCGACCAGCAGCAACTGCGGGACGGCGTCGGCAAGGGATACCCGTTCGTGCATCTGCGGCATCAGGTCGGCCACCGAGATATAGAGGAAGCTGCTGGCCGCAACCACCAGAATATAGGGCACCCAGCCCTGCGCCTGCTGCAGCACGAAGAACCCTATTATGCCGCCCACGGCTGAACACAAGCTGGTGAACAGGATCAGGGCGAAGGCGCGGCGGCGCGCCAGGCCGGCGTTGAGCAGCACGACGAAGTCGCCGAGCTTGTGCGGCACCTCATGGATGATGATGGACGCGGCGGTCAGCACGCCCAGCAGCGGATCGGTCAGGAAAGCCGCCGCCACCAGCACGCCGTCGCACAGATTGTGCAGCGAACTGCCGACCAGGATCAGCACGCCGCCCCGGCCCGCCTCGTGGCGGTCGTGCCCCTTGTGGTGATGGTGGCCGTCGCCCTCGTGATGGTGGCTGTGCCGCAGCAGCGCGATCTTCTCCAGCACGAAAAAACCGATCAGGGACGCCAGCATCAGCCCGAAGAGCACATGGGCGTCGGCCACGCCTGTCTCGAACGCCTCGGGCAGCAGGTGCAGCAGGGCCACCGACAGCAGCACCCCCACCGACAGGCTCACCATGTGGTGCAGATACTGCGCGAAGACCTTGTAGGCCAGCCAACTGGCGACAAGGACGGCGATGAGCCCGCCGGTGACGGTGGCAAGCAGAACCCAGAGCAGCAACATTTGGGGGACGTATTTAGAGGCGGGGAAGCGCAACATTATATTGTTGCAATCCCAAAACCGGAAATGGGCCGCCCCGGGAGGCGGCCCGTCGATTCCGCCGGCGCGGCGGCGGCCCGCCCTAGTGGGCCTGCTCCCAGTTCTTGCCCATGCCGACTTCGGCCACGAGCGGAACGCGCAAGGTCGCCACATTGCACATCAGGCGCGGCAGCGTTTCCTTGACCAGATCCAGTTCGGCGTCCGGCGCTTCCAGCACCAGTTCATCGTGCACCTGCATGATCATGCGCGTCTGGAGGTTTTCGGCTTCCAGCCAATCCTGCACCGCGACCATGGCCATCTTGATCAGGTCGGCCGCCGTGCCCTGCATGGGCGCATTGATGGCCGCCCGCTCCGCCCCTTGCCGGCGCGGGCCGGAGGCGCCGCGGATCTCCGGCAGTTGCAGGCGGCGTCCGAAGACGGTTTCCACATAGCCCTGTTCGCGCGCCCGGCGGCGGGTGTCTTCCATGTACATCGCCACGCCGGGATAGCGGGCGAAGTAGCGGTCGATATAGGCCTGCGCGGCGTCGCGCGTGATGCCCAGGTTGGACGCCAGGCCGAACACCCCCATGCCGTAGATCAGGCCGAAGTTGATGGCCTTGGCCGCGCGGCGCTGCTCCGTGGACACGTCCGCCAGCGGCACGCCGAACACTTCCGACGCCGTGGCGCGGTGGATGTCCTCGCCCGCGGCGAAGGCGCGTTGCAGGTTGGCGTCGTCGGACACGTGCGCCATGATGCGCAGTTCGATCTGCGAGTAGTCGGCGGACAGCAGCATGCCCTGCTCGGCGATGAACGCCTCGCGCACGCGGCGGCCGGCTTCGGTGCGCACCGGGATGTTCTGCAGGTTGGGATCGGACGAGGCCAGGCGGCCGGTGATCACGGCCGCCTGGGAATAGCGCGTGTGCACGCGCCCCGTGTCCGGATTGATCATGCGCGGCAGCTTGTCCGTATAGGTGGACTTCAGCTTGGACAGGCCGCGGTATTCCAGCAGCACCTGCGGCAGCGGATAGTCCTGCGCCAGCTTGGTCAGCACGTCTTCGTCGGTGGACGGCGCGCCGCCGGCGGTCTTGCGCACGACCGGCAACTGCATGCGGTCGAACAGGATCTCGCCCAATTGCTTGGGCGAATTCAGGTTGAAAGGCTGCCCGGCCAGCTCATAGGCCTTCTGCTCCAGCCGCAGCATTTCCTGGCCCAGCTTGTGGCTCTGGCGGCCCAGTTCGGCGGCATCGACCTTCACGCCGTTGCGCTCGATGGTGGTGAGCACCGCCGACACCTGTATTTCCAGCCGGTAGATGCGGTTCAGGCCTTCGTCGGCCGCCACCATCGGGCGCAGCACCCGATGCAACTGCAAGGTGAAGTCGGCGTCTTCGGCGGCATAGTGGCCGGCCTTGTCGACCGCGACCTCATCGAACCCGATCTGCTTGGCGCCCTTGCCGCACAAGTCCTCGTAGGACACGCCGCTGCGGCCCAGATAGCGCTGGGCCAGGTCGTTCAGGCCCACGCCGCGGTGCGATTCCAGCACATAGGCTTGCAGCATCGTGTCTTCGGCAATGCCCGCCAGCTTGATGCCTTCGTTGGCGAGCACGTGGGCGTCGTACTTGGCGTGATGCAGCAACTTGGCGCGCGTGGCGTCTTCCAGCCACGGCTTCAGCCGCGCCAGCACCTCGGCCTTGGGCAACTGGGTGGCGCCGTCCGGGCCGCGGTGCGCCACCGGGATGTAGCAGGCCACGCCCGGCTCCACCGCCAGCGACAGGCCGACAAGCCTGGCCTGCATCTGGTCCAGCGACGTGGTCTCGGTGTCCAGCGCCACCAGGGACGCCCCTTCCAGCTTCTCCATCCAGGCGTCGAATCCGGCCCAATCCGAAATGATCCGGTAGTCCAGTTCCGTGGGCGCGGCGGGCGCGTCGTGGGCGATGCGGGCGTCGCCCGCGGGCACGCGCTCGGCGTCGCCGGTCAGCTCGCGCAGCCAGGTGCGAAAGCCATAGTGTTCATAGATTTCGGTCAGCGCCGCGTCGTCGCGCGGGCGCGGCGTCAGGTCGTCGACGCTGTCGACGTGGCCCGCCAGGTCGCAGTCGCATTTCACGGTCAGCAACTGGCGCGTAAGCGGAAACTTCGGAATGGCGTCGCGCAGGTTGTTGCCCGCCACGCCCTTGACCCCGTCCGCGCCTTCGACCAGCTTGTCGATGGAGCCGAATTCCGTGATCCATTTGGCGGCCGTCTTCGGGCCCACCTTGGTCACGCCCGGGACGTTGTCCACCGTGTCGCCCACCAGCATCAGGTAATCCACGATGCGGTCGGGCGGAACGCCGAACTTGCTGGCCACGCCGGCTTCGTCCAGCACTTCGCCGCTCATGGTGTTGACCAGGGTGACGTGGCTGTTGACCAGTTGCGCCAGGTCCTTGTCGCCGGTGGACACGATGGTGTGCACGTCGTGTTCGGCGGCCCGCTTGGCCAGGGTGCCGATCACGTCGTCGGCTTCCACCCCTTCGATGGCCAGCACCGGCCAGCCCAGCGCCCGCACGGCGCGGTGGATGGGCTCGATCTGCGCCGCCAGGTCTTCCGGCATGGGCGGGCGATGCGACTTGTACTCCGGATAGATGTCGTCGCGGAACGTCTTGCCGCGGGCATCGAAAATACATGCGGCATACTCTGCCTTATGGTCAGATACCAGCTTGCGCAACATATTCACCACGCCATAGAGCGCCCCCGTGGGTTCGCCTTGCGCGTTGCGCAAATCAGGCATAGCGTGGAAAGCGCGGTACAAGTAACTTGAACCGTCGACCAGTAATAAGGTTTTTTTCATGGTTACAAAGGCAGATATGGCAATAACTGCGGAAACACCCGCCAACAAACAAATTCCGCTGATTATGTCAGAGATACGGACGGCGGCAGACGAGCTCGCGCATATCGGGCCCGCGGTCAGCGTCTTTGGCAGTGCACGAGTCAGCCGGAACTCCCCCCACTATGAAACCACCGTCGCGATCTCGGCCGCCCTGGCCGACGCCGGTTTCGCGGTGATCGCAGGCGGTGGCCCCGGCATCATGGAGGCAGCAAACAAGGGCGCATTCGAGGCAGGAGGCACCAGCATCGGGCTGAACATCAGCCTGCCGCACGAAGCGCACAATAACGAATACCAAACCATCAGCCTGTCGTTCGAGTATTTTTTCTCCCGCAAGGCTACATTTTTCATGCACAGCTTCGCCTATGTGGCGATGCCGGGCGGTTTTGGCACGCTGGACGAACTCTTCGAAGCGTTGACGCTCATCCAGACGGGCAAGGTCCCGCCCGCCCCCATCGTACTGGTGGGCAGCGAATACTGGTACGGCCTGGTCGATTGGCTGGGCAGCCAGGTGCTGGCCAACGGCATGATCGGCGCGCACGACCTGGATCTATTCATCGTCGAAGACGATCCGGTCAAGGTGGTGCGCAAGGTGGTGGAATTCCACGCGAAGGTCATCTCGGACGCGCAATACGCGCCGTCTCTGCCGGCCTGAGGGAAAAGGGGCGGCGTAACGCCGCCCCCTGCACTCTACCCTCTCATGAAAGACGGCAGCACGTCCGCCGGAATCGGGCAGACGTACGGCTGCCCGCGCCTCGTTTCGATCAGTTCTTCCTTGGCGCGCGCCAGCGCCTGCGGCTGCGTGTACAGATCGGCGGCCGTCGCGGCGATGATCTTGGCCGCATGCACCATGCCCTTGTGCGCCAGCGACATCTTGCCCTGCGCCACCATCTGCCAGGAGTGGAACGGCGTGCCGTAGGCGTAGCAGGCGCCCCAGCACTGCGCGGTGGGCGCGACCCAGCTCACGTCGCCGACGTCGGTGGACCCGTAGGTGATCTCGGCCTTGGCGGGATCGTACGGCGCCACGCCCTGGAACAGCGGCGTGGGGTTGCGCAGCACCGCGCCCAGGTTCTTGCCGGCGTTGTCGATGTCGTCTTCGGAAATCGCGTCCCACATGCGGCGCGCGGCCTGCTGCTCGCCGTCCGTGTACGACGGCCCTTGCAGCGCCAGCATGTTGGCATACATGACCTCGTTGAGCACGCGGTTCGGGATGTAGTTCGAGCAGGCCTTGTCGAAGACGATCTCCAGTTCGCAGCCGGTCATCAGCGCCGCGCCGCGCGCCACGTTCTGCACGCGTTCGTACAGTTCCGCCGCCTGGGCGTTGATGGGCGCGCGCACCAGGTACAGCACCTCGGCGCGGGCCTGCACCACGTTGGGAGAAATGCCGCCGCTGTTGGTCACGGCGTAATGCACCCGGGCGTCCGGCACCATGTGTTCGCGCAGGTAGTTCACGCCCACGTTCATCAGTTCGACCGCGTCCAGCGCGCTGCGGCCCAGGTGCGGCGAATTCGCCGCATGCGCGGCGATGCCGCGGAAGCGGAAATAGGCCTGGATGTTGGCCAGCGACGACTGGTGGAAGATCCCCGTGTGCGAGGTGGGATGCCAGGTCAGCGCCGCGTCCAGGTCGTCGAACAGCCCCGCCCGCGCCATGAAGGTCTTGCCCGAACCGCCCTCTTCCGCCGGACAGCCGTAGAAGCGGATGGTGCCGGGCAGCCCGTTGGCTTCCAGGAACTCCTTCACCGCCGCCGCCGCGAAATGCGCGGCCGTGCCCAGCAGATGGTGGCCGCAGCCGTGGCCATTGCCGTTGGGGGTTTCCGGCGAGGGCTGGCAGGCGTACGCGCCGCTTTCCTGGCTCAGGCCCGACAGCGCGTCGTATTCCCCCAGGATGCCGATCACCGGGCCGCCGCTGCCGGCCTCGGCCACGAACGCGGTGGGGATGCCGGCGGCGTCCCGTGTAATGCGGAAGCCGGCTTCCTCCAGCATCGCGATGTGCAGTTCGGCGGACCTGTGCTCGTCGTAGCGCAATTCCGCCAGGCTCCAGATGCGGTCGCTCAGGTCCGCGTAACGCTCGCTGCGCGCGTCGATGAACGGCGCGAGTTTGTCGATGGCACCCATGGTTTCTCCAGTGGCAGGGGTCGTGTGAGCCGGGTTCCTTCGGGGCGGCCCGGCGGGAAAGGCCGCTTACTCGTCGAGCTTGATCCCGGCAGTTTCAATGATTTTCCGGTTGGCGGCCAGCGTCCGGGCGATGCGCTCGGCGAATGCCTGCGGCGTGCCCGAATCCGGCTGCGCGCCCAGGGCCGCCAGGCGTCGCACCAGCGCGGGGTCGGCCAGCGCGCGGTCCACGGCCTGGTTCAGGCGCAGCACCACGGCGTCGGGCGTGCCGGCCGGCGCGACCAGGCCGAACCAGGTCTGGCCCAGCGCGTTCAACTGCGGATAACCCAGCTCCGCCAGGGTGGGCAGTTCCGGCATGCCCTCCAGCCGCCCGGGCGCGGACACGGCGATCGCGCGCAGCTTGCCGGCCTTGATCAGCGATTGCGCCGACGCGTACTGGTCCTGCTGCACCTGCACCTCCCCGCCCACCGCCGCGGTCAGCGCCGGCCCCATGCCGCGGTACGGCACGTGCAGCACGTCCACTTTCAGGTCGGCGTTCATGGCCGCCAGGTTCAGGTGCCCCAGCGAGCCCACGCCCGGCGAGCCGTAGGAATACTTGCCGGGATGCGCGCGGAGTTCGGCCAGGAATTGCGCGAAGTCCTGCGCTGGAAACGCCGGGTTCACCATCCACACGACCGGCACCGTCGCCACCGTCGCCACCGGTTTCAATTGCGTCGCCGGATCGACCCGCTGGGTGCCGTACAGCAGCGGATTGACGGCCATGGTGCTGACCGTCGCCATGCCCAGCGTGTAGCCGTCGGCCTGCGCCCGCGCCACGGCCTCGATGCCGATCAGGCCGCCCGCGCCCGCGCGGTTTTCCACCACCACGCTCTGGCCCAGTTCCTTGCGCAGGCCGTCGGCCACCGCGCGGGCCAGCACGTCCGTGGATCCGCCGGGCGCGAAGGGCACGATGAGGCGCACGGGCTGGGACGGATATCCGCCCTGGGCGGCCGCCAGGGAACACGCGCCGAGGGTCACGGCGCAGACGAGGGCATGCAGCAGGCGGTACTTCATGGACGGGGCCACTCCTTGGGAAAGGAAGCAATGAAAGGAATCGCTGCATTGTGGCCAGGGCATATCCTTATTTCAAATACATTAATGGGGTTATATATTCAAATTTTGAATATCTTGAACCACCTCTCATGGACGTCGCCCCCGCCACCCTGCTGGCCCGCCTGCTCGCCAAGGGCCGGCTGCGGCACCTGCAATTGCTCGCCGGCATCGCCGACCTCGGCAGCATCCAGCAGGCGGCCAGCCACGCCGGCATGAGCCAGCCCGCGGCCACTCACGCGCTGGCCGATATCGAAGGCCTGCTGGGCGTGCGCCTGTTCGAACGCCATGCGCGCGGCATGCGGACCACGCGCAGCGGCCAGCTCATGGCCGAATGCGCCCGGGGCATGCTGACGACCTTGCGCGCCTCCACCGACTCCGTGGCCGCCCTGCGCCAGGGCGCCACCGGCTACCTGCGGCTGGGCGCCATTCCTGCGGCCAGCGGCGGCCTGCTGGCCGAACGCCTGCCCGCCTACATGAACGCGCGGCCCGGACTGCAAGTGGAAATCGTGGAAGGCAGCCGCGAACACCTGCTGCCGCAGGCCGCCAACGGCGGCCTGGACATGCTGCTGTGCCGGCAGCCCGACGCGGTGCCGGCCGGCCTGGAATTCGTGCCGCTGCAACAGGACGAAGCGCTGATCGTGGCGGCCGCGGGCCATCCCCTGCTGGAGCCGGGCTGCTCGCCCACGGCCGCGCAGGCCGCCTCGCAGCTCTGGATCGAGCCCCGGCCGGAATTGGCCATCCACGCGGTCTTCAAGGCCTTCTTCGAGCGCGCCGGCGTCGTTCCCCGCCTGTGCAGGCTGGCCAGCGCCGCGCCTCCCATGCCGCTGCTCATCGCCGTCATGCAGGCTCAGCAGGCCCTGGCGATGGTGCCGCGGACCCTGGCCGGCTGGTACATGCAGCGCGGGCATTTCCAGCGCGTGGACATCGCCTCCCCCGGCGCGTTCCTGCCGATAGGCGCGATCGTCCGCGACAGCGGACCGGGCCGCGATTTCCTGGACTGGCTGGGAACGGGCCCTAGCCCATCGCCTTGACGATGGCCTCGCGCGCCAGGCCGACGAATTCGCTTTCGCCCGGCCGCGCGGGCAGTAGACGGAACTCCACCGCCGGCAAGGCCGGCAGGCCAGGCGCGCGCAGGCGCGCAATGCCCGGCGCCAGGGAGGACTCGTTCAGGCAGGCCACGCCCAGCCCCGCCGCCACCGCCAGTTGCAGCCCCGCCACGCCGGAGGCCACGTGGGCCACCGAATACGGGATGCCGCGGCGCGACAGCAGGCGCTCGACGAATTGCCGCAGCGCGCAGGTTTCCGGCAGCACCAGCAGCGGCAATTCCTCGCCCGATGCCGCCGCCCGCCCGTCGGCCGCCATCCACAAGAGCGGTTCGCGCCGCAGCAGCGCGCCCTGGGCGCGGCCCCGCGCGGCGCCGCGTTCCTGGATGGACATCGAAATCCCGACGTCGATTTCGCCGCGCTCGTAGGCCGCCTCGATCGCGCCGCTCTTCATGATGGTGACGTGCAGGCGCACTTGCGGATATTGCTCGTTCAGCCTGCGCAACAGGCGCGCCACGTCGCCGGGGCGGAAGTAATCCGTGACGCACAGGCGCAGTTCGCCGCGCAGCGCCACGCCGCGCAGGTCGCGGTAGGCCTCGTCGCTCAGCGCCAGGATGGCGCGCGCGTGGGCCAGCAGGCGTTCCCCCGCCGGCGTCGGGGCCACGCCGCCCTTGCCGCGCACCAGCAGGGGCTGCCCGGCGCGCTCCTCGAGCTTGCGCATCTGCTCGCTGACCGAAGACTGCGACAGGAACACTCTCGGCGCGGCGGCCGTCAAGCTGCCGGCATCGAGCACGGCGACCAGGGTGCGCAATTGGTCGAGGTCGAATCCGGACATGGCTTATCCAACGGTTTCTTCGATGGATGGAATCGTAATTTCCCGCGTTTCCGATGTCAATGCGGCGCCTAGACTGGCTGCATTCCCATCACCGACAGGAGTTCCGCCATGCCCCACATCGTGATCCACCTTTCCGGCCATCCCGACGCCGCCCGCGACCGCCGCGTGGTGGACGCCGCCGCCGGGCTGACCCAATCCGTGCTGGGCAAGAAACTGCCCGTCATCGCGATCACGCTGCAGCACATTCCCCACGACCTCTGGTTCATCGGCGGCCGGCCGCTGTCCGAACAGGGCAGGAATGCCTTCCACCTGGACATCAGCGTCACCGACGAAACCAACACCAAGGCCGAGAAGGCGCGCTTCATCAAGGACGTCTACGCGGCCTTCCAGGACATCCTGGGCGAACTGCACGAGTGCTCGTACGTGCACGTGATCGACGCGCGCGCGGCGGCGTACGGATACGGCGGGGCGACGCAGGAATACCGCCACCAGCACGGCTGACCGCCGCGCCGCCCCCCGCCGCGGGGCTCAGCCGCGGGGCTCAGCCGATATCCCCGCCCGCCACGTACATGATCTGGCCGGTGATGTACGACGCCTCGGGCGCGGCCATGAAGCAGATCGCCGCGGCCACCTCGTCGGCCTGGCCCAGCCGGTCCTGCGGCGTGTCCTTCAGGCAGGAGACGTACATCTCCTTCATCCAGGCGGTCTCCTGCTCGGACGGCGGCTCGGCGTTGCGGGGAATGGCGCGCACGCCGTTGTCCAGAGCGCCCGGCGACACGCAATTCACCCGCACGCCCGATTTCGCGAGCTCCAGCGCCATGCAGACGGTTGCCGCGTGCACGCCGCCCTTGGACGCGGAATACGGCACCCGGTAGATCCCGCGCGTGGCGTTGGAGCCCACATTGACGATGGCCCCGGCGCCCTGCTCGCGCATCACCGGAATGACGGCGCGGCAGGACCACAGCGTGGGCCACAGCGAGCGGTTGACCTCGCGCTGCATCTGTTCCGGCGTGTATTCCCAGAACGGCTTGGCCCAGATGGTGCCGCCCACGTTGTGCACGGACACGTCGATGCGGCCGTTGATCTCCAGGGCGGACTGGACCATGGACTGCGCGCCTTCGTGTGTTTCCAGGTCGGCCTGGACAAAGCGGGCGCGCCCGCCGGCGGCGCGGATCTCTTCGGCCACGGCGGCGCCCTGGACCTCCGCGCGGTCCACGACGACGACCTGCGCGCCCTCGGCGGCCAGGCGCAGGGCCGCGGCCCGGCCCACGCCCTGGGCGGCGCCCGTGACCAGGGCCACCTGCCCCTCGAAGCGTTGATGCGTAAACATGGAATGGCGACTCGTCATGGGTTAGTGGGCAGCGGACAGCGCCGCGTTGGAAGGCGCGTGGGAAAGCTTGATGCTCAGCACCGCGAGCGCCGCGACGGCCAGGGGCACGGCCAGGGCCAGGAAGAAGCCCGACGGGCCGCCCCAGGCCAGGAACGAGCCGCCGATGGCGGATCCCGCGATCGCGCCGGCGCGTCCCATGCCGATGGCCCAGCCGGCGGCCGTGGCGCGCAAGGCGGTGGGATAGGCGCCCACGATCAGGTAGTTCAGCGCGATCTGCTGCCCGCCGATGCCCAGGCCGGCGGCGCCGACCAGGATGAACACCAGCGTCCAGTTGTCGCCCGCGTAGCTCAGGCCGATGGCCACCGCGATGCCCAGGGCGAACATCGCGCCCAGCAGCCGCCGGGTGTTCACGCGGGGCAGCAGGAACGACAGCGGAATCGCGCAGATGATGAAGACGGCGTTGACGATCACGGTCCCCATCGGCGCCTGCGCGGCGGGCAGGCCGGCGGCCTTCAACACCGTGGGCAGCCACGACAGCAGCATGAACCACGCGACCCAGTTCAACAGGTACACCGACCAGATGGCCACGGTCTTGCCGCCATGCCCGCCCGAGAACAGCGCCTTGACGCTGGCCTTGGCGACCGATTCTTCCGGCACGGTGAAGCGCGCGTCGGCGTCCAGCTTGCGGCGGGAGATCATGGAGAGGACGCGCGCGATGTAGCGCTGGCTGTCGGGATCGCGGCGGGTGGCCTTGAAATACAGCGACTCGGGCAGTATCAGCGCGGTGACCGCCAGCAGGGCCAGAGGCGCCAGGCCGCCCACCACGAAGATGCCTTCCCAGCCGATGACCGGCAGCATCCTGGCGGCCAGCAATCCGCCCAGCATGGCGCCGGCCGGCAAGCCCAGCAGGACGCCCGTCATGATGGCGCCGCGCAGGCGGGCCGGACCGTATTCCGCGGCCAGGGCCAGCAGCACCGGAGTGCAGCCGCCCATGCCCAGGCCCGCGATGAAGCGCAGCACCAGGATGTGGGTGGTGTCGGTCGCCCAGGCCGTGGCCAGCGTGGACAGGCCGAACAGGGCCAGGCCGATCATGATCGCGGGCCGGCGGCCGATGCGGTCGCCGATCAGGCCCAGGGTCATGGCGCCCACCGTCATGCCGACGATGCCCGCCGTCAGGATGGGCGCGAGCGCGCCCGCCTGCAGGTTGAATGCGGCCAGGATGGCCGGTCCCGTGAAGGCGATCGCCTGCGTGTCGAATCCGTCGAACAGCGCGATCATGAAACACAGGATCAGGACGCGCCACTGGAACGCGCCAAGGCGCTCCTGGTCGATCAGCGTCGGAATCGACCAACTGGAGGAAGTGCTCATCTTGCTTGTCTCCATGGCGCGGCGGTATCGGCGCCGCGCCGGGTATTTTTTGAATGGGGCGAAGGCGGCGCCGGACAATGGCGCCGCCGGGATCTAGGCGGCGACGCGGTCCATCCGGGCTTCCGGCCGGGCCTCGTCCGCGTCCAGCGCCGGCTGCATCACGAAGTCGAAACAGACGCGCGTGAACGGCGCGTTCACGCCCAGGCTCTCGTAGCCGGCGGGCGGCGTGCCCGGCTGCAATTCGACGACCAGCCCGTCGCGCGTGGCGAAGGCGAAATCGTCGTCCAGGAAGGTATCGCCCGGGATGTTGACCTGGGTCGTCAGCGTGCGCAGATTCTCGGCGGCCACCAGGAAATGGATGTGGGCCGGACGGTTGCCATGGCGGCCCAGGGCTTCGAACAGTTCGGAAGTCGGGCTGGCGGGCGGAATCGCATAGCCCGGGGGAATGAAGCTGCGGAAGCGGTAGCGGCCCTGCGCGTCCGTCCGGATCTTGCGGCGCAGGTGATAGTCCTCCTGGTCGGGATCGAAGTGCGAATAGCGGCCCAGTTCATTGGCGTGCCAGACGTCCAGGAGCGCGCCGGCGACGGGATTGCCGTCCGTGTCGCGCACCTGGCCTTCCATGACCAGGACCTCGCCGCGGGGCGGATCCTCGTCCAGCCGCGCCTGTCCCTCGGACAGCGGCGCGCCCGCGATGTAGAGCGGCCCCTCGATCGCGCGCGGCGTGCCCGCGGCCCGATTGGCGGCCTCGTCGGCCTCTTCCTCGCGGATGTCGATCAGGCGGTCGAACCCCAGGCCCGCGGTGATCAGGCCGATCTGGCCGCTGGCGCCCAGCCGGGCAAGCCAATTCACGCCGGCCCAGAACTCGTCGGGCTTGATGTCGAGGTCGTCGATCGCGCGAAACAGGTCCGACACGATGCGCTGCGAGATCTGCCTGACCCGTTCGTTGCCGGGGTTCACCTGGGAACTGTTGACCAGGTCCAATAATTGTTGCTGGGTATATTCAGCCATGATGCGTCTCCTTTTGTGTAGTAAGCGAGAAAGCGGCGGGTCAATTCCCGGACTCCGCGTGCCTGCGGCCGAAGTCGACGGTCTTCGGCGCCAATCCCTGGCGGGCCCGGTCGTAGCGGTCGAGACGCTTTGCGTCCACCTCCACGCCGAAACCCGGCCCGTCGGGCAGTTGAAGTTCAAAATCGCGCACTTCCATCGGCTGCCCGACGATGTCGTCGACCAGCAGTTGCGGACCGAACAGTTCGCAGCCGTGGTGCCGGTCCGAAAGCGTGGCGAAGACGTGGGCGGACGCGGCGCTGCCCAGCGAAGTCTCCAGCATGGTGCCGCCGTACCAGCCGATGTCGGCCGCGTCGGCGATCGCCGCGACTTCGCGCGTCCGCAGCAGGCCGCCGTGCTTGGCGACCTTGAGCGAAAACACGTGGCACGCGCGTTGGGACGCCAGTTGGAACGCATCCTGCGGCGAGCACAGGCTCTCGTCGGCCATGACCAGGGCGGTGTCTCCCAGCGCCTGCGTGGCTTCGCGCAGTGCCTGCACGTTCCATTTGGCGACGGGCTGCTCGATCAGCGTCACGCCGGCGTCCACCAGCCTGGGCAGGAAGCGGCGCGCGGTGTTGCCGTCCCACGCCTGGTTCACATCCACCGTCATGGTGGCGCGGCCGTCCAGGCCGCGCGCGATGCGCTCCACGTGCTCGACGTCGTCGGCCGGGCTGCGCGCGCCGATCTTGAGCTTGAACAAGCGGTGGCGGCGCGACTGGAGCATTTTTTCGGCCTCTTCCAGGTCGAGCCGCGAATCGCCGCTGGCCAGCGTCCATGCCAGGGGCAGGCTTTGAATCCGCTTGCCGCCCAGCAGTTGCCACGCGGGCACGTCCAGGCTGCGCGCCACCGCGTCCACGAGCGCCATTTCCACGGCGCTCTTGGCGAACATATTGCCCTTGCAGACGGCCTCGAAGCGCGCGAAGTGCTCGCAGAACTTGCGGGCGTCACCGCCCGTCGCGGCCGGAGCCAGATACTCCTGGATCGCGTGCAGGATGGTCTCGGGCGATTCTTCGTTCCACGAAGGCCCGCCGATGGTGGCCGCCTCGCCGAAACCGCAGGCGCCGTTGGCCAGCCAGAGCTGCACGATGACAGGGCTCTGCCGATTGATCGCGCCGAAGGAAAACTTGTGGGGCCGGATGGTCGGGATATCGACGATCCGCGCCTGGATGCGCTCGATGCGCCAGGCCGAATCGTTCTGCATGATCGGCGCCCGCGTGGGCGCATGGGTCGAAACGGAGGTCATAAGTCTGCTGCCATGGATGATGCCCGCAGATTAGGACTCGGCTCCGTTTGCATCCAATGATTTATTTTCAATGGAACATTCGATAGAATCGAACGATCAGGTAGCAATAATCGATGGAAATACATCAGTCCATCCGGGATTACGCGAGGAAAAAACCATGGAAATCCGTCAGCTCCGCTACTTCCTCAGCGTGGCGGAAACCGAACACCTGACCCGTTCCGCGGACGCCCTGCACGTAACCCAGTCCACCTTGTCCCACGGGCTGCGGCAACTGGAGGAAGAGCTGAACATGCCCCTGTTCGACCGCATCGGGCGGGGCCTGCGGCTGTCGCAGGCGGGCAAGGTGCTGCGCGATCACGCGAGCCGGGCCCTGCAGGAGATCGAAGCGGGAAAGATGGCGCTCGCGGATCTGGCCGGCCTGCAGGCGGGCTCCCTCACAATCGGCGTCATTCCGACCTTCCTGACCCACTTCGTCCCCGACGCCGTGGCGGGGTTCAGCCTGGCGTTTCCCAAGGTCCAGATACACGTGCGTGACCTTCGGGCCGGCCCCATCGAGGAACTGCTGATCGCGGGCCAACTGGACCTGGGAATTTCGTTCCACCCGGCGCTGCGCGAAGAAATCGAGGCCCAGCCGCTGTTCGAAGAGCGGCTGCAGGTGGTCGTGAGCAAACGGCATCCGCTGGCCGCCCGCCGCAGCCTGCGCATGCGCGAACTGGAAGGCGTCCCGCTGGCGTTGCTGCCGCGCAGCTTCGCGACCCGCCGCATGATAGACGCCGCCTGCCTCACGGCGGGCCTGAAGCCCGACGTGCGGGTGGAAATGGAATCGGTGGACGCCCTGATACACCTGTGCCGCCAAGGCGCGCTGGCGACGATCTCCGCCGAGCACGCCGCGCAGCAGGCGGCGAACGAGGCCGGCTCGGCATTGAAGAGCATCGTCCTGACCGAGCCCGCCACGGTCCGCCGCGCCGCCATCCTGTGGCGCCGGGATGCCTCGCGCAGCCGGGCGGCGCTGGAGTTTTCGGCCAGATTGCTGACCGCCACCCAGCGCCTGCCGGGCGCCGCCGCCTCGCGCGCCTGAACCGGGGCCACGGCCGGCCGGCGAAAAAAAACCGCACACCCGGAAGTGTGCGGCCTTCTTGCTGTGCGGCAACGCGGGGCGGCGCCCCGCCACCCGCTTAGACGGCGGATTCGCGCGCGGCGCGCTTGCGTTCGTTTTCGAGCAGGTAGCGCTTGCGCAGGCGGATCGACTTGGGCGTGATTTCCACCAGTTCGTCGTCGTCGATGAATTCCACGGCGTATTCCAGCGACATCTGGATCGGCGGAACCAGGCGCACGGCTTCGTCGGTGCCCGAGGCACGCACGTTGGTCAGTTGCTTGCCCTTGATGGGGTTCACGACCAGGTCGTTGTCGCGGCTGTGGATACCGATGATCATGCCTTCGTACAGCGCATCGCCCGGGCTGACGAACATGCGGCCGCGATCCTGCAGCTTCCAGAGGGCGTAGGCCACGGCGTCGCCGTGGTCCTGGCTGATCAGCACGCCGTTGCGGCGCTCGCCGATCGAGCCTTCCTTGATGGGCGCGTATTCGTGGAAGATGTGGCTCATCAGGCCGGTGCCGCGGGTCAGCGTCAGGAACTCGTTCTGGAAGCCGATCAGGCCGCGGGCGGGGATCAGGTATTCCAGGCGGGTGCGGCCGCGGCCGTCCGGCTGCATGTCCTGCAGATCGCCCTTGCGGCGGCCCAGTTCTTCCATCACGCCGCCCTGGTGGGCGTCCTCGACGTCGACGGTCAGCGATTCGAACGGCTCGCACTTCACGCCGTCGATGTCCTTGAACACCACGCGCGGGCGCGACACGGCCAGCTCGTAGCCTTCGCGGCGCATCGTTTCCAGCAGGATGGTCAGGTGCAGTTCGCCGCGGCCCGACACTTCGAACACCGTATCGTCGCCCGTGTCGCGCACTCGCAGCGCCACGTTGGACTTCAGTTCGCGGTCCAGGCGGTCGCGCAGTTGGCGGCTGGTCACGAACTTGCCTTCGCGGCCGGCCAGCGGCGACGTATTCACCATGAAGTTCATGGTCAGGGTGGGCTCGTCGATGCGCAGCATCGGCAGCGCGTCCTGCGTGACCGTATCGGTGACGGTGCAGCCGATGCCCAGTTCCTCGATGCCGTTGACCAGCACGATGTCGCCGGCCTCGGCCTCGTCCACGACGATGCGCTCCAGGCCGTGGAACTTCAGCACCTGGTTGATGCGGCCGCGGCCGCCCTGGCCCTCGGGACCGAACTTGTAGGCCACTTCCATGCCGGGGCGCATGCGGCCGCGGTTGATGCGGCCCACGCCGATCTTGCCGACGTAGCTGTTGTAGTCGAGCGAGATGATCTGCATTTGCAGCGGACCGTTGGGGTCGTCTTCGCGCTGCGGCACGTGTTCGAGGATGGCTTCGAACAGGGGACGCATGTCGCCTTCGCGCACGTCGGCGCTCAGGCCCGCGTAGCCCGACAGGCCCGAGGCGTACACCACCGGGAAGTCCAGTTGCTCGTCGGTGGCGCCCAGCTTGTCGAACAGGTCGAAGGTGGCGTTGATGACGAAATCGGTGCGGGCGCCCGGGCGGTCCACCTTGTTGACCACGACGATGGGCTTCAGGCCGAGGGCCAGCGCCTTGCGGGTAACGAAGATGGTCTGGGGCATGGGGCCTTCGACCGCGTCCACCAGCAGCAGCACGCCGTCGACCATGGACAGCACGCGCTCGACTTCGCCGCCGAAGTCCGCGTGTCCCGGGGTGTCGATGATGTTGATGTGCGTGCCTTGGTATTCAACGGCACAGTTCTTGGCCAGAATGGTGATGCCGCGCTCTTTTTCCAGATCGTTCGAGTCCATGACCCGTTCGGTCAGCGCCTGGTTTTCGCGGAAGGTGCCGGATTGGCGCAGCAACTGGTCGACCAGGGTCGTTTTGCCGTGGTCGACGTGGGCGATGATGGCGACGTTGCGCAGGGCGCGAGTCATAGCTAGTCCTTTAAGGTCAGGTGGCGGGCAGCAAGCCCGCCGGCAATTCGTTCAGTGCAAGCAATGCCTGCTTGGGGTCTGGCATGGCCTGCAAGGCTTCCAGCGCAACGGCGCGTTCCAGGGAAAAGGGCCCGACGTGCGTGCGCCGCAGCGCCGTCAGGTGGGCGTAACAGCCCAGCACGCGCCCGATGTCCTGGGCCAGCGTCCGGATGTATGTGCCTTTACTGCAAGCCACATCGATCTCTGCCTGCGTCCCGTTCAGGGACAGCAGTTCGATGCGGTGTATCGTGATCTGGCGCGGCGGCCGTTCAAGCTCGATGCCCGCGCGCGCGTACTCGTACAAGGGCTTGCCGTCGCGCTTGAGCGCCGAATACATCGGCGGAATCTGCTCGATCGTGCCCGAGAAACGTGACAGCGCTTCGCGCAGCGCCTGCTCCTCCACCACGAAGCCCGGCTCGGCCGTGGACACCACGTTGCCGGTCAGGTCGCCGGAATCGGTTTCCGACCCGAATTGCAGCGTAGCGCGATAGGCCTTGTCGGCGTTGAGCATGGCGCCCGAAATCTTCGTCGCGCGCCCCATGCAGCACACCAGCAGCCCGGTGGCGAAGGGATCCAGCGTGCCCGTATGGCCGGCTTTCGCCGCGTCCATGGCGCGCTTGGCGCGTTGCAGGGCATGGTTGCTCGACAGACCCACGGGTTTGTCGAGCAACAGCACACCGTCGAGCATAAGCCCGCGTCGTTTAGCCATCGTCGGAATCCGGTAGTAAAGCAGTGACGACAGCCCGATCAGGACTGGTCTTCAGGTTCGTCGGGCACGCCCGAGTGCGGGCCGGGCCGGTTTGCGCGGTCGATCAGGATCGACATTTCGATGCCACGGGCAATCTGCTCGTCGTGGATGAAACGCAAAGTGGGGACAGTGTGAATGTGCAACAGCTTGTAGAGCTGCGAATGCAGCCAGCCGGCCTTCTCGTTCAGCAGCGCGGTCGCGGCTTCGGGCTCGGCGCCCAAAACCGTGAAATACACCTTCGCGTGCGCGTAGTCGGTCGACAGCTCCACACCAGAGAGCGTGATCAAGCCAGCGCGGGTCGTGTCGATCTCGCGCTGGATGATCCCGGCCAGATCCTTCTGGATCTGGTCGGCCAGCCGCAGATTGCGGCCGGGGATGGCTTTGGACTTGTGACGGCTCATTAGAAATAATGCCTCGCGACGCCTTACAGCGTACGCGCGATTTCCTTGATTTCAAAGACTTCCAGTTGGTCGCCCACCTGGATGTCGTTGTTGCCGCGCAGCGTAAGGCCGCAGTCGAAGCCCGACTTGACTTCCTTGACGTCGTCCTTGAAGCGGCGCAGCGAATCGAGCTGGCCGGTCCAGTGGACCACGTTGTTGCGCAGCAGGCGGACCTGCGAATCGCGACGCACGATGCCGTCGAGCACCATGCAGCCGGCGATGTTGCCGATGCGGGAAATGCTGTAGACCTCGCGGATCTCGACCAGGCCGATGACCTCTTCCTTCTTCTCGGGCGCCAGCATGCCCGACATGGCTGCCTTCACTTCGTCCACGGCGTCGTAGATGATGTTGTAGTAGCGCACGTCGATGCCGTTGTTCTCGGCCAGCTTCTTGGCGCTGGCTTCGGCGCGGACGTTGAAGCCGATCACGACGGCGTTCGAGGCGATGGCCAGGTTAATGTCGCTTTCCGAGATGCCGCCCACGGCGGCGTGCACGACCTGCACGCGGACTTCGTCGGTCGACAGCTTGGTCAGGGACTGCACCAGCGCTTCCTGCGAACCCTGGACGTCGGTCTTCACGATCAGGGCCAGGGTCTGCGTGCCCTCGCCCAGGTTGTCGAACATGGACTCCAGCTTCGCGGCCTGCTGGCGGGCCAGCTTGACGTCGCGGAACTTGCCCTGGCGGAACAGCGCGATTTCGCGCGCCTTGCGCTCGTCGGACAAGACCATCAGTTCGTCGCCGGCGGCCGGCACTTCGGTCAGGCCCTGGATTTCCACCGGAATCGACGGACCGGCTTCCTGGACGGGCTTGCCGTTTTCGTCGAGCATGGCGCGCACGCGGCCGAAGCTCGCGCCGGCCAGCACCACGTCGCCGCGCTTGAGCGTGCCGCTTTGCACCAGGATGGTCGCGACCGGGCCGCGGCCCTTGTCGAGACGGGCTTCGATGACCAGGCCCTTGGCGGGCGCGTCGACCGGCGCCTTCAGTTCCAGCACTTCGGCCTGCAGCAGCAGGTTTTCGAGCAGATCGTCGATGCCCTCGCCGGTCTTGGCCGACACGGACACGAACGGCACGTCGCCGCCGTATTCTTCCGGCACCACTTCCTCGGCGACCAGTTCCTGCTTGACGCGGTCGGGGTTGGCGCTGGGCTTGTCGATCTTGGTCATCGCCACGACCATGGGAACGCCAGCGGCCTTCGCGTGGTGGATGGCTTCGCGGGTCTGCGGCATCACGCCGTCGTCGGCCGCGCAGACCAGGATGACGATGTCGGTGGCCTTGGCGCCGCGGGCACGCATGGCGGTGAACGCCTCGTGGCCCGGGGTGTCCAGGAACGTGACCATGCCGCGTTCGGTCTGGACGTGGTAGGCGCCGATGTGCTGCGTAATGCCGCCGGCTTCGCCCGCGGCGACCTTGGCGCGGCGGATGTAGTCCAGCAGCGAAGTCTTGCCGTGGTCGACGTGGCCCATGACGGTCACGACCGGGGCGCGCGGCAACTGTTCGGCTTCGGTGCCGGCGGCCGATTCGTCCAGGAAGGCTTCCGGATCGTCCAGCTTGGCGGCGATGGCGACGTGGCCCAGTTCCTCGACCACGATCATGGCCGTTTCCTGGTCCAGGACCTGGTTGATGGTGACCATCTGGCCCAGCTTCATCAATTGCTTGATGACTTCGGCGGCCTTGACGGACATCTTGTGGGCCAGGTCGGCCACGCTGATGGTTTCCGGCACGTGGACTTCACGCGCGATGAATTCCTGCGGCGCCGGCTCGTTGCGGCGGTCGTTCTGCTGGTGACGGCCGCCTCGGCCGCCCCCCTTGCCGCCCTTGCCGCCCGCGCGCCAGCCGTCGCGGCTGGCCGGAGCGGCCGGCTTGTCAGCGGGCTTCTTGCGCGAAGCATCGTCGGACCAGGTCGAAGCGACTTCGGCCGTCTTGATGGTCTTCTTGTTGCCGGGAGCGGCGGGCTTGGCGTCCTTCTTCGCGCCGGGGGTCGCGCCGGGCTTGCCGGCCGGCTTGTGCAGCGTGCCCGAAATCGGCGCGGCGGCGGCGGGCGCCTCCGGCTCGGGAGCGCGCAGCACCTTGCGCGGGCGATTCAGCATCTCGCGCAGGGCGGCGGCTTCGGCCTCGGCGGCGCGGCGGGCCTCATCGCGGCCGGCCGACGTAGCGGAGGCGGCAAGAGGCGGGCCGGCGCGGCGGTTGTCCGCGCGGCTGCCAACCTTGACGGCGGGCGCGGCGGACTCGGGCTTCGCGGCGGATTTGACGGGTTCGGACTTCGCGGCAGGCTGAGCCTGGGCGACAGGCGCGGCGGCCTGGGAGGTGGATGGTTCGGACTTATTGGCTAGCACAACGGGTTCCGACCCGGCTTCTTCAGCCTTGGGCTCGGTGGATTCAGTCTTGACTTCGGGCTTGGCCTCTTCGGCCACGGGCTCGGCAGGAGCAAGCGCCGGCGTCGGTTCGGGTTCAGGCTGGGCCTGGACTTCGGCGGATTTCGCCTCGACGGGGGCGGGCGCTTCGGCCGCGACGGATTCAACGGGCGCGGGCGCTTCTACCGGCGCGGGCGCTTCTACAGCAACAGGCTCTTCCGCCTTGACGGGGGCCGCGGCCTCCGTCTGGACGGGAGCGGCCTCGCGCAGCTCGGCCGCGGCGGGAGCCTCGGGAACAGCCGGCGCGGACACCTGCTGAGCCTCTTCGGCGGAAGCTTCATCTTCGGCGCGCGCGGCGGCGGCCTGCTCCAGGGCGATTTCGGAGGGATCACGCTTGACGAACACGCGCTTCTTGCGCACTTCGACCTGGATCGTGCGCGAGCGGCCGGTGGCGTCAGCCTGCCGGATCTCGGAGGTCTGGCGGCGCGTCAGGGTGATCTTCTTGCCTTCGGTTGCGCCGTGGGCGCGGCGCAGCGATTCGAGCAATTTCGCCTTGTCGCTGTCGGTGACGGAATCGTCCACCGATTTGAGGTCAACGCCGGCCGAGCGCAGCTGATCCAGCAGCACATTGGCAGGCATTTTCAGCTCGGTAGCGAACTGGGCGACGGTGTTACTCGACATTAGGCTCTCTCTTCCCTATAGGCAGCTATTACAAACAACGTGAACTTGCGGAAGAATGGAATGCATCCATCCCGCCGCAGACCCGTGTCCTTTTGGTTATTCTTCGTCGAACCAATGGGCACGGGCACGCATGATGAGGTCGCTGGCTTCCTGCTCGGTCAAGCCGGCGATTTCCGCCAGTTCGTCCGTCGCCAATTCGGCCAGATCGTCACGCGTATGCACTTGACGCTCGGCCAGCTTGGCAGCCAGTTCGGGCGTCATGCCTTCGAGTTCAAGCAAATCCTGTGCGGTCTCAAGGCGCTCTTCCTGGGCAATCGCCTCGGTCAGCAGCGCATTGCGGGCACGGGCGCGCAATTCATTGATGGTGTCTTCGTCAAAGGCCTCGATTTCCAGCAATTCCTGCATGGGAACGTAGGCGATTTCCTCGATACCGGTAAAACCTTCATCGATCAGGATGTCGGCGACTTCTTCGTCGACGTCCAGCTTGCTCATGAACGTGGTGCGCAGGCCCGAACGCTCGACTTCCTGGCGGTTCAGGCTTTCTTCCGGCGTCATGATGTTGATCTGCCAGCCCGTCAGCTCGGAAGCCAGGCGGACGTTCTGACCCTTGGCGCCGATGGCCTTGGGCAGGTTTTCCTCGTCCACCACGACGTCCATCGCGTGCTTGTCCTCGTCGACGACGATGGACTCGACGTTGGCCGGCGCCAGGGCGCCGATGACGAACTGCGCGGGGTCTTCCGACCACAGCACGATGTCGACCTGCTCGCCGCCCAGCTCGTTGCGCACCGCGGTCACGCGCGAACCGCGCATGCCGACGCACGTGCCGATCGGATCGATACGCTTATCGTATGCCACCACGGCGATCTTCGCACGCACCCCGGCGTCGCGGGCGGCCGCCTTGATCTCCAGCAGACCCTGCTCGATCTCGGGGACTTCGTTCTCGAAGAGCTGGCGGATGAACTCGGGCGAGGTGCGCGACAGGATCACCTGCTGGCCGCGCGCGGCGTGGTCGACACGCAACACAAAGGCGCGGACGCGGTCGGCCACCCGGAGGTTTTCCTTCGGGATCATCTCGGAACGCGGCAGGCGCGCTTCGATCTTGCCGGTCTCGATGATGGCGTCGCCCTTGTCCATGCGCTTGATGGTGCCGGACACGATGGTTTCGCCGCGTTCCAGGAAGTCGTTCAGCACCTGTTCGCGCTCGGCGTCGCGGATCTTCTGCAGGATGGCCTGCTTGGCCGCCTGCGCGCCGATGCGGCCGAACTCGATGGGTTCGAGCGGCTCTTCGATGTACTCGCCTTCCTGGATGCCGGGGACGATTTCCTGCGCGTCCGACAGCATTTCCTGCTTGTCGGGTTCTTGCAGGCCCGCCTCGTCGGGCACGACCAGCCAGCGGCGGAAACCTTCGTGATCGCCGGTTTCCCTATCGATGGCGACACGGATGTCCGCATCATCTTTGAAGCGTTTTTTCATCGCCGAGGCCAGCGCGCTTTCCAGCGCGCCGAACACGACGTCGCGCGTGACGTTCTTTTCACGCGCCAAGGCATCGACCAACAGAAGAATTTCGCGACTCATCGCTTTTTGCCCTTGAAATCCAGAACGGGATCCAGTTTTGCACGTTCGATGTCTTCGACCGTGAAATTCAACACCTGGACTTCGTTCTTTTTTGCCTCAAATTCGAGACCGAACACGGTCTTGTGCACCCCAGCAGCCGCGTCGGAGGCCGCGGCGCCGTCGTCTTCGGGCACGGTCAACGTGCCGGAAAAGACCTTGCGTCCGTCCAATGCCTCGCGCAGCTTGATTTCGATGCGCTCGCCTGCGAAACGGCGGAAATCGGCCTCGTTGCGCAGCGGGCGGTCCACGCCCGGCGAACCGACTTCCAGCCGCTTGTAATCGATGTTCTCGACTTCAAACACCCGCGACAATTGGCGGGACACCTGCTCACAGTCTTCGATGCGCACACCGCCGACCCGATCGATCGTGACGCGCAAAAGGCCCAGGGCGGCACGCTCGACGTCCACGAGTTCGACGTCCATGCCGGCCAGAGCCTCTTTGGTCAATGCGAATAAATCAGCCATATACTCAAAAAAAATGGGCTGCACGCCCAGCCCACCGTATTGCACAGCGCCCAGCCGCTACCCTACTGCACGTAAGGAGCAATGCCGGGCAGTGCCCTATATTGCGACCTAAATTTTGGCTTGCGCCGCCCGGTCCGCCGCCGTCTGCATCGCCGGCGCTGTCCCGCCGCTTTCCAGGAAAGCGCAATGCGGCGGCTTCGTCGATCAAACCGCCCATGCAGCCAAAGCACAGGCAAAGACGCGAAGCCATGAAAACCATTGATTTTACCAGATAAACTGGAAAAACGCCTGATTCGTCACGGGCTTACGTTTATATGGGACACATCGCCCCCGGCGGCGCGGCCAGCGCGCCGCCCGCGGGCCTCAACGTCCCCGGTGGCTGCGCCCACCCATCACGCCAAGGCGGGACTCGTGAGCCGAAGCGCCCCGCGGCTGCCAATCGTCGCCCCGCGGCGCGGCGCCGCTGCGTTGCGCCCGCGGCTTGCCGCCAGCGCCCGGCCCCTTGTTGCCGCCGGAGCGCGCGCCTTCGGCCTTGTTTCCGCCGCGGCCGCCCGCGGCCGGCTTGCCAGCGCGGCCGGCATTGCCGCCGCGCGGACCCGCCGGCTTGCCGCTGCCCGATTTACCGCCGGCGGCCTTGCGGCCGGCGCCGGCCGGCGCCTCCGCGACATTGCCGGACGCGGCGTTGCCCGAGGGGCCGCCGGCCGACGCGGCGCGCGGACCGCGCCCCTGCCCTTGCCCCTTGCCGCCGGATTTACCCCCCGGCCGGCCGCCCGCCTTGCCGCCCGCGGCCGACGGACGTCCGCCGGCGGGCTTGCCGCCGCTCTTGCGGTTTCCGCCTTCTCCGGCGAGCGGATGGCCATTGGCATAACCGCCCGCGATCATCAGGCCGGTTCCGAAAGGATCGGACGGACACGCCGCCGCCTGGCCCGCGCTGCCCTGACGGCCGCCTTGCAGCTTGCCGCGGCGGCCGATGCGGGCGCCGTTCATGCCGTTGCGGTCCATCGTGCCGAAGCCCGGAGGCAAGGCGCTGTCATGGGATTGGGGCTGCTTCGAGCGGCGGCGGTTGCCGCCGGAATCGTCGTCTTCGCGCAACAGTCCAAGCTGGACCATCAGCGCGGTGACCAGCGAAGGATCCAGTTCGTCCCAGCGGCCGCGGCGCAGCGTGCGGGGCAGGACGATATCGCCGAAGCGCGTGCGGATCAGCCGGCTGACCGTGACGCCCACCGCCTCGAACATGCGGCGGACTTCACGGTTGCGGCCTTCCTGCAGGGTGACGCGGTACCAGCGGTTGCTGCCGTCGCCGCCCAGGTAGTCCAGGGAACCGAACGCGGCCAGGCCGTCGTCCAGTTCGATGCCATCGACCAGGGACTGGCGCTGCGCCTCGTCCATCTCGCCCAGCACCCGGACGGCGTACTCGCGCTCCGTGCCGTAGCGCGGATGCATGATGCGGTTGGCCATGTCGCCGGAGGTCGTGAAGATCAGCAGGCCTTCGGTGTTCAGGTCCAGGCGGCCGACCGACAGCCACTTGCCGGTGCGCAGCTTGGGCAGGCGCGCGAAGACGCTCGCGCGGCCGCCCGGGTCGTCGTGGCTGACGATCTCGCCCGCGGGCTTGTGATAGAGGATCACGCGCGGCGGCTTCTTGGTGTTCGTCCGCACGATGGGCTTGCCGTTGACGCGGACCTGGTCGTTGGGCGCCACGCGCTGGCCGATGTGCGCCGGTTCGCCGTTGACCGACACGCGGCCCGCGACGATCAGTTCTTCCATTTCGCGCCGCGATCCGATGCCCGCGTCCGCCAGCACCTTGTGCAGCTTGGGCATGACCGCTTCGCTGTTCAGGTACTTGCCCAGCCGCTGCTCCATGCGGTCCGCCGTATCCAGGTACGCCAGGGCCTGCTCGGCTTCCTGCTCGCTGCCGCGGGAATCCGGGGACTCGACCGGGGCTGCGGCCTCGGCCGCGGCGGGCTGCGCATCACCGGCGGGCGCCTGCTCGACCGAAGCGTCGCCGCGGCGGCGGCGGAAAGGCGTTCTCAGCTTGCGGCCGCGCCCGCGCGCGCCGGCCTCGCCTTCGGCCGCGGGCTCGCGCGCCGCGGAAGATTCCGGCTGGCCGCTCGAAACGGCATCATCCGAACGGGGATCGTCGTCCTGCATTGTTGTATTCGTTGTCACTGGGACAGCTCCGAATTTCAAACTTGGGGGGGCCTGCCGGGGGCAGGCTCGTCATCATCTGGGGATACCGGCTCTCGGTCGGCCTCGGGCCGCTCGGGGCCTGCCTCGTCCGATTCCGGGGAGGCGGCATCCGGGCCAGGCCGAACAGGATCGGCAAGACCGGAAGCGGGCTCATGCCCGGCAGCGGCAGGCGCCGCGGTATCGGTCTCGTCAATCGGGTCGGTCGGTTCCGCGTGTTTTGCGTTCTCGACGCTTTCCTTTGCAGCACCGGCCTCTGGGGCGTCGGCGGCCATATTGGAAATGTCGCTGCCAGCCTCGCCGTCGGGAAAACCGGGCATGGCTGGCGTATCGGACAAGCCTTCGGCTTGCTCCCGGACGGTGGATTCGTCTGCGGGATCCGCGCCTTCTTCTGTGCGCGAAGCAGCGAATTCTACGCTATCGGCCGGGTCTATGGGTATATCGTGTTCCGAAACAGACAATTCCGCAACCGGAATAGCCGCTGCCGGCGCCTCTCCTTCGGCGGTTTCGGCAAGGGCCTCGCCCCCGCCGCCAGCGTCCGCGTCGGCCTCTTCATCGCCGCCGGCCGCGGATTCGCCTTCGGGCGCGGCGTCGCCGCCGGCCTCGGCGCCCTCTTCCACCGGCGCCTCGCCCATCACCTGCTGGACTTCGCCCAGGTCCAGGCCGGCAAGCGCCGCGGCCGCTTGCGCGGACTCCAGCGCGGGCAGTTCGTCCAGCGCGCGCAGGCCCAGATCGTCGAGGAACTGGCGCGTCGTGCCGAACAGGGCGGGACGCCCGGGCGCGTCGCGGTGGCCGATGACCTCGATCCAGCCCCGGTCTTCCAGGGCCTTCACGATCTGCGAAGACACGGTCACGCCGCGGATGTCTTCGATGTCGCCCCGGGTCACCGGCTGGCGCCAGGCCACGATGGCAAGCGTTTCCATCACGGCGCGGGAATACTTGGGCGGCTTCTCGGGGTTGAGCCTTTCAAGGTAGCGCTGCATGCGCGGACGGCTCTGGAAGCGCCATCCCGTCGCCAGTTGCACCAGCTCCAGGCCCCCATCGGCCCAGTTGTTCTGAAGCGTCTCCAGCAGCGCGCGCAGCACGCTATTGTCGAATTGCTCATCGTCCCCGAATAGCTTGCGCATTTCGGACAGTTGCATCGGCTGCGCCGCGCACAGAAGCGCGGTTTCCAGCACGATTATTGCCTCGCTATCGTTCATCGACATTCAAATTCAAAAGGGCTAACTTGCGCCGGGTTGGAAATAAGGCTACTATTCATTTCTCAGACGCGGGGTGGAGCAGTCTGGCAGCTCGTCGGGCTCATAACCCGAAGGTCGTAGGTTCAAATCCTGCCCCCGCAACCAAATTGATCGAGGCCTGGCGAATTCGCCGGGCCTTTTTCATTTGCGCGGCCCGTGTACGCACAAAAACCCGTACACGAACCCACGCGCAGGTCCAAGCACAGACCCACGCACAAACCCGCACACAGCCCGCACGCAAACCCGCAGCCGCCGCCAGGCGCACCGCCTCGATGGCGGGCCAGCAACAGACAGCGTTGGTTTGCGAAGTTCTCATGGATTCCTGTGTTTACCGCCACCCGCCCCGGCCGTGCGCCGAAACGGCCGCGCGATCGAGCCTGGGCGGAATGCCCGCCGCGACCGTGCGCGGCGAACACCTTAAGCAAATTCCGGAAAAGCTGGCACAAATTGCCAACAAGCCTGCGAAGCACGCCGGCAACCCGGCGCCGCCTTTCGCGGCAATCGATATCAAGGACCTGAATCGCCAGGCAATGGACGCTGCGGCGCGGCGGGCGAACCGCCACAATCCGAAAAGCCCGATGCGCCTCCCCTCGTGCATCCGGAAACCGGTTCCGCGATGCCGCGGCTCATTCCCGAGCCGAACTACGATTCTTAGATGTTTTCCAGCCCGGCCAACCGCGCCAGGCCCGTTCAAGCCGTCGCCAAATTATACCGTCAACTACTCCGCCCTCAAGCGCCCGCCCCGCCGCCCGGGGGCGGGCAGTTACGCGGCGGGCTTGTCCCACGGCGTGGATTCCAATCGCTCCACCAGGAAATCCAGCATGGAACGCAGGATCAGCGGCATCTGCCGGCGCGAGGCATAAATGCCGTAGATGCCCAGTTCCTGGGGCTTGCTGTGGGTCAGGATGGCCCGCAGGCGGCCGGCCGCCACATCTTCGGCGGCATAGTAGGTCGGCAGCATGGCTATGCCCGCGCCTTCCAGGGCAGCCCGCGCCAGGACGGACACCTCGTTCGCGCTGATGTTGCCGCTTACCGGCACGTCCACGGGTTCGCCGTCGCGCTCGAAACGCCACAAGCTCTTGCCGAAATACGAATGGGTCAGGCAATTGCGCAGGGACAGGTCCTCGATTCGCGCCGGCACGCCTTCGCGCTCCAGGTATTCCGGCGAGGCGCAGACCACCGAACGGCAAACCGCCAGCTTGCGCGCGATCAGGTTGGGATCCAGGTCATTGGTGATGCGCACGGCCAGATCGACGCGTTCTTCCACCAGGTTGACGGCGCGATCGACCAGCATCAGGTCCACCGACGTGCCCGGATGCCGCTTGACGTACTCGGTGATGGCGCTGGCCAGGTGCCGGGAACCGAACGACATGCTGGTGGTGATGCGCAACAGGCCGCGCGGCGTATCTTCGGGCGTGGCGACCGCGCTGCGCAGGTCCCCCACCATGTCCAGCATCTGCCGGCACCGCGGCAATGTCTCGGCGCCGGCCGGAGTCAGGCTGAGGCGGCGCGTCGTGCGGTGCAGCAAGCGCACGCCGATCCACTGCTCCATTTCCGCCAGATAGCGCGACACCATGGCGCGCGACATGTCCAGATGCACCGCCGCCGCCGACAGGCTGCCCCTGTCGGCGACCTCGACGAACACCTGCATGGCTTTCAGACGATCCATGATTGTCTCGATTCTTGCACCAGACCGATCGGTTATACCGTATTTCCGTGCAACACCGACATCGGAAATCAGGAAGCGCCCCGGCAACGGTCAGGCGGACAGTTGGCCCAGCGCCTCGCAAATAGCGTCCCGGACCTCGCCGCCATCCAGCCCGCGCAGGATGCAGACCAGCCGCGACGAGCGATCGTCGTCGGGCCATTGGGCCAGGGTGAGGATCGGATAGAGTTCGCCATGCACGCCATGCACCTCGCACGGCAGGGCTTCGCCCTCGAAGCGCACCAGCCCCTTCATCCGCAGCAGGCCCGACCCGAAACGTTCCTGGATCCGCGAGATCCCGGCAAGAAAGGCCGCCCGGCCCACGGGCGCTTCCAGGACCAGCGAAAAGCTGGCCACCTCCGCATGGCCGCCCGGCGGCGTCGCGGAAAAGGGCCGCAGCCAATTCGAAAGCGCGGCGCCGTCGCGCCGGGCGCGCGCACCGGGCCCGTCCCGCAGCACGCCGGCCAGGGGCGCGTCGAGCCGCTGCACGCAGCGCTGCGCGCCAGGATTGACGGCAACGACGGCCTGCTCGGCACGGCGCAATTGCCCGGCGTCGGCCAGGTCCGATTTGCTGAACACCACGGCGTCCGCCAAAGCCAGTTGCCGCGACGCTTCGGGCTGCGCGGCCAGTTGCTCCGCGCCATGGCGCGCGTCCACCAGAACGATCGCCCCCCGGTACGCGTAGCGTTCGGACAGGAAACGGTCGTGCTTGAGCGTGAACAGGATGGGCGCGGGATCCGCCAGCCCGCTGGTTTCGATCAGCACGCGGCGAAACGGCTTGATCCGGCGGCCAAGCGCCAGCATGAACAGGTCGCGCAAGGCATCCACCACCGCGCCGCTGACCGCGCAGCACAGGCATCCGCCCTCGACCAGCACGACGTTGTCCCGCGCCTGCCGGACCAGATGATGGTCGACGCCCACGTCGCCGTACTCATTGACGATCACGACCGCGTCGGCATAGGCGGGATCGCGCAGCAGGCGATTCAGAAGCGTAGTCTTGCCGCTGCCCAGGAACCCGGAAATCACCGTTACGCCGATGCGCTTGTCGCCATCCTGCTTGTCGTCTTTCATACGAACCCTCCGATGGGCCCTGCCCCGGCTCCGGCCACGAAGCGGCGAAAACCAAAAGGGCCATTCACTTGCGTGAATGGCCCTGAATTCTTTGGCTCCCCGAGCTGGGCTCGAACCAGCGACCTGCGGATTAACAGTCCGTCGCTCTACCGACTGAGCTATCGGGGAACTGCTAAGAAACGAGATTATGAACGAAATTTTTGGCTCGTGCAAGTTCGCACTTTTTTTGCATTTTTCGTCCGCCCGGTTTCACATCGGCAAAAAACTCTGATATGATTTCGGTCTTTCCAGATCGCCCCCCAAAAACAAGGGCACGAGAAAGAAAAAAGCAAGAAAACGAAGATGTTTTGCTTCCCCGTTTCGGGCATCGCCAGGAACGAAGCAAATGGTCTTGCCGGCATAGCTCAGTTGGTAGAGCAGCGCATTCGTAATCGCAACGCGATTGCTATGATGCGAGGCCCCCGAGGTAAGCACGACAAGGCTTTCGGGCCGCCAGCGGTCCGATGGCAAGATAGTACGGACACGGTTTAGAGTTTTAGGTTTCGCCGCTTTAGCTCAGTTGGTAGAGCAGTTCATTCGTAATGAAAAGGTCGCCAGTTCGAATCCGGCAAGCGGCACCAAAAAAGTGAGAAGGGCCACCCAAACGGGTGGCCCTTTTTGCTTTGCATATGGGGAATGAAAAGAGCCGCTGTCATGCGGCTCTTTTCACTGTATCAACGGTATCACAGCGTCAGGACGGACTGCTGGCGGTATTCGTCCAGAGGTATGGACTCTCCCGCAACGATCCGCTCATAGAGCTCTTTCATCGCTTCCGGCGTCATGCCCTTGTCGAGGAACCGGAAGGCGGAGGCCCCCACGTACTCAGGCAGGGCTTCGAACGTCATCCAGCGGCGCCCTTCCACCTCTGCCACCTGGCCCGTGGTGTTCGAGCCGCCGAAGATGTCCACGACGAGGTCGTCGGGATCAGTCAACATGCGGATGAAGAACTCGGGCAGCTTCGCGGGGAAGCGTGCCGGATGCCCCTTGATGCCGACGGCCTTGCAGCCCGATAGGTATTGCCCGTTGGACTCTGAGTTCGAGATTTGCAGGAGATTGGGCGGGATCGCTCCCCCGTTGTCCTTTGCAAAGCCTTTGCCTATGTCATGCCCCGAAGGCCGGACTTTCGGCGTGTAGAACTTATCCGGGTCCTCGATCAGCTTCTTCATGCGATCGCTGTACGGCGCGAGAACCTTGGTGATGTCAGACTTAGGCCACTCGGTTTTGCTGAACCACCACACCGTATTGACCGAGTCCTTCGCCCGCAGCTTCCGTTTATTCACCCACTCGATCGGGCTCGGCAGCTTGGAAGGATTGAACCAGTAGAAGTCTTCCGCCAAGAAGAATTCCAACTCGTCCACCATGCGGATCATCACGCGGAAGTTGTAAAGGCTGCGGGCGGGCACTCCCTTCATGTAGGCCCCACCGAAGTCCACGACGAAGCTCCCGTCATCCTTTAGCTTCTGGTGCACTAGCTTCGCGAACTCAAGAAACCAGTCGATGTATTCGTGCTGATCGAGGTTCCCGTACTCCTTCTGCCGTTGCAGAGCGAAAGGGGGGCTCGTCATCACTAGGTTGACGCTGTTGTCGGGAAGCGCGGCCAGGAGCTCGCGAGAGTCGCCGACGTAGGTTCCCCCCTTTTGGGTGAAGTAGGCCGGAGAAAAAGCGTCAATCATGTTGTGTGCTACTCATAGTCTGTAGATTCATCGTCATCATGTGTTGATTATCCCGCGTATGGAGAAAAAACAGAATTCCTCCGCATCGAGGCGATATGTCGCTTTGAACCTACGGAGGATGCGGGAGCAACTTGGTTTGTCGCAGGAGGCCCTGGCCGATGCGGCGGGACTTCATCGCACCTACGTCGGGTCGGTGGAGCGTGGTGAACGAAACATCTCCATCGACAACATCGACCGGCTTGCCATTGCTCTGAACGTGTCTCCCGCTTCACTGCTGGAGAAACCAAACCAATGACGCTCAAGCCGCACGAAGACTACCAACGCCTACAAGCCGCATGGCCCTCTGTCGAGGAATACCAGCGACTGGCAACCAAGCATGGCATCGATGACATCTTCCAGGACAACGGAGGCAAGCTGCTCCAGGTCCTTCTCCTGCTCGGCCTCCGCATCATTCCCGGCCGTGAGGGTAATGATGCCGTGGATGCCGACGGGCGCGAGTACGAACTGAAGTCGGTCAACATCGAGCTGACCAAGGGCTTCTCGACCCACCACCACATGAACCCCGTCATTATCGCTAAATATCGGCAGGTTCCGTGGGTTTTCGCCATCTATCGCCATATCGCGCTCCAGGCCGTGTACATCTTGGAGCCCGAGAACCTCGAGTTCTATTTCCAGAAGTGGGAGGAAAAGTGGCACGCGGATGGGAATAAGGACATCAATAACCCGAAAATCCCCGTCAAATACGTGATCGAGAACGGTAAGCTCCTGCACGGGGAGACTCCCGACCTGTCGGCCCGTCGCCAAGTGCAGCCGACCCCGCCGGATGCGGCGGGCTTCGAACCAGACGAAGTCTAGGATAGCCGCACGAACTCACCAGGCGGCCCGTGCCGCATCCGGGATGCGTCGGCCCCGATACCGAGCAGCTCGCCTAGCTGCACGCCCTCCTCGACGGCGCGCTCGCCACCGCCCAGGAGGCGGCCGCGCTCCTTCGCCTCACCTACCCCCCCCCCCGAAGTCGGGGGGCTGAACCTGGGCGTGCGCCTGCCCGCCAACGTAGTGGTCGTGGACGTTGACCTGTGCAACTTCGGCGGCGGCGACTCGCAGGTGGACGTACGGCGCATCCCCGTGAGGATCATGAACAGGTGCAGGTCGCGCCGGACGGGGCCGCTTCAGAACGGCCTCGCCCCACGCCTTGAGCCTGTCGGCGTGCCTGCTTGGCGTCGAGCGCCGGGCGGTCGCCGAGCTTCGTGCGGACCTGCTTGCCGTTAACTAGGGACTGAACATAGAAGCAGCTCCTTGTTGGTGGGCCACGGCACGAACACGCTTTCTGACCACAAGATGCTGTGTTCAGGCGTACCGTGCGGACCCGGTAAACGCCATTAAGTCATGCATTTTTCTGGTTGTAAGCGGCCCCAGAGCGTCTGATTCCAAATCATGGCAAGATACGCACGGCCCGATTCGTAATGCGAAGGTCGTAGGTTCGACTCCTATTGCCGGCACCAGAATTCCAAAAGCAGCCCCTCGGGCTGCTTTTTCATTTCCGCCCCTGCCCGCGCCCGCCGCGGGAACTCCCGCCCGCCGCCGCGCGTCCAACTTGCCGGACCATCCCTGCGGACACCGCCATGCGCATTCTCCTAGTCGAAGACGACATCATGATCGGCGAAAGCGTCCTGGACTGCCTGCGCGCGGAGCACTATGCCGTCGATTGGGTCAAGGACGGCAACGCCGCGGATCTCGCGCTGCGCACCGACGCCTACGACCTGGTTCTCCTGGACCTGGGCCTGCCCAGGCGCGACGGGCTCGCGCTGCTGCGCGACCTGCGCGGACGCAAGGACCGCACGCCGGTGCTGATCGCCACCGCGCGCGACGCGGTCAGCGACCGCGTCGCCGGGCTGGACGCCGGCGCCGACGACTACATCGTCAAGCCCTACGACGTGGACGAATTGCTGGCGCGCATGCGCGCGCTGATCCGGCGCAGCGCGGGCCGCGCCGAACCCGTGTTCGAGCACGAGGGCATCACCATCGACCCGCAGTCCCATGCCGCCATGGTGGACGGCGCCCCCGTGACGCTGACCGCCCGCGAATGGGCCGTGCTGGAGCCGCTGATCGCGCGCCCCGGCATGATCTTCTCGCGGGCCCAACTGGAAGAAAAACTGTATAGCTGGAAAGACAGCGTCAGCAGCAACGCGGTTGAGGTTTATATTCATGGCCTGCGCAAGAAACTGGGTCCGAACCTGATCCAGAACGTCAGAGGCGTCGGCTATGTCATCCCCAAAACATGAGCATTCCGCTTAGCTATTCGCTGAGGGCCCGGCTGCTTTTCTTCCTGCTGGCCGCCATCGTGGTCGGCGCGCTGGTGCAGGGCGCGATCGCCTATCGCAGCACGCTGGCGCAGGCCGACGACATTTTCGATTCGCTGCTGCAGCGCACCGCGCTGTCGCTGGGCACCGGCGACGGGCTGCTCAGCGCGGGGCCGCGCCATGCGCGCGGCGCGGGCTCGCCGGTGGCCGACGACCTCATCATCCAGATCTGGACGCCAGACGGCGTGCGGGTTTTCAATTCGCGCTCGCGCCGCCCGCTGCCCGACCAGATCGTCCTGGGATTCTCCGACGCCAGGATGGAAGGCAGCACGTATCGCGTGTATTCCCTGGCCACGCCCTTCCAGGTGATCCAGGTCGCCCAGGACATGGACGTGCGCAAGAACATGGCGCGCTCGCTGGCGCTGCGCACCGTCGCGCCGATCGCGGCCGCCGCCCCGCTGCTGATGCTGATCGTCTGGTGCGTGGTCAGTTGGTCGCTGCGGCCGGTGAAACGGGCACGCGCGCAGGTGGCGGCGCGGCAGCCCGAGGATCTCTCGCCCGTCAGCGTGCAGGGGCTGCCCGATGAAATCCGGCCGCTGGTCCTGGAACTGAACCTGCTGCTGGAGCGCATGCGCGGCGCCTTCGCGCGGCAAAGGCAATTCGTGGGCGATGCCGCGCACGAACTCCGGTCCCCGCTTGCCGCGCTGCGCCTGCAACTGCAGGCCCTGCAGCGCGCGGGCGACGCGGACGGGCGCCGGCTGGCCGAGCAGCGCCTGGCCGCCGGCATCGACCGCGCCACGCGCCTGGTGGAGCAACTGCTGTCCATGGCGCGCCATGAAGGCGCGGCCGACCAGGCGCCCGCCGAGCCCGTGGACCTGGCGGACGTGCTGCGGCAGTCGCTGTCCGAGACGCTGCCCCAGGCCAACGCGAAATCGATCGCCGTGGACCTGGACGGCGCGCCGCAGGCCTGGGTGCACGGCCACCGGGACGCGCTGGCGCTGCTGGCCCGCAACCTGCTGGACAACGCGGTCAAGCACACGCCCGCCGGCAAGCGGATCCGCCTGCGGCTGGAACAGGCGCCCGGGCAGGCCACGCTGCTGATCGACGACGAAGGCCCCGGCATCGCGCCGGAGGAACGCGAACGCGTGTTCGACCGCTTCTACCGCGTCGAGGGCAATACCCAGCCCGGCAGCGGCCTGGGGCTGGCGATCGCGCGCGCCATCGCCACCCGGCACGGCGCGACGATCGAGCTGCAAGACGCGCCGTCGGGCCAGGGCCTGCGCGTGAAGGTGGTTTTTCCCGCTTAAGTTTCCCCTAAGTGTCAGGCCCGAACATAGCGCCATGTCCTTCAACATGAACGCAGGAGCCGACATGAAGACCTCCCAAATGAAACCCTCGCGCCTGGTGATGGCGCTGCTGGCCGCCGGCGCCATCGGCGGCGCCGGCGCAACCGCCGTCATCGGCGGCGTTTCGATGGCGGCCGGCGCGCCGGCCGCCTCCGCCCCCTTCCAGGCGGCCAGTCAGTCCACCCCGCCCAACTTCGCGCAGATCACGCGCGACTACGGGCCGGCCGTGGTGAACATCAGCGTCAGCGGCACCCGCAAGGTATCCGCCGACGACGGCGACCCGTTCGCCCAATTCTTCGGCCAGTTCCCGGGCGGGCGCGGGCAGATGCCTTCGCGCGAAGTGCCCATGCGCGGCGAAGGCTCCGGCTTCATCGTCAACAGCGACGGCATCATCCTGACCAATGCGCACGTGGTGCAGGACGCGAAGGAAGTCACGGTGAAGCTGACGGACCGCCGCGAATTCAAGGCCAAGGTGCTGGGCTCGGATCCGCAGACCGACGTGGCCGTCATCAAGATCGACGCCAGGAACCTGCCCACGGTGAAGGTGGGCGACGTCGGCCAGCTCCAGGTGGGCGAATGGGTGCTGGCCATCGGCTCGCCCTACGGCCTGGAAAACACGGCCACCGCGGGCATCGTCAGCGCCAAGGGCCGTTCGCTGCCCGACGATACGTCGGTCCCCTTCATCCAGACGGACGTGGCGGTCAACCCCGGCAATTCCGGCGGCCCGCTGTTCAACGACCGCGGCGAAGTCGTGGGCATCAATTCGCAGATCTACAGCCGCACCGGCGGGTTCCAGGGCCTGTCGTTCTCGATCCCGATCGACGTGGCCTACAAGATCAAGGACCAGATCCTCGAACACGGCAAGGTGCAGCACGCCAGGCTGGGCGTAACGGTGCAGGAAGTGAACCAGGACCTGGCCGACTCGTTCAAGCTGGACTCGCCTTCGGGCGCGCTGGTGTCCAGCGTCGAAAAGGGCAGCGCCGCCGCCAAGGCAGGCCTGCAACCCGGCGACGTGGTCCGGCAGATCGACGGCAAGACCATCGTGTCCTCGGGGGACTTGGCCTCCACCATCACGCTGGCCTCGCCGGGCGAGAAGATCAAGCTGGACATCTGGCGCAACGGCGCGCACAAGGAACTGGTCGCCACGCTGGGCGGCATCCCCGCGGACAAGGCGCAGGCGTCGGCGGGCGACCAGGAAGTGCAGCGCGGCCAACTGGGCCTGGCGCTGCGGCCGCTGAGCCCGCAGGAACAGCAGGCGGCGGGCGCCGAGGGCCTGCTGATCGAACGGTCCGCCGGGCCGGCCGCCAAGGCCGGGATCGAGCCGGGCGACGTGCTGCTGTCCTTGAACGGGGTGCCCGTGCACAACATCGGGCAGGTCAAGGAAGCCTTGTCCAAGGCCGGCAAGACGGTCGCGCTGCTGGTGCAGCGCGGCGAAGACAAGATCTTCGTGCCGGTGCAGATCGGCTGACGCCGGGCAGCCCCCTTCCCAGGGGGCTGGCGCTATTCCGCGTCGGGCTGCTTGCCCGGCGCGGCCGCGTCGAAGGCCGGCAGTTCGCGGCAGGCGGCGTCGATGCGCACCACGTTGGGCATGGCCGACAGGTCGCAGCCGAAACGCTGCGCATTGGCGACCTGGGGCACCAGGCAGATGTCGGCGATCGTCGGCGCATCCCCGTGGCAGAAGCGGCCGGTGGCGCCGGAGTGCGCCAGTTGCGCTTCCAGGGCTTCCAGGCCCTGGCGCACCCAGTGCTGGTACCAGGCGGTCTTGGCGTCCTCGTCCACGCCCAGCGTGTGCTTCAGGTACTTCAGCACGCGCAGGTTGTTCAGTGGATGCGTGTCGCAGGCGATGCCCAGCGCCAGGTCCCGCACGCGCGCGCGGCCGATCGCGTCGGCCGGCAGCAAGGGAACTTGCGGGTGCGTTTCTTCCAGGTATTCGATGATGGCCAGCGACTGCCCGATGACGGCGTCGCCGTCGACCAGCGTCGGCACCAGCCCCGTCGGATTCATCTTGCGGTAGCCGGCCGACAACTGCTGGCCGCCGTCTTTCAGCAGATGCACCGGCAGGTATTCGTAGGGCAGCCCCTTCAGATTCAGGGCGATGCGCACGCGGTACGCGGCCGAACTGCGAAAGTAACTGTACAACTGCATGAAGTCTCCTTTGTCCTGATCCGGGGCCGCCCTCGGCGGCGCCCGCCAGCCTATTCCAGCGATTCCGTCTGCGCCGACTTGCGCGACAGGCCCTTGGGCAACGGGAACGCCACGTTCTCTTCCAGGCCCGGCATGGTGCGCACCGACACCGCGCCCAATTCCTTGACGCGTTCGATCACCTGCTGCACCAGGATCTCCGGCGCGGAGGCGCCCGCCGTCACGCCGATGCGCTTGCGGCCGACCAGCCAGGCGGGGTCGATGGACTGCGCGCCGTCGATCAGGTGCGAGGGCACGCCCTTGCGCTCGGCGACCTCGCGCAGGCGGTTCGAGTTGGAGCTGTTGGGGCTGCCGACCACCAGCACCAGGTCGCAGTCCGGCGCCATCACCTTGACCGCGTCCTGGCGGTTCTGGGTGGCGTAGCAGATGTCGCTTTTCTTGGGCTCGACGATGCTGGGAAAGCGCGCCTTCAGGGCCCGGGACACCGCCGCCGCGTCGTCCACGGACAGGGTCGTCTGCGTGACGTAGGCGAGGTTCTCGGGGTCCGTCACCCGCAGGCCGGCGACGTCTTCCACCGTCTCGACCAGGTACATGCCGCCCTGGGCCTGGCCCAGCGTGCCTTCGACCTCGGGATGGCCCTTGTGGCCGATCATGATGATTTCACGGCCCGCCGCGCGCATGCGCGCCACTTCGATGTGCACCTTCGTGACCAGCGGGCACGTGGCGTCGAAGACCTGCAGGCCGCGCGCTTCGGCTTCCGCCCGCACCGCCTTGGACACCCCGTGTGCCGAAAACACCACGATGGAGCCCGAGGGCGCGTCGTCCAGTTCGTCGATGAAAACGGCCCCCTTCGCGCGCAGGTCTTCCACCACGTAGCGGTTGTGGACGATCTCGTGGCGCACGTAGATCGGCGCCCCGTGCAATTCGAGCGCGCGCTCGACGATATCGATGGCACGGTCCACTCCGGCACAGAAGCCGCGCGGCTGCGCCAGCAGGACTTCGGCGTCGGAAGCGGTTACGGCCTGGCTCATCAGAGGACCCCCAGGAGCGCCACGTCGACCCGCAGGCTGATGCCCGCGAGCGGGTGGTTGAAATCGAACAGCGCCGATTCTTCGTTGATTTCCTTCAGGACGCCGGAATAGCGCCCGCCATTGGGCGCGGTGAATTCCACCAGATCGCCCGGCTCGAACGTGGCGTCGGCGCCGGCATGCTCGGAGAGCATCGCGCGTGTGACGCGCTGGATGAGTTCCGGGTTGCGCTCGCCGTAGGCATCGGCCGGCGCCACCGTGACGCTGAAGCGCTCGCCTTCGGCATGGCCGATCAGCGCCGCCTCCATGCCGGGCGCCCATTGGCCGCTGCCGAGCTGCAGCGTGCCGGGCCGGCCGTCGAAGGTGTCGGCGAACACCGAATCCTTGCCCGGGCCCGAGGCCAGCGTAATCCGGTAGTGCAGCGTCAGGTAGGAATCCGGACGGACCAAAACGTTCACTTCATTAGAGGCGGAGCTCAAGATCTGCCACCGTATAGGCAATTGAATAATCCTTGATTTTAGAGCCTCTTATGAAATTGTCCGTCCAGCCGCCAAAACACGAGCGTCCCCGGGAGCGGCTGCTGCGCCACGGAGCCGCCGCGCTCCAGGACGCCGAGCTGCTCGCCATCGCCCTGCGCACGGGCATTCCCGGCCTGCACGTCATGGAACTGGGCAACCGGCTGCTGAGGCAATTCGGCGGCTTGCGGGGCCTGCTGGGGGCCGCGCCCGAGGAACTGATGGCGGCCCCCGGCCTGGGCGCCGCCAAGGCCTGCATGCTGGCGGCCCTGCTGGAACTGGCCCGCCGGGCCATCGAGGAAGAACTGCCCCGGGCCAGCAGCCTGGACCACCCCTTGCAGGTGAAACAATATTGCAAGCTGGCGCTGGGCCACCGCAGGGTGGAACACTGCATCGCCCTCTACCTGGACAACCAGTTGCGCCTGATCGCCACCGGCGAACTCGCGCGCGGCACGCTGTCGCAGGCCTCGGTCTACCCCCGCGAGGTCGTTCGCGAGGCCCTGCGCCACCATGCGGCCGCCCTCATCGTCGCCCACAACCACCCCTCGGGCGTGGCCGAACCCAGCGCCGCCGACCACGGCTTCACCCAACACCTGAAAAAGGCGCTGGCGCTGGTGGACATCAAGCTCGTGGACCACCTCATCGTCGCCGGCGGCACCGTGGTTTCCATGGCCGAACGGGGCAGCCTGTAAAAGCAGCGCCGCGCGCCGGATTTCGTTAGACTACCGCCCGTTATTGCTTTAGGCTTAACCTAATTCCGGCATCACGCGACCTTTTCCGCCCGACATGAAGCGCCTGTGGGATATTTCCCCGCCCGTCTCCGCGGCTTCGCCTGTCTTTCCAGGCGACACGCCGTACCGCCAGCAATGGAAATGGTCGCTTGCGCCCGGCTGTCCGGTCAATGTCAGCGAAATCACGCTGTCGCCGCACATCGGCGCGCACGCGGATGCCCCCCTGCACTACCAGAATGGCGCCGCCGCCATCGGGGCGGTCGCGCTGGAACCGTTCCTGGGGCCTTGCCGCGTCATCCACGCCATCGACTGCGGCCCGCTCATCACGGTCGACCATCTTGCCCATGCCGCCCTGAACCTGCCGCCCCGCGTGCTGGTCCGCACGGCCAAGCATGCGGCCCAGGACTGGTGGACCGACGATTTCTCCGCCTACGCGCCCCAGACCATCGAATGGCTGGCCGAGCGCGGCGTCATGCTGATCGGGCTGGATACCGCCAGCATCGACCCCGCGTCCAGCAAGACCCTGGACAGCCACCACACGATCCTGCGGCGCGACATGCGGGTACTGGAGAACCTGGTGCTCGATGCCGTGCCGGAGGGCGATTACGAGTTGATCGCGTTGCCGTTGGCGCTGGTCCAGGCTGATGCCAGCCCGGTTCGCGCGGTCCTGCGCGAACTGTAGGGCCTGCTGACAGGCCCGGGGCTGGTCCGACGGCCTTTGGGCGGCGGGACGCAATTCCGCCGCTCCGTTCAGGAAGCACCACCATGAGACACCACCTTTCCCCGCGCGCGGCGCTCGCTTGCGCCCGCCTCCACGCGCCAGGCTGGCGCGCGCAGCCCGCATCGGCCCGCCGCGCCGCGCCGCCCTGCCAGGGAGGCCGCGCATGAGCCAGACCGAACGCCCCGAAGACATCGTCCGCGAGGAAAAAGCGCAGTTGGATTTCGCGCGCGACATGACCTACGGCGATTACCTGCACCTGGACGCCCTGCTGGGCGCGCAGCATCCGCTGTCGCCCGAGCACAACGAGATGCTCTTCATCATCCAGCACCAGACCAGCGAGCTCTGGATGAAGCTGATGCTGCACGAGCTGCGCGGCGCCATCGCGAACGTGGCGGCCGACCGCCTGCAGCCCGCGTTCAAGATGCTGGCCCGGGTCAGCAAGATCATGGAACAACTGGTCCACGCCTGGGACGTGCTGGCGACCATGACGCCGCCCGAATACTCGGCGCTGCGCCCCTACCTGGCGCGCTCCAGCGGATTCCAGAGCTACCAATACCGCCAGATCGAATTCCTGCTGGGCAACAAGAACGCGGCCATGCTCAAGCCGCACGGGCACCGCGCGGACCTGCTGACCCAGGTGCAGAGCGCCTACGAGGCCCCCTCGCTGTACGACGAAGCGCTGCGGCTCTTGGCGCGCCAGGGCCTGGACGTGCCGGCCGACCATCTCCAGCGCGACTGGACGCAGCCCTACCAGCCGTCGGAAGGGGTCGAGGCGGCCTGGCTGGCGGTCTACCGGCAACCGGACCGCTACTGGGACCTGTATCAACTGGGCGAAAAACTGACCGACCTGGAAGACGCGTTCCGGCTGTGGCGGTTCCGCCACGTCACCACGGTCGAACGGGTCATCGGTTTCAAGCGCGGCACCGGCGGCACGTCCGGCGTGGCTTACCTACGGCGCATGCTGGAAGTGGTGCTGTTCCCGGAGATCTGGAAGCTGCGCACGGACCTCTGACGGCCGGAGGCGCCCCGGCCCCCTTTTACGCGGGCGGCGCCCGCCGGGGCCGGGCCGCCCATTTCCCCTTGGCCCAGGGAAATTTCCCATGCTAGAATTCAGGGTTACTTTTTGGATACGTGGCTAGAGCCGATGCCGGAAGCTTGGCATCCTACTAGGCTGGCGACCCTAACAACCGAGGAAGGCTCGCAGGAGCCCTAGGAAAGCACCATGAAAGAAGGCATTCACCCCGAATACCGCGAAGTCGTCTTCGCCGATCTGCAAACGGGCAACAAGTTCATCACCCGTTCGACCGTGCAAACGCGCGAAACCATCGATCTCGACGGCAAGACGTACCCGCTCTTCAAGTGCGACGTGACCTCCGAATCGCACCCGTTCTACACGGGCGCCCAGACCCGTATCGTCGAAACCGGCCGCGTGGAAAAGTTCCGCGCCCGTTTCGCCCGTACGGCCGGCACGGTCAAGTCCGCTTCCTGATCCTGTCGCTCCCGCAGGAGCCACAGCAAAAAGGCAGCCTTCGGGCTGCTTTTTTTTCCTCCCTGGCAGCCTATTCCCACGCTGGGGGCTAGCGCAACCCGACCACTCGGTTACATTAACGCCCGTGTCCCCACTATCCTTTTCCACACCGGCCCGGCTGACGTCCGTGGCCACCGCGAAACTGCCCAGGCTGATCCTGCTGGGCGTGTTGCTGGCCTATATCGTGGCCGGCCTGTTCATGCGCGACCCGTGGAAAACGGACGATGCGGTCGGGCTGGCGACCATGATCACGGCGATCCGCGAAGGCGGCATCACCTGGCTGCTGCCCCAGGTGGGGCTGCTGGCCCACGCCGAGGAAGGCCCGCTGATCACCTGGGTCGGCGCGATCTGCATCTGGCTGTTCGGCCCCTTCATCGGCGACATCACCGCCGGCCGCCTGCCCAATCTGCTGTGGTTCGGCATCACCACCACCAGCGTGTGGTACGGCACCTATCTGCTGGGCCGCCGCGCCGAAGCCCAGCCGCTGGCCCTGCCCTTCGGCGGCGAACCCGAGCCGCGCGACTACGGCCGCATGCTGGCGGACGCCGCCCTGCTCCTGCTGCTTGCCACGGTCGGCATCCTGCAGCGCACCCATGAAACCACCGTCGTGCCCGCCATCATGGCGTGGCAGGCGCTTGCCTTCTATTCGCTGGCGCGCAGCGTGGACCGCCCGTTCACGGGCTGCACGACCCTGGGCATCGCCCTGGCCGCCAGCTTCCTCACGCGCGGCTGGGTCGGCGCGACCCCCATCATGATCGGCGCGCTGCTGGCCTTCTACCCGCGCAGCCAACTGTGGCGCTGCCGGCGCTGGCTGCCCTGGGCGGCGCTGGTGACCGCAGTCCTGATCCTGGCCTGGTGGATCCCCGCCAGCCAGGGCAGCGCATACTGGGTCCGCAACTGGAAGATCTGGAACCTGTCGTCCTTCGCGGTGCCGACCTGGCACGACATGGGCCGCACGCTGCGCGACCTGCCCTGGTACCTGTGGCCGACCTGGCCCCTGGCCGTGCTGGCCGTCTGGCGCTGGCGCTCCTGGATCTACGCGCCCCACATCTGGCTGCCCCTGACGCTGCTGGTGTGCTCGACGCTGCTGCTGTTCGGCCTGGACGAAGCCTCGGACTCCGAGTACGTCCTGCTGGCCGTCCCCTGCGCCGTGCTGGCGGCATTTTCGCTGCCGACGCTGCGCCGCGGCGTGGTCAACACGCTGGACTGGTTCGCCGTCATGTGCTTTTCCCTGACGGCGGCCACCGTCTGGCTGGGCTGGGTCGCCCTGCACTTCCACTGGCCGGCGCAGATTTCGCGCAACATCGCCCGCCAGACCACGGGCTACGAGCCCGTCATCTCCTGGCTCGCCTTCGCGCTGGCCCTGGTGTTCACCCTGGCCTGGATCGCGCTGGTGGTGTGGCGGCTGCGCGTGAAGCCCCAGGCGCTGTGGCGCGGCACCGTGCTGTCGGCGGGCGGGCTGACCGTGACCTGGATCCTGCTGGTGCTGCTGTGGCAGCCGGCGGTCGACTACGCGCGCAGCTATCGCACCGTGTCGGGCCAGTTGGCGCAGGCGCTGGAACAGAACCTCCGCCCCGGCGAGTGCGTCCGCGGCCTGAGCCTGGGCAGCGGCCAGCGCGCCTCGTTCCTGATCTTCAACAACCTGACGTTCACGTTCGACGCGAAGTGCACCCTGATCCTGCAGCAGACCAGCAACCAGAGCCTGCGCGACAACACCGCCGCCTATAGCGAAGGCGCCGACGTGCTGTGGCAAGGCGGCCGGCGGGCGGACCGGCAGGAAGTATTCCGTCTGCTGCGCGTCGGCTCGAACCGATGACCGCGGCCGCCGCCGCGCCGATATCCTTCGGCGCCACCCTGCGAGGCATCGCCAAGCAGGCCTGGCCGGTGCTGGTCAGCCAATGGGCCGGCATTTCGTTCGGCGTGCTGGACACCGCGATGACGGGCCATTCCAGCGCCGACGACCTGGCCGCCATGGCCTTGTCCGCGTCCATCTACATCACCATTTTCGTCGGCCTGATGGGCGTGGTGCATGCCCTGATCCCCATCCTGGCCCAGCACTTCGGCGCGGGCCAGAACCTCGAGGTGGGCCGCAGTTGGGGCCAGGGCGTCTGGCTGGCCCTCGGGCTGTCCGTCGTGGGCGCCGTCCTGATGCTGTTCCCGGACTTGTGGCTGTCCTTTTCGGGCAACGTCGCCCCCGGCGTGCGCGAACGCATCGGTTCCTACCTGCAGGCCCTGGTGCTGGCCCTGCCCGCCGCGCTGGTGTTCCGCACCATCTACGCGCTGGGCACGTCGGTCTCGCGCCCCAAGCTGGTCATGGCGATCAACCTCACGGCCATCGGCTTCAAGGCTTTCTTCAACTGGCTGCTCATCTACGGCAAACTGGGCCTGCCGGCCATGGGCGCCACCGGCGCCGGGCTCGCGACCGCGCTGGTTTCGTGGATCAGCCTGGGCCTGGGATTGTGGGTCATCACGCACGACCGCTACTACCGGCGCTTCAAGCTGCGGGTCGGCAAGCCCGACTGGAAGACGCTCAAGGAACTGCTGCGCCTGGGCATCCCGATGGGCGGGTCCTATCTGGTGGAAGTGTCCGCCTTCACCTTCATGGCCCTGCTGGTCGCGCGCGAGGGCACTTTCGTGACCGGCGGCCACCAGATCATGTCGAACCTGGCCGCCCTTTGCTACATGATGCCCATGGCGCTGGGCGTGGCCACCGCCGCGCTGACCGCGCAGGCCATCGGCGCCGGCAATTTCGCCCATGCGCACCGCACCGGCATGGCCGGCCTGACGCTCGGCCTGCTGGGCGCCCTGCTGACGGCGGCGGTGCTGCTGGCCGGCCGGCCGCTCATCCTGGCGGCCTATACCGACAACCCCGACGTAGCCGCCGTCGCGACCACGCTGCTGGCCGTGCTGCCCTTGTTCCACCTGTTCGATTCAATGCAATGCATCAACTCGTACCTGCTGCGCGCCTACAAGGTGGCGGTGGTGCCCCTGTTGCTGCAGATGGTCGCGCTGGCGGGGGTGGGCCTGGTCGGCGGCTGGTGGTTCGGCTTCGGCCCGGGCCGCGGCGGCCTGGACGGCATACGCGCGATCCTCGTGCCCGGTTCACCCCAGGGCGCCGGCAGCATGTGGCTGATGGCGATGGCTGGGTTGGCGCTGTCGGCGGGCCTACTGCACTATTGGTATCGGCGGATTGTGCGGGTTAGTGGCGGGGTGTAGTTTTAGGGCGGGTGTCAGACACCCGGGAAGGTTTGCGTTGATGTGGAAGAGCGTCCCGTACGGGTGTCAGACACTTGAGACCAGTGCAGTGTCTGACACCCGTACGAGATGCCCTTCACTGCACGCCGGCGCCCCATGGGTGTCTGACACCCATCCCCATCGATTACTTCGGCCGCTTGTCGATCACCCGGCGCGCCTTCCCCGTCAGCGTGCGTTCGACATAACCCGAATCCGACACCTGGATCCGCGCGCTGACGCCGATGTGCGTCTTGACGGCGTGCTGGAGCTGCTTGCCCAGGTTCGCGCGTTCGGCGTCCGACAGGCCCGAGAACTCGGCCCGCAGCTCGGTCAGGATTTCCAGTTCGTCCAGGTTGCCCGTGCGCGACAGCACCAATTGGTAGTGCGGCGCCAGTTGGGCGATCTTCAGGACCAGTTCTTCCACCTGCGTCGGAAACATATTCACGCCGCGCACGATCAGCATGTCGTCGCTGCGGCCGGTGATCTTGCCGATGCGGCGCATGCTGCGCGCCGTCGGCGGCAACAGGCGCGTCAGGTCGCGGGTGCGGTAGCGGACGATGGGCATCGCTTCCTTGGTCAGCGAGGTGAACACCAGTTCGCCGGGTTCGCCGTCGGCCACGGGTTCGCCCGTGTCGGGATCGATGATCTCGGCGTAGAAGTGGTCTTCCCAGACCACCGGGCCGTCCTTGGTCTCGACGCATTCGCTGGCCACCCCGGGCCCCATCACTTCGGACAGGCCGTAGATGTCCACGGCGTCGATGCCGGCCTCGGTCTCGATGTCGGCGCGCATCTGGCCGGTCCAGGGTTCGGCGCCGAAGATCCCGATGCGCAGCGAACTTTGACGCGGGTCAATCCCCTGGCGGCGCTGTTCCTCCAGAATATTGCAGAAATAGGAGGGCGTGACCATGATGATGTCCGGGCGGAAATCGTTGATCAGTTGCACCTGCTTTTCCGTCTGCCCGCCCGACATCGGGATGACCGTGCAGCCCAGGCGTTCCGCGCCGTAATGCGCGCCCAGGCCGCCCGTGAAGAGGCCGTAGCCGTACGCGACGTGGACCGTGTCGCCGGGCTTGCCGCCCGCCGCGCGGATCGAGCGCGCCACGAGGTTGGCCCAGTTGTCCAGGTCGCCCTTGGTATAGCCCACCACCGTCGGCTTGCCCGTGGTGCCGCTGGACGCGTGGATGCGCGAAATGCGCTCGCGCGGCACGGCGAACATGCCGAAGGGATAGTTGTCGCGCAATTCCTTCTTCGTCGTGAAGGGGAATTTCGAAATGTCGGATAGCTGCTTCAGGTCGTCGGGGTGCACGCCGACCTCGTCGAACGCCTTCTTGTAATGCGGGACGTTCTCGTAGGCGTGCTTGAGCGACCACTTCAGCCGCTCGAGCTGCAAGGCGCGCAACTCATCCTGGCTGGCATGCTCGATGGGGTCCAGCCCCGGCTTGCTCATGGTGTTGGACATGGTTATCTCTCTCCTGAAATTCTCTCTCTACGCCGGGCCCGGCCGCGCGGCGCGCGGGCAATCCGCGCGCGCATGGCAGGGCCGGCGGCCTTGTCTTTGGTTGGTTGGGTGGTTGGCTCAAGCGTCCGTGGGGACTCCGACGATCTGGCCCTTGATGCGATACGAGCGGCCGCGGAACAGGGCCACGTTGCGCCCGTCCTGGTTGGTGACCGTCACGTCGTAGACGCCGGTGCGGCCGGCCAGCGAGCGCTCCTGCGCCACCGCGGTCAGCAGGTCGCCCTCGAAGCCCGGCGCGAGGTAGTCGATGGTGCAGCCGGAGGCCACGGTGCTGACGTTGCGCGAATTGCACGAAAACGCGAAGGCGCTGTCGGCCAGGGCGAAGATGAAGCCGCCATGGCAGGTCTTGTGGCCGTTCAGCATGTCGGGGCGCACGCGCATCGTCAGGCGCGCGTAGCCCGGCGCCATTTCCTCGACCTTCATGTCCAGGCCTTGCGACGCGGCGTCGCCGGCGTACATCGCGGTGCCGACGGCTTGCGCCAATTCCTGGGGATCGCTCGGCACCTCGACGGCGGGAACGTGTGCGTTCATTCTTATTGCCCCTTGAATTGCGGTTCGCGCTTGCCCAGGAAAGCGGCCACGCCTTCCGCGTAATCCGCGCTGCGGCCCAGTTCGCGCATCATGTCGCGTTCCAGGTCCAGTTGGGTGGACAGGTCGTTGCCCAGGCTGGCCTGGATGGCCTGCTTGGTGAACGCCAGCCCCTTCGTGGGTGCCTTGGAAAAATGCCGGGCCAGCCGATCCAGCGCGGCGTCGAACTCCTCGTCCGGCACGCACTGCCAGATCAGGCCCCAGTCCTGCGCCTGCTGGGCGCTGAGCTTGTCGCCCAGCATGGCCAGCCCCATGGCGCGGGCGCGGCCGACCAGACGCGGCAGCGCGAAGGTGCCGCCGGTGTCGGGGATGAGCCCCAGGCAGCAGAACGATTGGATGAAGCTGGCCGACGCCTTGGCGATGACGATGTCGCCGGCGAACGCCAGGTTGGCGCCCGCCCCGGCCGCCACCCCGTTCACCCCCACCACGACGGGCATGGGCAAGGCGTTCAGGCGGCGCACCAGCGGCGCGTAGAACTTGTCGACGGTCTCGCCCAGGTCGGGCGGCGTGCCGTCTTCCGCGGGCTTGCGCTCGCTCAAGTCCTGCCCCGCGCAGAAACCGCGGCCCGCGCCGGTCAGCACCAGCACGCGCGCGCCTTCGGTTTCAACGCGGGTCAGGGCATCAGCCACTTCACCATGCATGTTGGCCGTGAAGCTGTTCAGCTTGTCGGGACGGTTCAGCGTCAGGCGCGCGATGCCGTCCGACAGGTCGAATTGAATGTCTTGATAGGTCATATCATTTGTCCATAGCGGGCACATCACTCGCATCAGAGATTATGCGTAACGCCCACCCCGGGCCGCAGCGGCGCCCCCTTGAGGGGGGCCCGCCTGAGGGGGGCCCGCCTAAGGGGGGCCCGCCTAAGGGGGAAGCGCGTAGCGCTTCGGGGGTGGGATCAAACATGACGGCGGGTTTGCACCACGCGGAAGCGGTTCGAAACGAAGGCCGAGTCGGACAGCGCCGCGTTGGCGGCCGGGTTGGCGCCGGTGCCGTGGAAGTCGCTGAAGGCCGCGGTCTGGTTGACGAACACCGCGCCCGTCAGGTTGAGCGAGAGCGAAACGCCGGACACTTCCGCCGCGTCCTGCACCCGCTCGGCAACGGCGTTGTCGGTGGTGTAGGCGGAGAAGGACAGCGCGCCATGGCGGATGACGCTGTCGCGCGCCAACTGGATGCTGTGCGCGGTGGAATCGGTGGCCACCACAAAGGCGATCGGACCGAACCATTCCTGGCCGATGGCGGCGTTGCCGGCCTCGGCGCGCAGCAGCAGCGGCGTGCGCACGCGCGCGTTTTCAAACTGCGGATGGGCGAGCGTCTTGCTGTCGGCCACCACGGACAGGCCCAGCGCGCGCGCCTTCTCGATGCGCTCGACGATGCCCTCGTTCTGGATGGCGCCGGTCAGTTCGACGGCACGCGCGGCGTCGGCGCCGAGCTTGTCCAGCGCCGTGCCCAGGGCGGCCGCGACGTCGTCGAAGCCGACCCGGCCTTCCGGCGTCTGGATGCCGTCGCGCGGCACGTAGATGTTCTGCGGCGCGGTGCACATCTGGCCCGAATACAGGGCCAGCGAGAACGCCAGGTTGCGCGCCACGCCCTTCAGGTCGTCCGTGGAATCGATGATGACCTGGTTCACGCCGGCCTTCTCGGTATAGACCAGCGCCTGGCGGGCGTTGTTCTCCAGCCAGTCGCCATTGGCGGAACTGCCGGTGAAGTCGATGATCTTGACGGCCGGATCCAGCGCCAGCTTCTGCGCGGTGTCGTCGCCGGCTTCATGGGCGGCCAGCAGCACGACGTCGGGGTCGAACCCCGCTTCCTGCAGCACTTCGCGCGCCACCTTCACGGTGATGGCCAGCGGCAGGATCGCGCCGGGGTGAGGCTTGACGATGACCGTGTTGCCGGTGGCCAGGCTGGCGAAGAGGCCGGGGTAGCCGTTCCAGGTCGGGAAGGTGGAGCAGCCGATCACCAGCGCGACGCCGCGCGGCACCACGGTGAACTGCTTTTCCATGCGGATGGGGTCGTTCTTGCCCTGCGGCTTTTCCCAAATGGCCACGCCGGGGATGCGCGACATTTCCTGCCACGCGTAGGTCACGGCTTCGAAGCCGCGGTCCTGCGCGTGCGGGCCGCCGGCCTGGAAGGCCATCATGAAGCCCTGGCCGGTCGTGTGCTGCACCGCGTAGGCGATTTCGAAGCTGAGCTTGTTCAGGCGGGCCAGGATCTCCAGCGACACCCCGACCCAGGCGCGCGGACCGGCGCGGCGCCAATCCTCGAGCGCGCGCTTGGAGGCGGCAACCAGCTTGTCGGCCGGGACACGGGGATAGGTGATCCCGAGGTCGAAGCCATAGGGCGACTGCTCGCCGCCCACGGTGCCGTCGGCGTCATGCAGGTTCAGCGGGAAAGGCTTGCCGCGCAGGGCTTCGAACGCGGCGCGCCCGTCGTCGTTGGCGGTCTCGCCATAGTTGCGGGGGCTGGGCGATTCGGCGTAGGGGCTCCAGTAGCCGCGCAGCGCTGCCGCGGCCATGGCTTGTTCCAGCAGGGGCTGGTGGCGTTCGAAGAATGCTTGGGACACTGCGTCTCTCCAATGGGGATATGGTTTTCTGCCTGGCGCGGGCCAGGTCAGGTTTCCTGGTCGAAGTCGATGACCAGGCGGTCGCTGACCGGGAAGCTCTGGCAGCTCAGGATGAAGCCGCGCGCCACTTCGTAGTCTTCCAGGGCGAAGTTGGCGTCCATGTCCACCTCGCCCTCGATGACCTTGCAGCGGCAGGTGGAACACACCCCGCCCTTGCACGAATACGGCAGCTCGATCCCTTGCGCCAGCGCCGAATCCAGCACGCTGTCTTTGTTCTTGTCGATGACGAACATACGGCTGTGGCCGTCCTGCACCACGGTAACCTCGCACTGCCCCTTGCCGGGCGCCTGGCGGGCGTCCTGGCCGGTGCGCAACGCGCGCGGCCCCTTCGGCGCGCCGAAGAGTTCGAACTTGATGTTCGCCTTCGGGATGCCGCGGGCCTGCAGCCGCTCGACCACGCTTTCGGTCATGGTCTGCGGACCACAGACAAAAGCGTAATCGATATCCTCGGGACTCATCCAGGCCGACATGAGCTGGTCGACCTTGTCGCCGTCCAGGCGGCCGTTGAAGAGTTCGATGTCCTGGGTCTCGCGGCTCATGATGTAGACCAGCGAGAAGCGCTCCATATAGAGGTTCTTCAGGTCTTCGATTTCTTCGCGGAACAGCACCGCCGACGAGGCGCGGTTGCCGAAGAACAGCGTGAACTTGCTGCGCGGCTCGGTGGACAGCGCGGTCTTGACCAGCGAAAACACCGGCGTGATGCCGCTGCCTACGGCGAACGCCACATAGTGGCGTTCGTTCCCGGAAGAAAAATCGACGGTGAAATTGCCCGCCGGCGCCATGACTTCCAGCGTCTGGCCCGGCTGCAGCTCGTGGTTGGCCCAGCTTGAGAACGCGCCTTCGTCCACCTTCTTGATCGCCACGCGCAGCAGCTTGTCGTGCGGCGCGGAACAGATGGAATAGGAGCGGCGCAGCTCTTCGCCGTCGAGCCGGGTGCGCAGGGTCAGGTACTGGCCCGGCAGGAAGGCGAACTCGTCGGCCAGCGTCTCGGGCAGGTCGAAGGTCACGACGACGGCGTCGCGCGTATTGCGCGCCACCGACGCCACCGTCAAGGAATGGAATTGGTTCTGGCTCATCTCGAAACCGCTCTTAGTGAGTCTTGAAATAATCGAAGGGCTCGCGGCAGGACACGCAGCGATACAGCGCCTTGCACGACGTGGATCCGAAATTGCTGACCAGGCGCGTATCGCGCGACCCGCAGCGCGGGCAGGCGATGGCGGGGCCGGCGGCGCGCCGGCTGATGCCGGAGATGTCGACGGCGCGTTCGGCGGGCGCGGCGATGCCGTAGCCCTTGAGCGCCTCGCGCCCCTTCTCGCTCATCCAGTCGGTGGTCCAGGCCGGAGCCAGCCGGGTTTCCACGCGGACCTCGGCGACGCCGTGGCGCGCCAGCGTCTGCTGGATGTCCTGGGTGATCTCGCGCATGGCCGGACAGCCGGAATACGTGGGCGTGATGACGACGACACAGGCGCCGTCGTCCCAGGACACGTCCCGCACCACGCCCAGGTCCACCACGGACAGCACGGGGATCTCCGGATCGGGGACCTCCTGCAGCCAGGCGTATACCTGGTCGGCGGAAACGGGCGCCAGCGCGTTCACCACTTGGCTCCCGGATAGGCGCGCGGCAGGAACTGCATTTCGGCCAGGACGTAGCCCAGTTCCTCGGTGTGCCTGCCCTGGCGGCCGCCGCGGTGGGCCAGGTGGTTGGCGGCGGCCTCGTCCGGCACCGCCAGGGTGGCTTCCTCCAGCACCTCGCGCACGTGGGCCAGCCAGGGCTGGCGCAGGGCGGACAGCTCGCAGCCGATGCCGCGGGCCGCCACGTCCCGGTCGATGGCGTCGTCGGCGAACAGTTCGCCCGTGAAGCGCCAGGCGTCATCGATGGCCGCCTGCATCCTGGCATGGCTTTCCGCCGTGCCGTCGCCCAGGCGCACCACCATGTCCGAAGAACGGCGCACGTGATAGGTGACTTCCTTGATGGACTTGGCCGCGATGGCGGCGACGCGCTCGTCCGACGAGCCTTCCAGGCGCTGCAGCAGGAAATAGTGCCAGACGTCGAACAGGAACTGGCGCGCCATGGTGTCGGCGTAGTTGCCGTTGGGCCGCTCCGCCAGCAGCGCGTTGTGGAACTGGTGCGCGTCGCGCAGGTAGGCCAGCGCATCTTCGTCGCGGCCCGCGCCCTCGACCTCGCCGGCCAGCGTCAGCCACATGCGGGCCTGGCCCAGCAGGTCCAGCGCGGTGTTGGTCAGCGCCAGGTCTTCTTCCAGGATGGGGCCGTGCCCGGTCCAGGCGCCCAGGCGCTGCGACAGGATGAGCGAGGAATCGCCCAGGCGCAGCAGGTATTCAAACAGAGTCTTGTCCATGTCTCCCCCGCCGCCTTACATGTGCTTGATTTCTTCGGGCATCGGGAAAAACGTGGGATGCCGGTAGACCTTGCTGTTGGCCGGCTCGAACAGCGGGTCCTTGTCGCCCGGGCTGCTGGCCGAGATATCGGAAGCGCGCACCACCCAGATGCTCAGGCCTTCGTTGCGGCGGGTATAGACGTCGCGGGCGTGGTTGATCGCCATTTCGGCGTCGGAGGCGTGCAGGCTGCCGACGTGCTTGTGGGCCAGGCCGTGCTGGCTGCGGATGAACACTTCCCACAGGGGCCAGTCTTTGCTCATGATGGATGTCCTCGAATGCCGGGCGCGCGCCGCGCGCTCCGGTTTGCAATGGTGGTGAAGAAGAGTGGAGCCCGAACGCGGGCTCAAGCTGCCTTGCGCTCGGCCTGCTTGTCGGCGTAGGCGACCAAGGCGTCGCGCACCCAGGCGCCGTCCTCGTGCGCCTTGACGCGCGCCGCCAGGCGTTCGCGGTTGCACGGGCCGTTGCCCTTGAGCACCGCGTAGAACTCGCTCCAGTCGATCTCGCCGAAATCGTAGTGGCCGCGCTCGGCGTTCCACTTCAGGTCGGGATCCGGAACGGTCAGGCCCAGGAACTCGGCTTGCGGCACGGTCTGGTCCACCATCTTCTGGCGCAGTTCGTCGTTGGAGAAGAGCTTGATCTTCCACGCCATGGACTGGGCGCTGTTGGGGGAATCGGCATCGCTCGGGCCGAACATCATCAGCGCGGGCCACCACCAGCGGTTGAGGGAATCCTGCACCATCGCCTTTTGCTCGGGCGTGCCATGCAGGCACATCTGCATCAGCAGGTCGTAGCCCTGGCGCTGGTGGAAGGATTCCTCCTTACAGACGCGCACCATGGCGCGCGCGTACGGGCCATAGGAGCAGCGGCACAGCGGGATCTGGTTGATGATCGCCGAGCCGTCGACCAGCCAGCCGATCATGCCGATGTCGGCCCAACTGAGCGTGGGGTAATTGAAGATGCTGGAGTACTTGGCGCGGCCGGCGTGCAGGTCGTCGATCAGGTCGTCGCGCGACACGCCCAGAGTTTCCGCAGCGCTGTACAGGTAGAGCCCGTGGCCGGCCTCGTCCTGGACCTTGGCCAGCAGGATGGCCTTGCGCTTGAGCGAAGGCGCGCGGGTGATCCAGTTGCCTTCGGGCAGCATGCCCACGATTTCGGAATGCGCGTGCTGGGAAATCTGGCGCACGAGCGTCTTGCGGTAGGCCTCGGGCATCCAGTCCTTGGCCTCGATGCGGATGCCGTCGTCGATGCGGCGCTGGAACGCCTGTTCCTGGCCTTCGAGCTGGTCCGCGGTCTTGACCTGCTTGACGCCGGTTTCGACGAGTTGAGCGTACATGTATGTCTCCTTGAGACGGTTTGCGAAAACGCAAAGCAAACGTTCCGCAGTGCCGTCATGTCATACGAGGATTATTTAATACAAAAAAATCATTGTCAAACCCAAATCTGTATCACATTGGATTTATGTATCATATTGCCGAACCCGATACCGGCCGCCCGCGGCCCCTTCTAATGGCAAACCCTCAGTCGTCCCTGGACCGCTTCCTGTCCCGCCTGGTCAAGAACGATCCGCCGCGCGCGAAATCGCTCTGCGTCAGCCTGCTGGGCGACGCCCTGGCCCCACACGGCGGCGCCATCTGGCTGGGCGACCTCATCGAACTGCTGGCGCCGCTGGGCATCAATGAACGCCTGCTGCGCACCAGCGTGTTCCGGCTGGTCGCCCAGAACTGGCTGCAATCCGAACGCCACGGGCGGCGCAGCCTCTATCTGATCTCCGAACAGGGCCTGCGCCACACCGCGCACGCCTCCCAGCGCATCTATGAAGGCGCGCCGCAGGAATGGAACGGGGAATGGACGCTGGTCGCGCTGCCGCGCACCGGAAATGGCCTGGCCGAGCGCGCGGAACTGCGCCGCGAACTGGTCTGGGAAGGATTCGGCATGATCGCGCCCGGGCTCTTCGCCCATCCGCACACCGAGGCGCGCGCGGCCCACGACATCCTGGAAAAGCTGGGCATCCCGGACCGGGCGCTGGTGCTGTCGGCCCGCGACCTCGCCGGCGCCGGCGGCCTGCCGATAGCCAGCCTGGCCTCGCAATGCTGGAACCTGGAAGGCGTGGCCGAGCAGTACCGGCAGTTCACGAAGAACTTCGGCCCGCTGGAAAAGCTGCTGGAGACCCCGCCTTCGCCTTCCGAGGCGTTCATCGTGCGCGTCATGCTGCTGCACAATTGGCGCCGGATCGTGCTGCACGATCCGCAACTGCCCGGCCCCATGCTGCCCGACAACTGGCCCGGCCATGCGGCCCGCGAGATCTGCGGCCGCATCTATTGGCAGGTGTTCGATGCCTCGGAAGCCCACCTGAACGCCCTGGCCGGCCGCGACAACGAACGGTACGCGCCGGTGGCGGCCGACATCGCGTCGCGCTTCGGCGGCAGGCCCGCCTGAGGCGCTGGGCGGACGCCCCGCCTTTCCGCTGCGCTCAGGCTTCGCCGCCCGCGGCCGGCATCGCCACGCCCAGCGTGTCCACGTGCGATTCGCCGATGGCGTCGGCGCCGGACCCGGGCAGGTCCAGCCCCCTGGCCCGGGCGATGAAGGACAGGGTCCAGCGCGCCCGGATCGGCCGCCCCAGGGCTTCGCCCGTATCCGCGTCCACGCCGCTGGGCACGTCCAGCGCCAGCACCGGGACGCCCCAGCCGTTGACCGTGTCCACCAGCGCCTGCCAGTCGGCCCCCAGCGGCCGATTCAGTCCGATGCCGAACAGGCCGTCGATGACCAGGCCGGGCACGAAGCCGGGTTCGAGCGCGGACAGCGTCGCGCCGCCCGCGGCGGTCCACCCCGCATGCGCGCGGGCCGCGTCGGCGGGCAGCCCCTGCGCGCCCGCGGGCAGCAGCACGCGCGCGTCGTGGCCCATCGCGCGCAGCAGGGTCGCCGCCACCAGGGCGTCGCCGCCGTTGTTGCCGGGGCCCGCCAACGCCAGCACGGCCGTGCCGGGCTGGATCCTTTCCGCCACGAAACGGGCCGCGGCCGCCCCCGCCAAAGGCATCAACCGCCTGCCCTCGGCCAGGGCCTGGCGTTCGGCGTCGCGGATCTGGGCTACGGGATAGGAAGAAGGCATGGCGGATACCTGGCGTATCGGGCGGGCTGCCCGCAAGGGAGTGCGTGAAATTCACGCAATGCGTGAAAATTTTCCAACATAGCGCAACCGGCGGCGCCCCTGCCCCCGCAAACTCGCGGGGCGCCCGGGCAGGGACCCGGCCATTTTGGGCTGGCATGCATTTTGCGTTATTGCCAGGGCCGGTACGAGCGATACCGGACGACCCAACCGAAGAGACTATACCAATGCGTTCCATGAGCATCATCTGCCCGAACGGGCACTTAGGATTCGCCCCGCTGCGTACCGAGAGTTTCCAGCGCGGCGTTGCCGCCGGGCCGGACTGCATCGCCGCCGACTCGGGCAGCGACGACGTGGGCCCGGTGCCGCTGGGCTCCGACACTTCCACCAGCCCGCAGGCGTGGCAGCGCCACGACCTGGAGCAAATGCTCCTGGCCGCGCGCAAGCTGGGCGTGCCCATGATCGTGGGATCGGCCGGCGATACCGGCTCCAACAGCCGCGTGGACCTGTACGTGCGGCTCATCAAGGAAATCGCCGCCGAACACGGGCTGGCGCCGTTCAAGATCGGCTACTTCTATTCCGAAGTGGACAAGGAGCGCGTGCGCAAGGCGCTGCGCGACGGCGCCCAGGTGGCCGGGCTGGACGGCTACGCCGACCTGACGGAGGCGGAACTCGACGCCACCGACCGCATCGTGGCGGTGGCCGGCGTGCACCCCTATCTCGAACTGCTGCAAGCCGGCGCGGACGTCATCATCGGCGGGCGCAGCTCGGACGCCGCGGTGTTCGCCGCGCCCGCGCTGCACCGGGGCTACGACGCGGACAAGGCCTACTACCTCGGCAAGGTGCTGGAATGCGCGTCCTTCTGCGCCGAACCCTATGGCGGCAAGGAAACCGTGATGGGCGAGATCTCGGCGGAAGACGTGCGCGTCACCGCCATGCACCCCGACCAGCGCTGCACCATCGCGTCGGTCGCCGGCCACGCGATGTACGAGCGGTCCAACCCCTACGAAGAATATTTCGCGGGCGGCAAGCTGGACATGACCCATTGCAGCTATGAACAACTGAGCGAAAAGACCACCCGCATCACCGGCTCGCGCTTCCACCCCGCCGACCAGGTGCGCGTGAAGCTGGAAGGTTCCGGCAAGGTCGGCGAACGCTATATGGGACTGTGCGGCATACGGGATCCCTACACCATCGAAAACGTGGACCGCGTCATCGGCTGGGCGCGCGAAAAAGTGCGCGAACGGTTCGGCGATTCCGGCTACGAGCTGCACTACAAGGTGTATGGGCGCGACGGCGTCATGGGCGACCTGGAGCCGCTGCGGGACCGGCCCGGCCATGAGCTCTGCGTCATGGTCCAGGGGGTCGCCCCCACGAGCGACATGGCCGAAGAGCTGACGTTGACGGGCTTGCGCCAGATGTTCTACGCCCGCCTGCCCGACGTGAAAGGCACGGCCGGCTCGGTGTCGTTCCCGCTGGACGAAGTGGTGCGCACGAGCGCGGCCTACCGCTGGACCCTGAACCATACCTTGCCGGTGGACAATGCCGGCGAACTCTTCCCGACCCACCTCACCGAGGCTGGCGCCTGAGCCGGCAAGACCATGAGCACCCAGAAACTCAGCACCCTGGCCAAGACCATCCGCAGCAAGAACGCGGGCGTGAACAAAATCACCTTCGACATCATCTTCCGGGATCCGTCGGTCTACGAGGCGGTCAAGCGCTCCGGCGCGGTGACGCGCGCCAGCGTGGCGGCCCTGTACCGGATCGAGGACGGCCGCATCTCCGACTTCGTGCATTACGATCCCGGCCTGGCCATCAAGTTCACGATCTACCGGCTGGCTCCCAGCGGATCCGCCGGCGACGGCGATATCTTCGGGGCGCAGCAATACGCGCCGCTGCTCGACATCGCGGTCCCCATGCCGGACTGAACGCCGCGGGCGCCGGGAACGGCGCCCGCCCCTTTCCGCTTCCTTCGAGAATCGATCATGAAAGCGCTAAAAGAAACCTTGTTGTTCCTGGCCGGGGCCGCCCTGGCCGGCGCGGCGGCCGCGGCCCAGCCCGACGTGCCCAAACAGGTCAAGATCGTGGTGCCGTTCACCGCCGGCGCCAGCAACGACGCGATCGCCCGCGCGATAGCGCCGCAACTCGCCGCCCGGTTCGGCAACACCGTCATCGTCGAGAACCGCGGCGGCGCCGCCGGCGCGATCGGCTCCGAGTACGTCGCGCGCTCGGCCAAGGACGGTTCGGTGCTGCTCCTGACTTCGAGCACCTTCCTGACCACCGCCGCCACCCAGCCGCACCTGCCCTACGATCCGCTGAAGCAATTCGCCCCGGTCGCGATGATAGGCCAGGGCCCGCTGGTCATCGCGACCTCGGCGCAGACGCCCTACGGGTCGCTGCAACAACTGCTGGAGGCGGCCCGCAAGCGGCCCGGCGCCCTGAACTATGGTTCGGCCGGCGTCGGCTCGCTGGCGCACCTGGCGACGGTCATGCTGGACGACGCGGCGGGCACGGCGATGACGCACGTTCCCTACAAGGGCGCGGCCAACGCGGCCTCGGACCTGGCGGGCGGCCTGATCGACGTCATGCTGTCCAACTACAGCACGCTGGCCCCCGTCGTGCAGGGCAAGAAGGTCAAGCTGCTGGCCACGACCGCGGAGGCGCCCCAACCCGCCTTTCCCGGCCTGCCCCCCGCCGCGCAGACCCTGCCGGGCTATTCGGTGCAGATCTGGGTGGGCGTGTTCGCGCCGGCGGGCACGCCGCAGCCCTACATCGATCGGCTCAATGCGGCGCTGAACGAGATCTCGGCTTCGCCGGAGATGTCGGCGCTGCTCGACATCGACGGCACCGTGCCGGCCCGCCAGTCCAGCGCCGAGTTCGGCGAGCGCGTGCGCGATGAACTATCCCTGTGGCAAGGGATCGCCCGCAAGCACGGCATCAGTTCGGAATAGCGTCGACGGGCCCCAGCCCCAGCTTGACCATCTGGTGCCGCAGGGCATGCCGCGTCAGGCCCAGGCGCTGCGCGGCGCGGCCCAGGTTGCCGTCCTCGGCCCGCAGGGCCGCGCGGATCAGGCCGCGCTGGAACTGCGCGGTCTGATCCGCGTAGCCGCCGGCGGAGGGGGACGCCGGCGACGGCGCGGGCTTGCCCGCGTCGCGCAGGATGCGCTGCGGCAGGTGTTGCGGCAGCACGGTGTCGCCGTCTTCCAGGATGCAGATCCGTTCGAGCAGATTGCTCAGTTCGCGCACATTGCCCGGCCACGCATAGGTCCTGAAAATGCGCCGGACCTCGGGATCGATGGCGGTGAAGCCGCTGCCGTGGGTGGCGTTGTATCGCTCCAGGAAACGCTGCGCAAGCACCAGCACGTCGTCGCCGCGTTCGCGCAGGGGCGGCAGGTTGATCGACACGACCTGCAGCCGGTAATAGAGGTCGTCCCGGAACCGGCCCGCCTGGACTTCCCCCAGCAGGATCTTGTTGGTAGCGGCGATGAACCGGGCGTCGATCGAGACCTCCTGCACCGAGCCGATGCGCCGGAAGCGCCGGCTGTCCAGCAGCGTCAGGATCTTGGCCTGCATGACCGGATCCAGCTCCCGGATCTCGTCCAGGAACACGCTGCCGCCATTGGCGGCCTCGAGCAGGCCGGTCTTGCGCGCCACGGCCCCGGTGAACGCGCCCCGTTCGTGGCCGAAAAGCTCGGACTCGAGCAGATTGCCGGGAATGGCGGCGCAGTTGATCTCGGTATAGCCCTTGTCCGCGCGCGCCGACTGCGCATGCAGGCTGCGGGCGACCAGTCCCTTGCCGGTGCCGGTTTCGCCGTAGATGAGGACGATGCTGGCGCGGCTGCGCGCAACCCGGCGCACCAGATCGCGCAGCGCCGCCATCGACGGATGGTCGCCGATGAGCGGCTCGCAGGCGAACGGGGCGGTCGGCATGGACGCGGCCGCTACACTTTCAGGAAGTGTTCGCGGTAGTACTTCAGTTCGTCGATCGATTCGTAGATGTCCGCCAGCGCTTCGTGGCGGCTCTTCTTCTCGAAGCCCTTGTAGACCGCGGGCGCCCAGCGGCGCGCCAGTTCCTTCAGCGTGCTGACGTCGAGGTTGCGGTAATGGAAGAACTGCTCCAGGCGCGGCATGTAAGCAAACATGAACCGGCGGTCCTGGCTGATGGTATTGCCGCACAGCGGCGACTTTCCGGCCGGCACATGCTGCGCGAGAAACGCCAACAGCGTATCCTCTGCCTGCGCCTCGGACACGGTGGACGCCTTGACCTTGTCGATCAGCCCGCTCTTGCCGTGCGTGGACTTGTTCCAGTTGTCCATGGCGTCGAGCAGGCTGTCGGGCTGGTGCACCACCAGCACGGGGCCTTCGGCCACGACCGTCAGGTCAGCCTCGGTCACCACCACGGCGACCTCGATGATGCGTTCTTTTTCAGGGTCCAGGCCGGTCATTTCCATATCCAGCCAGACCAGGCGGTTTTCATTCACAGCCATATAATTTACCTATAAAACACGCGATTTTCGCATATACCTAATTAAGCCATCCGCAACGCCCATGTTCACTTTGCTGTTCGTCGCCTTCCTGCTGACCGATATTGCCGTGCGCCTGTGGCTGGCGTCGCGGCAGATCCGCCACGTCGCGCTCAACCGCGGCCAGGTGCCGTCCGAATTCTCCCACCGGATCGGGCTGGCGAGCCATCAGCGCGCGGCCGACTACACCGTGGCGCGGGTCAAGCTGGGCATGCTGGAGCGCACCTACGACGCCGTCCTGCTGGTGTGCCTGACCTTGATGGGCGGGCTGCAATTCATCGACCTGATGGTAGGCCAGCTTACCAGCAACGACTTCCTCCGGCAGATGCTGTTGCTGGTCGCCGTGGCGCTGCTGCTGGGCCTGCTGGGCCTGCCCTTCACCTTGTGGCGGCAATTCCGGCTGGAGGCCCGCTTCGGCTTCAACCGCATGACCCCGCAGTTGTTCGCCGCCGACGCCTTGAAGGGCCTGGCGGTGGCCGCGGTGCTGGGCCTGCCGCTGGCGGCGGCGGTGCTGTGGCTGATGGGCAGCGCCGGCGCGTACTGGTGGATCTGGGCCTGGGCGCTGTGGACGGTCTTCAACCTGGCGCTGCTGATCGTCTACCCGATGTTCATCGCCCCGCTCTTCAACAAGTTCACCCCGCTGTCCGACCCGGAACTGTCCGGCCGCATCCAGCGCCTGGCGCAGCGCTGCGGCTTCGCGCTGAACGGGCTGTTCGTGATGGACGGCTCGCGCCGCTCCGCCCACGGCAACGCCTATTTCACGGGCTTCGGGCGCTCGCGCCGCATCGTGTTCTTCGACACGCTGCTGGCGCGGCTGAACGGCGACGAGATCGAGGCGGTGCTGGCGCACGAGCTGGGCCATTTCGCCAAGCGCCACATCGTCAAGCGCATCGTGTTCAGCTTCGCCGCCGCGCTGGCGTTCTTCGCCATCCTGGGCTGGGTTTCCCAGCAGCCCTGGTTCTACGTGGGGCTGGGCGTGCTGCCGCAACTGGGCGGACGCAACGACGCGATGGCGCTGCTGCTGTTCTTCCTGGCCATCCCCGTATTCACCTTCATGCTGACGCCCCTGGCCAGTTGGTACTCGCGTCGCGACGAATTCGAAGCGGACCGCTATGCGGCCGAACAGAGTTCGGCGGAACGCCTGGTCTCCGCGCTGGTCAAACTCTACGACGACAACGCCGCCACACTGACCCCCGACCCCGTGCATTCCGCCTTCTACGACAGCCATCCCCCCGCCGCCGTGCGCATCCGCCACCTGATGGCGCCCGCATGAGCGGCCCGAGCCGCCCCAAGGGCGCTTACCAGAACGGGCAACACGCCAGCGCGCAGGCCGCCGCGCCGAACGAGGGCCGCATCATCGCGGCACACGGGCGCCACTACACCGTGGAGCTTGCCGACGGCACGCTGCGCAAGTGCTTTCCGCGCGGCAAGAAGGCCGGGGCCGCCGTGGGCGACCTCGTGCGCATCACGCCTCAAGGCAAGGACGAAGGCGCCATCGACGCCATCCTGCCCCGGCGCAACCTGCTGTACCGTTCCGATGAAATGCGCTCCAAGCAGTTCGCGTCCAATGTGGACCAACTGCTGATCGTCATCGCCGTGCAGCCCACCTTTTCCGACGACCTGACCGGGCGCGCCCTTGCCGGCGCGTGGAGCGCCGGGATCGCGCCTATCGTCGTCCTGAACAAGACCGACCTGGCGGACGCGCTGCCGGCGGCGCGCGCGCGGCTGGCGCCGATCGCGGCGCTGGGCGTGGACGTGATCGAACTCAGCGCGCTGGAACCCGAGAAAGTGCACGCCGTGCTCGCGCCGCGCCTGGCCGGGCACACCAGCCTGCTGCTCGGACAAAGCGGCATGGGCAAATCGACGCTGCTCAACGCCCTGGTGCCGGACGCGGCCGCGCCCACGCGCGAACACTCCACCGCCCTGGACATGGGCAAGCACACCACCACCAGCACCCGGCTCTACCACCTGCCCGCCCCGGGCGGCGACCTGATCGACTCCCCGGGCTTCCAGGCCTTCGGCCTGCAGCACCTGAGCCGCGAGGACATCATCCGCGGCTTCCCGGAATTCACGCAACCCATCGAACAGTGCCGTTTCTACAACTGCACCCACCGGCACGAACCCGGCTGCGGCGTGGTCGCCGCCCTGGAGGCCGGCGCCATCGATCCGGCGCGCTACGCGCTGTACCAACGCATCCTGGAAGAGAACCTGGCGGGGCAGCAGCGTTATTGAACTGACCCGGTGTCAGACACCTCGCCTGGTAAAGGTGCCCGGCACCCGCATGCAATCGGCGGGTCAGCGCGGCGTGAAGCCGTGGCGCAGCAGGTGGTAGAGGTTGCGCAGCATGCCTGCCGTCGCCCCCCAGATGAAATGCTTGCCGTAGGGCATTCCGTAATACTGGCGCACCCGGCCGTCGTCCAGCCGGGCCTCGTACAGGCGGTGGTTGCCGGGATCCATCAGGAACGACAGCGGCACCTCGAACACCTCGGCCACTTCGAACGCATCGGGCGCCAGATTGAAGCCGGGACGCACGAGCGACACTACGGGGATGATGGAGAATCCCGTCGCCGTCAGGTACGGCGGCATGCTGCCCAGCACTTCCACATAGCTGGCCGGCAGGCCGGTTTCTTCCTGCGCTTCGCGCAAGGCGGCCGCCTCCGGCGTGGAGTCGCTGAGTTCGATGCGCCCGCCCGGAAAGCTGATCTGGCCTGCATGGTCGTGCAGGTGGGCGGCGCGCTGCGTCAGCATGATGGATACGCCGTTGTCGCGCGTCACCAGCGGAATCAGCACCGCGGCCGGCACGGGCGCGCCTTCGCGGCCCGGATAGCGCAGGTCGGTGTCGCGCGACAGCTCCAGCGTCCAGGTGGACGGCTGGCTGAGCGTGCCCCGCAGCGAATCCGGGGTCAGCAGGCGGGCAGGCACAGCCGGCAGGGACTCGTTGGCCAGCACCCACGGTTGCGTCGCCGGATCGAAGCCGGGACGCGCCAGCGGCCTCCGGGGCCGCGGGGAAGACGAGGAATCAGACATACGGCTTTTTGAAAAGAAAAAGGCACCCTCGCAGGTGCCTTTTTAACCCGGAAACCCGTGCCGGACGAAAACGCGGGAAGGCGTAAGCGTCCGACACTGGCAGGGCCGTGTACCGATAAGCGATCAAGCCGCCGAGGCTTGCTTGCTGACCAGCTTTTCCTTGATACGCGCCGACTTGCCCGAGCGGTTGCGCAGGTAGTACAGCTTGGCGCGGCGCACGTCGCCGCGGCGCTTGACTTCGATGCCGGCGATTTGCGGCGAGTAAAGCTGGAACGTACGTTCCACGGCTTCGCCCGACGAAATCTTGCGCACGGTGAACGCGGAGTTCAGGCCGCGGTTGCGCTTGGCGATGACAACGCCTTCGAAAGCCTGCACGCGCTTGCGGGTGCCTTCAACGACGTTCACGCTCACGATGACGGTGTCACCGGGAGCAAATTCAGGCTTGGCCACGCCGCCGGTCAGACGGGCGATTTCTTCCTGTTCCAGGATAGCGATAAGGTTCATGAGAACTCCTAGATCATCATGTCGTTGCGGACTGAAACTTTTGCCGTTCGATGTTGTTCACGCGCTGTGGTTTGCACCTAATCGCGTGTGCATGGCCGCCCAGCATGAAGCCGGACCCCGATACATGTGCCGCAAGCAGAGGATGAGATTTGGCAAACCAATGATTCTACACCAAAAATCATGGCAAGCCTCAGGTAACATGAGCCCGGCCCGCCCCGGTTTGGGGTACTCTTCCGTTCTCTGTAACAAACACGTCATACGGCGCGGTTTCCCCTCATGTCGTACTCGTCCCTGATTTTGGTCGTCCTGGCGGCGATGGCCCACGCAACGTGGAATCTGCTCGCCAAGCGCGCGGCCATGGTGGGCGCTCCGTTTGTCTTCGCCTATGGGCTGTGCGCCTCGGTGCTGTATGCGCCGTGGGTCGTCTGGGTGCTGATGCACGACGGCATGAACTGGACCTGGCCCGTGGTCGGCGCCATCCTGACCTCGAGCTTGTTGCATTTGGGCTACAGCCTGTGCCTGCAGCGCGGCTACCAGGTGGCCGACCTGTCGGTGGTCTATCCCATTGCCCGCGGCACCGGCCCCCTGCTCTCCACCACGGGGGCCTTTCTATTGCTGCGCGAACCCGCCACCGGCACCGGCATCGCCGGCATGCTGTGCGTGGTGATCGGCGTGCTGCTCATCGCGACGCAGGGCCGGCTGGCCATCTTCAAGCAGGCGCAGGCCTGGATCGGCGTACGCTGGGGCATGGTGATCGGCCTTTTCATCGCGGCCTATACCGTCGTGGATGCCTATGGCGTGAAGGTACTGCTGATCAGCCCGGTGCTGTTCGACTGGTTCACCTGCGTGACCCGCACGGCCATGATGACCCCCCATATGCTGCACCGCCGGGCCCAGGCCTGGGAATCCATGCGCGGGTATTGGCACCTGGCGCTGGCGGTCGGCCTGTTGTCGCCGCTAGGCTACATCCTGGTGCTGTACGCCTTGCGCAACGGCGCGCCGCTGAGCCTGGTTGCGCCTGCGCGCGAGATGTCCATGATGCTGGGCACCCTGGCGGGCATGTTCCTGCTGCGCGAAAAAGTGGGGCCGGGCCGCTTGGCCGGCTGCCTGTCCATCCTGGTGGGCGTGGTGCTGCTGGGATCCAGCTAAACGCCAGGAATCCGTTCTAGGTTCCAGCTTCGCCCGAACGCCGGGACGGCTCAGAAACCGGCGGCGGCGCCCAGCCACATCAGCCCGGGGATGATGGCGCCCCAGGCCAGCACCATCGCCACGTCGATCAGCATTGCCTTGCGGGTCATGCCTGCCGTTACGGGTTCGGCCGTGGCGTTGCCCAGGCTGCGTTCGCGCGCGGCGGGCGCCGCCGCCAGGCCCGGCGCGAGGGGTGCGGCCGGTGCGGCGGGACGGACCTCGGGCGCCGGCACGGACACCGGAGCCGGCCCCTTGCCAGCCAGCAGGCCCTCTTCGGCCGGCGCGGGCGGGAACGGCCAACGGGCGGGCGTGGAGCCCGGACGCGCGCGCTGGCGAGGCGCGGCGCCGGCCGAGGACGCGTTCCAGGGCAGGGCCAGCCCCGCCAGCCTGGCGCAAGCGGCACGGGCGCGGTGCGCCCCGCGGCGCAGCGGGTTCAGCGAGACGGCAAGCTCATCCGACAGGACGGAAATATCAGCGGTGTTCATAGGAACTCCTAGTAAAGACGAACCGGCGCCAAGACACGGCGCCCTGGCCACCCTCCGCGGCGTCAGCCGGCGGTCAATCGAACAACGACAACTGGCCCGCGGCCGCGGCGTGCAACTGGCGCATTCCGCGCCCTCGCGCGCCGCCGGCAACGGGCCGTGCGGCAGGAAAAGGGACCCCTGAAGACGCTTGCGCGCCAACCGGGGATAGGAAATCGGAAGCCGCTCCCGCCGTGCCGGGGGCGCCGGCCGGACGCAGGAAACGGTCGCAGTCCAGGGCCAGGCGGTGCCGGTTCAGCCCGAGCTTGCGCGTGGCCACGGCGAAACGCTGGCGCAGCAGGTCGGCCCAGACGCCGGTTCCGCGCATGCGCGTACCGAAGTTGGGATCGTTGCGCCGCCCGTTGCGCAGGTCTTCGACCCGATGCAGCACGCGCTGGGCCCGGTCGGGAAAATGGACGTTCAGCCAGTCCTCGAACAGGGTCTTGACCTCCCAGGGCAGGCGCAGGACGGTGTAGCTGGCGTAATGCGCGCCCGCCGCCTTGGACTCCTGGAGGATGTGTTCCATGGATTCGTCGTTGATGAACGGAATGACGGGCGCCACCAGCACGCCCACCGGCACGCCCGCGTCCGTCAGGCTGCGCACGGCTTCCAGGCGGCGCCAGGGCGCGGCGGCGCGGGGCTCCAGCGTGCGGGCCATGCCGGCGTCCAGCGTGGTGATGCTCATGTAAACCACTACCAGCTTCTGCTCGGCCAGCGCCGCGAGGAGATCCAGGTCGCGGGCGACCAGCCCGTTCTTCGTCACGATGGTGAGCGGATGCCGGGTTTCCAGCATGAGTTCCAGCAGGCCGCGCGTCAGGCGCCATTCGCGTTCGATGGGCTGGTACGGGTCCGTGGCCGAGCCGATGTTGATGGGCGACGGCTTGTACCCGGGCCGGCCGAGTTCGGCGCGCAGGGCCTGGACGGCATTGGCCTTGGCCACCAGCCGCGTCTCGAAATCCAGCCCGGGAGAGTAGCCCAGGTAGGAATGGGTGGGCCGGGCGTAGCAGTACACGCAGCCGTGCTCGCAGCCCCGGTACGGATTGACGGCGACGTCGAAGGGAATGTCGGGCGAATCATTGCGCGACAGCATCTTGCGGGCCTCTTCCGCGGTGACCGTGGTCTTGGGCGCGGGAGGAGCATGGCGCGTGTCGGGCAGGATCGGGATGACCCTGGGCGCGGTGTCGGAAAAATTATCGGGGACGGAATCTACGAAGTCGGCGGGCAATCCGGAAGCGGACCAGCCGTCGTCGACCTGCACGCGGTCATCGCGCTGAAAGCGATGCCGAACATTAGTAACCGCACCCCGACCGCGCAAGGCGGCGGGGGCGGCAGCCGGGGACCCAGAACCGGCGGGAAAAGAATGATCGGTGCGTGCCATGAAAACTACTGTACAAAAACACAGTGGTTTTGACAAGCACCAAAAGCCTTTTCGTAAGACAACCCCACTTTACCGCAAGACGCGGACGCCGTCCGGACAAATCGGTTTCACCAGGCGATATCGCCTGGAAACCCGCGCCAGTACTAGGTTTGGCAGAAAAACAACAGCAAAATCCGGGCCGGAGATCCGTTGTTCTCCGGCCTCTTTCGGCTTAACGCAGCATGCCCGCCGCCGCGGTCTGGTGCGTGGCCTCGTCGATCAGAATGAAGGCCCCCGTCGCGGGCACGTCGGCATAGCGGTCGACCGCCAGCGAGTCGCGGGTCGTGAACGTCACGCGCCCGATATCGTTCATGCGCAGCGTGCCTTCGGTGTTCTCCACTTCCTGCAGTTCATGGATGTCCCGATGCGACAGCACCGCGCGTATCTTCGCGGACGTCAATCGCGTTCCGGATTTCAGCAGGTACTTGCGCGCCGGATTCAACGCCTGCGCATCGAGCCAGCACAGCTCGGCCTCGAACTCGCGCGCGACCCGCGCGGGCGCGGCCGCGTGCACGATCACGTCGCCGCGCGATACGTCCACGTCGCGGTCCAGCACCAGCGTTATCGAATCGCCCGCCACCGCCTCGTCCAGCGCGCGGTCGAAGGCCCGCACTTCGCGCACCACGGCCGTCACGCCGGACGGCTGCACCGCGACTTCATCGCCCGGGCGCAGCACGCCGCTGGCCACGCGCCCGGCATAACCGCGGAAGTCCTCCTTGCGATCGCCGTCGTGGCGCGCCACCCATTGCACCGGGAAGCGCAGCGGCGCGGTGCGGCCGTCGCTGGCGAGGTCCAGCGATTCCAGCAAGGCCAGCAACGGCTGCCCTTCGTACCATGGCGTCTTCGGCGACAGCGTGACGACGTTGTCGCCGTTCAGCGCGGACAGCGGCAACGCGTCGAAGTGCGCGATGCCGAGCTTGCCGGCCAGCTCGGCATAGGCGTCGCGGATGCGCTCGAACACGGCGCGGTCCCATTCCACCAGGTCCATCTTGTTGACCGCGACCACGATATGGCGGATGCCCAGCAGGCGCGCGATCGTGCTGTGCCGCTTGGTCTGCGGCAGCAGCTTGCCGTCGGCCGCCCGGGTGGCGTCGATCAGGATGACGGCCACGTCCGCGGTCGACGCGCCCGTCACCATGTTGCGCGTGTACTGCTCATGGCCCGGCGCGTCGGCGATGATGAACTTGCGCGAGGGCGTGGAAAAATAGCGGTAGGCCACGTCGATGGTGATGCCCTGCTCGCGCTCGGCCTCCAGGCCGTCGGTCAGCAGCGAGAAGTCGATGCCGTCGCCCGCCACCCGCTTGTGCTTGGCGCGCGAGATCGCGTCCAGTTGGTCGGCGAACACGCCCTTGCTGTCGTACAGCAGGCGGCCGATCAGCGTGGACTTGCCGTCGTCCACGGACCCCGCGGTGATCAGGCGCAGCACGCCCGTATCGGCGCCGGAGAGAAAAGAATCGTTCAGTGCGTTCATGTGCGTCCCTTGCCGCCGGCAGGCGCCGGCGTCTCGTGCGATCAGAAATAGCCTTCCTTCTTGCGGCGCTCCATCGAGGCCTCGGAAGTCTGGTCGTCCATGCGCGTGGCGCCGCGCTCGGTAATGTCGGTCACCGCGGTTTCGGCGATGATGGCCATCGTGTCGGCGGCGTCGGACGCCACCGGGCAGGTGCAGGAGATATCTCCCACCGTGCGGAAGCGCACCTGCAGGCGTTCCACCTGCTCGTCGTCCTGCGGCGGCGTCAGCCGGGTGACGGGCACCAGCAGGCCCTTGCGGCGCACCACGTCGCGCTCATGGCTGTAGTAGATGGAGGGCAGCGCCAGCCGCTCCCGCTGGATGTACTGCCAGACGTCCAGCTCGGTCCAGTTGGATATCGGGAAGACGCGCATGTTCTCGCCCCGGTGCACGCGGGTGTTGAACAGGCTCCACAGCTCGGGACGCTGGGCCTTGGGATCCCATTGGCCGAATTCGTCCCGGAACGAAAAGATGCGCTCTTTGGCGCGCGCCTTCTCCTCGTCGCGCCGCGCGCCGCCGATGCAGGCGTCGAAGCCGAATTCCTCGATCGCCTCCAGCAGCGTCACCGCCTGGGCGGCGTTGCGCGAATCGGTTTCGCGGCGCAGCACCACGCTGCCGCGCGCGATCGAATCCTCGACGCTGCGCACGATCAGGGTTTCGCCCAGTTCGGCCGCGCGCGCGTCGCGGAAGGCGATCACTTCTTCGAAGTTGTGCCCGGTATCGATGTGCATCAGCGGGAACGGGAAGCGGCCCGGGCGGAAGGCCTTCTCGGCCAGGCGCAGCAGCACCACGGAATCCTTGCCGCCCGAAAACAGCAGGACGGGCTTCTCGCTTTCCGCGGCGACCTCGCGCAGGATGAATATCGCTTCCGATTCCAGCCAATCGAGGTGGCTGCGTTGGATCACGGCAGACATGACTACTCCACTAAAACAGATTTCGAATTCATGGCCGGCGTCATTCGGCGCGCGCCACGACAGAGATGACCCGGTTGCCCGCATGCAGGCCGCATTCCTTGGAGTCGGAGGACTCCCACCACCAGCGCCCCGCCCTCAGGTCTTCGCCGGGCCGGATCGCGCGCGTACAGGGCTCGCATCCGATGGACGGGTAGCCCTGGTCATGCAAGGGGTTGTACGGAATGCCCAGGGCCCGGATGACGGACCAGACCTCCTCCTCGCTCCATTCGGCCAGGGGGTTGAACTTGTAGAGGCCGAAGGTCTTGTCGTCCTCTTCGAGCGGCAGTTCGCCGCGGGTCGTGGATTGCGCCCGCCGCTGGCCGGTGATCCAGGCGCCGCGCCCCGCCAGCGCGCGCTTGAGCGGCTCGACCTTGCGGATCTGGCAACAGGCCTTGCGCAGGTCCACGCTTTCGTAGAAGGCGTAGGCGCCGTGCTCGGCGACGTGGCGCTCGACCGCCTGGGCATCGGGCCGGTACACGGTCACCTCGCGCCCGTAGCGCTCGCGCACCGCTTCCAGCACGCCCAGCGTCTCGGCATGGAGGCGGCCCGTGTCCAGGGTGAACACTTCCAGGTCCGGGCCGCCGCCATACAGCGCATGCGTCAGCACCATGTCCTCCGCGGCCAGCGACGACGCCAGCGCGGCGTCGGGGTAGCGCCGCTGGATGTCGGCCAGGCGCGCGTTCAGTTCGCGCCAGCGGACCGCAAGGGCCGCGTCGAGTTCGGGGTAAAGATCGGTCGTCGTCATGCCTGCACCGCGAAAATGCGCGCCCGCCGCGGGCGCGCCAAGAGGATTTCGCCGTCGCGCAGGCCCAGCTCCCGGTACAGGGACTCGGGCACCTCGGCCTCCAGAAGCGAAGCGGAGTCCTCCCGGGCGAGTTCCAGGTAGGCGCTGGGGCCGGCCAGGTAGGCGTGCGCCAGGCGCACCGGAATGCCGTCGGCGCCCGCGCGGTAGCGTTCGATGTCGAATTCATGCGGCCGCACGTAGGCGGTGGCGCGCTGGCCCTCGGCCTGCGCCAGCTCGGGCGCCGGCAGCGACAGGCCCGCGCCGCTCCAGACGCCGCGCGTGGCCACGCCCTGCAACTGGTTCACGTCGCCCAGGAAACCGTAGACGAACGGCGTGGCCGGGCCTTCCCAGACCTCGCGCGGCGTGCCCACCTGTTCGATGCGGCCGGCGTTCATCAGCACGACGCGGTCCGACACCTCGAGCGCTTCCTCCTGGTCGTGGGTCACGAACACGCTGGCCACGTGGAGTTCGTCGTGCAGCCGCCGCAGCCAGCGCCGCAGTTCCTTGCGCACCTTGGCGTCCAGCGCGCCGAACGGCTCGTCCAGCAGCAGCACCCGGGGCTCCACAGCCAGGGCGCGCGCCAGGGCGATGCGCTGGCGCTGGCCGCCGGACAGTTGCGCCGGATAGCGGTCCGCCAGCCAGTCCAGTTGCACCAGACCCAGCAGGTCGTGCACCTTGCGCCGGATCTGGTCCTCGGACGGGCGCTGCGAACGATGCTTGACGCGCAGGCCGAAGGCCACGTTCTCGAACACGGTCATGTGCTTGAAGAGCGCGTAGTGCTGGAACACGAAGCCGACCTGGCGCTGGCGCACGTCCACCGAGGTGGCGTCTTCGCCCGCGAACAGCACGCTGCCGGAATCGGCCGACTCCAGGCCCGCGATGATGCGCAGCAGCGTCGTCTTGCCGCAGCCCGAGGGCCCCAGCAGCGCCACCAGCTCGCCCGTTTCAATATGCAGCGAAACGTCGTTGAGCGCGCGGAACTCGCCGAAACGCTTGGACAGATTGCGGACTTCGATACTCATGCTTGTCTCCGTCTGTGCCGGCCGTCTCAGGCGACGGCCGGTTTGATGGCGGCCGCCTGGCCGGGATTCTCGGCCGGCAGGTCGGCGGCTTTCAGGAAGCGCGCGTTGCGCCATTCGACGACGTTCTTGGCCACCAGCGTCACCAGCGCCAGCAGGGCCAGCAGCGAAGCCACGGCGAACGCCGCCGAATACTGGTACTCGTTGTAGAGGATCTCGACGTGCAGGGTCATGGTGTTGGTCAGCCCCCGGATCTGCCCGGACACCACCGAGACCGCGCCGAACTCGCCCATGGCCCGCGCGTTGCACAGGATGGCGCCGTACAGCAGCCCCCACTTGATATTGGGCAGCGTCACCCGCCAGAAGATCTGCCAGCCGCTGGCGCCCAGCGTCAGCGCGGCCTGTTCCTCTTCGCTGCCCTGCGCCTGCATCAGCGGAATCAGCTCGCGCGCGACGAAGGGAAACGTCACGAACAGCGACGCCAGCACGATGCCCGGCACGGCATAGACGATCTTGATGTCGTGGTCCTGGAGCCAGCCGCCGAACCAGCCTTGCGTGCCGAACAGCAGCACGAACACCAGGCCGGCCACCACCGGCGACACCGAGAACGGCAGGTCGATCAGCGTGACCAGGAATTGCTTGCCGCGGAACTGGAACTTGGTGACGGCCCAGGCCGCGGCCACCCCGAACACCAGGTTCAGCGGCAGCGCGATCGCGGCCACCAGCAGCGTCAGCCGGATGGCGGCCAGCGCGTCGGGTTCAATGATGGCGTCCAGGTATAGCTGCCAACCCTTCTTGAAGGCTTCGACGAACACCGCGGCCAGCGGCACCAGCAGGAACAGCGCCAGGAATCCCAGCGCGACGGCAAGCAGCACGCCGCGCACCCAGCGCGGCTCGGTCAGGTGGGCGGGACGGTCCGACGCGCTCATGCCAGCCTCCCGAGGTTGCGGCGCGACTGCCAGCCTTGCAGCAGGTTGATGATGAGGAGCAGCACGAACGACAGCAGCAGCATCACCGTGGCGATGGCGGCGGCGCCGGCGTAATCGAATTCCTCGAGCTTGGCGATGATCAGGAGCGGCGTGATCTCGGACACCATGGGCATGTTGCCGGCGATGAACACCACCGACCCGTATTCGCCCACCGCGCGCGCGAAGGCCAGCGCGAAGCCCGTCATCAGGGCCGGCAGGATGATGGGCAGCAGCACCCGGCGGATGGTCTGCCAGCGGTTGGCGCCGAGGCTGGCGGCCGCTTCCTCGATCTCCCGCTCCACGTCTTCCAGCACGGGCTGCACCGTGCGCACCACGAAGGGCACGCCGATGAAGATCAGGGCGATCACGATGCCCAGCGGGGTAAACGCCACTTTCCAGCCGAACCACTCGGCCAGCGGGCCGCCCAGCCACCCCTTTTCCGAGTACAGCGCGGTCAAGGCGATGCCCGCCACCGCCGTGGGCAGCGCGAAGGGCAGGTCGACCAGCGCGTCCAGGATCTTCTTGCCCGGGAAGCGGTAGCGCACCAGCACCCAGGCGACGATGGTGCCGAACACCAGGTTCACCAGCGCCGCCAGCAGCGAGGCGCCGAAGGTGAGCTTGTACGAGGCCACGACCCGCGGCGCGGACACCGCGTCCCAGAAGCCCTGCCAGCCCAGCCCCGCGCTCTTGATGGGCAGGGCGGCCAGCGGGATGAGCACGAGCACGCTCAGGTACAGCACCGCGTAGCCCATCGAGATGCCGAACCCGGGCAGCACGCCCGGGCTGTTGCGGCGAAAGGCAAAAGGCGCTTGCGCGCCGATTGCCGCGGAGTTCGAGGCTGAAGTCATGGCCATCGTCCGATCGTTGTGCGGTTACTTCTTCTGCGGCAGATAGATCTGGTCGAACGTGCCGCCGTCGCTGAAGTGGTCCTTCTGGGCCTTGCGCCAGCCGCCGAAGATCTTGTCGTCGATGGTCACGAGCTTCACCTTCGGGAACTTGCTTTCGTACTTGGCGGCCACGGCCTTGTCGATGGGACGGTAGTAGTTCTTGGCGATGATCTCCTGGGCCGCGGGTGTGTAGAGGAATTCCAGGTAGGCCTGCGCGGCGGCGCGGGTGCCCTTCTTGTCCACGACCTTGTCGACCACCGCGACGGGCGGTTCGGCCAGGATGGACAGCGACGGCACCACGATGTCGAACTTGTCCGGACCCAGTTCCTCGAGCGCCAGGAAGGCTTCGTTTTCCCAGGCCAGTAGCACGTCGCCCACGCCGCGTTCCACGAAGGTGGTGGTGGAGCCGCGCGCGCCGGTGTCCAGCACCGGAACGTGGCGGAGCAGGTCGCCCACGAAGGCGCGGGCCTTGTCCTCGCTGCCGCCGTTCTTCTCCAGCGCATAGGCCCAGGCGGCCAGGTAGTTCCAGCGCGCGCCGCCCGAAGTCTTCGGGTTCGGCGTAATGACCTGCACGCCGTCCTTGACCAGGTCGTCCCAGTCCTTGATCTGCTTGGGGTTGCCCTTGCGCACCAGGAACACGATGGTGGAGGTGTAGGGCGAGCTGTTCTGCGGCAGGCGCGCCTGCCAATCCGCCGGCAGCAGGCCGCGGTCGGCGATGGCGTCGATGTCGTACGCCAGGGCCAGGGTCACCACGTCGGCCTCCAGGCCGTCGATGACGGAGCGCGCCTGGCGGCCCGAACCGCCGTGCGACTGGCGGATCGTCAGGTCGACGTTCGCCTTTTCCTTGTATTGCTTGACGAACGCATCGTCGATGGCGCGATACAGCTCGCGGGTCGGGTCATACGAAACATTCAGCAGCGTCTGCTTCTGCTGGGCCTGCGCGGGCGCGATCGCCGCGAACGACATCGTCACTGCGGCCAAGGCGGCCAGCCAACCGGCTTTCCTGATAGACATCCCTGCTCCCTGTGTTTGGTAATGTGGAAGCAAGTTTGCGGGCTGCCCGATCTGAACGGAACGAATCATTTTTTGATTGCTCATCGCTCTCAGGCATATAGGACCCATGTCCCAACAATGGGAAACCCGCCGCCCCGCAAAGAGGGGGTTCCGTCCCGGAATGGCCCAAAAAGAAACCGCCGCTCCCCCGAAGGGGGGCGGCGGTTCCGCTTGCGCGGGGGCTGGCCCCGCGATTTCCGAATTTACTTATTCGGCTGAGGCGTAACGCGCAGGTACGGACGCACGGCCTTGTAGCCCTTCGGGAACTTCTGCTTGATCACGGCTTCGTCCTGCAGGGACGGAACGATGATCACGTCGTCGCCGTCCTCCCAGTTCACCGGCGTGGCCACGCTGTGGCTGTCGGTGAGCTGCAGCGAGTCGATGACGCGCAGGATCTCGTTGAAATTGCGGCCGGTGCTGGCCGGGTAAGTGATGGTCAGGCGCACCTTCTTGTTGGGATCGATGACGAACACCGAACGCACGGTCAGCGTCGCGTTGGCGTTCGGGTGGATCATGTCGTACAGCTCGGAAACCTTGCGGTCCTTGTCGGACAGAATCGGGAAATTGACCGTGGTGGACTGCGTGTCGTTGATGTCGTCGATCCAGCGGGTGTGCGAATCGGTATCGTCCACCGACAGGGCCAGCACCTTCACGTTGCGCTTGGCGAATTCATCGGCCAGCTTGGCGGTGTAGCCCAGTTCGGTGGTGCAGACGGGCGTGAAATCGGCCGGATGCGAAAACAGGACACCCCAGCTATTGCCCAGATACTCATGGAAGCGGATCGGTCCAGCCGAGGATTCCTGTTCGAAATCGGGGGCGGTGTCGCCCAGGCGTAGTTGACTCATGATGTCTCCTGTATGCGGATGCGGATGGGGGGAGGCCCGCGCCGCCCGCCCCCGGGGCGGGCAGCGCGGGGCAATCGTTTCATGGCGGAGATTACCGCCTGGAAATCGATTCTTCCATCAAACCTTTAGCGGGGGAAATACGCAAGACATATAACCTTATGCAATATTCAAGCCTGCGCCGCAGGCGTCCGCCACCACCCCGGCCCGCACGGCGGCCGACAGGGCCAGCGACCGCGGCAGGATGTGCGCGGCGTAGAACAGGCCGATGGCCATTTTCGATGCATGGAACGGATCGGTGGACCCGGCCGCCAGATGGCGCCGGCAGGCCAGCACGGCGCGCGCCATCTGCCAGCCGCCATGCACCACGCCGGCCAGCATCAGGTAGGGAACGCTGCTGGAATAGGCCGCCCGGACGTTGGACGCGGATTGCTCCAGGATGAAGGCCACCCCTGCCTCGTACGCCTGGATGGCGCCATCCAGGTTGTCGCGCAGCAGGCGCAGGCCGTCGCGCTCGTCCGCCGCCGCGCGCGTCGCCTCGGATTCGACCGCGCGCAGCGTTTCGCGCATCGCCGCGATGGCCGCATGCGCGGTGGCGCCGCCGTCGCGCTGCGTCTTGCGGCCGACCAGGTCGTTGGCCTGGATGGCGGTCGTGCCCTCGTAGATGGGCAGGATGCGCGCGTCGCGGTAGTACTGCGCCGCGCCGGTCTCCTCGATGAATCCCATGCCGCCATGCACCTGGATGCCCAGCGACGCGACCTCGACCGCGTTCTCGGTCGAAAAGCCCTTGACGATGGGCACCAGGTATTCGTAGAAGGCCCGATTGCGCGAGCGCTGTTCCGGGTCCGGGTGGTGCGTGCCCTTGTCGTGGGCGGCGGCGGCCACATAGGAGATGGCGCGGGCCGCCTCGGTCAGCGCCTTCATCGTCATCAGCATGCGCTGCACGTCCGGATGGCGCACGATGGCCACGGGGCCGGGGGAGCCTTCCACGGCCCGGCCCTGGACGCGCTCGCGCGCATAGGCCAGGGCGTGCTGGTAGGCGCGCTCCGAGACGCCTATCCCCTGCTGCCCCACCGAATAGCGGGCGGCGTTCATCATGATGAACATGTATTCCAGGCCGCGGTTCGGTTCGCCGACCAGGTAGCCGATGGCGCCCTCGCCCACCTCGCCCTTGCCCGAGCCGTAGAGCAGCACCGCGGTGGGGCTGCCGTGGATGCCCAGCTTGTGCTCCAGGGAAGCGCACCAGACGTCGTTGCGCTTGCCCAGGCTGCCGTCGGCCTGCACCAGGAACTTGGGCACGATGAAGAGCGAAATGCCCTTCACGCCGGCGGGCGCGTCCGGCGTCCGCGCCAGCACCAGGTGGATGATGTTCTCGGCGAGGTCGTGTTCGCCATAGGTGATGAAGATCTTCTGGCCGCTCAGCCGGTAGCTGCCGTCGTCCTGCTTCACCGCCCGGGTCGCCACCTGGGCCAGGTCCGAGCCGGCTTGCGGCTCGGTCAGGTTCATGGTGCCCGTCCACTTGCCGCCGATCAGGTTCGGCACGTATTGCTTGCGCTGCGCGTCCGAGCCGACGGTCAGGATGGCTTCGATCACGCCGTCCGTCAGCATCGGGCACAGCGAGAAGGCCAGGCTCGCCGCCTGGATGTTCTCGCCCGGCGCCGCCGCCACCAGCTTGGGCAACCCCTGCCCGCCCCAGGCCGCGGGGTGCTGCAAGCCCTGCCAGCCGCCCGCGGCGTAATCCCTGAAACCCGCCGCATAGCCCGGCGTGGTAGTGACGCTGCCGTCCTTCCAGACCGGCGGCTGCGTGTCGCCCGGCACGTTCAGCGGCGCGACGGCCTGCTCGACGAAGCGGCCGTTTTCTTCCAGGATGGCGTCCACCAGGTCGGGCGTCACCTCTTCGAAACCGGGCAGCTTCAGGACCTCGTCCAGTCCGGCCAGTTCCCGCAAGGCGAAGCGGAAGTCCTGCAATGGGGTTGCATACGGCATGGTGTCTCCATCAATTGGCTGTATCTAGGCTTTCTCTGGCCAATCTTAAACCCTTGCCCCCCTCTTTGCGGGCGAAGGCGCCGAACGCGTCCAGGGAGGCGGACGGCGTGACTTCCTCGTAGCCGGCCGCCATGCCCTGCTGCACGTCGGCAAGCGCCAGCACGTCGTTGCTGGCCTTGAACAGCGCGTCCAGCACCTCCTGCGGCGTGCCCTTAGGCGCAAAGACTCCCCACCAGTTGGAGACGTCGTAGCCGGGCACGGTCTGCCCGATGGTCGGATAGGGCAGCAGCCGCGAGGGCTGGCCGGACGTTACCGCAAGCGCCACCACCTTGCCCGTATCGATCGCCGCCTTGGCCGAGGGCGCCGTGGCGAACGAGATATCGGTGTCGCCCGCCGCCACGGATTGCGCCGCCGCGGCGCCCCCCTTGAACGGGATGTGCATCAGCTTCACGCCGGCAAGCGTCATGAATTCGACCGCGGCCAGATGGGTGATGACGCCGTTGCCGGACGACGCCACATTGATCGCTCCCGGCTTGCGCTTTGCGCGGTCGATCAGATCCTGCACGCTTTTCAGACCCAGCTTCGCGTTCGCGATCAGGACCATGGGACCGGTGGTGAGCTGCGCCACGGGCACGAAGTCATCCGGCGTGTAATCCACCTTGTACAGGGCGCTGTCGCTGCCCATGACGCTGGAATTGCCCAGGTACAGCGTATAGCCGTCGGCGGCGGCGCGCGCGGCCAGGCTGGCGCCGATCGTCGAACCGGCGCCGGGCCGGTTTTCGACGACGACCGGCTGCCTGAGCTGCCTGGCCAGCGCGTTCGCATAGACGCGGCCCACCTGGTCCGCCCCGCCTCCCGGCGGAAATCCGATCACCAGAGTGAGGGGCTTGGAGGGATACGGGGCGGCGGCATGCGCGCCGTCCGGCATCGCGGAAAACGAGGCAACGGCGGCAAACAGGGCGCCGCAGGCGGCAATAGCGGGTTTCATCGAGGTCTCCTTGGATGGATTCGGAGCCGCTTGTGGCGCGGCCCTCCGTTGATGCGCCGGCCGCGTCAGCGGCCGGTGAAATTCGGCGCGCGCTTCTCCTTCCAGGCCCTCGCGCCTTCGGCCAGGTCCTGGGACCGCTCCGAACGCAATACCGCCTGTTCGATGCCGGCCGGATCGGATTCACCCCGCGCAATGCGGTTCAACTGCGCCTTCACGCCGAATAGAGGAATGGGCGCCATCGCCGCGATCTGCGCGCTCAGCGCGTCCAGCCGGTCCTGCAGGCGATCCTCCGGCACCAGTTCGGTCAGGAATCCGATGCGCAGCATCTCGTCGGCCTGGATCCGTTCCGCGGTCAGGAACAGGCGCTTGGCCTGGTCCAGGCCCAGCCGGGTCACGTAACGGGACATGCCGCCCGCGTAGAAATGCAAGCCGAGCCGCGTGGCCGGCATGAACATGTCGGCCCGCGGCGTGCCGATGCGGAAATCGCAGGCCAGGCACAGATCGGTGCCCCCGCCATAGGCGCCCCCCTGGACCGCCGCGATCGTCACCGGCCTCGCCGCCTCGATCAGGTCCATGGTCTGGCCGAAATAGAGCGAGCTTGGCGCGCTGTCCGAGGCCAGGGACGAAATGTCGTAGCCGCTGCAGAAATACTTGCCCTCGGACAGGATGCGCAGCACCCGCACGGCGTCATTGGCATTCACCGCGTCCAGATGCTCTCTGAGAACATCCAGGTCTTGCGGGCCGAGCCGGTTGGCATGGCCGGGCCTGCGCAGGCGGAGGGTCGCGATACTGCCGTCCACGGACAGGCTGGGCGTACCGGAGGCGGCGGTCATGCGGCGGCCTCCGCCTGGTGCGCCACGCCGTCGGCCAGCAGGCGGTCGATCTCGGCGTCCGCCATGCCGTAGCGCGCGAAGACTTCGCGCGTATGCTGGCCGAACACGGGCGGAGCGCGGTGGCTTGCCGCCTCCGCGCCGCTCAGGCCCAGCGGCAGGCCCACCTGCCGCAACTCTCCCAGCACTGGATGCGTCAACGACCGCACCAGTCCGCAAGCCTGCACCTGCGGATCGGCGAACACGTCTTCCAGGGTATTGATCGGCCCCGCGGGAATGCCGCCTTCGATCATCAGCGCGGTCCATTCCATGCGCGTCCTGCGCTTGAGCCCCGCCTCCAGCTCCCCTTTCAATTCATAGCGATGCTGCATGCGCTCGGCATTCGTGAGGAAGCGCGGGTCGGACACCAGGTGCGAAAGCCCGAGGATGCCGCAAAGCCTGACCCACATCGCCTGGGTGGCCGGCGCCAGATTGAGCGGCCCATCGGCGGTCTCGAACGTGCCGTAGGGCGCAATCACGGGATGCACGTTGCCGCAAGGCTGCGGCACCTCTTCCTTGCTGAGATAGCGCTGGCCCTGCACGCTGAGCAGCGCCATGAGCCCGGCCAGCAGCGACGTTTCCACGTGCTGCCCGCGTCCGGTGGACGCGCGCTGCGCGACGGCGGACAAGATGCCGATGGCCAGCCACATTCCCGCGGTCAGGTCGCCGATGGCGACGCCCACCCGCATCGGCCCCGACTCCGGCGTGCCCGTCAGGCTCATGAAGCCGGAGTACCCTTGCGCCACCTGGTCGAACCCGGCCCAGTCGCGGGCCGGCCCCTTGCTGCCGAAGCCCGAAATCGACGCCAGGATCAGGCCCGGATGCTCCTGGGCCAGCGAGGCGTACCCCAGGCCCATCGCGTCCATCGTGCCCACCTTGAAGTTCTCGACCACGATGTCCGATGCCAGGGCCATCCGGCGCAGCAGCGCCAGCCCTTCCGGTTTGCGGAAGTCGACGCCTATGCCTTGCTTGCTGCGGTTGGCGCTAAGATAATAAACACTTATATCATCGTCGAAAGGCCCCCATTGCCGCGCCATCTCGCCCGCCGGCATGGGTTCCACCTTAACGACCTCGGCGCCCAGATCCCCAAGAATCATTGTGCAGAAAGGCCCGGAAAGCGCCCGAGTCAGATCCAGCACCTTCAGTCCGGCCAATGGCAGGCTCATGTCCGTCACCCTCTTCTGAGTTGAGGCCCATTCTAGGCAGCGCCTCAGAAGCATAGAAAATACTATTTTCCGATCCTCCAATAAGTTTTTCTTATTCCATGAATCTGCGTCAGCTCAAGTACTTCGTCCGCGTGGTGGAAATGCAGAACATGACCCGCGCCGCGGAAAGCCTGCACGTGGCGCAACCCGCGCTCAGCCAGCAGATGTCCCTGCTGGAGGAAAACCTGGGCGTCGCGCTGCTGGTGCGCGGCGCCAAAGGCGTGCAGCCCACGGCGGAAGGCCTGCTGCTGTACCGGCATGCGCAGACCATCCTGCGCCAGGTCGACAGCACCCGCAGCCTGCTGTCGAAGACGGCGGACCAGGTCACCGGCACGGTGTCGATCGGGCTGGCCTCCAGCACCGCCCGCATGCTGGCTTTGCCGCTGATGCGCCGCGTCAAGGCGGAGCTGCCCTCGGTGGTGCTGGAAATCGTCGATGTGCCCAGCGCGGACCTGACCAAGCTGGTCCTGCAAGGGCGCATCGATTTTTCCCTGTCTCCGGACCAGCAGCCCATGCAGGGCCTGCTGCGCACGCCGCTGCTGCGGGAAAGCCTGTTCCTGCTGGCCCACGCCAGCGTCGCGCTGCCGCGCCGCACCCTGGCCATCGCGGACTTCGCCGCGCTGCCGCTGGTCCTGCCCAGCCTGCCCAACACGCTGCGCGCGCGCCTGGACCACGCTTTCCTGACCGCCGGCCTGACCTGCAATCTGTTCGCCGAAGCCAGCACCTCGGCCATCCTGATCCCCGCCGTGCGCAGCGCGATGGCCGCCACCATCCTGCCCAGCTCGGCCGCTCAGCCCGAAATCGCGGAAGGATCCATCGTCGCGCACGCGCTCGACGCCGCGCTTTCGCGCGAACTGGTGCTGTGCGCCAGCGAGAGCCTGCCTCCCTCGCCGGCGGTAAGCCAGGTCATCGCGATGTGCACGGACGAAATAAAACGCCTGATCAACGACCAGGCGTGGCAGGGGTGCACGCTGCTCTAGCTCAAGTGATGCGCCAACGACACGATGATCGGCCCCAGGACCGGCAGCAGCACGTTGGCGATGGCATACGTCACGGTGTAGCCGAGCAGCGGCACCGAGCTGCCGCTGGCGCCCAGGATAGCGCTGATGGCGGGCGTGCTGACGTGCTGGCCCGCGATCGCCCCCACCAGCAAGGGGCCTTCTATCTTCAGGATCTTGTGGCCCAGCCAGAGCGACAGGCAGGCCGGCCCCAGCGACACCAGCAGGCCGATCACCGGCAGCACCGCGCCGTGCTCGCGGATCAGCGACACGGCCTCCGGCCCCGCCGACAAGCCGACGCAAGCCACGAAAATCGCCAGCCCCAGGTCCTTCAGCAACTGCACCGCATGGTCGGGGATGTGGCCCAGCGCGGGCCGCTTGGCGTTGATCCAGCCGCAGACCAGGCCGCTGACGAGCGCCCCGCCCCCGCTGCCCAGCGATACCGGAATGCCCCAGAGCCGCGCGCTCAGGCTGCCTATCAAGAGGCCGGCCAGGATGCCGAAGGCCAGGAACACCAGGTCGGTCACGCCGCTGCGCCGCAGCTCGTTGCCCAGGGCCGCGCCGGCTTCCGACAGTTCGGGCTCGGCGCCCACCAGCGTGACCAGGTCGCCGTACTGCACGACGGTGGATGGCGTGATCGGCAATGAATGGCCCGACCGCACGAGGGACTGCAGGAAGACGCCTCGCGCTCGCTGGGCGCGCGGCCGCCTGGCCAGTTCGCCGACCGTATGGCCGTTGACGGCCTTCCGGTTGACGATGACGGCCAACTCGCTCAGTTGCAGGTCGTCGGCATGCGCCTCGGGCAACTGGATCTCGGGCCCGATCAGGGAACCCGCGCGCAACACGAAGCGCCGCATTCCCAGCAGCACCACGATATCGCCCACGGCCAGTACGTCGTCGGGCGAGGCGTCCACCGCCTCGCCGTTGCGCAGGATGCGGCTGATGACGGTGCGCCCGCCGAGCCGCGACTCCACCTCGGCCACGCGCAAGGCGCCGGCATCCTTGACGACGTGCGCGCGTCCGACGAGCCGCGGCAGCGTGGGCATGTTGGCCTCTTCGCTCTCGCCCGCCGTCACGCCCAGCTTTTCCTCCAGCGCCTTGGACGCCTCGCGCAGGTTGATGCGCAGCAGCGCCGGCGCGACCTGGCTGGTGAAGAACACGATGCTGATCAGGCCCACCAGGTAGGTCAGCGTATAGGCCGTGGCGATGTTGGCTTCCATGCGCTGGACGTCGGCATCCGCCAGTCCCAGGTGCTTGAGCGCCTCGGCCGCCGTGCCTACCACCGCCGATTCGGTGGCCGCGCCCGCCGCCAGCCCGGCGGCGGTGCCCGCGTCCAGGCCGAACAGCGGCACCGCGGCCAGCACGATCGTCAGCACCAGCAAGGCTTCGATGACGGGCAGCACGATGTACCGCAGGCTGGAGCGGTTCAGGTTGGCGAAGAACTGCGGGCCGCCCGAATACCCCATCGCGAAAATGAACAGGGCGAACGCGACTTCCTTCAGGTCGCCGCGGATCTGGCACCCCGTCTGGCCGATCAGCAGGGCGACGATGAGCGTCCCGCACACGCCGCCCAACTGGATCGGCCCGGCTTTGAGCTTGCCGATCAGGTATCCCAACCCCACCGTCACGAACAGCACTGCGATGGGTACGCTATTGAAAAACCCGACCGAGCAAGTCATGTCGTCATGTCGCCCTTGAGGTTGCCGTCTACTTGCGCGCCGCGGCCTTCCTGGCGGGCTTGGCGGACTTGGCCGCCGTGTCCGCCTTCTCGACCGCCTGCTTCACCGCCTTCCGGGCCGCGCTGGCGCTGGTTTTCCTGCCTCCCGCAGCCCGCTTGGCTGCCGAGGCCTTGACCTTCTGGCCCTTGCCCGCGGTCGGGCCCGAACGCACCAGTTCGGAGTGCTTCCAGGCCTCGACGTACTCGGTGGCGGCCTCGACCATGTACTTGCCGATCTTGGCGTAGTCGCCGTCGTCCAGGTTGGCCAGCGAAATCCGGATCGACCACGGCGGCCCGCCGAAGCCGCCGCCGTCCATCAGCACCACGCCGGATTTTTCCGCCAGGCGGAACAGGAAATCCACCGGTTCGTAGTTGGACGTCATGTACTTGCAAAAGCCGTCCCCGTACATGATCTTGGCCCAGACCATGAAGTCCAGTTCGACGTAGTACCAGCCGCGCATCGGGTCTTCCGGCGGCAGCGGAATGCCCAGGCCGCGCCACAGGGCGTCGCGCCGGCCGCGCACGATCTTCATCGTCAGGTGCTTGTAGGCGTCCTTCAGGTCCAGCAAGTGCGACAAGGCGAAAAAGCCCATCTGCACCTGCTGCGGCAGGGACAGGCCCGCCGTGTGGTTCAGCGCCACGTTCCGGCTGTCGGCGACCATCCGGTCGATGAACTTGAGCTTCTCGGGCTCCATCGTCATGGCGCCATAGCGCTTGTTCAGGCGCCTCTTCCACGACGCCGGCAGCTCGGCGATGCGGCGGTCCATCGTGTTGGTCTCGTGGGTCGCGATCACCCCGAGGCGCCAGCCCGTGCAGCCGAAATTCTTCGAGAACGAATACACGCAAATCGTGTTGTGCGGCACCTCGGCCATCAGCGAACGGAAATTCGGCACGAAGGTGCCGTATACGTCGTCCGTCACCAGCACCAGGTCCGGATTCTTGCGGATCAGGCGCACGATCTGCTTCATCTCCACCGGATTGAACGCCACGGACGGCGGATTGCTGGGATTCACCGTGACCGCCAGCTTGATCCTGGGGTTCTCCAGCTTGGCGATTTCGGACGCGGGATAGTGCCAATCGTGCGTGCCGTCGGCTCGCAGGCTGTCGGCGTTGATGGCCACGATCTTGAACTGGAAGCGCTCCAGGTGCGCGATCTCGATGTAGGGCGTGAAGGTCGGCAGGAACAGGGCGATGGTGTCGCCCTGCTTCAGCAAGCCGTTCTGCATCAGCGAATCGAAGATGTAGCACATGGCCGCGGTGCCGCCCTCGACCGGGAACAGGTCGAACTTGCCCTTGGGCGGGCGGCCGTCGCACATTTCCTTGATCAGGTAGTCGTGCAGGATCTGTTCGATATGGACCAGCGCGCGCGGCGGCACGGGATAGTTGTCGCCGATGATGCTGTCGGTCAGTTCGTGGATCCAGGCGTCGGGATCGAATCCCTTGATCTTCACGCCGTATTCCAGCACGCCCAGGAGAAAGTCGTAGCCGTCGTCGCCCTTGTGCTTGGACAGGAATTTTCGCAGGCGGTCGGCGCAGCCCTTCTTGGGCGGCATCCCCGCCAGGATGACTTCGTCGCGCACCCGGCGCGCCTCTTTCATCGCGAACTGGCCCAGCAGGAAAAACGCGTCGCGGGGCTCGGTGGCGATCCAGTTCGGATTGCCACGGCCGGCGTTCAGCATGGTCAGCGCGGCGGTCTGCTGGTTGTCCTTGGCCAGCGTGATCAGGTAGTCCTTCAGTTCGAAGGGGGACAACTGCTCGAGGTCGCGCTGGCGCGAGCGGGTCGTTTTCAGGGCCGAGGCCAGGCTGATGGTGAGGGGCGCGGTGGAAGCCATTGTTCAGTACTCCTGGTTTGCGTTGTGACAGGCGCTTGCCGGGGCGCGAGCGGGTGCGCCCGCCGCCCTTCTTGTGCTGCCCGCGGGCCGCCGGCCCGCGGATGTCCCGCTAGGTCATGAGCAAAACGATGACGATCCCCCAGATGATGAGCAGGGTGTTGCCGATCGCGTAAGGCACTGTGTAGCCCAGGGCGGGCACCTGGCTCTTGGCCGTTTCGGTGATCTGCCCGATGGCGGCCGTGGTGGTCCGGGCGCCTGCGCAGACGCCCAGCGCAATGGCGGGGTGGAACTTGAAAACGTAGCGGGCGATGTACACGCCCAGGATCATGGGCACGCTGGTGGCGATGATGCCCGCGACGAAGAGCTTCGCTCCCAATTGCTGGAAGCCCTGCACGAAGCCCGGCCCGGACGAGATGCCGACCACCGCCACGAAGGCGGTCAGCCCGACGGACGTCAGGAACCAGTGCACCGGCTCCGGCACGCGCCCGAAGGTGGGATGCACGGAACGCAGGTAGCCGAAGATCAGGCCGGAGATCAGCGAACCGCCGGAGGTCGACAGCGTGATGGGGATCCCGCCCACGGTCAGCACCAGGGAGCCGAACAGGCCGCCCAGCAGGATGCCGAAGCCCACGAACACCATGTCGGTCTGGTCGGTGGCGCGGTCCACGTAGCCGACCTTGCCGACCACCCGCTCCACGTCGCGCTTGGCGCCCAGCACGAACAGCCGGTCGCCGCGGTCCAGTTTCAGGCCCCAGTTGACCGGCATTTCGTGGCCGCCGCGCACGACCTTGCGCAGGAAGACGCCGCGGCCCAGTTCGCGCACCTTGTCGCTCTGGGCGATTTCCTGGACGGTCTTGCCGGCCAGGTTCTTGTTGGTCAGCACCACCTCGACGATCTCGGCGGGCAGGTTGATCACGTCCCGGTCCTCGACCTCGCTGCCGATGAGGCCCGGCGCCTGAAGGACCAGGGCGTCATGCCTGCCGGTCACCCCGAGCACGTCGCCGGCCTGCAGCACGGTCTTGGAATCGCTGTCCACGATCTGGTCGCCGCGGCGGATGCGCTCCACGAAGACCCGGGCCTCGACGAAGCGGGATTCCAGCTCTCCCACCGTCTTGCCCACGAACTCGGGGCGATCCAGCTTGTAGGCGCGGGCCGTGAACTTGCGGTAGCCCGAGAGTTCCATGGAGTCGGCGCCGCCGGACATCTTGGCTTCGTACTCCTGGCACTCTTTCACGATGTCCACGCGCATCAGCTTCGGACCCAGCGAAGCCAGGATCCAGGCGCTGCCCACGGTGCCGAAGATGTAGCAGACCGCGTAGGCCACCGGGATGCTGTCGATCCATTGCTTCTTGGTCGCCGCGTCGACGTTCAAGCCGTTGATCGTGTCCGTCGCCACCCCCATCACCGCGGAAATGGTCTGCGCGCCGGACAGCAGCCCCGCCCCGGTGCCGGCGTCAAAGCCGAAGGCGACCGCCGTGCCCCATGTGACCAGCAGGCAGATTACGCAAATGATGACCGCGAAGATGACCTGGGGAAGGCCGTCGCTTTTCATGCCGCGGAAGAATTGAGGCCCGACGCCGTAGCCGAGGCCAAAAAGAAAAAGCAGGAAGAAGACCTGCTTGACGATGGGGGCGATCGTGATGCCCAGTTGCCCTACCAGCACGCCCACCAGCAAGGTGCCGGTGACCGCGCCCAGATTGAACCCGAATATTTTCTTGGCGCCTATCCAATATCCCAAGCCCAAGGTTAGGAATATCGCGAGTTCCGGATATTTTCGCAGAGTGTCAAAGAACCATTCCATCCCGAATCTCCTTCGTTCTGTCCAGGTCAAGCACTTGCGCGAATTGAGCTGCGCGCGAAACACATTATCAGAATCTTTCGATAAATCAAAAGATTTGTAGTATCGGAATCCAACGACGCCGAACGCTTGCCGCCAAAACGGAAAAGCCCGCCAGCGAGAACGCTGGCGGGCTTTGCGCAAAGCAGGCTTCGGAAAGCTTACAGAGCGTTGGCCAGTTCGGGAACGACCTGGAACAGGTCGCCCACCAGGCCGTAGTCGGCCACGCCGAAGATCGGGGCTTCCGGATCCTTGTTGATGGCGACGATGACCTTGGAATCCTTCATGCCGGCCAGATGCTGGATGGCACCCGAGATACCAACCGCCACGTACAACTGCGGCGCGACGATCTTGCCGGTCTGGCCGACCTGCCAGTCGTTGGGCGCGTAGCCGGCGTCGACCGCGGCGCGCGAGGCGCCGAGCGCGGCGCCCAGCTTGTCGGCCAGCGGATCCAGGATCTTGAAGTTCTCGGCGCTGCCCAGGCCGCGCCCGCCCGAGACCACTACGCGCGCGCCGGCCAGTTCCGGACGGTCGCTCTTGGCGACCTCGCGGCCCACGAACGTGGACAGGCCCGAATCGGCGACGGCGGCAACGTCTTCCACGGCGGCCGAACCGCCCTGCGCGGCAACCGCGTCAAAGCCGGTGGTGCGCACGGTGATGACCTTCACGGCGTCGGCCGATTGCACGGTGGCGATCGCGTTGCCCGCGTAGATCGGACGCTGGAACGTGTCGGCGGATTCCACGCCGATGATGTCGGAGATCTGGGCCACGTCGAGCTTGGCGGCCACGCGCGGCGCCACGTTCTTGCCCGAGGCGGTGGCCGGGAACAGGATGTGGCTGTAGCTCGACGCCACGGCCAGCACCTGGGCCGCGACGTTTTCCGCCAGGCCGTCGGCCAGTTGCGGGGCGTCGGCCAGCAGCACCTTGGCCACGCCCGCGGCGGCGGCGGCCTGGTCGGCCACGGCGCGCGCATTGGCGCCGGCGACCAGCACGTGCACGTCGCCTCCGATCTTGGCGGCGGCGGCGACGGCGTTCAGGGTTGCGCCCTTGAGCTGGGCGTTATCGTGTTCGGCAATAACCAGCGTCGTCATGATCAGACCACCTTCGCTTCGTTCTTGAGTTTGTCCACCAGGGCCGCGACATCGGCCACCTTGATGCCGGCCTTGCGGGCCGGCGGCTCGCTGACCTTCAGCGTCTTCAGGCGCGGCGCGGGATCCACACCCAGTTCTTCAGGCGTGACGGTGTCCAACTGCTTTTTCTTGGCCTTCATGATGTTCGGCAGCGTGACGTAGCGCGGCTCGTTCAGGCGCAGGTCGGTGGTGACGATCGCCGGCAGCTTGAGCGTCAGCGTTTCCAGCCCGCCGTCCACTTCGCGCGTCACCGTGGCTTTGCCGTCGGCCAGTTCGACCTTGCTGGCGAACGTGGCTTGCGGCCAGTCCAGCAGCGCGGCCAGCATCTGGCCGGTCTGGTTGGCGTCGTCGTCGATGGCTTGCTTGCCCAGGATCACCAGTTGCGGCTGCTCCTTGTCGACCAGCGCCTTCAGCAGCTTGGCCACGGCCAGCGGCTGCAGTTCGGCGTCGGTCTGCACCAGCACGCCGCGGTCGGCGCCGATGGCCATGGCCGTGCGCAGCGTCTCCTGGCATTGCGCAACGCCGCAAGACACCGCCACGACTTCGGCCACCGCGCCTTTTTCTTTCAGGCGAGTCGCTTCTTCGACGGCGATTTCGTCAAAGGGGTTCATGGACATCTTCACATTGGCGATATCCACGCCAGTCTGATCAGACTTGACGCGCACCTTGACGTTGTAGTCAACGACGCGCTTGACAGGTACCAACACCTTCATCCCGCTGCCTCCAAATGGAAATAATTACCCGGCATGCGCCGGGATCGCATTGCACAATTTTTTCCTGATTCTACAGCTTCGCCAGCGCTCGTATATGCGCAACCACGCTGCGCCCCAGGGCGGACAAGTTGTAACCGCCCTCCAACGTGCTGACGATACGCCCCTGGCAGTGGCGATCCGCCGCCTCCACGAGCCTTTCGGTGATCCAGGCATAGTCGGCTTCGACCAGGCCCATCTGGCCCATGTCGTCCTCGCGGTGCGCGTCGAAACCGGCCGAGATCAGGATCAGTTCCGGCCGGTGCGCCTCCAGCCTGGGCAGCCACGTGTCGGTCACGATGGCGCGCACGGCGGGGCCCCCCGTGTAGGCCGGGACCGGCACGTTCAGCATGTTGGCGGCCGGGTGATCCGCGCCGCTGTTCGGGAAGAACGGATGCTGGAAGAAGCTGCACATCAGCACGCGCTCGTCCCCGGCGAAGACGTCTTCGGTGCCGTTGCCGTGGTGCACGTCGAAATCGATCACGGCCACGCGCGCCAGACCGTGGAAGTCCAGCGCGTGCTGCGCCGCAATAGCGACGTTGTTCAAAAAGCAGAACCCCATTGCCTGCGAGCGGCAGGCGTGATGCCCGGGCGGCCTCACCGCGCAGAACGCGGTGCGGGCTTCGCCGCCCATCACCGCATCCACCGCCGCCATCCCCGCGCCGGCCGCGTAGAGCGCGGCCTCGTAGGTGTGCGGGTTCATCAGCGTATCGGGATCTATAGGGAAATACCCTTGCTCCGGCGTGTTTTCGCGCAAACTGTTCAGATATTGGACAGTGTGCACGCGCAACAGGTCGTGACGGGATGCCTGGGGCGCCTGCCGGTCATTCAGATAAGGCATCAGTCCGCTGGCCAGCAACTGGTCTGAAATGGCGTCCAGCCTCTGTGGGCTTTCGGGATGCCAACTGCCCATTTCATGCAGGCGGCATGCCGGGTGGGTAAGATACATGGTCTCCATAAGGAAGATTATGTTCATCTGTCGGCGATTACTGCAACTCGGAACGCTTTCCGCCGTGCTGGCGGGCTGTTCCACCACCGCCCCCACTGCTTCCAGCCCGGCTCCGCTGCCGGCCACAGCCTCTTCATCCGCCCCCGCCCCCACCCGCATCGGGCCCAGTACGCCGACCCTGGGCCCCGAACTGCCGGACGACGGACCCGCCGCGCTGGGCGCCAACGGCGCGCTGCGGCCGGAAGTCCGGTCATTCGTGGAAAGCCTGGCCGCCGACCGCAAGCTGCCGCTGGACCCGATGGTCGCGGCGCTGGAAAGCTCGCGCTACAACGCCACGGTGGCGCGCCTGATCGCGCCGTCGCCGCCGGGCAAGAAGGTCTGGCGAAGCTGGCTGACGTACCGCTCGCGCTTCGTCGAGCCCAAGCGCATCGGCTGGGGCGTGGACTTCTACAATGAAAACCGCGACCTGCTCAACCAGGCCGCCCAGCGCTTCGGCGTGCCCGCGCCCATCATCGCATCGATCATCGGCGTGGAAACGCTGTATGGGCGCAATATGGGCAACTTCCGAGTGCTGGACGCCCTGACCACGCTGGCCTTCGACTACCCGGATCCCGCCAAGCCCGAACGCGCCACGATGTTCCGCGGCCAATTGGCCGATTTCCTGACCCTGGTCATGCACGACAAGCTGGACCTCGACACTCGCGGCTCTTATGCGGGCGCCATCGGCATGCCCCAGTTCATGCCCACCAGCGTCATGCACTACGCGGTGGACGGCGACGACAACGGCCATATCGACCTCAGCAACAACACCCGGGACGCGATCATGTCCGTGGGCAGCTTCCTGTCGCAGCACGGCTGGCAGCGCGGCCTGCCGGTATTCGCGCCCGTGGCGCTGCCCGCCGACCCCGCCCCGCTGGTGGACGGCGGCCTGGAGCCCAAGCAGACCTGGGGCACGCTCGCGGCCGCCGGCGCGCGCCTGCGGCCGGGCGCGTCCGGCGAAGGCTGGACCAGCCAGCCGCTGGGCGTCGTCGACCTGGTGGAAGAGGCCCGGGGCACCGCGCAGTACCGGGTCGGCACGCCCAACTTCTTCGCGCTGACCAAGTACAACCGCAGCTACTTCTACGCCACCTCGGTGGCGGACCTGGCCGGCGAAATCGAAGCCCGCGTCGCCCCCTGAAAGGCCGGCAAGGCCGCGGCTTGCCGGCCGCGGCCCGCGCTACACGGTCGCGACCGGCGTCGCCGGCGAACCCACGGCCCCGGGCAGGTTCAGCGGCGGCGCCGTCAGCAGGAAGCGGCTGCGGCCGTTGGCGGCGAGCCAGCGGGCAAGCGCGCCCAGATACCACATTTCGCCTATCGGCATGCCGAGCTTGAAGATGCAATGGTGATGCAGCGGCAGCGCCGCGCAGCAGGCATTGGGTTTCTGCGTGGGATAGATTTCCAGGGCGTGGTTGTCCGACGCCATGGCCGCCACCTTCGAATCCGTAATCCACCGCAGCAGCTTCTCGTCGCTGCCGTCCAGGCCCGCGCAGATCTCGTGCAGCGTGTGCGGATCGGGCTCGCGGTTCTTTTCCAGCAGCGCGTCGCCGAACTCCGTGTGGAACAGCACGATATCGCCCTGCTCGATCTCGATCCGGTCCGCGTCCAGTATCCGCATCAGATCGTCGTAGCCCACCGACTTCTGTTCCCGGCCGTAGTGGCGGGCCAGGTCGACCATTACGCCCCGGCTCTGAAGGCAGGACTCGGCAAGCTGGGTGATGTCCAGTTTCCTGGCGTTCGAGGCCGGCCCCTGGCCCAGGTCGGTCTTGGCGAAGCCGTTGTCGACGTCGTAGTCCACCGGCCCGACCACATGCTCGTTGGGCCGGTAGCCGTTGTAGTAGACGCGCTCGGGCAGGCCGTCGCCGTTGGCGTCGAACAGCGCGCCGACGTGCGCCAGCGAATCCCATTGCGTCGAGTACTGCAGGCTCATCTCGACGATGTCGTCGCTGAGCACGTCGACGCAGCCGGGACGCAAACGCCCCAGCGGGAAATTCAGGTACTGGTCGCCATCCCTTTCGGTGGGGCGCAGCTTGGGCGGGTGGCGCCGGACGTTCACACCGTTCCCGCCCGGGTAGTCCAGCGGCAGCGACAGGCAGAAACTCAGCCCCTCGCGGACTTCGCGCATGCCGCTCAGCACGTTCGCGGGAGTGATGTAATTCAGACAGCCTCGCTGGTCGTCAGGCCCGAAATCCCCCCAGTTCGATCCCTCAGGACGGTTCTTCCATCTCATGCGTAGCGGCTCCTTGGCGATTGAATGCAGATTGACACAACTTTATCACGTATAGGATACTAACATCATGGATGTGAAAACCGCAGGCCGAGTCCTGGATGTCCTCAACCTCTTCGCCGAAGAGCAGAAACCCTTGCTGTACAGCGAAATCGCTGCCCAGATGGGGATTCCGCTCTCGAGCTGCCATGGCCTTCTGAAAACGATGGTGGCGCGCGGTTATCTGTATGAAATCGGCAAGAAGCACGGCTACTACCCCACGCAGAAGCTGATCCACGTGGCCACCCTCATCTGTCACAGCGACCCGTTGAACGCCGTGATCGAACCGGTGCTGGCCCGGGTGCGCGACATCACCGGGGAAACCGCCCTGCTGGCCAAGCTGGCCGACGACAAGGTCGTGTACCTGATCGTCGCCGAATCCAAGCAGACGATCCGCTTCTCCCATCAGCCCGGCGGCTTCAAGGCGGTGCACGCCACCAGTTCCGGCAAGGCCCTGCTGTCGATGCTGTCGCATGAAGAGCGGCAGAAATGGTTCAAGACCTATAGCGGGTTTGCCGCCTACACCGACAGCACCCTCACCAGCCGGGAAGCCTTCGACCGCGATCTGGAGGCGGGCATGGCGCGCGGCTGGCAGCGCTCGGTAGGCGAAAACGTCGAGGACGTGATGTCCATTTCGCTCGGCTTCCGGGCATACGAACAACCCTTTGCCATTGTGGTGGCCGGCCCGCTGGGCCGCATGCAGAAGAACGAAGCCACCACGGGAAAACAACTGCTCGAGGTCAAGGCCATGCTGCACACGGCCCTGCCCTCGGCCAATCTCACTTTTGTAGGAGAAGACAGTAGATGAACAAACGCACTTTCATCGCCGCGGCATGCTCGGCGATCGCGACGGCGGCCCTGCCGGTTGCAGGCGCCCACGCGCAAGGGGACTATCCGGACAAGCCCATCCGCGTGATCATGCCGTGGGCGGCGGGCGGCCCCACGGACGTCGTCGGCCGAGTGATCGCGGTCCAGATGGGCGAAATCCTGGGCCAGCCGCTGGTGATCGAAACCCGCGCCGGGGCCAGCGGCACCATCGGCACGGCCCAGGTGGCGAAGGCGCCGGCCGACGGCTACACCTTGCTGATGAACCCTTCCGTGCAGGGTATCTACCCCGCCCAGTTCAAGAATCTGAATTTCGATCCGATCAAGGACTTCCGGATGGTGGGCGTGCTGGGCACGGTGCCGATGGTGGCCGTCGTCCCGCCCGACTCCAAGTTCAAGACCTTCGGCGATCTGATCAAGCAGGCCCAGGCCCAGCCCGGTTCGCTGACCTTCGCGTCCCCCGGCGTGGCCACCCTGCCCCACCTGGCCGGTGAACTGATCAACACCTCCACCAAGGCCAGGATCACCCACGTCGGCTATCGCGGCAGCAGCCCGGCGCTCACCGACGTCGCCGGCGGCCACGTGGACCTGATGTACGCGCCGCTGGCGCCCGCCCTGCCGCTGATCCAGAGCGGCAAGATCCATCCGATCGCGGTCACCACCAAGACTCGCCTGGCCGAACTGCCCGATGTGCCGACCATCTCGGAAAGCGTGCTGCCCGGCTTCGACATCGTCACGTGGTACGGCATGTGGGCGCCCAAGGACACCCCGCAACCCATCATCGCCAAGCTGAACAAGGTCATGATCGAAGCGTCGCAGTCGCCCAAGGTGGTCGAGGCGCTGAAGTCGCAGGGCACGCTGCCCAGCACCATGAGCTACCAGGAAGCGGAGGCTTTCAACCTCGCGGAAAGCGAGCGCTGGATCAAGGTGATGCAGGACGCCGGCATCCAGCCCGAATAAGCCCGGGACGGGCATCGGGCGCGGCGGCTCGCGCGCCCCTCAAAAAGCACACCGCCATGCCGGAAGCGAATCCGGCATGGCGGTGTTTTTGCGTCCGGGCCCCGAAAGGCCCGGCGTCAGTTGAAAACGCCCGTGGAAAGGTAGCGGTCGCCGCGGTCGCAGACGATGAACACGATGGTGGCGTCATTGACGCGCTCCGCCACGCGCAGCGCGGCGACCAGGGCGCCGGCGGAGGAAATCCCGCCGAAGATGCCCTCTTCCGACGCCAGCCGCCGGGCCATGACCTCGGCTTCGGACTGCTCGATCGATTCGTAGGCATCCACGCGGCTGCGGTCGAAGATCTTGGGCAGATAGGCCTCGGGCCACTTGCGGATGCCGGGGATGGACGAGCCCTCGGCGGGCTGGGCGCCCACCACCTGCACCGCGGGATTGCGCGATTTCAGGTAGGTCGACACGCCCATGATGGTGCCCGTGGTGCCCATGGCGCTCACGAAATGGGTGATGCGGCCGTCGGTCTGGTTCCAGAGCTCGGGCCCGGTCGTCTCGACGTGGGCGCGGGGGTTGTCGGGATTGGCGAACTGGTCCAGCACCACTCCCCTGCCTTCGGCCTGCATCTCGGTGGCCAGGTCGCGGGCGTATTCCATGCCGCCCTTGTCCGCCGGCGTCAGGATCAGTTCGGCGCCATAGGCCGCCATGGCCGCGCGGCGCTCCACCGACAGGTTGTCCGGCATGATGAGAATCATGCGGTAGCCGCGCATGGCGGCCGCCATGGCCAGCGCGATGCCGGTATTACCGCTGGTGGCTTCGATGAGGGTGTCGCCCGGCTTGATGTCGCCGCGCTCTTCCGCATGCTTGATCATCGACAGCGCCGGACGGTCCTTCACGGAACCGGCGGGGTTGTTGCCCTCCAGCTTGGCCAGGATGACGTTGCCCCGCGCGGCGCCCGCGGCCCCGGGAATACGCTGCAGGCGCACCAGCGGCGTGTTGCCGACGGTTTGCTCGATAGTGGGATAGGTAGTAGTCATGCGGACGATAATAACTCCGCCTGGCGGCGGGCGCCGCCAAAAGCCGCGCTCCCGCCAGGGCTTCCCGCGCCGGGCGGCGCCGTCAGGGCCTGGCGCGGGCCGGCGCCGCGGCTGCGCCGGACGGCGGGGCCGCGGCGGGCTTGGCGGCCGGCCTGGCCGCCGCCGGGGCGGCGGCTGCACCCGCGGGCGCGGCCGCGCCGCCCACCTGCAGGCCCGCGGCCTGCAAGGCTTGCGCCTTTTTCATGCCGATGCCGCGCACGCGCTCGGCCAGGTCGTCCAGCGACTCGAACTTGCCGCCGCGCTCGCGTTCCCGCACGATGATCTCGGCGGTGCGCGGGCCGATGCCCCGTACGCCTTCCAACTGCTGCGCGCTGGCCTGGTTCACGTCCACCGCATGCGCCGGCGGCGCCGCGAAGCCCAGGCCCGCCGTCACCAGCAGCATGCCCAGCGCCCGCCGCAAGGCGCGCGGCTTCGCCAAAGAGCCGGGGCCGCCGGCCAGGCGGAGCCGGCGCGGCCGGCGCGCGCTGCGCCACTGGGTGAACGGGGACGGCCGCGCCGCGACGGGTTGAAGAAACGGGTTCATGGAAGTCTCCTGAAGGACCGGGCGCAACGAGTGTTGGGCCACGCTTCCATCGTGCCCGCCGCCCCGCCTTCTGGACGAAGCGGTGAACGGAAACATCCACCTCGGCAAGCCGCCAGGCGGCGCGCCTGCCTTACTTGCGGGCGCGCCAGTAGCGCACGTACTCGGACACGCCGGTCCGCACGTCGCGCATCGGCGCCTGGAAACCCGCCGCGCGCAGGCGCGTGACGTCGGCCTGGGTGTAGCTCTGGTAGCGGCCTTTCAGGTCGTCCGGGAACGGGATGTAGCGGATGAGGCCCTGCTCGACCAGTTGCGCCAGCGTCAGTTCGGCTTCGCCGCGTTCGGCGCGCAGCGCGTTCACCACGCCGGCGGCCACGTCGTTGAAGGGCTGCGCCCGGCCCGTGCCGCAATTGAAGACGCCCGACTGCTCGGGGTGGTCCAGGAAATGCAGGTTCACGGCGACCACGTCCTCGACCGAAATGAAGTCGCGGCTCTGGCCGCCGTCCACATAGCCGTCCCAGCCCGCGAACAGGCGCACGTGCCCATGCTCCAGGAACTGGTTCATGTTGTGGAACGCCACCGAGGCCATGCGGCCTTTGTGCTGTTCGTGCGGACCGTAGACGTTGAAATAGCGCAGGCCCACCACCTGGGCGGTCAGGCTGTCCAAACGCCTGCGCAGGACCTGGTCGAACAGCAGCTTGGAATAGCCGTAGACGTTCAGCGGCCCTTCGTTGGCGGGGTCTTCCACATAGACCGACGAGCCGCCGTAGACCGCGGCCGACGAGGCGTACAGGAAGGGAATGCGGCGCGCCTGGCAGAACTCGAAGAGTTCGAGCGTGACCCGGTAGTTGTTGTCGAGCATGTAGCGGCCGTTGCGCTCGGTCGTGTCCGAGCATGCGCCCTGGTGCAGCACGGCGCGGACGTCGCCGATGCTGCCGTCGGCGATGCGCCGGCGGAAATCGTCCTTGTCCAGGTAGTCGGCGATCTTGCAGTCGACCAGGTTGACGAACTTGTCGCCTTCGGTCAGGTCGTCGACCGCGATGATGTCCTCGATGCCGCGGCGGTTGAGCCCGCGCACCAGGTTGCTGCCTATGAAGCCCGCGGCTCCGGTAACGACGATCATGAGGATTCTCCTGCCAGTTCGGCGGCGGTGACGACGGACGTGCCCAGCTTGCCCACGGCGATGCCGCCGGCCTTGTTGGCCCAGCCCATGGCCTCGGCCCAGGGCAGGTCGATGGCGCGCGATACCGCCAGCGTGGCCAGCACGGTGTCGCCCGCGCCGGACACGTCGAACACTTCGTGCGCCTGCGCATCGATGTGGTCGCGCCCCGCGTCGGTAAACAAAGTCATGCCCTGCTCGGAACGCGTCACGAGCAAGGCCTCCAGGTCGAGGTCGGCACGCAGGCGCTGCGCCCGGTCGGTCAGTTCGGCCTCGGAATTCCAGCGGCCCACGGCCTGCTGCATTTCCGCCCGGTTGGGCGTGACCAGGGTCGCGCCGCGATAGCGGGCGTAGTCGTCGCCCTTGGGGTCCACCAGCACCGGGATGCCCGCGGCGCGCGCCAGGACGATGAGGGATTCGACCCGGGTCAGCACGCCCTTGGCGTAGTCGGACAGCACCACGATGTCGTGGTTGGCCAGGTGGCGGGCCAGCGCGGCGTCCACGCTGTCCAGCGACGCCTGCGCCGGATGCTGCTCGAAGTCCACGCGCAGCAATTGCTGCTGCCTGCCCAGCACGCGCATTTTCAGGGTGGTGTGCAGGGACGGGTCGGCGATCAGGTCGGCCTGGATGCCGGCGTCGGCGGACAGGCGGCGGACGCTGTCGCCCGCCTCGTCCTCGCCCAGCACGCCCACCAGGGTCACGTGCCCGCCCAGCGCCGCCACGTTGCGGGCGACGTTGGCCGCGCCGCCCAGGCGGTCCTCTCGGCGCGCCACGCGCACCACGGGAACCGGCGCTTCCGGCGAAATGCGTTCGACCTCGCCGAACCAATACCGGTCCAGCATCACGTCGCCCACCACGAGAACGCGGCTATGCGAAATGGCTTCGGCGGGAAAAGATTTCATTCAAGTTCTTCCAGACGGCGCGGCGCGTAGGTTTCCCAGGCGTTGCAGCCGGGACACTGCCAGTAAAAGCGGCGCGCTTGAAAACCGCAACTGCGGCATGCGTAGCGGTCCAGCCGCTGCGTATGCTTGTGGATCAGGCTGCGCAGCAGCGTCAGGTCGGCGCCCGGCACCGGGCCGTGGTCGGTGCTGCCTTCGGAGTTGGCCAGCTCGGCTTCCAGCAGGCGGTCCAGGCCCAGCAGGGACGGATGGCTGCGCAAAGCCGTGCGGGCGAAGGCCCACGCCAGCGCGGCCCCCTGCTGGACGCGCAGTTCGCGGAACAGCACGTTGAACAGGTCCAGCGAAGCATGGCGCGCGTACTGCTTTTGCAGCAGTTCCAGCCCGGCTTCCGCCTGGTTGGCGCCGCGATAGTTCGCCAGCACCTGTTCGGCCACGAGGCCCGCGTATTCGGGGGCGTCGGTCATGACCGATTCCAGGTACAGCCTTTCGCGCTTCGGATCCTGTTCGATCAGGGCCAGCCGGGCGCGCAACATCGCGGTGCGCACCATGGCGCCGCGGCTCGACGCGCCATGGGTGGCCGACAGGGCGTGGTCGGCGGCGTCCAGCGCCTTGTGGGCGGCCTCGATGTCGGCCGGCTTGGCGCCCAGCGCGGACTGCGCCTGCTCGCAGTAATAGTGCACGATCTGCGGCACCGGTTCGTCGACCAGGCCTTGCAGCGTCTTCACGGCTTCGATGGCGCGCGGCCAGTCGTGTTCCGATTCGAAGATGCGGATCAGCGAGCGCAGCGCCGGCAGCGCGTAGCGGGTGTCCTTGAGCTGCTCGAAACCGTTTTCGGCGCGGTCCAGCATGCCGGCCTTCAGGAAATCCTGCGCCAGTTCATGCTGGGCGTGCTCGCGCTCGGCGGAGGGCAGGTCCGACCGGTTCAGCAGGCTCTGGTGCACGCGGATGGCGCGCTCCATCTCGCCGCGGCGGCGGAAGAGGCTTCCCAGCGCGAAGTGCAGCTCGGTGGTTTCGGGGTCCAGCTTGGCCACTTCGACGAAGGCGTCGATGGCGCGGTCCGGCTCTTCATTGAGCAGGAAGTTCAAGCCCCGGAAATAGGAATCGGGCAGGCTGCGGGTTTCCCGCAGCATTTGCCGGATGTCGAAGCGCGCGGCCAGCCAGCCCAGCGCAAACAGCACCGGCACGAAAATCAACCACCAAGGTTCAAAATCCACTGTTCGGGCTCTTGCGGTAAGTCGGTGCGGAAAAGGCGATCTGCGGAGTGCGCAACGGCATTACAGCGGCGACATCGGAGCGACGGCCTCGGGCGGCACGACGGGCGTGGTGCCGTTCACCGCGGCCTGGACGCGGTCCAGTTCGCGGCGCAGGCGCACGGCCTCGCGGCGGCGGCGCATGGCGGCGGGCACGGTCAGCAAGAGACCGAACAAGGCGCCCAGCACGAAAACGACCAGCATCACGACGATGAGGGGGACGTCCTGCACGACGTAATCGGCGTAGAACTTCACGGCGACGGGATCGGTGTTCTTCAAGGCGAACATCAATACCGCGACAAATACGAGCAATCGCAGGGCCCAGACTAGGTAGCGCATGACGCGTGCTCCTAAGAATTCGAGACTTTCAATTGTAAGCGACGTCTCCCGCCTCCCGCGAGAAAAAACCCCGCCCGGGCAGCCGGCCGCGCCGAGCCCCCCGGGGGGACGCTTTGCCGCGGAGCGGCCCAGGCCCAAAAAAACAAAGCCCCTTGATTTCTCAAGGGGCTTGGTTCGCGGTCCGATCCGCCCGAAGGCAGCCTTCCAGCCGTGCCGTCAATGCATGGCGTGCAGACCCACCATCGACGGCATCGGTTCACTCGATCCAGAGGATTGAGCGTCCTCGTCATTGCCGCCGGCCAAGTCCACCCGCTCGCGCAATTCCTTGCCCGCCTTGAAGTGCGGCACCTGTTTACCAGGCACCAGCACTTGTTCGCCGGATTTCGGATTGCGACCGATGCGGGGAGACCGCTGCGACAACGAGAAGCTGCCAAAACCGCGGATCTCGATGCGCTGGCCCGAGGCCAGGGCCTGGGTCATTGCATCGAGCACGGTCTTGACCGCGTAATCGGTGTCGCGGGCGGCCAACTGAGGATAGCGGGCCGCCAAGGCGGCGATCAGCTCCGACTTGGTCACGAATTAACCGTCGTTGCGCTGTTGGTCCAGCTTGGCCTTCAGCAGCGCGCCGAGGTTGGTGGTGCCGGACGAAGCGCTGGCATCGGACATGCGCTGGATCGTTTCGGCGGTCTCGGCGTTGTCGCGGGCCTTGATCGACAGTTGGATCGAACGCGTCTTGCGGTCGATGTTGACGATCATGGCTTCGATGTTCTCGCCGGCGGTCAGGACGGTGGTGGCATCTTCGACGCGGCCCGAGGAGATCTCGGAAGCGCGCAGGTAGCCTTCGACGTCCACGGACAGCGTCACGACGGCGCCCTTGGCTTCGACCGACTTGATGGTGCCCGGAACGACGGCGCCCTTGTCGAAGGTGGCCACGAAGTTGTTGAAGGGGTCGCCTTCCAACTGCTTGATGCCCAGCGAGATGCGTTCCTTGTCGGTATCGATGCCCAGAACCACGGCTTCGATCTCGTCGCCCTTCTTGAAGTTGCGCACGGCTTCTTCGCCAGCTTCCGTCCACGACAGGTCGGACAGGTGGACCAGGCCGTCGATGCCGCCGGGCAGGCCGACGAACACGCCGAAGTCGGTGATCGACTTGATGGCGCCGCGGACCTTGTCGCCACGCTTGAAGTTGGTGGCGAACTCTTCCCACGGGTTCTGGCGGCACTGCTTCATGCCCAGCGAGATACGGCGGCGGTCTTCGTCGATTTCCAGGACCATGACTTCGACTTCTTCGCCCAGGGTCACGACCTTGCGCGGATCGACGTTCTTGTTGGTCCAGTCCATTTCGGACACGTGGACCAGGCCTTCGATGCCGGCTTCCACTTCAACGAACGCGCCGTAGTCGGTCAGGTTCGTGACCTTGCCGAACAGGCGGGTGCCTTGCGGGTAGCGGCGAGCCAGGCCCACCCACGGATCTTCGCCCAGTTGCTTGACGCCCAGCGAGACGCGGCTCTTTTCCTGGTCGAACTTGAGGACCTTGGCTTCGACTTCCTGACCCACTTGCAGGACTTCGGAGGGGTGACGCACACGGCGCCAGGCCATGTCGGTGATGTGCAGCAGGCCGTCGATGCCGCCCAGGTCCACGAACGCGCCGTAGTCGGTGATGTTCTTGACCACGCCCTTGACCACTGCGCCTTCGTGCAGGGTTTCGAGCAGCTTCTGGCGCTCTTCGCCCATGCTGGCTTCCAGCACCTGGCGACGCGACAGCACGACGTTGTTGCGCTTGCGGTCGAGCTTGATGACCTTGAATTCGAGGGTCTTGCCTTCGTACGGGGTGGTGTCCTTGACCGGACGCAGATCCACCAGCGAACCCGGCAGGAACGCGCGGATGCCGTTGGTCATGACGGTCAGGCCGCCCTTCACCTTGCCGGTGATGGTGCCGGTGACCAGCTCGCCGTTTTCCAGGGCCTTTTCCAGTTGCAGCCAGGCCGACAGGCGCTTGGCGCGGTCACGCGACAGGATGGTGTCGCCGTAGCCGTTTTCCAGGGAATCGATGGCCACCGAGACGAAATCGCCGGGTTGCACTTCGAGCTCGCCCTGGTCGTTCAGGAACTCTTCCAGGGGGATCAGCGCTTCGGACTTCAGGCCGGCGTTGACGACGACGAAATTATGGTCGACGCGCACGACTTCGGCGCTGATGACCTCGCCGGACTTCATGTCCTGGCTCTTGAGGCTTTGTGCGAAAAGGTCGGCGAAGCTTTCGCCGCCGGTGGCGGTAGTGGAAACGGAAGACATGGGGTTGAAATCCATTGGGCCGAAATGGCCGTTAAAAACACACCGCAGCGGATTGCCCGCCACAGTGGAGTCAAAATGCCTGTTTGCCGGTTCGCCCTTGCGGGGTGGCCCGTGGGGGTTGCGCCTAGCTTGAACAGGGCCGATAAAAAAAACAGAAAATCCGCGGGTGGACTCGTGAAGAAATCCCGGACCGATCAATCAATCCGCTTTGGCGTTCTTCCAGAAATCCAGTATTGCCTGCACCGTTTCCGCAATCGTCAGATCCGACGAATCCAGCACGTGCGCATCTTCCGCGGGAGCCAAGGGCGCCGTAGTTCGCCCCATATCGCGGGCATCCCGCTCGCGCATATCCCGAAGAAGGTCATCAAGATTAGCAGAAATTCCCTTTTCGATCAACTGCTTACAGCGCCGCTGCGCCCGCGCGACCACGTCGGCGACCAGGAACACCTTCAGGGGGGCGTCCGGAAACACGACCGTGCCCATGTCCCGCCCGTCCGCCACCAGGCCCGGAGGCAGGCGGAAGGCGCGCTGGCGCTCGAGCAGCGCCTGGCGCACCCTCGGGAACGCCGCCACGCAGGACGCGAAATTGCCGACTTCCTCGCGTCGGATATCGTGGCCGACCTCCCTGCCCTCCAGGTAGACGTGGGGGCCGTCGAAGCGCACGTCCAGCGTTTCGGCCACGCGCGCCACGCCGGGCTCGTCGCTGGCGGACAGGCCGCGGCCCAGGGCCGCCAGCGCGGTCAGGCGATAGAGCGCGCCGCTGTCGAGCACCGCCCAGCCCAGCGCCTTGGCGACGCGGTGGGCCACGGTGCCCTTGCCGGACGCGGTGGGGCCGTCGATAGCGATGACGGGGACGGCGGGAGAGATTTCGGAGGAATTCGAAGTCATGGGCACATCCGCTAGGCAACCAGGCCCGCGTAGACATCAAAGTAACCCGGGAACGTCTTGCTGACGCAACCCGGATCGAGAATACGGACCGCCGACGGGCCGAAAGCCGCCAGCGAGAAGCACATCGCCATGCGATGGTCGTCCCAGGTGCCGATGTGCGCGTCGCGCCAGCCGTCCTGGGCCGGGGGGGTCACCCGCAGCCAATCCGGCCCCGATTCCACCCGCGCGCCCAGCTTCTCAAGCTCGGTCTGCATGGCGTGGATGCGGTCGGTTTCCTTGACGCGCCAGCTTCCGATGTTGCGCAGGCGGCACGGCCCGTCGGCAAACAGGGCCAGGGCGGCCGCGGTCATGGCGGCGTCGGGAATCAGGTTGAAATCCGTGTCGAAGGCCTTCAGGCGCTCGCCCTGGGCGACGCGCGCGCCGGACACCTCGATCCAGTCGGGGCCGTAGCTGACCGCGGCGCCCATGTCGGCCAGCGTGCCGGCGAAGGCGACGTCGCCCTGAATGCTGTCGGCGCCCACGCCGGTCACGCGCAGCGGACCGCCGCCGATCGCGCCCAGCGCAAGGAAGTAGGACGCCGTGGACGCGTCGCCCTCGACCGCGATCTGCCCCGGGCTACGGTAGGCCGCCCCGCCGTCGATGACGAAGCGGCTCCAGCCGTCGCGGCGCACCTGCACGCCGAAGCGCGCCATCAGGTTCAGCGTGATCTCGATGTACGGTTTGGAAATGAGTTCGCCCGCGACCTCGATCGCCACCGGCTTGCCGCTGCCGCGCGCCTGCAGCGGCGCGGCCAGCAGCAAGGCCGTCAGGAACTGGCTGGATACGGATCCCTGCACCCGCGTCACCGCGTCCTCGGCGATGGCGCCGCGGCCGATATGCAGGGGCGGATAGCCCGGCTGGCCCAGGTAATCGACGCGCGCGCCCAGGGCGTTCAGCGCGTCGACCAGATCGCCGATGGGACGCTCGTGCATGCGCGGCACGCCCGACAGGCGATAGTCGCCGCCCATCAGCGCCAGGGCGGCGGTCAGCGGCCGGATGGCGGTGCCGGCGTTGCCCATGAACAGGTCCGCGCTTTCCACCGGGAAGCGGCGCACACCCTGCACCGTGACGCGGCCCGCCTCCAGCTCGGACACCTGCACGCCCAGTTGGCGCAAGGCGGCCAGCATCACGCGCGTATCGTCCGAATCCAGCAGGCCGGTGATGACCGTGGCGCCCTCGGCGATCGCGGCCAGCAGCAGCACGCGGTTGGAAATGCTCTTGGAGCCGGGCAGGGCCATCACGCCCCGCGCTTGCCGCACCCGCGGCAGATCGAGATAAGGCAAAGCGCCCATGTCAGCTACTCCTTGCGCCAGTTGCGGCGCGCGCGGGCCGCCGTCTCCAGCAGCGTCAGCAAAGCCGCGCCGTCGCCATCGGCGATGGCGCGTTCGGCACGGTCCAGCACCGCGCGGACGTCGGCAAGCTCGGCCAGCATCGCGTCGCGGTTGGACAGAAAAATATCCCGCCACATCTCCGGCGAACCCGCCGCTATGCGCGTGAAGTCGCGAAAACCGCTGCCGGCCAGGTCCAGGCGGGTGGCGGCGTCGGCGGCCGTGGCCACCTGTTCCATGTAGGCCGCCGACAGCAGGTGCGGCAGGTGGCTGACCGATGCGAGCACCCGGTCGTGGGCATCGGCGTCCATGTCGATCACCTCGGCGCCGCACGCCAGCCAGGCGCGGCGCGCCAGGTCCAGGGCGGCCTCCCCGTTTTCGGGCAGGGGGGTCAGGACGACGGTGCGCTTGCGGTAGAGATCGGCGTCGGCCGCTTCAGGCCCCGTGCGTTCGGCGCCCGCGATGGGATGGCCGGGCACGAATTGCGCGATCCGGCCGCCCAGGGCGGCGCGCGCCGCGGCGACCACTTCGGCCTTGGTGCTGCCGGCGTCGGTCAGCACGGTGCCGGCGCCCAGGTGCGGAAGCATGCGCGACAGGACGTTCACCAGCCCGCCCACCGGCGTCGCCAGCAGGATCAGGTCGGCGCGCGCGGCCGCCTCTTCGAGGGACACGGCCTCGTCGATCAGGCCCAGTTCGAGCGCGCGCGCCAGGGACTGCGCATTGCGCCCCGCCCCCAGCACCCTGCCCGCCTGCCCGGCCCGGCGCAGCGCGGCGGCGAAGGATCCGCCGATCAGGCCCACGCCGACGACGGCCAATACAGGAATCAGGGGGCCAGCGGCCCCCTGATCGGAAGACAGTGGCGAGCCGTTCATTACGACAGAATGGCGGTCAGGGCGTCGATGAAACGCCGGTTCTCTTCCGGCAGCCCGATGGACACGCGCAGCCACTCGGGCAGGCCGTCGCCGACGACCGGGCGCACGATCACGCCGCGCTTGAGCAGTTCCAGGTTGATGCGCGGCGCATCGCCCACGTGGACCAGCACGAAGTTGCCATAGCTGGGCACGTAGCGCAGCTTGAGCGCGTCGAACGCGGCGCACAACTGCGCCTTGCCCGACTTGTTCGAGGCATAGGCCTCTTCCAGGTAGGCGGCGTCGCCCAGCGCGGCCACGGCGGCGGCCTGCGCCAGCGTGTTGACGTTGAACGGCTGGCGCACGCGGTTCAGCAGGTCGGTCAGGGCGGGCTGCGCCACCGCGAAGCCCACGCGCAGGCCGGCCAGGCCGTAGGCCTTGGAGAAGGTGCGCGACACGATCAGGTTCGGATAGCGGCGCACCAGCGCGGTGCTGTCGAAGCGGAACTCGGGATCGAGGTATTCGTTATAGGCCTCGTCCAGCACCACCGTGACGCGGTCGCCATGGGCGGCGTGCACACGTTCCAGGAACGCGGCGACGCTGTCGCCCGGCACGAAAGTGCCGGTCGGGTTGTTGGGGTTGGCGATGAACAGCAGGCGCGTGTCGTCGGCGATGGCGTCGAACATCGCGTCCAGGTCGTGGCCGTAGTCTTTGGCCGGCACCACGATGTGGCGCGCGCCGCGCGCCTGGGTGGCCAGGCGGTACACGGCGAACGAGTGCTGTGCGTAGACGGCCGAGGCGCCGGGCTCCAGCAGCGCCAGCGCGGCGATTTCCAGGATGTCGTTGGAGCCGTTGCCCAGCGTGATCCAGTTCATCGGCACGCCGTAGCGCTCGGCCAGCGCCGCCTTCAGGTCGAAGCCGTTGGGATCGGGGTAGCGCGCCAGCGACTCGGCGGCGGCCAGCATGGCCTCGCGCGCCGACTTGGGCATGCCCAGCGGGTTTTCGTTGGACGCCAGCTTGACGATGCCAGCCGGATCCAGCCCGAACTCGCGGGCCAGTTCTTCGATGGGCTTGCCTGCCTGGTAAGGCGCGATGGCGCTGACGTGCGCGGGAGCGACGAGGGGCTTGGATGCGGTGGTCATGGTGGAGGGGCTCACGACGCCGGGTAGGAACCCAGCACTTTCAGGTAGGCGACCTGCGCCTGCAAGGCGGCAAGCGCGCGGTCGACGTTCGGGTCATTGCGGTGGCCCAGCACATCGACGTAGAAATAGTATTCCCACTGGCCGGTACGGGCGGGCCGGGACTCGAAGCGCGTCATCGACACGCCGTTGGCCGCCAGCGGGGCCAGCATTTCGTAGACGGCGCCCGCGCGGTTCGGCACCGCCAGGATCAGGCTGGTCTTGTCCTGCCCGCTGGCCAGCGGCTCGATGCTGCCGATGGCCAGGAAGCGCGTGCGGTTGTGGGGGTCGTCCTGGATGCCCGTGGCGACGACCTGCAGGTTCCAGGCGGGCGCGGCCACCTCGCCCGCGATGGCCGCGATGCCGGGGTCGGACGCCGCCGCGCGCGCGGCCTCGGAATTGCTGGACGCGGCCACGCGGGCCACGTCGGGATAGTTGCGCGTCAGCCAGCCCTGGCACTGGGCCAGCGCCTGCGGGTGCGCGGAAATGGTCTTGATGCCGTCCATGCTGCCGGACTGCGACATCAGGCAATGGCGGATGACGAGCGACCGTTCGCCCAGGATCTTCAGCGGGGTGTTCAGCAGCAGGTCCAGGCTGCGGTTGACGGCGCCCTCGGTGGAGTTCTCCACCGGCACCATGCCCACGTCGGCCTGGCCGGCCTCGACGGCGCGGAAGACCTCGTCGAAGGACGCGCACGGGAGCTTCTGCACGGCGTGGCCGAAATGCTCCATCGCCGCCTGTTCCGAGAACGAGCCCTGCGGCCCCAGGAAGGCGACCGTCATGCCGCGCTCCAGGCCGCGGCAGGCCGAGATGATCTCGGTCCAGACCGCCGCCACGCCCGCGTTCGGGAACGGGCCGGGGTTGGTCTGCTGCAGGCGGCGGATGACCTCGGCTTCGCGCTCGGGGCGCAGCACCGGGCCGTCGGCGTGCGCGGCATGCTTGACCTCGCCCACTTCCAGCGCGGCGCGCGCGCGCTGCGTCAGCAGTTCGAGGATCTGCGCGTCCAGCGCGTCGATGCGTTGACGCAAGGGGAACAGCTTGCGCTGCAGATCATCAGCCATAGCGACGCTCGAATTCCTTCAGGTACTCGACCAGCGCCGACACCCCCGCCAGGGGCACGGCGTTGTAGATGGAGGCGCGCATGCCGCCCACGCTCTTGTGGCCCTTCAACTGCGTCAGGCCGGCGGCGTCCGCGCCCTGCAGGAAGGCGTCGTTGAGCGAATCGTCGTGCAGCACGAACGGCACGTTCATGCGCGAGCGCACGGGCGCGTGGATGGGATTGCGGTAGAACGAGGAGCTGTCCAGGTAACCGTACAGCAGGTCGGCCTTGGCCTTGTTGGCGGCTTCCATGCCCGCCACGCCGCCATTGGCCTTGACCCACTTGAACACCAGGCCGGCAACGTAGATCGCGAACGTGGGCGGCGTGTTGTAGCGCGAGTGCTCGGCGGCCACGTTGGCGTAGTCGAAGGCGGACGGGCAGATCGGCAAGGCGTTGCCGATCAGGTCGCGGCGCGCGATGACGACCGTCACGCCCGCCGGGCCGGCGTTCTTCTGCGCGCCGGCGTACAGCAGGCCGCAGCGCGTCACGTCCATGGGACGCGACAGGAAGTGCGAGGACGCGTCGACGACCAGCGGCACGTCGGGCGCGCCCAGGGCGGCGGTGTCCGGCCAGTCCATGAATTCGACGCCGCCGATGGTTTCGTTGCTGCACAGGTGCAGGTAGGCGGATTCCTTGCGCACCTGCCAGGTGTCGACCGGCGGCACCCAGGTCAGCGGCGCCTGCTCGCGGCCGTCCAACTGGATGGCCTGCTCGCTGCTTGCCGCGACCTGCGCGCTGCCGTAGCGCCCGGCTTCCTTGTACGAACGCTTGGACCAATGGCCCGTCACGACGAAGTCGGCCGCCGGCGCGCCGCGGCGCCCCATGAGGTTCATGGGAACGATGGCGTTCTCCCCGGAACCCCCGCCCTGCATGAACATGACGGCGTAGTCGGCCGGCAGTCCCAGCAGGTCGCGGAGATCCGCTTCCGCTTCATCGCAGATCTGCACGAAGTGCTTGCCGCGATGGCTCATTTCCATCACGGACATGCCGCTGCCGTGCCAGTCCAGCATTTCCGCAGCGGCTTGCTGCAGCACCACCTCGGGCAAGGCCGAGGGGCCTGCCGAGAAGTTCCAGGGGCGGGCCATTATTGCTCCGTAGGTTCCGTCGAATCCGTCGTATCCGCCGCGCCGTCGCCGCCGTCCGCGTCCTGGCCGTCTTCGTCCAGGTCGCCGTCATCGTCCGCGTCGCTTTCCACGACCCGGCGCACGCCCGACAGCGTGCTGCCGTCGTCGACGTTGATGAGCGTGACGCCCTGCGTCGCGCGGCCCATTTCACGGATTTCAGAGACGCGGGTGCGCACCAGGACGCCGCCGGTGGTGATCAGCATGATCTCGTCCGAAGGCATGACCAGCACCGCCCCCACCACCTTGCCGTTGCGCGAGCTGGTCTGGATGGCGATCATGCCCTTGGTGCCGCGGCCGTGGCGCGTGTACTCGGTGATCGGCGTGCGCTTGCCGTAGCCGTTTTCGGTGGCAGTCAGCACGCTTTGCGTTTCGTCGCCGGCGACCAGCAGCGCGATCACGGTCTGGGTTTCTTCCAGCATCATGCCGCGCACGCCGCGGGCGTTGCGGCCCATCGGACGCACGTCGTTCTCGTCGAAGCGCACAGCCTTGCCGGAGTCGGAGAACAGCATGACGTCGTGCTTGCCGTCGGTCAGGTCGGCGCCGATCAGGTAGTCGCCGTCGTCGAGGTCCACGGCGATGATGCCGGCCTTGCGCGGATTGGAGAAGTCGGACAGCGGGGTCTTCTTGACCGTGCCGCGCGAAGTCGCCATGAACACGTAGTGGTCTTCGCTGAATTCCTTGACCGGCAGCACCACGGTGATCTTCTCGCCGTCGGCCAGCGGGAACATGTTCACGATGGGCTTGCCGCGCGAATTGCGCGTGCCCTGCGGCACTTCCCAGACCTTCAGCCAGTACACGCGGCCGCGGTTGGAGAAGCACAGCAGGAAGTCGTGCGTATTGGCGATGAACAACTGGTCGATCCAGTCGTTTTCCTTCATCGCCGTGGCCTGCTTGCCGCGCCCGCCGCGCTTCTGCGAGCGGTACTCGGACAGCGGCTGGCTCTTGATGTAGCCGCCGTGCGACAGGGTCACGACCATGTCGGTCGGCGTGATCAGGTCTTCGGTGTCGAGCTCGGTCGCGTTCAGCTCGATTTCCGAGCGGCGCGTGTCCTTCGCGCTGGTCGAGAATTCGGCCTTGATGGCCTGCAGCTCTTCGCTGATGATCGTGGTGATGCGCTCGGGGCGCGCCAGGATGTCCAGCAGGTCGGCAATGGTGGACATGATGTCCTTGTATTCGCCGACGATCTTGTCCTGCTCCAGCCCGGTCAGGCGCTGCAGGCGCATGTTCAGGATTTCCTGGGCCTGCGTGTCGCTCAGGCGGTACATGCCGTCGCCCTGGAGGCCGAATTCGGCGCCCAGGTCGTCCGGGCGGAAGGCCGCGCGGCCTCCCGGCGTATCGCCGTCGGCGCGCGACAGCATCTCGCGGACCAGGGACGAATCCCACGACTTCGCCATCAGTTCCTGGCGGGCGACCGGGGGGGTCGGCGCCGCCTTGATGATGGCGATGAAGTCGTCGATGTTGGCCAGCGCCACGGCCAGGCCTTCCAGCACGTGGCCGCGTTCGCGGGCCTTGCGCAACTGGAACACCGTGCGGCGCGTGACCACTTCCCGGCGGTGCTGCAGGAAGTAGTCGATCATCTGCTTCAGGTTGAGCAGGCGGGGCTGGCCGTCGACCAGCGCCACCAGGTTCATCCCGAAGGTGTCCTGAAGCTGGGTGTTCTTGTACAGATTGTTGAGGACGACCTCGGGCACCTCGCCGCGCTTGAGCTCGATGACCAGGCGCATGCCGTCCTTGTCGGACTCGTCGCGGATGTCGGAGATGCCTTCGATCTTCTTGTCGTTGACGAGTTCGGCGATGCGTTCCTGCAGCGTCTTCTTGTTGACCTGGTAGGGGATCGCGTCGACCACGATGGCCTGGCGGTTGCCCTTCTCCATGTCTTCGAAGTGGGTCTTGGCGCGCATGATGACGCGGCCGCGGCCCGTGCGGTAGCCTTCGCGCACCCCGGACATGCCGTAGATGACGCCGCCGGTCGGGAAATCGGGCGCCGGGATGAGCTCCATGAGTTCATCGACCGAGCACGCCGGATTGCGCAGGCAGTACAGGCAGCCGTCGACGACTTCCTGGAGGTTGTGGGGCGGGATGTTGGTGGCCATGCCCACGGCGATGCCCGAGCTGCCGTTGACCAGCAGGTTGGGCAGGCGCGACGGCAACAGCAGCGGTTCCTGTTCGCTGCCGTCGTAATTGGGGCCGAAGTCCACCGTTTCCTGGTCGATGTCGGCCAGCAGTTCGTGGGCGATCTTGGCCAGGCGGATTTCGGTGTAGCGCATCGCCGCGGCGTTGTCGCCGTCGATCGAGCCGAAGTTGCCCTGGCCGTCGACCAGCATGTAGCGCATGGAGAAATCCTGCGCCATGCGGACGATGGTGTCGTAGACGGACTGGTCGCCGTGGGGGTGGTACTTACCGATGACGTCCCCGACGATACGCGCCGATTTCTTGTAGGCGCGGTTCCAGTCGTTGTTCAGTTCGTGCATCGCGTAGAGCACGCGCCGGTGGACGGGCTTGAGGCCGTCCCGCACATCCGGTAGCGCCCGCCCGACGATCACGCTCATCGCGTAATCGAGGTAACTGCGGCGCATCTCTTCTTCCAGCGATACCGGAAGCGTCTCCTTGGCAAAGGAATCCATATATATAACGACAGAATCGTGTAAGGAGGAACCCGGGCCGGGTAAACAGGAAATTCTATCATTCGATTCACGGAGCGGTCAGAAGGGCCGTCCGAAGAGCCGCCACGGCGGGCCGGACCGGGCGACATCGGAACGCGGCCGTCGGCGCCTCCACCCGCGCCCGGCGGGCCTGTTGCCAAAAACCAACATGGAAAACCGATGGAGTGCCGAAAACGTCATATCCAGCGTTAATGCGCCTGTCCAGGGAAGCCAAAGCCCCCCAAATGCCTTAAGATTGTTTCCAGCACGCAGGAAACCCAGTAGCTATTCCTTTGAACCAGCTCTTGGCGTTGCTATACTGGCCCCGTTTTCCTGATATGCGGCGGGGGTTCGCTGCGAGTCACTTATCCAGCTTCAAGCTCAACGAGGAGAAACATGAACAAACCCTCCAAATTCGCTCTGGCGCTCGCCTTCGCCGCTGTCACGGCCTCGGGTGTAGCCTCGGCCCAGACCTATCCCGACACGGTGGACAACTGGCGCAATCCGTTCGGTGACGTTTGGAAGAACGGCACGAACGAACTGTGCTGGCGCGATGCTTTCTGGACCCCGGCCACCGGCATCCCCGGCTGCGACGGCGTTCCGGTTGCACAACAGAAGGCGAAGCCGGCCCCGATGGCGGCAAAGGTCGTGTTCAACGCTGACACGTTCTTCGACTTCGACAAGTCGACCCTGAAGCCCGAAGGCCGCCAACTGCTGGATCAAGTCGCCCAGCAAGCCCGTGGCATCGATCTGGAAACCATCATTGCTGTTGGCCACACCGACTCGATCGGCACTGAAGCCTACAACCAGAAGCTGTCCGAGCGCCGTGCTGCTTCGGTCAAGAGCTACCTGGTCAGCAAGGGTATCGACCCCAACCGTATCTACACGGAAGGCAAGGGCGAGCTGAACCCGATCGCTTCCAACAAGACGAAAGAGGGCCGCGCCCAGAACCGTCGCGTTGAAATCGAAATCGTGGGTAGCCGCAAGTAATTGCCGGACTAGCTACAATAAAGGGGCCTCGCATAGCGAGGCCCTTTTTTTCGCCGCCGCCGCACCCATTTGGTGCAACCGCGCGCCCCTCCTCGCCTAGCGCGACGGACCCCTCTATATATAGAGCCGCTTTTCGCTGGACCGCCCATGACCACGCAAACTCACGACACCGCCCGCCCCGCCGTCAACGCCGACCAGGCCGAACTGGACAAGTTCGGCGCCCTGGCCAGCCGCTGGTGGGACCCTGAAAGCGAGTTCAAGCCCCTGCACGCCATCAATCCGCTGCGCCTGGAATGGATCCAGGAATGCGCGGGCAACCTGGCGGGCAAGGCCGTGCTGGACGTGGGCTGCGGCGGCGGCATCCTGTCGGAAGCCATGGCGCGCAGCGGCGCGGAAGTGACCGGCATCGACCTGGCCGACAAATCCCTGAAGGTGGCGCGCCTGCACGGACTGGAGTCCGGCGTGAAAGTGGAATACCGCAAGGTCCCCGTCGAAGAACTGGCGGCCGAACGGCCGGGCCATTACGACGTGGTGACCTGCATGGAAATGCTGGAACACGTGCCGGATCCCGCCTCCATCGTGCGCGCCTGCTCGGCCCTGACCAAGCCGGGCGGCTGGGTGTTCTTTTCCACCCTGAACCGCAACGCCAAGTCCTTCCTGTTCGCCATCGTCGGCGCGGAATACGTCCTGCGGCTGCTGCCTCGCGGCACCCACAGCTACGAACAGTTCATCAAGCCCAGCGAACTGTCCGCGGCGGCGCGCGGCGCCGGCCTGGAACCCACCAGCATGCGCGGCATGGAATACAACCCCATCACCCAGATCTACACCCTGTCGTCCGACACCTCGGTCAACTACCTGATGGCTACCCGCAAATGAGCGCCCTGATCCTGTTCGACTTCGACGGCACGCTGGCCGATACGGCCCCCGACCTGGCCGCCGCGGCCAATCGCCAACGCACCCGCAAGGGCCTGGAACCGATGGCGTACGAGGCGCTGCGCCCAGTGGCCTCGCAGGGCGCCCGCGGCCTGCTGCGCGTCGCGCTCGGCCTTGCGCCTGGCGACCGCGACTACGAGCCCACCCGCCTGCAGTTCCTGGAGGACTACGCGGCCGGCTCCACCGTGCACAGCAAGCTGTTCCCCGGCATCGAGGCGCTCCTGGCCGACATCGGGCGCCGCGGCCTGTCCTGGGGCATCGTGACCAACAAGGTCACCTACCTGACCCTGCCCATCGTCGAGTTCCTGGACCTGACGCGCGACAGCGCCGTGCTGGTCTGCGGCGATACGACGGCGCATTCCAAGCCCCACCCCCTGCCGCTGCAGCACGCCGCTAGCGAAGCCGGTTTCTCCGTCGACCGCTGCGTCTACGTCGGCGACGATCTGCGCGACATCCAGGCCGCGCACGCGGCGGGCATGCCCGCCGTCGCCGCCGCATACGGCTACGTCGGCGAAGACGACAACATCACGACCTGGGAAGCGGAAACCTGCGCCAACTCTCCGGCCGAACTCTGGCCCGCCATCGAACCGCTGCTGCCCCGCGACCTGCGCTAGGCTGGAGGGGCCGCCGCGCGGCCCGCTCGGTTTCCGGCGCCTTTCCGCAAGAATTAGTTGGCCAGGCCGAATAATCTTTCCGGAATCGACGCCTTTATCCTGAAACCGAAGTCACCTAAAGTGTGACCCATGCACGGCACCCGGGGTTTCCCCGATGCCTTCCCGGCCCAGGCCGGGGCCGCGGGCGACGCCGCCCGCGGCCACAGATCTTCCGCGCCTACGCCCCGCGGCCCAGGCGCAGTGCCGGGCGCCCAGGCCCCGCGCACACCAGACCTTTTATTCATCGATAACGCCTGCCCGCGCGCCGCCGCCCAGCGCCGCGCCAGAGGAATGCCTATGCTATTGCCCATCCTGCTGCTTTCCGCCGCCGGCTTCACCATCCTGACCACGGAGTTCCTGATCGTCGGATTGCTGCCGGGCCTGGCCCGCGACCTGGACGTCACCGTCTCCCAGGCCGGCCTGCTGGTATCGCTGTTCGCCTTCACGGTGGCGGCGACCGGCCCCCTCCTGACCGCGCTCATGGCCAACGTCGAACGCAAGCGGCTGTTCATCGGCGTGCTGGTGCTGTTCGGCCTGTCCAACGCGCTGGCCGCCACCGCGCCCAACATCTGGGTCATGGCCGTCGCCCGTTTCGTTCCGGCCCTGGCCCTGCCCGTGTTCTGGTCGCTGGCCAGCGCCACGGCGGTGGAACTCGTGGGGCCTGCCCGCGCCGGCCGCGCCATCTCCACGGTCGCGTTCGGCATCGTGGCCGCCACCGTGTTCGGCATTCCCATCGGGGTGCTGATTTCCGACGCCTTCGGCTGGCGCGCCGCCTTCGCCGTGCTGTCGGCGGTGGCCTTCGCCAAGGCCCTGCTGCTGCTGTTCGCCTTTCCCAGCACCCGCCTGCGGGCCGACAGCGTCAAGCTGGTCACGCAGTTGCGCATCCTGCGCAATCCCATCGTGGTCGGCCACGTGCTGCTGTCGCTGCTGGTCTTCACCGGCATGTTCACCGCCTACACCTACCTGGCGGACATGCTGGAACGGCTGGCGGGCTTCAACGGCCAGATCGTCGGCTGGACGATGATGGCGTTCGGCGCCGTCGGCCTGATCGGCAACACGCTGGGCGGACGCATGGTGGACCGTAGCCCGCTGGGCGCGACCGCCCTGTTTTCCTCGCTGATGGCGGCGGGACTGGCCTTCGTCGCCCCCGTCATGCAGTCGCACGGACTGCTGGCCGTGGCCCTGGGCGTCTGGGGCATCGCGCAGGCGGCGCTGTTCATCGTCTGCCACGTGCGCCTGATGAAGTCCGCGCCGGAGGCGCCGGCGTTTGCAGCGTCCCTGAATATCTCGGGCGCCAACATCGGCATCGGCCTGGGCGCGGTGGTCGGCGGGAACGTCATCGACCAGTACGGCCTGGCTTCCCTGGGCTGGGCGGCCGCCGCCATCGTCGCGGTTTCCGTGGGCCTGGCCTTCCTGCTGATGGCCGCGTCGCGGTCCCGCCCGCAGTCCAAGGCGGCCTGCGCCAACGCCGCCTGACCCCCTGCTGTGTCCCCGGCGCCACGCCACGGCAGGCGGGCGCCAGGAACACAGCAGGCTATGGCATTTACCAGTACAATAGAAGTTCTTGGGGCCGATCCGGATTCGACGTGGGTCGCAAAACAACTCAGGGCATGCCGAGCACCAGTTCGCTCGTTAAACCACTGGAAACACTACAAACGCCAACGACGAGCGTTTCGCTCTCGCCGCTTAAGCGGTGAGCCGCTGCACTGATCTGTCCTTGGGTCAGGCGGAGGAAGGCAACTTCCTAGGGGGGCAACCCTCGAACCGCAGCAGCGACATTCACAAGGAATCGGTTTGAACTGGGGTCACACGGTTCAAATTTAAATTACGTGAATCGCTCTGTTCCGGCCTGTCGGTTGGCTAAGTCCAGGGTTAAATCCAAATAAATCGACTACGCATGTAGAACTGGTTGCGGAGGGCTTGCGGACGGGGGTTCAATTCCCCCCGGCTCCACCAAATTGGCAAGTCTCATGGCAGCGCTGCGCTGGCTGCCAACGCTAAAAAAGCCGCCTGGCATTACGCCTGGCGGCTTTTTCTTTTCCCGTCAGTACTTGAAACTCACCCGCGCCCAGACCGTGCGGCCCGGCTCGTTCACCGCCGTATTGGCGGCGTAGCCGAAGCCGGCGTTGCCCGCCAGGTTCAGGTGCTCGCTGTAGGTCTTGTTGAACAGGTTGTCCACGCCCAGCGACACCTGGACCTGCTTGTTGACCGCATAGCCGCCGTTGAGGGAAAAGACGCCGAATCCCGCGCTGGGGCCGAAATCCTTGCCGACGACGTTGCCTTCGTTCAACGCATAGCGCTTCTGCGCGGCCACGATGCGCCACAGGGCGCCGGCCGACCAGGTGCCGTCGTCGTAGGCCACGCTGAGCTTGGCTTCCAGCGGCGGCATCTGCGGCAGGGCCCTGCCGTCGCTGCGGTTCTGCCCCCAGGCATAGGCCAGCGTGGCGCCGAGCTTCCAGCTCGGCGCGACCTTGTACGACGCCCCGAGTTCGCCGCCGGCGATCCTGGCGTCCACATTGGTGGCCCGGGACGAGGCCCCCATCATGCCGCCCGAGGTGTAGTTGAACAGGATGAAGTCATCGACGTAGCCCGCATAGCCCGAGAACCAGGCGTCCAGCGTTTCCGTCCTGTACTGCGCCCCGAAGTCCAATTGGGTCGTCTTCTCGGGTTTCACGCCCTTGAAGGCATTGACGGAACCCGCCGGACCGCGGTCCGGTGAAAACAGCTCCCAGTAGTCCGGGAAGCGCTCTACGTGCCCCAGGCCGATGTAGACGGTAGCGGGGACGGCCTCCAGGTCCCTCTCGTACCGCAGGAAGCCGCTGGGCAGCGTGTCGCTGCGGCGCTCGCCGGCCGTCGGGTTGGGCATGGGCATCATCATTCCCCCATCGTCCTGGCGGAAGTCCTTTGCGGACGCCCAGTCCACGCGCGCGCCGCCGATGACGCGGCTGCCGGGCGCGGCGCGCCAGGTCAGCTCGCCGAACAGCCCGGTATTGGAAAAGTCCGCGTCCTTGACCCAGGACTGGCTGCGATAGGAAACGGCCTCCGAGCCGCTGCGGGACCGATGGCGGCTCTGCTGGAAGTCCAGGCCGGTCACCAGATCGGCATCCGGGGAAAGGTTCCAGGTGCCGGCGAAGCGCCCTCCCCAGGTGGCCCGGTCGACGTCGGAAGCCATGCCCATGGGCATGGCGCTCATCGGGTCGGGCGCGCGCAGCGTGAAGTTATCCATGACGTGGTCGGCGTAGTTGTAGTACATCTGCGCCTCGACCTTGTTCAAGACCGTCCCGATGTTGCGCTTTTCGAAGCGCAGGCCGAAGCTCTCGCGCTTGAACTGCGAGCCGTCCATGCCGCGCCCCGCGTAGCGCGCCTCGCCGTCGCCGGTGCCGGCCGTCAGTTCGTAGACGGTATCGGCGTCCGGGGTGAAGCCCAGCGTGACGTCCGCGTTCCATTTGTCCCAGCGCGACGGCACCTTGTTGCCGTCGCCGTCCTTGTAGTCCTGGGAATGGGAGTGGTTGGCCGTGATGCGGGTGTACACCTTTTCATTGCCGATGGTCAGGTCGGCCGCCTGATCGTTGCGGCCGAACGAACCGCCCAGCAGGCTGCCGTCGAAGCGGACGCCCGCCTCGGTGAAACGGGGCGTGTCGCGATCGAACTTGATCGTGCCGGCCGATGCGCCGGGCCCCCACAACACCGTCTGCGGCCCCTTGATGACCGTGAGCTGGTCGAAGTTCTCGGGGGAAATGTAGGAGCTGGGCGCGTCCATGCGGGCGGGGCAGGCGCCCGGCATGGAGGTGCCGTTGGTCAGGAGGTTCAGGCGCGAGCCGAACATCCCGCGCAGCACCGGATCGCCGTTGGTCCCGCCGTTGCGGATCGAGGAGAATCCGGGGATGGTCTTGAGGTAGTCCGTGCCGTCGCTTGCCGGCAAGGGTTGGCGGGGAATTTTCGGGTCCGTCGTGAATGTCAGCGGCGCGCTGGGCGCCACGCCCGTGATCACCACCGGATCCATGGTGGCGACGGCGTTCGCGTCCGCCGCTTGCGGCCAGGCGGGAAACGTGGCGGTCAGCGCGGCCGCGAGGCAGCTCATCCGCAGGAATTCGTCTTTCTTGTGCATGTCTGGGTTCTATAGGGAAGTCTTGGACCGGCACCCGCGGGCGGCCCCCCGGGGCCTGCGGCGCAGGCGGGGCCGAAATCCAGAGCGAGTGCGAAGAATGCGTGATCGGCTGGCGCCGGCGCCGCCCGGGAACGGCGGAAAGCGGGCAGACGCGCGTCATTCCGTGCCCGGCCGCAGGCCGCGCGCGATAGGCGCCGATAACGTGGGGAGCGGGTCAGCCCAGCAGGGGCGGCGCGCGCGATTTCTGCGGCAGCCGGGCCACCGCGCTGGAGAAATGGACCTCGATGTCCGGCCGCGGCACGACGGCAGGCACCGCCGCGGGCAGCAGCCAGGCAAGGACGAAGAGTTCCGGAAGCGTCGCGCCGCCGAGCATGGCGCAGCCCGCCACGCAGCAATGCGGCAAGGCGCCGCTGTGCTGCTGGGTGTCCTGCGCGGGACTCTGGACGTCCAGGGTGACGACGCGCGGGCCGCTGGCCGTGCAGATGATGGTGGTGGCGCCCGCCCTGCCCGGCGCCATGCCGGATGCGGCCAGGGCGGAGGATGCGATCAGGGCCTGAAAGACGAATAGAAGCGCCGCGGCTAGCGCGACACATCGTCTCCTGGCGTTGGCACCTGTGTACATTTGCATCCCTTGGTCGCCGCAGATGGTATCACGCGCAATGGGGCGAACACCCCGCGCAACGCGGCGTCGCGACGGCGATTTGCGCCCGCGCATGATCTCCGACAAGAGTCGGCCTTGCCGGGGCTCCCTCGGAGGCAATTCCGATATCGGCGTACCGGCTCGCGGCGTTTTCCGGCCGCTGCCTTTACTATCCAGGCTGGCGGCAACCGTCAGCCGCCTTCCTGCCGTTCGACGACGGCGGTTCTTCCTTTTTCTTGCCGTTTCGGAGGCCACCTTGCTCCGTTCGTTTGAACGCCTTCTCGACCCCTTCCCCCCGGACGAAGCGCCGCTGCCGCCCAAGGGGCTGGCTTCCTTCCTGTGGGCCTGCACGCGCGGGGCGCGCCGCTATATCGCCGCGCTGGCCGTACTCAGCGCCTGCGTTTCCGTGTACGAAGCCTGGCTGTTCTCCTTTCTTGGACAGATAGTGGACCTGCTCACGGCCTGGCGCGCCGGCCAGGACGCCGCCGGCCAGGAGCGCGGCGTGCTGTGGGGCATCGCCATCGTGCTGCTGGCGAGCATCGTCCTGGTCACGCTGCGCACCATGGTGCAGCACCAGGTGCTGGCCATCAACCTTCCGCTGCGCCTGCGCTGGGATTTCCATCGCCTCATGCTGAGGCAGAGCCTGTCGTTCTTTTCCGACGAGTTCGCCGGGCGCGTCACCACCAAGGTCATGCAGACGGCGCTGGCCGTGCGGGAAGTCCTGCTGACCTTCGTCGAGATCGTGCTCGGCATCGGGGTGTACTTCATCACCATCATCGCGCTGGCGGGCGGCTTCGACCCGCGCCTGATGCTGCCCTTCATCGCCTGGATCCTGCTGTTCGGGCTTGCCATGCTGTATTTCGTTCCGCGCCTGGGCAAGGTCGGGCAGGAACAGGCCCATGCCCGCTCGTCCATGACGGGGCGCATCACCGACGCCTACACCAACATCACCACCGTCAAGCTGTTCTCGCACACCAGGCGCGAGGCCCACTTCGCCCGCGCGGCGATGGAGGATTTCAAGGAAACCGGCTTTCGCCAAATGCGCCTCGTGAGCCAATTCGAGATCGTCAACCAGACGCTGGTGGTGGCGCTCATCCTCGCGGCGGGCGGTTATGCGCTGTGGCTGTGGGAGGCCGCCGAAGTGGGCACCGGCGCCGTGGCCGCGGTCACGGCCATGGCCCTGCGCATCAACGGCATGTCGCACTGGATCATGTGGCAAATGGCTTCGCTGTTCGAGAGCATCGGCACGGTGCAGGACGGCATCGCCACCCTGACGCGCGCGGCCAAGGTCCAGGACGCGCCCGGCGCGCCCGCGCTGGAGATCACCCGCGGCGAAGTCGAATTCCGCGACGTCCGCTTCAACTACAACGGCGAACGCCAGGTGCTCGACGGCCTGGACCTCACGGTGCGCCCCGGCGAGAAAATCGGCCTGGTGGGCCGCTCCGGCGCCGGCAAGTCCACGCTGATCAATTTGCTGCTGCGCTTCTACGACCTGGACAGCGGCCAGATACGCATCGACGGGCAGGACATCTCGCGCGTGGCGCAGGACAGCCTGCGCGGCGCGATCGGCATGGTCACCCAGGACACCTCCTTGCTGCACCGCTCGATCCGCGACAACATCGCCTATGGCCGCCCGGACGCCACCGACGCGGAAATCCGCGAAGCCGCCGCGCACGCCCAGGCGGACGGCTTCATCCGCGAACTCAGCGACCCGCAAGGCCATACCGGCTACGACACCCTGGTGGGCGAACGCGGCGTCAAGCTGTCGGGCGGACAGCGCCAGCGCATCGCCATTGCCCGCGTCATGCTCAAGAACGCCCCCATCCTGCTGCTGGACGAGGCCACCAGCGCGCTCGACTCGGAAGTGGAGGTCGCCATCCAGGACAGCCTCGACGAAATGATGGAAGACAAGACCGTCATCGCGATCGCCCACCGCCTCTCCACCATCGCCGCCATGGACCGGCTCATCGTCATGGACCAGGGACGCATCGTCGAACAGGGAACCCATGCCGAATTGCTGGCGAAGAACGGCATCTACGCGCGGCTGTGGCGGCACCAGAGCGGCGGTTTCCTGGGCGAAGAGAACGACGAGGCGCTCGATTCGCTGGGCTGAGCGGGCGGGAACCGCACACGGAAGCGCGCGCGATTCTTGAGCCCTTGCGGACATCCGTGTAATCTGCCCAAGCGGGCCCCCGGCCGTCCGGGCCGCAAGCCTGGCCGCATCGCATTGGCAACGCGTTCATTCGGAGATTCGCATGCGAGATTCCGTTTGCAGGGTGAAGCGGCGTCTTTTCGGCCTGCTCGGCGTGCTGTCCTGCTGCGCCGGCGCGGCGCAGGCACAGCAGGGCCTGCGGCTGACCCAGGACGACCTGCAAAAGCGCGCCAACGGCGTGCTTGCCCTGATGTCGTTTTCCATCGTGCCCGACATCACGACCAGTTCGCTGAACATCGGCAGCGGCGGCGGATCGACCAGCGGCTCGACCGAGTTCTTCATGACGCAACTGGGAGGCGGGGACACCATTTCCGACTCCGTGCCCATCTATCTGGAAGGCGTGCTGGCGGCCAGCCGCTACGATCCGACCTTCATCGCCACGCAGGGCGCGGAGTCCCGCCGCATCCCCACGAAGTGGAACAGCCTGTCGGCCACCGGCGGCATCGGCTGGGACTTCAAGCTGACCGACGAACTGAAGCTGCGCCCCATCTTCAACTTCGCGCTGGGCAACGTCACCAGCGACCTGCGCGCGGCCAGTTGGTATGTCGGGCGCAAGACCGACTCGGACGTCGACTTCCTCGACAAAGGCTCGCTCAACGCCTACGGGCTGGGCGGCTCGCTGATGCTGGACTACGAGCACTACCGGCCCGGCTATGAAGTGGACGTGGAGCTGCGCTATTCCGACATGCGCCTGCAGAGTTTCGACAGCTCCGCGGCGGTCCGCGGCCGCGCCACCGCGCAGTCCGCGAACCTGTGGGCCCGCTACCGCGCGCCCACGGGCGCGATCCTGCTGCAGCGGCCGCTGCGCTACGTGCTGGAACTGACCCATTCGGAGTTCCTGGGCGACCAGCGCGGCATCCTGGGCTTTGACCGGCTGACCTCCATCGGCGCGGGCCTGGAGCTGGACTCGAGCGCCTACGACGTGTTCATCACGCGCACCCGCGTGGTGGGACGGTACGTTTTCGGCACCAACGTCTCGGGGTTCTCGGTCGGACTGGCGGTGAGCTTTTGAACAGCGCCATGTTCAGGCTTCCAGGGTGAATTGCGGCAAAGTGATCTCGTCGGACACTTGCTCGAAGCAGACCCGCACCCGGCTGCCGATCCGGACCGCCTCGGGCGGGCAGCCGACGATGTTGGCCATCATCCGCACACCTTCGTCCAGGTCGATCGAGGCCACCACATAAGGAACCTTGTCGCTCAGCGCCGCGTTGCTGGCGCGGCGGTTGATGGTGTAAGTGTAGACGGCGCCCTTGCCGCCGCATTCGATCCACTCGATATCCCCGGACAGGCAGGCGGTGCAGAATTCGCGCGGATAGAACTGCCGCGTCTTGCAGTGGGCGCACTCCTGGATCACCAGTCGATGCGCTCTCGCCGCGTCCCAGTATGGCTGGGTGATCAGGGTGGGTTGCGGCAGCGGGCGTTGAATGTGGTCCATGGTCAGACTCCGAGAATCAAGGTGGTGTTGCACGAGAAGACCAGGCCCGGCGCGTGCACCAGGGCCAGTTCCGCCTTGGGCAGTTGGCGCTCTCCGCACTCTTTGCGCAACTGATGCACGGCTTCGAGCAGGAGCAGCATGCCGAACTGGCCGGGGTGGTTGTACGAAAGGCCGCCGCCCGAGGTATTGATGGGAAAATCGCCGCCGGGAGCAAGCCGCCCCCCCGCCACGAAAGCGCCGCCCTCGCCGCGCTTGCAGAAACCCAGTTCCTCCAGCGACTGGATCACGCCTATCGTGAAATGGTCGTAGATCTGCACCACGTCGATGTCCTGGCGCGTGACGCCCGCCATCGCCAGCGCTTGCTCTGCCGTCTGCGCCACATTGGTGTCCAGCCAGTCCGCGGTGCCGAAGGGGGTGTAATGATGCGAGAAGGATTCCGCGATGCCCATCACGTAAACCGGCGGCCGCTTCAGCGCGCGGGCCCGGGCGGCGGTGGTGACGATGAACGCGCCGCCCGCGTCGGTCACCAGGCAGCAGTCGCGCTGGCGCAGGGGATCGGCGATCATCCTGGATGCCATCGCTTCCTCGATCGAGGTTTCTTCGCGCCGGTACGCCTTGGGATTGAGCTGCGCCCACTTGCGCGCCGCCACCGCCACCTCGGCCAGGTCCCTGGGCGTCGTGCCGTAGCGGTGCATGTGCAGTTGCGCCACCATCGCGTAGTAGCCGATGGGGCTCAATTGCCCGTAGGGGGTGATGAACTGCCCGCGCGGCATGCGCATGTCCTCGGGGGTGCCGCCGACCTTGCGCGTTCCGTCCGACAACTGGGTGCTGCCGTAGGCGACCAGCGCCACTTCGCACATGCCGGCCTCGATGGCGGCCATCGCGTGCCGGATATGCATGACGTTGGACATGCCGCCGACGCTGGTCGAATCGACGTAGCGCGGCCGGATGCCCAGGTATTCCGCCAGTTGAAGGCCGGCAAACCGGTCGTCCACGTGGGCAAATACGCCGTCGACGTCCTTCAGCGACAGGCCGGCGTCGCGCAACGCCCGTCCGGCCGCCTGTGCCTGCAGGTCCAGCGCGGTCATGCCGGGGACTTTCCCCAGCTCGGATTCGGCGGCGCCGACGATGGCGACCGATTTCGAAAGATGTTTGGTCATGGATGGATCGTTTCCTGTCGAAGCTTGAGAAAGCGGGTTCACAGCGTCCTGGCGATCAGCTCGCGCATGACCTCCGAGGCGCCGCCATAGATGCGGTTCGGCCGCACGTCCGTATAGGCGCGGCCGATCGGGTATTCGCGCATGTAGCCGTAGCCCCCGTGGAACTGGAGCAGGTCGTCGATGGCGCGCGTGGCCTCCGCCGCCCACAGCTTGGCCATGGCCGCGCCGCCGGCGTCCAGTTCGCCATCCAGGTATTGCCGCACGCAGCCGTCGACGAAAGCGCGGGTCGCGGCGGCCAGGGTCTTGATGTCGGCCAGCTTGAAGCGGATGTACTGGTTGTCGATCAGCGCCTTGTCGAAAGCGCGCCTTTCCTTGGTGTAGTCCACCGTCCATTGCAGCGCGCTTTCCAGCGCCGTCGCGCAGCGCACGGCGATCATCAGGCGTTCACGCACCAGCTCCTTCATCAGGTAGCCGAAGCCCTGGCCGGGTTCCCCCAGCAGGTCTTCCTCGGGGACGAACATGTCCTGGAAAAACAGTTCGGCCGTGTCCTGCGCCTTCTGCCCGACCTTGTCCAGCAGGCGCCCCCGGGAGAAGCCCGGCGTCGCCGCGTCGACCCAGAACAGGCTGATGCCGCGCGCGCCCGCGCCGGGATCGGTCTTGGCCACCACCAGCACCCGGTCGGCGTGGAACCCGTTGGTGATGAAGGTCTTCTGGCCATTGACGACGTAGCCGCCCTGCGCCCTGGCCGCCACCGTGCGGATCGCCTTGACGTCGCTGCCGGCGCCGGGCTCGGTCATGGCGATGGACGCGACCACGTCGCCGCGCGCCATGGCGGGCAGGTCGCGCAGTTTCTGGCGCTCGGACCCGAAATTGAGCAGGTACGGCGCGACGATGTCGGAGTGGGTCGTGAACCCCGTGACGCCCGTGGCCAGCGCGCGGGCGATTTCCTCCACCACGATGATGGTGTGGAGGAAGTCCCCGCCCCCGCCTCCGTACTCTTCCGGCGTGCTGGGCAGCAGGATGCCCGCGCGGCCCGCGCTGCGCCACAGCTCGCGCGGCACCATTCCCTCCTGCTCCCACCGATAGTGGTGGGGTGTGATTTCTTCCGCGATGAAGCGCGCGGCCGTATCGCGGAACATGTCATGCTCGGGCGAGAAGAACTTTCGTTGCGGATTCATCGTGCCTCCTGGCGCGTCATCGGGCGCCGCCTTTCGGGGACGGCCAGTAGCGTTGCTTGACCAGGCGCTTGAGCAGCTTGCCCGTCTCGGTGCGCGGCATGTCGGTGGAGAAATCCACGCTCTTGGGGCACTTGATGGGCGAGATCCGCTCGCGGCAATAGGCGATCAACTGCTGCGCCAGGTCCGGGCCGGCGGAGGCAGGATCGCGAAGCTGCACCACCGCCTTGACCTCTTCACCGAATTCGTCGTTCGGCACGCCGACCACCGCGACGTCGGCCACCGCCGGATGCAGGCACAGCAGGTTCTCCGCTTCCTGGGGATAGATGTTGACGCCGCCCGACACGATCATGTTGGACAGGCGGTCGGTCAGGTACAGGTAGCCGTCCGCGTCCAGGTGCCCGATGTCGCCATAAGTCGCCCAGCCGCGCGCGTTGTGGGCGCCGCGCGTCTTTTCCGGATCCTTGTGGTATTCGAAGGTGCCGCCGCCGGAAAAGTAGATGACTCCCGGCTGCCCCGGCGGCAATTCGCGCAGGCCGTCCTCGCTCATGATGTGCACCTGGCCGAATTCCGGCCGGCCGACCGAACCGCGGTGCGCAAGCCATTCCTCGGAACCGAGCGAGGTCCGGCCGACCAGTTCGGTGCCGCTGTAGTACTCGTACAGGATCGGCCCCCACCATCCGATCATGGCCTCCTTGACCTCGGCCGGGCACGGCGCGGCGGCATGCACCGCGTAGCGCAGCGAAGACAGATCGTGGCGCGCGCGCTCCGCCTCGGGCAGGCGCAGCAGGCGGATGAACATGGTCGGCACCCATTGGGAATGGGTGACGCCGTGGGCGGCGATGGCCGCCAGCGCCCCGGCGGGGTCGAATTTCTCCATCATGACGCAAGTGCCGCCGGCCCGCAGCGCGGCCATGTTCCAGCGCACCGGCGCCGCGTGGTAGAACGGCGCGGTGGAAAGATAGACCGTATTGCGGTCGAACGCCTTCCAGGCACTGCTGGGCGCGTCGCCGACCCGGAAGTACCGGTTCGCGACCGACAGCGGCCGCTTGATTCCCTTGGGCAGGCCAGTGGTGCCCGAGGAATACAGGAAATCCGTGCCTTCAGGGGTCTGCGGCAAGCGGACGTCGTCGGCATGGCGGCCGGCCCAGGCTTCGTATTCCACCGCGCCGGCATCGGCGCCGTCCACGCAGATGCGCAGCACGCCGCGCGCGTCCAGGCCGCGCGCATCCGTTTCGCCGCGGGTGCATTCCGAATAGAACAGCGCCCGCGCATCGCTGTTCTCGATGAGATAGCCCGCCTCTTCGCGCTTCAGATGGCGGCTGATGGTGGTGTAGTACAGGCCGATGCGATGGGCGGCCCAGAGCAGTTCAAAATAGCAGGGATGGTTTTCCAGGAAGACCGCGATCACGTCGCCGGGTTGCAGCCCGGCTTCCAGCAGGGCCGCCGCGCACTTGCGGCTGCGCAACTCCAGTTCGCGCCAGGTGACGGTCTTTCCGGAGGGGATCATGCGGTAGGCAATGCGTTCCGGCATTTCCCGGGCATGGGCTTCGAGTGGTGACATGGTTGACCTCGTTGTCGGTTACTGCGCCAGGCCGGCGACCCCGTTGCTCAGCACCACCGTATTGCGCTCGTGGGCCAGGACGCGAAATTGCAGGTGGGCGCCGTCGCGCCAGATCTCCGCGCGCAGCGTTTCGCCCGGAAAGACCGGAGCGGAAAATCGGGCGGAGATGCCGGCGAGCCGTTGGGTCCCCGCCGGCGCGCAGGCCCGCAGCAAGGCGCGCGCCGCCATGCCATAGGTGCACAGGCCGTGCAGGATGGGCCGGTCGAAACCGGCGGCGCGCGCCATGTGCGGCAAGGCATGGACCGGGTTGAGGTCGCCGTTCAGCCGGTACAGCAAGGCTTGCTGCGCAAGCGTCGGCAAAAGCACCGCGCAGTCGGGCTCGCGGTCCGGAACGGGCGGAAGGGCCTGCGGCGGCTCATCGCCCTGGCCGAAGCCGCCGTCGGCCCGGCAGAACGACACGTGCTCCACCGTGGCCAGGGGCCTGCCGCTGCCGGCGTCCGAAATGTCCCGCACCGTCACCACCAGCGCGCCCTTGCCCGCGCCCTTGTCCACCACGCGCGTGACCCGGGTCTGGCTGCGCACGGCGCCGGCCGCGGCCAGCGGGGCGTGGAAAGTCATGCGATGCTCGCCGTGCAGGATCTTTACCCAGTCGATGCCGGTGGCCGGGTCCGCGGCCCAGCCGTTGGGCGCGCCGAGGGTGGCCAGGAAGGTAGGCACCACTGCCGTCCCCTCTTCATGCACGTAGCGCAATTCGTCGTCGTCGGCCGGATCGCCGCCATAGCCCAGGCCCAGGGCGTAGATCATGCAATCGCGCGCCGTATAGCGGTCGACGCGATCCTCGAATTTCCAGTTGCGCAGATTGTGATAGTCGATTGCCATCGCTCATGCCTCCTTGGGTGCCGGCGGCGCCTGCGCGCCGCCGGCATTCTGGTCACTCCACCTTGATGCCGGCGGCCTTGATGATTTTTTCCCAGCGATCCTTCTCGGACCTGATAAAACCGTCGAATTCCGCCGGCGTGCCGCCGAGCGTGATTCCGCCCTGCTGGGCCAACTGCTTCTTCACTTCCTCGTCGCCCAGCACCGCGTTCAGTTCGGCATTCAGCCGCGCGACGATGGCCGGCGGCGTGCGGGCCGACACGAGCACGCCCAGCCAGGCGCCGACGTCGATGTCCGGATAGCCTTGCTCGGCCAGCGTCGGCACGTCCGGCAGGATCTGGCTGCGCTCCCGCGTGGTGACCGCCAATGCCCGCAGCCGGCCCGCCTTTACCAGGGGCGCGACCGTGATCACGTTTTCGACCGTGAAATCCACCTGGCCCGCCACCAGGTCGTTGGTCGCGGGCGCCGCGCCCTTGTACGGCACCGTGACGGCGGTGAAATCCAGGCGGTTCTTCAGCAGTTCCCCGCCAAGGTGCCCGGACGTCCCTAGCATGGACACCGCCATCGACAGGTTCCCCTGCTTTTTCCTGGCGTAGGCGCGGAACTCGGCCAGCGTCTTGAGCGGCGAATCGGCGTTGACCACCAGGGCGTTCGGCATGGTGATGACGCGGACCACCGGCGCGAAGTCGGACATGCCGTAGGGCAGCTTGCTGTACAGGGTGTAGTTCACCGCGTTCGGCCCGCTGCTGCCCATGACCATGGTGTAGCCGTCCGGCTCCGCTCGCAACATGGCCTGCATGCCGAGGATGCCCGCCGCGCCGGGTACGTTCTCGACCACGACCGGCTGCCCGAGCCGCTCGGACAGTTTTTTCCCGACCACTCGGCTGGTGATGTCGAGGATTCCCCCCGGGGAACTGGGCGCGATCAGCCGGAGCGGTTTGTTGGGGTAGCCCTCGGCCGCGTGGGAAGCCAGCGTCGGGACGAGAAATGCCGTCAGGCCGGCCAGCAGCGCCAGCGCAACTTGCCTGCGAGTCTTCATGGGAGTCTCCTGTGTCAATCCACTTTCATGCCGGTGGCGTCGACCACGCCTTGCCATTTCCGCACTTCGGCTTTCAGGAACGCCCTGGCCTCTTCCGGGCCGCCCGTCAGCGGACGGGCATAGATGCGGTCCATGAATTCCTGCACGTCGGGCTGCTTGTTGATATCGGCGACCGCGTCGGCCAGCCGTTCGAGGACGGGCGCCGGGATCCTGGCCGGCGCCGCCATGAAGTAGACCGCCTCCACGTCGTAGCCCTTGAGGCCGGCTTCCTCGATGGTCGGCAGGTCCGGCATTGCCTTCATGCGCTCGCGGCCGGTCACGGCCAGCGCCTTGAGCTTCTTGGTCTGCACCAGCGGAATCGCCGTGGAGACGCTGCCGAACATCATGTCGACCGTGCCGGCCATCAGGTCGACTTCCGCGGGCGACACGCCCTTGTAGGGGACATGGGTCATGTCGACGCCGGCCATGACTTTGAACAGTTCGCCCGCCAGGTGGATGGACGATCCCATGCCGGCCGAGCTGAAGGTCAGCTTGTTGCCGGGCCGCTTGGCCTGCCGGATCAGGTCGTCGACGCTGTTGAGGCTGGAGCCCGGCGGCACGACCAGGATGTTGGGGGTGGAAGCCACCATGCCGATCGGCATGAGGTCGCGCTCCCAGTCGTAGGGGTTGCGCTTCATGGCGGCGTTGGCCGCCACGTAATTGGCGGCCATTGCGATCGTGTAGCCGTCGGCCGGGGCCTGCGTCAGGGCCTGGATCGCGATGTTGCCGCCGGCGCCGGGACGGTTCTCCACGATGAACGTCTGGTTGAACCGTTCACCGAGTTTCCTGGCGTACAGGCGGGCGAGCAGGTCGGTGGCGCCGCCGGGCGCGAAGCCCACGTACAGGCGCACCGGCTTGTCGGGATAGGCGTCGGCGCCGCTGGCCGTCCCGACGACGGCCAGGCTCAGTACGGCGGCCAACAATCCCTTCAACGTAGTCATGAGTCGTCTCCTTCATTTTTTATAGAGAGATGGGAATGTCGGGCCAACTTATTCCGACATGCCGAAGAGTATAACGACATGTCGATATTAATTGTGAATTTTTCCGGTGGTGTGTATATTTGTTCGGAACCTCGGAATAAATTCCATACTATTCCGGCACCGCCGTAGCTCGGAAGATCGGATTCCGGGCCCGGGCACGCCGGACACCATTCGCTACAGGAGGGGAATCGACATGGACCTGCAACTCACCGGCAAAGTCGCCGTCATCACGGGTTCCGGCCGCGGAATCGGCTATGCATCGGCGCTGGCCCTGGCCCGGGAAGGCGCGCGCATCGTCATCACCGACATCAACGCTGAATCGGTGCAGCAGGCGGTCGGCAGCCTGAAAGAGGCCGGCCACGCCGCCATCGGCGCCGTGCTCGACGTCTGCGATCCCGGGCAGGTGCAGGCGATGGCCGAACAGGCGGTCCGTGAATTCGGCAGCATCGACATCCTGGTCAACAACGCCGGGTTCACCCGCGACAAGTACTTGCTCAAGATGCCCGTCGAGGACTGGGATTCGGTGGTGGACACCATTCTCAAGGGCGCGTACTACTGCACCCGGGCAGCCCTGCCCTCGATGATGGAAAACCGCTGGGGCCGCGTCATCAACATCGCCTCGCGGGCGCATTGGGGCAACCCCGGCCAGACCAACTATTCCGCCGCCAAGGCAGGCCTGATCGGCTTCACGCGCTCGCTCGCGCTGGAGCAGGGCAAGTTCAACATCACGGCCAATGCGATCGCGCCGGGCCTGATCGAGACCCCCCTGGTGCGTGGCCTGTCCACGTATGAAACGCTGCGCGCCAACGCCTTGGCGCGCCAGCCGGTGGGACGGCTGGGCGCGGTCGAGGACATCGCCGACGCGGTGGCGTTCCTGGCTTCCGGCCGGGCCTCCTTCATTACCGGCGAACTGCTGCACGTGACCGGCGGCCGCTACGCTTCGTAACCCCCCCTCCCCGGAATCCGATACGCCATCATGCAAAGCCTTCCCTCCGCCGGCCCGCCAGCGCTTCCGGCCGGTTCCGCCCCGCAAGCGCTGGAAGTCGGCCACACTTTCCTATCGGCCGGGCGCACCGTCACCGAGAGCGACATCGTCAACTTCGCCTGCCTGTCGGGCGATTTCAACCGCCTGCACGTCGACCGGGAGTACGCCAGCGGCACGCCGTTCGGCCAGCGGATCGCGCACGGCCTTCTGGTCCTGTCCATCCTTTCGGGCCTGACCACCCAGTCCGACGGCTACCGCCGCCTGGAACCCTATGTGCTGGCGCTGATCGACATCAATTGCCGGTTCCCCAAGCCCACGTTCATCGGCGATACCATCGTCGTCCGGGTGAGCGTGGTGGATAAAACCGCGCAATACCGGCCCGGCAAGGACAAGGTGGTGTTCCGGCGCGAAGCCATCAACCAACGCGGCGAGGTGGTGGTCCAGGCCAACTTCGCAATGCTGATGCGGCCAATGGAGGCAAACGCATGAAGCCCTTCGCAGACTTGACCCGCTTCATCAACCCGCGCAACGTGGCCGTGGTGGGCGCGTCCGCCCGCGAGGCCAGCCAGGGACGCCGCCTGTACGACAACCTGGTTCTGCACTCGGCCGTGCCGGGCGAGGTTTTCGCCGTCAATCCCGCCTACGGGGAAATCGGCGGGCGGCCCTGCTGGCCTTCGATCAGCGCGCTGCCCGAGGCCGACATCGACGTGGCCCTGATCATGATCAACGCCTCGCTGGTGCTCGACGCCCTGAAGCAATGCGCGGCGCGCGGCATTCCATTCGCCGTCGTCATGACTTCCGGCTTCTCCGAAGCAGGCGAGGAAGGCCAGCGCCTCGAACGCGAAATCGCCGAGCTGTGCCGCGCCACGGGCCTGCACGTCTACGGGCCGAACTGTCCCGGCTTCGTCAACGTGCGCGACCGGCTCGGCATGACGTTCTCGCCGGCCTTCAAAGACGATTTGAACGCGGGCGCCATCGGCCTGGCGACGCAGGGCGGCGGGCTGGGGCGCAATCTGCTGCAGGGCCTGTCCCATGGCCAGGGCGTGGGGCTGTGGTTCTCCGCCGGCAACGAGGTCGACCTGGAGATTCCCGATTTCATCGCGCACATGGCCAACGATCCGCAAATCCGCGTGATCGCCCTGCTGATGGAAGGCGTCAAGAACGGCCGCCGCCTGACCTCGGCGCTGGAACTGGCCCGCGCGCGGAACAAGCCGGTGGTCGTGCTGAAGATCGGCCATTCGGAAGCCGGCGTGCGCGCCGCCCAGTCGCATACCGCGTCGGTGGCCGGCTCGGCCGCCGTCAACAGCGCCGTGTTCCGCCAGTTCGGCGCGATCGAGGTGGACGATCTGGACCAACTGCTGGCGACGGCCCGCCTGCTGACCCGGATCACGCCCAAGAGCGGCAATGGGTTGTGCATCTACACCTTCTCGGGCGGAACCGCCGCGCTTGCAGCCGATATCGCGGGCGGAGCCGGCCTGCCGATGGCGGCGTTCGCCCCCGCCACCAAGGCGGCCCTGCGCAAGCTGCTGCCGGACTTCGCGAGCATCGACAATCCGGTCGACACCACCGCCGATATCCTGCGCAACCAACAGGCCTCGGTCGAATGCCTGCGGATCCTGTGCGCCGACCCGGGCGTCGGCACGGTCCTGTTCCCGATCCCGATGGACTACGGCGCCATCACCGACGGCATGGCCCAGGCCATCGCCACCGTGGCGGCCGAGACCGACACGCTGATCGTCCCGGTCTGGATGAGCCGGCGCCTGGGCGGCGGCTTCCAACTGCTGGAAACGGAAGGCCTGCTGCCCTTCCTGGCGCTGTCGGACGCGATCGCGGTCCTGGCCAAGGCCGTCCCCTGGAAAACGCCGGCGGTCCAGCCCGCGCCCTCCAGTCCTCCAGCGGCCGCAGCGGCCAGCGGAGGCCGCATGCTCAGCGAAGCGGCCGCCAAGTCCCTGCTGCGCGAAGCCGGCCTGCCGGTTCCGCAGGGCGTGGTGGTCGCAAACGCGGAAGAAGCGGCCGAGCAGGCCGCCCGCCTGGGCTTTCCCGTGGTAATGAAAGTGGTCAGCGCGCAGATCGCGCACAAGACCGAGGCCGGTGGCGTCAGGCTGAACATCGCCAGCGCCGGCGCGGCCCGCGAGGCCCACGCGGCGATCCTGGACTCGGTGGCGCGCCGCTGCCCCGAAGCGAAAGTCGACGGCATTCTGGTCGAGCGCATGCTGCCGCCCGGAGGCCGCGAGGTGCTGGTCGGCGTGCACCGGGACGCGGCGTTCGGCCTCGTGCTGACGTTCGGCCTGGGCGGCATCTTCGTCGAGACCATCCGCGACGTGGCGCACCGCATGATTCCCCTGTCGCGGGACGATGCCCGCGCGCTCGTGCGGGAGATCGAATACGTCGAAATACTGGAAGGCGTGCGCGGGCAGGCGCCGGCCGATTTCGACGCCCTGGAAGACCTGATCGTGCGGGTCTCGGACTTCGCCTGGCAACATCGCGAAGTCCTGCACGAGATGGAACTCAACCCGGTATGGGTCGGCGCGGCGGGACAGGGCGCAATGCCGCTGGACGCGCTGATCGGCTACGCCGGCTAGGGCCCGTCAACTCTCGAAGCAGCCTCGCACAGGCCCCAACCCAGGATACGCCATGGATTTCTCACTGGACTCTACCCAGACCGAACTGCGCGACTCGCTGCGCCGCTACCTGGCGGCGGAAGTGGCGCCCATCGTCAACCGCTACGAAGCCGAAGCCCGCATGGTGCCGCAGGAAATGGTCGAGGCCATGCGCGATTTCGGCCTGCTGGGCGGCATGCTGCAGGAAAAGGACGGCGGCTATGGCCTGCCCATGATGACGTACGGCATGCTGATCGCCGAACTGGCGCGCGTGTGGCCTTCGCTGCGCAGCATCGTCAGCACCAGCAACCTGGCGGCGTCGGTGCTCAGCGACGGCGGCTCGCCCTACCTGAAGGAAAAATACCTGCCGCGCGTGCTGTCCGGCGAGGCGATCGCCAGCTTCGCGCTGAGCGAGCCCAACATCGGCTCCGACGCGGCGAATATCGAAACCCGCGCGGTCGAAACGGAAACGGGCTGGCGGGTCAACGGCCGCAAGCTTTACATCAGCCTGGGAACCGTGTGCGAACTGGGCGTGGTATTCGTGCAGACCCAGCGCAAGAGCGGCGAGCGCGGCGTGTCCTGCCTGCTGTTCGAACGCGCCATGGCCGGCTTCTCGTCCAGCCCCATCTCCAAGATGGGCATGCTGAGCTGCCCGCTGGGCGAGCTGCTGTTCGAGGACGTCGAGATCCCGGCGGCCAACCTGATCGGAACCGAAGGAAAGGGCTTCGCGCTGGCCAAGAAATACCTCAATATCGGCCGCTGCGTGGTCGCCTTCTCCGCCCTGGGCATCGCCGAGGCGGCCTATGAGGCGGCGGTAAAATACGCGGGCGATCGAGTTCAGTTCGGCCGGCCGATAGGCGGATTCCAGCTCGTGCAGCAGTTGGTCGCCGACATGATGACGCTGGTCGAGACCTCTCGCCTGCTGTGCTGGCGCGCCGCCGATGCGCTGGATCGTGGCGCCCCCGACAGCCAGATGCTATGTTCGATGGCCAAGCGCCACGCCACCGATGCCGTGCTGCGCGTGGCGGAGATGTCGATGCAGGTGCACGGCGGCGCCGGCTATACCAGCCTGTTCCCCGTCGAACGCCATTACCGCGATGCCCGCCACCTGAGCATCGCCGAAGGCACCAACCAGATTCAGGCCCTGCTCATGGCGCAAAGCGTCTTAGGCATATCCGCGTTGAAATGACCGGCCACGCGAAGAGCCGGGCCGGTTCATCACTTCTCACTCCGACACTCTATGCCGCAAATCCTCCCCACCGCCCAGCGCGTACTGCAAGTCTTCGAAGTCTACGCGCGGGAGCGCCGCCCCCTGACGAATTCCGAAATGGCGCGCTTCCTGGACCTGGCCGACAGCAGTTGCTCCGACCTGCTGTACACGCTGCGCCAGGCCGGATACCTGCTGCGCACGCCGAAGTCGCGCTATTTTCATCCGACCGGCAGGCTGCTCGACGTGGCGCAGGGTATTTCGGCGGCCGATCCGCTGCAGGCCTTCGCCTCGGAGGCACTCGAAATCCTGACCCGCCAATCGGGAGAATCCTCGATGTGCGGGCTGCTGGACGGGAACAAGGTCAAGATCTACGCCAGCCAGGAAAGCCCGCGCGCGCTGCGCTATGTCGTGCAGCCCGGCACCACCTTCGACCTGCAGGTCGCGGCGCTGGGCAAGGCGCTGCTGGGCGAGATGGACGCGGCTGAACGCGACGCGGTGATCGACACGCTTCCGTTCGGGCACGTCACGGCAAGCAGCATCACCGACCCCGCCGCCCTGCGCGCGCAGATCGAGTCCCAACTGGAAAAGAAATACTTCCACAGCCGCGACGAAGGCAATGAAGGCGTATCGGCCATCGGTATCGCGGGCCGCGTGGGGGCCCAGTTGACGGCCTTGTCCATCGTCGGCCCGACCCACCGCATGGACGCCAACATGGAGAAGTACATCCAGATCATCCTGGACGCGCGGACCGAATTCTTCGATTCCTGAGCAACCCGGCACACGGAGCGGCGACAGACATGGCAGGCCCTTTGAACGGATTTACCGTGGTGGAAATGGCCGGGATAGGCCCCAGCCCATTCTGCGCCATGATGCTGGCGGACATGGGCGCAGACGTGATCCGCATTGACCGCCTCACGCCCGGTTTCCTTGGCGGCGGAGGCACCATCATCGACCGCGGCCGCCGCACGATCGCGCTGGACATCAAGAAGCCCGGCGCAGCCGACGTCGTGCTGCGGTTGCTGGACAAGGCCGATGCGCTGCTGGAGGGATTCCGGCCGGGCGTGATGGAAAGGCTGGGCCTGGGGCCCGAGGCCTGCCTGGCGCGCAATCCGCGCCTGGTGTACGGGCGCATGACCGGCTGGGGCCAGGATGGCCCGCTGGCCCAGGCGGCCGGCCACGACCTGAACTACATCGCCCTCACCGGCGCGCTGCATGCGATGGGGCTGGCCGGCCATCCGCCCGCGCCGCCCCTGCACCTGGTCGGCGACATGGGCGGCGGCGCCATGATGCTGGCCTTCGGCGTGCTTTGCGGCCTGCTCGAAGCCGGCCGCACCGGCAAGGGACAGGTGGTGGACGCGGCGATCTGCGACGGCGCCTCGCTCCTGGCCAGCGCCTACCACGGCAAGCTGCGCAGCGGCGACTGGATCAACCGGCGCCAGTCCAACATGCTGGACGGCGGCGCCCATTTCTATGGCTGCTACACCTGCGCCGACGGCAGGTACGTCTCGATCGGCGCGATCGAGCCGCAGTTCTACCGCCAGTTGCTGGAACTGTGCGGTATCGAGGACCCCGACTTCGAACGGCAATGGGACCGCGCGCAATGGCCCCTGCTGCGCGGCAAGCTCGAGCGGCTCATCGCCAGCCGCACCCGGGACCAATGGTGCGCGCTGCTGGAGGGCACGGATGCCTGCTTCGCGCCCGTGCTCGACTTCGAGGAAGCGCCGCGGCATCCGCACAACCAGGCCCGCGGCGGCTTCATCGAAACCGGCGGCGTCGTCCATCCGGCACCCGCGCCGCGGTTTTCGCGCACGCCGGGACAGGCCCGCCCGGTTCCCGCGCCCGGCGAGCACACGGAAACGCTGCTGGCCGAACTGGGGTTCGCGGACGCCGACATCCGGGCCTTGCGCGAACGCGGCGCCATCGCCTGAGGCCATGGAGCCAGCTTCAGCCCGGCCTCGGGTCCCGCGGCCGGGTCATCATGGGAACGAAGACATGGGGACGAATCCGATGCAATCCAGCCCAAGCGAGTTCAAGACCCTGCTCTATTCCGTGGAAGGCGGCGTCGCCACCCTCACCCTGAACCGGCCTGCCCGGAAAAACGCGCTCGACATGGAAATGCGCGAAGAGCTGGCCCAGGCCGTCGGCGCGATTCGGCGCGACCGCGGCGTGAAAGTGCTGATCCTGGGCGGCGCCGGCGGCGCGTTCTGCGCGGGCGGCGACATCGCCACGATGGATTCCGGCGCCTCGGCCGAAGCGGCGCGGGAGCGCATGGCCGCCCTGCTCCTGACGATAGAGGAACTGATCACGCTGGATCGGCCGGTGATCGCCAAGGTCGACGGTCCGGCCTATGGCGCCGGGTTGGGCCTGGCCTTGACCGCCGACCTGATCCTGGCGTCGCCGCGGGCGCGGTTCTGCCTGTCGTTCCTGCGGCTGGGCGCCATTCCCGACTGCGCCACCCTCTACACCCTGCCACGCATCGTGGGCGTGCAGCGGGCCAAGGAGCTCGCCTTTTCCACGCGGGAATTCCAGGCCCGGGAGGCAAAGGATATGGGCATCGTGTTCGAGATCCAGGCGCAGGACCGGATCGACGAACGCGCGCGGCAACTCGCGCTGTCCATGGCCGAGCTTCCGGCCGTCGCGCTATCGCTGACCAAGCGCGGCCTGAACGCATCGCTCAATAGCGACCTGAACACAATGCTGGATCTGGAAGCCGCCGGCCAGGGCGTGGCGCGCTCCACCGACTACCATCGCATCGCGGCTCGCCGCTATCTGGACAAGGCGCCGCAGCAATTCCAATGGCCGGCGGCGCAAGACGCGTAGGCGCGCGCCGCCGCCGCGACGCGGTTTGCTACCCGGCGCGGTTGCCGAACAGGCCCGACAACGAAGCCAGCAGGTCAGCCGGATTGAACTGCGGGTTGGCCGGGACCGCGCCGTCGGGCGTGACCTTGTCCACCAACTGCGGCAGCAGCGAGGACAGCGAGCCGAGCACGGAATCCGTGTCCTGGCCGGTCTTGGCGGCCAGCTCGCTCACGACGCCCGGGTCCAGCACGGAACCGAGCTGGCTGGCGCTGACGGGCAGGTTCTGGCCCGTGCCCACCCACGACGCCACGATCTCGCTCAAGCCGCCCTTCTGGAAGCTGGCGATCAGGCCGGAAAGGCCGCCCGGATATTTGTTCAATTGCTCGATCAGCGCGGGCAACAGCGACGCCGAGCCCCCTTGCTGACCGCCGCCGGCCATCGAGGCCAAGGTATCCAATAGGCTCATCATCGTGCTCCTGAAAAGTCGGAAAACCAGTATAGGCCCATGTCCGGGGCCGCGCGCGCCCTCCGGCGGCCCCGGCGGCGGCGCTTTGCAAAGATTGTCTTTCGCTGCCGGTTCAGTCCGCCCTGCCCGCCTGCAGCGCCCGCAGCGATTTCAGGCCGGCGCGGCCGTCCGGCGGCAGGCCCAGTTCGCGCTGCGCCGCCTGCAGGGCGGTCCGGGTGCGGGCGCCGATCATGCCATCGGGTTCGCCCACGTCATAGCCCCGGGCAATCAGCAGGCGCTGTAGTTCGCGCCGCTGCGCCCGCGACAGGCCCGGGTCATCCGTCGGCCAGGCCTGGACCAGCGGCCCGGCGCCCCTCAGCCGGTCCGACAGGTGGGCAATGGCCAGGGCATAGCTTTCCGCCGCGTTGTAGGAATACAGGGCGTCGAAATTGCGCGTGACCAGGAAGGCGGGGCCTCCCCTGCCCGCGGGCAGCAGCAGGCCGGCGGGCGTGTCGCCCGCCGGCAGGGGCCGGCCGTCGGCGCGCGCCACTCCCTGCCTGGCCCAGGACGACATCGGGCGCTTGTTCTTGCGGCCGGCCCCGGACGTGTCCAGGCCGGCGGGCAGCCGGACTTCGTAGCCCCAGTCCAGCGCGCCGTTCCATCCCGCGCGCTTGAGGAAGTTGGCGGTCGACGCCAGCGCGTCCGGCACGCTGTCGACCAGGTCGCGGCGGCCGTCGCCGTCGAAATCCACCGCCAGCCGCAGATAGGTCGACGGCATGAACTGGGTCTGGCCGAACGCGCCGGCCCAGGATCCCGTCAGGCGTTCGGGCGCCAGGTGTTCGTCCTGGATGATCTTCAGGGTGGCGTAGAACTCGCCCCGGAAATAGGCCTGGCGGCGGCCGAAGCAGGACAGGGTCGACAGCGAGGTCAGCAGCGGCCTGCCGCCCAGCGTGCGGCCATAGTTGCTTTCCACGCCCCAGACGGCCGCGACCGTGGCCGGATCCACGCCGTAGCGCGACGCGGCCCGGTCCAGTTCGGCCTGCCAGCGCGCCATGCCGGCCTGGCCGTCGGCCACCCGTTCGTCGTCGACCAGGCCGGCCATGTAGTCCCAGATGGGCGTCTTGAATTCCGGTTGCGCGTCCAGCAGGCCGATCACCGCCATGTCCGGCGCCAGGCCCGCGGTATGGGTGTCGAACGTGGCGCCCGATACGCCCGCCTTCAGCGCCGGCCCGCGCAATTGCGCCAGGCAGGCGGCGAACGGCTCGGCGGCCTGGGCCGCCGGCGCCAGCAAGGCCAGGGCGGCGCCGGCCAGCAGCGCGTCGATGCGAAGTCGCATGGCCATGTCCTCACCCCTCCTGCAACGCGGCGAGTTCGGCGTCGTCGAAGCCGGCGGCGCGGCGCGCCTCCAGGTTGAACGGGCCGCGCAGGCGGGGCGCGCCGTGGCGCCGCGCCAGTTCCGCATAGCAGGCGACGGGGTCCTTGCCCGCCTGCCCGCACAGGCGCTTGTACCAGAAGTTGCCGATGGCGACGTGGCCGATCTCGTCGGCCAGGATAATGTCGACGATGGCGGCGCTTTCCTTGTCCGCGGCGCCCGCCAGCTTGTTCCGGATCATGGGCGAGGCATCCAGGCCGCGCGCCTCCAGCGTGCGGGGCACCAGCGCCAGGCGCGCCAGCAGGTCGTCCTGCGTCCGCTCGGCCATTTCCCACAGGCCGTTGTGGGCGGGAAAGTCGCCATAGGCGTGGCCCAGGGCCTCCAGCCGCCGCCGCAGCAGGTCGAAGTGGTGCGCTTCCTCGCGCGCGACGCGCAGCCAGTCGCGGTAGAAGGCTTCGGGCATGCCCGCGAAGCGCCACATGATGTCCAGCGCCAGGTTCACCGCATTGAATTCGATATGGGCCAGCGCGTGCAGCAGCGCCGCGCGCCCTTCCTGCGTGGCCATGGACCGCTGCGGGACCTGGGAAGGCGCCACCAGTTCCGGCAGCGGCGGACGGCCCGGCAGCCCGGGGGGAGGCGTGAAGGTCCGCCCGCAGTCCAGCGCGGCGGCGTCGGTGATGGCCCGCACCCCGGCCAGCTTGTCCCGCCACGCCGTGGCGGCCAGCGCCGCCAGCGCCAGTCCGCGCAGGCAATCCTGCCCATCCCCGCCCGCAGGCGGGACCGTCTTGATATCCATACTCGATCCCGTGCCGGGGCGCGCCCCGAGGAAAAACCGCGGCGGTTTCAGCGCCGCGCAATCACGGAGACTTTATCATTCGCGGATGGATTCCCTGAGCCTGACCGTAGAAACCGACCTGTCCCGCATCGACGCCCTGCAATGGGACGCGCTGGCGGGCGACCAGCCCTTCTTGCGCCATGCATTCCTGCGCGCGCTGCACGAAACCGGCTGCGCCACGCCGGAAACCGGATGGGCGCCGCACTATCTGGCGCTCTGGCGGGACGAGACGCTGGCCGCCGCGGCCCCGCTCTACCTGAAGTCGCATTCGCGCGGCGAATACGTGTTCGATTACGCCTGGGCCGACGCCTTCCAGCGCCACGGGCTGCGCTATTACCCCAAGCTGCTGTCGGCCGTCCCGTTCACCCCCGTGACCGGCCCCCGGCTTCTGGCGCGCACCGACGAAGACCGCGACACGCTGGTGCGCGGGCTGGTCGCCTTCGCAGAACAGATCCAGGTGTCCTCGCTGCACCTGCTGTTTCCCGCGGATGCCGATATGCGCGCCCTGCGCGAGGCCGGTTTCATGATCCGGGAAAGCGTGCAGTTCCACTGGACCAACCCGGGCTACGCCGACTTCGACGGCTTTCTCGCCGCCATGAGCCACGACAAGCGCAAGAAGATCCGGCAGGACCGCAAGAAGGTCGCCGCGGCCGGGCTGTCGTACCGCTGGCTGCGCGGCGTGGAGATCGGCGCGGCCGAACTCGGTTTCTTCTATGAATGCTATTGCCGCACCTATTTCAGCCACGGCAACCCGCCCTATCTGAGCCGCGATTTCTTCCAGCGGGCGCACCGCGAACAGGCCGAGGCGTTCGTGCTGATCCTGGCCGAGCGCGACGGCCGGCCGGTGGCGGCGGCGCTGAACCTGGCGGGAGGCGATGCGCTCTACGGCCGCTACTGGGGCGCGACCGAATACGTGCCGGGGCTGCATTTCGAGACCTGCTACATGCAGGCCATCGCCTATTGCATCGCGCACGGCATCGCGCGCTTCGAAGGCGGCGCCCAGGGCGAGCACAAAATGGCGCGCGGGCTTTTGCCCACGCCCACCTGGTCGGCGCACTGGGTGGCCCATCCCGGATTCGCCGATGCGATCCGCGTGTTCCTGGACGAGGAAACGGCGGCGGTGGCGGACTACCTGGGCGAACTGGAAACGCACACGCCGTTCAAGCGGCCCGCGCAAGGCTAGGCCGCGCCGCGGCCGCCTACAGAAAGCGGTCGAGCAGCCTGCGGCTGTGCTTGTCCAGCGACTGGATGTCGCGCACCAGATAGAAAATGCCGTGGCTGTCCGCGATCAGCAGCGTCTGCGGGCTGAGGCGGCGGATGTCTTCTTCGCCGCGCAGCGTGAACGAGGTGGGGCCCCGGTCGGTATCGACCTTCCAGGTGCTGGGCGTGGCGAACGTGGACACGCTGGCCAGCCTGCGGATCTCGGGCATGAATTCCCGGCTCGCCAGCTCTTCCTCGATCAGCGCCCGCTGCGGCGCCGGCACGTCGGACAGGTGCTCGATCCAGGCCAGTTCGCGCCCGTCGCCGGTCACCAGCGACAGGCCTCGGCCCGCCTCGCTGATCGGGAATGCGCGCACGGGGATGACCCCCTCGTGGATATCGCCGTCGGCGGATTGGAATTCCAGACGCCCGAAGGCGTTGCGGCGCAACTGAAAGGACGGCAAGGTCATGACGATAATCCGGGTTCCGCGTCAGGCCACGGCGGCCATGTCTTCGCTGCCCGACGCTTGCGCGTCGGCCTCGGCCTGGCGCGCCTGCGCCTGGTAGAGCCGATAGTAGGCGCCTTCCCTGGCCATGAGCGCTTCGTGCGGCCCCTGCTCGACGATCTGGCCGCGATCCAGCACCACCAGGCGGTCCGCCTTGCGCAGCGTGCTCAGGCGGTGGGCGATGGCGATCGTGGTGCGTCCGCGCACCAGGTTGTCCAGCGCCTTCTGGATTTCCTTTTCGGTCGTGGTGTCCACCGACGAGGTGGCCTCGTCCAGGATCAGGATGCGCGGATCGATCAGCAGCGCGCGCGCGATCGAGATGCGCTGGCGTTCGCCGCCGGACAGCGCCTGGCCGCGTTCGCCGACCAGCGAGTCGTAGCCGTGGGGCAGCCGCAGGATGAATTCGTGGGCGTGCGCGGCGCGCGCCGCCGCCACGATCTCGTCGCGCGTGGCTTCGGGCTTGCCGTAGGCGATGTTCTCGGCGATGGTGCCGAAGAACAGGAACGGCTCTTGCAGCACCAGCCCGATGTTGCGCCGGTAGTCGGCCACGCGCACCGAACGGATGTCGGCGCCGTCCACCAGCACCGCGCCTTCGGACACGTCGTAGAAACGGCAGATCAGGTTGATCAGGGTGCTCTTGCCCGAGCCGCTGTGGCCCACCAGGCCGATCATCTCGCCCGGGGCGATGTTCAGGTTCAGGCCGCGGATGACCTGGCGGTTGCCGTAGCGGAAACCCACGTCGCGCAGTTCGATGCGGCCGTTGACCTGCGGCAGCCTGGCGGGATTCTGCGGCTCCGGCACGCTGGACACGTGGTCGAGGATGTCGAAGATCCGCTTGGCACCGGCGGCCGCTTTTTGCGTGACCGACACGATACGGCTCATCGAATCCAGGCGCATGTAGAAGCGCCCGATATAGGCCAGGAAGGCGGCCAGCACGCCGACGGTGATCTGCTTCTGCGACACCTGCCAGATGCCGAAGATCCACACCACCAGCAGGCCAACCTCGGTCAGCAGCGTGACGGTGGGCGAGAACAGCGACCAGGTGGTGTTGACGCGATCGTTGACTTCCAGGTTGCGGTTGTTGGCTTCGCGAAAGCGCGCGACCTCGCGCTTTTCCTGCGCGAACGCCTTGACCACCCGGATGCCGGGAATGGTGTCGGCCAGCACATTGGTGATCTCGGACCAGATGCGATCGACCTTTTCGAACCCGTGGCGCAGCCGGTCGCGCACGGCGTGGATCATCCAGATGATGAAGGGCAGCGGCACCAGCGTGACCAGCGCCAGCCATGGGTTGATGGATATCAGGATGATCGCCGTCATCGCGATCATCAGGATGTCGGTGGCGAAATCCAGCAGGTGCAGCGACAGGAACACGCAGATGCGGTCGGTTTCGCTGCCGATGCGCGAGATCAGGTCGCCGGTGCGCTTGCCGCCGAAATACTCCAGCGACAACTGCTGCAAGTGTTCGTACGTGGTGGTGCGCAGGTCTGCGCCGATGCGCTCGCTGACCCAGGCCAGGATGTAGGTCCGGGCCCAGCCCAGCCCCCAGGCCAGGAACGCCGACGCCAGCAGGCCGCCCAGGTAGAGGCGGACCTTGTCGTAGTCGATGGGCGCGCCGTTCTGGAACGGGATCAGCACGTCGTCCATCAGCGGCATGGTCAGGTACGGCGGCACCAGGGTGGCCGCCGTGCCCATCAGGGTCAGCAGGAACCCGGCCAGCAGGGGGCCGCGGTAGGGCCGCGCGAAGCGCCACAGGCGCAGCAGCGCCCAGGTGGTCGAGGGCGCCGCCTGTTCCTGGTTGCAGGCGGGGCACTCTTCCGCGCCCGCCGGAATAACGTTATTGCAAATCGTGCAGTGGCGTTCCGCCGGTTCCTCGGCCTGCAGGCCGGACAGGCGGATGGCCTGCTGGGTTTCGAACTGGGCCAGCAGGCGCAGCGCGGCCGGGTTGCGGGCCAGGGTGAAACGCCACACGCCCAGGCGGGCGGCATCGTCGTGCAATTCCAGCAGCGCGGCGCCGGCGTGGTCGGTCAGGCTGAGCTTTAATTGGGGGCCATATGCCCAGGATTCCCAGCCGGCATCGTCGGGGCGGCGGGCAAGCAAGCGGCGGTCGGTGGCGGCGACCAGGCCCGGTTGGAACTTCAACCGCTGATCCAGGTCTATTTCAACCCAGGCCAGCAGTGTTTCGCCATCGGCCAGTTCGGCGCGGATTTCATCCCGCCAGCGGGCAGGAAAGGCTTCGGCAAGGCCGGAAAGCAGGTGTGGTTTTTTCATTGGTACGCATACCGGGCCAGGACTCTGCCCTACTAGGCAACCGGTTCGCCACCGGGAGGCGGGAAACGTGTCCCTTCCTTACAACACAACGAGTTCACGCCTTGAAGGCGTCGTATAGTATCAGCCGATTTTTCTAATTAGGAATATCTGGGATCCCCCACTCGTTGGCATTATTCTAAAGTCGCAACCCCAATAAATTCGCGGTCTTGCATAGGGGCGTCCGCGCGTGCCAACCTGCTTCTTCAGCAAATTAAAACATGAAAAAGAAAGACATTGAATTTCTCGATGTCGTGGCTTTGCGCGGCCCGAACATTTGGACGTATCGCCCGGTCCTGGAAGCATGGGTGGATATCGGTGAGCTGGAAGACTACCCCTCCAACACCATCCCGGGCTTCTACGAACGCCTGACCGCATGGCTGCCCACGCTGATCGAGCACCGCTGCAGTCCGGGGGTGCGGGGCGGGTTCCTGTCCCGCGTGAAGGAAGGCACCTGGCCGGGCCACATTCTCGAACACGTCACGCTGGAACTGCAGAACCTGGCCGGGCTGCGCGGCGGCTTCGGCAAGGCCCGCGAGACCTCCACCCGCGGCGTATACAAGGTCGTCGTGCGCGCCTGGCAGGAACAGGTCACCCGCGCCGCCCTGAACGAAGCCCGCGACCTGGTCATGGCCGCCATCGAAGACCGTCCTTTCGACGTCCCCGCCACCGTCTCGAAGCTGCGCGGCCTGATCGACAGGCACTGCCTGGGCCCCAGCACCGCCTGCATCGTGGACGCGGCCGACGACCGCGACATCCCCTATATCCGGCTGTTCGAGGGCAACCTCGTGCAGTTCGGCTACGGGTCGGCCCAGCGCCGCATCTGGACCGCCGAAACCGACCGCACCAGCGCCATCGCCGAGGGCATCTCGCGCGACAAGGACCTGACCAAGGAACTGCTGTCGACCTGCGGCGTGCCCGTGCCCGAAGGCCGCCTGGTCGAGAGCGAGGAAGACGCCTGGGAAGCGGCCGAGGACATCGGCCTGCCCGTGGTCGTGAAGCCCTATGACGGCAACCACGGCCGCGGCGTGTTCACCAACCTGACCACCCGCGAGGAAGTGGTGTCGGCCTACCGCGTGGCCGTCGACGAAGGCAGCGGCGTGATCGTCGAGCGCTTCGTGCTGGGCAACGAGCACCGCCTGCTGGTCGTGGGCGACCGCATGGTGGCCGCCGCCGCCGGCGAGCCCGCCTGGGTGACGGGCGACGGCAAGTCCACCATCATCGAACTGATCGACAGCCAGATCAACACCGATCCGCGACGCGGCCGCACCGAGAACCACCCGCTGAACCCGGTGCGCCTGGATTCGGCCGCCCGGCTGGAGATCGCGCGCCAGGGCCTGTCCGAAGACGGCGTTCCGCCCGAGGGCCAGCGCGTGCTGGTGCAGCGCAGCGGCAACGTCGCCTTCGACGTGACCGACCGCGTGCATCCCAGCGTCGCGGCCACCGTGACCCTGGCCGCGCGCATCGTGGGCCTGGACATCGCCGGCGTGGACCTGGTGGCCGAGGACATCTCCCGCCCGCTGGACGAGCAGCGCGGCGCCATCGTCGAGGTCAATGCCGGCCCCGGCCTGCTGATGCACCTGAAGCCGGCCGACGGCGCGCCGCGCCCCGTGGGCCGCGCCATCGTCGACCACCTGTTCCCCGACGGCGACACCGGCCGCATCCCCATCGTGGGCGTGGCCGGCACCAACGGCAAGACCGTCGTGGCGCGCCTGGTGGCCCGCCTGCTGTACCTGTCGGGCAAGCGCACCGGCCTGGCTTGCAGCGAAGGCCTCTATCTCGACCGCCGCCTGGTGCAAAAAGGCGACCGCGCCGATTTCGACTCGGGCACGCGGCTGCTGATGAACCGCAACCTGGACGCCGCCGTCATCGAAAACGACAGCGGCGTGATCCTGGGCCAGGGCCTGTCTTACGACCGCTGCCAAGTGGGCGTGGTCACCAATATCGACGACGCCGACCATCTGGGCGATTTCGACATCAACGAAACGGACCGCATGTTCAATGTGTTCCGCACCCAGGTCGACGTGGTGCTGCCGACCGGCGCGGCCGTGCTGAACGCGCGCGATCCGCGCGTGGTGGAGATGGCCGAGCTGTGCGACGGCGCCGTGATCTTCTTCGGCATCGACCCCGCCCTGCCCGCCATCGCCGAACACCTGCGGCAGGACGGCCGCGCCGTGTTCGTGCGCGACGGCGGCATCGTGCTGGCGCAGGGAACCCGCGAGGAAAGGCTCGCCGCCGTGGCCGCCATTCCGCTGACCCATGGCGGGCGCGTGGCCTTCCAGGTCGAGAACGTGCTGGCCGCGGTGGGCGCGGCCTGGGCGCTGGACATCCCGGTCGAACTGATCCGCGCCGGCATCGAAACCTTCGATATCGACCAGGCCGACGCGCCGTGGCAATTCACGCTGTTCGAACGCAACGGCAGCACCGTGGTGGTGGACGACGTGCACAACGCCTCGGCGCTGCGTCCGCTGATCGCCGCGATCGACCAGTTCCCGGCGACCCTGCGCGCCGCCGTCTATTCGGGCGGCGCCGACCGGCGCGACCAGGACCTGATCGAGCAGGGCAAGCTGCTGGGCGACGCGTTCGACCGCGTCGTACTCTACGACGACCTCACCGTGCGCAGCAAGCGCCCGGCGGGCCAGGCGCGCGCGCTGCTGCGCCAGGGCCTGGCGCAAGGCGCCCGCGTGAAGGACGTCCAGGAAGAGCCCGACCACGGCAAGGCCATCGAAAGCCAGCTCAACGGCATCGCGGCGGGCGACTTCGTCCTGCTGCAATCGGACGAGGCGTTCTCCGGCCCCACCATCGACCTGGTCCGCCGCTGGATTCAGCAATACTGACAATATCCTCGCGCCCCGCCAGAGCGCGGGCGCGCGTGAGCTAGACAGGAATACCTGCCATGGAAGTTTCCCGTATCCGAGCACTGCGCGGCCCCAACCTGTGGAGCAAGAACACGGCGATCGAGGCCATCGTCTCTTGCGCCGACGCCGAATGCTCCATCGACAACCTGCCGGAATTCGAAGCGCGCCTGCGCGCGCGGCTGCCGCAGACCGGGCTGCTGCGCCCCGAAGGCCACCAGGACGCGGTGTCCATCGCGCACGTGCTGCAGATCGCCGCGCTGACGATGCAGGCGCACGCCGGCTGCCCCGTCACGTTCGGCCGCACCGCCTCCACCATCGAGCCGGGCGTGTTCCAGGTGGTGGTGGAATACAGCGAGGAAGAGGTCGGCAGGCTGGCGATGGAGCTGGCCCAGGTGCTGGTGCGCGCCGCGCTGGACGACGCGCCGTTCGACCTGGCCGACGCGCTGAAGCGCCTGCGCGACCTGGACGAAGACGTGCGCCTGGGGCCCAGCACCGGCTCCATCGTGAACGCCGCCGTCGCGCGCAACATTCCCTACCGCCGCCTGACGCAAGGCAGCATGGTGCAGTTCGGCTGGGGCAGCAGGCAGCGCCGCATCCAGGCCGCCGAAACAGACCTGACCAGCGCCATCTCCGAGTCCATCGCGCAGGACAAGGACCTGACGAAAATGCTGCTGGACGCCGCCGGCGTGCCGGTGCCGATGGGACGGTCGGTCACCACCGCCGAGGAAGCCTGGGCCGCGGCCCAGGAGCTGGGCGGCCCGGTGGTCGTCAAGCCGCGCGACGGCAGCCAGGGGCGCGGCGTCGCCGTCAACATCGAAACGCGCGAACGCGTGATCCAGGCCTTCGAAGCCGCCGAGGAAATCAGCTCGGAAGTCATCGTTGAGCGCTATATCCCCGGCCACGATTTCCGCCTGCTGGTGGTGGGCGGCGCGCTGGTGGCGGCGTCGCGCCGCGATCCGCCGCAGGTCACGGGCGACGGGCAGCAGACCATCCGCCAATTGGTGGAGCAGGTCAACGCCGACCCGCTGCGCGGCGACGGCCACGCGACCTCGCTGACCAAGATCCGCTTCGACGACATCGCCCTGGCCACGCTCAAGAAGCAGGGCTTCGACGCCGACTCCGTGCCGCCCGCCGGCACGCTGATCTTCCTGCGCAACAACGCCAACCTGAGCACCGGCGGATCGGCCACCGACGTGACCGACGAGGTGCATCCCGAGATGGCGGCGCGCGCGGTGTCCGCGGCCCGCATGATCGGACTGGACATCTGCGGCGTGGACGTGGTGGCCGAAAGCGTGCTGTATCCGCTCGAGGACCAGCATGGCGGCGTGGTGGAAGTGAATGCCGCGCCCGGCCTGCGCATGCACCTGAACCCGTCGTTCGGCAAGGGCCGCCCGGTGGGCGAGGCCATCATCGCCAACATGTACGCCGACGGCGACGACGGCCGCATTCCGGTGGTGGCGGTGGCCGGCACCAACGGCAAGACGACCACGGTGCGGCTGACCGCCCATCTGCTGGGCGCGGCCGGCAACCGCGTCGGCATGACGAATTCCGACGGCGTCTACGTGAACGGCCTGCGCATCGATACGGGCGACTGCAGCGGCCCGCGCAGCGCCCGCAGCGTGCTCATGCATCCGGACGTGGACGCGGCCGTGTTCGAGACCGCGCGCGGCGGCATCCTGCGCGAAGGGCTGGCGTTCGACCGCTGCAACGTGGCCATCGTCACCAACATCGGCATGGGCGACCACCTGGGCCTGGGCTACATCAGCACGGTGGAAGACCTGGCCGTGGTCAAGCGCGTGATCGTGCAGCACGTGCATCCCACGGGCACCGCGGTCCTGAACGCGGCCGATCCCATCGTGGCCGAGATGGCCGCCAGTTGCCCGGGCTCGATCACGTATTTCGCCGAGGACCGCAACCATCCCGTGATGGCGACGCATCGCGCCCAGGGCCTGCGCGCCGTGTACCGCGACGGCGACGCGATCGTGGCCGCGCAGGGCGCCGAAGAAATCCGCTACCCGCTGGCCGGCATTCCCCTCACCCGCGACGGCGCGATCACCTTCCAGGTCGAGAACGCCATGGCCTCGATCGCCGCGGCCTGGGCGCTGGGCCTGGACCAGGACGTCATCCGCCGCGGCCTGGCCACCTTCGTCAACGATGCGCAGACCGCGCCCGGGCGCTTCAACGTGTTCGATTACCGCGGCGCCACGGTGATCGCGGACTACGGCCACAATCCCGACGCGATCCTCGCGCTGGTCCGCGCGGTGGACGCCATGCCCGCCAGGCGCCGCTCCGCCGTCATCAGCGGCGCGGGCGACCGGCGCGACGAAGACATCCGCATGCAGACCGAGATCCTCGGCGAAGCCTTCGACGACGTAGTGCTCTACCAGGACCAGTGCCAGCGCGGCCGCGCCGACGGCGAGGTGCTGGCGCTGCTTCAGTTGGGCCTGGCCAACGCCACCCGCAGCAAGCACGTCGAGGAAATCCACGGCGAGTTCCTGGCGATCGACACCGCCCTGGCCCGGCTTGCTCCCGGCGACCTGTGCCTGATCCTGGTGGACCAGGTGGAAGAAGCGCTGGCGCACATCGCAAGCCGCATCGCGCAGGCCTGAGCCGCCCCGGCGGCGGCCCAATAGGAAACGGGGCGCCCCTGGGCGCCCCGTTTCCATGTTTGCGCGGCGTCCGCCGGCTCAGCTACTGGCCGCCACGGCGGGCGCCGCGGCCTGGTACCTGTCCGTCACGTGCGTGCATCCCACCGCCGCCAGCGCGGCCAGCGTCAACAAGATCGCGCTGCAAAGTCGTTGCGTCATGCGTGCCTCTCTCCCGTTCCTGGTGATCGAACCGCCCTGCGGGTTCCGTCACGACTATACCGCCGCGGCGCGCGCCCTGCCCGCGCCCGCCCGCAGATCCCGTTACCAGCCCCCCGCAAAAGCGGACAAGACGTTGCTGGAATGTAACGTCCGCCCTTAGTGCGCCTGCAACCCCTGCCCGCCTGAAAACGCGCTTTTCCGCCCGGGAAGCACCGTTACATTTGCCCACAGCAAGGTTTGACAGGCCTCGCCGGGGGCTCGTACGTTGAAGACCTGGGCCTGGCGCGAAAGCAGCCGCAACGCAGGCAGGCCCGGCTGATCAGTGTCCCACTCAAAACCGCGGGGGCAAGGTTCGCAGGCCACGAACCCGCCGCCGCACGCAAACGGAGAGGTCACCATGAACAACGACGTTATCGCTGGCAAATGGAAGCAACTGGCAGGCAAGGCCAAGGCGGCCTGGGGCGAACTCACCGACGACGAGCTGACCCGCACGGAAGGCAACGCCGAACGCCTGGCGGGCCTGATCCAGGAGCGCTATGGCAAGACCAGGGAACAGGCGGAGAAAGAAGTCCGCGACTTCTTCGACGGCAATCCCTGACCCCGCCAACCACCAGGAGAAGCTGACATGCTGCACTACGCCGTAGTTTTCTTCGTCATTGCCATCATCGCGGCCGTCCTGGGTTTCGGCGGCATCGCCGCCGGCGCCGCGGGCATCGCCAAGATCCTGTTCTTCGTCTTCCTGGTACTGGCGCTGCTGTCCATTCTGGGCGGCGCATTCCGCAAGAAATAGAACCCGTACCCCAAGATCTCCCGACAACCGCTGCGTCCCGAACGCGCTGAACCACACCAACAAGGAGCATGACTATGGAATTTCGCAAGCTGATCGCCGCCGCCGCACTGGGCACGGGCGCTGCCTTCACTTCCATCGCCTTTGCCGCCGATGACGGCAAGCCGAAACAGTCCGTGGGTGAATACGCGTCCGACGCCACCGTGACCACCAAGGTCAAGGCCGCCTTCGTGGCCGACAAGCAACTGAGCGCCCTCGATATCGCCGTGGAAACCAATGAGGGCATCACGACACTGACCGGCACCGTGGGCACCGCCGCCGAAGCCGATCATGCGGCTACCGTGACGCGAGGCGTCGAAGGCGTGAAGCAGGTGATGAACAACATCAAGGTCGACCCCGCCAAGAACAAGCAATAGAGCTTGTACCGCTTCGGGCCGGCCCCGAAGCAGAAACGGCGCCCGCATACGCGGGCGCCGTCTTTTTTTGCGGGGCTTTGTCTGGAGAGGCCGCGCGTCCTCAGACGTCCACCGTGCCCCGCCCGATCTCCAGCGCGCGCCCGCCCACCTGGATCCGCCCGTCGGCCAGGACGTCCAGCAGCAGCCGGCACGGCCTGCCGATCAGGTCGCCCTGCTCGACCAGGATGCTGGCGGGCAAGGCGTGGCCCCGGTGCCGCAGCCACCCGCCCAGGTTGGCGCAGGCCGACCCCGTGCCGGCGTCCTCGTTCACCCCGCCGCCCGCCTTGGCATAGAAGTACCGGGCCACCGCGACCTGCCGCCCGTCCTGCGTCCTGCCGTCGTCGAACGCAAAGACATACAGGATCTTGCGGCCCAGGCTGTTGGCCTGCCAGCGGTCCAGCCGGGCCGCGTCGGGCGCGGCGCGGCGCACGGCGTCCACGCTGGCAAGCGGCACCAGCAGTTGGTCGGCGCCCGTGTCCACCCACACCGGATCGTCCAGCAGGTCAGCAGGGGCCAGGCCCGCCAGGCTGGCGATCTCCGCCCGGCCCAGCGCGGGTTGCGCGGTGCGCACGCCGTCCGGACAGGGCGCGGTGAAGGTCCAGGCATCGCCCCGGGCCGTGACCGGCACGATGCCGGCCGCGAATTCCAGCGTCAGCGCATCGCCGGACTTGAGCAGGTCACGCACGACCTGCGCGGTGCCGATGGTGGGATGGCCCGCGAACTTCATCTCGTAGCCGGGCGTGAAGATGCGCACCCGGGCGTCCGCCCGGTCCGAAGGCAGGATGAAAGTGGTTTCGGACAGATTGAATTGCACCGCCAGATTCAGCATGGTGGCGTCGTCCATGCCGCGCGCGTCTTCGAACACGCAGAGCTGGTTGCCGCTGAAGGGCCCGGAAGCGAAAACGTTGAGCAGGCGGAACGCGTAGGAGGCCATGGGGCTACCAGACCGCGAAGAACAGCACCCAGGCCAGACAGAACGGCGCCAGGCCCGCCAGCAGCACCAGCCATGCCAGGCCTTTGCGCAGGGCGCTGGCTTCGCGCGGCTTCAGCAGGCGCGCATACAGGCGCAGCGTCCACAGCACCGCCAGGCTGAGCAGGGTGAAGCGCACGGGCGCGGCCCACGCGGCCTGCACGCCTTCGTGCTTGAGCAGGTTGACCGTGGTGGCCGACAGGCCCAGGAACACGCCGATGCCGGCGGACGGGATCAGGGCCTGGGCCAGCTTGTGCAGGCCCGGCCGGCCCCAGCGTCCGGCGGCCGTCCCCGGCACGGCCGCGGCCGGCGCCAGGCGGTCGGCGATCCACAGCGACAGGAAGCTCGCGCCCCCGACGCAGACCGTGGCGCCGACGACGAACATCAGGATGCCGGCGCCGTCCAGCCAGGAAAAGCTGTCGTTCACTTCCGGGTAATGCGTCAGGATGAACCAGGGCGCGTTGTCCATCAGCGGCCACAGGATGTCGTGCTCCACCAGCCACGTCGCGGCCCACTGCTTGGCGGTCACGTACCAGGGGCTGGCGCTCCAGAGGAAGGCGCCGATCGCGATGCCCATCAGGCCGAAGCACAGCAGCGCCGTCTGCCAGGGATCGCCCTGCGCGACGCGGACGATTTCCTCTTCGGGCGAACGCGGCGTCAGCGCGATCGCGCCGCGGTAGCCGCTGCAGCGTCCACAGACGTGGCAATCGCCGGCGCCTTTCATGTGGCGCAGCGGCACCAGCGGCGCACAGTTGATGGGTTCGATGCGGATGACGGGATGGCGCCACTTTTCTTCGTCGACCTTGAAGTGCCAGGGCGCCAGCTTGGCCAGCAGGTTGAACACGCCGTTGACCGGGCACAGGTACTTGCACCACACCCGCTTGCTGCGGCCATAGCGCCAGCCGACGATCATGGCCGCCACCGTGGACCCGCCCAGCACCGCCAGCACCGCCAGCGGGTACTGGTACACGCTGACGAGCTGCCCGTAGACGGTCGTCAGCGCGAACGCCACGAAAGGCCAGCCGCCCCAGCGCATCCATTTCGGGATCGCCAGCCCCTTGCCGCGTTCGCTGGCCCATTCCGTCAGCATGCCCTCGGGGCATAGCCAGCCGCACCAGGCGCGGCCCAGGATCGGCATGGAAATCAGCACGAACGGCCACCACACGCCCCAGAACGCGAACTGCGCGACGATCGTCAGGTTATTGAACACCGAGGACGCGTTGTCCGGCAGGGGCAGGACCGCGGGCACGATCAGAAGAAACGCGTACATCGCGACAATGCCCCACTGCAGCTTGCGCAACAGCGGGGCATGGTCACGGAGGAAGTCGGCGATACGGGAGGTTGCCCTCCCGAGTACAGCAGCCATGGTCAAACCTTCAAATATTCAGTCCGGCAAAAGTGCGGATCAGGACGCGCCGCGGGCCGCGGCCGCCGCCGGGGCGGCTTTGCCGCCCACCCAGCGCAGCAGCGCCCAGACGATCGCCCAGTATGCCACCCACAGCAGCACCGAGGTCAGCGCAGGCAGGGCGCGGTAGCCGGCGAAGTCGGCCAGGACCTTGCCGACGCCGGTACTGTCGCTCAATAGCCACGAACTGTCCCAGATCGGATCGACGATGGTGGGCAGGACGTCCAGCGAAATCAGGTGGTCCAGGCCGCCCACCAGCAGCGAACCGGCCAGCAGCAGGAGCAGGATTTCGGTCACGCGGAAGAACCGGCGCCAGGTAATGAGCTTGCCGCCCAGTTGCAGCAGCCAGAACGTCAGCAGCGCCACGAGGAAACCCGCGACGCCGGCCAGCGCCAGCATCAGCATGCCGCTGCCGCCGTCGCCCGCGGACACGGTGCCGTACAGGAACACCACCGTCTCGCTGCCTTCGCGGGCCACGGCGATGGCCACGAGCACGAACAGGCCCCACCAGTTGTCGCTGGCGACGGAAGCCCGCGCGCCGCTTTCGAGTTCGCCCTTGAGCGTGCGGCCGTGCTTCTTCATCCAGACGACCATCTGCACCACCAGCACGCACGCGGCCAGCGACATGATGGCCTGGAACCACTCCTGGCCTTCGTCGCTGAGCCAGGACGACACGCCCAGCAGCACCAGCGCCAGCGCCACGGCCAGCGCCAGGCCCGCCACGACGCCGCCCCACAGGTAGTTGAGCCCGCGCTTGCCTTCGGGCGTGGAGCGCAGCCAGGTGTACAGGATGCCCACCACCAGCATGGCTTCGACGCTTTCACGCCAGACTATGAAAAGGACCTGTTCCATGTATTGCTACCGCGTTATTCCTTGGGCTTGACGACCAAGGTGCCTTTCACGCTCTGGTGAAAGTCGTCAAAGAAGGGGTACTCGCCCGGGCGCGAAATGGTGATCACGACGAAGGACTTCACCCCCGGTCCCAGGACTTTCTCCTTGCGCAGCGGAATGCTCTCGAATTCCACAGGCTCGTTGCTCTCGTTGATGAGCTCGATCTTGAAACGGCCCGCAGGCACTTCCAGGGTGGCGGGCTCGAACGTGCCGTCGGGCTTGAACTTCAGCGTGAAGGTCGGCAACTCGTCCGCCTGCGCGGGCGCCGTGCCGGCCATGCCGGCCAGGCCGATCAGCAATGCGGCGGCAACGCGAAGCAGGCGGCTCACGATCAGTAACCGCCCTTCTTGCCGGTGCCGGCAAAGACGAATTCATATTCCAGGTCGAAGGGTTCGAACCAGGGGCCCACGCCGGTTTCCTTGTCGACGTGGCGGCCGAAGTGGCTCATCTTGTCCGCGGTCGGCGGCAGGATCGAGTACTTCAGCTTGTACTTGCCCGGGCCTTCCAGCTTGACGTTCTCGCCGTAGTGCGGGCCGTCGTTGGCGACCATCGGCATGAAGGTGCCCTTCTGCACGTTCTGGCTGCCGACCTTCTGGATCTCGTACTTCACCACCAGGTAGGGCACCCATTCGCCCTCGGGAAAGCCCGTCTGGTTGCCGGCGGTCGCGTGGATGTCGGCCTCGAGGTGCACGTCCGAATCCTTGGCGGGACGCATCATCCCGGGAGGGTCCATTTCGATCGGCTGCAAATACACGGCGCCGATTTCCATGCCGCCCTTTTCCACCGGTTTGCCGATGGGGTATTCGGCCGCATGGGCGGCGGAAACGCTCAGAGCGACAATGGCCAGGGCCAAGGCTTTCTTGATCATGTGCATAATCCTCGATACACGAATGGGAAGGCGGTTCCAAAAATATAAACAAGAACCGTTTTCATTAATGTAACCAAAACAACTGACATATCCCTGAACCCGTGGACGGAAAAATCGCCGGATCGTTGCGTTTGGTCAAACGAAAAAACGCCCCCGAAGGGGCGTGCTCATCTGGGGACGGACCCGGTTGCGCCGTTATTTGCGGCCGGTGCCCGGCGTGCCGCCGGGCGTGAAGGGGAACGTCGAGAACATCGCGCGCGTCTGGTCCTGCATCTGGTCCTGCATCTGCACGAACAGGTTCTTGCTCTGGTCGATGTAGTTGTTCATCATGTTCTGCAGCATGGGCGTCTGCACGTTCATGAACTGGGCCCAGGCCTCGGGGCCGAACTGGCTTCCGTACAGGCCCTTGGACTGCTCGGCCATCCGCTGCTGGATCTCCATGAAGGCCTGGATGTTCTTTTCCAGGTACGAACCCATGATGCCCTGCATGGCATGGCCATAGAAACGGATGATCTGCGACAGCATGTTCGAGGAGAACATGGGCATGCCGCCGCTTTCCTCTTCAAGGATGATCTGCAGCAGGATGCTGCGGGTCAGGTCTTCCCCGCTCTTGGCGTCGACGACCTGGAATTCCTCGTTCGCCAGGACCAGTTGCTTGACATCTGCGAGAGTGATGTAGGTGCTGGTCCGGGTGTCGTACAGACGACGGTTGGGGTACTTTTTAATCAGGCGCAGGCTGGCGCCGGTTTGTGCTTGCGTCATGTTTGTCCCCGGATCGGGCGATCTCTAAGACTTCGGATAGGGTTAAGTGTAATGCCGGACGGCCCTCTCCCCGAGACCGTCCGGCGCCAGTCGGCCGCCCCCTGGCGGCCGGCAATGCGTCAGCCCATGTGCAGGCCGCCGTTGAGCGAGAAGTCCGCTCCCGTCGAAAAGCCGGACTCATCCGAGGCCAGCCATGACGTAATGGATGCAATTTCCTCCGGCGTGCCCAGGCGGCGCACGGGAATGGTGGCGACGATCTTTTCCAGGACGTCGGGACGGATGGCCCGAACCATGTCCGTGCCGATGTAGCCCGGCGACACCGTATTCACCGTGACGCCCTTGCTGGCCACTTCCTGCGCCAGCGCCATGGTGAAGCCATGGATGCCGGCCTTCGCCGTGGAGTAGTTCGTCTGGCCGAATTGCCCCTTCTGGCCGTTCACCGAGCTGATGTTGACGATGCGGCCCCACTGGCGCTCGACCATGTCCTCGATCACCTGCTTGGTCACATTGAAGAGGCTGTTCAGGTTGGTGTCGATGACCGCGCGCCAATCGTCGGCGCTCATCTTGCGGAACAGGCCGTCGCGGGTGATGCCCGCGTTGTTGACCAGCACGTCGACCGGGCCCAGGTCGCGCTTGACCCGTTCGAATGCCTCTACCGTGGATTCCCAATCGGACACGTTGCCCACGGACGCGTAGAACGTATAGCCCTGCGCGGCCTGTTCGTCCAGCCATTGCTGGTAATTGCGGCTGGGGCCGCAGCCTGCCACCACGCGAAAGCCATCTTTGGCCAGGCGCTGGCAAATTGAGGTGCCGATACCGCCCATCCCGCCTGTAACGTAAGCCAGTTTTCCGCTCATTGGATTTCCTCCTGTGTGCGACGGACGCCTCGTTGGTTAACTTACTGTCCTGGGCCAACCGCAAGCCGCGGTTTCAGGCGGCCCGGACTTTCACATATCTGCCAGGCGCCGGTTCTATCGGCCGGTGCCGGGCATTGCCTAACTTCGTTCGCGCCTTGACCTGCTTGCCGGAATGGCCGGCCAGCCAGGCGGCCCAATCGGGCCACCAACTGCCGGGCTTCTCGGCCGCCTGCGCGAACCACGTGTTCGGATCGCCCGGCAGATGCTGGCCCGATCGCTCCAGCTCGTCGGCCACCCAGTAGCTGCGGCGTTTCTTGGCCGGCGGATTCACCACGCCGGCGATATGCCCGGACGCCCCCAGCACGAAACGCTGCGGCCCGCGCAGGACCTGCGTGGACGCATAGGCCGACACCCAGGGCACGATGTGGTCCTCGCGCGACCCGAAGATGTACGCCGGCATCTCCAGCCGCGTCAGGTCCAGCGGCACGCCCGCGGCTTGCGCCCGGCCCGGCACCTTCAGGTTGTTCTCCAGGTAGGTATTGCGGAAGTACCAGGAAAAGAAGGGCCCGGGCAGGTTGGTGCTGTCGCCGTTCCAGAACAGCAGGTCGAAGGCGGGCGGCTTCTGGCCCTTGAGGTAGTTGCCGACGACGTAGTTCCAGACCAGTTCATTGGGCCGCAGGAACGAGAACGTGGTGGCGAGTTCGCGGCCGGGCATCAGCCCGCCGCTGCCCAGTTGATGATCGCGCAGCAGCGCGTGGGCCTCGTCGACGAAGACGTTCAGGACGCCGGTGTCGTGGAAATCCAGCAGCGAGGTCAGCAGGGTCAGCGAGGCCACGGGATGTTCGCCGCGCGCCTCGGCCAGCGCCAGCGCGGACGCCAGCATGGTGCCGCCCACGCAGAAACCCAGCGCGTTGACCTGCGGCTGCCTGGCGATGTCGCTGGCCACCCGCAGGGCCTGCAGCACCGCGTTGTCGAGATAATCGGACCAGGTGGCGCGGTCCACGCCGTCGGTATCGCTGGACACCGGGTTGCGCCACGAAACCAGGAACACCGTGAAGCCCTGGTCCACCGCATGCCGCACGAAGGAATTCTCGGGCTGCAGGTCCAGGATGTAGAACTTGTTGATGTTCGGCGGCACGATGACGAGGGGTCTTTCGTGCACGGCGGCGGTGGACGGCGCGTACTGGATGAGCTGGAACAGCGCGTTCTCGAATACGACTTCGCCGGGCGTCACCGCCACGTTGCGGCCGATCTCGAACTGCGATTCGTCCGTCTGGGTGATGCGCCCTTTCTTGACGTCGCCGAGCAGGTTCGCCAGGCCCTCGTTCAGCGCCCGGCCCGCGCTCTCCACGATGGATTGCTGGGCATCCGGGTTCAGCGCCAGGAAATTGGACGGCGACAACGCGTCGACCCACTGCATGATGGAAAAGCGGAGGCGGTCGCGCATCGGTTCGCTGACCTGCGCGGCGTCCACCATGCGCGACATCGCGCGCGCGGACAACAGGTAGGTATGCGCCAGCAACAGGTGCGAATGATTGGCGGCCCAGGCCTCGCCGGCAAAACGGCGGTCGGGCGGCGGCGCAAGCGCGCCGCGGCGGGCGTCATCGCAAAGGCGCTGCCATTCGCGAGAGAATTCAGCCTGGATGTCGGCCAGGACTTCCGGTGCCACGCTCACCGGAATGGGCCCTGCGGCGGAGAGATTGGCATTCACTTCGACACCTTGTTATCGAGACTACGCGATTGATGTTGCATTCGGGGTCCAGGCCTGTCAATGCGGGTATACAAGGAGGCCTGCCGGGTGCGCAGCAAGCGCAAGCGCCCGCCTTGCGCTGGATCAAACCGGGTCGAGCCAGGCAAGCAAGGCCATGCGTCCGGTTTCTCCATCGCGCCGGTACGAAAAGAACCGGTCCGCTTCGGCCACGGTGCACATCCCGCTCAAGGACACCTCTTGTACCCCGGCCCGGCGCAGGCGGAAATCGGCCAATCCGGCGAGATCGGCCAGCCATTTTCCGGAGAGGCCCGGCCGCGGCGTGAAGTAGCGCCGGGTGGCCGGATCGTCCGCCTCGAAGGCGTCCAGCACGTCCTGGCCCACTTCGAACGCCTGGGGGCCGATGCCCGGGCCCACCCATGCGCGCCAGCCCGCGGCCCGCGGCGCCTTGGCCCGCATGGCCGCCAGCGTGTGTTCCAGCACGCCGCCCGACAGGCCGCGCCAGCCGGCATGCGCCGCGCCCAGCACCTTGCCTTCCGCGTCGGCGATCACCACCGGCAGGCAATCGGCCACCATGACGGCCAGGACGCGGCCGGGGCGCGCGGTGACGCTGGCGTCGACCGCCGGCTCGTCCGGCAGGTCCGCCCGGTCGGCGTCCACGACTTCGCTGCCGTGGACCTGGCGCAGCCACAGGGGCTCGGCGGGCACCGCGGCGCGCACGCGGCGCCGGTTCTCCGCGACCGTGCCGGGATCGTCGCCGGCGCGGCGGCCCAGGTTCAGGGTGTCGTGCGGCGCGACGCCCGCGCCGCCTGCGCGGGTGGTGCAGAAATAGTTGACGCCGGCCCATTGCGGGCCGGTCACCACGGGCAGACCTGCCGCTACGCGTTCCATGCGATGCTTTCCTGTACCAGGACCATGTCGGCGGGCGGGGCCGCGGTGAATTCGGCCTCGCCGCGGCCGCCCGGATCGTCGAAATGCAGGGCGCGCGCATGCAGCATCTGCCGCTGCGCGCCCGCGATGTTCTTGCCGCCATAGAGCGTGTCGGCCAGCAGCGGATGCCCCAGGCTGGCCAGGTGCACCCGGATCTGGTGGGTGCGGCCGGTTTCCAGGCGGCACACCACTTCGGTGACGCGGCCGCCCGGGTCCACCTGCCCGCGGCGGGCCGGCGCATAGTGGGTGACGGCGGGCTTGGGAGCCACCGGGCGTTCCACGCTCATGCGCACCGGCACGCGGGAATCGCGGCCGATCGGGCGGTCGGCCTTGCCGGCCCCGGCCAGCCAGCCATGCGCCAGCGCCACGTACTCGCGGCCCATGCTGCGCGCCTGCAATTGCCGCACGAGGTGGGTCTGCGCCGTCTCGTTGCGCGCCACGACCATGAGGCCGGACGTGTCTTTGTCCAGGCGGTGCACGATGCCGGCGCGCGCCACCTGGGCCAGTTCGGGATAGCGGTGCAGCAGGCCGTTGAGCAGGGTGCCGCTCCAGTTGCCCGCCCCGGGATGCGTGACCAGCCCGGCGGGCTTGTTCACGACGATCCAGTCGGGGCTTTCGTCCACGACCGCGAATTCCACGGGTTCGGGCGCGAAGGCCAGTGTTTCGGGCGCGGGCTGGGGCCATACGGCGATCTCGTCGCCGGGGCCGACGGTCTGCCGGACCTTGCCGGGCGCGCCGTTCACATGGACATTGCCGGCCTCGATCCAGCCTTGCAGCCGGCTGCGGGAATGATTGGGCAACAGACCCGCCAGCACCTTGTCCAGCCGGTCGGCCCGCGTACCGTCAGGCACGGTTACAAGTTGCGGTTCACCCCTGGAATTTTCGTCGGGAAGACCCAGGAATTCGTCGTCGGAAACGAGATCTGCGCCGGCGGCTGTATCAGACATGGAGACAAATCATATAATCAGCCTGCCATGCTACCACCAAGGATACGATTCTCGTGATTCACCACCCCGCAGCTCCCTCGAATCCCGCCTCCCGCAGCGGGCCGATCTTGCGCGTGGTCATCGCGCTGGTTGCCGTCGTCGCGATCGCCGGTTGCGGCTCGTCCGACAACAAGTACGACAAGACCACGAACTGGAGCGCCGAACAGCTCTATGCCGATGCCAAGTCGGAAATGTCCTCGGGTGGCTGGAAGGAAGCCCGCGAACGCCTGACCGCGATTGAAAGCCGCTACCCGTTCGGCGTGTATGCGCAGCAAGCCCTGCTTGAACTGGCGTACGTCAACTGGAAGGACGGCGAAAACGAGCAGGCTCTCGCGGCCATCGACCGCTTCCAGCAGCTCTACCCCAACCATCCCGGCACCGACTATGCGCTGTACCTGAAGGGCCTGATCAACTTCACGCCGGCCAGCGCCTTCATGAGCAACATCACCGGCCAGGATCCCGCCGAGCGCGATCCAAAGGGCCTGCGCGCTTCCTACGACGCCTTCAACGAACTGATCAAGCGCTATCCGGACAGCAAGTATTCGGTCGACGCGGAAAAACGCGTCGCATGGCTGGTCAACACCATCGCCATGAACGAAGTGCACGTGGCGCGCTACTACTACGAGCGCGGCGCCTACGTGGCCGCCGCCAACCGCGCGCAGACCGTCATCACCGACTTCGAAGGCGCGCCCGCCACCGAAGAAGCGCTTTATCTGATGGTCGAGTCCTACGACAAGCTCGGCATGACCGAACTGAAGAACGACTCGCAACGCGTCTACGACAAGAACTTCCCCAACAGCGAATTCCGCACCCGCGGCCTGAAGGCCGACAGGAGCTGGTGGAATCCGTTCGACTGATCCGATTCCCGCATGGGAAAAAGCTCCCCGAGGGGAGCTTTTTTTTGCCTTGGGCTACCGCCGCGCGGCGCGAAACCGCGCGCCAGCTATGCCTCGCCGCCCTCGCCCTTGCGGCGGTAGAACGCCAGCACTTCCTCGATTTCCCGGGTCCGCGCGAAAGGCGGCAACCCCCGCCACAGGCGCTTGCCGTAAGGCTTCTCGACCAGCCGCCCGTCGCCCACCATGAGCACGCCCCAATCCGATTCCGTGCGGATCAGCCGGCCCGCGCCCTGCTTGAGCGAGATCGCCGCCTCGGGCAACTGGTACTCCGAGAACGGATTGCCGCCCTGCGACCGGCAGGCCCGCAGGCGCGCCTCGATGACGGGGTCGTCGGGCGGCGCGAACGGCAGCTTGTCGATCGCCACCAGGGTCAGCACGTCGCCGGGCAGGTCGATGCCTTCCCAGAAGCTGGCGCTGCCCACCAGCACGGGATGCTCCAGCCGGCAGAAACGCTCGAGCAGATCGCGGCGCGTGCCGTCCCCCTGCTTGAGCAAAGGCCATTCGTGGCCGGCGTCGTCGAATTCGTCGGCCAGCAGGTTCGCGACCCTGTCCACCGCGCGCAGCGTCGTGCACAGCACCAGCGTCCCGCCGGGGCTTGCCTCCAGCAGCGGCATCAGCGTCCGCACGAAGCGCTCGAGGAACTGCGGCGACTGGGGCTCGGGCATGCCGCGCGGCACGAACAGCAGGGCCTGCTCCGGATAGTTAAATGGCGATTCCCATTTGCCGGTGCGCGCGCTGTCCAGCCCCAGTTGGCTGGTGAAGTGCGTGAATTCGCCGTTCACCGACAGCGTGGCCGAGGTCATGATCCAGGCCTGGCCCGGCTTGCGGTACTTGGAGAAGGCCTGGGCCACCGACAGCGGCGCCGAATGCAGCCGCACGTGGTGCTGCCCGTGCTCGACCCAGCGCACCGCCGGCCCGGACCATTGCTCCGCCGCGGCGGCGCCCGCCAGGATGGCGGCCGGCGTGGGCAGGCCGTCTCCCAGCGCGGACTGCGCCGCGGATTCGGGCGCCTGGTCGTCGCGGCCCCAGCCTTCGTCGTCCCGCCCCGCGCCGCCCCGGCCCGGCGTGGCCCAGCGCTTGAGGCGCGCCGAAATCTCCGCGCCGCTGCGCGCGGCGGCCATCAGGTCGGGATGTTTCTCGGAGACCGCGGCCAGGGCCTGCGCCGCGCTGTCCACGGCCTCGCGCAGCGCCCCCAGGGCCTCGTCGAACTCCTCGGGATTGGGAATGGCCTCGAAGGTGGCCTTGCGGCCCGGCATCCTGTCCAGCGGCGCACAGACCAGCCGCAGCTCGCGCGCGGCCGTCTCCAGGTGGCGGCTGACGTCGCTCCATTTGGCCGCTTCGCGCGCATAGGCCAGGCCGGCGACTTCCAGCGCGCGGCCGAAGTCCATCAACTGGTGCGTGGACACGCTGCTGCCCAGGAAGCGCGTGGCGGTGTCGGGAAGCTGGTGCGCTTCGTCGAAGATCACGGTATCCGCTTCCGGCAGCAGATCGGTGACGCCTTCTTCGCGCAGCACCAGGTCGGCCATGAACAGGGCGTGGTTGACGACCACCACGTCGGCCTCCTGGGCCTGCCGGCGGGCCTTCACGACGAAGCAGTCGCGGATGCGCGGGCATTCCTGCCCCAGGCAGTTCTCGCGGGTGGAGGTCACGCGCTGCCAGATCTCGGCGTCTTCCGGCACCTGCGCGAGATCGCCGCGGTCGCCCGTCTTGGAAATGCCGGCGAACACCTGGATCTGGCGCAACTGCTGGATCTCGCTGCGCGACTTCAAGGCGCGCTCGTCGCCCTGCAGGCGGTCCAGGTGATAGTGGCAGACGTAGTTGCCGCGGCCCTTGAGCAGCGCGGCGGTCACCGGCGCGGCCAGCGCGGCGCGCACGCGCGGGAGGTCGCGGGCGAAAAGCTGGTCCTGCAGGGTGCGGGTGCCGGTGGAAATCAGCACCTTGCCGCCCTGGATGAAGGCGGGTACAAGATAGGCCCAGGTCTTGCCGATGCCGGTGCCGGCCTCGGCCACCAGCGTGGCGCGCTCCTGGATGGCCTGGCCGATGGCCTGGGACAGCTCCACTTGCGCGGGTCGCGGCTTGTAGCCGGGCAAGGCCGTGGCCAACGGCCCGTCCTCGTCGAAGAATTCGGAAATATCCAGGTCCAGCATCACGGCAGCCTAGTGTCGGTCGGAGTCAACGGTGAACCGGTGCCGGTTACGGTTCGGGCGCCAGACACTTATGTGGGAAAGAACCAAATGATACCGCTGCCCGGCCTCCCGCGCGCCGCAAAGCCGCCATCGGCCAGCCGCAAGAGAGACGTATCGGTCCGCCCTGGCACGTTTTGTAACAGCCGCTTATGGCACAATCCGCCCCTTGTTTTCCCTTTTTGTCGTCGTATAGAGATGTCTGAAACTTCCGCTATCACGAACGTCGCCGCCGGCGTCGACAACGCCCGCATCGTCGCGCAGCTTGCCACCGAGCTCGAAGCGCGCGCCTCCCAGATCGCCGCGGCGGTAGAACTGCTGGACGACGGCGCCACCGTGCCCTTCATCGCCCGCTACCGCAAGGAAGCCACCGGCGGCCTGGACGATACCGTGCTGCGCAACCTCGAAGTGCGCCTGGGGTATCTGCGAGAGCTCGAAGAGCGCCGCGGGGCCATCCTCGAATCCATTTCGCAGCAGGGCAAGCTCACGCCCGAACTGCAGCAGGAAATCGGCGCCGCCGATACCAAGCAGCGCCTGGAAGACCTGTACGCGCCGTACAAGCCCAAGCGCCGCACCCGCGCCCAGATCGCCCGCGAAGCCGGCCTGGAACCGCTGGCCGACGCCATCCTGGCCGATACGGCCTGCGATCCCGCCGCGCTGGCCGCCCAGTACCTGAACCCCGAAGCGTCCATCAACGACGCCAAGGCCGCGCTCGACGGCGCGCGCGACATCCTGGCCGAACGCTACGCGGAAAATGCCGACCTGCTGGCCAACCTGCGCGAACACCTGTGGTCCACCGGCCTGCTCTATTCCAAGATGGTCGAGGGCAAGGAAGCCGAAGGCGCCAATTTCCGCGACTGGTTCGACTTCAACGAACCGCTGCGCACCCTGCCCTCGCACCGCATCCTGGCGCTGCTGCGCGGCCGCCAGCAAGGCGTGCTGGAATTGCGCCTGGGCCTGGAAGCCGAACTGGAAGCGCAGCTTCCGCACCCCTGCGTGGCCCGCATCGCCGGCTTCCTGAAGCTGGGCAACGGCCTGTTCGCGCTGGACGCCACGCCGCGCGCGCGCTGGCTCGGCGAGGTCTGCCGCTGGACCTGGCGCGTCAAGCTGCTGACGGCGTTCGAAAGCGAACTGATCGGCCGCCTGCGCGAAAGCGGCGAAGCCGAAGCCATCCGCGTGTTCGCGGCCAACCTGAAAGACCTGCTGCTGGCCGCGCCGGCCGGCCCCAAGGCCGTGCTGGGCCTGGATCCCGGCATCCGCACCGGCTGCAAGGTCGCCGTCATCGACGTGACCGGCAAGGTCGTGGACACCACCACCGTCTACCCGTTCGAACCGCGCCGCGACCGCGAAGGCACGATCAACACCCTGGCCGCGCTGGTCGCGCGCCACAAGGTCGACCTGATCGCCATCGGCAACGGCACCGCCTCGCGCGAAAGCGAAAAGCTGGTGGGCGACATGATGGAACGCTTCCCCGATCTCAAGGTCACCCGCGTGGTGGTCTCCGAAGCGGGCGCGTCCGTGTATTCCGCGTCGGAAACCGCCGCGCTGGAATTCCCCGACCTGGACGTGACCCTGCGCGGCGCCGTGTCCATCGCGCGCCGCCTGCAGGATCCGCTGGCCGAACTGGTCAAGATCGATCCCAAGGCCATCGGCGTGGGCCAGTACCAGCACGACGTCAACCAGCGCGAGCTGGCGCGCTCGCTGGACGCCGTGGTCGAGGACTGCGTGAACGCCGTGGGCGTGGACGTGAACACCGCGTCCGCCGCGCTGCTGGCGCGCGTGTCCGGCCTGAACTCGCTGCTGGCCAAGAACATCGTGGCCTGGCGCGACGAGAACGGCGCCTTCCCCACCCGCGACATCCTGCGCAAGGTGCCGCGCTTCGGCGACAAGGCGTTCGAGCAGGCCGCCGGCTTCCTGCGCATTCCCAACGGCGACAACCCGCTGGATGCGTCGTCCGTCCACCCGGAAGCCTACCCGGTGGTCGAGCGCATCGTCGCCAAGATCAAGGCCGAAGTGAAGCAGATCATCGGCCAGCGCGACGCGCTCAAGGGCGTTTCGCCGTCCGACTTCACCGACGAGCGCTTCGGCCTGCCCACGGTGCGCGACATCTTCGCCGAACTGGAAAAGCCCGGCCGCGATCCGCGCCCCGAATTCAAGACGGCGCAGTTCAAGGAAGGCGTCGAAACCCTGAACGACCTGTACCCGGGCATGGTGCTGGAAGGCGTGGTGACCAACGTGGCCAACTTCGGCGCGTTCGTCGACATCGGCGTGCACCAGGACGGCCTGGTCCACATTTCGGCCCTGGCCGAGAAGTTCGTGAAGGATCCGCGCGACGTCGTGCGCGTGGGCCAGACGGTCAGCGTGAAGGTGCTGGAAGTGGACGCCGCCCGCAAGCGCGTCGCGCTGACCATGCGCCTGAACGACACCGCGGCTCCCGCCCGCCGCAGCGGCGACGCCCCCAAGGGCGGCGACCGCTCCAACCGCCGCGCCCAGGGTGATGGCGGCCGCGGCAATGCGGGCGGCGGCGCGGGCGCGATGAACAGCGCCATGGCGGACGCCTTCGCCAAGCTCAAGCGCTGAGCGCTGGCCCCTCCCCTGGCACGGGGGCGGCTCCAAACGACAAAAAGGCCCGGCGCTTCATACGCGCCGGGCTTTTTTTTTCGGGCGCCTGCGCCGCGCCCGGCCGTCCGCCTATTCCTGGGACAGCGAGGCCAGCGCTTCGCGCGCGCGCGCCAGCAGGACCCCCGGTTCGGCCTGCGCGCCCGCCGGCGCGGCCGCCACGGCCACGCCGTCGATCACCGCCGCATAGCCTTGCCCGTCGGCCTGCAGCACCGAGTCCGCCGGTTCCGATTGCAGGCGGCGCATCAGGGCGCCGGCCTCTTTCGGGTCGGCGAAACGCTGCGACAGCAGCAGTTCCTCGCCGTCGGCGGCCAGCAGGCGGAAGCGGAAGCCGCCGTCTTCGTCGCGGAAGCTGACGAAGCGCGCGCCCTTGCCCTTTTCTTTCTTGACCGGCGCGCCCTTGCCGCCCGCGGACGCGGCCTCGAGGTTGCGCAGGCCCACGGCCTGGCGCAGCTCGTGCATGAACGGCATGGACAGCTTGCGGGCCTTGGCGGCGCCCGCCTGCAGGATGTCTTCGATGCGGCCGGGATTGGCCATCAGGTCGAAATACTTTTCGCGCATGGGGGCCAGCAGGTTTTCCAGGTGGTCGTAGAGCGCCTGCTTGGCATCGCCCCAGCCCAGCCCGTCTTCCAGTTGCTTGCGGAACGCCGCGGACTGCTCCTGCGTGGCGAACGCGCGGTAGATCGTGTACAGGTGCGAGTTCTCGGCGTCCTTCGGTTCACCCGGCTGGCGCGAATCGGTCACGATGCGCATCACCGACGCGCGCAGCGCGCTTGCGCCGCCCTCGAACAGCGGGATCGTGTTGTTGTAGCTCTTGGACATCTTGCGGCCGTCCAGGCCCGGCAGCGTCGCCACGTCTTCCTCGATCACCACTTCCGGCAGCGTGAAGTAATCGCGGCCGTAGAGATGGTTGAAGCGCTGGGCGATGTCGCGCGCCATCTCCAGGTGCTGGATCTGGTCGCGGCCCACCGGCACCTTGTTCGCGTTGAACATCACGATGTCCGCGGCCATCAGCACCGGATACGAGAACAGGCCCATCGTGACGCCGTCGTCCGGTTCCACGCCCTTCGCCTCGTTCTGATCCACCGCCGCCTTGTACGCGTGCGCCCGGTTCATCAGGCCCTTGGCCGTGACGCAATTCAGCATCCAGGTCAGCTCGGGAATCTCGGGGATGTCCGACTGGCGGTAGAACGTCACGCGTTCGTGGTCCAGCCCGACCGCCAGCCAGGTGGCGGCGATTTCAAGGCGGGAACGCGCCACGCGGGCCGGATCGTCGCACTTGATCAGCGCGTGGTAGTCCGCCATGAAGAAGAATGCGTCCACGCCGGGCTGCGCGCTGGCCTGGACGGCCGGACGGATCGCGCCCGCGTAGTTGCCGAGGTGGGGAGTTCCAGAAGTGGTGATGCCGGTGAGGACGCGGGTATTCATGAGGCGACGAGGCGTTTTTGGGGAAAACACCCAGTGTAACGTGCCGGACGGGCGCCGCGCCCGCGCCGCTACAGGACAGCCAGCAGCGGCGCCGCCAGCGCGCACAGGCCGCCGGCGGTCAGCGCGGCGCGCGGCCGGAACGTCAGGAACCAGATCAGCAGCAGGCCGGCGATGCTGAGGATGCCGATCCATTCGACCGTGCCGTAGCTCCAGCCCCAGACCGCCGCCGAGGCGCACAGCGACAGGGCCAGCGCGGCCCAGCCGAATACGCGCAGCGGCACGCGGTGCCGCCGCGGCAGCGCGCGGTCGAAGAGATCTTCATAGTGGCGGTCCATTCCCAGGCACAAGGCGGAGAACCCCGCGTAGGCCAGGCAGAAGGCGGCGAGCGTCATGGCGTATCACCTCTCGGTTCATAAACGACGTGGCTCGAAGCGGCCTGCGCCGCGGGAGCCTGCGCGACTTGGGGGGAAACGGTCTTGGCGGCGGGGCGTTCGGCGCGCGCCTTGGCGGACGCCTTCGCCGGCGCCTTGCGGGCCCTAGCGGCCTTGCGCGCCATCCAGCCGAACAGCGCCGCGCTGGCCAGGCAGGTCAGGTCGAAGCCGGCCATGACCCAATCGCCGGCGGGCAGGGATACGCCCAGATGGCGCGACGTGGTGAACGCGTTGACCACCGGCACCAAGGCGAGCGAGGCGGCGGCGATGGCCAGCAGATCCTGCCATTTGCGGCGCTGGAAAAGGAATGCGTAGACCAGCGACAGCCCCCAGGCGGAGAAGAACGCGCGCACTTCCCAGACCTGGCGGCCGGGCATCTCGGCCGGCAACAGGCGATTGGCCAGGAAGAAGGCCGCCACGCCGAACACCACGCCCGCGATCGTGCCGGCGTTCAGGCCGTCCACCAGGCGCAGCGAGAATGCTTCGCGGACGTCGCCCGGCCGCGCCTTCTGGCGGCGCTTGGCGATCCACAGGACCAGCCCCGTGCCCACCATGCCCGTGCCCGCCAGGCTGACCAGGAAGTAGAACCACCGCAGCAGCGGTTCGGCGAACAGCCCCAGATGCAGCCCGGTGATGACGCCGGCGGTTTGCACGGTGGCGCTGAGGTCGTCCTCGCCTTCCTGGAAGGCGCCCGTCACGCCGTCAAAGCGCATGTAAGGCGCCAACCGGCCATACGACACCCCGTCGGCGGCGTCGCGGACCAGGGTCACGGTGGCGCCCGCGTCGCCGGGGTTGTTGACCGTGACGCGGCCGACCCGGCCCTGCCAGTGATCCTGGGCCTGGGCCACCAGCGGCGCAATCTGGACCAGCGGCGCCGGCTGGTTCAGCGGCGGCGTGATCTTGAACGACTTGAAGACCTCGTCGGTGTACTGGCGCGGGTTTTCATAGACGGCCTGGATGCCGGCGGGCATCAGCATGATCATGAACAACACCAGCCCGCTGAACGTGATCATCAGGTGGAACGGCAGCCCCAGCACCGACAAGACGTTATGCCCGTCCATCCAGGCGCGCTGTCCGCCCTTCTTCGGGCGGAAGGTAAAGAAATCGGTGAATATCTTCTTGTGCGTGATGATGCCGCTGATGATGGCCACCAGCATGAACATGCCCGCGATGCTCGCCAGCCAGCGCCCCCACGGGAACGCGGTTTCCAGTTCGAAGTGGAACCGGTAGAAAAAATCGCCGCCGCGCGTTTCGCGGCCGGTGACGGCCTGCCCGCTGACGGGGTCCAGCTTCACGCGCACGAAACCGCGCTCGCCCGGCTTGGGCTTGGCCACCTGGTACAGCATCTGGATCAGCGGCTCGCGGTTCGACGGCGGCGTGATGAACCAGCGCTTGGCGTCCGGCGCGTGTTCGTTCAGGTAGCGCTGCGCCAGGTCCACCGCCTGCACCGCGGGCGTCGGCCGGGCCTGGATCTCCGGCTGCATCCAGCTCGTGATCTCGGGCCGGAAGAACGCCAGCGTGCCGGTCAGGAACATCGCGAACAGCACCCAGCCGAAGATCAGGCCGGCCCAGGTGTGCAGCCAGGACATGGACTGGCGCAAGCCTTCTTCGCCCTGCGCCTTGGCTTTCCCAGCCTTCATGCCACCCCCATCGCGCGGCCGGCCAGGAACAGGCCGCCGAGCACGGCGGCCGGCACCAGGATGCCGGCCCAGGCGCGCCACGCATTGCGCGTGGCGAAGACCCAGATCACGCCGCAGGCGTAGAACACGAACGACAACATCTGCGCCGTGGTCACGGCGTCCGCCCGCCCCATGGGCAGCCAGACGGCCAGGCAGGCCGCGGCCGCCGAGGCCAGGGCATAGCCGCCCAGGATGGCGGCCGCCACCCGGGAAAAAACGGCCAGACGATAGCGCATCATGCCTGCGCCGGCAGCGGGAGCTTTCACTTGGACACGTTGAAGGTCAGGGTGGATACGTAGCGGATCTTGGCGTAGGACTTGCCGTCGGCCTCGCCCGCCTTCTCTTCGACGTGGGCGGCTTCCAGCACGTACTGGCCGGGCCACGGCGTGGTGATTTCGATGCGGCCGTTCTCGTCGCTCCAGAAGCGCTTTTCCCACTTCGGCGGACCGAACACGGTGACTTCGGTCTTGGGCAGCGGCTTGCCCTGGAATTGCAGCACGAAGGCGTTGGCTCCCGCGGCGGCCGGCACGAGCTCCAGGTCCAGCTTGGCGGCGGTGTCTTCGCGGCCGGCCTTGGCGCCATACTGCACCAGGGTGTCCTTGAACTGGTAGGGCTGGCGCAGGCGCACGTCGCCCTTGCCCGCCGTGGCGAACTCGATGAAATCCGCGCCCTCGCCCGACGGCTTCAGCGCTTTGCCGTCGGCGCCCGTCACGACCGGCGAAACCATGATCTTGCCGAGCAGGCCGTCGCGCTTCTCGCGCAGGTCGTCGGCCCACTCGCCGAAATACGCCTTGGCCGGCCCCTCGGCGCTGCGTTCCAGCCAAACGAAATGCGCCTGCGCGGCGCCCGCCGTGCCCAGGAGGGCGATGGCGGCCAAAGTCCTTGCGAATGCCATTATTGATTTTCCTTTAGTCCAGGCGCCTGGCCGGATCCGCCCCCGCGGCCGGATCCGATTCGGCGGGACCTGAATTATAACCATTCTCACTACGATGGGGCACGAAAATGCCGGCCGCCGCCCTACCAGCGGTACCGCAGGCTGGCCTTGATCGAGCGCTGGTAGCCGTACCAGCACCAGGAGTCCCCGGCGCACGAGGCGATGTATTCCTTGTCGAACAGGTTCTGCACGTTCAGCGCCACCTGCATGCCCTTCAGCGCGGGAGACGCGCGGCCCAGGTCGTAGTCCAGCATCAGGTCGAACAGCGTGACCGACGGCACCTTCAGGGTGTTGGCCTCGTCCGCGTACGACGAACCGATGTAGCGCACGCCGCCGCCCACGCCCAGGCCCGCCAGCGGACCTTCCTGCAACTGATAGCGCGCCCACGCGGAAGCCTGTTGCGACGGCACGCCCACGGGCGTCTTGCCCTTCAGGTTGAACCCCGTCACGCTGGGATAGGCCTTCGAGTATTCGTTGTCCATCAGCGAGTACGCCGCCACCAGCGTCAGCCCGCGCAGGGGTTCGGTCTTGGCCTCCAGTTCGATCCCCTGCGTGCGCAGTTCGCCCGCCTGGATGGAGCAGCGTCCGCCGGCCGTCCCGCAGACGTGGGTGGGATCCGGATCCGTGGTCGTCATGTTCTCGCGGCGGATATCGAAGGCGGCGGCCGTCAGCATCGTGGCGCTGCCCGGGGGCTGGTACTTGATGCCCACTTCATACTGCTTGCCCTCGATCGGCTTGAACGGCGCGTTGTTCCAGCCCGTGCCCGATTGCGGCTCGAACGACTCCGAGTAGCTGAAGTACGGCGCCACGCCGTTGTCGAAGTTGTAGATGACGCCCATGCGGCCCGAGAAGGCTTCGGTGTTCAGCGACGAGGGCGCGACGCGGCCGGTCGCGAGCGTGGTGGTCTCGCCGACGGTGCGCGACCAGTCGTAGCGCCCGCCCAGCAGCACCGACAGGCGGTCGATCCTGATCTGGTCCTGGAAGTACAGGCCGGTCTGGTATTGCCTGGACGTGGCGTCCGTCGAGAACGCCGGCACGGGAATGTGCTGGTGGTTGTCCGGATTCATGACGTCCAGGGCCGGCGCGGTGCCGAACCCCGACAGCGTATCGGTCTTGACGTGCTGGTAGTCCAGGCCCAGCAGCACGGTATGGGCGAAGGCGCCCGTGTCGAAGCGCGCCTGCAGATTGTTGTCGAGCGTCAGCGCGCCCACGTCGACGTCGGTGGCGATCGACGCGCGCTGCTGGTACAGGTACGTTTTGTCCGTGTAGCCGTAGTTGTTCGTCATCGCGCCGTAGATGCTGCGGTACCGGGCTTCGGAACGCGTCCAGCGCAGGCTTTGCGAGGCCTTGAACGTGTCGTTGAAGCGGTGGTCCAGCACATAGCCCAGCGAATAGCTCTTGCGGTCGCTCTCTTCGAAGTTGGCGTCGCCGTCGTAGTAGTCGGCCGGCAGGCGGATGCCGTCCGGCGCCGACTGCAGCGTGCGCATGGACGAGACGCTGCCGTACGAGCCCATGTCGGGATCCCGCTGGAAGTTCGTCAGCACGGTCAGCGTGGTGTCGCCATTGGGCTTCCACGTGAAGGCCGGGGCCACGAAGTACCTGCGCTCCTTGGTGTCCTTGACCTGGCCGTCGGACAGGTAGCCCGAGCCCACCAGGCGGTACAGATACTTGCCCTCGTCGTCCAGCGGGCCGCCGAAGTCGAAGTTGGCGCGGCGGTAATCGTAGTTGCCGACCTGCACTTCGACCTCGCGCAGCGTCTCTTCCAGCGGACGCTTGCTGACCTGGTTCACCACGCCGCCGGGGCCGCCCTGGCCGTACATGACCGAAGCCGGCCCCTTCAGCACGTCCACGCGCTCCAGGCGATAGGCGTCCACCTGAGGCAAGGCGTCGCGGCCGCCGAACACCCGCAAGCCGTCCAGGTAGGTCGAGGCCGAGAAGCCGCGCACGCTGAACTGGTCCAGGCGCGTGGCCGTGGCGCCGCGCGTCTCCGTGGCCACGCCCGCCGTGTATCGCAGCACCTGGTTGAGCGTCTGCGCGCCCTGCTCCGTTATCTGCTCGCGGGTGACGACGGACACGGACTGCGGCGTCTCGATCAGCGGCGTGTCGGTCTTGGTGGCGCTGGCGCTGGCCTTGGCCACGTAGCCCACCGTCGGCGCCAGCGCGCTGTCGGACATGCCCGATACGGTCACGGGCGCCAGCGTCGTGGTGCCGCCCTCGAACGAAGACGCCGGCACCAGGGTCCAGGCGTTGCCCGATTGCGCGCGCGCCTGCAGGCCGCTGCCCGACAGCAGGCGGGAAAATCCGGCGCCCACCGAATAGGCGCCGTCCAGGCCTTCCGAATGGCGGCCGCGCACCAGCGCGGGATCGAACGACAGGATCACGCCGGCGCTGCGCGCGAACTGCGTCAGGGCGTCGGCCAGGGCGCCGGCGGGGATCTGGTAGCTGCGCTGCGCGTTGGCGGCGGCGGGGACGGCTTGCGCCCGGGCCGGCGGCATGGCGGCGGCAAGCGCGCCCGCGCAGGTGGCGGCCAGCACGGCCAGGCGGCCGGCGGCCAACGGTGCGCGCAAGCGCGAGTGAGATGAAACGGACACGAAACTCTCCCTGTACGGTGATGTCTATCCCTGCTTTCCGTACGGGATCCGAAAACCTGCAAGGCGCAGGCCGGAAAATTTGTAACGCTCAGGTCTCGCGGGGTCCGACCCACAGCAAGTACTGCGTATGCCGCGTCACGCTGATCGGCAAGGCGGGCTCCAGCGCCTTGAGCGCGCGCTCGGCGTCGTCCAGGGGGAATACACCGGACAGCCGCAGCCCGGCCACGGCCTGATCCACGCGGATCAGGCCCAGCCGCTGGCGCGCCAGGTAGCGCGCGAATTCGTCCAGGCGCCAGTCCTTGGCCACCACCATGCCGTCGACCCAGGCCAGCCGGTCCGGATCGGCGGCCAGGCGGCCGACTTCGCCGCTATCCGAAAACGTCAGGCGCTCGCCCGCGGCCGCCAGCGTCGTCGCGCCCGCGCGCAGCAACTGGACGCTGCCTTCGTAGACGCCCACGCGCGCGCCCTCGTCCGTACGCCTCAGGTCGAAGCGCGCCGCTTCGGCGCGCAGTTCGCCATAGCCGGTATCCACGCGCAGCGCTTCGACCCCGGGGCGGGGTTCGGTGCGGACCAGCATTTCGCCGCGCAGCAGATCGATGCCGCGGGCCCCGCCCCGCAGGTGCAGGCGCACCGCGCTGTCACTGTTCAAAGTGATGTGCAGCCCGTCGGCCACCGCCACCGCGCGCCGCTCGCCGATGCGGGTGCTCAGGTCCGCGGCCAGGCGCTGCCAGGGGGCATGGCGGTAGCCCGCCCAGCCGGAGGCGGCCACGCCCGAGATCGCCAGCAGTCCGCGCAGAATCGTCCGGCGGCCCGCCGACCGCGGCGCGGCCAGCGCCGCATGCGCCAGCGCGGCCGGCACCCGGCGCGCATCCCGGCCGATGCGCTGCAGGCGGTCCCAGGCCTGGCGGTGCGCGGGGTCCTGCGCCAGCCAGGCTTCCCATTCCCGGCGCTCGTCCGCGCCGGCCACGCCCGACTGCAGCCTGGCCCACCAGGCGATCGCCTGGCTTACGACGGCGTCCGGCGGCGCGCCGGCGCTATCCATAGAACGCCGCATAGCATGCGGACATTGCGCGCACCATGTACTGCTGCACGGAACTCAGCGAAACGCCCAGGTGCTCGGCGATCTCGGGATAGGTCAGGCCGTCCAGTTGCGACAGCAGGAAGGCCGAGCGCGCCTTGGGCGGCAGGCCGTCCAGCAGGCGGTCCAGTTCCGCCAGCGATTGCAGTTGTTCGGCCTGGGCCTCGGGAGACGGCGCATAGGCCTCGGGGATCGCGGCCAGATAGGCAAGATAGGCGCGCTCCAGCGCGGCATGCCGCTGGTGGTCCACCACCAGGCCCTTGGCGATCGTGGTCAGCAGCGCCCGCGCGTCGCTGGCGCGCACCGCCTTGCGGCCCTGGATCACCCTCAGGAACACGTCCTGCGCCAGGTCCTCGGCGCGATGCTCGCAGCCCAGCCTGCGGCGCAGCCATCCGAACAGCCAGGGGCGGTGATCGCGGTACAGGCCATCGACGGGCGCGGCCGAAGCCTCCGCGCACGAGGCCGGTGAAGACAGGAAGGGGGAGGACACGGTAGAGACTGCGGCGCTGGACCAGAAGTCTCAAAATCTTAATTGATAATGACTTGCATTACTAATGCTATGTGCACGCCGCCCGGAAAATCCGGGCGGATGCGGCATAACTACAACGACACGGTGAGCCGGCGCTCGGACTCCAGATATTCGCGCGATTGCATTTCGAGGATGCGCGAGACGGTGCGGTGGAACTCGTTGGCCAGCGCGCCTTCCGTGTAGATCTCTTCGGGCTCGCATTCGGCGGACATGATGAGCTTGACGCGATGGTCGTAGAACACGTCGATCAGCCAGGTGAAGCGGCGCGCCTCGGACGCCTGGCGCGGCCCCATCCGGGGCACGCCCGACAGGATCACCGCGTGGAAGCGGTTGGCCAGTTCCAGGTAGTCGTTCTGCGAACGCGGGCCGCCGCAAAGCGTGGCGAAGTCGAACCACACCACCGAGCCCGCAAGCGCCAGCGCTCGGATTTCGCGGTGCTCGATATGCAGCAGCGGTTCCTGGGGCGGCGTGTCGGCCAGCGTGTCGAAAGCACTCTGCAGCGCCTGCCGGGCGTGTTCGTCCAGCGGCGTGTGGTAGCACTGCACCTGCTCCAGCGAACGGCGGCGGTAGTCGACGCCGGCATCCACGTTCATGACGTCCATGCGCGACTGGATCAGCGCAATCGCGGGCAGCACGCGGTCGCGGTGCAGGCCGTCGGTGTACAGCGTCGACGGCTCGTAGTTGGAGGTCATCACGAACGACGTGCCGTATTCGAACAGCTTGAGCAGCAGGCGGTGCAGGATCATCGCGTCGGCCACGTCGGACACGTGGAACTCGTCGAAACAAATCAGGCGGTAGCGCTTGGCCACCCGCCTGGCCACTTCGTCCAGCGGGTCCTGCATGCCCTTCACTTCTTCCAGTTCGCGGTGCACGCCGCGCATGAATTCGTGGAAGTGCAGGCGCGTCTTGCGCACCACGGGCACGGTGGCGTAGAAGGCGTCCATCAGGAAGCTCTTGCCCCGGCCGACCCCGCCCCACAGGTAGACGCCGCGCGGCACGTCGGGGCGGTTCAGCAGCTTCTTCAGCGCGTTCGAGCGCATCGACTTGAACTTGACCCATTCGTCGTAGTAGCGCTGCAGCCGGTCGATCGCCTTCTTCTGCGCTTCGTCGGGCCGGTAGCCGCGTTCGGCCAAGGCGTGTTCGTAGTATTCGCTGACGTTCATGTGAGGGGCAGGTAAAGCAAAATGAAAAAAGGGCGGATCCTTGAACCCGCCCCCCTCTTGCATCGGCTACGCGTCGATCAGAAGTTCAACGCGCGCTTGTCCACGGCCAATGCGGCTTCCTTCACGGCTTCCGACAGCGTCGGGTGCGCGTGGCAGATGCGGGCGATGTCTTCGGCGGCGCCGCGGAATTCCATGATGGTCACGGCTTCCGAGATCAGCTCCGAGGCCATCGGGCCCACGATGTGCACGCCCAGGACTTCGTCGGTCTTGGCATCGGCGATCACCTTGGCGAAGCCCGTGGTGTCGCCCAGCGCGCGGGCGCGGCCGTTGGCCAGGAACGGGAAGCTGCCGGCCTTGTACTCGCGGCCTTCGGCCTTGAGCTGCTGTTCGGTCTTGCCCACCCAGGCGATTTCCGGCGAGGTGTAGATCACCCACGGCACGGTGTCGAAGTTGACGTGGCCGTGCTGGCCGGCGATGCGCTCGGCAACCGCCACGCCCTCTTCCTCGGCCTTGTGCGCCAGCATCGGGCCGCGCACCACGTCGCCCACCGCCCAGACGTTCGGCAGGTTGGTCTTGCAGTCGCCGTCCACGGCGATGAAACCGCGTTCGTCCAGCTTCAGGCCCACGGTGTCGGCGTTCAGGCCGCCGGTGTAGGGCACGCGGCCGATCGAGACGATCAGCTTGTCGACCACCAGCTTCTGCTCGGCGCCCTTGGCGTCGACGTAGGGCACGGTCACCGACTTGGCGGTGGCCTTGATCTCGCCGATCTTGACGCCCATCTGGATGTTCAGGCCCTGCTTGGTGAAGGCCTTCAGGGCTTCCTTGGCCACTTGCTGGTCGGCGGCGGCCAGGAATTCCGGCATCGCTTCCAGGATGGTGACGTCGGAACCCAGGCGGCGCCACACGCTGCCCATTTCCAGGCCGATCACGCCGGCGCCGATCACACCCAGCGTCTTCGGCACGGCGCCGATGTTCAGCGCGCCATCGTTGGACAGCACGACCTTTTCGTCGAACGGCAGGCCGGGCAGTTCACGCGCCGACGAACCGGTCGCGACCACGACGTGCTTGGCCACCAGGTCTTCCTCGGCGGTGCCGGTGACCTTGATGGCCCAGCCGCCTTCCACCTGGCCGGCGAACGCGCCCTTGCCGTGGAAGAAGGTGACCTTGTTCTTCTTGAACAGGTACAGGATGCCGTCGTTGTTCTGCTTGACCACCGTGTTCTTGCGGCCGATCAGCGTGTCGAGCTTCAGGCTGACGCCCTTGACTTCGATGCCGTGCTCGGCGAAGTGATGGTTGGCCTGTTCGAAGTGCTCGGACGATTGCAGCAGCGCCTTGGACGGGATGCAGCCGACGTTGGTGCAGGTGCCGCCGGGGGCCGGGCCGCCCTGGCCGTTCTGCCAGGCGTCGATGCAGGCCACCGACATGCCGAGTTGGGCCGCGCGGATGGCGGCGATGTAGCCGCCGGGGCCGGCGCCGATCACGACGACGTCAAATTGTTTGGACATAGTGTTCTCGCGGTGAGGTATTGAGTAAAGCACGCCCCGCCCTGCGGGCCGGCCGGAAGCCGGCCGGGCGCCGCGCGCGGGCGCCGGGCCGGGGCGTCGAGATTACAGGTCCAGCAACAGGCGCTGCGGATCTTCCAGGGCGTCCTTCATGGCGACCAGGCCCAGCACGGCTTCGCGGCCGTCGATGATGCGGTGGTCGTAGGACAGCGCCAGGTAGTTCATCGGGCGGATGACGATCTGGCCGTTTTCAACCACGGCGCGGTCCTTGGTGGCGTGCACGCCCAGGATGGCCGATTGCGGCGGGTTGATGATCGGGGTCGACAGCATCGAACCGAACACGCCGCCGTTGGAGATCGAGAACGTACCGCCGGTCATTTCTTCGATGCCCAGCTTGCCGTCGGCGGCGCGGCGGCCGAAGTCGGCGATCGCCTTTTCGATGTCGGCGATCGACAGTTGGTCGGCGTTGCGCAGGATCGGCACCACCAGGCCGCGCGGGCTGCCCACGGCGATGCCGATGTCGAAGTAGCCGTGGTAGATGATGTCCTTGCCGTCGATCGAGGCGTTGATCAGCGGGTACTTCTTCAGCGCGGCCACGGCGGCCTTGACGAAGAACGACATGAAGCCCAGCTTGATGCCGTGCTCTTTCTCGAACTTGTCCTTGTACTTCGTGCGCAGGTCGATGACGGCCTGCATGTTCACTTCGTTGAAGGTCGTCAGGATCGCGTTTTCCTGCTGCGACTGCAGCAGGCGCTCGGCGATGCGGGCGCGCAGGCGGCTCATCGGCACGCGCTGTTCCGGACGGCCGTCCAGCGACAGCGTGGTCGGGGCGGGAGCGGCGGCCGGGGCGGCCTTGGCGGGAGCGCTGGCGGCCAGGGCGTCGCCCTTGGTCACGCGGCCGTCGCGGCCGGAGCCGGCAACGCTGGCGGCGTCCACGCCCTTCTCGGCCAGGATCTTGGCGGCGGCGGGCGAAGCCACGCCGGCGGCGGCCGACGCAGCGGGCGCCGCGGAGGGAGCGGCGGCGGCCTGCTCGGCGGCCTTGGGCGCCTCGGCGGGCGCGGTGGCGGCGGCGGCGGCCTTGGCGGCGGTGTCGATGCGGGCCAGCACTTCGCCCGAGGTGACGGTGCTGCCGTCGCCCTTAACGATTTCAGCCAGCACGCCCGAGGCGGGAGCCGGCACTTCCAGCACAACCTTGTCGGTTTCGACTTCGATCAGGATTTCGTCCGCTTCGACGGCAGCGCCCGGCTGCTTCTTCCAGGTCAGCAGCGTCGCTTCGGAGACGGATTCGGAGAGTTGGGGGACGACGACGTCGGTAATAGCCATTTTGTTTGTTCCGTAGAGGTTTGTGTTCTGATCGCGCGGCGCGGCAAGCTTCGAAAGGGATTTCTGAAACCTGCCGCGCGCAGCGCACGCATCGGGCGAGGGTTACTTCGTCAACATGACCTTGAACTTGGGCGCGAAAGCCGCTTCGATCAGGGCCTTCTGCTGCTCCTGGTGCTTGGCCAGGTAGCCCACCGCCGGCGAAGCCGACGCGGCGCGGCCGGCGTAACCCAGCTTCTGGCCTTCGACCATGTTCTCGTACACGTGATGCTGAACGTAGAACCAGGCGCCTTGGTTCTGGGGCTCGTCCTGAACCCAGATCACCTCGGTTGCCTTCGGGTACTTGCGCAGTTCCGTCTCGAAAGCCTTGTGCGCGAACGGATACAGTTGTTCGACGCGGACGATGGCGACGTTGTCGACGCCACGTTCGCGGCGGGCATTGACCAGATCGTAGTAGACCTTGCCCGAGCAAGCCAGCACGCGCTTGACCTTGGCGGCGTCGATGGCCTCGTCGACCTCGCCGATGACCGGGCGGAAGCTGCCGCCGGCCAGATCGGTCAGGGGCGAGCCCGCGTCCTTGTTGCGCAGCAGCGACTTCGGCGTGAACAGCACCAGCGGCTTGCGGAACGGGCGGATCATCTGGCGGCGCAACACGTGGAAGATCTGCGACGCGGAGGTCGGCTGGATCACCTGCATGTTGTTGTCGGCGCACAGTTGCAGGAAGCGCTCGATGCGGCCCGACGAGTGCTCGGGGCCCTGGCCCTCGTAGCCGTGCGGCAGCATCAGGGTCAGGCCCGACTGGCGGCCCCACTTGGCTTCGCCGGAGCTGATGAACTGGTCGATCACGACCTGGGCGCCGTTGACGAAGTCGCCGAACTGGCCTTCCCAGATGGTCAGCGTGTTGGGTTCGGCGCTGGAATAGCCGTATTCGAAGCCCAGCACCGCCTCTTCGGACAGCACGGAGTCGATGACGGTGAACGGAGCCTGGCCTTCCGACACGTTCTGCAGCGGAATGTAGGTGCCGTCGTTCCAGCGTTCGCGGTTCTGGTCGTGCAGCACGGCATGGCGGTGCGTGAACGTGCCGCGGCCCGAGTCCTGGCCGGTGATGCGGATGGCGTAGCCCGAGGACACCAGGGTGGCGAAGGCGAGATGTTCGCCCATGCCCCAGTCCAGGTTCATTTCGCCCTTGGCCATGGTGCGGCGGTCGTTCAGCAGCTTGGCGACCAGCGGGTGCACCGTGAAGCCTTCCGGCACCGTGGTGATGCGTTCGCCGATGCGCTTCAATTCAGCCAGCGGCACGGCCGTGTCGGCCTGGTCGGTCCACTTGGCGCCCAGGAACGGCGACCAGTCGATCGCGTACTTGCTCTTGTAGTCGGTCAGCACCGGTTCGATGGTGCGCTGGCCGTCTTCCATCAACTGGCGGTAGTCCTTGACCAGTTGGTCGGCTTCGCCTTCGGCCAGCACGCCTTGCGTGGTCAGCTTGTCGGCGTACAGCTTGCGCGTGCCGGGGTGGTGGCCGATGCGCTTGTACATCAGGGGCTGCGTCAGCGACGGGGTGTCCTGCTCGTTGTGGCCCAGCTTGCGGAAGCAGACGATGTCCACGACGATGTCGTGACGGAACTGCAGGCGGTAGTCCAGCGCCAGCTTGGTGACGAACACCACGGCTTCGGGATCGTCGCCGTTGACGTGGAACACCGGGGCTTCGATCATCTTGACCACGTCGGTGCAATACAGCGTCGAACGCGAGTCGCGCGGGTCGGACGTGGTGAAACCGATCTGGTTGTTGATGACGATGTGCAGCGTGCCGCCCGTGCCGTAGCCGCGGGTCTGCGCCAAGTTCAGCGTTTCCATGACCACGCCCTGGCCGGCGAAGGCCGCGTCGCCGTGCACCAGCACCGGCAGCACTTGCTTGCCTTCGGCGTCGCCGCGGCGTTCCTGGCGGGCGCGCACGCTGCCTTCGACCACGGGGTTGACGATTTCCAGGTGGGACGGGTTGAACGCCAGCGACAGGTGGACCGGGCCGCCACGGGTGGACAGGTCGCTCGAGAAGCCGTTGTGGTACTTCACGTCGCCGTCGGTCAGGCCTTCGGCGTGCTTGCCTTCGAACTCGGCGAACAGGTCGCCGGGCATCTTGCCCATGATGTTCACGAGCAGGTTCAGGCGGCCGCGGTGGGCCATGCCGACCACGATTTCCTGGACGCCGTTTTCACCGGCGTGGTTCACCACTTCGTCCATCGAGGCGATGAAGCTTTCGCCGCCTTCCAGCGAGAAGCGCTTCTGGCCGACGTACTTGGTGTGCAGGAAGCGCTCGAGCCCTTCGGACTCGGTCAGTTGCTGCAGGATGTGGCGCTTTTCTTCGGCCGAGTAGGCGGGCGCGCCCAGGGTGGTTTCCAGGCGTTCCTGGATCCAGCGCTTGGCGGCGGGGTCGGAGATGTGCGTGAATTCGGCACCGATGCTGCGGCAGTAGGTGTCGCGCAGCGCCTTCAGGATGTCGCGCAGCGTCATGGTGCTGGCGGTCGTGAAGTAGGTGTTGGTGGCCGAGTAGGTCTGGTCCAGGTCGGCTTCGGTCAGGCCGTAGAAGGCGGGATCGAGCTCGGGGATCGGCGGACGTTCCTGGCGCTTGAGCGGATCCAGGTCGGCCCAGCGCGAACCCAGCGAACGGTAGGCGGCGATCAGCGATTGCACCGAGACTTGCTTGCTGGCGACGCTCAGGTCGGGTTCGGCGGAGCGCTGCACGAAGGCGTTGGCCTTGGCGCGCTGGGCGAACGATTCGACGATGGGAGCGTGGGCCCGGTCGCGGGTGGATTCCTGGCCGTCGGTGGCGGGAGCGTGCTGCAACTGGTCGAAGTATTCGCGCCAGTTGTCAGGTACCGAACCGGGATTGTCGAGGTAGGCTTCGTAAAGCTCCTCGACGTAGGGGGCATTCCCCCCAAACAAGTAAGACGTGGATAGGGATTCTATTTCCGAAGACATATCGCTTCACCTTTACGAGTGCTTCACTCGACACGATGCAGGGAAAACCTTCCGCGACACGGGCTTCCCGTTTAGCGGATAGCAGGGGCAGAAGGCGCGTACAAGCCTTGAAAGCCGTATGGCCGAAAGTATAACCCTTTGAGTTTACGGGCGTCTTCTTGCGTTTGCGTGACGCAAAAGCCTATTGGGAATGCCTCCATGCGGCAGTGGAATGTCCAGCGAACCCCGTTCATTGCGCCGTCTACTTGCCATCAAATTCCGTCAATCCAAAATGCGGCGGCGCGTCATTTTTAGTGCGGTGCAAAACAAGTGTTGCGCGTTCGCCGCGATTACACCGGCAGCTCGGTCGTCGACAGTATCTCTTTCAATACGAAAAAGGTGCGGATCTGGCGTACGCCGGGAAGTTTGATGATCTCGCCCGCGTGCAGCTTGTTGAACCGTTCCAGGTCGCGTATGCGCAGCATCAGGAAGTAGTCGAATTCGCCCGCCACCAGGTGGCACTCCAGGCAGCCGCTGATGCCGCGCGCCGCCTCTTCGAAATCGGTGAAGGACTCGGGCGTGGAGCGGTCCAGCACCACGCCCACGATGACCAGCGTGGCCATGTCCACCTCGGCGGGCTCGAGCAGGGCGACCGTCTTCCTGATGATGCCCTCGCCCTTCAGCTTCTCCACGCGGCGCAGGCAGGCCGCGGGGCTCAGGTGGACCCTCGCGCTCAGCTCCAGGTTGGTGATCTGGGCGTCCTGCTGCAGCGCGCGCAGGATCTGGCGGTCGATGCGGTCCAGGCCGGAAAGGGCTGCCATTTCATATGTCCCTGAAAATTAGATTTCTTGGTTCATTTTCTGCACCAAATAATAATTCTCTATTCTCTGTTTTTGAAAATATTAATAGCGAAAGACGATAAAAATACGCAATTGACCCAGGGTTCCGGCAATTCCTATGATTTTTCCATCCGAGCCATCCCGGCCGGCACGGCAAGACCCACAGGAGCCAGCATGGATCTTCAACGATTTCCCCGCCATCGCCTGACCTTCGGCGACACCCCGATAGAAAAGCTCGAACGCCTGTCCGCGCACCTGGGCGGCAAGGTCGAGATCTACGCCAAGCGCGAAGACTGCAACAGCGGCCTGGCCTTCGGCGGCAACAAGCTGCGCAAGCTCGAATACCTGATCCCGCAAGCCCTGGAGCAAGGCTGCGACACGCTGGTCACCATCGGCGGCATCCAGTCCAACCACACCCGCATGGTCGCCGCGGTGGCCGCCAAGCTGGGGCTCGCCTGCGTGCTGGTGCAGGAAAACTGGGTGGACTATTCGGATGCGGTCTACGACCGGGTCGGCAACATCATGATGAGCCGCCTGATGGGCGCCGACGTGCGCCTGGTCGACCAGGGCTTCGACATCGGCTTCCGGCGCAGTTGGGAAGAGGCGCTGGAAGACGTGAAACGGCGCGGCGGCAAGCCCTATGCCATTCCGGCCGGCGCGTCCGACCACGAACTGGGCGGCCTGGGCTACGTGGGCTTCGCCGAGGAAGTGCGGCGCCAGGAGGCCGGACTGGGGTTCAAGTTCGACTATATCGTCGTGTGCGCCGTCACCGGCAGCACGCAGGCCGGCATGGTGGTGGGCTTCGCGGCCGACGGGCGCGCGGACCGCGTCATCGGCATAGACGCCTCCGCCACGCCGGACCAGACCCGGGCGCAGATCCTGCGCATCGCGCGGCGCACCGCCGACATGGTCGGGCTGGGCCGCGCCATCGGGGACGAGGACGTGGTGCTGGACACGCGCTACGCCTATCCGGCCTATGGCCTGCCCTCGGCCGAAACCAACGAGGCCATCCGCCTGTGCGCCCGGCTGGAGGGCATGATGACCGACCCCGTCTACGAGGGAAAATCCATGCAGGGCATGATGGACCTCGTCCGCCGCGGCGAGATCCCCGCCGGCTCCCGGGTCCTGTACGCGCACCTGGGAGGGGTGCCGGCGATCAACGCCTACAGCTTTCTGTACCGCAACGGATAAGGGCGCCTACGGCCCCCTGGGCTGGCCCAGCGGCGACCTGCGCTGAAAGCGCCGGCCCGGCTTGCGGCCTTCCCGGGCTTGCCAGCCCGGGCGGTCGGCACCCATCATGTACATGACTTCCGCACAAAACATGAACAGGACGGCCATGGCCCACACCCTAGCCCATCTCAACTCGGCATCGCCCGCCGATGCCGCCGCCATGCTCGACGGCCTGTATGGGCCTGCGCCCTGGATCGCCCAGCGCGCGCTGCAATCCCGCCCGTTCCGCTCCCTGGCCGACCTGCGGCAACGCCTGCGCCAGGCCGTGGGCGACGCGGACGCGCAGGCCCGCCTGGCCCTCGTGCGCGCCCAGCCCGAACTGGCCGGCCCGGCGCCCGGCGGGGAATCGGCCCGCGAACAGGAAATGGCCGGGCTGGCGCAAGGAACGGCGGACGAGCAGGCCCGCCTCGGCGAGCTGGCCGCGGCCTACGGCGCCAAGTTCGGCTTCCCCTTCGTCCTGGCCCTGCGCGGCCCGCGCGGGACCGGGCTGTCCCGCCCGCAGGTCGTCGACGAACTCGCGCGCCGCCTGGACAACCCGCCCGACGCCGAACTCCAGGAGGCGCTGCAACACCTCCACCGCATCGCCGAAATCCGGCTGCAAGACAGGTTCGGCGACGCGCCCGCCATGGGCAACGATATCTGGGACTGGGGCGAACAGCTTGCCGCCCACAGCGATCCGGGCTATGCGGAAAAAGGCCTGCTGACCGTCACCTACCTGACCGACGCGCACCGCGCCTGCGCGCAGCAGCTTTCGCAATGGATGCGCGACTGCGGCTTCGACGAGGTCGGGATCGACGCCGTGGGCAACGTGGTGGGCCGCTACCTGGCCGGCCGCGCCGACGCCCCCACACTCCTGACCGGCAGCCACTACGACACGGTGCGCAACGCCGGCAAGTACGACGGGCGGCTGGGCATCTTCGTGCCGATGGCCTGCGTGCGCGAACTGCGCCGGCGCGGCAGGCGCCTGCCCTATCACCTGGAGGTCGTCGGTTTCGCCGAAGAGGAAGGCCAGCGCTACCGCGCCACCTTCCTGGGCTCGGGCGCCCTGGTCGGCGGCTTCCGGCCCGAATGGCTGGACCAGAAGGATGCGGACGGCATCAGCATGCGCGACGCCATGGCACGCGCCGGCCTGCGCGCCGAGGACATCCCGGCGCTGCGCCGGGATCCCGCCCGCTACCTGGGCTTCGTCGAAGTCCACATCGAGCAGGGGCCCGTGCTGTATGAAATGGGGCTGCCGCTGGCCGCCGTCACATCCATCAACGGCTGCCTGCGCTACCAGGTCCAGATCCTGGGCATGGCCTGCCATGCCGGCACCACGCCGATGGACCGGCGCCGCGACGCGGCCGCCGCGGCGGCCGAGATGGTCCTGTATGTGGAACGGCGCGCCGCCCGCGACGGCAACTCGGTCGGCACCGTCGGCATGCTGGAAGTGCCCGGCGGCTCGACCAACGTGGTGCCCGGCGAGTGCCGCTTCACCCTGGACCTGCGCGCGCCCAGCGACGCCCAGCGCGATGCGCTGGCCCGCGACGTGCTGGCCGAACTCGAGGCCGTCTGCCAGCGGCGCGGCCTGCGCTATGCGCTGGAAGAAAGCATGCGCGCCGCCGCGGCGCCCAGCGACCCCGCCTGGCAGCGGCGCTGGGAACGGGCCGTCGACGCGCTGGGGCTGCCGGTCCACCGCATGCCCAGCGGCGCGGGCCACGACGCCATGAAACTGCATGAAGTCATGCCGCAGGCCATGCTGTTCGTGCGCGGCCAGAACTCGGGCATCAGCCACAGCCCCCGCGAATCCACCTCCAGCGACGACATCCAGCTCGCCGCGCAGGCGATGCTGCATTTGCTCGACGCGCTCGCCGACGACACGAAATGACGACCATGACCGACTACGCCCGGCTCGACGCCTGGATCGACGCCCACTTCGACGAGGAAGTCCGCTTCCTGCAGGAACTGGTGCGCGTGCCCACCGACACGCCGCCGGGCGACAACGCGCCCCACGCCGAACGCACGGCCGAACTGCTGCAAGGCTTCGGCCTGCCGGCCGAGGCCCACCCGGTGCCGGCCCAGGAAGTCCGCGACTACGGGCTGCAATCCATTACCAACCTCATCGTGCGGCGCGAATACGGCGCGGGCGGCCCGCGCATCGCGCTGAACGCCCACGGCGACGTGGTCCCTCCCGGCGACGGCTGGCAGCACGATCCCTACGGCGGCGAAATCGACGGCGGCAGCCTCTACGGCCGCGCCGCCGCCGTCAGCAAGAGCGACTTCGCCAGCTTCACTTTCGCGCTGCGCGCGCTGGAGGCCGTCGCCAGGCCAGGCCGAGGCGCGGTCGAACTGCACTTCACCTACGACGAGGAATTCGGCGGCCTGCTGGGGCCGGGCTGGCTGCTCTCGCAAGGGCTGACCAGGCCCGACCTGCTGATCGCGGCGGGCTTCAGCTACGAAGTCGTGACCGCGCACAATGGCTGCCTGCAGATGGAAGTGACCGTCCACGGCAAGATGGCGCACGCCGCCATCCCCGACAGCGGCGTGGACGCGCTGCAGGCCGCGGTCGGGATCCTCGAAGCGCTGTACGCGCAGAACGCGCGCTACCGGAACATCCGGTCCCGGGTGCCGGGCATCAGCCACCCCTACCTGAACATCGGGCGCATCGAAGGCGGCACCAACACCAACGTGGTTCCCGGCAAAGTGGTGTTCAAGCTGGACCGCCGCATGATTCCCGAGGAAAACGCCGCCGAGGTCGAGGCGGACATCCGCCGCGTCATCGGCGACGCCGCCGCGTCCCGGCCCGGCATCGCGGTGGACATCAAGCGCCTGCTGCTGGCGAATTCCATGCGCCCCCTGCCCGGCAGCCAGCCGCTGGTCCAAGCCATCCAGAAGCACGGGCAGGAACTGTTCGGCGAACCGATACCCGCCATGGGCACCCCGCTCTACACCGACGTGCGCCTGTACGCCGAAGCCGGCATCCCGGGCGTGATCTATGGCGCGGGGCCGCGCACGGTGCTGGAATCGCACGCCAAGCGCAACGACGAACGCGTGGTCATGGAAGACCTGCGCCGCGCCACCAAGGTCATCGCCCGCACGCTGGCGGACCTGCTCGCGCCGGCTTGAGGCGGGAACACCCCCGCGCAGGGCACGCGCTGCCCGGTGTCTGACACCCGTACGAGATGCTCTTTCAGGCTGAAGCAGATCTTCCCGGGTGTCTGACACCATGTGTGTGGGTGTCAGACACCCGGGAAGCGCTGCTTCAAGCTTGAGCGCCTTGCCGTACGGGTGTCAGACACTGCGCGTGCCCTCACCTCGTACGGGTGTCAGACACTGCCGCAGCCAGGCTCCTGCCGCAGCCCCGCCCCTCGCATCGACGATTTGCAAGCGCGCTACGCCAGCTTCAACACCCGCCGCCAGAACAGCACCGCCACGAACACGAAAACCGCCAGCCCGAGATACGACGCCGTCGGCGCGAAGTCCTCGCCGGCGATGGCCAGCGGGGCGTCGGAGCCCGCCGCGCCGATGATGGCGGCCATCAGCACCCCGACCAGGCTTTCGCCCACGATCAGGCCGGAGGCGATCAGCACGCCGCGGCGGTTGGGCGCGTCGGCGAACTGTTCGTAGGGCTTGCCGGCCGCGGCGGCGCGGCGGCGCAGGGCGCGCTCGAGCAGCCATGCAAGGACCGCGCCGGCCACGATGGGCGCGGCGACGGTCGGCGGCAGGTAGATGCCGATGCCCACCGCCAGCACCGGAATCCGGGCCACGCGGCAGGTGCGCATCAGGACCTGGTCCACCAGGATCAGGCCCACGCCGACCGCCATGCCGATCAGGATCATCGACCAGTTGAGCTGGTGCGTGAAGATGCCGCGCGCGATCGCCAGCATCAGCGTCGCCTGCGGCGCCGACAGGGCCTGCGCCGGATCCATGTCGGCGCGCGGCATCGCGTCGGCGAAGCCGTAGGCGTTGTACAGCAGTTCCAGCACCGGAGAAATCACCGCCGCGCCCGCCACGCAGCCGATCAGCAGCGCGACCTGCTGGCGCCACGGCGTCGCGCCCACGAGCCAGCCGGTCTTCAGGTCCTGCAGGTTGTCGTTGGAAATCGAGGCCACGGCCACCACCGCGGACGTGCTGAAGATAGACAGCGCGATGGCCATCTGCACGCCGTTCTCCACGCTCAGCAATTCGCCGCCCAGCGCCAGCATCAGCAGCGACACCAGCACGATGGCGACGATGCCCACTCCCGAGATCGGGCTCGTGGACGAACCCACCAGCCCGGCCATGTAGCCGCAGGCGGCGGCCACCAGGAAGCCGAACACAAAGGCGAATAGCACCGCGTAGGCCACCAGCTTCCAGATCGCGGCGGCCGACAGCGGCGCGCCCGACAGGAACACCTGGAACGTCACGACCAGGACCGCCACCAGCACCAGCGTCACCGCCGAGATCCATCCGGCCGACAGGTCGCGCTCGGTGCGCGGGGCGCTCCCGGCGCCGGCCGCGCCGGCTTTGCCCAGGGCGGCGAACGAGGCCTTCACGCCGCGCGCCATCGGCATGAACAGCGTCGCCAGCGTCCAGATGGCGCCCACGCCGATCACGCCCGCGCCGATGAAGCGTACTTGCGAGGACCACAGGCCAGTCGCGTACTGCGCCAGCGACTGGCCCGCGGGCATGTCGCCCATGGCGCTCAGGACGGGCACGGCGATCCCCCAGGAAATGACCAGCCCGGTCAGCATGGCCAGGCCCGCGACGATGCCGATGAGGTAGCCGGCGCCCAGCAGCGCCAGCGAGAAACCCATCGGCAGCCGGAACACCGCGCCGCCCAGCGCGAACCAGCCGCTGACGCTGTCGCCCAGCACCCGCAGGCCGCTGGCCGCGAAGCTGACCGCGGCGGAGGCCAGGCCGCCGGCGACGATGTCGCCCATGCCCGTGGCGGCCTTGGCCGGCGCCCGCCCGGCGTCCTCGGCGGCATCCTGGGCGCGTTCGGCGCTGCCCACCCGCAGGATCTCGGCGGCCGCCACGCCTTCCGGATACGGCAGGTCGCTCTGCACCACCATCACGTGGCGCAGCGGAATCGTGAACATCACGCCCAGCATCCCGCCGGCCGCGCAGATGCCCAGCGTCTGCCAGAACGGAAAGCCCTGCCAGTGCCCCATCATGACCAGGGCCGGCAGGATGAAGATGATGGAAGACAGCGTGCCGGCCGCCGAGGCCTGGGTCTGCACCATATTGTTTTCCAGGATGTTCGCGTCCTTGAACAGGCGCAGCACGGACATCGAGATCACCGCGGCCGGAATGGCGGACGAAAACGTCAGGCCCACCTTCAGTCCCAGGAACACGTTGGAAGCGGTGAAGATGACGGTGATCAGGGCGCCCAGCAGGACGCCGCGGAACGTCAGTTCCGGCAGCGTGACCTCTGCGGGGACGCGGGTGGGTTGGGTCATGGAAATCTCCCTGTCTGCTAGCCGCGAATTCTAGCGCCTCGCCGGCTGAGGGCCCGGAGGCGGCCATTGGGCGTTTCCGCGGCATAAGCTGCCGCGGGCACCGCGCCCTGCAAAAGATTATGCTGAAACCGACGCGATTCCTCCAAAATTTCGATCACCCATGCCTGGGGCAAGGGTCTAGCATGGGCCCTAAACCAGGAGACAACACCACTATGCGCGACGCCAGCCCCCTCCGTCCCGGGCACGACACGGAACACGACCTCGACCCCGCCGAAACCGCCGAATGGCGCGACGCCCTGCAGTCGCTGGTCCAGGCGGAAGGCGCCGGACGGGCGGGCTACGTGCTGGACAATCTCCTGGGCCACGCCGCCTCGCTGGGCCTGCGCGCCAGCGGCCAGATCCGCACGGCCTATCTGAATACCATCCCCGCCGACCAGGAACCGCCGTTTCCCGGCAACCTGGCGGTCGAGGAACGCATCGCCCGCATCAACCGCTGGAACGCGCTGGCCATGGTGGTGCGCGCCAACCAGGCGCATGGCGAACTGGGCGGCCACATCGCCAGCTACACCTCGGCGGCCGATCTGTTCGAGGTGGGCTTCAACCATTTCTTCCGGGCGCGGACGGCGGAAGGCCCGGGCGACCTGGTCTACATGCAGCCGCACTCGGCGCCGGGCGTGTACGCCCGCGCCTACCTGGAAGGATTCCTGGGCGAAGACGACCTGGCGCATTTCCGGCAGGAAATCACCGCCACCGCGCGCGGCCTGCGCGGCCTGTCCTCGTACCCGCACCCGTGGCTGATGCCCGATTTCTGGCAGTTCCCCACGGGCTCGATGGGCATCGGCCCCATCAACGCCATCTACCAGGCGCGCTTCATGCGCTACCTCGAACACCGCTCGCTGGTGCCCGGCGGCGACCGCAAGGTCTGGGGCATCTTCGGCGACGGCGAAATGGACGAACCCGAATCCATCGCCGCGCTGACGTTGGCGGCGCGCGAAAAGCTCGACAACCTGGTCTTCGTGGTCAACTGCAACCTGCAGCGGCTGGACGGCCCGGTGCGCGGCAACGGCCGCATCATCGACGAACTCGAAACGCTGTACGCCGGCGCGGGCTGGAACGTGATCAAGCTGGTCTGGGGCAGCGACTGGGACGCCCTCTTGCGCCGCGACACCGGCGGCGCGCTGGCCCGCGCGTTCGCCAACACGGTGGACGGGCAGTTCCAGACCTTCGCCGCCAACGACGGCGCCTTCAACCGCGCCCACTTCTTCAACCAGAATCCCGAGCTGGCCGCCCTGGTGGCCGACTGGACCGACGAAGCCATCGACCGGCTGCACCGCGGCGGCCACGACATGGTGAAGATCCACGCCGCCTACCACCGCGCCGTCCGCCATCGCGGCCAGCCCACCGTCATCCTGGCGCAGACCAAGAAGGGCTTCGGCATGGGCGCGGCCGGCCAGGGCAAGATGACCACCCACCAGCAGAAGAAGCTGGACGACGAAGCGCTGCTGGCCTTCCGCGACCGCTTCGCGCTGCCGATCTCGGACGCCGACTGCCTGGCGCTGAAGTTCTACCGCCCCGCCGAGGACAGCGCCGAACTGCGCCACCTGCAGGCGCGCCGCGCGGCGCTGGGCGGGCACATTCCCCGCCGCGCCACCCAGGCGCCCCGCCTGGCGCCGCCGGACGCAGAACAATGGGCGCGCTTCGCGCTGGCCGCGGACGGCAAGGAAATGTCCTCCACCATGGCCATCGTGCGCATGCTGACCGCGCTGCTCAAGGACGGCGCCGTGGGCCCGCGCATCGTGCCCATCGTCGCGGACGAGGCCCGCACCTTCGGCATGGCCAATCTGTTCCGGCAGATCGGCATCTATTCGGCGCAGGGGCAGCTCTACGAACCCGAGGACATCGGCTCGGTGCTGTACTACCGCGAAGCCCGCGACGGCCAGATCCTGGAGGAAGGCATTACCGAGGCCGGCGCGATTTCCTCGTGGACCGCGGCCGGCACCAGCTACTCGGTCAACGGGCTGCCCATGCTGCCCTTCTATATCTATTACTCGATGTTCGGCTTCCAGCGCATCGGCGACCTGATCTGGGCGGCGGCCGACCAGCGCACGCGCGGCTTCCTCATCGGCGCGACCTCCGGCCGGACCACGCTGGGCGGCGAGGGGCTGCAGCACCAGGACGGTTCCAGCCACATCATGGCCGCCGCCGTTCCCAACTGCCGCGCCTACGACCCGGCCTACGCGTACGAGGTCGCCGTCATCGTCGAGCACGGCATGCGCCGCATGCTCGACGAGCAGCGCGACGAGTTCTTCTACCTGACCGTCACCAACGAAAACCTGGCGCAGCCGGACATGCCCGCGGGCGAGGACGCGCGCGAAGGCATCCTGCGCGGCATGTACCGCCTGCGCCCCGCCCGCGGCCAGGCCCAGGTGCGCCTGCTGGGCGCCGGCCCCATGCTGCGCGAGGCCGAAACGGCGGCCGAGCGGCTGCTGGCCGACTACGGGGTGGACGCCGAGGTCTGGAGCGTGACCAGCTTTTCCGAACTGGCCCGCGACGGCCGCGAAGCCGAGCGCGCCCGCGTGCTGGGGCTGGAAACCCGCGACCCGGCGGACTGGGTGCGGACCTGCCTGGGCGCCAGCAACGCGCCGGTGGTCGCCGCCACCGACTACGTGCGCGCCGTGCCCGAACAGATCCGCGCCTGGGTGCCGGCTTCCTACCGCACGCTGGGCACCGACGGCTTCGGCCGCAGCGACACCCGCGCCCAGTTGCGCGACTTCTTCGAAGTCAGCGCCGACTGGATCGCCCTGTACGCGCTGGACAGCCTGGGCCGGCAGGACGACGCCCAGGCGCTGCGGGCCCGATTGAACGCCCGCGCCCGCCGGACTCCGCCCTGGGAGCTGTAAAAACCGGCCATTCGTTGCGGTGCAACAACCAAGCTCCCCCGCTTTCTGTTGAAATACGGGTGTTCTCAAGCATTGCCAAATAGATGAAGGCGGGCCGCGAGCCCGCCTTTTGCAGTCCGTTTTCCTTTTCTGTCTTTCCGTTTTACGCCCCAAAGGCCTGTATCCCATGGACGAAACTCTCACCAAACTGGCGTTGGACTACCACGCCTATCCCACTCCCGGCAAAATCTCGGTCACCCCGACCAAGACCCTCGCCAACCAAGACGACCTGTCCCTGGCCTACTCCCCCGGCGTGGCGGCCGCCTGCATGGCCATCTTCGACCAGGGCGACGACGCCGCCTCGAAGTACACCTCGCGCGGCAATCTGGTGGGCGTGATCACCAACGGCACCGCCGTGCTGGGCCTGGGCAACATCGGTCCGCTGGCGGCCAAGCCGGTCATGGAAGGCAAGGGCTGCCTCTTCAAGAAGTTCGCCGGCATCGACGTGTTCGACATCGAACTCGCCGAGAACGACCCCGACAAGCTGGTCGACATCATCGCGGCGCTGGAGCCCACGCTGGGCGGCGTCAACCTCGAGGACATCAAGGCGCCCGAGTGCTTCTATATTGAAAAGAAGCTGCGCGAGCGCATGAAGATCCCCGTCTTCCACGACGACCAGCACGGCACCGCCATCATTTCGTCGGCCGCCATCCTGAACGGCCTGAAGGTCGTGGGCAAGGACATCGGCACGGTCAAGCTGGCCTGCTCGGGCGCCGGCGCCGCCGCCATCGCCTGCCTGGACCTGCTGGTCCACCTGGGCGTCAAGCGCGAGAACATCTACGTGGTGGACTCCCGCGGCGTGATCTGGGACGGCCGCGATGAAAACATGGAGGCCAACAAGAAGCGCTACGCCCAGAAAACCGACGCGCGCACGCTGGCCGACGTGGTCAACGGCGCCGACGTGTTCCTGGGCTGCTCGACCGCCGGCGTGCTGACCGCCGACATGGTCAAGACCATGGCCGCCAGCCCGCTGATCCTGGCCCTGGCCAACCCGGAGCCCGAGATCCGCCCGGAAATCGCCAAGGCGGCGCGCCCGGACTGCATCATCGCCACCGGCCGTTCGGACTACCCGAACCAGGTCAACAACGTGCTGTGCTTCCCGTTCATCTTCCGCGGCGCCATGGATGCCGGCGCCTCGCGCATCACGGAAGAAATGAAGCTGGCTTGCGTGAAGGCCATCGCCGAACTGGCGCAAGCCGAGCAGAACGATGAAGTGGCCCGCGCCTACGCCGGCCAGGAATTGTCGTTCGGCCCCGACTACATCATCCCCAAGCCTTTCGACCCGCGCCTGATCGTCCAGATCGCGCCGGCCGTGGCCCAGGCCGCCGCCGACTCCGGCGTCGCCGCGCGTCCCATCGAGGACATCGAAGCCTACCGCCAGAAGCTGATGGGTTTCGTGTACCACTCCGGCCAGTTGATGCGCCCGCTGTTCGCCCAGGCCAAGAAGGCGCCCAAGCGCGTCATCTACGCCGACGGCGAAGACGAACGCGTCCTGCGCGCGGTGCAGACCGTCTCCGACGAGAAGCTGGCTTTCCCGATCCTGATCGGCCGCCCGGCCGTGATCGAGATGCGCATCAAGAAGTTCGGCCTGCGCCTGGTCGCCGGCCAGCATTTCGAGATCGTGGATCCCGAGGACGACAGCCGCTTCAATGAAACCTGGAGCGCCTACTACCAGCTCAAGGGCCGCGAAGGCGTGACGCCGGCCATCGCCAAGGCGATGATCCGCAAGCACAACACGCTGATCGGCGCGATGCTGCTGCGCCGCGGCGACGCCGACGCGCTGCTTTGCGGCGTGGCCAGCAAGTACGACAACCAGCTCAAGTACATCGACGAAATCATCGGCAAGAAGGAAGGCCAGACCTACGCCGCCCTGAACGTGCTGATGCTGCCCGACCAGACGCTGTTCGTCACCGACACCCACGTCAACGAAAATCCGACGTCGGAAGAAGTGGCCAGCATCACGATCCAGGCCGCCGACGAAATGCTGCGCTTTGGCGTGGTGCCGAAGATCGCCCTGCTGTCGCACTCCAACTTCGGCAGCCGCGTGACGGAATCGTCGCGCAAAATGGCCGCGGCGGCCAGGCTGGTGCAGGAGCGCGCGCCCGACCTGGAAGTCGACGGCGAAATGCACGCCGACGCCGCCCTGTCGGAGAAAATCCGCGTCCTGGCCTACCCGGACAGCACGCTGAAGGGCCGCGCGAACCTGCTGGTCATGCCGAACCTGGACACCGGCAACATCACGTACAACATGCTGAAGATGACCGGCAGCAACGGCATCGCGATGGGCCCGATCCTGCTGGGCGCGGCCCGTCCCGTGCACATCCTGACCACCAGCGCCACCGTGCGCCGCATCGTCAACATGACGGCCCTGGCCGTGGTGGACGCGCAGCAGGAAGCCGCCGAGGCCGCCAAGAAGCGCCGTTGATCGACGATTGCCGCCAAGGCCAAGGGCGCCCCCTCGGGGCGCCCTTTTTCATTGCACGCGACCCGCTCATCGCGATAGCCCGCCGGCCCGTGCTGATGGTAAAAACCAAGTTCAACCTTGTTTTCCGGAGTCCACATGCTGGCCGACGCCCTGTATGCCTGGTTTCACTACCTGGCCATTTTCCTGCTCGTGGTGGTCCTGACGGCCGAAGCCGTGCTGCTGCGGCCCGAACTCACGGCCAATGGCGTCAAGCGCCTGGCCATCTACGACCGCCTCTATCTGGCCAGCGCCTTGGTGGTGCTGATTACCGGCGTGCTGCGCCTGACCCTCGGCATCAAGGGCGCCGCCTTCTACATGGCCAATCCGTGGTTCCACGCGAAGATCACGCTTTTCGTCGTCATCGGCCTCTGTTCGATCCCCCCGACGATGACGTTCCTGCGCTGGGCGAAGCAGTCCCGCCAGCAGCCAGGCTTCGTGCCCCCGGCGGCCGACATCAAGCGCGCCCGCCGCTGGGTCATGATCGAATCGCACCTGTTCATTTTCCTGCCGCTGTTCGCCGTCCTGATGGCGCGCGGCATCGGCGCATAAGGCCAGGCTCCAGGCCCGCGCGGCTCAGCGGCAGGACGCGCGGCTGACCTGGGGTGCCTCGTCGCCGACGATGATGGTGGCGAAGTGAAAGACGCCGACCGTATCGTTCTCGACCACGTCCAGGACCTTTCCGGCCAGCGTCTGCATCACCGACATGCCTTCTGGCACGTCGGCTCCTCCCTCGCGCTTGGCGACCTGGCCGTCCCAGGGACTCAGGACCAGCACGCCCGGGTACGGCTCGCGATCATCGCCGCGGCCGCGCCGCGCCGACTTGACCTGCGTGCCGGCGGCATAGCTCACGCCGCCGAACTGCGTCGGGCAGGCCAGCTCCGCATCGCTGACGCGCAACAGTCGCCGCGCCTCGTCCAGATATAGCCGGGGTTCGCTCAAGGGCAGCCCGAATATCCTGACCGCCACCGGATTCTTGACCTCGATGCGCCAGCTATCGGGGTCCCGCGAACCATCGGTATAGACCGTGCCGCTCGAACCGTAGACGATGGAGCCCGGAGCCAGGTCCAGGGCTTCGATCCGATTGCCGGGGCCCAGCACGCACTTGTTCAAAGCCGTCATGGCGCCGTCGCTCGCCACGTCGAATTCGATGCCCTGCGCGGCGTCGCACTGCCAGCCCAGCACCGCCTGGCTTCCCTGCCCGCGCAGGATGACGTTGAGCGGATAACGGCCCCGCAAGGCGTAGGTTTCGTTGTCGTAGTCGGAATGCAGATAGCGCCTTGCGCTGGACGCCTGTACCCCATACATGGCAACGGGCTGCGGAAACTCGGCTTCGAGATAGGTTTCCAGCAGCCCCTCGTCCTGCAGCGTCAGCCGCGTTCCGGCCGGCATGACGATGCCGCCAACCGTCGTGGCGTCCTGCAGGGTGACTTTGCGGGCAACCTGCGCACGCGCGCTTTCCCGCTCCACTTGCCAGATCACGGTCTGGACCCAGGCATAGAAAGCGAACGGCACGGCCAGCACGACGAATATCAGCGTGGAAGTCTTCCAGTACTTGCGTACCGCGCGGCGCGCGCCCCCGCTGGCGACCATGACCAATGCACAACCGAGCAATACCAGGCCCGCAAGAAAGCCGAGGGAAACAAAAATGTAGAAGCCGGCGGAAGGCAATGCGATGGGAATCATGGGCAGGATGATAAACGCCAAATCCTCCCTGTTCGGCCCCGCGCGGCAAAGAAAAAGAGTCCCCACGCCGCGCACGCTGCGCGCGCTTGCTGCCCCCCCGAGGGGGCGTTTTTGTTTTGGGGCGGCCCGGCAACAAAAAACCGCCCGAATGAACTGACCCCCGAAAGTTGGACTAAATCCGACCTTCGGGGGTTTTTGCATGGCGAAGTACGAGGAGAGCTTCAAGCTCAAGGTAGTCAGGCAGTATCTGTCTGGTTCAGGGGGCAGCAAGTCGATTGCTGCCCGTCATGGACTTGATTACGCAACGGTCAGGCGGTGGGTGAACGGTTACCGAGCCCACGGCATTGCAGCGCTGCGCGGCAAGGGTACAAGCTATGACGCGGCGTTCAAACTGAAGGTGCTCAAGCGGATGTGGCGCGAGCACTGGTCCCAGGCCCAGACGGCGACAGCATTCGACATTCGCTGCGCAGCTCACATTGGTAAATGGGCGCGCCAGTATCATGCTGGAGGTATCGACGCACTGCGGCCCCTTCGCAAGGGTCGTCCCAAGACCATGAGCACCAAGCCCACCAAGCCCGACGTACCCCTCACCGATCTGGACGACAAGCAGATCATTGCCCGGCAGAACCAGGAGTTGATCGAGTTGCGCGCCGAGGTCGCGTACTTAAAAAAACTCGATGCCTTGATCCAGGAAAAGAAGCGTGCGGCTGCGCAGAAAAAGCGCAAGTCGTGACTGGGTTGAGGCAGCAACATCCGTTGGCAGCCTTACTCAAGGCGGCCAGCCTGGCGCGCAGCACGTATTACTACCAGGTCAAGGTGGCTGAAGCTGCCGACAAGCATGCCGAGATCAAAGACAGGATCCGTGCTGTCTACGTACGCCACAAGGGTCGCTACGGCTACCGGCGCATCACAGCCGTGTTGCGCCAGACGGGGCAGTGTGTGAACCACAAGACGGTGCAAAAACTGATGCAGACGCTCGGGCTGAGGTCCTTGGTGCGCCCGAAGAAATATCGTTCGTACCGAGGCGAGGTAGGCCGCGTGGTGCCGAACCTGTTGGCACGCCAGTTCGAGGCCAACAGGCCCAACCAGAAGTGGGTCACCGACGTGACCGAGTTCAATGTACACGGTGAGAAGCTGTACCTGTCGCCGGTCATGGACCTGTACAACGGCGAGATCGTGGCCTACGAGACCAGCCGCCGGCCGCTGTTCCAGCTTGTGGGCAACATGCTGAAGAAAGCGTTGGCTCGACTCAGGCCAGGGGACCGTCCTGTTGTGCACTCCGACCAGGGTTGGCAATACCAGCAACCCCATTACCGGCGGATGCTGCAAGTACGTTCGATTACGCAGAGCATGTCACGCAAGGGCAACTGCCTGGACAATGCCGCCATGGAAAGCTTCTTCGGCACGCTCAAGGCTGAGTTCTTCCACCTGAACCGCTTCGAGAGCGTCGAGCAGTTGCAGGCCGACATCCGGCGGTACATCCATTACTACAATCACGACCGCATCAAGCTCAAGCTAAAAGGCCTGAGCCCGGTGCAATACCGAGCTCAGGCCTTCGGGCTTTAGCTGACCGTCCAACTTCTGGGGGTCAGTTCAGAAGCGGTTTCTTGTTCAGACTTGGCAACGGATCAGCGCTTGTCCATCGGGGGCACGTCGCGCGTGACCGAACCGGTGAACAACTGGCGGGGACGGCCGATCTTGTAATCGGGGTCCGACAGCATTTCGTTCCACTGGGCGATCCAGCCCACCGTGCGGGCCAGCGCGAAGATGGCCGTGAACAGCGAGGTCGGGATGCCGATGGCGCGCTGGACGATACCCGAGTAGAAGTCCACGTTCGGGTACAGCTTGCGCTGCACGAAGTACGGATCCGACAGGGCGATGCGTTCCAGTTCCATGGCCAGCTTGAACAGCGGGTCGTTTTCCAGGCCCAGGGCCGAGAGCACTTCCTTGCACGTTTCCTGCATCAGCTTGGCGCGCGGGTCGTAGTTCTTGTAGACGCGGTGGCCAAAGCCCATCAGGCGCACGCCCGAGTTCTTGTCCTTGACCTTCTCCATGAACTCGCCGACCTTGTCGATGCCGCCGTTGGCTTGCAGTTCTTCCAGCATCTGCAGGCAAGCTTCGTTGGCGCCGCCGTGAGCCGGGCCCCACAGGCAAGCCACGCCGGCCGAGATGGCGGCGAAGGGGTTGGTGCCCGACGAGCCGCACAGGCGGACGGTCGAGGTCGACGCGTTCTGCTCGTGGTCGGCGTGCAGGATGAAGATGCGGTCCAGCGCGCGCTCGACGACTTCGTTGACCTTGTAGTCTTCGCACGGCGTGGCGAACATCATGCGCAGGAAGTTGCCCGTGTAGGACAGGTCGTTCTGCGGGTAGATGAAAGGCTGGCCTTGCGAGTACTTATACGCCATCGCGACCAGCGTCGGCATCTTGGCGATCAGGCGGATGGCCGAGATGTGGCGATGCTGCGGGTTCGTGATGTCGGTGGAGTCGTGGTAGAACGCGGACAGCGCGCCGACCAGGCCGGTCAGGACGGCCATGGGGTGCGCGTCGCGGCGGAAACCGCGCAGGAAGAAATGCAGTTGCTCGTTCACCATCGTGTGATGGGTCACTTGCGAGTCGAAATCGGCCTTCTGGTCCTTGTTCGGCAGTTCGCCGTTCAGGATCAGGTAGCAGATGTCCATGAAGTCGCAGTTCACGGCCAGTTGCTCGATGGGGAAGCCGCGGTACAGCAGCTCGCCCTTGTCGCCATCGATGTACGTGATGCCCGATTCGCAGGCGGCGGTGGACATGAAGCCCGGGTCAAACGTGAACATGCCCGTCTGGCCGTAAAGCTTGCGGATGTCGATCACATCCGGACCGACCGTGCCCTTGTAGACAGGGAACTCAATGGGGGCGCTGCCATCCGAGAAGGATAGCGTGGCTTTTTTGTCAGACAGGTTCATGTTTTTTCCTCTCAATTAATCAGAGCGCGCGCATCTGGCCAATAATGCTCCGAAGCCTGGGCGTGTCCAGCGCGCCCTCGAGTTCCTTGCGAGCCAGCAGCAGGTCGAGAAGGTCGTTGTCTCCCATTTCGAACAACTGCGTCAATGCGGCTACGTCATCGTCGGTAAGTTCGGCCTCGTGGGCGTCCAGATACCGGGTGATGATCAAGTCGTTTTCGAGCAGACCGCGGCGCGCCCGCCAACGCAAACGCGCCCGCTCTAGTTCAGTAAGCCTGCTCATCGTTACACCTAAATAAAAAGTCCCTCGCCACGTCCGCCAGGCAGACGCGCCGCCCCTTTAAAGGGGACATGCCCATTCAAGAGGCGGCGCGGCGATAAAAACACACCGCTTGATACTAGACCGTGCGGCGAACCAGCAGTTCCTTGATCTTGCCGATCGCCTTGGTCGGGTTCAGGCCCTTGGGACAGACGTCGACGCAATTCATGATGGTGTGGCAACGGAACAGGCGATACGGGTCTTCCAGGTTGTCCAGGCGGCCGCCCGTGGCTTCGTCGCGGCTGTCGGCGATGAAGCGGTAGGCTTGCAGCAGGCCGGCCGGGCCGACGAACTTGTCCGGATTCCACCAGAACGACGGGCAGGAAGTGGAACAGCACGCGCACAGAATGCACTCGTACAGGCCGTCCAGCTCTTCGCGCGCCTCGGGCGACTGCAGGCGTTCCTTTTCGGGCGGCGGCGTGTCGTTGATGAGGTACGGGCGGATCGAGTGGTACTGGTTGAAGAAGTGCGTCATGTCCACGATCAGGTCGCGGATGACCGGCAGGCCGGGCAGCGGACGCAGGACGATCGGTTCCTTCAGTTCGCGCAGGTTCGTCGTGCAGGCCAGGCCGTTCTTGCCGTTGATGTTCATGGCGTCCGAACCGCACACGCCTTCACGGCACGAGCGGCGCAGGGCCAGGCTGTCATCGACGTCGTTCTTGATGCGCACCAGCGCATCGAGCAGCATCTTGTCGGTGGGCTGGAGTTCGACTTCCAGCTTCTGCATGTACGGGCGCTCGTCCTTGTCCGGATCGTAGCGGTAGATTTCGAACTTGACGATTCTCTTGGTGCTCATAGTAGGACTCTATCCGGACTTAGAAGGTACGCGCCTTGGGCGGGAAGGACTCGACCGTCAGAGGCTTCATCTGCACGGGCTTGTAATCCAGGCGGCTGCCTTCGGAGTACCACAGCGTGTGCTTCAGCCAGTTCTCGTCGTCGCGGGTCGGGTGGTCGTCCAGCGCATGGGCGCCGCGGCTTTCGGTGCGGTTGGCGGCCGACTTGATGGTGGCGCGGGCCACTTCGGTCATGTTGGCCAGTTCCAGCGCCTCGACGCGCGCGGTGTTGAACACCTTGGACTTGTCCTTGAAGTAGATGTTGTCGGCTTGCTTGGCCAGGTCCTCGATCTGCTCCACGCCTTCGTTCAGCAGGTCCAGCGTGCGGAACACGCCGCAGTGGCGCTGCATCGAGAAGCGGATGGCGTTGCCGATGTCCTGCGTCTTTTCGCCGGAGGTGCGCGATTCCAGCTTGTTCACGCGGTCCAGCGAGAATTCGACGGCCTGCTGCGGCACGGGCTGGTGCGCGTGCTGGCGTTCCGGATGCGAATTCACGATGTGGTTGCCGGTGGCGCGGCCGAACACGATCAGGTCCAGCAGCGAGTTCGTGCCCAGGCGGTTGGCGCCGTGCACCGACACCGCGGCGCATTCGCCGATGGCGTACAGGCCGTTGACGATCTTGTTCTCGCCGTTTTCGCGCGTCAGCACCTGGCCGTGGTAGTTGGCCGGGATGCCGCCCATCTGGTAGTGGATGGTCGGGACGACGGGGATCGGTTCCTTGATCGGGTCCACGTTGCCGAACTTGATGGCGATTTCGCGGATCGAGGGCAGGCGCTTGTTGATCACGTCGGCGCCCAGGTGGTCCAGCTTCAGGACCACGTAGCTGCCGTCGGGACCGCAGCCGCGGCCTTCCTTGATTTCCTGGTCCATCGAGCGGGACACGAAGTCGCGCGGGGCCAGGTCCTTCAGCGTGGGCGCGTAGCGCTCCATGAAGCGTTCGCCGTCCTTGTTCAGCAGGATGCCGCCTTCGCCGCGCACGCCTTCCGTGATCAGCACGCCGGCGCCGGCCACGCCGGTCGGGTGGAATTGCCAGAATTCCATGTCCTGCAGCGGGATGCCCGCGCGGGCGGCCATGCCCAGGCCGTCGCCGGTGTTGATGAAGGCGTTGGTGGACGCGGCCCAGATGCGGCCGGCGCCGCCGGTGGCCAGCACCGTGGTCTTGGCTTCCAGGATGTAGATCTCGCCCGTTTCCATTTCCAGGGCGGTCACGCCGACGACGTCGCCGGCTTCGTTGCGCAGCAGGTCCAGCGCCATCCATTCGACGAAGAACTGGGTGCGCGCGGCGACGTTGCGCTGGTAGAGGGTGTGCAGCAGCGCGTGGCCGGTGCGGTCGGCAGCGGCACAGGCGCGCTGGACCGGCTTTTCGCCGAAGTTGGCGGTGTGGCCGCCGAACGGACGCTGGTAGATGGTGCCGTCGGGGTTGCGGTCGAACGGCATGCCGAAGTGTTCGAGTTCGTACACGGCGTTCGGCGCTTCACGGCACATGAATTCGATGGCGTCCTGGTCGCCCAGCCAGTCCGAACCCTTGACGGTGTCGTACATGTGCCAGTACCAGTTGTCTTCGCTCATGTTGCCCAGCGAGGCGCTCACGCCGCCTTGGGCGGCAACCGTGTGCGAACGCGTGGGGAACACCTTGGACAGCACCGCAACGGACAGGCCCGCTTGGGACAGTTGCAGCGAACAACGCATGCCGGCTCCGCCGGCGCCGACGACCACCACATCAAACTGGCGGCGCGGCAGGGATTTCAGGACAGAGACCACGGCTTAAATGCTCCAGAGGATTTGCGCGAAGTAAACGACCGAACCGACCAGCCAGAGGATCGTCAGCACTTGCAGCAGCAGGCGCACGCCCACCGACTTGACGTAGTCCATCCAGATGTCGCGCACGCCAATCCAGGCGTGCCAGGCCAGCGCAACGAATGCAAGGGTGGCCAGGATCTGGCCGACCGGAAGAACGCCCACGTAGAAATTGAACAGCGAGGTCCAGTGTTCGTACGTGAAGGCCGGCATCGCCAGGATGCCGATCAGCAGCACCAGCGTGTACACGGCCATGATGACGGCGGTGACGCGCTGGATGATGAAATCCATGACGCCGTAGTGGGCGCCCACGACCAGACGCTTGGGTCCGTAGTTTTTGACGTCGGCCATTACAGCGCTCCGAACAGTTTGAGGGCGAACACCAGGGTCAGCGCCAGGCTCACCCCGAAAACCACGCCGGCGCTCTTCTTGGCCGACAGTTTGTCGATGCCGATGTGCAGGTCCAGCAGCAGGTAGCGGATGCCGGCACAGAAATGGTGCAGGTAGCCCCAGACCAGGACCAGGAAGACAAGCTTGACTATCGGGTTGCCGGCGTACGCGGCCACGGCGGCGAACGTCTGCGGCGCGGCCACGCTGGCCGCGAACAGCGGCAGAATGACCAAGGGAAGACAGAGGAACAGCAGCGCGCCGCTGACGCGGTGCAGGATGGACAGCTTGCCGGCCAGGGGCAGGCGGTAGCTGGCGAGTTGCGCAATGCCAATATTGCGAAACTGCGGACGTGGCTTGGCAGCGGTGTCGGACATGACGGCCTCGGTGTTTCGGAACTAGGGAATCGTGACGGCAAGAATGCCGTGGCCCTTGCGGGCAAACACGGTATTTTCGCCCAGAGATAGGGTCGGTATCAAATCGTAGTCAAAAAGCTCATCAATTCAAACTATTGCGGTAATGGTATCGATCGGTCAAGTACAAGCCCCGGCGGATTTCCATGGGGCGGTCACCGTAGGTGTAGGACACCCGATCCACCTGCAACAACGGCGTCCCGACGGCAACATTAAGCAGCGGACAGACTTCGGCCGGCGCGGGCACCGCGCGCAGCTTCTCGTCCGCGCGCACCATGCTCACGCCGAATTCGGATTCGAACAGGCCATAGAGCGGCGCCTTGTTGGCGGTCAGCAGCTCCAGGGTCAGCCCGCGGAAAATGGAACCGGGCAGCCAGATGTCGTCCACGACGGTGGGCGCATGCCCCAGGGACAGCAGGCGGCGGATCATCACGACGGTTTCGCCGGCCCGCAGGTCCAGGGCGCGCGCGATCTCGGCGGGCGCCCGCAGGCGGCGGCATTCCAGGATGCGGCTTTCCGCCCGGCCGGCTTCGCCCTCGTCATCGGGGGCCAGGCGCAGGAAGCGGTAGCGCACGCGGGCTTCGTGGTGGGTGGCGACGAACGTGCCCTTGCCCTGGCGGCGCAGCAGCATGTGCTCGGCGGCAAGCTCGTCGACCGCCTTGCGCACCGTGCCCTGGCTCACCTGGAAACGGGCGGCAAGGTCGATTTCGCTGGGGATGAGTTCGCCCGGCTTCCATTCGCCGCGCTCCAGGCTTTGGACCAGCAGATCCTTGATCTGCCGGTAGAGCGGACTGAAAGCGGCCCCCTCGCCCGACGGACGGGCGGCGCGAGTGCGTAAGGAGGTTTCGGGCCGGGGCTCTGCCATGGATCTTCTTGGTTGTGTCATGTTTATCCGGGTGGATGGAAAGGCGGCGCAAGGGACGCGAACCCATCCGCAATACGCCGCTGCCGCCAGTCTTCTGGCTTGATACAGGCGCGCGGCCAAGCAAGGCTGCGGCGCATTCGAATAAACGCTCTATTGTGGCACACCGCGAGGGACGCTGTCCAACGTCTTATGTCTTATATAAGATAGAAGAGCAATTGACGCATACGTAAAATCAATCTAGGATTCACCGCTGCCCGGGCGCCGCGCGCCCAGCCTTGCGCGCGTTGATTTTCACGCCCAACGATTACACTGATTGGTGAGATTTTTTTCTCGCCAAACCATTACGGAGAACGTCCATGTCCAAGCCTGCCTTGCGTGTCGCCGTCACCGGCGCCGCCGGCCAAATCGGTTACGCACTGCTATTCCGCATCGCCTCGGGCGAAATGCTGGGTAAAGATCAACCCGTCATCCTGCAACTGCTGGAAATCCCCGACGAGAAAGCGCAAAAGGCCCTGAAGGGCGTCATCATGGAACTGGATGACTGCGCCTTCCCGCTGCTGCAGGAAGTCACCGCCCACAGCGATCCCCGCACCGCCTTCAAGGACGCCGACGTGGCCCTGCTGGTCGGCGCCCGTCCGCGCGGCCCCGGCATGGAGCGCAAGGACCTGCTGTCCGTCAACGCGCAGATCTTCACGGCGCAGGGCAAGGCCCTGAACGACGTGGCCAGCCGCAACGTCAAGGTGCTGGTCGTGGGCAACCCCGCCAACACCAACGCCTACATCGCCATGAAGTCGGCGCCGGACCTGCCCGCCAAGAACTTCACCGCCATGCTGCGCCTGGACCACAACCGCGCCCTGTCGCAACTGGCCGCCAAGTCGGGCAAGGCCGTCGCCGACATCGAAAAGCTGGTCGTGTGGGGCAACCACTCGCCCACCATGTACCCCGACTACCGCTTCGCCACCGTCGGCGGCGAGTCGCTGTCCAAGCTGATCAACGACGACGCCTGGAACCGCGACACGTTCATCCCCACCGTGGGCAAGCGCGGCGCCGCCATCATCGAAGCCCGCGGCCTGTCCTCGGCCGCCTCGGCCGCCAACGCCGCCATCGACCACGTCCGTGACTGGGTCCTGGGCAGCAACGGCAAGTGGGTCACGATGGGCATCCCGTCCGACGGCTCCTACGGCATCCCCGAAGGCATCATCTACGGCGTGCCGGTCACGACCGAAAATGGCGAATACAAGCGCATCGAAGGCCTGGAAATCGACGCCTTCTCGCGCGAACGCCTGGACTTCACGCTGAAAGAGCTCCTCGAAGAGCGCGACGGCGTGAAGGACCTGCTGAAGTAAGCAGCGCTTGAGCAAAGGATTGGGCCCGTTCGCGGGCCCAATTCCTAGGGGAAGCCCAATGAATGGGGCTTCCCTGTCGGTCCGCAACATAAATCTGTCTCTTTGCGCCCGCGCAAAGAATTGTCGCGAAGGGGACAGATTTATTCTACGGAGACCCACCATGTCCAGACCCGAATCCGCCGGCGCCCTCTTTCGCCGCGCGCTGGCCGAAGAAAGCCCGCTGCAGATCATCGGCGCCATCAACGCCAACCACGCCCTGCTGGCCAAGCGCGCCGGCTATCGCGCCATCTATCTGTCCGGCGGCGGCGTCGCGGCCGGTTCGCTGGGCCTGCCCGACCTCGGCATCAACACGATGGACGACGTCCTGACCGACGTCCGCCGCATCACCGACGTCTGCGACGTGCCCCTGCTGGTGGACATCGACACCGGCTTCGGCCCGTCGGCGTTCAACATCGCCCGCACCGTCAAGAGCCTGATCAAGTTCGGCGCGGCCGCCTGCCACATCGAAGACCAGGTCGGCGCCAAGCGTTGCGGCCACCGCCCCGGCAAGGAAATCGTCTCGACCGAAGAAATGGCCGACCGCGTCAAGGCCGCGGCCGACGCCCGCACCGACAGCGACTTCTACCTGATCGCCCGCACCGACGCGATCGCCTCGCACGGCGTGGACGCCGCCATCGAGCGCGCGCTGGCCTGCGTGGAAGCCGGCGCCGACGCCATCTTCGCCGAAGCCGCCTACGACCTGCCCACCTACGACCGCTTCGTCAAGGCCGTCAAGGTGCCGGTGCTGGCCAACATCACCGAATTCGGCAAGACCCCGCTGTTCTCGGTCGAGGAACTCAAGAGCGTCGGCGTGGGCATGGTGCTGTACCCGCTCTCGGCCTTCCGCGCCATGAACAAGGCCGCCGAAGCCGTCTACACCGCCATCCGCCGCGACGGCCACCAGAAGAACGTGGTGGACCTGATGCAGACGCGCGAGGAACTGTACGACCGCATCGGCTACCACGAATTCGAATCGAAGCTGGACGCGCTTTTCCAGAAGGGCAAGGCGTAAGCCTGCGATACCCGGCGCCGGGGCCGCCGCCGCGGCGCCATGCATGCCACCCTATTGCAACGACCACCGCGTAAGGAAAGGAGTAGAGACATGAGCACGGCTCCCAAGAAGCAGGAAGCGAAAACGGACGCCAAGCCGGAAGAAAAAGCCGGTTTCAAGCCCAAGAAGTCGGTTGCGCTGTCCGGCGTCGTCGCCGGCAACACCGCACTGTGCACGGTCGGCCGCAGCGGCAACGACCTGCACTACCGCGGCTACGACATCCTGGACATCGCCCACACCAGCGAGTTCGAGGAAATCGCGCACCTGCTCGTCCATGGCAAGCTGCCCAACAAGGCCGAACTGAAGGCCTACAAGGAAAAGCTGCGCAGCCTGCGCGGCCTGCCCGCCCAATTGCAGGCCGCGCTGGAAGCCCTCCCCGCCGCCAGCCACCCCATGGACGTGATGCGCACCGCCGTATCGGTGCTGGGCTGCGTGCTGCCTGAAAAGGACGACCACAACACCCCGGGCGCACGCGACATCGCCGACCGCCTGATGGCCAACCTGGGCTCGGCGCTGCTGTACTGGTATCACTACAGCCACAACGGCCGCATCATCGACGTGCAGACCGACGACGACAGCATCGGCGGCCACTTCCTGCACCTGCTGCACGGCGAGAAGCCCAGCGAAGAGTGGGTCAAGGCCATGCACATCTCGCTGAACCTGTACGCCGAACACGAGTTCAACGCGTCCACGTTCACCGCCCGCGTCGTCGCCGGCACCGGCTCCGACGTGTACTCCGCCATCACCGGTGCCATCGGCGCGCTGCGTGGCCCCAAGCACGGCGGCGCCAACGAAGTCGCCTTCGAAGTGCAGAAGCGCTACGAGACCCCCGACGAGGCCGAGGCCGACATCCGCCGCCGCGTGGAAGCCAAGGAAGTCGTCATCGGCTTCGGCCACCCGGTCTACACGGTGTCCGACCCCCGCAACAAGGTCATCAAGGAAGTGGCGAAGAAGCTGTCCAAGAAGGCCGGCAGCACCAAGATGTTCGACATCGCCGAACGCCTGGAAACGGTCATGTGGGACATCAAGAAGATGTTCCCCAACCTGGACTGGTTCTCGGCCGTCAGCTACCACATGATGGGCGTGCCCACCGCCATGTTCACCCCGCTGTTCGTCATCGCGCGCACGGCGGGCTGGTCGGCCCACATCATCGAACAGCGCATCGACAACAAGATCATCCGCCCCACCGCCAACTACGTGGGTCCGGAAGATCAGAAGTTCGTGCCGATCGAAAAGCGGAAGTAAGGCAACCCATGGGCCCGTCGTCGGAAAACAAAGCGGCGCCGCGCGGGCCCGGGACCTCCTGTACACCATTTCAGGAGAGGTACCGACATGTCTGCCCCGATATCCAACGTCCGTCCCGATCCCGACCAGGTCCTGGTCGATATCGCGGACTACGTACTGAACTATGAAATCCAGGGCGGCCTGGCCTACGAGACCGCCCGCAACTGCCTGATCGACACGCTGGGCTGCGGCCTGGAAGCGCTGGAGTATCCGGCTTGCAGGAAACTGCTGGGGCCGGTGGTGCCGGGCACCGTCGTGCCCCACGGCGCCAAAGTGCCCGGCACCCAGTTCCAGTTGGACCCGGTACAAGCCGCGTTCAACATCGGCGCGATGATCCGCTGGCTGGACTTCAACGACACCTGGCTGGCCGCCGAATGGGGCCACCCGTCGGACAATCTCGGCGGCATCCTGGCCGTCGCCGACTGGCTGTCGCGCACCGCCGTCGCGGCCGGCAAGCCGCCGCTCCTGATGCGCGACGTGCTGACCGGCATGATCAAGGCGCACGAAATCCAGGGCTGCATCGCGCTGGAGAACTCCTTCAACAAGGTCGGCCTGGACCACGTCGTGCTGGTCAAGGTGGCGTCCACCGCCGTCGTGGCGCAGATGCTCGGCCTGGACCGCGACGAAGTGATCAACGCGGTATCGCTCGCCTGGGTCGACGGGCAGAGCCTGCGCACCTACCGCCACGCGCCCAACACCGGCAGCCGCAAGAGCTGGGCCGCCGGCGACGCCACCAGCCGCGCGGTGCGCCTGGCGCTGATCGCCAAGACCGGCGAAATGGGCTACCCGTCCGTGCTGACGGCCAGGACCTGGGGCTTCTACGACGTGCTCTTCAAGGGCCAGCCGTTCAAGTTCCAGCGCCCCTACGGCAGCTACGTGATGGAGAACGTGCTGTTCAAGATCTCGTTCCCGGCCGAATTCCATGCGCAGACCGCCGTCGAATGCGCCATGGACATCCACCGGCAACTGCAGGCCGCGGGCAAGCGCCCCGAGGACATCGCGAAGATCACGATCCGCACCCACGAGGCTTGCATCCGCATCATCGACAAACAGGGTCCGCTGGCCAACCCGGCCGACCGGGACCACTGCATCCAGTACATGGTGGCCGTGCCGGTGCTGTTCGGGCGCCTGACCGCGGGCGACTACGAAGACTCGGTCGCCCGGGATCCGCGCATCGACGCGCTGCGCGACCGGATCGTCTGCGTCGAGGATCCGGCCTACACCCGGGACTACCACGATCCCGACAAGCGCTCCATCGCCAACGCGCTGACCGTGGAGTTCAACGACGGCACCCGCCTGGACGAGGTCGTCTGCGAATACCCCATCGGCCACAAGCGCCGCCGCGCCGAAGGCATCCCGCTGCTGGAGGCCAAGTTCCGCACCAATCTGGCCCGCATGTTCCCGGCCCGGCAGCAAAACCGCATCCTGGACGCGTCGCTGGACCAGCAGACGCTGGAAGCCATGCCGGTGCACGAATACGTGGACCTGTACGTCATCTGAGCCACCGCCACGACCCATGGGAAGGATCGTAGGATGGGTGGAGCGCGGCAGTTCCTGGGTAGGAACCTCGATGCTGAACGCGCGCAACCCATGCGGCCGCGGGCAGACGGTGCTCTGCATCGGCTGGAAAACAGTCGATTGCGGCCGCATGGGTTGCGCGCGCTGGATACTTGAGTTCTTGCCCAGGAACTGCCGCGCTCCACCCATCCTACGCGCACCGGAAGCATCCACAGCGCCGGCCTTACAATGCTGCTTTCCTCGGACGGATCGCGCCATGGCCATGCTTTGGGTCAAGACCTTTCATATTGTCTTTATCGCCTCCTGGTTTGCCGGCTTGTTCTACCTGCCGCGCATCTATGTGAACCTGGCGCAGCAGTCCGACCCCTCGGTGCAGGCGACGCTGCTGGGCATGGCCCGGCGCCTGTACCGCTTCACCACCATCCTGGCCGTGGTCGCCGTGCTGTTCGGCATGTGGCTGTACCTGGGCTACGGCATCGGCGTGGGCCCCGGCAACGGCTGGATGCACGCCAAGCTCTTTTTCGTCCTGCTCGTGATCGGCTACCATCACGCCTGTGGCTCGATGCTGCGCAAATTCGAACAGGGCAAAAACACCCGTTCGCACAAGTTCTATCGCTGGTTCAACGAAGTTCCCGTCTTGCTGCTCTTGGTGGTGGTGGCGCTGGTCGTCGTCAAACCCTTCTGATTCCCCCTACCTCTGCACATTCGCCAGGATTCGTATGTCCTCAGATGAACAGGACCGTCCGCGCAAGACGCTGACGATCAAGAAAACCGCGCGCGACGCGCATGCCGAAGCCGCGCCCAAGCGCGTGCGCACCGGAGCCCGCGCCCGCCTGGTCGCGCAGAACGAGCGCACCAAGGACAACCTCGAGCGCCAGAAAGACCCTGAAGGCTATCAACGCCGCCAGCAGGAATCCGCGCGCGGCCCGGGCAAGTCCCCGGCCCCGGGCAAGCGCGGCCCCGCCGGCCGGGAGCAGGATGCCCGCGGCCCCGCGAGCCGCGCCGATGGCCGCCGCGGCGACAGCCCGCGGCGCGACGATGCCCCCGGTTCGCGTTCCGGCCGCGCACCGCAGCGCGCGCCGCGCCTGGACGACCAGTACATCGCGCCCGCCACGCCGGCCGGACGCTTCTACGACCCGTTCGAGGACGACGGCCCCGCGCCCGAATACCTGGCGGAACCCGAAGACGCACACGCGGCGGAACCCGCCGGCGAACGCGAACCCGTCGTGGAAATCCGCGGCCGCCGCCCGCGCGAAACGCGCCAGGCGGAGGTGTTCCCGATTTTCGCCCCCTGCCCCCAGGGGCTGGAAGAAGCGCTGACGGCGGAAATGCAGGCGCTGGGCTTCGAAGACGCGCAGGTCGGCCGCGCCGGCTGTTCCTTCACCGCCGACTGGTCGGGCGTGCAGCGCGCCAACCTGTATTCGCGCCTGGCGACCCGCATCCTGGTGCAGGTCGCGCATGCCGAGATCTCCCACGAAGACGACATCCTGGACCTGGCCCGCGACACGCCCTGGGAGCGCTGGTTCGGCGCCGAACAGACGCTGCGCGTGGACACCTCGGCCATCAAGAGCCCGGTGCAAAGCCTGCAATACTGCAATCTGCGCGCCAAGGACGGCATCTGCGACCGCCTGCGCGAACTCGAAGGCGAGCGCCCCAGCATCGACACGGTGCGGCCGGACGCGCGCGTGCACCTGTTCCTGACCGGCCACACCGCGACGCTGTACCTGGACACCTCGGGCGAATCCCTGTTCAAGCGCGGCTGGCGCCTGGACAAGGGCGAGGCGCCGCTGCGCGAGAACCTGGCCGCCGGCATGCTCGCGCTGGCGGGCTGGGACCCGTCGGCCCCGCTGCTGGACCCGTTCTGCGGCTCGGGCACCATCCTCATCGAGGGCGCCTGGATCGCCCTGGGCGTGCCTCCCGGCATCTCCCGCCCCTTCGGCTTCGAACGCCTGCGCGGCCACGACGCCTACCGCTGGCGCGATCTGAAGGACGACGCCCGCTCGCGCATCCTGCCCCAGTTGGACGCGCCGCTGGTCGGCTACGACCTGGACCCCCAGGCCATCGAATTCGCCCGCAACAACGCCGAGCGCGCCTGGCTGACGGCCGATTCGATCCGCTTCGAAGTCGGCGACGCCCGCCACATCACGGCTCCCGCCGACCATGGCTGGATCGTCACCAACCCGCCTTACGGCGAACGCATGGGGACGGAACAGGACCCGGACCTCTGGCGCGACTGGGCGGCCTGCCTGAAGCGCAATTTCGCCGGCTGGCAGCTACATGCCATCACCAGCGACATGACCCTGCCCAACCAGATGCGCCTGAAGCCCAAGCGCCGGGTGCCCCTGCACAACGGTTCGCTGGACTGCCGCCTGTTCGGTTTCGAACTGGTGGCGGCCGGCTACCGCGACGCCTGAGCGCCGCCGTCTCGCGGGGCGGCCCTGGCGCCGCCCCCTTCGCGCCATCCCCGCCACGCGTTGTAAAAGCGCCGCAACATGGTGCGCGTATCTTTGCTTATGGTGCCCCGCGGCGCCGTTTTGGGGCATCATCGAACCAAGGTGTTGCCAATATGCACCGGCCCCTTGCACACGACCAGGGTTAACCCTATAATTCGGGTTATCCCTAGTAGCTAAACAAATGTGCAAGCCCGTGGAGGCTATTGTGATCAACCCGAACAACACCATCCGCCTGACCGACGAACTCGAGCGCCAACTGATGCTCCAGGCTATTGAAGAACAATTCCGTCCGCACCCGATGCGGGCGCTGGCCGCAGGCCTGCGTAAGCTGGCCCACGGCGTCAAGGCCCTGGCCGGCAAGACGAGCGCCAAGAACGCGCACTCCGCCGCCTGAGCAAGGCCCCAGGCCTTCGGGCCTGAACAGTTTTCCCCTTGGGGGCTGCACAGCCCCTTTTATAGACCCGCCCTTACCGGCGGGTTTTTTTTCGCCTGAATGGGGCCCCCACGCCGCGCGCGCGTTGCGCGCTTGCTGCCCCCCGGGGGGGCTGGCCCGCCTTGGGGCGGCCCGGCGGCGGGCCGGCCATTTTTGCGCAGGCCGGATAGGCCTCCCACGCCACGCGCGCCTTGCGCGCTTGCCGCCCCTCAAAGGGGGACTTGCCCCGCCTTGGGACGGCCCGGCATTCCCGGGCATAATACGCGTCCATGACCGACGCCCATCTCGACCAGACTCCCAATCGGCTGCGCCGATTCGCCTGCATGATGTACGAAGCCGTGCTGCTGTTCGGCGTGGTTTTCCTTGCCGGATACCTGATGGACACCCTCACCCAGAGCAAGAACGCCCTGGATCTGCGTCCGGTCCGGCAAGCCTGGCTGTTCGTCGCGATCGGCGCGTACTTCGTGCTCTGCTGGCGCCGCCGCGGCCAGACGCTGCCCATGAAGACCTGGAACATCCGGCTGGTCGACCGCGACGGCAATACCCCGTCCACCTCCCGGCTCGTCCTGCGCTATATCCTGGTCTGGCCCCTGGTGCTGGCCGGCGCCGCCGTGGTCTGGGCGGCGGCCAGCGCCAGCGACTGGCCGTCGATGGACATGTTCATCGTCGCCGCGCCCTTCACTATCTTCATCTGGTCCTGGTTCGACCCCGACGGCCAGTTCCTGCATGACCGCATCCTGGGCACGCGGCTGCGCAATGCGCCGCAGCGCAACAAGACGCGCCAGGCGGGCATGGGCAAGGCCTGAGCCGGCCCGCCCGCGGCGAGCCGTCACAACAGCGTCACGGATTCTTCATATCCCGGTCATCGCCGGGTGGTTTCATTCCCAGGCATGACCACAGCCCTTGGGGAAGCGACCGTGAACGAAATCCACCCTGCGCACTGGCGCGCCCTCTGGATTTCCGATATTCACCTGGGCACCGCCGGGTGCAAGGCGGAATTCCTGCTCGATTTCCTGGACCACAACGATTCGGACACCCTGTACCTGGTGGGGGACATCGTCGACGGCTGGCAGCTACGCAAGCACTGGCACTGGCCCCGCGCCCACAACGACGTCATCCAGCGGATCCTGCGCAAGGCGCGCAACGGCACCCGGGTCGTGTTCATCCCCGGCAACCATGACGAATTCGCGCGTGAATTCGCCGGCTATGCCTTCGGCGACATCGAGATCCTCGACGAGGACGTGCACGTCACCGCCAAGGGCTTGCGGCTGCTGGTGCTGCACGGCGACCAGTTCGACGGGGTGATCCAGCACAGCCGCTGGCTGGCGCACCTGGGCGACGGACTCTACCAGTTGGCGCTGTGGATCAACCACCATTTCAACCGGCTGCGCCACCGGCTGGGGCTGCACTACTGGTCCCTGTCGCAATACCTGAAGCACAAGGTCAAGAACGCCGTGTCCTTCATCACCGACTTCGAGGAAGCGCTGGCCGGCGAAGCGCGGCGCCGCGGCCTGGACGGCGTGGTCTGCGGCCACATCCACAAGGCCGAGCTGCGGGACGTGGGCGGGATCCTCTACTGCAACGACGGCGACTGGGTGGAGAGCCTGTCGGCGCTGGGCGAAACCCACGACGGCCAGCTCCAGCTACTGGACTGGGGCGCCATCCAGGCCGAGCGCCGGGCCGGGCCGGCCCCCCGCCCTCCGCGCTCCCTGACCCTGCCCGCCCTGCCCTCCGCACTACGCCGCCAAGGCAAACATCCGTGATAACCCGTATGCGTCCCCGTTACGCAACGGGGATGTTGCAGTTCACGGCCCTCTAGGTCATGCTTGCATCTGGGGCAACGGGCGATCTGACCCGTTCACGCTGCAACATGCTCACAACATAGGGCCATGAACGACCAATATCAGGCGCTCTACCAAACATTCCGCTGGCTGGTACCCACCCAGTTCAACATCGCGGAAGCGTGCTGCCACCGCTGGGCGTCCAGCAGTCCGGATGCGCGGCGCATCGCCATCTACTACGAAGACGAATCCGGCAACCGCGAGGTCTGGACCTATGCCCGTCTGGCGGAAGCGGCCAACCAGTTGGCGAACGGCCTGATCAAAATGGGCGTGGGCCGCGGCGACCGGGTGGGTGTGGTTTTAGGACAACGCCCCGAGACCGTCGTCGCCCACATGGCCATCTACAGCGTCGGCGCCGTGGTGCTGCCGCTGTCCGCCCTGTTCGGCCCGGAAGCCCTGGAAAGCCGCCTGCGCGACTCCGAAGCCCGGGTCGCGATCGTGGACTACGCCTCCAGCGCGAACCTGCTGTCCGTCAGCGACGACTGCCCTGCCCTGCAACAAATCATCGGCATCGGCTTCGCGGACGAACGCGTGCTGCCCTGGCGCAGCCTGCTGGCCCGCCAGCCCAGCGAATTCAAGGCCGTCCAGACCCGCTCGTCGGATCCGGCCATCCTGCTCTATACCTCCGGCACCACCGGCGCGCCCAAGGGCGCCCTGCTGCCGCACAGCGTGCTGATCGGCAACCTGCCGGGCTTCGTGGCCTCGCAGGACTGGTTCCCCAAGCCCGGGGACGTGTTCTGGTCGCCCGCCGACTGGGCCTGGACGGGCGGCATGATGGACGCCCTGCTGCCCACGCTCTACTTCGGGCACGCCATCGTCGGCACGCGCGGCCGCTTTTCCGTCGAGCGCGCGTTCGAACTCATGGAGCGCTACCAGGTCACCAATACCTTCCTGTTCCCCACCGCGCTGAAAATGATGATGAAGGCGGTGCCGGAGCCGCGCAACCGCTACCAGCTCGCGCTGCGTTCCATCATGAGCGCCGGCGAAAGCGTGGGCGAAAGCGTGTTCGGATGGTGCCAGTCCGCGCTGGGCGTGACGCCCAACGAGATGTTCGGCCAGACCGAAATGAACTACGTGGTGGGCAACAGCCAGAAACGCTGGCCCGCCAAGCCCGGCAGCATGGGCCGTCCCTATCCGGGCCACAACGTCGCGGTGCTGGACGAGGACGGCAAGCCGGTGGCCCCCGGCGGCACCGGCGAGATCGCCGTCAACCGCCTGGACATCCACGGCTACCCCGACCCGGTGATGTTCCTGGGCTACTGGCGCAACGAAGCCGCCACGCAGGCCAAGTTCAAGGGCGACTGGTGCCTGACGGGCGACCTCGCCACCGTGGATGCCGACGGCTACCTCTGGTACGCGGGCCGGGCGGACGACGTCTTCAAGTCCGCCGGCTACCGGATCGGCCCCGGGGAGATCGAAAGCTGCCTGGTCGGGCACCCCGCCGTCGCCAACGCCGCGGTCGTGCCCAAGCCGGACGCCGAACGCGGCGCCCTGGTCAAGGCCTACGTGGTGCTGACCCCGGAATTCGCGCAGCGCGACCGCAACGACATCATCGAGAACCTGCAGGAACACGTGCGCGAGCGCCTGGCCCCCTACGAGTACCCGAAGGAGATCGAATTCGTCGACGAGCTGCCCATGACGACCACCGGTAAAATCCAACGCCGCATCCTGCGCCAGCGCGAAGAAGACCTCGCGCGGACCGCCGCAGACACTACAGACGCGCCGCAGGCCCCGCAGGCCTGACGCCGCAACCGGAGAGACCCAAGGCATGCCCATCTACCAGCTCGACGACCTGATCCCCCGCATCGACCCCGCGGCCTACGTGGCCGACAGCGCCGACATCATCGGCAACGTCACGCTGGAGGCCGGCGTCAGCATCTGGTCGAACGTGTCGATCCGGGGCGACAACGACGCCATCCTGATCCGCCAGGGCAGCAATATCCAGGAAGGCAGCGTGCTGCACGTGGACGCGGGCTGTCCCATGACCGTCGGCCCCAACGTCACGGTGGGCCACCAGGCCATGCTGCACGGCTGCACCATCCACGAGGGCGCGCTGGTGGGCATGCAGGCCATCGTGCTGAACAACGCGGTCATCGGCCGCAACTGCCTGATCGGCGCCGGGGCCATCATCCCCGAAGACCGCGTCATCCCGGACAATTCCCTGGTGATCGGCATCGGCAAGGTCGTCCGCGAACTCTCGGACGAGGAAATCGCCAACATGCACAAGAACACCGCCCACTACGTGGCGCGGGGCCAACACTACAAGACCGCCCTGAAGCGGATCGCCTGAACGCTCCCCCGCGGCGCCCCAGCCCCTGCTGCCGGCAGGGGAATTTGGCCCGCCCGATCGGCTAACATTCCCCCATGACCGATCAGCTCAAAAAATACCTTACCGAAGACCGCAGCGTCCGCGTCCAGGCCGTGCGCCTGGAAGCGACCTGGAAGGCCGTGCAGGCCAACCACGACTACCCGCCCGCCATCACCAACCTGCTGGGCGAACTGGTGGCGGCGTCCACCCTGCTGGCCGCCAACATCAAGTTCGACGGCTCGCTGGTGCTGCAGATCCAGGGCGACGGCCCCATCGCCCTGCTGGTGGTGGAATGCCGCCACGACCTCAGCCTGCGCGCCACCGTCAAGATGCGCGAGGGGCACGAAGTCCCCACCGACGGCGATATGCAAAGCCTGCTGAACCCGGGTGGAAACGGCCGTTTCATCGTGGTGCTGGACCCCCAGCGCAAGCTCCCCGGCCAGCAGGCCTACCAGGGCATCGTGCCCCTGGAAGGCGACACCGTGGCCGAGGCGCTGCAACACTACATGAAGGCCTCCGAACAGCTCGACACCCGGCTGTGGCTGGCGGCCGATGCCGGCCATGCCGCCGGCATGCTCGCCCAGCGCCTGCCGCACCACGGCGGCTCCGAGGCGCCCGTGCTGACCCCGCAGGACGCCGCCGAAACCTGGGACCGCGTCTGCGCGCTGGCGGGCACCCTGCAGCGCGACGAACTGCTGGCCACCGAGATCGACAAACTGGTCCACCGCCTGTTCTGGGAAGAGACCCTGCTGGCCTTCGATCCGCTGGAGGTGCGCTGGCACTGTCCCTGCACCCGCGAACGCGTGGCGAACATGCTGCGCTCGCTGGGCGAAGAGGAAATCCAGGACATCCTGGCCGAACGCGGTGAAGTGGACGTGTCCTGCGATTTCTGCGGCAAACCGTACAAGTTCGACGCCGTCGACTGCGCCGCCCTGTTCTCGCCGAACCCGCCTCCCGCCGGGGACGCGCCTCCCACCGTCCACTGACGCGCGCCGGCGGCCCCGCCGCCGCGGCGTTTCCATCACACCGGATTGTCCTCATCGACAGGCGGTCATGCCCGCGCCAGACTGCGCAGCCATGACCGCCTTTTTTCCTGCCCCGCCCCGCCGCCGGCAACGCGGCGCCGCCGCCATCGAGTTCGCGGTGGCGGCGGCCGTCGTGCTGCTGCTGGGCCTGCTGGCGGTCGAGGCCGCCCATTGGCAGGGCGCGCGCCAGATGGCCCACCTGGCGCTGACGGAAGCGGCGCGCGCCGGCGCCACCGCTCACGGCGACCCGACGCGCATGCGCGCGGCCTTTCTGCGAGCCCTGTTGCCGCGCCATGCGTCCTCGCGGGGCCCGGCCGACGCCCGGCGCCGCCAGGCGGACGCCCAGGCCGGGCTCGCGGCCATTTCAGGCATGCACCCCTGGCGCATCGAAGTGCTGCTTCCGGACGAGCGCTCCTTCCGCGAACATGCCCGGCCAGGCCTGCGCATCGCCGCCGCAGCAGGCTTGCGGGCGATCGACAACGACTACCAGGACCTACAGCATGCCCGCCGGCCGCCCCCGCCGGGCGGCCAGAGCATATTCCAGGCCAACACGCTGAAGTTGCGGCTGACCTATCTGCACAAGCCGCTGCTGCCGCCGCTGCGGGCCCTGCTGGCGGCGCTGGGGCGCGACGACGCCAGCTACGCGGGCCGCGCGCGGGCCCGGGGCCTGCTGCCCATTCAGGTCGAACTGGAAACGGAAATGCACTCGCATCCGGCCGATTGGGCGCGCAGGGCGCCGCCGCCCGCCGGCATCGTGTACGGCGAGTGCCGCAGCGTGCGCTGCGGCTGAGCGGAACGGAAAATGGACGCGGGAACGCGGGCGGCGGTCAGTGCCGCGCGTTCGCCGGATTGGAGGGTTTGGGCGCCGGGGCGGACGCCCGGGTGGCCGGCGCGCCGGCGCGCGCGGCGGGCCTGGCGGCGGGTTCGGCCGCCAGGGACGCGCCGCCCGCGGGCGCGGGCGTGTTCTGCGGCAGGATGTGCACGAACACTTCGCCCTCGCGCATCATGCCCAGTTCACCGCGGGCCCGCTCCTCGATGGCGCCGGAGCCGCCTTCCAGGTCGCGCACTTCCGCTTCGAGCGCGGCGTTGCGCGCGCGCAGGCCTTCGTTGGTCTCGCGCTGCTCCGCCACCTGGCGTTGCAGATCCCAGACCTTGAACCAGCCGCCCTTACCCAGCCACAGCGGGTATTGGATCAGGCCTAGCAGCACGAACAGCACCAGGAACAACAGGCGCATACGCGAGAACCCTCAGCAGTCGTGGCGTGGATGCGGCCCCGGGCTTGCGCCCCCGGGCCGCGCTTCATATCAACGCAGGTTGTAGAAAGCTTCCAGGCCGGGATACGACGCCACTTCAGCCAGCTCTTCCTCGATGCGCAGGAGCTGGTTGTACTTGGCCATACGGTCCGAACGGGACAGCGAACCCGTCTTGATCTGCATGGCGTTGGTCGCCACGGCGATGTCGGCGATGGTCGAGTCTTCGGTTTCGCCCGAACGGTGCGACACGACGGCGGTGTAGCCGGCGCGCTTGGCCATTTCGATGGCGGCGAAGGTTTCGGTCAGCGTGCCGATCTGGTTGATCTTGATGAGGATCGAGTTGGCGACGCCCTTCTGGATGCCTTCGCGCAGGATCTTGGTGTTGGTGACGAACAGGTCGTCGCCCACCAGTTGCACCTTCTTGCCCAACTGGTCGGTCAAGAGCTTCCAGCCTTCCCAGTCGTTTTCGGCCATGCCGTCTTCGATGGAAATAATGGGGTACTTGTCGCACCAGGTCGCCAGCAGGTTGGTGAACTCCTGCGAGGACAGCGAAATACCGCCTTCGCCCGCCAGCGTGTACTTGCCGTCGCGGTAGAACTCGGAGCTGGCGCAATCCAGGCCCAGGGCGATCTGCGAGCCCGGCTCGTAGCCGGCTTCGGCGATGGCCTTCAGGATCAACTGGATGGCGGCTTCGTGGCTGGCCACGTTGGGCGCGAAACCGCCCTCGTCGCCCACGGCCGTGGACATGCCCTGGGCGTGGATCAGCTTCTTCAGCATGTGGAAGACTTCGGCGCCCCAGCGCAGGGCTTCGCGGAAGCTGCCCGCGCCCACCGGCAGGATCATCAGTTCCTGCAGGTCGAGCGTGTTGTTGGCGTGCGCGCCGCCGTTGATGACGTTCATCATCGGCACGGGCATGCTCATGGGGCCGCTGCCGCCGAAATAGCGGTAGAGCGACAGGCCGGATTCGTCGGCGGCGGCGCGGGCCACGGCCATCGAGGCCGCCAGGATCGCGTTGGCGCCCAGGCGTTCCTTGGACTCGGTGCCGTCCAGCTCGATCAGCGTGCGATCGACGAAGGTCTGTTCCTGGGCGTCCAGGCCCATCAGGGCTTCCGAGATTTCCGTATTCAGGTTCTCGACGGCGCGCAGCACGCCCTTGCCCAGATAACGGCTCTTGTCGCCGTCGCGCAGCTCGATGGCTTCGCGGGCGCCGGTGGAAGCGCCCGACGGCACGGCCGCGCGGCCCATGGCGCCGGATTCCAGCAGCACATCGCATTCCACGGTGGGGTTGCCGCGCGAATCCAGAATCTCGCGGCCGATGATATCGACGATTGCACTCATGACTTTACATTCCCTGAACGATAAACATATTCATCACGGCCGCGCCTTCGCGGGCATTGCGGGCGCGGCGGTACTGCCAGGAGTCGTAGAAGGCCTGGGCGGCGGCCATGGAGGGGAACTCCATGACGACGGTGCGGCCAGGCTTACGGCCCTCCAGGTGCTTGGACTCGCCGCCGCGCGCCAGGATCTTTGCATCGTACGCGCGCATGGCGAGCGTGGACAGACGCTTGTAATCCTCGTATTGCGCGGGCTTGGTCACTGTGACGTCGGCGATGAGGTAAGCACTCATGGGGTTCCTTCAGGACAGTTGCGTTGGTTTCGGTCTGGCGCCGGATACGGCGATGCCGCCAGTGTCGCGCAGGCGACCCGGCGACACATATCCGATGCTAATCGGTTGTATCTGAAAGAAGCGCCGCCGTACAGGGCGGCGCTGGGGCGGCGGCCCGCGGTCCCGAAGATCCGCACGCGGAACTCGAGACCGCAGGCGCCCATTACGCCTCCTGGCCGCGGCGAGCCTTCTGCTCGATGGCGGCGCGGATATAGCTGGAGAACAACGGGTGGCCGTCACGCGGGGTGGACGTGAACTCCGGGTGGAACTGCACGCCCACGAACCACGGGTGGTTGGGCAATTCCATCATTTCCGGCAGGTTCTCGGTCGGCGTGCGGGCGCTGATCACCATGCCGGCCTCTTCGAGGCGGGGCACGTAGACGTTGTTGACTTCGTAACGGTGGCGGTGGCGCTCGTTCACCTCGTCGCCGTAGATGGCCTGCGCGCGGGTGCCGGGCTTGATCGGCACGCGCTGCGCGCCCTTGCGCATCGTCCCGCCCAGGTCGGAGGAATTGTCACGCTTTTCGACCTTGCCTTCGCGGTCCATCCACTCGGTGATCAGGGCCACCACGGGGTGCGGGGCGGAGGGATCGAATTCCGTGCTGTTGGCGCCGCCCAGGCCGGCGACGTGGCGCGCGAACTCGATGACGGCCAGTTGCATGCCCAGGCAGATGCCCAGGTACGGCACGCCGTTTTCACGGGCGTAGCGGATGGCGGCGATCTTGCCCTCGGTGCCGCGCTTGCCGAAGCCGCCCGGCACCAGGATGGCGTCCAGGTGCTTGAGCTGGTCGGTGCCGCGGGTCTCGATGTCTTCCGAGTCGATGTATTCGATCTTGATCTTCGAGCGCGTATGGATGCCGGCGTGGACCAGGGCTTCCGTGAGCGACTTGTACGATTCGGTCAGGTCGACGTACTTGCCGACCATGCCGATGGTGAGCTCGTGCTGGGGGTGTTCCAGCGCTTCGACCAGGTTGTCCCACATGGACAGGTCGGCCGGCGGCGGGGTCAGGCCCAGCGCTTCGCAGACGATGTTGTCCACGCCCTGCTTGTGCAGCATGGCCGGGATTTTGTAGATCGAATCGGCGTCCCAGACGGAAACCACGGCGTCCAGGGGCACGTTGGAGAACATCGAGATCTTGGCGCGCTCGTCGTCCGGGATGCGGCGGTCGGCGCGGCACAGCAGCGCGTTCGGGTAGATGCCGATTTCGCGCAGTTTCTGCACCGAGTGCTGCGTGGGCTTGGTCTTCAGTTCGCCGGCGGACGCGATGAACGGCACCAGCGTCAGGTGCACGAACGCCGCATTGTTGCGGCCCATGCGCAGGCTCATCTGGCGCGCGGCTTCCAGGAACGGCAGGGACTCGATGTCACCCACGGTGCCGCCGATTTCGACGATGGCGACGTCGGTGTTGCCGTTCCAGGCGGCGTCGGCGCCACGGGCGATGAAGTCCTGGATTTCATTGGTGATGTGCGGAATGACCTGGACGGTCTTGCCCAGGTAGTCGCCGCGGCGCTCTTTGCGGAGCACCGATTCGTAGATCTGGCCGGTGGTGAAGTTGTTCACCTTGTGCATCCGAGCGGAAATGAAACGCTCGTAGTGGCCGAGGTCCAGGTCGGTTTCGGCGCCGTCTTCGGTGACGAAAACCTCGCCATGCTGGAACGGGCTCATGGTGCCCGGGTCGACGTTGATGTACGGATCGAGTTTCAGCATGGTGACTTGCAGGCCACGCGACTCGAGGATGGCGGCAAGCGACGCAGCGGCGATGCCCTTGCCCAGGGAAGACACCACACCGCCGGTGACAAATACGTATTTGGTCATCGTAATGAGCACCCGGGACGAGCGGGCGCGTGCGGGAAATTTGGATTATAGCCGGGAGGCGAAAGTTATTTGGGTTTTCCCCTAGCGAGGAGGAGTAACATTTGGCAGCACTCCCGCGGCGGCCGAAGCCGCCGCCGCGCACGTTCTACGTCCCCGTTTCTGGCGGGCATCCCGGCCCTGTCCGCTCAGATCGCCGCGGTGCGGCGCTCCAGCCAGGCCAGCGCCTCGCCCTCGACCAGGGGCGACAGGCGTTCGAACACCGTCTTGTGATAATCGTTCAGCCAGGCGATCTCGTCGGCGCGCATCAGCGCGGGTTCGATGCAGCGGGTGTCGATCGGGCAGAGCGTCAGCGTCTCGAAGCACAGGAATTCCCCCAGCTCGGAGGTCAGCCAGGCGCGGTTGGCCACCAGGTTCTCGATGCGCACGCCCCAGCGGCCCGGACGATAGATGCCCGGCTCGTTGGAGGTGATCATGCCCGGCTCCATCGCGGTGTGCGGGCCCGGCGCGGCGCGATAGGAAATGACCTGCGGCCCCTCGTGCACGTTCAGGAAATAGCCCACGCCGTGGCCCGTGCCATGGCCGTACTCCGCGCCGCCTTCCCAGATCGGGGCGCGCGCGATGGCGTCCAGCATCGGCGACGGCGTGCCGCGCGGGAACGAGGCGCGCGACAGCGCGATCATGCCCTTGAGCACCAGCGTGAAATCCACCTTCTGGTCGGCGCTGGGCGTGCCCACGGCGACCACCCGCGTGATGTCGGTCGTGCCGCCCAGGTACTGGCCGCCCGAATCGATCAACAGCAGCCCGTCGCCTTCGATGACGGCGTGCGCCTCGGCCGTGGCGCGGTAGTGCGGCATCGCGCCGTTGGCGTTGAAGCCGGCGATGGTGGCGAAGCTGGGGCAGACGTAGCCGGGGCGGCGAGCGCGGGCGGCGGTGATCCGGTCGTCGATCGTCAGTTCGGTGATGGTCTGGTTGCCCAGCGCCCCCTCGAACCAGGAAAAGAACTCGCACAGCGCCGCGCCGTCCTGCGCCATGGCCTGGCGCACGTTGGCCAGTTCGGCGTCGGTCTTCCTGGACTTCAGCAGCGTGGACGGGTTGATGGCCTCGACTCGCGGCACGGCCGGATCCATGGCGTGGAACACGCCGCAGGTCACGCGGGCCGGGTCGATCAGCAGTTTTTGGTCCAGCTCCAGCGAGGCCAGCGCGTCGGCGGCCTGGACGTAGTCCGCCACGTCGACGCCATCGGCGGCCAGGACGGAACGCAGCGCCCCGTCGATCTTGCCGCCGGCCACGAACAGCGTGGCGTGATCCAGGCCGACCAGCGCATGGCCGACGAAGACCGGGTTGTAGTCCACGTCCGCGCCGCGCAGGTTGAAGAGCCAGGCGATGTCGTCCAGCGTGCTGATGAAATGCGCGTCCGCGCCATGCCCGCGCATGGCCTCGCGCACCTGCGCCAGCTTGTCGGCGCGGGAGACGCAGGCCTCGGGCGCCACGTGTTCGTAGATCGGCGCGGCGGGCAGGCCGGCGCGTTCGGGCCAGATCTCGTCGAGCAGGTCCTCGCGGATCTCCAGCGCGGCGCCCGAACTCGCGGCGGCCGCGGACAAGGCGCGGAAGGCGCCCAGGCCCAGCACCTGGCCGTCGACGCCGATGACCTCGCCCGCCTTGGTATTGGCGGCCAGCCAGTCCACGTGGCCGGGCGTGGACGCCAGGGCGATCTTCATCAACTGCACGCCGGTGCCGGCCAATTGCGCTTCCGCCTGCACCCAGTAGCGGCTGTCCACCCACAGGCCAGCGAAATCGGCGGTGACCACCAGCGTGCCGACCGATCCCGTGAAGCCCGACAGCCAGCGGCGCCCCTGCCAGCGCGCCGGCAGGTATTCGGACAGGTGCGGGTCCGAAGAGGGAACGATATAGGCGGACAGGCCGCGGCGGCGCATGGCCTGCCGCAATTGGGCGATACGGGCGTCGGTGCTAGACATGGGAGGGAGTGATCCTTAGCGCAACATGAAGGACATGGCGGCCAGGCTGTTCAGCGTGCGGACGGCGGACTGCATGCTGTCCGTGGTGAACCGCAAGGTGACGCCGTCCACGCGTTCCAGCGTGGGCCACATGCAGAACAGGTCGGCCAGGGCCGAACTCTGGGTCTGCAACCGGCATTCTATAGGGGCGGGAATGCGGAAAGGAACGGGGGCCTGCTTCTTCAGGTTCCGCACGGCGGTCTCGGCCGCGGCCGCGATGGCGCGGCGCGAGGCCGCGGGCGACAAGGTGATGCCGCTGCCCTGGCCGTGGGCGACCTTGGTCTGCACCCATTCGGCGCCCGGGAAGGTGTCGCGGGTTTCCGCGATGAACACGTCATCGCCGGTGCCCAGGATGACCGGCACGCCCATTTCGCCGGCCAGCGCGCCGTACAGGCCGGCCTCGCCCAGTTCCATGCCGTTGATGAGCACGCGGGCGAACGCGAAGCTGTTGATGGTGTGGGCCAGGATGCCGCGGCCTTGCGAGCGCGAGTGGTAGCCGATCATGAAGACGGCGTCGCAGTCCTCTTCCAGCCCGCCCATCATGCCCAGGTAGCGGGGCTTGCCCAGCACCAGGCGGGCGCGCTCGTCCAGGCCGTCGGGCAGCAGGTTGCGGAACCCGCCGTGCGAATCGTTGACCAGGATCTCCTCGGCGCCGCCGGCGATGGCGCCCTGCACGGCCGCGTTGGCCTCGGCGGTCATCCAGGCGCGGGCGCGCTCGTATTCGCCGTTGCCGGCGCGGACCTGCTCTGCGTGGAAGACGCCGGCGACGCCTTCGATATCGGTGGAGATGAGGATTTTCATGGGTAAGCGCCTTTGAAATTCAGAATTCGGTGTCCGACAGCCACTGCCGCCAGTCGGGAGCGGCCTCCCGGAGGGCGGCGCGGTGGTGCCCGTCGCGGCCGTGCACGCCTTCCGCCCGCCACAACGCGGCGATGATGGCCTGTTCGCACGCCTCGGCGGCGGCCTCGAACAGCGGGTCGATGCGGGTTTCGTGAAGCATGGCGATGGCCGGCATCGGCCGCTCGGCCAGTTGCGGCACCGTGTAGGCGGTGGAGAACGCCAGCGCGATGTCGCCGCTGCCGTGCCCGAACACCGAACCGGTGCGCGCCAGCCCGGCGCCCGCGCGCAGCGACAGGCGGCGCAGTTGGCGCGCATCCAGCGGCGCGTCCGTCGCCAGCAGCAAAATGATGGACCCCTTTTCGGGGACGATCGCGGCATTCTCGCCGCCTTGGTCCAGCCCGCGGTCCAGCCTGTCGGCCAGCCGGCGGCCGAACGGCCGCCCCGCCACGGTCAGGTTGGGCAGGCGGCCGAAGTTCGCCAGCACCAGGGCGCCGACGAGATGGCGCTGGCCCGGCTGGATCTCGGCGATGCGCGAGGCCGAGCCGATGCCGCCCTTGAACGAAAAGCACGACATGCCGCGCCCCGCCCCCACGGCGCCCTGCTCCATCGCCTTGCCCGCGCCGGCCAGGGCCTGGGCGTAATGCGATTCCTGCACCGCCAGCGCCTGGATATCGTTCAGATAGCCGTCGTTGCACTCGAACACCAGCGGATTGACCGTGGGCAGGCCGCGGCCGATGCCGGGGTTGGCCGCCACCGCCGCGCGGATCTGCGCATTGGCCACGGTTCCCACCCCGAAGGTGTTGGTCAGCGCGATCGGCGTTTCCAGCACGCCCAGTTCCTGCACCTGCACGAGGCCCGTGCTCTTGCCAAAGCCATTGAGCACGGTCGCGGCGGCGGGCGCCTTGTCCAGGTAGGGGTCGCCGCCATGCGGACGCACCACGGTGACGCCCGTCTGCACGGCGCCGTCGGACAGGGTGCAGTGCCCCACCGTCACGTCGCCCACGTCGCAGATCGAATCCAGCGGCCCCGAGGGCCGCACGCCGATGCGGGGAATTTCCAGCGCTTGTCTATCCATGCTTGCTGCGTGTCGCCACGCTCCAGAATGCGAAACGCCGCCGTCTTCGCCGGGCGGGCGAGGACGGCGGCGGCGAGAAGTACACCGTCCTGCCGGGGGCTTGCCGCCCCGGCGGCGGGATTACTTGCGGTCGATCTTGGGATCGAGCGCGTCGCGCAGGCCGTCGCCCAGCAGGTTGAACGCCAGCACGGTGAGGAAAATGGCCAGGGCCGGGAAGATCGCCACGTGCGGCGCGATCACCATGTCGGCGCGGGCCTCGTTCAGCATCGCGCCCCACTCCGGGGTGGGAGGCTGCGCGCCCATGCCCAGGAAGGACAGGCTGGCGGCCGTGATGATCGAGGTGCCGATGCGCATCGTGCCGTACACCACGATCGGCGAGATCGTGCCGGGCAGGATGTGCCGCATGATGATGGTCCAGTCGGACGCGCCCACGCTCTTGACGGCCTCGACGTAGGTCATCTGCTTGATCGACAGCGTGTTGCCGCGCACTAGGCGGGCGAAGGCCGGCACGCTGAACACGGCCACGGCCACGATCACGTTGACCATGCTGGAACCCAGGATGGCGACCACGCCGATGGCCAGCAGCATGCCCGGGAAGGCCAGCAGCACGTCGGAGATGCGCATCGTGATGCGTTCCCACCAGCCCTGGTAGTAGCCGGCCATCAGGCCCATGAAGGTGCCCACGATGGCGCCCATGGCGACGGACAGGAAGCCGGCGGCCAGCGAGATGCGGGCGCCCATCAGGATGCGGCTGAAGATGTCGCGGCCCAGCGAGTCCACGCCCAGCCAGTGGGTAGCGGACGGGCCGGCGTTCAGCGCTTCGTAGTCGAAGAAGTTCTCGGCGTCGAACGGCACGATCCAGGGCGCGAAGACCGCCACCAGGACCAGCAGCAGGACGAAGATGCCGGCGCCCACGCCCAGCTTCTGCTTCTTGAATTTGCGCCAGAACTCGGTTGCGGGCGTGCGCACGTCGTTCTTGGGCGTGGCGGCGAGGGTCGCGGCGGGTGTCGTATTGCTCATGGCCGCCTCACTTGTAACGGATGCTGGGATTGATGACGCCGTAGAGCACGTCGACAATCAGGTTGATCAGGATGAATTCCAGCGAGAACAGCAGCACGAGGCCCTGGATCACCGGATAGTCGCGCTGGGTCACGGCGTCCACCAGCAGGCGGCCGAGGCCGGGCCAGTTGAACACGGTCTCGACCACGATGGAGCCGCCCAGCAGGAAGCCGAACTGCAGGCCCATCATGGTCACCACGGGGATCAGCGCGTTGCGCAAGGCATGCTTGATCACCACGCGGCGCTCCGTCAGCCCCTTGGCGCGGGCGGTGCGCACGAAGTCTTCCTGGATGACTTCCACGAAAGAGGCGCGGGTAAAGCGGGCCATCACCGCGGCGACGGCGGCGCCAAGCGTGATGGACGGCAGAATGTAGTGTTTCCAACTGGAGGCGCCCACGGTCGGCAGCCAGCCGAGATTCACCGAGAACACCTGCATCAGCATCATCCCCAGCGCGAAGGCGGGGAACGAAATGCCGGACACCGCCAGCGTCATGCCGAGGCGGTCGGGCCAGCGGTTGCGCCACACGGCGGACACGATCCCGATGATCATGCCGAAAGTCACCGACCAGACCATGCTGGCGACGGTGAGCCACAACGTGGGCATGAAGCGGTCCGCGATTTCCGTCGACACGGGGCGCTTGGTGCGCAGCGAGGTGCCGAGGTCGCCTTGCAGCATGTGGCTGAAGTAGCGCACGAACTGCTGCGGCAGGGGCAGGTCCAGCCCGAGTTCCTTGCGCACGAGTTCGACGGTCGCCTGGTCGGCTTCCTGGCCGGCGGCCAGACGAGCCGGATCGCCCGGAAGCATGTGCACGAACAGGAACACGACCACGGCCACCAGAAGCAGCGTGGGGATCATGCCCAAAAGACGTTTGACGATGTAGGTCAGCATTGAAATTCCTGCGACATCGGCGGGGACACCGCGTCCCCGCCGCATGCGGCCTTACTGTGGGGCCTCGCGGCCCCGCGGATTACTGCAAGGGTTACTGCTTCAGGTCGATGTCGCCGAACCAGAACGAGGTGTCCGGCTCAACGTACACGCCCGACAGGTTCTTCGACCGCACGTACAGGTTGTTCTGGGTCACCAGGAAGGCCCACGGGGCATCCTTCCAGATCGTTTCCTGGACGTTCTTGTAGATTTCCGTCTTCTTGGCGCGGTCCGTCGTGGCCAGGGCCTGCTGGATGCCGTCGTCGACCGACTTGTTCGAGTAGTACGACACGTTGTTCAGCACCGGCGGGAAGGCGGCGGTGGTCAGGAGCGGACGCAGGCCCCAGTCGGCCTCGCCGGTCGAGGACGACCAGCCGGCGTAGTACATGCGGACCTTGGCGTCTTCAGGCTTCTGCACCTGCTGCACGCGCTGCACGCGCTGGCCCGATTCCAGCACTTCCACCGACACCTTGATGCCGACCTGCGCCAGTTGCTGCTGCAGGAACTGGACCACCTTCACCGAGGTGCCGTCGTTATAGGCGGACCAGAGCTGGCTTTCGAAGCCGTTGGGGTAGCCGGCTTCGGCCAGCAGGGCCTTGGCCTTCTTGATGTCGTAGGGCCACGGACCCGTCTGGTGAGCGAAGTCCACGCCCTTCGGCACGACGCCGTCGACGACGGTGGCGTAGCCCGAGAAAGCGACCTTGGCCAGGGCTTCCTTGTTGATGGCGTAGTTGATGGCTTCACGCACCTTGACGTTGTCGAAGGGCTTTTGCTGCGTGTTCATCGACAGGTAGCGCGCCATGATCGAGTTCTGGTGGTCGACCACGTCCAGCTTTTCGTTCTTCTTCAGGACGGCGGCCTGCTCGAACGGCACCGGGAAGGCGAACTGCGCCTCGCCCGTCTGCACCACGGCGGCGCGGGTGTTGTTGTCCGTGACGGTGCGGAACGTCAGGGTGTCGACCTTGGGATAGCCCGTCTTCCAGTAACCGTCGAACTTCTTGACCTTCAGGTATTCGGCCGGTTTCCATTCGACGAATTCGAAGGGGCCGGTGCCCACCGGGTGGAAGCCGATTTCCTTGCCGTACTTGGCCAGGGCGGCGGGCGAGATCATCATGGCGGCCGGGTGGGCCAGCGCGTTGATGAAGGCCGAGAACGGCTTCTTCAGCGTGATCCTGACGGTCATCGGGTCGACCACTTCGGTCTTTTCGATGACGCTGAACTGGATGTAGCGCGAGAGGCGGTTGTCCGGATTGGCCGGACGATCGAAGTTGATCTTGACGGCTTCGGCGTTGAAATCGGTGCCGTCGTGGAACTTCACGCCCGGGCGCAGCTTGAACGTGTAGACCAGGCCGTCTTCGCTGACGGTGTAATCGGTGGCCAGCACCTTCTGGACCTTGAGGTCCTTGTCGAACTCGAACAGGCCTTCGTAGTAGGCCTTGCCGGCCGCCTGGTTCAGGGTGCTGTTGGTGTTGTACGGATCGAGCGTTTCCAGCGCGATGGAGACGGCGAACGTCACGTCCTTGGCAGCGTGCGCCAGCGGCGAACTGAGCATGCCGAAGGCCACCGCGGCGGCGGCCATCAGCTTGGTGGGGCGCAGAACTTTCATCATTGCAACTCCTGGTTCCAAAATGGAATTAGGGGGTTTGGTGGAAGAAAAACAAGTACGACAACTGACTCAATACGCTCCGCCGACCGGATGGCGGGCGACGAAGTGATCCGTTCCGACCTGCACCAGCGGCTGCACCACCGGGTCGTCGCCCAGCTTGCGGATCGGGCTTGGGATTTCATCGGACAACAAGGTGCGCTTCAGGTGGCGGCGCGCCGGATCGGCGATCGGGACGGCCGACATCAGCTTCTTGGTGTACGGGTGCTGCGGGTTCTCGAAAATGGCGCGGCGCGGACCGATCTCTACGATCTGGCCCAGATACATGACGGCCACGCGGTGGCTGACGCGTTCCACGACCGCCATGTCGTGCGAGATGAACAGGAACGAAATGCCCATGTCGCGCTGCAGGTCGATCAGCAGGTTCACGATCTGCGCCTGGATCGATACGTCCAGCGCCGACACGGATTCGTCCGCGATCACGACCTTGGGATTCAGGGCCAGGGCGCGCGCGATGCAGATGCGCTGGCGCTGGCCGCCGGAGAATTCGTGCGGATAGCGCTGCGCCATCTCGGGCGGCAGGCCCACGCGTTCCAGCAGTTCGGCCACGCGGCGTTCGGCGTCGCGGCCCTTGGCCACGCCGTGCACCAGCAGCGGCTCCATGATGGAGAAGCCCACGGTCACGCGCGGATCGAGCGAGGCGAAGGGATCCTGGAACACGAACTGGATGTCGCGGCGCAGGGATTGCAGCTCATTGTTCTTCAGGCGCACGATGTCGCGCCCGCCGAAGCGGATCTCGCCGCCCTGGCTGTCCACCAGGCGCAGGAGCGAGCGGCCGGTCGTGGACTTGCCGCAGCCGGATTCGCCCACCAGAGACAGCGTTTCGCCGGGGTACAGATCGAAGCTGACCTGCTCCACGGCGTGAACGCGGCGCTGCACGCGGCTCATGATGCCGCCGCGCAGGTCGAAGCGGGTGACGAGGTTGCGCACGCTCAGGATGGGCTCGGGCTTGCCGGCGGACGCCTGCGGCGCGCTGGCGGCGGCGGGCGCCTCCTCCGGCCGGGCCTGGCCGTCCACCTGCAGCAGCGGGAAGCGCGCGGGCAGGTCGGTGCCCTGCATGGCGCCCAGCTTCGGCACGGCCGACAGCAGCGCCTTGGTGTAGGCGTGCTGCGGCGAGGCGAACACCTGGTCCGACGGGCCTTCCTCGACCTTGTCGCCGCGGTACATGACCAGCACGCGGTCCGCCACTTCGGCGACCACGCCCATGTCGTGGGTGATGAACACCACGCCCATGTGCATTTCTTCCTGCAACTGGCGGATCAGTTGCAGGATCTGCGCCTGGATGGTGACGTCCAGCGCGGTGGTGGGTTCGTCGGCGATCAGCAGCGCCGGCTTGCAGGCCAGCGCCATGGCGATCATGACGCGCTGGCGCATGCCGCCCGACAATTGGTGCGGATAGCGGTCCAGCACCGACTTCGCTTCCGGAATGCGGACCTGCTCCAGCATGCGCAGCGCCTCGGCGCGCGCGGACGCGGCGTCCTTGCCCTGGTGCTGGCGGATCGATTCGGCGATCTGGTCGCCGGCCGTGAACACCGGGTTCAGGGAGGTCATCGGCTCCTGGAAAATCATGGCCATGTCCGCGCCGCGCACATTGCGCATCACGCGTTGGCTGGAACCGACCAGGTCGATCACGGCGCCGTTGCGCCGGCGCAGGGCCATGCTGCCCTGGGCGATGCGTCCGCCGCCATGCTCCACCAGACGCATGAGCGCCAGCGACGTCACCGATTTGCCCGAACCCGATTCGCCCACGATGGCCAGGGTTTCGCCCCGGTCCACATGGAACGACAGGTTGCGCACGGCTTCGACCGTGCGCTCGGATCCCACGAAGCGCACCGTCAGGTCGTCGACCTGGACCACGCGGTTATCCGGCAGCGCCAGGCTGTTTGCGCGATCAACCATCTTTATTAATCCCCAATATCAATACAGAACCCGTCGCCGCTCATCGATAGATGGCGGTGACCGGCTTTTCGCCTACGCGGGCGTAACCCCGATACATGCCTTCCGTGTTGAACGGCAAAGCCACGTTGCCCTGGGCGTCGACGGCCACCAGGCCGCCCTTGCCGCCGATGGTGGGCAGTTTTTCCATCACGACGCGGTCGGCCGCCGCTTCCAGCGACGCGCCGCAGTACTCCATCTGCGCCGCCACGTCGTAGGCGGCGACCATGCGGATGAACATTTCGCCCGTGCCCGTGGTGGACACGGCGCAGGTCTTGTTGCTGGCATAGGTACCGGCGCCGATCAGCGGCGCGTCGCCCACGCGGCCGACCTGCTTGTTGGTGATGCCGCCGGTGGACGTGGCCGCGGCCAGGTTGCCCTGGGCATCCACCGCCACCGCGCCCACCGTGCCGAACTTCTTGTCGGCGTCCAGCGGATCGGCCGGCGCGGGCTGGCCGCGCGCGACCATTGCCTGGCCGTCGTGGTCCAGGACGGCCGCGTCCGGCGTTTCGCGTTGCACGCGCAGCAGTTGTTCGCGGCGGGCTTCGGTCGAGAAATAGGACGGGTCGACGATGTCCAGGCCCTGTTCCTTGGCGAAGGCTTCGGCGCCCTCGCCCACGAACAGCACGTGCTTGCTGTTTTCCATGACCTTGCGCGCGGCGAACACCGGGTTGCGCACGCAGTTCACGTTGGCGATGGCGCCCGAACGCAGCGTGGCGCCGTCCATGATGGCGGCGTCCAGCTCGTGGGTGCCGGCGCTGGTGAACACGGCGCCGTGGCCCGCGTTGAACAACGGACAGTCTTCCAAAAGGCGCACGGCTTCGGTGACGGCGTCGATGGCGCTGCCGCCCTTGGCCAGCACGGCCTGGCCGGCGGTCAGGATGGACTCCAGGGCGGCCAGGTATTCCTGTTCTTTCTCGGGCGACATGGCCGCGCGGGACATCGCGCCGGCGCCACCGTGAATGGCGATCACGGGTTGAATCATCGTTTACCTACTCCATGGATGAGCCACGGCATCACGGACTGGGTGACCCCAGCGGCGGCCGCGACGGAATTCTTGGCCCGATAGGCCACCGCGGCGGACAAGGCTTCGATCAGCCCCAGCGCGGCGGTTTCGGAATTGGGAATCAACTGGCGCGCGGAAAACGCGTACAGCACCACGGAAGCCGTGGGCGCCAGCGGAGACGTGGGTTTGTCGGTCAGCACCAGCACCGGCACGCCGGCCTGCTTGGCGGCCGCGGCCAGCGTGACCGTGTCGGCCAGATACCGGGGAAAGCCGATGGCGATGACCAGGTCCTTGGACGTCATGCGCGACATCTGGCGCGCCGCGTGCGACACCCCGCCCGGGCCGGCCAGCGATTCGACCGAATGCAGGTGCATGCACAGGCCGCGTTGCAGCAGGCCAGCCAGAAAGCCGCTGGCGCCAAAACCGATGATGAACACGCGGTCGGCGGCCAGAATGGCCTCTACCGCCTGCTCACAGGCGGCCGAATCCAGCGATTGCAGGTTGCGCTGCGCGTTGCGGATGTCTTCTTCCAGCGTGGCGGCGAAGATCTGCACGGCGCTGGCGGAATGCGCCAGTTCGGTGCGCAGCTTTTCAACGGGTTCCAGCGCGGCTTCGAATCCACGCGCCAGTTCGGCGCGGAATTGGGGGTAGCCCGGCAGGTCCAGGGCGCGCGCGAAACGGTTGGCGGTGGCGACCGACACCCCGACCGCCGCCGCGAATTCGTCGATGGTCATCGTCGCAGCGCGGAACTGATGCGCCAGCACGTACTCGGCCATCTTGTGCTGCGTGCGGCTCAGCGCGGGCTGAGCCCGGGCGATCCGATCAGCGATCGTTAGTGCGGCCTTGTTCATCGATTCGGGGGGTGGGGTCGTAGCGGGTGTTTGTGTAAATCTGTTTACACGCAAATTTTAGATAAGAAAATTCATTTTCATACTAAGGGTATACCCGTGAATTTATGTAACAGTACTTCCAAAAGAATCGGGGCCGGGTTTGAGGTACGCTAACGCCGCCGTTCTTACCCCTGCTTCTCGCCCCTGTCTTTCACCCCGCCGCCTTGGATTGACGCAATGCCCGATTGGATCTGCAAGCCCCACCAGGAACTGACCGTACCGGAGATCTACGCGATCCTGCGGCTGCGCACGGAGGTGTTCGTCATCGAGCAGCAGTGCATCTTCCAGGACATGGATGGCAAGGACTTGACGGGCCGGACCTCCCATCTGATGGCGTGGCAGGACGGCCAGTTGGCCGCCTATTGCCGGATCCTGGACCCGTCGCTGAAGAATGGGCAGATCGAGATCGGGCGAGTCATCACGGCGCCATGGACGCGCGGACAGGGGCTGGGCCATGAGTTGATCCGCCATGCCATGGCGGAGGTGCGCCAGCGCTGGCCGGGACGCGCGATGTACCTGGGCGCGCAGGCGCGGCTGCGCAACTACTACGGCGGACACGGCTTCGTTCAAGTCACGGAGGAATACATCGAAGACGGCATCCCGCACGTGGGGATGCGGCTGGACGAGGCCGCCTGAATCCAGGTTTCGCTGGCGCGGCGGGTGTCTGACACCCCTGAACCACCGCCTCAAGCCGGCACTCCTCTTCCTCGGGTGTCAGACACCTGGGGTTCTCATCCCAGCATGCCGACGCCCGATGAGAGGAAGGTGTCTGACACCCCTGAAGCACCGCCTCAAACCGGTGCTCCGCTTCCTCGGGTGTCAGACACCTGGGGTTCATCTTGGCACGCCGACGCCCGATGAGAGGAAGGTGTCTGACACCCCTGAACCACCGCTTCAAGCCGGTACTCCTCTTCCTCGGGTGTCAGACACCTGGGGTTCTCGTCCCGGCATGCCGACGCCCGATGAGGGAAAGGTGTCTGACACCCCTGAAGCACCGCCTCAAGCCGGTACTCCGCCTCCTCGGGTGTCAGACACCTGGGGTTCATCCTGGCATGTCGACGCCCGATGAAAGGAAGGTGTCTGACACCCCTGAAGCACCGCCTCAAGCCGGTACTCCTCTCCCTCGGGTGTCAGACACCTGGGGTTCACTTGCACGGCAATGAAAAACGCCCCTTGCGGGGCGTTCTCAGCGAGACAACGGCAGCCGGTTTACTTGACCGCCGACACGTCCAGCTTGGCCAGCGTCTTGGACTGGATTTCGTCCACCGTCACGCCGGGCGCCGTTTCCAGCAGCTTCAGGCCGTTCTCGGTGACTTCCATCACGCCCAGGTCGGTGATGATCAGGTTGACCACGCCCACGCCGGTGAGCGGCAGATTGCATTCCGGCAGCAGCTTGATGTCTTCGGTGCCGTCCTTCTTCTTGGCCACGTGCTCCATCAGGACCACCACGCGGCCCACGCCGGCCACCAGGTCCATGGCGCCGCCCATGCCCTTGACCATCTTGCCCGGGATCATCCAGTTGGCCAGGTCGCCCTTTTCGGAGACCTGCATCGCGCCCAGGATGGCCAGGTTGATCTTGCCGCCGCGGATCATCGCGAACGAATCCGCCGACGAGAAGATCGAGGAGCCCGGCAGGGTGGTGACCGTCTGCTTGCCGGCATTGATGAGGTCTGCGTCGACCTCGTCGTCGGTGGGGAACGGGCCGATGCCCAGCAGGCCGTTCTCGGATTGCAGCCACACTTCCACGCCCTTGGGCACGTGGTTGGCCACCAGGGTCGGCAAGCCGATGCCCAGGTTCACGTAAAAACCGTCTTGCAGTTCGCGCGCAGCGCGAGCCGCCATTTCATCGCGGGACCATGCCATGTCTGTTCTCCTTAGGCCGGGCGAGTGGTACGTTGTTCAATGCGCTTTTCGGGCGTGGCGTTCAGCACGATCCGTTGCACATAGATGCCGGGCAGGTGGATCTGGTCGGGATCCAGGCTGCCGGTCTCAACGATTTCCTCGACTTCGACCACCGTGAACTTGCCCGCCATGGCGACGTTCGGGTTGAAGTTGCGGGCCGTCTTGCGAAACACCAGGTTGCCGCTGCGGTCGGCGATGTGCGCCTTGACCAGCGACACGTCGGGCACCAGCGAACGCTCCATCACGTACTGCTGGCCGTCGAACTCGCGGATTTCCTTGCCGTCGGCCACGATCGTGCCCACGCCGGTGCGCGTGAAGAACGCCGGAATGCCGGCGCCGCCGGCGCGCAGTTTTTCGGCCAGCGTGCCCTGGGGCGTGAATTCGAGTTCGAGTTCGCCCGACAGGTACTGGCGTTCGAATTCCTTGTTCTCGCCCACGTAGGACGCGATCATCTTGCGGACCTGGCGCGTGTTGAGCAACTGGCCCAGGCCGAAGCCGTCGACGCCGGCATTGTTGCTGACGCAGGTGAGGTCCTTGACGCCCGAATCGCGCAACGCGGCGATCAGGGCCTCGGGAATGCCGCAAAGGCCGAAACCGCCCACGGCGATCATCTGACCGTCCTTGACGATGCCTGCCAGCGCCTCCGTGGCGCTTGCATAAACCTTGTCCATCGCTCCAACTCCTAGTTAAGGTCGAACTGAAGAGAGCCCGTCCCGCCCGGGGATCGAAAAAATCGGGATGAGCCCTGTTTTTCCTGTTGCTTTTGTGCTTTTGCGCTAGATTTTACCGGCATGCCGGGACTACGCACGCCCTATTTTGCCGGTCTCCTCGCCGCGGCGCGAACGCCTCAGGCCGCGGGCTGGAACATGGCGCCCATTTGCGACAGCACTTCCGGCGGCCACGGAGTAGACGCGTTGGCCACGTAATCCAGCCAGACTAGCACGTTGCGGCCGCGGGCATAGGGGCCCGCGGGATCGTCCGCCTTTTCCAGCAGCAGTTCGAAGTCCGCGCTGGAACGGCCGATGCGGGTGACCTTGTGCGTAACGCGCACAGTGGCCGGATAGGTCAGGGGACGCAGGAAATCGCAGGATGCGTGGGCCAGGATGGGCCCCTCGTCGGCGGGCAACTGGAAGCCCGCCCCGTAGAGGATCTGCATCCGGGCCTCTTCCATGAGCCTGAAATACAGCGTGTTATTGAGATGGTTCAAGGCGTCCGAGTCGCCCCAACGCAAAGGCAATTCGATTTGATGGATATCGCCTACCGCAAGAATCCGTGCAGACATATTGTCCGGGTTCACCAATGGCTCCTGATGGCTGAATGAAATACGAAGGCATGCAGGGCGCCGCCTGCAATACAATCGCCGATAATACTTCCAGCCATATATGGAATACATACGGGGAGCTTTGCAAATGTCTGAACGCGAGTCGATGGAATATGACGTGGTCGTGGTTGGCGGTGGACCCGCCGGCCTGGCCACCGCTATCCGTCTTAAGCAGCTAGCCGCTGAGAAGAATCAGGAAATCGGCGTCTGCGTACTTGAAAAGGGCGCGGAACTGGGTGCGCACATCCTGTCCGGCGCCGTCATGGACCCGCTGGCGCTGACCGAGCTCATTCCCGACTGGAAGGAAAAAGGCGCGCCGCTGACCGTGCCCGTCACGCAGGACAAGTTCCTGTTCCTGTCCGAGACCGGCGCGCGCGGCACGCCCAACTGGCTGCTGCCGCCCTGTTTCCACAACGAGGGCAACTACATCGTCCGCTTGGGCGACGTCGTGAAATGGATGGGCGAACAGGCTGAAGCCCTGGGCGTGGACATCTTCCCGGGCTTCGCCGCGGTTGAAATCCTGTACGACGAGAACGGCGCCGTGCGCGGCGTGGCCACCGGCGACATGGGCGTGGCCCGCGACGGCAGCCACACCGACCACTACCAACCCGGCATGGAACTGCATGCGCGCTATACGGTGTTCGCCGAAGGCGCGCGCGGCCAACTGGGCCGCCAGTTGATCGAGCGCTACAAGCTCGACGACGGCCGCGACCCGCAGTCCTACGGCATCGGCATCAAGGAAATGTGGGAAGTCGACCCGGCCCAGTCCAAGCCCGGCCTGGTCATCCACACCGCCGGCTGGCCGCTGGATTCCGATACCTACGGCGGCTCGTTCCTCTATCACCTGGACAACAACCTGGTGGCGGTGGGCATGATCGTCGGCCTGGATTACGCCAACCCCTGGCTGTCGCCGTTCGACGAATTCCAGCGCTACAAGACCCACCCCGCCATCCGCGGCACGTTCGAAGGCGGCAAGCGCATCGCCTACGGCGCGCGCGCCATCACGGCCGGCGGCCTGCTGTCGCTGCCCAAGCTGGCGTTCCCGGGCGGCGTGCTGGTCGGCTGTGAGGCCGGCTTCCTGAATGCTTCCCGCATCAAGGGCAGCCATGCGGCCATCAAGTCGGGCAAGCTGGCCGCCGAAGCCGCCTTCGACGCCCTGGCCGCCGACCGCCGCCAGGACGAACTCTCCGCGTATCCGCGGGCGTTCGAGGCGTCCTGGCTGCATGCCGAACTGAACAAGGCGCGCAACTTCAAGCAGTGGTTCAAGAAGGGCCGCACCATCGCCACGGTGATGACCGGCGTCGAACAACTGCTGTTCAAGGGCAAGATGCCCTGGACCCTGCGCCACAGCAAGCCCGACCACGCCTGCCTGCAGCCGGCGTCGCAATGCGCGCGCATCGACTACCCCAAGCCGGACGGCAAGCTCACCTTCGACAAGCTCAGCTCGGTGTTCATCTCGAACACCAACCACGACGAGAACGAGCCCGTCCACCTGACGCTGAAGGACCCCAACATTCCCGTGCAGGTCAACCTGGCCAAGTACGGCGGGCCGGAGTCGCGCTACTGTCCGGCGGGCGTGTACGAATTCGTCAAGGACGACCACGGCGAGGACCGCCTGCAGATCAACGCGCAGAACTGCGTGCACTGCAAGACCTGCGACATCAAGGACCCCACCCAGAACATCGTCTGGGTGGCCCCGCAAGGCGGCGAAGGCCCCGTCTACAGCGGCATGTAACGGGCAGGCGCCCCGCGGGGCGCCTGACTGCCCCCCGGGCCGCAGGACATTCCATGACCGAACGCGTACTCCTCATCGGCTGCGGCGACCTGGGCCAGCGCGTCGCCCAGCGTTTCCTCGCGCGCGGCGACGAGGTCCACGCCCTGCGCCGCAATCCGCCCGCGGGCGGCCCGCCAGGCATCCGCTGGCTGCGCGGCGACATCGCGCGCCCGGGCGGGCTTCCCGCGCTGCCCCAGGGCGTGACCCGCCTGATCCATCTGCCCGCGCCCGGCGCGCGCGGCGACGCCGCCTACCGGGGCGTATTCATCGACGGCCTGGCCAACGTGCTGGACGCGCTGGACGCCTCCCGGCTCGAACGCGTCGTGTTCGTCTCGTCCAGCGCCGTCTATGGCGAACACCATGGCGACTGGGTGACCGAAGACACGCCGCCCGCCCCGCTGGGCGCCAACGGCCGCGTGCTGCTGGAGGCCGAGGCCGCGCTGGCGGCCCGGCGCCTGCCGTCCACGGCGCTGCGGCTGGCGGGCCTGTACGGTCCCGGCCGCCTGCAACTGATCGACAGGCTGCGCGGCGGCGGGGCCGGCGCGCCGGTCCAGCCCGAGCATTGGGCCAACCGCATGCACATCGACGACGCCGCCGCGGCCGTGGTCCACCTGGCGCTCCTGCCCGAGGCGGCGCCGGTGTACATCGGCTGCGACGATACGCCCCTGCCCCTGCATGCGCTGTACGCCGAACTGGCCAGGCTCGCGGGCGCGCCCGCGCCCGGCGTGGCGCCCGCCCCCGCCCATGTCGGCAGCAAGAAGCTCAGCAACGCCCGCCTGCGCGCCAGCGGATTCACGCCGCGATGGCCGGACTCGCGCCTGGGCTATGCGGCGCTGCTGGCGGACCGGGACGGCGTGCCGCAGGCATAGTTCGCCCCGCGCCGAATCGTCGGCCGCAAGCCTGCCGGATACTGGCGTCCTTCGTCACTGCCGGCCGTCGCCATGTTTCCTGCCGATCCTCTCGCAGCCGTCACTCACCCCGACCCCTACCCGTACTACGCCGCGCTGGCTCGCGGCAGGCCGCTGTACCGGGAGCCGGCGCTCGGCCTGTGGATCGCCTGTCATCCGGACGCCATCCGGGCCGTCATGGGCCACCCGGCCGCGCGCGTGCGGCCCGCCGATGCGCCGGTGCCGCCCGCGCTGTGCCCGGGCCCGGCGGGAACGCTGTTCGGCCGCTTCGTGCGCATGAACGACGGCGCCGCGCACGCGCGGGCAAAGGCCTTGCTGGCCGACTTCATCCAGGAACAGGGCGCGCGGCCTTCCCCGCCGGCATGGCCGGAGGCCGGACCGCCACATGCGGCGGCCGTCGACCGCTATCTGGCCGCCGCTCCCGTGCACGCGCAGGCCGCGTTCCTCGGCCTGCCGCCCGCCCTCCACGCCGATTGCGCGGCCGACATCGGCGCTTTCATATCTGCCCTGCCCGGGACCGCCGGCAGCGCGCAGGCCGCCGCCGCGCACGCCGCGGCCGAACGCTTGCAGTTCCGCCTGGAGTCCCACTTGCTGGCGCCGCAGGCGGCGCCCGCCTTGCGCCGGCTGCGCGAAGCCGGCGAACGGGCCGGTCTTGCGCCCGCGCTGCTGGCGGCGAACCTGGCCGGCCTGCTGTTCCAGTCCTGCGAGGCCGGCGCCGGCCTGCTGGGCAATGCGCTCGTCCTGGCCGGGCGCCGAGGCGTCCGTGGCCCCGTCACGGACGCGGACGCCCAGGCGCTGGTGGACGAGGTCCTGCGCAAGGATCCGCCCGTGCACAACACCCGGCGCTTCCTGGCTGCCGGCATCGAGACCGGCGGCCAGCGCATCGAGGCCGGCCAGACCGTGCTGCTGGTGCTGGCCGCCGCGGCCATGGCCGAACCCGAGGCGGGCTGGCCGTTCGGCGCGCTGGGCCATGCCTGTCCCGGCGCCGGCCTCGCCCGCCGCCACGCGGCGTCGGCGCTCGCGCACCTGCTGCGCGCGGGCGCCGACGCTCCCGCGCTGGCGGCCCGTTTCCGATACCGGCCGCTGCCCAACGCGCGCGTGCCCCAGTTTGATTTTCCCGAGGACAACACCCCATGATCGCCGTGATATTCGAAGTCGAACCCGCCAACGGCAACCCCCAGCCCTATCTGGACATCGCCGCCGGCCTCATCGAAGAACTGAAAGCCGTGGACGGGTTCATCTCGGTCGAACGCTTCCAGAGCCTGTCCAACCCGGGCAAGCTGCTGTCGCTGTCGTTCTGGCGGGACGAAGAAGCCGTGCGGCGCTGGCGCACGCTGGAATCGCACCGCCGCGCGCAGGAGGCCGGGCGCGGCGGCGTCTTCTCGGGCTACCGCCTGCGCGTCGCGCAGGTGCTGCGCGACTACGGCCTGCAAGAACGCGGCGAAGCCCCTGCCGACAGCCGCGAACGGCACGGCTGAGGCCCGGCCGCCTCAGGCTCCGGCCGCGGCCGCCGCGAGCGCCACCCGGTGCGTGGCGCCGGATTCGAACACCGCCGTCATGGCCGGCGGGCCCATGGCTGTCGAAGGATCGAAATAGTCGGACTCGTCGCGCCCCTGCCCGGCCGGCAGGTCGCGCACCTCAACACGGAAGCCCTCGGCCGGACTGCCCCGCAATTCCGGCACCGCCCGCAGCAGCCGGCGCGTGTAGGGATGTGTCGGCCGGTCGAACACTTCGTCGCGCGAGCCTTCTTCGACGATATGGCCGCGCAGCATCACCACCACGCGGTCCGCGATCTGCTCGACCACGCCCAGGTCGTGCGAAATCAGCAGGCAGGCGAAGCCGTGAGACTTCTGCAGCGACATCAGCGTTTCCAGCACCTGCTTCTGCACGGTGACGTCCAGCGCAGACACCGGCTCGTCCGCGATGATGACTTCGGGCCTCAGCACCAGCGCCCGCGCGATGGCGACGCGCTGGCGCTGCCCGCCCGACAGTTCGTGCGCGTAGCGCTCCGCGTAGCCCTCGCCCAGGCCCACGTCGCGCAGCGCCTCTTCGACGCGCCTGCTCCTGGCCTCGGCCGTCAATCCGGGCTCCAGCCGCAGGCCCTCGCCCACGAGGGCGCCGATGGTCATGCGCGGATCCAGCGACGAATAGGGATCCTGGAACACCATCTGGATGCGGCGGCGCGCCGCCTGCCATGCCTGGCCCGAGCCGCCCGCGGGCAAGGCCCGGCCATCCAGTTCGATGCGCCCCCGCGCCTGCGGCACGAGGCCCAGGATGGACATCATGACCGTGGTCTTGCCGCTGCCCGATTCGCCGACGATGGCCAGCGTTTCCCCCGGCGCCACCGCGAAGGCCGCGCGATGGACCGCCCGCAGGGCGCGCTTGCGGAACCAGCCGTCGCGGACCGTGTAGTCGATCGCCAGCTCGTCCACCCGCAGGATGGGCGGACGGTCCGCGGCCGCCCGGGCGGGCCCGCGCTTGGGCAGCGCGTCCAGCAGGCTGAGCGTATAGGCGTCCCGCGGCCGCGACAGCACCTCGGCCACCGGGCCGGTCTCGACCGCCCGGCCCCGGCACATGACCAGCACGCGCTGCGTGTACGCGGCCACCAGGGCCAGGTTGTGGCTGATGAAAATCAGCGCGGTGCCCTGCTCGCGCGTCAGTTCGCACATCAGGTCCAGCACTTCCTTCTGCACCACGCAGTCCAGCGCCGTGGTCGGCTCGTCCGCGATCAGCAGGCGCGGCTTGAGCAGCATCACGCCCGCCAGCAGGATGCGCTGGCGCATCCCGCCCGAGAATTCGTGCGGATAGCGCTTCATGCAGTCGCGCGCGTCGCGCACGCGCACCCGCTCCAGCATCCGGACCGCGGCCTCCCAGGCATCGCGGCGCGCCATGCCCCGGCGCAGCACCAGCGCTTCGATCAGTTGTTCGCCCACGCGGAACGCGGGGTTGAGCGACACCATCGGCTCCTGGAACACCATGCCGATGCCCGTGCCGCGCATCGCCAGCCAATCCTGCGGCGCCTGCCGCAATAGGTCCCGACCCTCGAACAGCGCCTGCCCGCCGGCGATGCGCGCAGCGTCCGGCAGCAGGCCCAGCAGCGTCTTGCCGATCAGCGTCTTGCCGCTGCCGGATTCCCCGACGATGGACAGCGACTCGCCGGCATGGAGGTCGAACGACACCCGGTTCACCACCGGCGCCGCATCGCGCCTGCCGGGAAAACGGATTTCCAGGTCGCGCACGGACAGCAGGGGCACGCTCATGCCGTCACCCCCCGCATGCGCGGATCCAGCAGGTCGCGCACGGCGTCGCCCAGCAGATTGATGCCCAGCAGGCTCAGCGAAATCATGGCGCCGGGGAACACGGCCAGCCAGATGGCCTGGTCCATGGCGTTGCGGCTTTCGGACAGCATGCCGCCCCAGGTGGCCAGCGGCGGCGGCACGCCCAGGCCCAGGAAGCTCAGCGCGCTCTCGGCCAGCAAGGCCGAGCCGAAGATGGAGGTCGCGAAGATGAGCAGCGGCGGCAGGCAGTTGGGCAGCACGTGGCGGAACACCGTCCACAGGCCGCCATGCCCGGTGGCGCGCGAAGCGACGACGAAATCGCGCTGGCGCAGCGACAGCGCGGCGCCGCGCGCGATGCGCGACACCGACGGCGAATACGCCAGGCCCAGCGCCAGCACCACGCCCCATTTTGACGGGCCCAGCACCGTCATGATGCCCAGCGCGAGCAGCAGGCCCGGGAACGCCATCAGCGATTCCACCAGGACCGTGATGCCGCGGTCGACCCAGCCGCCCGCGTAGCCCGCCGCGACGCCGACGGTGGTGCCCAGCACCAGCGCCAGCAGCACGGAGAACACACTGACCGCCACGCTGACCCCGGCCCCCGCCATCAGCCGCGACAGCACGTCGCGGCCGAACTCGTCGGTGCCCAGCCAGTACTCCGCCGACGGCGGCGAAAAGCGCGCCAGCAGGTCGCCTTCCAGCGGGTCGTGCGGTGTGTAGACCAGCCCGACCAGGGCCAGCAGCACCACGCCGCCGACCAGCGCGCCGCCCAGGACGGCATTGGTATTTTTCAAGCCCATGATGATCCTATTGAAGCTTCACGCGCGGATCGAACAGCGGATACAGCAGATCCACCGCCAGATTGACCGCCACGTACAGGAGCGCGATGAACAGCAGGCAGCCCTGCACCACCGGATAGTCCCGCGCATAAATGCTCTCGACCAGCAGGCGGCCGATGCCCGGCAGCGTGAACACGGTCTCGATCACCGCGGCGCCCGACAGCAGATGGCCCAGCATCAGGCCGATCACCGTCAGCGTGGGGCCGAACGAGTTGGGCAGCACGTGGCGCAGCATCACCCGCTTTTCGGGCAGGCCCTTGGCGCGCGCGTGCGCCACGTATTCGAGCCGCAGGGTCTCGATGGTGCTGGCCCGCATCATCCGGGTGATGGCGGCGATCTCGGTCAGCACGATGGCGCACACCGGCAGCACCAGGTAGCGCGCCGCGCCCAGGCCGCCCTGGGCGATGGATTCGAAGCCGTACACCGGCAGCCAGTTCAGCTTTACGCCGAACAGCCAGATCAGGAGGATGCCCACCCAGAAGCTCGGCATCGACACGAACAGGATCGAGGTCGACACGATGGCGGTGTCCGCGCGGCGGTTCTGGCGCCAGGCGGCGACCATGCCGGCGGGCACCGCAACCAGGCAGGCCAGCAGCGTGGCGGTCAGCACCACCTGTGCCGTCACGGCGAAGTGCGTCAGCACCAGGTGCATCACCGGCTCGCGCCGCGCGATCGACATGCCCAGATCGCCCCGCAGAGCGTTCCCGACCCAGATCAGGAACTGCTCGCCGACGGGGCGGTCCAGCCCCAGCGCGTGGCGCATTTCCGCCAGCAGCGCCGGATTGTCGATATCGCCCAGCATCAGCGAGGCCGGATCCCCGGGGATGGCGCGGATAAGCGCGAACACCAGCACCGTGACCACGATCACGGTGGGCACCGACGCCGCGATGCGCTTGAGTAGATAGCCCAGCACGGCGCCTCAGTTCTTGGTGACGTTGAAGAAGCGCGGCTTGCGCAGCGGCCAGCCCGTGAAGCCTTGCAGCTTGCTGGACACCACCACGTAGCCGGGCTTGTTGTAGTACATCAGCAGCGGGGTGTCGCGCAGCATCAGCGCATGCAGCTTGTCGAACGCCTGTTTGCGCACCGCCGGATCGGACTCGGCCTCGATCCCTTCCAGGATGGCCGCGGCCTCCGGGCTTTCCCATTGCGCCATGGGCGTTTTGGACTTGTCGCCGATCACGTCGCGGAACATCAGCGCGGGTTCGGTGCGCGCCGAATAGGCGAAAGCCATGAGCTGGAACTTGCCTTCGCGGAAGTTGGTCACCTGCGTGCCCCATTCCAGCATGTCCAGCTCGGCCTTGATGCCGGCCTTGCCCAGTAGCTGCTGCGTCACGACCGCGACCCGGTACAGGTAGGGATAGCGTTTGTTGGCCTGCAGCTTCAGGGGTTCGCCGCGGTAGCCGGCGGCCTCGAGCAGGCGCTTGGCCTCTTGCAGGTTCTTCTCGTAGCCGGCCCGGTCCGCCTCGGAGTAGTAGGCGCTGGCCGCCGGCACCAGCGACGGGTTGTAGGCGGCCTGGCCGTTGTTCAGCGCGCGGGCGATGCCCGGGAAGTCCAGCGCCAGCGCGATGGCGCGGCGCATGTTCACATCGGACAGCAAGGGCGCGCGCGTCTGCATCAACAGGTTGACGGTGTCCAGCCCCTGCTCGGTCACGATGTTCCAGCGCGGGTCCTTGGCCGGCAGATTGTCTTCGTCGGCGTTGTAGGCGTCGACCTGCCCGGCCATCAGGGCCGCCTTCTGCGCGGCGGCGTCCGGGATCACGACGAAGCGCACGCTGGCCTGCGCGGCCTTCCTGCCGGCCATGCCGCTGGGCGCCTCGCCGCGGGGCTTATAGCCCGCGTACGGCGTCAGCAGCACGTATTGTTCTTTTTTCCATTCGGCCAGGACATAGGGCCCCGTGCCGACGGGCTTGACCCACTTGCCGTCGGCGTCCACGCTTTTCGGGCTCAGCACCGGCATCGGGCATTGCACGCTGGCCATCTGATCTAGGAACAGCGCGTAGGGCTGTTCCAGCCGGAACACCACCGTGGCCGGATCGGGCGTTTCCACCGCCACGACCTTGGCTCCCTTGCTGCCGTCGTAGAGGTTCTTGCACGAATACTCGGACTGGGCGCCGTTGAGGTAGTCGTAGCTCCATTTGACGTCGGCGGAGGTCATGGGCGAGCCGTCGTGGAACGTCACGCCCTGGCGCAGCTTGAACGTGTAGGCCCGCTTGTCGTCCGACAGCGTCCAGCCGTCCGCCAGCATGGGCGCCACGCTCATGTCGGCGCGCAGCGCCACCAGGGACTCCACCACGTGCGCCAGCACATTGTCGGTGGAGGTGTTGCGCGAACGTCCGCCGGGCAGCGTGGTCGGCGTGCCGGAGCCTTCGGCGTAGCGGATTTCGGGAAGGGCGGCCTGCGCCCGGACCGCGGCCGGCATGCCGGCCATGGCGCCCGCCAGCGCGGCGGAAAACAGCAGCGCGCTCTTGACGCGCGAACCATGCGAATTCATAGGGTCACTCCAGGCGCGGCGTTCGCCGCGGACAGGTCCAGGGCCGGCTCAGAAGAGCCGGTACTCCGCGTAGTTGCGTCCTTCGTACGGTTTGCGGGCGATCCACATCACGCCGCTTTCCGGCTCCATCAGCGTGGTGGCCACCGTGGCCGAAATGCTGTCGAAGCTGGCGGGCTTGGGCGAACGCAGCACGCCGTCCGGCGCGGCGAAGTCGTCGGCCAGGATGCGCTTGACCGCGGCCCAGTCGATCCCGCCGGCGGCGCGCGCCAGCCCGTCCTGCACGCGGCGCTGGCGATAGATCGAGTCCGGATTGGCGGCCAGCCCCTTGTCGAACAGCTTGGCGCGCGCGGGCGCGCTGATCCAGTGGTTGGCATGCACCAGCAGGCCGTTTTCCGGCGTGATCCAGAAGATTTCGTCGGGCGAACATTCCAGGTCGACGGCCTCGCCTTGCGCCTGCGCCAGCATCAGGTTGTTGGAGCAGAAGCGCCGCGACGCCCACAGCACCTTCATGGCGTTGCAGAGGTTGGAGGCTTCCAGCATCTTGCGCCGCACCAGCACCAGCGGCACTTCGGCGGGGCGCTGATAGTCGTGCTCGCAGGACAGGAAGTTGCCGGACAGCGAAACGCCCGCGCTGTTGAACCCGTGGCGCGCCAGGCTGCCCGCCTCCGTGAACATCAGCAGATCGGGCCCGTCCTCGCGGCGCATGCGCAGCACGATGCCGGTGTCCGCGCATTCCTCGCGCCAGTCCCAGTTGTGCGCATGCATGAGCTTGCCGCCGGCCGCGGCCTCCGGCAGCACGACCAGGCCGGTGCAGCCGTCGTCCAGCCCCTTGCGGGCGCGGGCCAGTTCGGCATGGCCGAACATCATCTCGGTGCGACAGTTGATGACCACCACGTCTTCCAGCGCCTGGCCCGAACCGTCCGCGATCCCGCGCAGTTCTTCCAGGTAGGCGGCGTCGTAATCGCCTACCACGGGCACCATGGCGGCGGCCAGCGCCTTCAGGCGGTCCGCGCCCACGCCGCGCCGCTCGAGCTGGCCGCGATAGAGGGCCACGCTGCGCGCCACGCGCTCCGGGACGGCGGCGCCATGCTGGCGCCCCCGCTCATAAGGACTGCCCTGTACGTCGACCAGGGGAAAGGGGGTAGGCAAAGTCACGGCGCAAGGCTCCGGTGCGAGTTCATTCAGACCGACAAATTTTGTACTAATATAGAAAAAAGTTCAATATAAGGGTTTCCACCGACACCACTGGCCAGCCGCCCTCGCCACAACGCTCTCCGGTACCATTCCCAATCCGCCGCTCCTAGCGCCCGCCCCCGTCCATGCCCAACGCCGCACCCGCCCGCCCCACTCCGCTGCAAGTCGACCTGGCACGCCACATGGCGGAAGACATCGTGGCCCGGCGCTATGCGCCGGGCGACCATTTGTCCGAGGAAGCGCTGGCGGCGGCCTACGAGGTGTCGCGCACGCCCGTGCGCGGCGCGCTCAGGCTGCTGGCCGCGCAAGGCCTGATCACGCACCGCCCCAACAGCGGCTACACCGTGGCCGACAATGCCGCCGCGGGCGCGCCCGCCATCGCGGGCGCGGGCCCCACGCAGGACGAGCTGTACCGGCGGCTGATCGACGACCGCGCCTCGCGCGCGCTGCCGGAAACCTTCACCGAACGCGACCTGCAGCAGCGCTATCCGGCGCCGCGCAGCGTGCTGGCCAAGACGCTGCTGCAACTCTCGGCGGACGGCCTGATCGAAAAGCGCAAGGGCCACGGCTGGCAGTTCGCGCCGTCGCTGGAGAACCGCGACGCCCTCAACGAGAGCTACCGTTTCCGGATGACGGTCGAATGCGCGGGCCTGCTGGAACCCACGTTCCGGCTGGACAGGGAGGCCCTGGCGCGCATGCGCGCCGCGCATGAAGCCCTGGCCGCGCGCAGCGACGCCGACATCTCGGCCACCGAGTTCTTCAACCTCAACGCCTCGTTCCACGAGATGCTGGCCCGCTTCTCGGGCAACCGCTACATCCTGCAGGCCGTGCAGCAGCAGAACCAGCTACGCCGGCTGGAAGAGCATGCCGCGTTCCACCGCGACGCGCGCTACGCCAATTCCGGCAGCGAACACCTGCAGATCATCGAGGCCCTGGAAGTCGGCGACCAGGAATGGGCTTCCCAACTCATGCGCCGCCACCTGAAGACCTCGCTGCAAGTGTCGTAAGACTCACCCGCTTCACGCCCCCCTTTCGAGGGGCCCACTTTGCCGAAGGACGCTGTCCTTCCCGGCAAGCGCAGCCCTGTGCCCAACACCAGCCCTGTGCCTGACACCAACCTTGTGTCTGGCACCAACCCCGTGTCTGACACCCCTACGCCCCGCCCGGCATGCTGAAGCGCACGCCCCCCGGGTGTCTGACACCCCCAAAGACACTAACCCCGCCACCCCAGGTCCATCCTGTATTGTATTTTTAATTGTATTAATACAAAATAGAAAACCCGAACCACCCCGAAGCAGGCTCCCCATGTCCTCGTCAGCGCCCCACCCCACTCCCGCCCTCAACGCCGAAGCCTATTGGATGCCCTTTACCGCGAACCGGCGGTACAAGCGCGCGCCCGTGCTGTTCACCGCCGCGGAAGGCATGCACTACATCCGCCCGGACGGCCGCCGCGTGCTGGACGGCATCGCGGGCCTGTGGTGCGTGAACGCGGGGCATCGCCGCCCCGAAATCGTCGACGCCATCGCCCGCACCGCCCATGAACTGGACTATGCGCCGTCGTTCCAGATGAGCCATCCGCTGGCCTTCGAGCTGGCCGAGGCCCTGCGCCAGGAAGCGCCCCCGGGATTCTCCAACGTGTTCTTCTCGAACTCCGGCTCCGAAGCCGTGGACACGGCGCTGAAGATCGCGCTGGGCTACCACCGCGCGCGCGGGCAGGGCCAGCGCGTGCGCCTGATCGGACGCGAGCGCTCCTACCACGGCGTGGGGTTCGGCGGCCTGTCGGTGTCGGGCATCGCCGGCCACCGCAAGCCCTTCGGGAATCTCCTGCCCTACGTGGACCACCTGCCGCACACGTACGACCGCAACCAGATGGCCTACACGCGGGGACAGCCGGATTGGGGCGCCCACCTGGCCGATACACTGGAACGCATCGTCGCGCTGCACGACGCGTCCACCATCGCGGCCGTCATCGTGGAACCGGTGGCGGGCTCCACCGGCGTGCTGGTGCCGCCCAAGGGCTATTTGCAGAAACTGCGCCAGATCTGCGACGCCCACGGCATCCTGTTGATTTTCGATGAAGTCATCTGCGCCTTCGGCCGCATCGACGGCGCCTTCGCCTCGCCGCATTTCGGCGTCACGCCGGATATCATCACCAGCGCCAAGGGGTTGACCAACGGCGCGATCCCGATGGGCGCCACGCTGGTGCAGCGGCATGTCCACGATGCCTTCATGCAGGGCCCGGACAGCGCCATCGAGCTATCGCACGGCTATACCTATTCCGGCCATCCGGTGGCATGCGCCGCCGGCCTGGCCACGCTGGACATCTGCCGCCGCGAAGGCCTGTTCCAGCGCAGCCGCGAACTCTGGCGCTATTGGGAAGACGCCGCGCACAGCCTGAAGGGCCTGCCGCACGTGGTGGACATCCGCAACATCGGGCTGCTGGCGGCCATCGAACTGGCGCCGCTGGACGGCAAGCCCGGCCAGCGCGCCTATGCCGCGCACCAGGCCTGCCTGGAACGCGGCTGCCTGATCCGTTCGGCGGGCGACACGATGCTGCTGTCGCCTCCGCTCATCATCGAGCGCGCCCAGATCGACGAATTGTTTTCGGTCCTGTCGGACGTGCTGCGCGCGGCCGCCTAGTCAGGCGAGGTGCCGCGCCACCGCCTGGACCACCCGCCGCACGTCGCCGGCCGACACGTCCAGGTGGGTGACCAGGCGCGTCGGCCCGCCGTAGACGGCCCGCATCAGGATGCCGTCGCCCGCCAGCGCGGCGGTCAGCGCTTCGCAGCGCGAAGGCTCGAATTCCGCGAACACCATGTTGGTGTCCTGGCTCAGCACCTTGACGCCGGCAATGCCGCGCAGCCCGTCGGCCAGCAGGCGGGCGTTCTCGTGGTCCTCGGCCAGGCGCTCGACGTTGTGCTCCAGCGCATACAGGCAGGCCGCGGCCAGCACGCCGGCCTGCCGCAGGCCGCCGCCCAGCATCTTGCGCCAGCGCCGGGCGCGGGCGATCAGCTCGGCGCTGCCGACCAGCACCGAGCCCACCGGCGCGCCCAGCCCCTTGGAAAAACAGATCGACACCGAATCGAAGGACTCGCACAGATCCGCCACCGGCTTGCCGCTGGCCACGGCCGCATTGCAGACGCGCGCGCCGTCCAGATGCGTCACCAGGCCGTGCTGGCGGGCCCACGCGGTGGCGGCCTGCACATAGGACGCCGGGATCAGCTTGCCGTGGAAGGTGTTCTCCAGGGCCAGCAGGCGGGTGCGGGCGAAGTGCGGATCGCCCGTGGGCTTGAGCGCCGCGGCCAGCTTCTCCAGCGGCAGCGAGCCGTCTTCCGCGTGCTCGACCGGCTGCGGCTGGATGCTGCCCAGCACCGCCGCCCCGCCCCCTTCGTACTTGTAGGTGTGCGCCTGCTGTCCCACCAGGTACTCGTCGCCCCGGTCGCAGTGCGCCATCAGCGCCCCCAGGTTGCTTTGCGTGCCGGAGGGAAAGAACAGGCCGGCCGCCTTCCCGGCGCGCTCGGCTACCGCTTCCTGCAAGCGGATCACGGTGGGGTCGTCGCCCATCACGTCATCGCCCAGGGGCGCGGCGACCATCGCCTGGAGCATGGCGGCGGAGGGCCGGGTAACGGTGTCGCTGCGCAGATCGATCATGGAAAATCCTTGGAGAGGAAATGGAATTCAGGAAGCCGCTCAGCCGGCGCGCGGCGCGGGCGCGGCCCGGCTCACCACCCAGATGCCGGCCAGGATCAGCACCATGCCGCCCAGTTCGGCCGGCGTGGGCCGCTCGGACAACAGCGCCCAGGCGAACAGCATGGCCACGACCGGCACGCCCAGGCTCGACAGGCCGGCGATGGACGCGGGCACGCGGCGCACGACCTGCAGCCACAGCAGCCAGCCCGCCGCCGTCGCGATCAGCACGATGTAGACCATGCCCGTCCAGAGCTGCCAGCCCCATTGCGCGGGCATCTGCGGCACCAGGAAGGCCAGCGGCGCCATAGCCAGGCCGCCGAGCAGCATCTGCCAGGCGGTGAAGGTCATCACGTCCGGCGCATGGCGCTCGAACATGCGCTTGGACAACACCGTGCCCACGCCCCAGCTCAAGCCGCTGCCCAGCCCCAGCGCCACCGGGCGGATGTCGCCCAGGCCGTTCCAGGGCTCCACGAAACAGACCAGCCCGACGGCCGCCAGGCCGATGCCCAGCCCATGCCTCGCGGTAGGCCGTTCGCGCAGCAGCCCCCACGCGAACAGGATCACCCAGAACGGCATGGTGTAGGCCATGAGCGAGACCTTGCCCACCCCGCCCGTCACCAGCGCCGTCTGCACGAAGCCCTGGAAGCCGGCCGTCTGCGTCAGGCCGATCAGCAGGGTCAGCTTCCACGGCGGCATGGCCAGCGGGCGGCGGGTCGCGATCGCCAGCGCGAACAGCACCAGGCTGCCCGCCACGTAGCGCAGCGCCACGAAATCGAACGGGCCGATGTAGGACACGACCAGTTTCATCGCGATCCAGCTACCCGCCCAGACCAGGATGGTGCTGAACATCAGGGCTAGCCCCGCCCGATCGAAACTGCTGCGGCTCACGTCTATGGCTCCGTGGAGGTGCGGAAATGGAAAAAGAAAAAGCGCCCGGCGCCGGCGGATTGCCGGCGCCGGGCGCCTGACATTATGCGCCTGTTGCGCGCGGGGCGGCCGCCAGGCGGCGGCCGGACGCGCTCACAGGGGCTTGGACAACTGTTCCAGGATGGCGGGGTTTTCCAGCGTGGAGACGTCCTGCGTGACTTCCTCGCCCTTGGCGACCACGCGCAGCAGGCGGCGCATGATCTTGCCCGAGCGCGTCTTGGGCAGGTTGTCGCCGAAGCGGATGTCCTTGGGCTTGGCGATGGGGCCGATTTCCTTGGCCACCCAGTCGCGCAGCGTCTTGGCGATGGCCTGGGCCTCGTCGCCTTCCGGACGCGTCCGCTTGAGGACCACGAAGGCCACCACGGCCTCGCCGGTCGTGTCGTCCGGACGACCCACCACCGCGGCTTCGGCCACCATTTCGTGAGCCACCAGCGCCGACTCGACTTCCATCGTGCCCAGGCGGTGGCCCGACACGTTCAGCACGTCGTCGATGCGGCCCATGATCCAGAAATAGCCGTCCGCGTCGCGCTGCGCGCCGTCGCCGGCCAGGTAATAGCCGCGCAGTTCGGGCGGGAAATAGCTTTTCTTGAAACGCTCCGGGTCGCCCCAGATGTTGCGGATCATCGCGGGCCACGGCCGCTTGATCACCAGGAAGCCGCCATTGCCCTGTTCGACGTCGGCGCCGGTCTCGTCGACGATGGCCGCCGCGATGCCCGGCAGGGGCAAGGTGCACGAACCCGGCTTGGTCGGCGTGGCGCCCGGCAGCGGGGTGATCATGTGGCCGCCGGTCTCGGTCTGCCACCACGTATCCACGATGGGGCAGCGCTCGCGGCCCACGTTCTTGTGATACCACATCCAGGCTTCGGGGTTGATGGGCTCGCCCACCGTGCCGATGATGCGCAGGCTGTCCAGGTCGTAGTTCTTCGGATGCGCTTCGGGCGAGGCCTCGGCCGCCTTGATCAGCGAACGGATCGCGGTGGGCGCGGTGTAGAACGTGGTGACCTTGTGGCGGGCGATCATGTCCCAGAAGCGGCCGGCGTTCGGGTAGGTCGGCACGCCTTCGAACACCACCTGCGTCAGGCCGGCCGCCAGCGGGCCGTAGGTGATGTAGGTGTGGCCGGTGACCCAGCCCACGTCGGCCGTGCACCAGTACACGTCGTCCTTGCGGGCGTCGAAGGTCCACTTCACCGTCAGCAGCGCCCACAGCAGGTAGCCCGCCGACGAATGCTGCACGCCCTTGGGCTTGCCGGTGGAGCCGGAGGTGTAGAGGATGAACAGCGGGTGCTCGGCGTTGACCGGCACGGGCTCGCAGGTGTCGGCCTGGCCGGCTTCCACGTCGTGCATCCAGAGGTCGCGGCCTTCGTTCCACTGCACCTTGCCACCGGTGCGGCGGTACACGATGACCTTGGAGACGCCCTCGCAGCCGCCCATCGTGAAGGCCTCTTCGACCGCGGGCTTCAACGGAATGGTCTTGCCGCCGCGCACCTGCTCGTCGGCGGTGATGACCAGCGAGGCGCCCACGTCCATGATGCGCTCTTGCAGGCTCTTGGCCGAGAAGCCGCCGAACACCACCGAGTGCGTCACGCCCAGGCGCGCGCAGGCCTGCATGGCGACCACGGCTTCGATCGACATCGGCATGTAGATGATGGCGCGGTCGCCCTTCTTGTAGCCCAGCGCGGCGATGCCGTTGGCGAAGCGGCACACGCGGGCCAGCAGTTCGCGATAGGTGACCTTGTCGACCTTGCCGTCGTCGGATTCGAAGACGATGGCGGTCTTGTCGGCGTTGCCATTGGTCAGGTGCACGTCCAGGCAGTTGGCCGAGACGTTCAGTTCGCCGTCGCCGAACCAGCGGTAGAACGGAGCGTCGGATTCGTCGAGGACCTGCGTGAACGGCTTGGTCCACTGCAGATTGTCGCGGGCCTGCCCGGCCCAGAATCCGTCGAAATCGTTCTCGACCTGCGCGCACAGCGCGTTATAGGCTTCCATGCTGGGAATGGCGGCGCCCCGCGCCGCGCGCTCGGGCGGCGGAAAAACGCGGGTTTCCACCAAGACGGACTCAATAGCGTTCGACATGATCTTTGTCTCCAATCGGTGATTCTGTTGTTTATGCCGCTTTTTTATTACCCACCTGCAACCGTATCGCCACGCTCTTACGGGCACCTTACGCAAAATGCGGGCCGGAGCCCGCAATGGCGCAGGAGCGCGGAGCTTCGGCAATGCCGGTCTCGGGCGAGACAGGCCGGAAGGCATCGAGCTGGCGGCATGCACAAGCAAACTGCGCGCCGGCGCCGCGTAGCGAAAGCGGCGCCGCTGGGCAGACCGTAAGGATAGCAGCCGCGGCCCCGCTTCCGCGAGCCGCGGGCTTCACGCCGCCTGCCGGGCCAGGCCGCGCTTCATGTCCACGCGCGACAAAAGGATGAGGCCGCCCACGAAGAACAGGCCGGTCACCAGGATCGCCAGCCGGTGGTTGCCGTGCGTGGCCCACGTCACCAGGCCGTAGGTCAGCGGGCCGATCACGGCGGCCAGTTGCACCGAGAAGGTCCAGAGCGAAAAGAACTCGGCCAGCCGGCCCGCGGGCGCGAGCGCGCCGGTCATGGCCCGGCCCGCGCTCTGGGTGGTGCCCATGCACAGCCCGGCCAGCGTGGCGGCCACCCAGAACACCGGCGCCGTGACGGCGGCGTAGGCCACCAGCACCATCGCGATCCAGCCGACCAGCGTCATGGCCAGCGCGGGCTTGTGCCCGATGCGGTCCTGCACGTAGCCGAACGAGAACGCCCCCGCCGCCGCGCCGATGTTCACGGTGAACACCAGCAGCATGATCTGGGGCGTGGTGAAGCCCATGACTTCCGAGGCGTACACGGCCGCCAGCGTGATCACCACCGAAATCCCGGCCTGGTAGCAGGCGATGCACATGAGCAGCCGGCGGAATTCCGGAAAGTGCTGCCCGGTTTCGCGCCAGGCATAGGCCAGGCGCTTGAACATGTGCAGCGCCTCGGGCTGGCCGGCCTGCGGCTTCGCGCGTTCACGCAACAGGAAGAACGACGGCAGCGCCGCCAGCGCGAACACCGAGCAGGTGACGACGATGACCCAGGGCACGAAATGCTCGGCCGTCGCCCCGCGCGCCTCCGCCAGCGTCACGACGACCAGCGACAGGCCCAGGGTGAGCATGCCGCCGCAATAGCCGAAGCTCCAGCCCCACCCCGACACCCGCCCCAGCGCGGCGGGCTTGGCGAGTTCGGGCAGGAAGGCCGCGACCACGGATTCGCCCACGCAATAGCAGTAATTGGAGATGACGATGGCGGCCAGCGCCAGCCAGACGTCGCCGGGCCCCGCCTGGGTCAGCACCAGGGTGGCGGCGACGCAGCCCACCGTGCTCGTGTAGAGCAGGCGGCGCTTGCCCGCGCGCGCGTCCGCGCGGGCGCCCAGGCTGGGCATGGTCAGCATGATGAGCAGATAGGACAGCGACAGGGCCGCGGTCCAGGCCAGCGTGGCCCACGGGGCGCGCCCGCCCACCACGCCGACGAAATAGGTGCTGAACACCGCCGTGAGGATCACGGTGGTGTAGCCGGAATTGGCGAAGTCGTACATGGCCCAGGCCCAGACTTCGCGTTTGGCCACGCCCGGATTCAGGGGGCTGTCGCCCCCCGCCCCGGCGTCCTGCCCCGGCAGGCTCATAGCCCCAGGGCGGCGATGCCTGCTTGCGCGATCTGCACGTCTTCGGTCGACTTCACGCCCGACACGCCGACCGCGCCCACCACGTGGCCGCCGGCCACGACCGGCACGCCGCCTTCCAGCAGGCCGTCGATCAGCGGGGCCGACAGGAACGAGTAGCGGCCGTTGTTGATCATTTCTTCATAGACGCGCGACTCGCGGCGGCCCAGCGCGGCGGTCTTGGCCTTCGCGGGAGCGATGTGCGCCGAGATCGGGGCGGCATCGTCCAGGCGCAGCATGCCCAGCAGGTGGCCGCCATCGTCGACCACGGCGATGGTGACGGCCCACTTGTTCTGCAGGGCGTGTGCTTCGGCCGCGGCCAGGACTTTCTTGACGTCTTCGGCGCTCAGCACGGGTTTGGTATTCATTGCAGCGACTCCTTGATCTGTTCCAGGGCGGTTGGGTCTTCGATGGTCGTCAGGTCCCCGGGATCGCGTCCTTCGCATACCGCGACGATCGCGCGGCGCAGCACCTTGCCGGAACGGGTCTTGGGCAACGCGCCCACGAACCGGATCCGGGCGGGCCTGGCCACCGCTCCGAGCTGATCTTCCACCAGCCGCATGATATCGCCTTCCAGTTGTTTTGCCCCCTCCGGCGTTTCGGCGCCGGCGGGATTCTTCAGCACGGCGAACGCCATGGCCACCTGCCCCTTGAGCGCGTCCGCCACACCCACCACCGCGCATTCGGCGATGAGGGCATGGCTGTTGACGGATTCCTCGATCTCGCGCGTGCCCAGCCGGTGGCCCGCCACGTTGATCACATCGTCCGTGCGACCCAGAATGAACCAGTAGCCGTCATCGTCCACCAGGCCCCAGTCGAACGTGGAATACACCTGGCGCCCGGGGATGGACGTGAAGTAGGTCTGCACGAAGCGTTCGTCGTCGCCCCAGATGGTGGACATCGCCCCCGGCGGCAGCGGCGGCACGATGGCCACCACGCCCTTCTGGCCGGGGCCCAGGTCCTCGCCGGTGGATTCGCTGACGATGCGCGCGTCGAAGCCGTACACGGGAAAGGACGGGCTGCCGTAGCGGGTGGGCACTTGCTCCACGCCCGGCTGGGCCGAGAGGATCGGCCAGCCCGATTCCGTCTGCCAGTAATTGTCGATGATGGGTTTGCCCAGGCCGCTGGAAATCCATTGCGCCGTCGGCTCGTCCAGGGGCTCGCCCGCCAGGTACACCGCGCGCAGCGACGACAGGTCGTGCTGCTTGAGCAAGGCCGGATCCTGGCGCTTGAGCACGCGCACCGCGGTCGGCGCCGAAAACAGCGTGTTGACCTCGAACTGTTCCACCAGCTTCCACAGGATCGCTCCATCGGGCCGCACCGGCGTGCCTTCGTACAGCACCGTGGCCTGCCCGCCGATCAAGGGGCCGTAGACGATATAGGAATGGCCCACCACCCAGCCGATGTCGCTGGTGCAGAAGAACGTATCGCCCGCCTTCCCGTTGAAGATGTATTCCATGGACGAGGCCAGCGCCACGGCGTAGCCGCCCGTGTCGCGCTGCACGCCCTTGGGCCGGCCGGTGGTGCCGGAGGTATAGAGGATGTAGCTCGGTTCGGACGATTCCAGCCATTCGACCGGCACCCGGGCGCCGCGGTGGCGTTCGCGCAGGGTCGCGTAGTCCAGGTCGCGCCCCGCCACGGGCTCGAACGGGGCCAGGCCGCGGTCGAACACCACGACCGAGGCCGGCGGCGTCTTGGCCAGGGCCAGCGCCCGGTCCAGCAGCGGCTTGTAGGGCACGACCTTGCCGGCGCGCGACCCGCCGTCGGTGCAGACGACGACCTTGGGCGCGGCGTCGTCGATGCGCTGGGCCAGGTTGACCGAGGCGAAACCGCCGAACACGACGGAATGCACCGCCCCGATCCGGGCGCAGGCCAGCATCGTGAACACCGCCTCCGGCACCATCGGCATGTAGAGCAGCACGCGGTCGCCCCGTCCCACTCCCAGTTCCTTGAGCATGGCGGCGGCGGCATTGACCTCTTCGAAGACGTCCTGGCGGGTATAGACGCGCTCGCGGTCCACCTCGGTGGACACCCAGATCAGGGCCGGCGCGTCGGCCTGGGTCGGCAGCCAGCGGTCGACGGCGTTGTAGCAGAGGTTGGTCCGGCCGCCCGTGAACCATTTGGCGAACGGCGGCCGGGAGAAATCCAGCACAGACTCGAACGGCGTCTCCCAATGAATGCGGCCGGCCTCTTCCCGCCAGAATGCATCGCGATCGTGCACCGAGCGGTAATGGAAATCCCGGGTTTTTTGCATTTATGTCTCCTGTTATCGTTCGTAAGCCTTAAGGCTGATTGCTTTCTTCTTGGATCTTTCGGTCATTTTGGTAGGCGAACCTTGCACGAGGCTTGCCGCAAGTCAAAAAGTTCCACCAGGCGTCCACGCTGCATGGACATTTAAGCCGGTAACGTAACGAACCGGTCTTGAAAGTTTGGTAGAATCCCCGCGAAGTTGTACAAAAATGTTGATTTTGCTGACATCTCGGCCAGATTCACGGCGCATCCCGTGTTTTTTGCCGTTATCCGCAAATCATCCCCTGGCGAATGCATCGACACTCCACACGCGCGCGACAGAATTCATCCACTGGCCAGGCAACTCGCGGTCTGCGTTTGCTGGCGCTGGTGGCGTGCGTGGCGGGTCTGGCAGGTTGTGCCGGTACGAACCAAAAGTCAACCGCCTATACGTCGGAGATCGACCCCTACGAAATGGAGTGGGTCGCCACCGCCGATGACCCCATCGGCATGCTGGTGGTGCATAAGTTCAAGCGCGAACGCCAGCAGGCCCACACGGGCGTGAACAGCGACAACGCCATGGTCAGCGAAGCCCTGAACTACCTGGGCATCCGCTACCGCTTCGGCGGCACTTCCCCCGATACCGGATTCGATTGCAGCGGGCTGGTCAGCTACACGGTCGAACGCTCGCTGGGCCTGAAACTGCCGCGCAATGCCGCCGACATGGCGCAACAGGGCATCGCCGTCAACAAGAACGAACTGAAGGCCGGCGACCTGGTCTTCTTCAATACGCTGGGCCGCCGCTATTCGCACGTCGGCATCTACCTGGGCGACGACCGCTTCGTGCACTCGCCCAGCGCCGGCGGCGTGGTCCGCGTCGAAAGCATGGCCATGACCTACTGGGCCAAGCGCTACAACGGCGCGCGCCGCCTGGACAACAGCCTGATGGCCTCCGCCCGCGCGGCCAACTGATCCCCCGCGCCCGGCTCTTCGTACAAGACAAGCAAAACGCCGCCGGACTTTCCAGTCCGGCGGCGTTTTCGTTTCTCTTCGCGGCCTATAGGCCGCAGGCCGTTTCGGCCTCCCCAGTTTTCTTGTCCGGCCGCGGCAGGCGGCGGCCGCTGCTTAGTGCACCGTGCCCGCGCGCGAGCACAGGCCGCATTGCTGCAAGGCCTGCTGCATGCTGCATACCGAACGCCGACAAGCCACGACCCGGATGCCGCCGCGCTGCGCCGCGTTGCGGAAGGTCTTCATGACGTTGTGGCCCAGGAAGTCGGTCAGCAGGATGACCAACTGGGTGCCCGAAGGCAGTTGCAGCGTCTTCTTTTGATGCGAAGGATCACGTCCGCTGATGTGGTGCGTGATCGAAATATTGTGTCCTTTGAGAAGGTCGGGAATGTTGCCGAGGCGGTCGGCCCCCACTACCACTGCACTGAGTCCTGCCGTCATGATGAACCTCACTGGGTCGTTGAGACTAGGTGTAATGATAATGATTCCTATTGTTTAGTCAACTTAAATGAGATCAGTTCTTATTTAATTATTTTTATGAGCCTGCGTAGAGGGATAGCGAGATCTCGCGCCGCCGGAAAAAAAAACGGCGCCCGAAGGCGCCGCGCTGGTTCGCATGCGGGAAGTCCGCGGGGCTACTTGGACGTGCCCTGCACGGCTTCCGTCACCACGGCCCGGGTGAGGGACGGCGCCAGCATTTCCAGGAAGGTGTAGACGTAGTCTCGCAGGAACACGCCCGCCTTCACGCCCACGCGGGTCGTATGCGTGCCGAACAGATGGCCCACGGGCAGCCCCACCAGGTTCGAGTCGCGCCGCGGATCGTAGGCCACGCCGGCGATGATGCCGATGCCCAGGCCCACGTCGACGTAGGTCTTGATCACGTCGGCGTCGATGGCTTCCAGCACGATGTCCGGATGGATGCCCTGGTTCGCGAAGATCTCGTCTATGGTGCTGCGTCCGGTGAAGGCGCGGTCATAGGTCACGATGGGGAATTCGGCCAGTTGCGCCAGCGACAGCCGCTTGGCTGCGCTGGAAGTCAGTTCGGCCAGCGGATGGTCCGGACGCACCACCACGGTGTGCTCCCAGGCATAGACCGGCAGCGTCGCAAGGCCGGGCGTGAGCGCCAGCGATTCCGTCGCCAGCGCCAGGTCGGCCTGTTCGTGCAGCACCATTTCCGCCAGTTGCGCGGGGCTGCCTTCGGCCAGCGACAGGTGCACCTTGGGGAATTGCTTGCGGAACGCGGGAATGACCCGCGGCAGCAGGTAGCGCGCCTGGGTGTGCGTGCAAGCGATCACCAGCCCGCCCTCGTCGCGGCGCGCGAACTCGTCGCTGACCTTCTTGAGGTTGTCCACTTCGCGCATGATGCGGTCGATGACCTGCGATACCGCCAGGCCCGGCTTGGTCAGCCCCTTGATGCGTTTTCCATGCCGTTCGAAGATCTTGATGCCCAGTTCGTCTTCGAACTCGATGATCGCCTTGGATACCCCCGGTTGGGAGGTGTAGAGCATCCGGGCGGCTTCGGTCAGATTGAAGTCGCGCCGGATGGTTTCCCGCACGAAACGAAATTGCTGCAGGTTCATGAATTGGCCCCTGATAGACGGACCAATTATAAGTAATAAGGACGCCTTGTTATATGACTTATTTGTATAAGCTTAGGTGCAAGACGTCCCCCTTTCAGCGCATCGTAATCGTGGTATTCACGCTCTTGGCATGGGCCGACCAGCGCGCGGTGACCGTCTTGGTCTGCGTCCAGAACTGCACCGCCTGCTTGCCGTTGGGCCCCAGGTCGCCCAGCTTGGAGCCGCGCGAACCGGTGAAGCTGAACCAGGCCACCGGCACCGGAATCGGCACGTTGATGCCCACCTGGCCCACGTCGATATTGTTCTGGAAGTAGCGGGCCGCGCCGCCGTCCTGGGTGAACAGCGCAACGCCGTTGCCGTTGGGGTTGCGGTTGATGAACGCCACCGCGTCCTCCAGCGTTTCGGCGCCCACCACGCACAGGACCGGGCCGAAGATCTCTTCGGTGTAGATGGTCATGTTTTCGCTGACGCCGTCGAAGATCGTCGGGCCCACGAAGTTGCCCTGCTCGAAGCCCGGCACTTGCAGGTTGCGGCCGTCCAGCAGCAGCTTGGCGCCCTCGTCCACGCCTTTCTGGATCAGGCTCTCGACGCGCTTCTTGGCATTGGGCGAAACCAGCGGGCCCAGGTCGGCCGCGCGGTCGGTGCCGGAATTGACCTTGAGCTTCTTCGCGCGCTCGACGAAGTCGGGCAGCCAATTGCGCGCGTCGCCGACCAGCACGGCCACCGACGAGGCCATGCAACGCTGGCCGGCCGCGCCGAAGGCGGCGCCCAGCAGTTGGTTCAGGGCGACTTCGGGATCGGCGTCCGGCAGGACCACGCAGTGGTTCTTGGCGCCCATCATGGACTGGCAGCGCTTGCCCGCGGCCGACGCGCGGTTGTAGATCTCGGTGCCCACGCGGGTCGAGCCGATGAACGACACGGCCTTGATGTCGGGGTGTTCGCACAGGCCGTTGGCGGTTTCCGGACCGCCGTGCACGACGTTCAGCACGCCCGGCGGCAGGCCGGCTTCCAGCGCAAGCTGCGCCAGGAACAGCGAGGCCGTCGGATCCTGTTCGGAGGGCTTGAGCACGAAGGTATTGCCGCAAGCCACGGCGATCGGGAACATGAAGCAGGGCAGCATCACGGGGAAGTTGAACGCGGTGATACCCGCGCACACGCCCAGCGGCTGGATCAGCGTATAGACGTCGATGCCCGACGCGGCGTTTTCGGCGTATTCGCCCAATTGCAGGTTGGCGATCGAGCAGGCGTGCTCGACCACTTCCAGGCCGCGGCCGACCTCGCCCTCGGCGTCCGGCAGGGTCTTGCCGTGCTCGCGGGTGATCATCTCGGCCAGCTTGCCGGTATTGGCGCGCAGCAGCTCCTGGAACTTCAGCATGACGCGCATCCGCATGCCCTGCCCGCTGTTGCGCCAGGTCTGGAAGGCCTCCTTGGCGTTGGAGACGGCCAGGTCCAGTTCTTCGCGGGTGGCGAAGGGAACCTTGGCGACGACCTCCTGGGTGGCGGGATTGATCACGTCTCGCCATTCGGTGGTTTTGGACTGCACTAGCTTGCCGCCGATCAATAGCGGAACGCGCGGGACTTCACTCATTTGATGCTCCTCACACTGCATGGTCGATGCGGATGGAATCCGCGTACATGGATATTGGGGCGCCGGCGGCAATGGCCTGCCGGCGCCCCCGGGTTTACTTCTTGACCAGCGGGCAGCTCGAATCCGCCAACGGCTGGAAGGCTTCGGCGGCCGGAATGGTGGCCACCAGCTTGGAATAGTCCCAGCCGCCCTTGGACTCGGACGGCTTTTTCACTTCATACAGGTACATGTCGTGGATCACGCGGCCATCGGGACGGATGGAAGCGTTGCGCATGATGGGATCCTCGATGGGCAGCGCGCGCATCTTGTCGGCCACCACCTTGCCGTCGGTGCTGCCGGAAGCGGCGACCGAGCGCAGGTAGTGCCGCACGCTGGAGTACACGCCGGCCTGCGTCATGGTGGGTTTCAGGCCGCGGAAGGCTTTCTCGAAGCGCGTGGACCACTGGCGCGTGGCGTCGTCGTAGTCCCAGTAGAAGCCGTCCACGTAGGACAGGCCCTGGGCGCTTTCGAGGCCCAGCGCGCGCAGGTCCGACAGGAAGATCAGGAGCGACACCAGGCGCTGGCCGCCGGCCACGATACCGAATTCGCGCGCCTGCTTGACCGCGTTGACCGTGTCCTGGCCGCCGTTGGCCAGCGCCACGACCTGGGCCTTGGAGGCCTGCGCTTGCAGGAGGTAGGACGCGAAGTCGGGCGCGTTCAGGGGATGGCGCACGCTGCCGGCCACGGTGCCGCCCAGCGCTTGCACGGCCTTGGCCGTGTCGGCTTCCAGCGAGTGGCCGAAGGCGTAGTCCACGGTGATGAAGTACCAGGACTTGCCGCCCGCCCTCACCGTGGCCTTGGCACCGCCGGCGGACTGCGAATAGGTGTCGAACATCCAGTGGAAGCCGACGGGCGAGCATTCCTTGTTGGTCAGCGCCGTCGTGGCCGGGCCGGAGAACATCACGACCTTGTTCTTTTCGCGGGCGATCCCCTGCACCGCCAGGGCCACGGCGGAGTTGGTCAGGTCGGCGATGGCGGTGACGCCGTCGCGGTCGAACCATTCGCGCGCCTTGGCCGCGCCCACGTCCGCCTTGTTCTGGTTGTCCGCGGACACCAGGTCGATCTTCATCCCCTTGCACTCCGCGGCCAGGCAGTCGTCGATCGCCAACTGCGCCGCCGCCACCGAACCCGCGCCCCCCATGCCGGCATAGGTGCCCGACATGTCCGTCAGAATGCCGATCTTCACTGGCGGCTTGTCCGCCGCGTGCGCCTGGGCAACCAGGGCGGCGCCCAGACACAAACCTACGGCCAGCCCGCGTGCGTGCAATTTCATGGATTTGTCTCCTGAGTTTTATGCGTTATGGCGCCGTCTTTGCGGCCTGCGGTCCCCCGGAACATCGCCCCAGGGTCTGCCAACCCAGTGTAGATGTGTGAAAATCAACGAGCAACACCAGAAATGCACATTCCTTGTGCAAAAATAACCAATAGAATTTCTGGCCCGCCGCGCACCGAGCCGCGGGGGCCTGGAGCGCCGGATCGTGCTTGACTGGGACAGCCTGCGGTATTTCCTCGAAGTGGCCCGTACGCAGCGGGTCAGCGCGGCCGCGCGCAAGCTCGGGGTGGAACACACGACGGTGTCGCGGCGCATCCGCGCGCTGGAAGCCGAGCTGGAGACGCTGCTGTTCGAGAAGTCGCGCAGCGCCGGATTCATGCTGACGGAAGACGGCCAGCGCCTCTTCGTCCACGCGGAACAGATGGAAAGCACGGTGCATTCCGCCCGCGAGAACCTGTCGGGCATCGGCCAGGCGCTATCGGGCCACCTGCGCATCGGCGCCACCGAGGGCTTCGGCAGCTACGTGCTGACGCCCCTGGCCGCCGATTTCCAGCGGCGCTATCCGCACATCACGCTGGACATTCTGCCGGTGCCGCGCTTCGTCAGCCTGTCCAAGCGCGAGGCCGACCTGGCCATCACCATCGAACGGCCCCAGCGCGGCCCCTATGTATGCAGCAAGCTGTGCGACTACACGCTGCGCCTGTACGGCACGCCCGGCTACCTCGCCCGCCACCCGCCGATCGCGTCGCGCGCGGACCTGGCCGACCATACCTTCATCGGCTACGTGGACGAGCTGCTGTTCAGCGAGCGCCTGCGCTACCTGGAAGACCTGCTGCCCGCCAGCAAGGTGGTGCTGCGCAGCACCAGCGTGGTCGCGCAGTACCACGCCGCGTTGCAAGGCCAGTCGCTGGCGATCCTGCCCTGCTTCATCGCCGCGCAGGACCCGCGGCTCACGCCCGTGCTGGAAAACGAAGTGGAGATCACGCGTTCGTTCTGGATGTACTGCCATGAAGACCTGCGCAAGCTCAAGCGCGTGACGGTCCTGTGGGAGTTCATCCGCAAGTCGGTGCTGAAGAACGCCGACCTGCTGGCCGGCAGGCGCGGCGCGATGAAGTACCTGCCGTGACCGCCGCGGGCCGCCCCAGGGCGGCCCGGAACCGCTACGCGCTGTTCTTGGGCGCCTTCACCCGCAGGCGCCGCATCAGCAGGAAGACGGTCAACATGGCCACCGCCCCGTGGATGGCCCACACGCCCACGCCGAAGCTGAGCTTGCCGCTGGAGATCCAGGCGCGCGACAGGTTGATGAGGTTCATATACAGCAGGCCCACCAGGCCGGCGATGAGCAAATCGCCCGAACGCCCCAGGCGCGGGTTCACCGCGCCCAGCGGGATCGCCAGCAGCGCCAGGTTCAGCGCGGCCAGCGGCAGCGAGATCCGCCACATCACCTGCGACCAACTGCTGTCGGTGTTGTCCTCCATCAGTTGCATGGTGGCGCGCGCCTTGGAGGACCGCTCCGCGGCGGCGCGGGCCTCGGCCACCGGATCGCCGCCCGCCTTGCTTTCCAGGCGCAGCCCGTACTTGTCGAAATGCACCAGCCGGATCTCGGGCGTGCCCGGCTTCAGGTCGTAGCGGTGGCCTTCGCCCAGCACCAGGAAGCGGTCGCCGTTGGGCAGCGTTTCGCTGTGCGCCCTGCTGGCGGTCAGCACGCTCAGCCATTCGGGCCCGATTTCGCGCGCGAACACGTTGCCCAGTTCGTCGCTGGGTTCGAGGGGGTCTTCCGCGAAGAACACGCGGTTGCCGCCGGACGATTCCGCGAATTGCCCGGCCGTGACCTTGGACAGGTCCGAGCGCTGTTCGAAACGTTCGTGGTATTCGCCGATCTGGCGGTAGGCCCAGGGGGCCGCCACCAGCGTCAGCCCCGCCACGGCCAGTGCCACGGGAACGGCGACGCGCAGCACGGGCTTGAGCCAATCCGCCAGGGACAGGCCGCTGGCGAACCACACCACCATTTCGGATTCGCGGTAGTTGCGCGTGACGGTGGTCAGGACCGCGATGAAGACGGAGACCGCCAGGATGGTCGGCAAGGCGGTGATGGTCGACAGCGCGGCCAGCACCAGCACCACGTCGGCTCCGATGCTGCCTCCCGCGGCTTCGCCGAGCAAGCGCACGAGCAACACGCTGAGCCACACGACGAGCAACGTGGAAAAGACAACGCCAGCGTGACTGATGATCTCGCTGACGACGGAGCGTTTAAATAGAGACATGGGAGAATATGCGGGATAATCGACCGCATCATACACAGACGCACACGGGAAACCCTCATGGAATTTAGCACACAGACCACCGCTTCCCTGCACCAAGTCAAAACCGCCGCCCTGGCCGTCGGGGTGTATGCGGAAGGCGTGTTGAGCCCCGCCGCCGACCTCATCGACCGCGCCTCCAACGGCGCGGTGCGCTCGGTGGTCAAGGCCGAGTTCCGCGGCCGCGCCGGCTCCACCCTGACGCTGCGCAACCTGCCCGGCGTGACCGCGCAGCGCGTGGTGCTGGTGGGCCTGGGCAAGCAGGAAGAATATTCGGCCCGCGCCCACGCCTCCGCCGAGCAGGCCTTCGCCTCGGCCTGCGTGGCCGCCCAGCTCGCCGAAGGCGTGTCCACGCTGGCCGCCAACCCCATCGCCGACGTCGCCATCGTCGCCCGCGCGCGCAGCGCGGCCATCGCGGCCGGCAACGCCGCCTATCACTACGACGCCAGCTTCGGCAAACCCGACCGCGACGCCCGCCCCAAGCTCAAGAAGATCGTCCAGGTCGTCGAACGCGCCGACGCCGCCCAGGCCCAGAAGGGCCTGCGCGAAGGCGGCGCCATCGCCAACGGCATGGACCTGACCCGCACGCTGGGCAACCTGCCGGGCAATATCTGCACGCCCGCCTACCTGGGCGAAACGGCCAAGCGCCTGGCGCGCGAGTTCAAGTCGCTGAAGGTCGAAGTGCTGGACAGGAAGCAGGTCGAGGCGCTGGGCATGGGCTCGTTCCTGTCCGTCGCCCGCGGCTCCGACGAAGCGCTGCGCTTCATCGTGCTGCGCCACGCCGGCAACAAGGCCGCCAAGAAAGGCGCGAAGGCCGCGCCGGGCCCCATCGTGCTGGTCGGCAAGGGCATCACCTTCGATGCCGGCGGCATCTCGCTCAAGCCCGCCGCCACCATGGACGAAATGAAGTACGACATGTGCGGCGCCGCCAGCGTGCTGGGCTCGTTCCGCGCCCTGGCCGAACTGGAGCTCCCGCTGGACGTGGTCGGCCTGATCCCCGCTTGCGAGAACCTGCCCAGCGGCAAGGCCAACAAGCCGGGCGACGTCGTCACCAGCATGGCCGGCCTGACCATCGAAATCCTGAACACGGATGCCGAAGGCCGCCTGGTCCTGTGCGACGCCCTGACCTACGCCGAACGCTTCAAGCCGTCCGCCGTCATCGACATCGCCACCCTGACCGGCGCTTGCGTGGTCGCCCTGGGCAACGTCAACAGCGGCCTGTTCTCCAAGAACGACGCCCTGGCCGACGCGCTGGCCGCCGCCGGCCGCGCATCGCTGGACACCGCCTGGCGCATGCCCATGGACGACGCCTACCAGGAACAGCTCAAGTCCAACTTCGCCGACCTCGCCAACATCGGCGGCCCTCCGGCCGGCGCGGTGACGGCGGCCTGCTTCCTGTCGCGCTTCGCCACGGCCTATCCCTGGGCCCACCTGGACATCGCGGGCACGGCCTGGCGCGGCGGCAAGGACAAGGGCGCCACCGGCCGCCCCGTGCCGCTGCTGATGCAGTACCTGCTGGACCAGGCTTGACCTACCTGGAACGGTATCCGGCATGACGCGCATCGATTTCGCCTTCGGCGCGCCCGACCGCTTGCGCATGGCCTGCCAGGTCGTGCGCAAGCGCTACCTGGCGGGCCAGCGGCTGGTGGTGTACTGTAAGGACGGCAGCCGCCTGGCCGCGTTCGACCGCATGCTGTGGGCGTTCGACGATACGTCCTTCGTGCCGCACGTGCTGGCCAACGACCCGCTGGCGGCTGAAACGCCGGTGGTGCTGACCGCGGGGGATCCGCAGCAGGCCGCGGCGGCGGCAAGCCAGGGCGGGCAGCCCCCGCCCTCCTGGCTGCTGAACCTGGACAACGACTGCCCGCCCGGGTTCGACGCCTTCGAGCGCCTGCTGGAAATCGTCTCCGACGATCCCGAGGACAAGCAGGCCGCGCGCCAGCGCTGGCGCGTCTACCAGGGCGCCGGCCATACGCCGCACAGCCACGACCTCAGCCGCCAGCAGCCGGACGGCTGATCGCCTCACCGGCGCTGGCGCGCCCCCGCCCGCCGCGCCATCTCGACTTTCGGGAATTCCCATGCCCTCTCGCCTCAACGACCCCGGCATCCCCACCCTGACCCAGCGGGCCGAGCCCGTGCTCCACGTCCCTTCTGCCGGCGGCGGCGCGCAGGCGCCGGTACTGACGGAACTGGCCGGCGGCGCCGGGCCGGAGTACCCTGAAGATGCGTTTCCGGTGCTGACCGAAGTGGCGGAGCCCGCCGGCGCGGCGCCACCCGACACGGCCGTCCTGAGCGCCCGCCTGCAAGCCGAGGTGGAGCAGCTCATGCGGGAGGCCCTGGCCGACGCCGTCGAGCGGATCCAGGCCCGCATGGACGCGGAGCTGCCGGACATCGTCGCCCGCGTGCTGCGGGACGTAAGGCCGGGTTGACCCCTCTGGAACCTCGGCCCGGCCTCTGGTCTAATTCTTGGCAAAAACTGGATTCTTCAGGGAACTGTAAGGTATCCTTCCCCTCTAAGCCTACTGGGCAACCATTACTCTGCCGCACACAGGAGTTCTCCATGAACGAATATCGTCCGTCCCCTTTTAACCGTTCCGGCGCGATGGCCGGCGCGCCGGGCGAGGTCGCGCGCAACAAAGTCCTGCGCAACACCTATTGGCTCCTGGCGCTCTCGCTAATCCCCACCGTGCTGGGCGCCGCCGTGGGCCTGTACACGGGCGTCAACCGCGTCATGGGCGCCAGCCCCGGCCTGTCCGCGATCGTGTTCCTGGTGGGCGCGTTCGGCATGATGTTCGCCATCGAAAAGAACAAGAACAATTCGCTGGGCGTCGTGCTGCTGCTGGCCTTCACCTTCTTCATGGGCGTCATGCTGTCGCGCCTGCTCGGCTTCGTCATGGGCATGAGCAACGGCTCGCAGCTCGTCATGACGGCCTTCGGCGGCACCGCGGTCGTGTTCGGCACGATGGCCACGCTGGCCACGACCATCAAGCGCGATCTCTCGGGAATGCAGAAATTCCTGTTCATCGGCGCGGTCGTCATCATTGTGGCGGCCCTGGCCAACATCTTCCTGCAACTGCCGGCGCTGATGCTGACCATCTCGGTCATGGCCATCGTCATCTTCTCGGCGTTCATGCTGGTCGACCTGCAGCGCGTGGTCAACGGCGGCGAAACCAACTACGTGTCCGCCACGCTGGCCATCTACCTGGACGTCTACAACGTCTTCTCGAACCTGCTGATGCTGCTGGGCATTTTCGGCGGCAACCGCGAGTAATCGCCAGCAGCCAAACCTGCTCAAAGGGCCTACATTCGCATGTAGGCCTTTTTTTTATACAAGCCATGCCAGACCGCCGCCGCTTCCTCCAGACCGCCGCCGGTGCCGCCCTGATCGGCCCGTCCTGGGCCGCCCGCGCGCTCGGCCAGCCGGGCCCGATGCTGGCCCGGACCATCCCCTCCACCCGCGAGGCGCTGCCCGTCATCGGCCTGGGCACCGCGGACACCTTCAACGTGCCGCCCGGCGACGCCGCCGCCATGGCGCCGCTGGCCCAGGTGCTGGACACCTTCCTGCAGGCCGGCGGCACCCTCATCGACACCGCGCCCAGCTATGGCCAGGCCGAGGCCGTCACGGGCGTGCTGCTGGCCCGCGGCGGCGGCCTGCGGCCGCGGACCTTCCTGGCCACCAAGGTCAGCACGCAAGGGCACGAATCGGCCATGCGCCAACTACGGCAGTCCCAGAAGGCGCTGGGCAGCGACAAACTGGACCTGGTCCAGGTGCACAACCTGATCGACACCGCCAACCAGTTGGCCCTGCTGCGCGACCTGAAGCGGCAAGGCGTCATCCGCTATGTCGGCATCACCCATTACACCGAGTATGCGCACGACGAACTGACGGCGCTGGTCGAGCGCGAGCGGCCCGATTTCCTGCAGGTCAACCTCTCGGTCGGCGCCCGCAACGCCGAAAAACGCCTGCTGCCCGCGTGCCAGGCCAACGGCGTCGCGGTGCTGATCAACCGGCCGTTCCAGGACGGGGCGCTGTTCCGCCAGGTCAAGGGCATGGCGCTGCCGGCGCTGGCGGCCGAGATCGACTGCACGTCCTGGGCGCAGCTCTTCCTGAAGTTCATCATCGGCCATCCCGCCGTGACGGCCGTCATCCCCGCCACCTCCAAGCCGGCCAACATGGCGGACAACGCCCGGGCGGGGTTCGGGCGGCAGCCGGACGCCGCCCTGCGGGAACGCATCGCCGCCCTGCTGGCCTGAAGCCATGGCGGCCCAGAGCACCCTGCGGGGCCGGGCGGCGCAAGCGCTGGGCATACGCGCCGGCGAACTGGCCCCGGCGGCTTGCGGCTTCGCTTTTTTCTTCTTCCTGTTCTGCGGCTATTTCATGCTGCGCCCCATCCGCGAGACGATGGGCATCCAGGCCGGCGTCGACCAGTTGCAATGGCTGTTCACCGCCACCTTCGTCGCCATGCTGGCCGTCGTGCCGCTGTTCGGCTGGCTGTCCGCCCGCGTGCCGCGCGCCACGCTGGTCACCTGGGTCTACGCCGTCTTCGCCCTCACCATGGCGGGTTTCGCCGTGCTGCTCCATCTGCGGCCCGGCAGCGTGTGGGCGGCGCGCACGTTCTACGTCTGGCTGTCGGTGTTCAACCTGTTCGTCGTGTCCATCGCCTGGAGCCTGATGGCCGACGTGTTCCGCATGGATTCCGCGAAGCGCCTCTTCGCCCTGATCGCCGCCGGCGCCAGCGCGGGCGGGCTGTCCGGCCCGCTGCTGGGCGGCCTCCTGGCCGGCGTCCTGGGCCCCGCCGGCCTGCTGCTCCTGTCCGCGCTGCTGCTGACCGCCACGCTGCCGCTCAAGCGGTGGCTGCTGCGCTGGCGCGCGGCCAACCGCGAGGACACGGCGCCGGACGACATGGCGCGCCCCATCGAGGGCGCCGTCCTGGCCGGCATATCGCGCATCTTCCAGTCCCCCTACCTGATGGGGATCTCGCTGCTGGTGATCCTGCTGGCCACGCTGAGCACCTTCCTGTACATGGAGCAGGCGCGGCTCGTGGCCCACGCCTTCCCCGACACGGCGCAGCGCATCCGGGTCTTCAGCACGCTGGACTTCGCGGTGCAGGCGCTGTCGCTGCTGTCGCAGGTCTTCATCACCGGCCGCGTCGCCGCGCGGCTGGGGCTGCGCTTCCTGCTGACCGCCGTGCCGCTGGCGGTGGCGGCCGGGTTCCTGGTCCTGGCGGCCTATCCCGTGTTCGGCGTCCTGGCCGCGGCCATGGTCCTGCGCCGCGTCGGCGAGTACGCGCTGATCAAGCCGGGCCGCGAAATGCTGTTCACCGCGGTGCCGCCGGAAGACAAATACAAGACCAAGAACGTCATCGACACGGTGGTCTACCGGGCGGGCGACGCCGCCAGCGGCTGGGTCAAGGCGGGCGTGGACATGCTGGGCTACGGGGCGGCGCTGATCGCGCTGCTGGGCACCGCCTGCGCGCTGGGCGCCGCCGCGGTGGGCTATGGGCTGGGGAAGCGCGCCGACGCGCGCAAGCCCGTCGATTATTAGGTTTTATCGAATACGCATATCACTGGACCAAACGGATTCCCCGGGCCGCCGCCGCACAATGGCACCGCCCTCAACGCCATGGGAACCGCCATGAACCGCACCGCCACCGCCCGCATTGCCGCCCTGTCGCTTTGCCTGGCCGCGCCCCTCGCGCTGGCCGACTACCCGGAACGCGCGATCACGCTGATCGTGCCCGCCGCCGCGGGCGGCAATGCCGACATCACCGCCCGCCTCATCGGCCAGGAAATGGGCCGCCAGCTTGGCCAGCCGGTGGTCGTGGAGAACCGCGTCGGCGCGGGCGGCCGCATCGGCACCCAGGCCGTGGCGCGGGCCGCGGCCGACGGCTACACCATCGGCTACGCCCACGTCGGCACGCTCGTGCTGCACCGCTTCCTGTTCAAGCAGCAGCTCTACGACCTGGACCGCGACATCGCGCCGATCGGCCTGGTGGCCGAAACGCCCAACGTCATCGTGGTGAACGCGGCCTCGCCCTACCGCGACCTGAAGAGCTTCATCGACGCCAGCCGCGCCCAGCCGGAACGCCTGACGATGACCTCGGCGGATCCCGGCACGACCAGCGAGGTCGGCGTGAAGCTCTTCATCGCCCAGACCGGCGCCGCCGTGCGCCAGATCCCCTACAAAGCCACCGCCGCTCAGTTGTCCGACCTGCTCGGCGGCCACGTCGATTCCATGATGGAAAACCTGCCGCCCCTGATCGGCAACCTGAAGGACGGCCGGCTGCGCGCGCTGGCCGTCACCACCCGGACCCGCGCCGCCTCCAACCCCGACGTGCCGACCGTGGCAGAACAAGGCTATCCCGACTACGAGCAATCGGCCTGGAGCGCCCTGGTCGCGCCCGCCGGAACGCCCCCGGCCGTCATCGCCCGCCTGAACGCGGCGATGAACCAGGCGCTGCGCTCGGACAGCGTGGGCAAGGAACTGCGCAGCCGCTCCCAGGAGCCCCTGGGCGGCACGCCGCAAGACGTACAGACCCAGATTCGCAAGGAGCTGCCCAAATGGGAAGGCATCATCAAGGCCGCCGGCACGACGCTGGATTGATCGAAACCCCGCCGCGCCTGGGAGGCCCCGCATGGCCATGGTAAGCCGCGAGGACTTTTCCTGCGCCGCGGCCACGAACGAGTCGGCCTACCGGCGCGTCACGGTCCCGGTGCTGAAGATCGAAGCCGGGCCGGGACCGGCCGTCGCCCTGATGGCGGGCGTGCACGGCGACGAATGGGAAGGCCAGGCCGCCATCCTGGACCTGTGGCACCACCTGCCTGGCATCCTGCAGCGCGGCACGGTCTACCTGCTGCCCGCGGTCAACGCCGAGGCCTCGCTGGCCGGCACGCGGCTGTCGCCTTCCGACGGCGGCAACCTGAACCGCGCCTTCCTGGGCGCGCCGGCGTGCGGCTACACGGAAAGCGTGGCCGCCGCGCTGGAGGCCCGGCTGCTGCCGCGCATACAGGCGCTGGTGGACGTGCACAGCGGCGGCGCCTCGCTGCGCTACCTGCCCTCCTCGGTCATCACGCGCTACGGCGACGACCCCTACGATGCGCGCCTGCCCGCGCTGGCGCGCGCCTTCGGGCTGGCGCATTGCGTGTTCTTCCGCGGCGGCGAGGCGGGCTCCATGCCCGCCGCCGCCAGCCGCCACGGCGTGTTGCGCCAGAGCGCGGAAATCGGCGGCGGCCGGGAAACGAGCGGCGGCCTGGTCGAAAGCTGCCGCGACGGCCTGCTGGGCTGCCTCGGCGAACTGGGCCTGCTGCCGGGCAGCCCTCCGCCGCGCAATCCGGAGATCCGGCTCTACGATCTCGACGCGCCGGCCGCCACCTTGCGCGCCCGCGAACCCGGCGTATTCGTCCCCGGCGTCGAACTGGGGCAGTCGGTGGCCGCCCGCCAGCGCATCGGCCGGCTGATCGAGCCGGCCCGCCCCGACACCCCCGCCCGCGCGCTGGTCAGCCCGCAAGCAGGCACCGTCGTCTGCCTGCGCGCCATCGCCCGCAGCGGCGACGGCGATTGCCTGGTCCAGATCGCGCCCGCCCTTCCCCTGGACTCCCTCTCGTCGAGGTATTGAAGAACCATGCAGATGAACCCGAGATTGTCCGGCCTGCGTTGCATCCGCTGCGACAGCCTGTGGCCTCCGGCCGACTACCCCGAAGGCTGCCCCAGTTGCCTGGAGGCCGGCCACCCCGCTTCCCTGGAATGCCGCTACGAACTGTCCGCGGACCCGGCCATGCCGCTGCCCGTGCTGGATCCCGTCACGCTGGGCGAAGGCGCCACGCCCTGCCTCGCCGCGCCGGCGCTGGCGCAGGCCGAAGGCGTCGGCCGGCTGTGGCTCAAGTGCGAAAGCGCCAATCCCACGGGCAGCCACAAGGACCGCATGGCGGCCCAACTGGTGTCGCGCGCCCGCCTGGCGGGGGCCACGAGCGTGGCCGCGGCCTCCAGCGGCAACGCGGGCGTATCGCTGGCCGCCTATTGCGCGGCGGCGCGCCTGGAAGCCGACATCGCCATCACCCGCGACTGCCCGCCCTTGCAGCGCGAAGCCATGGAGCGTTTCGGCGCCAGGCTCCGCGCCTTCGAGGACAGCCTGAGCCGCTGGCCCTACATCGCGGACCTGTGCCGCAACCATGGGGCGTTCGCCGGCACCAATTATCTGAATCCGCCGGTGGGCACGCATGCCTACGGCGTGGAAGGCTACAAACCCATCGCCCAGGAGATTTTCGACGCCTGCGGCGTTCCGACCGACATCGTGGTGCCGGTGGCGCGCGGCGACCTGTTCTGGGGCATCTTCCTGGGCTGGCGGCACCTGCTGCAGACCGGGCGCATCGACCGCCTGCCCCGGATGCACGCGGTGGAGCCCTATGCCCGCCTGTCGCGCGCCCGCGCCTCGGGCGACGCGCGCAAGAACTGGGAAGGCGTGACGGAGCAGTATTCGATCGCGGGCAGCACGTGCACGCTGCAATCGCTGGAAGTGCTGTCGCGCTCGGGCGGCTCGCCCGTGGAAATCTCCGACGCGGCCGCCGCGCAGGCGCGGCAGCGGCTCGAACGGATGGGGTTCGCCGCCGAACTCTCCTCCGCCGCGGCGCTGGCCGCCGTGTCCCCGCTCAGCCGCTCGGGCCTGCTGGATGCGGAATCGTCCGTCGTGCTGCTGTTGACCTCGGATGGGCGCCGCGGCTAGCGGCCGCGCCGCCCGCTAGACGCCGAAGCTATCCACGAGCGGCGCCAGCGCGCCCCGCAGGCAGGTGGCCCAGTACTTCCCCGCCTCGGACAAGGGGCGGCTGCCGTGCAGGATCATGTGGCATTCGAAATGCACGGGCGCCGCCAGCGGGCGGTAGCACAGCCCCGCCGCCTCCATGCCGACCGCCGTCGCGGGGTTGGCGATGCCGACCCCGTGGCCCGCCAGCGCCAACTGGCACACCGTGCTGGAATACGGCGTCTCGATGGCCACCTTCAGGTGCTGTCCCGCCTGCGCCAGCAGGGCGTCCAGGCGTTTGCGCGAACCGTCCTCGGCATTCAGCGCGATCACGTCGACGCCGGCCAGGTGCGGGAACTCCACGCGTTCCAGGCGCGCCAGCGGATGTCCCTTGGGAAAGACGGCCACCGCCCGCAGGCTGGCCAGCCGGTGGCCCCGCAGCCCTTCCAGTTCCGACTCGTCCGCGACCGCGGCCAGGTCCAGTTCGCCCGACACCACCATGTCGCGCAAGGTGTTGGAATCCCGGATCTGCAAATACAGCGCGGTATCGGGATAGCGCGAGCGGAAGCGGGAAATGGCGTCGCTGACGACCGCGCCGCTATAGGCGTGGATGCAGCCGATGCGCAGCCGCGGCTGCGCGGCGCCGCGGATCGCCCGGATCTTGCGCCCCAGGGTTTCCAGGCCGACGTTCAGGCGGCGGATTTCCTCGTACAGCAGCGTCGCCTCGGGCGTGCGCTGCATGCGCTGGCGCACTCGCTCGAACAGGCGCAGTTCGATGCTGGCTTCCAGCGCGGCCAGGGTCGCGCTGACGGTCGCCGGCGACACGTCCAGCCGCCTGGCGGCGGCCGTGACGCTTTCCGTCTCGTAGACGGTGCGGAAGGTCTCGACCTGCTTGAGCGTGAAAGTCATGGCCGGGACACGATGCGCTCAAATGCGCTGCAGGTCCAGCAGCACGCGCCGGGTCGACAGCGGCCGGCCGGCCAGGATTTCGGCCAGCCGCTCGCGCAGGTCGCGGCGCAAGGCGGGTTCGATCGCCGGATCGTCGAAATCGGGCGGCGCTTCGTCCACGCCATAGCCGGTCTCGCGCAGCAGCGTCCATTCGAAGCGGCGCAGCGCGCCGGCCGCGCGGGTGCCGCCCGACAACTGCTGCAGGGCGGTGTCGTAGGCGTCGAACAGCAGCGGATGGGCGTCTTCGCGCGGCAGCAACCGCAGCAGCAGTTCGTTCATGTACCAGGCCGACATCAGCGCGGTGCCGGTCAGGGGCCGGATGCCGGCGATCTCGGCGCGCGTCAGCGTCTTGACTTCGCCATTGCCGGTCCAGGACAGCAGCAGGGGCTGGAACGCGGACAGCACCGGCCGCAGCACGGAGTACGGGCGCTTCGCGCCCTTGGCGACCATGGCCACACAGCCGTGCTCGCGCGAGAAAGTCTGAACGATGAGGGAAGTCTCACGCCACGCGGTGGCGTGCAGCATATATCCCGGGCGATCCTGGACGCGAGGCGCCCGTCTACTCATAGCCCAGGTCGCGCAGCGCACCCTCGCGGTCGGACCAGCCCTTGCGCACCTTGATGTAGACCTCCAGGTGCACCGGCTTGTCCAGCAGCTTGGCGATGTCCTGCCGCGCCTCCGTCGCGATGCGCTTCATGTGCATGCCGCCCGTGCCCAGCAGGATCGGCTTGTGGCTGTCGCGTTCGACCACCACGCAGGCGTTGATGCTCGCGCCCTTGCTGGTCTCTTCCCATTGTTCGATGACCACGGTACAGCCATAGGGCAGCTCGTCGCCCACCAGGCGGAAGATCTTCTCGCGCACCAGTTCGGCCGCGATGAAGCGCATGGGGCGGTCGGTCAGCGTGTCCTCTTCGAACATCGCCTCGCCTTCCGGCAGGCGGGACGCGATTTCCTCCAGCAACTGGTCCAGTTGCTGGTTCTTGGTGGCGCTGACCGGCACCACGGCGCCGAACGGATGCAGCGCCATGATCTTCGACACGAACGCGAACAGGTCGTCGCGGTTCTTCAGCGCGTCGATCTTGGAGACGACCAGGATCGTGCGCTCCGGCGAAGGCAGCAGCGGCAGCAGCTTGGCGTCGCCTTCGGACCATTTGCCTGCTTCCACCACGTGCACGACCACGTCCACGTCGGCCAGGGCCTGCGTGACCACGCGGTTCATCATGCGGTTCATGGCGCCGCCGTGGCGTGTCTGGAAACCGGGGGTGTCGACGAAGACGAATTGCTCGTGTTCGCGCGTCAGCACCCCATGGATGCGGTGGCGCGTGGTCTGCGCCTTGCGCGACACGATGGAAATCTTGGAACCGATCAGGGCGTTGGTCAGCGTGGACTTGCCCACGTTGGGACGGCCGACGATGGCAACGAAGCCGGTACGGAAAGGGGTATCGCTCATTTAGTCTCTTGAGCCACTGCCACGGGCAGCGACAATTGCGCGGTTTTGCGCGCCTTGCCCGACTTGCGGGCAGCCTTGGCGGCCGGGCTGACGGCCAACGCGGCCTCCAGCGCCAGCTTGGCCGCCGATTGCTCGGCGGCGCGGCGGCTGGCGCCGGGCGCCGTCACCTTGATTTCGAGCGCCGGGATGGCGCATTCGACTTCGAACTGCTGGCTGTGGGCCGCGCCGTGCGTGGCCACCACCGTATACAGCGGCAGCGCCAGCTTGCGGCCCTGCAGGAATTCCTGCAGCAAGGTCTTGGCGTCCTTGCCGAGGGTCTTGGGATCCACGGACGCCAGCACCGGCTGGTACTGGCGCACGATCACGCGGCGGGCGGCATCGAAACCGGCGTCCAGGAAAACGGCGCCGAACAGCGCCTCGACCGTGTCCGCCAGGATGGAGGGGCGGCGGAAACCGCCGCTCTTCAATTCGCCTTCGCCCAGGCGCAGGTATTGCGACAATTCCAGCCGCTGGGCGATATCCGCCAGCGAAGCCTGCTTGACCAGATTGGCCCGCAGGCGCGACAGGTCGCCTTCGTCGATCTTGGAATAGCGCTCGAACAGCATCGCCGCGACGACGAAGTTCAGCACGGAATCCCCCAGGAATTCCAATCGCTCGTTGTGGCGCGCACCGTGACTGCGATGCGTCAGCGCCTGTTCAAGCAAGGCCGGATCACCGAAGTGGTGCTCCAGGCGGTTTTCTAGCGTGGCTAGCGACATAATCAGTTGAACCGGCCAATGCGGCTGAGATCGCTGAAATTCATCCAGATGAAGAATGCGCGCCCGACGATATTGGATTCCGGAACGAAGCCCCAGTATCGGCTGTCCGCGCTGTTGTCCCGATTATCGCCCATTGCGAAAAATTGGCCTTCGGGTACTTTGCAGCGTACCCCATTGCGGCTGTATTGGCAGTTTTGGCGGTTGGGAAATTGCCACATCGGCGCGTATTCCTGGGGTTTACCCTCATCCAGCAATATCTTGTGCTCAACGTCGCCCAACTTCTCCTTATATTGCGCAATATAAGAGACACGATCGGGTTCGAAATAGTCCCCGTCGCGCACATGCGGCACCAATTCGCCGTTGATGTACAGCTTTTTGTCCAGGTAGGCGATCTCGTCGCCCGGCAGGCCCACGACGCGCTTGATGTAGTCGACGTCCGGATCCACGGGGTAGCGGAACACGAAGACGTCGCCGCGCTGGGGCTTGCCCACCTCGATGACCTTCTTGTCGATGACCGGCAGGCGCAGGCCGTAGCTGAACTTGTTCACCAGGATGAGGTCGCCCGATTGCAGCGTCGGCAGCATCGAGCCCGACGGGATGCGGAACGGCTCCACCACGAACGAACGCAGCACGAACACGAACAGGATGACGGGAAAGAAGCTGACCGCGTATTCGACCCACCAGGGCATGCGGCGCGCGGCGTCGCCCGCCTCGCGGCGCAGCCGTTCGGCTTCCTGGGCGTCTCCGACCAGGGCCGCATCGTATTGCGCCATCGCCGCCTGGGCCCGGCGCTCCCGGCCTCGGCGCAGCACTGCCAGATCGAGCACCCAGATAATGCCGGTCAACACCAGCAACACAAACAGGATCAGGGCAAAGTTCCAACTCATCAGCTAACCGCCTTCTTTTGGTTCTATTTGTCTTCCACTTGCAGGATGGCCAGGAACGCCTCCTGCGGGATTTCCACGCTACCCACCTGCTTCATGCGCTTCTTGCCGGCCTTCTGCTTTTCAAGCAGCTTCTTCTTGCGCGAGATATCGCCGCCGTAGCACTTGGCCAGCACGTTCTTGCGCAGCGCCTTCACGTTTTCGCGCGCGATGATCTCCGCGCCGATGGCGGCCTGGATGACCACGTCGAACATCTGGCGCGGAATCAGGCCGCGCATGCGCGTGACCACGTCGCGGGCGCGATGGCGCGCATTGCTGCGGTGGACGATCACGGCCAGCGCGTCGACGCGGTCGTTGTTGATCAGCAGGTCCACGCGCACCACGTCGGCGGAGCGGTATTCCAGGAACTCGTAGTCCATGGAGGCGTAGCCGCGCGAGACCGACTTCAGCTTATCGAAGAAGTCCAGCACGATCTCGGCCAGCGGGATCTCGTACACCAGGTGGACCTGGCGGCCGTGGTAGCTCATGTTGACCTGGACGCCGCGCTTGTTGTTGCACAGTGTCATGACCGGGCCCACGTAGTCCTGCGGCATGAACAGCGTGACCTTCACGATGGGCTCGCGGATGTCGGCGATCTTGCCCACTTCCGGCATGCGCGACGGGCTTTCCACCGTGATCACGGAGCCGTCGCGCTGCTCGACCTCGTACACCACCGACGGCGCCGTCGTGATGATGTCCATGTCGAACTCGCGCTCCAGGCGCTCCTGCACGATTTCCATGTGCAGCAGCCCCAGGAAGCCGCAACGGAAGCCGAAGCCCAGGGCCTGCGAGACTTCGGGCTCGAACATCAGCGCCGAATCGTTCAGCTTGAGCTTGTCGAGCGAATCGCGCAGTTGGTCGTATTCCGAGCTTTCCACCGGATACAGGCCGGCGAACACCTGCGGCTTGACTTCCTTGAAGCCGGGCAGCGGCGAGGCGGCCGGCTTGCTGGCCAGCGTGACCGTGTCGCCCACCTTGGCGTCTTCCAGTTGCTTGATGCCGGCGATGATGAAGCCCACCTCGCCCGCCGACAGGTGCGGGCGCTGCTGCGACTTCGGCGTGAACACGCCGGTCTGCTCGCACAGGTGGGTGGCGCCGGAGGCCATCAGCAGGATCTTGTCCTTGGGCTTGAGCACGCCGTTGATGATGCGCACCAGCATCACCACGCCCACGTAGTTGTCGAACCACGAATCGATGATCAACGCCTGCAGCGGCGCCTCCGGATCGCCCTTGGGAGGCGGCACGCGGGCAACGACCATTTCCAGGATCTCGTCGATGCCCATGCCGGTCTTGGCGCTGGCCAGCACCGCCTGCGACGCGTCGATGCCGATCACGTCCTCGACTTCCTGGCGCGCGCCTTCGGGGTCGGCTTGCGGCAGGTCCATCTTGTTCAGCACCGGCAGCACTTCCACGCCCAGTTCGATCGCGGTATAGCAGTTGGCCACGGTCTGGGCTTCGACGCCTTGCGAGGCGTCGACCACCAGCAGCGCGCCTTCGCACGCCGACAGGGAACGGCTGACTTCATACGAGAAGTCCACGTGCCCCGGGGTATCGATCAGGTTCAGGTTGTAGACCTTGCCGTCCTGCGCCTTGTAGTGCAGGGCGGCCGTCTGCGCCTTGATGGTGATGCCGCGCTCGCGCTCGATTTCCATCGAGTCGAGGACCTGCGCCGACATTTCGCGGTCCGCCAATCCCCCGCAGCGCTGGATCAGGCGATCGGCCAGGGTCGATTTGCCATGATCGATGTGGGCAATGATGGAGAAGTTGCGGATATGCTGCATGCTTGAAATTATAAGGGGACGGAACACTCGGCACAGGGCCGGAAGACACCGCCGCCGGAGTACGCACGGCTGACGTGAGGGGTGCCTGTGGGCATAGCCCGGGCAAAACGAGGGGGCGCCATGCGCCCCCTCTTGCGGCAATCAGGCATTTTAGCCGTTCTTGGGCCTTTTTTGCCGTTGGGCCGCTCCAAGGCAAAAAACAGGCTCCCTCCCTCTTGCCGAAGGAGGGGCCGCACGCGCATCACTTCGACGCCGGCACCGCCACCCATTGCGTCTGGTCGCCGCGGCGGACCAGCAGGCCCGCGGCCCGTCCCTTGTCCAGCTTGGAGACGAGTTCGCCGAATTGCTTGGCGCCGGTGACGTCGGTGTCGTTCAGAGCCAGCACGATGTCGCCTTCCTGCAACCCCGCCTTGGCGGCCGCGCCTTCGGCGACCTTCACCTGGACGCCGCCCTTGATGCGCAGCTTCTTCTGCACGTCGGCGGGCACGTCGGCCACGCCCAGGCCCAGCGCGTTGGTGGCCTCGGGCGCGGGCGCGGCGCCCGGCTTGCCCGCGGCGGGCGTCTTCTCGGTCGGGATCTCCCCGACCTTGACGCTCAGCGTCAGGGTCTTGCCCTTGCGCCACACCTGCATGTCGGCGCGGGTGCCCGGCTTGGTTTCGCCCACGATGCGCGGCAGGTCGGACCAGCGCTTGATCGGTTCATTGTTGAACTTCAGGATCACGTCGCCCGGCTGCACGCCCGCCTGCTCGGCGGGGCCTTCGGCTTCCACGCTGCTCACCAGCGCGCCCTCGGCCTTGGGCAGGCCGATGGCTTCGGCCACGTCCTTGCCCACTTCGCCGATCTGCACGCCGACGCGGCCGCGCGTGACCTTGCCCGTGGCGCGCAACTGGTCCACGACCCGCATGGCCTCGTCGATCGGGATGGCCAGCGAAATGCCCATGAAGCCGCCGCTGCGCGAAATGATCTGGGAATTGATGCCCACCACTTCGCCGTCCAGGTTGATCAGCGGACCGCCCGAATTGCCGGGGTTGACCGCCACGTCGGTCTGGATGAACGGCAGGTATTCGCCGGTATCGCGGCCGATGGCGCTGACGATGCCCGACGTTACGGTGGAGTCCAGGCCGAACGGCGAACCGATGGCCAGCACCCACTGGCCCTTCTTGAGCTTCTTGGGGTCGCCGATGACCAGCGGGGTCATGTCCTTGGCTTCGATCTTGATCAGCGCCACGTCGGTGCGTTCGTCCGTGCCGATCACCTTGGCCTTGAACTCGCGGCCGTCGGTCAGGGTGACGTAGATGTCCGTCGCGTCCACGACCACGTGGTTGTTGGTCAGGATGTAGCCGTCTTCGGAGATGAAGAAGCCCGAGCCCACGCCGCGCGGCACGGTGCGCTCTTCGGGCTGGGGCTGCGGACGCTGGCGCGGCGTCGGCGCGCCGCCACCGCCGCCCGGGGGCTGGAATTCGGGGCCGAAGAACCAGCGGAACAGTTCGTACGGGTCATTGCCGCCGCCGGGCCCCATCCCGCGCACCGGCACGGTCGCCGTGGTGCGGATGTTCACGACCGCGGGGTCGGCCTTTTCGACGATGCTCGTGAAATCGGGCAGCATCACTCCGGGCGACTCGGCGTGGGCCGCGGGCGCCTGGGCGACGGCCATCGTCACGCCCAGCGCCGCCGCCGCCAGAAAGCGCCGGAAAAACGCGTTCGACACTGTCATTGCTTTCATAGACTTACTCCGAAATTGCTGCGCGCCGCGCCCGGCGGATCACTTGGACCCGGCGGCAGGCACGTATTCTGTGGACTCGGCAAGCTGTTCCAGCGTGGCCACGGGCACTTCGCCCACGGCGGTCAGCCAGAAATCCGCGATGCGCGTGCCATAGACGGTAATGGAACCCCGTTGCGCGGCGCCATGCGGCGGACGATGGCCGCGCTGGCTGTCGTAGGGTTCGATGAACACGGAAATGGCCGCCAGCCCGTCGGACAGCACCATCTGGCTGACCGTGGCGCCGCGCCCCATGGACCGAGCCACCTGCATGACCGTCTTGAAGCCCTTGGGGGCCGGGATGCGCCAGCCCTGGGCGGCGAGGTCCACCGGCTTCATGGAGGGTTCGAGCACCTTCCAGTCGCGCGTGCTCCAGCGCGAGGTCAGGAGCTGGGGATCGACTTCCGGGCCCAGGCGCAGCGAGGTGAACGATACCTGTTCCACCACGCCGCGCGCGGCGTTCAGGGTCTGGGCCTTGAGCAGCAGATTGGTTTCGACGTCCGCGCACAGCCGGTAGCCGTAGCGCAGCTTGTCCAGCGGTTCTATCGTGATCAGGCGGCATTCCCGGCCGGCGACGCGATGCAGGGCGGGTTCGGCGCGGATCTTGTAGTTTTCGGGCAGATTGGCCGCGTCTCCGAGCAGCAGCCCGGGAAAGCGGTCGCCCCGGCGGCGCTCGATCAGCACCGTCTTGCGCTCGGGGATCAGGCACTGCACGTCGTCGTTGTGGCGCAGGTATTCGCGGGGCTGGCCGTCGAGGATCTCCAGGCGCTCGCGCTCGCCGGTGCCGTCCAGGACGTGCACCAGGCGCGAGGATTGGATCGTCTCGCCTTGCTGATACATGAAGACGCCCGCGTAGTCCTGCTTGCGCGCCGCCTGCTGGATGCGGGTCAGCAACTGGACCACGTCATCGGCGGCGGGCGCCGCGTCGGCGGCTCGCGCCGGTTCGTGCGCCGCCAGGAAAGCGGCCAGGAGCGTTGCGGCAAACCAGCCGGCTCGATGGGCCTGCAGCGTAGCGGCGCGTCCCAGACCCAGTACCGGCCAACGTGATGGAAGCACAAGCGCCATCAACGCCCCGCTCCCATGTCGAACGACACCTGCCGGACGGCGCTGGGGCCGGCCATCTGGCGGTGGGCCTCCAGGTAGTCGCGCAAGCCCGAATCGTCCGCGGCGGACGCCGATGCCGGCGAGCTGGCGTCGGCCAGCACGCGCACTTCCCCGCCCGGCTCGCCGGTCAGATAGGGCTGCGCCACCCAGGCGACGGTAGCCACCGCGGCGGCCACGGCCAGGCCGGACAGGCCCAGGCGCAAAGGCGAACGGCGCCGAGGCGCCGCAACGATGGGCAATTCCGCATCCAGGGCCCGTGCCAGCCGCGACTGGAAAGCCGCGCTGGGGGTCAGCGCCAGATCGGCGTTGCGCAGGGAATCACCGATCAAGTGATAGGTGTCCCAGGTCTGGCGTCCCTCTCGGGACAACAAGCCGGGAAAAATATCGTCGGATTCCTCTCCGTCCATCCAGGCGGAGACCGACTCCTCCCAGGAGGACTCGGAGATCACGACGGATTTGGCTGCTGTTTGCATGACTGCCACTCCTTACCAGCGACGCTCGGCATCGGTGCCTAGCAATGGGCGCAATTTGGTGGCGATGGCTTCACGCGCACGAAAAATGCGGGAACGCACCGTACCTATCGGGCAATCCATGCTCTGGGCGATGTCTTCGTAACTCATACCTTCGATTTCACGCAGGACGATTGCGGTGCGCAATTCTTCAGGCAATTCCTCGATAGCCGCGTTCACCGTCTCGGCGATTTCGCGGCTGGCGACCATGGATTCCGGCGTGCTTATATCGGTTAGGTTGTCGGTTTCGTTAAAAGTTTCACCGTCTTCCGTTTCTATCGCGTTGGGCGCGCTGGGGCGCCGACCCTGGGAGGCCAGCCAGTTCCGCGCCGTATTGATGGCGATACGATACAGCCAGGTGTAGAAGGCGCTCTCCCCCCTGAACTGGGGCAAGGCGCGATAGGCCTTGATGAATGCTTCCTGGGCCACGTCCTCGATTTCGGCGGGGTCGCGGATCATCCGGGCCAGCAGACGGAGAATCTTGCGCTGGTACTTGAGCACCAGCAGGTCGAATGCCTTCTTGTCGCCCCGCTGAACGCGCGCGACAAGCTCGGCGTCGACTTCGCGCTCGCTCATGAGGCCTCCCGCGGGCGGGCCGCCGGCAGCGCGCGCCGCGCCGTGCCCGTCAGCAGGCAAAGGCGCCGCCAGGACTCGGGTCGCAACGTCCGCTGCCAGACGGTGAGAGTGATTTTGCTAGGGGTAAAGGCCGTACTCCCGGTGGGCAAGGGCTGCAAAGTGAGCGTAAGCCAGCGGGGGCCGCGCTGCCGGTCCAGGAGACTTGCGTCCTGCCAGCCTTGCGGCAGCCGCAACTGCCAGCGCCCTGCCCCGGCCGCCGTACGCAGCGCCGATACCGGGGACGGGCCGCTCCGTGCCGAGTGTAACAGCCCTGCCAACGCAAGCAGGAGCGCGGCCGCCGCGCCCGCCGCCCAGGGCAGGCCGTGCCAGGACGCGGCCGTCAGCGCGCTGCCCGCGGCCGAGGCCAGCGCCAGGGCGTAAATCACCTTGGCGCCCCTCGGATGCGAGACAGGCACGCGGAACGACCAGCGCCCCCCGACCGGGTCTTCCAAATCAGACCCGGCGAACGGCCATGGAGCCGTTGGTGCCGCCGAAGCCGAACGAGTTGGACAGGCCCACGTCGATCTTCATCTGCCGCGCTTCGTTGGCGCAGTAATCCAGATCGCATTCGGGATCTTGATTGAAGATGTTGATCGTCGGAGGCGAGACCTGGTTGTACACGGCCAGGGTGGTGAACACCGCCTCGATGCCGCCGGCCGCGCCGAGCAGGTGCCCGGTCATGGACTTGGTCGAGTTGACCACCAGCTTCTTGGCGTGGTCGCCGAAGGCCAGCTTCAGCGCGTCGGTCTCGTTCTTGTCGCCCAGGGGCGTCGAGGTGCCGTGGGCGTTGACGTACTGGATGTCTTCCGCGTTCAGGCCGCCATTGCGCAGCGCGTTCAGGACGCCGCGGCGCGGGCCGTCCTTGTCGGGGGCCGTGATGTGGTGCGCGTCGGAGCTCATGCCGTAGCCTGCAAGCTCGCCGTAGATGCGCGCGCCGCGCTTCTTGGCGTGTTCGTACTCTTCCAGCACCAGCACGCCCGCGCCCTCGCCCAGCACGAAACCGTCGCGGTCGCGGTCCCAGGGACGCGAAGCCGTCTCGGGATCGTCGTTGCGGGTCGACAGGGCGCGCATGGCGGCAAAGCCGCCGATACCCAGCGGCGACACGGTCGACTCGGCGCCGCCGGCCACCATGACGTCGGCATCGCCGTATTCGATCAGGCGCGCGGCATCGCCGATGCAATGCAGGCCGGTGGTGCAAGCCGACACGACCGCGTAGCTCGGACCCTTCATGCCATACGCGATGGACAAGTGGCCGGAGATCAGGTTGATCAGCGAACCCGGCACGAAGAACGGCGAAATGCGGCGCGGACCCTTGGCCAGGTATTCGACCTGGGTCTCCTCGATGCGCGGCAGGCCGCCGATGCCGGAACCCACGATCACGCCGATGCGTTCGGCGTTGGCTTCGGTGACTTCCAGGCCGCTATCGCGCCATGCCTGCATTCCGGCAGCCAGGCCGTAATGGATGAACGTATCCATCTGGCGGGCTTCCTTGGCCGAAATATAGGTGCTGATGTCGAAGTCTTTGACTTCGCCGGCGATATGCGTGGTGATGGCCGAGGGATCGAAACGGGTGATGCGGCTGATGCCAGAACGTCCGTTGACGATATTGTCCCAAGCGGTGGTCAGGTCGTTCCCCACGGGAGAAACGATACCCAGGCCGGTGATGACGACACGTCGCTTCACGGATGACTCCTCAAACAGACAAAAGAAAGGCGGTTTTCGGGATGCGCTGCACGTGCGGCCCACGCAAAAGCGGGTCGGGCTTTACCACGCCCTTCCCGCATGCGGACCACACGGCAAATTCCTGAAACCGCCCCGATTTTCCGGCAGGCTCCGAAGTCCGTCCTCGGGCCACCGGAAGGGTATAGGCCTAGCTTACTGCTTGCCGTGCGAATTGATGTAGTCAATCGCTTGTTGCACGGTCGTGATCTTTTCGGCCTCTTCGTCGGGGATCTCGGTCTCGAATTCGTCTTCGAGCGCCATGACCAGTTCGACCATGTCGAGCGAATCGGCACCGAGGTCGTCAAGGAAGGAGGATTCGTTCTTGATCTCGGCTTCGTTGACGCCAAGTTGTTCAGCGACGATCTTCTTGACGCGCTGTTCGATGCTTTCCATGCAGATCTCCAATTGGGAAAAATCCCGCGAATTATAGCCAAGCGCGGAGTATTGCGACGCCTGGCCGTGACAAAAATAACACTGCGCACTTGATCTGTCGCCCGAAATGGCGCAGGAAACCCGTGTGCAGCGTTTCCGGTTGAACCGCGCATTGCCCCGCCCATCATCCGGCGGCGGCGCGGCGGCCGGGGCCGCCTTCGCGCGATTCGTGATTTATTGCATGTACATCCCGCCGTTGACGTGCAGGGTGGTGCCGGTAATGTAACCCGCCTGCGGCCCGGACAAAAAGGCCACCGCGTGCGCGATGTCCGCCGGCGAACCGAGGCGGCCCAGCGGAATCTGCTGCAACAATGCGGCGGTCTGGGTTTCGCCCAGGGCGCGCGTCATGTCCGTGTCGATGAAACCGGGGGCCACGCAATTCACGGTGATGTTGCGGCTGCCCAGTTCGCGGGCCAGCGCGCGCGCCATGCCGGCCACGCCGGCCTTGGCGGCCGCGTAATTGGCCTGGCCGGGGTTGCCGCTGGAGCCCACCACCGAGGTGACGTTGATGATGCGTCCCCAACGGGCCTTCATCATGCTGCGCAACACCGCGCGCGACAGGCGGAACACCGACGCCAGGTTGGTGTCGATGACGGCCGACCAGTCTTCGTCCTTCATGCGCATCGCCAGCGTATCACGCGTGATGCCGGCGTTATTGACGAGGATGTGCGGACCGCCGCCTTCCTTGCCCAGCGCGTCGATCAGGGCGTCGCAGGCCGCGGCGTCGGTCACGTCCAGCACCACGCCGCGGCCGCCGAACGGCGCCAGCGCTTCGGTGATGGCGGCCGCGCCCGATTCGGACGTGGCGGTGCCGACGACGGTGGCGCCGCGCGCCGCCAGTTCCTGGGCGATGGCGCGGCCGATGCCGCGCGTGGCGCCGGTCACCAGCGCGATCTTGCCCTGCAGTTCGATCGAGGTGTTGTCCATGTTCATTGGTTTCCGTTGACGGCGGCCAGCGCGGCTTCGAGCGAAGCCGGATCGGTGATGGCCATGCCCGTGAGTTCGGGATCGATGCGCTTGGTCAGACCGGCCAGCACCTTGCCGGGACCGCATTCGATGACGTGCGTGACGCCTTGTGCCTTCATCGCGCGCAGGGTTTCGACCCAGCGCACAGGATGCCATGCCTGGCGCACCAGCGCATCCCGGATTGCCCCAGGTTCGACCGGCGAGGCCACGTCCACGTTGTTGATGACCTGCACCTGCGGGGCCGACACCGCGACGCCGGCCAGCGCGCCAGCCAGCACCTCGGCGGCGGGCTTGAGCAGGCTGGAATGGAACGGCGCGGACACCGGCAGCAGCAGCGCGCGCTTGGCGCCGGCGGCCTTGGCCTGTTCGCAGGCGCGCTCGACGGCGGCCTTGTGGCCGGCGATCACGACCTGGGCCGGCGCATTGAAGTTCACGGCCTCGACCACCTCGCCCTGGGCGGCGGCGGCGCAGGCTGCGCGCACGGCGTCGTCGTCCAGGCCCAGGATGGCGGCCATTGCGCCGGTGCCGACCGGCACGGCGGCCTGCATGGCGTCGGCGCGCACGCGCACCAGGCGCACGGCGTCTTCAAGCGAGAGCGAGCCGGCCGCCGTCAACGCGGCATATTCGCCCAGGCTGTGGCCCGCCACGACGTCCGGCTTGCGGCCGCCCGCGGCGCACCAGGCCGCGTACACCGCGGCGCCGGCCGTCAGCATCGCGGGCTGGGTGTTGGTGGTCAGGTTGAGTTGCTCCGCGGGGCCTTGCGCGATCAGCGCGCCCAGGTCCTGCCCCAGGGCCTGCGACGCCCGCGCCACGGTGTCCGCGACGGCGGCGACGCCGGACCAGGCGTCCAGCATGCCGACAGCTTGAGAACCTTGGCCAGGAAAGACAAAAGCGATTTTCATGGTTGACCGTATGGATTGATTCAGTGTCTGTGTGGAATGTCGGGCGCATCATCCCGGCGGTTGCGGCGCGCGCGCCGCCTCCGGCCGGGCTCGCCCCTACATGCGGGCCAGGACCGAGCCCCAGGTGAATCCGCCGCCCACGCCCTGCATCAGGACCAGTTGGCCCGGCTTGACGCGGCCGTCGCGGCGCGCGACGTCCAGGGCCAGCGGCACGCTTGCCGCGGAGGTATTGGCGTGGCTGTCGACGGTGATGACGACTTTCTCGACCGGCACGGACAGCTTGCGCGCCAGGAAATTCAGGATGCGCACGTTGGCCTGGTGCGGGATCAGCCAATCGACTTCGCTGAGGTCGACGCCGGCCTCGGCGCAGGTGTCGCGCGCGGAACGGTCCAGCACGGTGACGGCCTGCTTGAACACGGCCTGGCCGTCCATGCGCAGGAACGGGTCGCCGGTCACGTCGCCGTAGGCCACGTTGCCCGCGGCGTTCAGGATCTTGCCCTGGCTGCCGTCGGCATGCAGTTGCGCGGCCAGGATGCCCGGCTTGTCGGAAGCCTTCAGCACCACGGCGCCCGCGCCGTCGCCGAACAGCACGCAAGTGCCGCGGTCGTTCCAGTCCAGGATGCGCGAAAAGACTTCGGCGCCGATGACCAGCGCGCAACGCGCGCGGCCGGCGCGGATGAAGCTGTCGGCGGTGGTCATCGCGTAGACGAAACCGCTGCACACGGCCTGCACGTCGAAGGCCGCCGAACCCTTGGCGCCGAGGTTGGCCTGCACGATGCAGGCGGTGCTCGGGAAGACGAAGTCCGGCGTCGAGGTGGCCAGGACGATCAGGTCGATCTCGGACGCGTCCACGCCCGCGTCGGCCAGCGCGCGGCGCGACGCCTCGGTGGCCAGTTGGCTGGTCGTGACGCCGCGTTCGGCCAAGTGGCGCTGCCGGATGCCAGTGCGCTCGACGATCCATTCGTCGGAGGTGGCGATGTCGCGCGTCGCCAGTTCCGCTGCCAGTTCGTCATTCGAAACCACGCGTTCCGGCAGGAAGCTGCCGGTGCCCGCGATCACGGAATATTTCATTGCGGTATCCATCAAGCGGTGTCCCCAGCCACGTTTTGCGGCGGCGCCGAAGGGACGTCGCCGGATTGAACGCGCTTGGTAATCTGAGCGACCGTCTGAGCGGTGCGCTCCAGCAGTTTACTCACTACGGCTTCGCGGGCACGCTGCAAGGCGAAACCGTAGGCGTAGACGTCGGCGGAGCCGTGGCTCTTGATGACCACGCCTCGCAGGCCCAGCAGCGCGGCGCCGTTGTAGCGCCGGTTGTCGACGCGGGTGCGCAGCCGGTTGAGCACCGGCCGGGCCACCGCGCCGGCGAGCAGCGTGATCAGATTGCGTTTGAACTCTTCGCGGATGACGCTGGAGAGCATCTTCGCCAGCCCCTCGACGGACTTGAGCACGACGTTGCCGACGAAACCGTCGCAGACGACGACGTCGACCGTGCCCTTGAAAATGTCGTTGCCTTCCACGTTGCCGTAGAAGTTGAGCGGGCTGTTGCGAAGCAGTTCGGCGGCTTCCTTGACGACTTCGTTGCCCTTGATGACTTCTTCGCCGATATTGAGCAGGCCCACGGAGGGACGCTCGCGATGGTCCACCGCCTGCGACAGCGCGGCGCCCATGATGGCGAATTGCAGAAGGTGCTCGGCCGTGCAGTCCACATTCGCGCCCAGGTCCAGCACCGTGGTGGCGCGGCCCGTCTGGTTCGGAATGGACGTGGCGATCGCCGGGCGGTCGATGCCGTCCAGCGTCTTGAGCACGTAGCGTGAAATGGCCATCCAGGCGCCGGTGTTGCCCGCGGAAACGCAGGCGTCGGCGCGCCCGTCCTTGACGGACTGGGCGGCCAGGCGCATGGAGGAGTCTTTTTTGCGGCGCAGGGCGACCTCGACCGGGTCGTCCATGGTGACGACTTCGGAAGCCGCCACGATTTCAAGGCGATCGCGCGCCACGCCGCGGTGCTCGGAGAGCGCCGCTTCGATGGCGTCGGGAAGCCCGACCAGCAATAGCCGGGTATCCGGAAATTGCCGGGCGAACTCGATCGCAGCCGGAATCGTGACGGGCAGACCGAAGTCTCCGCCCATACAGTCTATGGCGATGCGTATCACGGGTGCCAGGTATCAGCGCTCAGCCGAAATGGTCCGAGTACGAGTTCGGCCCGGGGGCCTTATTCGTCGGCCTTGGTCTTCAGGACCTTGCGGCCGCGGTAAAAGCCGTTGGGGCTGATGTGGTGGCGCAGATGCGCTTCGCCCGTGGTGGGCTCGATCGCGGTCGGCGGGTTCACCAGAAAATCGTGCGAACGGTGCATACCGCGCTTGGACGGGGACTTCTTGTTTTGTTGAACGGCCATGATGACTCCTAGAAACGGGGCGCATTGTACGCGATGCGGCCCGATGTTGATCTCAATCTTTGTGCTTCAGTTGTTCCAGCACCGCAAACGGCGACGGACGCTTGACAGCGGGCTCCTCGGGAGAAGCTTCGCCGGCATTGGCCTGCGCGCCCGGGCATACATCATGCTTGGGCACATACGGAACGCTCAGAATGAGCTCATCTTCGATCTGGGCCAGCAGATCGAAATGATGTGAACCCACCACCTTTTCAGGCAGGTTGGACACAAAACCTTTTCCTTCTTCGTCTTCGTCGTCCTCGTCGGACTGATCCCCGTAGGAAGTATCGTCGTCGAGATCGGCTTCGGACTTGACCAGTTGCAAAAGAACTTCACTATCGACCGGATACGCAAACGGCGCATTGCAACGCTGGCATACCACCACCGGATTCGCTTGCACATGGACATGCAGGAGCGGCCGGCCGAGCAACAAGCCAGACTTGCCCATTTCGCCGCGCACAGACCACGTCACAAGCCCGGCATCGCCCAGCGGCTGTTCGGGTAATCCGTCAACCGCGCGCGAAAGCCGCACAAGAGGTATGGTGCCATGCGCTTCCTTGCCCATATGGGCGAATGCGAATGCATCGATGCGCTTAATGATTCAGTCCTTTGCATTCACGGCTTCCTGCCTGGGCGGGCAACACACTTCCGTGCCGATGTCCCTGCAAAAATGCCGCAAAACGTTAGATAATACTGTGACTTACGCACCATCGTCAAATATCGCATGCCCCTGAAGCCTAGCCTGATCCTCGCGTCCAGCTCGCGTTACCGCAAAGAATTGCTGTCCCGCCTGCGCCTGCCCTTTATCGCCATTTCTCCCGATGTGGACGAAACGCCACAACCGGGCGAAACGCCCGAAGCCCTGGCCCTGCGCCTGTCCGTGGCCAAGGCCATGGCGGTGGCGGCGAACCGCCCCGGCAGCATCGTGATCGGCTCGGACCAGGTGGCCACCGTGGACGGGCAGCCCATCGGCAAGCCCGGCGACTTTCCGCGCGCCCTGGCCCAATTGCGGGCCCTGTCGGGCCAGCTAGTGGAATTCCACAGCGCGCTGGCGGTCACCGACGGCCAGCGCGTGGAAAAAGCCGACGTCGTCACGCGCTGCCGCTTCCGCCGCCTGACGGACCAGGCGATCGAAGCCTACCTGCGGGCCGAGGAACCCTACGATACCGCAGGCAGCGCCAAGGCGGAAAGCCTGGGCATCGCCCTGATGGAGAGCATCCAGAGCGACGATCCGACCGCCATCATCGGCCTGCCGCTGATCGCGCTGACCGGCATGCTGGCGCGATTCGGGCTGGACCCGCTGGACGCCCCCGGAGCGCCCGCATGAGCCACCACCCGGCCGCCCCGCAGGCTCATGGCGCCGCAGCGCGCCAGCGCGAAGGCACCTCAGCAAAAGGCGCCCTGCACCTGATCCCCGTCGGCCTGGGCGACGCCCCGCCCGAACGCTGGCTGCCCGCCGAAGTCCGCGCCCTGGCCGGCCGGCTGGACACCTATATCGCGGAGAACGCCAAGACCGCCCGCGCGTTCCTCAAGCTGATCGGCACCGCCCGGCCGCTCCAGGAAATCACCATCCACACCCTGAGCGACAAGGTGGACGCCGCCCAGATCAAGGCCTGGCTGGATCCCATCCAAAGCGGCGCGGAAATCGGACTGGTTTCCGAGGCCGGCTGCCCCGCCGTCGCGGACCCGGGCGCAAAGGTCGTGGACGCCGCCCACCGGCTGGGCATGACCGTCAAGCCCTGGGTCGGCCCCTCGTCCATCCTGCTGGCCCTGATGGCGAGCGGGCTGGACGGCCAGCGCTTCGCCTTCCACGGCTACGCGCCCGTGGACCCGGCCGAACGCGCCAGGCAGTTGCGCGCCTGGGAACAGCATTCGGCCAAGCACAACCAGACCCAGCTCCTGATCGAGACCCCCTACCGCAACGCCGCCATGTTCGCCACGCTGCTGGCCAGCCTGAAAGGCGATACCAAGCTGTGCGTGGCCCGCTCGGTGACCACCGCCGACGAATGGATCGCGACCCGCAGCGTGGCCGACTGGAAGCGGCAGCCCGCGCCCCAGCTCGACAAGCTGCCCACGCTGTTCCTCTACCTGGCCCGCTGAACCATGCTCCGCCTGACTTCCGCGCTGCTGGCCACGGCAGTCCTGGCCGGATGCGCCGCGCGCGGCCCCGCCGGCCTGGACCTCGACACCTCGGTCACGGCCGTCAGCCAGGCCAGCCGGGTCCGCTCCATCGTGCTGCACTACACCTCCGTCGACGACGCCCGCTCGATGCAGTTGCTCTCCAAGGGCAAAGTCAGCGCTCACTACCTGGTGACCGATTCCGGGCGGACCTACCGGCTGGTCGACGAAAGCCGCGCCGCCTGGCACGCCGGCGCCAGTTCCTGGTACGGCAACATCGCCATGAACAGCACGTCCATCGGCGTCGAAGTCGTGAATCCGGGCTGGACCGAAGGCCCCGACGGCAAGCCGATGTGGCATCCCTACAACGACCGCCAACTGCGCGCGCTGACCATCCTGCTGCGCGACATCGCCCAGCGCCACGGCATCGCGCCCGAGAACGTGGTGGGCCACAGCGACATCGCGCCGCAGCGCAAGGTTGACCCCGGCCCCCTCTTCCCGTGGAAAGCCCTGGCCGCCGCCGGCATCGGGCGCTGGTACGACGAAGCCGGCGCGGCCCAGCACCTGGCCCGCCTGCAATCGCAAGGCGTCCCCGACGTCGTGTGGTTCCAGGAACAATTGCAGCGGCTGGGCTACGCCTGCCCGCAGGACGGCGTGCTGGACAAGGCCACGATCAACGCGCTGGCGGCGTTCCAGATGCACTACCGCCCGGCCCTGCACGATGGCCAGCCGGACGCGGAAACCGCCGCCATCATGCTGGCGATGCTGTAGGGCGGGGCCCCGTCAGCGGCGGCGCCGCAGCCATGCCACCACCCGCCAGCCCAGCAGCAGGGCCAGGACGGAGGCATAGATCAAGGGTTGCGCGAAATCATTCTTGCCGGCCTTGTGCCACCAGTAATGCAGCACCGCCAGCAGGCCGATGGCATAGACGGCGCGGTGCAGGCTTTGCCAGCGTTTTCCCAGCTTGCGCATGGCCCATTGCGTGGAGGTGGCCGCCAATGCCGTCATGAGCACGAACGCCGCGAATCCCGCCGTGATGAAGGGGCGTTCGCCGATGTCGCGCAGCATTGCCGCCGGATCCAGGCCCCGGTCCCACCAGACCCAGGCCATGAAATGCATAGCGCCATAGAAAAAGGCGAAGAGCCCGCACATGCGCCGCAGGCGCACCAGGGCCGGCTGCCCCGCCAGGCGGCGCAGCGGCGTAATGGCCAGCGTGACCAGCAGGCAGACCAGCGTCCAGGTGCCGGAGGAACGGGTCAGGAACTCGACCGGGTTCGCGGTCAGGCCGTCGTTCGCGCCCAGCCAGAACCAGCGCGCGAACGGCGCCAGCCCCAACAGGAACAGAACGGGCTTGAAACGCCCGACCGCCTTGGCGGAAAGCTGCGCCTTGCGCGGCGGCGCCTGCGAAATGCCATCGGGCATGGCCGCCTCAGTAGTTGGCCTTCAGGTCCATGCCCTGGTAGAGCGATGCGACCTGCTCGCCGTAGCCGTTGAACATCAGGGTCTTGCGCTTGGGCGAGAACAGGCCGTCCTCGCCGATGCGGCGCTCCGTGGCCTGGCTCCAGCGCGGATGGGGCACGCCGGGGTTCACATTGGCGTAGAAACCGTACTCCTGCGGCGCGGCCCGCATCCACGAGGAAACCGGCGCCTTCTCGACCAGGCGGATCTTCACCAGGGACTTGGCCGACTTGAAACCGTATTTCCAGGGCACGGCCAGCCGCAGCGGCGCGCCGTTCTGGTTGGGCAGCACCTTGCCGTAGACGCCGAAGACCAGCATGGCCAGCGGATTCATCGCCTCGTCGATGCGCAGCCCCTCGACATAGGGCCATTCCAGGATCGCGGCGCGCACGCCCGGCATGTTCTCGCGCTGCACCGCCGTCACGAATTCCACATACTTGGCGTTGCCCGTGGGCTCGACCTGCTTGAGCAGCGCCGAAAGCGAATAGCCCACCCAGGGGATGACCATCGACCAGCCCTCGACGCAGCGCAGGCGGTAGACGCGCTCTTCCAGGGGGGCCAGCTTCAGCAGTTCGTCGATGGAGAAGGTGCGCGGCTTGCCGGCCTCGCCCTCGACGCTCACGGCCCAGGGACGCGTCTGCAACTTGCCGGCATTTTCGGCCGGATCGCCCTTATCGACGCCGAACTCGTAGTAATTGTTGTAGGACGTGACGTCGGCGAACGAGGTCTGTTTGTCCATGACGCTCAAGGCGGGGTCGGCCTTGCCCGGCAAGGCGCCGGCATCCTGCGCGAATGCGCTGCGCGCGGCCCAACCCGGAAGGCCCGCCGCCGCGGCGGCCAGCCCGGCCCGCAGGATCAGTTCGCGGCGCGACCGCCAGACGGCCTCGGAGGTGATCTCGGAGGGAAGGATATCGTCGGGCTTGCGTATCAGCATCATGGTCTCCGGTGTGGCGCCTGCGGGATCGCGCCCCGCGCAACCCATGGACGACGCGGGGCTCCATGATATTCCGCGGCGGATGCGGTGCTTGCGGCTATTTCTTGCGGGTATTTCTTATAGACCCGTCCGCAAGCGAGGCGTTCCGCGCCCGGAAATCCGGGCCGCTACAGCCCGGTACCGGCCGAGATCCGCGGCAGCAGCCATTCGCGCACCCCGGGCACGCTGTCGAGCACCGCCTGGGGACCGCAGCCCTCGAGTTCCTTCGACGTATGCGCGCCGTAGGTCACGCCCAGCCCATGGACTCCGGCGTTGGCCGCCATCTGCAGGTCGTGCGAGGTATCCCCTATCATCACCACGCGGCCCGGCGCCACGTCCAGTTCCTGCATCAATTCGTGCAGCATCGCGGGGTGCGGCTTGCTGAACGTTTCGTCGGCGGTGCGGGTGGCGTCGAAGAGCGGCCCCAGGCCGGTCGCGGCCAGGGCGCGGGTCAGGCCGACGCGGCTCTTGCCGGTGGCGACCGCCAAGCGGACGTTCTGCCCGGCCAGTTCGGTCAGGAGTTCCCGCGCGCCCTCGAACAGGCGCAGTTCCGGATCCCGCAGCAGGTAATGCGTGCGGTAGCGTTCCAGGAAGCGCGGCAGCATGGCCTGCGTCAGTTCCGGGACCGCCCGGCGCAAGGCGCTTTCCAGGGACAGGCCGATCACCCAACTGGCGTCGGAGGCCGACGGCACCGCCAGTTCCAGGTCGCGGCAGGCTCCCTGGATGGCGGCCACGATGCTGTGCGTGGAATCCATCAAGGTGCCATCCCAGTCAAAAACGACCAGCGAATACGACATATCAGACCGACTCCAGTTGTTTCAGTATTTTCAGGCACGCCGGCGGCAGCTCGGCGGTCAGCGTCAGGGGCTCGCCCGTGGCGGGGTGGGCCAGGGTCAAGCGGTGGGCATGCAGGAACATCCTGCCGAAACCCATGCGCGCGAAGTGCGCCCGCACCTCGTCGTGGCCGTACTTGTCGTCGCCCACGATGGGAAACCCGCTGGCGGCCAGGTGCACCCGGATCTGGTGGGTGCGCCCGGTGCGCAGTTCGGCGTCCACCAGACTGTAGCCGCCGAACCGCCGCTTGAGCGTGACGATGGTGTGCGCCGACTGCCCGTCCGGGTCCACCTTGACGCGGCGTTCGCCGGACTGCGTGGTCCACTTGGACAGGCCCAGCTTGATATGCTGGCGGTCGTTGACCCAATCGCCCTCGACCAGCGCCAGGTAGTGCTTGTCCCCTTTTCCTTCGCGCAGCATGGCGTGCAGCGCCAGCAGCGCGCTGCGCTTCTTGGCCACCATCAGCAAACCCGAGGTTTCGCGGTCCAGCCGGTGCACCAGCTCCAGGAACTTGGCGTCGGGCCGGGCGGCCCGCAATTGTTCGATCACGCCGAAGGACACGCCGCTGCCGCCGTGGACCGCCACGCCGGCGGGCTTGTCCACCACCAGCAGGGCGTCGTCCTCGAAGACGATGGGGAATTCCGCGCCCGGCACCGGCCGCGGCGTGCCCGGATCCGGCAGCCGCAGCGGCGGGATCCGCACGATATCGCCCTCGGCGATGCGGTAGTCGGCCGAGATACGTCCCTTGTTTACCCGCACCTCGCCGCCGCGGATGGCTTTGTAGATATGCGTTTTGGGGACGCCCTTGCACAGGCGGACCAGATAATTGTCCAGGCGCTGGCCGGCGTGTTCGGCGCCCACCTCGACCATGCGGACGGCGGGGGCGGCTTTAGAGGGAGAGGCAGGGGAGGAAGTTTCTTTGCGCATTGCGGAAAGCGACATATAATCGGGACAGCCTTAAGGGGCTGAACCAGCCGCCTGACGTAGAGGTGCAACTGTACGCAACTCCGTCGAGCGCGTGGGCCGCCATTGTACTGCCTGCTCGTTCAGTCCCTGGGTCTCTTGGTCGCCGGCGCAACCGCGCCCTGCCGGATAGTGGTGTGGCATTCATTTTGCCCGCTGTCCCAGCAGGTCCGTTGCATGCCGCAAGCGGCTCTGAAGCACTGCAAGAATCGTCGCATATTTAAAGCACCAGTTGCGCGTCGGCAACCATTCCGGCTGCAACTGCCGTTCACAGCAATTTTTCCGTCAAACCACATTCAGTGAAGCTGACCCTCCTGCTGACAGAACCCCGTGCCCCACGGCACGACGTGCCCGCCTGACCCGCGGCGGATACGCCTGGGCGCCGCCCAGGTACGGTCCGCATTCTTTCTTGCCCGCTTCAGCCCGCAGCCCGAGTGACCCGAGGTCACGCGCCGATATCGGCGCGTCATGACAACGGAGAACCCCTCTCATGAAGCGCATGCTGTTCAATGCGACGCATCAGGAAGAATTACGCGTCGCTATCGTCGATGGGCAGAAACTCATCGACCTCGACATCGAGACTGCCGGCCGCGAACAACGCAAAGGCAACATCTACAAAGGTGTCATTACCCGGATCGAACCCGGCCTCGAAGCCTGCTTCGTCAACTACGGTGAAGACCGCCACGGCTTCCTGCCCTTCAAGGAAGTTGCGCGCAGCTTCTTCAAGGAAGGCGTGGACGTCCGCAGCGCCCGCATCCAGGACGCCCTGCGCGAAGGCCAGGAACTGATCGTCCAGGTTGAAAAGGAAGAGCGCGGCAACAAGGGCGCCGCCCTGACCACGTTCATCTCGCTCGCCGGCCGCTACCTGGTCCTGATGCCCAACAACCCCCGCGGCGGTGGCGTTTCGCGCCGTGTCGAGGGCGAGGACCGCCAGGAACTGCGCGACACGATGGAGCAGCTCGATCTGCCCCAGGGCATGAGCATCATCGCCCGCACCGCCGGCATCGGCCGCAACGTCGAAGAACTCCAGTGGGACTTGTCCTACCTGTTGCAGCTCTGGACGGCCATCGACGGCGCCGCGCGCGACAACTCCGCGCCCATCCTGATCTACCTGGAGTCCAGCCTGGTCATCCGGGCCATCCGCGACTACTTCTCCCCGGAAATCGGCGAAATCCTCATCGATACCGACGAGATCGCCGACCAGGCCACCGCCTTCATGAGCGTGGTGATGCCGGACAACGTCCAGCGCGTCAAACGCTACCGCGACGACATCCCGCTCTTCTCGCGCTTCCAGATCGAACACCAGATCGAGACGGCGTACTCGCGCACCGTGCAACTGCCCTCGGGCGGCGCCATCGTCATCGACCACACCGAAGCGCTGGTGTCGGTGGACGTCAACTCGGCCCGCTCCACCCGCGGCGCCGACATCGAGGAAACCGCGCTGCGCACCAACTCGGAAGCGGCCGACGAAGTGGCCCGCCAGTTGCGCCTGCGCGACCTGGGCGGCCTGATCGTCATCGACTTCATCGACATGGAGGACAGCAAGAACCAGCGCGCCGTCGAACAGCGCCTGCGCGACGCCCTCCATTTCGACCGCGCCCGCGTCCAGATGGGCAAGATCTCGCGCTTCGGCCTGATGGAACTGTCGCGCCAGCGCCTGCGCCCCGCCCTGAATGAAGGCTCGCACATCACCTGCCCGCGCTGCAACGGCACCGGCGTGATCCGCGACGCCGAGTCCAGCGCGCTGCACGTGCTGCGCCTGCTCCAGGAAGAGGCGATGAAGGAAAACACCGCCGCCGTGCACGCCCAAGTGCCGGTCGACGTGGCCACCTACCTGCTGAACGAAAAGCGCGCCGACATCACCAAGATGGAAGCCCGCCTGAAGGTCAACCTGCTGCTGATCCCCAACAAGCACCTGGAGACCCCGCATCACCACATCGAGCGCCTGCGCCACGACGACCCCCGCCTCGAAGAGCTGAAGACCAGCTTCGAGCTGGTCGAGGCCCCCGCCACCGACTCCCCCTGGCAGCCCCGCGAACACGAGGTCAAGGCCCGTCCGGAAGCGCTGGTCAAGGGCATCACGCCCTCGCAACCCGCCCCCGTTTCGACGCCGGCTCCCGCCCCCGCCGCGCCCGCTCCGGCGGCCTCCGGCGGCCTGGGCGGCCTGTTCAAGCGCCTGGTCGGCTGGCTGACCGGCGGCGCCGAAACGGCCAAGCCCGCTCCCGCCGCCCAGGAAGACAGCGCCAAGCGCGCCGCCTCCGGCCGCGGCAAGGGCCGCTCCGGCCATGACGGCCAGGAACGCCGTGGCGAACGCCATGGTTCCGACCGCAACCGCAACCGCCGCGGCGAATCGCGCGGCGAAGGCGCGGAAGGCAGCGAAAGCGGCCGCCATCACGTGCGCGGCGGCCGCCGCGCCGAAGGCGATCGTCCGGAACGCGGCGAGCGCCACAACCGCAATGAAGCCCGCGGCGACCGCGACACCCAGGCCACGCAGTCGGCCCTGGCGTCCAACCGCCCCGAGCAAGCCGAACAGGCCGCCGGGGAAGACGCCGGCGCCGGCCGCAACCGCCGCCGCGGCCGTGGCCGCAACCGCCGCGAGGAAGGCCAATCCGACGCCCCGATGAGCGAACAGGAAAGCATGGTCGCCGCGCTGGCCCAGACGGTCGCCACCGCCCTGCCTGACACCGCTCAGCCGGCCGCGGAAGCCTCCCTGGAAGCCGCGGACGCCGTCGAGCAATCGGCGGATGCGATTCCCGCCGAAGGCGCGGAAGGCGCGGTCGATCCGGAACGCAAGCGCCGCCGCCGCCGCAGCCGCCGTGGCCGCCGCAGCCAGGAAGAATCCGGCTTGGCCGCCGGCGACGATCAGCTCGAAGACGGCAGCGACGAAGAAGCCGGCGAACAGCCTGAAGCCGCGGAACCGGTCCAGGCTCCGGCATCCGACGCCGCGCCGGCACAGGCCGAGCAGGCCGAAGCTGCGCCGGTTCAGGTTGAAGCCGCGCCGGTTCAGGTTGAGGCCGCTCCGGTTCAGGTGGAAGCCGCGCCGGTTCAGGTGGAAGCCGCGCCGGTTCAGGCCGAAGCCCCGCAGCAGGCCGAACCCGTGCAGGCGCAAACCGCCGAACCCGAGCAGGAAGCCGCCCCCGCCGTCGAAACGACGCAGCCGGTCGCCGTGCAGCCCGCCAGCGAAGTCTCCGCGCCCGTAGCGCCGGCGGCTCCGGTGGAAGCCGCCACCGTCGAACCCGTGGCGACGCCTCCCGCCGCCCCGGCTCCGCAGGAAGCTCCGGCTCCGGCCGCCGCGCCCGCCCCGGCTCCCGCCGCGGCAGCCTCGGCCAGCGCGCAGCAGCCCATCGTGGTGCCGGCCGCCGCACCGTCGGCCAAGGCGCAAGCCCTGCACGACGTGGTGAACGCCGCCGGCCTGCAGTGGGTGGAAACCGATCCGGACCGCCACGCCCAGACGCAGTTGCGCATTGCCGCCACGCACACGCCGGTCCGCCTGGGCCGCGAGCGCAAGCCGGTCGCGCCCGTCTCCAACGAACCCCTGGTTCAGGTCGAGACGCGCCACTAAGCGCGCAAGCTGTGCAAGACCCCCGCTTCGGCGGGGGTTTTTTTTGTCTTAAGGCGGCCCGGCGACAAGAAAAACCCTTGGGGGGCACCAAGCGCGAAAAAAAACCCTCGGTATCTCCGAGGGTTTTTCGTAGCGGCGTCAGCCGGTTCAGAACTGGTACGTGTAGGTCAACTGCACCACGTCCAGGCCGGGATTCGGACGCTTGATGCTGGCGTTCGAGAAGTGCGAATAGCGCACGCCGATGCGGTTGTTCGGCGTCAGCAGGAAACCCAGGCCGACGTGGTCGCCGAACTGGAAGGCCGTGCTGATGTTCTCGTCGGCGAAACGCGTGCTGGAGAAGAGCGTGGCGCCGATGCCCGCTTCGAGGTAGAAGCGTTCGCCCGTCCACCAGCGGAACATGGGGATGGCATTGAACTGCCAGACGTGGCCGGGGGAACGCGAACCATCCGCCCACCAGTACGAGGCGCCGAACTCGGGCGTCAGGTCCAGGCGGCCCCAGTTGCCGCCGAACTGGTAGGTCCAGACCGAAGGCGTTTCGTAGTTCAGCGTCAGGCGCTGATAGTGGTCTCCAATGCCGTAGTGCAGGCTCACGCCGCCCTGGGTGCCGTTGGACGATTGGGCGCTGGCGAACGTCGCGGTAGCCGCCAGGGCCAGCCCGACAAGGCGCGTAAGCATTTTCTTCTTGGTCGACTGCATTGGGATCACTCCGTAGATTTCAACTCTAGAACGCAACATAGCAAAATACGGGCCACACGACTTGATTTGTGTCGCACGCAGGCAACATTGCGGATGGAAAACACTGTTCCGCAAAACATGCGCGCCAGCTCCGCAAGGCGCGTGCCCGGGCGCCCCGCGGGCCGCGCGCATGAAAAAGCCGCCGGGGCCCAGGCCTCCGACGGCATATTGCCACCGCCAGCCCGGCCCGCCTAGTAGCGGTTGACCGGGGTGGCCGCAACGGTTTCGTCAGGCCGTGACCACGTCCGCCGGCTGATTGGTCAGCAGCGCCAGCAGGCGGGCGATTTCCTCGCGCAACTGGCGGCGGTCCACGACCATGTCGATCGCGCCCTTCTGCAACAGGAACTCGGCGCGCTGGAAGCCTTCCGGCAGCTTTTCGCGCACGGTCTGCTCGATCACGCGCGGGCCGGCAAAGCCGATCAGCGCCTTCGGTTCGGCGATGACCACGTCGCCCATGAAGGCGAAGCTGGCCGACACGCCGCCCATGGTGGGATCGGTCAGCACGCTGATGAAAGGCAGGCCGGCGGCCGACAGGCGGGTCAGCATGGCGTTCGTCTTGGCCATCTGCATCAGCGACAGCAGGCTTTCCTGCATGCGCGCGCCGCCCGAAGCGGCCACGCAGATGAAGGGCGTCTTGTTGTCCAGGGCGGCCTGGGCGCCGCGCGCGAAGCGCTCGCCAACCACCGACCCCATGGAGCCGCCCATGAATTCGAATTCGAAGCAGGCCAGCGTCGCCGGCACGCCGCGGATCGAGCCGCTCATGACCACCAGGGCGTCGGTTTCACCCGTCTGCTTGACCGCCTCCTGGAGGCGCTCGGGGTACTTGCGCGTGTCCTTGAATTTCAGCGTGTCGACCGAACGCGTGGTCTGGCCGATTTCAACGCGGCCTTCCAGGTCGAGCAGCGAATCGATCCGGGCGCGGGCGCCGATGCGCATGTGATGGTCGCACTTGGGGCACACATGCAGATTGGCGGCCAGGTCTTCGCTGTACAGCACCGATTCGCACGACGGGCATTTCACCCATAGGCCTTCGGGAACGCGGCGGGCGCCGCTGTCGCTGGTTTTATTGATGCGAGGAGGCAGGAGTTTTTCGATCCAGCTCATTGTTTTTTCATCCCGTATGAGGTCGCGCCCGCCGTTCAGGCCGACGCGTTTTCTCGTTTCACTAGATCCAGCGCCTGCCGGATGGTGCGCAGCCAGCCGCTGGCGGCGGCGACTGCGGCATCGGTTTTCCGGGCAGCCGGGACGTCCGCCACCGCCTGCTCCATGGTTTCAATCAGTTTGCTGCCGATGACGACCGCGTCGGCCGCGCGCGCCACGCGCTGGGCGCTTTCGGCGTCGCGGATGCCGAAGCCCACGCCGACCGGAATATCGCGCACGTGACGGCGGATCAGGGCCACGCGCTCGGCCACGTCATCGGTGTTCAGCGAGCCCGAGCCCGTCACGCCCTTGAGCGACACGTAGTACACGTAGCCGCGGGCCACCTCGGCGACCGCCTTGATGCGTTCCTCGGTGGAGGTGGGCGCCAGCAGGAAAATGGGGGCAATGCCCTGCCCGCCCAGCGCCGCGGCGAATTCGACGACTTCCTCGGGCGGATAGTCCACCACCAGCACGCCGTCCACGCCGGCCTGCGCGGCTTCGCGCGCGAACCGCTCCTGGCCCATGCGTTCTATCGGGTTGGCGTAGCCCATCAGCACCACGGGCGTGGCAGTGTCGCGCTGGCGGAACTCGGCCACCATTTCGAGCACGCGGGCCAGGCCCACGCCCTGCGCGATGGCGCGTTCGGCGGCCCGCTGGATGACGGGGCCGTCGGCCATGGGGTCGGAGAACGGCACGCCCAGCTCGATGACGTCGGCGCCGGCCTCGACCAGCGCATGCATCAGGGGAACGGTGGTCTCGGGCGAGGGATCGCCCGCGGCAATATAGGGAATCAGCGCCGCGGCGCGGCCGGATTCGGCGGTGCGCGCAAAGGCGGCGGCGATGCGGTCGGTGCGAGTTGCCATGGTCGGCCCTTAAAGCTCGATACCGGCCTTTTCGGCCACGGTATGCATGTCTTTGTCGCCACGGCCCGACAAATTGACCAGGATGACGGTGTCGCGCGGCAGCGTGGCCGCCATCTTCACCGCCTGGGCGATGGCATGCGAGGACTCCAGCGCGGGCATGATGCCCTCGATGCGGCAGCAGTCGTGGAAGGCCTTCAGGGCTTCTTCGTCCGTGATGCCGACGTACTCGGCGCGGCCGGAGTCCTTCAGCCAGGCATGTTCCGGGCCGACCCCGGGATAGTCCAGGCCGGCCGACACGGAATGCGTTTCCTGGACCTGGCCGTCGGCGTCCTGCATGACGTAGGTGCGGTTGCCGTGCAGCACGCCCACCTGGCCGGCGGCCAGGGACGCGGCATGGCGCCCGGTGTCCATGCCCTCGCCGGCCGCCTCGACGCCGATCAGGCGCACGTTTTCATACGGAATGTAGGGATGGAAGATGCCCATGGCGTTGGAGCCGCCGCCCACCGCCGCCACGACGTAGTCGGGCTGGCGGCCGACGGCCTCGGGCATCTGCGTCAGGCATTCGTTGCCGATCACGGTCTGGAAGTCGCGCACCATGCGGGGATAGGGGTCGGGACCCGCCACCGTGCCGATGATGTAGAACGTGTTCTCGATGTTGGTGACCCAGTCGCGCATGGCTTCGTTCAGCGCGTCCTTCAGGGTGCGCGAACCGGAGGTGACGGGCACGACCGTCGCGCCCAACAGCTTCATGCGGTAGACGTTCGACGCCTGGCGGCGGACGTCTTCGCTGCCCATGTAGACCACGCATTCCATGCCGTAGCGCGCCGCCACCGTGGCGGTGGCCACGCCGTGCTGGCCGGCACCGGTCTCGGCGATGACGCGGGGCTTGCCCATGCGCTTGGCCAGCAGCGCCTGGCCGATGCAGTTGTTCACCTTGTGGGCGCCGGTGTGGTTCAGGTCTTCGCGCTTGAACCAGATCTGGGCGCCGCCCAGTTGTTCAGACCAGCGGCGGGCGTGGTAGACCGGGCTGGGCCGGCCCACGAAATGCTTGAGTTCGTAGTTGAACTCTTCCTGGAAGGCGGGGTCGACGCGATATCGGTCGTAGGCCGCGCGCAGCTCGTCGAGCGCGTGCATCAGCGTTTCCGCCACGAAAACGCCACCATAGGGGCCGAAATGGCCCTTGGCATCCGGAAAGTCGTAAGGTTTCACCAAGCATCTCCCCCGGCATCGCGGCAGGCCACTGCCCGCCGCAAATCCGGTTTGCAACCCGGTATTTTACCTGACGCCGGCTGCGGCCGGGAGCGGAAGCGGCCGCGCGTCCGCTCCGCAAACGACCGCGGCGGCCTCAGAGGGACTGCCCGAGGCGGCGCAGGAAGGTCTCGCAGGACGCCAATTGGTCCAGCGCGACGTATTCGTCGGGCTTGTGGGCCTGTTCGATGTGGCCCGGGCCGCAGACGACCGTCGGGATGCCGATGCCCTGGAACAGGCCGGCCTCGGTGCCGTAGGCGACCTTGCGGGTCTCGCGGTCTTCGGTCAGGGCGCGCACCAACTGGGTGATGGCGGCCTCTTCAGACGCTTCCAGCGCCGGCGCCGCGGCGCCCGTTTCGATCTCGATGCTGGCGCCCTCGAACTCGGCCTGCATGCGCGGCAGGAGCTCTTCGCGCACGTATTTCTCGACTTCCGCCTGGATCTCGTCGGGCTGCATGCCAGGCAGGTTGCGGAATTCGTAGCTGAATTCGCAGGATTCCGGAATGGTGTTGACCGCGATGCCGCCGTGGATCTGGTTGGTGGTCATGGTCGAGAACGGCACGTCGTAGAACTGGTCGTACGGACCCTTGGCCTTGAAGCTGTCGGCCAGGTCGCGGATGCGGCAGATCAGGCGCGCGGCGTATTCGATGGCGTTGCAGCCGCGCGGGGTCAGGGACGAGTGCGCCGCCTTGCCATGCACCTTGCAGCGGAACAGGTTGATGCCCTTGTGCGCCACCACCACCTGCATGCCTGTGGGCTCGCCCACCACGCAGCCTTCCGGCCGGATGCCGCGGTCGTGCAGGTCGGCCAGCATGTAGGGCGCGCCGGCGCAGCCCACTTCCTCGTCGTAGGAGAACGCCAGGTGGATCGGCTTCTTGCGGGGCATGGCCAGGAATTCCGGCACCATCGCCAGCGAACCGGCGATGAAGCCCTTCATGTCGCAACTGCCGCGGCCATAGAGCAGGCCGTCCTTTTCGATGAGCTTGAACGGATCCGTGCTCCAGTCCTGGCCGTCCACGGGCACCACGTCGGTATGGCCCGACAGGACGATCCCGCCCTGCAGGCCGCCGTCCTGCCCCGGCAGGGTGGCGAACAGGTTGGCCTTGGTGCGCTCCGGATTGTGCGCCAGCCATGCGTCGACGCCCTGGCCCTTGAGCCAATCGCGGACGGTTTCGATCAGGGCAAGATTGGAATTGCGGCTGGTGGTGTCGAAACCGACCAGCGTTTCCAGCCAGGTGCGCGCGTTCATGTCACTACTCTCGTGGGGAAAAAGAGCAGTGTAAAGCCAGGCGCCGCCCGCGGCACGCTCATCACCGAGTTCTTCACGCCGCAGCAGATCGCCGACTGGGCGTGGCGCCTGCCCTTCGCCTTCGGCCTGATCATCGTTGCCGATCGCCATCTATATCCGCCGCAACGTCGACGAAACCGACGTCTTCAAGCAGATCAAGGAAGAAGAGCGCCAGGCGGCCTCGCGCGCCGCGGAGGCTCAGCGGCGCGCCGCCGACGACACGCCCTGCACCTCGGCCAGCGCGTCCAGCGCGCGCGACAGGGACTCTCCGCCGCGCACCTCCACCGTGAACACCATATGGGCCAGCGACTGCCGGCTCTGCGTGTTCACGCCCACCACGTTCAGGCGCAGCCGGGCAAAGACCTCGGACAGGTCGCGCAACAGGCCGGAACGGTCGTGCGCGCGCACGCTGATATCCACCGGATAGAAGGTGTCGGACGTCTCGCCCCACGCCACTTCGATGACGCGCTCGGGCTCGCGCGCGGCCAGGGCCAGATAGCTGTGGCAGTCGCTGCGGTGGATGGACACGCCGCGCCCCCGCGTGACGAAGCCCGCGATGGCGTCCGGCGGCGCCGGACGGCAGCAGCGCGCCAGTTGGGTCAGCAGCGACCCCACCCCTACCACCAGCACGCCGCTCTTGCCGCTTTTTTCGGCGCTGCCCGCGCTGGCGCTGCGCAGCGCGGCCGGCTGCGGCTCGGCGGCGGGCGCCGGCTGCTGGAACAGCGTGTCGATCTGCCGCAGGCTGAATTCTTCCTTGGCCGCCGCCACGTACAGGTCGTCGGCGCGGGCAAAGCCCAGGTTCTGCGCCAACTGTTCGAGATTGACGGCGGTCTTGCCCAGGCGCTGCAATTCCTTTTCCACCAGCGCCTGGCCCTGGGTGATGCGCTGCTGCAGTTCGATCGCGTTGAACCACATGCGCACCTTGGCGCGGGCCCGGGGGCTGGCCAGGAATCCCAACTGGGGATTGAGCCAGTCTCGCGACGGGCCGCCCGACTTGGCGGAAATGATCTCGACGGTCTGGCCGGTGGACAGCCGCGTCTGCAGCGGCACCATCTGGCCGTCGACGCGGGCGCCGCGGCAGCGGTGGCCCAGGTCGGTATGCAAGTGATAGGCGAAGTCGACCGGCGTGGCGCCCGCGGGCAGCTCGATCACGCGCGCCTGGGGCGTCAGCACGTAGATGCGTTCGTCGGTGTGCGCCGGCGCCGCCGCCGCGTTGCGGCCCTTGCCGGCGGGCTTGCCGGGGGCCGGGCCGGCGGGTTCGCCGCCGCCCTCGACCTCGGTGTTCCAGGCCAGCAACTGGCGCATCCACGCCAGTTGGCGGTCGTATTCGCTGGAGGCCGCCACCTGGCCGCCCTTGGACCCCGCCTCTTTGTAGCGCCAGTGCGCGGCCATGCCGTATTCGGCGAACTGGTGCATCTCGCGGGTGCGGATCTGCACTTCGAACGGGCGGCCGTCGTCGTCGGTCACGACCGTGTGCAGGGAACGGTAGCCGTTGGGCTTGGGCCGGGAAATATAGTCGTCGAACTCCTCGGAGATCGGCGTCCACATCTCGTGCACCATGCCCAGCGCCGTATAGCAGGCGCGCACGTCGTCCACGATGATCCGCAGCGCGCGCAGGTCGTACATCTGGGAAAAATCCAGGCCCTTCACGCGCATCTTGTTCCAGATGCTGTAGATGTGCTTGGGCCGGCCGCTGACCTCGGCCTCGATTCCGCTTCGGGCCAGCGCCGCCTGCAGGCGCTCGATGGCGCTGGCGATGAAGGCCTCGCGCTCGGCCCGTTTTTCTTCCAGCAGGCGGGCGATCTGCTTGTACTTTTCCGGCTCCAGGAAACGGAACGCCAGGTCTTCCATTTCCCACTTGATCTGCCAGATCCCCAGGCGGTTGGCCAGGGGCGCGTACAGGTCCAGGGTTTCCCGGGCGAAGGCGGTGGAGCACGGCGTCTTGCTTTCCGCGTGCCAGCGCAGGCTGCGCAGCCGGGACGCCAGCCGCATCAGCACGATGCGCAGGTCGGCCGCCATGGCCAGCAGCATCTTGCGCTGCATTTCCTTCTGGGAACCGCTTTCGGCTTCGGCGTCGCTGGCCTGCCGGGCCACCACGCCCAGCCGCAGCAGGGCCCGCGTGCCCTGCACCAGCCGCGCGATCTCGGCGCCGAACGCGGCCGCGACCGGGTCGCTGCGCAAGGACGGCGCGGGCGCCATCAGGTCGGTCGGCAAGGCGGCCAGCAAGGCGGCCGCCCGCGTCGCGGCGTCGGTGTGCAGGCCCGCCAGCACGCGGACCACGCCCGCGCCGTGTCCGGCCAGGGGCTCGCCCGTCAGCGCGTGCTGCCCTTCGAAGCGGGGCTCGGCCCAGGCGACGGCCCGGTCGATCAACGCCAGTCCGTCGGGATCCAGGCCAGCCCCCACCTCCTCGCGCCAGGCGGCGTCGAAGGGCGAAGGCGCGTCGAGTACAGGCGGGGCGGGCATGACGGGCGGAAAGCGTTATTGGTTGATATGCCGACACTCTACACTAGCGTGTATCAACCCCAAAAGACGCCGCCATCCGCGGCATATGGAAGGAACCCGAGCTTATGTTGCGCTGGCTGAAGGGGCGCGGCGCCCGCCCGTCCGCGGTGGCCGAAATGCAGTCCCGCATCTCGCCCGGACTGTGGCGGCAGGTGCTGGACGCCTACCCGTTCCTGGCGGCGCTGAACGCCGATGAAGCCACCCAGTTGCTGGCGCGCGCGGCCTGGCTGCTGGCCAGCAAGAACATCAATGGCGCGCAGGGGCTGGAAGTATCCGACTTCATGCGCCTGTCGATCGCGGCCCAGGCCAGCCTGCCCATCCTGAATCTGGCGCCCGAACTGTACGAAGGCTGGGACGAGATCATCGTGTATCCGGCCGGCTTCCGCGTTCCCCGATCGCGCCAGGACGAGGACGGCGTGGTGCACGAATACATCGAGGACGCCGCCGGCGAGGCCTGGGACGGCGGGCCGCTGGTCCTGTCCTGGGAAGACACACAGCTCTCCGAAGGCGGCTTCAACGTGGTCATCCACGAATTCGCCCACAAGCTGGACCTGCGCTCCGGCTTCGCCGACGGGATGCCGTCGCTGGCGGCGCACCCCGACTTGACGCCCCGGACCTGGCGCCGCGTCCTGGACGACAGCATGGACCGCTTCATCGCCGCCCTCGACGCGGTGGAGGCGGCCATCCCGCCGGACGTCGATCCCGACAGCGAGGAGGCGGACGCCTGGTACGGCCAGTTGCCGATGGACCCGTACGCCGCCACCGACGAAGCCGAATTCTTCGCGGTCAGCTCGGAACACTTCTTCGTGGACCCCTACCCCATGCAGCAGGCCCTGCCGCAATGGTATGAACTGCTGAAGGCCTACTACCGGCAGGATCCCCTGGAACGCCACGCATGAAACAACTGCTGATCGTCTGGCATTCCCGCACCGGCGCCGCGCGGCAAATGGCCGAGGCCGCGGCCCGCGGCGCGCGGTCCGCCGCCGCGCAGCTCGAACAGGATGCCGATTTGCGCGTCGTGCTGCGGCGCGCCGCGGACGCCGAGGCCGGCGAACTGCTCGCCAGCCAGGGCTATCTGTTCTGCGCCCCCGAGAACCTGGCGGGGCTGAGCGGGGAAATGAAGGAATTCTTCGACCGCAACTACTACGCGGTGCTGGACCGGATACAGGGGCTGCCCTATGCCTGCGCGATCAGCGCGGGCAGCGACGGCGCGGGCGCGGCGCGGCAGGCGGAACGCATCTGCACTGGATGGCGGCTGAAGGCGGTGGCGCCCGCGCTCATCGTCAACATGGGCGCGCAGACGGCGCGGCAGATCCTGGCGCCCAAAACCGTGGCGCAGGCGGACCTTGCGAAATGCGAGGAATTGGGGGGATTGCTGGCCGGGACGCTGCTGCTGGGGTAGCGGGCGGAGAGGCGGCCGCGGCAGGCGAGGCGGCAGGCGGGCGGCAGGTGTCAGACACCCGAGGAGACGGACTCCGCCATGCACCGCCATCTCATGGGTGTCTGACACCCATCGAATGAATGCCAGACACCCAAAGGGTTCTAGACCGCCGCCGTAACGACGATCTCGACCTTGTAATCCGGATTCGCAAGCCGGGCCTCGACCGTGGCGCGCGGAGGCGAATTGCCGGCCGCGACCCAGGCGTCCCACGCCTTGTTCATGCCGTCGAATTCCTTCATGTTGGCCACGTAGATCTGGGCCATCAGGATCTTGGTCTTGTCCGTGCCGGCTTCGGCCAGCAGGCGGTCGATCGTCGCGAGCACTTGCTCGGTCTGGCCGGTGATGTCCAGTGTGGCATCGTCCGGCACCTGGCCCGCCAGGTACGCGACGCCGTTGTACACGGCCATGTCCGACAGGCGCTTGTCGACGTGGAAGCGCTTGATGCTGCTCATGAATATTCCCCTAGGATCGAGTGGGTTGGGTGAAACAACGCAAGGAAACCCGCAATTTACCCCGAGCCGCCGTCAGGCGGGAGGCAACTGGAAGACCTGGCGCAGGTAGGCCAGGTAGGCCGGATCGTCGCACATGGTCTTTTCCGGCGCATCCGACACCTTGGCGACGGGCTGGCCGTTGCAGCGGACCATCTTCATGACGATCTGCAAGGGCTCGTGGCCCAGGTCGTTGGTCAGGTTGGTGCCGATGCCGAACGACACTTTGCAGCGGCCGGAGAACTGGCGGGCCAGTTCGATGGCGCGCGGAAAGGTCAGCGAATCCGAGAACACCAGCGTCTTGGCGCGCGGATCCACGCGGTTCTTGCGATAGTGCTCGAGCAGGCGCTCGCCCCAGACGAACGGGTCGCCGGAGTCGTGCCGCGCGCCGTCGAACAGCTTGCAGAAATACATGTCGAAGTCGCGCAGGAAGGCGTCCATGCCGTAGACGTCGGACAGCGCGATGCCCAGGTCGCCGCGGTATTCCTTGGCCCACACTTCCAGCGCGAACACCTGCGAATCGCGCAGGCGCGGACCCAGCGCCTGGCAGGCCTGCAGGTATTCGTGGCCCATCGTGCCCAGCGGCAGGACCTCGTGCTGCTTGGCGAACAGCACGTTGCTGGTGCCGGCGAAATGCGGGCCCATCTGCGCCTTCATGGTGGACACGATTTCCTCGTGCCAGACCTTGGAGAAGCGGCGGCGCGTGCCGTATTCGGCCACGCGGAAATCCGCCAGCGCGGGATCGTCCAGCACCAGGTGCATCTTGGACTGCAGGCGCTTGCGGCCCTCTTCCCAGTCGGGGCTCTTGCGCGTATTGCGGAAATAGACTTCGTTGACGATGGCCAGCACCGGGATTTCGAAGAGGATCGTGTGCAGCCACGGCCCCTTGACCTCGATGCTGATTTCACCGGGTCCCTCGCCCTCGCCGATATGGATGCATCGCTCGGGCATGTGGAACAGTTCGAGGAAATCGACGAAGTCGCTTTTGATAAAACGCAAGCCGCCGAGATATTTAAGTTCGTCTTCGGTGAAGCGCAATTGGCATAGCTGGTGCACTTCCTCGCGGATTTCGTCCAGATAGGGACGCAGGTCGACCCCGGGAGTACGGCATTTGTAACGGTACTCGACCTGGGCAGCGGGAAACTGGTGCAGAACCACCTGCATCATGCTGAATTTATACAGGTCGGTGTCGAGCAGCGAGGTAATTATCATGATTGCGCGTTTCGTTTCGCGACACCATAGCATAGCGCGCGCGCCGCAAGCGCCGAAGGGCCACTATGTCAATACGGGTATTGCCGGCACATCCGCGCGGCATTGGGTAAAATCGGCGCAACAAGACACAAAAGCCGCCGATCCCGGAGTTCCTGAATGACCCACGTTGTCACCGAAAACTGTATTAAATGCAAGTACACCGATTGCGTAGACGTGTGCCCGGTGGACTGTTTTCGTGAGGGTCCGAACTTCCTCGTGATCGATCCCGACGAATGCATCGATTGCGCCGTCTGCATTCCGGAATGCCCGGCCAACGCGATCTACGCCGAAGAAGACGTGCCGCAGGACCAACTGAATTTCATCGCCCTGAACGCGGAACTCTCGCCCGAGTTCGCCAGCATCAGCCGCGCCAAGAAGCCCCTGCCCGACGCCGACGAGTGGAACGGCAAGCAGGACAAGCTGCAATACCTGGAAAAATAATCCGCGAACGCCGGCCCCCGCGTGGCGGCCGGCATCGCGCGATGCCCCGATGACCGACGACTCCAAATACACGCGCCAGACCGTAACCCACGTCCACACCTGGGTGCCAGACAAGCTGTTCTCCGTGCGCGTGACGCGCGACGACGCGTACACCTTCCTGCCCGGCCAGTTCGCGCGTGTCGGTCTGCCGGAAGCCGGCGCCCCCGACGGCGCCCCCACGCTGTGGCGCGCCTACTCCATGGTTTCGGCGCCGCACGAGCCCTGGCTGGAGTTCTATTCCATCGTGGTCCCCGAGGGACTGTTCAGCCCGCGCATGGCCCGGCTGCAGCCCGGCGACTCGCTGTACGTGGAAAAGGCCCCCTACGGATTCCTGACCCTGGAGCGCTTCGCCCCGGGGGGAGACCTGTGGCTGCTGGCGTCCGGCACCGGGCTGTCGGCCTATCTGTCCATCCTGCGCGACCCCGCCGTCTGGCGCGCCTACCGCCGCATCGTCCTGGTGCACGGCGTGCGCACCGCCGCGGAGCTGGCCTATCGCGAAGAGATCGAATCCTGGCGCGAGCAGCCCGGCCTGGCCGAGCTGTTCGCGGCGGATCCGCAAAAACTCGTCTATCTGCCCATCGCCACGCGCGAGCCCCTGCCCGGCATGCCGCAGGAACGCCTCACCACGCTGATCGCCGACGGCCGCCTGGAGCAACTGGCCGGCCAGCCCCTGGATCCCGAGCATGCCAAGGTCATGCTCTGCGGCAATCCCGACATGCTGGCGGACGCCCGCAAGCTGCTGGGCGAGCGCGGCTTCAAGCCGGGCCGCCGCGGCATCCCCGGCAACCTGGCGGTCGAAAACTACTGGTGACGCCACGCCGTCCGGCGTAGTGCATAAATCCCCCATTTGGGTATTGCCTTGGGGCATAAGAAGCGCCCTAAACTGGTGCCTAACGGATATCGGGTCGTTTTTTAGCAACATATTTGCTTTTTTTGACGGCGTTTCTTCAGGCTGTTTCGAAATATCGTTAGTCCCCGGAGCAATAATCGGGGCACACGCACGACCCAGAAGGATTTTCCCAAATGCTGTATCAATTGCACGAAATGCAGCGCGCCTTCCTGACTCCGTTCGCTGCATTTACGGACGCCGGCTCCCAACTGTTTTCCAGCCCCTACAGCCCTCTCGCCTATACCCCGATTTCCCGCCAGATGGCGGCCGGGTACGAGCTGATGACGCGTATCGGCAAGGAATACCAGAAGCCGGCCTGGAATCTGCCCACCACCCAGATCGACGGCAAATCCGTCCGCGTCACCGAAGGCCTGGTGCTGGACAAGCCGTTCTGCCGCCTGATCCACTTCCACCGCGACGTCCGCCACGCCCACCGCGACGACCCCAAGGTCCTGCTGGTCGCGCCGCTGTCCGGCCATCACGCGACCCTGCTGCGCGACACGGTGCGCGCCCTGCTGCCCGCCCATGACGTCTACGTCACGGACTGGATCGACGCCCGCATGGTGCCGCTGTCGGCCGGCCCGTTCCACCTGAACGACTACGTGCGCTACGTGCAGGACTTCATCCGCCACCTGGGCCCGGACGTGCACGTCATTTCCGTCTGCCAGCCCACGGTGCCGGTGCTGGCCGCCGTATCCCTGATGGCCTCCGCCGACGATCCCTGCCAGCCGCGCAGCATGGTGATGATGGGCGGCCCCATCGACCCGCGCCAGTCGCCCACGCAGGTGAACCGCCTGGCCACGACCAAGCCCTATTCGTGGTTCGAGAACCAGGTCATCCATCCGGTGCCGCCGCGCTATCCGGGGTCGGGCCGCAAGGTCTACCCGGGCTTCCTGCAGCACGCGGGCTTCATGGCCATGAACCCGGACCGCCACATGAAGTCGCACTACGACTTCTACCTGGACCTGCTGCGCGGCGACGACAGCGACGCCGAGGCGCACCGCCGCTTCTACGACGAATACAACGCCGTGCTGGACATGCCGGCCGAGTTCTACCTGGACACGATCCGCATGGTGTTCCAGGACTTCCAGTTGCCCAACGGCACCTGGGAAGTGGACGGCAAGCCCGTGCGCCCCGCGGACATCAAGAAGGTCGCCCTCTTCACGATCGAGGGCGAACTGGACGACATCTCCGGCCAGGGCCAGACGCGCGCCGCCATCAAGCTGTGCAGGAACATCCCGGCCGATCGCAAGATGCACTACACCGCGCCCGACTGCGGCCACTACGGGATTTTCTCGGGCCGCCGCTGGCGCGAAATGATCTGTCCTAAAATTGCCGAATTCATCCGGCAATCTGCGTAGGATGGGTGAAGCGCGAGAGTTCTTAAGCAAGGACTCAGGTATCCAGCGCGCGTAACCCATGCGGCCGTGGGCAGACTGTGCCCGGCTCCGGCCGGAAAACAGTCTATTGCGGCAGCATGGGTTACGCGCGTTGGGCGTTCGTGTCCTTGCTTAAGAACTCCCGCGCGCCACCCATCCCACGGCTTTCTGTTTTCCTATCATGTCCTGTCGCTCTCTAGCCGACCGCATCGATGCCTTGCTTCCCCAGACGCAATGCACCAAGTGCGGATACGACGGCTGCCGGCCCTACGCCGACGCCATCGCCGGCGGCGCCGCCCCGATCAATCGCTGTCCGCCCGGCGGCGACGAAGGCATCGCCGCGCTGTCCGCCCTGCTCGGCACCCCTGTCCTGCCGCTGGACACGGCCCGCGGCGAACCCGGCCCGCTGCTGGTCGCCCGCATCGACGAATCCCACTGCATCGGCTGTACGCTGTGCATCCAGGCCTGTCCGGTGGACGCCATCGTGGGCGCCAACAAGCACATGCATACCGTGCTGGACGACTGGTGCACCGGCTGCGACCTGTGCGTGGCCCCCTGTCCGGTGGACTGTATCGAAATGGTCCCCGCGGAACGCGGCTGGAGCGAGCAGGACGCCGCGATCAGCCGCCAGCGCCATCGCAGCCACCTGGCGCGGGCGGAACGCCTGGCCGCCGACAACGCGCGCCTGATGGCCCCCGAGGCGCCAGCGGCGCCCAGCGCCCCCGCGCCCGCCGACGACGCCGGCAACGAGGAGCGCAAGCGCTCCGCCATCGAATCCGCGCTGGCCCGCGCCCGGGCCCGCCGCAACGCGACGAAACAATGAACGCCGCCAAACGCCGAGAAATCTTCGCCCGCCTGCAAGCGGCCAATCCGCACCCCACGACCGAACTGGAATACGACACGCCGTTCCAGTTGCTGATCGCCGTGCTGCTGTCGGCGCAGGCCACCGACAAATCGGTCAACATCGCCACGCGCAAGTTCTTCCCCGCGCACGGCACGCCGCAAGGCCTGCTGGCGCTGGGAGAGGAAGGGCTGGCGGACTACATCAAGACCATCGGGCTCTACCGCACCAAGGCGAAGAACACCATCGCCACGTGCAGGATCCTGATCGAACAGCACGGCGGCGAAGTGCCGCAGACCCGCGAGGCGCTGGAAGCCCTGCCCGGCGTGGGCCGCAAGACCGCCAACGTGGTGCTCAACACCGCCTTCGGCCAACCCACGATGGCCGTGGACACGCACATCTTCCGCGTGTCCAACCGCACCGGCATCGCCCCCGGCAAGAACGTGCTGGAAGTCGAACGGAAGCTCGAGAAATTCGTGCCCGCCGAATACATGCAGGACGCGCACCACTGGCTGATCCTGCTGGGCCGCTACGTCTGCGTGGCGCGCAAGCCCAAATGCCCCCAGTGCGGCATTTCCGATCTCTGCGAATTCAAGCAGAAAACGCCCGCCTGAACGGCGCGCGCCGGGGCGCATCCGCCGCAGCGGGAAAGGGAAAACCGGGTTTTCCCTCGCCCGGGAAAATGTGACGCATTGATGTCGGTCAACGCGTATTTGCTGCGATGCATTTCCATTCTGGAAACGTTTTCTCCCCTTAAGGTGCAAGCATTGTCGGCCTGCCGACAATTCCCCTTTCCGCACTGCAAAACCTATGACAAACCCTCATGGAATTTTGATAAATAGGTGCGCATACTCGCCGGCAACTCATCGTAAAACTGCGGCACTTCGCAGTCTTTCCGACCCCGCGGGGACCTGCCGCAATCACGGCAGGTGCAGACCAATAAATACAACGCTGGTGCAGCGAATATGGACGACACGATCCTGGAGACAAAAGGCCTCACGAAGGAATTCCGCGGTTTCGTCGCGGTCAATGGGGTCGATTTGCGTATCAAGCGGGGCGAGATTCATGCCTTGATCGGGCCTAACGGCGCCGGCAAGACCACATGCTTCAACCTGCTCACCAAGTTTCTCTCTCCCACTTCGGGAAGCATAAAGTTCAACGGTGTCGACATCACCGGCGAACGGCCCTCGCAGATCGCGCGGCGCGGCATCATCCGTTCATTCCAGATCTCGGCGGTGTTTCCCCACCTGACCGTGCTGGAGAACGTGCGCATCGGCCTGCAGCGCAAGACCGGCCTGTCGTTCCACTTCTGGAAAAGCGACAGGCAGCTAGCCTCGCTGAACGAGCCCGCGCGGGCCCTGCTCGACCAGGTGGACCTGGGCGCGTTCGCCAATGAAACCACCGTCAACCTGCCGTACGGCCGCAAGCGCGCGCTCGAAATCGCCACCACGCTGGCGATGGAGCCCGAACTGATGCTGCTGGACGAACCCACCCAGGGCATGGGCCACGAAGACGTGGACCGCGTCACGCAGTTGATCAAGCGGGTCAGCGCCGGACGGACCATCCTCATGGTGGAACACAACATGAATGTCGTGTCCTCCATCGCCGACACCATCACCGTGCTGGCTCGCGGTTCCGTGCTGGCCGAAGGATCCTACGCCGAAGTCTCCCGCCATCCGGCAGTGATGCAGGCCTACATGGGCACCACCGAGGGCGAACTTCAAGGAGCGCACGCATGAGCACCCCGGCACTGGAAATTTCGGGCCTGCAGGCCTGGTACGGGGAATCGCATATCCTGCATGGCGTGGACATGCGCGTGGGGCAAGGCGAAGTGGTCACCCTGCTCGGGCGCAACGGCGCCGGGCGCACCACGACCCTGCGGGCCATTCTCGGCCTGACGGGATCGCGCAAGGGTTCGGTGCGCATCCACGGCACCGAGGCCATCGACCTGCCCACCTACAAGATCGCCCACCTGGGCGTGGGCTATTGCCCCGAGGAACGCGGCATCTTCGCCAGCCTGTCGTGCGAAGAGAACCTGCTGCTGCCTCCTGTCGTCGGCTCGCTGGGCGGCGGCATGTCGCTGGCCGAGATCTACGACATGTTCCCCAACCTGCAGGAACGCCGGAACTCTCCCGGCACCCGCCTGTCCGGGGGCGAACAACAGATGCTGGCCGTCGCGCGCATCCTGCGAACCGGCGCCAACCTGCTGCTGCTCGACGAGATCTCCGAAGGCCTCGCGCCCGTCATCGTGCAGGCGCTCGCGCGCATGATCACGGCGCTCAAGCAGCGGGGCTACACCATCGTCATGGTGGAACAGAACTTCCGCTTCGCCGCGCCGCTGGCCGACCGCTTCTACGTCATGGAGCACGGCCAGATCGTCGAGCACTTCGAAGCCGCAGAACTTTCAGAAAAACAGGACACGCTCAACGAACTGCTGGGCGTGTAAAAAACCTGTCATCCGCCGGAACCCCGGCAACACTACACCGTAGGGAAGAGGAGTCATCCCATGAAGCTGCACACCATCACTGCTGCACTGGCCTTGGCGGGCCTGGGATTTGCGGGGGCAACCGCCCACGCGCAAGGTATCTCCGACGATGTCATCCGCATCGGCTTCATCACTGACATGTCGGGCGTGTATTCCGACATCGACGGCAAGGCCGGTCTGGACGCGATCCGGATGGCGATCGAAGACGCTGGCGGCACCATCAACGGAAAGAAGATCGAAGTGGTGTCCGCTGACCACCAGAACAAGGCCGACGTGGCCTCCGCCCGCGCGCGCGAATGGTTCGACCAGCAGAAGGTCGACGTCATCGTCGCCGGCACCAACTCGGCCACCAGCCTGGCCATGGCCGCGGTCGCGGCCGAAAAGAAGAAGCCCTTCATCGCGGTGGGCGCCGGCGCGTCCGACCTGACCAACGCCCAATGTTCGCCCTACACCGTCCACTACGCCTACGACACCGTCGCGCTGGCGCGCGGAACGGGTTCCGCGGTGGTGAAGGACGGCGGCAAGAGCTGGTTCTTCCTGACCGCCGACTACGCGTTCGGCCATGCGCTGGAGCGCGACACCATTGCCGTGGTCAAGGCCGCGGGCGGCGAGATCAAGGGCCAGGTGCGCGCGCCGCTGGGCGCCTCGGACTTCTCGTCCTTCCTGCTGCAGGCCCAAGCCTCCAAGGCCCAGATCCTCGGCATGGCCAACGCCGGCGGCGACACCATCAACACCATCAAGGCCGCCAACGAATTCGGCGTGACCAAGACCATGAAGATGGCCGGCCTGCTGGTGTTCATCAACGACGTGCACTCGCTGGGCCTGCAAGCCACGCAAGGCATGTACCTGACCGACGGCTGGTACTGGGATCAATCCGACGCGTCGCGCGCCTGGTCCAAGAAATTCGAAGACAAGGTGGGCCGCAAGCCCTCCATGCTGCAGGCCGGCGACTACTCGGCGGCGTCCTTCTACCTGAACGCCGTCAAGGCCACGGGCACGGACGATGCCGACGCGGTGATGAAGTGGATGAAGTCGAACAAGGTCAACGACTTCTTCGCCCAGGGCGGCTACGTGCGCGAAGACGGCCGCATGATCCACGACATGTACCTGATGCAGGTGAAGACGCCTGCCGAGTCCAAGGGTCCGTGGGACTACTACAAGGTCGTGGCGACGCTGCCCGGCGACGAGGTCTACACCAAGTTGTCCGAGTCCACCTGCAAGCTGGTCAAGAAGTAATCCAGCCCATTTGTCCCTGATGCTGCCCGGCCACCCGCCGGGCAGCATCCCGAATCGCCCGCATCCATCCGTACGCGCAGGATTTTTACAAGATGACTGACTTTTTCGGCATCCCCATACAGGCCTTGTTCGGCCAGCTATTGCTAGGCCTGGTCAACGGCTCCTTCTACGCCATGCTGTCCCTCGGGCTGGCCGTCATCTTCGGGCTGCTGAACGTCATCAACTTCGCGCACGGCGCGCTCTACATGCTGGGCGCGTTCGTCGCCTGGATGGGCCTGTCGTACTTCGGGTTGAACTACTGGGTCATGCTGATCCTGGCGCCGCTGATCGTGGGGCTGTTCGGCATCATCATCGAAAAACTCCTGCTCAAGCATCTGTACAAGCTCGACCACCTGTACGGGCTGCTGCTGACCTTCGGGCTGACGCTGCTCATCGAGGGGCTGTTCCGCAGTTTCTACGGCGTGTCGGGCCAGCCCTACCCCACGCCCGACGCCCTGCGCGGCGCGACCAACCTGGGCTTCATGATCCTGCCGAACTACCGCGGCTGGGTCGTGGCGGCTTCCATCATCGTGTGCCTGGCCACCTGGTTCGTGATCGAGCGCACCCGGCTGGGCGCGCTGCTTCGCGCCGGCACCGAAAACCCGAAGCTGGTCGAGGCCTTCGGCGTCAACGTGCCCCGCATGATCACGCTGACCTACGGCTTCGGCGTGGCGCTGGCGGGCTTCGCCGGCGTGCTGGCCGCGCCCGTGCTGCAGATTTCCCCGCTGATGGGGTCCAACCTCATCATCGTCGTGTTCGCGGTCGTCGTGATCGGAGGCATGGGGTCCATCATGGGCGCCATCGTCACCGGGCTGGGCCTGGGCGTCATCGAAGGCCTGACCAAGGTGTTCTGGCCCGAAGCCTCCAGCACGGTCGTCTTCATCATCATGGCCATTGTTCTGTTGATTCGCCCGGCCGGGCTGTTCGGAAAAGAGAAATGAATCGTCAATTCCTGGGCTATGCGGCGCTGGCCATCGTGGTGGCCATTCTTCCCTTCGTCGGGGTGTATCCGATCTTCGCCATGAAGGTCATGTGCTACGCGCTCTTCGCCTGCGCGTTCAACCTGCTGCTGGGCTTCACCGGGCTCCTGTCGTTCGGCCATGCCGCCTTCCTGGGCAGCGCGGCCTATGCCGCCGGGCACGCCATGAAGGTCTGGGGCTTTCCCACCGAGATCGGCCTGCTGTTCGGCGTGGCCGTCGCGGCGCTGCTGGGCCTGGCCATGGGCGCGCTCGCCATCCGCCGCAGCGGCATCTATTTCGCCATGATCACCCTGGCGCTGGCGCAGATGGTGTTCTTCTTCTTCCTGCAGGCCAAGTTCACCGGCGGCGAAGACGGGCTGCAAAGCGTGCCGCGCGGCACCTTGCTGGGCCTGGTCGACCTGTCCAAGGACCTGAACCTGTACTACGTCGTGATGGGCGTGTTCGCGCTGGGCTTTTTCATCATCTGGCGCACGGTGCACTCGCCCTTCGGGCAAGTGCTGCAGGCCCTGCGCGAGAACGAGCCGCGCGCCATCTCGCTGGGCTACGACGTCGACCGCTTCAAGCTGCTCGCCTTCGTGCTGTCCGCCGCCATCGCCGGGCTCGCCGGCGCCACCAAGACGCTGGTGTTCGTGTCCGCCACCCTGTCCGACGCCACCTGGCAGATGTCCGGCCTGGTGATCCTCATGACGCTGATCGGAGGCCTGGGCACCTTGACCGGCCCCATCCTGGGCGCCTTCATCGTCGTGCTGCTCGAGAACAAGGTGGGCGACTTCGGCCAGGCCATGGCCAGCCTGACCGGCGTGGACTGGTTCCTGCGCCTGGGCGAATCCGTCACGATCGTGATCGGCCTGATCTTCGTGATCTGCGTGCTGGCGTTCCGCCGCGGCATCGTGGGCGAGATCGGCGCGTTCGTGAACCGCCGGCGCGCCGCCCGCGCCTAGAACGCACACCCCATGACCGGACGGGGCCGCCGCATGCGGCCCCGTTTGCATTGCGGCCCCGCGGCCGCCTCCCGCCGGCCCCGTACAATGACAGGCACCCAACCCGACAGGTGCCCGACCATGCGCAACTTGCACATCGCCTCCGCCTTTTGCGCCCTGGCGTTGGCCGCGGCCATGCCGTCCGCCGCGGCGGCCCAGGCCTCGCCCTCTTCGCCCCCGGCCTGCGAAGTCGATCGCCCGGTGCGCTTCAGCGGCCTGAACTGGGAATCCAACCTGGTGCTGGCGGGCATCGAACGCTACGTCCTCGAACACGGCTACGGCTGCAAGACCTCGGTCGAGATCGGCGAGACGCTGCCCATGCTGGCGGCGCTGCAGCGCGGAGACGTGGACGTCACCCCCGAGGTCTGGCCGGGACAGATCGAGGGCGCCTGGAAGAAGGCGCTGGCCAGCGGCCGCGTGCTGGGCGTGGGCCACGTCTACGATGCCGGCGAAGGCTGGTATGTGCCCCGCTACACCGTGGAGCGCCACCCCGGCCTGAAGGCCGCATCCGACCTGACGCGCTTCAAGGAGGTGTTCGCCGACCCCGAGGACCCGGGGCGCGGCCGCATCTACGGCTGCCCCGCCGGCTGGGCCTGCGGCACGCTCAACGACAACCTGCTGCGCGCGCTGGGCCTGGACCGCGACTACGCGCTCTTCGCGCCCGGCTCGGGCGCCGCCCAGAAGGCCGCCATCGTCTCGGCCTACAAGCGCAAGCGCGACATCGTCTTCTACTACTGGACGCCGACCTCGCTGGTGGGCGCGCTGGACCTGGTCAAGCTGGAATTGCCGCCCTTCGACCAGCGGGCCTACACCTGCATGACCGACCCGAAATGCGCCAACCCGGTCGCCACGGAATTCAAGCCCAACCCCGTGGTCACGGGCCTGAACGCCGGCTTCGCCAAAGAAGCGCCGCAACTGGCCGCCTTCTTCGCCAAGCTGGCCGTGCCGGAGGACGCCATCGACGCCACCCTGGGCTGGCTGGAAAACGAAGGCAAGGAACCCGAGGACGCCGCCCGCTACTTCCTCAAGCAGTACGGCGAAGTCTGGCGGCAATGGATGCCGGCCGAAACCGCCGCGCGCGTACAGGCGGCGCTGGCGAAGGAATAAGGGCGGCGGCCCGGCCCGCCGCCCTTCCCCGGCTCATGTATCCTGACGTTTCGGCGCGGTCGACGCGCCCCCCCATACAAGCGAAGGAAACAACCATGGACGCCCTGTACTGGCACGACGGTCGCTGGACCACCGAAAATCCCAAACTGCTCGGCCCGGCCGACCACGCCTTCTGGATGGCCAGCATGGTCTTCGACGGCGCCCGCGCCTTCCGCGGCCTGACGCCCGACCTGGACCTGCACTGCCAGCGCGTGGTGCGCTCGGCCGAGAAAATGCTGATGAAACCGCAGATCGGCTGGGAAGACATCCAATCGCTGTGCCTGCAGGCCGTGGCCAAGTTCCCGCCGGGCACCGAGCTCTACATCAAGCCCATGTTCTATTGCGCCGACGGCTTCCTGCTGCCCGACGCCGACAAGACGCAGTTCGTGCTGCACGTGTTCAAGGTCCCGATGCCCGGCGACCAGGGCTTTTCCGCCTGCTTCTCCAGCTTCGCGCGGTCCTGGCCCAACATGGCGCCCACCGACGCCAAGGCCTCCTGCCTCTACCCCAACGGCCAACGCGCCATCCGCGAAGCCGCGGAGAAAGGCTACGACAACGCCATCATGCTGGACGGCGCGGGCAACATCGCCGAATTCGCCACCAGCAACCTCTGGATCGCCAAGGACGGCGTGGTGTCCACGCCCGTGGACAACGGCACCTTCCTGAACGGCATCACCCGCCGCCGCGTGCTGGCCCTGCTGAAGGCCGACGGCGTCGAGGTGCAGGAACGCAGCCTCACGCGGGCCGACGTCGAAGCCGCCGACGAAGTCTTCTCTTCGGGCAACTACGGCAAGGTCGTGCACGTGAACCGCGTCGAAGACCGCGCCCTGGAATACGGCCCGATGGCGCGCCGCGCGCACAAGCTGTACATGGATTACGCGGAAAGCACCGGCCGCCGCTGACGCGCCCGGCAGCCGCTCCCGGGATCAGGAATCCCGGGGCGGCGCATGGAGCACCGCCACATGCGGCGACTCCCGCCAGCGGGGGTAGCGCGCCAGCACCTCCGGATCGTGTCCGGGCACGACGTGTGCCTCGGATTGCGCCGCGGCCGACAGCTTGGCGTATCCCGACAGCATCTCGACCGTGTTGTACACGATGGGAAAGGGGCGCCCCGCCCCCATGTTTTCGTAGTAGTGGCTTGCGTCCGAAGCCAGCACAACCCAGCCTCTCGCCGTGTGCACGCGCACGGCCTGCAAGCCCTTGGTGTGGCCGCCGATCTTCAGCAGTTCGATGCCGGGCAGCAGCACCGAATCGCCGTCGTGGAATACGACCCTGTCTTCATAGACGCGCCTGACCAGCGCGACCACATCCTCGACCGCATAGGCGTGCCGCAGCGGTTCGAAGCACATGCACCGGCCGGTGGCATAGTCCATCTCGGCATCCTGTACATGGAAACGCGCTTGCGGCAGGCGGTCGAGATTGCCGGCATGGTCGTAATGCAGATGCGTCAGCACCACGTGCTGCACGTCCTCGGGGCGCACGCCCAGGGGCGCCAGCGCCTCGATGGGACAGTGGATCAGCTCGCGGCGGCGCTTCCGCGCCATATCGGCGTTGAACCCCGTGTCGACCAGCACGATGCCTTCCGCGCCGCGCAGCAACCATACGAAGAAATCCATGGGCATGTCGCCGTCATGCGGATCCCCGCCGAGGAAGTTGTCGCGCCGCCGCCGCGGCATCCGCGCATAGCGGATGGCATAGACTTCGTATTCGGGCGTGGCGCCCGGCCTCCGATCGTTCAAGTCAGACTCCCAGATAGGCTTTCTGCACGAACGGGTCCGCCAGCAGATCGGCCCCGCTGCCGCTGCGCACGACTTCGCCGTGCTCGAAAGCGTATGCCTGGTGGGCCAGGCGCAGCGCAAGCCGCGCATTCTGCTCCACCAGCATGATGGCGATGCCGCTTTCCCGGTTGATGCGTTCGATCGCGCCGGCGATCTCCGCCACGATCTTCGGCGCGATGCCGAGCGAGGGTTCGTCGAGCATCAGCAAGCGCGGCTGCGCCATCATTGCGCGGCCGATGGCCACCATCTGCTGCTCGCCGCCGGACAGCGACCCCGCCAACTGGGCCCGGCGTTCATGCACCCGCGGAAACAGCGCGTAGATTTCGTCCAGCCGGCTGCGCACGCCGGCGGGCGAACGGACCGCGTGCGCGCCGGCCAGCAGGTTGTCCTTTACGGTCATGCGGCCGAATAGCCGGCGCCCCTCGGGCGACAGGGACAGGCCGCCGGCCACTCGGGCGGCGGATCCCAGGCTGGCGATATCGCGGCCGTCGAACAGAATCCGGCCGGCCGCCGCCGGCGCCAGGCCGATCAGCGCTTTCAAGGTGGAACTCTTGCCCGCTCCGTTGGAACCGACCAGCGCCACGATCTGGCCGCGCTCCACCGCGAAGCTGACTCCGCGCACGGCTTCCAGCCGGCCATAGCGCACCTTCAGGTCCTGGACTTCAAGCATGGGCATAGTCGGGGGCTCCCAGATAGGCTTCGATGACGGCGGGGTTCTCGCGTATGGCCTGCGGCGCGCCTTCGGCGATTTTCTCTCCCTGGACCAGAACGACGATGCGATGGCACAACTCCATGACCAGCGCCATGTGATGCTCGACCAGCAGCATCGTCAGGCCCTCCTCCGACCGCAGCCTGCGCAACAGCCGGCCCAGTTCGTTGCACTCTTCGTGGTTCAGCCCGGCCGCGGGCTCGTCGAGCAGCAGCATCCGGGGACGGCAGGCCAGCGCCACCGCGATCCCCAGCTTCTTCTGCAGGCCGTAGGCCAGGGCCCCCGCTGGCGCGTCGCGCCAGGCCTGGAGATCCAGCAAGGCCAACAGGCGGTCGACCTCGTGCGCGATCTGCGCATCGTCCAGCAGATCGTGGCTGCGCCCAGCCAGCCGGCGCAGCCAGGAATGCCGGACACGCGACAACATGCCGCGCCGGATGTTCTCCGCCACCGTGGCGTCAGGGTAGGTCGACGTGGACTGGAAGGTGCGTGCCAGGCCTTGCACGACCACCCGGCTGGGCGGGCCGCCCGAAATGTCGCGGCCGTCGAAACGCACGCGGCCGGCGCTGGGCGGCATGGTGCCGCTGATGACGTTGAACGCCGTGGTCTTGCCCGCTCCGTTCGGGCCGATCAGCCCGACGATTTCGCCCTCGGCCACGGAAAAGCTCAGGCCGCGCAGGGCCGCCAGGCCGCCGAAGCTGCGCGACAGGCCCTCGACCTGCAATAAGGACTGGTTCATTGGGACTCCTTGCCGCCGCGGGCTTGCCAGGGGCCCGGCAGGCCCGCCAGGCCCGCCGGCAAAAAGCGCAGGATGAGGATCAGCGCCGCGCCATAGAAAATGTGTTGCGTCTGCACCGCGCCGCGGAACAGTTCCGGCAATGGCGTCAGCACCATGGCGCCGATCAGCCCGCCCCATACCGAGCGCCTTCCGCCGATGACGAGCATGATGATGAAGCCGATGGAGATGCTGGCATTGAACGATTCCGGCGACACGTAGCCCACGTAGCGCGCCTGCAGCGCGCCCCCCGCCGCGGCAAGCGCGCAACCGCCCACGAACGCGCACAACTGGATACGGCGCACGCCGAGTCCGGTGGATTCGGCCAGCGCCGGGTTCTCGGCCACCGCGTCGATCGCATGGCCGAACGGCCGCCGCGCCAGCGCGCTCAACAAGCCGACCGAGCCCAATGCGATGAACAGCGCCAGTCCGTAGAACCGGGCGCGGGAGTCGAACGCCAGTCCCGCGATGGAGGCGGGCTCGATACCCGCGATGCCGTTGGCCCCGCCGGACCAGGAGGCGCCGTCAAGCAGGATCAGCCGCAGCAACTCCCCGAATGCGAACGTGACGAGCACGAAATACACGCCCTTCAGGCGCAGGATGACCGCCCCCAGCGCCAGCGCGACCAGCGCCGTCAGCGCAATGCCGGCCAGCGCCCCGGACAGGAACCCCAGCCCCAGATAGCGCGCGGCCAGCACCGACCCATAGGCGCCCACGGCGACGAAGGCGGCGTGCCCCAGCGAAAGCTGGCCGCAGCGCGCGATCAAGGCCAGGCCGTTGACGATCAGCACATTGAGGCAGGTCAACACCGCCAAGTGCTGGACGAAAGGCCCGGCGAACCACGGCGCCACCGCGGCCGCGGCCAGCGCGACCCACAGCAGCCAGCGCAGCGGCGCGGGCCGCGCCGGGCCGGACGCAAGAGAAAGTTCCGTCATGGCTTATGCCTCCCCCCGGCCCAGCAGCCCCTTGGGCCGCACGACCAGCATCACGATCACAATGGCGAAAATCAACATGTCCGCGGTGCTGCTTTCGAACATCAGGCTGCCGTAGCTCTCGGCCAGGCCCAGCGCCAGGCCGGCCACGGCCGCCCCGGGGATACTGCCCAGCCCGCCCAGGATCACCACGATGAACGCCTTGAGCAAGGGCGTGGCGCCGACGAACGGCGACACCGAGAACAGCGGCGCCATCAACGCCCCCGCCACGGCCGCAAGGCCGACCCCCAGGCCGAAACCCAGCGGGTAGTAGATGCGGGAGCGGATGCCCTGTATGGCCGCGATCTCGAAATCCTCCACCACCGCCCGCAGCGCCCGGCCGGGGCGGGAATAGCGCAGAAACCCGTAAAGCAGCGCCAAGGCCAGCAGCGCGAACGCCACCACATAGATGCGCGACAAAGGGACGACGACCTTGTCGAACCTGGCGGTGCCCTGGGCGACGGCCGGCATGGACAGCGGATCGGGCCCGAAGAACATCAGGGCGACGTTCTGCAGAATCATCGCCAGGCCGATGGTCGCGATCATGCCGTTGAGTTCGTCCCGGCGAAACGGCTTGAGCACGCCCCATTCCAGCACCGCGCCCCCGGCGACCGCCAGCGCGAACGTCAAGGCCACCGCCGGCAGGAAAGACAGGCCTGCCTGGGTGGTCAGGAAATAGGCCCCGAACGCGCCGAGCATGTAGAACTCGCCGTGCGCGAAGTTCACCATCCTCATTACGCCGAACACCAGCGTGAATCCCACCGCCATCAGCAGGTACAGCAGCCCCACGATCAAGCCGTTGATCGTGGCCTGCGTCAACAGAATGCTCCAGTCCACGTCGATCCTCCGCCGCCTCAGCGGCACCCCTCGACGGTGCAGCGCGCCCGTATGACTTCGCGGCCGTCCTTGACCTCGGCGACATAGAAAGGCGCGTTCAATTGGTGGTCGATGCCGTACATGGCGCGCCCGGTCCAGCTCAGCCTGCCCAGGGAACCCTCGAAGCCGTCGAGCTTCTCCATCTCGGCCCGCACGCGTTCGGTGTCTTCGACGGTGCCGGCGCGACGCATGGCCTCGAACAGCATGAGCGTGCCGTCGTAGAACGCCGGGCTGAAGCCGTTCATGGAATGCTTGTACTTGGCCGCATACCGTTCGGCGTAGGCCTTGGTCGCGGGCAGGTCCGGATCGATCGGCGTGTGGACCAGCATGCCTTCGGTGGCCTGTTTTCCGGCCACGTTCACGATCTCCTGGGTAGCGGGTCCGCCGGTGCGGACGATGCGCCCCTCGAAACCGAGCTCGCGCGCCTGCTTGACGATCAGGCCGGCCGTGGTGGGAGAGTTTCCGTCCAGTTCGATCGCGTCGATGCCGCGCGCCATCATGCGGGTCAGCAGCGGCACGAAATCTACGCGGTCGCGCTCGAAGAATTCCTTCGTCGACAGCGCCGCGCCCGCTTTCTTGTAGGCGGCTTCGAGGTCCAGCGCGATCTGCTGCCCGGTCTCGTCGTTGGGGAACAGCGCGCCCACCTTCTTCAACCCCTGCGCCTTCACGAACCAGTCGATCTGCGGCTGCGAAACCTCGGCCGTGGTCACATTGGGACGAAACGTGTAGGGCTTGTCGGCCGACAGCGCCTTGGCGGTGAACCCGAGCGTCAGCAGGATGACCTTGTTCTTTTCGGTCATCGGCTGGATCGCCAGGACCGGCGCGGAGCCGACCGGCCCCACGATGTAGCGGACCTTGTCCTCGAACACCAGCCGGTTGGCCACGGTCACGGCTTCGTTGGCCTGGTACTTGTCGTCGTAGGCAACGACCTGGACACGGTACTTCTTGCCGCCGACCTCCAGTCCGCCCGCCTCGTTGACCTGGTCGGCCGCCACCTCTGCGGCATTCTTCATGCCCTGCCCCCAGGCGGCGCCGGCGCCGGACAGCGTAACCAGCGCGCCCAGTTTAAGGGTCTCCTGCGCCTGCGCGGCGGGCAACGTGGCCAGGGCCACGAGGCCGGCCAGAATGATCGGATAACGCATGATGTCTCCTGTGGGTGCGCGGGCAGTGGCTGCCCGTCGGTTGCGTCCGCTCTACCGGCGGGCGATGGCGTCCAGTACCGGCAGCACGTAGCCACGGAACTGCCGCGGGTTTTCGCTCATCGGGAAGTGCCCCAACTCGCGCATGACGGTGACTTGCGCGCCGGGTATGCCGGCGGCGGTCCGCAAAGTGTCTTCAGGGGTGCAGGAAAAGTCGTACTCGCCCGTGAGCAGATAGAGCGGGCACCGGTCGGTGCGGATGCCGTCCAGCCGGCCGCGCAGATCGCCGTCCACGCGATAGAAGTAGAGATCGCCGCGGAACACGCCCGGCCCGCCCTGCATGTACTGCCAGAGCGTCTCGTGGCGATGCACGGCCGGCGACTGCGGCGCGACCAGGCCCGAGACCAGCGCGGCGCAAACCTCGCCGCCGTGCACATCGCCCCGGTGCAGCCATGCGGTGTCGTACCAGGGTTCCTGGAAGTCCGCCGCCTCCACGCCGATCAACGCGCGGAAGCGCTCCCCGTGCAGATGGGCGAGCTGCAGCACGATGCGCCCGCCGATCGAGCAGCCGATCAAGGCGGGGCGGTCCAGCGCCAGCGCGTCGCAAAACGCCAATATGGTCTCGACGTAAAGTTCCGTCGACAAGCGGTATTCCTCGTCCTGCCAGCCTTCCGGCGGATAGGACTTGCCATGCCAGGGCAGGTCGAACGCGATGACGCGATACCGCGACGTGATGTCGGCGTCGCACATCATGTGCCGGTACTGTCTGCTGTCCGCGCCCGCCGTATGCAGGCAGACCAGGGGGATGCCGCTGCCGGCCTCTTCGAAATAGACGCGGCAAGTCTTGCCGGCGATATCGAACGACACGTAGCGGCCGACGATGGGTTCCAGGGCCGCCGTCATGCTTGAGCCTCCCGGCCTACCGCCAGCAGGTCCTTGATGAATTGCAGATGGGCCATCAGCGGCTGCAGATTGCCGTCGATGACGAGTTCGCGCCGCTTGCCGAGCGCAAAGATGTCGTGCCAGCCCGCGGCCGGCACGGACTGCCAGAAACGCGACCAGGCCTCCTCCGACGCCCGCACAGCAAAGTCGCAGGACGGCAGCGGCAGGGAAGGCGTTTCCGCCGACGCCACGCGTCCGTCCCGCACGCGCACCAGCACCGGATGCGCGCCGAACCGCAGCAGCATGTCCAGATGGACGGCCCGCCGGCGCGAAAACGACGGCGCCAGGCGGCAGAATCGCCGGGCCAACTGCGCGCCGCGGCTGTCTTCAGCGGGAACGGATGGGATTTCCATGGTGCCTCCTCTGTTATCGTTCTTTTCAACAGAACGATTATTCTTTCTATAAGAACATTCTATCGATCGAAAACTTGCCGTGTCAACACGGAACCGGACGAGACAAGTTCCATTGCCGCGCCCGCTTCTGCCGTTCGGAACGCGCGAGCCGCGGGCGCGCGGGTGCTTATTGCGCCGCGACGGCGCCCGAAGCCTTGACGGCCTGCCCCCACTTCTCCTGCTCTTGATTCATGAATACGGCGAAGGCTTCGGGCGTGCTATTGACGACCTCTCCTCCCAGCCCCTCGATCCGCGCCTGCATGTCGGGCGTGGCGACGATCTTCGATACGTCCTCGTAGATGCGCCGCGCCCGAGCCGGCGGCAGCGACGACGGAGCCAGCAATCCGAACCAGGTGGCGGCCTCGAACCCGGGCATGCCGGCCTCTGCGAAGGTGGGCACGTCGCGCAGCGCCTGGACGCGTTTGCCGTTGGCCACGGCCAGCGCGCGCAGCTTGCCGGACTGGATCAGCGGCAGCGCCGAGGTGATCGTCGCCAGCATCATCTGCACCTGGCCGCCGGCCAGGTCGGTGAAGGCCGGCGCGTCTCCGCGGTACGGCACGTGAGTGATGGCGGACTGCGTGGCGATCTTGAACAGTTCGCCGCTCAGGTGCTGGGCCGTGCCGTTGCCCGGCGACGCGAAATTGACCGCCGCGCCGTCCTGCTTCAGGTAGGCCAGGAATTCCTGCAGGTTCGTGGCGGGAACCGCCGGATTGACCACCAGCACCAGCGGAACCTTGGTGACCAGCGTGATGGGCGCGAAGTCCTTGACCGGGTCGTAGTTGAGCTTGGTGTAGAGATGGCCGCTGATGGTGTGGGCCGACGTGGTCATGAACAGCGTATAGCCGTCGCCCTGGGCGCGCGCCACCGCGCTGGCGCCGATGGTCGTGCCGGCGCCGGCACGGTTCTCGACGATGACCGACTTGCCCCAGGACTGCGTCAACTTCTCCGCAACTGCCCGCGCCACCACGTCCGTGGCGCCTCCCGCCGGATAAGGCACGATCATCGTCACGGGCTTCGCGGGGTATGAGTCGGCCTGTGCCGCTCCGGATAACAGCGCCGCGGCACAGGCCAGGGCGGGCAACCACTTGCATCGCATCGGAATGTCTCCTCTCGTCTTCGGTTTGAGCGTACTTTTTATCGTTCCAGTAGACAGAACGCTTATTCTATTTTATATTTTTTCAAACCCGATATGTCAATGAATAGGTGTTTTCCGGGATTTGGGACCAACCCGGGAAGCCCCACCGAGAGAGGAGCAGAGCATCATGTCCGATACCCCGGATACCCTGAAATCCATGCTGATAGGCGGACAATGGATTGCGCAGGAAACCAGCGCGTTCGAATCCATCAACCCCGCGACGGGCGTACGCAACTACCTCGTCAGCGCAGCGTCCGAGGCGCAGGTGGACCAGGCAGTCGAAGCCGCGTGGCAGGCGCAGCGCCAACCGGCCTGGCGCAACATGCTGCCGCACCAGCGCGCGGCAATCCTGCGCCGCATCGCGGACGGCATGGACGCGAACGCTTCCGTCCTGGCCCGGCTGCAGATGATCGAGAACGGCAAGGTATGGGCGGAGTGCAAGGCCCAGGTCGCCAGCGCGGCGGCCACCTTCCGCTACTACGCCGGCGTCTGCGAAACGCTTGGCGCCGAAGTCACGCCGCCTCGCGGCAACTACCTTTCCATGACGCATTACGAGCCGTATGGCGTCGTCGTGGCCATCACGCCATGGAATTCGCCGCTCACGATGGAAGCGCAGAAAGTGGCGCCCGCGCTCGCGGCCGGCAATGCCGTGATCCTCAAGCCCTCCGAGGTCACGTCGTCTCCCGCCCTGGTGCTGGGCCGCATCGCGCTCGAGGCCGGCCTTCCTCCCGGCATCCTCAACGTGGTCACCGGACTGGGATCGACGGTGGGCCGCCGCCTTGTCGAGCATCCTGGCGTGCGCATGGTGTCGTTCACCGGCGGGACCGCCAGCGGCCGCGCGATCGCGCATGCCGCGGCGGAGAAACTCATGCCGGTGGCGCTGGAGCTGGGCGGGAAATCGCCGCACATCGTGTTCGCGGACGCGGACCAGGACGCGGCGATCGAAGGGGTCATCGGCGGCATTTTCGAAGGCAGCGGGCAGTCGTGCGTGGCGGGTTCCCGGCTGTACGTGCAGCGCGGCATCGCCGAATCCTTCATCGCAAAGCTGGTCGCCCGCGCGGGCCAACTGAAAGTCGACCTGCCCGACACGGAGGGCGCGCAGATGGGGCCGATCGCCTCTTTCGCCCATCGCGGCAAGATCGAGAGCATGGTGGAGTCGGCGCGCCGCGAAGGCGCGCACGTGCTGCTCGGCGGCGAACGGCCGGATGGCACCAGGCTGTCGGCCGGCGCGTTCTACCGCCCCACCGTGCTGGGCGGGCTCTCGCGCGACGCGCACGTCGTGCGCGAGGAGATCTTCGGGCCGGTGCTGTGCGCGCTGACGTTCGACGATGAAGACGATCTGGTCGACCAGGCGAACGACAGCGCCTACGGCCTGGCCTCCGGCATCTGGACCGCCGATTACCGCCGCGCCTGGCGCGTGGCCGGACGGCTCGAAGCGGGCAGCGTGTGGATCAACACCTACAAGCAGCTATCGATATCCACGCCCTTCGGCGGCTTCAAGCAAAGCGGCATCGGCCGCGAGAAAGGCGTGAGCGGACTGCGGCTGTACCAGCAATCCAAGGGCATCTACTTCGGCATGTAGCCCAGCGTCCCCCTCGTTCCATTCCCGGCCGCGGCTGCGGTCCTCCCCCCTCTTCCTATCGGAGATACTTATATGGCTGAATTTCAACGCGTCGGCTTCATCGGCCTGGGCGTCATGGGCGAACCGATATGCCGCAACCTGGCCGTCAAGAGCGGACTGCCGGTATTCGGCTGCGACAACGACTCCGCCCCCCTGCAACGGCTGGCGCCGCATGGCGTGACCGCGGCAACGGCCGCGCAGATCATGCGGCAAAGCGACGTGGTGTTCCTGTCCCTGCCGTCCGGTGAAGTCGTCGCGCAGCTATCGCGCGACGCCGACGGACTGCTGGCGCATGCGCGGCCCGGCCAGTTGATCGTCGACCTGAGCACCTCGCCGGTGGACGTGACGCGCGAATTGGCGCGCGAGTTCGCGGCGAAGGGCGCGACCTTCATCGACGCCCCCGTGGCCCGCACCCGCGCCGCGGCGGAAGCCGGCACCCTGTCGGTCATGATCGGCGGCGATCGGCAGACCTTCGAGTCCGTCAAGCCGCTGGTCTCCGCTTTCGCCAACGAGATCACCTATTGCGGCCCCATCGGCAGCGGCCAGGTGGTGAAAATCCTGAACAATATGGTGCTGTTCGAGACCGTGGTCGCCCTGTCCGAAGCCCGCGCCATCGCCCGCCGTTCCGGGGTGGACCCCCAGGTCCTGCTGGAGACGTTCACCCGCGGATCGGCCGATAGCTTCGCGTTGCGCAACCACGGCTTAAAGGCTATTCTGCCTGGAGATTTTCCCGAAAAAGCCTTCCCTGTGGACTACGCCCGCAAAGACCTGCGCTATGCCTTGGCCCTGGCGGAACAGACCGGCGTGCAAGCGCTTGGCGCCCGCAACGTGGATGTCTGGTTCGATGCGGCGCTAGTCCAGGGGCAAGGCAACCGTTACTTCCCGGTCATCAGCCGGGTGATCGACGCGGAGTAGGGAACCACCGCCAAATCACCCCCTTACCATTCCAATGAGCCGTACCCCCACTCAGGAAAACTCCACCGACGGCGTCGCGGCCGTCGAACGCGCCCTGGCAATCATCGGGGCCGTCGCGCAACGCACCGACCCCATCACACTTGCCGACCTTTCCCGAGCCACGGGGTTTTACAAGAGCACGCTCTTGCGGCTTATCGCATCGCTGGAAAAAGCCGCCCTGGTGGTGCGCCGCGCCGACGGGCGCTATGCCCTGGGCCCGTATGCCCATCAACTGGGACGCGCGTACGAGGCCACCTACCGGCTGACCGAAACCATCCTGCCCCTGCTGCAGGGGCTGGTGGACAAGGGAACGGAGAGCGCATCGTTCCACGTCTATCACGACGCGCAATCGCGCGTGTGCCTGCTGCGCGTGGACTCCCATCATTCCACGCTCGACCGCATCCGAGTGGGCGACCTCCTGCCGCTGGACAAAGGCGCGGCGGGCCGGCTGATCACCGCCTACCTGATCGATGGGCAAGCGTCCGCGCAGGCCGGCCTGTCCTTGACCTCCATGGGCGAACGCGACCCGAACTGCGCGGCCGTGGCCAGCCCCGTGTTCGGCCCCGACGACGACATCTGCGGCGCCATTTCCCTGTCCGGGCCGAAAGAACGCTTCACTCCCGCCGCCGTCAAGAAAATGGCCAAGCTGGCCCAGGAGGCCGCGGCGTCCGCGACGCAGGCGCTGGGCGGACGCTGGCCATCGGGCAGATAACCCCGCAAGCTGAACATCCCCCAGAGCCATGCGCAGGAACTCCATGCACACACGCCGCGACTTCCTCCGCAACAGCGCCTCCCTCGCCGCCGCGGGCAGCGCCCTGGCCCTGCTGCCGGCGCCGCTGCGCCGCGCCTTCGCGATTCCCGCCGCCCGCCGCACGGGCACGATCCGCGACGTGGAGCACATCGTGATCTTCATGCAGGAGAACCGCTCGTTCGACCATTATTTCGGCGGGCTGGCGGGCGTGCGCGGCTTCGGCGACCGGTTCCCGATCCCCGTGCCCGACAGCCCCGAACGCGCTCGTCGCACGGTCTGGGCGCAGTACAACGACCAGGCCGGCGAAGGGCCGCGCACCGTCCTGCCCTTTCACGCGGACACGCGCAAGGTGACGGAGTACATGCGCATCGCCAGCACGCCGCATACCTGGTCGAATGCGCAGGCGGCCTGGGACGGCGGCCGCATGGGCAAGTGGCCCGCGGCCAAGAAGAACCATTCCATGGCCTACTTCACGGAAGGCGACATGCCCTTCCAGTACGCCATGGCGCGCGCCTTCGCCGTGTGCGACGCCTATCACTGTTCGTTCACCGGCGGCACCAACACCAACCGGCTGTTCCTGTGGACCGGCACCAACGACGGCCTGGGCCGCGGGCACGGCCCGGCGCTGGGCAACCTCTACAACAAGCTGTCGGGCGGCGACCCGGCGGGCGGGTACACCTGGACGACCTACCCCGAGCGGCTGGAGGCGGCCGGCGTCAGTTGGCGCATCTACCAGGACATGGCGGACAACTATTCGCTCAACCCCACGGCGGGCTTCAAGGCCTACCGCGACGCCTACCATGGGGCGCCGGGCTCGCTGGCCGCGCTGAAGGACAAGGCCCTGACCACGCGCGGCCTGGATTCGCTGCGCCAGGACGTGCTGGACGGCAAGCTGCCGCAGGTGTCCTGGATCTGCGCCACCAAGGCCGGCTCCGAACACCCCAGCCCTTCCAGCCCGGCGCAGGGCGCGGACTACACGGCGCGGGTACTGGATGCGCTGACCGCCAATCCGGAGGTCTGGAGCAAGACGGTGCTGCTGTTGATGTTCGATGAGAACGACGGTTTCTTCGACCATATGCCGCCCCCCGCGCCGCCCTCGCGCGATCGCGCCGGCGCGCTGGCCGGCGCGTCCACCGTGGACACGGCGGGGGAATACCACGAGATCGTCACCGGCGCCGAAAAGGACGATACGGCCGCTCACCTGCACGGCATCTATGGGTTGGGCCCGCGCGTGCCCATGTACGTGCTGTCGCCCTGGACCCGCGGCGGCTGGGTCAATTCCGAGGTATTCGACCACACCTCGGTGCTGCGCTTCATCGAACGGCGCTTCGGCGTGGCCGAGCCGAATATTTCCCCATGGCGCCGTGCGGTCTGCGGCGACCTGACCTCGATCTTCAACTTCGCCACGCCCAACGACGACGACCTGTTGCGCGGCCTGCCGCCCACCGCCGGCGCCGCGGCGCGCGCGGCCGCCCTGCCCGGCACCGTCACCCCGCCCGCGCCCGCGCAGCCCGGCGCGGCGCGCCAGGAGGCCGGCACGCGGCCCTCGCGGGCCCTGCCCTACGCGCTGCACGTCCACGCCAGCGCGGCCGGCCAGCGGATCGCCCTGGACTTCGAGAATGCCGGCACGGCCGGCGCCGTGCTGCACGTCTACGACCGGCTGCGCCTCGAGCGCGGTCCGCGCCGCTATACGGTGGAAGCGGGCAAGCAATTGGCGGGTTCATGGGATACGGCCGAGGACGATGGCCGCTACGATCTTTGGGTGCTGGGCCCCAACGGCTTTCATCGCCATTGCGCGGGCCGTATTGCGCCGAACGCGCAATACGCGCTGGAGGTCCGCGCCGCGTATGGAAGCGGCGATGCGGAATTGCGCCTGTCGGTCCGCAATACCGGCGCGCGGGCCTGTACGTTCACGATCGAGGACCAGGCCTATGGAAGGCCCGCCGCCACGCAGGCCATCGAAGCAGGCCTGGAAGCCGCTTACGCCTGGCCGCTGGAGGACAACGGCGGCTGGTACGACTTCACCGTGCGCATTGCGGAGGATCCCGCCTTCGTGCGCCGGCTGGCCGGGCGGGTCGAAACGGGCCGGCCGTCCACCTCCGATCCCGCGATGGGGCGGGAAGCGATACTGGAGTGGAGCGCGCGGGCCTGAACCGGCCCGCGCGCCGCGGGAAGCGTCAGGCCTCGCCGGCCTGCTCGCCGCCCTTGCCCAGGCCCAGGTAGCTTTCGATGACCTTGGGATCCCCGGCCAATTCGCGCGCCGGGCCGTGCAGGATGACTTCGCCGGTTTCCAGCACGTAGCCGTAATCGGCCACCTGCAGCGCCGCGCGCGCGTTCTGCTCGACCAGCAGGATCGCCACGCCGGTTTCGCGCAGGCGCGCGATGATGTGGAAGATCTCGCGCACGATGCGCGGGGCCAGGCCCAGGCTGGGCTCGTCCAGCATCAGCAGGTTGGGCTTGGCCATCAGCGCGCGGCCCACCGCCAGCATCTGGCGCTCGCCGCCGGACAGGGTGCCGGCCTGCTGGCCGCGCCGCTCGCGCAGGCGCGGGAACAGATCGAAGACTTCGTTCAAGGTATCGTGCCAGCCGCTCTCGCGGGCGCGGTAGCGCCGGAAGCCGCCCAGCAGCAGGTTGTCTTCCACCGACATGGTGCCGAACAGTTCGCGGCGCTCGGGCACCAGCGACATGCCGGCCCCGACGCGGCGCTCGACCTGCCAGCCCGACACGTCGGTGCCGGCGTACTGCACGGTGCCGGCCGCATGGCCGGTCTGGGGCAAGGAGCCCATGATGGCGTTCAGCATGGTGGACTTGCCGGCGCCGTTGGCGCCGATCACCGTGACGATGCTGCCGGCGGGCACGGTGAGCGTGGCGCCCACCAGCGCGCCGACCTTGCCGTAGCGGGCCGACAGCTTGCTGACTTCGAGGACGGGGGATTGCGTCGCGCTCATCACACGCCTCCCGCCGACACGGGCTTGGCCTGGTCCGCTTCGGGCAGGTCGTCATCGATGCCGCCCAGGTAGGCTTCCAGCACCGCCGGGTTCTTTTGCACGTCGGCCGGCACGCCTTCCGCCAGCTTGGTGCCGAAATCCATCACCACCAGGTGGTTGGTCAGGCGCATCACAAAATCCATATCGTGTTCGACGAGCAGAATGCTCATTCCCTCGGCGCGCAGTTGCTCCAGCACGCGGGCCAGGTCTTGCTTTTCCTTGTAGCGCAGGCCGGCCGCGGGCTCGTCCAGCAGCAGCAGCACCGGGTCGGCGGCCAGGGCGCGCGCGATTTCCAGGATGCGTTGCTGGCCCAGCGCCAGGTTGCCCGCCTGTTCGTACAGGTATTCGCCCAGGCCCACGCGCTTGATCTGTTCGGCGGCCTCGTGCAGCAATTGGGCTTCGCGGGCCCGGTCCGAATGCAGCGCGCCCGCCAGCACGCCGACGTCGGAGCGCAGGTGCGCGCCCAGCGCCACGTTCTCCAGCACCGTCATGCCGGGCAGCAACTGCACGTGCTGGAAGGTGCGTCCGACGCCCAGCTTGGCGATCTCGCGCGCCGAGCGGTTGTCGATGCGCTGGCCCATGAACGTGACCTTGCCGCGCGTCACCGGCAGCACGCCGCTGATCAGGTTGAAGGTCGTGCTCTTGCCGGCGCCGTTGGGGCCGATCAGGCCCATGATCTCGCCGGAGCTGACCTTGAACGTGATGTCGTTGACCGCGACCAGGCCGCCGAATTCCTTGCGGATGGCGTCCACTTCCAGCACCACCTGGCCGGCCTGCGGACGCGCGCGCGTCGGCAGCGCCGGCGCCGGCGCGGGCGGCGCCAGGTTGCGGCGCGAACCGTCGGCGCCTGTGACGCTGTCCCACCAGCCGGCCAGGATCGGCCACAGGCCGTTGCGGGCGTATTGCAGCATCAGGATCAGCAGCACGCCGAAGACGATCATCTCGAAGTTGGCGTTGGTGTCCAGCAGTTTGGGCAGGAGGTTCTGCAACTGGTCCTTCAGCACCAGGATGACGCTGGAGCCCAGCAAGGCGCCCCACACGTAGCCCGCGCCGCCCACCACGGCCATGAACAGGTATTCGATGCCGTAGTTCACGCCGAAGGGGCTGGGGCTGACGGCGCGCTGCATGTGCGCGTACAGCCAGCCCGACATGCAGGCCAGCAAGGCGGCCCAGACGAAGATCACGACCTTGTAGGCGGCGGTGTTCACGCCCATGGACTCGGCCATGCCGGCGCCGCTCTTGAGCGCGCGGATGGCGCGCCCCGGACGCGAGTTCAGCAGGTTGCGGGTCGCCCACAGCGCCAGCAGCACAAACACCCAGATCAGGTAATAGATGTGGCGGCCACTGGCCAGCGACATGCCGAAAATGCTGATGGGTTCGATGCCGGCGATGCCGTCGTGCTTGCCCAGCCAGTCGATGTTGCCGAACAGGAAGTACAGCGACAGGCCCCACGCGATGGTGCCCAGCGGCAGGTAGTGGCCCGACAGGCGCAGGGTGATGGCGCCCAGCAGGTAGGCCACGGCAGCGGTCAGGACCAAGCCGGCCGGCAGGGCCAGCCAGGGCGACACGTCGTACTGCGTGGTCAGGAAAGCGGTGGTGTAGGCGCCCAGGCCCACGAACGCCGCCTGGCCGAACGAGGTCAGGCCGCCCACGCCGGTCAGCAGCACCAGGCCCAGCACGACCAGGCTGGCCAGGCCGATGTAGTTGAGTTGCGTCACCCAGAATTCGGGCGTGGCCGGCACCAGGGGCAGGCCCGCCAGGACGACGATGAAGACGGCAAGCAGAATGCGGTTCATGGCGTTTACTCCTCTTCGTCCACGTGATGGGTGCTGAACGAACGCCAGACCAGAACCGGGATAATCAAGGTGAAGACGATCACTTCCTTATAGGCGCTGGCCCAGAAGGAAGAAAAGGATTCCAGCACGCCCACCAGCAGCGAGCCCGCGGCCGCCACGGGGTAGCTGGCGAGGCCGCCGATGATGGCGCCGACGAAGCCCTTCAGGCCGATCAGGAATCCGGTGTCGTAGTAGACGGTGGTGATGGGCGCGATCAGCATGCCGGACATGGCGCCGATGGCGATCGCCAGCGTGAAGGTCAGGCTGCCGGACATCGTGGTGCTGATTCCCACCAGGCGCGCGCCGCGGCGGTTGACGGCGGTGGCGCGCAGAGCGCGGCCATAGAGCGTCTTGCCGAAAAACAGCCACAGGCCGACGATCAGGATCGCGCAGGTCGCGACCACGAACAGGCTTTGCGCGGACCAGGTCGTGAAGCCCAGATCGACTTGCCCGCTGACGAACGCCGGCGTGCGCCAGCCCTCGGCGCCGAAGAACACCAGCGCCAGGCCGGTCAGCGCGAAGTGCACCGCGACCGAGACGATCAACAGCACCAGCACGGTGGCTTCGGCCAGCGGCTGGTAGACGATGCGATAGACCATCGGCCCCATCGGGATCACCAGCAGCAGCGTCAGCAGCATGTTCAGCCACAGCGAATTGCCGGGCGCGGCGTAGGTCACGGTGAGCCAAAGCAGCGCCAGGGGCAGGACCACGCAGGTCGCCAGGGCCTTGGGCAGGCCGGCGGCGCTGCGGGCGCGCAGCGCGCGCAGCAATTCGAGCGCCAGGCACACGACGCCCAGCAGCGGCAAGAGATAGGCGGTGCCGGGCACCTTGCCATCCACCAGCATGGCCAGGGTCAGGGCGCCGAACGCCACGAACTCGCCCTGGGGAATGAAAATGACTCGCGTGACGGCGAATACCAGCACCAGAGCCATGCCCAGGAGGGCATAGATGGCGCCGTTGACGACACCGTCTTGCAGCAGGATCAGCGCAATTGAGGAATCCATCTAACAACTACCTTGTGGTTTCTTGGTGTCCAGGCCGCGTCCGGGACACTGATACGACACACCGGCCGGAAAGGCCGGTGCGAAGCATTGCCCGGGTGCCGCGGACGTGCGCCTGGCCGGCGCCGCCGCATTGTGCACCCGTGGATCGGGCGATCCGGTGGATTTACAGGTCGGGCTGGTAGACCCACTTGCCGCCTTCCACCTTGACGATGACGCGCGAGCGCTCGTCAAAGCCGGCGTGATCCGTCGGCGACATGTTGAACACGCCTTGCGAGGCGGCCAGGTCCTTCACGCCTTCCAGGGCGTCGCGCATGGCGGCGCGGAACTCCGGCGTGCCCGGCTTGGCGCCCGTCTTCAGGGCCACCGGCAGCGCGGCCACGACCAACTGGCCGGCGTCCCACATGTGGCCGCCGAACGTGTTGGTGGAGCCCGCGCCGTTGGCCTTCTCGTAGGATTCCACGTAGGCCAGGGCCGATTTCTTGACCTGGTTGCTGTCCGGAAGCTGGGCCGCGACCAGCAGCGGGCCGGCCGGCAGCAGCATGCCGTCGCAGTCCTTGCCGCAGACGCGCAGCACGTCGTTGTTGGCGGCGCCGTGCGTTTGATAGATGGTGCCGCCGTAGTTGCGGGCCTTCAGTTCCTTCTGCGGCAGCGCCGAGGGGGTGCCCGCGCCGGCGATCAGGATGGCGTCGGGCTTCGCGCCGACCAGCTTCAGCACCTGGCCCGTCACGCTGGTGTCGGTGCGGCTGTATTTTTCGATGGCGACGATCTCGATGCCCTTGGCCTTGGCGGCCTTCTGCATCACGTCCAGCCAGCCGTCGCCGTAGGCGTCGGCGAAGCCGATGAAGCCCAGCGTCTTGACCTTGGACTTGGCCATGGCGTCAGCCAGGGCGCCGGCCATCAGCGCATCGTTCTGCGGGGTCTTGAAGACCCAGCGGCGCTTCTCGTCCACGGGTTCGACGATCTTGGCGCTGGCGGCCACGCTGATCATGGGAACCTTGGCTTCGGCGGCCACGTCGACCATGGCCAGCGAGCCCGGCGTGACGGAGGTGCCGATCAGCACGTCGACCTTGTCGTCGGAGGCCAGCTTGCGCGAGTTCTTGACGGCTTGCGTCGTATCGGTGGCGTCGTCCAGGACGATCCATTCGATCTTCTGGCCGGCCACTTCCTTGGGCAAGAGCGCCACCGTGTTGCGCTCGGGAATCCCCAGCGACGCGGCGGGACCGGTGCTGGACACCGTGACGCCGACCTTGACCTGCGCGCTCGCCAGGAGCGGCAGAGTCAGGGCAACAGCGGCAGCCGCCGCGGACAAGCCGAAGTGCTTGCGCATATTTTTGTCTCCTGTGGTGGCTCAAAGGCGCCTCGACCGAGGCAAGGGCGAGCCTAGTTAAAGTTATACAGAAAAAAATATTATAGGGTTAAAACAGTATCAGATGACTACGCGCAACTCCGGTAAATCCCTGATGCGCCATATCAAAGTGTTTAGCAAACGCATTCGTTAATGGCGAACTTGTACTAGAAAAGGCGGGTAGGCGTCAGTTGGGGGATTCCCTTGGCCCACTTCAGCGTTCCAGCATCGGCCACACGCGCTCCACCCGCGACGCGACCCAAGCCGCCACCACGGCCTTGACCGCATCGCCGGGAAGGAACACGGCCACCGCCAGCGCGGCCTTGGACAGGTCCATCTTCGCGACCGTGGCCAGCCACGGCACGCCGAAGGCATACACCACCGCGATGCCGCCGACGGCGCACGCGACGATGTAGCCGGCCACCTGCTTCGCGCCCGCGGCGCGGGCGGCCAGGCGGCGCGCCAGCCAGCCCGTGACGAAGGCGCCGGCCACCAGGCCGACGAGGAAGCCGCCCGTCGGCCCGAGGAACGCGCCCAGCCCGCCCCGCCCGCCTGGCAGCACGGGCAGCCCGATGGCCGCCAGCGCCAGGTACAGCAGGCAGGCCAGCGCGCCCCGCACCGGCCCCAGCATCGCCCCCGCCAGCATGGCGCCCAGCGTCTGCAATGTGATAGGGACCGGGATGGCGGGCAATGGAATGGGCGGGATCAGGCTCAGGACGACTATCAGCGCCGCGAACAGCGCGATCAGCACGGTGTTGCTGGATTTCACGGTTTTCCCCTTGCAGGTGGATTAAGGCGCGCGGCGCTCAGGCGCTGCGCGCGTCGATGGCTTCGGCGACTTCCTGGGCCCTTTTCAGGGTCAGCACGATCAATGGCACGATGAGGGCGACGGGATTGGCGCCCAGGCCCCGGGCGGCCTGCGCCTCGCGGATTTCCTGGAAATTGCGCCAGATCTCGGGCACGAAGCGCAAGGCCAGGGCCAGAGCCAGCGCGACCTTGCCGGCATCGACCAGCCCGGCGCGCTCAAGCGGCTTCAACGCCTTTTCGCAGACGGCGATCAGGTCGGAAGTGCGGGTGGCCAGCGTGACGGCCAGCGCCATCCCCACCAGCGCCCCCACGCGCAGCAGCACGGCCAGCGCCTCCATCCCGCCCTGGAACCAGGCGGTGAAGCCGCCCACGGCCAGCAATACCCAGGCCAGCCCCTTCAGTTGCCGCCAGACCGCGGCGGCGGCCACTCCCGTGGACCAGACCAGCACGGCGGCGGCCAGGCAGGCCAGCGCCAGCCAGCGGGGGTCGCGCAGCAGGAACAGCCCCGCCCCCGCCGCCATCAGCGCCAATAGTTTCAGCCAGGCCGGCAGGCGGTGCAGCAGCGTGCCGCCCGGCACATATAGCGGCTCCATCATGCGCAGTGCTCCCGGTACCAGCGCAGGGCCGCGGCCGGATTGTCGTCCGCCGCGATATTGCCGTCGCGCACGACCAGCACCCGGTCGAAGTCCTCCAGCAGTTCCAGATCGTGGCTGACGACGATGGCGTCGTGGGGCAGGCCGGCAATGGCGTCGCGCACGCGGTTGCGGTTGCGCAGGTCGAGCTGGGTGGTGGGTTCGTCGAACACGATCAGCGCGGGCTCCATGACCAGCACCGCCGCCAGCGCCACCAGTTGGCGCTCGCCGCCCGACAGGGTGTGGCTGCTGCGGTCGGCCAGGTGCCCCACGCCCAGGCTGTCCAACTGGGCCTCGATGCGGTCTTCGCGCTGCCGGCGGTCCGGCGCCAGGTGTTTCAGCCCGAACGCGAGGTCCTCGCGCACGATGGGAAAGACGATCTGGTTTTCGGGGTTCTGGAAAACGAACCCGACCTGCCGGCGCACCGCCTTCAGGTCCTGCCGGGTATCCAGCCCGCCCACCCGCACGCTGCCCGACGACGGCAGCACCAGTCCGTTGACCAGGCGCGCCAGGGTGCTCTTGCCGGCGCCGTTGGGGCCGACGATGCCGACGCGGCGCTCGGCCAGCGTCGCGCTCACCCCGCGCAGCACTTCCGCCTGGGGCGTGGATACAATCGCCTGGTCAAACTCGATTAACATGGGGCGGGATTATGCCCGAACCATTTCGGGCATCGGGACTCCAAGAGCTCATATGGACAAAGTACGAAAATCCGACGCCGAATGGCGGGCCCAGCTTTCCCCCGAAGAATACGTCGTCACCCGCGAAAAGGGTACCGAACGCGCATTCACCGGGCGTTACTGGAATACGTTCTCGCATGGCATCTACCGCTGCGTGGGCTGTGGCACGGCGCTGTTCGCGTCGGACACCAAGTTCGACGCCGGCTGTGGCTGGCCCAGCTATTTCCAGCCGCTGGACCCGGAAAAGGTGCGCGAAGAACGGGACACCACCCACGGCATGGTCCGCACGGAGGTGCTGTGCAACGTCTGCGACTCGCACCTGGGACACGTCTTTCCCGACGGCCCCGAGCCCACCGGCCTGCGCTACTGCATCAATTCCCTGTCGATGACGTTTGAACCCGTAGAAGATTGAATGAAGAAGTTCCTGTTCGACCTGTTTCCGCTGTTCCTTTTCTTCATCGCCTACCGGTACACGGACATCTTCACCGCCACGGGCGTGGCCATGGCCGCGGCCGTCGCGCAGATCGTCTGGCTCAAGGCCACCGGACGCGCCACCGAGGCCATGCACTGGGTCAACCTCACGGTCATCCTGGTGTTCGGCGGCGCGACCATCTGGCTGCACAGCGACGTCTTCATCAAGTGGAAGCCCACGGTGCTGTACTGGCTGTTCGGCGGCGCGCTGGTCTTCGCGCGCCTGTTCTTCGGCCGCAACCTGATCCGCCGCCTGATGGAAAAGCAGATCCAGTTGCCGGATGCGGCCTGGGAACGGCTGAACCTGGTGTGGGCCGCCTTCTTCCTGATCGCCGGCGCGCTCAATCTGTACGTGGCGTTTTCCGGCCATTTCACCGAGTCGCAATGGGTCAGCTTCAAGGCCTTCGGCCTGATGGGCCTGATGGTGGTCTTCGTGATCGGCCAGTCGGTCTGGCTGGGCAAGCACATCCAGGCCGAGGAACAAACGCCCTCCGGCCCCGATACGCCGGCCGGCAAGCCCTGAACCGCCCCCCTCTCCCGTCCGGCGCCCGCGCGCCGGAACTTTCCTATCCGCCGCCATGTCAGACACCACCGACCGCATCGCCCTGATCCGGGAACGGCTCGCCGTCCTGGAACCCGCCAGCCTGGACATCCTGGACGACTCGCATTTGCACGCCGGCCACGAAGGCAGTAAAAACGGCGCCGGCCACTATCGCGTGATCATTGTTGCGTCCTGTTTTGCGGGGCTCTCGCCCGTCGCGCGGCATCGGCTGGTGTATCATCATTTGCAAGATTTGATCCCCTATCCGATTCATGCGCTTGCGCTAGATGCCCAGGCTCCCAAATAGAAAGTAAAAGGATATTCATGAAACGCATCGTCATGCTGGCTGCGGCCTGCGTCATCGCCGTGCCGGCTTTTGCCCAGAACGTGGCCACCGTCAACGGCAAGGCCATTTCGCAAAAGAGCCTGGATCAATTCGTCAAGCTGCTGGTCAGCCAGGGTGCGACCGATTCGCCGCAACTGCGCGAACAGGTCAAGCAGGAAATGATCAACCGCCAGATCTTCGTGCAGGCCGCCGAAACCGGCGGCATCGCCAAGCAGGCCGACGTCCAGACCGAAATCGAGCTAGCCCGCCAAGGCATCCTGGTCCGCGCCCTGATGGCCGACTACCTGGCCAAGCACCCGGTGTCGGAAGCCAAGGTCACCGCCGAATACGAGAAGATCAAGAAAGAACAAGCCGGCAAGATGGAATACAAGGTCCGCCACATCCTCGTCGAAGACGAGAAGACGGCGAACGACCTGCTGGCCCAGATCAAGAGCAACAAGAGCAAGTTCAACGATCTGGCCAAGAAGAACTCGAAGGACCCCGGCAGCGCCGAAAAGGGCGGCGACCTGGGTTGGGCTCCCCCGACCAACTACGTCCAGCCGTTCGCGCAAGCCGTGACCCAGTTGAAGAAGGGCGAACTGGTCGACAAGCCGGTCCAGACCCAATTCGGCTGGCACATCATCATGGTCGACGACACTCGTCCGGTGGAATTCCCCCCGCTCGACCAGGTGCGCACGCAACTGGAAGAAATGCTGCGCCAGCAAACCCTGGCCGACTACCAGAAGGAACTGCGCGAAAAGGCCAAGGTCCAGTAATCCTGGCCGCGCAAACGAAAACTGCCCGCTTCATGCGGGCAGTTTTTTTTCGCCAGGGCCGAGGGCCGAAGTTCAGCCGGCCATCCCCAGCAGGGCTTTCAGGCCGTCTTCGTCCAGCACCGCCACGCCCAGTTCCTGGGCCTTGGTGAGCTTGCTGCCGGCCTCTTCGCCGGCCACCAGGTAGGCCGTCTTCTTCGACACCGAGCCGCTGACCTTGCCGCCGGCCGCCTGGATGTGCATGGAGGCCTCTTCGCGCGTCCAGTTGGGCAGGGTGCCCGTCAGCACGAAAGTCTTGCCGGCCAGGGTCGTGCCTTGCGGCGCCGCTTCGGCCACCGGATTCACGCCCTGCGCTTTCAGTTGCCCGATCACGTCGCGGTTGTGCTGTTCGGCGAAGAAGTGACGGATCGACGCCGCCACTACCGGCCCCACGTCGGGCACGGCGGACAGCGCCTCTTCGTCGGCGTCCATGATGGCGTCGATGCTGCCGAAGTGGCGCGCCACGTCGCGCGCCGTGGTCTCGCCCACGTGGCGGATGCCCAGCGCGAACAGCAGCCTGGCCAGCCCGGGCGTGCGCGCCTTTTCGATGGCGGCCACCAGGTTGTCGGCGGACTTCTGGCCCATGCGGTCCAGCCCCACCAGTTCGAGCGGGCGCAGGCCATATAGATCGGCCAGCGTCTTGACGCGGCCACTGTCGACCAGTTGATCCACCAGTTTCTCGCCCAGGCCTTCGATATCCAGCGCCTTGCGGCTGGCCGCGTGCCAGAGCGTCTGCTTGCGCTGGGCGCCGCAGAACAGGCCGCCGGTGCAGCGCGCGATGGTTTCATCTTCCAGGCGCTCGATGGTGGAGCCGCAGACCGGACAGGCGGTCGGCATGACGAATTCGCGGGCGTCGTCCGGCCGTTTTTCCAGCACCGGGGCCAGCACTTCGGGAATCACGTCGCCCGCGCGGCGCACGATGACCGTATCGCCGATGCGCACGTCCTTGCGGCGGATCTCGTCTTCGTTGTGCAGCGTGGCGTTCGTGACGGTGACGCCTCCCACGAACACCGGCTTCAGTCGGGCCACCGGCGTGATGGCGCCGGTGCGGCCGACCTGGACCTCGATGTCCAGCAGCGTGGTGGTGGCCTCTTCGGCGGCGAACTTGTGCGCCAGCGCGAAGCGCGGCGCGCGCGCCACGAAGCCCAGCACCTTCTGGGCCGGCAGCGAATCCACCTTGTAGACCACGCCGTCGATGTCGTAGGGCAGTTCCGCGCGCATTGCGCCCACCTTGGCATAGAAGGCCATCAGGCCTTCGGCGCCGGTGGCGCGGTGGTTGTGCTTTACATTGACCGGCAGGCCCAGCGAGGCGAGCCATTCCAGCATCGCGCCGTGGGATTTCTCGGGCAACTGCGAGGCTTCGGCCGCGCCCGCCGAGGCCTCGGCGAACAGGCCGCCCTGGGAACCCGGCAGGCCGTGCACCTCGCCCCAGCCGTAGGCGAAAAAGCGCAGCGGCCGCTTGGCCGTGATGCGCGGATCCAGTTGGCGCAGGCTGCCGGCGGCCGCGTTGCGCGGGTTGACGAACACCTTCTCGTCGCGCCTGGCCTGGGCCTGGTTCAGTTTCTCGAAGTCGGCGCGGTTCATCAGCACCTCGCCGCGCACTTCCAGCACCTTCGGGGCGGCGCCCTTGAGCTGCAGCGGAATCGCCTTGATGGTGCGGATGTTGGACGTGACGTCCTCGCCCGTCTGGCCGTCGCCGCGCGTGGCGGCCTGCACCAGGCGGCCGTCCTCGTAGCGCAGGCTGATCGCCAGCCCGTCCAGCTTGAGTTCGCAGAAATAGTCCGCCTGCTGAGCCGGCCCCAACAGGCCCGCGCCGCGCAGCGTGTCGGTCACGCGGCGGTCGAACGCCACCACGTCTTCCTCGTCGAAGGCATTGCCCAGCGACAGCATGGGCACCGCGTGGCGCACGGCGCCGAATGCGGACACGGGCGCCGCGCCCACGCGCTGCGTGGGCGATTCCGGCGTCACGAGTTCCGGATGCTCGGCCTCCAGGGCCTGCAGCTCCCGCATCAGCCCGTCGTACTCGGCATCCGAGACGGAAGGATCGTCGTAGACGTAATAGCGGACGTTGTGCTGTTCGATCTCGGCGCGCAAGCGCGCCGCGGCTTGCGCCGCGTTTTCACTGCCGGACACGCCGCTCATTTAGGCAAACACCCTTTGGGCGCGTTCGCTGCCGGCGGGCAGGCCCGCCTGCTCCAACTGGCCGAACAGCACCTGGAGCCGCTCGTCGATGACCGTTTCAGAACCATCGGCCAGCGGCTTGCCCTGGTCGTCTACCAGTTCCGCGCGCAAGCGGGCGGCCAGGTCGCGGCCGACGTCGACCATGCGGCCGAACGCGCGGCTGTCCGCGGGGCTGCACGGCACGTCGAGCAACAGGTACAGGCGTTCGATCCCGCCCATGCCGGCATCGAACGCCGCGCCGTCGGCCCGCGCCAGCGTGAAGCGGGCCACGCCGTTCTCCGCCGGCCAGGCCAGGCGGTTGCCGTCCGGGACGAAGCCGGTGTCGCGCGCCACGGCCAGGACCTCGGCGGCGGGCTGGGCCGTGCCCAGCAGCAGGGTCAGGCCGACCTGGGTGTCCAGGGCGGCGCAGGTATCGTCCAGGCGGGCGCCCTGCTCCAGCACGGCCTGCTGGTCCGGGCCTTCGATGGTGGCGTCGAAGCGCTCGGCCATGTCCTGGGCGCGAGCCCAGGCCTGCGACCATTCGATGGCGGTCAGCGGGCCGCTGCGGTTGGCCAGCAACACGGCCAGTTGCATCGACGCGTAGGACTCGCCGGCGTGGACGCGCGCGCGGTGGCGGCGCTGATCGGTCTCGGCGAACACGCGCATGGGCTTGCGGCCGACGTGGCGCAGGCTTTGCATGTAGGGCAGCAGGTCGGCGCCGCGCACCGGTTCGGCGAAATTGATCTCGATGACCACTTCGCAGGCGGGATCGGGTTCTTCGGCGTCGTCGGCGTCGGTGCCCGGATCGACCGGGGCCGGCTGGCCGGACTGCGCGCGCAGCGACTCGCCGCCCATGCCCGGCTCGCGCCGGGACGCCGGGCCGCCGCCGGCGTTCGCGGCGCCGGAGACGGTTCCCGCTCCCAGGAGCGGATCCTGTTCGGAGGCGGGGAAATGGGTCTGCATCTTGCGCCGGACGCGCCGATCCTGCCACCAGTTGAATCCCAGCACCAGCAGTATCAGCAGGACGCCCAGGGCAATCAGCCCGATCTGCAAATCACTCATGTATCAATCCCGCGCCGAAACGCCCGGCGCCCTTCTGAATATTGGTTTATGCCGCTTCGGAGGCCATCATCTGCACGGCCGAATCTATATCTACCGCAACGATACGCGAAACCCCTTGCTCTTGCATGGTTACACCGATGAGCTGCTTGGCCATCTGCATCGCGATCTTGTTGTGCGAGATGAACAGGAACTGGGTCTGCTCGCTCATGTTGGCGACCAGGTTGGCATAGCGTTCCGTGTTGGCGTCGTCCAGCGGCGCGTCCACCTCGTCCAGCAGGCAGAATGGGGCCGGATTGAGCTTGAACAGCGCGAACACCAGGGCGGTCGCGGTCAGGGCCTTCTCGCCGCCCGACAGCAGGTGGATGGTGCTGTTGCGCTTGCCGGGAGGCTGGGCCATGACCTGCACGCCGGCGTCGAGGATTTCCTCGCCCGTCATGCTCAGCCGGGCCTCGCCGCCGCCGAAAAGCTTGGGGAACAGTTCGCCGAAGTGGCCGTTGACGACGTTGAAGGTTTCCTGGAGCAACTCGCGGGTTTCGCGGTCGATCTTGCGGATGGCGTCTTCGAGGGTCTCGATGGCGGTCATCAGGTCCTGGTGCTGCGAATCCAGGAAGCCCTTGCGCTCGCGCGAGGTATTCAGTTCGTCCAGCGCGGCCAGGTTGACCGACCCCAGGGACTCGATCTGCCGCGAAATGCGGCCGACTTCCGATTGCAGCCAACTGGCGCGGCGCCATTCGTCCGGCTGGTTGGCCAATTCCTGGGCCAGGGCCTCGCGGTCGACCTCGCGCGCGTTCAGTTGTTCCGTGAACTGCTCTTCGGCCAGGCGGGCGGCCTGTTCCTGCAACTGCAATTCCATGATGCGGGCGCGCCGCGGCTCCAGCGTCTGCTCCTGCTGCAGGCGGTCTTCGTCGGCGCCGCGCAGCAGGGCCGCCAGGTTTTCCATTTCCTGGCGCGCGCGGGAAAGCGCCTCCTCGCGTTCGGCGCGCGCTTCCAGGGCGTCCTGCAGGCCGGCCTGGGATGCCGACGCGTCCAGTTCGGCCAGGTCCACCTGCAACTGCTCCAGTTCGACGCTGGCGCGCTGGCTCTGGTCGGCCGCCAATAGCTGGTTGCGCTGCAGGTCGGTGATCCGGACCTGGATGCTGCGCTCGGCGAATTCGGCTTCCTGGGCGGCGCGTTCCAGTTCGCGCAGTCCGGCGCGGGCGGCCTCGGCCTGCGCCGCCAGGGTTTCGCCGTCGATTTCGGCATCGGCGAAGCGGGATTGATGTTCGGCCAGTTCTTCGTCCAGCGCCTCGAAGCGCGCCTCGGCCTCTTCGCGGGTGGCGCGCAGGTCTTCTTCCTGGACCTTGATTTCCTCCAGGTCCTGGCGCAGGCGCGACGCGCGCTCGCCCGACTGTTCGGCCTGCTGCTGCAGGCGCGAGTGTTCCAACTGGATGTCGTGCACCCGGCGCGTGACTTCGGCCACGCGCTGGCGGGCCGGCGCGATGGCCTGGGACACCTGCTGCCAGGCGGTCTCGGCGCGGGCGACCGCGGCGCGCGCCTGGTCGGCGATCAGTTGCTGGGCCTTGATCTCGCGCTGCAGGTTTTCGATTTCCTGCTGGCGGGCCAGCAGGCCGGCCTGCTCGGAATCCGGGGCGTAGAAGCGCACGCTGTGCGCATCCACCAGGTGCCCGGCCTTGACCACGCAGGCGCTGCCGGCGGGCAGGCTGGCGCGCATGGACAGGGCCTGGGTCAGGTCGACGGCCGTGTAGACGCCGCCCAGCCATTCATTGAGTAGCGTGCGCAGGTCGGGGTCGGTGATGCGCAGCAGGCTGGCTAGCGGGGTCAGCCCGGCCGGGGCGGCCGGCGCCGGCGCGGCGGCCGGCAATTGATAGAACGCCAGGCGGGCCGGCGGCGCGTCCTCGGCAAAGGCGCGGGCCCAGTCCAGGCTGCGCACTTCCATGGAGGCCATGCGTTCGCGCAAGGCGGCTTCCAGGGCGGTCTCCCAGCCGGGCTCGACGTGCAGCTTCTGCCACAGGCGGGTCAGCCCGGCCAGTTCGTGCTTGGCGAGCCAGGGTTCCAGCGCTCCCTGCTTCTGCACGTCTTCCTGCAGCTTCACCAGCGCGGACAGGCGGGCTTCCAGGCGCGCCAGGTTCTGCGCGTCGGTCTGGGCGGCGGCCTGGGCGCGGCTGCGCTCGGCGTCCGCTTCCGGCACGCGGCCTTCCAGCGTGGCCAGTTCTTCCTGGGCTTCCTCGAGCTGGTCTTCGCCGGCCAGCCGGTCGCCGGCCAACTGTTCCAGGCGGACGGGATCGGGGCTGTGCAATTCGCGCAGTTCCTGCTGCAGGCGCTCGCGGCGCTGCTCCAGGGTCTGCATCTGGCGGTCGGCGTCGCGCTGCGTCTGGGCGACCAGGGCCAGGTTCTGTTCGACTCGGGCCAGCGCGGCGCGCATCTCGTCGCGGCCGGAGGCGGCTTCGCGCACGCGCTGCTCCACCGACGGCAAGGCGGCCTGGGCGTCCTCGGCCTTGGCGCGCGCCTCTTCGGTGCGGGCGGCGCCGGTCGCCAGGTCGTCCTCGGCCTGGGCGATCTGCTCGGTGCAGTGTTCGCGCTGGGAGGTCCATTCCGCGATCTGCTGCTGCAATTGCTCGCGGCGCGCCTGCAGGCGGTTGCGGGAATCCACGACGTGCCGGATCTCGGCTTCCAGGCGGCTCACCTGGGCATTGGCCTCGTACAGCGCGCCCTGGGCCGTGTGGACGGTGTCGCTGGCCGCGTAGTGGGCCTGGCGCCGGGATTCCAGCGCGGCCTCGCCCGCCCGCAGGCCGGCGATGGCGGCTTCCAGTTCGTTCTGGGCCTGCGCCATTTCCTGGGCCTTCCTGGCGCGTTCTTCGCGCGCCCCGGTTTCCTTCAGGAACCACAGCGCATGCTGTTTCTTTTCGCCGTCGGCCTGAAGCTCGCGGTAGCGCGTGGCCACTTCGGCCTGCGCTTCCAGCTTTTCCAACTGGCTGGTCAACTCGCGCAGGATGTCCTCGACGCGGGTCAGGTTTTCGCGCGTGTCGGACAGGCGGTTCTCGGTTTCGCGGCGCCGTTCCTTGTAGCGCGACACCCCGGCCGCTTCCTCGAGGAACACCCGCAGTTCTTCCGGGCGCGCCTCGATCAGGCGGTTGATCATGCCCTGCCCGATGATGGCGTAGCCGCGGGCGCCCAGGCCCGTGCCCAGGAAGATGTCGTGGATGTCGCGGCGGCGGACCTGCTGGTTGTTGACGAAGTAGCTGCTGGTTCCGTCGCGGGTCAGCACGCGGCGCACGGCGATTTCCGCGTAGCTGCTCCATTGGCCGGCGGCGCGGCCCTCGCTGTTGTCGAACACCATTTCGACCGACGCCCGGGCGGCCGGCTTGCGGTTGCCGGACCCGTTGAAAATGACGTCCTGCATGGACTCGCCGCGCAGTTCCGAGGCCTTGGCCTCGCCCAGCACCCAACGCACGGCGTCGATGATGTTCGACTTCCCGCAGCCGTTGGGACCCACCACGCCCACCAACTGGCTGGGCACGGGAATCACGGTAGGATCGACGAAGGACTTGAAGCCGGCGAGTTTGAGCTGAGTAAGACGCACAGTACGATGACGACGGGGTGGGTTGAACGAAAGGCGTTAACGGACCTGCCGCGCAGATTGCAAACCGGCCCCCTGGAGGGCCGGCTCTCATATGGCTCGTATGATACCGCAGGCAGTCCGTCCCCGAAGTCAGCAACCGTCAACCCGCGGGCAAACGCGCACAGGCCGCCGTCGGGGCTCCGGCTATACTCCCTGACACTTTTTGGCACGACACATAAATTTTCACGCGGACTGGCCGGGCTCAGGCCGAAGAACGGGGACATTCTTGAAACGTGGTTTCTATCTGGTCATGGCCGCGCAGGCCTTCTCGTCATTGGCGGACAATGCGCTGTTCATCGCAGCCATCGCCTTGATACAGGAACTGCACGGGCCGGACTGGCTGGCTCCCATGATGAAATGGTCGTTCGCGCTGGCATACGTCGTCCTGGCCGCCTTTGTCGGGGCGCTGGCGGACTCCTTCCCCAAGGGGCGCGTGATGTTCTCCACCAACGCGCTGAAAGTGGCCGGCTGCATGCTGATGTTCTCCTACGCCAACATCGGCGTCGCCGCCCAGTACCAGACCTATCTGGTCTGCATGGCCTACGGGATCGTGGGCATCGGCGCCGCGGCCTACTCCCCGGCCAAGTACGGCATCGTGACCGAAATGCTGCCCCCCGCCATGCTGGTCAAGGGCAATAGCTGGATCGAGGGCCTGACGGTCTTCTCCATCATCCTGGGCACCGTGCTGGGCGGCCTGCTCATTTCGTCCTCCGTTTCCACCACGCTGCTCAGCCACTCGTTCATCGGCAAGCTGGTCCATACCCCGGCCGAGGCCGCGATCCTCGTCATCGCCTTCGTATACCTGCTGGCGGCCCTGTGCAACCTGATGATCCCGCACACCCACGTGCGCTATCCGCCGCAGCAGAAAAGCCCCATCCGCCTGGTCCGCACCTTCTGGGGCTACGTCCGCGTCCTCTGGAAGGACAAGCTGGGCCAGATCTCGCTGGCCGTCACGACCCTCTTCTGGGGCGCCGGCGCCACGCTGCAACTGATCGTCATCGAATGGGGCCGCAGCCACCTGGGATACCAGTTGGACAAGGCCTCGATGCTGATGGGCGTCGCCGCCCTGGGCACGGTGGTCGGCTCCATCCTGGCGGGCCGCATCCCGCTGCGGCGCGCGCTGTCCGTGCTGCCGGTCGGCGCGGCCATGGGCCTGGTCGTCCTGCTGATGCCGCTGGTCTATTCGCCCTGGAGCGTCTACCTGCTGCTGCTGATCACGGGCGGCCTGGCCGGCTTCTTCGTGGTCCCGATGAACGCCTTGCTGCAGCACCGCGGCCACGTCCTGCTGTCGGCCGGCCACTCCATCGCCGTGCAGAACTTCAACGAACAACTCAATATCCTGCTGATGGTGGCCATGTACACGGTGCTGCTGTGGCTGCAACTGCCGATCAACGTGATCATCGTGATCTTCGGCACCGTGGTCGCCGTGCTGATGGTGGTCTTCATGCGCTGGAGCAAGCGCAACCTGCAGGCCAACCCGGAACTCCACGACCAGATCGGCCAGGAAGGCCACGGCCGCGCGCTGGATTCTTCGCACTAAGCGCTTGATCTTCCAATGAAAACCGGGCCTGCGCCCGGTTTTTTCATTCCTGCCGATACCGCCTCAGCCCATCCGGGCCGCCAGTTGCAGGTCCTGCCAGGCGCGCGCCTTCTCAACGGGGCTGCGCAGCAGATAGGCCGGGTGATAGCTGACCACGGCCGGAATCTGCAGGCCTTCGTCCGTCTTCAATTGGTGGATGCGGCCCCGCAGGCTGCCGATGGTGGCGTCCGTGCCCAACAGCGTCTGGGCGGCGAAACGGCCCAGCACCAGGATCCGCTCCGGCTTGAGCAAGGCGATCTGCCGCATCAGGTAAGGACTGCAGGCCGCGATCTCTTCCGGCTTGGGGTTCCGGTTGCCCGGCGGACGGCACTTGATGACGTTGGTGATGAAAACGTCGCGCTCGCGGCTCATGGACACCGCCGACAGCATGGCGTCCAGCAACTGGCCCGAGCGGCCCACGAAGGGCTGCCCCTGCCGGTCTTCCTGTTCGCCCGGCGCCTCGCCCACCACCAGCCAGCGCGTCGGCTGGCCGCCGTGGCCGAACACCGCGTTGCGGCGGCCCTTGCACAGGCCGCAGGCCTCGCAGGCCACGACCTGTTCGCGCATCTCGTCCAGGCTGGAATTCCGGATGGCCTCGGCCACCGGGATCGGCGCGGGCGCCGGCGCTTCCTCCGCCGCCTTGGGGGCCGGGCGTGGCGGCGGGCCGTTGCGGTTCAGGATGGAAGCCGGCATGCCGGGGCGGGCCGCGGCGGGCTCCGCGGCCGGCGCGACGACGGGCGCGACAACGGCGGGCCGCGCCGACACTTCGGCCGGCGGCGCGGCCGCCGGCAAAACCGGTTTGGAAACAAGGGCTTGGGGCTCGGCGGCCGGCCGGCTGGGGGCCGGCGCGGGACGCAGCCACAGCCGTTCCATGCCGATCTCGCGCAGCCAGATGCGCTGCAGCGGATTGACGCGAGGTGCGGCCGGCTGAGGTGCGGCCGGGTTAGGAGGAGTGGCGGACTGGATCATGCGGCCTCTCCGGCAGCGGCCGCAAACCGCTTCTGCATGACGAGGGCGTCTTCGCGGCCGCCCTTCTCGGCCGGATAGTAGCCGCGGCGCACGCCGATCTGCAGATAGCCATGCCGCTTGTAGAACCCGATGGCCGGCTCGTTGGACGGGCGCACTTCCAGCAGCACGCCCTCCAGGCCGCGTTCGCGCGCCTGTTGCTCGCACCAATCGAGCAGGATGCCGCCCAGGCCCTGGCGATGCAGCTTCCTGGCCACGGCGATCACGAGCAGGTGCGCCACGTCCGGGGCGGACATGACGATGCAGAATCCCGCCAGCTTTCCGTCCCGCCGCAGCACCCAGGCGCCGTAGCCCGCCGCCAGGGCGTCGGCGAAATTGCCGCGGGTCCAGGGGAAGGACTGCACCTGCGCTTCCAGCTCCACCACCTCGTCCAGGTCGGCATCCGACATCGGCTGGGGCACCCAGGGAACCAGCGTGGAGCGGGCCTTGGGATTGCCGCCCTCCCCGCGCATGCGCTCGGCGGTGGTGAAGGCCACCTTGTCGCGCACGTAGAGCGGCGCGGCCAGTTCGGGCGCCACGGCCTCGCCCCTCATCCAGCCCTGCCGCGCCAGGCGCGCCACGCTGGCCGCTTCCGGCCGCTGCGCGCCGGCGGCGCGGCGCCACGCGCCGGGCGGGGCCATGTCGGCCGCATAGGCATCCCAGGCGTCGCCGGCCAGCACCGCGTTCAGCGGACGGCCGGCGCGCGCCGACCAGTCCGGCAGGTGATGCGCGGTCCAGGGCACGACCTCGGCCGCCGCGATCAGCAGCGGCGCCTGCAGCGTTTCCCAGGCGATTTCGCCATCCGAAACGCCGGCCTGCCGGTACACGGCCAGGTAGACTTCATTCATGCGGGCGTCCAGCGCCACGACGATCGTGTCGGCGGGGGTCGCTTCCACCTGGGCGGCGACCGCCTGATGAGAGACAATGGGCAATACCGGAATGCCCAGCCCGAGCCCCATGCCCTGCGCCACGCCGCAAGCCACCCGCAGGCCCGTGAAGCCGCCCGGGCCCTGGCCGAAAGCCACGGCATGCAGGGACGCCGGGCCCAGCCCGGACGCCGCCAGCAGTTCATTGGCCATGGGCAGGAGCCGTTCGGCGTGTTCCTGGGAGCCCTCGTGTTCCCGCACGCTGACCTCCAGGCGGCCGCCGGCCGCGCGCAAGAGAGCCACGCCGCAACGGGACGAAGAAGTTTCCAGGGCCAGCAGGTTTAGTTCCATAGATGCAGATTGTACGAAATACCGCGGCTCCGCCCCCGGTTATCAGGGGGATTTCAACGATGGATCGCAATGTGTAATATCTTGTGAACGCCCACTAGCCGCTGGTTCTTGTCACTGTTACATTTCCGGCCATGAATACGCAAAACACCACCCCCACCCGAAAAATCCTCGTCGTCGACGATGATCCGCGCTTGCGCGATCTGCTGCGCCGGTATTTGTCCGAGCAGGGATTCAACGTTTTCGTCGCCGAAGACGCCAAAGAGATGGGCAAACTCTGGCAACGCGAGCACTTCGACCTGCTCGTGCTGGATCTGATGCTGCCTGGCGAAGATGGCCTGTCCATCTGCCGCCGGCTGCGCGGTGGCCACGACAATACTCCCATCATCATGCTGACGGCCAAGGCGGAAGAGATCGACCGCATCGTCGGCCTGGAGATGGGCGCGGACGATTACCTGTCCAAGCCGTTCAACCCCCGGGAACTGCTGGCGCGGATCAACGCGATCCTGCGCCGCCGCGGCACCGAGGAACACCCCGGCGCCCCCAGCCAGGAGAACGAATCCATCGCCTTCGGCCCCTATGTGCTGAACCTGTCCACCCGCACGCTCACGCGCAACGGGGAACAGGTGCCCATCACCACGGGCGAATTCTCGGTGCTCAAGGTGTTCGCACGCCACCCCAAGATCCCGCTGTCGCGCGACAAGCTCATGGAACTGGCCCGCGGCCGCGAATACGAAGCCTTCGATCGCAGCCTCGACGTCCAGATCTCGCGCCTGCGCAAGCTGATCGAACCCAATCCGTCCAAGCCCGTATTCATCCAGACCGTCTGGGGTCTGGGATACGTGTTCGTGCCGGACGGTGGCAGTTGACCGGCTCGCCCGCCCCGGGCAGGAGCGCAGCTTCGTGCCCCGCTTGCGCAGAACCTTCAGGAACCTGACATCACGACTGCGGCTCGGCTTGTTCGGCCGCACGTTCCTGTTGCTCGCCGCGCTGATGCTCGTCAGCCTGGGCGCGTGGCTACAAGTCTTTTTCAGCATGGAGCTGGGCCCGCGCGCCAATCAAATGGCGCAGCGGGTGATCACGGCCGTCAATATCACGCGCACGGCGCTGATCTACTCGCATAACGACGAGCGCAGCAAGCTCCTGCTGGACCTGGCCACCAACGAAGGGATCCAGGTCTATCCGCGCGAAGTGACCGACTTCGCCGAAGCCCTCCCCGACGACGACTACTGGCAACGCGTCGCCCAGCACATCCGCACGCGCTTCGGCCCGGAGACGCAGATCGCCTGGGGCGTGAACCAGGTGCCCGGCTTCTGGGTCAGTTTCCAGATAGAAAAAGACCTCTACTGGCTGGTGTTCGAACGCGAGCAGATCGGACTGACCGGCGGGATCGAATGGCTGGGCTGGGGCGCCACGGCGCTGCTGCTGTCCCTGGTGGGGGCCGCGGTCAGCGTGGGCTTCGTCAACCGGCCGCTGTCGCGGCTGGCGCGGGCCGCCCAGGTGCTGTCGCGCGGCGAGACGCCCGCCGCCCTGCCCGAGCAGGGGCCGCTGGAGATCCGCGACCTGAACGCATCCTTCAACCGCATGGCCAAGGACCTCCGGCAGGCCGAGGCCGACCGGGAACTGATGCTGGCGGGGATTTCGCACGACCTGCGCACGCCGCTGGCGCGCATGCGGCTGGAAATCGAACTGAGCGGCGTCTCCGAGGACGCCCGCCAGGCCATCGACGAAGACCTGGGCCAGATCGACCACAGCATCGGGCAGTTGATGGAATACGCGCGCCCCGCCGGCACGCTGCCGCAACTGGCCACGGACATTTCCGCGGTCCTGGCCGAACTCTACGAACGCGAACGCAGCCACACCGCTTCGGTGGGCGGAGAACTGGAAGCCTCGCTGGAGCCGGGCCTGCGCGCCCGCATCACCGCGCTGGACCTCAAGCGCATCGTCAGCAACCTGATCGAGAACGCCCGCCGCTACGGACGCTCCACCGACGGCATGGCGCATCTGGTCATGACACTGCAAGCTGACGGCGCCATGATCGCGATCGAGGTGTCCGATCGCGGACCCGGCATCGCCCCCGAGGACGTCGACCGCCTGCTGCGGCCCTTCTCGCGCGGGGAAGCGGCGCGCACCGGCGTCAGCGGCGCGGGGCTGGGCCTGGCCATCGTCGAACGCCTGCTCAAGCACGTCGGCGGCTCTTTGCGCATGCTTCCCCGAGAGGGCGGCGGCCTGACCGCCAGGATAGAGTTACCCAAAGCTCGATTTAGGAATTATCAATTAGACAACGATAATCCATAGCGTAGAATTTATGGTTTGAGGCACAGCCTTAATTCCACCAACAACTGGGAGTAAACATGAAAACTGTTGGCGACAAACTCGAGCCCTTCAAGGTCACCGGCGTCAAGCCCGGCTTCAACCAGCACGAAGAAAACGGCGTGTCGGCGTTTGAAGACATCACCGAAAGCTCGTTCCCCGGCAAGTGGAAGGTGATCTACTTCTACCCGAAAGACTTCACGTTTGTGTGCCCGACCGAAATCGTCGGCTTCAACAAGCTGGCCAAGGATTTCGAAGACCGCGACGCCGTCCTGCTGGGCGGTTCGAGCGACAACGAATTCGTCAAGCTGGCCTGGCGCCGTGAGCACCCGGACCTGAACAAGCTGGGCCACTATCAGTTCGGCGACACCACCGGCGCCCTGATCGACCAACTGGGCGTGCGTGAAAAGGGCGCTGGCGTTGCCCTGCGCGCCACGTTCATCGTCGATCCGGACAACACGATCCAGCACGTTTCGGTGAACAACCTGAACGTCGGCCGTAACCCGGAAGAAGTCCTGCGTCTGCTCGACGGTCTGCAAACCGACGAGCTGTGCCCGTGCAACCGTACGGTTGGCGGCGCCACGCTGTAATTTCCAGCCCGGCCAGGGGCCTGCCCAGCAGGTCCCGCGCTGGGCTTTAACTGCTCTAGATTATAGGTAAAAACTATGGAATTTCTTACGACCATTAAGGAACAGCTACCGGATTGGGCCAAGGACATCCGCCTGAATCTGGACGCCGTGATCGCCCGCTCGACGCTGGCCCCCGAGGACGCCGTCGGCACCGCCCTGTCGGCCGCCTACGCCGCGCGCAGCCCGGCGCTGGTCGAAGCCTTCAAGAGCGGCTTGTCGGAAGCCGACGCCAACGCCGCCCTGACCGCTTCGGCCCTCATGGGCATGAACAACACCTGGTATCCCTACGTGGAAATGACCGGCGACGCCCAATTGAAGAGCCTGCCGGCGCAACTGCGCATGAACGCCTACGCCACCCACGGCGGCGTGGAGAAGAAGCGCTTCGAACTGTTCGCGCTGGCGGCGTCGATCATCGGCAAGTGCCATTTCTGCGTGGCCTCGCACTACGAAAACCTGAAGAACGACGGCCTGTCGACCGAACAACTGCGCGACGCCGGCCGCATCGCCGCTGTCGTCAACGCCGCCGCCCTGGCGCTGGCGGCGCAGGGTAAATCCTAATACCGCGCGTGTCAGACACCTTCGGTGTCTGACACCGCCCGTATTCTTTCACGCGTGCCAGACGCCCTAAGTGCCTGGCACCATTGCTATCCCGCTTTCGCCAGCAACGCGACCACCGTCGCCGCGATCCCTTCTTTCCTTCCCAGGTACCCCAGGCTTTCGTTCGTCTTGGCCTTGATGTTGATATCGGTTTCGGCCAGCCCCGTGTCGGCCGCGATGTTCTTCACCATGGCCGGCGCGTGCGGGCCGATCTTGGGGGCCTGCGCATGCACCGTCGCGTCGATGTTCACCGGGGCCCAGCCGGCCTTGCGCACGCGGGCCATCGCCTCGCGCAGCAGCACGCGGCTGTCGGCGCCCTTGAAGGCCGGGTCGGTATCGGGGAAGTGGCGGCCGATGTCGCCCAGGCCGGCGGCGCCCAGCAGCGCGTCGGTGACCGCGTGCAGCAGCACGTCCGCGTCGGAATGGCCCAGCAGGCCGTGTGTATGGGGGATCGTGACGCCGCCGATGATCAGCGGGCGGCCCTCGACCAGCGCATGCACGTCGAAGCCCTGCCCGACGCGAAAGGGAATGCTCATAGCCATTTTTCCATCAGTTCGAAATCATCCGGCCACGTCACCTTGAAATTGCGCATGGCGCCGGGAACGAGCAGCGGCGCGTAGCCGGCCGCCTCGATGGCCGACGCCTCGTCGGTGACGGCCGCGCCGCTCACGGAGGCCGCCGTCAGCGCGTCGCGCAGCACGCCGGCCCGGAACATCTGCGGGGTCTGCGCCAGCCACAAGCCATTGCGGTCGAGCGTGCGTTCCACGCGCTCATGACCCGCCTTGACCGTATCCGCCACCGGCAGGGCCAGCAGGCCGCCCACGGGATCCGCCAGGCAGGCGTCGATCAGGCGGCCCAGCGCGTCGGCGGGCAGGCCCGGCCGCGCCGCGTCGTGCACCAGTACCCAGGCATCGTCGGCGACGCCGCTTTCAGCCAGCGCGCCGGCCACGGTATCGGCGCGCGTCGCGCCGCCGCAGGCCCGCCACACCGTGCGGGGCAGCCCGGCCAGCGCCGCGTCCACCCAGCCGTCACCCGGCGTCACGGCCACGCGCACTTGGGATACCCGCTCATCGGCCAGCAGCGCGCTTACCGCGTGGCGCAGCATGGGCTGTCCGGACAGCGGACGGTATTGCTTGGGAACGGTCTCGTGCCCGGGCCGGCTGGCGCGGGCGCCGACGCCCGCGGCGGGCACGATTGCAATGATGGAGGCAGACATGGTGCGGTGATTTTATAATCTTCCGCTTGATGCCTGCTGCCAGCCTGATGCCCGCCCCCTCTATCCCCGCCACAGCCGCGCCCTCCGTCCCCGCGACGGCCCCCACCCTGTCCGCGCTCAAACCGGGCGCGCGCTATGCGCAACCGAGGCCTCCGGGCTCGGGCGACGCCTGGCTGCTGGCCGACCTGGCGCGCCAGGCGTCGGCGCCGCTGGTCGTCCTGACGGCCGAGCCGCTCGAGGCCCAGCGCCTGGCGGAAGAAATCCAGCTATTCGCCCCCGGCCTGCGCGTGCGCCAGCTTCCGGACTGGGAAACCCTGCCCTACGACGCGTTCTCGCCGCACCAGGACCTGATTTCGGAACGCCTGCACACGCTGCATTCGCTCATGACGAAGTCGGTGGACGTGCTGACGGTGCCGATCACGACCGCGCTGTACCGCCTGGCCCCGCCCTCGTTCCTGGCGGCCTACACCTTTTCCTTCAAGCAGAAGGACAAGCTGAACGAAGCGGCGCTGCGCGCCCAGTTGACGCTGGCCAACTACAACCACGTCACCCAGGTGACGGCGCCCGGTGAATTCTGCCTGCGCGGCGGGCTGATCGACCTGTTCCCGATGGGGTCGGCGCTGCCTTACCGCCTGGACCTGTTCGACGACGAAATCGAAACCATCCGCAGCTTCGACGTGGATACGCAGCGCAGCCTGTATCCGGTGCGCGAGGTGCAGTTGCTGCCCGGCCGCGAATTCCCGATGGACGAGGATTCGCGCACCCGCTTCCGCGCCCGCTTCCGCGAAGTCTTCGAAGGCGACCCGTCGCGCGCGCTGCCCTACAAGGACATCGGCAACGGCATCCCGTTCGCCGGAGTCGAATACTATCTGCCGCTCTTCTTCGAGGAAACGGCCACCCTGTTCGACTACCTGACGGACGGCACGGTCACCGTCACCGTCGGCGACATCGACGATGCGATCCAGCGCTTCAACCAGGACACCGCCAGCCGCTACGGCTTCCTCAAGAGCGACCGCGAACGCCCGGTCCTGCCGCCGTCTTCGCTGTTCCTGGACAGCGAGGCGCTCTATTCCCGCCTGAAGGCCTTCCGCCGGCTGTCGCTGGCCGCCGGCCAGCCCCATCCCGATTTCCGCGCCGCCCCCGACGTCAGCGTGGCCCGGCGGTCCGAGGACCCCATCGCCAAGCTGCGCGCGCTGGTGCAGACGGGCCGCACGCGCGTGCTGCTGTGCGCGGATTCCGCGGGCCGGCGCGAAACGCTGGTGCAGATGCTGAACGAATTCGGCGTCACGCCGGACGCGCAGCCCGACGCCATCGAGGCCTTCCTGGCCTCGGACGCGCATTTCGGCATCGTCGCGGCGCCCCTGTCCACCGGCTTCGAGCTGCCCCAGGCCAACCTGGCCTTCCTGACCGAGAACGACCTGTACCCGGGCCTGGCCACGACCGGCCGCCGCGGCAAGCGCGACCAGGAACGCGCCAGCAACGTCGAAGCGATGGTGCGCGACCTGTCCGAACTGCGGGAGGGCGACCCCGTCGTCCACGCGCAGCACGGGATCGGCCGCTACCATGGCCTGGTCAACATGGACATGGGCGAAGGCGGGATGGAGTTCCTCCATCTGGAATACGCCAACGGCAGCACGCTGTACGTGCCCGTCTCGCAACTGCACGTGATCGCCCGCTACAGCGGCGCCGACCCGGAAGCCGCGCCCCTGCACCAGTTGGGCTCCGGCCAGTGGGACAAGGCGCGCCGCAAGGCCGCCAAACAGGTGCGCGACACCGCCGCCGAACTGCTGGCCCTGTATGCCCAGCGCGCCGCGCGCGAAGGCTTTGCCTTCAACCTGCCGCTGAATGACTACCAGGCGTTCGCCGAGGGCTTCGGCTTCGAAGAAACGGTCGACCAGGCGGCCGCCATCGAGGCCGTCATCGCCGACATGACTTCCGGCCGCCCCATGGACCGCCTGGTGTGCGGCGACGTGGGCTTCGGCAAGACGGAAGTCGCCCTGCGCGCCGCCTTCCTGGCCGTGGCCAACGGCAAGCAGGTCGCCCTGCTCTGCCCCACCACGCTGCTGGCCGAACAACATGCGCAGACCTTCTCCGACCGCTTCGCCGACTGGCCGGTGCGCGTCGTGGAACTGTCGCGCTTCCGCTCGGCCAAGGAAGTGGCCGCCGCCATCGAAGGCATCAACGACGGCCGGGTCGACATCGTCATCGGCACCCACAAGATCCTGTCCAAGGACGTGAAGTTCAAGCGCCTGGGCCTGGTCATCATCGACGAGGAACACCGCTTCGGCGTGCGCCAGAAAGAGGCGCTGAAGGCGCTGCGCGCCGAGGTCGACGTGTTGACGCTGACCGCCACGCCCATTCCGCGCACCCTGGGCATGTCGCTGGAGGGCATCCGCGACTTCTCCGTCATCGCCACCGCCCCGCAAAAGCGCCTGGCCATCAAAACCTTCGTGCGGCGCGAGGACGGCAGCACCCTGCGCGAGGCCCTGTTACGCGAACTCAAGCGTGGCGGCCAGTGCTATTTCCTGCACAACGAGGTCGAAACCATCCACAACCGCCGCGCCCGCCTCGAAGAGCTGGTGCCCGAGGCTCGCATCGCGGTGGCCCACGGCCAGATGCCCGAACGCGAGCTGGAACAGGTGATGAAGGGCTTCTACCAGCAGCGCTACAACGTGCTGCTGTGCACCACCATCATCGAGACGGGCATCGACGTGCCCAGCGCCAACACCATCGTGATCCACCGGGCCGACCGCTTCGGGCTGGCCCAGTTGCACCAGCTTCGCGGCCGCGTCGGCCGGTCCCACCACCAGGCCTACGCCTACCTGCTGACGCCTGGCGAAGACGCCATCACCAATAACGCCAAGAAGCGCCTCGAAGCCATCCAGGCCATGGAGGAACTGGGCTCGGGCTTCTACCTCGCCATGCACGACCTGGAAATCCGGGGAACGGGCGAAGTGCTGGGGGATTCGCAGTCGGGCAACATCCAGGAAGTGGGTTTCTCGATGTACAACGAGATGCTCAACGAGGCGGTGCGCGCCTTGCGCGCCGGCGAAGAGCCCGACCTCGACGCCCCCTTCAACCTGGCCTGCGAAGTCAACCTGCACGCGCCCGCCCTGCTGCCTTCGGACTATTGCGCCGACGTGCACGCCCGCCTGGGCATCTACAAGCGCCTGGCGCACGCCGCCGACGAAGACGACCTGATCCGCATCCAGGAAGAACTGATCGACCGTTTCGGCAAGCTGCCGGAAGCCGCGCAGACGCTGCTCGCCACGCACCGCCTGCGTCTGGCCGCCCAGCCCCTGGGCATCGTCAAAATCGACGCCAGCGAAACGCAGGCGCTGCTGCAATTCGGCCCCAAGACCTCCGTCGATCCCGCCCGCATCATCGAGCTCGTGCAGCGCCAGCGCCACATCAAACTCGCCGGACAGGATAAATTGCGGGTTGAGATCAAGGCCGCGCAGGTTCCGGCCCGCGCCGACGCCGTGCGCGCCGTGCTGCGCGCCTTGAAGTAACCGCACCCATTACTCACATTTTTATGACTACCCATCATCTTGTCGTCCAATCCCCGGGCCTGAGCGCCGAACATGCGGAACAACTGGCGGCCCTGGCCCAGGCGCAGGGCATCGCGCGCATCAGCGCCACCGCGGCCCGCCTGCTCGACGTGCAGCACGATGGCGAGACCCGCGCCGAAGTCGTGGGCTGGGCCGAACGCCACGGCGTCGACGCAGCCTTCCTGCCCGCGGGCCTGAAACTGTCGGCCTGCAAAGTGCTGGCCATGGACATGGACTCCACGCTGATCAACATCGAATGCATCGACGAGATCGCGGGCGTGGTCGGCGTGAAAGACAAGGTGTCCGAAATCACCGAGGCCGCGATGCGGGGTGAAATCAAGGACTTCTCCGAGAGCCTGCGCCGCCGCGTCGCCCTGCTGGAGGGCGTGCCCGCCGACGCGCTGGAACGGGTGTACGCGGAAAAACTGCGCCTGAACCCGGGCGCCGAACGGCTGATCTCCACGGCCCAGGCCGTCGGCATCAAGGTGCTGCTCGTCTCCGGCGGCTTCACGTTCTTCACGGACCGCCTGCGCGAACGGCTGAACCTGGACAGCGCGCACGCCAACACCCTGGAAATCTCCAACGGCGTGCTGACCGGCAAGGTGGTCGGCGACATCCTGGACGCCGACGCCAAGGCGGTGCACCTGCGCGAATTCGCCCGCCAGCACGGCGCCACCAAGGAACAGATCATCGCCATGGGTGACGGCGCCAACGACCTGAAAATGCTGGGCGCGGCGGGCTTCCCCGTGGCCTACCACGCCAAACCGCTGGTGCGCCAGCAGACGCGCTACGCGCTCAACGTGTCCGGGCTGGACGGCGTGCTCAACTGGTTCGAAAGCTGAGCGGCAGTTTTCTGGTGGCTGACACCCACGGTTCCGGTGTCTGACACCCTTATGACGAGGCGCGACAAACTTGAAGCACCCTGCACGGGTGTCTGACACCCGCGAGAAATGCGCTTCAGCTTGCACGGACGTCTCATCGGGTGTCAGACACCTGCGAGGCGGTCCAACACCCGCGAACCGCCCTCCCCCAAGTGTCCGACACCCTTATGACGAGGCGCGACAAGCTTGAAGCACCCTGCACGGGTGTCTGACACCCACGAGAAATACGCTTCAACTTGCACGGACGTCTCATCGGGTGTCAGACACCTGCGAGGCGGTCCAACACCCGCGAACCGCCCTCCCCCAAGTGTCCGACACCCTTATGACGAGGCGCGACAAGCTTGAAGCACCCTGCACGGGTGTCTGACACCCACGAGAAATGCGCTTCAACTTGCACGGACGTCTCATCGGGTGTCAGACACCTGCGAGGCGGTCTAACACCCGCGAACCGCCCTCCCCCAAGTGTCCGACACCCTTATGACGAGGCGCGACAAGCTTGAAGCACCCTGCACGGGTGTCTGACACCCACGAGAAATGCGCTTCAACTTGCGCGGGCGTCTCATCGGGTGTCAGACACCTGCGAGGCGGTCCAACACCCGCGAACCGCCCTCCCCCAAGTGTCCGACACCCTTATGACGAGGCGCGGCAAGCTTGAAGCGCCCTGCACAGGTGTCTGACACCCTCCCGGCAGAAAGAAAAAAGCCACCTCGCGGTGGCTTTTTCCATTCCCGGGACCGGGATCAGTAGCGCATGCGCAGCGACAGCAGCGCGGCGCGGCCGGTGCCCAGCGCGGCATAGTGCGCGGCATAGGCCTTGGTGTAGTACGTTTCGTCGAAGATGTTCAGCACGTTCAACTGGGCCGACACATTTTCGTTGAACTCGTAGGCCGCCATGGCATCGAAGCGCCAGTACGAGGGCACCCAACGCGTCTTCGGCGTGCCGTCGGCGTTCTTCGCCGAGTCCGAATTGCCGTACACCTTGTCCACGTAGTAGGCGCCGCCGCCCACCGTCAGCTTGGGCAGCACCTTGTAGGTGGTCCACAGGCTGAAGGCGTTGCGCGGGGTGTTGGGCAGGTCCTGGCCAACGGCGCCGCTATTGAACGCGCCCTTGGTCAGTTCGCTGTTCATGAAGGTGTAGCCGCCGAACACGTTCCACCTGGGCGTGATGCTGCCCGAGAAACCCAGTTCGATACCGCGCACCTTGGCCTCGCCGACCTGTTCGGTCTCGGTCGCCGACACGGCCACGCTGGTGTTCTTGCGGATGTCCTGGAACGCGGCCGCCGACAGCGTCAGGCGGTCATCGAACACCTGCCACTTCGTGCCCACTTCGACCGTGCGGCTCTTTTCCGGCTCGAGCGACTGGCTCGTCAACGTGGCGGCGTCGCTGACCGCGCTGGACGCGATGGCCGACGGCGTCGACGACGTGCCGTAGGTGGCGTAGATCGTGCCGTTGGGCATGGGCTTGTAGGCCACGCCGACCTGGTAGTTGAAGAGATTGTCCTCGCGGCTGGTGCTGTAGATCGCCGGCGCGCTGGCCGGATCGTTGCGGCCGCGCGCAATGTTGCTGCCGCTGGTGCGGTAGTTGTCCCAGCGCAGGCCCAGGCTGGCCTGCCACTGCTCGTTGAACTTGATGGTGTCGAAGCCGTAGACCGCCACGGTATCGGTGTTGTAGCGCGCCGGATTGCCGTTGCGCTGCAGGGAGCCCGGATAGGAGACGTGGGGATCCGGATCCCACAGCGACGCGCACATGGTCGAGACCTGGGTGCAATTGCCGTTGGTCGGAACGCCCGACTCGGTATAGCCGTCCTTGTCCTGCTTGATGTTGCTGTACTCGAAGCCCAGGTCGAACGAGTGCTTCAGACTGCCGGTCTCGAACTCGCCGGTCAGGTCGGTCTGGCTGGCGAAGGTCTTGGTGACGTAATAGCCCGACTTGAGCGCGCGGTACACCAGGCCCTTGGGCACGTTGCCCTTGCTGTCGTCCGGATTGGTCGCGGCGAAGTCGGTCGTGCCGCGGCCATAGCGCAGCACGCTGCGCAGTTGCAGCTTGTCGGAGAAGTCGTGCTGGAGATCGACGGAGGCGACGTCGTCGCGCGTCTTCATGAAGTCGCGGCCGGTCAGGCCGTAGAAGCTCTTGCGGCTCACGCCCATGGTCTCCGTCACCGGCTGACCCGTCTTCGGGTCATACGGGATGGAGTAGTCGGGCATGCTGTCGTCTTGGTAGTGGTAGTAGCTCAGCGTAATGCGCGTCGGCGTGCCCACGCCCAGCGTCAGCGACGGCGCCACGCCCCAGCGTTCGAAATCCACCGCATTGTCGCGGCCCGGCACGTCGCCCTTGGTGCCCATCACGTTCAGGCGGAAGGCGGCCTTTTCGTCCAGGCGCCAGTTGCTGTCGATCGTGGCGCGGTAGTTGTTGTCCGTGCCGATCTGGACGGTGCCTTCCGTGAAGTCCGCGGCCTTGGGCGTCTTGCTGATCATATTGATGCTGCCGCCCGCGCCGCCGCGGCCCGAGTACACGGAGTCCGGGCCCTTGATCACTTCCACCTCTTCCAGGTTGAAGGTATCGCGCACCTGCGTGCTGGAGTCGCGGATACCGTCCAGGAAGATGCTGCCCGCCGAGTTCTGGCCGCGGATGATGGGCAGGTCGCCGCCGGGGCGTCCGCCCTCGCCGGCGCCGAAGGTAATGCCCGGCGAGTTGCGCAGCACGTCCTGCAGCGTGGACGCCGACTGGTCCTGGATCACCTGCTTCGGCACCACCTGCACGGTGCGCGGGGTGTCCAGCAGGGGCGCGGTCATCTTCGGCGACGGCACCGTCGTGGTCTGGTAGGAAGACCCCTCGCCTTCCACGCGCACCGGCGAAAGCTGTGTCACGCCATCCGCGGACTGGGCGGAGGCATACGGACTGATGAACAGCGCGGGAACTGCGATGGCGGCGGCCAGGGAGGTAGTGAGCGTATTCAGCGAATACGAGTCTTGGGGCTTCAAACCGGCTTCTCCAATTCTAAATAGCAACGATTCTTGTTTTTTTCAACGTTTGCGATTCTGAACCGGGCCGCTGAATGAAACCTGAATGCAATGTACAAATTCATCTAAAAGATGAAAAAACAACATTCGGCACGGGTTTTATGCGGGTTATCGCTGCCTTCTGCGCGGCAGGGTCGGACCCTTAAACCGGTTCCAATGTCTGACGAAAATCTGAATATCGTTCGATTTGGAGCGAAGCATTGCGGCAGCGCCCCGCCTTTCCCGAAAGGCCGCGCCGCATCCGCCTGGCGCGCGTCCCTCGGCCGCGGGAACACGGCCCAGGCGCATGCAAACGGCCGCTGGACGAACTTCCTTAATGGGCCGGCACATTCCCATGTCCACAAAAAAAAACGCCCCACAGGGCGTTTTTCACAGGGGACGGATTCAGGTCCGCAGGCGGGGATGCCGCTTGAACAGATACCGGTACACGAACCCCGGATAGGCCAGCACCAGGTACAGGCTCAGCGTGATCGCGTAGAACTCCCAAGTCTGGGAAAACCGGTTGCCCAGCGCGGATTCGAAAGCGAAACCCAGCGCGCCGACGATGGCATAGAACACCAGCACTTCGATCAGGCGGACCCAGAACGGCTTGACCGCGGCCGCCCCGCCCTGTTTCCAGGGCAGGATGGCGAACACCCGCTCCGTCAGGAACGGGAGATTCGCGCTGACCAGGGCCAGCGCGATCAGCAGCCATACCGCCAGTGTCTGGTTCATGGCTCCGGTTTCCGCCTACAGGCTCAGCGAGCTGCGGATGGCCTGCACGCACAGGGCCATCAGGCCGCCGGGCAGTATGCCCAGGATCAGGATCAGGGCGCCGTTGATCGACAGCACGCCGCGCTGGCCGCAGGTGGCCACCATCGGCGCGGCATCGGCCGCCGGTTCGTCGAAGTACACGACCTTGACCACGCGCAGGTAGTAGAACGCGCCGATCAGCGAGAACAGCACCGCGATCACGGCCAGCGTGACGTGGCCGGCGCTGATCAGCGCCTGCAGCACCGCCAGCTTGGCGTAGAAGCCCACCAGCGGCGGGATGCCGGCCAGCGAGAACATCAGCAGCAGCACGATGGCGGCATGCCACGGGCTGCGGCGGTTCAGGCCCTTCAGGTCGTCGATGTGCTCGCACTCGAAGCCCTGGCGCGACAGCAGCAGGACGATGCCGAAGCTGGCCAGCGTGGTCAGCACATAGGTCAGCATGTAGAACAGCGACGCGCCGTAGGCGGCGGAAGACAGGTCCGGCTTGCCCTCGACCGAGCCCGACATCAGGCCCAGCAGCACGAAGCCCATGTGCGAGATGGTCGAATAGGCCAGCATGCGCTTGAAGTTGGTCTGCGCGATGGCGGTCAGGTTGCCGATGGCCAGCGACAGCACCGCCAGGATCATCAGCATCGGCTGCCAGTCGGCGGCCAGGCCGTGCAGGCCGTCCACCAGCAGGCGCAACGTGATGGCGAAGGCGGCCAGCTTGGGCGCGGCGCCCAGGATCAGGGTCACGGCGGTGGGCGAACCCTGGTAGACGTCGGGCACCCACATGTGGAACGGCACGGCGCCGAGCTTGAACGCCAGGCCGGAGACCAGGAACACGATGCCGAACACCAGCGCCAGCTTCTCGGCCTTGCCCGCGGCGATGACCTTGGCGACTTCGCCCAGGTCCAGGTGGCCGGTGGCGCCGTAGACCATGGACATGCCGTACAGCAGGAAGCCCGAGGCCAGCGCGCCCAGCACGAAGTACTTCATGGCGGCTTCGGTGGCCACGACGTTGTCGCGGCGCAGCGCGATCAGCGCGTACAGCGCCAGCGACATCAGCTCCAGGCCCAGGTAGATCGAGATCAGGTTCCCGGAGGAGATCATGACCATCTGGCCCAGCAGGGCGAACAGCGTCAGCACGTAGAGCTCGCCGCCCCGGAGCATGTCGCGCACTTGCGCGTAGACGCGGCCATACACCAGGGTCGCGGCCACCGCGATGTACGACGCGATCTTCAGCAGGTGCGACAGCTCGTCGGTGACGTACAGGCCGTTGAAGGTCGACCCGACCACGCCATTCTTCCATTGCAGCGCCGACACGACGGTCAGTACGCCCAACGCGAGCATGGTCAGCAGGAACGTCGGCTTGCGCTCGGGGTGATTGCTGACCGCGTCGACGAGCAGGATAGCCAGGCCGAAAACCAGCAAGAGGATTTCCGGTGTCGCCAGGGCGAAATCGATTTGGGATTGCATCATTGTCTTGTCTTACAGTTTCGAGACGGCAACGTGTTGCAGCAGGGCCTCCACCGAAACGTGCATGACGTCGGTGAAGGGCTTGGGATAGATCCCCATGTACAACACGGCGATCGCCATCGCGCCAAGAATCACGAACTCGCGGCGGTTGATATCGGTCAGTTCGCGCACATGGTCATTGGCGACGTCGCCCAGGACCACGCGCTTGACCATCCACAGCGAGTACGAGGCGCCCAGGATCAGGGCGGTCGCCGCCAGCAGGCCGATCCAGAAATTATGCTCGACCGCGCCCATGATCACCATGAACTCGCCGACGAAACCGCTGGTGGCCGGCAGGCCGCTGTTGGCCATCGAGAACAGGATGAAGAACGTGGCGAAGCGCGGCATCACGTTGACCACGCCGCCGTAGTCGGCGATGCGGCGCGAGTGCATGCGGTCGTAGAGTACGCCGATACACATGAACATGGCGCCCGACACGAAGCCGTGGGAGATCATCTGCACGATGGCGCCTTCGACGCCGGCCGTGTTGAAGATGAAGAAGCCCAGCGTCACGAAACCCATGTGGGCGACCGACGAATAGGCCACCAGTTTCTTCATGTCGTCCTGGACGATCGCGACCAGGCCGATGTAGATCACGGCGATCAGCGACAGCGCGATCATCATGCCCGCCAGGCTGTGCGAGGCGTCGGGGGCGATCGGCAGCGAGAAGCGCAGGAAACCGTAGGCGCCCAGCTTCAGCATGATCGCGGCCAGCACGATGGAGCCGCCCGTGGGCGCCTCGACGTGGGCATCCGGCAACCACGTGTGGACCGGCCACATCGGCACCTTGACCGCGAAGGCCGCCAGCAGCGCCACGAAGATCAGGATCTGCGGGGTGTAGCCCAGCTTGGTCTGCTGCCAGGTCAGGATGTCGAACGAACCGCCCGAAGCGTTCCACAGGTACACGAACGCGACCAGCGTCAGGAGCGAGCCCATCAGGGTGTACAGGAAGAACTTGAAGGCTGCATACACGCGGTTCGGGCCGCCCCAGACGCCGATGATGATGTACATCGGGATCAGCGTGGCTTCGAAGAACACGTAGAACAGCATGCCGTCCAGCGCGCAGAACACGCCGACCATCAGGCCCGACAGGATCAGGAAGGCGGCCATGTACTGGGCGACGCGGCTGGTGATGACTTCCCAGCCGGCCAGCACCACGATGATCGTGATGAAGGCGGTCAGGAGCACGAACCACATCGAGATGCCGTCGATGCCCAGGTGGTAATTGACGTTGAAGGCCTCGATCCAGGACGCCTTCTCCACGAACTGCATGGCGGCCGTGGAGGAATCGAAACCGGTATAGAGCGGGATCGTGACGAGGAAACCGGCGATCGAGCCGACGAGCGACAGGCCGCGCGTCAGGCCGGGACGGTCGTCACGGCCCACCGCCAGCACCAGCAGGCCGAATACGATCGGAACGAAGATCGCAAGCGTGAGCCAGGGGAAAGTGTTGGATGCCATCTCGCTTGCCATCATTGGGGAATCAGCACAAAGAAAGTCACCAGCGCCATGATGCCGATGATCATCGCGAACGCGTAGTGATAGATGAAGCCGGACTGCAGGTGGCGGCTGACCGCTGCCACCCAGCCCACCACACGGGCGCTGCCGTTGATCAGCAGGCCGTCGATGATGCCGCGGTCGCCGGTCTGCCACAGGCCACGGCCCAGGCAGCGCAGGCCGCGGGCGATGATCTGCTCGTTGACCCAATCCACGTAGTACTTGTTTTCAAGCACCTTGTTGACGCCGGACAGGCTGGACTTGATCGCGGCCGGGACCTTGGGATTGATCAGGTAGCAGTACCAGGCGATGACGGCGCCGGCCACGACCAGCCAGAACGGAGCCGTCTGGAAGGCGTGCAGGCCGAAGGCGACCCAGCCGTGCCATTCTTCGTGCAGTTCGTGCATGGCGGGATGCTGCGGCAGCACCTTGATGACGCCGTCGAAGAACTTGCCGAACAGCATCGGGTCGACCACCCAGGCGCCGATGACGACCGACGGGATCGCCAGCAGCACCAGCGGCAGCGTGACCACCCAGGGCGATTCATGCGGCTTGCCGCCATGATGGCCGTGGCCGTCGGGCTCTTCGTCGACGTCGGCCGCATGGTGATGGTGGTCATGGCCGTGGTCGCCGGTGTCGAAGCGTTCCTTGCCGTGGAAGACCAGGAAATACACGCGGAACGAGTACAGCGAGGTCACGAACACGCCGATCAGCGTCGCGTAGTAGGCGAAGGTCGCGCCCCAGACGTTGGCGGCGCCGGCGGCCTCGATGATGTGTTCCTTCGAGTAGAAGCCCGAGAAGAACGGAGTGCCGACGAGCGCCAGCGTGCCCAGCAGGAAGGTGATCCAGGTGATGGGCATGTACTTGCGCAGGCCGCCCATGTTGCGGATGTCCTGGTCGTGGTGCATGCCGATGATGACCGAGCCCGCGCCCAGGAACAGCAGCGCCTTGAAGAAGGCATGGGTCATCAGGTGGAAGATCGCCACCGAGTAGGCCGACGCGCCCAGCGCGACCGTCATGTAGCCCAGTTGCGACAGCGTGGAATACGCGACGACGCGCTTGATGTCGTTCTGGATGATGCCCAGGATGCCCAGGAACAGCGCGCCGATGGCGCCGATCACGATGATGAAGGACAGCGCGGTGTCCGACAGTTCGAACAGCGGCGAAAAACGCGCGACCATGAAGATGCCGGCCGTCACCATGGTGGCGGCGTGGATCAGCGCGGAGATCGGGGTCGGGCCTTCCATCGAGTCGGGCAGCCAGGCGTGCAGCGGAACCTGGGCCGATTTGCCCATGGCGCCGATGAACAGGCAGATGCAGGCGACCGTCAGCAGCATCCAGTCCGAGCCGGGCAGCGTAAGGGCGGCCAGCTTGTCGGCCTGGGCGAAGACTTCGCCGTAGTGCATCGTGCCGGCGTAAGCGAACAGCAGGCCGATGCCCAGCACGAAGCCGAAGTCGCCGACGCGGTTGATCAGGAACGCCTTCATGTTGGCGAAGATCGCCGTGGGCCGCGTGTACCAGAAGCCGATCAGCAGGTACGACACCAGGCCCACCGCTTCCCAGCCGAAGAACAACTGCACCATGTTGTTCGACATCACCAGCATCAGCATGGAGAACGTGAACAGCGAAATGTACGAGAAGAAGCGCTGGTAGCCGGGATCGTCGGCCATGTAGCCGATGGTGTAGATGTGCACCATCAGCGACACCGAGGTGACCACGACCATCATCATGGCGGACAGCGGGTCGATCAGGAAGCCGATTTCCAGCTTGGTCTGGCCGATCAGGCTCCAGGTGTAGACCGCGCCGTCGAAGCGCAGGCCGTTGAGCACGTCGTTCAGCACCACCACCGAACCGATGGTGGAGATGAGCACGCCCAGGATCGTGATCACGTGCGACGCGCGGCGGCCGATCGGGCGGCCCAGGAACCCGGTGCCGAAGAGGCCCGCGAGAATCGCCCCGGCCAGCGGCGCCAGCGCGATGAGCAAATAGAGGTTGGGTGAGCTAGACATTTTCTTCCAATACCCCGTCAGCCCTTCAGGCGATCGAGATCATCGACGTTGATCGTGTTCAGGTTGCGGAACAGCAGCACCAGGATGGCCAGGCCGATCGCCGCCTCGGCGGCGGCCACGGTCAGGATGAAGAACACGAACACCTGGCCGGCGGTGTCGCCGAACCAACTGGAGAACGCCACGAAGTTCATGTTGACGGCCAGGAGCACCAGCTCGATGGACATCAGGAGAATGATCAGGTTGCGGCGGTTCAGGAAGATGCCGAAGATTCCGATGGCGAACAGGATCGCCCCCAGGATCAGGTAATGGGCCAGCGTCAGCGTCATTTTTGTTCTCCTTGGGGCGCGGCGGCGGACGAGGCACCGATCTGCGACTGGGCGCGCTCGCTCTGGGCGGGCATGCTCACCAGGCGGAAACGGTCCTTGGCGCGCACGCGGACGGCGGCGACGGGGTCGTTGTACTTGGCGTCGCGGCGGCGGCGCAGGGTCAGCGCGATGGCGGCGACCATGCCCACCAGCAGCAGCGCGGCGCCCACTTCAATCGCGTAGATGTACTGGGTGTACATGGCTTCGCCCAGCGCGCGGGCGTTGTTGTAGTCGCCGGCGACCGGGGCTTGCGGGCCGGAGCCGTACCAGGTCGAGCCCAGCACGAAGGCCATTTCCAGCACCATGACCAGGCCGATCACCAGGCCCAGCGGCAGGTAGGTCTTCATGCCCTGGCGCAGCGCATCCATGCGGATGTCCAGCATCATGACGACGAAGAGGAAAAGCACCATCACGGCGCCCACGTACACCAGCACGAGCAGCAGCGCGAGGAATTCGGCGCCCAGCAGCATCCACAGCATGGCCGCGTTGACGAACGCCAGGATCAGGTGCAGGACGGCGGTGACCGGACTGCGCGCGGTGATCACGCGGAAGGCCGCGATCACCAGCACGGCGGCCAGTATGTAAAACAGGACAGTGGTAAAAGTCATGGATCAGACCCTGGGCTTCAACGATAGGGAGCGTCTTCGGCCCGGCGCTGGGCGATGTCGGCTTCGTAGCGGTCGCCCACGGCGAGCAGCATGTCTTTGGTGAAATACAGGTCGCCGCGCTTTTCGCCGTGGTATTCGTGGATGTGCGTTTCCACGATGGAATCCACCGGGCAGCTTTCCTCACAGAAGCCGCAGAAAATGCACTTGGTGAGATCGATGTCGTAGCGCGTGGTGCGGCGGGTGCCGTCGTCGCGCTGGTCGGACTCGATGGTGATCGCCAGCGCCGGGCACACCGCTTCGCACAGCTTGCACGCAATGCACCGCTCTTCCCCGTTGGGGTAGCGGCGCAGCGCATGCAGGCCGCGGAAACGCGGCGACGCGGGCGTCTTTTCCTGGGGGTAGCGCAAGGTGACCTTGCGCTTGAAAAAATACTTGCCCGTCAGGCGCATGCCCTTGAGCAATTCGGTCAGCATCAGGCTGCCGAAGAAATCCTTGATCGCTTCCATATCCTGCCTCTGCCTGGCGGCTTAGCGCCAAATGTTCCAGGGCGTCTGCATCCAGATCGCCACCACGACCAGCCAAACGCCGGTCAGCGGGATGAAGATTTTCCAACCCAAGCGCATGATCTGGTCGTAGCGGTAGCGCGGGAACGACGCGCGGAACCACACGAACAACGAGACCACGACGAACGTCTTGAGACCCAGCCAGATCCAACCCGGAATCCAGGTCAGCGGCGCGATATCGATCGGGGAAGCCCAGCCGCCCAGGAACATGATCGACGCCATGCAGGACAGCAGGATCATGTTGGCGTATTCGCCCAGGAAGAACAGCGCGAACGCCATGCCCGAGTATTCGACCATGTGGCCGGCCACGATTTCCGATTCGCCCTCGACCACGTCGAACGGGTGGCGGTTGGTTTCGGCCACGGCCGAAATCACGTAGATCACGAACAGCGGCAAGAGCGGCAGCCAGTTCCAGGACAGGAACGTCAGGCCCTTTTCGGCGAACCAGCCGCGGTTCTGCACATGCACGATCTCGGACATGTTCAGGCTGCCGGAGACCAGCAGGACCGTCACCAGCACGAAGCCGATGGCCAGTTCGTACGACAGCATCTGGGCCGATGCGCGCAGCGCGCCCAGGAAGGCGTACTTGGAGTTGGACGCCCAGCCGGCGACGATCACGCCGTACACGCCGACGGACGTGATGGCCATGATGTACAGCAGGCCGGCGTTGACGTTGGCCAGCACGATTTCCGGACCGAAGGGCACGACGGCCCAGGCGGCCAGCGCGGGCATCAGCGTGACCACGGGGGCCACGATGAACAGCACCTTGTTGGCCTGGCTGGGGACGACGACTTCCTTCGTCAGCAGCTTGAACACGTCGGCGAACGGTTGCAGCAACCCCTTGAAGCCGACGCGGTTCGGACCCATGCGCACGTGCATGGCGCCGATCATCTTGCGTTCCCAGTACGTCAGGTAGGCCACGCACAGGATGATGGGCACGGCGATGATCACAATCTTGATGAGGGTCCAGAGGACCATCCAGACCGTCGGGCCCAGCAATGCCGATCCCTGGCTCTCAAGAACATTAAGCCATTCCATCAGGCACGCTCCACGCTGATTTGACCGAATGCGCCACCCAGGGCCGCGGTGTTTTCAAAGGCAGCCGAAATGCGCACGGCGCGGTCGGCCACGGCATCGTCCTGCACGGTTTCGAGTTCGACGGCGCCTTGGGCGCCCGCGACGCGAACCTTGACCCCGGCCGTCAGGCCCAGGCTGGTCAACGTGCGGCCGTTCATGGCGGCAGCCGGCTTCTTCGAGGCCGGGGAGGCTTGCAGCGGCTCCGAACGGCGGACCATGGCGTCGGTGCGGTAGATCGGCACGTCGGCCACGCGTTCCAGGCCGGTCGCGGCCTGGCCCAGGCCCAGCGGCGCCTTGATGTCGTTGGACAGGCGGCTTTCGATGCCGCCGGCCAGCGCGACGTCGCGCACGGACTCGGAGGTTTCGTCGTCGAAGCCCGCCAGGTGCAGGACGTTGCCCAGCACGCGCAGGACCTTCCAGGCCGGACGCGTCTGGCCGAACGGCGAAACCGTGCCCTTGAAGCTCTGGGCCAGGCCTTGCGCGTTGACGAAGGTGCCCGAGGTTTCGGTGAACGGCGACACCGGCAGCATGACGTCGGCCCATTCGGCGGCGGCCGAACGGTAAGGCGTCAGGGCCACGGCGAATTGCGCGCCGCGCAGCGCGGCGATGGCCTGCTGGCCGTTGTCGGCGTCCAGCAGCGGCTCGGCGTGCAGGACCACATAGGCCTTCAGGGGCTCGGCCAGCATGGCGGCGGCGTTCTTGCCGCCCTTGCCCGGGATGGCGCCGGCCAGGTAGCCGCCGACGGTGTTGCCGCCGGAGGTCAGGAAGCCGAACTTGCCGCCGGCAAGATCCGCCACGGCGCGGCCGTTGGCAGCCAGGGTCGAGGCCTGGGCGCTGGCCACGGCCAGGTTGCCCATCAGCACGGCGGTGTTCGAGCCGGAAGCCAGGCTGGCCGCGATCATCTTGGCGTTTTCACCCGGGACGACCGAGGCGAACTCGGCCGGCACGGCCTGTTCCTTGGCCTGGGCCAGCGCGACGGCCACTTCGGCCAGCGCGCGCGGCAGTTCGGACGGCGCCACGGTGCTGCGGGCGGCCACGGGCATCAGCGGATCGTCCGCGGCGCTGTCGACCATCAGGATCTGCGTGCCGCGCTTGGCGGCCTGGCGCAGGCGCTGCGCCATCAGCGGGTGGTCCTTGCGCAGGAACGAACCGACGATCAGGACGCGGTCCAGGTTGTCGAGTTCGGCGATGGGCATGCCCAGCCACGGCGCGCCGGTCAGCGCGGCGTCGAAGGCCGGGTCGGTCTGGCGCAGGCGGAAGTCGATGTTCTCGGAACCCAGCGAGCGGACCAGGCGGCCCAGCAGCGCGTATTCCTCGGTGGTGGCGTATTCGGAAGCCAGCGCGCCGATCTGGCCGGCGCCGAAGCTGTCGCGCACGCGCGACAGGCCCTGGGCCACGGCTTGCAGCGCGTCGGCCCAGGAGGCTTCCTGCCACTTGCCGTCGGTGCCCTTGATCATCGGGGCGGACAGGCGGTCTTCGCTGTTCAGGCCTTCGTACGAGAAGCGGTCGCGGTCGCTGATCCAGCATTCGTTGACGGCTTCGTCTTCGAACGGCACCACGCGCATGACGCGGTCGCCCTTGACCTGGATCACCAGGTTGGCGCCCAGGCTGTCGTGCGGGCTGACCGAACGGCGGCGCGCCAGTTCCCAGGTACGCGCGCTGTAGCGGAAGGGCTTCGAGGTCAGCGCGCCCACCGGACAGATGTCGATCATGTTGCCCGACAGCTCGGACTCGATCGAGCGGCCGACGAACGTCGTGATCTCGGAGTGCTCGCCGCGGCCCAACATGCCGAGCTCCATGACGCCGGCGATTTCCTGGCCGAAGCGCACGCAGCGGGTGCAGTGGATGCAGCGGCTCATTTCCTCGGCGGAAACCAGCGGGCCCAGGTCCTTGTGGAAGACGACGCGCTTTTCCTCTTGGTAACGCGAGGAAGAGCCGCCGTAGCCCACGGCCAGGTCCTGCAACTGGCATTCGCCGCCCTGATCGCAGATCGGGCAGTCGAGGGGGTGATTGATGAGCAGGAATTCCATCACCGACTTCTGGGCGGCGCGCGCCTTCTCGGAGCAGGTGTGGACGACCATGCCATTGGTCACCGGGGTGGCGCAGGCGGGCAGCGCCTTGGGCGCCTTTTCCACTTCAACCAGGCACATGCGGCAATTGGCCGCGATGGACAGTTTCTTGTGGTAGCAGAAATGCGGCACGTAAAGCCCGACTTTCTGGGCGGCATGCATGACCATGCTGCCTTCGGGCACTTCGACCTTGTTGCCGTCGACGGTTAGTTCAACCATTGCTGTTCCTGAGACCTACAGATATTGCGGGACCACACAAGACTTGTGCTCGATGTGGTGCGCGAATTCGTCGCGAAAATGCTTGAGGAAGCCCCGGACGGGCATGGCGGCGGCGTCACCCAGGGCGCAGATGGTGCGTCCCATGATGTTGCTCGCCACGTTGTCCAGCAGGTCCAGGTCTTCCGGGCGGCCCTGGCCGTTCTCGATGCGGTGCACCATGCGGTAGAGCCAGCCGGTGCCTTCGCGGCACGGCGTGCACTGGCCGCAGCTTTCCTCGAAATAGAAATACGACAGGCGCAAGAGCGACTTCACCATGCAGCGCGTCTCGTCCATGACGATCACGGCGCCGGAACCCAGCATGGAACCCGCCTTGGCGATGGCGTCGTAGTCCATCGTGGTTTCCATCATGATGTCGGCCGGCAGCACCGGGGCGCTGGAGCCGCCGGGGATCACGGCCTTCAGCTTCTTGCCGCCGCGCATGCCGCCCGCCAGTTCCAGCAGGGTCGAGAACGGGGTGCCCAGCGGGATCTCGTAGTTGCCGGGACGCTCGACGTCGCCGGTGATCGAGAACAGCTTGGTGCCGCCGTTGTTCGGCTTGCCGACTTCCAGGTAGGCCTGGCCGCTGTTGCGGATGATCCAGGGCACCGCCGCGAACGTTTCGGTGTTGTTGATCGTGGTGGGCTTGCCGTACAGGCCGAAGCTGGCCGGGAACGGCGGCTTGAAGCGCGGCTGGCCCTTCTTGCCTTCCAGGGATTCCAGCAGCGCGGTTTCTTCGCCGCAGATGTAGGCGCCGTAGCCGTGGAACGCGTGCAACTGGAAGCTGTAGTCCGAACCCAGGATCCTGTCGCCCAGGAAGCCGGCGGCGCGCGCCTCTTCCAGCGCTTCCTCGAAGCGCTCGTAGACTTCGAAGATTTCGCCGTGGATATAGTTGTAGCCGGCGCTGATGCCCATGGCGTAGGCCGCGATCGCCATGCCTTCGATCACGATGTGCGGATTGAAGCGCAGGATGTCGCGGTCCTTGAACGTGCCCGGCTCGCCTTCGTCGGAGTTGCAGACGAGGTACTTCTGGCCCGGGAAGGCGCGCGGCATGAAGCTCCACTTCAGGCCGGTCGGGAAGCCCGCGCCGCCGCGGCCGCGCAGGCCGGACGCCTTGACTTCGGCGATCACGTCTTCCGGCTTCATGCCGGTGGTCAGGATCTTCTTCAGGGCTTCGTAGCCGCCGCGCTTGACGTAGTCGGCCAGGCGCCAGTTGGCGCCGTCGACATCGGCCATGATCTGCGGCTGGATGTGCCGGCCGTGCAGGCACATCGAATTGGACAGGTCGTTCAGCGGGTTGGGGTCCAGCCCCTGCGCGAACTGCTTGTACAGGTCGGGCGCGTTCATGCCGACTCTCCTTGCGCCTTGAGGGCCGCGACCAGCGCGTCCAGCTTTTCTTCGGTCATGCGCACGCACATATGCTTGTTGTTCACGATCAGCACGGGCGAATCGCCGCAAGCGCCCATGCACTCGCCCTCGACCAGAGTGAACTGGCCGTCGGCGGTGGTCTCGCGGTAGTCGACACCCAGCTTGCGCTTGAGGTAGTCGCCGGCGCGTTCGCCGTCGCGCAAGGCACAGGGCAGGTTCGTGCAGACGGCGATCTTGTTCTTGCCGACGGGCTTGACGTCGAACATGTTGTAGAAAGTGGCGACTTCCTGGACCGCGATAGGCGGAACGCCGATGTAGTTGGCCACATCTTCGATGATTTCGGTAGCCAACCAGCCCTTCTCTTCTTGCGCGATGGCAAGCGAGGCCATGATGGCGGACTGCCGCTGGTCGGCCGGGAACTTCGCGAGTTCTCGGTCGATTTTCTGGTAGGCCTGTTCGGAAAGCAGCATAGTTTGAATCCGGGTTATGCGGGCGTGCTCGTGACTGTCTGGGCGGATCAGCGATCGATCTCGCCGAAAACGATGTCCTGCGTACCAATGATGGTGACGGCGTCGGCGATCATGTGACCGCGCGACATTTCGTCCAGCGCTTGCAGGTGGACAAAGCCGGGGGCCCGAATCTTCAGGCGGTAAGGCTTGTTGGCGCCGTCCGACACCAGATAGATGCCGAACTCGCCCTTGGGATGCTCCACCGAGGCATACGCCTCGCCCGGGGGCACGTGGAAACCTTCGGTGAAGAGCTTGAAATGGTGGATCAGCTCTTCCATGTTGGTCTTCATGGCGGTGCGCTTGGGCGGGGCGATCTTGTGGTTCTCGATCATGACCGGGCCCGGGTTGTTGCGCAGCCATTCCACGCACTGGCGGATGATGCGGTTGCTTTCGCGCATTTCGGCGACACGGACCAGGTAGCGGTCGTAGCAATCGCCGTTGACACCCACGGGGATGTCGAAATCGAGCAGGTCGTAGACTTCGTAGGGCTGCGTCTTGCGCAGGTCCCAGGCCACGCCCGAGCCGCGCAGCATCGGGCCGGTGAAGCCCAGCGCCTTGGCGCGGTCGGGATCGACCACGCCGATGCCCACCAGGCGCTGCTTCCAGATCCGGTTGTCGGTCAGCAGCGTTTCGTATTCGTCCACGCAGCCGGGGAAGCGGTTGGTGAAGTCTTCGATGAAGTCCAGCAGCGAACCCGAGCGCGCGTCGTTCATGAGGCGCACTTCCTTGTCGCCGCGATACTTGCTGGTGTCGCCGTACTGCGGCATCGAGTCCGGCAGGTCGCGGTAGACGCCGCCCGGGCGGTAGTAGGCCGCGTGCATGCGCGCGCCCGAGACCGCCTCGTAGCAGTCCATCAGGTCTTCGCGTTCACGGAAGGCGTACAGGAACACCGCCATGGCGCCCACGTCCAGCGCGTGCGAACCCAGCGACATCAGGTGGTTCAGCAGACGGGTGATCTCGTCGAACATCACGCGGATGTACTGCGCGCGCAGCGGGGCTTCGACGCCCAGCAGCTTCTCGATGGCCATGACGTAGGCGTGCTCGTTGCACATCATGGACACGTAGTCCAGGCGGTCCATGTAGGGCAGCGCCTGGATGTAGGTCTTGTGCTCGGCCAGCTTTTCCGTGGCGCGATGCAGCAGGCCGATGTGCGGATCGGCGCGCTGGATCACTTCGCCGTCGAGCTCGAGCACCAGGCGCAGCACACCGTGCGCGGCCGGATGCTGGGGGCCGAAGTTGAGCGTGTAGTTCTTGATTTCTGCCATGATTTAACGCCCCAAGCCGTAGGAGTCTTCGCGGACCACGCGCGGGGTGATCTCGCGCGGATCGATCGTGACCGGCTGGTAGATGACGCGGCGTTGTTCGGGGTCGTAGCGCATTTCGACCGTGCCGGACAACGGGAAGTCCTTGCGGAAAGGGTGGCCGATGAAGCCGTAGTCGGTCAGGATGCGGCGCAGGTCGGGGTGGCCTTCGAAGACGATGCCGTACAGGTCGAAGGCTTCGCGCTCGAACCAGCCCACGGCCGGCCAGCACTCCATCAGCGAGGCGACCACCGGGAACTCGTCGTCCTCGGCCCAGGTGCGCACGCGCAGGCGCCAATTGTTCTGGATGGAAAGCAGGTGCACGGCCACGGCGAAACGCGCGCGGTGGATCTTGGCGTTCGCTTCCTCGGGCAACTGGCGGGTGCCGTTGCCCCACGTCAGGTAGTCGACGCCGCAGAGGTCGATACAGGTTTCAAAGCGCAGGCCGGCTTCGGTGCGCAGCTTGTTGCAGACCGAGAACCACTGTTGCGCGGGCACTTCGAGCGTCAGCTCGCCCAGCGCCTCGGTCAGCGCGATATCCGCGCCGAGGGTGGTCTGCAAATTGTTTTTCAGGGTTTCGAGCCTGGTCATCATCTTGTACGCTTAGGTGAACCGATACGCTGGCTTCGCGGGGCCGGCGGCAGGGACTGCCGCGAGGCGGGGCGAAGGTTCAGCGCGCAATCGTGTTGGTCAGGCGGATCTTGTTCTGCATTTGCAGCAAGCCGTAGACCAGCGCCTCGGCCGTGGGCGGGCAGCCCGGCACGTAGACGTCTACCGGTACGATGCGGTCGCAGCCACGGACCACCGAATACGAATAGTGGTAGTAGCCGCCACCGTTGGCACAGGAGCCCATCGAAACCACCCAGCGCGGCTCGGGCATCTGGTCATAGACCTTGCGCAGCGCGGGCGCCATCTTGTTGCACAGCGTGCCGGCGACGATCATCAGATCGGACTGGCGCGGACTGGGCCGGAAGATGATTCCGAACTGGTCCAGGTCGTAGCGGGCCGCGCCCGCGTGCATCATCTCAACCGCGCAACAGGCCAGACCGAAGGTCATGGGCCACATGGAGCCGGTCTTCGCCCAATTAAGGAACTTGTCGGCGCTGGTTGTGATGAACCCTTGCTTGAGAATGCCGTCTATAGCCATATTCGTCTCTGATAGCGTGCTGTGTAGGAGAAAGCCTGGGGCTTATTCCCAATCCAGCGCGCCCTTTTTCCATTCGTAGATGAAGCCGACGGTAAGCACGGCCAGGAAAACCATGACCGTCCAGAAGCCGACGAGCCCGACCGTGCCCTGGGCGATGGCCCACGGGAACAGGAACGCGATTTCGAGGTCGAAAAGAATGAACAGGATCGCCACCAGGTAGTAGCGCACGTCAAACTTCATGCGGGCGTCTTCGAAGGCCTCGAAACCGCATTCGTACGGCGAGAGCTTCTCGGCGTACGGACGCCGCGGACCAAGGAGGGAGCCCGCCGTTAGAAGCGCGAACCCGATGAGGGTGGCCACTACGATAAACAGCAGGACGGGGAAATACTGTTGCAGGTTCATTCAGGCGTCCGTCAAATGCGCAAACCTTAGGATTGTAGCATTCGCGTGGTTACTTCTGGCTGAACTCTGTAGCTTGAACAGCAGGTGAAAGACAGCATTCCTCAAATGGAACAGTCGCTGCTTTCGGAACAACAAGGCAAGCTTACAACACTTGATCCAACCACGCCTCGCCCAACCCCGAAAACCCGGCGGCAAGACGAAAAAAAACCACCCCGAAGGGTGGCTTCATGCGAACGGGCCGAAGCCCGTTCGCACGCTTTGAATCCAGGCAGGACTTGCGCCCTGCTGTGGATTAGAAGCGGTGGCGGATGCCGACGCCGACGGCGGTCGACTTGACTTCGTCGATGAAGGCGTAGTTCTTGGCGTACGAACCGTAAGCGTACAGGTTGGTGCGCTTGGACAGGTCGTAGGTGTAGCCCAGCGAGAAGACGTTCATCTTCTCGTCGCCGCCCGTCAGCTTGTCGTTCGACGGGTCAACCATTTGCCACGAACCGAACAGCTTGCTGGCGCCGCCGATGGGGGCCGACAGACCCAGCAGGTAGGAGTTCGACTTGAAGCCGTCAGCGAAGATGTTGCCGCCGAAGCCCGGGATGCCCGAACCCGTCACGCTGCCTTGACCGCCGAACCAGCCGTCGGTCGTGCGACCGTAGGCCAGAGCCAGCTTGACCACTTCGAAGTCGTACGAACCACCGATGACGTAGCTACGCGGGGTAGCATCGACGGCAGCTTGCGACAGGGTGTTCGCGGCGTTCAGTTGGTCGTACGACAGAGCGACGTTCAGGGGGCCGTTCGTGTAGCGCAGGCCAGCCGTGATGGCGCGGGTGTTGTCGGCGGTGCGGAAGCCAACTTGGCCCGGGGCGCCGTTGCGGGTCCACGTCGGGGTGCCGGTAACCGGATCATTGACCCAGCCGTCCTTGGTCGTCTTGGTGTCGTCGGCGCTGAACGAGTAGCCGATGCCGAACTGGAAGCCGCTGAACGACGGGGTTTGGTACATGACCATGTTGTCGTAGCGGACGGTGTTGGTCGAGCTCAGGCCAACGCCGATGTTAGCTTGACCGAAGCCGGCGCCGAACGGGTCGATCGAGCCGAAGTACTTCGACGCGATGTTGGTTTGGCGACCGAAGTCCAGTTGACCCCAGCTATCGCTGGCCAGACCGATCGTGGCTTGACGACCGAACAGACGGCCACCTTGAGCGGAGTTGCCGTTGCCCGAATCAAAGCCCGATTCCAGTTGGAAAACAGCGCGCAGGCCATCACCCAGATCTTCCGAACCACGCAGACCCCAGCGCGAACCGTTCTGCACGCCGTTGATCATGCCAACACGGCTGGCGCTGTAGCCATCCGGACCCTTAACCTTGTTGTAGCCGATACCGGTATCGATAATACCGTACAGGGTGACAGACGTTTCTGCCTGGGCGACACCGGCAAAACCGGCGAGCAGGGCGGCAGCGAGCAGAGTCTTTTTCATTTAAGAAATCTCCGTTGATTTGAGTGACAAGAGCAGCAATCCAGCAAACCAGCCTGCCGCCCCCCTAACTCCGCGAAGGGAAGTTGACGCTATTGCATCAAAAATCAGGGGGACTGGCTATGGTCGGCATCAGAAAAGTGCAGGTTTGCGACAGGCTTGTTGGGATATTGCAACATCTCGCCGGCCGCCCGCCGAGTGCGCTAGGGGCTTACCCTTACGAATCAGGACAGGTCCTATTCATGCGACTTTCAGCCCTGCCCCTAATTATCTGGCCATTTCCGGCGTCCGCCCTTCCACCGTATTTCCCGCCCTCCTGTCCGCCCTCCGGCGCGACCCGCAAGCGCCATTCGCCCTCGCCGGCCTTCCGGGCCGCCCCATAAGAGGGCGAGCGGCGGGAAGCCGGAAAATAACATTGTTATGAATAAAAATCGCCGATATGATCGAGCGTGTCGATCCTCTCGCCCCGCGCCATGCCCTCTCCTTCCGCCCGCTCCGGCCGCAGTGAACGCCTGAACGCCCTGCGCCGGCAGCTCATCCTCGACGCCGCCCAGCGCGTATTCGAACGCGACGGCCTGGAAAAGACGACGATCCGCGCGATCGCCGCGGAGGCCGGCTGCACCACCGGCGCCATCTACCCCTGGTTCGCCGGCAAGGAGACCATCTATGGCGCGCTGCTCGAGGAATCGCTGCAGCGGCTGCACGCCTGCCTGAGCGAGGCCGCCGCCACGGGCGACGCCCGGACCGCCGCGCGCGGCGCGATCCACGCCTTTTTCGGCTATTACGCCGAGCGCCGGACCGATTTCTCGCTGGGCATGTACCTGTTCCAGGGACTGGGGCCGCGCGGGCTGGGCCGCGACATGGACGAACGGCTCAATGCCCGCCTGCGCCAGTGCGTGGACCTGCTGGGCCTGGCCCTCTCCAGGACCAAGTCCTGGGAGGCCGCCACGGTCGAGGTCGAACAGATGAACCTCTTCACTTACCTGATGGGGCTGCTGCTCCTGCAGCACACCCATCGCCTGAAATCCCTGGGCCAGCGCGCGGAGGCGCTGCTGGACAACTACTGCCACGCCCTGGAACAACGATGACCGCAACCGACCTGGACACCCGGACCGAGGCCCCGCTGATCAGCCTGGCCGATTTCCATATCCTGCTGGCGGACCAGCATCCCTTCTCGATGCTGCTCGGCATCGACGTGCTGCGCATCGGCCATGGCACGGCCCGCGCCGTGCTGCCCGCGCGCGATGCCCACCAGCGGCTGGGCGGCATCGTCGCCGGCCCGATGCTGATGGGCCTGGCCGACCTGACGATGTACGCCGCGGTGGTGGGCGCCACCGGCCAGGCGCATGCCGTCACGGCCAGCCTGACGATCAATTTCCTGCGCAAGAGCCCCGCCGGCGCGATCTACGCCGACGCCCGGCTGCTCAAGGTGGGCCGGCTGTCCGCGGGGGAAGTCATCCTGACCGGCGAAGGCTCGGACGAGCCCCTCGCCCATATCGTGAGCACCTGGTCGGTGCCCAAGCCATGAACCTGCGCGTCAGCATCGTCGGCATGGGAAGCACCGGCACGCGGGCCGCCCGGCGCCTTCTGGAGGCCGAGCCGGACATCGCGCTGACCCTCTACGACATCGAACCGGACCGTTGCGAGGACTTTCGCGGCAGCGCCACCCTGGCCACGTCCGCGCGCGAGGCGCTGGCGGAATCGGACACCATCGTGCTGGCCTTGCCGCGCGAGCGCGAGATCGACCGCACGCTGGAGCGCTTCAGCGACGGCAACGTCACGGCGCCCGTGGCCGGCAAGCTGATCGTGGACCTGGAACCGCCGTCCGCCGAGCGCGCGCGCAGGCTGGACCAGGCGATTGTCGCGGCGGGCGGCCGCTACGCCTGCGCGCCCCTGCAGGCGGCCTCGGCCGCCGGCGCCGCCGAGGCGCGCCTATTGAAGGCGCTGGCGCTCGTCGCCTGACGCGCCCCAGCGCCGCGCCGCCGCCACGCACAGCGCCAGCCAGCCCAGGCTGACCGCGAAGCCGGCAAGCACGTCGCTGGCGAAATGGACCTGCAGCAGGATGCGGCTGAGTCCGATCGCCATGATGAGCGCCGCCAGGATCGCGATGCCCGGCAGCCGCCAGGCCGGCGGCGCCAGCCGCCACAATAGGTAGCAGGCCGCTCCGTAGACCGTCATGGCGGCCGAGGAGTGGCCGCTGGGAAAGCTCCATCCCGCCGCGCTGGCATAACCGTGGTCGTGGTCCGGGCGGATCCGCTCGAAACCGTGCTTGAGCAGCCAGTTGAGCGCGCCTCCCGCCCCGGTGGCCACGGCGCAGAACACCGCCAGCCCCCATTGCCGGTTCCAGAGCAGGAACAGCGTCATCAGCACGCTCACGCCCGTGAGGAAGTTCCGGTCGCCCAGGTAGGTGAACCACGACAGCAGCCACAACAGGGGGACCGGCATGGACATGCTCAGGGCGCCGGCCAGGGCCTTGTCGAATTCCACCACGGCGCTTTGGCGCCCCACCGCGCGGGCCAGGGCCAGGAACAGCGCGAACGAGGCGCAGGTGCCGAGCGCGAAGCACGCGGCGCGGCCGCGGCGCGACAAGCCCGGATAGCAGCGCGCGAACAGCAGCGCCCCCGCGCCGCTCAGGAGCGGCAGCGCGATGAACAGCAGCAGGGCGTGGCCCGCGGCCCACGCCGCATAGACATCGGTCATTTGCAAGCGCCCATGAAGAGATTCCCGCCGCAGGCCACGCTACAACGCGACCAGCGTCCTGTCGACCGGTGCAAACGCATGCGTCCCGGCAGCGTAATCCCAACGCTCGACATGGCAGCCGCCCTCCCCGTCGCGGGCGATGACGTTCACCGAGTTGGGAACGTTGCCGCGCACGCGATGCGAGCAGGCGGTCCCGGCCTGCACGATCCAGCCGCCGGCCGGCGCCGACGGGTCCAGCGGCAGCACGTAGGGCAGATGGATGTGGCCGCCCAGGACCAGGTCGACCCCGGCCTGTTTCCAGGCGTCCAGCGCGTGCTCGCGCCCGATCAGCAGGTTGGACAGGTCCGATTCCACCTTGGCGCGGACCGGGTGGTGCGCCACCACGACGCGCAACTGCCCGGGCCGGGCCTGGCGCAGGCGCTGGGCGACGCGGGCGATCTGCCCGCCCGAGATCTCGCCGTCCTTGCGCCGCCGCGGCCGGGTCGTGTTCACGCCGATCGCAAGCAGGCCGTCGTTCTCGAACACCGGTTCCAGCACCGCGCCCAGCGCCCGCTTGTAGTTGCCGTAGGGATTGAGCGCGCGCGCGAACAGGTTGAACAGGGGAATGTCGTGGTTGCCCGGCACGGCCAGCACCGGCAGCGACAGGCGCTCGATGAATTTGCGGGCGGCGGCGAACTGGCCGCGGCGCGCGCGCTGCGTGATGTCGCCGCTGAGCACGACCAGGTCGGGCGCGAGCGAGCGGGCCAGGTCCAGCGCCGCCTCGACGACGGGTTTGCGTTCCGTGCCGAAGTGGGTGTCGGAAAGATGCAGGATGCGCGTCATGAACGGTCCAGGTATTGGGGGTCCGCCGGCACCACCAGCGGCAGCCGGTCGGCCGCCACCTTGAATTCCAGCGGCGTATCCATCCAGGAGATTTCGCCGTCCATCGCCACCTTGACGCGCCGGCGCCCCCGCACGCCCACCGTCAGGCGGTCGAAGGCGAAACTGACGACATGCTCCGCGTCGCCCAGCCGGCTGGCCAGCCCGCGCAGCAGCAGGCCATACAGCGCCAGGGTGCCGACCGGCCGCGCGGCCATGGCGATCAGGCGGTCCTGGCCGAGTTCCTCGGAAGGGATGCCGACGTGTTCGAGCTGGAGCTTGTTGTTGCCCACCACCAAGGTGGGGGACCGCAGGCTGCGGGCCTTGCCTTCGTAGTCGAGCATCAGGGTCAACTGGCGCGGCGCGCGCAGCAGCGTGACCAGGCCCGACCACAGGGCGACCAGGCGGCTGCGGCCGTACTTCTGTTTGTAGGCCTCGCGGTCTTCGAGCAATTGCGGATACAGGCCCAGGCTGGCGTTGACCAGGAACAGCCGGCCGTTGAGCAGGCCGACCCGCACCGGCCTGGGCTGGCCTTGCAGGAAACCGTGCAAGGCCGTTTCCGTGTCCTGGGAAATGCCGTAGCTGCGGCCGAAGTAATTGAAGGTGCCCTGGGGCAGGATGCCGAACGGCACGCCCTGGCCCAGCACGGCGCCGGCGACCGCGCTGAGCGTGCCGTCGCCGCCCGCGGCGATCACGACGCCCTGCTCGTCCTGCGCGCGCCGGACCGCGGCCCGGGCCGATTCGGCCAGCCGGGACGGGTCTTCCACGGGGATCAACTGGTAGCGCCGTCCGGCCGCATCGAGGATGCGGCGCACGGTGTCCTGCAGCGCCTGCGCGTCGCCGCGCCCCGATCCGGTGTTGAGGACGATGAAGAGCGGTTCTTGTCCCGTCAGGGATCGGACCCCCGCCGCGGGGCTCTGCTGGGATGGCGTCATGGGTCAAACATACCCCATGCCGGCAAAGCGCCGCAACAAAGCCCGCGGCCCGGGTCGCGGCGGATCAGCGGCCGATGGCGTAGGCCTGCATCAGGCGCGGCGTGGCGGCCGCGTGCAGCAGGCCGTCGGCATCGCGCGACGCCGCGGTCAGGCGGCCGACCGACCACTCGGGCACCTGTTCGATCCGGTGCCCGCGCTGGCGCAGCGCCTCGATGACCTCGGCCCCGAAGCTGGCCTCCACCGCCAGATGCCCGGGCTTGCGGTCCCGGGGATAGAACGACGTGGGGAAATGCATGGTGTGGGACATGGGCAGGTCGATCGCTTCCTGCAGGTTCAGCCCGTGGTGCACGTGGCGCAGGAAGAACAGTAATTGCCATTGTTCCTGCTGGTCGCCGCCCGGCGTGCCGAACGCCAGGTAGGGCTTGCCGTCGCGCAGCGCCAGCGACGGCGTCAGCGTGGTGCGCGGACGCTTGCCCGGCGCCAGCGTGCCGGGCAGGCCCTCTTCCAGCCAGAACATCTGAGCGCGGGTGTTGAGGCCGAATCCCAGTTCGGGGATCACCGGCGACGACTGGAACCATCCGCCCGACGGCGTGGCCGAGATCATGTTGCCCCAGCGGTCGATGACGTCCACGTGCGTGGTGTCGCCGCGCTTGGCGGAGGCGCGCATGTCGGCCAGCGTGGGCTCGTTGGTGGCGCTGCCGGGCGCGGAGACCTGCGACAGGCGCTCCAGCGTGTCCATGACCCGCGCCACCTGCGCCTCGAAGCCGGGCACCTGGCCGGGCAGCAGGTCCTGCGACGCCGTCTCGCCGATCAGCGCGCGGCGTTCGGCGTTGTAGGCGTCGGACAGCAGGTGGTCCAGCGGCACGTCGACGAAAGCCGGATCGCCGTAATAGGCCTCGCGGTCGGCGAAGGCCAGCTTCATGGCTTCCGTGACCCGGTGCACGAACTCGGCGCTGGTCGGGCCGACGCCGGCCAGGTCCATGTCCTTGAGCAGCGCCAGGGTCTGCAGGAAGACCGGCCCCTGGCTCCAGGAACCGGCCTTGGCCACGGTATAGCCGTGGTAGTCGTAGGTGACCGGCGTGTCGTAGCTGGCGGACCAGCCCGCCAGGTCGTCGGCGGTGATGACGCCCCGGTGGGTGGAGCCGCTCTCGTCCATGACGTCGGTGCCGCGCGCGAACTTGTCGATTTCTTCGGCCACGAAGCCGCGGTAGAAGGCATCGCGCGCCGCCTCGATCTGGCGTTCGCGGTCCGAACCTGCGCTTTCGGCCTGCTTCAGCACGCGGGTCCAGGTGCGGGCCAGCGCCGGATTGCGGAACAGCTTGCGGGCTTCGGGCACCTTGCCGCCCGGCACGTAGACCTGGGCCGTCGTCGGCCAATGGGTCTCGAAAAAGTCCTTCAGGCCGGCGATGGTGTTGGAGATGCGCGGCATCAGCGCGTGGCCGTGCTCCGCATAATAGATAGCGGGTTCGAGCACGTCGCGCACGCGCATCGTGCCGTGGTCGCGCAATAGCTGCATCCAGGCGTCGAAGGCGCCCGGGATGACGGTGGCCAGGAGGCCGTTGCCGGGGATGAGCTTCAGGCCTTCGGCGCGGTAGCGTTCCAGCGTGGCCGCGGCCGGCGTGGTGCCTTGGCCGCACAGGACCTCGACGCGGCCGGTGCGCGCGGAATAGAACACGGCGGGCACTTCGCCGGCCGGGCCCACCAGGTGGGGCTCGACCACCTGCAGCACGAAGGCCGAGGCGACGCAGGCGTCGAAGGCATTGCCGCCGCGCTCAAGAAGCGACATGCCGGCCGCGCTGGCCAGCCAATGGGTGGAGGTCACGACACCGAAGGTGCCGAGGATTTCCGGGCGAGTCGTGAACATGGCTCACCCCCTGCCCGCTACGTAGGTACTGTTGTTCACTTGCGCATGCGGCGCGCTGGATGGCATATCCACGTTCTACCTCACAAAAGGTGTCAAACATCAGGAAGGACCCCGATAGAGATACGCAGTGTCTGGCACTCCCACGAGACGCGCGTCGATCCGCGACGGCGCTCGCCGGGTGCCAGACACCGGACCTGACTGATTTACTTCTTGGCGACGGTTACGCCCTTCAGACGGATCAAACCGTCGGGATAAGGCACGAAGCCTTCCAGTTTCTTCTGCACGCCGAAGGTCCACGGCAGGTAGAACAGGTAGACGATGGGGCGCTGGTCCTGCATGGCCGCGAGCACCTGGTCGTACAGGGCGCGGCGCTTGGCGTTGTCGGATTCGGCGCGGGCGTCGTTGAGCAGCTTGTCCACGGCGGGGTCGCAGAACTTGCCGTCGTTCAGGTTGCCCTTGCAGCTCAGGTACTGGTGGATGTTGCCGCTGGGGTCGACCCGGCCGGACCAGCCGCTCTGGCCCACCTCGAAATCGCCGCGGGCGAGCGAGGACTGCAGCGACGCGAATTCCACCGGACGCAGGGTGATGTCGAAGCCCGCTTCGGCGCCCATGGCCTGCACCAGCTCGAACACCTGCTGCATGGTCGTGTTGTTGCCGAAGGTGATCTCGAACTTGACGCGGTCGAAGCCGGCTTCCTTCAGCAGGGCCTGCGCCTTCTTGGGATCGCGGCCCTTGTGCTCGAAAGCGGTGTTGTAGGCGAAGCTGGCCGGCGGGAACGGCTGGTAGGCGGGCTGGAACATGCCCTCGCCGATCACCTGGTTCAGCACGTCGCGGTCGATCGCCAGGTCGAGCGCCTGGCGCACGCGCTTGTCCTTGGCCAGCGGATTGTCGGCGCGGGCGCCATTGGCCAGGTTGACCGAGATCGCCTGGAAGCCCAGGCCCGTCACCGGCGCCAGGCGCAGGTTCTTGTCGTCCTTCACGGCCTTGGCGTCGCTGGGCGCCACGCGTTCGATGATGTCCAGGTCGCCGGCGCGCAGGTTGTTCAGGCGCACCGTGTTGTCGGGGATCGGCGTGTAGACCAGGCGGTCGAAGTGGTAGTTGGCCGCATCCCAGTATTTGGGAAATTTCTCGAGCACGATGCGGTCGTTCTGCACGCGCTCCTTGAATTGGTACGGACCCGAGCAGACAGGCTTGCCGCCCGGATCCTTGTCGAAGGTGGCGGGCGACATCATCATCCCGGCGCGGTCCGACAACTGCGACAGCAGGGAAGCGTCCGGCTCGGACAGGTTCAGCACGACGGTCTGGGCGTCCGGCGCCTCGACGCTGGCCACCGTGGCCAGTTCGCTCTTGCGGTTGCTGTCGGGCAGGGTCCGGGCGCGGTCCAGGTTGGCCTTGACGGCCGCCGCGTTCATCGGCGTGCCGTCATGGAAGACGGCGTCCGTGCGCAGCTTGAACGTCAGCACCTTGTTGTCGGGGCTGATGGTCCAGGATTGCGCCAGTTGCGGCACAATCTTCAGGTCCGGCGTGATCTCCACCAGCTTGTCGCACAGCGAGGCGAAGACGATGCGGCCGACGAAAGTGCGGGCGCGCACCGGGTCCAGCACATCGGGATCGTCCTGCAGGCCGATACGCAGGGTGGACTGGGCTTGCGCCAATCCGCCGGCCAGCATTCCCGCCATGGCCATGGCAAGGCAAAGTTTACGCATGAATATCTCCGTCGATTCAGGTCGGCCTGCTTCCCCGCGCGCCGCCGGCACGCCGCCCGGCATGGAGGAACAGACCCGAGCCGTGCCGCGCCGCCGGGTCCATCCCCCGCCGCGCACGTTCTTGTTGGATTCTGCGCCAGGCGCGCAGCGATTGTATAGAGCGGGGCTGTCGGAAGCCTAAATTTCCCCCGGCGGTCAGGGAATCCGGCAGGGCGCCGAGAAATCCACGGCGGCCCGGACCTCGTCGCGCAGCTTGCCGACCAGCGGCCGGGTGTCGTCGCGCCGGTACTGGAAGGCGTAGGGCAAGGCCGCCAGGGCGGGCTCGCAGTCCAGCAGGCGCAGGCTGCCTTCGGCCTGGAGCGCCCTGGCCCAATGGCTGGGCAGCAGCCCGACGCCGGTGCCTTCGATCAGCAGCCCGACCACCGCGCCCCAGTTGTTGCAGCACAGGCGTTCGCCGCCGGCGTGCCGGCCCGCGAGCCAGTCGTCGATGATGCGCGTGGTGCCCGCCCCCGCCGGCAGCGTCACCAGCGGCAGGCGCTCCAGCAGTTCGGGGACCATGCGGACGGCGCCATCCAGCACGGCCGGCGAGGCGGCCCAGGAGAAGCCGGCCTGGCCGATGGGCTCGGACGCGATGCCCGGCCGCGACGAGCGGCCGGCGATCACCGCGAAATCCAGTTCGCCGTCGGCCACGCGCTGTTCCAGCACCTGCCCGATGTCCACATAGGGTTCCAGCACCAGGTCCGGGTAGGCCGCGCGCACGCCCCGGATCAGGCGGGGCAGCCAGGTCAGCGCGGTCAGTTCGCCCACCCCGAAACGGCAGCGGCCGCGCAGCCCCGGACTTTCCGCGAGCGAGGCCCGCACCCGCTCGGCCGCGGCCAGCAGGTCGCGCGCCTGCGGCAAGAGGCGCTGGCCGGCGTCGGTCAGCACCGCCTTGTGCCCGCTGCGGTCGAACAACGGCTGGCCAAGCGCCTCCTCGAGTTCGGCGATGCGCTTGGACAGCGAAGACACCGACAGGTGCAGGCGTTCGGCGGCCACCGCGAAACTTGCGCAGGTGGCGGCCCAGTAGAAGGCTTCGAGTTGCTTGAGGGTCATGCCCGGGCGCGCCCGTCACGATCGCGCGCGCGGATCCGGTAGGCGCAGCGGCGCGCGCCCGTCAGGATGTGCTCTTCGCGATGGACCTGGACATCGTCGCCCAGCACCAGGTGGAAGAGGTCGAGTTCGCTGCGGCAAAAGCCCATACAGGCCTTGGCCGCGGAACAGATCGGGCAATGGTTCTCGATGAAGAGGAAGTCCGCGCCTTCCTTACGCAGTTCGGCCATATAGCCTTCCGCGCAGCGGATCTCCGCCAGGCGCTCCAGCCGGCCCTTCAGGTTCCTGGCGCCCCGCATGGCCTCGCGGTAGCTGCTCAGCATGGCGGCTTCGCGCACCTGGATCAGCTTGTCCACGCCATCGTCGCCGAATACCTGGCGTATGGCGCCGATCATCTGCACCGTCATCTCGGCATGCGTGTCCGGGAAGCGGGCATGGCCGGCCTCGGTGAGGAACCAGATCTGGGTGGGCCGGCCCCGGCCGGCGCTGCGGCTTTCGGAATCGACCAGCCCGTCGGCGTGCAGGCGGGCCATCTGCTGGCGCACTGCCTCGGCCGTCACGTCCATGGCCTTCGCGATGACCGCGACCGACTGCGGGCCGCGCGTCTTCAGGGTCATGAGCACGCGGTCCGCGGGCTGCTGCGGCCAGGCGACGGGATGAGACAGGCTGTCGGACATGGGGGAATGATGCTCCGGAGGTTTTCCTATGGTGCCACGAACGGCGGCGGCCGGTCAGCCCGGGGCGGCCGGGGCTTCCCCGCCCGCCTCCCAGCCGCCCCCCAGCGCCTTGTAGAGCGCGATCAGGCGGGTATAGGACTCGGTCTCCGCGACGGCGACGGCGTCCTGGGCGCGCAAAAGCGTACGCTGCGCGTCCAGCACCGTCAAATAGGGCGCGCCGCCTTCGCGGTAGCGCAGTTGCGCCAGTTCGGCCGCCCTGCCGCTGTGCGCGGCCGCCTGCGCCAGGCTGCCCAGGCGCTGCTGGGTCTGCCCGTACTCGGTCAGCGCCGATTCCAGTTCCTCGACCGCGCGCAGCACGGTCTGTTCGTAGCGCGCCGCCTCTCCTTCATAGCGGGCGACCGCGCCGCGCTTGCGCGCCAGCGCCGTGGGCAGGTGGAACGCGGGCCAGTTCGCCCCGGCCGCCACGCTGAATCCCCGGCTGGCCGCCGAGCCGAAGTCCGCGCCGCGCAGCGCGATGAAGCCCAGGAATCCCCCGAGGTCGATGCGCGGGTACAGTTCCGCGACCGCCACGCCCACGTCCGCGTTGGCCGCCGCCATGCCCTGCTCGGCCGCGCGGATGTCCGGACGACGGGACAACAAGGCGCTCACGTCGCCGATCGGCAGGCGGACATCCAGGGGGGCCAGCGGCCCGCTCGCCTCCAGTTCGCCCAGTTCCACCGGCCTCAGGCCCGCCAGCACCGCGATCCGGTACTGCGCCAGCCGCCGCGCCGCGATCTGCACCGGCACGCTGGCCTGCACGGTTTCCAGTTCGGCCCGCGCGCTCGCCAGGTCGCCTTCGTCGCCGCGGCCCGCCGATACCATGGCCTGGATGACCCGCAGGCTGTCGCGCTGGCTCGCCAGGTTGGCGCGCGCCACCGCCAGCCGCTGCTCGGCGCCGCGCAATTCGAAGTAGTTGCGCGCCACCTCGGCGGCCACCACGATGCGGGCCTGGGCGAGGTCCGCGGCCTGAACCTCGCTGCGCGCCGCCGCGCCCTCGGCCGCCCGGCGCAGGCGTCCGAAGAGGTCCAGTTCCCAGGTGGCGTCGAAGCCCGCCCGGTAGCTTTCGGCCAGGTTGCGCCGCCCGGCGGCGCCGGGGTTGGCCTGGGACAGGCTGCGCTCGTAGCCGCCATCCAGCGTGACCGCGGGCAGCCGGTCCAGCTCCTTTTCGTCCAGCGCCGCCCGCGATTCGGCCAGGCGCGCCTGCGCGATGCGGATGTCCAGGTTGCGCGCAAGCGCCAGTTCGATCAGACGGTCCAGCCGCGGGTCCCGCAACTGTTTCCACCAATCGCGCTGCACCCGGTCCGTGGAGAATAGGGATTGCTCGGGGCTGGCCAGGGCAACCGGCGGGGGCCGCGGCGCCTGGTAATCGGGCCCGACGGCGCAGCCGGCGGCCGCCAGCGCGGCCAGCAGCGCCGCGGCGGCGCCGCGCAGACGCGGGTACAGGGAAAAATCGTTCATGGTCGGTTCCTTCTAGGCGGAGACGCCGGGCGCGACGGCGTCCTCGGCCTGCGCCAGCGCCAGTTCCCGGGCGCGCGGCGTGTCGTTCGCGGCCCGGTGGTCGCGGGCGAATACGGTGTAGACGGTGGGCAGCACGAACAGCGTGAAGAGCGTGCCCACCAGCAGGCCCACCACGATGACCAGGCCCAGGCTGTAGCGGCTGTGCGCCCCGGCGCCGGTGGCGAACAGCAGCGGGATCAGCCCCATCACCATGGCGGCGGTCGTCATCAGGATCGGGCGCAGGCGGATCCGGGCGGCCTGCTCCATGGCGGCGCGCCGGTCCAGCCCGTGGCTGACCTGCATCTCGTTGGCGAATTCCACCATCAGGATGCCGTGCTTGCTGATCAGGCCGATCAGCGTCACCAGCCCGATCTGGGTATAGATGTTGACCGTGGCCATGCCCAGCGCCAGCGGGATCAGCGCGCCGCAGATGGACATGGGCACGCTCACCAGGATGATGAACGGATCCCGCAGGCTTTCGTACTGCGCGGCCAGCACCAGGTAGATCACGATGATGGCGAAGATGAAGGTGACCATCAGCGCCGTCCCCTCCTGGGTGAACTGGCGCGCGTCCGACTGCCAGTCGTAGCTGAAGCCCGCGGGCAGCGCCTGCGCCTGCCGGGCCAGGAACTGCACCGCGTCGCCCATGGTGACGCCCGGCATGGGAATCGCCTGGAAGGTGGCGGCGTTGAGCTGGTTGAACTGCGTGAGCTTGTTGGGTTCAACTCCCATGGACACCGTCACGATGTTCGACAGCGGCACCTGCGCGCCGCTGGCGCTCTTGACGTAATAGCGCGCCAGCGACTCGGGCGAAATGCGCTGTTCGCGCAGGCTCTGAGGAATGACGTCATAGGAACGCCCGTCCATGCCGAAGCGGTTGACGTAGTTTTCGCCCACCAGCACGGCCAGCGTGTCGCCGATCGCCTTCATGGTGACGCCCAGGCTGTTGGCCTTGGCCCGGTCCACCTTCAACTGCACGACCGGATTGTTGTAGTCCAGGTCGCTGTCGACCACCATGAACAGGCCGCTCTCGCGCGCCGCCTTCTTCAGCCCTTCCATAGCCTCGTAGACCACGGGATAGTCCGAGGCGCTCATGAGGACCATCTGCACCGGCAAGCCGCCGGTGGAGCCCGGCAGGGACGGCAACTGGAAGGCGAAGATGTTGCTGCCCTCGACCTGGTTGGCCATCGATTGCATGTCGGCCTGGATTTCGTCGGCCGAACGCTTGCGGTGTTCCCAGGACACGAAGTCCACGCCGCCGATGCTGTTGGACACTCCGTCGGAGCCGTTGATCAGCCAGCGCCCGTTCTGTTCGGGCAGCGTCTTCATCACGTCGTCCCACTTCTTGCCGAACTTCTCCACGTAGTCGATGTTGGCCTGCTGCGGAGACTTGATCGCGGTCAGCACGGTGGACTGGTCCTCCACCGGCGCCAGTTCGCGCTGCGCGGCGTTGTACAGGAACGGCAGGCTCGCCAGCACCGCCACCGCGACCAGGCCGGTCACCCAGCGGTGGTGCAGCGACACGTCCAGCAAGCGGCCGTAGGCGTCGCCCAGGCGCCCGAAGACATGCTCGGCCCGGCGCGCCATCCAACCCTCGGAGACGCGGCTGTCCAGCAGGAACGAGCTCATCACGGGCGACAGGGTCAGCGCGATGACGCCCGAGACGACCACCGCGCCCGCCAGGGTGAAGGCGAATTCCTTGAACAGCGAGCCGGTCAGGCCGCCCATCAGGCCAATGGGCGCATAGACCGCGGCCAGCGTGATCGTCATCGCGATCACCGGCCCGGCCACCTCGCGCGCGCCGATGAGGGCGGCGCGCACGGGCGACTTGCCCTCCTCGATGTGGCGGTGCACGTTTTCCACCACCACGATGGCGTCGTCCACCACCAGGCCGATCGCCAGCACCATGGCCAGCAAGGTCAGCAGGTTCACGCTGAAGCCGAACAGGGCCATGATGGCCGCCCCGCCCAGCATGGACAGGGGAATGGTCACCACCGGGATCAGCACGGCGCGCAGCGATCCCAGGCACAGGAAGATCACCGCCACCACGATGGCGATGGCCTCGATCAGCGTATGCGCCACGCCGTCGATGGACGCGCTGATGAAGCGGGCCAGTTCGAACGGCACCTGCACGCTGGTGCCCGGAGGCAGGTTCTGCTTGATGTTGGGCAGCAGCTCGTTCAGGCGCTTCACGATGACCAGCGGGTTGCCCACCGGCGTGGCGTTCAGGCCGAAGTACACCGCCGGCTCGCCGTCCATCAGGCCGCTGGAATCCGTGGACGCCGCGCCCAGTTCCACCGTCGCCACGTCGCCCAGCCGCACGATGGCGTCGCCGTCGCGCTTGACGACCATGTCGCGGAATTCCGCCACGTTGACCAGGTCCGTGTTGACCTGGATGTTGGACACGACGTACAGGCCCTTGGCCTGCCCCGGCGCGGCCTGCACGTTGTTCTCGCGCAGGGCGTCGGCCAGCTCGCCGGCGGAAATGCCGCGCGCGGCCATCCGGTTCGGATCCAGCCACACCCGCATGGCCAGCTTCTGCCCGCCGTACAGTTCCACGCTGGCCACGCCGTCGATGGACGACAATTGCGGCTGCACCACCCGCGACAGGTAATCGGTCAGCGCGGCCAGGGACAGGGTCGAACTGGAGAACCCCACATAGGCCACGGCGGTCGCCTCGCCGGCGGACTTCACCAGCACGGGATCGTAGACGTCCCGCGGCAGCCGGTACTTGACCTCGTTGACCTTGGCCATCACCTCGGTCATGGCCTTGTTCGAGTCGGCGTTCAGCTTCATCCGCACCGTGATCGCGCTGCGCCCCTGGGTGGACGACGAAGACAGGTAGTCGATGCCTTCCACGGTGGCCACCGACTGCGCGATGGGCTGGGTGACGAAGCCCTGCATCAGGTCGGGCGAAGCGCCCGGGTACTGCGTGGTGATCGTGATGGTGGTGCTTTCGGTCAGCGGGTACTGCCGCACCGGCAGGCCGCTCAGGGCCTTGAGGCCCAGCAGCAGGATCAGGGTGCTGACCACCAGGGCCAGCACCGGCCGGCGCACGAAAAGATCGGTGAATTTCATGTTCGCTCCCGCGCCCTCACCGGGCCTGCGCCACGGCTTGCGGCAAACCGCCCAGCGCCACCGTGTCCTCGGCGCCGACCTCCACCGCCGCGCCGTTGTGCAGGCGCAATTGGCCCGAGGTTACCACCCGGTCTCCGGCCTGCAGGCCTTCGGTCACGACGACGCGCCCGCGCACGCGCTCCGCGGTCTTCACATAGGCCTGCCGCACGGTCGGCCCGGCGGGCTCCTGCCCCGGCTTGGGCGGCGTCAGCACATAGACGGAATCGCCATAGGCGCTGTAGCTGACGGCGGTTTCCGGCACGGTGATCACGCCCGGCCGGGCGGGCAGGCCCACTTCGCCATGCGCGAACATCCCGGCCGCCAGGGCGCCGTCGGCGTTGGGCAGGGTCGCCTGCACGCGCACGGTGCGCGAGCCCGGATCCACCTGCGGCTCCACCGTCGTGACCTCGCCGCCGAAGACGCGCCCCGCATGGGCGTCCACCGTCACCGCCACGGGCTGGCCGACGCGCAGCGCGCCCAGGGCCTGTTCGGGCAGCGTGATGTTGGCGTACATGACGGAACCGTCGGTCAGGGACACCAGCGGATCGCCCGCCCGGGCGAATTGCCCCAGGTTCACCCCCCGCACGCCGAGCACGCCGTCGAACGGCGCCTTGACGCGCTTTTGCTCGATCAGCGCCTGCACGCGCTTGATATCGCCCGCGGCCTGGTCGTAGTCCGCCTGGGCCTGGTCCAGTTGTTCGCGCGTGGCCGCCTGCTGCGGCAGCAGGCGGCGGGTGCGTTCCAGCAGGGCGCGGGCATTGCGCGCCTGCGCCTGCAGCCGCGCCAGTTCGCCCTGTTCGGGCGCGTCGTTCAACTGCACCAGCAACTGGCCGGCCTTCACCCTTTCGCCCGGCGCGAACAGGATCTGCGCCACCCTGCCGTCCACCTCGGCCGCCACCTGCACCTGGCGCGTGGCCTCCAGCGAGCCGATGCCGCCCAGGGCCATGGGAAAGTCCGCCTGCTCGGCGGCCGCGACGGCGACCCTGGCCGGCGCCATGGTCCAGCCGCCGTTCTGCTTTGCGCCGCCGTACTTCCAGTACAGGCCGCCGCCCAGCGCCACCGCCAGTGCGACGGCCCCCGCCGTCCACGCTCCTGAATTCGACTTCATGATCCGCTCGCTATTTATCAAAGATTATTCTTGGAATAATCAATGATATCCGCGATTTCGTCAAAATGGCTTGCACAATCCCCGCGATAGCGCAGGGTTATTGGCGGAACCAGAAAGCAAAAAGCCGCCAGGAATCTGGCGGCGGGACGGGCGGAAAAGCTGGCGCGGACAGCGGCGGGTGGCCGGGTTCCGCGAGGATTACTATCACGCCCTGAGGCTGGCTGACATACGGAGACGTTCATGATCGATCGCCTGGACCACCTGGTCCTGACCTGCACCGACCCCGGCGCCACGGTGGATTTCTACACCCGCGTCCTGGGCATGCGCCTGGAAACCTTCGGCGAAGGCCGGCAGGCGCTGCGCTTCGGCAACCAGAAAATCAACCTGCACGTGCGCGGCCGCGAATTCGAGCCCAAGGCCCACCTGCCGGTGCCGGGCGCGCTGGACCTGTGCTTCATCGCCGACCGCCCCCTGGACGACGTGATCGCCCAGTTGCGCCAAGCGGGCGCCGCCATCATCGAAGGCCCCGTGCCGCGCACCGGCGCGACCGGCAGGATCCGCTCGGTGTACCTGCGCGACCCGGACCTGAACCTGATCGAGATATCGGAACTGCTGCCGTAGTTATTGCGGGCTGGCGTCGCCGAAGACCACGCGGCGGAAGAAGCCCGCCAGCACCGCCTCGGTCATTTCCGGGGTGACGGCCTGGGGATCGAAGGCGTAGCTGAACTGCATGCCGTCCGACAGGGCCAGCAGGCCCAGCGCCAGTTGTTCCGCCGGCAACGGCAGCGGCGTGCCCACCCGCGCCGAAAACTGGCGGATGTATTCCGTGGTGGCCTCGCGCAGTTCGCGCAGACAGGTCGTGAAGCCCACCCGGAAATCCGGGTCGCGGGCGGCCTGCAGCTTGGCTTCCATCCACAGCAGGAAACAATCGTTCTCGCGGTAGTGCGTCGAGTAGTACTCCAGCACGCGGGCTTCCATCTGCGCCCGCGATTCGCCGTCCTCGAAGATGGCGCGCATGTCGGCCATCACGCTTTCGTGGTCGCGCTTGAGCAATTGCAGGAACAGTTCCGACTTGCTGGAAAAGTTGGAATAGAACGCCCCGCGCGTGTACCCCGCCTGCTCGGCGATGTCCTCGACGCTGGCGGCCATGAACCCTTTGGCAAGAAAAATCGATTGCGCGGCGTCGAACAGACGCTGCCGCGTCTGATCACGGCTTTGCTCTCGCGTAAGACGGACTTTTGACATGGCGCGAGTTTAGCATTCGGTCCTATTTCAGATTCAATATTGAATCCAAATACATACCTGTATTAGAATCCAGGCCGTATCGGGCCAGATCCGGCCCCCTTCCCGTCCTTTTCCGCGCCGCGAGGTGTTCCGTGAATTGCCCTGGCCCTTGCGCGCGCCCAGCCGCCCGCAACTCCGCTGCCGACGCGGCGCCCTCCCTTCCCGCCCGCGGCCGGCCCCGCATGCTGGCGCTATCCTCCGCGGCGGCGCTGGCGCTGGCGTTGGCCGGCTGCGGCCGCCACGAAGCCCCCCCGCCCGCTCCGCGCCCCGTCGTCGCCATGCCCGCGCAGGCCGACGAACGCCTGCCGGTCTGGACCTTGCCGGGCGAGGTCCAGGCGCGCTACAGCACGCCGCTGTCGTTCCGCGTGGGCGGCAAGATCATCGAACGCAGCGTCAGACTGGGCGATACGGTCGAACCCGGGCAAGCCGTGGCCCGGCTGGACCCGGCCGATGCCAGCAAGAACGCGGCCAGCGCCCGCGCGCAGTTGTCGGCCGCCCAGCATCAGCTCGACTATGCGCGCCAGCAACTGGACCGCGACCGCGCCCAGGCCCGCGAAAACCTGATCGCCGCGACCCAGTTGGAACAGACCCGCAACGCCTACGCCGCGGCGCTGGCGCAGCGCGACCAGGCCGCGCAGCAGGCCGCGCTGTCGGCCGACCAGTTGAAGTACACGACGCTGCAGGCCGACCACGCGGGCGTCATCACCGCGGAGCAGGCCGACACCGGCCAGAACGTCGCCGCCGGCGAACCGGTGTACAGCCTGGCCTGGTCCGGCGACATCGACGCCATCTGCGACGTGCCGGAAAGCGTGCTGGCAGGCCTGTCCATCGGCCAGCGGGCCAGCGTCGCGCTCGGCCCCCTGCCCGGCCGGACGTATTCCGCCGTGCTGCGCGAGATCTCGCCGGCCGCGGACCCGCGCAGCCGCACCTATCGCGCCAAGCTCACCCTGGAAGCGCCCACGCCGGACGTGCGCCTGGGCATGACCGCCAATATCAGCTTCGACAACCGGTCCGGCGACGGGCCGGCCACCTACACCGTGCCCGCCACCGCGCTGTTCCATGACGGACCCGCGCCCGCGGTCTGGATCGTGAAGGCCGGCGACGACACCCTGGAGCTGCGCCGCGTCGGCGTGCTGCGCTACGACGCGCGCACCGTCACCCTGGCCCAGGGACTGCGGGCGGGCGAGCGCGTCGTATGGCAAGGCGTGCACACCGTGACGGCCGGCGAAAAAGTGCGCCCCGTTCCGCCGCTGCATCCCGAGGACTACGCTTCATGAGCCGCGCCGACCTGGACGCGCCGGCCCGGCGCCACGAAGAAGGCCGCTTCAACCTGTCGGCGTGGGCGCTACGCCACCAGCCGCTGGTCGTTTTCCTCATCGCGCTGGTGACGCTGTTCGGCGTGCTGTCGTATTCGAAACTGGCGCAGTCCGAAGACCCGCCCTTCACCTTCCGCGTCATGGTCATCAAGACGCTCTGGCCCGGCGCCACCGCGCAGCAGGTGCAGGAACAGGTCACCGACCGCATCGCCAAGAAGCTGCAAGAGGCCTCCAATACCGACTTCATGCGCAGCTACTCGCGGCCGGGCGAATCGCTGATCTTCTACACCATGAAGGACTCCGCGCCCGCCAGCACCGTGGCCGAGCAGTGGTACCAGGTCCGCAAGAAGGTCGGCGACATCGCCGCGACGCTGCCCCAGGGCGTGCAAGGCCCGTTCTTCAACGATGAATTCGGCGACGTCTATACCAACATCTACACGCTGCAGGGCGACGGCTTTTCGCCCGCCCAACTGCGCGACTACGCGGACAAGCTGCGCACGGTGCTGCTGCGCGTGCCCGGCGTGGCCAAGGTGGACTACTTCGGCGAACAGCCCGAACACGTCTACGTCGAAATCGCCAACACGCAACTGAGCCGGCTGGGCGTGTCCCCGCAGCAGATCGCGCAGGCCATCAACAGCCAGAACGCCGTGGCGAGCGCCGGCACGCTGACCACCGCCGACGACCGCGTGTTCGTGCGGCCCACCGGCCAGTACGCGAACACCCGGGAACTGGCGGACACGCTGATCCGGATCGACGGCAAGTCGGTGCGGCTGGGCGACATCGCCACGATCCGCCGCGGCTACGACGACCCGCCCGTGGAACAGATGCGGCTGGGCGGCCGCCTGGCGCTGGGCATCGGCATCACGATGCAGCCCGGGCAGGACGTGGTGCGCCTGGGCGAATCGCTGACCGCCAAGTTCGGCGAACTGCGGGCCCAGTTGCCCGCCGGCCTCGCGTTGAAGGAAGTGTCCAGCATGCCGCGGGCGGTGTCGCATTCGGTCGACGAATTCCTGCGCTCGGTGGCGGAAGCGGTCGCCATCGTGCTGATCGTGAGCCTGGTCTCGCTGGGGCTGCGCACCGGCATGGTGGTGGTCATTTCCATCCCGGTGGTGCTGGCGGTCACGGCGCTGTTCATGGATATGTTCGGCATCGGCCTGCACAAGGTATCGCTGGGCACGCTGGTGCTGGCCCTGGGCCTGCTGGTGGACGACGCGATCATCGCCGTCGAAATGATGGCCGTGAAGCTGGAGCAGGGCTGGAGCCGCGCGCGCGCGGCGGCGTTCGCCTATACCAGCACCGCCTTTCCCATGCTGACCGGCACCCTGGTCACGGTGGCGGGCTTTCTGCCGATCGCGCTGGCCAAATCGAGCACGGGCGAGTACACCCGCTCGATCTTCCAGGTGTCGGCCATCGCGCTGATCACCTCGTGGTTCGCCGCCGTGGTGCTGATTCCGCTGCTGGGCTACCGGATGCTGCCCGAGCGCAAGCGCGAAGCCCATCTGCCCGACGACCACGAACACGACATCTACAACACCCGCTTCTACCTGCGTCTGCGCGGCTGGGTGGCGTGGTGCGTGGACCGGCGCTACCTGGTGCTGGGAGGAACGGTGCTGGCGTTCGCGGTATCCATGGCCGGCTTCGGGCTCGTGCCTCAGCAGTTCTTCCCCAGTTCCGACCGCAGCGAACTGCTGGTGGACGTGCGCCTGCAGGAAGGCGCCTCGTTCGCGGCCACGCTGCGCCAGGTGGAGCGGCTGGAAAAGGCGCTGGAGGGACGCCCCGAGATCAAGCATTCGGTCAGCTTCGTCGGCACCGGCGCGCCGCGCTTCTACCTGCCGCTGGACCAGCAGCTCGCCACCCCCAACTTCGCCCAATTGGTGATCACCACCCATTCCGTGGAAGACCGGGAAAAACTGGCGCAATGGCTGCAACCCATGCTGCGCGAGGCGTTCCCCGCCATCCGCACCCGCCTGTCGCGCCTGGAGAACGGGCCGCCCGTGGGCTTCCAGGTGCAGTTCCGCGTCAGCGGCGACCAGATCTCTGAAGTGCGCGCGGTGGCCGAACAGGTGGCCGCCGAAGTCCGCGCCGACAAGCGGTCGACGAACGTGCAGTTCGACTGGGACGAGCCCTCCGAGCGTTCGGTCCGCTTCGAGATCGACCAGCAGAAGGCGCGCGAGTTGGGCATCGGTTCCAGCGACATTTCCGATTTCCTCGCCATGACGCTGTCGGGCTACGCGGTGACGCGGTACCGCGAGCGCGACAAGCTGATCAACGTCAGCCTGCGCGCGCCGCCTGCCGAACGGGTCGACCCCGCGCGCCTGGCCACCCTGGCCATGCCCACCCCCAACGGCGCGGTGCCGCTGGGCAGCCTGGGCCACGTCCGCTACGGCCTGGAATATGGCGTCGTCTGGGAGCGCGACCGCCAGCCCACCATCACGGTGCAGGCCGACGTGACCGGCGGCGCCCAGGGCATCGACGTCACCCGCGCCATCGACGCGAAGCTCGACACCCTGCGCGCCGGCCTGCCCGTCGGCTACCGCGTCGAAGTGGGCGGACCGGTGGAGGAAAGCGGCAAGGGCCAGTCGTCCATCAATGCCCAGATGCCGCTGATGGCGATTGCCGTGCTGACGCTGCTGATGGTGCAGCTCCAGAGTTTCGCCCGGGTGCTGATGGTGGTGCTGACCGCCCCGCTCGGCCTCATCGGCGTGGTCGCCGCGCTGCTGATGTTCGGCAAGCCCTTCGGCTTCGTGGCCATGCTGGGCGTGATCGCGATGTTCGGCATCATCATGCGCAACTCCGTCATCCTGGTGGACCAGATCGAACAGGACATCGCCGCCGGCCACAAGCGCGTGGACGCGATCGTGGGCGCCACCGTGCGGCGCTTCCGGCCCATCACGCTGACCGCCGCGGCCGCCGTGCTGGCCCTGATCCCGCTGTTGCGCAGCAACTTCTTCGGCCCCATGGCCACCGCTCTGATGGGCGGCATCACCAGCGCCACGGTGCTGACGCTGTTCTTCCTGCCGGCGCTGTACGCCGCCTGGTTCCGCGTCCGCCACGACGAGCGCGACGAACCCGAAGGCGTGCCGCCGGGCGCGAACGCCGGCGACACCGTGGAGCGGGGAACATGAGCCCGCCGGGCCGCCCCAAGGGCGAATACCGGAATGCGCAGCGTGGAGGTAATCCAATGAGCATGACCCGATTCCCGATCCGCCTCGCCGCCCTGCCCCTGGTGCTGGCCCTGGGCGCCTGCGCCTTCGCGCCCAGCGGCAAACCGCCCGCCGTGGCGCAGCCCGCGCAGTATGGCGTGGAGCCGGCGCCCGCCACGGGCGCCTTGGCCCAGGGCGTGGCGCAGCGCTTCGAACCGGGCGCCCGGCCGGTGCCCGAATGGTGGAAGCGCTACCGTTCCGACGCGCTGGACGCCCTGGTGGAAGAGGGCCTGGCCAACAGCCCCGACCTGGCCGCCGCCGAACGCAATCTTGCCGGCGCGCGCGAACAACTGCGCGGGCAGGTGAATTCGTCCCTGCTGCCCTCGGTGGACGCGGGCGCGGACGCCTCGCGCAGGCGCGCGCTCACGATGCCGAACCTGCCCGAACCCACGGCCCGCTACAACGTCTTCACCGGCCAGATCCAGGCCAGGTACGACCTGGACCTGTTCGGCGCGGCGCGCTTCGCCAACCTGTCGCTGGCGGCGCAGGTGGCGCAGCAGGCCTTCCGGCTCGAATCCGCCCGCCGCTCCCTGGCGGGCAACATCGTCACCGGCGCCATCGCCTCCTCCGCGCTGGCCGAACGCGTGGCCCTGACGGAAAAACAGGCGGTGCTGGCGCGGCAGGTGGCGCGCGATACGCAGCGCCGCTACGAACTGGGCGCCGCGTCGCAGAACGACGCCCTGGACGCCGACCAGGACGCCGCCACGCTGGAAGCGTCGCTGCCCGGACTGCGCGCGCGCTGGCATGCCACGCGGCACGCGCTGGCCGTGCTGCTGGGCCGCAACCCCGACCAGGCTCCGCCCGACCTGGCCTTCGGCGCGCTGGCGGTGCCGGAACAGGTGCCGGTGGCGGTGCCGTCCGAGCTGCTGGCCTCGCGCCCCGACATCCTGCTGGCCGACGCCGTGGTGCAGGCCGCGGCCGCCGACGTGGGCACGGCCACGGCGCAGTTGTTCCCCAGCCTGTCGCTATCGGCATCCATGGGCCAGGCCGGCTTCAACTGGGCCACGGCCATGTCGGGCGCCGGCTCCATCTGGGCCATCGGCGCGTCGCTGACGCAGCCCATCTTCCATGGCGGCGCGCTGCTGGCCGAACGCAACGCGGCCAAGGAACGCTACGAGGCGTCCCTGCTGCAATACAAACAAACGGTGCTGACGGCGTTCCGCGACGTGGCCGACACGCTGTCCCGCCTGGACGCGGGCGGGCAGGCGCTGGCCTCGGCCGAAGCGTCGCGGCGGGCCGCGGAGCAGTCCTACCGCAATACGGCCAGCCGCGTCCGCCTGGGCGCGCTGCCTCCGTATACCGAGTACGCGGCCGAACAGCACTACGTCGCCGCCCGGCTGCGCGAGATCGACTATGCCGATGCGCGCCTGACCGAAACGGCGGCGCTGTTCCAGGCGATGGGGTCTCCGGTGCGCGCGCCGCGGGAAGCCGCGCAGCGATAGCCGCGGCGCGCCGGCGCGTCACGCCGCGGGGGCTTGTTCCTTCATGCGCGTGGCCAGCGCCAGCGATTCGATGCGGCGGGCGGCCGATTGCAGCAGCGCCGCCGTCCTGTCCTGCGCAATCGTGTTCAGCCGCGTCGCCAGGAAGGTGACCGTCAACGCGCCGAAGATGCGGCGGTCTTCCTGGAATACGGGCACCGCGATGCCCGCGCGCTCCGGTGAAATCTCGCCCACGCCCAAGTAAAAGCCCTGCACGCGGATCTTGTCCAGGTTGCCGGTGAATTCGGCGAGCGTCCCGCCCAGCCCCAGTTCCCGGATCTCGTCCGGGTGCGCGTCGTACAGCCGGCGCTGGTCCTTGCGCGGCAGGAACGCCACGATGGTCTTGGCCGTGGCGCCGCGAAACAGCGGATGCGCGCGGCCGCGCCCGTGGGGAATGCCCAGTTCGTCCGGGCCGCGCTCGTGGTGGATGTTCAGGATCCGCAGGCCGTGGATCACGCTGAGCAGCACGTCGCCGCCCACCTGGTCCACCACTTCCCGCATGATCGGCCGCGCCACGCCCAGCACCGGATCGCCGTCGATGATGAGGTGGTCCAGTTCGATGATGCGCGGCCCCAGCTTGTAGCCCCCTCCCGTCATGCGCAGCAGATAGCCCAGGTCCGACAGGTCCCGGATGTACCGGTAGCCGGTGGGCGCCGAATACGACAGGCGGGAAATGATCTCTTCCGCCGTCAGCACCGGGGTTTCGAGGCTGAAGAGGTCAAGGATCGCTAGGGCTCGCTTCAGGGTGGACATGGGATCGGGGCAGGAACAACGCGGGGTCGGGCGCAGCGTATCACAGGCGCCGGAGCCCGGACCCGGCATGATCGAGTCTGCCTATCGGGTCTTCCCATCGCCCATTCTTCAATCTATCGAATATCGAATTTTTATCGAATAAAGATAAATTTAACTTTGAAAGACTAAATTTTTATCGAATAATGATATTTACGCAATCAACGAACACACACCCCTGATCCCGAGGACGCGGGTGTGCGGACCACGATAAGGGGAACACCTATGAAGCAATCCTGCGGCACCAAAGGCGGGATCAGCCGCCGGCATTTCCTGGGCGCCACGGCGGCCGCCGTGGCCAGCGCGGCGCTGGCCCGGCCCGGCAGCGCCTGGGCGGCCGGCTATCCGTCCGAACGCCCGATCCAGTTCATCGTGCCCTTCCCGGCGGGCGGCGGAACCGACCTGGTGGCCCGCCCGCTGGCCCAGGGCATCGGCGAGGCGCTCAAGCAAAGCGTCGTCGTCATCAACAAGGGCGGCGCGGCCGGCATCATCGGCACCCAGCAAGCGGCGCGGTCGGTTCCCGACGGCTACACCATCGCGCTGGGATCCACCGGCACGCACACGGTGAACCAGAGCCTGTACGAGAACATCGCCTACGACCCGGTCAAGGACTTCGAACCGGTATCGATGGTCTGCTACTACAACAACGTGCTGGTCGTGCACCCCTCGTTCCCGGCGCGCAACCTCCAGGAGCTGGTCGCGATCATCAAGGCCAATCCGGGCAAGTACTTCTACGGCATCACGCAAAACGGCAGTTCGGCGCACCTGGCCATGGAACTGCTCAAGGCCACGGCGGGACTGGACCTGCCCGGCGTGCCGTACAAGGGCGCCGCCGCGGCCGTCAACGACTTCCTGGGCGGGCAGTTCCCGATCCTGATGGACGTGGTGATCAACCAGCAACAGTTCATCCAGGGCGGCAAATCGCGCCCGCTGGCGGTGACCTCGGCGCAGCGCGCCCAGGCGCTGCCCGAGGTACCGACCGTGGCGGAATCCGGCTTTCCCGGCTACCAGGCCATCGGCTGGAACGGCGTGTTCGCGCCCGCGGGCACGCCGGCGGCCATCGTCCAGGCGCTCAACGCCGCCGTGCAAAGCGCGCTCAAGCAGCCCGCCCTGGCGCAACTGACGCAGAACGGGCTGGAATTGCACGGCGGCACGCCCGAGGAACTGGGCCGCTTCGTCGCCACCGAAAGCGAAAAATGGCGCGCCCTGATCAAGAACGCCAACATCAAGGCCACCTAATGCAGCGGATTCCCTACGGCGTCCCGCCGGACGCCTGCCCCAACCCCTGGCTGCCGCTGGACCGTGAACTGCGCGCCCAGGGCCTGCGCGCCGCGGACGCGGCGCCGGTGCGGGCGGTGCTCTGCGTCACCGTCCACGTCGACGGCCCGGCGGTCGAAGTCGGCCGCAAGCAGTTTCCCGCCGGCCCCTATACCGCGGGCCGCTATGCCATCCGGCGAGGCGTGCCCCGGCACCTCGACATCCTGGCCCGCCACGGCATGCCCGCCACGTTCTTCGCCTGCGGCTACGACGTCGAGCACTACCCCGACCTGTTCCGCGGCATCCTTGCGGCGGGGCACGAAATCGCCGCGCACGGCTACCTGCACGAAGCCTGGGACCTGGGCGAGGACGAACCCGCGCTGCTGGAGAAAACCCACCGCATCATCCAGCGGGAACTGGGCGTGACGCCCGTGGGCTGGTGCTCGCCGTCCGGCCGCAAAAGCCACCGCACCCTGCCCACGCTGCGAAAGCTGGGCTACCGCTACGACGCCAGCGAGAAAGACCAGGACCGCCCCTATTTGCCGGACGGCGCGGACAGCGCGGCGGACTTCGTCATGCTGCCCAACAACACCGTCTCGCTGGATGACTATCCGTTCTATTTCACGGGCCACAGCCTCGCGGCCGAGGCCTATGACAACTGGGTGCAGGAATTCGAGGCCCTGCGCCGGGCCGAAGGCTATGTGCACCTGACCGTGCATCCCAAGGCCGCCGGCGGATCCGGCACGCCCGCCCGCGCCGCCGCGCTGGACCGTTTCCTGGCCTACGTCGCCGCCCAGCCCGACGTGCACGTCATGACGCTGGAAGCGCTGGCCCGCCACTGTCTTGCCCGCCCCGACGCCTGGAGAAGCGCATGAGCGCCGACAAAACCGTACTGGTCACCCTGAACGTGCAGGGCATCGGCCCCGAAGCCGCCGCCCAGCCCGAATCCTCGCTGCATGGCCGCGACGCGCATGGCCGCTATACCTACGGCGGCGGACTGGCGCGCGTGCTGGACATGCTGCGCCGGCAGGGCATCCGCGCCACCCTGTTCTGGCCCGCGTTCGAGGCCGAGCGCTGCCGCGGCCTGCTGGAACAAAGCCTGCGCGACGGACACGAAGCGGCCTCCCAGGGCAATGCCTTCGAGGACCTGGCCGCGCTGGGCGACCGGGAAGGAGAAATCCTGGAACGGGCCCGCGACCGCCTGGCCGGGCTGACGGGCCGCGCGCCGCAGGGGTTCCGCTATACGGGCAGCGCCTTCACGCCCCGCACCGTGCCGCTGCTGCACCGGCTGGGCTATCGCTACGACAGCAGCGCCATCGACGACGACGCCCCTTACGAACTCGACGCCGACGGCGGGCCGGGCATGGTGGAACTGCCCTGGAGCGAAGGCCTGTGCGACGCCACCCACTTCAGCCGCCGCGTCACCCAGGACCGCGCCTACGCGCACTGGGTCGAGCAAGGCGATGCCCTGCTGGCGGCGGACGGCTACGCCTGCCTGACGCTGCACCCGCGCGCGGACAACGGCGTCGGCCGCGCGGCGCGGCTGCAAAAAGTCGAACAGTTGCTGGAACGCTTCCGCGCGGCGGGCGCCGCCTTCACGACCTGCGCCGACCTGGCGGCCCGGCGCGCCGCGGCCGGCTGATCCCACAGGGCGCGGGGCGTCCGCGCGACGCCCGGCCCTCCTCTTGCCCTGGTAAACCCTGAGCAATATTGGCGCCAAAATAAGCTAACATTTTTTCGGCAAACATTTCCCACCTCCCGACCCCAAGGCGCGCCGCGCCGCCATCCGTCCATGACCCAGATCACCCAATTTCCCTTCGTATCGGTTTCGGGCTCGCCCGAAGCCCGCGGCCGCTCCTATGGCCAGCAAGCCGCCGACCGCGTGCGCAAGAGCGCCGCCATGTATGGCCAGACGCTGGTCGACCTGGGCTATGACGCCATGGCGCGCACCCAGCTCATCGCCAGCTTCGCCCGCGAAATCGAGAGCTTCGCCCCGCACTACCTGGAAGAAATGCGCGGCATCGCCGCCGGCGCCGACGTGCCCTTCGAGGACATCGTCATGGTCAACGCGCGCACCGAAGTCATCGCCAAGGCGCGCGCCGAAAAGAAGAAGGCCGCCGAACTCGAACCGGGCGACGGCTGCACCGGCGCCCTGATCCTGCCCACGCGCTCAGCCAACGGCCGTCTCATCCATGGCCAGAACTGGGACTGGCGCGCCGAATGCGCCGAGACCGCCATCGTGCTGCGCGTGCGCAACGATAACGGCCCCGACATCCTGACCTTCGTGGAAGCGGGCGGCCTGGCGCGCAGCGGCCTGAACAGCGCGGGCGTGTCCATCACCGCCAACTACCTGGAATCCGACCGCGACTTCCGCCAACTGGGCGTGCCGCTGTCGCTGATCCGTCGCAAGGTGCTGGAGCAGGAGCATTTCGCGCTCGCCATCAAGGCGGTGGCCACCACCCCCAAGTCCTGCTCCAACAACATCATGATCGGCATGGCCGCGGGCTTCGGCGTGGACTACGAATGCACCACCGACGAAGCCTTCCCCATCTACCCGGGCAGCGACGACCTGATCGTCCACGCCAACCACTGGGTCAGCGAAGTGGCCTTGGGCAAGCTGCGCGACACGGGCCGCGCCAGCACGCCCGAAAGCGCCTACCGCGACTGGCGCGTGCGCCGCCTGCTCAATGAAAAGCAGCAACTGACGCGGGAAGACCTCAAGCGCGCCCTGTTCGACGACTTCGGCACCCCCTATTCGGTGTGCCGCCCGCCGCGTCCGGGCAGCCACGACAACCTGTCGGCCACGGTCGCCATGGTGATCATGGAGCCCGCCGCCGGCCTGATGGAGGTCGCTCCGCTGCCCGCCCTGAGCCGCAGCTTCACCCGGTACAGCCTGAACGCCGAACCCGAACTGCTGGCCGCCGCCTGAACAGGCGGACGCCAGCGCGACCCGAGGAAGACATCGCCATGAAAATCCACCTATTGAGCGCCGCGGTTGCGCTGGCGCTGGGCGGCATGTCCGGCACGGCATGGGCACAGGCAGCCGCGCCGCTGCGCATTTCGCTGACGGCCGACATCCGTTCCACCGAGCCCGGCGTCAACCGGGACAGCAACAGCGACGCGGTCGTGCTGCACATCGTCGAAGGCCTGGTCGCCTACGGCGAGGACGCGGAGGTCCGCCCGCTGTTGGCCAAGTCGATCGACATCAGCCCGGACGGCAAGACCTACACCTTCAAGCTGCGCGAAGACGTGAAGTTCCATAACGGCGCGCCGCTGACGTCGGCGGACGTGCTGTGGAGCTGGCAGCACTACACCGCGGAAAAATCGGGCTGGCGCTGCGCCAGCGAGTTCGACGGCCGCGGCACCGTGAAGGTCGCGGCCGTGGAAGCGCCGGACGCCCACACGGTCGTGTATCGGCTGGAAAAGCCCAGCGCGCTGTTCCTGGCGTCGCTGGCCCGCACGGACTGCGGCGGCACGGGCATCCTGCACAAGGATTCGGTCAAGGCCGACGGCAGTTGGGACAAGCCCATCGGCACCGGCCCCTTCTCGCTAGCGGAATGGAAGCGCGGCGAATACGTGCGCCTGACGAAGTTCGCCGGCTACGCCAACCGAGGCGGCGCGCGCGACGGCTATACGGGATCCAAGCGTCCGCTGGTGGACGAAGTGCGGTTCGTCATCGTTCCCGACGACTCCACGGCCAAGGCCGCGCTGGAGCGCGGCGACATCGACATCATCGAGGACCTGTCCAACAGCGACGTGCCGGTGCTGCAAAAGACGCCGAACATCAAGGTGGCGTACGCGCCCGTGATGAGCATGACGGCGCTGCTGCTGCAAACCAAGGACCCGCTGCTGTCCAATCCCAAGATGCGGCAGGCGCTGGCCCACGCCATCGACTACGCCCAATTGGCCGGCGCCGTGACCGAAGGGCTGGCCCAGCCCAACAATTCCATCGTGCCGCTGGTGTCGCCCTACTACGATGCCGCGCAGAAGCAGGGCTGGAGCTATGACGCGGCGCTGTCGCAGAAGCTGCTGCAGGAAGCGGGCTACAAGGGCCAGGAACTGGTGCTGATGACGACCAAGCGCTATCCGCAGTCGTACAACTCGGCCGTGATCCTGCAAGCCATGCTGCAGGCCGTGGGCATCAACGCGCGCCTGTCGGTGGTGGAATGGGCCACGCAACTGGACCGCTACAACGCCGGCACCTACCAGATGATGGCCTTCCCCTATTCCGCGCGCCTGGACGCGGCGCTGAATTACGAGATGGTGACGGGCGACAAGGCGAAGCAGCCGCGCAAGGTCTGGGATAGCCCCGAAGCGCTGAAGCTGATCGACGCGGCGTCGGTGGACACGGACCACGCGAAGCGGCAGGCGGCGTTCGATCAGTTGCACAAGTTGTTCCTGGCGGACGTGCCGAGTATTCCGCTGTACAACGGCCTGGATATCGGGGCTTATCGGGCCGATGTGAAGGGATACCAGCCTTGGGCGGTGAAGAAGCCGCGGGCATGGGAAGTGGAAAGGGTCGCGGGGCATTGAGGATTGCCGGGAGGCTGGCGGTTCGGCGGTTTGGCTTTTTGCCGCCGGGCTTCTTGGCTTCTTGGCTTTGTCGTCGCTTCGTAGGCCGCGCGTGGGCGGGGGCGTCAGGGCCGCTCGCGCCCACGATCGCGGTCCGGCGCGCAGGCGCCGGACTTCCCCATCGTCATCCTCGTCCAGGCCTGCGGCCTTCCCTTCGGATTCCCTCGGGCGCATCGAGGTTGCTCGCAACCCTGGCGCCCCCGCCCACGCGCTACCTCCATATTGGCTTGTAGCGCTGCTGGACCTGTGTGCTGTTCAGGGATTGACTGTGCCCGCCCTTGGCAGCCGCGCCGGCGGCCGCCAAGGGCATACGCGTTTTTTGATGTTGGGGCTGGGTGCGCTGGCGCGCGTGCGGGGAGCGGATAACCAATGGCTCGCGCGGTTTTGGGGAGGGATGGTGATGGGTGGCGCGCGACGAATGGCGGCTTGCAAAGGCCAGTATGCGCCACCCATCCGGCATCGGGGTTGAAATGACGGTTATTGGGCGTGGCGCTTTACTCGGAACGGGTGTCAGACACCCGGGAAGCAATGGCGCAAACCGTAGGCCGTCTCGTACGGGTGTCTGACACCCCTCGAGGGCAAAGTGTCTGACACCCGTACGGCAAGACGCTACAGCCCTGAAGCAGCGTATCGGGGTGTCAGACACCAACCGCCCCCCACAACAGCGCGCAGCGTCATCACCAGCCGCAAGACGCCGCGTAAGCCTCATGCCCGCCGCCCGCGCGGCCGGCATGGGGCGGGCCCCGCAAGATCTTCCGCCCCACTCCCCCGTCGGAGGGAACCCCAAGCACACCGCCCTCCCTGGCATCCGCCAGGTTTCTACGAACAGAGCCGGTCGCGTCGGCGGCCTGGGGCGCGCGGGGAGTCGATAAGCCCGAGGGAATCCGAAGGCAGTCGCCGCAGGCGACAACGAGGATGACGCAGGGGAAGTCCGGAGCGAAGGCTCCGGACCGCAATCGTTGACCCGCGCCCCGGGCCGCCGACGCGGCCGGCGCCTCAAGAACTCAACGTTCCAACGACTCCCGTTACTTCCCGCCGACCACCTTGGTCTCCCACACGCGCGGCTTACCTTCCCAGACGGAGAAACCTTGCACGCGCTTGCTGTTCGCCCAGGCGTCGGCCCCGTTGTACAGCACCAGCAGCGGCGTCTGCTCCAGCATCAGCGCGTGCAATTGGTCGAACAGGGCCTGGCGCTTGGCCGGGTCCGATTCCAGGAAGCTCTCGTCGATCAGCTTCTGCGCGGCGGGGTCGTCCCAGACTTTGCGCGGCTGCTTGGCCTTGTCGCCGGCGAACTGCTCGAAGCTCAGCGCCGGATCCAGCCGCGACGAATAGGTGAAGGAACTGATCTGGTATTTGCCGGTGTTGTAGCGGTCCAGTTGCGTGGCCCATTCCAGCACTTCGATCTTGGCGTTGATGCCCACGGCCTGCATCATGGCCTGCGCCATCACCGCCACCTGGTAGCTCGGCACGTGGGCGCGCTTGTTGGCGTAGATGACGATGGGTTCGCCCTTGTAGCCCGCCTCCTTCAGCAATTGCTGCGCGCGGGCCGGGTCGTACTTGTAGGTGCGCTTTTCGGCGTCCTTGTAGTAGGCCGAACCCGCGTACACCGCGGAGTTGTTCAACTGGCCCAGCCCTTCCGAGGCGGCGGCCACCACTTGCGGGATGTCCAGCGAAGCCGCGATGGCCTGGCGCAGCTTCACGTTCTTCAGCACCGGGTCCTGCGTCTGGAACAGCAGCGTGTGCTTGGTCGCGTCATGCGGACTGAACACGGTCAGGCGCTGCGCGTTCTTCAGTTCGGCGACGTCGGTGCTCGTGATCTGGCCGGCGTCGATGGCGCCGGACATCAGGCCCGCCTTCGAGGTGGAGGGATCCGGCACGACCAGGAACTTCACTTCGTCGACCAGCGGGCGCTTGGATCCGACGTAGCCGTCCGGCTTGTCGCCGGCGGGCGAGACGTAGTCCTTGAAGGCCGACAACAGGGTGTATTCGCCCCGCTTCCATTCCTTGAGCGCGAACGGGCCGGTGCCCACCGGCTTGATCCAGGAGCCGTCGGCCGCGACGGAATCCTTGGAAAGGATGGCCGTCATGCCGCAATCGGTGCGCGCCAGCGAATCCAGGAACACGGCGGACTTGCGGTCCAGCTTCATCACCACGGTCTGGGCGTCGGGCGCGGACACCTCGGTCACCTTCAGCCCGTTGCGGCCGTCGAAGTCGCTGCGGCAGCGCCAATCCGTCTTCGGATCCATATAGCGCTGCCAGTTCCACAGCACGTCCGCCGAGGTCAACGGCGCGCCGTTGTGGAACTTGACGCCTTCGCGCAGCTTGAAGGTGTAGGTCAGGCCGTCTTCCGACAGGTCCACCGACTTGGCCAGCAAGGGGCCCACGGTGCCGTTTTCGCGGTAGCCGACCAGGCCTTCGACGATGTTGAGCACCACGCCGTCGGTGGTGTTGTCGCGGTTGACGCCGGGGTTGGTCGAGCGGATGTCGGCAGGCTGGGCGACGGTCAGCAGTTCGGCCTGGGCCGAACCGATGGCGGCCAGCGCCAGGCTGAGCGCGAGCGCTCTGGGAACGAAAACGTGGTGCATGCAAAGACTCCCCGGCGTGCGGCGCGAAATTCACGCATATATTGGCGCCAAAATAATCCGACAATTATGGACGGTCTGCCGGCCGCCGCCATACGGGGTATCCCTGAAACGGAGCGTCAAATGCATCGCGGCGGCCTCCTTTTCAGGATGGCCGCCGCGATGGCTGGGCAGGAATGCCCTCAGGAGATGTCCTGGCCCACGTGCGCCGCGATGATTTTCTGCAGCCGCTTCACGTCGCGCGCCTCCAGCGCGTCGACCATGTCGAAGTGCTCGCGCGCGGACATCTCGATGCGCGAGCGCGTCACCCATTCCTTGGCGGGCGCGGCGGGCCCGCGGGCGCGGGTTTCCTGGATCAGCGCGGCCAGCTCGCGGTTGCGGCACATGTCGTACATGCCGGCGTGGAAAGCCAGGTTGACCTCGTACTGTTCCAGCAGCGTGCCGTCCTGCAGCAGCTTGGCGAAGCGCTCGGCCAGCGTGCGCAGCGCTCGCACCTTGGCCGCGGTGACGTTGGGCATCAGATCCGCCGCCGCGCCGGTTTCCAGCAGGATGCGTATATCCCGGATCTGCAGGTGCAGGTCGGGATCCATGGCGTACACGTGGTAGCCCCGGTTCGGGATGTGCGCAATCAGCCGCTTGGCGGCCAATTGGTCTAGCGCCCGCCGAACGTCCAGGCGCTTGGCCTCGTAACGTTCCTGCAGGTCGATCTGTTTCAGCCAGGCGCCGGGACCATATACGCCCGCTTGGATATCATGGGCAATACGATCAACCAGGCCGGGCCGTGTCGCCGCCGCTTTCGGCATGGACCCCTCCCGTCAATCAAATCCGAAGCGCGTATTTTAGGGGCAAGTGCGCGCCGCGCCAGCGCCCGCTCGCGGCGGCGGCGTCCCCAGGGCCTACGCGGTCGCCTGCAAGGCCTCCCGCCCCTCCAGCCGCCAGCGCAGGCGGACTCCGCCCGCTTCGGTGGATTCCAGCGCCGGGATCGCGGACAGCAGGCTGCGGGTGTAGTCCTCTTGCGGACGGTCGAACACCTCGTCCCGGGTGCCCTGTTCCACGATGCCGCCGTCGCGCATCACCACCACGCGGTCGGCTACCTGCTCGACCACGCCCAGGTCGTGGCTGATGAACAGGCAGGAGAATCCATGGCGCTCCTGCAGGTCGGCGAACAGGTCCAGCACCTGCGCGCGCACCGTCACGTCCAGCGCGGAAACCGGCTCGTCGGCGATCACGAAGGCGGGCCGCCGCACCACGGCGCGCGCGATCGCCACGCGCTGGCGCTGGCCGCCGGACAGCTCATGCGGGAAACGCCTGGCATATTCGGACCCCAGGCCCACTTCCGCCAGCACCTCGTCCACGCGGCGGCGCTTGTCGGCGGCCGGCATGTCGTCCAGCATGCGCAGGCCCTCGCCCACCAGTTGCCCGATGGTCATGCGCGGGTCCAGCGAGGAATACGGGTCCTGGAACACCATCTGGCAATTCAGCCGGTAGTCGCGCCACGCGGGCGAACGGCGGCCGACCTGCTGGTTCCGGAACAGGATCTGGCCGGACGTAGGCGTCAGCAGCCCCGCGATGGCCCGGCCCAGCGTCGTCTTGCCCGAGCCCGAGCCGCCCACCACCGCCACCACTTCCCGCGGCTTCACGTGCAGGTCGATGCCGTTCAGCGCGCGCTTGGCGCCCGTGCGGGAAAACAGCCGCTGGTGGCCCGCGTAGTCCACGACCAGGTTCTTCACTTCGACGATGGGCGCTTCCTTCGTCTGCGGACGCGCCGCCAGCCGGCGCGGCATGGCGTCCAGCAGCTTGCGGGTATAGGGATGCTGCGGGCGCTCCAGGATGCCGGCCGTGGTGCCCGTCTCCAGCACCTTGCCGTGCTGCATCACCACCATGCGCTCGGTGTAGCGCGCCACCATGGGCAGATCGTGGCTGATCATCAGCACGGCCGTATGGTGTTCGCGGGTCAGGTCCACCATCAGTTCCAGCACGTCGCGCTGCACCACGGCGTCCAGCGCCGTGGTGGGCTCGTCCGCGATCAGGAGCGCGGGTTCCAGCAGCATCACCGAGGCCAGCATCATGCGCTGGCGCATGCCGCCCGAGAACTCGTGGGGCCAGGCCTCCATCGCCGCCTTGGGATCGCGGATGCCCACGCGGCGCAGCATCTCCAGGATACGTTCGCGGCGCGCGGCGGCCGGCAGGTCCCTGCGGTGCAGCTTCAGGCCCTCGTCCAACTGGCGCCCGATGGGCATGGACGGGTTCAGCGAAGTCATGGGTTCCTGGAACACCATGCCGATGCGCGCCCCGCGCAGCTTGCGCAGCACAGCCGGGCTCGCTTTCGTGACGTCCACGCCCTCGAACAGGATGGAGCCGCCCGCCACCGCCAGCGGCGGCGGGGTCAGGCCCATGATGGCGCGCGCGGCCTGGGTCTTGCCGCTGCCGGATTCCCCGACGATGCCGACCATCTCGCCGGGCGCCACGTCGAAGGACACCCCGCTGACGATCTCGCGTCCGCCCAGGCCTACCGTCAGCGACAGATTCGATACGGATACCAGTGCGCTCATTGCACGCCCCTCATGCGGGGATCGAAGCGGTCTCGCACCGCGTCGCCCAGCAGGTTGATCCCCAGCAGCGCGAGCGCGATGGCCAGGCCGGGAAGAATGGAAAGATAGGAAGCCTGCGCCATGAACGGCCGCGCCGCCGCGAGCATATTGCCCCAGGTGGGCGCGGGCGGCGGCACGCCCAGGCCCAGGAAGGACAGCGCGCTTTCCGCCAGGATCACCCAGCCGAACATGGAGGTGGCCAGCACCGTCAGCGGCGCCACGCAGTTCGGCAGCACGTGGCGGAACATGGTGTAAAGCTCGGAGTTGCCCAGCACCCGGGAGGACTCGATGAACTCCTTTTCGCGCAGGGACAGCACCGTGCCGCGCACGATGCGCGTCACCGAAGGCGTGTAGGCCAGGCCCAGCGCCAGGATGATGCCGTACTTGTTCGCGCCCACCACGGCCAGCAGGCCCAGCGCCAGCAGCAGGCCGGGAAAGGCCAGCAGCGCATTGTTGAAGGCCATGATGATGCGGTCGGTCCAGCCCCGCACGAAGCCCGTCAGGGTGCCGATGGCCGTGCCCGCGACGATGGCGAAGGTCACGGTCAGGAGGCTGATCCAGACGCTGCTTGCCGCCCCCGCCAGCAGGCGGGACAGTTCGTCGCGGCCGAATTCGTCCGTGCCCAGCAGGAATTCCGCGCCGGGCGGCCGCAGTCGGGCCGCGAAGTTGATCTTGAGCGGATCGTGGGGAGTCCAGAAGGCGCCCATGATCGCCGCGGCGATCATCAGCGCCACGATCGCGCCGCCCAGCAGCGCGTTGGCGGGGATTCGCTTTTTCATTCGGCGGTCACTCTCGGGTCGAAGATGGGATAGCAGAGGTCGATCAGCAGGTTCACGATCACGTAGACCACGCCCACGAACAGCAGGCAGCCCTGGATCACGGGGTAGTCGCGGGCGAAGATCGAATCCACCAGCAGGCGCCCCAGGCCGGGGATCGTGAACACGGTTTCCACGACCGCGATGCCGCCCAGCAGGTTGCCCAGCACCAGGCCGATCAGCGTCCAGGTGGGGCCGAAGGCGTTGCGGAAGGCGTGGCGCATCAGCACGGCCGATTCGGACAGCCCCTTGGCGCGCGCGTGGGTGATGTAGTCCAGCCGCAGCACTTCCAGCGTGCTGGCCCGCGCCATGCGCATCAGCACGCCGATCTCGTGCAGGAACAGGGTCGCGATGGGCATGACCAGGTACAGCAGGCCGGCCTTCCAGTCGTCGCCGATGGACACGTAGCCCACCACCGGCAGCCATTGCAGCTTCAGGCCGAAGAAGATCAGGAGCAGCAGGCCCAGCCAGAAGGTCGGGATGGACACCAGCAGCGTGGCCGTTCCCACCAGGAACAGGTCCGGCGCCTTGTTCTGCTTCCAGGCCGCGACCATGCCGGCCGGCACGGCCACCAGCGCGGCGAACAGCACCGCCACCAGCACCACGCGGCCGCTGATCAGGAAGCGGTCCCACACCAGCGGCAGCACGGGCTGGCCGGTATTGATGGAAGTGCCCAGGTCGCCGTGCAGCATGTTGCCGAACCAGATGCCGAACTGGGTGGCCCAGGTCTGGTCCAGGCCCAGCTTCGCCCGCAGGTCCGCCAGCGCGGCCGGCGTGGCCAGGTCGCCCAGCAGCAACTGGGCCGGATCGCCGGGGATGAGCCGGATCATCACGAACACGGCCACCGCCACGATCAGCAGCGTGGGCACGGCCATGACGATACGGGATAGCGCGAAACGCAGCATGGCCCTCTCCTAGTTCCCGGCGCGGACGCGTCCGCGCCGCGCGCTCTTCAAGATTGCGGTGTTACGCATTGCGCAGCGTGGCCAGCGCCCCGGCCAGGAAATCCTGGACCTGGCCGACGCACTTCAGGCCGTCGTGCGGCACGTTGTCCACCAGGTCCAGCGTCACGTCCACGCCGGCCGCCTCGAACGAACGGCGCAGCGATTCCAGGCGCTCCGGGCGGTTCCTGCCGGCGGAATTGGCGCCCGGCATGAAGAACTTGCCGCCTTCGCGGTGGGTGATTTCCCAGGTTTCCAGGTCGGCCTTGCCCACGACCATGTGCACGGCCACCTTGCGCAGGGCATCCACGTCGATGCGCTTGCCGAATCGGGTTTCCGCGTCGCGCACGCCCACCCACCAATCCTGCTCCGGATCCAGCAGCGTCACCGAGCCCGGCGCGCCGATCGACACGGCCCACAGGCGTTCCGGGTGCAGCAGCGCGAAACGGTTCACGAACTGGCCGCCGCCCGAATAGCCGAACAGGGCGAACTGCTTGAAATCGCGGTCGAACTTCTCGCCCACTTCCGCCACCATGTCCAGCAGGATCTGGTCATAGCGGATGTCGCCTTCGCGCAGTTGCTTGAAGCCGTCGCGGTTGCCGTCGCCCAGCGGGCTGACGGGGAACAGCGGGCACAGCACGATGCAATCGTTCCAGCGGGCGAATTCCGCGAACGCGTCGCGGTATTCCACGAAGGCGCGGCCCGTGCCGTGCATGATCACCACCAGCTCCATCGGATGCCTGGCCGCGTCGATGTGCGGCGGCACATACATGCAATAGGAAAAGCGCGGGTCGGTGCGCGCGGCGAAAACGGTGCTGTGGCCCAGATCGTAGATGGCCCGGGCGCGGGCGGCGTCGGGTTGGATGGCGAGTGCTGCGTCGGACTGCATGATTTCCTCGTTTCCATGGCCGTGTCGGCGTGCCATGGTCTATGCCGGTGGTCGAAACAATGATCACATAAATTGGCGCCAATTTTAGGCGCCACTGTTCCGGATCAACAAGGCAGGGGATTCCCTAGGGCGGCGCCGCGCCCGCCCGGGCTAAGGCTGGCGGCCGCGCCTCAGCCCTTCCTGAGCAGCCGCTTGGCCAGGCCGGCCGCCCCCAGCACCACGGCTCCGGCGACGATGCCGAACAGGGCGTTGAGCAGGGTGGACGCCAGCGCCTGGACCACGCCGCCTCCGCCCACGGCGGCGGCGGCGCGTTCGATGACGGCATGCACCGGCGCGATGCCGTGCGTCAGGATGGTGCCGCCGACCATGAACATGGCGGCCGTGCCCACCACCGACAGCGCCTTCATCAGATAGGGCGCGGCGCCCACGACGCGCCGGCCCAGCCAGGCCAGCGGCCGGGAGGGCTTGCGGCTGAGGTACAGGCCCAGATCGTCGAGCTTGACGATGCAGGCCACCAGGCCATAGACGCCGGCCGTCATGGCGACGGCGATGATGGACAGCACCATGACCTGGCGGGTGAAGTCGGCGCCGGCCACCGCCCCCAGGCTGATGACGATGATTTCCGCCGACAGGATGAAGTCGGTGCGCACCGCGCCCTTGATCTTGCCGCGCTCGAACGCCACCATGTCGACCGCCTGGTCCTGCAGGGCTTCGGCGCGCGCGGCGTGGTGGCCTTCGGGCGAGTCGCCGTGCGACAGGTACTTGTGCGCCAGTTTCTCGACGCCCTCGTAGCAGAGGAAGGCCCCGCCCAGCATCAAAAGCGGCGTGATCGCCCAGGGCGCGAAAGCGCTGATGAGCAGCGCCGCCGGCACCAGGATCAGCTTGTTGACGAACGAGCCCTTGGCCACCGCCCAGACCACCGCCAGCTCGCGGTTGACGGGCACGCCGGTGACCTGCTGCGCATTGAGGGCCAGGTCGTCGCCCAGCACCCCGGCGGTTTTCTTGGCGGCCACCTTGGTCATGACGGACACGTCATCCAGGATGGAGGCGATGTCGTCGAACAGTGCGAAGAAACTGCTTCCGGCCATTGGGCATCCCCTGTCGCCCCGAGAGATTTCCCGAGTGTACAGGCGGACCCGCGGCGCGGCCTGGAAGGCGTTCGGCCGAGGAACGCCAGGCGCCGGGCCTACATCGCCTCGATGCGCGGATAGAGATCGCGGTTTTCGCGCTGCATGCGCTCGTGGACCCGGCGCAGCACGATGTTGGCGTCCGCCCGGAAGCCGGCCTCGTCCCGTTCCAGGCTGCCCGCGTTGTTCCAGCGCCGGGCGAAATCTTCGTAGCTTCGCGCGATCTCGTCCATTTCCTCCTGGAACGCGCGGCCCGCGCGCGCCAGGTCGGTATCCGCGCAACGCGCCAGGGCCGGATACAGGGCCCGGTCCTCGACGGCCAGATGCAGCTTGATCGTCGCGCTGATGGACACGATGCCGTGCGCGATCGCCGCCGCGTTGCGGGCCACGCCCGCGTGCGCCAACCGGCGCAGCGACGCGATGCCCTGCAGGATATCCACGTGTTGCTGTTTGAATTTGTCGATGTTCATGCCTGGATTCCCATACTTGAGCGGCGGGGCGGGCCACCCCGCCCCGCGCGCCGTCTTCAGCCCGCCGCCTGCTGGCCGCGCAACTGTCCGCCCGGACCGGCGGCGTTCTCGAACAGGATGTTGTTCTCCAGGTGGATGTGCGCCATCAAGTCTTCCTTGAAGGTCCGTATGCCCAGGTACAACGCCCGCCAGGTATTGCAGGCGGCGCGCGGCAAGGTCAGGCCGTTGGTCAAGGCCAGCAGGCGCTCCAGCGCCACCCCGTGGTCGTCGTGCTCCATGCGCATGACCTGGATGGGCATGGCCGCCATGGCGCCGTGCCCGCGGGCCAGTATCGGGAACAGCACCTGCTCCTCTTTCTGCATGTGGCTTTCCAGTTCCTGCTGCATCACGCGCAGATGGTCCGCCAGGCCGGCCGGGCAGTCCGGGCTGTCGGCATGCACCTGCTCCACCTTCAGCGCGAGCCGGATCAGTTCGGGCAACTGCTGGCGGTGCACCTCGTGGTAGCGCTCCAGGATGTGGTCGATCAGCTCGGCCGGCGAGGCCAGGCCCCAGTCCGTTTCCTGTGAGGGATTCTGCGCCAGCGCGATCAGGCGCGCTTCGATCTGCGCCGCGTCCAGCGACCGCTGGGCCGCCGCCTCGGCCAGGCTCTTCTTGCCGCCGCAGCAGAAATCCAGTTCGTATTCGTGAAAAACCTGTGTGGCGCCAGGAATGCTGCGCGCCAACTGTCCCAGGGATTGCTCAACCATGCTCATCGTGTTCTCCATTGATCATGACGGGTACTAGGAGAAGAGCGAAAACCGTGCCAGGAAAAAGTTGTGATTTATCAAGTATCTGTAAATTAAAGGGTGAATATCACCCTGGGCGATAAGGGTTATATTCACCGCCGCAAGGTAGAATTCACCCTATGCAAAATCTCCTGCTCGCCGATCTGGTCGCCGACCTTCCCCCCGCCGTGCGCCTGCAGCGGCTGGTCTCCAGCCTGCGCACGCACTTCCGCTGCGGCGCCGTGGCGCTCTTGCAGTTGGAGGAAGACCATCTGCGCCCCATCGCGGTGGACGGCTTGACGCAGGACGCGCTGGGGCGGCGCTTCGCCGTACAGCAGCATCCGCGGCTGGCGGCGATCCTGGCGCGGCGCGGCGTCACCTGTTTCCACCACGACAGCACCCTGCCCGATCCCTACGACGGGCTGATCAACGGCATGGCGGGCGAACCGCTGCCGGTGCACGACTGCATGGGCACCAGCCTGCACATCGAAGGCCGGCCCTGGGGCGTGCTGACCCTGGACGCGCTGGAAGTCGGCACCTTCGACACCGAGGCCCAATCCGACCTGCGCGACTACATCGTGCTGCTGGAAGCGGCGCTGCGGACCACGCGGCTCGAAGCCGAGATCCGGGCGCTGCGCGTGGCGCGGGGGGCCGAGCCGGCGGACAGCGCCGCGCCCGACAGCAACGAGATCCTGGGCCAGAGCGAATCCATCGGCCGGCTGCTGCACGAGATCGAAGTGGTGGCCGACTCCGAACTGCCCATCCTGCTGCTGGGGGAAACCGGCGTGGGCAAGGAACTGTTCGCGCACCGCGTGCACCGCCTTTCGCGCCGCCGCGACAAGCCCCTGGTGCACGTGAACTGCGCCGCGCTGCCCGAATCGCTGGCCGAAAGCGAACTGTTCGGCCATGCCAAGGGCGCCTTCTCGGGCGCGGTCGCCGACCGCCCGGGCCGCTTCGAGGCCGCCAACGGCGGCACGCTATTCCTGGACGAAGTGGGAGAACTGCCGCTGCTGGTGCAGGCCAAGCTGCTGCGCACCCTGCAGAACGGCGAAATCCAGCGGCTGGGCGACGACCGTCCGCGCAGGGTGGACGTGCGCATCGTCGCCGCCACCAACCGCAGCCTGCGCGACCTGGTGCGCGCGGGCGATTTCCGCGCCGACCTCTATCACCGCCTGTCCGTCTACCCGATCCCGATCCCGCCCCTGCGCGACCGGGGCAACGACGTGCTGCTGCTGGCCGGCCGCTACCTGGAGCTGAACCGCGCGCGCCTGGGGCTGCGCAGCCTGAGACTGTCGACAGAGGCCGAGGAAATGCTGCGCCGGTATCGCTGGCCGGGCAACGTGCGCGAACTGGAGCACGTCATCAGCCGCGCCGCCATCAAGGCGGTCAGCCATGGCGCCAGCCGCAACGAAATCGTGACGCTGGGCGCCAAGCTGCTGGACCTGTCGGACGGCGGCATGGATCTGGCGGAGACGGACGAAGAAAACGACGCGCCGGCGCCGTCGGGCCCCGACCAATCGCTGCGCGACGCGGTCGATGCCTGCCAGCGCCAAGCGATCCGCCGCGCGCTGGCGGCGCATCAGGGCAACTGGGCCGTCGCCGCGCGCGCGCTGGACGTGGATCCCAGCAACCTGCACAAACTGGCGCGGCGCCTCGGGCTCAAGCCGTAAAGCGGCGCGACGCGCCGCTGGAAATCATGCGGGCCTGGCGTGCGCGTCGACCATGCGACGGCCATGATTGATTGCGGCATCCACCGCCATTCCGGGAGTGGAAACGAATCCTCCCGATTCGAACAAAGGCACGGCGTGGGATTCGCCCAGTTTGTCCTGGTCTCCCGCGTATTCGACGGCGACCGTCGCGGTAAATGCGGGCCGATCGGAGCCCCCGACTGAAATCCGCGAAACGCGGGCGGTAAGCCGGTAGCCCTTGTAAACCATATTGTTGTGAAACATAAAACCCCCTGCGCGATCAAAGGGCCCTGCGGGCCCTTGACTCACAAAGCGCGGATTTGCGTGGCGTGCGGCCCTTTCGCGCCTTGCGCCGTCACGTAGCTGACACGCTGATTCTCGACGAGCACTTTATGGCCGTCGCTGACGATTTCTGAAAAATGCGCGAACAGGTCCTTGCCGCCATCCTCGGGCATGATGAAGCCGAAGCCCTTGGCGTCGTTGAACCATTTGACGATTCCGGTTTCCATGATCTCTTTCCTTTATATGCTGCGGGCACACCCGCGAATTGAGCCAGTCAAGGAAAGGACAGCGAACAATAAAGCGCCACAGAGGGAGCAAGACCGGACGAAAATCACGATGCTCGAAAAGCTTCTTGACCACTATGGGCGCAGGGTTGGTGAAAGTCAATGCACGTTTCCAATTAGCACCTTGTTGAATCATTGTCCTGTTTCGAAGCTGCCTGCTGCCCTGTAAATGCCTGTTTTTCTGGGTATTTACGGTTAATACGTAACGATCGCCCCATTTTCACGGCACCCTCCGGATAATGCGCGTATGCTGGACCGGTGGTGTTTGAACGCGCGTCGCCTCGCCGTACCGCCATACAGGAGTACGGCAATGAATACGCAACCGCTATACGCGAGCGCCGTCAGGCGCTCGATCGCGCGCCTGGCGAACGCTTGCGTCAAGCTGCTGCCTGGCAGCTCGACACCCCCCGATGGCGGACGCAAGCGCGACGCGCAGCGCGATTCGCGCCCCACCCACGCGGCCATCTCTTCGCCTTGGCGCATCTACCGCATCTACGCCCGCCCGGGCCACCTGCTGCTGCGCAACGAACAAGGCGTGGTGCTGGACCTGGGAGTGATGAAGGGCTCCGAACCCAATCTGACCTACCGGCTGTACGCGAAGAACCTGCAAGGGCAAGGCTTCGCCACGCGCACCCTGCTTCTGGACGACATCGCCCGCCGCATCGAAGCCGGGGACATCGGCAAAGAGCTGCTCAGCCTGCCCGAATGCAGCATGCCCCTGGGCGCCGACCTGGATCGCGGCACGCACGTCGACGTGTCGATGAAGCTCGCGCGCTAAAAGCGCGCCGCGCAAGGCGGCCGCGCGCCTACTCGATCTTGATGCCCGTATCCCGTATCAGCCGGTCCCAGCGCTGCGATTCGGTTTGCACCCGTTGCCGGAATTCTTCCGGGGTGCTGGACACGATGTTGAAGCCGCCCTGCTCCATGCTGTTCCTGACCTGCGGCGCCGCCAGCGTATCGCTCAGCGCCTGCCGCACCCGCTGGCGCACCTCGGGCGGCAGGCCCGCCGGCGCCAGCATGCCGACCCAGGAATAGGCCTCGAAACCCGGCACCAGCTTGGCGATGGGGGGCACGTCCGGCAGCGCGGGCGCGGGCTGTTCCGTGCCGATGGCCAGGGCGTTCAGCCGCCCGCCCTGCACGAAACCGATGATGGTGGGCAGGCTGGCGATCACCACGTCCACCTCGCCGCCCAGGACCGCGTTGAACATCGGTCCGCCTCCGCGGTAAGGCACGTGCGTCAACTTGATGTCCGTGCGCGCGGCCAGGGCCGCCAGGTTGAGGTGATTGGAGCCTCCCACTCCGGACGAACCGTAGTTCACCTGCCCCGGATGCGCGCGCGCATAGTCCAGGAATTGCTGCAAGGTGGTGATGCCGGTCTTCTTGGCGGTCAACAGCACCGCGGGCATGGTGCCGATCAGGCTGATGTAGTCGAACGACTTCATCGTGTCGTATTGCAGGTTCTTGTACAGCGAGCCGTTGACCGCATGCGAATCGAAGGCCAGCATCAGCGTATAGCCGTCGGCCGGCGCGCGTGCCAGTTCGGCCGTGCCGATGGTGCCGGACGCGCCGCCCTTGTTGTCCACCACCACGGTCTGCCCCAGCTTCTGCGACAGCACCGGCGCGATGTTGCGCGCCACGTAGTCCACCGAGCCGCCCGGCGGAAACGGCACGATCAGCCGCACCGGCCTGTCCGGATAGCCCTGCCCCCATGCCGCCCCCGCGGCGGCGCAAAGCGCCGCCGCAGCGATGACGGAACGCCATCGTTGCTTGATCATGCCCAGTCTCCTTTGGTGGTATGCGGGCCGCTATGCTGCGGCCCTTATCGGTTCACATCGACGACGATGCGGCCTCGTATCCTGCCCTCCAGCAGCGGCTCCGCGGCGGCCGCGATCTCCGACAGCCCCAGCTCGCGCGTGTTGGCCTCCAGCATGCCGCGCGGCAGTTCCCCGGCCAGCCTGCGCCACGCCTCCTCGCGCAATCCCATGGGCGCGTAGACGCTGTCCACGCCGATCAGGGTCACGCCGCGCAGGATGAACGGCGCCACCGTAGCGGGCAGGTCCATGCCCTGGGCGAGGCCGCAGGCCGCCACGGGCGCGCCGTAGCGCATGCCGGCCAGCACATTGGCCAGCGTATGGCTGCCGACGCAATCGACGGCCGCCGCCCATGCCTCCTTCTGCAGGGGCTTGCCCGGCCCCGAAAGCGCGGCGCGGTCCAGGATGCCGCTGGCGCCCAGGCTATACAGGTAATCCGCTTCCTGAGGGCGCCCGGTGCTGGCCGTAACCGCATAGCCCTGGCCCGCCAGCAGCGCGATGGCCACGGTCCCGACGCCGCCGTTGGCGCCCGTGACCAGCACCGGCCCGCCTTCGGGCGTGGCGTTGTGGCGTTCCAGCGCCATCACGCACAGCATCGCGGTATAGCCGGCCGTGCCGATGGCCATGGCCTGGCGGGCGTCCATGCCCGCGGGCAGGCGCAGCAGCCAGTCGGCCGGCACGCGCGCGGCCTGCGCCAAGCCGCCCCAGCGCGTTTCGCCCAGGCCCCAGCCGTTGAGCAGCACGGCGTCGCCCGGCTTGAAGCGCGGATCGGCGCTCCGGCGCACCGTGCCCGCGAAATCGATGCCCGGCACCATGGGAAAGCTGCGCACCACGGGCGACTTGCCGGTGATCGCCAGGGCGTCCTTGTAGTTCAGCGACGAGTACGCAACGTCCACCAGCACCTCGCCCTCGGGCAGCTCGTCCTCGGCGATCCGCTCCAGCCGCGCCTGCGTGGCGCCGTCTTCGCCGCGCGTCAGTTTCAATGCCTGGTACGGCATTCCCCTCTCCCCGTCAGTGGCGGCGCCGGGCGCGATGGCGCGCGGCGCCGTGGCGAACCGCGACGCCAGCCCGGCCGCGATGCGCTCGTTCATCATTTCCGTGGTGCCGTCGGCGAAGCACAGCGCCTTGGCGGCCAGCAGCCGCCGCGCCATGCCCTGGTCCGGCAGCAGCCCGCCCGCGCCCAAGGCCTGCGCGCACGCGGCGACGGCGTCCAGGCATTCTTCGCCGGCGTACTTCTTGGCCATGGCGGCCGCGGGCACGGCTTCGCCGGATCCCGCGTCGATCAGGCCGGCGGCGCGGTCCGTCAGCATCCGCAGGATCTGCAGCCGCGTCGACACGTCCGCCAGCGACCAGCGCAGGCCCTGCTGTTCGATGATGGGGCGGCCGAAAGCCTGGCGCGTGGAGGCGTGCCGCACCGCCAGCCGCAGCGCGCTGTCGAGCAGGCCCGCGGCCATCGCCGCGATGTGCGTGCGCGCCTTGTTCACGCCGGCCAGCGCCATGGGGAACCCCTGGCCCGGCGCGTAAAGCATGTCGCTGTCCTCGGCCGGATAGCCCGCCAGGCGGATGCCGGCGATGCCGGCCGCGCCCAGCCCCTCCAGCGGCGCGCCGTCCACGCGCTCGCATTGCGGCGCGCGCAGGTCGACGATGAAGCAGGCGATCCCCCCCGGCCCGCGGGCCGGATCCGTCTGCGCGAAAACCAGCGCCAGCTCGCCGCCCGCGGCATTGGCCACCCAGGCCTTCTCGCCGTCCAGGAGCCAGCCTCCGCCCTCGCCGCGCCGAGCCCGCGTGGCGATGGCGGCGAAATCGCTGCCGGCGCGCGGCTCGGACATCGCGGTGCCGCCGACCAGGTCTCCCGCCAGCAGCCCCGGCAGGTAGCGCGCGCGGGCCGCGGCGCTGCCGTGTTCGGCAATGCGCAGCGCCACGTTGTGCTGGTTGATGAAGGCGAAGGCGAACGCGAAGTCGGCCGCGGCCAGCGTTTCCGCCACCCTGGCGCGCATGCGGTAGGGCAGGCCCAGCCCGCCGTCGCCGGCCGGGACCTCGATGCCGCCATAACCCAGCCGGCACGCGCGCCGGATCAGGCCGCCGGCCCAGGGCTGCGCGCCGCAGCCCGCCGCCGCCAAGGGCGCCACCTCGCTTTGCGCGAAAGCCGCCACGCCGTTCAAGAGCGCGCGCGCGTCCTCGCCCAGCCCCGCGTCGCGCTCGTCCACGGCGGCCGTCATTGCGCCGCTCCCGCCAGCGCGGCGCCGGTCCCGATCGCGCCGGCCGCCTGCAGGGCGGCCAGGCTATCGTCGTCGTAGCCCGCCATGCCGCGCAGCAGCGCCGCCGTGTCCTGCCCCAGCGCCGGCGGATAGCCCAGGCTCGGCTGGCCGGCGAACTTGAAGGGATTGCCCAGCATGCGCACCGGCTCGCCGCCCTGCGGCCTGGCCACGGCTTCCACCATGCCGCGGGACGCCGCCAGCGGATGCGCCAGCGCTTCGTCCACGCCCAGCACCAGCGCGGCGGGCACCCGCCGCGCCTCGAAAATGTCCAGCCATGCCTGCGCCGTGCGCCGGCCGATGGCGCCCGCCAGGTCTTCGGTCAGGGCGTCGACATTGGCCACGCGCGCCGCCGCGGTGGCATAGCGGGCGTCCGCCGCCAGCCCGGGCAGCCCGATGGCCTCGCACAAGGCCTGCCAGAATGCATCGCCCGTGGGCGCCAGGGCGATCCAGCGCCGGTCCGACGTGCGGTAGATATCGCTGGGCGCGATCATCGCGTGGCGCGCTCCACTGGCGCGCGGCGCCGGGCCGCCTTGCAGGTAGCCCTGCGCCTGCCAGGTCAGCATGGCCATCTGCGCGTCGAACAGGGACACCTGGACGCGTTCGCCCGCGCCGGTGGCCTGCGCCTGCACCAGGCCCGCCGCCACGCCCAGCGCCAGGTAGAGCCCGCCCGCCAGATCCGCCACCTGGTAGCCCACCCGCACCGGCTTGCCGCCGGCCTCGCCGGTAATGCTCATCAGCCCGGACATGGCCTGCAACATCAGGTCGAACGCCGGCGCCCCCGCGTAGGGCCCCTTATCGTCCAGTCCGATCAACTGGCCGACGACGATGCGGGGGTTGATCGCGGCCAGCGTGCCGTGGTCCAGGCCCAGCCGCGCCGGCACATCCGACGCGAAGCCGTAGATCACCGCGTCCGCTTCGCGCACCAGGTCCTGGAAGGCCTGGCGGCCCAGCGGATGCTTCAGGTCCAACGCCACGCTGCGCTTGCCCCGGTTCACTGACAGGAAGAACGGCGAATCCTGCGTATCGGACACCGGCGGCACGGAACGGGCGTAGTCGCCGCCCACCGGTTCCACCTTGATGACCTCGGCGCCCAGTTGCGCCAGCAACTGGCCGGCGAACGGCCCGCCCAGCACCCACGTCAGATCCAGTATGACCTTGCCCTGCAGCATGCCCGCCACCCTCCGGTGAGTTAAATTCACAGCGTTTCGCGGCACGGCATCCGCCGCCGCGATTCCCGGTTCTGCAACCATGCGGCGTATTCCAGCACGGGGCGCGCGCAAGGGCCAGGCATCATTTCTCGCGACTGCTGTGAGGTAAATTCACAATGAAGCCCAGACTACCGCCGCTGACATCCATCCGCGCCTTCGAATCCGCCGGCCGCCAACTGAGCTTCACGCAGGCGGCCGACGAGCTGTCCGTCACGCATGGCGCGGTCAGCCACCAGATCAAGGCGCTGGAAGACTGGCTGGGCGTGAAGCTGTTCCGCCGCCTGGGCAAGAAAATCGAATTGACGGACCAGGGGCGGCTGTATCTCGACACCATCAGCCCCGCGCTGAACGCCATCGCCTCGGCCTCGCGCAGCCTGCGCTCGCGCGAGGTGCTGCGCGTCAATGCGCTGCCCACCTTCACCATGCGCTGGCTGTTTCCCCGGCTGGCGAAGTTCCGCGAACAGTACCCCGAAGTGGAAGTGGAGATCTCCACCGGACTGGAACCCTTCAGCCGCCTGCCTTCCAACCTGGACGTGGTGATCCGGCGCGAAGCCGAGCCGGCGCCCGGGCTCTACAAGCGCCGTGTGCTGAACGAGAGTTTCTTTCCGGTATGCGCGCCGGGACTGCTGCGGCGCCTGCCGCTTGCGCGCATCACCGATCTGTCGCGCCACACGTTCCTGCACTGCCGCGCCCGGCGCAGCGCCTGGAACGACTGGCTCGCCAGCGTGCAGCACAGCCGCGTCGTGCCGGCCGAATCGCTGGAGCTCGAACACCTGTATTTCGCGCTGCAGGCCGCGCTGGACGGCCTGGGCATGACGATAGGCTATTCCTCGCTGGTGGCCAGCGACATCGAGGACGGGCGGCTGGTGGCGCCGTTCGGGCCGCTCACCGTGCAATCGCCGGGCTACTTTCTCATCGTCCGCGAAGAGCGCCGCCACGACCCGCTGCTCAAGACGTTCTGCGACTGGCTCATGGTCGAGGGCGAACGCTTCAACAAGCACATGGAAACGCTGGTGCCGGGGGGCTGAACGGCACGACGCGTCAGCGCGGGGCCGGCACGGCCTCCAGCACGATCTCCGCGACCAGTTTGCCGGATTCCCATTGCGGCATGTGCCCGGCGTCGGGCAGCAGGTGCAGCGCCGTCCTGGGCGGCGCGTTCAAGGCATGCTTCCATGGAACGATCGCATCGCGCCGTCCGTGGATGATGGTGCAGCGGCAGGGCGCGTTGGCCAGGTCGGGGCCGATGTGCACCTGCTGCACGCCGTTCCAGCCCACCGACCGGCACAACTCGATCAGCGTTTCGCGGCGCGCCTGCGTGCCCTGGCGCAGTGCGTCGATGAAGGCTGCCGACGGCGTCATGCCCGAGACCGTGAGCTTCTCCAGCTCGCGCTGCGCCGCCTCGTTGGTGGCGGCGTGCGTCATGCCCGTGAGGAAGCTCTGGTCGATTTCGGTGCCCAGCCCCACCGGCGCGATCAGGATCAGCGCTTCCGCCCCGATGCCTGGCCGCGACGCCGCCCTGGCCGCGACCGCGGCGCCGAACGAATGGCCCACCAGCGTCACCGGCCCGACGCACTGGGAAGCGATGGCGTCCGCCACCGCGTCGACGACGTCCTCGAACCGCGTCGCCTGCGAACGCGTTTCGCCGTGGCAAGGCAGGTCCATCGCCAGCACGCGCACGCCGGCCCGGCTCAGCGCGTGCGCCAGGCTGGCCCAGGTATCCCGGTCCCCGAACATTCCATGGACGAGCGCGACCGTCGGGCTGCCCGACCGGGCTCCGCCCTCCCACAGGCTCAGGCGGACGTCCCCGTGCCGCGTCGCCGCCCAGGCTTCCCTCGGGTTCGTCTGGCCGCCGTCGCGGGCTTGCGGCCGGGCCTGCCCGATATCCGCCACGGTCACGCGGCCGTTCGGGCCGGATCCCTGGACCGCGTCCAGCGCAATGCCGCGCTCGGCCGCGACGCGCCGCGCCGCGGGCGTGGCGAACTTGCGCGCGCCGGGCGGCGCGGCCTGCGGCGCCGCTTGCGGCGGCCGCGCCGCCGGCGCCTTGGCGGCGGCCTCGGCGGGCTCGGACACAGCGGGAGGGGCGGCAGCCGGAGCCTCGGCGGGCGGCGCTTCGCCTTCCACGCGGACCCGGGCGATGACGGTATCCGCATTCACGATGCCGTCGACGGCCACGACGTGCTCGACCATGATCCCGTCTTCATGCGCCGGCACCTCGATGATGGACTTGTCCGTCTCGATCTCGACCAGCACCTCGCCCGCCTTGAACGCTTGCCCCGGCGCCACGATCCAGGCGACCAGGCGGGCCGCGTCCAGCGCCTCGCCGGTCGGCGGGACGACCATGTCTAGCGTTCTCGTCATGCTTTTTCCTTCATGAACTGGATGAACTCCGTGATGGCGCCCTCGGGCTCCATCAGGTAGAACACCTTGGTGCGCCCCTGCCGCATGACGCGCGGCGACGACACGCTTTCATAGCCGGCGCGGGTGGCCTGTTCGTACACGGCGTCCACGTCCTCGACCTCGAACGCCATGTGGCTGTAGCCGAAATCGCATTGCCGGCGCGGCCGCTTGTCGCCGTCCGGCGTGTAGTACTTGAACAGTTCGACCCGATGCGCGCCATGCCGCAGCATCGCCCAGCGGATGGTCGCCCCCGGCAGCCCCACCACCTCGCCCAGCGCGGGCTCCGACCGGTGGTCCATTTCCCCCTCCAGCTCGAAGCCGAGGAAATCCGTGTAGAAATTCCGGGCGCGCTCGAAATCGTTGACGCACACGGCCGTGTGGTGCGCGGCAAGCAGTCTGTCTTTCAGCATTTGTTCTGTCTCCCAGGCGCGGGCGCCTGCATCAACGGGACCCGCCGCGGCGGGCATCCAGGGACCGGAGCGCGGTCTCCACGGCCTGAGCGTCCGCCAGCGCGGCCCGCTCCAGCACCTTGGAGACGACCGGCGACGAGTTGGAACCCGTGACGTGGACGATCTCGTGGTCCAGCCAATCGAACAGCCTGGACTGCGCGTCGCTGGCAAGCCGGGATCCGATCGAGGTGCCGCGGGTGGTCTGCTCGACGATCATCAGCGCCTGCGTGCGCCTGACGCCCGCCTCGATGGTTTCCCAGTCGATGCCCAGCGGATCCAGGGTGCGCAGGTCGATCACCTGCGCGTCTATACCGGTCCGTTCCGCGGCCTGGCAGCACGTCTCGACCATGACGCCGTAAGTCAGGATGGTGCAGCGCGCGCCTTCCCTGGCCACGCGCGCGCGCCCGATGGGAACGATGTAGTCCCAGTCGCCCGCGGGCACCTTGTCCACCTTCTTGAAGAGATCGTTGTATTCCACGATCAGGACGGGATCGTCGCAGCGCAGCGCGGCGTTGAGCAGCCCGATGTAGTCGTAGGGGCGCGACGGCGCCAGGATGCGCCAGCCGGGGTACTGCGCGAACAGGCCGCTGGCGTCCATCGAGTGCTGCGAGCCGTAGCCGGTGCCGGCCGTGACCCGGCTGCGCACGAGCACGGGCACGGCGAACTTTCCGCCGAACATGTGGCGCACCTTGGCGATCTGGTTGAACAACTGGTCCGCCGCGACGAGCGCGAAATCCGGATACATGATTTCCACGACCGGGCGCATGCCGTTCAGGGCCGCGCCCAGCGCCAGGCCGGTGAAGCCGTTTTCGCAGATCGGCGTGCCGATGAGCCGCTCCGGGAAATGGTCGCCGATATCCTTGGTGGCGCCGGCCGTGCCGCCCTTCAGGCGATGCACGTCCTCGCCCAGGATGAAGATGCCGTCGTCGCGCTGCATGTTCAGCAGCATCGCGCGCGCGATCACGTCCTGGAATTTGGCGTCCACCAGGCCGGCGGGCGCCTGGTCTTCGAGTTCAACTGCGCGCTGGCCCGCCAGTTCTCCGAGGTCGCCCCGGATGCCGGTGTCCACGCTCGCGGGATCCGGCCACAGTTCGGGACGGATGCGCTGGGACTTCTCGTCCCCGTAGTGCTCCAGCAGCCGCTCCAGCGCGCCGTCGATCAACTCGTCCGCCCGGCGCTCCAGCGCCGCGATGCCGGCGTCGTCGATCACGCCCAGCGCCTTCAACTGCGCGGGGAACGTCAGGATGGGATCGCGCGCCTGCCAGGCTTCTTCCTCCTCTTTGTCGCGATAGCGGAAAGCGCTGCCCTTCAAGGCGCCGGACTGGTGCAGGTAGCGGTAGGTCTGCGCCTCCAGCAGCACGGGCCCGCCGTCGCGGCGGACGATGGCGCGCGCCTCCTGCATGGCCAGGCGCGCGGCCACGACGTCCATGCCGTCGAATTCGATGGCCGGCACGCCCAGCGACAGGCCGCGGGCGGACAGCCGGGTTTCGCGGGTCTGTTCCGAGACGTGCGTGGACACCGCGTACAGGTTGTTCTCCACGAAGAAGATCGTGGGGGTGCCGTAGAGCGCCGCCAGGTTCATGGCCTCGTACGCCGCGCCGCTCTGCATGGCGCCGTCGCCGAAGAACGCCACGGACACGTGGTCGTGGCCGCGCAGCTTGTCCGCGAACGCGTAGCCCACGGCGTGCGACGGGTTGCCGCCCACGATGGCGTTCGAACCGTAGATGCCCGCCTCGGGATAGCGCAAGTGCATGGAGCCGCCCCGTCCGCCGCAGTAGCCGGGCGTGAGGCCCAGGATCTCGGCGTAGGTCCGATGCACGACCTCGCGATGCGCGTCCAGCGTGGCCGAGGCCAGCGGCGCATAGTCCGCCGGCGTGGCATGGTTCAGCGCCTTGGCCAGGAACTGATGGTGCATCCGGTGCGTGCCGTTGATCTTGTCCGCGGATCCCAGCACCGACATGGCGCCCACCGCAGCGCCGTCCTGCCCGATGCTGGAATGCGCCGGACCATGCAGAATGCCGGCCACGCTCAGCTTCAGGAGCTTTTCCTCGAAGCGCCGGATCAGTATCAACTGCTCCAGCATCGCGGTCATTTCCCGGGGCTCGATTGCCCGCGCGTCGGCCGCGGAGACGTTGAGCCGCCACCACGGAGTCTTGGTCTTCAGGGCGGCAAGCCGGGAGGTCATCGCATCGTCTCCAGATCGGGGGGGCGTGCCGGACGCCGGGCGCTTGCCGGCGGTGCCCGCCGAGGACGCCGGCGCGGCGCCATCATCGATATGCTTCATCGTCGCGTTCCTTCAATGCGCCGCGGCCAGGGCGGCGTCCAGGGGCTCCGTTTCCTGCGCGCGGAGCAGCTTCCAGATATGCGTGCGCAGGTGCACGAACGCCTCCATGTCCATTACGTCCTCGATCCGTTCCATGCTGTCCCACTCCTCACGCTTGCGCACGTCGGCGACGTTGATGATTTCCTTGATCTGCCCCGGCCGGCCCGTCAGCACCACGACCCGGTCCGACAAGTACACGGCTTCCTCCACGCTGTGCGTGATGAACAGCACCGTGCGCGGATTGAGCCGGGACAACTTGACCAGCTCTTCCTGCATGACCACGCGGGTCTGGGCGTCCAGCGCGCCGAAGGGCTCGTCCATCAACAGCACGTCGGGATCCAGCGCATAGCTGCGCGCGATGGCCACGCGCTGCTGCATGCCGCCGGAGAGCTGGTGGGGATACGCCTGTTCATAGCCCGCCAGGCCCATCAGGTCGATGTAGCGCGCCACCGTTTCCGCCCGCGCCTCGCGCGAGGCGCCCTTGCACTTCAGGCCGAAACCGATGTTCTCCGTCACGGTCTTCCATGGGAAAAGCGCGAACTGCTGGAACACCACGGCGCGGTCGGGGCCGGGCTGCTCCACCTCCTTCCCGCCCACGCGCACGCTGCCCGACGACGGGAACTCCAGGCCCGCCGCCATTCTCATCAAGGTGGTCTTGCCGCAGCCGGACGGCCCAACGATGGAGACGAACTCTCTTTCGCCGACCTCGAAGCTGACGTCGTCCAGCGCCAGGAAGCGCTCTCCGCCCCGGCTGAAGGCGCGCTGCACCCGTTCGAAAGTGATCTGACTCATGCTTGCGTTCCTTTGTCTACTTTGAAACGTCGGCGACGAATGCCCTGAGCTTAGGATCGTCCTGGATCATCTTGAGATACTTGCCCGTGACCATGGTCTTGGAATCGGGGATCTTCTTGATGACGCCCACCGACACCATGAATTCCCCCACGCTGTTCCACCAGTCGACGATGTCCGAACTGCCGGCGGCATTGGGACCGAACAGCTTCGCCTGTTCGGCCAGATCGAACGCCGGCCGGTCGCGCAGTTCTTGCGCCAGGTATTTGTCCGGGAACTTCACGCCGACGCTGCCGAAGAAGGCTTTCAGGTAGGCGCGGGCCTCTTCGGGATGCGCGCGCTGCCATGCCACCGCGCGCAGGTAGACCGCCAGGAACCGCGCGACCTTGTCGGGATGCTGCTTGGCGAACTGCGGCGTGGTGAACAGATAGCTGTGGATGGGCATGTTCAGCTCCGCCCCCGTGCAGATCACCTTGGCGCCGATGGCCTCTTCCAGGATGTAGGTGTTGGGCGCCCACACGGACGAGACGTCGTACTGGCCGCTCATCACCGCCGCGTTGATGTCGGGCGGCGACAGGTTCACGAAGCGGTAGTCGTCCGCCTTCAGCCCGAACTTCTTCGAAAGGCATTCGGCGGCGCCCCACTGGCCCGTGGAATTGCTCGTGACAGGAATGGTCTTGCCCTTGAGCAGCGCCGGGTTCTTGAGGTATTCATCCGCCCGGTCCTTGGTGGCCATCACCGTGATGATCGCCGCCTCGCCGTCGGCGATGCCGATGGTCTGCAGGCCGTACTTGGACGCGCCCAGCAGCGACGGGATATTGCCCGCGCCGCCCACGTCCCAAGAACCCGAGGCGCCTGCCGCGATCTCGACCGCGCCCGAGGCGAAAGTCGAGATCACCGGATTCAGGCCCACCTCTTTCCACCAGCCTTTCTCGCTGGCGATGTACCACTCCAGCGCCCACCGCTGCGGCTGCTGCCCGATGCGGATGTTGAACAGTTCCTCGCCCGCCGGCGCGGCCTGGGCGGCCGCCGCCCCCGGCGCCGCCAGCCAGCACCCGATGGCGAGCGCTGCCAAGGCCTTGAGGCCTTTGTAGTGTTTCATTGTCTCTCTCCAAGATGGATTGCCGCCACTGCACTGCCCTTCCGTTCGCCCTCCTCTGTCAATGGCCTCGGGACGCCGCGCCCCTCAGCGGGACCAGTCGCGCTGGACCCGCCGCTGCAAGGCGCGCATGCCCCAGTCGATGCCCGCCCCGATCAGCCCGATGGTGATCATTCCGCTGATCACGATGGCGGGCTCCAGATTGCTGCCGCCCTGCACGATCATGTAGCCCAGCCCGGTGGAGCCGACGATCAGCTCCGCGCCGATCAGCGACTGCCAGCCGAACCCCGCCCCGACCCGGATGCCGGCGACGATGTGCGCCAGGGACGCCGGCAGCAGGATCTCGGTCAGCGTGGCCCACCGGCCGGCGCCCAGCATCTGGCCGGCCTCGATCAGCGCGCGGTCGATCTGCCTGGCGCCGCGGTAGGCGTTGAGCACGCAGGGCGCGAAGGCCCCGGCGAAGATCACCAGCGTGGGCGACAGGAAACCCGTGCCGAACCAGAAGATCGCGAATGGCACCCAGGCGATGGGGGGAATGAAGCGGAACGCTTCGAACACCGGCGCCACCGCCCAGTCCAGCGCCCGGAAGCGGCCCATGAACAGGCCCAGCGGCACGCCCAGCAGGACCGCGATGGAGAAACTGATCAGGAACTTCTCCAGGCTGGCCAGCAGATGCATCTGCAGGACCGACCCGGCGTAGGGTTCGCGGGTGTGCTCCGCCATGCTGCGCAGCACCGTCAGCGGGCCGGGCAGGAAGGCGGGGGACACCAGGCCCAGCCCGGAAAGCAGCGCCCAGCCGCCGAAGAGCGTCGCGATTCCCAGCGCCGGCATCGCCCAGCGTTCCATCGCGCGACGCGACAGCATGGCGCGCCGGCCGCCCCGGCCGGCCGTGCTCAGGCTTTCCATGGCATCACCTTGCGTTCGACCTGCGCCAGCAGCGCGGACATCAGCATGCCCATCGCCGCCACCGCGGCCATGGCCACCAGAATCATTCCGGAGTTCAGATCGCGCGTGGCGATGATCAGCACATGGCCCAGCCCGACGAATGAACCGACCAGTTCGGCCGCCACCAGCACCATCCAGCAGGCCTGCAGCGAAGTGCGCAGGCCGGTGAAGATCGAAGGCAGCGCTCCGGGCACGACCACGTCCAGCAGCATCAGGCGGCCGGCCGCCCCGTTGACGCGCGCCGCCTGGAGCAGCGTGTCGTCGATGTTGCGCACGCCGGTATGGGTATTGATCACGGTCGGCGCGAACGCGGCCAGCCAGATCACGAAGACCTTCGCGCTCGTGCCCAGCCCGAACCACAGGATCGTCAACGGGATCCAGGCGATCGGCGCGATCGGCCGGACGATCTGGAAGACGGGATTGACGTAGGCCTCGACCAGCCGGCTCCGCCCCATCAGGATGCCCAGCGGCACGCCGGTCAGCGCCGCCGCCGCGAAGCCGTAGAGCACCAGCCCGGTGCTCGCCACGATGTGCTGCCACAGCGTGCCGTCGGCGTAGCCCGCGCCGGCGATCTCCAGCAGGGCGTCGTAGGCGTCGGCGGGCGACGGCAACTGCATCGCGCTCAGCAGTTCCAGCGGCCCCGTGGCCAGGTACCAGGCCAGCAGCAGCGCGGCCACGGAGGCGCCGCTGACCAGCCAGCGCAGCGAGAGGCGCGGGCGCCGGGACGGCGCGGGCGCGGCGGCGGCCGGGGGGATGGCGGTCATGGCCGCGGTCCGGTCGAGCAGTGCCGGGGCGCCGGGAACCGCGCGCCGGGAAAGGGGAAGCAGAGCCATTTCAATGCGTCCTCAGCACGATCTTGGCCGACGCCGAGCGCCCGCCGTCCAGGTCGGAGAAGGCCTGGGCGCCCGCCGCGAGCGGGCGCTCCTCGACCCACGCCAGGTCGCCGAACACGCCCCGGTTCAGCGCGTCCACGGCCGCGCGCATGTCGGCCGTCGTGTAGGTGTACGCCCCGATCAGGGTGATCTCGTCGAGCGTCAGGCGGCGCATGTCGATCTCGCTGGCCCAGTCCTGCAGCCCGATGTGCAACATGACGCCACCCGGCTGGACCGCGGCCAGCGCGGCCGGGCGCGTGGCCTTTCCGCCGACCGCGTCGATCACCAGTTCGAAGCCGCCGGGCGCCGGCTGGGTCTCGCGGGGATCGAAGGCGGCGCAGCCCGCATGCCGTTGCGCGGACGCGCGCCGCAGGGGGTTGGTCTCGGCCAGGCTGACACGGCAGCCCTGGCTGCGCAGCAGCAGCGCCGACAGCAGCCCGATCGCGCCGCCGCCGATGACCAGCGCCCGGGCTTCGGCCAGCGGCCGGAACAGCGCCCGCTGCGCCAGCATCACGCCGTGCAGGGCGGTGGCCGCCGGCTCGGTCAGCGCCGCCGCGCGGGCCGGCATGTCCTGCGGAATCGCGACCAGGCAGCGCTCGGGAATGGTCATCAGTTCGGCGAACGCGCCCGGACGCGTCATGCCCACCATGCCGCGGTTGCGGCACAGGTTGTTGCGGCCCTGCACGCAGAAACCGCATTCGCCGCAGGGGATCAGCGGATTGGCGGTGACCCGTTCGCCCGCGCGGGGGCCGCCGACCAGCACGCCCGCGAATTCATGGCCGAGGATCAGGGGCGGATTGCGGCGCGGATCGTGCCCGTGGTAGGCGTGCATATCCGACCCGCAGATGCCCACGGCCTCGATGCGCAGCAGCGCATCGCCAACCGCCGGGGCGGGTTCGGGCTCGTCCTGGAACAGGATCTGCCGAGGCGCGGTGTAGACGAGGGCTTTCATGGCGGGGCTCCCTGGGAATGTCCGGTCAGCGGGCCGAAAAGCCGCCGTCGACGAACAGCGTCTGGCCAGTGATGTAGGCCGACGCCTCGCTCGCCAGGAACACGGCGGCGCCGTGCAGATCATCCAGCCGGCCGTTGCGGCCGATCATGGTGCTCCCGGCCAGCGCCTGCACGCGCGACGGATCGCTCATGACCGCGGCCGTCAGCGGCGTTTCGAAGAAGCCGGGCGCGATCGCGTTGCAGGTCACCCCGTGGCGGGACCAGTACTCGGCGATGGCGCGGGTCAACTGCATCAGCCCGCCCTTGGAGGCGCCGTAGGGCGCGCTGTCGGGAAAGGCGCGCACGCATTGCAGCGAGGTGATGTTGATGATCCGCCCCCAGCCTCGTTCCCGCATGGCCGGCGCCAGCGCGCGGGTAAGCAGGAACGGCGCCGTCAGGTTGATGGCCAGCGAACGGTCCCAGTCTTCGTCGCCGGTGTCCTCGAATGGCTTGCGCACGTTGATGCCCGACGCGTTGACCAGGATGCCGGGCGCGCCGAACGGCTCGGCGGCCCGCTGCGCGAAACCTCGCAGCGCCTCGCGGTCCGCCAGATCGCAGGGCAGCGCCCGCGCCGCCAGCCCTTCCGCCGCGAATTCGGCCACGGCGCCGGCCAGTTCAGGCTCGCGCCGCGCCACCAGCACCACGCGGGCGCCGGCGCGCGCCAGCGCCAGGCCAATGGCCTTGCCGATCCCGGAGCTGCCGCCGCTCACCAGCGCGACGCGGCCTTCCAGTCCGAACAGACGGGACATGTGATTCTGCATGTGGTCCTCACTCGCGCACGGGCTCGCCCAGTTCGAAGGATTCTTGCGGAAAATACTTGGCCAGGCGGTCGTCCGCCGTGCGCGCGTGCGCCTCCATGCCCTCCAGGCGCGAGATCCGCGCGGTCACCTGCGCGGTGTCGCGGCTGGCCTGCCGCGTCATGCGCTGCCAGGTCACGGTCTTGATGAACTTGTGCACGGACAGGCCGCCCGAATAGCGCGCGGCGCCCTTGGTGGGCAGGATGTGGTTGGTGCCGCTGGCCTTGTCCCCGAACGCCACCGTGGTTTCCTCGCCCAGGAACAGCGAGCCGTAGCAGCTCAGCCGCCCGAACCACCAGTCCAGATCGCCGCAATGGACTTCCAGGTGTTCGCTGGCGTAGCCGTCGGACACCTGGGCCGCCTCTTCCCGCGTATCGCAGAGCACCACCTCGCCATAGTCGCGCCAGGCCGCGGAGGCCGCGTCGCGCGCCGTGGGCGGCAGCGCCTCGATCAGTTCGGGCACCCGGCGCAGCACCGCTTCGGCCAGTTCCCGGTCGGTCGCGATCAGCCAGGCGGGGGACTCGTGGCCATGTTCCGCCTGGCCCACCAGGTCCGACGCGACGATGGCCGGGTCCGCCGAGCCGTCGGCAATGATGCAGACCTCCGACGGGCCGGCGAAGACGTCGATGCCGACGCTGCCGAACAACATGCGCTTGGCTTCGGCCACGAACTTGTTGCCGGGACCGACGATGATGTCGGCCGGCTTGCCGGTGAACAGGCCATAGGCCATGGCGGCAATGGCCTGCACGCCGCCCAGGGTCATGACGGCGTCCACGCCCGCCACCTTCATCGCGTACAGCACCTGCGGATGGATGCCCTCGCCGCGATAGGGCGTGGAGCAGGCGATGACCGTGGGCACGCCGGCCGCCTTGGCGGTGGCGATGCTCATGTAGGCCGACGCGATGTGCGCATAGCGCCCGGTGGGCACGTAGCAGCCCGCCACATTGACCGGAATCAGCCGCTGCCCGGCCACCAGCCCCGGCGACAGTTCGATCTGGAATTCCCGCACCGATGCCATCTGCGCCTGCGCGAACTTGCGCACCTGGCCGGCCGCGAACTCGATGTCGCGCTTGATGCCCGCCGGAATGGACGCGGTGCGCCGTTCGATCTCGGCGGCGGACACCAGGATGTCCCCCTCCCATTTGTCCAGCCGCCTGGCGTAGTCGCGCACCGCGGCCTCGCCGCCGGACTTGATGTTCGCCAGCATTTCCGCGGCGACCTCGCGCGCGGCGGCCTCGTTGCCCTGGGGTTGCTTCGACGCGGATTTGAGCTTGTTCACTGCCATCGTTTCGGCCTCGAATAAGAGAGGGGACGGGACTCAGTTGGCGTTGTTGGCGAAGGCCTTGAGCGCCGGGGCCTGGTCGACGCGCTTCATGTAGTCGTCGGTGATGTAGGTTGCCGGATCCGGCACCTCGGTCAGCGTGCCCACGCCCTTCAGGTAGGCGGACAGCGATTCATAGGCCTGGTCCAGGGACGACTTGCCGCCCGTGCGCGACATCAGCTTGAGCTGTTCCTCCAGCGTGAAGATCGGCCGCGCCAGTTCCTGTTCCAGGTAGCCGTCGTTCAGCTTGATGCCGTTGGCGTCGAACAGCTTGCGCAGGTAGCCCATGGCCTCGGCCTTGTTGCTCTTCTCGAAGCTCACCGCCCGCAGGTACACGGCCAGGAACTTGGCCACGGCCTCCGGGTTCTGCTTGGCGAATTCGCCGCGCGCCACCAGCGCGCCGGGAATCATCACGCCCGCGTCCTTGCCGCTGCACACCACTTCCGCCCCGCTCTGTTCGTTCAGGGTGTAGAAATTGGGCGCCCAGGTGCCGGCCAGCATTCCGTTGCCGCCGATGAAGGCGGAGACCAGTTGCGCGGGCGCCAGGGTCACCACGCTGACGTCGCTGCGCTGCATGCCCCATTTCTTCAGGCAGGCCATGGTGGCGTATTCGCCCGTGGAATTCGGGCTGAGCAGGATCTGCTTGCCCTTCACTTCCTTGGCCGCGTTGCTGCGCACCGCCGCGGCGTTGTCCTTGCGCGCCATCACGCCGTTGGCGGTCGATTCGTCGTTGGTGATGCCCAGCGTGACGATGCCGTAGCGTTGCGCGCCCAGCACCGCAGGCGGGGACCCGGTGCCGCCCACGTCCCAGGACTTCGACGCGGCGCCCGCGATCTGCTGCGCGCCCGCCGGATAGACCACGAACTCGGGCTTCAGGCCCGCTTCGGCCCACCAGTTCTTTTCCGTGGCGATGTAGATGGGCAGCGCCCAATAGGCGATCTGGTAGCTGACCTTGATGGGCGTGGGCGCCTGGGCCGACGCGGGGGGATTGACCAGCAGCGCGCCCAGCGGCGCCAGGCACAGGCTCAGGATGCGACGGGGGATTTTCGACATGCTTTGTCTCCAGTTTGGCGGATTCCGGTGTGCATGCGCGAGCTGCCGCGTCATTCCCCGGATGGCAGGCTCGGGTCTGTGTCCGAGCTCATTCTTGAAAGCGCATACAGAGAATAAGCGCGTGGAAATCGCATTCAACCCCGAGAAAACCCTAGAGATAGACCGTAGCGTTCCAATAACTGTATATTCACAACATCAAAATTCTGAAAGCGCTTTCAAACATGAAGCGAAAAACCCAACCGATCTCGGGCGACACGCTGAAATCGATTGCCGCCAGCGGAGGCATTTCCTCGGCCACCCTGTCCCGCGTGCTGAACCATCCGGAAAAGGTGCGCCCCGACCTGCGCGCGCGCGCCATGGCCCTGCTTGCCGAAGCCGGCTACGTCCCGCACGGCGCGGCCCGTTCGCTGGCCTCGCGCAAGACCCGCACCATGGGCGCCATCATCCCCACCGTGGACAGCGCGCTGTTCGCCAAGCTGGTCGACGGCATGCAGCAGACCATCCACGAACACGGCTACCAACTGCTGCTGGCCAGCACCAACTACAGCCCGGCCCGCGAAGCGGGCGAAGTGCGCGCGCTGATCGAGCGCGGCGTCGACGCCATGATGCTGGTGGGCCGCAGCCGCGATCCCGAGCTATACGAGTTGCTGCGGTCCAAGGGCATCCCCTTCGTCACCACCTGCCACTACGACGCCTCCGAACCCTGGCCGATGGTCGGCTGGGACAATGCCGCCGCCGCGCAGCGCATCGCGGGCTATCTGCTGGACATCGGCCACCGCCGCCTGGGCGTGATCGCCGGCGTTTCCAAGGACAACGACCGCGCCGCGGACCGGGTCGCCGGCTTCGCCCGCGCGCTGCAGCGCCGCGGCATCGACCTGCCGCCGCAATACGTCATCGAAAAACCCTACACCGTGCCGGAGGCCCGCCGCGCCATGGCCGCGCTGCTGCGCCTGCCCGAGCCGCCCACCGCCGTGATGTGCGGCAACGACATCCTGGCCTACGGCGCCCTGCAGGAATGCCTGTGGCAGAACCTGCGCGTGCCCGAGCAGATCTCCATCACCGGTTTCGACAACATCGAAATGGCCGCGCACTGCCGGCCCGGCATCACCACCCTGAACGTGCCGGCCTTCGAGCTGGGCCAGCGCGCCGCGAACATCCTGCTGGCGGCCGACGCCGACACGCCGCCGGAAAACGTCTGCATCGAACTCGAACTGATCGTCCGCGATACCACCGCGCCGCCCCAGAGCAGCACCGGCGCGCGCCACAACAGTTAAGTCCACCGGAAGAGAGCCCCATGGAAAACACCGAAACACCCCGCATCGCATTCCTGGGCCTGGGCGTCATGGGAAGCGCGATGCTGCGCAACCTGGCCGCGCGCGGGTATGCAGTCGCAGGCTACGACGTCGTTCCCGCCGCCATGGACCGCCTGGCCGACACCGGCTTCCGGCGAGCCGCCACGCCTCGCGACGCGGCGCTGGGCTGCGACGTGGCCATCACTATGCTGCCCACCTCCTCCCACGTGCGCGAGGCGCTGTTCGGCCCGGACGGCGCGGCCACGGGACTCAACCCAGGCGCCCTGGTCATCGAAATGAGCACGGGCGACGCCGTCGAAACCGACCGCATCGCGGCGGACCTCGCCGCGCGGGGCCTGCGCTGCATCGACGCCCCCGTCGGGCGCACCCCGCGCGAAGCCGCGCAGGGCAAGGCCCTGATCATGGCGGGCGGCGCCCAGGCGGACTTCGACCAGGCGGCCCCGATCTTCGCGGCCATGGCCGACGAGATCGTGCACGTGGGCGGTTTCGGCTCCGGCATCCGGCTCAAGCTCGTCAACAACTACATGTCCATGGTCGGCATGGTGCTGACTGGCGAGGCGCTGATGTTCGCCGCGAAGCTCGGCCTGGACCGCGCCACCGTGGTCAAGGTGCTGTCCAACACCACGGCGGGGCGCGGCCAGCTCTTGACCAACTTTCCCGGCAAGGTCCTGGCCGGCGACATCAGTCCCGACTTCCCCATGCGCATGGGCTACAAGGACATCAATCTGGCGATGAACCTGGCGGCTTCCGTGGGCGCCCCCCTGGGGCTCGGCGGCTATGCCCGCGAGATGTTCGCGCTGGCCAAATCCTGGGGCAGGCAGGAACAGGACTGCACCGCCATGCTGCTGCTGCTCGAAGACGTCGCGCACCTGGAGCGCGGCGCCGCGCTCCCGTGAGGCCACGCCATGAGTGAACACATCGCAACCTTGCCGGCGCGCCGCCCGCGCGCCTCGCGCCGGCGCGTCACCGTCGGGGTCGCCGCCGTGGCGATCGCCTTCGCCGCCTGGTGGGCCGTCTCGGCCCTGGGCCTGGTCAACGGCGCGCGCTTTCCCACGCCCGCCACCACCTGGCAGGCCGCCGTCCAACTGTCGCGGGACTCCGGCTATGCCGGAGGCACGCTGTTCCAGCATATCGGCCACAGCCTGCGCCTGGTGTTCCTGGGCTTTCTGGTCGCCATTTCCACCGGCGTCCCGCTCGGCCTGCTGATGGGCTTCAGCAAGCGCTTCGACGCCCTGATCGGGCCGGTCTTCTCCTTGCTGCGCCCGATTCCGCCGCTGGCCTGGATTCCGCTGGCCATTCTCTGGCTGGGGCTGGGCGACTCCGCGAAGATCTTCCTGATCTGGGTGTCCTCGTTCACCCCGGCCGTCATCAATACCTACGCCGGCGTGCGCAACATCGATCCCACGCTGATCGAAGCGGCGCGCGTGCACGGCGCGGGCGGCCCGGCGCGCATGCTGCGCGAAGTGCTGGCGCCGGGCTCGCTGCCGATGATCTTCACCGGCCTGCGCCTGTCGCTGCAGACCGCCTGGATGACCCTGGTGGCGGCCGAACTCATCGGCGCCTTCATCGGCCTGGGCAAAGTGCTGGACACCGCCGCGCTGGACATCCGGCCGGGCATGATCCTGTACGCCATGATCTGGGTGGGCCTGCTGGGCGCGGTGATGACGCGCGGACTGGAATGGATCGAAAAAAGGGCACTGCCATGGCTACCCTGACGCGCACGGCGGGAGACGCGCCCGCCCTTAATTTCGGCCTGTCCTGCCTGGGCCTGGCGGGCTTCTTCCTGGCCTGGCACCTGCTGAGCGTGGGCGGCCTCTTCCCGCCCAACTACCTGCCCGGGCCGCTGGCCGTGCTGCGGACCATCGTGCAGTTCAGCGGCGAGCCCTATTCCGGCGCTACGCTGTGGACACACCTGGGCGCCAGCCTCTACCGCTTCGCCTGCGGCTTCCTGCTGGCGGCCGCCATCGGCATTCCGCTGGGCCTGCTGATGGGCTGGTACCGCTGGCTGGACGACATCGTCAGCCCGTTCTTCGACGCGCTGCGCTTCGTGGCGCCCATCGCCTGGGTGCCGTTCGCCGGCCTGTGGTTCGGGACCGGCATCGGCGGTCCGACCCTGATCATCTTCGCCGGCGCCTTTCCCCCCTGCCTGATCAGCGCCTACCGCGGCGCCAAGTTCGTGGACACGCGCCTGCTCGAGGCATCCCGCACCCTGGGCGCCAGCGGCCCGCGCATCGTGGCCGAAGTGCTGCTGCCGGCCTCGCTGCCATCCATCCTCGCGGGCCTGCGGGTCAGCGCCGGAATCGGCTGGCAATCGCTGGTGGGCGCGGAACTGATCGTGGTGGGCAACGGCATCGGCTACATGATGGTGCAGGGCCAGCTCAACATCGCCACCAACATCGTCATGGCCGGCATGATCGCCATCGGCATCGTCGGCATCTGCATCGACGTGGCGCTGCGCACTTTTGAAAAGCGCCTGAAGGCGCGCTGGGGACGCTAGATGAACCAGGAAACAACGGAAGGCGCGCTGTCGGTGGTGGTCACCGGTGGCGCCAGCGGCATCGGGGCGGCCGTGTGCCGGCGCGTGGTCCAGGCGGGCGGCCACGCCGCCATCCTGGACCTCGACCATGACGCCGCCGCCGCGCTGGCGCGGGAACTGGGGCCGCGCGCCGCGGCCGCTCCCGGCGACGTGCTCGACGAGGCCGGCCTGCGGGCCGCGGACGAAGCGCTGGCCGCCCGCCTGCCGCCGATCACGGGGCTGGTGAACTGCGCCGGCATCGCGCAGGTGCCCACCCCGATCGAAGACTATCCGGTGCAGGAATGGGCGCGGGTGGTGGATTCACACCTGAAAGGCACCTACACGGCCTGCCGCGTCTTCGGCTCGGCCATGGCCGCGCGCGGACGCGGCGCCGTCGTCAACGTGGCATCGGTGCTGTCGTTCCGCCCCGGCCCGGTCCTGGCCTACGGTCCGGCCAAGGCCGCCGTGGTGAACCTGACCGAGGCGCTCGCCGTGCAGTGGGCGCGCCAGGGCGTGCGCGTGAACGCGATCGCGCCCGGCTGGACCGACACGCCGTTCCTCAGGCCCAAGGAGCGGCAGGGCGAACGCGACATGACGCCCATCCTGCGCGCCACGCCGCTGGGCCGCCTGATGCGGCCCGAAGAGATCGCGGAAGTCGTCTTTTTCCTGCTGTCCCCCGCGTCCGCCGTCGTCACCGGCGCCACCATCCCCTGCGATGGCGGCGTCATCGCAGGATCGGGATGGGCGCCCTACGGCGGCTTTCCTCAAGCCGGGTGACCGGAGGCCAGCCCCGCGCTGTCCAGGATGGCGGCGCGGAACTCCGTCATCAGGGGCGACCAGGTGGTGGCGTGGCGCGAAATCAGCGCAATGTGGCGCTGCAAGGGCCTGCCCAGGACGACCGGCAGCACCGCGATGTTCCGGTCCGCGGCCAGGGCGCTCTGCGGCGCGACGGCCAGCAGTTCGGATCGAGCCAGGAGTTCGAGCGTCCCCTTCGAGAAATGCTCGACCTCCAGCGCGGCCGCCGGCAGGCCCAGGCCGGCCTCGGCATAGCGAGCGTCCAACGCCTTGCGGGCGACGGAGGTGGACGCGGGCAGTATCCAGCGCTGGCCCTGTAGATCGTGCAGCGACAGTTTCCTGCGCGCGGCAAGCGGGTGCTTTCGGCTCGCGGCCACGCATAGCCGGTCTTCGATTATGGGCTCCTGCCGCAGCGCCGCGGGCACGTCGGCATAGACGGGCGCCACCGCCAGGTCCAGCCCGCCGCTGGCGACCCGTTCGTTCAGGTCGTCCGACAGCCCTTGCGTCAACTGGATGCGCAGGGCGGGCCGGCGCGGCAGGAGCAGCCGCAGCGCCGGCATCACGAAGCTGTCCACCGTCGCTCCCGTCGCCCCTACGCGCAGCAGCCCCGCCTCCCCGACCCGCAATTCCATGGCGTGCCTGACCGCGTCGCGGTATTCCGCCCAGAGCTTCCTGGCATGCTCCAGGAACACCAGCCCGGCCGACGTCAGCCGCAGGCCGCGTCCGCTGCGGTCCAGCAGCGCCAGGCCCGTGTCCGCCTCCAGGCGCTGCAAGGACTTGGACAGCGCGGGCTGGCTGACATCGCATGCGGCCGCGGCCCGGCCCAGGTTGCCGTGCTCGACGGCGGCCAGGAAATACTCGATGTCCCGCAGCGAAAGATTCATGAACAATATTTATGTTTATCCATACTTTCAGGAATATAACGCCGCAAACCTCCCCCTAGAATTCCTGGCCTATACCCGAAGACAAACGGAAGGCGCAGCGCATGGACAAGAAGCCCAACATCGTACTGATCGTGGCCGACAACCTGGGATGGGGAGAACTGGGCTGCTACGGCGGCGGCGCCTTGCGCGGCGCCCCCACGCCCCACATCGACCGGCTGGCCGCCGAAGGCCTGCTGCTGCAGAATTTCAACGTCGAAAGCGACTGCGTGCCCACGCGCTCGGCGCTGATGAGCGGCCGCCACCCGATCCGCACCGGCTGCCTGCAATCCGTCCCGCCGGGGCTGCCGCAGGGGCTGGCGCGCGACGAGATCACCCTGGCGCAGCAGTTGTCGGCCCAGGGCTACGCCACGGCGCACTATGGCAAATGGCACCTGGGCGACATCCCGGGCCGCTACCCGTCCGACCGCGGCTTCGACGAGTGGTACGGCATTCCGCGCACCACCGACGAAAGCCAGTTCACGTCCTCGATCGGCTTCGATCCGTCCGTCGCCGACATCCCCCACATCATGCAGGGCCGGGCAGGCGAGCCTTCGGAGAACGTCAAGGTCTACGACCTGGACACCCGCCGCGGCATCGACGCCGAGCTGGTCGACCGCTCCATCGGGTTCATGCGCAGGCACGCCGAGACGAGCCGCCCGTTCTTCCTGTACCTGCCGCTGGTCCACCTGCACTTCCCCACCCTGCCGCACCCCGACTTCGCGGGGCGCACGGGCGCCGGCGACTTCGCGGATTCCATGGTGGAAATGGACCACCGCGTCGGACAGATCGCCCAGGCCGTGGACGAACTGAACCTGCGCGACGACACCGTCTTCATCTTCTGCAGCGACAACGGCCCGGAATTCCGCAAACCCTACCGCGGCACCGCCGGCCCCTGGAGCGGCACCTACCACACCGCCATGGAAGGCAGCCTGCGCGTGCCTTTCATCATCCGGTGGCCCGGCAAGGTGAAACCGGGACAGGTCTCCAACGAAATCGTCCACGTCACCGATCTGTACGCCACGCTGTCGCGGATCGGCGGCGCTCCCATCCCGCAGGACCGGCCCATCGACGGCATCGACCAGACCGACTTCTTCACCGGCGCCAGCCCGGCGTCGCTGCGGGAAGGCTTCCTGTTCTACATCAAGAACGAGCTTCGCGCGGTCAAATGGCGCGACTGGAAACTGCACTTCTACTGGGAGCCGGAAGTCAATGAGGGCAAGGGCAAGCTGGAATCCCCGTACCTGTTCAACCTGAAACAGGATCCCAAGGAAGAAAGCGACATCCTGATCTTCAACACCTGGGTGCTCGGCCCCATCCTGAAAATGGTGCAGGCGTTCAACCAGTCGTGCATCGCGCATCCGAATACCCCGCCGGGCAAGCTGGATCCCAGTTGACGTCCAGGCGGACCGACCGACAGAAAAACACCAGGGGAAAGAAATGAAGTTCACTATCCGTTGCGGCGCGTTGCTGCTCGGCGCCGCCGCATCCGCCAGCGCCGGCGCGGCGGACGCCAGGCTGGACTGGCCCGCCAAACAGATCACGTGGGTGGTCGGCTTCGTGCCTGGCGGCACGGCAGACGTCCTGACCCGCATCGCGGCGCAGGAACTGGCCCGGCAAAGCGGCCTGAACGTTGTCGTGGAGAACCGTCCCGGCGCCGCGGGCGCCATCGCCCTGCAACTGGTGGCGCGCAGCAAGGCCGGCGACGGCTACCTGCTGACCGTGCCGGGGCCGCTGATCTACCCCACGCCCCAGCCCGAGATCGGCCGCGAATTGTCGCCCGTCATCCTGATGGCCCAGGGCCCCATGGTCATCGTCGGCCCCGCCAAGGACGCGCGGGCGTCGCTGCAGGACGTGCTGGAGGACGCGAAGCGGCGGCCCGAAGCCTGGAGCTACGGCAGTTCCGGCAATGGCACTTCGCAGAACCTGGCTGGCGAACTGCTGAACCAATACGCCGGCACCCGCATCGTCCACGTGCCCTACAAGGGCGGCGGGCAGGCCGTGGCGGATGTGGCCGGCGGCCAGATTCCGCTGGCCATCCTGGGGTCGGCTCCGGTCATGCCGCAGATCAAGGCGGGCACGCTGAAGGCCTACGCGGTCACGACGCCCTACCGCCTGGACAGCCTGCCCGGCGTGCCGACGGTGGAAGAGTCCGGATTCAAGGGCTACGCGGCCACCCAGTGGTTCTCGGTCGCGGCCGGCAACGCCATCCCCGCGGCGCAGCTAAAGCAGGTGAACGCGGCGCTGCAGGCCGCCATCCGCGCGCCCGAATTCAAGGCCGCCGTCGACAACGCAGGCATGGTCGCGGGCGGCGGCTCTCCGGAAGAGCTGCAGGCGTTCATCCGGGCGGACAGCGCCAAATGGAAGAAGCTGCTGGACAGCGGCGCGGTCAAGCTGGAGAACTGATCCCGGCCCGCGACCCGCCGGAATCCCGCACGCGCAGCGCGCCGTCAGAAGGTCACCTTGACCGATGGCGCGCTGCGCCGCGCCTCGCCGTGGAATACCGCTTCGATGTTGTTGCCGTCCGGATCCAGGACGAAGGCCCCGTAATAGCCCGGGTGATAGTCCCGGAAGCCGGGCGCCCCGTTGTCCTTGCCGCCGTGGTCCAGCGCCGCCCGGTAGAACGCGTCCACCATCGCCTGGTCCCGCGCCTGGAACGCCAGATGATGGCGGCCCGTCAACTGCCCCAGCGCGGCCTTGCTGTCCGCCGTGGACACGAACAGTTCGTCCACCCAGAAATAATCGTCGCCGGCGCCGCCCATCGGCACCTTCAAGGCGTCGAAGACCGCCTGGTAGAACCGCTGGCTGGCGGACAGGTCCCGCACCACCAGTTGAATGTGGTCGATCAGCCGGCCACGATGGATTTCATGGGTCTGCATGAGACGCTCCTGTAAGAGGGGTGCGTTTGACTATAACGTCCGCTCCTGCGCAGGCGCGCAACAAGGCGCAACGCCGGCGCGCCCGGACGCGAAACCCGATTGCCCCGCGTCCGCGCATACCATAAAATGCGAAACACTCTTATTTGCATTTAGGCTGCGACCATCAGCCCCGGGAGAAACCCATGGAAGCTGACAACTGCGATCCGCGGCAACAAGTCCACACGCTTTACCGCGATCATCATGCCTGGCTGCAACTCTGGCTGCGCCGCCGCCTGGGCAACGTCAGCGACGCCGCGGACCTCGCGCACGACACCTTCGCCCGCATCCTGGATTCGCGCCTGCCCGCCGTCCTGCACGAGCCGCGCGCCTACCTGACCACGGTGGCGCGCGGCATCCTGGTCAACTGGTACCAGCGCCGCGCGCTGGAACAGGCCTATCTGGAAGCGCTGGCGCAGTTGCCCGAGGAACAGGCGCCCTCGCCCGAGCGCCAATTGCTGATCCTGCAGACCTTGCATGAAATCGACGCCATGCTCGACGCCCTGCCCGCGCCGGTGCGGCGCGCCTTTCTGCTCTCGCAGATCGAAGGCCTGACCTACGAAGCGATCGCGCGCGAGATCGGCGTTTCGCTCATTACCGTCAAACGCTACATGGCCCGCGCCTTCAAGCAGTGCCTGGCCTGCATGGAATAGCCCATGAGCGCCCTGGACAACGCCATCCTCGATGAAGCCGCCGAGTGGCTGGTCGTCATGAACGCCGGCGCCGTCTCGGCCGAGGACCGCCAGGCCTGGATGGCGTGGCGCGCGCGCAGCGCCACGCATGAACAAGCCTGGCAGCGCGCCGAACGGCTGATGGGCGCCTTCGGCGGGATTCCCGCCGCGCTGGCCATGCCGGCGCTGGACCGGCCGCACTCGCGCCGCGCGGCCCTGGCCAAGCTGGCCGCGCTGCTGGCCGTGGCGCCGGCGGCCTGGGGCGCCTGGCGCTGGTCCGAGAACGAGGGCTGGACCGCCGACTACCGCAGCGCCACCGGCGAACGGCGCGAACTCCGCCTGGCCGACGGCACCCGCCTGATGCTGGACACGGCCTCGGCCGTCGACGTGCGCTACGACGCCGGGCAACGCCTGGTCGTGCTGCGCGCGGGGGGGATCTACATTGAGACGGCCGGCGATCCCCGGCCCTTCGAGGTTCATACGCGCGACGGCAGATTGCGGGCCCTGGGCACGCGGTTCACAGTGCTGCAACAGGACGGCCAGACCCGGCTGGCCGTGCAGGAAGGCGCCGTGCGCATCGCCACGGACCAGGACGCGCGCATCGTGAACGCCGGCGAGCAGGCCGCCTTCTCCGCGCGCGGCATCGGCGCCGCCGCCGCGCTGGACCCCGCCGCCACCGCCTGGACGCGCGGCATGCTGCTGGCCGACGGCATGCCGCTGGGCGACCTGGTTGCCGAACTGGCCCGCTACCGCAAGGGCGTCCTGCGCTGCGACCCCGCCATCGCCGGCCTGCGCGTGTCCGGCACCTTCCCGCTGGCCGACACCGACCGCACGCTGGCCATGCTGGCCGCCACCTATCCGGTGGCGGTCGCCTCGCGCCTGGGCGGCTATTGGATCACGCTGGGTCCTGCCTGAAGCGCGGCGGGGCCCGGCGCCGTCACCACCGGTACGTCACGTTGGCCACCACGCTGCGGCCCGCGCCCAGCAGGCACGCATTGTTCAGGAAGCAGCCCGCGACGTAGTACTTGTCCGTCAGGTTCCTGACATTGAGCGCGGCGCTCAGGCCCTTCAAGGACGGATCGGCGCGGCCGAAGTCGTAGCCCACCATCGCGTCCACCAGCGTGTAGGCGGGAACCTTGAAGGTGTTCTGCGCATCGCCGAAGGTGGTGCCCGTGTAGCGCACGCCCGCGCCCAGCGTCAGGCCCTCCAGCGCGCCGCCGGCCAGGGTGTAGTCCGCCCACAAGGACAGAAGATGCCTGGGCACGCGCACGGGCACCTTGCCCTTGTTGCTGATGCCGATGAAATTGGGATTGTCCTCCGTCACTTCCACGTCGTTGTAGGTATAGGAGGCGATCAGGTTCAGGCCCCGCACCGGGCGCAGCACGCCCTCCAGTTCGATCCCGCGCGAGGTCACTTCCCCTTCCTGCACGCTGAACGACGTATTCTGCGGGTTGGGCGTCAGCACATTCTGGCGCCGCAGGTCGAAGGCGGCCAGCGTGACGTAGCTGTCCGAGCCCGGCGCCTGGTACTTCACGCCCACCTCGTATTGCTTCGCCTTTTCCGGCTTGAACTGCGCGCCGTTGATGTCGGTGCCCGTCAGCGGAGAGAAGGATTCGCTGTAGCTCACATAGGAAAAGAAGCCGCTGTCGAAGGCATACCCCAGGCCGGCACGGCCCGTGAAATCTTCGGCGGCACTGTCGGTGCGCGTGTCGAGCAGCCGGTTCCGGGTACGCTGGTCGACCCAGTCGTAGCGGCCGGCCAAGGTGGCGACCCAGTTGTTCAGCTTGACCTGGTCCTGCAGATACAGGCCCAACTGGCGGCTGCTTTCATCCGTGCTCAGCAGCGACGTGTAGCGCGACGTATCGATGCTGACGCGCGTGGGATGGTAGATGTTGATCGGCGGCGCGTCGCCCGTCTGCGTGTCGGCCGTGCGGCGGGTGTATTGGTAGTCCAGCCCCGCCAGCACGGTATGGTCCAGCGCGCCCGTGACGAATTTGCCGACCAGCCGGTTGTCCACCGAGTACGTGTCGCTGTCGTAGTCGCGCAACTGGTAATAGCGCGCGATGTCCGTGTCGTCGATCACCCCGCTGTTGCGGAAGAGCTGGTCTTCATAGCCCTTGAAATGGCCGTAGCGGAAATTCTGCTGGAACGTCCACGCGTCGGAGAAGGCGTGGCTCAATTCGTAGCCGATGTTGCTCAGCTCGCCCTGCTCCTTGTCGAAGCCCGGCTCGTTGACGGAGCGGTGCCGCGGCACCCGGCCATTGGGATTGGAACCGTCCAGCACCGAATACGGCAGGTTGCTGGTGAACAGGTTGCGGTTCTTCTGGTACGACGCCAGCAGCGTCACCGACGTGCGCGCGCTGGGCGCCCAGGTCAGGCTCGGCGCCACGTACACCCGGTCGTCCGGAATGCCGTCGATATTGCTGTCCGCGTTGCGGCCCAGCGCCACCAGCCGGTAGGCCAGCGTGCCCTGCGCATCGGCCACGTCGCCGATGTCCATCGAACCCTGGATCCGGTCATTGCTGCCCGTGGACAGGCCGACCTCGCGGTGCGACTCGAACAACGGCCGCTTCGACACGAAATTGACGATCCCGCCCGGCGAACCCTGGCCGTACATCACGGAAGACGGCCCCTTCAGCACCTCGATGCGGTCCATGCCGTAAGGCTCCGGCGCGAAGTACCCGGTATTGCTGTTGCGCAGGCCGTCCGTATAGGCATTGGCGGAGATCTGCTGGAAGCCGCGCACCATCAGCGTGTTGTCGGTGGGATTGTCCCCCGCCACGTTGGCATAGACCCCGGCGGTGTAGCTCAGCGCATCGCTGACGGTCTGCGCGCCCTGCACCGCCATGCGCTCCTGCGTCACCACCGAAATCGACTGTGTCGTCTCCATCAGCGGCGTGGCGGTCTTGGTGGCGGTCGTGGCGCCGCCCACCAGGTACGGATTCGTGCCGGCGTAGCCGGCCGCCCCCGTCACCGTGATCGCGGGCAGCGTCGCCGCGTCGGACACCGTCTTGCGCAGCGTATAGCTGCCATCGGCGCGCGCCGCCATCTCCAGCCCGCTGCCCGCCAGCAGCCGCCGCGCCGCTTCCGCGCGGCTCAATTCGCCTGATACGCCCGGGCTTTGCAGGCCATCGGTCCAGGACGGTTCGAAGGCCAGCGAAATTCCCGATGCCAGCGCAAAGCTGGCGATGGTCTTGCCCAAAGGACCGGGCGGAATGTCATAGACCTGGCGGGCGTGGATGCCGGCGGGAGACTGGGGAGCCTGGGCGTAGGCCGAGGCGGCGGCCAGGGAGCCGGCCAGCACGGCCAGGGAGATCGCGCGACGGCGCCGGGCGGAGGGGGAACGCATGGGTAGAGCCTCTCGAACTGGGGTGGATGCCTTGTATGCCAGTCGAGAAGGGAAAAGGTATCACCTTCGGATGGAATTTTTTTGGAGTGGGCGGTTTTTTTGGTGCGAACCAGCGGCCGGGATGGTGACGCCCACGTCCGCCTGTGCCGGACCTGAAGCGCGCCGATGTCCGATTCATCGATTTCGGCTCGCTCCGGCGCGCCCAGATCGAGGCGCTGTTTGCCACCGCGGGCCCCAGAATCTTGTCGTTGCCGACAAGATTCCGGGGCGGCTGAGGAACGACCTCGGACCGCATTCTCGTCGATAAGCCCTTCCGGAACAGGCCATAGGCCGTGACCTAGCCCTGGCCCGTTTCGGCCTCGTCCCGAACGCCTTCCGAGTCGTGCGCGGTGGCATCGAGAGAAGCCCTTCTGCCTGCAGGTGCATCTTTCAACAGTCGATCCTTGAGCGATTCGCTGGCCCTGCCCCAACGGTTGAAGAACATCAGGTTCCCGATAATTTTCTCCCGCTCTTCCTGGTCCTCAGTGAGCGCAAAATAGACCTCCTCGGCGCTCGGCACGTCGATGATACCGAACAGGGTATCGATCAGAGCACCCCGAATTTCGGGATCCGGATCGCGGGCGAATCGCAGTTGAGCGGGGATGGACAGGGGATGGAGAAAGTCATGCGTCTGAAGCAGGCGGAGTCTTACTCCCTTGTCGAGATCAATTGCCAGTTGGGACTGCGTATCCGACGAAAGCCCCGGCTGTTCCGCCAGTTCCAGGCGTACCTCCGTGTCCTTGTCTTTGGCCAGGATCAACTGCACATCGTCGCTCAGGCGCGTGAAAAGAGGGCTACTGCCTGCTTTGGCCAGTCGTTTGCGGATACTCGCTGACGCGTCGGTCGCCAATATCCGTTGCGCGGACGGCACCAATCCGGCGTATGCGGCCAGCGCATACCGGACTTTTTCGTCTCGATCCTGGGCAAGAATCTCTTGCGCCATGCGGCCGATACCCCGAAAGACAAAATCGCCGCGCTGATCAACCAGGCGCGCTCGCACCTTTGCATCGGAGTCCTGGGCCAGCAACAACTGCGTACGCTTGCGCAAGCCATCGCAAGCGGCCAGGGCAAGGCGGACGGAAGCGTTTTCGTCCTCCGACAACTGTCGCTCCACTTCCGCGTCCATCCATCCATCCTTGCGGATCAGGCCGCTGCGTACCAGGACGGCCTCATCCTTTAGCAGGATTTTCTGGACCTTCAGGCTGATATGCTCATTGGCCGCCAAGGCTTCGCGAACCCGGGTACTCGTATGTCCGGAAAGCGCTTCCTGCGCACCCTCGGACAAAGACGGATTGCCCGCCAGCTCAATGAGGAATGCATCGGAGCCATCACCCAGCGCCAAAGCCTTGCCTTGCAGGGCCGCCGGAAGCTTGCGATTCCGAGCCAACGCAAATCTGAGCTTTTCCGCGGCACCGGCGGTGAGAGGCTGTCTGAGAATATTCGCCATCAAGGCTTCGCCGATATGCGGATTTCCTGCCAACAGCAGACGCACCTCGTCCGAGCCTTGCTTGAACAAGCGGTTGTACTGCGCTTCGCTCAAATTGTCGTTGCCGGCCAGCGCTTCCTGGACTTCCAGGACATCGTTAATGAGCTTTTCCGCAACCGGCATAGCAAGAGCCGGATTCCCGGCCAGGGCGCGGCGCGCCTCCTTGTCGCCGTCTTCCGCCAGCCTGGCCTGCAATGGTGCGTCCAATCCCCGATTGGCAGCAAGGCAACGACGTGTCTCAATGTCCCCTCTTTCAAGCAACTGCTGTTGTGTCTGGACTGAAATAGCGCGGTTTGCGGCCAGGGCGCGCCTGATTTCCGGGAGGGCGTTGCTCAGCGATTGCTGCACATCGGCCGCAAGATCAGAAGATGCCGCCAGGCTGACGAGAATGTCGGCGTTGGAATCCTGGACCAGGTGTCTCTGAACGATTGCGGGCACAGTACGGCCCCAACGCACCAGACGCTCGCGCACGCTGTCATTCTCATCGCGCATCAGTATCTCGAGGGCTGCATCCAGCGTGGCTTGATTGGCAGCAAGATTTCTGCGCACCTCCACGCTTGGATCGCGCGCCAACCGGGCCTGCACTTCGCTGCAAAGCTGGGCATTGTCCGCCAGAGCGGCCCTGACGTCTTCGGCTTCGCTCTCGCTCAATTTCATCTGCAACGTTGCGCCAAGATGCCGATTTCCCGCCAGCTCTCCTTGCACGGATTCCGTGTCTGCGGCGAGCAATTGAAGAGTGGCGCTGGCCAGGTTGGGGTGCCGGGCCAGGTCCCGGCGCACGTCTTCCTTCGGATCCTGCGCCAGAGTCTTTTGTGCGCCGGCGCCAAGGCTTTCGTTTCTCGCCAGCGCGCGGCGCACTTCCGGATCATCCTTGGCGAGTTCCAACTGAACTGCCTCTGGCAGGAACGCCGAATGGCTGCGCTGCGCCAACCGGATTCTGACCTCGATATTGTCGTCCTTCGTCATGGCGAGCTGGACGGCTTCGGCCAGTGATTTCAAGTCGGCAAGCGCTTCGCGAACCTGGAAATCGCCGTCGCGGCTCAGCAGTTCCTGGATGTAGGGATGCAATGTCTCGTTGGTGGCAAGATCTTCGCGAATTTCCGATTTTGATTCGGTTGCCAGCCGCTTCTGTACATCCGAACTCAAGGCCCGGTTGCGCGCCAGGCGCCTGTGAATAGCGGGATTCTTGTCGGCAAGCAGACGGATATGCAGAGCATCGTGGCTGCTTCGCCCGGCCAGCAATAGCCGATGGTCGCTTGTAAGCTTCAGACGATCGAACTGCAAAGCCAGCAGATCATGCGGCGCATGCGGATGCATGCAGGCCAGATGCAACAGGTCGAGATCGAATTCGGCGTGATTCTCCAGGATATTGATGCGCAGTGTCAGCAGGCGCTCTGGACAGTTGGGGTTCTGATAAACCTCTTTCCGAATATCGAGTTCCGGGTCGTGGGCCAGCTTTTCCAGCAGATCGTCGGGACAATCCGGATTACGAGCCACATCGCGGCGACGCAAGGCATTGGGATCGTCCACCATCTTGATCATCTGCGCGACGCTCAGACCATCCACCTTCGAGGCCGGCTTGAGCTTGAGTCGTTCGAAAAGCTCTTCGTACTTGTTCACCTGCTCTCGCAGGGTTTCCCGCAACGGTACGGTACGCTGGATGGCGGACTCGATATGCTCAAATCCCAGCTTCGTCTCGCTGAGGAACGCCGCTTCCCGTGCTTCGTTGATTGCGTTCTGTATATCTGCACCCGCATAGTCGCGGCATTGCGCAACCAGCGCGTTGTGCTGTTCCGAAGTGAGTTCCAGGCCATCCTTCCTAAGATAGATATTCAATATCTCGCCGCGCTCGCCGGCATTCGGAAAACCCACATAGAACACGTCGTCGAAGCGTCCCTTGCGCAGCAATTCAGGCGGGAGCGCCGTGATGTTGTTGGCAGTCGCGATGACGAAGACCGCGCCGCTCTTCTCTTGCATCCAGGTAAGGAAATACCCGAAGAGTCTTGATGACACTTCGGATCCGCCGCTGCTGTTCATGCCGACGAATGCTTTTTCCAGTTCGTCTATCCAGAGAATGCACGGGCTGACGGTTTCAGCCATGGTCAAAGCGCGACGCATGTTGTGCTCGCTCTCCCCAACGTACTTCCCAAGCAACGAACCGATATCCAGACGCAATAGCGGCAGTTGGAACACGCCCGCGGCGGCCTTCGCCGTCAGGGATTTTCCGCAACCCGGCATCCCGGCGATCAATACGCCCTTGGGCGAAGGGATACCCGCAACGGCAGCCTTGTCCAGGCGGCGAAAAATCTCCGCCCGCCGGTTGAGCCAGAGCTTCAGGTTTTCCAAGCCGCCGATATCGTCGGCGCTTTCCGAGACCTTGATCATTTCCAAGACACCGCTCTTGGCGATGATCTGTTCCTTTTCTCGCTGGATCAGCGCCAGCGCAGTCTCATCGACCTGCTCGCACTGTTGCCCCACCATGGCCAAGGCAGATCGGATCTCCTCGTGGCTCAGGCCGCTGCAGGCCGCGTTCAAGCGCTGCCGCAACGTTTCAGGGATGCGCAGTTCAAGCGCCTGGCTGACCGTATCGATCTGCGCTGCGATTTCGTCTCCCCGTGGAAGCATCAAAGGCAACAAGGTGATCTGCGCCTCAACCGAGGGGGGAATATGGAGCGTTTCCGATACCAGGACGACCGCCGCCTTGGCGCGATGATGCCGTTGGATGCGATTGAGCAACTGCTTCAGGCGCGCCGTAGCCAGCGGCTGATTCTCCAGGGCGCTGCGCGCATCCTTGATGATGATCAGTTTTCCATCCAGGTCATCATCCAGCAACACCGGCAGGCTGTGAGCCAAGTCGGTGCTTGGTTCCTGGCCACCGCGGGGCTGCTTGTTGAAGAAATCGACCCAACCGTACCCCAGGTTCCATTCCTTGGGGCTGAGCTGAAGGTCGGCGGCAACGTCCGCCATCACGGTGTCGACGCGGCTTTCTTCCCCCGATTGGATGAACAACCCCGGGTAGCCGGCGATCAGATGCCGTTTTATCTTTTCCTTGAGTTCGAGCTGGTTCATGGTCTTTACCAGAGCGAGGCAATAGCCGAACCAATGGACTGCAACGCACGCCCCGCCGACTCCATGGCGCGTCCGGCGCCTTGGGCAGCCTTGGATAGAAGGCCAATGGCCGTCTTGGAGACGGCCTTGCCGGCGGAATAAACCTTCTCGCCAATATGTCCGCCAGCAATACCGCCCGCCACGCCGCCGACGAAACCGCCGACCAGGGTGCCGACGGGACCGAAGACTGTGCCCAGCGCGGCGCCAAGGGCGGCGCCCTTGGTCGCCCCCATGATGGCGACAGTGGCCGTAACGGTGGTGTTGCCGATCTCGTCCAACGCGTCGGCCTGGGTGAGTTCTCCTTTGCCCAGTTTGTAAAGCACCTTGGCGTTCTGCAGTCCCACGCAGGCGATATTGGCGATCAGGCCGGCCGGCGTGTTGCGCAACGCGGCGCCGAGCCAACCGTTCTTCACTGCCACGACCAAGGCGCCGGACACCGACACTTGCGCCGCGACGTTTCCGGCCGTACGCAAGGAGCTTTCAAAAAACTCTTTCAGATCGTCGTCGACACTGGGATTTTCCCGGCCATTCAGGCTGTTCCACGCGCGTCGACCCAATATACGGGCGCCTTGCATGCCCGCGGCGATGCAGGCGCCTAGAAGCGCCTGCTTGCCGATCTGCTTGGCCACTTCGATGCGATTGGTGTCGTTCCATTCATACTGGCGCGACTCCTCCCTGGCCTGCGCATCTTCCTGGAGCCGCTTTGCCTCTTCCTTGGAAAGGGGCCGGGATTGCACTCCGTCAGCTTCAATACGCTCCGTGCTATTTGGTACGTCGGCCCCGTGGCCTTCCGGCACCAGGCGCTCCTGATCCGGATAGTCGCCTCGCTCGAACAAGTTTTCAGTCTGATTGGCGTCTGAGCCATACTTGGACTGATATTTGTTGACAACATTCCCCTTGGTATCGACGATCTCGATATCCACGGAATTCAAGTCACGCGAATTGACCATTCGTGCGCGGTAACCACTACCCTTTGCCGCTGCGTCGATGTTGAACGTATCGACATGATGCTGCTCGGCAATGAAGCCGTCGAGATTCCAGTTGAGACTGACATTGCCGGTCCGCGTCATGATGACATGACGCGCGTTATAGTTGGCTTCACTAAGCGCCTGGTCGATGCCGCTGGCGTACTGCCCTACATTTGCCGACCCCGCCAGCCCCGCATTTTTCTCTATTTCGCGGGCCAGCCAGGAGGCCTTGCTCTGCCCCTTGTCCAAATGCTGCTGCAGCGATTCGCGCGAACGGTTGAAAGCGCCGGTCGATGCCATGATCTCCCGCGTGCTTTGCAGAAGCTCCTCTTCACTGCCCCATATCGCCGGGTACTTACGGAATTCATCGCTCAACCACTGTTCAAGGGGCTTTTCGCCACGCTCGTTGCAGGAAGCCACAAACGAGCTGATGAGGGCCGTGGTTTTCTCGGCGGCTTCCTTGTCTTCAAAAAACGCGTTTTCCGCCTGCGCAATCTGATCTTGCTCCAGCGCCTGTTCGTCGACGCCCTCGTCATTGCGAGGTTTTTCTACAGCTTGATTCATGGGTTTGATCCTATTCAGACAATGTTGACTGCAAGTAGTGATTCAGTTCGTCATGTAGCTGCTGTTGCAGCCATGAGGGCTCTACCACCCGTACATGAGGGATCCAATAGCGGAGGATCGGCAACAATTGGTTTGGATGGTTGACCTGGCAGCGAAGCAGCAATCCGCCGTCGTCCCGCTCTTCGATCAGTTCCTGATGCGGCAGGACATGCCGGCGTTTGAAGTAGTAGGCGCCGGACCGGGCGACCCTGACCGTGACGGCCAAGCGCGACTGTCCGAACCAGACATCCTCGTCGTCGTCGATCTGGGCATGAATGCCGTCGTCGGGAATGAATGTTTCATCCAATACCTGTAGATCGGCAATCCGGTTCAGGGCAAAGCTCTTCAGCCGGCCGTCGTCGATGGCGGCCAAATACCAGACGCCCTTGTTTTGAATCAGCCGATATGGCTCAAGCAGTCGCCGGCGCCCCGTATACATCATGGCGCAGCGCCGATTGTTCTCGACGGCTCGTTTCAGTTCGCGGAAACTCCAGACGTCGGGGCGATCCCCTTCGAAATGCGCATCCCGTACCAGCAGCCCGGACTTGCCCGATTTCAGCAGCTCCAGCCAGGACCAGTTTGGCCCGGCGGGGAACATTTTCTCGACGCCGCTTATCTGTGCAAAGACATGCAAATCGCCAGGATTCAGCCGATTGCGGTATTCGTCAGCCAGCCGATAACGGCCATCGGACAGCGGCACCACCATGTCCCCCAGGCGATTTAGGTCTCGATAGATCGTGCGTTCGCTGACACCGAAGCGCGTGGCCAGTTCCTGGCGCGCCAATTGCTCTCCCAAATGCAGGAGACGGAGAATTTCCGCGAGACGCAAGGCCAGTGTGTCGTGCGTGTTGACAGCCATGAAACAACTCTGATGAACGTTAGCCGCGACTCTAAAGCCCATCACTGACAGGGCGTGTCAGTGCTTCCAGATATCTCCCGAAACGGGGGAAGAGATAGTATGGATGACTGCTCGTGACCATCTTTATTCTGCAGCCCCGGGACTTTCACGATGAACCGCCGTTTATCCATTGGTCATGCGGGAGAGTCTTCGGCGCGAGGCTGAGCCAATCATAGCCCGGGGGATAATCTAACTAATCCCACACAAAAGCCGCATTTAATGGCGTTTATTCACGGTTATCTATCTACGCAGCGAGAGACACGGCCACGGAAATCGCGCGGCGGCGCCTGCGGAGAAAAAAATGGGAGGCAGGCCGCAAACTCGGCGATTCACTTCCTGAGATAGGATTTCTCCCCGCTGCCTGAATAGCAGAAGGTACCGCCTCGCGGTCCAGTGCAGTATTGCCCATCCCGGCAGCTACATGCGCCGCTGGTGCTGGCGGCTGGAGACTTGGACGTGAGCGGAATTGTAGTCTGACACTATTATTGAAGCCCTACCAGGCCAGATAGAACATCGCCTTGGCCAGCACCACGATGGCCACCATGTGGCAAAACACGCTGATGTGCAGCCGCCGCTGCAATTCCCCGGTCAAGCGCTTGCGCCTGGCCTGCACCAGGGCGGTGACGACATGCGCCAGCACGCTGAGGGCCAGCGCGATCTTGAGGGTCAGCAGGATGCCGAAGGACGAACTGGCCGGGCTGGCGAGCGCGCCGCGGTACTGCCAGGCCAGGCCCAGGCCGGCCAGGTACAGCACCAGCACGGCCCAGGGAACCACCGAGCGCACGCGCGGGCCGAGCTGGCCGCCCAGCGCCCTGCGCACGTCCGGAGGCAGGCGCCTGTGCACGGGTTCCAGGAACAGCACCTCGAAGGTGACGGTGCCGACGAAGACGAAGGCGGCCAGAAGGTGCAGGATCAGCAGCAGGGGATAGGTATTCATGGCTGGAAAGCTCCGTTGCCCTTGATTGTCTCACCCAGGCGGAACGCCTGGGGATGAGATACATCAAGCCGGCCAGCCCCCTTTGCTAGAACCGGTATGCCACCCCGGCACTGAACGAGCGTCCGTTGCCCGGCAGGAAGATCGGCATGGCGGGCGTGGCGGTGTTGCGGATGGCGTAGCTGCTGGCATAGGTCTTGTCCGTCAGGTTGTCCGCCTGCACGTATCCGCTCCAGTGCGCGTCATGCTCGTAGGCCACCTTGAAACCCAGCAGCGCATAGGCGTTCTGCTGCGTGCCCGGCGCGTTCGCGTGGTTGGTCTCGGTGTCGCTCATCAGCCAGCGCAGGTTCGGGCCGAAACGCCAGCCGCCCAGGCGGTACATCACCTCGGCGCTGAGCAGGTGGCGCGGCACGCCGGCGATACGGTTGCCCTGGTATTCGCCGCTGCGGAAGCGGAAATCGCTGAAGGTGTAGGCGATACGGTAGTCGAACAGTCCTTCGCCGGGCGAGGGCAGGCTGCCGCTGATGCCGGCTTCGATGCCCTGGTGCCGGGTGCGGCCCGCATAGTTGTAGGTGCCGGCGGGCGTGCCGTTGGCGTTGGTGACGGACATGAGTTCGTCTTCGACGTTGCTGCGGTACAGCGACATGGTCCAGTTCAGGTCGCGGCCCGCGACGTTGAAGCTGCCGTCTCCGCCGATTTCATAGGTGAGCGCCCGTTGCAGGTCGAGCTTGCTCATGGAGGTGACGGCGCTGGCGGGGTTCATGGGCGCGGGAACTTCGCCGTTGACGATTTCCCAGAAGGTGGGCGCTTCGTTGCTGCGGCTGACGTTGGCGTACCAGCGCTGCGTGGCCGCCGGCCGCCAGACGATGCCGCCGCGCGGCGTGGCGTAGTCCCAGTCCTGGTCCAGGCTCTTGCCTGTATTGCGCTCGCGCGCGTCGCGCACGGCCTGGGTGTACTTCAAATCGCCGACCAGGCTGAGCTGGTCCGTGACGTGCCAGTCCACGCCGACCAGCGCGCTGCGGTTCTCGGCCTTGAGGTCATAGGCGCCGAAGCGCTGCAGGCGGCTGCCGTCGGCGGGGCGGATGGCGTACAGGTCGCGGTCCATGTCGCTGCGCTGCCAGTCCAGGGCAACGCGGTAGTCCACGCTGCCCGCCTTGCCGGCCAGTTGCCACACGAGGCCGTAGGTATCGCCGTCGGTCACGTTGGCGACCTGCGGATTGGTGAAGTCGTCGTTGGTGCGCTGCCAGTAGATGCCGGCCGTCTGGTTCAGGGCATCGGTGCCCCAGTAGCTGCGGTTGGCGATGCGGAACTGGCTGCTGTCGCGGTGGGGATCGCGCTTGTAGACGTTGTTGGACAGGTCCTGCGGCGTATTGCCGTCGCCGAGCACGCTGCGGGGATCTTCGTACATGCGCGCCTTCGGGATGGGCTGCGGGATGTCGAACTTCAGATCCGTGTACGACAGGTACGTGCGGTTCTCGAAGGTGCCCCGGCGAAAGCCCAGGTTGCCCTGGAAGCTGGAGCGCTCGGACGAGGAATGGTGGCGGTAGCCGTCCGACTTGTCATAGCCGAAACTGAAGCGGCCGTCCATGCGTTCGTCCTCGAAGCCCTTGGACAGCGTGAGGTTGCGCGTGCCGAAGCTGCCGCCGCCCAGGCGGATGACGTCGCTCTGCACGCCGGTCAGGGACTGGAAGTCGACTTCGCCGCCCAGCGTGCTGGCGCCGGGCGACAGCGCGTTGGCGCCGCGCCGCACGGTGACCAGGCCGGCGTTGCGCGGCTCGAGCAGGCTGATGATGAAGGATCCGTCGGCATCGTTGAGCGGCAAGCCGTCCTGCATGAGCAGGATGCCGCGGCTCAGGGGATTGCTCTGGATGCCGGAGCCGCGGATGTTCAGGCGCGGCTGGTCCAGCCCGCCGAAGAACTCCTGCACGACGACGCCGGGCTGGTAGTCCAGCGCGTCGCGCAAGGTGATCAGGCGCACTTCCTGCTGGGGCTGGATCAGGTTGGTGCCGCCGGGCACGGTCTTCAATTCGGCCGCGGCCTGCTGCGGGCCGGGGTCCAGGGCGCGCGTCAGGGAATCGCCGGACACCACCACGGGGGCCAGCGAAGGCACGGCCTGCGGGGCCGGGGCTTGCGCGGTTTGCTGGGCGTAGGCCGACGACAGCCCGAGGGCGCCGAGGGCTAGGCTGGACGCCAATTGGCGCAGGACGAAGGACGTCATGGGAGAGCTTCCATGTAGAGCGGGAAATGGGCTGGAGAAAGGGTCTGTAGCGCGGACTGGACCGCGCGGGCCGGTTTACCAGGACAGATGGAACATGGTCTTGGCCAGCAGCACGATGCCGACCATGTGACAGAACACGCTGATGTGCACCCGCCTGCGCACCACGCCGCGCAGGCGCTGGCGGCGCGCCAGCGTCATGGCGATGACGACGTGGATCAGCACGCTGGTGGCAAGCGCGATCTTGATCGACAGCAGCAGGCCGAAAGGCGAACTGCCCGGGCTCGCGAGCGCGGCGCGGTGTTGCCAGGCCATGCCCAGGCCGGCCAGGTACAGCACCAGCACGGCCCAGGGCACGACGGCGCGCACGCGCGGGCCAAGCTGCGCGCCCAGCGCCTTGCGCACCTCGACGGGCAGCCGCTTCTGCACGGGCTCCATGAACAGCACCTCGAAAGTGACGGTGCCTACGAAAACGAAGGCGGCGAACAGATGCACGACCAGCAGGAAGGGATAGGAATTCATAGCGATACTCCAATGTCGGAAACAGGAAGTCGGGCCGGCGTCTCAGGAAGGGCCGCCAGCCTCCAGCAGCAGTTCGCGCAAGCGCTGCGCGTCGGTCCGGCCGCCGCCGCCGGAAGCACCCTCCAACGCGATGGGCGTGACGCGCCCCCGCTCGACCATGACGCAGCGGTCGACCAGTCCCAGCAGCTCCTCCGGGTCGTGGCTGATGCACAGCAGGGCCGCGCCGCTGCGGGCCAGTTCCTCGCCGCAGCACGCGGCGAGCTGGCGGCGCAGCGCCGGATCCAGCGCGCTGAAAGGCTCGTCCAGCATCAGCAGGTCCGGTGACATGGACAGGGCGCGGGCCAGCGCCACGCGCTGCGCCATGCCGCCGGACAATTCGCCGGGCCAGGCGTGCATGGCGCCGTCCAGGCCGACGCGGGCCAGCCACTGCGCGGCCAGGGCGCGGGCCTTGGCGGGCGGATGCCCCGCTCCGCGCAAAGGCAGGGCGACGTTGTCCAGCGCGTGGCGCCATGGCAGCAGGCGGGGTTCCTGGAACATCAGCACGGGAAGCCGGAAGCCGTTGCGCAGCGCGCCGCCGCTGGGGCGCGCCAGGCCGGCGGCCAGGCGCAGCAGGCTGCTCTTGCCGGCGCCGCTGGGGCCGATCAGGCCCAGCCGCTCGCCGGGCCGCAAGCGCAGATCCACGTCCCGCAACACGGTCTGCGCGCCATAGCGCAGGGAAAGGGATTGCATGTCAAGCATGGCTGGGCTCCATCCAGCGGCCCAGCCGGCGTTGCAGCGGCTGCAGGAAGGCGAATTCCAGCAGGGCCACCAGGCCCAGGATCAGCAGCACCCAGGCAAAGAGTTCGGCGGTGTCGAAGGTGCTGCGGGCATTGGCCAGCGCGTAGCCCACGCCGTTTTCGGCGCCCAGCACTTCGGCCATGACCACCAGCCGCACGCCCCCGCAGGCCGCGATCAACAGCGCGGCCAGGAGCGGCGCGCTGAGCGCAGGCAGGTACAGGTGGCGCAGGCGCAGCCAGGGGCCGTAGCGGTAGACGTGGGTCATCTCGATCAGCTTGCGGTCCACGTGCAGCATGCCCTTGACGGTGTTGACGTACATGCCGGGCGCCATCATCAGCGTGGTGATGAAGATCACCATGGGCGAACCCAGCCCGAACCACAGCATGGCCAGCACCACGACTACGACCGGCGGCATGGCCATCAGCAGCCAGCGCAGCGGCTCGATCAGTCCGCGCAGGCGGGCACTGTGCCCGGCCAGCACGCCCAGCGCGAAGCCGATGGAGGCGCCCGCCAGCACGCCCACGCCGATGCGCATCAGGCTGACGCCCGCATTGGCGAAGAACTGCGGGCTGCGCACCAGCGGGCCGACGGCGCGCAGCGCCTCCCAGGGCGTGGCCATGAGCAGCGGGCCGAGCTGGCGCGCGGCCACGTGCCAGGCCAGCAGAAGCAGCAATACGCCGGCGGCGCTCCAGGCGCGCGAGGTGCGCGCGGGCGCGGCGAGGACGGGGCCCTTTGCGGACGCGTTCATCGGATCGGCGCTCATGGTCCGTAGAACCCGGCGGGCGGCAGGCTGCCGCCGATGGCTTGCGGGTAGCGGCCGGCCAGCAGGCTATACAAGGCCTCGAGCTCGGGGCGCGCGTCCTGGGCGCTGCGGGTGTCCAGGCGGGTGCCGCGGATGGCGGTCTCGATGGCCGGCTGGGGCAGGTGCGGCAGGTGCTCGCGCACCAGCGCGGCGCAGTCGGCGGGATGTTCGGCGCACCAGCGGGCGGAGGCGGCGTAGGCCTGGTTCACGGCGCGGCACAGTTCCGTGTCGCCCGCCACGCCGGCCGAGGCCATGACGCCGGCCTGGGGCAGCGAGGGCTGAGCCGGGAAGGCGCCGCGCCAGGCCTGCTCCAGGCTCTGGCCGCGGTGCAGCGCGGGCGCCCCTTCGGTCTGGCCGGCGCGCCACAGCAGCAGCGAGGCCATGGGTTCGACCAGCAGCGCCTGGTCGGCCTGGCCATTGAGCATCAGCGCGATCGCGTCCTGGCCGTCGCGGGTGCGGCGCAGCGCCACGGGCGCCAGGCCGCGTGCCGCATGGGCTTCGAGCAAGGTATCCAGCAGCACGGCCGGCAGGTCGCGCTGGAACGGCACCACCAGTTCGCGGCCGGCCAGGTCTTCGAAGGTCTGCACGGCCGGATCGCGGCTGACCAGCCATAGAATGCCCCAGACCGATATATTCAGCAGGCGCACCGGCATGCCGCGGTTGTGCAGCAAGGCGGGCAGCGTGCAGGGCGCGGCGCTGAAATCGAGCTCCCCGTTGACCAGCAGCGTGCGCAACTGGTCCGGGGTCTGCCACAGGCGGAAGCGCAGTTGGCCCGCGCGCTCGGCCAGCGCGCCGGTGGCCGCCATGTGCATCAAGGGGTAGCTGACCACGGCGCCGGGGCCGGCCAGCGTCAACACGTCATGGCGGCGCGGCGCCGCCGCGCGGGCGGCGGGCAGGATGGGCAGCAGGGCTGCCCCAAGTGCGGCGGCGCACAAGCGGCGGCGCGTAGGCGAGACTTTCATTGGATTTCAAATAAGAATTGTTATCGTTTAAGATTCTCCCATTCACGCTGAAAGACCCAGAATGACAAATATCAATCTGCCCGGGCCGGGCCCGGCCGATCTGTTGGCCAGGCACCCGCTGCTGCAGGGCCTGCCGTCCGGCATGGCTCCCGAAGTGGCCGCCGACCTGCTGCGCGGCGCCAGCCCGCTGCGCGCCGAGGCGGGGCAGGTCCTGTTCGGCGAAGGCGACGAGGCGCTCCACTATCTGCTGATCGAAAGCGGCCAGGCCGAAGTCGTGCGCTATGGCTACAACGGCGACGAACGGGTGTTCCGCGTGTTCGAACCCGGCCAGTTGATGGCCGAGGCGGCCATGTTCATGCCTCACGGCCGTTATCCGATGCAGGCGCGCGCCCGCAGCGCGCTGCTGGGCTGGCGGCTGAGCCGCCGCTCGCTGCACGACGCCTGCCGGCGCTGGCCGGACCTGGCGCTCAAGCTGCTGGCCGCGCTCAGCAAGGGCCTGTACGACCAGGTGAACAAGGTGGACTGGATGACCTCCAGCTCCGCGCCCGAACGGCTGGCCAATTACCTGATGGGACTGCACGAGCGCCAGGGCGCGATGGTGACGCTGCCACTGAACCAGCGCCAGCTCGCCGCGCACCTGGGCATCCGCGCCGAAACCTTGAGCCGCCTGCTCAACGACTGGCAGACGCAGGGCTATATCAGCGGCAAGCGCCGCCAATGGGCCGTGCATGACCCCGCGCACCTGGCCAGGCTGGCGACGACGGCGAAGCGGCCGTTCTGAAGCGGGGACTCGGCCTGGCGCCAATGACTTTTGTCATCGGCGCGGCGGCGGCGGCAACGGACAATGCGGACAGATCGTCTCCCCTGCCCCGCCATGCCCCTGTCCGCCCCCGCTCCCGCCTCCCCGCCGATCACTGAAGAAGCTATCCGGCGGCTGGTGCACCGCTTCTATGCGCAGGTGCGCCAGGACGAAACGCTGGGGCCGATCTTCAACGCGCGCGTGGCGGACTGGGATCATCACCTGGAGATGCTGTGCGACTTCTGGTCTTCGCTGCTGCTGGGCACGCGCCGCTTCAAGGGCGCGCCGATCCCGGCGCATGCGCGCATCCCGGACCTGTCATGGCCTTTGTTCCAGCGCTGGCTGGCCCTGTTCCACGGCGTCACCGCCGGGCTGGACCACCCGGCCCTGCAGGCGCAGGCCGACGCCATGGCCGAGCGCATCGCGGCCAAGCTCTGGAGCGTGTGGCAGACGCGGCAGTCGCTGCCGCGCCTGCCCGACACGCTGCCGGAAGGCGTGCGGCCCTATCGGGAAAGCCCGGTGTTCACGCCCGACAACCTGCCGGCCGGGCTGCGCTCGGCGCATACGACCAAGGACGGGACCTGGGGTTTATTGAAGGTGCATGCGGGCGTGCTGCGCTACACGCTGGATGACCCGCCGCACACCGAAGTGGTGCTGGCGGCGGGGCAGCAGGTGGTGATCGAGCCCCAGGTCCGCCACCACGTGGCGTTCGAACTGCCGGGCAGTTTCCAGATCACCTTCTGCCGGGCCGGCGAGGCGGAGCCGCCGGCCCCTGGCGGCGCCTGAGGCGCCTACTTCTTGCCGGAAGCGTCCTGCTCCACCACCATATCCAGCACGTACACCTTCGACGGCGCGTCCGCGGGCGGATTCTTCCAGTCGTACTGCTTCACGCGCAGCACGGTGCGCACGCCATCGCGGTGCTCATAGCCTTCGATGGACTGGTACAGCGGATGCCACTTGTCCTTGGCGGGTTGCTGTATGCCCGCCTCGTTGTAGCGGCGCTCGCGCACCATCAGGCACTGGTAGCCGGGAATCATGGGGTGGCTGCATTCCACCTTTTTCGCGGCGACTTCCAGGAACCGGATCTCGCCGGCGCTGCCGTAGAGGGTTTCGGGCGTGGGTTCGCCGACGAACGTCAGCACGCTGCCGTCCTTGGCCACCAGTTCCAGCCCGGGTTCGGCGGCATCGCCGCTGAGCGTCGCGCGCAGGTCGCCTTTCATGCGCTGGCCGATTTCGGCGTCCAACTGCATCAGGCTTTGTTCGCACGCCTTCATCGTGGAAGCCAGGTTTGCAACGTGCAGCACGCCATCCTTATAGGTGTATCCGCCGAATTGCGCGTTGCAGCCGCCGCGGATGTTCAAGGCGTCGCTGGTGAACGCCAGGCGCAACGGGTGTTCGACCCCGGCCTGGAGCGCGGCGATGGATTTGCCCGAAGCATCCGTGGCCGAGGCCAGGCGCCAGTAATAGGCGGGCAGGGTCACGGCAGGGCTGGCGGGCGAGGTGGCGGCGTTGGTAGGCATGGAGGACGATCCTTCGCGAGGAGAGGAAGCCGGAGCGCAAGCTTGCAGCAGCGCGGCGCATACGGACGCAAGGAGGATGGTTCTTTTCATGGTGGGTCCTTTCAGCCGGATGGCACTGATGAAAAGCGGCATTCTACGTCCGGGGCATGGACGGATCTGGCGGACTGGCCGCCAGACCGTTTCCAAATCTTGCCGACCCGCCATAGCGATAAACCAGGGAGATTACAGTTGGAAACGATGTTGGCACTACGCGCCGCGAATCGATTCGCGCGGGGTCTACGGCAGTCGGAACACTAGAAGTCAGCGGCCAATGCCTCGGCCATGCCTTTGAAGTAGCCGTGAACATCCGAAGACCCGGTCCAGTAAGCCAGGTTTCCAATGACATACAAGCGCTTCTTCGCGCGCGTCACGGCAACGTTGACCAGATTGGGGGTTTTCCCCGCGAAACCGGAAATAACGCCCGGCTTCAAAGGATCTCCGCCCAGCAGGAAAATGACATAGTCGGCTTCTTTGCCTTGAAAGGTGTGAACAGTGCCGCACATTTCATCGGAATTCTTCCGGCCATAACGGGGTTCGAGCAGATCGGTCATCTGTTCGGCAACCCGTTTGAAGGGCGTCACGATATAGACCTTGAGTTTGCCCTCGGCGTCTCGCAGGTTTCCTTCTATCAGCGTTTCGACCATGGACATGGCACGCCCGCCGTGGTCCGGGATCCAATGCCCATCGGCGCCGTGAACCGGCATATCGATCCACTGGCTGTCGGGCACGGCTTCGTCGAGGCTGTCCTTGCCCGCACCGTAAACCATTTTTCCGCCATAGGCGATCTTGTTGGAAATATCGAACATGGGATTCAGGCAACGGCGGTGCACCACCAACGGCGCTCCCAGCCAAATCCGATTGTCCGTGCCATCCCGATCCAGGTACGTGCCGAACCGATTGGAATGGTCCGCCAGCGTCTGCGCAGACGCTGCGGGGGGAACGTAGCGAATATCCGCGCCGCAGCGTTCGCGCAACGGTTCGGTAAGCTCTTTCGGCACGCCCACCACCGGTTCCAACTGGAGGGGGTCGCCTACGATCACTGCCCGCTTGGCACGCCACAAGGCCCCCACGGCCTGTTGAGGCGCGGCCTGTCCAGCCTCGTCGATGAGCACCCATGCCAATTGCTCCTCCCGCACGCCTCGAAACAACCTTGGAAATGACGCAAACGTCGTCGATATCAAGGGGACAACCAGGAAGAAGGTGTCCCACAGCGGCATGGGGCCGGAACGGAACTGGTTGGCGTTGATCTGCCCCTGCAAAAGGGACGCGAAAGCGTATAGCGTGGGTTTCAGCTTGCGCCACGCCGCCACAACAAAAGCCTTGTGCAGCTCCATTGCCGCCACGAAAAGCTCGCGCCTGGCTTTGAATACTTCCTCATCCTGGTAGGGCGAGCTGCTATGAAAAACGTCTCGCGATACGCCGAACAAGTTCCAGGCGGCACTTGGGGGGTCTCCCAAACCGGCGTCGACCAGCGCTTGCCGATACTGGGCCAGCAAGGCCTGCTTGCCGTGCAGCGCCTGTTCCGCTTGGGCGCAGGCGCCCTTACGCTCAACGACGGCCTGGCTGCGGATCTCCGCTACCGTGAGGCAGTGCCGATAAGCGTCTTCCGCCAATTGAACCGCTTTCAGGGCGGAATCGAAAGCGGTCGAAGGGTCGGCGATCCGCTCGCTCAGTGAGTTGACGGCGGCATCGTAAACGGCCTGCGCCCGAAGGACTTCCTGCTCCAGGCGGGCCGCCCGATCATGCCAGGTGGAGGCCCCGGTTTCCTCGGACCGCAGAGCGCTTATCTGCCGATGCTTTTCATCGATTCTTGCATTGAGATCGTCATAGCGGGCCTGCCAAGCTCTGGCCGATGCACGATTGAAGATCGACTTCATCAGGCCTGGCTGTATCGCTTGATGCGCTTGGCGGTCATCTCGCAATACCTCCACGTCCATCCGCAGGTGCGCGAGTATCTGCTGGAACTCGTCAGGGGTCTTTGCCGGCTTGTCGCGCAAGAGCGCCGCGTGGGCCTCCTGGGCCTGGTTGAAGGCATCCCGAGCCGAGTGCAGATTTTCGAACAACACCAGCGCCCGCTTGGACGCTTCAAACTCGCCACTGGCCGCGTCCAGCGCTGCGCGAGCATTCGCCTCCTCGCTCATCGCCGCCCGATAGGCTGATTCGAGCATGGTTCGGGACTGCTTGAGCTGCTCGATTTCGGGCAAGAGCCGTTCGGTTTCCCTCAGTTGGGTCGCCAATGTGCCCGCCCGCTCCAACGCGCTGCGGACCTTCGCCCTAGCTTCGGCATAACGGGATCTCGCTTCGGTCCAGGAAGGAACTTGGGCGCCAAATTCCTCTACCCACTCCGGCAGCGTGAAGGGACGCAATGGATTGGGCGCCTTGGGTGGATCCGCCTCTGCCGATTTTCCCGCAGGCGCGTTATCGCGAATGCCATACCAGAATCGGCTGAGAAAGGCGCCCCGATTTGCCTGGCTGCCCAGCACCGCGGAAACCATCCCCCAGCGCTGCCGCTGAGGCTGGCGTTCCTTGTCACGCTCACGCAATCCCACGGAATCCGCCACTTCCGAAAAGTAGTCGATATCAATCCTCGGATCGATTGCGCCTACCCCCGGAAGCTCTTTGCTAATGTTCTCCACAGCGCCATTGTTTGCGCTGCTGACGACGATGCCAAAGCCGCGCAGTCGCTCGTCGAGTTCCCACACCGGATACTGGTGGCGTTCCACTTCGAGCTTCTGCTTGAATGCCTGCAGAGGATCATTGAACTCGTACAGGACATCCGCACGCTGCTGCACCACGGATGCGACAATGTCCTTGAGCATGGTCGTCTTGCCAGTCCCGGGCGGGCCGTTCACCGAGAACAACCCTTGCTCCGCCAGATCGCGCATAACGGCGTTCACGGCAAACTGTTGGGCCGTCACCAGCGGAAACTTGGCGGGCCAGCACGACAACGGCATAAAGCGGGGATGCACTCCGTCGACCAGGCAATCGCGCGCGGCATCCACATCGACACGCTCGGGATGCCTGGGCATCTCCAGATACTGGGTCAAGGCGTTGCCGCAAGTGCGGGAGACATACTCGCGCTCGACCCGCTCCAGCTCTTCCGCGAAGAAGCTGTTCAAGGGATCTTCAGGCCGTTTGGCATCCGATTTCTCAGATACCTTTTGCGCCTGGATGATCCAGTCGCTCTGGCTCTGCGGCGCCCAGCCACATGCTTCGAATACCAGATCCGAGATATCACGGACATCTGCGGCATCAAGCGGACGCCGTTTCACTCTTGGCTCAATCGGTTCTTCTTCGGCGCGCTTTATGGCCTCCTTGCCCGTTTCCGGCTCCAGGATCAACTGGCGTGCGACAAGTAGCAAATCCACTTTGGCGGCGATTTTCTCGTATACCCCGTCTGCACCGAAGAACCCCGAAAAATTGAAGCGTGCGGCGCCGGCTTGCGCAGCGCTCATGCACCCCATGGCCCAGGGAACGGAACTGATGAAAATCCTGCCTGAAACATATCCGTTCTCGTCGATGGGAATAACGAACGCCGCTGCGTCCGCCGGCGCTCGTTGTTCGGAAAGATCCAGTACGGGCGCATCCAACAAGGTCCGCGCGGATTCGATGAAATCAGCGCCCGGGACAATACCGCCAAAAAGCAGGAAACGCTTGCGATGGCGGAACAACGTTCGCAGACGTTCGAGCTTCTGCGGGTCTTTCCAGGGCATTTGATCGTCGCCCGGCGCCTGAGGAGAAAGCGCCCATACGCAATGATCCTTGCGAAGCTCCGGAACGGGCGGCTTTTGCGGACTGAGATATTCAAAAGTCTGCCAAAGCCTCAGAGCGGAGAGTGCCTCTTGATCCTTGGAACGAGCCCCATCCTCATTTGTCATAGCTGCCATGCCAACGCGTCCCTTTCAATTCCGGATGTGCTTTTAATACGTTAAGCATTGGATTTTGACACAGAGTTACAAGCCATCCTGACCATAACGCCGATTCCGCCGCGACCAAAAGACATTCTGCTGGCAGCGTCGCTCGGGGAATATTCGTCTCCTCTTGCGCGTCCATCCCAATGACATGCCGCAAACGCCGCGCCGCGCAGCACGACCGCGCGGCATGGCGTCCAGACCAACCTGCCGATCGCGCCGTCCGCGGCGTCCTCTACCGCGCGCATCGGCGCAGAGCGGGAATGCTTGATATGAAGTCGATCGGAAAATTTGCCTGCGGCATGGCCGCCGTGGTCTGCCTGGCCGCCCATGCCGCGTGGGCCGCGCAGGATCTGAACGTGTACGGCCCCGGCGGCCCCGCCCCAGCCATGAAGGAAGCCGCCGAGGCGTTCGGCAAGCAGCACGGCATCCGCGTCGAGGTCACCGCGGGCCCCACGCCCGCCTGGGCCGAACAGGCCAGGCAGGATGCCGACGTGATCTATAGCGGGGCCGAGAACATGATGAGCGGCTTCGCGTCGGCGCTGCCCGGCGTGTTCGAGCTGCGGGACGCCCGCACGCTGTACCTGCGGCCGTCGGCCATCCTGGTGCGCCCCGGTAATCCCAAGCGCATCGGCGGCTTCAAGGATTTGCTGAAACCGGGCATCAAGGTCATGGCGGTGTCGGGCGCGGGGCAGACGGGCCTGTGGGAAGACGTGGCCGGCCGCCTGGGCGATATCGAAACCGTCCGCGCCTTCCGCGCCAACCTGGTCCTGCCCGAAGCGGGAAACAGCGCGCAGGCCCGCAAGCAGTGGACCGAGGACCAGACCATCGACGCCTGGCTGATCTGGAACATCTGGCAGGTGTCGAATCCCGATCTGGCCAGCGTGGTCGAGATCGAAGAGCCGTACCGCATCTACCGGGACGCGGGCGTCGTGGTGACGAAAAAGGGGAAGGCCAATCCGCAGGCGCGGGCCTTCGCCGATTTCCTCGCGGCGCCCGAGGGCAGGGCCATCTTCCGGAAGTGGGGCTGGAAGACGGACTGAGCCCCCCCCCTGCGCCGCTAGCGGCACACGCGGTAGGCCGGCTTGAGCTTGCTCAGGACCTCGGGCGCGCCGCTCTCCGACACCACCAGGGTGTGGCCCAGCGACATGGCGAGGTTGTTGGGCGTATCGATCAGGATGGCGTGCAGGAACAGCACCATGCCCGGTTCGGCCAGCGTGCCGTTCTCGGCGAACAGCAGCGGCGGCACGTCCATCCAACTGGGCCGGAAGGTCGCTCCCAGCGAATAGCCGCAAGCCGCCATGCGCGCATGGCCGTAGCCGTGCCGGTCGAACACGCGGCGGTGGGCCTGGTCGATATCGCCCAACGGATTGCCCGCCAGCGCGGCGGCCGTCATCGCGGTCAGCGCCTCCAGCGTGATGTCGAACATGCGCTCCTGCCGCGGATCGTGCTTCCCGATGGCCACCGTGCGCATCAGGCAGGCGCAATAGTGCCGGTAGCTGGCGGCGAACTCCAGCGTGAGCTGGTCTTCCTCGTCCAGGTGCCGATAGCCGGTGGCGGTGCGCACCAGCAAGGCGCGATCGCCGGATCCGAGCACCGGGCCGCCCGGAGGCGGATCGCCGCCGCCCCGGAACTGCACCGCCGCCCCCGCCGCCGCGATATCGCCTTCGAACGCGCCCGGCCGCGCCGCTTCCAGCATCGCCAGCAGGGAGTCGTCGGCCAGGCTCGCGGCTTCGCGCACGTAGCGCAGTTCCGCTTCCGATTTCACCACCCGCAAGGCGCGCACCAGGTGCGAGGCGTCGACCAGCCTGCACCAGTCGGCCAGGCGGGCCTGCACGCGCGCATGATTCTTGCCGACCAGGCCGAAGTTGTCGGTTTCCATGCCGACCCGCCTGCCGGCCAGCCCCAATTCCTCCAGGATGGCCTTCAGGTCGATGCTGGGATCCGCGCCCTCATTGTCGTACCAGATGCGGATGTCGTCGACGATGGAGGTGCGCTGGGCCTGGACCAGGTCGGGGCGGCGGGTCAGCAGGATGGGAGGCCGGTCGTCCGCCGTCAGGATCGTGCACTGGAAGAATACGTAGCCCGCCGTGTCGAACCCGGTCAGGTAGTAGTGGCTTTCCTGGGCGAACAGCAGCAAGGCATCCAGGTTTTCCGCCTGCATGCGCTTGCGCGCTGCCCGTATGCGGTCGAAAAACGTCTCGCGCGGAAAATGTAGCGCCATTGTGGGGTCTCCGGAGGTAAGTCGTTGTGGAAGAAGACGGTTCGACGTCAACGGCGCCGCTGCAGGGCCCGCGCGGCCAGCGGCAGCGCCACCGACACGAGAATGAGCAGGGTGGAGATCGCCGCGATGGCCGGATCCACTTCATCGCGCAGGGAATTGAACATGCGCTTGGTGAGCGTGGCGCTCGGGCCGCCGGCGATGAATAGCGCCACCACCACTTCGTCCAGCGAGGTGATGAAGGCCAGGATGGCCGCGGCCATCACCGAGAAGCGGATCTGCGGAAGCGTCACGTCGCGGAACGCGCGCAGCGGATGCGCGCCCAGGCTGCGCGCGGCCATCTCCTGGCTGAAGTCGAAGCTGGCCAAGGCGGCGCTGACGGTAATGAACACCAGCGGCAGGGCCAGGCAGGTATGCGCCAGGACCAGCCCGAGCAGCGTGTTGTTCAGCCCCAGGCGCGCATACAGCAGGAACACCCCTACCCCGCACAGGATGACCGGCAGGGCCAGCGGCAGCAGGAACACCAGCCGCAGCCAGCGCGCATGGCCGGCCGTCGCGCGGGCCGCGGCATAGGCGGCCGCCAGGCCCAGGGGCGTGGCCAGCACCGTGGTGCCCGCCGCCGCCCGCAGCGACACCCAGGTGGCCTCGCGCCACTCCAGGCTCTGGAAGTACTCCAGATACCAGCGCAGCGACCAGGCGCTGGGCGGAAAGGTCAGGAAGCGCGAATCCGAGAAACTCATGGGGATCACCACCAGCGTGGGCGCCACCAGGAACAGGACGATGAGCGCGCAGACGGGCGTCAGCCACCAAGGCGCGCGCGTGTGGAAAGAATTCTGCATCGCCCTACCTCGCCAGGAGTTTTTCAAGACCGAACACGCGGCCCAGCAGCCAGATGAACAGCAAGGTCACGGCCAGCAGCACCACGCCCAGGGCGCTGGCGGCGCCCCAGTCTCCGTAGAGCGAGATGTTGCGTTCGATCTGCATGGACCACATGACGACCCGGCCGCCCCCCAGGACCGCCGGCGTGACGTAGAAACCCAGGGACAGCACGAAGACCAGCACCGAGCCGGCGGCCAGCCCCGGCAGGGACAGGGGCAGGTACACCTGGCGGAAAGCCTGCCCCGGCGTGGCGCCCAGGCTGGCCGCCGCCTGCATGTAGTCGGCGGCGATGGCGCGCATGCTGGCGTAGAGCGGCAGCACCATGAAGGGCAGCATGATGTGGATCATCCCGATGGCGGTCCCGGTGAAGTTGTGGACCAGGCGCAGCGGCGTGTCGGTCAGGCCCAGGTCGGCCAGCCAGCCGTTGATGACCCCGCGCCGCTGCAAGAGAATCAGCCACGCGTAGGTGCGCACCAGGAGCGAAGTCCAGAACGGCAGCAATACGCAGAGCATCAGCAGCGCCGCCGCGCGCGCCGATACCCGCGCCATCAGGTAGCACAGGGGATAGGCCAGCAGCGCGCAAACCGCCGTCACCAGCAAGGCGAGTTCGAAAGTCGTGCGGAAGCTGTAGAGGAAGGCGCCGTGCCACAGGCGCTCGTAATTCGCGAAGGTCAGGCCGTCCGGGCCGATGACGGACAGGGCCGACAGCCACAGGATCGGGCCCAGCAGCACCACGGCCAGCAACAGCAGCGCCGGCGCGGCCAGCAGCAGCAGGCGCCACTGGCCATGGCGCGCCCGCGCGGCGCGGGAGGCCTGGGCGCGCGGCAAGGTCGCGTCAGCGGCCATCATGGGCCTCCTTGGGAATGAGCACGGTGTCTTCGACGTGCAGGGCCAGGGTCACTTTCTGGCCGGTCGCGACACCGGACTCGCGGATCTGCGTGGGCCCCAGGCGCAGCGACACCTCCAGGCCGTCATCCAGGCGGACGAAGAGGCGGGAGCTTTCGCCCTGGAAGACCGTATCCGCCACTACGCCGCTCAACAGATTGCAGGCCGGATCCGGCGCGGCGTCCGCCAGCATCAGATTCTCCGGACGCAACATCAGCCATGCCTCGTCGCCGCCCGGCGCATCCTGCCCCGCGGGCAGCGCCAGCGGCCGCCCGGACACCAGATGCCGGCCGCCCTCGCGCCTGACCGGCAGGAAATGCGATTCGCCGATGAAGTCCGCCACGAAGCGCGTGGCGGGCCGCTGGTAGATGCTGCGCGCGCCGGCGATCTGCTCGATGCGGCCGCGGTTCATCACCGCGACGCGGTCCGACATGGTCAGCGCTTCGCGCTGATCATGCGTGACGTACACGGTCGTGACGCCCAGGCGGTCGTGCAGTTGCCGGATTTCGCGCTGCATCTGCTCGCGCAGTTGCTTGTCCAGCGCCGAGAGCGGCTCGTCCATGAGCAAAATCGCGGGCTCGAAGACGATCGCTCGCGCCAGCGCCACCCGCTGGCGCTGTCCGCCGGACAACTGGCTCACGCGCCGGTCGGCCACGCCCGGCAGGCGCACCAGTTCCAGCGCGCCGGCGACCCGCTCGCGGATCTCGGCCTTGGCGCATTTCCTGAGCCGCAAGGGGTAGCCGATGTTCTCGCCCACGGTCATGTGCGGAAAAAGCGCATAGCTCTGGAACACCATGCCGATGTTGCGCCGGTGCGCCGGCTCGGACACCATGCTGCGGCCGCCGAACCGCAGATCGCCGACGTCCGGCTGCACGAAGCCGGCCAGCGCCATCAGCAGCGTGGTCTTGCCCGAGCCCGACGGGCCCAGCAGGGTCAGGAACTCCCCGCCGCGCACCTCCAGGTCCACCTGGTCCAGCACTGTCTGCGCGCCATAGGCTTTGCACAGGCCCTCCACCGCGATGGGCAGGCCCCGCTGTTTCGCATCCGTCATGGCTGTCCCCGCCTTCAGCGTTGCAGCATCAGGTCGAAGCGCTTGGACATGGCGTCATAGTTCTGCGCCCACCATTGCGTATCCAGCACCACGGCGCCCGCGCGGTTCTCCGGCGAGTTCGGCAGCCGGGCCGCCAGCTCCGGGCTGATAATGCCGGTTTCATAGGCCTTTTCGTTCGCCGGGGCATAGTTGATCAGCGTGGACAGGCGCGCCTGCGTTTCGGGCTTGACGAGATAAGCCAGCACTTTCATCGCGGCTTCCTTGTTCTTCGCCCCTTTGGGAATCGCCAGGCAGTCGTACAGCACGATCTGCTGGTTCCACGAAAAGTCCATCCTCGGGTCTTCGGTGATCAGATCCTGGATGCGTCCGTTCCAGATCCCGGACATATCGACTTCCCCGTGCTGCATGAGCTGCACGGATTCGGCGCCCGACCCCCACCATGCGCCCACGCTGGGCTTTAGCTCGGCCAGTTTGCGGAAGGCCCGATCGACATCGGGCGGATAGATGTCCGAAGGCGCCACGCCGTCGGCCAGCAGCGCGGCCTCGATGTTGTAGAGGGGGGAACGCCTCAGGGAACGCATGCCCGGGAATTCGCGCGTGTTCCAGAAGTCCTTCCAATTCTGCGGCGGCGCCCCCTTTAGGGCCTCCTTGTTCCAACTGATCACGACGCCGTACACGACGTCCGCGACCCAATAGTCCGACTTCATGTTGTCGGGAATGCCGGTCGTATCGACGATGGCCGGGTCCAGCTTTTCCAGCAGGCCTTCCTTCTCCATCAAGGGGCAGGATTGGTTGCCCTGCTGCACGATGTCCCACGCGGGCTTGCCGGACGCGACCTGGGTGCGCACATCGGCCAGGCCGGATGTGGTGTCTTCCCTGATGGTGAGGCCCAGCGCTTTTTCGGCGGGTGTGAACCAGGCTTCCCGCTGCGCCTTCTGGAACGAACCGCCCCAGGAAGCCAGGGTGATGCTGCCGCCATCGGCCTGCGCGCCGGCGGCCACGCAAGCCAGGATCATGCCGCCCAATACCTTCGCCTTCATTGTGTTCCCCTTGAATCATGAATCGAGTTGGATGCCTATCGGTCAATTCACATCGAAAAAATTCATATATGCTTTGAACCGAACAATATAAGCACGGCTTGTTTTCGTGGTGACTATAGGGCAGCAAATCCGCAAACAACTGATTGAAATTCAATACATGAATTTTTTGAGTGAATCCCCATGATCTCCGAACGCGATACCCCCGAGCCGCCCCTGCGGGCGATACGCGCATTCGAAGCGTTCGCCCAGCATGGTTCCATCGCCGACGCCGCCGCCGAGCTGAACATCACGCCGTCCGCCGTCAGCCATCAACTGCATCTGCTGGAAAGCTATATCCAGACGCCGCTCACGATGCGCAAGGGCCGTTCGCTTTGCCTCACGGACGAAGGGCGCGATTACTACCGCTCGATCCACACGGCATTCACCGTGTTGCGCAGCGCCACGCGCCAGGCGCAGGAACGCGCCACGCTGACACAGGTCACCGTGGGCGTGACGGGCCTGCTGGGCACCGGCTGGCTGTTGCCGCGGCTGGGACGCTTCATGCGGGAACATCCGGACATCGGCATCAACGTGGTCTACGCCATGCACGGCACGTATCCGAGCGATTCGGCGGACCTGTCCATCCGTTTTGGCGCCGGCCGTTGGCCCGGCTGCCAGGCCACGCGCCTCCTGGCGGGCGCCGTGGTGCCGGTCTGCACGCCGGCCTTTGCCGATCGCCATGGGCCGTTCAAGCATGCGCGGGACCTGGCGCAGGCGCCGCTGGTGCACGATGGCGACCGCGCGCGCTGGGCCGCCTGGTTCGCGCAGGCGGGCGTGCGGCCGGAACGGCTGAACGGTCCGCTGCTGGAGGATGCGCAGCTCACGCTGGGCGCCGTCCTGGCGGACCTTGGGGTGGGGCTGATGCGCCTGGCGCTGATTGAAGGGGAACTTGCCGCCGGCCGCCTGACGCAGCCGTTCGAGCAGCGCCTCGACACGGGGCTGGACTACTACCTGTGCGTGCGCGAGGAAGACCCGCCCACGGAAGCGGCTACCCGCCTGGCCGAATGGATACTGGCCGAAAGCACCGCTATTTCCGCTGTTCCGACCGCCAGGCGCGCGGAGCGACCCCGACATTCCGGGTGAAGATCCGCGCGAAGTGGCTCTGGTCGGAAAAGCCGCACTCGGCCGAAATGTCCGCCAGGCTCAGGTCGGACCGCCTGAGCAGTCCCATTGCATGCTCCAGCCGCCGTTCGCGCACCCACGCGAACGGCGTCATGCCCATCGCGCTCTTGAACGCCCTGGCGAACGTGGCCCGCGACATGCCGCAATGGTTCGCGATATCGGCCAGCGCGATGTTCTGCGCCAGGTGCGCCTCGACATATTCCGTCGCCCTGGCCAGTTGCCGCCCGCTCAGCTTGCCCGCGGACCGGCCCTCGGCGTCCCGCAGGCCGGCCTGTCCGTATCGGCGCAGCAGATGCGCGACCATGGCCAGCGTCAGATGTTCGATGAACATTTCGTCGCCCGATTCGCGGCGCATCAGGCTGGGCAGCAGCGCCTGGACCAGCAACCGCATGGTCGCGTCCTCCGTGCCCTGCTGCTGACGCAGCCCGGGCACCTTGCCGGCGAACAGTTCGCCACCCAATTCGTCGAGCACGTCGTTGCGGATCTGGAGCCGCACGTTGTCATAGTCCGACAGGTGCTGGCAGGCGTAGGCGTTGGTCAGGTCGGTCAACGCCATGGAGGCCTTGGAGTGGCCGCCGGCATGGACGAGTCGTTGATCCACCCACAGTTTGTGCGATGCAAAATCCTGCATCTGGAAGATCACCGAATACGCGCGGGCCTGGGGAATGGCCTGCACATGCGCATCGGCGTGGTCGCCCACGTGCCGGAACCTGGCCGCCGCCAGCAGGGGCGTGCGCAGGGCCGCGATGCAGTGAGGAGGATGCGTGACCGGAGCGGCCAGCGACTTCTCGGTAGGCTGCATGGGTACCTCCGTTGGTGATGCGCTCCAATGTTGTGGAACTGTACCCTAGCCACTCATCGTGACAAGTAGGCCGCGCGCGATTCATTGTCGCCCTCCGGTTGACGCAGAATGCGCCCGCCGCGCATCCGCCCTGGGTAAAATGGCCGGCCATCGATTCAAGCGGGCGCTATGCAATTCGACGACGTTCGTATCTTCGCCGCCGCGGTCGACACCGGCAGTTTCACGGCCGCCGCAGAGAAATTGTTGCTGTCCAAGCAATTCGTCAGCCGGCGGATCGCGGGCCTGGAGGCATCGCTGGGGGTCCGGCTGCTGGTGCGCAATACGCGCAAGCTCACCGTGACCGAATCGGGCCGGGAGTTCTACGCGCATGCACAGCGCATACTGGACAACGTGGCCAGGGCGGAACAGGCCATGGCGCTGCGGCGCACCGAACTGCACGGAACGCTCAGAGTCAGCACGCCCATGTCCTTCGGGCTGCGCCATCTGTCCCCGCTGATTGCCGAGTTCCTGGCCCAGCACCCCGCCCTGCAATTGCAGGCCATCCTGGACGACCGCCACGTCGACCTGGTCGGCGAGGCGTTCGACATGGCGCTGCGCATCGGCGCCATGCCCGATTCCACGCTGATCGCTCGCCGCCTGGGCGAACTGCGCATGGTGGCCTGCTGCAGCCCGTCCTATCTGCGGGAACGCGGCCTGCCCCTGACGCCCCTGGACCTTCAGCGCCACAATTGCCTGCTGTACGGCCGGGAGGCCAAGAACGGCTGGCCGTTCACCGTGGATGGCGAACAGCAGTCGTTCGAGGCGCGCGGGCCTTTGCTTTCCAACAACGGAGAAGTCGTGCGCGACGCCGCCATCGCCGGCCTGGGAATCGCGCTATTGCCCCGCTTCATCGTGGGCGGGGCGCTGCGCAGCGGGGAACTGGTCGCGGTGCTGGAAAACCACGCTCCCCGGCCGCTGCCCGTCAGCGCGGTCTACCCGCAGCACCGCCAGCAATCGACGAATATCTGCGCGTTCGTCGAGTTCCTGGAAGGCCGCTACGCGCGCATGACGGAAAGCCTGGAAGCGTAGTGCGCTAGCTAGTGCGCTAGCGTTTCCCGGCGGCCCGCGCTGTCAGGGCGCCGAGCGCCAATCCGCCGATCAGGCCCAGGTTCGCCAGAAAGGCGTTCATGTCATGAAACCTGGCCTGCGGGTCCGGCAGGTTCCAGAATGCGTGGCCCATCACCGATGCCGCCAGGGTGAACGCGGCCAGCACGCCCGCCGCCAGCCAGGGCCAGGCCCCGGCGACCAGCAGGATGGAACCGCCCAACTGCACGGCGATCACCAGTACCGCGTACAGCGCCGGCGGGTGCAGGCCGAAATGCGCGGCCTCGGCCAGCGCGGACGGGAAGTCCAGCAGTTTGCTCACGCCGCTCCACCAGAACGGCAGGGTCAGGACGAGCCGGGCCAGACGGCCCCGCAGCGGCGACGAAGGCCAGGCCGCGCCAGGATGAGTCGTCATGGCGCCGCCCCTAGACCGCCCAGCACGCGCAACCCAGCGCGCCCCAGAAGGAAGCCGCGTCGGATACCGGCATGTCGCGGCTTGCCGCCGCCATGTGCGCGTGGCCATGCACGGCGCAGGCGCTGGCGCACCCGCAACGGGCCGCCACCGACGCGAGGTAGCCGTTCTGGCTGGCCGTTTTGCGCGAGAAATAGCCGCCGAAGGCCCGCACCGGCGACCAGTCCGGCGCCGGCGGCGGCACCTCGGGCGCGTCCTTGGCAAAGCTGCCTGTCCCCCAGACCACCTTGCCGCCCAGCAGCGTCAGGTCGCTCTCGATGGCGATGATCTCGTCCTCGGGCACCGTGAAGTAGTCACGGTCCAGCGCCACCAGGTCGGCCAGTTGGCCCGCCGCGATGCGGCCCTTCTTCCCCTGTTCGTTGGAGAACCAGGTGTTCGCCTCGGTCCACAGGCGCAGCGCGGTCTCGCGGCTCTGCCGCTGCGCGGCGGGATACATGCGCAGGCCGCCCAGGCTGCGCCCGGTGACCAGCCAACTGAGCGAGACCCAGGGGTTGTAGGACGCCACGCGCGTGGCATCGGTGCCGGCGCCCACCGGCACGCCGGCCGCGAGCATCCTCGAAATCGGCGGCGATTGCTCCGCCGCCGGCGCGCCATAGCGCTCCACGAAATCCTCCGCCTGGTACATCATCCGGTGCTGGACGGCGATGCCCCCGCCCAGCGCCGCGATGCGGTCGATGTTGCGCGGGCTGACCGTCTCGGCGTGGTCGAAGAACCAGTGCAGGCCGTCGAAGGGCTGGTCGGCGTTGACCTTCTCGAACACGTCCAGCGCGCGCGAGATGGTTTCGTCGTAAGTGGCGTGCAGCCGCCAGGGCCACCGCTGCGACACCAGTTGGCGGACCACGGGTTCCAGGTCGGCCTCCATGTTGGGCGGCATTTCCGGCCGCGGCTGGCGGAAGTCCTCGAAGTCCGCGGCGGAATAGACCAGCATCTCGCCCGCGCCGTTGTGGCGGTACAGGTCGTCGCCCTGCCCCGGCCGCACCTGCTTGCCCCAGCCCTGGAAGTCGGCGAGTTCCTGTTTGGGCTTCTGCGTGAACAGGTTGTAGGCCAGCCGCAGCGTGAGCTGGCCGTCCGCGTGCAGCTTCTCGATGATCTGGTAGTCCTCGGGATAGTTCTGGAAGCCGCCCCCGGCGTCGATCACGCTGGTCACGCCCAGCCGGTTCAGCTCGCGCATGAAATGGCGGGTGGAATTGAGCTGGATGTCCGGATCCAGCTTCGGCCCCTTCGCCAGGGTGGAGTACAGGATGGTCGCATTGGGCTGCGCGATCAGCAGGCCGGTGGGCTCGCCGTTGGCGTCGCGCTGGATCTCGCCGCCCGGCGGGTTCGGCGTGTCGCGCGTATAGCCCACGACGCGCAGCGCGGCGCGGTTCAGGAGCGCCCGGTCGTAAAGGTGCAGGATGAATACCGGCGTGTCCGGCGCGGCCGCGTTGATTTCATCCAGCGTGGGCAGGCGCTTTTCGGCGAACTGGTGTCGCGTGAAGCCGCCCACGACCCGGACCCATTGCGGCGGCGGCGTGTTCTGCGCCTGGCGTTTCAGCATGGCCATGGCGTCGGCCAGGCTGGGCACGCCGTCCCAGCGCAATTCCATGTTGTAGTTCAGGCCGCCCCGGATCACGTGGGTGTGGCTGTCGATCAGGCCCGGAATGACGCGGCGCCCGCCCAGGTCGATGACGCGCGTGCCCGCCCCCGCTTGCGGCAGGATCTCGGCCGCCGTCCCCACCGCGGCGTAGCGGCCGTCCTTGACGGCAACCGCCTCGGCCTCGGGCCGGGACGGGTCCAGGGTCGTGAATTTGCCTCCGTGGAGGATCAGATCGGGTTCGGTCTTCATGGATGCGCTCCTTCCCAGGGCCGCGCCGGGCGCCAGGCCCAACGCGACCAGTGTTTTAACGGTGGTCCTGCGGTTGCGGTCGAATGCCGTCATGGGTCATTCCTTGCGCGCCCTGTCGGGCGCCAGATAGTGGCGAACCACCGGTGGCGCGTCGCCCTGGTGGAAGTGGCGCACGGAAACCTGCTGGTCCTGGTCCGACACGGTCACGCGGTCGTGCTGCCGCAGATGCTCCACCCAGGACGCCACCAGGAAGTACTCGATGTAGTGCGCGGGTTCGCCCGTGTGCTCGAATATTCCCCAGGCATAGGCCCCGTCCCGCCGGCGCTGCTCGCCGACCTTGTCCATGGCGTCGAGGAAAGCCTCGCGCGACGCCGCGTCGACGCGGTATTCCACGGTGACCATGACCGGCCCGCGGTCGTGGCGCACGCCGGTGCTCAGCACGGGCGCCGGCCAGTGCATCGACGGGGCGAGATCCAGTTGGGCGCCCAATTGAAGTTTCCAGCGCCAGGTCAGGGGAATGGCCAGCAGCGCGCAAATCGCGGCCGCCAGCAGCGCCTGCGGAATGCCGAACAGGCTTGCCGCCTGCCCCCACAGCAGGCTGCCGGCGCTCATCGAACCGAAGAACACCGTGACGAAGATGGACAGGCCCCGCGCGCGCACCCAGTCGGGCAGCGCCGTCTGCGCGGATACGTTCAACGAGGACAGCACCGCGATCCAGGACGCGCCCGCCAGCAGGCTGGCCGCGATGGCCGCCGCCGGCACCGGCACCAGCGCCACGACGGCAAGCGTGACCGCGATGCCGCAGGTGCCCAGCATGACCAGGCGGTCCGCCCCGCAAGCCTTCCTGATGCGGGGCAGCAGGAAGGCGCCCAGCACCGCCCCCAGCCCGACGCTGCCCAGCATGATGCCGTACAGCTCCGCCCCGCCCCGCAGCACGGTGCGCACGACCAGGGGCAGCAGCGCCCAGAACGCGCTCGCGAACACGAAGAACGCCACGGCGCGGACCAGCGTGGCCTTCAAGGCGCTGCTGTTGCGGGCGTAGCGTAGGCCGGCCGCCATCGCGCCCCAGAGCTGTTCCGGGGGCAGCGAGTTGCCGCGGTCCGTTGCCGGCTTCCACCACAGCAGCGCCACCGCCACGATGAGAAAACTTATTGCGTTGACGGCGAACGGCACCGCCAGCCCCACCGCCGTGATCAGGAAGCCGGCCAGCGCGGGGCCGATGGCGCGGCTGATGTTCACGCCCACGCTGTTGATGGCGATCGCCTGCTGGAGCGATGCGCGCGGCACCAGGCTGGGGACGATGGCCTGCCAGGCGGGCGCGATCAGCGCGGTGCCCGTGCCCATCGCCAGCGTGAACAGCAACAGCGCGACGGGCGTGGCCAGGCCGGCCCAGACCAGCCAGGCAAGCGCGGCCGCCACGGCGCACAGCCCCACCTGCACCAGCAGCAGCAGGCGGCGCCTGTCGACGATGTCGGCCAGCGCGCCCGCGGGAAGGGACAGGAGGAACACCGGCAGCGACGTCGCCGTCTGCACCATCGCGACCATCATCGGAGACGGCGACATCGACGTCATCAGCCATCCCGCGCCGACGTCGTGCATCCAGGTGCCGACGTTCGAGAGCACGGTCGCCACCCACAGGACCGTGAAGTTGCGGGAAGCGAACGGCGATGGGCCTTTCTCGTCCTGCGGGCGGGCGGTGGCTGCCTGGGTCATGTCTTGCTCGCTTTGGCATGCCGCGGCGCGCGCGCCGCGGCGGGTTCAGGGATCAGGACTTGCCGGCGGCGACCGGCGCCAGGACTTCGTGCTTCGACGCCGTGCGTTCCGCCGCCTTGTGCACCATCGTATAGGCATAGTCCACGCCCATGCCATAGGCGCCCGAGTGGTCCTTGACGATCTGCATGACCGCGTCATAGGAATCGCGGCGCGCCCAGTCGCGCTGCCATTCCAGCATCACTTGCTGCCAGGTGACCGGCACGACGCCGGCCTGCACCATGCGCTGCATGGCGTAGTCGTGCGCTTCCCTGGACGTCCCGCCGGAGGCGTCGGCCACCATGTAGATCTCGTAGCCGCCCTGGTCCATGGCTTCGAGCGCGAAACTGTTGTTGCAGACTTCCGTCCACAGCCCCGAGACGACCACCTTCTTGCGGCCGGTGGCCTTCAGGGCGTCGCGCACCTTCTGGTCGTCCCAGGAATTCATCGACGTGCGCTCCAGCAGCTTCTGGTCGGGAAACACGTCCAGCAGCTCGGGATAGGTATGGCCGGAGAAGCTCTCGGTCTCCACCGTCGTGATGATCGCGGGAATGCCGAAGACCTTGGCCGCCTTGGCCAGCGCGACGGTGTTGTTCTTCAGCACCTGCCGGTCTATCGACTGCACCCCGAAGGCCATCTGGGGCTGGTGGTCGATGAAAATGATCTGGCAGTTGCGCGGCGTCAGCAGTTCTAGTTTCGGGTTGGACATGGAAAGCTCCTTGGTCGAGCGGGTTGTGGCGAAACATCGCCGTGAATGCCGGATTGAGCCGGGTGCGCAGGCCTGGCGGCCGCCCATTGGCGCCGCCGCGCCGCGGGCGCGCGCCCTCAGGCGGCGGGCGGATTGCCCTGGCCGCCGTCCTTGCCCTCCGTCCTGGGAGGCAATCCGGTGATTTTTGGCGCGCATTCGTTGCTGAACCAGGACACGGATACGGGTTCCCGGTGAATGACGCGTTTTGCGATGGGGACGAGTTGCTCGCCGATCAGCATGCCGAGCAGGCCGACGAGCGCGATGGCCGGCGGCGCGGGCGACCGGACGTGGATGAGCCCGTAGATCACGCCGACGAGCACGCCGGCGCCCAGGGATATGAGGTACATAGCGGGCTCCCAACCATGAGTGGCATCGGTCGGTACTTTCCCGCAGATCCCGGTACGGCGCTAGAACGGCCGTATCGCGGAATTTGTATATCCGTCTCGGTGGAGGCGCCGGCCCCTCAGTTCTTGACCATGGAGCGCGGCAGATTGATCAGGAAGTCGGCCAGGCCCTTGGCGCCCTGGGCCAGGCTGATGTGGCGCATCATCATCCGATGGGCGCGCTCCGGGTCGTGGGCCAGGATCGCCTCGAGCAGTTCGCCGTGCTGCTCGTACGAGGCGCGCACCCGCCCCACCGCGCTGAACGCGTGGCGCAGGTAGGCGCCCGTGCGGGCGCGCAGGCTCAGAAGTTCTTGCCGCAGGTACGGATTGCGGCAGCCGCGGTAAAGCACCTCGTGGAACGCGTGGTTGGCCTCGCGCCATCCCTCGGCGTCGTCGGCCTCCACCAGCGCGGCCGCGTCGCGATGGATTCGCGCCAGTTCCTGGCGTTCTTCGTCGGACATGCGCTGACAGGCCATCCGCGTGCACACGCCTTCCATCTCCGCCATCAGCTCCCAGATGGCCAGCAATTCCTGCACGTCCATCCTGGCCACTTCCATGCCGTTGCGCGGCTGGCTCTCGAGCATGCCCTGCACCTTCAACTGGATCAACGCTTCGCGCACCGGTGTCCGCGACACGCCGAAACGCGCGGCGAGCTCCTGCTCGTCGATCGCGTCGCCGGGTTTCAGGACGCCGGCGCGAATGTCCTCCTCGACGGCCAGGCGGATGCGTTCACTGACTTTCATTCTGCCCACGTATAAAAATTTGGTTGCTGTAAATTATCGCTTGTTCTATAAATATATTTATAAGTCGTCAAATAATACAAGAAGGGGTGGCAATGCGTATTCCCGACAGAGGTGAGCCGTTGCAGGACGACAGGGCCGGTTTGCCGCCCCTGGCCCTTGGCGTGCGCGAACTCCTTGCGCTTCAGGGCATCCCGGCAAGCGAGGCGCAAATCCGCGGCGTCGCCAAGACCCTCGTCCGCCTCGCGCCGCCGGCGCGCCGCCAGGAGCCCCTGCGATGACGCCGGCCGGCTTGCCCGCCGGAATCGCGGCGCTGCGCGCCGCCCTGCTGCGGGGCGACGTCGGCCTGGGCGACGCGCTGTCCAGGCAGCGCGCGGCATTCGCCGCGGATTCGCGCCACAGCGCCGTCAGCGTGTTCGCCCCGCCCAAGCAATTGCCCGATCTGTCTCTGCCCCTGGCCGGCGTGGGCCTGGCCCACAAGGACATCTTCATGCTGCCGGGCCGCGCGCCCGGCTGCGGCACGGACCGGGCCGCGTCGGCCAGCCGCCGGCCCGGCCCGGCGGCGACGCTGATCCGCCGCCTGGACGCCGCGGGCAGCCAGCCGCTGGCCGCGCTGGCCATGGCGGAACATGCTTGCGGCGCGACCGGAGAGAATCCGAACTACCCCTTGCCCCTGAACCCGGTCGACGCGCGGGCGGCCGTGGGCGGTTCATCCAGCGGCTCGGCGGTCGCGGTGGCCGCCGGCCTGTGCTATGGGTCGCTGGGCACCGACACCGCCGGATCGGTGCGCATTCCCGCCGCCACCTGCGGCATCCTGGGACTCAAGCCCACGAGAGGCTTGCTGCCCGCGCACGGCATCGCGCCGCTGGCTCCCAGCCTGGACACCGCGGGCATTCTCGCCCGCGATGCCGCCGATGCCGCCCTGATCCTTGAAAACCTGGTCGCCCCGGCCCAGGCGCGGCGGCTCTTTCCGCAAGGCGCCGGCGCCCTGGCCGGCCCGCCCGGGAAAATCGATTGGCGCGTCGCGGCCTGCTGGGAGCATCCGAATCCCGCCGTGCAACTGGACGCCGAGGTCCGCGACGCCCTGCAAGGTTTGGTGGACGCATTGCCGGCCGGCACGGTACAAGCGCCCGTCGCGCTTGCCGGCCTGCCGGCCTGGAGCCGGCTCGCGGACACCCTGCTGCACGCCGAAGCCGCCGCCACCCACCAGGCCGCCTTGCGCGAAGAGGCGCCCGCCCTGACTCCCCTCACGCGCACGGTGGCGCTGGCGGGCGCGGCGCTGCCGGCCGTCTGGTATCTCGACGCGCTGCGCCAGCGCGGCGCCCATGCCCGCCAGTTCATCGCGCAGGCGCTGCGCCGCGCCGACCTGCTCCTGACGCCCGCGCTGCCGCGCGGCGTGCCCGACTGGCCCCAGGTCCTGACCGGCGGCGAGGCGTTCGAACCGCGCCGGCTGCTGGACATGTTCTGCTGGATGTCCTTCGTCAATTACCTGGGCCTGCCCGCGATCGTCTTCCCCATCGGACTGGATGGCCGCAAGCGCCCCATCAGCATCCAGGCGATCGCCCGCCCCGGACAGGAAGCCCGGCTGCTCGCATTCGCCCGCCACGTGGAGCAGGCGCGTCCGCACGCCGCTTCTTTCCTTCCCTCTTCTCTTTGAAGCCGAGACCATGCCACAACTCTCCGCCTCGCCAGCCTTGCGGCGCTTCCGCGTGCTAGACCTCTCCCGCGTGCGGGCCGGCCCCACCTGCGTGCGCATGCTCGCCGACTTCGGCGCTGACGTGATCCGGATAGAGCCTCCGCCGGGCGTCGATCCCAACGAAGCCATGTTCGCGGCCGACCGCTGGAGCGGCGATTTCCAGAACCTGAACCGCAACAAACGCTCGCTGACCCTCAACCTGAAAACGCCGGAGGGTCTTGAGGTGTTCAGGCGCCTTGCGGCCGAGGCCGACGTGGTGGTCGAGAACTGGCGCCCGGACGTCAAGCAGCGGCTGGGCGTCGACTATGAATCGCTGCGCCGGATCAACCCCCGGCTGATCCTCGCCAGCATCTCCGGATTCGGCCAGACCGGCCCCTACGCGGGCCGGCCGGGCTTCGACCAGATCATCCAGGGCATGGGCGGACTGATGTCGGTCACCGGCCTGCCCGGCCAGGGGCCGGTGCGCGCCGGCCTGGCGGTCGCCGATTCCAGCACCGGCCTGTATGCCGCGCTGGGCATCCTGACCGCGCTGCTGGAACGCGAACAATCCGGCCAGGGCCAGTGGGTCCACGCCTCGCTGCTGCATTCCCAGATCGCCATGATGGATTTCCAGGCGGCGCGCTATCTGAACGACGGCGACGTCCCCCGCCAGGAAGGCAACGATCACCCGACCAGCAGCCCCATGGGCCTGTTCCACGCCAAGGACGGCATGTTCAACCTGGGCGCCGCCGGCGAAGGCAACTGGAAGCGCTTCTGCGCCGCGCTCGAACGGCGCGACTGGGAGTCGGACCCGGAATTCGCGACCGAAAAGCTGCGCGTGGCCAACCGCCAGCGGCTGAACCGGGAAATCCAGGCCATGTTCCTGAACGCGGACGTGGACCATTGGGTGACGCTGCTCAATGAAGCGGGCGTGCCCGCCGGCCCCGTCTATTCCGTGCCGCAGATGTTCGAGGACCCGCAGGTGCGGCACCTGGGGGCCGCCCGGACCTGCCCCGCGTGGCAAGGCGGCGAGCGCACGCTGATCACGCAGCCGGTCACCCTGGCCCGCACGCCCGCCGACATCGCGCGCACCGCTCCCGGCTGGGGCGAACATACCGAGGAAATCCTGCTCGAGGCCGGCTACGCTGGCGAGGATATCGAACGGCTGCGCGACGCCCGCGCGATCTGATACGACTGCCCACGCGGAGTTTCTCCATGACCCTGACCTCCTCATCCCCCGCCCCCGGCCGCCTCGACGTGGCCCTGGACGGCAACGTCGTGCGCGTCCGCATCGTCAACCCCGCGCGCTACAACGCCATGTCCCTGTCGATGTGGGAAGACCTAGCGCGCGCCCTGGGGGAAGCCGGCAACCGGGAAGGCGCGCGCGCCGTCGTGCTGGCGGGCGACGGCGACCGCGCCTTCGTGTCCGGCGCCGACATTTCCGAATTCGCCTCGCAGCGCAAGGATCCCGGGCAGGTCGCCCGCTACGACGCCGCGGTGGCGGGCGCCATGCGCGCCCTGAGCGCCTGCCCCCTGCCGGTGATCGCCGCGATACGCGGCATCTGCATGGGCGGCGGCATGGCGCTGGCGCTGGCCTGCGACCTGCGCTATTGCACGCAGGGCTCGCGCTTCCGGATGCCCGCCGGGCGGCTGGGCCTGGGCTATGCGATGGAAGGCCTCAAGCGCATGCGCGACACGCTGGGCGCGGCCCGCGCCGCCGACCTGTTCATGACGGCCAGGACGCTCGACGGCCAGGAGGCCGCGCGCATCGGCCTGGTGCAGGAAGCCTATGCCGAAGACGCGTTCAACGAGGCCGTGGCCAGGCGCGTCGGCGAAGTCGCGGGCAATGCCCCGCTCACCCTGCGCGCCGCGAAAATGGCCCTGCGGCATCTGGCCGGCGAGCCGTCCGCCCCGTCCGCCGAAGCCGTGGACGAAGCCGTCCGCGCGTGCTTTCTCAGCCGGGACTACCAGGAAGGGCAGCAAGCCTTCCGCGAGAAACGGCAGCCTGTATTTACCGGAAGCTGAGCGCGGTCCGGCTCGGCTTCTTCCTGGCGCGGCGCCGCCGCGCCGCTCGCAGTGTTTATCAAGCAACAAGGGGAAAATGCATGAAAACGCTCTACAGGATGACCCTCGCCGGCGCGCTCTGCGCCTACGCCGCGGGCAGCCACGCCGTCGGCCCTCGGCCGGCGCCCGCGCCGCAGAAGCAGGTGTTGACGGTGGGCTACGTCAAGGTCGGCCATCTCTCGCCCATCATCTTCGTCGCCGATGAACTGAAGGCCTGCAACGTCGAGGTCAAGCCCGTCGAATTCGTCCGCTATGCCGACGCGCGCACCGCCCTGCTGTCCGGCTCGGTGGACGTGTCCGGCATCGGCCCCGCCGACCTGGCGATCGCGCTCGCCCAGGGCAGCCAGAAGCTGGTCGGCCTGTCCGGCGTCGCGTCCTCGCCCAAGTACCTGGTGACGCGCAAGGGCGTGAAGATGGACGACTGGAAAGACCTGGCCGGCAAGCGCATCGGCATCGCTCCGGGATCGGCCGTCTGGTTCCAATGGGCGGCCATGCTGTCCGAAAAGGGCGTGCCGTACAACACGTTCACCGCCGTCAACATCCAGGGCGGCGGCACCGCGTTCGTCCAGTCGCTGCAGCGCGGCGACGTCGACGCGGTCGCCCTGTGGGAGCCGTTCGAATCCCAACTGGTCGCCGACGGCACCGCCTTCTTCGCGAAGAACCTGGAATACAGCCAGAGCAAGGCGGTGGGCGCTGAACTGGGCCTGCTCGCCACCACGCGCGACGCGCTGCGCGACAAGCGCGAGGCCGTGAAGTGCTTCCTGTGGGCCTACAAGAACGCCGAGGAAAAGCTCTCCAAGGATCCCGAGGCGTTCGCCGAAGCCTATTCCAAGTACACCGGACTGCCCTTGAACGTCACGCGGGAATCGGCCAAGCTGATCAAGCTGGGCGGCGTGCTGGACCTGGACCAGATGCGCCGCCAGGCCAAGACCTTCAATGAACTGGGCGTCATTCCGAAAGACGTGAGCGGGCAGATCGACACGGTATGGGATGCCGAGCTGCTCAAGGAAGTCATGTGATTGCGCGGCTTGCGGGCCGGCCTGCCGGCCCGCAAACCAAGGAGATGCTGGTGAACGCTTCAACATTGAAATGCGCAACGCCGATCCGCCGCTCCCGCCGCGCGATCGGCCAGGCGGGACTCGGACTGGCCGTGCCCATCCTGATCCTGATCGTCTGGCAACTGGTGGGGCAGTCGCCCGACATGGCCGGCGTGGTGCCGACGCCGGTGCAGGTGGCCCGCGCGTGGTATGCCTGGATCTTCGGCCCGCCGGGGATGGGACTCAACCCCTACCAGGGCACCTGGGCGGGCAATGTGCAGTACTCGGCCATGCGCGTGATCCAGGGTTTCGCGCTGGCGATGCTGCTGGGCATTCCGCTGGGCCTGGCCATCGGCTGGAGCCGGCTCGCGTCCCAGACGCTGGACCCGCTGATACAAGGCCTGCGGCCGATACCGATCACGGCATGGCTGCCTTTCTCGATTGCCCTGTTCGGCATTCGCGACATGGGCTCCATCTTCCTGATCTTCCTGGGCGGCTTCTACGCCATCGTCGTGAACACCACGCAGGGCGCGCGCGACGTCGACCGCAACCTGGTGCGCGCGGCGCGCATGATGGGCGCCTCTTCCACGCAATTGCTGCGCCGGGTCGTGCTGCCGGCCGCCATGCCGGCCATCTTCACCGGCTTGCGCATCGGCCTGGGCATCTCGTGGACGGCCGTGATCGTCTCGGAAATGGTGGCCGTGAAATCCGGCCTGGGCTACGTGCTGTGGGACGCCTACTACGTCGGCCGCATGGACATCGTGCTGGCGGACATGGTCTCCATCGGCCTGATGGGCTTTCTCAGCGACCGCCTGATCGTCATCATCGAACGCCGGGTCCTGGTCTGGCGCATGCTGCAGAATCATTGAGGGTGCCATGTCTGATATTTCCGTCACGAATCTGAGCAAGACCTATCCGGGAGCGACCCCGGTGCAAGCGCTGGACGGCATCGACCTGCACGTTCCCGCCGGCGAGTTCGTGGCCCTGCTGGGGCCGTCCGGCTGCGGCAAGTCCACCTTGCTGAACCTGATCGCGGGCTTCGAATCGCCCACCTCGGGCGCGCTGACCGTCGACAGCGAGCCCGTGACGCGGCCCGGCCCGGAACGCGGCGTCGTGTTCCAGGAAGCCGCGCTGTTCCCCTGGCTGAACGTATGGGAGAACGTCGTCTTCGGCCCCAAGATCGCGGGGCTGTCCAAGGCCGAATACGCCGAGCGCGCCGAAGAGATGCTGCGCATCACCGGCCTGTCGGCGTTCACCCGCCACCTGCCCATCCAGCTCTCGGGCGGCATGCGCCAGCGGGTAGGCATCGCGCGCGTGCTCACGCTGGGCTCCAAGGTGCTGCTGATGGACGAGCCGTTCGGCGCCCTCGATGCGCAAACGCGGCTCACCATGCAGGAGCTGCTGCTGTCGGTGTGGCAGAAGCTGCGGACCACGGTGGTTTTCGTCACCCACGACATCGACGAAGCCATTTTGCTGGCCGACACGATCTACGTCATGTCGGCCCGCCCGGGACGCATCGCCACGCGCATCACGGTCCCCATCGAACGCCCGCGCTCGCTGGACCTGATCACCGGCGAAGCGTTCAACGGGCTCAAGCGCGAAATCCTCAAGCAAATGCGGCACTGACCCGCGGACCCATCATGACGACTCCCCGTATCCCCTACGCGTTCTCCGCCGATCCGCCCGCCCTGGCCGAACCGGGGCAAGGCAGGATCATGGTGCACCTGGTCATCAACGTCGAACACTGGCCGTTCGACCAGCCCATGCCGCGCACCATCATCACCCCGCCGCACGGCCGCGAGACCGTGCCGGACGTGCCCAACTTCAGTTGGGCCGAATACGGCATGCGCGCCGGCCTGCCGCGCATGCTCGCCGCGATCCAGTCCCGCGGCCTGCCCGCCTCGACCAGTTGCAACGCCAGCGTCATCGACGCCTACCCGCGCGCGGCCGAGGCCATGCTCGCGGCGGGGTGGGAATTCATCGGGCACGGCATGCACCAGAAAACCCTGAACCAGGCGGACGCCGAGGCCGAACTCATCGGCGCGTGCCTGGAAAAACTGCGCGCCTTCACCGGCCGCCGTCCCCGCGGCTGGCTCAGTCCCGGCCTGCGCGAAACGCCGGACACCCCCGACCTGCTTGCCGATGCCGGCGTCGAATACGTGTGCGACTGGGTGCTGGACGACCTGCCCAACTGGATGCGCGTCAAGCGCGGCTCGCTGATCCAGATGCCCTACAACCTGGAGCTGAACGACTCGGTCATCTATGCCGTCGAAAAACATTCCTCGCCCGAATTCCTGCTGCGGCTGACGCGCACCCTGGCGCTGTTCGAGCGCGAATGCGAAACACAACCGAGGGTGCTCGCGCTCGGCCTGCATCCGCACCTGATGGGCGTTCCGCACCGCTACGGCTATTTCGAGGAAATGCTGGACCTGCTGGCCGGCCATCCCAAGGTCGATTTCATGACCGGCAGCCAGATCGCCGACTGGTTCAAGCAGCGCCGCCCCCTTCCCACTCCCGCCCCTTGATTCCCATGCCTACCGCTATCGCCCATGACGGCTATCGCCTGCACGTAGAAGAGACCGGGCAAGGATCGCCCGTCGTTTTCGTCCATGAGTTCGCGGGCGACCACCGGAGCTGGGAACCCCAGTTGCGGGCTTTCGCGCGCCGCCATCGCTGCGTCGCCTATGCCGCCCGCGGCTACCCCCCGTCCGACGTGCCGGCCGATCCGGCCGCCTACTCGCAGGAGAACGCCGTCCGGGATCTCGCGTCGGTGCTGGCGGCCCGCGGTATCGACCGGGCCCATATCGTCGGCCTGTCCATGGGCGGTTTCGCGGCGCTGCATTTTGGCCTGGCCCACCCCAGGCTCGTCCGCTCGCTGACCATCGCCGGCGTGGGCTACGGCGCGCTCGCGTCCGGCCACGCCGCGTTCCGCGACGCTTCGCTGCAGGCCGCCGAACGCTTCGAAACGCTGGGCAGCGCAGGATACGGCCCGACCTATGCCGCCGGCGCCGCCCGGGTCCAGTATCAGAACAAGGACCCGCGCGGCTGGCAGGCCTTCGCCGACGCCCTGTGCGGCCACGACGCCACCGGCGCCGCGCTGACCTTGCGCGGCGTCCAGGCGGCGCGCCCCGCCCTGGATACGCTGGCCGGCCCGCTCGCCGAGCTGGCCGCTCCCGTCCTCATCATCGCCGGCGACGAGGACGACCACGCCCTGGAGCCCGCCTTGTTCCTCAAACGGACCCTGCCCGCCAGCGGCCTGCTGATGCTGCCCAAGACCGGCCACACACTGAACCTGGAAGAGCCCGAAGCGTTCAACCGGGCCGTGCTGGACTTCATCGCCGCCGTCGAGGCTGGACGCTGGGCCCCGCGCGACCCTCGCGCGGCCGGCGAAGTCATGAAACTTTCGTGAGGCTGGCCGGCGAACCCGCCCGGACCTGCCTGCGCCGCGCCGTCGCGGCCGCCTCGTCGACGGGCGGCATTATTTCCCGCCTAGAAATCCACTTGGCAGGGAAACCCTTTTGACTGAGTCGAAGGCAGAGCCTTGGCGATGCCCTTGACGGGCAGATTCACCACTTTGCCGTCGCTCGTCCTGGCCTCCAGACGCTTGGCCTTGCGCATGGCGTCCCAGGCAAAATAAAAGTTATTCGCGCCCACCCGCGAACTCGTTTCATAGGGCTGCGATATTTCCTTGCCGTCGATAATCAGGCTGAAATCCTTGCCGTCGCCGCCATATTCCTGGCCCGCCACGGTCAGTGTCATGGCCACGGGACGGTCTTCGCTGCAGGCAATATAAAGCGCATTTTTCTTTGCATCGACGGCGGTGTATTCCGATACCCCCTGGCCCCACCCGCTGGACCACTGCCCCGCCTCGCCAAAAGCCATCGCGGCCGCAGGCGCGAGCACACTGCCGGCAATGGCCATCAAACCGGCGGAGAAACACTTTTTCATACTTCCTCCTCGAGTTCCGCAGACCGCCGGATAACGCGAAATAACCAACGACCGTCGCTCGCGGGATCGAGATTCCGGATTCCGACTGCGGAAAATCAAACAATATAAGACCAAAAGAGTCAATAAATTGCTCAGAATTTGATATTGTGATTAAATGTGAACAAAATACAATAAAAGTTCACTTTTAATAACATATAGTATCATTTGACGGAGAAGCGATGAAGTGGGCAGCAGTGGCAGGTTTGGCTTTGGTACTGGCGGGTTGCGCCAATCCTCAAGCACGAAAGGACTTTTCACGGGATCTGGCGGCCGGCAATCTCCCTGCCGCCACCAGTAGCGCGGTACAGGCGGCAGGCCCCCTGGACGCCGCCCCCACCGACCTGCCCTGGGCCCTGGAAGCGGGCGCCCTCCTGCGGTATAGCGGGCTGTCCGAACGTTCCACGCAGATGCTGGACGGCGCCGAAGACCTCATGAAAGACGACGACACGCGCAACGTCGCGGCCAGCGCCGGCAATCATGCCCTGTCGCTCGTGGCCAACGACAACGTCCTGCCCTATACGCCGGCCGTGTACGACACGGTCATGCTCAATACCTATAAGGCCCTCAATTTCTGGCAATTGGGCGACTATGCCAATGCGCGCGTCGAATGGAACCGCAGCGACGACCGCCAGCGCCGCGCCGCCGAGCACTTCGAAGCCGAAATCGCCAAACAGCGCGATGAAGTGAAAAGCGACGAAAACGCCGATCTGGTCAATCGCAGCCTGTCCGGCACGGACGAAGCCCTGCTCAAGGCCGGCGTCGACCTGTCCCAATGGGCGCCTTACGCGGGCTACGTGAATCCGGCGGCGCTCTACCTTCATGGCCTGTACTTCCTGTTCAACGGCGAACAACAAGCCGACGCCGACAAAGCGCGCAAGAGCCTGGAGCGGGTCTATGCGCTGACCAAGAACACCCAGGTCAAGATCGATATGGCGGCCGCCCAGCGCAAGGGCGGCAAGCTCAAGCCCGCGGTCTGGATCGTGTTCGAAAACGGCACGGCGGCGCACAAAGAGCAATTCCGGATCGACCTGCCCCTGTTCCTGGTGAGCGGCAACGTCAAATACACCGGCATTGCGCTGCCGGTGATGCGCGACGGCACCCCCGCCTATCCCTACCTGACCGTCGGCCGCCAGCAGACGCAGATGCTGGCCGACATGGACACCATCATCCGCGGCGAGTTCAAGACCCGTTTCAACGCCATCCTGATCAAGGAAATCGTGCGGGCCACGGCCAAGACCGTGGTGCAGAAGCAATTGAACGACTCCAGTCCGCTGTTGGGCTCGCTGGCCGCGATCGCCCAGGCCGCTTCGACGCAGGCCGACCTGCGTTCGTGGTCGACCCTGCCGCACAACTTCCAACTGATGACCGTGCCCTATCCCCAGTCGAACCAGTTGAAGCTGGGCTTCCCCGGCCACGAAGACCTCGTGGTCGATCTGCCCCAGGAAAAAAGGCCGGTTGTCGTGTACGTCCGCGCGCTGAACGCCGCGACGCCGCCTCGCGTCGACATCCTCGCTTCCAAATAACGATCTACAAGGAACATCATGAGCCTGAAGCTCTCTCTTTCGGCCGCATTGCTGGCGGCGACGCTGGCCGGCTGCGCCACCACCACCCAATACGTCGACCAGAAGAACGATAACGTCGCGGTAATGGGCCTGGACTACAAGGACTTCGAGTCGGCCGCCAACAAGATGGTCAACGACATGCTGAACTCGCCGTTGATGGTGCACCCGAAGGCCGCCCAGGGCGGACGTTTCGTGGTGGCGATGTCCAACATCACCAACGACACGGCGCAGCGCATCGACACCGACCAGTTGACCAAGAAGATCCGCGTGAGCCTGCTCAATTCGGGCCGCTTCGTGATCACCACGGCGGTCGGCCTGAACGGCCCCGAAGACGCCATGACCGCCAAATCGCGGGCGCTGAAGGGTTCGAAGATGGTGAACCAGGCCACCGTGAAGAAGGACGGCCGCGTCATCGCCCCGGACTTCTCGCTCTCCGGCAAGATCATGCAGCGCAATAACCGCGTCGACAACCGCACGCAGCAGGTCGACTACTACTTCCAACTGACGCTCACCAACCTGGACGACGGGCTGGCGTACTGGGAAGGCGAAGAAGCCATCATCAAGCGCGGCGACAACCGCACGGTGACCTGGTAACGGTCATGGCTGAATGGACCGCCTGCCCGCAAGCAGGCGGTCTTTTTTTCGAGAGCAGATTCATGATGAAAAAATGGATGTTGGGCGCGGCGCTGTTCTGCGCCGCCCACGCGGCGAACGCCGAAGACGTCACCGTGCCCGCGGTCGGGTATGGCGACACGTTCGAGCAGGCCGTCGAGTCGGCCCTGGGCAATGCCATCAAGCAAGTCAACGGCGCGGCCGTCGCCACGCGTTCGGCCAGCCCCAAGGCCTATGTGCAGGTCAAGCGGGATGCCGAGGGCCAGGCTTCCGCCGAACTCAATGCCAAGCGCACCGAACAGGACACGCAAAGCGGCCTGATCAAGGACACGGTCACGAACAACGAGCAGAACCTGAACGCCAGCGCCTCGTCGCAGGCCGAGATGTCCAGCAAGACCACGGTCGAAGCCGGCGTCGGCAGCACGAACGACGTGCGCGCGCAAGGCAAGGTGAAGGGCTACTCGGTGACCAGGCAGGAATGCGGCGGCAGCAAGGGCTGCATGGTCGAACTGTCGGTAACGATCGAGAAGTTCGAATACCAGGCAAAGACGCCCAAGCTGGAACGCGATAGCATCGCCATCGTCACGACCGGCAAGCTGCGCCGCAGCGCGCTGTCGGCCGACATGCGGCAATCGGTCACCGACAAGCTGGTCAAGAGCGGGCGGTTTACCGTGCTGGACCGCAGCAACGACGCCGCATTCGAAAAGGAAAACGACTTCCTGGCCAGCGACAACGTGTCCGATCAACAGCGGGCCCGGCTGGGCCAGGCGGCCGGCGCGGATTTCCTGCTGATCATCGACCTGACCCAGGCCGCCGTATCGACGCGGGTACAGGAGAACAACATCGACCTGACCGGGGAATCCACCCGCGAAGTCTCGCAGTCCACGCGGGCCTCGGTGCGCTACACGCTGGTCGAGGCCGCGACCCGCGCGGTGAAGTGGTCGGACTCGGCGTCGTTCTCTTCGGGCGGCAACAAGATCAGCGCCGCCATGGAACAGTTCCAGGCGAAAATGGTCGGCGACATCATCGAGATCGTGAATCCGGCCAAGGTCGTGGCGGTGCAGAACGGCCGCGTGATCATCAACCGCGGCATGGGCAGCGTGGCCGAAGGCCAGGTCTACGACATCTACGCCACCGGCGAAGAATTGGTGGATCCCGACACGGGCGAGAAACTGGGCGCGGCCGAGGAAAAAGTGGCTTCGATCAAGATCGGCGAAATCAAGGCCAAGGTCGCCTATGGCGCCTTGCTGACGGGCCAACTGGAATCGATCGCCAAGGGTTCGATTGCGCGGATGGCCGCACCGCCCGCCGAGCCGGCCAAGAAAGCGCCGCCCAAGCGCGCCGCGCCGCCCAAGTCCGACCAGAAGATCGACTCGGCCGGAGGCGTCATTCTCTGACGCCCCGGCAGTCCGCCCGCGGATCGGTCCAGGCCGCGGGCGCGCCAGCCAGAAAAAAGCCCGCGTTTCCTGAGGAAACGCGGGCTTTTGCAAACAGGGCCTGGGACGCCTGACCGGCGCCCCCGCACATCAGCCGAACACGCGGAAGCGCTCGGCGTCATCCATGAACGGCTTCTCGCCGAAGCCGTTTTCGTTCGAGCCGAACGGCATCTGCGCGCGCAGCTTCCAATAGGCCGGCACGTTCCACTGGCTCGCCACGGCGGCGTCGATCAGCGGGTTGTAGTGCTGCAGGCTGGCGCCCACGCCGGCATTGGCCAGCGCGGTCCAGACCGACAACTGGGCCATGCCGCCTGCCTGTTCCGACCAGATCGGGAAGTTGTCCGCGTACAGCGCGAACTTCTCCTGCAGGCTGCGCACCACGTCCTGGTCTTCGTAGAACAGCACGGTGCCCGCGCCGGCGGCGAAGCTCTTGAGCTTGGCCTCGGTCTTGTCGAAGCCTTCGGCCGGCGCGACCTTGCGCACTTCCTCGATGGCGAGGTCCCAGAGCTTTTCGCTTTCCGCGCCGAACAGGATCACCGCGCGCGAGCTTTGCGAATTGAAGGACGAGGGGCTGTTCTTGATCGCTTCCTGGATCAGGGAGGTCAGTTCCTCCTTGGAGGTCGACAGGTTGCGGCCCAGCGAATACTGCGTGCGACGCTTCTTCAGAGCGTCGAGATAAGCGTTGCTCATAACGATATAGCCTTCCGACTGGTAGATAGAGGAAAATGCACGGAGGAATTCTACCGGCGGGCAATCGCGCAAAGCACATGTCCCAGCCATAAAGCCGCAATTTTGGACGGAACAAACTGTTCCACCCATGCGGCAAATCCTCGATATTACGGAGCACGCATGCACTTCACGCAGGACCCCGCCTCTCCCGCCGCCCCGGCCATCGGCTTTGACGATTTTCTCAAGGTCGACATCCGCATCGGCACGATCCAATCGGCGGAAGCCTTCCCCGAAGCGCGCAAGCCCGCGTACAAACTGACGATCGACTTCGGCGCGGGCGTGGGCATCAGGAAAAGCTCCGCGCAGATAACCGCGCACTATGCGCTGCATGACCTTCCCGGCAAACGCGTCATGGCGGTGGTGAATTTTCCGCCGCGCCAGATCGGCCCCGTGAAATCCGAAGTCCTGGTGCTGGGCTTCGCGGACGCGGAAGGCGGCATTGTGCTGGGGGTCCCGGACGGCGAGGTGCCCAACGGCACGCGCCTGACCTGACGCCGCGCGCTCCTCCGACCCTTCCATCACGCGCGCCCGGCGCGCATTCCCGCGCCGGCGCCCTCCCTGCCTGACGTTCCGTCCCGCGCCATCAGGGCATTCCCCTATTACCCGCCTGCCGCCAAAAAACTATCGTATTCGATAATTATCAAATAAGAGAATTCTCGCTTCCGACAAAATGACAGCAGAACCCCTATTCGATTACGCCGTGATCGGCGCCGGCATCGCCGGCGCTTCCGTGGCCTACCGGCTGAGCGCCACGGCGTCGGTCGTCGTATTGGAACGCGAGGCCCAGCCGGGCTATCACTCCACCGGCCGCTCGGCGGCCATGTTCATGGAGACCTACGGCACCGCGCAGATCAAGGCGCTCACGCGAGCCAGCCGCGCCTTCTACGAGCAACCGCCGCAAGGATTCAGCGAACACCCCCTGCTGAGTCCGCGCGGCGTGCTGTACGTCGCGACCCCTGACCAGAAAGACCTGCTGCGGGAGGTCTACGAAGATTTCCACAGCCAGTCGCCCAACGTGGCGCTGATCGACGCCGCGCAGGCGGTCGAACGCGTGCCGTGCCTGCGCGGCGACCAGATCTGCGGCGCCATCGAGGAACCCGACGCCCGCGACATCGATGTGCACGCGCTGCACCAGGGCTTCCTGCGCGGCATGGGCCGCCAAGGCGCGGTGCTGCACAACAACGCCGAAGTCGTATCGGCCGCCCATGCCGGCGAGGCCTGGACGCTGACCCTGGCGGACGGCCGCCGCCTGCGCGCTCGCGCGCTGGTCAATGCCGCCGGCGCCTGGGCCGACCATGCCGCCGCCCTGTGCGGCGCGCGCCCCGTCGGCCTGCAGCCGTGCCGCCGCACGGCGTTCACCTTCTCTGGCCCCGAGGACGTGGACTTCTCCCGCTGGCCCGCCGTCGTCGGCGTCGACGAAAGCTACTACTTCAAGCCCGACGCCGGCCAGTTGCTGGGCTCGCCCGCCAACGCCGACCCGGTCGCCGCGCACGACGTTGTGCCCGAAGAACTGGACGTCGCCACCGGCATCCATCGCATCGAAAACGCCACCTCGCTCACCATCCGCCGTCCCAGGCACACCTGGGCCGGCTTGCGCTCGTTCGTGCGCGACGGGGACTTCGTGGTGGGCTGGGATACCGAAGCGCCGGCCTTTTTCTGGCTGGCGGCGCAAGGCGGCTACGGCATCCAGACCGCCGCCGCCACCTCCGAACTCGCCGCCGCGCTGCTCATGCGCCAGCCGGTGCCCGCCCACCTGCACGCGCATGGCGTCAATGCCGATGCCGTGCGCCCCGCGCGCCTGCGCTGACCCTCCACCCCGGACGCCACCATGAACGCCATCACCCGCTATCCCAGCCCCCTGCCCCTGCCCTTCTCGCGCGCTACCCGCGCGGGCGGCTTCCTGTTCCTGTCGGGGCAGATTCCGATGGACGCCAACGGGCAGGTCGTGCGCGGCGATATCGGCGAACAGACCCATGCCGCGCTCGCCCGCATCGAAGAGACGCTGGCCCTGGCCGGCGCCACGCTCAAGGACGTGGTGCGCGTGACGGTATGGCTGTCCGACCTGGACCTGTTCGCGCAATTCAACGACGCCTATCGCAGCCATTTCCCCTCCGACTTTCCATCGCGTTCGACGGTCGAGGCCAAGCTGGCCATGGACGTGGACGTGGAGATCGAAGTGCAGGCCTGGCTGGGAGGCACGCCGGCCCATCAGTCTTCAGTGCCGCACTATGCCTCCGGAGCCTCTTCGGCGCCGGGCCCCGTCTCCGAAGCCTGAGCCGGCCCGCCTGGCCGGATTGCCTGTACACCGCGCGGCGCGGATGCCGCGCACTGCGGTATTTCCCTGGCGCGCGCGGCAACGCCCGCGCCCCGTCCATCCTTTACGCGGAGCGGCAGCATGAAAATATTTTCCGGGTCCCTCGCGACCGAGACGAACACCTTTTCTCCCATTCCGACCGGGCTGTCCGCCTACCGTGCGCGCGGCTACTTCCCCGCGGGCCAGCACCCCGACCGCATGCAGATGTTCTCCGGCCCGCTCTGGGCCGCCCGCCATCGCGCGCAGGGCACGGACTGGACGCTCATCGAAGGCATGACGGCAGGCGCCACGCCGGCCGGCGTCACCACCCGCCACGCCTACGAAACCCTGCGGGACGAACTGCTGGAGGACCTGCGCCGCGCGGGCAAGGTCGACATCGCCCTGTTCGGCCTGCACGGCGCCATGGTGGCCGACGGCTACGACGATTGCGAAGGCGACCTGCTGCGCCGCGCGCGCGAGATCGTCGGCCCCGATACGGTGATCGGCGCCGAACTGGATCCGCATTGCCACATGACGGCCGCCATGGTCGACAGCGCCGACTTCCTGGTCTGTTTCAAGGAATACCCGCACACCGACATCCTGGAGCGCGCCTACGACCTGGTGGACCTGTGCGTGGCGCGCGCCCAAGGGCGCATCCAGCCCGCGCGCGCCGTGTACGACTGCGAGATGATCTCCATCATGCATACCAGCCGCGAGCCCATGCGCGGCTTCGTGGACCGCCTGCTCGCCATGGAGGGCAAGGAAGGCGTGCTGTCGATTTCCATCGCGCATGGCTTCCCCTGGGGCGACACGCCGGACATGGGGTCCAAGGTGCTGGTCTACACCGACGGCGACCAGGCCCGGGCCGACGCGCTGGCCCGCGCGCTGGGCGAAGAGATCATCGGCTTTCGCGACCGGCTGGCGCCCCCCTACCCCGGCGCCGACGAGGCGCTGGACCAGGCGCTGGCGCTGGACGATTTCCCGGTCGTGCTGGCGGACTCCGCCGACAACGCGGGCGGCGGCGCGCCCAGCGACGCCACCTTCATCCTGGAACGCGTGCTGGCGCGCGGCATCCGCGACGTCGCGACCGGACCCTTCTGGGATCCCGTCGCCGTGCAGCTTTGCTTCGAAGCGGGCGAAGGCGCGCGGATCAAACTGCGCATCGGCGGGAAGGTGGCCCCGGTCTCCGGCATGCCGCTGGACCTGGATTGCGAAATCCTGGCGCTCAAGCGCGACGCCGTCATGACCGGCCTGGCCGGCACCCCCGCGCTGCTGGGCGACACCGCGGTCGTGCGCAGCCAGGGCGTGACCATCGTGCTGACCACCAACCGCACCCAGGCCATGGGCACCGACCTGTTCACGCAGTTCGGCGTGGACCTGCGGGCCATGAAGCTCATCATCGTGAAGTCGTCGCAGCACTTCTACGCCTCGTATTCGCAGGTCGGCCGCCACGTCATCTACGTCGAGACGCCGGGCGCGATCACGCAGGACTACAACGCACTGCCTTACACCAAACGCAAATTGCCGAAATGGCCGTTCACGGCATGAGGCGCCATCCATCGCCGCCCGAGACGGGCTTCGGAATGACCAAGGGGACAAGAATGATCAGACGTTTCAGTTTGCTGGGCGCGGCCGCCCTGCTGGCCATGGGCGCCGCCACGGGCGCGCTCGCCGAGCCCACGACCCTGCGCCTGGTGCCGCACGCGGACCTCAAGACGCTGGACCCGCTCTTCAACACGGCCTACATCACGCGCAACCACGGCTACATGGTGTTCGACACCCTGTTCTCGCAGGATGGCAAGGGCCAGGTCAAACCGCAGATGGTGGACACCTGGACCACGTCCGAAGACGGCAAGACCTGGACCTTCACTCTGCGCGCGGGCCTGAAGTTCAATGACGGCACCCCGGTGAAGGCCGAGGACTGCGTCGCTTCGATCCAGCGCTGGGCGAAGAAGGACACGCTCGGCCAGGCCCTGATGGCCGCCGGCGCCGAACTCGCCGCCACGGGCGACGACACCTTCACGCTGACCTTGAAGGAACCCTTCGGCCTGGTGCTGGACGCCCTGTCCAAGCCGTCCGGCATGCCGCCCTTCATCATGCCCAAGCGTCTGGCCATGACGGACCCGAACAAGCAGGTCACCGAAATGGTCGGCTCCGGCCCGTTCCTGTTCAAGCGCGACGAGTGGGTGCCGGGCAACAAGGTGGTGTATGTGAAGAATCCCGCCTACGTGCCGCGCGCCGAACCGGCCGACGGCCTGGCGGGCGGCAAGAACGTCAAGGTTGATCGCGTCGAATGGGTCTACATCCCCGACGGGAACACGGCCACGGCGGCGCTGATGAACGGCGAAGTCGACATGATCGAGCAGACCACGCCGGACTTCCTGCCCGTCCTGGAAAGCAATCCCGACATCACGCTGGGCACCTCGGTGGCGTCCCAGGGCATGGTCATCGTCAACTCGCTGCACCCGCCGTTCAACAACCCGTTGGCCCGCCAGGCGCTGTACCACCTGGTGAACCAGAAGGAAATGCTGTCGGCCATGGGCTATCCGGAAAAGTACCGGGTCGATTATTGTGCCACCCTCTACATCTGCGGCTCGCCGCTGGCCACCGACGCCGGCGCCGCGCCCTACGCCAAGCCCGATCCGGCGCGCGCCAAGCAGTTGCTCCAGGAAGCCGGCTACAAAGGCGAGAAGGTCGTGGTCCTGTACCCGACCGACCACCTGAGCGCCCCCGCCGTCATGGTGTTGGCGCAGAACATGAAGAAGGCCGGCATCAACGTCGACCTGCAGTCGATGGACTGGGCCTCGCTGGCCGCGCGCCGCCTGAAGAAGGACGCGCCCGAGCAAGGCGGCTGGAGCGTCTTCGTGACCTGGGGCGGCTACTACGACGCCAGCACGCCGGTGACCAATCCCTGGCTGTCGGCCGCCTGCGGCAACAGCCTGCCCGGCTGGCCTTGCGACAAGGAACTCGACACGCTGCGCACCGACTGGATCCGCGAGACGGATCCGGCCAAGCGCAAGGACATCGCCGCGCAGATGCAGGCGCGCGCCTACCAGACCGTGCCATACGTCATGTTCGGCGAGTTCAAGCCGGTGTCCGCGGTGCGCGGCCTCAAGCACACCGAGCTGTTGAAGACCGGCATCCCGGTGATGTGGAACATCGAAAAACCGTAAGGCAGACGCCGGGCGCCTCTCGCGCCCGGCCGCAAGCCCGGGGGAAACCAGCGTGAAATACATCCTGCGCCGCATCGCGGCCGTCATTCCCGTCATGGCCGTCGTCGCGGTCGTGGTGTTCCTGTTGATCCACCTGTCGCCGGGCGATCCGGCGGCCGTGATCGCGGGCGACAATGCCACCGCCGACGACGTGGAGAAAATCCGCCAGAACCTGGGCCTGGACAAGCCGCTGCTTCAGCAGTTCGGCATCTGGGTGGCCCACATCGCCACCGGCGACCTGGGCACCTCGATCGCGACGCAAATGCCGGTGTCGCAACTGATCGGCCAGCGCATGGGCCCCACATTGTCCATCGCCATATTCACCATGCTGTTCGCCGTGATCGCGGCGGTGCCGCTGGGCGTGCTGGCGGCCTGGAACGCGGGACGCTGGCTGGACAGGCTGGTCATGGTCGGCGCGGTCTGCGCCTTCTCGGTGCCGGTCTTCCTGATCGGCTACAGCCTGGTCTACGGCTTCTCCATCAAGCTGGGATGGCTTCCCGTGCAGGGCTACAAGCCGCTGTCCGCCGGCGTGGCGCCCTATCTCCGCCACCTGGTGCTGCCGTGCCTGTCGCTGGGCCTGGTCTATATGGCGCTGCTGACCCGCATGACGCGCGCCACCATGCTGGAAGCCCTGTCCGAAGACTACATCCGCACCGCCCGCGCAAAGGGCCTGTCGGCGGCCCCCGTCGTGTGGCATGCGCTGAAGAACGCCGCCAATCCCATCGTCACCACCATCGGCGTCGGCGTCGCCCTGCTGATCGGCGGCGTGGTCGTCACCGAAACCGTGTTCGCCATCCCCGGCCTGGGCCGCCTGACCATCGACGCCGTGCTGCGCCACGACTACCCCGTCATCCAGGGCGTGCTGCTGGTGGCTTCCGGCATCTACGTACTGATCAATCTGCTGGTCGACCTGAGCTACCGGCTCTTCGATCCTCGCATCCGCTACTGAAGGGGGACACGCATGACTACCGCCACCCTGCCTCTGCCCGCCAGGCGCCCGCGCTACCGCCGGGTCCTCAAATCGCTGCGCCGCCACCCCATGCTGTACGTGGGCGGCGCCATCCTGCTGGCCCTGGCCGCGATCGCGCTGGCCGCCCCCTGGCTGGCCACGGTCGATCCGCTGGACATCAACCCGATGGCGCGGATGAAACCGCCGTCGTCCGAGCATTTCTTCGGCACCGACGCGCTGGGCCGCGACGTGTACTCGCGCACCGTCTGGGGCGCCCGCATATCGCTGGTGGTCGGCATCGTGGTGGCGGCGGTCGCCACCGTGGGCGGTGTCGCGCTGGGCATGGCGGCGGGCTACTTCCGCCGCCTGGACGCCGCGATCATGCGCATCATGGACGGTCTGATGGCCATCCCCGGCGTACTGCTGGCGATCGCGCTGATGGCCACCCTCAAGGGCGGCCTGGGCACGGTGATCATCGCCATCGTCATTCCTGAAGTGCCGCGCGTCGTGCGTCTGGTGCGCGCGCTGGTGCTGACGATCCGCGAACAGCCCTATATCGAGGCGGCCGTGTCCTCCGGCACCCGCGTGCCCGCCATACTGCTGCGCCACATCCTGCCCAACCTGTTCGCGCCGCTGATGGTGCAGGCCACCTTCATCGCCGCCTCGGCCATCCTGACGGAGGCCGTGCTGAGTTTCCTGGGCGTGGGCATCCCGCCCCAGACCCCAAGCTGGGGCAACATCATGGCCGAGGGCCGCAACTTCGTCGCCGTGGCCTTCCACATCATCCTGTATCCGGGCCTGTTCCTGGGCGTGGCCGTCCTGGCCGTCAATCTCGTGGGCGACGGGCTGCGCGACATGCTCGACCCCCGCCTGGCCAAAAAGCTGTAGGAGCGCCCATGCAACCCCAACCTGTCTTGCGCGTGCACGACCTCACCACCTGCTTCGACGGGGACGACACCACGGTGGTTGCCGTGGACGGCCTCTCGTTCGACCTGCTGCCCGGCGAAACCCTGGGCCTGGTCGGCGAATCCGGATGCGGGAAGAGCGTCACGTCGCTGTCCATCATGCGCCTGCTGCGCGCCCCCGGGCGCGTCGCGGGCGGCCGGATCGAATTCGACGGGCGCGACCTGCTCGCCCTGCCCGAGAAGGCCATGCGCAAGATCCGAGGCAACCGGATCTCGATGATCTTCCAGGAACCGATGACCTCCCTGAACCCCGTGTTCACGATCGGCAGGCAGATCAGCGAATCGCTCATGCTGCACCAGGGCCTGTCGCGCCGCGACGCCCTGGCGCAGGCAGAGAAGCTGCTGGACCTGGTGCAGATATCCGACCCCGCCCGCCGCGTCCGCGAGTATCCCTACCAGTTGTCGGGCGGCATGCGCCAGCGCGCCATGATCGCCATGGCCCTCGCCTGCCAGCCCAAAGTCCTGATCGCCGACGAGCCCACCACGGCGCTGGACGTCACCATCCAGGCGCAGATCCTGCACCTGCTGCGGGACATCCAGGCCAGGCTCGGCACCGCCATCGTGCTGATCACGCACGACCTGGGCGTGGTGGCGCAGATGTGCCAGCGCGTCATCGTGATGTACGCCGGCCGCAAGGTGGAGGAAGGCAGCGTCGACGACGTCCTGGACCGCCCGCAGCATCCCTATACCCAGGCGCTGATCCGCTCCCTGCCCGAGTTCGTGGACGGCCAGGGCCATGGCGCGCGGCTGGCCGAGCTGCCCGGCATCGTGCCGGTGATGACGCCGGCGTCGCGCGGCTGCCCCTTCGCCGAGCGCTGTTCCCAGGCGCAGCCGCGCTGCGTCGAAGCCGCCCCGCCCGCCGTGGACGCCGGCAGCCGGCACCGCGTCTGGTGCTGGGCCCGCGAGGCCGCGCCCGTAGCCGACGCCATGACTGCGTGAGACCCGACATGAACCTGCACGACACCCCCCTTGCGCCCGCCGCCGAGGCCTTGCCCATGCTCGAAGTCGTCGGCCTCAGGAAGCACTTCCCCGTCGACGGCGGCGCGAAAGTGCTGCGCGCCGTCGACGGCGTGTCCTTGTCCGTCCCGCGCGGCCAGACCCTGAGCCTGGTCGGCGAATCCGGCTGCGGCAAGTCCACCACCGGCAAGTGCCTGATCCGGCTCGCCGAGCCCACCGAAGGCCGCATCCTGCTGGAAGGGCACGACCTGGCGGCGATGAACGGCAGCCAGTTGCGCGCCATGCGCCAGCGGATGCAGTTCATCTTCCAGGACCCGTTTTCGTCCATGAACCCGCGCATGCGCGTGCGCGACATCATCGGCGAGCCGCTGCGCAACTTCGGCCACGGCCGCGCCGCGATCCGGGAACGCGTCGCGCAACTGCTGGCGCGGGTCAGCCTGCGCCCCGACGCCGCCGACCGCTACCCCCACGAATTCTCGGGCGGGCAGCGCCAGCGCATCGTCATCGCGCGCGCGCTGGCGCTGGACCCGGGCCTGATCGTCTGCGACGAACCCGTGTCCGCGCTGGACGTCTCGGTCCAGGCCCAGGTCATCAATCTGCTGATGGACCTGCAGCGAGACCTGGGCCTGACCTACGTATTCATCTCCCATGACCTGAGCGTGGTGCGCCACATCAGCCACCGGGTCGCGGTGATGTACCTGGGCCGGATCGTGGAGATCGGCACGCGCGACGCCATCTTCGGGCGCCCCGCCCACCCCTACACCCGCGCCCTGCTGGCGGCGGTGCCGTCCGCGCGCCAGGGAGAGCGCGCGCCGGTCGAGGTGCTGAAGGGCGAAATCCCCAGCCCCCTGTCGCCGCCTTCGGGCTGCGCGTTCCGCACCCGCTGCCCCATGGCCCAGCCCCGCTGCGCCCAGGAAACCCCGCCGCCCCGCCACATCGCCCCCGAACAGCAGGTCGCCTGCCACTTTGCCTAGCCGGAGATACGCATGAACCAGCCCGACGCCCCCCCATTCGACTACATTCTTGCCGGCGGCACCGTCATCGACGGCGCCAACGTCCCCGGCCGCCGGGCCGACGTCGGCGTGCGCGGCGACCGGATCGCCGCGGTGGGCGACCTGAGCGGCAGCGCCGCCGGGCTGCGCATCGACGTCGCCGGCAAGGTGGTGGCGCCGGGGTTCATCGATTCGCACACGCACGACGACAACTACCTGCTCAGGCACCGCGACATGACGCCCAAGATCTCGCAGGGCGTCACCACGGTCGTCACCGGCAATTGCGGCATCAGCCTGGCGCCGCTGGCGCACGCCAACCCGCCCGCGCCGCTGGACCTGCTGGACGAAGGCGGCTCCTATCGCTTCGAGCGCTTCTCCGACTATCTGGACGCCCTGCGCGCCGCGCCCGCCGCCGTCAACGCCGCCTGCATGGTGGGCCACTCCACGCTGCGCGCGGCGGTCATGGCCGACCTGAAGCGCGAAGCCACGCCCGCCGAAGTGCGGGCCATGCGGGCCCTGGCCGACGACGCGCTGGCCAGCGGCGCCATCGGCATCTCCACCGGCACGTTCTACCCGCCGGCCGCCAGCGCCAGCACCGAGGAGATCATCGAAGTCTGCCGCCCGCTCGGCGCGCGCGGCGGCATCTACGCCACGCACATGCGCGACGAAGGCGAGCACATCGTGCCGGCCCTGGAGGAGACCTTCCGCATCGGCCGCGAACTGGGCGTGCCCGTCGTCATCTCGCACCACAAAGTCATGGGCAAGCCGAACTTCGGACGTTCCAGGGAAACGCTGCGCCTGATCGAAGCCGCCATGGCCGCGCAGGACGTCTCGCTGGACGCCTATCCCTACGTGGCGGGCTCCACCATGCTCAAGCAGGACCGCGTCCTGCTTGCCGGGCGCACCCTCATCACCTGGTGCAAGCCCTTCCCCGAACTGAGCGGACGCGACCTGGACGAAGTCGCCGCCGAGCGCGGCAAGTCCAAGTACGACGTGGTGCAGGAACTGCAGCCCGCCGGCGCCATCTATTTCATGATGGACGAGCCCGACGTCCAGCGCATCCTGGCGTTCGGCCCCACCATGATCGGCTCGGACGGCCTGCCCCATGACGAACGCCCCCACCCGCGGCTGTGGGGCACCTTCCCCCGCGTGCTCGGCCACTACTCCCGCGACCTGGGCCTCTTCCCCCTCGAAACCGCGGTCTGGAAGATGACCGGCCTGACCGCCGCCAAGTTCGGCCTGGCCGGGCGTGGACAGGTGCAGCCCGGCTACTTCGCGGACCTGGTGGTCTTCGACCCGGCGACCGTGGCCGATTCCGCCACGTTCGAGCGCCCCACGGAGCGCGCCGCCGGCATCCATTCCGTCTACGTCAACGGCGCGCCGGTCTGGCAGGACCAGGCCTTCACCGGCCGGCACGCGGGCCGGGTGCTGAACCGCTCCGCCTGAGCGGCCGCAACCTTTACAATCGGCATGCGCGGCGGGGCTTGCGGGCCCTGCCCCAGCCCTCAACCCCTTGATGCCACACCGCTACATGGCCCTTTCCGGCAAGACCGTCCCGCCCGAGATCGTGGGCAAGGAAGAAATGGGCGCTCGCCTGCGGGCCGAGCGCAAGGCAAGGAAACTGACCTTGCAGGCCGTGTCGCGCGCCAGCGGCATCGCGGTGTCGACGCTCTCGAAGGCCGAGCTGGGGCAGATCGCCCTGAGCTACGAAAAGTTCGCCGCGCTGGCGCGGGCGCTGGACATCGACATGACCCGCATGTTCATGCTGGGGGACACCCCCCAGGCGGCCGTCGCTCCCACCTTCATCAAGAACAAGCTCGGCGACGCCCGCGACTACGTCACGGAGAACTATCACTACCGCTTGCTCATGGGCGAATACCCCGGCAAGAAGATGACCCCGATGTTCGCCCTGATCGACGCGCGCGAGGTGGTCGAGTTCGAGGACTATATCCGGCACCCGGGCCAGGAATTCGCCGTGGTGCTGTCGGGCAAGGTACGCATCCAGTTCGAGAACGGCGACAGCGTGGTGCTCGGGAAGCTCGAAACCGCCTATTTCGACAGCAGCATCGGGCACGTCTACCTGTCGCTGAGCAGGAAGCCGGCGGAAGTCCTGGCGGTCTGCAGCGACACGGACGAGGTGCCCTCGCGCCTGAAGGCGACCTGAGCGCGAGCGCGGCAGCCCGCGCCTACCCCAGGATCTCCCCATTGTGCTCCCCCAGCCCCGGCGCCCCGCCGGCGGCCGCCCGCGGACTGGCTGAGAAGCGGAACGGCGTGGGCGCGCAGCGCAGCGCGCCCTCGGTCGGGTGCTCGACGTCCTGGAAAAAACCCACGTCGGCCAGGTGCGGATCGTTCAGCAGCTCGTCCAGGCCGTTGGCCGGCCCGGCGGGAATGTCGTGCTCAAGAAAGAGCGCCAGCCATTCGGCCGCGCTGCGCGCCAGCAGGCTCTCGCTGATCTCTTCGTACAGCGGTTCCGCGTGGCGGATGCGGTCTCCCATCGTCGCGAAGCGCGGGTCCGCCGCCAACTCGGGCCGGCCCACCAGGGAGAACAGGCGCTGCCATTGCGCGTCCGTATTGGCGACCAGGCAGACGTGCCCGTCGCGGGTCTTCAGGGGCCGGTGGTAGCGGCTGAAGACCCGTTCGTAGCCGCGCGCCGGCGCCTCCGCCCGTGCGCCGCTGAAAATGCTGTCGGCCAGGTGTTCCACCAGATTGAAGGACGCCATGGTTTCGAACATGGGCACTTCCACCTGCTGCCCCTGCCCGCTGGCCGCGCGCGCCACCAGCGCCGACGCAATCGCGCCGGCCAGGTAGACGCCGCAGAGCTTGTCGGTGAAAAGCATGGGCACGAAGCCGGGCTCGCCGTACATGCGCGCATGCAGGCCCGATACCCCGCTCATGCCCTGGATCACGTCGTCATAGGCGGGGCGCTCGGCGTAGCGGCCGTCCTGGTGGAAACCCAGGGCCACGGCATAGACCAGCCGCGGATGGCGCGGGGCCAGGTCTTCGTAGGCGATGCCCAGCCGCCGCGCCGCGGCCGGACGCATGTTGTGCACGAAGACGTCGGCCGTGGCCAGCAGCGCGTCCAGGCGCGCCACGTCGCCGGCGTCCTTCAGGTCCAGCACCACGCTGCGCTTTCCGCGGTTCAGGTTGAGGAAGAAGGACCCCATCTTCGGGTTGCGCGACGTGCCGACCATACGCATGGGATCGCCCTGCGGCGGCTCGACCTTGATCACCTCGGCGCCCATGTCCGCGAGCATTTGGGTCGCCATCGGCCCGAATACGAAATTGCTGGCGTCGATGACGCGCATGCCGGCCAAAGGACCTGTCATATCTGCTCCTGGTTGGGTATCGCCCGGGACGGGCCCGGGATGGGCACGGCCCGCGGCGGGGCGGGAGCGAGCCGCTCGCGCGCCTCGCGCAGCAGGTCGCGCCCGATGATGAGATGCTGCACCTCGGTCGCGCCTTCGTAGATCCGGAGCGCGCGGACGTCGCGGTACAGCCGTTCCATGATGTGGCCCTCGCGCACGCCCAGGCCGCCGTGCATCTGCAGCGCCGCGTCCACGACTTGCTGGGCGTGCTCGGTGGCGGCCAGCTTGGCCATGGCCGCCGCGCGCGGCGATCCCTGGCCCGCGTCGCGCGCCCAGGCGGCGCGGTAGACCAGCAGCGCCGAGGCGTCCGTCAGGGTCGCCATCTGGCTCAGCCTGGCCTGGGACAATTGGAAGTCGGCAAGCGTCTTGCCGAACATCTCACGCTCCAGCGCGTATCGCGTGGCCTCGGCCAACGCGCGGCGCGAAAAGCCCAGGGCCGCCGCGCCCACCGAAACGCGGAAGATGTCCAGCGTGCGCATGGCCAGCTTGAATCCCTGGCCCGGTTCGCCCAGCCGCTGGCCGCCATCGACGCGGCAAGCGGAAAACGCCAGCGTAGCCAGCGGATGCGGAGAAATGACGTCGATGCGCTCCGATACCTCCAGGCCGGGCGTGCCGGCGTCCACGATGAACGCCGAGATGCCCTTGGCGCCCGCGCTGCCGGGCTCGCGGGCGAAGACGACGTAGTAGTCGGCGATGCCGCCGTTGGAGATCCAGGTTTTCGTGCCGTCCAGGACATAGGTGTCGCCGTCCCGCCTGGCGGTGCACGCCAGCGCGGCCACGTCGGAGCCCGCCTGCGGCTCCGACAGCGCGAAGGCCGCCACGTAGCGCCCTTCGCGGGTCGGCCCCAGGTAGCGTTCGCGCTGCGAGGGCGAGCCGTCCAGCGAGATGGCGGCCGAGCCCAGCCCTTGCATGGCGAATACGAAATCGAACAGCGCGCCCTGCTGCGCGAGCCTGTCGCGCAGCAGGCAGACCGCGCGCGTGTCGATGCGCGCGCCGGCCTGGGCCGGATCCGCCACGGCATGCGCGAGCAGGCCCGCCTGCCCCATCCGCGCCGCCAGCTCCCGGCACGCCCGGTCCAGTTCGAGCCGGCCCTGCGGCGCGGACCAGGCAGGCAAAGCCGACAGCCAGTCCTCGGCCTGCCGCAGCACCGCCTGGTGCTCCGCACCGAAGAAGGGCAACGCGAGCGTCGCTTGCATATCCATCGCGTAACGTCCTGTCGTGGGTGCCGGATTACTGCTTGGGGATGTTGGCGGTCTGCGCCGTGGCGATCTCGAGCTCGATTTCTTTCCTTTGGAATTTGGCCAGCGCTTCCGCGTCGCCAATGAAGGAAATGAAATTGCTCTGCGCCAGGAAATCGCGCGTCTTGGGCTCGGCATAGATCGCCAGCAGGGCGTCCTGCAAGGTCTTGATCACCGGGGCGGGCGTCTTGGCCGGCGCGAACATGGCCCACCACGCCACCTTGAAGAAGTCCTTGTATCCCAGCTCCTGCAAGGTCGGCGCGTCCGGCGCGCTGGCCAGCCGTTCGTTCGTCGTCACCGCCAGCAGCCGCAGCTTGCCCGCCTGCACCAGGGCCTGCGCGCCGCTGTATTCCGCGATCACGAAATCCACCTGCTTGCCGGCCAGGTCATTGAGCGCCGGGCCCGCGCCCTTGTACGAAATGCCATTGGCGCTGGCCTGCGCGAGCGACAGGAACCATTCCGTGGCGATCTGGTAGGTCGCGCTGCCCGCACCGTAGTTCAGCTTCTTCGGATCTTTTTTCGCGGCCGCGACCAGGTCCGCCACGGACTTGTACGGCGAATCCTGGTAGACGTAGAAGCCCATCGGCGCCTGGGCCAGCACCGCCACCGGCGCCAGGTCGGTCAAGGGGTCGTAGGGCAGCTTGGCGAACGCCGCCACGTTGGTCGCCACCGGCGCATTGGCCGCGAGCAGCAGCGTGTAGCCGTCCGGCGCGGCCGATACCACCGTCTGGGTCGCGATGATGCCGCTTGCGCCCGGCCGGTTTTCGGCGATCACGGGCTGGCCCAGCCTGGCCTCCAGTTGGCGGGCGGTGAAGCGCGCCAGCGTGTCGGTGCCGGTGCCCGGCGGATAGGGAACGATCAGCCGGATGGGCTTGTCGGGAAAGGCGTAGCTCGCCTGCGCGCCCACGGCCAGCGTGACGCCGATGAACAGCTTGATCAATCGTTTCATGTCTCCTGCTCCTTGATAGTGCTTTGTCGTTGGTTGTTGGGATACACGGGTCTGCGCCCGTTGTCAGGGGGAGGGTTGCGGATGCAGGGCGACGCGCCCGATCACCTCGCGGGACGCCAGGACGGCCAGCGCCTCTTCGTACGATTCCAGCGCGAAGGTCCGCTGCGTGCGGGGCTTCAGCGCGCCCTCGACCACCCAGCCGAACAGTGTCGCGAACGCGGCGCGCACCGCCGCGCGGCGTTCGGGCGGGACCGGCACGCGGCCCCAGCCCATGTAGTAGCCCCAGTAGATGCCGATGGCCGTGGCGTTCTTGACCAACAGGATATTGGCGGGAATCTGCGGGATATCGCCGCCGGCGAAACCCATGGGGATCAGCCGCCCTTCCGGGGCCACGCAGCGCATCGACTCGTCGAAGACTTTGCCGCCCACCGGATCGAAGATCACGTCGGCGCCGCGGCCGCCGGTCAGCGACAGCACGGCATCGCGGAAGTCGCCGTCGCGGTAGTTCAGCCCGGCGTCGGCGCCATGGGCCCGCGCCGCGTCGAGCTTGGCTTGCGTGCTGGCGCAAGCGATGACCCTCGCGCCCATCCTCTTGGCGATTTCGATGGCCGCCAGCCCGCTGCCTCCGCTGGCGCCGTGCACCAGCACGGTCTCGCCGGGCTGAAGGTGCGCGCGCCAGCACAGCGCCCCGTAGGCCGTGGCGTAGATGGTCGGGAACTGCACGGCGCTGTCGAAGTCCACGCCGTCGGGCAGGGCGAACGTGGTGTCCTCCGGGGCCACCGCCTCGCTGGCGAAGCCTCCCGAACGCACGCCGGCCACCACCCGGTCTCCCGGGCGGAACAGGGTGACGTCCGGCGCGCATTCGGTGACGATGCCCGCGACCTCGGTGCCCGGGGTCAGGGGCAGCGCCGGCCGGTTCTGGTGCTTGCCTTGCAGCACCAGCAGATTGGCGAAGCTCACGCCGCAGGAATGCACGGCGATGCGCACGCCGCCAGGAATCATGGGCGGCGCGGCGCAGACTTCCACGCTGACTTGGCTGGGATCGTCCAGCCCTCGGCAAATCACGGCTCGCATGCGGGGCTCCTAATCGGCATCGGGCAAGGCGCCATGACGGCCCGCGCCCTGTTGGAAACGTTGCGCGCCCGCCCTCGCCTCCAGGCGGCGCGCCTCGGCGGCATAGGCCATTTCGGCCGCCACGGCGTCCCGTTCCGCCATGCCCGCCTGGGCATAGGCCGATTGGCGGTCGGAACGCAAGGCGATCTGCGGGAACTGCGCCATCTGGTGCGCCAGCGCCTCGGCCTCCGCGCGCGCCTGCCCGTCCGGGACGACGCGGTTGACGAGCCCGTAGCGCTCGGCCTCCGCCGCGGACACGATGCGGGCGGTCAACAGCATGTCCAGGGCGCGGCTCATGCCGATCAGCCGGGGCAGGCGCACGGTCGTGCCGTCGCTCATGGGCACGCCCCAGCGGCGCGACAGCACGGCGAACGAGGCGCTCTCTTCCGCGATCCGCAGGTCGCACCACAGGGCCACGCCCAGCCCGCCGGCGCACGCATGGCCGGCCACGGCCGCGATCACGGGCTTGGACAGCGGCGCGTGCAGCGGACCTTCCGGGCTGCCCGCCCACGGCTCGTAATCGGTGCCGCCCGCCAGTTCCTTGAGATCGGCGCCGGAACAGAAAGCCCCGCCCGCGCCGCACAGCACGGCGACGCGCGCTTCGTCGTCGGCGTCGAATTCGCGCATGGCGCGGGCCAGCCCGGCCGCCGCTTCGCGATCCAGCGCATTGCGCACTTCGGGCCGGTTGATGATCACCGTCGTCACAAAGCCGGTGCGTTCCACCAGGATTTTCGGAGCCATAGATCGCTGTCGTCCTGTTATTTAAATAATACCGATTAGTATCAAAATGGATTAAAAAAAACCGCGCGGGTCCGTCGCCCGCGCGGTCCAGCGCTTACTGCGGATGCGGCAACAACGCGCTGACCGCGAAGCCGGCCAGTTCATCGGCGACGCGCTCGCGGTCCTTCGCGGTTTCGTTCTTGCGCGGGTGATACCAGCGCGACGTCCAGTTCAATGCGCCCAGCAGCGGCTTGACCAGCAGCTTGGGATCCATGGGGCGGAAATCGCCGGACTGCACGCCCTCTTCGATCACGCGCATGTACAGGGCTTCGTTCGCCGCCCGCAGCTTGAGGATGTCTTCCAGCTCGGCGCGTTCGGAAGCCGTGGTGCGGCCCGTCAGGTGCAGCTCCAGGCCCTGCGCGGCCACCCGGAGATACGCCAGGTGCTCCATCATCAGCAGCGTGTGGTCATGCGCCATCCCGCGCAACCGGGCCGCGGGGCTTCCGCCGGCCAGGGCGTGAGGCTCGATCGCCTCGCGGGTCAATTCCATGGCGCGCCGCTGCACGGCGAAAAACAGCGCCGACTTGTTGCGGTAGTAGTAATAGATGATGCCCTTGGTGGCGCCGTACGCGTCGCTGATGTCGTCGAGCGAGGCCGCGGAAAAGCCCAGGTTCATGAATACGGACGCGGCGGCGTCGAGAATGGCGAGGCGCTTCTCGATTCCTTCCGTACTGTCGATCAGGCTTGGCCGTCCCATGGTGTCCTTGCTGTGCCGAAAATAAACGCGAAATTCTACCCTCAGGGCCGTCCGCCGAATTCCGCGCGGATGGCCTGCGTATGCGCGCCGATGGCCGGCACCTCGCCCAACTCGCGCGGTTCGCCGCGCACCTGCACGGGCGGCGCCACGATGGATGCCTCGCCGTGCGCGGTGCGCACGTTCACGCGGCGCAGGTGCGGATGCGCCGACAATTCCTTGACGCCGTTGACGGACGCGTACGCGATCTTCGCCTGCGTCAGGCGCTGCCGCAGTTCGGCAAGATCCATTCCGCGCAGCACCGATTCGATCTCGGCCTTCAGCCCGTCGGCGTGCCGCACGCGATCCTGGTTGCTGCGGTAGCGCGCGTCGTCGACCCATTCAGGCCGCCGCAGGACGTCGCTGGCGAAGCGGCGCCACTCGCCGTCGTTCTGCACCCCGATCAGGAGCTGCTGCCCGTCGCCGCAGGCGAACGCGCCGTAGGGAGCGATGGTGGGATGCCCCAGTCCCACGCGCGGCCAGACCGTGCCGGCGTAGTCGTAGTGCAGCAAGGGCACGGTCATCCAGTCGGCCATCGCATCGAACAGCGACACGTGCAGCGCGCTGCCCTGCCCCGTCCGCTCGCGCTGCAGCAGCGCTTCGAGAATGGCGGCGTGCGCGTACATGCCGGTGCCGATATCGCAGGCGGAAATGCCGATGCGCCCGGGCGCTTCCGGCGTGCCGGTCACCGAGGCGACGCCCGATTCGGCCTGCACCAGCAGATCGTAGGCGCGCATGTCCGCATACGGCCCCGTCTCTCCGTAGCCGGTGATGTCGCAGGTGATCAGCCGCGGATTGGCGGCGCGCATTTCCTGCCAGCCGAAGCCCGCGCGCGCCGCCGCGCCCGGCCCCAGGTTCTGGATCAGCACGTCGGCCTGGAGGATCAGCGTGCGCAGCAGCGCCATGTCCTCCGGCTGCGCGAAGTCCAGCACGATGGACTCCTTGCCGCGGTTGAGCCACACGAAATACGTACTGTCGCCCATGACCGCGCCGTCGTAGCCGCGCGCGAAATCGCCGGCCGCGCGTTCGATCTTGATCACGCGCGCGCCGGCGTCGGCCAGCCGCGACGAAGCATAGGGCGCCGCGGCGGCCTGTTCCACAGCGATCACCAACAGACCTTCCAAGGGCAACGGCATTCCTGTCTCCAATCCAGTATTCTTTTTTTAATGCTACCGCGTAGTATCAGAATTCGCAAGAACCCGCCGATGCTGGCATCAGACTGTCACATGCGGCGGCGATACTGGCGGCGCAATGCGCGCAGATCCCGGCGATCCCTCCGGGAAAGCCCGGATATCCATATGAAAGGTAAATCGTTGGCGCGCATTCCAGGCCGGCTTACGATGCCTGGCATATACCGGGCCTGGAGCCCGCAGGAATTCCGACATGCAACGCTTGATATCCCCAATCCTGACCCGCCGCCCGGCCTTGCTGGCCGGCCCGCGCAGCTCGCGCCGCTACGATGCCGTCGTGTCGCTGCAGGCCTATCGCGAAGCGCGCCTGCTGCGCGAATCCGCCCAACGCATCCTGGCCGTGTCCGCGCGCTACATGCTGCCGGGCGCCTGAACGCCCATCACCGGAAGCCGGCGGCGCGGAACATGCGTTCGTAGATCCCGCGCAGCGTCGCTTCCTTGCGCTTGTTGTACGCCATCACCTCCATCTCCGGGCAATCCGGGCCGAACACGTGCAGGTTCACCCGCGGCTCGTCCAGTTGCAGCAGGCGGTGCTGGTGCCAGGAAGGCTCGCGCAGCGCCAGGACGTAGCCGATCGCCTCCAGCGCCGGAATTCAGGCGTGGCCATGCGACGTTCCTCCTGCCTCGGGGCGCCGCCCCGTATCACGCCTCGTCCGGCACGCTCATGGCCTTGCGGATTTTCTCGGCCACTTCCACCAATTGCGGGCCGTAGACTTCCACCAGTTCGCGCTCGGGCAGCAGATAGGCCGCGCCGCCCAGGTTCAGGCCGTACAGGCTGCCGTCGGACAGCCGTATGGCGGTGCCGGCGCCGTGGATATAGCTTTGCCATTCGCCCAGCGACGTGCAGAAGCCGTAGCGGTCCATGTCGCGCATGGCCTTTTGCAGGCCGACCATGGCGGTCGCCCAGTCGGCGCCGAACTGGGGCTGCAGGACTTCCAGCAGGCGTTCGCGCTCGCCCTCTTCCATGCGGGCCAGGTAGGCGCGGCCCATGGCGCTGGTGATGATGGGAATGCGCGAGCCGTTGAACAGGCGCAGGCCGATCAGGCCCGAGCCTTCGCAGGTTTCGATGTACAGCATCATGCGCTTGTGCAGGATGCCCAGGCCGACGTTGCCGTTGGTGCGGTCGGCAAGTTCCTGCATGAGGGGCGCGGCCACCTTGCGTATGTTGCGGCGGGCCAGCGCGACCTGCCCCAGCGCCAGCGTGCTGCTGCCCAGTTCGTAGTTTTCCTGGCGAGGATTGAATTCCAGGTAGCCGAGGCGGCACAGGGTATAGGCCAGGCGCGAAACCGTGGCGGCCGGCATGCCGGTGCGCTCGGACAGTTCGCGGTTGCCCAGCGGGCCTTCGCGCGGCCGGAAAGCCTTGAGGATATCGAGGCCGCGCGCCAGGGCCACGACGAATTGCCGGTCGGAACTGTCTTTCAGGTCGTCGCGGGCGGCCGAGAGGCCGGCCGGGCTGGCTTCCATCGCCTTGCGGCGCCGGCCGTTCGCGGGCGCGGGGTGGGGGTCAGTCTTGCTCATGGGAGGGTCCGGATTCAGGCGTATGAGTCTAGCAGACGGGTCGGGCGCTTCCGCCTAGGCGCCGGGGCCGACGGCGGGGTTGCCTTGCCACTGGGAAATGGCCGCGTCGGACCAGCCCCAGCCGCGCAGGCATTGCTCGTAGCGGCTGTTGACGGGCTCGGGCGGACGGGGCGTGGCCGTGGGGGTGCCGCCGAAGCGCGGCGCCGGCGCGGGCTGGGCGACGCCGTCGATATCGATGAAGGTGCCGCGGGCGCGGTTGTGCGGGTGGGCGGGCGCATCGGCGATGGACAGGACGGGCGCGACGCAGGCGTCGGTGCCGTCGAAGACGGCGCACCATTGGGCCTGGGTACGGGTGGCGATGCGCGCCGCGATCTCCTCGCGCAAGGCATCCCAGCCGGCTTTCGCGTCGCCGTCCATGGAATCGCCGCCCATCCCCAGCTTGTCGAAGAAGACCCTGCGGAAGCGGGTCTCGATGGGCGCGATGGACAGGTACTTGCCGTCGGCGCAGCGGTACACGTCATAGTACGGCGCGCCCGAGTCCAGGACGTTGGTGCCGCGCTCGGGATTGAGCAGCCCGGCGGCGGCCATGCCGAAAAACGGCGTCATGAGCGAGGCGGCCCCGTCCACCATGGCCGCGTCGACCACCTGCCCCTTGCCGCCGCCGCGCGCCGCGAAGACCGCGGCCATGACTCCCAGGGCCAGGTACAGGGCGCCTCCGCCGAAATCGCCGACCAGGTTCAGGGGCGGCGTGGGCGGCTGCCCCCGGCGGCCGATGGCATTGAGCGCGCCGGTCATGGCGATGTAGTTGAGGTCGTGTCCGGCCATGGCGGCGTAGGGGCCGGTCTGCCCCCATCCGGTCATCCGGCCATAGACCAGCCTGGGGTTGCGCGCCAGGCAAGGTTCCGGCCCGAACCCCATGCGCTCCATCGTGCCGGGCCGGAAGCCCTCGAGCAGCGCGTCGGCGGAGTCGAGCAACTCCATGGCGAAGCGCGCGCCGTCGGGCGCTTTCAGATCGACGCTGATGCTGGGGCGATTGCGCAGCAGCAGGTTGTATTTAAGCGGGCGCTCCACCCCCAGGTCGGCCGCGGGCTGCCGCCGTTCCAGCCGTATGACGGTGGCGCCCAGGTCGGCCAGCAGCATGCCGCACATCGGAACCGGGCCGATGGCCGGAAACTCCACCACTTTCAGTCCAGCCAGGGGACCCATTGCTTTCTCCTTGTGCCACGTCATGTCATGCCCCCACCGTGGCGCTGCCGTTGTTCAGCACGACGGCGCCCCGTTCCAGCGCGCTGCTGCGGAACACCGCCGCGCCATGGTCGATCCAGATTTCCGTGCGCAGTGTTTCGCCAGGGTACACCGGCGCCGAAAAACGCACGTCCATGGATTGCAGCCGTTGCGGCTCATTCCCGCAGGCCGCGTCGAGCAGCGCGCGCCCGGCCATGCCGAAGGTGCACAGGCCGTGCAGGATCGGGGCCTGGAAACCCGCGTCCGCCGCCAATCGCGGGTCCACGTGCAGGGGGTTGTAGTCGCCCGACAGCCGATAAATGAAGGCGGCCTGCGGCAGGATGGCCTGGTCCCGCACGTAGTCGGGCGCGCGCCCGGGCATGGCCGTGTTCGGACGGGCCGGCGGCGGCGGCCCGCCGAAGCCGCCGTCGGCGCGCAGCATGGAGGTGACGAACAGGCTGCACAGTAGTTCATCCGTCGCCGCGTCGACGACGTCGCGCCGGCTATGCACCACCGCGCCCTTTTCCGGCCCGCGGTCGTACACCTCGGTGACCCGGGTGCGGCCGATCACGGTGCCGGAAGTAGGCAGGGGCCGGTACAGCGCCATGCCTTGCTCGCCATGCAGCATCTTGTGCCATTGCAGGCCGAGCGCGGGATCGCGCATCCACAGGCCGGCGTAGCCCAGCACCACCGCCATGGTGGGCAGCGCCCGCAGATCGCGTTCGTAGGCGAAGCGCAAGGTTTGCGGAGATTGCGGATCGTCGCCGACGCCCAGGCCCAGCGCGTACAGCATGGTGTCGCGCTCGGTATAGGTGTGCCGGACTTCGGGGATGGTCCAGTTCAGTAACTGTTCTCGGTCGATGGGCATCGCCAGGCTCCTGGTGGCCGCGCCTTATGGGCGCGACGGCGCTTCGAAGATGCCGACCACGCAGGCGGCTTCTTCAAGCCCGTAGAAGCCGCCGCCGTTCTCGGTCATGCCCAGGCGCGGATTGCCGGGAACCTGACGCTGCCCCGCTTCGCCGCGCAGTTGCGTCACGATCTCGTGCACCTGGATGGCCCCGGTGGCGCCTATCGGATGCCCCTTGGAAAGCAGGCCGCCCGATACGTTCAGCGGCAGGCGGCCGCCCAGGCGCGTCGCGCCGCTTTCGACCAGCGCGCCCCCGTCGCCGTAGTCGCAGAAGCCGCAGTTCTCGCTGTGCAGGATCTCCGCGATGGCCGACGCGTCATGCAGTTCGGCCAGCGAGATATCCTGCGGTCCAACGCCGGCCGCCTCGTAGGCGCGCCCGGCGGCGACCCGGGTGAGATGGCGGTCGACCTGTTCGGCGGTGCGCTGCGAGCCGCTGCTCGCGGCGATGCCGCGGATCCGCACCGCCCGGCGGGCGTCGACCCGCTTGAGCATTTTTTCGGATACGACCACCAGGGCGGCCGCCCCGTCGCTCATCGGCGCGCACATCGAGCGCGTCATCGGCCAGGCGACGAGTTTGTCGGCCAGCACTTCCTCCACGGTCATGGGCGTCCGGTACTGCGCCAGCGGGTTGAACTGCGAATGCCAGTGGTTCTTGGCGGCCACGGCGGCAATCTGGCGCTGCGTGGTGCCGAAGGTCTTCATGTGGAAGCGAGCCTGCGCGGCGTAGATGTCCATGAAGACCGAGCGCTCGCCCGTCTCGGCCAGCGCCTCGGGCGGAAGCTCCATGCCCGCGCCCATGGCCAGCAGCGCCTGCATGTGCTGCTCGGCCAGGTCGCGGTCCCAACTGCCCTTGAAGGCCTCGAACATCTGTTCGCGCTTTTCGGGGTAGTTCATTTTTTCGGCGCCCACCACCAGGGCGACGTCGTACAGCCCGGCCTTGACCGCGGCGTGGGCCTGCAGCAGGCCCGAGCTCGAACTCGCGCAGGCGTTGTCGGTATTGAAGATGGCGATGCCTTCGAAGCCGTAGGCGCGCAGCGAGCATTGCCCGCGCACGCCATGCTGGCCTTCCAGCGCGCCCTGGCGCGTATTGCAGAACCAGGCCGCCTCGACGGCCCCGCGTTCCAGCCCGGCATCCTGCAGGGCCTTGTCCACGGCCATGGCCGACAACTGCTTCACGCTCAGGCTCAGGTGCTTGGCCAGGGGCGTCATGCCTATGCCTACGATGTATGTCTCGCTCATATTTCTCTCTGTCTGTGTGGCTGGCGCGTCAGGCCAGCTTGACCGCGCCCTGCCGGCGCAGGGCTTCAATCTGTTCGTCGGCGTATCCGAGTTCGCCCAGGATCGCGCGCGTATGTTCGCCATGCGCGGGCGCCGGCCCCTTGGCCATGCTGCGCTGGCCGTTGAACTTGACCGGCTGCCCGACCGTGCGCATGGGACCGTGGCGCTCGCTGTCCACGTCGACCAGGATGCCGCTGGCCAGGGTGTGCGGATGGTTCAGGGCATCGGCGAAGGTGTTGATCTGCGCGCCCGGGATGCCGTTGTCCAGCAGCAGGCCCTGCCAATGCGCCGCGTCCTGCCCCGCCAGCACCTCGTTCAGTCGCTGCGCGACCAGGCCGCGGTGCTGCACGCGCTTGGCATTACTCTCGAAGCGCGGATCGTCGCGCATGTCTTCCAGGCCCAGCACGTCGCACAGGCGCCGCCACAGGGCTTCGCTGGCCACGCCGATCAGGATCTGTTTATCGCGCGCCTGGTAGGCCTCGTAGGGGCAAAGGGATTCGTGTGCGCAGCCGTAGCGCTGCGGTTCCGTTCCCCGCTCCCAGAAGCTCTGGAACATGTAGCCCAGGAACGCCATGCCGGTTTCGAACAGCGAGGCTTCGATGCGGCATCCTTCGCCGGTCTGGCCGCGCTGCATCAATGCGGCCAGGATGGCGCTGGTCGCCTGCATGCCGGTGCCCTGATCGACCGGCGAAAACGGCGCCCGCACCGGACCGCTGCCCTGCTCTCCCATGATCGAGCACATACCGACGAAGGCCTGCAGAATCATGTCGTAGCCCTTGCCGTGCGCCAGCGGGCCGCTGCGTCCGTAGCCGGAGATGCTGCAATACACCAGCCGCGGGTTGATGGCGGAAAGCGTTTCGAAGTCGATCTTCAGCCGTTCGGCCACGCCAGGGCCGAAACTCTCGACGACCACGTCGGCGCTTTCGACCAGCTTGTGCACCGCCGCCAGCGCGTCGGCGGATTTCAGGTCCAGCGCTATGCTGCGCTTGGCCCGGTTGGCATAGTGGAAGACCGCGCCTTCGCCGTTCCTGAAGGGCGGCCAGCCGCGGGTGTCGTCGCCGATGTCGGCGGCTTCCACCTTGATGGCTTCGGCGCCCAGGTCCTGCAGCGCCTGGGTGCAGATGGGGCCGGCCAGCACTTTGCTGAAGTCCAGAATGCGTATGCCCGCAAGAGGCTTGATGGACATGGTGTGCTTCCTCCTGGCGCGGTCAGTAGCGGCCGCCGGTGACGTGGACGACATCCCCCGTCAGGTAGCCGGCCGGCTCCGACGCCAGGAAAGCGACGACGCTGGCCACGTCGTTCACGTGGCCGATGCGGGGAATGGGCGTGGTCGCCTGGGCCGCCTCGCGGATCTTTTCGTAATGCGGGAGCCGCCGCACCGCCTCGGTATCGATGATGCCCGGCGCCACCGCATTGACCGTCACGTTGTGGCGGCCGTGTTCCAGGGCCATGGCGCGCGTAAACCCGATCAGGCCGGCCTTGGCGGCCGAGTAATTGGCCTGGCCGGCATTCCCCAGATGGGCGCGCGACGAGATATTGATGACGCGGCCCCATTTCTTCTCGGCGAAATGCCGCGCCGCTTCACGGGTGCACAGGAAGGCGCCCTTGAGAATGACGTCGACGACGCTATCCCAGTCCTCCAGGCCCATCCTGGTGATGCGCATATCGCGCGTGAACCCGGCATTGTTCACCAGGATGTCCACGCCGCCGAACTCGGCGCCCGCCCGCTCGAAGAGCTTGAGCACGGAGGCTTCGTCGGTGACGTCCACCTGGCAGGCATGGGCGCGGCCGCCCTCTCGCGCCAACGCGTCGGCCTGGGCCTGCGCGGCCTGGCCGTTGATGTCCGCGACGACGACCGTGGCGCCTTCGCGGGCCAGTTGTGCGCATATCGCGGCGCCGATGCCGCTGCCGCCGCCCGTGACGACGGCCACTTTCCCCTCCAATCCCAAATCCATCCATGTCTCCAATCTTGTGTTGCAGGACGGGACGGCGCTGCCGCGCCGCACCCTGGCAAGGGCTTTCGCCCCAACGGTCATAAATGCAGAAATGATTTCCGCAATATATCCGAACAACCTTCGTAGTGGCAACAAGGCCCGTTTAATTGACTTGCTCAACCAACAGACGCTCTCATCGGATCATTGCGAAAATCATTTTCGTAATGTACATTGACCCGACTTTCAACCCCATGGACAGGAGACGACGACCCATGCCAAGCACAGGCTTCGACCCCACCGCGCACCAAATGTGCGAACAACGCTATTTCGACGATTTCAAGGTGGGCGAGCGCTTCGTCCTGCCGTCGCGCACGATGACCGACGCCTTGTTCGCCGCATTCCAGCTAGCCAGCGGCGACAACCACCCGATCCACTACGACGTCGAGTACTGCCGCGCCAACGGCATGCCGCACATGCTGGCCCATGGCTTCCAGGTGGCGATCCAGACGGCCGCGGGCGCCGGGCTGTTCCCGCACATGACCGAAGCGTCGATGAAGGGCTTCATCGAGCAAAGCTCGCGCTTCGTGGGCCCGGTCTATGTGGGCGACACGCTGTACAGCTCGCTGGAAATCGTGGAACTCAAGCCCGGCCGGACCACGGGCACGGTCCGCATGGCGACCCGCGTGGTGAACCAGCGTGGCGAAACCGTAATGGAAGGGTCGCAGACCTACCTGCTGAGAAAGCGCCCAACCGAATAACGAACAACGCCCAAGCCGGCGTACAGGAAGGAGGGAGACAACATGAAGCAGTCGGCAATCCGCCTCATCATGGCCGCGAGCATCGCCGCGGCGCCGCTGGCCGCGCACGCGGCCCAGGACAACTATCCGCAAAAACCGATCACGCTGCAGCTCGGCTTCCCGCCGGGCCAGGCCACCGACACCGTGGCCCGCATGCTGGCCGAACGCGCCGCGGCCCGGCTGGGCCAGCCCGTGATCGTCGAAAACAAGCCCGGCCAGGGCGGCAGCGTGCTGCTGTCCTCGTTCGTGCGCCAGCCCCCGGACGGCTATACGCTGACGATCGCCGCGACCGGCGCCGCGGTCACCAATCACTTTCTGTACAAGACGGTGAACTACAAGACCCCGGACGACTTCACGCCGGTCGGCCTGGTGGCCGACCTGCCCCTCGTGCTGGTGGCCCGCCCGGGCATGCCGTTCAACGACGTGGCCGGCCTGGTCGCCTATGCCAAGCAGCATCCGGGCAAGCTGAACTACGCCAGCCCGGGCACGGGCACCTCGTCCAACCTGGCGATGGAAACGCTGAAGCAGCAGAACGGGCTGCGCATCGAGCACATCCCGTACCAGGGCAGCGCGCGCGCCATGACCGACCTGCTGGCCGGACAGGTCGACATCGCTTTCGACACCGTGCCGGCCGTGCAGGCCTTCGTCAGCTCCGGCAAACTCAAGGGGCTGGCCATCGGCTCGGAACAGCGCCTCAAACTGTTCCCGGAAGTGCCGACCATGAAGGAAAGCGGCTTTGGCAGCGTGCCGGCCCACGTCTGGATCGGTTTCCTCCTGCCCAAGGGCGCCTCGCCCGCGGTGGTCCAGAAGCTGAACGGCGTGTTCAACGCCGTACTGCAGGACAAGGAAGTGATCGAGAAGCTGGAGGGGCTGGGCGTGGTGGCGCATACGACCACGCCGGAAGGCTTCGAGGCCATGCTGCGCAAAGAGTTGCCGCGCTGGGGCGATATCGTCAAGCAGGCGGGCCTGGAACCTCAATAGGTCGCAGCACCAGGGGCCGGAGGCGGGCGCGGTCTTCCAGCAAGGCGTGCGCCCTGGCCGCATCGCGCAGCGGCAGTTCCTGGCTTTCCTGGATGTCCAAAGCGCCTTTCAGGCAAGCGTCGAAGTAGCGTTTGGCGGCCTCGCGCAATAGCTCGGGCGTGCGCACATGCTGGAAAACGCTGGGACGAGAAAGTGAATTGGATTTCGGAAACAGCATCGACACTTCGAAGGCGGGCACGGCGCCGGATGCCTGGCCGTAGTTCGCCAGGTGCCCGAAGGGTGCCAGGCATTGCAGCGAGCCGAAGAAGGTGTCTTTGCCGACCGCGTCATAGGCGACCTGGACGCCGGCGCCCCCGGTGATTTCGTGCACGCGCGCCACGAAGTCCTCCTCGCGGTAGCGCACCACCGAATGGCAGCCCGCGGCAAGCGCCAGGGGCACCTTTTCGGGGGAACCCACCGTGCCGATCACGTTGGCCCCCAGGTGCCGGGCCCACTGGCACAGGAGCGTGCCGACGCCGCCGGCCGCCGCGTGCACCAGCACCCAATCGCCCTTCTGGATGGGATAGACGCGCTGGACCAGCATCTGCGCGGTCAAGCCCTTGAGAAGCGACGACGCCGCCATGATGTCGGACATGCCGTCGGGCAGCGGCACCAGAAGATCCGCGCCGATGACGCGCCGTTCCGCATAGGCGCCGTACTGGCGGGTCACGTAGGCGACGCGATCGCCCGGCCTGAAATCCCGCACGTCCCGTCCGACGGCTTCGACGACGCCCGCCGCCTCGATACCGGGGATGCCCGGCAAGGCCAGCGTCTTGTACAGGCCGGACCGCACATAGGCGTCGTGAAAGTTCACGCCGATGGCGGTGTGGCGCAGCACCACTTCATGCGCTTGCGGCTCCGCGACGGCGACGGGTTCCCATTGGAGGACCTCAGGTCCCCCCGCGGCGCGCATGACGATGGCTGAAGTCATGGAATCTCCTCTTTCTCGGTGAATGGATTACAAGGTGCCGGGATACGCCCCGCCGTCGATCAACAGGTTCTGCGCGGTGAAGTAGGCGGCCTGCTGGCTGCAGAGAAAGGCGCAGGCCGCGCCGAACTCATCCGCCCGTCCGAAGCGCCGCGCGGGAATGGCGTCGAGGCGTTTGGCGGTATAGGCATCCAGCGCCATCTCGGCCTGCCCCGCGGCCGCGGCCAGATTGGACCTGAGCCGGTCCGTGTCGAACGTTCCGGGCAGCAGATTGTTGATGGTGACGCCGCTGCCCGCCACCTGGCGCGCCAGCCCCGCGACGAAACCCGTGAGACCGCTGCGGGCGCCGTTGGACAGGCCCAGATAGGGGCTGGGCGCTTTCACAGCCGTGCTGGTGATATTGCAGATCCGCCCCCAGCCTCTGGACATCATGCCATCCAGCGTCTCGCGCATCAGCGCGATCGGCGTAAGCATATTGGCATTCAGCGCCTGGTGCCAGATGGCGTCGTCCCAATCGCGGAAGTCCCCCGCCGGCGGCCCTCCCGCGTTCGTGACGAGGATGTCGAATTCGACTGCGCCGCCGCCGGGCAGCCTGGCGGCGGCGGCCAGCGCGCTCGCGCGCCCTTCCCCGGTCGTGATATCGGCGGCGACGGCCTCCACGGTTGCCGGTCCCAGCGATCTCAGTTGCTCGGCCGCGGCCCGCAGCGGCGCCTCGTTGCGCGCCACGATCACCAGATGCGCGCCCGCCTGCGCCAGCGCCTCGGCGCAGGCGTAACCCAGCCCCTTGCTCGCGGCGCATACCAGCGCCCGCTTTCCGGAAATACCCAGATCCATAGTCCTCTCCTCTTTGTCGGCCGACGTGACGTTCGGTTCAAATGCTACTGGATTAAGTATCTATCAAAATAAATTTTGCTGCTTGTGAAATTTAAATTTCATTATTATGATTCAACTCAAACGGGCGCTCTCTCCCGGGAGCGGTGTCCAAGGGGCGTATCCGCATACCGTCCGGGTCCCCGGGCATTCCCTTCCCTTCACGCAACCATCCGAGAAGCAATGAGCGCAACATCCACAGCCCACGCGTCGATATCGCGGTCCCGTACCGGCGGGCAGATTCTGGTCGATCAACTCCGCATCCATGGAATCGACCATGTCTTCTGCGTTCCCGGGGAAAGCTATCTCGCGGTGCTGGACGCATTGCACGATGCCGACATCAATGTGACGGTATGCCGCCAGGAAGGCGGGGCCATGATGATGGCCGAGGCGCACGGCAAGCTGACGGGGCGGCCCGCCGCCTGTTTCGTGACGCGCGGCCCGGGGGCCACGAACGCCACGCCCGGCATCCACATCGCGACGCATGACTCCACCCCCGTGCTGGTATTCGTCGGCCAGATCGAGCGCGGCGTGCGCGAGCGCGGCGCGCTTCAGGAACTGGATTACCGCGCCGCGTTCAGCCACTTCGCGAAGTGGGCCACCGAAATCGACGATGCCCGCCGCATACCGGAGATCGTATCGCGCGCGGTCCATACGGCCATGTCCGGCCGGCCCGGTCCGGTCCTGGTCGCGTTGCCCGAGGACATGCTCGTCGACCGCGTCGAATGCGCCGACGCGCAACCGGCCCAAGCGGTGCAAGCCAACCCCGGCGCCGAACAGATGGCCAGCGCGCTGGCGCTTCTGGCCCAGGCCAGACGGCCCCTGGTGGTGCTCGGCGGCACGCGCTGGAACGCCGAGGCCGTGAACCGCTTCGCGCAATGGGCCCGCGCATCGCGGCTGCCCGTGACGGTCTCGCTGCGCCGCCAGATGCTCTTCCCCACCGGCAACGAGTCCTTCGTCGGCGACCTCGGCTTCGGCCCGAACCCGGCGCTGGTGGAACAGGTCAAGCAGGCCGATCTCATTGTCTTGATCGGCAGCCGCATGTCCGAGACGCCCAGCCAGGGCTATACCCTGCTCGACATTCCGGTCCCCAGGCAGAAACTCATCCATGTCTTTCCCGATGCCGCCGAACTCGGCCGCGTCTACTCGCCCACGCTGGGCATCTGCGCGACCCCCTCGGCCTTCGTCCAGGCGCTCGGCTCCCAGCCGCTGCCCGCCTCGGAATCGCGGGCCGCATACGCCGCCGATCTGCGCGCCATCTATGAAAAATGGCGCAGCACCGATGACGTGGTGACGCCCGGCACGTTGCAGATGGCCAAGGTGATGGAGCATCTCAACGAGGTGCTTCCGCAAGACGCCATCGTATGCAACGGCGCGGGCAACTATGCCACCTGGATCCACCGCTTCTACCGCTACGGCGCCTTCGGCACGCAACTGGCGCCGACCTCGGGCTCGATGGGCTACGGCGTGCCCGCCGCCGTGGGCGCCAAGCGCGTCTTCCCGGACAAGACCGTGGTCGCGTTCGCCGGAGACGGTTGTTTCCTGATGAACGGCCAGGAATTCGCGACGGCCGTGCAGTACCAATTGCCCATCATCGTCATCGTGGTGGATAACGGCATGTACGGCACGATACGCATGCATCAAGAGCGGGAGTATCCGGGCCGAGTCAGCGCCACGGCGCTGCGCAACCCCGACTTCGCCGCCTACGCCCGCGCCTTCGGCGGCCACGGCGAGCGCGTCGAGAAGACGGAGGATTTCGCGCCCGCCTTCGAACGCGCGCGGGCATCGGGCCTGCCGGCGATTCTGCATTGCGTGATCGATCCGGAGGCCATCAGTCCCGCCTTCACGCTCTCGCAAGTGCGCGAGTCCGCCCTGGCCGCCGGCCGCGGCCGCGCCTGACCCACCGCCCGGAGGACGCCATCGTGGACACAGCAAAAACCGTGCATCGCAACCTGATCGGAGGCGAATGGTGCGAACCGGCCGACGCCATCCGGAATATCAATCCGTCTGACACCCGGGAAACCGTGGGGCTGTATGCACGCGGCGACGCGGCCGACGCGCAGCGCGCGGTAGAGGCGGCGCGCGCCGCATTTCCCGCATGGGCCGACAGCTCGCCGCAATTGCGGCACGACATCCTCGCGCGGGCGGCGCAGGAACTGCTGGCGCGCAAGGAGGAACTGGGGCGCCTGCTTTCCAGCGAAGAGGGCAAGACGCTGCCCGAAGGCATCGGCGAAGTGGCACGCGCGGCGAACGTATTGGCCTTCATGGCCGGAGAGGCGCTGCGCATCCGCGGCGACCGCCTTCCCGGCCTGCAACCCGGAAGCGACGCCGAAGTCACCCGCGAACCCCTGGGCGTGGTGGGCGTGATCGCTCCGTGGAATTTTCCGATCGCCATCCCCGCCTGGAAGATCGCGCCGGCGCTGGCCTACGGCAACACCGTGGTGTTCAAGCCGGCGGAGCTGGTGCCCGCCTCGGCCTGGGCGCTGGTGGATATCCTGCATCGCGCGGGATTGCCGGATGGCGTGCTCAATCTGGTGATGGGTTCGGGCAGCCAGATCGGCGGCGTGCTGTGTTCGCATCCCCAGGTCGACGCGATCAGCTTCACCGGCTCGGTCCCGACCGGCCGCCGCATCGCCGCCGACTGCGTGGGCGGCCCGCGCATGAAGCGCATGCAACTCGAGATGGGCGGCAAGAATCCGCTGATCGTCCTGGATGACGCGGATCTCGATGTCGCGGTGGAGTGCGCCGTGCAGGGCGCGTTCTTCAGCACCGGCCAACGGTGCACGGCCTCGTCCCGTTTCATCGTGACCGACGGCATACACGACCGCTTCGTGCGGGCGGTGGTCCAGCGGCTCGAGGCGGTAAGCGTCGGCCACGCCTTGCGGGCGGACACGCATATCGGTCCGGTCGTTGACCGAAAGCAGCTCGACACCGATCTGTCATACATCGACATCGGCAAGCAGGAAGGCGCCCGCCTGGCCTGGGGCGGCGAGGTCCTGGAACGGGACACGCCGGGGTTCTACCTGCAGCCCGCCCTGTTCGTCGACGTCGGCCCGTCCATGCGGATCGCGCGGGAAGAGATCTTCGGGCCGGTCGCGTCGGTCACGCGGGCGCGCGATTTCGACGAGGCGCTGCATATCGCCAACGACACGGAGTTCGGGCTTGCCGCCGGCATCTGCACGACCAGCCTGCGCCACGCGTCCCGGTTCAAGCGGCAGGCGCAGGCCGGCATCGTCAAGGTGAATCAGGCGACCAGCGGCCTGGACTACCACCTGCCGTTCGGCGGATCCAAGGCTTCCTCCTACGGGCCGCGCGAACAAGGCCAGTACGCGGTGGACTTCTATACCGTCGTCAAGACGGCGTACACGTCCGCGTGACGCCGACGCCGCGAGGAGCGGTTCCCATCCCCTGAAGGAGACAAAAAGATGAAAAAACTGATCACCCGCCTTTTTCTGTTCCCCGCGGTCGTGTTGGCGGCTTCAGCGCATGGCGCGGATTATCCGCAGCGCGCCATCCGCATCATCGTCCCGTTCGCCGCCGGCGGCATAACCGACGTGATGGGGCGCACGATCGCCAACCATCTCAGCACCGAACTGGGGCAGCCCGTCATCGTGGACAACAAGCCCGGCGCCAGCGGCATGATAGGTTGCGAGGCGGCCGCCAAGGCCGCGCCCGACGGCTATACCCTGTTGATGGCGGGCATCGCCCCCCTGGGAACGAACCCCGTGATGTATCGGCAGATCCGGTACGACCCGGTCAAGAGCTACGAACACATCGGGCTGGTGGCCAAGCAGCCGCTGGTCGTGGCGCTGAGCACCGCGGTGCCGGCGAACAACATCCGGGAACTCGCCGCCTATCTGAAACAGCGCCCGCCAGGAGACATGTTCTATGGCACCTCCGGCAGTTCCTACCAACTGATCACCGAAGCCTTCAACGCGCAGTTGGGCGTGAAGATGACCCATGTTCCCTTCAAGGGCACGAGCCCGGCCATCGAGGCGATGCTGGGCGGGCAGATCGGCTTCATGATCGACCCCTATTCCACCATGGGCCCGCTGGTCAAGGCCGGAAAAGTGAAGGCGCTGGCCTTGACCGCGGACAAGCGTTCCGATGCCGCGCCGCAATTGCCGACGGTGATCGAGGAAGGGGTGCCGGGATTCGAGGCCTCGTCGTGGCAGGGCCTGCTCGCTCCGGCGGGAACGCCCAAGGACATCGTCCAGAAACTGAACGCCGCCCTGGTGAAGATTCTTGCGTCCGATGAGATCAAGCAGAATTTCTCGGCGTCGGGCGTGCAGCCCTCGCCTTCCACCCCCGAGGAATTCCGCCGCTTCATCGTTGCCGAGAACCAGCGCTGGAAGAGCGTCGCCGCCGCCGCCGGCATCCAGCCCCAGGATTGACCGCGCGATCGTGGAGTCCGGCCGGCTTCAGCGGCCGGACAGTTGCGCGATCTGCTGCAGGGCGGGCACCTGGAGCGGCATCAAGCGGGTGCAGGCCAGTAGTTCCTTGGCGACGAAAGCGACGGTCTCGTCGTCGAAGCTTTCGGAATAGGCCGTGATCGCCAGGCAGCCGAGCGCGGTCTTGTCCCAGGAATGGAAATTGGCGGCCACGGCGCTCAGGCCATCGTAGTACTCGTCGCGCACCAGCACATAGCCGTTCTCGGCGGCCCGTTTCAGGTCCGCGTCCAGCTCGGCCTTGGTGGTCAGGGTTTTATTGGTGCGCGCCACATACGGAGGCTTGCCCAGCAAGGCCTCGCGCCTGGCCGGGTCGGAGGCGAGCAGCAGGGCCTTGCCCGGACCCGACGCATGCAGCGGGCCATGCAGCCAGGTCGTGTAGTACGGGTTGAGCGAAGTGCCCGCCTGCATGACGTCCACGACCACGCGCTCGCCGCCTATGTAGGCCACCAGGACCACCGATTGGCCCACCTTGTTTGCCAGGCCGCGCACCAGCGGATCGGCCTGGCGGCGCAACTCTTCAAGCGGATGCTTCAGTGCCAGCGGACGCAGGGTGGACGGCGAAGCCAGATAGTATTTGCCATCGCCGATGCGGATGACGCGCTTGGCGTCTTCCAGCGTTCTCAGCAGGCGCAGCGTGGTGCTGAGATCCAGCTTGACGTCGGCGGCCAGTTCCGCGAGCGTCATCGGATGGCTTGCCGCGATCAGCGTATCCAGCAGGGCCAGGCCGCGCAGCAGGGTGCCGGCCAGCGGCCCGCTGCCCTTGGCGCTATCGGTGTCCGTCTCGGCGACGGCGGAGGGTGCAGGATTTTTGCGTGGTCTTGGCATAGTCTGGATCAGAGTTTAGCGTACTTGCGCAGGGCTTCCGTGAACGAAAGTCCCGCGCGGATTTCCTCGCTGGCCTTCCTGTCCTGCTGCTCCAGTTCGCCGGCGAGCCGCGCGACTTCCTCGGCGCGATCGCGCGGCACCACCACCAGGCCGCTGGCGTCCCCGACGATGATATCGCCGGGATGCACGGGCATGCCGTCGATCTTGACGGTGGTGTTGATCTCGATGACCTTCACCCGTGTCTTGCCCGACAGCGGCACGACGTGGCGCGAGAAAACGGCAAAGCCCTGCTCGATGATCTCGTCGGCGTCGCGCACGCCTCCGTCCACCACCAGCCCGGCGACGCCGTTCTGCACGGCGGCCACCGAGGCCACGCCGCCCCAGGTGGACACTTGCTGGCCGCCGTTGTCGATCACGACGACATCCAGGGGCTGGCACATGTCGATGACCGCGCCCAGTCCGAACTCGGATGGCTTGTAGGCGTTCTTTGCGCCGGTCACCTCCTTGACGGTGAGCGCGGCGCCGACGAATCGCATTCCCGGCGCGACGGGCCTGAGGTTCAGGCCGATGCTGCCGATGCCGAGATCGTCGAGCACGTTTCCGATGGTGCTGGTGGCGAGCCCCTTGAATGCGTCGATCAGCGCGGGGGAGGTGTCGGGGCGGGTTCCTTGGTGGATAGGCACTTGCGTTCTTCTCCGAATTGAATGATGATGCACGAAAAATACAATAAAGAAATAAAACTTTCAATGAATGAATAATTAATTTCGTTCAATGATGTGACTTTGTTTATGCGGTCGAGTAGCAGAGCTAGGCGACGATGGCTCTGCCTATCTGGACCGCCAAGGTTCAAATACAAGGAGACTGAATACATGCGTGACTCTCGACGTACCGTGCTCAAGCAGCTTTCCGCCGCGGCACTGATGGGGGCTTTTGCTCCGCGGGCGTTTGCAACCAGCGATTGGCCGCGCAGGCCGATCAGGGTCATCGTGCCCTTCACCCCAGGAGGCTCGACCGACATCGCGGCGCGGCTGGCGGCCGAAGGCATGGGCCGCTCGCTGGGGCAGACCTTCGTGGTGGAGAACCGTCCGGGCGCGGGCGGGAACCTGGGGCTGGAGGCCCTGGCCAGGTCGGACAACGACGGCTACACGATCGGCATTCTCACCACGGCGCATCCGATCAATAGCTGGCTGTACAAAAAGCCCGGCTACGACCTCAAGACCAGCTTCTCGCCCATCGGCTTCCTCCAGGAAGGCCCCATCATGCTGGTGGTGCACCCCAGCCTGCCGGTCAATACGCTGCCGGAGTTCATCGCGTACGCGAAGGCCCGTCCGGGCCGGCTGAACTTCGCCACGTCGGGAACCGGAAACTCCACCCACATGGCGGGCGAACTGTTCTGCAACCGCGCGCAAGTGCAGATGACCCACGTGCCCTACAAGGGCAGCGCCCCCGCGATCACGGATACCATCGCCGGCGTGTGCGAACTCAGCTTCGATACGATGATCTCCGCGCTTCCGCACGTCAAGGCGGGCAAGCTCAAGGCCATTGCGGTCACGACGGCCCAGCGCTCCCCCATGACGCCGGACGTGCCCTCCATCGCCGAGACCATTCCGGGCTTCGACGTCTCGGCATGGAATGGCATGGTGGCGCCGGCCGGCACCCCGAAGGAAGTCATAGACAAGCTGCATCAGGCGATGGCGGTGGCGCTGGCCGCGCCCGGCGTGGTCCAGCGCTTCGCGGAAATGGGCGTGACGCCCCGCGCCATGCAGCCTGAAGAGTTCCAGCGCTTTATCCTTCAGGAAGCGGATATGTGGGGCAAGACGGTGCGGGCCGCGAACATCACGATCGATTAAGAACACGGAGACAAGAATGCAAGCAAATCGACGTTCCGCCATCAAGGCGGGATTGGCCCTGGCCGTGGCGGCGGCGGGCATGGCGGGTTCGCCTTCGCACGCCAGGGACGAGGCCGCCGGCGCCTATCCCGCCAAACAGGTGACTTTCCTGGTGCCTTATGCCGCCGGCGGCCCCACCGACCTGATAGCGCGTCAGCTTGCCTTCGGCCTGGGCAAGCTGTGGGGGCAGCCCGTGGTGGTCGAGAACCGCACCGGAGCCAGCGGCATCGTCGCCCTGACGGCCTTGGCGCGCGCGCCGTCGGACGGCTATACGCTGGGTATCATGGTGTCTCCGGTGACGGCCATCGCGCCGCTCACGCAACCCAACTTCCGCTATGACGTGACCCAGGACTTCACGGCGGTATCCGCTCTGGTGGACTACGCCCTGGTCCTGCTCGCCGGCCCGCAGACCAAGGCGGCCAACCTCAAGGAACTGGTGGAATTCGCCAGGCAGAACCCGACGGCCGTGACTTACGGATCCTCGGGCCTGGGCGGCACCAACCATCTTGCCGGCGAACTGTTCTCGCGGTCGGCCAACGCGCCCATGCTGCACGTGCCCTACAAAGGGAATGCGCCGGCGCTCAACGATGTCATGGCGGGGCAGGTCAGTTTCGTTTTCGCCCAGACCGATGCCGCCATCGGCCTTGCCAAGAGCGACAAGGTGCGCGCGCTGGGCATCACCTCGCGGGAACGCAACTCCGCGCTGCCCGACATTCCCACCATGGAAGAAAGCGGCTTCAAGGGCGTGGATGTCGGGGGCTGGACGGGCGTGATGGGTCCGGCGAAACTGCCGCCCGCGGTGTTGAAGAAACTGGAAGACGGCATTGCCGCAGTCAAGAAGACCCCCGAATTCAAGGAAAAGATGGAGTCGCTCGGCTTTGTGATCACCGGAACCTCTTCCGCCGCCTTCACCCAGCGCGTGCGCGCGGAACGGGACTTCTGGAAAGCGAAAATCACCGAAGCGAACATCCAGCTCCAATGAATCCGGGAAAACTCTTGTCCGTCGGGGACTTCGAGCGCGCGGCCAAGTCCGTCCTGCCGCGCGCGGTTTTCGGCTACGTCAACGGCGGCACGGAAGACTGCCACACGCTCGCCGCCAACAGGGACGCGTTCCGCTCGGTCCAGTTCCGCCCGCGCGGCCTGGTCGGGGTGGCCGACCGGACGCAGGCCGTCGAACTCTGGGGACGCCGGTACCGGCATCCCTTCGGGATTGCGCCGATGGGGGTGACGGCCATGTGCCGCCATCGCTGCGAATGGGACCTGGCCAAGGCAGCGTCGCACGCGGAAATCCCGTTCGTGCTGAGCGGCCTGTCCACGCTTGCGATGGAAACCGTGCGCAAGGCGGACGCCGATTTCTGGTACCAGGGTTACCTCCCCGGAGACAGGGAGGTCATTGAACCGCTCATGCGGCGGCTGCAAGCCAACGGCGTCGATGTCCTGGTCGTGACCATCGACACGCCCCTGGGCGCCAATCGCGAGAACAACCAGCGCAACGGCTTCACCATTCCATTCAAGTTCAGCCGCGGCCTGCTCTGGGACGGCATCCGCCATCCCCGCTGGTCCGCCAACGTGTTTGCCCGCACCCTGCTCTCCGACCGGGAAATACCGCGTTTCCGCAACGTGGTCGCGGACGCGCGCGGCTACCGCATCACCGAGGAACCCAAGGGCGGCCTGCGCGGCGGCCGCGACCGGCTGGACTGGTCGCACCTGGCGTGGATGCGCGAAGCCTGGCCCGGCCGCATCGTCCTCAAAGGCGTGGCCCACCCCGGCGACGCGCAGATCGCCGAACGGATGGGGCTGGATGGCGTCATCGTCTCGAACCACGGCGGGCGTCAGCTCGACGGCGCGCAGGGGTCGCTCGATGCCCTGCCCGATGTGGTGGCGGCCGTCGCGTCCACGTTCCCCGTGATGGTCGACGGCGGCTTTCGGCGCGGCACCGACATCCTCAAGGCGCTCGCGCTCGGCGCGCGCATGGTGTTCCTGGGGCGTCCGTTTCTCTATGGCGCATCCGTCGCCGGACAAGCCGGCGTGGCGCGCGTCATCGACATTCTGGGAACCGAAATCGACCGCAACCTGGGCCTCCTGGGCTGCCGCGACGTGGCTGAACTGGGCAGCGACTTTATCGTGTCCCGCGGTTGACGGCGGCCGGCCCGCCTTGCCCGCGAACGAAAAAAAGCCCGTAAGAACCTTGGTTCTTACGGGCTTTCCGCATATCCGCCACGGCGAAGCGCCCCGGGTTCAGGCCGGAACGCTTCCCCAGCCGGCGCTAGAAGCGCGTCTGCAGATACAGCGAAGCCGCATGGCTGCTCAGGCCGGAGCCGAACTGGCCGCCATAGCCGACACCGAAGGACGTGGCTTCGCCGGCCTTGACTTCGGCAGCCAACTCCAGGGCCGCGCTATCGCGGGCCAACGGCACGCCGCTGATGTGGAAATTGCTGCCCTGCCCCTGGATAAACGCCAGGCTCCTGCGCTGATCCACATCGCCATCGGCGTGCACCCAGGCCAGGCTTCCCCGCAGCGCGGCGGGCTGCTTGAATAGCGTGAAGGACGTCGCCCCCCGCACGCCCAGGCTGCTGGTGAGGACCCCATCCCGCTGGCTCTCGCCCTTCAATGCGCCCGATCCGCCGCTTTCCTGGAAGGCGCCGGCGCGCTGCGAAGTCCAGGCGAGCTGCGCGTAGGGTCCGACGCGGGTGTCGTCATTGACGTGCACGTCATAGCCGAGCTCCGAGAACAATTGCATGCTGTTCACGCTGTAATCGGCCTTCAGGGACTGGCCGCCGGCCAGGTCGATATGGCGCGTCGAATCCACTTTGTGGTGGGTATACGCGGCCCCCACGCGCAGATTCATGCTGTTTCCGCCCAGATTCCAGCGCTTGCCGCCATAGAGCGCCGCGGTATAGCTTTCGGTGTTGGCGTGGGAAGACCGGTCGTCCACGGTGGTCTTGCCGTCGACATAGCCCAGCGCCCCGCCGACGCGCCAGCCGTCGGAGATCTCGACGTCGCCGCCGACCAACAGCCCGCCCTGGCGCGTCTTAGCCGACGCGGCCCCGGCTCCGTCGGCGCCAAGCCGGTATTCGCCGCCAAGCACCTGGGCCCACAACGGCGAACCCTGCGCGGGCGAGGCGCCGGCCCGTCCCAGGACTGCGCGCTGCACCAGGCTGGTCGACTGCAACAGCGCGGACTGCGTGCTGGCGTGGATCTCGCCGCTGAGCTGGTTCAGCGCGCTGGCGGGGCTCGAGGACACAAACGCGGCATCGGCGGCGCTGTTCATGCCGGCGACCGACAGCGCGCCATCCAGGGTATGGCTTTGATTCGAGGTCAGGCCCTGGCGCACGGCGGCGACCTTGGACTGATCGACCGAAAGGCTGACGAAGACATCCTTGCTGCCGTACTTGACGGGATCCAGGCGGACCAGCGTATTGGCGAAGCTGCTGTCCAGCCCGCTGCTGGCGAACGTGCCGACGACATTTCCGCCTACCGTCTGCAGAATGCGGTAGTCGTGGCCCAGGCGGTAGCCGCCGTTCCCGTTTTCCTGGGCGACGATCAGGTTCGTCGCGGAGATATCGACGTTGCCGGTGGAAGCCCTGATCAGGTCGGAAGCGCCCGCCGCGTTGACTTCGGCCTTGTAGGTGCTGCCGAAATTGCTGATGGAGCCGTAGGTCTGCACGCCGATCGAGTTGCCCGGGCTGAGGGTCGCGCCGGCGGCATTGACGTCTCCGCGGACACTCAGGTTGCCGCCAAGAACGGACCCGCTGGAAGCGGTCACATTGCCCTGGACGACGATGGGGGCCCCGACCGATCCGCCCGCCAGCGTGGCGCTGTTGCTCAACGCCACATCGCCGCCGATGGAACTTCCCTGCGTCTTGCTGAAGAGGAAGTTCGAACCATCGCCGCTCACGCCGCCCGCGATCTGTGCCGTCCCCTGGAATACAAAGGCGGCGCCGGTGCTGCCCGAGACGGACTGCCCGATCACCAATGGCCCCTGGAACGTCATCTGCGCGCCGCCGGAAGCGGCCACGTTGGACTGCAGCGTCGTCGGACCGGAGAAGCTCATGGTGGCGCCGGTATTCACGACATTGCCCGCCACCGAGGTATTGCCGTGGAAGACGGCCTGCCCGCCTTCAGCCACGGACACGCCGCCGCCGATGGTCGCGCCGTTATTGAACACGATCGTGGCGTTCTGCGCGCCCGACACGTTGCCGCTGATCGGCGCTCCGCCATTATCGACGAACTGCCCCCCGGCTTCCGTGGTCGCGTCATTGATGCCGCGCACCAGGCCGCTCCAGTTGGCCCCGGCCTCGACCGTGAAATTGGTGGTGCCGGCGCGGCTGCCCGACTCCGACAGGCCGTCCAGGTCCACGACGTCGCCATAGGCCGACGAGCCGGCGGACAACGTCAGATTCACGATGCCGTCCATGCCGGCTTCGTTGCGGTTCACCTGCAGCAGGACGCCATTGTTGCGCGTCGCGTCCGTACCGCTGCCCAGGACGATCTGCTGTACCTGCTCGGCCGAATTCAGGTTGGACACCAGCGACGCGCCGGCCGACTCCAATCGCGTGTTGACCAGGTTGACCGTGCCACTGTCGTTGATGACGATGCCGTCGCCCTTTTTCGAGATCAGCGTCGAATTCTGCGCCTGGAAGCTGCTCCCGTAATTGACCTCGGCGGCGACGGCGCGGTCTCCCTTGACCGTCACCGAACTGTCATAGAGTTCCACCGTGCCGGAGGTGAGGCTGTCGCCCACCGCGCCGCCGACCTTCGCGCCGACGCTATCGGCGCCATGCGTGACCAGCGTCATGTTGCGCGCGCTGATCGTGCCGTTCCCCACGCCCTGCGTCCCGCCCACGGCCACCAGCCCGTTGGCCGTCTCGTAGGGGCTGTTCGCGTTGGGATTGCCGGCCACGTCGATATTGGCGCCGTTCAGCGTGACCAGGCCGCCCTGGTAGGCCCAGATCGCATCGCCGACGCTGCCCGAGGTGCGCACGACGACATTGGACGCGTCCACCGTGGAACCCGCGCCGCTTGCGTACAGGCCGTAGGCCATGAAGCCATTGGTCTGCACGCTCGCGTCCTGCAGCGTGATCTCGCCGCCATTGGTGGCGTAGGCGCCGTAGGCGCGCTGGCCTTGCGTGGAGATCGCCGTGCCATTGGCCACACTGATCGTCGACCCCGCGCCATCCGCCGTCAACGCGTAGGCTCGCGAACCGTCGCCGTCCTGCGCATCGCGGCCTTTGGTATTGGCCGTACTGATACTGCCGCCGCTGATGGCGATGCTGCCGCCCGCCTGGGCGCGCGCCCCGTAACCGTAGAGCCCGTTGGTCTCGACCGATACGCCGGTCGCCGCGATCGACGAGTTCAGGCCGTCGGCGAGCATGCCGTACGCCTGGTTGCCGTTGACGACGAAGGTGTCGCCATTCAGGGTGAGGCTGCCGCCGTTCTGCGCCGTGGCGCCGTGCGCGTTCGCGCCCTGCGTCGTGATCGAAGAGCCGGTGCTGTCGACCGTGCTGCCGTAGGCGGACGCCAGGCCCGACGCGTAATCGCCTTGCGTCGCGATCGACACCGACTGCAGCGTGATCTCGCCTGCCGTGGGTTCGGAGGAGTCGCCCGCCACCACTCCCGCGGCGCCCGCGCCCGTGGTCGAAATCGTCGTATTCTGCAGCGATACCTGGCCGGCGCCCAGACTGCCACCGTACGCTCGGATCCCGGCGGCCCCCACGCCTTCCGTCTGGATATCGCCCCCCAGGTAAGAGAGGGTCGCGCCGTTGAAGACTTCCGCCCCGAAACTGCCGGCGCCGTGCGTCGTAATGGAGGTGTCCTGGGCCTCGACCGCGGCGCCCTTGTTGGCCGCCTGGATCCCGACGGCGTAGCTGTCGCCCAGCGTTTCCACCGAGACCCCGTCCAGCGTGATGCGGGTCAGTTGCTCCGGGTCGTTGGGCGTGCGGTAAGCCACGATGGCATGGCCGAAATGGTTGGCCGTGGTGACCTGCACGCCAACCGCGTCGATAGACCCGCCGTCGTTGGCCTGCAGGCCGACGGTGCGCTTGCTGCCCTCCACCGATACGGTTCCGCCATTCAACCTGACGTTGCCGCCGCCGGAAGCGCCCACGCCGGCGGTGAACGCGTGCGCGTAATCCGTCCCGTTATTGGTCGAGTACGCCGAGACCGAAATCGTGGCGTTGTTCAACGTCGCGGAAGCACCCGCGCCCGTGGCCAACACGGCCCGGCCGTTCTGCCCGGTCGGGCTGTCCAGGTTGTTGGTGATCATCAGGTTATCCAGCACCGCCTGGCCGCCGGCGCTGATCTTCAGCAGGTCGTACGCCCCGCCGGAAATGATGCTGGAATCGCCCGTCAGCACGCCCCCCGACACGACATTCAACGCGCCGTTGACGGTTTGCGAGCTGATGTCCTGGGCGCTGTCCACCGTGGTCTGCCCGCTCGTTTCCGATGCGTAGCCGAACGCCCCCGTCAGCGCGACGACCAAGGCCGTCCGCTGCATGCGTCTTGACTGAAGTCTTGATTTCACCGTTTTCTCCATTGATGCGCTTGGGCCGGGAACTGTTCGCCGGACACCGTGCTGAAAGCCTTGCCGGCCGCGTCCCCACGCGATGCCGGGTGACCACCTGATGTCAGGTGCGACGAAACTTGTGTTTGAATTCAAATCACAAATGTGTTACTTCGGGACGTGCGCGGACAACAACCGTGCCGCGCCCGGCTAGTCGTTAGCGAAAATTGCGCTCAGCTTCTCCAAATGCTCCAGCGCCTGGCCGCAGCCTTTCACGACACAGGTCAGGGGGTCATCGGCCACGAAGACGGGCAATCCCGTCTCTTCCTGGAGCAATCGGTCCAGGCCGCGCAGCAGGGATCCCCCCCCGGTCAGCGCAATGCCGCGTTCGGTAATGTCGGCGCCGAGTTCCGGCGGGGTCTGTTCCAGGGCGATCTTCACCGCCGATACGATCTGGTTCAGCGGATCCGTCAAGGACTCCAGAATCTCCGCGGACGACACGGAAAAACTGCGCGGCACGCCCTCGGCAAGATTGCGCCCGGTGACCTCCATCGTTTTCAGTGGCGCTCCGGAATAGGCGGCGCCCACTTCCTTCTTGATCAGTTCGGCGGTGGGCTCGCCGATCAGCATCCCGTAGTGGCGCCTGATGTAGTTGACGATCGCCTCGTCGAACTTGTCTCCGCCGACCCTGACCGATCCCTTGTAGACCATGCCGCCCAGCGAGATGACGGCCACTTCCGTCGTGCCCCCGCCGATATCGACCACCATCGATCCGGACGCTTCCGCCACATCCAGGCCCGCCCCGATCGCTGCCGCCATCGGCTCCTCGATCAGATAGACGCGCGACGCTCCCGCGCCCAGCGCGGACTCCCGGATCGCCCGCCGCTCCACCTGGGTCGACCCGCAGGGAACGCAGACGATGATGCGCGGGCTGGGCGCGAACAGGCTTCTCGAATGGATCATGCGGATGAACTGCTTGAGCATTTGCTCGGTGACCGAAAAGTCCGCGATGACGCCGTCCTTCATCGGCCGGATGGCCTCGATATTCCCCGGCACGCGCCCCAGCATCTGCTTCGCGGCCTGGCCGACTGCCTGGATGACCCGCTTTCCCATCCCGGATCCGTCGTCCCGGAGGGCGACGACGGACGGTTCATTCAGCACTACTCCTCTTCCTCGCGCATAAATCAGGGTATTCGCCGTGCCTAGATCGATCGCCAGATCCGTTGCGAATCTATGACGGAGAAATTGCATCATCGCCGGTTCTCACTAGCGGGCGAGGCCAGGCAGATGAAGCACATTCGGGTAGAGCGCGGTCAGCGTCAGCATGTCCGAAACGAACGCCATCTCCATCAGGATGAGCAAGAGCGGAATGACGTAGTTGGACAGTACGGAGATGCCGAGCCCCACCCGCAAGGCCAGGCGCTTGCCCGGCCACATCGGGAAATACTCTTTCATCTCGAGCTGCGCCTGGAGATAATCCGAGCGCGAGTGCGCCTCCTTGCCGGAGGTCAGCGCGGCATATTCCTGGTGATACTCTTCCAGCCGCACTTCCGAACCCCCCGCCATGTACCGGGTCAGGCGACGGCTCAGGTCCTTGAGGGAATCGCCCTCCTGATTGAGCTTGTCGGCCCGCAGTTCGAAGCCGGCCTTGCCCGCGATCACGGTGAACACCAGGATACCGACGGCCAGCAGGACCTGGACCATCGCCATCACGGCGGGACTGAAGCCCAGCGTAATGGGGGAGTTCTGGAGCAGCGGAATGATCATCAGCCCCACCGCGAACATCATCGAGGTGAAAAGCCGGAATCGATAGGAACGTCGCAGGCGGACGGACGCGTTGTAGCGGCACTTCTGGGAAATGCGCATGCGCAGCAACAGCGTCTCCGCCTCCGTGCGCGGCCGTATAAGCTCATTGATCGGCGTTAGCACGTCTTCTTGCATGGAGGTGATGTCGGCGGTGTCTTTCATGGATCCGAATCGTCGTGGTTTGGGAATGCCTGACTTCCTGAATGCATCGGAAGCTTCGAAAAAATCCGCCAGACCCGACACATTGGCGGGCCTGACATTGTCGGAAGCGAACAAGCGACCAAGGCGAGGAATCTGCATTCGTTTCGCGGGGTGGTTACTGGCCGGAGAGACTCAACGTCCCTCCGGCGATTGCTTTGAATGACGACTGCCGATCAGAAGCGGACTTTCATGAACAGCGAACCGGCATTGTCGGTATTGCCGCTGCCGAACTGGCCGTCATAGCTCAGCCCCAGGGCAAAGTTCTTGTCCAGGCCGACTTCACCGCTCAGCCCTACGACCGCGGCGTTCTTGGCTATCGGCGAACCGTAGACCGAAAACGCGCTGCCGCCGCCCTGGACGAACGACATCGAACGCGAGGGATCGCGATCGCCCGTGGCATGGCGCCAGCCCACATGGCCTCGCAGCGTGAACGGATTGGTCTTCCCGGGGTAGACCAGCGCCGTGCGCAGACCCAAGGTGTAGGTGCCGAGGTCCTCGCGCGACGAGCCCGCCTTCAACGCGGCGTCTCCGCCCGACTCGTCAAAGCCGCGCAGGCGCTGTTTGAACCAGGCGACGTTCACATACGGCTCAACCGAATAGTTGTCACCCAGCGCAATCGCATAGCCCAGATCGCCGAAGAGCTGCCAGGTCGATCCGTTGTAGTCGGCGTCCAGGTCCTGCGAACCGGCCAGGTCGACCGTGCGGCTGGTGTCGATGTTGTGCCGCGTGTAGCCGCCGCCCACCAGCAGCTTCAGGCTGCCCGGGCCGGCCTTCCAGGCGTTGCCGCCATACAGCATCATCGTGTAGTTGTTGACGCTGCCGTCCGAGTTGCGGTCGTTGAGCTTGAAATCGCCGCTGCTGACGCCAGCCGCGGCGCCGAGACGCCAGCCGCCGCCGATGGCCGCGTCGCCGCCCACCAGCAGCCGGGTGGTCGAATAGCGCGTGGATGCGGCATTGCCGTCATCGTTCGTCGTCATTCCCGCCGCATTGAAACTCGCCCACAAGGGATAGGCGCCGCTGACCGGCATGGCATCCGGCGAAGCCGCGTCGGTCGAGGCGGTCGGCTGGCCGGGCAGCATCTGCGCGCCCAGGTTTGCGCGCATCTGGCCCTGCATCGCCGCGCTGGTCGACAGCATGTCGTTAAAGAGAATGGACCGCACGCTCGCGTGGACTTCACCCGAAAGCTGGTCGAACGCGTTCCTGGGGTTGGCCGAGAAGAAGGCCTCGTCCACGCTCGCGTTGGAGCCGGCCAGCGTTGCCGAACCCAAGGCCGCCCCGCGTTGGTTGCGCGAGAAGCCGTAGTTCTTGATGGCCCCGGTGTCCGGCGCCATGCGGACGGCCACCGATTGCGGCGCATAGATCGTGCTCAGCGCAAGCAAGGGATAGGCCTGTCCGTCCCAGGACGTAGCCGTGAATTTCCCCTGCACGCCCGACGCCGCGGTGAGCACCGTGTAGTCGTGATTGAGAAGGACGCGGCCCACGCCGTTCTCGGGTTTGACCACCAGGCTGGCCTTGCTGATGTCCGCGCCGCCGCTGCCGGTGACTTCCACCAGGTCGGATTGGCCTTGGGCGTTGATTTCCGCCTGATAGACCGAGCCGGCCTGCCAATTGATGGCGTTCGTCGTGATCGCGCCGACGGAGTTGCCCGGGCGGATGATGGCGCCATTGCGGCCCGTCAAGGTGCCGCCGATCTTCCAGTTTCCGCCCAGGGTCGCGTTGTCCACGACAACGTCGCCACTGGCCGAGATCCGGTTATCGACCGTGCCGCCGCTCGAGACGGCATGATTGTCGATCAACAGCGAGCCAAGCGTGCTGCCGGCGGCGAAATGCAGGGTCTGATTGCCCCCCTCGGTCACGACTTCCCGCACGCCTTGCATGAGGCCGTCATACGAAGCCAACGCGCCCAGACGCACGTACGTGCCGCCGTCTCCGACCAGGTCCTGCTGAATGTCGACGATATTGCCCTTGGTGACCGAACCGTCCTTGAGATCCAGGTTCACCCGGCCATCCCGGCCTTCCTCGCTGCGTTCCACCTGCAGCAGCGTGCCGTTGTTCTGCACCAGCGTGGCGCCGCTGTCGATCGAGATGTTCTGGCGCTGTCCAGCGGTATCCAGGCGCGACGTCAGGCTGGCGCCGGTGGATCGGACGACGGAGTTCGCGATGCTCAGGTTCGCCGAATTCTCCAGCACGATGCCCGACGCGTTCTCGCCGCTCGCGCTCAGTGTGCTTCCGGAGATCTCGAGCGACGACACCGCCCTGTGGTGCCGGCTGACGACCGAGCCCACGCGGGCGGCTGCCGCGCCCGCGCCCGACGCGCTGACACGGCTGTCGGCCAGGCCGACCTGGCCGCCATCTTGCACCGACAGGCCCGAGGCTTGCTCGCCGGTCGTCGTGATGGTCGATTCCTCGATCAGCGCGACGCTCTTCCTTCCTTGCACCAGCACGGCGTCGCTGCGGTCGCCCGAAGTCGACACCGTGGCGCCGGACACCCAGGCCCCGGCTTCGTTGCGGTCGCGATCATGGCCACGGCGGCCGCGGCGGTCGTCGTTGTCCCGGGTGGTCCGCACGATCAAGGCGTTCGCGTCGTTGCCCGTCGCGTCGAGGGTCACGTCCTTCAGAAGCGCCAGGCTATTCTCGACCTTCACCGCCGCGCCGCCGTCGCCCAGCGCCGTGACCTGGCCGCCCAGCACCGCGGCGGTCGCCCCGCCGGAGACCGCGATGCCAACCCCGGGGGCCGGATCGCTGCGCCTTGTATAAATCTGCGTGTCGGTGCCGGCCTGCACCGTGGTGTTGATGGCCAGCAGGGTGCTGTCCCGGCCGTCGACACTGATGCCGATGGCATCGGCCGACACCGTCGACCCCAGCAGGGCCGCCCCGGCGCCCTTGCTGATGACCACCCCTTGGCTGTCCTGTCCGGTCGCCGCGATGTCGGTGCCAACCGTCCAGACCGAACTGCCCTTGCCGGAAACGTTTATGCCGCGCGCATCATCGCCCTGCGCCTGCACGTCGCCGCCCAGGACGAGGGCCTTGCCGCCCTTCGTGACATTCAATCCAATAGGGGATTCGGGCTGGTAGCGACCCCGGCCATAGATATTCTCCTGGGCCTGCGCCGAAATCTGGCTGTTCTTGGCAACCAGCAGGCTGCCGCTGCCCGTCACGGTTGCGCCGGCCACCGACCCGACCGCGACGCTGTCGGCCAGATAGGCGAAACCGGAAGACTTGATCTCCAGCGCCTGGCCATCCCGGCCGTTCGCGGTCAATTCGCTGTCGAGGATGAGGGCTCGGGCGCCCTCGCCGCTGACCGCCGCGGCGATGCCATTTTCCCCATTCGCCGACATTTCGCTGTCGGTAACGACCGCCAGGCCGCCGTTCTTGACCGACAGCGCCTTGCTGTCCTTGCCGGAGGCGGAGATTTTCAGATCGTCAGCGATAGCCTTGGAACCGCTGCCTTGCACCGACAGGCCGTCGGCGCTACGGCCGCTGGTGCCGATCTGGCTGCGCGACATCCGCAGTTCGGCGCCGCTGCCGACTGCCACGCCATCGCTGTCGCGGCCCGAGGTGCTGATGGAGCTGCGCGAAACATTGGCCTGCGCCTTGTCGGACAGGACGATGCCGCTGGCATCGGAGCCGGACGTGCGGACCTCCGTCTTGCGGACGCTCGCGTCGCTGCCGCGCCCATCCACACGGATGCCGGCGCTGCCGGAACCCGACGTCGACAGTTCGCTGTCGGTAACGACCGCCAGGCCGCCGTTCTTGACCGACAGCGCCTTGCTGTCCTTGCCGGTGGTGGAGATTTTCAGATCGTCGACGACAGCCTTGGAACCGCTGCCTTGCACCGACAGGCCGTCGGCGCTGCGGCCGCTGGTGCCGATGTGGCTGCGCGACATCCGCAGTTCGGCGCCGCTGCCGACCGCCACGCCATCGCTGTCGCGGCCCGAGGTGCTGATGGAGCTGCGCGAGACATTGGCCTGCGCCTTGTCGGACAGGACGATGCCGGTGGCCCCAGAGCCGGAAGTACGGATCTCCGTCTTGCGGACGCTCGCGTCGCTGCCGCGCCCGTCCACGCGGATACCGGCGCTGCCGGAACCCGACGTCGACAGTTCGCTGTCTTCAATCTCGACGTCGCCGCCACGGCTGACTTCAACCGCGCTGGAAGAGGCCCCGCGGGTACGGATTTCCGAGCGCTTCAGCTCCGCATCGGAATTCCGTCCGTCGACACGCAATCCGGCGGCGCTGGCCCCGGACGTCTTGATTTCGCTGCGGTCCACGCGCGCCTGGCCACCGTCGGTGACCTCGACGCCATCGGCGTTCGAGCCGCGCGTTTCGATTTCCGTCCGGTACAACGTGGCGCTGGAGCGATTGCCGTGTACCGCCACACCATCCGCGTCCCTGCCCTGGCTCTTGATCGAAACATTGCGCAACTCGACCGTGCCGCCCGACACCGCCTTCGCGACATCGCTGCCGTTGCCATAGGTTTTCAGTCGGGTGCCGTCCGCGCTGACCGTGGCGTTGCGGCCCGAGGCCTGGAGCGCGGGCGAATTTGAAGCCTGCGTGGTCACGCTGCCGCCTTTGAGCGACACCTCGGTCTCGCGGCCCCGGGAGTGGCGATTGTCATTGCTGGTCGCGCTGACGGCGGGTCCCTGCTGGACGTGGTGGCTATGCCGGCTCTTCCCATCGGCGGAGACATCGGTGTCCACCAGCTCGATCTTCCCGCCGTCGATGGCTTTCACCAGTTCGCCGGAGCGGCCCTCGACATCTACGCGCGACCCGCGGATCGAGCCCCCGTGCGTCGCGGTCAGGCTGGTGTAGTCCTTGCCCCGCTTCAGTGTGACCTTGTCGCGGCCCGAAGCCGTCACGTCACGGCTGGGCTCCGCATGGGCTTGCGGAAAGGCAAGCAACAAAGCAACCGTCAACGTGCTCAAAACAAGCGTCGGCGCGCTTCTCGACCAATTGATCCTTGACATCAAAGTCCCTCCCGAGCCCCTCGGGCTCATCAGCATGCTGTGACACAGATTGTGTTAAAAGTTTTCGAAACAGGCCGACGAATTTAATTTTTCTTATAAAAATCATTGACTTAAAAAAAATTCGCTTGATCCAACAAGTTTCGTCGTGTTTAAATTATAAACACACTTGTGATTAATTGTGTGGGAGTTGCGGTGAAACCACGCGTGAAGATGATTTCCGAAGATCAAAGCACTGTCAGCGTTTCGGCGGCCTCCGATGGCGGGCTGCCGGAGGGTTGGCTGCCGCGCCATCCTCTTCCCGACGACGGCGCCAGCCGCGGCCTTCGCCAGCGCGCAAGGGAGACGGCGTTCCCGCTCCTTGGCGGCCAAGGTTCCAACATCAGCTATTTCGCGGTGGGGGACGTGGACAGCCAGCGTCAGGTCGAGAGCCTCAGGCTCCTGGGATTCGACGTAAAGATATGTTCCGACAGGCTATGGGCCGGTCTGGAGACCCTCGAGCCTGGGGGAATCCCGATCGTCGTGCTCCATGCAAGTCCCGCCACGGCCCTGCTGGGCGTCGCGCGCCTGCGATCGCTGCTTCCTTCGGCCTGGTTGATTGTGACTTCAGAGTTCCCGGACAAGGTCTCTCGCGTCGCGGCGATGCTGGCGGGAGCGGATACGTGCGCCGACGCCTCGCTGGACTCTCTGGAATTGGCCGCCACCGTTTTGGCCGCGGCCCGAAGACGGGAACCACGGCAGGGAATGCGCAAAGCGGCGCCGCAGGCCGCAGAGGCCCGCCAATTCAAGGCATGGAACCTGACCAATGACGGCTGGACGCTCAATTCGCCCAACGGCACGGCAATCGAGCTGAATCAGATAGAGCGGGAAATCATGCGGGACCTCATCGAAAAGTCCGATAGGCCGCTTATGCGTTCCAGCCACGCCGCCAACGGCGTGAACGACCGCGTGAGCCGCAACCTCGATGTTGCGGTCAGTCGATTGCGAAAAAAAGCCGCTGAGCACTCTATCCGTCTTCCGATCAAGAGCATTCGCGGCGTCGGCTACGTCTTCGTCGCTGAAGAGCCTTTCTAGCCCCGGTTCGGACCACCGATGCGCGCGGCCTGTTCGTCCGCGACCGTTTTGTCCGTTGGCCTGGACACGCATCCGGGGCGGATTCTAATCCCCTCCGAAGTCAGGATCGTGCCGGTGGGTCATGTGGTCTGCGAGTTTCTCGATCCTGTCGTTCAGCAGGCCCATGGATTCAATGCAGAGCGATAAAAGCTCATCCACCTGCATATGATTGATAAGGACGTCGTTCGATTGCCCGCCCTCTGGAACGCCGTGTGTCTTGAGCAGCACCAGCAGCGATGCGACTCCGCAAGCCAAATTGCGGGTTGTCTCCAGCGTCTGCAACAATGGAACAGCATCCAATTTTTTTCGGCTGGCTGCTTCATAGGTTGCGCGGTCAAACCGCCCTCCACGAGGCTCACCAAACTCATCGCCAATTCCCATATTTCCCACCGTTACTTTATTACCGTTAATTTCAATGTCCGGCAAGGAAGAGGCGCGCGGTGTCCCTGACAACCATCCCTCATGGTTGAGGAATAGCCGGCGGCGATACCATTAACCCCCGCTCCCGTCTCGACAACAGTCCCCTTCCGCCCAACCACCATGTTCTAAACACAATTGTGTTTGTATTCTTTTTTAAATTCTCGCACAATACCTTATTTCTAGACTATATTTACCTAAGTGCTTATCAGCATCAGGATTAAGTGAATACAAAAAATACTTCACTTGTGTTAGTCAGGCGCGTATGATGGGGATGCACGGAACGCGGCCTCGGGAAGAGGATGACTTTTATGTCAATTCTTCCGCCAGGCCAGGGCATGGCAATGTGGCCGCTGCGCCGCCGGTGAAGACGCGTTGACTAAAGTAACAGCCGCTTTTCAGCCTGCCGAATGCGTTGCACGCGGCAATTTGTTGGCCGAAACATCCCGAGGCAGGCACACAGACGGCCTCGGTTTTATTAGAACTGTTTAAAGCCCGGGCGAGATATTGCCATGGCAGTCGAAACCGCTCTACAGGGCCCGATGCCCCTCCCGGCCATTCGCTGGCCGGCTGGACTCCGACTATTGTGATATACCGTCAAGGCGACGGATGCGCGTGCCCGGCCTGGGGACGATCAGGCACGGAACAGATCTGCCCTGCGCCGAGGCAAAGTCCCCGATCATTGAAACCTTGGATACTGCCCAAGAGGAGCCGGATAAATGCGCCGATGGCAGCCGCCGTATACGGCCGCCTGTTCCAGGGGGAATATAGGTGAAACCCCCAAGGCCCAAGAGTATTGAATACTCCTGGGATTCCCCGGGCGGTTCATGCGAGCAATTTCAAAGGAAACGGTGTCGCCAATATTAGGAAATTTATTTTTGGCAGGCGCACGAAAAATACGGCATTCGTAAACGGCAACTAGCGTTTATGCTGGCAAGCTTGAATATACGTTGCAACCATGCTCGAGAGAATTTTCTTCTCGGATGCGCTCAGGGACAAGTATTCCTCAAGGCTCACTTCCCTGAACGGCCAACGCACCGGCGAACTGTCCAGGGGATTCCTGGATGCCTTTCTTGCGGTGGCGCCGTCTGCTCCAGGCCCTTCGTCCCCATGGCTCAGCCAGCCCGGACTTACCTTCAGCGCCTGAGCAAGGCCGACCAACGCCTGGCCGGAAGGCTCAACTCTCTGCCCGCTCTCATAATTGCCGATTGCGCTCTGCGTGAGGCCACTGGCGAGTGCCAAGTCCTTTTGTGTCCATCCAAGACGCAGCCGCATTTTCCGCACTCTATTGCCGAAGGTATCCACAGTTCTAGTTCTTTTCCATTCGCAGATCGCCGCATAAGATGCAGGCAAGCCATTTCAATTTTAATCTCAATCTTAGCTAACTAAAGCCCCTCCAACGCGACCGCGAGGAATAAGTTAAGAAATGTTTCTCTTTGAATCCTTTTGAATATCTCTATTAACGCGGGCGCCTTATCGGCCACAGCAGTTAAACATATTCGGCGGTATATATCATATGAAACGGCGCGACTTATTCAATTTTAAGCTTAGATCGCAACATTTCATCGCAATGATACAAATTGTGACGTACTATTGAGCCACGGAGGAGCCCTGTCCGGCATGGCGATGGCGAAGCCTTGCACGGCGGACACGCCTCCACCGGCCCTGGCCAGATTCAACTCCGCCTCATTTTCTATCCCTTCGACCACCACGCAAGGGCTGCAACTGGCACACAGCTTGATCAGCGCCTGAAATCGCCGCCCCCCCTCTTTTGATTGCGCGGCCCGCTGCAACATCAAACGGTCGATTTTTATGATGCACGGAGAGGCTTCCAGCAGGAACGCCAAGGTGCAGTTACCCACTCCCACATCATCAAGCGCAACTCTTACGCCCGCCTTGCGCAATCGCAAAATCAAACCCAGCGATTTTCTTAAATCCCGCAGCACCCCGGTCTCTGTTATCTCAATGATGAGACGCGCGGCAACAGAGGGGCGCGACTGCAAAAAATCCATCACCTCGAACCACCATGGATCCGGATAAAAGGAAAACGCCGACACATTACATGCCAGGTGCCGCGTCGGATGCGCCTCCAGCACCTCGATCGCTGTCCAGACGATGCTACGATCCAGTAACCAGGCAATCCCCAGCCTTTCCAGGGCGATAGCGATCTGCCCGGGCCCGCCCACGGCGGGACGAAGCAACAACTCGTCGTACAGGACCGAAGACAGATCCTGAATAAGGACCACGGGCTGGAACGCCAACGGCAACTGGCCGGTTCGAAGGCTCTCCAGCAGATACGATGCCTTGGCCATGTCGTCACGAAATTGCCCAGCCCGCGCCGGCTCGCCGCTTATCCCCTCCGTTCCTGGAACTCCGGCCTCGTCCGCGCCGGACGGTATGGCGCCGCAAGGCCTGCCGGCACCAACGGACAAGAGTTCCGTGGCGATCAGCGGACATACCCACGAATCAGGCGTTATTTCGATTGGCATGCTAAGTGCCGTCCGCTGGCTCAGTTCGTAATTGAGGATGCCGTCAGCCAAGCCTTCCCACGTCTGGGCAGCATATCCCAAACTTACCGTCAGCACATCGTTCTCGCGCCAGACCGGAATCTCCGGCCCGCCCACAAGGGCCAGGCGCGTCCACAGCTCCCGCCTTACAGCGACGGCTACGTCGAGCCCATACGCGAGTTCAATGTCCCGTAAATTGACTATCCGGACTCTCAAATAGGGGCACGCATCCCACTGGGCATCGACCCGGCTCGTTTCTATCGACGGAATCATGGAGTACATCCCAAAGCGCAGCGAAGCTGATACATGGATCTACCTCAAGACCTTCCACGTCGATGAGGACGCCCCGATTCGTACTCAGGCCGTTTGCCGGATGTCCTGGCTGTGACCGACCGACCAATGCCGCACCTGATTCTTGAACATGAACGGTAAGCCAGCCGCGCGCGATCATGGGTGAGGGACCATAACCGCGCGCGGCAGCCTTCCAGGGCATACTGCCCTACACGTATGTGTTTTTATATTTAAACACAATCGTTGTACTCTGTGAGGCCTGCCGAAAAGAAAATTTCCACATCCGGGAATGGCAATGAACGGCAATACGCGCTAAATCAATATATGAATTCCGCTCAAGAAATAAAACCGTGCCGCGCCATTTAAAATGGCTCGCATTCCGCAATAAATATCCGCGATCAACCTATTTGTTTTTATTGATTTCGCGTTGACATTAATTACCCGAGCTTCAGGCAATATCTGAATCCTTGAAACTCAGGACGATCGCGCGACGCGCGGGATGGCAATACAACGAATTCGGCGAAACGGCGGCGGGCTCGCCGGGCGACAGAAAAAAGCCTCCACGCCGCGCCTTCGGCTTGCTGCCCCCCAAGGGGGCGCTTTTTGTCTTGGGGCGACAAAAAACCCGCATCCTCATAGGAGAGATGCGGGTTCTTTACTCTTCCAGGAGCGATCCCGGAACAAATTCTTGGTGCCGACGGCGAGACTCGAACTCGCACAGCTTTCGCCACTACCCCCTCAAGATAGCGTGTCTACCAATTTCACCACGTCGGCTGAACTGACCAGAAAAGCGTGCTTTCCTGGAAAGTCGAACATTCTATCACGCAAATCGGAATTCGGGTGAACCCAGCCAATCTCGCCACAGGAATCCCCTCTTTCCCCTTCGGGCGGCGGGACAGGCCGCTGGGCATCGAAGGGGCGGGTCTCGCTGCGCCCCCCTCACCTGGACGTCCGGATGCGCGGCCAGGAAGCGCCGCAGGCGCGGAATCAGCCTGCGCGCGCCGAACGCGGGCTGGGGGCCGATCCGAATATGCCTTTGCGAGAATCGCGCGCCAATGAAAAAGGCCGGCATGCGCCGGCCTTTTCGTGTGCTGTGGCTTACTTCGCGGGCGTTTCGGCCGGCTTGCCGCCTTCCGGAGCCGGAGCGGCGGGCGCTGCCGGCACCGAGGGCACCGACGCGTCGGGCTGGGCCGGCGCGGCCGGAACCGAACCGGCGCCCGGCACGGACGATGCGCCGGACGGAGCGGCGGGCACCGAACCCGGCACCTGCGGAACCGAACGGTCGGCCGGGAAGCTCTGCATCACGCCCGAATCGACGGCGGGGCCAGCCGAACCCTTGTGGCTGACGTAGGCCAGGCCGGCGGTGGACGCGAAGAAGACGACGGCGGCCCATTTGGTCGCGCGCGACAGGAAGTTCGCGGCGCCGGTGGCGCCGAACAGGCTGCCGGCCGAGCCGCTGCCGAAGGCGGACCCCATGTCGGCGCCTTTGCCCTGCTGCAGCAGGACCAGGACGATAATAGCCAGCGCCGAGAACACTTGGACGGCCAGCAGAAGTTTGAGCATCAAGGGCATTGCAGACTCCGGAACGGAAACTTAGATGGCGGCGATTCGCAAAAATTCTTCGGCCACGAGCGACGCGCCGCCGACCAGGGCCCCGTCGATATCAGTCATGGCGAACAAACTGGCAGCATTGGCAGCTTTTACGCTGCCGCCGTACAACACTTGCACCTGCCCGGCGCCCAGCGCGCGCAAGGCGGCGCGGATGGCGCCGTGGACTTCCTGCGCCTGCTCGGGGCTGGCGCTGCGGCCCGTGCCGATGGCCCAGACGGGCTCGTAGGCCAGGACCATGCGGGACACTTCCGCCGCGCCCAGGGCCAGCACGGGCTTGAGCTGGCGCTCGATGACGGCGAGGGTATTGCCCGCGTCGCGGTCGGCCAGGGATTCGCCGACACAGACCACCGGGGTCAGGCCGGCGGCCAGGGCGGCCTGGGCCTTGGCGGCAACGGCTTCGTCCGTTTCGCCATGCAGCACACGGCGCTCGGAATGGCCGGCCAGCGCCCAGCGGCAGCCGAACTCTTTCAGCATGGCGCCGGAAACCTCTCCGGTGTAGGCGCCCTTGCCGTGCGCGCTGACGTCTTGCGCCCCCCAGGACACGCTGCTTCCGGTCAGGGCCGAGGCGGCCTGCGCCAGATAGGGGAACGGAACGCAGACGCCGATTTCGCAGTGGCTCGCAGCATCCGCGGCACGCAGCTCCGTCAGCAACGCGGCGTTCTCGGCCAGGTTACCGTGCATCTTCCAGTTGCCCAGCACGAGGCGGGCGCGGTTTTCGACTGAAGTCATGGCGAATTGTCTAGAGAGGGGCCTAGAGGGATTGCGGGCGGCGGCAAGCGCCCACGGGCCTGCCTGGAAAAAATTCCAGGCGAAACCCGAGATTGTATCCTGTTGCGGGACGCTACGCCGAGCGGCCCGCGATTCTTACATTGTCAGGATGATTTTGCCGATGTTTTCACCGCTTTCCATCATGGCATGGGCGCGGGAGGCCTCGGCCAGCGGGAACGTCGCGTGCACGATGGGCTTGATGTCCCCTTTTTCAAGCAAGGGCCAGGCGTGCTCGCGCAGGGCGCGGGCGATGGCGCCCTTGAAGGCGACCGGGCGGGGACGCAAGGTGGAGCCGGTGATGGTCAGGCGGCGGCGCATGACCTGGGCCGTGTCCACATTGGCGTGCGAACCGCCCAACTGGGCGATGATGACGATGCGGCCGTCGTCGGCCAGGCACTGCATGTCGCGGGCGATGTAGTCGCCGGCCACCATGTCCAGGATCACGTCCACGCCGCGCCCGCCGGTCGCATCCAGCACTTCCTTCACGAAGTCCTGGGTCTTGTAGTTGATGCCGCGCTCCGCGCCCAGGGCTTCCACGGCGCGCGCCCGGTCGTCGCTGCCGACCGTGGCGTAGACCTTGTGGCCCATGGCGCGGGCTAGCTGGATCGCCGTGGTGCCGATGCCGCTGGCGCCGCCGTGCACCAGCAGGGCCTCGCCTTCGGACAGGCGGCCGCGGTCGAACACGTTGCTCCAGACGGTGAAATAGGTTTCCGGCAGGCCCGCGGCCTCGATGTCGGACAGGCCCTTGGGTATGGGCAGGCATTGCGCGGCGGGCGCGACGCAGTATTCCGCGTAGCCGCCGCCCGCCACCAGGGCGCAGACCTTGTCGCCCACGGCGAAGCCGCTGCCGGCCAGGTCGCCGCCGACGATCTCGCCGGCCACTTCCAGGCCCGGCAGGTCCGAGGCGCCGCGCGGCGGGGCGTAGTTGCCCTTGCGCTGGAACACGTCGGGGCGGTTGACCCCGGCGGCGCTCACTTTGATCAGAACTTCACCCGCGCCGGTTTCCGGCGTGGGACGCTCCACGGGAACCAGGACCTCGGGGCCACCAGGGCGAGAGATTTCTACGGCGTGCATCGCGTGCCTCCTTTGCAGCAAATGGATTATTATTGCGCCCTTTGCTGCGGATCGCGTCCGCTTCGGGCAGATTGTTTGCCAGATGGCCGGATTGCCGGACAATACGCGGTCAAGGCAGTACCCGGAAGCGTGGCAGAGTGGTCGATTGCACCGGTCTTGAAAACCGGCAACGGGCAACCGTTCGTGAGTTCGAATCTCACCGCTTCCGCCAGAACAAGAACAAAATCAACGGCTTGCGGGATTGGCATGCCGATCGCCGCCATCTCCCTGGGCTGCCGGCACTGTCCATCGCGCGCCGCCCGGCCCATCTTCTCCTATTTTTGCGCCCCCGACAGCCTGCCGCCGCCAGGCGGCGCCTCGTTTCGCCCCAGAGCGCACGCCAGGCTGGCATGCGGCCGTGCCCGAAGCTAGAATAATTCTCATCCTCAATTTTTCCGGCCCGCCCGCCCCGTCCATGACCGCCCTCGATCCGACCGCGCAGCAATTGGCGCACGCGCTCTATCGCGACCATCACGGCTGGCTGCAGGGATGGCTGCGCAAGAAGCTGGGCTGCGCCTTCGACGCGGCCGACCTGGTGCACGATACCTATGCGCGCGTGCTGGCGCACCGCGAGCTGTCCGGCATCCACGAGCCGCGCTCCTATCTGGCCACGGTGGCGCACGGCCTGATGGTGAATCACTTGCAGCGCAAGGACCTGGAACGCGCCTACCTGGAAACGCTGGCGCGCCTGCCCGCTTCCGCGGCGCCGTCGCCCGAGGCGCGCGCGCTGGCGCTGGAAGCGCTTCAGGAAATCGACACGCTGCTCGACGGGCTTCCGGCAGCCGTCAGGCGGGCCTTCCTGCTGTGCCAGCTCGAAGGCCTCACCCATGCGGAGATCGCCGCACGCCTGCATGTGTCGGTCGGATCGGTGCGGCAGTACATCGCCCGCGCCCTGCGCCAGTGCCTGGAGCTTGCCGCGTGAGCGCGAGGGAAGCCGCGCGCATCGACCCGCGCGCGCTGGACGGCGCCGTCGAATGGTTCCTGCGGCTGACGTCCGGCGCCATGACCGACGCCGACCAGGCCGCCTGGCTGGCCTGGCGCAAGGCAGACCCGGAACACGAGCGCGCCTGGCAGCGCACCGAAGCGCTGACCCGCCGCTTCGAGGCCCTGCCGGAAGGCGCGCTACCCGTGCTGGCTCGTCCCCGCTCGCCCGGGCGCCGACGGGCCCTGGCCAAGCTGGCCGTGCTCGCGGGCGCGGGGGCGGTGGGCTGGTCGGCCTGGCGCGAAGCCCCCTGGCAAGCCTGGACGGCTCAATATCAAACGCCGGCCGGCGGCAGGCGCGAATTGGTGCTGGCCGACCAATCCCGCATCGTGCTCAATACCCGCACGGCGATCGACGTGCTGTTCGACAGGACGCAGCGCCTGGTGGCCCTCCACGCCGGGGAAATCCTGGTCGATGCCGTGCCGGACCGCCAACCCGACCCTCGTGCCTTCGTGATTCGCACGAGCGAAGGCCGCATCGCGACGTCGAGCGCCCGCTTCGTGGCGCGGCACGACGACCGCACGTCCTCGGTGCAAGTGCTGGAGGGCGAACTGCGCGTGCAGCCGCTGGGCGCATCCAGCGCCAGCATCGTGCCCGCGGGTTTCGGGCTGAAGTTTTCCGCGGCGCGGGCGGCCTCGCCCGAGGCGCTGGCCGGCGATCCCTCGGCCTGGTCGCGCGGCATGCTCCAGGTGGACGGCATGCCGTTGGCGGAGTTCCTCGAAGAGCTTCAACGCTATCGCACGGGCTGGATCGATTGCGCGCCCGAAGTGGCTCGCCTGCCGATTTCCGGTTCCTTCCCGCTGGCCGACACCGATCGGGTGCTGGCCGCGGTGGCCGACACGCTGCCGCTGCGCCTGCGCTACCGCACCCGCTACTGGGTCTCGGTGCTGCCGCGGGATGCCGCGGAGCGCGCGGGCACGGCTTTTTTGTAACAGCGACTGGCACTTTTCGCGTTTCGTCTGGCTATGAAGGCAAGACCAACGATTGGAGTGTCTTTCATGTCCTCGCGTATTCCTCCTCGGCGCGCGCGCCGCTCCCGTCTCGCCCTGCGCTGCGCCATCGCGTTCGCCCTGCCGCTGGCGGGCGCGGCGCCCGCACACTCCCAGGCGCCGACGGGCTCGGCCAGTGTCGCCATCTCCCCGGGACCGCTCGGCGCCGCGCTGGCGGCCTATGCCGCGAACGCCGGCGTGCTGCTGTCGTTCGACCCGGCGTTGACCCAAGGGCTGCACACGGCGGGCCTGAGCGGAAGCTATCCGTTCGAAGAGGGATTGCGGCGTTTGCTGACAGGAAGCGGACTGACGCCGCAGCGCAGGTCCGACGGCAGCTACACGCTGCGTCCGGAGCCGCAAGGCGCGACGACCTTGCCGGCGGTGACCGTGCACGGCGCCGCCGAGACGGCATGGGGGCCCGTGGGCGGCTACGTGGCGCGCCGCAGCGCCACCGGCACCAAAACCGATACGCCGCTGATCGAGACGCCGCAGTCCATTTCGGTGGTCAGCCGCGAGCAGATCGAGGACACCGGGGCGGCCAGCCTGGGCGAAGCGCTGCGCTACACCGCCGGCATCCTGTCGCAGGAAGGCAACGACCGCACCACGGACGGCTTCGTCATGCGCGGGTTCCAGCTTTCCGGCTACGGCGGCATCTACCGCGACGGCATGAAGTACATGGGCAACGTCTACGACGGCACGCAGGAGCCCTACGGCATGGAGCGCGTCGAGGTGCTGCGCGGCGCGGCATCGGTGCTGTATGGCCAGGCCTCGCCGGGCGGGCTGGTCAACGTGACCAGCAAGCTGCCCACCGCGGAGCCGCTGCACGAGCTACGCACGTCGCTCGGCAACCATTCGCGCTACGAACTCGCCACGGACCACGGCGGCAAGCTGACCGAGGACGGCACCTGGACCTACCGGCTCACCGCCCTCGCGCGGGACAGCGACACGATGGTGGACTACGTTCCGGACGATCGCACGTACATCGCGCCGGCGCTGCGCTGGCAGCCTTCGGCCGCCACGTCGATGACGTTCCTGGGCACCTACCAGCGGACCCGCACGGCCTACGTCTATGGCCTGCCGGCAATCGGCACGCTGGAAGACTCGTCCCAGGGCAGGATCCCCACGCGGCGCTTCACCGGCGAACCTGGCTACGACAAGTCGGAGACCCGGTTCTACGACATCGGCTATCGCTTCGAACACGCGTTCAACGACGCGGTGACGGTGCGGCAGAACCTGCGCTACTTCTCGTCCCGCAACGAACTGCCGTCCGTCAACCTGGGAGGCTTCGTGCCGGGCACCGGCGACACCGTGATCGATCGCGGCGCGCAGGACCGCGTGGACCATTCCGACAACTTCGTGGTCGATACTCAGCTCCAGTTCAAGGGGCTGACCGGGCCGCTCGCCCATACGCTGCTGGCGGGGGTGGACTATGCGCACCGGCGCCATCGCTCCGAGCGCTACAACCGCACGCTGGCGCCGCTGGACCTGTACCACCCGGTCTACGGAGCCGAGCCCGGCGTCCGCGTGCCGGCGCTCAACAGTTCCACTTCCAGCGACGACCGCCTCGGGGTGTACCTGCAGGACCAGGTGAAGATCGCCGACAAGTGGGTCCTGCTGCTGGGCGGACGCTATGACTGGTCCAGCGAACGCACCAACGCAATCTTCTTCGACGCGAAGGAAAAGACGGACAGCGAGGCCTTCACCGGCCGCGCGGGCCTGGTCTATCTGGCCGACAACGGCCTGGCGCCGTTCGTGAGCTTCAGCCAATCGTTCGAACCGACCAGCGGCGTCGACCGCGGCGGGTCGCCCTTCAAGCCCACCCGCGGCGAGCAGTACGAGGCCGGGGTGCGCTACCAGCCGGCCGGCAGCGATACGCTGATTTCCGCCTCGGTCTACCAGCTCACGCAGAAGAACGTGCTGACGCCGGATCCGTTGTTCCCCATGGATTTCCAGGTCCAGACCGGCGAAGTGCGTTCGCGCGGCTTCGAGCTGGAGGCGCGCAGCGCCGTCGGCGCGCACGGGCGCATCATTGCGTCCTATGCCTACACCAATGCCGAAATCACGCGCAGCAACAACCCGGCCGAGGTGGGGCAGCGGCGGGGAATGACGCCGCGCAATACCGTATCGCTGTGGGGCGACTACCGGCTGGCCGCCCTGGGCTTGCCCCGGATGCGGATCGGCGCGGGGGTGCGCTATATCGGGTCCACGCTGGGGCTTTTCAACACCGCGATCGAGGTGCCGTCCTACACGATCGTGGACGCCATGATGAGCTACGACGCCGGACCGTGGCAGTTCACGCTCAATGCCAACAACCTGACCGACCGCGTCTATGTCGCGTCCTATTCCTATGGCGCGTTCTATGGTCCGCGGCGCAGTGTGATCGGCACGCTGGCGTACCGCTGGTAGGCCGGCGGCTTCCGGGGCGCGTCATGCCTGGCCGCGCGGCCCGGCCTCCCGCGGCCCGGCCTGTCGCGGCCCGGCCTGCTCCCCCGCCCTCAGGCGTGCCAGGATCTCCTCGCGGTGCTGGTCCAGGGCGGGGACGCCGGATGCCGAAGGCGGCAAAGGCTTGGAGAACTTCACCGGGAAGCCGACCAGGCGCCCTTCGGGCGTATCGGAGGTGACCGCGCGGTGCCGCACATGCGGATCCTCGAACACCTCGTCATGCCGCAGGACGGGCGCCCAGGGAATATCGTGCCCGTCGAAGACGCGTTCCCAATGGGCCAGGCCGCGGCTCTTGAACAGCGCGCGCAGGAGATCGTTCAGGGCCCGCTTCTCCCGCATCCGCCCCGCCCGGGTCCGATAGCGCGCGGCGGCCAGGCCGGGGCAGGACGGCGCAAGCGCCGCGCACAGGTTGCGCCAGAAGGCTTCCTCCAGGATACCGAGCGCAAGATGCCGGCCGTCCGCCGTCTCGAAGACATCGTTGTCGGGCATGACGTGCGCCATCTGCTCAATGGCGGCGCCGGCGGGACCGTTCATGGCATGGAGGGCGGGCGCCATCCACGCCATCAGCGTGTCGTGGATCGACACGTCCAGGTGCTGGCCCGCGCCCGAGGCGCGCGCATCCTGCACGGCGGCCAGGATGGCCAGCGCGGCATGCATGGCCGCGCAGTAATCCGACAGGCGCAGGCGGGGCCTCGCCATGACGTCGCGCACCTGCGACGGCACCGCCCAGTATCCCGCCAGGGCCATGTAGTTCACGTCATGGCCGGGGCGCTGCGCATAGGGCCCCGTCTGGCCGAAGCCCGAAATGGAACACAGCACGACGCGCGGATTGGCGCGCGCCAGCCGCGCGTAGTCCAGGCCCAGCCTGGCCATGACCCCGGGCCTGAACCCCTCCACCACGACGTCGCAGCGTTCGACCAACTGCAAGAAAATGCGTTGGTCTTCGCCGCGCTTGAGGTCCAGGCAGATGGACTGCTTGCCGCGGTTGTACTTGGCGAAGGTCTCCGCCCCCAGTTGGCGCGCGGTGTCGCCTTGCGGCTTTTCCACCTTGATCACCGTCGCCCCCAACTGGCCGAGCAGCAGGGCGGTGTAGGGGCCGGGATGCAATTGCCCCAGGTCCAGCACCGTCAGGCCGCTCAGATAGCCCGCCGCGCCGGCGCTCACGCGAGTATCCCCTTGGCGATGGTGTTGCGCTGGATCTCGCTGGTGCCGGTGACGATGCGGTACAGCCGCAGCCGCCGGAAGATGAACTCCACCGGATGGTTCTTCGTCACGCCGACGTTGCCGTGGATCTGCATGGCCTTGTCGGCGATTTCGAAGCAGCGCTCGGACACGAACAGCTTGCACATCGAAGCGGCATCGCGCACGTCCTCGCCGGCGTCGGCCCGCGCGGCCGTGGCAAGCACCATGTGTTCGCAGGCATAGAGCGCGGTCGCCATGTCGGCCAGCATGTGCTGGATGGCCTGGAAGCGGCTGATGGGGCCGCCGAATTGCTGGCGGTGTTTGGCATAGTCCACCGCCAGCCTGAAGGCCTGGCGCGCCAGGCCTATCATGGTCGGACAATGCAGCAAGCGGTTCACGCTGATGCGGTTCATGGCGATCTTGAAGCCCTGCCCCTCCTGGCCGATCAGGTTTTTCTTCGGCACCCGGACCCGGTCGAACACGATGTCCGCGTCGACGTACTGCCCGGTCATCGGCACGCAGTCATGCACCAGGCTCACCCCGGGGCTGTCCAGGTCGATGAATATCGCCGAAATGCCGTCGGCGCCCCGCGCGGGATCCGTGACGCACATCGTGATGGCGAAGTCGGCGAACATCGAGGCGGTGATGTAGTGCTTGGTGCCGGTCACGATGTAGTCGTCGCCGTCCGGCACCGCCGCGGTCTGCAGCCGGGTGGCGTCCGAACCTGACTGCGGCTCGGTCATCGCGAAGCAGGCCCCGCGCTCGGCGTTGACCACGGGCATGATGTAGCGGTCCCGCTGATAGGGCGTGGCGTACTGGATCAGGTTGCCGATGCGCGAAGGGCCGCCCCAGTCTCCCAGCACATGGGGGAACAGGATCGCGCCGGACGCGGCGACGTCGTCCTTGAGCACGCACAGGTCCCGGTAGGACAGCCCCTGCCCCCCGATCTCGCGGGGGAGCTGGGCGCCATAGAACCCCAGCTCGCGGCATCGCTTCCACACGGATTTCACCAAATCGCGCGCGAACTTGTCTTCGTACCCCAGCCCCAGCGACTGCTCGAGCGGAATGAGTTCGTCCTGCAAATATTGCTGCAACCGGGCGCGCAGGCCGGCCAGCGCCGGGCTTGTTTCTTGGGGCATGTCGTCTCCTCTCAGTGGTTCCAAGCTTGACAGCGCCAGGCATCCTCGTAATTATCTTTTCTTCGTTTTTGATAACCGGGCGGAATCATGAGACTGGAAGACCTGGACTACTTTCTGGCTGTCGCCCGGCTGGGGCACGTGGGACGGGCCGCCGACGGCATCGGCGTCAGCCAGCCCGCGCTGACCAAAGGCATACGCCGGCTGGAAGAAGAGCTGAAGCTGCAGCTCTTCGTCCGCACGCCCAAGGGCATGGATCTGACGGTGCCGGGGCGGGCCTTCTATCAGCGCTCGGTACAGGCAAGGCGCGAACTCGATGACGCGATGCAGGAAGCCGGCGACCTGCACCGGGGCAGCATCGGCTTGCTGCGCGTCGGCGTCACGCCGCTGCTGGCCGAGCCCTTCTTCAACCCGGCCTGCATCGAACTGCTGGCGCAACGGCCGGCGGCCAAGGTCCAGGTCATGGTCAGCCTGAACGACGCCTTGATTCCCGCCCTGCGCCAGGGGGACGTGGACTTCGCCATCAGTTCGTTGTTCGAGTCCGCGACCGCCGGCGAATTCGACCGGGAACCCTTGTTCTCCGACAAGCTCTTCGTCGCCGCTCGTCCCGGGCATCCTTTGCTGGACCGCCGCAAGATCCGCTTTGCCGACCTGATGGCCTACCAGTGGATGCTGCCGGGCCCGCAAACCGCGTCGCGGCGCTGGCTGGAAGCCAAATTCGAACAGCACGGCTCGGCCCCGCCCAATGTGATGATCGAGTCCAACGCGTCGGTGTCGGGCTTGCTGGGCATCCTGCACAGCACGGACCTCCTGACCCTGGTGAGCGAGATCACCCTGTCGGCGCACGCCGGCCAGGGCCTGAGCGTCCTGCCCCTGGACGAAATGACCTGGCACCGCCAGATCGGCGTGCTGACGCGGCGCAACAGCTACCAGTCGCCGCTGACGCAGCGGCTGCTGGAGATCCTGCGCGAGCACGCCCGGGCCAGGGCCGCGGCGTAGCGCGCGCATGCCTGCGCGCGGGCCGGCCTAGTCCGCATGCAGTCCCAGTTTCTCGATCAGCGGCCCATAGCGGGCGGACTCTTCATCGATGAGCGCGCGCAGTTGCTCCGGCGTGCCGCTGATGGGCGTGAACGACTGCGACTCCAGCGCCCGCAGCACCTGGGGGTCCTGCATGGCGCGGCCGACGGCGGCCGCCAGCTTGTCCACGATGCCGCGCGGCGTATTCTTCGGCACGGCGATTCCCGCCCAACTGCCGCTGTCGAACCCGGGGTAGCCCAGCTCGGCCACCGAGGGCACGTCCGGCAGGGACACGGCGCGCCTGGCGCTGGTGACCGCCAGCGCGCGGATTTTCCCCGACGCGAGGAAAGGCATGGCGGGCGCCACCGCCACGATGCCCATGTCGATCTGTCCGCCGGCCAGATCATTGAGCGCGTTGCTGCCGCCCCGATAAGGCACATGGATGGCGTCCAGGCCGAAATGCTGCTTGATCGTCTCGAACGTCAGGTGCATGGAAGAGCCGACGCCCGGGCTGCCGTAGCTCAGCTTGCCGGGATGGGCCTTGGCGTAGGCAAGCAGTTCCGCGAAGGTCTTCACCGGCAGGGCGCTGCTGACCAGGACCACGTGGGGCGCGATGCTCAGCCCGGACACCGGCGCCAGGTCCGCGATCGGGTCGAACGACAGATTGGGCGTGAGGTGCTTGGCGATCGCGAAGTTGCCGCCGTACTCCAGCAGGGTGTAGCCGTCGGCGGGCGCGTTGGCGACCTTGGCGCCGCCCAGGTTGCCGCCGCCCCCGCCCACGTTCTCGACAATGATGCTCTGGCCCAGTTCCTTGCCCAGCGGCACGGCGACCAGCCGGGCGATGTAGTCGAACTGGCCGCCCGCCGAGAACGGAACGATGAGGCGTATGGGTTTGTCGGGGTAGCCGGACGCCGCCGCGCCGGAGGCCTGCGCGGGCGCGGCGGCCAGGAAGGCCGCCAAGCCCAGGCTGGCCGACGCCAGGCAACGGACCGCCCTGCCCCAGAGGCGGGAATTTCGCTTATCCACTTTGTCTCCTGTTCTTGTACAAGGCGTGGCCCGGCGCGGGCCCGCTTTCGCATAGAGGTAACCCGCGGGCCGCCGGAACATGATGCCGTATCGGGCGAATTCCATAACGCCCGGGAATCGCGCCGCCGCGATAACGAGGCGGCATGAGGATTCGCGTCTCCGTTATCCGCTTGCGGCCGCCGGCCCCGCAGGATAGCGGTACGCAAACCCCTGACACGGATACCTCATGAACCAAGGCCGATACACCACCCGCAACGCCCGCTATTGGCGCGACCGCCCCGCCGTCATTTTTGGCGACCGGACGCTGAGTTTCGGACAACTGGAGACCCGCTCCAACCGCCTGGCCAACGCGCTGCTGGGGCTCGGGCTGAAAAAGGGCGACCGGGTTGCCATTCTGGCCTGGAATTGTCCGGAACTCATCGAACTGGAATGCGCGCTCTACAAGGCCGGGCTGGTCAAGGTGGCGCTGAATGCGCGCCTGTCCAACCAGGAAGCGCTGGACTCGGTCAACAATGCCCAGGCATCGGCATTCATCGTGGACCCGGCCCATGTGGAAGGGGCGGAATCGATCCTGGACGCGCTGGAGGGCGTGCGGCACAGACTGGTGACGGGGACCCGCGACATCGGGGGCTGGCTATCGTACGAGCGGCTGCTGGAAGCGGCCGCGGACCGCAATCCGGACGTCCCGATGCAGGCCGACGATCTGGCCGTGCTGCACTTTACGTCCGGATCGACGGGCAAGCTCAAGGCCGCCATGCAGACAGTCGGCAACCGCCTGGCCTCGCTGCGCAAGGTCGTGATGGGCCGCATGCGCGCCAACCCCGGCGAAGTGCTGGCGCTGGCCGGGCCGATTACGCACGCCAGCGGCATGTTCATGCAGCCGTTCCTGTTCCAGGGCGGCACGATCCTGCTGCACGACCGCTTTGAACCGGAAAGCTTCCTCGCATCCGCGGCACGGCACCGCGCCGCCTTCAGCTTCATGGTGCCCACGATGGTCAATATGCTGATCGCGCACCCGCGGCTGCGCCAGCACGACCTGAGCGCGCTGCGGCAGATCTCGTATGGCGGCGCGCCGATGGCGCCGGCACGCATCCGGGAAGCCTGGGAAGCGCTGGGGCCCAAGCTGAGCCAGGGCTATGGCGCGGGCGAAACCACGGGCGGCCTGGTGCTGCTGAGCGCCCTGGACCATGCCGAAGCCCTGTCGCGCCACCCGGAACGGCTGCTGTCCTGCGGCCGCCCGTTCGGCGAAAGCGAGGTGCGCCTGCTGGGCGACGACGGCCAGGAAGCCGCGGCGGGCGACGTCGGCGAAATCACCGTCAGCGGCCCGGACGTCTTTGCCGGATACTGGCGAGAGCCCGAGCTGTCCGCGCAGGCCCTGCGCGGCGGCAGGCTGCATACGGGCGACCTGGCGCGGATGGACGACGAGGGCTTCCTCTATGTCGTGGACCGCAAGAAGGACATGATCATATCGGGCGGGTTCAACATCTATCCGACCGAAGTCGAGCAAGCCCTGTATCAGCATCCGGCCGTGTACGAAGCCTGCGTCTTCGGCGTGCCCGACAAGCTGTGGGGCGAGACCGTCAAGGCGATGCTGGTGCTCAAGCCGGGCGAAACCGCCACGCAGGCCGACCTGATCGAGCACTGCCGCAAGCACCTGGCGGATTTCAAGAAGCCCCGCAGCATCGAACTGGTGGCCGAACTGCCGAAAAACGCCAACGGCAAGCTGGCGCGCAAACAACTGCGGGACGCGCACTGGGCGGACGAGGAACGAAAAGTAGGCTGAAGCCGCGCAAATTGCCGCGGCAAGGGGTAGTATGGGCGAAGCGGTTGCTGTTCACGCTCCTTGGAGGCCGGCGGGCTCGCGCCGTCCTCTTCACCCTCAGGAGGTCGTCATGTACAAGCACATCCTTATCCCCATCGATGGATCCGCCCTGGCCGCCGCCGGCCTGGAACAAGGCCTGGGCCTTGCCCGCGCGCTGGGCGCCAGCGTCACGGTGCTGACGGTCTACAGCCCCTTCCAGACGATTTCAATGGAAAGCGTGCAGCTTGAAGGCGTGCGCTCGGAATATGAACGCCACGCCCGGGATCTGGCGCAGTCATACCTGTCCGAGGCGGCGGCCCGCGCAAAGGCCGCGGGCGTGGAGTGCACGACGGAAATGCGGGAAAGCAGCAACCCCTACCAGGCCATCATCGACCTGGCCATGACCCAGGGCTGCGACATGATCGCCATGTCGTCGCGGGGCCATGGCGCCATGGCGGCCATGCTGCTGGGCAGCCAGACGCAAAAGGTGCTGGCGCACTCCACGCTGCCGGTACTGGTGTACCGCTGAAGCCGGCTAGGCCCGGAAGGTCCTGGGAATGCCCGCGGCGGCCACGCCGCTGCGCAGGCGTTCCTGCGGCAGCGCGCTGGCCAGCAAGGCGCGCGCGGCCAGCAGCCTGGGCAGGTCGACACCCGTGCGGTACCCCATGCTTTCCAGCATGAACACGAGATCCTCGGTAACGATGTTGCCCGACGCGCCCGGCGCGAAGGGGCAGCCGCCCAGCCCGCCCAGGCAGGCGTCGAAACCGCGGATGCCCTCGTCCAGGCCCGCCAGCGCATTGGCCAGGCCCAGGCCCATCGTGTCATGCAGGTGCAGCTTGGCCAGCCGCTCGCCCACGGCGTCCTGCGTGGCGCGCACCGCGTCGCGGACCTGCGAGGGATAGGCGTAGCCCACGGTGTCGGCCAGCGCGATTTCGTCCGCCCCCGCCCGCGCGGCGGCGGCGGCCACCTGCGCCACCCGCCGCACTGGCACCGCGCCTTCCATCGAACAGCCGAAGGCCGTGGCCACGGCCGCGTCGATGCGCATGGGCCGGGCCTGCGACTGCGCCCAATCGACGATGGACGCCAGCACCTCCAATTGCGCGTCGGTTCCCTTGCCCACGTTGGCGCGGCTGTGCGTATCGCTGACCGAGACCGGGAACGACAGCACGTGCGCACCCGCCTCGTGGGCGGCGATGGCGCCCTTGAGGTTGCAGGCCAGCGCGCAGACGGTCAGGCCGTCCATCTTCAGGACTTCGGGCAGGATGGCGCCGGTATCGGCCATCTGCGGCACCAGCCGCGGCGACACGAAGCTGCCCACCTCGATCTCGCGCAGGCCGGCGTCGGCCAACTGCCGTATCCAGCGCAGCTTGTCGGCGGCGGGCATCATGCCCTTGGCCATCTGCAGCCCGTCGCGCGGGCCGACCTCGCAAAGCCTCACTTCCTGGTTCATGGCTGTGTCCTGTGGTCTGCGCCGGGGCTATTGCTGCACCACGATGCCCGCGCTCTGGATCGTCTGGCGCGCCTTGCCGATGTCCGACCGGATCAGCGCGGCGAACTGTTCCGTGGAGACCGGATCGGTTTCCAGCCCCTGCGACGCCAGCGCTTCCTGCACGTCCTTGCGCGCCAGCAATTTGTTGAAGTCGCCGTTCAGGCGCGACACGACGGCGGCCGGCGTCTTGGCCGGGGCCAGCACGCCGTAGTAGGTGACCACGCTGAAATCCTTGTAGCCCAGTTCCGCGACGGTGGGCACGTCCGGCAGCGCGGGATTGCGCTTGGGCGAGGTCACCGCCAGCGCGCGCACCTTGCCGGACTTGATCAGCATCGCCGCCGACGAGATCGACGAACCCGCGAACTGCAGGTGCCCGCCCATCAGGTCGGCCAGCGCGGGGGCCGATCCCTTGTACGGCACGTGCTGCATCTTGAAGCCGGCCTCGTGTTGCAGCATTTCCATGGCGATGTGCACGCCGCCCCCGGTTCCCGAGGTGCCGTAGGAGATCTTGTTGGGTTCCTTCTTGGCGGCCTCGATCACTTCGGGCAGCGTCTTGTACGGCGAACCGTCGGCCACCAGCAGCACCATGGGCGTGGTGGCCACCAGCGCCACGGGCGCCAGGTCCTTGACCGGGTCGTACGACACCTTCATCAAGAGCGGAATCAGCGTGACGTTGTCGGACTGCCCGATCACCAGGTCGTAGCCCTCGGCAGGCGAGCGCGCCGCCTCGGCCAGGCCCAGCGCCGTGCCCGCGCCGGGCTTGTTCTCCGGGATGACGGACCAGCCGTTGAGTTCATGCAGCTTGGTGCTCATCAGGCGGCCGATGTAGTCGGTGCCTCCGCCTGGGGTGGACGGAATGATGATGCGGATGGGTTTGCTGGGGTAGTCCTGCGCGTGCGCCGTGCAAGCGGCGGCCAGGGCCGCCACCGCCAGAAGTTTGCGGATCATCTCGGGTTGTCTCCTCTTTGATGGACGTCTTGGCGGTCTGCTGCCGCCTCGACAGGGGTCGGGCGCTAGCGCCCGGTCATGCAATGACTCCCGCCGCGCGCAGGGCGTCGATGCGCGCGGCATCCCAGCCCAGGCCGCGCAGGATGGCCTGCGTATCGCCGCCCTGCGCGGGCGGGTCGGAGCGCTTGCCGGCCTTGCGGCCGTCGAACTCGATGGGCAGCGCGGCCGCGTCGATCTCGCCGCCGTCCGGCAGCCGGGTCTTCAGGAGCGCGCCGCCCGCGTTCAGGTGGGCGTCGTCCAGCAGGTCGTGCGGCTGGCGGATGGGCCCGTACGACAGGTTGGCGGCTTCCAGCGCCGCGCACAGTTCGTCGGTCTTCCAGGTCTTGAGGATCTCGCCCACGCCCGGCACCAGCCAGGGCCGAGCGGCCTCGCGATCGACGGCGGTGGCCAGCCGCGGATCGGCGGCCCATTCGGGCGGCAGGAACTTCTGGGCGAAATTGCGCCATTGCGCGTCGCCGACGACGGCGACGAACACCCGGCCGTCCGCCGTCTCGAAGATGTCGTACACGCCCCAAGGCGGCCTGCGCTCCGAGCCCATGGGCTTGGGCGCCGCGCCGGTCAACTGGTACTGGGCGATGAACTGCGCGACCAGCAGCAGGTTGTTCTCGAACAGGCCGGAGCGCACGTGCCGGCCGCGTCCCGTGGCGTGGCGGTCGTGCAGGGCCGCCAGCGCGCCCACCACCCCGAAGGTTCCGCCGAGGATGTCGTTGACCGACGCCGCCACCCGCTGCGGCGTGTCCTCGCCGCCGTTGATGTAGGCCAGCCCGCCCATCATCTGCACCACTTCGTCGAGCGCGGTGCGGTGCTTGTAGGGGCCGGACAGGAACCCCTTGAGCGACACATAGATCAGCCCCGGGTTCTCGGCGGACAGCGATTCGTAATCCAGGCCGTACTGCGCCAGGCTGCCGTCGCGGAAGTTCTCCACCAGCATGTCGGCCCGCAGGGCCAACTGGCGCACCGCGGCCTGCCCTTCCGGCGCCTTCAGGTCGATGGCCAGGCTTTGCTTGTTGCGGTTGAAGACGGGGAAGTAGCCGCTGCCCGAGCCCTTCAGCCGGCGCGTGCGGTCGCCCTCGATGGGTTCCACCTTGATGACCTCGGCGCCCAGGTCGGCCAGCGACAGGCCGGCCGCCGGCCCCATGATCATGTGGGACAGTTCCAGCACCTTGATGCCGCGCAAGGGCAGTTCGCTGCTGTCCATGAAGGGTGAAGCCGGTACTGCGCTCATCGGTGTTTCCTCTTGCCTGCCGGATGGATGGATCGGCGCGGGCAAGTGGAAGACCGGGCTTGCCGCTGCCGGAATGCGCCCATGATCGCCGCCGCCGCGGCATCGCGGGTAGCGGTCTTTCAGCACCGGGGCATTCTCGTTTCGGAACGTCCGGGTTAGCCCTAGGGCAGCACGCCCAGGTGGGCCAGCAGGGTGCGCGCCGCGGGCGCCAGCGCGTCCGGATCCCGCACGGCAATGCAGATGGGCGTGCTGGACCACGGGCCGGTCAGGCGGATGAAGCGGATGTCCAGGTGCGCATAGCGGGCCTTCAGGTACAGCGGCACCACGGCCACGCCCATTCCCCGCGCGACCAGCGTGCAGATGGTCTCGTGCGCGCTGACCCGCGCGCTGATGCGCCGCGTCACGCCCGCGGCCTGGGCCGCCTGCTCGAAGACGCTGCTGATGCCGTTGTCGCGGTTCAGCTCGACCAGCTCGAAAGGCAGTAGCTGCGCATAGTCCAGCGTCTCGCGCTCGGCCAGCAAGTGCTGGCCCGGCACCACGGCCGCCAGCTCGCAATGGCCGCAGGGATATACCTGCAAGCCGTCGTGGCCGAAGTCCGACCCCGCCGCCACGTCCGCCTGCCCTTCCAGCACGGCGCGGAAAGCGGCCTGCGTGGTGTCCTCCTGCAACAGGATGTCGATCTGGGGATGGGCGCGCCGGAAGGACTGGATCCGCTCCGGCAAATCGCCCGACAGGGCCGCGACGCTGACCGCCAGCCTGACGCGTCCGCGCACGCCGGTGACGTATCCCGCCATTTCCCGATGCATGCGCTCCATGTCCTGCAGCAGCCGGCGCACGTGCGCGGCCAGCGCGGTGCCGGCGGGCGTGGGCTGCACGCCCTTGACGCCGCGGTCCAGCAGCAGCACCCCGAACGCCTCCTCCATTTCCGACATGCGCTTGCTGACGGCGGACGGCACGATGTTCTCGCGCGCGGCGGCCCGCGCCAGGCTGCCCTCTTCCAGGGCGGACAGGAACAGGCGCAGCGACACCAGGTCGATATCGCGCGGCAGGGAAACGGGCTGGGCGGGCTTCATGGCCGCAAGTGTCCCGCGCCTGGCGGCGGTGCGCAATCGGTCCAGTCGAAACCTTCCAGCAGGCCCAGCACGCAGCGCCTGACCGCCGCCACCGCCTCGTCGCGCAGCGCGTCCGCCCGCCATCCCATTTCGACGGCGTAGCCCGGCATGGCGACCGGGCAGGGCAGCATGCGCAGGCCGGCCGCCGCGGCCAGGCCGCGCGCCGCATGCGCCGGCAGGGTCGAAACGGAATCGCCGCCGCGCAGCAGGAAAGCCAGGGCGGAGAAATGCGTGGTCGAGGCCCGCACCCGGCGCGCCAGCCCCAGGCCGTGCAGCACCTCGTCCACCACGCCGATGAAGCCGCCCGAGGACACGAGGACGTGCTGGCGGCGGATGAATTCCTCCACCGACAGGGCCGCCTGGCCGGGCGCCAGGCTCGCGGGATCCACCAGGCAGGCATAGCCGCCCTGCCCGACCGTCACGCGCTGCAGGGCATGGGCGGCAAGGCCGCCCGAGGCGATCACCAGGTCGGCCTCCCGCGCCATGAGCATGTCCGCGGCCAGCCGGCTGTGGGTCTGCCGGAAGATGATGCGCAGGCCAGGCGCGCTTTGCGCGACCGCCCGGATCGCGTCCCGTCCCAGCGCGATCTCGAAATCGTCCGACAGGCCCAGCGTCACCGACCTGCCCGCGAAGTCCGTTGCGCCCGGCCGCGCCAGCGCCAGGCTCTGCCGGCATTTGTCCAGCGCCTCGCCGATGACGGGCCGCAGTTCGCGCGCGCGCAGACTGGGCGCCAGTCCCCGCCCGGTGCGGGTGAACAGGGCGTCTCCGTACAGCGCGCGCAAGCGGCCCAGCGCCGCGCTGACGGCCGACTGCGTCACGCCCAGCCGCAACGCCGCGCGGCCGGCGCCGCCCTCGTCGTAGATCGCCTCGAAGACCTTCAACAGGTTCAGGTCCGTCGACTCGATATCAATCTTGTTCATATCATTTATCTCTGGGCGGGATTGATTGATTTTAGAGCCCGCCGGACACTAGGACGCATCGGCATTCCTCCCCCCACGCACCGAGACCTGGCCATGACCACCAAAACCATCGCCGCGCTGCAGATCGGCTCCTCGCCGGAAGGCAAGGGCCGGACCCTGGAGAACATACTGGCCTACGAAAGCGAGATCGCCGCCTCCGGCGCTTCGCTCGTCGTCATGCCCGAAGCGCTTCTGGGCGGCTACCCCAAGGGCGAGATCTTCGGCACCCGGCTGGGCTACCGCCTGCCCGAAGGCCGGGAAGCCTACGCCCGCTATTACGAGAACGCGATCGACGTGCCCGGCCCGGAGACGGAAGCGCTGGCCGGGCTGTCGCAGCGCACCGGCGCCAGCCTGGTCGTGGGCGCGATCGAACGCGGCGGCAACACGCTGTACTGCACGGCCCTCTTCTTCGAACCCGCGGCCGGACTGGCCGCGAAGCATCGCAAGCTCATGCCGACCGGCACGGAACGCCTGATCTGGGGCCAGGGCGACGGCTCGACCCTGCCCGTCATCGACGCGGCGGCCGGCCGCATCGGCGGCGCCATCTGCTGGGAAAACCACATGCCGCTGCTGCGCACGGCCATGTACGCCAAGGGCGTCGAGATCTGGTGCGCGCCCACGGTGGACGAGCGCGACATCTGGCAATGCTCGATGCGGCACATCGCCCACGAAGGCCGCTGCTTCGTCGTCAGCGCCTGCCAGGTGCAGCCCTCGCCCGCCGACCTGGGCGTGGACGTGCCCGGCTGGGACGCCGCCCGGCCGCTGATCAACGGCGGATCGGTCATCGTCGGCCCGATGGGCGACGTGCTGGCCGGCCCGCTGCGCGGCAAGGCCGGCCTGCTGACCGCCCAGGTGGACACGGACGAACTGGTGCGCGCGCGCTACGATTTCGACGTGGTGGGACACTACTCCCGCCCGGACATCTTCTCGCTGACCGTGGACGAACGGCCCCGCCCGCCCGTGCGTTTCGTGTCGTGACCGGCGGCCCCGGCGGGATGGTATAGTCACGCCGCTGCCGGCCCTTCCGGGGCCGCGCAACGCCCGAGTGGTGAAATTGGTAGACACAAGGGACTTGAACTAATTTGAGCCCTTCGGAGGAAACTCCAAAGGTGTAGCCCGTCAAACTCGGCGAATGCCCTGGACCCGTTCCGAGCCGACGCCGAGCCAAGCCCAGGCCGAAAAGCCCGGGAAGGTGTAGAGAGCAGACGGCGGGCACCTAAGGCCGCAAGGCTACGGTGAAGGCGTGCTCCAGACCACGAACGGCGCCCCCGCGCTGGCGGCGAAAGCCGAAGTGGTAAGAAAATCCCTCGGCCTCGCGGCCGTACCGGTTCGATTCCGGTCTCGGGCACCACCCGCCCGCCTCAATGGCGCGCGCCTCGGCTTTCTCTTCTTTTGCAGCGCGTCCGCGCAAACCTCCTCGCGTTCCGCCCGCTTCCCATGCGGGCATGCGGCGGCTAGAATTGCGTCTGATTCTTATTCGCAAACCATTTTCTTCAACGTGGAAGCGCCCTCGACCCCTGCGCCAGCCGATCGCACCGCGGTGGCATCGATGTACCGCGAGCATCACGCCTGGCTGTTCGCGCTGGTGCGGCGCCACGCGGGCGAACACCCGGCCGACGCCTGGGACCTGGTGCAGGACACCTTTGAACGCCTGTTGCGCCAGACCTACCTGGAGCAACGCGGCTGGAGTCGCGGCTATCTGGCCACCATCGCCCGCCGCCTGCTGATCGACCGCCACCGGCGCCGCGCGCTGGAAGCCGCTTATCTGGCGGCGCTGGCGCAACAGCCCGAGCCGCTCTCGCCGTCGCCCGAAATGCTGGCCCAGGTGTCGCAGCAACTGCTGGCCGTATGCGCCGTGCTCGACCGCATGCCGCCGCGCATGCGCCGGGTGTTTCTGCTGGCGCGCCTACAGGGCCTGTCCTACGAGGCGATCGCGGACCGCCTGAAGCTCACGGTCAACGTGGTGCAAAAGGACATGGTCCACGCCTGGCAACGCCTTTATCACACGCTCGATGTCGACACGCCCTGACCCGCGCAAACCTGACGCGGTCGCCCAGGCGGCCGGCTGGCTGGTGCGCCTGGAGCGGGACGACAGCGCCGCCACGCGGGAGGCCTGGCAGCGCTGGTACGCGGCGGACCCCTCGCACGCGGCGGTCTGGCAGCGCTTCGCGCTGCTCCAGGAGGCCGTGCCCGCAAACGGCGCCGCCGCCGCCGCGCTCGGGGCCATCGACTTCCAGCATGGCCGCCGCCGCGCCCTCAAACTGCTGGTGGCCGGCGCCGGGATAGGACTGGGCGGCCCGCTGCTCTACGGCCGGGCGCAAGAAGCGGGCTGGCTCGCGGCCTACCGCAGCGCCACCGGCGAACAGCGCAGCCTGGCGCTGAATGACGTCGCGCTGATGATGAATACCGACACCGCCCTGGACGTGACGCGCGACGGACGCCGCCTGGACATCGCCCTGCGCGAAGGCGAGATCATGCTGGACACCCGCGCGGCGGACCCGGCGGTGCGGATCCTGACCCGTGGAGGCTGCATCGTGCCCACGCGCGCCCGCCTGGTGGTGCGCGCGCAAGGCCCGCAGACCCGCGTGGCGCTCGAAGCGGGACAGGCCGCCATCGCCACGCGCGGCGACCTCAACCAAGAACTGCGCGCGGGCGACGTCCGCCGCTTCTCGGCCCACCAGATCGCGGAGGTCACGGGATGGGCCGGGCGCGAGTTCGCCTGGGTGCAAGGCATGCTGATCGCCGACGACATGCCCCTGGACGCATTTCTGGCGGAATTGGCGCGCTACCGGCCGGGCCTGATCCAGTGCGACGATCGCGCGGCCGCCCTGCGCGTGAACGGCAGTTTCCGGCTGAAGGACACGGACCAGGTCCTGGAAGCGCTGGCCGCCACGCTGGGCCTGCGGATCCAGTACCGCACGCGCTACTGGGTCCGCGTCGAATCGGCCTGATATTGAAACAATATGTAAATATCCGGCAGGTTCGCGGCGCCCGCTCGTTTGGATAGGTTGAAGCCCGCTGCCCGGGCCCCAACCCAAGAACCCATACCGATGTCCCAACGAATCTCCCATGACGGCCAGGTCCGCCGCTTCAAGCCCGCCACGCTTTGCCTGCTTCTGTGCGCCGCCGCGCTGACCGCAGCGCCCCCGGTATCCGCGGCCGAAAGCGCCGCGGTGGATATCGCCCTGCCGGCGCTGTCCCTGCAAGACGCGATTTTGCGGCTGGGCCAGGCCGCCCGCGTGACCATCATCAGCGCGCCGCCGCTCACGGCGGGCAAGCAGGCGCCCGCCGTGCATCTGCAGGGATCGGTGACGCAGGCGCTGCGGCAATTGCTGCGAGGCAGCGGCCTGCGGGCGGTGCCCAACGCCAATGGCGAGGGATACCGCATCGAGCGCGCGCCCGAGCCTGTCGGGGAAGGCGCGGCCATGCTGCCCGCGGTGACGGTGACCGGACTGGGCGCCGGCGACATCGGCCCGCTCGCCCTGGACAGCAGCGTGGGCACCAAGACCGACACGCCCATCATGGAGACCGCGCAATCGGTATCGGTGGTCAACCGCGACCTGATGGACATGATCGGCGCCAAGACCACCGCCGAAGCCCTGCGCTACAGCGCTGGCGTTTCGGTAGGCTCGTATGGCGTGGACAGCCGCGTCGACGAGATTTCCGTGCGCGGCTTCCGCACCGGCAGCTTCGCCAACAACCTCTACCTCGACGGCCTGCGTCCGCCCGGCAGCAGCAGCGGCGCCACCGCCTCGGCCACCCAGTTCGACGGTTTCGGCCTGGATCGCGTCGAAGTGCTGCGCGGTCCGTCGTCGGTGCTGTACGGCCAGATCGCGCCGGGCGGCCTTATCAACGTGGTGAGCAAACGGCCCACCGATTACGCGCGCGGCGAGATCGGGGTGGGCACCGACAACTATGGCCTGGCGCGCCTGAACGCCGACGTCAGCGGGCCGGTCGATGCCTCGGGCGAATGGCTGTACCGCGTGGTCGGGACCGCCTACCACAGCGACACCCAGGTCGATTACGTCGAACTCAACCGCGTGATGCTGGCGCCCAGCCTGACGTGGCGGCCGTCGGCCCGCACCTCGCTGACGCTGCTGGCCAACTATCAGCAGGACCGCGGAGGCAGCACCTACCAGTTCCTGCCTTCGCACGGCACGTACTACGGAACGGCCTATGGCCGTTTCGGTTCCGACCGATTCCTGGGCGAGCCCGGCTTCAACCGCTACGACCGCACGCAATACGCCATCGGCTATGAATTCAGCCACGCCCTGACCGACCATGTGAAACTCGGCCAGAAACTGCGCTACATGCGCGTGGACACCGACAACGACGGGGTCTCGCGGCAGGGCGATCTGCAGGCCGACGGCCGCACCCTGCGGCGCACTGCGTCCAGTAACGAGATCCGCTCGGAAGGCTTCACGGTCGACAATAACGCGCAGTTCGATTTCGGCCTGGGCCAGACCGCGCACACCCTGCTCACCGGCCTGGACTACCGCACCCAGACGATCCGCGTGGCGCAAGCTTCCGGCACCGCGCCCCCGCTCGACGTATTCGACCCGGTCTACGGCGGCCCGGTCGTGATGGGCGCCATGGCGCCCAGCCGGCGCAGCGACAGCGAACAGACCGGCGTCTATGCGCAGGACCAGATCCGCTGGGGACAATGGGCCGCCACGCTGGGCGTGCGCCACGACTGGTCGCGGGATAATTCGCTGGTGCGCGCCACGGGCGCCAAGACGCGCTATGACGACGAAGCCACCACGTGGCGCGCCGGCGCGGTCTATCTGTTCGAGAACGGCCTGGCGCCCTATGCCAGCTATGCCACCTCGTTCGAGCCGGTCAACGGCGCCGGCTTCGAAGACCAGCCCTTCAAGCCGACCGAAGGCAAGCAGGCCGAGGTCGGCATCAAGTACCAGCCGCCGGGTTCGCGCAGCATGATTACGTTCTCGGCGTATGAAATCACACAGCAGAACATCACCACGCCGGACCCGGACCCCACGCATCTGTGCAACGGCAGCCAATGCCAGGTCCAGACCGGTGAAGGCCGTGTCCGCGGCCTGGAGCTGGAAGGTAATTTCGCGCTGACCGACAGCATTACCGTGGTGGCTTCGGCGACGCTGATGCGCAGCGAAGTCACCAAGAGCAACGGCACGGACCGGGGCAATGAACTGCCGCGCGTGCCGCGCCGCAGCTACAACCTGTGGGTGGACTACCGCCTGCCGCTGGATATCGCGCCCGGCCTGAGCATCGGGGCCGGCGTGCGCCATACCGGCAGCAGCTACGGCGATACCGCCAACGACTACCGCAGCCCCTCGGCGAACCTGATCGACGCGGCCATACGCTACGATCTGGGCGCGGTCGATCCCCGCCTGAAGGGCCTGAAATTCTCCCTCAATGCCAGCAACCTGACCGACAAGGAATACCTGGCAAGCTGCTCGGGCAACGCCAGTTGCTACTACGGTGCCCGGCGCAATATTTCGGCGAACTTGAACTACACCTGGTAGACCCCATGACACACAAGATTTCGCGCCCGATTTCCGCCGCCGTGCTGGCGTGCATCCTGGCCGCGGCGGCGCAGGCGCAGACGGCGGCGCCCGACTCGCCGGTGCGACCCGGCATGCAGCCGCTGGGAGAAACCGTGGCCGACCGCCCCTCGGCGGTCTACCGGTTCGAGACGCACAGGCTGGATTCGGACGACGGCAAGCGCCATTACCGCATCCAGATCGCCATTCCCAGGAATGCGCCCCAGAGCGGCGGCAGCCCCGCGCTCTATATGCTGGACGGCAACGCCGCCCTGGCCACGTTGACGCCGTCCGATCTGGACAAGCTGGGACAGGGCCGCGCGCCGGTGCTGGTCGCGCTGGGCTACGACGTGGCCACGCGCAACGACGTCGTGTCGCGGGCCTACGACTACACCCCGCCGGTGTTCGAGAACGGCAAGCCCGTGCCCGGCCCCGTGGTGCGCGGCCGCGTCGGCGGCGGCGCCGACGTTTTCCTGGAGTTCATCCGCGCCAAGGTAAAGCCGCTGGTGCGCGAGCGCGCCGCCATCGACCCGGGCCGCGAATACCTGTGGGGGCATTCGTACGGCGGCCTCTTCACCCTGCACGTGCTGTTTACGCAGCCGCAGGCGTTCGCCCGCTACGTCGTCGGCGACCCCTCGGCCTGGTGGCACGACGGCGCGCTGGTCAAGGAGTGGCGGCAGTTCGACGCCCGCAAAGCCGCCGGCAAACGGGTGGCCGTCCTGGTGGGCACCAAGCCGCGCGACCCCGGCCGCCCCCAGCCCGGCGGCGCGGAGCCGGCCGCGGGCGAGGATCCGCGCGCCGCGGTGCGCGAGATGGCTCAGGGCCTGAAGGCGGCGGGCGCCGACGCCACCTACGAAGCCTTCCCGCAGTTCGGCCACGGCGAGATGATCCGCGCATCGCTGGAAAGGGCCCTGGAGGTGACGGTCCAGCCTTGAAGCCCGGCGTTTCGGCGGGAACGCTTACACTGCACGGTCGCGGTCTTATCCCGACCGCCCCGAACGCCTCGACAGCCTTGACCATCCCGAACGCCTCCCCGCCCTTCATCGTCCTCGACGCCTGCGTCCTCATGTCCGGCATCCTGCGCCGCCTGCTGCTCCGGCTGGCCGAGGCCGGCGTGTTCGTGCCGGTCTGGACCGACCGCATCGGCGAGGAATGGCGCCGCAACGCGTCGCGCATCTGGGAGATACCGCCCGAGGTCATGACCGAGATGTGGGACGACATGAATGCGCGCTTTCCCGCCGCCCGCGAAACGGACACGCAGGTCTACGAGGCCTCCTTGCGCTACAGCGATCCCAAGGACTTCCACGTGATCGCGGCCGGCCTGGCGCGCCGCGCCCGCTGCGGCCTGCAGCAGCCGCCCGTGGTGCAGGTGCTGACCTGGAACCTGAAGGATTTCAACCGCTCGGAATTGCGGCGCCAGGGGCTGGACGTCTACAACCCCGACCGCATGCTGGTGCAATGGTGGCAGGCCCGCGCGGACAGCATCCGCGAGGCGGTGGCGCAGGTGCCCGCCGACTACGTCGCGCTGGGGCGCGAGCCCGAGCCGCTGTCGGCGACCCTGCACCGGGAACGGCTGTATGGCCTGAAGAACCTGCTGGCGCGCGACGCCGCCCCGGCCGGCGCGGCCTGAGGCGCCCTCAGTGGTCGTGATTGCTGGCGGCGAAGCCCGCCGCGTTCAGCACCGCGATCACTTCCTGGATATGCTCGTGCCCGCGCGTCTGCAGGACGAAGTCCACTTCGACATTGCGCACCGGCAATGAGGTGAATGCGCGCTGGTGGTGCACCTCGGTGATGTTGGCCTGCGCGTCGGCGATGAGCTTGGTGGCGTGCGCCAGCGCGCCCGGCAGGTCGCGCAGGTCCACGCGGATGCGGGCCAGCCGCCCCGCCCGCACCATGCCCCGCTCGATCAGCTCGCCCAGCATCAGCGGGTCGATGTTGCCGCCGGTCAGCACCAGCCCGATGCGCTTGCCCTTGTAGCGGTCGCTGCCGTCTTTCTGCGCATGCAGCAGCGCGGCCAGGCCCGCGGCGCCCGCCCCTTCGACCACCGTCTTCTCGATTTCCAGCAGCACCACGATGGCGTGCTCGATATCGCTTTCGGAGACCAGTTCGATGCGGTCGACCAGTTGGCTCACGATCGGCTGCGTCAGCGCGCCGGGGGATTTCACGGCGATGCCCTCGGCGATGGTGTACAGCCCCTGCGGCATGGACACGCCGTTGACCGCCGCGTACATGGACGGAAAGCGTTCGGTCTGCACGCCGACGATCTCGATGCCGGGCTTGAGCGCCTTGGCCGCGGTGGCGATCCCCGAAATCAGGCCTCCCCCGCCGATGGCGATGACCAGCGTGTCCAGTTGCGGCTGGTCCTCCAGCATTTCCAGCGCCACCGTGCCTTGCCCAGAAATGACGGCCTCGTCGTCATAGGGATGGATCATGATCAGGCCGCGCGATTTCGCCAGTTCATAGCCATGGGCCTTGGCGTCGTCGAAGGTGTCGCCCGCCAGCACCACTTCGGCGCCGAAGCGGCGCGTGTTGGCGATCTTGACCGTCGGCGTGAAGCGCGGCATCACGATCACGGCCGGCACGCCCATGCGCTGCGCATGGTAGGCCACGCCCTGGGCATGGTTGCCGGCCGACACCGCGATCACGCCCTTGGCGCGCTCTTCGTCGGACAAGGTCAGCATGCGGTTCAAGGCGCCACGTTCCTTGAACGACGCGGTGAACTGCAGGTTCTCGAATTTCAGCCAGATCTCGGCGCCGAAAATGTCGGACAGCGTACGCGACAGGGTAAAGGGGGTCTTCAGCACCTGGCCGCGCAGGTTTTCGCGGGCGGTCTGGATGGAGGCGATATCGATCACGATGGGTAGATCCGGTTAGCGGACAGGCAGAAAATTGAACAGCAGCAGGCCCTGCGCATAGTTGATCCCGATGCGCCGCGAGTTTTCACCCAGCAGGTTGGCGATCAGGTCCAGCCGGCCGATGATGGCGCCGAACTCCCGCTCGAAGCTCAGATTCGTGGCGTTGGGGGACATTTCATTGGCCAGCAACAGCGGTTCGCCTTGATTGTTGCGGCGCGACGCCAGCAACCAGGCGGCGGCCTCGACATTCCGTGCGGCATTGTAGACCCGCTGGCCATCCAGCGCGTCGGTGGCATACAGCCGGGTCTTGCCGTTGTGAGCCGCGATGATGGTGTCGGCCAGGCCGTAGATGAAGGCGCCGACGCGGTCGCCCGTGTAGTTGGGGTCAAGCGACACGGCCAGGATCTGGATGTCGCGCAGGCCGGCCAGATCGCCGGGCGGGACGCGGACTTCGATGGCATGCTTGACGCGATTCACGGCCGTCTTCTGGTCCGCCACGCCGTTCTTGCGCCATTCGCGGGGATTGCGGCGGTAGAGCTTGTCCAGGAGGGAATACAGGCTCGTGAGGTTGTCGCGGACTTCCAGGGTGACCGTGCGGTTGAAATCGGTCTGGGCGAACTGGTCGGCCGACATGTCTTCGCCGGCGGGGCCGCGCTGGCCAGGACCGGGGCTGCCCATGCAGCCGGCCAGCATGGCAAGCAGCACCGACATAACTGTGGTTGTCAGCCATCTATTCATGCTTGGCTCATCCGATTTCCCCCTTCGCGCCAGACTTTACAGGAATCCCGGGATTCGTAGGATGGGTGGAGCGCGAGAGTTCTTAAGCTAGAAATCAGACGCTGAACGCGCGCAACCCATGCGGCTGCAATCGACTGTTTTTTCGGCCGATGCGGGGGGGGCTGTCTGCCCATGGCCGATGCGGGGAGCCGTCTGCCCATGGCCGATGCCAGGCGCTGTCTGCTCACGGCCGCATGGGTTGCGCGCGCTGGATGTCAGAGTTCTAGCCTAAGAACTCTCGCGCTTCACCCATCCTACGTCGTCGTCGCCAGAGTCTCGGCACAGCACAACGCCCCCCCAAAAGAAAAACGGCGCCTTGCGGCGCCGTTCTTCGTCAATCAGCCTGCAAGCTTATTCGGCTTGCGGTTCCGATTGGGGAGCGGCTTCGGTAGCGGCAGCGGGTTGCTGCGCTTCGATGCCGCCGATGGCCTTGATGGACAGGCGCAGGCGGCCCTTGTCGTCGGCCTCGATGACCTTGACGCGGACCTGCTGGCCGACCTTCAGCACATCATTGATGTTGGCGATGCGGTAGTTGGCGATTTCCGAGATGTGCAGCAGGCCGTCGCGGCCCGGCAGCACCTGCACGATGGCGCCGAAGTCCAGCAGGCGCAGCACCGAGCCTTCGTAGACCTGGCCCACTTCGACGTCGGCGGTCAGCTCGACGATGCGGCGCTGGGCTTCCTTGGCCTGCGCTTCGTCGACGCTGGCGATCACGATCGTGCCGTCGTCGGAGATGTCGATCTGCGTGCCGGTTTCTTCGGTCAGCGCGCGGATGGTGGCGCCGCCCTTGCCGATCACGTCGCGGATCTTCTCGGGGTTGATCTTGATGGTCAGCATGCGCGGGGCGAAAGCCGACAGTTCGCCGCGCGAACCGTCCAGCGCTTCCTTCATCTTGCCCAGGATGTGCAGGCGGCCTTCGCGGGCCTGGGCCAGCGCCACCTGCATGATTTCCTTGGTGATGCCCTGGATCTTGATGTCCATCTGCAGCGCGGTGACGCCGTTTTCGGTGCCCGCGACCTTGAAGTCCATGTCGCCCAGGTGATCTTCGTCGCCCAGGATGTCCGTCAGCACGGCGAACTTGCCGCCGTCCAGGATCAGACCCATGGCCACGCCGGCCACGTGATCCTTGACCGGCACGCCGGCGTCCATCATGGCCAGCGAGCCGCCGCAGACCGAAGCCATCGACGACGAGCCGTTGGACTCGGTGATTTCCGACACGATGCGGATCGTGTACTGGAAGTCTTCAGGCGCCGGCAGCAGCGGGATCAGCGCGCGCTTGGCCAGGCGGCCGTGGCCGATTTCGCGACGCTTCGGCACGCCGATGCGGCCCGTTTCGCCGGTGGCGAACGGAGGCATGTTGTAGTGCATCATGAAGCGGTCGCGGTACTCGCCCATGAGCGCGTCGATGATCTGTTCGTCTTGCTTGGTGCCCAGCGTGGCCACGACCAGCGCTTGCGTTTCACCACGGGTGAACAGCGCGCTGCCGTGCGCGCGGGGCAGCACGCCCAGGCGCACGCTGATGGGGCGCACGGTGCGGGTGTCGCGGCCGTCGATGCGCGGTTCGCCGTTCAGGATCTGGCCGCGGACGATGGCCGATTCCAGCGAGAACATGATGTTGTCGACGGTCACCGCGTCCGGGGCGGACTCGCCCTTTTCAGCGGCGGCGGCGGCCAGCTTGGCCGACACGTCGGCCGACACTTCACGCAGCTTGGCGGTGCGGGCCTGCTTTTCGCGGATCTGGTAGGCGGCGTTCAGGCCTTCCTGGGCGGCCGAGGTCACGGCGGCGATCAGGGCTTCGTCCTTGGCGGGCGCTTGCCAGTCCCAATCGGGCTTGCCGGCGTCCTTGACCAGTTCGTGAATGGCGTTGATGACGGCCTGCATTTGCTCGTGGCCGTAGACCACGCCGCCCAACATGATTTCTTCGGACAGTTGCTGCGCTTCCGATTCCACCATCAGCACGGCGTTTTCGGTGCCGGCGACGACCAGGTCCAGCTTGGACGACTTCAGTTGCGAGGCGGTCGGGTTGATGGCGTACTGGCCATCGATGTAGCCCACGCGCGCGGCGCCGATCGGGCCGTTGAACGGGATGCCCGAAATGGCCAGCGCGGCCGAGGCGCCGATCATGGCGGCGATGTCGGGATCGATCTCGGGATTGACCGACAGCGTGTGGATGACCACCTGGACTTCATTGTAGAAGTCTTCGGGGAACAGCGGGCGCAGGGGACGGTCGATCAGGCGCGAGGTCAGCGTTTCCTTTTCGGACGGCTTGCCTTCGCGCTTGAAGAACCCGCCCGGAATACGGCCGGCAGCGTAGGTCTTCTCGATGTAGTCGACGGTCAGCGGGAAAAACGTTTGACCCGGCTTGGCCTTCTTGGAAGCCACGACGGTGGCCAGGACGACGGTGTCCTCGATCGACACCACCACGGCGCCGGAGGCCTGGCGAGCGATCTCGCCAGTTTCCAGGACGACCGTGTGCTGGCCGTACTGGAACGATTTTGTCACTTTATTGAACATGACGATTATTCCTTACAAATGAAAAACCGTGGCCGTCGCGACATGCGTCGCACCGACCACGGTTGCGTCATGGGGAGCCAGCCCCGTCGATCACTTGCGCAGACCGAGTTTTTCGATCAGTGCGCGGTACGAATCGGGATTGCGGCCCTTGAGATAGTCGAGCAGCTTGCGGCGACGGCTGACCATGCGCAGCAGACCGCGGCGCGAGTGGTGGTCCTTCATGTGTTCTTTGAAGTGACCGGTCAGTTCGTTGATACGGGCGGTGAGCAGAGCCACCTGGACTTCGGGGGAGCCGGTATCGCCTTGAGCGCGTTGGAATTGCGCAACGATATCGGATTTCTTGATGTCAGCTACAGACATTGATGACCTCTTCGGACATGCGACAGGGCCGAGGCGCCCTGACGTGGTTTGGAAAAAATTTGCGCGAACCTGGCTGAATTCGCTTTCTCACTGCTGCCATTGATGACTCAAACAGCAACCTGGAACGAGCTTGACGCTCGGGTCTAAATCCTGGGACTTACACCCCGGGGGTCCAGTCCCATCCTCAGGCTTCCGCGGCCAGCGCAAAGTATCTTGCAGAATCAATACACTTGATAAAGCTCGATGATTATAGCCGATTCGCTAGAATTACCCCAATGCGCCGGCCGTCCCCTTCCCTGGGCCGGATGGCCGCCCCCCGCCTCCGCAGGAGAGAGACATGTCCAAATATTACAAAACCGCCCGCACCGCGCTAGCCGCCGCGGCGCTGGCCGGCCTGACCGCCTGCGCGAACCTGGCCCAGATCCCCCCCGGCGCGCCCTACGCCGACGTCCTGACCCAGTTCGGCCGCCCCAATTTCGAATGCCCGCTGGCCAATGGCGGAAGCCGCGTCATCTGGACCCAGCAGCCCATGGGCCAGTACGCCTGGGGTACCAACGTCGGCACCGACGGCCGCGTGGACCGCGTGGTGCCGCTGCTGACGGACGCGCACTTCAAGGTGCTGGCCGAAGGCGACTGGGGCCCCGAGCGCGTGCGCTGCGAATTCGGCCCGCCCGCCGTCATCGAGGAATCCGGACTGGGCGAAAAGCGCGAAGTGGTGTGGTCGTACCGCTACAAGGAGAACAGCGTCTGGAACTCGCTCATGTACGTGTACATGGGCCGCGACGGCAGCAAGGTGACGCATTTCCACCCTGGCCCGGACCCGATGTACGACGACGACAAGTTCATGTGGCGGTAAACCCGCCGCGGCGGGTTTTTGCTTTTCTGATGGCGGGGGCCGGTCAGGACGAGTGGCCGCGGCGCTCCTGCGTCAGGCGGCGCGCCCGGTTCCAGCGCCAGGCCCAGGTGATCCAGCCGGACAGGCCGTACAGCACGAACAGGCCGAACAGCACGACCGGGGGATCGCTGGAGATAAAGACGAACACCGCCACCACCAGCAAGATGCCCCAGAACGGCACGCTGCGGCCCAGCGCGAAGCTCTTGCCGCTGAAGAACGGCGCGTTCGACACCATGGTGATGCCGGCGTACATGGTCAGCGCGAACGCCACCCAGGCCATCAGGCTGTCGTGGATGGGCAGTTTGTTGTCCACGGCCAGCCAGACGAAGCCCGCCACCAGCGCGGCGGCGGCCGGGCTGGGCAGGCCCTGGAAGTGGCGCTTGTCCACCACGGCAATGTTGGTGTTGAAGCGCGCCAGGCGCAGCGCGGCGCCCGCCACGTAAACGAACGCGGCCAGCCAGCCCCAGCGGCCCAGGTCGTTCAGGATCCATTCGTACATGACCAGCGCGGGGGCCACGCCGAAGGACGTCATGTCGGACAGCGAGTCGTACTGCTCGCCGAAGGCGGACTGGGTATTGGTCAGGCGCGCCACCCGGCCGTCCATGCCGTCCAGCACCATGGCCACGAAGATGGCGATGGCGGCGACTTCGAAGCGGTCGTTCATGGCCTGCACGACGGCGTAGAACCCCGCGAACAACGCCGCGGTGGTGAACGCGTTGGGCAGCAGGTAAATGCTTCGGTGGCGGTTCTCGGAATCGCGCATGGAAAAATTGGGCATGGTCTCAATAACTTACAACGGACATGGAAAGGTTAACCCATCTGGCCCCGCTTGCGGGCCGGAGCAAGGGGCGTGCCTGCGCAATCGGCCAAGAAAAAGCGGCATGCCGATGGGGTGAGGTGTCGGACACCAGGGAATAGCTATGCGGCAAGGTGTCTGACACCCCTGAACCACCGCCTCGAGCCAACGCCCCTCTCCCCCGGGTGTCAGACACCGGGGAATAGCGGCTCCCCGGACAAAAAAAACGGCATGCCCTCGCAGGCATGCCGCTTTGACCCTGGTTGCGCGGGGGCCGGCCCCGCGCATCGGCATGGATCAGTTCTTGGACTTGTCCACCAGCTTGTTGGCGGCGATCCAGGGCATCATGGCGCGCAGCTTGCCGCCCACCACTTCGATCTGCGATTCCGCGTTGATGCGGCGGCGCGAGGTCAGCGTCGGGGCGCCGGCGGCGTTTTCCAGGATGAACTTCTTGGCGTATTCGCCAGTCTGGATGTCCGTCAGGCACTGGCGCATGGCCTTGCGGGTTTCGTCCGTGACGATCTTCGGACCCGTTTCGTACTCGCCGAACTCGGCGTTGTTCGAGATCGAGTAGTTCATGTTGGCGATGCCGCCTTCGTAGATCAGGTCGACGATCAGCTTCAGTTCGTGCAGGCACTCGAAGTACGCCATTTCGGGCGCGTAGCCGGCTTCCACCAGCGTGTCGAAACCGGCCTTGATCAGTTCGACGGTGCCGCCGCACAGCACGGCCTGTTCGCCGAACAGGTCGGTTTCGGTTTCTTCGCGGAAGTTGGTTTCGATGATGCCGGCACGGCCGCCGCCGTTGGCGCTGGCGTACGACAGGGCCACGTCGCGCGCGGCGCCCGACTTGTCCTGGTACACGGCCACCAGGTGGGGCACGCCGCCGCCTTGCTTGTAGGTGTTGCGCACGGTGTGGCCCGGGGCCTTCGGCGCGATCATGATGACGTCGATGTCTTCGCGCGGCACGACCTGGCCGTAGTGCACGTTGAAGCCGTGGGCGAACGCCAGCGCGGCGCCCGGCTTGATGTTGGCGTGCACTTCCTTGTTGTAGACGGAAGCGATGTTCTCGTCGGGCAGCAGCATCATGACGATGTCGGCGGACTTGACGGCGTCGGCGACTTCCTTGACTTCCAGGCCGGCGTTGGCGGCCTTGTTCCACGAGGCGCCGCCCTTGCGCAGGCCGACCACGACCTTCACGCCCGATTCATGCAGGTTCTGCGCGTGCGCATGGCCTTGCGAGCCATAGCCGATGATGGCGACGGTCTTGCCTTTGACGAGGGAGAGATCGCAGTCTTTGTCGTAGAAAACTTTCATGTTGTGCTCCAGATTCCAGTATTTTGGATATTTGTTTAATTCAGATGTAGGGTGCGGCTTGGCCTGGAAGGCCGGGTCAAATCTTCAAAATCCGTTCACCGCGTCCGATGCCGGACACGCCGGTGCGCACGGTTTCAAGGATGGCACTGCGGTCCAGGGCCTCCAGGAAGGCCTGTACTTTTTCCTGCACCCCCGTCAATTCGATGGTGTAGGACTTGTCGGTCACGTCGATGATGCGGCCGCGGAAGATGTCCGCCATGCGCTTCATCTCTTCGCGCTCCTTGCCCACGGCGCGCACCTTCACGAGCATCAGCTCGCGCTCGATGTGCGCGCCTTCGGTCAGGTCGACGACCTTGACCACGTCCACCAGGCGGTTCAGGTGCTTGGTGATCTGCTCGATCACCTCGTCGGAACCGGTGGTCACGATGGTCATGCGCGACAGCGTGGAGTCCTCGGTGGGCGCCACCGTCAGGGTCTCGATGTTGTAGCCCCGCGCGGAAAACAGGCCCACCACGCGCGACAGCGCGCCGGGTTCGTTTTCGAGGAGGACGGAAATCACGTGCTTCATGGGTGGCCTCCTTACAGGTCTTCAGAGCCGAGCAGCATTTCGGTCAGCCCGCGGCCGGCCTTGACCATCGGCCACACGTTTTCGGTGCGGTCGGTGATGAAGTCCAGGAAGACCAGGCGGTCCTTGTGCTTCTTGAACGCCTCGCGCAGCGCGGGCTCGACGTCAGCCGGGCGCTCGATGCGCAGACCCACGTGGCCATAGGCCTCGGCCACCTTGACGAAATCGGGCAGCGAATCCATGTAGGACTCGGAATAGCGCGAACCGTAGTCGATCTGCTGCCACTGCCGGACCATGCCCAGGAAGCGGTTGTTCAGGCAGACGATCTTCGGCGTCAGACGGTACTGGTGGCAGGTCGACAGTTCCTGGATGTTCATCTGGATGGACGCCTCGCCGGTGATGACGGCCACGTCGTGCCCAGGATTGGCCATCTGCACGCCCATGGCGTACGGCAGGCCGACACCCATGGTGCCCAGGCCGCCGGAATTGATCCAGCGGCGCGGCTTGTCGAACTTGTAGTACTGGGCCGCCCACATCTGGTGCTGGCCCACGTCGGACGTGACGAAGGCGTCGCCGCCGGTCACTTCCCACAGCTTCTCCACCACGTACTGCGGCTTGATGACCTCGTCCGAGTTGGCGAACTTCAGGCATTCCTTGCCGCGCCAGGCTTCGACCTGCTCCCACCACTTGGCGATGGAGGCGGGCTTGTGCTCGGCCGAGGCGATGTCGTACTGCGCGCTGAGATCGGCCAGGACGTCCTTCACGTTGCCCACGATCGGGACGTCCACGCGCACGCGCTTGGAGATCGACGAGGGGTCGATGTCGATATGGATGATCTTGCGGGCGTTCTGCGCGAAGTGCTTGGGGTTGCCGATCACGCGGTCGTCGAAGCGGGCGCCGATGGCCAGCAGCACGTCGCAATGCTGCATCGCCATATTGGCTTCGTACGTGCCGTGCATGCCGGGCATGCCCACGAACTGGCCGCTGCTGGCGGGGAAACCGCCCAGGCCCATCAGGGTGCTGGTGCAGGGCGCGCCCAGTTGCGAAACGAGCTTGTTGAGCTCGGGCGCGGCATTCGACAGGATGACCCCGCCGCCCGTGTAGATCATCGGGCGTTCGGCCGACAGCAGCATCTGCACGGCCTTCTTGATCTGCCCCTGGTGGCCCTTGTTGACGGGCGCGTAGGAGCGCATCGAGATCTCGCCCTTGGGCGGGGTGTACTTGCACTGCGCGACGGTGATGTCCTTGGGGATATCCACCAGCACCGGACCGGGGCGGCCGGTGCTCGCGATGTAGAACGCGCGGCGCATGGTCTCGGCCAGGTCCTTGACGTCGCGCACCAGGAAATTGTGCTTGACGCAGGGACGCGTGATGCCGACGGTGTCGCACTCCTGGAAGGCGTCCTCGCCGATGGCCGCAGTGGGCACCTGCCCGCTGATGATGACCATCGGGATGGAATCCATATAGGCGGTGGCGATGCCGGTGACGGCATTGGTCACGCCCGGGCCGCTGGTCACGATGCAGACGCCGACCTTCTGCGACGAGCGCGAATAGGCATCGGCGGCGTGCACGGCGGCTTGCTCGTGGCGCACCAGGATATGCTGGAATTTGTCTTGCTTGAAAATCGCGTCGTAGATGTAAAGCACCGCGCCGCCGGGGTAGCCGAAAACGTGTTCCACGCCTTCTTCGGCCAGGCAGCGCACGACGATATCGGCGCCATTCAGTTCCATGTTGTCATTCCTTTCAAAACCGGCCCTGCAAACCCTGCCTGCTGCTCGCCCGGATACGGCGGCAACTGAACCCATACCGGCTACGACAACATGATCCGGCGCTTAGCGGCTCACGGAGCCACGCCACCCGGACACCTTGCCGACCCGGCACACGCTCGACAGAACGCAGTGCGAACGCCCCTGGGGGACGCTGGAGGTCGAAATGGAAGCCTTGGCAACACACGCTTGTGGCGCGGCCAACGGCAGGTGTAACTGCTGCGGGATGGATGGGAGGTGTCCCTGGCCATCCGCCTCAACGCACCGGCTTCGGATAGGCAGGCCGGCGCAAGTGGAGGAATTTACCGCGTTGCGTCAAAGGTGGCAAATCGGCCTTTCCAGGACTGTTGCGGGGAAGGTTCGGTAACCATCTGGCCCCGAAAAAAGCCCCCACGCCGCGCGCTACGCGCTTGCTGCCCCCCGAGGGGGCGTTTTTTGCCTTGGGGCGGCCCGGCGGCAAAAAATCCCACTGGCCCCATCTATATACTTGTGGCGTCGCCCAGAACCGAGCCGCCACCCATGGATTTGCGCATTGCCAGCATCCGCCGCTTCCTCTACAGCCATTACTTCTTCGGAGGGGTGCGCCAGGGGGTGGGAATGCTGTTGCCCGTGCTGGTGCTGGGCGGTGTCTTCGGCAACTACACCACGGGGCTGGTGGCGACCTTCGGCGCGCAGTGCCTGGCCATCATCGACCAGCCCGGCGGCCCGCAGCGCCATCGCACCAATGAAATGCTGGGCGGCGCGGCGCTGGGCACCCTGACCGTCGTCATTACCGGGCTGGCGTCCTCGCATCCGGTGCTGATCTGGCTGGCGGTCATCGCGCAGTGCTTCGTCTATTCCATGTTCACGGTCTTCGGCAAGCGCGGCGGACTGATCGGCTTCGCCGGCCTGCTGCTGATGACGCTGACCATGCATTCGCCGCTCGAACCCCACGAAGTGCTGGCGCATGCGGCCGCCACGCTGGGCGGCGCGCTGTTCTACGTGGCGTTCAGCCTGGGCTTTTCCCGCCTGTTCTGGCTGCGCGAGGAACAGCAGGCCATGTCGGTGGCGCTGTTCGCCACCGCCGACTACGTCGCCGCCCGCGCCGCCTTCTACGACGACACGGCGGACCTGGACGAGGCCTACCGCGCGCTGATCCAGCGCCAGTCCGTCATGACGGAAAAACACCAGGCGGCGCGCGACATGGTGCTGCGCGCCCTGCCCCGAGGCAAGGGCCTGGGCGACCGCCAGCGCGTGATGATCTGGAATATGTTCGTGGACATGCTGCAACTGCTGGACACGCTGGTGGCCACGCATACCGACTACGCCGCCCTGCGCCGCACGCTGGCCGGCAACGACTGCCTGATGTTCATGCGCGACGCGCTGGTGAAGATGTCGCTGGAACTCAACCGCATCGCGCTGGACGTGTCGCGCGGGCGCAAGGTGCAGTACCGCAGCAGCGCCCGCGCCGAACTGCGCGCCATCGAATACGAGATCGAACAGCTCAAGCAGCAGGGGCTGGGCGAACGCGAACCGGAAATGCTGGCGCTGATCGTCCAGGTGCTGCGCCGCCTGCGCAATTCGGCGCGCATCGTGGACCGGCTGGCCGACCACACCGCCGCCTCGCCGGACGCCAAGCCCACCGACGTGCTGCGCATCAACAAGTCGCTCACGCGCTTCATCTCGCGCCAGGAATTCCGCGTGGGGCTGCTGACCAGCAACCTGCGCCTGGATTCGCCGCATTTCCGCTACGCGCTGCGCGTGACGGCCGCCGCCGCCATCGCCATGACGCTCGCCAGCCGCTGGCTGTCGCCGGAGTTCTCCGCGCACAATTACTGGATCATGCTGACCATCGTCATCATCATGAAGCCGGGCTTCGCGCTGACGCGCCAGCGCAACGGCTGGCGGCTGATGGGCACGGTGATCGGCTGCTTCTGCGCCCTGCTGCTGTTCCACCTGACCGAACGGCCCGAAATCCTGTTCGCCGTGCTGCTGGGCGCCTGCATCATGGGCAACAGCCTGGTCCAACTGAACTACATGGCCAGCGCCATCTTCAACACGCTGTTCGTGGTGCTGGTGTTCCATTTCGTGTCGCCGGGCACCGTCTCCATGGCGGTGATCGGCGAACGCGCCATCGACACGCTGCTGGGCTGCGCGCTGGCGCTGGTCTGCAGCTACATCCTGCCCTGGTGGGAAGCCCGCTATCTGAAGCCGCTGGCGGCGGCGGCCACGCGCGCCAACCGCGAATACCTGATGGCGGGCCTGCGCTACGTCGAGGCCATGCAGGCCCACGGCGCCCCGGTGGGCGCGGCCGCCGGCGACACCCCGGCGGTCACCGACGCCGACCTGGCGTGGCGGCTGGCGCGCAAGAATGTGCACATCTCGTTCAGCAATTTCGCCGAAGCCTTCTACCGGATGATGAGCGAGCCCAAGTCGCACCAGGTGAGCGTGCCCGAGCTGAACAACCTGCTGATCCAGAACCACATCCTGGCCTCGCAGATCACGGCGGCCATCCCCATCCTGGCGGCCCTGCCCAGAACGCCCGAGGCCGTGCAGCGGGCGCTGACCGGCATGGTGGACCTGCTGGACGAAAAGCGCGCCCAGCCGCCGGCCAACCTGCCCACCCAGTTCGAGACGGAAGGCGAACAGGCGGCCCTGGTCTATCCGGTCAAGCAGATGCTCAAGGCCGCCCACATGATCCGGCAGGAACTGCACGCGCTGGCCGACCCGCGGCATGCGCCGCCGGTGGCGGCGGCGGCCTGAATCCCGGTAGGTGTACGTAGATGGGTGCGGCGCGGGAGTTGTGGGATGGGTGGAGCGCGGGAGTTGTGGGATGGGTGGAGCGCGAGAGTTGTAGGATGGGTGGAGCGCGGGAGTTCTTAAGCTAGAACGCTATTGCTGAACGCGCGAAACCCATCAGGCGGCGCAAGCCGGCATCTTTGCGCTTGCCACGAAAAACGGCGGCTGGCGCCGCCTGATGGGTTACGCGCGTTCGATATTTGAGTTCTTTCTTAAGAACTCTCGCGCTCCACCCATCCTACGCCTTGCGCCTGAACACCAGTTTGTCTTCCGACGAGGCCGACGCGTCATACGCGTAGCCTTCCAGGTCGAAGCCCTGCAGGCCTTCGGGCTTGGACACCTTGTGCAGGATGGCGTAGCGCGCCATCAGGCCGCGCGCGCGCTTGGCGTGGAAGCTGATGATCTTCCAGGCGCCGTTCTTCCAGTCCTGGAACACGCACTGCACCACGCGCGCCTTCAGGGTCTTCAGGTCGACCGATTTGAAGTACTCCTCGGACGCCAGGTTGACGATCACCGGCACCTTCTGGCCCGCCTGGCGCTCGTTCAGGTAGCCGGCGATGGTTGAACCCCAGTACTCGTACAGGTTCTTGCCCTTGGGCGTGGCCAGGCGCGTGCCCATCTCCAGGCGGTACGGCTGCATCAGGTCCAGCGGACGCAGGACGCCGTACAGGCCGCTGAGGATGGCGACGTGCTCCTGCGCCCAGTCCAGTTGTTTGGCCGACAGGGTGGAGGCCTCCAGCCCTTCGTATACGTCGCCGTTGAAGGCCAGCACCGCCTGGCGCGAATTGGCCTGCGTGAAGCTGCGCTTCCAGTGGGCGTAGCGCTGCACGTTCAGTTCGGACAGGGCCGGGCTCAGGCTCATGAGGTCGGAGATATCCTCGGCCGACTTGGTCTTCAGCACCTTGATCAAGCCGGCGGCCTGGTCCACGAACAACGGCTGGGTATGCGTCTCGACGTGCAGCGGCGAGTCGTAGTCCAGTTTCTTGGCGGGGGAAAGCAGAAACAGCATGGCGGGATTCCTTTGTTCAGCGCGCCGTCCAGCCGCCATCGACCGAGACGGACGTTCCAGTGATTTGCGCGGCGGCGTCCGAGGCCAGGAACACGGCGGTGCCGCCCAGTTGTTCCGGCGTGACGAACTGCAGCGAGGGCTGCTTTTCGCCCAGCAGTTCGCGCGCGGCGGCTTCCTGGTCCACGCCGTTCTTCTCCGCCAGCGCGGTGATCTGCTTTTCCACGAGCGGGGTGCGGACCCAGCCCGGGCAGATGGCGTTGGCGGTGATGCCCTGCCCGGCCGTTTCCAGCGCCGTGACCTTGGTGAAGCCCACCACACCGTGCTTGGCCGCCACGTAGGCCGACTTGTAGGCCGACGCCACCAGGCCATGCGCCGAGGCGATGTTGATGATGCGGCCGTAGCCCTGTTTCTTCATGTGCGGCAGCGCGGCCGCGGTGCCGTGGAACACCGCCGACAGGTTCAGCGCCAGGATCGCGTCCCACTTTTCTACCGGGAAATCCTCGATCTGCGCGGTGTGCTGGATGCCGGCATTGTTGACCAGGATGTCGAGGCGGCCCATCTGGCGCACGGCGTTCTCGACCAGTTCGCGCACGGCCGCGCCCTTGGACAGGTCCGCGCCGTCGTAGATCACCTTCACGCCATGCTTGCCGGCCAGGCCGGCGCGGACTTTCTCGATCTCGGCGGCGTCGCCGAAACCGTTCAAGACGATATCGGCGCCCTGCTCGGCGAAGGCGGTGGCGATACCCAGCCCGATGCCGCTGGTGGAACCGGTGACAAGGGCGACTTTTCCTTTAAGCATGAGCGTTCTCCTGTGATCTGGCACGTGGGACGGGAAGCAAGGCAGGCGTCAAGTGTAGCTGCCCGGCAAGACGGCAATCATGCCATGTCCGCGCCGCCGGCGGGGTCAGGCCGCGGGCGGCTTGTCCCCGGGTCCGGAAGGCGGCGCCGCGGGCCCGGCAGCCGGCAGGTCCGCCATGCCTCCCCGGTTCTCGGGTATGCGCTCCAGCAGCTTGATGAGCACCGGCACCACGCCCATCGAGATCGCGACCACCACGGACAGCACGTCGCGCTGCTCCAGGTTCATAAGATGGTTGTCCCAGGCTTCGTTGAAGATCGCGAAGCTGAACTCGCCGCCCTGCGCCAGCGCGACCGCGAACAGCAGGCGGTGGTAGCGGGGCAGCCCCAGGAACCGCGCAAAGCCGTACAGCACCAGGCCCTTGACCAGCAGCAGCGCGGTCACGCCGACGATAATGAAGAGCCAGTGGTGTTCGACCACCCCCAGGTTCACGGACATGCCGATGGCCACGAAGAACAGGCCCAGCAGCAGGCCCTTGAACGGGTCGATGGCCTTTTCCAGTTCGTCCCGGTAGCGGGATTCGGCCATCAGCACACCCACCAGGAATCCACCCAGGCCCGCCGACAGGCCGGCGTAGTCGAACAACTGGGCGGCGCCCACCACCATCAGCAGCGCCGCGGCGGTGAACAGTTCGTTCAACTGCGCCTTGGCCGCCCAGCCCAGCAGCCGCAAGCGGTAGGCCAGCGCGACCACGACGACGGCGATCAAGGCCTCTTTGAAGGACGGCGCCGACGAGCCGTCGGACCCCAGCAGGCCGGCCGCCACCAGCATGGGGATCGCCGCCATGTCCTGGAACAGCAGCAGCCCCAGGGCCGACCGCCCCAGCGGCATGCGCGTCAGCCCGCGCTCCTCCAGCAGGCGCAAGGCCACCGCCGTGGACGACAGCGCCAGCGACAGGCCGCAAAGCACCGCCGCCTGCCATCCCATCCCGGCCAGGTGCCGCAACGCCGCGCCGAACACCACCCCCAGCAGCAGGCCGCAGACCAGCATCTGCAGGGAACCCAGCACGAAGACTTCGTTGCGCATGGCCCACAGGCGCCTGGGCGAGAGTTCCAGCCCGATGATGAACAGCATCATCACCACGCCCCATTGGGACACCCCGATCATGGTGTCCACGTTCGTGACCAGCTTCAGGCACGACGGCCCCACCAGCACGCCCGCGATCAGATAGCCCGGAATGGCGCCCAGGCCCAGTTGCTGGGTGACGGGCACGCACAGCACGGCCGCGAGCAGGAGGATGAGGATGAGATCCATGAAGGCGATGAGCTGCGGAAGAGGCCGGCGCGCAAGGCCGGCATGAGGGAGATTCTGGGCAAAGAATGCCGCCGCCGGAAGTCAGTTGAAACCCGCGATGGGCCGCTTTCAGGCGCCTCTTTACACAAGTGAAAAAAATCCTGTAGAATTGCGGGCTTCGCTACTTCGACAACGAAGATCCTTCCGACCAGGGATCTTGCGTGGAATGAATCCTAAAACGAATCTTTCCGCCGTTTTCGAAACCCCGTAGCGGAAAGGAGAGGTGGCAGAGTGGTCGAATGTACCTGACTCGAAATCAGGCGTACGGTATCCCCGTACCGTGGGTTCGAATCCCACCCTCTCCGCCAGTATTCAAAAAGGCCAATCCCTCGGGATTGGCCTTTTTTCTTTCAGGCCGGCGCCGTCGGCCGGGCCAGTTGGAACAGGTCCGTGCTGCGGGCATACCAGCCGCCCCCGTGCATGCGCGCGATCAGCGCCATGGAAGGCGTGTCCACATACCCGCGCGCGGCGTCCTGCACATAGGCGTCGTCGACGTGCGCCCCCAGGACCCGGCCGATCACCACGATCTGGCGCGGGCCGGTCACCACGGTTGCCTGGCTGACGCATTCCAGCGAAACCGGGCTGCCTTCGATGAGCGGCGGGCGCACGTGGACGGCCGGCTTCGCGGCCAGGCCGGCCGCGGCCAGTTCGTCCACGTCCGGCGGATAGTCCGCGCAGGTCTGGTTCATCTGCTGCACCAGCGACTCCGGAACCAGATTAACGACGAACTCGCCGTTCTCGATGATGTTGGCGCCGGAATCCTTCAGTTCCCCGTTGGCGTGCCGCATCAGCCCGATGGCGACCGTGGGCGGCTGATGCCCCATGACGTTGAAGAAGCTGAAGGGAGCCGCGTTGACGACGCCTTTGCCGGATACGGTGGTGACCCACGCGATGGGGCGCGGGGTGACGGTCGACGTCAGTACGTTGTAGACCGTCTGCGCTGGCAAGGCGCTGAAATCGAAATGCATGGCTCAAGCCTCCTGCTGCTGGCCGGCGGTGTCGATGGCGGACACCGCGCGCTTTGCGCGGGTGTCGACCTGCAACTGGAAGACGTCGGGGCGGGCATAGTGGCCCGAGACGTCGAAATCGTACTTGCCGCGCAGGATCTGGTTGGGATCGATGTCCGCGTAAAGAATGGTCTCGCCCGAAAAGTCAGGGCCCGCCAGCACCTCGCCCAGGGGGCCGATGATGGCGCTGCCGCCGCGCATCAGCACCGTGTCCGGCTTGTCGCCCAGCGCGCACTCGAAGTCGTCGGGATAGGCGTCGCGGCGCAGGTGCTGGCAGGACGTCAGCACGTAGCAGCGCCCTTCGAGCGCGATGTGGCGCATGCTGGGGATCCACGAATCGCGGTCGTCGGCGGTCGGCGCGCAATACAGCGCCACGCCCTGGCTGTACATGTACATGCGCAGCATAGGCATGTAGTTTTCCCAGCAGATGACCGCGCCGATCTTGCCGTAGGGGGTATCGAAGACCGGCAGGGTTGAGCCGTCGCCGAAGCCCCAGATCAGGCGTTCGCCCGCCGTGGGCATCAGCTTGCGGTGCTTGCCCGCCAGCCCGTGCTGGCCGTTGAAGTACAGCACGGTGCAGTACAGCGTGCCGCCGTCGGCCTCGATGCAGCCCATCACCACGAAGCTGTCGGTCTCGGCCGCGGCCTGGGCGATCAGCGCGACCTCTTCGCCGTCCAGCCGGACGGCCTGGCGGTGATAGCTGGCGAAGGCGTCGCGGCCTTCGGGCTTGCGCATGCCGATCGGCGCGCCGAAGGAGTTGCCCTTGGGGTAGCCCCCCAGGAACGCCTCGGGGAACACCTGCACCCGGGCGCCCTGCTCCGCCGCCTGGCGAATCAGGGAGGCCGCCTTCTGGGCGCAGGCGACGCTGTCGGTGGGAATGGACGCCGCCTGGATGACGGCGGCCTTGAAGCTTTGTTGCGCGGACATGTCTCTCCTTTATCTCAGAGCGCCGGGTCTTCGTCGATGGCCCGGGCGCGGGTGTTCGGCAGGAACAGGCTGCCGATGACGCCGACCACCGCCGTCACGGCGACCGGATACATCAGGCCGCCGAAGATATTGCCGCTGGCCTGGGCCAGGTAGGTGGCGGTAAAGGGCACGATACCGCCGAAGATGCCGGCGCCGATGTGGTACGGGAAGGATAGCGCCGTATAGCGGATGCGGGCCGGGAACAGTTCGACCAGGTAGGCCGCGACCGGGCCGTAGACCATGGCGACCACGGCTGTCATCAGCACCAGGATCAGGACGATGGCCGCGCTGTCGACGCGCGCGGGGTCCGCGCGGTCGGGATAGCCAGCGGCGGTCAGCGCGGCCGCGTAGCCGGCGCGATCGAAGCCGTCGACCGTCTTGCCGCCCACGCTCATGGCGATCTCCTGGCCCGGCAGCGGCGCGGCGTATTCGAAGTTGATGCCCTTGCCGACCAGGAACTTCTTGGCCTGCACGCACACTTTCTTGTGGTCGGCGTGGCTGCCGATCATCGCGGCCTGCAGCCCGAAATCGCAGGCGCCGCCGCTCACGTCGGCGTGCACGCGCACCGGCGTGCTCTGCATGGCTTGCGCCAGGGCGGGGTTGCCGGCCTTGAGCAGCGCGTCGAACATGGAGTGGTAGCCGAGGGCGGCGACGAACAGGCCCGCCATCATGATCCACTTGCGGCCGATGCGGTCGGACAGCCAGCCGAACAGCACGAAGGTCGGCGCGCCGATGATGAAACCGATCAGGATCAGCGTGTAGACGCTGGTCTGGTCCAGTTGCACGGCCTGCTGCATGAAGATCATGACGTAGAACTGGCCCGTGAAATAGGTCGCGCCCTGGCCGGCGGTGACGCCGATCAGCGCCAGCAGCACCAGGCGCAGGCTGGGCCATTGGCCGAAGGTCTCCTTGACCGGGTTCTTCGACAGGCGGTTCTGCTGCTTCATCCGCGTGAACACGGGCGACTCGTGCAGCTTGGCGCGCACGTAGATGGAGACGGCCAGCATCACGATCGACAGGATGAAGGGCAGGCGCCAGCCCCATTGCCGGAAGTCTTCCGCGCTCATCGAGGCCTGCGTGCACAGGATCACGATCAAGGACAGGATCAGGCCCGCCGACGAGGTGATCTGGATCCAGCCCGTCAGCAGCCCGCGGCGCCGGGGTTCGCAGTGTTCGGCCACGTAGATCACCGCGCCGCCGTATTCGCCGCCCACCGCCAGGCCCTGGATGACCCGCAAGGTCAGCAGCAGGATCCAGGACAGGTGGCCCGCCGATTCATAGGTGGGCAGGCAGCCGATCAGCACGGTCGCGCCCCCCATCATCACCACGGTGATCAGGAAGGTGTACTTGCGGCCCAGCTTGTCGCCCAGGTAGCCGAACAGCACCGCGCCCAGCGGCCGGATGATGAAGCCCACCGCCAGCGCGCCCAGCGCGGCCAGCAGCGCCACGGTGGGGTTGTCCTGCGGGAACAGCACCTGGCTCATGAAGACGGCCAGGGTCCCGTAGATGAAAAAGTCGTACCACTCGAACAAGGTGCCCAAGGTCGACGCCACCACCACCTGGCGCTCCTCTTTCCGGCTGAGCGTCTGCTCCGCGCCGATGTGCTGCATTGCGACATTCGCTTCCATGCTTTTTTTCCCCAATCGCTTTAGATTGATATTGCTGTATTCATTAACTATTATCAAACTTAAATCCGGGCATGAAAAAGCTAGGGAAAACCCGGCGGCGACGCTTTCTCTCCAGGCGGAAGCCCGCTGCCGCCGCTGCTACACTCCCGCCAGAAACACAGTGGAGGCAGTAATGGCAAGGCCCGCCGGCAAGGTCGAAAAGAACGCAGAACAGACGCCAACCGCTGCGCGCAGGGGCATCCAGTCGATCGAAGTGGGGTTCCGGATCCTGGACGTGATCCGCAAAACCGGCCGCCCGATGCCCCTGAAGGAAATCGCGGACGCCTGTGAATTGACGGTGCCCAATGTCCATTACTACCTGGTGAGCTTCCAGAAGGTGGGCGTGGTGCAGCAGCACGCCGACACCGGCCATTACGGCCTGGGGCCCTATGCCTTGCGGCTGGGCCTGGCGGCCCTTGAACAGTTCGACGTGTTCACCACCGCCCGGCCCATCATGGCCGAAGTGGCCGCGATCACCGGCCACACGGTGTTCCTGGGCGTATGGGGCAACAAGGGACCCACCATCGTCTACCGGGTGGAAGGCAGCCGCAGCCGCCCGCTGCTGGAATTGCGGGTGGGCAGCGTGCTGCCGCTGCTGTCGTCCGCGCTGGGCCGGAACTTCCTGGCCCACCTGCCGGAAGCCAGCACGCGCGAACTGCTGGAGCAGGAGATGGCCTCGTCCGTGCCCGAAGGGCATGGCGGCGCGGCCGGCAATTCCTATACGCCGCGGGACGTGCAGGCCATCCGCGACGAAGTGCGCAAGCACCGCCTCAGCCGCTGCCGCGATGCGCTGCTGCCGCACTTTACATCGCTGTCGGCGCCCATCTTCGACATGCTGGGCGAAATGAAGGCCGCCATCACGCTGATGGGCCCGGTGGGCGCCATCGACGACGATCTACAGTCCGACACCGCGCGGCTGCTCAGCGAAAAGGCCCGCTCGATCTCGGCCACGGCCGGCTGGGTGGAGCCGCAGGCGCGCTGAGCGCCGCCGCCAGGCTCATGCCGCCGCGTCCGGCAGCCGCCGGGGCGGCTGCGTGGCGGCCACGTTCCGGCGGTAGTAGAGGATGAATTCCGGCACCGGCATGGGCTTGCCGTAGAGCCAGCCCTGGCCGAAATCCACGTTGCGCGCCTTCAGGTGGTCCGCCTGTTCCTGGCGTTCGATGCCTTCGGCCACGGTCAGCAGGTTCAGCGATTTCGCCATGTCGATGATGTGGTCGGTCACCTTGTGGGTGGCGGAATCGGTGCCGATGGTGTCGACGAAGGACTTGTCGATCTTCAGCGTGTCCAGCGGCAGCCGCTGCAGATAGGACAGGCTGGAATAGCCGGTGCCGAAATCGTCGATCGCCACCGCGTGCCCCTGCTCCCGGGCCTGTTCGATGATGCCGCGCGCCTTGTCCACGTCCATGAATCCGCGCTCGGTGGCTTCCAGCCAGATCTGCCGGGCGTCGATGGCGGTGCCCGCGAGCATGCATTGCAGCACGCGCAACGCCTTGCCGTCCTTCAGGTCGGACGCGCTGAGGTTGACGGAGATGTGCATGCCCCGGTCCTCGGCTAGCAGGTCTTCCATGTCCCGGATCACCAGGCGGAACACCTCCTCGGTGATGCGGGTCATCAGCCCGTTCTCCTCGGCGATGGAAATGAACAGGTCCGGCCTCAGGGTCTTGCCGCCGGGCCGGATCCACCGGACCAGGGCTTCCGCGCCCACGCACCGGCCGCTCTGGAGGTCGATGATGGGCTGGTAATGGACGACGAACTCCCGCCGCCTGACGGCGATGGCCAGTTCGCCGGCGAGCGACAGGCGCCGGCGCGACAGCCACACGACCACGCCGATCATGAGCGCGGCCGCCAGCATTCCCATCGGCAGCCAGAACAGCCTTTCGCGCCGCAGCGCGCCCAGCGCCTCGCTTTGCGGTTCCAGCAGGACGACCGCCAGGTCGTCGTTGCGGGCGGAGGCGCTCAGGTAGGCCTCGTCGATGTCCAGCTTGCCGCCGTTCAGCGCCTGGGACACCAGCACCAGGTCCGGATGGTTGCGGGTTCCGAGCATGCCCACGCCCGGCAGGACCACCGCCAACTGGACGCCGTCGGCCGGGCCTTTTTCGGTGAAGCGGGTTGGGTCGAGCAAGGCGCTGTAATCGCCGTAGCGCACGGCCACCATGCGGATGCCGGGGCTGACGACCGGCACCGGGTCCAGCACCAGCAGGCCGCCATTGGCCAGTTCGAACTGGGCCGGGGCCAGCGGTTCTTCATAGCCGGGAATGCCCCAGGTGGTGCACTTCACGCTATTGCCGGCCACGTAGGCCAGTTCGTCGACGGCGCGGTCGCGCAGGACCAGCGCCCTCAGGTGGCGGATGTGCTGGGGCGAACAGGGTTCGAACGGCATCTCGTCCACGCTGCGCAGCATGGCCACCGTCTGGTCCAGCAGGTCCTGGACGTGCGCCAGGGTCCGCCGGGCCTGCGCCTGCAGGTCGCCCTGCTCCACCGCGACGGCGCGGGACCAGGACATGTGCAGCGCGAAACCGATGGGCAGCAACGCCGCGGCGGCGGCGAAAGCGATGGCGATTCCGATTACATACGTGCGCGGCATCGAAGCCTGCCCCCTGGGATCGCCGACCTGGCGAAGTTATATCTTTTTACACTTTTGGAGGGCAAGTGTCTTCGTGAATTTTTGCCTTGAGGCCGCCCCTAGGAGCAAGCCCCGGCGAGGCGCCCCGGCGGCGGGCTCAGCCTTCGGCGACGATCTTCGCGTCCTTGATGGTCTTGGCGTATTTCTCCTGTTCCTGCTTCATGAAGTCGGCGAAGCGCCGGACGCTGCCGCCGCCGTCCTCCGCCCCGACCTGCGCCAGCTTTTCCTGCACGTCCGGCATCGCCAGCACCCTGTCGATATCCTGGTTCATGCGCTGGACCATGGCGGGCCGCATGCTGCCCGGCCCCACCATGCCGATCGTGCCGCCGGCGATTGGTTATGAAAGCACTGCCAGCCGCTGCGCCAGTTGCGCGGCCTGGATCTCGTTCAACTCCACCAGCGGCGGCCTCACGGTCGCCCACGCCGGATCTGCGCGGCGCTGCGCGATCGCGGCCTTCATGGCGGGAATCATGGGATAGGACTGGAAGATCGCGCGGGTTTCGTTCAGGGCGCGCTGCCGGTCCTCGGCGCCGTCTTCGCGCCAATGGCGATAGAGTTCGACGATGGGGCCGGCGTTGACGTTGCCGGTGGCGGTGATGCAGCCGGCGCCGCCCGCGCGCAGGGTATCCAGCAGCACCGTCTCCGTGCCGGCGAACACTTCGAAACCGCGCGGCTGGAAGTCGCGCAGCATCGCTTCCGTATTGGCCCAGTCGCCCGAACTGTCCTTGACGCCCGCGACGATGCCGGGAAATTCGCCCAGCAGGCGCTCGATCAGCGCCAGGCTGATCGGCACGCCGGACACCGGCGGGATGTGATACAGGTAGATGCGCAGGCGTTCGTCGGCCACCTGCTCGATGACGTGCGCGAAGGCGCGGAACAAGCCCTCGTCGCTGACGCCCTTGTAGTAGAACGGCGGCAGCATGAGCACGCCGCCGCAGCCCGCCCGGACGGCGTGCTTCGTCAGTTCCACCGCGTCGGGCAAGGCGCAGGCGCCCGTGCCGGGCATCATGCGCGCGGCGGGCAGCCCCGCGTCCAGCAAGGCGTCCAGCAACTGGCGCTTTTCGGCCACCGTGAGCGAATTGGCCTCGGAGTTGGTGCCGAAGATCGCCAGGCCCGCGCCCTGTTCGAGCAGGGCGCCGCAATGCTCGACAAAGCGCGCAGCGCTGGGCGATAGATCCTCGTTGAACGGCGTCAGCACGGGGGAATAGACGCCTTGCGGGCGGACGGGGGCAGCGGTGCTCATGCGGGCTCTCCTGTGATCAGCGGCCGACGCGCGTCCACTTGCCGTAGCGCTCGACCATGCGTTCATCGAAGCCGAATCCCAGGCCGGGCTCCTGGTGCAGGACCACGCGGCCCTGCCTGTGGCTCAGTTGGCGGTCGACCAGTCTGCGGAAATTCAGGACCTGGTCGTCCCAGAAGAATTCAACATAGCGCGCATTCGGCGTCGCCGCCACCAGCGGCGCGTGGACGTCGTGGAACCAGTGCGGGCAGACCACGGCGCCATAGCTGGCGGCGGTGGCGGCGATGCGCTTCCATTCGGTGATGCCGCCGCAGACGGCGGCGTCGGTCTGGAGAATGCCCGCCGCGCCCTTGTCCAGCAGTTCCTTGTGGTACCAGCGGCCGTAGCCGATTTCGGCGGTCGCGATGGGCAGGCGCGTCAGCCGCGCCAGCTTGGCGTGGCTGTCGATGTCGTCGGGGCTGAAGGGCTCCTCGATGAAGTAGGGGTCGTACTGTTCGAAGCGGCGGACGTACTGCATGGCCTGGGTGACGTCCTGCCACGCGTTATTGCAGTCCATCATCAGTTCGACGTCCGGGCCCACCGCCTCGCGCGCCGCCTTCAGGCGCGCCTCTTCCTCGCGCGGGGACAGGCGTCCCGTCTTCATCTTCACCGCGCGGAAACCCTTCTCCACGTAGCTGGCCATTTCCTCGCCCAGGTGCCGCGGCGTCTTGCCGTCCAGGTAGTAGCCGCCGCTGGCGTAGGCCGGCACGGATTCAAGCTCGACCGCGCCCAGGTAGCGGTGCAGCGGCAGGCCCGCCGTCTTGGCGTTCAGGTCCCACAGCGCGATGTCCAGCGCGCTCAGCGCCCGCATCACGGTGCCCTGGCGGCCTTGCAGCAGGGCTTCCTGGTACATGGCCTGCCACAGCCCTTCGACGGCGTGCGAGTCCTTGGCCAGCAGCACCGGGGCCAGCAGGCCCTGGACCGCGGCCTCGAAGATGGCCCCGCCGGCGCTGCCCACGTAGCAGAAGCCGATGCCTTCCACGCCGTCGGCGGAACGGATCTTGACCAGGCCATAGTGCCGCGTCGAGACGCTGCGGTTCGAAAACGAGGTGACTTTATCCAGGGGCACCGCGGCGGCGCAGACGTCTATGGATTCGATGATGGGCACAACAGGCTCCTTGGTGGCTGGAAGGTTCCGACTGGGCGCCGCCGGCGCGGCTTCGCGCTGCCTTGACGCCCCGGACGTATTCTTGCCGCGGCCAAAGAAAACAACAATTATCTTCACCCATCTTTAGAATATGAAAAAAGCATCTTTTGGAGACAGGCCGCCATGGACTCGCGCTTTCTGCAAACCTATGTGCACGTGGTGGAGCTGGGTTCGATCGCCCAGGCCGCGCGGCACCAGGGGCTGACTCCCGCCACCGTGCAGCAGCGGCTGCGCGCGCTGGAGGCGGACGTGGGCAGCGCCCTGATCGCGCGCTCGGGCCGCACCGTGAAGCCCACGCCGGCCGGCACCCGGATCCTGGAGCGCGCCCGCGCGATCCTGCGCGACGTGCGGGACCTGCGCTCCGCCGCCTCGGACACCGAACTGCCCGCCGGCCCGCTCCGGCTGGGCGCCACGCCCACCGCCCTGACCGGGATCATGCCGCCCGTGCTGCGCACCTGGGTGGCGCGCCATCCGCACATCGAAATCTACATCGAGCCCGCCCCCAGCACCCTGCTCTACAGCAAGGTGCTGGCCGGCGAACTGGACGGGGCGCTGCTGGTGCATCCGCTGTTTTCGATCCCCAAGACCTGCGTCTGGCGCGATCTGCGGCAAGAGCCGCTGGTGCTGGTCACCCCGGCCGGCATGAAGGTGCGCGACCCGCTGGCCGTCCTCGCGCGCGAGCCCTACATCCGCTACGACCGCAGCGTGGTGGGCGGCAAGATGGCCGAAGACTACCTGCGGGCGCGCAATCTGCGGCCGCACGTGAGGTTCGAACTGGATGGAATCGATTCCATCGCCAGGCTGGTGTCGGAGGGACTGGGGGTCGCGCTGCTGCCCGACTGGGCCGCCTCGGGCGAGCCGTCCGCCAGCGTCAGGCGCTGGCCGCTGCCCGCGCCCTGCCCCGCGCGCACCGTGGGCGCGATCTGGCTGCGTTCGGGGGTGCGCTCGGCGTTGATGCGGGCGTTCGTGGAACTGACCGAGACCGAGCTGGGCCTGGCCTGAAGCCCCGGCGGCTCAGCCCAGGCCGGCGGCGTCCTGGCCGTTGCGGGCCACGACCGCGCCGCCGGACACCACCAGGCGGCGGGGCGCCCGTTTCACGACCGCTTCCGCCACGCAACTGGCGTCGACCAGCACCAGGTCGGCGCGCGCGCCGGGCGCCAGGCCGTAGTCGGCGAACCCGCAGGCGCGGGCCGCGGCCGCGGTCACGCAATCGAACGCCCATTCGACCTCGTCGTCGCGGCGCAGGTCGTTGCGCAGGCCGATCAGCGTGGCGCGCGCCAGCATGTCGGGGTTGCCGTAGGGCGTCCAGGTGTCGCGGATGCCGTCGTTGCCGCCGAAAATGGTCACGCCCGCCTCCCGGCAGGCGCGCACGGCGGGAACCGGACGCGACGGCGGCGCCGTCGTCAGCAGCGCCACGTCGAGCGCCGCAAGCCGCTGCAGAAGCCCGCCCAGCCGCTTCGCGTCCACGCCGCCCAGACAGAAGGCATGGCTGATGACGACCTTGCCGTTCATGCCCAGCGCCTGGGTGCGGTCCAGGATCAGTTCCATCGTGAAGGCGCCCAATTCGCCGGGCTCGTGCAGGTGGATGTCCACGGGCTTGCCGTGCCTGTCGGCGATGCCGAACAGCACGTCCAGCGAGCGGGCGGGATCGCGGTCGATGGCGGACGGATCCAGGCCGCCCAGCACGTCCGCGCCGCGCGCGAGGGCCTCGTCCAGCAATTCGGCGGTGCCCGGACGGACCAGCAGGCCCGATTGGGGAAAGGCCACCGTCTGGATCTCGACCAGGCCCGCCAGTTCCCGGCGCGTGGCGTGCACGCCGTCCAGGTGGCGCAGCCCGGCGTCGGTATCGACGTCGACGTGGGTGCGGATGCGGGTCGTGCCTTCGCGCAGGAACGCCAGCGCCAGGGCGCGCGCGTGGCTGGCGGCATCATGGCCGGTGCTGGCGCGCCATTGCCGTTCGTTGTGGATGCGGTCGGTCAGCGCCGACCCCACCTCGTTCACGTACCAGGGCGAACCCCAGGTGGTTTTGTCCAGGTGGGCGTGGCCTTCGACCAGGCCGGGCAGCAGCAGGGCGCCCCCGCCGTCTTCCACGGCCATGCCGGGATCCGCGCCAAGCGCGGGGCCGATTTGCCGGATGCGCCCGTCGCGCACCAGCACGTCCGCGGCGCCGCCTTGCGGAACGCGGACATTCTTCAGTAACAGGTCGGTCATGGTGTCGGGGCGAGCCGGGCAGAACCGCCGCCAGGGTTCACACCTGGGGCGGTTCGATCCAGAAAAAGCGTTCGCCTTGGCGGACCATGTCGGCCACGCCTTCGGCGCCGATGCGGTAGTCCGTGCCCATGAGCGTGGCGCCGCCATCTTCATGGATGTGGATGATGGCCAGCGGGTCATTTGCCATGGTGTACCAGTAGTACCCCGGCTTGAGATCGTGCAGGTCTGTATTCATGCTTCGAGTATACAAACTTCCCCCCGCCGTATTCAAAAAGACACATAAATCCGGGCGGACGCCTGACATGATGGGCGCGACACGGCATACTGTCCGATGCCAGGCCCAAACCGAGCGCAATCGGCATGCGCCCGCTGGGCGATTGCCGCAATGGCCCATATGCCTTGATCGTGAGAGGAACCGCGAGCGTATGAAAAGGCAACCACTTCAATTCAGCGAGCCGCTTAAACAGGCTGTCTTGAACGGCGGCAAAGTGCAAAGCCGGCGCATCCTGAAACCGCAGCCCAGCAAACCCACCACCATCTGGTATGCCGACGCCTCGGATTCCGGAAGATGGGTGGCCATGGGTCCTTCCCAGGACCACCCTTCCGAATTGCGCAAGACCTCCAGTTGGGTCCGCTGCCCTTACGGGAAATCGGGCGAAAGCATCGTATTGACCGACGAGGCCGGCAATCCATTCGCCACGGCCGTGATCGTGGGCGTGCGCATCCAGCGGCTGCAGAACCTGTCCGAGGCCGACGCCCGGGCCGAAGGCATCCTCGCCCTTTACCAGTCGTCGTCCCTGCTGCCGGGCGTTCCGCTGCAGACCGCGTTCGCCCTGACGTGGTGCGAACGCTACGGCGCGCATGCCTGGGCCGCCAATCCCTGGGTATGGGTGGTCGAATTTCGCCGCCAGCAAGAGTGACCACCTGTAACCCCGGCGCCGGGCTTCATCGCATTCCACCCGATTTCAATCCATTTCAACCCGGGCTTTCCCAGAGCGGGCGCCAGTTGCTGCAAGGCAGCAAGAAATGGGCGATTTCTTTGGGGACAGTTGCGGATTGTCGCGATTGAGGCCGGGCCGCTTACCAATGGCTGACGGAAAAGACCGAAAATAGCGTCAACGAATACTCAACTTTGCTGCGTCATGCAGTAGGCAGGTGCAACATGAAAAAATGGCTTATCGCTGGTGTCGGTGCCGCGGGTCTGCTGATCTCCAGCGCCGCCCTGGCCCGTGTGGACGTCGGCATTTCCATCGGCGTGCCCGGCATCGTGTACCCGGCGCCGGTATACGTGGCGCCCCAGCCCGTCTACGTGGCGCCGCCTCCGCCCGTCTATTACCGCCCCGCGCCGGTCTATGTCGCGCCGCCCGTGGTCTATCCGGCGCCGGTGTACTACCGCGGCGGCCGCTACTACGATCGCGGCCACTACCATGGCCGCGGGCACGGGCATGACCACCACCGCGGCCGCGGACACGGCCGCGACTGATCCCCAAGCCGCCGGAAAACGCAAAGGCCACTCGCAAGAGTGGCCTTTTTTTCGCCCGCGGGCGGCACCGAAGGCAAGCAGGGCAATGTCCGGTGCCCTGTCTGGAACACCGTCAGGCCGAGGGGGCCTGGACGGGCTTTCCGGCCAGGGCGGCCGGCTGCTGCGGCGCCTGCGCGGCCTTGCCATCGGCCCAGCGGGGCGATTCCTGGACAAGGTCGATCCATCGGCGCGGCGCGCTGGACGCCCGCCACCAGCCATTATGCGGACGCATGAGCAAACTCCGGTTCACCGTTGAAACGCACGCCATTGATGCCTTGAAACAATTGCAGGCTCTCCTGTTCCGCTTCGTGCAAGCTCATGAACGGCGCCTGTCCGGGCACGGTCCAGCATTTTTCCGGCGCGGTGCCGCCGATCCGGCGGGTCCATATCTGCACGCGGTAACCCTCGTCGTCTTCGCGAGCGACAGAGCATCTCACACGAAAATCTCCAATCATTCTTGAAGTCATGGACAACTCCTTGTTATATAAGTGAATGAAGCGTGTAGAACACATGGTGTATTGTGCCGCAACTATCTGGCCCTTTTATTCGAATACACAATTGCTCACATCAAAATCAGACACTCATGCCGTCAGGTTAATGACCCAAAACGACAGGAATATGTCGATATGATAGAAAAAAACGGAGCCCGAGGGCTCCGTCTTTTTATCCGTCTAATGGAGGATGGACGCGTCGTCCGTCAGGGTTTCAATACTGTCTGGCCGCCCATATAAGGCCGCAGCGCCTCGGGAACCAGCACACTGCCGTCGGCCTGCTGGTGGTTTTCCAGGACGGCCACCAGCGCCCGGCCGACAGCCAGGCCGGAACCGTTGAGCGTGTGCACGAATTCCGGCTTGCCCTGCGCGTTGCGGAAACGCGCCTGCATGCGGCGGGCCTGGAAAGTCTCGCAGTTGGAGACCGAGGAAATCTCGCGCCAGGTGTTCTGCGCCGGCAGCCACACTTCCAGGTCGTAGGTCTTGGCCGAACCGAAGCCCATGTCGCCCGTGCACAGCAGCACGACGCGGTACGGCAGGCCCAGCAACTGCAACACGCGTTCGGCATGGCCGACCATGTCTTCCAGGGCCTCGTAAGATTGCTCCGGATGCGTGATCTGCACCATTTCGACCTTGTCGAACTGGTGCTGGCGGATCATGCCGCGCGTGTCGCGGCCGCCGCTGCCGGCCTCGGAACGGAAGCAAGGCGTATGGGCCGTGAGCTTGATCGGCAGGTCCGCGGCGGCCTGGATGGTGTCCCGCGCCACGCTGGTCAAGGTGATTTCGGACGTGGAGATCAGGTACTGGTCTTCGCGGACATAGGGCTTGCCCTGGTCGTCCTGCTTGGGATCGTCGTCGCCGCCGCCCTTGGAGACCGCGAACATGTCGTCCTTGAACTTCGGCAACTGGCCCGTGCCATAGAGCGTCGAGGCGTTCACGATGTACGGCGTATAGCACTCGGTGTAGCCGTGCGTGCCGGTTTGCAGGTCCAGCATGAACTGCGACAGCGCGCGGTGCAGGCGCGCGATGGGGCCGCGCATGAACGAGAAGCGGGCGCCGGACAGCTTGGCGGCCATGTCGAAATCCAGGCCCAGGGGCTCGCCCACGGCGACGTGGTCGCGGGCCTCGAATGGCAGGGCCGGCGGATTGCCGTCGGCGCCGGCGGGGCCGGGCAGCCAGCGGCGCACTTCGACGTTGTCGTCGGCGGACTCGCCCACCGGCACGCTGGCGTGCGGCAGGTTGGGCACCGACATCAGCAGGTCGTTGAGCGGCTGCTGCAAGGCGGCCAGCTCTTCTTCCAGTTGCTTCAGGCGCACGGGCACGGCCTGGGATTCCGCCATTACGGTGCTGGCGTCTTCGCCCTTGGCCTTGAGCTGACCGATCTGCTTGGCCAGCGCGTTGCGGCGGGCTTGCAGGGACTCGGTTTCGGTCTGGACGGCCTTGCGGCGGGACTCCAGGTCGTTGAACCGTTCCGTGTCGAAGGACACGCCGCGGGTCTTGAGGCGGTCTACGACGGTTTGCAGGTCTTTGCGCAGCAGTATCGGGTCTAGCATGGTGTAGTCGGTGAGGTTGCGTGAAGCAACGGGCGCGGCCCGTTACCGTTTCCTGGCACGTTCCTGCGCGTCCAGCTCGCGCAGGAATGCCAGCTTTTGCTGGATTTTAGCCTCCAGGCCGCGATCGGTCGGCCGATAGAAGGAGGGATTCAGTCCATCCGGAAAATATTGCTCGGCGGCGGCGTAGCCGTGGGGCTCGTCGTGCGCATAGCGGTAGGCCTTGCCGTGGCCCAGTTGCTTCATCAATTTGGTGGGCGCGTTGCGCAGGTGGATGGGCACCGGCGCGCTGCCGTGCTCGGCCGCGAATTTGCGCGCCTGGTTGTAGGCGTTGTAGACGGCGTTCGATTTGGCCGCGCAGGCCATGTAGACCACGGCCTGCGCCAGCGCGAGCTCGCCTTCCGGCGAGCCCAGGCGCTCGTAGATGTCGGCGCCGTTCACGGCCAGGTCCGTGGCGCGGGGATCGGCCAGGCCGATGTCCTCCACCGCCATGCGCACCAGGCGGCGCGACAGGTACTTCGGGTCCGCGCCGCCGTCGATCATGCGGCAGAACCAGTACAGCGCGGCATCGGGGTTGGAGCCGCGCACCGATTTGTGCAGGGCGCTGATCTGGTCGTAGAACGCGTCGCCGCCCTTGTCGAAGCGGCGCAGGTTCTGCGACAGCGAGATTTCCAGCCAGGCCGCGTCCACCGTGTCGCGGCCGGCCGACTGCGCGGACTCCGCCACCACTTCGACCGCGCTGATGAGGCGGCGCGCGTCGCCGTCGGCCCAGGCCGCCAGTTGCTCGCGCGCATCGGCGTCGATGCGGATGATCTCGCCCTCGTCCCGCCCGTCGTTCAAGGCCTGCTCGGCCCGGTCGACCAGCAGTTGCAGTTCTTCGGGCGTCAACGATTGCAGCACGTAGACCCGCGCCCGCGACAGCAGCGCCGAGTTGACCTCGAACGACGGGTTTTCCGTGGTGGCGCCGATGAAGGTGAACAGCCCGCTTTCCACATAGGGCAGGAAGGCATCCTGCTGCGCCTTGTTGAAGCGGTGGACCTCGTCGACGAAGAGAATGGTGCGGCGTCCCTGCCCTTGCGCCACCTGGGCCACCGTCACGGCGTCGCGGATGTCCTTGACCCCGCCCAGCACCGCCGAGATGGCGATGAACTGGGCGTCGAAGCCATCGGCCATCAAGCGGGCCAGCGTGGTCTTGCCCACGCCGGGAGGCCCCCAGAAGATCATGGAATGCGGCCGGCCCGATTCGAAAGCGACGCGCAGCGGCTTGTCCGGACCCAGCAGGTGCGACTGCCCGACCACGTCGGACAAGGTGCGCGGGCGCAGCCGTTCGGCCAGGGGAACATAGGGCCGATGCGCGGGATCGGCCGCGAAGAGATCGTTGCTCATTGGCAGCAGATGGGGGGAGACAGCAAGTAAATCAAGTCAGTATTACACCATGCCGCTAGCCCAACCGCGGCGGCGCGAAGCGGCGGTTGGCCAGCACCGGCAGCACCTTGCGCGCATGGGCCAGGCGTTCGGGGTCGATATCGGCGAACACCAGCGCCGGCGCCTCGCCCGCCCGGGCCGTCACCACGCCCAGCGGATCCACGACCATGCTGCAGCCGATGTTGCGCTCGCCGCATTCGCCCGTGGCCGCCACATAGCAGGTGTTCTCCAGCGCGCGGGCCGTGACCAGCACTTCCCAGTGCTTTTCCTTCAGCGGGCCGCGGACCCAGGCGGCCGGCAGCACCAGCAGGTCGGCGCCGTCCAGCGCCAGGCGGCCCGCCAGTTCCGGGAAGCGCACGTCGTAGCAGGTCATCAGGCCGACCCGCAGTCCTCCGATGTCGAGCAAGGGCGGGATGTCGTTGCCGGCCGTGACGTTGGTGGACTCCTTCATGGTGAAGGCGTCGTACAGGTGCAGCTTGCGGTACTGCGACAGGATCTGGCCGTCGCGCAGCGTGACCAGCGTATTCCAGACCCGGCCCTCGCCCGTCGGGACGTGGACGCACATCATCGTCGACAAGGAGGATCCCCGGCTGGCTTCCAGCAGCCGGCTCATGAAGGGACCGTCCAGCGGCTGCGCGGCCTTCAGGACGATCTGCGGATCGGTGATGTCGCGCGCCAGGATGCCCTCGGGCAGGACCAGCAGGCCGGCCCCGCCGGCGCGGGCGCGTTCCATCAGGTCGATGCAGACTTGTGCGTTTTCTTCCCAGACGCGGCTGACGGCGAACTGGCCCAGGGCAACTTTCAGCATGGCGCTTTCCTCGTGTAGGTGGTTTTCACCATTGTCGCGCCATCCGCGAACCTATGCTGACTACGGGAAACTCCTAGCTGCCGCCTGTAAATTTCTTTCAGGATAATGTCTAAAACCATATTTCAAAGTAAATATTTTCCAAAATAGGCGCCCGCCATGACGACTTCCTCCTCCCCCGCCGCCGCCCTGGACCCGAACGGCAAAGGCCTGGGCGCCTTTCCCGAATCCTGTACCACCTCGGGCGTGGCGGCGCTGCAGTGGAACCTGCTGCGCGAGGACGTGAGCCTGCCCGTGGCGGTGCTGTACGAAGCCCGGGTGCGCCACAACCTGCAATGGATGCAGCGTTTCATGGAAGCGTACCGGGTCAAGCTGGCGCCCCACGGCAAGACCACCATGAGCCCAGCCCTGTTCAAGCGCCAGATCGACAACGGCGCCTGGGGCATCACGCTGGCCACCGCGCCGCAGGTGCAGGCCGCCTACCGGCACGGCATCCGGCGGGTCCTGATGGCGAACCAACTGGTGGGCCGCGCCAACATGGCGATCATTGCCCAGCTCTTGCGCGACCCGGCCTTCACCTTCTTCTGCATCGTGGACTCGCCCGCCAACGCCGCCCAGTTGGGCGCCTACTTCGGCGACCAGGGCCTGGTCCTGCCGGTGCTGATCGAACTGGGCCCCGCCGGCGGGCGCACGGGCGTGCGCGACGACGCGCAGCTACAGGCGGTGGCCGAGGAAATCGGCCGCTGGCCGGGCCTGGCCCTGGCCGGCATCGAGGTCTATGAAGGCGTGCTGCAGGAAGAAGGCGCCATCCGCGCCTTCCTGCGCCGCGCCACGGACGCGCTGCGCAGCCTGGCCGCCGCCGGCCGCCTGCGCAAGAGCGGCCCGGCGCTGATCTCGGGCGCCGGCTCCGCCTGGTTCGACGTGGTCGCCGAGGAATTCTCGCAGCTCGACATCGGCGCGCCGCTGGAAATCGTGCTGCGCCCGGGCTGCTACCTGTCGCACGACGTGGGCATCTACCGGTCGGCGGCCGAACGCATCAATGCGCACAATCCCGTCGCCCGGAAAATGGAGCCCGGGCTGCAACCCGCTCTTCAGGTCTGGGCCTATGTGCAATCGCTGCCCGAGCCGGGCCGCGCCATCGTCGCGCTGGGCAAGCGCGACGCCGCGTTCGACGCCGGCCTGCCCACGCCCGCGCTGCTGTACCGCCCGGGCGGACAGGCTCCCGGCGCGGCGCCCGCGCACTGGAAGCTCACGGCCATGATGGACCAGCACGCCTTCATGCAGATCGGCGAAGGCGACGACATCCAGGTCGGCGACATGATCGCCTTCGACATCTCCCACCCCTGCCTGACCTTCGACAAGTGGCGCCAGGTGCTGCTGGTGGACGAGCAGTACCGCGTTATCGACGTGGCCGAAACCTTCTTCTGACCCCCGCCCCCCGGCGCGATCCCGACTTACCCACGCGACATCCGTTTTTGACCCTCTGGAGAGAGAATCATGAACTTCCGCACCTCCCGGCGAGGCGGTGGGCTCAATAGCCTGCTGCTGGCCGGCGCAATTGGCTTGACCGCATTGTCGACCCCCGCCCTCTGTGCCGCGCCCGTCAAGGGAGGCACGATCTCGGTCGCCACCATCGGCGAGCCGCCGACGCTGGATCCGATGACCAGCACGGCCGACCTGGTGGGCATCCTGACGCAGCATTTCTTCGAAACGCTGTATACCTTCGACGCCAAGTGGAACCTGACGCCGCTGCTGGCCGACAAGCTGCCCGAGGTCTCGCCCGACGGGCTGACCTACACGATCCCGCTGCGCCAGGGCATTACCTTCCACGACGGCTCCAAGATGGATTCGTCGGACGTGCTGGCCTCGCTGAAGCGCTGGACCGAGACCGCCACGCGCGGCAAGATGGCCGCCAATATCATCGCCGGCATGGAAGCGCCGGACGCCAACACGGTCCGCATCACGCTCAAGCAGCCCTACGCGCCCCTGACCGCCCTGCTGGCGATGAACAATAGCGCCGCCGTCATCATGCCCAAGGGCAAGATCGCCCCGACGCTGGCCGAGTTCGTCGGCACCGGGCCCTATCAATTGAAGGCGCGCGTGCCCGACCAGTACATCCAACTGGTCCGCTTCGAAGGCTACAAGCAGCGCGAAGGCGAGCCGGACGGCTACGGCGGCGCGCGCAAGCAGTACCTGGACGAAATCCGTTTCGTTCCGGTGAGCAACGCCAACACCCGCGTCGAAAGCGCGGTGGCCGGGCAGTTCGACTATGTCGACTCCCTGCCGGTGGAATCCCTGCCCAAGCTCAAGAACGGCCGCTCCGATCCGGTGATGCTCAAGCCTTTCGGCTGGCCGCGGCTGGTGCTCAACACCAAGCAGGGCATCATGTCCAACCAGGCGGTCCGCCAGGCCGTGCAACTGGCGCTCAATGAAGAGGACATGCTCTACGCCGCGTTCGGCGACAAGAACTTCTACAAGCTCAGCGGCGACCTGTATCCCGAGGGCTACCCCTGGGCCACGTCCCTGGGCGGCAAGGTCTACAACAAGGCCGACGCCGCCGCGGCGAAGAAACTGGTGGACGGCGCCAACGTCCAGGACCGCAAGATCCGCATCCTGACCAGCCAGCAGTACGAATTCCACTACAAGATGGCGCTTGTGGCCGCCGAATACCTGAAGGCCGCCGGGTTCACCGTCGACATGCAGGTGGTGGACTGGGCCACCCTGACCCAGCGCCGCCAGGATCCGGCCGTCTGGGACATCTTCATTACCCACAGCCCCTTCCTGCCCGAACCCGCGCTGATCGATTTCCCGTCCAAGGACGCGCCGGGCTGGTGGGACACGCCGCGCCGCAACCAGGTGCTGGACGCCTTCAACCAGGCCAGCTCCCAGGAAGAGCGCGTGAAGCGCTGGGCCGACGTGCAGCAGGCCGTGTACGACGAAGTGCCTTTCATCAAGGTCGGCGACTTCAACGCGCAGGCCGCGCGCTCGCCGTCGCTGCAAGGCACCAAGGCCGTGCCGTGGCCGTTCTTCTGGAACGCGTGGAAGTCCGCCAAGTAGGATGGGTGGAGCGCGAGAGTTCTTAAAGAAGAACTCAGGTATCCAGCGCGCGAAACCCATGCGGCCGTGGGCAGACGGTGCCCTGCCGCGGCCGGAAAACACGCTCTTGCGGCAGCATGGGTTTCGCGCGTTCAGCACCTGGGTTCTTACCTAGGGACTGCCGCGCTCCACCCATCCTACGCCCCGAATATTTTCTAGGACACTCATCGTGTTGCGTTATCTCTTGAACCGGCTGGTCGGGCTGGTGGCCGTGATGTTCATCGTCGCGACCATCGTGTTCGTGATCATCCGCGTCACGCCCGGCGACCCCGCCGCCGTGATGCTGGGCCCCCAGGCCAGCCAGCAGGACATCGCGGCGCTGCGCGCGCAACTGGGGCTGGACCGGCCGCTGGCCGTGCAGTACCTGTCATGGCTGGGCAAGCTCGCCCAGGGCGACCTGGGCCAGTCCATCTTCATGAACAAGCCCGTGCTGGCGGCGCTGGCCGACCGGGCCGAGCCCACCCTCCTGCTGACGCTCATGTCGCTCCTGATCGCCAGCGCCATCGCCCTGCCGGTGGGCATTCTTTCCGCGGTCAAGCGCGGCACCACGCTGGACCAGTCCGTGCTGTCGTTCTCGATGTTCACCTCCAGCGTGCCGAGCTTCTGGCTGGGGCTGCTGCTGATGCAGCTATTCTCGGTGAAGCTGGGATGGCTGCCGGTGGCCGGCTACGGCGGCCCGGACGCGTCGCTGGCCACCCGCCTGTCGCACCTGATCCTGCCCGCCGTGGTGCTGGGCCTGGTGAATTCGGCGCTGATCACCCGCTTCATCCGCGCCAGCATGCTGGACGTGCTGCGCGACGACTACGTCCGCACCGCGCGCGCCAAGGGCCTGCCGGAAAGCAAGGTGATCCTGAAGCATGCCGTGCGCAACGCGCTGATCCCCATCCTGACCGTGCTGGGCCTGACAACCGCCCTGCTGATCAGCGGCGCCGTCGTCACGGAAACGGTGTTCGGCCTGCCCGGCGTGGGCAGCCTGGTGGTGTCGGCGGTGCTGCGCCGCGACTATCCCGTCATCCAGGGCGCGCTGCTGATCATCGCGGCCATCTATGTCCTGATCAATCTGTTCATCGACCTCCTGTATCTGCTGGTCGACCCTCGGGTGCGCTACTGATGATGATGAGGCCCACCCCCGAAGCGCCTGCGGCGCTTCCCCCTCAAGGAGGCGCCGCCTGCGGCCCGGCAAAGCCGGCTCCACGCGGCCCCGATTCGATGCACCGGAAGTGGAGCAACTGAAATGACAAGCGCAACGACTGTAAGTGCCGGCGTCGACCGCTGGCAGGTGCTGCGCCTGCTGGTGTCGCGCAAGACGGTGCTGATCAGCCTGATCGTGATCGTCGTGCTGGTCGCCGCCGCGCTGCTGGCGCCGTGGATCAGCCCCTACGATCCGTTCAAGCTGTCCATCATGAACCGGTTGAAGTCGCCGGGCGCCGCGCACTGGTTCGGCACCGACGACTTTGGGCGCGACGTGTTCAGCCGCGTCATCTACGGCGGCCGCCTGTCGCTGATGGTGGGCTTTTCCGTGGTGATCCTGTCCAGCGTGCTGGGCATCGCGCTGGGCCTCGTCGCCGGCTTCTTCCGGTCGGCGGACAAGTTCGTGTCGCGGCTGATCGACGCCATGATGGCCTTCCCCGACATTCTGCTGGCGATCTCGCTGGTGGCGGCGCTGGGGCCCTCGCTGATCAACGTGGTGATCGCGCTGGGCATCGTCTACACGCCGCGCCTGGCCCGCATCGTGCGCGCCTCGACGCTGGTGATCCGCGAACTGCCCTTCGTGGAAGCGGCCCGCGCGCTCGGCGTGCCCACCTGGCGCATCGTCACCGTGCACGTGCTGCGCAACCTGGTGTCGCCCATCCTGGTGCAGGGCACGTTCATCTTCGCCTACGCGATCCTGGCCGAAGCCGGCCTGTCATTCCTCGGCGTCGGCGTGTCGCCCGACATCCCGACCTGGGGCACCATGATCAACGCCGGCCAGCAGTACATGGGCTCGGCCGACTGGATCATGATCTTCCCCGGCATCGCCATCGTGCTGTCCGTGCTGTCGCTGCAACTGGTGGGCGACGGGCTGCGCGACGTACTCGACCCGCGCCTGCGCAAGGAACTGTGATCATGACCGCAAGCACCCGAGACATCGTGCTGTCCGTGGAAGGGCTCAAGACCTGGTTCCACAGCCGCGACGGCATCGCCAAGTCCGTGGACGGCGTCACCTTCGACCTGGCCCGCGGCGAAACGCTGGCCATCGTGGGCGAATCCGGCTCCGGCAAGTCCGTGACCAGCCTGTCCATCATGGGCCTGCTGCCCAAGCCGGCGGGCCGCATCGAAGACGGCAGGATCCTGTTCCGCGACCGCCAGGGCGCGCAGCACGACCTGGCCCAGGCCTCGCCGGCCACGCTGCGCCGCATCCGGGGCGCCGAGATCGCCATGATCTTCCAGGAGCCCATGACCAGCCTGAACCCGCTGTACACGGTGGGCGACCAGATCGCCGAAGCCGTGCTGCAGCACGAAGGCGGATCCCATGCCGCGGCGCTCCGGCGCGCCCGCGACATGCTGGAGCGCGTGGAGATCCCGGCCGCCGACCGCCGCGTCAACGAATACCCGCACCAGATGTCGGGAGGCATGCGGCAGCGCGTGATGATCGCGCTGGCGCTGGCCTGCAACCCGGCCGTGCTGATCGCCGACGAGCCCACCACCGCGCTGGACGTGACCGTGCAGGCGCAGATCCTGGACCTGCTGCGCCGGCTGCAGGCCGAAATGAACATGAGCATCCTGTTCATCACGCACAACCTGGGCGTGGTGGCCGAGATCGCGCATCGGGTGGCGGTGATGTACGCGGGGCGCGTGGTGGAGGACGCGGGCGTCTATGACCTGTTCGAAAAGCCCACGCACCCCTACACCCGCGGCCTGCTCTCCTGTCTCCCCACCGCCGCCCTGCTGGCCTCGGGCGAGCGCCTGCGCGCCATTCCCGGCAACGTGCCCAGCGTGCTGTCACTGCCGGCGGGCTGCACTTTCGCGCCGCGCTGCCCGCTGGCCGCCAGCGACTGCCTTGCCGCCGTGCCCGAACTCGTGCCGGTGCAGGCCGAACACCGCGCGCGCTGCATCAAGGTGAACCCGATATGACGAACAGACCCGCCCCCATCCGCGCCGAAGCGCCGCTGGTCCGGATCCAGGACCTGAAAGTCCATTTCCCCACGTCGCAGTCGCGCAACGCGCCCGTGGTGCGGGCGGTGGACGGCATCAGCTTCGATGTGCCGCGCAACACCATCGTCGGCCTGGTCGGCGAATCCGGCTCGGGCAAGACCACCACGGGGCGCGCGCTGCTGCGCCTGTTCGCCCCGACCGCCGGCCGCATCCTGTTCGACGGGCAGGACATCACCACGCTGTCCGAAAAACAGATGCTGCCGTGGCGCCGCCGCATGCAGATCGTGTTCCAGGACCCCTATGCCAGCCTCAATCCGCGCATGACCGTGGCCGAGATTCTGGGCGAGGCGCTGGACACCCACAAGCTGGCGCAGCACCGGCGCTCGGCCCGCATCGGCGAGCTGCTGGAGCGCGTGGGCCTGAACGCCGACCACGCCCGCCGCTATCCGCACGAGTTCTCGGGCGGCCAGCGTCAGCGCATCGGCATCGCCCGCGCGCTGGCGGTGGAGCCGGACTTCATCGTGGCCGACGAACCGGTGTCCGCGCTGGACGTGTCGGTGCAGGCGCAGGTGCTGAACCTGCTGCAGGACCTGCAGCGCGACCTGGGCCTGACCATGCTGTTCGTGGCCCACGACCTGGCCGTGGTGGACTACCTGTGCGACGAAGTCGTGGTGATGTACCTGGGCCGCGTCATGGAGAGCGGCCCCACCCGCGAGGTATACGCCCGCCCCAGGCATCCCTATACCCGCGCGCTGCTGTCCGCCGCGCCCGTGCCGGATCCGCGCGCCCCGCGTTCGCGTATCCTGCTCAAGGGCGACATCCCCAGCCCGGTCAATCCGCCCTCCGGCTGCGTGTTCCGCACCCGCTGCCCGCATGCGATCGAGGCCTGCGGGACGACCGTAGCGCAGGCCGTCAGCGTCGGCCCGGGCCACTACGCGGCCTGTTCGCGCCTAGACGACCCCGAACTGGCCCAGTAACCCAGGAATCCCCATGAACATCATCCGCGACATCGTCTTCCAGATACGCAGTCGGCGGGACGCGTTGAGCGTGACCGAACGCAAGGTCGCCGACGCCATCCTGGACGACATCATCTGGAGCGCCAGCGCCACCGTCGACCAGCTCGCCGCCAAGGCCGGCGTCAGCATCGCCACCATCTCGCGCTTTGCCCGCACCGTCGGCTGCGACGACACGCGGGACCTGAAGATGAAGCTGGCGCAGGCCAGCACGGTGGGCAGCCGGTTCCTGGACCCGGGCGCGTCCGCCGATGAAAGCACTTTCTACGCGCGCATCTACGCCGACATCGAAAGCACGCTGCGCGCGCACCTGCCCGTCTTCACCGAACCGCTGTTCGAGACCGCCGCCGCCGCCCTGGACAGCGCCCGCATGATCTATGTGTTCGGCATGGGCGGCGCCTCCGCCGTGCTGGCGCAGGAAGTCCAGTCCCGCCTGGTGCGGCTGGGCTACCCCATCGCCGTGTACAGCGACGCCGTGCTGCTGCGCATGGTCGCCGCCACCCTGGACGAGCGCGACGCCGTGCTGGTGCTGTCGGCCTCCGGCCTGACGCCCGAAATCGTGGGCGCGGCGCGCATCGTGAAGCAGTACCGCGCGCGCCTCGTCGCCATCACGGACGCCACCTCCGAACTGGCCAAGCTGGCCGACGTGGTGCTGCCGATCCGGACGGACGAAACGGACTTCATCTACAAACCCTCGGCATCGCGCTACGCGATGATGCTTGCGATCGACCTGCTCTCGACGGAGCTGGCCATGCTGAACCAAGAGGAAAACCGCGAACGCCTGCGCCGCATCAAGCTGGCGCTGGACGAACACCGCGGCGGCCCGAACCGCTTGCCGCTGGGCGATTGAACCTGGAACACGAGATGTACGACACCCTCATAGGCAACGTGCTGGTCCTGGACGGCACCGGCGGCGCCGAGTACCGCGCCAGCGTCGCGCTGGACGGCGGCCGCATCGCCGCCATCGGCGAGCTGCCCGGCGCGGCGGCGCGCCAGGCCATCGACGGCGCCGGCCTGGCGCTGGCGCCCGGCTTCATCGATGTGCACACCCACGACGACACCAACGTCATCCGCACCCCGGGCATGCTGCCCAAGCTGTCCCAGGGCGTGACCACGGTGGTGGTCGGCAACTGCGGCATCAGCGCATCGCCCGTCGCCCTGCGCGGCGAGCCGCCGGACCCGATGAACCTGCTGGGCGGGCGGGAAGACTTCAGCTACCCCACGTTCGCGGACTATACGCGCGCCATCGAGGCGGCGCGGCCGGCGGTGAACGTGGCGGCGCTGGTGGGCCACACCGCGCTGCGCAGCAACCACATGGACCGCCTGGACCGGCCCGCCACGCGCGACGAAGTCCTGGCGATGCGCGCCCAATTGCGCGACGCGCTGGCCCATGGCGCCATCGGCCTGAGCACCGGGCTGGCCTATGCCTCCGCCTTCGAGGCAGACACGGACGAAGTCAAGCTGCTGGCCGAAGCACTGGACGAGTTCGGCGCGCTCTACACCACGCACCTGCGCTCGGAATTCGCCACCATCCTGGAAGCCATGCAGGAAGCCTTCGACATCGCCCGGCATGCGCGCGTGCCGGTCGTGGTGTCGCACCTGAAATGCGCCGGCGCCGGCAACTGGGGCCGCACCCGGGAAGTGCTTTCCACGCTGGAGACCGCGGGCCGCCTGCAGCACGTGGGCTGCGACTGCTATCCGTACTCCGCCAGTTCTTCCACGCTGGACCTGAAGCAGGTCACGGACGAATTCGACATCGACATCACCTGGTCCGTGCCGCATCCGGAGCAGGCCCGCCGCAAGCTGGCCGCCATCGCCGCCGACTGGGGAGTGAGCCTGATGGAAGCCGCCGCTCGCCTGCAGCCGGCGGGCGCGGTGTACCACAACATGCACGAGGACGACGTGCGCCGCGTGCTGTCGCACCGGCTGACGATGGTGGGCTCCGACGGCCTGCCCAACGACCCCATGCCGCATCCCCGCCTCTGGGGCGCCTTCCCGCGCGTGCTGGGCCACTACAGCCGCGAGGTGGGCCTGTTCCCGCTGGCCGAGGCCGTGCACAAGATGACGGGGCTGTCCGCCGCCCGCTTCGGCCTGGCCGAACGCGGCCTGGTGCGCGAGGGCTACCACGCGGACCTGGTGCTGTTCGATCCGGCCACCGTGATCGACCGCGCCACCTTCGCCGCCCCGGTGCAGACCGCCGCGGGCATCGAGGCGGTGTGGGTCAATGGCGCGCTGTCGTACCGCCACGGCCAGCCCACCGGCGACCGCGCCGGCCGCTGGCTGCCGCGCAACGGCGACCTGCGGAAGAACTTCCTGTGACCGGCCCCCTTCCGAATTCATCCCCTCTTCCAAGGAATCTCCCATGACCACCATTCCCACTCCCGACAAGAACGGCATTACGCGCTACGGCGTCGCAGGCGGCACGGGCCAGGGCGGTTCGCACATGCCGTTCGCCCGCGCGGTCGCGGCCGACGGCTGGCTGCACGTGTCCGGCCAGGTGCCGATGGAAAACGGGGAAGTCATCGAAGGCGGCATCGTCGCCCAGAGCCGCAAGGCCATCGAGCAGGTGCTGGCCATCCTGAAGGAAGCGGGCTACGGGCCCGAACACGTCGTGCGCTGCGGCGTATGGCTGGACGACGCGCGCGATTTTGCGTCGTTCAACAAGGTGTTCAGGGAATATTTCGGCGAGAATCCCCCAGCCCGCGCCTGCGTGCAGTCGTCGCTGGTGGTGGACGCCAAGGTCGAAGTGGACTGTATCGCTTATAAAGGGAACTCACGTGTCTGACACCCCATGAGACGCCCTTGCAAATTGCAGAGCCTCTCCTCGGGTGTCAGACACAGACGATGCATGGGTGCAGGCACTGACACAGACGCGGCGCAGGTGTCTGACACCCCCACGAACCGCCCGCACAGATTGCAGCGCATCTCCCCGGGTGTCAGACACAGACACCCCCGGGAGAAATCCTACATCCTCACCACATCCACGCCCTTGGGCGCGACGAATTCGAATTCCTTCGCGGAAAGCTGCGGGTTGGCGGCGATGCCGGACAGGTCCACCCGGGTCGTCTGGCCGAACGAATCCAGCAGTTCCACGCGCACCGGCAGATTGTCCTTCATGCCGATATCGACCCGCGAGAAACCCGCGTCGGCGGTGCGCGGCTTGGCGCGCAGCCATTCGACCCCGTCCTTGGCCGGCAGGGCCGACACCTCGAACGACTGCTCCAGCGAGCCCGAACCGAACAGGATCGCGGCGGGCGAGGTGCCGATGGCGGCGTCCACCTTGCGTTCCGTCACCTGCGCCAGGTCCGGATCGAACTGGAATACCTTGCGGCCGTCGGAAACCACGAGCTGTTCATAGGGCTTCTGCACCGCCCACTTGAATTTGCCGGGACGCTGGAACGAAAACACGCCCGTCTGGGCCGGCTGCGTGCGGCCCTGGTTGTTCACCGTGTACTGCGAGAACGAACCGGTGGCGGCCGTGACCGTGGCGACGAACGCGCGCAATTGCTCCTGCGCGCTGGCGGCCAGCGCCACGGCGGGCGCCAGGGTCAAGGCCGCGACGGCGGCCAGTCGGCGAAACGTCTTCATCAGGCTTCCTCTCGGGCGGCCGCCGCGGGGACCAGGATATCGCGGTTGCCATTGGACTGCATCGCCGACACCATACCCGATTGCTCCATCTGCTCCAGTAACCGCGCCGCACGGTTGTAACCAATCCGCAGGTGGCGCTGCACCAGCGAAATGGAGGCGCGGCGGTGCTTGAGCACCACTTCGCAGGCCTGGTCGTACATCGGATCGGACTCGGCGTCGCCGCCGATTCCGGTGACGCTGCTGGCGCCTTCGCCGTCGCCGTCCAGCCCGCCTTCCAGCAGGCCTTCGATGTAGTTGGGCTCGCCCTGCGCCTTCAGGCTTTCCACCACGCGGTGCACTTCATCGTCGCCCACGAAGGCGCCGTGCACGCGCACCGGCAGGCCGGTGCCCGGCGGCATGTAGAGCATGTCGCCCTGGCCCAGCAGCGTTTCCGCGCCCATCTGGTCGAGAATGGTGCGCGAGTCGATCTTGGACGACACCTGGAACGCGATGCGCGTCGGGATGTTGGCCTTGATCAGGCCGGTGATGACGTCCACGCTGGGGCGCTGCGTGGCCAGGATCAGGTGGATGCCGGCGGCGCGCGCCTTCTGCGCCAGGCGGGCGATCAGTTCTTCGATCTTCTTGCCCACGACCATCATCAGGTCGGCCAGTTCGTCGATGACCACCACGATGGTGGGCAGCGGCGCCAGGGGCTCGGGCTGGTCGGGGGTCAGCGAGAACGGGTTCGGGATCGGTTCCTCGCGCTTGATCGCGTCGCGGATCTTGGCGTTGTAGCCGGCCAGGTTGCGCACGCCCATCTTGCTCATCAGGCGGTAGCGCTTTTCCATTTCGCCCACGCACCAGTTCAGCGCGTTGGACGCCTGGCGCATGTCGGTGACGACCGGCGCCAGCAGGTGCGGGATGCCTTCGTAGACGCTCATTTCCAGCATCTTCGGATCGATCAGGATCACGCGGGTATGGGACGCGTCCGCCTTGTACAGCAGGGACAGGATCATGGCGTTGATCCCGACGGACTTGCCCGAGCCGGTCGTGCCCGCCACCAGCAGGTGGGGCATCTTGGCCAGGTCGGCCACCACCGGGTTGCCCGCGATGTCCTTGCCCAGCGCCATCGTCACGACGGAATGGCTGGCGTGGTAGGTCTGCGAACCCAGGATCTCGGACAGGCGCACCATCTGGCGGCGCGGGTTCGGGAGTTCCAGCCCCATCAGGTTCTTGCCGGGAATGGTTTCCACCACCCGGATGCTGACCAGGCTCAGCGCGCGCGCAAGGTCCTTGGCCAGATTGACGATCTGGCTGCCCTTCACGCCGGTGGCCGGCTCGATTTCGTAGCGCGTGATGACCGGGCCGGCCTGCGCCGCCACCACCGTGACGGACACGCCGAAGTCGGCCAGTTTCTTTTCGATCAGGCGCGACGTGAATTCGATGGTTTCGGCCGACACCGTTTCCTGGTTGGCCAGCGGCGGATCCAGCAGGCTGATGGCCGGCAGGTCGCCCTCGGCACCGCCCGACGGCGCGAAGAACAGCGATTGCTGCTTTTCCTTTTCGACGCGTTCGGACTTGGGAACGACGGTGATGGCGGGTTCGATCCGCACCGGCTGGTCGTGGACCAGCTTTTCCTGCTTGGCCACGACCTGTTCTGTGCGCACGGCCTTGGCCACCTCGCCGACCTTGCGGTCTTCGCGGGCGGCGTAGGAATTGCGGACGCGGCGCACCAGGCCTTCCAGCCACGCGCCCACCCGTTCGGCGACGGACAGCCACGAGAACGAGAAGAACAGGCTCAGCCCGATGGCCAGCATGACCAGGAAGGCCAGCGTGCTGCCGGTGAAGCCGATGCTGCGGCCGATGAGATCGGCCAGCGTGTGGCCGATGACGCCGCCCGCGCCGCTGGCGGTTTCCGACGCCCCCGGCAGGTGCGTGCCGCGGCTGGCCAGGCGCAAGGCCTCCATGCCCAGGGAACCGACCAGCAGCAGGAAGAAACCGATGCCCTCTTCCCAGTGGACGCGGGGCAACACTTCCGGTTGTTTACTATTGGTTACTCGAAGATGGCTGGCCAGGCGGCGATATCCCGCGCGCACCCGGTGCAGCAGCAGGACGACCCACCACCAGGCCGAAAAACCGAAGAGATACAGGAGGATGTCCGCCAGATAGGCGCCCAGGGTCCCGCCGCGGTTGTGGATGACGCCGGCGGGGACGGAATGCGACCAGCCTGGATCGGCCGGGCTCCAGGTGGCGAGCACCAGGGTAAGCCACGCCGCCAGGGCGGCGAAGAGGATCCAGCGGGCTTCGCGCAGCAACGCGGAAAGGCGCGTCTGCAGGGGCGAGGGCCCGTTTCGGGTATTGCGCGAAGCGCGCGGAGAAGCAGTCGAGATACGCGGCATGCGGCTCATTATAATTGGGCGTTAACCTAAAGATACCCGCCCATGTCCACGCCTACGCACGCTAAAGTTTTGATACTCGGTTCCGGCCCCGCCGGTTACACGGCGGCCGTCTATGCGGCACGCGCCAATCTGAGCCCTGTTCTTGTTACAGGTCTGGCCCAAGGCGGCCAGCTCATGACCACCACGGACGTCGACAATTGGCCGGCGGACGCGGATGGCGTGCAGGGCCCGGACCTGATGCAGCGCTTCCAGAAGCATGCCGAACGCTTCAACACCGAAATGCTCTTCGACCACATCGCCAAGGTTGATTTGTCCAAGCGGCCGTTCACCCTCACGGGAGACACCGGCAAGGTCTATACCTGCGACGCCCTGATCATCGCCACGGGGGCCTCGGCCAAGTACCTCGGCCTGCCCTCGGAACAATCCTTCATGGGCCGCGGCGTGTCGGGCTGCGCCACCTGCGACGGCTTCTTCTACCGCAACCAGGACGTGGTCGTGGTGGGCGGCGGCAATACCGCCGTGGAAGAAGCGCTGTACCTGTCCAACATCTGCCGCAAGGTCACCCTGATCCACCGCCGCGACAAATTCCGCGCCGAACCCATCCTGGTCGACAAGCTGATGGGCAAGGTCGAAAACGGCAACATGGAACTGAAGCTGTTCCACACGCTCGACGAAGTGCTGGGCGACGACAGCGGTGTTACCGGCGTGCGCGTACGCCACGTGGACACCGGCGCCACCGAGGACATGCCGGTCACCGGCGCGTTCATCGCCATCGGCCACCAGCCCAACACCGAGATCTTCCAGGGCCAACTGGAAATGAAGGACGGCTACATCGTCACCAAGAGCGGCCTGTCCGGCCTGGCCACGATGACCTCCGTCCCGGGCGTGTTCGCGGCCGGCGACGTCCAGGACCACGTCTACCGCCAGGCCATCACCAGCGCCGGCACGGGCTGCATGGCGGCGCTGGACGCACAACGGTGGCTGGAGAATGCGGGGCAGTAAGGTCGGCCTGGCCGACCTGAAACGCCTGAAGAAAGACCTTCAGGCCGAGCAAGAGCGCGCCGCCCTCGCCCAGCGGGTGGCGGCGCTGAAGAAGACGGCGCCCGCGCCCGATTCCGACCCCGCCGACGACATGGCCGCCTTCCGGCGCACCATGAAGTCCGTGCAGCCGATCAAGCAGGCCGCGCGCGTGGAGCACAAGCCGGCGGCGCAGCCCGCCCCGGCGCTGCGCCGCGCCAACGCGCTGGGCGAAACGCCCAGCCGCGCCGACGCCGGGGTCTCCGACGGCGGCGAAATCACGCACCTGCTGTCCGAAGGCGGCACCGCCTTCGTGCGCGGCGACGCGGCGCCCGACACCGCGCGCAATCTGCGCCGCGGCCAGTGGCGCGCCGGCGCGGAACTGGACCTGCACGGCCTGCGCGTGGAACAGGCCCGCCATGCCCTGCTGTCATTCCTGGACGAGTGCCTGGAACACGGCATCCGCTGCGTGCGCGTCGTGCACGGCAAGGGCTACGGCTCGCAGGGGCTGGAACCGGTGCTGAAAGACAAGGCGCGCACCTGGCTCGTGCAGAAGAACGACGTGCTGGCGTTTTCCGAGGCGCCCGAACGCGAAGGCGGCGCGGGCGCCCTGCTGGTGCTCCTGCGACAATCGGAAGGAACCCGCAAATGAAATGGCTCTACCTGGGCGTGGCGATCGTCGCCGAAATCTTCGCGACCAGCGCGCTCAAGGGGTCCGAGGGCTTCACCCGCCTGGTGCCGTCCATCGTCACGGTGTCCGGCTACCTGATCTCGTTCTATTTCCTGTCGTTGACGCTGCGCGAGATCCCCGTGGGCATCGCGTACGCCATCTGGTCCGGCGTCGGCATCGTGCTGATCTCCATCGTCGGCGCGGTGTTCTTCAAGCAGCACCTGGATACGCCGGCGCTGATCGGCGTCGGCCTCATCATCGCCGGCGTCGTGGTGATGAACGTGTTCTCGAAATCGGTCGCGCATTGAGCCGCGGCCTGTCCGCTTCCGTAGCGGCCGCGCGCCCCTAGGCGTTTTCGCCCTGGGGCCGGGCCTCGCCCGGACTGCGCAGATAGTCCACCAGCGCCAGCGTCGCCCGGTCGGGCGGGGGCGTCAGCAGGGACACGACGATGATGGTCAGGAAAGCCACCGGCGCGCCGAACACGCCCGCCGCGATCGGCTGGATGCCCCACCACAGGTCCACCGGCTGAGTACGGGACACGCCCAGCACCCATTCGCGCAGCCACGGATGCGTGTGCGTCATGTAGGCGAACGTCACCGCCAGCCCGGCCGCCATGCCCAGGGTCGCCCCCCATTTGTTGGCGCGCCGCCAGAACACGCCCATGACCAGCGCCGGGAAGAACGACGAGGCGGCGAAGGAAAACGCCGCCGACACCATGAAGAGGATGTCCGCGGGCTTGCGCGCCGCCACCCAGGCCGCCCCGAACGCGACCACCAGCAGCAGTATCTTGGACACCATCACGCGGCGCGCCGCCGACATGCGCGGCGACACCACCCGGTACCACATGTCGTGCGACAGGGAATTGGACAGGGTCAGCAGCAGGCCGTCGGCGGTGGACAGCGCCGCGGCCAGCCCGCCCGCCGCCACCAGGCCGGAGATCACGTAGGGCAGCCCGCCGATCTCCGGCATGGCCAGCACCACCACGTCCGCGCCCATGCTGATCTCGCTCAGTTGCACGATGCCGTCGCGGTTGACGTCGGTGACGTCCAGCAGGTTGCTGTCGACCGCGCTCCAGGCGTGCACCCAGTTGGGCAGGCTGAGGAAGCTGGATCCCACCACCTGCGTATAGACCTCGTACTTCACCAGCAGCGCCAGCGCGGGCGCCATGAAATACAGCAGCAGGATGAACAGCAGCGACCAGCACACCGAGCGGCGCGCCTCGATGACCGACGGCGTGGTGTAGGAACGCATGAGGATGTGCGGCATGCCCGCGGTGCCCAGCATCAGGCAGAGCACCAGCGCCAGGAAATTGACGCGCATGTTGCGCCGCTCTTCGGGATCCTTGGCGGGAAAGGGCTCCGCGTGCGGCGTGGGCGGCGCGGCCCGCGCCTCGAAGGAGGCCTTCGACTGCGACCACGCGATGCGCGCTTCTTCCACGTTGACGGGGTAGCCGGCCAGTTCGCGCTCGGCGGACCGGATCTCGACCATGGGCGCGTCGCTGGCGTTCAACTGGGCCAGCCGGCTGCGCAGCTTGTCCTTTTCCAGGGCCCAGGATTCGGGCAGGGCCGCCACCCGGCGCGCCATTTCGTCGGCGTGCTGCTGCCACAGCCGGCGCACCTCGATTTCGGAGGGGTCGTTCTGCAGGTACACCTCCTTCTCGGTCACCTGCTGGAGCACGACGCCCGCCGAGATCTGCGGCACCGGCACGTTGGTGTGCTTGATCGACAGCCAGATCACCGGCACCAGGTAGGCGATGACCAGGATGATGTACTGGCCCACCTGCGTCCACGTGACGGCGCGCATGCCGCCCAGGAACGAACAGACCAGCATCCCGCCGAGCGCGACGAAGATGCCCAGTTCGAACGAAATGCCGGTCATGCGCGTGGTGATGATGCCCACCCCGTAGATCTGCGCCACCAGGTAGGTGAAGGAGCAGAGGATGGCGCACGCCACGCCCGCCAGGCGTGGCATGTTGCCGCCATAGCGCGCGCCCATGAAGTCGGGAATGGTGTATTGGCCGAAGCGGCGCAGATAGGGCGCCAGCAGCATCGCCACCAGCACGTAGCCGCCGGTCCAGCCCATGATGTAGGCGAGCCCGCCATAGCCCGTCAGGTACAGCGTGCCGGCCACGCCGATGAAGGAAGCCACCGACATCCAGTCGGCGGCCGTGGCCATGCCGTTGTAGACGGCGGGCACGCGGCGGCCGGCCACGTAGTACTCCTCCTGGTCCGAGGTGCGGCAGACGATGCCGATGCCCGCGTACAGGCTCACCGTGACCAGCAGGAACACATAGCCGATCCAGTTGCGCGGCATGCCCAGGATCTCGGCCAGCGCCATCAGCAGGATCATCAGCGCGAAGCCCGCCGTGTACAGCACGTAGATCCGCCGCAGCCGGACTCGGAATTGCTGGGGTGTGTCTCCGCTGAAAAACGGCATCAGCGGTTCTCCCCGGCCTCGTCGGCGCGCTCATCGGCGCGATTCATGATCCGGGCGTAGACGGCGATGATGATGAGATAGGCCAGCGGCGCGCCGTAGGCGGCCATCCAGAAGGCAAAGGGCCAGCCGATGAAGTCGAAGACCAGGCTGCGGGCGAAATACGAAGGGACGAACGTCAGCGCCGCCCAGACGGCGGCCAGCAACAGGATCAGCCGCAGATTGCGGCGCCAATAGGGAGTCGATGCGGGTTTGGGATGTGAAAGGCGCGATTCCGGCATAGCTAGGATGAGCGTGGCCCTACCTAAATATCGCGAAACGCGGCGCTTGAAAAGCCCCTGCGGAAGCAATGCCGGCTTTTTATGCGACAACGGCTGGCACTACCAGGTGCCAGCCGCTGTGCGTTTTGCTTTTTTTCTGGGTACTGCCTACTTTTTTTATGTACCGGTGCCGCCGGTATTTGCCCATGCAGGGCTTTGTCTCCTCACCTGCATGGGATGAGATTCTGCACCAGATGCGGGATCGTCACACTAGGGGAATGCCCTAAGACGGAGCATTCATTTACATATTCCCTGCACCATATAAGTGCATTTTGGGTCGGAAGTTCTAAATATTGGGATTTTCCCCAGGATTGGCCGGCGTTTGTGCCCGGACTTTTCCTTCGCCCAGGCCCGTGCGCGGGCCGATCGCCAAAGCCGGGCATGGCGGGAGCGCGGCCATGCCCATATCCGGGCATGCCCCGCCCGGGCCGTTTTTTACGTTTCCTTTATCTCCCGCTCCCAAACCTATACCCCGTTTTTACCCCCCGCTCCGTAACCTGCCGGTGTCCTGATTGGTCGCCCCCCCTGCCCGGCGCGCATCCGCTTTTGCCGCGCAGGCCGTCGTTCGAAGGGAGCCCCGCTCCCGGGAGGAAAAACGTGGATGCCCTCTATATCGCCATTTTCGCCGCCATGGCCGGGCTGACTTTCGCCTTGCTCCGGTTCTGCGAGGCCTTGTCCTCGAGAGAACAACCATGAGCTGGCTCTATTGGCTGAGCGGCCTGACGGCCGCCCTGCTGTTCGCGTACCTGCTGGCCGCGCTGTTCAAACCGGAGAAATTCTGATGACCGCCGAATTCATCGGTTTGCTGGCCGCGTACCTGGCGGTCCTGCTCGCGGTCGCGCCGTTCCTCGGACGCTACATCCGCATCGCCATGGAAGACGGGCAATCCCGGCTGACCGCCTGGGGCCGCCCGCTGGAACACGGCATCTACCGGCTGGCGGGCATCGACCCGCGGGCCGAAATGGGCTGGAAGCGGTATGCCCTGGCCGTGCTGGCCTTCAACATCGTGGGGGTCGCGGCGGTCTACGGCCTGCAGCGCGTCCAGGGCATGCTGCCCCTCAACCCCGCGGGCCTGGGCGCGGTGCCGCCGGACTCGGCCCTGAACACCGCGATCAGCTTCGCCGCCAACACCAACTGGCAGGGCTACGGCGGCGAGTCGACGATGAGCTACCTGACGCAGATGCTGGCGCTGACCGTGCAGAACTTCGTCTCGGCCGCCACCGGCATCGCCGTGCTGTTCGCGCTGATCCGCGGCCTGTCGCGCCATTGCTCGGCCACGGTGGGCAATTTCTGGACCGACATGGTCCGCTGCACGCTCTATGTGCTGCTGCCGCTGTCCTTCGTGCTGGCGCTTGCGCTGGTCAGCCAGGGAACGATCCAGAACTTCAGTCCCTACCAGGAGGCCCAGACGGTCGAACCCGTGCGCTATCTCCAGCCGCGCCTGGATGCCCAGGGCCGGCCCGCGCTGGACGCGACGGGGCACGCCGTGACGGATCCCGCCATCGGCCGGACCCAGGTCCTGGCCATGGGCCCGGTCGCGTCGCAGGAATCGATCAAGCTGCTGGGCACCAACGGCGGCGGCTTCTTCAATGCCAATTCGGCGCATCCCTTTGAAAACCCCACGCCGCTGGCGAACTTCCTGGAAATGCTGGCCATCCTGGCGATCCCCGCCGCGCTGTGCTTCACCTTCGGCGAAATGGTGGGCAGCCGGCGCCAGGGCATCGCGATCCTGGCGGCGATGACGCTGCTATTCACGGTATTCGCGCTGTCCACCGCCTACTTCGAGCAGCAGCCCAATCCGATGGCGGCCCAGGCCGGCGCCGACAGCGCGCTCAGCGCCTTCTCGCCCGGCGGCAACATGGAAGGCAAGGAAACCCGGTTCGGCATCGCCGCCACCTCGCTGTTCGCCACCGTCACCACGGCGGCGTCCTGCGGCGCCGTCAACGGCATGCACGATTCGCTGAACGCCATGGGCGGGCTGGCGCCGATGCTGCTGATGCAACTGGGCGAAGTCGTCTTCGGCGGTGTGGGCTCCGGCCTGTACGGCATGCTGGCCTTCGCCATCCTGGGCGTCTTCATCGCCGGCCTGATGATCGGCCGCACCCCCGAATACCTGGGCAAGAAGATCGAGGCCTACGACATGAAGATGGTGTCCATCGTCATCCTGGCGACGCCCTTGCTGGTGCTGGGCGGCACGGCGCTGGCGGTGTCGGTGCCGGCAGGCCAGGCGGGAGCGCTGAATCCCGGCATCCACGGATTCTCGGAAATCCTCTACGCCCTGACGTCCGCCGCCAACAACAACGGCAGCGCCTTCGCCGGGCTGTCCGCCAACACGCCCTTCTACAACGTGCTGCTGGGCGTCGCGATGTGGTTCGGCCGCTACGCGGTGATCGTCGCCGTCCTGGCGATGGCCGGCTCGCTGGCCGCCAAGCGCCGCCTGCCCGCCGGCCCCGGCAGCATGCCCACGGCCGGTCCGCTTTTCGTGGCGCTGCTGATTGGCGCGGTGCTGCTGGTGGGCGCGCTGACGTACGTGCCCGCGCTTGCCCTAGGCCCGGTCGCGGAACACCTGCAAACGAAAGGCTAGGAAAGAAAATGGCCAAGATCGAAACCTCTACGATGGGCGCCGCCGCCCGCACCGCGGCCAGCGGCGCCCATGAACGCCGGTTCGGCATGTGGTCGCGCGCCCTGGCGGGCCCCGCGGTGCTGGACAGCCTGCGCAAACTGTCGCCCGCCGCGCAACTGAAGAATCCCGTGATGTTCGTGGTCTACGTGGGCAGCATCCTGACGACCGCGCTGTGGGTCATGGCCCTGCGCGGCCAGGCCGAGGCTCCCGCCGGGTTCATCCTGGCGATCGGCGTCTGGCTCTGGTTCACGGTGCTGTTCGCCAATTTCGCCGAAGCCCTGGCGGAAGGCCGCGGCAAACAGCAGGCGGCCACCTTGCGCGGCTTGCGCACCACCATAGAAGCCCGCTTGCTCAAGGGTTTCCGCGACGCGGACGCCGCCCGGGCGCAACCGGCCGACTGGCGCGGCCAGGCCGTCGGCCAGCCCTCCGGCCTGCTGCGCCGCGGCGACGTGGTGCTGGTGGAAGCGGGCGAGACCATCCCCGGCGATGGCCAGGTCGTGGCCGGCGTGGCCTCGGTGGACGAAAGCGCCATCACGGGCGAATCCGCGCCGGTGATCCGCGAATCCGGCGGCGACTTTTCGTCTGTCACCGGCGGCACCCGCGTGCTGTCGGACTGGATCTTCGTGCGCATCGCCGCCGATCCGGGCGAGAGCTTCCTGGACCGCATGATCTCCATGGTCGAAGGCGCCAAGCGCCAGAAGACGCCCAACGAACTGGCGCTCACCATCCTGCTGGTGGGACTGACGGTGGTGTTCCTGCTGGTGGTCGTGACCCTGATGCCGTTCTCGATCTACGCGGTGGCTGCCGCCGGCGGCGGCGCCGCGGTCACGGTGACGGTGCTGGTCGCCCTGCTCGTCTGCCTGATTCCCACCACCATCGGCGGCCTGCTGTCGGCCATCGGCGTGGCGGGCATGAGCCGCATGATGGGCGCCAACGTCATCGCCACGTCGGGTCGCGCCGTCGAAGCCGCGGGGGACGTGGACGTGCTGCTGCTGGACAAGACGGGCACCATCACCTTCGGCAATCGCCAGGCATCGGCCTTCCTGCCCGCGCCGGGCGTATCGCCGCGCGAACTGGCCGATGCCGCGCGCCAGGCTTCGCTGGCCGATGACACGCCGGAGGGCCGCAGCATCGTCGCATTGGCCGACAAGGCCCTCCACGCGCCGGCCGGGCTCATGCCTGGCGCGGAATTCGTGCCCTTCACCGCGCAGTCGCGCATGAGCGGCGTGGATCTGGACGGCCGGACGATCCGCAAGGGCGCGGTCGACGCCGTCCAGTCCTGGCTGGCCGCGCAGGACTCGGCGGTTCCCGCGCAGGCGCTGCAACTGGCCGAAGACGTGGCCCGCCGCGGCAGCACGCCGCTGATGGTCAGCGACGGCAACCGCGCGCTCGGCGTCGTCGAACTGAAGGACATCGTCAAGCCGGACATCCAGTCGCGTTTCGCCGAGTTGCGCCGCATGGGCATCAAGACCGTGATGATCACGGGCGACAACAAGCTCACGGCCGCCTCCATCGCCGCCGAAGCCGGCGTCGACGATTTCCTGGCGGAAGCCACGCCCGAAGCCAAGCTCAAGCTGATCCGCGCCTACCAGGCCGAGGGCCGGCTGGTGGCGATGACCGGCGACGGCACCAACGACGCGCCCGCGCTGGCCCAGGCCGACGTGGCGGTGGCGATGAATTCGGGCACCCAGGCCGCCAAGGAGGCGGGCAACATGGTGGACCTGGATTCCAACCCCACCAAGCTGATCGAGATCGTCCAGATCGGCAAGCAGATGCTGATGACCCGCGGCGCGCTCACGACCTTCAGCGTGGCCAACGACGTGGCCAAGTACTTCGCCATCATTCCAGCCGCCTTCGCCACGGTCTATCCGCAACTGAACGTGCTGAACATCATGGGCCTGGCCACGCCGGCTTCGGCCATCCTGTCGGCCGTGATCTTCAACGCGCTGATCATCGTGGCGCTGATCCCGCTGGCGCTCAAGGGCGTGCGCTACCGCCCGCTGGGCGCATCGGTGCTCCTGCGCCGCAACCTGCTCATCTACGGCCTGGGCGGCCTGCTGGTGCCGTTTGCCGGCATCAAGCTGATCGACATGGCGCTCGCCGCGCTGGGCTGGGCCTAGCCGACACCAAAGGAACCCACCATGAATATCTCCGCCTCCTCGCCGCGCCAGGGCGGCATCCTGCGCCCCGCGCTGGCCGTCTTCACCGTCCTGTCCCTGGCGACCGGCCTTGCGTATCCCTTCCTGACTTCCGGCATCGCCGCCGCCGTCTTCCCCCACGAGGCCGCCGGATCGCTCATCAGGCAAGGCGACCGTCTCGTCGGCTCGGAACTGATCGGCCAATCGTTCAGCTCGCCCGGTTATTTCTGGGGCCGCCCTTCCGCCACCGCACCCATGCCGTACAACGCCGCGGGCTCGGGCGGTTCGAACCTGGGGCCTCGCAATCCGGCGCTGGCCGAAGCCATCCAGGCGCGCATCGCGGCCTTGAAAGCGGCCGATCCGGGCAACCCCCTGCCCGTCCCGGTGGATCTGGCCACGGCGTCCGGCAGCGGGCTGGATCCGCACATCAGCCCCGCCGCGGCGGCCTACCAGGCCGCGCGCGTGGCGCGCGCGCGCGGCCTGCCTCGCGAACAGATCGACGCATTGATCCAGGCGCATACCGACAAACCCTGGCTGGGCGTGCTGGGGGCTCCCGCGGTCAACGTGCTGATGCTGAACCTGGCGCTGGACCGGCAGGGAGCGCCGCGCTGATGGCGCGGCGTATAGTATTGCCACCGGTTCTCCCATCCCTCTTGCGCGTCCATGGCTGATATCGCTGGCGAGCGTCCCGATCCCGACGCGCTCTTGAAGAACCTGGACGAGGCCGCGCGGCAGGCGGTGCGCGGCAGGCTGCGCGTCTATTTCGGGTCTTCCGCCGGCGTGGGCAAGACCTACGCCATGCTGGTGGCGGCCCGCGCGCAGGCCGCGCAGGGCGTCGGCGTGCTGGCGGGCATCGTCGAAACCCACGGCAGGCGCGAGACCGCGACGCTGCTGGAGGGCCTGCCCGTCCTCCCGCTCAAGGACGTCTCGTATCGCGGCCATGCCCTGAAAGAGTTCGACCTGGACGGCGCGCTGTCCCGGCGCCCGGACCTGGTGCTGGTCGATGAACTGGCGCACTCGAACGCCCCCGGCTCCCGCCACGCCAAGCGCTGGCAGGACATCCAGGAACTCCTCGCGGCCGGCATCGACGTCTGGACCACCCTGAACGTGCAGCACCTGGACAGCCTGAACGAGGCCGTGGGCAGCATCACCGGCGTGCGGGTCTGGGAGACCGTGCCCGACGAGGTCTTCGATTCGGCCGACGAAGTCATCCTGGTCGACCTGTCCGCCGACGAGCTGCTGCGCCGCCTGAAGGAAGGCAAGGTCTATCTGCCCGAGCAGGCCCGCCGCGCCACCCGCAACTTCTTCCGCAAGGGCAATCTGATCGCCCTGCGCGAACTGGCGCTGCGCCGCACCGCCGACCACGTGGACGACGACGTCCAGGCCTACCGCCGCGACCGCGCCATCGAGCCCGTGTGGCGCACGCGCGAGGCCGTGGTCGCCTGCATCGGCCCGGACGTCGACGCCGACTACGTCATCCGCAGCGCCCACCGCCTGAGCCAGCAACTGGAATGCGACCTGCACGTAGTCACCATCGACACGCCGCGCGCGGCCCCGCCGCCCCAGGCGGAACAAGACCGCATGCAGCGCAGCCTGGCCCTGGCGGATTCGCTGGGCGCCCGCAGCGAAACCTTGGCCGGAGGCGACATGGTGGACGCCGTGGTGCGCTATGTGCGCCGCCACAACATCACCAAGGCCGTCCTCGGCCGGACCCGCGCCGGCGGCCTGCAACGCCTGCGCCTGTCGCTGTCCGCCGCGCTGTCAGCGGCCCTCTCGCCGGGCTGGCTGTGGCGCCGCCACAGCTTCGCCGACATGCTGGCCGCGGGCTGCCCCGAGATCGACGTCATCCGCCTGGGCGCGCCCCCGCTGCCTGCCAGCTCCGCCCCCGGCCGCGATCCGCTCACGCTGGGGCGCAGCGCCGCCGACGAACGCAACCCGCGGCCGCTTGCGGGCTATGCCTGGGCGCTGTGCTATTGCGCGGCCGCCACGGCGCTGTCCATGCTGGCCTTCCCGGTGCTGCACCAGACCAATATCGTCATGCTGTTCCTGCTGGCGGTGGTGGCCGTGGCGCTGCGCCACGGCCGCGGGCCGGCGGCGCTGGCCTCGGTCGTCAGCGTCGGGCTGTTCGATTTCTTCTTCGTGCAGCCGCTGACCTCGTTCGCCGTGTCGGACGTGCAATACCTGCTGACCTTCGGCGTGCTGCTCGCCGTGGGCCTGCTCATCGGGCAATTGACCGCCGGCCTGCGGCTGCAGGCACAAGCGTCGGTCAAGCGGGAGGCCGATGCGCGCAGCCTCTACGAGTTCGCGCGCGAGCTGTCCTCCGCGCTGCTGCCGGAACAGATCGTCGCCCTGGCCGGCGCGTTCGTGCACGCCACCTTCGGCTCGCGCTGCGCGCTGTACCTGCTGGGCATGGACGACAGGCTGAAGCTGGCCTCGCCCGCCGCCGACGACATGCCACCGCTGGAATCGGCGCTGGCCCAGTGGGTCTACGACCACGGGCAGCCGGCGGGCGCGGGCACCGCCACCCTGTCCAACAGCGACCTGCTGTACCTGCCGCTCAAGGCGCCCATGCGCACCCGCGGCGTGCTGGCGCTGGCCGCTCCGCGCCGCAGCCTGTTTTCGAATCCCGATTCGCGCCGCCAGATCGAGGCCTACGCCACCCTGATCGCCATCGCGCTGGAGCGCCTGCACTATGTGGAAGTGGCGCAGCAGGCGCTGGTCAGCATGGAATCCGAGAAGCTGCGCAATTCGCTGCTGGCCGCCGTGTCGCACGACCTGCGCACCCCGCTGACCAGCCTGGTCGGCATGACGGACACGCTGATGCGCCAGCAGGCGGCCTTGCCGCCGGCCATCCACGGCACCATCCGCGCCATGCGCGACCAGGCCCAGCGCATGCATGCGCTGGTCGCCAATCTGCTGGACATGGCGCGGCTGCAAAGCCGGGACACGCCGCTGCGCCTGGAGTGGCAATCCATCGAAGAACTGGTGGGCGCGTCACTCGCCGACTTGCGGGAACCGCTGGCCGCGCACAGCGTCACCGTGGACAGCCTGTCGCAGTTGCCCCTGGTGGAATGCGACGGCGTGCTGATCGAGCGCGTGCTGTGCAACCTGCTGGAGAACGCCGCGAAGTACACGCCCGCGGGCAGCGCGCTGCGCGTGCACGCGGCCGTCCACGAAGGCGAATTGCGCGTGGCGGTCAGCGACAACGGCCCCGGCGTCCCTCCCGGCGAAGCGCGCCGCATCTTCGAGAAGTTCACGCGCGGGGACCGCGAATCCGCCACTCCCGGCGTCGGCCTGGGGCTGGCGGTGTGCGAGGCCATCGTCGCCGCCCACCATGGGAGAATCTGGGTCGAGCACGCGCCGGGCCGGGAATCCGGCGCGCAATTCGTCTTTACGCTGCCCCTGGGCGCGCCGCCCCCGATCCAGCCCGAAATCCCCTGACCGCCGCGCAGCATGTTCGATTACCAGCCTACCATCCTCATCGTCGAAGACGACGCCAGCATCCGGCGCTTTGTCCGCCAGGTCCTGGAAAGCGAGGGCTGCGCCGTCCACGAGGCCGACACTGTCAAGCGCGGCCTGATCGAGGCCGGCACCCGGCAGCCCGATGCGGTCGTACTGGACCTGGGGCTGCCGGACGAAGACGGCATGGCCTTGATCCGCGAACTGCGCGGCTGGACCGAAGTGCCGGTGCTGGTGCTGTCCGCGCGCGGCGCCGAAGCCGACAAGGTCGCCGCGCTGGACGCCGGAGCGGACGACTACCTGACCAAGCCCTTCGGCGTCAGCGAACTGCTGGCGCGGCTGCGCGTGCTATTGCGGCGCCACGCCAGGGGCGGCGCGGGCAATGCGGCCGAAATCGCCTTCGGCGACGTGCGCGTCGACTTCGCGAAGCGCGTGGTCGAACGCGGCGGCCGGCACGTGCACCTGACCGCCATGGAATACCGGCTGCTGGCGGCGCTGCTGGCGCATCGCGGCAAAGTCATGACGCACCGCGAACTGCTGCGCGCGGTGTGGGGGCCCGCGCACGTGGAGAGCGTGCACTACCTTCGGATCTACATGGGCCACCTGCGCCAGAAGCTGGAAGCCGATCCCGCGCAGCCCGTCCACCTGCTGACGGAGGTGGGCGTGGGCTATCGTTTCGCGGACTGACCCGGCCGCGGCGTCGTCAGCGCGATCAGCGCCACGACGATCAGCGAATAGGTGGGGACGCTGCGCATATTGCGGAACATCATTTCCGTCAGGCTGAACGCGCAGTAGCCCAGGCAGAACAGCAGCCCCATCTGCGCGCCGACGCGTATGACGCGATCGTCGCTGGCCAGCCTGCGCAGGAAGACCGCCGCCGGCAGCAGATACAGCGCCAGGATGCCCGCCAGGCCCAGCAGCCCGTATCCCGAAAGGGCCGCGAGCAGGTCATTGTGAGGCTCGCCATAGCCTTCGACGACCGTGTGGGACACGATTCCCTGCTTCTCGAGTTCCAGGAGTTCGCCACGGAAATTGCTCGGCCCCACGCCCACGAGGGGGCTTTTTTCGAACATCATCAGAGAAGCCTGCCACAACTGCAGCCGGATACCGAACGAGGTGTCCCGGTCGGTCGACGTAGTGAATCCCTGCAGGTCGGTCTTGATCGCGTGCATGCGGCTGCTGAAGTTCCAGATGCCGGCCGCGGTGACGGCCAGCGCGAGGCTGAGCCCCAGCGCGCAATACATCTTGTGGCGCCGGCTCCAGCCGCCCAGTCCAAGCAGGAAAACCACGGCCACCACGGGCAGCAGCATCCAGCTACTGCGCGTCTGGGACGCCCAGGTGGCCCAGATGCTGAGCGCCGCGGTCAGCACCTTGAGCGCGGTTTCCGCGCGCGGCCAGCGCGTGCTGGCGCCCCAGCCGATCGACAGCAGCGACATCATGCCGAACAGCAGCGTCAGATTCGCGAAGGCGACCGCGTTATAGCGCCCGCCGATTTGCGCGACCATGGCGCGGTCCCACCACGTCATGGTGACGATCAGCATCGCCGAACCGGCCAGCGCGCCGGCCAGGATGCTCCACTGGATCTGCTTGAGCCACCGCTGCGGCGCTCTCAGCAAGAGCCACAGCACCGGCACCGCCAGCGCGAACCGGAGCAGTTTCTCCTGTTCCGAACCGCTCCACACGCCTAGCGCGGTGGACGTGACGGCCATACAGACCAGCGGCAGCAGCAGCGCCAGCGCCATGGGCCACAGGGCCCGGAAATCCATCGGCTCATAGTGCCGGATCGCATTCGCGGCGATCGCCGTCAGCGCGATCAGGCCTGTGAGATAAATAATTGCAGGTCCCCCTACGGGGCTGGTCAGCGCCAGCGCGGGAACCAGCAGCACCAGCCAGGTGGCCAAGGAAACGTACAGTCGGGGCACAACGATCAACCTGGTAAGAAACGAAGTGAAAGCAGCATGCGTCATGCTGGACAGGTAGACAAAACCCGCCCGCCATGACGGCGGGCGGGTTTTGCGGGACTGGCTTGCGGTAAGCCGCGAATTACATGTTTTCGATCATGACCTGGCCGAAACCCGAGCACGACACCTGGGTCGCGCCTTCGAGCAGCCGGGCGAAGTCGTACGTGACCTTCTTCGACAGGATGGATTTCTCCATGCTGGAGATGATCAGGTCGGCGGCTTCGGTCCAGCCCATGTGACGCAGCATCATTTCGGCCGACAGGATTTCGGAACCGGGGTTCACGTAGTCCTTGCCGGCGTACTTCGGCGCGGTGCCGTGGGTGGCTTCGAACATGGCGACCGAATCGGACAGGTTCGCGCCCGGGGCGATGCCGATGCCGCCCACCTGCGCGGCCAGCGCGTCCGAGATGTAGTCGCCGTTCAGGTTCAGCGTGGCGATCACGTCGTATTCGGCCGGACGCAGCAGGATCTGCTGCAGGAAGGCGTCGGCGATGACGTCCTTCACGATGATTTCGCGGCCCGTCTTCGGGTTCTTGAACTTGCACCACGGGCCGCCGTCGATCAACTGGGCGCCGAATTCCTTCTGCAGCAGCTCATAGCCCCAGTCGCGGAAGCCGCCTTCCGTGAACTTCATGATGTTGCCCTTGTGCACCAGGGTCAGCGACGTGCGGTCGTTGTCGATGACGTATTGCGCGGCCTTGCGCACCAGGCGCTCGGTGCCTTCGCGCGACACGGGCTTGATGCCGATGGACGAGGTGTTCGGGAAACGGATCTTCTTCACGCCGAGCTTGGTCTGCAGGAACTGGATCAGCTCCTTGGCCTGCTCGCTTTCCGCCATGTATTCGATGCCGGCATAGATGTCTTCCGAGTTCTCGCGGAAGATCACCATGTTGGTCTTCTCGGGTTCGCGCACCGGCGAAGGCACGCCCTTGAAGTAGGCCACCGGGCGCAGGCAGACGTACAGGTCCAGTTGCTGGCGCAGCGCCACGTTCAGCGAGCGGATGCCGCCGCCGACCGGGGTGGTCAGGGGCCCCTTGATGGACACCACGTAGTCTTTGACGACTTCCAGGGTTTCGTCGGGCAGCCACACGTCCGGGCCGTAGACCTTGGTGGCCTTTTCGCCGGCATAGACTTCCATCCAGTGGATCTTGCGCTTGCCGCCGTAGGCCTTCTGCACCGCGGCATCAACGACCTTGATCATCACCGGAGTGATGTCGGCGCCCGTGCCATCGCCTTCGATGAAGGGAACGATGGGCTGCTCGGGCACATTCAGCGAGAAATCGGCGTTGACCGTGATCTTCTGGCCGCCAGCGGGAACCTTGATATGTTGGTAGGACATGAATGCTCCATTTGCTCCGGGTGATTATTCTGCACGCGCCGGCATCGGGAAGCGTCCGATTCCGCGGGGAATACCGTCCTCGAGAACCGCACACCGGATGGCGGATAGCAACCCATTCTATATCGCAAAAAGGCCGCCCGGCCCGGCGGGCCGCGACGGGCGGGTAAAATAATCCGTCGATATCCCGCTTTCCCTCCCCCGCAGATGTTCAATCCCTCCCGCGACCAAGTCCGCGAATTCTTCATCGAAACCTGGCGCAAGCACCGCGCGGCCGAAGTCCTGACGCCGCTCGAAGCCATCGCGCTGGACTGGATCATCGAGCATCCCGAATACCACGGCGACCTGGAAAGCCCCGAGGCCATGACGGCGGAATACTCGGTGGAAAAGGGGCGCACCAACCCCTTCCTGCACCTGTCCATGCACCTGGCCATCGCCGAGCAGTTGTCCATCGACCACCCGCCCGGCATCCGTAAGGCCTACCAGCAACTGGTGGCGCGCACCGACGCGCACCAGGCGGCGCACGAGATCATGGAATGCCTGGGCCAGGTGGTCTGGGAAGCCCAGCGGCTGGGCACCCCGCTGGACAGCGACACCTACATCGACCTGATCCGCCAGCGCGCCGGACGCTGAGCGCCGCGCCTTCGGTGGCCCGGCGAAAGGAAATGCCCCCTCGGGGGGCATTTTGTCTTGGGGCGGCCCGGCGACAAAAAAACCCTCGGCATGCCGAGGGTTTTTGCTTCCGGGCTGGACGGAACCTACTTGCGCACGCCCAGGTCGCTCGGCTGCGCCGAGAGCCATGCCGCCACGTTGGAAATGTCCTGGTCCGACAACTGCGTGGCGAAAGCGCCCATGATGGGGTTCTTGCGCACGTTGGCCGTGGCCGCGCTGCCGGAAGCGCCGCGCTTGTATGCCTTCAGGGCATGGACGAGGTAATCGGCGTGCTGGCCGGCCAGCGTCGGATAGGCCGGATCCACGGCCGTCTTGGCGTCCGCGCCGTGGCAGGACGCGCAATTGAATTTGTCGAAGACGGCCTTGCCGGCCGCCAGATCCTGGGCCTGGGCGGCCGAGCCCGCCATTGCCAGGGTCGCGCCCGCGAAGGCAAGCATGATGCGATTCATGGTTTTGCCCCTTATTTGAGATTCGAGTAGTACGCTGCCAGGTCGGCGATGTCCTGGTCGGACAGGCTGCCGGCGATGGCGTCCATCGTGGGATGGCTGCGCGCGCCTTTCTTGTACTCGTTCAGGGCCGTTTCGATGTACTTGGCGTTCTGGCCAGCAATCATCGGAACGTGGTATAGCTCGGGAAACGTCGCCTTGTAGCCTTCGATGCCGTGGCAACCGATGCACATGGAAACCTTGTCACGGGCGTTCTGGACATTACCGACCACTGCTGCATCCGCGGCAACAGCCTGGCCGGCGATCGCACAGGATGCGATTGCGGCCAATACGGATAGCGTGTACTTCAGAGAGGTTCGCAACTTCATTGGAGTGGCTCTTCTTCGTATGGCTAAGGACTAGGGCCAGCTCGCTAGAAAAGGCCCTCGGCAAACATGTTGCGGGTCGAACCCAAAGCAAAACCGCCTGATTGTACGATAATTGCTCAGGATTAATACCTTAAGACGGTATTTGATCACCATCAAACCTAGACGCCATCCGACCATGTCCGCAGCCCAGTCCGCCACTTCCGCCTCGCCCGACCGCTTCGACGGGACCGACAGCTATGTCGCCACCGATGACCTCAAACTCGCCGTCAACGCCGCGCTCATCCTCCAGCGCCCGCTCCTGATCAAGGGAGAACCCGGCACCGGGAAAACCATGCTGGCCGAAGAAGTGGCGCGCGCGCTGGGCCGGCCGCTGTTGCAGTGGCACATCAAATCCACCACCAAGGCGCACCAGGGCCTGTACGAATACGACGCCGTGTCGCGCCTGCGCGACTCGCAACTGGGCGACGAAAAGGTCCGCGACATCCGCAACTACATCGTGCAGGGCACGCTGTGGCAGGCGTTCCAGTCGCCGGAACCGGCGGTGCTGCTGATCGACGAGATCGACAAGGCCGACATCGAATTCCCCAACGACCTGCTGCGCGAACTGGACCGCATGGAATTCCACGTGTACGAAACGCGCGAGACCATCTCGGCGCGGCACCGTCCGCTGGTCATCATCACGTCCAACAACGAAAAAGACCTGCCCGACGCCTTCCTGCGGCGCTGCTTCTTCCACTACATCCGCTTCCCCGACCGCGAGACGATGCGCGACATCGTGGCCGTGCATTATCCGGACCTGAAGCAGGACGTGCTGCGCGCGGCGCTGGACACTTTCTTCGCGCTGCGCGACGCCCCGGGCCTGAAAAAGAAGCCCTCCACCTCCGAGCTGCTGGACTGGCTGCGCCTGCTGCTGGCCGAGAACGCCACCGCCGCCGAGATCGACGCGCACACCGCCACGGCCGTGCCGCTGATGGCCGGCGCGCTGCTCAAGAACGAGCAGGACGTGCACCTGCTGGAACGCCTGGCGGCCATGACGCGCGGCGGCCAGCGCCGCTGATCCGGCATCCACGGGCGGCCTCTGCAAATGCTGATCGATTTCTTCTACCACCTCAGGGCGCACAAGCTCCCCGTCTCGGTCAAGGAATACCTGACCCTGGTGGACGCCCTGCGCCAGGACCTCATGGCGCCCACGCTGGACGACTTCTACTTCCTGGCGCGCGCCACGCTCGTCAAGGACGAAGCCCTCTACGACCGCTACGACAAGGCGTTCGGCGCGTACTACAAGGGCATAGCGGCCGCCCTGCCCCCGGGCAAGGAAATCCCGCTGGACTGGCTCATCAAGCAGTTCGAGAAAAGCCTCACCGCCGAGGAAAAGGCCGCCATCGAAAAGCACGGCTGGGACAAGCTGATGGAGCTTTTCAAGGAGCGGATGGAAGAACAGAAGGAACGCCATGCCGGCGGCAGCAAGTGGATCGGCACCGGCGGCACCTCGCCCTTCGGCAATGGCGGCTACCACCCCGAGGGCATCCGCGTGGGCGGCGACTCCGCCGGCAACCGCAGCGCGGTCAAGGTCTGGGACATGCGCCAGTTCAAGGACTACGACGATCAAGTCGAACTGGGCACGCGCAACTTCAAGGTCGCCCTGCGCCGTCTGCGGCGCTTCGCGCGGCAAGGCGCGGAAATGGAACTGGACCTGGACGACACCATCGCCAGCACCGCGCGCAATGCCGGCCACCTGGACCTGCGCATGGTCCCCGAGCGCCACAACACGGTCAAGGTGCTGATGCTGCTGGACGTGGGCGGCAGCATGGACGATCACATCGGCCGCGTCGAGGAACTGTTCTCGGCGGCCCGCAGCGAATTCCGCCACCTGGAAGTCTATTACTTCCACAACTGCCCGTACGAAAGCCTGTGGCAGAGCAACCGCCGGCGCCAGAACGAGCGCTTCGACACCTGGGACGTGCTGCGCAAGTACAACCCGGACTGGCGCCTGATCATCGTCGGGGACGCCACCATGAGCCCCTACGAAATCCTGCAGCCTGGCGGTTCGGTCGAACACTACAACAAGGAACCCGGCGCGGAATGGGTGCGCCGCCTGCTTGAGGCCTGGCCCAAATCGGTCTGGCTCAATCCGGAGCCCACGGCGTCCTGGCAGTACCGCCAGTCCATCGCCCTGCTGCGCGACATCATGCAGGGCCGCATGTACCCGGTCACCGTCGCCGGCCTGGAACAGGCCATGCGCGTCCTGTCAAAGTAGGATGGGTGCAGCGCGAGAGTTCTTGAGCAAGCACTCCCATCTCAAGCGCGCGCAACCCATCGCATCGGCCCTCAACCATCCACCGGCCGCTCCGGCGTATCCAGCGTCAACTGGTAGAACGCCAGGTCCAGCCAGCGCCCGAACTTGAAGCCCGCCTCGCGGATCGTGCCCGCATGCGTGAAGCCCAGCTTCTCGTGCAGGCGGATGCTGCCCTGGTTGGCCGCGTCGATGCCGCCGACCAGCACGTGCACCTGATTGGCCCGCGCCCGCGCGATCAGTTCGCGCATCAGCGCCTCGCCCAGCCCCCGTCCGCGAAAGCGCCCGTCCACGTAGACGGAATGCTCGACCGAATACTTGTAGGCCGGCCATGCGCGGAACGTGCCGTAGCTGGCGAACGCCATCAGCTCGCCCGCCTCGTTTTCGAATCCCACCACCGGAAAACCGCCCTGCCGCTTGGCCTGGAACCAGCCCGCCATCGCCTCGCGCGGCCGCGGCTTGTAGTCGTACAGCGCGGTCGAGGTGGCGATCGCGTCATTGAAAATGGCCAGTATCTGGTCCGCATGGCGCTCGTGCGTGCATTCGACCAGGATGGCGCCGTCCGGGGCGCGGGTTTCAGCGTGCGTAGTCATGGCGCAAATTGTAGCGACAGCCTGCCCAGGTTGTAGCGGCAGCCTGTGCCCAGGTGTCTGACACCCCATGAAATGCCCGCGCAAGTTGACGCCAATCTCTCCCGGGTGTCAGACACCCCAAAAAAAAACCGGCGATGCCCGCCGGTTCAGTGAGATTCTGCCGCTTCTGGCCACTCTCAGGCGGCGCGGCTCTCCACAGATCGGTCGGCGGGAGGGGCCTGGCGCAGGCCGGGGCACTGGCGCCACGACAGCTCGTCGGCATCCATGTCCAGGTCGAAGAGGTCGTTCGCGGCGGGCCAGGGATGGCTGCGCGCCGCGACGCCCTCCATCTCGAGCACATGCCCGGCGAACCCCCTGGGCGAACCGCCGCATTCCGCAAAATACCGTTGTGCGCTCAAGTCCACCACATAGGTGGTCATGTCGTGGGTCAGTATGGCCACGAATTGGCCGTCATCGCTGGCATAGGCGTACTGAAACTGCCCTTTGATTCCATCGCCGCTCAGGGGGGCTCCGGTCAGTTGGGACAGCGCACGCGTGACGATCTCGGTCAGCATGGGTCGTTCCTCCGAAAGATGCGCCGGCAGGATGCCAGCAGCGAAGGCGCGAACGACAAGCGCCAGCGCCGCTTGCAAGAGGCGGCGCCTGGCGTTGGACGGGAAGCCTGTAGGCGGCTATCGCGCATCCCGTCGGCGGACTGCTACTACGTGCTGAAAAGCTTACACCCGCAAGCCGGAAGACCTCAAATCGGCCCTTCTACGCGGCTGCAACCGGCGTTCCGCCTGGGGCTGCGTCACCGTTTTCTAGCCCGCGCCAGTCCTGCCGGCCGATGCGGTAGAGCACGTGCAGGCGCAGCGGGCTGCCCTCCGGCACGGCGGGATGGTCGAAGGGATCCGGGTCCGCCGCCATGCCCAGGCGCTCCATCACCGCCCGGGACCGCAAGTTTCCCGTCGCGGTGAAGGCCACGATCTCGTCCAGCCCCACTTGCTCGAACCCCACTTTCAGCGCGGCCCGGGCCGCCTCGCTGGCATAGCCCTTGCCCCAGTGCGGCCGCGCCAGGCGCCAGCCGATCTCCACGCCCGGCGCGAACGGCAGCGCGGGCGGCAAGGATTTGATGCCCACGAAGCCGATGAAGGGCGCGACGCCCGGCGCCTCCACCGCCCAGAACCCCCAGCCGTGCTCGTCGATGCCCGCGGCCAGCCGGTCGGCCAGCGCGTCGCTCTCGGGCCCGGTCAGGGGCAGCAGGTATTCGGTGACGAGGGGGTCCGCGTTCAGCGCCGCGAACGGCTGGCGGTCGGCCCCCCGCCATTGGCGCAGCACCAGGCGCGGCGTTTCGACCTCGATGGATAAAGACATGCCGGGCTTCCTTGCCTTGCGGCCAGAGGACGCGTCCGGGACACGATCGCCCGGCGGCCCCTGAACCATTGCCTACGTATACACTCCAACGGATTCTGCCATGCCAAAGGAATTGTCCGCCATGCGCCTGTCCCTATCGAAGCTGCCGCGCCCGCTGGGCGCGCTGCTGTTTTCCTCCTTCCTGGCCTTCCAGGCCGGGGCCGCCAGCCTGCCGGCCGGCGTCTCGGAGGCCGCCTCGATCGAAGGCATCACCGAATACCGCCTGGCCAACGGCCTGCGGGTGCTGCTGGTTCCCGACGAATCCAAGCCCTCCACCACCGTCAACATGACCTACCTGGTGGGCTCGCGCAACGAAAACTACGGCCAGACGGGCATGGCGCACCTGCTGGAACACATGCTGTTCAAGGGCACGTCCACCACCCGCAACGCCATGGGCGAATTCTCGCGCCGCGGCCTGCAGGCCAACGGCTCGACCTCCAGCGACCGCACCAACTATTTCGCCAGCTTCGCCGCCAACCCCGACACCCTCAAGTGGTACCTCGGCTGGCAGGCCGACGCCATGGTCAATTCCCTGATCGCCAAGGAAGACCTGGATTCGGAAATGACCGTGGTCCGCAATGAAATGGAAAGCGGCGAAAACAGCCCCTTCCGCATCCTGATGCAGAAGATGCAGTCCGCGGCGTTCCAGTGGCACAGCTACGGCAAGAACACCATCGGCGCCCGCTCCGACGTGGAAAACGTCGACATCGCCCAACTGCGCGCCTTCTATCACGAGTACTACCAGCCCGACAACGCGGTGCTGATCGTGGCCGGCAAGTTCGACCCGCAGGCGACGCTGGCCGATATCGAGGAAACGCTGGGCAAGCTGCCCAGGCCCGACCGCAAGCTTCCGCCCGAATACACCGTCGAGCCCGCGCAGGACGGCGAACGCGCCGTGACGCTGCGCCGCGCGGGCGGCACGCCGCTGGTGGCCGCGATGTACCACATTCCCGCGGCCGGCAGCCCCGATTTCGTGCCGCTGGATCTGGCCGCCACCATCCTGGCCGACACGCCCTCCGGCCGCCTGTACCATGCCCTGGTCCCGACCAAGCTGGCCTCGGGCGTGTTCGGCTTCACCATGGAGAACCTGGACCCCGGCCTGGCGATGTTCGCCGCGCAACTGCCCCCCGGCAAGAGCCTGGACGCCGCGATGACGGCGCTGACCGGCACGCTCGAATCCCTGGGCAAGAAGCCGTTCACCCAGCAGGAACTGGACCGCGCGCGCAGCAAGTGGCTGACCTCGTGGGAACAGACCTACAGCGATCCCGAACAAGTCGGCGTCGCGCTGTCCGAGGCCATCGCCGCCGGCGACTGGCGCCTGTTCTTCCTGCAGCGCGACCGCGCCCGCCAGGCCACGCTGGCCGAAGTGCAGCGCGCCGCGACGGCCTACCTGGTGCAGAGCAACCGCATCGAGGGCCGCTACATCCCCACGGAAAAACCCGTGCGCGCCCCGCTGGCGCAGCGCGTGGACCTGACGGCCGTCTTCAAGGACTACAAGGGCGACTCCGACTTCAAGGCCGCTTCCGCCTTCGACCCCTCTCCTGAAAATATCGACAAGCTGACGCAGCGCAAGAAGCTGGACCTGCCCAACGGCCCCGTCCAGTTGGCGCTGCTGCCCAAGGCCACGCGCGGCAACCGCGTGCAGGCGCAGATGCTGATCCAGTTCGGCAACGAGAAAGACCTGCGCGGCCAGCGCGTGAACGCCAGCGCCGTGGCCGACCAGTTGTCGCGCGGCACGGCCAAGCTGTCGCGCCAGGACATCCAGGACCGCCTGGACGCGCTGCAGGCCGAACTGGGCTTCAGCGGCGGCGGCACCACGCTGAAGATCGCCATGTCGACCAAGGGCGAGAACCTGCCCGCGCTCACCGAGCTGGCGCTGGATATCGTGCGCAACGCCAACTTCCCGAAGGAACAACTGGAGGAATACCAGCGCCAGATGGAAACGTCGATCCAGAACGCCATGACCGAGCCTTCGGCCCTGGCCGGACGCGCCCTGGCCCGCCAGGACAATCCGTGGCCCGCCGATGACTTGCGCTACGTGCCGACCTTCGAGGAAGCCCTCGCCAGCGCGCGCGGGCTCAACCGCGACGCCCTGGCCAAGTTCCACGCCAAGTTCTACGGCGCGGGCAATATCGAGTATTCGGCCGTCGGCGACTTCGAGCCCGCGGCGGTGGAAAAAGCGCTCAAGACCGGCCTGGCCGGCTGGAAGAAGGCGCCCGCCTACACCCGCGTACCCAACCCGTACCGCGACATCCCCGCCAGGCAGTTCGACATCGATACGCCCGACAAGGCCAATGCCTTCTATATGTCGCGCATGCCGCTGAAACTGCAGGACACGGACCCCGACTACGCGGCGCTGTACCTGGGCAACTACCTGTTCGGCGCGTCGGAAACCTCGCGCCTGTGGAACCGCGTGCGCGAGACCGAGGGCCTGTCCTACAACGTGCGCAGCTCGCTGTCCGTGTCCTCGTTCGAGCCCGCGGCCAACTGGACCATGTACGCGATCTATGCGCCGCAGAACCGCGAACGCCTCGAAAAGGCGGTCGGCGAGGAACTGGCCCGCGTGCTGAAGGACGGTTTCACGGACAAGGAAATCTCGGACGGCATCACTGCCCTCTTGAACTACCGCAACCTGGCGCGCGCCCAGGACGACGTCCTGGCCAGCACCTGGCTGGACTATATCCAGCGCGGCCGCACGTTCGCCTGGTCCGCCGAGATGGACAAGAAGATCTCCGCGCTGACGCCCGAGGCGGTCAACGCCGCGCTGCGCAAGTACCTGCGCCCGGATGGCTTCAGCACGGCGGTTGCCGGCGATTTCAAGAAAAAGACCGCGCCCTGATCCTCCCCGCCATTGTCCGCAAGCCCCGCCATGGCGGGGCTTTTTTTGGCACTTCCCCCCTGCGTATTCCCCTCCGTGGCACGCGGAAAATCGCGCAATAATGCCACCCATAGCAGAAATAGAGGATAAACATACAATTACTCGGCTATTTGGAAAGATGTTTTCAAGAAATACGGGTTTATCCCAGGTGGGATAGAGATCACAATTCAGTCATCGGGAACAAACAACGAACCACGACGGAGGGCCGCCGGATTCGGTCCCCACTCAAGACGAATTGGAGGTCTACCATGAAAACCCTAGCCACCACCCTTCTGCTTTCCCTGGCCCTGGCGGGCGTCGGCGCCCAGGCGGCCGGCATCGAACAAGCCAAGAGCAGCGCCCAAGTGGCGACCGAACTGCAACAGGCCAAGGCCAGCGGCCAGTACACCTTCGGCGAACTGGACTATCCGCCCGCCCAGCCCCACGCGGCCAGCCTGAGCTCGCACGACGTGCAAGCCCAGTTGCAACAGGCCAAGTTCAGCGGCCAATACACGTTCGGCGAACTCGAATACCCGCCCGTTTCGGCGGTTTCGGCCGGCGGCAAATCGCGCGCCGACGTCCAGGCCGAACTGTCGCAAGCCAAGGCCAGTGGCCAATACACGTTCGGCGAACTGGAATACCCGCCGATCGCCCGGTGAGCTGCTTGCTGTGGCCCGGCCGGCCTCGGGCGGCATCATGGCTTGAGGCCGGTTTTTTCCGGCGACAGCGGCGCTTGAAGTAGCAGTAGCAATACTTGAAGTAGCAGTAGAAGTCGAAGTTGAAGTTGAAGTTGAAGTTGAAATAGCAGTAGAAGTGGAAGCAGCAGTACGACCGCGGCGAAAGCCGCGGTTTTTGTTTGCCGAAAAAAAACCGCGACGGCTGTCGCGGTTTTCTTCGTTCCCTCTCGCGGCGGTCTAGCTGAAGAATTCCTTCACCCGGTCCGTCCAGGACTTGCTTTGCGGCGAATGGCGGTCGCCGCCGTCGTTCAGCGAAGCCTCGAACTGGCGCAGGATGCTCTTCTGGTCGTCGCTCAGGCGCACCGGCGTTTCCACCACGACGTGGCAGTAGAGGTCGCCCGGGTAGCTGCCGCGCACGCCGCGGATGCCCTTGCCGCGCAGGCGGAAGGTCTTGCCCGACTGCGTGCCTTCGGGGATCGAGATCTCGGCCTTGCCGCCCAGCGTCGGCACCTGGAGTTCGCCACCCAGGGCCGCGGTGGTGAACGGGATGGTCAATTCGCAATGCAGGTCGTCGCCGTCGCGCTGGAAGATCTTGTGCTGCTTGATGTGGATTTCCACATACAGGTCGCCCGGAGGACCGCCGTTGATGCCCGGCTCGCCGTTGCCGCTGGAGCGGATGCGCATGCCGTCGTCGATGCCGGCCGGAATCTTGACTTGCAGGGTCTTGTTGCGGCGGATGCGGCCCACGCCGTCGCAGGCCTGGCACGGGTCGGTGATTTCCTTGCCGTTGCCATGGCAGGTCGGGCAGGTCTGCTGCACGCTGAAAAAGCCCTGCTGCATGCGCACGGCGCCGGATCCGCCGCAGGTGCGGCAGGTCTTGGGCGAGGTGCCGGGCTTGGCGCCCGAGCCGTGGCAGGTGTCGCAGTGTTCCCAGCTAGGCACGCGGATCTCGGTGTCGAAACCCGCCGCGGCCTGCTCGAGCGTGATTTCCAGCGCGTATTTCAGGTCGGCGCCGCGGTAGACCTGCGGGCCGCCGCCACGGCGCCCGCCGCCACCGCCGCCGAAGATTTCGCCGAAGATATCGCCGAAGGCGTCGGCGAAACCGCCGCCCATGCCGCCGCCCATGCCAGCGGCGTTGGGATCCACGCCCGCATGGCCGTAGCGGTCATACGCGGCGCGTTTTTGCTCATCGCCCAGGACCTCGTAGGCCTCCTTGGCTTCCTTGAACTTCTCTTCGGCTTCTTTGCTGTCCGGATTGCGGTCCGGATGGTACTTCATGGCCAGCTTTCGATAGGCCTTCTTGAGATCGTCGTCCGAGGCGTTCTTTGCAACGCCCAGGATTTCGTAATAGTCGCGTTTTGCCATGATCCGTGGGCTCGAAAACGAGCCTTCTTTTCAGTGCTACAGAATGAGTACGCCCGGTAGGCGGATTTCTCCGGCTACCGGGCGGCAAAGGCAGGTCAGCGTCCGGCCATTATTGGTCGCGCTTGACTTCCTTGAAGTCGGCGTCGACGACGTTGTCGTCCACCGGCTTCGCGTTGTCGGCCGCTTGCTGCTGGCCGGCGGCTTGCTGCGCCTGCATGTCGGCGTACATCTTTTCGCCCAGCTTCTGCGATGCCGTGGACAGGGCTTCCACCTTGGCGTCGATCGCGGCCTTGTCGCCTTCCTTCAGCGTGTCTTCCAGGTCCTTGATGGCGGCTTCGATGCTTTCCTTTTCGGAAGCCTCGAGCTTGTCGCCATATTCGGTCAGCGACTTGCGGGTGGCGTGCACCAGCGCGTCGGCCTGGTTGCGCGACTGGGCCAGTTCGGCGACGCGGTGATCTTCCTCGGCGTTGGCCTCGGCATCCTTGACCATGCGCTGGATCTCGTCTTCCGACAGACCCGAGTTGGCCTTGATGGTGATCTTGTTTTCCTTGCCGGTGCCCTTGTCCTTGGCGGACACGTGCAGGATGCCGTTGGCGTCGATGTCGAACGTGACTTCGATCTGCGGCATGCCACGCGGCGACGGCGGGATCCCTTCGAGGTTGAACTCGCCCAGGGCCTTGTTGCCCGCGGCGATTTCGCGCTCGCCCTGGAACACCTTGATCGTCACGGCCGGCTGGTTGTCGTCAGCGGTCGAGAAGGTCTGCGAGAACCGGGTCGGGATGGTCGTGTTCTTCTGGATCATCTTGGTCATCACGCCGCCCAGGGTTTCAATACCCAGCGACAGAGGCGTCACGTCCAGCAGCAGCACGTCCTTGCGGTCGCCCGACAGCACGGAACCTTGAATGGCGGCGCCAGCGGCGACGGCTTCATCGGGGTTCACGTCCTTGCGCGGATCCTTGCCGAAGAATTCCTTCACCTTTTCCTGGACCTTGGGCATGCGGGTCATGCCGCCGACCAGGATCACGTCGTCGATGTCGGAAACCTTCACGCCGGCGTCCTTGATGGCCACGCGGCAGGGCTCGATCGTGCGTTCGATCAGTTCTTCGACCAGCGCTTCCAGCTTGGCGCGCGTGATCTTCAGGTTCAAGTGCTTCGGACCCGAGGCGTCCGCCGTGATGTACGGCAGGTTGATTTCGGTCTGCTGGGCCGAGGACAGCTCGATCTTGGCCTTTTCGGCCGCTTCCTTCAGGCGCTGCAGGGCCAGCACGTCCTTGGACAGATCAACGCCTTGTTCCTTCTTGAACTCGGCGATGATGTAGTCGATGATGCGCTGGTCGAAGTCTTCGCCGCCCAGGAAGGTGTCGCCGTTGGTCGACAGCACTTCGAACTGCTTTTCGCCGTCGACGTCGGCGATTTCGATGATGGACACGTCGAACGTGCCGCCGCCCAGGTCATAGACGGCGATCTTGCGGTCGCCCTTCTCGGTCTTGTCCAGGCCGAACGCCAGCGCCGCGGCGGTGGGTTCGTTGATGATGCGCTTGACTTCCAGGCCCGCGATGCGGCCGGCGTCCTTGGTGGCCTGGCGCTGGCTGTCGTTGAAGTAGGCGGGCACGGTGATGACGGCCTCGGTCACTTCTTCGCCCAGGTAGTCCTCGGCGGTCTTCTTCATCTTGCGCAGCACGTCGGCCGACACTTGGGGAGGCGCCATCTTCTTGCCGCGCACTTCCACCCAGGCGTCGCCGTTGTCGGCCTTGACGATGGCGTAGGGCATCAGGTTGATGTCCTTCTGCACCGCCTTTTCTTCGAACTTGCGGCCGATCAGGCGCTTCACCGCGTACAGGGTGTTGCGCGGGTTGGTCACGGCCTGGCGCTTGGCGGGCGCGCCGACCAGGGTCTCGCCGTCGTCCATGTAGGCGACGATGGAGGGGGTGGTGCGGGCGCCTTCCGCGTTTTCGATGATCTTGACCTGCCCACCGTCCATGACAGCCACGCAGCTGTTGGTCGTGCCCAGGTCAATGCCGATAATTTTGCTCATGGTGGGTTACCTTGAATAAATCTATGAAATTGGAGAGAAATTTCCTGTCCCCCCATAACTGGGGCTGTGGGCAGGGTTTTTCAAGACGCCTGGCCGGAATTTTCGGCAATTTCCTGCTGGTGCCGGACCGCGGCCGTGAACTGGGGCAGCCCGGGCCAGCCCGTGATACGGCCCAGCCGCTTCCCGGACCGGTACAGTACAAAAGTGGGGACGCCATGAAGCGAGAAGCGCCGTCCGAGGGGCTCGTCGGCGTAGACGTCCGCCTCGAACCAGGTCAGGCCCAGTTCCAGCAGCGCCTCGCGGTGCATCAGGGCCGCCTGCTTGAAGAGATTGCAGTTATAGCAATCCTGCCCCCAAAGGAACACGCAGCGCAGGTCGGCCCCGGGCGCCTGGACCACGGCCGCGTCGAAACCCTGGGAATCGACATGGCGCATGCCGAACGCCTGGAATACCTGCGAGGGATCGAAACGGGGGTCGCTCATGGCGCGAAGGGCCGGATTCAGCTCTGGCCGGCGGACACCACCACCAGTGCCGGACGCAGCGTGCGGTCGGCGATGGCATAGCCCTTCTGCAGCAGTTGCAGCACGGTATTGGCAGGCTGTTCGGCCGGGACGGACGAAATGGCCTGGTGCAGGTGGGGATCGAACTTGTCGCCCTGGGCCGGCGCGATTTCCTTGAGCAGGTTGCGCTCGAAGGCGGCGGTGAGCTGCTTCAGGGTCACTTCCACGCCTTCGCGCAGCGTTTCCACGGTCTGGTCGGGCTGCGCCAGGGCCGCCTCCAGGCTGTCCTTCACGGGCACCAGGCTTTCGGCGAACGACTCGATGCCGAATTTGCGGGCCTTGGACACGTCTTCCTGGGCGCGGCGGCGCACGTTGTCGGCTTCGGCATGGGCCCGCAACAGTTGATCATGCTGTTCGTTGACGGTCGCCTGGGCAGCGTCAAGCTGGGCGCGCAACTCGTTCAGCTCGGCCTGCGCGGCGTCCTCGGCGGCGGGGGCCGCGCCGGCGTTGCCGCCGGTCTCGGGCGTCTGATCTACAGGCTCGTTCGGTGCCGTCATGGGGAATCCTCCAAAAAGAATGGCTTTCGCAGACATGAATGGGGGCCAATACCCCTATTTCAAGCCCGGGAAAGCGAAATATTCCCTGGAGGCCCCCAGGGGGTGCGCCCGCCGGCCCGGCCGCCTACTTCTTCTTGGGTTGCGCGGGGGCGGCCGGATCGCTGGCCGGAAAGCTTTCCTTCAAGGCGCGGTCCATGCGCTCGTCGTCGTCTTCCGGTTCAGGGTTAATCGCGATGGGATCGCTGGCCGGAAAGGTCTCGGCAAGCGCCTCGTCGAGTTCGTGCTCGACCTGATCCTCATGCACGGGAGTGCTTACCGTCCCCTTTTTTACTACCTTGCCAGTCTTGGGATCATGGTGCATGCGCCTTCTCCTTCAAGTCCGTGATGTGCGTGGGCCATCCCTGCAAGTGCCGTTCCACCAGGCCGGCCAGCCCTGCGATCCAGGCCGGATCGTCGTTGATCGCCGGAATGTAGCGGAACTGCCGGCCGCCCGCCCCGATGAAGGCGTCGCGGCATTCCAGGCTGATCTCTTCCAGGGTTTCCAGACAGTCTGCCACAAAACCCGGGCACACCACATCGACCTCCGTCGTGCCTGCCGCCGCCAGCACCTTCAAGGTGGGCTCGGTATAGGGCTCCAGCCAGCGGGCGGTGCCGAAACGGCTCTGGAAGGTCACTTCGATCTGCTCGCGCGGCAACGACAGGCGCTGCGACAAAAGCCGCGCCGTATCCATGCAATCGCGGTAGTACGGATCGCCCAGTTCGATCGAATACCGCGGCAGGCCATGGAAGCTCATGACCAGTTTCTGCGGCTTGCCGTGCTCCTGCCAGTAGCGCTCGATGCGGCCCGCCAGCGCGTCCAGGTAGGCGGGCTCTTCATGGAAGCGCTTGATGAAGCGCAGTTCGGGCTGGTCGCGCAGGCGGGCCGCGTGGCGGGTCACCGCGTCCACCACCGTGGCGGTGGTGCTGGCGGCGTACTGGGGATAGAGCGGCACCGTCAGGATGCGTTCACAGCCTTGCCGGCGCAGGCTCGCGATGGCGTCGGGGATCGACGGATTGCCGTAGCGCATGCCCAGTTCGACCACGGCGTCGATGCCGGCCTCCCGCAGCGCGGCGCGCACGCCGTCGGCCTGGCGCTGGCTGTACACCATCAGCGGCGAGCCTTCCTTCATCCAGACGCCGGCGTAGCGCGGCTCCAGTTTCCTGGGCCGCATCGTCAGGACCAGTCCGTGCAGGATCGGCTTCCACAGGTAGCGGGGGATCTCGATCACCCGGGGATCGGACAGGAATTCACCCAGGTACTTGCGTATGTCCTGCTTGCCCGGCGTGTCCGGCGTGCCCAGGTTCACCAGCAGCACGCCGGTCTTGCCGGACCCGCGCGGCGGCGGATCTTCGTCGAAGGGGTCGTCCTGCTCGGGCTCGGGCAGGTACCGTTCAGGCCACAAGTACTTGAACAGGCGAAGAAACACAAAAACTCCCCTTCCTCCAACAGGAGGATGTCGCTTTGAATGGACCTACTGGTTGTGGCTGAGGGCGTTGGACAGCAGGCGCGCCGTGATGTCCACGATGGGGATCACGCGCTCGTACGCCATGCGCGTCGGACCGATCACGCCCAGCGTGCCCACCACCTTGCCGTCCACGCCGTAGGGCGCGGTGATGACGGAGACTTCCTCCATCGGGACTAGCTGCGAATCGCCGCCGATGTAGATCTGCACGCCCTGGGCGCGGCTGGAGACGTCCAGCAGTTGCAGCAAATCGGTCTTTTTCTCGAACAGCGAGAACATCTTGCGCAGGCGGTCCATGTCGGACGCGATGTCGGTCACGTCCAGAAGCTTGCGCTCTCCGGAAATCACCATGGCGTCGCCGTCCTCGGCCGCTTCCGCGCTGGCCTCGACGGCCGCCTGCATCAGGCGGGAAATATCTTCCCGCAACTGGGCCAGTTCGGTGGACAGGGTTTGCCGCACGACGTTGAAGGACTTGCCGGCGAAGTGCATGTTGAAGAAATTGCCGGCTTCCAGCAATTCCGTCTCGGCGTAGTCGCGCTGGACGAAAAGAATGCGGTTCTGGACGTCGCCGTCGGGCGTGACGATGATGAGCAGCACCCGCTTGTCGGACAGGCGGATGAATTCGATCTGGCGGAACACCTGCGCGCGCTTGGGCGTCAGCACCACCCCGGCGAACTGGGTCAGGTTGGACAACAGCGCCGCCGCGGCGTTGACGGCCCGGGTGGGCTCGGCCGCCGCCAGCATCTCGCCCATGTTGTGGGGCTCAAGCTGGTAGGACTGCACCGCCAGCAGGGAATCGACGAACATGCGGTAGCCCCGCGGCGTGGGAACGCGGCCGGCGGAGGTGTGCGGACTGTGTATCAGGCCCAGTTCTTCCAGGTCCGCCATCACATTGCGGATCGTGGCCGGGGACAAGTCGAAGACTTTCGATAGCGTCCGCGAGCCGACTGGCTGCCCATCGGCGATATAGCGTTCGATCAACGCTTTCAGTAGTGCGCGTGCACGGTCATCCATAACAGGTATTTTAGGGAAACTTTTCCGATTGAGGCGATTTTTGTCCCGCAAGCCGATATGCGGCCCCATATAATCGGCTAAACGGCCCGTTCCGGGCGGGTTTCGGCCTCGGGCCCGCCTTTTTTGGATTCGCAAGCAGCCATGCACTTTCCTACCGTCGCCCTGATCGGCAGATACCAGGACACCGGCCTGGATACACCGCTGAGAGCACTTGCCCACGCGCTGGCGCAGGCGGGCCGGCACGTGCTCATCGATGCGGACACGGCGCGCAATACCGGGCTGACCGAATACCCCGTCGCCACGCTGGAGGAAATCGGCAAGACCGCGTCGCTGGCCGTCGTGATGGGCGGCGACGGCACCGTGCTGGGCGCGGGCCGCCACCTGGCGCCCTATGGCGTGCCGCTGATCGGCATCAACCACGGGCGCCTGGGCTTCATCACCGACATCGCGCTGCAGGACGCGCATGGCGCGCTGGCGCGCGTGCTCGAAGGCAGCTTCCAGATCGAAGAACGCACGCTGCTCGAAGGCAGCGTGTGGCGCGGCGACCAGAAGATGTATTCCGCCACCGCCCTGAACGACGTGGTCCTGAACCGCGCGGGGCGCGGCGGCATGATCGAAGTGCGGGTCGAACTGGACGGCGCCTTCATGTACACGCAGCGCGCCGACGGCCTCATCATCGCCACCCCTACCGGCTCCACCGCCTACGCGCTGTCGGCCAACGGCCCCATCCTGCACCCGGGCATGAACGCCATGGTGCTGGTGCCCGTGGCGCCGCAGACGCTGTCCAACCGCCCCATCGTGATCCCCGACACGGGCGTGCTCAACATGACGCTGACGGCCATGGGCCGCGTGGAAGTCGGCGCCAGCGTGCATTTCGACATGCAGACCTGGTCCGACCTGCAGCCGGGAGACCGCATCGTCGTGCAGCGCGCGCCCTATGCCATCCGCTTCGTGCACCCCGAAGGCTACAGTTTCTTCTCCACCCTGCGCCGCAAGCTGCATTGGAATCTGATGCCCCAGGCCACCGACAACGTAGAGTAGTAAGCGCCCCGACATGCTGCGCACCCTGCATATCCGCGACTTCGTCATCGTCGAGCAGACCGAGATCCATTTCGGTCCCGGCTTCACCGTCTTCTCCGGCGAGACCGGCGCGGGCAAATCCATCCTGGTGGACGCGCTGGCGCTGGCGCTCGGCGAACGGGGCGACGCCAGCATGCTGCGCGAAGGCGCGGCGCGCGCCGACATCACCGCCGTCTTCGACACGCCCAAGGCGCTGCATGCCTGGCTGGAAGAACGCGAGATCGACGCCGACGCCGAGCTGTCCCTGCGCCGCGTCATCGACGCGCAGGGCCGCAGCCGCGCCTACATCAACGGCACGCCCGCCACCGTCGCGCAATTGCGCGAGCTGGGCGACAGCCTGGTCGACATCCACGGCCAGCACGCGCACCAAAGCCTGATGCGCCCCGACGCGCAGCGCGACCTCCTGGACGCCCATGGCGGCCATGGCGAACTGCGGCACGCGGTCGGCCAGGCCTGGAAGCAGTGGCGCGCGCTGGCGCGCCAGCTCGAATCCGCCGAAAAGGACGCCGAAAGCCTGGCCACCGAACGCGACCGCCTGCAATGGCAGGTCGACGAACTGGACCAACTGGCCCTGGGCCCCGACGAATGGGAATCGCTGCAGTCCGAGCACACGCGCCTGTCGCACGCGCAATCCCTGCTGGAAGGCGCCACGCGGATCCTGGAAGCGCTGGACGGGGAAGGCGACTCCGCGCACCACCGCCTCGCCCAGGCCGACAATCAAATCCAGCACATGCTGCGCCGCGACCCCGAACTGCGGGGCGTGTACGAAGAACTGGAATCCGCGCGCATCGCGATCACCGAGGCCGTGTCCGACCTGAACAACTACGTCAGCCGCGTCGAGCTCGACCCGCAGCGGCTGGACACCGTGGAAATCCGGCTGAGCCTGGTGTTCGAGACCGCCCGGAAGTTCCGCGTCGACCCCGACGCCCTGTGCGAACTGCGCGAAACGCTGCACGCCCAGCTCTCCGCGCTACAGGCCGCGGGCGACGTCGAGGCGCTGCGCGCCCAGGCGCTGGCCGCGCAGGCGCAATACGACGCGGCCGCCGCGAAACTCACGGCGGCGCGCCGCAAGACCGCCAAGGACCTGGGCAAGCTGGTCACCCAGGCGATGCAGACGCTGGCCATGCAGGGCGGCAAGTTCGAGCCCGTGCTCGGCGCCTCGGCGCCGTCCGCCCATGGCAACGAACAGGTGGAATTCCTGGTGGCCGGCCATGCCGGCACGACGCCGCGCCCGCTGGCCAAGGTGGCCTCGGGCGGCGAACTGTCGCGGATCTCGCTGGCGCTGTCCGTCATCGCCAGCCGCGCCGCGCGCGTGCCCACCCTGATCTTCGACGAAGTCGACAGCGGCGTGGGCGGCGCGGTGGCCGAGGTCGTGGGCAAGCTGCTGCGCGAACTCGGCGAACGCCACCAGGTGCTGTGCGTGACCCACCTGCCCCAGGTCGCGGCCTGCGCCAACAACCAGTTCCTGGTCAGCAAGGCCGAATCGCGGGGCACCACGCGCTCCAGCATCGAAGAACTGGATGCCCAGGCCCGCGTCGAGGAAATCGCCCGGATGCTGGGCGGCATCAAGCTCACCGCCACCACGCGCGAACATGCGCGCGAAATGCTGCAAGGCTTCGAAAGATAGCGCTCGGCCCAGGGGGCGGGGGATACGAGTGCCCGACACCCGATACCGCTCGCGCAACAAAAAAAGCCCCTTCTAATGGAAGGGGCTTTGGATCTTACGGACCCGCTGCGAGCGCTGCCGCGGGCCGAGGGGCTAACGCCCGGGGATCAGCGTCCTTTCATGCAACTGCCGCAGATGCCGTACAGCACCATGGCGTGGCTCTCCAGGGCGAAGGAATTATCCTTGGCGATCTTCTGCTGGCGCTTTTCGATCTCCGGGTCCGAAAACTCGACCACCTTGCCGCAATTCGTGCAGATCAGGTGATCGTGGTGGTCCCCGTCATTGAGTTCGAACACCGCCTTGCCGCTGTCGAACTGGCTGCGGGCAAGGATGCCGGCCTGTTCGAACTGGGTAAGGACGCGGTATACGGTAGCCAGGCCGATTTCGACGTTTTCGCCGATCAGGGCGCGGTACACGTCTTCGGCGCTGAGGTGCCGCTGGTCCGATTTCCGGAAAATATCAAGAATTTTCAGGCGCGGGAACGTCGCCTTCAAACCCATGTTCTTCAGTTCGCTTTGGTCGCTCATGGTGTAATCGCTCTCCGTCCGCGTTGGCATGGGCAAGGATGGGTGCACCGCAAGCCGGCTCACCGAATTCATGCCGCCACGCGGAACTATCCTTATGAAACCTTTATGATAACGGTTTTGTCTGCTTCCAAATAATAGGGGCGCGTAGTGTCCATGATTGCACGAATTCCCTCCCGCTCGCTCAAGACCGGTTTGGCCGTCGCCGCCCTGGCCGTCGCCCTGGCCGGATGCACGGGGGACAAGTGGGGTTTCCCGTACAAGGCCCCCGTCCAGCAAGGAAACTGGATCACCCAGGAACAGGTCGCCCTGCTGCAGCCGGGCATGACCCGCGAGCAGGTGCGCTTCGCGCTCGGCAGCCCCACGCTGACCAGCGTGCTGCACGCCAACCGCTGGGACTACCCCTACTACTTCAAGCCCGGCTACGGCGACGCGCAGGAGCGCAAATTCACCGTCTGGTTCGAAAACGACCGTCTGGTCCGCTGGGAAGGCGACAAGCAGCCCGACCTCCAGCCCTACCAGATCAACACGCCCAATGCGATTTCCGACGAAAAGACGGAAAAACGCCTGAACGAGGACGAAGCCCGCCAGAAGGAAGAAGACGCCGAAAGCCGGCGCGACTCCGCCGCCCCCGTCAACCCGCTGAACCAGTACCCAGGCCAACCGGGCAACACGCCCGAGCCGCTCAATTAATTCCAAGGATTCCGCCATGCGTATCGCAATCGCCGGCGCCAGCGGCCGTATGGGCCAGATGCTGATCGACGCCGTCCTGAACGCCACCGGCCTGCAGCTCGCGGTCGCGCTGGACCGCAAGGATTCGGCCGCGCTGGGCCAGGACGCCGGCGCGCCGCTGGGCAAGCAGACCGGCGTGGCCATCACGGACGACCTGGACGCGCTCGCCCAGGCCGACTGCCTGGTCGACTTCACCCGCCCGGAAGGCACGCTCGAACATCTGCAGGCCTGCGTGAAGCATGGCGTGAAGGCCGTCATCGGCACCACCGGCTTCGACGACAACGGCCGCGCCGCGATCGAGGTCGCCGCGCAGAAGATCGGCATCGTCTTCGCGCCCAACATGAGCGTGGGCGTCAACGCCACGCTCAAGCTGCTCGACATGGCCGCGCGCATCCTGAACGCCGGCTACGACGTCGAAGTCTTCGAAGCGCACCACCGCAACAAGGTGGACGCGCCCTCCGGCACCGCCCTGAAAATGGGCGAGACCATCGCATCGGCCTGGGACGTCGCCCTGCCTGACATCGCCACCTGGAGCCGCCACGGCGACACCGGCGTGCGCAAGCCCGGCACCATCGGCTTCTCCGTCCTGCGCGGCGGCGACATCGTGGGCGACCACACGGTGTCCTTCTGCGGCATCGGGGAACGCGTCGAGATCACGCACCGCTCTTCCAGCCGCGCCACCTACGCGGAAGGCGCGCTGCGCGCCGCCCGCTTCCTGGAAGGCAAGCACAACGGCCTGTACGACATGCAATCCGTCCTGGGCCTCTGACGCCGCCCCGGAAACAGAAAAGGACCCAACCGGGTCCTTTTTTTTGGGCGCCCGGCGCGCGTCGCCGGGTCAAACCACCACGGGTTCCGGCTCGAGCCTCACGCCGTAGCGCTCGAACACCGCGTCCTGTATGGCGCGCGCCAAGGCCATGATGTCGGCCGCGCCGGCGCCGCCGCGGTTGACCAGCACCAGCGCCTGCCGGTCATGAACGCCCGCGGCGCCCAGCGTCCGGCCCTTCCAGCCGCATTGGTCGATCAGCCAGCCCGCGGCCAGCTTGCAGCGGCCGTCCGCTTGCGCGTAGGACACCAGGCCGGGAAAGCGGCCGGCCAGCGCATCGCGCGTGTCGGCCGAGACGATGGGATTCTTGAAAAAGCTGCCCGCATTGCCCGTCACCGCCGGATCGGGCAGTTTGGCTCGGCGGATCTCGCATACGGCGTCGAAGACCTGTCGCGCCGCGGGCGCGCCCGCCGCCAGCCGCGCATGGCGCTGCAGGTCGGGATAGCCCAGCACCGGCCGCCAGGGCCGCGGCAAGGCGAACCGCACGCTCACGATGATCCAGCGCCCCGGTTCGCCATGCTTGAAGACGCTGTCACGATAGGAAAACCGGCAGTCCGCCGCGCTCATTTCGACGTAGCGGCCCTCGCGCACGTCCCATGCGGTCAGGCTATGGAAGCGTTCCTGCAGCTCGACGCCATAGGCGCCGATGTTCTGCACCGGCGCCGCGCCGACCGTCCCGGGAATCAACGCCAGGTTCTCCAGCCCGTCCCATCCCTGCCCGACGCAGGTTTCGACGAAACCATGCCAGGTCTCGCCGCCCGCCGCCTCAACCAACCAGGCATCGGGCCGGGCCTCCAGCAGCCGCACGCCCTTGAACGCAACCCGCGCCACCAGCCCCGCCACCCGCTCGGGCAGCACCAGATTGCTGCCCCCGCCCAGCACCAGCAAGGAAGACGCGTCCCTCGCCAGGCGCGATACCGCTGGCAACTGCGCCGGATCGGTCAGTGTCACGAAAGCGTCGGCCCGCGAAACCAGGCCCAGCGTATTCAGCCGGGTAAGGTCCTGGATGGCCGGGGACAAGGAATGGAGCGCAGCGCCTTCGGCAGGTGGATTTGACATGGGTACAACTAGGTATGCTATAGTTTCTGTCTTCGCTCATATTACTTTATTGAGCATGGTTGAGCTTTTTTCCCCAAGTTGCTTGCCCTGAATTTCCGGGTTTGTTCGAAAACTGCATGCAGTGAACAAGGCCGGGCCACACAGGCCAAATGACAAGCTCGAAAAAATCATGTAATATGCGCGCCTTCCGATCGATAACCAAGTTGATCGGAGTGAATAAGAAACCGGTTCTGGGCAATCGCAGCAATGCAGCACGGAACCCATGCGGGAGTAGCTCAGTTGGTAGAGCGCAACCTTGCCAAGGTTGAGGTCGCGAGTTCGAGACTCGTCTCCCGCTCCAGATTCGAAAAGGGCCCAGACTTCGGTTTGGGCCTTTTGTTTTGCGCGCCGGCTTGCGCCGGCAGGAACGCAAAGGAACGCAGGCGATGGATAGTGCACTAACCCTGCTGATGGTTGTCGTGGTGTGGCAGGCCCTGCGCGTGCGCTACCAGCGCGGCCGCATTGCCTTGCTGGGACGTCATCTGGGCGGCTTGCAGCTCGAGCGCCACATGGAGACGCTGACGCAGGGCTACACCCGCGCCATCCGCGAGGAATCCGAAGCGCGCCAGCTACAAGTGCTGGAAACCTTCGCCCCGACCGAACGCGCCGTGGCGGCGCAGGTGCGCTCGCTCGCCGACGCCATGCAAAAGGAAAGCCCGCAAGCCGCCCGCATGTCCACGCTTTCGTTGTGCGTGCCGTACATCGAGCGTTTCCTTCCTGCAATGACACGGGATTTTCGCGAACTGCTGCATATCCATGCGGCCGGCTTGCGCCATGTGGTGGACAACGAAGCGCAGTGGGATGCAAAAAAACGCGCATACCATCTCTCGGCGGAGTTGTACCTGCTGCAGCACAGTTGCCATTGGTTCTGCAAATCCCGCGCCGTGGCCGATGCGCGGCTGATGCTGCGGCATCAGGTCAATCATCGGAAAGTCCTGGATTCGGTGTCTGCCGCGACCCGCTCGGCTTATCTGCGCTGGCAGGGTAACGAAAAGCGCTAGGCCTGCCTGCTCCCGAAAGCCAGGGCGCAGTGCCGGAGCCGCTTCGCAATATCGCCCTGCGCGGACGAATCGAAGCCGGGACCAAGTCCCAGCACGGTGAGGATGCCGATCAATGCGCCGCTACGGCCCATGACCGGACATGCAACGGCATTGACGTTGGCAATCATGGTTCCCCTGGCCGCCGCCATGCCCTGGCGGCGCACCTCATCGGCTTGCGCTAGCCGTTCCCGCTGCACTTTTTTCCGGGCCGCGGGCGAGACCCGCCTGAGCTCTCCCTCGAACACCGCCCTGCTTTGCTGTTCAGCAAAAGCGAGCCAGATCAGGCCCGTGGCCGAAGTCAGGATGGGCATGATCGTTCCCAGGCGAGCGTGCACAGTCAAAGGGTGCGCCCCTTGCTCCCATCGGACGATCAAGGCGCCACGCGGTGAAGGCACGGCGAAAAAGCTGGATTCGCCAGTCTCCTCGGACAGCTTGCGCAGCCAGGGCGCGCTGGCATGCTGGGCAGGCAATTCATCCGCGGCCACCAGGCCCAGCTCCATGGCGAAAGGGCCGAGCTCGTACCGTGCGGTTGCGGGATCGCGGTGGACCAGCCCCAGGCGGACCAGGCTCACCAAATAATGATGCAGCCGCGAAGCGCTCAGTCCCCCTATCAGGGCGAGCTCCCGCAACTCCATGCTGCGAGCCGAGCCACGCAGGATTTGAAGGATCGCGCCGGCAACCTCCACGGAAGCGACGCCTCGCTGAATTTTCTTCGTCATTTACCAATGGTAAATGCAGATTGGCTTCCCCGATAGCCGGCATGAGAATGGCCCACCACAACAACGACATGACCGTGGAGATACATATGATTGTCAGGAAAGCCTGTAGCGCCGTCGCGTGGGGACTATTCGCCTGTACAGGGCTGACGGCCCCTTCCCTTGCCGCGGAGCCCTATCCGGATCGGCCCCCGACCTGGATCGTGGGGTATCCCGCCGGCGGCGGCTCCGACTTCCTCGCGCGCAAAGTGGCGCAGCAATTGGGCAGCCAACTGGGGCAGCCGGTGATCATCGAAAACAGGCCTGGCGCATCCACGATCATCGCGGCACAAGCCGCGGCCCGCGCGCCAGCCGATGGCTACACGCTGTTCACCGCGGACAATGGATCCCTGATCCTGAATCCCGCCCTGCATTCCAGGCTGTCTTACAAAGCCGGCGACTTTGCGCCCGTCGGATTGATGGCCCGGTTTCCTCTTCTGCTCGTGACCGACAGCGCTGGCCCATATGCGACTGCGGCAGCACTGATAGACGCCGCCAGGAAGAATCCCTTGCTGATTCAATTCGCCTCCCCGGGTGCCGGCGGCCCCCACCACATGGCGATGGAACTGCTCAAGGCACGCGCGGACTTCCAAGCCGAGCACATCCCTTACAAAGGCGCGGCGCCTGCCGTGCAGGACGTGCTGGCGGGACGCGTTCCCGCCATGATGCTGGATACCGCCACCGCCCAGCCCCACATCCAGGCGGGAAAGCTCAGGCCCCTGGCAGTCGCCTCCGCGTCACGCCTGCCGATCTACCCCGGTGTCCCCACCCTGAAGGAGCTCGGCTATGACGTCGAAGTCTATGCCTGGCAAGGGCTCGTGGTTCCCGCGGCAACTCCGCCGGCCATTCGCGAAAGGCTGGCCAGCGAGCTTCAGAAGTCGCTGGAAAATCCCCGCGTCAAAGCCGCACTGACCGAGTTCGGGCTGGAGGTCACGCCCAGCACGCCGGCAACCATGCAGCGTTTCATTGAATCGGAAACAGCGCTTTGGCAAGCCCTGATTCAAGAGCGCGGAATCAGACTGGAGAACTGAGATGACCCCGCTTAATCTCTTCGTCCGCAATTGCTGGTACGTGGCCGCCTGGAGTCACGAAATCACGACTTCGCTTTTCACGCGCACCATCCTGGGCGAACCGATATGCATGTATCGGAATACAGAGGGCACGCTCGTCGCCGTCGCGGACCGCTGTGCGCATCGAGGCGCGCCCCTGTCGCTCGGACGTATCGAGGGCGATAGCGTTCGATGCATGTACCACGGCTTGAAATTCAACCAGTCCGGCGCCTGCGTCGAAGTTCCAGCGCAGGAGAGAACACCGCCCGGGCTCTGCATTCGAAGCTATCCCACCGTCGAACGCAACAACTGGATCTGGATCTGGATGGGCGACCCGAAAATGGCGGACGCGGCCGACATCATCGATACCTGGCCGCTCGGCCACGCGGCATGGCCATACAAGCCGGGCTACTACCACTACGCCGCGCCGCACATGCTCATCTGCGACAACTTGCTGGACTTCTCCCACATCGGGTATGTGCATCCGACCACATTGGGAGGCACCGAGAACATCGCGCTGAACCGGCCCAAGGTGACGCGCGCAGCAAACTCGGTGCGCGTGGAACGCTGGTTGCTCGATGAAGTGCCGGCTCCTTTCCATACACGCGTGGCCCAGTTTTCCGGACGAGTGGACCGATGGCATTTCTATGATTTCCACGTGCCCGGCGTGCTGGTGATGCATTCCGGCGTGCAGGCTACCGGCACGGGCGCGCCGGAGGGCCGCATTGCCGGAGCGCTCGAGTTCAGAAGCTGCCAGGCGGTTACGCCGGAAACCACCGCCTCGACCCATTATTTCTACGCGGTCCCGAGAAACTTCGCCATAGACAATACCGAGGTCACGGAGACCGTCTTCCTGGATATCGTCACGGCGTTCGAGGAGGACCGCGTCATGATTGAAGCCCAGGCACGAAACCTGGAATTCGCGGCCGATTGGAAGATGAATCCCATCGCGGCGGACGCCGGCCTGGCCCAATTCCGCTGGCTCATGGAAAGACGCCTGCTGGCCGAGCAGGCGCCCAATCCTGCCGCTCCGAAGCCGGCATTCTCGACGGAACCGTAGGCATGCCCGACAACCTCCAGTCCGGCACCTTGCCCGTGCGCGTATCGCGCAAGACCGTAGAGGCGGCCGATATCGTTTCCTGCGAATTCGTGGCGCCGAATGGCGAATGCTTGCCCCCCTTCTCCGCGGGATCGCACATCGACGTCCATTTGCCCAACGGCCGCGTACGCCAGTACTCGCTGTGCAATTCGCCGTCCGAGCGGCACCGCTACCAGATCTGCGTGCAACGGGTCGCATCCGGCGCGGGCGGATCCATCGCCATGCACGATCTGGTGGGCGAGGGAGACCGGCTGACCATCAGCCCGCCACGGAATCATTTCCCGCTGGCGAGTCCGAGCGGCCGCAGCATACTGCTGGCGGGCGGGATCGGCATCACTCCCATCATCAGCATGGCCGAACACCTGCACAGCGGCGGTAGCGATTTCGAACTGGTTTACTGCGTCCGCTCTCGAGCGCAAACGGCATTCTATGAACGGCTGCGGCGCGCGCCCTTCGCGGACAAGGTTTGCTTCTACACCGGAGACAGCGGCGATGCGCGGCTATCGCGATTGGACCTGGACGCATTTTTTTCGAAGCGCCCGCGAGAGAGTCATGTCTACATTTGCGGTTCGCCACGATTCGTCGATGCCGCCTTGAACGCCTCGCGCGGCGCCGGATGGGACGCCGCGGCCCTCCATCACGAGTGCTTCGGTCCGCTGTCGTCCGCTCAGGATGAGCGGGCGTTTGAGGTGCAGATCGCCGGCACCGGAAAAATCATCGCCGTTCCCTCCGGAAAATCCATTTCCCAAGCGCTGGCGGAAAGTGGCCTGCAAGTGCCGACGTCATGCGGGCAAGGTATCTGCGGCACCTGCCTGACCGGGGTACTGGAAGGAAAGGTGGATCATCGCGATTACGTGCTGTCCGAGGAAGAACGGGCGCGCCATGACCAGATGGCCCTATGCTGTTCAAGGGCCCATTCCGCGCGGCTCGTGCTGGATCTGTGATGCCGCGCGGCGCCCAGTCCTCCCGGGCGATTCCCGCCGAAAATCCTTGAGACAGGATCGTCGGGCTAGGACGCGCCGGCCGCCGCCAGCAGATGCTCGTCATCGACGACCGTCGGCCGTTGCTGGGCATTGAACCCTTCCGTGAATATCGCGTCCGGCTTCGCCCCCAGCCGCAAGGCCGCGTCGACGCTTGCCGTAACGAAGGCGGGACTGCCTGCCGCGAATACGGTGTGCTTCGACAGGTCCGCCAGCACGCCGGGCAGCACCTCGCCGACGCGGCCCGAAAGACAGCCGTCGCGCGCTTCCCGGGTCAGCGTGACCCGGTAATCGAATTTCCGGTGCTTGGTGCGCCACCACGCCAATAGCCCCAGTCCGTACACGTCCGCATGCGTGCGCGCCGAGACCACCAGCATGACCGGCTGCCGGAATCCGCGGCGCATGGCGGCTTCGGTCAGGGCAAGGATCGGAGCCAGCCCGGTTCCCGCGGCCAGGCAGAGTATGGGAGAGTCCACGGCGGGATCCCCGATGAACGTGCCGTACGGCCCCGAGAGCTTGATGCTGTCGCCCGGCATCAGCGTTTCATGCACCCATGAGCTGGTGGCGCCGCCGTCCAGCCGGGCGACCTGCAAGACCAGTTCGCCGTCGGGACGCGGGGCGTTCGAGATCGAATACGCCCGCGGCGCAATTCCGGCGCCGGGATCCCCGAGCATCACATACTGGCCGGGCCAATAGCGCAGGGGCTTGCCCAACGGCCGCAAGCGCAACTCCACGACGCGCGGCGTCAGTTGCCGCTTGTCCGTCACGACGAACAACACGTTTTCGCGAGGCGGGAAAAGCTTGGGCCGCGCATCGGCCGTTCCCCATTCGATCTCGAGGCTGTCCGCCAGCGGCTTGGCCATGCACATCAGGCCATAGCCCTGGGCGCGCTCCTCGGCGGTCAGCGCCATGTCGAGCACGGTGCCCTGGTCGAAGGCGCCGGCAAGCACCTTCACCTTGCATTCGCCGCAAGCGCCGGCCCGGCAGTTGTTCGGTAATGCGTATCCCGCCCGCTCCAACGCGGTAAGCACCGTGTCGCCGGGCGAGCACTCCACCGTCCTGCCGGACGGCTGTATCGTAATGATTGCCATGTCTTTCGGCCGCTCCCTGTGCGGCCGGCGCGTCGCGGTATCCGCGCGCCGGCCGCCACGCCATATGGTCAGAACACGGGAATGATGTCTTCCAGGTCCACGTCCGACACTTCCTGGCCCGTTATGCCGACCTCGGGAATGGCGGGGAACGGAATGTTGTACCGGTCCAGGACGCTTTTCAGATTGATCATCGCGTTGCGCCAGTTCTCCAGCTTGGCTTCGTAGCTGGGGATGCCGAAGCCCGCGGCGCGGGCCACCTCCTCCGCCTCCCGCTGGTTCGCGATGAAATCGGCGGGAAGGTCCCAGAACTCCATCGGCGGCTCGAACAGCACGGCGGACAGGAACAGGTAGCCGGCGCGGATCTGCTTGGTCACCACGGCCTTGATGTCGTCTTTGAGGCCGGGGTAGTCGCGCTCCATGACGGCCATGCAAATGGCCATGTGGCGGCCCTCGTCCCGCCCGATGTTCTTGAAGCCTTCCTTGAACACGGCTTCGCGGGAGTTTTCGTACATCTGCTTGAAGATCGTCGCGGCCGCGATTTCGCCCATCAGGAAAGAACTGAACAGCACGGCGAGATCGTATTTCGGCACGGCCTTCTTGTAGCCGGTCCAGTAGCGGGAACCGTTGAAGTACAGCCACTGCGCGTTCTTCTGCAGCCGCTTGCCCAATTCGGTCTTGGGCGTGTACGTCAGGGGGTCGGAATGGCCCAGCAGGCGCGTGATCGCCAGGCCGCACATGATCTCGTGATTCTGCTCGTCGCGCGTGACGGAGAAGAAGCATTTGCGGACGACGTCTTCTTCGTGCACCTCGTAGGTCTTGATCAGGGCCTCCGCGAACACGGGCGGCGCCGAGGCGTCGAACACGGACAACAGCGTCCACCAATACGCGATCGACTCGCGCTCTTCCCAGGTATAGCTTTCGAGATCCAGGGTGTCCCAGGGCAGCTTCTCCGGGTCCCAGTTCTCCCGCAAGGATGCCTCCCAGACTTCCTGCAGCTTCTTGGTCTTACAGACCCAGGACAACGGATATACGTTGGGCTGCTCTATCGGGGGCGGCAATTCCTGCGTGGCTGCATAACGTTGCTTTTCCATGTCTACTCTCCTCCTTGATCGTGCTTGGCACAGTTCAATCGCATAGCGTCGCGACCGGATTAAGTGATACTAAATTTATTAGAAATATGATTTTTCTGTATCATTTTCTCTGGTGGAGAGTATGGAACCAGAGCCTTGGCGGTGTCCATCAACGCAAAGCCGAAACCTTGATATAGATCAACCCGAGGCCGCCAACGCGTCCGATGCCAAGGACTCGAATCGAGGCGGCGAGCGCGCCTGCGCATATCTCTCTCGGGGCCGCTGGCATTTCGCGGAAAATTGGGTATACTTCCGCCTCGCTTGCCGCAAGCCGATACCGATCGCAGAGATCGCGGACGGGCCGAGGCACAGCATTGCGGGAGTAGCTCAGTTGGTAGAGCGCAACCTTGCCAAGGTTGAGGTCGCGAGTTCGAGACTCGTCTCCCGCTCCAATAAAACCTCCATGAAAGTTCACAGAGGGCCATGGAGTGCAGAAAATGGGAGCTTCGGCTCCTTTTTTTTGGAGCGCCCGCAGGACGTCCACGGATGTCCACGCAGCCAGTGTTTTCAAGGCCCTTCTTGAGGCCCGAATTCGCTCCGCGCTGCCGTTACCTCGCCACAGGACAACGCGCTAACGCAGCATGCGCTCGAACGCGTACCTGCATGTCGCTTGTATTTGCTGCGGGGATAGATTGCGATCGGCGGGGATGCGCGCGGCTTCGCGAACCAGATCATTGACCTCGGCGAATGTTTGCACGCTGAGTCTTCGCACATCGTCGGCCAGATTTCCGAGTTCTAGCGCGACACGCGCATGCCAGTGCGCATTGAATTCATCCAGCAACGCGCCGAAAAGCTCGACGGTGTCATAGAGGTACAGAACGTCCTGGGCTCTTTTGTTTGCCGGTCGATATTGTTGGATCAGGAATTTCTGGACCATGAAACACAGGGGGTTGACCACCTGGACGTCCATTCGCTCCGGCAGAAGAACGCCGTCATCGTGCCCAAGGCTGATCACCCAAGGATCGACGAGAAGAATGTCCAGGTGTCGGATCTTCTGAGCTGAAATACCGGCCTTCGCCATAGTCGCATCAGGCACGCCCCCTCGCTTATAGCCGCTTCCTACCAGAGGCGTGAGGAATTCGGCGTAGAAGCCCCCAGCCTCGTCGCCAAGCGTATAGTGCGCCGCGGGAGGCCGGTGGTCACCGCTCAACTCTTCTTGGAATCCATGCTGCATCAGCGCTTGCTTGATGTCGCCTTCCATGGGCTCCGTGTTGGCAAATGCGAGGTCCGTATCGCGAGTGAACACGGGTTGGTAATCCGGCTGATTTGCCCTTCGATCCAGCCGGTGGAGGCGATGCCCCCACCCTCCAATGAAAATCAACTGCCGGCGCCAGGGAGCCAGCGCCTGCACCAATCGCGCGAAAGCTTCCAGATCGTTCATCGGCCTCAGCCCCCGACAATCGGCAAAAGAAATTTCTTATAGATCAGCGCGGCTTGTTCAGCACCCCGCGCCGGATGGTGCATGACGTCCAGCCATACCTGGATGACGTCAGACACCATTACCCCGTTTCGATCGATAGCCCCCCTGAACGTCGACTGCGGAAAAGCGGCTTGCCGCAAGATCAGGTCTGGCTGCTCGGTGGGATGAGCGATCAGCTCCGGCCAGTCCGGAGAACCCGGCCGGGGCAGCTTGTGGACATAGACATACGGCGGCACGCCACTGACGTGCCCGATATCCAGTTCATCGGCGGCGGCAAAAAGCCCCAGACAAGCGTCTTCCGTATGTCCGCCCAATAGGCCTTGGATTTGCGGAAGGACAGGCATCCGTAGAAGAAAGCGGCATGGCATCTCCGGACATGAGCGCATCGTGGCAGCGCTCCACCGGCGAAACAGCGCTTCGCGACGGACGAGTTTCAGGTAGGGGGACGAATCGCTCAGATACCCTTCGCTGCGCAACTGCTGCAGAAATCGGGATGCGCTCATGGCGGACACCCGCGCTGCTTCGGCCAGTTCGGAGCCGTTGCGAAACTTCTTGCGCGGGGCATTCAACAAGCCTTCGGGCAGTTCCCTCGCCAAGAGGAGCTTCAGCATCCACTGGTTGAGATCCGAGAACAGATTGATGCGCTGGGGTGGATGCGTGGCGGCAGTGCGCCTGGGTTCCTCTGGCAATCGGCTCAGCTCTTGGAACGCCGCGCCGCAGAAATACTGCCCACCACGTCTCGCGATGAGGCCGACGGATACATCCTTTGCGAATCTCTGGGCAAATGCGTTCACATGCCTGGCCAAAGACGGGGACACGTCCGGCACGCAGACGATCGCGAGGGGAAGGGCATCGCCAAACTGTTCGGCTGCGGCCCGGGCTTGAAGGATCGCCATCGAGAGCAGCGGTATCACACGATCGGCGCGGCTTTCGGAGAGCGCTTTAATCTCGACAATGAATCGTCGCGTTCCACGCTGGAGGATCAAGTCCGCGCCGTTCGGGCCGCGAGGTAGCATCTCGACGGCCCAATCGTTGGCTCGAAAGAAATCGGCTACGTGCTGCTCGGCAGACATTGCGCGTTTGTTGGGAGATGGTGGGGTGGCCATGGTGGAACGGATTTAACATGGCCATTTTAATTAACACGGCCATGTTGTCAACCTTGGCCATGTTACTCGGATTCCGGCTGGCCGCAGGCGTCGCGATCGCGACGCCTGCGCACCCGCCTGCCACCGGTCTAGAAACGCATGGCCAGCTTGAGCTGGCCGGACTGCTGCCGGTTGCCGCCACCGAACTGCGCGTCGTAGGCGACGCCGGCCGTCGTGTTGCGCGTGATGGCCATTTCGGCGCCTAGCCCGAGCACGGCGGCATCGCGCGCGATCGGAACGCCCGTCACCGAGAACGTGCTGCCGCCTTCGAAAGCCAGTTCCTGCCTCGGCTTCACATCGCCCATGGCGTGGCGCCAGCCCAGCGTTGCGGTCAGGCGGCCCGGCGCTCGGTCGGAACCGAACAGCCACGCGCCGCGCAGTCCCAGCGTGGTGCTCGTCACATCGTCGGAACTTCCCGCCCCGTGCAGGGCGGCCGTACCGCCCGTTTCGTCGAAGTCGCGGGTGCGCAACTGGTTCCACGCCACGCCGGCGTAGGGTTCAATGCTGTAGGCATCGCCCAGCGGCAGGTGGTAGCCGAGTTCGGTGAACACTTGCGTCGACGAGGCGTGATAGGACGACTCGAGCCGCTGGGCCAGGCTCCCGGCCGCCACATCGCGTTTCGTGTCGATATCGTGCCAGGTGTAGGCCGCGCCGGCCATGAAGCGGACATGGCCGGGGCCGGCGGGGAAATTCCGTCCGCCGAACAACGTCGCCGTATAGCTGTCGACATTGGTGCGCGACGCGGTATCGGCGATCGAGCTGTGGCTGCCGATGTAGCCCAGCGCGCCGCCCAATCGCCAGCCGCCGCCCACCGCGCCATCGCCGCCGACGAAGAGCCCGCCGGACGATTGGCTCACGCTCGACGCGTTGCCGTCGCTCCCGAACGTGCTCCAGTTGCCGAATACTTGCGCCCAGACCGGAGATGCGCCGCTTTGCGGCAGGGCATCGGACGACGGCGAACCCAATTGGGCCGTGGGCCGTCCGGCGAGCGCCGGCGCGTCGAGGTTGCCGCGCAAATGGGCCAGCGGCAGCGTGCGCACGGTGTCCCCCATGCTCTGCAACACACTGGGGGTGCTTGCGTACGCTTCGCCGGAAAGCATCTTCAAGGCCGAGCGCGCCTGGTCCGGCGTCATGGAGAGGACCGCCGTCGCCACCTGGCTGGCGCCGGTAGCCATACCCGGCGCACTGCCGTTCCCGGCCGCCGACAATCCGTTTCCGATCGAAGACGATTCGCTCCCGGTCAAAGACGATTCGCTTCCAGCCGGAGACGATCCGCTTCCCGTCGAAGGCGACCCGCTTCCCATCAAGGGAGGCGCTTCGTTGTCCAACGCGCCGCCCACGCTGCTCTCGTTGCCCGTGCCGCCAACGCTGCCGATCGGCACGTCGTTGCGCGTGAGGGTCATGAACGCATTGTTCGTGTCGTAGCTGAGCGTGGGCGTCAGGAAGGCATACGCGCTCGTGGCGCCGGTGAACCGGCCCTGTATGCCGCCGTCCGCCGTCAGGATGTTGTAGGTCGTCTGCGGCGCATAGTTGCCGTTGGGGCCCACGTGCGCCACGGTGCCGTCGAGGTAGGCGACACCGGTGACGTGGATGCGGTCGCTGGCGCTGCTGGCCGGATCGGCATGCACGCGGTAGATGGTGTTCTGACCGAAGGTCAGGTTGCCATTGACGGTGAGCGTGCCCATGGGCGAGCCATCGTTGCCGGGAGAGATGACCGCGGTGGGATAGAGATTGGTGCTGCCGACCTGGCCTACGCCCGCCAGCACGACTTCGCGGCCGATATCCATGGGGCCGTTCAGCTTGCCGTCGATCTCCAGCGCGCCGTCGGCGATCAGGATGGGGCCGGTGAGGCCGCTGCTGTCGGCGGTCAGGATCACCGATCCCGGGCCGGTCTTGACGAAGCCCTGCGTGCCTTGCAGCGGGTTGTCGATGGTGTCGACGAACTGGCCGGAAGCATAGGTGCCATCGCCCACCACGATCGCGGGCGGGTTGCCGCCGCTGCCGACCAGGGTGATGGGAGCGCCTTGCAGGCGATACCGATCGGTGGCGAACTGGATGCCCGACACGCGCACCGGGCCGGCGCCGCCATCGACGGTCACGGTGCCGGCCGCGCCGGTGAAAATGGCGTATCCGCCATCGGGCAAGGCCCCCGCGGCATTGCTCGGACTATTCCAGTTCGTGCTGGCGGCGCTCCAGGTGCCATTGCCGCCCCCGGCCCGGGTGGCGGACGCCGCGCCGTTGCCGTTCCACAAGTTGGTCGTGCTTGGCCCCAGGATGAGGTTGATCTGCTTGTCGCCGGTCAACGACTGGATGGTCGCCGCGGGCAGCGAGTCGCCGGTGACCGTGCCCAGCGACAGGCCGTTGCCGCTCAACATGCCGCCGTAGGACAGGATCCGGTAGTAGCCGGCATTGACGCCCAGGGTATTCACCGAAACATTCAGCGTCGTGTTATTGAGGGCGACGTTGCCGCCGACGGTAATGTTGTCGCCGGTGCCCGGTTGCGTAATGGGCAGCCCCGCGTAGCCGGTCTCGAAATCGAACACTGCATTGTTCATCGACAGGTTGCCCCTGACGACGAGATTGCCGTTGGAAACGCCGGTCGGCGTGCCGACGGAATAACCGGGCGCGACACGCGAATTGCCCGTCACGTTGAGATCGCCGTTGATCGAGCCGAACCCCGCGATGGTGGAATTCGATGCCGCGTTGACGTTCCCGTTGATGGTGACGCCCGCTCCGCCACCGTTGCCGCCGATCACCATCGTGCCGCCGTTGACGTCGACTCCGCCGGGGAAGCCGGCCGAGCCGTCGAACACCTGCGTATTGCCTGACGTAACGGTCAGGTCAGCGGCCGTGACGCCACTGCCGTAGGACGCGCTGAGCGCGAGCGTCGCCGTCAGCCACTTCTTCGTGCCATATATCAATGTGGATCCTCCCTGTCTCGGCTAATCCTCTGACGCTCAGGCATTACTGGATTGTTATAAAAGTATTACCGCGTAACAAACCAATCTATATGAACGTAATGAGTCTTCGCGAAAAAAAGGACGCAATTTATACCGATTTTTTCGCATTACCAAGAATTAATGGATAGATACCATCCAGATTATTTAAATAGCGTTAATGGATACCATCCCGATTATCCAGAAAGCACGCATGGATACCGTCCATATTATTCAAATACGAAAAAATTCATACAATTCATATTGTTAAGAAAACACGGACGGATACATCCAAGTTATTGAAATACCTTTTATATCGGCGTAGTCCGGCCCTTTTTCCATGACGTTTACCGTGCATCCGTGAAACAAATGGGCATAAATACCGCCCAAGACATGGAGCGCACATTGCGGAACGATCCAAGGCGGTTTTGGCGGAACGGGAATTCAGTCCGGGACTTGGTCCTATAAACGGCGGGTTCTTCAGTGAATTACGAAGGGAGTCGGCGCCCAGCCTTTCCCGCTGCGGATCGAGCAGCCCCTCTATGCGCGGACGGATTCCCCCGGACGACGGCCGCGCACCCTTGAGCAAGACCAAGCCGGACCCCGGCCGCAGGCTAGGGACAACCCTGTATATACAAGTATAGATATGCCATCTACATTCGACGCGCAATGCACTGGCGATACTTGGTGGACATACGGGAGAGCCCAATGAATGTACGGATAGCCATGAACCCTGGAAGGCGCTTGCTCTGTGGATTGATTGCGGCCAGCTCCGTCATCGGCCTCGCAATCGCGGCGGAAGCGCCTCTGCGCATTGTGGTCGGCTTTCCGCCAGGCGGCGCGCTGGACATTCTTGCCCGCGTCATCGGACAGCGCCTGACGGAGACGCTGGGCCGCCCCGTCGTGGTGGAAAACCAGCCTGGCGCAGGCAGCCTGATCGCAGCGCAGGCGGTAGCGCGGGCGCAACCGGACGACTCCACGATTCTGCTGGCGCCGGTGGTCGTGCCGGCCTTTTTCCCTGCCCTTTACCCGAAGATGTCCTTCGATCCCGTCCGCGATCTGACGCCCGTGGCGGAACTGGGCGATTTCAGTCTGGCACTGGTGACCGCGCCCACCGTTCCGGCTGGGGATCTCGTCGAGTTCATCGAGTATGCCAAGGCCAGGCCGGGCACCGTCAACTATGGCTCCATGTCCGCCGGAACCCCGTCGCACTTCCTGGGCGTGATGCTGAACCGCGCGGCGGGGCTGGACATGCTCCACATTCCCTACAAGGGCGCGGCGCCGGTGCTGATCGCGGTACAGAGTGGCGAGATCCAGGCGGCGATCGTTACCTCGGGCGAAGCCGTGGAACTGCACAAACAAGGGCGCATAAGGATACTGGGCGTGACGGGCAAGGAGCGCTCTCCCCTATTGCCGGACGTCGCCACCATGTCGCAGGCCGTGCCGCGCCTGCGCGACATGGAAGATGTGTCGCTGTGGTACGGCTTCTTCGCGCCGAAGGGCACGAATGCAATACAGGCCGAAAGGCTCAACCAGGCCCTGGCCGCGGCGCTGAAGGCACCGGAGGTGCAGCGGCAGATTGCGCAGCAGGACTTGCGCACACGCTATCCGTCGGCCGCCGAATTCGCTGAACGGGTGCGGCTCGACAACGAGGTCTGGGGCGGCATCATTCGCACGACCGGTTTCACCTTGGAGCAATAATGACGCAACACAGCACAGGCACGGAGCTTCCCGTGCGCATCCAGACGCTTGGAACCGGCGGACCGCGCCCAGACCCCGAAAGGGCCGGACCTGCGACGGTGGTGAAGATCGGCGATGAAACCTTGCTGTTCGACGCCGGTCGCGGCGTCGTCGTCCAGATGGTGCGGGCAGGCATCGCGCTGGAGTCCCTGAAGGACGTCTTCATCACCCACCATCATTTCGACCATATCGGCGACGTGTTCGACGTGGCGCTCAGCACCTGGCTGCACGGGCGCCGTCACGCCATTGCATTTCGCGGGCCGCCAGACACCAAGCGCATCATGAACGCCCTGCTGACGCAGGTCTACGACAAGGACATCGAATGGCGTTCGGACGGCGAACCCACCCATGGCGGCTGGTCCGCGATCGAGGCCATCGACGTGGCGCCCGGCCCGATAGCGGAAACGGACCATTGGCGGGTTTTCGCCGAGCCCGTGGTGCACGGACATGGGCTGGCCTTCTCCCAGGCGTTTCTCAAGCGCTGGATTTGCTACGGATACCGGGTGGAGAGCCAGGGGAAAGTCATCGCCATCAGCGGCGACACCGTCGATTGCGCGGGGCTGCGGCGCCTCGCGAAGGGCGCGGACGTACTGGTCCAATGCTGCTACCTGGCGGACGCTGAAATCGACTCCGAGCATTTCCGCAATCTGGCCAAGTACACACTGGCCTGCGGCGACACCGTGGGCAAGATCGCCGCCGCCTGCAACGTCGGCACCCTGGTGCTGACCCATCACCGCCCCCGCGGCGACATGGCCATGATCGAACGGCTGCGCGAGGAGGTGGCGCGCGACTTTCCTGGGCGCCTGATCATTGCCAACGACCTGGACGAGGTCGCGCTGTGAAACGCCTCGGCCACGCAAGGCGCAACCGGGCAGGACAGGGCAGACGCCGCCCCCATCGCCCGCACATGACCGAGGCGCTGCACATGGGGTAACCTTCTGGTTGCACAAATCAGAGGTGTTGGAAAGAACAATGGGTTTTGAAAAACTTGCCGACCTGCGAGAGCAGCTCCGGGCGCAAGCTCAGCAAGCGGCGCCAGTCCAACCGAAACAGGCAGACCGGGCAAAGAAGCGGGAATCCGCCAAGAAGCGGGAACCCTCCAGGAAGCAGGAACCCGCCAGGACGCGGGAGCCTGTCGACCCGACGGTCGAAGCGATCTGGCGCCTGCAGAAGCAGTTTCCGCTGGCTTTCCCGAAGAATCCCGCGCCCAAGGTGCCTCTCAAGGAAGGCATCCTGGCGGATGCCGCCCAGCATCTCGAAGCGCTTTCCATGACGGAAGAGCAGCTCAAGCAGGCGATTGCCGCCTGGTGCAAGGGAAGCCGCTACTGGGCCTGCCTGACGGAAGACGCTCCCCGCGTCGACCTGCAAGGGCAGCCCGTCGGCAAGGTGACCGCGCAACAGGCAGCCTATGCGCGCCGCCAGGCCAGCCGCCGGCCCGGCGGCAAGCCCCGCCCCGCCAAGAAGCCCGCCGCCCCGCAAGCCGCCGCCGCGCCGTCCGTTGAAGCGCAGCCCGCCGTAGAGCAAACCGCGGCAACGCAGGCCGCCGAAACGCCCTGACCCTGGGCGCCGGAAGGACCCTGGCGCCCGCGCGATTGCGCGGGCGCTTTTTTCTTTCCGCGATTTTCGCCCGCACTGCACAAGTCAAAAATTCTGTGTATAATCGCTGTCTTTGGTGGACACGGCCTTCTGAAAGAAACTTCAGGAATCGCACCAAATGATGCATGCAATGCATACGCGGGAGTAGCTCAGTTGGTAGAGCGCAACCTTGCCAAGGTTGAGGTCGCGAGTTCGAGACTCGTCTCCCGCTCCAAATACAAAAAGGAAGCAACGGCCAACACCGCGCTTCCTTTTTTCTTGAAGTGCTGGCGCAATGGCAGAGTGGTTATGCAGCGGATTGCAAATCCGTGTACGTCGGTTCGATTCCGGCTTGCGCCTCCAGCAACTTCCTCCGCATCCCGTTCCCCCTCCCCACGCTTCGCCAATCGAATGATTGCCATCGCGACGCCGTTTTCAATCGGCGACGATCCCGGCGCATCATTCCGATCCCTCGACCCCGCGAGCACAAAGGGGGATACTGGGACGGCGCCCGCCATCACCCCGCCTCCCATCGTCATTCGTTCCTGAACATGGATCAATCCGTGAAAGACGCCCTTGCCCGCTGGCCCGACGTGCCGGCGGTCTATGGCTGGCTGTCCCTGGACGCCAGGGGCCGCTGGCGCCTGCATCCGCAGGGCCAGTCCGCGCAGGGCGGCCCGGGCGAATCGATCACCAACAGCCAGATCCTGGAATTCATCAACCGCAACTACGAACACGACGAGGCGGGCCGCTGGTATTTCCAGAACGGCCCCCAGCGCGTGTTCCTGCGCCTGGACGCGGCTCCCTACACGCTGCGGCTGAATGACGACAATAGCGGCCTGCTCACCCACACCAACGCCGCGGTCGCGGCGGTCGATTCGTGGCGGCTGGACGATGCCGGCCGACTGTACGCGATGACGCCGATGGGCGCCGGCATCGTGCTGGACCGCGATCTGCCGCCGCTGCTCGAAAAGCTGGTTCTGGATAACGGCGCGCCGCTGCTGGACGCACTGGCCGGCCTGGCGCCCGGCGACACGATCCGGGTCGCGTTCCCCGGCGCCTATCCGGCGGCGCCCCTATCGCCGATCGCGCAAGAGGACATCGCGCGGGACCTGGGCTTCGACCCCGACCCCAGGCCGCAGCCCGCCTAGATTCAGAACATGCCGTTGGAATTGGCGGACTGTTCGGGTATGGGCTGCACTGCATCCCAATGCTCGACGATCTTGCCCTGTTCCAGGCGGAAGATGTCGATGATGGCGCTGCCGCGCGAGCCGGGCTCGCGCACCGCGTGCACATGCAGGATCACGTAGTCGCCATCGGTGAAGACGCGCTTGATCTCGCTGTGCGACTTGGGAAACTTGTCGCGCAGAAAGGCGATGAACTTGCGGAAGCCCTCGGGCCCGTCCGCCGCGTTCGGGTTGTGCTGCACGTAACGGTCGCCCACATACTTCAGGGCGGCGTCCGCATCCTTCTGGTTCAGCCCTTTCTCGTAGAAGGCCAGCACGGCCGCCTTGTTGGCGGCCTCCTGCCCGGCGGAGGCATGGACGGCGGGCGACACGGCAAGGGCCAGCAGCGCCGCGCCCGCGGCGCGCTTGAGGAATGGCATGGACAAGAACATGGGAACTCCCGTTGCGGTGGATAGTCGGGTGCGCGGCGCTCAGCGGCGGCTCTTGACCAGCGCGAACTTGCCGTCGCCCAGCAGGGCCAACGCCGCGGCCGCCACGGTCAGGAAGATCGGGTATTCCCAGCCGCCGCCCGGATTGCCGAAGCCCCAGCCGTTGCCGAAGTGCACGGTGGACGCCACGAACAACTGCACGACCGCGATGGCGGCGACCCAGCGCGGCACGATCCCCAGGATCAGCATCGCGCCCGCGCCGATTTCGAAGAAGGTGACCGGATAGGCCAGCCAGCCGGCAAAGCCGATCTTGGCGAAGAACTGGGCGGTGCCGGGCAGCGTGAACACCAGCAGTTTGGTCAGGCCGTGGGCCAGGAACATGACGCCGAGCGCCACGCGCAGCAACAGCGCGGCATAGGGCGCGGTACGGGTATCAACCATTGCACTCTCCTAGAGCGGTTGTGGAATCGCCCAGGATGGGAAGATTCTTCAGGAACGCTATTCTTGCGATTCCAAAAACAAAGATAAACATGCAGAATTGCAAATTATTGTTCCCCGATAGGAAACAATCTTGGATACGCACACCGCCATGCAGACCTATGCCAAGGTCGTGGAGCTGGGCTCGTTCGCGGCGGCGGCCGACAAAATGGGCCAGGCCCGCTCCGTGGTCACGCGCCAGATCGCCTACCTGGAACAGAAATACGGCGTGCGCCTGCTGAACCGCACCACCCGCAAGCTGAGCATGACCGACGCCGGCCGGGCCTTCTATGAACGGGTGCGCCCCATCCTCGCCGAAGTGGCGGACCTGGAGCTGTCGCTGCAGGCCGAAGGCCAGCGGCCCAGCGGCCGCCTGCGCGTGAGCGCGCCGGTGTCGTTCGGCATCCTGCATCTGGGCCCCGCCATCGCCGAATACCTGCAGCGCTACCCCGACGTGGTCATCGACCTGGACCTCAACGATCGGGTGGTCGATCTGGTGGAAGACGGCTTCGACGTGGCGGTGCGCATCAGCCCGCTGCTCGATTCCTCGCTGGTCGCGCGGCCGCTGGCGCCCCAGCAATTGCTGGTTTGCGCCGCCCCGTCCTATCTGGCGCGCCATGGCGCGCCCCGCACGCCGGAAGACCTCAAGCAGCATCGCTGCCTGCACTACGCCTATGCCAGCACAGGCAACGAATGGCATTTCGAGAAAGACGGGGTGACGCACCTGGTGCGCGTGAACGCCGCGTTGCGCGCCAATAACGGCGACGTCCTGCGCACGGCCTCGCTGGCCGGGCACGGCATCATCCTGCAGCCCGAGTTCCTGGTGGGCGAAGATATCCGAGCCGGGCGGCTGGTCACCCTGCTGGCCGACTACGCGCACACCCCGATCTCCATGTACGCCATTTATCCCCACCGGCGCTTCCTGTCGCCCAAGGTGCGGTCCTTCGTCGAACACCTCGAGGACCGTTTCGGCGCTCCGTCCCCGGCCGTGCCGGGCCGGCGCGCCAGTCCCCGCCGCAGCCGTTAGAATCGTACCCATGACCGCAAAATCGCCCATCGAATATTTCCCCGCGCCCCGCCGTTCGCGTTTCTGCAGCCAATGCGGCTCGCCCATCAACCGCCGGGTTCCCGAGGGCGACAACCGCGAACGCGACATCTGCGACCACTGCGGCGCCATCCATTACCAGAACCCGCGGCTGGTGGTCGGCACGGTGCCGGTCTGGGAAAACCGCGTCCTGCTCTGCCGGCGCGCGATCGAACCGCGCTACAACACCTGGACGCTGCCCGCCGGCTTCATGGAACTGGGCGAAAGCACCGCGCAAGGCGCGGCCCGCGAAACGCTGGAGGAAGCCGGCGCGCATATCCAGCTCGGCGAGCTCTACACCATGATCGATCTGCCCCAGATCGACCAGGTCCATGTCTTCTACCTGGCCCAGGCGGTGTCCCCGGACCTGGACCCGGGCCCCGAAAGCCTCGAAGCGCGCTATTACGAAGAATCCGAAATCCCCTGGGACGACCTGGCCTTCCGCACCGTGGCGACGACGCTGCGCCACTATTTCGAAGACCGCAAGCTCGGCGTGTTCGGCCCCCATCACTACACCCTAGAATCGCACCGTTGAAGCTTCCCTGGCTTGCCGTCGACACGCCCTTCCCGCCAGCCGAGTTCGCGCTGACGGATCCCGACGGCCTGCTGGCGGCGGGCGCGGACCTGTCGATCCCGCGGCTGATCCAGGCGTATTCCAACGGCATTTTCCCGTGGTATTCCGAAGGCGAGCCCATCCTGTGGTGGAGCCCCGATCCCCGCATGGTGCTGGCGGTGGAGGACTTCGCGCCTTCGCATTCCCTGCGCAAGCTGCTGCGGCAGATCGCCGGCCAGGAGCTTTCCGCCGCGCCGCGCGTGCAGGTGCGCGTGGACACCGCCTTTGCGCAGGTCATGGCCGGATGCGCCGCGCCGCGCGACGGCCAGCCGGGCACCTGGATCACCGGCGCCATGCAGCAGGCCTATCGCGCCTGGCACGAATCCGGCTACGTGCACAGCATCGAAACGTGGATCGACGGCGAACTGGCCGGCGGCCTCTACGGGATCAGCCTCGGCCGGATGTTCTTCGGCGAATCCATGTTCACCCGCGCGCCCAACGCCTCCAAGGTGGCGCTGGCCTACCTGGTGCGCTACCTGGCCGCGCAGGGCGTGGAGCGCATCGACTGCCAGCAGCAGACGCGCCACCTGGCAAGCCTGGGCGCCCGCCCCATCTCCCGCGCCGCTTTCCTGCGGCACGTCCGCGGCGCCGCGGCGCTACCCCCCGTCCCCTGGGCGCGCGGCACGCTGGACAGCGCCGGGCGCCTGCATCCCGAGACCGCGTCCGGCGCCGGGTTAGGCGTTAATATGTAGCCATCCCGTCACGGACCTGCCGCCGTCCTCCGGGATCGCCCATGAGCCAGCTCAAAGAACTTCCCTTCTCCACCCTACAGTTCTACGCCACCGCTCCCTACCCTTGCAGCTACCTGCCGGGTCGCCAGGCACGGTCGCAGGTGGCCGCGCCCGGCCACCTGATCAACGCGGGCACGTATTCCCAGTTGGTGGAGCAAGGCTTCCGCCGCAGCGGGCTCTTCACCTACCGCCCCCATTGCGACAACTGCCACGCCTGTATCCCGGTGCGCGTGGACGCGGCGGGCTTCGCGCCCAACCGCAGCCAGCGGCGCGCCTGGCGGACGCACCAGGACCTGCAATCCTTCGTGGCGGAACTGGCGTGGTCGCCCGAGCACTACCGGCTCTACACGCGCTACCAGCAAGGCCGACATCCGGGCGGCGGCATGGACGAGGACAGCCGCACCCAATATGCGCAATTCCTGCTTACCAGCCGGGTCAACACCCGGCTCGTGGAATTCCGCAGCCCCGAAGGCGTCCTGGTCATGGTGTCCATCATCGACGTGCTGGACGACGGCCTGTCCTCGGTCTACACCTTCTACGACCCCGACGTCCCCGGCAGCCTGGGCACCTACAGCATTTTGTGGCAGGTCGAACAGTGCCGAACGCTCAACCTGCCCTGGCTGTATCTGGGCTACTGGATCGCCGACAGCCGCAAGATGTCCTATAAGTCGAGCTTCCACCCCGCCCAGTTCCTGGTCGACGGCGCCTGGCGCGACCAGCCGGAGCCGCCCGCCGCCTGATCCCGGCCTCCGCGGGACCGCCGGCCGCGCCCGCCGGGCGCAAGGCCGCCGAAATTCGCTCTACAATTCCGCCCCATGTCTATCCTCTTCCACGCCTATCCCCTGGCCCGCCCGGCGCTGTTCGCCATGGACGCGGAAACCGCCCACGAAGTCACTTTGGCGGGGCTGCAGCGCGCCTATGAATGCGGCGCCACGCGCAAGCTGCTGCACGCGCAGCCCAAGGCGCCTTGCACGCTGATGGGGATGCAGATGGCCAACCCGATCGGGCTGGCCGCGGGGCTGGACAAGAACGGCGCCTATATCGACGCGCTGGGCAACCTGGGCTTCGGCTTTATCGAAGTGGGCACGGTCACTCCGCGCGCGCAGCCCGGCAATCCGAAGCCGCGCATGTTCCGGCTGCCGCGCGCCAACGCGCTCATCAACCGGCTGGGCTTCAACAACCAGGGACTGGACGCCTTCCTGGCCAACGTGCAGCGCAGCGCCTGGCGCACCCAGGGCGGGATACTCGGGCTGAACATCGGCAAGAACGCGGACACGCCGATCGAACGCGCCGCGGACGACTACCTGATCGGGCTGGAAGGCGTGTACCCGCAAGCCGATTACGTGACGGTGAACATCTCGTCGCCCAACACCAAGAACCTACGCGCGCTGCAGGGCGGCGACGAACTGTCCGCGCTGCTGGCGCAGCTCGCGGACAAGCGCCGCGCCCTGGAAGACCGGCACCAGCGCCGCGTGCCGATGGCGGTGAAGATCGCCCCGGACCTCACGCGAGAACAGATCGACGCGATCGCCGACACGCTGCCGCGCCACGGCATCGACGGCGTCATCGCCACCAACACCACGTTGTCGCGCGACGCCGTCGCGGGCCAGGCGCATGCCGACGAGGCGGGCGGCCTGTCCGGCGCGCCGGTGCATGAATTGTCGCTGGCGGTGATCCGCCGGCTGAAGGAACAGTTGGGCAGCAGCCTGGCCATCATCGGCGTGGGCGGCGTGCTGTCGGGCAAGCAGGCCCGCGAGAAGATGGAAGCCGGCGCCGACGCGGTCCAGCTCTATACCGGGCTGATCTACCGCGGCCCCGCGCTGGTGGGCGAATGCGTGCGGGCGGTCGCCGGGTGAGTATGCGTTCGAGTGTCTGACACCCGTACGGGATGGCCTATAAGCTGTAGCGATGTTCCGCGGGTGTCTGACACCGGCCGTCAAACTCAGTCGGTGTCAGACACCCGGGAAGAGATGCTTTGGATCCAAGGCCATCCCGTACGGGTGTCAGACACTGAGGCAGAAGCCCGCTGAAAACAGGCAAAAAAAGGGGCCACCCGTCGGGTGGCCCTAATTCCAGCTCTGCTCTGTCACTCAACAGTACTACATTACTGCGGTTTGCGCACCATGGCGCGCCAAATACTTAGGCGCTGCGGCGGCTGCGGCTGGCGACCTTGGTCGCGGCGTCGGCGGCGTCCGAAGCGGCCTTGAAAGTCGCGTTGGCGGCGGCATTCAGGTTCGACTCGGCGACTTCGGCGGCCTGCTTGGCGGCCTTGGTCATCGAATCGTAGGCGCTGGTCGCGGTGGCCAGCGACGACTTGATCAGGGCAACGGCGCTTTCGGAACCGGTCGGGGCGTTCTTCGAGAACTGGTCGACGACGTCGCTCAACTGCTGCTGGCTTTCGGCGATCTGTTCTTCGGTCAGCTTGACCAGGTTGCCTTGCACGCCGGCAACGATGTCGTACACATGCTTGGTGTAGGCCATGGCCTTTTCGGCGCCCGGCTGCAGCAGGCCCGACGCGAACACGGCGGCTTCCTGCGCGTCCTTCAGTTCGGTGGCTTGCTGCGATTTCTGGGCGACTTCGTCCAGGGTGGCCTTCACGACCTTCAGGTTCAGTTCGACCAGCTTTTCGAAGCCGGCGAAAACGGCCGATTGGGCGGCCACGAGAGTATTGATGCCGGCCTTTTGACGGTCCAGGACTTGTTGCGGAATGGCGCTCATAGAATGCTCCTCGATGGGTAGCCGGGGGGTTCCGGCGAATAAGGATGGGTGTCTGCGACGAAATAAGTAAACGTGCGCGGAAACTGGTACTACAAGCTACCGCCGGCTCGTTTGATGCACTGCACAATTGACATTCTAGGCTGGGAAAAAAACTTGTCAAGGAGTTTTTGTGCGGCGCAACATATGATTGCACTTTGACGGTGCACGCCGCGCCGGGATTTGACGCCGCACAAATGTTTCATGGTTGGGGAAATACCGGACGTGACGGCGTATCAATTCTTTTCTACACTGCTTTCATGCTGATGACAGATAAAGACAACCGATAAGTCACCCGGCAATAACTAAATCGCAGCAAGCAAAACCCTGCAACTGGAGACTCCATGACCCTCATTCCCCGCACGCTTACGGCCCTGCTCGCGGCAAGCACCATGCTCGCCGCCGGCGCCGCCCAGGCGGACTATCCGGATCGCCCCATCAATATGGTGGTGCCGTTCGCCGCAGGCGGCCCGACGGACAACGTCGCGCGCTCGCTGGCGGAAGCCATGCGGCCGTCTCTGGGCCAGACAGTCGTGGTCGAAAACAAGGGCGGCGCCGGCGGCACGATCGGCACCACCCAGGTGGCGCGCGCGCAGCCCGACGGCTATTCCGTCCTGCTGATGCACGCCGGCTTCTCGACGGCGCCGTCGCTGTACAAGAACCCCGGGTATGACCCCTACAAGAGCTTCGAGCCCATCGGCCTGGTGGTCGACGTGCCGATGACTATCGTCGCGCGCTCGGATTTCCCGCCCAACACCATCCAGGAACTGGCCGAGTACGTCAAACAGAACAAGGACAAGGTGTCCCTGGCCAACGCCGGCATCGGCGCCGCCAGCCACCTGTGCGGCACCATGCTGGTCGAGGCGCTGGGCGTGCAACTGCTGACCATCCCCTACAAGGGCACCGCCCCGGCCATGAACGACCTGCTGGGCAAGCAGGTGGACCTGCTCTGCGACCAGACCACCAACACCACGCAGCAGATCGACAGCGGCAAGGTGAAGGCGTACGCCGTCACCAGCCTCAAGCGCGTCCCCACGCTGCCCAAGCTGCCGACCATGGACGAATCCGGCTACAAGGGCTTCGAAGTGGGTATCTGGCATGGCATGTGGGTGCCGAAGGGCACGCCCAAGCCCGTGGTGGACAAGCTGGTCAAGAGCCTGCAGGCCGGCCTGGCCGACCCCAAGTTCCAGGAACGCATGAAGCAGTTGGGCGCGACCGTGCTCACGGCCGAAGCCAATCCGCAAGCCCTGGAAGCCAAGGTCAAGCAGCAGGTCCCGCAATGGGCCGAGCTGTTCAAGAAGGCCGGCGTCGAGCAGCAATAAAGCCGTTGAATGAATGAAGAAAAGCCCCGCAAGGGGCTTTTTTGTTTTGGCGCGCCGGGGGGATGTCGTCGGTGTGTGGCGCCCGCTCTTCACGGGGGTGTCTGACACTTGGCGATGGGAATGCTTCTTCATGGGTGTCTGACACCCGTGGGAGACGGGCTTCAGCCTGCGCGGACGTCTCGGGGGTGTCAGACACCTGGCGATGGGAATGCTTCTTCACGGGTGTCTGACACCCGTGGGAAACGGGCTTCAGCCTGTGCGGATGTCTCGGGGGTGTCAGACACCTGGCGATGGAAACGCTTCTTCATGGGTGTCTGACACCCGTGGGAGACGGACTTCAGTCTGCGCGGATGTCTCGGGGGTGTCAGACACCTGGCGATGGGAATGCTTCTTCATGGGTGTCTGACACCCGTGGGAAACGGGCTTCAGCCTGCGCGGACGTCTCGGGGGTGTCAGACACCTGGCGATGGGAATGCTTCTTCACGGGTGTCTGACACCCGTGGGAAACGGGCTTCAGCCTGCGCGGACGTCTCGGGGGTGTCAGACACCTGGCGATGGAAAGGCTTCTTCACGGGTGTCTGACACCCGCGGGAGACGGGCTTCAGTCTGCGCGGACGTCTCGGGGGTGTCAGACACCTGGCCCAGCCGGGAAGTCCCGCCATTGCCCAAGGCTCAAGGGCGCAGCGCTTCCGCCGCCATGCCCAGGCCGTTGAAACCCGTGGACGACACCGAGGGTTCGTAGCCCAGCGCTTCCGAAATGCTGGCGGCGGTGTCGACCAGCGCCTTGATCCACTCGTCCTGCAGGCGCTCGGCCGGGGCCGAGATGGACAAGCCCGCCACCAGCTTGCCGGTGTCGTCGAAGATGCCCGCGGCGATACAGCGCACACCGAGTTCGAGTTCTTCGTTGTCGCGCGCATAGCCGTGGCGGCGCACCAGCGCCAGTTCGCGTTCCAGGCGGTCCAGGTCGGTGAGGCTGTTGCGCGTGTGCCCGGCCAGGCCGGTGCGCAGAGCATAGGCCCGGACCTGCCGCGCGTCGCCGGTGGACAGGAACAGCTTGCCGGTGGAAGTCAGGTGCAAAGGGGCGCGGCCGCCGATGGCGCGCACCACCTGCATGCCCGAACGCTCGCTCCAGGCCCGGTCGATGTAGACGATCTCGTCGCCCTGCTGCACCGACAGGTTGATAGTCTGCCCCGTCAGCTTGTGCAGCGAGCGCATGGCGGAGATGGCCGCCTCGCGCACGTTCAGCCGCCCCTTGACCAGCGAGCCCAGCTCCAGCAGGCGCATGCCCAGTTGGTACAGGCCGTTGTCGACGCGCTCGACGTAGCGGCCCACGACCAGGTCGTTCAGGATGCGGTGCGCCGTGGACGCATGCAGGCCGGTGGTGGCGGACAATTCCTTGAGCGTCACGGGATCCGGCTGCGCGGCCAGAGCGTCGAGCAGGCGCATGGCGCGCTCGATCACCTGGATGGCGATGGGATGGGCGGAAGCGCCTTCGGTTTCAGCGTCCAGGGGATTGCGGGGAGTCGAGAGACGGGCCATGGGATCGATGTGGGCTAGCACCGCTGGACCGGAGGAACCGGCCTTGCGGCAACGCAGCAAACAGTTCTTTCCCGTATTGTGAAATTTACCGGCCCATTTGGCAATGGGTTTTTAACCAATAAAACAGGGTCGCCCCCTGTTTATTGGCACCGCGGTCAAGCGGCAGGCGGCGGCGCCAGCTTCCCTCCCAGGCGCAGCACCTCGGCCCGCAGAAACTCCAGGGCGGCGGCCGCCCCCTCGGGTTCGCCCTTCACGCCCAGTTCGATATGGGGCGTCCCGCCCGCCTCGCCGACGCTGGGCAGGCTGAAGGCCCGCACGCCGGGCCAGCGCGTTTCCACGCTGACCATGGCCGGCGTGATGCGCGATTCGGGCATGCTGAAGACCAGAAAGGAATGCTCCGTGTGGACCCGCGCATGTTGCAGCGCACGATAGCGGGTGTCGAGCGTCCATTCCAGCATCGGCCACGCCATGACGGGAAAGCCCGGCACGAAGGTGTGGTCCTGGATGAAGAAGCCCGGAATCCGGTTGTAGGGGTTCGGCACGATTTCGCACCCTTCCGGGAACACGCCCATCTGCAGGCGCTGCTGGTTCTCGGGCGCGCTCATGTCGGCCGTGCCCTGCCCTTTCGCGGCCATCTCGGCCGTGCGCTGCGCAATGGCCCGTTCGGCTTCGGGGTGCAGCGCCAGGGGCAAGCCGAGGGCGGCGGCGGCGGCCTGCCGGGTATGGTCGTCCGGCGTGCCGCCGATGCCGCCGCAAGAGAACACCACGTCGCCCGAGGCGAAACTGCGCCGGTAGGCGGCCACCAGCGTATCGCGGTCGTCGGGCAGGATCTCGGCCCAGCCCAGTTGCATGCCGCGCGCGCTCAGAAGCTCGACGACCTTGGAAAAATGCTTGTCCTGACGGCGGCCCGAGAGGATTTCGTCCCCGACGATGATGAGGCCGATGCGGCGGGCGGCGGATTCTGCGGCCATGTCCGATTCCAGAAGTTGAGTGGGATGACGCCGGTCAGACGTCGATGACGCGGTCCTGGCGCAAGCGCTTGAGCGCTTCCAGTCCGTAGTGCGCGTAGACCAGGGCCGAGAATACCGGCAGGACGACCCACGCGGGCGGCAACAGGTTCAAGAGCGAGCAGATCAGGCCGATGGTCCAGAAGCCGCCGTTGTTCCGTTCCAGGATGAGCTTGCGTTCGGCGGGGCTGGCATGTTCGACGATGGCGTCCACCCGCATCATGCGCGAGAACGCGAACGCCCACCAGAAGATCGACAGCACCACCGCCATGGGCGGCACCAGCCACAGCGGCAGCGTCAGCAGCCAGCCGGCGGCGAATGCCGCGGACACCCAGACGGCGTTCCACACGCTGACCGCGGTGGCGTGCTTGCCCTGCCGCGCGATGCCGGCGTATTCGCGCTGCCCGACGTGGCGCAGCACCAGCGGCATCACGAAGACGGCGGCGATCGCCAGGCCGAGGATGCCCGATACGGGCAACAGGATGGCCACCGCGATGATGGGAACCAGATAGACCTTGAGCGAGAACAGCCCCATCGCGAGCATCCAGTCTTCCGCGCGGTTCACGAAGTCCCAGCGCGCCGCCTCGGCCGCCAGCCAATCGTTCAGCGGCGTCCAGAACAGGTAGAGCAGCAGCAGGCAGCCCGCCAGCGCGATCAGGAACGGCAGCAGCACCGCGAACAGCATCGTCGGATGGCACTGGGAGACCAGCGCGCGCTTGAACGCCTGCCCCACGTTGGCGGCGCCCGCGCCGGCGCTGGAAAGGCGGCCGGGCTCGGGCGTGGCGGAATCGGTGCGCATAACGGTCATGGCGGAGGAAATGAGGGGGTGGGCATCCCGGGTATGATAGTCAAACACGCCCCGATCTGCCCACATGCCTCTACTTGTACCCGATACCGACCGGGCCGCCCTGCGCGCGCGCCTGGGCTCGTCGCCCGACACCTGGCTGGTCGCCTGTTTCTGCGCGGCGTGGTGCGATACCTGCGAACAATACAAGCCCAAATTGCAGGCGCTGGCCGAGGCCATGCCGCAGCACGTCTTCGCGTGGATCGACATCGAAGACCATGCCGAATTGCTGGGCGAGGAAGACGTCGAGAACTTCCCCACCCTGCTGGTGCAGATCGGCCCGCGCGTGGTGTTCTACGGGCCGATGCTGCCGCACATCGGCCACCTGGAACGCCTGCTGGAAAGCCTGGACGAACACAGCGCCGCGGTCAGCACGGCATTGCCGGACCTGCCGCGGCTGCTGGCCTCCTGATCCGTCCCGCCGAAAAAAAACCGCAAGGCCTTCGGACCTTGCGGTTTTTCATTGGGCGGCGCCAGGCCTCAGGGCTTGCGGCTGCCGCCCAGCAGGACGGCGATCTGCCGCTTCGGCGCGGACGAACCGCCATTGGGCTTGGACGCGGGCGCGTCGGCCTGAGCGGACGAGGCCGAGGGTTCGTAGGGCTTCAGGAAGAAATCGTCCACGGGCTGGCGCGGCGCGCCGGAAGCGTAGCCGGACCGGCGGTCGGCCGGACGGCCGCGATCGCCGCGATCGCCCCGGCCTTCGCGCGCCGGCGCCGCGCCGCGGCGCTCGTCGCTGCGGCGGTGGCTGCGCGCGACCAGGTCGGCCGGCACGTCCAGGGTGCCGCGCGGCACTTCGCGCTTGATGAGTTTTTCGATGTCGAGCAGGTAGCGCTCTTCGTCGGCCGTGAACAGGGCGATGGCCTCGCCCGACGCGCCCGCGCGGCCGGTGCGGCCGATGCGGTGCACGTAGTCTTCGGCGTTGTACGGCAGGTCGTAGTTGATCACGCAAGGCACGCCGGCCACGTCCAGGCCGCGCGCGGCCACGTCGGTGGCCACCAGCACTTCCAGTTCGCCGGCCTTGAAGGCTTCCAGCGCCTTCATGCGGTCGGCCTGGGTCTTGTCGCCGTGGATCGATTCGGCCTTGACGCCGTCGCGCTCCAGTTCGCGTGCCAGGCGCGCCGTGCCGATCTTGGTATTGGAGAACACGATGACCTGGTTCAGGCCGCGCGACTTCACCAGGTGCACGACGGCGGCGCGCTTGGCGTCGCTGGGCATCTTGTAGGCAATCTGCGTGATCGTCGCCGCGGTGGCGTTGCGCGCCGCGACTTCGATTTCGATGGGGTGGTTCAGGTACGAACGGCCGAGCTTGCGGATTTCGTTGCTGAAGGTGGCCGAGAACAGCAGGCCCTGCCGCTGCGCGGGCAGCAGGCGGATGATGCGCTCGAGATCGGGCAGGAAGCCCATGTCCAGCATGCGGTCCGCTTCGTCGAGCACCAGGATGCCGACCTGGCTCAGGTTCACGTTCTTCTGTTCGACGTGGTCGAGCAGGCGGCCGGGCGTGGCCACCAGGATTTCGCATCCGCGGCGCAGCGCTTCTTTCTGCGGGCCGATATCCACGCCGCCGAACACCACCGCGGAACGCAGCGGCGTCTGCTTGCTGTAGCGCTTGACGCTTTCGTATACCTGGTCCGCGAGTTCGCGCGTGGGCGTGAGGATCAGCGCGCGCACCGGATGGCGCGCGGGCGATGCGCTGGTGTTGGCCAGCGGCATGAGGCGGTGCAGGATGGGCAGCGTGAAAGCCGCCGTCTTGCCCGTGCCGGTCTGCGCGGCGCCCATGACGTCGCGGCCTTCCACCACGACGGGGATGGCCTGGGCCTGGATGGGCGTGGGAGTGGTGTAGCCGGTTTCGGCGATGGACTGCAACAGCAGGGGGTGCAGCCCGAAATCGGCGAACGTCGGCGCGGGGGCTTCAGCGGCGGGTGCTACAGGTTGAGTGGATTCAGTCATCAGGGTTAGGCAGATACCGGGACCAATAAAAAAGAACAAAACGAGAGTGCTACACGCACTGCACTACATATGCATCGGGACAATCTTGAGCACGCGCAATCGCGCCCTGCCTTTCAGGCCGCGCGGCGCATTCTGGATTCGATACTTATGAGGGCAGTACCAGGCCCGGATTGCTGTGGATAACTTAATTTTAGCGCAGGAGGGCTCCGGGACGGTCAACCCAGTTCCGGGGGGCGACTCCGCGGGCCTGGCGGAAGCTCTTGCTGAAATGGCTGAGATTGGCAAATCCGGTCGCCAGGGCGGTCTCCGTGACGCTGTAACCGGCCTCCAGCATGGACGCCGCGGCCTCCAGGCGGACCTCCCGGAGATAGGCGTGGACTGAGCGTCCGGCCACTTGCCGGAAGCCCGCCTTGAGCTTTTTCTCGCTCAGGCCCACTTCGCGCGCCAGGCGCAAGACCGTCCATTCCTCTCCGTAGCGGGCCTCGATCAAGCGCCTGGCCTGGGCCAGTTGGCGCCGTTCGCGAGGCGCCACCGGAGGCCCGTCGGCCGCGCCATTCATGGTTTCCAGCACGATGGCCAGCGCTTCCAGGGCCTTCGCCCGCATGTACAGCCGGCGTGTCGCGGGAGCAGTGTAGCGGCATTCCAGCACATCGGTGGCCAGGCGCAGCAACGCGGCGGGGGCGGGAAAGCCCGCCATCAGTGCTCCGGTGGCCGGCACGCTGCGGTCCAGCACGAAGGCGCCGCGCAGCGCCGCCAGCGGCCGGCCGCCCGCGCGCAGCAGTCCGGCGGGTGTGTAACGGATGTCCAGCAGGCGGACAGTCTGCCCGCCATTCATCTGAAAATGACCGCGAGCGCCCCGATCGCCCGTCTGCACCACGGCCATTCCGGGCCCGACCCGGAGGGGTTCGCCGCCCTCGATCGACATGCAGGCCTGGCCCTCGACGAACACGGCGATGCAGAACATGGGCGGGCCTTCCGCATGGACGTCCAGGCCGACGCCGGGCGCGCCACTCCAGGCCGACAGGGCCAGTTCGCCGTCGAATTCCTCCAGCCGCACCAGCGCCGCCCACTCGGGCGGAATGGACACGGCCGGCAGCAGCGGGTGGCCGGATACGTGCAGCAATCCATCGGCCGCGGGCGGCGCCCCGGTGGCGATATCCAAATTTAGACCCCGATTTGAACAACGGCGGCACGGAAACCGTTAGCCGCCCGTCGCTTCAATAACAATAATTCTCATTAATAATTCTACCCAAAAGCCCAGCCCGACGACATGACGATTTCATCCCCCCTCCGCCAGACCGCGCTGGCAGCCGCGCTCTGCGCGCTTGCCGCCCCCGCCGCCGCCCAGCCCGTCAGCGAACTGGCGCCGATCACCGTCACGGCCAGCAAGCAGGATCAGGCGCTGCGCGACATCAACGGTGCCGCGGTCGTCGTCCCCGCCGACGCGCTGCGCGCGGCGCAGGTGGACGGCACGATGCAGTTGTCGCGCGTGCTGCCGGGCGTGCAGCTCTCCAGCAGCGGCTCCTTCCTGTTTCCCATCGTATCGGTGCGCGGCGTCACGTCCGCGCAGGACTTCTACAACCCCGCGCTGACGGTGTACGTGGACGGCGTGCCGCAGTTGCCGACCTTCACGTCGCAACTGCTGACGGACGTGGATCGCGTCGAACTGCTGAAAGGCCCCCAGGGCACGCTGTATGGCAAGAGCGCCATGGGCGGAGTGCTGAACATCGTGTCGCGGCAACCGGGCGACGAGCCCTATTTCCGCGCCAGCGCGGGCGTGGCCAGCCGCGACGGCTATCTGTTCAAGGCGACCGGCGGCGGGCCGCTGGTCGAGAACCTGCTGTACGGGTCGGTGACCGCCGCGGTGAACGACGCCCCCGGCCGCCTGGACAATCCGGTGACGGGCGCCGACGGCGTGGGCGGGACCTCGGCCACCGCGGGCGCGGCGCGCCTGCGCCTGGCGCCCGCCGGCAGCCCGTGGGAACTGGGACTGGCGGTCAGCGGCGAATGCACGCGCGCCAGCCAGGATGCCTACGTGCCCTTCGACGACATCCACAGCACGCAAGCCTATATCGCGCCGGGCATGCCGGCTTCGCTGGCCGACTTCTACCAAAAGCGCTGCGGCGGCAGCCAGTCGCTGACCGGCCAGTACGACTTCGACGGCTGGCGCCTGAACGCGGTGGCCGCATGGCAGAACCTGCACTACGACCGCCACTACCCTATCGGCCCGTACTACTCCTATCAGCCCGAGCGCTGGCGCCAGCAGGTCCAGGAATTGCGCCTGTCGACCACCGGCAAGCGCCGCGTGGACGGCGTGCTGGGCCTGTACCGCCAGCGGGTCACGCAGTCGCGCACCTATATCAATCAATTGCAGGCGCCGATGCAGATCGACGCGCTGAACACCGAATCCGACAACACCAGCGAATCGATCGCCGCCTATGCCGACGCGACGTGGCACGTCACGGAGGCGTTCGACCTGTCGGCCGGCCTGCGCTATTCGCGCGACAAGGCGTCCACGCGCTATGACGGCACGGCGCTGAACTTCGCGACCTTCGGCCAGGATGCGTTCGGCGGCGCCGATTCCACCTCCGGCAGCAGCGTGCTGGGCAAACTGTCGGCGGGCTACCGCCTGTCGCCGGAATGGCGCGTCTATGCCAGCGCCGCGCAGGGCTATAAGCCCGGCGGCTACAACCTGGCGCCGTCCAGCCCGGCCGACGCCCAGCCCTACGGCAAGGAAAAAGGCGTGAGCTACGAAGCCGGCGCGCGCTATGACGGCGACACGCTGCGGCTTTCCACGTCCGTCTATCGCATCGACGTGCGCGACGCCCAGCTCTACGTCAGCGACCAGGTCGGCTACCAGCACCTGGAGAACGTGGGCAAGACGCGCTCGACCGGCGTCGAATTCGAGGCGAGCTGGGACGTGACGCCGCAATGGACGGTGGGGCTGGACGGCTTCATCGACCGAGCCGAGTTCCGCGGCTTCAACAGCGACGCCGTCTGCGCCGGCTGCGCGGGCAACCGCGTGCCGTTCTCGCCGAGCTACGGCCTGACCGCGAAGGCGCAGGGCAACTTCGATACGGGCATCGGCCGGCTGTCGCCCGCGCTGGCGGTGCGCCGGATCGGATCGCAGTTCTTCGACATCGGCAACGACCTGCGGCAAGAGGCCTACACCTTGATCGACCTCAGCGTGGCATGGCGCATCCGGCCCCAGGTCGAGGCCACGCTGTACGCCAACAACCTCACCGACAAGCGCTACCGCACCTATGGCTTCTCCGGCGGCCCGCTGGGCAACTTCGCGCAGGTCGACGCCGGCCGCACGGTGGGCCTGAACGTGGCGTTCGAGTACTAGGATCCGTACCGGTGTCCCCGCATTCCAGCGCCGCCCCGGCCGCCCTTCCGGCCGCCCAGGTCATGGCCGCCATCGGCGGTATCTACATGGCCCAGAGCGTGGTCGGAGGCATCGCCTTCCAGGGCGTGCCCGCGCTGTTGCGCGACGGCGGCGCGCGCCTGGACCAGGTGGGGCTCGCCTACCTAGCCTTCCTGCCCTGGGCGCTCAAGTTCCTCTGGGCGCCGCTGGTCGAACGCCGCCGGCTGCCCCAGGACAGCCTGCGGCGGCGCACCCGCGGCATCGTGCTGCCGGGCCAGTGGCTGCTGGCCGCGCTGCTGTTCCTGCTGGCCGGGCTGGGCCAGCCCGCCTTGCCGGTGCTGCTGGCCGTGCTGGGCCTGATCGCGCTGGTCGCCGCCACCATCGACATCGCCTGCGACGGCTTCGCGGTGGAACAACTGCCGCCCGGCCGGCGCGGCTGGGGCAACGCCATCCAGGTCGGAGCCAGCTACCTGGGCATGTTCCTGGGCGCGGGGCTGTTCCTCGTCCTGGCCGCAAGCCAGGGCTGGCGCGTCGCCGCGGCGGCGATGGGCGGGCTGATCCTGCTGCTGACGCTGCCCTTCAGCCTGGTCCGCGAACCTGCGCGGCCGGCCGGGACGGCGCCGCACCGCCCCAGCCTGGCGCATGCCCTGGGCCGGCCCGCCGTCCGCCTGAGCCTGGCGATCACGGTGGCCTTCCAGGCCGGCACCCGGTTGGCCTACGGCATGACCGGCCCCCTGCTGCTGGACCGCGGCGTGGAACTGGCATCGGTCGGCTGGATAAACGGCGCGGGCGGCGTCGCCGCGGGCCTGGCCGGCACGCTGGCGGGCGCGCTGGCGATCCAGCGCTGGGGCGCGCTGCAAGCCGCGGCCGCGGCCATGGCGGTGCAGGCCGGGACGCTGGCCGCCTTCCTGGCGGTCGTCCTGGACGGCTCCGCCGCCCCCTCCTGGCTGATCGCGCTGGCCCTGTTCAAGGCGGGCGCCATGGCCGCGGGATTCGTGACCCTGTATGCCTTCCTCATGGGCCAGGCCTCGCTGGCGCAAGCCGGTGTCGATTTCACCCTGTTCCAGTGCGCCGACGCGCTGACCGCCACGCTGGGCGGACTGGCGGCCGGCACGCTGGCGCAACACCTGGGCTATGGCGCCTGCTTCGGCCTCGCCGCGGCCCTGGGCGCGGCCGGCACGATCGCCGTGCCCGCCTTGATGCGGCGCCTGGCGCCCCACCCTGTTTCCGGAGAAAGAAGTGTCTGACCGTACTGCCGTAATCGCGGGCGCCGGCGTGGCCGGCCTGGCCTGCGCCTGGTGGCTGACCCGGCTTGGCTGGCGCGCCGTGGTCGTCGAGCGCGCCGCGCATTTGCGCGATGGCGGCTACATGATGGGCCTGTCCGGCCCCGGCCTGCTGACCGCCCGCCGCATGGATCTCGTGCCCGCGCTGCGCGAGGTGGAGCGCGAAATCGGCGAAAACGTCTATCGCGACCGCCGCGGCCGCGAAATCATGCGCATCCGCTATCGCGACCTGCTGACCGAGCTGGACTGGATCACCCTGCGCCGCACCGATCTGGTGCAAGTGCTGCATGCCGCCACCCGCGAACGCGCCGACATCCGCCTGGCGACGACGGTCGCCAGCCATGCCCAGGACGCCGGAGGCGTGGACGTCGCGCTGTCGGACGGCAGCCAGTTGCGCGCCGACCTCCTGATCGGCGCGGACGGCGTGCGCTCGTCGCTGCGCGCGGCGGTGTCCGGCGCCGGCGCGGCCGGACTCTCGCCCCTGGGCTACCGCTACGCGGCCTACGACGCGGCGGACGATACCGGCATGGACCGGGATTTCCTGTCCTACGCCGCCCCCGGCCACCAGGTGGAATACCACGGGCTGGGCAATGGCCGCAAAGCCGTCCTGCACGTCTGGCGCAGCCGCGCCACCGGCTGGGTGGAAGCCCCGGACCGGCTGGGCCTCTTGCGCGACCTTTCCCGCGGCGCGCACGCGGAAGTCGGCCGCCTGCTGGATGCCCTGCCGTCCGACGCGCCCATCGTCATGGACGATCTTGCCCTGGTGGAGCTGCCGAGCTGGCGGCGCGGACGCGTCCTGCTGGCCGGCGACGCCGCGCATAGTCTGTCCTTGATTTCAGGGCAAGGCGCGGGCATGGCGATGGCCAGCGCCTATGTGCTGGCCCAGGAGCTGGGCAGGCTGCCGGTGGACCAGGCGCTGGCGGCGCACGACCGGCGCCTGCGGCCGATCGTCGAACGGCTGCAACTGCGCAGCCGCAAGCTGGCGCCTGTCTATGTGCCCGATTCGGGCTTCGCCTTCGGGCTGCGCAACACGGCCATGCGGCTGTTGCCCCGGCTGCTGCTCAAGCGGTACTTCCTGTCCGGACTGAAATCCGAGATGGAAGCGGCCGCGGCGCTGGACTGACCCGCCGCCTCAGCCCGCCAGCCAGCGCAGGCCCCAGAGGGCCAGCATGCCCACGACGATGACCAGCACCGCGCTGCGGGTACGCAGGAAAACCAGGATGGCCAGCACGCCGGCGACCAGCTTGTAGTCGAACGCCGGGCCCAGCCCCGCCTTCCAGGGCAGCAGGTCGGGCACGACGATGGCGGTCAGGGCGGCGGCGGGCGCGTAGCGCAGGGCCCGGCGCACGCCTTCCGGCAGGGGGATGTAATCGCCGAACAGCATAAAGCCGGCGCGGGTCAGCACGCTGCACAGCGCCAGCAGCAGGATGGCGGAATAAACGTAGATCTCGGAGGGCCAGAGGGTCATGCGCGGGCCTTGAAGAAGCGTTCCGCCCAGATGCCGGCGACCACGCCGGCCACGACGGCGGCCGCGAGCCCCAGGCGCAGGGGCAGCACCTGCCCGGTCCAGGCCACCAGCCCGGCCGCCAGCATGGAAATCAGCATGGGCCGGGTGTTGGCCAGCGGCACCGTGATGGCCAACAGCGCCAGCACCGCCGCGAAATCCAGCGACCAGTCCGCGGGCACCATCGTGCCCAGGTAGATGCCGACGATGGAGGACGTCTGCCAGACGAACCAGCCCGGCGCGATGGCCCCCAGGAAGAACCAGAGCTGTTCGCGCGTGCCGCGCTCGGCCGCGTCGCCGTAGCGCGGCATGAACAGCACGAAGCCCATGTCGGTCGTGAAATAGCCCAGGCCCAGCCGCTTGGGCCAGGACAGGTGGCGGAAATAGGGCTGCAGCGCCGCGCCGAAGATCAGGAAGCGCAGGTTCACGACGCAGCCGGCGGCGAAGATCAGCCAGAGCGGCGCGCCCGTGGCGATGAGCGGCAAGGACGTCAGTTGGGCGGAGCCCGCGTACAGCAGCAGGGTCATCGCCAGCGCCATGGACTCGGTCAGGCCCGACTTGACCATGGCCACCCCGGTGACGAGGCCCCAGGTCGCCGTGGCGATCAGGGCGGGCACGATGGCGTGGACCCCGGCGCGGAAGGCGGCGGCGCGTTCCTGCCGGACCGCGGCCGGACTTTCGGATTCAGGAAGCGCGGATTCAGAGGACAACGGCTGGCCCCTGGCGATTCGGACAGGACGACATGGAAACTCTAAGGAAAAGGAACGCACGACAACCCGTTCGCCCGCCGGGATCACGATGCGCGGGCCTGGCGGCACCACGCCGGGGCGCGAATAGGCGCGTATTGTAACCTCGTCGCTTGATACAATATGCGCCTCAGGATTGTTGGCGGAGAACACCATGTCGATGGCTGACCGTGACGGTTTCATCTGGTATGACGGCAAGCTCGTCCCGTGGCGAGACGCGACCACGCACGTCCTGACGCACTCCCTGCACTACGGCCTGTCGGTATTCGAGGGCGTGCGCGCCTACCGCTCCGAGATCGGCACCGCCATCTTCCGCCTGGCCGACCACACCAACCGCCTGTTCAACTCGGCGCACATCTACCAGATCCCCATGCCCTTCGATCGCGACACGATCAACGAGGCCCAGCGGACGGTCGTGCGCGAGAACCAACTGGAATCGGGCTACCTGCGCCCCCTGGTGTTCTACGGCCCCGAAAAGATGGGCGTCTCGCCCAAGGGGGCCAAGGTGCACGTCGCCATCGCCGCGTGGCCGTGGGGAGCCTACCTGGGCGAAGAAGCGCTGTCCCAGGGCATCCGGGTCAAGGTGTCGTCGTTCGCGCGCCAGCACGTGAACGTCACCATGCCGCGCGCCAAGGTGGCCACCACCTACGCCAACTCCATCCTGGCCAATACCGAGGCCCTGCAGGACGGCTACGACGAAGCCCTGCTGCTGGACACCGAGGGTTTCGTGGCCGAGGGCTCCGGCGAGAACCTCTTCATCGTCAAGGACGGCGTGCTCTGCGAACCGGAGATCGCCTCGGCCCTGACCGGCATTACCCGCAATACCATCCATGCGCTGGCCGCCGACCTCGGCCTTCGCGTGGTGACCAAGCGCCTGACGCGCGACGACGTCTACATCGCCGACGAGGCCTTCTTCACCGGCACGGCCGCCGAAGTGACGCCCATCCGCGAAGTGGACAACCGCCAGATCGGCTCCGGCCGGCGCGGCCCCATCACCGAGCAACTGCAGAAAGCGTTTTTTGACATGGTGAATGGCCGCAACCCGAAGTACCATCACTGGCTGAGCAAAGTCTGATCCGAGCGGCCCGGCCCATCGCCAGGCCGCGCCCTAGCCCCAACCTGCCGTTTACCGGTTCTTTTTTTCAGGAATATCCATGACCGCTGCTGCACCGGCCGCCGTCCCCCACCCCCACGAAGTCATCGAAGTCGGCGCGGAAGACCTGCCCGTCTTCTGTCCCGGCCCCAAGGCGCCGCTGTGGAGCATGCATCCGCGCGTCTTCCTGGACGTGGCGCGCACCGGCTCCGCCAGTTGCGCGTACTGTGGCGCCGAGTACCGCCTGAAGGCCGGCACGGTGCTGCACGGCCACGGGCACTGAACGCCGCCCTACAACGCATACCCGTTTCCGCAGCCATGTTCGCCACGCCCGAAGAAGCAGAACACGCGTTCTACGAAGCCCTTGAGCAGGCGGACGCCGTCCGCCTGATGCAAGTCTGGGCCGACGACGAGGAAGTCGTCTGCATCCATCCGGGAGGCCTGCGCATCGTCGGCCACTCGGCGGTGCAGGAGTCCTGGCAGCAGGTGCTGGGCAACGGCCCCCTGCACATCCGCCCGCTGCGCCCGCTGGTCATGCTGAGCATGATGTGCGCGGTGCACGTGCTGGTCGAACAGGTGGCGGTGCGCACGCGGGAAGGCACGCAATTCGCCAATTGCTATGCCACGAACATCTACCACAAGGGCCCCACCGGCTGGCGCATGGTCATGCACCATGCCTCGCCGGCGCCCACGGAAGCCGGGGTGCTCGACTTGCACGACGTACCCGACATGCTGCATTGAACCGGGTGGATTCCTCGTTGGCCGCTGCTCGTCTTGATACAACGCCCTGCCCCGCTCCCTCCTGGCTTCCCGGAGGCGACAGCCAGACGGTCTACGCCGCCTTGTTCGCGCAGTACCACCGCATCGCGTTCGTGCGCGAACGGGTGGACACGCCCGATACCGATTTCGTCGACTTCGACTGGACCGGCCCGGGACTGTTTCCGCACAAGGCGGCCGACGGCGCGCCGGTCAGCGGGCAGCGCCCTGTCGCCAACGGCAAGACCGCCGCGGCCAGGTGGATGACGGACGCGGACTGGAAATCCCTGCCGCACAATCCCGACACGCCCGCCCTGATCCTGTTCCACGGCCTGGAAGGCGGCAGCAACAGCCGCTATGCGCAATCCATCGCGCACCATTTCCGGGCGCGCGGCTGGATCGTGGTGATCGCGCATTTCCGCGGCTGCTCGGGCGTGCCCAACCGGCTGGCCCGGGCCTACTACTCGGGCGATTCGGCCGAAGTGGGCTTCATGCTGGAAACGGTGCGCCAGCGCATTCCGCACGCGCGCTGGCACGCCGTGGGCGTCTCGCTGGGCGGCAACGCGCTGCTCAAGTACCTGGGAGAGCACCAGGAGGACACCCGCTGGCTGACCGCCTGCGCGGGCGTGTCCGCGCCGCTGGACCTGGTGGCCTGCGGCAAGACGCTGTCCACGGGCGTGTTCAACCGCCGGGTCTATACCGCCCACTTCCTGAAGACGCTCAAGCACAAGGTGCTGGAAAAGGCGCATCGCTTCCCGGGCGCCGTCGACGTCATGCGCATCGCCCATGCGCACGACCTGCGCGAATTCGACGACACCTACACCGCGCCCATGCATGGCTTCCGGAACGCGCTGGATTACTGGACGCGCGCGTCCGGCAAGCCCTGGCTGCCCAAGATCGCCGTGCCTACGCTGGTGCTCAACGCCCGCAACGACCCCTTCATCCCGGCCGCGTCGCTGCCCGGGGTGGAAGAATGCTCGCCGTCCATCCTGCTGCACCAGCCGACGGACGGGGGACATGCGGGCTTTCCCACAGGGAGCTTCCCGGCTCACTTGAATTGGCTGCCGCAAAGGCTGGGGCGGTTCTTCGAGACGGGGCTGTAGGTTTTTTTCTGTGGGAATGTGGTTGCTGTGGGTGGTGTCAGACACCCATGTGACGTTGCTTCAGGCTTGTTGCGTCTTGCCGCAGGGGTGTCTGACACTGACGAGCGGCGCGTCTCTTCCCTGTGTCTGACACCGACGTGCGGCGCGCCTCTTCCCAGTGTCTGACACCCGTACGAGACGGCGCTGCGGATAGCCGCGATGTTCCCGGGTGTCAGACACCGGCGTGCGGCCGCAGCCGCCCTCAACCCGACTTGAAACGTTCCAGCAACTGGCGCTCTTCGGCCAGCTTGTCTTTCACTTCCTTGATCTGCACGTCGATCTGCGACTGCTCGTAGAAATCGGTGGACATGCCGCGCGCCTGCTGCAACTGCGATTCGGCGGCCGCGAAGGCCCCGGTCATGACGTAGAAACGCGCCAGGTCCCTGCGCGCGGCCACCGGCTTGCCGGTGCGTTCCTCGCTTTGCGCCAGCATCTGGTACAGGCTGGGCTCGTCGCTGCCCCATTGCTTGATCTTGGCCCGCAGGTATTCCTGCGCGTCCGCGTGGCGGCCGATGCTTTGCAGCGCCTGGGCATAGACGATGCCCAGGGCCCGCTGGTCGGGCCAGCGCCGCGTGGCGGCCTGGGCCAGTTCCAGCGCCCGCGGATAGTCCTTGCGCGCCAGCGCGACATCCACGGCGAGCTTGGACAACTGGGCCGAGCTGCGGCCGTCCGCCGAGGCCAGGCCCAGGTTGCGCTCGGCCTCGGCCAGGTTGTTGCGCTGGAACGCCTGCAGCGCCAGCCCGTAGTAGGCGGCCGACCGGCGCACGCCAGACAGCGCCTGCGCTTCGTCCTGCAATTGCTGCGCGGCCGAGCGCAGGCTGACGGCGTCGCGCCCCTGGACCACGCGCATCTTGGCGCGCACGTACCAGAAATCGTCGCTGTCCACGTGGTTCGATGCCGGCAGGCTGCGCACGCGGTTCTGCACGTCGGACATGCGTTCTATGGACAGCGGGTGCGTGCTGGCCCACGAACCGCCGCCCGCGCCTTCGTTCAGCCGCGAGGCGTTCATCAGCCGCGAGAACATCTGCGACATGCCCTGGGCGTCGTAGCCCGCCTTGGTGAGCATCTGGAACCCGGCGCGGTCGGCCTCGCGCTCCGCGTCGCGCGAGAAACCCAGTTGGCGGTTGATGGCCGCGGCCTGGCCGAAAGCCGCCACGCCCATCGCCAGGTTGCCGCCGCCGCCGGCCAGGGCCGCCAGCAGCGCGCCGGCCAGGCTGGCCAGCATCAGCATGCCGTTCTGGCTCTGCTGGGTCATGCCGCGCGCGATGTGGCGCTGCACGACGTGGCCGATTTCGTGCGCCAGCACCGCCGCCAGTTCGGATTCGCTGGCGGAAGAGACGATCAGGCCGGTATTGACGCCGATGTACCCGCCGGGCATGGCGAAGGCGTTGATTTCGGGATCGCGCACGCCGAACATCTCGACCTCGGGCACGGCGCCCGGAGCGAAGGACGCCAGCTTGCGGCCCATGGTCGTGAGGTACTGGCTGAGCTCGGGGTCGTCGACGTAGGTCGGGTCGCGCCGCCCCTGGGCCATGATGGCCTGGCCCAGGCTGCGTTCCAGCATGGGCGACAGCTCGGCCGCGGAGGCCGCGCCCATGGAGGGCAGCCCGACCGGCTGCGCCCAGGCTGTGGCGGGAAGACCGGGCATGGCGAGGGCGGCGGACAGGCCGATGATTGCGCCTCGTTTCGCAATCGAGCAAATGGATGGCATTTTCCTGCGGTTCATAAGCCTATGATAGCGATGCGCTTAAAATGTTTCATCGATACCCCCCAACGAGGTCTCAATGCGTCCCGTCCGTAAAGCCGTTTTCCCTGTCGCCGGCATGGGCACGCGCTTCCTGCCCGCCACCAAGGCGATGCCCAAGGAAATGCTGCCCGTGGTCGACAAGCCGCTGATCCAATATGCCGTGGAAGAAGCCGTCGCCGCCGGCATCACCGACCTTATTTTCGTGACGGGACGCAACAAGCGCGCAATCGAAGACCACTTCGACTCCGCCCCCGAACTGGAATCCGACCTCGAAAGCAAGGGCAAGCACGAGCTCCTGGCCATGGTGCGGGGCATTCTACCCGCGCACGTCAACTGCCTCTACATCCGGCAATCGGCGCCCCTGGGGCTGGGCCACGCCGTGCTGTCGGCCGCCCCCGCCGTGGGCGACGAGCCGTTCGCCGTCCTGCTGGCGGACGACCTCATCGATTCCGACACGCCCGCGCTGAAGCAACTGGTGGACGTGGCCGTCGCGCAGAACGCCAGCGTGCTGGGCGTGCAGGACGTGCCCCGTGCCGATACCCGCAAGTACGGCATCGTGGCCACCCGCGAAGGAGACGCCCGCTCGGACGGCCGCACGGAACGCGTCACCCATATCGTCGAAAAGCCCGATCCCGACGCCGCGCCCTCGACGCTGGCGGTGGTGGGCCGGTACGTGCTGGAAGCCGCCATCTTCGACCACCTGCGCTCCACCAAGATGGGCGCCGGCAACGAGATCCAGCTTACGGACGGCATCGCCTCGATGATGCGCGAGCGCGCCGTGTTCGCGCACCGCTACGAAGGCGTGCGCTACGACTGCGGCAGCAAGGCCGGCATGTTCCAGGCCACCGTGGCGCTGGGCAGGAAATACCACGGCCTGCAGCCGGAATGAACGCGGGCCCCGCCTAGGCTGAGGCCGCGCGGGCCCTGGCGCGCGCCTGCGCGTCCCGGTCCGCCTTGCGCAGGCGCCCTCTGGCGGACAGGCGCATCAAGGTCCCCAGGGCCACCATCAGGCCGATCACCTCGACCAGCGCGGCCGGAATCCACATGGTCAGCCCGCCGATGGTCTGGTCGGTCTGGGCCGACATCGCGATGGCGCGGCCGCACAGTTCGAACAGCGGGTAGATGTCGCTTTCGGTGAAGGCGATGACCGCGCCCGCCACCATTTGCGGCAGCATCGTCAGCACGGGCGAAATGACCCGGCCGCCGGGCGTCATGGCCGCGGGCGGCGCCGGCCGGCGGTCCAGGATCAGGTTCCAGTACATGAAGCCGCTGATCACCACCGACCAGTTCATCAGGCGGTAGAGGCGCCAGTCCAGCATGGAATAGAACTGCACCGACGGGATCAGCCAGACCAGCACCAGGAAGACGAACAGCGACGGCACGAAGATCTTGTTGGTCAGCACCGCCACGGTGGCGCGGCCCGCGCCGGTGCGCAGGAAATCGCGGAGCCGGACGCGCCAGGCCATGGGCAGGCCCGCCCGCATGGCCTGCCCCGGAAACGCCGCCATCACCAGCAGCGGCCCCAGGTGGTGCAGCACCAGGTGCTGGATGCGGTGGATGAAGAACATGCGCTCGGCGTAGTAGTCCAGCCGGGTATGCATGGACAGGTACAGCAGCACCATCCCCGCCCAGAACAGCGCCTTGCGGGCGCCCGTCACGCGATGGATCCGCTGGCCGCGCACGAACAGCACGATGGCGACCAGGAAGGAAGCCACCAGCGTGGGAGAGAACTCCCAGGGTACGAGCCATTCGAGACTATCCATGCAAACCGTCCGGAGAACTTCGGGGAAGACGAGGACCGGCGCCAGGCGCCGCATCCCGTCGATTGTAGTAGACCCCGGCGCGGGCCGCCCCGGCGCTCAGAAACGGTGCGAAATGCCCGTGCCGAACCGGGTGGTGTGGGAATGGGCCGGGTCGAACTGGTTGTCCAGCGTGTAGTTCGACGCATAGCCGGCAAAGGCGTAGAGCGTGGTGCGCGGGGACAGGCCGTAGGTATAGCCCAGCGTCATCACCTGCGCGTTGCGCGCCGCCGAGCCGTCGTCCCACCGCCAGTCCGGACGCGCCAGCGACCATTGCAGCAGCACGGCGCCGGGTCCCACTGGCACGCTGGCGCCCACCAGCCAGGCGTCGGCCTTGCCGCCGCGGACGAAGGCGGCCGGCCCCAGGCCCAGGTCCAGGCCGTCCGGATCGCCGCCATCCAGCCCGGCATAGCCGTTGCGCTGGCGCGACCAGGCCACGGACAGCTTCAGCACCTCGAAATCGTACGAAACCCCCAACTGGACGGCCTGCGGCCGGCGGCTGCTGCCCGCGGGCGCGTCCGCCAGCCGCAGTTGGTCCCAGGTGGCGACGGCCAGCAGGGGCCCGTCCTCGTATTTCAGGCCCGCGCTGAAGGCGCGGTTGTTCGCGGCGGTGCGGAACCGGTCCTGGCCGTCGGCATCGAAGGAATAGCCGACACCCGCCTGGAAGCCTTCCCAGACTGGCGAGAAGTAGTTCACCAGGTTGTCGAACTGGTAGTTGTCGGACGCCTTGAACGTGGCGCCCATGCCCATTTCCTTCCAGGAGGCGATCTCCAGCGCGTTGCCGTAGACCTGCCCCACCGTGTGCTGCCGGCCGAGCCGCAATTCGCCGTAGTCGGCGTGGCCCAGGCCGACCCAGGCGGCATAGTTGAAAAAGCTGTTGTCGTCCGCCGCCTTGCCCGAAGAGGGATCGAAGCCGCTCTCCAACTGGAAACGGGAACGCCAGCCGCCGCCCATGTCTTCCGTCCCCGTCAGACCCCACAGGGAATCGGTAAGGCCGCCATCGAGCAGGCCGGCATGGCTGCCCTGCCCCGAGGTCTTGGTGACGGCCGCGCCCGCGTCCACCACGCCGTACAACTGCAGGCCCAGTCCGTCGTCGGCGGCCAGCGCCCCCGGCGAAATCGCCATGCCCGCGGCCGCCAGCGCGCCCAGAAAAATGTACTTCATGCCTGTCTCCCGATGCGGCGGCGGGCAATCCGCCCGCCGCCGGGCGCCACGGCCTATTGCCAGCCGTAGCGGCGTACCCAGATTCCTTTCAGCAGTTGCGTCAGGACGCAGTAGCCAAGCAGGATGCCCACCAGCCAGGGGAAGTAGCTCCATGGCAGCGCCTGAAGCTGGAAATACTCGGCCAGCGGCGAGAACGGCAACAACAGTCCCAGGGTCACGACCATCAGCGTCATTCCCATCAGCGGCCACGCGGCGCGGCTTTGCAGGAAGGGAATCTTGCGCGTGCGGATCATGTGCACGATGAGCGTCTGCGACAACAGGCCTTCCACGAACCAGCCGGACTGGAACAGCGTCTGGTGCTCGGGGGCATTGGCCTGGAATACGTACCACATCAGCGCATACGTGGCGATGTCGAAAATGGAACTGATCGGCCCGAAAAACACCATGAAGCGTCCCAGGCCGTCGGGATCCCATTGCTGGGGTTGTTTCAGCAGTTCTTCGTCCACATTGTCAAACGGGATCGCGGTCTGCGAAATGTCGTACATCAAATTCTGCAGCAATAGATGGATGGGCAGCATCGGCAGGAACGGCAGGAAAGCGCTGGCCACCAGCACCGAAAAGACGTTGCCGAAGTTCGAGCTGGCGGTCATCTTCAGGTACTTGAGCATGTTGCAGAAGGTCTTGCGGCCTTCGATGACGCCGTCCTCCAGCACCATCAGGCTCTTTTCGAGCAGGATGATGTCGGCGGCCTCCTTCGAGATGTCGACCGCCGAGTCCACGGAGATCCCCACGTCCGCCGCCCGCAGCGCCGGCGCGTCGTTGATGCCGTCGCCCATGAATCCCACGGTGCAGCCCTGCGCCCGGAGGCTGCGCACGATTCTTTCCTTGTGGGCCGGCGTCAGGCGGGCGAACACGTTGGCTTCCCGCACGGCGGCGGCCAGTTGCCGGTCGTCCATTTCCTCGATCTCGGCGCCGAGATAGACCTTGCGGACGTCGAAATCCACTTCGCGGCAGACCTTCTGCGTGACCAGTTCCACGTCGCCCGTCAGCACCTTCACCTCGATGCCCGAGTTCCTGAGCGCCGCGAGGGCGGGCGCCGTGGATTCCTTGGGCGGATCCAGGAACGCGATGTATCCCACCAGGACGAGGTCGGATTCGTCCGCCACGCCATAGGCCTCCTGGGTGGGCGGCATTTCCTTGACGCCCACGGCGATGACGCGCAGGCCGTCGCGGTTCAGTTCCGCGGTCACGCGGCGGATGTCCGCCCGGCGCACCTCGGTCAGCGGGTGCTCCTCGCCGCCCACGCGCAGGCGGGTGCATGCGGACAGCATCTCTTCCAGCGCGCCCTTGCAGATCAGCTCGTGATGGTCGCGGCCGTTCTCGGTTTCGTTGACCACCACCGACATCCGGCGCCGCGAAAAATCGAAGGGGATCTCGTCGACCTTGCGGTACGTCGACGCCAGATCCAGCTTGCGCTCCACTTCGGCGTGCTGCAGCACCGCCACGTCCAGGAGATTCTTCAGCCCGGTCTGGTAATGGCTGTTGAGATAGGCGTAGGCCAGCACGTCGTCGCAACTCGCGCCATAGACGTCGGTGTGCCGCTCCAGCACGATGCGGTCCTGGGTCAGGGTGCCGGTCTTGTCCGTGCACAGCACGTTCATCGCGCCCAGGTTCTGGATCGCGTCGAGGCGCTTGACCACCACTTTGCGCCGCGACATGCGCAAGGCGCCCTTGGCCAGCGTGGCCGTGACGATCATCGGCAGCATTTCAGGCGTCAAGCCCACGGCGATGGCCAGGGCGAACAGCAGCGCTTCCAGCCAGTCGCCCTTGGTGAAGCCGTTGATCAGCATGACGATGGGCGCCATGACCAGCATGAAGCGGATCAGCACCCAGCTCACGCGGTTGATGCCCTGCTGGAACTGGGTGGGCGCGCGGCTGGCCTGGGTGACGCGGCCGGCCAGTTGGCCGAAATAGGTCCGCGACCCCGTCGCGACCACCAGGGCGCTGCCCGAGCCGCTGACCACGTTGGTCCCCATGAACGCCATGTTTTCCAGTTCCAGCGCGTTGCCGGTCGCGATGCGCTGCCGGACGTGCTTTTCGACGGGCAGGGATTCGCCGGTCAGGGCGGCCTGCGCCACGAACAGGTCCTTGGCGGCCAGGATGCGGCAATCGGCGGGAATCATGTCGCCCGCGGAAAGCAGCACCACGTCGCCCGGCACCAGTTCCGCCAGCGGAACCTCGACCTGCCTCGACCCGCTGGCATGCAGCGTCTCGCCGAAGAAGCGGTGCGCGCCGTTGCCTTCCCCGCCCGCGCGGTCGCTGCGCAGGACGGTGGCGGTGTTCTGCACCATGGCCTTCAGCGCTTCGGCCGAGCGGTTGGAGCGCCGCTCCTGCACGAACCGCAGCACGGTGGAGATCAGCACCATCGAGCCGATGATGAGGGCCGCCGTCCAGGACTGCTCTTCGGGCTCGGCCATGCGGACGTCGGTGATCCACGACAGGACCGCCAGCGCGGTCAGCAGCAGGTTGAACGGATTGCGGTAGGACAGCCAGAGGTGGGCGTGCCAGGACAGCGGTTTTTCGTGATCGACTTCGTTGGCGCCGTAGCGCTCGCGCGAGGTCTGGGCCTGGGCTTCGGACAATCCTCCCCGCCCGCTGCCGAACAGCGAGAACAAGGCGCCATCGTCCAGGCGCGACAGGTCCAGCATCTGCCGGTTGGCGTGGCGGCCGGCTTCGGAGGACGCGTTGGCGGCCTCTCCCACCCGCAAGGGCATCGGCGAGCGGCGGAAATGGCGCCCGGTGCGCCGCAGGCCGGCGGCGGACGAAAAGAATGACTTCAGGAAATTCAACATCGGAGTGCTCCGGTTCTTGGTGTTGTTGTCGGAGACACGGACGACCCCGCCCGCGGCGGCCGCGCGCGGCCGGCCGCGGGCCGCGGCTTGCTCGGGGAAAGCCGCCGGTCCGCTTACGGACGTGCGCAGGCACCGGGGCGATGTTGCCGGTGTCCGGATCGCGTCGTGGATGCGCCGGGTGCGGAAAACGGAAGGGGAGCTGGCGGAGGAATCCTGGCCGGCGGAAACGGCGCACGCGAGGTGGGCCAGGCCGGGGATCCTGGGCTGCGGACTCCGTACGGACCGGAATGACTATCCGATCGTCGGCTCGCAGCGAGAAGACGGGTCAGACAGGCATGCCGATGCCGCGCACTGGGCGCAATCGAGGCTCGGGGTCTAAGGCACTGGGCATGGTCTCTCCTGTGTAGGGGTGGGCGGCGTCAGGCCAGCGCGGCTTGCGCGCCGAAGTGCACGTGGCGCACGGCGGGATTGGCGCTCAGGCGGCGCGCCTGCGACATCAGTTCGGCCCGCAGTTCCGGGGGGCAATTGACGGTGATGCAGGCGGACGCCATGTCCGGGTCGTGGCCCTGGTCGATCTGGACCTGCGAGACGGCCAGGCCGGCGGCGCTGAAGTCCAGGTAGATCTGCTTGCGCAAGGCGCCCAGCTCGTCGCGCGGACAAACGACCGTCAAGCGCGAAGTGCCGCGGCGGCGGCTCAGGGCGGCGGCACGGTCCACGCCGGCGCGGCGCAGGAACAAGTCGAAGAAACGCATAACGACCTCCATTGCAAGAATGGGGAGCGTGATCGCGAGTACGCGCGCACGCCTGCGCGGCGCATGGCGGACGGGCACGGAAAACGAACGTGCGCGAACGCTGGCGCTGCGGCCGGGCGGCGGTTCTGGCGGTTTACGTTGGGGAGGTTCCCGGCAAGCCGCTGGCTTGCGCTGTTGCCCTGGCCGGAGCCTGGGGCTTGGGATACGACCGCAACCTGTTCAACAGGCTGCGGCAGATGGAGTTCTGCGTGGACCTGTCAGACAGCGGCGTCGATGCAAGATCGACAACTTTCGCCGGAATCGGTATTCACGAAGACTGCTCCTGGGATGGATAACGTGCAAGATTTTACGCGGGTTTTTACTGATGGACAAGGCTTGCCCGCAGAAAAAAGCGGCGGCGCCGGACGAACCCGCGCCGCCGCGCCCGTCAGGCGTAGAAATGCCAGCCCAGATAGGCGGCGAACAAGGCGTACAAACCGCCCACCGCCGACAGGGCCGGCACGCTCATGGCCGAGCGGTGGAAGCGCAGCCACAGCAGGCTGATCGACAGCATGGTGAACAGGCCCGCCACCAGCAAGGGCGCGTCCAGCATCCACGGCGTCATGAAGATGCCCAGCGCGCTGGGGATGGTGGCCTGGATCATCATGGCGCCCGAGATATTGCCCAGCGCCAGGCGTTCCTTGCCCTGCCGCACCCAGATGAGCGCGTTCATGATTTCGGGGAGTTCCGTGGCGACGGGCGCCAGGATCAAGGCGGCGACGTGGGGCGAGGCGCCCATGGCCACGCCCAGGGCCTCGATCTGGTTCACGAACACGTGCGACGCTCCGGCGATCACCACCAGCGCCAGGACCGTCTGCGAGACGGCCCAGGAAAGAGTCGGATTTTCGTCGCTGGGACGCAGCTTGAGCGGTTCCAGGTCCTCGCAGTCCAGGCAGGCCTCGTCATTGCTCAGCTCGCGCTTGACGTAGAGGCCGTAGGTCGCCAGGAACAGGATGCCCAGCCAGGGCTTCCAGGCGAACGCCAGCAGCCCCAGGCCTACCTTGAAGACGAAGATGACCATGAACCAGGCCTGGTCGCGGGCCAGCCGGCGCTGGTCCGCGTTGATACAGTCCGCCTGGTTGGGCCGGCCGCGGCGCGCGCGCCACAGGGCCAGGCCGACCACCGCATAGGCCAGCGTCGCCAGCACCAGCGGTCCGCCCATGGCGGCGCCGACGCCGATGTCCTTTTGTTCGGGGGTCTCGCCGAAGACCACGGCCATGAAGGTCACGGCGCTTTCCGGCAAGGCGGTGCCGAACGCGGCAAGCACGGTGCCGGTGGCGGTGGCGCCCAACTGGAAGCGGTGGCCGACCCATTCGACGCCGTTCACGAAGAACTCGCAGGCGAAATAGATCACTGCCGCGGACAGGAAAAACAGGAACAGGGTGAGCAACATATAGACGCAGCCGGACGAGCAGAAACCATTGGCGCGACATCGCGGCTCGCCCGGCTAGGGTGAACGCAATGCGGCCAAAGGTCTCGCCTGGCTGATCCATGCGGCGGGCGTGCCGCCGTGCATGGAAACCGCTAGCGCCATGGGGTTCACTGAACCGCCAAGTCTGTTGACGCTAGCTCCTTTGGGGGCAAAGGATGGCTACTCCCCAATGACAGAGCGGCGATTGTAGCAGCTTGCCCGCGCCCGTCCAGCAATTCCCCCAGGGGCCGCGCGGGGTGTCGTGTTTCGGGGATGGCGGGTAAAGTAAACGGCATCCGCACCTTTGCCGGGGTTCGCGCCCCGCCCGCCATGAGCCTGCCTCCCGACGACATCGCCCCCTTCGCCGCCCGGCGCCAGCGCCTGATGGACCAGATGCGCGCCGAAGGAGGCGGCATCGCCATCCTGACGACCGCCCCGGAAGCCCGCCGCAACCGCGACGCCGAGTACCCGTACCGGCACGACAGCGATTTCTTCTACCTGACCGGCTTTACCGAGCCGGACGCGTGGCTGGTGCTGGTCGCCGGCGCTTCCGACCGTTCCCTGCTCTTCTGCCGGCCGCGCAATGTCGAGCACGAGATCTGGGAGGGCAAGCGCTACGGCCCCGAGGCCGCCGCGGCGCATTTCGGCTTCGACGACGCCCATCCGGTCGACGCGCTGGACGAACTGATGCCCTCGCTGCTGCTCGACCACCCCACCCTGTACGCCCCCCTGGCCGGCGACAAGCGCACGGACGGGCGGCTGCACCGCTGGCTGGCCGCGGCGCGCGAAGCCAGCCGCGGCGGGCACGCCCCGCCCTCCCGGCAGCAGGACATCCGCGCCCTGCTGGCCGGCATGCGGCTCATCAAGGACGCCTCGGAAATCGCGGCCATGCGGCGCGCGGCGAAGATTTCCGCCGGCGCCCACGTCCGCGCCATGCGCGTCTGCCGCGCCGGCATGCGCGAATACGAACTCGAAGCCGAACTGCTCTATGAATTCCGCCGCCACGGCGCGCAGTCGGTGGCCTACAACAGCATCGTGGCCGCCGGCGCGAACGCCTGCGTGCTGCACTACCCCGCCGGCGAGGCCCTGCTGCGCGACGGAGACCTGGTCCTGATCGACGCGGGCTGCGAAGTGGACAGCTACGCCAGCGACATCACCCGCACCTTTCCGATCAACGGCCGCTACAGCGGCCCGCAGCGCGCGCTGTACGACCTGACGGTGGCGGCCCAGGAAGCCGCCGCCCAGGCCACCGCGCCCGGCCGCAGCTTCAACGACGCCCACCAGGCCGCCCTGCGCGTGCTGGCGCAAGGCATGCTCGACCTGAAGCTGCTGAAGGGATCGCTGGACGGCGTGCTGGAATCCGGCGACTACAGCCGCTTCTACATGCACCGCACCGGGCACTGGCTGGGCCTGGACGTCCACGACGTGGGCGACTACCGCCAGCCGGGCCCCGCCCAGGGCGCCGAACGGCCCTGGCGCAAGCTGGAAACGGGAATGATGCTGACCATCGAGCCCGGCATCTACGTGCGGCCCGCCGGCGACGTGCCCGAGGCCTACTGGAACATCGGCATCCGCACGGAAGACGACGCGCTGGTCACCGACGAGGGCTGCGAACTCATTACGCGGGGCGTGCCGGTGCAGGCCGGCGAGATCGAAGCGCTGATGCGTGAATAGGCGCCCGGGGCGGGCCCTAGCCTAGAAGACGTAGCCGTCCAGCCAGCCCATGGCCACCCAGGTGTAGACCACCACCATGGCGATGGCGAACATGGAGACGGTCGCGCCGACCAGGCAGGCCAGGATGGCGACCAGCACCGGCCCCCAGCCCGTCTTCGTGGGCCGGCCCAGGCCGGCGTTGTAGAGGCGGTCGAATTTTTCGTCCGGCATCAGCGAGAACACCGCGCTTTCGATGAACCCGTCGATCATGGGAATGAACAGCAGGAAGAAGGCGGGGTTGTCGTACCAGACCGGATAGAAGCTGTAGGCGCAGAAGCCGCTGGCCAGGGCCAGCGCGGTCACCAGCCAGGCATGGCGCCGGCCCAGGTACCACCAGTGCGCCCCCACCGTGCCGAGCAGGCAGGCCAGCAGCCCCACGGCGACCTTGCCGCGCGGGCGGCGGGCGGATGCGGCGGACAATGGGGAAGAAGCCTGGGCCTGGGCCTGCGTCATGTCAATCAACCGTAAAAGGAAACCATGGCGCCAAGACGCGCCGGCTGCCAGCGATTGTAGTGGACGGTTAAAATCCGCGGATGACCTCATCCGCCTTCGACATTGCGATTCTCGGCGCGGGCCCGGTGGGCCGCGTGCTGGCCCTGATGTTGGCGCGCGTGGCGCCGGACCCGGCCCGCATCGCCCTGCTCGCGGGCAGCGCGCCCGCTCCGGCCGCGCCGTCGGCGGCCGTGCCCGCCGCCGACCCCCGGGTGCTGGCCATGAACCATGGCAGCCGCGTGCTGCTGGAATCGCTGCACGCCTGGCCCGAACGCTCGGCCGACATCCGCAATATCCATGTGTCGCAACGCGGACGGCTGGGCCGCACCCTGATCCAAAACACCGACTTCGGCGTGCCCCAGTTGGGCAGCGTGGTCGCCTATTCCGGCCTGCACGCCAAGCTAGACGAATGCGTGGCCGCCTGCGGCGTCACCGTCCTGCCGGGCCCGCCCGCCCGGATCGGCCGCCAGGATGCGGACGGCGTGCGCGTCGAGCAAGGCGAGGACACGCTGCTGTGCCGGGTCGCCGTGCAGTCCGACGGCGCGAGCGCGGCCGACGTGCGCCGCGACTACGGCCAGCACGCCGTGCTGACCACCGCCCATGCCTCCCTGCCCCGCCGCGGCTGGGCCTGGGAACGCTTCACGGCCGAAGGCCCGCTGGCCCTGCTGCCGCATCCGCAGACGCCGGACGCCTATTCGGTGGTCTGGTGCAGCGCGCCCGGCCGCGCCGCCGAACTGGCCGCGCTGGACAACGCGGCCTTTTCGCAGGCGCTGTCCGCGGCCTTCGGCGACCGCCTGGGCCGCCTGTCCAGCCAGGCGCCCCGCCACGTCTTTCCGCTGGCGCTCAGCGCGCGCCGCGCGCAGGTGCATGGCCGCGTGGCGGCCATCGGCAACGCCGCCCAGACCCTGCATCCGGTCGCCGGCCAGGGCCTGAACCTGGGCCTGCGCGACGCGGCCCGCCTGGCCCAGACGCTGGGCGGCTGGCTGGACCATCCGGGCGCCAACCCCGCCCCCGCCCTGGCCGAATTCGCCCGGGCGCGGTATGCCGACCGCGCCATAACCGCCGGCCTGACCGACCTGATGCCCCGGGTCTTCTCGACCGGCCTCGCGCCGGTGGAGCATGCCTGCGGCCTGGCCCTGCTGGCGCTGGACCTGGCCTCGCCGCTGCGCGCGCCGCTGGCGCAGCACCTGCTGCAAGGTTTCCGGGCCTGATTTCCCTTCGATCCGGCCCCGAAAAGGGGCGGGATCGGTTTGCTTTCGCCTCTCTTCGTTACCCGGCGTTTGCCGGCTGAAAAAGGGGGTTCGATCGAGCCGGTTAAAATGTGAGCATGCGCATAGGCCAGTGGTCCCTTCCCAACAACGTTCTTGTCGCGCCCATGGCGGGCGTGACGGACCGTCCTTTCCGCCAGCTTTGCAAGAAGCTGGGGGCGGGCTATGCCGTGTCGGAAATGGCCGCCAGCAACCCGAAGCTGTGGGATAGCGTCAAGACCTCCCGCCGCCTGAACCACGACGGCGAAATCGCCCCGATCTCGGTGCAGATCGCCGGCGCCGACCCCGCCATGATGGCGGAGGCCGCGGTGTTCAACGCCAATAAAGGGGCCCGGATCATCGACATCAATATGGGCTGCCCGGTCAAGAAGGTCTGCAACGTCGCCTCCGGGTCGGCGCTGCTGCGCCACGAAGACCTGATCGCCCGCATCCTCGATGCCGTGGTGTCCGCCTGCGCGCCCCTGGGCGTGCCGGTCACCCTCAAGACCCGGACCGGCTGGGACCGCGAAAGCCGCAACGCCCTGCGGGTGGCCAAAATGGCCGAAAACGCCGGCATCTCCGCCCTGACCCTGCACGGCCGCACCCGCGCCGACCTCTATACGGGAGAGGCGGAATATGACACTATCCGCGCCGTCAAGGCGGAGCTGGACATTCCCGTGATTGCCAACGGGGATATCGATTCTCCCGAAAAAGCCAGGCGCGTCCTGGATTACACTGGCGCCGACGCGGTCATGATCGGCCGGGCGGCCCAAGGCCGTCCCTGGATTTTCCGCGAAATCGACCACTACCTGCGCACGGGCGAAACACTGGCCCCTCCCTCTTACGGGGAAATGCGCGAGCTGCTGCTCGAACATCTCGACGACCACTACCGGTTCTACGGCGAGCACACCGGCGTATGCACGGCGCGCAAGCACATCGGCTGGTACCTGGACGGCCTGCCGGGCGCGGATTCGTTCTGCGCCCGCATGAATCTGATCGACAATACCCGAGACCAGTGGCGGGCCGTGTCGGACTGGTTCGACATCATCTCGCGCGACGGCGGGCCTTATCCGGCGCCGGTCGCAGAAGCCCTGCTGGCGGCATGACCGCCTCAACACCAACATAAAAATATCTGTACTCAAATGAGCAAGAAAGATGTCCTGGAAGAATGCGTGCGCGCCAGCCTGGAGCGCTATTTCGAAGACTTGGGCGAATCCGAGCCCCACGACATGTGGGACATGGTGATGCGTTGCGTGGAACGCCCGGTGCTCGAAGTGGCGCTGGAGCGGTCCGGCGGCAACCAGTCGCGCGCGTCCGAAATGCTGGGCATCACCCGCAACACCCTGCGCAAGAAGCTGCTGGCGCACAATATCCAGGTATAGCTTTCCCGCGCGGACGGCCGCCGCGACGCGCCGTCCGCCCTCCTGATTTCCCATCCTGACCAGAACGAGGAAGGCGTACCCGCCCCACTCCCGTCCCTCACCATGAAAATCGAAACCGCCCTGCTTTCGGTGTCCGACAAGACCGGCATCGTTGAATTTGCCCGCGCCCTGGCCGCGCGCGGCGTGCGCCTGCTGTCGACCGGCGGCACCGCCAAGCTGCTGGCCGACTCCGGCCTGACCGTGACCGAAGTGGCCGCCCATACCGGTTCGCCCGAAATCCTCGACGGCCGCGTCAAGACGCTGCACCCGAAGATCCACGGCGGCCTGCTGGCGCGCCGCGACAGCGCCGAACACATGGACACCATCAAGGCGGCGGGCATCGATCGCATCGACATGCTGGTGGTCAACCTGTATCCGTTCCGCGAAACGGTGGCCAAGCCCGATTGCACCTTCGCCGACGCCGTCGAGAACATCGACATCGGCGGGCCGGCCATGCTGCGCGCGGCGGCCAAGAACCACGGCACCGAAGCCGGCGGCGTGACGGTGGTGATCGACCCCGTCGACTACTCGCGCGTGCTGTCGGAAATGGACAAGGGCGGCGCCACGTCCTACGGCCTGCGCCTGGCGCTGGCCGCCAAGGTCTACGCCCACACCGCCGCCTACGACGGCGCCATCGCCGCCTACCTGACCAGCCTGACCGAAGCCGAGCCCAAGCAGGAAGCCGTGCCGGCCCGCAGCGAATGGCCCGGCACCCTTACCCTTCAGGTCAAGCAGGAACAGGCGCTGCGCTACGGCGAAAACCCCCACCAGACCGCCGCCTTCTACGTCGACGCGCAGCGTCCGGCCGGCCTGCTGGGCAATTACCGCCAGTTGCAGGGCAAGGAACTGTCCTATAACAACATCGCGGACGCCGACGCCGCCTGGGAATGCGCGCGCAGCTTCGAAGCGCCCGCCTGCGTCATCGTCAAGCACGCCAACCCCTGCGGCGTGGCCGTCGCGGCCGGCACCCTGGAGGCCTACCAGCAGGCCTTCAAGACCGACCCGACCTCCGCCTTCGGCGGCATCATCGCCTTCAACCGCCCGGTGGACGCCGCCACGGCCGAAGCCGTGAGTTCGCAGTTCCTGGAAGTGCTGCTGGCTCCCGCCTACGACGGCGCGGCGCTGGCCGTCCTGGCCGCCAAGAAGAACGTGCGCGTGCTGGAAGTGCCCATGGGCACGGGCCAGAACGCCTTCGACATCAAGCGCGTGGGCGGCGGCTGGCTGGTGCAGAGCCCGGACGCCTACAACGTGCCGCGCGACGCGCTCAAGGTGGTCAGCAAGCGCCAGCCCACCGAACAGGAAATGAACGACCTGGCCTTCGCCTGGAAGGTCGCCAAGTACGTCAAGTCCAACGCCATCGTGTTCGTGGGCGGCGGCATGACCCTGGGCGTGGGCGCCGGCCAGATGAGCCGCATCGACTCGGCCCGCATCGCCTCCATCAAGGCGGAGAACGCCGGCCTGACCCTGAAGGGCTCGGCCGTGGCCTCGGACGCCTTCTTCCCGTTCCGCGACGGCCTGGACGTGGTGGTGGCGGCGGGCGCGACCTGCGTGATCCAGCCCGGCGGCAGCGTGCGCGACGACGAAGTCATCGCCGCGGCCGACGAGCATGGCATCGCCATGGTGCTGACCGGCACCCGCCACTTCCGCCACTGATGCGCGTCCTCGGCATCGATCCCGGCCTGCGCCGCACCGGCTTCGGTGTGATCGATGCCGACGGGCCGCGGCTGCGCTACGTCTCCAGCGGGACCATCGTGGTCCCGCCGGCGCTGACCCTGTCCGAACGGCTGAAAGTCATCCTGGACAACCTGCGCCAGGTGGCGCGCGACACGCGGCCCGACGTGGCCGCGCTCGAAATCATCTTCCTGAACACCAATCCCGCCTCCACGCTGCTCCTGGGCCAGGCGCGCGGCGCGGCGCTGTGCGCCCTGGCCGACAGTTCGCTGGCCGTGCACGAGTACACCGCGCTGCAGATCAAGAAAGCCGTGGTCGGCACCGGCCGCGCCGCCAAGGAGCAGGTGCAGATGATGGTGCAGCACCTGCTGGCGCTGGACGGCGCGCCCTCGCCCGACTCGGCCGACGCGCTGGCCTGCGCGATCTGCCACGCCCACGCCGGGCCCATGCAGGAAAAGCTCGAGCGCCTGGGCGCCACCCTGCGCATGGGCGGCAAGACCCGCATCCGCAATGGCCGCCTGATCGGCTGAGCGTTTTCCCCCGCTTTTCCCCCGCGCGCGCCCGCGCGTATAGAATCCCCGCATTCGCCGCGCATTCGGCGGCCTCACCATTGCCAGGCCTTCAATCACCATGATCGGACGCATCACCGGAACCCTGATCGAGAAACTCCCGCCCACGATCTGCGTGGACGTGGGCGGTCTGGGCTATGACATCGACGTGCCCATGAGCACGCTGTACTCCCTGCCGGACACCGGCGCGCGCGTCACGCTCTACACGCACCTGACGGTGCGCGAGGACGCCCACATCCTCTACGGCTTCGCCACGGCGGCCGAACGCAGCGCCTTCCGCGAACTGATCAAGGTCAGCGGCATCGGCGCGCGGACCGCGCTGTCGGTGCTATCGGGGCTGTCGGTGGCGGACCTGGCCCAGGCCATCACCTTGCAGGAATCGGGCCGCCTGACCCGCGTGCCCGGCATCGGCAAGAAAACCGCGGAACGCCTGCTGCTGGAAATGCGCGGCAAGCTGGGCGCGGATATCGGCGCCACCGCGCACGCCACGCCCGACAACCAGTCCGACATCCTGAACGCGCTGCTGGCGCTCGGCTACTCCGAAAAGGAATCGCTGTCGGCCCTAAAGACGCTGCCCGAAGGCGTGGGCGTGTCCGACGGCATCAAGCAGGCGCTGAAGGCCCTGGTGCGCTGATTACAGATAGCGGGGCGCGACGGCCTCCAGGCCGGTCGGCACCACGTGCAGTTCGGGAGCGATCGGCCCCGTGCAGACGTTGTCGCGGCGCAGGGAATCCAGGTTGTCGCGCGACATCAGCGGCCTGCCCGGCAGGCATTCGAACAGCATGGCCTGCATGCGGCCCACGCCCATCGGCATGCCGATCACCGGCCGCGGATGGCCGCTCCAGGCGGCGCACAGGCGCGCGATCTCGCCCAGCGTGTAGACCTGCGGGCCGCCCAGTTCGTAGGTCTTGCCGCAGGTGTGCGTGTTGCCCAGCGCCGACACCAGGGCCGCCACCACGTCGCCCACGTACACCGGCTGCATGCGCACGTGCTCGCCCGCCAGCGGCAGCACGGGCAGCCAGCGGGCGAGCCGGGCGAACATATTGGTGAACTGGTCGTCGGGGCCGAAGACGACGGAAGGGCGGAAGATCGTCCAGCCGCCTTCGCGCCAATCCGCGAATTCCTTCTTGATGGCGGCTTCGCCGTCGCCCTTGGAGCGCTGGTACATGCTGTTGCCGCCGGAGTCCGCGCCCAGCGCGCTGACGTGCAGCATGCGGGGCACGCGCTGGCGGCGGCACGCCTGCGCGATGCGCTGCGGCAGCAGGACGTGCGCCCGCGCGAAATCCGATCCGTAGGGCCGGCCGGCCTTGCCGTGCAGGATGCCCACCAGGTTCACGACCGCGTCGCAGCCTTGCGCCAGGCCGTCCAGCGTGGCGTCGTCGTGCACGTCGCATTCGAGCAGGGTGGTGGTGGGAAGGATCTGCAGATCGCGCCCGCGGCCGTAAAGACGGGTGGGCACGATGATCTGATGCTGGTCCGCGGACAGCCGCGCTACCAGGTGACGGCCGATGAAACCGGTGCCGCCGATGACAAGGATACGCATGTCGCAGCCCCTGTTCGTCAGGATTCAGCCCCGATTCTGCCCTGCACGGGCGACAACCGCAAGCGCGCATCGGCGGCCCGCTTGCGGGCCGCCGCCAGGCGCGTCAGGCCGCCAGCAACTTGGCGTAGGCCGGAAGATCGACGTTGCCGCCGCTGATGATGACCCCGACCCGGGCGCCGCGCACCGGCACCACGTTCTGCATGACGGCGGACGCGGCCAGGCAACCGGTGGGCTCCACCACCATCTTCATGCGTTCGGCGAAGAACTTCATGGTGGCGACCAGTTGCTCGTCCGTCACCGTGACGATGTCGCGGACGTACTTCTGGATCAGCGGGAAGGTCAGATTGCCGAGGTGCGTCGTGGCGGCGCCGTCGGCCAGGGTCTTGGGGGCTGGAATTCGGACGATTTCACCTTTGCGCAGGGACTGCTGGCCATCGTTGCCGGCCTCGGGCTCGACCCCGTAGACCAGGCAGCGCGGGCTCAGCGCGAAGGCGGACAGGGCCGAACCGGCCAGCAGCCCGCCGCCGCCCAGGCAGACGAACAGGTAGTCCAGTTCGCCCACTTCCTCGAACAGCTCCTTGGCGGCGGTGCCCTGGCCGGCGATCACGTCCTCGTGGTCGTAGGGCGGGATCAGCGTGGCGCCCGTTTCCGCCTGGATGCGGCGCGCGATGGCCTCGCGGTCCTCGGTGTAGCGGTCGTAGGTGACGATCTTGCCGCCATAGCCTTCGGTGGCGGCGCGCTTGGCCGCGGGCGCGTCCAGCGGCATGATGATGGTGGCCTGCACGCCTTGCAGCCGGGACGCCAGGGCGATGGCCTGCGCGTGGTTGCCCGAGGAAAACGTCACGACGCCGGCGGCCCGCTGTTCGGGCGTCAGGCGCGCGATGGCGTTGTACCCGCCGCGGAACTTGAAGGCGCCCATGCGCTGGAAGTTCTCGCACTTGAAGAACAGCGAGGCGCCGCTGAGCGCGTCGGCGGTGGCCGAGGTCAAGACGGGCGTGCGGTGCGCGTTGCCGGCCAGGCGCTCGCTGGCGCGCGCGACATCATCGTAAGTGGGCAATTCGGGCTGCATGGGAATTCGGTCCTTGGATCGCGAAAGGGTAACGGTACTCCCGGATGATAAACCCGCCGCGCCGCCGGCAGGCGGCGGCCTATTTGCCGAAGAGATCGCCGGACCCGCTGGCGGTGCCGGCGGGCGGGGTCAGCCCCAGGTGGCGCCACGTCGTGAGCGTGGCGGTGCGGCCGCGCGGCGTGCGCTGCAGGTAGCCGTGCTGGATCAGATAGGGTTCGATGACGTCCTCGATCGTGTCGCGCTCTTCGCCGATGGCCGCCGCCAGGCTGTCCACGCCGACGGGGCCCCCATCGAACTTGTGGACGATGGCCTCGAGCAGCTTGCGGTCCATCAGGTCCAGCCCCTGGGGGTCGACCTCGAGCATGGCCAGCGCGCGGCCGGCGACGTCGGCGTCGATGGTGCCGCTGGCCTTGACCTCGGCGTAGTCGCGCACGCGGCGCAGCAGCCGGTTGGCGATGCGCGGCGTGCCGCGGGCGCGGCGCGCCACTTCGGCCGCGCCGTCGGGCGTGATGCCGGCGTTCAGCAGGCCCGCGCTGCGCGTCACGATGCGGCCCAGGTCGGCGGCGTTGTAGAACTCCAGCCGCGACACGATGCCGAAGCGGTCGCGCAGCGGGTTGGTCAGCATGCCGGCCCGCGTGGTGGCGCCCACCAGGGTGAAGGGCTGCAGGTCCAGCTTCACGCTGCGCGCGGCGGGGCCTTCGCCGATCAGGATGTCGATCTGGAAGTCCTCCAGCGCCGGATAGAGGATTTCCTCGACCACGGGCGACAGGCGGTGGATTTCGTCGATGAACAGGACGTCGTTCTTTTCGAGGTTGGTCAGCAGCGCGGCCAGGTCGCCGGGACGTTCCAGCACCGGGCCGGAGGTCTGGCGCAACTGCACGCCCATTTCGCGCGCGATGATGTGGGCCAGCGTGGTCTTGCCCAGGCCCGGCGGGCCGAACAGCAGCACGTGGTCCAGCGCCTCGCCGCGCTTCCTGGCGGCGGCGATGAAAATCTCGAGCTGTTCGCGGGCGCGCTGCTGCCCCACGTATTCGTCCAGCGCCTTGGGCCGCAGGGCGCGTTCGATCGACTCCTCGTTGGGAGACACCGGCTGCGGCGCCACGATACGGGGGGCGTCGGGGCGGGAGGAAAGCGAATCGGACTGGATGGCCATGGTGCGGGAACGGCAAAGGACGAAGCAGGATGCATCGTACCGTAAGGACGGGCCGCCCTGGGACGGCCCGGCCCTATGCGGCTTCCGACAAAGGCAGCTTGACCCGCACGCCCAGGCCGCCGGATTCGGCTTCGCGCAGTTCCAGCGACCCGCCGTGCGCGCGCGCGATGGCCTCGGCCAGGGCCAGGCCCAGGCCGACGCTGCCGGTGCGCGTGCGCGCGTCGTCAAGCCGGCTGAACGGGCGCAGGGCCTCCTGGCGGCGCTCCGGCACGATGCCGGGGCCGTGGTCGGCCACGTCCAGGACCGCGTAGCGCCCTTCCCCGCACAACGCGACGTCGACCGGCGGCGCGCCGTGGTTCAGGGCGTTGCCGATCAGGTTGTCCAGCAGCCGTCCCAGCGCCACGGCGTCCGCCTGCACCATCAGCGCGGCGTCCTCGTCGGCGGTCCGCAGGCGGATGTCGGTGCCCGCGCCCTGCCAGGCGCCCACGCGCTCGGTCAGCCAGTCGCCCAGGGCCATGGAGGCGTAGCGGTAGGCGGCCGGGTCGGTCCCGCGCACGAAGCCGATGAACTGGTCGACCATGTGCTGCATGTCCTGCAGGTCAGCTCGCAGGCCCTCTTTCAGCTTGGAGTCGTCGGCCAGTTCAATGCGCAGCCACATCCGCGACAGCGGCCCTTTCAGGTCGTGCGGCAGGCCGGACAGCAGGGTCCGGCGCACCGAATCGGACTCGGACAGCGCGTCCAGCATGGCGTTGAAGCGCTCGCCCAGCACCCGGGTTTCATGCGGGCCCGACGGTTCGACGCGCTGCGGCTGCCCGGCGGCCAGGCGGTCGGCGGCGTCGGCCAGCCGGGTGATCGGGCGCGTGATGTGCCACGAGAAGCCCACGGCCAGCAACAGCAGCAGGCCCAGCCCGCCCAGCCAGGCGGCGATGAAGGGCGTGGCCACCGGCGGATCCAGGCGGTCCAGCGGAATGACCAGCCATTCGCGCAGGCGCGGCACGTCCTCGCTGGCCGAGTTGGGGGCCAGCGAAATGAAGATTTCCGGCGTGGGGCCGCGCGACAGCGCGACACGGGTGCCATCGTTCAGGCGTTCGTTGAGCTGCTGCACCAGCACGCGGAGGTCGCGGCGGATGTCGTCCGGTTCGGGCTGGTAGCGCCGCATGCGCTCTTCGTGCTCGCGCTCGCGCTCGCGGTCGGCCTCGTGCCGCTCGTCGGCGCGGTCGTCGTCGCGCTCTTCGGGCGGCGGCGAAGCCGGCGGCCCATGCAGTTGCGAGTCCGCCGCCGCGGGCGGAGGCCGCGGGGCGGCCTTGGGCGGCGGGGGCGGACGGCGGCCGTTGAAGCGCTGCAGCCTGGCTTCGGCCGGCAGCACCCGCGACCACAGGCGCCACTGGTTCTGCGAGGCGGTGCGCACGAAATCGGCGCGGTCCTCGGCCGGCACCTGGGACACGGCGGCGCGCAGCGTGCGGATCGTGGTGACGATGTAGCCGATGGCCACGTCTTCCATGAACTTGTGGCGGAAGTAGGACACCGTCACCAGGGTGGCCGCCTGCGTCAGCAGGACCGCCCCCAGGATCAGCAGGATCAGCCGCGCCCGCAGCGACCGAGGCACCAGAAAACCGGGAGAGAAGCGCATCAGGGCGAAAACCGGTAGCCGATGCCCCAGACCGTCTGGATCCAGCGCGGCTGCTTGGGATCGTCTTCGATGACGCGCCGCAGGCGCAGGATGGCGATGTCGATGGCCCGGTCGTTGCGCTCGCCGGCGTCGTCGTCGCGCGCCAGGGCCAGCAGGCGTTCGCGCGACAGCGGCTTGCCGGCGTTGCGCACCAGCGCCTCCAGCAGGTTGATCTCGCCTCCGGTGAGCTTGACCACGGTGCCGTCGCGCGACAACTGGCGCGTGGAAGGGTCGAACACGAAGGGGCCGAACGAAACCGGCGCATCCTTGGTCAGGGCGGACGGGCCCCGCTTGCGGCGCAGCACGGCCTCGATGCGGGCCAGCAGCTCGCGCGGATCGAAAGGCTTTCCGACGTAGTCGTCGGCGCCCGCTTCCAGGCCGATGATGCGGTCCACCGCTTCGTCGCGGGCGGTCAGCAGGATGACGGGGATGTCCTCGCCTTGCTCGCGCAGGCGGCGACAGGCGTCCGCGCCGTCGCCGCCGGGCAGCATGCGGTCGAGCACCAGCAGATCGGGGGCGTAGCGGGTGATGCGGGCAGACAGGTCGGTGGCGTCCGGCGCCAGCAGCGTGTCGTAGCCGTGCCGGTTCAGGTAGTCGGCAAGCAACTGCCGCAGGGCTGGATCGTCGTCGACGACCAACAGCTTGGTGTGGGGATTGTCCATGGATGCCATAGTGCGGTGCGCCGCGTCCCGCCGCAAGAGGCAGGAAATCAACTGAAATATACCTGTTGCACGATGTTGGGCGCCGTTACCCGCGCTTTTCGTGAAAGCGCGGCCGCGGCGATAAAATAGGCGCCGGCCAGCCGCTGCCCGCTAAAGAACGTTTACAGCATTCGCGGCGCCCCCTCTCTACACTGTTCCTATGATCGCCCCTGCAATCATCCGGCGGAAATGGCTGTCGCGCGCCGCGCTGGCGGCCGGCGCCGTCTTGCCGCTGGCGCCCGCGCTCGGCGGCCCGGCCGACGCGCGCTTGCCGCCGCCGGGCGCCCCGACCGGCTGGGCGCGCGGTATCGGCGCCTTGGCGCCGGTCCAGCCGCTCCCCGTGCATCCCGCCCCGTCCCTGGAATCGCGCGCGGTGCCGCTCGATCCGTCCCCCTGCGACCTGCAAACAATGGAACCCGCCCTGGACACCACGGTGCACGGCACGGGCGAGAGCGACGGCCTGGACCTGGGGATACCCGGCACCGGGGCGGCGCTGTCGGGCGATGTCCAGCCGCTGCCGGCGGACTGCGGGGCGCTCGCCGCCCCCGAGGCCCCCGCGCCCGATTACTCTTTCGCCCTGGAGGACGGCGACGTGCCGCGCGTGCCGGTCGTCGTGATTTCCGGCGTATCGCGTCCGTCGCGTCCCTGGTTCGCCTCCGCCGGCAGCCAGGACGGCCTGCGCTACGGCGGCAGCCGCAACTGGGTCTACGGCAACGCGTCGGGCCCCTCCATCGCGGTGGGCAACGTCACCGCCAACGCGCCGGCCTGGGGCAGCGGCGCCCCGGTGGGCGGCCTGCAGATCTCGAACTGGGCCGGCTCCGGCGCCACGGTTCCCGAAGGCAGCTTCGGCTATTCCTCATCGCTGGGCCGCCTCAACAACATGGATCCCGCCGCCAGTTCGGGCGCCGTCGACTACGGGGCGTCGGTAGGCAGCGGCAGCGTGCGCTACGGCCTCACGCCCGCCCTGACCCTGGAAGGCCAGATGCAGAGCGCGCCCTCGCTCACCACGCGCGGCATGGGCACCACCTATGCCGCCGGCGAATACGGCACGTTCCAGGCGGGAGCCACGCAAAGCTCGTTCGACACCGTCAACGCCTGGCGCTACCGCTTCGGCTACAGCGTGGACGTGGCCGACACCCTCAACCTGGGCTACACCGCCGAGCAGACCGGCGCGGGCTTCGGCGACCTGTCCATGTACTCCGGCGGCGCGGCCTCGGCGGCACAAACCCGCAACACGCTGTCGGCGGGCGTTCCCATCACGGGCTGGGGCACCCTCAGCGGCACCTACTCCGGGCTGCGGGAAGGCTCCGCCCTGGCCGAACAGCGCGTGGGGCTGTCCCACAGCATGTTCGTGGCGCCCAAGGTGAAGCTGGCGGTCGGCGCCGACCGCGACATCCTGTCGGGCGATTACGAGTGGCGCGCCAACCTCAGCATGCCGGTCGACACCTTCATGCGGGGCACCTGGCTGAGCTGGTAGTCCGGCCGCCGCAAGGACGGAAATCTCCCTTCGGAAGAGGGCCGCCGGAATTGGGGCTTAAAATCCCTGCCATGATGCTTCCGGCCTACCCCCATGTCTGACGCGCGCGCCCTCGGCGTGTTGCAGCGCGTCTTCGGTTACGAATCCTTCCGCGGCGACCAGCAAGCCATTGTCGAACAGGTGATCGACGGCGGCGACGCGCTGGTCCTCATGCCCACCGGCGGCGGCAAGTCGCTCTGTTACCAGATCCCGTCGCTGGTTCGCGAAGGCACCGGCATCGTCGTGTCGCCCCTGATCGCGCTGATGCAGGACCAGGTCGACGCCCTGACCGAACTGGGCGTGCGGGCGGCCTTCCTGAATTCCACGCAGGAGTGGCGGGTGGCCCGCGACGTCGAACAGGCCTTCCTGGCCGGCGAACTGGACCTGCTCTACGTGGCCCCCGAACGCCTGCTGACCGACCGCTGCCTGCAATTGCTGGAACGCGGCCGCATCGCGCTGTTCGCCATCGACGAAGCCCACTGCGTATCCCAGTGGGGCCATGACTTCCGGCCGGAATACCTGGGCCTGTCGATGCTGCACGAGCGCTGGCCCGACGTGCCGCGCATCGCGCTCACGGCGACCGCCACCGCGGACACCCGCCGCGAAATCGCCCAGCGCCTGTCGCTGGACGACGCCCGCCACTTCGTTTCCAGCTTCGACCGCCCCAACATCCGCTACCGCATCATCGAAAAGAACGAGGTGCGCAAGCAGTTGCTGGAAATGATCCGCACCGAACACGAAGGCGAATCCGGCGTGGTCTACGGCCTGTCGCGGGCCCGCGTGGAAGAAACCGCGGAATTCCTGTGCAACCAGGGCATCGACGCCATGCCGTACCATGCCGGGCTCAGCCCCCAGGTGCGCGCCGCCAACCAGGCGCGCTTCCTGCGCGAGGACGGCGTGGTCATGGTGGCCACCATTGCGTTCGGCATGGGCATCGACAAGCCCGACGTCCGCTTCGTGGCCCACATCGACCTGCCCAAGTCCGTGGAAGGCTATTACCAGGAGACCGGCCGCGCCGGCCGCGACGGCCTGCCCGCCACCGCCTGGCTGGCCTATGGCTTGCAGGACGTGGTGCAGCAGCGCCGCATGATCGACGAATCACCCGGCGAGGAGTCCTACCGCAGGCGGCTCGGCCAGCAGCTCGACGCCATGCTGGGGCTGTGCGAAACGGTGGAATGCCGGCGCGTGCGCCTGCTGGCCTACTTCGGCCAGCAGATCACGGCCTGCGGCAACTGCGACGTCTGCCTGGATCCCCCGCAGGCCTGGGACGGGACGGTCGCGGCGCAGAAGGTGCTGTCCGCCGTCTACCGCCTGTGGAAGGAACGCGGCCAGCGCTACGGCGCGGGCCACATCATCGACATCCTGCGCGGCAAGGTCACCGAACGCACCAAGCAGCACGGCCACGAAACGCTCAGCGTATTCGGCGTGGGCGAAGACCTCAGCGACACCGCCTGGCGCGGCGTGCTGCGCCAGTTGCTGGCGCAGGGCCTGCTGACGGTGGACAACGAAGGCTTCGGCACCCTGGCCCTGACCGAGGGTAGCCGGGCCGTGCTCAAGGGCGAGCGGCAACTGATGCTGCGCCGGGAATCGGAAAAAAAGACGCGCTCGGGCAAGACCGGCAGCGGACGCCCCAAGGCGGCCGCCATCGACCTGCCGGCCGAACTGCAACCCGTCTTCGAAGCGCTGCGCGCCTGGCGCGGCGAAGTCGCCAAGAGCCACGGCGTGCCGGCCTACGTCATCTTCCACGACGCCACGCTGCGCGAGATCGCGCTGGCCCAGCCGGAGTCCATGGATGCGCTGAGCCACATCAGCGGCGTGGGCGCCCGCAAGCTGGAAGCCTACGGCGAGGAAATCCTACAGCGCGTCGCCAGACCGGTTCTGTAGGATGGGTGGAGCGCGAGAGTTCTTAAGCAAGAACTCAGGTATCCAGCGCGCGCAACCCATGCGGCCGTGGGCAGACTGTTTTTTGGGGCCGATGCCGGGCACTGTCGGCCCATGGCCGCATGGGTTGCGCGCGTTCAGCACCTAGCTTCTTACCTAGGAACTGCCGCGCTCCACCCATCCTACACCCAGCCCCGCCACCCAGCCCCGCCACCCAACCCCACCGCTCAGCCCGGCGGCGGCAGCAGCGGCACCGGCGCGCGCTCCTTGCCGAATACCGAGCGGTAGGCCAGGATGTTGAACACCAGCACCACCGGGATCCCCACGACGGCGCCCGCCAACACGAGGCGCATCGACCCCAGCGCGCCCGCGCCGTCCCACAGCGTCATGTCGTCCAGGATCAGGTAGGGGAAGAGGCTGTAGGCCAGGCCGCTGAGCATCAGCAGGAACAGGGCCACGCACAGCACGAAGGGCAGCCAACTGAAGCGCTCGGCCCGGCCCGGCAGCCGGGCCAGCAGCATTTCGGCGGCCACGAAGCCGGCCAGCATCAGCACCCAGACCGTGGCGGCCAGGCTCAGGTGGGCGATGTTGCTCCACTTGTAGAAGATGCCGGCATTGGCCAGCCCCAGCGTCACCGCGATCGCGACCATGCCCACCGCCGTCCAGCGGATCGCGTGGCGGGCCCAGTTGGCGGCGCGCCGCTGCAGGTCGCCGTCCACCCGCATGACCAGCCAGGACGCGCCCAGCAGGACGTAGGCCGCCACCGCGCACAGGCCCACGAACATGGCGAACCAGCCGTAGCCGGCGTCGGACTGGTAGCCGGTCGCGATCCGGCCCAGCATCATGCCCTGGCCGAACGCGGTGATCAGGGACCCCGCCCAGAACGCGAAGATCCAGCGCGGCTTCATTTCGTTGCGCGCGCGGATGCGGAATTCGAACGCGACGCTGCGCAGCACCGCGCCCAGCACCATGCAAGTGAGCGGCCCGTAGAGCTTGCCCAGCACCGCGCCCCACGCGAACGGGAACGCCGCGGCGAACAGCCCCATGCCCAGCAGCAGCCAGAACTCGTTGGCGTCCCGCCATGGGCTCAAAAGGCTCATCATGCGGCCGCGCTCGTGCTCCGGCGCCAGTTGCAGCAGGATGCCCACGCCCAGGTCGAAGCCGTCCAGCACCATGCCCGCGGCGATCACCACGAACAGCAGCGCCATGAAGGCCAGCGGCATCCAGAACGAGGGATCTTCGGGGTTCAGCCCCTGGGAGGCGGCCAGCATGGCGATCATGGCGTCCCCCCGCCCAGTTTGCGCACGGGCACGACGCCGTAGCGCGCCGCGTGGAACAGCATGCCGGCGAACGCGGCCAGCAACAGGGCGTACAGCACCCCGTAGCCGGCCAGGCCATAGAGGACGGTGCTGGAAGACACCGAGCCCAGGACCTCGGATTGCGTGATGGTGCCGTTCACCGCGAACGGCTGCAGGCCGATGATGGACACCCACCATCCGGCCACGACCGCGATGCCGCCCGAGAACATCATGCCGCACATGACCCGCTGCCACCAGCGCGGCAGCGTCGACGGATCCAGCCCGCGCCGGAAGGTCCACAGGAAGGTCACGCAGGCCACGGCCAGCATCAGCAGGCCCAGCGCGGCCGCCACGCGCAGCGACCAGAAGGTCAGCGCGACCGGCGGCAGCATGCCCGAATACTTGTCCAGGCCCTGGTAAGTGCCGTCCGGGTTGCGATGCAGCCACATCCCGCCCATATTGCGCAGGGTCAGGTCGGCCACGTTCGTATGGTTGCGGGCGTCCGGCCAGCCGAACAGCACCAGGCTCGGCTCGGCGCCGCTTTCCCAGAAACCGGCCGCCGCGGCCGCCTTGGCCGGCTGCAGCTTCGCGACCATCTGCCCGGCGCCGGTGGCGACCGGCAATTGCATGAGCGCGGCCACCACCGCGACCACCAGGGCCGTCCTGAACGCGCTGCGTTCGCCGTCGCCCAGCGGCCGCCGCAACGCCTGCAACGCGGTCACGCCCATCATCAGGAAGGAGGCGGCCAGCGCGGCGCCCACCGCCACCGTGGCCATGCGCCAGCCCACCGACGGATTCAGCACCACGGCCGTCCAGTCGTAGACCTGGTAGCGGCCGTCGACCAGCAGGGCGCCGTCCGGCGTCTGCATCCAGGATTGCAGGGCCAGCACCCAGAACACCGCCACCAGTTGCCCCACCGCCACCATCAGCACCGCCAGCGTATGGGCGCCGTCGGAAACGCGCCGCTGGCCGAACAGCATGACGCCGAGGAAGCAGGACTTCAGGATGAACACCGACAGGATGCCGTAGCCCAGCAAGGGGCCGGCCACATTGCCGATCTTGTCCATCAGCCCCGCCCACAGGCTGCCGATCTGGATCAGCACCGGCACGCTGGCCGCCAGGGTCAGCACGAAGGCCAGCGCGAATATCCGCACCCAGAAGCGGTAGGCGGCCGTCCACCCGCCATGGCCGGACCAGCGGGCCCGTATCTTGAAGAACAGCAGCACCCAGGCGAGAGCCAGGGAGACGGCCAGGAACAGCGCCAGGAAGCTCAGGCTGGCCACGAACTGCGCGCGGGCCAGGGATAGCGTGGATATGTCCATAATGGCCCGTAGTGTAGAGCCAGTTACAAGACTGTGGGGCCAGTTTGAAACCGGTTGCACCCCCCCCGAAAAGAGGCTGCCTGCGGAACGTGGCAAAATTGACGCTTTGTCGCTGCTTTTTCCTATTCTTTCAAGAATGACCTCCGCCACGACGCCGACCCCTGCTGCATCGAATTTCCTGCTGAACATCGTCCAAGACGACCTCGAAGCCCAGCGCTTCGCAGGCAAGCGTTGGGCGGGCAAGCCTGGCCCGGCGGCCTTGCAACAACAGGGCGGACTGGATCCGGCCCGCATCCGCACGCGCTTTCCGCCGGAGCCCAATGGCTACCTGCACATCGGCCATGCCAAGAGCATCTGCGTGAACTTCGGGCTGGCGCGCGATTTCGGCGGCGTCTGCCACCTGCGCTTCGACGACACCAACCCCGAAAAGGAAGACCAGGAGTACGTCGACGCCATCATCGAGGCCGTGCACTGGCTGGGCTTCGACTGGAAGGCCGACGGCAACGACAACCTGTACTTCGCCAGCGACTACTTCGGCTACATGTACGAGTTCGCCGAGGCGCTGATCGAGGCCGGCCACGCCTATGTGGACGAACAGAGCGCCGACGAGATCCGCGCCAACCGCGGCACACTGACCGAACCCGGCGTCAATTCGCCGTGGCGCGACCGCCCCGCCGCGGAATCGCTCGCGCTGCTGCGCGAAATGCGCGACGGCAAGCATCCCGACGGCAGCCTGGTGCTGCGCGCGAAGATCAACATGGCTTCGCCCAACATCAACCTGCGCGACCCGGTCATGTACCGCGTGCGCCACGCCACCCACCACCGCACGGGCGACCAATGGTGCATCTACCCGATGTATAGCTGGGCTCACCCGGTCGAAGACGCCCTGGAAGGCATCACGCACAGCGTCTGCACGCTGGAATTCGAAGACCAGCGCCCGTTCTACGACTGGATCCTGGCGCGCCTGGCCGAACTGGGCAGGCTGGCCCAGCCGCTGCCGCACCAGTACGAATTCGCGCGCCTGAACCTGAGCTACGTCGTCACCAGCAAGCGCAAGCTGCTGCAACTGGTGCGCGAAGGCCACGTGGACGGCTGGGACGACCCCCGCATGCCCACGCTCTTCGGCCTGCGCCGCCGCGGCTACACGCCGGCGTCGATCCGCCTGTTCTGCGAACGCACGGCGGTGTCCAAGTCCGACTCCCGCATCGACTACAGCCTGCTGGAGCAGGCCGTGCGCGACGACCTGGATCCCATCGCCGCCCGCTCCGTGGCCGTGCTGGACCCGGTCAAGCTGGTCATCACCAACTACCCGGAAGGCCAGACCGAGATCTGCACCGCCCCGCGCAACCCGCACGACCCGGAAGCCGGCGTGCGCGAGTTCCCGCTGTCGCGCGAACTCTGGATCGAACGCGACGACTTCCGCGAAGAAGCGCCCAAGAAGTACTTCCGCCTGTTCCCGGGCAACACCGTGCGCCTGAAGTACGGCTACGTCGTGCGCTGCACCGGCTTCGTCAAGAACGAGGCCGGCGACGTCGTCGAAGTCCATGCCGAATACCTGCCGGACACCAAGAGCGGCACGCCGGGCGCCGACAGCGTCAAGGTCAAGGGCAACATCACCTGGGTCAGCGCGGCCCATGCGATTCCCGCCCAGATCCATCTGTACGACCGCCTGTTCGCCGACGCCCGCCCCGACGCCGGCGACAAGGACTTCCTGACCTGCCTGAACCCGAATTCCAAGCAGACCGTCACGGCCTGGCTGGAACCGGGCACCGTGGCCTCGCCGGGCGCCACCTGGCAGTTCGAGCGCCTGGGCTACTTCACGGCCGACCTGAAGGACTCCACGCCCGAGGCGCCGGTGCTGAACCGCATCGTGACCTTGCGGGACTCCTGGGCCCAAGGCTGACGCGCCGCGTCGGCATTGCTGGGGAAAAGGCGCCTTTTGGCGCCTTTTTCATCGCTGGGCCGTCCCGGGGCGGGTTATCATGCCCGACATCCCGCAGCCGGTTGCGCGCCCCTGTTTCGGGCGTCCGGACCGCCAGCCACAACCAAGATGAACACTGAATCCCTAGCCCTGGACTTCAAAAGCGCCACCCTGTATGCGATCCGGGTGGTTCTGCACAGCGCCGACCCTGAACACCTGGAGGCCGCGCTCGCCAAGCGCATGGCCGACGCCGGCAGCTTCTTCGAGAACGAACCCGTGGTCATCGACGCCAGCCGCGTCGAGGAAAAGATCGATTGGACCGCCCTGGTGGCGGCGCTGCGGGGCCATAACCTGCCCCCCATCGGCGTCGTGGCCGAAGGCGCCAACCTGGAGGCCGCCCGCGCGGCCGGCCTGACGCCGGTGGAACTGTCCACGCCCGCGGCCCGGCCCGCTCCCGTGGTCGATACGGCGCTGCCCAACGACGTCGCCACGCCGGTGCCTTCCGTGCCGGCCGCGGCGGTCGAAACCGCGGCCGCGCCCACCGAAGCCGCCGCCGAAACGGAACCCGCCGCCGGCAAGGCCGATGCCGATCCCCTGCCCGCGCGCGAGGCCAGCGGCGCCACCTCGGCCCCCAGCCCCACGCCCGCGGCCCCGCACTCGTCTTCGGCGCTGGTCATCACCAAGCCCCTGCGGTCCGGCCAGCGCGTCTACGCGAGGCATACGGACCTGGTGGTGATCGGCATGGTGAGCCAGGGCGCCGAAGTCATCGCCGACGGCAACGTCCACGTCTACGGCCCCTTGCGCGGCAAGGCGATGGCCGGCGCGCGCGGCGACACCTCGGCCCGCATCTTCACGACGCACCTGGACGCCGAACTGCTGGCCGTGGCCGGCGTCTACCGCGTTGTCGAAGACAAACTGGACCGCACGCTGCACAACCAGCCCGCGCTGGTCCGGCTGGATGGCGATACGCTGCGCATCGAAGCGCTCAAGCCCTGAAAAGCTTTTCAGCCCCCCGCCCCCAGGCCGCACCCGGCAAGACGTCCGCGCAAATTTCAACACATCCTGTAAGAAGCCTTACAAAGGCTTTTTGCTTTACGATAACGCGATTTATTCGAACATAAGGGTTTGATCGTCATGACACGCATTGTTGTGGTGACTTCCGGCAAAGGCGGCGTGGGCAAAACCACGACCAGCGCCAGTTTTTCTGCGGGACTCGCGATGCGGGGCCACAAAACCGCGGTCATCGACTTCGACGTCGGCCTGCGCAACCTCGACCTGATCATGGGCTGCGAGCGGCGCGTCGTGTACGACTTCGTCAATGTGATCCAGGGCGAAGCCACGCTCAACCAGGCGCTCATCAAGGACAAGCAGCTCGAAAACCTGTTCATCCTGCCGGCCTCGCAAACGCGCGACAAAGACGCGCTGACGCAGGAAGGCGTGGAAAAGGTCATCAACGACCTTAAGGGCATGGGCTTCGAATACATCATCTGCGACTCCCCCGCCGGCATCGAGACGGGCGCGCTGATGGCCGCCTACTTCGCCGACGACGCGCTGGTCGTGACCAACCCGGAAGTCTCGTCGGTGCGCGACTCCGACCGCATCCTGGGCATCCTGGCCGCCAAGTCCAAGCGCGCGGTCGAGGGCGACGAACCCGTCAAGGAATACCTGCTGCTCACGCGCTACAGCCCCAAGCGCGTCGTCGACGGCGAAATGCTGTCGCTGGGCGACATCGAAGACATCCTGCGCATCAAGCTGATCGGCGTCATCCCCGAATCCGAAGCCGTGCTGCAGGCGTCGAACCAAGGCCTGCCGGCCATCCACCTGAAAGACACCGACGTTTCCGAGGCCTACAAGGACGTCGTGGCCCGTTACCTTGGCGAAGACAAGGCCCTGCGCTTTACCGATTATGAAAAGCCCGGTTTCCTGAAACGCCTGTTCGGAGGCAAGTAAGCAATGTCCTTCCTGTCGTTTCTGCTCGGTCAAAAGAAGACTTCCGCCTCCGTCGCCAAGGAACGGTTGCAGATCATCCTGGCCCACGAGCGGGGCCGCGACGACTCGCCCGACTACCTGCCGCAATTGCAGCAGGAGTTGATCGCCGTCATCTCGAAATACGTGAAGATCAACCCCGAAGACATCAAGGTGCACCTGGAACGCCAGGACACGCTGGAAGTGTTGGAAGTGAAGATCGAAATGCCGCAAAGCGAAAACTGATGCGCCTGGGCGCCCGGCGCACCATGCAAAACGCCCGGCGATGCCGGGCGTTTTGCATGGGGGCACGAGGATGCTCAGTGCTTGCCGACCTGGTCGCCGACGACGCCGCCGATCGCCGCTCCGCCCACCGTACCGAGAATGCCGCCGTTGGTGATCACGGCGCCCGCGACGCCGCCCAGCGCGGCGCCGCCGACGGCGCTCTTCTGGCGGTGGCTCATGCCGTCCCAGGAGGAGCAGCCAGCCATGGCGGCGGTCATCGCCAGCGCGACACAGATTTTGGAGAGAGATGCGATTTTCATAGTTTGGTTCCTATTCTCATGCCCGGGACCGCGCCGATGAACTGCACGCGAGCACGCGGATCCCCGTGCGGGCTTGGAACCTTCAGGATCGCAAAATATCCCTGCCCTGGCTGTTAGGTTTGCCCATGAATTGTGTCAAAGGGCGAGAGAATCTTTGCACCTCCCCGGGACAGTGTTGCAACCGCCGGGCGCTATTTGACCAGACGTAACACCTCGCGGAAACGCGGGTGTTCGCAGGTCCGCATCCATTCGAAGATCGCCATCTCGGACGTGACGATATCGGCGCCATGCGCGCGCGCACGGCGCAGCGCCGCGTGGTGGTCGGAAGGCTTGCGGGAGCCCGCGGCATCGGCGACCAGCACCGCGCGATAGCCCAGGTCGATCAGGCCGATCACGGTCTGGAGCACGCAGATGTGCGCTTCGCAGCCGGCCACCAGGACGGTCTTGCGCGCCGCCGGCAGCCAGGCCTCGAAGCCCGGTTCGAGCGCCGATGAAAAATGCATTTTCTGGAAAGTGGCCTGCACCTGCGCGCGCAGCGGTTCTACGGTGGGGCCCAGCATCTTGCCGTGATGCTCGGTGGCCGCCACCGGCACGTCGAGCAGGCGCGCGGCCTGCGCAAGCTTGTGAGCCGCGTCGAGCACGGCGTCGCCGTCATGGATGACCGGCATCAGCCGGCCCTGCATATCGACGATCAGCAAAGTGGAATCGGAAGCGGAAAGCAGCATCGCGGGGGCTCCTGGAAGGGATGCTTTAGGATAACCCCGTTCCGCCGCGCCTTCCGTTTGCGGCCCCGGACAAGGAACGCCCGCGGCAAGGTGTCTGACACCCGGCAAGGCCCGCCTGAACCCGTATGAACGTCTCGTACGGGTGTCAGACACCTGAGCGCGCCTCCGTTACTTCCCGGTCAGGTGTCTGACACCCCTCACACGCCGCGGCAAGCCCGAGACTGTCTTACGCGGGTGTCAGACACCCAACAAAAAAGGCAGCGATGCTTGGTGTCTGACACCCGGCAAGAGCCGCCTGAACCCGTATGAACGTTTCGTACGGGTGTCAGACACAGAGGAAGCGATAACCTCGTTCTGGCCGGTGTCTGACACCCCAGGAATACTGCTGCGAGCTGAAGGCCGTCTCGTACGGGTGTCAGACACCTGAGCGCGCCTCCGTTACTTCCCGGCCAGGTGTCTGACACCCCTGACACGCCGCGGCAAGCCCGAGACTGTCTTACGCGGGTGTCAGACACCCAACAAAAAAGCCAGCGATGCTTGGTGTCTGACACCCCAGGAATACTGCTGCGAGCTGAAGGCCGTCTCGTACGGGTGTCAGACACCTGAGTCGCGCCTCCGTTACTTCCCGGCCAGGTGTCTGACACCCCTGACACGCCGCGGCAAGCCCGAGACCGTCTTGCGCGGGTGTCAGACACCCAACAAAAAAACCAGCCCCTTTACTTCAAAGCCTTGTAGCGCAGGCGCTTGGGCTTGGCGCCCTCTTCGCCCAGGCGGCGCTTCTTGTCGGCTTCGTACTCTTGGTAGTTGCCGTCGAAGAACACCACCTGCGAATCGCCTTCGAAGGCCAGGATGTGCGTGGCGATGCGGTCCAGGAACCAGCGGTCGTGGCTGATCACCATGACGCTGCCGGGGAACTCCAGCAGCGCGTCTTCCAGGGCGCGCAGCGTTTCGACGTCCAGGTCGTTGGACGGTTCGTCCAGCAGCAGCACGTTGCCGCCGGCGATCAGCGTCTTGGCCATGTGCAGGCGGCCGCGTTCGCCGCCCGACAACTGGCCCACGACCTTGTTCTGGTCGCCGCCCTTGAAGTTGAAGCGGCCCAGGTAGGCGCGCGACGACATCTCGAACTTGCCCACCGTCAGGATGTCGGCGCCGTCGGCCACCGCGTCGAACACGGTCTTCTTGTCTTCCAGCGCGTCGCGCGACTGGTCCACGTAGGCCAGCTTCACGGTCTGGCCGATCTTGACCTCGCCTGAATCCGGCTGCTCGCGGCCCGCGATCATGCGGAACAGGGTGGACTTACCGGCGCCGTTGGCGCCGATGATGCCGACGATGGCGCCCGGCGGCACCTTGAAGCTGAGGTTGTCGATCAGCAGGCGGTCGCCGTAGGCCTTGCTGACGTTATTGAATTCGATGACTTCGTTGCCCAGGCGCTCGCCCACCGGGATGAAGATTTCCTGGGTTTCGTTGCGCTTCTGGTATTCGTAGGAAGACAGTTCCTCGAAGCGGGCCAGGCGCGCCTTGGCCTTGGCCTGGCGGCCCTTCGGGTTCTGGCGCACCCACTCCAGTTCCTTCTTGATGGTCTTCTGGCGGGCGGATTCCGAGGATTCCTCCTGCTTCAGGCGGTCTTCTTTCTGCTCCAGCCACGAGCTGTAGTTGCCCTTCCAGGGGATGCCGTAGCCGCGGTCCAGTTCGAGGATCCATTCGGCCGCGTTGTCCAGGAAGTAGCGGTCGTGGGTCACGCCCACCACGGTGCCGGGGAACTTGTGCAGGAACTGTTCCAGCCATTCCACGCTTTCGGCGTCCAGGTGGTTGGTGGGTTCGTCCAGCAGCAGCATGTCGGGCTTGGACAGCAGCAGGCGGCACAGCGCCACGCGGCGCTTTTCGCCGCCGGACAGCTTGCCCACGATGGCGTCCCAGGGCGGCAGGCGCAGCGCGTCGGCGGCAATTTCCATCTGGTGCTCGATGTCGTCGGCGCCGCTGGACGCGGCGGCGGCGATGATGGCCTCAAGTTCGGCCTGCTCGGCGGCCAGCGCGTCGAAGTCGGCGTCCGGCTCGGCGTAGGCGGCGTAGACCTCGTCCAGGCGCTTCTTGGCGGTGACGACGGCGCCCAGGCCCTCTTCGACCGACTGGCGCACCGTGTGCTCGGGATTCAGTTGCGGTTCCTGCGGCAGATAGCCGATGTTCAGGCCCGGCATGGGGATGGCTTCGCCTTCGATCTCTTTATCGACGCCAGCCATGATCTTCAGCAGCGTCGACTTGCCCGAGCCGTTCAGGCCCAGCACGCCGATCTTGGCGCCAGGAAAAAACGAAAGCGAGATGTCGCGCAGGATCTGCCGCTTGGGCGGCACGATCTTGCCGACGCGGTTCATGGTGTAGACGTATTGGGCCATGGGCTCGTATAGGAGATATAGCTGAGAAACCGCTGATTGTAGGCCGGAACCCTGACCGGCGTGCGTCAGCGGCGAAATGGCCGGCCCGCCGCCCAGGAAGGGGTCTTTCAGACGGCCTTGGGCCGCGCCGCCGGGCGGCCGGCCCGCATCTGCGCCAGCATGACGCCGGCCAGCGCCATCGCCCCGCCGGCGATGTGGAACAGGTGGGGCTTTTCGCCCAGGAACGCCGCCGCGATCGCCACCGTGGCGACCGGCATGACGTTCAGGAAGATGCTGGCGCGGTTCGGCCCCAGGTGCTTCACGCCCTGCATCCACAGGAAGGGCGCGAACAGGGACGGGAACACCGCCGCGTACAGCACCAGCGGCAGGTTGTCGCCATTGAGCGGCGAAGCCGGCGCCATCAGGAAGGCCGGCAACTGGAACAGCACGCCGAAGCCCACCTGCACGTACAGCGACTGCCACGGCCCCACGGGCAAGGCCCAGCGGCGCAGCAGCACGCCGTACAGCGCGTAGGCCAGCGCGCCGATGCCCATCAGCACGTCGCCATGGTTGGCGCCCACCGACAGCAGGCGGGCGGGATCACCCTCGCCGATCAGCAGCGCCAGGCCCGCCAGGGACAGCAGGCCTCCCAGCATCGCCATGACCGAGGGCCGCTCGCGCAGCAGCACGGCCACGATGCCGATGGTCATCAACGGAATCATCGCCGTGATGATGCCCATATTGGTCGCCGTGGTGCTGGCCGCCGCCACGTAGGCCAGCCCCTGGTACAGCGCCATGCCCAGTCCGCCCAGCACCGCCAGCCTGGGCAGGTTGGGCAGAATCTGGCGGCGCTGCGCCCAGACGCCCGGGAGCGCGAAGGGAGTCAGCAGCGCGCCGGCCATCGCCCAGCGGTAGAACCCGATGGCGGCGGGCGCGATCACCCCGGCGGCCATCTTGGTGACGATCATGTTGACCGACCAGATGAGGGCCGCCAGCAGCGGAAACAGCAGATAGCGGGCGGGCGGGCGCGTAGCGTGGGCGGGCGGCATGGCGGGAGGGGCGAAACGGAACGGAGCCGGAAGTGTAGGACAGTCTGATACGATGTATACAGCATAGGCGGCATGACCTAGCTGTCCGCCCCGCAGTACGCCATCTGGATACCTCCCAAGCGTCGGATGCAAGGCAGGGCCGATAGAGCGACAATACGCCTGACTTTCGTATTGCCGTGCCGTCGCGGCTTCATCGCGCCCAGGAATCCCCCATGTCCGCCTCCGCCACTCCCCCAGCCTCCCTGACCCATTTCAGTGCATCCGAACTGGACATGCTGGCCAAGACGGCCGACGCCCTGAGCGCCTACCTGGGCAAACCCGTGCTGGCCGAAGTCGTGCTGGGCGACGAGGGCACCGAATGGGTGACCTACGGGGTGCCCGTGGACGAAAACGCCAAGCCCGACGAGGAACAGACCCACGTCCAACTGGGCGGCCCCGGCGCCCGGCTGCTGGGCAACCGCGGCGGGCTGCCCCAGTCCGACGACGACACCTACGACTGCCTCTACCTCTGGGCCATCGAGATTTCGCTGAACGAGGGCGAGCGCTTCATCAAGCTCGACCATGACGGCGAGGAATCCGCCTGGTCCGACAGCCTGGAAGACGTGCTGCCGTTCGCGCTCACCGAAGAGCCCGTGCCGGAAGATCCGGACGAGGAAGAGGACGACGAGGACGAAGAAGAGGATGAGGACGACGAGGAGGATGACCGCGACCGCCGCGATCATCCCCACGACCACGGCCCTCGCCACTGAACGGGCCGAGCCCGGCGGCGGGCGAGCCCGCCGCAAGGCGGATCATGCCGCGATCCGCCCCTCCTGCACTGCGTGGCAGGCCACCACCGACACGCCTGCCGCCATCGCGGCGGGCGCTTCCCGCTTGCACCGCTCGTTCGCGTGCGGGCAGCGCGGATGGAAGGTGCAGCCCGACGGCGGGTTCAAGGGGTTCGGCACTTCGCCCGCCACGGCCGTGCGCGGCTTGCCCGCGCCGTTGATGTCCGGAATGGCCTCCAGCAGCATCCGCGTATACGGATGCCGGGGCCGCTGGAACAGCTCGTCGCGCGGCGCCACTTCCACCATGCGGCCCAGGTACATCACCCCCACCCTGTCGGCCACGTGGTGCACGACCGCCAGGTTGTGGGAAATGAACAGATAGGTCAGCCCCAGCTTGCGCTGCAGGTCCTTCATCAGGTTCAGCACCTGCGCCTGCACCGACACGTCGAGCGCCGAGGTCGGCTCGTCGCACACCAGGAACTCGGGGTTCACCGCCAATGCGCGCGCGATCGAGATGCGCTGACGCTGGCCGCCCGAGAACTGGTGCGGATAGCGCGCCTGGTCCGCCGGATCCAGGCCCACCTGCCCGAGCAGTTCGCCCACTCGGGCGCCGCGCTCTGCCGGCGTCATCCGCGTATGCGTCAGCATGGGCTCCGCGATGATGCGGCCCACGCGCCAGCGCGGATTCAGGCTTGCATAGGGGTCCTGGAAAATCATCTGCAAGCGCTTGCGCAGCGCGCGTCCGCCCGGCTCCGACATGCGCGACAGGGGCTGCCCATCGAAACGGATGTCGCCGCGGGTCAGCCCATACAGCCCGACCAGCATGCGCGCCACCGTCGACTTGCCGCAACCCGACTCGCCCACCAGCGCCAGCGTCTCGCCGCGCGCGATCTCGAACGACACGCCGTCCACGGCGCGCAGCATGACCCGCGGCTTGCCGGCCAGCTTGCGCTCCAGCCACGACGGCGACACGTCGAACCAGCGGGCCGCGTCCTTTACTTCCACCAAGGGCGTGCTCATACGGACTCCTCTGCGCTTTTGCCGCCGGCGGAGCCCGGCGCGGGGGCCTCCCCTTCATGCAGCCAACAGGCCGCCAGGGACGTGCCCGCCGGCATCAATTCCGGCCTGTCCCGCGCGCAGCGCGGCAGCCGCCGGCCGCAGCGCGGATTGAATGCACAGCCCGGCGGAATGGCGTTCAGACGCGGCATGCTGCCGTCGATCTGCACCAGCCTCTCGGCATGCCCGTCCAGCGACGGGATCGATCCCATCAGCCCCGACGTGTAGGGATGGCGCGGATTGTGGATCACGTCCGCCACCGGGCCGATCTCGGCCACCCGGCCCGCGTACATCACCGCCACGCGGTCCGCGGTCTCGGCGATCACGCCCATGTCGTGCGTGATCAGCATCACCGCGGTGCCGTTCTCGCGGCACAGGCGCTTGAGCAGTTCGATGATCTGCGCCTGGATGGACACGTCCAGCGCGGTGGTCGGCTCGTCGGCCACCACCAGTTTGGGTTCGGCCGCCAGGGCCAGCGCGATCACCACGCGCTGGCGCATTCCGCCGGAAAACTGGTGCGGGTAGTGGTCGATGCGCTCGCGCGCCGCCGGGATGCCGGTGGACGCCAGCAGTTCCACGGCGCGGTTGCGCGCCTGCGACCAGCTCATGTCCAGGTGCGTCACGATGGTTTCGGCCAATTGCCGGCCCACCGTGTACAGCGGATTCAGCGACGTCAGCGGATCCTGGAACACGGCGCCGATTTCGCGGCCGCGCACGCGGCGCATCTGTTCATCGGGCAGATTGTCGATGCGGCGGCCCGCCAGCAGGATCTCGCCCGCGGCGATGCGCCCGGGCGGCTCCAGCAGGCCGATGATGGATGCGCCGGTCAGCGACTTGCCGGCGCCGGACTCGCCCACTACGCCCAGGACTTCGCCCGCCTGGATGGAAAACGATACGTCGTCCAGCGCGAGCAGCGTGCCGCGGCGCGTGGGAAACTCCACGCGCAGATTGCGGACTTCCAATAATGCGCTCATGCGCGATACCTCAATTCAGTTGCCTGTTGCACACGGCTGCCGCCTCGGAGGGGGAACGTCACCCCAATCTCGGGTTGAGCGCGTCGCGCAGCCAGTCGCCCAGCAGATTGACGGACAACACCAGGAGCACCAGCGCCGCGCCCGGGAAGATGGTGATCCACCACTCTCCGGAAAACAGGAAGTCGTTGCCGATGCGGATCAGCGTGCCCAGCGAAGGCGCCGTCGGCGGCACCCCCACGCCCAGAAACGACAGCGTCGCCTCGGTGATGATGGCGGTGGCCAGGTGCACCGTGGCCAGCACCAGCACCGGCCCCAGCACGTTGGGCAGCACGTGGCGGAACATGATGACGGGCGACGCCACGCCGATCACCCTCGCCGCCTGCACGTATTCGCGGTTCTTCTCCACCAGAGTGGAGCCGCGCACCGTGCGCGCGTACTGCGGCCAGCCCGCCAGCGCGATCGCGCCGATCAGCACGGGAAAGGCGATCAGTTCGTGCATCTCGCGCGGCACGGCGGCGCGCGCCACCCCGTCGATCAGCAGCGCGATCAGGATGGCGGGGAACGATAGCTGCACGTCCGCGATGCGCATGATGAACGCGTCGATCCGGCCGCCGGCGTATCCCGACACCAGCCCGAGCACGATGCCGATCAGCATGGACAGCACCACCGAGGCCAGGCCGATCAGGAGCGATACGCGGGTGCCGTACAGGATGGCCGAGTATAGGTCGCGCCCCTGGCTGTCCGTGCCCAGCAGATAGGTCGCCTGGCCGTCGGCCTCCCAGACGGGCGGCAGCAGCGCGTCCAGCAATTCCACCTTGGTGAGGTCGAAGGGGTTGTGCGGCGCCACCCAGCCGGCGCCGAAGGAGCCGATGAGCAGGAGCGCCAGCAGCACGGTCGCCGCGATGGCCACGGGCGCCCGGCGCCAGGCCCAGGCGATGTCGCTGTCCCACCAGCGTTTGAGTACGGCGCGCATCAGTGAGCCCCCCCGCCGCGGGTCAACCCGGAACGCAGGCGCGGGTCCACGACGAAATACAGAAGATCGACGATCAGGTTGATGACCACGAACACCAGCGCGATCAGGCACAGGTACGCGGCCATGACCGGCACGTCGGCGAATTGCACCGCCTGGATGAACAGCAGGCCCATGCCCGGCCACTGGAACACGGTTTCCGTCACGATGGCGAACGCGATGATGCCGCCCAGTTGCAGGCCGGTGATGGTGATGACGGGCACCATCGTGTTCTTCAGCGCGTGGCCGAAGTGGATGGCGCGGCGCTTCAGGCCGCGGGCGCGCGCGAACTTGATGTAGTCGGAACGCAGCACCTCCAGCATCTCGGAACGCACCAGCCGCAGCACCAGCGTCATCTGGAACAGCGACAAGGTGATGGACGGCAGGATCAGGTGCTTCCAGCCCGTGGTAGTGAAGAGCCCGGACGTCCACCAGCCGAAGCTGACGGTATCGCCCCGCCCGTAGCTGGGCAGCCAGCCCAGTTGCACGGAGAACACCAGGATCAGCAGGATCCCGATCAGGAACGTCGGCAGCGAGACGCCCAGCAGCGAACCGGCCAGCAGCAACTGGGACACCAGGCTGTGGCGCTTGAGGGCGGTATAGACCCCCAGCGGCACGCCCACCAGCAGCGCCAGCACGGCGGCCGCCATGGACAGTTCCAGCGTGGCCGGCAGGCGGGATTTCAGCAAGGCGGAAACGGGTTCGCTCTGGCGCAGGGAGATGCCGAAATTGCCCTGCGCGGCGTTGGCCACGAAATGGCCAAATTGGACGATGGCGGGCTGGTTCAGCCCCAGGCGTTCACGCAACTCGACGCGCTCGGCATCGGTGGCGTCCTGGCCCAGCATGATGGTGACGGGGTCGCCGACGTATTGGAACAGCACGAAGGCCAATAGCGAGACGGTGAGCATCACCGCCACGGCCTGCAACAGGCGACGCAGTATGAAAGCGAACATAGGCGGAAAAGGCAAAACGGCGGGAGCCGGGCGGGCCCCGCCGTTCGATTAGCCGGGATCAGTCAACCTTGACCCAATCGGCGACGAGACGGTTGTCGGCTCGGTGGATGGCGGTGACGTTCTTGCGCATCGCCCAGGGAATGACCTGGTCGTGCAGCGGAATGTGGCCGAATTCCTTGGCGTGGATTTCCAGCACGGTGCGGATGTCGGCATCGCGCTTGGCCACGTCGGTTTCCGTCTTGATGCGGTCGATGATCGCGTCCAGTTCCTTGTTGCTGTAGTTGCCCAGGTTGTACATGCCGTCCGCGCCCTCGCCCTTGGTGCGGATCAGGTTCTGCAGGGTGTACATGGCGTCGAACGTGGGCACGCCCCAGCCGAACAGGTAGGCGCTGGTGTCGGAGTTCTGCACCTTGGGGAAGTAGGTCGAACGCGGCATGGCGTTCATGGTCGCCTTCACGCCCACCTTGGCCCACATGCCGACCACGGCCTGGCAGATGGCTTCGTCGTTGATGTAGCGGTTGTTAGGACAGTCCAGCGTGAAGTTCAGGGTGCCGTCGTAGCCGGCTTCCTTCAGCAGGGCGCGCGACTTCTCGGGATCGTACGGCACGCGCTTGTGCAGCGACTCGGCCCAGCCGTGCACCTGCGGCGCGATCATGGTGCCGGTGGGCGCGGACAGGCCGCGCATCACGGCGCGCTTGATCGCGTCCACGTCGATGGCGCGGTACAGCGCCTCGCGCACGCGGATGTCCTGGAACGGGTTCTTGCCCTTGACGCTGGAATACTGAAGCTCGGGGCGCTTCTGGTCCAGACCCAGGTAGATGGTGCGGTATTCGTTGCCCTCGACCACCTTGGCCGACTGGCGCAGGCGGTCCAGGTCCTGGGCGGCCGGATCGAGCACGAAGTCGATCTCGCCGGACAGCAGCGCCGCGGTGCGGGTGGCGTTCTGCTTGATCGGCGTGAACACCACTTCGGTGACGTTGCCGATCTTGCCGGCCTTGTTCCACCAGTCCTTGTTTTCCTCGAAGACGGTGCGCACGTCGACTTCGCGCGACTTCAGCTTGTAGGGGCCGGTGCCGTTGGTGTTGCGCGCGCCGTAGGTCTCTTCCTTGTTGACGAAGTCCTGCGGCTTGGCGATGTTGTTCTTCTCCGACCAGGCCTTGTTCATGATGAACACGTTGGGCAACTGGCGCAGCAGCACCGGGTTGGGCGCGGAGGTCTCGATCTCGACCGTCAGGTCGTCGATCTTGCGCGCTTCCTTGATGCCCGTGGTGTAGGCCTTGTAGTTGGAGGTGGGCGCCATGGCGCGGTGCACCGAGAACACCACGTCGTCGGCGGTGAAGGCGGCGCCGTCATGGAACTTCACGCCGGGACGCAGCTTGAAGCGGTACAGCGTGGGCGAAACCTGCTCCCATTCCGTCGCCAGGCGCGGCACGACCTTGAAGTCCTTGTCGTAGTCCACCAGCGGCTCGTAGACGTAGCTGTTGGCGGCGATCGTCATGCCTTCGTTCTGGGAGTGCGGGTCGAAGGTGAGGATGTCGCCCTGAGCGGCCCAGCGGAAGGTTTTGGCGTGCCCGATCGAGGGCGCGGCCACGGCGGCGGCGATCGCGATAGCAATCAAAGTGCGGCGCATAGGTTCAACTCCTGACTGTAGTCTGAATACCGGCGCGATATTGCCTACCCGCAAGACCCTCGTCAATTAAGGGTTTATGCGTACCGGGACAGGTTTCCACAGAGGGAAAACATATTGGGGACGCATATGCTCGTAACAAAATAATCGAAGTAAACGGCGTTGGGTACGGCGGCCGCCTATTCGTCTTCCGGGACCGACAATTCAAGCGGCACGTGCTCGGTCATCAGCACGTCCAGCATCTCGATCAGCAGCAGGGCCTTTTCCTCGCCGAACGGCGCGAGCACCGCCTTCTGGTGCTGCAGCGCCTGTTCGCACAGGGCGGCGATCAGGTTGGAACCCTTGGCGGTGATGCAGACCCGGGTCTGCCGCCGGTCGGCCCGCACGCCGTTGCGGGCCACCAGCCCTTCGGCTTCCATGCGCTGCACCACCTTGCTCAGGGTGGGCTGCTTGGTGATGGCGAGCACGGCCAGCGTGCCGATGGTCTCGCCGGCGCTGCCTTGCAGGCTGGCCAGCACGCGCCACTGGGTGACCGACAGGCCGGCTGCCTTCACCTGCAAATGGAACTCCGCCGAAATGCGCTGGCTGGCTTGCGCCAGGAGGTAGGCCAGGTAGCCGTCGACGAAACGGCCGCCTTGCGCCGCCGCGCCCGTGTCCCGCTGCTTGTCCAACCGCATGTTGCTTTGCTCCCACGCACCGGAATCCAAGAATGCCGGAACGCCAAATGGCGGCCCGACGAAAGACTGCATTGCACCACGGTGGCGCCAACGCGCGCCATGATGCGCCGCAATGCTGTTGCGCAGCACAGGGTATACCCCGAATCGCAATCCGTTTTTGCACCATCTCAGGGCCGGAAAGGCACTGCGAAGCTAGAGATCAACGAGTATATACGCCCTTGTTTTAGCGTGATATTTTTTGTTTTCCATGAAATTTCATCTTTTTTGTTGACAGCTAAAACGTTGACTCCTAAAGTATTTTTAAGACGAGATTTTCCTGACGTGACGATGCTGCGCAGCAGCAACGCTTGAGGACCCGCAGGCCGGGCCGCGAAGGAGTGCCAGATGGCTGAAAGGTCTTTCAAAAAAGAAGTCCAGCAATTGCGCATCGGCGCGGGCGAAGAGTTCCGCGGAGAAGGCATTCTTGCGGTCACCAAGGCCTTGCTGCAATCCGGCGTGGGCTACGTCGCGGGCTACCAGGGCTCGCCAATCTCGCACCTGATGGACGTACTGGCCGACGCCAACGACATCCTCCACGAACTGGGCGTGCACTTCGAGGCCAGCGCCTCGGAAGCCACCGCGGCCGCCACCCTGGCCGCGTCCGTCATGTACCCGATCCGCGGCGCGGTCACCTGGAAATCCACGGTGGGCACCAACGTCGCGTCCGACGCCCTGGCCAACCTGGCCTCGGGCGGCGTCACCGGCGGCGCGCTGGTCATCGTGGGCGAAGACTACGGCGAAGGCTCGTCCATCATGCAGGAACGCTCGCACGCGTTCGCCATGAAGTCCCAGATATGGCTGCTGGATCCGCGCCCCAACCTCGAAAGCATGGTCAAGGCGGTGGAGGACGGCTTCGAGCTGTCCGAAGCCAGCAAGACGCCCGTCATGCTGCAACTGCGCATCCGCGGCTGCCACGTGCACGGCCGCTTCGTCGCCAAGGAAAACAAGCGCCCCGCGTTTTCGCTGGCCCAGGCGCTGGAAAGCCCCGCGCGCGACACCAGCCGCATCGTGCTGCCGCCCGCGTCCTTCCTGCACGAGCAGGAAAAGATCAAGGAACGCTGGCCCGCGGCCATCCGCTACATCAAAGAGCACAAGCTCAACGAGCATTTCGACGGCGACCAGGACGACATCGGCCTGATCCTGCAAGGCGGCCTCTACAACGGCGTCATCCGGGCGCTGCAACTGCTGGGCCTGGCCGACAATTTCGGCAACAGCCGCATCCCGCTGTATGTCATGAACGTGACCTATCCCGTCATCGAGGACGAGGTCATCGACTTCTGCCGCGGCAAGCGCGCCGTGCTGCTGCTGGAGGAAGGCCAGCCCGACTACATCGAGCAGAACCTGCATGCCGTGCTGCGCCGCGCGGGCGTGGACACGCGCCTGTCCGGCAAGGACGTGCTGCCCATGGCGGGCGAATACACCACCCAGGTCATGCGCGACGGCCTGCGCGAATTCCTCAAGCGGAACCGTCCGGAATCCCTGCAGACGCATCCCGCCGCGCCGGCCGATACCCAGGCGGCCGAACGCCAGCTCGAAATCACCGAACTGGCGCGGCCCAAGCCCGCCCGGCCGGCCGAGCAACCCATCGCCTTCCACAGGCACGTCGAAGGCCTGGCCGCCGTGGTGCCGCCCCGGCCCGCGGGCTTCTGTACCGGCTGCCCCGAAAGGCCGATCTTCTCGGCGCTGACCTTGGCGCAGGAAACGCTGGGCCAGCACCACATCTCCTGCGACATCGGCTGCCACCTGTTCTCCATCCTGCCGCCCTTCAACCTGGGCGCCACCACCATGGGCTACGGCCTGGGCGCCTCCAGCGCGGCGGCCTTCAACGTGCCCGCCGCCAAGCGCCCCATTTCCATCATGGGCGACGGCGGCTTCTGGCACAACGGGCTGTCCTCGGGCATCGGCAACGCGGTATTCAACAAGTACGACGGCGTCATCGTCATCGTCGACAACTTCTATGCCTCGGCCACCGGCGGGCAGGACATCCTGTCCTCGCGGGCGGAAAACCCGGACCGCTCGACCAACAACCCCATCGACCAGGCCGTGCGCGGCGTGGGCGTGAAATGGGTGCGCACGCTGGACCGGACCTACGACGTGGCGAAGGTGCGCGCCACCATCGAGGAAGCGCTGACCACCGACGTCAAGGGCCCCAAGGTCATCATCGCTCAGTCGGAATGCATGCTGAACAAGCAGCGCCGCATCAAGCCGCTGTTCAACAAGGCGGTGAAGGAAGGCAAGCGCGCCGTGAAGGAGCGCTTCGGCGTGGATTCCGACGTCTGCACCGGCGACCACGCCTGTATCCGGCTGTCGGGCTGCCCGTCCCTGACGGTCAAGGACAGCGGCGATCCCCTGAAGGAAGACCCGGTGGCGCACGTGGAAAGCAGTTGCGTCGGCTGCGGAAACTGCGGCGAGGTCGCCCATGCCGCCGTGCTGTGCCCGTCGTTCTACCGCGCCGACATCGTCCACAACCCCACCAGGCGCGACCGCTACCTGGCGCGCATGCGCGGCGCCGTCATCGGCTTCCTGCAACGGCGCCGCGCGGCGCGCCTGGCCAATCACGCACTTTAAGGACACCCGCCCCATGAAACCGGTGCCCATGCAGCAAGGCAACCCCATCAAGATCGCCATCCTGGCCATGGGCGGCCAGGGCGGCGGCGTGCTGGCCGACTGGATCGTCGACATGGCCGAACACGCGGGCTGGTGGGCGCAGACCACGTCGGTGCCCGGCGTGGCCCAGCGCACGGGCGCGACGATCTACTACCTGGAACTATTGCCCGAATCCGACGTAAAGCGCGCCGGCCGCCAACCGGCGCTGGCGCTGATGCCCACGCCGGGCGACGTGGACCTGGTGGTGGCGGCGGAACTGATGGAGGGCGGCCGCGCCATCCAGCGCGGCCTGGTCACGCCGGAGCGCACGGTGCTGCTGGCCTCTTCGCACCGCAGCTACGCGGTCAGCGAGAAATCCGCGCCCGGCAACGGCATCGCCGATCCGAACAAGGTGCTGGAAGCGGGTCGCGCGGCGGCCAGGCGCTTTCTCTGCTTCGACCTGCAGGCCCTCGCCGACCGCGCGGGCAGCGTCATCAGCGCCAGCCTGTTCGGCGCGGTGGCCGGCAGCGGCGCCCTGCCCTTCGCGCGGGAAGACTACGAAGCCACCGTGCGGCGCGCCGGCCTGGGAGTGGACGCCAGCCTGCGCGCCTTCGCCCTGGGCTTCGAAGCGGCCGACCAGGCACCCGGGCAGCCCGCCCCCATCGACCTGGAGCGGCCGGTGCCGGCCCTGCCCGACGTCGCGGCCAGCCCCCGGACGCAGGCCCTGCTGGACACGATCAAGCGCGACTTTCCCGCCTGTGCCCAGCCCATGCTGGCCGCGGGCGTGCGCCGCCAGATCGAGTTCCAGGACCTGGCCTACGCCGCCGACTACCTGCGCCACATGAAGGCGGTCCGCGACCTGGACGCCGCGCACGGCGGAGAGGCCCGGCAATGGGCGCTGACCTGTGCCGCGGCGCGCTACGTGGCCACGGCCATGGCCTACGACGACGTGATCCGCGTCGCCGACCTGAAGACCCGCGGCACGCGCTTCGACCGCGTGCGCCAGGAAGTGGGCGCGCGCCCGGACCAACTGGTCTACACGACGGAATTCATGCATCCGCGGCTGGAAGAGATCTGCGGCACGCTGCCCGCCGGGCTGGGCCGCTGGCTGGAAAGCTCCAAGGCCTTCGGCGGTTTCGTCGCGCGCCGCCTGGGCCGCGGCCGCCGCATGCAGAGCGGCACGCTGGGCGGCTTCCTGATGCTGTACGCGCTGGCCGGCATGCGGCGCTTTCGCCGCGGCACGCTGCGCCACCAGACCGAGGCCGCCGGCCTGCGGCAGTGGCTGGACCTGATCGCGAAGCTGGCGCCGCGCGATTACGCGCTGGCCGTCGAAACCGTCAACTGCCGCCGCCTGGTCAAGGGCTATAGCGACACGCACGTGCGCGGCGGCGGCAAGTACCGCCAGTTGATCGCCGCGGCGGAACGGTTGGTGGGCCAGCCCGATGCCGCCGCGACGCTGCGCGCGTTGCGCGACACCGCCCTGGCCGACGAAAAATGCGGCCCCATGGAACGCCAACTGGCCGAAAAGCTGGCGGCCTGAGCCGCACACAGATAGGGACAAACGCTGTGCAGACATTGAAACTCATCGTTCGGGAAGTCCGGCAGGAATCGCCGCTGATCCGCTCGTTCCGGCTGGCCCGCGAGGACGGCGGCCCGCTGCCCGCCTTCGGGCCGGGCGCGCATCTGAAGGTGTCGGTGCCGGGCCTGCGCGAACCGCGCTGCTATTCGCTGGTGCAACTGGCGCCCGAGGCCGGGCGCTTCGCCGAACCCTCGGAATACCGCCTGGGCGTGCGCCTGGAGGAAACCAGCCAGGGCGGTTCGCGCCACATGCACGCGCTGGCCGAGGGCGACGCCCTCGCGGCCGAAGGCCCCAAAAACGACTTTCCGCTGCACGAATCGCCGGCCGGCGACGAACCGGTGGTGCTGATCGCGGGCGGCATCGGCATCACGCCGATCGCCTCCATGGCCGCCGCGCTGAAGTCTGCCGGACGCGCCTTCCGCCTGCACTATTGCGGCCGCAGCAAGGACCAGTTGGCCTTCCTGCCCGAACTCGAAGCCCTGGCCGGCGGCGACCTGAGCCTGCACGCCGACGACGATCCCGCCTGCCGCTTCGACCTGCAGGCGCTGCTGGAATCGGCGTCGCCGCGCCAGCACCTGTACGTGTGCGGCCCCAAGGGCCTGATCGACGCGGTCATCCAGGGCGCCCATGCGCGCCATTGGCCCGATGCCCACATCCATTTCGAACTCTTCGCCAGCGCCGCGCCGCAGGCCGGCGACCAGCCCTTCGAGGTCGAACTGCGCCAGTCCGGCCGCGTGCTGACCATCCCCGCCGACAAGACCATCATCGACGTCATGGAAGAGGAAGGCTGCGATCCGATGTGCGACTGCAAGCGCGGCGAATGCGGCGTCTGCCAGGCCACGGTGCTGGAAGGCGAGCCCGACCACCGCGACTACTACCTCTCGGACACCGAGAAAGCCAGCGGCAAGATCATCCAGATCTGCATCTCGCGCGCGAAATCGCCGCGCCTGGTGCTCGACCTGTAGCCCGCAAGGAAGCGCAACCATGAGCAAATACCGCGACAATCCCGACGCCATCCGCGCCCTGTTGCGCGAGACCGAGGTGCACAAGGACCTGTTCATCGACCAGGAACTGTTCGACCTGGAAATGGAACGCCTGTACGCCAACACCTGGGTCTACGTCGGCCACGACAGCCAGGTGCCCAATCCGGGCGACTACATCACCACCACCGTCGGCAACCAGCCGGTGGTGATGGTGCGCCACAGCGACAAGAGCGTGCGCGTGCTGTACAACCGCTGCCCGCACAAGGGCACGATGGTGGCGGGCGACGCCTGCGGCAACACCGGCAAGTTCTTCCGCTGCCCCTACCACGCCTGGACCTTCAAGACCGACGGCAGCCTGCTGTCGATCCCGCTGAAAAAAGGCTACGAGAACACCGGCCTGGAAAATTGCGAAGCCAGCCAGGGCATGGCGGCCGTGAAGGACGTGAAGAACCACCGCGGCTTCGTGTTCTGCCGGCTGAACCCGGAAGGCCAGTCCTTCGAGGAGTTCTTCGGCGAATCGCTGTCCACGCTGGACAACATGGTGGACCGCTCGCCCGAGGGCCGGCTGGAAGTGGCGGGCGGCGTGTTGCGCTACATGCACCGCTGCAACTGGAAGATGCTGGTCGACAACCAGACCGACACCTGCCACCCGATGGTGGCGCACGAATCGTCGGCGGGCACGGCCGTGAAGGTCTGGGAGCAGGCGCCGGACGGCACGCCCAAGCCCATGGCCGTGGAACTGTTCGCGCCGTTCATCTCCCCCTACGAGTTCTTCGAGAACATGGGCATCCGCGTGTGGGAAAACGGCCATGGCCACACCGGCGTGGCCGACTCCATCCACGCCTCCTATTCCGGCGTGCCCGGCTACTGGGACGCCATGGTGTCGGCCTACGGCGAGGAACGCGCCAAGCAGATTCTGGGCGACGTGCGCCACAACACCGTGTACTTCCCCAACATCATGGTCAAGGGGCCGATCCAGACCCTGCGCATCTTCAAGCCGATCGCCGCCGACCGCACCCTGGTGGAGTCCTGGACCTTCCGCCTGGTGGGCGCGCCCGACCTGCTGCTGGAGCGCACGCTCATGTACAACCGCCTCATCAACGCCCCCACGTCCGTGGTCGGCCATGACGACCTGGAAATGTACGAGCGCGCGCAGGACGGCCTGCAATCGCGCGCTAGGGACTGGGTGAACGTGGGGCGGCTGTACTCGCCCGACGAAATCGGCCAGAAGAACGCCACCACCAATGGCACCAATGAATGGCAGATGCGCAATCAATACCGCGCATGGGGCCGCTACATGACCGGACCGGAGTCGGTATGAGCGCAAGCGACCGCGACCTGATCGATTTTGTCTATGCCGAAGCGCGCATGCTGGACGAACTGCGCTTCGAGGAATGGCTCAACCTGTACACCGACGACGGCCACTACTGGATGCCGCTGGCCCATGGCCAGGCCGATCCCAGGCTGCATGCTTCGCTGATGTACGAGGACAAGCTGCTGCTGCGCGTGCGCGTGGAGCGGCTGGCCGGCCAGCGCACGTTCTCGCAGCAGCCCAAGAGCCGCTGCCACCACCTGCTGCAGGCGCCCTCCGTCGAGCGCGATCATCCCGAAGCCGCGCCCGCCGAAGGACGCCACGTGGTGCGCACCGCCTTCCATTACGTCGAGACCCGGCTGGACGCGCAGACGCTGTACGCCGGCTGGACCACGCATCACCTGGTGGAGCAGGACGGCGTATTGCGCATCCGCCTCAAGCGCGTCGACCTCGTCAACTGCGACGCGGCCTTCGGCAACATCCAACTGTTCATGTAGGAGCGGCTTGTGAGCACCACGGTCCATCAGGCATTCCGCGACACCGCGGCCCGCCACGGCGCCCAGCCGTTTCTCTGCATCCTGCGGGAAACGGCGCAGGCCTACGGCATCGCCGCCGGCGAACTGGGCTACGCCCAGGCCGCCGCCGCCATCGAAACGCTGCGAGCCGCCTACGCCCGGGCCGGCTATGGGCACGGCCACCGCGCCGGGCTGCTGCTGGAGAACCGCCCCGCTTTCTTCCTGCACTGGTTCGCGCTGAACGCGCTGGGCGTGTCCGTGGTGCCGATCAATCCCGACCTGCGGGCGGCTGAACTCGAATACCTGACGGGACACTCCGAGATCGCGCTGGCGGTGGCCCTGCCCGAACGCCATGGCGATCTGCTCGCGGCGGCCGGGCGCGCCGGCCGGGAACTGCGCGTGATGGGCCCGGACGACGCGCCGCCGCCGGCGCCCTTCGCCGCGCCGCTGGCGGGTATCGAGCCCGGCGAACTGACCGAATGCGCGCTGCTCTATACGTCCGGCACCACGGGCCGGCCCAAGGGCTGCATCCTGCCCAACCGCTATTTCCTGCACGCGGGCGGCTGGTACGCGCGCATCGGCGGCCTGGCCGCCCTGCGCCCCGGCCAGGAACGCATGCTGACACCGCTGCCGCTGGTCCACATGAACGCCATGGCCTACTCGGCCATGGCCATGGTGCTGACGGGCGGCTGCCTGATCCCGCTCGACCGCTTCCACCCCAGGACCTGGTGGGACAGCGTGCGCGACTCCGGCGCCACGGTGCTGCACTACCTGGGCGTCATGCCCGCCATCCTGATGAAGGCCGAGCCGTCGGCGCAGGATCTCCAGCCCGCCATCCGCTTCGGCTTCGGCGCGGGCGTGGACCGCAAGCTGCACCAGCCCTTCGAAGCGCGCTTCGGCTTTCCGCTGCTGGAAGCCTGGGCCATGACCGAGACCGGCGCGGGCGCCGTCGTCATCGCCAACCAGGAACCCCGCCACATCGGCAGCAGTTGCTTCGGGCGCGAAGAGGACGACGTGCAGGTGCGCATCGTCACCGACGCGGGCGCCGAGGCCGCCGCCGGCGAACCGGGCGAACTGCTGGTGCGCCACGCCGGCGACGACCCGCGCTACGGCTTCTTCGCCGGCTACCTCAAGGACGAGGAGGCCACCGCGCAGGCCTGGGAAGGCGGCTGGTTCCATACCGGCGACATCGTGCGCCGCGAAGCCGACGGCGCGCTGCGCTTCGTGGACCGCAAGAAGAACGTGATCCGCCGAAGCGGCGAGAACATCTCGGCGGTCGAAGTGGAAAGCGTGCTGATGCAGCACCCGCGGGTGAAGGCGGTGGCGGTGGCCGCCGTGCCCGACCCCGTCCGCGGCGACGAGGTGCTGGCCTGCGTGGTGCCTGAACGGCTGCCGGCCACCGACGCCGAGATGGCCGAGGCCGCGCGCAGCATCGTGCAATGGAGCCTGGAACAACTGGCCTACTACAAGGCCCCCGGCTACGTGGCCTTCGTGGACAGCCTGCCGCTCACCACCACCAACAAGATCCAGCGCGGCGAAATGAAGGCGCTGGCGCCCACGCTGCCCGGCACCGCCCGCTGCGTGGATACCGGCCACATGAAGAAACGCCAGGAGCCCGCGCGATGAGCCGCCGCGGCTATGACGGCGTGGTGGCGGCCCTGCCCGTCACCATCCCGTACGAACGCTATTCCACTCACGCCGCCCACTGGTGGCTGGGCCGGGCGCTGGGCGCGCTGATCCGCCAGGCGGGCATCGCCAAGACCGAGGTGGACGGGCTGTGCGTGTCCAGTTTCACCCTGGCGCCCGACACCGCCGTCGGCCTGGTGCAGCACCTGGGCATGAGCCCGCGCTGGCTGGACCACATCCCCATGGGCGGCGCCAGCGGCGTGGCGGCCCTGCGCCGCGCCGCCCGCGCCGTGCAGGCCGGGGACGCGAACATCGTGGCCTGCATCGCGGGCGACACCAACCACGTGGACTCGTTCCGCAACACGGTCAGCCAGTTCTCGCGCTTCGCGCAGGACGCGGTCTATCCGTACGGCGCGGGCGGCCCCAACGCCAGCTTCGCGCTCCTGACCGCGAACTACATGCGCGCCACCGGCGCCACGCGCGAGGACTTTGGCAAGCTCTGCGTGGCGCAGCGCGACAACGCCCTGCGGTATCCGCACGCGCTGATGAAAAAGCCGCTGACGCTGGCCCAGTACCTGGACGCCCGCGTCATCACCGACCCGATCCACCTGTTCGACTGCGTGATGCCCTGCGCGGGCGCCGACGCCTTCCTGGTCATGGGCGAAGACCGCGCGCGCGCGCTGAATCTGCCCTACGCCCGCATCCTGTCCACCATCGAGCGCCACAACGCCTGGACCGAGGATCCCATCCAGACGCGCGGCGGCTGGGCCATGGACGTGGACGAGCTGTACGGCCTGGCCGGCGCCCGGCCCGCCGACATGGACTTCCTGCAGGCCTACGACGACTACCCCGTCATCAACCTGATGCAGATGGAAGACCTGGGCTTCTGCGCGAAAGGCGCGGCGCCCGATTTCGTGCGCGCCAATACGTTCACCGTGGACGGAAGCTTCCCGTTCAACACCAACGGCGGCCAGTTGTCGGTCGGCCAGGCGGGCGCGGCCGGCGGCTACCTGGGGCTGGTCGAGGCGCTGCGCCAATTGACCGGCACGGCGGGGGGCACGCAGGTGGCCGATGCCCGCGTCGGCATGGTCAGCGGCTTCGGCATGATCAATTACGACCGCGGGCTGTGCACCGCCGCGACCATCCTGGCAAGGAGCGACGCATGACCGAACCCCTGGCCAAGCCGCCCCGCAAGAACCCCGTCGCCCGCACCCGCCAGCCCACCCTGCCGCCCGGTTCGCGCAGCCGCGGCGCGCTGGGACTGACCGCCGCCGCCGCCGAGGGACGCTTCGACCTGCAAACCTGCGCCGACTGCGGCGCGGTGCAGTATCCGCCGCGCGAAGTCTGCGGCCACTGCCTGTCCGAACGCCTGCCCTGGCGCCCGGCCGACCCGAACGGCGTGCTGCTGGTCAGCACCACCCTGCATCACAGCAACGATCTGTACTTCCGCGAACGCCTGCCGTGGCGCGTGGGCACGGTGCGCATGGACGCCGGCCCCAGCGTCGTGGCCCACGTCCACCAGGACTGCGCCGACGGCGCCCGCGTGCGGCTGGCGCTGAAGCTGGACCGCAGCGGCCAGGCCGTGATGATCGCCCTGCCCGAAAGGAACACTCCCAACATGGAAGACGACAAGACCTTGCGCGAAACCTCCTGCGACCCGAAGTTCCGACGCGCGCTCGTCACCGACGGCAAGTCGGCGGTCGGCCTGGCGGTGGCGCGCGCCCTGCTCGACGCGGGCAGCCCCAAGGTGTTCCTGGGCGATCCCCAGACCTGGCGGCGCGACGCCGCGTTCGACGCGCTGGCGGCCGATCCGCGGATAGAGGCGGTGAACCTGGACGTGACCGACACCGACTCGGTCGAGCGGGTCGCGGCCTCGATCGGCGGCAAGGTCGAGATCCTGGTGAACACCGCCGACCAGGAGCGCGAAGGCGGCCTGTTGAACCGCAAGGACGTGAACACGGCGCGCGACGCCATGGACGTGAACGTGCTGGGCCTGATGCGCCTGGCGCAATGCTTCGGGCCGGCGCTGTGCGGCCGCGCCGCGGATGGCGTGAACAGCGCCGCGGCCTGGGTCAACGTGCTGTCCATCTACGCCCACATGAACCTGCCGTCGCGCGGCATGTGGTCGGCCTCGAAGGCGGCCGCGCTGTCCCTGGCGCAATGCCTGCGCGCCGAAATGCGCGGCGCGGGCGTGCGGGTGGTGAACGTGTTCCCCGGCCCGGTCGACCATGAATGGGAACAGCGCACCCCGCCGCCGCGCGTGGCGCCGGCCGCGATCGCCGCCGCCATCGTGCGCGCCTTGAAGGACGGCACCGAAGATGTCTACGTGGGCGACGTGGCGCAGGAATTCCGCGCGCGCCTGGCGGAAAACCCGAAGGGACTGGAACGGGAGCTGGGCGCCGGTATTTGACATCCCTAGTTCCCAGGTGTCTGACACCCTTGATACGCCGCGGCAAGCGGAATCGCGCCCCAGGTGTCTGACACCCTTGATACGCCGCGGCAGGCGGACATCCCTCTCCCGAGGGTGTCAGACACCTTCCGTACCACGCCAACGCGACCTTAACGAACAACGAGGAACGACAGCATGAGCCAGAACATTCTTGCCCAATTCATGACCGAGCTGGTGTCGGGACGCATCCGCCTGGTGGACCTGACCGAGACGCTGACGCCGGAATTCCCCACCATCGTGCTGCCGCCGGAGTTCGGCCAGGCCTGGCCGTTCCGCATCGAGGAAATCTCGCGCTACGACGAGCGCGGCCCCGGCTGGTACTGGAACAACTTCTCGTGTTCCGAGCACACCGGCACCCACTTCGACGCGCCGGCCCACTGGATCACGGGCAAGGACCAGCCCGACAACACCGTCGACACCATCCCGATCGACGCGTTCATCGCCGGCGCCTGCGTCATCGACTGCTCGGCCGAAGCGCGCGACAACCCGGACTTCCTGCTGACTATCGACTTCGTGCGGAAATGGGAAGAGCGCCACGGCCGCATCCCCGCCCGCTCCTGGGTGCTGATGCGCACCGACTGGTCCAAGCGCGCCAAGCCCGCCGAGTACCTGAACATGCAGGAAGACGGCGCGCACTCGCCCGGCCCGGACGCCGAGGTGGTGCCCTGGCTGGTCAAGGAGCGCGACGTCCACGGCTTCGGCACCGAATCGGTCGGCACCGACGCGGGCCAGGCGCAGCACCTGGACCCGCCCTACCCCTGCCATTACTACATGCACGGCAACAACCGCTACGGCCTGCAATGCCTGACCAATCTGGACCAGTTGCCGCCCACGGGCGCCGTGATCTTCTCGGCGCCGCTCAAGATCCGCAGCGGCTCGGGCAGCCCCCTGCGCGTGCTCGCGCTGGCGCCCAAGGCCTGAACAACGACAAACAGGGGAAACCATGACGCAAACCCACGTCGCCCTCGTGACCGGCGGCAGCGCCGGCATCGGCGCCGAAATCTGCCGCAGCATGCTGGACGCCGGCTACGAAGTGATCTCGATGGCGCGCCGCGCCGCCGACTTCAGCCATCCGCGCCTGCACAACATCCAGGTGGACCTGCTGGACGCCGAGGCCACCGCGCAGGCGGGCGCCGAGGCCGCGGCGAAGTTTCCCATCAGCCACGTGATCCACAACGCCGGCGTCATCTGGCCCAATCTGCTGCCGCAGGTCACGCAGGAAGAACTGCACGGCCTGACGCAGATCCACCTGGGCGCGGCCATCAGCCTGGTGCAGGCCGCCCTGCCGGGCATGCAGGAACGCCGGTTCGGCCGCATCGTGCTGATGTCGTCGCGCGGCGCGCTGGGCCTGCCCACGCGCACCGCCTATTCGGCCACCAAGGCCGGCATGGTGGGCATGGCGCGCACCTGGTCGCTGGAACTTGCGCCGCACGGCATCACCGTCAACGTGGTGGCGCCGGGCCCGATCCAGACGGACATGTTCTACGAAGTGATCGAGCCCGGCAGCGAACGCGAGAAGCAACTGGCCGCGGGCATCCCGGTCAAGCGCCTGGGCCGTTCGGACGACGTGGCGCGCGCGGTCATGTTCTTTTCGGATCCGGCCAACAGCTTCGTCACCGGACAGACGCTGTTCGTCTGCGGCGGCGCGAGCGTCAGTTCCATCACCATCTGAGCCCGCGTCCCGAGGCCGCGCTTCGGGTTTTGACGGATAGGTAAGCACTGCCGCCAGGTCTACAGTGCTGAGCCTGCCCAGAGAAAGTTTAAGCAACAAGTAATTCCAGCAGTTCCTGTTTTCTCCGTGTTCCAGCCGCACCCCCACCCTGCTCCCTATCCGGAGGTTTTGCCATGCTGTCGAAGAAACTCCCCCTGGCCGCCGCCGCGGTAGCCGCGCTGTTCGCCCTGCCCGCCCTGGCGCAAGTCAAAGTCGGGGTCGTCACCTCGTCCACCGGGCCCACGGCGCTGGTCGGCATCCCGCAGAAGAACACCGTGCCGCTCCTGCCGAAGAAGATCGGCGACCTGACCGTGGAATACATCTCGCTGGACGACGCCAGCGATTCCACCAACTCGGTCACGGCCTTCAAGAAACTGATCTCGGAGCAGAACGTGGACGCGCTGATCGGCCCGTCGGGTTCGCCCAACGCCATGGGCGTGATCCAGTTCGCGGCCGAGGCCGGCGTGCCGATGCTGGCGCCGGTGGGCACGGCCGCCGTCGTGCTGCCCATGAACGACCAGAAGAAGTGGGTGTTCAAGACCACCCAGAACGACGACATCATCGCTCGCGCGCTGATCGACCACATGGCCAAGTCCGGCATCAAGACGGTCGGCTTCATCGGCCTGAACGATCCCTACGGCGAGAACTGGTACAAGGTCTTCTCCGGCCTGGCCGCCGAGAAGGGCATCAAGATCACCGCCAACGAACGCTATCTGCGCTTCGACAGCTCGGTCACGGGCCAGGCCCTGAAGATCCTGGCCGCCAAGCCGGAAGCCGTGCTGGTCGCCGCCCCCGGCGCCGCCAGCGTGCTGCCGCAAACGACATTGTTCGACCAGGGCTACAAGGGCAAGTTCTACCAGACCCACGGCGCGGCCCTGCCCGACTTCCTGAAGCTGGGCGGCAAGAAGGTCGAAGGTACGGTGCTGGCCGCCAGCCTGATGCTGGTGCTGCCGGAAATGCCGGACAGCAATCCGTCCAAGAAGGTCGCCTCCGACTACATCGCCGCCTACGAAAAGCTCAACGGCTCCAAGCCGGCCACTTTCGGCGCCAACGTCTACGACGCCGGGCTGCTGCTGGAGAAGGCCGTGCCGCTGGCCGAGAAGGCCGGCAAGCCGGGCACCAAGGAGTTCCGCAACGCCTTGCGCGATGCGCTGGAACAGACCAAGGAGCTGGTGGGCACGCAGGGCGTCTACAACATGACGGCCGCCGACCACAGCGGCTTCGACGACCGCGGCCGCGAACTCATCACGGTGAAGGACGGCAACTGGACGCTGGTCAAATAAAGCCCCCCCCGAAGCGCTGCGCGCTTCCCCCCCTAGGGGGCATGCCTGCGGACCGGCAGAGCCGGATCCGCGGCATCCCGATGGGGCGGCGCTCATTCGGAGATGAGGTGTTTGCCATGTTTGTCTGTCCTATCCGGAATTCTGCATGAATGCTCAGATTGCCCTGATTCTTGGGCAGGACGGCATCACCAACGGCGCCATCTACGCGCTGCTGGCCTTGTCCATCCTGCTGGTCTTTACCGTCACCCGCGTGCTGTTCATCCCGCAAGGCGAGTTCGTTGCGTTCGGCGCGCTCACCATGGCCGCGCTCCAGGCGGGCAAGCCGGTGCTGCTGGTGTGGCTGCTGTTCGCCTTCGCGGTGGCCGAGGCCGCCGCCGACCTGATGGCGCGCCGCAAGCGGCCCGGCCGCAACCGCGGCCTCTGGCGCATGGCGGCCAAGCTGGCGTATCCGCTGATCCTGGCGGCGCTGTTCTACCGCCTGCCGGTGGCCCAGTTGCCGATGGCGGCGCAGGCGCTGCTGACGCTGCTGCTGGTCGTGCCGATGGGGCCGCAGTTGTACCGCCTGTTCTACCAGCCCATCGCCTCCGCCTCGACCCTGGTGCTGCTGATCGTGTCCATCGCGGTGCACCTGGCGCTGGTCGGCCTGGGGCTGCTCGCCTTCGGCGCCGAAGGCGCCCGCAGCGCGCCGTTCAGCGAGGCCAGCCTCACGCTGGGTCCGCTCAACGTGAACAGCCAGGCGCTGTGGGTGGTCGCCGTGTCCGCGCTGCTCATCATCGTGCTCTACCAGTTCTTCGAACGCTCCATGTACGGCAAGGCGCTGCGCGCCGCCGCCTTCAACCGCCTGGGCGCCCGGCTGATGGGCATCTCCCCCGTCTTCGCCGGCAAGGCCACGTTCTTCCTGGCCGCGCTGATCGGCACGGTGTCGGGCATTCTCATCGCCCCCATCACCACCATGTACTTCGACTCCGGCTTCATGGTCAGCCTGAAGGGCTTCGTGGGCGCCATCATCGGCGGCCTGGTGAGCTATCCGCTGGCCGCGGCCGGTGCCGTCCTGGTCGGCCTGATCGAAGCCTTTTCCTCGTTCTGGGCCAGCGCCTATAAAGAAATCATCGTGTTCACGCTGATCATCCCCGTACTGCTCTGGCGTTCACTGAAAAGCCACCACGTCGAGGAAGAAGACGAATGAATCCGCGCCACCTCCTCTACGCATTCCTGGCGCTGCTGGCGCTGGCCCCCCTGGCCTTGCCGCCCTTCTACGTAACGCTGCTGAACTACATCGGCCTGTACGCCATGGTGGCGCTGGGCCTGGTGCTGTTGACCGGCGTGGGCGGCCTGACGAGCTTCGGGCAGGCCGCCTTCGTGGGCGTGGGCGCCTATACGACGGCGCTGCTCACCACCCGCGCGGACAGCCTTCCATCCTGGCTGGCGTGGCTGGGCGCGTCGCCCTGGCTGACCCTGCTGGCCGGGCTGGCGCTGACGCTGGCGATCGCCTATCTGCTGGGCGCGATCACCTTGAAGCTGTCCGGCCACTTCCTGCCGCTGGGCACCATCGCCTGGGGCCTGTCGCTTTACTTCGTCTTCGGCTCCGTCGAGGGCCTGGGCGGCCACACCGGCATTCCGGACATTCCTCCCATCGACCTGTTCGGCTGGCCGCTGACCCAGGGCGGCAGCATCTACTACCTGATCTGGGCCTTCCTGCTGACGGCCGTGTGGTCGACGCAGAACCTGCTGGATTCGCGCGAAGGCCGGGCCATCCGCGCGCTCAAGGGCGGCCGCGTCATGGCGGAATCCATGGGCGTGGACACGGCCCGTTCGCGCATGGTGATCTTCATCATCGCGGCGCTGCAGGCCTGCGCCTCCGGCTGGCTGTACGCGCACATGCAGCGCTTCGTGAACCCCAACCCCTTCGGTTTGCAGATGGGCATCGAATACCTGTTCATGACCGTCATCGGCGGAGCGGGACAGGTCTGGGGCGCGCTGGTCGGCGCGGGCGTATTCACCGTCCTCAAGCAATGGCTGCAGGACTGGATGCCCAGGCTGCTGGGCCAGACGGGCAACTTCGAAGTGATCGTGTTCGGCTTCGGCATGGTGCTGCTGCTGCACCGCGCCCGCAGCGGCCTGTGGCCCGTGCTGACCCGCTGCGTCCCGCTGAAGAAGCAGGTGCGCAAGCTGGACATGGATGCCGAGCCGCTGCCCCGCAAGCCCATGCCGCCGCGCGGCGAGGTAGTGCTCAAGGCCGTGGACGTGACGCGCAGGTTCGGCGGCCTGGTCGCCAACAACGCCATGAACCTGGAGATCCGGGCGGGCGAGATCCTCGCGCTCATCGGCCCCAACGGCGCGGGCAAGAGCACCATGTTCAACCAGATATCCGGCGTGGACACGCCCACCTCGGGCCAGGTCACGCTGCTGGGCCAGTCGGTGGCCGGCGCGGGCGCGCGCAGGATCGCGCGGCTCGGCCTGTCGCGCACCTTCCAGCACGTGCGCCTGCTGGGCCGCATGAGCGTGCTGGAGAACGTGGCCATAGGCGCGCACCTGCGCGGCCACCGCGGCGTGATGCCGGCCGCCTGGAGGCTGGACCGCGCGGAAGAGGCGCGCCTGCTGGCCGAGGCGGCCCGCCAGGTCGAGCGCGTCGGCCTGGGCAGGCATCTGCACGACGAGGCCGGCTCCCTCGCCCTGGGCCAGCAGCGCATCCTGGAGATCGCGCGCGCGCTGGCGTCCGACCCATGCATCCTGCTGCTCGACGAACCCGCGGCCGGCCTGCGCTACCAGGAAAAGCGCGAACTGGCCGACCTGCTGAAGAAGCTGCGCGCCGAAGGCATGGCCATCCTGCTGGTCGAACACGACATGGACTTCGTGATGGGGCTGGTGGACCGCGTCGTGGTCATGGACTTCGGCGAAAAGATCGCCGAGGGCCTGCCCGCCGAGATCCAGCACAACCCCGCGGTGCTTGAAGCCTATCTGGGCGGAGTGGAATGATGAGCGCGAAACTGCTGGAAGTGCGCGACCTGCGCGTGGCCTATGACAAGGTCGAAGCCGTCTCTGGCGTCAGCCTGGCGGTCGGCGAAGGCCAGATCGTCACCGTGATCGGCCCCAACGGCGCGGGCAAGACGACGCTGCTGTCGGCCATCATGGGCGTGCTGCCGTCCACCGGCGAGATCGGCTTCGGGGGCCGGCGGCAGGAGCACGCCGAGATCGAGGAAATGGTGGCCGCCGGCATGAACCTGGTGCCCGAGAAGCGCGAGCTTTTCGCCGAGATGACCGTCGAGGACAACCTGATGCTGGGCGCGTTCCACCGCTACCGCAACGGGCTGCGCGACCAGGACCAGACGCTGGCCGAAGTCTACGACCTGTTCCCCCGCCTGAAGGAGCGCCGCGCGCAACTGGCCGGCACGCTGTCGGGCGGCGAACGCCAGATGCTGGCGGTGGGCCGCGCGCTGATGGCCAAGCCCCGGCTGCTGATGCTGGACGAACCCAGCCTGGGCCTGGCGCCGCGCATCGTGCGCGAAGTGTTCCGCATCGTGGCGCGCCTGCGGGAAATGGGCGTGTCCATCCTGCTGATCGAACAGAACGCCCGCGCCGCGCTGCAGGTGGCCGATTACGCCTACGTGCTGGAAACGGGAACGGTCACGCTGGAAGGCCCCGCCGCGCAAGTGGCGGAGGATCCGCGCGTGGTGGAGGTGTATCTGGGATTGGGGCACGGGGCGGGACAGGCGGGTGCGGCGCCCTCGGCTCGGGTGTCTGACACCCCGCCGGGTTAGGTGTCAGACACCCGTACGAGACGCCCTTCAATACCAACGGGTGTTTCCGGGTGTCTGACACCAAGAAGAAGATACGGCTGGTGTCAGACACCCGGGAAGACTGTCTTGAACTTGTTCGACTGTCTCGTACGGGTGTCAGACACGCAGAGGGTGGGGAAGGTCAAGCTACTCCCCGCCTCCGGTCCCTGCGATACAGCGCATAGCCCAGCGGCCACATCGCGGCGACCATGAACTTGGCGATGGGGTGGGTCAGCCTGTAGGCCTGGACCGCCGTCGGCACGCCGGAATGCTTCAGGTGCAGGCGGAAGCGCGTGTAGCGCGCGGCGGCCATCATGAATTCGCGCGGGCGGTAGCGGAAGAACTCCAAATGGTGCTGCAGCATGTCCCAGGCCAGCAGGTACAGGCCCTGGGCGTTGTTGGCGGCGGACACCGCGCCCTGGCTCAGGCTGCCCGGCGTGTCGTGGTAGGTGCGCACGACGCGGTTGATGAAGCGGCTCAGGTAGCCGGCGCGCGCGATCGCCCACCACACCAGGCTTTCGGGCACGAAGCCCGCCACGTCCTCGGGAAAGGGATAGGTCCTGAGGATGTCGGTGCGCATACAGCCGAACTTCTCGCCCTTGATGCGGTAGCGGAAGTAGACGTCCACCGCCGTGCTGTCGAATACGTCCTGCGGATAGCGGTCGCCCACGATGCTGCCGTCGGGACGCGCGCACAGGCCCGTGACGGCGACGTACGATTCGCGGCGCGCCGGCGGGATGCTTTCCCAGGCTTCCTTGAAAATGGCCAGCGCGTCCGGCGGCATTTCGTCGTCGCTGTCGAGCCCGACGATCAGCTTGCCGCGCGCTTCGCGCACGCCGCGGTTGAACGCCGTTTTCTTGTGCTGGTTGTTCTGCCAGAAATAGCGGATCGGAAAATCGGCGCGCGCCTGCCAGTCCAGGATGGATTCGTGGGTATTGTCGGTGGAGCCGTCGTCCACCACCACCCATTCGAAACCCCGGAAAGTTTGCCGGGAAAGCGATTCGTATACCCGGTGCAGCGTGCCCGCCCGGTTGTAGGTGGGCGTGAGAACGGTAAAGAAAATTGGCGTGTCGGTCATGCCCACTGTGCCCCTTTGCGATTCCTCATGCAACCGCTGCGGTCTTGGTCTTTATGTATTCGCATGAAGTGTAGGGGATATGCCTGCGCGAACCGATGCCGGGGCATTCGAATTTGCAATCAAATCTGACAGAGCCGGGTGCATTCCCGGCCTGCGCGGGCGGCGCGGGTTTTGGGCGGCGCACCCGAGTGGCGTAAACTCGGGCGGCCAAATCCGGAATGCCTATGGAAGCTTCGACTGTCCAGCTCAATGACATCGCCTTGTTCGTGGAGGTTGCCAAGCGCAAGAGCTTCAGCCTGGCGGCGCGCGCGCTGAACATGCCCACGTCGACGTTGTCGCGCCGCATCAACGAGCTGGAACGCGCCATCGGCCTGCGGCTGATCAACCGCAACACGCGCCGGCTGGACCTGACCGAAGCCGGCGCGGCCTACATGAGCCGCTGCCAGGGCCTGATCGACGAGGCCCGCCTGGCGCACGAACAGCTACAGATGCTGTCCGGCGGCCCCTCGGGCAACCTGCGGGTGTCCATGCCCTACAGCCTGGCGATGTGGCTGCTGCCCGAGACCATCAACGACTTCACCGAACGCTACCCCGAAGTGGAGTGCGAGTTCGACCTGAGCATGATGACGGCGTCCGACGCGCAGGGCACCCCGTTCGACGTGGTGCTGCGCTTCGGCCGCGATTCGGACCGCTCGCTCACCGCCGTCGACGCCGGCAACGGCGTTTCGCACAGCGGCGGCGTGGTGCAGGAGCTGGTGTCCCTGGACAATTACCTGTATGCGTCCGACCGCTACCTGGCGCGCCACGGCGAACCCAGGACGCCGGGCGACCTGGCGCAGCACCAGTGCCTGCGGACCACCATCGACGAAGCGCATTCGTACTGGACGCTGCACCAGGACGGGGTCAGCGAACGCGTGCCGGTCGCCGGCCATCTCGCGGCCAACAACATGAGCATCGCGGGCACCCTGGCGGGCCTCGACCTGGCGATTACGCGCATGCCGCACTGCCAGGCCCTGGATCCCATCATCAAGCGCAATTCGCTCAAGCGGGTGCTGCCCGGCTGGTCCGTGGACCCGATCTCGCTCTATGTGGTGTATCCGTCCACCATCCAGCCGGCCAAGACCCGGGCCTTCATGGATTTCATCCTGCCCAAGCTCGGCCCGGCGCAGGACGCCTGATTTCCCCGCTGGCAGGTGCTCCGGATCGGAGCCGGATCAGGTGGCCGTCCCGGATTCAGTGTCTGACACCCCATGAGACGCCCATCCATACCAACGCGGCCTCGACGGGTGTCAGACACTTGGCCGTCCCGGATACGGTGTCTGACACCCCATGAGACGCCCGTCCATACCAACGAGGCCTCGATGGGTGTCAGACACTTGGCCGTCCCGGATTCGGTGTCTGACACCCCATGAGACGCCCATCCATACCAACGCGGCCTCGATGGGTGTCAGACACCCCTATGCGGCGCCGGTGCGTATCGACGAGCGCGCCAAGGGTGTCAGACACTGACGGTCCCGGATCTGGTGGCCGTCCCGGATCCGGTGTCTGACACCCCATGAGACGCCCGTCCATACCAACGCGGCCTCGACGGGTGTCAGACACTTGCCCAGGCACTGTGCTGCCTCCAAAAACAAAAACCCGCGAGGCTCGCGCCGCGCGGGTTTTCCCGACCTGGGCTGAAACCTGCTTTCAGCCCAGCGCACCTATTAGACGCGCTTGATCTTTTCCAGCATCTTGAACACGCCCTTGGGCGACTTGACGAACAAGCGCTTGAAAGCCTTGCCCAGGCAACGGCGTTCCAGGGTGTTGCGACGCACGCGTTTGCGTTCGGCCATGTTTATTCTCCTGATGAAATGCGTAAATTGTGCGGAAAAACGAGACCCGCACAACCGGATACTGGGCTGGCGGAAAATTCGGGTAACTTGGCATTTTAGCCTGAAATTCGCGGCGCGCGCCAATGGCCGGAAAATCCGGCGCCGCCCCTGGGCACAAAAAATACGGGACAGGTCAAGACGTCCGCCTTCTCGCGCCCCCTGACGGTCAGGCCGAGAGTTCCTTCAGACGCTCCCGGACCTGTTCCGCGCGCGGCAAGGGATCGACCGCCCCATAGCCCAGCGTCGAAAGCGCCGCCGCCGCGTTGGCATAGCGCACCGCGTCTTCCCAGGCGTCGCCCTGGCAGCGGCGCGCCAGCAGGCTGCCGGCGAAGCAGTCGCCCGCGCCGGTCGCGTCCACGGCCTGCACGCGCAGGGCGGGCATCGGAGTGCGCTTGCCGCCGTCGTCGATGATGGAGCCGTCCTTGCCCAGCTTGAGCACCACCACGCCCTCAGCGCCGCCGTCGCGGATCCAGTCCAGCGTGCGTTCCGGATCGTCGTTGCCGGTCAGGTGCTGCATGTCGTCCATGCTGGGCAGGAAAAGATCGGCCATGCGCATGGTTTCGCGCAGGATAGCGCGGGCGCGATCCACCGGCCACAGCCGCAGGCGCAGGTTCGAATCCAGGCTGACCTGCGCGCCGGCTCCCCGTGCGCGCTCCATGGCGGCGAAGACGGTGTCGCAGGCGCTGGTGCTGATCGCCAGGCTGATGCCCGACACGTGCAGGAAGCGGGCGCGCTCGATCAGGCCGGATTCCAGGCTGGCGGGCGTCATCAGGCTGGCGGCGGAGCCGCGGCGCAGGTAGCTGAAGGCGTGCCCGTCCGGGCCGTGCTGCACGAAGTACAGGCCGGTGTGCGCCTCCCGGTCCACCTCCACGCCCGAGACGTCCACGCCCTCCGCCCGCCAGAGATCCAGGAACTGCCTGCCGAAGGCGTCATCGCCCACCCGGGTGAGGTAGGCGCAGCTTGCGCCCTGGCGCGCCGCGGCGATGACGGCGTTGGAGGTATCGCCGCCGAAGCCCTGCAAGTACTGCCGCTGCTCCTGGTGCGTCTGGTTCAGCTCGACCAGCGGCTCGCCCAGCGCGACGATGTCGAAATCAGCCATGGGCGGCCTCCCGGGTGCGGACGATCTGGGCCACCAGCGCGGCGGTGTCGCGGGCGGCGAAGGCCGCCTTGTCGTAGAGGTTGCTGCCGATGCCCACCAGCGCCGCGCCGGCGGCGAAGTACGCGCCCATGTTTTCCTGGGTTACGCCGCCCGTGGGACACAAGAGCGTGTCCGGGTAGACGGACTTGAGCGCGGCCAGGTGCTTGGGGCCGCCCGTGTCCGCCGGGAAAATCTTCACGACGTCCGCGCCGGCGCGCCGCGCCGCCAGCACTTCGGTGGGCGTGAAGGCGCCCAGCAGGCACAGCGCGTCGGCCGCGTGCGCCATGTCGACGATGTCGGTGGCCAGGGCGGGCGACACGAGGAAGTCGGCGCCCGCGACCAGCGCCTCGCGCGCCTGCTGCTCGTCCAGCACCGTTCCCACGCCCAGCAGCAGCGCGCCGCCGTGCTTGTCGCGCAAGGCCCGCAGCAGGTCGGTGACGCCGGGAATGGTCCAGGTCAGTTCCAGCGTGGCGCAACCGGCGGCGACGGCGACTTCGGCCGCATACGCGGCGGTGGCCGCGTCCGTGTACCGCAACACGGGAACGACCCGGGCGGCCATCAGGGCGGCAAGCTTGGAGGCAAGGGGAGCGGTCATGGGATTCCTTGGGGGCTGGCTGTCAGGCGCCGCCGGGAGAGGCCGGCAGCACGGCAAGTTTGGCCGCGGCGGCATCGCGCAGCCGCAGCAAGGGTTCGATGTAGGCGGCTTGCGGATCGCCGTGCCGCCGGAACAGCAAGGTGCTGACGCTGACGCCCGCGACGGGCCGCCCGGCCGCGTCGCACAGCGCCACGCCGTAGCAGACGATGCCGGCTTCGTTTTCCTCGTTGTCCGTGGCGTATCCGCGCGCCGCGGTTTCGTCTAACTGGGCGCGCAGCGCGGGCAGGCTGGTCACCGTGCCGGGCATGCGGGCGGCCAGCGGCAGGCCGCGCAGCAGGCGTTCGCGCGAGGCCTCGTCCAGCGCCGCCAGGTACGCCTTGCCGACCGCGCTGGAATGCAGCGCCACGGACGCCCCCACGCGCGATGCCATGCGCACCGGGCCCGGGCTTTCCAGCTTGTCAATGTAGGTCATCTCGCGTCCGGCAGGAACCGCCAGGTGCACGGTTTCGCCGGTTTCGTCGCGCAGGGCCTGCAATTCGGGCGCCAGCGCGGCGCGCAGGTCGAACTGCGACCACGCCCGGCTGGCCAGCGACATCAGCCTGGGCCCCAGCCGGTAGGCGCCGCCCGTTTCGGCCACCATGCCCTGCTCCGCCAGCGCCGCGACGATCCGGTAGACGGTGGGCCGGGGGTAGCCGCAGCTTCGCGCCAGCGCCGCGGCGGTGGGCGGCTGCGGCGCGTCGGCCACCGCCTGCAGCACCGTCATGAACTTGGCGAACGCCGCGGTGCCCGCGACCTTGGTTTCCAGCAAAGGAGTCTCCAGCGGATGCCGCCCCGCCGCGCGGCGGCAAGCGGAAAGAGCAAGCCAGACAGCGCGAATTTCGGACGAATCTGCGATACTGTTTATTTGTACAGCTAGTGAGCCTGCTTTTTGTCCATATTATAGACACAAGCCTCACAATATAGGCAATTATTCCATATCGCCGCGCTCGGAACCAGCGACGGGTCGTCGCTCGGGCAGGCCTCTTCCCTCAGGCTACGATACCGTCCATGAGCTCTCACATTCGCATCGTTGGCGCCCGCCAGAACAATCTCAAGAACCTGGACTTGACCATCGCCACCGGCGAACTGGTCGTCGTGACCGGCGTATCGGGGTCCGGCAAGAGTTCCCTGGCTTTCGACACCCTGTACGCCGAGGGGCAGCGCCGGTACGTGGAAACCTTCTCGCCCTATGCGCGCCAGTTCCTGGACCGCATGGACAAGCCGCAGGTGGACCGCATCGAAGGCATCCTGCCCGCCATCGCCATCGACCAGACCAATCCGGTGCGCAGTTCGCGCAGCACGGTCGGCACGATGACCGAACTGAACGACCACCTGAAACTGCTGTTCGCGCGCGGCGCCAAGCTGTACTGCCGCGGCTGCGGCAAGGTGGTGCGGCGCGATACGCCGGACTCGGTCTGTCATTCGCTGGCCGAACGCGCCGCGGCCGCCGGCGATCCGCGCCTGGTCGTGACGTTCCCGATCGCCGTGCCCGCCAACTTCACCGAAGAAGAAGTCCGCGGCTTCCTGGAACAGCAGGGCTACACGCGCGTGCATGCCGAAGAGAACGCGACGGTCCGCGCCGCGGCGCCGGCCAAGGGCGCCAAGAAAGCCAAGGGCGCGAAGGCCGCCGCCGAATCGCGCCGCATCCTGCACGTGGTCCAGGACCGCTTCCGCTTCGCCGGCACCGAACGCGAGCGCGTCATGGAAGCGCTGGATACCGCGCTTCGCATGGGCGCAGGCCACCTGGCCGTCTACGCGGTGGACGCCGAGGGCGGCAACGCCCACGTCTGGAAGTACAGCGACCGCCTGCATTGCGCCGACTGCGACATCGAATACACCGACCCGCTGCCCAGCAGCTTCTCGTTCAATTCGCCGCTGGGCGCGTGCGAAGCCTGCCGCGGCTTCGGCCGCGTGATCGGCATCGACTTCGGGCTGGTCATCCCGGACGAGAACAAGACCCTGCTGGAAGGCGCCATCAAGCCGTGGACGACCCCGTCCTACAAGGAATGCCAGGACGAACTGCAGAAGTACGCGCCGAAGGCCGGCGTTCCGCTGGGCGTGCCCTGGAAGAAGATGAGCGAAGAGCACAAGCGCTGGGTGCTCTACGGCACGCCCGACTGGAAGGGCGGCAGCGATGCCTGGAAGCATCAGTGGTACGGCGTGCAGCGCTTCTTCGACTGGCTGGAAACCAAGTCCTACAAGATGCACGTGCGCGTGCTGCTGTCGAAATACCGCAGCTACACGCCCTGCCCCACCTGCAACGGCGCGCGGCTCAAGCCCGACGCGCTGCTGTGGCGCCTGGGCACCAAGGAAGAGGCCGACACCGTGCTGCCGCCGGAAGACGGCCGCTACAAGCGCTTCATGCCCGTGGGCGCCAACTGGACCCGCGAACAACTGAACGGCCTGGGCGGCCTGTCCATCCATGACGTGATGCTGCTGCCCATCGAACGGGTGCGGCTGTTCTTCGACACGCTGTCCTTCTCCGGCGCGCTGGACGCCGCCACCGACCTGCTCATGACCGAGGTCCGCGCGCGCCTCAAGTTCCTGTGCGACGTGGGCCTGGGCTACCTGACGCTGGACCGCCAGAGCCGCACGCTGTCGGGCGGCGAAGTGCAGCGCATCAACCTGACCACGGCGCTGGGCACCTCGCTGGTGAACACGCTGTTCGTGCTGGACGAGCCCTCCATCGGCCTGCACCCGCGCGACATGCACCGGGTCGTCGAAGTCATGCACCGGCTGCGCAACGCCGGCAACACGCTGGTGGTGGTGGAGCACGATCCGCAGGTCATGGTGGCCGCGGACCGCATCATCGACATCGGCCCCGGCCCCGGCGAACGCGGCGGCCGCATCGTGTTCGACGGCACGCCCGCGCAACTGCGGGCGGCGCATACCCTGACCGGCGACTACCTCGGCGGGCGCCAGCGCGTGGAAGCGCCGCGGCCCATGCCCGTGGCGGCGAACACGCCGCGCCTGCTGCTCGAAGGCGTCACCGCCCACAACCTGAAGGGCGTTTCCGTCGAACTGCCGCTGGGCCGGCTGGTCTGCGTGACCGGCGTGTCCGGATCGGGCAAGTCCACCCTGGTGCAGGACGTGCTGTACCCCGCCCTGCTGAAACAGAAAGGCCGGCCGTCGGAAGCGCCCGGCCCGTTCGAGCGCCTGCTGGGCGCGGAGCAGATCGCGGACGTCGTCATGGTGGACCAGACGCCCATCGGCAAGACGGCCCGCTCCAACCCGGCCAGCTACGTGGGCGCGTTCGACGCCATCCGCAAACTGTTCTCCCAGGCGCCGCTGGCGCGCGAGCGCGCCTATACGGCGGGCACGTTCAGCTTCAACGGCGGCGACGGCCGCTGCCCCACCTGCGGCGGCACCGGCTTCGAACACGTGGAAATGCAGTTCCTGTCGGACGTCTACCTGCGCTGCCCGGATTGCGACGGCAAGCGCTTCCGCCCCGAAGTGCTGGAAGTGCGCGTCGAGCACCTGGGCAAGAGCGCGTCCATCGACGAAGTGCTGGAAATGACCGTCAGCGAGGCCCTGGACTTCTTCAAGGGCCTGCGCGACGTGCAGACCGGCCTGGCGCCGCTGGCCGACGTGGGCCTGGAATACGTGCGCCTGGGCCAGCCCGTGCCGACCCTGTCGGGCGGCGAGGCGCAGCGGCTGAAACTGGCGGGCCACCTGGCCGAGGCGGCGCGCAGCGGCATCTCCACCGCCAAGGTCGCCAAGAAGGGCAGCCTGTTCCTCTTCGACGAACCCACCACCGGCCTGCACTTCGACGACGTGGCGCGCCTGATGCGCGCCTTCCGCAAGCTGCTGGCCGCCGGCCACACGCTGCTGGTCATCGAACACAACCTGGACGTCATCCGCGCGGCCGACTGGCTGATCGACCTGGGCCCCGAAGGCGGCGACGCCGGCGGCCAGGTCATCGGCGTGGGCACGCCGCAGGACCTGATGGACAACCCGCAATCGCACACGGGCGCCGCGCTGCGCGACTACGAAGTCAGCATCCTGCCCGCGGACGTGGTCGTCACCAGCGACGCCGACGCGCAGGAAGTCGAACAGGCCGGCCTGACCGCCCGCATCGCCGAACCCGGCGCGGCCTACGGGGCCGGCATGGGCACGCCGCTGCAATCCCTGGTGCGCGCGCGCCGCCAGGACAACATGGCGATCGAGATCCGCAACGCCCGCGAGCACAACCTGAAGAACGTCAGCGTGGAAATCCCGCGCGACAAGTTCACCGTCATCACCGGCGTGTCCGGCTCGGGCAAGTCCACGCTGGCCTTCGACATTCTGTTCAACGAGGGCCAGCGCCGCTACCTGGAATCGCTCAACGCGTACGCGCGCGCCATCGTGCAGCCGGCCGGCAAGCCGGACGTGGACGCCATCTTCGGCATCCCGCCCACCGTGGCCATCGAGCAGCGCACCAGCCGCGGGGGCCGCAAGTCCACCGTGGCCACGATGACGGAAATCCACCATTTCCTGCGGCTGCTGTACGTCAAACTGGGCACGCAGTACTGCCCCGACTGCAACGTGGCGGTCGAACCCCAGAACGCGGACCAGATCGTGGCGCGGCTGCTGCGCGAGCACAAGGGCGAGCACATCGGCCTGCTGTCGCCGCTGGTCACCGCGCGCAAGGGCTACTACACGGACCTGGCCAAGTGGGCTGGATCCAAGGGCCACACGCACCTGCGCGTGGACGGCGAGTTCATCCCGGTCGCGCCCTGGCCGCGCCTGGACCGCTACAAGGAACACACGATCGAACTGCCCGTGGCCGACGTGGTCGTGGACCCGGCCAACGAAGCCGGCCTGCGCGCGGCGGTCAAGAGCGCGCTGGAGAACGGCCAGGGCGTCATGTCCATCGTCTGGCCCGTGAACAAGCTGCATGAAGCGCTGAACAGCGAATTGCAGCAACAGCATTTCTCGGTCAAGCGCGCCTGCCCGTCCTGCGGCACCAGCTTCCCCGAACCCGATCCGCGCCTGTTCTCGTACAACTCCAAGCACGGCTGGTGCACGGGCTGCTTCGGCACGGGCCTGCAACTGCAAGGCTTCGACGAAGAACAGACCGGCGAGGAAACCGCCTGGAACGCCTGGTACGAAGGCGAGGCCAAGGTCTGCACCGTCTGCGACGGCGAGCGCCTGAACCGCGTGGCCCGGGCCGTGCGCTGGCGCGACAAGTCGATCGCGGAGCTGGCCTCGCTGCCCGTGTCGGACGCGCACACCTTCTTCACCGGCCTGGTGGCGCGCGGGCGCGAAGGCGAGATCGCCCGCGACATCCTCGCGGAAATCCGCGGCCGCCTGAACTTCATGCAGGAAGTGGGCCTGAACTACCTGGCGCTGGACCGCGCCGCGCCCACGCTTTCCGGCGGCGAGGCGCAGCGCATCCGCCTGGCCGCGCAACTGGGCTCCAACCTCCAGGGCGTGTGCTACGTACTGGACGAGCCCACCATCGGCCTGCATCCGCGCGACAACCGCATCCTGCTGGACGCGCTGGCGCGCCTGGAAGGCAACGGCAATACGCTGGTGGTGGTGGAGCACGACGACGACACCATCCGGCGCGCCTCGCACATCATCGACATCGGCCCGGGCGCGGGCATCCGCGGCGGCCGCGTGGTGGCGCAAGGCACGGCGCAGGACCTGATCGAGGCGCCCGAATCCGTCACCGGACGCTACCTGGCCAAGCCGCTGACGCATCCGCTGCAGGGCCGCCGGGCGGTGGAGGCCGACACGCCCATGATCGAGATCAAGGGCGCGCGCCTGCACAATCTGCGCAGCGTGGACGCGAAGATTCCGGTCGGGCGCCTGAGCGTGGTGACCGGCGTTTCCGGCTCGGGCAAATCGACGCTGGCGCGCGAAGTGCTGCTGGACAACCTGACGCAGGCCGTCTCGAAGGGCAAGGCGCCGGGCTGGGCGGGCTGCGAGAGCATCAAGGGCTGGGAAGCCATCGACCGCGTCCTCGAAGTGGACCAGACGCCCATCGGCAAGACGCCGCGCTCGTGCCCGGCCACCTATGTGGGCTTCTGGGACGACGTTCGCAAGCAGTTCGCCGATACCCGCGAAGCGCGCATGCGCGGCTGGACGGCGGCGCGCTTCTCGTTCAACACCGGCGACGGCCGCTGCCCGATCTGCGAAGGCCAGGGCATGCGCACCATCGAAATGAACTTCCTGCCCGACGTGAAGGTGCCTTGCGACGGCTGCAACGGCGCGCGCTTCAACAGCGACACGCTCAGCGTGCAGATGCGCGGCAAGAACGCCGGCGAACTCCTGGCCATGGAAGTGGACGACGCCATCGGCTACTTCGCGGCGCACCCCAAGATCCACCGCCCCTTGCAGCTCATGCAGGACGTGGGCCTGGGCTACCTGACCCTGGGGCAGCCCTCGCCCACCCTGTCCGGCGGCGAAGCCCAGCGCATCAAGCTGGTGACCGAACTGTCCAAGGCCCGGCTGACCGACGGCCTGATCAAGACCGGCCGCGCTTCCCGCATCCCCCACACGCTGTACGTGCTGGACGAGCCCACCGTCGGCCTGTCCATGGCCGACGTGGAAAAGCTGATCCACGTGCTGCACCGCCTGGTGGAAGCGGGCAATACGGTGGTGGTGATCGAACACAACCTGGACGTGATCGCCGAAGCCGATTGGCTGCTGGACCTGGGCCCCGAAGGCGGCACGGGCGGCGGAAGGCTGGTGGGCGAAGGGTCGCCCGAACACGTCATGACCCTGAGCGACCATTCCCACACGGGGCGGGTCCTGAAGGAATTCCTGGCACATCAACAGCAGTAAGAAGCATGGAATGTCGTTTTGAAGACCGGCTGGCCGGCCGCGCGCTGCGGCTGGAGGGCTTTTGTTCGCGGATCGAGGCGCGCGCCGCCGCCGAAGTCGCCCCCGCGCTGGCCGCCATCGAGGCGGCGCGGCGGCAGGGGCGATGGGTGGCGCTTCTGCTGGACTATGAACTGGGCGAATGGCTGCTGCCCGAAGCCACGCTGCCGCCGCCCACCGGCGATTGGACGCCGCCGCGCGGCGACGGCGGACCCCGCCTGACCGCGCTGGTGTTCGAGCGCAAGGCGGACGAAGCGCCCTGGGACGCCCCGGATGCCGGCAGCGCGCCCGCGTCCATCAGCCTGCCGGCGCCGCGCATGACCGAGCCGGAGTACGCGCGGCGGATCGACGCGATCCGCGCGCTGATCGGCGACGGCGAGCTGTACCAGGTGAATTTCACCCAGCCGCTGGACCTGCGCTACCAGGGCGACCCCGCCGCGCTGTACCGGCGCATCGCCGCCCGCAATCCGGTGGCGCACGGCGCCTTCATCCAGGACGGCGCGCGCACGGTGCTGTCTTTTTCGCCCGAACTGTTCGTGCGCCGCGACGGCCCGCGCCTGACCACGCGCCCCATGAAGGGAACGGCCCCGCGCCACGCCGACCCGGCCGAAGACGAACGGCTGGGCCAGGCGCTGCTGGCCAGCGGGAAGAACCGCGCCGAGAACCTGATGATCGTCGATCTGCTGCGCAACGATCTCGGCCGGCTGGCCGAACCGGGCTCGGTCCAGGTGGACGCGCTGTTCTCGCTGGAGCGCTACCCCACCGTCTGGACCATGACGTCCACCGTGTCCGCGCTGGCGCCCCGCGCCAGCCTGGAGGACGTGCTGCGCGCGCTGTTTCCCTGCGGGTCCATCACCGGCGCCCCCAAGGTGGCGGCCATGCGCCGGATCCGCCAGATGGAGGCGGCGCCGCGCCGCCTGTACTGCGGCAGCATCGGCTGGCTGGCGCCGGACGGCGATTTTTCGCTGAACGTCGCGATCCGCACGCTGGTGCTGGATGGGTCCGGCCAGGGGGTCTACAGCGTGGGCGGCGGCATCGTGCACGACTCCGACCCCGCGGAAGAATGGCAGGAATGCCACTGGAAGGCCCGGATTTTGCGGGCCTGAGCGCCCAGGCGGAGGCCGCGGTAGTAGGATAGAGCGCGGCCGTCCCTAGGAGAGTCCCATGCAACCCGAACTGATCGAGACCATCCTGGTCGATGCCGAACGCCGCGTGCCGCTGCTGGCCCGCCACCTCAAGCGCCTGGAGGCGTCCTGCAAGGACCTCGGCTACGGCTGGGGCGGGCGCGCCGTGGAAGGCGACATCATGATCACGGCGCTGGGCCTGGCGACCCCGGGGCCGCACCGCCTGCGGCTGCTGGTGTCGCGCGACGGCAGCCGCAGCATCCAGACCGCCGTCCTGCCTCCCCTGCCCGCCGGGCAGGAAGCCATGCTGGCGCCCGAGGCGCTGCGTTCGTCCGAACCGCTGCTGCGCTACAAGACCACCTACCGGCCCTGGTACACCAAGACCATCGAATGGCTGCCCTCGCATCCGCACATCTTCGACCTGCTCTACCTGAACGAGCGCGGCGAACTGTGCGAAGGCAGCCGCAGCAACGTCTACCTGCGCCTGGACGGCGACTGGTACACGCCGCCCGTGGACAGCGGCTGCCTGCCCGGCGTGCAGCGCGCCGAACTGCTGGACAGCGGCGAGGTCGAGGAACGCGTCCTGACCCTGGCCGACCTGCACGCCGCCGACGAAATCCGCCTGTCCAACGCGCTGCGCGGCTGGTTCCCTGTGGTGCTGCGCCACTCCTGACGATCGTCCGGGAGCGGCATGGCGCCGATTGCCAAACCGGCGCGCGTGAATAATAATTGATACTCATTCTTATTAAATGCTCGACGTTGGCAGCGTCCCATCGTGTCTCCCCCTCCCCGCGCGGCACCTCCCGACCTAGCAACGCTGTATAGCGACCATCACGGCTGGCTGCAGGAATGGCTGCGCCGGCGCTTGGGCAATGCGTTCGACGCGGCCGACCTGGCCCACGATACCTTTCTGCGCCTGCTGCGCAGTCTCGAACCCGTGCGCGAACCGCGCGCCTACCTCACCACCATCGCCCACGGGCTGATCGTGAACCACTGGCGCCGCCAGGACCTGGAACGCGCCTACCGCGAGACGCTGGCCACCGTGGCCGACACACAGGCCCCCTCCCCCGAGGAAGGCGCCCTGCTGCTGGAGGCGCTGTGCGAACTGGACGCGCTGCTCTGCCAGCTCAATCCCAAGGCCCGCACGGCCTTCCTCCTGGCGCAACTGGAGGGCTATACCTACGTTGAAATCGCCGCGCGCCTGGCCGTGTCCGAACGCATGGTCAAGAAATACATGGCGCAGGCGATGCTGCATTGCCTGACCGCGGGCAGGGCGCACGCACCGTGATCCCCGCCGCGCCCAGCTTCAAGGTGCTGCAGGAAGCCGCCGAGTGGTTCGCCGTGCTGGGCGCGCCGGCGGTGGACGCCGCGCAGCGCCAGCGCTGGCGCCAGTGGCACGACGCCGATCCGGCCCACCAGTTGGCCTGGAGCCAGGTCGAAGCCATCAGCGGTAAATTCCTGGACCTGCCGGGGTCCGGCAAACCCATGGCCCACCGGGTGCTGGACGCCGCCGCGGCCGGCCAGGCCCGACGCCGCCGGGCCTTGAAAATGCTGGCCTTGCTGTGCGCGGGCGGCGTCGGATCATGGGGCGCCCTACAAGCCGTGCCGTGGCGCCAGTGGGCCGCCTCCCATCACACCGGCCTGGGGGAACGCCACGAAATCCGCCTGGCCGACGGCGCCAGCATCTGGCTCAACACCGACAGCGCGATCGACGTGGACTACAGCGCGGACCTGCGCCGCATTCGCTTGGTAGCGGGCGAAATCCTGGTCGCCACCGCCCCCGACATCCAGTCGCCGCCGCGCCCCTTCGTGGTCGACACCGCGCAAGCGCGGCTGCGCGCGCTGGGTACCCGCTACGGCATCTACCAGCAGGAAGACGCCAGCGTGGTCGCGGTGTTCGAAGGCGCCGTGCGGGTCGAACCGACGAGCGAGGGCGCCGCCGGCAGCATCCTGCATGCGGGCGAGCAGGCGCGCATCACCCGGTCTGGCGCCGGCCCCGTCGAGGCTGCCGCCACCGCCCGCCGCTCCTGGGCCGAGGGACTGATCGTCGCCGAAAACATGCGCCTGGGCGATTTCGTGGAAGAACTGTCGCGCTACCGCCGCGGTTATCTGGGCTGCGCGCCCGCGATCGCCGACCTGCGCATCGTGGGCACCTACGCGACGGCCGACACGCGCCAGGTTCTGGCGACGCTGGAGGCGACGCTGCCGGTGCGCGTGCGCATGCCCATGCCGTGGTGGACCGTGCTGGAGCCCCGCTAGCCCTCCCGCCGCGGCCCCGCGCCCGTGGCGCGCCATCGCCGGGAAGTTCCCCTTTTCGCTTGCTCGATTGGCATACGGGGTGAAACCACACGCTTTCACTTCCAGCCCGGGCCGAACCATGCACATGCCTTTCCTTTCCCCCCGTTCCACACGCCGGCGCGCAACCGCGCGCCTGCCGGCCGCCGCCGCGATCGCCGCCGCCGCGCTCATCGGCCTGGCCGCGCCCTGCGCCTTGCAGGCGCAGACTCCGCGCGCCTCGCCCGCGCCGGACGAGCGCGACTACGACATTCCTGCCGGCGAACTGAGCCGCGTGCTGACCGAGTTCGCCGTGCAGGCCGGCATCCAGGTCTCGGTAGAGGCCTCGCTCACAACCGGGCGCCAGAGCCCGGGATTGCGGGGAAGGCAATCGGCCTGGTCGGGCCTGAACGCCATCCTGGCCGGCACCGGCCTGCGGCCGGAGCGGCGCGGCAACGCCTACACGGTGCGTCCGGCGCCGGCGGTCGACGCCGTCACCCTGCCCGGCATTACCGTACAGGGCAACACCGCCGCCGCCCTGCAGCAAGAGGGGCTGGCCAGCGACGGCTACCGCGTCTCGACCATCTCCTCCACGGGCGCGCTGGGCCGCATGGAGTTGCGCAATGCCCCCTATTCGTTCAGCGTCGTGCCGCGCGAACTACTGCAGAACGTCCAGGCGCAGTCGCCCGACGACGTGTACAAGATCAACCCGTCGACCATGACGCAGACGCCGCAGCTCAGCGGCTGGGCGCCGATGGTCAAGATCCGCGGCTTCAACAGCTACGATCGGGCCGAGGAAGGCCTGCGCCGCTCGTTCGGTTTCGCCGCCTCGCTCGAAGACAAGGAGCGCGTCGAGGTCCTGAGCGGCCTGTCGGGCTTTCTCTACGGCGCGGCCTCGCCCGGCGGCATGGTGAACTACGTCCACAAGCGGCCCACGCCGGAGCGCCTGAACAGCATCACGGCGGGCAATTACGGCGGCGGCCAATACTATGTGCACGGCGACTTCGGCGGCCCTTTCGACAGCAACGGCAAGATCGGCTATCGCGTGAACCTGGTGCGCCAGAATGGCGACACCGCCGTGGACGACCAGAAGATCGACCGCAGCCTGGCGAGCCTGGCGCTGGATTTCAATATCACCGACCGCTTCAAGCTGGAACTCGGCGCCTCTTACAGCGACTACAAGATGACGGCCCCCACGGCGTACTGGTTCGTCCGCGATGACCTTTCCCGTCCCAAGGCGCCGGACGCCGGCAAGAACTGGGGCCAGCCCTGGATCCACGATGAAACCGAAAGCCGGAAGTGGATGGCCCGCATGACCTACGAGGCCAGCGACCACCTGACGCTGCGCGTCGCGCATCTGCGCGAATACCAGGACAGGCCCGTCCAGTACCACACCATGAACTCGCTGCGCTCGTCCACCCAATACGCGCAATTGCGGCAGAAGGTCGGGCCGACCAGCACCGAATCCGAAGCCTGGCAGGCCCTGGCGGACATTTCATTCGACACCGGACCGATAGCCCACCAGATCACCATGGGCTACTACGGATACATGGACAAGCAGTGGCAATCCACCTACTTCCCCAGCACCGGCTATGTCGGCCCGTACAGCCTGGACTCGCCGACGCATGTGCCGGAACCTGCCTGGCCGTCCGACGCTTCCGCAAGAACTTACTACGCCAGCCGCATCCGCAACGACAATTTCATGATCGGCGACCTGATCCGCTTCAACGAACAATGGTCCGTCCTGGCGGGCGTCAATCGCAGCACCATCAAGGCGATGGAGCGCGACGAGAACGGCGCCGCCAGCCAACCCGACTACGATCGCGGGCTGACCTCGCCGAACGTGTCGCTGATGTTCATGCCCACGCCCTGGCTGACGGCCTACGCCACCTACCTCGAAGGCCTGGAACAAGGCGGCGTGGCGCCCGACGAGGCGGTCAACCGCGGGCAAGTCCTGTCGCCCATGCGCAGCAAACAGCGCGAACTGGGGCTGAAGGCCGAGTTGGGCGGCGTGCTGGTGAGCGGCGCGCTGTTCGACATCGAGAAAGCCTATGAATACGCCAACGACGCGAATGTGTACGTACAGAGCGGCACCCAACGCCATCGCGGCGCCGAAGTCTCGGCAGTGGGCAAAGTCACGGATGCCTGGACCGTGGTGGGCGGCGCGACGCTGCTGACGGCCCGCGTCGAAGGCAGCGACAATGACGGCAATGCCCCGATCAACGTGCCCAAGCTGACGGCCAAACTGTATTCGGAATACGCGCTTCCATTCGCTCCCGGCCTCAGCCTGACCGGCGGCGTCTATTACGTCGGCAAGCAGTGGGCCACGGCCACCAACACCAGCCGGCTGCCCTCGTACACGACCTTCGATCTCGGCCTGCGCTACGCGACCAAGGTAACGGGCCGGCCTCTCACGCTGCGCCTGAACGTCAACAACGTGGCCAACCGGAGCTACTGGCTCAACAGCTACTACCTGGGCAGCCCGCGCAGCATCGCGCTGTCGGCCCAGATGCAGTTCTGAGAACTCAGTCGGCAAACTCGTCGACCACCACTTGCCGCAGCCACTGGTTGGCCGGCTCGCGGTGGTTGCGGGCGTGCCAGAACACGTTGATGACCGACTCCGGGATCTTCACCGGACAGGCGGTCGTGGCCAGGTCGAACGGCCCGCAGGCGCAATCCGCGAAACGCCGCGGCACCACCGCGATCATGTCGGTGGCCTGCAACACCGGCCCCACCGCCATGAAATGCGGCACCGTCAGGCGCACGCGCCGGCGGATGCCGGCCTGCCCGATCACCTCGTCCACCACGCCGTGGCCGGTGCCTTCCGACACGATGGCCACGTGCTCCGCCGCGCGGAACTGCCTGGCCGATACGCCGGTGCGCGCCAGGGGATGGTCGCGCCGGAAGATGCAGACATAGGGCTGGCGGAACAGCAGCCGCTGGAAAAAGCCGCTTTTCAGGCCGGGCAGGAAGCCCATGGCCAGGTCGATCCGGCCGCGCTCCATCTCGTCTTTCACATCGATCGAGGTCGTGCGCACGGTGCGGACGGTGACGCCCGGCGCGGCGCGCTCCAGGGCGCGCATCAGCCGGGGCAGGAAGTAGGTCTCGCCCACGTCGTTCACGCCGACCACGAACGCGCGCTCGCTGTGCGCGGGATCGAACGCGGCGCGGGCGTTCAGCGTGCTGTGCAGTGCGTCCAGGGCATCGGCGATCGGCCGCGCCAGCGCTTCGGCGTAGGGCGTGGGCACCATGCCGCGCGAGGTCCGCAGGAACAGCTCGTCGCCCAGCAGCTTGCGCAGCCGGCCCAGCGCATTGCTGACCCCGGGCTGCGAAATGCCCAGGCTCTCCGCCACGGCCGATACCCGGCCGTGTTTCCGCAGTTCGTTGAAGACGACCAGCAGGTTCAGGTCCACGTCTTGCAGGTTCATGCGCTTGTCTCCACCAATATTTGTTTTGGTGATTTATCTCATCATGCAGATTCTATTTATTTATTTCATAGCCTGCCCGATCATGCGACAAACGCCCGCGCCCATGCCGCGCGGGCTCTGCCCGGCCGTCCCGCGGCCAGCCGAACCAAGGAGACCCGCCATGCATTCCTGTACGCCGCCCTGGGAAGGGGACAGCTCCCACCGCATTCCGTTCGGCGTCTACACCGACGCCGCCCTGCACCAGCGCGAACTGGACCGCTTCTTCTACCGCGCGCACTGGTGCTACGTGGGCCTGGAAGCCGAGATCCCCAACCCGGGCGACTTCAAGCGCACCGCCGTGGGCGAGCGTTCGGTCATTCTGCTGCGGGACAACGACGGCCAGGTGCGCGTGGTGGAAAATGTGTGCGCCCACCGCGGCGTGCAGTTCTGCCGCGAACGCTCCGGCAACCGCGGTGAATTCGTCTGCCCCTACCACCAGTGGAACTACGACCTGCAAGGCAACCTGATCGGCGTGCCCTTCCGGCGCGGCGTCAAGCAGGACGGCCAGGTCAACGGCGGCATGCCGCCCGACTTCAAGCCCGAAGAACATGGCCTGACCAAGCTGGCCGTGGCCTGCCGCAACGGCGTGGTGTTCGCCTCGTTCGACCACGGCGTGGAGCCGCTGGAAGACTACCTGGGGCCGGACATCCTGCACTATTTCGACCGCGTCTTCGACGGCCGCGAGCTGGTAATCCACGGCTACAGCCGCCAGCGCATCCCGGGCAACTGGAAACTGATGCAGGAGAACATCAAGGACCCCTACCACCCCGGCCTGCTGCACACCTGGTTCGTCACCTTCGGCCTGTGGCGGGCGGACAACCGCTCCGAACTGAAGATGGACCGCCATTTCCGCCACGCCGCCATGATCTCCACCCGCGGCCAGGGCGGCAAGGGCAGCGTGACCAGCGGCGTGTCGAGCTTCAAGGAACAGATGTCGCTCCACGACGACCGCTTCCTCGACATCGTGCCGGAGCCGTGGTGGAACGGCCCGACCGCCGTGCTGATGACGCTGTTTCCCAGCGTCGTCATCCAGCAGCAGGTGAATTCGCTGTCCACCCGCCACATCCAGCCGGTGGGCCACGACGCCTTCGATTTCGTCTGGACGCACTTCGGCTTCGCCGACGACACGCCCGAGATGACGCGCCGCCGCCTGCGCCAGGCCAATCTGTTCGGCCCGGCGGGCTTCGTGTCCGCGGACGACGGCGAGGTCATCGAGTTCTCGCAATCGGGCTTCGAGCAGAAGCCCTGGCACCGCAGCGTGGCGGAGCTGGGCGGCAAGACGGCCGAGAACACCGGCCACATGGTGACCGAAACGCTGATCCGCGGCATGTACGCGTACTGGCGGCGGGTGATGGAGGCCTGACGATGCTGGACTTTCCCCTCTACTACCAACTGACCTGCCTGTACAACGACTACGCCGCCGCGCTGGACGCGGAGGAATGGGAGAAATGGCCAGACTTCTTCCTGGAGGACTGCGTGTACAAGGTGCTGCCGCGCGAAAACCACGAGCGCGGCTATCCCCTGGCGACCATGGCCTTCGAAAGCCGCGGCATGCTGAAGGACCGCATCTACGGCGCCACCGACACGATCTTCCACGATCCCTACTACCAGCGCCACGTGGTGGGCGCGCCGCGCGTGCTGTCGGTGCAGGGCGACCGCATCGAATCCGAAGCCAACTACGCCGTGTTCCGCACCAAGCCCAGCCAGTTGACCACCGTGTTCAACGTGGGCCGCTACCAGGATGTGGTGCGCCGCGGCCCGGACGGCCTGAAGTTCGAGTCGCGGCTGTGCATCTTCGACAGCGAACTGGTGCCGAATTCGCTCATCTACCCCATCTGACCAGGACACAGCACCATGAGCATGCAATGGATCAAGGCCGTCGCGCGGGCCGACGTGCCGGAAGAGGACGTGATCGCCGTGGAGGCGGGCGGCCGCGAAATCGCGCTCTACGGCGTGGACGGCGAGGTCTACGCGACCGACAACCTCTGTACGCACGGCAATGCGCGGCTGTGCGACGGTTTCCTGACCGGGCACGAGATCGAATGCCCGCTGCACCAGGGCCGTTTCGACGTGCGCGACGGCCGGGCGCTCTGTTCGCCGCTGCGCGACAACCTCGCCACCTACCCCGTCAGGATCGAGGACGGCGTGGTGTTCGTGGCGTTGTAGGGGCCGGCGCTCAGACCGCCAGCCGCAGCGCCTCGTTGGCCGCGGCCATGCCCATGGCCGCGGTCACCGTCACGACCGAGCCGTAGCCGGCGCAGGACAGGCCCTGCGGCGCCAGTGCCTGCCCCGAGGCGCCCATGTCGTCCTCGCCCTCGGTGGGCCGGGTCCAGGCGTCCGGCAGGATGGCGGGCTGGTCGAACCACAAGGCGTGGATGCCCATCTTCGGCACGCGCTTCAGGGCCCGCCCGTTCTGGTCGGAGGCGCGCGGAAAGCCGTGTTCGCGCCGCAGCTTGTTGCGCAGCTTCGACAGCAGCGCGTCGTTCACCGCCGCGGACAGGTCGCCCGCCCGCAAGGCCAGGGGGTCCGTCTTGCCTCCCGCCCCGCCGCACAGCAGCATGGGCGCGCCCAGCGCCCGCGCATGCAGGATCATCGCGATCTTGGCCGCCGCCTGGTCGGTGCAGTCGATGATGACGGTGTACGGGCCCGGCAGCACCTCGGCCACGTTGTCGGGCGACACGAAGTCGTCGACCCGCGTGAGCCGGCATTCCGGATTGATGGCCAGCACCCGTTCGGCCATCGCGTCCACCTTGGATTGCCCGAGCGTCGACGTCAGCGCGTGGATCTGCCGGTTGACGTTGGATTCGGCGATGTGGTCCAGGTCGATCAGCGTCAGCGCCCCGACCCCGCAGCGGGCCAGCGCCTCTACCGTCCAGGACCCGACGCCGCCCAGGCCGGCGACCGCGACGTGGGCGTTACGGAGGCGGGCCGGGGCTTCGGGGCCGTAGAGGCGGGAGAGGCCGCCGAAGCGGCGGTCCAGGTCGGCGGGTTCCGGGGGGTGGGCGGGGGAGTTCATGGGGTTGTATTTTATGGCAGGCGTTGTTTGTAGGGCGGAGCTTGGTTTTTAAGACGCCCGTCGCGGCGGCGCCTGGGGTGGCGCGGGTCAACGATTGCGTTGGTGTCAGACACCCGCGAGGCACCCATGCAATTTGATCGTCGTCGTTCAAGGGTGTCAGACACTAGCGCGCGGGTGCAGATCACTAGTTGTCAAAAGGCCGCCGACAGGCCCAAGTGTCTGACACCCGATGAAACGCCCTCCATGCGTTGCCGGTGCCCCGCGGGTGTCTGACACCCGCGGGGCACCCATGCAATTTGATCGTCGTCATTCAAGGGTGTCAGACACTTGCGTGGAAGTGCAGGTCACTAGTTGTCAAAAGGCCGCCGACGGACCCAGGTGTCTGACACCCGACGAAACGCCCTCCACGCCTTGCCGATGCCCCACGGGTGTCTGACACCCTCGGATATGCGTTGGTGTCAGACACCCGCGGAGCACCCATGCAACTTGACCGTCGTCGTGCAAGGGTGTCAGACACTAGCCCGCGCGTATCAAGAACCCGCCACCCCGCCAGCAAACGCCCCCGCCGCATCATCCCCACCCAGCGCCTGATACACCGTCACCTGGTTCACCAGCCGGTTCAGCATGTTCTCGTCCCGCGCGATCTCGGCCGTCCTGCGCTTTTCCTGCGCGTCCAGCCAATCCTTCAGCGGCACCGCTCCCGCCCGGTACCGCACCTCGTACAGGCTTTCCGCCTGGCGGGCCGCGCTCAGGGAAGCATCCAGTTGCGCCGCCTGGAGCGCCAGTTGCGTCCGGTTCGACAACGCGTTCTCCACGTCCGCCATCGCCTGGTACAGCGACTGCCGGAAGTTCACCACGCGTTCCTCGTAGTCCGCCTTGGAGATCTTGATGTTGAGCTGCATCTGGTTCCATTGCAGGAATGGCAACGTCAGCCCCGCCCCCAGGGATCCGATGGGGTTGCGCAGGATGTCGGACAGCGTCGGGCTCGCGCTGCCCAAGGCGCCCGTGAGGGTCAAGGGCGGATAGAAGCTGGCGCGGGTCGCGTCGACGGTGGCCAGGGCTTCCCGCAGGCGGAGTTCGGCGGCGCGCAGGTCGGGGCGGCGGCCCAGCAGTTCGGCGGGAACGCCGGCGCGGGCGTCGGGCAGCGGATACCGCGGCAAACGCGCCGGATCCGCCATGGTGCGCTCCGGCGGGCCGTCGAACAGGATGGCCAGCGCGTTCGCGTATTCCACCCGCGCCTGCACCAGCAGCGCATGGGCGGCCTGCTGGCTGGCCACGGTCTGCTCGGCCTCGGCCATTTCCAGCGCCGACGCGCCGCCCGCCGCGTACTGGGCGCGCACCAGGTCCTGCGTCTTGCGGGCGTAGGCGATGCTTTCTTCGCTGCTGGCGATGCGCTGATTGATGAAGGCGGTCTGCCAGTACAGCGTGGCGGTGGTGCCCACCAGCGACAGGGCCGCGCTCTGGCGGTCCTGTTCGGTGGCCAGCGCTTCCCATTGCGCGGCGTCGCGCTGGCGGGACAGCTTGCCCCACAGGTCCACCTCGTAGCTGACGGTCAGCTCCGCCGTGTTGTTCCGGGTGGTGAGGCGTTCGCCGCTCAGCGTGCGCGTGCGAGTGACGTTGGCGCTGCCGCCCAATTGCGGAAACAACTGGTCCTCGGACAGGCCCGCCTGGTACTGGGCCCGCCGCACTCGGATGGCGGCCGCGGCCAGGTCGTTGTTGCGCGCCAATGCGCCCTCGACCAGGCCGGTCAGCACCGGGTCGTTGAAATTCCTCCACCATGCGCCGCCTTCGGCCAGCAGGGCGGCCCGGGCGTCCGCCGCCGGGGCATGGGACCAGGCCGCGGGCACGGAGGCGGCCGGCGGCTCGTAATCGGTGCGCAGCAGGCCGCCGCAGCCGCCCAGCGCTAACAGCAGCGCCAGGGCGACGGGCTTGCAGATCAGGGAAACCGCTTTCATCGTTTTCATTCCCGGGCCAACGCCTCTACGGGATCCAGGCGCGCCGCGTTGCGCGCCGGCAAATACCCAAAAATCACCCCGATCAGCGTCGAGCACGTGAACGCCGCCACCATGGCCGCCGTGGAGTAGATCATCTTGAACGAGCCGCCCGTGGCCTTGGACACGAGCACGCCCAGCCCCAGCGACAGGAGGATGCCGATCGCCCCGCCGATCAGGCACACCAGCACCGCCTCGATCAGGAACTGCTGCATGATGTCGCTGCGCCGCGCGCCCACCGCCATGCGCACGCCGATCTCGCGGGTGCGCTCGGTCACCGACACCAGCATGATGTTCATGACGCCGATGCCGCCCACCATCAGCGAAATCAGCGCGATCATGGACACCAGCAGGGTCATCGTCGCCGTGGTGCGTTCGATGGTCTTGCGGATGGCGTCCGTGTTGAACACGAAGAAATCCTTCACCACGTGGCGGCGCGTCAGCAGGCGCACGATGGCCTGCTCCGCCGCGGCGGGCGGCGACGCGTCGTTGACGCGGACGGTGATGCTCTTCAGGTGCTGCTGGCCCAGCACCCGGGACAGCGCCGTGGTGTAGGGAACCCACACGTTCAGGGTGTCGTTGCTGCCGAACACCGTGTCCTTCTTCTGCGTCACGCCGATCACGCGGGCCGGCATGGACCCCAGGAACACCACCTGCCCGATCGGGTCGGTATGCGATCCGAACAAAGCCTTGCGCGTGCCGTCGTCGATCACTACCTCCTGGGCCCGCCGCGTCACGCTGGTGGCGTCGAAGAACTTGCCCTGGGCGAGCTTGATGGCGCGCACCCGGAAATACTGTTCGCCCACGCCCTGGATCGCGCCGTTGACGGACACGTTGCGGTAGCGCAGCGTATTGCTGGTGGAGACTTCGGGCGTCACGCTGTCCATGTAGGATTCCCGCGCCAGCGCGTCCGCGTCGGCCGCCACCAGGGTGCGGATGTTGACGGCCTTCTCGTCGCCGAAGTCCTTGCCGGGAAAGACCTCGACGGTATTGGTGCCGATTTCGCTGATGTCGTCCAGGATCTTGCGGCGCGAACCTTCGCCCAGCGCGACCACGGACACCACCGCCGCGATGCCGATGATGATGCCCAGCATGGTCAGCGAGGTGCGCAGCCGGTGCGCGTTCATGGCCAGCAGCGCCATGCGCAGGGCTTCGCCGCAACGGTCCAGGTAGGCCTGCCAGGCCGGCCGCCGGGCCAGCGCGGGCGCCTCGTCCCGCGCGGTCTCGCGGCGCGGGGCGTCGGGATTGCGATGGTCGGAGACGATTTCGCCGTCGCTGATCTCGATGATGCGCTGGGCATGGCGCGCCACGTTCATATCGTGCGTGACGATGATGATGGTGTGCCCCGCCGCGTTCAGCTCTTCCAGAATGCGCAGCACTTCCTGGCCGGTGTGCGTGTCCAGCGCGCCGGTCGGCTCGTCGGCCAGGATGATGTCGCCGCCGTTCATCAGCGCCCGCGCGATGCTCACGCGCTGCTGCTGGCCGCCGGACAACTGGCCGGGCCGGTGCCCGGACCGGTCGCCCAGCCCCAGCCGCTCCAGCAGCGCATCGGCGCGCGCCAGGCGCGCCTCGCGCCGCTTGCCGGCATAGACGGCCGGCACTTCCACGTTGCCCTGCGCCGTCAGGTCCGACAGCAGGTGATAGCGCTGGAAGATGAAGCCGAAATGCTCGCGGCGCAGTTCGGCCAGTTCGTCCGGGTCCAGGTCTCCGGTGCTGCGCCCGTCGACCCGGTATTCGCCGCGGGTGGGGCGGTCCAGGCAGCCCAGAATGTTCATGAGCGTGGACTTGCCCGACCCGGACGCGCCCACGATGGCCACCATTTCGCCGGCCTCGATGGACAGGTCGATATCCTTCAGGACCGCGATGGTCTGCTCGCCCGCGGGGAACTCGCGGCGCACGCCGGCCAGCGAGATGAGGGGCATGCCCATCTCAGGCCCCCGGGGCCGCGGCGGGCGGGGCGGCATCGGCCGACACGACGCGCTCGCCCACTTCCAGCCCCTCCAGAACCTGCGCCTGGACGTTGTTGTTCATGCCGATCCTGACCTGGCGCACTTCCGTCTTGTTGTCCTTCAGCACCACGCGCACGGCGTAGCGGCCGTCTTCGCCGCGCTTGCCCAGCGCCGAGGCCGGCACCACCACGGTGTCCTTGGCCTCGCCCAGCACGATGAAGACCTGCGCGGTCATCGAGATGCGCAGCTTCTCGTCGGGATTGGGCACGTCGAACAAGCCGTTGTAGTAGACGGCCGCGGTCGTGGAACTGCCGCTGGAGGACGTCGTCAGCGAGGACGCCGCGTCGTCCTTCTGGATGGAGTCCGGCGCCGGTTCCACCGCGCGCAGTTCGGCGCGGTAGCGCTCGTCGGGTTCGCCGAGGATGGTGAAGTACACCGGCAGGCCCGGCTTCACGCGGGTCACGTCCGCCTCCGAAATCTGCGCCTTGACCGTCATGGTGTCGACCTGGGCGACCTTGATGATGGTGGGCGCGCTCTGGATCGAGTTGACGGTCTGCCCTTCCTTGGTGACCACGGCCACCACCACGCCGTCGATGGGCGACGCGATGCGCGTGTAGCCCAGGTTGACGCGGGCCGTGTCCACCTGGATCTCGGCCTGCGCGATCTGGGCGTCCAGCGACGCGATCTCGGCGCGGGTCACGCCCAGGGTGGCCTCGGCGGTCTCGTAGGCCTCGCGCGAGCTGGCGTCCGCCGCCAGCATCTGGCGCTGACGGCGGAAGGCCAGTTCGGCCTGCTTCAGCATGGCGACCTTGGCCGCCCGTTCCGCGCGCCGGGTCTGCAAGGCGGCTTCGGCATTGCGCAGGTCGTTCTGCTGGGTCAGGTCGTCGATCTCGGCGACCAGTTGGCCTTTCCGGACCCGGTCGCCCAGCGCCACCTTCAGCGATTTCAACTGGCCGGAAACCTGGGCGCCCACGCTGACGCGCTCGATGGCGTCGATCGTGCCGCTGGCCAGCACGCTGTCCTCGAGGTTGGCGCGGGTGACCTCGGCCACGGCGAAGGTGGGAGGCGGCGGCGCCGAGAAGAAGGCGGCGCGCACGGCGAATGCGGCGAGCAGGAGCAGGACGGCTATCAGGAGGTAGCGTTTGAACTTGCTGCGGGATTTTTTCATTGAACCTGCCGAATGGAGCGCCGGGCTTCCGCCCCGCGCCGGTATTGCGAATTGCGGGCGTCAAGCATCCGCCCGATTGTTCCGTTGCGAGAACGATACAACGCTTTGGCGCGCCCCGGCCCGCCGCCCGGCGCGCAGAAGCGCCGAACGTGCCGCCATTTTGCACAATACGCTGCCGAGTTTGCCCCTAGCTGGCGCCCATCGTGAAATCTCGGTATGGCGCCAATTGCGGCAGTGCAAAACACGCGCGCCTCGACATTGGGCGACGATATGGACAGAATGAACGCAGTTAAGCCGTATCCGTGTCTACCTCTCATAGATCCCCCTCCTCGTCTCCCAGTTCCCCGGAATTTTCCGGGGCGGCGCTTTTGTGCGTGCTGGCCATGATGAACCACGTGGCGCTGACGGGGGGACGCATCACCGTCTCGCTGACCGCGCTGCAAATGGGGCTGTCGACCTTCAAGGTGGGCACGCTGGTCGCGGTGTTCGCCGTGCTGCCCATGCTGTTCTCGGTGCGCGCGGGCCGCTGGGTCGACCGGGTCGGCATCGTGCGGCCGCTGGTCATCGGCACGACGCTGGTGGCGGTCGGCACCGCGCTGCCCTTCATTTCCCAGACCCAGTTGGCGCTGCTCATCGCATCCTGCTGCATCGGCATCGGCTTCATGCTGCACCAGGTCGCCACCCAGGACCTCCTGGGCCACGCCGAGCCCACGCAGCGGCTGCGCAACTTTTCCTTCATGTCGCTGGCCCTGGCGGGGTCCGGGTTCTCGGGCCCGCTCATCGCCGGCCTGGCGATCGACCACCTGGGCACCCGGCTGGCCTTCGGCTTGCTGACCGTGGGCCCGCTGCTGTCGGCGGGCGGTCTCTATTTCATGCGTCACCAATTGAAGGCGGTGGATTCGCTGCTTTCCGGCGCAAAAGAAGCGGAAAGGCGCCGCGTTACCGAATTGCTGGCGGTGCCGGCGCTGCGCCGGATCCTGATGGTGAACACCATTCTGTCGGGCGCCTGGGACACCCATTTGTTCGTCGTGCCCATCTTTGGCGTGGCCATCGGCCTGTCGGCCACCACGATCGGCGTCATTCTTGCCTCCTTCGCGGCGGCAACGTTCGTCATCCGCCTCGTACTGCCCTTGATCCAGCGCCGGGTGCGTTCCTGGACACTGGTCCGCGCCGCCATGGCGACGGCCGCCATCGACTTCATGCTTTACCCGCTGTTCACCGACGTTACCGTCCTGATCGTGCTGTCTTTCATCCTGGGACTGGCCCTGGGCTGCTGCCAGCCCAGCATGCTGTCGCTGCTGCACCATCATTCGCCCCCGGGCCGGGCCGCCGAGGCGGTGGGCCTGCGGATGGCGCTCATCAACGGCTCCCAGGTGTCCCTGCCGTTGACCTTCGGCGCGCTCGGTGCGGTAATTGGCGTTGCCCCGCTGTTCTGGGCCTATTCCCTGGCCTTGATGGCCGGCGGCTGGGCCAACCGCAATCCCCCGATCGAATCTGACCGCAAACCGTAGTCGTGAACATTTTGTCTTCCCCTCCCGCCGGCGCCAGCCTGCCTTTTCGCCTCTGGACGCCGGAAGAACGGCAAGACTCCCTGGACGATGCCTTGCGCCACTGGCAATCCGGCGAGGACGTGTGGGTGTACGGCTACGGCTCGCTGATCTGGCGCCCCGACTTCGACTTCATGGAACGCCGGCTCGCCACCCTGCGCGGCCACCACCGGGCGCTGTGCCTGTGGTCGCGCGTCAACCGGGGCACGCCGGAGTGCCCGGGCCTGGTATTCGGCCTGGACCGGGGCGGCTCGTGCCGGGGCGTGGTCTACCGGCTGGCCGGCGACCAGGTGCCCAATTACTTCCCCGCGCTCTGGGAGCGCGAGATGTCCACCGGCGCCTACCTGCCCCGCTGGCTCAACTGCGCGACGGACGGCGGCACCGTCCGGGCGCTGGTCTTCATCATGAACCGGGACAACCCCGCCTATATCCGCGCCCTGCCGGAACCCGAGCTGCTGGCCATCGTGCGCCGCGCCGCCGGCCGCTACGGCCCCTGCACGGACTACGTGGTGCAGACCGCCCAGGCGCTGCGCGCCGCGGGCATCCAGGATGCCCGGCTGGACGCCATCGCCCGCCGGCTCGAACAGGACGGGCGGCCCCTTCCGGAAGGCGGCTGAGGCCGGCGCCCCGCTCCAGACGGCCATCTTGCCGAAGACCTGAGCGGGGTCAATAGGGGGACCGCGGTCCAGGCGGTATAAACTCCCTGTTATCAACGCTGAATCCTTACGCCCATGTCCGTCTCTGATCTGCGTCAAAGTTACGACAAGAATGTCCTGCTCGAAAGCCAGGCCTCGGCTTCGCCGTTCGCGCAATTCACCCTCTGGTTCGACGAGGCCCTGGCCTCCAAGGTGCCCGAACCCAACGCCATGACCCTGGCCACGGTGGACGCCGGCGGCCAGCCCAGCGCGCGCATCGTCCTGATCAAGGGCTTCGACGAGCGCGGGTTCACGTTCTTCACCAATTACGAATCCCGCAAGGGCCTGGACCTGCAGGCCGAGCCCCGCGCCTGCCTGCTGTTCTTCTGGCAGCCGCTGGAGCGCCAGGTCCGGATCGAGGGCGTGGTGGAAAAAGTGGCCGCCGAGGAATCGGACGCCTACTATCACAGCCGCCCCGCGGGCTCGCGCATCGGCGCCTGGGCCTCGCGCCAGAGCCAGCCCATCACCCGCGAAGAGCTGGAAGCCCGGGAACGGGAATTCCGCGAACGCTTCGGCGAAGCGCCGCCGCGCCCGCCGCACTGGGGCGGTTACCGCCTGAAGCCCACCGTCTTCGAATTCTGGCAAGGCCGGCCCTCGCGCCTGCACGACCGTCTGCGCTACGTCGCCGACGGCACGGCCTGGAAGATCGAACGCCTGTCGCCTTGATGCCGGGCGCCCGGCGCGCCCGCCCCAATCCACGATTGCATGACCGCCTCCTCCCCTGATTTTGACGCTGCCTTTTTCCGCACCGCGCTGGGCCGCTACGCCACGGGCGTGACCGTCGTGACGGCCGCCGGCCTAGATGGCGCGCCCATCGGGCTGACGGTCAGTTCCTTCAATTCCGTGTCGCTGAATCCGCCGCTGGTGCTGTGGAGCCTGTCCCGGAGTTCGTCTTCGCTGGCCGCCTTCGAACAGTGCGAGCGCTACGTCGTCAACGTGCTGGGCGCGGAACAGATCGCGCTGGCGCGCCGCTTCGCCACCGGCAAGACCCCCGACCGCTACGCCGGCCTGCCCGTGCACCACGCCCCGGGCGGCACCCCCATGCTGGACGGCCACTGCGCGGCCTGGTTCGAATGCCACAACCGCAGCCGCTACGTCGAGGGCGACCACGTCATCATGGTGGGCGAGGTGGAGCGCTGCGGCCACAGCGCCGAGCCGCCGCTGGTCTTCCATGCCGGCGGCTTCGACCTGACTCCCGCCGGCGACCGGACGGAAAGGAAAGTGCCATGAACACGGACATCGATTGCGTCGTCGTCGGCGCCGGCGTGGTGGGCCTGGCGATCGCGCGCGCGCTGGCCCAGTCCGGACGCGAAGTGCTGGTGGCGGAAGCCACCGAGGCCATCGGCACCGGCACCAGTTCGCGCAACTCCGAAGTCATACACGCGGGCATCTATTACCCGGCGGGCAGCCTGAAGGCCCGCCTGTGCGTGCGCGGCAAGCACCTGCTCTACGGCTATTGCGCGGAGCGCGGCGTGCCGCACAAGCGCCTGGGCAAACTCATCGTGGCCACCAGCGCCGAACAGGCCGCGCAGTTGGAGAGCATCGCCCAGCGCGCCCGCGCCAACGGCGTCGACGACCTGCAGTTCCTGTCGGGCGAAGACGCCATGCGCCTGGAACCGGCGCTGCAATGCACCGCCGCGCTGTCGTCGCCGTCCACCGGCATCGTGGACAGCCACGCGCTGATGCTGTCGTTCCAGGGCGACGCCGAGAACGCCGGCGCCCAATGCGTCTTCCACACGCCGCTGGTGTCCGGCCGCGCGCGCCCCGAAGGCGGCTTCGAGCTGCAGTTCGGCGGCGACGACGCCATGACCCTGAACTGCAACGTGCTCATCAATTCGGCGGGCCTGCAGGCCCCGGCGCTGGCGCGCCGCATCGAGGGCGTGCCGGCCTCCAGCATTCCCACCGATTACCTGTGCAAGGGCAGCTATTTCACGCTGTCCGGCCGCACGCCCTTCTCGCGCCTGATCTACCCCGTGCCGCAGCATGCCGGCCTGGGCGTGCACCTGACGCTGGACATGGGCGGGCAGGCGAAATTCGGCCCCGACACCGAATGGGTCGGCACCGAGGACTACACCCTGGACCCGGCCCGCGCTGACGTGTTCTACGCGGCGGTCCGCAGCTATTGGCCGGCGCTGCCCGACGACGCGCTGGCGCCTGGCTACACCGGCATCCGGCCGAAGATATCCGGCCCCCACGAGCCCGCCGCCGACTTCGTCATCGCCGGCCCGGCCGCGCACGGCGTGCCCGGCCTGGTGAACCTGTTCGGCATCGAGTCGCCAGGGCTGACCTCCAGCCTGGCGCTGGCGGAAGAAACCCTGGCCCGTCTAAATGGATAGGCGCCCCCACGCCGTGCACGCTGCGCGTGCTAGCGGCCCGGCGGGAGGGCTGGCTATTTTTGCCGCCATCTGTTTTCCTTTTTCCTCTTTTGTTTTCTGAGCCATGCAGCACAACGACTACATCCTGACCCTGTCCTGCCCCGACCGCACGGGCATCGTCTACCGCGTCAGCGGCCTGTTGTTCGAATTGGGCTGCAACATCCTGGATTCGCAGCAGTTCGGCGACGAGGAAACCGGCCGCTTCTTCCTGCGCGTGCACTTCGACGCGCCCGCCGGCGTGGCCGCCAGCGACCTGCGCGCCCGCCTGGCCGCCATGTCCGAGGAATACGGCATGGAACTGAAGCTGCACGACGCCCGCCGCAAGGAACGCCTGCTCATCATGGTCAGCAAGCAGGGCCATTGCCTGAACGACCTGCTGTTCCGCGTGCACAGCGGCCACCTGCACGCCGAAGTGGCCGCCATCGTGTCGAACCACAACGACTACGCCGGCCTGGCGGCCTCCTACGGCATCCCGTTCCATTACCTGCCGGTCACGGCCGACACCAAGGCGGAACAGGAACGGCAGGTGCTGGCCCTGGCCGAGCAGGAAGGCGTCGACCTGGTCGTGCTGGCCCGCTATATGCAGATCCTGTCCGAGGACATGTGCCGCGCGCTCAACGGCCGCGCCATCAACATCCACCACAGCTTCCTGCCCAGCTTCAAGGGCGCCCGCCCCTATCACCAGGCGCACGCCCGCGGCGTCAAGATCATCGGCGCCACCGCCCACTACGTGACCTCGGACCTGGACGAAGGCCCCATCATCGACCAGGACATCGAGCGAGTGGACCACACCATGACCGCCCAGGACCTGACCCAGGTCGGCAGCGACATCGAATCCCTCGTGCTGTCGCGCGCGGTCCGCAGCCACGTCGAACACCGCATCCTGCTGAACCGCAACAAAACGGTGGTCTTCCGCTAGGACTCCCGCCAGCCGCCTACGCGCCCTCGTCCGCTTGCGCGGCGGCCACGGCCGCCGCCGTGGCGCTCGCCACGTCGGGCTGTAGATGGCCCTGCAAGCGCTTATACAGACCGATGCGGCGCGCGATGTCCAGCGGCTGGCCCATCAGGCCAGAAACGATCAGCCGCACCTGGCGCGCGTCGCACGCGGCGCTCAGTCCTTCCAGCGCCTCGGCGCCGGTCGAATCCACGTAGATCACGTTCTTCAGGTCCAGCACCAGCGCCCGCGCGGGCAGGTGGTCCTCGAGCGACTCGACCAGCTTGGTGGCGCCGAAGAAAACGGTGCCATACAGCCGCCAGACCGCGACTTTCCCATCCTGCCCGGCCAGCAGGGGCTGCTCGGCGGCCGTGATGCGTTCGGCGCGCGACAGGCTGGAAATGCGGTAGATGAAGGTAATGCACGCGGCAAAGATGCCGAACTCCACCGCGACCGTCAGATCGAAGATCACGGTCAGCAGGAACACCGACACCAGCGTGACGCGGTAAGGCATCCGGTAAGTCTTGAGCCGCGCGAACTCGCGCCATTCGCCCATGTTCCAGGCCACGAACATCAGGATGGCCGCCAGGGTGGCCAGCGGGATGGAGGCCGCCAGCGGCGCGAATGCCAGGATCACCAGCAGCAGCACCAGCGCATGCACCACGCCGGCGACGGGGCTGGTGGCGCCGCTTTTCACATTGGTCACCGTGCGCGCGATGGTGCCGGTGGCGGGCATGCCGCCGAAAAAGGGCGTGACGAAGTTGGCGATGCCCTGCGCCATCAGTTCCTGGTTGGGGTCGTGCCGGTCGCCAATCATGCCGTCGGCCACGCGCGCGCACAGCAGCGACTCGATGGCGCCCAGCACGGCCAGCGTGAGGGTGGGCATGAGCAGGAAGCGGGCCGATTCCCAACTGAACGCCGGCAGGGTGAAGTCGGGCAGCGCCGCCGGTATGCCGCCGAAGCGGCTGCCGATGGTCTCGACCGGCAGCCCGAACACGGCCACCGCCGCCGTGGCCAGCGCCAGCGCGACGATGGAGCCGGGCACGCGGGCCAGCCGGGTCGTCCGGTGGCCGCCCCATTTCGGCAGCCAGCGCTGCCAGCCGACGATCACCGCCAGCGAAACCAGCGCCACCCCGGCGGCCCAGGGATTGAGCGTGGACAGATGGCCGCCGAGCGCGCCCAGGATGCCGAAGAAATCGCCCGGCATGTCGGGAATCGAAAGGCCCAGGAAATCCTTGACCTGCGACAGCGCGATCAGCACCGCGATGCCGTTGGTGAAGCCGATGATGACCGCCACCGGGATGAAGCGCACCAATGTGCCCAGCCTGAGCAGCCCCATCACGAACAGCAGCACGCCGGACAGCGCGGTGGCGATGATCAGGTTGGCCACGCCGTACTGCTGCACGATGTCGTAGACGATGACGATGAACGCGCCCGCCGGCCCGCCGATCTGCACCCGGCTGCCGCCGAGCAAGGCGATCAGGAAGCCCGCGATGATGGAGGTGAAGAGGCCGGCCTCCGGCTTGAGGCCCGAGCCGATGGCAAAGGCCATGGCCAGGGGCAGCGCCACCACGGCCACGGTGAGGCCGGCGCCGAGGTCCTGCAGGAAACGGCTGCGGTCGTAGCCGCGCAGCGCGCTGAAAAGACGCGGACGAAACGAAAAGGGAATAGCCACGATCGACTCCGGAGAAGAAACTGAAACGCCCTCGGATGGGGTTCAGTGCTTCGCCGGAGGGCCGCAATGGCGCAGCCGGGTAATGAAGCGCCGGCGGCGTGTCAGGGGCAGGACCGATCGGTAGAACATGGCTGAAACGAGTGTACTCCTGTCGGCCCGGCGGCGGAGTAATGCCGCGCCACCAGTTCCACGGCCTTTTCCTGCAGCGGCGAACGCGCGGCGCCGGGCCAGATCGCCTGGCTGACCGAGCGGGCCGCGTGCTCGAATGCGATGAACCGCGTGCCCGCCAGGCCGCTGCGCGACAGGCAGGCCGGCACGATGGACACGCCCAGCCCCTGCGACACCAGCGACGCGACGCTCAGCCAGTGGCGCACCTCGTGCCGGATGACCGGCGTGAAGCCCGCCGACACGCACATGGCCAGCACCGTCTCGTAGTAGCTCGGCGAAGCCGCCCGCGCGAAGAACACGAAATCGTCCGCCGCCAGGTCGGCCAGCCGCAGCGATTCGCGGCCCGCCAGCGGATGCGCCTGCGGCAGGCACACCATGAAGGGCTCGGCCACCAGGTCCCGCGCCTCCACCCCTTTCGGCAGGGGATTGGCGTGGATGAAACCCAGGTCTTGCTCGCCGCGCCGCACCGCCTCGATCTGGTCGTGCGAGTTCAATTCGGTCAGCACGTGCTCCACGTCCGGCAGTTCGGCCCGCATCGCGTTCAACAGCGCGGGCAGCCCCCGGTACAGCATGGAGCCGACAAAACCGATGCGCAGCCTGCCGCGCAGGCCCGCGTCCACGCGCTGCACCAGCGTGCGCACCTCCTCCGCCTGGCGCAGCAGCGTCAGGGCCTCGCGGTACAGCACCTGCCCGGCGTCGGTCAGTTCCACGTGGCGGCTGCTGCGGGTCAGCAGCCGCGCGCCCACGTTGTCCTCCAGTTGCCGGATGGCGTAGCTCAGCGGCGGCTGGGAGATATGCAGCCGGACGGCGGCCCGGCTGAAATGGCGCTCTTCGGCCACGGCGATGAAATAGCGCAGCAGGCGCGGATCCAGGTCCATGCTTGTCCCCTTGTTCCTTCTATCTATATTTTTTTTGGATTGTTCTACACAAAAAAGGTATTTGTATAGATTAATCCACCCGCGCACCATCAAGCATCTTTTTCCGTTTTGCAGGATGCCGCCATGGATGCCCCCGTCAAGACCGCCACGCCCGCCGCCACGCCCGTTCCGGATTCGCGCGGCCTGAACCTGTTCCTTGCCGATCCTTACGCCGCGGCGCTCAGCCGGCGCTACCTGCCCCCGGCGCTGCATGCCCACCTGCTGCCGCACCTGGAACGGCTGGGTGAACTGGCGGGCGGCGCCATGGACGAACTGGCGTCGGCGGCCGACAGGAACCCGCCCACCCTGTCCGTGCGCAATCGCGCCGGCACGGACGAATCGCGCATCGACAAGCACCCGGCCTACGTCGAACTCGAACGCCTGGCCTACAGCGAGTTCGGCCTGGCCGCGCTATCGCACCGGGGCGGCGTGCTGGGCTGGCCCGAGCCGATGCCGGTCGCCGCCAAATACGCGCTCAGCCACTTGTTCGTGCAGGCGGAGTTCGGCCTGTGCTGCCCGGTCAGCATGACGGATTCGCTGGCGCGCACGCTGCGCAAGTTCGGCGACCCGGAACTGGTGGCCCGGGTTCTGCCGCAAGTCACCTCCCAGGATTTCGACACGCTGCGCCAGGGCGCCATGTTCATGACGGAACAAGGCGCGGGTTCGGACGTCAGCGCCACCGAAACCACGGCCGAGCCCCAGGACGACGGCACCTGGCGCCTCTATGGCGACAAATGGTTCTGCTCCAATCCCGACGCGGGCTACGCCATGGTGCTGGCGCGCAGCGAGCCGCAGGCCGGCCTGAAGGGGGTGTCGCTCTTCCTGCTGCCGCGCGACCTGCCCGGCGGCGGACACAACGCCTACCGCATCCTGCGCCTGAAGGACAAGCTGGGCACGCGGTCGATGGCCAGCGGCGAAATCCGCCTGGAAGGCGCGGTCGCCTGGCTGGTGGGCGAACGCGGCCGCGGCTTCAAGCAGATGGCCGACATGATCAACAACTCGCGCCTGTCCAACGGCATGCGCGCCGCCGGCCTGATGCGCCGGGCGGTCACCGAGGCGGTCTACTTCTCGCAGCACCGCCGCGCCTTCGGCAAGCGCCTGATCGACATGCCGCTGATGCAGCGCCAACTGGTCAAGATGACGGTCTGGGCCGAACAGGCGCGCAGCGTCATGTTCCAGACGGCGCGCGCGCTGGCCGACGCCGACCAGGGCGGCGGCGATCCGGCGCTGGCCCGCATCCTGACCCCGCTCATCAAATTCCGCGCCTGCCGCGACGCCCGCAAGGTCACCGGCGACGCGATGGAAGTGCGCGGAGGCTGCGGATACATCGAGGAATGGACCGAGCCCCGCCTGGTGCGCGACGCGCACCTGGGCTCCATCTGGGAAGGCACCAGCAACATCGTGGCGCTGGACGTGCTGCGCGCCATCACGAAGGAAAACTCGCTGCCGGCGCTGCGCAGCCACGTCGACCGCCTGCTGGCCGAGGGCGCGCCCTGCCCGCCCGCCCTGGCCTCCTTGCAGGCCTGCGCGCTGGAACAGACCTACGCGCTGGCCGAGCACGCCGCCCGGGACAACCGCGCCGAGCTGGCCCGCCAGGCGGCATCGCTGCTGTACCACGCGGTTTCCCTGGCCGCCCTGCGCTGGGAAGCCGCCGCCCCCGGACTGGAAAACCGGGCGCGACTGGCCGACCAGGTGCTGCTGCACCGCCTGGGCCCGAGCGATCCCTATGCCATCCCGCCCGACGAAAGCGCGGCTTGCCGGGCCATCCTGCAATACGCGCTGTAAACCGACGCCGGCGGCACAGCCGGCGCGCATCCACCACTGGAGACAAAGCATGACCCGTTATCTCGCCCCCTTGCTGCTGGCGGCCGCCGCCGCCATTCCCGCCGCGCCCGCGCTGGCCGCGGATCCCTATCCCTCGGAACGCCCCGTCACGCTGATCGTGCCCTTCCCGCCGGGCGGCCCCACCGACGCCCTGGCGCGCAGGCTGGCGGAGAAACTCAGGCAGCCGCTGAACCAGAACGTCATCGTCGAAAACCGCAGCGGCGCGGGCGGCAACATCGGCTCGGAATACGTGGCCAACGCCAAGCCCGACGGCTACACCCTGCTGTTCGGCACCTCCGGGCCGCTGGCGATCAACGTCAGCCTGTACAAGAAGCAGGGCTACGATCCCCAGACCAGCTTCGCCCCCATCATCCGCATCGGCCACCTGCCCAACATCCTGGTCGTGAACCCGTCGGTGCCCGCCAACAACGCGCAGGAACTGATCGCCTACGCCAAGAAGCATCCGGACGCGCTGAGCTACGCTTCGTCGGGCAACGGCGCTTCCTCGCACCTGGCCGGCATTCTCTTCAACCGCATGGCCGGCACCCAGATCATGCACATCCCCTACAAGGGCACCGGCCCGGCGCTCAACGACCTGCTGGGCGGGCAGGTGTCCATGTCGTTCACCGACATCCTGACGGCGCTGCCCTACGTCAAGGCCGGCAAGCTGCGCGCCATCGGCCTGGCGAGCGCCCAGCGCTCCGACGCGCTGCCCGACCTGCCCACGCTGTCCGAGCAGGGGCTCGCGGGCTACGACGTCAGCGTGTTCTTCGGCATCGTGGCCCCCAAGAACACGCCGGCCCCGGTCGTGGACACCCTGAACCGCGCGTTCCAGAGCGCCCTGTCCGATCCCGGCGTCGCCCAGACGCTGCGCAGCCAGGGCATCGTCGAAGCGCAGGACAAGACGCCCCAGGGCCTGTCCGCCTTCATCTCGGCCGAAGTCCCCAAATGGCGCGACGTGATCGCCAGCGCCCACGTTTCCATCGATTGAACGGATTCCGCATGGCTTCAACCCTACCCAACGCCGGCGCCCTGGCCGGCTGCAAGGTGATCGACCTGTCCCGCGTGCTGGGCGGCCCCTATTGCACGCAGATCCTGGCCGACCACGGCGCGGACGTGCTCAAGATCGAGCCGCCCGGCGGCGACGAGACGCGGGGCTGGGGGCCGCCCTTCCTGGGCGACACCGCCTCGTACTTCATCGGCGTGAACCGCAACAAGGAAGGCATGACGCTGGACCTGTCCCGGCTGGCGGGCCAGGAGCTGCTGCGCCGCCTGCTGGCCGACGCCGACGTGCTGGTCGAGAACTTCAAGCCCGGCACGCTGGAAAAATGGGGCTTGGGATACGAGGCCCTGAGCCGGGAATTTCCAACCCTGATCCATTGCCGGGTCAGCGGCTTCGGATCCGACGGGCCGCTGGGCGGCCTGCCCGGCTACGACGCCTGCGCCCAGGCCATGTGCGGCCTGATGAGCGTGAACGGCGACGCGGAGGGCGAGGCCACCCGGGTCGGCCTGCCGGTCGTGGACATGGTGACGGGCCTGAACGCGGCGGTGGCCATCCTGCTGGCGCTCAACGAGCGCGGCCGCAGCGGCCTGGGGCAGTTCCTGGACATCACGCTGTACGACTGCGCCCTGTCGCTGCTGCATCCGCACGCGCCGAATTATTTCTACAGCGGCAAGGTGCCCGCGCGCAGCGGCAATGCGCACCCGAACATCGCCCCCTACGAAACCCTGCCCACGGCCACCGGCCCGATCTTCCTGGCGGTGGGCAACAATCGGCAGTTCGCGCAGTTGGCGCAGACGCTGGGCGCGCCCGCGCTGGCCGAGGACCCGCGCTACGCCGCCAACGCCGACCGCCTGCGCAACCGCCAGGCGCTGCGCGACGAACTGTCCGCGCTACTGGCCGGGCACGACGCGTCCGCGCTGGCCGACCGCCTGCTGCGCAGCGGCGTCCCCGCGGCCGCCGTGCTGACGGTGGACCAGGCGCTGGCGCATCCGCATACCCGGCATCGCGGCATGGTGCTGGAGCAAGGCGACTACCGCGGCGTGGGCTCGCCCATCAAGCTGTCGCGCACGCCCGCGGCGCTGCGCAAGCTGCCGCCAGAGCTGTAGGATGGATGAAGCGCGAGATCATCGACGCAAGAACCCGGACGCCAAGCGCGCGCAATCCATGCGGCCGCGGGCAGCCGGCGCCTCGCGTCACCCCCCCTGCGCCAGGCCTTCGCGGCGCGGATCCACGCCGCCCTGCAGCCCGTCGGGGCCGATAACGATGCCGTGGATACCGCTGGGGAATTCGGTGATGCGCACCGGGTGTCCCATGCGCTCGAGCGCGGGCGCCAGGGCCTCCAGCGGCGTGCCCTTCTCTAGCTCGGTTTCCTTGTTGCGGCTGCCCATGTTGGGCAGGGCGATGGCCGCCTGGATGTCCAGGCCCCAGTCCAGCACGCCCACCAGGGTCTTGGCCACGTAATTGATGATGGCGCTGCCGCCGGGCGAACCCACCAGCAGATAGGGCCGGTCGCCGCGCAGCACGATCATCGGCGCCATCGCGCTGCGCGGACGCTTGCCGGGCTCGATGCGATTGGCCACGAGCCGGCCTTCGGGGTCCCGGTACGACGACGAAAAATCCGTCATCTCGTTGTTCAGCAGAAAGCCGCGCACGAAGATTTTGCTGCCGAATTCGCTTTCGATGGTGGTGGTCATGCTCAGCGCGTTGCCCTCGGCGTCCACCGCCACCAGGTGGCTCGTGGAAGGCAATTCAAGCGCATCGTCCTTGCCCAGCGACAGGAGCTTGCCTTCGGGATCGCCCGGCAGCGCCACCTTCATGCTGCGGTCCGGACGGATCAGCGCGCCCCGCGCGCGCAGGTAGGCGGGATCCAGCAAGGCGCTCACCGGCACCGGCACGTAGGCCGGGTCGGCCACGTAGAAGTCGCGGTCGGCGAACGCCAGCCGGCCGGCCTCGGAAAAATAATGCACCGCCTCCACGCTGCCCGGCGCATAGCTGCCGATGGGGAATTGTTCGAGTTCGCCCAGCATCTGCAGCACGGCGATGGGGCCGCTGCTGGGCGGGCCCATGCCGCAAAGCCGGTAGCCGCGGTAGCCGCCGCAGACGGGAGGACGTTCTTGGGCGCGGTAGGCGGCCAGGTCGGCCAGGCTCAGGTCGCCGGGCACGGCGTGGCCGTGCACCGCGGCGACGATGTCCCGGGCGATGCCGCCCTGGTAGAACGCGTCCGCGCCGCCTTCCGCCACCGCGCGCAAGGTGCGCGCGAATTCAGGGTTCTTCAGCACGTGGCCGACCGGCCAGGGCGCGCCGCCGGGCGCGTAGAAATAGGCCGCCGCCGCGGGCTGCGCCGGCAGCGCCTTGTTGCCGGCCAGCAGCGCGTGCAGGCGCGGCGACACGGCGAAGCCCTGCTCCGCCAGCCGGATCGCGGGCTGGAACAGGTCGGCCCAGGGCAGCGCGCCGTGCTCTTTGTGCGCCAGCTCCAATCCGCGCAGCAGGCCGGGCACGCCGACCGACATGCCGTTGTTGACGGCTTGCGCGAACGGCAGCGGCTTGCCCTGGGCATCCAGGAAGCGGTCCTGGCGGGCCGCGGCGGGCGCGGTCTCGCGGCTGTCGTAGGTCTGGATGCGGCCGGTCCGGGCCGAATACAGCACCATGAACGCGCCGCCGCCGATGCCGGAGGATTGCGGCTCCACCAGGTTCAGCACCAGTTGGGTCGCGATGGCGGCGTCCACCACGCTGCCGCCCCGGCGCAGCATCTCGTCGCCGGCCTGCGTCGCCAGCGGGTTGGCCGACACCATCATGAAATGCGGGGCCCGCGCCAGTTGGCGGTCCCGCGTGCCGCTGGCGGCCTCCGGGTTGAGGTCCTCGGCCGCCTGGGGCGCCCGCGCCCAGGCGGCGGGCAGGGCGCACACGAAGGCCATGGCGGCGGCAAGCAGGATCGCGGCGGCATGACTGGGTGCGCGCATGAGAGGCTCCGGTGTGCGCCGGCGTTCCGGCAGGCGTCCATCATATCAACGCATCCGGGCGGCGCATCCGGCATAGAATCCCGGTTCCAGTCCACTGCTCCCGTCGTGCCATGCGCCTGCGCCACATCGAGATTTTCGAAGCGATCCGCCGTACCGGATCCCTGACCGAGGCCGCGGCCGCGCTGCACATCTCGCAGCCCGCGGCCAGCAAGCTGCTGGCCCACGCCGAAGCCCAACTGGGCTTCAAGCTGTTCGAGCGCGTGAAGGGCCGGCTGGTCGCCACCCGCGAGGCCGAGATCCTCACCCCCGAGGTCGCGCGCCTGAACCAGGACCTCAACAGCGTGCGCAGGCTGGCCGCCAGCCTGCGCGACCGGCCCAACGGGCACTTGCGGCTGGGCTGCGCGCCCGCGCTGGGCCTGGGGCTGCTGCCGGGCGTGGTGCGCGACAGCCGCGACGCCCAGCCCGGCATCACTTTCGACATCCACACGCACCACAGCGCCGAGCTCGTGCAGGGCCTGCTGACGCGCGAACTGGACCTGGCCATCACCTTCGACACGAACGACTATCCGGGCCTCACCCGTATGGGACTGGGCCACACAGAGCTCGTGCACCTGAGCCGCAAGCCCGGCGCCGGCCCGCTGCGGCTGTCGGAGGTGTCGGACATGGCGGGCGATACGCTGATCGTGCTGGACGCGGGCGACGCGTCCGGCGCCCTGCTGCAGATGGCGCTGGACGCGCAAGGCCTGGATCCGCAGGTCGCCATCCAGGTACAGACCCATTACGTGGCCTGCGCGCTGGTCGACGCCGGCTGCGGCGACGCCGTCGTGGACGCGATCACGGCGCAGGCGATGCTGCGCCCCGGCATGAGCCTGCGCCGGCTGGAACCCGCCCTGCGCGTGCCCATCAGCATCATGGTGCGCAACCAGGATCCCCTGTCCGCGCTGCACCGCGACCTGATCGAGCGGCTGAAGGCCGGCTGCGAGGCGCGCCAGGCCGCGCTCGACGGCCCCGCCTGAAGACCGGCCGCATTCCCCGAAAAGCAACGGGCGCCCGAATGGGGCGCCCGCTATTTTTCCGCTTGGGGGCCGGCCTGGCCGCCCCCGCGCAACATCAGTCCAGCTTGATGTTCTGCTTCTTCACGACGTCCTTCGCCCAGTCGTACTGCTCTTTGATTTCCTTGGCGAATTCCTCAGGCGTGTTGCCCGACGGCGCCGAGCCCTGCTCGTCCAGCGCCTTGACGACCTTGGGGTCCTTCAGGGCCACGACAGCGGCATCGCGCAGCTTGTTCACGACGTCCATCGGGGTGCCCTTGGGAGCCAGCAGGCCGTACCAGACCGGCTGGTTCAGCACCGGGAAGCCCGCGTCCTTGAACGTCGGCACGTCCTTGATGGATTCGATGCGGTCCGGCCAGGCGATGGCCATGGCGTGCAGCTTGCCCGCCTGGATCTGTGGCATCGACGACGGCAGGTTGTCGAACAGGATTTCGATCTGGCCGCCGACGGCGTCGGCCACGGCCGGGCCTGAACCCTTGTACGGCACATGCACGATGTCCGTGCCGGTGGCCATCTTGAACGATTCGCCCATCAGGTGCAGCACGCCGCAAGTGCCCGAACTGCCGTACGAGTACTTGCCCGGGTTCTTCTTCAGTTCTTCCAGGAAGCCCTTGAAGTCCTTGGCGGGGAACTTCGGGTTCACGGCCACGACGTTGGCGGTGTTGGCGAAGTTGGTGACCGGCTGGAAATCCTTGATCGGATCGTAGGGCAGGTCGTTGGGACGGCAGGCGGGGTTCACGGCCATCGTCGACACGGTGGCGATGGACAGCGTGTAGCCGTCGGCATCGGCGCGCGCGGCTTCGGACGCGCCGATGGCGCCGCCCGCGCCGCCCTTGTTTTCCACGACCATGGGCTGGCCCAGTTCCTGGCTCATGCGCTGCGTCACGAGACGCGCGATGATGTCGGTGGAACCGCCGGGCGCGAACGGAACGATGACGCGGATGGGCTTGCTCGGGTACTTGTCGGCGGCGTGCGCGACGGAGACGCCGAGGGTGCCGGCAGCGCCGGCGGCCAGGGCGATGGCGGCTGCCAGGGAGCGGACTTTATTCATAGAAGTGTTTCCTCCAATAATGCGGCCCCGCAGGTGAACGGGCCGTGTGATGTGCCCGCCTGTAGACGGGTCAGCCATTGACGGTGGCGGCGCGCGGCTTGAGTGCTGGGCGAATCGCACTGCTGTTGTAGGTTGCTTGTGGCACACGCGGCCGCCAGAATGACGGAGAATAGCAGCAAATGCTTACAGTCGCATAGCGTGCCGATCCCCGGTTGACGCGCCTCAATACGTACTCGCCAATGTCGGTTGCCCTCCTGGTTTTCCCTGATTTCATGCTGGTCGCGCTGGGTTGGGCGCTGCGTCACAAACTGGGTTTCTCCCGCGAGTTCTTTGCCGGCACCGAGCGCCTGGTCTACTACGTTTTGTTCCCCGCCCTGCTGTTCCAGGCCATCGTCCGCACGCCCATCACGGCCGGGAACGCCATCATGCTGCTGCAGGCCACCGCTGCCGTGATCGGCGCGGGCGTGGCGCTGTCCTGGCTGGCGGGCCTGGCGCTGCGGCCCACGTCGCTGGGCCTGGCCTCGTCCGCGCAATGCGGCTATCGCTTCAATACCTACATCGGCCTGGCGCTGTCCGCCAGCCTGGGCGGCACGCAGGGCCAGACGGCGATGGCGCTGATCGTCGGCTTCGCCGTGCCGATGGCCAACCTGGCGGCGGTCTACGGGCTGGCGCGCCACAGCGGCGGCAGCCTGCTGCGCGAACTGGCGCGCAACCCGCTCCTGGTCTCCACCCTGCTGGGCCTGGCCTGCAACCTGGCCGGGCTGCATCTGCCCGGCCCCGTCGACACGGTGCTGGCCCGCCTGGGCGCGGCGGCCATCGCGCTGGGCATCATCTGCGTGGGGGCCAGCCTGTCCTGGGAAGGCGGCAAGGGCTATGGCACGCTGATCGCGTGGATGCTGGCGGTAAAGCTGGTGGCGCTGCCCGCCGTCGCGTGGCTGGTGGCGGGCCTGCTGGGCCTGCCGCCGCTGGAAGCGCGGATGCTCCTGCTGTTCGCCGCCCTGCCCACGGCCTCCGCGGCCTACGTGCTGGCGATGCGCATGGGCGGCGACGGCCGCATGGTGGCGGTGCTGATATCGCTGGGCACGCTGCTTTCCGCGCTGACGATCCCGGCGTGGCTGCTGCTGGCCGGGTAAGCAGGGCAAACCCTTCGAAGCACGGCCAGCCCAATAGCCGCCGCGAGTCTGGCGCCGGTGGCGCAGGTGTCTGACACCCGTACGAGACGCCGTCCAGGTTGAAGCTCTGGCGCAGGTGTCTGACACCCGTACGAGATGCCGTCCAGGTTGAGGCTCTGGCGCAGGTGTCTGACACCCGTACGAGACGCCGTCCAGGTTGAGGCTCTGGGGCAGGTGTCTGACACCGGTACGAGATGCCGTCCAGGTTGAGGCTAGCGGTCCCGGGTGTCTGACACCAGACTCGGCTACTTATTCGTCATGGACGCGGGCACGACCCATTCCGCGAACTGCGCTTCCGTGAGATAGCCCAGCGCCAGCGCCGATTCCTTCAGGGACAGGCCTTCCTTGTGCGCCTTCTTGGCGATCTGCGCGGCCTTGTCGTAGCCGATGTGCGGATTCAGCGCCGTCACCAGCATCAGCGAACGGTCCACCAGTTCGGCGATGCGCTCGTGATTGGGCTCGATGCCGGCGGCGCAATGCTTGTCGAAGCTGGCCATGCCGTCGGTCAGCAGGCGCACCGACTGCAGGAAGTTGTGGATCACAAGCGGCTTGTACACGTTCAGTTCGAAATTGCCGCTGGCGCCGCCGATGTTGATGGCCACGTCGTTGCCCAGCACCTGCGCGGCCAGCATCGTGATGGCTTCGCACTGCGTCGGGTTGACCTTGCCCGGCATGATGGAGCTGCCCGGCTCGTTCTCGGGGATGCTGATCTCGCCCAGGCCCGAACGCGGGCCGCTGGACAGCCAGCGCACGTCGTTGGCGATCTTCATCAGGCCAGCCGCCAGCGACTTCAGCGCGCCATGGGCGAACAGCAGCGCTTCGTGCGAGGCCAGCGCCTGGAACTTGTTGGGCGCCGACACGAAGGCCGTGCCGGTGGCGTGCGCCAGTTCGGCCGACACCTTGGCGCTGAACTGCGGGTGCGCGTTCAGGCCGGTGCCGACCGCGGTGCCGCCGATGGCCAGTTGGTGCAGCCCGGGCAGGGTGGCGCGGATCTGCTGTTCGGCCAGGTCCAGTTGGGCCACATAGCCCGACAATTCCTGGCCCAGGGTCAGCGGAGTCGCGTCCTGCAGGTGGGTGCGGCCGATCTTGACGATGTCGTAGAACTCGGCGCTCTTGGCGGCCAGCGTGGCGCGCAGCGCCTTCAGCGAGGGCAGCAGGTGGTGTTCCACCTGCACGGCGGCGGCCACGTGCATGGCGGTCGGGAAGGTGTCGTTGGACGATTGGCCGCGGTTCACGTGGTCGTTCGGGTGGACCTTGCGCTCTTCGCCGCGCACGCCGCCCAGCAGCTCCGAGGCGCGGTTGGCCAGCACCTCGTTCATGTTCATGTTGCTTTGCGTGCCCGAACCGGTCTGCCAGACCGACAGCGGGAACTCGCCGGGCCACTTGCCGGCGATCACTTCGTCGGCGGCGCGGACGATGCCGTCGGCGATCTTGGGATCCAGTTCGCCCAGGTCGGCGTTGACCTTGGCGGCCGCGCGCTTCAGGCGCGCCATGGCATCGACCAGCGGAACCGGCATCTTTTCGGTGGAAATCGCGAAGAAATGCAGCGAGCGCTGCGTCTGGGCGCCCCAAAGATGGTCTTCGGGCACTTCAATCGGGCCAAATGTGTCTTTTTCGATGCGGGTCTTCATGGCGCGTGCAACTCCGTGGCAACGTCGATGGCGGCCGGCGGCGGCGCGCCGGCCACGGTAAAGTTGAGAATGACAATCACTACTAGGTTAGCAGAAACCCGCATTCCTATAATTGCGCGAACATCCGTGTTTCCTTCATCGTTTTTACCACTCGCCCCGCGCCATGTCCGCCCCTCTTTGCAGCCTGACCTTGCACCTGCCCGACGAAGCCGCCACGGAGTCGCTGGCGCGGCAGCTCGCCCCCCTGGTTTCCGGCAGGCGCACGGAGCCGGCGGGTGCCTGCATCCACCTCCAGGGGGACCTCGGCGCAGGGAAAACGGCCTTCACCCGGGCATTGTTGCGCGAATGCGGCATCACGGGCCGAATCAAAAGTCCGAGCTACGCGCTGCTTGAATCCTATAAAGTTTCTAACTTATACTTCTATCATCTTGATTTTTATAGATTTAGTGATTCGCGTGAATGGTTGGACGCAGGATTCCGGGATTTGCTGCGTGACGATGCGGTCGTTTTGATCGAATGGCCTGAGCGGGCCGAGGGCCTTTTGCCCCCGCCCGACCTGCTGATTTCCCTAGCCTATGCGGGCGAAGGACGCGACGCCACCCTGACCGCGTACACCGCTCGAGGACAAACATGGTTGAACGCGATTGTCCCCCCGCCCTCAACGGCGCCCTCCCCTCGGCAGGCGCCACCCGGCGCCGCCTGATCAGCGTCGCCGCCACCCTGCTCGTCCTGCCGGTCCTGCCGCGCCTGGCGCAGGCGGCGACGATCCTGGCCGTGCGCACCTGGCCGGCCGATGAATACACCCGGGTCACGCTCGAGCTCGACAGCGAGCTCAAGGCGGAACAGTTCACGCTGGAAAACCCCCACCGCCTGGTGGTGGACATCGAAGGGCTGACCATCAGCGCGGCCCTGAACGACCTGGTTTCCAAGGTCCGGCCCGACGACCCCTACATCCAGAGCCTGCGCGTGGCGCAGAACCGCCCGAACGTCGTGCGCCTGGTGTTCGACCTGAAACAGCCCGTGGCGCCGCAGGTGTTCACGCTCAAGCCCGTGGCCGACTACCAGTACCGGCTGGTGCTGGACCTGTACCCGAAGATCGCCCAGGACCCGCTGATCGCGATCCTGAACAAGCAGAGCGGCCCCGACGTGGACGATCCGCTGGCGCGCATCCTGGAAGACATCCAGCGCAACCCGGTGACCCGCGCCGACCCGCCCGAGCCGCCCCGCGTCCAGGGCCAGCAGCCCGCCCCGCCCCTGCCCTCCACGCCCAAGCCCCCGCCGGCCACCGCCAACCGGGGCAAGCAGCGCATGCTGACCATCGCGCTGGACCCCGGCCACGGCGGCGAGGATCCCGGCGCCATCGGCAGCAGCGGCCTGCGCGAGAAAGACGTGGTGCTGCGCATCGCCCGGCGCCTGAAGGCGCTGATCGACAGCCAGCCCCAAATGCGCGCCTATCTCACGCGCGACGACGACTATTTCGTGCCCCTGCACGTGCGCGTGCAGAAGGCGCGGCGCGTGCGCGCGGACCTGTTCATTTCCATCCACGCCGACGCCTGGATCAAGCCCACGGCCAATGGGTCCTCGGTGTTCGCGCTGTCGCAGCGCGGCGCCACCAGCACCCAGGCGCGCTGGATGGCCGACAAGGAAAACGCGGCCGACCTGATCGGCGGCGTCAACCTGGGCAGCCATGACCGCCAGGTGGCGAAGGTGCTGCTGGACCTGTCCACCACCGCGCAGATCAACGATTCGCTGAAGGTCGGCAATGCCTTCCTGGACGAAATCAAGAAGATCAACCGGCTGCACAAGAACAGCGTCGAACAGGCCGGCTTCGCCGTGCTGAAGGCGCCGGACATTCCGTCGGTGCTGGTCGAGACCGCCTTCATCAGCAATCCGCAGGAAGAAGCCCTGCTGCGCAGCACCTCGCACCAGGACAAGCTGGCGCAGGCCATGATGACGGGCATCCAGCGCTACTTCACCGCCAATCCGCCGCTGGCGCGGCTGGGCGACGTCAGCTAGGCGACTCCGCGCTCAGGGCGCGCCGCGGCGCGCCTTGAGCAGCTTGAACAGCCCCGCCCCGACCACCGGCACGATCGCCGCGGCCAGGCCCAGCAGAACGATGGTGTTCAGGTGTTCGCGCACCAGCGGGATGTTGCCGAAGAAGTAACCCGCGGCCACCAGGCTGACCACCCACAGCAGCGCGCCCAGGATATTGAACATCTGGAAGCGGGCCAGCGGCATGTCGGCCACGCCCGCCACGAACGGCGCGAACGTCCGGACGACCGGGATGAAGCGCGACATCACGATGGTCTTGCCCCCGTGCTTTTCGTAGAACGCGTGCGTGCGCATCAGGGCGCCGCGGTCGAGAAAACGCAGGTTCATCGAGAACACGCGGGGCCCGATGTAGCGCCCGACCGCGTAGTTGACCGTATTGCCGACGATCGCCGCGACGATCAGCAATGCCGCCATCATGAACGGATCGATATGGCCGGTGGCGCCGAACGCCCCGGCGATGAACAGCAGCGAATCCCCCGGCAGGAACGGCAGGACGACCAGCCCCGTCTCCGCGAAGACGATCAGGAACAGCACCAGGTACACCCACACGCCATATTGCTCGACCCAGACGCCCAGCGTCTGGTCGATGTGGAGGACCATATTGAAGAATTCGAGCATTGAAGCAACCCTGCGGTCGGAACAGAATAAGTGTCAGCGACTATAGCCCACCCGCCCATGACGCTAAAATCATCCGCATAGCCATGCCAGAAGCCTCCCGCAACATGACCGACCGCCGCTCCATCCTTGCGCTTCCCGACCTGCTGATCAGCCAGATCGCCGCCGGCGAGGTCATCGAACGGCCCGCCTCCGTGCTCAAGGAAATCCTCGAGAACGCGATAGACGCCGGCGGCCGCGCCATCGAAGTGCGGCTGGAGGGCGGCGGCATCCGCCGCATCGCCGTCACGGACGACGGCGGCGGCATTCCGCCCGAGGAACTGCCGCTGGCCCTGGCGCGCCACGCCACCAGCAAGATCCGCTCGCTGGACGAGCTGGAATCGGTGGCCTCGATGGGGTTCCGCGGCGAAGCCCTGGCGTCCATCGCCTCGGTGGCCCAGGTAACCATCATTTCCCGCACCCGCGACGGCGAACACGCCTGGCAGATCGACGCCGGCAGCATGCAGGTCAGCCCCGCGTCGGGCCCGCCCGGCACCACGGTCGACGTGCGCCAGTTGTTCGACGCCGTGCCCGCCCGCCGCAAGTTCCTGCGTTCCGAGGCCACGGAGTTCGGCCACTGCGTCGACGCCATGGAGCGCATCGCGCTGGCGCATCCGCAGATCGCCTTCCGCCTGTTCCACCACGACCGCGCGCAGCGCCAATGGCTGCCCGCCGAGCCGCCCCAGCGCATCCGCGACGTGCTGGGCGCCGAATTCGCCGAACACGGCCTGCTGCTGTCGCACTCGGTCGGCAACGTCAGCCTCGCCGGCATGATCACCCGCCCCACCGCCGCGCGCGCCCGGGCGGACCGCCAGTACCTCTACGTGAACGGCCGCTACGTGCGCGACCGCACCGTCAGCCACGCCTTGCGCGCCGCCTACGCGGACGTGCTGCACGGAGACCGCCAGCCCGCCTACGTGCTGTTCCTGGATATCGACCCGGCCGCGGTGGACGTGAACGTCCATCCCGCCAAGCACGAAGTGCGGTTCCGCGACAGCGGCGCCGTGCACCGCTTCGTCTCCCATGCCGTCGGCCAGACGCTGGCGCAGACCGGCGGATCTTCGACCGTCACGCCGGCGGGCCAGGACGACGAGGCCGAATTCGAAACGGCGGCCCCGCCCGCCCCCGCGGCCGACGTCTCTGCGCAAGCCGCCCCCGCCGCCAGCCCCCGGCCCGCGGATCCGCCCAGGCCGGCCTACGGCGGCGCGGGCGGCGGCGCCTCCTACGGGCTGCGCCCTTCGCCCGCGCCGCAGCGTCCGCATACCCAGGTTCCGTTCCGGCTGCACGCCGAGCCCGCCGGCATTCCGGCGGCGGACTGGCAATCGCTCTACCGCCCGCTCGACGACGATGCGGCCGTCCAGGCCGCGACCCTGCGCGAACCCGCCCCCACCCCCGCGGCGCCGGCGGCGGCGTTGCCGGCCGACGAAGAGCACCCGCTGGGCATGGCCCTGGGGCAACTGCACGGCATCTACATCCTGGCGCAGAACCGCCGCGGCATGGTGCTGGTGGACATGCACGCCGCCCATGAGCGCGTCGTGTACGAACAGCTCAAGCAGGCGCTGGACGCGCGCAGCCTGCCGCGCCAGGACCTGCTGGTGCCCGTGGTGTTCCACGCCCAGGAAAAGGACGTGGCGCTGGTCGAGGAATTCGAGGAACAGTTGAACGGCCTGGGCTTCGAGATGCGTCCGTCCGGCCCCACCTCCATCGCCGTGCGCTCCGTGCCGGCCATCCTGGCCCGCGGCGACATCGAAACCCTGGCCCGCGCCGTGCTGCGCGACCTGGGCGCGGTGGGCGTCTCGCGCCTCCTGACCGAACAGCGCAATGAATTGCTGTCCACCATGGCCTGCCACGGCTCCGTGCGCGCCAACCGCAAGCTCACCATCGAAGAGATGAACGCGCTGCTGCGCCAGATGGAGGCCACCGAGCGCGCCGACCAGTGCAACCACGGCCGTCCGACCTGGGTCCAGTGGTCGGTGTCCGACCTGGACAAGCTCTTCCTGCGCGGGCAATAGGCTTGTCGTCGCCCTCCCTTTCCTACCCCGCCGCGCGCCGGGTCATCTGCCTTGCCGGCCCCACCGCGGCCGGCAAGAGCGCGTCCACCCTTGCGCTGGCGGAACGCTGGCCGCTGGAGATCGTCAACGTGGACTCGGCCACGATCTACCGCGGCATGGACATCGGCACGGCCAAGCCGTCGCCCGAGGAACAGGCACTTGTCCCGCAGCACCTGCTGGACATCCTGGATCCGGTCCAGTCGTACTCCGCCGCCGAATTCGTCGCCGACGCGCTGCGCCTGATCGACGACATCCGCGCCCGCGGACGCATTCCGCTGCTGGCGGGCGGCACCATGATGTATTACAAGGCGCTGCGCGACGGCCTGGACGACCTGCCCCAGGCCGACCCGGCGCTGCGCGCCGAACTGGAGGCGCGCGCGGCGGTCGCCGGCTGGCCCGCGCTGCATGCCGAACTGGCCCTGCTGGATCCGGCGACCGCCGCGCGCCTGGCCCCCAACGACAGCCAGCGCATCCAGCGCGCGCTCGAGATCTGCCGGCTCTCGGGCCAGCCCATGTCCGCCCTGCTTCAGCGCGGCCAGCGCCAGCGGGACGACAGCGGCAACCAGTACGTCACCATCAGCCTGGAGCCCTCCGACCGCGCCGCGCTGCATGCGCGCATCGAGCAACGCTTCGACGCCATGCTGGCCCGCGGCCTGCTCGACGAGGTGCGCGGCCTGCACGCCAGGGCCGACCTGCATCCGGGCCTGCCATCAGTGCGTTGCGTGGGTTATCGGCAGATGTGGGCGCACCTGGACGGCGAAATCGACCTGGACACCGCGCGCGAACAGGGCATCGCCGCCACGCGCCAACTGGCCAAGCGCCAGATCACCTGGCTGCGCGCGCAGCCCGGACGCGTCATCGTGGACTGCCTGGCGGCGGACGCCGTGGCGCGGACCATCGATGCGGTGGCGGTGACGTTGGGGGATTGATTGGGTTGGGGTGGGTGTCAGACACCCGGGAGGGCCGGCTTCAGTTTGTACCGGCGGCTCGTAAGGGTGTCTGACACTTCCGGAATAGGCCAGTGTCTGACACTTCCGGAGTAGGTCAGTGTCTGACACCCCTACGAGACGGCCTTCGGCCTGCGTTGATGCCTCATGGGTGTCTGACACATTCGAATGATTCGAAGTCAGGCAGCATCAGACCACAACAGTCTGCGCCATGCCTTCCGTCTGCTCGACGATTTCGCCCAGCGTGCTGACGGTCTCGCCCTGCTCGCGCAGCGTGGCCGCGATGGCTTCGGCCTGGGCCGGATCCACGACCAGCACCATGCCGATGCCGCAGTTGAACACGCGGTACATCTCGGCGTCCTCGACGCCGCCCTGCTCTTGCAGCCACTGGAACAGCTTGGGCATTTCCCAGTTGGCGCGATGCAGCCGGGCCGACAGGCCGGGTTGCAGAATGCGCGGCACGTTGTCCAGCAGGCCGCCGCCCGTGATGTGGGCCAGGCCCTTGATGCTGGCGCCGTGCCTGGCCAGCGCGGCCAGCACCTGCTTCACGTAGATGCGAGTCGGCGCCATGACCACGTCGGCCAGCGGCTGGCCGTGGAAGTCGTCGTCGGGCTTGGCGTTGGCGCGCTCCAGGATCTTGCGCAGCAGCGAATAGCCGTTGGAGTGCGCGCCGCTGGACGCCAGACCCAGCACCACGTCGCCGGTCTTGATCGTCTTGCCGGTGATGATGGCGGACTTTTCGACCGCGCCCACCGCGAAGCCGGCCAGGTCGTACTCGCCGTCGGGGTACATGCCCGGCATTTCAGCGGTTTCGCCGCCGATCAGCGCGCAGCCCGACAGCTCGCAGCCCTTGGCGATGCCGCCCACCACCGACGCCGCCGTATCCACCGAAAGCTTGCCGCAGCCGAAATAATCCAGGAAGAACAGCGGTTCCGCGCCCTGCACCAGGATGTCGTTGACGCTCATGGCGACCAGGTCGATCCCCACGGTGTCGTGGCGGTTCCAGTCGAACGCCAGGCGCAGCTTGGTGCCCACGCCGTCGGTGCCCGAGACCAGCACGGGTTCCTTGAACGTCTTCGGCACTTCGAACAAGCCGCCGAAGCCGCCGATACCGGCCAGCACGCCGGCGCGCATGGTGCGGGCCGCAAGCGGTTTGATACGGTCGACCAGGGCGTCGCCTGCGTCGATGTCGACACCGGCATCGCGGTAGGTCAGAGGGGCGGTAGGTTGATTCGTCATGAGAAATGCCGTGGGGTATGTAACAATTGCTGGGATTTTGGTGGAACGCCCCGCATTTTACGATGTTGCGGGCCCAAGCAGGGATTGCCCCGCCGCAGCGCCGCGAAAGCGGCCCGCGACACTCCCCCCTCAGGTGGTTTAAAGTGTAGGGTTGGCCGGTATTGATTTTGCCAGTTTCTGGCGGCTGAAGTCCGGTGCGGCCCTGTTTCGGCTTGCATTGCACCCTGCTCCGGCCCCTTGTATTACCGTTTTTTTGGCTTTTCGGCACCCGGAGGCGCTGCCCGGCATGCCGCTCGCGGAAGCCCGCTACGAGGACTCGCGGCGTTGGTTTTCGGGTGCTCCGAAACAGCCTGATTGATAATCTCTCATGAACCGCCAGCTGCTGCTCGACGTTCTACCCGCGCCAGCGCCATCGCTGAACAACTATATCGCCGGCCCCAACGGAGAAGCGCTCGCGGCCGTGCGCGCGCTCGCCCCCGGCCGCGCCTTGTATATCTGGGGCGCCGCGGGCTGCGGCCGCAGCCACCTGCTGCGCGCCCTGACCGCGCGCCGCGACGCCGTCTACATCGACGCCGCCAACGGCGAAAACATGCTGCGCCGCCTGGCCGAAGCCGACTCCAAGTCGCCCATGCCCAAGTTCGTGGCGGTCGACGACGTGCACCGCATGGACGACAGCCGCCAGGCCGCCCTGTTCGCCCTGTACAACCGCTGGCGCGAATCCGCCGCGACGGGCCGCGCCTTCGCGCTGGCGCTTGCGGGCGACCGCGCCCCGCTGTCGATGCCGCTGCGCGAAGACCTCCGCACGCGCCTGGGCTGGGACCTGGTGTTCCGCCTGGACCCGCTGTCCGACGCCGACAAGCTGGCCGCCCTGTCCGCCCAGGCGGCCGAACGCGGCATGCACCTGGCGCCGGAAATCATCAACTGGATGCTCACGCACCACGAGCGCGACATCCGCAAGCTGGCGGCGCTACTCGACGCGCTCGACCGCTATTCCCTGGCCACCGGCCGTCCCATCACCCTGCCCCTGCTGCGCGCCATGCTCGCAGATCCTGACTCGCAACGCACATGACCTCCCGACGTCTCGCCCTGTTCGACCTGGACCACACCCTGTTGCCGCTGGACAGCGACTACCAATGGGCCGACTATCTGGCACGCACGGGCCGCGCGGGCGATCCCGACGAAGCCCGCCGCCGGAACGACGATCTGATGGACCGCTACAACCGCGGCGAACTGACCGCCGAGCAGGCCGCCGAATTCATGCTCGGCCTGCTGGCCGCGCACCTGCCCTACGACCTGGCCGCGTGGCACGAAGCCTTCATGGACGAGGTGATCCGCCCGTCCATGACGCCCGCCGCGCGCGAACTGGTGCAATCGCACCTGGAAGCCGGCGACCTGTGCGCGGTCGTCACCGCCACCAACAGTTTCGTCACCGCCCCCATCGCCCGCGCCTTCGGCGTGCCCCACCTCGTGGCCACCGACGCGGAATACCTGCGCGGGCGCTACACCGGCCGAATTCTGGGCACCCCCAGTTTCAAGGAAGGGAAGGTGGTGCGCGTCAACGATTGGCTGGCCGGCATGGGCCTGGGGCTTGCGGATTTCCCGGAATCGTTTTTCTATAGCGATTCGGTAAACGATGTCCCCCTGCTAGAGAAAGTGACCCGTCCGATCGCCGCGAACCCCAGCCCCACCCTGCGCAAGATCGCCCAGGAACGCGGCTGGCAAGTGATCGACTTGTTCGACCACATGGAAGATGCGAAGTCCTAAATGATCACTGAAACCATAAGAAAATTCGTCGGCCGACTGTTCGCGCCGGCAAGCCGGGGGCCGTTGCGCATCGCGCGCGACAAGCACGGCATCGACCGCCGCAACGTATCGCGCCACGCGATCAAGGTCTGCGAAGTCCTGCGCCAGCACGGCTATGAAGCCTATATCGTGGGCGGCGCCGTGCGCGACCTGATCGTGGGGCTGGAACCGAAGGACTTCGACGTGGCCACCAACGCCACGCCCGAACAGATCCGCCCGCTGTTCCGCCGCGCCCGCATCATCGGCCGCCGCTTCCAACTGGTGCACGTGGTGTTCGGCCAGGAAATCATCGAAACCTCCACCTTCCGCGCGCCCGCCTCGGAAGACCAGGAGACCGACGAGCACGGCCGCATCCTGCGCGACAACGTGTTCGGCACGCACGAAGAAGACGCGGCCCGCCGCGACTTCACCATGAACGCGCTCTACTACGACCCGCACAACGAGGAAGTCATCGACTTCCACAACGGCGTGGCCGACCTGAAAAAGCGCCAGGTCCGCATCATCGGCGATCCGGTCAAGCGCTACCGCGAAGACCCGGTCCGCATGCTGCGCGCCGTGCGCTTCGCCGCCAAGCTCAACGGCACGATCGACCTGGCCACGCGCCAGCCGATCGGCACGATGGCCGACCTGATCGAGAACGTGCCGGCCTCGCGCCTGTTCGACGAAATGCTCAAGCTGCTGACCTGCGGCCATGCCATGGACTGCCTGCGCCAGTTGCGCGCGGACGGCCTGCACAAGGGCCTGCTGCCGCTGCTGGACGTCGTGCTGGAACAGCCCGGCGGCGAGAATTTCGTGGAGCTGGCGCTGGAACGCACCGACGCGCGCGTGCGCTCGGGCAAGACCATCAGCCCCAGCTTCCTGTTCGCCGCGCTGCTGTGGCAGCAGGTGGACGTGCGCTGGAAGCAACTGCGCGCCCAGGGAGAGCACACCATTCCCGCGCTGTCGCAGGCCGCCGACTCGGTGCTGGACGAACAGACCGAAAAGCTCGCCATCCAGCGCCGCTTTTCCTCGGACATGCGCGAGATCTGGTTCATGCAGCCGCGCTTCGAGCGCCGCATGGGCAAGAGCATCTTCCGCATGATCGAACAGCCGCGCTTCCGCGCGGCCTGCGACTTCCTGCAATTGCGCGCCGCCGCCGGCGAGTTCGACAGCGTGCTGGCGCAATGGTGGATGGACCTGGCCAACGCCGACGACGTCGCCCGCGCCGACATGGTCGAGGAAATCGCGCGCCAGCCGCGCGACGCCGGCGAGGCGCCGGCCGCCCCGCGCAAACGCCGCCGTCCGCGCCGCTCCTCCCCCCGCGGCGCTCCCAGCGCCGACTGAGCCGTGGCTCCCTCCCTCGTCCGCGCCTACGTCGGCCTGGGCGCCAACCTCGGCGACGGCGCGGCGACCCTGCGCCAGGTCCTGGCCGAATTGCGGGACACGGACGGCATCCTGGCGGTGGCGGCATCGCCGTTCTACCGCAGCGCGCCGGTGGAAGCCACCGGCCCGGATTTCATCAACGCGGTGGCGGCCGTGGACACCGATCTTGCGCCGCTGGCCTTGCTGGACGCGCTGCAGGCGCTGGAAAACCGCCACGGCCGCCAGCGCCCCTACAAAAACGCGCCGCGCACCCTGGACCTGGACCTGCTGCTGTACGGCGACGTCCGGATGGAACATGAGCGGCTGTCGCTGCCCCACCCCCGCATGCGCCTGCGCGCCTTCGTGCTGCTGCCGCTGAGGGATCTGGCGCCGGAGATGGTGCTGGAGGGCGGGCGTATCGAGGATTGGATCGGCGGGATTCGGGACCAGGCCATCGAACGCGCGTAGCGTTGTCCACTGTCAGCACTGTCAGTGTCTGACACCCGTACGAGACGGCCTGACGAATACGGGATGGCCTTGCCGGGTGTCTGACACGCATCAAAGTCAGCCGGTGTCAGACACCCGGCGAGACTGTCGCATGCTTGGCAGGATGTCGCGTACGGGTGTCAGACACGTGGAGTGTCCACTGTCAGTGTCTGACACCCGTATGAGACGGCTTGACGGATACGGGATGGCCTTGCCGGGTGTCTGACACACTTCGAAGTCAGCCGGTGTCAGACACCCGGCGAGACTGTCTCATGCTTGGCAGGGTGTCTCGTATGGGTGTCAGACACGCGGAAGGTTGGATGTGTCAGACACCCGGCAAGACTGTCTCACGCTTGGCAGGGCGTCGCGTACGGGTGTCAGACACACGGAGGCTGGGGCTTGTCAGACACGCAGGAAGGTTGTTTTCTTCGGCCCGAAAGCCATCATCGCCCTTTCCACATCCTCGACCTGCGGCAGCCCCGCCTCGTTGCCCAGGTGCTGGATCTTGTGGGCGGAGGCGGCGCGCGCGAAGGTGAAGTGCTCCGCCCAGGGCTGTTCCGGCCGGTTCAGATAGGACCAGACGTAGGCGCCATGGAACACGTCCCCCGCGCCCGAGGTATCGACGATGCTCGCGCCCGGCACGTCCAGCGACGGCAGCGTGTCGACGGCGCCCGTCTCGTCGTACCAGAGCATGCCCCGCTCGCCCAGGGTGACGGCGCCGACGCGGCAGCCGCGGGCCTTGAGCAGGTCCAGCAGGCCCTGCGGCGACAGGCCGAGCTGTTCGCACATGCGCTCGGCGCAGACCGCCACATCGATATAGCGCAGCAGTTCGTCGGTGTTCTCGCGCACTCCCCCGCCGTCCAGCGAGGTCAGCACGCCCGCCTCGCGGCAGGCCCGCGCGTAATGCAGGGCGGCGTCCGGCTGGTGCCCGTCCAGGTGCAGGACGCGGTAGCCGCCGATGTCCAGCCGGGGAAAATCGTTCAGATATTCCACGTCGCGCGCGCGGACGATCGCGCGCTTGCCGCCGTTGGGCATGATGAAGGACAGGGAGGAACGGCGCACCTGGCGCGCATGCAGCGACACGCCATGCGCCGCGGCCATGTCGGTGTACATGTGGCCCAGCCAGTCGGGCGCCAGCGAACAGATCAGGTCGGGCGGCGTGCCCAGCCGCGCGCAGGCGAACGCGGCGGTGACCGCGTTGCCGCCGAAGGATACGGCGTAGTCCCGCGCCACGCTCTTCTCGTCGCCGGTGGGCCAGCGGTCGGCCAGCACGGTAACGTCGATATAGGTATGTCCGATGAAGAGCGCTTCGCGCATAGGCCTGCCAGAAAAAAGTTGACGGGATGGCGCCGTGCTACGCGCCGGCGGATTCCCCCGCTTGCGCCAGCACCAGGCGCGCGCGCGCGATGACCGGCGCGTCGACCATCTTGCCGTCCAGCATGAAGGTGCCGGCCGCGGTATCGCGGTGCGCGGCGACGACGCGGCGCGCCCACTCCAGTTCTTGCCGCGCCGGCACGAAGGCCGCGTGGATCACGGCGACCTGCGCGGGATGGATGCACAGCATGCCGCCAAAGCCCATCTGCTGCGCCCGGCCGGCGGCCCGCGCCAGCCCGGCCTGGTCCTGCACGCCGGGAAACACCCCGTCCAGCGCGGGCGCCAGGCCCGCGGCGCGGCTGTGCAGCAGGACCTGCACGCGCGCCTGGTCCAGCACCGCCTCGGCGCCGGGGGTATCGGGCGTCAGCCCCATGTCCAGGCCGTAGTCCAGGCTGCCGAACGCCAGCCGCGCCACGCCGGGCGTGGCGGCGACCTCGCCGGCGTTGAGGATGCCCTGAGCCGTTTCCAGGATGGGGATCACGGGCAGGCCGGCCTGGACCACGTGCCGCACCTGTGCCAGGCTTTCGGCCTTGGGCAGCAGTATGCCGGCCACGCCGGGCTTGCCGCGGCAGGCCTTCAGGTCGTCGTCGTGCCAGGGCGTGGAGGCATCGTTGATGCGTACCCACAGCCGGGCGCGGGGATTCGTCCCCAGGAAATCGCACAGGGACTCCCGGGCGGACGCCTTGGCCAGATGCTCGACCGCGTCTTCCAGGTCGACGATGACGGCATCCGCGCCGGCGGCGAGCGCCTTGGGGATGCGCTCGGCCCGCGAGGCGGGTACGAACAGGGCGCTACGGACGACAGGATGGGTCACACGACCTCCGAGGCATGGAACTGCGCCACCTGATCGGGCGCGTATCCCAATGATGCTAGCACCGCATCCGTGTTTTGGCCCACCGCCGGCACGCCCGCCATGCGCGGCGCGAAGGCGTTGCTGCTGGCCGGAGGCAGCAGCGCGGGCAATTCGCCGGCGGGGCTGTCCACCTTGCTCCAGCGGGCGCGGGCCTGCAACTGCGGATGCGCCCACACGCCCGCCATGTCGTTGACGCGGGCGTTGGCGATCTGGGCGTCCTCCAGCCGCTGCGTCACCTGTTCGATGGACAGGTCGGCGAACGCCGCCACGATCAGCGCGCGCAGGTCGTCGCGGTTCGCGGTGCGCAGCGAATTGGAAAGGAAGCGCGGATCTTCCGCCAGGTCGGCCTGGCGCAGCACCTGGGCGCAGAACACGCGCCATTCGCGCTCGTTCTGCAGGCCCAGCATGATGGTGGAGCCGCCGCCCACCGGGAACGGCCCGTAGGGATAGATGGACGCGTGGGCGGCGCCCGCGCGCGCGGGCGGCGAACCGCCGTCGAACGCGTAGTACATCGGGAAGCCCATCCATTCGACCATGCTTTCCAGCATGGAGACGTCCAGGCGGCTGCCCAGGCCGGTCTTCTGGCGCAGCAGCAAGGCGTTCAGGATGGCCGAATAGGCGTACATGCCGGCGGCGATGTCGGCAATGGAGCAGCCCGCCTTGACGGGGTCGTCCTTGGTGCCGGTCACCGACAGGAAGCCGCTTTCGCTCTGGATCAGCAGGTCGTAGGCCTTCTTGTCCTGGTAGGGGCCGCCTTCGCCGTAACCGGAAATGTCGCAGACGATCAGGCGCGGATGCTTCTCGTGCAGGGCGTCGAAGGACAGCCCCAGCCGCGCGGCGGCGCCCGGCGCCAGGTTCTGCACCAGCACGTCGGCCGACTCCAGCAGCCGGTCCATGATGCCGCCGGCCTCCTCGCGCTTGAGGTCCAGCGTCAGGCTTTCCTTGGAGCGGTTGGTCCAGACGAAGTGCGAGGACAGGCCGCGCACGCGTTCGTCGTAGCCGCGCGCGAAGTCCCCGCTGCCCGGGCGTTCGATCTTGATGACGCGCGCGCCCATGTCCGCCAGTTGGCGGGTGCAGAAGGGCGCGGCGATGGCGTGTTCCAGGCTGACGACGGTGATGCTGTCCAGCGGACGGGGGGCCTGCTTGCTCATTCGGAAAACCTCAGTTCGGCTTGGTGGGCCAGCGTGCCGTCCTGCTCGGCCCAAAGCTGGGCGACGCCCGGCTCGGTCAAGCGGCCAGCCACCTGGAAGGGCGCGGGCGCGATCAGCGGGCGCAGGCCCCGGTACGACAGATGGGTGGGACGCGCCTTGGGATGCGCGCGCGAGAAGGCGGCGACCATCTCCGTGGCGATGAGCGGGCCGTGCACCACCAGGCCGGGATAGCCTTCGGTGCCGGTCACGTAGGGATGGTCGTAGTGGATGCGGTGGCCGTTGAAGGTCACCGCGGAATAGCGGAACAGCAGGACGGGAGACGGCTCGACGGTGTCGCGCCATTGCGCCTGGGGCGCGGGCTCGCTGCCTACGAGCTTGGGCGGCGTGGGCTGGCGGTAGACGATGTCCTGCTCTTCCTGGATGACGATTTCGCCCGCCTGGTGGTATTCGTGGCGCACCGTCACGAACAGCAGCGCGCCGGTGCGGCCGGCTTTTTCCTTCACGTCGATAACGGTGGACGCCCGCTCGGCCGGCACGCCGACCTTCAGCGGCTGGCGGAATTCCACGCGGCCGCCCGCCCACATCCGGTTGCGGTCATGGGCCGGCGGCAGGAAGCCGCCCCGCGAGGGATGCCCATCCGTCCCCAATCCGTCCATGTCCACCGTGCTGATGAAGAACGCCCATTGCCACAGCGGCGGCAGGGCCTCTCCCTGGGCCGGCGCGGGACCGCCCAGGGTGGCCGCGATGCGCGCGGCATGGCCGGGGTCCATGGCGTCCGCCTTCCGTTCGCCGCTGCCTATCCATGCGGCCGGATCTGTAGTCGTCATGCCGATATCCTTAGGTGGGGTTTTTACAGCCTGAAGCATGCCCGCAAGCCGTCCCCAATGTGAATTCGTTTTTCCTCAAGGCGGGGTTTGCGGCGCCTGAATCGGGGCCGCCGCCACGCCGCCGGGGCCCGCGCCGTAATATATGGGCTATGCACTTCGACCTTGCCGACCTCCGCCTGTTCATCCACATCGCCGAATCCCCCAGCCTGACCCAGGCGGCCAAGCGGGCGCATCTGTCCCTGGCGGCCGTCAGCGTGAGGATCAAGGCGCTTGAAAACCAACTGAATTCCCGGCTGCTGTACCGCGACAGCCGCGGCGTGGAAATCACGCCCGCGGGCCAGAAGCTGCTGCAGCACGCCCGGGTCATCATGCGCCAGGTGGACCACCTGAAACACGATTTCCAGGAACAGGCCGACGGCGAGGCCGGCCACATCCGCATTTTCGCCAACACCACGGCGGTCACCGAGTTCATGCCGGACATCCTGGCGCAGTTCCTGTCCGGGCACCCGGGCGTCACCGTGGATCTCCAGGAACGCCTGACGCGCGACATCGTGCGCGGCGTGCTGGACGGCACCACCGACCTGGGCATCGTGGCCGGGCCGGTGGACGCGCCCGAATTGCAGGCCATCCACTTCAGCACCGACCGGCTGGTGCTGGTGGTGCCCAACGGCCATCCGCTGCAGGACCAGGAAAAAATCAAGCTGGCCGACGCGGTCCGCTATCCGTTCATCACCATGCACGAAGGCTCCACCCTGGTGGCCTTCCTGCGCGACCAACTGGAGCGCGTCGGCCAGCGCCTGCCCCAGCGCATCCAGCTCTACAGCTTCGACTCGATCTGCCGGATGGTGCAGGCGGGCGTCGGCATCGGCGTGATCCCCGATTCGGCCGCGCGGCGCTATGGCGCCGACATGAAGCTGCGCGTCGTGGAACTGGACGAACCCTGGGTCGTGCGCGAACGCAAGCTGCTGGTGCGCGACATCGACGCCCTGCCCGGCTGCGCGCGCGAACTCATCGAACAGTTCCAGGCGCCGCCGGCGCCCTGACGCCCCCGGGCCGCGTCACTTGCCGGTGAAGACGGGCGGACGCTTCCCGGCGAACGCCCGCATGCCTTCCAGGTAGTCCTCGGTATGGCCAAGCTCGCGCTGCAGGCGGCATTCCAGGTCGAACTGCTGCGCCAGCGTATTGCCGCTGGACGCATGCAGCGCCGCCTTGGTGGCCGCGTACGCGCGCGTCGGGCCGGCCGCCAGCGTGGCCTCCACATCGGCCAGCGTGTCCGCCAGAGCCGCGTCCGGCACCGCGCGCCAGATCAATCCCCAGGACTCCGCCTGCGCGGCGCTCACGGCCTCGCCGAAGAGCGCCGCGCCCATCGCCCGGGCCGAACCGACCAGGCGCGGCAGGAACCAGGTGCCGCCCGCATCGGGCAGCAGCCCGATCTTGCTGAAGGCCTGGATGAAACGGGCGGATTCCACGGCGTACACCACGTCGCAGGCCAGCACCAGGCTCGCGCCCGCCCCGGCCGCGACGCCGTTCATGACGCACACCACCGGCACGGGCAAGGCGCGCAGGCGCTCGATGAGGGGCCGGTAGCGCTTCTCGAGTCCCTCGCCCAGGTCGCGGCGCGAGCCGTCTTCCGCCGGTTTGCGTTCGCCCAGGTCCTGTCCGGCGCAGAACCCGCGGCCGGCGCCGGTGATGACCAGGCCGCGCAGGCCGGGCTCGGCCTCCAGCGTGTCCAGCGCCCGCGCCAGTTCGGCGTGCATGATTTCGGTGAAGCTGTTCAGGCGGCCGGGCCGGTTGAGCGTGATGCGGCCCACGCCGTTTTCCAGCGTGAAGAGGATTTGCGTGTAACCGCCGCCGGGAGCCGGGGCCGTCATGCCAGCGCCTCCAGGACGGCCAGTTGTTCGGCGGTGTCGCCCAGCAACGGGTCCACGACGGTCAGGCGCTTGAAGTAGTCGCCCACCTCCAGTTCGTCCGTCATGCCCATGCCGCCATGCAGTTGCACGGCCATCTGCGCCACCAGCCGGCCCGCTCGCGCGGCCTCCAGCTTGGCCGAGGCGATCATGCGCCGGCGCTGCGCGGCGTCGGGCTCGGTCAGGGCCGCCACCGCGACGTACGCCATCGACAAGGCCAGTTCCTTGGCCACCAGCATCTCGGCCAGGCGGTGCTGCAGCGCCTGGAAGGCCGCCAGCGGCTGGCCGAACTGCTTGCGGGTCTTCAGGTATTCGACGGTGATCTCCAGCAGGCGCTCCATGGCGCCCGCGGCATGGGCGCACAAGGCCGCGGTGCCCCATTGCAGGGCCTGGGCCAGGGCGTTTTCGGCCGCCTCGCCTTGCGCCAGCAGGGCGTCGGGCGGCAAGGCCACGCCGTCCAGGTCCAGCCGGGCGCAGCGCGCGCCGTCCAGCGTGGGGGTGTCCGTCACGCGCACGCCCGCCGCGTCCGCCGGCACCGCCAGCAGCACCGCGCGACCGTCAGCGCCGCGCGCGCTGACCAGCCAGGCGGAAGCCGCCGCGCCGTGCCAGACCAGGTGCTTGGCGCCGTCCAGCCGCCAGCCTTCGGCGGTTTCGGCGGCGCGGCAGTCCTGCGGATCGGTATCGTAGCGGCGCCCCGGCTCCTGGTAGGCCACGCTGACGATGGCCTCGCCCGCCGCGATCGGCGGCAGCCAGCGGGACCGCGCCGCGCCGCCGCAGGCCTCGATCAGCGCGGCGCCCATGACGGCGCTGGGGATGACGGGTTCGGATACCAGCCCCCGCCCCAGCTCCAGGTGCACCGGCAGCAGGCTGGCCGGCACCTCGCCGAATCCGCCGAAATCCTGGGAAATGTTCAGGCCCAGCACGCCCAGTTCGGCCAGCGCGCTCCAGGCCCGCCGGTCCAGCGCGCCGGCGGCCTGCCGGGCGCGGCGCTGGGGAAAGGTCCATGCCTGGTCCACCAGGCGGCGCAGGCTGTCGGCCAGCATGCGCTGTTCTTCGGTGTAGATGAAATCCATGCGTCGTGTTCCTGTCGGATTGCGCCCGGCCGGCCTACAGGCCCAGCACCTGGCGGGCGATGATGCCCTTCTGCACTTCGGTCGTGCCGCCGTAGATGGAGGTCTTGCGCATGTCGGCATAGCCCGCGCCCGCGGCCGCGGCCATCTCGGGGCCGGGGCCTTGCCAGTTGGCGTCGGCGAACATCCAGTCCGGGTCGTACGGCCAGGCGTCCGGCCCCGCCACCTCCATCTGCAGCATGGCCAGGTCCTGCTGGATCTCGGAGCCCCGTATCTTCAGCACCGAGGCCTCCGGACCGGGCGAGCCGTCGTTGCTGGCCGCCACCCGCAGCAGCAGCATTTCCAGCGCCATGATGTCCACCTCGATGCGGGAGATCCGGTCGCGCACGCGGCTGTCCGCCAGCAAGGGGCGGCCGCGCGAACGGGCATGCTCCGCCATGCGCTTCAGGATGCCCAGTTCGCGATGGCAATGGCCCAGCCCGGCGATGCCGGTGCGCTCGTGGCCCAGCAGGTACTTGGCGTAGGTCCAGCCCTGGTTCTCCTCGCCGACCAGGTTCTCGGCGGGCACGCGCACGTTTTCCAGCCATACCTCGTTGACGTCGTGGCCGCCGTCCAGCGTGCGGATGGGACGCACGGTGACGCCCGGCGCGCGCATGTCCAGCAGCAGCATCGAAATGCCGCGCTGCGCCCGCGCGCCGGAGTCGGTGCGCGCCAGGCAGAACATCCAGTCGGCGTACTGCGCCAGCGTGGTCCAGGTCTTCTGGCCGTTGACCACGTAGCCGTCGCCGTCGCGCTCGGCGCGCGTCTTCAGCGAGGCCAGGTCGGACCCGGAGCCCGGCTCGGAATAGCCCTGGCACCACCAGTCCTCGACCCGCGGAATCCGCGGCAGGAAGCGGGCCTGCTGTTCGGCGCTGCCGTACTTCATCAGGACGGGACCGATCATGGACAGCCCGAAAGGCAGCAGGCGCGGCGCGCCCGCCTTGAAGCACTCCACCTCGAAAATCAGGCGCTGCATCGCGTTCCAGCCGGTGCCGCCGTGCTCGGCGGGCCAGTTCGGCGCGCCCCAGCCCCGGTCGGCCAGGATGTTGTGCCAGCGCACGTAGTCGCCGCGTTCCAGCCGCTGATGCCGCAGCACCTTGCCGCGGATGTCGTCCGGCAGCTTGGCCTCGGCGAACGCGCGCACCTCTTCTCGGAACAGGCGCTCTTGCGGCGTCCAGGTCAGGTTCATGGTCTACCTCCTTTTCCCGGTATCTAGCCATGGTCCGGCCGGCTGGGCAATCTGCCTCTCCCGAAGACCGGCTTCGGGCTGGGTGTAGGGCGCCCTGCCACTACGGGCCGGCGGAAGGCCTGCTTCAGCAATGAAGAATGGCCCAACGCGGCGGCAGTGCCGACACTAGGGCCTGTTGACGTTAAAGGGCCCCACCGCATCATGACCGTTCCCCATCACCCGGAAGCCGCGCCGCAGGGCGTCGAGGCGCAGTACCGCCAGGCGCTCGACCAGGGCCGCTTCCTCATCCAGCATTGCGCCGGCTGCGACCGCGCCGTGTTCTATCCCCGCATGATCTGCCCGCATTGCGGCGCCGACGCGCTCGCCTGGATCGAGCCGGACGGACGCGGCACCGTCTACGCCACCACCGTCGTGCGGCGCAAGCCCGACGCGGGCGGCGACTACAACGTGGCGCTGGTGGACCTGCGGGAAGGCGTCAGGCTGATGAGCCGCGTGGAAGGCGTGGCGCCCGAGGCCGTGCGCATCGGCATGCCGGTGCGCGCCCAGGTGGCGCGGCAGGACGGGCATGGCCTGGTGGTGTTCGTTCCCAACAAGGAGGCGCAATGAAGCTCGACGATTTGCGCGGCGCCGTGGCGGTGGCCGGCGTGGGCCACGCCGGCCTGGGGCAGGCCGCGGGCTACACCGAAATGGAAATCCTGGTGCAGGCCGCGCAGCGCGCGGTGGCCGACGCCGGGCTCTCGATGCGCGACATCGACGGCCTCTGCACCGCCAGCGTGGCCGCGCCGATGTGGGCGATGCCGGTCATCGAACACCTGGGCATCCGGCCCACCTTCATCGACGGCACGATGCTGGGCGGCTCCAGTTTCGTCGCGCACCTGATGCCGGCGCTGCACGCGCTGGCATCGGGCCAGTGCAACGCCGTGCTGGTCTGCTACGGCAGCACCCAGCGCACGTCCACGCTCAGCCGGGCCGAGATCGGCCGGGTGCGCAGGCAGTTCGATCCCCAACCCTACGAAACGCCCTACGACCCGCTCAGCCCGCTGTCGTCCTATGCGCTGGCCGCCTCGCGCCACATGCACCAGTACGGCACGCGCCGCGAACACCTGGCGCAGGTGGCGCTGGCCGCCAACCAATGGGCCCAGTTGAATCCGGAAGCGCAGTTGCGCGAACCCGCGACGCTGGATCAGATCCTGTCCTCGCGCATGGTGTCCGACCCCTTGAGCGTGCGCGACTGCTGCCTGGTGACCGATGGCGCGGGCGCCTATGTGCTGGTGCGCGCAGACCGCGCGCGCGACCTTCCCCGCCCGCCCGTCTATGTGCTGGGCAACGCCACGGCGGTCTGGAACCGGCAGATATCGTCCATGGAGGACCTGACCGTCACGGCCGCCGCCGAGTCGGGCCGGCGCGCCTTCGACATGGCGCGGGTGGCGCCCGGCGATATCGACGTCGTCGAACTCTACGACGCCTTCACCATCAACACGCTGCTCTTCCTGGAAGACCTGGGCTTCTGCGCCAAGGGCGAAAGCAAGGACTTCATCGCGGACGGCTCGATCGCCCCGGGCGGCAGGCTGCCCGTGAACACCAACGGCGGCGGGCTGTGCTGCGTGCATCCGGGCATGTACGGCGTCTTCATCATGATCGAGGCGGTCCGGCAATTGCGCGGCGAATGCGACGCGCGCCAGGTCTCCGGCGCGCAACTGGCGCTGGTGCACGGCAACGGCGGCACGCTGTCCAGCCAGTCCACGGCCGTCCTGGGCACCCAGGCCACGCTTTGAACCACGCGATTCCGCCGATGCCCCAAGCCGCCCCTCACACCCGCATCCATCACGTGCTGGCGCAGCAGGCAAGCCAGCGGCCCGACGCCATCTTCCTGTACGAGGAAGGTGGCGGCATCCTGACTTACGCGCAGTTCTGGCAGCGCGCGCAGGACGTGGCCCGATGGCTGGAACAACAGGGTGTGCGCCCCGGCCACCGCGTGATGACGGTGGGCGAAAACTGCGGCGCCATGATCGCGGCCCTGTTCGGCTGCAGCCTGGCGGGGGCCTGGCCGGTGGGCGTGAACGCCCGCCTTTCCGCCCGCGAAATCGAGAACATCCGCCTGCATGCGCGGCCGGAATTGACGCTCTACACCACCGGCGCCTCCCCGGCCGCGCTCGCCCATGCCGACGCCGCGGGCGCGGGCGACGCCGCGCCCGCCGTCTGGGGGCCGGGCGTGCAGGTCTCCCGGGCGGACACGCCCACGGCCCCGGAAACGGATGCGCAGGCGGGCGAAGTCGCCACCCTGATCTACACGTCCGGCACGACCGGCGCGCCCAAGGGCGTCATGGTTCCGCACCGGGGCCTGCTGCACTTCGCCCGCGTGTCGGCGGCGTCGCGCCGCCTGACCCCGCAGGACATCGGCTACGCGGCGCTGCCCATGTCGCATATCTTCGGGATCGCCACCGTGCTGATGGCCACCGCGCATGCCGGCGCCAGCCTGGTGCTGCGCAGCCGCTTCGATCCGGCGGACGCGTTCAAGGCGCTGGCATGCCCCGGCGTCAGCATTCTGCAAGGCGTGCCCACCATGTTCAGCCGCATGATGGCCGCGGCGCCGCCCCGGGCCGAGCTGCGCGCGCCCGCGCTGCGGTACGTGTACACCGGCGGCGCGGCGCTGGATCCCACCCAGAAGCGCGACGTCGAACGCTACTTCGGCGTGCCGATGCACCATGGCTATGGCATCACCGAATACGCCGGTTCCATGTTCATCACCGACATCGACGCGCCCCGCGCCGACTGCTCCGCGGGCTTCGCGGTGGAGGGCGTGGAGCTGCGCATCGGAACGCCGGACAGCGGCACGCCCCAGCCGGGCGAACGCGGAAACATCCTGATCCGGGGGCCCGGCGTAATGCTCGGCTACTACCGGGACCCCGCGCAGACAGCGCAGACCCTGCTGCCCGGAGGCTGGCTCGATACCGGCGATATCGGCTTCATCGACGCCGGCGGCGCGCTGTTCATCTCGGGCCGTTCCAAGGACCTGATCATCCGTTCCGGCTTCAACGTCTATCCGATCGAAGTCGAATCGGTCATCAACGCCTTTCCCGGCGTGCGCCTGTCCGCCGTGGTGGGCCGCGCAACGGAAGACCAGAACGAAGAAGTCATCGCCTTCGTGGAACCCCTGGCCGGCGCCTCGCTCGACATCCGGCTGCTGACGCTGCACCTGCGCGCCCAGTTGGCGCCCTACAAGCGGCCGGCCCAGATCATTCCCATCGACACGATTCCCACCACCGTCAGCGGCAAGATCCTGAAGCAGCCGCTGAGAGAAAGGCTGGCGTAGAGCGAACGGAAGCTCCGCTCGGCGACCGGCCCAAGCACACAAGGAGACATGAGCATGCGCATCAAGACCCTGTTCGCCGCGGCAGCCGCCACGGCGGCGATCGCCATCGGCCAGTCGGCCTGGGCCCAGGCCGCCTACCCGGACCGCCCCATCCGCCTGCTGGTGGGCTACGCCCCCGGCGGCCCCGTGGACACCACGGCCCGCGTGTTCGCCAAGTACCTGGGCGACAAGCTGGGCCAGGCCGTCGTCGTCGAGAACCGCGCCGGCGCCAGCGGCATGATCGCCTCGGACGCCACCGCCAAGGCGGCTCCCGACGGCTACCTGCTGGGCTTCGCCGCCAGCCCCACCCTCACCATGTCGCCGCTGGTCCAGCGCAGCAAGCTGTTCGACCCGCGCAAGGACTTCTCGCTGATCGGGCTGGTCGTGGACTATGCCAACGTGCTGCTGATCGGCCCGCAGATTCCCGCCACGAACGTGGGCGAACTCGTCAGCTACGCGCGCGCGCATCCCGACGCGGTCTCCTTCGGATCGGCCGGCATCGGCGCCTCCAACCACCTGTCCGCGGAGCTGCTGAAGAAACAGGCCGAGGCGCCGATGCTGCACGTGCCCTATCGCGGCAATTCCCCCGCCATGATGGACGTGGTGAGCGGCAAGGTGACGTTCATGTTCGACATCACCAGCACCGCCATCCCCTTTATCAAGAGCGGCAAGGCCCGCGCGCTCGCGGTCACGTCCAGGACGCGCAACCCCGAACTGCCCGACGTGCCCACGATGATCGAGGCCGGCATGAAGGACTATGAAGTCGTCGGCTGGTACGCGCTGGTCGGGCCGAAGCAGCTACCGGACGCCGTCTCGGCGCGCCTGGCCCAGGCCCTGGCCGACGTCTCCAAGGACCCCGCGTTCCGCCAGGCCATGACCGATGGCGGCTACGCCATCAATAACGGCGATTCGAAAGCCTTGCAGGCCCGCATCGACCGCGAGTACGCCTTGTGGTCCGACGTCATCCGCAACGCCAACATCCAGGCCAACTGAAACCCTCTGGAGCGCCATGAAGAACCCGACGCTCGCGCTGCGCGCCCAAACCCGCCTGCCGGTCATCGGTGCCCCCATGTTCCTGGTATCGGGCCCCGAACTCGTGATCGCGCAATGCGGCGCGGGCATCATCGGAACGTTTCCATCCCTCAACGCCCGGCCGCGGGAACAACTGCACGGCTGGATCACCCGCATCGAGGAAGGCCTGGCGGCGCGGCGCCGCGCCGATCCCGCGGCCAAGGTGGCGCCGTATGGCGTGAACCTGATCGTCCATCCCAGCAATGCGCGCTGGCAAGGCGATCTCGACATCTGCGCCGAGCGCCGCGTGCCGCTGCTCATCACCTCGCTGCAAGCGCCCGAGGCGGCGGTCCGCGCCATGCATCCGCAAGGCGGCCTGGTCTTTCACGACGTCACCAACGTGCGCCATGCCAAGCGCGCGCTCGATGCCGGCGTGGACGGCCTGATCCTCGTGGCCGCCGGCGCGGGCGGCCACGCCGGCCAGGTGAACCCGATCGCGCTGGTGAACGAGATCCGTGCCTTCTACGACGGCCCGCTGGCGCTGTCGGGCTGCGTCAGCCATGGCAAGGACATCCTGGCCGCGCAAGTGATGGGCTGCGATTTCGCCTACATGGGCACGCGCTTCATCGCCACGCGGGAGTCGCTGGCCGGCGATGCCTACCGGGAAATGGTGCTGCGAGCCCAGGCGGCCGACGTGGTCTATACCCCGTACTTCTCGGGCGTGCCGGCGAACTACCTGGCGGCCAGCATCGTGGCGGCGGGGCTCGACCCCGCCGCGCTGGCCGCGCATGGCGAAGCCCCGCCGCCGAACCTGGACAAAAACTCCCGCCCCAAGGCCTGGAAGGACGTCTGGAGCGCGGGCCAGGGCGTGGGCGCGGCGCAGGAGATCCTTCCGGTGGAAACGCTGGTGGCGCAGTTGGAAGCGGAATACCTGGGCGCGCGGGAAGCGGTAGCCCTTCGTGCCGGACACCTCAGTGTCTGACACCCGTACGAGATGACCGTCGCTCTGATCCAGCGCCTCCCGGGTGTCTGACACCATACGGCACAGAATGTGTCAGACACCCGGGAGACGACAGGGCGAAATGGAGTGCGTCTCGTACGGGTGTCAGACACTGAGGGTGTGTCCGGCACGCCGCTCCTACTCCAGCTTGATCCCCGCCGCCTTGATCACGTCGCGCCACTTCACGATCTCGGCCTGGACGAATTCGCCGAACTGCGCCGGCGTGCCGGGCCGGGGTTCCGCTCCCGCCGCGATCATGCCCTGGGCCGTGGCGGGATCCGACAGCACCTTCACCATGTCGGCGTTCAGGCGGCCGACGATGTCGGCCGGCGTGCCCTTCGGCGCCATCACGCCGCTCCACGAATACGCCTCGTAGCCCGGCAGCCCCGACTCCGCGATCGTGGGCACATCGGGCAGCATGTCCGAGCGCCGCGGATTGCCGACACCCAGCGCGCGCACCTTGCCCGCCTTCAGGTGCGGCACGGCGGACGGGCCGTCGGCGAACATCACCTGCACCTGCCCGCCCAGCAGGTCCTGCATCGCGGGCGCGCTGCCCCGGTACGGAACATGCTGGATCTTCACCCCCGCCATGGCGTTGAAGAGTTCGCCCGCCAGGTGCGTGCCGCCGCCAGTGCCGGACGAGCCGAAGGACAGCTTGCCGGGATTGGCCTTCGCGTAGGCGATCAGTTCGCCGACGGAATTCACCGGCAGCGACGGGTTGACCACCAGCACGATGGGAAACACCGCCGCCATGCCCACCGGCTCGAAATCGCGGCGGATGTCGTAGCTGAGGTTCTCGCGCAGACTGGGCAGCACCGCGTGGTGGATGGAGGCGAAGAAGAAGCTGTAGCCGTCGGGCTCGGCCTTGGCCGCGAATTGCGCGCCCACGATGCCGCCCGCGCCGGAGCGGTTGTCCACGACGGTGGGAACGGACCACAACTGGCCCAGCGGCTGGGTGGTGAAACGGGCGGTGGTGTCCACCGGCCCGCCCGCCGGAAAAGGCACGATGAAGGTCACGGCGTGGCCCGGCCAGGCAGCGGCCCGGGCCCAGGACGGAAGAACGGCGGCGGCGCATGCGGCGCCCAGCCCCGCGATGGCGCGGCGGCGTTGAGTATCGATCACGGCTGTCTCCTGGGTCTTTTTTTTCACGGCCAGGACCCGGGGACCCGCGCCTGCCGCGCCGCTTATTATTTTCCGAATGCGCGCGGCCGCCGCTACACATTTCCGGAAGCCCCTCTTTCGCATGACGCCGGCGTTCGGTCACCGGACACTATCTGCCGGCTGGCGCAGCGCGGACAGGCCCCGCCCGCTACTGCCCGCGCGCGGCGCGCTGCAGATGGCCGATGAAACACTCCGCGAAACTGGGCAGGTCGCGGCCGCGCTGGCGGCACAGCAGCCGGTCGCGCAAGGCCCAGGGATCGTTCAGCTTCAGCACGTGCAGCGCGTCGGGGCGGCTGTAGCGCGCCGCGCAGGCGCGCGGCACCACGGCGATGCCGGCCCCAGCCGCCACCATCCGGCATACCGCCTCGAAGCTGCCCACGTGCACGCGTTGGCAGATGCGCTTTCCGAGGCCGCTGGCGATGTCTTCGAGAAAGGTCTGGATGGCGCTGTCCGGGTGGATGCCCACGAACTGGTAGGCATCCACCAGGTCCGCGAAATGCGCCGATTCCTGCGACGCGAGCGGATGGTCCAGCGCCGTCACCACGGTGAGTTCGTCGCGGAACAGCGGCGTAACGTCCAGGCCTTCCACGTCGATGTTGCCGGCCACCAGCCCCAGATCGCCCGCGCCCGCGCGGATCGCGATGACGATGTCGCCCGAGATCTTCTCTTCCAGTTCCACGTCCACGTCGGGGTTTTCCGCAAGAAACGTGGACAGCGCGTCGGCAAGAAAGGAATTGGTGGCCGTGGTGTTGGCCAGCAGGCGCAAGCGCCCCTTCAGGCCGCTCGCATAAGGCTGGAGATCCGCGTGCAGGCACTCGAGCTGGCGGAAGACGGCGTTGGCGTGCTTGAGCAGCACCTCGCCGGCCGGCGTCAGCGCGACGCCGGTGGCCATGCGCACCAGCAGCCGCGCCTTGAACGCCTCTTCCATGTTCTTCACCCGGGCGCTCGCCGCCGGCAGGGACAGGAAGGTCCGTTCCGCGGCGCGGGTCAGGTTGAGTGTTTCCCCCACGTTCAGAAACAAACGCAGGTCGGTCAGGTCATGTCTCATGTTCCACCACGCAGAAGGGGGGCATTTCTAATTTTGAATTCTGCGAATGCCTTGCCGAATCTACCATGGGGCATTCCCGTAAACCAGACGGGTTGATGCGGAACTGTTTTCCACGCGGCATCTGCCGCAGCACAGGAGTCAGCTTCAATGAGCGGCATAGTTTCCGGCAAGGTAGTGATCGTTACGGGCGCGGGCGGCGGCATCGGCCGCGGCATCGCGCTGGCCATGGCGCAGGCCGGCGCCAAGGTGGTCGTGAACGATATCGGCGTATCGCTGACCGGCGAAGGCGGCGCGGAAGGCCCGGCGCAGGCGGTGGTCAAGGAAATCGTCGCGGCGGGCGGGCAGGCCGTGGCCAACACAGACAGCGTGGCCGCCTACGACAGCGCCAGCCGCTGCGTGCAGACGGCGATCGACGCGTTCGGCCGCATCGACGCCGTGGTCAACAACGCCGGCAATCTGCGCGACCGGGTTTTCCACAAGATGAGCGAAGAGGAATGGCGCCAGGTGCTCGACGTGCACCTGAACGGCTCGTTCTTCATGAGCCGCGCCGCCGCGCCCTACTTCCGCGAACAGGAATCCGGCGCGTTCGTGCACATGACGTCCACGTCCGGACTCATCGGCAATTTCGGACAGGCGAACTACGCGGCGGCCAAGCTCGGCATCGTGGCCCTGTCCAAATCCATCGCGCTCGACATGGCGCGCTACAACGTCCGCTCCAACTGCATCGCGCCGTTCGCCTGGAGCCGCATGACCAGCTCGATTCCGGCGGAAACCGACGAAGAGAAAGCGCGCGTCGAAAAGCTGAAGAAAATGGAGGCCGGCAAAGTCGCGCCCATGGCCGTTTATCTCGCCAGCGACGCGGCCAGCGAGATCACCGCGCAGATCTTCGCCGTGCGCGCCAACGAAATCATGCTGATGAGCCAGCCGCGGCCGCTGCGCACCGTGCACCACGGCGAAGGCTGGACGCCCGAGCGCATCGCGGAAATCGCGGTGCCCGCCATGCGCAAGCACTTCTACGCGTTGGAGCGTTCGCCCGACGTGATCGACTGGGATCCCATCTGAGGCCGCCATGCCCATGGACTACGCAACCGTGAAGGACTGGCGCTTCGACGACGTGCGCCAGCGCTACGACGAGAAAGACACCATGCTGTATGCGCTGGGCATCGGCCTGGGGCAGGACCCCGAGGACGCCGGCCAGTTGCGCTATGTCTACGAAAAAGGCCTGCAAGCCTTTCCCACGCTGAGCGTGGTGCTGGGCTACCCGGGCTTCTGGGTCCAGGACCCGCGCGCCGGCATCGACTGGGTCAAGGTGGTGCACGGCGAACAGCGGCTGACCCTGCACGCGCCGCTGCCGGCCGCGGGCGTGGTCACGGGCAAGAGCCGCAACACGCACGTGATCGACAAGGGCGCGGACAAGGGCGCCATCGTCGTCACCGAACGCACCCTGCACGGCGAGGACGGCGCCTGCCTGGCCACCTTGCAGCAAAGCACCTTCTGCCGCGGCGACGGCGGCTTCGGCCAGGGCGACGCCAGCCCGCCGGCCCTGCCCGCCGCGCCCGGCGGCGAACCGGACCTGCGCTGCGAACTCCGCATTCCGCCCAACGCCGCCCTGCTGTACCGGCTGAACGCCGACCGCAATCCTCTGCACGCCGACCCGGAGGTGGCGCGGCGGGCCGGCTATCCCCGGCCCATCCTGCACGGGTTGTGCTCGTACGGCGTGGCGGCGCACGCGATCGTGAAAACCTGCTGCGGCTACGACGCCTCGCGCCTGGCCAGCCTGAACGCGCGCTTCTCGGCGCCCGTGTATCCCGGCGAGACCCTGCAATGCGACCTGTGGCGGATGCCGGACGGGCAGATCCGCTTCCTGGCGCGAGCCCGCGAACGCAATGTCGTCGTGCTGAACAACGGCACCGCGGAGCTGCGGCCATGACGCGGCCGCCCGCTCTCGACGGCATCCGCGTGCTGGACCTCTCGCGCATCCTGGCCGGCCCGTGGTGCACGCAGAACCTCGCCGACCTGGGCGCCGACGTCATCAAGGTCGAACGCCCGCGCGTGGGCGACGATACGCGCGCCTGGGGCCCGCCCTTTCTCAAGGACGGCGACGGCCAGGACACCAACGAATCCGCCTACTACCTCAGCGCCAACCGCAACAAGCGCTCGATCGAGGCCGACATGGCCACGCCGGAAGGCGCGGCCCTGATCCGCGAACTGGCGGCAGTCAGCGACATCCTCGTCGAGAACTTCAAGGTGGGCGGCCTGGCCAAGTACGGCCTGGACTACGAGAGCCTGAAGGCGATCAATCCCCGCCTGATCTATTGCTCGGTCACGGGTTTCGGGCAGGACGGCCCCTACGCCCAGCGCCCCGGCTACGACTTCATGATCCAGGGCATGGGCGGCCTGATGAGCATCACCGGAGAACGCGACGACCTGCCCGGCGGCGGCCCGCAGAAAGCGGGCGTGGCGGTGACGGACATCGTCACCGGCATGTACGCCACCGTGGCGGTGCTGGCGGCCCTGCACGAGCGCCACCGCAGCGGCCTGGGGCAGCACCTGGACATCGCCCTGCTGGACAGCCACGTGGCCCTGCTGGCCAACCAGAACTCCAACTACTTCAACTCCGGGGTGGCGCCCACGCGCGCCGGCAACGCGCACCAGAACGTGGTGCCCTACCAGGTGTTCGCCGCCAGCGACGGCCACCTGATCGTGGCCACGGGCAATGAATCGCAATACCGCGCGTATTGCGCCGCCATCGGCGCGCGCGAGCTGGGAGACGACCCGCGCTTCGCCACCAACCGCCTGCGCGTCGCCAACCGCGAAACGCTGGTCGGCATCCTCGCGGCGATCATGCGGCAGGGCCGCCGCGACGACTGGATCGCCAGGCTGGAAGCCGTAGGCGTGCCCTGCGGCCCCATCAATAACATCGCGCAGGCCTTCGCGCACCCGCAGGCGCAGGCGCGCCAGTTGCGCCGCGACCTGCCCCATCCGGCCGGCGGAGCCGCCGCCGTCACCGCCAGTCCGCTGCGGTTTTCGGGGTCGCCGGTCGCGTACCGCCGCGCCCCGCCGCTGCTGGGCGAACACACCGAAGAAGTGCTGCGCGACGTGCTGGGGAAATCGCCCCAGGCGATTGCCGCGTTCAAGGCGGCCACAGAAAAAGTGTCTGACACCCGACGAGACTGACTTCAGTTCACAGGGATATCTCAGGGGTGTCAGACACCCGCGCAAAAAAAACGGCCGCTGAACCAGCGGCCGTTTTCCTGTCAGGTCGGCTTACGCCACGGCGACCGGGATCTTCCCGATCTTGGCCTGCCATTCCTTCGGGCCCGTCGTGTGGACCGAGGTGCCCTGGGCGTCGACCGCCACGGTCACCGGCATGTCCTTCACGTCGAACTCGTAGATGGCTTCCATGCCCAGGTCGGCGAAGCCCAGCACCTTGGCGCCGCGGATCGCCTTGGACACCAGGTAGGCGGCGCCGCCGACGGCCATCAGGTAGGCCGAGCCGTGCTTCTTGATGGACTCGATCGCGACCGGGCCGCGCTCGGACTTGCCGATCATGGAGATCAGGCCGGTCTGCTCCAGCATCATGTCGGTGAACTTGTCCATGCGGGTGGCGGTGGTGGGGCCGGCCGGGCCGACCACTTCGTCGCGCACCGGATCGACCGGGCCGACGTAGTAGATGACGCGGTTGGTGAAGTCCACGGGCAGCGGCTCGCCCTTGGCCAGCATGTCCTGGATGCGCTTGTGCGCCGCGTCGCGGCCGGTCAGCATCTTGCCCGACAGCAGCAGGGTCTGGCCCGGCTTCCAACTGGCGACTTCTTCCTTGGTCAGCGTGTTCAGGTCGACCTGCTTGGACTTGTTGTAGTCCGGCGCCCAGTGCACTTCCGGCCACTCGGACAGCGAAGGCGGATCGAGGCGCGCGGGGCCCGAGCCGTCCAGCTCGAAATGCGCGTGGCGCGTGGCGGCGCAGTTCGGGATCATGGCGACGGGCTTGGAGGCCGCATGCGTGGGGAAGGTGCTGATCTTGACGTCCAGCACGGTCGTCAGGCCGCCCAGGCCCTGCGCGCCGATGCCCAGCGCGTTGACCTTTTCATACAGTTCGATGCGCAGCTCTTCCAGCTTGTTCTGCGGGCCGCGGGCCAGCAGCTCGTACATGTCGATGTCTTCCATCAGCGACTGCTTGGCCATCAGCATGGCCTTTTCGGCGGTGCCGCCGACGCCGATGCCCAGCATGCCCGGGGGGCACCAGCCGGCGCCCATCGTCGGAACGGTCTTCAGCACCCAGTCCACCAGCGAATCGCTGGGGTTCAGCATGGCGAACTTGGTCTTGTTTTCCGAACCGCCGCCCTTGGATGCGATCTGCACGTCGACCTTGTCGCCCTGGACAAGTTCGACGTGCAGGATACAGGGCGTGTTGTCGCGCGTGTTCTTGCGCGCGAACAGCGGATCGTCCAGCACCGAGGCGCGCAAGGGATTGTCCGGGTTCAGGTAGCCGCGGCGCACGCCTTCGTCACAGAGTTCTTGCAGGGTGCGCTTGGTGTCGAAGCGCACGCTCATGCCGATCTTCAGGAAGACGTTGACGATGCCGGTGTCCTGGCACAGCGGACGCTTGCCTTCGGCGCACATGCGCGAATTCGTCAGGATCTGCGCCATCGCGTCGCGCGCGGCCGGGCTTTCCTCGCGCTCGTAGGCGCGCGCCAGGTGGCGGATGTAATCCACGGGGTGGTAATAGCTGATGAACTGGATCCCGTCGGCGATCGACTGGATGAAGTCTTCTTCTTTAATGATGACGGACATGGCAATTGACTGTCTGGATGGAAAACGTGAAAACGCGGCCGGCGGGGCCGGCCGCGCGCTAGGGATGGAACGTTCTTTTCTTGCCGCCGAAGGGCCTTTTACTTGGCTTGCCAGACGGGCTTGCGCTTCTCGGCGAAGGCGGTCGCGCCTTCCTTGGCGTCGGCGGACGAAAAGATGTGGGCGATCAGCGGGCGCTGGCGGTCGAACATGCCTTCCTGGTCCCAGTCGCCGGACTGCGACACGATGCTCTTGGCGGTCTGCACGGCCAGCGGGCCGTTCTCGACGATGGCGCGCGCCAGTTCCAGGGCGCCGGCCAGGGCGCCGCCCGGCTCGGTCAGGCGGTTGACCAGGCCGAAAGCGTGGGCGCGCTCGGCCGTCAGCATTTCGCCGGTCAGGATGACTTCCATGGCGATGTGGTACGGCAGACGGCGCGGCAGGCGCAGCATGCCGCCGGCGCCTGCCACCAGGCCGCGCTTGACTTCGGGCAGGCCGAACTTGGCGTTGCTGGCGGCCACGATCAGGTCGGAAGCCAGGGCCATTTCGCAGCCCCCCGCCAGCGCGTAGCCTTCGACGGCGGCGATCAGCGGTTTCTTCGGCGGCTTTTCGTTCAGGCCGGCAAAACCGCGGCCTTCCACGTACGGACGCTGTCCCGATTTAGCGAAGGCCTTCAGGTCCATGCCCGACGAAAACGTGCCGCCGCCGCCCGTCAGGATGCCGATGCGGATGTCGTCGCGGCTGTCCAGTTGGTCCAGCGCGGCGGCCATGGCCTGCGCGGTTTCCAGGTTGATGGCGTTCTTGGCTTCGGGGCGGTTGATCGTGATGATCTGGATGCCGTCGGTGACTTCCACCGTGATCAGGTCGGACATGGGGCTGCTCCTTCTCGGGATTTCTCGGAAATCGCGGGTTTTGATCGGATTCCGGGTTTTATATAAGACTTGGGACTCAACCCGGAATCATACGACCATTGGTTTCCAGGCGCAGCCGCGGGCCCCGGAGCGTCCACCCGGGGCGCGGCGGATTCCCCGCGGCGGCGCCCGAAAGGCATAGATGTAACCGCCCGCCGGCCATTCGGGAACAGGACCGGCCCGGGCCAGTTAAAATGCCGGGTTTCCCACGCCCAGGGCAAGCCTTGCCCGGCGGCCGAATTCCAAGAATCCTATGCTCACCTTTCAGCAAATCATCCTTACGCTCCAGGAATACTGGGACAAGCAGGGTTGCGCCCTGCTGCAGCCCTACGACATGGAAGTCGGCGCCGGCACCTCGCACACCGCCACGTTCCTGCGCGCGATCGGCCCGGAACCCTGGCGCGCCGCCTACGTGCAGCCCTCGCGCCGCCCCAAGGACGGCCGCTACGGCGAAAACCCCAACCGCCTGCAGCACTATTACCAGTACCAGGTCGTGCTGAAGCCGGCTCCCCCGGAGATCCTGGACCTCTACATCGGTTCGCTGAAGGCGCTGGGCATCGACCCCACGCAGCACGATATCCGCTTCGTCGAGGACGACTGGGAAAACCCCACGCTCGGCGCCTGGGGCCTGGGCTGGGAAGTCTGGCTGAACGGCATGGAAGTCACCCAGTTCACCTACTTCCAGCAAGTGGGCGGCCTGGACTGCACGCCGACCACCGGCGAGATCACCTACGGCCTGGAACGCCTGGCCATGTACCTCCAGGACGTGCAAAGCGTGTACGACCTGGTCTGGACCGAAGGCGCCAACGGCAACCGCGTGCTGTACCGCGACGTGTTCCACCAGAACGAGGTGGAGCAATCCACCTACAACTTCGAGCATTCGTCGGCCGAGATGCTGTTCTCGCACTTCAACGACTACGAAGCCGAGGCCAAGCGCCTGATGGACGTGCCGCTGGCGCTGCCGGCCTACGAGGCCGCGCTGAAGGCCGCCCATACCTTCAACATGCTGGACGCGCGCGGCGCGATCAGCGTCACCGAGCGCGCCGCCTACATCGGCCGCATCCGCAACCTGTCGCGCGCCGTCGCGCAGGCTTATTACGATTCCCGCGAACGACTGGGCTTTCCCATGCTGGGCCGCGGCAAAGCCGCCGGGGAGGCAGCATAAATGACGACGAACATCCGCCCGCTGCTGGTCGAACTGCTGACCGAAGAACTCCCGCCCAAGGCCCTGCAAAAGCTGGGCCAGGCCTTTGCCGAAGGCGTGCGCGCCACGCTGGACCGCCACGGCCTGCTGGCCGGCGGCTGCGCCGCGACCGCCTATTCCACGCCGCGCCGCCTGGCCGTGCACCTGTCCGCCGTGCTGGCGCAGGCGCCCGACCAGCCCTATGCCGAAAAGCTGATGCCGGTGAAGATCGGCCTGACCGAAGACGGCAAAGCCACCCCCGCGCTGCAAAAGAAGCTGGCCGCCAAGGGCCTGGAGAACATCGACGTCTCCACCCTGGACCGCGAATCCGACGGCAAGCAGGACTACCTGGTCGCGCGCGGCACGGCCCCCGGCGCCCAGTTGGCCGCCGGCCTGCAGGAAGGCATCGACGCCGCGATCGACGGCCTGCCCATCCCCAAGGTCATGCGCTACCAGTTGGCGGACGGCGTCACCACCGTCAAGTTCGTGCGTCCGGCGCACGGCCTGGTGGCGCTGTTCGGCGCCGACGTGGTGCCCGTCTCGGCGCTGGGCCTGACGGCCGGCCGCGAGACGCTGGGCCACCGCTTCATGAGCGCGGGCCCGGTGGCCTTCGCCGACGCCGACGCCTATGCCGCCACGCTGGCCGAGCGCGGCAGCGTCGTGGCCTCGTTCGAAGGACGCCGCGACGAAATCAAGCGCCAACTGCTGGACCATGCCGGCCGCCTGTCCGCCACCCTGGGCGACGACCCGGAAGTGGCCGCGCTGCTGGATGAAGTCACCGCGCTGGTCGAACACCCCACCGTCTACGTGGGCGAGTTCGAAGAGCAATTCCTGCAGGTGCCGCAGGAATGCCTGATCCTGACCATGCGGCTGAACCAGAAGTACTTCCCGCTGTTCGACCCGGCCACCGGCCGCCTGACGCACCGCTTCCTGATCGTGAGCAACATGCGCACGGACAACCCGGTGAACATCGTCGAAGGCAACCAGCGCGTGGTGCGCCCCCGCCTGGCCGACGCGCAGTTCTTCTTCGAGACCGACCGCAAGACGCCGCTGGCCGCGCGCGTCGAACAACTGGGCTCCATCGTCTATCACAACAAGCTGGGCACGCAGCTCGAGCGCGTCGAGCGCGTGCGCGCCATCGCCCGCGGCGTGGCCGGGCAACTGGGCGGCGACGTGTCCGCCGCCGACCGCGCCGCCATGCTGGCCAAGGCCGACCTGGGTTCCAACATGGTCGGCGAATTCCCCGAACTGCAAGGCGTCATGGGCGCGTACTACGCGGCCGGCGACGGCGAGCCCGACAGCGTGGTGCAGGCCCTGCGCAACCAGTACCGCAACCGCTACGACACGCCCGTCACCGCGGAATCGCTGACCGCCGCCGTGCTGTTCATCGCCGAGCGCGTCGAAACCCTGGTCGGCATCTGGGCCATCGGCCTGGCGCCCACCGGCGAACGCGACCCCTTCGGCCTGCGCCGCGCCGCGCTGGGCCTGATCAGCGCGTTCGAACAACTGGCCGCGGGCGGCTGGCTGAAGATCAGCCAGGACGGCCCCCTGTCGCTGGACGGCCTGCTGGAACTGGCGGCGGGCACGTTCCCGGCCGGCAAGGTCCCGGCCGGCACGCTGGCCGAAGTCCGCGCCTTCATCTACGAGCGCTATCGCAACCAGCTCATCAACGAGTTCGACCGCAATGCGGTGGAAGCCGTCGTCGCCCTGGCCCCGCCCCTGCACCAGGTGGCCGAGCGCGTGCGCGCCGCCGCCGCGTTCGCGCAGTTGCCGGAAGCCGCCAGCCTTGCCGCCGCCAACAAGCGCATCGGCAACCTGCTGAAGAAGGCCGAAGGCGAGATCGGCGCGGTGGACGGCGCCGCGCTGGTGGAACCGGCCGAGAAAGCGCTGGCGGCCGCCGTGTCCGCCCTGCGCCCGAAGGCCGAGGCGCAACGGGCCGCCGGCGACTTCGCCGGCAGCCTCACCACGCTGGCCCAGGTCCGCGAACCGGTGGACGCCTTCTTTGCCGATGTCATGGTCATGGCCGAAGACCCGGCCGTGCGCGCCAACCGGCTGGCCTTGCTGGGCCAGTTGCACGGCCTGATGAACCAGGTGGCGGATATTTCCAGGCTCGCACAGTGAAGCTGATCATCCTCGACCGCGACGGCGTCATCAACCAGGACAGCGACGCCTTCGTCAAGAATCCCGACGAATGGATCGCCCTGCCCGGCAGCCTGCATGCCATCGCCCGGCTGACGCAGGCGGGCTGGAAAGTGGTGGTCGCCACCAACCAGTCCGGTCTGGCGCGCGGCCTGTTCGACATGGACACGCTGACCGCCATCCACGCCAAGATGCGGCGCGAGCTGGCCGCCGCCGGCGGCAGCATCGACGCCGTTTTCATGTGCCCGCACGGTCCGGACGACAACTGCACCTGCCGCAAGCCCCGCCCGGGCATGTTCGAGCAGATCGGCCACCGCTACGACGTGGACCTGGCCGGCGTGCCGGCGGTCGGCGATTCGCTGCGCGACCTGCAGGCTTCGTCGTCGGTCGGCTGCTCGCCCTGGCTGGTGCTGACCGGCAACGGCAGGAAGACGCTGGCCAAGGGCGGCCTGCCCGAGAACGCGCGCGTATTCGATGACCTGTCGGCCGTGGCCGACGCCCTGCTCCAGGACAGTTGATCCGATGGCCCGGCTACGCTCGCTGCTGTACTTCCTGTTCCTGGCCGTCACGGTCATTCCCTACGCCTTCGCGTGCATCCTGTGGGCGCCGCTTCCGCTGCACTGGCGCTACCGGCTCACCGTGGGCTGGCCGCGCCTGGCCATCTGGGGCGCCAAGGTCTTCTGCGGCATCCGCTGGCAGGTCAAGGGCTGGGAAAACCTGCCCGACGGCCCGGCCGTGCTGCTGTCCAAGCACCAGTCGGCCTGGGAAACGCTGTTCTTCCCGGCCTACATGCCCCGCGAAGTCTGCTTCGTCTACAAGAAGGAACTGCACATGGTGCCGTTCTTCGGATGGGGCCTGGCGCTGCTGCGCATGATCGCGATCGACCGCGCGAAAGGGCGCGACGCTTTCGAACAGGTGGTCAAGCAAGGCCAGACCCGCCTGGACGAAGGCCGCTGGCCCCTGCTGTTTCCGGAAGGCACCCGGGTCGCGCCGGGCAAGGTCGCCCGCTACAAGATGGGCGGCGCGCTGCTGGCGTCCCGCACCGGCGCCGTCGTCATTCCCGTGGCGCATAACGCCGGCGAGTGCTGGCGGCGCAACGCCTTCGTGAAATATCCGGGCCTCGTCACCCTGTCCATCGGTCCCGCGATAGAATCCAAGGGACTCTCCCCCGATGAACTGAACCAGAAGGTTCAGGACTGGATCGAAGGGGAAATGCGGCGTCTCAATCCTGAAAGGTATGTCCAGCCCTGATCAGCTCGAACTCCTGTTCGACGTACAGCCAAACGGCGCGCCCGCGGGCGCGCCGCCGCTGGCCGCCACGCCCAGGCCGGCCCCGCTTCAGCCTACGCCCCCCAAGCCCCTCTACCCCGGCGCCCCGCCCGCCTCCGCCCCCGCGGGCGAACCGCTGCTGACGCTCTCGCCCAACGCCTCGTCGCGCGTCCCCACACCCTGCCCCGATCCGCTGCCGCCCGGCGCGCGCTGGCGCGAGGTTCCGACCGAGCAACAGCCCATCGGCTTCGTGCTGCTGCGCTCGCGCCGCCGCAGCATCGGTTTCGTAGTGACGGACGACGGCCTGCGCGTCACGGCCCCCAATTGGGTCACGCTGGCGCAGATCGACGACGCCGTGCGCGAAAAATCCCGCTGGATCCTGGCCAAGCTGCGCGAATGGCATGCCCGCAAGCAACAACTGGCCATGGCGCACACGCGCTGGCAGCCGGGCGGCGAACTGCCCTACCTGGGCAAGCGCATCGTGATCGGCGTGAGCGGCGACAGCCGCCAGGCCTATCTGTCCGGCGACGCCGAAGCGCCCCAGGACGGCGACACGCTGTGGCTGGCGCTGCCGTCCTCGGCGGACCAGGGTCGCATCCGCGATTCCGCCCAGGCCTGGCTGCAGCAGCGCGCCGGCGCCTGGTTCGGCGCCCGCCTCGCGCACTTCCTGCAGATCAGCGGGCTGAAGATCCAGCGCTGGCGCCTGTCGTCCGCCGCCACGCGCTGGGGGTCCTGCACCAGCGACGGCAACATCATGCTGAACTGGCGCCTGATCCATTTCGCGCCCGCCATCATCGACTACGTCATCGCCCACGAGCTTGCCCATCTGCGCGAAATGAACCACAGTCAGGACTTCTGGCGCGAAGTGGGGCAGATACTGCCCGGCTTCGAAGACGCCAAGAACATCCTGCGGCGTCACGACCCCGCTTCCCTGCCCCAGTTCTGAGGCGGCTTGAAGAGGGGTGCTTGTCCTGTTCCCACACAAGGAGCCTTGAAATGTTGCTGCTGATTCCGGGCCCGGTCACGACCGACGCGCGGGTGAAAGCCGCCATGGCGCAGGACTACGCGCCCTGGGACAACGATTTCCGCCAGACCTACCGGCAGGTCTGCGACGGCGTGCTGCGCGTTGCGCAGGCCTCGCCCGACGAACACGCCGCGCTGGCGCTGCCCGGCTGCGGCCATTTTGCGGTGGAAGCCGCGATCCGCACCTTTGTTCCGCAGGGCGGCAGGCTGCTGGCGCCCTCCACCGGCGCCTACGCCGCCCGCCTGCAGAAACTGGCGGGCGACGCGGGCCGGATCGCGGTGCCCCTGGCCGTGGGCCCGGCCGAACGCGTGAACCCGCTGGCGGTCGCCGCGGCGCTGGAACAGGATCCCACGCTGACGCACCTGGCGCTGGTCTACAGCGAAACCGGCAGCGGGATCTGCCACGACGTGCCGGAACTGGCGCGCATCGCCCACGCGCTGGGCCGCCGCATCATCGTCGACGCGGTGTCCGCCTTCGGCGCGCTGCCCCTGGACCTGCGCGGCCTGCCCGCCGTGGACGCCGTGGTGCTGACCGCCAACAAGTGCCTGGAAGGCCTGCCCGGCGCCGCGTTCGTCGTGGCCCGGCGCGACAGCCTGGAAGCCGCGCGCGGCAATGCCGGCAGTTGGTCGCTGGACCTGGCCGACATCTACCAGCACACCCTGCAGCCCAACGCCGGCCCGCGCTTCACCCCGCCCGCGCCCACGCTGGCCGCGCTGGCCGTGGCGCTGGACCTGTATCATGAAGAAGGCCGCGAGGCCCGCCTGGCGCGCTACACGGCGAACATGCGCGCGCTGTACGACGGCATCGGCGCCCTGGGCCTGACCCCGTACCTGCCGCCCGCCCTGCAAGGCCCCATCGTCGTCAACGTCCTGGCCCCGGACGCGCCGACCTGGAACCTGCAATTGTTCGTCGACGCGCTCAAACGCCGCGGCTACGTGCTCAGCAACTTCTACAACACCGAACAGCCCACGTTCCGGGTCGGCTGCATCGGCGCCTTCGGCCCGGACCGGATGCGCCTGGCGGTCGACGCCATGGGCGCCGCGCTGGGCGACATCGGCATCTCCCGGGAATCCGCCGCGAGCGGCGGGTTCTTCCCGCTCCCCCTCACCGCTTAAGGAAGACATCCATGCGTATGCTCCACACCATGCTGCGAGTCGGCAACCTCGACAAGTCCATCGACTTCTACACCAACGTGCTCGGCATGCGCGTCCTGCGCCGCAAGGACTACCCCGACGGCAAGTTCACGCTGGCCTTCGTGGGGTACCAGGACGAGTCCGAAGGCGCCGTCATCGAACTCACCCACAACTGGGACACGGAAAAGTACGACCTGGGCACCGGCTACGGTCACATCGCCCTGGAAGTGGACAACGCCTACGAAGCCTGTGACAAGGTCAAGGAAAAAGGCGGCAAGGTCACCCGCGAGGCCGGCCCGATGAAGCACGGCAAGACCGTCATCGCCTTCGTCGAAGACCCGGATGGCTATAAGATTGAATTCATCGAAAAGAAAGGACGTGAAGACTAAATACTCTGGTGTCTGACACCTTGTGTGTCTGACACCCAGCCAAGTTTGAACGGCGCCGCAGGTGTCAGACACCCGGGCCGGCTGCTTCAAACTTGCCTGGTGTCCCGTAAGGGTGTCAGACACTGATGCACTGAACACTGGCAAACAAGCAAGGAACTCCCATGATCCATCCCATCCTCAAAATGGGCGATCCCAGGCTGCTGCGTGTGGCCGCGCCCGTTGAGCGCTTCGACACGCCCGAACTGCACGCGCTGATCGACGACATGTTCGAAACGATGGCCGCCGCCCAAGGGGTGGGCCTGGCCGCGCCGCAGATCGGCATGGACCTGCAACTGGTGATCTTCGGCTTCGACCGCAACGAACGCTATCCCGACGCGCCGCCCGTGCCGCAGACGATCCTGTGCAACCCCGTCATCACGCCGCTGTCGGACGAGATGGAGGACGGCTGGGAAGGCTGCCTGTCGGTGCCGGGCCTGCGCGGCATGGTGCCGCGCTACCGCCATATCCGCTATAGCGGGCGCGACCCCTATGGCCAGCTCATCGAGCGGGAAGCCGAAGGCTTCCACGCCCGCGTGGTGCAGCACGAGTGCGACCACCTGATCGGCCGCCTCTATCCGTCCCGCATCCAGGATTTCTCGAAGTTCGGCTTCACCGAGATCCTGTTTCCGGACATGGACCCCAACCAGGACGATTAGGCGTCCCGGCCAGGCGCCCCCGGCTAGACGCCCCCTCCCTCATCCGCCGCGCCCGCTTGCGCGGCGGACGGGGACAAGTCCTCGGGCGCAAAATCGTCCACCTGCAAGACTTGCGACACGATGGTTTCGGCCTCCTCGAACTGCGCCGCCTGCGCGTCGGTGATCGCGCCGCGCCGGTGCGCCTCTCGCCAATCGCGCACGCCCGATTGGCGCAGGCGGTCGCGCAGCGGCTGAACCGCGTCCGCAAGCGCGAACGCGCGGGTCAGCAGGCCCACCGGATCGCCGCCGGAATGGGGGCCGCCGGGCTCCCGGTGCAGATCGGCGGCCAGCCGCGCGTGCGTGGGCGACGGCTTGAGCAGCAGCTCCGCGCATTCCCGGGTCAGGGCGTCGCCCGGCCCCCGGGCCAGGCGCAGCGGCAGGATGGCCGCGCGCAGGCCCCAGGACAGCACGCGGCCCGGCAGGTTGCGCAGCACCTGGTCCATGCTTTTCTCGATGCTGGCATAGCCCTGTTCCAGGCACCAGTGCACCAGGGGCAGGTCATCGTGCTTGCGGCCTTCGTCCTCCCAGCGCTTGAGCACCGCGGACTGCAGGTACAGTTCCGACAGGATGTCCCCCAGCCGCGCCGAGATCATCTCGCGCCGCTTCAGGCCGCCGCCCAATTGCGCCAGCGTCGCGTCCGCCAGCAAAGCGAAGCCCGACGCATAGCGGCCCAGCCGCCGGTAATGCCCGGCCGTGGGGCCGGACGCCGGCGCGGGCCCCAGCACCCCGCCGGTCCAGGCGCGGCCGATGGCGCGCAGGGCGTTGATCCCCGTGTGCCGGAGGTGCCGCCAGAACACATCGTGGAATACGGCGATGCCGCGCTCTTCGTCGGGATTGCCGAGCGCCAGCATTTCCGGCATCAGGTAGGGATGGGCGCGGATCGCGCCCTGCCCGAAGATGATCAGGTTGCGCGTCAGGATGTTGGCGCCTTCGACCGTGATGGCGATGGGCACGGCGCGGTACAGCGCGCCCAGGTAATTGCTGGGGCCGTCGATGACGGCGCGCCCCGCGTGGATGTCCATCGCGTCGTTGACGGAGCCGCGCATGCGTTCGGTGGCGTGGTACTTCATGATGCCCGACACCACCGCCGGCTTCACGCCCTGGTTCAGCGCGGCGCAGGTCAGGCGCCTGGCGGCCTCCACCAGATAGGCATTGCCCGCCAGGTTGGCAAGCCGCTCCTGCACGCCTTCGAACTTGCCGACGGGGATGCCGAACTGTTCGCGCACGCGCGCGTACATGCCGGTGGTGTGCGCGCACATCACCGCGGCGGCGGCCGACAGCGACGGCAGGGAAATGCCCCGGCCCGCCGCCAGCGCGCTCATCAGCATCTGCCAGCCGTGGCCGGCGCGCTCGGCGCCGCCGATCAGGGCGTCCAGCGGCACGAACACGTCGCGCCCCCGGTTGGGGCCGTTCTGGAAGACCTGCATGGCCGGAAGGTGGCGGCGGCCGATCTCGACGCCGGGCGCCTCGGTCGGCACCAGCGCGACCGAAATGCCGATGTCCTTGGGGCCGCCCAGGATGCCGTCCGGGTCCGACATCTTGAACGCCAGGCCCAGCACCGTGGCGACGGGCCCCAGCGTGATGTAGCGCTTGTGCCAGTTCAGCCGGATCCCGATGAGCTCGCGGCCGTCCACCACTTGCCGGCAGACGACGCCCGTGTCCACCATGGACGCCGCGTCCGAGCCCGCCTCGGGGCTGGTGAGGCCGAAGCACGGCACTTCGCGGCCGTCCGCCAGCCGCGGCAGCCAGTAGTCGCGCTGGGCGGGCGTGCCGAACTGCATCAGCAGTTCGCCGGGGCCCAGCGAGTTGGGCACCATGACCGTCACGCCCGCCGTAATGGAATAGGCCGAAATGCGCCGCACCACTTCGGAATGCGCATAGGGCGAGAACCCCAGGCCGCCATGGCGCTTCGGGATGATCATGCCGAAGAAGCGCTCGGCCTTCAGGAAGGCCCAGACCTCGGGCGGCAGGTCGCGCCGGTTCCAGGTGATGTCCCATTCGTCCAGCATGGCGCACAGCCGGGCCACGGGGCCGTCGATGAAGCGCTGCTCGTCCGGCGTCAGCGCGGCGGCGGGCACGTCCAGCAGCTTGCGCCAATCGGGATTGCCGGTGAACAGGTCGGCGTCCCACCAGGTGTCGCCGGCCTCGATGGCTTCGCGCTCGGTCGCCGACATGGCCGGCAGCGCGTTGCGCGCCCAGCGGTACGCGGGTTCCGAGATGCGGCGCCGGCGCCAGGCATTGAAATCCATGAGTATCTCTCACTGTTATGTGTTATTTCCCTGGGGCCAAAGTACCAGAATTGGCGGCCGCGGGCCAAGCTGCGGCTTGCCGGGATGCGACAATGGGCGGCGTCGCGCTGGCGCGCACCGAATCGCTACCCGGGCAATTTCCGCATGCTGAACAAACTCTGGCTGGGCTTCTTCCTCACCGCGGCGGCGGCCGCGCTGTACCGCTGGCTGGCCGTAGGCGATCCCGAAGTGTTCCGCCTGATGGTGGCCAGCCTGTTCGACATGGCGCGCGTGTCCGTGGAAGTGATGGTGCTGCTGTTCGGCACGCTGACCTTGTGGCTGGGCTTTCTGCGCATCGCCGAAGGCGCCGGCCTGGTGGAATGGCTTGCGCGGATGCTGGGCCCGCTGTTCGCGCGCCTGATGCCCGAAGTGCCGCGCAACCATCCCGCCATCGGCCTGATCACGCTGAACTTCGCCGCCAACGGCCTGGGGCTGGACAATGCCGCCACGCCGATCGGGCTGCGCGCCATGCGCGAACTGCAATCCCTGAATCCCACGCCCGAGACCGCCACCAACGCGCAGATCCTCTTCCTGGTGCTGAACGCCTCGTCGCTGACCTTGCTGCCGGTCACCCTGTTCATGTTCCGGGCCCAGCAGGGCGCGCCGGATCCCACCCTTGTGTTCCTTCCAATCCTGCTGGCCACCAGCGCGTCGACCCTGGCGGGTTTCCTGGCGGTGGCGGCCTGCCAGCGCCTGCGGCTGGCCGACCCGGTCGTCATGCTGTGGCTGGGTGGCGCCGCGCTGCTCATGGGCGGGTTCATGGCGCTGCTGGCGGGCATGTCGGCCGCCGCCATCGCCTCGCTGTCGTCGCTGATGGGCAACCTGGCCCTGTTCGGCATCCTGCTGGCGTTCCTGATCGCCGGCGCCTGGAAGAAAGTGCCGGTCTACGAAGCCTTCATCGAAGGCGCCAAGGAAGGCTTCGACATCGCCAAGAGCCTGCTGCCGTACCTGGTGGCCATGCTGTGCGCGGTGGGCGTGCTGCGCGCGTCCGGCGCGCTGGACTTCCTGCTGGACGGCATCCGCTGGATGGCCCAGCACGCGGGCTGGGACACGCGTTTCGTGGACGCCCTGCCCACCGCCCTGGTCAAGCCGTTCTCGGGCAGCGCGGCGCGCGCCATGATGCTGGAGACGATGACGCACTTCGGCGTGGACAGTTTCCCGGCGCTGCTCTCGGCCGTCGTCCAGGGCAGCACCGAGACCACGTTCTACGTGCTGGCGGTGTATTTCGGGTCGGTCGGGATCCTGCGCGCGCGCCACGCCGTGGGCTGCGCGCTGATCGCCGACCTGGCCGGCGTGCTGGCTGCCATCGGCGTGTGCTACTGGTTCTTCGGCTGAAGCCCGCGCGGCCGGGAAGGCCTCCCGGGTGCCGCGCGCTCAATCCACCAGCAGGATCTTCATGCCGTTGGTGCCGCCGCTGTCGCGGTAGAAATCGCCCTTGGTCAGGATCACCCAGTCCCCGGTCTGCACCAGGCTGCGGCGGCGCAATTCGTCGATGGCGGCATTGCTCAGGTCGGCGGGCTCGTAGTCCGACGGCGCGAACGGAATGGTATAGACGCCGCGGAACATCGCCACCCGGTTCTGCGTGAGGCTGTGCGGGCTGTAGCAGTAGATCGGCACGCCCGAGCGGATGCGCGACATGATCAGCGGCGTATGGCCGCTTTCCGTCAGCGAGATGATCGCCTTCACGCCGGGGAAATGGTTGGCCGCGTACATGGCGGCCAGCGCGATGGTCTCGTCGCAGCGCGTGAAGGTCTCGCCCATTCGATGATGGGAAACGGTCGAGGTCGGATGCTTTTCCGCGCCCAGGCACACGCGCGCCATGGCTTGCACGGTTTCGACCGGATACTGCCCGGACGCGCTTTCCGCCGACAGCATGACGGCGTCGGTGTAGTCCAGCACCGCGTTGGCCACGTCGGACACTTCGGCCCGCGTCGGCATGGGGCTGGAAATCATCGACTCCATCATCTGGGTCGCGGTGATGACGACCTTGTTCAAGGTGCGCGCGTGCTGGATGATGCGTTTCTGGATGCCCACCAGCTCGGCGTCGCCCACTTCCACGCCCAGGTCGCCGCGCGCGACCATCACGCCATCGCTCGCCCGGATCAGGGCGTCCAGCGCCTCGTCGTCGGCCACGGCCTCGGCGCGCTCGATCTTGGCGATGATCCACGCCTGGCTGCCGGCCGCCGCCAGCAGCGTGCGCGCCTCGTCGATGTCGCTGCCATAGCGCGGGAACGACACCGCCACGTAGTCCAGTTCCATTTCCGCGGCCAGCTTGATGTCGACGCGGTCCTTGTCGGTCAGGCTGGGCGCGGACAAGCCGCCGCCGCGCCGGTTGATGCCCTTGTTGTTCGACAGCGGGCCGCCCACGGTCACCGTGGTGTGGACCTCGTCGCCCTCGACGCGGTCCACCACCAGCACCACTCGGCCGTCATCGAGCAGCAGCTCGTCGCCGACGCGGCAGTCCTGCACCAGCTCGGGGTAGTCGATGCCCACGATGCTGGCGGTGCCGTCCTCTTTGGGATGCGCGCGCGACAGGGTGAAGGGCTGCCCGGCCTGCAACTGGACCTGCTTGTCGGTAAAGCGCGCGATGCGGATCTTGGGCCCCTGCAGATCGCCCATGATGGCCACGAAACGGCCTTGCTTCGCGGCGATTTCTCGCACCAGGCGGGCGCGCTCGCGGTGGTCGTCCGCGCTGCCGTGCGAGAAGTTCAGGCGGGCGACGTCCAGGCCCGCGCGGATCATCGCTTCGATGCGTTCGGGCGTCGAAGTCGAGGGTCCCAGGGTGGCGACAATTTTGGTGCGGCGCAATACGGGCATGGCGGTCCACTCTCGCAAAAACAACGGAAGCGTTATGGTACGCCGCCTGCGTACAGGCGGGTATCATGGGCGTCACGCCAACCCCAAAACCAGCCCGTTCGAATCCGTGAAAATCGTCATCGCTCCCGACTCGTTCAAAGAAAGCGTTTCTGCGCCCGACGCGGCCGCGGCCATTGCGCGCGGCGTCAAGGCCGCTTTTCCCGGCGCCCATACGGTGTGCATTCCGATGGCCGACGGCGGCGAAGGCACGGTCGAGGCCGTGCTCGCGGCCACCGGCGGCAAGGCGCGGCAACTGGCGGTGAACGACGCGCTGGGCTATAAGGTCGACGCGACGTGGGGCCTGCTGGAAGACGGCACGGCGGTGATCGAAATGGCCGCGGCGGCGGGCCTGGAACTGATCCCGCCCGCCAGGCGCGACCCGATGCGCGCCAGCAGCCACGGCGTGGGCGAACTGATGCTGGCCGCCGTCAACGCGGGCGCCACGCGCATCATCCTGGGCCTGGGCGGATCGGCCACCAACGACGCCGGCGCCGGCATGCTGACGGCCCTGGGCGTGCGCCTGCTCGACGCGGAAGGCCGCAGCCTGCCGCCGGGCGGCGGCGCGCTCGGCAAATTGGCCAGCATCGACACCCGCGGCCTGGATCCGCGCCTGGCGGATCTCCGCATCGACGTCGCGTCGGACGTGGACAATCCGCTGTGCGGCCCGCAAGGCGCGTCGCACGTGTTCGGCCCGCAAAAAGGCGCCACGCCCGAACAGGTGCGGGACCTGGACCGGATGCTGGCGAATTTCGCCGACGTGTGCGCGCGGCACCTGGCGGCGGACCATCGCCACGAGCCCGGCGCGGGCGCGGCCGGCGGGCTGGGCTTCGCGGCGAAGGCGTTCCTGAACGCCCGCTTCCGGCCCGGCGTCGAAATCGTGGCGGAACTGGGCGGCCTGGCCGAAGCGGTCGAAGGCGCCGCGCTGGTGTTCACGGGCGAAGGCCGCATGGACGCGCAGACGCTGCGGGGCAAGACGCCCGCCGGCGTCGCGAAGATCGCGCAGCGGGCGGGCGTGCCCGTCGTGGCGTTGGCCGGTTCGCTCGGAGAAGGCTATGAAGCGCTGCACGCGGGCGGCATCAGCGCCGCGTTCAGCCTGGCGCCCGGCCCCATCACCCTGCAACAGGCGCTGGCGGACGCCGAGAAATTGCTGAGCGAACGCGCCCGCGACGTCATGCAACTGTGGATGGCGGCGCAGAAACGCATGCTGTAACGATAAAAAAAACCGCTTGCGCGGTTTTCTTGCCTAGCCCCGCTGCAGCACGCCGGCTTCGACCAGCGCGTCGGACAGGCGGATGTACCGGTCCACCGAAATATCCTCGGCGCGGGCGGTGGGCGGGATGTCCAGGGCTTCCCAGGGCACGTGCGCGGCCCAGTCGGCCAGCACCCGGCGCAGCATCTTGCGGCGCTGCGAAAACGCGCGCGCCACGACGGTCTCGAACGCGCGCTCGCTGGCCGGACGCAGGCGTTCGGCCGGCAAGGGCACCATGCGCACGATCGCCGACACCACCTTGGGCGGCGGGTCGAAGGCCTCGGGCGGCACGTCGAACAGCTTGTGCATGCGATAGCGCGATTGCAGCATCACCGAGAGGCGGCTGAAGTCGCCCGAGCCCGGCTGGGCCACCATGCGGTCGATCACCTCCCGCTGCAGCATGAAGTGCTGGTCGCGGACATGCTCGGCCCACGTCATGAGGTGGAACAGCAGGGGGCTGGAAATGTTGTAGGGCAGATTGCCCACGATCCGCAATGCGCTGCCGAACTGGGAAAAATCCACCGTCAGCGCGTCCGCCTCGACCACGGTCAGGCGGCTTTCCTCGAACTGCTTGCGCAGACGGGCGGCCAGGTCGCGGTCGATCTCGACCGCGGTCAGGTGATCCAGGCGTTCAAGCAGCGGCCGGGTCAGCGCGGACAGGCCCGGCCCGATCTCGACCACGGCATCGCCGCGGGCGGGAGCAACCGCCCGGACGATGGACTCGACGACGCTCTCGTCGGTCAGGAAGTTCTGGCCGAAGCGCTTGCGCGCCTGGTGTTGAGACATGTAAAGCCCGTAATGCGTTTAGCGGTTGTTCTGCTGGATCTTCTGCTGCTTTTCCAGGCGGTTGTCGACATACGCCTGCGCGCGCAACTGGTCCAGCCAGTCTTCGAACGCCGGCTGGGCGCGGCGCTCGAACAGCACCTGGCGGGCCTTCATGCGGGCCACGTCGTCGGACGCGTCGTGCTGGCGGCGCTCTTCAACCTGGATCAGGTGCCAGCCGAAAGGCGACTGGACCGGCTGGCTGATCTCGCCCGGCTGCAGCGCGTTCATGGCGGCCTCGAACGGCGGCACGGTTTCGCCGGGGTTCAGCCATCCCAGTTCGCCGCCCTGCGGGGCCGTGGCGTCCTGCGAGTACTGGCGCGCCATGTCTTCGAACTTGGCGCCGCCGCTCACCAGCCGCTGGCGGACCTGCTCCAGGCGCTGCCGCGCCAGATCGTCGCTCATGACGGTGGAGGTCTTGATCAGGATGTGGCGCGCGCGGGTCTGCACGACTTCCACCGGCCCCTGCTGCGCCTGCTGCGGACGCGCGGCGGGTTGCGGCGCCGGTGCCGGCGCGGGCGCGCGGGCCGTGCGGCTGGGCGCGGGCTGGGCGGAGCCGCGGTCCATCACCTTGATGATGTGGAAACCGTTGCCGCTCTGGATCAGGCTGCTGACCTGCCCTTTCTGCAGGCCGCCGACGGCCTTCACGAACAGGTCGGGCCAGCCGTCGAGCGGGCGCACGCCCATGACGCCGCCTTGCAAGGCTTCGGGGCCGTCCGAGGCGGCGGCGGCCAGGCTGGCGAAATCGTCGCCGCGCTTGGCTTGGGCCAGCAGGCCTTCGGCCTTCTTGCGCAGCGCGGCCAGTTGTTCGGGCGACGAGCCCTCGGGCACGCGCACCAGGATCTGGGCCAGGGCATAAAGCATCGGGCCCGCCGGCGCGGCGGCCTGCTCGGGCGCGGGTTCCGGCCGGGCCTGGGGCTGCGGCTGGGGCGCCGGCTCGGCGCCGAACGCCGGATTGCGCCGCTGGTCCTTCAGGAAAGCGTCGACCTCGGCGTCGGAAATGACAATGGTGGAATCCACCGCGCGCTGGCGCAGGCGATCCGTGCGGATCTCGTCGCGCAGCGACTTGCGGTAGGCGTCCCAGGTGGTGCCCGATTTCTCGAGTTCCTGGCGCAACTGGTCCACGCTGATCTTGTTGCGGCCGGCGATGGTCTGGATGGCCTGGTCGACCTGCGCATCTTCCACGCGGATGCCCATGCGGTCCGCCTCGTGGCGCTGCACGCGCTCCATGATCAGGCGCTGCAGCACCTGGTGCTGCAAGGTCTGGTCGTCGGGCACCTGGATGCCGCGGGACTTCAGCTCGCCCGCGATGCGCTGGGACGCGTCGCGCAGCTCGCGCAGCGTGATCACGTCCTTGTCGACGACCGCGGCGATCCCGTCGACGAACTGCTCGCCCTGGGGAGCCGGGGCGGCGTTCTTCTGCGCGGACGGGGCCTTCGCGCCGTTCTGCGCGGAAGCGGCCTTGGCGCCATTGTTCGAGCCCTTGCCGTTCTGCTCGGCCGCATACGCGGCGGGCAAGCCGGCGCACACGGCCAGCAGCAACGCATTGCCGGAGAGGCGGCGCAAAGAGTGCAACCTACGCATTATTCATACCTTTCAAATGTGGTCCCGGTAGGCACAGGCGGCGTGATGCGCGAGTAGCCGGGGATACTTCTGTTCAGCAGGTTCATCGGGTCGGTTCCCAGGGAGCCCAGACCGGTCAGCTCAAGCTGCAGGAACACCGCGGAATTGGTGTCGGCCGCCGAAACGGCATAGCGCTGGTAGACCACCCGGCCGACCCAGCAGCAATCTCCTTTGTACTCCAGGCCGGCGATGGCCTGCGTCACGCGCGGTTCTTCCGTCGTGTTGGCGATCGTGCTGGAGGAACCGGAGCGCAAGGAATAGTCCACCCGGCCCACGCCGTACCAGCGCTTGCTGAACGGCCATTGGACCGCCAGGCTGACCTGGTTCTGTCCCTGGGGCTGGTACGAGACGCCCGGCTGGGGATCGCGCTGGTAGCGATAGGAGACGGCCACGGTGGTCAGGCGCTGGGGCGACCAGCGCGCGCTCACCAGGCCGCGCGACCAGTTGCTGTCGTACGGATTGTATTGCGCCGCGACCTCGGTGGTGAGCGAGTCGGTCAGGGCCGCGCTGGCGCCCACCAGGAAGTCGGAGCGCACGTTCTCGCGCGGCGTCTCGCCGGGCAGCGTGACCTTCTGGTCCGCGAAATACAGCCGCTGGGCCACGGCCAGCGACATGCGCTCGAAACCGGTATTGGCGTCCAGCCAGCGCGAGGTCAGCGCCGCCGTGAGCTGGTTGGCATTGGAAATCCGGTCCCAGCCGCCGGTGTAGATGTTTTCCTCGAAGGCCTGCGAAAAACTGAAGTCCGCCAGCGACGTATCGTAGACGGGCATCTTGGACTGGTCGCGGTACGGCACGTACAGGTAGTACAGGCGCGGTTCCAGGGTCTGGATGGACGCCTTGCCGAACAGCGAGGTATCGCGTTCGAAGATCAGGCCGGAGTCCAGCGACATGATCGGCACGGTGCGCGACTGGGAACGGGGATATCCCGTCGAGGTGCCCGCGGCGGAAGTCCCGGAGTTCAGCCTCAGCCAGTCGCGGCCGTACCAGTCGGTCTGGTATTGCGTGTAGTTCACGCCCACCTTCGGCACGACGAACCAGCCCGGCCTCACGATCGGGTAGGAGACCGAAGGGTACGTCTGCAAGCGGTCGCCTTCCTGGCCCGTGCGCAGACCGTTCATCAAAGGCTTTTGGAATCGCACCGCGGTCGACGTCCAGTCCATGTCGAAACCGCCCCAATCGTAGCGCGCGCCACGCAGGTACAGTTCGGGGACCTTATCGTACGGCGGCGTCAGCGGCGCATCGGGATCCTGCAGCGTCTGGTACTTATAGACTTGAGCGTACGCGCTCCAGTACCTGGAACTCCAGCCGACGCGCGCGCGCTGCGGCAAGTAGGTCGTGGACGCCTGGTTCAGGCCCAGTTGGGAAATATCCCGGAAGTAGTCGTCGTCCGAGACCTTCGCGATATCCCAGTCCGTGTAGAAACCGTAGGAGAACCGCTGCTGGTGGCGCCACCAGTACATCCAGCGGTCTTCGCCCGTGACATGGTCATCGGGCAGGTAGGTGCCGTTCATGATGCCCGCGTAGCCATCGCCCAGGTAGCGGAACTCCCCGCCCAACTGCAGGCCGCGCTTGGAGAAGTAGCGCGGCTGCACGGTCATGTCGTAGTTGGGCGCCAGGTTCAGGTAGTACGGCAGCGAAATGTCGATGCCGCCCTGGCTGGTCGTGCCGTAGGTCGGCATCAGGAAGCCCGACTTGCGTTCCTTCTTGACCGGAAAGGTCATGTAGGGCGAGGCCAGGATCGGGACGTCCTTGAAATACAGCACGCCATTGCGCGCTACGCCTTCGTTCTCGTCGAAATCGATGTCGACGGTATTGGCCTTGATGTACCAGGACGGCGTCTCGCAGGAGCAGCCGCTATAAGTCACCGTGTGCAGCCGCATCTGCGACTTGCTGAAGATGTCCGCGTGTTCGGCGACGGCGAAGCCGCCCGCGGCGCCCATCCAGAAATTGGGCTTCTCGACCTCGCCCGAATACTTGTCCACGTTGAACTTGGCGTTCGGCCCCGTCACCAGGGTGCCGTCGCGCATCATGCGGGCGCTGCCCTGGACGTCGACCTCGCCCGTGTCCTTGCGGTAATTGATGCGGTCGCCCTTGATCACGCCGTCGATGCGGCGCACCTGGGCGTTGCCGGTCAGGGTCAGGTCGGAATCGGGATCGCCCTCGATCGAGTCCGCCTCCATGAAGGCGGGAATGTTGTCGTCGGGCAGGCGGTGCACCCGCAGGCCTGGCGATGTGCGCAGCACCGGCGCCGCCGTGGCCGACGATGCTGCGGGAGCGGTGCCCTGGCTGCCTTGAGCCTGGACGGCTCCGGCGGCCACGCTGACAGCAGAGAGGATCAACCACCGAACCTTGCGCACGAGTGAAAACAGCCCTTTTCGACGATGGGGAAACCCGACACCGGCACCCGCGAAGGGCCAATGCTAACGGAAACGAGCCGGTATTATAGAGAAGCCGCGCCATCGGCCCAGCCTTAAGTGCGGACGACACAATTTTCAGCAATCTTGCCTTTCTGACACGGATCTTCCTTGAAAATCGATCACGACCCCCGCCTGGACCAGATCCGCGCCTGGCTGGGCAGCCTGCCCGCCGCCCTGAACCTCGCCGTGGACACGCTGCGCCCGGCGTCCTCCGACGCCAGTTTCCGGCGCTATTTCAGGCTGGACGCGGGCGAACGCAGCCTGATAGTCATGGACGCCCCTCCGGCGCACGAAGACTCGCGTCCCTTCCTGCAGGTGGGCCAACTGCTGGCGGACGCCGGCCTCAACGTTCCCGCCGTACTGGAAAAGAACCTGGATCTGGGCCTGCTGCTCCTGACCGACCTGGGCGAACAGACCTATTACCAGCGCATCCAGGCCGGGCTTTCGGACGGCCAGCTCCAGGCGCTGTACCGCGACGCCCTCGCCGCGCTGATCCGGCTGCAGCAGGCATCCACCGCCGGGCTGGGCACCTACGACACGGCCCGGCTGGCCGACGAGCTGAAACTGTTTCCCGAATGGTATGTGGGGAAACACCATGGCGTCGCGCTGGATGACAAGACCGCGAACGCCCTGGACAAGATCTTCGCGCTGCTCTCGGCCAGCAACGGCGGCCAGGCCCGGGTGCTGGTCCACCGCGATTTCCACTCGCCCAACCTCATGGTCTGCGACCAGCCGCAATATGGCCCCAACCCCGGGGTCATCGACTTCCAGGACGCGCTGGCCGGCCCCATCACCTACGACCTGGCCTCGCTCGTCACCGACGCCCGCACCACCTGGGAAGAACCCCAGCAACTGGACTGGGCCATCCGCTACTGGGAGATGGCGCGCGCCGCCGGCCTGCCCGTGGACGCCGACTTCGCGGAATTCCATCGCGCCTACGAATGGATGGGGCTGCAGCGCAACCTGCGCATCATGGGCGTCTTCGCGCGGCTCAACCACCGCGACGGCAAGGCGCACTACCTGGCCCACATGCCGCGCGTGAACGGCTACGTCCGCCAGGTGGCCCAGCGCTACAGTGTCTTCACCCCGCTGCTGCGCCTGCTGGACAAGCTGGACAACCGCGAAGTCTCCGTCGGGTATACGTTCTGATGCAGGCCATGATCCTTGCGGCGGGCCGCGGCGAGCGCATGCGCCCGCTGACGGACCGCCTGCCCAAGCCGCTGCTGTCCGTGGGCGGCAAGCCGCTGATCGTCTGGCACCTGCAACGGCTGGCCGCGGCCGGCATCCGCGACATCGTCATCAACCACGCCTGGCTCGGCCACGAGATCGAGCGGGCGCTGGGCGACGGCCGCGAATACGGCGTGCGGATCCGCTATTCGGCCGAGGCGGCCGCCCTGGAAACCGCCGGCGGCATCGCCCAGGCCCTGCCCCTGCTGGGCGGCGCGCCGTTCCTGGTGGTCAACGGCGACGTCTGGTGCGACTGGGATCCGGCCTTGGCCTTCGGCCTTGCGCGGGACCTGCCGGAAGGCGGCGCCTGGCTGCTGCTGGTGGACAACCCCGTCCAGCATCCGGCGGGCGATTTCCATCTGGCGGCGGACGGCCGCGTCCATGCCCAGGGCGAACCCCGTTTGACCTTCGCCGGTATCGGCGTCTACCATCCCTCGTTATTCGCGGACGTCGTCCGGGGCACGGCGGCGCCGCTGGCGCCCTTGCTCAGGCAGGCCATGGCCCGGGACCTCGCGCGCGGCGCGCGCCACACGGGCCGATGGACGGACGTCGGCACGCCGCAGCGGCTGGCCGGCCTGGACGCCGAGCTCGGCGGCCCGGCCCGTTGATGTCCACATATTTCACAATATCAACGTGCGCAACCAGGCTTGTCCGCGCACCCAAGCCCCCCGGCTAACGGGGTATTCTCTGACGCTTTGACCCGCGCGCAGCGCGCGGACAAGCCTACACATACAGGAAGTTTTCTAGGAAATGGGGATGTTCGGAAGATCGCAACGGGCCGTGTTCAAGCCCTCCGTATACCAGCCGGGCCAACGCACGCGCCGCATGCCGCGCTGGCTGGTTCTGCTGCTGGTGGGCATTGCTCTTGGCGCGGGCGGCGTGCTCTTCCTCCAGACCAACTACGGTCCGCAGCGGCTGACCGTCGAGCAATCCGAACAACTGCACACCGAACTCAGCGCGTCCAACCTCGAACGCCAGCGCCTGCAAAGCCAGCTCGAGGAAGCCACGCAGCAGCGCGACGCCAACAAGTCCGGCCACGAAAAGCTGACCAGCGACCTGGCCGAGGCCCGCAGCAAGATCGACACCCTGAACAAGGAACTGGTGCTGTTCCAGGATGCCATGCCCGCCGACCCGCGCGGCGGCAACCTGGGCATCCGTTCGGCCACCTTCAAGCGCGCGCCGGGCCAACTGGACTTCCAGGTCCTGGTCATGCGCGAAGACCGCCAGGGCGCGCCGTTCAAGGGCACCCTCACCTTCTCCATCGACGGCAGCTACCCCAATGGCCGCGCCGCCACCGTCACGCCCGAAGGCCCCACCCTGAACGTGGACCGCTACGACTACGCGATCGGCCAGTTGCAGTTGCCCGACGGCTTCACGCCCAAGGTCGTGGTGCTGCGCGTCATGGACGGCGCCCAGAAACAGCACGCGATGCGCATCTATTACGTGCGCAACTGACCGGCCCGCGCCGCCCGCCAGACCCGCCCGCCGTGGCGGGTTTTTTTTTGCCCGTTGAAAGTAGTTGCGCGCACAACCAATCGGACATATAGTTGCGCAAACAACCAAACTGCGGAGACAACACATGACCCTCCCCTCTCACGTTCCCGTCCTGATCGCCGGCGGCGGTCCCGTCGGCCTGATGCTGGCCGCCCTGCTCGCCGAATACGGCATCGCCTCGCTGACCCTGGAGGCGGACGACGACTATTGCAGCGGCAGCCGCGCCATCTGCATTTCGCGGCGGTCGCAGGAAATCATGGGTTGGGCTGGCGCGGACCGCCCCCTCATGGCCACCGGCCTGGCCTGGACCGGCGGACGCAGCTACTACCGCGACCGCGAAGTGCTGCATTTCGAGATGCCGCACGACCCTCTGCAGCGCTATGCGCCCATGGTCAACATCCAGCAGTACTCGGTCGAGGAATATGCCCACCAGGCCATGCAGCGGCACCCGGAACTGGCCTCGCTGCGCTGGTCGGCCCGCGTCGCGGGCCTGCGGACCGATGCCGACGGCGTGACCGTCGAGGTGGACGCCGAAGGCCAGCGCCAGACCGTGCGCGCCGACTGGCTGATCGCCTGCGACGGCGGCCGCAGCACCGTGCGCGAAGCGATGGGCCTGAAGCTCGAAGGCATGCAGTACGAAGGGCGCTACGTCATCGTCGACATCGAGCAGGAATCGCAGCGCCCGGTGGAACGCCTGGCCTGGTTCGATCCCCCGTCCAATCCCGGCTCCACCCTGCTCATGCACCGGCAGCCCGGCAACGTCTGGCGCGTGGACTACCAGATCCGGGACGATGAAGACCCCGAGGAAGCCGTCAAGCCGGAAAACGTGCTGCCGCGCGTCCAGAGCCACCTGGACATGATCGGCGAGACCGCGCCCTGGAAACCGCTGTGGATCTCCATCTACAACGCCAAGTGCCTGACATTGGACAGCTACCGCCACGGCCGCGTCCTGTTCGCGGGAGACGCCGGCCACCTGGTGCCGATCTTCGGCGTGCGCGGCCTGAACTCGGGGCTGGACGACGCCGGCAACCTGGCCTGGAAGCTGGCGTGGGTGCTGAAGGGCCAGGCGCCCGACAGCCTGCTGGACAGCTACAGCGTCGAACGCGTCCACGCCACCCGGCAGAACCTGGCCTATGGCGCGAAGAGCACCGAGTTCATGGCCCCGCCGGACTACGGCTTCCGCCTGATGCGCGAAGCGGCGCTGCGCCTGTCGCTGGTGGACGATTCCGTCCGGTCGCTCATCAATCCGCGGCAGTCCGCGCCCATCTCGTACGACACCTCGCCGCTGAACCTGGAAGACCGGGCGCCGCGGGCCGGAGCCGCCGCGCCCGGCCAGCCCGCGCCCGAAGCGCTGCTGCACGACGGCGAAACGCCGCGCCATCTCAGCGAATACTTCGGCGCCGGCTTCGTGGCGCTGGCGTTCTCGCCCGACGCCGCGCAGGCGGCGGAACTGGATGCATTGGGCGCGTCCACCCAAGGCGCCCCCCATCCCCTGCGCGTGCTGCGCGTCGACGCGGGCGAAGGCGGCCTGCGCGACACCCACGGACAATTGCGCCAGCGGTTTGGCGGCGACGCCGGCACCGTCTACCTGATGCGTCCGGACGGCTACGTGCTGGGCCGCTGGACCGCGCCAGCGGCATCCGCCCTGCGGGCGGCGCTGAAACCCTACTATCCCTCGATCGACCTGAACGCCCACTAGGAAGACCCAACATGAACAACGACGAACTGGACCAGGCTTACACCGGCATGGCGCAGGCGCTCTCGCGCGTCGGCGAAGCGCAGGCGCCGCTTCTCCTGTCCATCCTGAGCCTGTCGCTGCTCGCCCGGCTGTCGAACGCGAAGGAAGCCGCCGCCCTGCTGGCGCAGGCCGAGGCCGCCTGCCTGGCCAACGGCCCTGTGGCAAACTATCCCGCCGCCACCCCCGCCAGCCCGACGTGACCCAGCCCGCCCTCGAACGATTCCTGACCTATCGCCTGCACGCGCTCAACAAGATCACGGATCGGGACACGAATCGCGCCTACCTGGCCGACTGCGGCATCCCGCTGGGCGAAGCGCGCTGCCTGGCGGCCATCGGCCGCTACGCCCCCTTGTCCGTCAACGACCTGGCGCGCGCGGCCAACCTGAACAAAGGCCAGGCCAGCCGCTCGGCACAGGCGCTGGTCGAACGCGGCCTGGTCGAAAAAAGCCATTCCGCGTCGGACGGGCGCGGCGTGGTGCTGGCGCCGACCCAGGCGGGCGTTGCCCAGTACCAGCGCATCATCGGCCTGATCGCCCGCCGCAACGAGGAAATCTTCGGCTGCCTGAGCGCGGACGAGCAGCGGCTCCTGGGCGGCATGCTGGACCGCCTGATCGAGCACCTGCAAGCCGGCGCGGACCACGAGGAAGACTGAACCGTCAGGCCCCGGCCTTCGGCGCGGTCGCGCCCAGTTGCGCGGCGGCCTCGTCCATGAACTGCGCCATGCGCACGTCCAATTCGGTCACGCCGCCCGCGTCATGGGTGGTCAAGACCACGTCCACGCGGTTGTAGACATTGGTCCATTCTGGGTGGTGGTTCAGTTTTTCCGCGAACATCGCCACGCGCGCCATGAAACCGAAAGCGGCGTTGAAATTGGCGAAGCGGAAGCGCTTCTCGATGGCGTCGCGCATCGCCACCGCCTGCCAGCCGGACAATGCGGCCACGGCGGTATCGGTGCCGACACGGGCGGGAGGAAACATGCTCATGGCGGACTCCAAAGAAATGCCCCCACGCCGCACACGCTACGCGTGCTTGCTGCCCCCCAAGGGGGCGTTTTTGTCTTGGGGCGGCCCGGCGACAAAAAAAGCCCCCACGCTGCACACGCTATGCGTGCTTGCTGCCCCCCCAAGGGGGCGTTTTTGTCTTGGGGCGGCCCGGCGACAAAAAATCTCCCCTCGCCGAGAAGACGGCGGCGCGATGCGCCAGCCGCCTTGAACACGGGGACCAGGGCCTGGATTACTGCTTCACCGCGTAAAGGTAGATCTCCACCCGCCGGTTCAGCGCGCGGCCTTCGGCGGTCGCATTATCGCCGATGGGGTCGTTCGGGCCGCGCCCTTCCACGGACAGGCGGCCGGCGGCCACGCCCAGTTTGCTCAGGTAGTCAGTCACGCTCTTGGCCCGGTTGACGGAAAGCGTCTGGTTGTGCGCCAGCGCGCCCGTGCTGTCGGTATGCCCGACGACCTTCGCCCGCAGTTCGGGGTGCTGGTTGAGCGAACGCGCCACGCTGTCCAGCACGGGCAGCAGGGCGGGCTTGAGCTGCGTCTTGTCGGTATCGAACGACACGCCGCTGGGAATGTTGACCTTCAGGCTGCCGTCCGGCATTTCCACCACGTCGATCCCCAGCGAAGACGCGCCCGAATTCTGCACGTCTTCCTTGACGACCTTCCAGTTGTAACCGACCAGCCCACCCGCCACCGCGCCGATGCCGGCGCCGATGGCCGCGCCCGTGCCGTGGCCGATCAAGGCGCCGAGCCCCGCGCCGATTGCCGCTCCGGCGCCCGTTCCCACGGCGGTATTGGTCTGCTGCTGCGTGGCGCACCCCGCCAGCAACGCCCCCGATGCCGCGACAATTGCGATACGGTTGAATATTGTTCTTGAACGCATGGCAACCTCCACTATCCCGTCGGTATGCCGGAATATTCCGGCCAGCCCATGCTAGCAAGCGCTGGCGCGGCGACCCGCAACATTTTGTACTGCCCGGGCCGGGTTTCGCGGCGGCGCAATCCGGTCAACCCGCGTTGAACCGGGCCAGCCACGGCAACGCGTCCTCGAGCCGGGGGGACTCCCGTTCCGGCCGCGCCGCGCCGTCCGGCAGGGACAGCCCGGCCCGGTTGTGCCAATAGGTGCGCAGCCCCACCTTGCCGGTGCCGAACATGTCGTAGCCGGACCCGGCGATGAAGGCGGCCTGCGACGCTTCCGCCTGCAGGCGCGCCAGGGCCAGCGCATACGGACGCGGATCCGGCTTGTAGTAGCCGGCTTCCTCGGACGTCACCACCACGTCCCAGTCCACGCCCAGCAGGCGGGCCGCGCGGCGCCCCAACCGGTCCGAACAGTTGGTCACCACGCCCAGTCGGCAATGCGGACGCAGCGCCTGCAGCAACTCGCGCGCCCCATCCCAGGCCGGCAGTTCGTCCCACAGGGTCTCCAGCGCCGCCGGCGCCGAGCCGGGCAAGCCCACCGCCGCCGCGGCCTCCTGCACCAATTGCTCGTAGGGCCGATAGGCGCCGCAACCGTAGGTGCGGCGCAGGTAATCCGCGCGCCAGGCCCGGCCGGCGGCCTCGGAGCCCGCCGCGCGGTTCCAAACCGTCCAGGAATCGAGCAAGGCGGTAAGCAGATCGAACAGCACGACGCGGGGGTAGGCGGAAGTAACGGCGGGGCTGGACATGCGGCGCTCTCTCGGAATGACGATGGGGCCACTATAAATAGTCCCGCGCCCGCCGTGATTCACGGCCCGTTTACCCATACTTAAGCCGCACCTTAATGCGCCACGCTCGGCGCAGCCGGCGTTCCCTTCCATCGAACCGGGCCGCAAGCGCCTCGAATGAACAGGGTTGCGTCCAGGCAAGCCGCAGGAATCGAGCCCACAAAATCAGACGAGTCCGATATTCAGCGCGCAGGCATCTGTGGTCTATTGCTGGTCAAAACCTCGATACCCCGCGAATCGATGCGATTGCCATCGCCGCCGCGGCGCGATCAGCAGTCCGCCAGTTCGGCAGGCGGTTTCGCACTCATCCGTGGACCAGCATTCATGAAATTTCTCCCAGCCGGTGCAGCCATTCTGTCTGCCGCGTTAGCCCTGGCAGGCTGTAGCGCCCGCCCCACCGCCGTCGTCGCCAAGAACAGCGATGCCATCGACAAGAACCAGCAGTGCTACCAGGAATTTTCCGCACTGAGGCAGTTGAACCCGGACGCCTACGAAACCTACAGGGCCCAGCTCGCCGCCATCAACGAAAACTACGTTCTTTACAAATCCAACGCTTCGGCAATCGACGGCAAGGCGGCCGAAGTCATGCAGACCGAAATCGACAGGGTGCTTTCCCTGGTGTGCTTCCGCATCAACAACGCCATCTATTCCAACATGATGCAGCGTGCGCAGGGCCTGCACAACCAGCTATGAGAAAACCTATCGGCACCGCGCTGTGCTGCGCGCTCGTGTTTTCCGGTGCAAAGGCATCCACTTCCGAAACCAGCCTGCTGGATAGGTTGGTGGAAGAGAGAATCATCGGCAGCGATTCCCATCGCCGCTCGATCCCAGCGCCTGTCCCCGCGCCCGCGCCGCAGCAGGCGGCCGGGCAAATCGGCGAGTTGACCCAGCAATTGAACGATGCGCTGGCGCAAAAGCACGCGCTCGAGAACGAACTTGCCGCCTTGCGGGCGGCGGCTGACAGCCGCCCCGCCCATTACGCATCCGAAGAGGGATCCGATGCGGCCGGGAAGGAAATCATCGGCCTGAACAAGCAGGTCGCCGAGCTGCTCGCGCAAAACCAGATCCTGGCGCAGCAGCGCGAGGAACAGGAACGGGCGCTTGCCGACCTGCGCAAGGCCAGCCAGCAGGCCGGCGAAAAGCTGGCCTCGCAACAGGCCGGCCAAGCAAAGGGAGAATCCCCGGGCCCGGCAAGGCGTGTCACCATCGACAACGCAGCCCCGAAGGATGTCCGCATCAGCTACGCGCTGGGCGCCTGGTACGGAGACAGCGCGCCGCAGGAAACACAAAAGCTGCTATCCATCGGCAGGAAGCTGGACCTGCCCGCGTTCGCGCAGGGATTCAACGACAGGGTCGCCAACAGCATGCAGTTGCCGCAGGACAAGGTTTCCGCCGAGCTTGCCAGCGTGGGCCAGCAGTTGGATGCCGCCATGCTGTCCAAGAACGAAAAGCTGAGCAAGACCCTGCTGGCGGAGGCCGCGAAAGAAAAAGACGCCGTCAAGATGCCGGACGGCACCGTGTATCGCATCCTGAAGAAGGGCAAGCCGCCCATGGTGACCGCCCAAGCCGAAATCCTCTTCGAGCTGGAAGAAAAGCTGAGCTCCGGCGAGGTGCTTTCCACCCGGGAAGAGGCCGCCAGCAAGGTCACGGATCTGCCGCCGGCATTCCAGGCGGCCGTCACTCAGCTAGGCCTGGGCGGCTCCGCGAAATTCCACATTCCGGCGAAGCTGATTGACGGCGGCTCGGGCAACAGCGGCATTCCGCCCGGAGCGATCTCGATCATGACGATCAAGATCGTCGGAATCAAGTAAGGCGCCCCTCTCGCCCGAGGCCAGGCGCTACCACCGATACGCCACCCGCGCCATGACGGTCCGCTCCAGGCCGTAATAGCAGTTGGTCACGCTGTCGCAAGCCGCCACATAACGCTTGTCGAACAGGTTGCTGGCGTTCAGCGAGAACTGGTAGCGCCCCATGTCGTAGCGCAGCGCGGCGTCGACCAGCGTGTAGGCGGGCACGCGCACGGCGTCGGGAATGTCGTTGGTCGACCCCATGTAGCGCGCGCCCGCGCCGAACCACAGGCCAGCCAGCGGTCCGGTCGCCGACAGGCGGTAATCGGCCCACAGCGACGCCATGTGGTCGGGAATGTAGGGCGGACGCTTGCCCCGGTTGACCGCGGTTTCCGCGGCCTTGGTGACCTTCACGTCGTTGTACGTATAGGACGCAAGAAGGTTCAACTGGGGCGTGACCTCCCAGGTGCCCTCCAGTTCGATGCCGCGCGAACGGATTTCGCCGGTCTGCACGCTGAACCCGGGATGGTCCAGGTCCGCCGTCGAAACGTTGGTCTGCCGCAAGTCGAAGAGCGAGATCTGAGCGAAGCTGCGGGCGCCGTTCGGCTGGTACTTCAGGCCGATCTCGTATTGCTTGCCGCGCGTGGGCTCGAACGGGGTGCCGCCGTAGCCCGCGCCCGCGACCGGCTCGAACGACTCGGTGTACGAGGCGTAGGGCGCCAGGCCGTTGTCGGCCAGGTAGACCAGGCCGACCTTGCCGCTGAACTGTTCATCGTCCGTGCGCGTCGTCGTCTCCGCGCCGGTGCGCAGAATGGTCTCGCCCGTGGTGGAACGCGCCCAATCGTAGCGGCCGGCCAGTTGCAGGACCCATTTATCGTAGAACTTGATCTGGTCCTGCGCATAAAGACCGAACTGCCGGCGCACCTGGTCGGTGTCGTTGGACGCCTGCGGCGTTGCGCCGGGGAACGGGCGCCCGTAAGCCGGATCCCAAGCGTCGATCGGGTCCACCGCGGCGGTGCGCAAGCCGTAGAGCCGGTCGAAGCGCGACTCCTGGTAGTCGGCGCCCAGCAGCAGCGTGTGCGCCACCTGCCCGTGCTTCAGGTTGAACTGGGCCTGGTTGTCGACGGAGAACAGGTGGAAGCCTTCCTTGCTGACCAGCGAGATGCGGCGCAGGTCCGTGTAGGGCTCGCGCGTCTGCACCCAGCCGCCGTTCGCGCCCAGGCTGCGGTAGTCGACGTCCAGCGTCGAATAGCGCAGATTCTGGCGCAGGGTCAGTTGGTCGCTGACCCGATGCTCGGCCAGGTAGCCGATCTGCGCCTTGCGCCGGTCGGTCTTGTCGAAGGACGGATCGCCCGTGAAGAAGTCCACAGGAATATGGCCATTGGCGACGGACCAGAGCGTGCCCGCGGCCGGCAGGAAGTTGGCGGTATTGCCGGTGCGGTCGCGCTGATACTGCGCCAGCAGCGTGATCGACGTATCGGCGCTCGGCCGCCACGTGAGCGACGGCGCGAGCAGCACGCGGTCGTCGTCGACGTGATCGGTCTGCGTGCCGCCCTCGCGCCCCACCGCGGTCAGGCGGTAGAGCCAGCGGCCGTCCTCGTCCAGGGGGCCGGTGAAGTCGCCGGAGATCTGCTTGCGGTCGAAGCTGCCGTACTGCACCGCCAGCTCGCCGCTGCGCGTGTCCAGCGGACGCTTGCTGACCTGGTTGACGAGGCCGCCGGGCACGGTCTGGCCGTACAGCACCGACGAAGGGCCGCGCAGGACTTCCAGGCGTTCAAGCGTGTAGGGATCGACCTCCCAGCCGCCGTAGCCGCCCGAGTAGGCCAGTTTCAGGCCATCGAGGTACTGGCCGTTGTTGGCGACGTTGAAACCGCGAACATAGTAGGTGCCGCGGCGCGTGTCGTAGATGGGCTCGGTGCGCACCCCGGCGCTGTAGCGCAGGGCCTCGTCCACGCGGTTGGCGCCCTGCGCCGCCATTTGCGCCTGCGTGATGACGCTGATGGACTGCGGCGTCTCGATGAGCGGCGTATCGGTCTTGGTGGCCGTGGCGCTCCGGCGCGCAACGTAGCCGTCGACCGGCCCCCAGGCCTGTTCGCCGCTGCCGTGCACGGTGATCGGATCCAGCGTGCTAGCCGGGACGCCGGGCGCGCGCCGGAGCGTGTAGCCTGCCCCGCCGCGCGCGACCGCTTCCAGCCCGGTGCCGGCCAGCAGGCCCGCGAAGGCCTGCCTGGGCGTGAGCGTGCCCGACAGGCCCGCGCTTTGCAGCCCGGCCGTCAGCGCCGGGTCGAAGGACAAGGTCAGCCCCGCCTGTTCGGCGTAGCGGTTCAGTGCCGACGTGAGCGGGCCCGCCGGAACCTCGACGGCGCGCGCGGCGGCGACGGGCGCCCCCGAGGGCTGGGCCCAGGCGGGATAGACGGCGGCCAGCGCGGCCGCCAGGGACAGCGCGCGCAATGCGCGCGCGGTGGTGTGGGAATGACTCATGAGCGGACGATCCTCTCCAGTTTGACGACTTCTCATGAGTGATGACGAAGCAAACCGCGAAAGGGACAGCGGGAACAGGATTTTTTTTCAGCGCCGCCGCACAATGACCAGCCATGGCGTATAGCGGCTGACCGCGATGGGCAGGCTGGCCGCCAGCGAAGCCAGCGCCTGGTCGGACGCTTCCAGCGGGAAGACCCCCGATACCCGCAGGCCGGCCAGGGCGCCCGCGTCGTATTGCAGGCGTCCTGCTCGGTAGCGGCCCAGTTCGGCCAGCACGTCGGCCAGCGGCTGGTTGTCCACCACCAGGCTGCGCCGGGTCCAGGCCAGCGCCTGTTCGGCGTCGACGGCCTCGGCCCCGCCGACCCGGCCGCCCGCCAGGCGCGCGCGCTGTCCCGCGGCCAGGTCGGCGCAAACCGGTTCGGGCGCCCGGGCGCAGGCGCGCACGCGGGATTCCGCCACGGTGACGTCGGTATGGCCGTCGCCGCGCCGCACGGCATAGCGCGTGCCCAGCGCCTGCGCGGTGCCGTCCGGCGTCTCCACCACGAACGGCCGCCCCGCCGCCTCGTGCGCCACGTCCACCAGGATTTCGCCCTGCCGCAAGGTAATGAGGCGCCGGCGGGAATCGAAGCGCACGTCGATCGCGGAATCGGTGTTCAAGGTGATGCGGCTGTGGTCGTCCAGTTCGATGACGCGCCACTCGCCGACGCGGGTATGGTGATCGGCCAGCAGCCAGGCGGGCGGCGCCATGCGCCACAGGCCCACCCCGCAGATCAGCAGCGCGAGCGCGCTGGCGCCCAGCGCGCGGCGGCTCGTCCGGCGCTTGCGCACCGCCTGTTCCAGGATGCGCCTGGCCGCGGCCGGCGAATCGAAGGCCGCGGCGCGGTCGAAATCGCCCCAGAGGGCTTCGAGCCGCCGGTACACCCGCTCATGCTCCGGATCGGCGGCGCGCCAGCGCAGACAGGCCTCGCGGTCGGCATCGCTGGCGCTTTCGTCGCGCAGCGTGGCCATCCATTGGGCGGCGTGCGCCAGCACGGAAGGAACCGCCGCGGCCGTCACGCCGCCTCCATCGCCAGATAGCAATGGGCGAGCGCGCGCGCGACGTACTGCTTCACCATGCTGGTGGACACGCCCAGTTCCGCGGCGATCTCGCCGTAGCTCCAGCCATCGAGCCGGTGCAGCAGGAAAGCGCTGCGCGGCTTCGCGGGCAGCGTATCGAGCATGCGCGCCAGCCCCGCCAGGGCCTCGATGGTTTCAAGTAGCTGTTCCGGCGCGGGCGCCGCCTCGCCGCCATGCAGAATGGCCCAGCTTTCCAGGCACGCCGCCTCGAGCTTGCGCCGCCTGGCGTCGTCGATCAGCAGGCGGGTCGCCGTGGTCGTGAGATAGGCGCGCGGCGTGCGGATGGCGGCCAGGTCATCGCGGCCGAGCAGCCGCAGGAACGTGTCCTGCGCGAAATCGGCCGCGTCGCAGGCGGAACCCAGCTTGCGGCGCAGCCAGCCGACCAGCCAGCCATGATGATCGCTGTACCAGGTCAACAAGGCCGCATGACGGGCGGTATCGGGCGGAGACATGGCACGCGCGCTGGGATGGCCGGAAATAAGAATGATTAGCAATAATAGCAAAGAACGCCACGTTCCAGGCTGCCAGTGCCACACTGGCTGTTTACAAAAAAAAGGCGCCGACCCGTCGGCGCGGTCGACACCCATGCCATGCCTGCGCCGAGGGGTTGCCCGGCGTCAGAACGCCGTTTCCACCCGCCAACTCACCGGGATTTCCGCCACGCTGGCCGTGGCGGGAAGCTCCAGCGCCAGCCGGGCGATCCGCGCCACTTCCTGGGGCTGGGTCAGTTGCGACTTGATGGACTCGTCCACGCCATCGGCCATGTCGGTGGCGACGAAACCCGGACAAATCGCGGTGCAACGAATGCGATCCGGATCGCCGGCATGGCGGATGCCATGGGCCAGCATCAGCGCGGCCGCCTTGCTCATGGAATACAGCCCGCCTTCCGCTGCGCGCACGCGCTTGCCGGCCAGCGAGGCGATGACCAGCACCTTGCCTTCCGGCGCGGCCCGCAAATGCGGCCACACCAGCCGTGTCAGGCGCATGGGCGACTTGACGTTGACGGCAAAGATATCGTCGAAGTCCTGGTCGCTGGCCTCGATCACGGACTTGTCGCTCAGGATGCCCGCGTTGTGCACGATGGCGTCGATGCCTCCGAAATGGCCGAGCGCGGCCGCCACCCAGGCGGCTTCGCTCGCCGGATCGCGCGCATCGAAAGGCGACCAATGACAACGATCCGCCCCATATTCCGCCAGCGCCGCCACGGGCTGGCGCGTCCCCGCGGACACCCGCCAGCCATGCGCCAGCAATTCGCGCGCGATGGCCAGTCCGATGCCCCGGCTGGCGCCGCTGATCAACGCGACACGGCCGGCGCCGGCCTCGCATGCGGCAGCCGTCATGCCTGGGCTCCCTGGCGCTTCAGATAGCCTTCGACCAGCGAATTGACGTTGGCGCGCAGCGTATCCACCTTGTAGCCCCCCTCCTGCACGAACAAGGTCGGCAAGCCAAGCTGGCCGATGCGGTCGCCCAGCACCGCATAGTCGGCCGTATCGATGCAGAGGTTGCCGAACGGGTCGTGGCGGAACGTGTCGTAGCCCGCTGCCACCACCAGCACGCCGGGCGCGAAATCCTTGATCCGTTCGAGCGCCTGGTCGAAGTAGCCAAGGTAGCCGCCAATCTCCGTGCCGCCTTCGATGGGCAGGTTGAGGTTGTAGCCCTCGCCCGCGCCGGTCCCTGCCTCGTCGGCATAGCCGCAGATGAACGGAAACAGCGTTTCCGGCTTGCCGTGCAACGACACCGTCAGCACGTCGTCGCGGTCATAGAAGATCTGCTGCGTGCCGTTGCCATGGTGCACGTCGATGTCCAGCACCGCCACGCGGCCAAAGCGCTTCGCCAGGCGTTGCGTGGCGATCGCCGTATTGGCGATGTGGCAGCCGCCCATCGCCAGGTCGCGCATGGCGTGATGGCCGGCGGGACGCAGCAGCGCGTACGCGCTGCGCTCGCCGCCGATAAGCGCGTCGGCCGCCGCCACCGCGGCATCCACGCTGCCGTTCATGTTGGCCCAGGCATCCTGGACCAGCGGCGAACCGCCGTCGCCCAGGTATTGGCCGGCCAGCGTCACCGGGATGCGCGTGCGCAGCGTCGGAAAATAACGATTGGTCGTAAGGTACGGCCGCACCTCGAACGATGCGTCCGGCGCCTTGGACCATTCGTCCCAGGCGGTTTCCAGATAGCGCAGATAGTCCGGCGCGTGAACTTCGAACAATTCGATCGGGCGTTCGGCCGCGCGCTCGACGAACTGGCAATCCAGGCGAAGGTCATCCTTCAGCGCGGCAAGGATTTCGACGCTGCGTTCGGCGCGGTCGTGGTGCTGCTTGAGCAAGCCACGGATCATGGCATTGCCCGGCCAGGGCACGTCATGGGTCGGAGAGATGAAGGCTTTCACTGCGCGATCCTATAAGGGCGTGTGGGTATGTTTACTTCCAGCTTCTTCCGGGCACCGCGGCGATCAGTTCGCGGGTATACGCGTGCTGCGGATTCTCCAGGACCTGGGCGGTCGGACCCTGCTCGACGATCTCGCCATGCTTGAGCACAATGACGCGATCGCACAACTGGGATGCCACGCGCAGGTCGTGCGTGATAAAGAGCATGGACAGATGCAGCTCCTGCTTCAGTTGCCGCAGCATGGCCAGCACCTGGTCCTGCACCGAAACGTCCAGCGCCGACACCGGTTCGTCCGCCACGATCAGCTCCGGCGTCACGGCGATGGCGCGGGCGAAGCCCAGGCGCTGGCGCTGGCCGCCCGAGAACTCATGCGGATAGCGATCCAGCGCGGACGGATCCAGCTTGACCAGTTGCATCAATTCGCGCGCCCTGTCCATGGCCGCGCCGGCCGACATGCCGTGACGGCGCATGCCGCCGGTCAGGATGCGGGCCACGGTATGGCGGGGGTTCAGCGAGCCATACGGATCCTGAAAGATCATCTGCACCGAACGGCGCCGCGCCGGATCGGCGAACGCGCCTTCGGCCAGCAGGTCGGCGCCGCGCAGCCGCAACTCGCCGCCATCGACGGAAACCAGGCCCGCAAGCATGCGGCCGATGGTCGACTTGCCCGAACCCGACTCGCCCACCAGTCCCACCGTCTCGCCGCGCCGGATATCGAACGAAACGCCCTTGACGGCCGGAAACTGCTGGGCCGGGCCGAACCACTTGCCCTTGCGCAGATACGTCTTGCGCAGGTCCTTTACCGTCAGCAAGGCATCGGGCGGGAACTTGCCGGCAGGCGGCGGCCGGAACGACGGCACGGCGGCCAGCAGCGACTGGGTATACGCCGCCTGGGGATCGTGCAGCACCTGCTGCGCGGTGCCGGATTCGATCACGCGCCCGCCTTGCATCACGACGATGCGGTCGGCGATTTCGGACACCACGCCGAAGTCGTGCGTGATGAACAGCACAGCCAGCCCCTTGCGCTGCTGGATGTCCTTGATCAGCGCCAGGATCTGCGCCTGCGTGGTGACGTCCAGCGCCGTGGTCGGCTCGTCGGCGATCAGGATATCGGGCTCCAGCGCCAGAGCCATGGCGATCATGACGCGCTGGCGTTGTCCGCCCGACAATTGGTAGGGGTAGGAATCGGCGATGCGGGCATGGTCCGGCAGACCGACCGAGGCCAGCAGCTCGGCCACGCGCGCATTCACCTGGCCGGCGTCGCGCATGCCATGCGTGCGCAGCATCTCGCCGATCTGGCGGCCGCAACGCATCAGCGGATTGAGCGCGCTGAGCGGCTCCTGGAACACCATGGCAATACGCTTGCCGCGCACCTTGCGCAACTCGCCCAAGGGCATGCCGGCCAGTTGCAGGTCGCCCAGCCGGATATCGCCGCCGGCGATCCGCAGGCCGCGCGGCAGCAGGCCCAGCACGGCATGCGCCAGCGTGGACTTGCCTGACCCGGACTCGCCCACCACGCACACGATTTCGTGCGGATTCAAGGCCAGGCTGACGCCATCCACCGCCAACTTGCGGTCGCCGCCCGCCGGTAGCGAGATCGACAGGTTTTCAATCTGAAGCAACGGCGTCACGGCTCACCCCTTGCGATGAAGACGAGGATTGAGCGCATCGTTGAGCCCCTCTCCCATCAGGTTGACCGCCAGCACGGTGACGAAGATCGCGACGCCCGGGAACAGGCACATCCACCAGGCCAGGCGCAGGAAAGTGCGCGACGCGCCCACCATGTAGCCCCAGGTCATCAGATTGGGATCGCCCAGGCCCAGGAAGCTGATGGCACTTTCCAGCAGGATGGCGTTGGCCACCATCAGCGAAGCCATCACGATCAGCGGCGAGACGCAGTTGGGCAGGATCTCGGCAAACACAATGTGGGCGCGCGAATAGCCCTGCACCGTGGCGGCTTCCACGAACTCGCTGGACTTGACCCGCATGAATTCGGCGCGTACCAGCCGCGCGATCGGCGGCCAGCTCACCAGCGCCACGGCGGTGATGACCGAACCGAACGACGGCTGGAAAATCGCCACCAGCACAATCGCGAACAGAAAGCTGGGAATGGTCTGGAATATCTCGGTCAGGCGCATCAGCAACTCATCCCAGCGGCCCCCCAGATAACCGGCGGGCACCCCCACCAGCATGCCGATGAACACCGCCACCACGGTCGCCACCACGCCCACCAGCAGCGAAGCCTGCGCGCCATGCACGATGCCCGCCGCGATATTGCGGCCCATGGAGTCCGCCCCCAGCCAGGCGCTGGCCTCTTCGAACGGCCGCAGGAATGGCGCTTCGGTGGTGTCCCAGGGATTGACGGGATAGAGCCACTGGGCGCTCAGGGCCATCAGCACGATGGCGGCCAGGCAGGCCAGTCCGACCACCGCGCCGGCATTGCTGAAATATCGCTTGATCAATGTCTTCATGATTGACTCTGCATGCGGGGATCGACGAGGCGGTAGATCAGATCGGTAAGCAGGTTGAACGCCACCACCACCACCGAAGTGCAGAAGAACACTCCCAACAGGACGGGATAGTCGCGCTGCTGCAAGGCATCGAAGGCCAGCCGGCCGATTCCTGGCCAGGCGAACACGGTTTCGACCAGCACCGAGCCGCCGATCAGTTGGCCCGCCTGCATGCCGGCCAGGGTGATGACCGGCAGCACGGCATTGCGCAACTGGTGCACCCACACCACCCGGCCGGACGACAGGCCCTTGGCCCAGGCCGTCTTGACGAAATCGGCGCCCTGGATCTCGTTCATGGAGGCGCGCGCCAGGCGGGTATAGACCGCCAGGTTGAAGCCCGCCAGGGTGACGATGGGCAACAAGGCATGCTTGGCGATGTCCAGCATTCGCGGAATGCCGGTCAGCGACGACCCCATGGTCTCGTAGCCGAAAGCCGGCAGCCAGCCCAGGCTGACCGAGAACCCCAGCACCAGCAGCAGCCCGACCCAGAAGATGGGCGTGGCGTAAAAGGCCAGCGACGCCGCGGTGATGGCTGAATCCAGCCACGATCCCCGGTAGCGGCTGGCCAGCGCCCCCATCAGGATTCCTCCCAGCAGGGCAATGAGGAATGCCGGGATCGCCAGCACCAGCGTGGCGGGCAGGCGGTCGGCGATCATGTCCCAGACGGGACGCTGCTGCCGATAGCTGTAGCCCAGATCCAGCGTGGCGATGGATTGCAGATAGCTCCCCAACTGCACCGCGAGGGGTTGGTCGAGCTTGAACTCCTGGCGCAACTGCTCCAGGAACTTCGCGTCGGATGACCCGGCTTCGCCGGCCAGCACGCTGACCGGGTCGCCGGGCGCCATGTGCACCAGGGCAAAGTTGATGACGGCGACTGCGATCAGCACCGTGACCGATTTGCCCAGCACGGAAAGTAAGGGCCGCAGCCACCTCATCATCCGTTCCTCCGCTTACTTCTCGATGTAGGTCGTCGCGAAGGTTTCCGCCACGCCGATGGCGGACGTCGTCACGTTCTTGACCTTCTTGTTGGTGATCGTGGGAAAGGCCAGTTCCACCAGCCAGGCGGTCGGCGCGTCCTTGGCGACCTGGCCGTAAGCCTGCGAATAAAGCTGCTGGCGCTTGGCGGGATCGACTTCCTTCGCGGCGGCGATCAGCGCGGCGTCCACGTCCTTGTTCACATAGCCCGACGTGTTGGTGCCGTAGCCGCCCTTGTGGATGTTGTCCGAACGATAGGTGCGATCCACGCCCAGCGCCGGATCCGAGTATTGGTACAGGTATTCGACCACCGAGTCGAACTCCCAATTGGAGTAGCGGCGCGCCCAACTGCCGGCATCGGTGTTTTCCAGCACCACTTCGACACCCACCTTGGAGAGCGAATTCTTGACGTATTCGGACACCTTGTTCCAGGTGTCGCCATACGGCAAGCCCAGCAGCTTGATGCTGGCGCGCTTGCCGCCGGCATCGGGCTTCAGGCCCATTTCGTCGAGCAGCGCGATGGCTTTCTTCGGATCGTAGTCATAGCGCGGCAGCTTGTCGTCGTAGAAGCGCGTCACCGACGACACCGGACCCGTGGCCGGACGCGCGGCGCCGAAGAAAATGCGGTCGGCGAGGAACTTGCGGTCGATGGCGTACTGGATGGCCTGGCGGAAGCGCGCGTCGTCCAGCGGCTTGGCGCGATGGTTGAGCTCGATCGCGGCGTGCGAGCCAGTGAACTCGTAGCCCTGGGTCGTGACCTCCAGTTGGGGATTGGCCTTGATCTGCGGCAGGAAGGCAAAGTCGATGTCGCCAAAGCTGGCCACCTGCACCGAACCGCTTTCCAGCGCCACCAGGCGCGAATTGGCGTCCGGAATCACCTGGAAGTAGATCTTGTCCAGGTACGGCAGGTTGGGACGCCAGTACTTGTCGTTGCGCTCCAGCAGCACGAAGCGGCCGCGCTGCCATTCCTTGAACTTGAACGGCCCGGTGCCGATGGGCGTCTGGTTGGCCGGGTTGTTGCGGAAGTCCGTGCCCTGGTAGATGTGGGCCGGCACAATGGGCGCGGACGACACTTCGAAGGCGTTGATGAACGGCGAGTACGGTTCCTTGAGCGTGATGACGACGGTCAGCGGACCGGTCTTCTCGATGCTGGCCACATGGCTGAGGTTGTTGCGGGCGCGCGCATGCACCTCGGGGAGGTATTCCTTGAGCGAGAACAGCACGTCATCGGCGCTGAACGGTTTGCCGTCGTGCCAGGTCACGCCTTCCTGCAGCTCGAAGGTATAGGTCAGGCCGTCGGCGGACACGTTCCACGACTTGGCCAGGCTGGCCTGGGGATTAAGCTTGAAATCGTAGGTCAGCAGGCTCTCGTAGATCTTGCCGCCGACGATCTGCGTGGGCGTCTGCTGGTTCAGGCCCAGCATCAGGATGGGCGGCTCGGGGTTCAGGATCACATTGAGCGTGCCGCCATGCGTCTGCGCCATGGCCGACGCGCCCGCCCCGATGGCGGCTGCGCCCGCCAGCAGGACATTCAGTGCGGTTTTCCTGAAGAACTTAGTGTTGCGCATGATGATTCCCTTGCGTATTCGACGTGGTGGAGTGGGACCGGTCTTCTTGTGTAGCGTCTTGTTATCTTGTTGGCCGCCGCTCAGCGCATCGCCATGCGGCACTGCTCGTCCAGGGCCGCGGCCAGGATGCCGGCATGCTCGGGCCGGAACACCAGCGGCGGGCGGATCTTGAGCGTGGAGGCATTGCGGCCGGCCGTGCCGAGCAGCACGCCGGACTGGCGCAAGCCGTTGACGATGCGCTGGGCCAGGCGGGCGGCATGCGCCGCATCGCCATCGGGCGCGACGATGTCGACTCCCCAATACAGGCCGTGTCCGCGCACCGCGCCCAGGCAATCGTGGCGCCGCGCCAGATCGCCCAGCGCTTGCGCCATGGCCTGGCCGGCGCGCTCGACATGGGCCGGCGCATCCATGCGCGCCAACTCGTCCAGCACGGCCAGACCCACGGCCGACGACACGGTGTTGCCGCCGAAAGTATTGAAATAACGGCACTGCCGGCCAAAAACCTCGATCAGGCGCGACTGCGCGACCAGGCCGCCGATCGGATGTCCATTGCCCATGGGCTTGCCCAGGGACACCATGTCCGGGATCACGCGGTCGCGCTGGAAGGCCCACCAGTTGCCGCCCATCCGCGCAAAGCCGCCCTGTACTTCGTCGGCGATGAACAGTCCGCCCCGGGCGCGCACGCGCTCGGCCGCCAGGGTCAGCGCTTCACCGGGATCGGCGTACAGGCCATCGCTGGCGAACACGGTATCGACCATGAGCGCGGCCACCGGCGTGCCGGCGGCTTCCAGTTCGGCGGCCGCCGCATCCACACTGGCGGCAAACTGGGCCGCGACCTCCCGCGGCGTGCCCTCCAGAAGGCAAGGCGCCGGTATCGTGCGGACATGCGCGCCGACGGGACGCAGCGACGGCGACACGTCGGCCAGCGCCATCGTCACGCCGTGATAGGCATTGCTGGTGACGATCACGCCCCGCTGCCCCGTCACCTCGAAGGCGATGCGCAGCGCCAGGTCATTGGCCTCGCTGCCCGTGCAGGTGAACATGGCGGTATCGAGCGCGTCCGGAAACAGCGCCAGCAAGCGCTCGGCATAACGCACCACGCCATCGTGGAGATAACGCGTATGCGTATTGAGCACCGATGCCTGGCGCGACAGCGCTTCCACCACGGCGGGATTGGCATGCCCGACCACCGGCACGTTGTTGTAGGCATCCAGGTAGCGCCGTCCCGACGCGTCGTACAGCCACACGCCCTCGCCGCGCACCAATTCCACCGGCTCCTCGTAGAACAACCGGTAGGCCGGCCCCAGCGCCTTGCGCCGCCCCAGCAGGTCCTGCTGCATATCGTTGCGGTTCACCGTCATCGCATGTCCTTCGGTCGATTCTTGCGCAGCCTCGCGCAGTTCCACTGAGGACGCGCTCAACGCGCGCCCCGGTTCCATTCGTCGTACAGCTCGTTGAACAGCGCCGTCGCCGCCGCCCGGCTGCGCAGGATGTAGGCGCCATTGCCTGGAAAGCGCAAGGCGCGCCAGGACGGGATCACCATTCGCTGCACCAGCCGGGCCAGCACCAGATCCAGCACATGGCGCCGCTCCCGCGGCGCCAGCGGCAACACTGACTCGTAACCCGCCACCACGGCCGACAGTACGTCCAGGGGATTGCCGGGAACCATCATCTGGTAGGACGCGGCGATGGCGATCTCGGCGATGCGCGGCGCATGGACCATGTCGCCGAAGTCCAGGATGCCCACCAAGTCCGTGCCGGCCTCGTCCGCCAGGATGTTGCTGGGCGACAGATCGTTGTGGATGATCTGGCTGGGCAGCGCCGCCAGCGCCGGCACGACATCCTGCTCGAACGCGTCCAGATAGGCGGCAATGCGCGCCCGTTCGTCCAGCGACTCCACCGCCTCCAGCATCGGCCGCACCCGCGCCACCTGGCAGGCATCCCACAGAAACAGGCGATGCGCCGCCGGATGCTCGAAGTCGGCAAGCTGCGCGTCCAATTGGCCCGCCGCCCTGCCCACCGCGCGCCAGGACTGCGGCCCGGCCGACATGGCCGTTCCTACCCGGCCCGGCAGGAAGCCATAGGCGCGCACCCGCACCGGCCCCGCAACCTCCGATATGCGAAAGCTCAGCCAATCCTGCGTTGCCGCGCCATCGTCGCAACCCGGCCCGATACCCGAATCCGCCGCCAAGCCCGCGGTGTCGGCAGGCTGGTGATGCGGCGCCCGCACCGTGCCCAGGCCGCCCTGGCGCGCTTCCAGATGCTTCAGCACCGCAATCTGCATGCGCGTTTCATCCAGGCTTTCCGCGCCGTTGATGAATTTCAGCGTCAGCGACCCGCCGTCCGCCCGGCTGATCCGGAAATTCATGTCGCGCTCACCCGACAGCGGAACGCATTGCGCGTAACCGGGGTAGCAGGCTCTGGCCAGGCGCTCGGCGTCCTCCAGCCGGATCGGCGGAGGCGAATTGACCAGCAGGGCGTCCACCGGTTCTTCCATGCCGGCGGCGGCGTCGGACAGCATCACTAGACATCCCGATTAAAATATTTGATGCATCATGCATCAATGTCTGGGAATCACAACATTGGTGTAATCCCGGAGACAGGGAAATCCCGCAAAGCCGCTCGCGGCCGCTGGTTTTATCTATAAGACTGATAAAGTAGGGCATGGGCCGCGAGCCCGCCATCCGCCCGCCCGGGCAGACCCACCTGTGGCGCACTTATGACTCTTGGCACGTACTTTGATGCATCATCCGAGCGCAAGCCCTCCTCCCCGCCCTGTTGCTGAACCTCTCGCGCCGTCGGCGCAGCCGCCGCAGGCAGAGGCCCGTTTTTCGGCCATGCAGTACGAAAGCATGGGCAACCGGGTCTACACCAGAATCTGCAGCGCGCTGATGGAAGGCCAGCTCCGGCCAGGAGACCGGCTGCGGATCCGGGAGCTGGCCGCGGAATTGGGCACCAGCATCACCCCCGTGCGCGACGGCGTGCTGCGCCTCGTGCAGGATGGCGCGCTGGTCATGCGCAGCGCCCGGGACATCCGGGTAGCCGAAGTCGCCCTGCCCGAGTACCTGGAAATCCGCGACATCCGGCTGGAACTGGAAGGCATGGCGGCCGCGCGGGCGGCCGAAGTCGCCACGGCCGAAGACATCGCGCGCATGGAAGCGCTGATCGAGCAGAACGAACAGGCGCTGGCTGCCGGCGACGTATTGGGCGCCATCAGCCTGAACCAGCACTTCCATTTTGAATACTGCCGCATCGCCAACATGCCGGTGCTATTGAGCATCCTGGAGCGGCTGTGGCTGAAGATGGGCCCGTTGATCGCCCAGTGCTATACGGCGGGCGGACGAGACATGATCGACGGCCACTACTCCCTGCTGACCGCGATGCGCAACCGCGACAGCCAGGCGGCCCGGATCGCCGTCCAGACCGACATCCTCTCCGGCGGGCAGGTGATCCTGGAACTCAAGAGACGCTCGGCCAAGGCCGCCGAAAATGCCGACGCCGCGGATGCAGCGGCAGCCCCGACGGCAAGGCCATCGGCGTAAGGCGATGCGATAACGACCGGTCACGCTGACGCCAGCCGGACGCTACGGGAACGCCGACCGCGCATGCCAGTCGGATGAGTGTGCCTCCGATGCCAAGATTGATCAGCGCAAGACCACGGGCCTTCGGACGGCGGCGACACAGGCTGGCCATCGGCCGGGAATGGATCGTTTACAATTAACAATCATTCCCATTATCGTTTGAACGGAAGGCCCGCGTGCGTCCTGTCGACTTTGCGTCCTCTGACGAATTCGTCAGCCTGTATCGAGAGCATCATGGCTGGCTTGTCCAGATGCTGCGCCGCAGGCTCAGCGGCAACATCGACAACGCCGCGGACCTGGCGCACGACACGTTCGAGCGCGTCATGCGCAGCGAGTCCCGCGCGGCCTTGGCCGAACCGCGCGGCTTTCTCACCACGATCGCCAAGCGCCTGCTCATCGACCAATCGCGCCGCCGCGCGATCGAACAAGCCTATCTGGAGACCCTGGCGTTGCGCAGCGAGGCCACCGAGCCCAGTCCCGAAACGCACGCCCTGGTCCTGGAAGCGCTGAATGCCGTTTGCCGGATGCTGGAACAACTGCCGCCGCGCGTGCGCCGCGTATTCGTACTGGCCCAGGTGCAGGGGCATCCGTATCTGGAGATCGCGCGGCAACTGGACATCTCGGTGGCCGCCGTGCAGCGCGACATGGTCAAGGCCTGGCAGCATTGCTACGCCGTGTTGTACGCATGAGCGCGCACGAGACCGAACGCCTGCATCCCGACATCATCAAGCAGGCCGCGCAATGGATGATGCGGACCGCGGACGCGCCCGACGCCGACACCCAGGCCGCCTGTGCGCGATGGCGCCAGGCCGATGCACGCCACGAGCTGGCCTGGCAGCGCCTGCAAGGCATCAACCAGGACTTCGCCGCCACGACCGGCGCGCATCTGCCCGCGGCCACGGCGGGGCAGACCATCCTGCGCTACTGCGACCAGCGATCGCGCCGCAACGCGTTGAAGTGGATGGCCGGCGGCATCGGCCTGGGCGCGCTGGGGTTGGCCGGGATGAGGGAAGGATTGTGGGACGGCGCGACGGTGTACCGCACGGCGACAGGCGAACAGCGCGTCCTGACCTTGCCCGACGGCACCCAGTTGACCCTGAATACGGATTCCGCCGTGGCGCTGCATTTTGACGAGCGGCAACGCCGGATCGAGCTGCGCGACGGTGAAATCCTGATCGCCACGTCCAGCGATCCGGCCGGACGTCCGTTCAGCGTGAAGACGCGCAACGGCATCCTGACGCCGCTCGGCACGCGTTTTGTCGTGCGCCAGTTGGACGACGCGCGCCGCGCTACGCGCGTCGCCGTGCATGAGGGCGCGGTGCGTATCGATCCCGCCGGATCTGTGGAGGCATCGCGGGTGCTGCACGCCGGAGAGCAGGCCGATTTTGATGCCCGCACCTTGTCGCCCGCTGTGCCGGTGGAAGGCTCCGCACCCGCCTGGAAGCAAGGCATGCTGGTCGCCAACCGCATGCGGCTCGACCGGTTTCTGGAAGAGCTGGGCCGCTACCGCCCTGGATTCCTGCATTGCGATGCCGACGTGGCCGATCGCGAGGTCACCGGCGCGTTCCGCATCGACGACACCGATCGCGCCTTGGAAGTGCTGGCCAGCGCGCTGCACTTGTCGCTGCGCTACCGCACGCGCTATTGGGTCAGCGTGGGGCGCGCTTGACCCGCCCTGCCTGAAGGCGCATCGCAAACAAAGTTGTAACCACGCCGAAGATTATCGATTCTGGTTCGTTAGACATAGAGACAGGCTCCGAGACATCCCGGGCCTGCCCGATCCATTCGACGAACCAGGAAATCTCTCATGGCACCACGCCAGTCTTCTTCGCCTATCGCCGCGCCCAGACCGCCGGGGGCGCGGCCCGCCCGCCTGCGGCTTGCCGTCCATCTGGCATTGACGGCAGTTGTCCCGTTGGCCGCGCCCGCCGCGTCGTGGGCCCAGGCCGCTTCCGCGGAGGGCGTCGTGTTTTCCATTTCCGCGGCGCCGCTGGACGAGGCGCTGGGCCAGTTCGGCGTGGCCGCGCAGGTCACCGTGGTGGCGTCCCCCGCCCTGACGCGCGGCGTCAGGACCCAGGGCTTGTCGGGGCGCTATACGGCCGAGCAGGGGCTGGCGCAATTGCTGGTCGGCACGGGTCTGCAGGCCGTCGCCAACGCCAATGGCGAAGGCTACCAGTTGCGGCGCATCCCGCAAGACGTGCCGGGCGTGTCCACGCTGGCGCCCGTCACGGTCACGGGGCTGGCCGATAGCGCCGTGACCGAAGGCTCCGGCAGCTACACCAGCCGCATGGTGACCATCGGCAAGGGCCAGCAGACGCTCAAAGAGATTCCGCAGTCGGTCACGGTCGTCACGCGCCAGCGCATGGATGACCAGAACGCCAACACGTTGGACGATGTGCTGGCCAACAGCACCGGCATGACGCTCTACAAGAGCCCGATGGGCGGCAACTACGTGTTCTCGCGCGGCTTCCGGGTCGACAGCTATCAGTTCGACGGCGTCAACCGCGCCTTCTACTACCCGCAGGCCAACAACTTCACCAGCAATACGGTGATCCTGGACCGCGTGGAAATCATTCGCGGCGCTACAGGGCTGCTGCAAGGCGCTGGCTCGCCCAGCGCGGCGGTCAACTTGGTGCGCAAGCGCCCGCTCGCCGAAAGCCAGGTGCAGATGATGGCCAGCGGCGGGTCCTGGAACAACTACCGCGCCGATATCGACGCCACCGGTCCGTTGAACGAGTCGGGATCGTTGCGCGGACGCGCCGTGGCCAGCTATAACGACCGCGAATATTTCTACGACGAGGCCAAGAGCCGCACGGGCGTGCTGTATGGCGTGCTGTCGTACGACTTCGGGCCGGACACTACGCTGACCGCAGGCGTCAGCTACGAGGAACTACGGTCCACGCCGTTCTTCCACGGCCTGCCGCACTATTCCAACGGCGACGACCTGGGGCTGAAGCGGTCCACCTCGCTGGGGCAGGACTGGAACCGTTGGAACGGCAAGCAGACCACGGTCTTCGCCGAATTGGCGCACCGGTTCAACAAAGACTGGTCGGCCAGATTGACCGCCACGTCGACGCAGGAATCCAACGATTCGAAGTACGCGTTCTCCGACGGCGCCGTGAATCCCTCGACGCTGCTGGGTCCTTCGCTATACGCCGGCATCTTCGATCTTTCGACGCACAACAAGGCGCTGGACCTTGAGGTGGACGGCACATTCCAGGCGCTGGGGCGCAAGCACTCGGTAAGCGTCGGCGCCAGCCTCAATCACCTGACCAGCAAAGACGATTTCGCATTGGCTCGCCTGAACCGCGCGTCCAATGTATGGGATCCGGACCATCACGTGCCGGAGCCGTCCGACGACTGGCTGCGCGAGAACGCCTACCGCGGTGATGCGACGGTCGTGAAGATGAAGCAGACCGGCGTCTACGGCGTGGGACGTTTCAGCCTGGCCGACCCGCTGACCCTCGTGGCCGGCGCGCGCGTCAGTTGGTACGAAAACACCACGCGCTACCGCGATACCGGCGACCAGTACTCCGATCCCTACAAGGAAAATGGCGTCGTCACGCCCTATGGCGGCCTGATCTACGCCTTCAATCCGCAGTGGTCCGGCTACGTCAGCTTCGCGCAGATCTTTGAACCGCAGAATGCCCTGGACGCTTCGGGCAAGGTGCTGGACCCCATCGTTGGCAAGAACTATGAAGTCGGCATCAAGGGCGAACTGCTCGACGGGAAGGTCAATACGTCCCTGGCCGTGTTCCGCATCGACCAGAAGAACCAGGCGCAGGAAGACCTTGCCGGTGGCTGCGCCATTGGCGATATATGCTACGTTTCAAGCGGAAAATTGCGCAGCCAGGGAGTGGATGCCGAGATCAGCGGCGAAGTGGCCAAGGGGTGGCAGGTGTTCGCCGGCTACACCTTCAACACGCTGAAATTCCTGGACGACACTGACGTATTGAACACCAACTTTGGCCGCACCTTCACGCCCAAACACATGCTGCGCCTGTGGACCGACTACCGCTTGCCGGGCGAATGGTCCGCGTGGACCTTGGGGGCGGGCGTCAACTACCAGACTGGCAGCTATACGGAAACGCGTTCCGTCCGGGTTTCGCAAGGGCCGTTCGCGGTCTGGAATGCGCGGGTCGGTTACCAGTTCAACAAACACTGGTCGGCGGCGTTGAACGTGAACAATATTTTCGACAAGACCTACTACCAGACCATCGGAGCGCCGGGGTGGGGCAGCTTCTATGGCGATCCCCGCAACGCCACGCTGACCGTGCGCGGCACGTTCTAGCGCAGAGCATCCCCGGGGGAGCGGGCCCGTCAGACCACGCTGATGCGCAGCTCCGCCAGCAGCACGGCGGCCTGCGTTTTGGAGATGGTGGCGCCGGCCAGACGCGCGGCAACCGTCAGGTCGATGCCGCTCAAGTCCACTTCGCGCAGGTCGGCGCCTTCGAAGCGGACGTTCTTCAAATTGGCGTTGCGCAGGCTGCCGCCATGGAACACTGTGTCGCGGAAATCGCTGCCGGCCAGGTCGGCGTCCGAGAAGTCCAACTGCATGATGTTGGACTTGCGGAACGACACGCCGCGCAGCAGCGCGCCCACCAGCAGGCATTCCTCCACGGTCCAGCCCAGGCAGGCGATGCCGTCGAAATCCGAGCCGGTCAGTTTGCAGCCTTGGAACCGCGCCGCCGCCAACCGGGCCCGGCGCCAGTTGGCGTTGTTCAGGTCGCAGTTCTGGAACACGGCGTCGCTGGCGTCGGCCGAGGCGAAGTCGACCTGCCCGCCGCGGCAGCGCACCCACGACGTATCGGCAAGCGTGGCCCCCTGGAACGAGGAATTTGCAATGGCGCAGGCCGTGAAACGCGCGCCGCGCAAATCCAGCCGGGAAAAGTCGGCGCCCTGAAAGTCGCAGTCCTGGAACGACAGCGGATTGTCCGCCGCGCGTTCGATCAAGGCCTCCATCGCCTTGCGGTCCACTTCAAGGTCCGTCACGGTTTCAATTGCGTCTTGCGTCATGCTTGTGATCTCGGTTCGATGCCCGGGCGCGGGGCAGGAAAGCGCCACGCCCGGCGTGGCAATCACCAGGATACCAAGCCAGGAACCGAGCCAGACCCAAAATGAAAAACGCCGGAAACCCAATCAGGATTTCCGGCGTTTGAATTTGGTGGGCTGTGAGTGGCTCGAACACTCGACCTACGGATTAAGAGTCCGCTGCTCTACCAACTGAGCTAACAGCCCTTGCAATCCACTCAATCCCGATCCGCTTGGGTTAGCGCTTTTTACTGCCGCCGCCGCTGCGTTTCGTTATGTGTGTAGTGCGAAGAAGCAAGATTATATGTAGCTTTTTTGGTTTGTGCAAGTCACGCCCCAAAAAACTTCAGGGCCCCGCGCGTCAGGCGGCGTAGCCGCCGTCCACCGCCAGGCTCGCGCCCGTGACATAGCGGCCTTCGGGGCCGGCCAGGAAAGCGACCATGCCGGCGATGTCGCGGGTCTCGCCGTAATGCGGCAGGGACAACACCGCGACCAGGTCTCCCGCCCGTTCGCCGTCGGCCGGGTTCATGTCGGTGTCGATCGGGCCGGGGTGCACCACGTTGGCGGTGATGCCGCGCGCGCCCAGGTCGCGGGCCAGGCCCTGGGTCAGGCCGACCAGCGCCGCCTTGCTCGCGGCGTACAGCGCCACGCCCGGCCGGCCGGCGCGGGCGGCCAGGCAACTGCCGATGTTGATGATGCGCCCGCCATCGGGCATGGAGTCCTGGGCCGCCTGGATCGCGACGAACGGCGCGCGGACGTTGACGTCCATCGTCCGTTCGTAGTCGTCCAGGGTCGCGTCGCCGATGGGGCCCGCGATGAAGACGCCGGCGTTGTTGACCAGCACGTCCACCGGCCCGAGTTCCGCGACGGCCTGTTCGACCGCCCGCCTCACAGCGGCGGCGTCCGCCGAATCGGCCTGGACGGCGAGCGCGCGGCGGCCGTCCGCGGACAGCTCCTGCGCCAGCGCCTGCGCGCCGGCTGCGGAAGACGCGCTCACATAGGTAAACGCCACGTCGGCGCCGTCGGCGGCGAGGCGCCGCGCGATGGCCGCGCCGATGCCACGGCTGCCGCCGGTGACGAAAGCCACTTTCCCAGTCAGGTTCTGCATGATCGATTCCATATTTGTAGTGATCGGTACAAATATATTCGCCGACCGGGATCGAGGTCGTCAATCATTTTTTTAATGATCAACACAAAAATCACGCCGCGAGTAAAATCATCGCCATGGCAGAACGTGGGCGTCCCCGGAACTTCGACCGAGCCCAGGCCTTGCGCAAGGCCATGGATGTCTTCTGGTCGAAGGGATATGAAGGAGCATCGCTGACCGATCTGACGGAAGCGATGGGCATCAATTCGCCCAGCCTCTACGGCGCTTTCGGATCCAAGGAAAGCCTGTTCCGCGAGGCCGTCGAGCTCTACCGCGAAACCGAAGGCAGTTCGGGCAGGCGCGCGCTGCAGGATGCGCCCACCGCCCGCGAGGGCATCCAGTCCATGCTGCTGGCCTCGGCCGAACGCTTCACCGCGCCCGGCCATCCGCCCGGCTGCCTGATCGTGCTGGGCGCGCCCTCGGGTTGCGTGAACCACGCCAGCGTGGGCGATTTCCTGGGCGACAACCGCCGCGACATGCAGGGCCGAATCCTGGCCCGACTCCATGCCGGCGCCGCCGACGGCGAGCTTCCGGCGGGCACGGACCTGAAGGGCCTGGCCGCGTTCTACGCCACCGTGCTGCACGGCATGTCGATCCAGGCGCGCGACGGCGCGACCCGCAAGACCTTGCAGGCCGTGGCCAGGCAGGCGATGTGCGCCTGGGACGCGCTGGCCGGGCCGCCGCCGGACCGCGCCCGCTCCTGACGGACCGCGTCATGTTCCGCATCGACCTGCGGCGCCTCATCCTGTGGATCAGCCTGCTGTCGGTCGTCCTGGTGCTGGCGGGCGGCCTGCACGCCAGCTATCTGGTGCAGCGCGACCTGCTGCTGCGCAACACGCTGGAGGTCAACCGGGCCTACGCGTCCAAGCTGGCCAGCGCGACCGACACCTTCCTGACCGATCTGCAGCGCTATCTGTCGTATAGCGCAGACATGCTGGCCGGCATGGAAAACCGGCCGGAACTGATGGACGCGGAGACGCGCCGCCAGGAGCAACAGCTAGGCCACTTCAATTCCAGCTACGTCGTATCGCCGCAGGGCAAGGTGCTGGCCGTGTCCACGTCGTCCCCGCAACTGCTGGGCCAGAATCTGCTCAGCGACGCCTTCAGGGACGCGCTGGCCGCCAGGCGCCCGACCATCAGCGAACCGTTCCAGACCCGCAACGGCCGCTGGCTGATCCTGTACACCCATCCCATCTTTTCCCATGACTACCGCTACCTCGGCTACATCGCGGGCACGCTGTACCTGCACGAGGACAATGTGCTGGACCGGCTGCTGGGCCAGCACTTCTACCGCGACGATTCCTCGCTGTACGTGGTGGACCGCAACGGCACGCTGATCTATCACCCCGACCGCAGCCGGCTGGGCCACACCAGTCCCGACAACGACGCCCTCGCCGCCGCCCGGCGCGGCGAGACCGGCGAAATGCGCTACGCCGACGACCAGGGCCGCGAGATGCTGGCGGGCTACGCGCCGGTGCCGAGCACGGGCTGGAGCATCATTGCGCAACGCCCCGTCGACGATACCCTGCAACCTTTGCGCGCCCTGCTCATGGCCACCGCCAGCAACACCCTGCCGCTGCTGCTGATTTCCGTCGCGTCCATCTGGCTGCTGTCGCGCTGGATCGCCCGGCCCCTGGGCGAACTGGCCAGCATCGCCAAGCACATGCAGAACCCCGATTCCGCCGACCGGATCCGCAAGGTGCGCTCGTGGTACTTCGAGGCGGCCCAGCTCAAGCGCGCGCTGCTCATGGGGCTGGCCTCGCTGCATCACAAGATCCGCGACCTTCGCCGCGAAACCACGACGGACACCCTGACCGGCCTATTGAACCGCCGCGGCCTGGACGAGGCGCTGGCGCTGCTGCAGGCCGAGGACGAGCCGGTGGCGATCGTGGCCATCGACATCGACCATTTCAAGACCATCAACGACCGCTACGGCCATGCGGCCGGCGACCGCGCGCTGCAGGCGCTGGCGACGCTGATGAGCGAAGGCTCCCGCAGCGGCGATACCTTGGCGCGGGCCGGCGGCGAAGAATTCGTCATGCTGCTGCCGGGCGCGCCCATGGCTGCCGCGATCGCCATCGTCGAGCGCCTGCGCCGGCGGATGGCCGCGCAGCACGGCGCGGTTCCCGCCCCCATCACCATCTCGGCGGGCGTGGCCGCCTACCCGGACCATGGCGCGACGCTGGACGCCGTCTACCAGCGCGCGGACCAGGCGCTCTACTACGCCAAGAACCACGGCCGCAACGCCGTCTGCGTGGCGGACGACAATACCCAGGCCGGCTCGCGGATTGCCTCGTCGGCCTGAAGCCGCCTACTTCTTCGCCGGGGCCGGCGCCCTGGGCGGCTTGCGCATCTGCTCCAGCAGCGGTCCGCAGGCGTTCTCGTCGGTGGTGCTGGGCGCGATCAACGCCAGCAGGCCGGCCGCCGGCGTGAGCAGCACGCCCAGGGCGACCATGCCCGCGCCGCGCGCCGCCAGCGGCAGCACGTGCACGCCGACGTCGGGCGAACCGAAAGTGCCCCGCACGTACAGCGGCGAACGCAGCGAAAAGATGCGGAAACCCTTGCTGTCCGGCGTGATGTCCATGTCCACCTGTTCGTTCTTGAAGTCGGCCGTGCCGGTAATGCTGATCAGCGCGTTCTCGGTGTCGAACACGAAGATGCGCGGCGTCATGACGCCGTTTTTCATTTCCAGGTCGGCGGCGCCGCAATTGATCTTGACCTCGTCGTCGCCGAACAGCTTGGACACGACGTAGTTGCCCACGTTCAGCCCCGCGATCTCCATCAGGCTGCGGCTGATCACGCCGTCGTTGACCAGCATTTTCACGTCGCCCGTGGCCGTGCCCAGGAGCGCGGCCACCGAGTTGCCCGCGCCGCTCACCGCCAGGTCGCCGTTCAATTCGCCCAGCGTCTTCTGCATGGCGGCCGTCGCGGGGAAGAGCTGTTTGAGCCTCAGCCGGCGCGCATGCAGTTCGACGCGGCCGGTCAGGGACGCGCCGGAGCCGTCCAGGCGAATCGTGGAGGCGATGCTTCCCCCGGCCATCCCGAAGCGCAGCGGATCCAGCGTCAGCTTGCCGTCCTGCAGCACCACGTGCACGGAAAGGTCGGACAGCGGCAGCTTGCTGTCGTGCACGATGCGGCCGGCGTCCAGCGACACGTCGGCGTCCATGTCGCGCCAGCGGTCCGTGCGGAACGCCTGGGTGGGCAGCACCTTGCCGCCCTTGGGCTTGGCGGGCGCGTCCTTGGCCTTGTCCGTTTCCGCCCCCGCCACCTTGCCCGAGGGCACGCCGATCAGCGGCCCCAGGTCCGCCATGCGCAATTGCCTGGACGACAGCTTGCCGGTCAGCCTGGGTCGGGGCGCGCCCAGGGCGAACGAGATGTCGCCGTGCAGGTCGCTGTTGCCCACCTTGCCGTTGAACCCCTTGTAGTCGAATACGGCCCCGCCTGGATTGCGCAGCTTGGCGACCAGATGCCCGTCGGTGGAATACGGAGGCGTGTCCGGCAGGGTGACCCCGGTCAGCGGATATAGCTGGGCCATCGACGCGCCCGACAGTTTCAGCCGCAGGTCGAGCGCGCCCAGATTGACGGGGTCGGTCAAGGTGCCGGCGACCGCCGCGCGGGTTCCGCCGATCGCCACGTCCGCCTGCACCGGAAACGGCTGCCTGTCGTCCTGCAGGGCCAGCATGCCGCCGACCTTGCCTTCGCCCTTGATGGGCAGCCCCTTGTATTTGCCCGCCACCGTCCAGCCGAACACGTAGTCGCGCGGCGCGGTTTTCGCGCCTTCTTCGTCCGCGAAGGCCGCGCCCGCCACGTCCGCGAACGGCACCGGCTTGCCCAGCGGATCCACCTGCACGGCCAGATCCGCCTTGAGGACCTCGTCGACCAGCCCCACGCGGCCCTTGTCGAAGCCGATTTCATTGATGTCCAGGACCCAGGGCGACGGTTCGCCGGTCTCGGGCAGCGTGAACTCCCAGTTGGCCCGGCCGTCGGCCAGCCGCTCCAGGTCGGCGGCGGGCTCGGTCAACTGGATGCGCCGGATGACCACGCGCTGGCGCAGCAGCGGCAAGGGCGCCAGGCTGAACTCGCCGCGCTTGAGCGTGGCGAACCGGGGCGCCTTGGCCCAGGGCGCGTTGCCCACCGAGATATCGTTGGCGATGACGCGCGGCCAGGGCACCCAGGCGCGCCAGCCGCCCTCTTCCGGCTGCCGCTGCCATTGGACGTCAAGATCGCCATCGATGGCGAAGGGGCGTCCGATGGCGGCGCTGACCCGTTCGTTGATCATGGGCCTGGCCCGATTCCAGTCGAAAGTGGCGATTCCCACCGCCAGCACCGCCACGAGGAGCGCCGCTCCCCCTACAATCCCGATCGCTATTTTTCTCGAGCGCGTCATGGTTATGATCCTTGCCATTGCGGCCGGCGTACCGCGGCCGGCCATCTCTACTCGTCAAGGGTATCGCGGCCCGCAGCGCCGGCCGGGCTTTCCGGCCCCATAATGTATGCGGATCTTTCCAAGCCGTTTCCCCCGGCGGCGCCGCGCGGCTTGCCTCGCCCGGCGTTTGCGCAGCATGTCGCGTGCCCGGCCGCAAGGCGGCCGGTTACAAAACGAAATAGCTGCGGACGACGGGATACGGGCGGCACGCCGGCATTGAGCGAATTTTCGACGCCGGCTCGGTTCAAATGCCCGAATGAAAGAAACGGCCGGCCCTGCATGCCGGATCGCTGAACAACCTGGAGGCCCGATGCGGCATTCGACCTTGATTTTCGTGGCGGCGGCATTTGCGCTGCTGACGCTCAGCCGCCTGGCGCTGGCCGCCTGGCAGTTCCAGCGCGTCCGCAACGCCCGGGGCCTGCTGCCGCTGCTGCTGGGCGGGTTGCGCATCGACGCCCACCAGATCGCCGTGCTGGCCGCGCTGCCGGCCGTGCTGTCGCCGCTGCTGGGACACTTTCCGCTGGCCGCCGCCGTGACCGGGTTCTGGTACCTGATCGCGTTCATCCTGCTGGCCTTCCTGGAAGTGGCCACGCCGCCCTTCATCCTGGAATACGACACCCGCCCCAACCGCCTGTTCGTCGAATACCTGAAGCACCCCCGCGAAGTCTCGGGCATGCTCTGGCGCGGCTACAAGACGGCGCTGCTGGGGGGCCTGGGCGCCCTGGCGCTCATCGGCTGGGGCGCCTACGGCCTGTTCGGCCACGCGCAGCCGGATGCGCAGCTCGCCTGGTGGCAGATGCCGATCGCCAGCATCGCGATCCTGGCGATCGTCATCCTGGCCATCCGCGGCACGCTTGGCCACCGTCCGATCAACCCGTCGTCGGTGGCCTATTGCTCGGACGGCATGCTCAACACCCTGGCGCTGAATTCGCTCTACAACGTCTTCTATGCCGTCTACAGCATGAAAAACGAGAAGTCCGCCTCGGACGTCTACGGCGGCATGGACGACGACAGGATGCAAGCGCTGGTGCTGGCGCAGGCCGGCCTGCCCGATCCCCCCGCCAACCCGGATTTCCCCAGCCTGCACCGCCAGCCGGCCACCCGCAAGACGGCCCGGCCGCTCAACCTGGTGATCATCCTGGAGGAAAGCCTGGGCGCGCAGTACAGCGCCGGCCTGGGCGGCGCCAACCTGACGCCGGAGCTGGATGCGCTGGCGCGGGACGCCTGGACCTTCACGCGCGCGTACGCCACGGGCACGCGCTCGGTGCGCGGCCTGGAGGCGGTGGTCACCGGCTTCCTGCCCACGCCCGCGCAAGCCGTGCTGAAACTGCCCCGGTCGCAGCGGGGCTTCTTCTCGCTGGCCGACCTGCTCGGCCGCCACGGCTACCATTCGCGCTTCATCTACGGCGGCGAATCGCACTTCGACAATATGAAGGGCTTCTTCCTGGGCAATGGCTTCCGGGAGATCGTGGACCGCGCCGACTTCGTCGACCCGGCCTTCGTCGGCACCTGGGGCGCCTCGGACGAGGACATGTTCAACCAACTGGACCGGCTGCTGCGCGAAGACGGCGACCGGCCCACCCTCACGCTCGCCTTCAGCGTATCGAACCATTCGCCGTGGGAATACCCGGCCGGCCGCATCCAGACCGAAGGCAATCCGGCCACAGTGGAAAACACCGTCCGCTATGCCGACTGGGCGCTGGGCCGCTACTTCGAACGCGCCAAATCCGCGCCCTACTGGGAAAACACGGTGTTCCTGATCGCCGCCGACCACGATTCCCGGGTCTTCGGCGCCAGTCTGGTGCCGGTGCGGCACTTCCATATCCCGGCCGTGATCCTGGGCGCCGGCATCCCGGCGCGCCGCGACGACCGCCTGGTCAGCCAGATCGACCTGCCGCCGACCCTGTTGTCGCTGATCGGCGTGGACACCGAGCACCCGATGATCGGGCACGACCTCACCCGCAGCACGCCGGGCCGGGCCATCATGCAGTACGACAACACCTACGGGTACCTGAAGGAAGACGACCTGCTGGTGCTGGCGCCCAACAAGACGCCCTTGCAGTACCGCTACACCGCTCCCGAAGACTACGCGCCCGCGGCCCTGGACCCCGCCCTGGCCGCCGAGGCGCTCGCGCACGCGCTGTGGCCAAGCTGGGCCTACCGGGAAGGACGCTATTGCCTGCCGGGGGCAGCCGCTCCGGAACAGGCGGGCTGAGTCCTACGCCGGCCGCTTGAACGCCTTGCGGGCTTTGGCGCTGGCCGGGTGGCAATGGCAGTCCGGGCTGTGGTCGTTCACCATGCCCACGGACTGCATGAACGCATAGACCGTGGTGGGCCCGACGAACTTCCAGCCCAGCTTCTTCAGCGCCTTGGACAGCGCCTCGGATTGCGCCGACGTGGACGCGCCGTAGGTGGAAGGCGCGCCCGACGGGGCTTCGAAACGCCACAGGTAGGCGCCCAGCGATCCTTCGCGCTCGATCATTTCAAGCGCTCGGGCCGCGTTGTTGATCACGGCCTCGATCTTGCCGCGATGGCGCACGATTCCGGCGTCGGCCAACAGCGCCTGCACTTCCTTTTCGCCGAACCGCGCCACCCGGGCGGGATCGAAGCCGGCAAAGCCACGCCGGAACGCCTCGCGCTTGGCCAGGATGGTGCGCCAGCTCAACCCGGACTGGAAACCTTCCAGGCAGAGCTGTTCGAACAGCGCGCGGTCGTCGGCTTCCGGATAGCCCCATTCGGTATCGTGATAGGCCATGTACTCGGCGGAGGTATCCACCCAGCCGCAACGGGCCAGGCCGTCCGGGAATTCGGTTTTCGCGTTCAATTCAGGCTCCTGGCCGCAGTCGGGCCATCCGATGCTACCGCAAAAAAACGTGGCGGCCGCGGTTCATGTCCAGCTAATATTTGCAGCCCTGATCCCGCGCCGGCCGTGACCGCGCGCGCTCCGGCGCCTCGCGGGGCCTTGCGTCTCCCGGGCCGGGGCCGGACAGGTTTTTCGCACCGCCTCGCGCCATGTCCCTGCTCGACTCCAGCCTCGTCACCTTCGTCTCGCCCGCCATACTGGCAGGCGACGACCCGGCCGCCAATCCCTGTCTGGACTGCGGAGCATGCTGCTCGCACTTCCGCGTATCGTTCTATTGCGGCGAACTGGCGGGCGAAAACGGCGGCCACGTGCCCGTGGAGCTGGTCTCCAAGATGAGTCCGCTGCGCGCCTGCATGAAAGGCACCGAAACCGGCGGCGGCCGCTGCATCTCGCTGCGGGGAGAACTCGGCCGGCCCGGCATCCACTGCGCCATCTACGAAAACCGCCCCACGCCCTGCCGGGAATTCGACATCTGGATGCCCGACGGCTCGCCCAACCCCGACTGCCAGCGGCTGCGGCTGGCCCTGGGGCTGCCGCCGGTGCCGCCCCGCCCGGATGCCGAGAACGACCCGCAGGGCCCTCCCATGCATCCCAACCAGCCCGCCGCGGCCTGACGCCGCCGTTCAACCGGCCAGGAACCGGCGGCCTCCGCTATCCGCGGCCCGCCAGGTAGCGGGTGGGCGTGGCGCCGAAGGCCGCGCGGAAGCTGCCGATGAACGCGCTGGTGCTCTCGTATCCCACGGACAGCGCGGCTTCGGTGACCGAGCCGCCGCGGCACAGCAGTTCCAGGGCGCGCAACAGGCGGGCCTGCTGGCGCCACTGCCCCAGCGTCACCCCGGTCTCCTGGCGGAACCGGCGCATGAGCGTGCGCGACGACATATTGAGCCGCTGCGCCCATTCGTCGATGCCGGCGGTATCGTCCGGCGTGTCCAGCAGCGTATGGGCCAGTTCCTGCAGGCGCGGATCGGCCGGCATGGGCAGCGGCAGGGCCTCGTGTTCGCGGTGCTTGAGTTCTTCCAGCAGCACGTCGAACAACTGCGCCTGGTAGGCCGGCGACACCGTCTCCACGCCCGCCCCCGTGAAACGCTCGACCAGGGCCTCGATCAGCTTGGACGACGGCCAGGAGCGGCAGCGGGCCGGCAGGCGCGCGCAGACATCCTGGCGCACGTACAGGAACGATCCGCGGGCCTCGCCGAACCACCTCGCCCCATGCTGCACGCCCGGGGGAATCCAGCCCAGGCTGCCCGGCATCACCGTCCAGACCTCGGCCCCCGCCTGCACCACCACCAGCCCTGCGTGCACCAGCACCAGCATGCCCTCGTCATGGACATGCGAGGGCACGGCAATCCCTTTGGATTCGCGGCGCCCCTGGACGCTGAAGGGCGTCAGCAGGACGTCCGGCAAGGCGGGCGCAATCGCCACGTGAAGCATGGTTGGCAAGTTTGAGCTACAGGTTGTCGGTTTCCGCGGAGCGGAGCTTCTTGAAAATGTACATCATTCTCACTAGGACATCAGCCCCCGACGGAGACCCCTCATGGATCACTCACGGCTGCGCCATGCCGGCATCAAGGCCACCTTTCCCCGGATGAAGATCCTGGACATTTTCCACGAGCACGCCGGCCTGCACCTGAGCGCGGCGGACATTTACCGCAATCTTATCTCGGACCACAGCAATATCGGCCTGGCCACGGTTTACCGCGTCATTACGCAACTTGAAAGCGTCGGCCTGCTCAAACGGACCCAGCTCGACGCACACACCACCGTGTACGAACTCAACGACAAAGGCCATCACGACCACCTGGTCTGCACGCATTGCGGGCGGATCCTGGAATCCAGCGATCCCGCCATGGCGCAACTGGTCAGGAAAATCGCCAAGCGCAGCGGCTTCCTGCTGGATTCCTACAGCCTCGTGCTCTATGGCGGCTGCGGCTGCCGCCAGCTCGAGCCCATTCCCCCCAAAGGAGAATTCGAATGAACCACGAAGCGTTTTTCTTCCACGACCTGTCCCAGTTCCCCATTGTGACGTCCAGGCATGGCGGCGCGCCCGAAGGCTACTCGGCCACCTGGATCCGCGAAATGGAAATGCTGGTGGAAAACCCCCAGACCTTCGTCATGGTGGTGCCCGACATACGGCAGGAAGCCGGGCCGGCGGACCGCAAGGCCATGATCGAATGGCAGACCGCCAATATGCCGCGCCTGAAGGCCCGCTGCCGGGCGTTCATCGCCGTGGAGGCCAACGCGGAGGCCCTGGACAAGATCCGCAAGCGCGGCGAGAAAATGACGCGCGCGTTCGGCCTGCCGTTCCTCGCGGTCGCGACCGTCGGCCAGGCCGCGCAGTGCGCCCGCGAGCTGCTGGGCCATTCCGGACCGGGAGGTTTCCTCGTGGACTAGGGGCCGCGGCGGCCGCAACCTCCGGTCCGGCTTAAGAGTTCGCCATCCGCGCCGTTGTCCATGGCAGGACGCCGGTTTCCGCGGCGTCCGCGTTCCCGTCCACCCGTTGATGAGCCGCCAGAAGCATGAACCGCGCCCTCGCCTGTATATTCTGCCGATCGACGCTCGCCCAGGGCGCGCCGCTGCTAGAGAAAAACGGCACGGCCATCTGCAAGACCTGCGTCGACAGCTTCTCGGCCCTGTTCGCCGAACGCGCCTGGGCCATGGCGGCGACCCTGCAAGAACAGTTGGACGTACTGCTGGACGAAAGCCACCGCGCCCTGGCGCACAGCGAAGCCCTGGCCGAGCGCGCCCGCGGCTGCGGCCTGAGCCTGAACGAACTGTCGGCCATGCCGGCGCGCAAGCTGTCCTGACTGGAACCCCCGGCGTCAAACTACCATTTGTAGCGCACCCCGATATTGCCGTAATAGGCTTGGCGCTGGTTTCCGTCCAGGTCGAAGCCGTAGCCGGCCGACGCATAGAGCTGGGTCTGTTTGGAGACGGGAGCCACCAGGCCCACCCTGACGTCGGCCGAGGTGGAGCCGTACTCCGTGCGCAGCGTGTCGGAATCGCCGAAAACGACGGTCTCGCCATGCCCCATCCGCCGCCAGAGGTTGAACCGCGCATAGGGCCGGATCTTGTCCGGATTATCGGCATTGCCTTGCACCAGGATACCCAGCCGGCCGGTCACCGCTCCCGAGCCGCTGAATCGAATGCTTGAATACTGGTCCTTCGTATTGCCGATATCCGTGTATTGATAGAACAACTGGGCCTGAGGCTGAATCATGATGTCCGGGCTCGGATGGAACGAATAGCCGAACTCGGTGGAGGCGGTCAGGCCCCAGCCATCCATGTCGGCGCCCACGCCGCGGTCCGAACGCGATCGTCCGTCGTAGTAGTTGGCCATCAGCACGTTGTCCCAATACCAATCGGTGCGCTTGAGACGGGTCCAATAAAGACCCAGGCCGTAGGCGTTCAGCCGCAGCGAGCCCGCTGAATTCCCGTGCCGGCCTTCGACGAAGCCGCTGACATTGCCGCTTGCCTGGCCATAAGAGCCGAAAAAGCCCAGCCGGTCGGACAGCCCGTCGTCGCGCTGCCGCTCCAGGAGGTCGGCGCCGGCCTGGCCTATCCAGATATTCCCGCTGAACTTGGGCTCCACGCTGCCGGCCCATTCCTGCTTCATCCGTTGCCCGATGACGCGCGCCCAGCCGGCTTTCCGTTCCGCCGAACTCAGCAGGGCGTATTGATCGCCCATCCGGTCATGGAAAGTATCCAGCATGCGTCCGGCGATTTGACGCGCGACTTCCGGGGCGATCACCACCGGCGCCGTCTCCGGGCGATAGAGGGGGACTTCCTCGACTTCGCCGGTATCCGGGTCTATCACCAGTTCGGCCGACCGGAGATACCAATTCGAGGCATCCGCGGGACCCAGTCCGCCGCGGTAGAGCTTGTATTCATGCGCGCCGGCGGTAACCGGGGACTCGAGCGAGAACGCGCCATTGTCCGTGCTGCCGCCATTGATCGCGTCCACCACCTGAATGCCATTGGCGTGGGTCAGCGCGCCTGGCCCTCCGGTGTTCTTGATGCGCAGCTTGCTGGTTCCGGTGGCCGTGCCGCCGTCGACGACGAGTTTGTCGGAGGGGGAACCGTCCGTGCCGAGGTAGGTGTTGAGCGCGATCGTCCCGTCGCCGCTGTAGTTGGCGACCGTAAGCGTTTTATATACGCCCCCGGCCGGCGCGGCGAAATCGATCAGGCTGGGGTCATTGAGCAGATTGGTGACGTTTGAACTCCCGGTCATATTCCAGACCGAATTCACCAGATTGACGGTGGATGTCGAACCCGCCTGCGTTACCGCCGCGCCGGTCAGCGTGCTATTGGTGGCGGTCAGCGTCAGGTTCGCCGGACCGAAAGTAGAACGGGCCGGCCGCGTAAGAGTCGGCGGCGGAATGTCGGGATCCAGCGTGGGATCCGGCGCAGCCACGGGCAGCCCGCCCCAAGTCGACTGCACGCCGCCTGGCGTCACGTACAGCCAGTTGGTCGCGCCCGAGACCTGGGCGCCCGTCAAATTGATGGTTGCGGATCCTCCGTCCACGCCTATCGCGGAGGCCTGGCTGCTGGTTATCGAACCGCCCACGATGTCCGCGCGCTGCGAGCCCGCGGTTGCGCCGAGCAAGAGCAGGCCCGACGCGGCGGCGCCGGAGGCCGCGATCGTGCTGTTCTGGGCATCGAAGACCGAGTTTTCGGTCAGCACGACGCCGTGCGCGCCTTGGCCGCTGGTGCTGACCGTGCCGTTGTCATAGCTGATGTGAGTGCCGTCGCCGTCGGCCAGAATGCCGAAGGAACCCGCGCCGGTGGTGGTCGTGCCGACCCGGTTTGCGATGATCCGCGTGGCGACGGCTCCGTTGTCCGTGGTCCCGAACAGTCCCATCGCAGCTTGGCCGGAGGTCGTGAATACGGCGTTTCCAAGCGTGACCTGGCTGCCGTTGATGGCCAGCAGGCCGTAGCTGCGGTCGCCCTCGGTCGTGATCGTGGCGTTGTCGGCGCCCAGCGGGTTGACCGTGAGCACACTGACCGGGCTCAGGTAGCGATATACGTAAAGACCGGCGCTGTCGGCGCCTTCGGTATGTATGCGGGTCGTCCCGTTGAATACGGCATTGCCCTCGCCCAGCATGTACAGCCCCTGCGCGTTGGTCCCCACCGTGTGGAGCCGGACCGTGGAGCCCGCGGCGGCCGTGAACTTGTCGGGGCTGTCCGACACATAGGTCATGTGCAGCGACAGTTCCAGGGCGCGCGCCCAATTCCCCGCGCCCACGTCGATGTCCAGCGTTCCGCCCGAGGCAATGCTGGCGGAATTGTTGGTGTTGATCATCAGCCCTTTGGGCGACGTTCCGCCCGACGCCTCTATCTTGAGCGTCGCCCCGTCGCCAACCTGCAAACGATTCGCGGTGCCGGAGATCGTTGGCCCCAGCATGATGCCGTTGACGGACCGGATGGTCACGTTGGAGTTCTGCTGGAGATCGACGGTGGTATTGGAGTTGTTGCCGCCCTGGATCCCGTAGGTGGTGGACGTGGTGGCGGTCGTCGATATGGTGGTGGTGTTGCCCGGCTGGAAAACCAGATTTGCCGCCGCCCCGTTGGTACTGAAAATGGCTGTGGCCGCGCTGTCCACATTGATGGCTCCGGGCCCGAAATTCAAGGCCGCGCCGCCTATTCGAATGGCGGTTCCGCTGCCGACGATGACATTATCGCCACCGTCGAGCGTTGTCGTGCCGGTGGTCAGGTTCAAGCCTGGATAATCAGTGGCCTGCGCATTTGCAAAGGCCGCGCATAGCGCCGCGCCAAGTACCGTTCGAGTGGGGAATCCGCCAAAAGACCGCTTAGTGGGTTTCATGCTCTCTCCATATTTCCGCCAGTACTGCTGCTAGAAAACGTCGATCAAGCAAAAACTTCGTATTGCGGGCGAAGCGCGGTCAGCGCTATTCGCAAAGTCGGTGCGAGCGCACCTCGCTTAATAAAAGCGTGCGAATGCATTTATTGCATTTTTACAGATTCGCGGCGAATAATATTGCAATCTATTGCATATCATCGGGACGCGCCGTGCATTTGGCGCCGGAAAAGAAAAACGCCGCTGACAGGGCGGCGTAGATTCTGGGTGCTGCAAGGTATTGCGGGGGATGGTGGGCTGAGCGAGACTCGAACTCGCGACCAACGGATTAAAAGTCCGCTGCTCTACCGACTGAGCTATCAGCCCGACCGAAGCCAAACATTATGGCGTGCCTGAAGCCTTTTGTCAAAAAAAGGATGCAACACGCGCGGTCGGGCGGCAAACGAAACGGCCGCCAGCGGCGGCCGTTCTTCAGGATGGCGAGGGCAGGCCCGGGATTACCAGGCGGCCACCACCGCGCCCTTGTACTTGGTCTCGATGAATTGCTTCACGGCCGGGCTGTGGTAGATGCTGACCAGCTTGGCGAACTCGGGACGGTCCTTGTCTTTTTCGCGCACGACCAGCACGTTGGCGTACGGCGAGTCGGGCGACTCCTGGGCGATGGCGTCCTTGGCGGGGTTCAGGCCCGCTTCCAGCGCGAAGTTGGTGTTCACGGCCGACGCGTCGGTGTCGTCCAGCGAGCGCGGCAACTGGGCGGCATCCAGTTCGATGAAGCGCAGCTTCTTCGGGTTTTCGACCACGTCGATCGGGGTCGCCTTCAGGCCGGTGTCGGGACGCAGCTTGATCAGGCCGTTGGCCTGCAGCAGCAACAGCGCGCGGCCGCCGTTGGTCGGGTCGTTCGGCAGCGCGAAGCGGGCGCCTTCCTTCAGCTCGGACAGCGACTTGATCTTCTTGCTGTAGATGCCGATGGGGAAGATCACGGTCTTGGCGATGCTGACCAGCTTGTAGCCGCGGTCCGCATTGGCGTTGTCCAGATAGGGCTGGTGCTGGTAGCTGTTGGCGTCGAGGTCGCCCGCGGCCAGCGCCACGTTGGGCTGCACGTAGTCGGAGAACTCGATGACCTCGATCTTCAGGCCCTGCTTGGCGGCTTCCTGCTTCACCACGTCGAAGATCTGGGCGTGCGGGCCGGCGGTGACGCCGATCTTCAGCGGCTTGTCCTGAGCCAGCGCGGGCTGGGCGAATACGGCGGCGCCCAGGGCGAACGCGGCCAGCGACTTCAAAACCTTGATGCTCATGTTGCGAATATCCCGAATGACGGAAGGGGGGAGGAAAGCTCAGCGATGCGAAATGCGGCGCACGTAGCGGTCGCCCAGGCTCTGGATCACCTGGACCAGAACGATCAGCACGATGACGACCGCGGCCATCACGTCGGACTGGAAGCGCTGGTAGCCATAGCGGATGGCCAGGTCGCCCAGTCCGCCGCCGCCGATGGCGCCGGCCATCGCCGAATAGCCGATCAGGCTGACGACCGTTACGACGGTGGCGGCCACCAGGCCGGGCAGGGACTCGGGCAGCAGCACCTTGAGGATGATCTGCACGGGCGACGCGCCCATGGCCCGCGCCGCGGTGATCAGTCCCGGGTCGACTTCCCGCATGGCGTTCTCGGCGATGCGGGCCATGAACGGAATGGCGGCGACCGACAAGGGCACGATGGCGGCGGTCGTGCCGATCGAGGTCTGCGCCACGAAGCGCGTGAACGGAATGATGGCGACCATCAGGATAACGAACGGCACCGAACGCGTGGCGTTGATGACCGCGCCCAGCACGTGGTTGACGGAATGGTTCTCGAGCATGTTGCCGCGCGCGGTCACGGTCAGGACCACGCCCAGCGGAATGCCGACCGCCACCGCGATCGCGCTGGCCACGCCCACCATCAGGAGGGTGTCAAGCAGCGACGTAATAAGCAGGTCGATCAGTTGCGGGCTCATGGGCGATTTCTTCTACGGTGATGTCACGGGCGGTCAAGGCGGCGATCGCGTCCTTGACCGCGGCGGGCGCGCCTTGGGCCAGCACGAACATCGTGCCCACGGCCACGCCCTGGATGTCTTCGACGCGGGCCTGGATCAGGTCCACGTCCAGCGAAAACTGCTTGTACAGGTCGGACAGGAACGAGCCCGACGCGTCGTTGCCGGCCAGCGACAGGCGCAGCAGGCGCAGGGCCTGGCCCGGCCTGTCCGACGCCAGCGTCTGGATGCGCTGCTTGACCGCGGCCAGCGTGGCGTCGGTCAGGTCGGACGCGGTGGCGGCCGACACCATGGCGCGGGTCACTTCATGGCGGGGCTGCGCGAACACTTCGCGCGTGCTGCCCATTTCCACCACTTCGCCCTGCGACAGCACGGCGACGCGGTCGCAGACCTCGCGCACCACTTCCATCTGGTGCGTGATCATGACCACGGTCACGCCGGTCTTGCGGTTGATGTCGCGCAGCAGGGCCAGGATGTTGTGCGTGGTTTCAGGGTCCAGCGCGGAGGTGGCTTCGTCGCTGAGCAGCACGTCGGGGTTGTTGGCCAGGGCGCGGGCGATGCCGACGCGCTGCTTCTGGCCGCCGCTGATCTGGCTGGGATAGCGGTCGCGCAGATGCTCCAGGCCCACCAGCGCCAGCAGGCGCTCGACGCGGGCCGGGATCTCGGCCTTGTCGACGCCCGCGATTTCCAGCGGCAGCGCCACGTTGCCGTACACCGTGCGGCGCGACAGCAGGTTGAATCCCTGGAACACCATGCCGATGCGGCGGCGCTGGGCCCGCAACTGCGCTTCGCCCAGGCCCGTCAGCGGCTGGCCGCCGATGGCGATCGTGCCTTCGTTGGGCCGTTCCAGCAGGTTGATGCACTGGACCAGCGTGCTTTTGCCGGCCCCGCTGGGGCCGATGATGCCGAAGACCTCGCCCTGCTCGATGTGCAGGTTGATGCCCCGCAGCGCCTGGAATTGTCCATGCGGCGTGGCATAGGTCTTGGATAGGTTCTCGATGTGAATCATGGCAAGCGATTTTGTCTCTTCTCTCTTCTAAAGAGAACGACCGTTTTTTCCATTTTTAATAACTTTAAGTAATATAGAGGCTCGAACTCCCGCCGGGCGGCCTCGCCGGAAGGGGCCGGCCAGAACGCGGAAATGGGCAGCCGGGAAGGAGAACCTTCCCGGCTGCCCACCTGTTTTTCCAGGCTGGCCGCGCCTTGTTTAACGCGTGTTCAGCGCGCGCGCGAGATGCGGACTTCCGCGCCGCGGCGCTTGACCTCCAGCCCCTCGGACGGAGAAATGCGCAAGCCTTCCAGTCCCTTGATGTAGCTGGAACCCTGCATCTGCATCACGCGGATCTTGTTGCGCATGACGACCGGATTGTGCACCGGCATGCCGAACATCCAGACTTCGTCCAGGATGCGGGCGGAATTGAACTCGCCCGTATGCTGGGCCGCCGGTCCGAGACAGAGCATGTGCCCTTCGCGGCCGAACACCGGGAACTGGCCCAGTTCGCAATCGATCGTCCAGGTGGTGCCGCCTTCGTAGCGGTGCCCCGTGTTCAGGTCCCACCAGGCTTCGCCCTTGGGCAGGTAGACGCGCACCTGCTTGCCGGGCTCGGTCACGGGCGCCACCAGCAGCGCCGGGCCCAGCAGGTATTGCAGGTCCCAATCGTGCGAATGGGGGTCGTTCGGGAACGACAGGGCCATGGAACGCTGCACCGGCAGGCCGGTGCGCGCCGAATCCTCGATGGCGCCCAGCACATAGGGCACCAGGCGGTAGCGCCACTGCATCCAGGTCCTGGCCTGCGCCAGGGTGTCTTCGCCGAAGTCCCAGGGCATCAGGCCTTCCACGCCCTGGAAGGAGAAGTTGGACGAGAACACGCCGACGGTCAGCCAGCGCAGGTAGAGTTCGGGGGTCATGCCGGCGCGGTCGCGCGAAGCCGAACCGATCCCGTGCACCTGCACGGGCAGGCCGCTCGCGCCGATCGACAGGGCCGTGCGCAAGGTATGGCGCAGGCCTTCCCAGTTGTTCTCGACCTGCGGCCCCACCTGCCATGGCAGGCGCTGCGCGGCGGGGAACAGATCGGAGCTGGGCACCACGCCCTCGGGCGGGACCTTCAGGCCGGCGACCGCGTCGAACAGCGCGCGGCGCACCAGCAGCGGATACATACTGCGCAGCGCGGGGCCGGTTTCGCCGTTGCGGGCCGTCACGCCGTCGGGAATGGCGATCTGGGCGTCGCACGCGGGCGCGTCCAGGCCGTCTTCCACCAGTTGGCGATGGCGCTCCACCCACAGGTTGTAGATGTCGCGGTAGGTCAGGTCCAGCAGGCCGTAGGGCTGCCCCGACGTGGCGGCGTTGCCGTCGAACACCTGGGCCGAACCGTCATCCTTGGCCAGCAGCCAGCCGCGGTCTTCCAGTTCCTCGAACAGCGGGCTGGTCTTCAGCACGCCGGGGAAGCCGGACGCGGCGACGTGCACGTTGTGCTTGTGGAAGAGCGCCAGCATCTGCTTGGCATCCGGGAAGCGCTGGGCGTCCCATTCGAAAACCGTCTTGTCCGCCTGGAAACCCCAGGCCGCCGGCTGCGCCAGCGTCACGGCGTCGACCGGGATCTGGTTTTCACGCATGCGCGCCACCAGGGCCACCGTCTCGGTGGGCATCTGGCCCGCGGCCTGCTGCAGCCACGCGCCCATCGCCCAAAGCGAGGGCTGGCCGGCGCGGCCGGTCAGCGCGGTGTATTGATTGAGGATTTCACCGGGTTCGCCCACGAACAGGAACAGGTCGAGGACGGCGTCGTCCACGGTCAGCAGGTACGCCGAATCCGCGGGCGCGACGCCCACCGAATGCTCGACGCGGCGCATCGTGTTCACATAGACGCCCCAGCCGCGCGGACTCCAGGCCAGCGGCAGCGCGCGGTGCTCCGGGTCGTCGGACACCACGGATTCCTCGCGGCGGTTCAGGTCGCCCGGGGTCTCGCCCAGGCCGAACACGCGCTCTTCGGCCAGCAGCGCGAAACCCGCCGTCCAGACGGCGTCCTCGGCCTGGTCCAGCGCGTTGTGCCCGAATGCGGGCGTATGCGCGGAAACCTCGGACTCGAACACCCGTTCCTCGTTGCGGTAGAGCGCCACGCGCACGGGATTGGACTGTATCTCCAGGACGACGTCGCCCTGGGCGATCCGCCAGCCGTCGCCGTCGTCGCGCGGGGAAATGGCCGCCTCGCCCACGGCCTCCTGGCGCGCGAGCAGCATTTCCGCCACGGCGCGCGCTCGCGCGCCGGGCTTGTCATCGGTAAGGTGGTTCGCCTCGCCGCAGCGCAGGCGAAAAACACCAGGCGCATGCGCCTCGACTACCAGGTGCAACCCATCGCCCGCGTCGAAATCGATGCGACTGGGGCGGGACGTCAGCAGCTCGACGGTATCGAGCTGGGTAGTATGGGCAAAGTCGAACTTGGGCGGCACAGAGCATCCCCCGGCTTAAGCCAAAAACCATCAAAAGACGCTATTTTGACGGATTTGGGCTTTGAAATAAACTCGGTCCCTCTTTTGGACGGCCATCTCATCCAAAAAAGGGGTCTAAAGCCCCGGCAATCGCCCCTGGGCGCAGAGGCCGGCCGGGCCGCCGAAACGCCGGGTCGGGCACAAATTCAGGCCCAATTGGCGCCAAATCCTGGCAATTCCTGCATTCTACGCCACCTGGCACCCCGTCCCCCTGTCCGTCCCGGCTTTTTTCAGCGGGGGGCAACCAGCCTGGCCAAGTCCGTTTCCAGCGGCGACGGCTCACCCTGCAAACGCGCGGCGATCACGTCCCCCATCAGCGCCGACCACGACAGGCCCCGCGACGCGTACCCGATGGCGAGCCACAGGCCGGGCGCGTGCGGCAGCTCGCCCACGGCCGGCAGGCGTCCGGGCAGCACCGCCCGCCATCCCGCCCACCCCGGCAGGCTGCCGGGCACCAGGACGTCGAAGTCCGGATGGCTGCCGCCCAACAGGCCGGCCGCCTTGTCCAGAGTGACGCGCTGCCCCTCGGCGCCGACCCGCGCCTCGCTGGCGCCATGCACGTAGGTGCTGCCTGCGACGCAACCCTCGCCGGTATCCGGCAACAGATAGCCCTCCCCGCCGACAATGCAGCGCGGCCCGCCCGCCAGGGCCGCCGCCGGCACCAGCGTGACCTCCCCGGCCAGCGCATGCATCTGCGCCACGCGCGGCAGCGGGTCCAGCAGGCCGCTGGCGGACAGGACGCCCTGCGCGCCCGCCGCATTGGCCAGGATGACGGTATCCGCCTGCGCGAGTTCGGCGCCCGACGCGTCCCGCACGCGCCAGCCCTGCCCGGCCCGTTCGACGCGCGCCGCCACGCCGGGCAGCACCGTCACGCCGGGCGTCGCCAGCAAGGCTTCTATCAGGCGGCCCGGCTGCACCAGCATGCCCCGCGCAAAGAACACGCCGCCCCGCGCCAGCGGCAGGCCGGCCAGTTCGCTGGCCTCGCCGCGGCTTACCTGGCGCACCCATTGCGCCGGGAACGCCAGCGCCTCCAGGGTGCCGGCCATCGCCGCGGACCGGCCCGCGTCGCGCTCGAGCTGGACGGTGCCGCAGACGCGGGGCGCCGCCCCCGGGGCCAGGCCCAGCCAGCGCGCCAGGGCCCGCTGGCTCCCCGCCCGCGACAGGCGCGCCCGCGCATTGTCGTCCCGCGCCACCACGGGCGTCAGCGCCGCGGCGAGATGCCCCGCGTGCGCGGGCGCGCCCTGCGCCCGGCCCGCGTCGATCACGGTCACGCGCCAGCCGCGCCGCGCCAGCGCCTCGGCGATACCGCCCCCGGCCAGTCCCGCACCCACGACGACGGCATGGCCGGCGTCCGCAAGCCGCAGGGCCGCGGCCACGCGGCCCTCCGCCGCGGCCTCCCCCGCCGTCATGTGCCATTTGCCGCCATAGCCCGGGGCCCGGCGCACGTTGAACCCGGCCTCCCGCAGGGCCCGGCGGAGTTCGCCGGTGCAGGCCCAGGTGGCCAGCGTCGCGCCCGGCGCGGCCAGCCCCGCCAGGTCCCGCAGCAGCGGCGGCGCCCACATCCGGGGATTGCGCTCGGGCGCGAAGCCGTCCAGGAAAAACGCGTCCACGCGCGCGCTCAGCCGGGGCGCCAGGACCTGCGCGTCGCCGAAGCCCAGCGTCAGCGTGACGGCCCCATCCTCGAACTCCAGGCGGTGCAGGCCCGGCAGCAGGTCGGGCCATTGGGCCGCCAGCAGCCGCCCCAGCTCGGCCAGCGGTTCGGGCGCGTAGCGCCCGAGCAGGGCGGCCAGGTCTTCGCGCGCGAACGGGTGCCCTTCCATCGACACCACATGCAAGGCGGCGGGACGCTCGGGATCGTCGCGCCAGGCCTTCCAGAGCGCCAGGAAATTCAGCCCCAGACCGAAGCCCGTCTCGCAGACGGTGAAGGCGCCGCGGCCGCGCCAGCGCCCGGGCAGGCCGTTGCCGCGCAGGAACACGTGCTCGGCCTGCCCCAGCGCGCCGGACGGCGAGTGATAGACGTCGCCGTAGGCGGGGCTGTACAGCCGGCCGTCAGCATCGAATTCGGCCACCGCGGGGGTCAGGGGAACATAGGTAACGGACATGGAGGGGGCAAAAACAAACGGAATCGGAACAAGCGCGAATTATCGGATGGCGGGCGCGCCTGCGTTGGATGGACGCCACGCGGCAAGGCGGTTTTCGGGCCTTTGCCACGAGTTTGACGCATACATGGGCTTACACTGGTTTCATGGATACCTACGATCAGCCCCGTTCGCTGGCCTCGCCCATCGACCTGTGCGCCGCGATCGACGCGGCCGTCACAGCGGCCCATGCCGGCGCAGCCATCCTGCAATCCTACGCGCATCGCCGCTCGGATCTCGTGATCGACCGCAAGGCGCGCAACGATCTCGTCTCCCAGGCGGACCGCGAGGCGGAGGACGCGATCATCCAGGAACTGCAAGCCCGCACTCCCAAGTTCGGCATCGTCGCCGAGGAAACCGGCGGCAAGGCGCAAGGCGCCGCCACCTGGTACATCGACCCGCTGGACGGCACCACCAATTTCCTGCACGACATCCCGCATTACGCGGTGTCGATCGCGCTGATCGCGCACGCGGGCTCCGCCGTCTCGGCCGACGAGACGCTCGCGGAAGACACGCCCGTGGTCGGCGTGGTCTACGACCCGAGCCGCGAAGAACTCTTCACCGCGGTCCATGGGCTCGGCGCCTGGCTCAACGGCCGGCGCATCCAGTGCTCGCTCACGCAGACGATCGAAGACGCGGTCCTCGCCACCGGATTTCCGTTCCGGGACTTCTCGTTCGCCGCGCAGTACATGCCCATGCTGCACGACGCCATCAACCGCGCCCGGGGCGTGCGCCGCATGGGCGCGGCCGCGCTCGACCTGGCCTGGACCGCCTGCGGCCGCTATGACGGCTATTGGGAAATGGGGCTGGCGCCCTGGGACGTGGCCGCCGGCACGCTGATCCTGCGCGAAGCGGGCGGCGCCTGCTCGGACATGCACCAGCAGGATCCCTGGCCCATCGGCGGGCGCGTCGTGGCCGGCAACCGGGCCATCGAACGCGCCTTGCACGAGATGATCGCCCCGCACCTCGACAAGAAAGACTGACCGGACGTTACGCCGGCTTGCCCGCCTCGGGCGCGGCGGCGTCGGGCCGCAATTCCCGACGCAGAATCTTGCCCACGTTGCTCTTGGGCAGTTCGTCGCGGAATTCCACGAAGCGCGGGCGCTTGTAGCCCGTCAGCTTCTCCCGGCACCAATCCTGGATCTGCGCTTCGGTCAGCGACGGGTCCTTCTTCACCACGAACACCTTGACGGCCTCGCCGGAATGCTCGTCCGGCACGCCGATCGCCGCGCACTCCAGCACGCCCGGATGCTGCGCCACGGCCGCCTCGACTTCGTTCGGATAGACCTTGAAGCCGGACACGGCGATCATGTCTTTCTTGCGGTCGACGATGCGGGTGTAGCCCTGCTCGTCCATGATGCCGATGTCGCCCGAGCGGAAGTAGCCGTCGGCCGTCATGGACTGCCGCGTTTCCTCGGGCTTCTGCCAGTACCCCAGCATGACCTGCGGCCCGCGGATGGACACTTCGCCGCGCTCTCCCAGCGGCACCTCTCGGCCCTCGTCGTCCAGGATCGCCACGTCGGTGGACGGCAGCGGCAGGCCGATGGATCCCGAGTACGCCGTCGCGTTGGTGGGATTCACCGTCGCCACGGGCGAGGTCTCGGACAGGCCGTAGCCTTCGACCAGGGGCCTGCCGGTGATCTCCAGCCAGCGCTCGGCCACCTGGCGCTGCACCGCCATGCCGCCGCCCAGCGTGAGCCGCAGGGCGGAAAAGTCCAGGCGCGCGAAATCCTCGTTGTGCGCCAGCGCATTGAACAGCGTATTGACGCCGGGGAACACGTTGATGGGCACCTTGCGCCACGCGTTGATCAGCGAGGGCTGGTCGCGCGGATTGATGATGAGCACGTTGCGCATGCCCGCGTGCAAACCGTACAGCCCGCACACGGTCATCGCGAACACGTGGTAGAGCGGCAGCGCGCTGATGATGGTGAGCTGCTGGCTCGCGAGGTCGTGCACGACAGGTTGCGCCACCGCCTCGGTCTGCAGGACATTGGCCGTCAGGTTGCGATGCGACAGCATGGCGCCCTTGGGCACGCCGGTGGTGCCGCCGGTGTATTGCAGCACCGCCACGTCGTCCATCGACAGGGCCGGCGGCGTGAACGCCCGGCCCGCGCCGTTCCGCAGCACCTTGGGCAGCATGCGGGCGCCGTCGATGCGCCAGGCGGGAACGATCTTCTTGATATAGCGGGCGGCCAGGTTGACCAGCGGCGCCTTCAGCCCGCCGAGCAGGTCGCCGGGCCCGGTCACGACAATGTGCTCGAGCTGCCCCCGGTCCGCCACGCGCTGCAGGGTATGCGCGAAGTTCTCCAGGATGACGATGGCGGACGCTCCGCTGTCGAGCAACTGCCGCTGCAGCTCTTCGGCCGTGTACAGGGGATTCACGTTGACCACGACGAGGCCGGCGCGCAGCGTGCCCAGCATGCAGACCAGGTAGGCCGGCACGTTGGGCATCATCAACGCCACCCGCGCGCCCTTGGGCAGGCCCAGGCTTTGCAGCCAGGCGGCGAACGCCCGGGCATGGGCATCCAGTTGCGCGTAGGTGATATCGCTGCCCATCGCGGTGCACGCGATGCGCGAGGCGTATTGCTTGCAGGCCCGGTCCAGCAGGTCGGCCAGGGAGGAGTATTTCTCGGTCGAGATCTCCGCCGGAACGCCTTGCGGGTAATGAGCAAGCCACGGACGCGTCATGGTAGTTGTCTCCATTAAATTGGTTTTTGATTGATGATACCCTTGTTGCGTTCCCTTATTTTCGCCCGAGCACGCGCCCATGAAACTCCTCGAACCCATCGTCGCGTGGCATCGCGACATTTCCACGATCCGGCGCGACATCCACGCGCATCCCGAACTGGCCTTCGAGGAATTCCGCACGGCCGACGTGGTGGCCGCGAAGCTTGAAGAATGGGGCATCGAGATCCATCGCGGACTGGGCGGCACGGGCGTGGTCGGCATCATCCGCGGCAACCTCCCCGGCGACCGCGCCGTGGGCCTGCGCGCCGACATGGACGCGCTGCCCATGCAAGAGGCCAACACCTTCGCGCACGCCAGCAAGAACGACGGCAAGATGCACGCCTGCGGCCATGACGGCCACACCGCCATGCTGCTGGCCGCGGCGCGCTACCTGTCGCAGCATCGCGACTACGCCGGCACGGTCTACGTGATCTTCCAGCCCGCCGAGGAAGGCGGCGGCGGCGCCAAGCGCATGATCGACGACGGCCTGTTCACGCGCTTCCCCATGGAGGCCGTGTTCGGCATGCACAACTGGCCCGGCATGAAGTCCGGCCAGTTCGGCCTGACCCCCGGCCCCATCATGGCGTCCAGCAATGAATTCTCCATCGTCGTGAAGGGCAAGGGCACGCACGCCGGCATGCCCAACCTGGGCATCGACCCGGTCATGGCGGCGGTGCAACTGGCGCAATCGCTGCAAACCATCATCACGCGCAACCGCAATCCGCTGGACGCGGCCGTGCTCAGCATCACGCAGATTCACGCCGGCAGCGCCGACAACGTCGTGCCCAACCACGCCGAACTGCGCGGCACCGTGCGCACGTTCACGCTGGACGTGCTGGACCTGATCGAACGCCGCATGGAAGAGATCGCGCGCCATACCTGCGCGGCCATGGACTGCGAAGTGCAATTCACATTCCAGCGCAACTATCCGCCCACCATCAACCATCCCGAAGAAGCCGCGTTCTGCGCCGACGTGCTGCGCGACATCGTCGGCGAGGCCAACGTCAACGATCACGTGCAGCCGACCATGGGCGCGGAGGATTTCGCCTTCATGCTGCAGGAACTGCCCGGCTGTTACGTCTGGATCGGCAACGGCATGGGCGAGCACCGCGACAGCGGCCACGGCCTGGGCCCCTGCATGCTGCACAACGGCAGCTACGATTTCAACGACGAACTGCTGCCGCTGGGCGGCACGTACTGGGTCCAGTTGGCCCTCAAGCGCCTGGCCAAGGCCTGATCGCTACGCGCCGTCCGGCGCGCCGACCGCCAGGCACATCGCCAGGAAGCGTTCGGCGGCGCGGGCGGCGGCGTCCGCGTGCGGCACCAGGATGCTCAAGGTGCGCGTCAGCGGCTTGGGCAGCAGGCGCAGGGCCGCCAGCGCCCCGTCTTCGTGCCGCATCGACATGACGGACACGAAGCCCACCCCCAGGCCCGCGCGCACCGCCTGCTTCACACCTTCCACCCCGGCGAGTTCCAGGCCCACCGACGGCGCCAGCCCGGCGTCGGCGAACGCGCGCTCCACCAGCCGGCGCACGCCCGAGCCGGGTTCGCGCATGACCAGGGCGGAAGCGGCCAGGTCGCGCAGCGTCACCGCCCCCTTGCCCGCCAGGGCATGGTCCGCCCGCACGATCGCCACTACTTCGTCCTGCCGCCAGGCGTGCACCGCCGTGTCCGCGGGCAGGCCCGCCGGCACGTCCCCCTCGATGAACGCCAGGTCCAAGGCCGGCAGGCGCTCGACGATCTCGCGCGTGTTGCCGTCGGACAGATGCAGGCTGACCGCGGGAAAGGCGTGGCGGAAATCCGCCACCAGGCCGGGCAATAGGTAGCTGGCGGGCGTGGTGCTGGCGCCCAGCCGCAGGGCGCCCGTCTCCAGGCCGCGCCAGGACTCGCGCACGGCCTGCGCCTGCCGGTACACCTGGCGCAGTTGCCGGGCCTGCTCGGCCAGGCGCTCGCCGGCCTCCGTCAGCGCGATGCCGTGGCCGCTGCGGCGGTAAAGGGGTTCTCCGAACCATTCCTGCAGCATGCGCAACTGGCCGGATACCGCGGGCTGGGACAGATTCAGGACCTGGGCGGCGCGGCTGATGTTGCCGGTATCGGCCACGCAGGCGAAGGTCAGTAGCTGGTCTGGGGTCATATCGGGCTAATTATCGTAATTCCTGATATTACATATCTGAAATAACAATTTTTCAAATAGTAGGCCGGAAATTAATATTTCGTGTAGTTATTTAGATATGCCCCAAGGCCAACCATGAGCAATTCCTCCAGCACCGCCGTCCCCCTGCCCGCCACCCCGGCCGCCCCCGCCTCGCCGCCGGCCGCGACGCCCTGGCGGGACAAGCTCAACGGGGTGCTGTTCGTCGGGCTGATGGCCGGCGCGGTGATGCAGCTCGCCGACCTGCCCGCCATCCGCCAACTGGGCTTTTCGCCGCTGGTCGTGGGCATCGTCTGCGGCATGCTCTACGGCAACTTCCTGCGCGGCACCATGCCCGCCGACTGGGGCGCGGGCGTGAATTTCACCGCCCGGCGCCTGCTGCGCATCGCCGTGGCCTTCTACGGCCTGAACATCAGCATCCAGCAGATCGCCGCCGTCGGCCTGCCCGGCCTGGCCGTCTCGGTGGCGGTGGTGCTGGGCACCCTGCTTATCGGCACGGTAGTCGGCCAGCGCCTGCTGGGGCTGGATCGCGACACCGCCATGCTCACCGCCGCCGGCAGCGCCATCTGCGGCGCCGCCGCCGTCCTGGCCTTCGAACCCACGCTGCGGGCCGCCCCGCACAAGAGCGCGGTGGCGGTCGCGACCGTCGTGCTCTTCGGCACCCTGTCGATGTTCCTGTACCCGGTGCTCTACCACGCGGGCTGGCTGAATTTCGATACCCAGGCGCTGGGGATCTACATCGGCGGCACGATCCACGAGGTGGCCCAGGTCGTCGGCGCCGCCAGCAACATCGACCCCGCCACCACCGAAGTCGCCACCATCGTGAAGATGACCCGCGTCGCCCTGCTGGTGCCGGTCCTGCTGGTGCTGGGCATGTACCTGCGCAGCGCGGCCTCGCACGCCGGCGGACAGGGCAAGGGCGCCAAGCTGCCCATCCCCTGGTTCGCGGTCGGCTTCCTGGTGCTGGCCATCGTCAATTCGCTGAATATCATCCCCGCCGACGCCGTTGCCGCCATCCGCCGCCTGGACATCTTCGCGCTGACCATGGCCATGACGGCCCTGGGCATCGAAACCCGCTTCGCCCAGATCCGGAAGGCCGGCCCCCGCGTGATGGCGCTGGGCCTGATTCTGTACGCCTGGCTGTTGGTTGGCGGCTACGCTATCGTCAAGTTGGCCTACTGATCCCCGGTCCGCCGCGGCAAAGCGCCTCGGCGGACCTCGCGCGCGCACGCGGCTGTCTCGTTTTTCCTGCATAATCGGCTGGTTCTCTTGCAGTGGAGTCGGCCGCATGACCTCCAGCACCAAAACCCCTTTCACGACTTTGCCCGCCGACCGCGACGCGGTATTGCGCGTCATGCCGATGCCGGCGGACGCCAATATCCACGGGGACGTTTTCGGCGGCTGGATCATGTCCCAGGTGGACATCGCCGGTTCGATTCCCGCGGCGCGCCGCGCCGCCGGGCGCGTGGCCACTGTCGCGGTCAACGCCTTCCAGTTCAAGCAGCCCGTGTTCGTGGGAGACCTGCTCAGTTTCTACGCCTCCATCGTCAAGACCGGCACGACCTCGATCACGGTGTCGGTCGAGGTCTACGCGGAACGCCAGCGCCTGGACGCCGAGATCGTCAAGGTCACCGAAGCCACGCTGACCTACGTCGCCACCGACGAAGCGCGGCGCGGCCGCCCCCTCCCCACCCTTTGAGCCGTAACGCATGACGCAGTCCGCCGCCGCGCAGAAACCGCCCGCGACGCCCCGCCGCCTCGACCCGGAAGACGCCCAGCACGCCCTGGCGGAAGTGCAGGAACGCCTGCGCCGCCAGCAACTGGTCGCCGACCTCGTGCATCGCCAGGAAGAAGGCGACTCGAAGGCCTCGCTGGTCGAAGACCTGGTGCACCGCCAGCACGAAGCCGAACTCAAGACCCTGCTGGACGGCCTGCACCCCGCCGACATCGCCTTCATCCTGGAATCGCTGCCCAAGGACGAACGGCAGGCCATCTGGGCGCTGGTCAGCCCCGAGCACGACGCCGACGTCCTGCTGGAGGTCGAGGACTGGGTGCGGGAATCGCTCATCGAAGCGATGGACCGCCAGGACCTGGTCGCGGCCACCGGCAACATGGATGCCGACGAGCTGGCCGACCTGGCGCCCGACCTGCCGCCCGACGTGGTGGCCGAAGTCCAGAAGGGCCTGACCGAAGAAGAACGCGCGCAGTTGCTGGAAGCCATGGGCTATCCGGAAGACAGCGTGGGCGCGATCATGGACTTCGAAATGGTCCGGGTGCGCGAGGACGTGACGCTGGAAGTGGTGCTGCGCTACCTGCGCCGGCTGCACGAACTGCCCGACCACACCGACCAGATCTTCGTGGTGGACCGCCAGGACAGGCTGCAAGGCATCCTGCCCCTGTCGCGCCTGCTGGTCAGCGAACCCGAAACCGAGGTGCGCGCCGTCATGAACTCGGACTTCCTGGCGCTGAACCCGCTGGACTCCGACGCCGACGCCGCCGGCGCCTTCGAACGCTACGACCTGGTGTCCGCCCCCGTGATGGACGACCAGGGCCGGCTCATCGGCCGCGTCACCATCGCCGACGTGGTGGACGTGATGCGCGAAGACTCGCAGGAACAGGCCCTGTCGCGCGCCGGCCTGCAGGAAGAGGACATCTTCGCGCCGGTCGCCACCGCCCTGCGCAACCGGGCGCCCTGGCTGCTCTTCAACCTCTGTACCGCCGCCACGGCATCCTTCGTGGCTTCCCGGTTCGAGGGCACGGTCAGCCAGATCGTCATCCTGGCGTTCCTGATGTCAATCGTGGCCGGCATCGGCGGCAACTCCGGCAACCAGACCATGACGCTCATCATCCGGGCGCTGGCCATGGGCCGCATCACCGGGCGCAATCTCTGGCAGTTGGTCAAGCGCGAACTCTTCGTGACCCTGATGGTCGGGCTGTGCGGCAGCCTCGTGGCCGCCCTGTTCGCCTGGGCGATCTCGCATTCGGTGTCCATCGCGCTGGTGATGATGGCCGCCATGGTCTGCAATATGCTCGTGGGCGCGTCGGTGGGCGTGCTGGTGCCGATGGTGCGCGCCCGCTTCGGGAAGGATCCGGCGATGGGTTCGTCGGTGCTGCTCACCTTCGCCACGGACTCGCTGGGATTCTTCATCTTCCTGGGTCTGGCCACGATCTTCCTGCTGTAGTCTGACCGCAACAGGCGCTGGCGCGCTTCGTCCTGTTCCTCCGGGGACGGCGCGCCTGACAGCTAACTGACAGGGAAGATGGGGACTGTTCCATTACAGTAATGGGATTGTCATCTTCCTCCCTTCAGTGCCCGCAATGACCGCCAGACTCCGGGCAGCGATTCTCTGCCTGCTGCTCTTACCCTTCGCCCCCGCCGTTCAAGCCTGTGACAACCTGCCCTCGTGGGCGCGATCGGCGTGCAGCCGCCTGGACCAGATCTGGACCGAAGGCGGCAACGACCTCTACCTGACCGGCTATTCGTGGCACAACCGCGCCACCTACAGCCGCGAAAAGATCGACAGCTTCAACGAACTGGCCTGGGGCGGCGGCTATGGCCGCAGCATCTACGACGAAGACGGCGACTGGCAGGGCCTGTACGCCATGGCCTTCCTGGATTCGCACAGCAAGGTCGAACCCATCGCCGGCTACGGCTTCCTGAAGATCGGCCAGGTCAGCGACAACTTCCGCCTGGGCGCGGGCTACACCGTCTTCCTGACGGCGCGCCACGACATCATGAGCTACGTGCCGTTCCCCGGCATCCTGCCGCTGGTGGGCGCGGGCTACAAGGACGCCATGCTCTACGCGACCTACATCCCGGGTTCGAGCGGCGCGGGCAACGTGCTGTTCATGTTCGGCCGCTGGCAGTTCTGAACGGCGGGCGCCAGGCCTCAGCAGGCCAGGCCCAGCCGGCGGACGAGGTCGCCCAGGCGCCAGTCGTCGATGCCATGCGCGCGCAGCGCGCGCGCCGTTTCCACCACGTAATCCAGGCAAGGCCCCGACTGCCCCACGGCGTTGCGCACGGAAGCCAGCAGCCGGTCGTCGCTGATGCCGGCGGCGTATTCCTGGCAGGTACGGTTCAGCAGGAAAGCCAGCCCCCGCACCGGCGCGGCCTCGGTGTGGCAGGTGAGCCAGCGGGGCGTATAGGCACCCGCGGCCATTTCCCGGCGCCACAACGCCTGGAACACCGCCGGCACATCGCGGGCCGCCACCAGGAAAGCCACCCCGCGGCAGCAGCCGCCGCGATCCAGGCCGAACACCAGGCCGGGATTGTCGGGCGAGCCGCGATGGTCGTGGGACCACAGGCACAAGGACCGGTGGTAGCCGCGCACCGTCGCCAGGCGGCGTTCGCGCCAGGCGAAACCGGGATGCCATACCAGGGAGCCGTAGGCGAAGACCCACAGATCGTCGGCGCCGTTCCACTCGGCCAACAGGTCATCCACCGAAAGCGCGTGCCGCGTTCTTGCCGGGCCGGCGCAGCCGGCGGGTACTGCCAACGACATAGGGTCCTCTGATATCCCGGTTCGTTCCATGGCTGGAATGGCGGATATCCTACGCCCTGGCGCGCGCAAAAGAATTGCGAGATAAAGGGCCTTCAAGGCCGCGAACGGAATTTGCATCCCCGGCGGCGGCCGCCGCGGAAATAAAATTGCGCGCCCCGCGCCTACACCGAGTCCAGCGGCAATTCGGTCGTGCTCTTGATGACTTCCATCGAGAAACTGGCGCTGACGTCCAGCAGGTCGACGGCGCCGATCAGGCGGCGGTAGAAGCGGTCGTAGGCCGCCATGTCCTCAACCACGACCTTCAGCAGGTAGTCGACGTCGCCCGCCATGCGGTGGAACTCCACCACGTTGGGCAGCGCCATCACGGCGTTGATCAGGCTCTGCGTCCACTTCTCGTTGTGCTGGCTGGTCTTGATGGACACGAAGACGGTCAGGTTCAGGCCCAGGGCGCGGGGATCCAGCAGGATGGCGTTGCGCGCGATGACGCCGTCGTCCTTCAGTTTCTGGATGCGGCGCCAGCAGGGCGTCACGGACAGGTGCACTTGCTCGGCGATCTCGGCGACCGAGCAGGTGGCGTCCTTTTGCAGCAAGGCCAGTATCTTGATGTCGGTCTGGTCCATCGGGAGTCCTCACGCGATCGGCCCCAATCTTGCCTGTTCGGCCCGGCCGCGTCCAGCCATCGGCCTGCCGGTCAGTACGTGCCGGGGTAGCCGCCGCCGTCGATGAGGATGTTCTGCGCCGTCAGGTAGCCGGCATGCGCCGAACAGACGTAGGCGCACAGCGCGCCCAGTTCCTCGGGCTGGCCGTAGCGGCCGGCCGGATTGGAACGCCCGCGCTCGTCCCAGAGCTGCTCGAAGCTCTTGCCGCCGGACTGCTCCAGCATGCCCTGGATGTGCCTGACCTGCGCGTCGGTGGCGAAAGCGCCAGGCAGCAGGTTGTTGATGGTGACGTTGTGCCTCACGGTCTGCCGCGCCAGCCCGCCCACGAAGCCGATCAGGCCCGAACGCGCGCCGTTGGACAGCCCTAGCTCGGCATGCGGCGCCTTCACGCTGCGGGAGACGATGTTCACGATGCGGCCGAAGCGCCGCTCGATCATTCCGTCGACGACTCGCCGGATCATGTCGATGGGGCCCAGCATCATGGCGTCCAGCGCCGCGACCCAGTCCTCGTGCGACCAATGCCGGAAATCGCCCGGCAGCGGCCCGTCGGCGTTGTTGACCAGGATGTCGGGATGCGGACAGGCGGCCATGGCGGCGTCCCGGCCCCGCGGCAGCGTCAGGTCGGCCGATACCCAGCCCACGCCCGTGCCGGTCTCGCGCGAGATCTCGGCGGCGGCCTGTTCCAGGGTTGCCGGATTGCGGGCCGCTATCGTGACGGCCACGCCCTCCCGCGCCAATTGCAGGGCGCACGCGCGGCCCATGCCGCGGCTGCCGCCAAACACCAGTGCCGTCTTGCCGCCGATCCCCAGATCCATGCCCGACTCTCCTGTCGCTGCGGGCAGGCCCCGGTGGCTCGCCCTGCGCTAGCGGATCAGTATAGGACGGCGCCGCCCGGAAAGGCGGCGCCCCCGGGCGGGTTCAGCCCATCCACTGGCTGACCGGCGCCGCGGCGTCCTGCAACGGCTGGGCCACCACGTCGATCAGCGCCGGACCATCGTGCTCCATGGCGGCCTTGATGGCGGCGTCCAGCTTGGCCGGATCCTCCACGCGCCATGCCTTCACGCCGTAGGCCTCGGCAATGCGGGCATGGTCGGTGCGCTCGAAATCCACGCTGTAGTAACGCTTGTCGTAGCCCGCCTTCTGGCTGGCCTTGATCCAGCCGTAGACGGAGTTCGAAAACACCACCATCAGCAGCGGCGCCTTGTGCCTCACGATGGTTTCCAGCTCGCCCACCGTGAAGCCGAAGCTGCCGTCGCCCATCACCGACACGCACTTGGACTGGGGCCTGCCCACCCACGCGCCCAGCGCGGCGGACATGGAAAAGCCCAGCGCGCCGTGCGCCCGGTTGGTGATGAAGTGGCGGCCGGGCCGCGACACGTCGTAGTAGGCCGAGAAGTACGGGCAAGGCGTGCCGGGGTCCGCGCAGACCACGGCGTCGTCCGGCAGCAGGCGGTTCAGGGACTGCACCACGCGCTCGGGGCGGATGGGCGTGTCCAGGCTGCTGGCCAGCGGCTCCAGTTGCGCCCGGCGGGCCTCCTTGGCGCGGCCGGCCAGCACCGCGCCGTCGACGGCGTCCGCGGGGCGGTGCGCCAGGCGCTCGGCCACTTCGGCGCCCAGCGCCTCCAGCGCCAGCCTGGCGTCGCCGACCATGCCCACTTCCGTCAGGTAGTTGGCGCCGATCACCATCGGGTCGATGTCGATGTGCAGGATGGGCACGTCGCGGTTGGGGAAGCGCCAATGTTCGGTCGAGGTCGATCCGGCGCGGCATCCCACGAACAGCACCGCGTCCGCGGCGGCCACCACGTCGCGCGTCGCCATCACGCCGCCGTTGGAGCCCACCACGCCCGCGTTCAGGGGATGGGTGTCGGCCAGGCTGCCCTGCCCGCTCACCGTCACGCAGACCGCGGCCTTGAGCGACTCGGCCAGTTGCTGCAAGGCGGCGCTGGCTTCGGCGATGACCACGCCGCCGCCGCAGATGATCACCGGCGAACGCGCGCCGACCAGCCGCTGCGCGGCGCGCGCAACGTCGGCGGGGTCCGGAGCGAAACGCATCGCCGGGTAGCGGCCGTGCTCGGGCTGGGCCCAGATGTCGGAGGCGTCCACCTGCTGCTTCATCACGTCGTACGGGAAGCAGAGGTGGGCCGAGCCGGGCTTGCCGGTCGTCATCGCGCGGAACGCCGCCCGCACCATGCCGGGGATCTGGTCCGCGCGGTCGATCGTGCGGTTCCATTTCGTCAGCGGGCGGTACAGCGCCTCCTGGTCCAGCTCGGTCAGGGGATACTTGCCGCGCGAGCCCACCGCCACGTCCGAGGTGATGCCCAGCACGGGCACGGACGACTCGTTGGCCTCCACCAGGCCGGGCAGCAGATAGGTCGCGCCACCGCCGCTGGGGCCTTCGCACACGCCGACCTTGCCGGTGACGCGGGCGTAGGCGTCAGCCATGTAGCCGGCGCTGCGTTCATCGCGCGTCAGGATGTGCCGCATGCCGTGGTCCAGGCGGTACAGCGCGTCGTAAAACGGCAGGCTGGTGTCGCCGCACAGGCCGAAAATATGTTTGACGCCGTTGTGCTGCAGCATCCGCACCATGGCTTCGGCGCCGGTCAGGTTTTCCATGTCATCTCCACGTGTTGCTTGCGCGGCCGGGCGGCCCGGCCGCGCGCCGTTCAGTTGTCCAGATTGATGTTGCTGCTCTTGATGAAGGCGCTCCAGCGCTCGTATTCCGACTTCACGTAGGCATCCAGCGCCGCGCCGTCCGAGGCCACGATCTCGAACCCCGCCTCCGTCACCTTCTTTCGGATTTCAGGATCCGCCAGCACGGCCTGGAAATCCGCGGTCAGCTTTTTCACCGTGGCTTCGGGCGTGCCCTTCGGGGCGAACATGCCGCTCCAGGAATAGGCGACGAAGCCGGGGAAGCCGGATTCGGCCACCGTGGGCACGTTGGGCAATTCCGGCAGGCGCTTGTCGCCCGCCACGGCCAGCGGCTTGATCTTGCCCCCCTGGATCTGGCCCCGCAGCGCCGCGAAGCTCAGCCACGTCATGTTGGCCTGCCCGCCCACCACGGCCTGGATGGCCGGTCCGCCGCCGCCGTAAGGCACGTGCAGCAGCTCGACCTTGGACAGGCGCTTGAGTTCTTCGGGCGCCAGGTGATTCAGCGAACCGACGCCGGTGGACGCATAGTTGAACTTGTTCGGCGGCTGCTGGGCGGCGGCGGCCAGGAATTCCTTCAGGTTGTCCCCGGGCACGCCCGGATTCGCCCCGATCACCAGCGGGAAACGCACCGTCTGCGAGATCGCCACGAAATCCTTGAACGTGTCGTAGGGCAGCTTGGGCTTCACGGCGGGATTGATCCCGTGGTTGTCGAAGCTGACCAGGAGCGTGTTGCCGTCAGGCTCGGCGCGCGCCACGAAGGCGGTCGCGATCTGGCTGGCCGCGCCAGGCCGGTTCTCGACCACGACCGCGCGGCCGCCGAGCTGTTCGGACAGCCGCGGCTGCAGAATGCGGGCCAGGATGTCCGTGCTGCCTCCCGGCGGATACGGCACGACCAGCACCAGCGGCCGTTCCTCCGCCATGGCGGGCGCCGCGGCGAAGGCGCCCCCTGCGGCGGCCAGCACGCATAGCGCCGCCAGCCCGCGTTTCAACTTGTGGTTCATAGATTTTCCCCTGCTGATATGGTGTTGGCCGGCACTGCCGAGGCGGGTTCGGCCTGGTCCCGCATGTAAATCGTGGAAAAACCGGTGCGTATGACGTCGGTGATCTGGTCCAGCCGGCGGCCGATGTGCGCATTCATCAGTCCGGGCAGGACCTCGACGTCGCGGCGCTGCAGCGCCTCGACGATGCGCAGGTGCTCGCCCTGGGTATGGCCGCGGCGGCCCTGCTGCATGTCGATCCAGCGCACGAAATGGATGCGGGCGTTGACGCTTTCCAGCGCCCGCACGAATTCCTCGTTCCGGGAATAGCGGGCCAGCGTCAGGTGGAAGGCTTCGTCCAGCTCCAGCAGGCGCGTGGCCTCGCTGTCCTCGGGTTCGTCGCGCGAACGCTCCACGAACGCCCGCAAGCTGGCCAGCTCCTCATCGGTGGCGCGCTCGCAGGCGGCGCGCACGATGCCGGCCTCCAGCACCGCGCGGTATTCGTACAGGCTGTGGATCTGCTTGGCGTCGAGCAGGCGGGCGATGAAGCCCCGGTTCACCGAGCGGGTCAGGAAACCCTCGACCATCAATTGGTTCAGCACTTCGCGCAAGGGCGTGCGGCTGACGTTCAACCGGCGAGCCAGGTCCACCTCGTTGATGCGTTCGCCGGGCTTGAATTCGAAGCGCACGGCCATCGCCTTGACGGCGCCGTACAGCTCGGCCTGGCCCGCCGACGTGCGGGCCGCGGGACGGATAGCGGGGGAAGATTGCGTCATACCGGGCTGAAAGTGTCAGGGTTCGCCAACGGAAGATGAAGTGCATACTAAAGTGCATACACTTCGTGGGCAAGCAGGGTTTGCCCGGAATCCGAAGGGTGACGAGGGATGGGCGGGCCCCGTGTGGGCCGTGTGGGCCGTGTGGGCCGTGTGGGCCGTGTGGGCTGTGTGGGCTGTGTCGGCTGTGTCGGCTGTGTCGGCTGTGTGGGATGCGTGGGATGAGTAGGATGGGTGTAGCGCGGCAGTTCCCAGGCAAGAACCTAGGTGCTCAACGCGCGAAACCCATGCGGCCGCAAGAGCGTGTTTTCCAGCCGCGGCCAGGCACTGTCTGCCCACGGCCGCATGGGTTTCGCGCGATGGGCAATTGGGTTTTTGCGCGAGTTGTCTCGCGCTTTACCCATCCTACAACCCGGTATCCAGCGTGTAGTGGGCGCCGTCCCGGTTTTCCAGGGTCAGGGTGGAAAGCGCGGGCGTGGCGGCCGACGCGTCGTGGCTCACGTGGATGCGCAGGTTGGCCAGCGGCACGTCCCAGCCGTCGCCCGCGGGCTCGGCGTCCACGTCGGCCACCCGCGCCAGCCGCTCCGCGACCGCGCGGGCGTCGGACGCCCGGGCATCGATGCGCAGCAGGCTGCGCGCGCCGTTGGGATGCGCCATCAGCGCCGGCGACCACACGCACTCCGGCGTCAGGTGACGGCAGAAATACATGCGGATGCCGGGCAGGGGCTGCTCGGCGAAGCGCACGGTATGGAAACGGGCCTGGACTTCCTCGCCGTCCAGCATCGCCGGGCGGGTCAGCTCCTGGACGGGATTGACGGCAAAGCCGGCGGCCAGCAGGCGCTGGTAGGTGGCCTCGGCGTCATGGGTGCGGAACACCAGGGCTTCCAGCCCGAAGGGCGAATCGGCGATTTCCTTGCGCGCGGGCGGCGCGCCCGGCGGCCAGCCCAGCAGTTCGACGTACGTCCCTTCCAGGACGATCAGGCGGTTGCACGACCCCAGGTTGTGCACCGCCTTGTCGCTCAGGTGAAAACCCTGGCGCTCGAAATGCGGGGCCAGCGCATCCAGCCGGTCGCGCACCATGACCACGGCGTGATCGAATTCAGTGCGGCCGACGGAATGCAGCATGATGGCTTCTACCTGATCAGACCAGCTTGCCGTGGCACTGCTTGTACTTCTTGCCGCTGCCGCAGGGGCACGGATCGTTGCGGCCGACCTTGGGCATCGCGTTGCGCACGGGTTGCGCGCCGCCTTGCGACTCCGGCTGGGCCAGCGCTTCGTCGTAGTCGGAGTGGTGGTACTGCACGTTCTGCACGTGCGACTGCGCCGCTTCGGCTTCGGCCTGGTCCACTTGTTCCTGGGACTGCACGCGCACCGTCATCAAGACCCGGACCACGTCGTCGCGGATGCGGTCCAGCATGCCCGAGAACAGTTCGAAGGCCTCGCGCTTGTATTCCTGCTTGGGATTCTTCTGCGCATAGCCGCGCAGATGGATGCCCTGGCGCAGGTAGTCCAGCGCGGACAGGTGTTCGCGCCAGTGCGTGTCGATCGCCTGCAGCATGATCGAACGCTCGAACTGCGACCACGATTCCAGGCCGACCTGGTCGACCTTGGCCTGGTAGGCGCCGCGCGCGGCGGCCACCACGCGTTCGCGCAGGTCGTCGTCGGTCAGGCTGGTTTCCTTTTCCAGGATCTCCATCAGCGGCAGTTGCAGGTGCCAATCGGCCTCCAGCGCCTTCTGCAGCGCCGGCACGTCCCACTGTTCTTCCACCGATTCCGGCGGCACGTGGACGTTGAACATGTCGGTCACGGCGGCGTCGCGCAGATTCTGCACGGTCTCGCCCACGCTGGCGGCTTCCAGCACGTCGTTGCGCTGCGAATACAGCACCTTGCGCTGGTCGTTGGCCACGTCGTCGTATTCGAGCAACTGCTTGCGGATGTCGAAGTTGCGGCCTTCCACCTTGCGCTGCGCGGTCTCGATCGAACGCGTCACCATGCCGGCCTCGATGGGCTCGCCCTCGGGCAGCTTCAGACGCTCCATGATGGCGCGCACGCGGTCGCCCGCGAAGATGCGCATCAGCGAATCTTCCAGCGACAGGTAGAAGCGGGAAGAGCCCGGGTCGCCCTGGCGGCCGGCGCGGCCGCGCAACTGGTTGTCGATGCGGCGCGATTCGTGGCGTTCGGTGCCGATGATGCGCAGGCCGCCAGCGGCCTTGACCTGCTCGTTCAGCGGCTTCCATTCCGCGCGCACCTGCTCGATGCGCGCGTTCTTCTCGTCCTCGGACAGCGACTCGTCGGCGCGGATCAGGTCGACCTGCTTGTCGACGCTGCCGCCCAGCACGATGTCGGTGCCTCGGCCGGCCATGTTCGTGGCGATGGTGATGTGGCCCGGCTTGCCGGCCTCGGCGACGATCTCGGCTTCGCGGGCGTGCTGCTTCGCGTTCAGCACTTCGTGCGGCAGCTTGGCCTTCTTCAGCAGGCCCGACAGCAGCTCGGAGTTCTCGATGCTGGTGGTGCCCACCAGCACCGGCTGCCCGCGCTCGTGGCAATCGCGGATGTCGTTCAGGATGGCGTTGTACTTTTCCTGGTCGGTCTTGAAGACCTGGTCGTTCTGATCCTTGCGGACCATGGGCTTGTTGGTCGGGATGATGACCGTTTCGAGCCCGTAGATTTCCTGGAATTCGTACGCTTCCGTGTCGGCCGTGCCGGTCATGCCGGACAGCTTTTCGTACATGCGGAAGTAGTTCTGGAACGTGATCGAGGCCAGCGTCTGGTTCTCGTGCTGGATCTTCACGCCTTCCTTGGCCTCGACCGCCTGGTGCAGGCCGTCGGACCAGCGGCGGCCCACCATCAGGCGGCCGGTGAATTCGTCGACGATCACCACTTCGCCGTCCTGCACCACGTACTGCTGGTCGCGGAAGAACAGCGTGTTGGCGCGCAGCGCCACCATCAGGTGGTGCATCAGCGCGATATGGCGCGGGTCGTACAGCGATTCGCCTTCGGGCAGGATGCCCAGGCGCGCCAGGATGCCCTCGGCGTTCTCGTGCCCGGCTTCGGACAGGTAGACCTGCTGGCTCTTTTCGTCGACCCAGTAGTCGCCTTCGGGTTCCGGCTCCTGCGGCTTCGGCTCGCTCGCCATGCGCTTGAGCAGGGGCGGCACCGCGTTCATGCGGATGTAGAGTTCGGTGTGGTCCTCGGCCTGGCCGGAGATGATCAGCGGCGTGCGGGCCTCGTCGATCAGGATCGAGTCCACTTCGTCGACGATCGCGTAGAACAGCCCGCGCTGGCGGCGGTCCTCAACACGGTATTCCATGTTGTCGCGCAGGTAGTCGAAGCCGAATTCGTTATTGGTGCCGTAGGTGATGTCGGCAACGTAGGCGGCCTTCTTCTCTTCGTTGGGCTGCTGCGGCACCACCACGCCCGTGCTCATGCCCAGGAAGCGGTACAGGCGCCCCATCCATTCCGCGTCGCGGCGGGCCAGGTAGTCGTTCACCGTGACCACGTGCACGCCCTTGCCGGCGATCGCGTTCAGGTAGACGGGCAGCGTCGCCATGAGCGTCTTGCCCTCGCCCGTGCGCATTTCGGCGATCTTGCCGTTGTGCAGGGCGATGCCGCCCAGCATCTGCACGTCGAAGTGGCGCATGCCGAACACCCGCTTGCCGGCCTCGCGCACGACGGCGAAGGCTTCGGGCAGCAGGTCGTCCAGGGACGTGCCCTGCGCGTGGCGGGAACGGAATTCCTCGGTTTTGGCCGCCAGCTCCTCATCGGAGAGCGCGGAGATCTTGGGCTCGAGCCCGTTGATCTGGGTTACCAGCTTGCGATACTGCTTAAGCAGCCGGTCGTTGCGGCTACCTATGAGTTTTTTGAGCAGAGAAACCATGCGTATGTCGGCCGCACGGGACACGCCGCCCTCGCGTAAGGGCTGGGCAGCGTCGCCCGTGACTTGATGTTATTGGTTGAGCGGGGGTCCGCTGGGAAACGAACCAGTTTAACGCACATGGAGCGCAATAGCCTGGATCTATCACCAGGGTAGCACTGTTGGCCGGTTTGACCGGCCCGCGCGCCGGCCGTTCACTGCGCGGCGTGGGCCACGGCGGGCGGCGCGTTCTGCTGCGGCCCCAGGAACAGGCGGGGGTCGAGGGGCTGTCCCGCCAGGCGCACCTCGAAGTGCAGGTGCGGACCGGTGGACCGGCCGGAACTGCCCACGCGGGCGACCTGCTGGCCGCGCTCGACCAGTTGCCCCTGCTTGACCAGCAGGGACGAGGCGTGGGCATAGCGGGTGACCAGGCCGTCGCCATGGTCGATCTCGACCATATTGCCGTAGCCCGGCTGGAATTTGGATTCCAGCACCACGCCGCCCGAGGCCGCCAGGATGGGCGTGCCGGGAGGCGCGGCGAAATCCAGCCCCTCGTGCATGGCGCTGCGGCCCGTCACCGGATTGCGGCGCCAGCCGTAGGACGAGCTGAGGTAGGGGTAATCGGTGATGGGCATGGCGGTCGGCATACGGGCCTGGTCGGCCGAGCGCCGCGTCAGCGCCGCATCCAGCAGCTTCAGGTTGTCGGTCTGCTGGGACAGCCTGGCCTGGATGTCGTCGAGCTGGCGGCCCAGGGCCTCGGCCGACGCCGCGCTGGGCGGCGGATGGTCGGTGAACAGGTCGTCCATGACCTGGGTGGCCTCGGGCTGGATCAGCGCCTCCGGCTGCGCCAGGGCCAGTTGCTTGGCCAGTTCGGGATCGGTATAGGCCACGCCGGCGACCTTGGCCACGCGCTGGCCCAGGCCGTCGATGCTCACCAGCTTGGCCTGCAGGGCCCCCACCTTGGCCGCCAGCAGGTTCATGTTCCCGCGCAGGAAATCGGCGTCGCGCCCCGGTTGGTTCGACAAAGGCCAGCCCACGGTGTGTACGGCCGGCAGGATGGGAGTAAGGTATCGTTGCAGCGCGGCGCCGCAGATGGCCGCCATGATCAAGGCGAGCCCCAGGAACAGCGCAAGGTGCCCGCCGCCCAGGGTGAAATGCCCGTCCTGCCCGTCGCGGGCGTGCATAATCACGATCTTCAAGGTTTGCTTCCTAATTCTTAGAGCCGGGATGAATAGACCCACTTCATACCGTCAACGTTCCAGTTCCAGCCGGCGGAAAGAAAATACCGCCCTGGGATGGCTGGGTCATGACATGCGGGGCGCCGGCGTCTTGGCGACCGCCCGCAAGCACTTGCAAATCCAGTACGCGGTGGCGGCGGTTCTGCCCGCCCCGCTGGGCGCCGTGTGCCAGGTGGGCAAGCTGGAAAACCAGTGCCTGCACCTGGTGGTGCCGAGTGCCGCTCATGCGGCCAAAATGCGTCAGTTGGCGCCGCGCATCGCGCGGACCCTGGCGGACCAAGGCTGGAACCTTAACGAAATCGCCGTCAAGGTACAAGCGGGTTTGCCCAAACCCGGCTCCCGCCAGGCGCGCCCTCCCAAAGAGGCGCAGCCCCTGGGCGAAACCGCCCTGGGCGCGTTCGAGACGCTGCATGACAAGCTGCGTCCCGGGCCGCTGGCCGACGCGGTCGCCAAGCTTCTGAAGCACCACAAGAGTAGCTGAAGCCGCGAGGCTTGTCCGGCGGCAATCGCGCCCGGAAACGAAGCGAAACCAAGTTCTCGGACGGATCGATACTATGGTTTGCCGCTGGTTTGCGCCTTAAGCGCGAGAGGATGACGACCACCTCATCCTCCGGAAGTTGTCCGAGGCCTAACCTCGCACAATGACAGCGCAGGCGCCGCGGGTAGCGGGTGGGCCGATCAGGCCAGTTGCCACTCGTGGCGGAAGGCCTGCGGCGCCTCCGCCTGCGATTCATAGGTGATCAGTTCCCAGGCATCGCGCTGCGCCAGCAGCGCGCGGGCCAACTGATTGTTCAGGCCATGGCCCGACTTGCACGCCACGTAGCGCGCCACCAAGGGTTTGCCCAGCAGATACAGGTCGCCGATGGCGTCCAGGATCTTGTGCTTCACGAATTCGTCGTCGTAGCGCAGCCCGTCGCTGTTGAGCACGCGGTACTCGTCCATGACGATGGCGTTGTCCAGGCTGCCGCCGCGGGCCAGGCCCATCGAGCGCAGGGCCTCGACTTCGTTCACGAAACCGAAGGTGCGCGCGCGGGCGATCTCGCGCACGTACGAGTGCGTCGCGAAATCGATCTCGGCGAAATTGGCCGTGGAGTCGATCGCCGGGTGCCGGAAGTCGATGGAGAACGCCAGCGCGAAACCTTCGTGGGGTTCCAGGCGCGCCCATTTTTCATTGCGGCCTTCGCCTTCGCGCACTTCCACGGGCTTCAGCACGCGGATGAATTGCTTGGGCGCGTTCTGTTCGACGATGCCCGCCGAGCGCAGCAGATAGACGAACGTCGCCGCGCTGCCGTCCATGATCGGGACTTCTTCGGCCGTCAGGTCGATGTGCAGGTTGTCGATACCCAGGCCGGCCAGCGCCGACATGAGGTGTTCGACCGTGGAAACGCGGACGTTGCCCTGCTGCAGCACGGACGCCATGCGCGTGTCGCCCACGCCGGCCGCCTGGGCAGGCAGGTCCACGACCTGGGGCAGATCGACGCGATGGAAAACGATGCCCGTGTTGGGCTGTGCCGGGCGCAAGGTGAGCTCGACCCGCCGTCCGGAGTGGACGCCGACGCCTGTCGTGCGGACGAGATTCTGGATGCTGCGCTGTCGGAACATGAGACTTGGGTGATTTGAGCCAGGAAGCCGGCAAGATAGCGAACAAATTGCCGGCGTAACTGACGTATTGTAACTCTGTACGATCCCTGGCGCCATCTGGCGTCCGGACCGCCCTATACCTCCGTCCCCTATTTATACCGTGCAAGGGAAACACGGACCGCTCCGCCTCCGGCTCGCCCGAGGGGACAGGCGAGCCGGAGATGAGGGAGTGCGTTTAGAGCCTGTGGCCGGCTCTTTGGTTCAATCCGCCTGCTTGCGCAGGAACGCCGGGATGTCGAAATGATCCATGCCCGAGCTTTCCAGCGCGCGCACCTGGGCCGAAGCCTGGCTGCGCGGATTGCGCATGACCGAGGGCATGTCCAGGTTGCGGTAGTCGCCCTGGCCGGCCGGCATCCCGCCCATGGGCAGGTTGTCGGTGCCCGTGCGCAGCACTTCAGCGGTGTTCTGCACCAGTTGCGGACGCGATTGCGCGCGGCCCAGGCCGGTCGCGACCACGGTCACGCGCAGGTTCTCGCCCATGGACTCGTCGTAGGCGGTGCCGAAGATCACGGTGGCGTCGTCCGAAGCGTAGCTGCGGATCGTTTCCATGATTTCGCGCGTTTCGCGCATCTTCAGCGAGCGGCTGGCGGTGATGTTGACCAGCACGCCGCGAGCGCCGTTCAGGTCCACGCCTTCCAGCAGCGGGCAAGCAATGGCGTGCTCGGCGGCGACTCGGGCGCGGTCCGCGCCGGAAGCCGATGCCGTGCCCATCATGGCCTGGCCCTGTTCGCCCATGATCGTCTTGACGTCTTCGAAGTCGACGTTGACGTTGCCTTCGACGTTGATGATTTCGGCGATGCCCGCGCAGGCGTTGTGCAGGATGTCGTCGGCGGAACGGAAGCAGTCTTCCTGCGTCGCGTCCTCGTCCATCAGTTCATAGAGGTTCTCGTTGAGCACCACGATGAGCGAATGCACGTGCTTGGCCAGTTCCGAGATACCGTCCTCGGCCATCTTCATGCGCTTGTTGCCTTCGAAGGTGAAAGGCTTCGTGACCACGCCCACGGTCAGGATGCCCAGCTCCTTCGCCACTTCGGCCACGACCGGACCCGCGCCGGTGCCGGTGCCACCGCCCATGCCGGCGGTGATGAAGACCATGTGCGCGCCGTTCAGCGCGGCACGGATCTCCTCGCGCGCGGTTTCGGCCGATGCGCGTCCCTGCTCGGGCTTGGCGCCCGCGCCCAGGCCCGTGCGGCCCAGGCGGATCTGCACCGGGGCGTTGGTCGCCGCCAGTGCCTGCGCATCGGTGTTGGCGCAGACGAAATCCACGCCGTTCACGCCGCTGCGAATCATGTGCGCCACGGCATTGCCGCCCGCACCGCCCACACCAACGACCTTTATTACGGTCCCTTTGGTGGTGTTCTCAAGCATCTCAAAGTTCATCATGATGACTCCCTCACAAGTCCGATTTGCAAATCACAAAATTCCCCAACAACCTATTTCTTGTGAATCGCCTCAAACACGTCGCCGGCCTGGCCCGCAACGGGTTTGAAGCGCCTCCCCTCTTTTTGGTACGGCCAGCGGTGCCGCTGCCGGCCGACCCAAGGAGCAGGCCCCAACCTGCCCCCCTCTACCTAATTCATGAACCATTCCTTCATGCGCGCAAGCAGGGTCTTGAAGTTGCCCGTCTGGGCGGCGACCTTGCGGCCGCGCACCCGCTGCATCCGCGCTTCCTGCAACAGACCCATCACCGTCGAGAAGCGCGGATTGCGCATCACGTCGGCCAGGCTGCCTTCGTATTCGGGCACCGCCACGCGCACCGGCTTGAGGAACACGTCCTCGGCCAGTTCGATCATGCCGGGCAATTGCGCCGAGCCCCCGGTCAGGACCACGCCGGAAGCCAGCAGATCCTCGTAGCCGGAGTCGCGCACGACCTGCTGCACCAGCGTGAACAGCTCTTCCACGCGCGGCTCGATCACCGCGCCCAGCGCCTGGCGCTTGACCTGGCGCGGGCCTCGGTCGCCCAGGCCCGGGACTTCCACGGATTCGTCCGGGCTGGCCAGGACCTGCTTGGCCACGCCGTAGCGCAGCTTGATTTCCTCGGCATCGGGCGTCGGCGTGCGCAGCATCGCCGCGATGTCGTTGGTGATCTGGTCGCCGGCGATGGGCAGCACGGCGGTGTGGCGGATCGCGCCGCCGGTGAAGATCGCCACGTCGGTGGTGCCTCCGCCGATGTCGACCAGCACGACGCCCAGTTCCTTCTCGTCGGCCGTCAGCACGGCCAGGCTGGAGGCCAGGGGCTGCAGGATCAGGTCCTGCACTTCCAGGCCGCAGCGGCGCACGCACTTCACGATGTTCTGCGCGGCGCTGACCGCGCCCGTCACGATGTGCACGCGCACTTCCAGGCGCAGGCCGCTCATGCCGATGGGCTCGCGGATGTCTTCCTGGCCGTCGACGATGAACTCCTGCGTCAGCACGTGCAGCACCTGCTGGTCGGTGGGGATGTTCACCGCCTTGGCGGTCTCGATGACGCGGGCGACGTCGGTGGCGGTGACTTCCTTGTCCTTCACGGCGACCATGCCGCTGGAATTGAAGCTGCGGATATGGCTGCCGGCAATGCCGGTGTAGACGTCGCGAATCTTGCAATCTGCCATCAGCTCGGCTTCTTCAAGCGCGCGCTGGATGGAATTCACAGTGGTCTCGATATTGACGACCACGCCCTTGCGCATGCCGCGCGATTCGTGCTGGCCGAGGCCGAGCACTTCGAATCGCCCTTCAGGCAGGATTTCAGCCACCACAGCCACCACCTTGCTGGTGCCGATATCGAGGGCGACGATAAGGTCCTTGATGTCACGGGTCATGGCGTTAGCGTTTCTTGGGAGGTTTCGGTGTGGATTTGGTTTTGGTTTCCGACGGCGGCAACGGGGCCAGCGCCAGGGCGAAACCATTCGGATAGCGCAGGTCGGCCTGCGTCACGGTGCGCCCTTCCAGGCGCCCCGCCACGGCGGGCCACGCCTGCACAAAGCGTTGAATACGGGCCGCGAACGGCAATGCGCCCGGCAAGCCGTGCGGGTCGGGCGCATCGGCGCCCGGATCGCGTCCCAGGTCCAGCGACATGCCGTTGGACAGCACGACGCGCCAGGCGTAGCGCGGGCTCAGCTCCAACTGCTTGACGTGCATGTCCAGCGGGGCGAACCAGCGCGCCAGTTCGGCATAGCGCTGCACGACCAGCGACTCGGTGCCCTCGGGGCCGGAGAACTGCGGCAGCACGGTCTCGTCGTCCACCTCGCCCGTGTTGGCCGTGAACGCCTCGCCCCAGGTGTTGATCATCTGGTTCTCGTTCCACAGCGCCAAAGGCTGCTGTTCCTCGATCCGCACGCGCAGCACGTTCGGCCAGATCCGCCGCACGGTGGCATGCCGGACCCACGGAACCGACTCGAAGATCTCCCGCGCGTCGTCCAGGTCCACCGTGAAGAAGTTGCCCCTGAAGCGGCCGGCGATCGCCGATCGCACCGCCCCCGGCGACACATAGTGCAGCTCGGTGTCCGGCATGGACTCCAGCTCGATGGCCGACAGCGTGAAGAACGGGCGTTGCGCTACCCACACCACGCCCGCGATGAGCATGGCGCAAACCGCCAGCACGGCCAGCGTGTTGGCGATCAGGTTGGTAGTGCGAGCGTCGTTCCACACAGAGTATCCAGGTCAAGCGTTGCGGGCGGGGCTGCGCACCTTGCACGCAGCCTCGGACAAAATCGCCACGCACAGATCGGCATAGCTGATCCCCACCGCCTTGGCGGCCATGGGCACGAGTGAATGGCTGGTCATGCCAGGCGAGGTATTCATTTCAAGCAGCCACGGCCGGTTGTCCCGGTCGAGGATGAAGTCGGCGCGGCCCCAGCCTTCGCAGTCCAGCGCCCGGTACGCCTTGACGGCGATCTCGGCGACTTCCTCCGCCACTTCGGGCGGCAGGGTGGCCGGGCAGAAGTACTGGGTATCGTCGGAGAAGTACTTGTGCTCGTAGTCGTAGTTGCCGCCGGGCGCGGCGATCTCGATCACGGGCAGCGCGCGCGCGGTCTTGCCGCCGCCCAGCACCGCCACGGTCAGCTCGCGGCCGGTGATGAACTGCTCGGCCAGCACCTCGCTGTCGAAGCGCGCGGCCGCGGCGTAGCCTTCCTTCATGTCGGAATAGCCCACCACCTTGGTGATGCCCACGGTCGAGCCCTCGTGCGGCGGCTTGATGATCAGCGGCAGGTTCAGGCGGTCCGGCACCAGGCGCAGTTCGGTGTCCGCGTCCAGCACTTCGAATGCGGGCGTGGGCAGGCCGTGCTGCAACCACACGCGCTTGGTCATGGTCTTGTCCATGGCAAGCGCCGAGGCCAGCGGGCCGCTGCCGGTGTAGGGGATGCCCAGCAGCTCCAGGGCGCCCTGGATCGTGCCGTCCTCGCCATAGCGGCCGTGCAAGGCGATGAACACGCGGTCGAAGCCCTGCGCCGCCAGTTCGGACAGGCTGCGCTCGCCGGTGTCGAACAGGTGCGCGTCCACGCCGGCGCTGAGCAGCGCCTGGTGCACGCCCGCGCCCGACATCAGGGACACCTCGCGCTCGGCGGAACGCCCGCCGTACAACACACCCACTTTGCCGAATTGCGTGCTCATGCCAGCTCTCCTACCTGGGCGGGGACCTTGCTGATCGAACCCGCCCCCATGACAATCACGACGTCGCCGTCACGCACGAAGTCCACCACGGTCTGCGGCAGCTCCGCCACGTCTTCGACGAACACGGGCTCGACCTTGCCGGCCACGCGCAGCGCGCGCGACAGGGCCCGGCCGTCGGCCGCCACCAGGGGCGGCTCGCCCGCGGCGTACACCTCGGTCAGCAGCACGGCGTCCGCCGTGCCCAGCACCCGCACGAAATCCTCGAAGCAATCCCGCGTCCGCGTGTAGCGGTGCGGCTGGAACGCCAGCACGATGCGGCGGTCGGGCCAGGCGCCGCGCGCGGCGGCCAGCGTGGCCGCCATCTCCACCGGATGGTGGCCGTAGTCGTCGATCACCGTGAAGGTGCCGCCGCCGTGGCTGGCCGGCACCGGGAACTCGCCCGTCTGGGTGAAGCGGCGGCCCACGCCCTTGAACGAGGCCAGCGCGTCCCGGATCGCGTCGTCGGACACGCCCAGTTCGGTCGCCACCGCGATCGCCGCCAGCGCGTTGCGCACGTTGTGCAGGCCCGGCAGGTTCAGTTCCACTTCCAGCGGCGGCAGCAGCGTGTCCATATAGGTGCGCTGCACGTTGAAGCGCATGCGCGTGCCGGCCGGCTGCACTTCATAGGCCCGCACCTGCGCGTCTTCGTTCAGGCCGTAGGTCGTGATCGGACGCGACACGAAGGGCATGATCTCCCGCACGTTCGCGTCGTCCGAGCAGAGCACGGCGCTGCCATAGAACGGCAGGCGCTGCGTGAACTCGATGAAGGCGCTCTTCAGGCGCGCCACGTCGTGCCCGTAGGTATCCATGTGATCGGCGTCGATGTTGGTCACGATGGCCATCACCGGCAGCAGGTTCAGGAAAGAAGCGTCGGATTCGTCGGCCTCGACCACGATGTAGTCGCCCTGCCCCAGCCGCGCATTGGCGCCGGCCGAATTCAGGCGGCCGCCGATAACGAAGGTCGGATCCAGTTCGCCGGCGGCGAGCACGCTGGCCACCAGGCTGGTCGTGGTCGTCTTGCCGTGGGTCCCGGCAACGGCGATGCCGCGCTTCAGGCGCATCAGCTCGGCCAGCATGATGGCGCGCGGCACGACCGGGATGCGCGCCGAACGGGCCGCGATCACCTCGGGGTTGTCGCCGGCCACCGCGGTGGACGTCACGATGGCGCCGGCGCCGGTGACGTTGCTGGCCGCGTGGCCGATGGCGATCTTCACGCCCAGGCCGGCCAGGCGGCGCGTCACGGCCGACTCGTTCAGGTCGGAACCGCTGATCGCGTAGCCCAGGTTGAGCAGCACCTCGGCAATGCCGCTCATGCCCGAGCCGCCGATGCCTACGAAATGGATATGTTGAATTCTGTGTTTCATGATGAACGCCCCGCTGCTTGTTCACAGACGTCGGCGATATGGGCCGCCGCTTCGGGGCGCGCATGCGCGCGGGCCCGTTCTGCGACGGCTTGCAGTTCTTGTCGGGAACGCTGGCCCAGCCAATCCGCCAGCCACTCGGGCGTCATGGCGGATTGCGGCTGCAGCCAAGCGGCCTGCGCGTCGCTCAGAAAGCGCGCGTTGGCGGTCTGGTGGTCATCGATGGCATGCGGCAGCGGCATGAACAGCGCCGCGACGCCGGCCGCGGCCACTTCCGACACCGTCATGGCGCCCGCGCGGCAGATCAGCAGATCGGCATCGCCCATGGCGCCGGCCATGTCGTCGATGAACGCGCGGCAGTCGGCCTGGACGCCCGCCTGGGCGTAGGCCTGCTGCAGCGCGGGCAAATGTTGTTCGCCGGCCTGGTGGATCACCGTCGGGCGGCTGTCCTGCGGCATGCGCGCCAGCGCCTGCGGGACTATCGTGTTCAGGGCTTGCGCCCCCAGGCTGCCGCCCACGACGAGCATGCGCAGCGGGCCCGTGCGCGCCGCATAGCGCCGCGCCGGATCCGGCAGCGCGCACAGTTCGGCGCGCACCGGGTTGCCCATGGCCTCGCCCTTGGGCAATACATCGGGGAATCCGCTGAGCACGCGGCGCGACATCCTGGCCAGGCATTTGTTGGCGGTGCCGGCCACGGCGTTCTGTTCGTGCACGACCAGCGGCGTGCCGCGCAACGCGGCGATCACGCCGCCCGGGAAGGCCACATAGCCGCCCATGCCCAGCACCACGTCCGGGCGCACCTCGGACAGCCGCGCCCAGGCTTGCGCAAAGGCGCGCAGCAACAGGAACGGCAGCTTCAGCAGGGCGGACACGCCCTTGCCGCGCACGCCCTGGAAGCGCAACGGCACCAGTTCGATGCCGCGCGGCGGCACCAGCCTGCCTTCCATCTTGTCGGGATTGCCCAGCCACAGCACGCGCCAGCCGCGCCCGCGCAGCACGTCGGCCACGGCCAGGCCGGGCATGATGTGCCCGCCGGTGCCGCCGGCCATGATCAGGATGGTGCGGGACGCGGTCATACCCGTCCTCCGCGCATCATGATGCGGTTTTCCACGTCGACCCGGATAAGCATGGCCAGGGCGCACAGGTTCATCACCACGCCCGAGCCGCCATAGCTCATCAGCGGCAGGGTCAGGCCCTTGGTGGGCAGCAGGCCCAGGCAGACGCCCATGTTGATGAAGGCCTGCACGCCGAACCACATGGCCACGCCATGCGCCACCAGGCCCGCGAAGGTGCGTTCCATGGCGATGGCCTGGCGGCCGATGTCGAAGCCGCGGTACACGATGATGGCGAACAGGGTAATGACCAGCATCACGCCGGCAAAGCCCAGTTCCTCGCCCACCACGGCCATCAGGAAGTCGGTGTGCGCCTCGGGCAGGTAGTGCAGTTTCTCGACGCTGGCGCCCAGGCCCACGCCCAGCCATTCCCCGCGGCCCAGCGCGATCAGCGAATGCGATAGCTGGTACGCGCTGCCGTAGGCGTTGTCTTCGTTCCAGGGATCCAGGTACGCGAACAGGCGCGCGCGGCGCCACGGCGACAGCCAGATCAGCATCAGGAAAGTGCTGACCAGCACGGCCAGCAGGCTGCTGAAGTACTTGCCGTTGATTCCGCCCAGGAACAGGATGCCGATGGCGATCGCCACGATCACCATGAAGGCGCCCAGGTCGGGCTCCAGCAACAGCAGCATGCCCACGCCGGCCAGCGCGAACGCCATGGGCAGGAAGCCGCGGGCGAAGGCCTGCATGTGTTCCTGCTTGCGCACGGTGTAGTCGGCGGCGTAGAGCAGCGCGGCCAGCTTCATGAGTTCGGAAGGCTGGAAGTTGAGCGGCCCCAGCGGGATCCAGCGGTGCGCGCCGTTCACTTCGCGGCCGATGCCCGGGATCAGCACGGCGACCAGCAGGATGATGGCCAGCACGAACATCGGCACCGCCATGCGCTGCCAGACGCGGATGGGAATCGCCAGCACCACGGCCGCGCCGACCAGGCCGGCGCTGATGAACAAGCCATGGCGGATCACGAAATAGTAGCGTCCATAGGACGCGTAGCGCGGGCCGTCGGCCAGCGCGATCGACGCCGAATACACCATCAGCAAGCCGAGCAGCAGCAACGTCGACGCCGCGATGACCAGCGGCAGATCGAAGTTGCGCATGCGGGTACGGCCGGGCCGTACGGCGTTGACGCTGGCGGTGAGATCGGCGATGAGGCTCATGCCACCTCTCCCCGGTCGCGGGCCAGGTCTTCGACCTCTTCCACGAACACCTGCCCGCGATGCGGGTAGTTGCGGAACATGTCGAGGCTGGCGCAGGCCGGCGACAGCAGCACGGCGTCGCCGGGCTGCGCCAGGTCGGCTGCGCCGCGCACGGCGTCGCGCAGCGTATCGACGGCCACGCAATTCACGCCCGTCGAAGCCAGCACGCGTCCGATCTCGGGTCCGTCCACGCCGATCAGCATCACGGCGCGCGCATGGCGCGACACCACGGGGATCAGCGGCGAGAAATCCTGGCCCTTGCCCTGCCCGCCGGCGATCAGCACGACCGGCTGGCCCAGGCCTTCCAGCGCGGCCACGGTGGCGCCGACGTTGGTGCCCTTGCTGTCGTTGATGTAGTCCACGCCGCCGATGGTGCGCACGAACGCGGCGCGGTGGGGCTCGCCGGCGTATTCGCGCAGCGCGCGCAGCATGGCGCCCCAGCCGAGGTCCAGGCAGCGGGCAAGCTGCAGGGCGGCCAGCGCGTTCAAGGCATTGTGGATGCCGCGGATGCGCAGGGCATCCACCGGCATCAGGCGGCTCATGCGGCCCTTGGCCCGCACGGGCTCGGGCGCGTCCTTCTTGCGGCGCGGAGGCGGCGCGGGCTCGTCGAAGTCGTTCGGCTCGCTTGCCACCAGCCAGGCCACGCCCTGGCCCAGCTCCAGGCCCATGTCGCCGACCAGTTCCGGCACGTCGCGGCCGAAGCTGCGCACGTTCATGGCGTTCAGGGCGGGCACCATGCCGACCGTGTACGGGTCTTCGCGGTTCACGATGGCCACGCGGGCCATCTTCAGCAGGCGCGCCTTGGCGTGCGCATAGGCTTCCATGCCGCCATGCCAGTCCAGATGGTCCTGCGTGACGTTCAGCACGACGGCCGCGTCGGCCATGAGCGAGCGCGTCGTTTCCAGTTGGAAGCTGGACAGCTCCAGCACCCAGACTTGCGGCAGCGAATCGGCATCCAGCGCCGCCATCAGCGCGGCCAGCGCCGCGGGGCTGATATTGCCCGCCGCCACGACCGACAGGCCGCTGGCCTCGATCAACTGGCGCGTCAGCGCGGTGACGGTGGTCTTGCCGTTGGTGCCGGTCACGGCCAGCAGGCGCGGCCGGTACTCGCGCGTCTCGGCCAATTCAGCCAGGGCGCGCGCAAACAGTTCGATCTCGCCGACGATCTCGATGCCGCGGGCTTCGGCCTCGCGCAGCAGATTCGCGGCGGGGGCCTGCGCCGGCACCAGGCCGGGGCTCAGCACCACCTGGTCCACGCCATCGAGCAGCGCCGTGTCGAAGGACTCTTCGCAACCCAGGCGGTATTCCACCTCGCTCTGCGCCAGCGTCTCGCGCAGCGCGGCCAGCCCACCCGGTTCGGCGCGCGTGTCGGCCACGCGCAGGCGGGCGCCCTGGCGGGCGCACCAGCTTGCGGCGGCCGCGCCCGTCTCGCCCAATCCGAGGATCAGGACGAGCGGCGCGCCGGCACGGGAGGTTTCCATCGTATTCATCGCAACTTCAGGGTAGAGAGGCCAATCAGCACCAGCATCATGCTGATGATCCAGAAACGCACGACCACCTGGGTTTCCTTCCAGCCGCCCACTTCAAAGTGATGATGCAGCGGGGCCATGCGGAAAATGCGTCGACCTGTTCCATAACGTCGCTTGGTGTACTTGAACCAAGTCACCTGGATCATCACGGACAGCGTCTCGACCACGAACACGCCGCCCATGATGAACAGCACGATTTCCTGGCGCACGATGACGGCGATGGTGCCCAGCGCGCCGCCCAGCGCCAGCGCGCCGACGTCGCCCATGAAGACCTGCGCCGGATACGCGTTGAACCATAAAAACGCCAGCCCGGCGCCGCCGATCGCGGCGCACAGCACCATCAATTCCGATGCGCCGGGGATGTAGGGGAACAGCAGGTACTTCGAATAGTCCACGCGGCCGACCACGTAGGCGAAGATGCCCAGCGCGCTGCCCACCATCACGGTGGGCATGATGGCCAGGCCGTCCAGGCCGTCGGTCAGGTTCACGGCATTGCTGGTGCCGACGATGACCGCCCAGGTCAGCGCGACGAACCCCAGCACGCCCAGGGGGTAGCTCACCGTCTTGAAGAACGGGACGATGAGGTCGGCGCGCGTCGGCAGCGACATCGTGAAGCCGCTGCCCACCCACGCCTTGAACAAGGGCCACAGCTCGGTATTGGCCGGCGCCGACACGGCGAACGCCAGGTACACCGCGGCCACCATGCCGATCGTGGCCTGCCAGAAGAACTTTTGCCGCGCCGGCATGCCTTCCGGATCGCGATAGACCACTTTGCGGTAATCGTCCATCCAGCCGATCCAGCCGAAACCGAAGGTCACCAGCAGCACCACCCACACGAAGCGGTTGGTCCAGTCCGCCCACAGCAAGGTGCTGATGGCGATCGAGATCAGGATCAGCACGCCGCCCATCGTGGGGGTGCCCGTCTTGACCAGGTGGGATTCCGGGCCGTAGGAGCGCACGGCCTGGCCGATCTTCATTTCGGTCAGTTTGCGGATCACGCGCGGGCCGGCCACCAGGCCGATCAGCAGCGCCGTCGCGCACGCCAGGACCGCGCGCAGGGTGATGTATTCGAACACCCCCAGCGCGCGCACATCATCGGAAAGCAAACGGGCGATTTCAAGCAGCATCGTGCTCTCCCTGCCCCTTGGCCGCCGTGCCTTCATTCGTGGAAAAAGCCGTCACTACCCGCTCCATGCGCATAAAGCGCGATCCCTTTACCAATACGCAGGACGGGCGCAAGCCGCGCAACGCGGCAACCACTTCGTCTACCGATGCGCAGGCGTGCGCGCCCTCTCCGAATGCGGCCGATGCCGCCCGGCTGGCGTCGCCTAGCGTGATGAGCGCGTCGAGCCCCTGCTCGCGCGCGTAATTGCCCACTTCGACATGCATGGCGGGGCCGTTGTCCCCGACCTCGCCCATGTCGCCCAGTACGAGGACGCGCGTGCCGGCGATGCGCGCCAGCACGTCGATGGCCACGCGAACCGAATCGGGGTTCGCGTTGTAGGTGTCGTCGATGAGCAAGGTTCCGTCGCTCATTTTCTTGTGCTGCATGCGGCCCGAGACGGGGCTGAAGCCCGCCAGCGCGCGCACCGCGCTGTCCAGCGGCACGCCCGCCGCGATGGCGCTGGCGATGGCCGCCAGCGCATTGCGCAGGTTGTGCAGGCCGGGCACCGGCAGCGCCAGGTCGGCGGTGCCGACCGGCGTCACCACGCGGCAGCGCGTGGCGTCCACGTCGGCCAGGATCTGCTCCGCATAGACGTCCAGGCCCGGCTGCAAGCCGAAGCGCAGCACGCGGCGCGGCTCGGCCAGGGCATCCCAGACCGTGGAATACGGCTCGTCGCCCGGATAGACGGCCACGCCGTCCTCGGGCAGCGCGGCGATCGCGGCGCCGTTCTCGTGCGCCACCGCTTCCACGCTGTGCATGAATTCCTGGTGCTCGCGCTGCGCGTTGGTCACCAGCGCCACCGAGGGCGCCGCCATCGCGGCCAGTTGGGCGATTTCGCCGGGGTGGTTCATGCCCAGCTCGAACACCGCCGCGCGGTGCTCGGGGCGCAGGCGCAGCAGCGTCAGCGGCACGCCGATGTCGTTGTTGAGGTTGCCCGCGGTGGCCAGGCGGCCCGCCTCGCCGCGCCAGTCGGCCAGCATGGCCGAGATCATTTCCTTGGTCGTGGTCTTGCCGTTGCTGCCGGTCACCGCGATCACCGGCAGGGAGAACTGCGCGCGCCAGGCCGCGCCGATGCGCATCAGCGCCACGCGGGTGTCGCCCAGCACCAACTGCGGCAGCCGGGCGCCGGCCACGGCGTGCGCCACCACGACCGCGCAGGCGCCGCGCGCCTCGGCCTGGTCCAGATAATCGTGCGCGTCGAAATTCTCGCCCACCAGCGCCACGAACAGTTCGCCCGCGCCGATGCGCCGCGTGTCCGTGGACACGCCCCTGGCCTGCGGCAGCAGCATGGCGAGGCGGGCCCACTCGCGGTCGTCGAAGGGCAGTTTCTCGCCCCCGATGTCCTGGTAGGTTTCGTGCCCCTTCCCGGCCAGCAGCACCACGTCTTCGGGCGACGCCGCCCAGATGGTCTGCATGATGGCGCGCGCGCGGTCCACCTGCACGTCGGCGCGCGCGGACGCGGGGATGCCGGCAAGAATCTGCTGGACGATGGCGTCGGGCGATTCGGTGCGCGGATTGTCGCTGGACACGACCACGCGGTCGGCCAGGCCCGCGGCGATGCGGCCCATCTCGGGCCGCTTGCCCGGATCCCGCTCGCCGCCGCAGCCGAACAGGCAGACCAGGCGGCCGGAACGCGCCCCCGCGACGCCGCGCAAGGCGGTCAACGCCCGCGACAGGGCGTCGGGCGTATGGGCGTAGTCCACCACCACCAGCGGACCGCGGCCCGTGCCGGCCTGCGCGCCGTTGGAGCCCAGCGGTTCCACGGTCTGCAGGCGTCCATCGACGGGATCGGTCGCCGCCAGTTCGCGCGCGATCTGCGCGAACGGCAAGCCAAGCTGATACAGCACGCCCGCCACGAGCAGCAGGTTGGAGACGTTGTGCGCGCCCAGCAGGCGCGTCACGATCTGGGCCTCGCCATGCGGCGACACCAGCGTGAAGATCTGGCCCTGGGACGTGGCCTGGAGATCGCGCGCGCGCATGGCGGCGGGGATCTCGGGCGCATCGCTCAGGCTGTAGCCCATCGCCATGCCCGCGGGCAGGCTCGCGATCAGGCGGCGCCCGGCCTCGTCGTCCGCGTTGACCACGGCGGCGGTCAGGCCCGGCCAGCGGAACAGGCGCGCCTTGGCCGCTTCGTACCGCTCCATGGTGCCGTGATAATCGAGATGGTCGCGCGTCAGGTTGGTGAACGCCGCCAGCGCCACGCGCACGCCGTCCATCCGGCCCTGCTCGATGCCGATGGACGAGGCCTCCATGGCCACGGCCTTCGCACCCGCGTCGCGCATCGCGGCCAGCGTGCGGTGCACGGTCAGCACGTCCGGCGTCGTCAAGTCCCCGCCCAGCGTGCGGCCGTCGGGCAGCACGGCGCCCAGGGTGCCGATGGTGCCGCAAGGCTTGTCGTTGCGGCTCAGCGCGTGCGCGATCCATTGCACCGACGAGGTCTTGCCGTTGGTGCCCGTCACGGCCACCACCGCCAGCGCGGCGGACGGCCGGCCATACCAGGTGTCGGCCAGGTCGCCCAGCAGGTCGCGCAGGCCGGCCACCGGCAGCATGGGGGCCTGCGCCGCCGCGGCCTCGATGGCTACGCTGGCGGGCGCTTCGAACAGGACCGCGCTGGCGCCCAGCGCCAACGCCTTCTCTATATAGAGGCGTCCGTCGCTGGACAGGCCCGGGCAGGCGACGAACACGTCGCCCGGCTCGATCTCGCGGGAGTCCAGCTTGAGGTGCGCGGTCAACGGCACGCGCGCATGCAACCACGCCACGATTTCGGCAACCGTGGCGACAGGGGAAGAAGAGAGGAAGCCTTTGGCGCTCATCTGCCTGGCTCCTTGAGACCAGCAACAATAGTGGATTCGAAGGGCGCGTCCGGACGCACCCCCATCAGCCGCAGGCTCCCCCCCACGATCTGGGAGAACACGGGCGCGGCGATCGCGCCGCCGTAATAGCCGCCGACCGTCGGTTCGTCGATGGACACGGCCACCACGATCTTCGGGTCCGACACCGGGGCGAAGCCCACGTACGAGCTACGGTAGCGCTGCATGCTGTACTTGCCGTCGACGATCTTGCGCGCGGTGCCGCTCTTGCCGGCCACGCGGTAGCCCTGCACCTGGGCGGCCTTGGTGCCCTCGGGGCCGGCGGCGGCCTCGAGCATGCCGCGCACCAGGCCGGCCGTCCTGGGCGTGTAGATCTTGACACTGGTGGGATCGCTGTCGCGCTTGACCAGGGTCAGCGACACCATGTCGCCATTGCGGGCGAAAACGGTATAGGCGCGCGCCACCTGCAGCAGCGACACCGACAGGCCGTAGCCATAGGCCATCGTGGCCTTCTCGATCAGGCGCCAGCGGTCCCACGGCCGCAAGCGGCCGGGCGCGGCGCCGGGGAATCCCACCTGGGGCGCCTGGCCCAGGCCCAATTCGGTGAAGCGGTCCCACATTTCACGGGATTCCAGCTTCTCGGAGATCATCGTCATGCCGATGTTGCTGGACTTGCGCAGCACGCCGGCCACGTCCAGCGTGCCGTTGCGGCTCACGTCGCTGATCGTGCTGCCCTGGTACTGGAAGCGGCCGTTGCCGGTCTCGAACAGGGTCGTGGTGCTGATGCGGCCCAGGTCCAGCGCCAGCGCGGCGGTGAACGGCTTCATGATCGAGCCCGGCTCGAACGTATCGGTGATCGCCTGGTTGCGCAGATTGGCGCCGTGGAAGGTTTCGCGCTTGTTGGGATCGAAGGTCGGGACGTTGGCCAGGGCCAGGATCTCGCCCGTATGCACGTCCACGACCACCGCGGTCGCGCCCTTGGCCTGGTGCTTGTCCATGGCGTCTTTCAGGGCCTTGAACACCAGGAACTGCAAACGGGTATCGATGGACAGGCGCAAGTCGCGGCCGTCCACCGGCAGCGTGACGGCCTGCACGTCTTCGATCACGCGGCCCAGCCGGTCCTTGATGACGCGGCGGCTGCCCGGACGGCCGGAGAGCTGCTGGTTGAACGTCAGTTCGACGCCTTCCTGCCCCTGGTCCTCGACGCTGTTGAAACCCACCACGTGGGCCATCACGTCGCCGTCTGGATAATAGCGGCGCGTTTCGGGCTGCTGGTGCACGCCAGGCATGCCCAATTGCTTGATCTTGTCGGCCACGTCCATGGAGACCTGGCGCTTCAGGTAGACGAAATTCTTGTCTTCATCGACGAGGCGGTGGCGCAGGTCGGCCGCGGGCGTTTCCAGCAGCTTCGCCAGGGTGTCCAACTGGGCCGCGGTGGCCTGCTTGGCGTCTTCGGGGATGGCCCAGATGGCGCGCGCCGGCACGCTGGACGCCAGCACGGTGCCATTGCGGTCCATGATCTTGCCGCGCGTGGCGGCCAGGGTCAGCGTGCGCTCATAGCGCCGCTCGCCCTGCTGCTGCAGGAATTCGGTGGACAGCCCCTGCAGGAACAGGGCGCGGCCGGCCAGCACGGTGAAGCCGCCGAACAGCAGGATCAGCACCAGGCGCGCGCGCCACGTGGGCAATTGCCCGCGCAGCACGGGGTTGTCGAAGAAGGGGACGCGTTTCATTGCGCGCCTCCGCCGGCCGGGACTGGCGCCTGGTTCATATAGAGCGTGCGGTCCGGAACGATGGAGATCATCTTCAGGCCGTCGCGCGCGATGGCGTCCACCCGCGCATTGCGGGCCAGTTCGGCGCGAGCGAGCTGCAGGCGCCGCCAATTGGTTTCGAGGTCGCGCGCCTGCGCCTGATCGCGGCCCAGCTCGACGAAGAGCTGGCGCGACTGATACCGGCTGGTGACCAGGGAAATGGCCGACAGCATCAGCAAAGCCGCAACGATCAGGTTGACGCGACCCATTAGCGGCGCCCTCCCTTGCCGCCGCGCCGGGGCGGCGGAGCCAGGTCGCTGCCCGGCAGGGAACCGATCTTCACGAACGCGAAGCCGCCCTCGGCGGGCAGCGGCGTCTCCGTGCGTTCGGCAACGCGCAAAATGGCGGAACGGGCGCGGGCATTGGCCGAGACTTCGTCGTCTTCGGCCACCACGCGCCCAAGGGAACGCAGCACGGGCTGGGGCATTTCGCTTTCGCGCAGCGGCAGGCGCGCATGCGCGGCAGCCGGACGAGCCGCCGCCGCGATGCACTGCTTGACCATGCGGTCTTCAAGCGAATGAAAACTGATCACCGCCAATCTCCCCCCCGGAGCCAGCAGGTCTAGAGCTGCCGCGAGGGTGCGCGCGAGCTCTTCGAGTTCCCGATTGATGTAAATCCGTAGAGCTTGAAAGGTGCGTGTGGCCGGATGCTGCCCCTTTTCGCGCGTGCGGACGGCGCTGGCGACGCACTCGGCAAGCTCGAGCGTGGTGCGCAGCGGCCTTGTTGCGCGGCGAGCAGCAATCGCCTTTGCAACCTGAAAAGCAAACCGTTCTTCGCCATAATCCGCTATGACCTCCCGCATCTCATCCACACTGGCTTGCGCCAGCCAATCCGCCACCGTGGGACCACGAGTGGTGTCCATCCGCATGTCGAGCGGGCCGTCTCGCATGAACGAGAAACCGCGCTCGGCATCGTCGATCTGAGGCGAGGAAACGCCCAGATCCAGCATCACGCCATCGACCTTGCCGATGCCGAGCTGCTCCAATTCTTCGGCCATGGTGGCAAAGCCGCCATGCACCACGGTGACCCTCGGGTCCGCCGCCGCCAAGGCATTGGCTACGGCGATCGCCTCCGGATCCTTGTCGAACACGACCAGCCGCGCGTCCCGGCCCAGGCGGCCGAGGAGTTCGCGGCTGTGCCCGCCACGCCCGAAGGTGCCGTCGACGAAGACACCGTTCTCCGCTCGCGTAGCCGCAGCCGGCCCGGCTTGCTCTTGCGACCGTGCCGCGCCCTTGCCGCCGAAGCCGGCCAGCAATAGCGCGTCCACCGTCGGCTCCAGCAAGACGGGCCGATGTTCGAATTCCATAACTTTTTCAGAACGAAAACTGGTTCAACACATCCGGCATACCCTTGGCCAGGTCTTCAGCCTCGCGGCTGGCCAGGGTAGCGGCGTCCCACAGCTCGAAGTGCGCGCCCAGACCGAGCAGCATCACGTCGCGCGTCATACCGGAAGCGTTGCGCAGTTCAGGCGCGATCAGGACCCGGCCGGAGCCGTCCAGTTCCACGTCCTGAGCGTTGCCCAGCAACAGCCGCTGCAACGCGCGGGCCGTCATGGGAAAAGCGGCGATCTGTTCGCGCTTCTTTTCCCACTCGGGCCGCGGGTACACCAGCAAGCAGCCGTCAGGGTGGCGGGTCAGGGTCAGCCGGCCATCGGCCTGCGACATGAGCGCGTCACGATGCCGGGTCGGAATCGAGATCCGTCCCTTGGCATCCAGCGTGAGCGCGCTGCTTCCCTGAAACACCACTTTTACCCCACTTAATTGCACAATTTCCTACTATTTCCCACTCTACGGTATGGGACAGGGGCGGTCAAGCGCGTGGTTGCAATTTTTTCAATCACAACAAGGACTTAGATCAATATGTAAAACCGCAAAAACAAAAACCTCCTAATAAATCAGGAGGTTGCGGCACTATCTAAAAGTCCTTCTTCAGAAGTAGCGGCTAACAATGGCTTTGCATTGTTTTACGATCGGTCCTTCGCTCCTATTGGCGAGGCTTCCCGCCGCACCCGGCGCCGGAAGCCGGCGGAAAAATGCCGGACCGGTCCGAGCGGCTCCGGAAACCCGTCCGGTGCCGCTCGTTTTGGGAATAAGTTGCAAGACGGATCTATAGGCCGGATTCTGTACACCAGGTTTCCCTGGCGGACGATCATTCCTCTGCGCGGACCATTGCTGGGCCGCTGTAGCCATCTACCCGCATGCTTGGACGGAGCCGCCCTTCGCGGCCCGAAGACCGCACGCATGCCTATTTGATGTTGCTCCGGATAGAGGTTGCCGCGTTTCACCCTGCGATGCCGCCGCCCGTTGCCGGACGGCGCGGTACGGAGATGGCCGTACCTGTGCGCGCGATGCGCGCCCACCCCGCAGACTCGTCTCTGTGGCCCTGTTCCTCAACCGCGCCCGAAGACGCGGCCGGACGGCCGTTAGCCGTTATCCTGCCCTGTGGAGTCCGGACCTTCCTCGATGGATTCGCATCCACCGCGATCGCCCGACCCGCCTTGCGGTTCGTATTCTAGTACAGGTGGCGGCTCCGTCCCCGAAGAGCGCCGCGAACCGCCCTCCCCAAAACGGCCTTGCGGGTTCCTGCGACAATACGCCTTGATTCGCACAGACGCAGACGCTGCCCCATTACATGGCCCTCGCTACCCTCATCACCCTTACCGATGTCCAGTTGGCCTACGGCCACCACCCGCTGCTGGATCACGCCGATTTCGCCATCCAGGCCGGCGAGCGCATCGGCCTCATCGGCCGCAACGGCGCCGGCAAGTCCTCCCTGCTCAGGCTGCTCGACGGCAGAACGCAGCCCGACGACGGCGACATCGCCCGCAGCTCCGGCTTGCGCGTGGCCACCGTCGAACAGGAACCCGAGCTCGACGAGAACGCCACGGTCTTCGACGCGGTCTGCAATGCGGAAGGCGACCACGAAGACTGGCAGCGCCCGTCGCGCGTGCGCGCCGTGCTCGAAAAACTCGGCCTGCCCGCCGACGTGCAGATCGCCGGCCTGTCCGGCGGAACGCGCAAGCGCGTCGCGCTGGCCCGGGCGCTGGTCGACGAACCGGACTTGCTGCTGCTGGACGAACCCACCAACCATCTCGACTTCGAAGGCATCGCCTGGCTGGAAGACATGCTGCGCGGCTGGAAAGGCGCCGCGGTCATCATCACCCACGACCGCCGCTTCCTGGACGCCATCGCCACGCGCATCGTCGAACTCGACCGCGGGCGGCTGCTGAGCTTTCCCGGCAACTTCTCGCAATGGCAGGAACGCAAGGCCCAGTGGCTGGAGTCCGAACGGCTGGAACAGGCCCGCTTCGACAAGCTGCTGGCGCAGGAGGAGGTCTGGATACGCAAGGGCGTCGAAGCCCGCCGCACCCGCAACGAAGGCCGGGTGCGCCGCCTGGAGCGGCTGCGCGTCGAACGCGCCGAGCGCCGCGAGCGCGTGGGCAATGTTTCGCTGGCGCTGGCCGAAGGCCAGCGCTCCGGCAAGCTCGTCGCCGAACTCGAACACGTCGGCAAGACGTTCGGCGACAAGATCGTGGTGGACGATTACTCCACCACCATCCTGCGCGGCGACCGCATCGGCATCATCGGCCCCAACGGCGCCGGCAAAACCACCCTGCTCAAGCTGATCCTGGGCGAAATGCAGCCCGACAGCGGCGCAACGCGGATGGGCACCAACGTGTCGGTCGCCTACTTCGACCAGATGCGCGCGCAACTGGACGAAAACGCCACGCTGGTCGACATCATCAGCCCGGGCAGCGAATGGGTCGAAATCGGCGGCACCCGCAAGCACGTCATGAGCTATCTGGGCGACTTCCTGTTTTCGCCGGCGCGCGCCGGGTCGCCCGTGCGCAGCCTGTCGGGCGGCGAACGCGCCCGCCTGCTGCTGGCGCGGCTGTTCGCCCGGCCCGCCAACGTGCTGGTGCTGGACGAACCCACCAACGACCTCGACATCGAAACGCTGGAGCTGCTGGAAGAACTGCTGCAGGAATACCCGGGCACCGTGCTGCTCGTCAGCCATGACCGCGCCTTCCTGAACAACGTCGTCACCCAGACCATTGCCTACGAAGGCAATGGCCGCTGGCGCGACTATATCGGCGGCTACGACGAATGGGTCGCCCAGCGGCCCGCGCCCGCCGCCGCCCCTGAAGACGCCGATAGCCCCGCCCGGGCCGCGGACGACAGCGCCGCGCGCGCCAAGGCCGCGCGTCCCAAGCCCGCCAAGTCGTCCAAGATGAACTCCTGGGAACTGCGCGAACTGGAAGGCCTGCCCGACGCCATCGCCGCGCTGGAAGCGCAGCAGGCGGAACTTGCCGGCAAACTGGCGGATGGCAGCCTGTACCGCGATGCGCCGGCCGAGGTCGAGCGCATCAACAGCGAACTGGCCAAACTGGAAAGCGACCTGGAAGAACGGTTCGCCCGCTGGGAACTGCTGGAAGCGCGCCGCGAGGGCACGCTGTGATTTGACGCCTCTCTATATACATATAGAGAAGCAAGGGAAACGGGCTGTCCGGGGACAGCCCGTGCAAGCGCCTAGGCGCGAGCGCGCCAGGCCAGCGCTTCGCCGGCGGCCAGCGGCACCAGCGTCGTGTCGCCGAACGGCAAGTCGTCGGGCACCTGGTAGGTCTCGCGCACCAGCGTCAGCGTGCCGGTGTTGCGCGGCAGGCCGTAGAAGTCCGGGCCGTGGAAACTGGCGAAGCCTTCCAGCTTGTCCAGCTTTCCGGCCGCGTCGAACGCGGTCGCGTACAGTTCCATAGCGTGCAGGGCCGTGTAGCAGCCGGCACAGCCGCAGGCATGTTCCTTCAGTCCGCGCGCATGCGGCGCGCTGTCGGTGCCGAGGAAGAAGCGCGGGCTGCCGCTGGTGGCGGCCTCGACCAGCGCCTGGCGGTGGGTTTCGCGCTTCAGGATCGGCAGGCAGTACCAATGCGGCCGCACGCCGCCCTGGAAAATCGCGTTGCGGTTGTACAGCATGTGCTGCGGCGTGATCGTCGCCGCGATCGGCCCTTCGGCATCCCGCACATATTCCGCGCCTTCTTTCGTCGTGATGTGTTCGAACACGACCTTCAGGGCGGGGAAGGCGCGACGCAGGGGCTTCATCACGCGCTCGACGAAAATCGCTTCGCGGTCGAACACGTCGATCGACGGATCCGTCACTTCGCCATGCACCAGCAAGGGCATGCCACATTTTTCCAGCGCCTCGAGCGCCTTCGCGCATTTGCCCAGCAGGTCGGTCACGCCCGCGTCCGAGTTGGTCGTGGCGCCGGCGGGATACAGCTTCACCGCATAGACCTGGCCCGATTCATGCGCGCGGAAGATCTCTTCGGAGGACGTGTTGTCCGTCAGGTAGAGCGTCATCAGCGGCGTGAAGGTCGCGGGATTGCCGCCCGCCCTGGCCAGTGCCTCGAGAATGCGGCCGCGATAGGCCAGCGCCTGCTCGGTGGTCGTGACCGGCGGCCTCAGGTTCGGCATGATGATCGCGCGCGCGAACTGGCGAGCGGTGTCCGCCACCACGGCTTGCAGGGCCGCGCCGTCGCGCAGGTGCAGGTGCCAGTCGTCCGGCCGGGTGATGGTGAGCTGAGTCGTGTTTTGAGTAGACATGGAAAGGCTTCTTAATCTGCCAGCGGCATGCCCCGTTCGGCCAGCGCGCAGAACATCGCGCTGCCCAGGGGAATGACGGCATCGTTGAAATCGAAATGCGAGTTGTGCAGCACGCAGCCGGAATCGGCCCCGCCCTGCCCCAGCCGGAAATAAGCGCCCGGCTTGCTCTGCAGCATGAAGGAGAAATCCTCGGAACCCATCGACGGCACCAGGTCGCGCACCACGTTCTCCTTGCCTATCATCTCGGTGGCGATGTCGGCCACCAGGTTGGCGTGCTGCGGCGTGTTCAAGGTCGCGGGATAAATACGTTCGTAGACCACTTCGGCCGTGCCGCCGAATGCGCCGGCGATGGCCGACACCAGTTCGCGCATGCGCGTTTCCACCATCTCCTGCACGGACTTGCGGAACGTGCGCACCGTGCCCACCATCTTCGCTTCGCGCGGAATCACGCTCATCGCGCCGGGATGCCCGGCCTGCAGGGATCCGATGGACACGACCGCCGAATCCAGCGGATTCACGTTGCGCGACACGATCGTCTGCAGGGCCGTGATGATCTGCCCCGCGATGGTGACCGGATCGATGGTCTGGTAGGGATGCGCGCCGTGGCCGCCGCGCCCCGTGATCAGGATCTCGAAGCGGTCGGCCGCGGCCATCATCGGCCCGGGATTGATGCCCACCGTGCCCGGCTTCAGGCCGGGCCAATTATGCAGCGCATAGATCGCGTCGCAAGGGAAGGTATCGAACAGGCCGTCTTCGAGCATGGCGCGCGCGCCGCCGCGCCCTTCTTCGGCGGGCTGGAAAATCAGCACCGCGGTGCCGTCGAAATTGCGCGTCTGCGCCAGGTACTTCGCCGCCCCGATCAGGATGGCCGTGTGGCCGTCATGGCCGCAGCCGTGCATGAGGCCGGGCTTGGTGGACTTGTGGCCGAAATCGTTGTCCTCCGTCATGGGCAGCGCATCCATGTCGGCGCGCAGGCCGATCATGCGCCCGCTGTCGAAGCGCTTGCCCCGGATGACCCCGACCACGCCCGTCTTGCCGATGCCTCGATGCACCTCGATTCCCAGCGCTTCAAGGGCGCCGGCGACGATCCCGGACGTCCGCACCTCCTCGAAGCCCAGCTCGGGATGGGCGTGCAAATCGCGCCGCAGCGCCGTCAATTCGTCGTGAAACAGCCGAATCGATTCCAACGGAGATCGTGCGTACATAGGAGGTTACAGAATGACGAGATAGAAAGGACAATCTGAGCATTTTAGTTGCTACAGAGGATAAATGCCTTTGTCTTTACGGGAGAGACACGTTATGCTCCGGCCGCAGGACAATTTTTCCAACAGCCAGAGAAGGAGCGCCGCATTATGGCCACAACCTCCAAACCCGCGACCGCGCGCAAGCCGAACGCTGCATTCATGAAGCCCCTGACCCCGAGCGCCGAATTGGCGGCTGTCATCGGCTCGGAAGCCGTGCCGCGTACCGAGGTCACCAAGAAGATCTGGGAATACATCAAGAAGCACAACCTGCAAGATGCCAGCAACAAGCGCAACATCAACGCCGATGCCAAGCTGCGCCCGATCTTCGGCAAGGATCAGGTCACGATGTTCGAACTGACCAAGCTGGTCAACGCACATCTGAAGTAAGCAGGCAAAGGGCGTACCCCGTACGTCCCTGCCTCCTGCTCGCCGCGACGCCCTGGCTCAGTGCCGGGCGAGCCCGCATCGCTTGCAATAGCGCCATCTCCTCCGCATCCCGGCACCTTCGCCGCCTGCGCTGCCACATCCCTCCCCGCATCGCCTGATCGTCAAGCCTTGCGCGCTTCTTCGAGCAACCAGCCGCGAAAAGCCGCCAAGTCCGGACGCTGCGCCGCCGCGCGCGTGTAGACAATCCAATAGCTATAGTCGTTCGGCAAGGCCAGATCGAAGAGCCGCACCAATCGCCCTTTGCGCAAATCGTCGCCCGCAAGCGTCAAGCGTCCCAACGCGACGCCCTGCCCGTCTATCGCGGCCTGCAGGACCAGCGCGGAATCATTGAATGCCGGACCTTGCGATAGATCCAGCGAGACATTCGCATGGCGGCACCATTGTTCCCATGCCCCTCGCGGCTGATCGTGCAGCAAGGGCACCGAGGCCAGGTCGGCCGGCTCGGCCAGCAACGGCGGGCCTTTCGCCAATGCGGGGCTGCACACGGGAGACAGCGATTCGCGCGCCAGCAGATCCGCCTTCAGGCCCGGCCATCGGCCCAGCCCGGAACGGATGCCGGCATCGAACGCATCGTCGCCGCTCCACGTATCCAGGGAACTCGTCACGCGCAAATCCACTTCGGGATGCCTGGCGCGAAACGCCGGCAGGCGGGGCAACAGCCAGCGTGACGCGAACGACGGCAATACCGTGATGCGCAATGGGCCGTCGCGCGATTCGCGCACGCGCCCGGTCGCCGCCGCGATCTGGTCGAACGCCTGCGACAACTCCGCCAGGTAGGACGCGCCCTTGCGGGTCAGCGTCAGCGCGTGGCCGCGGCGCGTGAACAGCGGCTCGCCCAACCAGTCCTCGAGCTGCCGCACCTGATGGCTGATGGCGGCTTGCGTCACGCAAAGCTCGCCCGCCGCGCGCGTGAAACTCAGGTGCCGGGCGGCGGCCTCGAAGGCGCGCAGCGCTCCAAGAGGCGGCAGGCGTCGCATCGTCCTTGATTAGCTGTATTTATGAAGCGTATGAGAATAGATCGTTTTGCGCCCGCCGGATAGCGCTATCTACTAGAGCCCTTCCGGCAGGCGCCTGGCGCCGCCGGCCTCTACCACGCGAAAGGACGGCGGCGATGATGGCTTGGGACGTTTGGGCGGTATTCCTCGGATATGCGGTGCCGATGATCGCCAGCCCGGGGCCCGGCAATACCTTGCTGGCCACGGCGGGCGGCCGTTATGGCGTGCGCGGCTCCGTGCCGTTCTGGGTGGGCTTCGAAGCCGGCAACGCCGCGCTTTGCGCCCTCTATGGACTGGGCCTGGGCGGCACCCTCCACGAGTATCCCCAGCTCCACGCCATTCTGAAATGGGCCGGCGCCGCCTATCTGCTGTACCTCGCGTGGGGCTTCTTCCGCGCCTCGGCCGCGCCCGCGGGCCAGCAGCGCGGCGGCAAGCGCCTGGGATTGCTCGATGGCTTCGTCTGCGTGGTGTTGAATCCCAAGATCCATTCGATGATCATCGTGATGTTCGCCCAGTTCCTGGTGCCGGGAACCGGCCTGGCAGGCCAGGTCGCGCAGTTGAGCGCCGCATTCGTGATCCTGGGATTGTTCTGCCATTTCCCCTGGATCTACGGCGGCCAGGTCGTCCTGGGGCGTTTCACGTCTGCGCGCGCCTTGAGGATCCAGGCCTTGGTGTTCGGCAGCGCCATGCTGGCGGTCGCCGCTTATGTGATCGTGTCCTAGATCCGCCTCGAAAGACGCCCCAATTGAAAAAGGCCGGCGGATGCCGGCCTTTTTTTCGGGGTGTGAACGCTCAGGCGTAAGTCGTCGGCGCCGCGCCTTCCAGCAAGGCCAGCCAACCCTTGATCAGGCGGTACAGCACCCAGACCACGGTGGCGGCCAGGCCGATCCACCCGATGAAAATAAGCGTAGCGATGGCGCTGATCGCCAGCCACAGCAGGGCCCACCAGAAAGTGCGCAGCAGCCAGTCGAAGTGAGAGGCGTAGACGGTGCCCGCGGCATCCGAGCGCTTGATGTACATCAGCACGACGGCCGCCAGCGTGGCGATGCCCAGGAATCCACTCGTCAAAAAGCCCAGGGCGTACAGGCCATAGGCAACGTGGGTCAGCGTGCGCAGATCTAAAGTCGTACCGGGCACGGGGGTCTGGGGATCACTCACGATAACGCTCCAACGAATTGACTCGGTCAATCTTACCGCACAAAGCCACCCCGCCCACGGCCGTTGTTATTTGGGCACATTCAATGCTGGCGCGGCTTGCAGCTTGATTGGCGGTTGACGAGCGACAAAGAAAAACCCCACAGCGCAAGCTGTGGGGTTCCGGGATTGAAGCCTGACGATGACCTACTTTCACGGACGTCCGTCCACTATCATCGGCGCAAAGGCGTTTCACTGTCCTGTTCGGGATGGGAAGGAGTGGGACCACCTCGCTATGGTTGTCAGGCATAGCTGTTTGAACGCCTGCCCATCATGGCAAGCGCTCCAATTCTGGAGCTGGCCCGACGCTGGCGCCTGGAGACTGACTCGACAAGCGCCCTCATGGGCTCTCACAAAAGACAAAACCCCACAGGTTATACCTGTGGGGTTTTGCGGAATAAAAGCCTGACGATGACCTACTTTCACAGACGTCCGTCCACTATCATCGGCGCAAAGTCGTTTCACTGTCCTGTTCGGGATGGGAAGGAGTGGGACCAACTCGCTATGGTCGTCAGGCGTAACTGGTTGAGCTGCCGCGCGTAAGCGCAGCCGCTCCAATCTGGGAAGAAACACAACGCGTGGTGACCAGAGTCGAACTCGATGGTCACGCACGAAGGGGGTGTAATTGATGTTGGCTGGCTGCCGACGGTGCAGCCAGATTTTGATTTGAACGACACTTGGAACGCTACATCACCAGGTCAATAACCATCAGTGTTATAGGATCAAGCCTCACGGGCAATTAGTATCGGTTAGCTTAACGCATTACTGCGCTTCCACACCCGACCTATCAACGTCCTGGTCTCGAACGACCCTTCAGGGGGATCAAGTCCCCGGGATACCTTATCTTCAGACGAGTTTCCCGCTTAGATGCCTTCAGCGGTTATCTCTTCCGTACTTAGCTACCCGGCAATGCCATTGGCATGACAACCGGTACACCAGAGGTACGTCCACTCCGGTCCTCTCGTACTAGGAGCAGGCTCCGTCAAGTATCCAACGCCCACGGCAGATAGGGACCAAACTGTCTCACGACGTTTTAAACCCAGCTCACGTACCTCTTTAAATGGCGAACAGCCATACCCTTGGGACCGGCTACAGCCCCAGGATGAGATGAGCCGACATCGAGGTGCCAAACACCGCCGTCGATATGAACTCTTGGGCGGTATCAGCCTGTTATCCCCAGAGTACCTTTTATCCGTTGAGCGATGGCCCTTCCATTCAGAACCACCGGATCACTATGTCCTGCTTTCGCACCTGTTCGACTTGTCAGTCTCACAGTCAAGCACGCTTATGCCATTGCACTATCAGCACGATTTCCGACCGTACCTAGCGTACCTTCGAACTCCTCCGTTACACTTTGGGAGGAGACCGCCCCAGTCAAACTGCCCACCATGCACTGTCCCCGATCCGGATAACGGACCAAGGTTAGAACCGCAAACAAACCAGGGTGGTATTTCAAGGTTGGCTCCACGCGATCTAGCGACCACGCTTCAAAGCCTCCCACCTATCCTACACAGGCCGGTTCACAGATCAATGCAAAGCTACAGTAAAGGTTCATGGGGTCTTTCCGTCTAGCCGCGGGTAGATTGCATCATCACAAACACTTCAACTTCGCTGAGTCTCAGGAGGAGACAGTGTGGCCATCGTTACGCCATTCGTGCAGGTCGGAACTTACCCGACAAGGAATTTCGCTACCTTAGGACCGTTATAGTTACGGCCGCCGTTTACCGGGGCTTCGATCAAGAGCTTGCACCCCATCACTTAACCTTCCGGCACCGGGCAGGCGTCACACCCTATACGTCGACTTTCGTCTTTGCAGAGTGCTGTGTTTTTAATAAACAGTCGCAGCCACCGATTCTCTGCGACCCCATCATGCTCAGCGCGCAGGCGCGTCACACTACCGGGGTATACCTTCTCCCGAAGTTACGGTATCAATTTGCCGAGTTCCTTCTCCTGAGTTCTCTCAAGCGCCTTGGAATATTCATCCCGTCCACCTGTGTCGGTTTGCGGTACGGTCTCGTACAGCTGAAGCTTAGAGGCTTTTCTTGGAACCACTTCCAATCACTTCGCAAGCCATGCTCGCTCGTGCCATACCCTTGATTTACGCGCCCGGATTTGCCTAAGCGCCATCTTCGATACAGCAACAGGGACATCCAACACCCTGATGATCTTCCGCAATCCGTCCCCCCATCGCACTGTACGACGGTGCTGGAATATTAACCAGCTTCCCATCAGCTACGCATCTCTGCCTCGCCTTAGGGGCCGACTCACCCTGCGCCGATGAACGTTGCGCAGGAAACCTTGGACTTACGGCGAGGGGGCTTTTCACCCCCTTTATCGCTACTCATGTCAGCATTCGCACTTCTGATACCTCCAGCAGCCTTTACAAGCCACCTTCGCAGGCTTACAGAACGCTCTCCTACCGCGTGCACAAAGTGCACACCCGCAGCTTCGGTTTATCGCTTAGCCCCGTTACATCTTCCGCGCAGGACGACTCGATCAGTGAGCTATTACGCTTTCTTTAAAGGATGGCTGCTTCTAAGCCAACCTCCTGACTGTCTATGCCTTCCCACTTCGTTTCCCACTTAGCGATAATTCGGGACCTTAGCTGGCGGTCTGGGTTGTTTCCCTCTTGAGTCCGGACGTTAGCACCCGGTGCTCTGTCTCCCAAGCTGTACTTGCGGGTATTCGGAGTTTGCCATAGTTTGGTAAGTCGCCATGACCCCCTAGCTATAACAGTGCTCTACCCCCCGCAGTAATACTTGAGGCACTACCTAAATAGTTTTCGGAGAGAACCAGCTATTTCCAGATTTGTTTAGCCTTTCACCCCTATCCACAGCTCATCCCCTAATTTTTCAACATTAGTGGGTTCGGTCCTCCAGCACGTGTTACCGTGCCTTCAACCTGGCCATGGATAGATCATCTGGTTTCGGGTCTACACCCAGCGACTAAAATCGCCCTATTCGGACTCGCTTTCGCTACGGCTTCCCTATTCGGTTAACCTTGCCACTGAATGTAAGTCGCTGACCCATTATACAAAAGGTACGCAGTCACCCCACAAGGAGGCTCCTACTGTTTGTATGCATACGGTTTCAGGATCTATTTCACTCCCCTTCCGGGGTTCTTTTCGCCTTTCCCTCACGGTACTGGTTCACTATCGGTCGATCACGAGTATTTAGCCTTGGAGGATGGTCCCCCCATCTTCAAACAGGATTTCACGTGTCCCGCCCTACTTGTCTTACGCTTAGTTCCACACACAAAATTTCATCTACAGGGCTATCACCTGCTACGGCCGGACTTTCCATTCCGTTCGACTATCTTGCATGCTAAAACGTAAAGGCTCTTCCGATTTCGCTCGCCACTACTTTCGGAATCTCGGTTGATTTCTTTTCCTCGAGCTACTGAGATGTTTCAGTTCACCCGGTTCGCTTCCACTAGCCTATGTATTCAGCTAGGGATACCGCATTGCTGCGGTGGGTTTCCCCATTCGGATATCTGCGGATCAAAGCTTGTTTGCCAGCTCCCCGCAGCTTTTCGCAGGCTACTACGTCCTTCATCGCCTGTGATCGCCAAGGCATCCACCATATGCACTTAGTCGCTTGATCCTATAACGCTGTAGGCTATAGGACCTGAGTATTAGCGTTTGTGCCGTTCATAAGTTTCAAAGCAGTCTGAGGTTATTCACCCCAGTCTTGAGAACTTGGAACAAAATTAATGCAATCACAACCCGTACTCATCTTCATCAGCGAAGCTGATTACTTGATAAGTACATTTCGTTGTGCTTCTTCCAGATTGTTAAAGAACGAATATAGCTGTTGGGTAAAACCCAACTCATAAAGCCGAGGATTCAAACTTGAATCGCGACGTTATGAGTTGGCCTCTACGCTGCACCAGGTGAATATAAAGATCGAAGATCATTCATATTCGATGGTGGAGGTGAACGGGATCGAACCGATGACATCCTGCTTGCAAAGCAGGCGCTCTCCCAGCTGAGCTACACCCCCATACCCTGCTTCGCGCAGAATACCTGGTGGGTCTGGTTGGATTCGAACCAACGACCCCCGCCTTATCAAGACGGTGCTCTAACCGACTGAGCTACAGACCCAAAACCTTTTCGGATCAGTAGTCAGGTGGCTGAAGACCCAGGGAAGATTCCCTCGACCCAAGCCTACAACCGATCCCAGCTATATCAAACAACCGATAAGAGTGGACGCTTAACACGAGCACTTAAGCTCTGAAAGGAGGTGATCCAGCCGCACCTTCCGATACGGCTACCTTGTTACGACTTCACCCCAGTCATGAATCCTACCGTGGTAATCGCCCTCCTTGCGGTTAGGCTAACTACTTCTGGTAAAACCCACTCCCATGGTGTGACGGGCGGTGTGTACAAGACCCGGGAACGTATTCACCGCGACATGCTGATCCGCGATTACTAGCGATTCCGACTTCACGCAGTCGAGTTGCAGACTGCGATCCGGACTACGATCGGGTTTCTGGGATTGGCTCCCCCTCGCGGGTTGGCGACCCTCTGTCCCGACCATTGTATGACGTGTGAAGCCCTACCCATAAGGGCCATGAGGACTTGACGTCATCCCCACCTTCCTCCGGTTTGTCACCGGCAGTCTCATTAGAGTGCCCTTTCGTAGCAACTAATGACAAGGGTTGCGCTCGTTGCGGGACTTAACCCAACATCTCACGACACGAGCTGACGACAGCCATGCAGCACCTGTGTTCCGGTTCTCTTGCGAGCACTCCTAAATCTCTTCAGGATTCCAGACATGTCAAGGGTAGGTAAGGTTTTTCGCGTTGCATCGAATTAATCCACATCATCCACCGCTTGTGCGGGTCCCCGTCAATTCCTTTGAGTTTTAATCTTGCGACCGTACTCCCCAGGCGGTCAACTTCACGCGTTAGCTGCGCTACCAAGGCCCGAAGGCCCCAACAGCTAGTTGACATCGTTTAGGGCGTGGACTACCAGGGTATCTAATCCTGTTTGCTCCCCACGCTTTCGTGCATGAGCGTCAGTGTTATCCCAGGAGGCTGCCTTCGCCATCGGTGTTCCTCCGCATATCTACGCATTTCACTGCTACACGCGGAATTCCACCTCCCTCTGACACACTCTAGCCCGGTAGTTAAAAATGCAGTTCCAAAGTTAAGCTCTGGGATTTCACATCTTTCTTTCCGAACCGCCTGCGCACGCTTTACGCCCAGTAATTCCGATTAACGCTTGCACCCTACGTATTACCGCGGCTGCTGGCACGTAGTTAGCCGGTGCTTATTCTGCAGGTACCGTCAGTTCCGCGGGGTATTAACCCGCGACGTTTCTTTCCTGCCAAAAGTGCTTTACAACCCGAAGGCCTTCATCGCACACGCGGGATGGCTGGATCAGGGTTTCCCCCATTGTCCAAAATTCCCCACTGCTGCCTCCCGTAGGAGTCTGGGCCGTGTCTCAGTCCCAGTGTGGCTGGTCGTCCTCTCAAACCAGCTACGGATCGTCGCCTTGGTGAGCCGTTACCCCACCAACTAGCTAATCCGATATCGGCCGCTCCAATAGTGCAAGGTCTTGCGATCCCCTGCTTTCCCCCGTGGGGCGTATGCGGTATTAGCCACGCTTTCGCGTAGTTATCCCCCGCTACTGGGCACGTTCCGATACATTACTCACCCGTTCGCCACTCGCCACCAGACCGAAGTCCGTGCTGCCGTTCGACTTGCATGTGTAAGGCATCCCGCTAGCGTTCAATCTGAGCCAGGATCAAACTCTTCAGTTTAATCTCTGTATTTGTTCGTATTTCTTAACCCCCGAAAGGGTCGAGCCATACGTCGCTACTCAAAGGAAGTGAGGTATGTGCTTAGACTTGACATCTAAGGTACTTCACTTCTAGTGAGCACTTGATTTCATTGTGCTTGTGATAAAGCTGAGGCGGGTTTAAAAACCCAACTCAACCCATCACCGCACCCGCATCAAGCGCCCACACTTATCGGTTGTTTAATTGTTAAAGAGCGGTACTGCTAAATTCTTTACTGCCTGCCGACTGGCCCGGCGCTTTCGCGCCGTTCGCTGTGTCAGCAGCAGAGAAACGAGATTATGAAGAAGTTTTTATCGCTTGTCAAGTCAGCTTCGCGGGGTTCGCTACGCTTTCTTGCCGCGGCCTCTTCAAGACCTTTTCCTCTCTAGCAGCTACCGAAATTTCAGGGTTTTCCCTAATATTTCGGTAGCAGCCAAGCCCGAAACTATAACACAGTTTTTGCAGATTATGCAACTGGCTTCTGCCTGATTTGCATCCTATCGTGCAACCCTGCCGTTTACCGGATCTCTCCAGCGCTACGACAAGCTGTGCATACCTTCTCACTAGAAGACAAAACCCCACAGGCTCACCTGTGGGGTTTTGCAGAATAAAAGCCTGACGATGACCTACTTTCACAGACGTCCGTCCACTATCATCGGCGCAAAGTCGTTTCACTGTCCTGTTCGGGATGGGAAGGAGTGGGACCAACTCGCTATGGTCGTCAGGCGTAACTGGTTGAGCTGCCGCGCGTAAGCGCAGCCGCTCCAATCTGGGAAGAAACACAACGCGTGGTGACCAGAGTCGAACTCGATGGTCACGCACGAAGGGGGTGTAATTGATGTTGGCTGGCTGCCGACGGTGCAGCCAGATTTTGATTTGAACGACACTTGGAACGCTACATCACCAGGTCAATAACCATCAGTGTTATAGGATCAAGCCTCACGGGCAATTAGTATCGGTTAGCTTAACGCATTACTGCGCTTCCACACCCGACCTATCAACGTCCTGGTCTCGAACGACCCTTCAGGGGGATCAAGTCCCCGGGATACCTTATCTTCAGACGAGTTTCCCGCTTAGATGCCTTCAGCGGTTATCTCTTCCGTACTTAGCTACCCGGCAATGCCATTGGCATGACAACCGGTACACCAGAGGTACGTCCACTCCGGTCCTCTCGTACTAGGAGCAGGCTCCGTCAAGTATCCAACGCCCACGGCAGATAGGGACCAAACTGTCTCACGACGTTTTAAACCCAGCTCACGTACCTCTTTAAATGGCGAACAGCCATACCCTTGGGACCGGCTACAGCCCCAGGATGAGATGAGCCGACATCGAGGTGCCAAACACCGCCGTCGATATGAACTCTTGGGCGGTATCAGCCTGTTATCCCCAGAGTACCTTTTATCCGTTGAGCGATGGCCCTTCCATTCAGAACCACCGGATCACTATGTCCTGCTTTCGCACCTGTTCGACTTGTCAGTCTCACAGTCAAGCACGCTTATGCCATTGCACTATCAGCACGATTTCCGACCGTACCTAGCGTACCTTCGAACTCCTCCGTTACACTTTGGGAGGAGACCGCCCCAGTCAAACTGCCCACCATGCACTGTCCCCGATCCGGATAACGGACCAAGGTTAGAACCGCAAACAAACCAGGGTGGTATTTCAAGGTTGGCTCCACGCGATCTAGCGACCACGCTTCAAAGCCTCCCACCTATCCTACACAGGCCGGTTCACAGATCAATGCAAAGCTACAGTAAAGGTTCATGGGGTCTTTCCGTCTAGCCGCGGGTAGATTGCATCATCACAAACACTTCAACTTCGCTGAGTCTCAGGAGGAGACAGTGTGGCCATCGTTACGCCATTCGTGCAGGTCGGAACTTACCCGACAAGGAATTTCGCTACCTTAGGACCGTTATAGTTACGGCCGCCGTTTACCGGGGCTTCGATCAAGAGCTTGCACCCCATCACTTAACCTTCCGGCACCGGGCAGGCGTCACACCCTATACGTCGACTTTCGTCTTTGCAGAGTGCTGTGTTTTTAATAAACAGTCGCAGCCACCGATTCTCTGCGACCCCATCATGCTCAGCGCGCAGGCGCATCACACTACCGGGGTATACCTTCTCCCGAAGTTACGGTATCAATTTGCCGAGTTCCTTCTCCTGAGTTCTCTCAAGCGCCTTGGAATATTCATCCCGTCCACCTGTGTCGGTTTGCGGTACGGTCTCGTACAGCTGAAGCTTAGAGGCTTTTCTTGGAACCACTTCCAATCACTTCGCAAGCCATGCTCGCTCGTGCCACACCCTTGATTTACGCGCCCGGATTTGCCTAAGCGCCATCTTCGATGCAGCAACAGGGACATCCAACACCCTGATGATCTTCCGCAATCCGTCCCCCCATCGCACTGTACGACGGTGCTGGAATATTAACCAGCTTCCCATCAGCTACGCATCTCTGCCTCGCCTTAGGGGCCGACTCACCCTGCGCCGATGAACGTTGCGCAGGAAACCTTGGACTTACGGCGAGGGGGCTTTTCACCCCCTTTATCGCTACTCATGTCAGCATTCGCACTTCTGATACCTCCAGCAGCCTTTACAAGCCACCTTCGCAGGCTTACAGAACGCTCTCCTACCGCGTGCACAAAGTGCACACCCGCAGCTTCGGTTTATCGCTTAGCCCCGTTACATCTTCCGCGCAGGACGACTCGATCAGTGAGCTATTACGCTTTCTTTAAAGGATGGCTGCTTCTAAGCCAACCTCCTGACTGTCTATGCCTTCCCACTTCGTTTCCCACTTAGCGATAATTCGGGACCTTAGCTGGCGGTCTGGGTTGTTTCCCTCTTGAGTCCGGACGTTAGCACCCGGTGCTCTGTCTCCCAAGCTGTACTTGCGGGTATTCGGAGTTTGCCATAGTTTGGTAAGTCGCCATGACCCCCTAGCTATAACAGTGCTCTACCCCCCGCAGTAATACTTGAGGCACTACCTAAATAGTTTTCGGAGAGAACCAGCTATTTCCAGATTTGTTTAGCCTTTCACCCCTATCCACAGCTCATCCCCTAATTTTTCAACATTAGTGGGTTCGGTCCTCCAGCACGTGTTACCGTGCCTTCAACCTGGCCATGGATAGATCATCTGGTTTCGGGTCTACACCCAGCGACTAAAATCGCCCTATTCGGACTCGCTTTCGCTACGGCTTCCCTATTCGGTTAACCTTGCCACTGAATGTAAGTCGCTGACCCATTATACAAAAGGTACGCAGTCACCCCACAAGGAGGCTCCTACTGTTTGTATGCATACGGTTTCAGGATCTATTTCACTCCCCTTCCGGGGTTCTTTTCGCCTTTCCCTCACGGTACTGGTTCACTATCGGTCGATCACGAGTATTTAGCCTTGGAGGATGGTCCCCCCATCTTCAAACAGGATTTCACGTGTCCCGCCCTACTTGTCTTACGCTTAGTTCCACACACAAGATTTCATCTACAGGGCTATCACCTGCTACGGCCGGGCTTTCCATCCCGTTCGACTATCTTGCATGCTAAAACGTAAAGGCTCTTCCGATTTCGCTCGCCACTACTTTCGGAATCTCGGTTGATTTCTTTTCCTCGAGCTACTGAGATGTTTCAGTTCACCCGGTTCGCTTCCACTGACCTATGTATTCAGTCAGGGATACCGCATTGCTGCGGTGGGTTTCCCCATTCGGATATCTGCGGATCAAAGCTTGTTTGCCAGCTCCCCGCAGCTTTTCGCAGGCTACTACGTCCTTCATCGCCTGTGATCGCCAAGGCATCCACCATATGCACTTAGTCGCTTGATCCTATAACGCTGTAGGCTATAGGACCTGAGTATTAGCGTTTGTGCCGTTCATAAGTTTCAAAGCAGTCTGAGGCTTTCACCCCAGTCTTGAGAACTTGGAACAAAATTAATGCAATCACAACCCGTACTCATCTTCTTCGACTTGCGCCGAGTACTTGATAAGTACATTTCGTTGTGCTTCTTCCAGATTGTTAAAGAACGAATATAGCTGTTGGGTAAAACCCAACTCATAGCACTGCAAGCAGTGCTATGAGTTAGTTTCTACGCTGCACCAGGTAAACCTGATTCCAGCTACATCAAACAACCGATAAGAGTGGACGCTTAACACGAGCACTTGAGCTCTGAAAGGAGGTGATCCAGCCGCACCTTCCGATACGGCTACCTTGTTACGACTTCACCCCAGTCATGAATCCTACCGTGGTAATCGCCCTCCTTGCGGTTAGGCTAACTACTTCTGGTAAAACCCACTCCCATGGTGTGACGGGCGGTGTGTACAAGACCCGGGAACGTATTCACCGCGACATGCTGATCCGCGATTACTAGCGATTCCGACTTCACGCAGTCGAGTTGCAGACTGCGATCCGGACTACGATCGGGTTTCTGGGATTGGCTCCCCCTCGCGGGTTGGCGACCCTCTGTCCCGACCATTGTATGACGTGTGAAGCCCTACCCATAAGGGCCATGAGGACTTGACGTCATCCCCACCTTCCTCCGGTTTGTCACCGGCAGTCTCATTAGAGTGCCCTTTCGTAGCAACTAATGACAAGGGTTGCGCTCGTTGCGGGACTTAACCCAACATCTCACGACACGAGCTGACGACAGCCATGCAGCACCTGTGTTCCGGTTCTCTTGCGAGCACTCCTAAATCTCTTCAGGATTCCAGACATGTCAAGGGTAGGTAAGGTTTTTCGCGTTGCATCGAATTAATCCACATCATCCACCGCTTGTGCGGGTCCCCGTCAATTCCTTTGAGTTTTAATCTTGCGACCGTACTCCCCAGGCGGTCAACTTCACGCGTTAGCTGCGCTACCAAGGCCCGAAGGCCCCAACAGCTAGTTGACATCGTTTAGGGCGTGGACTACCAGGGTATCTAATCCTGTTTGCTCCCCACGCTTTCGTGCATGAGCGTCAGTGTTATCCCAGGAGGCTGCCTTCGCCATCGGTGTTCCTCCGCATATCTACGCATTTCACTGCTACACGCGGAATTCCACCTCCCTCTGACACACTCTAGCCCGGTAGTTAAAAATGCAGTTCCAAAGTTAAGCTCTGGGATTTCACATCTTTCTTTCCGAACCGCCTGCGCACGCTTTACGCCCAGTAATTCCGATTAACGCTTGCACCCTACGTATTACCGCGGCTGCTGGCACGTAGTTAGCCGGTGCTTATTCTGCAGGTACCGTCAGTTCCGCGGGGTATTAACCCGCGACGTTTCTTTCCTGCCAAAAGTGCTTTACAACCCGAAGGCCTTCATCGCACACGCGGGATGGCTGGATCAGGGTTTCCCCCATTGTCCAAAATTCCCCACTGCTGCCTCCCGTAGGAGTCTGGGCCGTGTCTCAGTCCCAGTGTGGCTGGTCGTCCTCTCAAACCAGCTACGGATCGTCGCCTTGGTGAGCCGTTACCCCACCAACTAACTAATCCGATATCGGCCGCTCCAATAGTGCAAGGTCTTGCGATCCCCTGCTTTCCCCCGTAGGGCGTATGCGGTATTAGCCACGCTTTCGCGTAGTTATCCCCCGCTACTGGGCACGTTCCGATACATTACTCACCCGTTCGCCACTCGCCACCAGACCGAAGTCCGTGCTGCCGTTCGACTTGCATGTGTAAGGCATCCCGCTAGCGTTCAATCTGAGCCAGGATCAAACTCTTCAGTTTAATCTCTGTATTTGTTCGTATTTCTTAACCCCGAAAGGTCGAGCCATACGTCGCTACTCAAAGGAAGTGAGGTATGTGCTTAGACTTGACATCTAAGGTACTTCACTTCTAGTGAGCACTTGATTTCATTGTGCTTGCGATAAAGCTGAGGTTTAAATCTCAACCCATCACCGCACCCGCATCAAGCGCCCACACTTATCGGTTGTTTAATTGTTAAAGAGCGGTACTGCTAAATCCTGCACTGCCTGCCGACTGGCCCGGCGCTTTCGCTGCGCTTGCCGTGGCATTTAGCACCTATCGAAATATCAGGGTTAACCCTAAGTTTTCGGTAACTGCCAAGCCTGAAACTATAACACAACTTTTGCAGATTATGCAACTGGCTTCTGCCTAATTTGCATCCTATCTTGCAAAACCGCAAAACGCCTGCCCGCTCGTTTTGCAGCGATCTTACGGGCCCATCCTGCCGCCCCGCCAGACCTGTCATGTGCCAGCCACCGCATCGCGGCCACCGAACTCATTCCTTGCTTTCCTGCCTTCGCTGCCCAACAAACTGTTTGAACTGCGAAGGAGCGAGACTATAGCACAGAATTTAAACGTGTGTCGCCAGCATGACACCTATTTTGCAGAAAAGTGAATTTTTCTGGGGACCGACCCCAAGCTAGTCGGATCCGGCCGCCCGCTCCCCTATATAGAAGCCAGGGCGGAAACCTGGCGGGCGGCCCAAAGCGCCGACCGGCCCCGGCGGGCCGGGTCAGATGCGCAGCTCGGTCGTTTCCTTGATCTGCTGGAGCGCAAAGAAGGATTTCATGTCGACCACGGTAGGGTGGCGCATGAGCGTGTCCATCGCGAAGCGCGAAAAGTGCGCCAGGTCCGCCACCTGGATCCGCAGCAGATAGTCCATGTCTCCGGACATGGCGTAGCACTCGACGACTTCGGGCCACAACTGCACGTCGCGCGCGAAGTCGCTGATGGGAGCATGGCTGGAGCCGCTGTGCTTATTGAGGCGGATGCTCACATAGGCCAGCAGCCCCAGGCCGACCTTCTCGGCATCGATCAGCGCCACGTACTTCTTTATGAAACCCTTCTCTTCCAGCCGCCGCACCCGGCGCAGGCACGGACTGGGAGACAGCGAGACGCGGTCCGCCAGCTCCTGGTTGCTCAGCCGTCCGTCGCGCTGCAGTTCCGCCAGGATCCTTAGATCTGTCCGATCCAGCTCGATGTCAGACATTTTTGGCCCTTGGTTTTTCATATACGGCAATATTATTGCTCAGACCGCCGCCTTTCGCGGCATGTTTGCAATTGTCTGCCCGCCCTTCCTACCTACAATCTCCGTCTAGACTTGAAAAACAGGTCATCCTTAAAACGATGCAAGGGAGCAGACTTATGAGCAGCGCTTTCCAACCCTGGGACAACCCGATGGGCACCGCCGGGTTCGAATTCATTGAATACGCGGCGCCGGACCCCGTCGCGCTGCGCAAGGTGTTCGAGCTGCTGGGCTTCAAGGCCATTGCCAAACATCGCCACAAGGACGTGACGCTGTATCGCCAGGGCGGCGTGAACTTCCTGATCAACGCCGAGCCGGATTCCTTCGCCCAGCGCTTCGCCCGCCTGCACGGCCCCTCGATCTGTGCGATCGGCTTTCGCGTGCAGGACGCCAATGCCGCGTACAAGCGCGCGCTGGAACTGGGCGCCTGGGGCTTCGATTCGCACAGCGGCCCGATGGAGCTGAACATCCCCGCCATCAAGGGCATCGGCGATTCGCTGATCTACCTGGTGGACCGCTGGTCCGGCAAGGACGGCCACGGCGGCATCGGCGACATCAGCATCTATGACGTGGACTTCGTCCCCGTGGACCCGGCGAACGCGCAAGCGGACCTGAACCACCGCGGCGCCGGCCTGACCCTGGTGGACCACCTGACCCACAACGTGCACAAGGGCCGCATGGCCGAATGGGCCGAGTTCTACGAGCGCCTCTTCAACTTCCGCGAAGTGCGCTATTTCGATATCGAGGGCAAGGTGACGGGCGTGAAGTCCAAGGCCATGACATCGCCCTGCGGCAATATCCGCATTCCGATCAACGAAGAAGGCACGGAAGAGAAGGGCCAGATCCAGGAATACCTGGACCTGTACCGCGGCGAAGGCATCCAGCACATCGCCATGTCCACGGAAGACATCTACGGCACCATCGAAGCGCTGCGCGCGAATGGCGTCGTGTTCCTGGACACGCCCGATACCTATTACGAACTGCTGGACCGCCGCCTGCCCAACCACGGCGAGGACGTGGCGCGCCTGCAGAAGAACCGCATCCTGCTGGACGGCGCCCCCGGCGGCGGCCTGCTGCTGCAGATCTTCACCGAAAACCAGATCGGCCCGATCTTCTTCGAGATCATCCAGCGCAAGGGCAATGACGGTTTCGGCGAAGGCAATTTCAAGGCGTTGTTCGAATCGATCGAACTGGACCAGATGCGCCGCGGCGTGGTCAAGTCGGTCGACTGAACGCCCGCCCCCGGCCGCTTCCTTCCCCGGCCAGGCCACCGGTGCTCGCGCACCGGCGCCGGCCTTGAAACCTCACCTCGGTGAGGTTTTTTTTTGCCTATTTCCTATTTCTTCAGCCGGTCCTGGAACTGCTTGCGGAACTTGGCGACCTTGGGCGCGATCACGAATTGGCAATAGCCCTGCTCGGGATGCAGCGCGAAGTAATCGCGGTGGTAGTCCTCGGCCTGCCAGAACCTGGCGGGCGCCAGCAGCCTGGTCACGATGGGCGCGTCGTAGACCTTCTGCGCCTCGACCTCCGCGATGACGGCTTGCGCCTGTTCGCGCTGGGCCTCGTCCTGCCAGAAGATGGCGGATTCATATTGCGGACCGATGTCGTTGCCCTGCCGCCCCGGCGTGGTCGGATCGTGGGTCGCGAAGAACACGCGCAGCAAGTCGCCGTAGGACAGCTCGGCCGGATCGAATTCAACGCGGGCGACCTCGATGTGGCCGGTATCCTTGCCGCACACCTGCTCGTAGCTGGGATTGTCCACGTGGCCGCCGCTGTAGCCGGGCAGCACGCTCTTCACACCGCGCAGATCGGTGAACACCGCTTCGACGCACCAGAAGCAGCCGCCGCCGAGTACGGCGACCTCATTGCCTGGGGAGGGTTGTTCTGCCATGACGATTCCTTCTTTCTAGATGGGCGGCCGCCGATGGCGGCCAGCGCCCGGGTTTCATGCGCGAAGCGCTGCCGGCAAGACTACTGCTTGGGCGGCGCCAGCGACAGGATCCATTCCGCCAGCGAGCGGGCGTCTTCCTGGCTGACCTGCGTCTGGGCGGGCATCGGAACGGCGCCCCAGGCGCCCCGGCCGCCGCCCCGGATCTTGCCCGCCAGGTAATCCACCATGGCGTCGCCCTGCCCCGCGTAACGTTCGGCCACGCTTTTCAGTGGCGGGCCCACGCGCCTGGCCTCGACCTGGTGGCAGGCCATACAGGCCTTGTTCTTGGCAAGGTCCAGGCCGGTGGTTTGCGCATGCGCCGCGCCCGCGCCCAGGGCGCAAGCGGCGGCCAACAACAGACTACTCTTCAAATGCATCGGTTACGGCCCCACGGCTCGCGGTGCTGGCGAGCTTGCCGAACTTGGCAAGCACACCGCGTGTATAACGCGGCTTGGGCTGAACCCAGGCCTGGCGACGAGCCGCCATTTCTTCGTCGCTGATATTGAGCTGCAGCAGCAGCCTGTGGGCATCGATGGTAACCGAATCGCCCTCCTGGATCAGCGCGATGGGACCGCCGACGAATGCCTCCGGCGCGACGTGGCCCACCACCATGCCCCAGGTGCCGCCGGAGAAGCGCCCGTCGGTGATGAGCCCGACCGTTTCGCCCAGGCCCTGCCCGACCAGCGCCGAGGTGGGCGCCAGCATTTCGCGCATGCCCGGGCCGCCCTTGGGGCCTTCGTAGCGGATGACCACGATGTCGCCGTCCCGGATCTCGCGGGCCATGATGGCCGTCATGGCGTCATCCTCGGAATCGAAGACGCGCGCAGGACCAGTGATGACGGGGTTCTTCAGCCCCGTGATCTTGGCCACGCACCCTTCGGGCGACAGGTTGCCTTTGAGGATGGCCAGGTGGCCCTGCGGATACAGCGCGCGGTCCAGCGGCATGATGACGTCCTGGTCCGCGCGCGGCGCGTCCGGCACATCGGCCAAGGTTTCGGCGATGGTCTTGCCGGTGATCGTGATGCAGTCTCCGTGCAGCAGGCCCGCGTTGAGCAACAGCTTCATGACCTGCGGAATGCCGCCGGCCCGGTGCAGGTCGGTGGCGACGTACTTGCCGGACGGCTTCAGGTCGCACAATACCGGAACGCGCTTGCGGATGCGCTCGAAGTCGTCGATGGTCCAGGGCACTTCGGCGGCGTGCGCGATCGCAAGAAAATGCAGCACGGCGTTGGTGGATCCCCCGGTGGCCATGATGACGGACACGGCGTTTTCGATGGACTCGCGCGTGATGATGTCGCGCGGGCGCAGATTGCGCCTGACCGCCTCGACCAGCACGCGCGCCGATTCCGCCGCGGAGGCGACTTTTTCCTCGTCTTCGTTGGCCATCGTGCTGGAATACGGCAGGCTCATGCCCATGGCCTCGAAAGCGGAACTCATGGTGTTGGCGGTGTACATCCCGCCACAGGAGCCCGATCCGGGGATCGCGCATTTCTCTATCTGCTTGAAATCCGCTTCGGGCATGCGGCCCATCGTGTATTCGCCCACGGCCTCGAAGACCGAGACGATGGTGAGATCGTTGCCCTTGTAGTGGCCGGGCTTGATCGTGCCCCCGTAGACATAGATGCCCGGCACGTTGGTGCGCGCCAGCGCGATCATGCCGCCCGGCATGTTCTTGTCGCAGCCGCCGATGACCACCACGCCGTCCATCCACTGGCCCTGCGCCGCGGTCTCGATGCAGTCCGCGATGACCTCGCGCGACACCAGCGAGTACTTCATGCCCTCGGTGCCCATGGACATGCCATCGGAAATCGTGGGCGTGCCGAACACCTGGGGATTCGCGCGGGAGGCGCGGATGGCGTCGATGGCCGCGTCGGCCAGCCGTTGCAGGCCGCTGTTGCAGGGCGTGATGGTCGAGTGGCCGTTGGCCACGCCGATCATGGGGTTGTCGAAATCGGCTTCCTGGTAGCCCAGTGCGTAGTACATGGCGCGATTGGGCGCGCGCGCGACGCCTTGGGTGATGTGGCGGGAACGTTCGTTGTGCGGCATGGTCTGTGTCTCCTGTCGGCCATCGGGACGCGGGCTTGCCGGTTATTATCATTCAACTTCATTGTGTCGGGCAGACCATGCTGCAATATCCAAAATTCGACCCCGTCGCCCTGCAGATCGGGCCGCTTGCCATTCATTGGTACGGGCTGATGTACCTGGTGGGCTTCGCGCTGGTGTACCTGCTGGGCCGCCGGCGCATCACCAGCGGCCACACGACGTCGCTGAACGTGCGGGACCTGGAAGACCTCATCTTCTACAGCGTGCTGGGCGTGGTGCTGGGCGGGCGGCTGGGCTATGTGCTGTTCTACAAGCCGTCGTACTACCTGTCCCATCCTGTCGAGGTGCTGTATCTGTGGCAGGGCGGCATGTCGTTCCACGGCGGCCTGATCGGCGTGATCCTGGTGATGCTGCTGTTCGCGCGCAAGAAGAAACTGCCCTTTTTCGCGGTCAGCGATTTCATCGCGCCGCTGATCCCGCTGGGGCTGGGCTTCGGCCGCCTGGGCAACTTCATCAATGGGGAACTCTGGGGCCGGCCCACGGACGTGCCCTGGGCCATGGTCTTCCCGGACAGCGGCGACGGCCTGCCGCGGCATCCGTCGCAGCTCTATGAGCTGGGCCTGGAAGGCATCGTGCTTTTCTTGCTGCTGTGGTGGTTTTCGAGCAAACCGCGTCCGCTCGGCCAGGTAAGCGCGCTGTTCCTGATGGGCTACGGGACGTTCCGCTTCCTGGTGGAGTTCACCCGCGAGCCGGACAATTTCCTGGGCCTGCTCGCGGGCGGATTGAGCATGGGACAGTGGCTGTCCCTGCCGATGGTCGCCCTGGGCGCCATCATGTTCAGCGTTACTGCAAAACGATCGTCCCGTTGACCGCGATGCTGACCGTGACCTCTCCCGCTTCCAGCGGGACGTCCGGGCTATAGCCGGCGGAGGCGTCCTTGGCCATGGCCGCCCCCAGCATGCGGGGCATGGGCGCCGGCCCCGAACCGCCGGAACCGCCGAGTTCCAGCTTGCTCAGGCGATAGCCGGAAAAGCCGAAGGCATTGGCGGCCGCCAGCGCGCGGTCCTTGAAGGCTTGCGCGGCCTCTTTGAGCAGCTTGCGCTCTTCGGCCTCGCGCGCCTCGCGCGACAACAGGAAGCCGATATTGGAGATGGCGGTCTTGTCCGACAGTTTGGACGCCAGGGCGGCGGCCGCTTCGAAGTCCTTGGATTCCAGGATCACTTCGCCATGGCCGCGCCAGGACGCGATCTTGCCTTTGCTGCTGGTATTGGGCCACACGTTGTAGCCGCCCGTCCGCACTTCCACGCCCTTGACGTCGCGCGCGCGCTTGACCACGTCGTCCAGCGCGGCGCTCAGCTTCTTGCCGGCGCCGGGCTGATCCGGCGCGTCGACTTCGGCGGACAGCGAGATGCGGACAGTGTCCTGCTTGACCTCGGAAGACGCGGTGGCCTGCAGCGACAGCTCGGGAGCGCGGCTCGCGGCGGTTTCCGCGGCGGCGGGCGCTTGCGCCTGCGCGTAGGCGGGCTGCACGGCGGCTAGAGCGGCCACGGCTGCGCACGCCGCACCGAGTCTGGTCAGCGAAAAAACGGGGTGTTTGAACATGGACGGGTCCTAGGAGGGAGGACGATGGGGAGGGAGGCGCCCGGCGCGGACCTGCGCTCAGGGCAGGTCCGCTGGGATAGATGCCCCGCCTGTGCCGTCAAGGCCGGCATCTCGAACCCTGAGGTTCAAGGTGGTCGCGTTCCGTAGAGCGTCGGGTTCGTCTACAGGAGACGATCACTCCAGCTCTGCACTCCCGCAACCAATATGCCATAAGACATAGGTTCAGAGAATGTATGGCCTAGTCACGAACACGGCAGGGACAAACTGAAAAATCTTGACTACAGCTTGATGAACTACAGCCTGATGAACTGTTAGAGCAGCTTTTCCTGACCCGACAAGGCGTCATCGAGTGCTGCGTTCATGTCCTCGATTCTACGCTTGAAGTCGCCGACCGCCAAACCGCCCAAGGGACCGTCGGGCGCTTTCATCGCAAGCAGTTCGCCCGCGATCTGCAATGCGGCCATCACGGCGATGCGTTCGTTGCTCGAAACCTTGCCCGTGCCCTGGATGCGCAGCATCAACTGGTCCACGTGGCGCACGGCGGCCACCAAGGTCGGCTTCTCTTCCACGGAGCACGCCAGGGAATAGTCGCGCCCCAGTATCGTTACATCTACGCGTTCCATCAGTGTTGCTCTCCAGACGGCGCGCCCGGCAAGCGGGCCAGCACGGCGTCGATGCGCTCGCGGGCCGAAGCGGCGGCCACGCGCAAGCGCTGTAGTTCGGTGTCGCGGGTGTGCAGGTTGCCCTGCAATTCGGTTTCCCTTGCGGAGAAACGCGATTCGAGCGAATGGCGCTCGGCGGTTTCGCGGGCCAGTTGTTCGCGCAGCGCGACTTCGGCCTGCTGGGCCTGCTCGAGCATGGCGCTGACGGCCCCGTCGTGTTCCTGAAGCTTGCTTTGCAGCGTGACGATCTCGGCCTCGCGCTCGGCGGCGCGCTGCTTCAGCACGCGCTGCTCAGCTTCGGTTTCGTTCAGACGGGCGCGCAACGCGTCACGCTCTGCGTGGAGTTGGCGGGTGCGTTGCACCAGTTGCCCGATGCGGGCAGCGAGTTGGTCTAGATCTTGCAGCATGGGCGCTATCGTAAACCATCCTGGGTTGGAGGGGGCCTCTTCACGCAAGGTGAGAAACCCGGCAATATTCGGTAGGAATTACGGCTGTGGCTTCGGGATGCGACCTTACCCGATTCCACGCCGAAAAAAAATCCGATGGCAGAAATCCCGCATCTGGCCGATCCTGCTTTCGCATTTCTTTCTATAAACTTTCACTTAGCTTTCAAAAAGCCCTCAAACTTCCTGCCCCGTTACAACTTGGGGTCGGGAGTTCCCCAATTTTAGGGAAAACCCCAGGCTTTCACCGAGCTTACAGGGTTTGCAGCGTGCCGGGCGTCCATTACCATTCGCCCTTTCAAGAAACCACGCCGTCGCTTTCAGAAGAACAAATGGCACCCCGAAGTGCCTTTTTTGTGCCTGTCACCCGCCTTTCGGCGGGCCTTTCCGGCTACAAACCTTTTTCTATCTACATGCTGTAAACAGGAGCCAACCAATCATGCAGCTACGCAATCGACAGGACTTCTGGTCGGGGGTGATGTTCATCGCCCTTGGACTGGGATTCGCCTGGCAAGCCAGCAGCTACCAAATGGGTACTGCCGCACGGATGGGCCCAGGGTATTTTCCTTTCTGGCTAGGCATTGTTCTGGCATTGCTGGGTGCCATCGTGCTGCTTGGCTCGCTGTCCAAGAAAGCCCATGAAACGCACGTCGACAAGTTCGACTGGCGCATCGTTTTCCTGGTGGTCGGATCGGTCGTGCTCTACGGCTTCATCCTCAAACTGCTGGGCATCTATATCTCGGTATTCGTCCTGGTTGTCGTCAGCAGCCTGGCCAGCCACGAGTTCAGCCTGAAGGTCGCCGTCGCCAACGGCATCTTCCTGGTGATCTTCTCGTATTTGGCATTCGTCAGGGGGCTGGGGCTGATTTTCCCGCTGTGGCCGTCCTTTCTGGGCATGAACTAAGGAGCAACCGGTCATGGAATTGTTTGACAACCTGATGTTGGGTTTCTCGGTGGCGTTCACGCCCGAAAACCTGCTTTACGCCCTGCTGGGCTGCATTCTGGGCACGCTGATCGGCGTGCTGCCGGGCATCGGCCCGGTCCCGACCATCGCGATGCTGCTGCCGATCACGTACGTGCTGCCTCCGGTGGCCGGCCTGATCATGCTGGCCGGCATTTACTACGGCGCCCAGTACGGCGGCTCCACGACGGCGATTCTCGTGGCGCTGCCAGGGGAAACGTCCGCGGTGGTGACCGTGCTGGACGGGCACCAGATGGCCCGCAACGGCCGCGCCGGCGCCGCCCTGGCCATCGCCGCCCTGGGTTCGTTCTTCGCCGGCTGCGTGGCCACGCTGCTGCTGGCCGCCTTCGCGCCCCCGCTGGCTGAAGTCGCGTTCAAGTTCGGCCCCGCCGAATACTTCTCGCTGATGTGCCTGGGCCTGGTCGGCGCCGTGGTGCTGGCCTCGGGCTCGCTGCCCAAGGCGATCGCGATGATCCTGCTGGGCCTGCTGCTGGGCATGGTGGGCACCGACGTGAACTCGGGCGTCGCCCGCTTCGACTTCGGCATCCCCGAACTGCAGGACGGCATCGACTTCGCCATCGTGGCCATGGGCGTGTTCGGCTTCGCCGAAATCATGACCAACCTCGAGCAGAAGGAAAACCGCGTCGACATCACCGACAAGATCGGCTCGCTGTATCCCAACAAGCAGGAATTCAAAGAGTCGTATCCGGCGGTGATCCGCGGCACGGCCCTGGGTTCGGCCCTGGGCATCCTTCCGGGCGGTGGCGCCGTGCTGTCGTCGTTCGCGTCGTACACGCTGGAAAAGAAGATCTCGAAGAATCCGGAACGCTTCGGCAAGGGCCACCCGGCCGGCCTGGCCGGTCCGGAATCGGCGAACAACGCCGCGGCCCAGACCTCGTTCATCCCGCTGCTGACGCTCGGCATCCCGGGCAACGCCGTGATGGCGCTGATGGTCGGCGCGATGACCATCCACAACATCCAGCCCGGCCCGCAAGTCATGACGAGCCACCCGGAGCTGTTCTGGGGCCTGATCGCCTCGATGTGGATCGGCAACCTGATGCTGGTGGTGCTGAACCTGCCGCTGATCGGCCTGTGGGTCAAGCTGCTGAAGGTGCCCTACCGCATCCTGTTCCCGGCGATCCTGGTGTTCTGCACGATCGGTGTGTATTCGTTGAACTACAACACCTTCGACATCTTCACCACGGCCATCTTCGGCGTCATCGGCTACGTGTGGTCCAAGCTGAAATGCGAAGGCGCTCCGCTGCTGCTGGGCCTGGTCCTGGGCCCCATGATGGAAGAGAACTTCCGCCGTGCCCTGCTGCTGTCGCGCGGCGACTTCACCACCTTCGTCACGCGTCCGCTGTCGGCTTCGCTGCTGGCCGTGGCTGTCTTCCTCGTGATCCTGGTGGCGCTGCCCGCCATCCGCAAGAAGCGCGAAGAAACCTTCGTCGAAGAAGAGTAAAGCGCGGCTTGCCGCCCCTCGGCGGCGGTCCCGCCCCCAAGAACCCCCGGCCTGGTCCGGGGGTTTTTTTTGGTCTGTCCACCCAAGACAAAAGAAACTAATTAATACAATACAAGACTGACTGTTCTACGATTCCGGTCTTCTACGTTAAGCTACGGGTTTACCCCACGCGATGATTCGAGATGAATTTCGACTGGAACAACCCTTACCCCAGCACCCGCCGGCCAGTGTTCGCCCGCAATGTCGTCGCCACTTCGCAACCGCTGGCGGCCCAGGCCGGCCTGCGGATCCTGGCGCGAGGCGGCAATGCGGTCGACGCCGCGATTGCGGCGGCCGCCACGCTGGCCCTGACCGAACCGGTCAGCAACGGGTTGGGATCGGACTGCTTCGCGATCGTCTGGGACGGCTCGAAGCTGCACGGGCTGAATGCATCCGGCACGGCTCCCGCGGCCTGGAACATCGATTATTTCCGGCGCAGGCACCAGGGCCTGATCCCGGCCCGGGGCTGGGACAGCGTGACCGTCCCGGGCTGCGTGGCCGGCTGGGCCGCCCTGCACGAAAAGCTGGGGAGCCTGGCGTTCGCCGACGTCCTCGAACCGGCCATCGAATACGCCGAACGCGGCTTCGCCGTGTCTCCGGTCGTGCAGCAGAAATGGGCGGCGCAGGCCGATGCGCTACAGCCGCAACCCGGCTTCGCGGACCATTTCCTGCCGCGCGGCCGCGCGCCGCAGGTCGGCGAGCACTTCGTCCTGCAAGGGGCCGCGGCCACGCTCAAGCGCATCGCGGCCACCGGCGGACGGGATTTCTATGAAGGCGAAACGGCCCACAAGCTGGTGGCGCATGCCCAGGCGCACGACGCCGCGCTGACGCTGGCGGACCTGCGCGACTACGCGCCGGAATGGGTGTCACCGATAGGCCAGTCGTACCGCGGCCATACGCTGCACCAGATTCCTCCCAATGGCCAGGGCATCGCCGCCCTGATCGCCCTGGGCATTCTGCAGCACTTCGACGTGGCGGCCCGCCCCGTCGACCATCCCGACACGCAGCACCTGCTGATCGAAGCGATGAAGCTGGCCTTCGCCGACGTCTACGCGCACGTGGCCGATGCGCGCCACATGCGCGTGACGCCCGAACAGATGCTGCAGCCAGGCTACCTGGCCGAGCGCGCGCGCCTGATCGACCCCGCTGCCGCCCAGGCCTTCGACAGCGGCCATGCGCCGCAGGGCGGCACGGTCTACCTGACCGCCGCCGACAGGAACGGCATGATGGTGAGCTTCATCCAGTCGAACTACATGGGATTCGGCTCGGGCGTGGTGGTGCCCGGCACCGGCGTCAGCCTGCAGAACCGCGGGCACTGCTTCAGCGCCGACCCCGCCCACCCCAACGCGGTGGCCGGCGGCAAGCGGCCTTTCCACACCATCATCCCCGGCTTCCTGATGCGCGACGGCGCCCCCGTCATGAGTTTCGGGGTCATGGGCGGCAATATGCAGCCCCAGGGGCAGGTGCAGACGCTCGTGCGCATGCTGGACTACGGCCAGCAGCCGCAGGCCGCCTGCGACGCGCCCCGCTGGAAATGGAACCATGGACTGGCGGTGGACGTGGAGGCCGGCCTGGCCCCGTCCGTGGCCCAGGGCCTGCGTGCGCGGGGCCACGTCCTCGAAGGCCTGGAAGACCCCTACATGGACTTCGGCTCGGGCCAGTTCATCTGGCGCGTGGGCGATCCGGCCGTGGACGGCTACGTCTGCGCGAGCGACAGCCGCCGGGATGGGCTCGCCGCGGGCTTTTGATTGCGTTAAGGTTAGTGTCCTCAGACTGACCTTACCCTCATAGAGCGGAGTTCCCTGCATGGCAACGATCGGTACCAAGAGCTACGACGCGGTTGTAGCCCAGAAAGTCACTTTCCTCGGACTGGGCGTGATGGGCCTGCCCATGGCCGGCCATCTGGCCCGCGCGGGTCACGACGTCACCGTCTACAACCGCACGCCGGCGAAAGCCCAGGCCTGGGTGGCCGAGTTCGGCGGCAAGAGCGCGGCCACGCCCCGCGAAGCCGTCGCGGGCGCGCAGATCGTCTTCGCCTGCGTCGGCAACGACGACGACCTGCGCAGTGTCGTGCTGGGGCCGGACGGCGCGTTCGCGGGCATGACGCCGGGCGCCGTCTTCGTCGACCACACGACCGCGTCGGCCGACGTGGCTCGCGAGCTTTACGCGCAAGCCAAGGGCCTGGGGCTGAATTTCGTGGATGCTCCGGTGTCGGGCGGACAGGCGGGCGCGGTCAACGGCGCGCTGACCATCATGTGCGGCGGCGAGCCGGCCGTGTTCGACGCGATCAAGCCGGTGGCGCAGAGCTTTGGCCGCGCCGTGACGCTGGTCGGGCCGCCGGGAGCCGGCCAACTGGCCAAGATGGTCAACCAGATCTGCATCGCCGGCGTCGTGCAGGGGCTGTCCGAAGCGATCGCCTTCGGCCAGGCGGCCGACCTGGACATGAAGCTGGTGCTGGACGTGATCAGCAAGGGCGCGGCGCAGAGCTGGCAGATGGAGAACCGCGGCGGCACCATGGTCGACGACAAGTTCGACTTCGGGTTCGCGGTGGACTGGATGCGCAAGGACCTCGGGCTGGTGCTGGCCGAGGCCCGCCACAACGGCGCGCGCCTGCCCCTGACCGCCCTGGTGGACCAGTTCTACGGCGATGTCCAGAAAATGGGCGGCAACCGCTGGGATACGTCCAGCCTGATCAAGCGCCTGCGCGGCTGAGCGCCGGCGGGGCAAGAAAAAGGCGAGCCTCGCGGCTCGCCTTTTCTGCGCTTGCGCCGGGAAGCTTACGCCGCCAGGCTGGCCGGCGCCGCGCCGGACACCAGCGCGTCGATGCGCTGCCTGGCCTGGGCAACGCCTTCCAGCGCCGCGACTTCGCCCATGGCCATGCCTTCCGCGGCGACGAACGTCAGGTCGTCCATGCCCAGGAAGCCCAGCATCTGGCGCAGATAGGGCGTCAGCGTGTCGGACGGCGTGCCTTCGGCCTTGCCTCCGCGGGCGGTCAGCACGAAGACCTGCTTGCCCTTGATCAGCCCTTCGGGCACGCCTTCCGACGTATAACGGAACGTGACCCCGGCGCGGGCGACATGATCGAGGTAGCTCTTGAATTGCGCGGGCAGGTTGAAGTTGTAGACCGGCACGGCGAAGACGATGCGGTCGGCTTCCATCAGTTCGGCGATCAGCGCGTCGCTCATTTCGACGATGCGGTGCTGCTCGACGGTGCGCGCGTCGGCCGGGGTGAACAGCGCGCCGGCGGTGTTGCCGTCGAAGTACGGGATGGGCTGCGCGCCGAGGTCGCGCACCTTGACGGCCGCGGCCGGATTGGCGGTCTTGACGCGCGCAATCAGGTGATCGGCCAATTGCTTACTGTTGGAACGGTCGCCGAGAATCGAGGAAAGGATTACCAGGGTCTTCATTGCAAATTTCTCCAGTGGGGGCCCGCGCGTCGCGGGCGGCGGGCATCCGCCAGCGCCGCGCCCGATGCCGGAACAGGCCGGCGGGCTTGGCCTGCCGCCGGATTGGCGTGGGCTGATGCCGTATGCATGGCGCCACTGTAGACGGGTTAATTGTTCACATAAATAGGGTTATGATGAACTGTTCGTTCCAGGTATAGAACAATCATGCAAGATCTCAATGACCTCTACTATTTTTCCCAAGTCGTCGAGCAAGGCGGCTTCAGCGCCGCGGCGCGGGCGCTGGACATCCCGAAATCCCGGCTGTCGCGCCGGATCTCGCACCTGGAGGAAAGCCTGGGCGTGCGCCTGCTGCAACGCACGACCCGCCGGCTGCGCCTGACCTCCGCCGGCGAACGCTATCTGCACTATTGCCGCGAAATGGCGGCGTCCGCGCGCGCGGCCGACGAGGCCATGCGGCAGTTGCAGTCGGAGCCCAGCGGGCCCGTGATCGTAAGCTGCCCGGTCTCGATCGCGCAGGACGTGCTGGCGCCGCTGCTGCCCGAGTTCCTGGACGCCTGGCCGGCGATATCCGTGCAGTTGCTGGTGACCAACCGCCGCGTGGACCTGATACGCGAGGGCGTGGACCTGGCGCTGCGCGTGCGCACCAAGCTGGATACGGACGCCGAACTGGTGGTGCGCCACTTCGGCACGGCGCGCGGCACGCTGGTCGCCAGCCCGGGATACCTGCAACGCCACGGCGTGCCCGACACGCCGCAGGATCTGGCCACCCACACCACGCTGAGCTTCAGCGACCCGCAGCACGAAGTGCGCTGGCCGCTGCGCAACGACAAGGGCGAAGAAGTGCACATCGAACTGAAGCCTCAGCTATCCTGCAATGACTTCATCGTGCTGACCGAAGCGGCGGTGCGCGGACGGGGCATCGCGCTGCTGCCCTCGATCGCGACCCACGAGGAATTGCGGCGCGGCCAGTTGGTGCCGGTGCTGCCGCAGTGGCAGTCGCCCGAAGGGATCGTGCACTGCATCTATCCGTCGCGGCGGGGCATGATGCCCGCCGTGCGCGCCCTGCTCGATTTCCTGTCGGAGCGCCTGCCCTCCATGTACCAGCGGCTGGAAAAGGCGCCGGCGCCGGCGGCTCAATAGCCGCGCGAGCGCTCCACCACGCCGCTGATCGCCTCGCCGCGCTGCAACTGCGCGACCTTGCCCGCGATCTGCGCGATGCTTTCGTCGCGCAGCGTGCGCGCCGCGATATGGGGCGTCACGTGCACCCGGGCGTCGTGCCAGAACGGGTGGTCCCGCGGCAAGGGTTCGGTGTGGAAGACGTCCAGCGTGGCGCCGGCGATCTCGCCTTCTTCGAGCATCTGGACCAGGTCGTCCTCGACCAGGTGCTCGCCGCGCCCCACGTTGACCAGATGGGCGCCGGGCAGCAGCCGCGACAGCGTATCGCGGTTGAGGATCCCGACGGTATCCGGCGTCAGCGGCAGGACGTTCACCAGGAATCGCGTGCGGGCCAGGAACGCCGGCAGCGCGGCCACGCCCGCGAAGGATTCGACCCCGGGGACGTCGCGCGGCGAACGCGACCAGCCCGCCACCGGGTAACCGAAGTCGGCCAGGGTCTGCGCCACGCGCAGGCCCACCTGCCCCAGCCCCAGCACGCCCACCGGCCAATCGGCCGGCCGGCTGCCTTCGCGGGTGTCCCAATGCTGGCGCGCCTGGGCATGGTCGAAGGCTTCGAAATCGCGCGAGACGCGCAGCAGCGCATACAGCGCGTATTCGGCCATCTGCACCGCCATGCCCGCGTCTTCCAGGCGCACGATGCGCACGTGGGACGGGATCTCGGGCATTTTCAGCAAGGCGTCGACGCCCGCGCCCAGGTTGAACAGCGTCGTCAGGCCGGTCTCGTGTTTGAAGAGTTCGGCCGGCGGGCGCCAGACCAGGGCGACGTCCGCACCCGAGGGCGGGCCGTCGGGATCCCATACCGAAATGCGGCAGCCGGGCATGGCGGCCGCCAGGCGCGGGACCCAGGCGTCGGGATCGTGGTGAGGACAGGCGAAAAGTATGTGCATGGCGGCATTCATGTGCGGAACCCAGGGAACCTCAAGCATGAGGGATGCCGCGCCACAAATCAAACGGCCCGGCGAAGGCCGGGCCGTGTTCGGGAGGGACGGGATACCCGCTCAGGCTGTCTGCGGCACTTCGGGCTTGTCCCCGCCCTTGTTGCGGCCGCGGCGCAAGAACGCCCACACCTGCAGCGCGATCAGCAAGGCGCTCGCGGCGATGAACCAGGCGCTGATCGGGCGTTCGACGAACACCGCCAGGTCGCCGCGCGACAGCAGCAGCGCGCGGCGGAAGTTCTCTTCCACCATCGGCCCGAGCACGAAGCCGAGCAGGATGGGGGCCACGGAAAACTCCAGGGTCATCAGGATGGCGCCGATCACGCCGAAGGCCAGCACTTCCCAGATCTGGAAGAGGCTGTTCTGCGTGCTGAACACCCCCACCGCGATGAAGAACAGCGCGGACGGGAACAGGTAGCGATAAGGCACCTGCAGCAGTTTCACCCACACGCCGATCAGCGGCACGTTCAGCACCATGAGCAGCACGTTGCCCACCCAGAAGCTGGCGATCAGGCCCCAGAAGATGTCCGGATGCTCGGTGATCAGTTGCGGGCCGGGCTGGATGCCCTGGATCAGCAGCGCGCCCAGGATCAACGCCATCACGGCGTCGCCCGGAATGCCCAGGCTCATCGTCGGAATGAAGTCCACCTGCGTCTTGGAGTGCGAGGACGCTTCGGGCGAGGCCACGCCGGCGATCATGCCGGTGCCGAACTTCTCCGGTGTCTTGGAGATTTTGCGCTCCAGCGCGTAGGCCACGAACGTGGTGATGGTGGGGCCGGTCCCGGGCATGGCGCCGAACAGCGTGCCCACCGCGGTGCCGCGGACCATGGGCCAGAAGGCGGTCTTGAGTTCTTGCTTGCTGGGCCGCATGTCCTTCAGGCGCAGCTTCGCGCCGCTGCCGATGATGCTCATGCGGTTGACGCTCATCAGGAAGTCGGCCACGCCGAACAGGCCCATGGAGATCGCCACCAGTTCCAGGCCGTCCGACAGGTCCAGCAGGCCGAACGAGAAACGGATGGTGCCCGTATTCACGTCCGTGCCCACCACGCCGCACATCAGGCCGAACAAGGTCATCGCCACGCCCTTCAGCGGCGAGCCGCGGGACATCGTCGCGCCCGCCAGCAGCCCCAGCAGCATGATCGAGAAGATTTCGGTCGGACCGAACTTGAAGGCCACTTCCACCAGCAGCGGCGAGGCGAAGATCATGACGATGATCCCCACCGAGGCGGCGAAGAACGAGCAGATCATCGTGATGCCCAGCGCCGTCCCGCCCTTGCCCTGCTTGGTCAGCGGATAGCCGTCCAGGCAGGTGACCGCGTGGGGCGGATGCGAAGGCAGGTTGAGCAGGATCGCGCCGATGGCGCCGCCGTACTGCGAGCCGTAGAAAATGCCGGCCAGCATCAGGATGGCGGGCACCGGATGCATCACATAGGTCAGCGGCAGCAGGATGGAAATGGCCGACAGGGCGCCCATGCCGGGCAGCACGCCGATGAGGTTGCCCACCAGTACGCCGAAGAACGACCACATGAGGTTATGCCACTGGAAGGCGACGCCGAAGCCGTACCAGAGGTCCATCAAGGATTGGGAAATCATGGTGCTTCAACCCCAGCGAAACAGCGGCAACTGCAATTGCAGCGCCCACCAGAAAACGACGACCGCGATCGCGGCCATGGCGATCGACAGCAGGAACGCCTGCTTGATCGTGTTCTTGCGGTCGCCCAGCGCGGAAATGAATACGATGGCGAACGTGGCGGGCAGCAGGCCGCCGTAGTGGCCCAGGGCCAGGAAGGCCAGGATGCCCAGCAGGATGCAGACGCCGCCGCGGAGGTCCGGCAGCCCGTGGGCGTGGCCGTCGCCGGGCGCCGGCGCGGCCGTCCCGCCCGAACGCGCCGATATCGCGATCAGCGCCCCCGTCAACGCCAGCAGGCCGCCGAGCGCCGCGGGAAAGAAACCCGGGCCCATGTGGCTCAACGTCCCGATGTGATAGTCGGTCCCGCCGTAGATCGCCCCCAGCCCGATGAGGACCATCAGCGCTCCGCCGTAATAGTCCTTCCTGTTGATTGTTTTTTGCACTTCATCCTCCTTCCTGATGCAGGGCACATGCCGGCCCTCGATGTGCCGCCCCGGACGGACGCCACCCGGCCTCTGTCGACAGGCCGGAGCGCAGATTACGGAAGGAAGCTGCGAATTCGCTTTCTGTGCGCTGTCGCCTTCCTGAATCCAGGGGTAATCCCTGACCGGAAGGCGGATCTCATGTGTAAGCGGTGGTGAAAGCGGCTTGCGGGGATTATTGGTCGCCCTTGAGCTCGACTTCGAGCGGGCGCGGATACTGCGAGACGGTCGAGGCGAGCGGCAGCCACAGCACGGACGACAGGCCGACGCCCCCCTGCGCGTTGGGTTCGCCGTCGCGCAGTTCGATGTCGCCGTCGTTGCGGCGGGCGTAGGCGCGGGCGATCGCCAGCCCCAGGCCCGAGCCCGACGAGGCGACCGGCTTGTCCGTGCCGACCCGTTCGAAACGCGCGAACGCGCGCTTGCGCAGGACCGGGTCCAGCCCCGGGCCATTGTCGGACACGGCGACTTCCGCGCGGTTTTCCTCGCGGCAGACGGACACGGTGATGCGAGCGCCCACGGGCGCGTAGTGGATGGCGTTGTGCACCAGGTTCGAAAGCGCCTCGTGCAGTTCGGCCTCGTTGCCCGAGACCGGCACGGGCGTCTCCTGCCCTTCTTCGGAGCCGGCCTGCACCCACCCCAGGTCCTGCTGCTTCTCGTGCGCCAGCGGCAGGTATTGCAGCACCACTTCGCGCGACACGGCGTTCATGTCCAGCAACTGGCGCGGCAACGGGTCGGCCTGGTTGGCATGCGCCAGCGACAGCAGTTGTTCGGTAAGGCGGCGGGTGCGGCCCAACTGGTCGACAATGCCGCGCAGACCTTCCTGCGCCCGCGCCGGATCCCGTTCGCGCAGCGCATACTGCGCCTGCGTCAGCATGATGGCCAGCGGCGTGCGCAATTGGTGGGACGCGTCGGCCAGGAAGTGCGACTGTTCGTCCAGCACCCGGCGGTAGCGGGCGATGTGGTGGTTGACGGCGTCGACCAGCGGGGCCACTTCGCTGGGCACGCGCGACGCGTCCAGCGGCGTCAGGTCGTCGGGGCGGCGCCCCCGGATATCGTTGCGCAGCCGGCGCAGCGGCTTCAGCGCCCAGGACACGCCCCACCAGACCAGCAGCACCACCAGCGCCAGCATGCGGGTATCGCGCAGGATTTCCTGGCGCCGCGCGCGGTTCTCGGCCTCGATGCGCTTGCCGGTGCTTTCGGCCACGACCACCAGCACCTGGCGGTGCTGCCCCTGGTAGTACAGGTCCCGCACCACCGAGACGACCCGCACGGGATCGTTGCGGTAGACGCTGTCGTAGAAAACGGGCTGGCCATTGGAACGCGGCCAGTTGGGCGGGCGCGGCATTTCCGGCATGCCCAGCAGGGTCTTTCCCGGGTCCGTGGGCACCGGCGAACCGTCCGGCAGGGGCGGATCGATTTCTTCGATGCGGAAGTACTTGCGCAGGCCCGCCCGGGATTCGAGCATCACCTGCGCATAGAGCGGCGTGGCGACCTGCAGCTTGCCGTCGGGCGTGAATTCGAGGCTGCTTTCCAGGACGCGGGCGGGCTCCACCAGCGCGCTGTCGTAGGCCTCGTTGGTGATTTCGGCCAGCGTGCGGTAGTCGTTCAGGCTGTCCACGACCAGCAGCACCACCACGCCCGGCAGCAGCAGGATGATGAGCAGCGCGCGAATGCCGACGCGCGGCAACCCGGGTATCCGCAAGCTCAAGCCGACTCGCTGGCGACGCTTTCCAGCATGTAGCCCAGCCCCCGCACCGTCACGATGCGCACGTCGCTGCCCGCCAGCTTCTTGCGCAGCCGGTGCAGCACGACCTCGATGGCGTCGGGATTGGCTTCGCTGTCGTGCGTGAAGACCTTGCCGAACAATTGGGACTTGTCCACCGGATAGCCGCTGCGGGTCAAGAGCGCCGCCAGGGCGGCGTGTTCGCGCGGCGTCAGGAACAAAAGGGAGCCGTCCAGGGTGAAGGCGCGGCTTTCGCTGTCGTAGGACAGCGAACCGCATTGCAGGCGCGGATGCTGGCGGCCGCGGCTGCGGCGCACCAGCGCGGTGAGCCGCGCTTCCAGTTCTTCCAGCGCGAACGGCTTGGTCAGGAAGTCGTCCGCGCCCAGGTTCAGGCCGCGCACGCGGTCTTGCAGGGCGCCCTGGGCGGTCAGCAGCAGCACCGGCGTGCGGTCGTCCCGGTTGCGCATTTCGCGCAGGACCACCAGCCCGTGCTTGTCGGGCAGGCGCAGGTCCATGACGATGGCGTCGTACTCGGTGCCCGCCATGAAGGCCTCGGCCGTCCGGGCGTCCGCCGCGTGATCCGGCACGAACCCGCTCTGGGCTAGCGCGCGCATCAGCCAGGACGCCATGTCCCGTTCGTCTTCAACCAACAATATGCGCATGACCGTCCGTTCCTTCGGGCAAATTCTCTGCCGCCCGCTGCCCATGCACCCGCTGGCGCAAGTAGCGGGTTTCGTGGTGACGCCGAAAGAGGATAGCCGACAACTCGTTCAACGCCTGGGTATAGACATCGCGCTTGAACTCGATCACGGCGTCCAGGGGCACCCAATACTGGCTCCAGCGCCAGGCATCGAATTCCGGATGCTGCGTCGCGCGCAGGCAAACGTCGCTGTCACGTCCCACCAGGCGCAACAAGAACCAAATCTGTTTTTGTCCTTTATAGTGGCCACGCCACTCACGCCGGACGAAGTGATCGGGCACGTTATAACGTAACCAATCGCGTGTACGCCCCAAAATACGGACATGCTCGGGCTTCAAGCCCACCTCTTCATGGAGTTCGCGATACATGGCCTGCACCGGGCTTTCGCCATATTTGATGCCGCCCTGGGGGAACTGCCAGGCATGTTCCCTGATACGCTTGCCCCAAAAGACCTCGTTTCTACCGTTGACGAGAATGATGCCGACATTGGGGCGGTAGCCTTCGCGGTCAAGCATGGGCCACCCCCACCGAATTCAATACAATTACGGTCGATTATACGTATCTGCTGCCACCTTTAAACATGCGCGCATCCAACTACCACATCAACACCCTCAAAGAAGCCCCTTCCGAGGCCGAAGTCGCCAGCCACCAACTGATGACCCGGGCCGGCATGATCCGCAAGCTCGCGGGCGGCATCTACACCTACATGCCCCTGGGGCTGAAGATCATCCGCAAGGTCGAGGCCATCGTCCGGGAAGAGATGAACGCCGCGGGCGCCATCGAACTCCTGATGCCGGTGGTCCAGCCGGCGGAACTCTGGCAGGAGTCGGGCCGCTGGGAGCAGTACGGCGCCGAACTGCTGCGCATCAAAGACCGGCACCAGCGCGATTTCGTGCTGCAGCCCACGTCCGAGGAAGTCATTACGGACATCGCCCGCAATGAAATCCACAGCTACCGGCAACTGCCGCTGAATTTCTATCACATCCAGACCAAGTTCCGGGACGAGCGCCGCCCGCGCTTCGGCCTGATGCGCGGCCGCGAATTCACCATGAAGGACGCCTATTCCTTCGACCGCGACGAAGCCGGCGCCCAGCGCAGCTACGACATCATGTTCAACGCCTACATGCGCATTTTCGGCCGCCTGGGCCTGGAATTCCGCGCGGTGGCGGCCGACACGGGCTCGATCGGCGGCACCCGCAGCCACGAATTCCAGGTAATCGCCGACACCGGCGAAGACCTGCTGGTCTACAACGCCGAATCCGACTACGCCGCCAACATCGAGCTGGCCGAGGCGCCCGCGCTGTACGCCACCCGCGCCGAGCCCGCCCAGGCCATGGCCGACGTGCCCACGCCGGGCGCGGCCAAGTGCGAGGACGTGGCCCGCCTGCTGGGCCTGCCGCTGGAACGCACGATCAAATCCATCGTGCTGGCCACCGACGGCGACAAGGGCCGGGTCGACATCTGGCTGCTGCTGCTGCGCGGCGACCACGAACTCAACGAAATCAAGGCGGGCAAGCTGCCCGGCCTGGCCGGCTTCCGTTTCGCCACGGAAACCGAGATCGTCGAGCACTTCGGCTGCAAGCCCGGCTACCTGGGCCCGGTCAAGACCGCCCGTCCGGTGCACGTCATCGCCGACCGCACCGTGGCCAACATGGCCGACTTCGTCTGCGGGGCGAACAAGGAAGACTTCCACATCCAGGGCGTGAACTGGGGCCGCGACCTGCCCGAGCCGGAACTGGTGGCCGACCTGCGCAACGTCGTCGCCGGCGACCCCTCCCCGGACGGCAAGGGCACCCTTTCCATCCAGCGCGGCATCGAAGTGGGCCACGTTTTCTACCTGGGCAAGAAGTACTCGGAAGCCCTCAAGGCCACCTTCCTGGACGAGACCGGCAAGCCGGCGGTGCTGGAAATGGGCTGCTACGGCATCGGCGTGACCCGCATCGTGGGCGCCGCCATCGAGCAGAACCACGACGCCCGCGGCATCATCTGGCCCCGCGCGATCGCGCCTTTCGAGGTGGTCATCTGCCCGGTGGGCTGGGGCAAAAGTGAAACCGTGCGTGACACCGCCCAGAAACTCTACGAATCCCTCCTGGCGCGGGGCGTCGACGTCGTCCTGGACGACCGCGATGCCCGCCCCGGCGTGATGTTCGCCGAGTGGGAATTGATCGGCGCGCCGCTGCGTGTAACAGTTGGAGAACGCGGCCTGAACGATGGTGTGGTGGAATTGCAGGCCCGTCGGGAAACCGAAGCGGCCAAGATTCCGGTAGAGTCCGCGCTGGAAGCCGTGCTGACGAAGCTCGACACCCTGTAAACCTTGCAGTAACTACGGACTTCCTGCGTCCCGCCCCCGAAATCTGCCCATCTGTATCGTGACCGACCCGAAGTCCCCCGAATCCGTCCTGCAAGTCCGTGTCTACTACGAGGACACGGACGCAGGCGGAGTGGTTTTCTACGCCAACTACTTGAAATTCCTGGAACGCGCGCGCACCGAGTGGCTGCGCGACCTGGGAGTCAGCCAGTCCGGCCTGGCCGCCAGCGAGCAACGGCTGTTCGTCGTCCGCGCGCTGGACATGTCGTACCGGAAACCCGCCAGGCTGGACGATTTGCTTACCATACGCAGCCGGGTCACACGACTGGGCCGCGCTTCGATACACTTCGCGCAGCGCGCGGAGCGCGACGGGGAACTGCTTGCCGAAGGCAACATCCAAGTCTGCTGCGTCGATGCCATTCACATGCGGCCGGCGGAATTGCCGGCTGACGTTCGCGCCAAACTGGAATTCATTCAGGAATAACCATGCAAGTCACCAACGACATGTCGTTGCTTTCGCTGATTACCCACGCCAGCGTGCCGGTCCAACTGATCATGCTGATGCTGTTGGGCATCTCGATCATGTCCTGGACCTACATCTTCGCCAAGCGTCTGGCCATCAAGCGCGCGCATGCCCAGACCCGCCGTTTCGAGGACGATTTCTGGTCGGGCGGCGACCTGTCCATGCTGCAGCAGGCGGTGGCCTCGCGCCGCGACGAACAGGGCGCGCTGGCCCGCATCTTCGATGCCGGCATGACCGAATTCCTGAAGGCCCGCCGCGGCAACGCCTCCGGCGACGCCACCGCCGTGCTGGACGGCCCGCGCCGCGCCATGCGCGCCGCCTACCAGCGCGAAATGGACGCGCTGGAGTCGCACCTGAACTTCCTGGCCTCGGCCGGCTCCGTGTCGCCCTACATCGGCCTGCTGGGCACGGTCTGGGGGATCATGCACGCCTTCATCGGCCTGTCGAACATGCAGCAGGCCACCCTGGCCTCGGTGGCCCCCGGCATCGCGGAAGCGCTGATCGCCACCGCCATCGGCCTGTTCGCCGCCATCCCGGCCGTCGTCGCCTACAACCGCTTCACCAACGATATCGACCGCATCTCGATCCGTTTCGACAGCTTCGTCGATGAATTCCTGAACATTCTGCAACGGCAGGTGCGCTAATGCCCTCGGTAAGCTCACGCGGCAGGTCCGGCCGCCGCATGAAGGCCGACATCAACGTGGTGCCGTACATCGACGTGATGCTGGTGCTGCTGGTCATCTTCATGGTGACCGCTCCCCTCATCACGCCCGGCCTGATCCAGCTACCCTCGGTGGGCGCCGCCTCCGAGGTGCCGGTCAAGCCGCTGGAAGTCCAGATTTCGGAAGACGGCAAGGTCGCCCTGCGCATGCGCGAACCCGGCGCCACCCCGCAGGACATCGCGCGCCCCGAACTGGTGGCGCAAGTGCGCTCGCGCATTACCGCGGAAACGCCGGTGGTCATCGCCGCCGACGGCAAAGTGCCGTACGAGACGGTGGTGAAGGTCATGGACGAATTGCGCACCAACGGCATCACCCGCCTGGGTCTGCTGGTGGACCAATCCTCCGGCGCCCCCCAGCCCGCACCCGCGAAAAAACGCTAACGCGACGCCTTCCGCCGGCGCCGCCGGCATGCAACGCTCATGACGCCACCCATAATCCGACACCGCAGCGGCCCCCCGGCCCCCCCGCCCAACCACGACAACCGGAAGGCATTGCTCCTGGCCGTGGCGGTGCACGTGCTGCTGCTGATCGTCTTGATCTTTGGCGTGAACTGGCGCTCGGAGAACCCCGGCCCCGTGCAGGTGGAACTCTGGGCGGACGGCAATTCGCCCGTCTCGCCTCCGCCCACGCCCCAGCCCGAACCTCCCAAGCCGCAACCCAAGCCCGAGCCGCAGCCCGAACCTGAAAAGGCGCCCGAGCCGCCGCCCCCTCCGCCGCCGCCTCCTCCTCCCGAGCCCGAACCCCAGGCTCAGCCCAAGACCGAGGAAGTCGACCCCGAGATCGCGCTTCAGGAAGCCAAGAAGAAGCGCGAAGAAGAGGAAAAGGCGCGTCAGGCCGCCGAAGCCGCCAAGGAAAAGGCGCGCATCGAGGAAGAGCGCAAGCAGGCCGAACTGAAAGAGAAGAAGCGCCTGGAGCAGGAACGCCAGGCCGCCGAAAAGGCCGCCGCTGAGAAGGCCGCCGCTGAGAAGGCTGCCGCGGAGAAGGCCGCGGCCGAGAAAGCCGCCGCCGACAAGGCGGCCGCCGAGAAGAAGGCCAAGGAAGACGCCGCCAAGAAGGCCGCCGCGGAAAAGGCGGCTGCCGAAAAGGCCGCCGCCGACAAGGCCGCCGAGGAAAAAGCGGCGGCCGAGAAGGTTGCCGCCGAAAAGAAGGCCGCGGCCGAGAAGAAGGCGAAGGAAGATGCCGCCAAGAAGGCCGCCGCCGACAAGGCGCTGAAGGACGCGTTCCGCAACGACGCCCTGGGCGCCGCGGGCATTCCGGGCGGCACCGCCGACCGCAACCAGGCGGGCGGCGGACGCGACAGCGGCTATGGCGCCAAGGTCCGCGCCTGCGTGCAACCGGGGGTGGCTTATCCGCCCCCGCCCCGCAGCGGATCGGAAAATCCCACGGCACAATACCGGGTACAGTTAGGTTCCGACGGGAAAGTCAACGGCGTGACGTTGACCAGTTCTTCGGGCAATGCCGGCTTCGACCGCGCGGTCGAAACCGGCATCCGCCGCTGCAACCCCTTCCCGAAGCCCTCGACGGGCCGCTACGAACCCATTATCGATGTTGTGTACAGAATGTATGATTGACAGGAGATTGAAGAATATGACTCCCGCTTATAGCCGACGAGTACCCCAGCTCGCTCTCTGGCGATCGTATGGACTCGGCCTGCTGATGCTCGCGCTGGCCTGCCTGATGGCCATGAAACCCGCCCAGGCGCAGTTGCGCGTCGATATCTCGGGCACCGGTGCCACCCAGTATCCCGTGGCGATCGCCGATTTCGCCGTCGATGACACGCATGGCCGCGCCCTGGCCGACGTGATCCGCGCCGATCTCACCCGCACGGGCCAGTTCCGCCTGATCAACGCCGCGGGTTCCGGCCTGAACGTGGACTCCCCCATCGCCCACGACGACTGGCGCGCCAAGGGCGCCGACTTCATCGCCTACGGCAGCATTTCGCGCGGCGCCGACGGCCGCTACGACGTCCGCTACCGCCTTGCCGACACCGTCAAGAAGGGCCAGTTGGATGGCGTGGCGTTCTCGGGCACCGAACAAGAGCTGCGCCGCGTGGCTCACCAGATCGCCGACCGCATCTACGAGAAGATCACCGGCGTTCGCGGCGTGTTCTCGACCCGCATCGCGTATGTGCTGAAGAAAGGCGCCACCTACGAACTGCAGGTGGCCGACGCCGACGGCCAGAATCCGCAAGTGGCCCTGCGTTCGCGCGAGCCCATCATTTCCCCGTCCTGGTCGCCCGACGGCTCCAAGCTGGCCTACGTCAGCTTCGAATCCGGCAAGCCGGTGGTGTACGTGCACAACCTGGCCTCCAGCGCCCGCGCGCCGGTCGCCAACTTCAAGGGCAACAACAGCGCGCCCGGCTGGTCGCCCGACGGCTCCAAGCTGGCGGTGGCGCTGACCCGCGATGGTTTGTCGCAAATTTACATCGTCGGCGCGTCCGACGGCTCCAATCCGACCCGAGTTACGCGTTCTCCCGGTATCGACACCGAACCGAGCTTTACGCCGGACGGGGCATCCATTATCTTTACGAGTGACCGCAGCGGCGGGCCGCAGATCTATCAGACCGGCTCGAGTGGTGGCGAAGCACGCCGCCTCACGTTTAATGGTGGTTACAACATCTCACCCCGAATTTCCCCCGATGGATCGACGCTGCTGTACGTTGCAAGACGCGACGGCGCGTTTCGAATCGCGTCGTTGAACCTGTCCTCAGGCGCCGAGACCTTGCTGACTGATGGTCGTGACGATCAGTCCCCGAGCTTTGCGCCAAATGGCATGCAAGTCCTTTACGCCGCCATCCAAAATGGCCGTAGCGTGCTTGCGGGTGTCTCGAGCGATGGCCGCGTACGGCAGACGCTTTCGGTACTGAACGGGGAAATACGTGAACCGACTTGGGGCCCATTTACCCGATAACACGTGTGACTCTCTTTGCAAAGGAACTATCATGAAGTCGCGCATTGCCAAAAGCCTAACCATCGCCGCTCTGGCTGCCACCCTGGCAGCTTGCAGCTCCGTCCCTCTCGACGATAAAGCGGGTCAGGGCGGAGGCGCTGGCCAAGGATCCTCGGCCTCCGGCCAGATCCTTGATCCCTTCAACCCCCAAAGCATCCTGGCGCAACAGCGCTCGGTATACTTTGACTTCGACAGCTACACGGTGTCGGATCAGTACCGCGGCCTGGTCGAAACCCATGCCAAGTACCTGGCCTCGCACCAGCAGCAGACCATCAAGATCGAAGGCAACACCGACGAACGCGGCGGCGCTGAATACAACCTGGCCCTGGGCCAGCGCCGCGCGGACGCCGTGCGCCGCATGATGACCTTGCTGGGCGTCAGCGACAACCAGATCGAAACCATCAGCTTTGGTAAAGAAAAGCCGAAGGCGACCGGTACGTCGGAAGCCGACTTTGCGGAAAACCGCCGCGCCGATATTGTCTATCGCCGCTAAAATCTCCGTATAGTCGAGAGCCCTACCACGCGTCGGGGCGGTCAGCCGGCCGTCCCGACGTTTGTTTTTTTACCCGGGAATTTTCATGCGCGATAACGTTCTGTCCCTGCGTCCCCTGATTGTGGCCACTGGCCTGGTGCTTGCGGCCCTGACGGCCCCGGCCCATGCTTTTTCCGACGATGAGGCCCGCCGGGCCATCCTGGATCTGCGCCAGCAGGTGCAGCAGCAGAACGAGCAAAGCCAGCGCGCCAAGCTGCAATTGGCCGACCAGATCCAGGCCCTGCAGCAGGAAGTCGCCCAGTTGCGCGACCAGCTCGAACTGGTGTCGCGCCAGCAGCCCAGCGCCAAGCCGGGCGGCGCCGCCGGCAGCGCCAACCCGCCAGGCGCCTCCGCCGGCGATCCCCAGGAACAAGCCGCCTACGACGGCGCGATCGACCTGTTCCGCAAGGGCCAGTACAAGGACGCGTCCGAATCGCTGGCCGCGTTCACCGCGCTGTACCCCGCCAGCCAGCTCGCTCCCAGCGCCCAGTTCTACCTGGGCAGCAGCCGCTATGCGCTGAAGGACTTCAAGGGCGCCATCGACCAGTTGAACGCCATGGTCCAGAAGTCGCCCGACAACGCCCGCGCGCCCGACGCCCTGCTCGTCATCGCCGGCAGCCAGATCGAACTGAACAACCGCGCCGGCGCCAAGGCGACGCTGCAGCGCATCGTCCGCGACTACCCGACCACGCCGGCCGCCGGCACGGCCAAGAGCCGGCTGCAGTTGCTGCAGTAATGCGGCCAACCGCCAGCGCGGTTGCCGCCTACCGGCATATCCTGCGCCGCCGGGCAGGGCTGATCGCCCTGCTGCTGGCGGCGATTTTCCTGGCGCTGCTGGTCGACTTTACCGTGGGGCCCTCGGGCCTGCCGTGGCGCGATCTTTGGCGCACGCTGACGTCCCCCGCCTCCGCCGACCCGACCTACCGGGTCATCGTGTGGGAAATCCGCCTGCCCTCCGCCCTGATGGCCGCCCTGGTGGGCATGGCGCTGGGGCTGGCGGGCGCCGAGATGCAGACCATCCTGAACAATCCGCTGGCCAGCCCGTTCACGCTGGGCGTGTCCTCCGCCGCCGCCTTCGGCGCCTCGCTGGCGATCGTGCTGCAACTGGGCGTGCCGGGCCTCCCCGCCGGATGGCTGATCGCGGGCAACGCCTTCCTGTTCGCGATGCTGGCGGCGCTGCTGCTCGACGCGGTGACCCGATGGGGCGGCATGAATACCTCGGCCGTGGTGCTGTTCGGCATCGCCATGCTGTTCACCTTCAACGCGCTGGTGTCGCTGGTGCAGTTCATGGCCAGCGCCGAAGCCCTGCAGAACCTGGTGTTCTGGACCATGGGGAGCCTGTCGCGTTCCGGCTGGGCGTCCGTGGGCGTGCTGGCGGCCGCTTTCGGGCTGGCCCTGCCCCTGGCCATGCGCCAGTCCTGGAAACTGACCGCCTTGCGGCTGGGCGAGGACCGCGCGGCCAGCTTCGGCGTGGACGTGCGCCGCGTGCGCGTCGCGGCGCTGGCGCGGGTCAGCCTGCTGTCGTCGCTGGCCGTGGCCTTCGTCGGCACGATCGGCTTTATCGGACTGGTGGCGCCCCACATCGCGCGGCGGCTGTTCGGCGAGGACCACCGCTATTACCTGCCGGGCAGCGCGCTGGTGGGCGCGGTGATCCTGTCGCTGGCGTCGATCGTGTCCAAGAACCTCGTGCCCGGCGTGGTCGTGCCCGTGGGCATCGTGACCGCGCTGGTCGGCATTCCGTTCTTCGTGTCGGTCGTCCTGCGGCGGCAACTGCCATGACGCGCCCTGCCGATACCGCGCCATCGATGGCGCTGGCCGTGAACGGGCTTGCCGCCGGCTATGGGCGCGGGGACGTGCTGCATGGGCTGACCATCCCGGCGCTGGCCGCCGGCGAAGTCACCGCCCTGCTCGGCCCGAACGGCAGCGGCAAATCCACCCTGCTCAAGGCGCTGGCGGGCCTGGTCCGCGCCCGGACGGGCAGCGCCACGCTGGGCGGGCAGGACCTGATCCGCCAGAGTTTCGGCGAGCGCGCCCGCCACGTGGTCTATCTGCCCCAGAGCCTGCCCGCCGCGGTGCACCTGCGGGTGTTCGAATCGGTGCTGGTGGCGGCCAAGGCCAGCGGCGACGCGGCGGCGTCCGCCGACCCGCAGGCCATCGAGCGGCTGCTGGAACGGCTGGGCATCGCCCACCTGGCGCTGCACTACCTGGACGCGCTGTCAGGCGGACAGAAGCAACTGGTGGGGCTGGCGCAGGCCCTGGTCCGCCATCCGCGCGTGCTGCTGCTGGACGAACCGCTGTCGGCCCTGGACCTGAATTACCAGTTCCACGTGATGCGCCTGCTGAAGCAGGAAACACGGGAGCACGGCCTCATCAGCCTCATCGTGCTGCACGACCTGAACGCGGCCCTGCAGCACGCGGACCGGGCGGTCATGATCCATGACGGACGGCTGTATGCGGCGGGCGCGCCCGCCGAGGTGATCACCCCCGCCTCGCTGGCGGCCGTCTACGGCGTGCGGGGACGCGTGGAAACCTGCTCGCGCGGATTGCGGCAGGTGCTGATCGACGGCCTGGAGGCGCACCCGCGCTGACGCCGGCCGCCCATGAGGCATGAAGCGGGCGCCCGCGTTCAGGCGCGCTGCGCCACGTCCGCGACCGGCGCGCCGGTCATGTCCGCCAGTTGCCGCGGCGTCAGGTTGAACACCGCATGGGGATGCCCGGCGGCCGCCCACAGGCTGTCGTAGTTGAACAGGTCCGCGTCCAGCAGCATCACCGGCTTGACCGTGTGGCCGATCGGGCAGACCCCGCCGATCGCGTAGCCGGTCATGTCGCGCACGAACCTGGCGTCCGCCTTGGCCAGTTCGCCCACCTGCGAAGCCACCTTGGCCTCGTCCACGCGGTTGACGCCGCTGGCGATGACCAGCACCGGGGCATCGTCCGACGCCCGCCGGAAGATGATGGACTTGGCGATCTGCGCGACTTCGCAGCCCAGCCCCGCCGCGGCCTCCGCCGAGGTCTTGCCGGTTTGCGGCAGGACGACGACGGGTTTGTCGTGCCCCAGTTCCAGCAGCAGGCGGGCGACGCGTTGGGCGGATTCGGGCAAGGCGGCAAGGGATTCGGGGGACATCGGGACAGGCTCCGTTCTGGAAGGGCCGGCGCGAACCGCCGGCCGGCTGGTCGGAAAACGAGTGTATCAGCGCCGGGCCGCGCCGGCCGCGGGCAGGGCCGGGCTAGAATGCGGGCCTGGCTTTTCCATACGAATCCCATGCGTTCCGAACCCGTCCTGCCCCTGCAAACCGCGCCGATCGGCGGCTACGCCATGTCCTACACCGAATACGGCAGCGGCGCGCCCCTGGTGCTGGTGCACGGCTCCCTGTCCGACTGCCGGTACTGGAAATCGCAGATGGCGCCGCTGGGCCGGTCGTTTCGCGTGCTGGCGGTGTGCCTGCGCCGCTATTGGCCCGAGACCTGGGACGGCGCGGGCGACGGCTTTTCGGTCGAGCAACACGCCAGCGACGTGCTGGAATTCATCGATACCGTGGCCGGCGGCCCGGCCCACCTGGTGGGCCACTCGCGCGGCGGCCGCGTCGCGCTGGAAGCGGCGCTGCAGCAGCCCGATGCGTTGCGCAGCCTGACGCTGGCCGACCCCGGCCTGCCGCTGCCCGGCAAGGACGACCTGCGCGGCGGCTTTCGCCAACGGGCGCTGGAACTCATCCGCCAAGGCGAAACCGAAGCGGGCCTGGCGCTGTTCGTCGATACCGTGACCGGCCCCGACACCTGGCAGCGCATGGTGCCCTGGTTCAAGGAAATGGTGCGCGACAACGTCGGCACGCTGTTCGGCCAGGCGGTGGAAACGCCTGAAGCGCTGACCCCGCGGCAGATTGCGTCCCTGAAGCTTCCCACCTTGCTGATCGGCGGCGCGCTGAGCCCCGCGCCCTACCCCGCCGTGCTCGACGCCCTGTCGCAATGGCTGCCACAGGCGCACCGGGTGACGATCACCGGATCGTCGCACGGCATGAACCTGGGCAATCCGCGCGCCTTCAACGGCGCCATCGCGGAATTCATCGGAAGCTAGGGCGCGCGCGAGCCCGCCGTCAGGGCTCGACCGAAGGCGTGTGCTTCAGGCGCCGCAGCACGAACGTGGAACGGCTGTGGCGCACGCCGCGCAGCTTGTACAGCCGCTTGCGCAGGAAGGCTTCGTAGCCTTCGGTGCCCGCCACGGCCACCTTGATCAGATAGTCGTATTCGCCCGTGACGAGAAAGGCCTCGACCACCTCCGGCAGGCGGGTGATCTCTTCGCCGAAGCGCGCCAGCGTCTCGTCGTCGTGGTGCTCCAGCGTCACTTCGATCATGACGGTGTCCGGCAGCCCCAGCGCCTTCTGATTCAACAGGGCCGCGTACCCCTCGATCACGCCGGCTTCCTCCAGCGCCTTGACGCGGTTCCAGCAGGGCGTGGGCGACAGCCCCACCTGCTCGGCCAGCTTCAGGTTGGTGAGCCGCCCGTCCGCGCGCAACGCGCGCAGGATCTTGCGGTCGGTTTCGTCGATTTTGGGCGTGGCGGACATGGAAGGCGGGGCCGGAAGAGAGTATCTCTTGAAAATTGGATTTTACCGGATAGATATTTTCCAATATCCCGAAATCTGGCGTGAATCAAGAATCCTATTTTCCACGCCTGCACGTAGACTTTCCTGCAAGACGGCCGCCTATCCCGGCCGTCGGATTTCGGCACCGGCGCTGCGGCACAACCCGGCGCGGGCGCCGGCAGTTCCAACGCATCATGCCGCGCGCCGATCCGCGCGGCCGGAAACCATGTCCTTCGCAGCAGCAGCACCCGCAAGATCCGGCCTGGGCCTGTCCGGCACCGCCATGCTATTCACCGCGCCGGCGCTATTCGCCTCCAATATGGTCGCGGCCCGCTGGGCCCACGACGCCAGCCTTCCCCCCGTCTTCCTCGCCTTCGGCCGCTGGCTGATCGCCCTGCTGATCCTGCTGCCGCTGGCGGCGCCCGCCCTGCGCGCGCACCGCGGGGCGCTGCGGCGCAGCCTGCCCGCGCTCCTGCCGCTGGCGGTGCTGGGCATGGGCGTGGCGGTGGCGCCGCAGTACATCGGCGCCCAGACCACCAGCGCCACGAACATCGCGCTGATTTTCTCGTGCAGCCCCATCCTGGTGGCCTTGCTGGAGGCCGCGATCTGGCGCAAACCCTTGTCGGCCCTGCGCGGCGCGGGCCTGGCGCTGGCCCTGTGCGGCGTGCTGGCGGTGCTGTCGCGCGGCGATGCGCGCGCGCTCGCCCGCCTGGACTTCGGCCAGGGCGACCTGTGGGTGCTGCTGGCCGCCACCGGCTGGGCGTTCTACACGGTGTTGCAGAAGCGCCTGAGCCTGCCCGCGGTGCCGGACAGCGCCCGGCTGGCGACGATGATGCTGGGCGGGGTGCTCGCGCTGGCGCCCTTCGCCGCCATCGAAGCCGCGGCCGGCGCCATGCCGCCGTGGACCGATCCCCGCCTGGCCGCGGTGCTGCTGTTCCTGGCCGTGGTGCCCAGCCTGGGCGCGTACTACGTGTACGGCCGGCTGATCGGCCTGGCCGGCCCCGCCACGGCGGGCCTGTCGATGTTCCTGGTGCCGGTCTACGCGGCGCTGCTGGCTTGGCCGCTGCTGGGCGAAGCCCCGCAACTGTTCCATGCCTACGGCTTCGCGATGATCCTGCTGGGCGTGAAGCTGGCCTCGGCGCGCATGCGCGCGGCGGGCGGCCCGGCGGCCGCCCCCGCCTGAGAGGCGTTCAGCGGCCCGCGCCGTGGGCCGCCATCACTTCCTGCGCCACCTGGCGCGGCGCGTCGGCATAGTGCTTGAACTCCATGGTGTAGGTCGCGCGCCCCTGCGTCAGCGAACGCAGCGAGGTCGAATAGCCGAACATCTCGGCCAGCGGCACCTCGGCCCGCACGAGCTTGCCGCCGCCCCCGGCGATGTCTTCCATGCCCTGGACCATGCCGCGGCGGGAGGACAGATCGCCCATGACGTTGCCGGTGAAATCCTCGGGCGTTTCCACCTCGACCTGCATCATGGGCTCCAGCAGCACCGGGTCGGCCCGGCGCATGCCTTCCTTGAACGCCATCGAGGCGGCCATCTTGAACGCGTTCTCGTTCGAGTCGACGTCGTGGTAGGACCCGAAGAACAGCGTCACTTTCACGTCGACCACGGGATAGCCGGCCAGCACGCCGGCGTTCAGCGATTCGCGCACGCCCTTGTCCACGGCCGGAATGAACTCGCGCGGCACCACGCCGCCCTTGATGGCGTCGACGAACTCGTAGCCCTTGCCCGGTTCCTGGGGCTCCAGTTTCAGCACCACGTGGCCGTACTGGCCGCGGCCGCCGGACTGCTTGACGAACTTGCCCTCGACCTCGTTGCAGGTCTTGCGGATGGTTTCCCGGTAGGCCACCTGCGGCTTGCCCACCGTGGCCTCGACGCCGAACTCGCGCTTCATGCGGTCGACCAGGATTTCGAGGTGCAGTTCCCCCATGCCCGAGATGATGGTCTGCCCCGATTCCTCGTCGGTGCGCACGCGGAAGGACGGGTCTTCCTGCGCCAGGCGGCCCAGCGCGATGCCCATCTTTTCCTGGTCGGCCTTGGTCTTGGGCTCCACGGCCTGTGAAATCACCGGTTCCGGGAAGACCATGCGCTCGAGGATGATGACGTGCGCCGGATCCGTCAGCGTGTCGCCGGTGGTGACGTCCTTGATGCCGACCGCCGCCGCGATGTCGCCCGCATAGACCTCGGTGATCTCGCGCCGCTCGTTGGCGTGCATCTGCAGGATGCGGCCCAGCCGTTCCTTCTTTTCCTTGACGGGGTTGAAAATGGAGTCGCCTGATTTCACCACGCCCGAATAGACGCGGAAAAACACCAGTTGGCCGACGAACGGGTCCGTCATGATCTTGAAGGCCAGCGCCGAGAACGGCTCGTTGTCGGCGGGATGGCGTTCGATCTCGCGGTCGCGCTCGTCGTGGCCCTTGATGGCCGGCACGTCGACGGGCGACGGCATGTAGTCGAGGACGGCGTCCAGCATGGCCTGCACGCCCTTGTTCTTGAAGGCGCTGCCGCACAGCATGGGCACAATCTCGTTGGCGACGGTGCGGATGCGCAGGCCCTGCTTGATCTCCGCTTCGGTCAGCGGTTCGCCCGACAGGTATTTTTCAAGCAGCGTCTCGTTGGCTTCGGCGGCCTTCTCGACCATCTTGTCGTGCCATTCCTGCGCCTGCGCCTGCAACGCGGCCGGGATGTCGCGGTATTCGAAGCGCACGCCCTGGCTGGCGTCGTCCCAGATGATGGCCTTCATTTTGACCAGGTCGATCACGCCTTCGAAATGGTCTTCGGCGCCCACCGGCAACTGGATGGGAACGGCGTCGCCTTTGAGGCGCTCGGCGATCTGGCGCTGCACGCGCAGGAAGTCGGCGCCGACCCGGTCCATCTTGTTGACGAAGGCCAGGCGCGGCACCTTGTACTTGTTGGCCTGCCGCCAGACGGTCTCGGACTGGGGCTGCACGCCGCCCACGGCGTCGTAGACCATGACCGCGCCGTCCAGCACGCGCATGGAGCGCTCGACTTCGATGGTGAAGTCCACGTGGCCGGGCGTGTCGATGATGTTGATGCGGTGCTCGGGATAGTTGCCGGCCATGCCCTTCCAGAAGGCGGTGGTGGCGGCCGACGTGATCGTGATGCCGCGCTCCTGCTCTTGCTCCATCCAGTCCATCACCGCCGCGCCGTCATGCACTTCGCCGATTTTGTGGGTGATGCCGGTGTAGAAGAGGATGCGCTCGGTGGTCGTCGTTTTGCCCGCGTCGATATGGGCGCTGATGCCGATATTGCGGTATAGCTCGATACGCGTCTTGCGAGTCATGGCCTCTTCCTTGGAGTGAGCCGCCAGGCGAAGACGGCAAGCCCGACCGGGCGTTGCCGCGGCGGGCGCCATGCCGCGTAGAGTGCTTGGGGGTGGCGAAATCGCGCCCGCGCTGATGCGTAAATATTACGCGCGGCGGGCGAAGATACAAAGGGCTGGTGGGGGGGGTGGTCGTGGGCGGAGGGTGTCAGACACCCGGGGGGCGTTGCTTCAATTCGTACTGTCGTCCCGTACGGGTGTCAGACACTTGGCCGCAATTCGTACCGTCGTCCCGTAGGGGTGTCAGACACTTGGCCGCAATTCGTGCCGTCGTCCCGTAGGGGTGTCAGACACTTGACGGAGGTGGCGGGCACCTACGCAAAAAGCCCCTTCGCATGGAAGGGGCCAGGGGATGCCGCAGACCGGCTCGGGCCGAGCCGGGCGGCTACTTCTTTTCTTCCTTGACGCGATACACCAGCACGGCGGTGCTGGCCAGCGACAGGACCTTGGCGGTGACGCTGCCCAGCAGCAGGCGCGACAGGCCGCTGCGGCCGTGGCTGCCGATGAAGATCAGGTCGCAGCCGGCGTCGGCGGCGGCTTGCACGATGCCGTCGGCGACATTGAAATTGGACACGGCGCGCGCCTCGGACTTCACGCCGGCGGTGTCGGCGCGGTCGGTGATCTGCTTGAGGTACTTGTCGGCCTGTTCGGCCGAGGCCTTTTCGTAGTCTTCGTCGGTGATGGCATAGGCCGCGGCCATGCCGTCGAAGCCGATGGTGGCGGCGAAGGGCTGCGTCACGTAGAGGGCGACAATTTCAGCCCCCACGGAACGCGCAAAGCAAATACCCGCATTGGCGGCTTGCGCCGAGAGCGGCGAACCGTCGGTGGGAATCAGGATCTTCTTGAACATCTGCCTGCTCCTGTTTGAGAGGAGTCTCCATGCTACCGGAAACGCGCCAGGTTCACATCAATTGAACCCGGCATCCTTGACGCGCGTCAACCGCCCGTTCAGCCCAGTTGCTGGCTGGCGGCGAACAGATTGGTGCAGCGGGTGCCGGTGCGGCAGTAGGCCAGCACGGGACCCGGCAAGGTGCGCAGCAGTTCGGCGAAGCGCTGCACGTCGGCGGCGGTCATGGCGCTGCCCACGACGGGCTGGTATTCGACCTGCAGGCCGGCCGCCTGCGCGGCCTGGGACACGTCCGCGGCGGTGGGCTGGTCCGGGCCGCCCTCGAAATCGGGACGGTTGATGATGACGCTCTTGTAGCCTGCGGCGGCGACATCTGCCATATCGTCGGGGCCGAGCTGCGGGGCCACGGCGAAATTCTGGGTCAGGGGCTTGATGGGTGCGGACATGACGGTTCCTTCAATGGCTTCAGAGAGTGCTGCCTATTATTATTGATTGCCGGGCCCGGTTTGCGCGAAGATTTTTTCGAGATCGGCCCAGATGCCCCGATGGTCCGCGATGGTGACCGAGAAGCGCAGCATGGTCGACGGCGCCTGCGACGGCGAGAACAGCGTGCCCGGCGCCAGCAGCATGCCGCGGTCGGCCGCCGCGCGCGCCAGCACTTCCGTATCGCGGCCGCAATCCGCCCACACGAACATCCCCGCGTGCGGCTCGTGGTGCACCGTCAGCCCCAGCTTGAGCAGCCCTTTCAGGCAGCGTTGGCGGGCCTCGTCCACCCGCGCGCGCACGCGCTCGATGTGCCGCCGGTACTGCCCTTCCATCAGCACGCGGTGCACCACCCGTTCGCCCAGCTCGGGCGAGGTCAGGCCGGCCAGCATTTTCAGGTCGGCCAGTTTCTGCAGGACGTCCGGATTGGCGGCCAGGTAGCCCACGCGCAGGCTGGCCGCCAGCATCTTGGAATACCCGCCCACCAGGATCACGCGGTTCAGGCGGTCCAGCACGGCCAGCTTCATGGCGCCGCCCGGATGCAGTTCGCCGTAGGTGTCGTCCTCGACGACCATGAAATCGTGGCGTTCCGCGATCCGCAGGATGTCGTAGGCCGCGCCGGCCGACAGCGTATGGCCGGTGGGGTTGTGCACGGCGCTGTTGACGATGAAGAGTTTGGGCTTGTGCTGGGCGGCCAGTTGCTCCAGCAGCGCGGTGTCCGGGCCGTCGGGGCCGCGCGGGACGCCGATCAGGCGCGCGCCGAAGGCGGCCAGGCGGCCGAAGATGACGAACCAGGCCGGATCCTCGACCAGTACAGTGTCGCCCGGCTTGACCAGATGCCGCGCGATCAGGTCCAGGCCGTGCGTGACGCCGTTGGTGGTGAGCAGATTCAGTTCCGGGTGCGCCGGCACCCCGTCGTTCTGCAGTGAAGCCGCGATCTGCTGGCGCAGCGGCGCAAAGCCCTGGGGATGGCCGTAGCTGACCAGATGCCCGCGCACCGAACGCCCCACCGCGCGCACCGCGCCGGCCACCATTTCCGGATCCAGCCAGTCCGGGGGCAGCAGCCCCGCGCCGCCCGGCATGCCGAGCGCGCTGGTTTCGCGGAACATGCTGCGCAGCAGCCAGGCGACGTCGATCCGGGCGGGCGGCGCCAGGGTGGCGGGCGCTGCCGCGGCCACCGCCGCGAGCGGGCCGCTGCGCGCCCGCACGAAAAACCCCGCGCCCCGGCGCGACTGCACCAGGCCCCGGGCCACCAGGCGGTCGTAGGCTTCCACCACGGTAAAGCGGCTGACGCCGGACTGTTCGGCCATTTTTCGGATGGACGGCAGCCGGGTGCCGGGGCGCAAGCCCTGTTCGTCGATGCGGCGGGCCAGGCCTTCGGCCAGTTGGGCCACCAGGGTGGCATCGGCCTGGCGCACGGGCTGCCAGGGCAGGGAGGACGGCGTAGCGGAAGCAACTGTCATGGAAATTTCACCAGGCCAGTGATTAAAGTGACATGCCAAAGTGTACCGGTACTGTACCGATGACTATGCGTAGAGTGGCAGCAATAACGAAAACCCGCAACTGGTGGCTGTCATGACCCGTCCCGCTTTCTATCCCTCTTCCCAGGCCGCGACCGGCTCGTCCAGTTCCGTATGGGAAGGCTATGCCTACGGCTTCCTGGGCGTGCTGGTCTTTTCCCTGACGCTGCCCATGACCCGGCTGGCGGTCGCCGAACTGGAGCCGCTGCTGGTGGGCCTGGGCCGGGCGCTCGTGGCCGCGGTGCCGGCCGTCGCCCTGTTGTGGCTGACCCGCGCCCGCCGGCCGAACCGCCAGGAATGGCCCGGGGTGATCCTGGCGGCCGTGGGCATCGTCGTGGGCTGGCCGCTGGCTTCCTCCTTCGCCATGCAGACCGTGCCCTCGTCGCACGGCGCGGTGTTCAACGGGCTGCTGCCGCTGTCGACCGCGGCGTTCGCCGCCCTGCGCAGCGGCGAACGCCCGTCGCCCGCGTTCTGGGGCTGGGCCCTGGTGGGCGCCGCGCTGGTCACGGCCTATGCCCTGCGCCAGGGCCACGGCACGCTGGCCCTGGGCGACCTCTGGCTGCTGGTGGCGGTGGTGCTGGGCGGCATGGGCTATGCCGAAGGCGCGCGGGCCTCGCGCACGCTGGGCGGCGCGCGCACAATATGCTGGGCGCTGGCGATCAGCGCCCCGGTCGTGGCGGCCCCGGTGGGCTGGATGGCGGCGCAGGCCAACTGGCCCGGCGCGCCGGTCGTCCTCGCCTGCGCCTACCTGGCCTTCGGCTCGATGTTCCTGGGGTTCTTCGCCTGGTACCGCGGCCTGGCCGTGGGCGGGATCGCCCGGGTCGGACAAGTGCAATTGCTCCAGCCCTTCCTCACGGTCGTGGCGGCGGCGATGCTGTTCGGCGAATCCGTGGAAACGGCGACCTTCTTCTTCGCCGCCGCCGTGATCGTCGTGATCGCCGGCGGACGCCGCGCCATCGTCAGGACCAAGAAATGAATCTGCTTCCCTCCAACTGGGCCGACGTGCCCCTGATGTCGCTGTCGTTGCTGGGCCCGCTGGCGATGTTCGCGCTGGTCAGTTCGATCACGCCCGGCCCGAACAACGTGATGCTGGCATCCTCGGGCCTGAACTTCGGTTTCCGCCGCAGCGTGCCGCACCTGCTGGGCGTGAACCTGGGCTTCACGCTGATGATTTTCCTGGTGGGCATCGGCCTGGGTTCGGTGTTCCAGCAGGTGCCGCAGTTGTACACCGTGCTGAAGTACGCGGGCGCCGCCTACCTGCTGTACCTGGCGTGGAAGATCGCCAACTCGGGCAGCATGGAAGACGGCGAGGCGCGCGGCAAGCCGTTCACCTTTCTGCAGGCCGCGGCCTTCCAATGGGTCAACCCCAAGGCATGGGTGATGGCCGTCGGCGTGGTCGCGGCCTACACCCCGCAAAACGGCTTCTTCGCCAATCTCGTCATCGCCACCGTGGTCTGCGGCATCGTCAACCTGCCCAGCATCGGCATCTGGGTGACCTTCGGCACGGCGCTGCGCCGCGTGCTCCACAGGCCCTGGGCCATCCGGACCTTCAACGTGGGCATGGCGCTGCTGCTGGTGGCGTCGCTGTATCCGGTGGCCCTCGAACTGGTGCACTGACCCCGCGTTCAGGCCCGCAGGGCCACGACCACGGCCGGCGTGACCAGCACATTGAACAGGCCCGCCATCACCATCACCAGGCCCGCGACCGCGCCCTCGTCGGCCGCCAGCTCGCGGGCTTTCGCCGTGCCCGCGCCGTGCGCGCCCATGCCGAACAGCGCGCCGCGCGCCAGGGCCGAGCGCAGCGGCAGCCAGCGGCGCATGAACTGGCCGATGGCCGCGCCGAACACGCCCGTCACGATCACGAAAACCGCGGTCAGGTCGGGCACGCCGCCCACGTGCGACGACACCGCCACGGCGAAGGGCGTGGCCACGGAGCGCGGCAGCAGGCTCAGCCTGAGATCGGCCGGCAGGTCCAGCAGGCTGCCCAGCAGCCAGGCGCTGGCGCCCGCGATGAGGCTGCCCACGGCGACGCCCGCCGCCAGCACCGGCCAGTAGCGGCGGATCAGCGCGCGCTGCTCGTACAGCGGCAGCGCGAAGGCCACGATGACCGGCCCCAGCATCGCCATCAGCCAGTGCGATCCCGCCATGTAGTCCCGGTAGCCGGCATGCAGCGCGATCGCCAGCCCCAGCAGCAGCGCCGGCGCCACCACCAGCGTCGACGTGCACCAATAGGCATAGCGCCGGTAGAACAGCCGGGCGCAGGCATAGGCGAGCACGGTCGCCGCCGGCCAGAACAGCAGATTGAAATCAGGCGGCATGGCGGTTCATCCAGCGGTAGCAGAGATCGATGGTCAACGCGGTGCCGGCCATGACCAGCGCGGTGCCCAGCAGGATGACCGCCAGCAGCTTCAGCCCCAGCAGCCCCAGGAACTCGCGGTGGTCCAGCAGCGACATGACGGCGGGAACGAAGAACAGCAGCATCTCCCCCAGCAGCCAACTGGCGCCGCGATGCACGTTGCGCACCCGCAGGCGGCGCGTCGCCAGCAGGGCCAGCACGATTGCCATGCCGATGACGCCGCCCGGAACGGGCAGCCCCAGGAACTGGGCGACGGCCTGCCCCAGCCAGGAAAACAGGACGATGAGGCAGATTTGCAGCACGCGGCTGCGGCGCAGCGCGCTGCGCAAAAGAATGGAGTAACGGGGCAAGGACATCGGAGAACTTCCAGCGGCAAGCTTCTGTTTTACGCCCGCGCTTGCCATAGATAAAATGAATTCATTGAATTCACTTTATTCCAATCAGGCATAACCATGGAACTGCGCCCCCTGCGCGCCCTGGTAGAGGTGGTCCGCCAGGGCGGCTTTTCGCAGGCGGCCAAGGCCGTCTTCGCGACCCAGCCCACCGTAAGCAAGGCCGTGCGCCAACTGGAAGACGAACTGGGCATGCCGTTGCTGGACCGCCACGCCCAGCCCCTTCGGCTGACCGCGGCCGGCGAAATCGTCTACCGGCGCGCGGTGGCCATGCTGGCCCAGCGCGACGACCTGTACGCCGAACTGGACGAATTGAAAGGGCTCAAGCGCGGCGTCCTGCGGCTGGGCTTGCCGCCGCTGGGCAGCAGCACGCTGTTCGCGCCGATGTTCGCGCGCTTCCGCAGCCGCTACCCGCAGGTGGAGATCAGCCTGGTGGAACATGGCAGCCGGCGCCTGGAAGAAATGGTGATGGCCGGCGAAATCGAACTGGCGGCCTCGCTCAGGCCCGTGCCCGACCATTTCGAATGGCAGCCCGTGGCCCGCGAACCGCTGGTGGCGCTGATGCCCGCCGACCATCCCAAGGCGCGCGCCGAATCGGTAAGCCTGCGCGAACTGCGGGAGTCGCCCTTCATTCTGTTCGAGACGGGCTTCGCCCTGAACCGCATCCTCCACGACGCCTGCCAGCGGGCCGGCTTCGCGCCGGCCATCGCCGCGCGCAGCGGCCAGATCGATTTCATCGTGGCACTGGTGGCCGCCGGACTGGGCGTGGCCTTCCTGCCTCGGCTGAAGGCCCGCGAGGAACTGCACGCCGGCGTGTCCCGCGTGCCCCTGCGCGACGCGGGCACGGACTGGGAAATGGTGCTGGTGTGGCGGCGCGGCGGCTACCTGTCGCATGCCGCGCAGGCGTGGCTGGCCTTGACCCGGGAGGTCCATCCCGAAGTATGCTGATGCCGGAACCCCGCCGCCCCGCCCGGGTCTCATCATCCATGCCCGTACTGTCCCGCCCCCCTTTCCGCCGGTTGTTCGCCGCCGCCCTGCTCGCCGGAGCCGGGGTGGTGGGCTGCACCCAGTTGGACTCCTGGCAGCGCCAGACCATTTTTTCTCCCCAGGCCGAACCCCAGACCTGGTGGCGCGAGCCCGCCGCCGGCACCCGGGTGTACGACCTGGCGCTGCCCGACGGAGACCAGGTGCGCGCCTGGTACTGGCAGAGCCCGCGGGCGAACGCCCCCACCGTGCTGTACCTGCACGGCGCGCGCTGGAACCTGAACGGCAGCGCCTTCCGGATAGAGGGCTGGGCGCGCATGGGCTATTCGGTGCTGGCCATCGACTACCGCGGCTTCGGCGCCTCCACCTCGCGCCTGCCGTCCGAAAAAAGCGCCCAGGAAGACGCCATGGCCGGGCTGAAGGAGCTGGCCCGGCTCCAGCCCGATCCTGCGCGCCGCTTCGTCTATGGGCATAGCCTGGGCGGCGCGATCGCGATCGATCTGGCCGCGCGCCCGGAACAGCCGGACTTCGCCGGCCTGATCGTGGAGTCGAGCTTCACCAGTATCGGCGCGATGCTGGCCACGCTGCGCTGGGGCAAGGTGCCGGGCGCGAGCCTGCTGGTCACGCAGCCGTTCGATTCCGTGGACAAGCTGGCCCGCATGCACACGCCCATGCTGTTCATGCACGGCACCGCGGACCGCGTGGTGCCGCATACGATGAGCGACGAACTCTTCGCCGCCGCGCGCAGTGTTTCTCCGGACCTGAAGCGCCTGGTCAAGATCGAAGGCGCCTCGCATTCGGGCGCCTTCCGCAGCGGCGAACAATATGAAACCGCCGTGAAGACCTTCATGCGGGACGCCAGCCGCGCCTACCGGCGCAAAGCGGGCTGAACCCCGTATTGCGCCGCGCGGGGATTTACCCGCAGGGCGTCTGGCCGGCGGCCGCCGGCACGGGCTGCCCGCCGCGGCCCAGCCACTTCATGACCCGCGGACGCGAACGGTCATAGGCCAGGTTGTAGAGAAACGCGTAGGGCAGGTAGAACAGCACCAGCGCGATATCCAGCACGAACGCCTGCCACAGGCTGATGCTGAGCCACCAGGCCGCCAGCGGGATCACGATCAGGATCAGCCCCAATTCGAAGCCGAACGCGTGCACGACGCGCACGCGCAAGTTGCGGGTCCAGCCGAAGCGGTTTTCGATGCGGTCGAAGCCGGCGTTGTAGAGCATGTTCCAGACCAGCGCGATCCAGGCGATCACCGCGGTCAGCACGCCCATCTCGAACAGGGACTTGCCCATGGCCCAGGCGGCCGCGGGCGCGCACAGGCCGATGGCGAGGATTTCGAACAGAAAGGCGTGGAAGAAACGTTCTTTGAGGGTTTTCTTGGCTTGCGTCATGACCCACCCGAGGCCGGTTGCTACGTAATGGCGGCGATTCTCCACGATATTTCCGGTGCTATAAAGATAGTATTCATCGGAAAAACCGATATCACTACTACCGGACGCCCCGCATGCGCCACTCATTGGAATCCCTGGCGGCTTTCGCCCAGGTCGCCTCGGAAGGCACGTTCTCCGCCGCCGCCCGCAAGTTGAAGAAAAGCCAGTCCACCATCAGCGAGACCATCGCCAACCTGGAGGTGGACCTGAACGTCACCCTGTTCGACCGCGGCCAGCGGCAGCCCGCGCTGACCGAGGCGGGCCGGGTCCTGCTGGGGCAGGCCCTGCAGGTGCTCGCCGCGAACGACCGCCTGAACCGCTGCGCCAGCCAACTGGCCGAAGGCCTGGAGCCTCGCTTGACCGTGGTGCTGTCCGACACGTTCCAGTCGGAAACCTTCGAGACCATGCTCAGCCAGATCGACCAGCGCTATCCGGCGCTGCGCTTCGAATGCCTGATCGCGGAATACGAGGACGTGGTGGCGCTGGTGCAGCAGGGGCGCGCGCACCTGGGGCTGATGGCCGCCCAGGACGACTATCCGCCCGACGTGGCGCACGCCACGCTGGCCGAGCTTTCCGAGATCGTCCTGTGCGTGGGCCGCAGCCATCCGCTGGCCAGCCTGCCCAGCGTCACGGAAGACCAGTTGAAATCCGCGCGCGCGCTGCGCCTGAGCACGTATGAACTGGGCGACAAAGAGGCCGAACCCGCCTATTCCACCTGGTCGGCGCCGGGCTATCTGATGCTGCTGGAAATGGCCAGCCGCGGTTTCGGCTGGACCGAACTGCCGCGCTGGATGATCCAGCGCTTCGGGCAGGACCAGTTGGCCGAACTGAAGGCGCCCGGCTGGCCGCGGCACATCCGGGTCGATGCGGTCTGGTCCAGGCGGCGGGCGCTGGGGCCCGCCGGCGCCTGGCTGCTGGAGAGCCTGACGGGCGGCTAGTCCACCCCGGATCTCAGCGCGCCGCGGCCGGCAGGCGCGAGATGCGCACGCCGTTGACGCGGAGCCAGTCTCCCAGCTTCGGGCTGGCCAGCACGTCGAACTCGGCGCGGCGCTGGCGCGACAGGGCGCTGCCGTCCTTGCAGTCGACGGCGGGATGGCACATCAGCAGATCGCAGTCGCGCGCGTTGAACAGCCAGTTCTGCAGCAGGTCCGCGTAGCGCCGCTTGCCGCCTTCGAAGCCGTAGACGCCCAGCAGCCGGCGATTGGTGCGCAGGCCGTCCTTGCGCGCCTCGCGCGCCAGCGCCGCCGCGCCCAGGGCGCCGATGACGCGGGCCTTGAATGCTTCGCGCAATGGAATGCCGCTCTGCATGCCCGGCGCCGTCTGGCGCAGCCATGGCCCGTCCGCGCCGTAGCGGTCCTTGAGCAGCAGCAACAGGCGCGCGCGGATGCCGGGCAACTGGTGCACGTGCCGGTGGCCGTCGATGTAGTCCGGCGCGCGTCCCATGGCGGCCTCGAACGCGTCGAACTGGCGCGCCAGATGCGCGTCGATCCACTGGGCGTCCAGGCGCCCCGCGTAGGCATTGAAGATCAGCGTGCCCAGCGCCGGCAGCGGCGCGGCGTCCGGGCGCAGCGCTTCCGTGAAGTTCACGTGCAGGCCCGCGTCCACGTCCAGCGGCGCCAGCCGCCGCGCGTTCGCGGCGAACGTGGGCCCCAGCGCCAGGCAGCTCACCGCGCTGAGACGGCCCATGCCGGCAAGCGCGATCATGCCTTCATCGATGTCGGCATTCATGCCAAAATCATCCCCGCAGACCACGATGCGTTTGCTCATTGCAATACCCCTCACTTCCATTTCGCCACGGCTTCCATGCGCGCCCTGCTGCAACAAGTAAGCACTTTCATTGCCGTCGGATGCGCCGCCGCGGCCACGCATTGGGCCGTCGCCGTGGGTTGCGTGGAGGCCTTCGGGATGCCGCCGCTCGCCGCCAACCTGATCGGCTGGCTGGTCGCGTTCGCGGTTTCCTTCGCGGGCCACTACCGGCTGACGTTCCGACATTCAAAAACCCCCTGGACAATAGCAGCGCGCCGTTTCTTTCTCGTGTCAGCCGCCGGCTTCGCCATCAACGAAGCCTCCTACGCCTGGCTGCTGCACAGCACGGCGATCCGCTACGACATCCTGCTTGCCCTGATACTGGCCGGGCTGGCCGTCGCCACGTTCATCGCGAGCCGGCTTTGGGCGTTTCGCCACAGACCCGCTGCCTGAGAGCGGCGCCCGCCTCGACGCGCCACATGGCGTGCTTCGCGCTGCTGACCGCGGGCTCCAGGCCCCGCAGCGGCGCATAGGCCTGGTTGTCCGAGGCGGTGCCCCACACCCAGTAGCGCGCTCCGTCGGGCGCCTTGCACAGGCGCGCGTTGAACTCCGCCGGGCCGATCAGCACTTCCGCGCCGGTGGCCGGATCGAACCTGGCCGCGTCGTACAGTTCTTTGCGCCAGTTGTCCCGGGTCGGCACCTCGGGGTTGAGCCAATCGTCCACCACCCACGCCGGCCGCGGAGCCCGGGCGTACAGGGCCAGGTCGAAGGGGTAGGCATGCAGCGATACGTAGGTATCCTCTGGACGCGCCTGCTCGCGCAGGACCTTTGCCAGCGGGGCGGCGCTGCCGCGCGCATTGTTGGCGGCGATGCCCACCGCGATCGCGCAGATGGCGGCCGCCACGGCCGCGCTCAGGCACACCAGGCGCGGCGTGGCGCCCCCGGTTTTCGCGCGCCAGGCGCCGAGGATGACTTCCGACAACAGGAACGCCAGCGGCGCCAGCGCGGGCAGGACGTAGCCCACCAGCTTGGAATGCGGCAGCGAAAAGAACGCGATCACGACCGCGAACCACAACAGCGCGAACCGCCGCAGGTCGCGCGCCGGGCCGTCCGCCCAGAACGCCTTGCGCAGGATGCCTCCGCCCCACAGCGACCAGGGCAGGCTCAGCCCCGCGACCACCGGCAGATAGAACCAGAACGGCTGCGCATTGTTGAAACCGCCGGCGGCGAAACGCTGGAAGTGCTGATAGACGAAGAAGTAATCGTAGAAGCCGGGATAGCGTAGCTGCATCAGCACGAACCACGGCGCCGCCACCGCGATGAACACCAGCACCGCGGGCGGCCAGAGCAGCGCGGCCAGGCCGCGCCAGCGCCGCCCCCATGCCAGCCAGAGGAACAGGATGGCGCCCGGCAGCACCACGCCGATCAGCCCCTTGGCCAATACGGCCAGCGCCGCCAGCGCGGCGGCGGCCAGCGACATCCACCGATAGGCCTGCCCGCGCTCGGCGCGCAGCACCGTGTCCGCCGCGGCCAGCAGGCAGAGCGTGATCATGCCGGCGACCAGCATGTCCAGATTGGCGAACTGCGCCCCGCCGTAGAAGAACGGCAGGGTGGCCAGGATCAGCACGGTCAGCGTGGCGGCCGCCGCGTCGCGGTGGCGCCGCAGAAAGCCGTACAGCCCCGCCGCCGCACCCCACGCCGCGAGCCAGGACGGCACGCGCGCGGCCCAGGGATGCGCGCCGAATACGGAAAAGGACAGCTCCGTCAGCCAGTAGTAGAGCGGCGGCTTATGGAAGTACGGCATGCCGTCAAGCAGGGGCACCGCATGCGAGCCGCTGCGCAGCATGTCCCAGGCCACGCCGGCGTAGCGGCCCTCGTCGGGCAGCGTCAAAGGCCGTATCCAGGCCAGCCATGCCAGCCAGATCCCGATCGCAAGCAGAAAACGGCCTGCCGGCGGGGTCCGGACGGAACACCCCCGCAGCGTCATGGCGGGCATATCAGCGCGCGTCCCGGGGCGGACGGGAAGCGCGGCCCTGGCGCCGGCGCACCACGAACAAGGGCCGGCCCTTCACCTCGTCGAAAATGCGGGCGACGTATTCGCCCACCACGCCCAGGGATATCAGGTTCACGCCGGCGAAGAACAGGACTGCCGTCACGATGGTCGTCCAGCCGGACACCGGATTGCCGGACACCAGGTAGTCGGCGACCAGATAGCCCGCGTACGCCAGCGCCAGCAAGGCGAAGGCCGCGCCGACCAGGCTGACCAGGCGCAAGGGCCAGGTCGTGAAGGCGGTCAGCCCGTCCAGCGCCAGCCGGAACAGGCGCATCCCGCCGAAACGGCTGTCGCCGTGCATGCGCTCGTCCGGCGTATAGGCCAGCGCCTCGCCCTTGAAGCCGACCCAGGCGTACAGGCCTTTCATGAAGCGGGTGCGCTCCGGCAAGGCGTTCAGCGCGTCCACCACGCTGCGGTCCATCAAGCGGAAGTCGCCCGCGTGGGCGGGCACGTCCACGCCGCGCGCGCCGCTCAGCAGCTTGTAGAACCAGCGGGCGCCCGAGCGCTTGATCCAGGATTCGCCGGCGCGGCTCTCGCGCACGGCATAGACCATTTCGGCCCCGGCGGCCCAGCGCGCCAGCATCTGCTCGATGAGCGCCGGCGGATGCTGCAGGTCGGCGTCCAGGCAGATCACGGCGTTGCCGGTGGCGGCCTCCAGGCCGGCGCTGAGCGCGGCTTCCTTGCCGAAATTGCGCGACAACTGCACATAGCGGAAGCCCTCGTGCCCGGTCCATTCCTCCATGAGCGCCTCGGTGCCGTCCGTGCTGCCGTCGTCGGCGACGATCACCTCCCAACTGGAGCACAGCGCCGTGAGCCGGCTGCGCAACAGGGGCAGCAGCACCCGCAGGTTGTCGCATTCGTTCAGGCAGGGAATGACGCAGGTCACGCAGGTGTCGTAGGGCACGTTGGCCGCCTGCGCCGACCACAGCGATTCCAGGGGAAACGATTTGGCAAGCACTTGCGCGGCGGCGGGCTCGGACCGGAATTGGATGTGCATGGAACTCTGGAATGCGGAACACTATGGCGCGCAGTATGAGCGGGGGCTCGTCGAATTTTCATGAAATGCGGCCTCGGGGCCGGCGTGGCTACAATGCGCCCGAGTTCCTGTTTTCCCCCATCGCCATGCAATACCGAGTCAGGCCCATGCTTGCCAGCGACGTGGACGGCATCCTGGCCGCCCAGGCCCTGGCCTACCCCGCTTTCCTGCTGGAGAGCGCCGGCTTCTTCCTGAACCGCCTGGCGCTCGCCCCGTCGCACTGCTGGGTCGCGCAGGCGGAGCCGCCGGCCGGCGGCGGCCTGCTGGGCTACCTGGTTTCCTATCCCTGGGACGCCGGGCTGCCGCCGGCCCTGGACGCCGCGCTGGCGTCGCTGCCGGCCGGCGCCGACCACTGGTTCCTGCACGACTGCGCCGTGGCGCCGCAAGCGCAGGGGCTGGGCGTCGGCCAGGCGCTGGTCCGCGCCGCCGCGGCCTGCGCCCTGGAAAACGGCTTGCGCCGGGCCAGCCTGGTATCCCTGGAATCCGCGACGGGCTATTGGCGGCGCCATGGCTACGCTCCCGTGGCCGCCGGCGGCGCCGGCCTGGCCGAAAAGCTTGCCGGCTACGGGCCGCAAGCCCTTTACATGTCGCGCGGCCTGCCGCTCTAGCCGTCCTGCCGCGGCGGACGTAACATAAGCCGCATGCGTGTGAGGCGGCAAGGTTCCCATCGCCGGAAATCCAACTGTGCCCCGACAGGGCGCAAAGGCATCCATGATCTCGCTTTCGCCCGTTCAATCGCTATTGGCGTGCTGCCTGGTGCTCGTCGTCGGACGCGTGCTGACCACCCGGATCGGCATCCTGGCGCGCTACAGCATTCCCGACCCCATCGTGGGCGGCCTGCTGTTCGCCGCGATCGCCTACCTGCTGTCGGCCTGGGGCGGCATTTCCGTCTCGCTCGAAACCAGCATCAAGCCGACCCTGCTGCTGCTGTTCTTCGGCTGCATCGGCCTGACCGCCAATCTGAAACTGCTGGCCAAGGGCGGCCCCCGGCTGATCGCCTTCCTGCTGGCCCTGATTCCCTTCCTGATCCTGCAGAACGCCGTCGGGCTGGGCATGGCCTGGCTGCTGGACATGCACCCGCTGATGGGCCTGCTGGGCGGCACGATCACCCTGGTGGGCGGGCACGGCACGGGCGCGGCCTACGCCACGCGCTTCGCCGACGTCAACAACATCCAGGACGTGATGGCGCTGGCGATGACGGCCGCCACCCTGGGCCTGGTGCTGGGCGGCGTGGTGGGCGGCCCGGTGGCCGAATGGATCATGCGCCGGCACAAGCTGGCCGGCAGCCTGGACCCTGCCGCCGACGCCAGGCATGACGCCCCCGACCTGACGGAAAACACCTCCCCCCCCTCCGCCGGTTCGTTCATCGTGTCGCTGACGGCCGCCTTCGTCTGCCTGGTCGTCGGCGGATACCTGGCGGCGCTGGTCGAGGACGCCCCGGTCAGCCTGCCCAACTTCCTGTGGTGCCTGGCCACGGGCGTGCTCATCCGGAATGGCGGGGAACACCTGGGCCTGAAACTGGACGACCGCGTCACCGACATCATCGGCACGATCGCCCTGTCGCTCTTCCTGGGCATGACGATGATGACGCTGGACCTGTCCAGCGTGGCGCGCCTGGCCGGCCCGCTGGCGCTGATGCTGGCCGTGCAGACGGTGTTCTGCGCGCTGTACGCGGCCTGGGTGGTGTTCCGCATGCTCAAGCGCGACTACGAAGCGGCCATCATGTCGGCGGCCTTCTGCGGCTTCTCGCTGGGCGCCACCGCCACCGCCATCGCCAACATGCAGGCGCTCACGCGCCGCCACGGCCCGGCGCCCGAGGCCTTCATCGTGGTGCCGGTCACGGGCGCGTTCCTGGTCGACATCCTCAACGTGATCGTGCTGACCTCGCTGATCTCCTTGCCGTTCGTGGGAGGGATGTAGGCATGTTCAAACGCTTCGTTCTCCTCGTCCTGTGCCTGGCGCTGGCCGCCTGCGGCCGCGCGCCCGACGCCGACGCGCTGCGGGCCGACGTCGAACGCAGCCTGGCCGCCGCCTACGGCGAAGGCCTGTTCCGGATCGCCGAACTCAAGCGCATGGGATCCGCCGCCGACAACGGCGCCCCCGCGGGCGAGACCCGCCGCGTGGTCTATTACGACGTCGCGCTCGACCTGGACCGCGACGTCTCGCTGGGCGCCTGGGACCAGCCCGGCGCGGCCTCGCTGGTCACGCTGCTGGGCGCGGGCCCGCGCAGCATCAGCGGCGTGAAGTCCGGCGGCAACCAGGCCGGCGACCGCATCGTCGCGCACGCCAGCGCCATCTACCGCCAGGAAGGCAAGGCCTGGACGCTGGTGACCCCGGCCGGGTTCAAGGCGGCCGAAGCGCCCAGCCTGGATACCGGCGCGCCGCCGCCGGTCACGCGCCAGTTGCTGGACACGCTGGACCAGATCACCCATTCCGTCGCCTACAGCGCCTCCAGCACCGCGCAGCACGTGGTGCAGCAGGAACTGGAGCGCTCGGTGGCCCGCATCCACGGCCGCCTGTCCCGCCTGCAGCAAGGCTATCCCCTGGCCGGCGGGCCGGACCGCGGCGAATACGTGGCGTTCGCGCGGGCCTTGAGCGACGTGGCGCGCGCGCAGCAGATCCGGGTCTCGCCGCTGATCACGGGCGGCGGCGCCGAGAACATCGCGCTGCTGCGCAGCGGCGACGCGGTGGTCGGCCTGGCGCAGGCCGACACGGCGCGGCTGGCCTATGATGGCAAGGGGCCGTTCGCCTCCCAGGGGCCGTTCACCGGCCTGCGCGCCCTGGGCAGCCTGTATCCGGAACTGGTGCACATCGTCGTGCGCGACGATGCCGCCCTGCGCGGCGTGCGCGACCTGAAGGGCAAGACCATCGCGCTGGGGCCGGAAGGCTCGGCGGTGCGCGCCACGCTGGAGGCGGTGCTGGCGGCGCACGGGCTGCAGGCCGGCCGCGACTACACCGTCGCCAGCACGCCGTTCGCGGCTTCCCTGCCCGCGCTGAATTCGGGCGAGGTCGACGCGGCCGCCCAGGTGATCGGCGTGCCCGCGGCGCCGCTGCGCGACGCCCTGACCCAGGCCCGCCTGAAACTGCTGCCGCTGGATCCGGCCGCCATCGCGTCGCTGACGGCCGCGGACAGCGCCCTGATGCCGCTGGACATCGCCGCGGGCACCTATCCCAACCAGGCGGAACGGATACCCACCGTGGGCATGGCGGCGCTGCTGCTTACCACCGCCGACCTGACCCGGGACGAAGCCCTGACGATCGTGCGCGCCGTCTACCTGACGGGGCAGGACCTGCTGGCCGCCGGATCGGCGCAGGGCGCCCAGGTATCGGTCGCCACCGCCCGGCGCGGTTTGACCGTGCCGCTGCACGACGGCGCCCTGGAAGGCCTGGCGGCGCTGGAGCACGGCAAACCGCGATGAGGCCGTTGCGCTTATGATGGCGCTCCTCGTCAGGAATATCCATGAACAAATTCGATCTGCAGAAAAACCAGGCCCTGAAGCTGGCCGGCCAGCTCAAGCAGGCGGGCACGCCGGACCGCTACGGCACCGCGTCGCACGCGCTGGACCGCCGCGAACAGCGCAAACTGGACCAGGCCGCGGGCCTGGTGCCGTTCCCGCTGAAACTGTCCCAGGCCGACGCCGACAGGCTGCGCGCCGCGGCGGCCGAACGCGGCGTCTCCACCAACGACATCGTGACCGAGGCGCTGCGCAAAGCGCTGGGCGAATAGCGCGATGCACATCTGGGTCGATGCCGACGCCTGCCCGGCGGTCATCAAGGACATCCTGTTCCGCGCCGCGCAACGCTGGCAGACGCCCCTGACCCTGGTGGCCAACCAGCCGCTCTACACCCCGCCCTCGCCCCTGATCCGCGCGGTGCAGGTGCCGCGCGGTTTCGACGTCGCCGACGCGCACATCGCCGAACGCGCCGAAAAGGGCGACCTGGTGATCACCGGGGACATCCCGCTTGCCGCGCAGGTGCTGGAGAAAGGCGCGATGGCGCTGAATCCGCGCGGCGAACGCTATTCGCCGGAGACCATCCGCGAACGGCTGGCCGTGCGGGACATGATGGAAGAATTGCGCGCGAGCGGCGTGGACACGGGCGGCCCGGCGTCGTTCAGCCACGCCGACCGCAAGGCGTTCGCCAACCAGTTGGACACCCTGCTGGCGCGCGCGGCGCGCCAGCGCTGAGTAGCCGGCCCGGCCTTCAATAGAAGGTAATGTAGGCCTTGTAGATGATGGTGCCGATGGCGGTGATGAGGCCCAGGCCCATCAAGCCCATCCCGATGTTGCGGTCGCGCAGCCCGAAACCGACCAGCATGAGCGCCACGCCCGTGACGATGATGATCAGCATGGTATTGGTATTCGGGGGCATCGCCTTCTCCTGTTCGTCCCGGCCCGGCTCCCGGCCAGGCCTTTGTCATCAATGATAGACAGGCCAGCACGCGATGCGGCTCAATCGATGAAGGCCCGCTTGCGTCAAATCAAGAGAAGGGTAATGAATGGGGCGAGCCTGCGCAATGGCTTGCGCGCAGATACCGTGGCCAAGCCGCCACCAAGGCAAAAATAAAAACAAAAAAGCCAACCTCGCGGTTGGCTTTTTGCTTTGCGTCTTTCTTGCCTGGACTTTTTACCTTGATGCCGACAACGGCAAGCTTGGCGCAGGCGTTGTCTCTCAAGGGTCTTTGGTGGGTAGTACTGGGTTCGAACCAGTGACCCCTGCCGTGTGAAGGCAGTGCTCTACCACTGAGCTAACCACCCCGAAAGAGGCGAAATATTAGCACGTTTTTTTGAACGTGTGCAAGCAGGCCTCAAAAAGAATTCAAACAGCCGCCACCGGCGCGTCCATCTTGCGCCAGACGCACTCCCCGCCCACGGACTTGTCCAGCGCGGCCAGATAGGCCTCGTGTTCGGCCAAGTCTTCGTCGCTGGCCTTCAGCACGGGCAGGCCCGAGGCGTCGAACCTGGCCAGCACGACGCCGTTGCCGCCGGCGCTGCCGCCGTCGTCCACGTCGATCAGGAGCGCGTCCTGGCCGCGGGTCATGGCCAGCCAGACTTCCGCCAGCAACTGCGAGTCCAGCAAGGCGCCGTGCAGCGTCCGGTGGGCGTTGGAAATGCCGAAGCGGTCGCACAGCGCGTCCAGCGAGTTGCGCTTGCCGGGGAACATCGAGCGCGCGTGCAGCAGCGAATCGGTGACCGTCTCGCAGAAGTCCGTGACCGGGCCGCGTCCGGTCTTGGCGAGTTCGGCGTTGAAGAACTTCACGTCGAACGCGGCGTTGTGCGCGATGAGTTCCGCGCCCTGGATGAACTTGACGAATTCGTCCGCGACCTCGGCGAAGCGGGGCTTGTCGGAGAGGAATTCCGTGGTCAACCCGTGCACCGCCAGCGCCTCGGGATCGCTGTCGCGGTCCGGATTCAGGTAGATGTGCAGGTTGTTGCCGGTGGACATCCGGTTGACCAGTTCCACACAGCCGATCTCGACGATGCGGTGGCCCTGGGCGGGATCCAGTCCTGTGGTTTCAGTGTCAAAGATGATCTGGCGCATATAACGGCTATTCCGACGCTTGGGCGGGCGAGGCCGGCGGCGTGTGCGGGGCCGGAGCGGGGTCCGGATGATGCGCTGCGCTGCCGGCCTGGCCGGGTTTCTTGCGTGTGGTGGCAATCAGCGTGTAGGCCACCGGCACGACGAACAAGGTCAGTAGTGTACCCAGCATCAGCCCGCCGACCAGAACCCAGCCGATCTGCTGGCGCGATTCCGCCCCCGCGCCCGAGGACAGCGCCAGGGGCACGGTGCCCAGCACCATGGCGCCGGTCGTCATCAGGATGGGGCGCAGGCGCAGCACGCTGGCCTCGGTGACGGCTTCGAACAGTTCCTTGCCCTCGTCGCGCAACTGGTTCGTGAATTCGACGATCAGGATGCCGTGCTTGGTGATCAGGCCGACCAGCGTGATCAGGCCGATCTGGCTGTAGATGGACAAGGTGCCCCCGGTCAGCCACAGCGCCAGCAGCGCGCCGGTCATGGACAGCGGCACCGACAGCATGATGATGAACGGATTGCGCCAGCTCTCGAATTGCGCCGCCAGCACCAGGTAGATGAAGGCCAGCGCCATCGCGAAGACCAGGTAGATGCTGCCGGAGGAATCGCGGAATTCGCGCGACTGGCCGTCCAGGTCGGTAATGATGGTGTTGGGCAGCACGTCGCGCGCCACCTGGTGCATGTGCGTCAGGACCTCGCCCAGCGCATAGCCCGGCGCCACGGCGCCGTCGATCTTCACCGCGCGCAGCCGGTTGAAGTGGTTCAGCGACTGCGGCGACACGCCTTCGTGCACACCCAGCAGGTTGTCCAGTTGCACCATGCTGCCGTCGCGCGCCCGCACGTAGATGCCCGAGATGTCGGTGGGATTGGCGCGGTCGCGCGGCGTCACCTGGACGATCACGTCGTACTGTTCGCCCTCGTCCTTGTAGCGCGTAACCTGGCGGCCGCCCAGCATGGATTCCAGCGTCCGGCCCACCGTGTCCACGTTGGCGCCCACGTCGGCCATCTTGTCGCGGTCCACCCGCACGCGCAGTTCGGGCGTGTTCAGGCGCAGGTCGGTGTCCAGGTTGATCAGGCCGGGATACTTGCGCAGCTCGGTCAGGAACACTTCGGTCAGGCGCGCCAGTTCCGCGTACGAAGCCTGGCTCATGATGATGAATTCCACCGGCTTGGAGCGCGCCGACTGGCCCAGCGACGGCGGGTTGGTCGGGAAGGCGCGCACGCCCGGCAGCGAGGCGAACTGCGGCTGCAACTGCTGCGTGATGGCCTGCTGCCTGCGGCCGCGCTCTTCCCAGGGCTTCAGGCGCAGGATGGCGGTGCCGTCCGTCACGGTGGGGAAGCCCACGGTCACCTGGCTGCCGCTGGCCTCGGGGATGTCGGAATAGAATTTCTCGATGCCCAGCATGCTCTCGAGCGTGTAGTTCAGCGTGGCGCCTTCCGGCGAGCTGACGATGCCGAACACCACGCCGCGGTCTTCGATGGGCGCCAGTTCGCTCTTGACCACCTTGAACAGCACGCCGCTGGCGGCCGCGACCGCGATGCCGATCGCCACCACCAGCCAGCGGTGGCGCAGGGACGCCGCCAGCACGCGCCGGTAGCCGCGGCTCATGGCGTCCAGCCAGCCTTCGATCAGGTTGTACCAGCGGCTGTGGCTGCTCTGGTGGCGCAGCAGCACCGAACACATCATGGGGGTGAGCGTCAGCGCCACGAAGCCCGACACCAGCACCGCGCCGGCCAGCGCCAGCGCGAATTCGATGAACAGCCGCCCCGTGCGGCCCGTGGCGAACGCCAGCGGCGCATACACGGTGACCAGCGTCATCGTCATCGCGACCACGGCGAAGCCGATCTCGCGGGATCCGCGCAGGGCGGCTTCCTTGCGCGGCATGCCGTCCTCGATGTGGCGGAAGATGTTCTCCAGCACCACGATGGCGTCGTCCACCACCAGGCCGATGGCCAGCACCATGGCCAGCAGGGTCAGCGTGTTGATCGAAAAGCCGAACAGGTACATCAGCGCGCAGGCGCCCACCAGCGATACCGGGATGGTGACGATGGGGATGATGCTGGCGCGCAGGTTGCGCAGGAAGAAGAAGATCACCAGCACCACCAGCACGATGGCCTCGCCGATGGTGTGGAACACGGAGTCGATGGAGCGCTCGATGAACACCGACGAGTCGTACGCGATGTTCAGTTTCATGCCGGCCGGCAGGTTCTCGTTCAGGCGGGCCACCTCTTCCCGCGCCGCCTTGGACAGTTCCAGCGGGTTGGCGGTGGATTGCCGGGTCACGCCGATGTTGATCGCGGGCTTGCCGTTGAAGCGCGACAGCACGCGGTCGTTGGCGGCCCCGATCTCCACCTTGGACACGTCGCGCAGGCGGACCGGATAGCCCTTCACGTTGGCGACGATCACGTCCTCGAACTGCGCCGGCGTCTGCAGGTCGGTCGAGGACACGACCGAGAACTCGCGCGCGCGGGACTCGATGCGGCCGGCCGGGATCTCCACGTTCTGGCTGCGCAGCGCGGCTTCCACCTCCTGCACGGTCAGGCCGTAGGCGGCCAGCTTGTCGCGGTCCACGTAGATGCGCATGGACGGCAGGCGCTCGCCGAAGACGCGCACTTCCGCCGCCCCGGGCAGCACCGACAGGCGGGTCTTGATGTAGCGGTTGATGTAGTCGGACGTCTGGATGGCGGAATACGTGCCGGACTCCACCGCGATGTAGATGATGGGCTGGGAATCCGCCTCGACCTTGCCGATGATGGGTTCGTCGATCTCGTCGGGCAGGAAGCGCCGGGCTCGCGACACCTTGTCGCGGACTTCGGCCGCGGCCGCGTCGGGGTCGCGGGACAGGTTGAACTTGATGTTGATCAGGCTGCGTTCGGAGCGGCTGCGCGAGGTCATCACGTCCACGCCCTCGATGCCGGCGAGCTGGTCCTCCAGCGGCTTGGTCACCTGGGATTCGATCACCTCGGGCGAGGCGCCCTTGTAGGTGGTGTCCACCGAGACGATGGGCTCGTCGATCTTCGGATATTCGCGCACGGTCAGGCGCGAATACGAAATCAGGCCGATCAGCACGATGATCAGCGACAGGACCGACGCAAACACCGGCCGCTTGATGCAGGTTTCCGAGATACGCATTGCGCTACCGCCAAAAAGGGAAAAGGGGCGGCGTCACGCGCCGTTGCCCAGCACGGTCACGGGCGCGCCGTCCGTCACGCGCTGCAGGCCGGACACCACCAGGTGGTCGCCCGCCGCCACGCCGGTCAGGATTTCCACGCGGCCTTCGCGGCGCTCGCCGATCGTGACCTCGCGCCGCTCGGCCACGCCGTTCTTGACCCGGTAAACGTACTGCGTTTCTCCCGAGGGCGATAGCGCGGCTTCCGGGGCGACCAGGGCCTTGTCCTGGCTGAACAGCAACTGCACCCGGGCGAACATGCCCGGACGCAGCACGGCGTCCTTGTTGGCGACGGTGGCGCGCAGCAGGATGGAACGGCCGCCGGCGTCGACCAGCGGGCTGACGGCGTACACCACGCCCTGCCGCTCCTGGCCCGGCAGCGCGTCCAGGCGCAGGGTCAGTTGCTGGCCCACCCCCACCTTGCTCAGATACATTTCCGGGACGCGGAAGTCCACCTTGAGCGGGTCGATCGCCTCGAGCGGAGCCAGGTCCTGGCCCTGGTTCACGTAGTCGCCCACGGACACGCTGCGCAGGCCTACGATGCCGCCGAACGGCGCCGTGATCGTCATTTTGTCCAGCCGCGCCTGCGCCAGCGTCACGGCGGCCTCCTGCACCTTCAGCGTGCTGGCCGCCTCGTCGCGGGCCTGCTGGCTGACGAAGCCCTTGCCCTGCAGCTCCACGGCGCGCCGGTAATGGCTCTGCGCCAGCGTGAGGTTGGCCCGCGCCTGGGCCAGTTCGGCGCGCGGCACCGAATCGTCCAGGCGGAGCAGGACGTCGCCCCGCTTCACCGGCTGGCCTTCCTTGAACTCGATGGACTGGATGCGGCCGGCGACTTCCGGCCGCAGCACGACGGATTCGTCGGAACGCAGGCTGCCCACGGCCGACAGGCCGCGCGCGAACGGGATTTCCTTGACCGCGGCCACTTCGACCCGGACAGGCGCGGCGGGCGTCGCGGAAGAATTGGCGACGCCGGAGGCGGCCTGGGTGGGAGTCGCTCCGGGCGCGAGCCAGCGCGGCACAAAAATACCGAGCGCGGCCCCCGCGGCCAACCCTGCCGCTACGGCGGCCAGCAGTACTGCTTTTTTCATGCGCGAATGTCGCGGTATCGCGGCGCGGGCAGAACTAACCCCGCCCGGACGGCCCCGCAGGAACAGGAATGAGGGTTGGCACTTTAGCACCCGAATTTACATACTGGAACAATCCAGAAGCCGGATGAAAGAACTAAATTTGCCCTGAAAGGCGGATTTGAGGGTATATCCCAATGCCGCCGCCGGCCGCCCGGATGGGATCAGGCCCGCCGGGCCACGTCCACGCCCAGGTTCGCCAACTGGTCGGCCCGTTCGTTGCCGGGATCCCCGGCGTGCCCGCGGACCCAGCGCCACGACACGGTATGGCGGCCCACCTGCTCGTCCAGCAACTGCCACAGTTCGGCGTTCTTGACGGGTTTCTTGTCCGCCGTCATCCAGCCGCGCCGTTTCCAGTTGGCCAGCCACTCCGTCATGCCCTTCATCACGTACTGGGAATCCGTGTGGATGGTGACCACGCACGGGCGCTTGAGCGCCCGCAGGCCCTGGATGACCGCCAGCAGTTCCATGCGGTTGTTGGTGGTCTGGAGTTCGCCCCCATGCAGCGTCTTCTCGTGGCTGCCGGCGCGCATCAGCACGCCCCAGCCGCCCGGGCCGGGGTTGCCCTTGCAGGCGCCGTCCGTCCACATTTCCACTTTCTGCTCGTTCGCTTTGCTGTCCTGCATGGTGCTGCCTGGTTGTCCTTTTCGTGCTGAATCCATTGCGGCCGGCCGCTCAGCGGCGGTCGAGGCCGTCGTCCGCCTGGCGATTGACTACCACCGATGCCGCCCGCGCGCGCTTGGGCTTGGTCTTCCAGGCGGGGCCAATGATACGCATGCCGGCCACGCGCTTGACGGCGGACACCAGATAGACGGCGCCGCCCACGCTCCACCAGCGGGCGCCCGCCGATTCCAGGAAGGCCCAGCGCTGCAGCCACTTTTCGCTGCGGCAGGCCGGCGCGTAGCAGCCGAAATGGCTTTCCTCGACCTCCAGCGACAGCAGCTTGAACCAGTCCTTCAGGCGCGGCAGCGACACCTGGGACGAGGGCGGCTGGGGCAGCCAGGGCTCCATGCCCGGCATGCGCGTGCGCGCCCCCCACATGCTCCAGGGATTGAAACCCGAGATCACGACGCGCCCTTCCGGCACCAGCACGCGCTCGACCTCGCGCAGCACGTTGTGGGGGTCCTGGGTGCATTCGAAGGCGTGCGGCAGGATCAGCAGGTCCACGCTCTGGGATTCGAACGGCAGGGCCTCGGGCTGGGCGATGACCACCCGGGACTGCCAGCCGGCCGCGCCGTCCGCGGACGGCGCCTCGGTGCCCACGTATCCCTTGAACGGCATGCGGTTGGCGCGCAGCAGATTCATGTCGGCCAGGCCGACCTGCCAGGCGTAATATCCGAATACGTCCGCGACAGCCGCGTCGAACTGCGCCCGCTCCCAGGCCAGGACGTATTGTCCTGGCGGCGTCTGGAACCATTCGGCCAGTTCTACAATCGGCGGAGTATCTTCTGCCACGTTCTATTCCTTCGAATCCCATGCAAGCCTTGACCGCCCCTTCAGGCGGCCGCGAGCCCAACGCCGCGGTCTTGCCGCTACCCGCCTTCACCGACAACTACATCTGGGCGATCGTCCGCGACGGCCAGGCCGCCGTGGTGGATCCCGGCGAGGCCGGCCCGGTGCTGCGGCTGCTCGAGCAGCAAGGCTTGAGACTGCGCGCCATTCTACTCACGCACCATCATGGCGACCACGTCGGCGGCGTTTCCGAATTGTCCCGCATCGAGGGCATCACCGTATACGGCCCGGCGCGGGAGCGCCTGCCGCGCTGCGACGTGCCGCTGGCGCAGGGCGACCGCGTGACGATACCGGAACTCGACCTGGACCTGAGCGTGCTGGACGTGCCGGGCCACACGGCCGGCCACATCGCCTACACGGGCCGGGCGGCCGGCCTGGAACCCGTTCTGTTTTGCGGCGACACGCTGTTTGCGGGGGGCTGTGGCCGGCTTTTCGAGGGAACTCCCGCGCAAATGCATGATTCCTTAGAAAAATTTTCCGTTTTACCGCCAGATACACAGGTTTTTTGCGCACACGAGTACACTCTAGCGAACTTGCGCTGGGCGTCGGCAGTCGAACCGGCCAACCGCAACCTGCAGCAATGGCATCAGCGGGCCCGGCAATTACGAGCAGAAGGTCTTCCCACGCTTCCATCGACCATCGGTCAGGAACGCGCGACCAATCCGTTTTTGCGCACGCAGCAAATCGAGGTCGTCCGCGCGGCAGAACGCCGGGCCGGCCACAGCCACGCTACGCCGGTAGAGGTCTTTGCCTCCCTTCGTGAATGGAAGAACGAATTCAAGTGACAGCCCGATGAATCTATCCCGACTCCTTCTGCCGCTCATGCTGGCAGTCCTCGCCGGTTGCGCAGGAACCAAATCCCCCGACAGCAAGAACCTCACCACCAATTCCCAAGGGCGCTACATCGCCCGCGACACCTCCAGGACGGTCGATCTCACCAATCCGCCCGCCGACGCCTGGGACCGCATCCGCCGCGGTTTCGCCATCCCCAACCTGAACACCGACCTCTCGCAGCAGTGGACCGACTATTACGCGTCCCACCCCGAGTCGGTGCAGCGGATGGCGGAACGGGCCGGCAAGTACCTGTATTTCATCGTCGACGAGATCAACCGCCGCGGCCTGCCGACGGAACTGGCGCTGCTGCCCTTCGTCGAAAGCGCCTACAACCCCACGGCGCTGTCGCGCGCGCAGGCCTCGGGCCTGTGGCAGTTCGTGCCGGCCACCGGCCAGCACTTCAACCTGAAGCAGGACTGGTGGCGCGACGAGCGCCGCGATCCCATCGCCTCGACCAACGCGGCCCTGGACTACCTGGAAAAACTGTTCGAAATGCAGGGCGACTGGTACCTGGCCCTGGCTTCCTACAACTGGGGCGAAGGCTCGGTGCAGCGCGCCATGGCCAAGAACGAAGCGGCCGGCCAGGGCACGGACTACCTGTCCCTGAACATGCCCGACGAGACCCGCAACTACGTTCCCAAGCTGCAGGCCATCAAGAACATCATCGCCGACCCGCAGCGCTACGCGGTGGCCCTGCCCCCGGTCGGCAACACGCCCTATTTCGTGACGGTGCAGAAGAACAGCGACATCGACCTGGAAATCGCCGCCAAGCTGGCCGAAATGCCGCTGGACGAATTCAAGGCGCTGAATCCCTCGTTCAACCGCCCCGTCATCCGCGGCGACCACGGCCCCACCCTGCTGCTGCCGGCCGACCGCGTCGAGATCTTCAACGCCAACCTGACCAACTACAAGGGCGACCTCAGCGCCTGGAAGATCTACCACTCGCGCCGCGGCGAATCCTACGCCTCGATCGCCAAGCGCTTCGGCGTGACCGAAGGCCGGCTGCGGGACATCAACGACATCGGCTCGCGCCAGAAATCCGCCTCCGGCCAATCCCTGCTGGTGCCCGGCGAACCCGGCACCGGCGGCGTGCAACTGGCCTCGCTGGCGCCTCCCGTGGGCGCCCTGGATTCGGCGCCGGCCAACGACAAGGCCGCCGCGCCGCGCGGCCGCGCCGCGCAGGCGCCGGCCGCCCGCGCCGCCAGCGGCCGTCCGAACGTCCGCACCCACAAGGTCCGCCAGGGCGACACGCTGTTCTCGCTGGCCAAGCAGTACGGCACCTCGGTCGACGCCCTGCGCGCCCTGAACAACATCAAGGGCAGCGCCCTGAAGGTGGGCGCCCAGTTGCGGGTGCCGGGCACCAACGCGCGCGGCTGATCGCGCCGGGAACGACAAGAGGGCGCACCCCGCGACGGGCGCGCCCTCTTACTTTTCATCGCGGGGCCGCCAAATTCCTTAAAATAGGCGGTCTCCAGAAGGAAAAAATCAAAGGATAGATATATGGGCTTTCTCGCCGGCAAGCGCATCCTGGTCACCGGGGTGCTTTCCAACCGATCCATCGCCTACGGCATCGCGCGCGCCTGTCACCAGCAAGGCGCCGAACTGGCGTTCACCTACGTGGGCGACCGCTTCAAGGAACGTGTGGCCGAATTCGCCGCCGAATTCGGCAGCAACATCGTGCTGCCCTGCGACGTGGCCGAAGACAGCCAGATCGAAGCGACCTTCGCCGAGCTTGGCACGCACTGGGACGGCCTGGACGGCCTGGTGCATTCCATCGGGTTCGCGCCGCGCGAAGCCATCGCCGGCGACCTGCTGGACGGCTTGTCGCGCGAAGCCTTCCGCATCGCGCACGACATCTCGGCCTACAGCTTTCCCGCCCTGACCAAGGCCGCGCTGCCGCTGATGGAAGGCCGCAACGCCTCCGTGCTGACGCTGACCTACCTGGGCGCCGAACGCGTGGTCCCGCACTACAACACGATGGGCCTGGCCAAGGCCTCGCTGGAAGCCAGCGTGCGCTACCTGGCCGCGGCCCTCGGCCCGCGCGGCATCCGCGCCAACGGTATTTCCGCCGGCCCCATCAAGACGCTGGCCGCCAGCGGCATCAAGGACTTCACGGCCATCCTGAAGTTCGTGGAGGCCCAGTCGCCCCTGCGCCGCAACATCACCATCGAAGACGTGGGCAACGTCGCCGCCTTCATGCTGTCGGACCTGGCCGCTGGCGTGACGGGCGAAATCACCCACGTGGACGGCGGTTTCTCGACCGTCGTCCCGGGCATGGAAGACTGATCGACGGCGCGGGCGGCGCCCGCGCCGCGCCCGGCCGCTCAGGCCGGCCGCACCACCACGGTGGACACCTGCACGTCCACCGCGGTCATCAGCTTGTGGACCGGGCATTTCTCGGCCACCGCCAGCAGTTCGTCGATCTGCGCATCGGACAGCTCGCCGTGCAGCGTCAGCTTGGCCGTCAGCCGGTAGACGCCCTTGCGCTCTTCGCCGGCATCGCGCACTACCTCCACCCCCACCGACTCCAGCGGCAGGCCCTTGCGCTGCGAATAGACCATCAGGGTCATCGCCTTGCAGCCGCCCAGCGCGGTATCGAAGTAATCATGCGGATCGGGGCCTTCGCCCTGCGGCTGCGGCATCGCCAGCGGAAGTTCATGGCCTTCGGCCACGGCGGTGAACTGCAGGGTGTTGGGCGCATTCTGGCGCACGCGGATGCTCATGGATCGGACCTCCTGGGATTGGCTCTGGCGGGAGGCCGCGGCGGCGGCCCCAGCCCACGTTGTAGCACCTGGCGGCGGGCGATCCCCAGCCGCGTCCGGCGACAACTGACTATAAGCTGAACTTCCCGGCCCGGCGCCGGTCGGATACCCCTGTCCGCAATACCGCACATCTATGGAGGGCCGCATGAGCGCCAGACAACTTCTCGACCAATTGCTGCAGTCCGGGCAAGGCCTGCTGTCCGACACCACCAACCGCGTGCGGGACGCCGCGGACGGCAAGGGCGCTTCCTTCCTGACCGGCCTGGGCGGCGGCGCGCTCGGCGCGGGCGCGCTCGGGCTGCTGCTGGGCAGCAAGAAGGCCCGCAAGATCGGCGGCAAGGTCGCCATGTACGGCGGCATGGCGGCGCTGGGCGCCCTGGCCTATCGCGCCTACGGCGACTGGCAGCGCGGCCAGGCCGGCGCGCCCGCGGAACCGCCCCGCACGCTGGACCGCCTGCCCGCGCCGGAAGCCGAACAACACAGCACCGCCGTGCTGGCCGCCATGATCGGCGCGGCCAAGGCCGACGGCCACATCGGCCCGGAAGAACGCGCCCTGCTCGAAACCGAACTGGCCAAGCTGTCCTCGGACGCCCAGGACCGCCGCTGGCTCGAGACCGAGCTGTCGCGCCCGCTGGATCCGGCCGCGGTGGCGCAATCGGCCCGCACGCCGGAAATGGCCGCCGAGATGTACCTCGCCAGCCTGCTGGTCGTGGACGAGGAAAGCTACATGGAGCGCGCCTACCTGGACGAACTGGCCCGGCAGCTCAAGCTGGAGCCCGGCCTGAAGGAACAACTGGAACAGCACGCCCGGGCCGCCGCGGCCTGAGCCGCGGCGCGCCCTAGTCCGCGCGCAAGCCCATCGACGCGGTCAGCGCCCCGTAGCGGTCCATGTCCGCCGCTATCATGTCCTGGAAAGCGCGCGGCGTGCTGCTCGCGGGCGTAAAGCCCTGCTCGCGCAATGACGCCTGCACGTCCGGGCGCTGGACGATCTTCGCCACCGCCGCGTTCAGCTTGGCCACCACCGCCGGCGGCGTGGCCGCCGGCGCCAGCAGTCCATGCCACTGGTCCAGCGCATAGCCGGGCACGCCTTGCTCGGCGACCGTCGGCACGGCCGGCATCAGCGGCGAGCGCGCCGGCGACGTGACGGCCAGGGCGCGCAGCTTGCCCGCCGCGATCAGCGGCGCCGCGCTGGACGCGGTGACCGCGCCCATGGCCACCTGCCCGGCCATGACGTCCGTCAGCGCCGGACCGCAACCCTTGTAGGGCACGTGCTGCAAGGACGCGCCCGCCGCGCGCGCCAGCATCTCGCCCGCCAGGTGCTGCGGCGTGCCGTTGCCGCAGGAGGCGAACGGCAGGGACTTGCCCGCCCTGGCGGCCGCCAGCGCATCGTCCAGGCCGCGCAGGTCCGAGGCGGCCGGCACCACGAAGACCGACGGCACGAAGGCCACGTTGATGACGGCCGTGAAATCCCGCTCGGGCGAAAAACCCGGATTGCGGTAGACCCCGGGATTGATGGCGAACGAGCTGTTCACCATCAGCAGCGTGTAGCCGTCGGGCGGCGACTCCGCCACGACGCGCGCGCCGATGTTGCCGCTGGCGCCGGGGCGGTTTTCCACCACCACGGGCTGGCCCAGTTGCTCCTGCAGGCTGGCCCCGATGCGGCGCGCCAGCAGGTCGGTGCCGCCGCCCGGCGGGAAGGTCACGACGATGGTGACCGGATGGGACGGATAGGCGGCGTCCTTGGGCGCTTCGCCCGACGGCGGATTGCCGCAGGCGGCCAAAGACAGCGCGACCAGCGGAATGACGGTTTGGAACAGGCGTTTCATGTCGCGGACCTGTGGCGGGAAGACTCAGGCGTCCAGGCCGATATCGAGGACCTTGGCGCTATGGGTGATCCAGCCCACCGCGATCTGGTCCACGCCGGTGGCGGCCACGGCCGCCGCGGTGTCGGGCGTGATGCGGCCCGAGGCCTCGGTGATGGCGCGGCCGCGCGCCATCGCGACGGCGCGGCGCAGATCGTCCAGGCTCATGTTGTCGAGCAGCACCACGTCCACGCCCAGCGACAGCGCCGCTTCCAGTTGCTCCAGGGTGTCCACTTCCAGTTCGATCTTGACCATGTGGCCGATGCCGGCGCGGGCCCGCTCGACCGCCGTGGCGACCCCGCCGGCCAGCGCGATGTGGTTGTCCTTGATGAGCACCGCGTCGTCCAGTCCGTGGCGGTGATTGCTGCCGCCGCCCACGCGCACCGCGTACTTCTGCACGGCGCGCAGGCCCGGCATGGTCTTGCGCGTGCAGGTGACCCGGGCGCCGTAGCCCGCGATGGCGCGGGCGACGGAGGCCGTGGCGCTGGCCACGCCGCTCAGGTGGCAGAGGAAGTTCAGGGCCACGCGCTCGGCGGTCAGCATGGCGCGGGCGTTGCCGCGCAGGCGCGCGATTTCCGTGCCCGGCCGCAAGTCCGCGCCATCGCGTTGCGAGACGGCGAACTCGATGCCCGGATCCATCGCGCGAAACGCCAGGCGAGCCAGGTCCAGTCCGGCCAGCACGCCGTCCTGGCGCGCCACCAGGCGGGTTTCCGCCACGGCGTCGGCGGGCACGATGGCGTCGGTGGTCAGGTCACCTGCGCGGCCCAGGTCTTCAAGCAGGGCCGCGCGCACCAGCGGCTCCAGCATGACTTCCGGCAAGGGGGGGACGGCCAGTCGGGCGGCGGTCGAAGGCGCTGCGGCTTTAATGCTCATTTTGAGTATTTAGAGTTTAAAAAAAGGCGCGCAAGCATTGCGCAACATTTATGCTAAGAGCGAGCATAAAGCTTGTCAAGCGTCAAAGCGCGCGGGACAGGGGCAATTTGCTGCCGGCGATGGCGCGTTCGAGCAGCACGTCGCGGCGGAACCGGAACAGCTTGGCCGGCCGGCCGGCCGTGCCGGTCGCCATTTCGCCCGTCTCTTCGACCAGCGCCTGCTGTTCGATGAGCCGCCGAAAATTCTGCTTGTGCAGGCCGCGCCCGGCCAGCGCCTCCACCGCCAGTTGCAGTTGCAGCAGGGTGAATTGGGCGGGCATCAATTCGAACACCACGGGCCGGTACTTGATCTTGGCCCGCAGGCGCGCGATGCCGGTGGCCAGGATGCGCCGGTGGTCGTGGCGCATGGGCTCGCCCGGCACGGCCGCGCCGTTGCCGCGGCCGCGCCGCGCCGCCTCGGGCACCAGACCGGCCTCGAACAGCAGTTCGTAGCGTTGCAGCACCATGTCCTCGTTCCAGGAGGCCCCTTCCAGCCCGAACGTGATGGCGGCGCGCTGGCGGCGGCGCTGGCGCACGGCCGCGTCGGCGCTTTCCTCGCACCAGGCGGCCAGCCTGGGCACGATCAGTTCCTCGACCAGCGCGGGCGTGCCGGCGCGGCGGTCTTCCCAGGGGAAGTAGCGATACCAGTCCTGCCAGCCGACCTGCGCCACGCCGGTTTCGCCGGCCTCGCGCGTCAGCCCCAGGTAGCTCACCGACATGACGCGCGCGCCCGACTCGTCGGAGCGGTCGCCGTCGGCAAAGGTGTAGAGCTGCTCGACGTAGCCCAGCGGATGGTGGGTCTGCGCCTCGACCCAGGCGCGCAGGCCGGCCTGCAGCGAACGGTGCGAAAGCTCGAAGGGGCCCGCCGGCAAGGCGCGCGCGTCGTCGGTCGTCAGCACGCGCGGTTCGCCGTTGGTGACGGCGACGAGCACGGCGACGAGTTCTGCATGGACGGAGCGTTCGACGGATTCAGTCAAGGTAGGCGTATGGAAAATGTGGAAACCGGGCGCCGTGCCGCAAAGCCGCGAGGCGCCGGAAATTATAAGGTTGGGGTTCTGCAACAGCCCCTTGCAAACGTGACAGACCGGCGCGCCACCGCGGCGCCGCGCCGGCCTAAGATGGAGTCGGCATCAGGCGCGTCGCCATCCCGGGACGCCCGCAAGCGGAGCAATCATCATGTTGAAAACTGCCCCAGACCCCAACGCCGCCAAGGCCGCCGAAGCCGAACAAAACGTTGCCCCCGATCCGCGCAAAGGCACGGAAGTCATGCCGATGCCCGACCAGAGCAGCAAGCTCGTCGCGGGAATGCCGCGGCGCGGACGCGCCATCGCGGAGCCCGGCGAACCCGGCGTCATCACTCCCGAAGACGACGTGCTGGATACGTCCTACGAACACCGCAAGGGCTGACGGGCCCGCGCGTCAAGCGACCTTCGCCACCGCGTCCTGGCGCGTGTCCACCACCGTCAGGATGGCCAGGAAGCCGCTGATGTCGAACACTTCGCGCACATGCGGCTGCAGGGCGCACAGCACCAGCGCGCCGGCGCCCTGCTTCAGGCGCTTGGCCAGCACCAGCACGACGCGCAGGCCCGCGCTCGAGATGTAGTTCAGGTTGGACAGGTCCAGCACGAAGCGGCTTTCGCCCTTTTCCACGTGGGCCAGCAAGTCCGACTCGATGCTCGCCGCGTTGGCGCTGTTGATCTGGCCTTCGGGCGAGACAACCAGGACTTCTCCGATTTTTTCTATTGCGAGATTCATAGCGGTTCCCGAAAAGTGGCCGGCGTCCGGCACCTGCGCAGAAGGACGGCGGCGCAATGGCGAGATGATACGCGAGCCCGCGCACTCTCTCACGCTCTGTTCGCCGGGCATGGCTATCGTGCATACTTGCGCCTGCACGTGCTCCACTGAACGCAAGGCGACTCATGCCCCCTCCGCCCGATACGCTGGACCTCGTTCCCGACCAGAACGCCGTTGCCGCCGCGCTGCAATGGCTCGAAGGAATTGCCGAGCGCGACGCCTGGCCACCCAAGCTGGGCTTCGGACTGTCGTTGAGCCTGGACGAAGCCTTGACCAACATCGTGGACTACGCCTTCGACGACCCCGCGGCCGCGGGATCGCCCCCCTCGGTGACGCTGCACTGCCGCCAGGACGAGACCGGGATCGCGCTGGAGATCGTGGACAACGGCCGCCCCCACGACCCCACGAAAACGCCCCCGCCCCCCCTGGCCGCCACGCTGGACGAGGCCGAGATCGGCGGCCATGGCTTGCGGCTCATGCGGCACTACCTGCATGACCTGCGCTATGCGCGCAGCGGCGGCAGCAACCGCCTGACGCTGGTCGCGCGCGCCGGATAGGCGCATTGCGCGCGCTATCGAACCAGGCTATCGGTTTTTTTTCCCAATAGGCAGAAAGTACCGAACAAAACGGGCCCGATTGTCACTCATGCATAGACTGCGCGCCGGTTGCGCGACGCCCTTGCACTGATGCCGCCCGTGAACGCCCCTTATCGCCCGGAAGGACTGATCGCCCGCCCCCTGCATGCCCGCATCGACGCGGGCGCCGTGAGCCACAACCTGGCGCGCCTGCGCGCCGCGCTGCCGGCCGGCGGCCCCCGGCTCTGGGCGACGGTGAAGGCGGACGCCTACGGGCACGGCGTGGCGCGGATCCTGCCCGCGCTGCGCGCCGCGGACGGACTGGCGGTGCTGCACCTGAACGAAGCGCGCGCCTGCCGCCGGTTCGGCTGGGATGGCCCCATCCTGGTCTACGGCGGCCTCTATTCCCCGGCGGATGCGCTGCTGCTGGACACGCCCGACCTGCACCTCGTGATCACGCATGCCGCCCAGCTCGAATGGCTGGCGCAGGCTCCGCTGGCCGAGCGCCCGGCCGTCTGGCTGCGCTATGCCGGCGACATCCATCACACGGGTTTCTCGGCGGACGACTACCGCCCCGCGTTCGACGCGGCCAGCGCCCTGGCCCGGCGCGGCGTCATCGGTGAAGTCGGGCACCTGAACCACTACGCCCGCGCCGACGAATCCGATGGCATCGACGCCGCCGATGCCGCCTTCCGCCACGTGATCGCGGGGCTGCCGGGTCCGGTGTCCACCAGCAATTCGGCCGCGCTGCTGCGCCACGGCGCGCGCGCCGCCGGCACGCAATGGGTGCGCCCCGGCCTGGCGCTGTACGGGGCCAGCCCGTTCGCCGACCGCAGCGCCGCGCAACTGGACCTGCGGCCCGCGATGTCGCTGCACTCGCAGGTCGTGGGAATACAGCGCGTGCACGCCGGCGCGGGCGTGGGCTACAGCGGCGCGTTCCTGGCGCCCGCCGCCATGGCGGTGGGCATCGTCACCTGCGGCTACGCAGACGGCTATCCGCGCCATGCGCCCACCGGCACGCCCGTCGTCGTCGACGGCGTGCGCACGCGGCTGCTGGGGCGCGTGTCGATGGACATGATGGCCGTGGACCTCGGCCCCGTTCCGCATGCCTGCATCGGCGCGCCCGTCACGCTCTGGGGCGCGTCGGGCCTGGCGGTGGAGGAAGTGGCGGCCTCGGCGGGCACCATCGCGGCCGAACTGCTCACCGGCCTGAGCGCGCGGGTGCCGGTGCAGTTGGCCGGCCGGGACCCCGGGCCTTGACCGGCGATGCCCGCGCCCGGCGCGGCCCGCCCTCAGGCCGCGCCGTCCCGGGACCGGGCCGGCGCGAACACCAGGAACAGCAGGGTCGCGCACAGGTAGATGATGCCGGTGGCCGCCAGGCCCGCGCCCATGCCCGCGGCCCCGAACATGGCGCCCACCACCAGCGGCCCGGCCATCTGGCCCAGCTTGTCGGCGGCGCGCATGACGCTGGTGGCTCCCGCGGCGCCGTAGCGCTGCACGTCCGGCAGCGCCAGCATGTAGGGCGCCTGCGACGCGCCGGCGAAGCAGCTCGCCAGCGCCAGCAGCAGCACGGCCGCCGCCGCGGCCAGCAGGCCGCTGTTGAAGTACAGCCCCAGCATGCCCACGCTGCCGACCAGGCCGCCCAGCACGATCCAGCTTTTCTTGATGCGGCTGCGGTCCACCACGCGGCCCATCAGCGGCCCCACGTAGATCACGCAAAGCCCGTAGATCATCAGCACGCGTCCGATGCTCGATGCGGCCACGCCCTCGGCTTCGAGATAGAGCGGCAGCGCGAACGACAGCAGGCCCACCTGCGCGATCGAAAAGGGAATGACGCTGCCCAGCAGCAGCAGGCCGAAGTCGCGGGTCCACAACAGCCGCAAGGTGTCGGACAGGCGCGCGCGCGTCCGCGCGACCGCCTGCGCCGCCTGCCGGCGCCCGCGGTCCATGTACGGCCGCATCAGCACCAGCACGCCGGCCAGCGGCAGCGCCAGCATCGCCGCGCCCACGCCGAACACGGCGCGGAAACCCGTCTGCTCCATCAGCATCGCGCCCACGGCCGCGCCGGACAGATGGCCCGCGAACAGGCCGGCGATCACGCCCGTCATGTTGCGGCCGCGGTACTGCGCGGGACTGCGCGTGACGATGAAGCCCTGCAGCCCCATCCAGGTCAGGCCGTAGCCCAGGCCCACCAGGCCGCGCGCCGCGCTGAACATCAGCAGGTTGCCCGCCGCCGCGCAGGCCAGCATGCCCGCGCACGACACCGCCAGTCCGGCCAGCACGGGAACCTGCCAGCCCTTGCGGTCGGTCAGGCTGCCCGCGAGCAGCGAGGTCAGCAGGCCGCAGCCCATCTCGACGGAAATCGGCAGCGCCAGCAAAAGGTTCGCCGGCAGGTCCAGTCCGTCCGCCGGCAGGCTGCGCGCATACAGCGGCAGGAAGCCCAGCGGCAAGGCCCAGGCGAACAGGAAACCGAACATCACCGGCCGGGCGATGCGCCCGATCTCGGACTCGTCATCGGGGCCGATGCGGCTGCCGTCGGGCAAGGTCGCCCGCGCGGCGAAGGCGCGGTTCATCAGCAGCGACAGCAACAGCAGCATCTCGATGGCGGCCACCAGCGCCACGGCCACCACGGTCACGGCGTCCAGCGCCCGGCCGCGCACGCCGGCCGCGATCACGTCATCGGACAAGCGCAGCACCAGGTCGCCGTGCGCGCGCGGATCGGGATTCGTGGCGCCCAGCGGCAGCACCAGGGTCAGGTCATCGGAACGCGGGCGCGCCGCCGGCAGCCCCGCCACGTCCAGCGCGCCTTTCGCGCCGGCGCGGCTCAGCACGCGGCCCTCGCCGTCCACCAGTTCGATCTGCGCCACGGCGGGAAAGGTCGCGGCCAGGCGCGAGAACGGCGCGTCCACGCCGCGCAGGCGATCCAGCGTCAGGCCGTAGCCCAGCACCCGGTTCAGGTCGCGCTGCAGGCCTTCGGCCAGCAGGCCGACGTTATTGCGCGTCACCTCCAGCCAGCCGCTGCGGAACGTGGAGATCGTGTAGGCGGCATAGACGCCCTGGGCCAGCATCAGCGCCAGCAAGGGCACGACGAAGCGCGCCCGGCCGCCGGCCGCGAGCGAGGTCAAGGGCACCAGATACTTGAAGACGGCCGCCAGGCCCAGGCCGACCAGCGCCGTGACGGCCAGCAGCACCTGCAGGTTGTCCACGATAAGGCGCCGGCTGGCTTCGCCGTCCTTGGCCGCCGACAGCACCACGGCGCCGGCGACGTTGCCGCCCGCGCCGGCCAGGGGCACGGCCAGGGTCACGGTGCCATCGGACACCGACATGAGCGCGCCGGACGCGCGCCGCGCCGCGCGGCTGTCGCGGGTTGCGCCCGCGTCAAGCGCCTGCGCGAGCGCGACGGCGCCATCGGGAAGTTCGCCCTGCACGGCCAGCGTCTGGCCGTCGGCGCGCAGCACCGCGGCGCCGAGCAGGTCGCGCGATCCCGACACGCTGTCCTGCAGGCTGTCGCGCAGGCCGAAGTATTGCTCCAGCGGCTTGCCCAGCCGCAATCCGTTTTCGATGTTGCCCGCCGCGCGGCGGGCGATGACTTCCACGCGGTCGGCGGTGGTGTCCACCACCAGCCGGTTCAACGCGGACAGGCTGAGCGCGCCGATCAGCGCTTGCGCCAACAACAGGACGGCCAGGCAGGCCAGCGTGACTTCGAGTACCGGGCGGCGTCTCAGTCCCTCCAGCACGATTTGAATGGGCTCGCTACGCATGAGGCTGACACACCGCAAAGTATTTACACACGGGCACCAATGGTATTTACAATTAATGCAAATTGCATCTTTTTTTACACCCGCACCTTCATCCACCGCCGCCCCCTCCATGCCCGTCCGGTCGCTACGTAGCAAGATTTTTCTTCTGGTCGTAGCGCTTCTCCTCGCGGTGGCCGCGTTCGTGATGCTGACGTCGCAGCGCAACGTCACGCGCACGGTAATGAGCAGCGAACGCCACGCCGTCAGCAACGTGATGGAACTGGTGCTGCGCGATGCCGAGGCCCGCTGGGGCGCGCTGCTGACCGACAAAATCACGACGGTGCGCAGCGGCCGCCGCCAACTGATGCAGACCGGCACGGTAGTGGCGGCGGCGCTGGATTCCTACGCCGACATGGCCGAGCGCGGCCTCATGACGCCCGGCGCGGCGCGCGGCATGGCGCGCGCCTGGATCAACCGCCTGAAGCTGGACGACCGGCGCTATGCCTTCGTCTACGACGCCGATTTCCAGGTGGTGGCCAGCGGCAACCCGGACATGATCGACCGCGACCTGTCGCAGTTGTCCGACTTCAAGAACCGCCCGCTCGCCCAGGCGCTGTACGAAGAAAGCCGCACCTCGGGATACGGCTTCGCGATCTACCGCTGGCCGCCTTCGGCGCAGCGCGGCGACAGCGAAACGCGCTATGCCTACTTCGGCTACTTCCGGCCGTGGAACTGGGTCTTCGTCATCACCGACAGCGCGCAGGACGTCATCGACCAGATCCAGGCGCGCCGCGAACAGATGGAAAACTCGGTGCGGGGCATGCTGTCCAAGCTGACGCTGGCGCAGTCGGGCTTCATCTTCATCGCCGCCGACGACGGCCGGATGGTGGTGCCGCTGCCCGAACGGCAGGCGGGCCTGCTGGACGCCAGCGACAGCAAGGGCGAAACGCTGCGCAGCCTGCTGGCCCGCCAGGACGCGGACGGCAAACTGCAAAGCCTGCGGTTCGACGGCGGCGGCGGCCCCTGGCAGATCGACAGCGCGCGCTTCGCGCCCCTGGGCTGGACCTTGGTGACGGCCGTGCCGGAAAGCGACCTGACCGCGCCGGCGCGCGAACTGCTGAACCGCCAGGCCCTGATCTTCGTGGGCATGATGCTGGTGGCCCTGGTCTGCGCCTGGCTGGTGGCGGCGCGCGTCGTGCGGCCCCTGGAAACGCTGACCCGCTACGCCCGCCAGTTGCCCGAACAGGACCTGACCGCCGCGGCCAGCGTGCCGGCGAACATCGCCGCGCTGCCGGACAAGCACAAGGACGAGGTCGGCCGGCTGGCCGCCTCCTTCCTGTTCATGAACCACAAACTGCGCGAGAACGTCGCCCGCCTGATGCGCGAGACCACCGCGCGCGAACGCTTCGAAAGCGAACTGAACATCGCCCGCGCGATCCAGTTGGGCCTGCTGCCCGTGCCCCTGTCCAGCGCGACGCGCGACCAGATCGACCTGAACGCGGTGATGCTGCCGGCCAAGGAAGTGGGCGGCGACCTCTACGACTACTTCACGCTGCCCGACGGGCGCCTGTGCCTGGCGATCGGCGACGTGTCCGACAAGGGCGTGCCCGCCGCGCTCTTCATGGCGGTGACCCGCACGCTCATCCGCGCCACGGCCGAAGACGAAACGGACCCGGCGCTGATGATGCAGAAGATCAACAACCGCCTGTCCGAAAACAACCCCAACATGATGTTCGTCACGCTGCTGCTGGGCGTGCTGGACCTGACCACCGGCGACCTGCAATGGGCCAACGCGGGCCACCTGCCCCCGGCCGTGATCGGCGCGGACGGTGCGGTGCGCCTGCTGGAAGGACGCAGCGGCCCCGCCTGCGGCGTGCAGGAAGACCTGGAATACCGCGGCCTGTCCACCGTGCTGGCGCCCGGCGAAATGCTGGTCGGCTACACCGACGGCATCACCGAGGCCGTCGACCCGAACGACGCCCAGTACGGCGATCCGCGCCTGCTGGCCGTCCTGTCCAATCCCCCCGTGCCTTCGGCCAAGCTGTCCAAGCGCCTGCTCGAGGACGTGCAGGCTTTCGCCGACGGCGCGGAACAATCCGATGACATCACATTGATCGTGATCCGCCGCCCATGAAGAAATCGCTGCCCACCCTTATGCTGTGCCTGGCCTTGCTCGCGCCCGCGGCAAGCATGGCGCAGACGGCCGTGACGCCCGCCGCCCAAGTGTTCCCGACCAAGCCCGCCGCCAAGCCGGACGGCGGAAAATGGCGCATCGGCTACTTCGAAAGCGGCGACTACAGCGAATACCCGCGCACCTTGCGCGTCACCGTCGAAGGCCTGCAAAAACTCGGCTGGCTGACCCTGCCCGCCATGCCCGACGGACTGAACGGGCGGCAGATGTGGGAATTCCTGGCCGACAACGCGCGCAGCGACACGCTGGAGTTCGTGCGCGACGCCTGGTGGCAGCCGGGCAATTTCGACGCAACGCAGCGCCCCGCGGTGCGGGACGCCATCAAGCAGCGCCTTTCCGGCCGCCGCGACATCGACCTCATCATCGCCATGGGCACCTGGGCGGGCCAGGACATGGCCGCCATGGGCACGCCCGTGCCGACCATCGTGGCCTCCACCAGCGACGCGATCGGCGCCCGCATCGCGCGTTCGGCGCAGGACAGCGGACAGGACAACCTGCACGCCCGCGTCCAGCCCGAGCGCTATCAGCGGCAGGTGCGCCTGTTCCACGAGATCGTGCCGTTCAAGCGGCTGGGCCTGGTCTATGAAGACAGCCCCGAGGGCCGCACCTACAGCGCCGTCGAGGCCGTGGAGCAAGTGGCGCGCGAACAGCATTTCGAGGTGCTGTCCTGCAATGCGCCGTCCAACGGCATCCCGGCCGAAGTCGCCACGCGCAACGCGATGGAATGCTATGCCAGGCTGGCGCCGCAAGTGGACGCGGCCTACGTGACGGTGCACCGGGGCGTGACCCCCGCGTCCATCGACACCGTGGCCGAGATCCTGCGCCAGGCGCGCGTGCCCAGTTTTTCGATGCTGGGTTCCGAAGAGGTCAAGCACGGCCTGCTGCTGAGCCTGGCGCAGGCCGACTATTCCTACGTGGGCCTGTTCTACGCGGAAACGATGGCGCGCATCTTCAACGGCGCCAAGCCGCGCGACCTCTCCCAGGTGTGGATCGACCCCGCCAAGATCGCGCTGAACCTGGAGACGGCGCGCGTGATCGGCTTCGATCCGCCGGTGGACATCCTGCTGGCGGCCGACGAAGTCTACGAAGCGCAGTAACCCTGTGTTTCGTACCCGCATGCGCAATGACATAGAATAAGACGCGTGCTCGGCCGTGGAACTAAAGTAGACCTTGGGTTACTCAAGCACAGGGTCGTAGGACCGCCACGGCCACGTATCGGACACGCCGGATTTCTTGGCTGCATGACAATTTCATCGGTTACCCCTTCGTCGCCATTCATTTCCCTGGACGCCTTCGCCAAAGCCGCTGAAGGCGGCCAGGACGTTTACGTCGATATCGCGGGCGGCAAGCTGCAGGTGCTGGGCACGGGTTCCACGCCCGGCGGCCGCAGCGTGGCCTGGGTGGCCCCGGACGTCGACACCGCCGCGATGTTCGCGCAGGCGCTGGCGCATAGCTATGGCCAGGGCATCGCCAGCGCCGTCTCCCGCGAGCTGGGCCTCGAGCCCAACCCCGGCAAGCCCCTGTCGGCCCGGACGGTCGCCGCCGCCATCGACATGGCGGAAACCTCCAGCCATGCCCTGTCCGGCGTGGATTTCATGACGCGGCTGGCCACGTCCGCGGCGGGCGACACCCCGGCCTTCCAGCAAGCCTGCAAGGATGCCGGCGTGGCGCCGTCGGGCCTGGACGCCGGGCGCCGGGCCGCGCTGGACCAGGCCATGGAGGCCCGCTTCGACCAGGCCGCGCGGTCGGGGCAAAGCCCGGTATCCCTCGCGACCGCCGCTGGCTGGATGCGGGACCTGCTCAAGGCCCTCTAGTTTCCGCCTGGCGGAACCTGATCGGCGCCGCTTACTTGTTTTTACATCTGTACCCGGATAAACCCCGATTTTGGATCAATATTTCGATTTTCGAAATATTGTGACGGAGTTAAGCTGCGATAATCCCTTATCGCGGTAGTAACTTGTAGCTTGAGACACGTTTCTTTTCGCCTGCCCCATGACCCACCCCAGCGACAGCACTCCCGCTTCCCTTGAAGCGGACATGCCGCCCATTCGCCCCGACGGCGAAGGGCCGGGCTGGGACCCGGGCGACGAATACCTGCTGCGGGACCTGGTGCGCGAGCACTCCAGCCGCCTGCAACGCTTCATCATCAAGCACATCGGCAACATCAGCGAGGCCGAGGACCTGGCCCAGCAGGCCTTCGTGGAAGCGGCGCGTTCGTACCGCAACTTCCGCGGCGAATCGCAGTTGTCCTCCTGGCTCTATGGCATCGCGCTGAATCTGGTCCGCAACCACCTGTCGCGCGCGCCGGAACGGCGCCACTCCTTCGTCAGCGACAGCGTGCTGGAAGAGCATGCTTCCTCCGACCTCTCTCCCGACCGCGTCCTCGAGCAAAACCAGACCATGGCGCTGCTGCAGGAATCCCTGGACGAACTGCCCGAAAACATGCGCGACATCCTGCTCATGGTCGGTCTGGACGACATTTCCTACGAAGAAGCCGCCGCGCTGCTGACGGTGCCCATCGGCACCGTGCGCAGCCGCCTGTCGCGCGCCCGTTCGGCGCTGCGCGACAAGCTCGCCCAGAAGGGCCTGCGGCTGGACGGCTGAGCCGCCCCCCTTTCTACGGCGCTCGACCGGTGCCCGGCGCGGCCACCGGCTGCACCTGGATGACCGGCCCTTGCGTGGCGTTCGACTTGCCTTCCAGGAGCGGCTCCGCGGCCGGCGACGTCTGCAGCCACTCCGACGCGCGCACCGGTCCGCCGCTACCGCGCACTTCCACGTTGGGCCCGAACTGCACGCGGGTGCGCTGGCTCTGCGCCAGGTCCAGGTACTGGCCCGCCGTCATGGGCTTGTCGCCGCCGTTCCAGGTCGCGTTCAGCATGGGCACCGTGTTCAGCGCGCCGCCGGGCGTGCCCACCACCTCGCCGTTGATGGCGACCACCCTGGGCCGGATCAGGAACAGGCGTTCGCGGCGCTGCACCGTCTTGGACTTGTTGGAGAAGAGGATGCCCAGGCCCGGGATGTCTCCCAGGAACGGCACCTTGTCGACCTGTTCGCTGTTCTGGCTGCTGTTGTAGCCGCCGATCAGCAGCGTCTGGTCGTTGCCCACGACGGCCAGGGTGCTGATGTTGCTCTTGCGCACCGTGGGCAGGTTGTCGATCTGGCGTTCTTCCTGGATGCGGCCGTCTTCGATGTCCACGGTCAGCTCGACGCGCGCGCCATCCCGGGATTCGATGTGCCGCGGCGTGACGCGCAGCGACGTGCCCACCGTGACCGGCGTCACGGTCGCCACCCGTTCGCCGCGCGTCTGGATATAGAACGTGTCGGACAGATCGATCATGGCGCCCAGGTTGTCCGCGGTCAGGATGGACGGCTGCGACAGGATGTTGGCCTGCCCCTTCGTCTGCAGGGCGCGCAGGCGCGCCGCCAGCGTGCTGCCCACGCTGACGCCGATGGTGCCGGGCGAGAGTCCCGCCGCGCTGTCCACCGGCAGGCCGCCGCTGGGCGCAAGCGCCAGGTTGCCGTAGCCGAAGCTGGTCGTTCCCGCGCGGGCGCCCCAGTTGACGCCCAGTTCGTTCACCAGGTCGGAGTTCACGTCCACGATCATCGCCTCGATCTCGACCAGCGTGCTGGGCAGGTCCAGTTGTTCGATCAGGCTGCGGTAGATGGGAATGCGGTCCGGGATGTCCTGCACGATGATCGCGTTCAGGCGCGCATCGGCCTGCACGGTCGGTTCGCGCAACCGCAAGCCGGGCTTGCCGGCCGGGGCCGGAGCCTGCATGCCGGCCGCCGCCACCGTCGGCGCGCTGTCGGCCGCGGGGCCGCCGTTGACCTGGGGAAAGGCGGGCGGATTCTCGCGCAGCGGCGCGGCGATGGCCGCCAGGGATTCATTGTTGTTCCCGCCGCCGCCGCCCGTGATCAGGTTGCGCAGCACGGTGGACAGTCCGGGCGTCACGACCTTCTGGTCGCGGTAGCTGATGGTGCGGTCGTTGACCGAGGCGTGCTTCAGGCGGAACACCGCCACCTGCTGGCCGCCGGCGCCCATCGGCAGGGCGGCGACGGTGCGTTCGACCAGGTCCACGTAGCCGGGAGGGCCGGACACCAGCGCGATGCCCTGGTCGGGGAGTTCGCCCCAGCCGAAGCGCGGATCCAGGATGCCCAACTGCTGCAAAGCCTGGCGCAGGGCGCTGATGGAGCTGCCCATGGCGCTGACCGAGCGCGTCTTCATGTCGTTCGTGCGGCTGACGAAAAGCGTGCCGGCGTAGACGAACCAGTTGAAGCCGTACACCCCGCCCAGCCGGTCCAGGAATTCCGTGGGCGTGTTGGCGTTGAACTTGCCATTGACGGTACCCGCGACGTTGGGCCCCATCTGCAGCGACAGGCTGAAACCGCCCGCGAACTCGCGCAGCAGCGTTTGCAGGTTTTCGTCGCGCGCGTAATAGCTGTAGGGCACATTGGGCCAGTTCGGCGCCGCCTGCGCGCCGCCAGCCAGGCCCAGCGACAGCGCGGTCGCCAGAATCATCCGCTTCAACACTCTATCTCCTCGGGTAACAGTCCCGGATATCTTGTTCATGCCAGCCGCCGCAGCGCGCCCGCCCAGAAGGACAAGGCGTTGGCGAAGGCGCCGAAGGCCTCGTCCAGCGCCAGGTCGCTGCTGTCGGGCCTCAATGTCTGTTGCAGCCACAACGCCCTGCCCTGCGGGTCGACGACGCACCCGGCCGCATGGCGGCTCAGCATGCCCGCGGCCAGCCTGCCGGCTTCGCGCGCCAGCGCGTCGCGCGCCGGGCCCTCCTCGGGCAGCGCGCACAGGCGGCACGTGAGCGCCAGCCAGCCTTCGGGCGCCGCGTGCAGGTGGACGCGGTAGGTGCCGTCGATCACGACGGTGAGCCGGCCGTCGGCGCGGGCGGGCGCCGGCAGGCCGTGGCGGCTCGCGTAGGCGGAAATCAGGGGATGCTGGACGGAAGTCATGGTTGCTGTTCCGGATTCGCGGCCATCTTGCGCACCAGCCGCAGCACTTCGGCGACGGGCTCGATGAGCTCGCTGGGGATGTATTGGTCGGCTTGCGCGTCGGCCATCAACGCGCGCGCCAGCGGAATGTTCTGCATCACGGGCACGCCCGCCTCGCGCGCGGCCCGCATCATCTGCTCGGCCAGCGCGCCCTCGCCCTTGGCCAGCACCACCGGCAGGGGAGTTTCGTCGGGCTGGTAGTAGATGGCGATCGCCAGGTGGGTGGGGTTGGTCACCAGCACCGACGCCTTGCGCGCGCTGGAAACCGCGCCCTGCATCACCATTTCCTGGTGCAGGTGCTTGCGCTTGTGCTTGATGTGGGGGTCGCCCTCCATCTCCTTGAATTCCTGCTTGATTTCTTCCTTGCTCATCATCAGCCCCTTGCGGTACTGCATGCGCTGCCAGACGAAGTCGGCCAGCGAGATCACCACATAGGCGAACGCGATGTTCACCACCAGCGTGCGCATCATGCCGCCCACGCCCGCCTCCAGGCCGGCCAGGCCGCTGTGCGGCACCGCCATCAGCTCCGGCAGAGCATCGCGCACAACCAGGGTCACCAATACGGAAAGAAACGCGATCTTGACGATGGACTTCAGCAGTTCGACCAGGTTCTTCTTCGAGAACATGTTCTTCAGGTTGGCCATCACGTCGAGCTTCTTGGCCGAGGGCTTGAGCTTCTCGAAGGCCAGCAGCACGCCCACCTGCAAGAACTCAGAGAACATGCCGACGATCAGCACGATCAGCACGAAGGGCAGCACCAGGGCCACCGCCTCGCGCAGCGCCGCGTCCAGCGCGACGGGCAAGGCCCGCTCGAACGGCATGCCCACCAGCGTGGACGGAAGCAGGACCAGCCGGCCCAGCGATTCGATGATGCCGTGCGCATTGCCCAGCATGTAGCCGAACAGCGCCAGCACCAAGAGCGTCTGGGTGAAGTCCTTGCTGTGGGCAACGTCGCCCTTCTCCCGCGCCTCGCGCAGCTTCTTGCCGGTTGGCTGTTCTGTCTTTTCGCCGCTCATGGCGCCCGCCATTGATTGTCGAGGAACGGCAGGGCCGAACCGATCTGCCCCGTGGCCTCGGCGGCGTATTCGAACAGCGTGCTCATGTAGAGCACCAATACCAGCAGCGCCAGCGCGCTCTTGACCGGCATCGCCAGGAAGAACACCTGCAACTGCGGCGCGAAGCGGCTGACCAGGGCCAGGCCCACTTCGGCCAGGAACATGGCCACGATCGCGGGCGCGGCGAACAGCAGCGTCAGGCGCAAAAAGCGGCCCAGTTGGTCCAGCATCAGCGGGACGCTTTCCCTGCGCAGCGTGGGCGCCCAGTCCCACAGGTCCCACAGCCGGAAACTGTCGTACAGCATGGTCAGCATCAGCGTGAAGCCCCCGCCCACCAGGAAGAACACCATGAAGGCCTGGTTGAACAGGATCCCCATGGGCGACGAATCGTTGCCCGTGGCCGGATTGATCGTGGCGCCCAGGCTGGCCCCGCGCTGGTTGTCGACCACGAAGCCCACGGCCTCGAAGATCCAGAACGGAATGGCCACCAGGAAGCCCATGACCATGCCGACGAACACTTCCTTGACCACCAGCAGCGCGATTTCCACCGTGCCCAGGTCCATGACCGCGTAGCGCGGCGCCAGCGCCGGCACCAGCACAATGCCGATGGCCGCGCACAGGGCGTAGCGCAGCATGCCCGGCAGCAACTGCCGGTTGAACAGCGGCAGCATCGCGCACAGCGCCAGTATCCGAGGCTGCGTCAATGCCAGCGTGCCCAGGAAGACTTTTGCCTCAGCGTAGGTGATGCCGGAGATCATCTGCGTCAGTGGATTTTGTAGAAGAGGTCGAACACGGAGACCGTGAAGTTGTAAAGCTCGGCGCTGAGCCAGCGCGCCGTGAGCAGGATGGTGGCGAACACGGCGATCAGCTTCACCGCGAACGACAGCGTCTGTTCCTGGATCTGGGTCAGGGCCTGGAACAGCGAGAACAGGGTGCCCACGATGGCCGCCACCGCGATCGGCGGCAGCGACAGCCACAGCACCAGGTACAGCGCCTGGGTCATGTACGAAACGAGATCGACGGTAGCCATGGCGCGCTCAGCCGTAGGACAGGACCAGGCCCTGGATCAGCCGCGTCCAGCCGTCGACCATGACGAACAGGAACAGCTTCAAGGGCATGGATATGGTTACCGGCGACACCATCATCATGCCCATCGCCAGCAGGATGTTGGACACGATGAGGTCGATGATGACGAAGGGCAGGTACAGCAGGAAGCCGATCTGGAAGGCGGCCGTCAGCTCGGACACGAGGAAAGACGGGATCAGCACCAGCAGGTCGTCTTCCTTGAGGTTGCGCGCGGCCTGCTCGCCCCACAGCCCGCGCGCCGTGCGGACGAAGAAATCCCGCTGCTCGGGCCTGCTGTTCTTCAGCATGAAGCCGCGCATGGGCTCGGCGCCGCGCGCCACCGCGTCCATGATGCCTTCCAGCCGGTCCGGCGCCGGCGCGCCTGGCGCCACGGCGGCCGGCGGCGCCCGCAGTTCGTCGCCGATCTGCATGACCACCGGCCCCATCACATAGGCCGACAGGATCAGCGCCAGGCCGTAGAGCGCCATGTTGGGCGGCACCTGCTGCACGCCCAGGGCGTTGCGCACCAGGGTCAGCACCACCGCGATCTTCAGGAAGGAAGTGGTCATGACGGCGGCCAGGGGCACCAGCGCCAGCAGCGCCAGGACGACGGCCAGGCTGATCGGATCCGCTGACGCGCTCATGCTCCGGCCTTGCCCAGGCTGCGCAGGGTCACGCCGATCCTGCCGTCGATCTCCACCAGTTCGCCCGTGCCCACCAGCGCGCCGTTGGCGCGCACGATGACGGGGCCATCCGCCAGCGGACGCTCCAGGTCGAAGGTCTCGCCGGGCTGCAGCAGGCGCAGTTCGCCCAGGGTCAGTTGGCGTTCGCCCAGTTCGAACGTCAGCCGCACGGGTATCGCGTCCATGTCCAACGGGGCGCTGGCGCCGGGCTCGGCGGCGGCCGGCAGTTGAGGCGTCTCGGTCATAAGGGAAGTCCAGCCTTGGGTAACGAGGTATGAGGATTGTTCTCGGCGCACGCGCAGGCCCTGCCCGCCCGCCGCCAGCCATAGTTCGCCTTCCGGCGAGACGAGGTAGTGGTCCAGGAAGATGGTGTCGCGCGCCTGCAGGCCGCGCAGGTCGGCGGCCGGCAGGTCCGTCCAGCCCAGGCGCGCGCCGACGCGCACCGGCACCCCGTCCAGCGCGACGCCGTTGTCGGCGGGCTCGGCCCGGTTGACCAGGCCGGCCAGCAGCATCAGCCCCAGGCCGTCCATGTCCAGGCTGGCGTAGACGGTGTCGCCATTGGCCGGATTGCGCGCGGCGACCGTCCAGGACTGGGGCAGGCCCGCGGATGCACCCCCCATGCCCACGACCCGCGCGGGACCGCCCGGCGACGCCTCGTTCAAGGCGGCCATCGCCTCGGCCAGCAGCGTTTCGATGGCCGTGGCCGCCAGCGGCGCCGGCACCGCGCCAGGCTCGATGCCCGGCAGGCGCGCGGCGAGCCAGGCGTCGATCGCCGACGGCGGCAGCCCCAGCCGCAGGCGGGCGCCGGCCCATTCCAGGTCGGCCGACAGGGTCGCCGACTGGCGCAGCGCATCCGGCACGCCCAGGGTGAACCCCAGGCGCCAGGTGGCGGGCTGGGCATCCGCGCCGGCCGGCGGCGCGAGCGTGACCCGCAGGTCGGCGCCATGATGCGCGATCAGCGAACGCGCGCGCGCTTCGTTGCCGCTCAGGCGCGGCAGCGGATAGGAGGACAAGGGATTATGCGTAGGGGCAGTCATGGGTTCAGGGGTTGTCAGCGGACCGGCGCCGCGGCGTCGGTCTCCGCCAAGCAAGGATCTTCGGGGTCGTCTGCGCTGACGCGCACCCGCGCCGGCCTGCCCAGGCTATCGGCCAGTTGGGCCGCCAGTTCGGGCGCCATGGCGCAGAGGCGTTCGCGCGAGCGCTCGTTGGCGCAGACGAAATCGGCCACGCAACGGCCTTCCTCTTCATAGACCGACACGCTGACGCCGGGCAGCACGTCGTCCTTCAATTCCACGCGGACCTGCCGCCGGCCGCCGCTGCCGTCGGCCACCAGCAACTGTTCGGCGGTCTCGCTCAAGGCCCGGGCCAGCGCCTGCGCGTGTGTGCTGGCCTGCGGCGCGGCGGCGGCCGCGCCGAACAGCGAGAACGGCGAAGGCGCGGACGCCGGCTCGGGAGCCGCCTCCGGCTCGCCCTGCGCCATGGCCTGTTCGAAGGCCTGGCGGTCGGCGTCGCTGGCCTGGCGTCCCGCGGCGTGGCCGTCGGAATTCGACAGCGTCCCGGTCCCCTGGGGAATGGCCGTTTCCAGCCCGATGCGTCGGTCCATGCTCATGCGGGTTCGAACTCCTCGTGCTGCTCCCAGTCTTCGCGGTCGCGCGAAACCGAGGCGGCCTCTTCCATTTCGAGGTCTTCCTTCTGCTCCAGCGCCTTCAGGTGCTCGTCCAGGTGGATGCGCGCCAGTTCCACGAACTTGCCCGTCAGCCGCGCGGCCTGCCGGTGCTGCTGGCGGCTGGCCGCGAGCGCCTGGTTTTCCTCTTCCAGGCGGCGCTCGGCGGTCTCCACCGCCTGTTCGCGCTGGCGCTCGCCTTCGCGCAGCCCGGCCACGTCCTGCAGGACGGTCTCGATCTCGCGCACGCGGACCACGCGGCTGCACAGGTCGCTGTACAGCGCCCGCTCGCGCCGGACGGCCTCGTCCCGATACGACGCCAGCGCCGCCTCGGAATCGCGCCTGACCGCGTCGGCCTCGGCATGGCGCAGGCGCTGGCGCGACACCGCGATCTCGGCCTGGCCTTCGCGAAAGCGCTTGATGGCCAGCAGTTCGTCGAACACGCTCATTGCGCCCCCACGATTTCGGTCATGCGCGCCAGGGCCTCGGGCAGGGTCGCGCGTTCGTCGGTGCGCTGGCGCAGGAAGGTATTGATCGCGCCGATCTTGTCGATGGCCTCGTCGGTGACGGCGTCGCCGCCCCGCTTGTATTCGCCGATCTTCACCAGCAGCTCCACTTCCTGGTACTTGGCCATCAGTTCGCGCAAGCGGCCCGCGGCCCGCTTGTGCTCGGGCGTGATCACCGCGTTCATCACGCGGCTGGCGGAGGCCAGCACGTCGATGGCCGGATAGTGGTTGGCCGCGCCAAGCTTGCGCGACAGCACGATGTGGCCGTCCAGGATCGACCGGGTCTCGTCGGCGATGGGCTCGGTCATGTCGTCGCCCTCCACCAGCACGGTATAGAGCGCCGTGATCGATCCGTGCTCGTTCATGCCCGCGCGCTCCATCAGCTTGGGCAGGGTCGCGAAGACCGACGGCGGATAGCCGCGGCGCGTGGGCGGCTCGCCGGCGGCCAGGCCGATCTCGCGCTGGGCGCGCGCGAAGCGGGTCACGGAATCCATCAGGAACAGCACGCGCTTGCCCTGGTCGCGGAAATACTCGGCGATGGCGGTGGCCACGTACGCCGCCTTGGCGCGCTCCATCGAGGACTTGTCGCTGGTGGCGCACACGATGACGCTCTTGCGCCGGCCTTCGCGGCCCAGTTCGTGCTCCAGGAACTCGCGCACCTCGCGGCCCCGTTCGCCGATCAGCGCCACCACGGTGACGTCCACGTCGGCGCCCTTGACCAGCATGCCCATCAGGGTGGACTTGCCGCCGCCCGCGGCCGCGAAGATGCCCATGCGCTGGCCTTCGCCGCAAGTCAGCACGCCGTCCAGCGCCCGCACGCCCAGTTCCAGCGGGTCGGCGATGATGCGGCGCTTCAGGGGGTCGGGCGCTTCGGCGAACACGGGATAGAACTTGCTGGCTTCCAGCGGGCCGAGTTCCGCCTCGTCCAGCGGGCGGCCCAGGCCGTCCAGCACCCGCCCCAGCAGGCCGGGACCGACCGGCACCATGTGCGCGCGGCCAGTGGGGATGACTTCGGTGGCGGAGGAGATGCCGTACATGTCGCCGATCGGCGTGAGCAGCGCCGCGTCGCGCGCAAAGCCCACCACCTCGCCCTTCATCTCGAAATCCTCGCCGGGATTGCGCAGGATGCAGACCTCTCCCACTTTCACCGTCGGCACCACGGCCTTGATGATGGTGCCGATCACCTGCGTGACCCGCCCCTTGATGCGCAGGGTCGGCGTGTCCTGGAGCGCCAGCTCCATCATCTCGGCAATGTAGTCGAACTGTCGCACGGCTGGCCTGTCCATCCTAGACCCGGCTGCCCAGCGTGCGCTGGAATGCCTGGCGCAGCGCCTGGATCTGGCCCTCGAGGCTGGCCTCGACCATGCCGATCTCGCTTTCCAGGATGCAGGCGCCGCGCGCCAGCCGGCCGTCGGCCAGGATGTCCAGGTAGCCCACGCCGGGATAGGCCGCCAGCAGGTCGTTGATCTGCTCCCGCACCATATCCACTTCGGCCGGGTTCAGCCGCAGGGTCATCTGCTTCTGGTTGCGCACGACGGCCAGGGCGTTGCGCACCACCACCATCACTTTCTCGCGGTCGTCGAAGCCGTCCACGACCTTGCGCACCGCCGCCATCACCAGTTCCACCATCTCGTTCTCGACGCCGGCGAAGTACTCGACCGTGCGGCCGACGGTCTCTATCATTTTCTCGGCCTGGTCCAACAGCGCCGACTCGCGCCCCTCCTCGTAGCCGCGCCGGCTCTCCTGCTCGTACGCCGCCTGCGCGCCGCCGACGATGGCGTCGGCCTGGGCCCGCGCCTGGGCCAGCAGTTCTTGCGCGCCGGCCCAGGCCGCGCGGTCGGCGGCCCGCAGCACGCGCGCCGCGGGGTCGATGCGGCCGACCGAGGCGTCGCCGGCCGGGTCGCGGGGCGTCAGCGGATCGCGGGGAATGAGGAATGCCATGTGGGATCCGTGTTCTTCAGTATCGACAGGCCGAGCGACAGGGCGTCGGCGGCAGGCAGGGGGGAATCCTGGGCCGGCAGCTCAGGCAGTTTCAGTTCGGCGCGCAGCAGCAGTTCGGGGCCCGCGCCGCTCAACGCGGCGCGCAGCGCGCCCCGGCCCAGCGCGTCGACCGCGGCGGCGGCCTGCTCGGCCGGCCATGCCGCGCTCTCGGCGATGCCGGCATGCAGTCCGGCGGCCGTGCGGCGCGCAAAGTCCATCAGGTCGGCACCCAGGCCGCCGATCAGCAGCCGCACCTCGTCGCCCGCGATGGCGCGGCGCAGGCGCGGACCGCAAAGCACGGCGCCCAGGCGCCGCGCGCACTGCGCCAGGGCGTCCGGCGCCAGGAGCGCCAGGGCCAGTTCGGGCCGGCCGGCGTCCGTCACCGGCCGCTCCAGCAGGCCCAGCCCCCGCAGGATGTCCCGCGACCAGTGGCGATGCCAGGCCGCGGCCAAGGCCGGCGCGCCCGCCATCGCCTCGAGGGCGGCGGCCGGCGCGAAAGCCGCATGGCGGCTGGGATGCAGGGTGCGGCTGGGCAACTGGTTGAACTCAACCAGCCGCCGTCCCAGCGCGCTTGCCGCCGGTTCCATGATCAACGGACCTCGCCCGCGGGCTCTCGGCGCTCGGCCTTGGCGCGCACCGGCGCGCCGTAGCGCCAGAGCAGCCAGCCGACCGCGCCGGCCAGCGCCACCACCAGCAAAGCCAAGGCCACCAGCCAGGCGGTCAGCACGCCCGACGACCCGTCCGCCACCTCGATGCCCAGCACCTGGCGCATGGCGCCGCCCGCCGGCTGGCCGGCTGCCGGCTGCGCCGACACCAGCGCGATCGACACGCGGTCCTCGGTCAGGCCCGGAATCGCGTGGGTGACCAGCTTGCGGATCTGCGGCTGCAGGGCATCCAGGTTGTAGCCGGCCTGATGCTTGATGAACACCGCGGCCGTCGACGGCGTGGTGTTCTCGCCCACCCCGCCGCGCTCCGGCAGCACCACGTGCACGCGGGCCGCCAGCACGCCGTCCATCTGCGACAGCGTGTTGGTCAGTTCCTGCGACAGCGCGTAGATATATCGAGCCCGCTCTTCCAGGGGCGAGGACACCAGGCCTTCCTTGCGGAATATCTGCCCCATGCCGTCGAAGCGTTCGCGCGGCAGCCCACGCGCGCGCAGGATGTCCAGCGCGCGCGCCACCTGCTGGCCGTCCACCGACACGGCCACGCCGGTCTTGGTGACGGCCTTCTGCGCCGAGATGCCGGCGTCGAGCAGCACCGACAGCACCTCGTTGGCCTCGCTCTCATTCGCGGCCGAGAACAGCTCCACCCGCGAACCGCAGGCGGCCAGGGCCAGCGTCAGGCCGATGGCCAGCAGCCGCAAGGCCGACACGCCCCGCTTCCTGGCCGCGGTAAAAAAGGACAAACCGGAAACGTCCCGCATCACGACATCCTGACCAGCGAATCGATGTTCTGCGTGGTGCGCGATACCGCCTTGCCCACCATTTCATACTGCACCGATACCTGCAGCAGGTCCGCCTGCAGGCGCATCATGTCGGCCACCGAAGGCTGCGAGGAAATGGCGTCCATCCGGCTCGATATGCCTTGCCACTTCTCCGAGTATTCCGTGGTGGTGCTGCGCAGGCTGGCCAGGATCTGGTTGCCCAGGGTCTGCGGCGCGGCGTCCACCGGTGCCGCGAAGGCCGATTGCAGCGCCGACTGCAAGCCCGTCAGGGAGGGCGCCCCGGCTTCGGGCGCGCTCATGACGGCGTTGAAGCGTTCGGTGGCCAGTTGCGCGGGCGGCGTTGGCGGCGTGGACAAGATGGGCGGCAAAGCGGCCGAAAGCGCGGCGATTTCCATGTACGCTAACTCCAAAGTCGATGATCACAAGCAGCCGCGGCGCGCATCATGCGTCCTCCTGCGGCAGGCCCAGCAACGCGCGCGCCAGGCGCGCGCCTTCTCCGTCGCCGCGCGCCACCGCTTCCAGCAGGCGCGCGCTTTCCTGGCTGCGGCCGGCCAACTGCAGCGCAAAGCCGCGCCACGCGTCCAGCAGCGGCCTTTCGGCGGGATCGGCCAGCACGGCGCTCTCCAGCAGGCGCACGGCATCCGGCGCGCGGCCGGCGTTCAGCCAGGCCACGGCCAGGCCGATCGCCGGATACGCCTGGCCGGGCCGCAGGCGCCGCAGCGCGGAAAAAATGGTTTCGGCGCGGGCGGCGTCGCCCGCGCCGGCGGCCAGGAAGCCGACTTCCGCCAGCAGCCTGGCGTCGTCCGCCAGAAGCACAACAGCCGTCTCCATGGAGACGGCTTGAGCCACAGCGGCTTGGGCCACTGCGGGCGTGTGGGGGGTAAGGGCGCTATCGTCCATGTTTCATGTCGCGGCCTCCCGCGCAGACAATTGCAGCAGCGCCTCGGCCCGCGCGCGCACGTCCTCCGGCGTGCCGGGCGTGCGCAGCAGTTCCAGCGTGCGGCGCGCCTGGTCGAGTTGCTGGGCCGCAAGCTGGCATTCGGCGACCCTCAGGGCCGTGTGCCACGAATCCGGATACAGGGTGAGCACCAGCGAATAGATCGTGATGGCCTCCTCGGTCCGGCCCAGCATCTGCAGGCATACGCCCAGCCCCACCAGGTAGTGCTTGCGGGTCGGGCCATACTGCGCCAGGAAGGCGAACACCGGCAGCGCCTGCGCGTACTGCTCCTGCGCGGCATGCGCGTATGCCAGCGCGTACACCACCTCCAGTTGCTCGGGCGTCAGGCGCCCATTGGACGGCAGGCCTTCCAGCCCGCGGTAGAGCGCCTCGCCAAACTCGTCCCGTTGAATTGCGCTATCGGCCATTTCCTTTCCTTGTTGCATTGTCGTGCGGGGCGGGCGTCAGACGGCCATCCGCTTGCCCATGTTCGCGGTGATCTGCGACATGCTGTCGGCGGCGCCGTTGATCATCTGCGACACCATGCGCAGGCCCTCTTCCATCTGCTGGATCACCTTGGTGATCTCTTCCTGGGCTTCTTCCATCTTGGCCTGGAGCTTGCGCGTGGCGGCTTCCATTTCCTTCTTGTCCGCCTGGATGTTCTCGGCCTCGCTCTTGGTCTTGGCGACCGAGATCTTGACCGCGCCCTGCGCTATCTGCGTCATGCCCTGCGTGGCCTGGCCGACGGCCGCCAGCACGCGCGACGCGGTGCTGACCGCGCTGGTGCCGCCCGAGGCGGCGATGGTCACGGCGCCCACCGCGACGGCCGCCACGATGCCAAAGGCCAGGGTCAGGGCCATGGTGGTCTTCTGGTCCGCGCCCGCCAGTTCGGCGATGCCGCCGGCCAGGCCGCCCAACAGGCCCGGCTCGATCATCAGCAGGGCGGGCGACGCCAGCCCCACCACCCCGGCGACCACTTTGCCGATGCGCTGCGCGGTTTCCTCGTCGACGCCGCAGGCCTGCAGGAACTTGCTGGCGACGGTGGTCATGAGGTTGCTCAGGCTGATCTCGGGCCCGCCGCACTCCTTGGATATCTGGTCCGCCAGCGCGATGGTCGAGCCGATCAGGCCCATCACCGCCAGGGCCAGCAGCGGCGCGGCCGCGCCCCCGGTGACCACGGACCCCGCCGACAGCGCGACCACGGCGATGGCCGAAAACACCACCGCGGCGATCTTGCCGATCCAGCCGAAGATCTTGCCCAGGACGCCCTTGCTGGCGGCTTCCTCGCATTTCTTCACGTAGTCCTGGATCTTCTGCAACTGCGCCTCGTTGTTCTTCTCCATCTTGGTCCGCGCGGTGGCCAGGTTTTCCTTGGCGCTGGAGATCTGCGCGGCATCCGACTTGGACCGGATGCTGCGCAACAGGTCGATCATGTCGTTGGCGGAGAAAGATTGCACCGGCGGCTCCAGCGTGGGCGCGCCGTTGCCATTGAAGATGCCGTCGGTGCGGCCCGCTCCCGCGCCCTTGGCGTCCGGCAGCGACCCCGCCATGCTCATGAAGGTATCGAGCAGTTCGCGGACCTTGGCGGTCGCCTGCGCGGCCTGGGCCGCCGACGCGCCGGCGTCGCCCGGCAGGCTGGCGCCCGGCGGCAGCGCCGGGCTACCGATGTTGGGAGAAATGGAATTCATGTGGGGATCTCCTGGCGTCCGCCGGCTCAGATGTTGCGGGCGATGCCGCGGTTCGTTTCCATCCGCGACTGCTCGATGGCCGACAGCTTGTCGCGCACGTCGCGGATCACGTCCATCATCTGCTGCGCCATTTCGCTGGCCTGCTGCATGCCGGATTCGTGCACCTTGGCCTGCGCCTCCATCTCGGAACGCTTGGCGTCGTGCTCGGCGGCCTTGCGCTCCTGCGCGGCATTCACCATGGTGCCGATGCCGCTGGCCACGCCGGAGACGCCCGCCCCCTTGTCGGAATAGCTCTTGGCCAGGCTTTCGGAGCCGCCCGCGTTCAGCACGCTGCCCTGCTTGAAGCCCGCCCCCACTTGCGCCAGGCCGCCCGCGATCTGGAAGGCGCCCTGCGTCATGGCGCCGATCATGCGTTCCTGCGCGGCCTTGCGCATCTCGTCCGCGGCGCCCTTGAGGGTGTCGACCTGAGCCTGCAGCTCGTTGGCGCGCACTTCCCGCGCCGACGAGCGCATCGTCTGCGCCAACTGCTGGAACAGCATCATGAAGGCATAGATGTCGGTCTGCAATTCCTGCTCGCCCAGGCCCGACAGCGCGCCCAGCGTGGCGCCGACGTCGGCGCCGGACCGCCCTTCCGGCGTCTGCAGCGGACCGGTGCCGCCCGCCTGGCCCAGCGTGCCCAGCATTTTCTGCATGAACGCGTCGTTCTCGGACGCGATCTCCTGGAAGCTGTTCTGCGCAGCCTTGATGACGTCGGGAGACGTGCTCTTGACCAGGTCTTCGAGGTTGGACGGCAGGTTCGCGCCGCCCGCGCCTACGGAATTGATGTTCATGGAATGGCTCCAGTATCTTGGCCGCGCGCCCGTGGCGCCCGGCAGGGTTCAGGCCTGCGGTCCCGCCAGGGCGTCGCGCAGGACCCTCGCCCGCGCCGCCACGGTAGCGTGCTTGTCCTCGCCTTCGCACATCGCGGCGACGGTATCCAGCGCCTCGATGGCTTCGTCGCGGCGTCCCAGTTCGACCAGCGATTCGGCGCTGTAGTACAGCGGCGCCGGATCCAGCGGATCGGCCGCGATGGCCGGCAGGTACTGGCGCAAGGCGTCTTCGTGCCGGCCCAGCATGCGGCTGGCGGCCGCCAGCGCCAGCCCGTAGCGAGGCTGCGTGTGGTCGTAGGTGACCAGCGCCGAGAACACCTTGAACGACTCGCTGTAGCGCTGCTGCTCGTACAGGGCATGGCCCAGCGAGTACATCGCCTCCAGCTCCGCCGGCGCCAGCCCCAGCACGTCGCCGAGCTTGCCGCCCGCGCGTATGTAGCTGGCCAGCCCGCCGGTGGCCTCTTCCATGGCGGCCTCGAGGTTGCGCGCCAGGACGGCGTTCTCTTCCGGGGTCAGACTCATGTCGCTCTCCTAGTTCCGGGGCGGCGCCCGCCTCACACCATGGGACGCATTTTCTTCATGCCGCCGGCGGCCGCCGGCGCGGCGAAGCTCTGGCGGGCCAGTTCCTGCGCCACCTCGTTCTCCACCGCCTCCAGATCCTGGCGGAACAGCGCCTCGGCCTCTTCGCGCTCCTTCGGTCCCAGGCGCTCGGCGCTCACGGCGCGCACCTTGTCCGGGTTCAGGCCCTGGTCCCGGTAGAACTCGTCGGCCCGCTCCAGGGCGCGGCGCGCGTCGTCCAGCGCGCGCTCGGCGTCGGCGTGGATCTGTTCGGGGGTCTTCTTCTGGCTCATGTCGGTCTTCCGGATTCGGGATGGATGGGTGATTCGGTCAACGCATGTTGCCGATGATGGACGAGCGGCTGTCCTGCATCTTCTTGATGAAGTTCGTCATCACGTCGAAGGCCTCGTTGCGCTTGTTGGTCATGCCTTGCAGGCGGGTCATGTCCATCTGCTGGGTGTTCGACAGCGCGTCCACCTTGTTCTTGATGGCCTGGATGGCGGTCTCGATGCTGCCCTTGGTGACGTCGCTGACGCCGCCGTTCACCTTCAACTGGTACTTGTCGGTGTTGAGGTCCATGCCGGCCTCGCCCATGGCCGTCCACATCGCGTCGCGCATCTGGTTGTAGCGGTTGTCGTTTTCCGTTCCGGCCTTGTTCCAGTCGGGAATGCCGCCGTCCTTCATCTTGGTGGCGCCGTCCTTGCCGGACTTGAACAGGCCCGCCAGCGCGTTCAGGCTGTTCATGGCGTCGTTCAGCTTGGCGATCTCGGTATTGCGCTTCTGCACTTCATTGATCTGGTTCTGCAATTGCGCGTCCAGCAGCTTGACGCGCTCGCCCTGCACCATCATGAGGGCGGTCTCCAGATCCATGGTGGACAGGTCGATCTGGCCGATGCTGCCGGCGCCGTTGGCGCCGCCGACTGGGTTGCTCATTGTTCGTTCTCCAAGGGTGGCGCGCTGCCGCGCATCCGGGGCGCCGCACCGGGGTCCGGATCTTCCCGGCCCCGCATACAGCATAAGTAACGGCACGGGGCCGGAAGTTCCACGCCGCGCCAAGGCGGCGCGGCCCGCCGCGTCAACGCATGTTGCCGATGATGCTGGACCGGCTGTCCTGCATCTTCTTGAGGAAATTCGTCATTACGTCGAAGGCTTCGTTGCGCTTGCCGGTCATGCCCTGCAACCGCAGCATTTCCATTTGCTGCGTATTGCCCAGCGCGTCCACCTGGTTCTTCATGGACGCCATTTCGGTCTTGTTGGCCTCGACCGTGGCGGCGTTCTGCTTGATGCTCTCTTCCAGCGCCGCCACCTTGTCGTCGATCTCCTTCTGCCAGCCGGCCACCACCTTCCCCTTGGCGTCCATGGTGCCGTTGCCGTCCACGTCGCGCGGCGCGTCCGCGCCCGTGGGGATGGTCAGGCCGGAAGCCTTGATCTGGTCCAGCGTGGAGTGGGACAGCGCCTTGTCGTCGCCCTGCCCCCAGGACAGCCCGTACCAGCCGTCGGGATTCGGGCATTCGCTGGCCTGCAGCCGCGATTGCAGGTCGCGCAGTTCGGCGATCTGGTTCTGCATGGAGAGGCTGGCCTCGTCCAGCTTGTTGTTCTCCGCCGACTTGGCGGTGATCGAGTCGTTCAGGCCGGCCATTTCGGCATTGCGGGCGTTGACCGAATCGAGCTGCTGGCGCAAGGCGTCCTCCAGCAACTGGGCGCGCTGGTTCTGCACCGCCATCAGCGCGGTCTCCAGGTCCATCGAGCTCAGGTCCAGGCCCGATACGCCGCCGACTCCCGCTCCGGAAACTGTGGACATCTTCTTCTCCTCTTGCGGCGCGCCCGTTGGGCTTGGCGCCTCGCTGATTAAGGGTTAACCCTTGAAATATTCGCGGATATCGGGATCGTCCGATCCCAATCCGCCGCCATGCCGTGTTCGTAACCGCCGCCTCGCCTTGGTTCCATCGGACCGGCATGGAACTTTCCCGCTCCCGCCGTTACTACCACTGACTACGCGCGGCCTGTACCGGCCGCCTGACACGCCCTATGAACCGTATCGAAGCAGGCCTTCCTTCCTCCGCTTTCTCCTCGATGACCTCGCAGGCCGACGTCCAGCATGGGCAGCCGCAGGCCGGCACGATGCTGGGCCAGGCCGCCGTCGCGGTCGACGGCGAGTTCTCCCTGGCCGATTCGGCCGAAGAACTCAGCCTGCACATGGCCGAGAAAACGGAAGACAAGCACCACGCGGAACGCAAGATGCGCGGCGACGCGCCCTTGCAGACGATCAGCACGGAAGCCATCCTGGCCTACCTGGCCGAGGCCCACGACGCCGACGCGCAGGAAAAACTGATCGAGCTGGCCCGCCACCTGCTGGCCGGCAAGGCCGATCCCCGCCAGGCGGCCGGCCAGGCCTTCGGCGACGTGTCGCAGCAGTATCTGGCCCTGCAGTACGCGCTGCGCCAGGGCGAACGCGAAGGCGCGCCCGAAGAGGTGCTGGACGCGCTGCGCGAAGCGCTGGCCGACCTGGAACTGGAAAGCGGCCCGCAGATCCGCGCCGGCATGAACACCATCGGCGCCGCCTCGGCCTATGCCGGGGACGCCCGGGGCGTGGCGGATTTCCAGCGCACCTACCGCGACGTGGTGCTGGGCGAATCCGGCCTGGCCAAGACCCTCGCCCTGGCCCTGGAACGCTTCGGCGGCCAGGACATCGGCCGCGGGCTGCGGCAGTTGATCCAGGCGCTGGGCCAGGACCTGGCCGCCGCGCGCCCCTCCGCCAGCCCCGACCGGCTGCAGGCCCTGATGCAGGACCTGTACCAGTTGGGCACCGCCGTCACCGTCCTGGAAGGCTGCGCGGAACTGGCGGAAAAAATGGGCCGGGAACATGGCGCCGCGGTTTCGTCGGAACGGCTGATGCAGGACCTGGTCAACGTCAGCAATGAAAAATGGGTCTCCGAATCGCGCTTCTCCAGCCTGGCCGGCACGCATGGCGTGTCCACCGTGGAAGGCCGGATCGCGTTCCTGAGCGGCGTGCGCGCCGTGCTCAAGGATCTCCCGATCTCCGTCTACGCCGACTCGGACACCCGGCAATCCGTCCTGAACGCCGCCCAACTGGCGCTGGACGCCGCCATCGACGAGGAATACGAATGAACAGCCTGGACCAGGCGTTGAGCGCCTTCGGCGAAGACATCGGCATGCCCGGCCTGGCGCTGGGCGCCCGCGGCAACGTGGCGCTGCAACTGGAATCCGGCCGCCGCGTGGCGATCGAGCCCTCGGATGAAGAGGTGCTGGTCTACGTCTCGGACCCCGCCCCCTACGACGCTCCCGAGCGCCTGCTGCAAGCCTGGCGCCGCGCCCACTATTCCCGGCTGGACGGCTGGCCGGTACAGGCGGCGCTGCGCGAGCAGGACGGCGTGCCGCGGCTCCTGGCGGCGACCCGCCTGGCCGCCGCCGACGCCAGCGCGCACAAACTGAAGCAGGCCGTCGACTACCTGTCGCGCTGGCTGGACGCCGCGCGCGACGACTGACCACGGCACACGGAGAACCATCATGTCCGACATGCGCATCAACGGCCTGGCCTTCGACCGGGGCATCGACAGCATTTCCTACGCCAGCCGCGACGCCGGCGGCCAGCACCTGCCCGAGCGCCAGGAACTGGCCCCTCCCGCCGACGGCGTGCGCGCGCAGTTGGCCCAGTTGCTGGACAAGCCCACCGCCGCCCGCTATCTGGACGACAGCCTGCGCCCCCCGCTGGCCAATCGCGACCTGCTGATGCCCGCCAAGTTCCAGCAGGCCCTGCAATCCGCGCTGGACGGCCTGGGCGCCGCCGCCGAGCAATCCCAGAACCAGGACGATGCCCGCGCCCTGAACCGCGCGCTGCGCCTGCTCAAGGACGAAGCGGGCCTGCGCGAACTGGTCACCATGTACCGCAGCGCGCTGTACCAAGGATGAACGCCCGATGCCGCTGAAACACGAGGCCCGCGAGCTGCTCAGCCTGCTGGCGTACATCTACCTCGAAAACAACCGGCCCGAGAAGACGGCCGTCCTGCTCAACGCCCTGCGCGCGCTGGGCCTGGCCGGCCAGCGCGAACTGGCCGCCCTGGCGCTGGCGCAGTTGCGCGCCGGCAAGCCCGAGACCGCGCTGTCGACGCTGGACGCCCTGGCCATGCAGGGCGGCGCCGGCGCGCCGTTCCACCTGATCCGCTCGCAGACCCTGCTGGCGCTGGAGCGCCGGGAAGAGGCCGCCGCCGCGATGCGCGCGTACGTCGCCTCGCGGCCCGCGGCAAGCGCCGCGCCCACTGAGACAGAAACGACTTGAGCCGCGCCATGCAAGCCCTTAACCGCGTCGTCGCCGCCGCCACCAGCCGCAACGATATCGTCCTGGCGGTCCTGATCGTCTCGATCATCTTCATGATGATCCTTCCGCTGCCGACGGCGCTCGTCGACGTACTGATCGGCACCAACATGACGCTGTCGGCCATCCTGCTGATGGTCGCCATGTACCTGCCGTCGCCGCTGGCGTTCTCGTCGTTCCCGTCCGTGCTGCTGGTGACGACGCTGTTCCGCCTGGGCATTTCCATCGCCACCACGCGCCTGATCCTGCTGCAGGGCGACGCGGGGCACATCATCGAGACCTTCGGCAATTTCGTCGTGGGCGGCAACCTTATCGTGGGCCTGGTGGTCTTCCTGATCCTGACCATCGTGCAGTTCGTCGTGATCACCAAGGGCGCGGAGCGGGTGGCCGAAGTAGCCGCGCGCTTTTCGCTCGACGCCATGCCCGGCAAGCAGATGTCGATCGACGCCGACCTGCGCGCCGGCACCATCGACATGGACGAGGCCCGCAAGCGCCGCTCCGTCGTCGAAAAAGAAAGCCAGCTATACGGCGCCATGGACGGCGCCATGAAGTTCGTCAAGGGCGACGCCATCGCGGGGCTGATCATCGTGGCGGTGAACCTGCTGGGCGGCATCCTCATCGGCACCATGCAGCGCAACCTCACCGCCGGCGAAGCGGTGCAGATCTATTCCATCCTGACCATCGGCGACGGCCTCATCGCGCAGATTCCCGCGCTTTTCATCGCCATCTGCGCGGGCATCATCGTGACGCGGGTGCAGACCGGCGACGGCCCGTCCAACGTGGGCAAGGACATCGGCGCGCAGGTGCTGGCCCAGCCGCGCGCGCTGCTGATCGCCGCCGCCATCGCCGTGGGCATGGGCCTGATCCCGGGCATGCCCACCCTGACCTTCCTCGCGCTGGCCGCGGTGGTGGGCACCGTCGGCTTCGTGCTGCTGCGCGGCACGCGCAAGGTGGTAGACGAAAAGACGGGCGAGATCACCGAAATCCCCGCGCTGGCGGCCGACGGCCAGAAGCCGGCGGCCAAGCCGCGCACCGACGGCAGCGCCGAGTTCGCGCCCACCCTGCCGCTGATGATCGACGTCGCCGCGCATTTGCAGCGCAGTTTCGACGCCGACGAACTGAACGACGAACTGCTCAAGATCCGCCGCGCCCTGTACTTCGACCTGGGCGTGCCGTTCCCCGGCATCCAGCTACGTTTCAACGACGCGCTGCCGCAGGACACCTACAACATCCTGCTATCCGAAGTACCGGTGTCGCAAGGCAGGCTGCGGCCCGGGGCGGTGCTGGTGCGCGACACCGAACAGAACCTGCAGGCGCTGCAGGTTCCCTACGAAACCGACAAGCGCTTCCTGCCCAACATCCCGACCATCTGGGTCGGCGCCGAGCTTGCGCCCACGCTGTCGGCCGCCGGGATTCCCTACCTGGATCCCCACCAGGTGCTGACCTGGCACCTGGCCTTCGTGCTGAAGAAATACTCGTCCGACTTCATCGGCATCCAGGAAACGCGCTTCCTGCTGACCGCCATGGAAGACCGCTTCCCCGACCTGGTGAAAGAGGCGCTGCGCGTGATGCCGGTGCAGAAGATCGCCGAGATCATGCAGCGCCTGGTGTCCGAGGACATCTCGGTGCGCAATCTGCGCGCGGTGCTGGAAGCGCTGATCGAATGGGGCCAGAAGGAAAAGGATTCGGTGCTGCTGACCGAATACGTGCGGGTCTCGCTGAAACGCCACATCAGCTACAAGTACTCCAGCGGCCAGAACATCCTGCCGGCCTACCTGCTGGCGCCGAACGTGGAAGAGACCGTGCGCGGCGCAATCCGCCAGACCTCGGCGGGCAGCTACCTGGCGCTGGATCCGAACGCCTCGAAAAAGCTGGTCGACAACATCAAGCGCGCGACCGGCGACCTCAACGCCACCGCGCAGAAGCCGGTGTTGCTGACTTCGATGGACATCCGCCGCTACCTGCGCAAGATGATCGAGCAGGACCTCTACGAACTGCCGGTGCTGTCCTACCAGGAGCTGACGCAGGAAATCAACGTGCAGCCGCTGGCGCGGGTGGATCTATGAACGCGACGCGCAACGGAGCCGCGCCATGAGCGAAGCGCTGGAACTGCGCGTCCTGAGCGGCTTGCACCGCGACGCGCGCTGCCTGGTGGAAGACGGCGCGGCGCTGGGCGCCGATCCGGCCTGCGACGTCGTGCTGGCCGACGAAGGCCTGGGTCCGCGCGCCGCGCAGGTGCGCATTGGCGCCGAGGGCTGGGACCTTGCGCTCGGCGACGGCGCGCCGGACGCGCCGCCCGGCACGCCGTTCAACCGCCCGGTCCCGCTGGGCCCGGTCTGGATCACCGTGGCGCGCCGCGGCGACCCGTGGCCCCGGCTTCCCGAATCCGGCCCCACGGCGCCGGCCAAGGCCGCCCCGCCGGAGCCGGAGACGCCCCCGCCCCCCGCGGCGCCCGCCAGCGCCGCGCCGGTGTCCGCCGCCGAGGAAGACAGCCAACTGGAACGCCGGCTGCCGCTGCCGCCCGCGCCCGGCCGGCGCCGCAAGCGCGACTCCTGGCCGATGGCGTTGGGGCTCGGCGCCGTGGCCCTGACGATCATCGTGGCCATCGCGCTGGCGCTGATCCCGCCGTCGACCGCCAAGCGCGCGCCCACGCCCGACCCGCGCCTGGCCGCCGCCGAGAAATCGGTGGGCCAGATCTCCGCCGTGTTCGAGCGCATGGGGCTGGCCTCGCGGCTGCACGTGTCCCTGTCGCGCGACGGCACGGTCACCGTATCCGGCTGGGTCCGCAACGCGGCCGAGCAGGACGCCGTCGCGGCGGCCCTGTCGCAGATCTGGCCCATGCCGGCCATGCGCATCAGCAACGAGGACGAAACCGTGCGCACCGCGCGCGCCGCGCTGCGCGCGTTCAACGTCAAGTACGAGCCGCAGTACCAGGGCGACGGCCGCCTCAACGTCGCCGGCATCGCCAGCAGCGCACGCGAGCGCGCCTCGGCCCTGGACGCCCTGCGCGCGCAGTTGCCGGGTATGACGGTGCTGGGCAACGACATCAAGCTGACGCAGCAGCTCAGCGACACCTTCTCGAGCCAACTGGTCGACGAGGGCCTGTCGGGCGTCACCCTGGCCTGGAAGGCGGACTACCTGGACATTTCCCCCGGGGCGCTGGACGACGATCAGATGCAGCGCCTGCAGGCGCTGGTGGCGGACTTCAACAAGACCCACCTGGACGTGGCCCGGGTGGCGGCCGCCAGCGCGGCCGCGCCGGCCGACAGCGTGCCCTTCACGATACGCAGCGTGGTCGGCGGATCGCAGCCGTTCATCGTGCTGGAAGACGGCAGCAAGCTGCTGGTGGGAGGAATCTACCGCAAGTACCGGCTCGTCGCCGTGGAGAACACCCGCATCATTTTCGAGGGGCCGCGCAACGCCATCGTGACGCGCTGACCGCGCCGCCCATCCATCCGCCATCCGATCCGCCCATGAACGCACCGATCACACTGACCGAACTCGAAGAACGCCTGGCCGCCCCCGGCGGCGCGGCGTTGCGCGCATCGCTTTCCGAGCGCCTCGGCGCGCTGGAGGCATCCACGCGCGCGCAACTGGAAGCCGGCCTGGCGCCGGCCGCGTTCCAGAACTGCCGGGCCCTGGCGGATGCCGCCCGGGCCGCCCAGGAAGTGCTTGCGGCAAGCTCTCAGCCTTCCCTTCCCGACGCCGGCGCCGCCAGGCCGCCGCTACCCTTCAACCCCCTGTCCCGCTAAGGAGACGCACCATGGCACTCAATGGCCTTACCGGCTCGTCCGGCCTGAGCTTCAATTCCATCAACAACTCGATCTACGACAGCATCCGCACGCAGGAATCCAACCTGCAGACGACCCTGTCCAATATGGGCAGCAATGCGGACGGCAGCGTCTCGCAGGCGCAGATGCTGCAAATGCAGCAGCAGATCCAGCAGTGGACGATGATGATCGACATCCAGAGCACCATCACCAAGCAGATCGCGGATTCGCTCAAGGGCGTGATCCAGAAGTCCAGCTAGGCGGGTCTCGCGGACGGGGCGGGCTCGATGGCCCGCCTACACCGACTGCATCATGAAGGCGGGATTGCGCCGCAGCGCATCGACGTCGGGTTCGGCGCGCGCGCAGCGTTTTTCCCAGGCCTCGGCCTGGTTCAGCAAGGCGTCGATCGCGGCCATGAGGTTGTCCGCGCGGCAATCCGCGCGCGCCACGCCAAGCTGCAGGTGCATGCGTCCGTCCGGCGCCGCGCAGGCGACGACGCCGCCGCCCGCCTGCATGAAGTTCGCCTGCGCCGCCAGCAGCGCCTGCGCGCCGTCCATCTTGCCGCCCACCGCGCACGACAGCAGGATCTGGGCGCGCGCGCCGTGTTCCACGATCTGCACCAGATGCCGGCCGTCGAACGCCAACTGGCACAGGCCGCCCTCGGACGGAGCCAGCGCGGGAATGCCCAGCGTCTGGCCGAGTTCGGAAAGTATCCGGGCGAAGAAGGGATCTGACACGGTAGGCAGCGGGCCTTGCCAGGCGCCGCGAAATACCGGCGGCCTGGATGCCGAAGAGATGGACGAGCCGCTCATCTTACCTTCGTTCCCCCCATCCCCCAAGCCCCGCGGCGCGGGCGGATCAAAGGGGGATGACGGCCCGGGCCCGGCATACCGCGCCCAGCCGATCGGGGTCGTCCTCGCGCTCGCGCCATAGCCGCAGCAGCCTGTCCGCGCCGGTGCTGCGGGTATCGACGGCATACCTGGCATAGTCCAGCCAGTGGCGTTCGCCGTCGGCCAGCCCGCCCTCGGCGACCGCCAGCGTGTCGCGCGCCAGGGCCCATACCGCGTCGTGATCCAGGGCATGCCGCATCGCCTCGGCCCGCAAGTCGCGCAAGCGCAGCCAGCCCCATTCGCGCAGCAGCGCTTCGGCCTCGCCCAGGTTGCGCATCAGCCCCAGTTGCAGGGCCGAGGGCGCCATCACGGTGGTGGCCGCCACGGCCCTGCCGGCCTCTTCGACCAGTTGCGCGTCGGCAAAGCCCGCGCCGGGCGCGCGCCCTTCGATGTAGCCGGCCGCGCCCAGCCGCAGGTACAGATCCTCGATGCCGCCCGGCCGCTGCCAGGCGGCGCGCAGCTCGTCCAGCGCGGGCGCCTCCGCCAGCCGGTAGCGCCAACGCGCATCCAGGAAATGCGCGAACTGCGAATACTCGAAGTGCCCGCCCTGCGGCACGATCGTCACCTGGCCGCCGGTGTCCGTGCGCAGGCCGGGCCAGCCATCGGAAGCCAGGAACTGCGACAGCGAGGGCCCGCCCTGCAAATACACCCCCACCGCCGACTTGTAGCCGTCCTCGGCCGCCAGGGGCAGGCAGCGGCTGGCGGTGCCCGGGCCGAACATCCAGCGGAAATAGTCCCCCAGGTCCGCGAAAGGACGTTCCGGCAGGCGCTGCAGGCGGTGGTCGCCGGCATAGCGCGAATAGCGGAACATGCGATCCCAGACAGTCAGCCGGTTCTCCTTGAAACCCGTCACGCGGCCGTTTTCCAGCGGGCTGTTGGCGAACAGCGCCACGCTGGCCGGCGCCAGGCCCAGCACCACGTTCAACGCGCGCGCCGCCTGCCGCACGTCCACCGACGTGCAGGGGCTGTTCTGCGCCTTCGCGTCGATGCCCACGCGGTGCAGCCATTCACGATGCCCGACCAGCTCGCGGTAGATGGGCCGCGGCACCTGCACCCGCGCGTACCAGCCGGGGTCCAGCGTGCAGGCAGGATGTTCCGAGACGTTCAGCACGGTGGCGCCCTCGGCCTCCAGCGCCAGTTGCGCGTCCTCGAGTTCCCGCCTGGCGCGGCGGGCCAGTTCGGCCAGGCCGCCCTCGGCGGCGGCGACCGGCGCGAACGCGGTCTCCAGCAGGTTGAAGCCGTTGTCCAGCCCGCTCTCGCCGGCCGCCACCGCCAGGCCCACGTCGCGGCCGTCGATGCGCGCCATGTCCGGCGCTTCGCCGCGGCCCGCCTTGATCCGCGCCAGCCTGGCGAAATAGCCGTCCACGGGATGGCTGGCGCCATCGTCGCGGCGCGCCACCGCCATCTCCATCTCCAGCCCCAGCGTCTGGCCCGCCGGGGCGCTCATCGGCCCGCCCCGGGGCGGCGGATGGCGCGGCGGAAAAAGAAACGGGCGCGGGCGGCGGACATGGCGGGCTCTTTCGTAAAACACGGTCGTGCCAGCTTAGTAACGCGAACGGCATCCGCGTTCCCGCCCCGCGGTCAGCCCGGGCCGGGCAGCGCCTGGAACCGTTGCGCCAGGATCTCCACGAACGCCTCGGTCACTGTCGATGGCGCGGTCTGCGCGGGATAGGCCATGCGCACGCGGATCGGCAGGCGCGGCGTGAACGGCCGTATCGCCAGGCGGTCCGCGAAGACCGCGGCGATGTAGGGATTGACGATGCCCATGCCGTCGCCCGCGGCCGCCAGCGCGCAGATCGTCGACGAATAGGTCGTCTCGATCTCGGACGCCGGCAGCACCCGGTGCGCCTGCATCGCGCCGCGCAGTTGCAGGTAAACGTCGTCGTCCGCATTCAGCACCAGCAGCCTGCGCTCGTTCAGGTCCAGGATGTCGATGGACGGCAGCGCGGCCAGGGGGTGGTCCGGCCGCAGCACGCAGACCGCCTCGCTTTCGTGCAGGTCGTGCAGATCCAGCAACGCGCCGTCCAGCGGCGCCGCCGTCACCACCACGTCGTAGGTGCCATGCAACAGCCCCTCGCGCAGGTACTGGCTGCCCATCGTCTGCATGTTGATGTGGACGTCGGGATAGCGTTGCGCGAACGCCTCGACCGCGCCGGGCAGCACGCCCAGGCCCAGCGCTGGCGTGCAGGCCAGCCGCAGCACGCCGCTGCCGCTGCGCCGCATGGCCGCCAGGCGGTCCTCGATGCGCTCCAGTCCGACGAAGTGGCGCTTGACCGTATCGAACAGATCCTTGGCCTCCCGCGTGGGCCGCAGCCGCCCGCGCTCCATGTCGAACAGCTTCAGCCCGCTGGCCTGCTGCACCTGCCCCAGCAGGCGGCTGATGGAAGGCTGCGTGGTGCGCAGCATCTGCGCCGCGCCGGTGGTGGTGCCCGCCAGCATGACCGCATGGAAGGCTTCGATCTGGCGGAAATTCAACGGTCGGCTCATGGCATCGCAGGGTATTGCAAATGTGCATAGCCTATGCCGAAAAAAGAATTTTTCCAAATACATACCGACTCCTACACTGGATTCTCCAGGGCGCCGCCAGATGCGCCCGCGACAAACCCAACCTTCCAGGGGAAGCCACATGAATCCACGCCGTTCCTGGCGCAACATCCTGCAAACGCTGTGCCTGGCCGCCGCCGGCGCCGCGCTGCCCATCGCCGCCCACGCGCAGGCCAACTACCCCGACCGTCCGGTGCGCATCATCGTCCCGTTCACGGCGGGCGGCAGCTCCGACATCCAGGGCCGCCTGCTGGCCGAACACCTGGGCAAGCTGTACGGCCAGTCCGTGGTCGTGGAAAACCGTCCCGGCGCGGGCGGGCACATCGGCGGGAAGTTCGTCGCGGACTCCGGTCCGGACGGCTACACGCTGCTGCTCGGCTCCATCGGCCTGCACGCCACCTATGGCGTCTACAAGAGCCTCAACTACCAGCCCGCGCAAGACCTGAAGCTCATCACCGTCGTGGCCGAGATGCCGCACGTGGTCGTGGCCAATCCGGCGCTGGAAGCCAATACCCTGGCCGAACTGACCGCGCTGGCCAAGGCCAGGCCGGACACGCTGCATTTCGGATCGGCGGGCGTGGGCTCTTCGGTGCACATGGTCGGCGAGCTCTACAAAATGGCCGCGCAGGCGCCCATCGTGCACATTCCGTACCGCGGAAGCTCCGCCGCCACCAACGACCTGCTGGGCGGCCAGATCCAGTTGCTCTTCGAGAACGTGCCCACCACCATCGGCTACATCGAAGCCAAGAAGCTGAAGGCGCTGGCCATCACCGGCGCGGTCCGCTCGCCCGCCCTGCCCGGCGTGCCCACCGCCGCCGAGGCCGGGTTGCCCGGCCTGACCGTCACGTCATGGACGACGCTGGCGGCCGGCAAGGACGTGCCCGACGCCCTGATCGAGAAGATCAGCGCCGATCTGCGCCGCGTCTACGCCGACCCGGCATTCCGCGCCGGCCTCGAACGCCTGGGCATGACGCCCGTGGGCAACAGCCCGGCCGAGGCGCGCGAATTCGTCGAACGCGAGCGCGCCCGCTGGAACAAAGTCATCGAAACCGAACACATCACCGCGGGCTGACCGCGCGCTCCTTATCCATGAACCGCATGCTTGCCACGTCCATCGCCTGCCGCCGCCTGGGCGCCGCGCCCCATCATCATTTCTTCGGCTACTACAACAAGACCGTCTGGCACCGCGACGGCCGCTACCTGCTGGCCAACCGCACGCCCTTCAAGGACGCTCGCCTCACGCCGGACCTGGCCGCCGAAGTGGGGTATTTCGACCTGCGCGACGGCGACCGCTACCATGCCGTCGGCAGCACCACGGCCTGGAACTGGCAGATGGGCTGTCAGTTGCAATGGCTGGACGGCCTGGCCGAACCGCAGATGATCTACAACTGCCGCAGCGACGACGCCAGCGGCGTCTACCCCGGATTCCGCTCGGCCATCCACAACATCGCCACCGGCCGGACGCGCATCCTGCCGCTGCCCATCTACGTGGCGGCGCCCGACAGCCGCTACGCGCTGTGCGTGGACTACCGCCGTCTCTACATCACGCACCAGACCATCGGCTACAGCGAACACGCGCCCGGCCCCGTCGCCAACGCGCCCGCCGACGACGGCATCCGCCGGCTCGACCTGGACAGCGGCGAACATCGCCTGCTGGTCAGCTATGCGGACCTGCGCAATTTCCACCCGCGCGGCTCGATGGAGCGCGCCATCCATTGGGTCAGCCATATCGAGGTCAACCCGTCGTCCACCCGCATCCTGTTCCTGCACCGCTGGACCGAACGCGTGGAGGACGAGACCTGCTTCCTGCATCGCCTGATCACCATGAACGCCGACGGCGGCGACATGCGCCTGCTGGAATGCTCCGACCATCCCCTGCCGCAACTGGCGGACGATTTCGATCCGGACGCGGTCGGCACCTTCGACTACGAGAAATCCGAATACCAGATCTCGCACCCGCTGTGGCGCGACGACCGTTCGATCATCGTGTGGGGACCGCATGCCGGCAGCATCCACTATCACCTGTACGAAGACGCGCCCGGCGGCAGCGTGCAGGTGGTGGGCGACGGCGTGCTGACCGAGAACGGCCACATGACGTTCTCGCCCGTGAACCCGCGCTGGCTGCTGAGCGACACCTATCCGGACGCCCGCACGCACGAGCGCGTGCTGTTCCTCTACGACATGCGGACCGGCGAACGCCACGCGCTGGGCAGCTTCTACGCCGACCCCGCGCTGTCCAAGGAAAACCGCTGCGACCTGCATCCCCGGTGGAGCCGGGACGGCACCCAGGTCTGCATCGATTCCGTGCACGAAGGCGAACGCCAGATGTACCTGCTCGACGTGGCGCCGATCGTGGGCTGAACGGCGCGCCACGCCCCGCTTCCGCAGGGAAAGTCCCGGCGGCCCCGGCACTTCGCGCGGCCGGGGCCGCCCATTACCATGTCGGTCAAGACAGTGGAATTCACGCGATCGTCACCCCGGTGTCATGCACAGCTTCTAACCTCGCTGCCGCTTTCCTGACAAATAACTGAGCGGATCGCTCGCCATTCTATGAGGTTGGAATGTCCTACTTGACTGACAAATTGCGCGCCCCCTATCGCGAAGCCCAGGGTGAACTGACGGTTCCGGGCCAGATGCTGGAAGACATCGTCGCCGCGAATCCGCAACGCCGCAGCTTGCTGAAGAACAGCTTCGGCCTGTCGATGCTGTCGGTGTTCGGCGCCTCGACGCTGTTGACGGCCTGTGGCGGCGATGACGATGACGACGACGCGCCCGCCACCGGCGGCGACGGCTCGACGGGCCCGGCCGGCCCCGATTACTCCGTCACGTTCAAGCCGCTGGACGACAAGCTCGTCGCGGACACCGTCACGGTTCCCGAGGGCTATGTGGCCGAAGTGCTGTATTCGGCCGGCGACAAGTGCGCGATCGGCTCGGCCGGCTACGCGGGCATTCCGCAGTCCTACCCCGCCACCGAAACCCAGGCGGGCGGCCAGCACGACGGCATGCACTTCTATCCGCTGGCGGGCGTGGATCCGAACCAGGGCGGCCTGCTGGTGCTGAACCACGAGGCGCTGGACAACGCCACGCTGGACCAGGGCGTCGAGGGCCTGAGGACGCGCCTGTCGAACGTCGGCGTCTCGGTCGTGGAAATCGCGCGCGGCGGCGACGGCGCCTGGTCGGTCAAGGCGGACTCGCGCTACAACAAGCGCTACACGGGCAACACCGTCTACAACGTCAGCGGCCCCGCCGAACCGCTGGTCGGCGCGACCGTCGTCGGCACCCTGAACAACTGCTCCAGCGGCAATACGCCCTGGGGCACGTACCTGACCTGCGAAGAAACGCTCAACAACTACCACTACCAGGTGGGCGATGTCGGCAAGCCGGCCGACGAAGGGTACGGCTGGGTGGTGGAGATCGATCCGCAGGACCCGGACTCGACCGCCGTCAAGCGCACCGCGATGGGCCGCTTCAGCCATGAGAACACGGCCTACATGCTGGACGCGAACAACCGCGTCGCCTTCTACATGGGCGACGACACCACGCCCGGCTGCATCTACAAGTTCGTGCCGAGCAAACCCTACAATCCGGCCAACCGCGCCAGCAACATGGGGCTGCTGGACGAGGGCACGCTGTACGCCGCCCGCTTCAATGACGACGGCAGCGGCAACTGGGTCGAACTGACCGTCGGCAAGAACAACCTCACCGCCGGCGCCACCGATCCGGGCAACTTCACGCAGCTCGCCACCGGCACGGTCATCACCGGCACGATCGTCAATTTCAATACGCAGGCCGACGTGCTGGTCAACACCCAGGCCGCAGCGCGCGTCGCGGGCGCCACGCTGATGGACCGTCCCGAATGGATCACGGTCGGCGTGGACAAGACCTTGTACTGCACGCTGACCAACAACGGCGGCCGCCAGCGCACCAGCGCCGCCAACCCGCGCGCCAACAACTCGCACGGCCACATCATCCGCTGGCACGAGCGCGGCGATTCCCCGCTGGCGACGACCTTCGAATGGGACCTGCTGCTGCTGGCCGGCCGCGACGCCGCCGACGGCGTGGCGCCGAACCTGACCGGCAACGTGAACGGCGACACCTTCTCCAGCCCCGACGGCATCCGCGTCGATCCCAAGGGCCGCCTGTGGGTGCAGACCGACGCCGGAACCGGCACGTCCACCACGGACTTCTTCGGCAACAACTCGATGTACTACATCGACCAGAAGACCGGCGAATCCAAGCGTTTCCTGGTGGGCCCGCTGGGCTGCGAAATCACCGGCATCGCCTACACGCCCGACCTGACGACGTTCTTCATCAACATCCAGCATCCCGACACGGACTGGAACACGCTGCGCGCGGGCGGCGGCGACGCCCGTTCCGCAACGGTGGTCGTGCGGCGCACCGACGGCAAGCCCGTCGGCGCGTAAACGCCGCGGCCCACGCGCTGCCCGGCCGCGATGGCCGGGCAGCGCGCGGGCCGGCGGGCGGGATTCAGGTCTTCGCGCTCGGGCCGTCCGAGGCCGCGGCGATGCCGGTTTCGTAGGCGAACCGGAACAGGTCGGCGTCCCGCTCTATCCCCAGCTTGCGCATCGCGCTCGTCTTCTGCGTGCTGATGGTCTGCTTGGAGCGGTTCAACTGTTCCGCGATCTCGTTGATGGAAGCGCCCGACACATAGAGCCGGACCACTTCCAATTCGCGCTTGCTCAGGGCATGATTCGCGCTGCCCGCCCCTGGGGCGGACGTCCGTCCGGCGCTGCCGGCTTCGGACGGGAAATAGCGCGCGCCCGCGTAGACCGCATGGATGGCGGAGACGAGAAGCTTGATTTCCGCCGTCTTGCCCACGACGGATTCCACGCCCAGCTTGGCCAGTTCCTGGACGATCGCCGGCGTATCCAGCATCGTGAACACCACGATCTTCAACGCGGGGAAATTGCGCCGCAGGTACGAAACGAAGGCCAGGCCGTCGCCATGCGTGCCGCCGGGCATGGCGTAGTCCGTAACCAGCACATCGCAGGACGCCTGGTTCAGCAGGTCGATGAGTTCGCCGGAGTTCTTCGCGGTGCCGACGATTTCCAGCGTCGGAAGGGCGCTCAGGTCGTGCTTGAGGCCCGACAGCAGGGCCGGATGGTCGTCGGCCAGCAGGATGCGTATTTTCATGATCGCCGGGTACGTTCGCGAGCGGGGCCGGCGGCGCGGCCTCTATAGTGGAATTTACCGGAAAGCGGCGCCATCGAACAGCGGCGCTCCGGCTCGCTCGGCGCAAAAGGGGAATTCCCTAGCTTCTCTTTTGCAGGGGCGGGCCATAATCTGTCGGCAGCATTTATCCCGAGGCGACCGGCAGGCGGCGCGAACCGGCGCCTGCCGCCCCATCCTATGACGACCACCCGGCAGGACGGCGTGCTGGCACGCCTGCGGCGCTACCAGCATCTCCTGATCATCGGAGGCGGCGCGGCCATCACGGCGCTGGCGCTCGCCGCGAGCCTGCTGGAAATCGCCGCGTCGGTCAGCTCCTATCTCTCCCGCATGAAAGACGAAATCTCCATCGACGCCCGCCGGTCGATGGAGTTCAGCGCGCGCGCCACCTCCACGCTGCGCAACAGCGTGCAGAACCTCGAATTGGCCTGGGCGGCCGCGGGCCCCGCCGCCGCCGGCCAGGTGGAGAAGCTCCTGCAAGCCGGCCTGATCAGGATCCAGCCGTCGCCAGACGTCCCGCCCTTGCTGACGCTCTCGGCCCCTGGCGCGGACGACGCGGAGTCCGCCGCGCGCTACCTGCGCCTGGCCGAACAGATAGCGGCGCCCACGGCGGCCACCTCCGCGCGCAATGCCGGCGAACTCACCGCCTATCTGTATAGCCTCGACCGGAAATTTCTCGTCCTGTCCGTCATCCCCTGGCAGGGAGAAGCATGGCAGGAACGGATCGCCGCCGATCGCGAACGCCTGTTCCCGGCCCTGACTTTGAACGACGGCAAGCCGCTGCTGGCGCCGGACGCGGCCTGGCGCGACCCCGCCACGGGTCGGCCGGTGTTCCAGTGGCTGGCCGCCTACGACAGCCCGCTGACGGGCAAGCGCGCCGTACGCGTGGCGACCGGGCTGACGGGCCGGGACGGACAGCCTTTCGGCGTCCTGGTGTTCGAGCTGCCGCTGTCCACGCTGGCGGAAACCCTGCCCGCGACCACCTACCGGGGCCCCTGCCTGGTGCTGGGCCCCGGCGGCGAACTGGTGCTGTCCTGCCAGGACACGCCCGATCCGGCAATGCTGCCGCTGGCCCGCTCGGCGTTGGCGCAAGGGTTGGGCGAGACCGCTCCCACCCTGTTCCTGGGCGGGCACGAATGGGCCGCCTGGCCCCTGGGCACGACGCGGTGGATGCTGGTCTTCGGGCAGTCGTGGCGCGACATCGCCGCGGGCGTCCGCACGCAGATCCTGGTGTCCCTGCTGACGGCGGCGCTGATCATCCTGACCACGTGGGGATTGCTGTTGCTGGTCAGATGGCGCGTGCTGGCGCCGGCCGTGGCGCAATCGCAGCGGGTCTTCGACAGCGAGCGCCTGAGCCGGACCCTGGTCGAGACCGCGCCGGTGGGGCTGGGCCTGATCGCCCTCGACGAGGGGCAATCCCTGCTGCGCAGTCCGACCATGGCCGATACCGCCGAGCGCGTCGTCGTGCCCCCGGGCCAGAGCCTGTCCACGGAACTGTCCCGGCACTATCGCCGGCTCGACGGCCGCGTCGATGCGGACCGGCCCGACGCCGTGGTGCACAAGGACCTCGCCTTTCCCACTCGCGACGGCGAACGCCTGGACCTGTCTGTGAGCATGGCGCGCGCGCGGTACCAGGGGCAGGACGTGCTGGTGACGGCATTCGTGGACGTCACGGCGAAAAAGCGCGTGGAGCAGCAGTTGCGCAAGGCGCGCCAGGCGGCCGATTCGGCCAACGCGGCCAAGTCGGCGTTCCTGGCGGCGATGAGCCACGAGATCCGCACGCCGCTCAACGCCATCCTGGGCAACCTGGAGCTGCTGTCGCATTCGCCGCTGAACGCGGCGCAGCGCGACCGGCTCGACACGATTCGCTCGGCTTCCGACGGCCTGCTGTCGGTGGTCAGCGACGTGCTGGATTTCTCCAAGATCGAAGCGGGCGAGCTGCGCCTGGAGGAGATCGAGTTCGATGCGCTGGAGGTGGCCTCGCGGGCCTTGAGGATGTTCGCGCCGATGGCGCAGGCCTGCGGGCTGGCGCTGGTGGGCGAGCTGGGCCTGGCGGTGAGCCAGCCGATGCGGGGCGATCCCACGCGGCTGGGGCAGATCCTGCACAACCTGCTGTCGAACGCGATCAAGTTCACCAACGCGGGCAAGGTGACGCTGCGGCTGGCGCTGGACGAGGCGGGGTCGCAGGCGGCGTTCGAGGTCGAGGACACGGGCATCGGCATGTCGGCCGAGCAGATGGCCCGACTGTTCCGGGCCTTCAGCCAGGGCGACGCCACCATCAGCCGGCGCTTCGGCGGCACCGGCCTGGGCCTGGCGCTGTGTTCGCGCCTGGCGCAGGCCATGGGCGGGACGATGGCGGCCGAGAGCGAGCCGGGGCTGGGCAGCCGCTTCACGCTGCGGCTGCCGCTGGGCGAATGCGCGGGCGAACGCGATCTGCCGCGGTTCGACGGCCAGTCGGTGGTGCTGGTGGCGGCCTTCGAGGCCGAGCGCGCCTATGTCGGCCAGGCGCTGTCGGCCTGGGGGCTGCGGCCGCAGGGCTATGGTCATCCCGCGCAGGTCGGCCAGCAGGAACTGGAGGGCGCGGCCGCGCTGGTCCTGTGGGGCGCCCGCCAGACCTGGCTGGCCGCGGACGAGAACCGCCTGATCGAGGAGTCCGCGTGGGTGATCGACTGCGCCATGTCGGGTCCGGGCCTGCCCACGGCGGCGGGCCGGCTGCTGAGCGTGTCCATGTATGGGCTGGGCGGGTTGGCGGGGGCGTTGCGGCATGCGTTGCAGGGCCGGGCGCTGGCGCCGGCGTCGCCGGGCCGTCGCGTGCTGGCGCGTCCCCTGCGGATCCTGGTGGCCGAAGACAACCTGGTGAACCGCCGGTTGTTCGAAGAGCAGCTTGCGTTGCTGGGCTGCGAGGTGCGCACGGCCGAGGATGGGGAAGCGGCGCTGGCGTGGCTGGAGCGCGAGGAGTACGACGTATTGCTGACGGACCTGGCGATGCCGGGGATGGACGGCTACACGCTGGCGCGGCGGGCGCTGCGGCGGTGGCCGTCGCTGCCGGTGGTGGCGGCCACCGCCCACGTCACGCCGCAGGAGCGCGAGCGCTGCGCGCAGGCCGGCATGGCGCGCGTGCTGGGCAAGCCGCTGTCGCTGGAGGAGCTGGGCCGGACCCTGTCGGAACTGACCGGCATCGCCTGGGAATCGCCGGCGGCAACCGGCGCCGCCGAAGACCTGAAGGACGGAGAGGCGATACTCGACGCCCTCAGGCAAACGTTCCTTCAATCCTGCAAGGCCTCGCTGGAGACATTGCGCCATGCCCAGGCCCAAGGCGACACGGCGCAACTACTGGCGGAACTCCACTCGCTAGGCGGCGCGCTGAATGTCTTCCGCGTGCATGACGTGGCCCGGGATTGCAGCGAACTGGACCAGGCGGTCAGACAGACGGGCATCGCTGCCAATGCCGCCGCCATCGACCGGCTCTGCGACGCCTTGCGCCAAATGGAGCAGCACCTGCCCCCGGGAACGTAGAGGCAATCGGACCGCTCCGCTTTAGAACTTGTCCGATATCCGCCTGTGCGTCGCGCTTCTAAGATTCGTCCAATAGGGCGCGATCGCGATGACGCGCCGTGAATCCGTACACGGAAACGGCACCAGGAGCACGAAATTGATACATGGAAAAAAAGGGTTCGGCCTGCGAAAACGCGGCCGGGGCGCGAGACTGAATACGATCCTGGGCGGCGTCGCGCTGACGGCCGGCCTGCTCCCCGCCACGCCGGCGCATGCCGCCTACGCGTCCTGCACGATCACGTCGACCGCCGGCATGTTCTCGAGCGTTTCCTTCTGGAATCTGCCGGCTTCCCCCACCTTCACGAAAGGCGCCGTATTGGCGACCCATGACATGCGGTTGAACATAACGATCAACCAGCTCAGGTCGGTGGGCAAGCAGGCTCCCAATCCAGGCGGCACCGGCCTGCGGAGCGACCGGATATTCATCACGGAACCTAGCTGGGGCAACGTTCCCTGGGACACGGCCACGCGATCCAGTCTTCTCAACTATTACCCCAAGCTCGGCGGCAGATTCATCGTCACCGGCATCACGACCAGCAATCTGGATCCGGATGTCGATACCGGGGTCCAGTTTCCCGTCATGCTCGAGCCCAACAAATATACGGGGGGGTTCAGATTCTTCGTGGCCCACAAGGATAACGACGATAAGGTAAAACGGATCACCGCCACCCTGACCATTACGGGCCGATATGAAATCGTTCTCCAGAATCCCGATGGATACGTAAGCAGCTATCTCACCCAGGACGCTCTGCGGCTGAACCAAGGCCCCCTCATCAATGTTTTCCTGGGCTCTTTCCCGGACAACACCACCAACGACGGGGAATCCGGCATAGACTGCTTCACCCCCACCTACATGGCCAACAACAACCTGGGCAACCTGGAGTCCGTGCAACTGCCGTCGAACTATCCTACCTGCCAGTTCGACACGAACTCATTGAACCAGACGGTCAATCTCCTGGGCGTCAACGCGAGCCGCGTCGTCGCCGCGGGCCGCCCCCGCGAGGAAGGCACGGAAAACGAGGCGACGTTCTCCCTGATTGCGAACAACTGCGCGGCGGGCGCCACTTTTTCCATGTATTTCTCCGACCCCCAGGGCACCGGCGCGCAGGTGAACTACCTGAAGCCCGAGAGGGGAAATGTGGGCATTCGCCTGTACCGCGACGCCGACGTCTCCTCGGGAACCCCGGCCTCCCAGAATCCGATCGTCTATTTGCCTCAGCCGGTGGGCAGCAGCCTGCCGTCGCCCACGGCGACGAATCCCATCAAGTACGGCAATGCCAGCGCGCCCAAGAATGCGTCGTACAACATGAAGTTCACGGCACAGTATGTGCGTCTGCCCGACACGCCGCCGGTTGCGGAAGCGGGTTCCGTAAAGGCGAAGGCCACGGTCACGATCGTGTACCCCTGAGTTCCCGGCCGCCGCTGGATGGCGGCAGGCGGAATTCATACTTGTCAGATAGTCTGGCCGGCCCCGCGGGGCTACGATATTCATGCTCTTCGTCCACTCCCGGGCGGGGAGCGTTCCCTTCCGTTTCCCCGATCATTTTCCCTGATCGGGGTTTTTTTTTCGCAAGCGGGATCGCTGCCTTGCGCAGGCGCGGCGGAAGCCGTCCGCCGCACCCCTACAGCTTCTTCGTCGAAGGGTCCTGCCCCACCAACGGCCCCTGGCGAGGCGGATTCTTGCGTTCGATCGCCCGGGCGCTATCGCACTTCAACGAAATCCTCTGGTAGTTTTCGCCTTCCGTCCTGGCCGGAAGCGCATAGGGAATCCGGCATTCCAGTTCGTTCCAGCGGACCAGCAGCTCGCCCTTTTCCTTGTCTTCCGACAGCATGGCCAGCACCCGCCCGCGCGGATCGGTGATGCCCAGGCGGTTGCCGTCGGCATCGTCGACCGTCGCGCCGAACGCCATCGGCTTTCCGTCGGGCTGCGTGAGTTCGAATTGCACGCGGCGGCCGGTGTCGGCCTTGAACGTCACCTGGCCGATCGCCCCGCGCGTGGGGACGATCTGTTGCATGGCGTTGTCGAACTCGACTTCGGCCGTCAGCTTGCGCGTATCCAGCCCGACCCAGTTGCTGCGGAACGGCGTGGCGCTGGGCACCACGGCGTAGCCGTTGCGGCCGGTTTCCGCGCCCGCGTAGCTCGACAGCCCGACGCCCGCCACCGGCGGATCCACCTTGGCCAGCAGGAAGGTGTCGCCTACCGACTGGCCCAGGTTGACGCCGCCTCCGTGCGCCACCACCGAACCATTGGCCGACAACGTCGTCGCATGGTAGTGGTTGCCATAGCTGTAGCCCGCGCCCAGTCTCGCGAACGAGGTGGTCGTGCTGGCCGCGGCCGAACCGCTGCCGCCGCCATCCATGCCGCGGCCGGCGGTAATGCTGTAGCCGATGTCCCGTTCCGTCGGCAGTTGCCCGCCGACGCCCGCCTGCACCGATGAGCCGGAGCCCTGGCGGTTCAGGCTGGTGTATCCCTGCGGCGCCCCCGCGCCGGAACCCAGCGGGAAAGACAACGTCAGCGACATCAGGTTGTCGCTGTAGCGCCTGCCGTAAGGTCCGCCGTTGACATTGCGCATGTGGCTGTAGCCCAGGTTGTACGACACCCGGCCCAGCGAATTGCTGTAGCCGACGGACAGGCTGCGCGACCGGGAATCGTCCCAATAGCGCGCGTCCGAACCGCTCAGGTACAGGCTTCCATAGCGGTTGCCCTGCCCCAGGTTCTGCGCCAGGTAGGCATCCACGCGGGAATGCGTGTAGCCGTAGCGCGAGGCGTACGGATCCACGCCGTCGGACCGGTTCTTGGCGTAGACATGGTCGGACAGACTGCGGAAGCCGTCGTTCAGGCTGCGCTGATAGTTGACGGAAACGTTGGTGTTGGTGTCTTCCAGGAACTTGCCGTAGCGCAGGTCCAGTTTGTCGCCGGACAGGCTTTTGCCGTCGTTCTTGCTGATGGAATGGGTGGCATCTAGGGAAACCGCGCCGGCGCGCGTATTCACGCCCGCGCCCAGCGAATAGGCCTGGTAGCCGGCGGAAGCCTGCAGCCCCGCGGCCAGCGTGACATTGCCGGACACGCCATAGAGCAGGGACGCGCTGCCGAAGATAGGCCGTTCCCCGCCGCTGCCGTTCCGCTTGAACCGTCCAAACGCCCCATCGTAGCGGACGCGCCCTTCCCGCACCATGAGCGGCGGGCTGGAAAAAGCCTGGCGCTGCACGCGCCGGCTGCCGTCGGCCTCGATGACCGTGATTTCCATGTCCCCGTTGGATCCTGACGGCGACAGATCGGTGATCTCGAACGGCCCCGGCGCGACCGTCGCGCTATAGATCAGGTAGCCGTTCTGCCGCACTTCGACGGTGGCGTTCGACTCGGCGTTGCCGCGGATCACCGGCGCATAGCCCTGCTCGTTGTCGGGCCGCATGGCCTCGTCCGACGCCAATTGCACGCCCTGGAATTGCACACCGTCGAACAAGGGCGAATTGGTGTAGGTCTCTCCGATCTGGAGCTGGCTTTTGATGCCATTGAGCCCGCGCTGCAAATAGGTGTTCTGGCTTTGGAATTGCGTGGCCTGGCGGCTGCCCATGGTCAGGTAGGAATTGTTGCGCAGCCGCCAGGCGCCCAGGTTGGCGCCCATTTGCAGTCCCACGCTCGTGGAACGGTCGTTGCTGCCGCCCGTGCGGGTGGACCAGCCCCTGCGGCTATTGAGGCTGTAGTTCACGAACGCGGCGGGCACGCCATCTTCCCAGAGGGAGGGGTCCACGTATCCGCGATGCGAAGCCGACATGTAGGCCTGCGGCACGCTGAGGTTCAGGCGCAGGCGCGGCGCATCGTAGTGGGCGCTGGCCTGCTCGATCAGTTCGGGCAGGCGCAGGCAGGCGCCTTGCAGGGCTTTGCCCTGGGCTTCGAGCTTGCGGGTATCCACGCCGGCCTGCGTCAAGAGTTCGGCCGTAAAACAGGGTTCCACCTGTCCGGTGCCCGGATTGACCGAAAACGTCACGTCCCGGCGGCCCGCCGGATCGCCGTTGGTATAGATGTCCACGCGATAAGTGCCGGCCATCACCTCGCTGCCCAGCAGCAGCGATTTGACGTCCGCGGCCTGGTAGGCGCCTTGCAGGAAGGCCATGCTGAATCCGGACGGATCGCCCGGCTGCTCGGTCTGGCCAAGCGCGGCGACGGCCGTGGAAGGTTTGGCGGTGCCGGTGGCGGCCGCCCACGTGGGAAGGCCCAGGCTCAAGAAACCTGCGATCACACCATGGACGGTGCGATTTGAATTGGAATTCCAGGATTTCATCGTGTCTACCACATGGTTTTTCACCCTCCCCCCGAACGCTTCGGCCACTCAGCGGTCTTCCGCTGGCCCCGGGGCGAAGAAACTACTTCGGCGCCTTGGCCGCGGCCGCATTGACGGGATCCGCGCCGGACAGGCGCGCCTTGTATTCGTCGACGCCCCCGTAATCGTTGACCACGGAGAACGCCAGGGCCGTCGAGCCCGGCGAAACTTCCTTGCCGAGCGCGTATCTGCTCGTTTCGCCCGGCGCGACCATGACGCGCACCGCGACGGGAGCACCGGAGCCGATGGCGATGTGTGAGAACGACACGTGGAAGGCGCTGGGATTGGATACCTGCAACATGGGTTTCCCCTGCTGCTGCACGATGCTCCATTGCAAAGCCGCGGGCGCGTCGTCGGCGGCTCCTTGCAGGCCCGGCGGACGGAAGAACAGCTTGATGCGCTGGCGTATCGCCATTTGCAGCACGTTCTCCCCAGGCACGGCTTCGGGGATTTCCTGCACGTTCAGCCACAGCACGGACTCTTTGTCCTGCGGCAAGGAGTTCTTTCCGCCCGCGTACAACACTCGCAGAAGCTGCTGCGAATCGGGCAGCATCTTGGCCAGCGGCGGGCTCACGGCGAAGGGCAATTCGCCCAGGTCGCCTTCGGTATTGCTTTCGACCCAGGACTGGACCAGGATGTTGGCTTTGCCGTTTCTGACGACAACGGATGCTTCCTTGTTACGGCCGTCGAAGATCACGCGCGTGGTGCTCAAGGAAATGGACGCGTGGGCGCTGGAGCCGCCAGCCAAAGCGGCCGCGATCAGCGCGGGGCCGCAAATGCGGCGCAAGGTGGAAAAAATAGCGGACATGCGGGGCTCCGGAACAGCCGTTATCGGGGGAGACCGCGATGCCGCGGCCTCCCCCATAACGCTTGGCGAAAAACGACCTTGTGGATCAGTTGTAGGAAAGCGTGTAGTACGCCGCGGCGGTGTAGCTATGGCCGCTGATACTGGCGGTGGAATCGCCATTGGCGGTCACCACGTATGCCCTGAGGTGGTAGGTGGCCGACTTCTTGTCCCCGGAGAGCTGGGGTTGCAGCGGTCCGGTCGCCGGAGTGGGGCCCGCGCTGATCGCGGTCGTGCCGGACACCGAGCCGGTGGTGAAATCCAGGGCCACGCCGGTGTTGTCCAGGAAGGTGTCGAACAGGGCGATGGCGACCTGGCCGGTGGCCGTCCCGATGTGCTTGCCGGAGGCAATGGCGGGCGAAATCTTCAGCGTGTAGTTGTCCACGCCCGCCGCGTCGGCGCAGTTCACCAGCAATTCAAAATCCTTGCCTTCCGGCGCCAGCGTCGAGCCCGGATGCGCCGCCTCTTTCGGAGACGAACCCTTGCCGATCTGGCCGATGGCCGTCGACCCCATGTCCACGTTGATGGTGCCGGTGCCGGAACCGGCGGCGCCGCCGCCGGAAACCACGCAGGTATCCGCGACGACGGATCCGGAGAAATTGATGGTGCCGCTGGCGCCCTGGGCGGCGTGTGCCGTGGACAGGCCCATCGCGGACAGCAATGCGAGACTCAAGAGATGTTTTTTCATGATTTCGTGTAAGTGTGTAGAGAAGAAAATGGGTACCTGTCATCGATGGAAATAAACCGCTTCTTTCGTCTTCAGATACCAAAGAACGGGCCGTTTCCAGCACCATGAGCATGGTAGGAATCGCAGCGCGCGTTGAAACTCAGACCAGTACGAAAAGCCCGGGCACATCGTTAAGGACTGCAAAAAAGCAAGCGCCCGGGCAGCGGCGCGGAACGATCGGCGCCGCGACGGACGGGCGGTCGGGAAAGGCCGCGGCGGGCGGCCCTTACACGCGGCGTCGCCGCGTCGGGCCCCGGGCCTCCGGAGCCACGCGCGCGCGCCGCAGGCCGGCCTCCAGCTCTTCGAGCAGGAGCTTGACGGCATGCGAGGCGTCGACATCGCCCTGCTTGAACCGCGTTTCCACGTCGACCAGCTTGTGGCGCATGTTCCGCATGCGGAACACCCCCAGCATGCCGCTCAGCGAATGCAGTTCCGCCCGCAGCCGTTGGGCGTCGCCGTCCTGCTGCGCCTGTTTCAGCGCGGACAGCGACGTTTCACAGGACTCCAGGAACAGGCTGCGCAGGCCCTCCGGCAGCGCCTGTCCGCCCAGCGGGTCGTCGGCCGGTTCGGCCGGCATGGGCGGCCCCCAGGCGATGCCGGTCAGTTCCGACAGGGTCCGGCCCAGCTCCTCCAGCGACAGCGGCTTGCCCAGCACGCGCGCCATGCCGGCCTGCGCGCAGCGCTCGCGCTCCTGCGGCGTGACGTGGGCGGTGGCCGCCACCACCGGCAGCGACGGCCACCGCCGCAGCGCCCGCCGCGCCAGCGTGTAGCCGTCCATCCCCGGCATCGCCAGGTCCGTCAGCAATACGTCGTACTCCTCGCGCTCCAGCCACGCCAGCGCCGCTTCCCCATCCTCGGCCGTGCGCACCTCGCAGCCCAGCAACGCAAGCTGCTCTTCGAACAACCGGCGGTTCACCAGGTTGTCTTCGGCCACCAGGATCCGCAGGGGACGCGCCAGCACGCGACGGCCCGGCGACGCCGGCGCCAGCGCCCGGCCCTGCAACGCATGCCGCAACGCCCCCGCCAACCCGCCCAGCCCATACATGGACACGCTCAGCAGCCGGCCCGCCGCCGTGGGCAGGCCCGGACCCGACATGGCGCAGTCGATCACCCACGCGGACTCCTCGATCAGGCGGTTCTCGTCCGCGGCCAGCCAGGTCTGGCGGGCACCCCACAGGACCAGAGCCGCCGCGCCCTCCAGTTCCTGCTGGCCGACCTGCGCGGGATGACCATAGCCCTGCGGCCGCAGCCCCCAGGCCGACAGCGCCTGGCCGACATAGGCGCGCTCGGCCTCGAAGGCCGCCACCAGCACCACCGACTGGCCGTCGAACCGCGGCAGATCGCGTTCGCCCGCGCATTCGCCCAGCGGCAGCCGCAGCGTGAAGCGGCTGCCCAGCCCCGGCTCGCTCTCGGCCGCCATCGTCCCGCCCATGGCCTGCGCCAGGCGCGAACACAGCGCCAGGCCCAGCCCGGTTCCGCCGAAGCGCCGGCTGATGGTGGCGTCGCCCTGGCTGAAGGCCCGGAACAGCCGGGCCATCTGCTCGGCCGACATGCCGATGCCCGTGTCCTCGACCTCGAACGCCGCCTGCGACCCCGCCTCGTCCAGCGCCAGCCGCAGCGTCACCTTGCCCGCGTTGGTGAACTTGATCGCGTTCGACAGCAGGTTGTGCAGGATCTGCCCCAGCCGCGTGGGATCGCCCCGCATCGGCTGGCTCACCGCCAGGCCCAGCTCGCCCACCAGCGCCAGCCCGCAGGCCTGCGCCATCGGCGCGAACATCCTCAAGGCCCGCGAGGCCACCTCCAGCGCATCGAACTCGATCTCCTCCAGGCGCAGCTCGCCCGCTTCGATCTTGGAGAAATCCAGCACGTCGCTGACCACCGACAGCAGGCCGTCGGAAGCCGAGCGGATCGTGTCGAGCCGGTCGCGCTGCGCCGCGTTCAGCGGCGAATGCGACAGCAGCTCCAGGTTGCCCAGGATGGCGTTGAGCGGCGTGCGGATCTCGTGGCTCATCGCCGCCAGGAACGCCGACTTGGCCGCGTTGGCCGAATCGGCCGCCTGGCGCGCCTTGCGCAACTGCTGCTCCACACGCTTTTTCGCCGTGACGTCCACGAACGCCGTCACCAGCACGTCCTGACCCTGGTACCGCGCGCGCGCCATGCTCACCGACAGGTCGATTTCCCTGCCGTCGTGGGTGGGAAAACCCAGTTCCTCCTGCAAGGGTCCCCGCCGCCAGCCCGCGCCGCCATCCGTCAGGCGCGCCCGATACCGCCGGGTCAGCTCATCCGACAGGGTGTCGGCCGGGAGGGCGATCCGGCTGACGGTTTCCGTCATGGAAGGGCTCCACAGCAAGGGCTTTCCGCTATCGGCGGCGATCAGGCCCAGTCCCACCGGCGCGGTGTCGATCAGCGTCCGGCTCAGCGTCTCGCTGTCGTAGATCTGCCGCGACCATTCCAGCAGCGGACGGAAGACCCGCAGCTTCAGCGCCGCCGCGCACAGCCACATGATGGCCAGCGTCGCCAGCGACATGGCGGCGTCCGCGCCGACGTTCCAGCCAAGCGCCGCGGCCATGCCTCGCGGGGAATAGGCATGGACCAGCACGAGGTCCTCTTCCCCGAACGCGCCAGCGATGACGATCCCCCCATTCCAGTACAGTTCCTGCGGTTCTGGGCCGGCCGCCGCCAGCAGCGCCTGGACCAGGGCCGGCGGCAATCGGTCGGCGTCCTCGCAGGCTTCGCCGCCCGATGCCAGCGCGAGTCCGCTGGCCGACAGGATCATCGCGCATCCGCTTTCGTCGTCCTGGGCGAATGGCGTCATGAGCGCGCTCGGGCCGTATTTTTCGACCAGGCTGCGGCTCAGCACGAAGCCCTGCCGCTGCGCGTCCAGATGGACGCGCAGCCGGGTCTGGATGCCCAGCGCAAAGGTCAGGATCACCATCAGGGTCGTGAGCAGGCCGCCGCCCAGCAGCAGCAGGCGCTGGTAACGGCGATAGCGGGCCAGGGCCTGGAGCTGGGGTTCGGACACGGTGTCGCGCTGGCCCTCAGGCCACCCTGTATTGCTCGCCGTTGCGCGGCAAGGGCTGCGCCGAGGCCTCGTTCAGGACCTTGGCGATGAAGTCCGAGACTTCCAGCGGACGGCACAGCTCGTAGCCCTGCCCCACGTGGCAGCCCAGCTCGCGCAGCAAATAGATGTGTTCCGAGCGTTCGATGCCTTCCGCCACCACCCGCATGCCCAGCCGGCGGCCGAGATCCAGCGCGGTGATCACGACGGCGCGCGCCGCGGGCTCGGTGTGCATGCGCTGCACGAAAGAGCGGTCTATCTTGAATTCCGAGAACGGCAGGCGGGTCAGCCGTTCCAGCGTCGACGTGCCGGTGCCGAAATCGTCCATGCTGATGCCGAAGCCCCGCGCGCGCATCCATTCCAGGTCCGACGCGATGCGCTGAATGTCGTCGATGTCGACGTCTTCGGTCAGTTCGATCTTCAGGAGTTCGGCCGGGATGCCTTCGCGCCGCGCGCCGGCATCCAGGCGATACAGCAGCCCCGGGATCGCCAGGGTGGCGGCGGACGCGTTGATGGAGACCGGCAATGCGGCGTTCGCGCGCAGGAGGGTGTGCAGGACCTCATGGACGCGCGCCAGGACGAAATCGAACAGCGCGCACTTGCGGCCCAGGCGGCGCAGGGCGGGCAGGAACTCGGACGGCGGTATCTCGCCGAACCCGCCGTGCCGCCAGCGCGCCAGGGCCTCCGCGCCCACCATCCGGCCCGTCGTCAGGTCGTACTGCGGCTGCAGGACGATCCGGAACTCCTGGCCCGACTCGACCGACTGCCGCAAATTGTCTTCCGTGAAACGCGCGGGCGGGCAGGCGGCGCCCGCCGGCCTGGCCGGACGCCGAGTCGCCAGGCGTCCCAGCGCGCCGGCCAGGCTGTGCTTGTCCACCAGGCTGGCCACTTCGACCCCGACCCCGGCATCCCGCAGTTCGGACGCCTGCGCGTCCAGCGTTTGCGCGGGCAGATCGCTCAGCCAGATTACCGCGGGCACCTTGGCCAGGCGGTTCAGCGCATACAGGCGCAACAGGCGGACGGGAAGATTCAGGTGCTCGGACGCGTCTCCCGACACCTCGCAGACGATGACGTCCACCGCCTCGGCGGCGAGCTCCGCCTCGAGCTGGCCTCGCGTTTCCGACACGCGCAAGGAGTGCAGGTCGCCCTGGATCAGCAGGCCGCTCAGCATGTCGGTGGAACGGGTCAGCGGTCCCAAGGCCATGACATGAGGCGCGCCCGCGCCTGCCTGGTCGGATAGAGCGGCTGGAATATTCACGATGAGATCCTCGCTAGTCGCAATGGGGCGGGCCCGGCGGGAGCGGGCTGCGCGAATGCCGGCGTATGGCATTGCGCCGCCCGTATCGCCCGCGGACCGCAGGGCTGTCCGATGCGCCGATCGATGGCGACCGCCCTGGACTGGCATGTCTGCGCGTCCCGGAGCCTGGCTTTGCGATACAGATGAATGAACGGATTCAGTATCTGGCCCCGGCCATGCCCGGGCAATCAGACGGGTACTAAATGAACGCTTCGGCGCTATCTAGCGAGCGGTGGACGCGGAAAGGCCGGCACCGCGCCCTCGATCGGCTGGCGCGCGATGACCAGGCCGGTTTCGTAGGCGAAACAGAACAGGTCGACGTCGCGTTCGATGCCGAGCTTGCGCATGGCGCTGCTTTTCTGAGAGCTGACGGTCTGCTTGGTGCGGTTGAGCTGGCGCGCGATTTCGGAAATGGACGCGCCCGACACGTACAGGCGCACGACCTCGGCCTCGCGGGGCGACAAGGCGCGCGCCTGCCCGTCGCCGCCCCCGCCGCCCTCTCCCCGCAGCCGCGGGGAAAAGTAGGATGCGCCCGCGTAGACGGCATGCACCGCCGAGACCAGATGGCCGACCTCGTCCGCCTTGTTGAGGACGGAATGCACGCCGATCTTCCTCATCTCGGCCACGACCGCGAGGTTCTCGATGGCCGTGAGCACGACGATCTTCAGTTCCGGATAGCGGCGGCGGATGAACGAAAGCATGGCCATGCCGTCGCCGAATTCTCCGCCGGGCATGACGTAGTCGGTGATCAACACGTCGCAGTGGCAACGCGCCAGCAGGTCCAGCACCTCGGTGGAGTTCCTGGCGACCCCCGCGTTGCGCAGCGTATGGATGCTGGAAAGCTCATGCTTGATGCCGACGACCACCATGGGATGGTCATCGGCAATGATGAAGTTGATTTTCATGGTGCAGTCGGCTCCGGAACAGCCTTGGGCTGCAGAAGAGAAAACATGCACTGTACGTTTGGATCCGCCGGGCCAAATTCGTACTGGTTCGTTAATAACGCGACCGCGCTAGTACTAGTACGAAAGCGGGCCGCCTCAGCGCAACCGCGCTTCGTGCAGATCCAGCAGCCGCACCTGTTCGCGGGCCAGCGTGTCCGAAATGCGATGCGTCCGGGCCAGGCGGAACAAGGCCTGGCGCGACGCGGCGATCGCCTCCAGGCGCATCAGGCGCTCGATGCCGGCCTGCTTCTCCAGGTCCTCCGCCGAGGTTCCGTCCGGCACCTCCCCCGCCTGCCGGCGCAGGTCGGCGGCCAGGCTGTCGGCGGCGTCCGCGTACAGCCCCGTGTCTTCCGGATGCGCCGCGATCCGGCGCCGGGCATATTGCGCCACGCCATCCAGCGCGGCCTGCAACATCGCTTCCTGCGCCAGCGCCAGTTCCCGCCGCACCCGGCCGTTGGGCGGGAAATGCAGGCCGCGCAGCAGCCTCGGCAGGCTGGCGCTGGCCAGCAGCAGGGAATAGACGATGACCATCGCCGCCAGGGATATCGCCAGATCGCGCGCGGGAAACGGCGCGCCGTTGTCCAGGGCGAAGGGCAGCGTCATGACCCCCGCCAGGGTCACCGCGCCGCGCACGCCCGCCAGGGACATGGCCAGGATCACGCGCAGCCCGATCCGGACGGGCTCGCCGCCCCGGCGGCGGGCCGCCGCCGCGTTGACCTTCAGCGCGACGACGACCCACAACAGCCTGCACAGCACCAGTCCCAGGCTGATCGCCAGGCCGTACAGCGGCAGCCAGTAGATGGAATGCCCGCCGCTCTCCTGCGCGGCCCGCGACAGGTTTGCCAGGATGGTCGGGAATTGCTCTCCCAGCAGCACGAACATCATGCCGTTGAGCGTGAACTGCACCATGTTCCAGACCGCGTGGCGTTCCATCCGGGTGGCCGCCAGCGCCCCGCCGGACATTTCGGCGTAGCTCATGGCGATCCCCGCCGCGACGGCGGCCAGGATGCCGGACGCGCCGGCCTGCTCGGCGACGTAGTAGACGAAGAACGGGGTGACCAGGCTGAGCAGCACGTCCACGCCCGGCTCTTCGCCCAGGCGCCGCGAAACCAGGCGGCGCGCGCGCATCGCCAGCAAGGTCAGCCCGGCGCCGATCGCGATGCCGGCCGCGGACACCCAGACGAAGGACAGGGCCGCCTGCGTCAGGGAAAACGTGCCGGTGGCGGCGGCCACCACCGCGAACCGGAACGCCACCAGGCCGCTGGCGTCGTTGAACAGGGCCTCGCCTTCCAGTATCGCCATCATCCGCCGCGGAACGGCGACCTTGCGCGAGATGGCCTCCACCGCGACCGGATCGGTGGGCGATACGATGGCCGCGATGGCGAAGGCCACCGCCAGCGGCACCGCCGGGATCATCCAGTGGATCAGGTAGCCCACGCCGATCACGGTCACGAACACCAGCCCGAACGCCAGTTGCAGGATGGACGACGATTCGCGCATGACCGCCAGCTTCGACACCCGCCAGCCGTCCAGGAACAGCAGCGGCGGCAGGAACAGGAGAAAGAAGATGTCGGGCTCGATCAGCACCCCGCGCTGGAACACCGCGGCCACCAAGAAGCCCAGCCCGATCTGCACGAAGGGCAAGGGAACGGCCAGCGGCAGCAGGCGGACCAGCACGCCGCTCAGCAGGACGGCGACCAGCATGGCCATGACGACGGTGAAAGTCTCCAAGGGCGTTCCTCCCGAATCCGGAATCGAATGGCGGATCCTGGCAGCAAGGTACCCGCGCGCGAAGCGCGGCGCAACATCCGCCGCCAACAAAGAAAAAGCCCCTGATTTCTTGGCGAAATCAGGGGCTCGTGCATTCCTGGCGGACAGAGGGGGATTCGAACCCCCGATACGCTTTTGACGTATACACGCTTTCCAGGCGTGCGCCTTCAACCACTCGGCCACCTGTCCTAACTGCGTTTTTCGGCGTGTTTTTACCGCTGCGAAAAATGCGAATCCGCGATTCTAGCAGATTGCGCGCATCCGCGGCAAGGCCACATGAAAAAAAAGGGGACGCCTTGGCGTCCCCCTCTCGGCCCTGTTCGCCCACTAAGCGCTGGCGGGCGGGTCCTGTTCGCGGTAGGAGCTGACCGTGCCGTCCGGCTCGGTCTCTTCCAGGCGCACCCTGAACCCCCAGAGCCGCGCCAGGTGCTTCATGACCTGTTCGGCGTCTTCGCCGGCCAGCGGCCGGCCGCGGGTCTTCAGGTGGCGCAGCACCAGGGAGCGGTCGGAATCGCGGTTGAAGCGGACCACCTGGATGTCCGGCACCTGGTTGTCGCGGTTGTGCTGCGCGGCGAGCAGGCGCCGGATGTCGCGGTAGCCCTCGTCGTCGTGGATCGCGGCCACTTCCAGCTTCGGATTGGCCTGATGGTCCGAGATCGCGAAAAAGCGGAATTCCCGGATCAGGCGCGGCGACAGGTACTGCGAGATGAAGGACTCGTCCTTGAAGTTGCGCATGGCGAAGTCCAGGGTCTTCAGCCAGTCGCCGCCCGCGATGTCGGGGAACCAGCGGCGGTCCTCGGGCGTGGGCGCCTCGCAGATGCGGCGGATGTCCGACATCATGGCGAAGCCCAGCGCATACGGGTTGATGCCGCCGTAGCCGCGCTCGTCGAAGCCGCGCTGGCTGACCACATTGGTGTGGCTCTGCAGGAACTCCATCATGAAGCCGTCGTTCACCAGCCCCTTTTCATGCAGCCGGTTGAGGATGGTGTAGTGCCAGAACGTGGCCCAGCCCTCGTTCATGACCTTGGTCTGCGTCTGCGGGTAGAAGTACTGCGCGATCTTGCGGACGATGCGCACCAGTTCCTTCTGCCACGGCGCGAGCTTGGGCGAGTACTTCTCGATGAAGTACAGCAGATTCTCTTCAGGTTCGGGCGGGAACACCGAAGCCTCGACCCGCGTGTCCTTTTCGTCCTCGAGCCGCGGCAGGGTCCGCCACAGGTCGTTGTACTGCAGGCGGGCGTGCTCCGCGCGCTCGGCCTGGCGCGCGGCCTCTTCCTTGTAGGAAATCGGCGCGGGGCGCTTGTAGCGGTCCACCCCGTGGTGCGACAGCGCATGGCAGGAGTCGAGAAGCGCCTCGACGGCCTCGATACCGTAGCGGTCCTCGCAGGCCATGACGTACTTGCGCGCGAAGACCAGATAGTCCAGCACGCCGTCCGCGTCCGTCCATTGGCGGAACAGGTAATTGCCCTTGAAGAAGGAGTTGTGCCCGTAGCAGGCATGCGCAATCACCAGCGCCTGCATCGTCATGGAATTCTCTTCCATGAGGTACGAGATGCAAGGGTTGGAATTGATCACGATCTCGTAGGCCAGCCCCTGCATGCCGCGGCGGTAGAACTGCTCGTTGCGGATGAACTCCTTGCCGTACGACCAGTGGGGATACCCGATGGGCAGCCCGGCCGAGGCATAGGCGTCCAGCATCTGCTCCGAGGTGATCACCTCGATCTGGTTCGGATACGTGTCCAGGCCGTATTCCGCGGCGATCTTGGAAATCGCTTCGTCATAGGACTGGATCAGTTCGAACGTCCATTCGGAACCTTGGGAGATCGGCCGGGCGCTGCCGGCGGCCTCCGGCTCCACGAGAGCTCCGACGATGGTATTCATGCGGTCTCCTTTTTGAACAGATCATGGAACACAGGGAAGATTTCGCTGCGTTCGCAGATGCGCCGCATCACGAAGTGCGGCTCCAGTTTCTGTTCGTATTCCGCCCACAGGCTGCTCTTGCGCGCTTCCTGCGAATCGGGGACCTCGATATAGGCGAAGTAGCGGGTGGCGGGCAGCAGGTGCTCGGCCAGGAAGCGCGCGCTCTTGCCGGCGTCGGCGCCGAAAGAATCGCCGTCGCTGGCCTGCGCCGCGTAGACGTTCCAGGACCCCGGCGGATAGCGCTTTTCGAGGATCTCGCGCATCAGCTCCAGCGCGGACAGCACGATGGTGCCGCCGCTCTTGGGATCGTAGAAGAAGGTCTGCTCGTCCACTTCCTCGGCGTTGTCCGTGTGGCGGATGAAAACCAGGTCCACGTGTTCGTACTTGCGCGACAGGAACAAATACAGCAGCGAGAAGAACCGCTTGGCCAGGTCCTTCTTGCCTTCGTCCATGGAGCCCGACACGTCCATCAGGCAGAACATCACGGCGCGCGCCATGGGGATCGAGACCGACACCCGGTTGCGGTAGCGCAGGTCCAGGTCGTCCAGGAACGGCACGCGGGCCAGGCGCTCGCGGCAATCTTCGACCTCCTGCTCCAGCGCCCGGATCTCGTCGGCCGGGGCGCCCACTTCGCGCGCCTTGGCCAGGCGCTCTTCGGCATCTTCAAGGTCGGCCCGCGCCTTCACGCCGAGCGCGACGCGGCGCGCCAGCGACGACTTGAGCGTGCGGCTGATGCTCAGCATGCTGGGCGAGCCGGAAGTCGTGTAGCCGGCGCGCTGCCATTTCTTCTGGCTGACCTCGCCCAACTGGGTGCGCGCCATGTGCGGCAGCTCCAGGTCCTCGAAGAACAGGTTGAGGAATTCGGCCCGCGACAGGCTGAAGGTGAACTGGTCCACCGATTCGCCCTCGCCCGGCTCGGACCCGCCTTCCCCCTGCCCGCCCTGCGGCCGGTCGAAGGTGTCGCCCTTGGCAAACTCGCGGTTGCCGGGGTGCACCATCTCGCGGTCGCCGCCCTGGCCGTGGTGGAAGGTCGGCTCGGAGATGTCGCGGACGGGCAGGTTGATCTCGCCGCCCTGGTCCATGTCCTGGATGGAACGGTCGCGGATCATCCCGTGGACCGCCTTGCGGATCTGGTCCTTGTAACGCCGGAGAAAACGCTCCCGGTTGACGGCGCTTTTATTGCGCCCGTTGAGACGGCGATCGATCAGTGAATTCATGATTCACCTCGCTCAGGAAGACTTCCTCACACGGAGGTACCACTCGCACAGCAGCCTGACCTGCTTTTCCGTGTAGCCCTTTTCGACCATGCGATCCACGAAGCTCTGGTGTTTCGACTTGTCCTCGGCCGAGGCCTTGGCATTGAACGAAATCACCGGCAGCAGGTCTTCCGTGTTCGAGAACATCTTCTTCTCGATCACTTCGCGCAGCTTTTCATAGCTGGTCCAGGTGGGGTTGCGGCCATTGTTGTTGGCGCGCGCCCGCAGCACGAAGTTGACGATCTCGTTGCGGAAGTCCTTGGGATTCGCGATGCCCGCGGGCTTTTCGATCTTTTCCAGTTCATCATTGAGCGCGCTGCGGTCGAAGCTTTCGCCGGTTTCCGGGTCGCGGAATTCCTCGTCCTGGATCCAGCAGTCGGCGAACGTCACGTAGCGGTCGAAAATGTTCTGGCCGTATTCGGAGTAGGACTCCAGGTAGGCGGTCTGGATTTCCTTGCCGATGAATTCCGCATAGCGCGGCGCCAGGTAGCCCTTGATGAATTCAAGATAGCGCCGGCGGATTTCCTCGGGGTAGTCCTCGCGGCCGATGCGCTGCTCGAGCACGTACATCAGGTGCACCGGATTGGCCGCCACTTCCGTCTGGTCGTAGTTGAAGACGCTGGACAGGATCTTGTACGCGAAACGCGTCGACACGCCCGTCATGCCTTCGTCGGTGCCGGCGTAATCCTTGTACTCCTGCAGGGCCTTGGCCTTCGGGTCCACGTCCTTCAGGCTTTCGCCGTCGTAGACTCGCAGCTTCGAATAGATGCTGGAATTCTCGGGTTCCTTCAGGCGCGTCAGGACCGAGAATTGCGCCATCATGTCCAGCGTTCCCGGCGCGCACGGCGCGGCCGACAGCGAACTGTGGTGCAGCAGCTTCTCGTAGATGCGGACCTCTTCCGAGACCTGCAGGCAGTAAGGCACCTTGACGATGTAGATCCGGTCGAGGAACGCCTCGTTGTGCTTGTTGTTGCGGAAGGTCTGCCATTCCGACTCGTTCGAGTGGGCGAGGATCATGCCGTTGAACGGGATCGCGGAGAAGCCTTCGGTGCCCTTGAAGTTGCCTTCCTGGGTGGCCGTCAGCAAGGGGTGCAGCATCTTGATCGGGGCCTTGAACATTTCCACGAATTCGAGCAGCCCCTGGTTCGCCAGGCACAGCCCGCCGGAATAGCTGTAGGCGTCCGGATCGTCCTGCGAATGGCGGTCGAGTTTGCGGATGTCCACCTTGCCGACCAGCGAGGAGATGTCCTGGTTGTTTTCGTCGCCCGGCTCGGTCTTGGCGATGGCGGTCTGGCGCAGCACGGACGGATTCAGGCGCACGACGCGGAACTGCGAGATATCGCCGTCGAATTCCTTCAGACGCTTCACGGCCCACGGCGACATGATGCCGGTCAGGTAGCGCCGCGGAATGCCGTATTCCTTTTCGAGCGTGTCGCCGAACCGTTCCGGATGGAACAGGCCCAGGGGCGATTCATTCACCGGCGAACCCTTCAGGGCGTAGATGGGATAAGCCTCCATCAAGGCCTTGAGCCGTTCCGCGATGGACGACTTGCCGCCGCCCACGGGGCCCAGCAGATAAAGGATTTGCTTGCGCTCTTCCAGCCCTTGCGCGGCATGCTTGAAGAACGCGACGATCTGCCCGATCACGTCCTCCATGCCGTAGAACTCCTGGAACGCCGGATAGCGCCGGATGGTCCGGTTGGAAAACAAACGGGAAAGACGTGGGTCGTTGCGCGTATCCACGATCTCAGGTTCGCCGATCGCGGCCAGCATGCGCTCAGCCGGGCTGGCGTACGCCATGGGATCGCGTTTGGCGAGGCTCAGATATTCCTCGAGGGAGAGTTCTGATTCCTGCTCTCTTGCATACTGCGACTTGAAGCCTTCGACGATGTTTTGCACGGAAACCTCCTACAACACGCGAAAAATCCAATACGTCCCTACGTGTCCCCATTGTGCCTCAGCGCTTGCGCATTACTAGACAATCTCGCGATAAGCATCATCGGCCGGAAGGTATGTTGCTTTCGCCACACATCAACCATGAGCACGATCGGGCCCTTTCCGTTTAGGCTGCACCCTCGAGACACAAGTTCCGTCAGGGAATGCAACTTACGTGAATAAGTTCGCTCGTTCGCCCTCAGCATATCGCTGTATGCGCGCGCGGTTGATGCGGCCGCACATGAAATGCTCAGCAATGATTTGAAGGGAAGAGCGATATCCCGGGATTCTTATGATGCGGGTGTAAACCCGATGCGCCCGCTATGCGATGGCAGCGGACGGTCTGAACGGCGCGTGGCGTCTTCGTTCAGCAGCGTGCCGGTCCGGTCGTGAAAAAGCGCCGATAACGCGGCACGGGAATCCGTGGTGACGAGGGCGCGTGGCGCTGAGCGGGTTAATCCTTCAGGGCGTATCGCCAAGTCATGTGTCTATGCTATAGCCAATTGACGGTTTTGTGGCAATTCATTTGGCGCGCCGCTGAAAATAGTCGTGGCGCGCATGGCCGCGCATGCGCGCGAAGTGCTCTCGAATTTGATGCCATCGCGCCGGCGCAATCGCTCCCAGGCCTTGAATCGCGGCGTTTCGCGCGCTTGGCAGCCGCAAGCGCAGAGTGCTAGTACCCCTTGCGCCAATACGGTTTACCGAGGTCAGGACAGCGCAGGCAGTTCGACCCGCCGCATCAGTTCGCGCCACGTATCGGCGACTCTGGCGCGCACGCGCAGGTCCGCGCCCACCCGCTCGGCGTCGATGAATTCGTAGCGCCGGGCGCCTTCCAGGTGTTCCAGCATCGGCAAGCGCACCATGCCCGCCGCATCGCCCAGCAGCACCGGCGCCAGATACAGCAGCAGTTCGTCCACGCAGCCGGCGGAAACCAGCGCGCCGCTCAAGCCGGCGCCGGCCTCCACGTGCACTTCATTGACGTGTTCCTGGGCCAGCCAGCGCATCATCGCGGGCAGGTCCACCCGGCCCGGCGCCTCGCTTGGCAACACCACGACGCGGGCGTTCCTGGCCTTCAGGCGTTCGGCCTTGGCCGCATCCTCGCGGGCGGTGAAAAGAATGACTTCCGCGCCGTCGAACAGCCTGGCGTGCTCGGGAATCTCGAAACGGCCGTCCACGACGGCCTTGCGCGGCTGGCGGGGCGTGTCCACGCCCCTCGCGTTGAGCTGCGGATCGTCTTTCAGGACGGTGCCCATGCCGGTCAGGACCACGCAACTGCGCGCCCGCCAGCGGTGCCCGTCGGCGCGGGCGTCGGCGCCCGTGATCCATTGCGATACGCCGTTATGCAGCGCGCTGCGCCCATCCAGCGACGCGGCCATCTTCATCCACACCCATGGCAGGCCGCGGCTCATGCGGGAAATGAAGCCGGCGTTGACGGCCAGCGCCTCTTCCCGGCAGACGCCGGTGGCCACCGCGATGCCGGCGTCGCGAAGCCGCGCCAGCCCCTGCCCGTTGACCAGCGGATTCGGATCGCCCAGCGCCACCACCACCCGCGCCGGGCGCGCCGCCAGCACGGCGTCCACGCAAGGCGGCGTGCGGCCGAAATGGCTGCACGGCTCCAGGGTCACGTAAAGCGTGGCGCCCGCCACCGATTCGCCGCGCGCCTGGGCGTCGCGCAGGGCGCAGACTTCGGCATGCGGGCCGCCCGGCGGCTGGGTCGCCCCTTCGCCCAGCACGCGCCCGTCGCGCACGATGACGCAGCCGACCCGGGGGTTGGGCGCGGTGGAGTACATGACGGTCTGCGCCAGCGCCAGGGCGCGTCGCATCCAGAACAGGTCGTCGGTGTCGCTCGGGATCATCATGCTGGGATTGTATGTCGCCGCGGCCGCCGGCGCGCCGGCACGGCACTGTCACCAAATGTCCGTTTCGGGCCGATAGGCGTCTTCCGCGATGCTCGCGAACGCCCGGGATTGCAGTAAAAATAGAACTACACCCTTCTTATTCCCGTGCCAGGAGCCCGGTCCCATGAAACAAGCGCTGATCGTCATCGACGTACAAGAATCTTTCCGGCACCGTCCGTTTTGGGATGAAACCGAGTATCCGGCCTTCGTGCAGCAGATCCAATCGCTGATCGATGCGGCCGCCGCCCAGGACATTCCGGTGCTCCAGGTGTTCCACACCAGCACCTCCAGCGACCCCGCCAACCCCTTCTCGCTGGCCTCGGGCCACGTCCGGACGCTGAAGGAACTGCGCGTCGCCCCCGCGGCCGTGTTCCACAAGACCGTGCATTCGTCGCTCTACGCCAAGGACGCCGGCGGCGCCAGCCTGCAGGATTGGCTGCGCGAACACGGTATCGAAGGCGTCATCGTCTGCGGCATCCGCACCGAACAGTGCTGCGAGACCACGTCGCGCCATGCCAGCGACGCCGGCTTCAAGGTGGTGTTCCCCACCGACGCCACCCTGACGTTCGCCATGCAAAGCCCGTCCGGCAAGCACTACACGCCGGCCGAGATCCGCGACCGCACCGAACTGGTCCTGCAGGGGCGCTTCGCCCGCATCGCGCGCGCCGCCGATGCGCTGACGGCCTAGCCGGCCGCGGAAGCCCCCATGGTTCCGGTGTATTTCGTGCTGTCGCAGGGCATCGTCCTGCTGGACGTGGCCGGCCCGGCGGAGGCCTTCCGGGTGGCCAACAAGCTGTGTCCCGGGACGTTCGAACAGCATTTCTGCGGCCCGTCCCGAGAAGTCGAAAGCGGCATTCCCGGGCTGCACCTGGCGCACGTCAAGGCGCTGCCGGCGGCGGTGCCGCCGGAAGCCCTGGTCATCATCTCGGGCATCGTGGGCAAGCCGACTCGCCTGGAAGACCCCGGCGCCCGGGCCATCATCGACTGGCTGGCCGTCCGGCACCCGGCGGACGGCTTCACGCTGATGACCGTCTGCGCGGGCGCGCTGTTCGCCGCGGCCGCCGGCCTGACCCGGCAGCGCGAATGCACGACGCACCACACCTGCCTGGAACAGTTGGCCAGCATCGACCCCAGCGCGCGCCTGCACGACAACCGCATCTTCGTCGAGGACGGCAAGCTGGTCAGCAGCGCGGGGATCACGGCGGGCATCGACCTGGCGCTGCACATGGTGTCGCGCCATTGCGGGCCGCGCGTGGCCAGCGAGGTGGCGCGCGACATGGTGGTCTACCAACGGCGCGCCGGCACGGATTCCACGCTGTCGCCCTGGCTGGACCACCGCAGCCACCTGCATCCGGGCGTGCACCGGGTGCAGGATGCGGTCATCCGCGATCCGGCCGCGCCCTGGTCGGCGCAATCGCTGGCGGACCATGCGCATACCAGCGCCCGCCACCTGACCCGGCTGTTCCGCGAGCACGCGGGATGCACGCCGATGGACTATCTCTATCAGATACGCGTCGCGCTGGCGCGCGACTTGCTGCGCGAGACCCGGCTGGACCTGGAGCGCGTGGCGGAGAAGTCGGGTTTCGGGTCGGCGCAGCACATGCGGCGCGTCTGGCGCAAGTTCCAGCCGCTCACGCCCAGCGTGGCGCGCGCGGCCGCCCCGCGCTGACGGCGCCCACGCGGCGCGGGCTAGTTTTCCTTGCGCAGCTTCCCGGGCAGCAGCGGGCCCTGCATCTCGCGGATGGCCTCGACGAATTCGCCGATGTCCTCGAAGCTCTTGTAGACCGACGCGAAACGCACGTACGCCACCTTGTCGAGCTTGCGCAGTTCGTTCATGACGAGTTCGCCGATGTGCTCGGTCGGCACTTCCCGCAGCCCGCTGGCCAGCAGTTGCTCTTCGATGCGGGCGACCGCCGCGTCCACGTCTTCGGTGCTGACGGGCCGCTTGCGCAGCGCCAGGCTCAGGCTCGCGCGCAGCTTGCCGGGATCGTAGTCGCTGCGGCTGCCGTTGCGCTTCACGACGGAAGGCATGGCAAGCTCCACCCGCTCGTAGGTGGTGAATCGCTTGTCACAGGACAGGCAGCGGCGGCGGCGGCGGATGGCGTCGCCCTCTTCCGAGACCCGGCTGTCGACGACCTGCGTTTCGGCATGGCCGCAAAATGGACACCGCATGTGTGATCCCTAAAGACACTGGTGGCAATAGTTAAGCATATTGTAACGATGCGCCGGGCTGCCAGCGCCAATACGGGCTAATCCCGGCCCCCCGGGGCCCGAAAAGCAAAGGGACGGCGCCTTGCGGGGCCGTCCCTTTGCGTGGGACCCGAACGCGGGCGCGGGGCCCGCGGGCGGGTCGTGGGCTTACTTCTTGCCGTAGACCGGCAGGCGCGAGGTCAGTTCATTGACGCGGGCGCGCACGGCGGCGATGTTCGCTTCGTCGCGCGGGTTGTCCAGCACGTCGGCGATCAGGTTGGCGGTCAGTTCGGCTTCCGCTTCCTTGAAGCCGCGGGTGGTCATGGCCGGCGTGCCCAGGCGGATGCCGCTGGTCACGAAGGGCTTTTCCGGGTCGTTCGGGATGGCGTTCTTGTTGACCGTGATGTGGGCCTGGCCCAGCACGGCTTCCGCTTCCTTGCCCGTGATGCCCTTGGAACGCAGGTCCACCAGCATGACGTGGCTTTCGGTGCGGCCCGAGACGATGCGCAGGCCGCGCTTGACCAGCGTGTCGGCCAGCACCTTGGCGTTCTTGACCACTTGCTGCGCGTAGTCCTTGAATTCGGGCTCCAGCGCTTCCTTGAAGGCAACCGCCTTGCCGGCGATGACGTGCATCAGCGGACCGCCCTGGATGCCGGGGAAGATGGCCGAGTTGACGATTTTTTCGTGCTCGGCCTTCATCATGATGACGCCGCCGCGCGGGCCGCGCAGCGACTTGTGCGTCGTCGAGGTGACGAAGTCGGCGTGGGGCACCGGGTTGGGATAGGCGCCGCCGGCGACCAGGCCCGCGTAGTGGGCGATGTCGACCATGAACAGCGCGCCGTTTTCACGGGCGATGCGGGCCATGCGCTCGAAATCGATGTGCAGGGCGTAGGCGGAGGCGCCCGCCACGATCAGCTTGGGCTTGTGTTCGCGGGCCAGTTGCTCGACCTGCGCGTAGTTCAGGACCTCGTTTTCGTCCAGGCCGTACGAGATGAAGTTGTACAGCTTGCCCGACGCGTTGACCGACGCGCCGTGCGTCAGGTGGCCGCCTTCGGCCAGGCTCATGCCCAGCACGGTGTCGCCCGGCTTCAGGACGGCCATGTACACGCCCTGGTTGGCCTGCGAGCCCGAGTTGGGCTGCACGTTGGCGGCCTCGGCGCCGAAGATCTGCTTCAGGCGGTCGATGGCCAGTTGCTCGACCACGTCCACGTACTCGCAACCACCGTAGTAGCGCTTGCCCGGATAGCCTTCGGCGTACTTGTTCGTGAGCTGCGTGCCCTGGGCTTCCATGACGGCCGGGCTGGCATAGTTCTCCGAAGCGATCAGCTCGATGTGCTGCTCTTGGCGAACGTCTTCCTTCTGGATGGCGGCCCAAACGTCCGGGTCAGCCTTGGACAGGGTGAGGTTGCGGTCAAACATGACGGGGGGTTCCTGAGACGGTAAGAAAGGAGAAAACGGCGCCGGGTGGGTAAACCCGGAGAATGCCGGATAGTTTACCGCGTCGGGCCCGATCGATTGCCGCCAAAATGCCTTCAATCCCGGCAAAATCGCCTCGACGGGCGCGAAAACCACGCCATCGTCCCGCGCCCGGAAACCCCTCTCAACCCGACTTGAGGAACTTTCATGCAAAGAAAAAGGGGCCGCATGGCGACCCCCGATTGGCGGCGCGGCCGCGTCAGGCGGACGTGGCGCCGATCTGCTTGGGCGCGAGCTTCGGGTTGAGCGTATAGGTGCCCGTCAGGGACGCCTTGGCCAGCACATGCTTCTGCAAGGCCCGCAACGCGTCTTCGCCGGTGAAGGAACCTTGCAGGTTCAGGCTGTGCACGTCCAGGGCGTACAGCGTGAACACGTACCTGTGCACCAGCGAGTCGTTCCAGGGCGGGCACGGGCCGTCGTAGCCGAAATAGTCCCCGCTCATGTCGTGGTCGTTCGCGAACCACGAGGAATAGGAGTTGATGCCCTGGCGGGCGTCCATAGGCGCCAGGGGGCCGCCCTTGCCGCGCGGCGTGATGCCGTTGGAGAAGGCGCCTTCCTCGATCTCGCGCATGTCGGCGGCCAGGTCCACCAGCACCCAATGGAAAAAGTCCACGCGCGGCAGATCGGCCGGCACTTCGCGGCCTTCCTGGTTGACGTCGTCGGGACTGGAGGGCACGTCGGGATCGTGGCAGATGAGGGCAAACGACTGCGTGCCCGCCGGGACGTCGTCCCAGGAAAACTGCGGGTTGAAGTTGTCTGCCAGCGCGACGTGCGATTGCGCATCGATCCTGCCGAACGCGTAGCGCTCGGGAATCGACTCGTGATCGGAAAATGACAAACTCGAAAGTTCCATGTCGTGCTCCTAGATGTGCCGCAAAGGCCCCACTGCCCCTGTCCGTACCCTCAGCGTATCAAAAAAGCCCCCACGCGGCACGCCGCGCGCTTGCTGCCCCAAAAGGGGGCTTTTTTGCCGCCGGGCCGTCCCAGGCAAGAACTCCGCGATCAGGGGTTCAAGTTAACACGCGCGAACTTGCGCTTGCCCACCTGAACGACGTAAGTCCCCGCCGGCAATTGCAACGATTTGTCTTCCACACGGTCCCCGTTTACGCGGACGCCGCCCTGTTCCACGTTGCGTTGCGCTTCCGATCCGGAAGCGACCAGGCCGGCTTCGCGCAGCAGCTTCAGGATGCCCACGGGCGCGCCGCCGATGTTCACTTCGGGGATGTCTTCGGGAATGGCGCCGTCGCGGAAACGGGCCTCGAACGCGGCCAGCGCGTCCTCCGCCGCCTTGGCGGAATGGAAGCGGGTAACGATTTCCTGGGCCAGCATGACCTTGGCGTCGCGCGGATTGCGGCCGCCGTCGATTTCCTGCTTGAGCGCGGCGATGTCTTCCAGCGACCGGAACGACAGCAGCTCGAAGTAGCGCCACATCAGCGTGTCGGAAATCGACATGAGCTTGCCGAACATCGAATCGGGCGACTCCGAAATGCCGATGTAGTTGCCCTTGGACTTGGACATCTTCTCTACGCCGTCCGTCCCGACCAGCAAGGGCATCGTCAGGATGCACTGCGGCTCCTGGCCATATTCTTTTTGCAGCTCGCGGCCGACCAGCAGATTGAACTTCTGATCGGTGCCCCCCAGCTCCAGATCGGACTTCAGCGCCACCGAGTCGTAGCCCTGCATCAGCGGATACAGGAATTCGTGCACCGAGATCGGGATGCCGCTCTTGAAGCGCTTGGTGAAGTCCTCGCGCTCCATCATGCGCGCCACCGTGTAGCGCGACGCCAACTGGATCATGCCGCGCGCGCCCAGCGGGTCGCACCACTCGGAGTTGTAGCGGATCTCGGTGCGGGCGGGATCCAGCACCAGGCTGGCCTGGGCGTAATAGGTCTTGGCGTTGGCCTCGATCTGCTCGCGGGTCAGCGGCGGACGCGTGTTATTGCGGCCGCTGGGGTCGCCGATGGTGGAGGTGAAATCGCCGATCAGGAAGATGACGTTGTGGCCCATGTCCTGCAACTGGCGCATCTTGTTCAGCACCACCGTGTGGCCCAGGTGGATGTCCGGCGCGGTCGGGTCCAGCCCCAGCTTGATGCGCAGCGGCACGCCGGTGGCGCGGCTCTTGGCCAGCTTGCGGGCGAACTCGGACTCGACCAGGAGTTCGTCGCAACCGCGCTTGGCTATACGCAGATCGGCTTCGACTTCAGGGGTGATAGGGGCTTCTGTGGATGACATGGCAGGGGGACCGACGCGGCTTCAGCCGACAAAAAGGTGTAAAAAGTGACGAAAACTATCGAAAATTCTAGCCGAATCGGCTAGGATACCGCCCTAATCATACGCAATTGCCTGGTATACGCAGTTGCGGTCGCTCTACCATCCGTTGTTCACAAGATGCGCCTCGCGCCAGCCCTTGCCCCCGGAAACCGTGGCGCGCGAGGGCTTGTTCGCATTGCGCACCCTGCGAGCTCCTGCCACCTGAGAGGGTCTCTTCACGATGAATCGTGGCCTCCACGAACTGGCGAGTAGCATCAAGCGCAAAGTTGCTGCCCTGTTTGCGCCCGCAGAACCCAAGCCCCAGCGCTCGGGACTTTTCCGCCGCACTCTTCTCGTCACCGCACTCGGTCTGTTCGCAGGCGCCGCCGCTCTCGGCATGGTGCAGCAACCCGACCGCAGCGAACTCCCCCCTTCGCGCATCATCCGCAGCGTCCTGCCGCTGAGCGCCGAGCAAGTCGAAGTCAGCGCCCCCAGCGCCGCCCCCTACATCAGCGAGACCCGCATCCGGCCCGGCGACACCCTGTCCGCCGTGCTGCAGCGCCTGGAACTCGACGCGCCCAATCTGCAAACCTTCCTGACCCACGACGCCAGCGCCCGCAGCATCTACAAGCTGTACCCGGGCCGCTCCGTGCAGGCCGCGACCGACGAGGAAGGCAAGCTGATCTGGCTGCGCTACATCCATACCCCCGGCAACGAGACCGATGGCCAAGTGGTGACGCGCATGCTGCACGTCGCGCCGTCGGGCGACAGCTACAAGGCCGAGGAAGTCGCCGAAAACACCGAACGCCAGACCCGCGTCGCCGTGGGCACGATCCGCTCGTCGCTGTTCGGCGCCACCGACGCCGCCGGCATCCCGGATTCGGTCACCATGCAGATGGCCGACATCCTCAGCGCCAAGATCGACTTCCTGCGCGACCTGCGCCAGGGCGACCAGTTCCGCGTGGTCTACGAAGTGCGTTCGCACGACGGGCGCTACGCCGGCGCGGGCCGCGTGCTGGCGCTGGAATTCATCAACGACGGCAAGACCTACAACGCCGTCTGGTTCAGCCCCGACGAAAAGAGCGGTTCGTACTACGACTTCGACGGCACCAGCCTGCGCGGCGCGTTCCTGCGCACCGCCCTGAAGTTCAGCCGCATCAGCTCCACGTTCGGGATGCGCATGCACCCCATCCACAAGACCTGGACGGGGCACAAGGGCGTGGACTACGCCGCGCCTTCCGGCACGCCGATCCACTCCACCGCCGACGGCACGGTCGAATTCTCCGGCTGGCAGAATGGCTACGGCAACGTGGTCATCGTGAAGCACCACGGCAAGTACTCGACGCTGTACGCCCACCAGAGCCGCATCGCCGAAGGCGTCACCAAGGGCGCGAAGATCTCGCAAGGCCAGTTGCTGGGCTACGTGGGCTCCACCGGCTGGGCGACCGGCCCGCACCTGCACTATGAATTCCGCGTGGACAACCAGCCGATCGACCCGCTGTCGGTGGACCTGCCGGTCGCGCGCAGCCTGGAGCCCGCCGAAGTGCGCGCCTTCAACCAGGCCGTTGCGCCCTACAAGCAGCAGATCCAGCTACTGACCCAGTTCCAGCAGACCCTGCCCGACGCGCTGACGAACGTGGCCAGCCGCTAGGCGGCCCACCCGGCAGAACGTCCCCGAAGGCGGCCCCGCAAGATTCACTGCGCGGCCGCTTTTTCTTTTTTCGAGAGGCGCCCGTGACTTCCGCCCTGCCCGTGCAAAGCCAGGATTCCAAGCTCTACATCGGCTTGATGTCGGGCACCAGCGTAGACGGCGTGGACGGCGTGCTGGCGCGCCTGGGCGGCGGCCAGCCGCCGCGGGTGCTCGCCAGCGCCAGCCTCCCCATGCCCGCGAACCTGCGCCAGGAACTGCTGGCGCTGAACCTGTCCGGCGAGGACGAACTGGCCCGCGGCGCGCTGGCCGCCAATGCGCTGGCCCGCCTGTACGCGCAGGCCGTGGCCGCGCTGCTGCGCGACGCCGGCGTCGCGGCGCGGGACGTGGCCGCCATCGGCGCGCACGGCCAGACGGTCAGGCACCGTCCCGACAGCGGCTACACCCTGCAGCTCAATGCGCCCGCCCTGCTGGCGGAATTGTCGAACATCGACGTGGTGGCCGACTTCCGCAGCCGGGACGTGGCCGCGGGCGGCCAGGGCGCCCCCCTGGTGCCGCCCTTTCACGCGGCCGTCTTCGGCGCGCCCCAGGGCCGCGCGGTGCTCAACCTGGGCGGCATCGCGAATGTGACGCTGCTGGAGCCGGGCCAGCCCCCGCGGGGCTTCGACACCGGCCCCGCCAACGTCTTCCTGGACGGCTGGTGCCAGCGCCACCTGGGAACGCCCTTCGACGCCGACGGCCGCTGGGCCGCCAGCGGACAGGTGCTGGCGCCGCTGCTGGAACAATTGATCGCCGGCGAGCCGTGGTTCGCCCTGCCGCCGCCCAAATCCACCGGCCGCGACCTCTTCAACATGCAGTGGCTGGATTCCCGGCTGGCCGCGTACGACGGGCCCGCGCCGGCTCCGCAGGACGTGCAGGCCACGCTGCAGCGCCTGACCGCCCGGACCGTGGCCAACGCCATCGACGCGGCCGCGGCCGGCACGCGGGAAGTGTTCGTATGCGGCGGCGGCGCGCGCAATCCCGGCCTGATGCGCGAGCTGGCGTACTGCCTGCAGCGCCCCGTGCGCGCCACCGACGCGCTGGGCGTGCCGGCGCAGGAAGTCGAGGCCCTGGCCTTCGCCTGGCTGGCGCAGGCGTTCATGGCGCGCCGGCCGGCGGGGCTGCCGGCCGTTACCGGCGCGCGCGGGCCCCGCATCCTGGGCGCGCTCTATCCCGCCTAGGGTCTTTTATCCGCGCCCAATGCAAAAAGCCCTTCGGCACGTGCCGAAGGGCCCTTCTGACTGCCCGGCCGGCGGCTTACACCGAGAACGAGGAGCCGCAGCCGCAGGTGGTGCTGGCGTTGGGATTGCGGATGACGAACTGCGCGCCTTCCAGGTCTTCCTTGTAGTCGATTTCCGCGCCGACCAAGTACTGGAAGCTCATCGGATCGACGAGCAGTTGCACGCCGGCCTTGTCCAGCACGGTGTCGTCTTCGTTCACGACTTCGTCGAAAGTAAAGCCGTACTGGAAGCCCGAACAGCCGCCGCCCTGCACGAAGACGCGCAGCTTGAGTTCAGGATTGCCTTCTTCGGCCAACAGATCCTTCACCTTGGCCGCGGCCGAGTCGGTAAAGACCAGGGGGGCAGGCGGGGCGGCCTGCAGGTCGACGGTTTCGGTCACTGCATTCATGGTTCACTCCTGGCCGGTTCGGCCATATTTCGATGAGCGGCCTCGCCGCTCGTATGGTGTCACTATAGCGCAGGGTTTGCGCAGACTCAAAGTTCCAGCTTGACACTGCGGGAAGCACGGACCGTTTCTCCCTCCAGGACGCTGACGGTCACGCTTTCGGGGACAAATCCCTCGGGCACGGCCAGCATCCCCTGGCTGCGCTGGTACTGGTCGAACTGCAGGGCCAGCGACGCCGCCGCGGTGTTCTCGCCGGTGACGGCCACCGGGCCGGATTCGGCCTTGACCTGCATGGGGGCCAGATCCACCGTCACCGTTTCGCCCTTCAGGGTCCCCGTGGCCTGGAACCGCAAGGCGCCCGCGAACGGCGAACCGCCGTTGCGGCCGCTGCGCATCAGCAGGACCTTGTAGCGCAGGCCGGCTCCGCTGCGGTCGATCTCCACGCCGCGGATGTCCACCGACCCCTCGGGCCCGGGGGGCAGCAGTTGTTCATAGAACGCCAACTGGTCGCGCACCCTGCCGACCTCGGCCTGGGCGGCGCGCAACTGGGTTTCCAGTTCCTGGCGCGCCGAACGCTCGATGACGAGTTCGCCGTCGGCGGTATCGAGCTGCCCCTGCGTATAGCGCAGTTGGGTGGCCTGCTGGCGCGCGGCCTCTTCCTGGGCCTCGGCCTGCCGGACGCTGATGACGACCGCGTCCTGCGGCCGGTAAAGCTGGCGGGCATAGAAATAGCCCGCGGAGCCGCCCAGCAGCACCCCGGCCAGCAGGCCCGCGGCCACGCGCGCCAGCCCGCCGGCAAGGCGGGGCTGGGGCGTTGGGAGAGGGTCGGCTGGCATGGAGGGACGGCGGCCCGCGGCCGGCGGCCGCAAGCCCGGATACATCAGGGCAGGATGGCGACCTGGTCCAGGCCCGTGGATTCGGGGATGCCGAACATCAGGTTCATGTTCTGGACGGCCTGGCCGGCGGCGCCCTTGACCAGGTTGTCCTGCACCACCATCACGATCAGTTGGTCGCCATTGCCGGGGCGGCTGAGCGCGATGCGCAGATTGTTCGAGGCGCGCACCGAACGCGTTTCCGGCAGGCTGCCGGCGGGCATCACGTCCACGAACGGCTCATCCGCGTAGCGCTGTTCGAACAGCGCCTGGAAGTCGGTGTCGCGGGCTTCGGGCAGGATGCGCGCGTAGATCGTGGAGAACATGCCGCGGATCATCGGCACCAGGTGGGGCACGAAGGTCAGGCCCACCGTGCCGCCCGCGATCTTCTCGAGCTGGGCGACGATTTCGGGATGGTGGCGGTGCCCCGCGACGCCATACGCCTTGAAATTGTCGGACGCTTCGGAGAACAGCGAACCCACTTCCGCCTTGCGGCCCGCGCCCGACACGCCCGACTTGCAGTCGGCGATCAGGGTCTGGGCATCGACCAGCTTCTTGCCACCTTCGAGCAGCGGGGCCAGCCCCAGCAGCACGGTGGTCGGGTAGCAGCCGGGATTGCCGATGACGCGCGCCTTGGAGATGGCTTCGCGGTTCAGCTCCACCAGGCCGTACTGCGATTCGGCCAGGATGTCCGGGCAGGTGTGGGGAATCTTGTACCAGCGTTCAAACGTCGGGATGTCCTGCAGGCGGAAATCCGCGGCCAGGTCGATGACGCGGGTGCCCGCGGCGATCAGTTCCTGCGCCTGGGCCATGGCCACGCCGTGGGGCGTCGCGAAGAACACCACGTCGCAATCGGTCAGCGTGGCCTTTTCCGGCGCGGAGAAGGCGAGCTTCACGCGGCCGCGCAGGTTCGGGTACATGTCGGCCACCGGCAGCCCGTCTTCCTTGCGGGACGTGATGGCGGTCAACTCCACGTTGGGATGCTGCGACAGCAAGCGCAGCAGCTCGACGCCGGTATAACCGGTGCCGCCGACGATACCAACCTTGATGCGGGTGTTCGATGCTTGGGCCATGATGTGTGCTCTTCGTAGAACGAGGATCGATTGTATCGCTCGGGAAATCGGGTGTTGCGGCAGAGCGCCCGAAATGGCACCGCAACCCTTCTTTCCGACCGGAGGGAATACGCGGAGTTCCGCGCGGAAAATAGGCGTGCACGAAAAAAAAGCCCGCCGAAGCGGGCTTTTTTGCAAGACATTAACGCTTGCTGAACTGCTTGCGCCGACGTGCCTTGCGGAAGCCGACCTTCTTGCGTTCGACTTCGCGGGCATCGCGGGTCACGAAGCCGGCTTGCGACAGCGCGGGCTTCAGGGTCGCGTCGTAGTCGATCAGGGCACGCGTGATGCCGTGACGGACTGCGCCGGCCTGGCCGGTTTCGCCGCCGCCGTGCACGTTGACCTTGATGTCGAACGATTCCAGGTGGCCGGTCAGTTCCAGCGGCTGGCGCACGATCATGCGGCCGGTTTCGCGGGCGAAGAACTCGTCGACGGGCTTGCCGTTGACGACGATCTTACCCGTGCCCTTCTTGATGAAAACGCGAGCCACCGAGGTTTTGCGACGGCCGGTTCCGTAATTCCAGTTACCGATCATGGCGTTTCCTTAGATATCCAGCGTCTTGGGCTGCTGGGCGGTGTGCGGGTGCTCGGCACCGGCGTACACCTTCAGTTTCTTGATCATGGCGTAGCCCAGAGGACCCTTGGGCAGCATGCCCTTGACAGCCTTCTGGATGGCACGGCCGGGGAAACGCTCTTGGAGCTTCTCGAAGTTCGTTTCACGGATACCGCCCGGGTACGTCGTGTGGCGGAAGTACTTCTTGTCCTTCGCCTTGCTACCCGTAACGACGATATCGGCAGCGTTGATGATGACGATGTAGTCACCGGTATCAACGTGCGGCGTGAATTCAGGTTTGTGCTTGCCACGCAGACGACGTGCGACTTCGCTGGCCACACGACCGAGGACTTTGCCCTTGGCGTCGATCACAAACCAGTCACGTTGGACTTCATGCGGCTTGGCCACAAAGGTCTTCATGATGGTTCCTAAGAATAAAAATTCCCTGGCTGGACCATCCAGCCAGTGCTTTTCCCCGAACTGGGCCGAAATCCCGGAAAAACCTTGCGGCTTCCGGCAAACCCCGGCTGATATCGGCGTCCCGCCTAAGCGTTATTACCCGCCCGTGCAATAGCCAAAATGAGGGAAAGCCGATGATTCTACCACAGTTGCTCAAAAAATGGGCAACCCCGTGGTGGCAGCGAACTGGCCGGCAGCGCGCGAGGCGCCCGCCGGCCGAGTTCGATGCGGGGGACGCATCCCCGCGCCCTGTCAGGCGCCGAGGTAGGCTTCCAGCACGCGGGGATGGCCCAGCAGTTCGCGGCCCGTGCCCGTCAGCGCCATCGCGCCGTTCTCCAGCACGTAGCCGTGCTGGGCGATCTTCAGCGCCTGGCGCACGTTCTGCTCGACCAGGAACAGGGTCAGGCCGTCGGCGTTGATCGCCCGCAGCGAGCGGAAGATCTCCTGCACCACGATGGGCGCCAGGCCCATCGACGGTTCGTCCAGCAGCAGCAGGCGCGGCTTGGCCATCAGCGCCCGGCCGATGGCCAACATCTGCTGTTCGCCGCCCGACAGGTTGCCGGCGATGCCGGTGATCCGTTCTTTCAGGCGCGGAAACAGGTTGAACACGTATTCCAGGTCCGAGCCGACGTTCTTGAGGCCGCGGCGGTAGGCGCCCAGCTCCAGGTTTTCGAGCACGGTCATGGTCGTGAGGATGGCCCGCCCTTCCGGCACCTGGACGATGCCGCGCGCCACCAGTTGGTGGGGCGCCAGGTTGGTGATGTCCTCGCCTTCGAAGACGATCTTGCCGCGCGCCTTGGGCAGGAGCCCCGACAGCGCCAGCAGCGTGGTCGATTTGCCGGCGCCGTTGGCGCCGACCAGGGCGGTGATTTCCTTGGCGTTCAGGTCCAGGTCGATGCCGCGGACGGCCTCGATGTGGCCGTAGTTGACCTCGAGCCCGCGGACTTCCAGCATGGCGCTCATTTGGCGGCCTCCGCTTGTTCGGTGTCTTCGTCGTCCTCGCGGCCCAGGTAGGCTTCGATGACCTGTTCGTTGTTGCGGATCTCTTCGGGTCCGCCGCAAGCGATGATCTTGCCGAAGTTCAGCACCGCGATGCGCTCGCACAGGCCCATGACGAAGCGCATGTCGTGCTCGATCATGAGGATGGTGTAGCCGCGGTCGCGGATGGCCAGGATCTCGCGCATCAGTTCGGCGCGTTCGCCGGTGTTCATGCCGGCCACGGGCTCGTCCAGCAGCAGCAGCTTGGGCTCGGTGGCCAGCGCGCGCGCCAGCTCCAGGCGACGCTGTTCGCCGTAGGACAGGTTGTCGGCCAGGTCGTTGGCCTTGTGGTCCAGGCGCATCCAGGTGAGCAGTTCGTGCGCGCGCTCGCGGGCGCGCTTTTCGTGCTCGCGGTAGCCCGGCAGGCCCAGCAGCAGGCTGGGGAAGCCGTAGTTCATGTGGCGATAGGCGCCCACCACCACGTTCTCCAGCAGCGTCATCTCTTTGAAGAGACGGATATTCTGGAACGTGCGGGCGATGCCCATGCGCGTGATGCGGTGCGGCCGCTTGCCCAGGACGCTCTGGCCGTTGAACGCGATAGTGCCGCCGCTGGGCGGCAACAGGCCGGTGATCAGGTTGAACACCGTGGTCTTGCCCGCGCCGTTGGGGCCGATCAGGCCGAAGATGGCGCCTTCGGGCACGGACAGGCTGACGTCATGCAGCACATGCAGGCCGCCGAAGCTCTTGGAGACGGAAGAAAGCTCAAGCATGGCGCTTGCCTCCCTGGCGTCCTTGGCGCATCCAGCGCTTGAAGCGCGCCGGATCCCAGATGCCTTGCGGCAGGAACAACACAATCACCACCAGAATCACTCCATTCGCGACCAGGCGCAGATCGGCAAAACCGCGCAGCAATTCGGGCAGCACGGTAATGATGAAGCTGCCCAGCACGGGGCCGGCCAGGCCGCCGATGCCGCCCAGGATGGCCATGGTCAGGATTTCAACGCCACGGTCGAAACCGTATTCATTGGGGCCGATGAAGAAGGTCAGGTGCGCGTTCAGGGCGCCGGCCAGGCCGGCGATCATCGCGCCGGCCACGAAGGCCAGCATTTTGTTGGCGCGCACGTCGATGCCCATCAGGCCGGCCGCGGTTTCGTCGCCGCGGATGGCGTCGAACGAGCGTCCGATCTTGGAAGCGCGCACGCGCCACAGCACGAACAGCACGATGACGACCGCCAGCACCACGTGCCACCACTGTGTCAACTGCGGGATGCCGTTGAGGCCCAGCGCGCCGCCGGTGAGGGACTCGGTGTTCAGGATGGTCACGCGGACCACTTCGCCGAAGCCCAGCGTGGCCATCGCGAGGTAGACCCCGGACAGCCGCAAGGTCGGCAAGCCGATCAGCGCGGCCACCAGCGCGGGCGCCGCCATGCCGCCGGCCAGCGCGACCGAGAACGGGGCGTCATAGTTCATGGTGAGCAGCGCGGCGGTGTACGCCCCGATGCCCATGAAGGCGGCATTGGCCATGGCCAGCATGCCGCAAGCCAGGGTCAGCCAGATGGAGAGGGCCAGCAAGGCGTTGGTGCCCAGCGTGAGCACCAGGTTGCCGTAGATGGCCCAGAAGTTTTCGAATCCGCTCATTCTTTAAGCCTTGCGTTGAACCACTTTGCCGAACAGACCTTGCGGGCGCACCAGCAGGATCAGGAACAGCAGGCCGAAAGCCACCGCATCGCGCATGGTGGAGCCGATGTAGGCCACCGACAGCACCTCGGCGAAGCCCAGGAACAGGCCGCCCAGCATGGCGCCGCGGATGTCGCCCATGCCGCCCAGGATGATGACCGCGATGCCCTTGTGCAGCATGGGCTGGCCCATCAGGGGGAACAATGCGTTCGAGTACAGGCCGATCAGCACGCCGGCCACGCCGCCCAGGGCGGCCGCGGCGAACGAGGTGGTGACGAACAGCTTTTCGACGTTGATGCCCAGCAGCCAGGCGGCCTTGGGCGATTCGGCGATGGCGCGCAGGGCGCGGCCGAATTGCGTGCGGCGCATGACGTACATCAGCACGGCCATCAGCGCGAAAGACAGGAAGATGATGCCCAGTTCGATGACGGTCAGGTGCAGGCCGGCGATCTCGATGACTTCCTCGGGCACGGTGCCGTGCGGGAAGCGCAGATTGCTGGCGCCGAAGATGCCCTGCGCGCCGTTGTTCAGGATGATGCCCACGCCGATGGTGGCGATCATGGGGATCAGGTGGGGCGCATTGCGCTTGCGCAGCGGCTTGAGCACCAGGTAGTCAATGATGACCCCGGTAAAGCCGGCGACGAAGAACGCCGCCATCAGCCCGGCCCACAGGGGCAGGCTGAAATGCTGCACGACGAACAGTGCCGCGTAGGCGCCAACCATGAAGACGGCGCCGTGCGCCAGGTTGATCACCCCGAGCACGCCGAAGATCAGCGTGAAGCCCAGCGCGAACAGTGCATACACACAGCCCAGCGACAAGGCGTTGACGAATTGTTGTTCGAACATGATGGGACTTTCCAAAGCTGTGAGGGCCCCATGCAGCGCCCACTGCATGGCCTTGAGCCTCCTTGCGGGGAGGCGCTTTTTCTATGGTGGCGGCCCTGCGATAAAAAGCGCCTTGCGGACGGCGACGCCGTCCGCAAGGCGCATCCCCCCGCGCGGGGATGCGTAGCGCTTACTTCTCGATGACGTACTTGCCGTCCTTGGTCACGCTGACGATCGGCGCCTGGTCGGCGTCGTAGCCGGCGGGCTTGCCGGCGCGGTCGGTGGCCTGGCGGAACTTGAACGGGCCGGTGGCGCCGGTCCAGGTCACGGAGGGCAGCGCATCGCGCAGGGCTGCGCGATCCTTGGCCAGTTCGCCGGAAAGCTTGACGTTCTTCAGCGCCTGGGCGGCGATGTACATGGCGTCGTACGACTGGGCCGCGAACTGGTCGGGCGCGCCGTTGAACTTCGCCTTGTAGGCATCGATGAACTTGACGTTCTCGGGCGCCTTGTTCTCGATCGACCACGGGCTGCCGATCCACAGATTGTTCGACGCGCCGCCGGGGGCCAGGTCGAAAATCTTGACGGAGTTCATGCCGTTGCCGCCGATGACCGGCACGTTCAGGCCCAGTTGGCGGGCCTGGACCATGATCGGGGCGCCTTCGGCCAGCAGCGCGGACAGCACGATGGCGTCGGGGTTGGTGCCCTTGATCTTGGTCAGTTGGGCCTTGAAGTCCACGTCGCCCTTGGCGAACGTTTCGGTCGTGGTGACCGGGATCTTCTGGTCTTCCAGGGCCTTCTTGAAGTTGTCGTAGCCGCTCTTGGTGAAGACGTCGTCGTTGCCGTAGAGGACGGCCACGTTCTTCAGGCCGGTCTTGGCCTTGACGGTGGAGATGGTGGCCGGCAGCACGTCGGCTTCGGTGACCGAATTGCGGAACACGTAGTTGCCGATGGAGGTGATGCCGTCGGCGGTGTTGGACGTGCCGAAGGCGACCGTCTTGGCGGCCTGGGCGATCGGATCGGCGGCCTGGGCCGAGTTCGACAGCGTGGGGCCGAAGACCATCAGGACGTTGTCCTTGAAGATCAGCTTCTTGAAGACGTTGATCGCTTCTTCTTTCTTGCCTTGTTCGTCCTCGACCACGAGCACGATCTTGTTGCCGTTGATACCGCCGGCGGCGTTGATTTCATCAGCGGCGAGCTGGAAACCGTTGCGGATCGACACGCCGTACTGGGCGGCGCCGCCGGACAGGGCTTCCGCCACGCCCAGCTTGATGTCGGCTGCGTGGGCAGCCGGGAGGACACCGGCGGCGATCAGCGCGGCCAGCAGCTTCTTGGTCTTGGATTGCATGGTTGGTACCACCTTATAGTCTGTCTCGGAATATTGGTAATCCGGGCTGTTGTAATCCTGCCGGATTGACGTCGGATGCCGCCTAAAGGCGCCATGTTTGCGCGTCAAGACCCGGGATATTACTCCTTTGTATCAGGCCGATACTCGAACGCCATTCAACAAAAGCCTACAAACCGCCCATTTTCTTGTAAAAAATGCGGGGTTACTAGCAAAAACCCTAACGCATGCCGAATGCCATTCAGCACAGGCCCGCGCCCTATATTCTGCCCGATAGCGCGACGCCCAGATACTGGCCGTAAGCGCTTTCGGTCAGGCGGAACCAGGGCATCTCGCTGTCGCGAAAACCCATGTAACTATCGTGCATCGCCTTGAACCTGGGGTCTTTGGCGCCCAAGTCCTCGTACATCTTCTGGGTAGTCTCGAACGCCACGTCCATGATGGAACGGGGAAACGCGCGGATCTGCGCGCCATTGGCCGCCAATTGGGCCAGCGCCCCCGGGTTGCGGGCATCGTAGCGGGCAGTGGCCGCGGAATGCGCGGCCTGCACGGCCGATTCCACCACGGCCTGGTAATTCTTGGGCAGGGCGTTCCAGGCTTCGTCGTTGACGTACAGCGATAGCTGCTCGCCGCCGGCCCACCAGCCGGGTGCGTAGTAATACTTAGCTACTTTATTCAGGCCGAGCTTGTCGTCGTCGTAGGCGCCCGCCCCCGCCACGGCCTGCAGGCCGTCTTTCTCGAAGGCCTCGGCCAGTTTCGCCATGTCCGCGTGCTGCGGGACCACGCCCATGCGCGCCAGCACGTCGCCGGCCAGGCCGCCCACGCGCATTTTCAAGTCTTTGAGATCGCCCAGGCGCTTGATTTCCTTGTTGAACCAGCCGCCCATCTGGGCGCCGGTATTGCCCAGCGGAAAGTTGATGATCTTTTCGGGCTTGAAGAGTTCGCGGGTCAGGCGCAGGCCGCCGCCCTCGCTCATCCAGGCGTTCATCTGCCGCGCGTTCAACCCGAAGGGGACGGCGGCGTCGAAGCAGAAGACGGGATTCTTGGAGTAGTAGGCGCGGGAAGAGACGTGGCCGCATTCCACCTTCCGGGTGGACACCGCTTCCATCAGGTCGCCGGCGGCCACGATCTCGCCTTCGGGGAAATGGCGGATATTGAATTTTCCGCCCGTGGCTTCGGAGACGAACTTGCAGAAGCTCTCGCCGGTGCCGATGCGCAGGTCGAGGATGGCGGGAAAGCCGGACGACAGGCGCCAACTGACGGACGGCATGTCCTGGGCGAACGCGGGCGCGCCGACGGCAGCGCCGGTCGCGACGGCGCCCAGCCCGGCGCGCTTCAAGAATGAACGTCGTTGCATCTCTTTGCTCCTTTACAGCAACACCTGGGACATCGAGCGATACCCGCCGGATATTACACGCCGAGACGGGCCCGGAGAGGAAGCCCCGATCCGGTAAGGGATTGCAAAGGCCGGACGGCAAAGGATGCGCGGCGGCGGCCGCAAGAGGCCGCCGCCGGCGGGGGGTCAGGTCCCGGCGATGGCCATCGCTTCGATCAGGATCGAGCCGGTGGTCTTGGTGCCGCGCGAAATGGTGTCCGCGCCGACCGCGACGATCTGCTTGAACATGTCGGCCAGATTGCCCGCGATGGTGATTTCCTGCACCGCGTGCTGGATCTTGCCGTTTTCCACCCAGTAGCCGAACGCGCCGCGCGAATAGTCGCCCGTCACGTAGTTGACGCCCTGGCCGATGAGTTCGGTCACGAGGAAACCGGTGCCCATCTTCTTGAGCATGGCCTCGAAGTCGTCGCCGCGGCGGGTCAGCGTGGAGCTGAACACCAGGTTGTGCGAACCGCCGGCGTTGCCCGTGGTCGCCATGCCCAGCTTGCGGGCGGTGTAGGACGACAGGAAATAGCCTTCGAGCACGCCGGCCGACACCACGTTGCGGCGGCGCGTGCGCACGCCTTCGTCGTCGAAGGGCGAACTGCCCATGGCGCCGGGGATGTGCGGGTCTTCGGTCAGGTTGATGTGTTCGGGGAAGATCGGCTTGCCCAGCGCGTCCAGCAGGAAGCTGGCCTTGCGGTACAGGGCGCCGCCGTTGGCGGCCTGGGTCAGGGCGCCCACCAGCCCCAGCGCCAGCGGCGCTTCGAACAGGACGGGGAACTTGCCGGTGCGGATGCGGCGGGCCGACAGGCGCGACAGCGTGCGCTCGGCGGCGTAGCGGCCGATGGCCTCGGGCGAGGCCAGCTTGGCCGGATCGCGTTCGGAGGTGTACCAGTAGTCGCGCTGCATGCCGTTGCCGCGGCCGGCGATGGGCGCCACCGACAGGCTGTGGCGCGAATACGGATAGCCGCCCAGGAAGCCGCGCGTGTTGCCCATCACGAACTGGCCTTCGTAGGTGCCCACGGTGGCGCCGTCGGTGTTGGTGATGCGGGGGTCGACCTCGCGGGCGGCGCGCTCGGCGCGCAGCGCCAGTTCGGCCGCTTCTTCGGTGGACACGCTCCAGGCGTGATGCAGGCGCAGGTCGGGGAATTCGGTGGCCAGTTGGTCGGCGTCGGGCAGGCCGGCGGCCGGGTCGGCGGCGGTATGGCGCGCGATATGCCAGGCCGCTTCGACCGTCTGGCGCAGCGCCGCCTCGGAAAAGTCGGAGGTGGAGGCGGAGCCGCGGCTCTGGCCGGCGTAGACCGTCAGGTCCAGCGAGCGGTCGCGGGTCTGCTCCACCGTTTCGATGTCGTTCTTGCGTACGGAGACCGACAGGCCCAGGCTTTCCGAGACTTCCGCCGCGGCGTCGGAGGCGCCGATCTGGCGCGCATAGGCGAGGGTTTGTTCGACGAGTTCGGAAAAACGCGCGTGATTCGCCGCCAGCGGCAAGGATGAGGAGGATTTAACCATTGCAGTCCAATTTGCAGAGACGGTTATCATAGCCAAGTCTGTCATTGCGCAGTTTTCCATGAATTCCCATATCGAAGAAGAATCCGCCGGCGACGGCTACGACGAGAACGGTTACGACCGCCCCAGCAAGTCCCAGGTCAAGCGCGAAATGCACGCCTTGCTGGACCTGGGCAAGCAGTTGATCGAACTGTCGCCCGAACGCCTCAAGCAGTTGCCCCTGGCGGAACGCCTCTACGAGGCGATCCGGGTGGCGCAGCGCACCACCGGGCGCGAAGGCCGCCGGCGCCAGATTCACTTCGTGGGCAAGCTGATGCGGGACGCCCCCGCGGACGAGATCCGCGCGCAGTTGGACGTCTGGGAAAACGGCTCGCGCGAGGAAACCGCCGCCATGCACCGGCTGGAAACGCTGCGCGACCGCCTGCTGGACGACGACGACGCCCTCACCCGGCTGCTCACCAACAATCCCCAGGCGGATGCCCAGCAACTGCGCTCCCTGATCCGCGCCGCCCGCAAGGAGCGGCAGGCCAACGCATCGCTGCTGCAAGGCCAGGAACCGCAAAAAAAGCATTACCGCGCGCTGTTCCAGGCCCTGAAGACCCTCACCCCCTGATTTTCATCGCCCGCCGTCCATGAACGCCACGACCGACCTGCTCGATTGCATCGAGATCGAAACCGCCCCCAACCCCACGCACGCCGTGATCTGGCTGCACGGCCTGGGCGCCGACGGCAACGATTTCGCGCCCATCGTGCCGGAACTGGACCTGCCCGACGGCCTCGCGGTGCGCTTCGTGTTCCCGAACGCGCCGGTGCAGCGCGTGACGATCAACAACGGCATGGCGATGCGTTCCTGGTACGACATCCTGGTCATGGACCTGGTGCGCGTCGAAGACGGCCAGGGCATCCGCGCCTCGGAAGCCGCGATCCGCAAGCTGGTCGCGCGCGAGAACGCCCGGGGCATCCCGACTTCGAAGATCGTGCTGGCCGGTTTCTCCCAGGGCTGCGCCATGACCCTGCACACCGGCATCCGCCTGCCCGAGAAACTGGCGGGCATGATGGGCCTGTCCGGCTACCTGCCGCTCATGGATACGGCCGAGGCCGAACGCGGGGGCGCCAACCGGGACACGCCGATTTTCCTGGCCCACGGCCAGTACGACCCCGTGGTGCCGCTGGCGCGCGCCCAGGCCTCGCTGGCCGAGCTGCAGCGGCTGGGCTATGACGTGCGCTGGCACACGTACCCGATGCCGCATTCGGTCTGCGCCGAGGAAGTGGCCGACATTTCCACCTTCCTGCGCGGCGTCCTGGCCTGACCCCGGGCCGCGCATCCTGCGCGGCCCCGCCCCTTGGGGCAAAAACCATTTTGTATACCAACTAGTATTCCAGCCTTGAATTTTCAGGGCTGCGCTTCCGTGCGTCCATAGAGAAAAACGCCGATCTCGAAAGGGCTTGTCGCCTGTTTGTATTGAATATAGTATTCGATTCAAGCCTCACCGGCCCGGGCAAAAGGTGTTCGGGCTTCCCTGTTGTTGCAGTCGACCCATCCCATTGGCCGTGTGTTGCGCCGGGTATCGGCGTGGCATCAAGACGCAGGAGAAAGTCCCGTGAAATCCTTGCCATCGCCCCGACTGGCGGGCGCGGCGCTGCTCGCGCTGCTCGCCCCCCTGGCCGCCCAGGCCGAAGCCCTGAATCCCCCGGTGAAGGTCCGCTACGAAGAGGTGGTGCGCTCCATCCTCTACGTGCCCAAGTACGTGGCCCTGTCGCAGGGCTACTTCAAGGACGCGGGCCTGGACGTGTCGATGAAGACGTCCCAGGGCACCGACAAAGGCATGACCGCGCTGCTCTCGGGCAGCGCCGACATCGTGCTGATCGGCCCCGAGGCCTCCATCTACGTGCAGAACAGCGAGTCCCCGGTCAAGCCCCGGATCTTCGCCGGGCTGACCGCCACCGACGGCTTCTTCCTGCTGGCGCGCAAGCCGGTGGAGAAGTTCGACTGGTCCATGCTCAAGGGCAAGGAGGTCATCGGCTTCCGCCCCGGCTCCAACCCGCTGGTCTTCCTGGAAACGGCGCTGCGCAAGCATGGCGTGGATCCGCAAAAGGACGTGAAGCTGCTGAACAACATCGGCATTCCGGCGCGCGCCGGCGCCTGGATGGCGGGCCAGGGCGAATACGGCATCTTCCTGGAACCCGAGGCCGGCGAACTGGTGCGCAACGGCAAGGGTTATATCGTGGCTTCGGTCGGCCACGAAGTGGGCCAGGTGGACTACACCGTTTTCACGGCCACCGACAAATACATCCGCGACAACCCCAAGGTCATCCAGGCCTGGACCGACGTCGTGGCGCGCGCCGAAAAATACGTCCAGGACACGCCCGCGGCCACCCTGACGCCGCAGATCATGACCTACTTCCCGGGCATGGACCAGGCCGCCGTGACCGAGGCCATCGAGCGCTACAAGAAATACCAGATCTGGAAGCGTTCGCCGCTGGTGACGGCGGAAGCGATGACGCAGTTGCAGGACATGCTGGTCGCCAGCGCGGTCATGAAGGACAGCGCCCGCGTGAAGTACGAGGACGTGGTGGTGACCGACTTCGCCAGGAAGGCGCAATGATGGGCGCGGTCGTCCACAACCTGAAGCCGGACGCGGCCACGGCGAAAATCGAGCTGCGCGACGTCTGTCTGTCGTACTTCACCCAGGAAGGCGAGACCGAGGCGCTGTCGAACGTGTCGTTCACGCTGGCCGCGGGCGAATTCGTCAGCCTGATCGGACAGAGCGGCTGCGGCAAGAGCACGCTGCTGTCCCTGATCGCCGGCCTGATCCCGCCCACCTCGGGCTCGGTGACGATAGACGGCCAGGCCGTGAGCAAGCCCAATCCGCGCATCGGCTACATGCTCCAGCAGGACTACCTGTTCGAATGGCGCAGCATCCTGGACAACGTGATGCTGGGCGCGGAGATCCAGGGCCGGCGCGATGCGCGCAGCGAGGCGCGCGCCGTGCACCTGCTGGAAAAATGCGGGCTGGGCGCCTTCCTGTCGCACACGCCGCGCCAATTGTCGGGCGGCATGCGCCAGCGCGCCGCGCTGGCGCGCACGCTGGTCACCGAGCCGGACGTGATCCTGCTGGACGAGCCCTTTTCCGCGCTGGATTCGCAGACGCGGCTGGCGATCTCCGACGAAGTCGTGGACATCCTGCGCCGCGAGGGCAAGACGGTGGTGCTGGTCACGCACGACATCGGCGAGGCCATCGCCATGACGGACCGCGTGATCGTGCTGTCGCGCCGCCCCGGCCGCCTGAAAAGCCAGTACCGCATCCACTATGGCGACGGCCAGGCCCGGCCGACGCCGTTCCAGGCGCGTTCGCGGCCGGAATTCAACACCTACTTCAAACAGCTCTGGGACGAGCTGGACGTCCACGTGGAGGGTTGACCCATGAACGCGCCCGTCGCCAACACCGTTCCCCTGCGCGCCGTGCGCGCGCCCAGCGAAAAGTACCTGGACTACCTGCGCCGCGACCGCGCGCGCCGCCGGCACATCCGGATGGCGCAGGTACTGCTGCTGGCGGTCTTCCTGTGCGCCTGGGAGATCCTGCCGCGCATGCACGTCCTCAATCCCCTGCTGACCAGCTATCCCAGCGCCCTGTGGCCCACGTTCATCGAACTGTGGAACCACGGCAGCCTGGGCAAGCACATCATGACCACGCTCTCCGCGACGCTGGTGGGCTTCGCCCTCAGCATGCTGATCGGCATCGCGGTGGCGGCCGCGCTGTGGTGGTCCGACTTCCTGTACAAGGTGCTGGACCCCTTCCTGGTGGTGGCCAACGCCATGCCCAAGATCGCCTTCGTGCCGATCTTCTACCTGTGGCTGGGGTCGGACTACGCGGTGTACGGCATGGCCGTGGCGATCGCGGTGTTCGTGACCATCATGGTGGTCTACGCGGGCTTTCGCGGCATCGACCTGAACAAGATGAAGCTCGCCCACACCTTCGGCGCCAGCCGCTGGCAGGTGCTGACCAAGGTGGTGCTGCCCGGCAGCGTGCCCACGCTGATCGCGGCCGTGAAGATGAACATCGGCCTGGCGCTGGTGGGCGTCATCGTGGGCGAGTTCCAGTCGGCGGATTCCGGCCTGGGCTTTCTCATCATGAACGGCAGCCAGGTGTTCAAGCTGAACATCGTCATGACGGCCATCGCCGCGCTGGCCGTGATTTCCAGCGTGATGTACCTGGTCGTGTATCGCATCGAAGCCGCCGTGGCGCGGCGCTACGGATAAGGAACCGCCATGGAATTCCCCCAATGGGTGAAGGATCGCGTCGTGGCCCGCCAGGGCCGCCTGCATCCCTATGACGAACTGCCCGCCGCGCGCCTGGCCGTGGTGGTGGTGGACATGCAGCAGTACTTCACGCTGCCGGGCTACCAGGGCGAATGCGCGCCGGCCCGCGGGATCATCGCCCCCATCAACCGCCTGTGCGACGCGGTGCGGGCCGCCGGCGGCACCATCGTCTGGGTGCAGACCGCCTCCGACAACGCCGATTCGTTCTGGTCGCACCACCATCGCGTGATGCTGACGCCCGAGCGCAGCGCGAAACGCCTGGAGACGCTGCGCCGCGGCTCGCCCGGCTTCGCGCTGCACCCGGATCTACGCGCCCACGATTCGGACCTGCGGGTGGTCAAGCGCTTCTACAGCGCCATGGCGCCCGGCTCCTCGGAGCTGGAACCCCTGCTGCGCGGACGCGGCGTGGACACGCTGCTGATCGCCGGCACGGTCACCAACGTGTGCTGCGAATCCACCGCGCGCGACGCGATGATGCGGGACTTCCGCAGCATCATGGTCGACGACGCGCTGGCCGCGGTCACGCCGGCCGAGCACGAGCATGCGCTGCACGGCTGGATCCTGTTCTTCGGCGACGTGCTGTCCGTGGACGAAGCGACGGCGCGGCTCCGGCCCGCCCGGCCGGCCGAAAAAGCCGCCTGAGCGGGCCCGGCCCGACGCCGGGTCAGACCAGGTTCAGCCAGACCCGCCGCATCGTCGGATCCTCGGGATCCGCGTCGTTGGTGAAACCCAGGCTGGTCATCAGCGCCAGCATGGGCCGGTTGCCCGAGAGCACCAGGCCGTCGATGTATTCCAGGCCCTGTTCGCGCGCCGCGTCGATCAGGGCCGTCATCAACTGGCGGCCCAGGCCGCGCCGCTGCCAGTCGTCCCCGATCACCAGCGCGTACTCCGCCCCGCGTCCGTCCGGATTGCGCAGGTAGTGCGCGAACCCCACCAGCACCTCGCGCGGATGCCCGCGGTTGGCCGGGTTGGGCACCTGCGTGGCGGCCACCAGGGCAAGCTCCCGGTGGTAGTCGACCTGGGTGTAGCGCGACACCATGCGCGGCGTGAGTTCGCGCATCATGGACACGAAACGCATATAGCGCGAACGCTCGGACAGGCCGCGGATGAACTCCTGCAGCGGCTCGGCGTCCTCGGGGCGGATGGGCCGCAGGACCCAGGGGATGCCGTCCTCGAAGCGGCGCACCTGCACCAGGCGGGCCGGATACGGGTGGATCGCCATGTGCGGATAGCCCGCGGCCTGGGGCGATTCGCAGCCCGGCTTCTCGGTCAGCCTCATCCGCAGGCCGCCGGCGCGCAGATGCGTTTCGCCCGCGTAGAGCGGATCGATGTCCAGGGTCTCGATGTCGGGCAGTTCCGAAACCAGTTCCGACACCAGCACCACGGCCTGTTGCAGCGCCTCGGCCGCCATGTGGCCGATGCGCGGAGCCAGCACCCGGCGCCAGAGGCGGCTGCGCTCGATCAACTGGCGGGCCAGGAATCCGTTGAGCGGCGGCAGGTCGACGCCGCGGTCGGACAGGGACAGCACGGCGTCCGGCCCGCCCGCGCCGAAGCGGATGACCGGGCCGAATTGAGGATCGCGCCGGACCCGGATCGCCATGGGGCGGGATTCGGGTTCGGCGGCCGCGACGTCCGTGGGCATATCGCGCAGCGGCACGTAGAACAGGGCCAGCAGGGTCCGGATTTCGGAGCTGGTGAGTTCGCGCCGGCAATCGGCCCGCACCCGCGCCAGCACCTCGCGGGCGGCGGCCAGGTCGGGCACGTGGGTGGCGGGCTCGGGCGGCTGCGTCTGCAGCAGCAACTGCTGGTTGTAGTGATGGGTCGCCAGCACGCCGAAAGCATCGGCGGCCGATTCGGGCGTGCGGAACGCCGAGGTGCCCGCGTCGTCCAGCATGCGCCGCAAGGGCCGCATGCCGGCGTCGCCCATGAAGCAGGTCACCACCGGCTTCTTCGCCTTGGGCGCGATCTGGGCCAGTTCGCGCGCCACGGCCGGCATGTCCGCCAGCGCGTCGGGCGCCAGCAGCACCAGCACGCCGTCCACGCCGGTGTCGTCCAGCACCGCGTCCAGGATGGCGCGGATGCGCTCCGGAGTCAGCGGCGTGTAGGTGATGACGGGATTGGCGCTGGCCGCGTCCGGCTCCAGCATGGCGGCCAGGGCGCGCTGGGTCGCGGGCGCGAGTTCCGCGCGAAGCACGGCCGCGTCGGGCCCGATCAAATCCATGGCCAACTGGGGCGGCCCGCTGCCGTTGGAGATCAGCGCCACCCGCCGGCCCTTGGGCCGCCGCGTGTAGCCCAGCACCTTCACCGCCGAGAACAACTGCACGAAGTAGCGCACCCGCACCGCCCCGGCGCGGCGCAGGGCGGCATCGAAGATGGCGTCGCCGCTGTCGGTGTCGGGCCGGCCGGCCTTGAGCACGATCACCGGCTTGACGGAGGCGGCCGCGCGCAGCGTGCTCATGAATTCGCGGGCCGGGCCCACGTCTTCGAGGTAGAGCACGATGCTGTCGGTGCGCGGGTCGCTGGCCAGGTAGTCCAGCACCTTGGGCAGGCCCACCACCGCTTCGTCGCCCAGCGACACGGCGGTGGAAAAGCCGATGTGCACGTCCTCGGCCCAGTCCATGACCGCGGCCATGATGGAGCGCGACTGCGCCAGCAGCGCCACGCGGCCGGCGCGCGCCAGCACCGGATGCTGGCTGAGATTCAGGCCCGCGTGCGGCCGCTGGGCGCCGAAAGAGCGCGGGCCCAGCAGTTCGCAGCGGTTTTCCTCGGCCCAGGCGCGGCACAGCGCCAGCGTGCCGCGCGGATAGGGATCGGGCAGTTCGTGCGGCAACAGGATCACCGCGCGGGGCGACAGGGGCGACAGGCGGCGCAGCGTCTCCGGCAGGACCGCCGGCGACACGCAAACCAGGGCCAGATCAGGCCGCTCCCCCGCCGCCAGGCCCTGCAGGCTGTCCGGCAGGTCCGGCGCGGCGCCCACCTCGCACGCGACCACCGTGGTTTTCGCCTTGAGCGCGGGCGACAGCGAACCCGTCGCCGGCAAGGGCCGGTCGGCGACGATCACCAGCGAACTGGGTTCGAACATCGGGGCGAGAGCGTGTCGCAGCATAGGGGTGGCGGGCCAGGGCGCGAGCCCTAATCTAAAATACAGTTCATCGTAACAAGACAAGCCCGCGATCCGCTTGACGCGGACACAGCCCGACGCCGTTTTGTGGCGCCGCAGCCGCTATCATTGCCATCTATGACCTCCAACGCCTCTTCCCCCATTCGTACCCGTTTCGCGCCTTCACCCACGGGTTTCCTGCACCTGGGCGGCGCCCGCACGGCGCTGTTCTCCTGGGCCTTCGCGCGCCACCACAAGGGCACCTTCGTCCTGCGCATCGAGGACACGGACGTCGAGCGCTCCACGCCGGAGGCCGTACAGGCCATCCTGGACAGCATGGACTGGCTGGGCATGCAGCCCGACGAAGGCCCCTTCTACCAGATGCAGCGCATGGACCGCTACCGCGAAGTGGTCGCGCAGATGCTGGCCGCCGGCACCGCCTACCACTGCTACAGCACGCCCGAGGAAGTGGAAGCCATGCGCGAGGCCGCGCGCGCCCGCGGCGACAAGCCGCGCTACGACGGAACCTGGCGCCCGGAACCCGGCAAGACGCTGCCCGCCATCCCCGAGGGCCGCAAGCCCGTCGTGCGCTTCAAGAACCCGCAGGAAGGCGCCACCTCCTGGAACGACATGGTCAAGGGCACGATCAGCTTCGACAACGGCGAACTCGACGACCTGATCATCGCGCGCCCGGACGGCACCCCCACCTACAACTTCTGCGTCGTGGTCGACGACTGGGACATGGGCATCACCCACGTCCTGCGCGGCGACGACCACGTCAACAACACGCCGCGCCAGATCAACATCCTGCGCGCGCTCGGCGCCACCCTGCCCGAATACGGCCACGTGCCGATGATCCTGGGCCCGGACGGCGAAAAGCTGTCCAAGCGCCACGGCGCCGTCAACGTGATGGAGTACGACAACGAGGGCTACCTGCCCGAGGCGATGGTCAACTACCTGGCCCGCCTGGGCTGGAGCCATGGCGACGACGAACTCTTCAGCCGCGAGCAGCTCGTGTCGTGGTTCGACACCAAGCACCTGTCCAAGTCGGCATCGCAGTGGGATCCGAAGAAGCTGAACTGGGTCAACGCCCACTACATCAAGCAGATGGACAACGCCGAACTGGCCGAACGCGTGGCGCCCCGCGTGGCGACGCGCGGCGGCCATCCGGAAAAGATCGACCTGCCGGGCGTCATGGGGCTGCTGAAGGACCGCGCCGAAACGCTGGAACAACTGGCCGACGGCGCCATGCTGTTCTGCGCCGAATTCAAGGGCGCGCCCGCGGAACTGGCGGAACAGCACCTCACCGCCCCCGCCCGCGAAGCGCTGGCCGACTTCGCCCAGCGCGCCCAGGGCACCGACTGGACCCGCGAGGCGCTGTCGGCGCTGATCAAGGCCGTGCTGGCGGACCGCGGCATGAAGATGCCGCAGTTGGCCATTCCGCTGCGCGTGGCCGTCACCGGCCAGACCCAGACCCCCGCCGTGGACGCGGTGCTGGCCCTGCTGGGCAAGGAAACCGTGCTGAAGCGGCTGGCGGGGATCTGAGTTTTTTTTTGGAGGGGGTGTCAGACACCCGTGAGGCACCTGTCGGCATTGGCGGGCGTCTCGTACGGGTGTCAGACACGGACATGGCCAGGTGTCAGACACAGACGTGTGCCTGGTGTCAGACACCCGTACGAGACGCCCGCCGGGCTGAAGCAGGCCTACCCGGGTGTCTGACACCCCATGACGTCAAACCACCCCCACCCTCGGCCGCGCCTTCAACGCCCGGGCGAAGAACGCGCCCAGGAGCGGCAGCATCACGGCCGACCCGCCGAACAGCGCGGGCGCCCCGATTTCATCGACCACCGCGCCCGCCAGGGCCACGCCGGCCGCCTGGCCCATGAACAGGCAGGACGCGAACCAGGCGACCGCCGTGCCGCGCGCCGACGGCACCATCTGCGTGGCGTTCGTCTGCAGGGTGGCGTGCAGCAGGTAGTAGCCGAAGCCGGCCAGCACGCTCGCCAGCAGGCTCCACATCCAGACGGGCCCCAGCAGGTAGGACAGGAACGCCACGCCCAGGACCAGCCCCCCGGCGACGGCCAGACCGCGTTCGCCCAGGCGCTTGAGGATGCGGCCGGCCACCACCGTGTAGATCAGGCCGCCCACGGCGTAGACGGCCACCAGCGCGCCCGCGGCGGTCAGCGAAATGCCGAAACGCTCGTGCAGGTAGGACGGCGCGAAAGCCAGGGCGCCGAAGACCAGCAGGCCTTCGACGAAGACGGTCGCCAGCACCACGCGCGCCCAGGGCGTGCCCAGCACCAGCCGCGCCTGCGCCACGAAGCCCTGCCTCGCGGCGCCCGGATCCACGCTCCCCAGGCCCGAGGCGCGCTGGCGGCGCACTTCCATGAGCAGGAGCACGCCGACGGCGAGGTAGCCGCAGACCAGCGCGGCGAAGGCCCAGCGCCAGCCCACCGTATCGGCGAAGAGGCCGCCGGCCAGTTGGCCCGCCGACATGCCCAGGATGGTGCCGGTCAGGAAGCGCGCGAGCGTCGCCTGGCGGCGCTCGTACGGCACGTTGTCGCCGATCCAGGCCATCGACAGCGGCACGATGCCCGCCCCCGCCGCGCCCGACAGGACCCGGCAGAACACCAGCACGTCCAGGGATCCGGCCATCACGGCCCCCGCGCTGCCCAGCGCGCAGGCGAAGGTCGCCACGCTGACGACGCGGTACTTGCCGTAGCGGTCGCCCAGCGGGCCGAAGAACATCTGCAGCACGCCGTAGGCCACGGCGAACGCGGTCACCGCGCGCGCGGCCTGGCCCGTGGTGGTGCCGAACTCCGCCGCCAATTGCGGCAACATGGGGTCACAGATGCGGAACGCGCTGGCGCTGACGAAGGCGGCCAGGGCAAGCAGCGCGATCGCGCGGGCTTCGGAGGACAGGGCGGGCATGGATTACCGGCGGCAAGGGTGGGGACGAAGACCGCACCTTACCGCAGCCCGGCCGTCTTGGCGAAACCGCCAGGCGGAGCGTCCGCCCGGCGCGGCTAGTATGGCAGGCGGTAGCCCGCCGGCATGCGGCGGGCGGTCATGAGCTGGCCGCCGCTTTTCAGTTCGCGCAGCGTCAGCCTGGCCTGCTCGACCTTTTCGACGCGATAGCGGTTGAGATAGATCGGATCGTTGGCGTCGACGGGCTCGCCGGCGGATTTGGTGGTCTGCATCGTGTAGATGCCGTCCGCCACCGTCCAGCAACCGGTCTCGCGCAGCGCGGGACGGGTCTTGCGGCCGATCTTCAACAGGGATTCGTAGGCCATCGTGCCATCGGCGGACAGCACGATCAGCGATTGCAGATCGCCGCTGACGTCGCGCGGACGGGTGTTCGACAGCCACGTGCCGATCATCGGGTCGCCGCTCCTGGCGGGCACGCATGCCGCCGGCTTGGGCGGTTCCGCGGGCCGGACCTCGGTGATGGCGGCGGGCTTCCTGGCGGCGCAGCCGGCCAGGACCAGAACGGCGCAGGCGATGCCGGCCGAACGCAAATACACACTGCTCATGACTTCCTCAACACGTCTGTCGACGCGCCGCGCCGATCACACCGGCACCCTCTTCGCGCAGCAAACATTCCGCACTCTAAAGAGCCGCCAGGGAAGAATCAACGGCGATCCGCGCGGTGTGCAATTGCGCAACAGTCCGCGCGGGAAAGAACCGGCTTTAGCGCCGGAAACCGCAAAAATGCGTTGGTTTCAAGCGACACCGCGGCCGCTGCGCAGCGCCTTCGCGCGCAGCATTTCCTCCATGCGCGCGGCGGCCGGAGACAGGCTGCGGCCCGCCAGGCGGGTGATGCCCAGTTCGCGCTCGATGCGCGGCCGCGACAGCGGCACGAACGCCAGCCCGGGCGAGTCCGGCGGCACGCCCAATCGGGCCAGCACGGTCACGCCCACCCCGCGCTCCAGCATCGCCAGCAGCGACATCATGTTGGAGACGAACACCTGCCGGTCCAGCATGAAGGCCGCCTGCGGGTAGCCGGCAAGCTGGCGGTGCGCCATGGTGCCCACCAGCGGCAGGCCGGCGATTTCGCGCCAGGTGACGGACTTGCGCCCCGCCAGCGGATGGCCGCGGTGGCAGACAAGCCCGAAGGCGTCGCGCAGCAGGGGCTCGAACGACAGCCGGCGGTCCTGCGACACCGGGCTGCACACGCCCAGCTCGACCTCGCCCGCCAGCACCATGCGCTCGACGCCCTCGGAGTTGTCGTCGAACAGCCGCAAGGCCACCGCCGGATAGCGCTCGCGGTACGCGGCCACCAGCTCGGGCAGCCAATGCGTGGCCACCGTCGCGACCGAGGCCATGGTCAGGGTGCCCGCGCCGTTGCTGGCAAGCCCCGCGAGCGCGCCGGCCACGCGGTCGTGATGCTCGACCAGTTCGCGCGCCAGCGGCAGGCAGTCCTGGCCGAAACGCGTCAGCGTGTTGCGGTTGCCGCGCTCGAACAGCGGCTGGCCCAGCCGCTGCTCCATTTCGCGGATGGACAGGGACAGCGCCGGCTGCGAGCGGAACGCGCGGGCGGCCGCGGCGCGGAAACTGCGCAACTCGGCCACCAGCAGGAAATGACGGTAGTGCGCGATCGACAGGTCGGGCTGGGAGGGCATGCGCTGCGGTTTATTTGGAAAACTTATCGAAGCATTGGAAAAATAAAGTTTTCTGATCATAGGCCGGCACTTAAGATGGCCGCAATATGAATGCCGCCGCCCCTGCCCCCGCCCTCCTCGACGCCAGCGCGGACCCGCTGGACTTCAGCCTGGCCGACAGGCTGCCCGCCCGCGCCGCCGGCCGCGGCCGGCTGCTGATCGGCGCGCCGCCGCGGGACGACCGGCCGGGCCTGCTGTTCGTGCCGGGCGCCTACCATGGCGCCTGGTGCTACGCGCATTACCTGGCCTACTTCGCCGCCGCCGGCCTGGCCTGCGCGGCCCTGGACGTGCGCGGCCATGGCGCGCTGCCGCAGGACGCGGCCTTTGCGTCCGCGACCATCGCCGACCTGGGCCGGGACGTGGCCGACGCGCTGGATGCGCTGCAAGGGCCGTCTGTCGTGGTCGGCCACAGCATGGGCGCGCTGCCGGCCCTGCTGGCCGCGCGCCAGCGCCCGGTGGCCGGCGTGGTGCTGCTGGCGCCCTCGCCTCCCGGCGACCTGCCGGGCGCGCTGGCCCTGCCCCCGGTGCCCGACGCCGCGCCCCGCGCCGCGCCCGGCGCCGCCGAGATCCGCGCCCGCTTCCTGGCGACGGCGCCCGGCCGCGACGTCGGCGCGGTTTCCCGGCGCCTGTGCGCCGAAAGCCCGCAGGTGCTCAACGACCGCTACCTGCTGCGCGTGGCGGTCGGCGCCGCCCCCCTCGGCGCGCCCGGCCTGTGCCTGGAGGCCGGCCTGGATACCCATGACCGGCATCCGCCCGGACAGGACCTGGCGATCGCCCGCCGCTACGGTTTTTCCCACGCCGTGCTTGCCGGGCAGCCGCACTGCATGATGTACGCGGACAACTGGCAAGCCAGCGCCGGCGCCATCCTGGAATGGCATCGGGCGCAATTCGGCTGACAACGACAACAGCGCAACCGCGCAAGAACGCAACCAGGAGACAAGCATGTCCATTTCCCGACGACTCCGCCCGGCGCTGATCGGCGCCGGCCTGCTGCTGGCCGCCACGGCGCAGGCCGCCGGCTGGCCCGAGAAACCCGTGACCCTCATCGTGCCGTCGGCGGCCGGCGGCGCGGCCGACCTGACCGCGCGCACCTTCGCCCAGTACCTGGGCGAGCAGACCGGCCAGACCGTCGTCGTCGAGGACCGCCCCGGCGCGGGCGGCATCGTCGGCACCAACGCCGCCCGCAACGCGGCGCCGGACGGCTATACGTTCCTGCTGTCCACGAACTCCACCCATGCCGCCAACCAGTTCCTGTACAAGAGCCTGCCCTACGACGCGCAAAAGGACTTCCGGCAGGTCGGCCTGCTGGGCACCTTCGGCACGGTCGGCGTGGTGGCGCCGGGCAGCCCGTACCGCACGGTGCCCGAGCTGGTGGACTACGCCAAGAAGCATCCCGGCGAGGTCTTCTTCGGCTACTACAGTTCGTCCTCGCAAGTGCCGTCCGAACTGTTCAAGCAGCGCGCTGGCATCGAGATCAGCGGCGCCGCGTACAAGAACATCACGCAGATCATCACCGACCTGCGCGGCAAGCAGATCAGCTTCGCCTTCGTGGACTACCTCACGGCCATGGGCCAGATCGACGGCAAGGGGCTGATCCCCATCGCCGTCACGGGCGCGCAGCCGCAGGCGGCCTGGCCCGACGTGCCGACCATGGCGACCTACTATCCGGATTTCGTCGTGGCCGGCTGGCTGGGCCTGTCCGCCCCGGCGGGCACGCCCCCGGACATCGTGGCGAAGATGAACGCCCACCTGCAGTCGGCGGTCAAGGACGAAGCCACCGCGAACAAGCTGCGCGCGTTGGGGCTGACGCCCGAATCGATGGACGTGGCGCGCTTCGACGCCTTCGTGAAGGAAGACACGGCGCGCTGGAAGGAATGGATCCGCATCTCGGGCATCCAGCCCCAATAAGCGGCCCGTCCCTTTCCGCGCGCTTTCCTTCTATATAGATAGAGGGGAAACGCGCGCGCCGCTACAGCGGCAGGCGCTGCTCGTGCTTGATCTCGCGCAGCGCCACGATGGTGCGCGTCTGGCGGATGCCCGGCATGTTGAAAAGAAACCGGTGCAGGAAGCGGTCGTAGGCCTCGGGGCTTTCCACCAGGATCTTCAAGAGGAAGTCCGAATCCCCCGTGACCGCATAGCATTCCAGGATCTCGGGCGCGTCGCGCACCGACCGCTCGAAGTTCTCGACCGTGTTCGCGGAATGCCGTTCCAGGCTGATCTGCGCGAACATGCAGCCCAGCCCCACCTTGCTACGGTCCACCTGCGCGCTGTACCCCTGAATCACCCCGCTGGCCTCCATCGCCTTCACCCGCCGCCACACCGGCGCGGCCGACAGGCCGACCTTCTCCGACAGTTGCTGCGCCGAAGCCCGGCCGTCCTCCTGCAAGGCCTTGAGGATGCCGATATCGGTCTTGTCCATCTCTTAGTCTCCTGGTTTTGTTCAACACGAAACGTTTATTTCGAATTATAGGGATAGCACGATCCAAAAACGCAATAAACCTGATCCCTCGCGAACCTATCATGGTGCCGAAACCAGGAGTATTTACCATGGACGGTACCCCCGCCGCCGAACCGCCGCTGGATCTCGACTACCAGTTGGCCGACAACCTCACCCGGACCTCCGGCCGCATCTTCCTGACCGGCACCCAGGCGCTGGTGCGCATCATGCTCACCCAGAGCCGGCGGGACCGCGAGCGCGGCCTGAACACGGCCGGCTTCGTCTCGGGCTACCGCGGCTCCCCGCTGGGCGGCGTGGACATGGCCATGTGGAAGGCGCAGAAGGCGCTGGACGCCAACCAGATCAGCTTCCTGCCCGGCATCAATGAAGACATGGCGGCCACCGCCGTCATGGGCACGCAGCAGGCCGGCCTGCGCGCCGACCGCAAGGTCGATGGCGTCTTTGCGATGTGGTACGGCAAGGGCCCCGGCGTGGACCGGGCCGGCGACGCGCTGCATCACGGCAACGCCGCGGGCGCCTCGCGCAACGGCGGCGTGCTGGTGGTGGTGGGAGACGACCACACGGCCGTCTCGTCCTCGATCCCGCACGCGAGCGAGGCCTCGCTGATCGGCTGGCAGATGCCCATCGTGCATCCCGCCTCCATCGACGAATACGAGACCTTCGCGCTATGGGGCTGGGCGCTGTCGCGCTATTCGGGCACCTGGGTCGCCTTCAAGGCCGTGTCCGAAACCATCGAAAGCGGGCACTCCTTCACGCCCGCCCCGGTCGCGTCCTACGACATGCCCGCCGACCCGGACCTGCCGCCCGAATCGCTGGAATACTCGGCGCGCGACTTCCTGTCGCTGGCCGTCGAAACGCGCATGAACCTGCGCATGAAGGCGGTCGCCGCGTTCGCGCGCCGCCACAGCATCGACCGCCTGGCCTGTCCGGCCCCCAAGGCCGCCGTCGGCATCGTCACGGTGGGCAAGGCGCACCTGGACACCATGGAAGCGCTGTCGCGCCTGGGCGTGGACACCGTCACCGCGAACGCGCCCGTCCGCATCTACAAGCCCGGCCTGACCTGGCCGCTGGACGCCGGCCGCCTGCTGGAATTCGCGCGCGGCCTGTCGCACATCCTCGTGATCGAGGAAAAGGGCGCGGTGGTCGAAAGCCAGATCAAGGACCTGCTGTTCAATATGCCGGACCGCCCGTCGGTCACGGGCAAGAAGGGCTTCGACGGCGAGCCGATGGTGCCGTCGGCCGGCCAGTTGCGCCCGTCCCTGCTGGCGCGTCCGCTCGCCGGCTGGCTCAGCCGCGCCGCCGGCCTGCCGCCGGCCGCCGACCTGTCCGCCTTCGACTGCCAGGCCCCGCTGTCCAACGACGCCGATGGCATGCGCCGCCGCCCCTATTTCTGTTCGGGCTGTCCGCACAGCACCTCGACCAAGGTGCCCGAAGGCAGCCAGGCGCTGTCCGGCGTGGGCTGCCACTACATGGCCGCCTGGATGGACCGCGACACCGGCGGCCTGACCCAGATGGGCGGCGAAGGCGTGGACTGGATCGGCCTGTCGCGCTACACCGAAATGCCGCACATCTTCCAGAACATGGGAGAAGGCACGTACTACCACTCGGGCTACCTGGCCATCCGCCAGGCGGTGGCCGCGCGCGCCAACATCACCTACAAGATCCTCTTCAACGACGCGGTGGCCATGACCGGCGGCCAGCCCGTCGACGGCCCGATCTCCGTGCCGCAGATCTGCCAGCAGCTACGCGGCGAAAACGTGGCCCGCATCGTCGTCACCAGCGACGAGCCCGAGAAATACCAGGGCGTGGACCTGGGCCCGGGCATCAAGGTGCACCACCGCCGCGAACTGGACGCCGTGCAGCGCGAACTGCGCGAGATCCCCGGCGTGACGGTGCTGATCCACGACCAGACCTGCGCCGCCGAAAAGCGCCGCCGCCGGAAGAAGAACCAGTTCCCCGACCCGGCGCGCCGCATGCTGATCAACAGCGCGGTCTGCGAAGGCTGCGGCGACTGCGGCGTGCAGTCGAACTGCCTGTCGGTGGTGCCGCTGGAAACGCCTTACGGCCGCAAGCGCGCCATCGACCAGTCGAGCTGCAACAAGGACTACTCGTGCGCGGAGGGCTTCTGCCCCAGCTTCGTCTCGGTCATGGGCGGCAAGCCCAGGAAGAGCGCGGCGCCCAAGGCCGACCAGGAACGCCTGCAAAAGCTGATCGCGCAGTTGCCCCTGCCGGCCCTGCCCGCGCTGGAACGCCCGTACCGCCTGCTGGTCGCGGGCATGGGCGGCACCGGGGTCATCACCATCGGCGCCATCGTGTCGATGGCGGCGCACCTGGAGGGCCTGTCCGCCGCCGTGCTGGACCTGACCGGCCTGGCGCAGAAAGGCGGCACCGTGGTCAGCCACATCCGGCTGGCGCCCCCGGGCGCGCCGGACGGTCCGGTGCGCCTGGACTGGCGGCAGGCCGACGCGGCGATCCTGTGCGACCCGGTGGCGTCCGTCGCGCCGGACTCGCTGGGCGCGCTGCGCCGCGGCCACACCCAGGTGACCGTCAACACCTATGTGGCCCCCGTGTCCGACTTCACGCGCAACCCCGATGCCGCCATGCGGCCCGAGGCGCTGCTGGCCAAGATCCGCCATGCGGCGGGCGAGTCCCATACCGCCGAGATCGACGCGCACGCCGCCGCGCTGGCGCTGTTCGGCGACAGCATCCTGTCCAATATGTTCATGCTGGGCTACGCATGGCAGCGCGGCGGCGTGCCGCTGTCGCAGGCCGCCCTCTACCGCGCCATCGAACTCAACGGCGTGGCGGTGGCCGCCAATCGCGCCGCGTTCGACAGCGGCCGCCTGGCCGCGCACCAGCCCGACGCGCTGGGCGCCGCGCTGCGGCCCGCCGCCCAGGTGGTGCAGTTGCACGTGCCCGAGACCTTCGAACGCGCCGTCGCCCGGCGCGTCGAGGACCTGACCGCCTACCAGAACGCCGCCTATGCCCGCGAGTTCCAGGACGTGATCGAGGCCGTGGCGGCCCGCGAACGCGAACTGGCGCCCGACGCCCGGACCCCGCGCCTGGCCATGGCGGTGGCGCGCGGCCTTTTCAAGCTCATGGCCTACAAGGACGAATACGAAGTGGCGCGGCTCTACACGGGCGAATCGTTCCGGGCGCAGTTGAAGAGCCAGTTCGAAGGCGACTACAGCCTGCGCTTCCACATGGCGCCGCCGATCTTCGCCCGCAAGGACCCGCGCACCGGCGTGCCGCGCAAGATGACGCTGGGCCCGCGCACCATGACGGCGCTGAAGGCGCTGGCGCGCCTGAAGAGTCTGCGCGGCACCTGGTTCGATCCCTTCGGCCACACCGCCGAACGCAAGATGGAACGGGCGCTGATCCGCGAGTACCGCCAGACCATAGACCAGTTGCTCGTGGGGTTGAACGGGGACAAGATTGCCCAAGCGGCTACAATCGCCGCCCTTGCAGAAACCATACGCGGCTTCGGCCACGTCAAGGCGGCAAGCGTCGAGAAATATCGGACGGAGTTAGGCCGATTGATGCAAAGCTATACGGCGCCTGCCCCGCGCGACATGCCCCTGCGGAAAACCGCATAAACATTCGCTCCGAGCGGCATCTTCCTGGGCGCGCCTTGCTGGGCGCGCCTAGTGCATTTGGTAACAATCTTTTGTGAGCTTCGTCTTATCTTCTTCTTGTCCCTGTCGTACTCGATCACTAGAATTAGTGTCCATCGAGGGGTGCTACACTACATGTTGTGGTCGCCTAAGCGCTGATTCCCGTCGGCCACGCCTTTTGGACTAGTCCGTCCAAGCGTCGCGATTCCCCTCAAAGACCCGATTTCGTACCGGACATGACCCCGTCATGTCGTTATCTACGCGCTTTTCGCACAGGAGCTTCCATGCAGACTACGATCGCCTCTGTGACCCGGCCTTCGGCCGTGCCGCCCTCTCAAACCGATTCCCCTGCCGACGCCAATGGCGGGCAATGGGCCAGCTACAACATCATCCGCCGCAATGGCTCGGTGGTCGGGTTCGAACCCAACAAGATCGCCATCGCCATGACCAAGGCCTTCCTGGCCGTGAACGGCGGCCAGGGCGCGGCCTCCGCGCGCGTGCGTGAGCTGGTCGAAAATCTGACCGGCCAGGCCGTCAACGCCCTGGTGCGCAACCGCCCCAACGGCGGCACCTTCCATATTGAAGACATCCAGGACCAGGTCGAACTGGCGCTGATGCGCTCGGGCGAGCATGACGTCGCCCGCGCCTACGTGCTGTACCGCGAGAAGCGCACGCAGGAACGCGCCGCGGCAGCCGCCGCCGAAGGCCAGGAGAAGGCCGCCGCCGCCCCGCAGGAACACGTGCTGAACGTGACCGACGCCGGCGTGCGCCGTCCGCTGGACCTGGCCGAACTGCGCGCGACCATCGTCGCCGCCGGCGAAGGCCTGGCCGAATTCATCGACAGCGAAGCCATCCTGAAGGAAACGGTCAAGAACCTGTACGACGGCATTCCCGTCGACGAAGTGTTCAAGTCCGCCATCCTGTCGGCGCGCGCGCTGGTCGAAAAGGACCCGGCCTACAGCCAGGTCACCGCCCGCCTGCTGCTGCACACGATCCGCAAGGAAGTGCTGGGCGAAGAAGTGTCGCAGGACGGCATGGGCGCCCGCTACGCCGAATACTTCCCCACGTTCATCGCCCGCGGCATCGAAGGCGGCCTGCTGTCGCCCGAACTGGCCAGCTATGACCTGACCAAGCTGGGCCACGCCCTGAACGCCAAGCGCGACCTGCAATTCGGCTATCTCGGCCTGCAAACGCTGTACGACCGCTACTTCCTGCACATCCGCGGCACCCGCATCGAACTGCCGCAGGTGTTCTTCATGCGCGTGGCCATGGGCCTGGCGCTGCGCGAAGCCGACCGCGAAGCCCGCGCCATCGAGTTCTACGAGATCCTGTCCTCGTTCGACTTCATGAGCTCGACGCCGACGCTGTTCAACTCGGGCACCCTGCACTCGCAGTTGTCGTCGTGCTACCTGACCACCGTCTCCGACGACCTGGAAGGCATCTACGACGCCATCAAGGAAAACGCGCTGCTGGCCAAGTACGCCGGCGGCCTGGGCAACGACTGGACCCCGGTGCGCGCGCTGCGCAGCCACATCAAGGGCACCAACGGCGAAAGCCAGGGCGTCGTGCCGTTCCTGAAGGTCGTCAACGACACCGCCGTGGCGGTGAACCAGGGCGGCAAGCGCAAGGGCGCCGTGTGCACGTACCTGGAAACGTGGCACCTGGACATCGAGGAATTCCTGGAACTGCGCAAGAACACCGGCGACGAACGCCGCCGCACCCACGACATGAACACGGCGAACTGGATTCCCGACCTGTTCATGAAGCGCGTCATGGAAGCCGGCGAATGGACCCTGTTCTCGCCGTCCGACTGCCCCGACCTGCACGACAAGGTCGGCCAGGAATTCGAGAAGGCCTACGTCGGCTATGAATCCAAGGTCGCCAGCGGCGAGCTGAAGCTCTTCAAGAAGATGCCGGCGCTGACCCTGTGGCGCAAGATGCTGTCGATGCTGTTCGAAACCGGCCACCCGTGGATCACCTTCAAGGATCCGTGCAACATCCGTTCGCCGCAGCAGCACGTGGGCGTCGTCCACAGCTCGAACCTGTGCACCGAGATCACGCTGAACACCAACGAATCCGAAATCGCGGTGTGCAACCTGGGTTCGGTGAACCTGGTCGCCCACATGAAGCCGGCCGCCGGCGGCGGTTTCGAACTCGACCACGACAAGATCAAGCGCACGGTGCGCATCGCCATGCGCATGCTCGACAACGTGATCGACATCAACTATTACGCCGTCGAGAAGGCCCGTAATTCGAACGCGCGCCATCGTCCGGTGGGCATGGGCATCATGGGCTTCCAGGATTGCCTGCAGATGATGCGCGTGCCTTACGCTTCGCAGGACGCCATCGAATTCGCCGACCGCTCGATGGAAGCGGTGTGCTATCACGCGTACTGGGCCTCGAGCCTGCTCGCCGAAGAACGCGGCCGCTATCAGTCGTACGAAGGCTCGCTGTGGTCGCGCGGCATCCTGCCGCAAGACACGTTGAAGATGCTTCGCGATGAACGCGGCGGCCATGTCGAGGTCGATGAATCGAGCACGCTCGATTGGGATACGTTGCGCGCGCGCATCAAAGAACATGGCATGCGCAACTCCAATTGCATCGCAATCGCCCCAACCGCGACTATTTCCAATATCATTGGTGTATCTGCGTGCATCGAACCTACTTTCCAGAACTTGTACGTCAAATCGAATCTCTCCGGCGAGTTCACGGTCGTTAACGATTACCTCGTGCGTGACCTGAAGAAACTCGGTCTCTGGGACGAAGTCATGGTCGCCGACCTCAAGTACTTCGACGGCAGCCTGTCCCGCATCGATCGCGTACCTTCCGAACTCCGCGAACTCTACGCCACCGCGTTCGAAGTCGAACCGAGCTGGCTGGTTGAATGCGCGTCGCGCCGCCAGAAGTGGATCGATCAAGCCCAGTCGCTGAACATCTACATGGCCGGCGCCTCGGGCAAGAAGCTGGACGACACCTACAAGCTGGCCTGGAAGCGTGGCCTGAAGACGACCTACTACCTGCGCACCCTTGGCGCCACCAGCGCCGAGAAGTCCACGGGACGCGGCGGCGAATTGAACGCCGTCACCGCGGGTGGCCAATCCACGGCTTCGGCCGTGGCCGCCGCACCTGTTTTGCCGGAACCCGAAGTTCTCGGGGCGGTTTGCACCATGCGGCCGGGAGACCCCGGCTTCGAAGAGTGCGAAGCCTGCCAATAACCGCCTCCGGAGAATGAATCATGATTAATTGGGAAGACGACACCATCGCCACGCAACCTGCACAATCGCCCGCCCCCGCGGCGGGCGGGCAGGCTGCGCCCGAAGTACGGGCGGCGACCGGTGTATTCGGCGACGCCGCCATGCCCACGCCCGCCGCGCCTGAACACGCGGCCGGCCTGGCCGTCAGCGGCTCCGCCACCTCGCAGCGCGTGAAGGTTGCCGACAAGCGCGTCATCAACGGCGAGACGGACGTCAATCAGCTCGTGCCCTTCAAGTACAAGTGGGCGTGGGAGAAGTACCTGGCCACTTGCGCCAACCACTGGATGCCGCAAGAAATCAACATGTCGCGCGACATCGCCCTCTGGAAGAACCCGAACGGGCTCACCGAGGACGAGCGCCGCATCGTCAAGCGCAACCTGGGCTTCTTCGTCACGGCCGATTCGCTGGCCGCGAACAACATCGTGCTGGGCACCTACCGCCACATCACGGCGCCCGAGTGCCGCCAGTTCCTGCTGCGCCAGGCGTTCGAGGAAGCGATCCACACGCACGCTTATCAGTACATCGTCGAAAGCCTGGACCTGGACGAGGCGGAGATCTTCAACGCCTACAACGAAGTCCCGTCCATCCGCGCCAAGGACGAGTTCCTGATCCCGTTCATCGACGCGATCGCGGACCCCAACTTCAAGACGGGCGCCCCCGAGGCCGACCAGACGCTGCTGAAGTCGCTGATCGTCTTCGCTTGCCTGATGGAAGGCCTGTTCTTCTACGTTGGCTTCACGCAGATCCTGGCGCTGGGCCGCCAGAACAAGATGACCGGCGCCGCCGAGCAGTACATGTACATCCTTCGCGATGAATCCATGCACTGCAACTTCGGCATCGACCTGATCAACACCGTCAAGCTGGAAAATCCGCATCTGTGGACGCCGGAATTCCGCGAAGAAATCCGGGAACTCTTCCGCAAAGCGGTCGAACTCGAATACGCTTACGCCGAAGACACGATGCCGCGCGGCGTGTTGGGCCTGAACGCCCCCATGTTCAAGTCCTACCTGCGCTTCATCGCGAACCGCCGTTGCCAGCAAATCGGTATCGAACCGCTGTTCCCGCAGGAAGAAAACCCCTTCCCGTGGATGGCGGAAATGATCGACCTTAAAAAGGAACGCAACTTTTTTGAAACTCGCGTGATCGAATACCAAACCGGTGGCACGCTGAGCTGGGAGTAAACGCAGTTCGTCATCAGGCCCGGCGCGGGCACGCTCCAGAATCAAGGAGCGTCGCGTTCGCGACAGGCTTGATGGCGCTCTCCTCGGTCAGGGTGTTTTGTCGCCGGGCCGCCTCAAGGCAAGAACGCACCCCCTCGGGGGCAGCGAGCCGAAGGCGCGGCGCGGGGGCAGTTTCGAACACGTAGAACAAGCGGTAGGCGGTCTGTGATCAGACTGCCCACCGGCGCCATTTGAAATGGCTCGCGCCAAAGGAGCGGGGGCCATATCAAATGGCTGTGCCGAATTCATTAGCGCAAACCGTAGTAGCTGTTGCTCGCACAGAACAGCGGCATGCGCCGATGAATAGCCCGGGCACGATCCGTCTTGTTGGCGGGTCGGGGCACGGGTTTAAGTTCTGGGACCCCTGAACCTAAGGAGCATGACCATGGCAACAGCCAAGAAAGCCGTAAAGAAAGCGGTGAAAAAGCCCGCCGCCAAGAAGGCAGTAGCGAAGAAGGCCGCTCCGGCCAAGAAAGCTGCAGTCAAGAAGGTAGCCGTCAAGAAAGTCGCCGCCAAGAAACCGGCAGTGAAGAAGGTTGCCGCCAAGAAGCCGGCCGTCAAGAAAGCCGTCGCCAAGAAGGCGGTAGCGAAGAAGGCCGTCGCCAAGAAGGCAGTAGCCAAGAAGGCCGTCGCCAAGAAAGCGGTAGCCAAGAAGGTCGTCGCCAAGAAGGCAGTAGCCAAGAAGGCCGTCGCCAAGAAGGCGGTTGCCAAAAAGGCCGTCGCCAAGAAAGCGGTAGCCAAGAAGGTCGTCGCCAAGAAGGCGGTTGCCAAGAAGGCCGTCGCCAAGAAAGCGGTAGCCAAGAAGGCTCCGGCTGCCAAGAAGGCGGTTGCCAAGAAGGCTCCGGCCGCCAAGAAGGCGCCTGCTGCCAAGAAGGCCGTTGCCAAGAAGGCTCCCGCCGCCAAGAAGGCCCCCGCTGCCGCCAAGCCTGCTGCTGCCAAGAAGCCGGCCGCTGCAAAGAAGCCTGCCGCGAAGAAAGCCGCTCCGAAGAAGCCCGTAACGCCGCCGTCCACGGCAGCCGCCCCGGGCGCGAAGACCGCGCTGAACCCCGCCGCGTCGTGGCCGTTCCCGACCGGTGGCCGTCCCTAATCAGGACGGTTCGAAGCCTTAGCTTCGCGAGAGCCGCCTGGCCTTGGCCGGGCGGCTTTTTTGTTGGCCTCCGTGCCACCGGGCCAGCTACCCCCCAAAAAAGGGCATCTTTTGCCTTGGGGCGGCCCGACAGCAAGAGCCCCCCCGACGGTTCCAGCACAGGGGCGTTCTTTTCACGCTTGAGCGTGCGACAATTGTCTCCTCTTTTTCAGGGTGATCGTGTCCATGCTCGGTGAAATCTTCCGCTTCCTTCTCGAAATCGTGTTCACGCTGTTCGGAGCGGCGCTGATTGCCCGCGCCTGGATGCACGCGATACGGCTGCACCCCTTCAATCCCCTCGCCCGCGCGGTCTATCAGGCCACCAACTGGCTGGTGACGCCCCTGCGCAAGATCATTCCGGCCGGCAACAAGATCGACTGGACGAGCCTGGTCGCCGCCTGGCTGTCGGCGCTGGTCTATCTGGTGCTCATCTGGCTGGTGGCGATCGGCGCGCTGATTCCTCTCGAACTGCTGCCCGCCGCCATGGGATCGGCGCTGATCATGGCCGCCAAATGGGCGCTGAACCTGGTGGTCTGGCTGACGCTGATCCAGGCGGTGCTGTCGTGGGTCAACCCGATGGCCCCCATGATGCCGCTGCTGCAGGCGCTGACCGACCCGATGCTCAATCCGATCCGCCGCATCCTGCCCCGCACCTCGATCGACTTCTCGCCGCTGGTGCTGCTGATCGTGGCGCAGATCGTGCTGATGGTCCTGGCTCGCCTGAGCTACGGCATGATGGGCGTCTGAGGCCCCCCTTCCCCTACACCGGAATGGCGGCGTAGATCTCGATCAGCTTCTTGCGGTCGATCTTGTGGTTGTTCGACATGGGCAGCGACGGGCAGGCCACCAGTTCCGACGGCACCATGTAAGGCGGCAGGCGCCGGGCCAGCCGCGCCTTCCAGCCGTCGAACGCGTCCGGCGCCAGCAGGCTGGCCGCCTGGCCTTCAGCGGCGCCCGCCACGAAGCCGATCAGGCGCACCGCCGTGCCGTCGGGCCGGCGCAGCACCGCGCAAGCGCCGCCCGCCACGCCCGGCAAACCGTGCAGCGCCTCGTCGATCTCGGCCAGCTCTATGCGGTAGCCGTTCAGCTTGATCTGGTCGTCCATCCGGCCGCGGCAGAACAGCAAGCCGCCTTCCCCCATCTGCCCCAGGTCGCCGGTGCGGAACGCCCGCCGGCCGTCGGCATAGGTGTAGAGCTTGGCCTCGTTCAGGTCGGCGCGGTTCAGGTAGCCGCGCATCACGTGGTCGCCCACGATGCAGATCTCGCCGCCCTCGTCCACCAGCAGCACGCTGTCCGGTTTGGCATGGCCGACCGGCAGCGGATCGTGCGCGGCCAGCACGGCGTCGGTCACTTCGATCCAGGTGGTGGCCACGGTGGCCTCGGTCGGACCGTAGGTGTTCAGGATGACCGCGCCGGGGAAGCGCTGGCGCAGCTTCCTGGCCAGCGCCGCGGGCAGGGGCTCGCCGCAGAACAGGAAGGTGCGCAGCGCCGGCAGCGCGGCCGGCGAGAAATCGCGGTTGGCCAGTTGCTGGTGGGCGAACGACGGCGTGGACACCCATACGGTCACGCCATGCTCCGCCAGCCGGGGGATCCACGCGCCCGCGGCCGCGATCTGTTCGCGCGCGTTCAGCACGCAACTGCCGCCCGAGGCCAGGGTGGCGAACACCTCGTACATGGACAGGTCGAAACTGAACGGCGCCTGGTTCATGAACACGGGCGCCTCGCCCAGGCCGAAACTGCCCAGCATCCAGTCGCCCAGCAGGCCGACGCTTTCGCGGCCGATCTGCACGCCCTTGGGATCGCCCGTGCTGCCCGAGGTGAACATGACGTAGGCCAGGCCGCGCTCGGCCAACTCGGCGCCCTCGCCCGGCGTGAACGTGCCGGCCGCCGCGTCGTAGACGGCCGCGGGGCGCACGATCTCGACGATGCGGCGCAGGCGTTCGGCCGGATAAATGGTGTCCACCGGGACGAAGGGCGCGCCGATCAGCAGCGCCCCCACCATCGCGACGAAGAACGACGCTTCCTTGTGGCCGTATATGGCGACCGGCACGTCCGGCGCGGCGCCATGCCGGCGCGCTTCGTCGGCCCAGGCGCAGGCCTCGTCGCGCAATTGCGCCCACGTCAGGCTGCGGTCGGCGGCGGCGACGGCCAGCGCGCCGGGGGCACGCTCGGACTCCGTGAACCGGAAGGATTTCAGGTCGAAACGCATGCCGAAACTCCCGGCGTCAAATGGGGCTGCGGCCGCTGAACACGTAGAGCGCCAGCGCGGCCAGGATCAGGGTGAACACGCGCCCGAGCAGGCGCATGGCGGGCCGCGCCAGGGCCGCCTGCAGGGCCGGTCGGGTGCGTGCGGCGTTGACCAGCAGGTTGTGGCCCACCGAGTACGCGCCGAACATGAGGCCGCTGACGATGTAGTGCGGCGACAGGCCGTTCCAGACTCCCATGGCCAGCAAAGTCGCGAAGATGCCGATGTTCTGCGCGGCCAGGCGGTGGCGCGAGAAGTACGCGGTCTTGCTGAGCGCCTTGTAGATGGGCATGAAGACCACGTCGCGCAGCCATTCCGACAGGCTGATGTGCCAGCGCCGCCAGAAATCCTGCGGGTTCAGCGTCGCCAGCGGGTTGCGGAAGTTGATCGGCAGGGTAAAGCCGAACAGCATGCCGATGCCGATCGCCATCGTGGAATAGCCGGCGAAGTCGAAGAACAGGTACGCGCTGTAGAGCGAGGCGTTGAGGGCCACGCCGGTGAACGAATAGTCGTGCGCGTCCAGCGTCGCCAGGCCGTAGCGCCAGATCGCCTCGGCCAGGCCGAACTTCTGGATGACGCCCAGCATGATGAGTTCCAGGCCGCTCAGCCAGGTGTTCAGGTTCACGCCCTCGTAGCCGCGCTTCAGGTCCGCCTGGAAATTGCGCCAGCGGTACATGGGGCCGGCCAGCAGCGTCAGCGGGAAGAACAGGTAGATGAAGTAATCCAGCGGCGAGACGCGCTCGTTGCGTTGCGCGAACAGCAGCACGTCGACGGCGCGGAAGGTGGCGAACGACAGGCCCAGCATCGCGCCCAGGTGCGACACGCCCGTCTTCACCAGCAGCAGCGGCGCCATCGTGATGACCACGCCCAGCCAGGTGGGGATGTAGTTGCGCCGCACCGCCCACAGCGCGCCGCCCGAAATGGCGATCAGCGCGATCGGCTGGTAGGGGCGCGCCCAGAACACCGCCATCCAGACGCCCAGGCAGATCACCCCGATGACGTGCCGGTAGCCGATGCGCAGCGGCATGCCGAAAGAACGGTACGCCAACAGGCCCAGGCCGCCGAACAGGGCGCCGCCGAAAAAGCTCAAGCTTGCGAACAATTCCATGCTGCGGTCAGAACTGTTGGTATTGGAATTCGACCTTGATCGGTCCGCCACTGCCCGTGGTGGGCTGCGCTTGCAGCACGAACACCAGGATCACCCCGATGTACAGGCACAGGTGCCAGAAGAAGCGGCGCCCCCAGGCGGCGCCCGGCTTGCGGGGCGCCTGCCCTTCGGCGGGGCTGCCTGCCTTCGGCCCGGCCCAGGAAAATAATTTGTTCATCGGGAAAAGTACTCCGCAATGCCTTGGTCGGCCAGCGCCCAGCCGAGTTCGGCCAGATGCATGTCGTCGCGCAGCATGCCCGGCTCGAACGGGATGCTGTAGAGGTCCAGGCAACCCATCCGATAACGGGCGCACATGCCGGTGATGGCGGCCACCACCGGGTCGAAGCGCTCGACGTCCAGGATGAGTTTGGGGTTGAACGGCTGGATGACGAAATAGGCGCGGACCTTGCGTTTCTGCAGCAGGGCCATGACGCGCGACAGGTCGCCCAGTTCGGCGCGGGTGATCGGGTCGACGTCGGCGAACTCGTTGCGGGCCGGCGAATACAGCGGCGCCAGGTACTGTCGGTAGTAATCGTCGCGCACGTCGTAGGGATTGTGGCCGCCCAGGTCGCGTTCGGCCTCGCGCGCCTGGTGCGTCAGCCGGCCCCATTGGCCCTGGTCGAGGCGGGCGGCCGACGGCCAGGACACATAGCGGTGCGCGGGCACGGACAACTTGCTGCGCGGCCGGTCGGGCGCCGGTTCCTTGCGCGCCTGCCACCACAGCGACAGCTTGTCCTTCAGCTCGGCGACCTGGCCATTGGCGATGAGCCACAACAGCCCCCAGTTGGCGTTGTCGGTGATCCAGGTCTGCATCTGCTCGCGCGTGCTGGGCTGGTCCCACAGGCGGTCCCAGACCGGGCCGGTCACGTGTTCGGCGAACGCGCTGCGCGGCAACTGGCCGCCCGAGGCGAACCAGGCTGGCGACACCATGATCACCAGCCGGGTATTGGGCGTCAGCGAATCCGCCACCGACTCCAGCACGCTGACGATGCCGTAGGACTGGAACATGGCGTGGCCATAGGCCAGCGTGGGCACCTTCAGCTCTTCCGGGAAGAACCGGTAGGGAACGAAGCGCAGGTCGTGGCTGGACAGTTCGGAAGAGCCCAGCACGACCAGCGTCCCGTCGCTCAGGGCATTGCCCAGGCGGTTCAGGTTGACGTGCTGCGTGCCCCAGTCCGGCCCCAGGTTGGGCAGGTAGTTGCTCTTGCCGGCGGCCACGGCCGCCGGGGTCGGCTGCATGGGATTCACGAGGCGGCTGAGCAGGTCGTCCGCGCCGCAATAGGCCCCGACAGCCAGCGCCACCGCCGTCGCGGCGGCCGCGACGTGGGACAACAGCCGGGAATTACGCAGTATGGGCAGCGACATAGCCGGCAAGCGTGCGGACCGACTGTAGATGCTCCGCGATCTCGGGAGCCGGAATGCTGCAGCCGTACTCCGACTCGACCGCGAGCGTGATATCCACGGCGGCCAGCGAGTCGACCAGGCCGGTGGCGATCAGTTGCGTATCGGGAGTGACTTTCTTCATGACGATCGACTCGACGATCTCGCCGATCCTGGTGTGGAGTTCTTGCTCGGAATGCATAGCTAGTGCAGCGTTACGTTGCCTTGTCGGCAAAACATCCCCCGCCCCGGGGTTCAGGACGACGAGGATACTGAGAAAATGCTGAAACCGAACTGAAATTCCAGCTTGCCAGAACGACGTCATGATGCACTTGGTTACATGGTAGCCGCGGCGTGACGTCGATCGCAGGCGCAATCATGTCACTTCGTCCGTGGAATCGCCATGAGACTTTTGGAGAAAATGGCGAGAAAAGGCTGGAAAGCGTAACGCCTGCGGGTAAGTCCCGGGGTGCCGCGTTGCGACGGAGCGACATCTGGCAAAAGAATGCCCGCTTGCGCGGGCATCTTCACATACCGGCCGCCCCGGAAAACCGCCTGCCGGGGCGCGGCAGCAATTACATCGGCGTCACGCGGGTGGGGCCGGCGCCGCTGATCACCTGGACGCGCTGGCCCACGCTGATAGGCACATCCGCTTCCTGCGCCACGACGCGGGTTTCGCCGTTGTCGAGACGCACGGTGATTTCGTAGCCGGAATTCTTGCCGGTCTGGTTTTCGACGGCGTTACCCGCCAGCGCGCCCAGAATGACGCCGCCGACCGTGGCGATGGTGCGGCCGGTGCCGCCGCCGATGGCGTTGCCCGCCACGCCGCCCAGCGCGCCGCCGGCCACCATGCCGACCCCGCTGGATTTGTCGTTCTGGATCACGATGGGACGCACGCCCGTCACCGTTCCCGTGCGCACGATCTGCTCGCGCTGCGCCTGGTCATAGCTGTACACACCGCTGGACGCGCTGCGGTTGGCGCAGCCGCCCAGAACTGCCATCGACGTTACGACGGCAGCGATGGCCAGCCACCGGCCGGCGCGCGGCGACACCAGGGAAAGAGATTTGCTTTGGTTCATTTGGACTCCTCGATCGGCTATGCCGACGACTTCTTGATCATACTCCGCCCCGCAAGAACGGCCATCGCGGCTGCAACACACTGAAACTCACGGCCAGAAGCTGCAAACAACCGGGCGAACCCGCCGCCGCGCGCCGGCCTCGCGGCTATTCGACCGGGCGGGCGCCGCCGGGTTCCCCGAGGCGCCGGAGACGCTCAGCCGGGCAGATGGATACCGTAGGCGGCATGCAGCACGGCATCGATCTCGGCGCGCGACGGCGCGTGGTTCTGCGGCCCGCGCGAAGCGATCTTGATGGCGCCCATGACGTTGCCCAGGCGGCAGCTATCTTCCCAGTTCCAGCCGCTGGTGAGGCCATAGAGCAGGCCGCCGCGCTGGGCGTCGCCGCAACCCGTCGGGTCCACCACCTGGGCCGCGCGCACCGGCTCGATATGGATGGTCTTGCCGCCGGTCAGCAAGGTCGCGCCTTCGGCGCCCCGCGTCACCACCACGGCCTGCAGCGTGCCGGCGATGTCGGCCATGCTGCGGCCCGTGCGCTGTTCCACCACGCCCGCCTCGTAGTCGTTCACCGTCAGCGCGCGCGCCAGCTTCAGCATGCGCTCCAGGTCCGCGCCGTCGAACAGCGGCATGGCCTGGCCCAGGTCGAAGATGAACGGGATGCCGCGTTTGTGCAGGCGTTCGGCGTGGGCGAACATGCCCTCTTTGGCGTCGGGCGCGATGATGGCCCATTCCGCGTCGGCATCACTGAGGTCGTTATCGGCCGCGAACGACATGGCGCCCGGGTGGAAGGCCGTGATCTGGTTGTCGTCCAGGTCGGTCGTGATGAAGCATTGCGCGGTGAAGGTATCGGGAATGACCTTCACGCGGCTGACGTCGATGCCCAGGTCCGACAGGCGCGCCAGGTATTCGCCCGCGTCCTCGCCCACGGTCGCCACCGGCACGGGCTTGCCGCCCAGCAGGTTCATGTTGTAGGCGATGTTGCCCGAGCAGCCGCCGTATTCCTTGCGCATGCTGGGCACCAGGAACGACACGCTCAGGGATTGGATGCGGTCGGCCAGGATGTGCTCTTTGAAATGGCCTTCGAACACCGCGATGGTGTCGAACGCCATCGAACCGCAAACCAGGACTGGGGTCGCCATGCTTGTCATCCTTTAAGGAAAGAATTTATCGATTTGGTAGCCATTGACCTGAACGCCGGTCACTTCAATGGGTACGGAGATTTTCAGCTCTCCGGCAGGCGCGAACGGGCCGCGCAACTGTTCGGGAGTGAGATAGTTTTCGGGCATCAGCACGCGGCGCACCACCACCGTGTCCGACAGGTCCGTCAGGTCCAGCACCAGCGCGGGCCAGTGCTGCGGCTTGTCGTAGCGGTTGCGCAGCACCAGGTTCAGCACGAGCCGGCTGCGCCCATCGTCGATCGCCGCCGCGCCCGTCGGCGGCTGCAGCGACGAGGAAGAAATCGCGATGCGTTCCAGCCGGCGCGCGTATCCCACGGTGCAGCCCAAGGGCTGGCAGGCGGTTTCCAGCACCGGCCGCAGGGCCGGCACGGAGTTGGCGATGTCGCTGCGGTACACATACAGCAGTTGCAGGCCCAGCGCGATCAGGCCGGCCAGGCAGGCGACGCCCCACAGCTTGCGTATCAGGCCGCGCCGCTCCTGGCGGTCCTGGTCCAGGAATTCGGGCGGCGCGCGGCCCACGTCGGTCGCGCTGGAATAGCGCGTGCGCGTATCGCCCAGCACCGGCTCGCGCGGATCGTCGCGGTCGGGGCCGTATTCGTCTTCGTATTCGTCGTCGCGCGCATCGTCGCGAACGTCCACGTGCCGGTAGTCGCCCTCCGGGGCCAGCGACGGCTCCGCGGGCGCGCCGGCGCGGCGCGCGCCCCAACCGATGGCGGGTTCGGCGTCCGCCGCGAAGACCGGATCGGGGCGACGGGCGGGCGATGGCGGCGCGGCGGGCGCTGCCCGGCACGGCGGTTCCGCGTCATCGGCGGCATCGTCGTCAAAACCGTCTTCATCGTCCTCGTCCTCCGGCGAACCGGCGTCGGGCTCGGCGCGGCGGCGGATATCGTCGCGCCCGCGCAGCACGGCGGGCGGAAGCGCGGGCGAAACGGCGGCGGGCGCCTCGGGTTCGTCTTCCCAGGGCGGAGGGGCTTCGGCGGCGGGCGCGGCCGGCGGCGGCACAGGCGCGGCCAGGACCGGCGCGGGGTTGGCGCTCGCCGTGGGTGCCGCCGGCGCGGCGGGCAGGCGCGCGGGGGACGCGCCGGGCTCGGCCAACAGGCAGGCGCGCCCGTCGAATACCGTGGAGCAGGCGCCGCAGCGCACCAGGCCGTTACGGACCCGGAGCTGGTCAGGCACCACCTTGAAGGAAGTGCCGCACTGCGGGCAACGGGTGGTCAAGGCCATGGCGCGATCCTGCGGCGACTGCGCTCAGGCCTTCTGGCCGTGCAGGCAGACCCAGCCGTCGCGAGCGCGCCAGACCGACATCGCGATCCAGGGCGCGTAGGCGGCGGCCACTTCCTCGGCCTGGCGCTCCAGGACACCCGACAGCACCAGGTGGCCGCCCGCGGCGACGCGCCCGGCCAGCATGGGCGCCAGCACCTTCAGCGGGTTGGACAGAATGTTGGCCACCACCACCTCGAACGCGCCTTCCGGCAGCGCGTCGGGCAGCATGGCCTGAAGCTCGACCCGGTTGACCCCGGCATTGAAGACCGTGCTCTGCACGGCCTGGGCGTCGATGTCGACGGCAAGGGCCGGGCCCGCGCCGAGCTTGCGCGCGGCGATGGCGAGAATCCCCGAACCGCAGCCGTAGTCCAGCAGCGTGGCGCCCTGCGGCAGTTCGGCCTCGAGCCAGGCCAGGCACAGATGGGTGGTCGGATGGCTGCCCGTGCCGAACGCCAGGCCGGGATCGAGTTCGATGTGGATCGATCCGTCCTGCGCGGGCGCGTCCGGCTCGAACCCGGGCACGTCGGGGCTGTCGCGGTGCCAACTGGGCACGATCCACAGCCGCTCGGCGATATGGATGGGACCGAACTGCGACTGCGTCAGGCGCACCCAGTCGGCGTCGGGCACCTCGCGCAGGCTCCAGCCGGCGAACAGCGCGGGATCCAGCCCGCCCGCCTCGGCGGCCTCTTCCAGGATCTGCGCCGGGTCCGCGCCGTCGGGCAACAGGGCGACGACGCGATTGCGGTCCCAGGCCTGCACGTCGGGCTCGGTGCCCGGTTCGCCGAACAAGGGACGCTCGTCGTCGGTGCCCAGGTCGGCGTCTTCGACGGACACCGACAGCACGCCCGCTTCGAGCAGCGCGTCCGACAGGGCCTCGGCCTGAGCCTCCAGGCAATGGAGCACGAGTTCACGCATGATTATTTCTTCCATCTGGCCAACGGGCCGCGGCATGCGCCGCGGCCCGTTGGCCGTATAACCCCGGAATATCGCCCAAAGGACCTCTTCCTGGAGCAAAAAGGGGCCGTCAGGCCCCAAGGTCGTTGGTCAGGGACGCTGCGCCAACTTGTTTTCCAGATAGTGGATGCTGGTGCCGCCTTCGATGAAGCGGGCATCCTGCAGCAATTCGCGATGCAGCGGGATGTTGGTGGAAATGCCTTCCACCACCATTTCCGACAGCGCGATGCGCATGCGGGCCAGCGCCTGGTCGCGCGTGTCGCCATAGGTAATGACCTTGGCGATCATCGAATCATAGTTCGGCGGCACGAAATAGCCGTTGAACGCGTGCGAATCGATGCGCACGCCCGGACCGCCCGGCGTATGCCAGTTGGTGATGCGGCCGGGGCTGGGCACGAAGCGGAACGGATCCTCGGCGTTGATCCGGCATTCGATGGCGTGGCCCTTGAAGGCGACGTCGCGCTGGCGCAGGGCGAACTTCTCGCCCGCGGCGATCAGGATCTGCTGCTGGACCAGGTCGATGCCGGTGATCAGCTCGGTGACCGGATGCTCGACCTGGATGCGGGTGTTCATTTCGATGAAATAGAACTCGCCGTTTTCATACAGGAATTCGAACGTGCCGGCGCCGCGGTAGCCCATCTTGCGGCAGGCGTCGGCGCAGCGGTCGCCGATGCGCTCGATCAGGCGGCGCGCGACTCCGGGCGCGGGCGCTTCTTCGATGACTTTCTGGTGGCGGCGCTGCATGGAGCAGTCGCGCTCGCCCAGCCAGACGGCGTTGCGGCCGCCATCGGCCAGCACCTGGATTTCGATATGGCGCGGGTTCTCGAGGAACTTCTCCATATAGACTTCCGGGTTGTTGAACGCGGCGCCCGCTTCCGAGCGCGTCATCGTGACGGCGTTCAGCAGCGCGGCCTCGGTATACACCACGCGCATGCCGCGGCCACCGCCGCCGCCCGCGGCCTTGATGATGACCGGATACCCGACCTCGCGCGCAACGCGGATGATTTCCTGCGGATCGTCGGGCAAAGCGCCTTCCGAGCCCGGCACCACCGGCACGCCGGCTTCGATCATGGCGCGCTTGGCGCTGACCTTGTCGCCCATCAGGCGGATGGTGTCGGGACGCGGGCCGATGAACACGAAGCCGCTCTTTTCGACGCGGTCGGCGAAGTCGGCGTTCTCGGACAGGAACCCGTAGCCCGGGTGGATGGCCTCGGAATCCGTGACTTCGGCGGCCGAAATGATGGCCGGCATGTTCAGGTAGCTTTCGCGCGACGGCGCGGGCCCGATGCACACGGATTCATCGGCCAGGCGCACGTACTTGGCTTCGCGGTCGGCCTCGGAGTGCACGACCACGGTCTTGATGCCCAGCTCGCGGCAAGCGCGCTGAATGCGCAGGGCGATTTCGCCCCGATTGGCGATCAGGATTTTTTCGAACATTTTCAGCTATCAGCCAATGACGAACAGGGGTTGACCGTACTCGACGGGCTCGCCGTTTTCGACCAGGATTTCTTTGATGACGCCGGACTTGTCGGCCTCGATTTCATTGAGCAGCTTCATGGCCTCAATGATGCAGAGCGGATCGCCTTCCTTGACGGTGGCGCCCACATCGACGAACGGCGCGGCGCCCGGGTTCGGCGAACGGTAGAAGGTGCCCACCATGGGGGCCTTGACGACGTGGCCCTGGATGACGGGGGCAGCTTCGGCGGCGGGCGCGGCCGGCGCGGCGGCCTGGGCCACGGGCGCCGCGGGCACGCCGGCTTCGGGGTGGTGGTAGGCCACCGGCTGCAAGGTTTGCGAGAACTTGACGATCCTCACCTTGCCTTCGCCTTCGGTGATTTCCAGCTCGGCGATGCCCGATTCAGCCACCAGGTCGATCAGGGTTTTGAGTTTTCGAAGGTCCATAGAAGCTGCTTCCCGATATAGTGTCTAGTGTCGGCGACGTCCCAGCGTCGGGTCCGCGCCGTAAAGATGTAGATGCTGTGAGTTGGTGCGAGATCAGTGCCGCACTGCGTAACGCAGAGCCGCCTCGTAGCCGTCCGCGCCCAGGCCGCTGATAAGGCCTACCGCCAAGTCGGACAGATAAGAGTGATGCCTGAAGGGCTCTCGCTTATACAGATTGGACAAATGTACTTCAATAAATGGGATCGCGACCCCGGCCAGCGCATCGCGGATCGCGACGCTGGTGTGCGTATAAGCCGCCGCGTTGATGATGATGAAGTCCGTGCCGTCTTGACGGGCCGCCTGAATGCGGTCGACCAGAGCGCCTTCGTGATTGCCTTGCCACGCGGTCAGCGTGGCGCCCAGTTCGCCTGCGAGCAGTTCCAGTCGCTCATTGATCTGGAGCAGGGTGAGACTGCCGTAGATATGAGGTTCCCGGGTGCCGAGCAGGTTTAGATTCGGGCCATGCAATACCAGTATGTTTTGCGCCATGCGCTTGCCAATGAGTGGTTTGCCAATTGTTGGCAAAACAGCCGATAAACCAGCTTTTTACGCCAATTCCTACTATTTGTCCAACAGACTTACGCCTTTAAACCAGATAAAGTGCGCTCCAGATCATCCGGTTGGATTTCACCCAATATCTTCCGGTTAATGCCGCCATCTGCATTGAAAACAATAGTAAAAGGCAGGCCACCACTGGGGTTCCCCAGCTTGCGCAGCGTATCGATCGCCCCTGCGCCGATAACCCAGAGCGGGTAGGAAACCTGTACTTTCTCGACGAATTTTTGCATGTTGGCCGCCGAATCGACGCCGATGCCGACAAAACGCACTTGCGGGTATTTTTTCTGTAAAGCGTCGAGTTCCGGCATTTCGCGCACGCAAGGCGCGCACCAGGTCGCCCAGAAATTGACCACGATGGGCTGGCCCTTCCAGCCGGACAACGAATGGGACGCCCCGCCCAGGTCGGGGAGCTGCAACTGCATCAGGGCGGCAACCGGATCGCCGGCCTCGGCGGTAGCCGCGGGGGCCGCGGGCTTGCGGCCCAACAGCGTATAGCCGCCCGCGACCGTGGCGGCCACGGCCACGCCGGCGGAAAGGAGTAGGCGTCGATTCATGGCGCGATCATAACCGCAGCCGCTGTTTTTTGTCGTTGGGCCGTCTCAAGATAAAACGCCCCCCCGCGCGGCGCGTGGCGGCATTTTTCCTCCGCCCTCGCCCAAGGCCTGCCCGGCCGCTATATATACAATGCAGGACAGGAGAGTTTTCAATGCACCTGCACATTCTTGGCATCTGCGGTACGTTCATGGGCGGCCTGGCGCTGATCGCGCGCGCGGCCGGCCACAAGGTCACGGGTTGCGACGCGGGCGTATACCCGCCCATGAGCACGCAACTGTCCGAACAGGGAATCGAACTGATCGAAGGCTTCGGGGCCGAGCAATTGGCGCTGAAGCCCGACCTCTACGTCATCGGCAACGTGGTCAGCCGGGGCAATCCGCTGATGGAAGCCATCCTGGAATCCGGCGTGCGCTACGTGTCGGGGCCGCAATGGCTGGGCGACAGCATCCTGCCCGGCCAGCACGTGCTGGCGGTGGCGGGCACCCACGGCAAGACCACCACCAGTTCGATGCTGGCCTGGGTGCTGGAGGCCGCCGGCCTGGCGCCCAACTTCCTGATCGGCGGCGTGGCGCAGGATCTGCGCGTATCGGCCCGCTACGACCCCGGCCGGCGCCCCTTCGTGATCGAGGCGGACGAGTACGACACGGCGTTCTTCGACAAGCGCTCCAAGTTCGTCCATTACCGCCCCCGCACGGCCATTCTCAACAACCTTGAATACGATCACGCCGACATCTTTCCCGATCTGGCGGCCATCGAAACCCAATTCCATCATCTCGTGCGCACGATTCCCGGTTCCGGACGCATTGTGCGCCCGGCGCACTGCGCCGCGCTGGACCGCGTGATTGCGCGCGGATGCTGGTCGGAAACCGTCACGTTCGGCGCGGATGGCGCCTGGCAGGCGACGGCCCCGGACGCGGACGGCGCTTTCGGCGTGCTGCGCGAGGGCGCGGCCGCGGGCACCGTGCGCTGGGCCCTGACCGGCGAGCACAACCGGATGAACGCGCTGGCCGCGCTGGCCGCCGCCGAACACGTGGGAGTGCCGGCGGCGCAAGGCATCGAGGCGCTGAGCCGCTTCGCGGGCGTGAAGCGCCGCATGGAGCTTCGCGGCACGGTCAACGGCATCAAGGTCTACGACGATTTCGCGCACCACCCCACCGCCATCGCCACTACCCTGGAAGGGCTGCGCCGCCAGGCCGGCCCGGCGCGCATCCTGGCGGTGCTGGAACCCCGCTCGAACACGATGAAGCTGGGCACCATGGCCGCCCGCCTGCCCGACGCCCTGGCCGACGCGGACCTGGTGTTCTGCTTCGGCACCCATTCCGGCAAGCACGCGCTGGGCTGGAACCCGGCGGAAGTGCTGGCGCCCCTGGGCGGCCGGGCGTCGAGCTACGATGACCTCGGGGCGCTCGTGGCCGCGGTGGCGGACGCCGCCCGGCCGGGCGACCAGGTGCTGGTGATGAGCAACGGCGGCTTCGGCGGCGTGCACGGCAAGCTGCTGGACGCCTTGCGGGCGCGCGCCTGATCTTCCCAGACACCTAGGCAAAGGCGAGTCATGATCCTCTACCTGCACGGTTTCCGTTCCTCGCCGACCTCGCTCAAGGCCCGGATGATGGCCGACGCCATGGCCTCGCGCGGGCTGTCCGCGGCCTGGGCCTGCCCGCAGCTTCCCGCCAGCCCGCGGGAGGCCGTCGACCTGGCGATGGGCATCGCCCGGCGCCAGCTCGACGGCGCGGATTCCCCCCGGGCGCTGACGGTGATCGGCTCTTCCCTGGGCGGGTTCTACGCCACCTGGCTGGCCGAGCAGTTGGGCTGCAAGGCGGTGCTGCTGAACCCCGCGGTGGAGGCCGCCCGCGATCTGGCCACCCAGGTCGGCGAGCACCGCATGTATCATTCCGACGCGCCGTTCGCCTTCCTGCCCGGGTATGTGGACGAGTTGGCCGCCATCCACGTTCCCCGCATCACCCAGCCCGACCGGTACTTCCTGGTGGCGGCCACGGGCGACGAGGTGCTGGATTGGCGCGAAATGCGCGACCGCTACGCGGGCTGCCGCCAGCGCATCGTGCAAGGCAGCGACCACGGCCTGTCCGACTTCGCGCGCTGGATGCCCGAGGTGCTTGAATTCGCCCTGGGCGACGGGCAGGTTCGCCCCCAATAATCAGTTTCAGACCTCAACACTCTATATAGCTGCGCAAGGCGGCGCGTGCGCGCCGCCCAGGACGATTCCCACCATGTATGTGTTTTACGAAGACGACGGCAGCTTCAAGGCCGGCAATATCCTGTCGGAGACCGACGCCAGCCTGCAGGTGGAGTCGGAGTCCGGCAAGCGCAGCAAGATCAAGCGCGCCAACACGCTATTCACCTTCGCTGCGCCCGAGCCGGCCGCGCTGATGGGCCAGGCGGCCGACACCGCCGAGGCCCTGGACCTGCAATTCCTGTGGGAATGCGCGCCGCAGGAGGAATTCGACGCGCCCGCCCTGGCCGCCGACTACTTCGGCCACGCGCCCACTCCGGTCGAGCAGGCCGCCCTGCTGATGCGCCTGCACGGCGCGCCGGCGTACTTCCACCGCCGCGGCAAGGGCCGCTACCGCCCGGCCCCGCCCGACATCCTCGCCGCCGCGCTGGCCGCGCTGGAGAAAAAACAGCGCCAGGCCGAGCAGCAGCAGGAATGGGTGGACGAGATGGCCGCCGGACGGCTGCCCGAGCCGATCGCCCAGGCCGCGGAGTCCCTCTTGATCCGTCCGGACAAGAATTCGCAGCAATGGAAGGCGCTGGACGCCGCCTGCGCCAAGCTGGGCAAGAGCCCCGACCGGCTGCTGCTGGAACTGGGCGCCTGGCCGCACGCGCTGGCGCTGCACAAGCGCCGCTTCCTGGCGACGAACTTCCCGCGCGGGCTGGCTTTCCCCGCCCTGGAACTGCCCCCCATCGACCGCGAACTGCCGCTCTCGGACGCCGAGATCTATTCGGTGGACGACGTCACCACCACCGAGATCGACGACGCGCTGTCCGTCACCCCCCTGCCGGACGGCCGTTTGCGCGTCGGCGTGCACGTGGCGGCCCCGGGCCTGAGCGTGACGCGCGACAGCGAATTCGACAAACTGGCGCGGGCGCGCCTGTCCACCGTCTACATGCCGGGCGACAAGATCCCGATGCAGCCGGACAACGTCATCCAGGCGTTCTCGCTGGACGCCGGCCGCGAAGTGCCGGTGCTGTCGCTGTACGTCGTGGCCGATCCGGAAACCGGCGAGGTCATCGAATCGGAAACGCGCCTGGAGCGCATCGTGGTGCGCGAAAACCTGCGCCACAACATGCTGGACGCCCAGGTCACCGAAGCCAGCCTGTCCGACCCCTCGGCCGAGCTGCCCTACGGCCACTGGCTGCGCCCGCTCTGGAAGCTGGCGCAGGCTCTGTCCGCCCAGCGCGAGAACGTGCGCGGCAAGCCCGAGAACAATTCCCGCGTGGAGTACAGCTTCTACCTGGACGGCGACCCCGACGATCCCGACACGCCGGTGCGCCTGGTTCCGCGCCAGCGCAACGCGCCGCTGGACCGCATGGTGGCCGAGTACATGATCCTGGCGAACAACCTGTGGGGCGGCCTGCTGCACCAGCACGGCGTGCCGGGCATCTACCGTTCGCAGCAGGCCGGCCGCGTGCGCATGAGCACGCAGGCGCTGCCGCACGAAGCCATCGGCGTGCCTCAGTATGCCTGGAGCACGTCGCCGCTGCGCCGCTATGTGGACCTGGTCAATCAGTGGCAGTTGATCGCCGCGGTCGAACACGGTGTCTCCGCGCGCCTGGTGGCCCCCTTCAAGCCGCGCGACGCGGACCTGTTCGCCATCATCGGCGCCTTCGACGCGCAGTACGCCGCCTGGGCCGAGTTCCAGAGCGCGATGGAGCGCTACTGGTGCCTGCGCTGGCTGAAGCAGCACAACGTGACCCGCACGGTCGCGCACGTGCTGCGGGAAGACCTGGTCCGGTTCGCGAACGCGCCGCTGGTGACGCGGGTCGGAGGGATGCCGGAGCTGGAGCGGGGCACGGCGGTGGAGTTGGATATCCTGGGGATGGATGAGTTGTCGCTGGAGCTGGATTGCCGGTATGTGGGGGAGATCAGGCCGGCTGTGGGGGGGGAGGGGTAGACGGTTTTTTTTGTCGGGCGTTGCTTGTGGGCTTCGTAGGGCGTGGCGCGTCTGTCTTCTGCGTGGGGCGTGGCGCGTCTTCTTCGTAGGGCGCCCGCCAGCGCCGTCGCCGCGGCCGCTCGCGCCCACGATTGCGGTCCGGCGCGCAGGCGCCGGACTCCCCCTTCGTCATCCTCGTCCAGGCCTGCGGCCTTCCCTTCGGATTCCCTCGGGCGCATCGAGGTTGCTCGCGTCCGCGGCGACGGCGCCGACGGGCTTTTGCATCTAGGCTCGTGGCGCTGCTGGACCTGTGTTCAGGGACGGAATTTACGTTGCCCGCTGCTTGCGGCCGCGCGGGCGGCCGCAAGCAGCGTACGCGGGTTTGGGCGTCGGGGCGGTGTGCGCTTTCGCGAGTGCAGTGAGCGGTTTGCTAATGGCGCCGCAATCGGTTTTGGGGTGGGCGGTGATGGGTGGCGCGCGGCGACGGCCTGCTTGCGCATGCCGACCCGGACGCGCGCCACCCATCCGGCGCCGGGGTTCAAGTGGCGATTGCTGCGGCAGATGTCTGACGGTATGCCTCGGGCTTCCTCAGGTGTCAGACACCCCACGGCAAGGCGCTACGGGCTTGAAGCAGTGCATCCGGGTGTCTGACACCCATCGTGGCGGGCACGTCTTCTCGCGGGGGGTGTCAGACACCTGGCATGCAAACGTTATGCCTCGGGGGTCTGACGTTCTGCCTCAGGTGTCAGACACCCCACGGCAAGGCGCTGCAAGCTTGAAGCAATGCATCCGGGTGTCTGACACCTGGCATATCTCCCCCCAACAGCGCGCAGCGTCATCATCAACCGCAAGACGCCGCGTAAGCCCCAGGCCAGCCGCCCGCGCGGCCGGCATGGGGCGGGCATCGCAAGATACTCCACCACCACCTCACCCGCGGCAAGAACCCCAAGCACACCGCCCGCCCCCGCTGACGTCAAGTTTCCAACACCCGAGCCCGTCGCGTCGGGGGCCTGGGGTGCGCGGGGAGTCGATAAGCCCGAGGGAATCTGAAGGGAAGGCCGAAGGCCTGGACGAAGATGACGAAGGGGCAGTCCGGAGCGAAGGCTCCGGACCGCAATCGTTGACCCGCGCGCCCCAGGCCCCCGACGCGACGGGCGTCTCAAGAACTCAACCATCCCAGCCAACCCAGGATTCTGCCCGCCCCCTCCCTGTACCCCTTAAACTCCCCCAAAAACCACAACGATATGGAGGAGCGACATGCGCATTCTGCTGGTCGAAGACAATCTCGACCTGGGCGATGCCGTGGAAAGCAAGCTGCGCTCGGCCGGGCACAGCGTGCAATGGGTACGCGACGGCGTGGCGGCGCTGCGGTGGGGGCTGGACGAGACCTGGGACGCGCTGGTCCTGGACATCAATCTGCCGGGCAAGGACGGCTTCACCGTCATCCGCGAACTGCGCGCCGCCGGGCTGGAGGCGCCTGTCCTGGTCATGACCGCGCGCGCCGAAATCGAAGACAAGATCGACATGCTGGACCTGGGCGCGGACGATTACCTCGTCAAGCCCTTCGACCTGCGCGAACTCGAAGCCCGGCTGCGCGCGCTGATGCGCCGCCCCGCTGGCCAGACCAGCAGCGTGACCGCCTACGGCAACCTCAGCCTGGACCTGGCCAACCGCCACGTCAGCCTGGCGGGCGTTCCGCTGGAACTGGGGCGGCGCGAGTTCCGCCTGCTGGAGATCCTGGTGGGCAGGCTGGGCCAGACCGTCGCCAAGGAACGCCTGATGAACCAGCTTTTCGACCTGGACGACGGGTCGCTCAACGCGCTGGAACTGCTGATATCGCGGCTGCGCAAGAAACTGGCGGGCGCCTCGGTCGATATCGTCACGGTGCGCGGCGTCGGCTACCAGGCCCGCAACCATGAGCATTCCTGAGAGCTTCTCCATCCGCCGCCGCGTGTTCACGCTGGGCGTGCTGCTGCTGGCCTGCGCGCTGATCGGGCTGGTGTTCTTCCTGCGCGGCTATGCGCAGCGCGCGGCCGAGCAGGCCTTCGACCGGCTGCTGGCCGCCTCCGCGCTCACCATCGCCGGTTCGGTGCAGATCGAAGACAACAACGTGACCGTGGAGCCCCCGGTGTCTTCGCTGGCCATGCTGTCCGGCGGCGAGCGCGTGTTCTACGAAGCCCGCGCCTCCAACGGCCGACTCATCACCGGCTATGGCGACCTGGCGCCCGCCCTGCCGCTGGCCCAGTCCGCCACGCCCGTATTCGCCTACCTGCGCTACCACGACGAACCGGTGCGCGTGGCCACCGTCGGGCGGCTGGTGTCCGCCAGCCAGCACGCCGGGTGGGTCACCGTGCGCGTGGCGGAGACGCTGGGCTCGCGCGCGGCCCTGGCCGACGAGATCCTGGGGCGCAGCGTGCTGCCGCTGGTCGTGGTGTCGCTGGTGGCGCTGGGCCTGCTCTGGTTCGGCGTGCAGCGCGCCTTCGCCCCGCTGGGCGCGGTCGAACGGGAACTGCGCAGCCGCGCGCCGGACGACCTGGCCCCGCTGGCGACGCCGGTGCCGCGCGAGGTGAAGCGGCTGGCCGAGGCGCTGAACGCCTTCATGCAGCGCCTGTCGGGCATCATGGATACGCTGAACACCCTGGTGGCCGACGCGGCCCACCAGGTCCGCACGCCGCTGGCGTCGCTGCGCGCACAGGCCGAGGTGGCCCTGGACGAAACCGATCCGCAGCGGCTGCATGCGCGGCTGGAACGCATCCACCAGAACGCCACGCACGCCAGCCAGTTGATCAACCAACTGCTGATGGACGCCACCATCACCCATCGCCTCGGCAAGGGCGCCCGCACGCTGGTGGGCGTGGCGGAAACCATCAACGAAACGCGGCGCCGCATCGGCCCGCTGGAGGCGCAGCGGCTGCGCATCGAAATCGCGCCCGACGTCCGCCGGGCCCGGATCGCCGGCGACCGTGTCGCCTTGCGCGAAATGCTGCGCAACCTGGTGGACAACGCCCTGCGCTACGCGCCGGACGGCCCGGTGGACATCCAGGCGACGCCGGTGGCGGGATTCCGCGTGGCGCTCACCGTGTCGGACCGCGGCCCCGGCGTCGCCGACGACGAAAAGGACACCGTGCAGCAGCGGTTCGTGCGCGGCCGGGCCGGCGACGCGCAGCCCGGCTCCGGGCTGGGGCTGGCCATCGTGCGCTCGGTGGCCACCGCCCACGGCGGTTCGCTCTGGCTGCAGGACCGGCCGGGCGGAGGCCTGACGGCGCGCATCATCCTGCCGCTGGCGCGTTCGGCGCCCTGGCGCGCGGCGGCCGCCGGCCTGGGCGCGCTCTGCATCGCCGGCCTGCTGCTGGCGGCGGCGCCCGCCGGGGTGCGCGCCGCCGACGCCGCCGAAATCGTCACCCGCTACCCGGCCCCGCAGTCCTCTTCCCGAGTCCTGACCATCGCCGGTCCCACCGACACGCCCGTGGTCGCGCCGCTGCTCCAGGGTTTCCAGTCGCAGCGGCCGGACGTGGCGGTGGTGTACCGCGAGATGGGCAGCCGCGAACTCTACGAGGCCGCCGTCGAAGGGCGGCTGAAGGACGTGGACGTGCTGATGAGCTCGGCGTCGGACCTGCAGATCCGCCTGGCCAACGACGGCTATGCGCTCAGCTACGCCTCGCCCTATGCCGCCAGGCTGCCCTCCTGGGCGATCTGGCGCCACGAGGTCTACGGCTTCACCTTCGAGCCCGCCGTCATCGTCTACAACCCCAAGCGCTTTACCGAAGCCACCGTGCCGCGCTCCCGCCAGGACCTGCTGCGCCTGCTGGAACGGGACCCGGCCAGGCTGCACGGCCGCGTCGGCACCTACGACATCTCGGCCAGCAGCGTGGGCTATCTGCTGGCCGAGCAGGACGAGCTGGTGTCGTCGAACTTCTGGGGGCTGGCCAACGCGATGGGCCAGGTGGGCGTGCGCCTGTCCGCGACCAGCGCCGAGATCCTGGACGCCGTGGAAAACGACGATATCGACATCGGCTACAACATCCTCGGCTCCTACGCCCTGTCGCGGCAGGCGGCGGGCAGCCCGATAGGCGTGGTGTTCCCGCAGGACTACGTGCTGGTGCTGGCGCGCTCGGTGCTGATCGCCCGCGCCGCCCCCAACCCGGACCTGGGCCGCGCGCTGGTGGACTGGCTGCTGTCTCCCGCCGGCCAGCAGGTGGCGTCGAGCCACGCGGCGCTGGGCTCCATCATGGAAGACACGCCCGGCCGCTGGACTTCCGAGGCGGTCCTGGCGCGGTCGCAGGGCATCGTGCAGCCGGTGGTGCTGAGCCCCGCGCTGCTGGTGGGCCTGGACCAGCGCCGGCATTCGCGCTTCGTGCAGAACTGGATCCGGCTGGTCACGGACACGCCTCAAGGGATTACCCCTAGGCCTGCCGCGCCGCCATGACAGGACGACGACAGACGCCGGCTCCTAAGATGGCCGCAGGCTGGACCCAGATCCGGCTTCTGACCATCCAATCGGAGACAACATCCATGCTTGCCAAGTCCCAACTGGCGGCCGCCTGCGCCGCCGCATTCGCCATCGCCACCGGCAGCGCCTTCGCGCAGCAAGTGCCGGCAGGTTATCCGGCCGACTACCAAAAGATCCTGGACGGCGCCAAGAAGGAAGGCAAGGTCGTCATCTACTCGACCACCGACACCAAGGCCGCCGGCCCCATCATCAAGGGCTTCGAAGCGCTGTATCCGGGCGTCAAGGTCGAATACAACGACATGAACAGCACCGAGCTCTACAACCGCTACATCAGCGAACAGGCGGCGGGCGGCGGCAGCGGCGACATCGTCTGGAGCTCGTCGATGGACTCGGCGCTGAAGCTGGCCACCGACTACGCCCTGAAGTACAAGTCGCCCGAAATCGGCAAGCTGCCGGCCTGGGCCGTCTGGAAGGATTCGGCCTACGGCACCACGTACGAGCCGGCCGTGTTCATCTACAACAAGCGCCTGATCCCGGCCAACGAAGTGCCCACCACGCACGCCGCGCTGGCCAAGCTGGTTTCCAGCCAGGCCGACAAGTTCAAGAACAAGGTCACCACCTACGACATCGAGAAGTCCGCGGTGGGCTTCATGCTGGCCGTGCAGGACAAGGCCAACGATCCCAAGTACTTCGAAACGCTCAAGGGCATCGGCGCGGGCGGCCTGATCGTGCAGTCGTCCACCGGCACCATGATGGAGCGCGTGTCCTCCGGCGAAAACCTGATCGGCTACAACATCCTGGGTTCGTACGCGGAAACGCGCGCCAAGACCGATCCGTCGCTGGGCGTGGCCTATCCCACCGACTACGCGCTGGTCCTGTCGCGCGTGGCCTTCATCAGCAAGAAGGCCAAGAACCGCAACGCCGCCAAGCTGTGGATGGACTACCTGCTGTCCCAGAAGGGCCAGGCGATCATGGCCAACCAGGCCGACCTGGCTTCCGTGCGCGACGACATCGAAGGCGACAACGACGTGGACGGCATGACCAAGAAGCTGGGCGCCTCGCTCAAGCCGATCCCGGTCGACGAAACGCTGCTGGACTACCTGGAGCAGAACAAGCGCCTGCAGTTCATCAAGGACTGGCGCGCCGCCACGGGCAAGTAACGCCCCTCGGCCCCGGGACCGCGCTGCGCGGCCCGGCCAGCCGCGCGCGCCGGCGGGGCGCGCCGCCCGCCCGGCCCCGCCGGCGCGGGCGCCCCCCGGCCTTCCGCGCCCTACGAGACAACAGGATTTCCCCATGCAGTCATTGCGCAGAAAATGGCAGTCCCTGCCGCGCGGCGTGGTGGTGCTGATCACGGCCCTGGCCATCTACGTGCCGCTGTCGTTCATCATCGTCCAGAGCTTTCTCTCCGCGCCGTTCTTTTCCCCGTCCAAGACCTTCAGCCTGGACGCGTTCCGCTTCATCTTCGCGGACCCCGATTTCTACAAGGCCCTGAAAAGCGGCTTCATCCTGGCCTTCGGCCTGGCCATCATCGCCATCCCGCTGGGCGGCATGCTGGCGTTCCTGATGATCCGCACCGACCTGCCGGGCCGCCGCTGGATCGAACCCCTGATCCTGGTGCCCGTGTTCGTGTCGCCGATGGTGCTGGGCTTCGGCTACGTGGTGGCCGCCGGCCCCGTGGGCTTTTTCTCGACCTGGGCGCAGAACATCCTGGGCTTCGTTCCCTGGAACGTCTATTCGCTGACCAGCATCGTCATCATCGCCGGCCTGACGCACGTGCCGCACGCCTACCTGTACATCTCGTCGGCGCTGCGCAGCATGGGGTCGGACGTGGAAGAAGCCGCCCGCGTGGCCGGCGCCACGCCGCTGCGCGTGATGGTGTCGGTCAGCCTGCCGATGGTGCGCCCGGCCATGCTGTACGCCACCGTGCTGCTGTTCTTCCTGGGCCTGGAAGTGTTCGGCCTGGTGCTGGTGCTGGGCGACCCGGAAGGCAACCTGGTGCTGGCCACGTACCTCTACAAGCTCACCAACAAGCTGGGCATCCCGTCCTACCACCTGATGGCCGCCGTGGCCGTGGTGCTGATCTGCATGACGATCCCGCTGGTGATGCTGCAGCGCCGCCTGATGCGCAGCGCCAACCGCTTCGTCACCGTCAAGGGCAAGGCCTCGCGCGCGCGGCCCCTGCCGCTGGGCAAGTGGCGCTGGGCGGCGGGCGCCGTGGTGGCGTTCTGGCTGCTGGTGACCATCGTGGTGCCGCTGATGGGCGTGCTGCTGCGCGCCTTCGTGTCCAACTGGGGCATGGGGGTGTCGCTGCTGGACGTCCTGTCGCTGGACGCGTTCCGGACGGTGTTCGCGCAGCCCAACCTGCTGCGCGCCATCGTGAACTCGGTGGCCATCGGCGTGTTCGGCGGCGCGCTGGCGGTGATGTGCTACATGTTCGTGGGCCTGGCCATGCACCGCAAGCCCGACAACGTCACCCGCTTCATGGACTACAGCGTGCTGGTGCCGCGCGCGGTGCCGGGCCTGCTGGCCGGCCTGGCGTTCCTGTGGGTCTTCCTGTTCGTGCCGATGTGGCTGGACAACGCGCTGGACGTGGACGAAAACGGCTGGCTGTCGGCCCTGCCCTTCGCCGAATGGCTGCGCGAAAACTTCATCGAATGGCTGCGCGCCATGCGCAGCACCATCTTCAGCGTGTGGCTGGCCTATACGGTGGTGTGGATGGCCTATGGCCTGCGGCTCATCTCCTCGACCCTGCTGCAGGTCGGCCCCGAGCTGGAAGAGGCCGCCCGCAGCGCGGGCGCCCGCCGCGGCCAGGTCACCCGCCACGTCACCGTGCCGCTGGCCAAATACGGCCTGATCGGTTCCTGGCTGCTGATGTTCCTGATCTTCGAGCGCGAATACTCCACCGGCGTGTACCTGCTGTCGCCGGGCACCGAGACCATCGGGTCCATGCTGGTGTCGCTGTGGGCCTCGGGCGCCATCGACATCGTGGCCGCGCTTTCCTTCATCAATATCGTTCTGGTCGTGATCGGCCTGGGCGTCGCCCTGCGATTCGGAGTCAAACTTCATGATTGAGCTTTCTGTTGAAGACCTGCACCTGGACTACGGCGACAATCCGGTGCTCAAGGGCGTGTCGATGCAACTGCGCCAGGGCGAGGTGGTCTCCTTGCTGGGCCCCTCGGGCAGCGGCAAGACCACGCTGCTGCGCGCCGTGGCCGGCCTGGAAGGCCCCAAGCGCGGCCGCATCACCATCGGCGACCGCGTGGTCTACGACGGCGCGGCCCGGCAGGAGATCCCGGCCGAAGAGCGCAACCTGGGCCTGGTGTTCCAGTCCTACGCGCTGTGGCCGCACAAGACCGTGTTCGAAAACGTGGCCTACCCGCTCAAGCTGCGCAAGACGCCCGGCGCCGAAGTGCGCGAGCGCGTGCAGGCCGTGCTGGACCAACTGGGCCTGGGCAAGCTGGGCCAGCGCCATCCGCACGCGCTGTCCGGCGGCCAGCAGCAGCGCGTGGCCATCGGCCGCGCCCTGGTGTACAGCCCGCCCGTCATCCTGCTGGACGAGCCGCTGTCCAACCTGGACGCCAAGCTGCGCGAGGAAGCCCGCGCCTTCCTGCGCGAGCTGATCATCCGCCTGGGCCTGTCGGCCTTGATGGTGACGCATGACCAGAGCGAAGCCATGGCCATTTCGGACCGCATCCTGCTGCTGAACAACGGCAAGATCGAACAGCAGGGCACGCCGCAGGAAATGTACGGCACGCCGTCCACGCTGTTCACCGCCGAGTTCATGGGCAGCAACAACCGCCTGGACGGCAAGGTGACCGAACTGCGCGACGGCCAGGCCCGCATCGAGGGCCGCGGCTGGTCGCTGTGGGGCAAGGCCAGCGCCGGCGTGGCCCAGGGCCAGGACGCCACCGCGGTCATCCGGGTGGAGCAGGTGCGCCTGGCGGACGATCCCGACGGCAACCACCTGGACATGCCGCTCCTGACCAGCATGTACCTGGGCGACCGCTGGGAATACCTGTTCCGCACGCCGGACGCCGACCCGGCCCATACCCTGGCCCTGCGCGCCTACGGGCCGGAAGGCCGCGAACCCGGCCCCTGCCGGCTGGCACTGCCGGCGGGCAAGGTCTGGGTGTTCCCCCGGACGCCGGCCTGATCCGTCCCCAAGGCGCCGGCCAGGGCTGTTGCCGGCCCGGCCGGCGCGCGCGGCGGACCTGGACTCGCTCTACAATGCGCTGGTGCAACGCCTTGCTGATACCCCCTCTCCGCTGAGCCGTTACCTCCGGTGGCTGGGCGCGCCCGCCCAGCACTACCTGCGCATCGGCATCGCGATATCGCTGTTGGTGCACGCCGGCGCCCTGGCGTGGCGCTTCGGCTCGTCCGCGCCCGCCCGCGCCCCGGTCACCAGCCTGGAGATCGTGCTGCTCAACGCCCGCAGCGAGACGCCGCCCGACACCCCCCGCGCGCAGGCCCAGAACCAGATGAGCGGCGGCGGCAACGCCGAGCACGGCCTGTCCACCACCCCATTGCCCCGCACCGGCGAATCGGCCGAGACCATCGTGCTGGAGGCCATGCGCCGCCGCCAGGTGCAGCTCGAAGCCGAACAGACCCGCCTGATGACCCAGTTGCGCTCGGCGGACAAGGCCGGCGCGGAACGCGAGGCCGTCAATCCCTGGCCGGACGGCGCCGACCCCGGCCAAGACGCCGAGGACCAGGCCAGCGTCATCCAGAGCGCCCAGGTGGCCGCGCTGGCGGCCCGGGTGCAGCAGTACAGCGCCGAGCCCCGCAAGCAGTTCGTGGCGCCGTCGGCCGAAGCCTCGCGCTACGCCGCCTACCTGGACGCCTGGCGCGCCCGGATCGAAACGGTCGGCACCCAGCACTACCCGGACGAAGCGCGCGGGCGCATCTACGGCTCGCTGCGCATCACGGTATCGGTGCGCGCCGACGGCAGCATCGCCAACGTCGAGATCGACCAGCCCTCGCCGCACGCCGTGCTGAACCAGGCCGCCCGCCGCATCGTCCAGTTGGCCGCGCCCTTCCCCCCGTTCCCGCCCGACATCGCGCGCGACACCGACGTGCTGGTCATCACCCGCACCTGGCATTTCGTCAACGACACCCTGGAAACCCAAGCCCCATGACCGAGGCGTCCCCTCTTGCCCGATATGCCGTCATCGGCAACCCCATTGCGCACAGCCGCTCGCCTCAGATCCACGCCATGTTCTCCCGGCAGACCGGCAAGCCGCTGCGCTATGACCGGCTGCTGGCCCCGGTGGACGGCTTCGCCGAGGCGGTGGCTGCCTTCGTGGCCGACGGCGGGGTCGGCCTGAACGTCACGGTGCCCTTCAAGCTGGACGCCTACGCCCTGGCCGCCGGCCGCCTGTCGTCCCGCGCCCGGCTGGCCGGCGCGGTCAACACCCTGTCCTGGCGCGATGGCGCCTGGCACGGCTGCAACACCGACGGGGTGGGCCTGGTCTCCGACCTGCTGCGCCTGGGCGTGCGCCTGGGCGGCGCGTCCGTGCTGCTGGCGGGCGCGGGCGGCGCGGCCCGCGGCGTGCTGCAACCGCTGGCCGAGGCCGGCTGCGCGCGCATCCACATCGTCAACCGCACCGCCGCCCGCGCGCAGGCGCTGGCGGGCGCCTGGCGCGACAGCGGCGTATCGCCGCAGACCGAGGTCACGGCGGGCGGCCTGGCGGATGCCGCCACGCCCGGCGGCTGGAACCTGGTGATCAACGCCACCGCCAGCGGGCTGCAGGACGCCGCCCCCGACCTGCCCGCGGGCCTGTACGCCCCCGGGGCGGCCGGCTACGACATGATGTACGGCGCCCGGCCCACCGCGTTCATGAAGCAGGCCGAGGCCGACGGCGCCGCGCTGACGGCGGACGGCCTGGGCATGCTGGTGGGCCAGGCGGCCGAGAGCTTCTTCATCTGGCACGGCCTGCGGCCCGACCCCGCGCCCGTCCTCGCCGCGCTGCGCGAGGATCTCGCGGCCGGCCGCTGAGCGGCATGGCGACGCGCAAGGGCCGTTCCTGGTTCCGGATCGTCACCGGCGCGCTGATGGCGCTGGTATGCCTCGTCCTGCTCTACCAATTCTGGCTGTTCGCCCAGGTCGTCTGGTACAACTATCGGGACCCGGGCAGCAGCGCGGTCATGCGCGAAGAGCTGTCCCGCCTGCGCGAGGGCAATCCCGCCCTGGAACTGAAGTACGAGTGGGTGCCCTACGACAAGATCAACCGCACGCTCAAGCGCGCGGTGGTGGCGTCCGAGGACTCCAACTTCACCGGGCACGACGGCGTCGAATGGGACGCCATCCGCAAGGCCTGGGAGTACAACCAGAAACAGCAGGAAGCGGGCCGCAGCAAAATGCGCGGCGGCTCCACCATCACCCAGCAACTGGCCAAGAACCTGTTCCTGTCCAGTTCCCGCAGCTACGTCCGCAAGGGGCAGGAACTCGTCCTCACCTACATGATCGAACACGTCATGAGCAAGGAGCGGATCCTGGAACTGTATCTGAACGTGGCGGAATGGGGCGTGGGCGTATTCGGCGCCGAGGCCGCCGCCAGGCACTATTTCAATACCTCCGCCGCCGGCCTGGGGGCCAGCCAGTCGGCCCGGCTGGCGGCCATGCTGCCCAACCCGCGCTTCTACGACACCCACCGCAATTCCCGCTACCTGAACTCCCGGGTCGGCGTCCTGACGCGCCGGATGCAGATGGTGGACATCCCCTGATACGGAAGCCGGGCGTCCGCGACCATCCGGGTCCGGACCCGGACGGCAGGATTTGTTAAGCTTTCACGTTTACGCGCCCCCCCTTTCCTACATGCGTACCGCACGTCGCTACCTGGCCCGCGAGATCTATCGCTCTTGCGCAGTGGTCCTTATGGCCCTGCTGGGCCTTTTCACGTTCTTCGCGCTGGTGGACGACCTGGACAACGTGGGCGACAAGTTCTCCATGATGGCCCTGCTTTACATGCAGGCGCTGGCGATCCCGACCCGCCTGTACGACCTCCTGCCCATCGGCCTGCTGATCGGCGCCATCCTGGCTCTGGCCGGGCTCGCCCAGCGCAACGAACTGGTCATCCTGCGGGTGTCGGGCGTCAGCGGCATGAAACTGCTGCGCATGCTCTGGGTCGTGACGATCCCGCTCATGATCGGCGCGGGCCTGCTGTCCGAATACGTCACGCCCTGGGCCGAAATCAAGTCCGGCGAAGCCAACCTGGTGTTCCGCGGCAAGGCCGGCGGCGACCGCCTCAAGAGCGGATACTGGTTCAAGGAACCCACCGCCAACGGCGGCACCCGCATCATCAATATCGGCGAACTCAAGGGCGACGGCCAGGTCAATGCCGTGACCCTCTACGAATTCAAGAAGGACCTGACGCTGTCGGTCCTGTCGACCGCCCCGTCCGGCGTCTTCACGCACGGCGATCTGGTGCTGAAGAACGTCTCCGAAACCCGGCTGGACGACGAAGCGGCCGAGGCCCTGGCCAATGCGCGCCCCCCGAAGAATCCGCCCGCCACGGTCGTGAAGGTGCCCGAGCGCCAGGTGGACACCACGCTCAGCGCCGAACGCCTGCTGGCCCGCGTGCTGACCCCTGAACGCATGTCCATCGTTACCCTGCTGGACTATGTGGATTATTTGCGCAACAACCAACTGCAATATGGTCGACAGGTCGTCGCCTTGTGGCGCAAACTGGCATATCCGTTCACCCTGCTGGTCATGATCACCATCGCCGCTCCCATCGGCCTGATGCAGACTCGCCGCGGCGGCGTGGGGGCCAAGGTATTCCTGGGCATCCTGCTCGGCGTGGCCTTCTTCATGCTCAACCAGTTGGCCCTGAACGTAGGCATGCTGGGCAAGTGGCCGCCCTGGCTGACCGCGCTGGGCCCGAACCTCGGCGCGGTGATCCTGGCGCTGGGCGCCATGAGCTACATGGAATACCGCCACACCATCACCCGCATCGTCCAACAACGTTGGCCTTGGAGCAAGAGTCCCGCATGAACGGCAGTATCTGGATGATCGGCGACGTGCAGGGTTGCTGCTCGCCGCTGGATCGCTTGCTGTCCCACCCCGACCTGGTCGGCGACCCCCAGTCGCGCTTCTGGTTCGCCGGGGACCTGGTCAACCGCGGCCCCGAATCGCTGGAAACCCTGCGCCGCATCATCGACCTGGGCGACCGCGCGACCTCGGTGCTCGGCAACCACGACCTGCACCTGCTGGCGGCCGCCGCCGGCGTGCGCAAGCCGTCCAAGTCGGACACGCTCGACGCGATCCTGCGGGCGCCGGACGCGGCCGACCTGATCGACTGGCTGCGGTTCCGCCCGCTCGCGCATTTCGAACAGAACCACCTGCTGGTCCACGCCGGCACGCTGGCCAAATGGGACGTCGCCAAGACGCTGGCCCTGGCCGGCGAGGTCCAGGACGCCCTGCGCGGCCCGAACTGGCAGAAGGCGCTGCAGAAGATGTACGGCAACGAGCCCGCCACCTGGAAGGAAGACCACAAGGGCGGCAAGCGGATGCGGGTCATCATCAATGCGCTGACGCGCATCCGGCTGTGCACGCCCAACGGCCACATGGAATTCGCCACCAAGGTAACGCCGGGCGCCTGGCCCCCCGGGCTGGTGCCCTGGTTCGACGTGCCCAACCGCGCGACCCAGAACGTCACCACCGTGTTCGGGCACTGGTCGACGCTGGGCCTGCTGCAGCGGCCGGACGTGATCTGCCTGGATACGGGATGCGTCTGGGGGGGATCGCTGACGGCGCTGCGCCTGCAGGACCGGAAACTGGTGCAGGTGAAGTGCTCGCAGTTCCAGAATCCGCTGTCCGAGTAAGCGCGGGGCAGGCCCCGCGGGTTGGAAGCCGCCGTCAGCGCGCCTTCGGAACCAGGATCGAATCCACTCCGTAAATCGAGCCTTTCCGGGATGCCGCGCTCGCTCGCAGAATGCCCAGCGCCGCTTGCGTGGCTTCGCTGACGGGAGCCAGCAGCGCGCTCATCAGCTTGGTCACCAATTCGTTCGCGTGGAAGGTCACGAGCGGGTCGCGCAAGGTGGGATGGCGTTCGCGCACGTTGTGGTCCACGTCCGCCAGGACATGGAACATCTCGCGCAGCCCCATCATGATGCGCAGGTGCAGGATATCCGCGGGCACGCCGAGCGGCATGCGCCGCAGCAGCAGATAGCAGCGCGTGATGCTGCGGCGATTGCGCCGCGGCACCACCTCCCAGCCGTCGAGCCGCGGCAGGCGGTTGATCGCGGAGAGAAAGCGCACATAGTGGTTGTCCTCGGCATCGCTCAGCATGGTCTCCGCCAGCGGCCATACCGCCAGGCGCAGGACCTCCTCCAGGCTCGGCGGATTCCCGCCGCGCGCCAGCAGGGCGTCGAGCATGCTGCCGCGCCGCCGCTCAACCGCGGGCGAGCGGTAGTCGAAAATGGCGGCGATCACGCCTTCCAGCGAGCCGAAATGATAGTGGACCGCCGAAAGGTTGCGGGCGCCGGCCTCCGCGTTGATGCGGCGCATCGATACCTGGCCCAGGCCTTCTTCCGCGATCAGCCGCTCCGCCGTCAGCAGCAGGCGTTCACGGGTTTTCATGGTCTTTTCCGGCTTCGCCGGCTTGGCATCCTGTTGGCCTGTTGCGGTACGCCTTCCCACGGTCTTGTCCTCGCGCTCGATTCAACGCTGCGAGTGTATCCGGCAACAGAGTCCGAGGAATTCATTCTTTTCCTGCGGAATACCCTCCATCCACGACCAGATTGCTCCCCGTGACGAAGCTGGCCTCATCGCTCAGCAGAAACAGAACGGCATGCGCGATCTCCCGGTCCCGCCCCAGGCGCCCCATGGGGTGCAGCCGCAGCAAGGCTTGCCGCCTGTCGTCCGGCATCGCGGCCAGCAAGGGAGTATCGACAAAGCCGGGGCTGACGGAATTGATGCGTACCTGAAAGGGCGCCGCCTCCATGGCCAGCGCCCGGGTGAGATTGACCACGCCCCCCTTGGAGGCGCAATAGGCCGATGCGCCCGGGCGCCCCGACGATGCGAGCACCGAGGCGCAGTTCACGATACTGCCGTGCCCCTGGGCGAACATCGCGCGCATGGCGGCCTTGGCGACCCGGAAGACTCCATGCAGATTGACGTCGAGCACCCGCAGATAGTCTTCGTCGCGGACATCGACCGCGGGGCCTCCCCTGGCGATCCCGGCATTGTTGAACACGCCATGCACCGCATTCCAGGTAGCGGCAAGCTCGCGGAAAAGCGCGTCGACACTGTCCGCCGAGGTGACATCGGCCGCAATGAATCGCGCGGTGTTCAAAAGCGGGTCGGCGGCCTGTGCCGCCTTCAGGCTGTCTTCAGCGGCGGCGAGGTCGGCAATGACGACCCGGGCGCCTTCCTCGAGGCAGCGGCGGGCCGTGGCCAGCCCGATGCCGCTGGCCCCGCCGGTGACAACGACATTCTTGTTGGCCATGCGCATGAAACCGCTCCGCTGAAAGATCCCGGCCCGCCGCTCAGCGCCCCTCGACGGGCGGCTGGTCCAATGCAAAGCGCAGCCACCTGCCGGCCTGGCGCAATGCATCCATCGCGGCATCGACGTGATCGGCCCAATGCAGGAAAGCATGGTTGAGGCTGGGATAGCGGGTCAGCGTGGTCGCCACGCCGGCGGCGGCCAGCGCGGCCGCATAGGCCTCGCCCTCGTCCCGAAGAATGTCGTATCCGGCGGTCGCGATATGCGCCGGCGGCAGGCCGTGCAGCGCGGGGGCCCGGATGGGCGAGGCGTGCGGATGCGGCCAGTGCCCTTCGCTGGGCAGGTACAGGTCGCGAAACCAGCGCATGGTGTCCGCCGTCAGGCCAACGCCCTTTGCATGGTCGGACCATGACGGCCAGACGGACTCGCCTCCCGCGCAATCGACGACCGGGTAGAACAGTAGCTGCGCCCGCAGCGCGGGGCCCGCCTCATCGCGCGCTCGCAGCGCGGTGACGGTGGCCAGATTGCCCCCGGCGCTATCGCCGGCGACAGCCAGCCTGGCGGGGTCGGCGCCGAAGGCCGCGGCCTCGCGGGCCGCCCATTGCAGCGCGGCCATCGCATCGTCCAGGGCGGCGGGAAACGGATGCTCCGGCGCCAGGCGGTAGTCCACCGAGACGATGCCGCTGCCGCTGAGTTCGCACAGCCGGCGGCAGATTCCGTCGTGCGTCTGCAGCCCCATCAGCACGAACCCGCCGCCATGGAAGTACAGGGTCACGGGGCAGGGAGCCGGCGTCTCGGGAAGATAGATCCGGGCGGGCAGGTCTCCCGCCGGGCCGGGTATCGACACGTCCAGCACCTGGCGCACACGCGCGGCCCCGGCCGCGGCCTCGGCCGCGGCGCCATACCGCGCCGCGACCAGCTCGCGGGCGGTTTGCGGCGGCAAGGTGTGCGGCGCGGGCTGCGCCTCCGCCAGCCGCACCAGCTCCGCGAGCCAAGGGTCCAACGCAACGGTCTTCGGTTTTCCTGCAATCATGGCATTCGCTTCCTAGGCCAGGTCCTGGGCGGCAGCCTCGCGGCTGGGAATGGTCCGCGGCGCGGACCGCGGGCCGCCGCCATAGACCAGCGCCCCATCGTTCAGGCTGGCGGCGGGCAGTTCTTCGCTGTCGCGCCAGTAGTCCTGCGTGTGCTGCCATGGCGATTGGCTGCCCTGGCGCGGCATGCGGTCCATGACGCGCGTCAGATAGCCGGGATTGAAGCTGGATGGCTCGACCCAGGGCAGCATCTGCATGCCGGCATCCTCCGGCCGCAGGCGGGGCACCACCTGCGTGGCCTGTTGCTGGTCCATATGCGCCAGCAGCCGGCAGAAGAAGTCGCCCAGCAGGTCCACCCGCAGCGTCCAACTGGCCCGGAAATACCCGAAGACCCAGAGCAGATTGGGAACGCCGGTGAACATCGCCCCGCGGTACATCACCGTCTGGGCGAAATCGACCGGCCGGCCGTCGACGGTGAACGCAATGCCGCCCATCACCGCCAGTTCCAGGCCGGTGGCCGCCACCACGATGTCGGCCTTCAGCAGATCGCCCGATTTCACGCGCACGCCGTCCGCCTCGAAGCGCTCGATCTCGTCCGTGACGACGGAGGCGTCGCCCGAGCGCATGGCCTTGAACAGGTCGCCGTCCGGCACGAAGGCGATCCGCTGGCGCCAGGGCAGGTACCGCGGCGTGAAATGCCTGTCCACCATCTCCTGCGAGCCCAGGTGCTCCAGCACGCCCGCCAGCAGGCGCTCGCGCAGTTCCTCCGGCGATGAAAACGCCGCGTCCACCACATCCTGCTGTTCCTTGAGCAGCTTGCGGCGCACGATCTCGTGCACCCATTCTTCCGGAATGGACAGGCCGCGCAGCATGTCCGCCAGCTCATTGGCGTTGCGCCCGGTCTTGAAGTAGGTCGGCGAACGCTGCAGCATCGTCACGTGCGCGCAGCGCCCGGCAATCGCGGGGATGACGGTCGCCGCCGTGGCGCCGGAACCGATGAGGACCACGCGCTTGCCGCCGATGTCCAGGTCCTCGGGCCACTGCTGCGGATGGATGAGGGTTCCCCGGTAGTCCGCCATGCCGGGCCACTCCGGGATATAGCCCTTGTCGTGGTGGTAGTAGCCCTGCCCCATCCACAGAAACCGGGCGTGGACGATGAAGGGCTCTTGCGAATCCGTGCGCACGCCTTTCACGGTCCACCGCGCGTCCTGCGTGGACCAGGACGCGCTCAACACCCTGTGCTTGTAGCGGATGTGCCGGTCCAGGCCGTTCTCCTGGACGACCTCGCCCAGGTATTTCAGGATTTCCTCGGCGGTGGCGATCGGCGCCCCCACCCAGGGCTTGAAGCGGTAGCCGAAGGTATAGAGCTCGCTGTCCGAGCGTATGCCGGGGTAGCGGTGCGTCCACCACGTGCCGCCGAAGCTGTCCTGCTCATCGAGGATGGCAAAACTGCGGCGAGGCGATTGCTGGCGCAGGTGGTAGGCGCCGCCGATGCCGGAGATGCCCGCGCCGATGAAGAGCACATCGAAGCACTCCGCCGTGGAAGCGGCGCGGTCGCTGCATGCGTGGGGGATGGAAGACATGGACGCTCCTGGCGGGAATGAAGGATTCGGGGGAATGGCTACAGGTCGAACACGATGACGGAGCGGGTCGCCTCGCCGCGGCGCAGCGCCTCGAACCCTTCGTTGATCTGTTCCAGCGGTATCCGGCGCGAGACGAGCTCGTCGATCTTGAGCCGCCCCTGCAGGTAGAGCTCGACCAGCGCCGGGATGTCCTCGGGAGGCCGCACCGAGCCGAGCATGGAGCCGCGCAACTGCTTTTCCTGCAGCAGGTCCATGCCGGCGACGCTTACCTTGGCGCCCGGGCCGAATATCCCCAGGATGGTGGCCACCCCGCCCGGCTTCAGCATGGCCCAGCACTGCTCGACGGTGGCCGGCAAGCCTATGCACTCGAACGCATAGTCCACCCCGCCGCCGGTCAGTTGCCGGACCCGTTCCACCGCATCGCCGCCGGAGGCATCGACGAGGTCGGTGGCCCCGAACAGCTTCGCCTGCTCCAATTTGTGCGGCAGGCGGTCGATCGCGATGATTCTTGTCGCACCGGCGATCTGCGCGCCATTGATCGCGGCCAGCCCGATACCGCCGCAGCCGATGACGGCCACACTGGCGCCCGCGCGCACCTGCGCCGTGCGGAATACCGCGCCGGTGCCGGTCGTCAGCGCGCAGCCCAGCAAGGCGGCGCGGTCCAGAGGCATTTCCTTGACGATGCGGACCAGGGTGCTGCGGTGCACCAGCATCTTCTCGGCAAAGCCCGACAGGTTGTAGACCTGGCTGACGGGCGCGCCAGCCGCGCGCAGGCGCCTGGCCTGCCCCGGCGGCTGCTTGACGCTCGTATCCTGGCACAGCACCAGCCTGCCCGCGATGCAATGCGGGCAATGGCCGCAGAACGCCGCCAGCGTGCCCACCACGTGATCGCCCGGCAGCAGGTCGTGCACGCCGGAGCCGACCGCCTCGACCACGCCCGAGACCTCGTGGCCCAGCACCGCCGGCAGCGGCAGGTTGGGCCGGATGCCCTCCTGCATGTGGATGTCGCTGTGGCAAATGCCCACGGCGGCGGTCCGCACCAAAACTTCATCGGGCCCCGGCGGCGCCAGTTCGATGTCACGGATGACGAAGGGCTCGTTGAACTTTTCCAGAACTGCGGCTTTCATAGCGCGACTCCTTTTGAAATCACGTGCGGATCAGGCGGTAGGCATCGATGATCCATGCCTTGTCGCCCTGGATCTGGCTGCGGAACTTTTCGGGGTCGTCTTCGACGTCCACCTCCTGCCCGGTGCCCTCGAATCGTTCCCGCACCTCCGGCAGCCGCGCCACGCGCCCCAGCATGCTGGACAGCCGCTGCACGATCTCGGGCGGCATGCCCACGCGGGCCACGTAGCCTCCCCAGTAGCGCAGGGGATCCACCTCGATTCCGGCCTCCCGCAGGGTAGGCACCTCGGGAAAATCAGACCAGCGCTGCGAATCGAATATCGCCAGCGCCTTCACCCGTTTCGGCGGGATATACATCTTGGCGAAGATGGCTGGGGCCATATAGCAATCGACCGAACCGCCGATCAGGTCCTTGATCGCATCGGTGCTGGTTTTGTAGGGCACGGGCGTGGCCACGACTCCGGCGGCCGTGGTGATCTGCGCCATCTTGAGGTGCTCGAAGCCGCCGTCGCCCAATGTGCCGTAGTGCAGCTTGCCCGGATTGGCGCGCGCAAAGTCGAATATCTCGCCCAGGGAGCCGAACGGCGAATCCCCGCCCACCAGCAGCATGATGCGCGAGGTGCCGACCCGGGTCAGCGGAATCGTGCTTTTGTCCAGGTCGAACAAACGCTGCGTCACCTCGGTGGCGACGTAGCCGCTATGGATGTACAGCAGCGTGTTGCCATCGGCGGGCTGCGCCGCCAGCGCCTCCAGCGAGATCACCGACTGGCCGCCGGGGCGGTTGTCCACGACCACGGGCACCTTCAGTTCGGCCGCGATGCCCGGGCCCATTGCCCGCACGATCACGTCCGCGGCCCCGCCCGCCGCCGATCCGACGATGACGCGCAGGGGCTTTTTGCCGCCGCCCAACTGCGCCATGGCCGGCAGCGAAATGCTTGCCGCCGTTGCCGCGGCCATCCTCAGCATGGCGCGGCGCGTAATCCAGGTGGACTGCATATTGCCTCCTGTGGTGGCTCCCTGATCGGGGCATGCCAGGCCAGTCGCCAGAGCAAGGCTTGACCTTGATCAAATTAAATCGACTGCTTTAATTTCTGTCGAGAGGGAAAACACCGCATTCCCGCCATCGTTTACCCGAATAGCGTTTGCCCTGATGCAACCCTAGATGACTTGCGCTGCCCGCAACCGCTGAAGATCGGTCTCCGAAAGCCCGATCCGCTTGAATATTTCGCTGTTGTGTTCGCCTGGCGCCGGGCCGGTCGCCGGCACGGGCATCGGATGGTCCGTTACCCGGGGAACAATGCAGGGGCCCGGCAATTGGCCGTATTCGGCGTCCTCCATGTACACCACCGCGTTCCTGGCCTTCAGTTGCGGGTCCCGCACAATGTCCTCAATCGTGTAGACCTTGCTGAAGGGGACGCCGCCGCTTTCCAACTCTCTGGCGAGGTACTCGTAGTCATGCCCCAGGAACCAGGCGACCAGCACCTCCTCCAGCGCGTCTACGTGTTGCACACGGGCCGGATTGGTGCTGAAACGCTCGTCCGATGCCAGCGCCGGATGCCCGACGATCCCGCACAGCCGCTGGAAGATCGAATTGGAGGAAGCAACCAGCGAAAACCACACCCCATCGCGGCTGCGGTACATGTTCGACGGCGCGGTATAGCTGGCCTGATTGCCCGCGGGGCCTCGGACGGTTCCCATCTGCTCATACTCGACCGCCAGGGGATCGAGCAGCCGGAACAGCGCCTCTGTGGCGGACAGGTCCACCTCCGTGCCCGGCGCCGAAGGCTGGGAACGCAGCCGGGCCACTTCCATGGCGATGGCGAACGCGCAGAACAGGCCGGCGACATAGTCCCCGACGGGATAGTTGCTGTGCAGCGGCACGCCGTTCTTTTCCCCCGTCAGATTGGTGAAGCCGCTCATGGCCTCGAAGATCCTGGCAAAGCCCGGGCGGCCCGCATAGGGGCCGGTTTGGCCGAATCCGGTCAAGCGGATCACGATCAACCTCGGATTGGCCTGCCGCAACGTGGCCAGGTCCAGCCCCCAGCGGTCCAGTGTTCCGGTCCTGAAGTTTTCAACCAGGACATCGAACTGCCGGATCAGTTTCAGCAGGATCTCGCGCCCTTCGGCCTTGCGGACATCCAGGGTGATGCCGCGCTTGCCGCGATTGGCGACCTTCCACCACAGAGGCGCGCCGTCCTTGACCGGCTGCAGCGCGCGCAAAGCGTCGCTGCCGTCGGGAAGCTCGAGCTTGACGACCTCGGCGCCGTGGTCCGCGCACAAAGTGGCGCCCACGGGCGCGGCCAGCACGGTGGCCATGTCGAGAATTCGCACTCCGTGCAGCGCACCATTGGAGGCGGCGGGCGTCTTCATATCCGGTCGACCCTTGTTTTCCATGGCCAGCGAGTGTGGCTCGGCGGATCCGCGCGTGGAAGAGCGGTTCCGCTGTGCAAAACAGTCCGGGCAAATGAATTGACAGTGCCGCCTCGCGGCGCCGAACATGCAAGCAACCCATTTCTCTTTGCCGCCAAGTGGTCACTATCAATCTGCCCGGATCCATCGATCCGCACGACCTCGCTACGGACCGCCATTTCGCCATGAACCTGGCGCGCGGCGTGGAGGTACTGCGCGCGTTTTCCGCGCAAAACGCCCTGCTGGGAAACCGGGAGATTTCCGTCATCACCGGCCTGCCGAAAGCGACCGTATCGCGATTGACCTACACGTTGACGTTGCTGGGCCTGCTGGACCGGGAGACGGAGTCCCAGAAATTCCGGTTGGCCGCCGGCATACTTTCGCTGGGCCACCCGTTCCTGGCGAGCATGCAGGTGCGCCAACTGGCGCGGCCTTTGATGGTGGAGCTGGCGCGGCGATCCGGCTGCACTGTGAACCTCGGCATGCGCGATCGTGCCAATGTGGTGTACATCGACTCGATCCGGCCGGATGCCGGAAACGCGCATCTGCCGGACATCGGAGCGACCTACCCGTTGATGGCAAGCGCGATGGGGCGCGCCCTGATCTTTTCGGCGCCCGAGCAGGAACGCAAGACGATGTTGAATTTCCTGCGGGTGCACAACAGCGAGATGTTCGCCACCTTCAAGGGCGCGCTTGAAAAAGACCGGAAGCTCTGGGACAAGCATCGCTACTGCCACAACGCCGGCGATTGGCGCAGCGAGATCCATGCCGTCGCGGTGCCGATCCGCCCCCCCGGCCTCGCCGCGCCCGCGCTGGCCATGAACTGCACGCTGTACGCGCACCGGGATGCACTGGAACGGCTTCCCAAGGAAGTGGTGCCCATGCTCAAAGACGCGGTGCGACAACTGGAAGCCGCGCAAGGATTGCTCTAGCAGTCGAGGTCATTCACTACACGTCGGGAGACAACGCATGACAAAACCCAGCCTCAGGCGCCTGGTGCTGGCCATCTGCGCCCCATTGGCGGCACTTGGCTTGAACGCGAGCGCGAACTCCGACTTCCCCAGCAAGCCGGTGCGCATCATTGTTCCCTATCCGGCGGGAGGCGTGGTGGACTCGCTGGCCCGCCTCATCGGCAACAAAATGACGGCCAAGTATGGGCAGCCCGTCATCGTCGAAAACAAGGCGGGCGCCGGCGGCGGCATAGGCACCGACTACGTCGCGAAATCGCCGCCGGACGGCTACACACTGCTCATGGTGTCGCCTTCGCATGCCGTCGCGCCGCTTTTTCAGAAATCCATCCATTGGGATCCCGTCCGAGACTTCAGGGGCATTGCGGGTTTTGGAGCCATACCCAATGTGATCGTGGTCCACCCCGATGTGGCCGCCAGGACGCTATCCGAATTCCTGGAGCTGTCCAGGACGTCGGCGGCGCCGGCCACCTACGCCAGTTCCGGCATCGGAACATCGTCGTTCCTCGCGGGCGAGCTGCTGGTTCAGACCACGCACGTGCCGCTGACGCACGTGCCGTACAAGGGGCAGCCCGAGGCCATCCATGACGTGATCGCGGGCCGGGTGGACATGATGCCGATGTCGACGTCGCTGGCGCTCCCCCAGATTCGGGCGGGCAAGCTGCGCCCGTTGGCGGTCACGACCCAGCAAAGGGCTTCGGCCCTGCCGGACGTGCCGACGGTGGCCGAGGCCGCGGGTCTTCCGAACTACGACGTGGCGACCTGGCTTGCATTGCTCGCGCCGTCGAAAACGCCGGAACCCGTGCTGCAAGCGCTATCGGACGGCGTTGCCGAAGTCATTGCCCAGCCCGACGTCAAGGCGAAGTTCCAGGAGCTGGCCATCGAAGGCCAACCGCTCACAGGCGCTGAATTCGACCGCTACCTGGAAAAAGAGGTCGGCGCCTGGGCGCTGGTTGTCAGGCAGGCAGGTATCAAACCCAATTGAGGAGAGAGCAAGATGACAAGGAGCGCCAAGGCAGGCCGCCTTTTTGGAGATCATTTCTTATCCCGGCTCGCGGCCGAGGAACAGGCCATCGTCGCCAATGTGCGCAGACTGGCAAAAGAGGTTCTGGGCCCCAATGCGGCCGCGGTGGCCCAACAGGATGTGTTCGCCTGGGAGACCTTCCGCCTGCTTGCAAAGGAAGGCGTGATTGGAACGGCATTCCCCAGGGAATCCGGCGGCACGGATGCGCGCCAGGTGCTGCGGATACGGATCGTCGAAGAGTTGGGACGCGTCTGCAGCGCGTCCGCGTCCATCGTCACCGGCGCGGATCTCTCTTGCCGCGCCATCGTGGCGGGCGCATCGGACGAGCTCAAGACCGAGCTGCTGCCCGGCCTGTGCCGAGGGGAGATCCAGGCGGCATTTGCACTCAGCGAACCGGGCGCGGGCTCCGATGTGCGAGGCTTGGCCACGGTGATCCGCCGCGAGGGCGACCGCTACCTTATCGATGGCGAAAAGAAATTCATCACGCGCGGCACAACCGCTGACTGGTTCGTCGTGGTCGGCCGCGCCGAGCATGATCCGGATTGCTTCATTGCGGTTCTCGTGCCCCGCAATGCCAGCGGATTCATGATCGGCCCTGAAGTCGGCAAGCTGGGCTGGGCCGGCGTGCCGATTTCTTCACTGGAATTCCGGAATGTCGCAACGCCCGTCGCCAATCGGCTGGGGCAGGAAGGCGATGGCTTCAACCTTGCGCAAGATGCGCTGGTGCGCGCGCGTATCGGGCACGCCGCGATGGCCCTGGGCAGGGCCATCGGTGCGGTGGAGATTGCCACGGCCTACATGGCGGATCGAAAGCTGTTCGGCAAGTCACTGGGCGAACACCAGGGCGCGCAGTGGATGCTGGCGGAGATGGTCACCCGGATCGAAGCCTCGCGAGCGCTGGTTCAGCTTGCGGCGGAAAAATACGACGGCGCCGACCCGGACGCCGGCATTTTCGCATCCATGGCCAAGCTGCAGGCGACCGACCTGGGCATGAAGGTGGTGACCGACGCGCTCCAGCTCACGGGCGGCCGCGGCTATCTGCAGGACTTCCCCCTGGAGCGGTTCTTCCGCGACGCCAAGCTCAACCAGATCGGAGAGGGATCCAGCGAGGTGCACAAGACAGTCATCGGGCGCGATGCCGTCCGCCGAGCCCGCGACCTGGAAAGGCACCCCTGCCTCAAGTTTGAATCGCTGGTGGACTATTGACGTGCCCGGCGGCGGCCAGGAAAGCCGTCAATGCCGGATCTCCGCCAGGAATTTCTGCGCCCGCGCCGTCCCCGGCCGGGTGAAGAACTCTTCCGGCGTGCCGGTCTCCACGATGCGGCCCTCGTCCATGAACCAGACCCGGTCCGCGACTTCCCGGGCGAAACCCATTTCGTGCGTGACGCAGACCATGGTCATGCCGTCCTTGGCCAGGCCCTTCATCACTTGCAGCACCTCGCCCACCATTTCCGGGTCCAGCGCGCTGGTGGGCTCGTCGAACAGCATCACCGGCGGATTCATCGCCAGCGCGCGGGCGATGGCGACCCGCTGCTGCTGGCCGCCCGACAACTGGGCGGGGTAGGCGCCGGCCTTGTGGGCCAGGCCGACGCGATCCAGCAGTTGCAGGGCGCGTTCGCGCGCCTCGGGGCGGCGGGCCCGCTTGAGCTGCAGCGGGGCCAGCATCAGGTTCTCCAGCACCGACAGGTGCGGGAACAGGTTGAACTGCTGGAACACGAAGCCGATATGGCTGCGCAGCGTGTCCAGGTGCACCTTGGGGCCGTAGATGTCCTGGCCGTCGACCTCGATCACGCCCTTCTGGATGGGTTCCAGCCGGTTGACGGTGCGGATCAGCGTGGATTTTCCCGACCCGGACGGGCCGCACACCACCACCACCTCGCCTTGCGCCACCCGCGCCGTCACGTCGGACAGCGCCTGGTATTGGCCGTACCACTTCTGCACTTCGGAAAATCGGATCATGTCGGCACCGCTTCAGGGGCGGGCATGAGCCCGGCGCGGCGCCTGCCGATACGGCGTTCGGTCAGGTGCACCAGGGAACTCAGCCCGAAATTCAGGATGAAATAGGTCAGCGCCAGCAGCCCGAAAACCTCGAAAGGCTTGGTCAGCAGCACGCTGTTGATCTGATTGGCCGCATAGGTCAGTTCCTGGACGCTGATGACGTACGCCAGCGAGGTTTCCTTCACGGTGGAAACGAACTGGCTCAGCATGCTGGGCAGCATGTTGTAGAGCGCCTGCGGCAGGATCACGCGCCGCATGGTCTGCATGTACGACAGGCCCAGCGCGCGGCTGGCTTCCTGCTGCCCCGGCGGCAGCGCCTGGATGCCGGCGCGGATGATCTCGGCCAGATAGGCGCTTTCGTAGCACACCAGCGCCACCACCATCGTCGTGGTGCCGGCCACCGGCCGGCCGATGATGAGCGGCACGAAGAAATAGGCCCAGAAGATGAACATCAGCAGCGGCAGGCCGCGCACCAGATAGACCATCGCCGACGCCGGCCAGTAGAAGATCCGGTAGGGGCTGATCCGGCCCAGCGCCAGCAGCACCCCGCAGGGCAGCGCCAGCGCCAGGCTGACGGCGGCCAGCCCGAGCGTGGCGGCCAGGCCGCCGACCGGGCCGTGGGGATACTGCCCGATGAGCAGCAGCAGCCAGTTGTCCTTGAGTATGTCCCACATGATCAGCGCGCTCCCAGCGGACGGTAGCGCCGTTGCAGGAGGGCGCCGCCCCCCATGACCAGGAACGACAGCACCAGGTAGATGACGGTCACCACGGCGTAGGCCTCGAAGGTCCGGAACGTGTAGTTCTCGATCTCGCGGCCGGCGGCGGTGAGTTCGGTCACGCCGATGGCCATGGCCAGGCTGGTGTTCTTCAACAGCAGCAGGGTCTGGTTGAGCAGCGGCGGGATCGCGATGCGGAAGGCCTGCGGCAGCACGACCTTGCGCATCGTGGCCAGGAAGCCCAGGCCCAGCGCGCGCGCAGCCTCGACCTGCCCGGGCGGAATGCCCCGCACCGCGCTGCGCAGGTCTTCGCAGACATAGGCCGACATCACCAGCCCGATCGCGATGCAGGACAGGATGAATTCGCTGCCGTGGCCGTTGAGCCAGTCGGTGACGGCCTGCGGCAGCAGCGCCGGCACGCCGAAATACCAGAAGAGGATGTGCACCAGCATGGGCACGTTGCGGTGGAACGCGACGTACGTCGCGATCACGCCGTTGGCCACGGGCGAGCCCGTCAGGCGGATCACCGCCAGCAGGCTGCCCACGAAGAACGCCAGGATCCAGGCGAAGCCGGCCAGCGCCAGGGTGGTGACGAACCCCCTGAGCAGCCAGGCCGGATACTCGCCCTGGAAGATGGCGCCGAAGTCGAAGACGTAGTGCATCGAACCGGGGCCTGTTAACCCTTGATGGCTTCGATGCGGAAGTCGCGCTTCATGTCGAACGGGGTGCCCGGGCCGAACCATTTATCGAAGGTCTTGACCGCCTGGCCCGAGGCTTCCATCCCGTCGAGCACCTTGTTCACCTGGTCCAGCATCGCGCGGTCGCCCTTGCGCACGCCCATGCCCCAGGGCTCGACGAACAGCGCCGGCTCCAGGATCTTGACCGGGACCGCGCTGCCCGCCGCCTGCTGCTTGAGCTTGACCAGCATCAGTTCGGAGGCCACGAAACCGCTGACCTTGCCCTGCTGCAGCGCCAGGAACGCGCCGCTGGGATCCTTGAAGGTCACGGGCTCGACGTTGGGGATGTTCTTGCGCGCGCCTTGCTCCGACGACGAACCGCGCACCGCGCTGACGCGCTTGCCGGCCAGGTCGGCGGGGGCCTTCAGGTCTTTCTCCGAATCGCGCGCCAGCACCTTCTGCAGGCTCACGAAATGCTGGTGCGAATAGTCGATCTGCTGCGCGCGCTCGGGGCTCCAGCCCAGGTTGGCCGCCACCACGTCCACGCGGCCGGCGATCAGTTCGGGAATGCGGGCCTCCACGGCGATGAGCTTGAGTTCCAGGGGCACGCCCAGGCTGTCGGCCACTGCCTGGCACATGTCGACCTCGTAGCCGACGACGCCGCGGGTCTTCGGATCCTGGAAGCTGAACGGCTCGGCCGTGCCCATGGTGCCGCAGATGAACTTGCCGCGCGCCTTGATGTCGGCCAGCGTGTCGGCATGGGCGGCGGGCGCCAGCGCGGCGGCCAGGCCGGCGGCGGCGACGAAGGAAGCGATCGTTGTCTTCATGCTATTTCCCCTGAAATGTAAGTATGGATACTGCAAGTCCGGGCGGCCCCAGGGCCACCCGCGGTCAAGTCAGGCCCTCGCAGGCCTGGCGGATGCGCCGGCAGCCTTCCTCGATGTTCTCCATCGACGTGGCGAAGCTCAGCCGCAGATAGGGCGACAGTCCGTAGGCCGCGCCATCCAGCACCGCGACGCCCGCGACGTCCAGCAGGAACATCACCACGTCCAGGTCGGTGCGCAGCACGCGCCCGTCGGCCGCGCGCTTGCCCAGCAGCCCTTCCACCGAAGGATAGACATAGAAAGCGCCCTGCGGCCGCGGGCAGCGGATGCCGGGCACGGCGTTCAGCAGCGCGACGATGCGGTCGCGGCGGGCGTGGAATACCTCGGCGGCCTCGCGCACGCAGCGCTGGTCGGCGGTGAGCGCCGTGCGCGCGGCCGACTGGCTGATCGCGCTGACGCAACTGGTACTTTGCGAAATCAGCGTGGCCATGGCCTTGACCAGCGCCTTCGGCCCGGCCGCGTAGCCCAGGCGCCAGCCCGTCATGGCGTAGGCCTTGGACACACCGTTGATCGTAAGGCAGCGGCCGGCCAGCGCGGGCACCGCCGCCACGGGCGACAGGTGGCGCGCGTCGCCGTAGGCCAGGTGTTCGTAGATCTCGTCGGTCATCAGCCAGACCTGCGGGTGGCGCGCCAGCACCTCGCCCAGCGCCCGCAGCTCGGCGGCGTCGTACATCGCCCCGGTGGGATTGCTGGGCGTGTTCAGCAGCAGCCATTTGGTGCGGGGCGTGATGGCGCGCTCCAGCGCTTCGGGCGTGAGCTTGAAACCGTCGGACTCCGGGCAGGCCACCACGACGGGAGTACCGTCGTTGACCAGCACCATGTCCGGGTACGACACCCAGTACGGCGCCGGGATGATGACCTCGTCGCCGGCCTGCACGGTGGCGGCCAGCGCCGTGAAAATGAGCTGCTTGGCGCCCACGCCGACGATCAGCTCGTCCAGGGCGTAGTCCAGCCCGTTCTCGCGCTGGAACTTGGCGCGCACGGCTTCCAGCAGGGGCCGGGAGCCGGCGGACGCGGTGTAGCGGATGTCGCCGCTGTTCAGCGCGTCGATGCCGGCCTGCACGATGTGCTCGGGCGTGGGCAGGTCCGGTTCGCCGACCGTGAAGTCGACGATGTCGCGGCCCTGCGCGCGCAGTTGGTCGACGCGGCTCTTGGCCGCCATGCTGGGCGAGGGCTTGATGGCGCGCGCCCGTTCCGCCAGGAATTCGCTTGCGGCCGTGCTCATTCCAGCCCCTTGGCCGCGAAGGCGGCCTGCATCCAGCTCTGCGCCTTCGCGCCGCCGGCGATCTCGGCCATGATGCGTTCTTCCTTGGCCGCGTGCGCCCGCGCCGCGGCGATCAGCGCCTCGGCCTCGGCCGGCGCAAAGCTGACCAGGCCGTCCTCGTCGCCCACCACGATGTCGCCCGGGTTGATGACCTGGCCGCCGATGGACACGGGCACGTTGACCTCGCCGGGGCCGTCCTTGTAGGGGCCGCGGTGGATGTGGCCGCGCGCGTAGCAGGGAAAGCTGTCCGCCTCGAAGGCGGCCACGTCGCGGATCGCGCCGTCCACCACCACGCCGGCGCAGCCATGGATCTGCAGGTAGCGCTTCATGATCTCGCCCAGCACGGCGTTGGACAGGTCGCCGCCCGCGTCCACCACCAGCACGTGGCCGGGCTGCACCTGCATCATGGCCTTGTAGATGAGGAGGTTGTCGCCCGGGCGGGTCTTGACGGTCAGGGCCGTGCCGACCAGCTTGCCGCCGCCGTTATAGCGCCGCAGGCCCGAAATGCCTTCGCGGCGCGCGAGATTGTCGCTGAGGTGCGGCGTGACGATGCCGGCCAGCGCCTGGAGCACCGCGGCGGGCGCGACGGGGGGAGCGGGCAATATCCGGGCGCCGGTATGAATAGAGGCCATGGCGGTCTGCAAAATCCTGGGTCGATGATTGAATGAGGCAGGCGCCATGGTGCGAGCTTTTGCGATTCCGTAAAAGGGATTAAATTTCCATGAACTTTATCTCTTTATGGAATATAAGGGTTAGCCCTTAATGGAAATTTCGGAATGAATAGCCCCGCGCGAGTCCGCCCCGCATGCTGACCTTCAAACAGATCGAAGCCCTGTACTGGACGGTCAGGCTGGGCACGTTTTCCGCGTCGGCGCAGAAACTGCACACGACGCAATCCGCGATCACCAAGCGCATCCAGGAATTGGAGGCGGACTTCGACATCGCGCTGTTCGACCGGTCGGGCCACCGCGCCGAGCTGACCGCGCGCGGCCACGAGGTCTACGCGCTGGCCGAGGAAATGCTGGGCCACCGCGACCGCCTGCTGGTCCGGCTGAAGGGCCAGCACACGCTGACCGGCACGTTCCGCTTCGGCATCACGGAGATCACCGCGATGACCTGGCTGCCCGCGCTGATCCGGCTGCTGCGGGCGCACTACCCGCGCATTACGCTGGAGCCGCACATCGACCTGGGCGCCGACCTGCTCAAGCGCCTGCAGGCCGGGCAGTTGGACATGGCGTTCCTGCATGGGGAGTTCGCCGAGCCGAACCTTCAGGCGGTGCCGCTGCAGCGCCTGGAATTCGCCTGGATGGGCAGCCCCGACATGATCGACTCCAGCCGCGTCTACACACCGGCGGACATCGCGGCCTTGCCGCTGCTGCGGCAAAGCCGGGAATCGGGCCTGAACATGATTTACGACGGCTGGCTGCGGCCGCATACGCCGGCCAGCAATATCTTCACCATCAACAGCCTGATCGCGATGGCGGGGCTGACCGCGGCGGGCTTCGGCGTGAGCTGCCTGCCGCGCGACTATTTCGCGGACATGGTGAGCGCCAGGCAACTGGTCATCGCCCGCACCACCCTCGCGCCGCCGCAATCGGTGTACTGCGCGATGTTCCGCCGGGACGCGGACGTGGCGTTCTGCGAAAGCGTCGCGGAGCTGGCGGAGAGTTGCTGCGAGTTTTCGGGCGGGGGACGGTGATCCGGGTTTCGTTGGTTGAGGAGGTTGTGGTTCTTTTGACGCCCCGATTGGTGTCGGACACCCCGATGCCTTGCTTCAAGCCTGTGGCGCCTTGCCGTAAGGGTGTCCGACACCTGCGGCGGCTTATGCCAGGTGTCAGACACCTGCCTACAGCACGCTCAGGATCGCGTCGCGGGCCTGGTGGGAGAGTTCCAGGCGCGTGGGCAGGCTGCCGTCGGGGTGGTGGGCCGCCAGGGGGGGCAGGAACACCACTTCCACGGCCAGCCCGGTCACGCCCAGCACCCGCCAGAGGTTGGCCACCAGCGATTCCTCGCCCACGAAGGCGGCATAGCCGCTGCGTTGGCCGTGCTGGAGGAAGCGCAGGGCCACCGGCTGGATTTCCACGGCGGCGGCGCGGGCCGGTTCGAACAGGCTGGCGTGGAAGGGAAGCAGTTCGAAGCCCTCGGTGGTCGTGCCTTCGGGGAACAGGCCCACCGCGTCGCCCTGCTTGAAGCGGGCCTGCATGGCTTCGCCCATCGCGTGCACGGCGTGGCGCTGGCCGCGTTCGATGAACAGCGTGCCGGCGCCGGCCACCAGCCAGCCGATGACGGGCCAACTGCGGATTTCGCTCTTGGCGACAAAGGCGGTGGCGCGCGCCGAATTCAGCACGAAGATGTCGATCCACGAGACATGGTTGGCCACCATCAGGACCGGCCCCGTCAGGCGCGGGTCGCCTTTCAGGACGACCCGCAGCCCACAGAACATCATCAGGCAGCGCGACCACCAGCGGTTCAGCCAGGCGCGCGAGCGAGTCCCGAGCAGCGGATACACCAAGCCCACGCACAGCAGGCCGAAAAGGATCCAGGGCACCACGAGGAACAACCTTAGAACAAAGCGCAGCAGCTTCAAACCGGAGTCTCCCAGGCCAGGCTGCCACCCACGACGGTGGCGCGTACTCGGCCGGGCAGCATCATACCCGCGAACGGCGTGTGGCCGCCGTGGCTTTGCAGGGCGCCGGGCGTCACCAGCCATTCGGCGTCCAGGTCGGCCAGGCACAGGTCCGCCGGCGCGCCCACGCCCAGTTGGCCGGCGGGCGCGGCCTGCGGAGCGATCCTGTCCAGCACGGCGGCGGGGCCGGAAGTGACCCGCGCCAGCGCCTCGGCCACGGGCCGGCGGCTGTCGCGCGCCCACTTCAAGGCCAGGGACAGCAGCAACTCCAGCCCGGTGGCGCCGGGTTCGGACAGCGGGAACGGCGCGGCCTTTGCGCGCGCCTCGACCGGGGTGTGATCGGAACACAGCGCGTCGACCAGGCCGTCGGCCAGCGCCGCCTGGATGGCGTCGCGGTCGCGCTGGCCGCGCAGCGGCGGACGCAGGTGGAAATTCGTATCGAAGAAGCCGATATCGACGTCGGTCAGGTGCAGGCTGTTGGCGGACACGTCGGCGGTCACCGGCAGGCCTTCGCGCCTTGCGGCGCGCAACAGCTCCAGCCCCGCCGCCGTGGACAGCCTCGCCAGGTGCACCCGGGCGCCGGTGGCGCGCTGCAATTCGAAGATGGTCTGCAAGGCCACGGTTTCCGCCTGCGGCGGCAGCCCTTCCAGGCCCAGGCGTTCGGCATAGGCGCCGCTGGCGGCCGCAGCGCCCCGGGCGAGCCACGGGTCCTGCGGCCGCAGCCACAAGGCGTGCCCCAGGCCGCTGGCGTAGCGCATCGCGCCCCACAGCACCCGCGTGTCGGCAATGCCCATGTCGCCTTGCGCATAGGCCAGGCAGCCCGCGCGGGCCAGCAGGTCCATTTCGGCCAGCGTTTCGCCCGCCAGCCCCACCGTCATCGCGCCCAGCGGACGGACCCGGCATTGCCCCGGCGCCGCGTGGCGCATCAGCGCGTCCACCTTGCCCGGCTCGTCCAGGGGCGCCGCGGCGTCCGGCGGCAGCACCAGGCAGGTCACGCCGCCGGCCAGGGCCGCGCGCAGTTCGGCGGGCGCGAAGGCCGCCGCGCCGGGCTGCGTCACGCGCGCGGACAGGTCGATCAGGCCCGGCAGCACCGCCAGCCCCGAGGCGTCCAGCCGAAGGTCGGCCTGGAAACCGTCGGGCTCGCGGCCCACCGCCGCCACGCGGCCGTCGGCGATATAAAGGTCGTGCCGTCCGTCCACGCCGTTCGCGGGATCGATCAGCCGGCCGTCGGCGATATGCAGCCTCATGGCGCGCCCCCCGCCAGCACGCTCAGCGCGGCTTCGCGCAAGTGCCGTTCAAGGTCGGCCAGGCGCGCCTGCGCGGGCGCCAGGCTGGCCGCGATGTCACCGTCGACCTCGACGCCGGGCGTCGGCTCGCCCGCGGGCAACAGCAGCGCATCGGACCGCGCGCCGGCCAGGACGCCGGGCGTCAGGCCGTGGGTTTGCGCGTACTCGCGGGCCGAAGGCAGCAGCGCGCCGCTGATCCGCTCCACGCCCAGGGGCAGGACGATGATGACGTCGGCGTCCTGCAGCGCTTCCGCAAGCGTGGCGCAGGCGCGCACACCCAGTTGCGCCAGGCTGTCGGGCAGCAAGGTGCGCGGCCCCGCCGCGCGCACTTCCGGAACGCCCAGCGTGGTCATGGCGTGGATCGCCGAGCGCGCCACGCGCGAATGGCGGACGTCGCCCACCAGCGCCACCGCCAGATTGGTCAGGTCCTGCCTGGCTTCCAGCATCGCCTGCACCAGCGCCAGCGCCGGCAGGGGATCCGCATGGCCGCCGTCGCCCGCGTTGACGATGCGCAGGCCCGGCGCCGCGTGGGCCGCCGCGCAATGCGCCGCGCCGCTGGCGGGATGGCGCAGCACCAGCAAGCCAGGTTCCAGGCCGGCCACGGTGCCGGCGAGCGCGTCGCCGGCCCGCGCGTCCAGCGCCACGGGCCGCAGCGACAACCGCGCCGCGGCGGCGGCGTAGGCGTCCCGATCCCGGGCGGCGTCTTCCGGCAGGCACAGGAATACCGGCGGCCCGGAGGCGGGTCCGGCCGGCGCGTCGCCGGCCGCAAGGCCGCGCGCGGCGTCCAGCAGCCGCTCGACGTGGCGCCGGGGCAAGCCTTCCGTGGTCAGCAGGTGTATCAGTTCGCCGCGGCGATCGAGTTGCGGATTGAGCATAGGCAAGCCGGGCTGCAAGCGTCAGGCCGCCGGCAGGGTATCCAGATATCGTTGCAGGATAACAGCCGCCGCCATCGCGTCGTCGGCGGCATGCGTCCCCAGCAGGCGCTGCGCCTCCATGCTGGAACCGCGTTCGTCCACCAGTTCGACGGCAACGCCGAACCGGCCATGCAATTGATTGGCGAAGCGGCGGCACCGCGCGGTGGCCGGTTGTTCGCCGCCGTCCGCGTCCAGCGCCAGCCCCACGACGACGCGGCCGGGCTGCCACTCCTGCAGCAGCGCCGCGATGCGGCCGAAACGCGCCTCGCGGACCTCGCTGAAGATGATTTCCAGCGGACGCGCCTGGCGCGTCAGCGTATTGCCGATGGCGATGCCGATCTTTTTTTCGCCGAAATCGAAGGCAAGCAGGGTTTCTTCAGGCATGGCCCGCGTCGCCCGCCAGCATGACCGGATCGATGCCCAGCAGCTTCAGCGCGGCGGGGTAGCGGTCCTCGGGCGGCACGTCGAAGATGATGCTGTCGTCGGCGCCCACGCTGAGCCAGGCGTTCTGGGCCATCTCGCTTTCGAGCTGGCCCGCGCCCCAGCCGGCATAGCCCAGCGTGACCAGCATGCGGGCGGGCCCGTTGCCCTCGGCAACGGCCTGCAGCACGTCGCGCGACGTGGTCAGCGCCATGCCGCCGAGCTTGATGCTGGAGCTGTAGTCGCCCGCGGGCGCGTGCAGCACGAAACCGCGGTCGGTCTGCACCGGGCCGCCGAAGAAAACCAGGGTGTCCTTCACGGGGCCGATCTCGAGCGTCAGGTCGATGCGCTCGAACAAGGTGCCCAGCGTAAGATCGGTGGGCCGATTGATGACCAGGCCCAGCGCGCCACGCTCGGTGTGTTCGCAGACATAGATGACCGAGCCCGCCAGGCTGCCTTCCACCATGCCCGGCATGGCGATCAGGAACTGATTGGCGAAATTGGCCGCCTGCGTCGTAGAGTCGTCGTGGTGTTTTTCCGTCATGGCAACCCCTTCGTGGGTAGTCTGAGAGAACCGTGGAACGGGCCGCGCGAACGCGGCCTTCATGCCTGGCGGCAGGCCGTCCTACGGTTGCGAGGGATGGGGCTTGATCCCATCTTACGAGCCTTGGCGGAATATGTCGGCGTCGCCGCTTCAGATTTCCATCAGTTCGAAGTCCTCTTTGCGCGCGCCGCATTCGGGACAGACCCAATTCGGCGGCACGTCTTCCCAGCGGGTGCCGGGCGCAATACCTTCGTCGGGCAGGCCGGCTTCTTCATCGTAGACCCAGCCGCAAATCAAACACATCCAAGTACGCATAGTTCTCTCTTACATCAAATCCAGGCCCGCGCCCCGGCGGCAGGGCAAAGGTGAAGGGCTTCCATTAGAATGGGGACAATCTTACCGAAACCCAATAGGGGTTCCCCTGATTCGTCGCAAATGAGTCCGGGCACCCTCACTCAAGCGCTGTCCAAGTGGCCCCCGTAACTCCCCCTCTCGTTTTGGTCTTCGGTCCGCTCGATCCCTCGGGCTCCGACGGCTTGCCGGCCGACGCCGTCACCTGCGCCCGCCTGGGCTGCCACGGCCTGGCGGCCGTGACCGCGCTGACCGTGCGGGATACCGCCGGCATCGAAGAAATCCACCCCGTCTCGCCCGACCTTCTGGACGACCAGGCGCGCTGCCTGCTCGAAGACATGTCGGTGCAGGCCATCAAGGTGGGCGGACTATACACCGCGGAAACGGCCAGCGTCGCCGCGCAGGTCGCCGCCGACTACAGCCAGGTCCCGCTGGTCCTGCACCTGGGCCAGCGCGCCCAGCCGCCGGACAACGCCGCCGACGAAGACGAGGCCGACGACCTGCTGGCCGCCACCCTCGAACTGGTGTTGCCGCAGACGGACCTGCTTGTCATCGAACACCTGCGCCTGGCGCAGTGGCACGCCGACGGCGACATAGATATCGGGGACGCCCCCTCGCCCATGCATGCCCTGGTGGCGGCGGGCGCGGAATGGGTCCTCGTGCTGGGCAGCCCTCAGCGGCCCGGCCACTACGCCAACATGCTGCTGGGGCCCAATGGCCAGACCAGCAGCCTGCCGTGGCAGGCCCCTCCGGACCGCAACGGCGACGCCGGCGGCGTGGCCGCCACCGCCATCGCCGCCATGCTGGCCCGCGGCCTGGAAATGCCCGAGGCCGTGCGCCAGGGCCTGGCGCACGCCGACGCCTCGATCGCCGCCAGCTTCCTGCCGGGCATGGGCCGGCGCATCCCCAACCGGATCCAACCGCAATGAAAGCGCTGCGCTTCCCCGCCGGCCTGTACGGCGTCACCCCCGAATGGGACGACACCGAACGCCTGCTGCTGGCCGTCCGCAAGGCCGCCGAAGGCGGCATGCGGTCGCTGCAGTTGCGCCGCAAGAACGTGCCCGGCGCCGTGCGCGCCGAACAGGCGCGCGCCCTGGCGCCGCTGTGCCGCGAACTGGGCGTGGTCTTCCTGATCAACGACGACTGGCGCCTGGCGCTGGAAGTGGGCGCCGACGGCGCGCACGTGGGCCGCGACGACGACAGCCTGGCGCGCATCCGCGCCGAGGCCGGCCCCGACCTGATCCTGGGCGGCTCCAGCTACGACGACCTCACCCGCGCGCGGGAATTGCTCGACGCGGGCGCGGACTACATCGCCTTCGGCGCCATGTTCGCCTCGACGGTCAAGCCGGACACCGTCCGCGCGCCGCTCTCGGTCCTGACCGAGGCCCGCCGCCTGACGGACGACCGCGACGCCCCGCGCCCCGCGGTCGTCGCCATCGGCGGCATCACGCCCGACAACGCCCCGCTGGTGGCGCAGGCCGGCGCCGACGCCATCGCCGTCATCACCGGACTCTTCGAAGCGCCCAGCATCCGGGCCGCCGCGGCGGCCTGCTCGGCGCCCTATTCCGCCAACCCCAACCGCAAGCCTTGAACGCCATGTCCAGTAACGCCCAGCTTTTCGAACGCGCCTGCCGCAGCATCCCCGGCGGCGTCAATTCGCCCGTGCGCGCCTTCCGCTCCGTGGGCGGCACCCCGCGCTTCATCAAGCGCGCGCAAGGCCCGTACGTGTGGGACGCGGAAGACAAGCAGTACATCGATTACGTGGGCTCGTGGGGCCCCGCCATCCTGGGCCACTCGCACCCCGAGGTGGTGCGCGCCGTGCAGGAAGCTGCCGTCAACGGCCTGTCGTTCGGCGCTCCCACCGAAGCGGAAATCGAACTGGCCGAAGTCCTGATCTCGCGCCTGCCCTCGCTGGAACAGGTGCGCCTGGTCAGTTCGGGCACAGAAGCCACCATGACGGCCATCCGCCTGGCGCGCGGCGCCACCGGCCGCGCCAAGATCGTGAAATTCGAAGGCTGCTACCACGGCCATTCGGACAGCCTGCTGGTCAAGGCCGGCTCCGGCCTGCTGACCTTCGGCAACCCCAGTTCGGCCGGGGTGCCGCCGGAATTCGTGTCGCACACGCTGACCCTGGAATACAACAACCTGGACGCGGTGCGCGAAGCCTTCGCGCAGCATGGCGCCGACATCGCCTGCATCATCGTCGAGCCGGTCGCCGGCAACATGAACCTGATCAAGCCGGCCCCGGGCTTCCTGGAAGGCCTGCGCGAGGTCTGCACGCAGCATGGCGCGCTGCTGATCTTCGACGAAGTGATGACCGGCTTCCGCGTGGGTCCGCAAGGCGTGCAGGGCCTGACGGGCGTCAAGCCCGACCTCACCACGCTGGCCAAGGTGATCGGCGGCGGCATGCCGGTGGGCGCCTTCGGCGGCAGCGCCGAAATCATGAAGCACATCGCCCCGCTGGGCGGCGTCTACCAGGCCGGCACGCTGTCGGGCAATCCGGTGGCCGTGGCCGCGGGCCTGGCCACGCTGCGCCTGATCGCGGCGCCCGGCTTCTACGACCGGCTGTCGGCCCAGACCGCCAAGCTGGCCCAGGGCCTGCAGGAACGCGCGCGCGCCGCCGGCCTGGCCTTTTCCGCCGACGCCGTGGGCGGCATGTTCGGCCTCTATTTCAGCGACAAGGTGCCTGCCTCGTTCGCCGAGGTTTCGGCCTGCGACACGGCGGCGTTCAACCGGTTCTTCCACGCCATGCTGGACCACGGCGTGCACTTCGCGCCGTCGGCGTTCGAGGCGGGCTTCGTCTCGGCCACGCACGATGACGCCGTGATCAAGTCCACGCTGGACATCGCGGAAAAGGTCTTCGCTTCGATGTGACCGGCGCCCCGGGGAGCCGGCCCGCGGCCGCTCCCCTCGGAAGGGGATCCTCAAGGGGCCTTGTAGCGCTCGTACAGGGCGGTGACGTCCCTGACATAGGCCTGGGTTTCGGCGTAGGGCGGCACGGCGTCGTACTTGCGCACCGCGCCTTCGCCCGCGTTGTAGGCCGCCAGCGCCAGGTCCAGCCGGCCCGGATACTGGTCCAGCAGCCGGCGCAGGTGGCGCGATCCCGCCTTCACGTTCGTGGCCGGGTCCACCAGCGCGGTCTCCACGTCGTCCACGGCCAGCAGCGGGGCTGCCGTCGCCGGCATCAACTGCATCAGTCCCAGCGCGCCCTTGGGCGAACGCGCGTCGCTGCGGAATCCCGACTCGATGGCGATGACCGCCGTCAGCAAAGCCTGGTCCACCCCCGAATCCTGGGCGGCCCGCGCGATCAGCCCATCGTGCGCGGTGGGCGCCTTGGCCTCGCCCCAGCGCAGGGCGCGCGGCGTGGGCCCCAGGGCGGCCAGGCGCGCGCCGTCGCCGGACTTGGGGTCGCAGGCCAGGCAGACTTTCACGCCGCCGGTGCGCCAGGCAGCCCGGGTCTGCGCCCGCTTGTAGTACTTGGCGTGGCCCGTCGGCACCTTGATGGCCCGCCAGACGCCGAAGGGGTCCTTGTAACGGTAGATCTCATCCGCGAGGGCCGGGCGGGCGGGCGCCAGCGCCAGAGCCCCCCCCACGACGGCCGCCAGCGCCGCCATGCCCCCGGCGCGCGCCAGGAAGGCGCGCAGGGCCGGGAAGATGGAAGAGGCATGGCGGGGCATGGGGAGGGCTCCGGCGGCGTCCGAGGACGCGTTGGCGAGGTCTTATCCTGCTGCGCGGACGCCGGTTTGTCGCTCCTGCCGACGTCCTAGTCCTGCGCCGAAGCCGTGTCCGCAGGGGAAAGCAGGGACGGGATTAGGGCTTGCGGCGGGGATTTACCCACCTACTTTCCAGTAGCCCGAATAGCTTGCGCTAGAATATGACCTAATATTTCGCATCATTACCAAATAATGAACTTGGCCGTCAGCGCCAAGCGGGAGAGGCTGAGATGGACACAACAAACAAGCTCCAGCTAACGCTGGATGCCAGTACCCGGGTCCTGACGGCAAGCTACACGCCGCCGCCTCAGCCCGGCCCAACGGCCGAGCCGGCCGAGCCCGCCCTTCCCGGCCCGGTGGCAGGCGGCGATGCGGCCGTCGATGGCGATAACGCCGGCACCGCGCCCGCCGACCCGGCCGCCGAAGCGCCCCCCTTCAATCCCGATCTGCCCACCTGGGACACGCTGGCCGCCGCCGCGGTCGCCCAGGGCTGGAACGCCGATGCGCTGGACAGCCAGGCGGTCCTGGCCTTCATCGGGCAATGCCGCAACGCGCTGGAAACCGTCTCGGGGCCGGTCGGCATGGTCGTCGACGGCAGCTTCGAAGTGGAGCTGGGCGCCGACCGCATGTCGGCCCTGCTGACCCTGCATCCGCCCAAGGGCGGCCAGCCCGTCGCGCTGGCGGACGTGCGCCAGACGCTGGCCGACCAGGGCATCGTCCATGGCGTGCTGGAACGCGAGCTGGCCGAGGCCGTCGAAAAGGGCAGCCGGGACACCGTGCTGGTCGCCCAGGGCACGCCGCCCACCCGCGGCACCCCCACCCGCTTCGAAAGCCTGCTGGACCGCCTGAAACCGCGCGGCGAAGACATCGACGAACTGGCCCAGGTGGACTACCGCGACCTCGGCAACCTGCTCCTGGTATCGCCCGGCACGCCGCTGATGCGCCGCGTGCCGCCGCTGCCCGGCGTGGACGGCGCCGACGTGCTGGGCACGCCCGTCCTGCCCGAGGAACTGCCCGATACGCCGTTCGCCAAGGAACTGGCGGGCGTGGAGATCGATCCCGAAGACCCGCTGCTGCTGCGCGCCGCCATCGCGGGCACGCCCACCCTGGTCAGCCATGGCGTGCAGGTGAACCCCATGGTGGAGGTGGACGCCGTCAACCTGTCCACCGGCAACATCAATTTCGAAGGATCGCTGCAGGTGCGCGGCGACATCAGCGCCACCATGGAAGTCCGCGTGACCGGCGACGTGGTCGTCAACGGCACGATGGAGGCCGCGCTGGTGGAAGCCGGCGGCAACGTCACGGTCAAGGGCGGCATCATCGGCACGGCCGAAGCGCTGCAGGATGCCGCCTCCGCCGCGCGCACCGCCCGCGTCGTCTGTGGCGGGGCGCTGCGCGCCAGGTTCATCGCCAACGCGATCGTCAGCGCCGGCAAGGACGTGGAGGTGGAACGCGAGATCCGCCAATGCAACATCGCCGCGGGCGGCAGCATCAATGTCGGCCCGCCCAATACGCAGCAAAGCGCCATCGCCGGCGGACAGGTCCGCGCCCTCCAGGCAGTGCGCGCCGGCACCATCGGCGCCGCGTCCGGCATCCCGACGCTGGTGCAGGCCGGCCTGGACCCGCACGCCGACATCAAGCGTTCGGCGCTGACGCGCAAGCGCCAGACGATGAACGAGGAAAAGGCCAAGCTGGAAAAGCTGCTGGCCTTCCTGCAGGCCAACCCGCAGCGCGCCCCCGGCGACGTGGCCGAACGCGCGCGCAATACCTACGCCAAGTTCAGCCACGAACTGCTGGAACTGGACGCGGAAGAAGCCCAGTTGACGCGCGAACTCCAGCCCCTGCAGACCGCAACCATCGCGGCCTCCAAACGCTTTTGCAGCGGCGTGACGATTCAGCTCGGCAACAAGATGCAGGAATTCCTGGAAGACCAGATCGGCGGCAAGGCCTGCCTGGACGACGGGCAGATCGTCATCCGCTGACGCCGCCGCCGTCGCTACGGCGCCAGTTCCTTGAACCAGGCCCGCGGCGAAACGCCGCGGTCGGGCCCCAGGATCGAAAAGCCGCCGTCCACCGGAATGTCCACGCCCGTCATCCACGACGCCGCGTCTGAACAGGCGAAACACACCGCGGCGGCGATCTCTTCGCCCGAGCCGACCCGCCCCAGCGGATGGAAATGCGCCCCCACGGCGTCCGCGACCTCGCGCGACCCGCCCGACAATTGCTCGACCGACGGCGACCAGGTCCACGCGGGCGACACCGCCAGCACCCGCAAGCCCGCCGGCGCCAGTTCCACCGCGAAGTTCTTGGTGATCTGCAAGAGCGCCGCCTTGGACGCCGGATACAGCGCCCGCCCGGCCGCGCCGAACTTGCCCCCGGTGCTGCCCAGGTTCACCACCACCCCGCCGCGCGGCAGCAGCGGCGCCGCCAGTTGCGTGAAGATGGCCGCCGACACCAGGTTGGTGTCCAGCGTGCGGTGCCATTCCTCGCGGGACGAGGCCAGCCCGCGGTCCGCGTACTGGCAGGCGTTGTTGACCAGGATGTCCAGCCGCCCGAAACGCGCCAGGGCGGCGTCGATGCAGCGTTGTATCTGGCTGTCCTGCCCGATGTCCGTCTCGCAATACAGGGCCCGGCCCCGCAAGTCCCGCTCCAGCGCCCGCCCCGCTTCGGCGTTGCGTCCGACCAGCACCACGTTGGCGCCGGCCGCCGCCAGCCCGCGCGCGATGTCCGCGCCCAGCCCCTGGGTGCTGCCGGTCACGATGGCCGTCTTGCCCGCCACGCCCGGAAAACCTGAGAAATCCATGAGCCGTCCTTGTTCAATCGGGCGCCGCCGCCCAGCGCAGCGCCTGCGCCACCGGGCCGGTCCGCGCGATCAGGCGCATGCTGGCCAGCGAGGCCTCGTGCACCGCCGGGTCCGCCGAAGCGCAGGCATCCTGCGCCACCATCACGTCGAAACCGATATCGGCGGCATGGCGCACCGTGCCCTCGACCACCGAATGCGTGGCGACCCCGGCCACCACCAGCCGGCGCGCGCCCAGTACCCGCAGGGTTTCTTCCAGCGGCGTGCCATAGAAGGCGCTGATGCGCGTGTGCTTCACCACGAATTCGCGCCTGCTGCCGGACAGCGGCTGCAAGCCCTCGTAGAAGGCGCTGCCCCACTGCCCCTCGGCCACCGCGCCGATCGAGGCCACGTTGCGGAAGATGTCGCAATTGGCCAGCAGGTCGGCGTAGTCCGGACGGAAGGCGATGCGCACGTGCACGATGGGCAGCCCTGCGGCCCGCGCCCCCGTCAGCAGCGCGGAGGCGCGCTCCAGCAGGCGCCTGCGCGCCGTCCCGTCCGCGTCCAGCCCGACTCGGATCCTGCCGTCGGGATGCAGCACGTCGTTCTGGTAGTGCAGCGCCAGCACCGTGGCATCCGGCGCCGTCACACGAACCCCTCGAACACGTCGTGCACGTCGTCGCAATTGACCAGGTCCACCCGTTTCATGCGGATGCGCCAGCCCTCGCCCTCGGCGGCCAGCTTGTGGGTATAGCGGCCGGCCAGTTGGCGCGGCTGGCGCTTGCGCCATTCCGTCATCTGGAAGACGGAATGCACCACCAGGTTGCCGCCGGCGTCCACGCCCTCGACCTGCACGCCGCCCACCAGCCGCGCACTGCGCGTGGGCGGCTGCTGCGACCAGTTGCGCGGATGCTCCAGGCGCCGGATGCGCACGTCGCGCAGCATGCGGTCCTCCCAGAACAGCGAGATATGGTCGTAGGGGCTCTGCTGGCCGGGCGCGCGCGGCATCCAGTACATGCCGTCGGCCGTCCACAGCGCCTGCCAGTCGGCATAGCGCCGTTCATCCAGCAGGCGGGCCTCGCGGTACAGGAACTGCGCGATGCGGTGATAGGCGTCGGCCGGCACCTCGGCGGGCGACAGGCCGCCGGTCGAGACGTCGAAATCGAGATCTAGCAGCATGCGCGGTCTCCGGTGGCGGCGGCCGCGCCCGTCGGGGCGGCGCCGGCTTCCATATAGGTCTTCCAGGCGTGGAACTGATTGCGCATCGGCAGTTCGCTGGTGCCGTTCAGGGACACCATGCCGTCGGCGTCGCTGCGGTCGCTGCCGTGGTAGCGGTGCATGCTGACCCAGTCGCCGCCGCGCGTGGCGTTGCCTTCCTGGCAGCGGCTGTAGAGTTCGATATCGTCCGGCATGACGTTGGACGAGGGCGAATTGATGACGTTGGCATACAGCATGGCCCGCCTGAACACGCCGTCCGGCGCGCCCTTGCAGCGGAACGTCTGGATCTCGATCATCGTCCGGTCCACCGCGATGGGACGGATCACGCGGAACTGCTGGAACACGGTGTGGGGCGAGCCGCTGCCGTAGATGACGGTGTTGTGCCGGTTCATGCCCAGGATCTCGCGGGCGCGCGTTTCGCCATAGGCGGCGGCCAGCGTTTCGAAGTGCGCGCGCGACACCGGATCGCGCTCGGCCGCGCCCGGATTGAAGATGCCCTCCATGTAGCCGTGGCCGTTGGCGTAGGCGCGCAGCTCCAGTTTTTCCCAGAACTCGTAGGGTTCGCCGTTGCCGTCCATGATGTGGAGTTCCAGCGGCATCTCGCCAAGCTCCCTGGCCTCGTCGCGGGCCGCCGCGTACGACGATTCGTGCGTGACGCGGGCGTGCATGGTGTCGTGCAGGTTCTCGTAGAAGACCTTCCAGTTCGACCGCTGCATGACGCGGAAGACGCCGCCCGCCACTTCCACCTCGCCCACCGGCGAGCGGTCGCAGAGATTGTCGATGGACGAGCGCACGCCGCCCAGGAATTCCTCCAGCCCCTGCCCTTGCGCCGACTGGCTGGCGAACACGAAGCCGCGGTAGCTTTCCACGCGCGGCAGCCGCCGCATCGAGAACGACGGATCGGCGGGGTCGTAGGAGGTGCCTTCCAGGCCCTGCTTGAGCGGCACGCCCAGATGGCTGCCGTCCAGCTTGAACGTCCAGGCATGGTAGGGGCAGCGGAAGAACTTGCCGGCGCAGCCCTCGCCGTCGGCCACCACCTTCGCGCCCTTGTGGGGGCAGCGGTTGTACAGCACGTGCACGCGGCCGTCGGCGGCGCGCACCATCAGCACGTCCTGGTCGCCCAGCCGGGTGGTGTGGTAGTCGCCGGTCCTGGGCACCTGGCTTTCATGGCCCACGTAGACCCAGGCGCGGCCGTAGATCCGCTGCATCTCCAGATCGAAGATGGCGGGGTCGGTATAGACGCCGCGATGCACGCTGTCGCCGCGCACCATGGCGGCCAGTTGCGTTTCGGTATATGCCATGGCCGCCTCCTATTTGCCTTCGCTGTCTTTCCAGCGCGCCATCAGCGTGTTGGACGGCAAGGTCTCGTCCAGCAGCTTCGCCGCGGTTTCGCGGCCCGCCACCGGCAGCCCCTCGGGGTCCAGCAGGCCCACCTGCACCAGCACGCTGGCCTGGTCCCAGTAGATGTGTTCGTGGTAGAGCTTGTCGCCGCGGAACTTCACGATGGCGATCAGCGGGATCTCCACCGGGCGGCCGGTGGGCGCGACGCCGGGCAGCATCCAGTCGATCTCGGTGGTATGCGTGAAGCAAAACAGGATTTCGTCCACGATCTGCGTGGCGCCCACGGTGCGTGACAAGGGCACCAGGCGCGTATCGGGCGGGTTGCCGTTGACGAAATGGTGCTGGTAGAAGCGGCTGAGTTCCTTGTGGCCCACGCCCCCGGTCATGGTGGGGATATGGTTCACATAGGGCTCGGCCACCATGGTGGCCATCGTGGCCGCCACGTCGCGCGTGCCGAACTCGTATTCGCAGTGCTTGTCCCACAGGTACGAATAGTCGAACTCCGGCCCGATGGCGCGCTGCAGCGCGGCCATGCTGCGCTGGTGCGCCATCAGCGCGGAGGGCTTGTCGTAGTGGTCGCCGCCCGTGCGCGCGAACGCGTGGTCCACGCCCGGGTAGACGTAGAGTTCCACGCCGGGCTTGCCGCCCAGCGCCTTGAGGATGCGCTCGCGCGCTTCCGGCGGACAGAATCCGTCCTGCTCGGCGATGTGCAGCACCAGCCGGCCGCGCAGCCCGGCGGCTTCGTCCAGGCTGTCTTCGATGCCCACGCCGTAGTAGCCCACCGCCACGTCCACGTCGGTGCGGCAGGCGGCCAGGTAGGCCAGCTTGCCGCCCAGGCAATAGCCCAGCACGCCCACCCCGCCCTGCTGTTCGGGCAGCTCGCGCAGCGCGGACACGGCCGACGCGATGTCGCGCAGGCCCAGTTCCACGTCGAAGCCCTTGTAGAGTTCGAAGGCGCGCGGCATGTCGGCGGGGCCGTCCGTCAACTGGATGCCCGGCTGCTGGCGCCAGAACAGGTCGGGCACCAGCACCACGTAGCCCTCCTCGGCCAGCAGTTGCGCGGCGCGGCGCATAAAGCCGTTCACGCCGAAGATTTCCTGGCACAGCACCAGGCCCGGTCCCTGTCCGGACGCCGGCACCGCCAGATAGGCGCCGAAGGATTTGCCGTCGTGCGCGGCGACCGTCACGTCGCGCGTCGTAATGCTGGGGGTCATGCGTGTCTCCTGGTTGCGGGCATGCGCCCTACTTCATCCGGCAGGAAGCGGCGAACGGGTCCTGGTACTGGGTCAGCACCGTGCCCGACAGCTTGTTGGACAGCTTGCCCCCCGCGCCCGCCTCGACGATGCGCAGGTAGTAGTTCTGCACCGGATACTGATTGCCGTTGAACTTGAAGTCGCCCCGCACGGACTTGAAATCCGCGCGCCTCAGGGCGGGCCGCAGCGCGTCCGCGCCCAGCTTGCCGCCAGTCTGGCGCACCGCGCTGTCCAGCAGCATGGCGGCGTCGTAGCCCTGCGACGCGTACAGCGTGGGACTGCGCTTGTAGGCCTTGGTGAAATCCTCGACGAACTTGCGGTTGGCCGGGTTGTCCAGGTCGGCGGCCCATTGCGACGTGTTGCGCAGGCCTTCGATGGGCGCGCCGACGGCGGCGATCGTGTCCTCGTCGCCCGAGAAGCCCGGCGCCAGCAGCGCGATTTCCTTGGCCAGGCCCGCGCCGTTGAATTGCTTGATGAAATTCACGCCCATGCCGCCCGGCAGGAAGAAGAACACCGCGTCGGGCTTGCTGGCGCGCAGCCGCGTGATCTCGACGCCGTAGTCCAGTTGGCCGAGCTGGGTATAGATCTCCTCGGACAGTCCGCCCTTGTAGAGCCGCTTGAAGCCGTTGAGCGATTCGCGGCCGCCGGGGTAGTCGGGCGCGATCAGCGCCACGCGCTTGTAGCCCTGGTCGGCTGCGTACTTGCCCATCGCGGCCGGGATGTCCTCGTTCTGCCAGGCGACCGCGAAGAAATTGGGATTACAGCCCGCGCCGGCGTAGTTTTCCGGTCCGGTATTGGTGCTCAGGTAAATGGTCCCCGATTGCAGGATGGCGGGCATGACGGGCAGCAGCACGTTCGAAAACACGATGCCGGTCATGACGTCCACGCGGTCGCGCCTGAGCAGGCGCTCCACCGCCTGGCGGCCGGTGTCCGCCTTCTGCTGGTCGTCCGCCACCACCACCTCGGCCGGCAGCCCGCCGAGCTTGCCGCCCGTATGTTGCAGCGCCAGATTGAAGCCGTCGCGGATTTCGTTGCCCAGCGCCGCCCCGGGCCCGGACAGCGTGGTCAGCAGGCCGATCTTGATCTTGTCGGCCGCCGACGCGTTCGCCACGGCCGCCATACAGGCCAGCGCCGCCAGCGCGCGCCGGCCCCATAGGTTTCGATTCATGAGCCGCCCCGTCCATGTAGTGTGCGCATGGCCCTAGATTAGGCCGGCGGGGCCGGCCGCTCTATCCGATTACGCGCAGTCTTATCCGGGATTCACTTAATTCCAAGCGCCGGCCGTTTAAATTACCCTGGCCGGAGATACGGGAGGGTTCCCGTCCCGGAGGCATGCATGCATGGCTGGTCACGACTCACGCTGGCGCCCCTGCTGAAACGGCGCGTCTTCAGCTCCACCCAGCAGGACGAAACGCGGACGCTCGTCTCCGAAGCCCTGAAAGAGCATCGCCTGACCTGGAAGGGCGGCCGCGTGGACGCGGAGCTGAACCGGGCCCGCTTCGGCTCGCTGACGGTCTGTACTTTGCGCTACGGCGCCGAAGTCCACATCGAACCCGACAGGCTGCAGGATTTCATGCTGGTGCAGGTGCCCCTGCGCGGCCGGGCCTGTATCGAATGCGGCGGCGACCGGGTCGACGCCGACCCCGACTGCGCCGCCGTCATCGCCCCCAACCGCCCGCTGCGACTGCACTGGGAAGCCGGCTGCGAGCAGCTACTGCTGAAGATCCCGCGCGGCAAGATCGAGGCCATCGGCCAGCGCGCCTTCGGCGAGACCGCCGCCGGCCCGCTGGACTTCAGCCCCGCGCTGCGCTTGGACACCCCCGTCGGCGCCGCCTGGTGCAGCATGATGGCAAGCCTGATCCACCTGCTGCCCACGCTGGACGACGGCGCCCCCCGCCCTCCCGCCGCCTGGCTGGAACACCTGGAAGACACGCTGGTGCTGCACCTGCTCTACAACCAGCCCAACAGTTGGCGGTCGCGCGCGGGCCTGGCTCCCACCGTCCCGCGCCGCCTGGCGCAGGCCGAGTCCTACATGCGCGAGCACCTGTCCGCCCCCCTGACCCTGATCGACATCGCCCGCCATGCCGGCGCCAGCGCCAGCGCCCTGACGCGGCTGTTCCAGGAACACCGCGACACCACCCCCATGAACGCCCTGCGGGCGCTGCGGCTGGATACGGCAAGGCAGAAGCTGAAGGCCGGCGCCGGCGCCAGCGTGACCGAGGTCGCGCTGGGCGTGGGGTTCGGGCATCTGGGACGGTTCTCGGAGTACTACCGGGAACGCTTCGGAGAACTGCCGCGCGAGACGCGGCGCGTGGCGGGGTGAATGGCGGGTGCCGGGATGCAGCGGGAGTCTTCCCGGAGGCAGGTGTCAGACACCCGTACGGCAAGGCGCTGCAAGCTTGAAGCAATGCATCCGGGTGTCTGACACCAATCGTGGCGAGAACGTCTTCTCGCGGTTGGTGTCAGACACCCGGCAACACCTCTTCAAGCCGTACCGCCATCTCGTATGGGTGTCTGACACCTGGCATGGAACAGCGCGCAGCGTCATCGCCGGATGCCGCAGGAGTCTCCCCGGCCGCAGGTGTCAGACACCCGTACGGCAAGACGCTGCAAGCTTGAAGCAATGCATCCGGGTGTCTGACACCAATCGTGGCGAGAGCGTCTTCTCGCGATTGGTGTCAGACACCCGGCAACACCTCTTCAAGTCGTACCGTCATCTCGTATGGGTGTCTGACACCTGGCATAGGACAGCGCGCCGCGTCATCGCCGGATGCCGCAGGAGTCTCCCCGGCCTCAGGTGTCAGACACCCGTACGGCAAGGCGCTGCAAGCCTGAAGCAATGCATTGGGGTGTCTGACACCCATCGTGGCGAGAGCGTCTTCTCGCGGTTGGTGTCAGACACCCGGCAACACCTCTTCAAGCCGTGCCGTTATCTCGTATGGGTGTCTGACACCTGACCATAGGACAGCGCGCAGCGTCATCGCCAACCGCAAGACGCCGCGTAAGCCCCACGAGGCCGCCCGCGCGGCCGGCATGGGGCGGGCATCGCAAGATACTCCACCACCTCCCCACCCGCGGCGAGAATCCTAAGCACACCGCCCGTCCCAGCGAACGTCAGATTGCAACTGAAAGAGCCCGTCGCGTCGGGGGCCTGGGGTGCGCGGGGAGTCGATAAGCCCGAGGGAATCCGAAGGAGTCGCCGAAGGCGAGGACGAGGATGACGAGGGGGCAGTCCGGAGCGAAGGCTCCGGACCGCAATCGTTGACCCGCGCGCCCCAGGCCCCCGACGCGACGGGCGTCTCAAGAAACCCGACGCAGGTACAAAATGGCCATCCTTGCAACGCAAGAAGCCGCGATCACCGCGCCGGCACCACCGCCGTGACTTCAATCTCCACCTTGGCCCGGTCCTCGACCAGATCCGCCACTTCCACCGCCGTCATCGCGGGGAAATGCCGGCCGATGTACTCCCGGTAGTGCTTGCCGATGGCGGGGTACGCCGCCACGTATTCTGCCTTATCGGTCACATACCAGGTCATCCGGACGATATGTTCGGGCCTGGCTCCCCCTTCCGCCAGAATCGCAACGATATTCGCCAGCGTCTGGCGCACCTGCTCGGCCAGGTCGTCCGTCTCGAACTCCTGCTGGCCATTCCACCCCACCTGCCCGCCCACGAAAACGAGCTTGCTGCCCACCTCCATCTCGGTGAGCACGCCATTCGAATAGCCCCGAGGCGCCATCCAATCCGGCGGTTGCAGAATCTTCATAACGTCATCCTATTTTCAAAAAAACAAACTACAGGGCGATCCCCGCCGCTCAGGCCGCGGGAACCAAATAAGCCTGCATGCGTTCCCGCAGATCCGCAGGCAGTGGCATGGACTTCATCGTCCGCAAATCCACCGTCACGATCGTCAGCGTCGCCGACAGGCGCAACTGCCCGTCCGGCCCTTCGAACTTCACCAGCACCTTGAACGACGCGCCGCCGATACGCTGCACCTCCAGCACCTGGCGCAAGCGTTCGTGCCAGCGGCTGGGCGCGCTGAAATCGCACTGCACCGACGCCGTCGGTGTACCGATATGCCGCTCCACGTGCAATGCGTGGAACGGCAGCCCCATGCCCTTGTCGAACCACTCCTCGACGAAGTCGTTGATCATCTCGAAGTAGCGGGGATAGAAGACGATGCCCGCCGGGTCGCAATGGCGGAAACGGACTTCGACCTGGCTGATGAAGGGAGCTGCCATGGGGATTCCTTATTGCCTGTTCATGCCATCTTGCGCAGCGCGAAGCGCTGCAGCTTGCCGGTTTCGGTGCGCGGCAGCGCCTCCACGAACTCGATGGCGCGAGGGTACTTGTAGGGCGCGATGCTGGTCTTGACGAACTGCTGCAGGGCGGCGGCCAGTTCGCTGCCGGCCTCGTAGCCCGGCTTGAGCACCACGAAGGCCTTCACCACCTGGCCGCGCTCGTCGTCGGGCGCGCCGACCACGCCGCATTCGGCCACGGCTTCGTGGCGCAGCAAGGCGTCCTCGACTTCCGGGCCTGCAATGTTGTAGCCCGAGGAAACGATCATGTCGTCGTTGCGCGCCTGATAGAACAGATAGCCGTCGTCATCCTGCAGGAACGTGTCTCCGGGGAGATTCCAGCCGTCCTGCACGAAGCGGCGCTGGCGCTCGTCGGCCAGGTAGCGGCAGCCGGTGGGGCCCTTGATGGCCAGCCGGCCCACCGTGCCGTTGGGCACCGGCTTCATCTCGTCGTCCACGATCCGGGCGATGTAGCCCGGCACCACGCGGCCGATCGCGCCGCGGCGCACCGATTCGGGCGGGCTGGACACGAATACGTGGATCATTTCCGTGCCGCCGATGCCGTCGATCATCTCGATGCCGGAGGCCTGCTTCCAGAGCTGGCGCGTGGCGTCGGGCAAGGCCTCGCCGGCGGACACGCTCTTTTTCAGCGAGGAAATATCGAACTTGCCGACCAGGGCGGCCATCTGCCGGTAGAAGGTCGGCGCCGTGAAAACGATGGTGGCGCGGAAATCCTGGATCAGCTCCAGCAGGCTTTCCGGCGACAGCTTTTCGGCCAGCACCGTGCTGGCGCCCACCCGCAGCGGAAAGCACAGCAGGCCGCCCAGGCCGAAAGTGAAGGCCAGCGGCGGCGTGCCGCAGAAGATATCGTCCGGCCCGGGCTGGATGACGTGCTTGGGGAACAGGTCGCACATCGCCAGCACGTCGCGGTGGAAATGCATGCAGCCCTTGGGCGCGCCCGTGGTGCCGCTGGTGAAGGCGATCAGGCAGACGTCGTCGGCGGCCGTGTCGCAGGCGTCGAAGGCGTCGGGCTTGGCCGCGGCCAGCGCGTCCAGCGCCTCGGGCGCCGCGTCGTTGAAATACATGACCTTCGACAGCGCGGGGCAATGGTGTTCGTGGCCGGGCTGCACGCAGAAATCCGCCTCTTCCCGCAGGCGGATGTCGCACAGCACCGCCTGGACCTGCGCCTTGTCGATGATCTGCTTGAGTTCCTTGGCCCGCAGCAGCGGCATCGTGGGCACGGTGACCAGGCCCGCCTTGACCGCGGCCAGCCAGGACGCGGCCATCATGGGATTGTTCGGCCCGCGCAGCAGCAGGCGGTTGCCGGGCACGAGGCCCATGTCCTCGGTCAGCACGTGGGCGATGCGGTTGCTCAGCGCGGCCAGCTCGCGGTAGGTCATCGCGGCGGGCTTGCCGTCCTGGCGCCAGCGCAGCGCGGGGCGGTCGCCATGGCCGCGCTCGACCATGGCGTCCACCAGTTCTACGGCGCAATTGAAGCGCTTGGGATAGGCCACGTCGGGGCCGTCGAGCAGGAACTCTGGCCATTGTTCGCCCGGGGGCAGATTGTCCCGGGCGAAAGTGTCGATGTGGGCGGATGCTTCCATGGAATTCCCCTTGGCTATGCGGTGTTGTTGCTTGCCTGGACGCCGGAGCTCGATGGCCCCTTTACGCCTTCAGCAGTTCACGGGCGATGATCAACTTCTGCACTTCGGTGGCGCCTTCGTAGATACGCAGCGCTCTGATTTCCCTGTAGAGCTTCTCCACCGGCATCCCCGACACCACGCCCGCGCCGCCGAACATCTGCAGCGCGCGGTCGATCACGGTCTGCGCCGATTCCGTGGCCGTCATCTTGGCCATTGCCGCTTCGCGCGTGGTGCGCAGCTTCTGCACGTCGCGCATCCACGCGGCGCGGTACGTCAGCAGCGCCGAGGCGTCGATGGCGGTCGCCATGTCGCCCAGCGCGGCCTGCGTCAGTTGCAAGTCGGCCAGGGTCTGGCCGAACATGCGGCGCGACTTGGCGCGCGCCAGCCCCTCGTCCAGCGCCCGGCGCGCGAATCCCAGCGCGGCGGCCGCCACCGAGGCGCGGAAGATGTCCAGCGTCATCATGGCCAGCTTGAACCCCTGGCCCGCGTCGCCCAGGCGGTGCGACACCGGGATGCGGCAGTTGTCGAAGGTGATCGTGGCCAGCGGATGCGGTGCGATCAGGTCGATGCGTTCGCTGACTTCGAATCCGGGCGTACCGGCGTCCACCACGAAGGCGCTGATTCCGCGCGCGCCGGGGGCTTCGCCGGTGCGGGCGAACACGCAATAGAAGTCCGCGATGCCGCCGTTGGAGATCCAGGTCTTGGCCCCGTTGAGCACGTAGTGGTCGCCGTCCAGCGCGGCCTCGCACGACAGCGCGGCCACGTCCGACCCCGCGTCCGGCTCGGACAGCGCAAAAGCGGCGATCGCATCCCCGCTGGCCACGCGCGGCAGGTAGCGCTGGCGCAGTTCGTCGGAGCCCATCAGCGAAATGGCGCCGCTGCCCAGCCCCTGCATGGCGAAGGCGAAATCCGCCAGCCCTTCATGGCGGGCGAAAGTCTCGCGCAGGATGCAGACGGAACGGGAATCCACCTCGGGCAGCGCGCCGCCCCAGGCGCCGCCGGGGCCGCCCGCGACCGCGTAGCGCAGCCAGCCGGCCTGGCCCATGGCCTTCACCAGTTTCTTGCAGGCCGCGTCGGCGTCGTGGTGATCGACCTCGCCCAGCGCTTGCCCGCACCAGGCGTCGACGTCATGCGCCAGCTTGCGGTGCGCGTCTTCGAAAAAAGGCCAGTCCAGCCAGCTTGCGTCGCGCATTGTCAGTTCCCCTCGAAGACCGGCTTCTGTTTGGCCACGAAGGCTTCGTAGGCGCGATGGAAATCGCGCGTCTGCATGCAGATGGCCTGGGCCTCGGCTTCGGCCTCGATGGCCTCGTCCACGCCCATGTTCCATTCCTGGTGCAGCAGTTTCTTCGTGACGCCATGGGCGAAGGTCGGGCCGGCGGCCAACTGCGCGGCCAGCTTGTTGGCGGCGTCGGCCAGCGTCTCGGACTCATGCAGGGCGTTGAAGAAGCCCCAGTCGGCGCCCTCTTCCGCCGTCATGGCGCGGCCCGTGTACAGCAATTCGGATGCGCGGCCCTGCCCGATCATGCGCGGCAGCAGCGTGCAGGCGCCCATGTCGGCGCCGGCCAGGCCCACCCGCGTGAACAGGAAGGCGGTGCGCGCCGCCGGCGTGCCCAGGCGCAGGTCCGAGGCCAGCGCGACCATGGCGCCCGCGCCGGCGCAGACGCCGTCGACCGCGGCCACGATGGGCTGCGGGCAGGCGCGCATGGCCTTGACCAGGTCGCCCGTCATGCGCGTGAAGTCCAGCAGTTCGGGCATGGACATCCTGGTCAGGGGGCCGATGATTTCGTGCACGTCGCCGCCGGAGCAGAAATTGCCGCCCGCGCCCGTCACCACCACGACCTTGATGTCGGTGGCGTACACCAGCGAACGGAACAGGTCGCGCAGCTCGGCGTAGGAGTCGAACGTCAGCGGATTCTTGCGTTCCGGACGATTCAGCGTGACCGTGCCGATCTTGCCGTCGGCCGACACCTGCCACAGGAACGTCTTCGCCTGGTAGCCGGCGAACGGACGCTTGTGGTGCTTCATGGTGTGCTCTTCGGGCTGGGTGCTCATGGTGTCTCCATTCGTGGATCTTCAGGGTGGGTGGAGCGCCGGCCTCAGCCGGTCATCACTTCGCCGCCGTCGACGGCGATGGCCTGGCCGTTGACCGAGGCCGAGGCCGGCAGCGCCAGCCAGGCGACCGTCTCGGCCACTTCCTCGGGCTGCACCAGGCGGCCTTGCGGGTTGCGTTCGGCCAGCTTGGCGCGGGCCGCTTCCGCGGTCATGCCGGTCTTGTCGACGATGTTCGAGACCGCGCCGCGCACGATGTCGGTTTCGGTGTAACCGGGGCAGACGGCATTGACCGTGACGCCCTTCTGCGCGGTCTCCAGCGCCAGCGACCGGGTCAGCCCGACCACGCCGTGCTTGGCCGCGCAATAGGCGCTGACGTAGCCGTAGCCGACCAGGCCGGCGGTGCTGGCCACGTTGATGACTCGCCCCCATTTTTCCTTCAGCATGCCGGGCAAGGCGGCCTGGATGCAGTGGAACGTGCCGGTCAGGTTGACTGCGATCATGGAGTTCCACAAGGCGGAGTCCGTGCGGTCGAAGCGTTCGCTGACCGCCTGGCCGGCATTGTTCACCAGCACCAGCACCGGCCCGAACTCCGCTTCGGCCTGGGCGAAGGCGGCCCGCACCGAGGCCTCGTCCGCGATGTCGGCGCTGACGGCCTGCACCTGGCCGAGGCGGGCCAGGCTGTCGGCCGCGGCGTCCAGGGCCGCGCCGTCGCGGCCCAGCAGCGTGACGCGGGCGCCGCGCTGCAACAGCGCCCGGGCGCAGGCCAGCCCGATACCGCGGGCGCCGCCCGTCACCAGGGCGTGGCGCCCGGCCAGGGGAAGCGGGGTTGCGTTCATTTGATGTCCAGTTGCGCCATGGCGGCGGCGCGTTCGAAGTTGGTTTCCAGTTGGCGCTTGCCGGCGAAGTACTGGCTCGGCCACGTTACGTCACGGTAGCCCACCCGCGCCGCTTCGCGTAGCGTCCAGGAGGCGTCGGCCAAATGGGGACGCGCCAGGGCGCAGAGGTCCGCGCGGCCCGAGGCGATGATGCCGTTGGCGTGGTCGGCCTCGAAGATGGCGCCCACCGCGATGGTGGGGATGCCGGCCTCGTTGCGCACGCGGTCCGCGAACGGGGTCTGGAACATGCGGCCGTAGACCGGCTTTTCTTCCTTGCTGACCTGGCCGGACGAGCAGTCGATCATGTCGGCGCCGGCCGCCTTGAAATGGCGCGCGATTTCCACCGCGTCGTCGGCCGTGATGCCGCCTTCGACCCAGTCGCTGGCGGAGATCCGCACCGACATGGGCTTGTTCTCGGGCCACACGGCGCGCACGGCGCGGAATACCTCCAGCGGGAAGCGCAGGCGGTTTTCCAGGCTGCCGCCGTATTCGTCGGTACGATGGTTGGTCAGGGGCGAAATGAAGCTGGACAGCAGGTAGCCGTGGGCGCAGTGCAGCTCCAGCCAGTCGAAACCGGCCTGCCCGACACGGCGCGCCGCGGCGACGAAGTTGTCGCGCACCTCGTCCATGTCGGCGCGCGTCATGGCGCGCGGCGTCTGCGACACGCCTTCGATGTACGGCAGGGCGGACGCCGAGACCAGCGGCCAGTTGCCTTCGGCCAGCGGGTGGTCGATCTTCTGCCAGCCCAGTTGCGTGGAGCCCTTGCGGCCGGCGTGGCCCAACTGTATGCCGATGCGGGCGTCGCTGTTGCCGTGCACGAAATCGACGATGCGGGTGAAGGCCTGGCGTTGCTCGTCATTCCACATGCCGGGGCAGCCCGGGGTGATGCGGCCGTCCGGCGACACGCAGGTCATTTCCACCATGACCAGGCCGGCGCCGCCCATGGCGCGGGCGCCCAGGTGCACCAGGTGGAAGTCGCCCGGCACGCCGTCGGCGCAGGAATACATGGCCATCGGCGACACCAGGATGCGGTTCTTCAGCCGCACGCCGCGCACCGTGTAGGGCGTCAGCATGGGCAGCGCCGGACGCTCGCCCGGCGCCGGGGCGGCGCCCGCGTGCTCGGCGATCCAGCGCTCGAAGCCTTCCAGCCAGGCGGGGTCACGCAGCCGCAGGTTCTCGTGCGAGATCCGCTGCGAGCGGGTCAGGAGCGAATAGGCGAACTGCTCGGGCTCCAGGTCGGCGTAGCGCGCCACGTTCTCGAACCATTCGGTGGAGTTGCGGGCGGCGTTCTGGATCTTCAGAACTTCGACGCTGCGCACTTCCTCGTAGTGCTTGAGGCCGTGCTCCACGCTGCCTTCCGCGCCGCTCAGGCAGCGCGCCAGCTCGATCGCGTCCTCCAGGGCCAGCTTGGTGCCGGAGCCGATGGAGAAGTGGGCGGTGTGGGCGGCGTCGCCCATCAGCACGACCGGCACGCGGCGCTGGCCGCGCGCGGTTTCCAGCGTGTTCCAGTGGACCCAGGTATTGCAGATGACGCGCGGGAAGCGGATCCAGATGGCCGAGCCGCGCAGGTGCGACGCGTTGCTGATCAACGCATTGCCGTCGAGCCACGGCGCGAACAGTTTTTCGCAGTAGGCGATGCCCTCCTCCTGGCTCATCTGTTCGATGCCGGCGGCCTGCCAGGTTTCCTCGGGCGTTTCCACGATGAACGTGGACATGCCGTTTTCGTAGCGGTAGGCATGCGCCTGGAACCAGCCGTGTTCGGTCTGGACGAAGGCGAAGGTGAAGGCATCGAACACTTTCTTGGTGCCCAGCCAGACGAAGCGGCAGCGGCGCTGGTCAATGTCGGGATGGAAGGTGTCGGCGTAGCGGGTGCGGATCTGGCTGTTGATGCCGTCCGAGGCGATGACCAGGTCGGCGTCGTATTCGCGGGCGATGGCCTGGTCGTCCTGGACGAAGTTCTCGAACACCAGTTTGACGCCCACTTCCTCGCAGCGCGCCTGCAGGATGTTCAGGAGCTTCTTGCGGCCGATGCCGATGAAGCCATGGCCGCTGCTGCGCATGCTGCGGCCCTTGAAGTGGATGTCGATGTCGTCCCAGTGGTTGAAGGCGTCGCCGATGGTCTGGGCGGAAACGGGATCGGCGTCGCGCAGGTTCTGCATGGTGGCGTCGGAGAACACCACGCCCCAGCCGAAGGTGTCGTACGGGCGGTTGCGCTCGATCACGGTGACTTCGTTGCCAGGGTTCTGCAGTTTCATGAGCAGACCGAAATACAGGCCGGCGGGGCCGCCGCCGATGCAGGCTATTTTCATTGCCGTATACGCTCCGTGGTACGCGACAACCGCTCGATGTTCCGGGAGCTGGGGGCCGCAGAGATTTAAACCTTGATAGTTTAGGCTTGAAATATATACCTGACGGGGGAGGGTTGCAAATGGGGAAAGTATCTAGATCGGTTTGGGTTTTAAATGGGGACGAACTTGGATTGCTTGCTGTTGGGGGGGAGGGTTCTTGTGCCGCCCGTCCGGCGCTCTCTGCTGATGTGAGAGCGCCGGGTGTCTCAAGCGAGCCAGGTGTCCAGAGTGCCAGGTGTCAGACACCCATACGGGATGACGGCGGGCGCTGACGCAATCTTCCCGGGTGTCTGACACCGACCAAGATCCCATTTGCCCGCGGTTGGTGTCAGACACCCGGCAACACCTCTTCAAGCCGTGCCGTTATCTCGTACGGGTGTCTGACACCTGGCATCAAGGAGTCGCCGAAGGCGAGGACGAGGATGACGAAGGGGGGGGCCGGAGCGAAGGCTCCGGATCGCAATCGTTGACCCGCGCGCGCCAGGCTCCCGACGGAGCGCCGGGTGCCTCAAGGGAGCCGGGTGTCTAGAGTGCCAGGTGTCAGACACCCGTACGAGATGACGGCGGGCGCTGATGCAATCTTCCCGGGTGTCTGACACCGACCGAGATCCCATTGCCCGCGGTTGGTATCAGACACCCGGCAACACCTCTTCAAGCCGTGCCGTTATCTCGTACGGGTGTCTGACACCTGGCCATAGGACAGCGCGCAGCGTCATCGCCAACCGCAAGACGCCGCGTAAGCCCTAGGGCAGCCGCCCGCGCGGCCGGCATGGGGCGGGCGACGCAAGATACTCCACGAGTGCCAGGTGTCAGACACCCGTACGAGATGACGGTGGGCGCTGACGCAATCTTCCCGGGTGTCTGACACCGACGGAGATGCCATTGCCCTCGGGTGGTGTCAGACACCCGGCAACACCTCTTCAAGCCGTGCCGTTATCTCGTATGGGTGTCTGACACCTGGCATATCTCCCCCCCAACAGCGCGCAGCGTCATCGCCGACCGCAAGACGCCGCGTAAGCGCCCTAGGGCAGCCGCCCGCGCGGCCGGCATGGGGCGGGCGACGCAAGATACTCCACGAGGGCCAGGTGTCAGACACCCGTACGAGATGACGGTGGGCGCTGACGCAATCTTCCCGGGTGTCTGACACCGACCAAGATCCCATTGCCCGCGATTGGTGTCAGACACCCGGCAACACCTCTTCAAGCCGTGCCGTTATCTCGTATGGGTGTCTGACACCTGGCATATCTCCCCCCAACAGCGCGCAGCGTCATCATCAACCGCAAGACGCCACGTAAGCCCCACGAGGCCGCCCGCGCGGCCGGCATGGGGCGGGCATCGCAAGATACTCCACCACCACCCCACCCGCGGCAAGAACCCTAAGCACGCCGCCCGTCCCAGCGAACGTCAGATTGCAACTGAAAGAGCCCGGCGCGTCGGGGGCCTGGGGTGCGCGGGGAGTCGATAAGCCCGAGGGAATCCGAAGGAGTCGCCGAAGGCGAGGACGAGGATGACAAGGGGGAAGTCCGGAGCGAAGGCTCCGGACCGCAATCGTTGACCCGCGCGCCCCAGGCCCCGACGCGACGGGCGTCTCAAGAACCGACAGACGCCTCAAGAACCCAAACAAATCGCCGCAAAAACCAAACCCCTACGGCCTCCCCCGTAACCACTCTTCCAGGTCATCCGCCGGCAACGGCGGCGAAAACAGGAACCCCTGCCCGGCCGCGCATCCCTGTTCGATCAGGAACCGGCGCTGCTCTTCGTTCTCCACGCCCTCGGCCACGACCGGCAGGCTCAGGCTCTCGCCGATGCGGATGACGGCGCTGGTCAGCGCGCGGGCCGCGTCGTCGCTTTCCAGCCCCTGGACGAAACTGCGGTCCAGCTTCAGTTCGTCGACGATCAGGCGGCGCAGGTGTCCCAGGCTGGAATAGCCGGTCCCGAAATCGTCCATCGACAGGCGCACGCCCAACCGGTGCAGCTCGGCGATCGTCCGCAGGGTGCCGGCCGTGGCGTCCAGCACCACGCCTTCGGTGATCTCCAGCATCAGGTCCGCCGGCGCCAGGCCGAACTCCGCGAGGATGGCTTCTATCATCCGAGGCAGGTTCAGGTTGTGGAAGTTCGTCGCCGACAGATTGACCGACACCGACGGCACCCGCAGGCCCTTGCCGCGCCAGACCGCCAATTGCGAACACGCCTCGCGCAGGGCCCAGTCGCCCAGGCCGCCGATCAGCCCGCACTCCTCGGCCAGGGGCACGAAGCGCGCGGGGGAAATGTCGCCCAGCGTCGGATGCCGCCAGCGGGCCAGCGCCTCGACTCCGTACAGGGTGCCGTTCTTCAGGCCGACCTGCGGCTGGTAGTGCAGGCGCAGCGCCTTTGCCTCCAGCGCGTCGCGCAGGGCGGCTTCCAGCGCCAGCCGTTCCTGCGCCTGGCGGTTCATCTCGGCGCTGAAGAAGGAAATGCGGTTGCGTCCCGCCGTCTTGGCCTGGTACATCGCCATGTCGGCGTGGCGCAGCAGCGTGTCCATGTCGCGCCCGTTCTCGGGAAACACGCTGATGCCGATGCTGACCGACGGGTTCAGGGTGATGCCGCCCACCGAGAACGGCTGGGCCAGCGCCACCAGGACGTGCTCGGCCGCCGCGGTCAGGCGGCCGTGCTCGAAGTCCGGCATCAGCATCACGAATTCATCGCCCGACAGGCGGCCCACGATATCGCTCGCCCGCGCCAGCCGGCGCAGGCGCTGGGCCACGTCGCGCAGCAAGGCGTCGCCGATGGGATGGCCCAGGGTGTCGTTGACCTGCTTGAAGCGGTCCAGGTCCAGGAACAGCACCGCCACGCGCTTGCGCTCGGGTTCGGCGCGCGCGATGGCCTGCTCGGCCTGCGCCAGCAGCAGGTTGCGGTTGGGCAGGCCCGTTAGCTCGTCGTAGAAGGCCAGTTGGCGGATGCGGGCGCGGGCCTCTTCGCGCTCCAGCGCCAGGGCGCACAGGTACACGCAGACGTCCACCAGCCGATGGTGGAAGTCGTCGGGCAGGCGGCGTTCGCGGAAATAGAAGGCGAACGTCCCGATCACCCTGCCGTCGCTGGACTTGATGGGCGAGGACCAGCACGCCTTGATGTCCTCCGGCAGCGGCAGGTCGCGATACCCGTCCCACAGCGGATCGGTGGCGATGTCCGGCACGATGACGGGCCGGCCGAGGAAGGCGGAGGTGCCGCAGGCGCCCACTTGCGGACCGATGGCCGCGCCGTCCAGCGCGTCGGCGTAGGCGGCGGGCAGGCTGGGCGCCGCCAGCGGCCGCAACAGGCCCGCGTCGTCCACGCGCAGCACGCTGGCCGCCACTTCGGGCGCCAGGCGCTCCACTTCGCGGCACACCATGTTCATGACCTCGACCACCGAGGCCTCGTTGACCATGGCCTGCAGCACGCGGCGTTGCAGCACCTCGTGCACCTTGGTGGGCGTGATGTCGGTCAGCACGTCCACGATGTTGACCAGCGCACCGCGGTCGTCGAACACCGAGTTGGCCATCACGGACACCCATAGCGGCCGCCCCGCCCGGTCGTAGACCAGCACGTCCTTGTGATAGCCCTCGCGGCAGGCGATGCGGCGGTCCAGCTCTTCGCGCGTGCCGCCGTCCTGCCTGCCGCCGGCCAGCAGTTCGCCCAGTTCCTGGTCCACCGCGTCGCCGCGGGAGAATCCCAGCATGCGCTGGAAGCCGTCGTTCACGTAGACGACGCGGCCGTCCCGCCCCGACACCGCGACGGCGTTGCCGGTTTCGTTGATGCCCAGGAGCAGGAGGCGGATCTCCTCCTGGCGCTCGGCGTCCGCGATGGAGCGCCGGGAAATGACCGTGATGCGCGCGACCTCGCCGGCTTCATCGCGTATGGGCAGGTACGTGGCCTCGATCCACAGGAAGCCGCCCGCCTTCGTGCGGTAGCGGCAGGTGCCCGAAAAATGCCCGCCGCCCAGCAGCCGCGCCCAGACCTGTTCGCCGCCGACGATGCCCTTGCCTTCGTCCAGGCTGTCGCACAGCATGTCGTGGCGCAGGGCCAGGGCCTCTTCGCGGGAATACTCCACCGCGGCCAGGAAATTTTCATTGGCGTTCGACAGGAAGCCGGCCACGTCGAAGTCGAACAGCAGCAACGCCCGATCCATCGACGTCAGGTAATTGCCCGCGCTCCAGGCGGCGCCCTGGGGCCCCGCGGCGGAAAGGCCTGGATGAGAATCAAGCATATGGGGCTCCATGCCGGATGACAGCGGATCCGGTTTCATGATCCGGTTCCATTCAGCGCTTGGGAAAGCCCAGCGCGACACGGTCGCGGCCGTCCTGCTTGGCCAGGTACAGCGCCTGGTCCGCGCGGCTGAGCGTCTCCGAAAAAGTCTCTCCCAACTGGTGATACGCCATGCCTATGCTGACCGTCAGCCTCAAGACCCCGTCGCCCGCGGCGATGGTCAGGGAGCGCACGGCGCCGACCAGCCGGTCCATGACGCGCTGCGCCGCCTCGGACTGGGTATTGGGAAGCAGCACCAGGAACTCCTCGCCGCCCCAGCGGCCGCACAGGTCGTATTCGCGCAGGTTCTTGCCCAGCACCCCGGCCAGTTCGACCAGCGCGCGGTCGCCCGTTTCGTGGCCGTAACGGTCGTTGACCGCCTTGAAGTGGTCCACGTCCAGCATGGCCACGACGAAGCTCTCGCCGCCCCGCGAGGCGCGGTGGACCTCCTGCTTGATCATTTCCATCAGCGCGCGGCGGTTCAGCAGTCCGGTCAGCGGATCGCGGTTGGAGGTTTCCAGCAGCGCGACGTTGAGGTCGCGCATCATGCTCTGGTAGTGGTCCGAGATCCGCGCGATGCGGGTCAGCCTGCGAAGCTGCCGGTCGAAGCGGTCATACAGGCCCAGCTCGCGCTCGTGCGCCATGCTCTGGTAGGCGTCCGACAACTGGGTCACGCGTTCGATGCGCGCCATCTGGTCCGCCGTGTGCCGCCAGAGCGCGTCCAGCGCCTCGCGCAGCGGATGGCCCGCATAGGCAGGGTCCGCCAGCAGCGCGGCGATGCGTTGGTCCAGTTGGGCGGCGTCCGATTTCATTGGCGGCCGACGACCGAGAAGGGAAAGGTGCAGTCTTCCTTGAATTCCTCGGCCAGTTCTCCCACGCGTTCGTTGCGCATGTCGTAGTACCAGGTCACGCTGACCTCGCGGCCCTTGCCGTGCGCCGCCTCCAGCAGATCGAAAATATCCATGACGGACTTGATGCTGCTGGTGTTCAGGTAGAGCAGTTCCAGTTCCAGCCTCAGCGGCGCCGCGCCGCCCAGCAGGTAGGCCTCGACCCACTCGATGACCGGGCCGAACAGTTCGAAGGAATTCTCGGGATAGGAGTCGCCGCGCATCGCCAGCACGCCGGCGGCGGCATCGGCGGCGATGGCGGGCGTGGACTGGGTCCCGGGAATGTTCAGGTCTTTCATCAATTGCTCCGAAAATATTGCGTGGGTGCGCGCGCCTTCAAATCACGACGCTCAGGCTGAAGAAGGCCTGCCCCGCCCCCGCGGCGGGAGTCAGGCTGGCTTCCAGCGGAGCGCCGGCACGGCGGGCGATGTCGATCAGCCCCAGGCCCGCGCCCGAGGCCACGCCCGGGGTGCGTGGCTTGTGTAGCTGCTGCTTGTATTCGACCTTCAGCGCGGGCTTGTCCAGCGCCGCCAGTTCCCGGATGCGCGCAACCAGGAGCTGGCCGTCCTCGTCCTTGACCAGGTTGCCCGCGGACACCACGTAGCGGCTGTCGTCGCGGCGGCCGATCACCACGGTGGCCGACGCGTCCACGTCGCCGTTCAGCGCGGCGTACTGGCGGATGTTCTGGATCATTTCGATATAGACCGAGAACACGTCCATGGCTTCCGCCGGCCGGGCATGCTCGGCGTTCAGGTAGTTCTTGAGCGCATTGCCGATTTCCTCGATCAGGCTGCGGGAAATGGGTCCGTTGAAGCACAGCAACGTGCGATTCTGGTTGAATCGTTCGCCCAGTGCGTAGAGATCGGAGGCATTCATGAGGGTTACGCCCTGATAACGTTTATTCGAAACGGAACGACAGCAAAGTGATGTCGTCACGCTGCGGTCGCCCGCCTTGGTACTCGGCCAGCGCCTGGGTAAAAGCGGTCGCCTGTTCAGTTAACGGCCGGCGCGCGTGCCTCTTGAGCATGCCGGCGAAACGCGTGTTGCCGAAACCGAAGCCATGCTCTCCGCCGGCCTGGTCCAGGAACCCGTCCGTGGCCAGGTAATAGGTCCAGCCGGGTTCCATTTTCAGTTCGACGTTTTCGTACACCTCGGTGCGCTTGTCTCCCAGCGCGCGCCTGCCTCCGGGCACCTCGCGCAGGATCTCGCCGTTGCTTGCATACAGGCTGATCTTGGCGCCGGCGTACAGCAGCCGGCCGGCGTGGCGGTCAATATATACCAGGCCCGCATCCGTGTTGGTGGCCAGCGCCCGGGGCAGTTGCGCGTCCGCGAGCATGGCGCGGATCGCGCTGTCGGTGCGGCCCAGGATGGCCGCCGGGTCGGCCGGCCCGACCTCGGCGATCGCCAGGTCGATCGCGGCGCGGGCCAGCATGGTCATCAGAGCGCCGGGCACGCCGTGGCCGGCGCAGTCCATGATGCCCAGCAGGCAGTTGGCGCCGTCGGAACGGAACACGTAGAAGTCGCCCCCGACCACGTCGCGCGGCTTCCACAGCACGAAATGGTGCGCGCCCAGCGATTGGGTCAACTGGCGGTCCGGCAGGATCGCGCGCTGGATCAGGCTGGCGTAGTCGATGGAATCGTCGATCTTCTTGTGGGCGGCGGCCATGGCGCGGTTGGCGTCCTCGAGCTCGGACGTGCGCTCGCGCACCTTGGTTTCCAGTTCGGCCGTGTGCTGGCGCACCTTGTCGGCCATCACCCCGAAGGCGCGGCTGAGATCGCCGATCTCGTCCTGGCCGCCCGGCGGCAGGCGCACGTCGTAGCTGCCGTCGGCGATGGCCCGGGCCGACTGCTGCAGGCGCCGCAAGGGACGCAGCATCAGCCGCTCGACGGCGTACCCGAAGCACAGCAGCATGGCCGCGAACAGCACCACCAGGCCGATCGCCGCCGGCCAGAGCCAGTCCGTATCCAGCACGCGCGCGGCGCCCAGGTCCACCACGGTCAGCACGTGCCAGTGCAGTTCGGGCATGTAGGCCACGGCGACCAGTTGCCGGATGCCGTCCATCGCCACCCAGGCGGATTGCACCGACTGCGGGTCGGCCTGGGCCGCCTTCATGGCGGCGGCCAGCCCGTCCCGTCCTTCCCCGCCGTCCAGCAGGTTGAACACCCTGCCGCGGCCGCTGTCCGCGCCGCCCGCGCCCGAGTTGTAGGCGATGAGCGTGGGGTCCATGTGCGCCTGGATGGCGCCTTCCTCGTCGACGATGATGGGCGTGACGCCCGGCTGGCCGCTGTTGACGAAGTCGCTCAGGAAGCCGCCCACGTCCAGGGCCGAGCCGGTCAGGCCCAGGACCCGGTCGCCGTCGCGCACCTGGACGTTGATCCAGACCTTCGTGGTCTTCAGCTTCAGGTCAGGATTGACGTTGATGTTGTACTTGGCGGGGGACTTCAGCGTCAGGTAGAACCAGCCGTCGTCGGCGGCGGTCCTGCTCAGCGTGTAGCGCGGCGCCTCGGACAGGGGCTGGTCGTCGTTGAAGTAGTAGTTGCCGGAGGCGGCGCTGGCGATGAAATAGGCTCGGCCCAGCAGGTCCCGGCGGTAGCCGTCGGCTTCGCGGAAGAACAGCTCGCGGGCGGCGGGGTCGCTTTCTTGGCGCAGCCAGCGGCGCGTGACCTCGCTATCGGCCAGCCGCAGGGACAGGGCAAGTTCGCGCGACACCGGCGCCAGGATGCGCTGGCGGTTCAATTGCGTGAAATTGTCGGCGAAGGCCCGCCCGAAGTGTTCCCTGACCCCGTCCAGCACCTGCCATCCGATCAAGGCCGCCGGCGCCAGGGCGACCAGGCACGCCAGCAACAGCGCCATCAATGATTTTCTGCGCAAACCCCATTTCGCCATGCGAAGTCTTCCTGACAACTTGAATAAGATGAGGCATGCGCCTGTCGCCGGCGCGCCACGCGGCACGTCCGGCGCGACAAGTGTAGATAACAGTGGATCCAATTGAAACAGGCGAAGACGCGTGTCATCGCCCGGGACGCCATAAGTTGCAGCGTTGCAATGTAAATGGCGATTTATTGCGGTTTATATCAACGCGGCCCGCGGGCGGCCGCCCCGATTGAGGCTTTCCCGCTACACGCCCAGGTAGCGTTCCCAGAGGCCGCGATCGGCGTCCAGGGCCTGGGAGTCGCCCGTCCACACCACCTTGCCGCGCTCCAGGATCACGTGCCGGTCGGCCAGGCTCAGCAGCCTTTCGACATATTTGTCGATGACCAGGATGGTCTGCCCCGCCTGGCGCAGCCGCGCCAGGCAGTTCCAGATTTCCTCGCGGATCTTGGGCGCCAGGCCTTCGGTGGCCTCGTCCAGGATCAGGAGCCGCGGATTGGTGACCAGGGCCCGTCCGATGGCCAGCATTTGCTGTTCGCCGCCCGAAAGCTGGTTGCCCATGTTGCGCGCGCGCTCGTGCAGGCGGGGGAACAGTTCGAACACCCGCTCCGGCGTCCAGGGCGCGCCGATGTCGGGATTGCGCGCCGCCACGAAGGCCGTCAGGTGCTCGCGCACCGTCAGGTTGGGGAAGCATTGCCGCCCCTCCGGCACGATGGCCATGCCGGCCCGCGCGATGCGGTCCGGGCTCCAGCCGCTGATGTCCTTCCCCGCGAACTGGATTTTGCCGCCGCGCAGGGGCAACTGGCCGAACAGGGTGCGCAGGAGCGTGGTCTTGCCCATGCCGTTGCGGCCCAGGAGGGTCACGACCTGGCCCGCGCCGATCTGAAGGTCCACGCCGAACAGCACCTGGCTGGCGCCGTAGCCGCTCTTGGCCGATTCGATGGTCAGCATCAGACGGTCTCCTCGTCGCCCAGGTAGGCTTGCCGCACTTCGGGGATGGCGCGGATTTCGTCCGGCGTTCCCGTCGCGATGACCCGGCCGTACACCAGCACGGACAGGCGGTCGGCCAGGCGGAACACCGCCTGCATATCGTGTTCGACCAACAGCATGGCGGCGCGTCCCCGCATGGATTCGATCAGTTCGGTCAGGCGGACGGTCTCGTCCGGCCCCATGCCCGCCATGGGCTCGTCCAGCAGCAGCACGCTGGGCCTTGCGGCCAGCGCCAGCGCGAACTCCACCTTGCGCTGCTCGCCGTGCGGCAGGGTGCCGGCCGGGCGGCCGAGCAGGCTGGCGTCGATGGCGCATTCCCGCGCCAGTTCGCGCGCCTGTTCGTACAGCGCGGATTCGGCCGCGCGCGGCTTCCAGAAGCGGAGGCTGCTGCCCGCGTGCGCCTGCACCGCCAGCACCAGGTTGTCCAGCACGCTGGACTGCTTGAAGATATTGGTGATCTGGTAGGACCGCGACAGGCCGGCGGACACGCGCTGGTGCGCGTTCATGCCCGTGACGTCGCGGCCGCCCACGGCCAGCGTGCCCGAATCGGCCGACAGCGTGCCGGACAGCAGGTGGATCAGCGTGGACTTGCCGGCCCCGTTGGGGCCGATCAGGGCATGGATCTCGCCGGGATTCAGCGACAGCGACACATTGTCGGTGGCGACCAGCGCGCCGAAGCGGCGAACCAGCCCCGACGCCCGCAGGGCCGGGGTTACGGAAGCGTTCATGATCCCACCTTGCCGGATTGCGGGGCGGCGCGGCCGCCGAACATCGGGCCGAACAGCCCGACCAGGCCGCGCGGCGCGCCGAACACCACGCACAGCAGCAGCACGCCCAGGGGCAGGTGCCAGTATTCGGTCCACAGGCGCAGCACTTCCTCCAGCGTCAGCATCACCACGGCGCCCGCCACGCCGCCATAGCGCAGGCCGATGCCGCCCACCAGCACCATGATCAGCAGGTTGGCCGATTGGGTCCAGTGCATCAGGCTGGGCGAAATGAAGAGGTTGTGGTTGGCCAGCAGCGCGCCGGCCAGCCCGGCCACGGCGCCGCTCAGGGTGAAGGCCGTCAGCTTGATGCGGAAGACCGGGTAGCCCATGGATTCCATGCGCGACTCGTTCTCGCGGATGCCTTGCAGGGCCGTGCCGAAGCGCGAGGCCACCACGCGCCCGAACACCCACATGATCAGCGCGAACAGGACCAGCACCAGATAGTAGAAGCTGGTGTCGTCGGCCAGGTCGATGCCGGGCAGGCTGGAATAGCCCGGCAGGTTCAGCCCGTCTTCCCCGCCGTACTGGCGCAGCGAGATGAAGATGTAGAACAGCATCTGCGCGAACGCCAGCGTGATCATGATGAAGTACACGCCGCGCGTGCGCAGCGAGATCGCCCCGGTGACGCAGGCCAGCACCGCCGCCAGCAGCATGGCCGCCGGCCACACGATGGCCGCCGAGGTGACGCCCGCCATGGCCAGGATGCCCACGGCGTAGGCGCCCGCGCCGAAGAAGGCCGCATGTCCCAGCGCCACCATGCCGCCGTAGCCCAGGATCAGGTTCAGGCTGGTCGCGGCCAGCGCATAGATCAGCACGCGCCGCACGAAGGAAATATAGAAGTCCAGGCCCAGGGCCGGCGCCACCAGGGGAAACACCGCCAGCGCGGCCAGCAGGATCACGGTCCAAATTGTGGATTTCACAGTCAACCCCGCGCCGGAAACAGACCGGACGGACGGAACACCAGCACCGCCGCCATCAATACGTAAATGGCGATGGCCGCCAGCGTCGGCCCGACGCTGGAAGCCACGGCCGGAGAAAAGACCTGGCGCAGCAGCATGGGCAGGAAGGCCCGCCCCGCCGTGTCCACCATGCCCACCAGCAGCGCGCCGACGAAGGCGCCGCGGATCGAGCCGATGCCGCCGATGACGATGCACACCAGCACCAGGATCAGGATTTCCTCGCCCATGCCCACCTGCACCGAGGTGATCGGCCCCAGCAGGGCGCCGGCCACGGCGGCCAGCATGGCGCCCAGCGCGAACACGCCCAGGAACAGCATCGGCACGCGCACGCCCATCAGCGTGGCCATCTGGCGGTTGGACGCGCCGGCGCGCACCAGGACCCCGGCGCGGGTGCGCGTCACGAACCAGTACAGCCCCGCCGCGGCGGCCACGCCGAACACGATGATCATGAGGCGGTAGGCGGGATAGAGCAGGTCGGGCAGCAGGCGCACGGGCCCGGACAGCGCGGCCGGCATGTTCAGCATGACCGGGGCCGGGCCCCAGATCATCTTGACCAGGTCATTGGCGATGAGGATGACGGCATAGGTACCCAGCACCTGGGCCAGGTGGTCGCGCAGCGCCAGGCGGCGGATCAGCACGAGTTCCAGCACCACGCCGACCAGGCCGGTGGCGACGGCCGCCACCAGGACGGCGGCAGTGAATGAACCCGTGCGCTGCATGGTTTCGGCGGCCACGTAGGCGCCGGCCATGTAGAGCGAGCCGTGAGCCAGATTCATGATGTCCATGATGCCGAACACCAGGGTCAGCCCGGCCGCGATCAGAAACAACATCAACCCAAACTGCAGACCGTTCAGCAATTGCTCGACGATCAGCGTAAACGTCATGAAGACTTCCCCCTGCCGCGAATTGCCGATGGCCTAGCTCGCGGTCAAATCACCAAAGCCAATCTAATTGCCCACCACGCGCGGCGCATGCACTGGTGTCACCCGATCCGGATGCCGCGGAGCCGGCTTCGCCGGTCCGCAGGCATGCCCCCTTGAGGGGGAAGCGCGCAGCGCTGCGGGGGTGGGCCCCACCCTCTACAGTTTGCAGTCGCCGACGTAGACGTCCTGGTACTTGTCGAACACCTTGCCCACCAGCTTGTTGGTGACGCGGCCGCTGCCGTCCTTTTCGACGACGCGCAGGTAGTAGGACTGGATCGGATAGTGGTTCTTGCCGTAGGTGAAGCTGCCGCGCACCGAGGGGTAGTCGGCCGTTTCCAGCGCCTTGATGATGGCGGCGCGGTCCGAGGCCTTGCCGCCGGCCTGCTTGACGGCGGCGTCCATGGCCATGATCACGTCATAGGACTGCGCGGCGTAGACCGAGGGGTAGCGGCCGTTGTATTCCTTGCGGAAGGCCTCGACGAAGGCCTTGTTCTGCGGCACGTCCAGGTCGTGCGCCCACTGCGCCGTGTTGTACATGCCCAGCATGGGATCGCCCACGGCCTGGATCACGTCCTCGTCGGCCGAAAAGCCCGGGCCGATCAGCTTGACGCTTTGGGCCAGGCCGGTGGACACGAACTGCTTGACGAAGTTGATGCCCATGCCGCCCGGCAGGAAGATGTAGACGGCATCGGGCTTGGCCGCGCGGATCTGCGCCAGTTCGGCGGCGTAGTCGATCTGGCCGAGCTTGGTGTAGACCTCGTCGCCGGGCGCGGTCTTGTAGCCGCGCTTGAAGCCGGCCAGCGCGTCCTTGCCCGCCGGGTAGTCGGGGGCCATGATGAACATCTTCTTGAAGCCGCGGTCGGCCGCGACCTTGCCGGCCGCTTCGTGGAAGGCGTCGTTCTGGTAGGACGTGCCGAACCAGTAGGCGTTGCATTGCGCGCCGGCGAACTGGCTGGGGCCGGGGTTGTTCGACAGATAGGGCACCTTGGCGGCGAACAGCGCGGGGCCGACCGCCAGCGCCACGTTCGAGCCGATGGGGCCGGTGAAGAAATCGATCTTGTCGCGCTGGATGTAGCGCGTGACGAGCTGGCGGGCCTGGTCGGGGTTGCCGCCCATGTCGGTCTGCACGAATTCGGCGGGCTGTCCGCCCAGCTTGCTGCCCAGTTGCTTGATGGCCAGATTGAAGCCGTCGCGGGCTTCGGCGCCCAGGGCCGAGAACGGGCCGGAAATGTCGTTGGCGATGCCGACCTTGATGGTGTCGGCGCTGGCCAGCGCCGGAACCAGGGCGGCGGCGGCCAGAAGGGAAGTGATCAAACGCATGGTGGTGTGCTCCGTGCGCGAGCCGCGCAGAGGGTGTTCTTCTTGATGAGGGTGCGATTCGAAAGACTTCTATGCCCGGCCTGCCGGCGCCGTCGCGCCGCCGTCCTGGGCTACCCGATCCCCTTGTCATAGGGAAAGCTGGCGTGGTTCATAGTTTAGGTTTAAAGTATCCCCCAAAACAAGTCTAGGGTTTTTACCAACGGGGTTTCCCAATAGCGACTGCCATGGCCACGCTCTACCGCAACTACGACCGCGCCGGACTGGACGTTCAGTACAACGCTCGCGCGACAGTACCCGACATCCAGCCGATACTCAAGAAGTACGCCGAAGACAGCGCCGAGGCGCGGCGCACGCTGGACTGCGCGCTGGACGTGCCCTTCGGCGACCACGCCGACGAATCGCTGGACATCTTCCCGGCCGGCGGCGGCGCGCGCGGCGCGCCGGTGTTCGTGTTCATCCACGGCGGCTACTGGCGCCTGCTGTCCAAGAGCGATTCCAGCGGCATGGCCCCGGCGTTCACCCGGGCCGGCGCCGTCGTCGTGGCGGTGAACTACTCGCTGGCGCCGGCCGTCACGCTGGACCGCATCGTGGACCAGAACCGGCGCGCCCTGGCCTGGATCCACCGCCACATCGCCGAATACGGCGGCGACCCGGGGCGCATCCACATCTGCGGCAGCTCCGCCGGCGGGCACCTGGCCGGCGCGCTGCTGTCCGGCGGCTGGCATGCCGGCTACGAGGTCCCGCCCGACGTGATCCGCGGCGCGGCCCCGCTGTCGGGCCTGTTCGACCTGCGCCCCCTGGTGCACACCCACATCAACGAATGGATGCGCATGAGCGAGGCCGACGCCATCCGCAACAGCCCCGCCCTGCACCTGCCGCAGACGGGCTGCCCGCTGGTGGTCAGCTACGGCGAAACCGAGACCGCCGAATTCAAGCGCCAGAGCGACGACTACCTCGCCGCCTGGCGCGAGCGCGGCTTTCCCGGGCACTATGTGCCGATGCCCGGAACGAACCATTACGACATCGTGCTGACCCTCAACGATCCCCAGAGCCCGCTGACCCGCGCCATCTTCGATCAGATGGGTCTGGCGCCCGCCCCTCATTCCCGGTAACGAACCATGATCAACGCCCCCGACCTGGAATCCCGCGCCGCGCCGGACGATCACCAAGCCCTGCGCCTGTGGCTGCGCATGCTGACCTGCGCCAATCTCGTCGAAAGCGAGATCCGCAGCCGCCTGCGCAACGAGTTCGACACGACCCTGCCCCGCTTCGACCTGATGGCGCAATTGCAGCGCGCGCCCAAGGGCATGAAGATGGGCGAACTGTCGCGCCACATGATGGTCACCAACGGCAACATCACGGGCATCACGGACCAGCTCGAAAAAGAAGGGCTGGTCGTGCGCGCCAAGGTCGAATCCGACCGCCGCAGCTCGCTCATCAAGCTCACCCCGCTGGGCAGGAAGAGCTTCGCCCGCATGGCGCGCGCCCACGAGTCCTGGGTCAAGTCCATGTTCGGCGACCTGCCCGAGGCCACCCGCAACGCGCTGTTCCAGGCCCTGGGCGAACTCAAGCTGCAGGTGGTGGCCACCCGTTCGGCGTCGGCCAAAAGCTGAACCCGTCCGCGCTGAAACCGCCCGCCGGTTTGGCGCATAATTGCCGCCATGATTCCGGTTTCCCTTCCTGGCGGTAATTTCTATGTGCTGATGGCGGCTTCGCTGGCCTGCCTCGCCACACTGCTGACCTGGCTGGCCGTCCTGGCCACGACCCGCAGCGCCCGCCACTGGCTGGGCGGCCACCGCCGCACCGGCACCGCCCTGATGGCGTTCCTCGCCGTCGTCGGCGCCATTTTTCCTTACCAGCAGCTCAGCCTGTGGTTCTCGGCCCAGCGCGACGCCGAGGCCGACGCCGGCCGCAAGACCGTCCTGGCCCAGCCCACGCGGCTGGCCGGCGTGGAGATGCCCGCCGGCACCGAACTCCGCCTGGCCGCGCCGGGCGACCTGGCCTCGTTCGACCGCGCCGTCTTTCCCGCGGCGCACCCCGCCCCCATCCTCGGCATCGCGGCGTCGCGCCTGTTCCGCTATGCCGCCCACGACAAGCAGGCCGAGACCCTGTCGGTGGAGATCGAGCGCGACCAGGCGCTGGACGGCTGGCTGTGCGCGCACGGGCACCGGATCGAATTCGTCTTGCGGGACGGGCACCCCCGGTTCGCCAGTTGCCACCTGGCCGTCGGCAATACCCTGGACCAGCAGCCCGTGCCCGCGGGCGCCTGGCTGAAGGTCATCGCCGCCGCCCCCGCGCCCGGCGCGGCCGGGGACGCGCCGCGCTGGCTGCTGCGCACCGAAGGCAGCGACGCCCTGGACGTCGACCGCCTGCCCTTGCTGAAGGTGGACATGCAGTTGGACGGCCAGCGCCGCATGCTGGGCTTCGAAGGCCTGCTGGCCCGTGAAACCGTCCTGGGCGACATGACCTACCCGCCGGGCACGCGGGTGCTGGCCGCCAATCCCGCCCTGCCGGGCGCCCAGGCGGGGGACCTGCTGTTTTCCCCGTCGCGCGGCCGCTCGGCGCGCCGCGCCGGCGGCGACGACGTGCCCGCCGGCAAATCGGTGCTGCAGGCGCCCGACGGCGCCGTGCGCGGCGTATTCGGCAACCGCGAGGCCGGCGTGCTGGACGTGGCGGCCATGCGGATCGGCCCCTGACGGGCGCGTCCCGCGACGTGTAACGTCGCCGGTCCCGAACCGGTGGGATAATACGAAGCTTTCCCCCGCGCGCCGCCTCGCCTGGCGGCGATTCCGTCCTGCTCATTCATGAGACGAAGTCATGGCCGTTAACCTGCAGATCCCCTCCGAGTCCGAAATTTTTCCTGTTGCCGGCGTTGAAATCGGCGTCGCCGAGGCCGGCATCCGCAAAGCCAACCGACGCGATCTGACGGTATTCCGCCTGGCCGAAGGCACCAGCGTCGCCGGCGTCTTCACGCGCAACCGCTTCTGCGCCGCCCCCGTGCAGGTCTGCCAGGCCCACCTGGCCGCCGGCGGCCCCATCGGCGCGCTGGTCATCAACACGGGCAACGCCAACGCCGGCACCGGCGAGGAAGGGCTGAAGAAGGCCCAGGACACCTGCGCGGCGCTGGGCCAGTTGCTGGGCCTGCCCGCCGCCCAGATCCTGCCGTTCTCCACCGGCGTCATCCTGGAGCCGCTGCCGCTGGACCGCCTGGTCGCCGGCCTGCCCCGCGCCATCGCCGACCTCGGCGTCGACCGCTGGGCCAGCGCCGCCCACGGCATCATGACGACCGACACGCTGCCGAAGATCTACTCGGCCCAGGTCCGGATCGAAGGCAAGACCGTCACCTTTACCGGCATCAGCAAGGGCGCGGGCATGATCCGCCCCAACATGGCCACCATGCTGAGCTTCCTGGCGACCGACGCCGGCATCGCCCAGCCGCTGCTGCGCAAACTCGCCGGCGAAATCGCCGACGCCTCGTTCAACCGCATCACCGTCGACGGCGACACGTCCACCAACGACTCCTTCATCATCGCCGCCACCGGCAAGTCGGGCGTCAACGTCAATAGCGAATCCGACGCCGCCTACGCCGCGGTGCGCGAGGCCCTGGCGGCCGCCGCGCTGGACCTGGCCACCAAGATCGTGCGCGACGCCGAAGGCGCCACCAAGTTCATGACCATCCGCGTCGAAGAGGCCGGCAACACCGAGGAAGCCCTGAAGGTGGCGTACGCCGTGGCGCACTCGCCGCTGGTCAAGACCGCCTTCTTCGCGTCGGACCCCAACCTGGGCCGCATCCTGGCCGCGGTGGGCTACGCCGGCATCGACGACCTGGACGTCTCCGGGATCCGCCTGTGGCTGGACGACGTGCTGGTGGCCAAGGACGGCGGCCGCAACCCCGCCTACCAGGAAGCCGACGGCCAGCGCGTGATGAAGCAGGCCGAGATCCTGGTGCGCATCGCGCTGGGCCGCGGCCAGGTGAGCGACACGGTCTACACCTGCGATTTCTCGCACGAGTACGTGTCGATCAACGCCGACTACCGCTCATAAGATAAACAGGTGTCTGACACCCTGTAGATGAGCTTCAGGCTCGACGGGTATCGCATTGGGTGTCAGACACCTCCCTCCCCAGGACTTGAGACGTGACCGCAACCGAGTTTTCCACCCTTATCCAGCGCGCCGAACGCGTGCTGGCCCAGTTGGAAGCCTGGCTTCCTCCCGCCCCGCCCGAAATCGACTGGAGCGCCCACGCCTTCCGCTGGCGCAAGCGCGGCTCGCGCGGCTGGCTGGACGCCGTGCGCCACGTGGCGCGCATCGACATGGAAGACCTTCAGCACATCGAGCGCCAGAAGGCCATCATCGACCGCAACACGCTGCAGTTCATCGAAAAGAAGCCCGCCAACAACGTGCTCATGACCGGCGCCCGCGGCACCGGCAAGAGCTCGCTGGTCAAGGCCATGCTGGCCGCCTACGGCGACCGCGGCCTGCGCCTGATCGAAGTCGACAAATCCGACCTGGGCGACCTGGCCGACATCGTCGAGTTGGTGGCCTCGCGGCCCGAACGCTTCATCGTGTTCTGCGACGACCTGTCCTTCGAGGAAGGCGAGGCCGGCTACAAGGCGCTGAAGTCGGTGCTGGACGGCTCGGTGTCCGCCTCCGGCGACAACGTGCTGATCTACGCCACCTCCAACCGGCGCCACCTGATGCCGGAATACATGAGCGAGAACCTGGCGGCCAAGCACCAGCCCGACGGCGAGATCCACCCCGGCGAAACGGTCGAGGAAAAGATCTCGCTGTCCGAGCGCTTCGGCCTGTGGCTGTCGTTCTATCCCTTCAAGCAGGACGACTACCTGGACATCGTCTACCACTGGCTGCGCGAGCTGGGCTGCCCGGAAGCGCAGATCGAGCCCTCGCGCACCGAGGCCCTGCAATGGACGATCGAGCGCGGCTCGCGCTCGGGCCGCGTGGCCTACCAATTCGCGCGCGACTGGGCGGCCCGGCATGTCTGAGAAGATCGTCGACGTCGCGGCCGGCCTGATCCTGCGCCCGGACGGCATGCTGCTGCTGGGCCAGCGCCCGGAAGGCAAGCCCTGGGCCGGCTGGTGGGAACTGCCGGGCGGCAAGCTCGAACCGGGCGAAACCGTGCTGGAGGCGCTGGCGCGCGAACTGCACGAAGAAATCGGCATCCGCGTCACGCAGTCGCGCCCCTGGGTCACCTACGTGCACGCCTACCCGCACACCACCGTGCGCCTGGCGTTCTGCCACGTCACGGGCTGGGAAGGCGAACCGCGCAGCCTGGAAAACCAGCGCCTGGAATGGGTGGATCCCGCCCAGGCGGCATCGGTGGGCGACCTGCTGCCCGCCACGCTGCCGCCGCTGCGCTGGCTGCAACTGCCCAACGCCTACGGCATCAGCAGCATCGGCTCGCGCGCCGGCGTGCCCGCGTTCCTGGGCCGTCTGGACGCGGCGCTCGCGCGCGGCGTGAAACTGGTGCAGTTGCGCGAACCGCAATGGCCGGACGGCGTGGGCGCCAGTTCGCTGCATGAAGTGCTGCAGGCCGTGCTGAAGCGCTGCCGCGCCGCGGGCGCCCGCCTGCTGGTCAACAGCGTCCATCCCGCCGCATGGTGGAAGGAAGCCGACGGCGTGCACCTGCGCGGGGCCGACGCGGCCCGCCTGACCGCCCGCCCGGCGCTGCCCGCCGGGGCGCTGGTGGGCGTGTCCGCCCACGACAACGCCGAAGTCGTGCACGCGCGCGAAATCGGCGCGGACTTCGCGGTGCTGGGCCCGGTGCTGGAAACGGCGTCGCACCCGGGCGCCCCCACGCTGGGCTGGGAAGGATTCGTCGCCGGCAACCGCGACGCGGGCATCCCCGTGTTCGCGCTGGGCGGCCAATCGAGCAGCACGCTGTCGGCCGCGCTGCGCCACGGCGCGCACGGCATCGCGGGCATACGCGGCTTGCTCTGAATCGTTCCGGTAAGGTCGGTGTCTGACACCCCTGCGAGATGACGCAGGTGTCTGACACCCGTACGAGATGACGGCGCGGCTTGAAGAGACGCTTCCGGGTGTCAGACACCCACCGTGGCGGCAACGTCTTCCCTCCGGGGTGTCAGACACCCGGAAGCGCTGCCTCAAGCCTGAAACGCCTTGCCGTAGGGGTGTCAGACACCTGCGGCATCTCGTACGGGTGTCAGACACCTGCGGCACTTTCGCAGATACCTGCCGCAGCCACACCTCAATCGATCTTGTAGTCCATCCACGAAGCGACCATCTCCCGCAGGCCGCCGCCGTCCTCGAAGGACTCACGGCCGCCCTCGGCCTTGTTGCGCCCCAGTTCCAGGATATACATATAGTCGGACACCTCCGCGCAGCGGCGCACGTTCTGGTCCACCAGCACCACCGTCATGCCCTCGTCGGCGAACCCGCGGATCAGGCCGTAGATTTCCTTGGATATCTTCGGCGCCAGCATCGCGGTCGGCTCGTCCAGCAGGATCACCGAAGGCTCGATCAGCAAGGCCCGGCCGAACTCCACGAAGCGCTGCTGCCCGCCGCTCATGCTGGACACGGGGTCGTTGCGCTTCTGCGCCAGGATGGGGAAGCGGTCGTAGACCGAATCGATGCGCCGGCGCACCCGCGCCTTGTCGCCGCGGAACGGCCAGCAGCCCAGCAGCAGGTTGTCGTGCACCGACAGTTCGCCGAACAGGCTGCGGTGCTGCGGCACGAACGCGACGCCGTGGCCGGCCCGCTCGTGCGAAGGCTGCGCGCTGATATCTTCGCCCCGCAGCGTGATGCGGCCGGTGCGCGGCGGCAGGAAGCCGAACAGCGTCTTCAGCACCGTGGACTTGCCCGCGCCGTTGGGGCCGATCACGCCGGTGACCTTGCCCGCGCGCGCCTGGACGTTGATGCGGTTCAGGATGGTGATGTCGCCGTGGTAGGCGACCGTCACGTCCTCCAGCGCGATGATAGGCGTGCTCATGTCAGGCTCCCAGATAGGCTTCGACCACCCGCGGGTCGGCGCGCACGCGGTCGGCCTCGCCCTCGCACAGGATCGCGCCTTCGTTCATCACGATGATGTGGTGCGATAGCTGGTAGATGGACGTCAGGTCGTGCGACACCAGCACCACCGAGCAATCGTGTTCGGTCGGCAGTTCGCGGATCACCGAGATCAGCAACTGGGCCAGCGCCGGATTGACGCCCGCGAAGGGTTCGTCCAGCAGCACCACCTTGGGCCGCGCCACCATGATGCGCGCCAGCTCCACCAGTTTCTGCTGGCCGCCAGACAGTTCCTCGGCGTAGTTGTGCCGCAGGCGGTGCAGTTCCACCTTGTGCAGCCAGTACTCGGACTGCGCATAGCGTTCGTCGGCGCCGCGGCCCGCCTGCTGCTGGGCCACGTCCAAGTTGTCCAGCAGGCTCAGTTGGCGGAAGATGCGCGGCACCTGGAAAGTGCGCCCCACGCCCAGCCGGGCCACCTCGTGGATCTGGCGGCCGGCGATGTCGCGGCCGTCCAGTTCGATGCGGCCTTCGTCCGGCGTGTAGATGCCGTTGATGCAGTTGAGCATGGTGGTCTTGCCCGACCCGTTCATGCCGATGACGCCCAGGATGGAGCCGCGCGGCACCTCCAGGTCGACGCCCTGCAAAGCGACCAGCCCGCCGAAGCGCTTCTTGAGATTCGTGACTTTCAGCATGTCCGGCTCCCGGTCAGCGCAGCGCCTGGCGGCCGAACAGGCCGCTGGGCTTGACGAAGATCATCCCGACCATCAGCGCGAAACCGCAGATGGTGGCGATGGACGGGTTGAAGAACACCACCGACACCTGTTCGGTGACGCCGTACAGCAGCGCCCCGACCAGCGCCCCCACCGGATGGCCCAGCCCGCCCAGCACGATGACGATAAAGCCGATCAGGGTGTAGTCGTTGCCCATGAAGGGCGAGAACGCCGGGAACACCATCGCGACCAGCACGCCGCTGGCCGCCGCCAGCCCGACGCCCAGGCCGAACGCCACCGCCGACAGGCGCTCGGCGTTGATGCCCACGATGCGCACCGCGTCGCGGTTCATGATGATGGCGCGCAGCGCCTTGCCCAACTGGCTGCGGTACAGGAACAGCGTCAGCCCGCCGATGATGGCGAGCGCGATGACCAGCGCCAGCAGCCGCACGGTGGGAATCAGGACGGGGCCGAACTTCAGGAACACCGGCTCGATCTCGTACGGCAGCGAACGCGCGTCGGCGTCGAAGGCCAGCAGCATCAGCGCGCCCAGCATGATGGACACCCCGAACATCAGCAAGAGCGAACTGATTTCGGGATCGTCGGCCTTGTTCAGCCGCGGAATCAGCACGAAGTACAGCAGGTAGCCCGCCAGGAAGAAGGCCGCGAAGGCCAGCGGCAGCGCCAGCAGCGGGTTGATGCCGGCATATTCCAGCAGGTAGAACGCGAAGTAGGCGCCCAGTACCAGGAATTCGCCGTGCGCGAAGTTCACCACGCGCAGCACGCCGAACACCACGTTCAGCCCCACGCCGATCAGGCCGTAGATGGCGCCCAGGATGAGGCCGTTGATCAGGCCCTGGATAATCAGTCCGGTCATGGCGGCTCCTCAGGCGATGTAGCGGCGCAGTTGCGGCTTGCGCTTGATCAGGCTGCCGACGATGCCGCGCGGCAGGAACAGCATCAGCAGCACGATGATCAGGCCCAGCAGCAGCAGGTTCACCACCGGGAATCTCTGCCAGATCACGTGGTCGATGCCCAGGAGCGCCAGGGTGCCCGCGACCGGCCCGAGGATGGTGCCGAAGCCGCCCGCCATGGCGTAGATGATGCTCTTGGCGGTGATCAGCACGTGGAAGGCGTATTCCGGATCGACCACGTTGGTGTACCAGGCCTCGATGCCGCCGGCCAGCGCCGGGAACAGCGCCGCCAGCAGCCATGCCTTCAGCCGGGTATTGGGAACGTGGATGCCGACGCAGGCGGCGGCGCCGTCGTCGTCGCGGATCGCCTTCAGGGCGCGGCCCAGGCGCGATACCGACAGCCAGGTGACCGTGGCCAGCGTGGCGCCCATCACGATCAGCATGGCGTAGTAGCTGTGCGCCGGATTGTTGGCGTTGGACAGGATGATGCCCATGCTGCCGCCGGTAAAGGACTGGGGCAGGTTGGAAATGACCAGCTTGACGATGGTGGCCAGCGCCAGGCTCACGATGCCGAAGTACACCCCGCGCAGGCGCAGCGTGGGCGCCAGCAGCAGCGCGATGGCCACTCCCACGCCGCCCGCGGCCAGCAGCGAGGGCAGGATCGGCCAACCCAGGATCTTGTAGCAGATGCCGGTGGCGTAGGCGCCCACGCCGTAGAACACCACGTAGCCGAACGGCAGGTAGCCCGTGAAGCCCACGCAGATGTTCATGGCGCTGGCCATGGTGATCCACAGCATCAGGTAGAACGCGAACGAGATGTTCGAGGTCGCCAGGGGAATCGCGGCCAGGACGGCCGTCAGCGCGACAAAGACGGTCATTGCGATGCGGGTGCGCAATCGCACCGCGCGCTGATCCTGCGCGCGATGCGACGCCGCGCCCGCCGCCAGGGCGGGACTGCTGCTCATGGTGTCTTCCTCCGGGCCTGTCCGGGCTGGATGGCCGCTTTATTTGGAGGCGATTATGACCGATAAATCCATAACTTCAGGTTAAGTATTAACCCTGAATTGGTCCTGGAAACGCTTCCGCCAGCACCTGGCGCAGTTCTTTGATGAACTGAAGGGCGATCTGCGAAGGCTCCCGCCCGCGGGCGTAGACGGCCGAGATGTTCAGAGGAATGCGCTCGGCCAGCGGCACGATCGCGACGTCGGGCATGGTGTTCTGCATGACGGTGAATTCGTCCACGATGGCGATCCCCACGCCGGCGTTGACCAGCGCGCACGCCAGTTGGCTCCAGGGCACGTCGGCGCACATCCTGCAGGGCAGCCCGGCCTGTTCGAACGCCCCCAGCACCAGCATGCCGAAGGGCATGCGCGTGCCCACCACGATGTGCGGATGCGGGGACAGATCGGCCAGGCTGACCTCGGCCCGCTGCGCCAGTGGGTGGGATTTCGGGATCGCCGCCACCATCCGGCCCACGTGCAGCGGCTCGGACGTCAGGAAGGGATGATCCGCCTGCATGACCACCAGGCCAAGCTCCGCCTCGCCCTGCAGCACCTCGGTGATCAGGCTGGGCAGCGCGCTGGTGTTCAGCCGCAACAGCAGTTCCGGATGGCGCTGCTGGAAACGCGCCACCGCGCGCGGCACCAGGAACTGCGCCAGACTCGGAATGGAGGCCAGCCGCAGCACCCCCGTGCCGTGCTCCGACAACGCGTCGGCCAGGTCGTTGACGCGCTGCATCATGCGCTGGGTTTTTTCGATTTCCTCAAACAGGCTGTGCACTTGCGGCGTGGGCCTGAGCCGTCCGCGAACCCGCTCGAACAGCGTCAGCCCCATGGACTTCTCGGTCTGCGCCAGCATCCGGCTGACCGCGGGCTGCGAAATATTCAGCAGGCGGGCGGCGCCGCTGATCGATCCGGCCATCACGATGGCCCAGAGCATTTCGGTCTGTCGGTAGTTCAATTTATTCAAGGCGTGCACTCCATGCCTATTTGTTATACGCTTTCTCGCGTATTGGGCAATTATTGCCCAATACCGGGCCTGGCACTCAAGCGCCGCGGGAGGAAAGGCCCACATCCAAAAACGATAGGAGACAACCCATGTTCGCGAAATCCTGGCTGTTCCGCTTACCGGCCCTGGCCTTGGCCATGGCCGCCCTGACGCCATCCATCGGCGCCGCCCAGACCTCGGACAAGATCCGGGTCGGCATGACCGTTTCGTCCACCGGCAGCTTCGCCCTGGCGTCGCAGTCGGGCGTGCGCGGCGTGGAGCTGTGGGTGGACGACGTCAACCGCCGCGGCGGCATCGAAGTCAACGGCAAGAAGTACCCGGTCGAACTGGTCAAGCTGGACGACCGCAGCGACAAGCAGATGGTGACCCGTGTTTACGAACGCCTGATTGTCGATGAAAAAGTGGATCTGGTGTTCGCGCCCTTCGGCTCCACGCTGACGGCCGCCGCCGCGACCGTGACGGAACGGCTGGGCAAGTACATGATGGTCTGGTCCGCCGCCAGCGACGACCTGTACAAGCAGGGCTTCAAGAACATGGTCTCCGGCACGCAGATGCCGGTGTCGGCCATGCTGCGCGCCAACATGGAACTGGCCGCCAGACAGGGAGTGAAGAAGGTGGCGCTGCTGTATTCGGACGAACCGTTCCCCGCGGGCCTGGCCGAAGGCGGACGCGAACAGGCCGCCAAGAACGGCATGCAGGTGGTGCTATTCGAAAAGTATCCGAAGGGCCAGAAGGACTTCAGCACCATCCTGCAGAAGGCGCGCGCGGCCGGCGCCGAAGCGCTGGTGCCGACCTCGTACGAGGGTGACCTGATCAGCATGACGCGCCAGATGAAGCAGTTGGACATCAACTTCCCGTACGTCTTCATGGTGTATGCGTCGACGCCCCAGTTCCAGGCCATCGGCGCGGACGCGAACTACATCTACAGCCACACCAACTACCATCCCGCGATCAACTGGAAGGTCAACGCCGGCATGACGCGCGAGCAGTTCGCCGCCGCCTACGACCGCCAGTTCCCCAAGGCCGAGTTCCCGCCCGATTTCCAGACGGCGCTGGCCTACGGCGCGGGCGCGCTGACCGAAGAGATCGTGAAGAAGGCCGGCAACACCGACGCGGCCGCGCTCAAGAAAGCGTCCCTGGACCTGTCCGGCAAGCTCACCGTCATGGCCGGCCCGTACGCCATCGACGACACGGGCAAGCAGCTCCTGATGCCCTTCCCCGTCGTGCAGCTCCTGCCCGGCAAGGGCATGGTGCCCGTCTGGCCCGAGGACGTGGCCACGCAGAAGCCGGTGTACCCAACCCCCGACTGGAACAAGCGCTAAACCCGCGCTGAGGATCCCACAGCAGGCGGCACGGCAGTCCGTGCCGCTTGTACATCGACTGAGGAAAACATGTCTGACATTGCATTTGCCACGCTGGGCGAACTGGCGCAAGGCCTGGCCGGCGGCCGCTACAGTTCGGTGGAACTGGCGCGGCACTACCTGGACCGCATCGACCGGGCCAACCCCGCGCTGGCCGCCTACGTCAGCGTCGACCGCGAAGGCGCGCTGAAACTGGCCGAAGCCGCCGACGCGCGCCGCCGCGCGGGCTACGGCCTGCTCGGCCCGCTGGACGGCCTGCCCGTGGCGGTCAAGGACCTGTGCGACATCCAGGGGCAGGTCACCACGGCCGGCTCGCAAGCCTGGCGGCAGCGCCGCAGCGAAGTCACCGCCACGGCCGTGACCCGGCTGCTGGACGCCGGCATGGTGGTGCTGGGCAAGACGCACATGGTGGAGTTCGCCTTCGGCGGCTGGGGCACGAACCCCGTGATGGGAACGCCGCGCAACCCCTGGGACCTAGTCCGCGCCCGCATTCCCGGCGGCTCGTCCAGCGGCTCCGGCGTGGCGGTCGCTGCGGGCCTGGCGCCCGCCGCGCTGGGCTCCGACACCGGCGGCTCGGTGCGCATTCCCGCCGCGCTGAACGGCATCACGGGCCTGAAGACCACGCGCGGCCTCATCAGCCTGCACGGCTCGGTGGCGCTGTCGCATACGCTGGATTCCATCGGGCCGCTCACGCGCGACACGCGCGATGCGCTGCTGCTGACGCAGGCCCTGTCCGGGCCCGACCCGCTGGATGCCGTGACGCGGGGCGTGCCCCCGTTCCGCTTCCTCGAACCGCACGCCGGCGCGAGGCCGCTGCGCGGCATGCGCATCGCCATCATGCCGGCGGCGCAGTATCCCATCGCGGTCGACGCGGCGGTGCAAAGCGCGCTGGACGACGCGCGGCGCGTGCTGGCGGGCCTGGGCGCGGAACTGGCGGAAGCGCCCTTCCCCTTCGACTTCCACGACATGATGCTGCGCAACGGCCTGATCATCGCGGCCGAGGCCTATGCGCAGCACCGCGACTACATCGAGGACGACAGCCTGCCCATCGGCCGCTACGTGCGTTCCCGCGTGGTGTCCGGCAAGGGCGTGGGCGCCGCGGATTACATCCGGGCGTTGCAGGCCCACGCCCAGGCCTGCGCGGCCTGGCAAGACTGGATGCGCGATATCGACGCCGTCCTGGCGCCCTGCCTGCCCTTCGCCGCCTGCCCGCTGGAAGAAGTGGACGAAGCCGCCACGCCGCTGGCGGCCTTCACCCGGCCCGGCAATTACGTCAATGCCTCCGGCCTGGCCCTGCCCGCCGGATTCACCGCCGACGGCCTGCCCATCGGTGTGCAACTGCTGGGCAAGCCCAACGGGGAAGGCGCGCTGGGCCGCATCGGCATGGCGTTCCAGGCGGCGACCGACTGGCACCTGCGGCGGCCGGACCTGGCGGCCGCAGGCCTATAGCGCGGCGGCGCCCGCCCTCGCCGGCTTGGCTCTCGGCGAGCCTTTCGGCTTGTGGCGGGCGGTGCGCAGGGCCAACGCCGCGTGCAGCGCGGCCAGCGCCCACAGCGCCAGATCCATGCCCGCGTAGACCCAGTCCCCTTGCGCGAGGCTGCGCCACAGGCCCCGCGGCGTGACGAGGGCATTCAGCGCGGGCAGCAGCGCCAGCAGGGCGCACGCGAGCCACAGCAACTCCACCCAGGCGCGCTTGGGCGGCCGCGCCGCGGTGTAGGCGGCCGCCAGCGCCCAGGTGATGAAGAACAGGTGGATCTCCCAGTCCGCCCTGGCGGGCACGCCGCGCGGCAACAGCCGGTTGCCCCACAGGAACGCGGCCATGGCGACGGACAGTCCGGCGATCGCCGCGATGTTGAGCCGCTCCACCAGGCGGAAACCGAAATACGGCCGGTCCGGGTCCGGCAGTTTCGCCCTGCGCTTGACCGTCCAGAGCACCAGGCCGGTTCCCACCATGGCCGTGCCCGCCAGGCTCACGAGGAAGTAGAGCCACCGGACCAGCGTGTCGCCGAACCGCCCCAGGTGCAGCGCGTAGAGCACGCCCCGCGTCTCCGCCGCCGGGCCGACTTCGTCGTGGCTTTGGAGCAGCCGCCCGTTCGTGCCGTCGAACACCAGATAGCGCGGGCTGACCGACACGCGCCCGTCCTCGCCCCGCACCATCACCACCCGCGCCGCCGCATCGCCCGGATTGTTGACCGTCACGCGGCCCACCTGGTCCTTCCCCCAGCGCGCTTCGGCCTGCCTCAGCATGTCTGCGACGGAAGCCAGCGGCGCACGGGCTCCGGCGGGCGGCCCGGCCGGCACCAGGGCGCTCATCTGCGCGAAAAGCGCCTGGCGCGCGGGCGGCGTCTTGAAGGCCGCGTCCGCCCCCCAGGGCATATAGAGCAGCATCAGCATCACCAGCCCGCTGTAGGTGATCATGAAATGGAACGGCAGGCCCAGCACCGACAGGGCCACGTGCGCATCCAGCCACGAGCGCTGGCCCTTGCCCCGGCGGAAGGTGAAGAAGTCCGCGAAGATCTTCTTGTGCGTGATCACGCCGCTGACGATCGCCACCAGCATGAACATGGCGCACAGGCCGACGATCCATCGCCCCGCCATCGTCGGGATGTAGTGCAGATTGAAATGGAAGGTATAGAAGAAATCGCCGGCCCGGGTGTCCCGCGCCGACAGCTCGTTGCCGGTGGCGGCGTCGAAGACGCCGTTCTTGAAGCGCGGCCCGCCCCGCCAGAACGCCGGCACCGCGGGATTGCGGGCGGTGGGCAGGGCGATGCTCCACTGCGCCGAGCCGGGCGCATGCCGTTCGCCCATGGCGTCGACCATCCGCTGCGCGACCTCGGCCGGGTCCAGCCGCTGCTGCGCGGCGGGCAGCTCGGGCCGCATCCAGGCCGACAGCTCGTCGCGGAAGTAGCTCACCGTGCCGGTGAGGAACATGGCGTAGAGGATCCAGCCGGCGAGCAGGCCGGTCCAGATGTGCAGGTCGGACATGGTCTGGCGGATGCCGCGCGCCTTGCCCGCGGCCGGGCGTGAGGAACTCATCGCGAAGCGCCCTCAGGCAAGCCAGGCCGCCGCGAGCAGCGGGATCGCCGCCACCGCCAGCCCCGTCCACGCGCGCCGCGCCGAGCGCACCGCGAACACCCACACCACCGCGCCCGCGTACAAGAGGAAGCTCGCCATCATGCCGGTGAAGACGGCTTCGGTGCGCGCCAGCGGCAGCGCCAGCGCGGCGACGGAGGCCAGCGCCGCGAGGGCGTACCCGCCGAACAGGGCCGCCGCGATCCGGGAGACCAGGGGAAAGGGAATCGGGCGGCGGCCGGTCACGCGCGCGGCCTCTTACTTGGCGGGCGCGGCGGCCGGGCCCGCGGGGAACGGGGCCGCGCCGTCGGCCTTGACGAAGCTCAGCGTGGTCACGTAGTTGATGCCGTCGTACTTCTCGGCGCCGGAGGCGCCCGCGCGTTCGCCGGGATTGCGGTCGATGTGGCTGGCCTCGATGACGTACTGCCCCTTCCACGGCAGGTCGAAGCGGACCTTGCCCTGCTCGTCGGAATGCGCTTCCTTGCCCCAGCCGGACTGCACGGCGACGGCGACCTTGGCCTTCGGCAGCGGCTGGCCCTTCAGCAGGACCTGGAATTCCCCGGCCGCGCCCGTCGGGACCACGTCCAGGGCGAGCTTCGGTTGCTGAGCGGCGAAGCCGGTGACATAGCGGGCCGCCGGCCAGACCCAACTGGTGATTTCCTTGTCGCCCTGCTTGAAGGTGCGCAGCGGGAAGACAGCATCCTCGACGGCGATGCTCTGGCCCTGGCCCGCGCCGGCGGACAGCACGAAGCCGTTGGCGGCCTTGGTGACGGTCAGCGGCGATTCGCCCTTGGCCGAGATCAGGGTTGCCGCCGGTTTGCCGAAATGGTCCAGCAGGCCGGGAGAGGTTTCGCGCAGGTTCTCCGCGAACTCGCCGAAGCGCAGCACCGCGGCCTTGCCGTCGGCCTGTTCCAGCCAGGCCTGGTGCGCCTGGGCCGTCGCGGCCAGGCCGAGGGTGGCGGCGATCAGGGTGAGGATTTTCTTCATTCAAGTCTCCAGACAGGGGAAAGGATCAGAATTCGACGCTGGCGGACAGAAGGAACGTGCGCGGCGCGCCCAGGCCGTTGCCGAGGCCGCCGGCCCAGTACGCCTTGTTGGTGAGGTTCAGCACGTTGGCCCGCAGCGTGACCGGATGGTCGGCGACCGTCGCGCGATACCGCGCGCCGACGTCGTAGACGGTGCGCCCCGGCACCGACAGCGCGTTGTCGGCGCTCACGTATTGCTTGGACATCGAGACGACGTTGCCGGTGAGCGTCAGGCCCTGCAGCACGGGCACGTCCCACTCCACGCCCAGCTTGCCCTGCCACGCGGGCACGCCGGTGGCCGTGCGCCCCTGGTTGACGCCCCCGGCCGTTTTGGTCAGCTTGGCCTGCGTATAGGAAATGCCGCCCAGCAGCCGCAGGTCGGGCGTGACCTCCCCGAAGAAACCGAATTCCAGCCCCCGGTTGCGCTGCTCTCCGCCGAAGGAATACACGTTGGTGAACGGATCCGTATAGGCGCTGGGCCGCTCGATCTGGAATGCGCTGACGGTGCCGGCGAAGCTGCCCAGGTCGACCTTGACGCCGACTTCGCGCTGCTTGGTCTTGTAGGGCGGGAAGACCTGGCCCGCGTTGACCGCGGTGACGGGCGCGGTCGCGCCCTGGCTCAGGCCTTCGATGTAGTTGCCGTAGAGCGAGAGCCGGTCCGTGGCCTTGACGAGCAGCGCGAACGCGGGCGTGTTGGCGCCGGCATCGTAGCGCGCGGTCCGCTCGCCGGTCGCGGGATCGAAAGTGTCGCTGACCACGTTCTGGCGCCGCACGCCCGCGGTGAACAGGACGCGGTCGCCGGCGAACGACAGGGTGTCGGCGATACCGTAGCTGGTGGTGCGCAGTTCGGCCGTCTTGGGCAGCGTGGCATGCCGGAAGCTGGTGTCCACGCCCGGGCCCCAGACCGGGTCATAGATGTTGGTGATCCAGTCCTTCGCAAGCATGTTGCGCTGGAAGCCGAATTTGTAGTCGTGCTGATAGTAGGTGCCGGTCAGGGCCAGTTCGTGGCCCACGCCCAGCGTCCTGAAACGCGCCCGCGTGCCGATTTCCGCGGAGTTCTTGGCGATCTGGATGCGCTGGAAAGAGAAGTTGTTGCGGTAGTCGCCGCGGTCGTTGAAGATCGTGTTGGTCGAGGACGCCAGCGACTGGAAATCGGTTTCGCTGTTCCCCCAGGCGGCGTAGGCGGTGAGGTTGTCGGCGATGTCCACCTCGCCGCGCAGCATGATGGCGTCGTCCTTGGTATTGGTGAAGGTCCAGTCGGGGGCCAGCAGAGTGTCGGGCCTGGGCGGCTTGGGCACGCCCACGCCGGGCGCAAGGGAGACGCCGCGGTTCAGGCCGTTCAGGTGGTCTTCGCTGGTGTAGAAATCGGCGGACAGCCTGACGCGCCGGGTTCTCCAGTCCAGGCCCAGCGCGGCAAGCTTGGTGCGCTTCGACTGGTCGTCGACGCCGGTATCGCCGTCGCGGTAGACGCCGTTGAAGCGGATGCCGAACAGCTTCTCGTCGCCGAAACGCTGCCCCACGTCCACGTGCACGCCGAATTGCGAATCCGACGCATAGGTGCCGGTGACGCGCGCCAGCGGCTTGTCGCCGGCCCGCTTGGGCACGACGTTGATGCTGCCTCCGACCGAGCCGCCCGGCGGCATGCCGTTCAACAGGGCGGAAGGCCCTTTGAGGACTTCGATGCGCTCGGCCAGTTCGGCCGTCGCGCGGTAGTACGGAATCATGCCGTAGAGCCCGTTGTAGGCGATGTCGTTCGCCGAAACGCCGAAGCCGCGCAGGTTGAAGTATTCGGTGATCATCCCGGTGCTGCCGTTGAGATAGACGGCGGGGTCGGTCAGGCCGATCACGCGGTAGACGTCCTGGGCCTGGATGTCCTGGATGTAGTCTTCGGTGTAGACGATGGTGCTGAAAGGCGTTTCCATGAAGTCCTTCTCGCCCAGCAGCCCCACGCGCCCGCCGGTGGCCACCTGGCCGCCGGCGTAGGCCGGCGGCAGCTCGCCCGCTGCGCGGCCCGTCACGGTGATGGCCGGCAGCGCGGCGACGCCTCCTTCCGATCGCGGCGCATCCGGTATGCGGCGCAGCGTGTATTCGCCCCGCCCCTCGCGCTCGGCCTGCAGGCCCGTTCCCGCCAGCAGCAGGTCCAGCGCCTCGGCCGCGGTGTGGCTGCCGCTCAGGCCGGCGCTGCGCAGGCCCGCGGTCAGGCTGGCGTTGACGGAAATCGACACCCCGGCCTGGCGCCCGTAGCGGCTCAGCGCCTGGTCGAGCGTGCCGGCCGGAATGTCGAAACGCCGCAGCGCTTCCGCCGAGGTCTCCGTGTCCTGCGCCCGGACGGGCGCGGGCGTGGCGATGCCCGCGAGGCCCATGACGGCGGACAGCAGGACGGGCACGAACGGAACGAGAGGCGGCGGCGAGGCGTGACCCAGAGCCATATACGGATTCCTTGATGCTTGTTGATGGTCAGAAGCACCGCGGAACATCCCGTACGAGGCGCAGTCAGGCGCGGCTTCTACAGAGGAGGCCGCAGCAGACCGCAAAACCTGCCGCTTATTTTGTTACTGAATGTTTAGGCTCGGCATTGCCGCTCATCGCGGCCCGACAGTGACCCAATAGCGCGTATAGCGGCTGACGCGCACCGGCAGCCTGCGCTCCAGCGCGTCCAGAATGCGGTCCGTGGCGTCCGGGCCGTCCAGCGGCCAGGCGCCGGTGATGCGGAGGTCCGCCACGCCGGGCGCGCAACGCAGCCTTCCCGGCCGGTAGCGGCCCAGGTCGGCCAGCAAATCCGCCAGCCGCATGCCCTCGGCGCTGAACGTGCCGTCGACCCAGCTATGGCCGGCCTCGTCCAGCGGAACGGGCGCGTGGATGCGCTTGCGCGTGAACCGCGCCTGCTGTCCCGCCATCACCAGCGCGGTCTCGCCGTCGGGCCGGCCATCCGCGTAGATGCGGACGGCGCCCTCGATGACCGCCAGCCGTGTCGGACTGCAATCCGCCTCGTCGGCGACATGGCGCACGGTGAAGCGCGTGCCCAGCGGCACGAGCGTGCCCGCCGGGCTCTCGACCACCAGCGGACGGCCCAGGGCATCGGCCGCGGTGGCGACCAGGATCTCCCCTTCGCGCAGCACGATGCGCCGCTCGCTGCCGCTGAACCGCAGGTCGACCGCCGTCGCGGTGTTCAATTGCAGGTGCGTTCCGTCTTCCAGGACCAGGCTGCGGCGTTCGCCCGTGCCGGTGCGCAGGTCGGCCAGCGCGCCGGCAAGCTGGCCGCGCCAGGGCAACTGCGCTTGCGCGAGATAGAACGCCGAGCCTCCCAGGCCGGCCCATGCCAGCGTCTTGAGCGCGCGCCGCCGGCCGGAGGTGGAGGCGGCTTTCGTCAAGGCGGCGTGCGTTGCCGCCGGCGCCAGGCGCGCCGCGCCGCCCCGCAGCCGGCCTCCCATGACCTCGAACCGCGACCACGCCGCGGCATGCGCGGGACTTTCCGCGCGCCAGCGCGCGAACGCCGCGTGGTCCTGCGCGGTCGCCGTGCCGGACGCCAGCAGCACATACCACTGGATGGCGGCGTCCACCGCGTCTTCGGGAACGGGAGGCTCGGCCGCGGGCGATCCGTCCCGCGGCCGAAGGGAGGTGGCGCTCACGGCGCCGCAAGCGCGCAGGGCGCGCAGCCGCCCGCGGCCCTATGCATAGAGCGCCTTGTAGCAGTGCGCCACGGCGCGCGTCATCGCCTTCTGCACGACGTTCACGCTGAGCGCGAGCTTCTCCGCGATCTGCGGATAGGTGTAGCCCTCGATTTGCGAATACAGGAATATCTCTCGGACGCGATCGGGCAATCCGTCGATCAGGCGAGCGATCTCTTCCAGCGTTTCGAGAATGAGCGCGCGCTCTTCGGGCGACGGCGCCAGCGGCTCGGGCTGCGCGCTCAGCGCGTCGAGCCACGCCTGCTCCAGCGTCCGGCGCCGCCAATGGCTCACGACCAGTCCGTTGGCGATGGTCGCGAGATAGGCCCGCGGTTCCTGGATGGCGTCGCGCTGGCGCCTGCCCAGGATCCGCACGAAGGTGTCGTGCGCCAGGTCCGCGGCCTCGGAAGCATTGCCCAGCTTGCGGCGCAGCCACCCCTGCAGCCATCCATGATGGTCGGAGTACAGCGTTTCGACGATCGAAGAAGAGGATTGCTCAGTCACTGCCCACCACCCCGGCATTGCGGACGCATATGCTAAATATAAATAAGAACCATTTGCGATGTTAAGCGATGGATGGCCAAACCTCAAGGCCGTCCCGGCCGGCGCGGGCTCAGCGCAGCCCGCAGGCCGGCTTCAGCAGCGCTTCCAGCCAGTCGGCGAACACCCGCACGCGGTGCGAAGGCGGCCGCCGCTGCGGATAGAGCAAGGTCATGGGCATGGGCCCGGGCCGATGGTCAGGCATGACTTCCACCAGTTCTCCGGCGGCGATCTGCGCCTGCACGTCGTAGGCCGGGATCTGGATCAGGCCCAGCCCGGCCACGCAGCATGCGATGTAGGCCTCCGCGCTATTGACCGTGACGCGGCCGCGCAGCGGCTGGCTGCGCGTCGCGCCGCCTTCCTGCCATTCCCAGGGCGCCGGCCGTCCGGTAGTGGGCGAGGCATAGTTCACGCAGTTGTGCCGCGCCAGGTCCGCCGGCGCTGCCGGCACGCCGTGGCGGGCCAGATAGGACGGGCTGGCGACGTTTATCAGCGGCAACATGCCGATGGGCCGCGCCACCAGGCCGGAGTCCGGCAAGGCGCCCACCCGCAGCACGCAGTCCACCCCTTCCTCGATCAGATTGACGGCGCGGTCGGTGACGCCGAGCGCGATGTCGATCTGCGGATACGCCTCCAGGAAATCCGGCAGCGCCGGCGCGACGATCAGGCGGCCCACGCGCCCCGGCACGTCGACGCGCAAGGTGCCGCTGGGCCCGCCCGCGGCGTGGCGGAAGAGATTCTCGGCCTCTTCCATGTCGGCGATCAGGCGCAGGCAGCGCTCATAGAACGCCGCGCCTTCCTGCGTGGGCGCGACCTGGCGCGTGGTGCGGTTCAGCAGCCTCGCGCCCAGCCGCCCCTCAAGCTCCTGGACGGCGGCGGACACCGTCGAGCGCGGCAGCGCCAGCGTGTCCGCGGCGCGGGAAAAATTCGCGCACTCGACGACGCGGGCGTAGACCCGGAACAGGTCGATGCGATCCATGGGCGGCTCTCCGGCGCGGGCTGGGCCGCGCATTTTATTGTTCGTTATTTCTGGATAGATATACCAGGATTATCGGTTTTATCCTGATTTTCTGGAATATATCATCGTCCGCAGAGGGCTTGCATCGGGCGGGCCGGACAGCGGAGACGGACATGGCGGACCATGGCATCAAAGGCAAAACGGTCATCATCGCGGGCGGCGCGAAAAACCTGGGCGGCCTGATCGCGCGGGATCTCGCGCAGCAAGGCGCCAAGGCGGTGGCAATCCACTACAACAGCCCCGGCTCCCGGGAAGACGCGCAAGCCACGGTGGCGGCCGTGCAGGCCGCGGGCGCGCAGGCGGTGGCGCTCCAGGCCGACCTGAGCACGGCGGGCGCGATGGAGCGGCTTTTCGCCGACGCCGTGGCCGCGGTGGGCAGGCCGGACATCGCGATCAACACCGTCGGCAAGGTGCTGAAAAAGCCCTTCACCGAAATCACCGAGGCGGAGTACGACGAGATGGCGGCCGTGAACGCCAAGTCCGCCTTCTTCTTCCTGCGCGAAGCCGGCCGGCACGTCAACGACGACGGCAAGATCTGCACGCTGGTGACCTCGCTGCTGGGCGCCTATACGCCCTTTTACGCCGCCTACGCCGGCACCAAGGCGCCGGTCGAACACTACACGCGCGCGGCCTCCAAGGAATTCGGCGCCCGCGGCATTTCGGTGACGGCGGTGGGCCCCGGCCCCATGGACACGCCCTTCTTCTATCCGGCCGAAGGCGCCGATGCCGTGGCGTACCACAAGACCGCGGCCGCCCTGTCGCCGTTCTCGAAGACCGGGCTGACCGACATCGAGGACGTGGTGCCCTTCATCCGCTTCCTGGTGTCGGACGGCTGGTGGATCACGGGCCAGACGATGCTGATCAACGGCGGCTACACCACCAAATAGGCCGCCCGTTCCGGGGCGAAGGCTAAGGCTGCGCCTGCGCGGAGCCCTGTGCCTGCGCCTGCGCCTCGGGCGCCGGGGGCTCCCAGCCGCCGCCCAGCGCCACGATCAGGTTCACGCTGGCGGTCAGGCGATTGCCCAGCAGGCTCAGCGCATTGCGCTCGCTGCTGAGCGCCGTGGCGTCCACCACGGCCACGCTCAGATAGTCGACCAGGCCGGCCTTGTACTGGTTCTGGATCAGCCGCAGCGACTCGCGCGCGGATTCGAGCGCGCGGCGCTGCACGACCTGTTCGCTTTCCATGACCCGCAGTTGGATCAGGTAGTCCTCGACCTCGCGCAAGCCCGTCAGCGCCGCCTGGCGGTAGGCGGCGGCCTGCGCGTCGTAGGACGCGCGGGCCTGCTCGACCTGGGCTTCGCGCGCGCCGCCGTCGAATATCGTCATCGCCAGCGCCGGCCCCAGCGACCAGAAGCGGGCCGGCGCGGTCAGCAGGTCGGCGAACTGGCCGTTGCGGAAACCGCCGTCGGCCGACAGCGTCAGGCTGGGGAACCAGGCGGCCTGCGCCACCCCGATCTGCGCATTGGCGGCCGCCGCGCGGCGTTCCGCCGCCGCCACGTCGGGACGGCGTTCCAGCAGTTCGGACGGCAGGCCCACCGGGATCTGCGGCAGGCGCAGCGCGAACACCGCGGGCGGCAGGCTGAACTGGGACGGCGCCTGGCCCATGAGCACGGCGATGGCGTGCTCCAGTTGCCCGCGCTGCCAGTCCAGGTCGATGGATTGCGCGCGCGTGCTTTCCACTTGCGTGCGCGCCACGGCCACGTCGGCCTGGCCCGCCACGCCGACGGCATAGCGGTTCTGCGTCAACTGGAGGGACTTTTCGTACGCCGCCACCGTGGCGTCCAGCAGGCGTTTCTGCTCGTCCAGCACCCGCAACTGTAGATAGGACTGCACCAGCGCGGCCTGCGCGCTCAGGCGCGTGGCGCCCAGGTCGGCCAGGCTGGCCGCGGCGCTGGCTTCCGAGGATTCGACGCTGCGGCGCACCCGGCCCCACAGGTCCACTTCCCAACTGACGCTGCCCGTCAGCGAATACTGGTTCGACACATTGCTGCCCGACGCCGACGACGAGCCGCTCTGGCCTGCGCCGCTGCCCGAGCGCGTCAGGCCGGCGCCCGCGCCCACCGTCGGGAAGAAGCCGGCGCGCGCGCCGCGCACCAGCCCCAGCGCCTGCCGGTAGTTGGCCTCGGCCTGGGCGACGGTCTGGTTCGAGGCGTTCAGGCGCTCCACCAGTCCGTTCAGGGTGGCGTCGTCGTACACGCGCCACCATGCGCCGCGGTCGGCGTCGTCGCTCGGCCGGGCCGGCTTCCAGCCCTCCACCTCGCCCTGCCCTTCCTTGTAGGCCGCGCCCACGTCCAGGGCCGGCCGCTGGTAGTCGGGGCCGACGGCGCAGGCGCCCAGCAGCGCGCACAGCGCCGCGGCGGCGGCGCCGCGGGAAAGGAAGGCATTCGGGAAGAACTTGGCGTTGCGCATCATGTTTGTTCTGGGGTAGCGGCCGATCCGTTCCCGCGGGCGCGCCCGCGCGCGGCCCACAGGCGGAAACGGTCCAGGTAGAGATAGACCACGGGCGTGGTGTACAGCGTGAGGATCTGGCTCAGGACCAGGCCGCCCACGATGGTAATGCCTAGCGGCTGGCGCATCTCGACGCCGGCGCCGGTGGCCAGCACCAGCGGCAGCGCGCCGAAGATGGCGGCCATGGTCGTCATCATGATCGGGCGGAAGCGCGTCAGGCACGCCTGGAAGATGGCGTCGCGCGGGCTCATGCCCTGGCCGCGCTCGGCCTCCAGCGCGAAATCCACCATCATGATGGCGTTCTTCTTGACGATGCCGATCAGCAGGAACACCCCGATCAGCGCGATCAGGGTGAAGTCGTAGCGCACCAGCAGCAGCGCCAGCAGCGCGCCCAGGCCGGCCGACGGCAGGGTCGACAGGATGGTCAGCGGATGGACGAAGCTTTCGTACAGGATGCCCAGCACGATATACATGGTGACCAGCGCCGCGAGAATCAGCCAGGGCTGCTGCGCCAGCGTCTGCTGCAAGGCCGCGGCCGTGCCCTGGAAGCCCGCCTGGATCTGGTCCGACGGCAGGCCGATGCGCGCCACCGCCGCGTCGATGGCGTCGGTGGCCTGGCCCAGCGACACGCCCGGCGCCAGGCTGAACGACACGGTATCGGCCACGAACAGCCCCTGGTGCTGCACGCTGAGCGGCGCGTTGGCGTTCTGAAGCCGCGTGAACGCCGAAAGCGGCACGCGCGCGCCCTCTGCGGTGATGACCTCGACCTGCCTGAGCGATTCGATGTCCTCGGCGAACTTCGGGTCCACGCCCAGCACCACGTGGTACTGGTTCAACGGCCCGTACATCACCGACACCTGGCGCTGGCTGAACGAATTGTTCAGCACGGTGGAAATGGTGGCCATGCTGACGCCGAGCCGGGTCGCGGCCTCGCGGTCGATCACCAGGTCGATCTGGCGGCCCTTGTCTTCGACGTCGGTGTCCACGTCCGTGATCTCGGGGATCTTCGCCATCGCCTGCTGCACCTTCGGCATCCAGGTGCGCAGCAGTTGCAGGTCGCCCGACATCAGCGTGTAGTCGTACGAGCCCTGGCTCTGGCGCCCGCCGATGCGGATGTCCTGCTGCGACACCAGGAACATGCGCGCGCCCGGCATGTTCTGCAGCCTTCCGCGCAGCCGGTTGATGACCACCTCGGCCGACACCTTGCGCTCTTCCAGCGGCTTGAGCTGGATCTGCATGAAGCTGCTGTTGCTGCCGCCGCGGCCGCCGGCGTAGCCGGTCATGCTCTGCACCGCCGGATCCGCCAGCACCACCTTGCGCAGCGCCTCCAGCTTGGGCAGGGTCGCCTGGAACGACGTGCCCTGGTCGACGCGGAAAAAGCCCAGCAACTGGCCCGTGTCCTGCTGCGGAAAGAAACCCTTGGGCACCACCGTATAAAGGTACACGTTCAGCCCCACCGCGACGGCCAGCGTCAGCATCATCAGGCGGCCGTGTTCCAGCGCCCAGCGCAGCGAACGGCGGTAGCCGCCCAGCATGGCCTCGAAACCGCGTTCCGACCAGCGCGCCAGCCTGCCGGGCGGGCGCTTTTCTTCGGGCTCGTTGCGCAGCAGGCGCGCGCACATCATCGGCGTCAGGGTCAGCGACACCACCAGCGACACCAGGATCGCGGCCGACAGGGTCACGGCGAATTCGCGGAACAGGCGCCCGACCACGCCGCCCATCAGCAGGATCGGGATGAACACCGCCACGAGCGACAGGCTCATCGACAGCACCGTGAACCCCACCTCGCGAGAACCGCGCAGCGCAGCGCGCATGGGCGACATGCCGCGCTCGACGTGGCGCATGATGTTCTCGAGCACCACGATGGCGTCGTCCACCACGAAGCCCGTCGCCACGATCAGCGCCATCAGCGATATGGTGTTCAGCGTGTAGCCGCAGAGGTACATGATGCAGAAGGTGCCGATCAGCGACACCGGCACCGCCACGCTGGGAATGATGGCCGCGCGCCAGCGCCGCAGGAACAGCAGCACCACCAGCACCACCAGGCCCACCGCGATGACCAGCGTCAGCTCCGCCTCGTGCAGCGAGGCCCGGATGCTGGGCGTGCGGTCCTGTGCCACCGTCATGGTCACGTCGGCCGGCATCAGGGCCTCCAGGACCGGCAACTGGGCGCGCACCGCGTCCACCGCCTCGATGATGTTGGCGTCCGCCTGGCGCCGCACGATCATCAGGATGGCCTTGCGGTCGTTGTAGAAACCGGTCTGGTACAGGTCTTCGACCGAATCCTCCACCTTGGCCACGTCCGACACCCGGACGGGCGCGCCGTCGCGCCAGGCCACGATCAGCGGCCGGTACTGTTCGGCGCGGCTGAGCTGGTCGCTGACCATGATCTGCCAGTGGTAGCGGTCGTTCTCCAGGACGCCCTTGGGGCGGTTGGCGTTGGCGTTGGCCAGGGTCGCGCGCAGTTCGTCCAGCGACACGCCGCGGTTGGCCAGCGCGCCGGGCAGCACGGTCACGCGCACGGCCGGCAGCGAACTGCCGCCCACCGTCACCTCGCCCACGCCCTCCACCTGCGACAGCTTCTGCGCCACGATGGTCGAGGCGATGTCGTAGAGCTGGCCCTGGCTGAGCGTGTCGGAGGTCAGCGCCAGCGTCATGATGGGCGCGTCCGACGGATTGGACTTGTGGTACGTGGGGTTGCTGCGCAGGCCGGTCGGCAGCAGCGAGCGCGCCGCGTTGATGGCCGCCTGCACGTCGCGGGCGGCGCCGTTGATGTCGCGCGAAAGATCGAATTGCAGCGTGATGCGGGTGGACCCCTGCGAGCTGCTGGACGTCATTTCGGTCACGCCGGCGATGCTGCCCAGCGAGCGTTCCAGCGGCGTGGCGACGCTGGAAGCCATGGTCTCCGGACTGGCGCCGGGCAGGCTGGCCGATACCGAGATGGTGGGAATGTCCACCTGCGGCAGCGGCGCCACCGGCAACAGGAAAAAGGACAGCAGGCCTGCCAGCACGACCGCCAGGCTCAGCAGCGTGGTCGCCACCGGCCGGACGATGAAGGGCGCCGACAGGATCATGACGCATCCTCCGCCGCCGGCGCGCGCGCGCCGCGCCAGCGGCGCGACATGCGGTCGAACATCAGGTAGATGACCGGCGTCGTGAACAGCGTCAGCACCTGCGACAGCAGCAGCCCGCCCACCATCACCAGGCCCAGCGGCTGGCGCAGCTCGGCGCCGGTGCCGGACGACAGCATCAGCGGCAGCGCGCCGAACAGGGCGGCCAGCGTCGTCATCAGGATCGGGCGGAAGCGCAGCAGCGCCGCTTCATGGATGGCCGCCCGCGGGCTCAGGCCCCGCTTGCGCTCCGCGTCCAGCGCGAAGTCGATCATCATGATGGCGTTCTTCTTCACGATGCCGATCAGCAGGATGATCCCGATGATGCCGATCATGTCGAGTTCGGTGCCGCTGATCAGCAGGGCCAGCAGCGCGCCGACCCCGGCCGACGGCAGCGTCGACAGGATGGTGATCGGGTGGATATAGCTTTCGTACAGCACGCCCAGCACGATGTACATCGTGACCACGGCCGCCAGGATCAGCCACAGCGTGCTGGACAGCGAGTTCTGGAACGCCAGCGCCGCGCCCTGGAAGCGCGTCTCGACGCCGGTGGGCAGGCCGATTTCGGCCTCGGCCGCGGCGATGGCCTCGACCGCGTCGGACAGCGAGGCGCCCGGGGCCAGGTTGAAGGACACCGTCACCATGGGGAACTGGTCCAGCCGGTTCACGGCCAGCACGGTCTTGCCCTCGGTGATGTGCGCCACGGACGACAGCGGTACCTGCCCGCCCGCCGAGGTGGGGATGTGGATCTGCCCCAGCGAGGCCGGCGTCATCTGGAACTGCGGCTGCACTTCCAGCACCACGCGGTACTGGTTGGACTGCGTGAAGATCGTGGAGATCAGCCGCTGGCCGAAGGCGTTGTAGAGCGCCTCGTCGATCACCGCCGCCGTGATGCCCAGCCGCGAGGCCGCGTCGCGGTCGATCTCGACCCAGGTCTGGAGGCCGTCGTCCTGCAGGTCGTCGGTCACGTCCTTCAGGCCCGGCACCTGCCGCAGGCGATCCAGCAGCCTGGGCGTCCATTCGCTGAGCACCTTCAGGTCGGGGTTGGACAGCGTCATCTGGTACTGCGTGCGGCTGACGCGGTCTTCGATGGTCAGGTCCTGCACCGGCTGCATATAGACCGTCAGGCCATCCTGCCTGGCCAGCGAGGCTTCCAGGCGGGCCATGACCGCGCGCAGGTCGCCCTCGCGCTCGGCTTGCGGCTTGAGCGCAATCTGCATACGCCCCGCGCTGAGCGTGGCGTTGCTGCCGTCCACGCCGATGAACGAGGACACCGCCTCAACGTCCGGATCCTCCAGCACGAGGCGCGCGGCCGCCTGCTGGCGCTCGGCCATCGCCGGGAACGAAATGGATTGCGGCGCCTGGGTGATCGCCTGGATCAGGCCGGTGTCCTGCTGCGGGAAGAAGCCCTTGGGAACCACCATGTACAGCAGCACCGTCAGCGCGAACGTCGCCAGCGCCACCAGCAAGGTCAGCGGCTGGTGGCGCAGCACGACTTGCAGCCAGCGGTCGTAGCCGGCGATGACGCGGTCGATGAAGGCGCCGGTGGCCTGGTGGAAGCGGCCGTGCTTCTGCTCGGACTCGGCGCGCAGCAGGCGCGCGCACATCATCGGCGTCAGGGTCAGCGACACCACCAGGGAAATCAGGATGGACACGGCCAGCGTGATGGCGAATTCGCGGAACAGCCGCCCCACCACTTCCGTCATGAAGAGCAGCGGGATCAGCACGGCGATCAGCGAGAACGTCAGCGAGATCAGGGTGAAGCCGATCTGCGCCGCGCCCTTGAGCGCCGCCTGCAAGGGCGTTTCGCCCTCTTCGATGTGGCGGGCGATGTTCTCGATCATGACGATGGCGTCGTCCACCACGAAGCCGGTGGCGATGGTCAGCGCCATCAGCGTCAGGTTGTTGATGGAGAACCCGGCCAGATACATGATGCCGAAGGTGCCCACCAGCGACAGCGGCACGACCACGCTTGGAATCAGCGTGGCCGTCATGCTGCGCAGGAACAGGAAGGTCACCATGACCACCAGCGCCACGGCCAGCAGCATTTCGAACTGCACGTCGGCGACCGAATCGCGGATGGTCTGCGTGCGGTCGGACACCACGGTCACGTCCAGCGTGGCGGGCAAGGCGGCGCGCAACTGCGGCAGCAGTTGCTGGATCCGGTTGACCACGTCGATCACGTTGGCGCCCGGCTGGCGCTGGATGTTGAGCAGGATGGCGGGCTTGTCGCCGGCCCAGGCGGCCTGGCGCGTGTCTTCGGCGCCCTCCACCGCGCGCGCCACGTCGGACAGGCGCAGCGGCGCGTTGTTCTTGTACGCGATGATCAGGTCGTTGTAGTCGGTGGGCGTCTTGAGCTGGTCGTTGGCGTTGATGGTGGTGGAACGCTGCGGGCCGTCCAGGTTGCCCTTGGGCTGGTTCACGTTGGCGCCGACGATGGCCGTGCGCAGGTCCGACAGGGCCAGGCCGTTGGCCGCCAGCGCCTGCGGATTCACCTGCACCCGCACGGCGGGCCGCTGCCCGCCCGCCACGCTGACCAGGCCCACGCCGGGAATCTGCGACAGCTTCTGCGCGACCCGCGTGTCCACCAGGTCGCGCACCTGCGGCAGGGGCATGGTGGGCGAGGTGATCGCCAGGGTCAGCACCGCCGCGTCCGCCGGGTTCACCTTGTTGTAGGTCGGCGGCACCGGCAGGTCGCTGGGCAGCAGGTTGGAGGCGGCGTTGATGGCCGCCTGCACCTGCTGCTCGGCCACGTCCAGCGGCAGGCTGAGGTTGAACTGCATCGTGATGACCGATGCGCCGCCCGAACTGGTGGACGACATCTGGTTCAGGCCCGGCATCTGCCCGAACTGCCGCTCCAGCGGGGACGTGACGAGCGAGGTCATCACGTCGGGGCTGGCGCCGGGGTACAGCGTCACCACCTGGATCGTCGGATAGTCCACTTCCGGCAGGGCCGACACGGGCAGCAGCCGGTAGGCGATGAAGCCGGCGATCAGGATGGCCACCATCGACAGCGTGGTGGCCACCGGGCGGAGGATGAACAGGCGCGACGGGCTCACGGCGTTTCCTGGCTTACTTCGACGGCGGCGTGGTGCCGGCCGGGGCGCCGGCGCCCAGCGTCTTGTCGCGGGTGGCGGGGATCACGTCCGCGCCGCCCACCACTTCCACCTTGGCGCCCGCGCGCAGGCGGTCGGTGCCTTCGACGACCACCCGGTCGCCGGGCTGCAGGCCTTCGTTGACCGCCACCATGCCATTGTTGATCGCGCCCAGCTTCACCTGGCGCACCTGGACCGTGTTGTCCGCCTGCACCAGGAACACGAAGGCCCCGGCCGAGCCCTGCTGAATGCCGGCCGTGGGGATGGCGGTGACGTCCTTGCGCGTCAGCACGTGCAAGCGCACGTTGACGAACTGGTTCGGGAAGAGCGCGTCGTCGTTGTTGTCGAAGCGCGCCTTCATCTTCAGGGTGCCGGTGGTCACGTCGATCTGGTTGTCCAGCGTTTCGAGCTGGCCCGTGGCGATGCGCCGGGTGTCGGCCCGGTCGTAGGCGTCGACCGCCAGCGTCTTGCCCGCCGCAAGCTCGGCGCGCACCTCGGGCAACTGGGTTTCGGGCAGCGTGAACACCACCGAAATCGGCTGGGTCTGGGTGATCACCACCAGTCCGTTCGTATCCGAACTGGACACCAGGTTGCCGCGGTCCACCTGGCGCAGGCCCAGGCGGCCGCTGATGGGCGCCGTGATGCGCGCGTATTCCAGTTGCAGGCGGGCGTTGTCCACGTTGGCCTGGTCGCTCTTGACGGTGCCCTCGTACTGGCGCACCAGCGCGGCCTGGGTATCGACCTGCTGCTTGGCGATCGAGTCCTGCTTGAACAGGGCCTGGTAGCGCTGAAGGTCGCGGCGGGCGTTCTCCAGTTGGGCCAGGTTCTGCATCTGCGTGCCGCGCGCCTGGTCCAGCGCCACCTGGAAGGCGCGCGGGTCCACCTGCGCCAGCAGGTCGCCCGCCTTCACGAGCTGGCCTTCCTGGAAGGCGACCTCCACCAGTTCGCCGCTGACCCGGCTGCGGACGGTGACCGTGTTGTACGCGGTGACGGTGCCCAGCGATTTCAGATAGATGTCGATGTCCTGCTGGGTGGCGGTGGCGATGCGCACCGGCACCGCCATGCTGGCCATCGCCCCCGCGGGAGGCCGGCCGCCGGGGCGCCCGCCCGGCCCGCCCGCGCCGCCCGGCTTGGCCGAGGGCCGCAGGACCAGCCAGGCGATGCCTGCCGCGACTAGCAACACCACCGCCAATCCGGCAAGGCGGCGGCGGGTCCAACGGGCGGGCGGAGAAACAGGACGGCTTTCAGGCATGGAACGGTTCTGGCGCTGGCGAGGAAAGCCGTATTGTCTACTAGACCGTCCCGAATTCCAGCATCGCGGCCCGTAGTTGAAACTCGGCGCAACAGGTATCAGGCCGGGGTGGGATGGGTGGAGCGCGGGGGTTCTTGAGGAAGAACGCTATTGCTGGACGCGCGAAACCCATTGGGCGGCGCGAGCCGGGATTTGCGCTTGCCGCGAAAAACGGCGGCTGGCGCCGCCTGATGGGTTACGCGCGCTGGGCAACCGGGTTCTTTCTCAAGAACTCTCGCGCTGCACCCATCCTACGAACTGCAAAGGGTCATCTGGAAAGGCACGTCGCGCGCGACCTGCTGGGGCTTGAATTCGCCGTCCTGGGTGGAAAAACGTATCCAGATCATGTACTTATTGGCGCTGATCTCGGGAAACACGCCCTGGGTGGGGTCCAGCCACACCCGCAGCAACTGGAACTGCTTGCCGCCCAGCATCTGCTGGTAGGCGCCCTGTTCCCCCACGATGTCGGCCTTGCGGCCGGCCTCGCGCAGCAGGCGCAGCGCCAGGGTCAGGCCGTCGTAAAGGGGGAGGAACGGCGCCACCCAGGATTGCAGGTCCGCGCAGCGGGCGGCCTCGGATTTGTTCTGCCAGGCGAAGTACGAGGGCATGTCGACCTGCGTGGCGCTGCCCGGCACCGACAGGCGCCCTCGCAGGCTGGTCAGCCATTCGTTTTCGCGCAGGGACTGGCCGGTCTTGCCGGGCGCGGCCAGCGCGCCGGCGGACTTTTCCAGTTCGCGCAGCATCGTTTCCAGCGCATCCTGCGCCACGCCGGGATGGTCGCGCAGGCCGACCAGCGCCAGGCGCTGGCGTTCCAGGTCCTGCAGGAGCGCGCCCTTGACGTCGGTGCGCTCGCAGGCGTCGAGAAGATCGAACAGGGAGGTGACGGCGACCTGGTGCTGGCGTGAATCCCCCTCGCGAGCAAAGAAAAACAGCCTGTCGAACAGGTATTCCAGCCGCAGGTAAGCGCGGATGCGCTCATTGAAGGGGTATTCGTAAACAATCACGCTTTTTTACAGGCCCATCGATGGTTGGCCGGCTCGCCAATGTTATTCAGGGGTGCCGGCCCAGGGCATGCCGGCCCGTCGTGGTCGCCAGCGCAAGCCAGCGGTCATGCAGGGTCTTCGCCTGCGCGCGCAATTGTTCCGGCGACGTTGCGCCGTCGTTGACGATGACGTCGTCGGCGGCTTCCAACCGGCTTGCCCGCGCAGCCTGTGCCGCCATGATACGCCGGATGGCGGGCTCCGTCAGCCCGCTGCGCGAACGCACCCGGGCCACCTGCGTGTCGGGATCGCAATCCACCACGCAGATGCGGTCCAGGCGCGGACGCCAGCGCGGCAGGGACTCCACCAAGAGCGGCACGACGAAGACCAGATACGCGCCGGTGGCGGCGCCGGCCTGGCGTTCGGTCTCCTGGCCGATGATGGGGTGCAGCACGGCCTCCAGCCGCTGGCGCACCCGCGGATCGGAAAAGGCCTGCTCGCGCATCCACGCGCGGTCCAGCGCGCCGTCGGGAGCCAGCGCCCGCGGACCGAATTCGCGCTCGATCGCCGGCATGGCCGCGCCGTTCGCGGCGGTCAGCATGCGCGCGATCTCGTCGGTGTCCACGAGCGTGGCGCCCCATTCCGCGAGCATGTCCGCCACGCGGGTCTTGCCCGATCCGATACCGCCCGTCAGCCCGATCTTGAACATACCGCTCATCCCGTGTTTCCCGATGGGGCGCGCCCGGCGCCTGCCGGCCGCGCTAGCCCAACCATGCCCAGAGCCCCTGCGGGCCGCCCGCCAGCAGCGTCACGATGCCCGCCAGCGCCAGGTAGGGGCCGAAAGGCAGCGGCTGCCCGCGGCGGGCGCGCCCGCTGAGCGTCAGCGCGCCGCCGATCAGCACGCCCAGCAGCGACGCGCTCAGCAGCAGCATCGGCAGGGCCTCGACGCCGAACCATGCGCCCAGGGCCGCCAGCAGCTTGAAGTCGCCGTAGCCCATGCCCTCGCGCCCGGTCAGCAGGCGGAATACATGAAAGATAACCCACAGGAAGACGTAGCCCGCCACCGCGCCGGCCACCGCCATGCGCAGATCGGCGAAGGCGCCCGAAAGATTGACCAGCAGGCCCGCCCACAGCAGCGGCTGCGTCAGCGCGTCGGGCAGCAGCGTGGATTCGAAGTCGATCCAGGCCAGCGCCACCAGCGCGGCCGACAGGCCCATGGCGCACAGGGCCAGGGGCGTCGCGCCGAAACGCCAGGCGCAGGCGGCGAACAGCGCGCAGGTCAATAGTTCGATGGCGGGGTAGCGCCAGCCTATCGCCGCCCCGCAGGCGGCGCAGCGCCCCCGCAGCAACAGCCAGCCCAGCAGAGGCAGCCGCCGCCAGCCGGACACGGCGGCGGCACAGGCGGGGCAATGCGAGGCCGGCGACCACAGGCCGTAGCGGGTCGCGGACCGCGCCTTGCCGGCCGCCTCCTGGCATTGCGCCTGCCACTCCTGTTCCATCATGCGCGGCAGCCGATGGGTCAGGACCGTCAGCCAATTGCCGACGGCAAGTCCCGCCAGCGCCGCCAGGGCGATGAACAGACCCGGGGGCAAATCGAAGGCATGCCGCATCGCCGTCATCCGCGAGAACGGCGCGGGCGCGTCGCCGCAACGCCCGCAAGGCCGAGGACGCAATGGAGGACGGGCCGGCGGCCGTGTCGTAATTTGTGCATAAAGTGCGGACTACGCCCAAGAGCGGCTAAGGGAACGTATCGAATCTTCGCATAAGTGCGTAAAATCGGAGACAGACTCAATTCACGGATAAGCTGCCATGGCCGCGCGCGTCGACATCGTTACCCGTTCCCGCAAATTCAGCGTCATGGGGCTCCTGCTGGCGGGCACCGCATTGGGCGCGGCAGGCTGCGCCCAGCAGAAGGCGGAAGGCTATTACGACCCCCCGGTGGAAAGCACCGTGACCGATGCGCAGTACCAGGGTTCGGGCGCCGCCTACCGCAGCGTCATCCGCGCGCCGTCGCAGGTGCAGATCGCGCTCAAGCCCGATGCGCGCAAGCCGCAGAACCAGGCCCAGCAGGCCGCCGCCACGGGCCAGATCACCGAAGACGGCCAGGCCGTGCCGGAAGACACCGGCGGCAGCTCCAGCGCCGCCGCTGCCGCGCCCGCCCCCGCGCCCAATGCCGCGGCGCTCAGCCTGGTGCCGCAGCCGCAAACCTATATGGGCACGCTGCCTTGCTTCTCGCCCGCCATGCAATGCACGGCGCAGCGCGTGACGCTGACGCTGGCGCCCAACGGCCGCTGGCGCGGCCGCACGGCCTACCTCGACGACGACCCGAAGAAGGGCCCCCCGGTTGCCGAACAAGGCTGCTGGGACGCCACCGACGAACGCCCGCCGCGCGTCATCCTGATGGACGGCCAGGGCAATGTCCGCGTGGAATTCCTGGTGGCGGCCAACAATGTGCTGCGCGTGCGGTCCATCGGCGGCCAGACGCCCAACCTGAACTACAACCTGACCCGCCAGCCCGACCTGGACCCGATCGACGAACTGGCCAAGGCGGGCGCGCCCAAGTGTCCGTAATGCCCGGATCCGGCCGCTGACCGCCGCCGCGAATCCGATGCCTGGGCCCCGGGCCTGGCGAACGCCCCGTTCGCCAGGCCCGATGCTTTTGAGCGGACGGTTCCCGGCCGGGCGCGCGGGCCGCGGCCGCGGGCCAGGGACGGGCGTCATGCCCCCGTGCCGGGCCCTGCCGGGGACGGGCCGTAGTCGGACGGCGGCGGCTCATGCAGCGTGGGAGCCGAAGCGGGCGGGCCTGCTTCCGGGCGGCCGCAGCCCAGCACGGGCGAGGCGCCCGAACGCCCGTGCGCGCACAGCCGGCAGGCCAGTTGCATGGCGTTGCGGGCATGGAGCTTGGCGAAGATGCGGGCGCGGTGGGCTTCGACAGTGCGCAGCGAAATGTCCAGGTCGATGGCGATGACCTTGTTGGGACGGCCGGCCGCCACGTAGGCAACGATCTGCCGTTCGCGGGGAGTCAGGGAAGACAGGGCGGCTTCCAGGTCGGGACGGGGGGCTTGCATCGGGCGGCTCTCCTGCAATGTGCGATTGCATTGAGTCTGCCCGGCCGCGCGGGCCGCCGGAAGCTGGCAATTCTGCCAGGGAAGGACATAAATGCCCTCCCCCTGGCGCGGCGTCAGGCCGTGTAGGCCAGTTCCAGGTTGTCGATCAGGCGGGTGCTGCCCAGCTTGGCGGCCGCCAATACCACCAGCGGCTCGCCGGCCTGCAGGTCGGCGGCTTCGGGGCGCTTCAGGTCGCGCTGGCGGCGCAGGGCCACGTAGTCCACCTGCCAGCCGCGCCGGGCCAGGCTTTCGACCGCTTCGCGCTCCAGGGCGGCGGCGTCGCGCTCGCCCTGCGCCAGGCGCTGGCCCACGCGTTGCAGTTCGGCGTACAGCGCGGGCGCCTCGGCGCGGTCGGCATCGCTCAGGTAGCGGTTGCGGGAAGACAGCGCCAGGCCGTCGTCGGCGCGCACGGTTTCATGCGCCAGCACGTCCACCGGCAACTGGAACTGGCGGCACATGTTGCGCACCACCATCAACTGCTGGTAGTCCTTCTTGCCGAAGACGGCCACGCGCGGCTGCACGCAGGAAAACAGCTTCAGCACCACGGTGCTGACGCCTTCGAAGAAGCCAGGGCGGAACTCGCCCTCGAGGATGTCGCCCAGGTCGTCGGGCGGCTGCACGCGGTAGTTCTGCGGCTCCGGGTACATTTCGCGCTCGTTCGGCGCGAACAGCACGTAGACGTCGCGTTCCCGTTCGAGCTTCTCGATGTCGGCGGCCAGGGTGCGGGGATACTGGTCGAAGTCCTCGTTGGGGCCGAACTGCAGCCGGTTCACGAAGATGCTGGCCACCACCGGGTCGCCGTGCTGGCGCGCCAGCTTCATCAGCGCCAGGTGGCCTTCGTGCAGGTTGCCCATCGTGGGCACGAACGACACGCGATTCTGTCCGCGCAGGTGATCGCGCAATTCCTGGATGGTGTGTACGACTTTCAAGGGGACTCTCCGGGGATTGTTTGCGTTCCTGGGCCCGGCCAGGGTCAGGCCGCGACCGCCGCCACGCTGGTATACGCCAGGCGGACGTAGATGGGCGCATAGGGCTCCGCCTGCGTGATCTCCAGCAGGGATTCGCGGGCCAGCTCCAGCATGGCGATGAAATGCACGACGACCACCGCCGCGGGCGCGCCTTCGCGGACGCGCTCCATGAACAGGTCGCCGAATTCCATGAAGCGCACGTCGTTCAGGCGCCGCAGGATGTGCGTCATGTGATCGCGCACGGACAGTTGTTCGCGCGTGATGTGATGGTGCTGGTTCAGCTTGGCCCGCTTCATGATGTCGGCCCAGGCCGCGCGCAGGTCGTCCACGCTGACTTCCGGCAGCATGCGTTCCACGCTCAGGTCGGCCACCGCCTGGCTGCTGACGAAGTCGCGGCCCAACTGCGGCATCGCATCCAGCTTCTGGGCCGCCAGCTTCATCTGTTCGTACTCGAGCAGGCGGCGCACCAGTTCGGCGCGGGGGTCTTCGGGCTCTTCGCCGGTGTCGGTCTTCTTGACCGGCAGCAGCATCCGCGACTTGATCTCGATGAGCATCGCCGCCATCAGCAGGTACTCGGCGGCCAGCTCCAGATTGTGGATGCGGATCTGCTCGACGTAGGACAGGTACTGCCGCGTGACATCCGCCATGGGGATGTCCAGCACGTTGAAGTTCTGCTTGCGGATCAGGTAGAGCAGCAGGTCGAGCGGGCCTTCGAACGCTTCCAGGAAGATTTCCAGCGCATCCGGCGGAATGTACAGATCCGTCGGCATTTGGAACAGCGGCTCGCCGTAGAGGCGAGCGAAGGCCACGCTGTCAACCGTGTCGGGCGTGCTGTCGACAGGCGGTTCCACTAGCGCGGCCAGGGCGTCGCCCGGGAGGCAAGCGTTTTGGGCCATGGTTGCCGCAAGGGGCTCAGTCGGCCTGGTAGACGTACGGCTTTTGCGGCACGCGGGCCGCGCGGAAGCCTTCCAGCAGTTCCGAGTCCTGCGGTTTGTCCCAAAGGCGCGCGCGGCCTTCGCGCTGGCGTTCTTCGGTGCCAGGATGCGATTGCTTGAAGTCTTTCAGGAACTGAGTGATCTCGGATTCGTAGTTGGTCGCCATGGCACCAATTTCAATGGGTTTCGGATGAGGGGAGTTTACTTCACGACGGCCCTCCCCCCGGCGTTACAATCTGGCGGCACCCAACGCCGCCTCCCGCCATGTCCGCAGAATCCGCAGCAGCAGCCCATCCCGCTCCGTCCCCCACCCCGGAAGCGGTGCGCGCGGCGCGCATGATCCCCTTCATCGTCGGCTGTGCCCTGTTCATGCAGATGCTGGACGCCACGGTGGTCGCCACCGCCCTGCCGGCGATGGCGCGGGCCCTGGGATCCACCCCGGTCCGGCTGAACGTGGCCATTACCTCCTACCTGCTGTCCGTGGCCGTGTTCGTGCCCGTCAGCGGCTGGGCGGCCGACCGCTACGGCGCGCGGCGCGTGTTCGTGGCCGCCATCGGCCTGTTCACCCTCAGTTCCGTGGCCTGCGCCCTGTCCCAGGACCTGCCGCAACTGGTCGTCGCCCGGATCGTCCAGGGGATGGCGGGCGCGATGATGGTGCCCGTGGGGCGGATCATCCTGCTGCGCACGGTGCCCAAGCAGGACCTGCTGAAGGCCATGTCCTTCCTGTCCATCCCCGCCCTGCTGGGGCCGGTGATCGGGCCGCCCCTGGGCGGCTTCATGGTCACCTACATGTCCTGGCACTGGATTTTCCTGATCAATATCCCCATCGGGGTCCTGGGCATTTTCCTGGTGCTGCGCTACGTGGCCGAAATCCGCGAGGAAGGCGCCCCCAGCCTGGACTGGCCGGGCTTCCTGCTCAGCGCCATCTGCCTGGCGACGCTGGTCAGCGGCTTCGAGGCCATCGGCCGCGACGTCATGCCGCTGCCGATGCTGCTGGGCCTGATCGCCACGGGCGCCGCCTGCGGCTTCCTCTACGGCCGGCATGCCCGGCGCGCGGAGCACCCCATCATCGACCTGTCCCTGATGCGGATCCCCACTTTCGCCATCGCCACGCTGGGCGGCAACCTGTGCCGCTTCGCCGTGGGGGCCACGCCCTTCCTGCTGGCCATGCTGCTGCAGGTGGGGTTCGGCCTGTCGCCGTTTTCGGCCGGCCTGATCACGTTCGCCAGCGCCGCCGGCGCGCTGCTGATGAAGTTCGTCGCCACCCCCATCGTGCGGTATTTCGGCTTCCGCCGCGTCCTGACCGTGAACGCCCTGCTGGCCGGGGCGTTCATCGTGATCTGCGGCGCCTTCACGCCCCAGACCCCGGTCTGGCTGATGATCGCCATCCTGCTGGTGGGCGGTTTTTTCCGTTCGCTGCAATTCACCGGGGTAAATACGCTAACCTATGCCGACATTCCCCCGTCCAAGATGAGCCGCGCCAGCAGCTTCGCCGCCATGGCGCAGCAGCTCGGCATCAGCCTGGGCGTGGGCGTGGCCGCGGTCACGCTGAACATCAGCATGGCTTTGCGCGGCGCCGAGACGTTGGCGATACGGGACGTCGTCGCGGGCTTCATCGTCGTCGGCTTGCTGTGCATGGCTTCGACCTTCTCCTTTGGACGCCTCGACCCTCTGGCCGGGGCACATTTGAACGGCGCGAAACAAAGTGACGACGAATGAATTTGTCCTAGCCCTGGACCAGGGGACCACCAGCTCCCGAGCCATCGTATTCGACCGGGATAGCGTCGTGCGCGGCGTCGGCCAGCGTGAATTCCGCCAGCACTACCCGCGGCCGGGCTGGGTCGAGCACGACGCCACCGAAATCTGGCACAGCCAACTGGACGTGGCCCGCGAAGCCCTGCGCAACGCCGGCGCGACCGCCGCCGACATCGCCGCCATCGGCATCACCAACCAGCGCGAAACCACCCTGATCTGGGAACGCGCCACCGGCCGGCCGCTGGCCCGCGCCGTGGTCTGGCAGGACCGCCGCACGGCGCCCCTGTGCGACCAGTTGCGCCAGGACGGCCACGCCGATTTCCTGCAATCGCGGACCGGCCTGGTGCTGGACGCCTATTTCTCGGGCACCAAGCTCGCCTGGCTGCTGGACCACGTGCCCGGCGCCCGCCAGATGGCCGAACGCGGCGAACTGGCCTTCGGCACCGTCGATACCTGGCTGATCTGGCAGTTGACCGGCGGCGCGGTGCACAGCACCGACCCCAGCAACGCCTCCCGCACCATGCTGTTCGACCTGCACACCCAGGACTGGAGCGACGAGATCCTGGCCCTGCTCAAGATCCCGCGCAGCGTGCTGCCCCGCATCGCGCCCAGCAGCGCGGTGGTGGGCGAGGCCCTGCCCGAATGGCTGGGCGGCGCCATCCCCATCGCGGGCGTGGCGGGCGACCAGCAGGCCGCCACCTTCGGCCAGGCGTGCTTTGCGCCCGGCATGGCCAAGAACACCTACGGCACCGGCTGCTTCATGCTGATGAACGTCGGCGACCAGCCGGTGCGATCGAAAAACAACCTGCTGTCCACCGTCGGCTGGGGCCTGCCCCGGGCCGGCGCCGCCGGCTGGCAGCCCACCTACATGCTGGAAGGCGGCGTGTTCGTGGCGGGCGCGGCGGTGCAATGGCTGCGCGACGGCCTGGGCATCATCCAGCGTTCCGAAGAAATCGAATCCCTGGCCGCCAGCGTGTCCAGCACGGACGACGTGTTCATGGTCCCGGCCTTCGCCGGCCTGGGCGCGCCGCACTGGGATCCCTATGCGCGGGGCACCCTGGTGGGCCTGACCCGCGGCACCACGCGCGCCCACATCGCCCGCGCCACGCTCGAATCCATCGCCCTGCAAAGCGCCGAACTGCTCACCTGCATGAACGCCGACAGCGGCATCGCGCTGACCGAACTGCGCGTGGACGGCGGCGCGGCCCGCAACGACCTGCTGATGCAGATGCAGGCGGACCTGCTGGGCGTGCCCGTCGTGCGCCCGCGCGTGCCCGAATCCACCGCGCTGGGCGCCGCCGGCCTGGCCGGCCTGGCGGTGGGCTTCTGGTCCGGCCAGGACGAATTCGCCTCGAAGTGGCAGGCGGAACGCACCTTCGAACCGACCTGGCCCGAATCGGTGCGCGACGCCCGCATGAAGCGGTGGCGGCAGGCCGTGGAACTGTCCAAGGGCTGGTCCGCGAATGCGGGAGCGTGAGGCTGCCCGCCAATATGCGCGGTCAGGTGTCTGACACCCGTACGGCAAGACGATCGGTCAGGTGTCTGACACCCCTACGGCAAAACGATACGAGCTTGAGGCAGCGCTTCCCGGGTGTCAGACACCAATCGTGGCCAGCAACGTCTTCCCCCGAGGGTGTCAGACACCCGGCAATACCTCTGCAATCCGCACCGGCAACTCGTACGGGTGTCAGACACTAGGCATCCAGGTGTCTCGGATGCCTTCCCCGCCTCAAGCCACCCGCACCCCTCCTATCGGCACCACCGTCGCGCTGAATTCCTTCAGCAGTTCTTCTCGGCGGGCCGCGGCCTTTTCCATCGCGGCTTCCTTCACGTGCCCGTAGCCCCGGATCTCTTCCGGCAGGCAGGCCAGGGCCACGGCGCGGTCCAGGTTGCCCCGGTTCAGCTTGGACAGGATCGCCGTCAGCGTCTCCCGGTACTCGCGTATCAGTTCGCGCTCGGCGCGGCGCTCCGCGGTGTAGCCGAAGACATCCAGCCTTGACCCGCGCAAGCCGCGCAGCCTGGCCAGCAGGCGGAAGACGCGCAGCATGCCGGGGCCGTAGCTGCGCTTGACCAGGTGGCCCGCCTTGTCCCGCCGCGCGAATAGGGGCGGAGCCAGGTGGAAATGCAGCTTCCAGTCGCCTTCGAACTGCTCGCCCACCCGCTTGATGAACTCGCCGTCCGTATACAGCCGCGCCACCTCGTATTCGTCCTTGTAGGCCATCAGTTTGAAGTAGCCGCGCGCCACCGCCAGCGCCAGCCGGTTCGTGCCCGTGGCCTCGCGCTCGGCGCGCGCCACCTTGTCCACCAGATCGGCATACTGCTTGGCGTAGGCCGCGTTCTGGTAGTCGGCCAGGAACGCCTTGCGCACCGACACCAGTTGCTCCAGTTCGCCCGCGGGCCGCTTCAGGGCCACCACCGGACTGGGCGAGCGCGGGCGCTTGAGTTCGATGATGCCTTCGGGATGCCCGGACGGCGCGCCGCCGTTGGCCAGCAGCCGGTTCACGCCCGCCAGGTCGTGGGCCGCGCGGCGGCCCCAGGCGAAGGCCGCGATATTGTTCGGCACCTGCTGGCCGTTCAGTTCGATGGCGCGCAGCAGCGCCTCCTGGGACAGCGGGATCCAGCCCTTCTGGTAGGCATAGCCCATCATCAGCGGGTTGGCGTAGATCGCGTCGCCCAGCAGGCCCACGGCCAGGGCGGCGGCATCCACGGTGTCGAGGTTGTCCTTGCCGCAGGCGGCCCGCAGGTCCGCCGTCAGGTCGGCGCCCGGCAGCGTCCAGTCGGGATTGCCGACGAACGCCGCGGTGGGCGCGGTGTCGCTGTTCAGCAGGGCCCGCGTGCGGCCCGGCCGCAGCCGCGCCATGGCTTCCATGCTGGTGGCCACGACCAGGTCGCCGGCCAGCAGCAGGTCGGCTTCGCCCATGGCGACCCGGGTGTTCATCAGGTGGTCCGGCGTCTGCGCCAGCACCACGTGCGAATACACCGCGCCGCCCTTCTGCGCCAGGCCCGCCATGTCCAGCACCGAACAGCCCTTGCCCTCCAGGTGGGCCGCCATGCCGAGCAACTGGCCGATGGTGACCACGCCCGTGCCGCCCACCCCGGCGATGAACACGCCATAGGGCTGCTCCAGCCCGCGCAAGGCAGGGTGCGGCACGCCCTCGTCGATGGCGCCGTCCTGCGCCAGGGCGCGCGGCTTCTTCAGCTTGCCGCCCTCCACCGTCACGAAGCTGGGGCAAAAGCCCTTCAGACAGGAGAAGTCCTTGTTGCAACTGGACTGGTTGATCGTGCGCTTGCGGCCGAACTCCGTGTCCAGCGGTTCCACCGACAGGCAGTGCGACTGCCGCGAGCAATCGCCGCAGCCTTCGCAGACGCGTTCGTTGATGACGACGCGGCGCGCCGGGTCCGGGTAGGCGTTGCGCTTGCGGCGGCGGCGTTTCTCGGTGGCGCAGGTCTGGTCGTAGATCAGCACCGACACCGCGGGATGCTCGCGCAGTTCGCGCATCACCGCGTCGAGTTCGTCGCGGTGGCGCACCGGCACGCCCGGCGCCAGGCCTTCGGCATGCTTGTACTTCCCGGGCTCGTCCGTCACCACGACGATTTTCTCGATGCCTTCGGCCGCCATCTGGCGGCTGATCATCGGCACGCTGAGCGGGCCGTCCACCGGCTGCCCGCCCGTCATCGCCACGGCGTCGTTGAACAGGATCTTGTAGGTGATGGGCACCTTGGCCGCCACCGCCGCCCGTATCGCCAGCAGGCCCGAATGGAAATACGTGCCGTCGCCCAGGTTGGCGAACACGTGCTTTTCCTCGGTGAACGGCGCCTGGCCCACCCAGGGCACCCCTTCGCCGCCCATCTGCGTAAAGACGTCCGTGCTGCGGTCCATCCACCTGACCATGTAGTGGCAGCCGATGCCCGCCATTCCGCGCGAACCCTCCGGCAGGCGCGTCGAGGTATTGTGCGGACAGCCCGAACAGAACCAGGGCTTGCGCTCTTCGACGACGCGCGGGCGCGCCAGCGCCTGCTCGCGTTCGGCGATGAAGGCCAGGCGCGCCTCGATGCCGGCGCGCACGTCCTCGGGCAGCTCGAAGCGCAGCAGCCGCCCGGCGATCGCCCGCGCGACCATGGCGGGCGAGAACTCGTAATGCGCCGGCAGCAGCCAATTGCCCTGGGGCACCGACCATTCGCCGCCGTCCTTGTCGTCGAACTTGCCGACCACCCGCGGGATCTTCTTGCCGCTGCCGATCCAACTGAACAGCTCTTCCTTCAACTGGTATTCCAGCACCTGGCGCTTTTCCTCGACGACCAGGATCTCGTCCAGGCCTTCCGCGAAGCGCTGCGTGCCGGCGGATTCCAGCGGCCAGACCATGCCCACCTTGAACAGGCGCAGACCGATGCGCCGGCAGACGGCCTCGGACAGGCCCAGGTCGGACAGCGCCTGGCGCGTGTCCAGATAAGCCTTGCCGGAGGTCATGATGCCGAAGCGCGCGTCGCGCTGCGGCACGTCCCACAGTTCCTGGTTGAGCCGGTTGGCGCGGGCATAGGCCAGCGCAGCGTAGAGCTTATAGTCCAGCAGGCGGGCCTCCTGCTGCAGCGGAGTGTCCGGCAGCCGGATGTTCAGGCCGTCGGCCGGCGGCTGGAAGTCGTCGGGCAGCAGGATCCGCACGCGCTGCGGGTCCACGTCCACCGAGGCGGAAACCTCGACGATGTCGGTAATGCACTTCATGCCCACCCAGACGCCCGCGTAGCGGCTCATCGCCCAGCCGTGCAGCCCGTAGTCCAGCACCTCCTGGACACTCGACGGAAACAGCGCCGGGATCATGCAGGCCTTGAGGATGTGGTCGCTCTGGTGCGGCAGCGTGGACGACTTGGCCGGGTGGTCGTCGCCCGCCACCACCAGCACGCCGCCGTGGCGCGAGGTGCCGGCGGCGTTGGCGTGCTTGAAGACGTCGCCGCAGCGGTCCACGCCGGGCCCCTTGCCGTACCACATGCCGAACACGCCGTCGTACCTGGCGCCCGGGAACAGGTTGACCTGCTGCGAGCCCCACACGGCGGTGGCGGCCAGGTCTTCGTTGATACCGGGCTGGAATTCGACGTGGTGCGCCTTCAGGTACTTGGCCGCCTTCCACATGTTCTGGTCGACCCCGCCCAGCGGAGAGCCGCGGTAGCCGGACACGAAACCCGCCGTATTCAGCCCCGCCCGCAGGTCGCGCGCGCGCTGCATCATGGGCAGGCGGACCAGGGCGTGGATGCCGCTCATCCAGGCGCGGCCGGATTCCAGGGTGTACTTGTCGTCCAACTGGACGGATTCGAGCGCCGCGCGCAGCGCGGGCGAGAGAGGGGCGTTCATGTCTGCTCCGAGGGATCCTGGAACCCCGCCGGCTTCGCGCGACACCCTCTTGAAGCGCGCGCGGGCGAGCAGGGGACGTGAATTCCGGGCGCTGGCGCGCTTCTGTTTTACTTGGTTGTAACCGCTACCCCCACCCCGGGCAATAGGGCGATGCGATAATTGCCTCCATGGACTTCGCCCCACGCATCGTCGACTGGCAGCGCCAGCATGGCCGCCACGATCTTCCCTGGCAGAACACCCGGGACCCCTATCGGATCTGGCTGTCCGAGATCATGCTGCAACAGACCCAGGTCGCGACCGTCATTCCCTATTACGAACGCTTCCTCCAGCGCTTCCCGGACGTGGCCGCGCTGGCCGCCGCCGCGCAGGAAGATGTGATGCCCTACTGGGCCGGCCTGGGCTATTACGCCCGCGCCCGCAACCTGCATCGCTGCGCGCAGGAGATCGCCCGCGACTGGAACGGCCGCTTCCCGCCCACGGCCGAAGCCATCACCACGCTGCCCGGCATCGGCCGCTCCACCGCCGCCGCGATCGCGGCGTTCGCCTACGGCGAGCGTTCCCCCATCCTGGACGGCAACGTCAAGCGCGTGTTCACCCGCCACTTCGGCATCGCGGGCGACCCGGGCAAGCGCGAGATCGAGCAGCGGCTGTGGGCGCTGGCGGACGCGCAGGTCGAGGCCGCGCCGGACCTGGACATGGCCGCCTATACGCAAGGGCTGATGGACCTGGGCGCCACCCTCTGCACGCGCGGCAAGCCCGCCTGCGGCAAGTGCCCGGTGGCGGACAGTTGCGTGGCCAGGCGGGAGGGTCGCCAGGCGGAGCTGCCCACGCCGAAGGCGCGCAAGGCCATCCCGGAACGCGAGACCTGTATGCTGGTGCTGCGCCACCAGGGCGCGTTCCTGCTGCAGCAGCGGCCCGAGCCCGGCATCTGGGGCGGGCTGTGGAGCCTGCCCGAATTCGACACGGCCCAGGACCCGGACAGCGCCTCCCGCGCGCTGGGCCTGGAGCCCGAGCAGCGCTTCGAACTGGCCGCCTTCGCCCACACCTTCACCCATTACCGCCTGCACATCCGGCCCTGGCTCGTGCCGGTGCGCGCGGCCGGCCTGCGCGAATCCGCGCTGCCGGAACGCTGGGTGCCCGCCGACAAACTGGCCTCGACGGCCCTGCCCGCTCCCGTGAAAAAGCTGCTGCTGGGATTGGTGGAGGCCGGCTTGCAGGGCGGGCTGTTCGACGACGGCGCGGCCTGAAGCGCCGCGCGCCCCCGGCTAGGCGCCCCCTCCCAGCAACATCACCAGCTTCAGGTCCGGATGCGTCGCCAGGCGGAACGTGATCTGCTGGTAGGCGAGCTTGCCGCGCAGCGGGTGCTGGAACTCGCGCAGGCCGCCTTCGCGTTCCACCACCGCGTGGCGCGTCCACCAGTGGGCGAACACCGGGCTTTGCCGGCTCAGGTTGTCCAGCAGCGCAAGCACCGCCGGCTCGTCCAGGTGCGCGCCGGCATCGGCCCGGAATTCCGCCACCACGCGGCGCGCGCGCTGGTCCCAGTCCACCACCAGTTCGCGCGCGGCCGGATCCAGGAAGATGTAGCGCAGCAGGTTGGGTTCGGCGTCGCGCCTGGGCCAATCGTCGAACAGGTCGCGCAGCGGCTCGTTGTAGGCCAGCACGTTCCAGGCGCGGTCCAGCACGTAGGCGGGCGCATCGATGGCGTTCACGCATTCCTGCAGCGATCCCGGCACGCCGCCCCCGTCGTCGCGGGCGTGCTGCGGATCGGCGCAATCGGCCAGGTCGAACAGATAGGCGCGCTCGGCGCGGGCCAGTTGCAGCACGCCCGCGATCCGCGACCAGACCGAAGGCGATACCGAGACCTCCCGCCCCTGTTCGATCCAGGTGTACCAGGTCACGCTGATGCCGCAAAGCTGGGCGACTTCTTCGCGCCTCAGCCCCGGCGTGCGGCGGCGCATGCCTTCGGGCAGGCCGGCCATACGGGGCGTGATGCGGGATCGCGCGCTGCGCACGAACTCGCCCAACGCCTGGCGGCGCACGCGGGAACCTTCGTGGCCGGCGGCGCCGGCCTGGGGGGAAGTAGTCATACCAGGATCAGGAATGGGCTTGTACGTGTATAGCGGCCCGCCTATCTTAGCGCCTGCGCCGCTTGTTCCGAGCGGCCCGCCCTTTATCCGCCCTCGCACCCAAAGGATTCCCATGACCGCCAGCACGCACGACGACGCCGTCGACCGCCAGTTCAGCCCGCGCGCCTCCGCCTACCTGACCAGCGCCGTCCACGCCCAGGGCGAAGACCTGCTGCAGATGGCCGGCATCGCCGGCCAGCACCCCGGCGCCCGGCTGCTGGACCTGGGCTGCGGCGGCGGCCACGTGAGCTTTCACGTCGCGCCCCAGGTCCAGCACGTGACCGCCTACGACCTGTCGCAGCAGATGCTGGACGTGGTCGCCGGCGAAGCCGCCAAGCGCGGGCTCGCCAACCTGGCCACCTGTCAGGGCAAGGCCGAATACATGCCGTTCGGCGACGGCGAATTCGACCTGGTGATGTCGCGCTATTCCACGCACCACTGGCAGGACGCCGGGCGCGGCCTGCGCGAAGCGTTCCGCGTGCTCAAGCCCGGCGGCACCGCCGTGTTCGCCGACGTGGTCTCGCCCGGCGAGCCGCTGCTGGACACCTGGCTGCAGACGATCGAGGTGCTGCGCGACACCTCGCACGTGCGCGACTATTCCGTCGCCGAATGGACCCGCATGCTGACCGAGGCCGGCTTCACCCTGCAAGGCCTGGTCCCGCGCCGCCTGCCCCTGGAATTCCAGTCCTGGGTGACGCGCATGCGCACGCCGGACACGCTGGTGGCGGCGCTGCGCCACATGTTCGGCATCGCGCCGGACGTGGTGCGCGCGCATTTCGAGGTGCGGGACGACGGCTCCTTCACCAGCGACACGGCCACCATCGTGGTGAAGAAGCCGGCCTGATCCGATCCCGGATCAGCGGGGCGCGGACGGGGCCAGCGCAACCAGCGCGCCGGCCACGCCCTGGCTGCGCAAGGACTGCGCCGCCTGCGCCACGGCCCGCACGAAACGCGGGTCCTGGCCCAGATCTCCGAACACCGGCGCGAGGCTCGTCAATGATTCGGTCCAGGCCAACATCGCCGCCGGCCCCTCCCCCGCCTCTTGCGCCGCCTGTTCCGCCAGCGCGTACTGGCGCGTCAGGACGTCGGCCAGGGGATCCTGGATCTCGTAGCGGCGTCCGGCCTGGTCCACGCCCCGCAGGAAATGCAGCCACCCCGCCACGGCCAGCGCCAGGCCGGGTATGGGCAAATCCGCCGCCAGCCGCGCGCGCACCGTGTCCAGCAGGCGCTGCGGCAGCTTCTGCGAGCCGTCCATCGCGATCTGCCCGGTCTGGTGCTTGAGCGCCGGGTTCTCGTAGCGCTGCAACAAGCGGGCTTGATACTGCGCCAGGTCCAGGCCAGGCAACGCCGGCAGGGTCGGCACGATCTCGTCCTGCATCAGCGCGGCCAGATAGGCTTTCAACGCGGGCTGGGCCATCGCCTGGTCCACCGTGGCCCAGCCGGCCATCACCGACAGATAGGCCAGCGCCGAATGCGCGCCGTTGACCGTGCGCAGCTTCAACGTTTCAAAAGGCGCGGCCTCGGCCACGAAGCGCGCGCCGCCCGCCGGCCAGTCCGGCCTGCCGGCGACGAAACGGTCTTCCACCACCCATTCCAGATATGGCTCGGCCAGCACCGGCCAGGCATCATGCACACCCAATGCGTCGGCCACCTGGCGGCGGTCGTCGTCCGTCGTGCGGGGCACGATGCGATCCACCATCGAACACGGAAACGCGCATGACGATGCGATCCACGCCGCCAACGCGCGATCGACCTGCTCGGCAAACGCCAGCACCATGCCGCGCAACAGGTGGCCGTTGCCGGGCAGGTTGTCCAGCGACATCAGCGTGATGGGCGCAAGCCCCGCCGCCCGCCGCTGCTGCAACCCCCATGCAAGGAACCCGATCGTGCTGCGCGGAGCCAAAGGCTGCCCCAGGTCGTGCACGATGTCCGGATGGTCCAGGTTCAGCCGGCCGCTGGCCGGATCATGGCAATAGCCTTTCTCGGTGACGGTGACGCTGACGATGCGCGTGTCCGCATGCGCAATGCGCGCCAGCACCGCCTGCGGATCTTCCGGCGCGACAAGGGTTTCCAGCAGGCAGCCGATGACCGCGACTTGCTGGCGCGGCCGGCCCGCCGCATCGGCGCTGCGCAAAGCCAGGGCGTACAGCCCGTCCTGCGGCGCCAGCGCGTCGCGCGTATCGGCCTGGCGCAGCGAGACGCCGCAAATACCCCAGCCGCGGTCCGCGCCCGCGTGCAGCGCGGCCTCGTTGACGGCGGCCAGGTGCGCGCGCGCGAAAGCGCCCAGGCCCAGGTGCACAATGCCCACGCGCAGGGAGGCCCGGTCATAGCCGGGGCGCGCCACCGCGTCCGGCAGCGCGGCCAGGCCCATGGGCGACAGGCGCGCCGCACCGGCGGCTACCAGTTCCATAGCGTCCCGTCCTGCTGCAGGCGGTTGACCGGCAGGTAGGCGCGCTTGTACGGATACTTGGCGGCCAGCTTCTCGTCGATGTCGACGCCATGGCCCGGCACGTCGCCCGGATACAGCATGCCCCGGTCGAACGTATAGGCATGCGGGAAGACGGCATCGGTCTCGTCCGTGTGGCGCATGTATTCCTGGATGCCGAAGTTCGGCACCCACAGGTCGAAGTGCAGCGCCGCGCCCATGCAGACGGGCGACAGGTCGGTGGCGCCGTGGCAGCCGGTCCGCACCTGATACAGCGAGGCCAGGTCCGCGATGCGGCGCAGGTGCGTGATGCCGCCCGCGTGCACCACGGTGGTCCGGATGAAGTCGATCAACTGGTTCTGCACCAGGTCCTTGCAGTCCCAGATCGAATTGAATATCTCGCCCACGGCCAGCGGCGTGGTGGTGTGCTGGCGGATCAGACGGAACGCCTCCTGGTTTTCGGCGGGCGTCGCGTCCTCTATCCAGAACAGGTTGTAGGGCTCCAGCGACTTGCCCAGGCGTCCGGCTTCGATGGGCGTCAGGCGATGGTGCACGTCATGCAGCAGGTGGTGGTCGAAGCCCAGCTTCTCGCGGATGCGTTCGAACAGTTGCGGCGTGTGGCGCAGGTACTTCTCGGTGGACCAGTCGTGCTCGCTGGGCAGGTCGGCGTCGGCGGGCTCGTAGAACAGGTTGCCGCGGCCCACGCCGTAGACCTTGTCCAGGCCCGGCACGCCGCTTTGCGCGCGGATGGCGCGGTAGCCCATGTCGGCGTAGCGCAGCACTTCGTCCACCGTATGCTCGATGTCCGACCCGTTGGCGTGGCCGTAGACCATCACGCCGCTGCGGCTCTTGCCGCCCAGAAGCTGATACAGCGGCAGGCCGGCCGCCTTCGCCTTCAGGTCCCACAGCGCCGTGTCCACGGCGGCGATGGCGGTCATGGTGACCGGCCCCCGGCGCCAATACGCGCCCTTGTACAGGTACTGCCAGATGTCTTCGATCTGGTGCGCATCCCGCCCGATCAGGCAGGGAATGACGTGTTCGGTCAGATAGGCCGACACGGCCAGCTCGCGCCCGTTCAGGGTGGCGTCGCCGATGCCGGTCAGCCCCTGGTCGGTTTCGATTTTCAGCGTCACGAAATTGCGGCCCGGCGAACAAACGATCGCGCGCGCGTTCGTAATTTTCATTTTAGGTTTCCGTAGAGACAGGAAAAGGTCTTAGGCCTTGTCGATGCAAAAAAGGAGCCCGCTCGGGCCCTAGCCTTCCCAGCCCAGGTGGCTGAGGAAGTCGCGGGTGCGGGCGACTTGCGGGTTGTCGAAAATCTGCGTGGGCGGGCCTTGCTCGAGGATGGCGCCGTTCTCGAACACCACCACCCAATTGGCCACGCGCCGCGCAAAGCTCATCTCGTGGGTCACGACGATCATCGTCATGCCTTCCTGCGCCAGCTTCTTCATCACGTTCAGCACTTCGCCCACCGTTTCCGGGTCCAGCGCCGACGTGGGTTCATCGAACAGCATCACGTCGGGCTCCATCGCCAGCGCGCGGGCGATCGCCACGCGCTGTTGCTGGCCGCCGGACAGGTTGGCGGGGAAGTTTCCCGCCTTGGCGGCCAGGCCCACCTTTTCCAGCAGCGCCATGGCGCGGGCGCGAGCGGCTTCCGGCGCCATGCCCAGCACCGTGATCGGCCCCATCGCCACGTTGTCCAGCGCCGATTTGTGCGGGAACAGTTCGAAGCTCTGGAACACCATGCCCATGCGCTGGCGCACGCGGCGCACTTCGGATTCGGATTCCGGCAGCGCCACGCCGTCCAGCAGCACGCGGCCGCCGTCCAGCTTTTCCAGCGCGTTGGTGCAACGCAGAAGCGTGGACTTGCCCGACCCGGACGGGCCGATCAGGCACATCACCTCGCCCTTGTTCACTTGCAGCGACACGTCGGCCAGCGCCACGAAGTCGCCATAGACCTTGCGCACGTGTTCATAGACCAGCACGGGCGGCTGTTCCGCGCCCTTGCGCACGGCCAGCGCCGTGCGCGCCGTGGCGGGCTCTTGCTCCGAGATCATGTCGTTCATTCCTTGACTCCGTATTTGCGATGGATCCAGTCGACCAGCTTGGCCTGGGGATAGCCCATCAGCCAATAGATCACCGCCATCGCGGTCAGCATTTCCAGCACGCGGAAGCTCTGCGCGCGCACCTGCATCGAGGCGTAGGCCAATTCGCTGACCGCGATCACCGACACCAGCGACGTATCCTTGAACAGCGAGATCCAGGTGCTGGCCAGCACCGGCAGGATACGGCGCGCGGCCTGCGGGATCAGCACCTTGAACATGGCCTGCCGGCGCGACATGCCCATCGCCAGCGCTGCCTCCATCTGCCCCTTGCGGATCGAATTGATGCCGGCGCGGAAAGTCTCCGAGTTGTAGGCCGACACGTTCAGCACCAGCGCCACCAGCGCCGTGGTCACCGCCGAGAACTGCACGTCCAGCGCCATGGGCATCACGTAGAACGCCCAATAGATCACCAGGATCAGCGGCAGGTTGCGGAAGAACTCCACGATGGCGACGGCCACGCCGTTGGCGATCCGGTTCGACGACAGGCGCATCAACGCCAGCACCATGCCGCCGGGCACGGCAAGCGCCATCGTCACCACCGTCAGCATGATGGTCATCGCGGCGCCTTGCAGCAGCGCATCGCGCGAATCCCAGATGATTCCCCAGTCCAGGTTCATGAGCGCCCCAGGTGTGCGTAGCGTTGGTACAGCCGGTCCACGCCGCGGGTGACCGGGAACAGGATCACGAAGTACGCCACGATGACGGCGGTGAAGACTTCGATGGGCCGGTAGCTCTGGCCGGCGATGGTCTCGGCCTTGTGCATCAGTTCGGGCACCGCGATCACGGTGGCGATGGCGGTGTCCTTGATGGCCACCGTCAGCACCGAGCCGAAGGCCGGCAGCATGCGGATGGTGGCTTGGGGCAGGATGATCTTGCGCAGCGCCTGGGCGCGCGACATGCCCAGCGCCAGGCCCGCGCGCATCTGCCCCGGCCGCACCGACTCGATGCCGGCGCGGATCACCTCGGCCGAATAGGCCGCGATGTGCAGGGTCAGCGCCACCAGCGCCGCCCAGAAGGGCGCGAAGTTCACGCCGGCCAGCAGCGGGAAGGCGAAGTAGATCCAGACCAGCACCACCAGCACGGGGATGGCGCGCATGCTGTCGATGTAGAACACCAGCAGCACGCGCAGCCAGCGCGGCCCGTACAGGCGCAGCAGCGCGATCACCAGGCCCAGCAGAATGCTGGACACCGCGGTGGCGGCACTGAGCGCCACGGTGACGCCGAGGCCGCCGGCGAAGAATCGCCAGTTCTCGACTAGCGGGGAAAAATCGAAATCCATGTAGTCTCCGTGGGACTGGGGCCTGTCAGAACGTCACCATCACTTTCATGGCCTGGTGGCGGTCCGCCGCCAGCGCGAACGCGTCGTGCACGCGGGCGGCCGGCACCGCGGCCGTCAGCAACGGCGACACGTCGAGCACTCCGCGGCTCAGGTAGTCCACGGCCCAGGCGTATTCGTCGACGAAGCGGAAGCTGCCGATGACCGACAGGCTCTTGACCATGATCTGGTTGAAGGGGCATTGATCGCTGCTGCCGTTGAGCGTGCCCACCGTCACGATGACGCCGCGCGGCCGCGTCGCGCGGATGCAATTGGCCAGCCCGGCGTAGTTGCCGGAGGCTTCGAAGCACACGTCGACCGAGCCCTTGCCCGCGGCCAGCTCCTCGATGGCGCCGGGATCGCGGGCGGCGTTGATGGTGCGCGTGGCGCCCACGCGGGCGCAGGTGGCCAGCGTCTCGTCGACGATGTCCACCGCGATCGCCTGGCTGGCGCCGGCCAGCCGCGCCGCCATCAGGGTCAGCGCGCCGATCGGCCCGGCGCCCACCACCATCGCCGTCTTGCCCAGCAGGCTGCCCGCGCTCTTGACCGCATGCAGCGCCACGGCCAGCGGCTCGCCGAACGCGGCCAGCTCGAACGGCAGGCTGTCCGGCACCGGCAGGCACTGCTTTTCCTGCACCACCACCTGTTCGCGCATCGCTCCCTGCATGTGCGGATAGCGGCTGGCGCTGCCGAAGAAGAACACGGCCTCGCAATGGTTGGAATCGCCCTGGCGGCAATAGCGGCACACGCCGCAGGTGCGCGCCGGGTCCAGCGCCACGCGGTCGCCCGGCTTGACGGCGGTGACCGCGGCGCCCACTTCCAGCACCTGGCCCGACGCCTCGTGGCCCGGCGTCAGCGGTTCGCGGATGACGAAGTCGCCCACTTTCCCGTGGCGGTAGTAGTGCAGGTCGGACCCGCAGATGCCCACGGCCTTGACGCCCACCCGCACTTGCGTGGGGCCCAGCGCCTCGGGCTGCTGTTCGTCCAGGCGCAGGTCCTGGGCGCCATGAATGGCGCAGTTCAACATGATGGCCGCCTTATTTCAGGGTTTGGGTCATGCGCAGGTCTTCAGCCGCCAGTTCCGGATGCATGCGGGCTTCCACTTTGCGCAGCCAGTCCAGATACACGGCCTGATCCTTGGCCACGCCCATGCCCGCGTCGATCGCGAAGATCTTGCTGTCCTGGCAGTCGTTCTCTTTGGGGAACACGGCAAGGCCCTTGACCTTCTTGCTGATGTTGGGCCACAGCATGCGGTTCAGCGGCGCGACGTCCGAGCGGCCGGCCAGCACTTCCTCGATCGGCGCGACCGAACCCGAATTTGTCACGCCGCGCAGCTTGGCCTTGGGAAAGCTCTGCAACACCAGCGGCTCTTCGCCCGCGCCGGAGAAGTAGGCCATCGTGATGCCGGGCTGGTTGAAGTCCTCGACCTTGGTGGCGTTCGTGAATTTCGGATTCGACGCCAGCCCGAACATGCAGACGCTGGTGTTGGAGAAGGTCACGAAATCGATGATCTTGGCGCGCTCGGCGTTCTGGTTCAGCGGGCCGATCATGATGTCCATCTGGTTGGCGATCAGCGCGGGCACCTTGGTCTCGTGGCTGACCTGCACGGGCACGATCTTCACTTCCAGCAAGCGCGCGAACTCCTTGCCCAGCAGCCACGACGACCCCATCCAGGGTTCACCCGACCCGGTGGTGTTCTGCACCAGCCAGGGCGGGTTGTTGACCACGCCGACCCGCAGCACGCCCGCCTTGCGGATGGCGTCGATGCGGGGACTTTCGCCGGGCGCGGGCGGCGTCTGGGCATGCGCCGCGGCTGCGCCCGCCAACAGCGCGGCGGACAGGAACAGGCGGGCGGCGGGAAGGCGCGAGGGGAATCGGGGTTGCATGCATAGTCTCCTAGAGGAACCCGGCCGTCTGCCGCCCAATGGCGGCGCGCCCGGTACCGGCGTGTTCAAGCGCCGGCGGTATCGCCAGATCCGCACGCGCCGGGCGCGTGCCGGTTGAAAAGGGGAATGGCCGGACGGCCTACTGGGTCTGTTCGATGATGCGCATTTCGTCAGCGTCCAACGCGGGCTTCATCGTTGCCGCCACTTGCCGCAGCCAGGCCAGGTAGCCGGGTTGGTTCTTGTCGACGGCCAGGCCCACCGGCGAGGCCTTTTCCGTGCTCTGCTGGCAATTGGCTTCGGCGGGAAACACCACCAGGCCGCGCACCTTGCGGTTCAGTCCCACCCACGGCACGCGGTTGATCGGCGCCGCGTCGGCGCGCCTGGCCATGATCTCTTCGATGGGCGCGGTGGCGCCGGAGTTGGCGACGGCGCGCAGCCGAGCCTTGGGGAAACGTTCTTTCACCCAGGCCTCTTCGGCGCCGCCCGTGAAGTAGGCGATGGTGATGTCCGGCTGGTTCAGGTCCTCGACCGCCTTGACCTTGGCCAGCTTGTCGTTGCCGGCGCGGCCGAACATGCAGACGCTGGTGGCCGAATACAGCACGAAGTCCACCACCTTCAGGCGCTCGGGCGTCTCGGCCAGCGGGCTGATGGTCATGTCGACCTGGTTGGCGGCCAGCACCGGCACCTTGGTCTCGTGCGACACGGGCACGGCCGTCAATTTGACGCCCAACTGCTTGGCGTATTCCTTGGCCAGCAGCCAGGCGGGGCCGCTCCAGGCTTCGCCGCTTTTGCCGGACAGGTCCTGGATCAGCCAGGGCGCGTTCTGCAATACGCCCACGCGAAGCTCGCCGGCCTTGCGGATGGCATCGATGCGCGGGCTCTGTCCCGGCGCGGGAAGGCCCGCCGCCGCGGCGCCGCCTTGGGCGGCCACCGGCAAGGACGTCGCCAGCACCGCAGCCGCCGCCCACCGGGCCAACACGCGGCTCCCCTTGTTCTGTTGTTGCATTGCTTGTCTCCTGAACTTGAAAAGCCCGGATCCGGGGCGCGGTTATCTTCCGCGCTCTGCCGAGGGCCGCCTGCCGTACCGCCCCGCGCTACCGCATCAACGCCACCCCTGCGCGAATTCGCCGATCACGCGCTCCAAGTGGGCGCGCATCGCCTGCCTCGCCGCCTGCGCGTCGCCGGCCACCAGCGCGCTGAAAATGCGCTGGTGATCTTCCTGCGACGCCTGGCGCAGCTCCTGCGTATGGAAATGCTGTTCGATCTTTTCCCAGATCGGTCCCTGGGCCTGGTCCCACATCGACGTCACGGTGGCCAACAGCACGCTGTTGCCCGTGGACTGCGCGATATACAGATGGAAACGGCGGTCGGCCTCTTCATTGGCCGCCTTGTCCATCATCTGCTCGCGCATCGTCGTCAGCGCTTCGAAGATGCGGTCCAGGTCCGCGTCGTTGCGGGTCTTGGCCGCCAGCGCCGCGATTTCGGATTCGATCAGGCAGCGCGCGCGCAGCAGCTCGAACGGCCCCGCGCCGGCTTCCTGGGCGGCCGGCAAGCGGGCGATGCCGGGCTTGGGTTCACAGACGTAGATGCCCGACCCGCCGCGCACTTCCACGACCCCCTGCAACTCCAGCGCGATGATGGCTTCGCGCAGCGCGGTGCGGCTGACGTCGAAACGCTCGGCCAGCGCGCGTTCAGCCGGCAAACGCTTGCCGACGGCGAATTCGCCTTGCGCCACCAGGGCCTGGATCTGGGCGGCCAGCCGCACATAGGCGCGGTCCGGCACCGGCTTGCTGGCCGGTTCCTCGGGTTTGGGGATCAGTTGCAGTGTCATGGATCGTCAAAGTGGTTAGACCAAATCATAAGTGGTTTACCAATTTCCACCATCATGGTTTACCACTATCGAAATGGTAAACCATCGTCGCGGGCAGGTGGGGCCAGGCGGCCGGGCTCGACAGCGGCGACAGGAACCCTGTATAGATGGCGGTCCGACAGTATTCATCCGGTGAGGAAGCGTCATGCCCAATACGCCCCGACAGACTTTGTCCGACAAGCCCCAGCCCCGCCCCGTCGGCGCCCTCACGGCCCTGACCGTCACCGAAGCCGCCGCCCGGATCCGCGACGGCCGCCTCACCAGCGTGGCGCTGACCCAGGCCTGCCTGGACCGCATCGACGCCCAGGGCGTGCTCAACGCCTTCATCACCGTCGACCGCGAGGGCGCGCTGGCCCAGGCCCGCGCCTACGACGCCGGGCAGCGCCCAGGCGGTCAGGCCGCGGCGCCGCTGGGCGGCGTGCCCATTGCCATCAAGGACAACATCCACGTGGCCGGATTGCCCAACACGGCCGGCACCCCGGCCTTGAAGCACTTCCGCCCCGCCCAGGACGCGCCCGTCGTCGAGCGCCTGCGCGCTGCCGGCGCGGTCATCGTGGGCAAGACCCACATGCACGAGCTGGCTTTCGGCGTCTCCGGCTACAACACCGCCTTCCCCGGCGCGCACGGCGACGGCACGCGCAACGCCTATGACAGCACCCGCATCGCCGGCGGCTCGTCCTCGGGCAGCGGCGCGGCCGTGGGCGCGCGCCTGACGCCCGCCGCCCTGGGCACCGACACCGGCGCCTCCGTGCGCCTGCCCGCCGCGGTCAACGGCGCCGCGGGCTTCCGGCCTTCGGTCGGCCGGTACGACGGCTCAGGCATCACCCCCATCTCGCACACCCGGGATACGCCCGGGCCGATCGCCAACAGCATGGAAGACATCGTGCTGCTGGACGCCGTGCTGGCAGGCGACGCGCAAGCGCTGGCGCCCCTGCCGCCCGCGGGCGTGCGCCTGGGGCTGGCGGGCTATTTCTGGGCCGGCCTGGAACCCTCCGTGCGCAGCGTCATGGATGCCGCGCTGGCAAAGCTGCGCGAGGCCGGCGTGCATCTGGTGGAAATCGACATGCCCGACCTGCCGGCCGCCAACGCCGCGGTCGGCATGCCGTTGTGCCTATATGAGCAAAAGCCCGACCTGACCGCTTACCTGCAGCGCTACGGCACGGGCGTGAGCTTCGACGAGGTGGTGGCGCAGATATCCAGCCCCGACGTCAAAGCCATTTTCGACGGCCTGATCGTGCCCGGGGTGCTGCCCACGCCGGATGGCCAGGTCCTGCCGCTGCAACCGCTGTACGAACGCGTCATCGCCGTCCAGCGCGACGAATTGATCGACGTCTACCGCCGCGCCTTCCGGGAACACGGCCTGGACGGCCTGCTGTTTCCCACCCTGCCGATCCTGCCGATGGCCGCCACGCCCGAGGCCAGCAGCTTCGAAAGCTTCAGCCGCCTGGCCCGCAACGTCGATCCCGGCAGCAACGCCGGACTGCCCGGGTTGAGCGTCCCGGCGGGCTTGTCGCCGGAAGGCTTGCCGGTAGGACTGGAGATAGACGGACTGCCCGGCGACGACCGCAAGGTGCTGGCGATCGGCGTGATGATCGAAGGTGTCCTGGGGCGCATCGCGCCGCCCGCGGGGTAATTTGTCCCGTGTCCCGGCAGCGGCGGAATGCGCCAGGGGCGGTGGCATGCGCCAGGCGCTAGATCGCTAGGTGTCTGACACCCCACGAGACGCCCTCGCAAGTTGAAGCTCATCTCACCCGGGTGTCAGACACCGGAACGCTGTGCAGATGCGGGGACGCCCAAGGTGTCTGACACCCCACGAGACGCCCTCGCAAGTTGAAGCTCATCTCACCCGGGTGTCAGACACCGGAACGCTGTGCAGATGCGGGGACGCCCAAGGTGTCTGACACCCCACGAGATGCCCTCGCAAGTTGACGCTCATCTCACCCGGGTGTCAGACACCGGAACGCCGTGCGGATGCGGGGACGCCCAAGGTGTCAGACACCGAAACGCTGCGGACACCGGAACATGGCATCACCCCAGGTTCGGCGCCAGCGTCCGCTTCAGGTCCTCGATGCTGCGTCCGCTGCGCGCCGCGTAATCCAGCAACTGGTCTTCGCCGATCACGCCCACGTTGAAGTACTGCGACTGCGGATGGCTGAAGTAGAAGCCGGACACGCTCGAGGCCGGGTACATGGCGTAGCTGTCGGTCAGCATCATGCCGATGTCCGCGCCGTCCAGCACGCGGAACATGTCGGTCTTCACCACGTGCTCCGGACACGCGGGATAGCCGGGCGCCGGGCGGATGCCCACGTACTTCTCGGCGATCATGTCGTCGTTGGACAGGGCCTCGTCGGACGCGTAGCCCCACAGGTCCTGGCGCACGCGGGCGTGCAGGCATTCGGCGAAGCCCTCGGCCAGGCGATCGGCCAGGGACTTGAGCATGATGCTGGAATAGTCGTCCAGCGCCTTTTCGAACTCCGCTTCCTTCTTTTCGATGCCGATGCCGGCCGTGACGGCGAACATGCCGATGTAGTCCAGCTTGCCGCTGGACCTGGGCGCGATGAAGTCCGACAGCGACTTGTTGCTGACGCCTTCGCGCTTGGCGCCCTGCTGGCGCAGGTTGCGGTAGGTGAACAGCACTTCGCTGCGCGTTTCGTCCTTGTAGACCTCGATGTCCTCGTCATTGACGCTGTTGGCCGGGTAGAAGCCGACGACGCCGTTGGCGGTCAGCCAGCGGCCTTCGACGATGCGCTTCATCATGGCCAGGCCGTCGGCGTAGACCTTGCGCGCCTGCTCGCCCACGACCTTGTCGTCCAGGATCGCCGGGAACGGGCCGAACAGGCTCCAGGTCTGGAAGAACGGGCCCCAGTCCACGTACTTCACGATCTCGGCCAGGTCGTAGCTCTTGAACGTACGGCGGCCGATGAACTTCGGGCGCGGCGGCGTGTAGGCGTCCCAGTCGATCGCGGGGCGCGAGGCGCGCGCTTCCGCCAGCGGCAGGATCGGCGTGGCCTTGCGGTTGGCGTGGCGGCGGCGCACCTCTTCGTAGTCCTGCGCCAGTTCCGCCAGGTAGGCGTCCGCCTGGTCCGACATCAGGTTGGTGGCCACGCCCACCGAACGGCTGGCGTCCGGCACGTAGATGACCGGGCCTTCGTAGTTGGGCGCGATCTTCACGGCGGTGTGCACGCGGCTGGTGGTGGCCCCGCCTATCATCAGCGGCAGCTTGCGGCTGCGGAAATACTCGTCGCGCTGCATTTCGCTGGCCACGTAGGCCATTTCTTCCAGGCTGGGCGTGATCAGGCCCGACAGGCCGACGATGTCGGCGTTCTCTTCCTTGGCCTTTTCCAGGATCTGCGCGCAGGGCACCATCACGCCCATGTTCACGACTTCGAAGTTGTTGCACTGCAGGACCACCGACACGATGTTCTTGCCGATGTCGTGCACGTCGCCCTTGACGGTAGCGATGACGATCTTGCCCTTGGCCCGCACGTCGCCGCCGGCCGCCGCGATCTGGCGCTTTTCCTCTTCGATGAAGGGGATCAGGTGCGCCACGGCCTGCTTCATGACGCGGGCGGATTTCACCACCTGCGGCAGGAACATCTTGCCCGCGCCGAACAGGTCGCCCACGACGTTCATGCCGTCCATCAGCGGGCCTTCGATCACCTCGATGGGGCGGCCGCCGCGCGCGGCGATCTTCTGGCGCACCTCTTCCGTGTCTTCGACGATGAAGGCCGTGATGCCGTGCACCAGCGCGTGCGACAGGCGCTGCTCGACGGAGGCGTCGCGCCAGGCCAGGTCCTCTTCCTTCTTGGCGCCCGATCCCTTCACGCTGTCGGCGAACTGCACCAGGCGCTCGGTCGGGGTGCGTTCGTCGTCGGCCTCGGTCTTGCCCACGGGCTCGGGACGGTCCAGGATCACGTCCTCGACCAGGTCGCGCAGCTTCGGATCCAGGTCCGCGTACACGCCGAGCTGGCCGGCGTTGACGATGCCCATCGTCATGCCTTCCTTGACCGCGTAGTACAGGAACACGGTGTGGATGGCCTCGCGCATCGGCTCGTTGCCGCGGAACGAGAAGCTGACGTTGGACACGCCGCCCGAAATGCGGGCATGCGGCAGGTTGTCGCGGATCCAGCGCGTGCCTTCGATGAAGTCCACGGCGTAGTGGTTGTGTTCGTCGATGCCGGTGGCGACCGCGAAGACGTTCGGATCGAAAATGATGTCTTCGGGCGGAAAGCCCTCTTCCTCGACCAGGATCTGGTAGGCCCGGCCGCAGATTTCCTTGCGGCGCTCCAGCGTGTCGGCCTGGCCCTGCTCGTCGAAGGCCATCACCACCACCGCCGCGCCGTAGCGGCGGCACAGGCGCGCATGGTGGCGGAAGGGCTCCAGCCCTTCCTTCATGGAAATGGAGTTCACCACCGGCTTGCCCTGCACGCACTTCAGGCCGGCCTCGATGACTTCCCACTTGGAGCTGTCGATCATGATCGGCACGCGCGCGATGTCCGGCTCGGAGGCGATCAGGTTCAGGAAGCGGTGCATGCACGCCACCGAATCCAGCATGGCCTCGTCCATGTTGATGTCGATGATCTGCGCGCCGTTCTCGACCTGCTGGCGGGCCACGGCCAGCGCCTCGTCGTATTTCTCTTCGCGGATCAGGCGGGCGAACATCTTGCTGCCCGTCACGTTGGTGCGTTCGCCCACGTTGACGTACAGCGTGTCCTCGTCGATGTTCAAGGGCTCAAGGCCCGACAGCCGGGTCTTGACCGGGATATCGGGCACGGCGCGCGGCGTGAGCGAACCGACTTTCTCGGCGATGGCGCGGATGTGGTCCGGCGTGGTGCCGCAGCAGCCGCCGGACATGTTCACCAGGCCGGCGCGCGCGAATTCCTCCAGCAGCGCCGAGGTGTCGGCCGGGGTTTCGTCGAACCCGGTCTCGGCCATCGGGTTGGGCAGGCCGGCGTTGGGGTAGACGCAGACGTAGGTGTCGCAGATCCTGGCCAGCTCGGCCACGTAGGGGCGCATCAGCGCCGCGCCCAGCGCGCAGTTCAGGCCGATGGTGACGGGGCGCGCGTGGCGCACCGAATTCCAGAAGGCCTCGACGGTCTGGCCCGACAGGATGCGGCCGGAGGCGTCGGTCACCGTGCCGGAGACCATGACGGGCAGGCGGATGCCGCGCTCTTCGAACACTTCCTCGGTGGCGTAGATGGCCGCCTTGGCATTCAACGTGTCGAAAATGGTTTCGATCAGGACGATGTCGATGCCGCCGTCGAGCAGCCCGTTGAGCTGTTCGACGTAGGCCGCGCGCAGTTCGTCGAAAGTGACGTTGCGGGCGCCCGGGTCGTTCACGTCCGGAGAGATCGAGGCCGTCTTGGGCTGCGGGCCCAGCGCGCCGGCCACGAAACGCGGCTTGTCCGGCGTGCTGTAGGCGTCACAGGCCTCGCGCGCGAGGCGGGCGGACACCAGGTTCAGTTCGTAGGCCAGTTCGGGCAGGTCGTAGTCGCCCTGCGCGATCGAGGTGGCGCCGAAGGTGTTGGTTTCGATGACGTCGGCGCCGGCCTCGAGGTACTGGCGGTGGATCTCGGAGATCACGTCCGGCCGCACCAGCGACAGCAGTTCGTTGTCGCCCTTCAGGTCCTTGCCGTGGGCGGCGAAGCGCTCGCCGCGGAAGTCCGCCTCGCCCAGCTTGTAGCGCTGGATCATGGTGCCCATGGCGCCGTCCAGGATCAGGATGCGCTTGCCCAGCAGGCGGGCGAATTCACCGCCCTGGGTATAGGCTTCGGGCGGGTATGGCAGGCGGGGATACGACACGGGCAGGTCCGGATGGAGTTGGCAACGGCGGCGCAGTGTGGCTAAAAAGCGAAAAACGCCGGAAAAACAAGCCCTGATCGTAACAAAATGGGCTAACCCGCGCCTCCCGGTGATACAGTTTCGGCCCCGAACCGGTGCTTTCGGCGCAATGCGCTTGCAAGAACGCAACACTTGCAGGCGGCGCGCGAAAGGTAAACGGGAAACAGGAAGATGTCCGCAGGACGGCTGGCCCCCACAAGGCGGCCCGCCCATCCAGGCTCCAGCCTGTGCTGCCCCCGCAACGGTCCCCATGCGCGCGACGCGCCCATGGCAGCCCGATACCGGCCAGTTCGCCAGCAAGCACGCGCCCGGCGCCTCGCGCCGCGCGTGCCCGTTTTCGTGAACGACGTGCGGGGTCGCGCGTCACACCGAGGTCATCCTGATGAATACCCGCTCCATCCGCCGCAGCGCCGGCGTCCTGGCGTGCGCCGCCCCCCTCCTGGCCAGCGCCCAGCAAGCCGCCCCTTCCGCATCCGTCGCCCAACTGGACACCATCGTCGTGACGGCCAGCCGCACGCCCCAGGAACTGAAGAACGTCCTGAGCGACACGTCGGTCATCGACCGCGAAACGCTGTCGCGCGCCGGGCAGAGCAGCCTTGCCGAAGTGCTGTCGCGCAGCCATGGCATCGAATACGTGAACAACGGCGGCCCGCAGACCGCGACCAGCCTGTTCATGCGCGGGGCCAACAGCAACCAGACGCTGGTGCTGATCGACGGCCAGCGCATCAACAACGCGTCCAGCGGCATTCCCGCGCTGAACGCCATCCCCGCGGACAGCATCGAGCGCATCGAAATCGTGCGCGGCGCCGCCAGCAGCCTGTACGGCGCGGACGCCATCGGCGGCGTGATCAACGTCATCACCCGGCAGGCCAGCGACAAGCCGTTGTCGGCCTACTCCAACATCGGCTTCGGCACCTACGGCACCAGCAGCTACAACGCGGGCATTTCGGGCGCGTCCAACGGCTGGACCTACAGCCTGTCGGGCGGCTACCAGCAAAGCCACGGCTTCGACGCGACCACCACGCGCAATCCGTTTTCGCACAACCCCGACAAGGACAGCTACTACCAGAACAACGTGGCCGGCTCGCTGGGCTACGAATGGAAGCCCGAGCAGAAGCTGTCGGTGCAGGTCTACCAGACGCGCGTCAACGGGGGCTATGACAACGGCGAGCCCTATTTCAACGACCGCAGCGTGCAAAAGCTGGAGAACTACTCGATCACCAGCGAAAACCGCCTGGCCGACTTCTGGAAGAGCACGCTGCGCGTGGGCTACATGGTCGACGACAACGAATCGCGCAACGCGCCGGCCGACCTGAGCCCCGGCAACTCGCCCGACGGCCGCACCACCTTCCGCACCCGCCAGAACCAGTATTCCTGGCAGAACGATTTCCGCCTGGCCGAGAACCAGAAGTTCACGCTCGCCTACGAACACCTGGACCAGCGCGTGAAGGGCGACATCGCCGATTTCACCGACTTCATGAACGTGACCTATGGCGACTACTCGCAGACCCGCCGCCACGTGAATTCGTTCACCGGCGTGTACCTGGGCGACTTCGGCCGCCATCACGTGCAGGCCAGCCTGCGCAACGACAACGTGTCCGAAGTCGGCCATCGCACCACCGGCGGCCTGGCCTACGGTTTCGACCTGACCGGCAATCTGCGCGCGACCGTGGCGGCCAATACCGGCTTCCGCGCCCCCAGCTTCAATGACCTCTACTACCCGGACATCGGCGGCTATGTCGGCAACCCGCGGCTCAAGCCCGAAGAATCGCGCAACGGCGAAATCGGCCTGAAGTACCAGGACGACACCAGCGAACTGGGCGTCGTGTACTACCACACGCGCGTCAAGAACCTGATTCAGACCCAGGCCCTGGACCCCAGCAATCCGTTCGCCGGATCGACGCTGGGCAACGTCGGCCGGGCCACGCTGCAGGGCTTCACCGTTTCGGGCGCGCACAGCTTCGGCAACACCCGCATCCGGGCCAGCCTGGACCTGAGCAATCCGAAGAACGACGACACCAACGAGCAGTTGCTGCGCCGCGCGCGCACCGTCCTGCGCACCTCGATCGACCATCGTTTCGACCAGTTGCTGGTGGGCGCGGAGTGGTACGTGTCGGACGAGCGCTACGACGTGGGCCAGACGTACATGGCCGGCTACGGGCTCTTCAACCTGACCGCCTCGTACGACATCACGCGCAACTTCCAGGTGCAGGTCCGCTGGAACAACGTGTTCGACAAGCACTACACCCTGGCCGAAGGCTACGCCACGCCGGGTTCGAACGCGTTCGTGAACCTGTCCTGGCGCATGTAGGCTAGGATGTGCGGGCGGCGGCCTGCGCCGCCCGCCCCCCCCTCTTCCATGACGCCGCCGATTCACCGGATCGCTCGTACAAGCTGGCTCTGGCTTGCCTGCCTGGCAGTCCAGGGCGCCAGCGCGGCCACGATCCCGGTCCGCGACGACCGCAACCGGGACGTCGTGCTGCCGGCGCCCGCCCGGCGCGCGGTCACCCTGGCTCCGCACGCCACCGAACTCGTCTACGCCGCGGGCGCGGGCGACTACCTCGTCGGCACCGTCCGCGGCAGCGACTATCCGCCCGCCGCCCGCCGCCTGCCGGTCATCGGCGACGGCACCCAGCCCGACCCCGAACGGGTGGCCGCCGCCCGCCCCGACCTGCTGATCGCCTGGCAGGCGGCCGCCGCCGAGCCGCTGGTCCGCGTCATGGGCAAGCTGGACGTTCCGGTCTTCTACAGCGATCCGCCGACCCTGGCGGCCATCCCCGACGCCGTGGAGCGCATGGGCGTCCTGTTCGGCACCGAACCCCAGGCGCGGGCCGCCGCCCGGGACCTGCGCGCCCGGCTGGACGCCCTGACGGCGCGCTACGCCGGCCGCCGGCCGGTGCGCGTGTTCGTCCAGGCGGGCCTGGACCCCATCTTCACCCTGAACGATTCCAGCATCGTCAGCGACGCCCTGCGCGCCTGCGGCGGCGTCAACGTCTTCGGCCAGGCCCCCGTCGTGGCTCCGCAGGTCACGCTGGAAAGCGTGCTGGCCGCCCGGCCCGAAGCCGTGCTGGCGGGCGTGAGCCAGCCGGAGGACACGCCGCGGAACCTCGCCGCCTGGCAGGCGCTGGGCCTGCCCGCCGCCCGCCAGGGCCACGTGTACGGGATCGACGCGGACGCGCTGTACCGCCCCGGGCCGCGGCTGCTGGACGCGGCCGAAAGCCTCTGCGCCGACCTGGACCGCCTGCGCCGCTGATCCGCCGCCATGCCGCCATCTTCAAATAGTGGAACGCGGCATTCCGCCGGACTCGTCTGCCGATCGGCGTCGTGCTTTATCATTCGTGCAAGATACGCCAGTCCCCGCGGGCCCCGCATCGTGCGCACCCGCCCTTTGAAACACCGCCATGACCACTCAAGACACTCTCACCATCGCCGGCCGCGCCTACTCGTCGCGCCTGCTCGTCGGCACCGGCAAGTACAAGGACTTCGAACAGACCCGCGCGGCGCTGGACGCCAGCGGCACCGAGATCGTCACCGTCGCGATCCGCCGCACCAATATCGGCCAGAACGCCGGCGAACCGAACCTGCTGGACTACGTCCCGCCCTCGAAATTCACGCTGCTGCCCAACACCGCCGGCTGCTACAGCGCCGACGACGCCGTGCGCACGCTGCGCCTGGCGCGCGAGCTGCTGGACGGCCACGACCTGGTGAAACTGGAAGTGCTGGGCGACCCGCAGACCCTGTTCCCCAACATGCCCGAAACGCTCAAGGCCACCAAGACCCTGGTGGACGACGGCTTCAAGGTCATGGTGTATTGCACCGACGATCCCATCCAGTGCCGCATGCTGGAAGACCTGGGCGCCGTGGCCGTGATGCCGCTGGCCTCGCTGATCGGCTCGGGCATGGGCATCCTGAACCCCTGGAACCTGCGCCTCATCATCGACCAGGCCCGCGTGCCGATCGTGGTGGACGCCGGCGTGGGCACCGCGTCCGATGCCGCCATCGCCATGGAGCTGGGCTGCGACGCCGTCCTGATGAACACCGCCATCGCCGGCGCGCGCGACCCCATCCTGATGGCCAGCGCCATGAAAAAGGGCGTGGAAGCCGGCCGCGAGGCCTTCCTGGCCGGCCGCATGCCCAAGAAGCTGTACAGCGGCGCCCCCAGCTCGCCCACCGAAGGCCTGATCACGGCCGGCGCCCCCAAATGAGCACCGGCCAGCAGGCCGCAGGCGGCCGCCCCATCCCCAACGCGCTGACCATCGCCGGCGTCGACCCGTCCGGCGGCGCCGGCATCCTGGCCGACGTGAAGGCCATGAGCGCGCTGGGCGCCTACGGCTGCGCCGTGATCGCCGCGCTGACCGCGCAGAACACGCGCGGCGTCACCGGCATCTCGGCGGTGCCGCCCGCCTTCGTGGGCCAGCAGATCGACACGCTGTTCGAGGACGTGCGCATCGACGCCGTCAAGATCGGCATGCTGGGCCAGCGGCCGGTAATCGAAATCGTGGCCGAAAAGCTCGCCAAATGGGCCCCGGCCCACGTGGTGCTGGACCCGGTCATGGTGGCCAAGAGCGGCGACCTGCTGCTGGAGAACGAGGCCGTGGGCGCCATGCGCGAGGCCCTGCTGCCCCAGGCCACCCTGCTGACGCCCAACCTGCCCGAGGCCGGCGTGCTGCTGGAAGAGCGCCCGGTCGAGACCGTCAAGGAAATGCGCCGCGTGGCCGAACGGCTGCGCAACAAACTGGCCCATTCCGGCGAACGCTGGGTCCTCGTCAAGGGCGGCCACCTGCCCGGCAACGACACCATCGACCTGCTGCACGACGGCGACCGGATGATCGAACTGCCCGGCCACCGCATCCCCACGGCCAACACCCATGGCACCGGCTGCACGCTGTCGGCGGCGCTGGCGGCCCTGCTGCCGCAAACCGGGGACGTACCAGAGGCCGCGCGTCGCGCCAAGGCCTACCTGACCGAGGCCATCCGCCACGCGGAACGCCTGTCGGTGGGTTCCGGCCACGGGCCCGTGCATCACTTCCACGCCTGGTGGTAGGCCCGGGCGCCGGCTGAAACACTTGTCGGCGGGCCGAAGCGTCACAGTACGCTACGAATCGGTACAATGGTCAGTTGATTCCTCTGTTTTTTCTGACCGTCATGAACGCTTCGACCCTGCCCGACGTAGAACAAGCCCGCTTCAATATGGTGGAACAGCAGATCCGCCCGTGGGACGTTCTGGACGCCAACGTGCTGCAAGCGCTGTTCGACGTGCGCCGCGAACAATTCGTTCCGCCGGCCCTGCGCGCGATGGCGTTTTCCGACCTGGAACTGCCGCTGGAAATCAACGCGGTCAACACGCGCCAGACCATGCTCGCGCCCAAGGTGGAAGCCCGCCTGGCGCAGGAACTGCTGCTGACCAAGTCCGACTGCGTGCTGGAAATCGGCACCGGTTCCGGCTACCAGGCCGCGCTGCTGGGCTACCTGGCGCAACAGGTCACGTCGGTCGAGATCGACAGCCGCCTGGTGACGTTCGCCCAGCAGAATCTGCAAATGAACAACGTCACCAACGTCAAGGTCGAAACGGGCGACGCCCGCAACGGCTGGGGCTCCACCGAATACGACGCCATCCTCGTCACGGGTTCCGTGCCGACCGTGCCGGACGCGCTGAAGTACCAGTTGCGCGTGGGCGGCCGCCTGGTCGTCGTCGTCGGCCAGGCCCCCGTCATGACGGCCTGTCGCATCACCCGCACCACCGCGGCCAGCTTCGAAACGGTGAACCTGTTCGAAACGGTCATCAAGCCGCTGCGCGGCGTGACGGTGTCCCAGTTCAAGTTCTGAGTCCCAACCCTGCCGCCCAGCGTCCACGCCCCGGCCAGGCCGGCGGCGTTCCGGGCGGCCCGGCGTATCGTTGAAAATCATGCGCGTCCGATTGCTTACGGCTTTATTGGTATTCACCTGCGCCGCAAGCGCCGGCCCGTCCCTTGCCCGCGCGCAGAACCTGATCCAGGTCTGGCAGGCGGCGCTGGGCAATGACCCGATCTACGCCGCCGCGCGGGCCAACTACCGCGCCGGCCTGGAAAAAGAACCCCAGGCCCGCTCCCTGCTCCTGCCCCTGATTTCCGCCGAAGCCGGCGGGGCCTACCAGGAAACCCGCAGCACCCGCGGCCTGGGCGTCGCCTACAGCGGCGGACGCGGCGTCTGGGACCTGGCGCTGACCCAGCCCCTGTTCGACTGGGGCCGCTGGCAGAACTACGAACAGTCCAAGCTGGTCGTGGCCGACGTCGAAGTGCAATTGCAGCAGGCCTACCAGGATCTGCTGCTGCGCGTGGCCGACGCCTATTTCAACGTGCTCTACGCCCAGGACACGCTGACCGCCACCGAGGCCGAGAAGGCCGCCGTGGCCGGGCAGTTGGAGTCCGCCAAGCGCAATTTCGAGCTGGGCAACGCCACCATCACCGACACCTACGAAGCGCAGGCGCGCTACGACCTGGTGGTGGCCCAGGAACTGCGCCTGCAGAACGATCTGGAAGTGCGCCGCGACGAGCTGGCCAAGATCGTCGGCACGGCCCCCGGCGCGCTGGCCGAACTGCCCTACGGCGTGCAACTGCCTGCCCCGCAGCCCGCCCGCGTCGCCGACTGGAGCAACCAGGCCGAGGCCTCCAGCCTGGACGTGCTGCGCGCCCAACTGCTGACCCGCATCGCCGGACGCGAGATCCAGATCGCCAAGAGCGGCCACTACCCCACGCTGAACCTGCGCGCCACCAGCGGCAGCGCGAGCGACGCGGTCATGGGCAATGCCGCGCCGGGCAAGCCGATCGACAACACCATCGGCGTCGTGCTGTCGATTCCGCTGTACGCGGGCGGCGGCGTGTCGTCGCAGGTGACCGAAAAGGTGCAGTTGGAGCAGAAGGCGCGCCACGACTACGAAACGGCGCGCCGCCAGGCCATCCAGGCCGCGCGCCAGTACTACACCGGCGTCACCAGCGGCCTGGCCCGCATCCAGGCCCTGGAAGCCGGCGAGAAATCCAGCCGCGCGGCGGTCGAGGCCAACCGCACCGGCTACGAGGTCGGCGTGCGCATCAACCTGGACGTGCTCAATGCCCAGCAGCAGCTCTACGCCACCCAGCGCGACCTGGCGCTGGCGCGCTACAGCACCGTGCTGGCGAGCCTGCGCCTGAAGGCCACCAGCGGCATCCTGGCGGAAACGGACCTGGAAGCGATCAACCGCCTGCTGCGGGAACCGCGCTAGGCGCCCTGGATCTTCTTCACCAGGGCGGTGGTGGAACGCTCGAATTCGAACGGAATGGCCACCGCGCGGCCGCCCCAGGTCTTGACCAGGGCGGTCTCGGGCAGCTTTTCCATGTCGTAGTCGCCGCCCTTGACGATCAGGTCGGGCTTGAGCTGCGCGATCAGCGCCTCGGGCGTGTCTTCATGGAAGGACGTGACGGCCGCCACGCAGCCCAGCGAGGCCAGCAAGGCGGCGCGGTCTTCCATGCGGTTCAGCGGGCGCTCAGCGCCCTTGCCCAGCCGGCGCACCGATTCGTCGGTGTTCACCGCCACCACGAGCGTCGCGCCCAATTGCGCCGCCTGGTCCAGGTAGGTCGCGTGCCCCCGGTGCAGGATGTCGAAGACGCCGTTGGTGAACACCAGCGGCCGCGGGTAGCGGCCGGCGGCGACGGCGGCGACGCATTCGTCGCGGGACAGGACCTTGGATTCGAAACGGGCGGCAGGCATGGCGGGATTGTACTGCCCTTACCCAACATTCCGCGTGTCTGACCCCCGTACGAGACAGTGCAACGAACCCAACACTACCGTCCCGGGTGTCTGACACCGGCTGAATCTGATAGGCCGTCAAGATACGACCGGTGTCAGACACCCGGGAAGACCGGTTTCAGTACGGCGGACCTCCCATACGGGTGTCAGACACCTCGAAACGGGTGCCCTTACACCGCCGAAGGAACGACGATTTCCTTTTCCTTCGGCACGATCAGCGCCGACATTTCCTTGCGGTAGCGGTTCAGGTCCTTCACCGTTTCGAAGCTGCGGTCCATCAGCTTGGACAGGATGTGCAGGATGCGGGTGACGACCTTCTGTTCCCAGACGCCGTCGAAGCGGATCTGCGTGTCCAGCCAATGTTCGAGCCAGCCCGGCTCGGGCAGGCGCGACTGCACCGTGTCGTTGGGGAACAGGTCCTTGTTCACGTGCAGGTTGGTGGGATGCAGGGCCTGCTGCGTGCGGGCTGCCGACGCCATCAGCACGCCGATCTTCGAGAATGCCAGGCGCGCCTGCTCGCTGGTGTTCTGGCCGCGGTCGTGCAGGGCGCGGCGCATGTATTGCAGGTAGGCGCCGGCGTGGCGGGCCTCGTCCTGGGCCACGGTCTTGTAGATGGCCTTGATGACCGGCTCGGTGTGCCATTCGGCGGCGCGGCGGTACCAGTGGTTCAGGCGGATTTCGCCGCAGAAGTGCAGCATCAGCGTTTCCAGCTCGGGCGCCGTATCGAACTCGAAGCGCACGTTGTGCAGTTCTTCTTCGGTGGGCACGAGGTCCGGGCGGAAGCGGCGCAGGTACTCGATCAGCACCAGCGAATGCTTCTGCTCTTCAAAGAACCATACCGACATGAACGCGCAGAAATCGCTGTCGCCGCGATTGTCGCGCAGGAACATTTCGGTGGCCGGCAAGGCGGCCCATTCGGTGATGGCGTTCATCTTGATCGTGTGCGCCTGCTCGTCGGAGAGCTTGCTGCGATCGAAGTCGCCCCAGGGAATGTCATGCGCCATGTTCCAGCGCACGGCTTCCATGGTCTTGAAGAGTTCAGGATAAAGCATGGTCTGCCCTTGTATTCGTCCCGCTGATGGGGCTATAGAAATTGATGAATGGCGCGCGCGGCTTGTCGGCGCGAGCGCTGCAACCATCCGCCGCAGCGCTATTTTTCGCCGTCTCCCGCGAAGCTATGATGACCGTTTCATGAATGAAACATGACAAAAGGCGTCTAGATCATTGCGCCGCCTACCGGGTCAACGCCCATATCGCGACCCCGACCGCGAGCGCCACGACCCCAACCAGCGCTGCAACCAGCCGGTTGTTCTGCTCCTGCGCCCGCCGCAACTGAGCCATCTCTGCCAGCAGGGCCGGCGAGACATTGGGGCGGCTCAGGTGGTCATGGACCAGCCTGGGCAAGGCAGGCAGCATCTGCGACCACTGCGCGGCCTCCTTTTCCAGGCTTTGCCGCAGCCCCTTGATCCCGACGCGCTGGCGCATCCAGCGTTCCAGGTAGGGCTTGGCGGTCTTCCAGAGATCCAGGTTGGGGTCGAGCTGCCGGCCCAGGCCCTCGACGTTCAGCAGGGTCTTCTGCAACAGGACCAACTGCGGCTGGATCTCCACATTGAACCGGCGCGAGGTCTGGAACAGCCGGAGCAGCACCTGCCCCAGCGAAATCTCCGACAGCGGCCGGTCAAAGTACGGTTCGCAGACGGCGCGCACGGCGCCCTCCAGTTCTTCTTCGCGCGTATCGGGGGGCACCCAGCCCGACTCGATGTGCAACTGGGCCACCCGGCGGTAGTCGCGGTGGAAGAAGGCCAGGAAATTCTGCGCCAGGTAATTCTTGTCGAACTCCGACAGCGACCCCACGATGCCGAAATCCAGGGCGATGTAGCTGCCCAGCGTCTCGGGGCGGTCCGACACGTAGATGTTGCCCGGGTGCATGTCGGCGTGGAAGAAGCCGTCGGTGAAGACCTGCGTGAAGAAGATCTCGACGCCGGTGCGCGCCAGGGTCGGGATGTCGATGCCCGCCTCGCGCATGCGGTCCACCCGGCCCACCGGCACGCCATACATGCGCTGCATGGTGAATACGGTGGAGGCCGTGTATTCCCAGATCACCTCGGGCACGATCAGCATGTCGCCGCGGCCGGACTCGGGGCCGAAATTGCGGCGCAACTGGCTGCAATTGGAGGCTTCGCGCACCAGGTCCAGTTCGTCGTGCAGGTACTTGTCGAACTCGGCCACGACTTCGCGCGGCTTCAGGCGGCGGCCGTCGGCGCCCAGGCGTTCGATGATGCGCGCCACCACCTTCAAGAGCGACAGGTCTTTCTCGATGATGCTCAGCATGCCCGGGCGCAGCACCTTCACGGCGACCTCGCGGCCGTCATGCAGCACCGCGAAGTGCACCTGGGCGATCGAGGCCGAGGCCACCGGGTCCACCTCGAACTGCGCGAACAGCTTCTCGGGCGGCGCGCCCAGCGCCGCTTCGATGCAGGCGGCCGCCTGCGCCGAGGGGAACGGCGGCACGCGGTCCTGCAGGAGGGCCAGTTCGTCGGCGATGTCGGCGGGGATCAGGTCGCGGCGGGTGGACAGCACCTGCCCGAACTTCACGAAAATGGGGCCCAGCGATTCCAGGGCCAGCCGCAGTCGCAGCCCGCGCGGCTTGCGCGGACGCGTGCCCAGGCGGATGACGCGCAGCAGGCAGGTGGCCAGCGGATGGTTCAGGCTGGAGAGCACCAGTTCGTCCAGGCCGTAGCGCAGCGAAACCAGGACGATGCGGGCAAGGCGCAGCAGAGGGAACATGGATCAGGCGCCCCGCTTTGCGCCGGCCGTGGCCAGGCGGGTTTGGAGCGCGGCCGCCGAACGGGCCAGGGCCTCGGTGCGGGCGTTCAGTTCGGCCAGGTCCAGGCGCCACTGTTCCAGCGCGGGCCGGCCCGCCAGCACGCCGCTTTCCTCCGACAGGTATTCCGACACGTTGCCGGCCAGGCGCTGGCCGGCCGTGCGCGCGCCGCCGGCCACGGCGCGGACGCCGCCCGCGATGCGCAGCGCGGCGATGTCGCCCACCACGCGGGCCAGCGCGTCCTCGGGGTCCCAGCGCAACTGCCGGGACAGGTCGGCGACGACCTGGGCCAGGGCGGCATCGCCGGAGATATGCGTGGCCTCGGCGAAATCCGGCGCGTCGCGGTCTGCGCCCAGGCGCGGCACCGGCAGCTTCTCGGGCGCGACCGTCAGGGTCACGTCGGGCACCACCGCCGCATCGGCCTGCGCCGCCAGCCCTTCGCTGTCGATGGCCAGGCCCAGGCTGAAGCCGCCGAGCGCGAAGCGCACCGTCTTGCCGGCATGCCGCGACAGGCGTTCGCGCGCCCAGTCCTCGCGCCGCAACAGGGCGTTGAGCGCGCTAACAGCCAACCGCGAGGGAGTGGGCAGGAACGAAAAAGGCAGCATGGCGGTCTGCAACGGCCCAATGGGCGGAGTTGCCGGAATTGATGGGTAAATCGGGAGTGTAACGGGTTAGATGAGAGCGTGTTTTGCGCAGGCACATGGAAAAACCGGCCCCTAGTGGGGCCGGCTCAAGCGGATGCCTTGCGGCACCCCAACGGAGGGCGGTTCTGCCCGGTCCGCCAGCTTTAGCTGGCGTAGTCCACCGGGATCTGCTGGATGCCGGCCAGCAACCAGCCGCCGGAGGCCGGCTTGAAGAGGTTCCAGACTTCCTCGAAGCGGAAAGCCTCGGTGCCCGGCGCCTCGCGCAGCATGCCGGAGAAGCGGACGCTGGCCAGGTGGCCGTCGGACACCGTTTCGATGCCCAGGAGTTCCGCGTTCAACAGCACGACTTCGGTCTTGTTGGGCGCCTCGCCGCGCTCGGCCAGTTGCGGCTTGAGTTCGATGATCAGGTCGTCGGTCAGGAAGTCGCGCAGGCGGTCGGTGCTGCCGCTGTCCCAGACTGCCTGGATGCGCACGAACTGTTCCTTGGCCTGCTTCAGGAAGTTGGGCGTATCGAAATCGCCCGGCACGAACCAGTTGTTGTCCTCGCCAGCCTTGGGCAGCACGGCCGGCGCGGCTGCGGCTGCGGGGGCCGCGGCGGGAGCGGGAGCGGCCGCCGGCTGCAGCGCCTGGCGCCACATCGGTTGCTGCTGCTGGCCCGCGGGCGCGTTGTTCGCGCCGCCGAAAGCGCCCTGCGTGGCAGTGCGCGGCGCGGCGCCGCGCAGGCGGCGGACGATGAACATGATGGCGAAGACGACCAGGCCGATCAGCAGCGCGGACGACAGGAATTCGGCGAAAGCGCCCGACAGGCCCATGCTGGACAGCAGCGCGGCGATGCCCAGGCCGGCGGCGATGCCGGCGATGGGGCCGAGCCAGCGCGAAGCGCCGCTCTTGGCGGCCGCGCCCGCTGCGCCGGCCGTCGCGGCGCCGGCAGCCGCCGGCGCCGCCGTGGCGCCAGCCGTATTGTTGGCCGCGGCCGGAGGCGTGGTGGCCTGGCGCTGCTGGGTCACATTGGAGGATTGCCGGCCGATGCTGGCGCCGCCGCCGGCGCGCCGGGCTTCGGCGTCGAACGACGCCGTCACCAGCGCCGCGCCGGAAATGGCGATGAGCGCCGCGGCGACAAACCGCGAAAGACAGAATTTGGACATAAGTTTTGCTCCCTCGTACTCGTACTCGCGCCCCCTGCTACCCCGAGCAGCAGGGAGCCCCGCGGATCGCGGGGCCGTGGTCGCGACTTTTCTTACAATAATCTGAATGACGTAAGAATAACGGACAAGACGCCGGCCCACAAGTTCCGCAAGGGGCGGCGAAATATCCCGCGGGCCCGGGCGGTCAGCCCAACCGCACGCCTTCGTGCAAGGCGGCGATGCCGGCAGTCAGGTTGAAATACTGCACCCGCTCCAGGCCGGCCGTGCGCAGCATGTCGGCCAGGGTTTCCTGGTCGGGATGCATGCGGATCGATTCGGCCAGGTAACGGTAGCTGGCCTCGTCCTTGGCGATCTTCTTGCCCAGCCAGGGCAGCACATTGAAGGAATACCAGTCGTAGGCCGGCGCCAGCGGCTTGGCGACGCGGGAGAATTCCAGCACCAGCAGCTTGCCGCCCGGCTTGAGCACCCGGGTCATTTCCGCCAGGGCGCGGTCCTTGTGGGTCATGTTGCGCAGGCCGAAGGCCACGCTGACGCGGTCGAAATAGCCCGAGGGAAAGGGCAGCCGTTCGGCGTCGCACACCGCGGCGGGGACCAGCAGGCCGGCGTCGGTCAGGCGGTCGCGGCCCACGCGCAGCATGGAATCGTTGATGTCGGTAAGCCAGACCTCGCCGGTGGGCCCGGCCCGCTTGGCGAAGGCTTTCGCCAGGTCGCCCGTGCCGCCGGCGATGTCCAGCACCTTCATGCCGGGGCGGATGGCCGCGCGGCCGATGGTGAAGGCCTTCCAGACGCGGTGCAGGCCCGCCGACATGAAATCGTTCATGACGTCGTAGCGCTGCGCGACCGAATGGAAGACTTCCGCGACCTTGCGGGCTTTTTCGCTTTCCGGCACCGACTGGAAGCCGAAATGGGTGGATGGCGACGCGGAATCCGCGGAATGTTGCGATTCGGAGGGGTTTTGCATGGTGAATTCCCGATATATCGTCCAATGGTAGCCTATCGGCCCCCGGGCCGAGGCCCGCGGACGCCTCCGGCGGCCCCCCGCGGTCACATACCTGAAATATTGCGGCCATACTATCGCAATGTTCGCGCCGCGCCGGCGCTCAGAAGTGTGCCCAATCCGCCATGTCCAGCACCATCCTCGTCGTCGAAGACGAACCCGCCATCCAGGAACTGATCGCCGTCAACCTGTCCTTCGCCGGGCACAAGGTGCTGCGCGCCTTCGACGCCGACCAGGCCCAGACCCTGATCCGCGCCGAACTCCCCGACCTGATCCTGCTGGACTGGATGCTGCCTGGCACCTCCGGCCTCGCCATGGCGCGCAAGCTGCGCAACGACGAACGCACCCGGGCCGTCCCGGTCATCATGCTGACCGCCAAGGGCTCGGAACAGGACAAGGTGGACGGCCTGGAAGCCGGCGCCGACGACTACATTACCAAGCCGTTCTCGCCCAAGGAGCTGATGGCCCGCATCAAGGCCGTGCTGCGCCGCCGCGCGCCCCAGCTCACCGACGACGTGATCGACGTGGGCGGCCTGAAGCTGGATCCGGTGACGCATCGCCTGTCGGGCAACAGCCAGTCGCTGCAGATCGGCCCCACCGAATTCCGCCTGCTGCACTTCTTCATGACCCACCCCGAGCGGGTGTTCTCCCGTTCGCAGTTGCTGGACCAGGTCTGGGGCGACCACGTCTTCGTGGAAGAACGCACGGTCGACGTCCACATCCGCCGCCTGCGCAAGGCGCTGGAGCCCAGCGGCCATGACGCGCACGTGGAAACGGTCCGCGGCAGCGGCTACCGGTTTACCGCCCAGCTCCCGACGCGGTAAAACTGCCGCACCATGATCTGGCTGCGCACCCTTTTCCTGATCGCCCTGTGGGCGGTCGCGGCGTCCATCGCCCAATGGCTCATTGGAGATCCGGCGGGCTGGATCCTGTTCAGCGCCGCGCTGTCCGCCATGCTGGTCTGGCGCAGTTGGCGGCTGCACCTCGTCTCCCGCTGGGCCAACAACCCCGACTCCTCCCCGCCCGCCTCCGTCGGCCCCTGGGACGACATCCTCGCCCCGCTGTACCGCTACACCCGGGCCCGCGCCCGCGAACTGGACGAAACCCGGGACACCATGCACGGCATGCTGGCGGCCGCCCAGGCGCTGCCCGACGGCGCGGTGACCCTGAACGAGGATTTCCAGATCGACTGGTGCAACCGCATGGCGCGCCAGCACCTGGGGCTGCGCCTTCCGGCCGACCGGGGCCATAACCTGCTGAACCTCCTGCGCGCTCCGGAATTCGTGGAATATGCGCACCGCCCGTCCTGGCCCGACCCCATCCTGGTGCGCCTGGGCCAGAACGGCCAGGAACGGCTGATGATGATGCAGTTGACGGCCTACGCCAGCAACCAGCGCCTGCTGATCACCCGCGACGTCACCCAGATCGAGCGCTTGGAAACCACCCGCCGCGATTTCGTCGCCAACGTGTCGCACGAACTGCGCACCCCCCTGACGGTGCTGGCGGGCTTCCTGGAAACGCTGCGCGACATGCCGTCGGACGCCCTGCCGGCCGAGCAGCGCGAACAGTACATCGACATGATGCACGAGCAGGCCCAGCGCATGCAGGCCATCGTGGAAGACCTGCTGACCCTGTCCACGCTGGAATCGTCGCCCGGCACCGACCCGCGCGCCGTCAACATCAGCGCCCTGCTGCAGAAGGCGCGCCAGCAGGTCGAGGCGCTGTCGGGCGGCCGCCACGTGCTGGAGTGGCACATCGACGAATCCCTGGACGTGCTGGGCGCGGAAACCGAGCTGGCCTCGGCCCTGTCCAACCTGCTGACCAACGCGGTGCGGTACACGCCCGACGGCGGCACCATCACCGTGCGCTGGGCGCGCGAAGAGGACGGCGGCGCGCGCTACAGCGTGCAGGACACCGGCATCGGCATCCCCGCCCGCCACCTGCCCCGCCTGACCGAACGCTTCTACCGCGTGGACCGCGGCCGCTCGCGCGCCGTGGGCGGCACCGGCCTGGGGCTGGCGATCACCAAGCACATCGCCATGCGACACGACGCCGAACTGCTGATTACGAGCGAGCAGGGCAAGGGCAGCGTATTCGCCCTGCGCTTTCCGCCCGATCGCGTCGCGGTCGAAACCACCGTCTGACCCCGCTGCGCCCATCCGCGCCGATCGCGCGGCGCGGATGGTAAATTTTCGGCCATGCGCATCCTGGTCATCGAAGACGAACCCAAACTGGCCGACTACCTCAAAAAGGGGCTGTCGGAGCAAAGCCACGTCGTGGACCTCGCCCGCGACGGCGTGAACGGCCTGCACCTGGCGCTGGAAGGCGCCTACGACCTGATCGTGCTGGACGTGATGCTGCCGGGCGTGGACGGGTTCGGCGTCCTGGCCGCCGTGCGCGCGCAGAAAGACACCCCGATCCTGATGCTGACGGCGCGCGACGCCGTGGAAGACCGCGTGCGCGGGCTGGAGGGCGGCGCCGACGACTACCTGGTCAAGCCCTTCGCCTTCTCGGAGTTCCTGGCGCGCGTGCAGGCGCTGCTGCGGCGCGGGCGCTCGCAGGAACCCACGGTGCTGCGGCTGGCCGACCTGGAACTGGACCTGGCGCGGCGCCGCGCCCAGCGGGCTGGGCGGCGGCTGGACCTGACCGCCAAGGAATTCAGCCTGCTGGCGCTGCTGCTGCGCCGCCAGGGCCAGGTGCTGTCGCGCACGACGCTGGCGGAACAGGTCTGGGACATGAACTTCGACAGCGACACCAACGTCATCGACGTCGCCGTGCGGCGGCTGCGCGGCAAGCTGGACGACCCCTACGACACCAAATTGCTGCACACGGTGCGCGGCATGGGCTACGTGCTGGAATCGCGCCCCGCGGACGGCCGCCCCGCGGATGGCCGCCCCGCATGAAAAAGCCGCCGCGCATGCGCTCCATGCAGGCGCGCCTGACCTTGCTGCTGGGCGCCATCGCGCTGCTGGTGTCCAGCCTGGCGGGCGCCACCCTGTTCTGGGCGCTCAAGCGCGAGGTCGAGCGCCAGGAAATCACCGAGGTCAGCGGCAAGCTGGAACTGATCGACCACCTGATCGACATGCAGAACAGCGCCAGCGGCCTGCAGGACCTGGCCGCCACTTTCGACGAGATGCGGGCGGGCCAGGGCCAATTGGGGATCTGGATCCTGGACGCCCAGGGCAAAGTGGTCTACGGCGGCGCCGCCCCCGAAACGCTGGAAACGCTGCCGGACAGGCAGGTCGTGTTGCAGGCCCCGGACGGCGGCCGCATGCGCGGGCTGCGCGTGGACATGAACGACCGCATCCTGCCTGGCGCGCAGTTGACCGTGGCCGTCAGCACCCGCAGCAGTTCGCAGTTCCTGTATGCCTATGGCACCGCGCTGGCGCTGATCTGCGCGCTGTGGGTGGGCGCGACGGTGGTGCTGGCCGCCTGGGCCGTGCGCCGCAGCATGGCGCCGGCGCGCAGGCTGTCCGAACAGGCGGCCCGCATCCAGCCCGACAACCTGTCGCGGCGCCTGCCGCTGGAAGACACCGACCGCGAACTGCACGAACTGGTGCGGTCCTTCAACCGGACCCTGGAGCGGCTGCAAGAGGCCTACCAGCAGATGGAGGGCTTCAACGCCGACGTGGCGCACGAACTGCGCACGCCGCTGGCCACGCTGATCAACGGCGCGCAGGTCATGCTGTCGTCGCCGCGCAGCGGCGATGAACTGCGCGACGCGCTGGAATCCAACCTGGAAGAACTGGAAGACCTGAAGACCCTGGTCAACGACATGCTGTTCCTGGCCCGCGCCGACCGCGGCGAACGGGCGGCGGACCTCAAGCCGGTATCGCTGGCCGCCGAAGCGCTGCGCGTGGCGGAATACTACGAGGCCACCCTGGAGGAACACGGGGTCTCCCTGCGCTGCGAGGGAGACGCCGCCGTCGCCGCCAACCCGGGGCTGGTGCGCCGCGCGCTGGCCAACCTGATCTCCAACGCCATCAAGGCCACGCCCCGCGGCGGCGAAATCGTGCTGTCGTGCTCGGCGTCGCCGGCCGGCGCCCGGGTGGAAGCGCGCAACCCCGGCCCCCCCATCCCCGCCGCCGACCTGCCCCGCATCTTCGACCGCTTCTTCCGCTCGGGCCAGGCGCGCGCGCCGCGCAGCGAAGGCCACGGGCTGGGCCTGGCCATCGTGCGCGCCATCGCCCGCATGCACGGCGGCGAAGTGGACGCCGCGTCGGACGCCCGCGGCACCGTCGTCGGCATCACCCTGCGCGGGCCGGACGGCCACGCCGCGGCGGCCGACATTACAAAAATGTAATCCGGGCGACAGGATAGGGTCACCGCCGTTTTCCTACAGTGCCATCACCGTCCCCACCATCGAGGATCCGCGTGAAAGGCCTTCTGCTCCGCACCACCCAAGCCGCCTTCCTGGCCCTGACGCTAGGCGCGGGCGCCGCGCATGCCGCCGGCAGCCATGGCGACCACGCCGGCCACGCCGCGCCGGCCGCCTCGGCCCCCATCGGCAAGCCGGGCGACCCGGCCCGCGTCACCCGCAGCATCGACGTCGACATGACCGACGCCATGCGCTTCACGCCCGCCCGCATCGAGGTCAAGGCGGGCGAGACCGTGCGCCTGAACGTGCGGAATTCCGGCAGGATCCGGCACGAACTGGTGCTGGGCACCGACGCCGACCTCAAGGCGCACTACGACATGATGATGAAGGACCCGGGCATGCGCCACGAGGAAGCCAATGCCGTGTCGCTGGAAGGCGGCGGGAGCGGCCAGATCGTCTGGCGCTTCGACAAGGCCGGCACGGTGTCCTTCGGCTGCCTGGAGCCCGGCCACTACACCGCCGGCATGAAGGGCGCGGTGTCGGTGCAGTGAGCGCCGCCGCCCGAACGGATCCGACATGACAGTCTCCCTTCCCCTTTCCCGCCGGCGCTTCGTGCAGGGCCTGGCCGGCGGCGGCGCGCTGGCCGCGCTGGGCAACTGGCGCGCCGCGCTGGCCGCCCCCGCCGCGGCCGCGGAATTGCGCGGCACCGAATTCCATCTGGAGATCGGCGAAACCCCCGTGAATTTCACGGGCGCGGCCCGCATCGGCACCACGGTGAACGGGCGGCTGCCCGCCCCGGTGCTGCGCTGGCGCGAAGGCGACACGGTGACCCTGCACGTCACCAACCGCCTGCGCGAACAGACCTCCATCCACTGGCACGGCATCCTGCTGCCCACCGACATGGACGGCGTGCCGGGGCTGAGCTTTCCCGGCATCGATCCGGGGCAGACCTTCACCTACCGCTTCGACGTGCGCCAGAGCGGCACGTACTGGTACCACAGCCACTCCGGCTTCCAGGAACAGACCGGCCTGTACGGCGCGATCGTCATCGACCCGCGCCGCCGCGATCCCATCGCTTCCGACCGCGACTACACGGTGCTGCTGTCCGACTGGACGGACGAAGATCCCATGCGGCTCTTCAACAAGCTGAAGATCATGCCGGACTACTACAACCGCATCCAGCCCAGCGTCGAGAGCCTGCGCGCCGAGGCCCGCGACAAGGGCTGGAGCGCCGCGCTGTCGGAACGGCTGATGTGGGAACAAATGCGCATGAATCCGTCGGACCTGGCGGACGTGTCCGGCGCCACGTATACCTTCCTCACCAACGGCGCCACGCCGGCCGGAAACTGGACGGGCCTGTTCCGGCCGGGCGAACGCGTGCGCCTGCGCTTCATCAACGGTTCCGCGATGACGTACTTCGACGTCCGCATCCCCGGGCTGAAGATGACGGTGGTGGCCGCGGACGGGCAGGACGTGCGCCCCGTGGACGTGGACGAGTTCCGCATCGGCGTGGCCGAAACCTATGACGTCATCGTCGAGCCCCTGGACGAGCGCGCCTACACCATTTTCTCGCAGGCCATGGACCGCTCGGGCTACGCGCGCGCCACGCTGGCGCCGCGCGCGGGCATGCAGGCCGAGGTTCCCGCGCTGGACCGCGTGCAGTTGCTGGGCATGATGGACATGGGCATGGCGCACGGCATGGGCGGCGGCGGCCATGGCGCCATGCCGGGCATGGACCACGGCGACCACGGCGCCGGCGCGGGGCAAGGCGGCATGGTGGAGGTCGAACACCCCTATCCGGCCGAGCGCGGCGTGGGCAATTCCATGCTGCCCGGCGTGGTGTCGACCCGGCTGGACGATCCCGGCGTGGGCCTGCGCGGCAACGGCCGCCGCGTGCTGACCTACGCCGACCTGCGGTCCCTGCGCGAACCCGAGGACGACCGCGCGCCGTCCCGCGAGATCGAGCTGCACCTGACCGGGACCATGGAGCGCTATATGTGGTCCTTCAACGGCGTGAAGTTCTCGGACGCCAGGCCCATCGTGCTGCGCTACGGCGAACGCGTGCGCTTCGTCCTGGTCAACGACACGATGATGACGCATCCCATCCACCTGCACGGGCTGTGGAGCGACCTGGAATCGCCGGACGGCGCCTTCCAGGTGCGCAAGCACACTATCTCCCTCAACCCGGCGCAGCGGCTGAGCTACCGCGTCAGCGCGGACGCGCGCGGAAACTGGGCCTACCACTGCCACCTGCTGTACCACATGGAGGCCGGCATGTTCAGAGCGGTCGTGGTGGAGTAAACGATGAAACCGATGAATCGCCACACCCGGCGGTTGCGCGCCTGCGCGCTGGCCGCGGCGCTGTCCGCCCCCGCCGCCTGGGCCCAGCCGGCCGCGATGGACCATGGTTCCATGCCTGGAATGGACCACGGCTCGATGGACCATGGATCGATGGACCACGCGATGGAGGATGGCGCGCGGGCCGCCCCGCCCATCGGCAGCCTGCCGTCCAGCGACGGCGCGGGCGAACGCGGCTACGACAGCTACGGCATCCATCCGCACATGATGGACAACGCGCCCACTTGGCAGGTGCTGTTCGACAGGTTCGGCGTCTTGCGCAACCGCGATGGGCGGAACGCGCTGGACTGGGACGGGCGCTTCTGGTTCGGCACCGCCACCGACCGCCTGCTGGTCAAGAGCGAGGGCGAACGCGAGAACGGCGAAGGATCGGACGGCAAGGTCGAAGCGTTCTGGAGCCATGCCGTCTCGCCCTTCTGGGACCTGCAACTGGGCGCGCGCCGGGACATCGGCGCCGGCCCCAAGCGCAACTGGGCGGCCATCGGCGTCGAAGGCGTCCTGCCCTACAACATCGAACTCGAAGCCACCGGCTACGCGGGCTCGTCCGGCCGCACGGCGCTGGCGCTGAAGGCCGAATACGACCTGCTGCTGACGCAGCGCCTGATCTTCACGCCGGAGCTGGAAGCCAGCCTCTACGGCAAGGACGACCCGGAACGCGGCATCGGCTCCGGCCTGTCGGACGGATCGCTGTCGCTGCGGCTGCGCTACGAGGTCACCCGCGAGTTCGCGCCCTATATTGGCGTATCCTTTGAACGCAAGTTCGGCCAGACCGCCCGCTACGCGTCGGACGCCGGCGCCAGCCGGTCCCAGACCGCCATCATGGCGGGCGTGCGGTTCTGGTTCTGAACCGTATGTCCACGTCCCCAGCACGGAGCATCATGAACGTCCCTCGCCTTACGCGCCGCCTGGCCCTCGCCGCGGCCCTGTGCCTGCCCGCCCTTGCCGCCGCGCAGGCGCCCACCCGGGTCGAAGTCTGGAAAACGCCCACTTGCGGCTGCTGCGAGGACTGGATCCAGCACATGCGCGACAACGGATTCGCCGTCACCGCGCACGACGTCCAGGACACCGGCCCGATCCGCCGCAACGCCGGGATGGCGGACTACGGCTCCTGCCACACCGCGGCCGTGGAAGGCTACGCCATCGAAGGCCACGTGCCCGCCAGCGACGTGCGCCGGCTGCTGCTGGAAAAGCCCGACGCCGCCGGCCTGGCCGCCCCGGGCATGCCGCTGGGCTCGCCCGGCATGGACGGCCCCGAATACGGCGGCCGCAAGACCCCGCACGACGTGGTGCTGGTGGACAAGCGGGGCGGCGCCCAGGTGTTCCAGTCCTACCGCTGAAACAATTCACCCCCACCGCCCCAATGGCTACTCCTTGCACCGCAGCAAAAATGCGCCACAATAAATAAAACGCATTCCCCACCCCTCCCCTTGGCAGTCATGGCAAAAATCGTCCTGTTCGAGAACATCCATCCGAGCGCCCGCGCCGTCTTCGAAGCCGCCGGCTACACCGACATCGTCACGCACGCCACGGCCTTGCCGCCGGCACAATTGGGCGAAGCCCTGCGCGGCGCGCAGGTGGCCGGGATCCGTTCTCGCACGCACCTGGACGCCAGCCTGCTGTCCGGCAACCCCGACCTGCGCGTCGTGGGCTGCTTCTGCATCGGCACCAACCAGGTCGACCTGGACGCGGCCATGCAGCGCGGCGTCCCGGTATTCAATGCGCCCTTCTCGAATACCCGCTCGGTCGCCGAACTGGTGCTGGGCGAAGCCATCCTGCTGCTGCGCCGGATTCCGGAAAAGAACGCGCGCGTGCACCTGGGCCACTGGGACAAGAGCGCCTCCGGCGCCTTCGAAACCCGCGGCAAGACGCTGGGCATCGTGGGCTACGGCAATATCGGCTCGCAGATCAGCACGCTGGCCGAAAGCCTGGGCATGCGCGTGATCTACCACGACGTCGAGGCCAAGCTGCCGCTGGGCAACGCCCGCCCCGCCGGGACGCTCAACGATCTGCTGGAGCAGGCCGACGTCGTGACCCTGCACGTGCCGGGCGGCAAGTCCACCGAAAAGATCATGAACGCCGCAACCATCGGGCGCATGCGCCGCGGCGCCATTTTGATCAACGCCTCGCGCGGCGCGGTGGTGGACATCGACGCGCTGCACGCCGCCCTGAAATCCGGCCATCTGGCCGGCGCCGCGCTGGACGTGTTCCCCACCGAACCCAAGGGTCCGGACGAACCGCTGGCCAGCCCGCTGATCGGCATGCCCAACGTCATCCTCACCCCGCACATCGGCGGCAGCACGCAGGAATCGCAAGAGAACATCGGCCGCGAAGTCGCCGAAAAGCTGGTGCGCTTCCTGCAGGCGGGCACCACCAAGGGCGCGGTCAACTTCCCCGAACTGCCCTACCTGGAGCAGGCCGGCGACACCCGCATCCTGCACGTGCACCGCAACGCCCCGGGCGCGCTCGGCACGCTGGACAACCTGATGGCGCAGCACGGCCTGAACATCGTCAGCCAGAGCCTGCAGACGAAGGGCCAGGTCGGCTATGTGATCACCGACGTGGAAGGCCAGGTCGACGACCTGGTCATGACGACCTTGCGCAACCATCCCATCACGGTCCGTTGCGACCGGGTGTAAATCTGTTCCGGCATGGCAGAGGGGCCCGCGAAAGCGGGCCCTTTTTGCTGCCGCGCCCATTCCCCGCGCGGGCCCGGCGCTTATCCGCATTGCGCAATGCCGCGGACTTCAGTTATAAACGATAACCATTCCTATCCATCTTGAATTTGGCGTGCCTATCGCGCCTGGGTCCGTCCGATGTCCGCCGCCGATCTCCCCGTGCAGCAAGATCTGCACGCTCTATACAGCGATCATCACGGCTGGCTGCTGGGATGGCTGCGGCGGCGGCTGGGCAACGCCGCGGACGCCGCCGATCTGGCGCACGATGCCTTCCTGCGCCTGATCCTCAGGCCGGCGCCCGAGGGTTTTGCCACCGCGGGGGCCGCGCGGGCCTATCTGCGCACCATGGCGCAAGGGTTGTGCACCGATCTCTGGCGGCGGCGGGAAGTGGAACAGGCCTGGCTGGAAAGCCTCGCGGCCCAGCCTGAAGCCTACGCGCCTTCGCCTGAGCACCAGGCGCTGGTGATCGAGGCCCTGATGGAAGTCGGCGAATGGCTCGGCCGCCTGCCGGAAAAAGTGCGCTCGGCCTTCATCCAGGCCCAGATACATGGGCTGTCCACCCGGGAGATCGCCGACCGGATGGGCGTGTCCCTGCGCATGGTGCAGAAGTACCTGGCCCAGGCCATGCTGCATCTCGCGCTGATCGACGCCGGGCTGGCGCCCTAGCCATGGCGGCGGCACCCCGGCCGGTCCTGGCGGACGACCTCCCCGCGCAAGCGGACTATGAAAGCCTGAAAGTGGCGGCCGAGTGGTATGCGGTCTTGCAGGATGCCGAAACCGGCCCGCGGCAGCGCGCCGCCTGGCAACGCTGGCTGGACGCGCGGCCGGAACATAGCCGGGCCTGGGCGCACGTCGAGGCGGTCAGCCGGCGCTTCGCCCTTTTTCGCGCCGACGGCGAACGCGAAGCCGCCGAGAAAGCGGTACAGGTCGCTTCCCGCCGCGCGCCGTCGCGCCGCCAGGCCGCCGGCCGCGTCCTGGCGCTGGGTGGCGTGGGCATCCTGGGCTGGCTGTCCTGGCGGCTCACCCCCTTGCCCGCCGTCGTCACCGCCTGGCGGTCCGACTATGCCACCGGCATCGGCGAACAGCGCGACATCCTCCTGGCCGACGACACCCGCGTCTGGCTCAACACCCGCAGCGCCATCGATGTCCATTTCAACCAGGATCGCCGCCTGGTGACGCTGGCCAGCGGCGAAATCCTCATCGAAACCGGCAGGGATGCCCGGCAGCGGCCCTTCTTCGTCGATACCCGCTTTGGCCGGCTGCAGGCGCTGGGCACTCGCTTCACCGTCAGGCAGACGGAAGACGATGTCCTGTTGGCGGTCTATGACGGGCAGGTGCGCATCCAGAACCTTGCCGGCCGCGCCGCGGTCGTCCGCGCCGGGGAACAAATGCGTTTCACCGCCGACGGCATCTCCGCGGCCGCCCCGGCCGATCCGGCGCGCGAAGCCTGGTCCCGCGGCGTGATCCTGGCGGAGAACCTGTCCCTCGCCGACCTCATCGCGGAGTTGGGGCGCTATCACGCCGGATATATGGGCGTCGATCCCCGCGTCGCCGGCCTGCGCGTCGTTGGCCGCTATCCGGCCAACGACAGGGACCGCACGCTGGCCATGCTCGAACGGGATCTGCCGATACGCGTCCAGCGCACGCTGCCGTGGTGGGTGACGCTCGAACCCAGGTAAGCGCGCCCGCCGGGCTCCCCGTTTTCGTCCGCGGCCTCGCCCCAGGCCGCCAGTCCTCCAGAAAATCTTCGCACCGCGGTTCGCTTTTCCGCTGCTCGTTCGATTAACAGGGAAAGAGGACCCCGCGGACACGCGCCGCGCCCGTGCGGCAATACCCGTCCGGGACGGCCAGCCCATGCCCCGCGCCTGCCAGCGGTGGACCTCTCCTTGCCCACCCCCATTACAAGGAAAGCCGCCCCATGCGCCGCCTGCAGCACCATGCCCACCCGGGGTTGTCCCCCTCCCTATTGCCGCGCCCCGTCGCCGTGAACCGCATAGTGCGCAAGGCCCTGCTCGGCGCGATCCTGATGACGGGCGCGGCCGCCGGCACGGCCTATGCGCAAGCCGCCGAGCGCGCTGCCGCGGCCGCCGTCCATGCCTACGACGTTCCCGCCGGCCCCCTGGCGGGCGCTTTGAGCCGCTTCGCGGACCAGGCCAATATTCTTCTCAGCGTGCCCGCGGACATGACGGCCGGCAAGACCAGCCCAGGGGTGCGCGGCGCGTATACCGTCGACGCCGCCTTCCGGATACTGCTTGGCAGCACCGGCCTGCAAGCCGTGCGCCGGGCCGACGGCGGCTACTCGCTGCGGCCCGCGCCCGCGGCTGCCGAAACCACCCTGCCCGCCGTGCTGGTCACCGGCTCGGCCGCCGCGGCGGCCGAGCCCTACCCCGGCGGCGAGGTGGCGCGCGGAGCCAGGATCGGCCTGCTCGGCGACAGGGACTTCCTCGACACCCCCTTCAGCGTGACGTCGTACACGTCCAAGCTGATCGAGGACCAGCAGGCGCAGAACATCGGCGACGTCCTGGTGAACGACCCCTCGGTGCGCAACACCTATTCGCGCGGCGCGGGCCGCGACGAATTCAATATCCGCGGCTTCACGCTGTTCAATTACGACGTTGCCTACAACGGCCTCTACGGCATCTCCCCGCGCAACTCCACCTCGCTGATCGGCATCGAGCGCGTCGAGGTGCTGCGCGGCCCCAACGCGCTGCTCAACGGCATGGCGCCGTTCGGTTCGGTCGGCGGCTCGATCAACCTGGTGCCCAAGCGCGCCGGCGCCGACCCGCTGAACCGCGTCACGCTTTCCTATATCGAGAACAACCAGTTCGGCGTGCAGGCGGACATCGCGCGCCGGTTCGGCGAAGACCAGCGCGCCGGCGTGCGCCTGAACGCGCTGCGCAGCGGCGGCGATATGAACATCTCCGGCGCCGGCGAAGACATGGGCGCCTTCTCGCTCGGGCTGGACTATCGCGGCAACCGCTTCCGCATCGAGGGCGACATCAACTACCAGAACCGCGTGACCGACGCGCGCAGCGGCCTGCTGTTCCCGCCCTCCCCGGGCGAGGACATCGGCCGTGCGCCGGATCCGAAGCGCAACTTCTTCCCCGACTGGACCTACTGGAAGGCGAAGGAGTGGACTGGCGACGTGCGCGCGGAATACGACCTCTCCGACGACTGGACCGTGTACGGCGCGCTGGGTGCGCGCAAGCACGACTTCGAAAGCCTGCAAACCACCTGGCTGATGCTCGATTCGGACGGCATGATCGGCTCCATCCCCGCGCGCCTGAACGAAAAACTGTGGAGCAAGACCGGCGAAGTCGGCATCCGCGGCCGTTTCGATACCGGCCCGATCAAGCACGAGCCCGTGCTGTCGGCCAGCTTCCTCGATATCGACTATTCGTCGGCGCGCGTGCGCTCCTCCAGCACGGTGTTCTCCGACCTGTACCATCCCGCCGACCTGGCCAAACCGTCCATCCCCAAGCCCAGCGACCTGGGCAAGACCAGCGAAACGCGGCTGTACAGCGTTGCGCTGGCCGACACCCTTTCGGCACTGGACGGCGCGGTGCAGTTGACCGGCGGCCTGCGCCAGCAGCGCGTGCAGTCGGTGAACTACAACCCCGCCACGGGCGACCGCGTATCGGACTACGGCAAATCGGCCGTCACGCCGGCGATCGCGCTGACGGTGAGGCCGACCCGGGAACTGGCGCTGTACGGCAACTACATCGAAGGCCTGAGCCAGGGCGGCACGGCCCCGGCCGAAGCCGTGAATGCCGGCGAAACCTTCAAGCCCGACGTATCCAAGCAATATGAAGTCGGCGTCAAGTACGACTTCGGCACCGTTGCGACCACCCTGAGCGCATTCCAGATCGAACAGCCCAGCGCCTACCTGGACCCGGATACGATGCGCTACCAGGCCGCCGGCAGGCAGCGCAACCGCGGCCTGGAATTCCTGGTGCAGGGCGAGCCGGTGCGCCGCGTGCGGCTCTTGGGCGGCGTGGCCTACACCGCCGGTGTCCTGACCAAGACGGAGGGCGGCGTGAACGACGGCCACGTCGCGCCCGCCGTGCCGCGCTGGCAGTTCAACGCCGCGGCGGAATGGGATACGCCTTTCGTGGAAGGCCTGACCCTGATGGCGCGCGTGCTGCGCACCAGCACGCAATACGTCGATGCGGCGAACACGCAGCAACTGCCGAGCTGGACCCGCTACGACGTCGGCGCGCGCTATGCGATGAACATCAACGGCACGCCGGTGACCTTGCGGGCGACGGTGGAGAACGTGTTCAACAAGCACTACTGGCTGTCGGCCGCGCGTGAAGGCCTGACGGTGGCGGCGCCGCGCACGGTCCTGCTGTCCGTGACCGCGGAGTTCTAGTGCGGCTGTCCGCCGGCGGCCCCTCGCCCGCGCGGGCGGCGGCGCCCCGCCGCTCGCCGGCGCGGCGCGGCAAGGCCTGGTATCTGGTCCACAAGTGGAGCAGCCTGGCCTGTACCCTCTTCATGCTGGTGGTCTGCGTCTCCGGACTGCCCTTGATCTTCCACGACGACGTCGTCGGCTGGCTGGACACCCGCCCGCCCTGGCCGAGCGTCGCGCCGGACACGCCCGCGCCGCCCCTGGACCTCCTGATAGCGCGGACCCGCCAAGACTACCCCGCGCACCGGATCGTCGAGGTCGAAGTGGCCGGCGACTCCCCCGGCGTCGTCATGGCCCTGGCTCCCGGCCCCGGCGCGCCGGACGGCGCGTCCTCGATCCGGCTGGAATACGACGCCCGCACCGGCCTCCCGCGCCAGGCCGCCAGCGATGCCGGCGAGGGTCCCGGCGTCCGCTTCATGACCCTCATGACACGCCTGCACATCGACCTCTACGCCCGTCTCCCCGGACAGTTATATCTGGGTTTCATGGCCCTGCTCTTCGCGGTGGCGGTGATATCGGGCATCGCGCTCTATCACCCCTACATGAGGAAGACGCCCTTTGGCACCGTCCGCGGCGACCGCGCCCCGCGCCTGAAATGGCTGGACCTCCACAATCTCCTGGGGGTCGTCACCCTGGTCTGGACGTTGACGATGGGTATCACCGGCGCCATACACGAACTGGCGGTTCCTCTCTTCCGCCACTGGTTGTCCACCGACGTCCAGGCCGCCGCCGCGGCGCGGACCCCGGCCCCGGGAGGGCCGCGGCCGGCCTCGGTGCAACAGGCCTATGCCATCGCGAAGGCCGCCGCCCCCGGCCGGGTCGTGGAGTCCCTGCGTTTCCCCGACGCCAGCCTGGGCCTGCCCGGCCACTATCTGCTGTGGGCCAGGGGTGAAACGCCGCTGGCGGCCCACCTCTTCGATGGCATCCTGGTTGATGCGCGCACGGGCGGACTGACGGCAGTCCTCGAAATGCCCTGGTACCTGCGCGTGGTGCAGTTCTCGCGGCCGCTGCATTACGGCAACACCGCCGGCCTGCCGCTGAAGCTGATCTGGGCCGCGCTGGACCTGGCCGCGATCGCGATCCTGGGCAGCGGCCTCTACCTTTGGCGCAAGCGCAAGAACTAGCCGCGCGCAGGATCGGATTCGGAGGCCGCGCGCGCCAGGCATTCCGCCATCTTGCCCCCCACGCTCCCCGCATCGAACGGCAGCCGCCCGATGATCCCGATCTCCCGGTAGAACGCCGCCTCGCCCAGGGACACCAGGCGCAACCCGTCCAGGTCCAGCCCCCGCAACCGCGGCAGCAACGCCACGCCCAGCCCGTGCCGCACCATATTGGCGATGGCCTCGATCTCGTCCAGCTCCACCGCTTCGTGCACCGCGATGCGCTGCTTCTTCAGGAACAGGTCCACCACCCGCCCGCCGAACGACGCCCGGTCGTAGCGGATGAACGGCTGCGCCGCCAGCAACTCGCGCCAGGGCGCCGGCTCCATCGATGCCGGCATCGCCAGCACCACTTCCTCGCGCAGCAGCGGCTGCCACCCCAGTTCGGGCGGCAGGGTGAAGGGCGGCCGGATCATCATGGCCATGTCCACCTCGCCCGCGTCCACCTGCCCCAGCAGCGACAGCGACACGCCCGGCACGACGCGCACGCGGACATCGGGATAGACCGCGCGGAACTCGCCCAGCGCGCGCACCAGCAGATCCTGCTGCACCGAGGCGATGGCCCCGATCCGCAGCGACCCGCTCACATGGCCGGCCCCGGCCGTGGCCGCCATGCGCTCGGCCATGGCGACCAGTTCTTCCGCCTGCGGCAGCATCTCGCGGCCATTGGCGTTCAGCACCGCCGCCCGCGCGCCGCGGTCGAACAGCGCCACGCCCAGGTATTCCTCCAGGCGCTTGATCTGGGCGCTGACGGCGGACTGGGTCAGGCCCAGTTGGGCCCCCGCGCCGGTAAAGGTGCCGTCGCGCGCCACCGCGATAAAGGTCTTGAATTCTTTGATCACGATCAATTTTTTCGATGCTAAGACACAAAAAATATCGTTTTTTGATCAAAAAAACAATTAATAAAATAGCGGCTGGTGCCAAGGCCAGCCCGCGCTCGCGGCGGTCCGCAATCCCATCGTCACTTTTTGTCCCGGAGCTTTTCATGACCGCTCAAACCAACCTGCCGCCGTTCCACCTGGCCTTCCCGGTCCGCGACCTGGCCGAAGCCCGCGCCTTTTATGGCGAAAAACTGGGCTGTCCGGAGGGCCGCAGCTCGCCCGAATGGATCGACTTCAACTTCTACGGCCACCAGATCGTGGCGCACCTGGCGCCCAGCGAATGCGGCCACCGCGCCACCAGCGCCGTGGATTCGCATAATGTGCCCGTGCGCCATTTCGGCGCGGTGCTTTCCATGGAACAATGGGAGGCCATGGCCCAGCGCCTGACCGACGCCGGCACTGAATTCGTCATCGAGCCCTACATCCGGTTCAAGGGCGAGGTCGGTGAACAGGCCACCATGTTCTTCCTGGATCCGTCGGGCAATGCGCTGGAGTTCAAGGCGTTCAAGAATATGGATTCGTTGTTCGCCAAGTAAATCCGTCCTACAGGTTTCGTGTCGTTGAACGCCCTATCAGAACCCCCTTCTCCGGCCGAAACCTCCTGGCGCATCCTGCCCCAGGGTGACCGCTGCCTCATCGTTTCCTTTGGCGACCGCATCGACGCGGCGGTGGGCAGGACCTGTCTGGCCGCCGCCGCCAGGCTGCGCGACGCGCGGCTTCCCGGCGTGACCGACGTGGTGCCCTCGTTCGTCGCGGTGGCCGTGCACTACCGGCCCGGAGCACACGGCGGCCCCACCTATGCCCAGCTTGCCGAACGCATCGGGCAACTGCTGGCCGAAGGCATCCGCGCCGACGCCTCGGGCGGCCGCGAAGTCGACATCCCCGTCTGCTACGGCGGCGAACACGGCCCCGACCTGGACGAAGTGGCCCGGGCCGCCGGCCTGACGCCCGAGGGCGTCATCGAACTGCACAGCCAGCCCCGCAGCATGGTGTTCATGCTGGGGTTCGCGCCGGGCCACGCCTACCTGGGCGTGCACGACGAAAAACTGAACATCCCGCGCCGCCCGTCTCCGCGCACCGCCGTGCCGGCCGGCGCGGTGGCGGTGGCCAACCGCCAGACCGTGATCTACCCGAACCGCCTGCCCGGCGGCTGGAACATCATCGGCGCCACGCCCTTGACTATGTTCGATCCGGCCCGCGAGCCCGCCGCCCTGCTCCAGCCCAGCGACTCGGTCCGCTTCGTGCCCATCACCCCCGAGGAATTCGACCGCATCCGGGAGGCCGGACGATGAGCGTGACCGTGATCAAGCCCGGCATGCTGTCCAGCTTCCAGGACCGCGGCCGCGAGGGCTACCAGCACCAGGGCATTCCCGCCGCGGGCGCGATGGACGAACGCGCGCACCGGCTGGCCAACGCGCTGGCGGGCAACCCGGACGACCCCGCCACGCTGGAAATGACGCTGACGGGCCCCACGCTGCGCTTCGACGCGCCGGCGTGCTTCGCGCTGGCGGGCGCCGACCTGGGCGCCACCCTGAACGGCCGGGACCTTCCCGTCCACCGCCCGCTGGTCGCGCGGGCCGGCGACACGCTGGCCTTCGGCGCCAGGCCGGCCGCGGGAGTGCGCGGCTACCTGGCGGTCCACGGCGGCTTCGCGCTGCCGCGCGTCATGGGCAGCGAAAGCACTTATCTGCGCAGCGGCTTCGGCGGTTTCCAGGGACGCGCGCTGGCCAAGGGCGACCAGGTTCCCCTGCGGGCCCCGCTGGCCGGCGGCCGCGACCTGGACGCCCTGCAGGACGCGCTGTGGCAGGTGCGCGTCTACCTGCCGGCGGCGCTGGGCGCCAAGCGCCGGGACGCCATCCGCTTCCTGCCGGGCATGCACTGGGACGAATTCTCCGAAGCCTCCCGCCAGGACTTCGCCGGATCGGAATTCCGCATCAGCCCGCAATCCGACCGCATGGGCTACCGCCTGCTGGGCCCGGCGCTGTCCATGAGCCAGCCGCGCCAGATGCTGTCGGAGGCCGCCTGCTTCGGCACCGTGCAGGTGCCCTCGGGCGGCGAAGCCATCATTCTCATGGCCGACCGGCAAACCACCGGCGGCTATCCCAAGATCGCGCAGATCGCCACGGTGGACCTGCCCATCCTGGCGCAATGCGCTCCCGGACAGACGCTGCGCTTCCAGCCCATCGGGCTGGAAGAGGCGCAGCGCCTGGACAGCGAGCGCGAGCGCGCCTTCACGCAACTGCAAGAAGCGCTGGCGCCGCTGCGCGCGCTCCTGGCCTAGAAAGGAAATCGCCATGACCACTCGAATCGACCTGAACTGCGACATGGGCGAAAGCTATGGCGCCTGGACCATGGGCAACGACGCGGCGGTGCTGCAATACGTCAGTTCCGCCAACATCGCCTGTGGCTTCCATGGCGGCGATCCGGCCACCATGCGCAAGACCGTGGCGGCCGCCCTCGAGCAAGGCGTGGCGCTGGGCGCGCACCCCAGCCTTCAGGACCTGGCCGGCTTCGGCCGCCGCGTCATCCAGATCGGCCCCGACGAGGCCTACGACATCGTGGTCTACCAGATCGGGGCGCTGGCGGGCGTCGCCGCCTCGCAGGGCGCGCGGCTGCATCACGTCAAGGCGCACGGCGCCCTCTACAACATGGCGGCCAAGGACGAAGGCCTGGCGCGCGCCATCTGCCAGGCCGTCAAGGACGTGGACGCCTCGCTGATCCTGTACGGGCTGGCCGGCAGCAAGCTGATCGACGCCGCCCGCGCCATCGGCCTGGATGCCGCCAGCGAAGTCTTCGCCGACCGCTCCTACCAGGACGACGGTTCGCTAACGCCGCGCACACGCGCCGGCGCGATGATCGAAGACGTGGACCAGGCGGTGGCGCAGGTCGTGCGCATGGTGCGCGAAGGCAAGGTGCGTTCGGTGGACGGCAAGGACGTGCCGGTGCGGGCGGACACCCTCTGCATCCACGGCGACCAGCCCAACGCCCTGGTGTTCGCCAACGGCATACGCCAGGCCCTGGAAAAGGCCGGCATCGAAGTGCGCACGCCTCCCCGGGGTCAGGCGCGTCCGTAGCGCGGCGCCAGGTCTTCCGCGTCCTGCAGCGCGGCGTCCCGGTACGCATCCACGACCGCCGGCAGCACATCCGCCAGGTAATCGCGCACCAGGAAGGCCGCGCGCTCGACATCCCGGACCGCCATCGCGTCGACGATGCCGCGGGTGCAGGCCTGGATGGCGCTGGACGCCATCGACCGCCGGGCCAGCAGGTAGCGCAGCGGCTCGATCTGTTCATATAGCTTGCTGAGCATGCCGGCCAGCGGGGTGTTGCCCGTGCTGCGGGCCGCGGCCAGGTAGAACTCGCAAGCCGCCGAGATGCAGGCGCGCACGTCGCCGCCGGCCAGCGCCGCGGCGATCGCGCCGTCATGGCGGCGCAGTTCGCCCAGCAGCGGCGCCAGGTCGTCGGCCACGGCCGCCTGGCGCAGGCAATAGGCCTCCAGTTCCGCGCGCAGCAGGTACAGGTGGCGGACCTGCGTTTCCGTATAGAGGGTGGCCCGGAAGCCCTTGCGCTGAACGTGCGTGACCAGGCCGCTCAATTCCAGCAGGCGCAGCGCTTCCCGTATGGGGCTGCGGCTGGTGCCGAAACGTTGCTCCAGTTCCTGTTCCCGTAGCGGCTGGCCGGGGCGGATCGTCCCGTCCACTATCAATTCACGAATCTGTTCCTGTAGGAAATATGGAATCGTGGCGGGCGCTTTGACGTCCAATCGGCTCCCCTTGTGCTGCGTGTGCATGGTATGCGAACCAGGCAAGATACTAGAAATTTCTTGAAACACAAATAAGAAAATTGTTGCGGATGTGCCAGATGCTCACTTCCGTCGCCTGGTAAACGCGCTGTGGCGTCCGTCGATTGGACCGCAGGCCAATTGTTGCGGATGTGTCGGATGCTCACTCCCGTCGCCTGGTAAACGCGCTTTGGCATCCACTAATTGGACCGCAGGCCAATTGTTGCGGCGCTCAGTCCCAGTCGTCCCGGTAGACGAACTTGGGCATCTGCCAGTTGAACCGCAGCGCCAGCAGGCGCACCGCCAGGCCGGCGGCAAGCGCGATGGGCACGGCGGCGTTGGCGGACAGGCCCAGCGCCTGCCCTCCCAGGTACAGCCCGCCCGTCACGACCGACACGCTGGCGTAAAGCTCCTTGCGAAAGAGCAGCGGCACTTCGTTGCAAAGCACGTCGCGCAGCACCCCGCCCGCGCAGCCGGTGATCATGCCGCTGATCAGCACCACCGTGATCGGCAACTGCATCATCTGCGCGACCTGGCAGCCGATGACGGTGAACGCCACCAGGCCCAGGGCGTCAGCCAAAAGGAAGAGGCTGCGCAGGCGCCGCATGACCGGCGCGATCAATGCCGTCACGATCGCGGCGCCGCCCGTCATCCACAGGTACTCGGGGTGGATCACCCAGGTCAGGGGGTAATGCCCCAGCAGCACGTCGCGCAGCGACCCGCCGCCCAGCGCGGTCACGCAGGCGATGATGCACACGCCCATCCAGTCCATGTCGCGCCGGCCGGCGGAAAGCGCCGCGGTCATGGCTTCGGCCACGATGGCGACGAGGTACAGCGTATGCAGCAGGAAGGGCGAGATGTCGGAGAACATGGGGCGGTCGCGGTTGGGGCAGGCCCCATTGTATTGAGCCCGGGCCCCGGCGGGCGGCCATTGCCTGGACGCGCGCCATCCCTTACGCTGGGCGTTGCGTTGATATCGATCAAGCCCCGGTCCGGCAAGCAGCGAGACAATGGGGATATGCCCGCAAGGGCGGAACGGCCGGAGCGCACGGACGCGGGAGACGTCGGTCCGGCCACACCCGGGAGAGAACGTATGACACAGCAAACTGGCCCCATCCTGTTGGCGACCGACCTCAGCGCGCGCGGCGACCGCGCCCTGGACCGCGCGCTGCAGTTGGCCAAGGAACTCGACACCAAGCTCATCGTCCTGCATGTCATGGAATCCCATGCCACGCCGGCGCGCCTGACCACGCCCGTCTGGCGCCGCCTGTCGACGGACCACAAGGCCCTGGCCGAACGCGAGCTGGCGGAAGACCTGGCGGCCGCCGACGTGCCGACCGAGGTGGTGGTGGTCAGCGGGGATCCGCTGGCGCGCATCATGGAAACGGCCGACAGCTACGGCTGCTCGCTGATCGTCACCGGCATCGCGCGCGACGAGACGCTGGGCCGGCTGCTACTGGGGACCACCGTGGAAAAGCTGGCCCGCCAGGCCCGCCAACCGGTGCTGGTCGTCAAGACCCGTCCGCGCAGGCCGTACCGCGACGTGCTGGTGGCCACCGACTTCTCCGACGGCTCGCGCCAGGCCCTGCGCGCCGCGCTGCAACTGGTGCCCAACGCCAACCTGACGCTCTTCCACGCCTACGACGTGCCGTTCCAGGGCAAGAACGTGCCGGACGAGACCGTCACGCGCAACTTCTACAAGGCCGCCGAACAGAGCGCCCGGGAGTTCACCACCGCGACGCCCGAACTGGCCAACGTCACCGCCCCCAAGGTGGTGCTGGAATGCGGCCAGCCGGAAACCGTGCTGTCCGAGTACTCGTTCAACCACCGCTCCGACCTGGTCGTGACGGGCACGCACGGCCGCACCGGCATCCTGCGCACCGCCATCGGCAGCGTGGCCGAACGGCTGCTGGAATCCCTGCCCAGCGACGTGCTGATCGTCAGGCTGGTGGGCGAAGAGTAAGCACCTCACCAGGTGTCTGACACCCATTACGCGATGGCGGTACCAATGGCTAGGTGTCTGACACCCGATACGCGATGGCGGTACGGATTGAAGCAATGCCCCCCGGGTGTCTGACACCCGGGGGAAGATGCTGTTGGTGGTGGAATGTGCCTGGCCATCTGCTCACCGCAGCATGGGTTGCGCGCGCTCGAGAGCGGAGTCCTCATGGAGAGAATCTCGCGCTCCACCCATCCTACGAATCGCCTTGCTTTTCCATGGTTTCTATCGTGCCGCGCAACATCTTCAGCAGCACCAGGCCGGGCAGCGCGATCGCCACGGTCAGCAGGAAGAAACCGGGCCAGCCCATGCGCTCGACCAGCGGCGGCGTGAGGGGTCCGGCCAGATAGGTGCGGCCCACGGCCGACAGCGCCGACAGCAGCGCGAACTGGGTCGCGGAGAACTGCTGGCGGCACAACGCCATCAGCAGCCCGACGAACGACGCCGTGCCCAGGCCGCCGCACAGGTTCTCGATCCCCACGCCGCCGGCCATCAGCCAGATGCTCTTGGGACTGACGGCGATCAGCCAGTACGCCAGGTTCGACACCGCCTGGAGCAGGCCGAAGGCCATCAGCGACCGGTACAGGCCCCAGCGCGACATGAGCGATCCGCCGGCCAGCGCGCCGATGATGGTCGCGGCCAGCCCCAGCACCTTGTTCACGGTGCCCACTTCGGTCGGGGAGAACCCCGCGCCCCGGATCAGGAACGTGGTCGACAAGGCGCCCGCGAAAGCGTCGCCCAGCTTGTACAGCACGATCAGCAGCAACACGGCCACCGCCCCGCGCCGCGTGAAGAATTCGCGCAGGGGCTCGCCCACCGCCGCGCGCAGATTGCGCGGCGCGTTGGCGACGTGCTCGGGTTCCGGCGCCCACAGCGTGGCCAATGCGCACAGCAGCATCAGCCCTCCCATCAGCACGTAGGTATTGCCCCAGCCTATCCACTGGTCCGCCAGGATCAGCGCCAGCCCTCCCGACACGATCATGGCCAGCCGGTAGCCCATGACCTTGATGGCCGCGCCGGCCCCGCGCTCTTCCTTGCGCAGCACGTCGGTGCAATAGGCGTCGAAAGCGATGTCCTGCGTGGCCGACAGGAACGCCACCAGCACCGCCAGCAGGGCAAGGGGCTGCAGCGACGACGACGGCGACAGCGCGCCCATCGCCATGATGGCGGCCGCCAGCAGCAACTGGGTCAGCAGCATCCAGCCGCGCCGCCGCCCCAGCAGCGGCGGGACGTAGCGGTCCACGAAGGGCGCCCACAGGAACTTGAGGGTGTAGGCGGTGCCTACCAGGGTCAGGAAACCGATCTGCTGCAGCGGGACGCCTTCCACGGTGGCCCAGGCCTGCAAGGTGCCGCTGGTCAGGGCCAGCGGCAATCCGCTGGCGAAGCCCAGGACCAGCAACGGGGCCACGCGGGGGCTGGTATAGACATTGGTTGCAGCGGTAATGACGGTCTCCTGTAACGCGGCGGCGCGGCGCTACAGGCTGGCGCCGCGGGCTTGCGGCATTTTAGGGCCTGTTCGCCCGGGCCGCGGGGAGGATGCGTGTCGGAATGTCAGGGCGACGCGAAGCGGTACACCGCCAGGGTGCTGCGCCAACTGGGAAACAGCTTCACTTCGCGCCCCTCGTTGAAGGTGGCGCGTTCGAGGATGTCCAGGCGCAGTTCGCCGGCCAGTTGCTCGAAGTCGCGCAGCGTGCACAAGTGGATGTTCGGCGTGTTGTACCACTGGTAGGGCATCTGGCCCGTCACCGGCATGCGGCCGCGCAGGATGGCCCAGCCATGCGGCCAGTAGCCGAAGTTGGGAAACGACACCACGCCGAAACGCGCCACCCGCGCCATTTCGCGCAGGATGTGTTCGGTGCGGTGCATGGATTGCAGGGTCTGCGACAGCACCACGGTGTCGAACTGCTTGTCGTCGAACAGGGCGAGGCCGTCCTCGAGGTTCTGCTGGATGACTTCGACGCCGCGCCGCACGCAGGCGATGACGCAGGTGTCGTCCAGTTCCACGCCCGCGCCGCGCACCTGGCGGTGGTCGCGCAGGTGCGCCAGCAGCGCCCCGTCGCCGCAGCCCAGGTCCAGCACGCGGCTGCCGGGCTCGATCCAGCTTGCGATGCGCGCCAGGTCGGGCCGCAGGACGCTGTGCGCGGGGCGGGGAGTCACGGGATTCATTCGGAGCGTCCTTCGGTCGGGACCGCGGCGCCCAGGCCCAGCTCGCGCGCGATGCGTTCGTAGTAGCCGCGAACCACGGCGTGGTAGCGGGCGTCTTCCAGCAGGAAGGCGTCGTGGCCGTGCGGGGCGTCGATCTCGGCGTAGGTCACCGGGCTGGCGTTCTTCAGCAGCGCCCGGACGATTTCGCGAGAGCGCTCCGGCGGGAATCGCCAATCGGTCGAAAACGACACCAGCAGGAAATCGGCCTTGGCCGGCGCCAGCGCCCGGGCCAGGTCGCCGCCAGTGTTGCGGGCCGGATCGAAGTAATCCAGCGCGCGGGTGATCAGCAGATACGTGTTGGCGTCGAAATAGCGGGTGAATTTCTCGCCCTGGTAGCGCAGGTACGATTCCACCTCGAACTCGACGTCGTAGCCGTAGCGGTAGGCGCCGTTTTCGCCGGGCGCGCGCTGGGCGCGGCCGAACTTCTCGGCCATGTCGTCGTCGGACAGATAGGTGATGTGGCCGATCATGCGCGCCACCGACAGGCCGCGGCGCGGCACGGTGTCCTGCGCGTAGTAATCGCCGCCGTGGAAATCCGGATCGGTGATGATGGCGCGGCGCGCCACCTCGTTGAAGCCGATGTTCTGCGCCGACAGCCGCGGCGTGCTGGCGATCACCACGCAATTGGCGACGCGGTCCGGCAAGGTGATGGCCCAGCTCAGCGCCTGCATGCCGCCCAGCGATCCGCCCATCACGGCCGCGAAGCGCTCGATGCCGAAGTGGTCGGCCACCCGGGCCTGCGCGCGCACCCAATCCTCCACGGTCAGCACCGGAAAGGCCGCGCCCCAGGGCTTGCCGGTTTCCGGATCGATGCTGGCCGGGCCGGTCGAGCCGAAGCAGGACCCCAGGTTGTTGACGCCGATCACGAAGAACACGTCGGTGTCCACCGGCTTGCCGGGGCCGACCATGTTGTCCCACCACCCCACGTCGCTGGGGTTGTCGGCCGCCTGGCCCGCCACGTGGTGCGAGGCATTCAGCGCGTGGCAGATCAGGACGGCGTTGCTGCGCTGGGCGTTGAGCGTGCCGTAGGTTTCCACCGCAAGCTCGTAGGCGGCCAGCGACTGGCCGCTGGACAGCGGCAGCGGCTCATCGAAACGGATGAAGGTGGGAGCGACGAGGCCGACGGAACCGGGATCAGCGGCATCGGAAGTCGCGGGGGCTGCGGGGACGAACCCGCTGGCCGAATCGCCGGCCAAATTCTGGGCAGGAGTGGTCATACGGACCTCTTTAGCTGGATTTATTGGAAGGCGCCCGCAAGCGGATCAGGCAAATCGGCGCCGAAACTTTGGATACTGCGGCAGGAATTCTAGCACTGCTTGCGCGCGGCGCAGTAGCCGACGGCATCCCGCCATGCCGCCCGGGCGCCCCCGCCGGTCACGCGCCGGCCTCCCAGGGTTCCTGGCCCAGGTATTCGTAGCGCTCGGTATTCACGCGCGAAATCCGCCATTCGACAGGCTGCCGCTTGTAGGAAAAGGCCACGCGGCGGATCTCCAGCAAGGGGCTGCCTTCGGCCACGCCCAGCGCCCGCGCCTGCGCGCGCTCGGCCAGGCAGGTCCGCAGGCGCTCGTCGGTCGCGATCACGTTCACGCCGAAGACGTCCTGGTACAGCGCGTACAGCGTGCTGGCTCGGTCCCGCAGATGCGCTTCGGTCATGCCCGGAAAGCACGACTCCGGCAGGCAGAGTTCGTCCATCATGACCACGTCGCCATTGAGCGACAGCACGTTGGAAAACTCGAACACCATCGCGCCCGCGGGCAGGTCCAGCTTTTCGCGGGCGATGGCCGACGCCTTCTGCCGGCGAAAGCGCAGCAGCTCGGTCGTGGGGTAGGACTTGTTCCCGTCCTGCCGCACGATGCGGAAGAACTTGAAGAAGTGGTGGTTGCGCGTATGCACCGCCACGTAGGTACCGCGCCCCTGATGGCGCACCAGGATGTTCTCCGCGGCCAGTTCGTCGATCGCCTTGCGCAAGGTGCCGATCGACACGCCGAAGCGTTCCGCCAGGAGTTTCTCGGGCGGGATCGCCTCGCCCTGCTTCCACTCGCCTTGCGCCAGCGCGGCCAGCACGGCCTGCTTGACCTGCGCGTACAGGGGACTGCCAAGCGGCACAGTCGATGACAGGCTGGTGTTCATGGGTACATCGCAATAATCAGGAGCCCACAGTGTAGCGGCGGGGACGGAGCCGGCTCAAGTCATATAATTCATATATATGATTTAGTTGACATGGCGAATGCGTGGCCATAAGATTTCCTGGACGTAGCGTTCCGCGCCCGCCGCATCCGGCGGACGCCCAAGCCCAAGAGAGGAAAACAAATGATTCACGCCGTATTGCACGATGCGAAGGACACGGTGGCGGTCGCCGTGGTGGAAGGCGTCACCGCCGGAACGGAACTGAACGCCTGGATCATGGATGAGGACAAGATCATCCACCTGCGCGCGTCGCAGGACATCCCGATCGGCCACAAGGTGGCGATGAAGGACATGGCCGTCGGCGACACCGTCTTCAAGTACGGCGTCGACATCGGCCGCGTGGTGCAGCCCATCCAGGCCGGCCAGCACGCCCACGTGCACAACATCAAGACCAAGCGCTGGTAAGCCCCCCACCCCCGCACAGGAAACCACCATGTCCGTCATCAACGCCTCGACCACATTCCAGGGCTACCGCCGCGACAACGGCCGCGTCGGCGTCCGCAACCACGTCATCGTCCTGCCGGTGGACGACATTTCCAACGCCGCGGCCGAAGCCGTGGCCAACAACATCAAGGGCACCCTCGCCCTGCCCCATCCTTACGGCCGCCTGCAATTCGGCGAGGACTTGGAACTGCACTTCCGCACCCTGATCGGCACCGGCTGCAATCCCAACGTCGCCGCGGTGGTGGTGATCGGCATCGAAGAAGGCTGGACCAAGCGCGTCGTGGACGGCATCGCCGCCACCGGCAAGCCCGTCATGGGATTCAGCATCGAACTGCACGGCGACCACGACACCATCATGCGCGCCTCGCGCTGCGCCAAGGAATTCGTGCACTACGCCACCGCGCTCGGGCGCAGCGAATGCCCCATCGCCGACCTCTGGGTCTCCACCAAATGCGGGGAATCCGACACCACCTCGGGCTGTGGCGCCAACCCCACCGTCGGCAACGCCTTCGACAAGCTCTACGCGCTGGGGTCCACGCTGGTGTTCGGCGAAACTTCCGAACTGACCGGCGGCGAGCACATCGTGGCCGAACGCTGCGCCAACGACGCGGTGCGCGAACGCTTCATGTTCATGTTCAACCGCTACCAGGACATGATCGACCGCTGGAAAACGAGCGACCTGTCCGAATCGCAGCCCACCAAGGGCAACATCGCCGGCGGACTGACGACCATCGAGGAAAAGGCGCTGGGCAACATCCAGAAGATCGGCAAGCAATGCCGCGTGGACGGCGTGATCGACAAGGCCGAGATCCCCGACGGCCCGGGCCTGTGGTTCATGGACTCGTCCTCCGCGGCGGCCGAAATGGTGACCCTGTGCGCGGCCTCGGGCTATGCGGTGCACTTCTTCCCCACCGGCCAGGGCAACGTGATCGGCAACCCGATCCTGCCGGTCATCAAGATCTGCGCCAATCCGCGCACCGTGCGCACCATGTCCGAGCACATCGACGTGGACACCAGCGGCCTGCTGCAACGCGAGATCGACCTGGGCCAGGCCGGCGACAAGCTGCTCGAATGCATGCTGGCGACGGCCAACGGCCGCTGGACCGCCGCCGAGGCGCTGGGCCACCGCGAGTTCGTCCTGACCCGGATCTTCGAAAGCGCCTGACCGCAAGACAGGCATCAAAGGGCGCGTCCGCAAGGAAGATTGCGGACGCGCCGTCATGTCCTCACCCGCATCATCCCGCAAGTCCCGCAGCACCATCGCAACAACACCAGCAGACCCGGGCGATTCCGCCACGGCAGCACAGGCGGTTGCATTCCTACCCGGGCGCCACCCAAGGAGGAAGACAGATGAGTAGCGAACACGACCTCACCCCCGACGCCGCGCAACGCCGGCGCCTGCTCGGCGCGCTCGGCGCCGCCGGCTTCTGCGCCCTGGCGCCGTGGGAGCGCGCGCTGGCGCAGAAAAGCGCCTGGCCGGAGCGGCCGATCAACTATGTGGTCCCCTTCCCGCCCGGCGGGCTCACCGACGTGGCGGCGCGCCAGGTCGGCAAGGCGCTGAGCGACGCCGAACGCTGGAACGTGGTGGTGGAAAACAAGCCCGGCGGCAGCGCGAACATCGGCGCCGCGCACGTCGCCCATGCCGCGCCCGACGGCTACTCCTGGCTGGCGATCACGCTCACGCACGCGGCCAACGTCACGCTCTTCGCTGGCAAAGCCGGCTACGACCTGACCCGCGACCTGACGCCCCTGGCGGGGCTGGCCTCGTCCCCCATCATGGTGGTGGTGAACGCCAAGAGCGACATCAAGAGCATGGCCGACCTGGCGAAGGCCGCCCGCGCGAAATCGCTGTCGGCGGGCTCCAGCGGCAACGGCACGCCCCCGCATCTGACCCTGGCGCTTTATCAGAAGCTTACCGGCCTGCCCATGATGCACATTCCATACAAGGGCGGCGCGCCGTCCCTCACGGACCTGATCGGCGGCCATCTGGACGTGGTGTTCTCCAACTATCCAGAATCGCTGTCCCACGTGAAGAACGGCTCGCTGCGCGCGCTCGCCATCACCACCCACGAACGCAGCGCGGACCTGCCCGACGTGCCCACGGTAAAAGAGGCGGGCCTGCCCGACCTGATCGTGGAGAACTTCACCGGCGTGCTGGCGCCGGCGGCCACGCCGCCCGAACTGGTCAAGCGCATCGGCGGCGCCATCGTCGCCCAGATCTCGCAGCCGGCCATGAAGCAGGCCCTGCTGCAACTGGGCTTCATACCGCAACCGCGCGGCCCGGAGGAATTCGGCGCATACCTGAAGTCGGAAGTGGAGCGCTGGGCAAAAATCATCCGTGAAGCCAACATCCAGGTCGCCTGAGTCGGGAAAAGCCAATGCACATTGTCATTTCGGAGTTCATGGATACGCCCGCCATCGAAGCGCTGCGCCAGCGGTTCGATGTGCGGTACGCGCCGGACCTGGTGGAACAGCGCGACGCGCTGCTCCAGGCCGTGGGCGACGCCGACGGCCTGATCGTGCGCAACCGCAGCCGGGTCGACGCCGCCCTGCTCGAGGCGGCGCCTCGGCTGCGGGCCGTGGGCCGCCTGGGCGTGGGGCTGGACAACATCGACCTGGAGGGCTGCGCCGCGCGCGGCATCGCGGTGGTGCCGGCCACCGGCGCCAATGCGCGCGCCGTCGCCGAATACGTGATCGGCACGGTGCTGGCCCTGCTGCGCGGCGCCTATTTTTCGTCGGCGGAGGTCGCGGCGGGGCAATGGCCGCGCAACGCGCTCTCGCAAGGCCTGGAAGCCCAGGGCCGGACGCTCGGCATCGTGGGCTTCGGCGGAATCGGCCGGCTGGCCGCCCGCCTGGCGCGCGGACTGGACATGCGCGTCGTCGGCTGCGACGCGGCGCTGCCGCCGGACCACCCCGCGTGGGCGGAATCCGGCGTCGCCGCCCTGCCGCTGGACGCGTTGCTGGCGCAGGCGGACGCCGTCACGCTGCACCTGCCGCTCACTGCTGGCACCCGGAACCTGCTGGACGCCGGCCGCATCGCGCGCCTGCGGCCGGGCGCCGTACTGGTCAATACGTCGCGCGGCGGCATCGTCGACGAAGCGGCGCTGGCCGAAGCGCTGCGGGCCGGCCGCCTGCGGGGCGCGGCGCTTGACGTGTTCGACCAGGAGCCCCTGCCCGCCGGCAGCCCCCTGGCCGGCGCGCCCAACCTGATTCTCACGCCGCACATCGCCGGGTTGACGCAGGAAGCCAACACCCGCGTTTCCGACATGGTGGCGGCCGGTGTGACAATAGCCCTTACCGGCGGCGCCGCGGCTGCGGCGGCCTCCGCCCCCTGACAGGAAGGATATGGCTCACATCTATCTGGACGAACTCCAACACCTCGCGGCGGCCGGACTGGCGGCCGCGGGCGCCAACCCCGCGATGGCGGACAGCACCGCGCGGGCGCTGGTCTACGCCGAAAGCCAGGGGCTCGGCTCCCATGGCCTGTCGCGCGTGCCGTTCTACGCCGGCCACCTGCGCGCCGGCCGCGCCATCGGCTCGGCCGTGCCGCGCATCGTGCACGAACGCGGCGGCGCGGCGCTGATCGACGCCGGCTCGGGCCTGGCGTTTCCCGCCTGCGCGCTGGCCGTGGAACAGGCCGCGTCGCGGGCCCGCGAACACGGCGTGGCCTTCGTCGGCGTCGCCAACAGCCACCATTTCGGCGCGGCCGCGTATCACCTCGAAGCCCTGGCGGACGCCGGCCTGGTGGCGCTGGCGCTGAGCAACTCCCCGGCCGCCATGCCCGCCTGGGGCGGCAAGCGTCCCCTGTTCGGCACCAATCCCATCGCCGCGGTGTTCCCGCGCCGCGGCGGCGCGCGCCTCCTGATCGACCTGTCGCTGTCGCAGGTCGCGCGCGGCAAGCTGATGATCGCCGCCCGCGACAACCAGCCCATTCCGCTGGGCTGGGCGCTGGACGCCGAAGGCCAGCCCACCACCGATCCCAAGGCCGGCCTGGCGGGCAGCATGCTGCCCGCGGGCGGCGTCAAGGGCGCGATGCTGGCGCTCATCGTCGAACTGCTGGCGTGCGCGCTGACCGGCGCCCACTTCGGTTTCGAAACGGAGTCGTTCTTCGTGGACGACGGCGGCCCGGCGCGCCTGGGCCAGGCCTTCCTGGCCATCGACCCCGGCGCCCTGGCCGGCAACGGCGCCTATCTGGACCGCGTCGAAATGCTGGTCGAAGCCATGCTGGAAGACGAAGGCGTGCGCCTGCCCGGCGACCGCCGCCGCAAACTGCGCGACGAGGCCCTCAAGCACGGGGTGGATGTGCCCGACGCGCTGATGGCCCAGCTTCGGGAAATGGCCGGCGCGGGCTGAATGCGGGAAGCGCGGCGCGGGGCACCGGATGTCGCCGCGCCCAGCCCGTCAAGCCGTCCGGAAAACCCACAGCATCACCGGCGCCAGCAGCAGGAACGCCACCGTGGACACCAGCACCGCGCCGGCCGCGGTGTCGCCCAGGGGCGTGTAGCGCTTCACGTACATATAGCTGACCACCGCGCAGGGCATGGCCATCTGCAGGCTCAGCGCGCCGGCCAGCACCGGTTCCAGGTCCAGCATCCACACCACCGCCAGGCCCGCCGCCAACCCCACCGCCAGCCGGATGACGGCGACCTTGGCGCCGGCGCGCAGGCCGCTGGACGGGATCAGCGCCAGCGCATGGCCCAGGCTCAGCAGCATGAGCGGCACGGTCACCGCGCCCAGCATGCGGGACGTCTCGACGACCCAATCGGGCACCGGCGCGTGCAGCATGCGCAGCCCCACCGCCACCCCCGACGCCAGCAGGATCGGGCTTTTCCAACTGCCCTTGGTGTTCACCCCCGGCAGCAGCCGCACGGCGATGGTGTGCATGACGAAGGAATTCACCGCGAAGAAGGCCACCGCCACCGACAGGCCCGCGTCGCCGAACGCCATCTGTGAAATCGGCAGGCCCAGATTGCCGGCGTTGGGCAGGAAGGCCGTGGGCAGCAGCGTGCGCACGGGCAGCTTCCACGCCCGCAGCAAAAGCGCGCACACCAGCGCGCACAGCGCCAGCGCCAGCAGGGTCGCGACGGCCACGTCGGCCAGCGCGCGGTCGTCCAGGTGAGTGGTGACGAAGGTGTGGAACACCAGCGCCGGCGTGGTCACCGACGTGACCAGCGTGGTGATGAAGGAACCGCCGAACGGAAGGTCGCGCTTGGCCCAGAACACCCCGATGCCCACGCAGGAAAGCAGGGGCAGCATCAGCACGATGGCCGAAAAATAGAACTGCGCGATGGCAGGCATACGACTATTCCGTCAAAGATAAGAAGACTGATGCGCCTGGGCATCGTTGCTTGCCGGGCGGCCGGCCCGGACCGCAGCATGAGGCGACTCGTCAACTGAAAAGCTTCCCGCCCCAGCCGCCATGTCCGCCACGCCCCACCACGAGCCCCTGTCGGCGCGCCAGGCCGCCTGCCTGCGATGGGCCGCGCTGGGCAAGACCAGTTGGGAAACCGCCCGCATCCTGGGCGTGAGCGAAAGCACGGTGAATTTCCACTTGCGCAACGCCTGCGCCAGGCTCGGCGTGCGGGGCCGGCGCGCCGCGGCGGTCGAAGCCCTGCGGCGCGGCCTGCTCAAGCCCCTCACGGCTTGATGACGACCGAACGCAGGAACTCGCGCGCCCGTTCGGCCGGCAGGCTTTCCTGGGTGCCCGCCGCCACCGCTTCGATCAGCATGGTGTCGGTCACCCAGACCTTGGCCTGCAGCCATCCCGGCTTGCCCATGGCCTTGCCGTGCACCTCGATCACCTCCCCGTAGGGCGGCCATTCCATGGGCGGCATGGCCTGCATATTGGTATAGAGCGAGCGCATCAGCGCCATGCCCAGCGCGCGCCTGGCCACCGGATCCGCCGCGATGTCCGGCGGCAGCGGGGCCGATCCCACGGCGAATACCGCCTCGCCCACGTTGGCCGTGACCAGGGTAAAACGCAGGGTATGGGTATCCAGCTTCAGGTCGCGGGTGTCCGTCATGACCCGGTCCGGAAAGGCCGCGCGTACGTGGCCGTCGGCCACGTCCACTTCGCGCCAGTTGTAAGCGGGCGAGCACGCGGCCACCAGCAGGGCCAGCCCCACGATTGCGCCGGCTTTCTTGAACATGAAACGAAACAGCGATGAAATCGTCATTACCCGAGGACCGATGGTCTATTCATTTCGAGGAAGCCAGAAATTGTCGCCGATTTCCATGACCCCCGCGCCCGACGGCACGCCCTTGGCCAATTATGTCTGGCCGGCCGCCCCCAATGTGCCCCCGCCCATCGACGGGCCGGGCGTGCCCAGTATCTACCTATTGCACGGGCTGAGCGAGCATGCGGGGCGCTATGACCGGCTGGCGCGCTGGCTGGCCGCGCGCGGCTGGACCGTCGGCGCCCACGACCACCGGGGCCACGGCCATTCGGGCGGGCGGCCCGCCACCCTGAAGCGCCAGGACGACCTGACGGTCGACGCCGTCGAGCGCCTCCAGGCCTGGACCCGGGTCCAGGGGCGTCCGCCCATCGTGCTGGCCCACAGCCTGGGCGCCCTGGTCGCCGTGCGGATCGCCCTGCGCGGCCTGGCCGGGATCGACGCCCTGGTGCTGAGTTCCCCGCCCTTCGTCGTCAACGTCCCGCTGTGGGTCCGCCGCACGCTGACCTGGATGTCCCTGCACGCGCCCGACCTGCGGGTGCCCCACGGGCTGGCCCCCGCCCGCATCTCCCACGACCGGGCCGTGGTGCAGGCCTATCGCGCCGACCCCCTCGTGCGCCGCCGCATGACGGGCCGGCTGGCCCGTTTCGTGGACGAGGCCGGCCGGGAAGCCCTGCGCGAAGCCCCGCTGCTGCCCTGCCGCACCCTGCTGATGGTGGCCGGGGACGACTCCATCGTCGCCGCCGAAGGCAGCCGCCAGTTCGCCCAGCGGGCGCCGGCCGAACTGCTGACGCTGCGCTGGTACGACACCGCCTGGCACGAGATTTTCAACGAAACCGCCCCGATCGCCGATCCCGTCTACGCCGACCTGGACGAGTGGCTGGCGCGCACGGCGCAGGCATTGTCCCTGTCCCCAGTATTGACTCCCTCGGCACAGGAGGCTGGCACCCCGTAAAATCCGGCCACAGACCCAAACGAGAAGAATCCGTGACCGATACCGCCGCCAACCGACTGTCCCGCCTAGAGGCCAACCGCTCGCTGCTGACCCAGACTCTGCGGGGCATCGAAAAAGAAGGCCTGCGCGTGGACGAGCAAGGCCTGCTGGCCCGCACGCCGCACCCCGCCGGCCTGGGCTCGGCGCTGGCCAACGAGCACGTCACCACCGATTATTCCGAATCCCTGCTCGAACTCATCACGGGCACGCATACGGACGTCGACGCGCTGCTGGCAGAACTGACGAACACCCACCGCCACGTCTATAGTGTGCTGGACCATGAACTGATCTGGAACCAGTCCATGCCCGCCACGCTGCCGCCCGAGGCCGACATCCCCATCGCCTGGTACGGCACGTCCAATACGGGCATGCTCAAGCACGTGTACCGCCGCGGCCTGGCCGTGCGCTACGGCAAGACGATGCAATGCATCGCGGGCGTGCACTACAACTTCTCGCTGGCCGAAGACCTCTGGTCTGTGCTGGACATCCAGCCCGGCACCGTCCAGGACCGCCGCTCGCGCGGCTACATCGGCCTGATCCGCAACTTCACCCGCTATTCCTGGCTGCTGATGTACCTGTTCGGCGCGGCGCCGGCGCTGTCCAGCGGCTTCCTGCGCGGACACGAACATCCGCTGCAGAAACTGGGCGACAGCACGCTGTACCTCCCCTACGCCACCAGCCTGCGCATGAGCGACCTGGGCTACCAGAACAAGGCGCAGTCGTCGCTCAAGCTCTGCTACAACGACCTGGACACCTTCCTGGGACGCCTGTACGACGCCGTGACGCAGCCCTGGCCCGATTACCAGAAGATCGGCACCCACCGCGACGGCGAATGGATCCAGCTCAACACCAACGTGCTGCAGATCGAAAACGAGTACTACTCCAGCATCCGCCCCAAGCGCGCCACCGGCCGATGTGAGCGGCCCGTCACGGCGCTGGCCGAACGCGGCGTGCAGTACGTGGAAGTCCGCTGCCTGGACATCGACCCGAATTCGCCCGTCGGCATCGACGCCGCCACCAGCCGCTTCGTCGACGCCTTCCTGCTGTTCTGCACCGCGTCCGACAGCCCCTTCTTCCCCGCCAACGGCTATTGCCAGCGCAGCGCCGACAACTTCTCGACCGTCGTGAAGGAAGGCCGCAAGCCCGGCCTGGTGCTGGACCGCGAAGGCCAGGCCATCGGCCTGGCGCAATGGGGCCACGAACTGCTGGACCAGATCGCGCCCTACGCCGCGCTGTTCGACTCCGCCCTGGGCGGCAGCGCCTATGCCGAGGCGCTGGCGGCGCAGCGCGCCAAGCTCGACCATCCGGACTCCACGCCGTCGGCGCGCCTGCTGGCCTCGCTGACCGACAGCGGCCTGTCCTTCCACGACTATTCGCTGGACCTCAGCCGCAAGCACGCGGACGCCCTGCGCGCGCAGGCCCTGCCGGCGGACCTGGCCTCGGCCTACGAGCAGGCCGCCGCGCAGTCCGTGGCGGAGCAACTGCGCCTGGAGCAATCGGATACCGAAGATTTCGCCACCTACGTCGCGCGCTATCACGCGGCGCTGAAGGCGCCGCTCAAATAAGCCGCGTCGAATAAGGCGTATCGTTAGGGTTTTGGTCCGCGCCGGCTCCGGGCGCCGCGGGCCGCTCTGTCACATCAGGAGGTTTTCCCCATGCGCCGCACCGCAACATTCCTGCTGGCCTTGGCCGCCAGCGTGGCGGGGATCGTCCATGCCGCGCCGCCCATGCGGACCGTCGAAACTGTGGACCTGAAACGCTACGCCGGCATGTGGTACGAAATCGCGAATTTCCCCATGTTCTACCAGCGCGACTGCGTGGGAGACACGACCGCCGAATACACCCTGCACCCCGACGGCACCGTCGGCGTCAACAATCGCTGCCGCACCAAGGACGGCGATATCGATTCCGCCTCGGGCACCGCCAAGGTCGTGGACGGCAGCAACAACGCCAAGCTCGAAGTCTCGTTCTTCAAGCCGTTCAAGGGCGACTACTGGGTGATCGGCCTGGACCCGGACTACCGCTGGGCGGTCGTCGGCACGCCCGACCGGAAATACCTGTGGATCCTGTCCCGCTCGCCGCAATTGCCGAAGGAAGAACTCGACAAGGCGCTCGCGGCCGCGAAGGCGCAGGGCTACCAGTTGGACGAACTGCGCTATACGCCCCAACGGTAGGGTTCAGCCCAGGTAATCGCGCGCCAGCCTCACGACGGTGACGCCCGGCTTGAGTTGCCGCAGCGACGGCATGACCAGGGTGCAGCGGTCATAGGGCGTCACGATGGGCTGGCCGTCCGCCCAGCCCAGGATCGACCCGGCTTTTTCCAGCGTCTCCAGGCCCGTCCAGGCTTCGGAGAACCGCAGGTCCATGGACGGCGCGACCACGGCGTCCGTCACTTCCAGCACGCGCTGCCCGGCCGGATCGGCCTGCAGCCAGCCGGACGGCAGGTCCGCCGCATCGGCCACGCCGGATTCGGTCAGCATGCGCGCCACCATGTCGCGGGCCACGCCGCGCGAGGCCGGGTCGCCATGGAAGCCGCATTCGATCAGCAAGGCGCAGGCGTCTTCGCGCGCGGGGTCGCCGAACTGGGCGAAGTCGCGCATGCGCACGCCGTCCTTGTGGCCCGCGTCCACGATCACGTGCCGGGGCGCCTTCAGGCGCCGCGCCAGCGCGATGTTGCGCGGCAGCACCCCGGTCAGCAACAGCGGTTCGCCCGGCTCGTGCATGGAATGCAGGTCCAGCAGCCAGTCCGCGCGCTCCACCCAGGGACGCAGGGCCGCCGCGCGCCGGCGGTCGGCGGTGATCGCATCGTCCAGGCGCTCGGCGCTCCAGACGCGGTTCATGTCTTCCTGCACGAAGCGCGAGGCATCGTGGCTGGCCGGCGCGAAGCGGTCGAAGGCCTCCAGGTTGCAGAAGGCCAGCGTCAGGCTGCCGCGGCGCGGCCGCAGGCCCGCCGCCAGCAGGTCCTTCAGCGCCCAGGCGCCGCACAACTCATTGCCGTGCACCAGCGCGGACACCATGAGCGCCCGTCCCGGCGCCCCCGAATCGAAATGCCATACGCCCGGGGTGCCGGTATTGCCGGCGCGCTCGGCGCCGAGGTCGGGAACGGGAAGCTTGAATTCCATGAAACGTCGTCCGCTGATGTGCTGTGCCTTGCGCCTTGCCGCGCTTATTGGGCTTCGATCCTGGCGGCCTTGACCAGCTCGCCGTACTTCCTGGTTTCGTCGGCCTGGTAGGCCACCGGATCTAGGCCGGGCTGCGCCAGTTGGCCGCCGGCTTCCTGCATCTTGGCGCGGAACTGTTCCGACTTCAGCGTTTCCGCCAGCGCGGCGCGCAGCTTGGCCGCCACCGGTTCGGGCAGGCCCGCCGGGCCGTACAGCGCGAACCAGACGCTGATGTCGACCGACTCGAATCCCGGCGTCTCGGCCAGGGCGGGCAGGTCCGGCGCCACCGGCGAACGCTTCTTCTCGGTCACGCCCAGCGCCACGATCTTGTCGCCGCGGACCTGGGGCAGGCCCGAGGACAGCACCAGCATGCCGTAATCGAGCTGGCCGCTCATCAGGTCGGTCACCAGCGGCGCCACGCCGCGGTAGGGCACGTGCTCGGCGCGCGTGCTGGTGGACTGGTTGATCATCTCGCCCGCCAGGTGCAGGGTGGTGCCCACGCCCGAGGATCCGTAGTTGAAGCTGCCGGGCGCGGCGCCGCGCAGCTTTTGCAGGTATTCGGCCGCGGTCTTCACGCCGGAATTCTTGCTGGCGGCCAGCAGCATGGGCTGCGAGGCGATCACGCCCAGCGCCGAAAAGTCCTTCACGCTGTCGTACTTGACCGCGCTGTTGATCATGCGGGCGATCACCATTTCGTTGGTGGAGCCCAAGAGCAGCGTGTAGCCGTCCGGCGCGGCGCGCGCCACGCGCTGCGCGCCGATCGTGCCGCCGGCGCCGCCCACGTTCTCGACCACCACGCTCTGGCCCAGACGCTTGGCCAGTTCTTCGCCGAACAGGCGCGCGGTCAGGTCCACGCTGCCGCCCGCCGGATAGCCCACCACCAGCGAAATGGCGCGGTCGGGGTAATCGGCGTGCGCCGACGGCGAGACGGCAAGGGCGGCGGTGGCGCAGAGCGCGGCAAGCGCGCCGCGCAGCGGATGCGGTACGGATTTCATGGCTTTCTCCCTGGGGTACTGGCTTGGACGGCGGCGCCGTCTCGTTTGAAGTGTCGGGAGCTATTCTCGGCTCACCGGCGGGAGAGCCCCGTGCCGAATGGACACATTCGAGTGCCGATCCGGCTCGGGCCCATGGCCGGGCGCCTCAGGCCTTGCGGTTCGCCGTGGCTTCCCAGACCGCTTCGGCCAGGCCCGCCAGGCGGGCGCGCGGACGGTACAGGCGCACCTCGAAGGCGATTTCGTCGCTGCGCCCGCCCAGGGCGGCCAGCGCGCCCCGGCGGCAATCCGCCGCCACCATGGACCAGGGCAGCCAGGCCACCCCCAGCCCCTTGGCGACCGCGCCGTGCGCGGCGTCCAGCGAATCGCTGCGCAGGAACGGCGCCAGGGAATAAGGCGTGGTTTCCAGGCGGTCGCCCACGATGCGCTCCATCGCCAGGCCGCCCGCGTAGGTGATCAGCGGCGCGGACTGCCCGCCTTCCTGAAGGACATGGCGGGCGCGGCCGCGCGAATCCGCCTGGCTCACGGGCACCAGCTTGTCGGTGCCCAGGGTCATGTAGCGGTACCGGCCGGGGCTCAACTGCACCGACAGCGCGGGATGCTCGTAGCAGCACAGCAGGTCCACCTTGCCCTGCTCCAGCCGCGCCGCCATGTCCTGCGTCCTGCCCGTGGACAACTCGACCTGGGTGCCCTCGACCAGCACCTTGGGCGCGCGCAGCCGCAGGCGCGCGATCCAGTCGGCCACCAGCGTGCGGGCCAGGCTGCGGCCGGTGGCGATGCGCAGCACCGCCTCGCCGCCCGCGCCCGAACTGCGGATGCGGTGGCGCACCTGCCCCATCTGCTCCACCACCTGGACCGCCGTCTTCAGCAGGGCCTCGCCCTCGGCGGTCAGGACCACCGGCTGGCGCTGCCGCTCGACCAGAGGCGTGCCGGCCCAGGCCTCCAGCGCGCGGATGCGCCGCCCGAAGGCGGGATGCGTCACGTGGCGCAGCTCGGCCGCGCGCACGAAACTGCCCGTCCGCGCCAGGGCTATCAGGTCTTCGAGAAGTTTCAGGTCGGCCATGGACGCCAAGCTTACGCCATCAGGCGCTGGCGGCCTGCCTGCCGGCCTGCTCGAGGACCTGTTCGATGAATTGCGCGGTCTTGCGGTAATGCGCGGCCAGCGTGGCGGCCGCCCGGTCCGCGTCGCGGGAAAGCGCGGCCTCCAGCAACAGGCGGTGCTCCTGGTCGACGTTGCGCTGCGGGCCGTAGGCCGTGACGCCCGCAAGCGCCGGGCGGCGGTAGCGCTCGGTCTGCGCATAAAGCTGCGCCGACAGGTCCAGCAGCCAGGGAGAGCGGCAGGCGCCGATCAGCGCATGGTGGAATTCCCGGTGCCGGGCCTCCAGCGCGTCCTCCCGGTCCGGATCCGGACCGGCGGATTCGGCCGCGCGCCGCGCGGCCAGCGTCAAGGCATGGTAGGCCCCCACCAGCCGCGCCTCCCAGGCGTCGCCGGCATGGGCAAGCGAACGCCGCAAGGCGTCGCAATCGATCAGGATGCGGGTTTCGCACGCGTCCCACAGTTCCTCGGCGGACAGCGGCGCGACGCGGAACCCGCGCGACGTCGTCGCCACCACCATGCGTTCGCTGCGCAGCCGGTTCAAGGCCTCGCGGATCGGCGAAAAACTGCTGCCGTAGCGCTGCTTCAGCAATTCCAGCCGCAGGGACTGGCCCGGCGCGAACGCGTCGCCCATGATGTCGCGCCGGAGCCGGCGATAGACCTGCTCCGACAGCGTGATTTCCTCGACGCCGGCGGTCCCGTCGGCGCCGGGCTCGTCCTCGATGGGGCTCTTGATTCTCGGCTTCAACCTATGCTCCCGCCCGCAACGATTACACCGCCACCACTGGATGGCGCAGCGTGCCGATGCCTTCCACGCACGCCACCACCACGTCGCCCGGCCACAGCCATTCCTGCGGCTTGCGGCCCGCGCCCACGCCTTCCGGCGTGCCGGTGGCGATGATGTCGCCGGGCTCCAGCGTGATGCCGGCGCTGATGTCGGAGATCAGGAACGGCACCTTGAACAGCATGTGGCGCGTGTTCGAGCCCTGCTTTTTTTCACCGTTCACCGTCAGCCACAGGTCCAGCACCTGCGGATCCGGAATCTCGTCGGCCGTCACGATGCAGGGCCCGAACGGCGCGTAGGTGTCCTGCCCCTTGGAATAGATCCATTGGCCCGCGCGGCGGCAATCCCGCGCGCTCATGTCCAGCATGACGCTGTAGCCGAACACGTAGGACAGCGCATCGGCCTCGGCCACGCGCGAGGCCCGGCGGCCCATGACGACGGCCAGCTCCACTTCCCAGTCCAGTTGCTGCGTGATCTTCGCGTTGTGCTCGATGGCGTCGCCCGGGCCGATGACGGCGGTGGGCGGCTTGGAGAAAATGACCGGCTGCTTGGGCAGGTCGGCCGAGGTGTCCAGCGTGCGGCTGGACTCCGCCACGTGCTCCACGTAGTTCAGGCCGATGCCGAAGATGTTCTTGCGCGGGCGCGGAATGGGCGCCAGCAGCTTGACGTTGTCCTGCGGAAGCGCGGTGCCCACCGGCCATGCGCCGCGGTACGTTTCCATCAGGCGCGTGGCCTGCTCCACGGCGACCGGGCCCAGGTCGATGAAGTCCAGCATGTCGGCGGGCAGGTCCACGCCCCCCTTCTGCCCCAGCAGGGCCAGGTCCACTACATAGCCGTCGGCCAGCGCGCCCAGCCGGGCGGCGGCGGCGGGATGAGCGCGAAACGTTACCAAGCGCATAGATACTCCAGGAATCCAGGAAGGGTTGCGTCGGGCCCGGCGGCGCCGGGCGGGAGATCGAATCTAGAGTTTCTGCCTGCCGCCGTTCTCCGCCAGCGCTTCCTCGCGGTACAGCGCCAGCGACCGCATGACGGGCAGGTCGTTGAAACAGAAAAGGCAGGCGTCGTCGTTGGACGACAGGTTGGCGTGTTCATGGATGGCCCAGGAAGGCACGCAGAAGATATCGCGCTCGGTCCAGTCGTAGCGCCTGCCGTCGATGACCGAAAAGCCGCTGCCCTTGGCCACCTGGTAGATGAAGCTGCCGGTATGGCGGTGCGCCTTGGTGTGTTCGCCCGGCCGCAGCATCTGCATGCTGGCGCCGATGGTGGGCATGACGGAGCCGCCGGTCGCCGGGTTCACGTATTCCAGCAGGATGCCGTCGTAGGGGCTGCCGGCGGCCGTGCGCGCATAGCGGCGCAGCGCCTCGTAGGTGGGTTCCCATTCGTACTTGAACAGGGGCGAATAGGGCTTGGTCCAGCCGGACACCTGCGGCCGCAGGGCCACGCCGCCCCAGGCGCCGCTGGTGTCGTCGACCGGGTGCGTCACCGCCTGGTTCAGGTCGGGGTGCACGGCGTAGAAGCCCGCCTCCAGCGCATTGACCAGCGGAATGTCCAGCCCGTCCTGCCAGATGCAGGTGGTGCCGTCCTCGGCCACGCCGTGCTCGTGCCAGGTGCCGTTGGGCGTCAGCACGAAATCGTTCGCGCCCAAGGTCATCTTGTGGCCGTCCACCACCGTGTACGCGCCCCGGCCTTCCATGATGAACCGCAGCGCGGAATGCGAATGCGCGTGCGCCGACGCCAGTTCGCCGGGCTGCATCACCTGCAGGCCGGAATACAGCCAGCCGACCGCCGCCGCCACGTCGCGGCGGCCGGGATTGTTCAGGTAGATCACCCGCCGGCCGGCTTCTTCCGGCGACACCAGTTCGGCGGAACGCAGCACATGGCCGCGCAGGTCGCGATAGCGCCACACCACCGGCACCGACGCGGACCGCGGCGCCCAGGGCTCTATCTTGTTCGCCACCGTCCACAGCGCGCCCGTCTCCAGCCGCGCCAGCGCTTCGTAATACGCCACCCGCTCGGGCGAGTCGGCCACATTGGCCCGTCCGGCGACGTTTTCACGGTAGGCGTCGTAGCGGTTCGCTTCCATCCCTTGCCTCTATTTTTATAAAACCAAAAGGATTTTCGAAAATATTAGGGAGATAGGGCCGATAGGGCAATGCGCGGACGCTAGGGGTTTTCCGCAGGAACGGGCGCCCCGGACAGAAATCCGGCGACGCCGCTTGAAAAATACTGTACAAAAACACAGTTCTTCGTGATACATTTCGCTCGCCCGAAAAACTGTCGTCCAGGAGAATCCTGTGTCAGAAGCTGCCCATCTCGTCCAGTACATCGTCGTTCCCTACCGCACCGCCGGCAATGGCGTGGCGCCCGGTGAAATCCGCCCGGCCAGCAGCGAATTCGGAGCCATCCGGATCGCGAACTCCATGGCCTCCAAGTTCGCGGGCGTTGCCGCCTATGAAGTCCTGATCGACAAGGAAACCGGCGACATGGAATCGCCGCGCATTCTTGCGCAGATCGGGACCGTGCCCGCGCTGGACGATTGAAAGCCGAAGGGCCGCCCGCAAGGCGGCCCTTTGACGTCGAGGCCCCGGCGTTCGCCCGGGTTGTCTTGACGCCTAGCTTAAGTCCACGTCTTGATGCAGAATTTACGGCGTACCGGGCGCCCGCTCGCACGCCGTCTTTCTGCTCCCTCAATGGATAAACTTCGAATTGTCCTCGCGGACGACCATCCACTCGTTTTGGTGGGCATACGCGACCTCCTGGAAACGGTTCCCAACCTCCAGGTCACGGGAGCCGTTTCCAGCTCGACGGACCTCATTTCGCATCTGGAGAACAACCTCTCCAATGTAGTGATCACGGACTACTCCATGCCGGGCGACGATGCCTACGGCGACGGCATGCGCCTGATCAAGTACCTGGTGCGGCGGCACCCCGGCCTGCACATCGTCGTGCTGACCATGGTATCGAACCCGATGATCATATCGGCGCTCTACGATGCCGGCGTCGCCGCCGTGGTTCTCAAGCGCGACAACCTGGCCGAAATCCTCACCGCGCTTTCCATGCTGCGCATCGGAAGAAAGTACTATCCTCCCGGCTTCCTGCGCGACTCCACGACCAGCATCCAGCGCAGGCCCATCGGCGAATGCATCAACAGCCTGTCGCCGAAGGAATTCGAAGTGCTTCGGCATTTCGTCCGCGGAGAAACGGTCACGCTGATCGCCGAAAACCTGAAGCGCAGCGTCAAAACGATCAGCGGCCAGAAGGCTTCCGCCATGCGCAAACTGAATGTGCAGACCGACCAGGAACTGGTTGCTTTCTGCATGGAGAGCGGGCTGTTCCAGTAGCCTCCATCCCTCCCGACTTTTAAGAATTGTCTTGTTCTTGGAGGACGGCGCGACTTCTATCATCGTTGCATGATCGTCGCCCCCCGCCTTCCCCGGAAGCTGAGCCCCGCCGCCCCCGGCGTGCCCATGCTTCTGCTGCATCTGTTTGCCGTGGCGCTGCTCGCGAGCATCCTGGTGGGAACGGCGCTCTGGCTGTACTGGTCGTTCAGCGGCGAAGTCTCCAAATACCGCCGGCGCATGAACGCCGCCGCCTACAACGCGCAGGTCTTCTTCGACCAGCGCGAAGGGCTGCTCAGGTCGGTCGCCGGATCCTCGGTGCGCAACACCGACGGCATGCCGGCCGCGCGCACCCCGAAAACCTTCGGCGAAACCGGGCAGGTCAGCGTCACTCCGCTGCTGAAGGAAAACAATACCTACGAATGGGCGCTCGTCCTGACGCCCCGCGACCGCGCCGACGTGGCCGCCGCCAACGCGCGCATCGTGTACGCGCCGGCCCAGGAACCCGCCTCGCGGCGGCTTCCCCTGGAAACCCGGCGGCGCGCGGCGCCCATCTCCGCGCGCACCGGGCAATGGCTGTCCGAAACCCTCGCCCTGCGCGACCCCAGCCCCGGACTGGACGGCCGCGCGCCCATCGTCTGGCTGCGTCCGCCCATGGACGAAGTCGACCGCTTCTTCCTCTACACCCCGCTCGATGCCTCGAGCCACGACCGCACCTGGATCGGCCTCGAAGTCGACGGCATCGCCGCGGTCATCGCGGCGGAATGCGCCAGCGACGGCGGCAGCTATGCGCTCTACGACAGCAACAGCCGCGTGGCCCTGCACGGCGGTCCGCTGCCCGCGATGATCGATCCGGTGGCGTCCCGCCTGGGGCAGGACTCGTTCGGATTCCAGGGCGGCAACTGGTTCCCCGAGAACCTGGTGCTGGTCAAATCCGTCGGCGAAGCCGGCTGGAAGCTCGCCTACTACGTGCCGATGCGCGACGTGCTGCGCCATGGCGCGGCCGCGTTCTGGACCGCGGGCGCGGTCTGCCTGCTCCTCGTGGCCGTGGTGCTGCTTGCCGTGCGGCACATCAAGAGGAAACTCGTCGAACCCGCGCTGCGCCAATACGAGGCGCTGACCGACAGCGTCGCGCTCAACGACAAGATCATCGAGGTCGCGCCGGTGGGGCTCAGCCTGGTCCGGCGCGCCGACGGCGAACTGATCATGTCGAACGAAGCCGCCCGGCGCCTGCTCGACGAACACGACGGCTGGCGCGGCGACATCCGCCACGCCACCGCCGCGACGGGCGGCCGCGAATACGCCCTGACGGACGGCCGCAGCGTCTACCTGGCGTTCGCCGCCATGACCTACCGGTCCGAGGACGTCGTGCTCTGCGGCATCAGCGACATCACCGGCCAGAAGGAAATCGAGCGCACGCTCAGGAACGCCAAGCTGGCGGCCGACAAGGCCAGCGAAGCGAAAACGATGTTCTTCGCCACGATCAGCCATGAAATCCGCACCCCGCTCTACGGCATCCTCGGCACGCTGGAACTCCTGGCGCTGACGGGCCTGAGCGGGCAGCAGCAGCAATACCTCAACACCATCCAGCAATCCTCCTCGACCCTGCTGCGCACCATCAACGACACCCTGGACCTCTCGCGCATCGAAGCCGGGCGCCAGGAACTGGACGTCGCGGAATTCTCCCCGTCCGATCTCCTGGAACGCGTGGTGGCGAACTACGCGGCGCGCGCGCAAGGCAAGGGGCTGCTCATCTACGCCATCACCGACATCGACGTGCCCGCCGCCGTCCTGGGGGACGCCACCCGCATCCTCCAGGTCCTGAACAACCTGGTGAGCAACGCGGTGAAGTTCACCGAGGCCGGCCGCGTGGTGGTCCGCGCCGCCGCCGAGGCGCCAGGCCCCGGCCGCGTCTCGCTCCGGTTCCAGGTCGCGGACACCGGCGTCGGCATTCCCGCGGATTCCCAGGCGCAGCTCTTCGAACCCTACTTCCGCGCCCACGCCGGCCTCGAACGCGACATCTCCGGCACGGGGCTGGGCCTGGCCATCTGCCGGCGGCTGTCCGACCTCATGGGAGGCACCCTTTCCGTCGTCAGCGAAGAAGGCCTGGGCACCAGCATCGCCTTCGCCCTCACGCTCGACGTGCCCACGCCGGCGGCGCCCGCCCCGCTCAAGCGGCGTCCCGTGTACGTCGACGGGGCCGTTCCCGAAGTCGTCACGAACCTGTGCGGATGGCTGAACGCGTGGGGCGCCGTGGCCATGCCCTACCGCGGGCACGCGGATACGCCCGAATGCGAGGATGCGGTGCTGGTGCAGGCCTGGCCTCCCTCCGCGCAGGAGCCCCGCTGGAAGCACGGCAGGGTCCGCGTCCTGGCCCCGGGATCCAGCCGCGATTCCCTGGTGTCCGCCGTGGCCAAGGCCGGCATCACCAGCACCTTCAATCCCGCCAGCATCGGCCGGGCCGTCCGCATGGCGCAGGACGGCATCGAACGGCCCGCGCTGGGCCAGGCCCACGCGCAGCGGATATCGCTGGGGCTGCGCGTGATGGTGGTCGAAGACAACGTCATCAGCCAGATCATCCTGCGCGAACAACTGGAACACCTGGGCTGCACGGCGACGATGCTCTCCAACGGCGCCGAGGCCCTGCGCCACTGGGACGCCCTGGACCACGACGTCGTCATCACGGACCTCAACATGCCGTTGATGGGCGGCTACGAACTCGCGCGCTCGCTGCGCAAGCTGGGCTACACCGGAGCCATCCTGGGCCTGACCGCCAGCGCCGCGCCCGAGGCCACCCGCCTGGGCCTGGACGCGGGCATGGACCAGGTGCTCCTGAAGCCCCTGCCCATCCTGGTCCTGGCGCAAACATTGCACGACCTTGCAGAGGATCTGAACTGAATATGCTGTCTGCCTACAAAGTGCTCGTTCTGGACGATCATGCCTTTCAGTGCGCCCACCTGAAGGACATGCTGGAAGAAGCCGGGTTCGGCCGCGTCGATACGCTGCAAAGCGCGGGCGACGCGCTGCGCGGCATCCGGGACGAAGGCTACAACCTCGTGGTCATGGACGTGAACATGCCCGTCATGGACGGCGCCCAGTTCATCCACGAGCTTGCCCGCCAGGACTTGAATCCCCTGCTCGCCATCGTGACCGGCTGCTCCCGCCGGATGGCCAACAGCATCAGCCTGATGGCGAAGGAAAGAGGCCTTGCCGTGCTGGGCGCCTTCGTCAAGCCCATTTCCCGCGAAGAGGTCGGCAGCCTCGCGGCGGGCCTGCTGCGCAAGCATCCCTCCGACACGCCGTCGGCCGGCCCCGACACAGGCTACGCAAGCAGCCTGCTCGACAGGAAAAGCCTGCAGAACGCGCTGCGGGACGGCAGCATCCGCGCGTGGTTCCAGCCCAAGAAATCGCTGTCGTCGGGGAATATCGTCGGCGCCGAGGCGCTGGTGCGCTGGCAGCACCGGGAACTGGGGCTGATGATGCCTTCGTCGTTCCTGAAAACCCTGCGGGAATACGGCCTGGACCACGAACTGCTGATCCGCATGCTGGAAGACGGGCTCAAGGCCTACCGCATCTGGCGCGGCCAGGGGCACCGCATTCCCATCTCCGTCAATCTGCCCACGTCCCTGCTCGACAGGCCGCAATTGCCGGACGAGCTTTACTACATGGTCACGAATTCCGGATTGCCGGCCGAGGACGTGACCTTCGAATTGCTCGAAGATGACATGACCGTCGCCGCCGGGCAATACTATATGGGCACCAGCCGCCTGCGGCTCAAGGGCTTCGGGCTGTCGCAAGACGATTTCGGCAAGGGCTACAGTACGATGTACAGCCTTATCTCCACCCCGTTCACGGAATTGAAAATCGACCAGGCATTCGTTTGCGGCGCGGCAAAAGATGAAGTCAGGGCGGCAGCGCTGGTATCCTCGGTGCAGTTGGGCAGGCAATTGGGCCTGCAAGTGACCGCCGAAGGCGTGGAAACCATGCAGGACCTGCAATTCGTGCGCCAGATCGGCTGCGATTATGCGCAGGGATACCTGATTTCCGCGGCCGTCGACGTCTCCGCCTTCAGCCGATTGCTGGCCAACGAACCCACGCTTTTTCCTGCTCCTTGTACCCCCCCTCACTAGAGCCTGTGCGAAACTGCTTTTAGTGTCGATAGGCCCTGGACCCTAGCGCGAGATCGGCCCACATCGTCTATGAAACTGGATACGCCGCTGAGAAACGTGACACGCGCTTCGCGCCGCCTGAATACCGCGCTGTTCGGCATCCTGCCGCTCGTGATGGTGCTGGCCGGCGCCCTTTACTGGGGCGGCCAGCGCATCCTGCAGCAAGAAGAAGACAAGTTCCAGATCGACTTCTCGATTCTCGTCGGCTACGTCAACGCGCAAGAGCGGATGCTCCATGCCCTGCACACGCAGGCCTGGCGGCCCGACTCCCATAACCTGGTGTCCTCCACCCACGTCAGCGAGGTGGCGGGTTTCGATCCCCCCGCCTGGCGTTTCTTCGAGGGCCAGCACGCGCTCGCGTCCATGCCGTTCTCGCTGCTCTGTCAGCGGCCGGATGCCTGCCCCGTCGAAAACGGCGTGTTTGCCGGCATCGGCCCCTACCTGTCCGATTTCTACTCCAGCCACTGGGCCGCTTCGTATTACCCCGCCGCGCCGGTGTTCGTCGTTTCCCCCAGCCGGGAAGTCAGCCTCAGCGTTCCCGCGGTGGCCACGGACTCGGGATACGAGCCGCTGACGCGCCGGGCGTTCATGACCGTGGTCGAGGCGATCATGGACAAGTCGGGCGGCGCGGACCCCCAGGAAGCGCAGCTCGGCGCGCCGGACAAGGTCGAATGGATACGCGACCCGGGATTGCCCGACGCCATGATCGGCATGCTGCCCACCAGCCTGCCCCTGGGCCTGCGCAACGAGGCGCCGGACGTCCGGCGCAACGTCTATGCCGCGACGCTGCTCAGCAGGGACCGGATCAGCATTTCCGAGAAGGTCCTGAACGTGCCGCTGTACGACCAGTTCTGGCTGGCCCGGCAAGGCAACGGCGTACTGGTGGGCGAGGATCCGCCGCCGGGGCCCGACAAAGAGGCCGGCTTCCACTACGCCGCCGACGGGCTGGTCCTCAAGATCAACGACAAGAGCGGAACCTGGACCGGCTATTACAAGCTGAAGTACAGCAGCCTCTTCCAGGCCAACATGTGGCTGCCGGTCGGCGTCCTGCTGCTGCTGATCCTGGGGCTGGGCCTGGGCGCGGCCTATCTGCGATGGTACAACCGGCGCGTGATCCAGCCGGCGGAGGCCGCGCATCGCGACATCGTCGAAAACGAGGAATTCAACCGCACGGTCCTGGGCACCGCGCCCGTCGCGCTCTGCGTGCTGTCGCGTCCCGACGGCAAGGTGGTGTTCAGCAACGCGCTGGCCTCGCAATGGCTGGGCATCGAGCCCGGCGGAGAACTGCACAACTCCCCCGACGCCAACCAGTTGCTGCGCCGGGCCCTGGGATCCGGCGCGCCCGGCACCATCGAGACCTTCCTGGCATATGACGGCCGGCCGCTATTCGTGACCTTCGCGCCCACCCGCTACAAGAAGCAGGACGTGGTGCTGTGCGCCTTTGCCGACATCAGCGCGCGCGCCGAAATGGAGCGCACCCTGGCCCTGGCCAAAGAGCAGGCCGACAAGGCCAGCGAAGCGAAGTCCACCTTCCTGGCCACGATGAGCCACGAGATCCGGACTCCGCTCTACGGCGTGCTGGGCACGCTGGAAGTGCTGGCGATGACGCCGCTGAGCGAAGACCAGCGGCGCCACGTCGACCGCATACAGACCTCCTCCGTGATCCTCCAGCAACTGATCAGCGACATCCTGGACATCACCAAGATCGAATCCGGCCAGCTTGCCCTGGAAGTCGATACATTCGACCCGCGCGAACTCTTCCAGGCGACGGTCGCCTCCTATGCCGGCATGGCCGAGCAAAAGGGCCTGATCATCTATAGCTGCGTCGACACCGCCGTGCCGGCATGCGTAAAGGGCGACGGCGGCCGCATACGGCAGATCCTCAGCAATCTCCTGAGCAACGCCATCAAGTTCACGGAATCGGGCCACGTCATCGCCCGGCTGCGGGCCGAGGATCTTCCCGGCGGCAAGGCGCGGCTCAGCCTGCAGGTGGTCGACAGCGGCGTGGGCATCGGTCCCGCCGAACAAGTCCGCCTGTTCGAACCGTTCTACCAGATCGACAGCGGCTCGCACACCATCCGGGGGGCCGGCATCGGCCTGTCCATCTGCGCCAAGCTGGCTGAACTCATGGGAAGCACCATCCACGTCACCAGCGAACCCGGCCTGGGCAGCAGCTTTTCGGTGGACATCGAACTTGAAAAAGCGGATGCGCCCGCCTGCAATCCGCCCCAGTTGCAAGACCTGAACATCCACGTTCGCAGTCCGCGCAAGGAACTGAGCGAGAACATCTGCCAATGGCTGGCCCACTGGGGCGCCCGCGCGACGGTGGTGCCGCCGGACTCCTACCCCGACAGCGGACTGGACGGCGTGCTGGTCGACGTGCTGCTGTCCGGCAACGCCAAACCCGCGGAATGGGCCGGCCTGCTCATCGTGGCGGGCGGCGCCGATACGCTGGACAGGCATCGCCCGCAAGTCGACCGGCATTCCATGCTGAGCATCGGCCAGGCCATCGAGCGCCTGAGGTCCGGCGCGGCCGAGATTCCCCAGGACGCCGGTCCGGCGGCCTATACGCCCCTCAACCTGCGCGTGCTGGTGGCCGAGGACAACCCGATCAACCAGGTCACGATCCGCGACCAGCTCGAACAACTGGGCTGCCGGGTCGTGATCGCGCCGGACGGCGCCGAGGCGCTCGCGATGTGGAGCATCGAACCCTTCGACCTGGTGCTGACCGACGTGAACATGCCCCGCATGAACGGCTACGACCTCGCCGGCACGCTGCGCTCGCGGGGCGTGACGGTGCCCATCATCGGCGTGACGGCCAACGCCATGAAAGAAGAGGAAACGCGCTGCATGGCGGCCGGCATGAATAGCTGGCTGGTCAAGCCCATCGACCTGCGTTCGCTGTGGCGCCGCCTGCGCCCCCTCGCCGACGCGCAGGACGGGTCCGCGGCCGCGCCGCGGGCCTCCGGACCGGCCCCGGCGGGCGCGGCGGGCAAGGCTCCCGCCATCCCGTCCAAGTACCGGAACATCTTCCTGGAAACCATGACCCAGGACCTGGCCACGCTGGAAAAATCGGTACGCGAAGCCAACGCGCGCGACATGCGCGCCGTGCTGCACCGCATGCGCGGCGGCCTGGCGGCGGTCGAGCTCACCGAATTGCAGAGCCAGTCCGAGCGCGTGGAGAACCAGTTGCGCAACGATGGGCTGAGCGCCTCGGCCCAGGAAAACCTGGCGGCGCTGATCGCGGACATGAAGGCCATGCTGGCCACGGTATGACACCGCACGGGATCAACCCGCGCTTCAAATTGAGAATATTCCTATAGAAGGCCGATCGCACGATTACTAGAATTTTCATTTTCCGAATGCTCAGTCTCCTGTATCGCATGCGCGCCGTCACCGCGGCGTCGTCCATAACCGATGGGTTGCTGGCAGATGCGATCAATGGACTCTCTAGTGAACCACGATGCCGCTGCGGCAAGCGCGCCGACACGCCCGGCTATCGAAGGGTTGAACTTTCAACCGGTGTTCTCAGCCAAGGGCCTGGTGCTTGAGTACGCGGTCGCCATCCCCACCCGCCGCTACGAATGGCGGCGCAGCGCTCCCGGCCAACCCACGCGCCTCGTGCACGACGCCATTGCGTTCTTCCAGGCATTCAACGAACGCATCCCTTTTTCCGTGAACTACGGCGACCATCCCCCCCGGATCGGCTGGTCGGCGGCCGAGGTATGCGCCTCGGGCGGGGTGGCCCTGAACGGCAACGAACTCCTTGCCAGCCCGGACCGGCCGCCGGAGCAACGTTTCGATGGCTCCTATCCGGCATCCCTCGTGACGTTCCATGCTCCCCTGGTTTCCCACCTGCACGCCCGTTCGCAACTCTTCTCCTCCTACACCGAATTCCATATCGGCCTGCGCACCAGGCTCATGCCCACCATCGCCAGAAGCGGGCCCAGCTCTTACGGAGCCCTGCGGGTCACCGGCCTGCACCTGAGGGTCCCCTCCGGTTTTTCCGAGTACTCCTCCCTGCGCGGCCGGTTCATCAAACTGCTGGAACGCGCCGACCTGGCCAAGCTTCCCGTCCTGGTCTCGAACGCGGACCACGCGCATGACCTGCACTGGATGCGCATGTTCCCGGACCTGCAATTCCAGGGGGACGTGCTGTCCCCGCCATTGGGCGCGGACAGCCTCAGGGCATTGCTCGCGCTGAGCGGCGACAACTGGCGCAACTTCCGCGTCGGCTCCCGCTACCCGCCGCGCGGCTAACGCAGGCCTCCAGACAAAAAAAAGCGCGGACGGAAGATATCTTCCGTCCGCGCTTTTTGCGTCCGGCGGCCAGGATCTGGCCGCCGCCCTGCCGCGCTACCAGCGGTAGCGCAGGTTCAACATGCCGCCGTAGCCGCGCTGGCTATCGTTGCCGGCCTGGCCAAAGACGTGCCCCGCCACCTGCACGGCCTTGCCGACCTGGCCCTCGGCGCCCAGCTTGAGTTCCAGCGCGTTGCGCGCCGGCACCGCGTCCAGCGTGCTGGTTCCCATCCGGACCGACGCGTTACTGCTACTGTGCAGCCAGTTGGTTTCCAGGAACGGACGCACCGCCGGCCGGTCCGCCCCCGCCGGCGCGGCGGGATACAGCCGCACGCCCACACGCGTGGTCAAGGCGTTATCGCTGCCGCTGCGCATGCGGGTGCCTTGCAGCGTGGCGTCCTTCGCGTCATAGCGGCTGTAGACCACTTGCGCGTTGGGCGCCACCACCAGGTTGCCCAGGGCGGAATCCGCGGCGAAAGGAAGCAGCGCGTAGCCCGATTCCAGCGAAGCGGACCAGACGTTGGAGTGATAACGGGCGGAACCCAGCTCACTGCTGATCTGGTTGGAATAGCGGCCGTACTGCAGCCACGAGTCCGCATAGGCGCCCAGGCGGGTCGCGTCGTTCTGGTACACCGTCGCGTACATGCCCACGGAATAGCCTGACACCTTCCCTCGCGCCCGGGCGTGCACCTTCGTTCCCGAACCCGGCAGTATCAACGTGGACGTGGACCGGCTGCGCGCCTCGCCGTAACCTCCCATGAAGCCCGCGTACGCGGCCCCGCCCTGCCCGACCGGCGCCCGCAGCAGGTCTCCGCCCAATTGCAGGATCCCGCTGTCGGTATCGATGTCGACCTTGCCTTCCTGCATGCGCATCCCGCCATCGTGGCGGCCCTGCGCCCGCGCCCACACGCTGCGGCCGTCATCGGACGCGGTCTCGGACGCCTCGTGGTAGGCCGGCGCGCGATCTTGCAGGCTGTGCGTGAACAGGCGGGTGGCGGCGCGCTGGTTGCCAAGATAGGCGCCGCTTTCCGGCGACACGTTCCTGAAACCGGGCGCCACGGGCGGCAGGATCTCCGGCGGCGCGATGGGCGGCCCCGGCGGGGTGACGGGCGGCTTCACCGGCGGCGTGACGGGAGGGGTCACCGGCGGCGTATAGTCCGAGGTCAGGTACCAGTCGGGCGCCACGCCCCCGTTGCCGCCGCGCACCAGGCTGTAATCGTAGCCGTTCAGGGCCAGGGTGGCGGAACCCGAACGATAGCCGGTCGATCCCGCGTCCAGCCGGAACGCGTCCGCCGCCGTCGTGCCGCCGTTGATCGTCTCGACGACCCGGATGCCGTACTCGGTCCGCCCGCCGACGCCGCCCGCGTTCAAGATACGCAGCGAGGTATTGCCGGAGGCCGTGCCGCCGTCGATCACGAGCCGGTCCGTGGGCGAACTGTCGTCGCCCAGACGGGTGTTCAGCACCAGCGTGCCGCCGCCCACATAGTTATTGACAGTCAACGTCTTGAATGCGCCGCCCGCGCCCGGCGAGGTGAACGCGACGGTGCCGGCGGCGTTCAGGGTGCCCAGCGACGAATCGCCGCGGACGTTCCAGGTACTGGAGCCGTCCAGCGACAGGCTGTTGACGCGTCCGATGCCGCGCTCGATCAAGGCGCCGGTCAGCACCGAACCGCTCTTGAGCGAGATGTCCGCGCTGCCGCTGTCCATCACGACATCGCCCTTCAGCGCAGCGTTGGTCGCGTCCAGGGTGACCTGTTCGGTTTCGATCACGGTCGACACGCCGCCGCTGGTGACGGTGACGGCGCGCGAGTGCAGCAATACGCCGTCCTCTTCCACGCCGCCCGAACGCGCGGTGATGCCGGAATTCTCGATCGTGAAGGTGTGGCTGCCGCCGGTGGCCAGCAGGCCAGCGCCGTCCTGGGTGCTGATGTGCGTGCCGTTCTTCAGCGTCACCGCGTTGCTGACGCCCGCGCTGGTGGTGTAGCTCCAGATGCCGCGCGCGTCGGCCCCGGACATGGAGAACTGGGTGTTGTCCAGGGTCACCGCCGCGCGGTTGCTCATCGCCAGGCCGGTCGCATTCCTGCCCGAGGTCGTCACGCTGGTGTTGCGCGTGGACATCTTGGCGCCCGCCCCGCTGACGAACAGGCCATAGGCGCCCTCGCCGTGCGTCGTGACGGAAGAGTCCTCCAGGGCGATCTCGGCTCCCGACAACCGTGCCAGCGCGCCGACCCCGCCGGCGCCGAAAGTCTCGATCTTTACCTTCTTGGCCTTGATCGTGGCCGTGCTGCCATATTCGCGAGAGGCATAGAGCCCGTAACCGTTGGTGCGCTGCGTGGTCACGGACCCGTCCTCCAGCGTCACGGTTCCCGCGCGGGCGTCGATGCCCAGGTCGGAACTCGTGATGTCGAAGCGGCGGGCCGTCAACGAGGTGCCGATGGAGGGCAGCCAGACGCCCGTAGCGCCCGTGCTGCCCTGAACGTCGATGGAAACGTTTTCAATTACAGCGGATGTATTTTCGGCATTGATGTTGATGCCGTAGACGTAGGTGCCATTGATGACGAGCGTCGCGTTGCGGATGTCCGCCGAGGACGCCTGCCCGCCGCCATAGGAGCCGCTCAGCACGACGGCGGCATAGCCGCCATCGGCGGCCCGCAGCGTGCCGCCGTCCATTTCGAGGCGCCCGCCGTTACCGGCGCTGGCGGCCACGCCGCCGCTGCCGACCTCGACGTCGGTATTACGGATGGAGATGAGCGAGCCCGCGCCGAACGCATTCAAGCCGCCTCCGGATCCGGCGGGGCCCGAACTGATCGTGGAATTCTCGAGCGTCACGGTCCCGCCCTGGCCCGCGTAGACGGCATCGGCGTTCTTGCCCATGGTAATGCTCAGGTTCTTGGCCGTGATGGTGGAGTTCGCGCCCTCGGCGCGAAGCGCGCTGCTGCGGCCGGCCGCGGAAATGCCGCCCCCGTCCAGGACGATCTTTCCGCCATCCTGCGCATAGGCGCCGTAGGAATAATCGCCCTGCGTCGAAATCAGGGAATCCGTGGCCTCGATCAGGCTGCCCGCCCCCTTGGCATGCAGGGCATGGGCATTCTGGCCTACGCCCACGCTCTCGACGATGCTGTCGACCAGCTTGACGTATCCCCCCGACGTCGCCCGGACGCCGACGGTATTCTTGGCCGATGCGGAGCCGGCCGTGATCGTGACCCTGTCGCCAATCACGGCGTTGCCGGCAACCGATACGTCGATGGCCGCGCCGGTCCCGGCATAAGTGACGGCATCTCCGATGTTCAACGTGACCTGCGTCGTCCCGGAGGGGTCGGACACGACAACCTGGCCCAGCTCTGCCGCCCACATCGTCGTGGGAAGCGCGGCGGCGAGCAGGCCCATCATGATAGGGCTGAGCTTGATTTGCATGGGGATATTCCTTGGCCCCTATCCGAGCCGTACCCATACAAATCCGAAAAGGCGTGAGATGGACTACGTACGTACCGGATAGCGGCGAGTACGTTGCAGTAGTCATCATGTTGCGGGCCACGCAGTGTGAAAAATATAAGATTATTCTTAAAGCGCACCGCCCACATCGTCGATCAATGCAAACAATTGCAAATGCGACATATTTGGCTGAATTTCGAAATAAATGATGCGAAATTGACCCACCGCGCCTCTGATGGCAGCCACTTAAGTGTCCTGGACTGCGGCCCGATCAATGCCGATGAGATGCTCGATCAACTCCGACAAGATGCTCGATCAATGCCGATGAGATATTCGGTCGATTCCGATGAAGCTCGAACAATTCCTATGAGTCGAGGCAGCGGGCCTATTGCACCCGTTATCGGCGCGCCTCATCGAGCCGGTTTTCTATCTGGGCGACGGCCTGCGCGATGCATCCCGCCACGGTAGCCGCGCGCGCATCGTCCAATCGAGCTTTGAGGGTGGCCACGCTGATGGCGGCGATGGCCTCTCCATCATGCCCGCAGATCGGTACGGCGACGGAGCGCGCCTCGGGTATTTCCAGCACATCCTTGACGGCGTAGCCGCGCGCGCGCGACGCGGCGATATCGCGCAGCAGATCCGCCGCGTTGTAGCGGGGAAAGTTGGCCTTGACGCGATCGGCGTTCGCGCTGCATATGCGCTGGATCTCGGCTTCAGGCAAGGTCGACAGTATCGCCAGGCTGCCTCCGCCCACGTTCAACGGGCGCCGCCGCCCTATGTCGAGCACAAATGCCTTGATCGGGAAGCCGCCTTCGGCCCGATCGATACATAACCCGTCGAATCCCGAGCGCACCGTCAGGAATGCGGTGTCGCCAGTCTGCTCCGCGATCGCCTGGAGATGGGGAAAACAGATGTCGCGCAATGCCACCCTGGGGGCAGCGACAAGCCCCATTTCATACATGGCCGGGCCGAGGTAATAGCGCTTGTTGGCATTGTCCTGCCGAACCATTTGTTCAGCGATAAGGCCTTGCAGAATGCGATGGGCCGTCGGCTTCTCTATGGCGCTCAGGCAGTGCAAATCCGTCAGGCGCATGCCCATGCGATTGTTCGCTGTGATCAGGCGCAACAGTGCGGCGGCACGTTGCAGGACCTGGGTTCCATTGTTGGCATCGCGCTTGGTTCGGATCGACATTTTTCACTATATGGACCTTATGGCGGTCCAATTATGCGACCAGCGCGCGGGTATTGGGTAGAGTAAGTACTTTGTTGGCTCAACATAGTCCAAATTATGGACTAATTGAATAGATGTCCCCGTACCCTTGCCCTCGCGCATGCGGGTGGAATCGGACGGCGACGAGACCTCGGCCCACTGCGGGTCGATGGCTTGAAAACAGGGAAGATCTGTATGACTCCTTCTGAACGGATTGGGGCATTTTCCGCGGCGTTCAACCCCGAAGTGCTGACCCCCGCGCTGCGCCAGGCTTGCGCGCGCTCTCTGCTGGATACCTATGCCGTGGGCGTGGCCGGCAAGAACGAGCCGGCCTCTTCGCGCGCCATGGCCTATCTGGCGACACTGGGAACCGGCGACGAGGCGTCGCTGTGGGGATGCCCCGGACGCGCCACCGCGGAAGCAGCGGCGTTCTACAACGGTGTCGCCGCCCACGTGCTGGATTACGACGACGTGACTTCGCCATTGCGCGGCCACCCCAGCGTGGTCCTATGGCCCGCGCTGATAGCGTTGGCCGAGGCCGAGAGCGCCGGCATGGGGCGGTTGCAGTCCGCCTATGCGGTAGGCTTCGAAGTGATGTGCAAATTGGCCAAGGCCGTTGCCGTCGATGCCTATGCAAAAGGCTGGCACGTCACCGCCAGCATAGGCATCATCGGCACGGTCGCCGCGTGCTCGCACCTATTGCGGCTGGATGCGGAAAAAACCGCGCATGCGGTCGGTATGGCGGTCGCCCAGGCGGCGGGCACGCGCGCGAATTTCGGCTCGGACGCGAAATCCTTCCAGGCGGGTCACGCCAACGCGGCGGCGATACGCGCCGCCCGGCTGGCGCAGGCAGGATTCACCTCGTCTCCCGACGCCATGGATGCCCAGCAGGGCTACGCCGCGCTCTATGGACAAGGACAGGACCTGTCGGCGGCGCTCGCGACGCTGGGCCAGGCGCCGCTGGAACTGATCTCCAGCGGCTTGGAGGTCAAGAAATATCCCCTGTGCTACGCGACCCACAGGGTCCTGGATGGCTTGCTGGATCTGCGGGCGGAACACGGCATCGCCCTGGCGGACGTGGAGCGCGTGGAAATCGAAACCAGTCCCGGCGCGCTGGTTCCGCTCATCCATCACCGGCCGGCGACGGGATTGCAGGGCAAGTTCAGCCTGGAGTACGCGGTTGCCGCGGCGTTGCTGGACGGCCACGTCGGCCTGGCCGCCTTCACGGACGAAAGCGTGCAGCGCCCCGCCATCCAGGCATTTCTTCCCTTCGTGCAAGGGCGCAGCACGCAAGGGGACTCGATCCTTCCGCGCTGGGCGCTGGTGCGCCTGTACACCCGCGACGGCCAATGCATCGAGCGCAAGGTCGACGCATTGCGCGGCTCCGCGGTCCTGCCCCTGACGGACGACGAACTCATGGCCAAGGCCACGGACTGCTATGGCTGGGTTGGGTTGCAAGCGGATGCGGGCGCCCAGTTGGCGATCGCGTCGGACCCGAAGGCCCGGATCGAGGATTTCCTCTCGATCGCGCGCTAGAAAAATCGAATCGAAATATAAGGCATGGAGCAAGGAGCAAACATGGATTTCACTTTGCCTGAAACCACCCGGATGATTCAGGACACGGTGCGAAACTTTACGCAGCGCGAACTGATTCCGCACGAACCCCTGATCATCCGGCGCGAGGCCGAGCGCGGCATGGGCGACGATCCTCTGATTCCAGCCGAGCTGGAAGCGCGGCTGCAGCAGACGGCCCGCGAAGTGGGCTTGTGGGGCATAGACGTGCCGGAGGAGTTCGGAGGCCAGGAATTCGGCATGCTGGCGAAGTGCGTGGTGATCGAGCAGCTCAAGCATTCGATCGTGCCGTTCGTCCCTCCCCCCGACAGCCCCAATCTCCATCTGCTGAAGGCCCTGTGCAAGGGGCCGCAGATCGACAAGTATCTGCTGCCTTACGCCAACGGAGAGAAAAAGAGCTGTATCGCGCTTTCCGAGGCCGGCGCCGGCTCCGATGCGGCCAACATCAAGATGCGGGCCGAACGGAAGAACGGCAAATGGGTGCTCAATGGCGCCAAGATGTGGATCAGCCACGCTCGCCGCGCCGACTTCATGATCGTCGTGGCCGTGACGGACCCGAAGCTCGGGTCCCGGGGAGGCATGACGGCGTTCCTGGTCGACAAGGGGACTCCCGGCGTCAGCATTCCGGTTTCCTACCCCATGATCGGTGAATTCCACCCTTATCAGGTGTTCTTCGATGAGGTCGAGCTGGAAGACGGCCAGGTCCTGGGCGACGTGGGAAATATATTCGTGCCGCTCACCAACCGGCTGGGCATACGCCGCCTGGACATCGCTTCGCGTTGCGTGGGATTGGCCAGCCGCTGCCTGGAAATGATGATCGAGCAGGCCAATACGCGCCAGACCTTCGGCTCTCCGCTGGCCGACAAGCAGGCGATCCAATGGTGGATCTCGGACAGCTATCAGGAAATCGAAATGGTGCGCCTGCTGATCCACCGCCTGGCCTGGAAGATCGACCAGGGCGTAGCCGATTTCCGGCGCGACGGTTCCATGGTCAAGGTGCAGGCAACCGAGCTGATCCAGCGTGTTTCCGACCGGGCCATCCAGCTTTTCGGCGGCATGGGCTTGTCCAAGGAATTGCCGCTGGAGTACATCGCCCGCATGTGCAGGGTGTTGCGCATCGTCGAGGGGCCCAGCGAAGTGCATCGCTGGGTGATTGCGCGCGATCTGCTGCGCAACGGCCTTCCACAACAATAAATCATGCCCAGAAGGAGACAACAAATGCATAAGAAGCAGTACTGGAAACCCAGGGTATTCCGGCAGATGGCGGCCGCCGCCGCGGTGGCGGCGTTCGGGTATGGCTATGCGGCAACGGCTGCGGCCGAGACATTTCCCAACCGCCCCATCACGTTGACAGTGCCCTATGAACCGGGAGCGACGACGGACCTGATCGCCCGCGCCATGGGCGAGCGCATGGCGCGCGAACTACAGTCGCCCATCGTGGTGGAAAACAAGACTGGCGGTAATGGCATCATCGCGGCGCTTCATGTGTCTCGCTCCAAGGCCGACGGTTACTCATTCATGCTGGCCTCGGACTCCACGGCGGTGCTCAATCCCCTGCTGTACAAGAAGCTGTCCTACAGCCCGGACAAGGATCTGACGCCTATCGGGCTGGTGAGCGACCTGCCCTTGGTGATGCTGGTCAACACATCGCTGCCCGCGCGGGATCTCAAGGAATTCGTGGCCTATGCGCGCGCGCATCCCGGGAAGCTGAACTTCTCTTCCACGGGTATCGGCGGCACGTTCCACCTCTCCGGTGAACTGTTCAACCAGATGGCCGGCATACAAATGACTCACGTTCCCTATAAGGGCGGGGCTCCGGCCATGCAAGCCCTGGTGGCCAAGGAGGTCCAGGCGCTGTTCGGCGTGGTCGGATCCGCGCTGCCGCAGATCAAGGCTGGCAATGTGCGCGCCTTGGCCGTCGCCTCGAAGGAAAGGCTGCCCATGCTGCCTGACGTCCCGACTTTCGCGGAACTCGGCTATCCGAATTTCATCGTGACGGTCCGCTATGGATTCATGGCGCCGGCGGCGACTCCGCCAGACCGCATCTCCACCTTATCGGCGGCGATGAATACGGCGCTGAACGATCCGGACTTCCGGAAGAAATTCGGCGATCTGGGATTCGTCCTTCCGGCGAAAAGCAGCCCGCAGGACTATGCGGCCCTGATCCAGGCCGATCGGAAGATGTGGGCCGATGTCATCGAGGCCAAGAATATCTCGCTGGACAATTGAGCAGGCGCGGCGGCCTGGCGGGTCACTCGGCGATGCTTGCCAGTGGCCGGCCGGCCAGCCAGCGTTCCAGGTTGCCGAGGAAGCACGCAAATGCCCGCTCGTTGAAATCGGCGATACGGGCCGCGGAATGCGGAGTGACGATGACGTTGTCCAACGTCCAGATTTCGGATTCGGGGGGCAATGGTTCGCGCTCGAAAACGTCGAGGTAGGCGCCGGAAATCTGTTTCTCCCGCAGGGCTTGAATCAGGGCGGGTTCGTCGACGATGCCGCCTCGCCCGACATTGACGAGGCATGCACTTCGGGGAAGGGCTGCCAGCCTGCGGGCATCGATCAGATTACGGGTTTCGTCCGTCAAAGGGCAGCAAATCACCAGCCAGTCGGCTTCGCCGATGACGCTGTCCAATCGTTCCAGCGGCATCGTCTCGTCGAAGTCCGGCACCGCCTTGCCGCTGCGATTGATGCCGACGGTGCGGATGTCCAGGGACCGCAGGCATTTCGCCAGCACGGCGCCGATGTGCCCGGTACCGATGAGCACGGCGGTCTGCCGGTCCAGGGGAAGAGGACAGATCTCGTCGGGCATGGCTCGCCATGCGCGGGCCTGTTGATTGGCGTAGTGCCACGCGAATCGTTTGTTCAGCGCCAGGATGCCCGCCAAGGCGCTGGTGGCCACCGCCTTGCCGCTGGCTTGCGGGCTGGTGGTGACCACTACGCCCCGATCCTGGAATTTCCGGTACGCCGCGCTGTCCGAGCCGGCCGAAAAAATATGCAGCCATTTCAGGTGGGGGCAGGCACCCAGCAGGCGGAAGAAAAGACGGGTTTCTTCATTGGAGGCCGGCCGGCCGGGCATGGTGTGAATGTCCCGGCTGAAAAAAGCAACGCCGACGCTGTCCAGATCCTGTTGGCTGAGTTCGGACGTCGCCGCGATCAGCGTTATCTCGCCGCCATGCGCGGCGGCCAGTTCGGCAATCGCCTCGTGCCCCTGGTCTTTGATGTGCGCGGAAACCAGCACACAGGTTTTCCGGGGGAGGACTGGCTTGGGCATGTCTCTTTCCGTAGTGGAAGTTCTGATGGAATGCCAGCGATTCTGAGCCAGGAACCCGCCCGCCGTCCATCTCCAGGCCCTGATATTAGTCCGTAATGTGAGAGTAAATAGCGGCCCGTCTCTCACACCCTCCCATAGCGCCCAGCCAATTAGTTCATATTGTGGCCTTCTTGGCGTTGCTTGTGCGTTGATGTCTGCCTAACATCTATACGCCTCGCGGCTCGTGCCTGAGCGTGCAATCGTCATATGCAGTCGATTTTTGAATTCAACAAAAAAACAGGAGACATCGATGTTTTCCATCAAGCAGTGGATGAAATTTCTGGCCGGAACGGTGTGTCTGGTGTCCGCCGTTCAGGCAAGTGCGGCCGACGCCTACCCCACCGAGTCGATCAAGTTGATCGTGCCGTATGTCCCCGGCGCCAGCACGGACACCCTTGCGCGTATGGTGGGCAAGGACCTGGGCGAGGAATTCAAGAAGCCGGTGATCGTCGAGAACCGCCCTGGCGCGGGCGGAACGATCGCCGCGGATTTCCTGCGCCGTCAGCCTGCCGACGGCTATACGTTCGGCTTTACGACCGACGGCATCATGTCGGTCAACCCGGCCGTCTACAAGAAACTGAACTACGACTCGCTGAAGGATTTCACGCCGTTGTCGATCGCCGTCAACGCGCCCATTGTGCTGGTCGTGCGCTCGGACTCTCCCTTCAAGACGGCTCAGGACCTCATCGCTCATGCCAAGGCGAATCCCGAGAGCCTGAGCTACGGATCGGCCGGCCTGGGCAGCTCCCAGCACATGGCTGGCGAACTGCTGAAAAGCATGGCCGGTGTGAACATCCTCCACGTCCCCTACCGGGGCGGCGAACCGGCGATGACGGACCTGCTTGGCGGCCAGATCAGCATGATGTTCGTCCAGTCGGCCTCCGCCAAGGAATTCGTTTCGGCCGGAAAAATCCGCATCCTGGCCATCGGCAGCCCAAAGCGCAACAAGCAATTCCCCGACATCCCCACGCTCGACGAAATCGGCCTGAAGGGCTACGACTCGGATACCTGGTACGGATTCAATATGCCGGCCAATGCCGACCCGAAGATCGTGGAAACGCTCAACTCGGCCATCGTCAGGTCTCTGAAGAAGCGCCAGGCGCAACTCGAAGGACTGGGCTACGACGTCGTCGCGAGTTCGCCGGAAGAACAGCGCACGAACATCGAGCACAACCTGCAGAAATGGTCGGATGTCGCCAAGAAGGCCGGCGTCTACCACGTTCAATAAGTTCCCTTACGCGTTTACGCACGACCTCGGCAAAGCTGGACATATCACATGACATCGACGCCAAATGCCGCCGCGCTGGCGGGCATCACCGTACTTGACGTCGCGGGCCCCCTGGGGAACTACTGCGGCAAGCTGTTTGCTGACCTTGGAGCCCGGGTAATCCTGGTGGAGCCTCCTGAAGGCGCGCCCACCCGGCATATCGAGCCACGGATTTCCGGTCGAGAGGATCCGGATTCCAGCTTGACTTTCCAGTATCAGAATACGAACAAGGAGAGCATCGCCCTGGACCTGGACAGCGAGGCCGGCCAGGAAGTCTTCCGCAGGCTGGCCAGCCAATCCGCCCTGGTCATTGAAAGCGAACAGCCTGGCGCGATGGCGCGGCGCGGCCTGGGCTTTGCCGATCTGCGCGGGCTCAACGCGTCGCTCACGCTGACCAGCATTACCGCGTTTGGCCAGTCCGGGCCCTTCTCACACTGGCTGGCAACCGATCTTACGGCGATGGGCATGGGCGGAATGATGTACTTGGCCGGCTATCCCGACACGGCGCCGATGGTAGCTTGCGGCGAACAGGCCGTGGGCGCGGCCAACGTATTCGCCAGCGTGGCATCAATGGCCGCGGTGTACGACGCCGAAACCAGCAATATCGGGCAGCACGTGGATGTATCCATGCAGGAATGCGTGGTCCTGGGCATGGAGAACGCCGTCCAGTTCTACGACCTGGAAGGCTCCATCCGCAAGCGCAACGCCGGCACGCAGCGGCTGGCGGGAACCGGCGTATTCGAGTGCCGCGATGGCTATATCTATCTGATGGCGGGCGGCGTGGGCAGCAACAAGTTCTGGGCGGTGACGACGGACTGGCTGATCGGCGAGGGCGTGGCGGGCGCGGAGCAGTTCCGCGAGCCGCGCTGGCTGGACCAGGCCTTTCTCGTGACGGAGGAAGCCAAGCAACGCTTCGGCCAGATCTTCACGCCGTTCGCGCGCACACTGACGAAAGCCGAACTGCACGCCAAGGGCCGCGAGCGCCGCATCCCCCTGGCGCCGATCTGCGATACGCGCGATATCTGCCAAAGCCCGCAACGTGAATATCGAGGGTACTTCGTCGACGTGACGGACGCTTGCGGCACCCGGCTTCGCATGCCGGGCGCGCCATATAAATTGTCCGAAACGCCGTGGGCGCTGCGCAAGCGGGCTCCCCGGCTCGGCGAGCATACCCGGGACATCCTGGCTTGGGCCGGATTCACCCAAGACCAGCAGCAAGTGCTGCGGCAGCAAGGAACAGTGCAATGAGATCTCTATTGGCAGGCGTGCGCGTCATCGATTTCTCGTGGATAGGCGCGGGTTCCTATACGACCAAGATCCTGGCCGACCTGGGCGCGGAAGTGATCAAGATCGAATCTTCCCAACGCCTGGATACGCTGCGGGTGACGAAGCCGTTCAAGGACGGGAAGCCCGGCGTCAACCGCAGCGGCTACTTCGCGGACCGGAATTCGAGCAAGCGCAGCATCACCCTGAACGTCAAGGATCCGCGCGGCCTGGAGATGGCCAAGCGCTTGATCGCCGATGCCCACCTGGTGACGAACAATTTCACCCCGGGGGTGATGGATAAACTGGGATTGGGCTACGAAGCGGTCCGCGCCTTGTCCGAACGCATCGTCTACGCATCGATGTCCATGCAAGGCGCCGAAGGTCCCGAGAAATCCGACCTGGGCTATGGCCTGACGATCGCCGCGCTGACAGGGTTGCAGCACATGACGGGCTTGCCCGATCGCGAGCCCGCCGGCACTGGCACGAACTATCCCGACCACATTCCCAATCCCGGCCACACGGCCTTCGCCATCCTTGCCGCGCTGCGCCATCAACGCCGGACCGGGCGCGGCCAGTTCATAGACCTGGCGCAGATGGAGCCCACCCTGGCGTTCATCGGGCCCGCCCTGATGAATTATCTGGTCAACGGTGTCATCGAATCCCGCCATGGCAATGCAAGGCCGGGACACGCCCCCAGCGGGGTCTATCCCTGTGCGGGAGACGATCGCTGGATTGCCATCGAAGTCTGCGACGACGCTCAATGGGAAAAACTGGCGGCGGTTCTGGGCCTTGCCGTTCAAGCCGGCTGGGCCACCATGCAGGAACGCCTGCTGCACCGCCCGGCGATCGATGCCGAAGTGGCGAAGCGCACGGCAACACACGACATGGCTGGACTCACGCGAGCGCTGCAGGATGCCGGCGTGCCCGCGGGCTCCGTCTACGACGCTCGCGATGTGGTGAACGATCCGCAACTGGACTACCGCCGCCACTGGGTGACCCTGGACCATCCGGAAATGGGCCTGAGCACCTACAACTCGCCCCCTTATCGTTTTTCGAACGCGTATTCCGAACCGTCGTCGCCCGCTCCTCTGCTGGGCCAGCATACCGCTGAAATCTGCCGCGATCTGTTGGCGCTTGACGATGCCACGATCGAGAAACTGAGCGCCGAAGGCGTCCTGTCCTGACGGCCTCGCTCCGAATTTGAACGCATACATCGCAAAGGATAGACCATGGCATTAGATATTGCCGTCCAGGATCATGTCGCCACGCTGACCTTGAACCGCCCCGAAGCAATGAACAGCATCGACCCCGAGATGCGGGGGCAGTTGCATGCCGCCTGGAAACGGATCAAAGAAGACGACGACATCCGCGTCGCCATCCTGACCGGCGCCGGCGACAAGGCCTTTTGCACCGGCTCCGACCTGAAGAAAACCATGCCGCCCAAGGAGAGCTTCGCCGAGCTGGCTTTCGGCCGCGCGCATTCGGATCATCTACTGGAAGGCCTGGATACCGACAAGCCCCTGATCTGCGCCATCAATGGGTATGCGATGGGCGGAGGCATGGAGCTTGCGCTGGCCTGCGATATCCGCGTTGCATCGGACAACGCTGTTTTCGCGCTGTCCGAAGTCCGCATCGGCAGTATCCCGGGCGCCGGTGGCACGCAACGCCTGCCGCGCGCCATCGGCGCATCCAATGCGATGCTGATGCTCCTGACGGGCGACCGCGTGGACGCGGCCGAAGCCCTGCGCATCGGCCTGGTCAGCAAGGTGGTCGGCCGCGACGAACTGCTTCCCGCGGCGCGGGAGATCGCGCTGCGCATTGCGCAGAATGCGCCGTTGTCGGTGCGGTCCATCAAGCGCCTGGTCACCAGCGGCGCCGATATGCCCCTGCCCGCCGCGCTCGACAATGAACGCTATGTATTCGGCCTGCTGCGCGATACGGCGGATCGTATCGAAGGGCGGCGCGCCTTCCAGGAAAAGCGCCCGCCGGTCTACCAAGGCCGCTAGAACAAAGAACACCAGGAGAACAAATTGGATTTTGAATTGCCCGATTCCTCGCGCATGGTGCGCGAGACCGTAGCGCGCTTCGTACAGGAAGAACTCGTTCCCCACGAAGCATTGATCATCCGCCGCGAGGCCGAACGCGGTTTCGCCGACACCGCCCTCATTCCGCCCGAACTGGAAGCCGCGCTGCAGGAAAAGGCGCGCAACATCGGCCTTTGGGGCATCGACGTTCCCGAGGAATTCGGCGGCCAGGACCTGGGCATGCTGACCAAATGCCTGGTGATCGAGCAACTCAAGAACAGTATCGTTCCGTTCGTGCTTCCGCCGGAAAGCCCCAATCTGTTCATGCTCAAGGAGCTATGCAAGGGCGAGCAGGTGGATCGCTATCTGCTGCCCTATTCCCGCGGCGAAAAGAAGAGCTGCCTGGCCTTGTCCGAGCCCGGCGCGGGTTCCGACGCCGCCGCCATCAAGACGCGCGCCGAGCGCAAGAATGGCAAATGGGTGCTCAATGGCACCAAGCTGTGGATCAGCGGCGCGCGCCGCGCCGACTTCATGATCGTGATGGCCGTGACGGACGCGGCGGCCGACAAGCGATCCAAGTTCACGGCCTTCCTGGTCGACAAGGGCACGCCGGGGCTGAGCATCCCGACCTCGTTCCCGATGATCGGCGAATACCACCCCTACGAGGTGGTCTTCGACAACGTCGAACTGGATGACAGCCAGGTGCTGGGCGAAGTGGGCGCCGGTTTCGCTCCCTTGTCCAAGCGCCTGGGCGTGCGCCGCCTTGAAATCGCCTCGCGTTGCCTGGGCTTGGCCACCCGCTGCCTGAACATGATGATCGAACAGGCCAATACGCGCCAGACCTTCGGCGCGCCGCTGGCCGACCGGCAGGCTGTGCAATGGTGGATCTCGGACAGCTACCAGGAGATCGAAATGGTTCGCCTGATGGTCTATCAAATGGCCTGGAAGATGGACTCTGGCAAGGATGTCCGCCTCGATGGCTCGATGGTGAAGGTGCAGGGCACGGAGATGATCACCCGGGTGGTCGATCGCGCCATGCAGTTGTTCGGCGGCATGGGCGTATCGAAGGAGCTGCCCCTGGAGTACATCTCGCGCATGTGCCGCGTCATGCGCATCGTGGAAGGGCCGAGCGAAGTGCACCGGTGGGTCGTGGCGCGCGAACTGCTGCGCAGCGGCATTCCCGCGGCCTGACGGAAAGAGGCGGCCATGGCGGAGTTTTCTTCCATTTCTCCCGGCGTTCGCATCCACGCCGGGGCCGCCGCGCTGGACTTGCTGCCGCGCGAGGCCGCCCGGCTGGGCGCGCGGCGCGCCTTCGTCGTGTGCGGGAACAGCGTGGCGACGCGCACGCCCTTGCTGGCCCGGATCCGCGAGCTTCTCGGCGATCGCTATGCGGGGGCATACACCCGCCTGGGCAAGGACGCGCCGCTGGAAGACGTGCAAGAAGCCGTCCGGCAGGCCGCCGCCTGCCGGGCCGACCTGCTCATCGCGGTCGGCGCGGGCAGCGTCCTGAAAGGAACGCGCGTCATCGCGATGGCGCTGGGCGAAGGGGGAGAGCTGGCGCGGCTCGCCACTCAGTATCCCGAACATGGCGCTCCCGTGAGCCCGCGGTTGCGGCAGCCCAAGCCGCCGATCTTCAACGTGTTGACCGCCGCGACGTCGGCCCAGAACCGGGCTGGCGCCGCCTTGCGGCGCGGCAACGGCGGCCCGCGTTTGGAGTTCTTCGACCCCAGGACCCGCCCCGCCGCGATTTTCTGGGACGCGGAGGCCTTGGCGAGCGCGCCGCCCTCGCTGGCGCTGTCGACCGGGCTGGGAGTCTACTGGCGCGCCTTGATGAACATCGGGGCGGTCCGCCAGGCCAATCCCCTGGTCCAGGCTTCGCGCTTGCATGCCTATACCTTGTCGCGCTCCGCCTTGCCGCGCATGCGGGATCCCGGCGACGTCCAAGCTCGCCTGGATATGTGCGCCGCGGCCTTGTTGCAGAATCGGGACGAGGACGACGGCGGGCGCCCCTTCGACGCGCATTGGGTGGCGCGCTCAGTCTATGCCCTGGGCGCCGCCCTGTTCAATGGCGTCCCGCATCTGGACCAGGGGGCCACCCACGTCTTGCTGACGGCTTCCGCAATCCGGCATTTTGCGGACCTCTGCCCGGATGCCGTCGCGCAAATGGGCAAGGCATTGGACTTGCCGGCGGCCGAGGCCGCGAGACCGGAATGCGTGGCCGAGGCGGTGCAATCGCTGATACAGGGATTGGGCTTGCCCGATCGGCTGGAGGGGGTGTCGAAGCAGGATCGGGAACAGGCCCTGGCGTCTTCCCTGTTCAACTTCAATGCCGATCGCACGCGTGAGCTGAGCCTGTACCGGGACCGGCTGCAAGCCATTCTTCTGGAATCCACCTGATCCCATAGCATCGTTCGGCCGGACCGGCGCCGAAAAGCACATGCCCGCCGCGCGCATGAAGCGCGCGGCGGGCATGTGCTTTGGATGCGTGCCGTCAATTCAGCGCGAATTTCGGTACGCGGTAGCCATCGGGATGATCGGCATAGACCATCTTGACCGGCGCATCGAGCTTGACCTTGTCCAGTTCGGAGTGGTCCATGTACGAAACCATGATGGGGCCTTCCTCAAGCTGCACGGCGACCACCAGATGCGGAGCGGGATAGGCCGGCAGGTATTGGCGATGGAACACCGTCCAGGCGATGATCCTGGCATTTCCCGAAATGGGCGTCCATTCGTACTCCATGCTGAGGCTGACGGGGCACATCGGGCCGGGCGGGTAGCGGAACACGCCGGATTCCGGACAGCGCTGCAACTTCATCCGGCCTTCGGCAATGCTCTCCCACATGGGCGCATCGTAGGGAGAGTACAAGCGGGGATTTTTCTTCATGATCCGGAACCTTCTTCACTGTCCATAAATGATGGACATGGCCTTGCCAGCTACGTCCGAAACGTACTGCACGAAACGGCAGTCGGGCACCTGCCGCTTCCCCTCTTTTCCGCGCGCCTGCCGCACCGCCTCGATCTGGTGGTTCCAGCCTTGCATGTACGACTCCGAGATATGGCCGCCATGCGTGTTGACGGGCAACTTGCCGCCAACGCCGATGCCGTTGTCGGCGATGAACCGGGCGGCTTCGCCAGGCTTGCAGAAGCCGAAGCCCTCCAGCGCGAAAAAGATATGCGGGCTGAAGCTGTCGTACACCATCAGGGCATCGATGTCCTTGGGGCCCACGCCGGCGGCCGCGTATACCTGCTCGGCCGCGCCGCGCTGCGCCGGGAGGTAAAAGTCCATCAAACGCGGCCCGAGGCTGGTGGCATGATGGTTGAGGTCGCTGCGGCCCAGGCCGTGGATCGTCACCGCCTTGTTGTTGGCGAGGCGGCGGGCGCGGCTTGCCTCCATGACGATGAGGGCGACACCGCCGTCATTGATGAGGCAGTAGTCGTTCATCCGCAACGGCTCGGCGATGTACGGCGCGGCCAGGTAATCGTCCAGGCTGAGCGGCTTGTTGCGCATGAGCGCGTTCGGGTTCAGGCTGGCCCATTGCCGCTGGCCGACGGCGACCTGTCCGAGATCGCTGTCGCCGATACCGTGCAATTGCTTGTAGCGCTGGAACATCAGCGCATACAGCGCGCCCTGCGACGTCAGGCCCCAGGGGCTGTGATAGACGTACGACAGGAAGGACCCGCCGCCCATCGCTTCCGGTCCGCCGTACTGGACCGCGGCCGATCGCTGGTCGTTACCGTAGACCAGCGCCACGACCTCGGCCATGCCCGACTTGATCGCCATGACGGCCTGGAACACCGCCTGGACGGCATCCGCCTGCCCGCCCCAGCGGGGATCGATGTTCAGGATCTCTCCCATGCGCTCATAGGCCGTCGTGGGGCCGACGATCAGGCCGTCGACCTCGTCGCGCGAAATGCCGGCGTCGTCCAGCGCCCGCTTGAACGCAAGGGCGGCGTAGCCATAGGAGTCATGCGGCTTTTCGCCATTGCGCACGCGCTTGTAGTCTTCCACCCAATCGGTGTGGCCTATGCCCACCACGGCCGAAATGCCGGATGTGCTGGTGTCCAAGGTATCGGTTGCCACCTGATAAATCTCCCTCAATGTGGACTATTTTTTTAAAACTGGATATCGTTCCACCATTATCTAGGGGTATCGTCGGTTTTGACCACATACAAAAGTCTACAAAGTGAGATTTAGGAGCGTGCAATGAATGCAAGGTTTGAGGATAATGCGGTCACCGACGAGGGCCGCACCGGCACGCAGATGATTCATCGCTGTGCGAAGCTGCTGACGCTGATCACCACGAACAATCGTGTGGGAATGCGTCTGGTGGATCTGTACAAGGCGGCTGATTTCTCGCGCCCGACCGCGCACAGGATCCTGCAGGCCCTGGTAACGGAGCGCCTCGTCCGCCAGGATGGCCGGACCAAGAAGTACTTCCTGGGGTCGCTGGTCTACGAAATGGGCCTGGCGGCGGCGCCGCAATTCGATCTGCGGGATGTCTGTCTGCCGTTCCTGCAACGGGTGGCCGAAGCGACGGGCGACACAGCCTTCCTGACCATACGATCGGGTTTCGACGGGGTCTGCGCGGCGCGCGCCGAGGGTGCGTATCCGGTCAAGGCTTTTGTAACGGATGTCGGCCGGCACCGTCCCTTGAATATCGGCGGCGGTGCGATTGCCTTGTTGAGTTGTTTCGAGGATGACGAGATCGAGCGTATCTACCAGGCCAACAAGGCACGGCTGGATCGGGACTATCCAAGGTTCGATACCGCCACCATGTGGCACCACATCGCGCATGTGCGCAGGAAGGGGTACTTCATCAACGAAGTGCTCGAAGTGCAGGAGATCCTGTCGCTGGCCATGCCGATCTTCGACCGGCACGGGTTGCCGGTGGGCGCATTGAGCGTTTCCGCCTTGAAGAAGCGTCTCGCGGGCAGTTTTCTGCGAGAGAAGGTCGAGATACTGACCAACACCGTGCGCGAGATCCAGGCTGAACTACAGGCGGAATCGAGGGAAGACGAGGCCTAGGCCCGCCTGTCTGCATGCCGGTCCCGGCATTGGGAAATTACCGTCCCGGTCGTTGCGACGACCGGGATTTCATATGAAAAAGGAGCTATTGCATGAAAGTGCTGGTGCCGGTCAAGCGCGTCGTCGACTACAACGTCAAGGTGCGCGTCAAGTCTGATCAGACTGGCGTGGATATCGCCAATGTGAAGATGTCCATGAACCCCTTTGACGAAATCGCCGTCGAAGAAGCGACTCGCCTGAAGGAAAAAGGCGCGGTGGCCGAAGTCGTGGCGGTGTCTTGCGGCGTTGCGCAATGCCAGGAGACGCTGCGCACGGCCATGGCCATCGGGGCCGACCGCAGCGTGCTGGTGCAGACCGACGCCGAACTGCAGCCGCTGGCCGTGGCCAAGCTGCTGAAGGCGCTGGTCGACAAGGAGCAGCCACAACTGGTGATCCTGGGCAAGCAAGCCATCGACGACGACGCCAACCAGACCGGCCAGATGCTGGCCGCGCTGCTGGACTGGCCGCAAGCCACGTTCGCCAGCAAGGTCGAACTGGCCGACGGCAAAGTCACGGTGACGCGCGAAGTGGACGGCGGGCTGGAAACGCTGACGCTCAAGCTGCCGGCGATCGTCACCACCGACCTGCGCCTGAACGAGCCGCGCTACGTCACGCTGCCGAACATCATGAAGGCCAAGAAGAAGCAGTTGGACACCGTCACGCCCGAAGACCTGGGTGTCGATCCCGCGCCGCGCCTGAAGACGCTGAAGGTCAGCGAGCCGCCGGCCCGCAAGGCCGGCATCAAGGTGGCCGATGTCGCGGCCCTGGTGGACAAACTCAAGAACGAAGCGAAGGTGGTCTGATCATGACGACGCTGGTTATTGCCGAACACGATAACGCCCAGCTCAAGGGCGCAACCCTGAACGCCGTCGCCGCCGCCGCCAAGATCGGAGGCGACGTGCACGTGCTGGTCGCCGGCGCCAATGCGCGCGCCGTGGCCGACCAGGCCGCCGCCGCCGCGGGCGTGGCCAAGGTGCTGCTGGCCGACGCCCCGCAACTGGCCGACGGCCTGGCGGAAAACGTCGCGGCCCAGGTGCTGGCCGTGGCGTCGAGCTACAGCCACATCCTGTTCCCGGCCACCGCCTCGGGCAAGAACGTGGCGCCGCGCGTGGCCGCCAAGCTCGACGTGGCCCAGATCTCCGACATCATCGGCGTGGAATCCGCCGACACGTTCCAGCGCCCGATCTACGCGGGCAACGCGATCGCCACCGTGCAATCGGCCGACGCCGTGAAGGTCATCACCGTGCGCACCACCGGCTTTGACGCGGTTGCCGCGCAGGGGGGTTCCGCAGCGGTGGAAGACGTCGCCGCCGTCGCCGATTCGGGCCTGTCCACGTTCGTGGGCCGCGAGGTCGCCAAGAGCGACCGTCCGGAACTGGCCGGCGCGCGCGTGGTGGTCTCGGGCGGGCGCGGCCTGGGCAGCGCCGAGAACTTCAAGATCCTGGATCCGCTGGCCGACAAGCTGGGCGCCGCGCTCGGCGCCTCGCGCGCTGCCGTGGACGCCGGCTACGCGCCCAACGACTGGCAGGTCGGCCAGACCGGCAAGATCGTCGCGCCGCAGTTGTACGTGGCGGTTGGTATCTCGGGTGCCATCCAGCATCTGGCCGGCATGAAGGATTCCAAGGTCATCGTCGCCATCAACAAGGATCCGGAAGCCCCGATCTTCGGCGTGGCCGACTACGGCCTGGTGGGCGACCTGTTCCAGGTGGTGCCGGAACTGGCCGGCAATTTGTAATTCCCGGTCTGCACTCACAACGAACCGGCCTTCGGGCCGGTTTTTCCATTGAGGCGGGATTTTCACTATATGGACCGGTTCCCCCGCCTGCTGCGTCCGCAAGGGCTCGCAACTTGCGTAGAGTGTCTGCTATGCCGACAGCCTGCACCGTGAGGCGATCGGATCACGCAAAACACCTCTTTGGGCCTGCACGATGCACACTCCGGACAGCTTGCCATTCGTCATGATGCGCGGCGGCACGAGCAAAGGAATCTTTCTCCGGGAATCCGATGTTCCTGCCGACCGTGAATCGCTGACGGCCCTATTGCTCGACATCTTTGGCAGCCCCGACCGCCGCCAGATCGACGGCTTGGGCGGAGCCGACAAACTGACCAGCAAGGCTGCCATCATGGGCCCGCCACGCCGCGAAGACAGCGACGTCAGCTACCTCTTCGGCCAGGTCGGCATCCTGGCCCCGGAAGTCGATTACAACCTGAACTGCGGCAACCTGACGGCTGCCGCCGGGGTATACGCGATTGAAAGCGGCCTGGTCACGCCGCGGGACGGACATACGCTGGTACGAGTTCACAACCTGAACACAGATCGGATCGTCCATGTCAGCGTCCCGACAACGTCGACTCAGGTCATCACGCAGGGCGATTTGCAGATCGGCGGGGTTCCTGGGCGTGGCGCGCCCATAGCGCTGGATTTCTCGCGGGCAGTCGGCGCAATCACGGGCCGGCTGCTGCCCTTCGGAGAAGTGCAGACAGAGATCGCCGTTCCAGGCAGAGAAAGCGTGACGGTATCCGTCGTGGATGGCGCGAATCTCGTCATCTACGCCCGCGCCGAGTCCTTCGGACTATCCGGCACAGAAGATCCCCAGGTCATCGATAGCGACCTTGCGCTTCGTGCCCACATGGATGCGGTGCGCCGCGAGGTCGCTATCCGCCTGGGATTGAGCGACTATTGGCACCAGCGCAGCGCCCCTTCCACGCCGATGCTGGTAATGCTGCAAAAGCCGCGCGATTACCATACGTGCACGACGGGCGAACTGATCAGCGCCGATCGCCTGGACCTCGTGTGCAGACAGTACGCCTCCGGCTCTGCCAGTAAAACCTTGGCCGGCACGGTCACGGTCACGACCGGCATGGCTTGTGGAATCTCCGGCAGCCTTCCTGCGCAATTGTGCGGCGCGCCGGGCCCGAGACGTTATACGTTCGGACATCCAAGCGGTGTTATCCACGTCGATGCCAGCGTGGCGCGGCGCGGCAACGAATGGCATGTTGAACAGGCCGCAATAGAACGGACCGCAAGGCGCATCGCGGAAGGTCGTGTTTTCCTGCGGGGGAATTCCCTGTAATCGACGGACGGCAGGGTATTTTTTTCCGACGGATCCCGCAGCGTTCCACATTGGATCACGTCTGGCATTGGCCAAGCCACGAAACTGCTGATACGCGGCGGAAGGGGGGGGCGTTTTCTTGAATATGCCGCCGTGGGCTTGCACGGCGGAGGGACCCTGGCGGCCCGTCCTGGCGGATGGGCTTGGCGTTTTGGGCACACAATGGCCCCACGCCGGACCTAAGTCCTTGATTCGATGGCGCGCCCGACAGGAATCGAACCTGTATCAAGAGCTTCGGAAACTCTCATTCTATCCATTGAACTACGGGCGCAGTGCAAGGAGGCGGTATTGTACCTAGTTTTCGGGGAACTGCATGAAGCGGATCGAATCTTCCGCCAAACTCAGCGAAAACCCCGGCAGTTGCATTGGCCCCGTGTCTATGACACCGTTATATAATCCAGCGTTTGCTTGCAAGGCGGGCCATCATCGCCGCCGACTTGTGCAGTACTGATTTTCTGTTGCCGCCGCCAGGCGCCCCCGGTACCCGTTAGCAGGATTTGGTCATGAGCAACGAGCAGGAACACATAGAAGAGCACTCCTCCCCCATCAAAACCCCGAAGCAACTGATCGTCACGGTCGTACTGTCTTTCGTGGTTCCCATCGCCATCATCATCCTACTGGTGAACATGGTGGCTTCGGGCACCAAGGTAGGGGCCGGTTCGGATACGATGTCCAACGAAGCCGTCACCAAGCGCATCGCCCCAGTCGCGGGTTTTGCCTTGGTCGATGCCAATGCCCCCAAGGTCTTCAAGACCGGCGAACAGGTTTTCTCCACCGTCTGTACGGCCTGTCACACCGCCGGCGTGGCGGGTGCCCCCAAGGTCGGCGACAACGGCGCGTGGGCTCCGTTCATCAAGGCCGGCTACGACGCCATGCTGAACGTGGCCCTGCACGGCAAGGGCGGCATGCCCGCCAAGGGCGGCAACCCCGCGCTGTCCGACTACGAAGTCGCGCGCGCGGTGGTCTACATGGCCAACAAGTCGGGCGGCTCGCTGCCCGAACCCGCCGCTCCGGCCGCGGAAGGCGACAAGAAGGAAGCGGATGCCGCCCCGGCCGCCGCTCCCGCAGCAGCAGCAGCAGCCGCGCCTGCGCCCGCGGCTCCCGCGCCCGCCGCGGCTCCGGCTCCGGCCGCGCAAGCCCCGGCGCCCGCCGCTCCGCAAGCGGCCGCGGCCGTCAACCCGGCCGGCGAAAAGCTGTACAAGAGCGTCTGCTTCGCCTGTCACGCCACCGGCGTGGCCAACGCCCCCAAGTTCGGCGACAAGGCCGCCTGGGATCCCTACATCAAGACCGGCATGGACGCCATGGTGAAGGTCGCCATGCAGGGCAAGCCGCCGATGCCCCCGAAGGGCGGCGCGGCCGACGCCTCCGAAGACGACATCCGCGCAGCCGTGCAATACATGGTGGACGCCGCCAAGTAAGCCATCGCGCCGCTCAAGCAAAAAGCCCCTCGAATCTGCATTCGAGGGGCTTTTTCTTGGGACCGGGAGGCGTTACGCGCCGGCTTTCGTCAGGGACATGCCCAGTTGCACGCGGCGCTGCAGCCACAGGCTGGGGCGGTAGCGGGGGTCGCCGGTCACGCGCTGCATGCTCTTCAGGATTTCGAGGATGCGCTCGGCGCCCAGTTTGTCGCCCAGCGCCAGCGGGCCCGCCGGATAGCCGAGGCCCAGCGTGACCGCCAGGTCGATGTCTTCGGGGGTGGCGATCTGCTGTTGCGCGATGTCGCTGGCGATGTTGACGATGGTGGCCACGATGCGCTGCGCGATGAAGCCGGGCGAATCCTGGATCACCGTCACGGGCACGCCGTCGGCGGCCAGCAGCGCGTGCGCGGCGTCGCGCCACTTGGCTTCGGTGGCGGGCGACACCATGATGGTGCGGCGCTTGGCGGCGTCGAAGGCGTACAGCGTGTCCAGGCCCACGGTGCGGGCCGCGTTCAGGCCCTGGGCGGAAACCGCCGTGGAGACGTCGTCGCCGAACGGCGTGACCAGGATCAGGGCGTCGGCGTCGGGCACGGAGCCGGTCACCAGCGTGGCGCCCAGTTTTTCCACCAGCGCCGTGGCGCGCGCGTAACCTTCCGCATGCTTGGGGCTGACCCAGACCTTCAGGCCGGCGGGCAGCGCCGGCACGGGCGGCTCGGCCGGCACCTGCTTCTGGCCGTCGGCGTAGACGTAGAAGCCCTCGCCGGTCTTGCGGCCGATCAGGCCGCCCGCCAGGCGCACGGTCGTGATGGGCGACGGACGGAAACGCGGCTCGTCGAAAAACTGCCGGTAGATGGACTCCATGACGGGGTGGGACACGTCCAGCGCCGTCAGGTCCAGCAGTTCGAACGGCCCCATGCGGAACCCGGCCTGCTCGCGCATGACCGCGTCGACCTGGGCGAAGGTGGCCACGGCCTCCTGCGCCACGCGCAGCCCTTCGGTATTCATGCCGCGGCCGGCGTGGTTGACGATGAAGCCGGGCATGTCCTTGGCGCGCACGGGCGTATGGCCCATGCGACGGGCCAGCTCGGCCAGCGCGTCGCCCACTTCGGGCGCGCTGCGCAGGCCGTCGATGACTTCCACCACCTTCATCAGCGCGACCGGATTGAAGAAGTGGTAGCCGGCCACGCGCTGCGGGCGCTTGCAAGCGGCCGCGATGGCGGTGATGGACAGCGACGACGTGTTCGACGCCAGGATGCAGTCCTCGGACACCACGCCTTCCAGCGCGGCGAACAGGTCGCGCTTGACGTCCAGCCGCTCGACGATGGCCTCGACCACCAGTTGGCAGTTCGACATGTCCGTCAGGGCGGTGGCCGATTCCACGCGGCCCAGCGCGGCCTGGGCGTCCGCGGCGCTCAGCTTGCCCTTCTGGGCCAGCTTTTCCCAGATCTGGCGCAGCGACTCGCGCGCGGCGGCCACGGCCTCGGCGCTGGTGTCGTAAAGGCGGACGCGCAGCCCGGCTTGCGCCGCGATCTGCGCGATGCCGCGCCCCATGGCCCCGGCGCCCACGACGCCGATGGTTTGAATCTCCGTCATCAACACTCTCCTGCCTATTGCCTGTCTATATGGGATTGGACTCAGGACCGGCTCTGGGCCAGCGCCTGGATTTCTTCGGCCGACAGCCCCAGCCGCTCGGCCAGGACCTGCCCGGTGTGCTCGCCCAGCATGGGCGGCGGACGGCGGTATTCGACCGGGCTGCCGGAGAACTTCAGCGGGCTGGCCGCCATCGGCACCTTGCCCGCCGCCGGATGGGGCAGTTCGCGCCTCATGCCGCGCGCCAGCACGTGGGGGTCTTCATAGACCTGGTCCAGCGTATTGATGGGCCCCGCCGGGACGCCGACGCCTTCCAGGGCCGCCAGCCAGTGGTCGCGCTCGCCGGTGGCCATGCGCTCGGCCAGGAGCGGCACCAGTTCCGCGCGGTTCTTCACGCGCTGCGGGTTGGTGGAAAAGCGCGGGTCCGCCGACAGTTCCGGCAGGCCGATCGCGCCGCAGTAGTTGCGGAACTGGCTGTCGTTGCCGACGGCCACGATCAGGTGGCCGTCGCTGGCCGCGAACACCTGGTACGGCACCAGGTTCTGGTGCGCGTTGCCGGCGCGCCCGGGCGCCACGCCCGAGGTCATGTAGTTGAGGTTCTGGTTGGCCAGCATGGCCACCTGGCAGTCCAGCAGCGCCATGTCGATGTGCTGGCCCACGCCGCTGCGCGAGCGTTCGTGCAGCGCGGCCAGGATGCCCACGGTGGAATACATGCCGGTCATCAGGTCGGCCACGGCGACGCCGGCCTTCTGCGGACCGCCGCCAGGCAGGTCGTCGCGTTCGCCGGTGATGCTCATCAGGCCGCCCATGCCCTGGATCATGAAGTCGTAGCCGGGGCGGCTGGCGTACGGGCCGGTCTGGCCGAAGCCCGTGATGGAGCAGTAGATCAGGCGGGGGTTGATTTCCTTCAGGCTGTCGTAGTCCAGTCCGTACTTGGACAGGCCGCCCACCTTGAAGTTTTCCACCAGGATGTCGCTCTGCAGCGCCAGTTCGCGCACCAGTTCGGCGCCGCGGGGCGACGCGATGTCCAGCGCCACGGAGAACTTGTTGCGGTTGGCCGACAGGTAGTAGGCCGCCTCGCTGGTGTCGTTGCCCGCCTCGTCCTTCAGGTAGGGAGGCCCCCAGGCCCGCGTGTCGTCGCCCGAGCCGGGCCGTTCGATCTTGATCACCTCGGCGCCGAGATCGGCGAGGTTCTGGGTGCACCAGGGGCCGGCCAGGACGCGGGTCAGGTCGAGCACACGTATGCCGGTTAGGGGAGCGGGACGTTGCGACATCTGTAATCTTTTCGCTAGAAGAGAAATGAGGACGTCCGGCCCGCGGCTGCGCGCGGGCCGGACCGGATCACCGTAGGTCAAGCTGGATATTAGCCCGGACGCGTGTTCAGGAATGCGCCTTGATGGTTTCGCGGGCGATCACCAACTGCTGGATCTGCGAGGTTCCCTCGAAAATGCGGAACAGGCGCACGTCGCGGTAGAAGCGCTCCACCGCGTATTCGGACATATAGCCCGAACCGCCGTGGATCTGCACCGCGCGGTCGGCCACGCGGCCCACCATCTCGGTGGCGTAGAGCTTGCAGCAGGCGGCCTGCATCGTGGTGTTTTCGCCGCGGTCGCGCATGCGGGCGGCGTCCAGCACCATGCAGCGCGCGGCGTAGAGTTCGGCCTGGCTGTCGGCGATCATGGCCTGGACCAACTGGAATTCGGCGATGGGCTGGCCGAACTGCTTGCGTTCCAGGGCGTACTTCACGGCGTCGCGCAGCAGGCGGTCGGCGATGCCGACGCACAGCGCCGAGATGTGCAGGCGCCCCTTGTCCAGCACGCGCATCGACGTGCGGAATCCGTTGCCCTCTTCGCCGCCCAGCAAGGCGCTTGCGGGGACGCGGCAGTTGTCGAACACCACGTCGCTGGTCAGGGCGCCCGCCTGGCCCATTTTCTTGTCGGGCTTGCCGATGATCAGGCCCGGCGCGCCGGCCTCGACCAGGAAGCACGAAATGGAGTTCGCGCGGCGTTCGGGCGCGGTGCGAGCCATGACGGAGAACAGCCCGGCGATCGGCGCGTTGGTGATGAAGCGCTTGGTGCCGTTGAGCACGTAGCCGTCGCCGTCGCGCACGGCGGACAGGCGCAGCGCCATCGCGTCCGAACCGGCGTCCGGCTCGGTCAGCGCGAAGGAGCCGACCAGTTCGCCGCTGGCGAGCTTGGGCAGGTAGCGGTTGCGCTGCTCGTCCGTGCCGGCCAGCACGATGGCTTGCGAGCCGATGCCGATGTTGGTGCCCGCCAGCGACCGGAACGCGGGCGAGGTCTGCCCCAGTTCGAACACCACGCGCACTTCCTCTTCCATGTTCAGGCCCAGGCCGCCGTAGTCGGGCGAGATGGACAGGCCGAACAGCCCCAGCTCGCGCATTTCGCGGACGATGTCGGGCGGCACCTGGCCGCTGGCGGCCAGCTCGTCTTCGGCGGGGATCAGGCGCTCGTGCACGAAGCGGCGCACGGCGTCCAGCAGCAGGTTCAGGGTTTCGGTATCGAGGGCCATGATGGAAGTCTCAAGAGAAAAAGGCGGAGCCGGGGCGGCGCGTTCAGGCGCGCATGCCGCCGACCAGTAAATCGAAATAGCCGGCGGCGATGATTTCGGCGCTGTCGCCCTGGCCGGGCTTGTACCAGCGCACCATCCAGTTCAGCATCGACAGCACCGCGCGGCCGGCGGCCGGCACGTCCAGCGGCCTGAACACGCCATCGGCGACGCCCTGGGCGATCACCTCGCGCAGGCGTTTTTCGTAGCCGTCGCGCAGCCGGGCGGCGTCCTCGCGCTCGGTCAGCGCCATACCGGAATAGCCGATCAGCATGGTGACGAACTCGGCATGGTGCTGCTCGAAATAGCGCGCGTGGCCCACCATGAAGGCGCGCAGACCGGCGGCCGCGCCGTCGGCCCGGGCGACGTCCTGGCCGACGGTCTGCGTCAGCCCGCTCAGGACGCCGAGGATGATGGCGTCGTAGATGTCCTGCTTGGTGGTGTAGTAGTGATAGATGGCCGCCTTGGACACGCCCAGGGCCGCGGCCAGGTCCGACACGGAACTGCCGTCGTAGCCGCTGCGGGCGAAGAGCTTGGCGGCTTCTTCCAGGATGCGTTCGCGCGGCGCCGCCGACGAGGGCGGCCGGCCGGCGCGGGCGCGTTTCTGGACGGGAGGGGCGGAGGTCGCCATTGACAGCCTTTGAAGGGCGGCGCCGGCGCTGCCGGGGGTTCGAGCGAACCTCCATTGACAGCGCTTCGGCGCATGCCGTTTAATAGGGATTAATTAATTACCGGACGGTCGGTATGTAATTATAGACACACCGGCCAACGATGCTCAAGCCCTCTTGGGACCTTTTTCCGCGACGACGCCCATGCCCCACTCTCTCGTGACTGATTTGTATGGCCAGATGTCCCTGCCGGTCATCTGCGCCCCCATGTTCATCGTGTCCAATCCGAAGCTGGTGGTCGCGCAATGCACCAGCGGCATCGTGGGCTCGTTCCCGGCGCTGAACGCGCGCCCGCAAAGCCTGCTCACCGACTGGCTGGACGAGGTCCAGGCCGGCCTGGCCTCCCACCGCGAGGCCCACCCCGGCGCCGCCGTGGCGCCGTTCGCGGTCAACCAGATCATCCACCAGTCCAACGACCGCCTGGAACAAGACCTGGCGGTGTGCGCCAGCCATCGCGTGCCGCTGATCATCACCAGCCTGCGCGCGCCCGGCGACCTGGTCAAGGGCGTGCACGATTGGGGCGGCAAGGTGTTCCACGACGTGACCACCCTGCGCCACGCCGAAAAGGCGCTGGAGGCCGGCGTGGACGGCCTGATCCTGGTGTGCGCCGGCGCGGGCGGGCACGCGGGCACGCTCAGCCCCTTCGCCCTGGTGGCCGAAGTGCGCCGTTTCTACGACGGCCCGCTGATCCTGTCCGGCGCGATCACCTCCGGCGCGCACGTCCTGGCCGCCCTGGCCATGGGCGCGGACTTCGCCTACATGGGCACGCGCTTCATCGCCAGCGAAGAGGCCAACGCCAGCGAAGGCTACAAATCCGCCATCGTGGACGCCAGCGCCTCCGACATCCTCTATACGCCGTTCTTCACCGGCATCCCCGGCAACTACCTGAAGGCCAGCATCGCCGCCGCCGGGCTGGATCCGGCCAACCTGCCGCAGCCCGAGAACGGCGCGTCCAACTTCGGTTCGACCCGGGTCAAGCCCTGGAAGGACATCTGGGGCGCGGGGCAAGGGGTGGGCGGCATCGCCAGCGTGCTGCCGACGCGCCAGATCGTCGACACGCTGCGCCGCGAATACGCGGACGCCAAGGCCCGCGTGGACGGCAGGGCCTTCGCATCATGAGCGGCGGGCTGAAAGTCGCCCGCGAGGGCGCGGTCCTGACCCTGACGATAGACCGCCCGGACCGCCGCAACGCGCTGGACATCGCGACCTACGCCGCGCTGGCCGAACAGATCGCCCTGGCCAGCGCCGACCAGGCGGTGTCGGCGGTGATCCTGGCCGGCGCGGGCGGGCATTTCACCGCGGGCAACGACCTGCGCGACTTCCAGGCCGAACGCGGCGCCGGCGACAGCGCGGGCATCGCGTTCCTGCGGGTGCTGACGGCGGCGGACGTGCCGGTCATCGCCGCGGTCGAGGGCTATGCCATCGGCATCGGCGTGACGCTGCTGCAGCATTGCGATTTCGTCCACGTCGCGGAAGGCGCCACCCTGCGCATGCCGTTCGTGGCGCTGGGGCTGTGCCCGGAAGGCGCGTCCAGCCTGCTGATGCCGAAACTGGCCGGCGCCCGCCGCGCCGCCGAATGGCTGCTGCAGGGCAAGGCGTTTTCGGCGCAAGAGGCTTTCGAGGCCGGCCTGGCCACTTCCGTCACGCCCGCCGGGCAGGCGCTGGCGGCCGCGCAGGCCACCGCCGCCGACCTGGCGCGCCAGCCGCCGGCGGCCCTGCGCCTGACCAAGTCGATGCTGCGGCGCCCGGACCGCCAGGCCATCCAGGAAACGCTGGACTACGAGGCCCACCAGTTCCGCGCCCGCCTGCAGACCGAAGAGGCGCAAGCGGCGTTCGCGAAGTTCTTCAAGAAATAACGCTGCGCGCCTCAGAACGGCGATTCGGGCCGGAAGTTCGGCGCCCGGCGCTCGCGCAGGGACTGGATCCCTTCGCGCACGTCCGGGCCGCCGAAGCCCATGAATTCCAGGGCCAGCGAGGTATCGAAGCTCGGCCCCGCCATGCGCAGCCAGTTGTTCAGCGAATACTTGGTCCAGCGGATGGCGGTCTGCGACCCGGCGGCCAGCTTGTTGGCCACCTCGAAGGCGCGGCCGATCAGCTCGGCCTCGTCCACGCACAGGGACACCAGGCCGATGCGCTCGGCTTCCTCGCCCGTCACGGTTTCACACAGCATCAGGTAGTACTTGGCCTTCGCCATGCCGCACAGCAGCGGCCAGACGATGGCGGCATGGTCGCCCGCCGTCACGCCCAGGCGGGTATGGCCGTCGATGATGCGCGCATCGCGCGCCGCGATCGAGATGTCGGCCAGCAGGCCCGCCACCAGCCCCGCGCCCACCGCCGCGCCATGCATGGCGGACACGATGGGCTTGTTGCAGTTGATGATGTTGTAGACGAGGTCGCGGGCCTCGCGCCAGACGCGGGCGCGCACGTCGAAATCGTCCGCCATCTGCTGCACCAGGTCCAGGTCGCCCCCGCCCGAGAAACCCTTGCCCTCGCCGCGGATCACCACCACGCGGGTGTCCGGATCGGTGTCGATGTCGCGCCAGATGTCGGCCAGTTCGCGGTGCATGCGGTCGTCGGCCGTGGACAGCTTGCCCGGCAGCCCGCCCTTGGCGCCCATGATCAGTTCCAGCACGCCGCCGGGGTGCCGGCGCAGCTTCAAGGCCTCGTAGGCCGAATAGTGTTCCAGCGTAATGTCGGTCATTGTCTTCTCCGCGTTGTCTTTTCGATGTGGCGGGTGCCCTTCCGGGACTGCCCGCCCGGGGCGGCCCGCTGGGCCGGCCCGTCTCGGCGCACTATAGTGGATACCGCCTTCCACGCCATGCCGATTCCCAGCGGAGCCTCAGCCCATGAACACCCCCGTCCCGCCCGCCGGCGCCAAGATCGACCGCGCCGCCCTGCCCGCCCTGTTCGCCCCCCGCGGCGTGGACACGCACAAGGGCAGCTTCGGCACCGTCGGCGTGCTGGGCGGCGGCCCGGGCATGACCGGCGCGGCGCTGCTTGCCGCCAGGGCGGCCTTGAAAACCGGCGCCGGCAAGGTGCTGGTGGGCTTCGCCCAGGAAGCCCCGCCCCTGGCCTGCGACCCGCTGCAGCCCGAACTGATGCTGCGAGACGCCCGCTCGCTGCTGGAGGAGGACTGGGGCGTCACCGTCTGGGTGGCCGGCTGCGGCATAGGCGCCGGCACCCTGGCCGCCAACGCGTTGTCCGAATTGTTCGTCCTGCGGCGGGGATCGCCGCTGGTGCTGGACGCCGACGGCCTGAACCTGCTGGCGCGGGGCGACATCCAGCCCGGCTGGGGCCCGGGCCCGGTCGTGCTGACGCCCCACCCCGCCGAGGCCGGCCGCCTGCTGGGCGCCAGCACGGCGGACGTCCAGGCCGACCGGCCGGGCGCCGCCCGGGAGCTGGCCGGGCGCTACGGGGCCTGGATCGTGCTGAAGGGCGCGGGCACCGTGGTCTGCCCGCCCCAGGGCGAACTGCGGATCAACACTAGCGGCAATCCGGGGCTGGCCACCGCCGGGACCGGCGACGTGCTGGCCGGCATGCTCGGTTCCCTGATCGCGCAGAACCTGCCGCTGGACCAGGCCGTGGCCGGTGCCGTCTGGCTGCACGGCGCGGCGGCGGACGCGCTGGTCGCCCAGGGCATCGGGCCCATCGGCCTGACGGCCGGGGAACTGGCGGACGCGGCCCGCGGGCTGCGCAATACCGGCCGGGGGCCCGTTTCCACCCCCTAAGTCCCCGTCAAATAAACATTTTTACAACATACTAGGGTTTACCCTGGAAAACACATTGCTTTTATCCTAGGGTTATCCCTATAATGGTTTACCCCATGACGAAACGGACTGGAGAAAGCCATGAGCGAACTGACCCTGAACCACACTGCCCGCCTGACCGACGCGCTGGAGCGTGACCTGCTCCGCGGCGCCCTCGAGAACCAACCGAATGCCCACCCGCTGACCAGCCTGAAGAAGGCCGGCCAAACCGTGATCGCAGCCGTTGCCGCCGTCTTTGCCTTCATCGACGAAGTGAATGATTCGATGAACAAGGCACGCGCCGCCAGCTCGCGCTTCTCCGGCTCGCAGTGGTAAGCCCTGCCGCGCTGGACTGAATCGCGACCGATCTCCCGCGATCCAGCCTGGCGCGCCGCCGCCGCAACGCCCGCCGGCTCCCCGGCGCCCGCTGCGGCGGATTGCGGCGTCCCGGCCCTCACCGGAACGCCATCGCGCCGCGCCGACCCCTATTCCGGGGCCCCCGCGACGCCCTCCCCGCCCCCTCCTCTCGGCGTTTTCCCTAGCGCCGCATTCGCCGTTCTGCATTGACAGCGCGCGAAGCCCCTACCGATAATCGGCCCCTTGCCGTCGTGCCTGGCGCCAAACCTCCCTGAGCCCCTCCGAGCGGCCCCGCCAGTCCGGCTGGCGCAGGCGGTTCACACGCAAGCACGATCCGGTTCGTTCCCCATCCGGAGTTGTCACCATGAAGTTGCGCACCACCCTGGCCCTCGCGGCCGCCGCCATTCCCTTGGCCGCCGCCCAGGCGCAGACGCTGAAGGTCGGCCTGTCGGCCGAACCCACCTCGGCGGACCCCCACTACCACAAGATGACGCAGAACGACGCGTTCTCCGCGCACGTCTACAGTTCGCTGGTGGGCCGCAGCGCCGACATGAAGCTGATTCCCGCGCTGGCCACGTCCTGGAAGAGCCTGGACGACACGACCTGGGAATTCAAGCTGCGCGACGACGTCAAGTTCTCCAACGGCAAGCCCTTCACGTCCGAAGACGTGCTGTTCACCGTGTGCCGCACGCTGAACAACGAGACCAACGTGTCGCAGTCCTACATGGACATGACCAAGCGCATCACCGACGTGCAAACGCCCGACGCGCACACCGTGATCATCAAGACCGGCGAACCCTTCCCGCTGATGCCCGCCGAACTGGCCCGCTCGCTGCCCATCGTCTGGAACGGCATCGTCGAGCACGGCAAGCTGACCTTCGACCCGAAGAAAGGCTGCGGCGTGACCGGCCCGTGGCCCACCGTGGCCGACTTCAACAATGGCAAGGACGCCATCGGCACCGGCCCGTACACCCTGAAGTCTTACGTGAAGGGCACCGGCATCGAACTCGTCCGCAACGAGAACTACTGGGGTCCCAAGCCGTACTGGAAGGAAGTGAAGTTCGTGCCGGTGCCCTCCGCCGGCCCGCGCCTGACCGGCCTCTTGTCCGGCGACTTCGACATGATCGAGAACCCGGCCGCCCGCGACCTGCCCCGCCTGAAGGACAACCCCAAGTTCGGCTTCGTGGCCACGCCCTCCACCCGGCTGGTGTTCTTCCAGCCGGACGTGGGCCGCAACCCCAGCCCCTTCGTCAAGAGCGCCGACGGCAAGAACCCGCTGCAGGACCTGCGCGTGCGCAAGGCGATTTCGATGGCGATCGACCGCAAGGCCATCACCGCCCGCATCATGGACGGCATGGCCACCCCGGCCTACCAGTACATGCCCGACGGCATGTTCGGCGCCCTGCCCAAGGCCCCGGAAATCAAGTACGACCCCGAAGGCGCCAAGAAGCTGCTGGCCGAGGCCGGCTACCCGAACGGCTTCGAACTGACGCTGTCGTCCACCAACGACCGCTACGTCAACGACGGCCAGGTGGCGCAAGCCGTGGCCCAGTTCCTGGCGCGCGTCGGCATCAAGACCAACGTGGACGCCATGACGGCCTCCATCTACTTCCCCAAGCGCGCCAAGCGCGAGTTCAGCTTCTCGATGGGCGGCTGGCCGGCGGAAACGGGTGAAGCCTCGGCGCTGTTCCAGTTGTGGGTGGCTTCCCTGGATTCCCCCAACAGCCTGGGCACCAGCAACTACGGCGGCTTTTCCAACGCCGACTTCGACAAGGTCTACAAGCAGGCCATCGTGACGGTGGACGCTCCCAAGCGCGAAAAGCTGCTGCAGGAATCCACCCAGATCGCGCTGGACAACGTGCCGCTGATCCCGCTGCATTTCGAAAGCAGCATCTGGGCCTTCCGCAAGGGCATCACGTACGAAGGCCGCCGCGACCAGTACACGCTGGCCACCTCGGTCACGCCCGACAAGAAGTAATCAGGCTCGCCTGAACGAAAAACGGCTGCCTCGCGCAGCCGTTTTTTTTTGCGCTCAACCCGCCAGCGCGCGGTCCAGCTCCCGGCACAGCAGTTCGATGAATGCCTCCGCCTTGGGCGGCAGCACCCGTCCCGGCATGACCTGGATCTGCAAGGTGCGCGATTGCAGTTCGGCGTTGGAAATCGGCACGGCGACCAGTTCGTCGCGCCGCAGGCTCCACGCCACCGAGATATAGCCCCCGAGCATGATGGCGTCCGAGCCGAACACGAATCCATGCAGCGGCGAGGAATCGTTGCAGGTCAGCACGGGCTCCAGTTGCACCGATTCCAGGGCACACCCCATTTCGAAAAGCTGCCGCGTGGTGGTGCCCGGCCCGGTCAGCGCCAGCGGATACTGGCCGAGGTCCTGCAGGCTGACGCTGGCGCGGCCCGCCAGGGGATGGTCCGCCGCCATGACCGCCTGCACCGGCGCGCGGCGCGAATAGCGCGCGCTGACCTCGCCGACGCGCTCCGCGATGAAGGCCATGCCCAGGTCCACGCTGCCTTCGGCCACCCGGCGGCTCACCTCGGCGGGCGAACCCACGTGCAGGTCGAAACGGATGTTCGGCCAGTCCCGGTGGAACCGCGCCATCACCGAGGGCAGGAAGATCCGCGCCAGGCCTTCGACGGACGCCACCCGGATCTCGTTGCGCGCGGCGCCCTTGACCTCGGCGATCTCCTGGAGGACGGACTCGGCCTCGAGCATGGTGCGCCGGGCATGCGCCAGCAGCAATCGGCCCGCCTCGCTCAGGACCATGCCCCGCGCGGCGCGCTCGAACAGCGGCGCCCCCGCCTCTTCCTCCAGTTTGGCGATCTGCCGGCTGATGGCCGACACCGCCACGTGCAGGCGCTCGGAAGCGCCGCTCAGGCTGCCCGCCTGGGCAACCTCCAGAAAATACTTCAGGGCAATACCGTGCATGTTCAACTTTGGCCGCCGGATCGAGCTTTGCCTTTTATGCAAAGCTTCTGATAAATATTCTAATTGTAGAGAAAGCTTCCAAGCTCCTAGAATTCGGCGAATACTCGAAGGCGGCGCGCCCATGACGCGCCCCAAAAATAAGGGAAAACCCGTGCCAGCAGCCTTTTCCAGCGCCCGCCGCGCCGCGGCGCATGCCCCTACCGGCACTTAGCCGCCGCCCGTCCGCCATCGCCTATACAATCGCGTCGCTTCATCGGAGTTCCCATGCCTACGCCCACCCCCGCGTCCCTTCCACGTCCATTTCTGCTCGCCTGTCCGGACCTGTCGGCGGAGCGCGTGGGCAACACGGACACGCCCGGCGTCTGGCATTTCGACTCGGGCGCGCCGGGCAAACGCGTCATGCTCAGCGCCCTGGTGCACGGCAACGAACTCTGCGGCGCCTGGGCGCTGAAAGAAGCGCTGGCGGCCGGCCTGCGGCCCCGCCGCGGCTCGCTGACGCTGGCGTTCTGCAACCTGGCGGCCTTCGACCGCTTCGACTCCGCCAACTACGCCCCGGCGCGCTTCGTCGATGAAGACATGAACCGCGTCTGGAGCGGCGACAAGCTGGGCGTGCCCATCAGCCAGGAACGCCGTCGCGCGGCCGAACTCCGCCCCTGGGTGGCGCAGGCCGACTGGCTGCTGGACTTCCATTCGATGAGCAATTCCGACGTGCCGCTGCAACTGACCGGCCTGGAACAGCGCAATATCGACCTGGCCCTGGCGCTGGGCAACCCCGCCACCATCATCGCCGACGCCGGCCACGCGGCGGGCGTGCGCATGCGCGACTACGGCCGCTTCGGCGAATCCGGCGACAACGGCACCCGTTCCCTGCTGATCGAATGCGGTTTCCATGGCGCGCCCGAGGCGCGCGGCGTGGCCATCGACCAGATGGCGCGCTTCCTGGTGGCGGCGGACGCCGTGGACCGCGGCGACCTGCCCGAGGCGTGGTTCGCCCCCGGCGCGCCGTCGCAGCGCGCCCTGCGCGTCACCCACGCCATTGCCGCCAAGAGCGCCGACTTCCGCTTCGCCCAGCCCTGGAAGGGCCTGGAAACGCTGGCCGCGGCCGGCAGCCTGATCGGCTGGTCCGAAGGCGAGCCCGTCGTCACGCCCTATGACGATTGCGTACTGATCATGCCGTCCACCGCCAACCTGCGGCCCGGCGTGACCGTCGTCCGGCTGGCGCAGCCCATCGCCTGACGCACCGGAGCGCCCGCGCAGCCGGGCGCCGCCACGGAAAGACCAAGACAACAAGGGAAAAAACCATGTCCGCCAAGACGTTCTACCGCAGCATCCTCACCGCCTGTACGCTGGCCGCCTGTGCGCCCGCGGCCCTGGCCCAGGGAGGCCCCGCCACCCTGAAGATCGGCCTGTCGTCCGAGCCGACCTCCATGGATCCGCACTACCACCAGGCCACGCCGAACGACGCGATGACCTCGCACCTGTTCGAGACGCTGGTGGGGCAGGACGCCGCGATGAACCTGATCCCCCGGCTGGCCACGGCCTGGAAGCCGGTGGACGACACGACCTGGGAATTCACGCTGCGCGAAGGCGTCAAGTTCTCCAACGGCCAGCCGTTCACGGCGCAGGACGTGCTTTTCACCTTCTGCCGCGTGGTGAACAACGAGCAGTCCATCAGCAGCTCGTACCCGTCCATCATCCAGAAGTTCGCCGACGTGCAGGTGCGGGACGGCAACACCCTGGTGATCAAGACGCGCCAGCCCTATCCGTTGCTGCCCAACGACCTGACCCGCATGGCCATGCTGTGGAACGGCATCGCCGAGCACGGCCCGATCGGCTTCGACCTGAAGAACAAATGCGGCGTCACCGGCGCCTGGCCCACCGTGGCCGACTTCAACAGCGGCCGCTCCGTGATCGGCACCGGCCCGTACACCTTGAAGAGCTACGTCAAGGGCACCGGCATCGAGCTGGCGCGCAACGACGCGTACTGGGGCGACAAGCCGGCCTGGGCGAACGTGAAGCTGGTGCCGGTGCCGGCCGCCGGCCCGCGCCTGACCGGCCTGCTGGCGGGCGACTTCGACCTGATCGAAAACCCGGCCGCGCGCGACGTGAAGCGTATTTCGGAGACGCCCGGCTTCGGCCACGTCACCACGCCGTCGGTGCGCGTGGTGTACTTCCAGCCCGACGTGGCGCGCAGCCCCAGCCCCGGTGTCAAGGCCGCCGACGGCAAGAATCCGCTGCGGGACGTGCGCGTGCGCCGCGCCATTTCGCTGGCCATCGACCGCAAGACCATCGCCGACCGCATCATGGACGGCGCGGCCACGCCGGCCAACCAGTTCCTGCCCGACGGCATGTTCGGCACCCTGCCCCATCCGCCCGAACTCAAGTACGACCCGGCCGCCGCCAGGAAGCTGCTGGCCGAGGCCGGCTACCCGGACGGCTTCGAGCTGACCGTCTCGTCCACCAACGACCGTTACATCAACGACGCGCAGATCTCGCAGGCGGTGGCGCAATACCTGTCGCGCGTGGGCATCAAGACCACCGTCGACACCATGACGCGCTCGGTGTATTTCCCCAAGCGCGCCAAGCGCGAATTCAGCTTCGCCATGGGCGGCTGGTCGTCCGAAACGGGCGAGGCCTCGTCTTTCCTACAATACTGGGTCAGCGCGTTCGACAAGGAACACGGCCTGGGCACCAGCAACTACGGCGGCTACGACAACCCCGAGTTCGACCGCGTGTTCAAGCGCGCCCTCGTCACCGTGGACCCGGCCGCGCGGGAAAAGCTGCTGCAAGAGTCGCTGGCCCTTGCGCTGGCCGACCTGCCCAGCATTCCACTGCATTTCGAAAGCAGCATCTGGGCGTTCCGCAAAGGGCTGACGTACGAAGGCCGCGCCGACCAGTACACCCTGGCCATGTCGGCCAAGCCCGCCAAGTAAACACGCGGCGCCCGCAACCCCTGAGCCCACCAAGGAAATAATCTCGTGGCCTTGTTCATCCTACGCAGACTGATCCAGAGTCTGTTCGTGCTGCTGGCCGTTTCGGTCGTGGTCTTCTTCGCGGTCTATGCCGTGGGCGACCCGATAGAACTGCTGGTCAGTCCCGAAGCCAGCCAGGCCGCGCGCGAGGCGATGATCGCCCGCCTGGGCCTGGACCTGCCGGTGTGGCAGCAATACACGGGCTTCCTGTGGCGCGCGCTGCATGGCGACCTGGGCACGTCCTTCGTGCACGGCATTCCCGCCATCGAACTGATCGTGCAGCGCATCCCCGCCACGTTCGAACTGGTCATCGTGGCCATCCTGCTGACCTGTGTCTTCGGCATTCCGCTGGGACTGGTCGCCGGCCTGTACCGCGACCAGCCCCTGGGACGCGGCATCATGGCGTCGTCGGTGCTGGGCTTTTCCCTGCCGAACTTCTGGCAGGGCATGATGCTGATCCTGCTGTTCGCGGTCTGGCTGGGCTGGCTGCCCGCCACCGGCCGCGGCGACACGGTCACGGTGCTGGGCGTGCGGCTGTCGATCCTGACCGCCGACGGCTGGTCGCACCTGATCATGCCGGCCATCAACCTGGCCCTGGCCAACATCGCCCTGGTGCTGCGCCTGACGGCCTCCGGCGTGGTCGAGGCCCGCAGCCAGGACTACGTGAAGTTCGCACGCGCCAAGGGCGTGAGGCCCGGGCGCATCGTGCGCCGCCACATCCTGCGCAACATCCTCATCCCGGTGGTCACCGTGATCGGCATGGAGTTCGGCACCCTCATCGCCTACTCCACCATCACCGAAACCGTGTTCGCCTGGCCCGGCATGGGCAAGCTGCTGATCGACAGCGTCTACCAGCTCGACCGCCCGGTCGTGGTGGCCTACGTGATGCTGGTGACCCTGATCTTCGTGATCATCAACCTGGTTGTGGACATTCTGTACGCCGCGCTCGACCCGCGCGTGCAGCTCGTGACCCCCGCTCAATAATCCGCCATGGCTCAATCTCCCAATTCCGGCCGCACCCGCACCGTCCAGCCTCTGGCCGAGACGCCCCAGCGCGCCGCCATCCTGAAGAAACTGCACGCGCGCCCCACGGTGCGCGGCTCCGCCATCGCCCTGGCCATCCTGATCGTCCTGGTGATCTTCGCGCCCTACTTCGCGCCGCAGAATCCGTACGACCTGGCCAACCTGTCGCTCATGGACGGCCGCCTGGCGCCGCGCCAGGCGCTGATGGACGGCAGCATCGCCTGGCTCGGCACCGACGACCAGGGCCGCGACATGCTCAGCGCCATCCTGTACGGCCTGCGCATCAGCCTGATGGTGGGCCTGTCCGCCGTGGTGCTGGCCACCGCCGTGGGCGGCGCGATCGGCCTGGTGGCCGCCTATATCGGCGGCGTGGTCGACACCGTGCTGATGCGCATCGTCGACTTCATCCTGGGCTTCCCGACCATCCTGGTGGCGCTGGTGCTGCTGGTGGTGCTGGGGCGCGGGGTCGACAAGGTGATCCTCGCGCTGGTGCTGGTGCAGTGGGGCCACTACGCGCGCATCATGCGCAGCCGGGCCCTGCAGGAACGCCGCAAGGAATACGTGGAAGCCGCCGCCAACCTGGGCTTTCCGGCCTGGCGCATCATGCTGTTCCACCTGCTGCCCAACTGCCTGGGCCCCGTCATGGTGTTCGCCACCATCCAGATCGCGACCGCCATCGCCCTCGAAGCGACGCTGTCGTTCCTGGGCGTGGGCGTGCCCATCACCGAACCCTCGCTGGGCCTGTTGATCTCCAACGGCTTCCAGTACCTGCTGTCGGGCGACTACTGGATCAGCCTGTTCCCGGGCATCGCCCTGCTGGTGCTGATCCTCTCCATCAACATCGTAGGCGACCGCCTGCGCGAAAGCCTGGATCCTCGTCGAGCATGAAGGGAAAGCCCACCCCCGAAGCGCTGCGCGCTTCCCCCTCAAGGGGGCATGCCTGCGGACCGGCAAAGCCGGCTCCGCGGCATCCCGATCGGGCGGCGCCCGTTGCAGGCGCTGCTGGCGGCGTAATGGACGAATGAAATGAGCGAAACACTACTTGATGTGCGCGGCCTGCGCACCGCATTCCATACTGAAGCCGGCGCCTGGCTGGCGGTCGACGGCGTCGACCTTACCGTGCGCCGCGGCGAGATCGTCGGCCTGGTGGGCGAATCCGGCTCCGGCAAGTCCGTCACCGGGTTCTCGCTGCTGGGCCTGATCGACCCGCCCGGGGAGGTCGTGGACGGCGAAGTGAAGTTCAAGGGCACGGACCTGCGCAAGCTGAGCGAAGAGCAGATGCGCCAGTTGCGCGGCAACCGCATCGCCATGATCTTCCAGGATCCCCTGATGACGCTGAACCCGGTGCTGCGCATCGGCGAGCAGATGATGGAAGCCATCCTCACCCATGAAAACGTCTCGCGCTCCGAGGCCGAGGCGCGCTGCCGCGACGCGCTGGCCATGGTGGGGATTCCGTCGCCCGAAAAGCGCCTGAAGAGCTATCCGCACGAGTTCTCGGGCGGCATGCGCCAGCGCGTGGCGATCGCGATCGCGATGCTGAACAAGCCCGACCTGATCATCTGCGACGAGCCGACCACGGCGCTGGACGTCACCATCCAGGGCCAGATCCTCTACCGCATGCAGGAAATCTGCCGCGAGCACAATACGGCGCTGATCTGGATCACCCACGACCTGGGCGTGGTGGCCGAACTGGCCGACCGCGTGGCCGTGATGTACGCCGGGCGCATCGTCGAAAGCGGCCCGGTCGAACAGGTGCTGGACGCGCCGCGCCACCCCTATACCAGGGGCCTGCTGGATTCGATGCCCGGCACCACGCAGCCCGGCGCGCGCCTGCACCAGATCAACGGCATGGCGCCCAGCCTGGCCGGCCGCCCCGCGGGCTGTGCGTTCCGTCCGCGCTGCCCCAACGCGGTCACGCGCTGCACCGAACAAGCCCCCTCCGTCACCACCGAAGGCCCGCGCAGCTACCGCTGCTACGTGCCGATCGCCCGCGAGGCACAGTCAGCATGAGACCAGCCGATACTCCCGTCATCGAGCTCAAGAACGTCCACAAGCGCTTCGAGCAGCGTCCCGACCTGGCCCAGCGCATCCTGGCCATGGCGGGCCGCCCCATCGACCGCCGCACCGTGTATGCCGTCAACGGCGTCGACCTGTCCATCCAGCGCGGCGAAGTGCTGGGCCTGGTCGGCGAATCCGGCTGCGGCAAGTCCACGCTGGGCCGCGTCGTGGCGGGCCTGCACCGCCAGACCGAGGGCGAACTGCGGTACCTGGGCCAGGACGCCCGCCGGCTGCGCGGCGCCGAGAAGCTGGCGTACACGCTGGGCGTGCAGATGATCTTCCAGGATCCGCAGGCCTCGCTGAATCCGCGCCAGCGCCTGCGCCAGATCCTGGGCGAAGCGCTGAAGGTCCACAAGCTGGCGCCCTCCGCCGAGATTCCCGCGCGCATCGACCGCGCGCTGAAGGAAGTGGGGCTGGACACCGAGTACCGCGACCGCTTTCCACACCAGATTTCCGGCGGCCAGCGCCAGCGCATCGGCATCGCCCGCGCCCTGATGGTGTCCCCGAAGTTCCTGGTCTGCGACGAGCCCGTGGCCGCCTTGGACGTGTCGATCCAGGCACAGGTGATCAACCTGTTCATGGACCTGCGCGAACAGCACGGCTTCACGTACCTGTTCATCAGCCATGACCTGGGCGTGGTCAAGCACATCTCGGACCGCGTGGCGATCATGTACCTGGGCAAGATCGTGGAGATCTCCACCTCGGCCGAGATCTTCGCGCGCGCCAACCACCCCTACACCCAGGCCTTGATGGCCGAAGTGCCGGACGTGGGCCGCCGCGGCCGCAAGTTCACGCCGATCAAGGGGGAGATCCCCTCGCCGCTGAATCCGCCGCCGGGCTGCACCTTCAATCCCCGCTGTCCCCACGCCATGCCCCGCTGCCGCGAACAGGCGCCGGAGCTGAAAGAAATCTCGGCGGGCCACTGGTCGGCCTGTCACCTGAACGAGGCAAACGCCTGATGAAACCCTCCGACATGTCCAACGTGGACCGCATCGCCATCGAAATGGGCCATGCGGGCCGCAACGCCATCCTGTACGTGGATGAAGACCGCAACGCCGACCGCCCCTTCAAGCTGCAGACGTACCGCCCCTACGGCTACACGCCGGACCGCCCGGTCGTCATCGTGCAGCACGGCGTGCTGCGCAACGGCGACGAATACCGCGACTTCTGGGTCGAGGCCGCCGACAAGCACAAACTGCTGATCGTGGCGCCGACCTTCTCCAACGAGATCTGGCCCGGCGTCGAAAGCTACAACAACGGCCGCGTGTTCTCCGCCGGCGGCAATCCGCGCCACATCGACGGCTGGACCTACGCGCTGGTCGGCAATGTGATCAAGGACATGATCGCCGGCGAAATCACCGACGGCCAGAACGTCTACCTGTTCGGCCATTCGGCCGGCGGCCAGTTCGTGCACCGCCTGATGAGCAGCCAGCCGCACGCGCCGTTCAAGGCGGTCGCGGCCGGCAACCCGGGCTGGTACACGCTGCCCACGTTCGACTACCCCTTCCCCGAAGGCATGGACGGAGTCGGCTTGACGGAAGACCACCTGGTGAAGCTGCTGGCCTACCCGATGACCATCCTGGCGGGCGACCAGGACATCGCCACCGACGACCCCAACCTGCCGTCCGAGCCCGCCGCCATGCGCCAGGGCCCGCACCGCTTCGCACGCGCCAAGAACTATTTCGAGTCCGGCCGCAAGGAAGCGGAGCGCCGCGGCGTGCCGTTCGGCTGGACGCTGCAGGTCGTGCCCGGCATCGGCCACGACGGGCGGGCCATGTCCGCCGTCTGCGCCAGCCTCTGGTTCGACGGGCGGATGCCCGACGACGCCGAACTGGCCCGCCTGGCCGGCCAGCAGGTCGCCTGACCGTTCCCTTTTCTCAATCCGCCGAACTCCGATACCGCCATGTCCACCACTCCCAGCACCGAACAGATCGTCGCCGGCATCCAAAGCTGGCTGCAATGCGAATCGCCCTCGAACTTTCCCGAAGGCATCGCCGCGATGGCCCGCATCATCGCCGACTTCGCCGCGGCCGCCGGCCTGACGGTGGAGCTGTCGTCGCTGGGCCCCGCCACGGGCCCGCTGCTGTACGCCACCAACCGCGCGCCCGGCGACACCCGCCCCGGCATCCTGATTCTGGCCCACATGGACACCGTCCACCCGGTCGGCACGCTGCTGGAGAATCCGGTGCGCATCGAGGGCGACCGCCTCTACGGCCCGGGCGGCTACGACATGAAGGCGGGCATCTACCTGGCGCTCTCGGCCCTGTCCGGCCTGGCCCGTCCCGGCGCGACCAAGCTGCCGGTGGACCTGCTGGTGGTGCCCGACGAGGAAACCGGCAGCCACGCGTCGCGCACGCACATCGAACGCTTCGCCGCCAACGCCAAGTACGCGCTGGTGTGCGAACCGGCGCGCCCCAATGGCGGCAAGTGCGTCACCGCCCGCAAGGGCACGGGCATGCTGAACCTGAACGTCAAGGGCCGCCCGGCGCACGCCGGCATGCAGCACGAGAAAGGCCGCAGCGCCATCCGCGAAATGGCGCACCAGGTGCTGGCGCTGGAAGCCATGACCGACTATGAGCGCGGCATCACCGTCAGCGTCGGCACGATCGCCGGCGGCACCGTGACCAACACCGTGCCGGCGCTGTGCCGCTGCGTGGTGGACTTCCGCGTTCCCGACATGGGCGCCGCTGAGGACGTGCTGCGCCGAATGCGCGAACTGTGCGCGGTGGGTCCGGACGTCGAACTGGACATCAACGTGGAACTGAACCGCCCGCCGATGGTGAAGACCGAGGCCGCCACGCAACTGCTGGCGCTGGCGCAGGGCTACGCCGAACGCGCGGGCTTCCCGCTCGAAGACGCGCCGATGACCGGCGGCGGAAGCGACGCCAACTTCACGTCCGCCATGGGGATTCCCACGCTGGACGGCCTGGGCGCCGACGGCGACGGCGCGCACACCCTGAACGAGTACGTGCTGGTCTCGACCCTGGAACAGCGCCTGAAGTTCTGGGAACTGCTGCTGAAGGAACTGTCCTAACAGACCGCGCCCCGAGTGCGGACTTCCGGACAGCGCCGCGGCATGCCGCGGCGTCCTGGGCGCGCCCGCCGGCGGCTGCTGGCGCCGGCATTCGCCGCGTTCGCGCTGATGGGCGCGGGCGCCGGCGCGGCCTGCGCCCGTGAAACGCCGCAAGGCTGGATCGTCGCGATCGACAACTGGCAACTGCTCGAAGGCAGCGGCGCCGCGACGCGCATCAAGCAGCGCACCACGGGCGTCTACGCCGGCGGCGAATTCGATGCCGGCGCCGGCTGGCGGCTGGGCGGCGCGCTGGGCGCCACCCGCGCCCGGGTCCGGGTCGATGCGCTCGACGCCAGGGCGACCGTCGACAGCTACAGCGCCACCCTCTACGGGAAACGGTCTTTCGCGGCCGGCGCGGGCAAGGTGAACCTGCTGGCCGCCGCCTCCTACGCCTGGCACGACATGGACACGACGCGCCACTTCGACCTGCCGGGCATTTCCCAGACCCTGACGGCGGACGTCAGCGCCAACACGGTGCTGGCCTTCGCCGAACTCGGCTATGAACTGCCGCTGCCGGAGCGCGCAAGCCTGGAGCCGTTCGCCGGCCTGGCCTTGCGCGACGTGCGCACGCGCGGCTTCGCGGAATCGGGCGGATCGGCCGCGATCGCCGCCGGCAGCGGGCGGCTGGCGCAGACCACGACGACGCTGGGGCTGCGCGGGCAGGCCGGCGTGCCGCTGGGCCCGACCATGGTCCGCGTGCACGCCCTCCTGGGCTGGCGCCGCGCATTCGGCGACGTGGAACCCGAAACGACCCTGGCGCTCGACGGCGGCGGCGTGCTGACGGTCGCCGGCGCCCCGATCGCCCCCAGCGCCGCGCTCGTGGGGCTGGGCGCGGAAGTGGCCCTGTCGCGCTCGGCGGCCATCGGGCTGGCCTATGGGGGCCAGTACGGCGGCGGCATGCGCGAACACACCGGGTCGCTGAGCCTGCGCTGGGCCTACGGCAGCCTCTGACGGCGGCGGCGCCCGCCTCCGGGAGCGGCTGTTTTTTCGCCTAGAATTACCCCCCCGACCGCGCTCTCGCCTCCGCCATCATGTCCGATACCCCTACGCCCCTCAGCGCCATCGCCTACGGCATCGCCACGCTGGCCGCCGATGGCGCCATCCTGGACACCTGGTATCCCCGCCCGTCGCTCGCCGACAATTCGCCCGCCACCGGCACGCGCCACCTGACGCCGGAAGAGGCCCGCGCCGCGCTCGGCGAACACGTACCGACCGCCCTGATCCGGGACACCCGCCGCAAGGTGGACATCGTGGCCGTGCGCACCGCCATCGCGTCGCTGGACGAGCCGCCGGCCGACGCGCATGACGCCTACCTGCGCCTGCACCTGCTCAGCCACCGGCTGATCCGTCCGCACGGCGCCAACCTGGACGGCCTGTTCAACGTGCTGTCCAACGTGGCGTGGACGTCGGCCGGCCCCTGCGCGGTGGACCAGGTGGACGCCCTGCGCTGGCACCTGCGCGCGTCCGGGCAGGTGCTGGAGATCCGCGGCGTGGACAAGATTCCCCGCATGACCGATTACGTCATGCCCGGCGGCGTGCGCATCGCCGACACGGCGCGCGTGCGGCTGGGCGCGCACCTGTCGCCCGGCACCACGGTATTGCACGAAGGCTTCTGCAATTTCAACGCGGGCACGCTGGGCGCCTCGATGGTCGAAGGCCGCATCAGCGCGGGCGTCATCGTCGGAGACGGCAGCGACATCGGCGGCGGCGCCTCCATCATGGGCACCATGTCAGGCGGCGGCAAGCAGGTGGTGTCCATCGGCAAGCGCTGCCTGCTCGGCGCCAACTCCGGCATCGGGATTTCGCTGGGCGACGATTGCGTGGTGGAAGCCGGCTGCTACATCACCGCGGGAACGCGCGTGCTGACGCCGGAGGGCGCGGTGGTGAAGGCGACCTCGCTGGCGGGCCAGCACGGCCTGCTGTTCCGCCGCAACTCGCAGACCGGCGCAGTGGAGTGCCTGGTGCGGACCGCGGCCTGGGGCACGCTGAATCCGGATTTGCACACGTAACCCCTCCGCGTGTCCGACACCCATACGAAATGCCCTGGACAGCTTGAGACAACGTCCCCCGGGTGTCAGACACCGATACCTAACCTTCTGCGTGTCTGACACCCATACGAGATGCCCTAGCCAGCTTGAAACAGCGTCCCCCGGGTGTCAGACACCGGCTAATACCTAAGGCTAACCCAAGCTCAAGCGTATTCCGCCGTCCGTCCCAACCGGTCGTAGACCAGGTTCACGAACAAATCCGAGCTCAGTATGCGCGTGGCCAGGCACGAAAACACAGTCTTGCCCTGCTCGTCCTGCAGGCTGACCGTCTCGGCCCAGTGGTTCAGGTCGATGCGCTTGAGCGACTCGTACGGCCACGTGGCGCCGTCGATGTGCAGGCCTTCCGCCGACAGGGCCAGCTCCTGCGTCTGCAGGTCCGGGAAGACGCCGCCGCGGACATAGCGGAACGCGACGCGCCCGCCGTCGGCGATCGTCTCTTCCAGCACGGGCAGGCGCTGCGCGACGTAGCGCGAGCGGAAGGCGTCCATGAGCTTGCTGAATTCGCCGACGTCGCCGGACACCAGCGTCCAGCCATCCGCCGCGCGGGTGCGATAGGCGAAGTTGTCGATCAGGCCCGCGGTGGCGTCCGGCCCGGAGGCGAACAGGCAGAGGTCCTGGATATCCGCGAATGCGGTGTAAGTGCGCGTGTCGCCCTGTCGGCTGACGACGCCATGCTCGTGCAGTTCAAAGCAATCCGGGGCGCTCCCCGTGTGGTTAAACACCGCTAGTGCTTCAGAGGCTTGCGGGGTTCGGCTATCGGTCATGCAACTTCCTTATTGGTAGTAGGGTGCTTTCGCGGCCCAGGACGTCGCACAGTCATGCGATCCGTATTCTCCCCTATATGGACAATACGTGCTTGATGACCCCGTTTTCCCGGGTTTTCCGGTGTTTTCGGACGGGCTCACGCCCCCGGCGGCACCGGCGCGAACGGATGGTGCGTCACCCCGCCGCGCCCCGCGATGATGGCGGTGGCTTCGGGAACCGCTTCCCAGGCGCCCGGCATTTCGGTCAAGGGCTCCGACAGCAGCAGGAAGGCATCGTCGTCCAGCGCCGCGATCTGGGGATTGTCGGGGTACAACTGGCGCAGGTGATGCACGCAGGTGTTGTGGAACAAGGTGCGCGAATCGCCCTCGCTGGAGTAGCGCACCGCGATCAGGCGTTCCCCGTCCAGCGCGCAGACCGTCATGTTGATGGGTTGCGCCACCCCGTGCCGCCGGCCCGTCTCCTCCACCGCGCCCACCATGCGGGCCAGCGCGAGGAGCGGGTCTTCCTCCAGGCCGAAACTCAGCGCCAGCAGGAACATCACCTCCGAATCCGTGGACCCTTCCAGCGACCCGAAATACGCGGGCGCGATCATCAGCATCAGGTCGCGCCTGAGCAGCGGATAGTCGCGGATGACGCCGTTGTGCACGAACAGCCACTGCCCGTGCCGGAACGGATGGCAATTGGTCTCCTGCGCCGGCGTGTCGGTGGCGGCGCGGATATGCGCGACGAACAGCGGCGCGTGGATCGCGCGCGCCGCCTCGCGCAGGTTGCGGTCGTTCCAGGCCGGATGCACGCTGCGATAGCGGAACGGCGGCTCCAGGGGCCGGCCATCCGGGGGCCGGCCGTACCAGCCCAGGCCGAAGCCATCGCCATTGGTGGTGGTGGCGCCCAGGCGCGCATGCAGGCTCTGGTCGATCAGGGAGTGCTTGGCTTTGAAAAGCACGCTCTCCATCTGTATGGGACTACCGCTATAGGCCAGCCAACGACACATGACGCGCTCCTTCTTTCCGGCAGGGATTCCGCGCCCGGACGGCGGGACGGGCGCAATCCAGTGTAGGAGCAGCCCGCGAGGTTCCACAAGCGCCCAGGGCGCCTAGGCGGCCCCCCTCGGCGGGCCCCTCTACTTCTTCAGCAGCGCCTTCAGCATGGCCATGCGCTCCTTGGGGTTCATGGCGGCCGTGGCCTCGTCCTCCTGGATGCGGACGTCGCCCAGGCCCATTTCCTCGATGAAACGGGACGGTTCGCGCACGAGGTCCTCGCGCGCGCGGCGCCGGCGCTTGCACCAGCTCAGGTTCAGGCTGCGCTGCGCGCGGGTGATGCCCACGTACATCAGCCGGCGCTCTTCCTGGATGCGCGTCGCCAGGTTTTCCGCCGCGCGCGCCGGGTCGCCGACCTCGTCGTCCTTGCCCAGGTGCGGCAGCAGGCCCTCTTCCACCCCCGCCAGGTACACGTGCGGATACTCCAGCCCCTTGGACGCGTGCAGCGTGGACATCTTCACCGCGTCGGGCTCTTCTTCCTCTCCCCGTTCCAGCATGGTGACCAGCGCCACGTGCTGGACCAGTTCGAAGAGCGTCATGTCGTCTTCCTCGGCCTTGCGCTTGAGCCAGCCGGTCAGTTCCAGCACGTTCTGCCAGCGCGTCTGCGCGGGGCGTTCCTCGAACAGTTCGTACAGGTGGCGCTCGTACTGGATGGCCTCCAGCAGGTCGTCCAGAAGCACGCCCGCGGGCTCGGCGGGTGCCGCGTCCTTGCCGGATGCCGCGCCGCGCCCGGCGCGCCACTGCATGCGGCGGATGAATTCGGCGAAGGTGCGCAGCGGCTCCAGTTGGCGCGGCGCCAACTGGCTTTCCAGGCCGGTTTCCGCCACCGCCGCCAGCAGCGACAGTTCCCGGCCGGCCGCGTACTGGCCCAGCACTTGCAGCGTGGCCTGTCCGATGCCGCGCTTGGGCGTGGTCGCCGCGCGGATGAACGCGGGGTCGTCCTCGTCGTTGGCGATCAGGCGCAGATAGGCCAGCACGTCGCGCACTTCGGCCTTGTCGAAAAAGCTCTGCCCGCCCGAGATCGTGTACGGGATCTTCAGGTTGCGCAGCGCCTGCTCCAGGATGCGCGACTGATGGTTGCTGCGGTACAGGATGGCGAAGTCCTTCCATTGCGCCTGGCGTTCGAAGCGGGCGGCCGATACCTTCACCGCGATGGACTCCGCCTCGTGCTCTTCGCCGTCCATCGCCGACACCAGGATGGGTTCGCCCACGCCCAGGTCGGACCACAGCTTCTTGTCGAACAGCTTGGGGTTCTTCTCGATCACCTGGTTGGCGGCCGCGAGGATGCGCTGGACCGAGCGGTAGTTCTGCTCCAGCTTGATGAGCTTGATGCTGGGATAGTCGGTCGTCAGCTTCGCCAGGTTCTCGATGGTCGCGCCGCGCCAGGCGTAGATGGCCTGGTCGTCGTCGCCCACCGCCGTGAACATGGCGCGCGATCCGGTCAGCAACTGCACCAGGCGGTACTGGCACACGTTGGTGTCCTGGTATTCGTCCACCAGCAGGTAGCGCACGCGGTTCTGCCAGCGGGTGCGGACCTCTTCGTTGCTGGCCAGCAATTGGGCGGGGATGCGGATCAGGTCGTCGAAGTCCACCGCCTGGTAGGCCGCCAGCGTGGCGGCGTAGCTGCGGTACACGTTGACCGCCTCCACGTCGCCCGGCGTGATGGCCTCGCGCGCGGCGTCGTCCGGCTCCATCAGCGCGTTCTTCCACAGCGAGATGATGCCCTGCACGTGGCGCAGCCGCGCCTTGTCGGTCGTGCCCAGCAGTTCCTGGATGATCGCCATGGCATCGTCGGCGTCCAGGATCGAAAACGTGGGCTTCAGGCCCGCATTGCGCGCTTCCTCGCGCAGCATCTTCACGCCCAGCGAATGGAAGGTGCTGATGATCAGCCCCTTGGACAGCTTGCGGTCCACCAGCGTCTTCACGCGCTCGTCCATTTCGCGCGCGGCCTTGTTGGTGAAGGTCAGCGCCACCACGTTGCGGCCCATGTAGCCGCACTCGCGCAGCAGGTACGCGATCTTCTGCGTGATCACCCGCGTCTTGCCGCTGCCGGCGCCGGCCAGCACCAGGCAGGGGCCGTCCAGGTAAAGCACCGCCTCCCTCTGGGCGGGATTCATGCCTAGGCCTATCGGTTCGCTTGCGGACATTTGGGTCGGATAGTCATGCATTGCGGCAGCCGCAATGCGGGCGCGGCCGGCAAGCGCGGGGCTTGCGGCCGCCCGTCAGCGGGCCGGCACAGCGCGAGAAAAAGGGGACGGGCGCGGCCGCCGCGGCGGGTTCGCCGCGCCGGCGCGATAGAGGAGAAAGATCATAGAACAATCGGGCCCAAGACGCATGGAGGGCCGCCGCCGTCAGATTTCCAGCGGATCGACTTCCAGTTGCCAGCGCACGCGGGCCTCGTTGGCCAAATACGGCAGGTGGTGCGACCACGACGCCAGGAACGCCTGCAAGGCCGGCCGGCTGCCGCTTTCCACCAGCAGTTGCGCGCGCTCGATATTGGCCACGCGCACCACGCGCAGGGGCACGGGGTCGTACAGCATGATGGCGTCCAGGCCGGGAAAATCCGCCGCCCACTCGCCCTCGGGCAGGACCCGCGCCCGCTCCAGGAATTCCTGGGCCACCTTCAGCTCGCGCGCTTCGGCGGTCAGCAGCGCCTGGTAGACGAAAGGCGGCAGGCCGGTGCTTTCGCGCTCGTGCAGGGCGTGGCGGGCGAAGCCCGCATAATCGTGCCGCAGCAAGGCCTGGTAGACCGGCTGCTCGGGGTATCCGGTCTGGATCAGCACCTCGCCGTTGCCCTGGTGCCGGCCCGCCCGGCCGGCCACCTGCATCAATTGCGCGAACAGGCGTTCCGGCGCGCGGAAGTCATGCGCGAACAGCATCGAATCCGCGTTCAGCACTCCCACCAGCCCCAGCCGCGCGAAATCGTGGCCCTTGGCCACCATCTGCGTGCCCACCAGGATGTCCACCTCGCCTGCGTGCACCGACGCGAACAGCGCTTCGGCGCTGCCCTTTTTGCGCGTGCTGTCGGCATCGATGCGCAGGATGCGGGCGCCGGGGAACAGTTCGGCCAGGTGCTCTTCCACGCGCTGCGTGCCGCGCCCCATCGGCGCCAGGTCCTGGTCGCCGCATTCCGGGCAGGCGCGCGGCACCGGCGCCTGGTAGCCGCAATGGTGGCATTGCAGGCGGTGGCCGCGGCCTTCGTTGCGGTGCAGGACGGTGAACGCCGTGCAGCGCGGACAATTGCTCACCCAGGCGCAGGACTGGCAATGCAGCACCGGGGAATAGCCGCGCCGGTTCAGGAAGATCAGCGACTGTTCCTTGCGCTCCAGGCGCTGGCCGATGGCCTCCAGCAGTTGCGGCGACATGCCGTGCTTCATTTGCAGCCGGCGCGTGTCCACCAGGCGCATGGACGGCAGGCTGCTGGCGCGCGCGCGCGCCGGCAGGCCCAGCCGCAGGTAGCGGCCGCGCTCGGCGTGCTGCCAGGTTTCCAGCGACGGCGTGGCGGACCCCAGCACCACGGGGATGTCCAGATCGTGCGCGCGCCACACGGCGAGGTCCCGCGCCGAATAGCGCAGGCCGTCCTGCTGTTTGTAGGACGCGTCGTGCTCCTCGTCCACCACGATCAGGCCCAGTTCGCCCAGGGGCGCGAACACCGACATGCGCGTGCCCAGCAGCATGCGCGCCTGGCCGCGCTGGGCGCGGGTCCAGGCTTGCAGGCGCTCGCCGTCGGACAGGCCGCTGTGCATGACGGCCAGCCCGTCCGGCCCGACCAGCGCCTCCAGGCGCGCGCGCAGCGCGCCTTCCAACTGCGGGGTCAGGTTGATCTCGGGCACCATCAGCAGCACCTGGCGGCCGGCTGCCAGCACCTTCTCGGCCGTCCGCAGGTACACCTCGGTCTTGCCGCTGCCGGTCACGCCGTGCAGCAGCACCGGCTTGAACCCGTCCAGGGCGCCGATGGTATCCACGGCGGTTCGCTGGGCGTCGTTGAGCGCCGGCGGCTCGTCGGCGGCGGCCGGCGCCCGCGCCGCCTTGCGCTTGCGCCCATCCAGCCGGGCCACCGGCCCGCCCGCCGAGCGCTTGCCCTGGTAGGCGGTCGGCTTGCGCAGGGGCGGCGGCAGCGTGGGCAGCATCACTTCGCCCAGCGGGCGCTGGTAATAGTCCGCGGCGAAGCGGGCCAGGCGCAGCCAGCCCTCGTCGAAGGGCGGCAGGTCGTCCAGCACCTCTTCGATCGGCCGTATCTGCTTGGGGTCGTAAGACGGCTCGGCCGGGTTGTCCACCACCACGCCGATGAGCTTGCGCCGGCCGAACGGCACGATGACCCGCAAGCCGACCGTCACCGGCGCCTCGCTCCGGTAATCGAAGGGGCCGGGCAGCGGCACGTCCAGCGCCACCCGCACCCAGCAGACCGCCGGGGGAGTCATGGTCGCCTGCGCTTCAGACATGGATGCTTGGACGGTGCATATGGAAGGATGACCCTGGCTGACGCCCTCGCGCGCCTTTCCCGCCTGTGGATAACTTTGGGGAAAAGGCTGGAGCAACATCGGGATTTGGAATAAGGCAAGATTTCGCGAACATGTGAAATCTTGTTGAAAACTCGTATTTCACCTTTAAAAACAGCGACTTACGCAATCTTTCAAGATTGTAAACTAGCTTCTAAAGGGTTTTCCCCGAGAGCAATCTTGCTGTGCACAAGTGCGCGCTGCTCCGGCCCTATGGGCCGAAGCGTCCACTTACTTACCCCCTGAGCGAACGGCTGTGGCGGTGGACTTCATCCACCAATTCGGCTACCGCTTCCGGAGGAGTGAACCGCGAAATGCCATGCCCCAGATTGAAGACATGGCCGCCCTTGCCCACCGGGCCGAAGGCGTCCAGCACGCGCCGCGCTTCCGCGCGGATGGCGGACGCGCCGCCGAACAGGGCCATCGGATCCAGGTTCCCCTGGAAGGCGACGGCATCCCCGGTGCGGCGCCGCGCGGCCGCCAGGTCCACCGTCCAGTCCAGGCCCATGGCGTCGCAGCCGCAGGCGGCGATCTCCTCCAGCCACTGCCCGCCGCCCTTGGTGAACACGATGACGGGCACGCGGCGGCCTTCGTTTTCACGGTTCAGGCCGGCCACCACCTTCCGGGTGTAGGCCAGCGAGAATTGCTGGAACAGGCCGTCGGCGAGCACGCCGCCCCAGCTATCGAACAGCATCACGGCCTGCGCGCCGGCGGCGATCTGCGCGTTCAGGTATTGCAGCGTGGCTTCGGCGTTGATCTCGAGGATGCGGTGCAGCAGGTCGGGACGCGCGTACAGCATCGTCTTGATCAGGCGGTAGTCGTCGCTGCCCTGGCCTTCGACCATGTAGCAGGCGATGGTCCAGGGGCTGCCGGCGAAACCGATCAGCGGCACCTTGCCGTCCAGTTCGCGCCGGATCACGCCCACGGCGTCGAAGACATAGCGCAGCTTGTCCATGTCGGGCACGGCCAGGCGCGCCACGTCTTCCTCGGTGCGCACCGGGCGCGCGAAACGCGGGCCCTCGCCTTCGGCGAAGTCCAGGCCCAGGCCCATGGCGTGCGGCACGGTCAGGATGTCGGAGAACAGGATGGCCGCGTCCAGGTCGAAACGCTCCAGCGGCTGGAGCGTGACTTCCGCGGCGTAGTCCGGGTTCTGGGCAAGACCCATGAACGAACCTGCGCGGGCACGCGTCTGACGGTACTCGGGCAGGTAGCGTCCCGCCTGGCGCATCAGCCAGATGGGGGTGTAGGGCACGGGCTCACGCAGGAGCGAGCGCAAGAACACATCGTTCTTCAAGACGGAAGCAGACACGACTATCCTCGATGATCGGAAGCCGTGATTTTACTTCCCTTGGCCGGCAAGGCGCCGGAACCGCCCGCGGCAGGCTTGCCCAGGCGCAAGCCCGGCGCTCGCGGCGGACGCTGCCGGCGCCAGACGCCGGCCCGGCGCCTCAGTCTTCGCGCGCCTGCGCCGCCTGCCTGTAGGGCGCCGCTTCGATGCCGTGCTTGCGCATCAGCGCCCAGAACGCCCGCCGATGCTTGCTGCAGGCCCGCGCCGCCTGCGCCACGTTGCCGCCGTGGCGCGACAGCGCCAGGCGGATGTAGTCGCGCTCGAAACCGTCCACCACCCGCGCCTTGGCCGCCCTGAAGGATTCCTGCGCGGCGCGCTGGTGTTGATGGCGCAGGCCGGACAAGGCCTGTTCGACCACGTCCGCCGGCACCCGGGGCCGGGACGCGGCGGGCTGCCAGGCGCCGCCGGCGGCCGCGGACCTTGCCGCCGCGGGGTAATCCACCGAGGGTTCCCGCAGGGCCGCCAGCCTGGCGGCGGGCCTGGCCAGGCGGCCCAGCCGCACGCGCATGCTTTCCGGGCAGGCCGGCTGCATCATGAAATCCCAGGCGCCCAGGCCCAGCAAGTCTTCGATGGCGGGCGCCTTCACGTCGTGGACGAACAGCAGGACCGGCGTGTTCAGCGCGGCGCCGGCCTGCTGCAGGGCCATCCGCGTCCAGGCGAGCGACGCGGGCGCCACCGGCAGGATGCAGGCGTCGTAACGCTTGAGCGCCACGGCCAGCCTCGCCAGCGCCTGGACGTCCGGCCCTTCCGGCGCCTGAAGCGCCGCAGCCGTGGCGGCCGCGTAGCGCAGGGGACTGAGGGACACCAGGTGCAGCCGCAGCCGCGTCGCCCGGACGGAATGCCGGCCGACCCAGTCGCGCATGGCCGCCTCATGGCCCGGCGCCAGCAGAACCCCGCAATCCAGGACGTCTCGCACGCTTCCTCCCACGCTTGATTGAGCCAAGCCGAAGGCTACTGGCGCGCGCCGAGCGCCGCTATTCGTACTGAACGCATTGCGGGGGTCCACCGCCCCGCGGGGTAGCGGCCGCCATCATTGACGGCCCGGGACGAAAAAAAGCGGCCCCGGAGGGCCGCTTTTTGAATCCGGGGCGAACCCGGCGGTGAATTGCGCCGCTTAGTGCGAACGGCGCCCTTCGCGCAGCTTGCGCGCCGCGGCGGCTTGGGCAGCCAGCATGGCGAGCTCGGCTTCGACGACGGCGATGTCCGCCTTGTCCTTGGCGTTCGCCAGGGCGTCTTCGGCCTTCTTGCGCGCTTCCAGGGCGCGGGCCTCGTCCAGGTCGGCGGCACGGATGGCCGTGTCGGCCAGAACCGTCACGCTGCCCGGCTGCACTTCCAGAATGCCCCCGGCGACGAAGACGGTTTCCTCGCCCTGGTCGGCACGAACGATCTTGAGCGTTCCGGGGCGGATGCGCGAAATCAGCGGGGTGTGGCCGGGCAGAATGCCCAGCTCACCCGACTCGCCAGGCAGAACCACGAACTTCGCCTCACCGGAGAAGATCGCTTCCTCTGCGCTGACCACATCGACATGCAGGGTAGCCATAGTGGATCCTTATTGCAGTTTCTTGGCCTTCTCGAAGGCCTCGTCAATCGTGCCGACCATGTAGAAGGCCTGCTCGGGCAGCGAATCGCATTCGCCGTCGACGATCATCTTGAAGCCGCGGATGGTTTCGGCCAGCGGCACGTACTTGCCGGGCGAGCCCGTGAACACTTCGGCCACGTGGAACGGCTGCGACAGGAAGCGCTGGATCTTGCGCGCGCGGGCCACGGCCTGCTTGTCTTCCGGCGACAGTTCGTCCATGCCCAGAATCGCGATGATGTCGCGCAGTTCCTTGTAGCGCTGCAGCGTTTGCTGCACGCCACGGGCCACGCCGTAGTGCTCTTCGCCCACGACTTGCGGGTCGAGCTGGCGGCTGGACGAATCCAGCGGATCCACGGCCGGGTAGATACCCAGGGCGGCGATGTCACGCGACAGCACGACGGTCGAGTCCAAATGCTGGAAGGTCGTGGCGGGCGACGGGTCGGTCAAGTCGTCGGCAGGCACGTACACGGCCTGGATCGACGTGATCGAGCCGGTCTTGGTCGAGGTGATGCGCTCTTGCAGAACGCCCATTTCCTCGGCCAGCGTGGGCTGGTAGCCCACCGCCGACGGCATGCGGCCCAGCAGCGCGGACACTTCGGTGCCGGCCAGGGTGTAACGGTAGATGTTGTCGACGAAGAACAGGATGTCGCGGCCTTCGTCGCGGAACTTCTCGGCCATCGTCAGGCCGGTCAGCGCCACGCGCAGACGGTTGCCCGGGGGTTCGTTCATCTGGCCGAACACCATCGCGACCTTGTCCAGAACGTTCGACTCTTCCATTTCGTGGTAGAAGTCGTTGCCTTCGCGGGTACGCTCACCCACGCCGGCGAACACCGACAGACCGCTGTGCTGCTTGGCGATGTTGTTGATCAGTTCCATCATGTTGACGGTCTTGCCCACGCCGGCGCCGCCGAACAGGCCGACCTTGCCGCCCTTGGCGAACGGGCAGACCAGATCGATAACCTTGATGCCGGTTTCCAGCAGTTCCACCGAAGGCGACAGTTCGTCGAACTTCGGGGCGGCCTGGTGAATCGCGCGCTTTTCGTCGGACTTGATGGGGCCGGCTTCGTCGATCGGGCGACCCAGCACGTCCATGATGCGGCCCAGCGTGCCGTGGCCGACGGGCACCGAGATCGGGGCGCCGGTACGGGCTACGCCCATGCCGCGGCGCAGGCCGTCGCTCGAACCCAGGGCGATGGTGCGCACCACGCCGTCGCCGAGCTGTTGTTGCACTTCCAGCGTCAGACCCTTTTCGGCGAACGAGGAACCCTCGTCGGCCAGGGTGAGCGCTTCGTAGATCTTGGGCATATCATCGCGGGGGAACTGAATGTCCACCACGGCGCCGATGCACTGAACGATGGTTCCGTTGCTCATGTCGATTCCTTGATATTTTGACGGGATACTGCCTGGCTTACACCGCGGCAGCGCCCCCTACGATTTCCGAAATTTCCTTGGTGATCGCGGCCTGGCGGGTCTTGTTATAGACCAACTGGAGGTCGCCGATGACCTTCTTGGCGTTGTCCGACGCCGCCTTCATGGCGACCATACGAGCGGACTGTTCCGAGGCCATGTTCTCGGCCACGGCCTGGTACAGAAGGCCTTCGACGTAGCGCTGGAGCAGGTCGTCGATCACGCTCTTGGCGTCCGGTTCGTAGATATAGTCCCAGCTATAGTCAGACTTGACCTCGGACGTCTGGGCCAGGGATTCCGCGCCGGACTGGAAGGGATCATCCAAACCGGAAGCCAGCGGCAGCAGGCGCAGGAACACCGGCTCCTGCTTCATCGTGTTGATGAAGCGGGTGGTCGCCACGTAAAGCGCATCGATGCGGCCTTCGAGGTAGTCGTCCAACTGCACCTTGATGGCGCCCAGCAGGCGGTCGAGGTCGGGCTTGTCGCCCAGTTGGACTTCCTGCGACACCAGCTTGGCGCCGATGCGGGTCAACAGGCCGAGGCCCTTGTTGCCGAATGCGGTCGATTGCGCCTTGATGCCCTTGGCCTCGAATTCCTTCAGGCGGGACAGCGTAAGACGGCTGATGTTGGTGTTCAGGCCACCGCACAGGCCCTTGTCGGTGGTGACCAGCACCACGCCCACCGCCTTCACTTCGCGTTCCTGAAGGTAGGGGTGGTTGTATTCCGGGTTGGCCTGCATCAGATGCGCGGCGATCTCGCGCACCTTGGTGGCGTACGGACGGCCCGCGCGCATCCGCTCCTGCGCCTTGCGCATCTTGGATGCGGCGACCATTTCCATCGCCTTGGTGATCTTGCGCGTGTTTTGCACGCTCTTGATCTTGGTTCGGATTTCCTTGATTCCGGGCATTGCGCTTTCCTGTTGAGACGGCTGGCGGGGTCGGCTTGCGCCGCTCCCGCCCTACCGTAGGATGGGCTCGCGCCCATCTACTACGCCAGACCTTGCCTTAAAAAGCACCGTGCTTCTTGAAATCCTGGAGCGCGGCGGCCAGTTCGGCGTCGTCGTCCTTGGACAGTTCCTTGGTGTCTTCGACGCGCTGGATCAAGGCGGCATGCTTGGCCTTGAGATGGTCCTTGAAGGACTTCTCGAAGGACAGCACCTGAGCCACGTCCACGTCGTCGAGGTAGCCGTTGTTCACGGTGTACAGCGACACGGCCAGTTCCCACACCTGCAGCGGCTGGTATTGCGGCTGCTTGAGCAGTTCGACCACGCGCTTGCCGCGCTCGAGCTGGCGACGGGTGGCGTCGTCCAGGTCGGAGGCGAACTGCGCGAAGGCGGCCAGTTCACGGTACTGCGCCAGGTCGGTACGGATACCGCCGGACAGCTTCTTGACGACCTTGGTCTGGGCGGCGCCACCGACGCGCGACACCGAAATACCGGCGTTGATGGCGGGGCGGATACCGGCGTTGAACAGGTCGGTTTCCAGGAAGATCTGGCCGTCGGTGATCGAGATCACGTTGGTCGGAACGAAGGCGGACACGTCGCCGGCTTGCGTTTCGATGATCGGCAGCGCGGTCAGCGAGCCGGTCTTGCCCTTGACGGCGCCGTTGGTGAACTTCTCGACGTACTCTTCGTTCACGCGAGCGGCGCGTTCGAGCAGGCGCGAGTGCAGGTAGAACACGTCGCCCGGGTAGGCTTCGCGGCCCGGCGGACGGCGCAGCAGCAGCGACACCTGGCGGTAGGCCCAGGCTTGCTTGGTCAGGTCGTCATAGACGATCAGGGCGTCTTCGCCGCGATCGCGGAAGTATTCGCCCATCGTGCAGCCGGCGTAGGCGGCCAGGTACTGCATGGCGGCCGAGTCGGAGGCCGAAGCGGCCACGACGATGGTGTATTCCATGGCGCCGTGCTCTTCGAGCTTGCGCACCACGTTGTTGATGGTCGACGCCTTCTGGCCGATGGCGACGTACACGCAGGTGACGTCCTTGCCCTTCTGGCTGATGATGGTGTCGACGGCAACGGCGGTCTTGCCGGTCTGGCGGTCGCCAATGATCAGTTCGCGTTGGCCGCGGCCGATCGGGACCATCGAGTCGATGGCCTTGATACCGGTTTGCAGCGGTTGCGACACCGAGCGGCGGGCGATGACGCCGGGGGCCACTTTCTCGATGATGTCGGTTTCTTTGGCGTTGATCGGGCCCTTGCCGTCGATCGGCAGACCCAGCGTGTTGACCACGCGGCCGCGCAGTTCGGGGCCGACCGGCACTTCGAGAATGCGGCCGGTCGTCTTGACCTGATCGCCTTCCGACACGCCGGTGTAGTCGCCCAGAATCACGGCGCCGACGGAGTCGCGCTCGAGGTTCAGTGCCAGACCGAAAACATTATTGGGGAACTCGAGCATTTCGCCCTGCATCACGTCGGACAAGCCGTGGATGCGGGTAATACCGTCGGTCACGGAGACGACGGTACCTTGGGTACGAACATCAGTCGAAGCGCCCAGGCCCTCGATGCGGCTCTTGAGCAGTTCGCTGATCTCGGAGGGATTGAGTTGCATATTGACTCCTGGAATCCTGTTAGTTGCCTTAAGCGGCGAGCTGATCGCGCATGCGGGCCAACTGGGCTTGTACGGAAGTATCGAGCACCTGGTCACCGACGGCCACGCGCACGCCGCCGATCAGCGACGGATCGACGGTGACGCTGGGCTTGAGCTTGAGGCCGAATTTTTGTTCGAGCGCGGCAACCAGTTCTTGGACCTGGGCATCGCTCATCTCGAACGCGCTGGTGATTTCCGCCTGCGCCGTGCCGTCGTGGCGATTCCGCAGCGCCGCGAATTGCTCGGCGATGTCGGGCAGCAGCAACAGCCGGTCGTTTTCAACCAGCAACGCGATGAAATTGCGGGCGGCTTGCGGCAGTTCGGCCTTGATCAGGCCGGAAAACAGCTCGACGCGCTGCTTGTCGCCCAGACGCGGATCGGCCATGGCCTCGCGCACGTCGGGGTTGGAGGCGACCTGCGACATTTCGCCGACCAGGTCGGACCAGGCCGGCAAGCCGGCCTTGTCGTCGCGCGCCGCGCTGAAGAGCGCCTCAGCGTAGGGCCGGGCAACAGTGGAAAGTTCAGCCATGGCGGTCCCGGATTAAAGCTGCGCGCGAAGCTGGTCGAGCAGCTCGGCGTGTGCGCGGGCGTCAACCTCGCGCTTGAGGATCTGTTCGGCACCCTTCACGGCCAGCGCGGCAACGTCGTCGCGCAGCAGGTCGCGGGCGCGCTGGACTTCCTGCGCGGCGTCCTGGGCAGCCTGCGCCACGATACGGGCGCGCTCGGCTTCCGCTTCGCGGCGGGCCTGCTCGATCAGGGAGGCGGCTTGCTTCTCGGCCTCGATGATGCGGGCGTGGTTTTCGGACTTGGCAGAAGCCTCGATCAGACTGACGCGCGCCTGGGCCTGGGCCAGATCGGCCTTGCCCTTCTCGGCGGCGGCCAGGCCGTCGGCGATTTTTTGGCGGCGCTCGTCCATCGCCTTCGTCAGAGGAGGCCACACGAATTTCATCGTGAACCAGCCCAGAACGAAGAACACGAGCATCTGGAAAATGATCGTCGCGTTCAGATTCACGGTCGTTCCTTTAACACCTTTCGGCTCCGGCCGCTCCAGGAAAGGGGCGTTACGGAGCACTCGAACTTTGCTTGGCGGCGATGGAGTATGCCTGCATCGCCGCCAGCGTCATGACCCGCCTTTTCGCCGGCGGGCGGTGCCTTAGCCGACGAACGGGTTGGCGAAGGCGAACAGCATGGCGATACCCACGCCGATCAGGAATGCCGCGTCGATCAGGCCAGCCAGCAGGAACATCTTCGTTTGCAGAGCGTTCATCAGCTCAGGCTGACGAGCCGAGGCTTCCAGATACTTGCCGCCCATCAGTGCGATGCCGATGCAAGCGCCGATAGCGCCCAGACCGATGATAAGACCGCAAGCGAGGGCAACGAAAGCGACGTTGGTCATGACAACTCCTTGGTTAGAAATCTGAAGTCAAAAATTGAAAAATAAGGGGTACAGCTCAATGCAAGATAATCTTGCTATCCCGCGTTGGCCGGATGGCCAACGCCGGAAATTCGGGGGGGTCAGTGGCCTTCGTGAGCCTGGCCGAGATACACCAGCGTCAGCATCATGAAGATGAAGGCCTGCAGCAGGACGATCAGGATGTGGAAGATCGCCCAGATGGAGCCGGCCAGGATGTGGCCGATGCCCAGGCCGATGCTGGCGCCGTTGAAGCCGGTCCAGGCGCCGCCCAGCAGGGCGATCAGCATGAAAATCAGTTCGCCGGCGAACATGTTGCCGAACAACCGCATGCCCAGCGAGACGGACTTGGCGGCGTATTCGATCAGGTTCAGCAACAGGTTGAAGGGAGCCAGGACCACGGCGCCGATGCCGTGCGCGTGGAACGGCGCGGTGAACAGTTCCTTGACGAAGCCGCCCGGGTGCTTGATCTTGATGCCGTAGTAGAACATCAGCAGCAGCACGCCCAGCGACATGCCCATCGGCACGTTCAGGTCGGCGGTCGGCAGAATGCGGTGGTAGTAGAGCGGGTCGCCATGGTGCGCGCCCAGGCCGGTCAGGCGCCAGATGGAGGGCAGCAGGTCGACGGGCAGCAGGTCCAGCGCGTTCATCAGGATGATCCAGAGGAACACTGTGAGCGCCAGCGGGGCGATGAACAGGCGGCTCTTGGCATTGTGGACGATGCCCTTGGCCTGGTCGTCGACCATGTCGACGATCATTTCCACGAAAGCCTGGAAACGGCCCGGAACGCCGTTGGTGGCGCGGCGCGCGGCGCGCCACAGGAAGAAGACGACGATCAGACCCATCAGGCCGGACCAGAACAACGAGTCGTAATTGATGATGTCGAACTGAGCGATAGCGCTCTGTTTCTCGCCCGTATTGTTCAGATGCACCAGGTGATGCTGAATATACGCGGACTGAGGCGACACGTCGCTGGCAGCAGCCATTTGAATCCTACCCTATTTGCTGTATGCCCGACCCTTGCGAATCGGACGATTCCACGATTTCGTTTGCCGCGAACCTGCTCGGCGCTAAGACAACTTGCGGAACATCAGGAGCAGGAGGTAGCCCTTCAATGTGAGTATCAGGCCGAGCAGCGCGGCAGGCCAAACGAGGCTGTCCTGCGCCACACGCGAAAGCAGCCACAACAGCAATGCCGTTGCGAACAGCTTGATCAACTCACCAGAGAGAAAGGTAAAGGGACTGGCTTTACCGGCCCGTACGCTGACAGCCAGGCGCAATGCGAACAACGCATTGGGTATGAAATACGCTCCCGCCCCCGCCAACGCCGACCAACCTGCCGCCGCCCCTCCGACAACCCCCGCTATTACTGCTGCTGCGAGCCCCATGGCGCCTTGCGCCGCCAATGCCAACAGGAGCCCGCGGCTTGCTTGAGCAGCCAGCGCCGCGCGGTCCGCGTCGCTGAGCACCAGAACTTTATCCGCAGCACCTTGGTCGAACACTTCCATACCTCGGCTCTCAACCGGACCCTGCTGCATGGACTGCCGCACGGAGTTCTGTTGCATCAAACTTCCTCGCTTTGCTTCTTGCCCCTGTCAGAACCAGCGTATCTGCGCACTATGCTTCTACGCACCGTGCAGTCGCCAAATGTTCTTATCCCGCAAGCGTCAAACCCGCAGAGTATAGCGTGATTCTTTTTGCCCGAGCAAATGAACTTTCGGCCGTTTGTAAGGTGTAAACAACGGCCCGCTGTGCCGGGAAAAATAGGGACGCGAGCCGCGCCGGACAAGGCGCGGGGCCGCCCCGGCAGGACGGCCCCGCGCTGGCCTGCCGGAACGGATTCAGTCTTCCTTGACCGGCGGCGGCGCCCACTGGCCGTCCAGCGCCGTGTCCTGCGGCCAGTACAGGCGCATGCTGAGCAGGAAGGGCTCGTCGGCGGACGGCGTGGCCAGCCAGTTCGGGCGCTTGCGTTCGCCGGGGTCGCGCCGCTGGATATAGATGTCCAGCGAACCGTCGGCGTTGTATTTCAGCCCGTCGGTGCTGCGCAGCACGTAGCGGTTGGCCGGATTGTCGGCAAAGCCGTACTGGCCGTTATAGACGTGCAGCGACCAGAACGCGTTGGCCGGCGGCAACTGGCCCTTGTCGAAATGCAGCACGTAGTCTTCGCTGGAATCCAGTATGCGGCCCTTGGAGTCGGACACGGTCACCGGATAGAGGACGTCCTCCGGCGTCGGCGCGCCCAGCCCCGCGTAGGCGATGGCGGCGCGGCGCCCGTAGTCGGTGCCGTAGGTGCCGATGCCGGACAGCACCGTGTTCCAGCCGTTGAGCGGCGTGCCCAGCCGCGACACGCCATCCGCGATGCGGCGGCCCGCCAGCGGCTGGGCCTCCGTCAGCGCCTGCTGCACGGCCGGGCTCAGGCTGCCGTAGGAAAAGGGCCGCTGGCCGTCCAGGCCGATGCGGCGCATGCGGTCGAGGATGGGCGCGTCGTTGGCGTGCGGCGGATTGTTGCGCAGCACGTCGAAGAACAGCGCGAAGAAGGTGGCGGCGTCCATGGCCGCGGCCTGCTCGGCCGGCGTGCCGTCGGGCAGCGCCGGCATCGGCGCCTGCACCTGGAGCCCGCTGCCGATGGGGGCCGTTCCCACGCCGGGCCCGGTCTGCGGGTACGCGGTGCCCGCGTTGCGGTTGCGGACAGCCCGCGCGGCAGGCGCGGGCGCGGCCAGCGGGCTGGCGGTCATGCCGGCCTGGATCTGGTTGACCGCCGCATAGTCCTGCGGGCCGCCCGCCTGCGTCCAGCCGATGAGCCAGCCGGTGGACGTCGGGCTGCGGATGACGTCCAGGCCGGCGGGCGTGGCGCCCTGCCAATCGGGGCCGACGATGACGAAGGATTGCGCGCCGCTGCCGTTGGTGCGCACGCCGCGCGAGGCGAACACGTCGCTCCACATATCCAGCGCCGACAGCACCGAATAGCGGTCCCCCGTGGCCGGCAGGTTCACCACCAGCGGCGCCTGCGACACGTCGAACCACAGGCTGGAGTACAGCGCGTCCGCGCTGGGCCACGGCGTGTCCGCGGCGCGGGGATCCGGAAAGGAGGCCTTGTGGCCGAACTGGTTCATCGGCGCCTTGCCGTCCAGCGGGCTCTGCACCGCGGTGGCCTTGCGGCGGGCCAGTTCCATCAGGACCATCGGGTACGCGTAGACATAGGCGTCGACGGCCGTGTCGCGCAGCTCCTGTTCGCTCATCCGCGGCGCCGGCGCCGAGGCGGCGGGATACGGCGTTTCGGACACGAGGCGCAAGGAGGGGCGCGGGGACTGAGCCTGGACGGCGGTGACGAAGCAGGCGCTCAGCGCGCCGGCAAGCACAGCGGCGGACCACCGGCGGGTAGCGATAGATGTACGCATGCAAGGCTCCTTCTTGGTGTTGTTTGCAGGCGAGCCGCCGCGCGGGACTTGCCAGTTCGGACAAGCCTCTCTGGCGCGGCACCTCAAGATGACGCCCATCCAGGATAGGACCGAACCCGGCAACAAGGTGCTGACCAAGCGTTTCAAGGCGCAACGCCGCGAAAGCGCTTGGATCGGAATGCAAAAACGCGCCCTGGCGGGCGCGTCGGAGAGGGAGAGAAGGGAATGCCCCACGCTGCGCGAGCTTCGCTCGCTTGCTGCCCCCCCGAGGGGGCAGGCGTAACCAAGCTTAACGGTGTTTGAAGTCCGGTTTGCGCTTTTCGGTGAAAGCGGCCATCCCTTCCTTCTGGTCTTCCGTCGCGAACAGCGAGTGGAATACGCGGCGCTCGAACAGCAGGCCTTCGTTCAGCGAACCTTCGAAGGCCCGGTTGACGCATTCCTTGGCCATCATGACCGACGGCAGGGACATGGACGCGATGACGGTGGCCGCGTCCAGGGCCTCTTCCATGAGCTTGTCGGCGGGAACCACGCGCGACACGAGGCCGGCCCGCTCCGCTTCCTCGGCGCCCATCATGCGGGCGGTCAGCGCCAGGTCCATGGCCTTGGCCTTGCCCACCGCGCGCGGCAGGCGCTGGGTGCCGCCGGCGCCCGGGATCACGCCCAGCTTGATTTCGGGCTGGCCGAACTTGGCGGTGTCGGCGGCGATGATGATGTCGCACATCATGGCCAGTTCGCAGCCGCCGCCCAGGGCATAGCCGGCCACGGCGGCGATCACGGGTTTCCTGATGCGCTTGAGCGTTTCCCAGTTGCGGGTGATGTATTCGCTGCCGTAGACGTCCATATAGGACCAGTCTTTCATCGCGCCGATGTCGGCGCCCGCCGCGAAGGCCTTTTCGCTGCCGGTGATGACCACCGCGCCGATGTCGGGATTGTCCTCGAAAGCCAGCAGCGCCGCGCCGAGTTCATCCATCAGTTGATCGTTCAGCGCGTTGAGCGCCTTGGGACGGTTGAGCGTCAACAGGCCGACGCGGCCCCGGGTTTCGACCAGCACAAACGACTCGCTCATTGCATGTCTCCGAAGAAGTATGAAAGTAAGATATGGCCATGGAAAAAGACAAAGCCCCGCCGCTACTTTACCGCCTTGCGCCCCACGATCCGGCCGGACACCGCTACCGGATAACCCTAACCATCCCCGCGCCCTCTCCCGGCGGCCAGCGCCTGTCGCTGCCGGCCTGGATTCCGGGCAGCTACCTGATCCGCGATTTCTCGCGCCAGATCGAATCGCTGGCGGCCTATTCGGGCACGCGGCGCGTGGCGGTCGACAAGACCGACAACCACACCTGGCAAGCCGCGCCCTGCGACGGGCCGCTGCGGGTGGAATACGTGGTCTACGCCTGGGACCTGTCGGTGCGCGGGGCGCACCTGGACGAGACCCACGGCTTCTTCAACGGCACCAGCGTCTTCCTGCGCGCGCATGGCCAGGACCACCTGCCCTGCCTGGTCGACCTGGCCCCGCCGCGCGGCATCGACGGCTGGAAGGTCTACACCAGCCTGCCGGAAGCCCGCGGCCATCGGGGCGCCGCCCGCCTCCACGGCTTCGGCCTGTACCTGGCGCCGGACTACGACGCGCTGATCGACCACCCGGTCGAAATGGGCACGCCGCAAGTGGCCAGCTTCACGGCGCACGGCGCCGAACACGAGCTGGTGTTCACCGGCGTCGCGCCCAACCTGGACCTGGCCCGCATCGCCGGAGACGTGCGCAAGATCTGCGAAACGCAGATCGCGTTCTTCGAGCCGCGCACCCGGCGCGCGCCCTTCCTGGACAGCGCGGACCGCTACGTCTTCATGACGATGGTCACGGGCGACGGCTACGGCGGCCTGGAACACCGCGCGAGCACGGCGCTGATGACGGCGCGCAAGGACCTCCCCGTGCTCGGCCAGCAAGGCCAGGGGGAAGGCTACCGCGGCTTCCTGGGCCTGGTCAGCCACGAATACTTCCATACCTGGAACGTCAAGCGGATCAAGCCGGACGCGTTCGCGCCCTACGACTTGTCGCAGCCCGACCTGACCCGCCTGCTGTGGGTGTTCGAAGGCTTCACTTCGTACTACGACGACCTGCTGCTGCTGCGCTCGGGCGCCATCGGCCGGCCCGACTACCTGCGCCTGCTGGCCAAGACCATCTCCAGCGTGGCGCGCACGCCGGGCCGGGCCAAGCAATCCGTGGCGGAAAGCTCTTTCGACGCCTGGACGCGCTACTACAAGCAGGACGAGAACTCCCCCAACGCCCTGGTCAGCTACTACACCAAGGGCGCGCTGGTGGCGCTGGGGCTGGACCTGCTGATCCGCCGGGAAAGCGCCGGCGCGCGCTCGCTCGACGACGTGATGCGCCTGCTGTGGGAACGCTACGGACGCGACTTCTACCGGGGCAAGCCGCAAGGCCTGCCCGAAGACGGCCTGCCCGCGCTCATCCAGGAAGCCACGGGCGTGGACACCCGCCGCTTCATCGCCCGGCATGCCTACGGCACGGCCGACGTGCCGCTGGCCGACCTGCTGGAACCCCAGGGCGTCACGCTGCAATGGAAAGCGGCGGCCAACATCCCGTCGCTGGACGTGCGCACCCGCAAGCAGGGCGAATCGCTGGTGCTGGCCACCGTGCTGGAAGGCGGCGCCGGGCACAAGGGCGGCCTGTCCGCGGGCGACGTGCTGGTGGCCGTCGACGGACTGCGCGTGGACGCGCCCGCCGGGCTGGACCTGCTGCTGGCGCAATACCGGGCGGGCGACCGGGTGGCGGTGCACGTGTTCCGCCGGGATGAATTGCGGAAGTTCCGGGTCAAGCTGAGCGCGCCCGAAGCGCTGGAGTGCGTGCTGGCGGGCTGACGGACGCGGCGCACGGGCTGCCGCCGCCTTATCCCTCGCCGTCCCCCATCTGCGCCGCCGTCTGCAGGAAGGTATCCAGCGCCCGCCGCCTGCCCTGGCGCCGGGTCACCGCGTACACCGTGGCGCGCGAGATCGCGGCGGGCAGGCTGCACACCGCCACGCGGTCGCCGACGTGGCGGCACGTCGAGCGCGGCACCAGCGCCACGCCCAGCCCCGCCGCCACCAGCGCCAGTTGTGCCGGCACCTCGGCCACCGTCTGCGCCACCGAAAGCGGCAAGCCGGCGCGCGCGCAGGTTTCGGCCAGGAAACGCGCAAACCCCGACGTGTCCTGCCGCAGCACGACGAAAGCGTCCCCCGCCAGATCGCTCAGTTCCAGCCGCTTGCGGCCGGCCAGGCGATGCTGCCTGGGCAATGCCGCCACCACCGGGTCGGGCCACAGCGGCATCGCCTGCAGCTCTTCGTCGTCGACCGCGGTGCGCGAAATGCTGACGTCGATGCGATGCCCTCGCAGCGCCTCCAGTTGCAGCGCCGGATTCATTTCATTGAGCAGCACGGACACCTGCGGATGCTCGGCCGTGTAGCGCGCGATCAGCGCCGGCACCGGGCCCAGGAAATGCGACCCCGACAGCCCGACCTCGATGCGGCCCGCCAGCCCCTGGTCCACCGCGCGCGCCCGCACGGTGGCGTCCTTCAGGCTGGCCAGCAGGGCGCGCACATCGTTCAGGAAGGCCTCTCCCGCCTCGGTCAGCGTCACGCGCCGGTTGTTGCGGTCGAACAGCCTGACGTCGAGTTCGCGTTCGAGCTGGGCGATCTGCAGGCTGAGCGGCGGCTGCGAAATATGCAGGCGCGCCGCGGCCCGCGTGAAGTTCAATTCTTCCGCCAACACGGCGAAATAGCGGAGCTGGCGGATTTCCATGGCGTCCAGTTATTTGGGAAAGATATGAAACCAGACAAAAACTATATTGGAAACTATCGTTCGCGGCGAGCAGAATAAGCCCTGCCCATAGAGCACACGACAATAACTGGAGACCTGCCATGCAGAAATTGCTCGCCGCCGCCTTGCTGTCCGGAGCGGCAGTCGGCGCCCACGCCGCCGACGACTTCCCCAACCGCACCCTGTCCCTCGTCGTTCCCAATCCGCCGGGCGGGCTGGTGGACACGTCCGCCCGCATCGTGGCCGAGCCGCTGGCCGCCGCGCTGGGCAAACCGGTGGTGGTCGAAAACAAGGACGGCGGCAGCGGCAACATCGCGTACCAGTATGTCGCGCGCGCCAATCCCGACGGCTACACCCTGCTGGTGTCGTACTCGGCCTATCACGTGGGTAACCCCAACCTCACGGCCAAGCTGCCCTGGGCGCCCAAGGACTTCGTGCCGGTCGGGCTGGTGACGGTGTCCAGCAACGTGATCGCCGTGCACCCGTCCATCAAGGCCACCAACATCACGGAGTTCGTGGCCGAGGTCAAGGATTCGCCCGGCCGCTTCAACTACGCCTCGCAAGGCGTGGGCTCGCTGTCCCACCTGGGCACCGAAGTCTTCAAGCAGCAGACCGGCGCGGCGATGTTCCACGTCCCGTACCGCGGGTCGGGCGCGGCCATCCAGGACGTGCTGGCCGGCAATGTGCAGGTGTTCATCACCACGCCGCCCTCGGTGATGGGCCACGTGCAGACCGGCAAGCTGAAGGCCCTGGCGGTCACCAGTCCCAAGCGCCATCCCATGCTGCCCGACGTGCCCACCACCGCCGAAGCCGGCCTGCCCGAATACCTGCTGGAATCCTGGGTGGCGCTGTTCGCGCCGGCGGGCACGCCGCAGCCGGTCATCGACAAGCTGGCCGCCAGCGTCGACGCCGCGCTCAAGCAGCCCGCCACGGTGCAGCGCGCCCAGGCGGCCGGCATCGAGGCCCGCTTCGAAGGCCCCGAAGCGCTGAACCAGCGCGTCGCCACCGAACTGGCCTACTGGCAGCGCACCGTCGCCGCCGCGGGCATCACCGCCGACTGATCCCCCCTCCGCCGCATTGCCCCACCCTCGCGCCCGCGGCGCGAGGCCGGACCCCCTTTCGCCTTTTTTCCACGAGCGCCTCCATGACGACATCCCCCCGCGCCTTGCGCATCGGCCAGATCGTGCCCAGTTCCAACACCACCATGGAGACCGAGATCCCGGCCATGCTGCGCCTGCGCGAGACCATCGCCCCGGAGCGCTTCACCTTCCATTCCAGCCGCATGCGCATGAAGCAGGTGACGGCGGCGGAACTGGCCTCGATGGACCGGGAATCCGACCGCTGCGCGCAGGAACTCTCGGACGCGCGCGTGGACGTGCTGGGCTACGCCTGCCTGGTCGCGATCATGAGCCAGGGCCTGGGCTACCACCGCGTCTCGCAGGAACGGCTGCACCGGGCCACCGTGGACAATGGCGCGCCCGCGCCCGTCATTTCCAGCGCGGGCGCGCTGGTCGAAGGCCTGCACGCCATCGGCGCCCGCAAGGTGTCCATCCTGACCCCCTACATGAAGCCGCTGACCCGCCTGGTCGTGGACTACATCGAGCACGAGGGCATCGAAGTGCAAGACAGCCTGTCGCTGGAGATCGCCGACAACCTGGAGGTCGGCGCGCAGGATCCGCTGGCGCCCGCCAGCCACGTGGCGCGCCTGGACACCCGCGGGGTGGACGCCGTGGTGCTGTCCGCCTGCGTGCAGATGCCCTCGCTGGCGTCGATCCAGCCGGTGCAGGACCGCCTGGGCCTGCCCGTGGTGACCGCCGCGGCCGCGACGGTCTACCGGATGCTCAAGGTGCTGGACCTCGAGGCGCGCGTGCCGGGCGCGGGCGAGCTGCTGACGGGCAAGTATTGAGCGCGCGGCGCAAGCCGGGCGCCGCGTCCTGCAAGTAGCGCCACAGGCGGTTCGAGACCGGCCCCTGCGCCACGTCCAGGCGCCGCGCCGCCACCAGTTCCTCGACGCTTCCGGGCAAATGGGGATTGGCGATCGAGCGCAGCCGGCCATCCCGCAGTTCCTCTTCGATGAGAAAGCGCGGCATGTGGCCCCATCCCATGCCCTGCAGGATGATCTCTTTCTTCATCAACTGGTCCGCGACCGTGCACTGGCGCGCGCCCGCTATCGTGAAATAGTCCCGCGACGGCGTGTGCCTCGCGGTGTCGCGCATGACGCATTGCGTGTAGTCGCGCATCTGCGCCGGGCGGATCGCGCGCGCCGCGGGTTCGCGCAGGAACTCCGGCGCCACCACCGGCACGAAAGGCACCTTGGCCAGATCGACCCATTCGAGGCGGGCGTCGCTTTTGTCCACGCGGTGCAGGATGAGGTCCGCCTCGCCGTCGCACAGGCGTTCCAGCGGCCCCGATACGGCCTCGAAATACAGGTCCAGCCGCGTGGCCGGGCAGGTCTCGAAGAAGCGGCTCAGCAGCCCCAGCACATAGGGACGCGGGCAGAAATCGCCGACCACGATGCGCAGTTCGGTTTCCTCGCCCATGGCCAGTTGCCCGGCATGCGCGCGCAAGGCGGTCAGTTCGCGCAGCAGCGACTGGGCGCGGCCGTGGAAAGACTGCCCCGCGCCGGTCGGGCGCACGCGATAGCCGCCGCGGTCCAGCAAGGCGAAGCCAAGTTGCCGCTCCAGCCTGGCCACGGCGGCGAACACCGCCGGATGCGAGCGGTGCAGCGACGCGGCCGCGGCCTGGAAGCCGCCCTCGCGCACCACCGCGTCGAAGCATTGCAGATCGTGCAGCGTAAATTCGCTCATGTCCGTTTTTCCGACAATGATTGTGCGAACTTTGTAATTTCTTATTGAAGGCCGCGCAACTACGCTTTGCCTCATTCATCCACCGCGAGGCAAACCCATCATGCACGAGACTTCTATTTTCATTACGGGCGACGGCGCCCGCGTCGCTTACCGCTACGATGGCGACCCCGGCCTGCCGACGCTGGTGCTGTCGAACTCCATCGGCACCACGCTGCGCATGTGGGACGCGCAGATCCCCGCGCTGGCGCGCCGCTTCCGCGTGCTGCGCTACGACACCCGCGGCCACGGCTCGTCCAGCGTGCCGCCGGGCGCCTATTCGCTGGATCGCCTGGGCCGCGACGTCCTGGAACTGCTGGACGGACTGGGCATCGTCCGCGCGCATTTCCTGGGCCTGTCGCTGGGCGGCATCATCGGGCAATGGCTGGGCGTGCACGCGCCGGAACGGATCGACCGCCTGGTCCTGAGCAATACTTCCGCCTACCTGGGGCCGGCACCGCAATGGGACGAGCGCATCGCCGCCACGCTGCGGGCCGGCGACATGGAAGAAACGGCGTCGACCTTTCTGGGGAACTGGTTTCCGCCCGCGATGCTCCAGGCCGGCGGGGCCACCGTGGACAAGTTCCGCGACATGCTGTTGCGCACCGACAAGCACGGCCTGGCGGGCGCTTTCGCGGCCGTGCGCGACACCGACCTGCGCCGCACCATCGCCCTGATCCCCAATCCCACGCTCGTCATCGCCGGCCGGGACGACACGGTGACGGCGGCCAGCCACGGCGAACGGATCGCCGCCACGATCCCGGGCGCCAGGCTGCTGGTCCTGCCCGCCGTGCACTTGTCGAACGTCGAATTGCCCGAGGCCTTCGAGGCCTCGGTGCTGGAATTCCTGCTGGCGGCCTGAAGATCAGTTCAGCCTGGCGCCCGAGGTTTCGACCGCCTTCTTCCAGGCCGCCAGCTCGCGGTCGATGTGGCGGGCGAACTCGTCGGAGGTGGAGCCCACGATTTCATAGCCGTATCCCTCCACCTGCTGCTTCAGCGCCGGCACCGCCAGCGCTTCGGCGATGCCGCGGCTCAAGGTATCGACGATGGCGGGCGGCGTGCCGGCGGGCGCCAGTACGCCGTACCAGCCGTTCACCACGAAGCCCGGCACGGTTTCGGCCACCGTCGGCACGTCGGGCAGCAAGGGGGAGCGGCGCTCCCCCGTCACGGCGATGGCCTTCAGCTTGCCCGCCCGCACCTGCGGCAGCGATGTGGAAATGCTGTCGAACATCAGCGAGACCTCCCCGCCCAGCAGCGCGACCACCGCCGGACCGCTGCCCTTGTAGGGCACGTGCATCATGTCCGCGCCGGTCTGGTTTTTGAACATTTCGGCGGCCAGATGGCTGGTGTTGCCGTTGCCCGCCGACGCAAAGCTGAGCTTGCCGGGATGGCTCTTGCCGTAGGCGATGAGTTCGCCGACGGTATCGGCCGGCGTGGCCAGGGGCGCCGCCACCAGCATCGGCAGAGTGGCCGCCAGCGATACCGGCGCAAAGTCGCGCCGCGTGTCGTAGGGCAGGGACGGATACAGGCTGGGGTTGATGGCGTGGGCCGCCAGCACCATCAGCAGGGTATGGCCGTCGGGCTTGGCGCGCGCCAACTGCGCCGACGCGATGGTCCCGCCCGCGCCCGGCTTGTACTCCAGCACCACGGGCTGGCCCCACTTCCTCTGTAGTTCCGCGCCCAGCGGACGCGCCAGCATGTCCGCGCTGCCGCCGGGCGGATAGGGAATCAGCAAGGTGATCGGCCTGTCGGGATACGCGGGCCCCGCCTGCGCGGCCCCCAGGCACGATATGCCGAGCATTGCCGCGGCCAGTATGGAACGGATCATCAGGGTCTCCTTGGCCCGGGATCGGGCGCAACGCGTCAGACGTAACGTGGCGTGCCGCCGGCATCCAGCACGATGCGGCGAGGCGCCTCCCGAAAATGCAGCGGCGCTCCGGTCGCCGAACGCAGGAACGCTTCATCGACGCCGGACGTCATGGCGTGGACGCGGAAGCCTTCCGGCGCCACGTCGATCACGGCCAGGTCGGTGTAGATGCGCGTCACCACGCCCTTGCCCGTCAGCGGATAGGTGCATTGCCCGAGGAGCTTGGGCGAGCCGTCGCGCCCGCAATGCTCCATCGTGACCAGCACCTGCCTGGCGCCCACGGCCAGGTCCATCGCGCCGCCCACTGCGGGAATGGCGTCGGCGGCGTCGGTCTTCCAGTTGGCCAGGTCGCCCCGTTCCGACACCTGGAAGGCGCCCAGCACGGCGTAGTCCAGATGGCCGCCGCGCATCATGGCGAAGGACACGGTGTGCTCGGTGATCGACGCGCCCTCCCGCAGCGTGACCGGCTGGCGGCTGGCGTTGATCAGGTCCGTGTCCACGTCCTCGCCGCTGGCGGCGGGGCCCATGCCCAGGATGCCGTTCTCGCTGTGCAGCAGGATGTCCTTGTCGGACGGAAGATAGTCGCCCACCAGCGTCGGCATGCCGATGCCGAGGTTGACGATGGAACCGTCCGGGATGTCGCCGGCCAGCAACTGCGCGACCTGCTGCCGGGTCAAGCCTGTGGGTCGTTGCATGTCAGGCCTCCACCCGCACGACGGATTTCACGAAGATGCCCTGCGTCATGACCTGCTCGGGCGCAAAGGCGCCCAGCGGCACTGTCTCGTCGACCTGGGCGATGGCGTGGCCCGCCGCCATGCACATCACCGGGTTGAAATTGCGCGCGGCGTGCCGGTACATCAGGTTGCCCCAGCGGTCGCCCAGATGCGCGCGGATCAGCGCGTAGTCGCCGCGCAGCGGCCGTTCCAGCACATAGCCCACGCCGTCGATGATTTCCTGGCGGCGGCCTTCGGCCAGTTCGGTGCCGTAGCCGGTCGGCGTGTAGAACGGCCCCAGCCCCGCGCCCGCGGCGCGCAGGCGTTCGGCCAGGGTGCCCTGCGGCACGCATTCCAGTTCCACCTCGCCGGCGCGGTAGGCGCGCGCGAAGGCTTCGGAATTGGGCGGACGCGGATGCGAGCAAACGATCTTGCGCACTTGCTTGCGGATCAGCAGCGCGGCGATGCCGCGCTCGAAGGTGCCGGCGTTGTTCGAGATGATGGTGAGATCGCGCCGCCCCAGATCCGCCAGGCAATGCAGCAATTCGTAGGGCACGCCCGCCTCGCCGAAGCCGCCCACCAGCACCGAAGCGCCATCCGGGATCACCGCCACGGCCTCGGCCATGGATGCTTGAATCTTGTCGATCACTTATTGCTCCCGCGCCAATCCGGCCGCATCCACGATCTGCTTCCAGCGGCCGCGCTCCTGGTCGATGAAGACCGAGAATTCGGCCGGGGTGTTGCCGCCCGCCTGCCCGCCCATGGCCTTGAAGCGGTCGCGGATGCCGGGGCTTTGCACGACGTCGCGCGTAGCGGCGTAGAGTTTGTCGATGACGTCCTTCGGCGTGCCGGCCGGCGCGACCAGGCCGAACCAGGCGGTGACCACCATGTCCTTCACGCCGGCCTCGGCCATGGTGGGCACGTCCGGCAGCTCCGCCAGGCGTTTGTCGCTGGTGACGGCCAGCGCGCGCAGCTTGCCGGACTGGATGTACGGCATGGAGCTGGGCAGGTTGTCGATCATGAAGGTGAACTGCTGGCCCAGCAGCGCGGCCACGGCGGGCCCCGCGCCCTTGTAGGGCACGTGCGTGCCGGAGATGCCGGCGCGCTGCTTGAAGAGTTCGGCCGACAAATGCGGCGACTGGCCCGCGCCCGAGCTGCCGAAGGACACCTTGGACGGATCCCGCCGCGCTTCCGCCCGCAGGTCCGCCACGGTGCGCGCCGGCGAGGCCTCGTTCACCACCAGCACATTGGGCACCGAGATCACCAGCGTGACCGGCGCGAAGTCGGACGGCTTGTAGGGCAGCGTCTTGTACAGCGCGTAGTTGATCGCGTTGGGGCCGATATTGCCCATCAGCAGGGTGTAGCCGTCGGGCTTGGCCCGCGCCAGCGCCTGCGCGCCGATGATGCCGGCCGCGCCCGCGCGGTTTTCCACGATGACCTGCTGGCCCAGCCTGGCGGACAGCTTGTCCGCGATCAGGCGCGCGGAGATATCGGTGGTGCCCCCCGGAGCGGCGGGGACGAGGAGCGTAATGGGCCTTTCGGGCCAGGCGGCCTGGGCCGCGTTCGACAGGGCGAACGCGATCGCGCCGGCGGTCAGCCAACGTCGCGGATGCAACATGCTTGTCTCCCTTCGCGACCATCGTCGTGGTCGGTCTGGAGCCAAGTATGTACCCCGGCCCGCGCCATGCCTATTCTGGAAAATGGAGGACTGCGTTCGCCCGGGCCGAAGAGCGCCCCTACTTTCCCAGCGACAGTATTTCGTTGGCGTTGACGATGGCGCCCGCGATCTCCTCGGTGGTGACGCGCTTGTTCATGGCCTGCTCCCGGATCAGGTCGTAGGCCTGGCCTTCGGTGACGTTGCGCGTGCGCATGAGGATGCTCTTGGCCTCCGCGATGCGGCGCACGCCCAGCAGCTTGCCTTCGAGCTTGCGCAGGCGGCGGGCATGCGACTTGATGTCGTCGTAGACCTGCCGCGCCACCACCAGGGAAGACAGCAGCCCGAACGAGCGCACCGGCGAAGGCAGGACCGCCTTGGCGCCGATGCGCAGCACCGCTTCGACGATGGTGGGGTTTTCGTAGGTCACGATGGCGATGACCATGGGCGCGTCGTCGCTCTTGGCCCATTCGAAGCCCAGGTCGATCACGTCGGGGCGCACCGCCAGGAATACCGCGTCCAGCCCTTCGGGCAGGGTCGGCGCCGGCGGCCAGAAGGTCTGCACCTGACAGCCGATCCGCTGAAGCTGCTGCGTCAACTGGCGGCCGTCGGCATCGTCGGGATGATAGACGGCGATCCGCAGCGTGCGCAGGTCCTTGAGCAGGGAAGGCGTCGCGCGCACCGCGCGCTGGCGGCTGGCGGTTTCGCCCATCAGATCTCCAGCGAGCTCAAGGTGGCCGTCCAGTCGCCGAGCGAATGCGTGACCAGGTACGGATCGGGATGCACGGGCCGGGTGGCCTCGCGCACGATGGTGAACTGGCCCTTGGCGTTGACCCGGCCGACGCGGGGATACAGGCAGGTGTGGTGGTTGGTGGGATCGATGCGCACGCGGCCCTGGGGCGCCTGGAATTCGCTTTGCAGCACGCGCGGCAGGATTTGCGCGATCTCGTCGGTGCCGGTGTCGCGGAAGGCGTTGGCGAAGATGTGCATCTGGAAATACGCCGCCTCCCAGCACAGGTTGGGCACGCAATCGTGGCCGAAGCGCCGGCGCAGCCGCTCCAGGCAGCGCCGGTTGATGTCGGAATCGATCGACTGGAAGTACGGCGCGGACGTGAAATGCCCGGCCGCCACCTCGGGCTCCATCTGCGAGATCTCGGCCTCGGACGTCGTGAGGCTGGCGATGGGCATGGTCTTGGGGTCGAAGCCCGCGTCCGCGTAGGCGCGGTACAGGCAGGCCGTGGAATTGCCCACCACGGTGGAGAAGATGAAGTCCGGCCGCTTGTTGCGGATGTCGTCCAGGATCTCGCGGTAGTCGCGTTCGGTCGCGGTCAGCGGCACGTAGCGCTCGCCCAGCTTGGCGCTGTCCTGGCGCTGCAGCACCAGTTCTCCCATGATGCGGTTGGATTCATAGGGGTAGATGTAGTCCGATCCGATCAGGTAGACCCGGGCGCCGAAGTTGGCGGTCATGAATTCCGCCAGTTGCACGCTGTTCTGGTTGGGCGCGGCGCCGGTGTAGATGATGTTGTTGGAAAACTCGAACCCTTCGTAGAGCGTCGGGTAGAACAGCAGGCGGTTCCATTTTTCGACCACCGGCAGCACCGCCTTGCGGCTGCTGGACATATAGCAGCCGAAAATGACGTTCACCCGGTCCTGCGTGATCAACCGTTCCGCCAGCACGCTGTAGGTGGCCGGGTCGGAGCGGGGGTCATAGCGCACCGGCACGATCTCCCGGCCGTCGACACCGCCCCCCTCGTTGATTTCGTCGATGGCCAGCAGCGTGCCATGCAGTTGGGAACGGCCGATGGTCGATGTGGCCCCCGTTTCGGAGAACAACACGCCTACGCGGATAGGATCTTTGTTTGCCATGATCGAGACGCCCGCTGGCGCGGGAATCCATCCTTTGTCGAGGTCATCAGTTTCAGCACAGGCGCAGGCGGCGTCAACACGTGGATTCCTGGGGTCGTCACAAGGTCGCCCGGGCGTAGGCGCGGACCAGCGCCGCCGGCAGCGCCGCCGGGTTCGTCACGATCCGGTAGTCGCGAAAGCCGAACATGGCCCGCAACTGCGGCTCGGCCCTGGCGTCCAGCGCCACGCAGTGCACCCGCAAGCCCCGGCCCCGCAGCTCCAGCACCGCCTCGCGCGCGTCGTCCACCAGGTAGCGCGGATCGTGCGCGTCCACGTCCGACGGTTCGCCGTCGGTCACGACGATGATGGCCCGGCGTTCTCCCGGCGCGCGCAGCGCCAGCGCGCCGGCATGCCGCAGCGCCGCGCCCAGGCGCGTCGAGTAGCGGGCCTGGGCCGCGCCGATGCGGTCCGGCGCCTGCGGGCCGCCGGCGTCCAGCAGACGGTAGTAGTACACCGCCGCCCGGGTATCCGAGCAGAATCCGTGCACGGCGATCCGGTCGCCCTCGCCCGACACGGCCCGCGCCAGCAGCAGCGCCGCCTGCTTCTCCAGGTCCAGCACCGTCGTCCCCGCCTCGGGCGCCGCATCGTTGGCGGATGCCGACAGGTCCAGCAGCACCAGCGTGCTGCAGGCGCAGGGCTGGCTGCCCGGCCGCATGAAAAAACGGGCGTCCGGCGCCAGGTCCAGGCGCCGGTCGATCAGGACCTCGATCGCCGCGTTCAGGTCGATGTCGTCCCCTTCCCATTGCCGTCTCAGGCGCCGCGCGCGGCTCAGGCGGCGCGACCGCGGCAGGGCCAGGCGCTGCGCGCGGCCTGCGGGCGTGGCGGGCGCGGCGCCGTTCCAGGCGGGCAGCTTCTCGATCACGGTGCACCAGTCGGGCCGGCTGCGGCCCAGCCTGTAGTCCCATTCGGGATAGCGATAGCGTCCCAGTTCCGTTTCGGAGGCGGCCTCCTGAAGGTCGCCTTTCCCCCCGGGCGCCGCGGCCGCGCCCTGCGCGCCCAGGGCAAGCTCGGGCGGCGGCTCGGCCGCGTCGCCGTAGTCCCACAGGTACGCGTTGTCGTCGCGGTAGGGCACGGGCACGGCGTATTGCTGCGGGTTGAAGCGCACCCGCATCTGCCCCAGGTCGTTGGCCAGCACCGACGCCAGGCACCGGAAGGCCGCCGCGTCGCGCAGGTCCGGCGCCTGCGCCTCGAACAGCGTCCGCGCCTTGTTCACCCAATGATTGTCGTCGCGCAGGCCGGGATCCATCAGCAGGCGGCTCATGCGCTGGATCAGCGCCGCGAACCCCAGGTCGTCCGGATCGGGCCGCGGCGGCACGAACGGCAGGAACCAGCGGCGCACGCCCGGATAGTCGGCCGCCAGCAGGCGCTCCACCCGCGCGTCCTCGATGGCCGACGCCACCGCCACGCCCATCGGCTTCAGGCTCAGGACGGGCTGCGCGGCCGGCGAATAGCGCAGGTGGGCCGCCGCGTGCGCCACCGCCGCGCGGTACAGCGCCCGCCGGTCGGCGCCGTCCAGCACGGTATAGCTGTCCGGAACCAGCAGGTGCGAGGGCGCCAGGACGGGACGCGACGGCGGGCCGTCCAGCGCCGCCCGGCGCAAGGGTTCCACCGCCAGCCCCCGGCCCGACAGGCCGCACAGCAGCCACGACAGGCTCGCCTGCGCGGCCTCCAGGTCCTGCGCGCCCGCCTCGCCGTGCAAGGCCTCGCGGGCGTAGGCGTCGCGCAGTTCGAAGTAGGCGCGCTGCAGGGCGGGCTGGCGCTCGTAGCGCCGCAGGCCCGCCAATATCCAGCGTCCCAGCCCCCCGGCCGTGAGCCGCGCCATCAACTGGTCCAGCCGGTCGGCCACGGCCTGGGCGCATTCGGGATCCTCGCCGCGCAGGGCCTCGATCCAGCGCCGCGCCTCGGCGGCCTGGTCCTCGCCGCCGCGCGCGCCCAGGCGCCGCAGCTTGTCGGCCAGCGTCTCCGCCAGCCGCCTTCCGGCGCCGGCCCCCTCCCCCGCGGACAGGACGGCTCGCATGTTCATTCCAGATGGGCGTCGATGATCGCCCGCAAGGCCGCCGCCATGTCGGGATCGTCGGTCAGCGCGCGGGTCATGGTCATGTCGCAGCTATCGGCGGGGCTGACGCCGTCGCGGATGAGGATGCCGGCATAGATCAGCATGCGGGTGGACACGCCTTCGTCCAATCCGTGGCGCTTGAGTTCGCGCGAACTGTGCGCGATGCGCACCAGCCGTTGCGCCAGCCCGGCGTCGATGCCGGCCTCGTGCGCCACGACCCCGGCTTCGAGCGCCGCGTCCGGATAATCGAAATCCAGGGCGACGAAGCGCTGCCGCGTGGACGGCTTGAGATCCTTGGCGCTGCTCTGGTAGCCGGGGTTGTACGACACCACCAACTGGAAGTCCGGATGCGCCCGCACCACCTCGCCCTTCTTGTCCAGCGGCAGGATGCGCCGCGCGTCGGTCAGCGGATGGATGACCACCGTCGTGTCCTGGCGAGCCTCGACGACCTCGTCCAGGTAACAGATGCCGCCGTGGCGCACGGCCAGCGTCAGCGGGCCGTCGTGCCAGGCGGTGCCGGCGGCGTCCAGCAGGTAGCGGCCCACGAGATCGGAGGCCGTCATGTCTTCGTTGCACGCCAGCGTGACCAGCGGACGGCCCAGCCTCCAGGCCATGTACTCCACGAACCGCGTCTTGCCGCAGCCGGTGGGGCCCTTCAGGATCATCGGCAGCCGGTGCGCGTAGGCGTGTTCGTACAGCGCGGTTTCCCGGCCGGAGGGACGGTAGAACGGTTCTTGCGCAATCCGGTAGGTATCGAGCGGAGACGGCACGGTTCACTCCTCGGAAAGCGTCCGGCCGGCGCGGGGCGCGGCCGGACGGGATGGGTGGCAAACGCGCCTAGCGGTGCTTGGACGCCTCGTTGGGGATGCCGTCCACCGGGCATTCCGGCGTTCCCACCGTGGACCGCGTGAAGGATTCGACCATCTTGCGCGTGCCCTCCGGGTCGTTGATCCAGTTCGCGTAGAAGTTGTACGGGCAGGCCGCGACGCCGGTGGCCTCCTCGCCGGAGTTGATCTTGCCGGTGTACCCGCGGTGGACCAGCTTGAACAGATGGTTCTGCGACTGCATGTTCTTGCGCGCGTCGCGGATGAGGCTGGTCGACAGTTCGGCGTACTGCACGCCCATGTCTTCCTCGCCGCATTCGCCCAGCGTGCGGCCGTCGAAGCCGATGATGGCCGAATGGCCGAAGTAGGAATAGACGCCGTCGAAACCCGCCGCGTTGGCCACCGCCACATAGACGTTGTTCATCCAGGCCATGGCCTTGGACACCATCACCTGCTGGTCCTTGGCCGGGTACATATAGCCCTGGCAGCGGATGATCAGTTCCGCCCCCCGCATCGCGCAGTCGCGCCAGATTTCCGGATAGTTGCCGTCGTCGCAGATGATGAGGCTGATCTTCATGCCCTTGGGGCCTTCGGACACATAGGTGCAGTCGCCCGGATACCAGCCCTCGATGGGAACCCAGGGCATGATCTTGCGGTACTTCTGCACGATCTCGCCCTTGTTGTTCATGAGGATGAGCGTGTTGTAGGGCGCCTTGTTCGGGTGTTCCTCGTGGCGCTCGCCGGTCAGCGAGAACACGCCCCATACATTGGCCTTGCGGCAGGCCTCGGCGAACACCGCCGTCTCTTCGCCGGGAATGGCCGACGCGGTCTCGTACATTTCCTTGGCGTCGTACATGATGCCGTGGGTGGAATACTCGGGAAAGATGACCAGGTCCATGCCGGGCAGGCCGCGCTTCATGCCCACGACCATGTCGGCGATCTTGCGGGCGTTCTCCATCACCTCCGCCCGGGTGTGCAGCCGCGGCATCTTGTAGTTCACCACCGCCACCCCCACGCAATCGTTGCTGCTGGAGATATCTCCGTGTCTCATGGCAATGCTCCTCGTTGGTTGACGGTCATACCGTCAGGAAAGATCTGACTTTGTCCTGGTCCAGGCTCGCCCGGCACGCCTCGTGCACGATGCGGCCGCGGTCGATCACCAGGAACCGGTCGGCCAGGTCCAGCGCGAAGCCCAGCATTTGCTCCGACACGACGATGGCGAAGCCGCGTTCCTCCCGCAACGCGTTCAGGACCCGGGCGATGTCCTTGATGATGGAAGGCTGGATCCCCTCGGTCGGCTCGTCCAGGATCAGCACGCGCGGATTCGAGATGAGCGCCCGGGCGATCGCCAACTGCTGCTGCTGTCCGCCGGACAGGTTGCCGCCCTTGCGCCGGCGCATTTCCTGCAGCACCGGAAAAAAGCGGTACAGATATTCCGGCACGGCCTTGAGCCCGCTGCGCTCGGCGCCGGTCAGGATGTTCTGCTCGACGGTCAGGAACGGGAAGATCATCCGGCCCTGCGGCACGAAGGCCAGCCCGTGGCGCACGCGACGGTAGCTCTCCATGCCCGCCAGTTCGACGCCATCCAGGCGGATGCTGCCCGAGCCCGACGGCAGCATGCCGATCAGCGCCTTGAGCAAGGTGGTCTTGCCCATGCCGTTGCGGCCCATGATGGCCACCGATTCCTTGGGCGCCACGTCGAAGCACACGTCGTGCACGACCTGGGATTCCCCGTAACTCACGTTCAGCTTGTCGATCCGGAACACGGCGCATCCCCCCTTTCAGTGGCCCAGGTAAACGTCCAGCACGCGCGGATCCGCCTGCACCTCGGCCACCGTGCCCTCGCTCAGCAGGCGGCCCTGGTGCAGCACGGTGACCTTGTGGGCGATGCGTTTGACGAAATCCATGTCGTGCTCGATGACCACCACCGACTTGCCGCGCGAAATGCGCGCCAGCAGCTCCGCGGTCTGTTCCCGCTCGCGCGGGCTCATGCCCGCCACGGGTTCGTCCAGCAACAGCAGTTGCGGGTTCTGCATCAGCAACATGCCGATCTCCAGCCATTGTTTCTGCCCGTGGCTCAGCCGGCCCGCCTTCTCCGCCAGCCGGTCCGCCAGGAAGACCTGCTCCGCCATGGCCTGGATGCGTTCGCGGATCTCCGCCGTGCGGCGGAACCGCAGGGACCGGACCACCCCGTGCGCGTTCGGCAGCGAGATCTCGAAGTTCTCCAGCACCGTCAGGTCCTCGTAGACCGACGGCGTCTGGAACTTGCGCCCGACGCCGGCCCGCACGATGTCGAATTCCGCCATCCGCACCAGGTCGCGGCCCTGGAACATCACGCGCCCCGACGAGGGCCGCGTCTTGCCGCAGATGATGTCCAGGAGCGTGGTCTTGCCCGCGCCGTTCGGCCCGATGATGACGCGCAACTCGTCCTGCGCCACGCGCAGGCTCAGGCCGTCCACGGCCCGGAAGCCGTCGAACGAGACCGTCAGGTCCTCGACGCTCAGGATGGCGCCGGGCGCCGGGCGGTCGCTGCTCATGTCCATGCTGGCGGACTCCTGCAGGTCCAGGGCGGCGCTCATCGCGCGCTCCCCGCGGCGCGGCGCGCCTGAATCTGGCCGAATACCCCCGCCAGGCCGTTGGGCATCGCCACGACCACCACGATGAAGATCGCGCCGAGGAAGTAGAGCCACACTTCGGGAAAGGTCTCGGACAGGTAGGACTTGAGAAAGCCGATCAGCAGGGCGCCGACCACGGCGCCGGGGATCGACAGCCGGCCGCCGACCGCCGCGTAGATCACCATTTCGATCGAGGCCACCACCCCGATGGCGCCCGGGGAGATCAAGCCCACCTGCAAGGTGAAGAAGGCGCCGCCGATGGAGGACAGGACCGCCGCCGCGCAGAACACGCAGGCCTTCACGTGCGCGGTGTCGTAGCCAGAAAAGCGCACGCGGTCCTCGCGGTCGCGGATGGCGATCAGGATCTTGCCCAGCCGGCTGCGCACGACCGCCAGCGCCGCCAGCATCGCCACCGTCAGCGCGCCGGCCTCCACGAAATAAAGCACCAGCTTGCCGTCGTCGCCGACGATGTCCCAGCCCAGCAGCGTGCGGAAATCGGTGATGCCGTTGGCGCCGCCCGTGTCGCCCTGCTGGCCGACGATCAGCACGGTCAGCGTCATCGCCAGGGCCAGCGTCACGATGGCGAAATACACGCCGCTGACCCGCTTGCGGAAGATCGCCAGCGAAAAGAGATAGGCGGCCAGGCCGGGCAGGGCCACGATCAGCAGCACGGTCAGCGTCAGGGAGTGGAACGGCTGCCACCACACCGGCAGGCTGTCCACGCTGCTCCAGACCATGAAGTCGGGCAGTTCCGGCGCGGACGCCTCCAGCTTCAGGAACATGGCCATCATGTAGCCGCCCAGGCCGAAGAAAATGCCCTGCCCCAGGCTCAGCACGCCGCTGTAGCCCCAGGTCAGCACGATGCCGATCGCCACGAAGGCGAACGCCATGTATTTCCCGACCAGGTTGAGCCGGAACGGGTCCAGCGACAGGGGCAGCACGGCCAGGACCAGCACCGCGACCAGCAGGATCGCGATTTCCTCGGTTTTCCGGTGTAGAGCCTTCATCGCGTCACCCCCGGGTCTTGTTGGCGAACAGCCCGTTCGGGCGGAAGTAGAGAACCAGGATCACCAGCACCAGGATCGTGACCTTGGCCATGGAGCCGCTCATCAGGTATTCCAGCGTGGTCTGCGACTGCGCGATGGCCAGTCCGGAGAACGCCGTTCCCAGCAGGCTCTGCACGCCGCCGAACACCACCACGATGAACGAATCGACGATGTAGAGCTGGCCCGTTCCCGGGTTGGTCGATCCGATCATCGTGAAGACACAGCCGGCGATGCCCGCCAGGCCAGAACCCAGCGCGAACGTCAACGCATCCACGCGCCGCGTGTTGATCCCCACGGCGCCCGCCATCGCCCGGTTCTGCGTCACGGCGCGCACCCGCAGCCCCCAGGCGCTGCGGTAGAGCAGCAGGTACACGCCCACCGCCACCAGCAGCGTCAGGCCCAGGATGAAGATGCGGTTCAGCGGGAACTGCAAATCGGGGGTGGGCTCCCACGCCCCGCTGAGCCACGACGCCAGCGGCACGCTGACCTCCTGCGCGCCGAACACCGACCGGTAGGTCTGCTGCAGGATCAGGCTTAGCCCCCAGGTTGCGAGCAGCGTGTCCAGCGGACGGTTGTAGAACCAGCGGATGAACCCGCGCTCCAGCACGTAGCCGAACGCGAACGCAACCATGAAGGCCAGCGGAATCGCCGCGAACAGGTACACGTCCATCCACCCCGGCGCCCAGCGCTGGAACGCCACCGAGACCAGGTAGGTCGTATACGCGCCCATGGCCATCAGTTCGCCGTGCGCCATGTTGATGACGCCCATCAGGCCGAACACGACGGCCAGGCCGATCGCCATCAGCAGGAGAATGCTGAACAGGCTGATCCCGTTGAAAAGCTGCATTGCGGCGATGTCGAGATTCATGGTCACGTTCCAGGCTGCGCCGGCGGCGACGCCGCCGGCCGTTGGCTTGCGAACATCCGCAGGCGGTCCGCTACAGCTTCGGGAAGGGATTGGGTTCGATCAGGTCCGCGGATTCCCAGACGATGTCGAACTGCCCATCGGGCTGGGCGCGGCCCACGCGCACCTTCTTCCAGACGTGGTGGTTTTTCTCGTGCACGCGCACGGTGCCCTCGGGCGCCTCCAGCGTCAGGCCGGCGGAGGCCGCGATGACCTTGTCCGGATCGAACGAGCCGGCCTTCTCCACCCCCAGCTTCCACAGGTGGACGCTGTTGTAGGCGACCTCCATCGGGTCGCCGATGACGCGGTCCTGCCCGTACTTCGCCTTGAAGGCCTTGACGAACTTCTCGTTGGCCGGATTCTGCAGGCTCTGGAAGTAGCCCATGCAGGCGTAGTAGCCCGCCGCATTGTCCTTGCCGATGCCTTCGATCTCGTTCTCGGACACCACCGTGGACAGCAGCACGACACGCGTGCCGTCCAGGCCGGCGGCGCGCAACTGCTTGTAGAACGCCACGTTCGAGCCGCCGACCACCGTGCTGTAGATGCACTCCGGCTTGGCCGCCTTGATCTTGTTGATGATGGAAGAGAATTCGGTATGCCCCAGCGGCGCATATTCCTCGCCCACCACCTTCGCGCCCATGTGCGCGATGGCCGGCTTGGCGATCTTGTTGCAGGTGCGGGGGTAGATGTAGTCCGACCCCACCAGGAAGAAAGTCTTGCCCTTTTCCCGCGCCATCCATTCCACCGCCGCGATCACCGACTGGGTGGCTTCCTGGGATGGGTAGAACACCCGGGCGTCCTGCTCCTGGCCCTCGTAGTAAGTGGGGTAGTACAGCAGGCCTTTGCTGCGCGACAGCACCGGCAGCAGGGCCTTGCGCGAGGCCGAGGTATAGCAGCCGACGATGGCCGCGACCTTGTCCCGGTCCAGCAGCTTGCGCGCCTTTTCGGCGAACACGGCGTTCTCGCTGGCGCCGTCCTCGACCACCGGCTCGATCTTCCTGCCCATCACGCCGCCCGCGGCGTTGATTTCCTCGATCGCCAGCTTCTCCGCGTCCACCAGCGACGCCTCGGCGATGGCGATGGTGCCGGACAGGGAATGCAGCAAGCCCAGTTTGACGGTGTCTTGGGCAAAAGCCTGGCGGGGCAATGCTGCCATCCCCGACGCGGCGCTCAGTAGGACCATGGAGCCGCTGTGCTGCAGAAAGCGGCGGCGGTTGTATTCGCTCATCGTTGCGCTCCTGTGCGTTTCTGAAGGCAAGCCTCCGGCCAGGGCTTGCACGCAAGCCCAGAGTTGCCCGGGATTGGGCAGGCGCCTTTGCCGACCACATCACGACGACAGCCGTCCGACCGCTGCGCCATCGTTTCTCCGGGCAAAGCTCCGCCCACGGCGCATCGAAGCGCCATTCGAAGAAAAGCGATGGACAAACGGAAAACGAAAAGGCCCGAGCCGGATATTCCGGCTCGGGCCTTTTTGCCCTACGCCTGACTGGCAACACTGGCAGTCGGCGAAAATTTGAAGACGAACTTGCGTCTGGAAGGCATTCTGAAGAAGCGTGCCGCGCTATGCCATGCGTATTTTCCCTTATCGGGCCTTCCGTCCGCGCGACGCTCAGGGCAAACGGCGGATCACGCTGTTGGCATACATCGGGCCCTGCACATGATGGCCCGTCACCACGTTGGTCTGGTAGCGCTGCACCACGCCTTCCAGCGACCGCGGGTCCAGCACGGCCCGCATGGTCGCGAAGCCCGCGGAATCGACGCGCTCGGGCGCCTGCCCCTCGGGATAGAGGCGCCGCTTGCCTTCCTCCATCGGCGCCTGCAGCACGCCGCCGCTGGCGGTCAGGTCCAGCACCAGCTTGCCGCCGCGCGTCCGGGCCGAGCCGTAGGCGCCGAGTTCGGCGTCGTCCAGCAACAGACTGCCGGTCAGCGCATAGTCGCCCGACGGCAGCGGCTGCACATACAGGCGCAGCGTGTAGGGCGGTTCGCCGTTGCGGTCGTCGACCGACCACCGGTACTCGCCGGCCGCCCAGCCGGCGGCGCCGGCGGACGGCGCGGCGGGCGCCGCGGCCTGCGCGGCCCCGCCCGCGCACAGCGCCGCGCCCAGGACAGCCGCGCGCAGGGACCGCTTCAGAAATGCTTGCATCGTGTTCTCCTTGTCTGCATTGAATCGCCGCTTCAGTACTTCACGCGCATGCTCAGCATGACACTGCGCGGTTCGCCATAGGCGTTGCCCATGTCGGCGTTGCCCAGCCGCTGGTAATAGACCTTGTCGAACAGGTTGTTCACGTTCAGGCCCAGCGACACGTGCTCGTTGACGCGGTATCCCACGCGCGCGTTCCAGATGGCGTAGCCGCCCTGGGACACGCGCACCGAACTGCCGCGCACCGGCCCCTGCACCGCGCTCTCGGTGTAGATGCCGCTCTTCACATTGACGCCGCCGCCCACGCTCCAGCGGTTCCATTCGCCCGGCAGCCGGTAGGTGGTCCACAACTGGAAGATGTGCTTGGGCGTGAACGTGCGGAACGCCGCGCCGCCGTTGGCGCTGTCCTTCAGGTAGCGGGTGGTGTTGAAGGTGTAGCCGCCCGCCACCTCCCAGCCCGGCGCGATGCGGCCGGACACCTCGGTCTCGATACCCTGGCTGCGCACCTCGCCGCTGGCTTCGTAGCAGCAGTCGCCCACGTCGGGATAGGCCGGATCGCGTTGCGCGCGGTTGCGTTCGATGATGCGGAACAGCGCGAAGGAGGCGTTCAGGCGGCCGTCGAGCCATTCGCTCTTCACGCCGGCCTCGTAGTTGGAGCCGACCACCGGCGGCAGCGATCCGCCGCTGGCGGTGCGCAGGTCGCTCTGCACCCGGAAGATGTCGGCATAGCTGGCGTAGGCCGACCAGTGGCTGTCGATGTCGTATACCAGGCCCGCATAGGGCGTCATGCGGCCGTGCTCGCTGACCGCGTCGCCGCGGTCCCCGCTGATCAGGTCCTGGGTTTGCGTGCGCCACCAGCTCATGCGGGACCCCAGCACCAGCGTCAGCGGGTCCGCCACCTTCAGCCGCGCCATGGCGTAGACGCCGGACTGGCGCGTCTTGACGTCGCTCTTGCTGCCCCATTGCGGATCCGCGGGCTCGGGGTAGTCGTTCACGTCGTAGTCGAAGACGTCCACCGCCTGGGGCGGGAATCCGGGCAGCGAATAGGCGTTGTAGGCCCGCGCGCTGCGGTCGTACCAATTGCCGCCGAACACCAGCTCATGGCGCCGGCCCAGCGCTTCGAACGCGCCCGTCACCATCAGGTCCACGCCCAGTTGCCGGTTGCGGTACTGGTTGCCGCCGCCGTACAGGCGCGGGCCGAGTCCGGTCTGCCGGTCCACGGCGCCGCGCACATAGGCGTACTTCAGCTTGCTGGTTTCTTCCGCCTGATTGACGTTGAGCCTGACGGTCCAGTCCGGCGAAAGCCGGTGCGCCAGCTCCGCGAACGCCTGCGTGTTCTCGAAGTCCCAGCGGTTCCAGTCGGCGCCCAGATAGGTGCCGCGCGTCAGGCCGAGATCGCCGCCGTCCTGGTAGCGCGGCATGTGCATCATGTAGGGCAGCCAGTCGCGCTTCTGGTAGCTCCCGCCGACCGTCAGCAGCGTGTCGGCGCCGAGATCGGCCTCCAGGATGCCGTAGTAGGCCTGCTTCTGCGAGTTGGCGACGTCGTAGAAGTACTTGCGGTCTTCGATCGCCGTCGCGACGCGGCCGCGCACGGAGCCGGATGCGTTCAGCGGCGAGGACAGATCGAGTTCGCCCCGGTAGTTGTCCCAGGACCCCGCGCCCGCCGCCCCGGAGAACTGGAATTCGTTCGTGGGACGCTTGCGGACCAGATTGATCACGCCGCCGGGTTGGCCAGCGCCGTTGAACAGGCCCGCCGCGCCGCGCAGCAGTTCGACGTGGTCGTACATGAACAGGTCGGGCTGCGCCCACGACGCGCCGCCCGTCTGCATGGGCACGCCGTCGTACTGGAAATATTCGATCTGGAAGCCGCGCGAATAGAACTGCGGGATGGCCGCCGTCGCGGCCAGGTCTATCGTGATGCCCGGCGTCTGCGCCATGGCGTCTTCCAGCGACGCCATGTTCTGGTCTTCGATGCGCTGGCGCGTGATGACCGATACCGATTGCGGAATCTCGCGCAAGGAGAGCGGCAGTTTGCCGCCGATGGTGACGCTGGGCGCCGTGTAGGACTGGCTGCCTTCGGTGACGCCCGCCTGTTCGCCGTGCACGGTGACCGGCGCCAGCAGCGCCGCTTCCTGCGCGCGCGCCTCGCCGCCCGCCACCGCCAGCGCGGCCGCGACGGCGGCGAACTCCAGCCATCCCGCGCGTATCTCGATACCCACAATTCCCTCCGGTTTCGTTCCGTTAAATAAGATTGATAATCATCTTCAACGGTGAATCCGGGGGCAATCGAAAAGGCTTTCGAATTCTGTACTAAGGCTTTCGCTTTTTGCCCGCCGCGGGGCGGCGGCTAGCGCAGCGCGCTGGGCGGCGTTCCGAAGCGGCGGCGGAACGCCACCGAAAAATGCGCGGCGCCGTAACCGACGTGCCAGGCGGCCTCCGAGACCGACAGGCCGCCGTTCAGAATGAGTTCGCGGCCGCGCAGCAGGCGCGCTTCCTGCACGCAACGCGCCATGCTGACGCCGAAGGCCTGCTTGAAGGCGTGATCGAGCTTGCGCGCCTGCACGCCTAGCGCGCGCGCCAATTCCACCAGGCCGGGCGCCTGCCGCAGGTCCGCCAGCAGGCGGCGGCGGGCTTCATGGGCGGCGTCGAGTTCGCGCGCGGCCTGGCTCGGAGCGGCGGCCTCTTCCCGCGCCCGGCCGGCCTGCGCCAGCGCGACGGCGGCCAGTTCCAGGCCCTTGGCGGCCAGGTAGAGGCTGCGCGCCGCGCCGTCATAGCGGCAGACGCGGACCTGGTCGGCGATGCGGCGCGCTTCGCGCCCGGCCGCGCCGTGCCAGAGCGCCGGACCGCCGGCGCCGCCCTGCGGGTCCAGGCGGGAAAAGAAGCCGGCGTCCACGCCCAGTTCCGACCCCAGCACCGTGTCCGGCAGGCTGACCATGGTGTATCGCTGGTCCACCCCCGCCTCGAAGGCATCCGCGCCTTGCGCCTGCCCGGGATTCCAGGCCAGGCACAGCGTGGACCCGCGCAGCATCACCGGCTTGCGGTCCTCCACGCGGCTCTCCACCCGCCCGTCCAGCAGGATCACCTTCAGGCCGGGGAACATGGCCTCGTCGCGCCATTGCGTCACGCCGCGCCGGAACACGCCCGCGCGCAGCGCATAGCCGCCGGCGAGACTGAGCGCCGCGTCGATTCGGTAGTGTTCGGCAAAAGCGCCGGCCGCGGGCGGCGCGCTGCGGTGGTCGGGCATGGAGCGATCCGGGCTTATTTGAGAATAATTATTATTACCCGATTTCCTGCCCGGCTCAACGCCGCCGCCGCGCTACGCGCCCGCCCGTTCCCAGCGCCGCTGGATGGCCTTGGCCGCCACCACCCCGTCGGCCAGGGACGTCACCACGCAAGGGTGCATGCGGTTGGCCACTTCGCCCACCGCGTAGATGTCCGGCACGCTGGTTTCGGCGGTGGCGAAATCGGTGCGGATGTAGCCGCGCTCGTCGCGGGCCAGTTGCAGGCTGTCGGCGAAGCCGGCCTGGGGCTCCCAGCCGTAGAAGACCAGGATCAGGTCGTACCGGCGGCCGTCGACGCTGCGGGCGGCGGGGTCGACCTTGTACGGGCCGATGCGCACGCCGTCATGGCCGGCGCGCGTCACCCATTGCTGCTGGGCGCGGACGCTGCGGGCGTAGAGGTGGACGGCTCGCGCGCCGCGGTTGCGCACGTAGACGTAGTTCTCGAAAGCGTTGTCGCCCCCGCCCAGCACCGCCACGGACAGGCCGGAGTAATCGTGCGCCACGATGGGCGAACCCGGCCCGATCAGCACGCCGGGCCAGGACGCGCCCGGCGGGTGGTCCGGCAGGCCCTTGGCGCGCACGCCCGAGGCGATGACCAGGGTGCGCGCCCGCGCCAGGGTTTCGGCGCCCGACGGGCCGGCCAGCGTCGCTTCGATGCCGCCCTTGCAGGGCCGCACCCCGGTGACGCGGGTTTCCAGGCGGAGCGGCACGCCCGCCGCCCGGACGCTGGCGTCGATATTGGCGGCGACCTGCTGGCCGGTGACGCCCGGCAGCACGGCGATCCAGTCGTCGGCGAACGGATTGTCGTTGCCCAGCCCGCCCAGGCGGCCGCTGGCCTCGACCAATAGCGGGGACAGGCCCAGCCTGGCCAGCCACAGGGCGCAGGAGGCGCCGGCCGGGCCGCCGCCTACAATGACCGAATCGTGCATCTGTTGCATTTCACCCCTTATTGACTGCGCCGGCGCCTCGCGGACGCCCGGACATGGCCGGATTGTAGCCAGCGGGCCGCTCCCATCCCGCGTCAGCCTTACAATTCCCGGCTACCCCACCCAGGTTTTCATCATGCCTACACGCCGCATCATTCTTTCCGGGCTTGCGCTCGACGCCCGCATCGGCATTCTCGAACACGAGCGCCGCGCCACCCAGCCCCTGCATGTCGACGCCGAATTCGACGTGGACATCCAGCGCACGGTCGACGACCACGATATCCACAGCGTGCTGGACTACCGCCGCCTGCGCGAGGCCATCGTGGAAGAATGCACGCAGGCCCACGTGAACCTGATCGAAACCCTGTCCGAGCAGGTCGCCGCGCGCCTGCTGGCCGACTTCCAGGAAATCCGCGCGCTGCGCCTGCGCATCAGCAAGCCCATGGCCTTTTCCGACTGTGCGGCGGTGGGCGTGGAAATCCAGATCACGCGCTGACCATGAACGATATCGCCACCCCCGACGTGCAATTCCGCACGCCCGCCGACGCAAAGGCCCGCCACGAAGGCAACAAGCTGACCAAGCGGCTTGCCCGCGAAACCACCCGCGCCCTCTCCGACTACAACATGATCGAGGCCGGCGACCGCGTGATGGTGTGCCTGTCGGGCGGCAAGGATTCCTATGCGATGCTGGACATCCTGCTCCAGCTCCAGAAACGCGCGCCCTTCAAGTTCGAGCTGATCGCGGTCAACCTGGACCAGAAGCAGCCGGGCTTTCCCGACCATATCCTGCCCGAGTATCTGAAGACCCTGGGCGTGCCCTTCCACATCGAGACGCAGGACACGTATTCGATCGTCACCCGCGTGCTGGAAGAGGGCAAGACCATGTGCTCGCTCTGTTCGCGCCTGCGCCGGGGCATCCTGTACCGCGTGGCGTCCGAACTGGGGGCCACCAAGATCGCCCTGGGCCACCATCGCGACGACATCCTGGGCACCTTCTTCCTGAACCTGTTCTACGGCGGCAAGGCCAAGGGCATGCCGCCCAAGCTGGTGTCCGACGACGGCCGCCACACGGTGATCCGCCCCCTGGCCTACGTGCCGGAAACCGACCTGATCGCCTACGCGGAACTCAAGCAGTTCCCCATCATTCCGTGCAATCTCTGCGGCTCGCAGGAAAACCTGAAGCGCAAGGAAGTCGGCCGGATGATCAAGGAATGGGACAGGCAGCACCCGGGCCGGTCGTGGAACGTCTTCAACGCGCTGTCGCGCGTGGTGCCCTCGCACCTGATGGACCGCGACCTGTTCGACTTCGCGGGCCTGAAGCCCACCGGCGTGCCGGACGCCAACGGCGACACGGCGTTCGACGCCGTGGACCCGGAAGAGGATGGCGCCGAAGCCTGCGGCGACACGCCGCAAGCGCAGGAGCCGGACGCCATCGTCGAGAAGAAGGTGGTATTCACGCGCGGATCGTAGGATGGGTGGAGCGCGGCAGTTCCTAGGCAAGAACCCAGGTGCTCAACGCGCGAAACCCATGCGGCCGCAATCGCTTGTTTTCCGGCCGAGACCTGGCACAAACTGCCCACGGCCGCATGGGTTTCGCGCGCTGGGCCGTTGCGTTCTTGTGCCGAAATTCTCGCGCTCCACCCATCCTACGTGATCCAGGGTGTCTGACACCTGGGGAGCGGCTTACGCGTTCAGCACGCGTATCGGCTTGCCCGCGTGCCATGCCTTCACCGCTTCCAGCGCGTTCTGGTAGAACGCCTCGAAATTCTCGCGGCTGACGTAGCCCAGGTGCGGCGTGAGGATCACGTTGTCGAGGTCGCGCACGGAATCCGTGGGCGACAGCGGTTCTTCGGGGTAGACGTCCAGCCCCGCGCCCGCGATGCGGAACTTCACCAGCGCGTCCATCAGCGCTTCCTGGTCCACCAGGCCGGCGCGCGAGGTGTTGACCAGGTAGGCGGTCGGTTTCATCGCGGCCAGGGCGGCGGCATCGACCACGTGGCGGCTGCGGTCGGAAAGAATCAGGTGCAGGCTGATGACGTCGGACGTGGAGAAAAGCTCGTGCTTGTCCACCCGCTTCACGCCCGCGGCCTCGGCGCGCTCGTCCGTGAGGTTGGGGCTCCAGGCCACCGCGTCCATGCCGAAGGCCAGGCCCACTTTCGCCACCGCGGTGCCCAGCTTGCCCAGGCCCAGCACGCCCAGGCGCTTGCCCGCCAGCGGTTCGGGCATGGCCGTCTGCCACATGCCGCGGCGCATGGCCGCGTCTTCGGCGGGCAGGTGCTTGAACAGGCCCAGGATATGCGCCCAGGCCAGTTCGGCCGTGGCGGTGTTGGCGTCGGCGCTGCCGGGCGCGCCGCAGACGACGATGCCCTGTTCGGCGCAGGCCTGCATGTCGATGGCGTTGTTGCGCATGCCCGTCGTGATCAGCAGCCGCAGCCTGGGCAGCGCCCGGATGCGCTCCGCGGGGAACGGGGTGCGTTCGCGCATGGCCACGATCACGTCGAAGTCCTCGAGCGAGGCCTCGACCTGTTCGGGCGGAATGAAATTGTTGAAGATCCGAACCTCGGCGTCACCGCCCAGCGAGGTCCAATCCGCATAGCGCCGGGCTACGTCGTGGTAATCGTCGAGTATTGCGATTTTCAAGTGTTGTCTCCGGGTGGCGTGGCGCCTGCCGCGCCAGCCTCCCGGCCGGCGCGCATCGCGCCGGTCAGTTCAAGCGGGCTTTGATTTGCTCCAGGGGCAGCGCGCCGCTGGTGCGCGAGCCGTCTGCGAAAAACAGGGTGGGCGTGCCGCGCACCATCAATTCCTGGCCCAGGGCCAGGAGCTTGTCCTGGGGCACGTCGCAATCGGCGGTGGCGGGCTTGCGGCCGCGCAGCATCCAGTCGTCCCAGGCGGCGCCCGGGTCCTTGGCGCACCACACGTCGCGCACCTTCACTTTCGAGTCGGGCGACAGGATGGGATAGAGGAAGGTGTAGACGGTCAGGTTGTCCACGTCTTCGAGCGTCTTGCGCAACTGCTTGCAGTAGCCGCAATTGGGGTCTTCGAAAATCGCCACCTTGCGCGAACCGTCGCCCTTGACCTGCTTGATCGCCAGGTCCAGCGGCAATTGGTCGAACGTCACGGCGCTCAGCCGTTCCTGCGATTCCCGGGTCACGTCGCGGCGCGTCATGGCGTCGATCAGCGGACCTTCCATGACCCACGTGACTTTTTCGTCCGTGTAGATCATGTCCATGCCCAGTTGCACTTCGAACAGGCCATAGGGCGTGCGGCGCACCGCCGTGACGTCCATGCCGGTGAAACGCTGCTTGAAGCGATCCTTGACGGCGTCCGCCACGGGATCCGCCGGCGCCACCTGCGTCGTGGAATAGCTCTTGGCGCCCTTGGCGGGCTGCCCCGGGGATTGCGTGGAGACGGCCTTGCCGTCCTGCGCCATCGCGCCGGCGGACACAGCCAGGAAACCGGCCGCCAGGATGGCGGATATGCGGAAATTCATCAGTACTCCTGTACTCGTCTATCGTGTTCTTCCGGGCAAGCGTAACCGATCCGCGCGAAGGCGCCCCCGCGCCGGCGCAAGCCAGGACCGCCTGAAGGTCAGACGCCCGCCGGCGCCCAAGGTTCCGCCGGGCGGCCCTCACCCGGGCGGCCCTGACCCGGGCGGCCCTAACCCGGGCGGCCCGTCAGTTGGTCGAGGCGCCGGCGATCAGGCGGCGCTTGATGAGCGGCGCGCGCTCCACCCACTGCATGCCGGCGTTGCGCAGCCAGACCAGCGGCGTGGCCCGGGAGGCGAACAGCTTGTGCAGGCCGTCGGTCGCCAGGCGCATGGCCAGCACCGGTTCGGCCCGCGCGCGCTGATAGCGGTGCAGGACCCGCAGGTCGCCCGCCTCGCGGTAGGGTTCGCGGCCGGCGACCGTGCGCGCCAGGGCCTCGACGTCGCCCAGGCCCAGGTTCAGGCCCTGCCCCGCCAGCGGGTGCAGGCGGTGCGCCGCGTCGCCCGCCAGCGCGATGCCGGGCGCCACCATCTGGGCGCGTTCCAGGGTCAGGGGGAAACCGTGGAGCTTGCTGCGGACCTTCAGGGCCCCCAGCCGGCCTTCGGCGGCGTCGGCCAGCAGCGCTTCCAGGCGCGCGGCCTGCTCGTCGGACGGCAGCGCCAGCAGGGCCTGGGCCCGCTCGCTGCGCATGGACCAGACCATGGAGACCTGCGGGCCGTCCGAGGTGTCGGGCAGCGGCAGCAGGGCCAGCACGCCGTCGTCGCGGAACCATTGGAAGGCCGTGCCCTGGTGCGGACGCTCGGCATCCAGGTGCACCACCAGGCCCGTGTCGTCGTAGGACCGGGATTCGTGTTTCAGCCCGGCCGCCGTGCGCAGTGGCGAGGCCGCGCCGTCGGCGCCCACGAACAGTTCCGCCTGGATGCGGGCGCCGCTTTCGGTCTCGACGGCGCCGCTCTGGTATCCCGTGCAGCGGTCTTCCAGCCAGGGAATCCCGAACATGCGGACCGCCTGGATCAGCACGCGCTCGATTTCGCCGGACTCGACGATCCAGGCCAGTTGCGGCAGCGCCGCCTGCCAGGCGTTGAGGTTCACCTGCCCGTCGGCGTCGCCGTGGATCTCCATGGCGCCGACCGGCATCAGCCGGGAGGCGGGCATGGCGTCCCAGACGCCCAGTTCGGCCAGGAAGCGCTGGCTGGCGGGAGAAATGGCGTAGACGCGCGGATGGTAGCGGTCGGGGTCGGCCGCCGGCACGCTGGCGCGCGGCGCCAGCACGGCGACGCGCTGCCCGCGGCGGGCCAGCGCCAGGGCGGTGGACAGGCCGACGATGCCGGCCCCGCAAACGACGATCTGATGGCTCATCTTGCTGACGGCTCCCCTGCCTGCTTGGGCCACAGCACCCACATCTGGCCGCGCTGCTTCATGCGGCCCGCCTGCTGCCCGGCGTCGTCGCCGTAGCCCCAATAGAAGTCGGCGCGCGCCGCGCCGCGGATGGCGGTGCCGGTGTCCTGCGCGAACACCAGGCGCTGCAGCGGCCGGTCGGACGCCGGATAGGTGGTGGCCAGGAAGACCGGCGCGCCCAGCGGCACGAAGGTCGCGTCCACCGCCACCGAGCGCATCGGCGCCAGCGGAATGGAATAGGCCCCCTTCGGCCCCTGTTCGGGGTCGATCACGGGTTCTTCGCGGAAGAACACGACGGCCGGATTGGCATTGAGCATTTCCTGCACGCGCTTGGGATTGCGCTGCGCCCAGGCCCGGATATTCTGCATCGACGCCTGGTCGGCGGACAGTTCCCCGCGGTCGATCAGCCAGCGCCCGATCGACACGTAGGGCTGCCCGTTGTGGTCGGCGTAGGCCACGCGGATGGTCTTGCCGGAATCGGGGCCGTCGGTGAGCTGCACCCGGCCCGACCCCTGCACCTGCAGGAAGAAGTTGTCCACGGGGTCGTCCACCCACACCACCACGGGCGGGCGGCGGCCGGACGATTCGATGGCCGCGCGCGTGTCGTAGGGCACGACGCGCTTGCCGTCCAGCTTGCCGCGCACGCGCTTGCCCGCCAGGTCCGGATACACCGCCCCCAGGTCGATCGTCAGCAGGTCGGCGGGCACGGCGTACAGCGGCCATTGGTAGCTGCCGCCCTGGCGGCGCGACCCGCGCACCAGCGGCTCGTAGTAGCCGGTAACGGTATTGCTCGCCGGCTTGCCGTCGGCGGCGTTCAGGCGCCAGGGCTGGAGGTAGGTCTGCAGAAAGCGGCGCACGCCCTCGCTGTCTCCGGCGGCGGGCGCGCGGGACGGATCCACCGCGGCCGCGCAGACCGGCTGCCAGGCCCGCGGCGTGGCGCGCGCGGGCGCGGCCAGGTTGCCGGAAGTGGGCCGCATCAGGCCGCGGCAGTTGCGCAGGAAAAGGGGCCAGAACCGCGACAGGTCATCGCTGCTCCAGCCGGGCATTTCGGCCCAGGTCCCGGGCTTGAACTTGCCCGCCAGGGCGCGCGCCGGGGTATCGGGCAGCGCCGACAGCGGCGGCACCACCAGCGGGCCGTCGGCGGTGGGCAGGCGTCCGGCGGGCGTTCCGGGCGCGCCGGATTCGGGGGGGATGTCGGAGGGCGTGGAGCATGCCGCCAGCAATACCGACAGCACGGTCAGACTGAGAATGCGCTTCATGAGCTGAGGAAAAACGTACGACGGGGGCCGGGCCATTCAGTGCAGGGTGCGCGGCATGGCCAGGACGAATTCGGAGATCGGCACTTCGAACGGAATGCCGTTCTCGCCGACGCAGTGATAGGTGCCGCGCATCGTTCCCACGGGCGTGGGCAGGGGACAGCCGCTGGTGTATTCGAAGGTCTCGCCGGGCGCCAGCAGGGGCTGCTGCCCCACGATGCCCAGCCCGCGCACTTCCTGGACGCGCTGGTTGCCGTCGGTGATGATCCAGTGGCGGCTGATCACCTGGGCGGGATGCTCGCCCGTATTGGTGATGCGGACGGTATAGGCGAACACGAACTGCTGTTCGCCGGGATCGGACTGTTCGGGCACGAAGCGCGGAGAGACGGAGACGCTCAGGTCGTAAGGTTTCACAGTCCTTCCCTGTGTGGCACGAGCGGGCCGCCGCACCGGGCCATTCCCGATACCGCGGCTCAAGCTGCAATAATGGCACATTATGCCCTCACCCACTCCGAACATCATGTCTACCCAATCGGCCTCCACCCGCATCACCCCCAGCATCCTGTCGGCTGACTTTGCCCGCCTGGGCGAGGAAGTCCGCAACGTCGTCGCCGCGGGCGCCGACTGGATCCACGTGGACGTGATGGACAACCACTATGTCCCCAACCTGACGATCGGCCCGATGGTATGCGCGGCGATCCGTCCCCACGTATCGGTGCCCATCGACGTGCACCTGATGGTCGAGCCGGTGGACGACCTGGTCCCGATGTTCGCCAAGGCCGGCGCCGACTACATCAGCTTCCACCCGGACGCCAGCCGCCACGTGGACCGCACGCTGTCGCTGATCCGCGAAAACGGCTGTAAGGCCGGCCTGGTGTTCAATCCCGCCACCCCGCTGTCGTACCTGGACTACGTGATGGACAAGATCGACCTGGTCCTGATCATGTCGGTGAACCCGGGCTTCGGCGGCCAGAGCTTCATCCCCGCCGCCCTGACCAAGCTGCGCGAGGCGCGCGCCCGGATCGACGCCTGGACTCAGGCCGGCGGCCAGGAAATCGCCTTGCAGGTCGATGGCGGCGTCAAAATCGACAACATCGCCGAAATCCGCCGCGCGGGCGCCGACACCTTCGTGGCCGGCTCCGCCATCTTCGGCAAGCCGGACTACGCCGGCATCATCAAGTCCATGCGCGAGCAGATCGCCATCGGCGAAACCACCGCCATCTAAAGACCGGGAACCGACATGACCGCTTTTCGCGCCGCGCTGCTGGACCTGGACGGCACCCTCCTCGACTCCATCCCCGACCTGGCCTTCGCCGCCAACGCCATGCGCGTGGAACTGGGCATGTCCCCGCTGCGCGAGGACGTGGTGGCCACTTTCGTGGGCAAGGGCGTGGACAACCTGGTCCGCCGCAGCCTGGCGGGCAGCCTGGACGGCGCCGACCCCGAGCCCGCCGCGTTCGAGCGCGCCCGCGTGGCGTTCTACCGGCACTACCACCTGGCCAACGGCGAAAAGGCAATGGTGTACCCCGGCGTCATCGACGGCCTGAAGCAACTGCGCGACCAGGGCCTGAAACTGGCCGTCGTCACCAACAAGCCCACCGAGTTCACGCTGCCGCTGCTGCAACGCACGGGCCTGGCGGGCTTTTTCGAGGCCGTGGTCTGCGGCGACACCTGCGCGCGCCGCAAGCCGGATCCCGACCAGGTGCTGCATGCCTGCGAACTGCTCGGCGTGTCCGTGCAGGAAACCGTCACTATCGGCGATTCGCTCAATGACGCCCAGGCCGGCCGCAGCGCCGGCACGCAGGTCCTGGTGGTGCCTTATGGCTACAACGAAGGAAGGGACGTGCGCGAGCTGGACGTCGATGGTATAGTTGACACGCTAGTCGACGCCGCCCAGTGGGTCGCGCTCTGGAATCAAACCCGGAATGCGGCAAAAACCGGCTCTTGAACGCCCCTGAAGGCTTGCTGGCAGGCTTATCGCGAATTCCATACCGTACGAATACAGCTCAATGAACGTTTCCATCCAGAACCAAATGCTCGGCGCCTCGTGGCGCTGGTGGCGTTTGTCTTCCGGGTGGCGATGATCCCTCCCGGCCCTGGACGCGTATGCCGCCTAGTGCCGTAGCTGTGTAACCACAGAGCCAAGCCCGGAACCAGTAACCTGGACCGGGCTTTTTGCTGTATGCCTGGTCCGATAGCAAATCAATCGCTTACGAGACCCGACATGACCGAAATCGAATTCAAGGCCCTTGCCGCGGAAGGCTACAACCGCATCCCGCTGGTCGCCGAAACCTACGCCGACCTGGACACCCCTCTCGGCATCTACCTGAAGCTGGCGCACGCCGGCCCGCTGGCCGGCCGCATGACCTGCCTGATGGAATCGGTGGTGGGCGGCGAGCGCTTCGGCCGCTATTCGTTCATCGGCCTGCCGGCCCGCACGGTGATCCGCGCCAGCGGCACCCGCACCGAGGTCCTGCACGACGGCAAGGTCGCCGAAACCCATGACGGCGACCCGCTGGCCTTCATCGAGCAATACCAAAGCCGCTTCAAGGTCGCCCTGCGCCCCGGCATGCCGCGCTTCTGCGGCGGCCTGGCCGGCTACTTCGGCTACGACACGGTGCGCCACATCGAGCCCTGCCTGGGCCCCGCGGTCAAGCCGTTCCCCGCCGGCATGGAAGGCGGCACGCCGGACCTGATGCTGATGCACGTGGACGAACTGGTCATCGTGGACAACCTGGCCGGGCGCATCTACCTGATGGTCTACGCCGACCCCAGCCAGCCCGAAGCCTACAGCCGCGCCCAACAGCGCCTGCACGACCTGCGCGCCCGCCTGCGGCGCCCGGTGGAAATCCCCTACAGCCACGCCAGCATGCAGACCGACGAGCGGCGCGACTTCAAGAAGGAAGACTATCTGGCCGCGGTGCGACGGGCCAAGGAACACATCGCCGCCGGCGACCTGATGCAGGTGCAGATCGGCCAGGTCATCGCCAAGCCCTTCCGCGACTCCCCCCTCTCCCTCTACCGCGCCCTGCGGTCCCTCAATCCCTCCCCCTATATGTACTTCTGGAACTTCGGCGACTTCCAGGTCGTGGGCGCGTCGCCCGAGATCCTGGTGCGCCAGGAGCGCGTGGTGGACAACGGCGAGCCGAAATCGCAGATCACGATCCGCCCGCTGGCCGGCACCCGCAAGCGCGGCGCCACGCCCGAAGAGGACGCCGCCCTGGCGGCCGAACTGAAGGCCGATCCCAAGGAAGTGGCCGAGCACGTGATGCTGATCGACCTGGCGCGCAACGACGTGGGCCGCGTGGCCGAGGTGGGTTCGGTCAAGGTCAGCGACACCATGGTCATCGAACGCTATTCGCACGTGATGCACCTGGTATCCAACGTGACGGGCAACCTGAACCCCGGCATGAGCAGCATGGACGTGCTGCGCGCGTCCTTCCCCGCCGGCACCCTGACCGGCGCCCCCAAGGTCGAGGCCATGAAGATCATCGACGAGCTGGAGCCCGTGCGCCGCGGCATCTACGGCGGCGCGGCCGGCTACCTCTCCTATGGCGGCGAAATGGACGTGGCCATCGCCATCCGCACCGGCGTCATCAAGGACGGCACGCTGTACGTGCAGGCCGCCGCCGGCATCGTGGCGGATTCCAGCCCCGAAGCCGAATGGGCCGAAACGGAAGCCAAGGCCCGCGCGGTGCTGCGCGCGGCCGAACAGGTGCAGCACGGCCTGGACGAACCCATCTGATCCCGGCCCCGCCTGAACCGACTACCGCCCGCACGGAGAAAACAATGCTGTTGATGATCGACAATTACGACTCTTTTACCTACAACCTGGTCCAGTACTTCGGCGAACTGGGCGAAGACGTGCGCGTGGCGCGCAACGACCAGATCACGCTGGAAGACATCTCCGCCCTGAATCCGGACCGCATCTGCGTGTCGCCCGGCCCCTGCTCTCCCGCCGAGGCGGGCATTTCGGTGCCCGTCATCCAGGCCTTCGCGGGCAAGAAGCCCATCCTGGGCGTGTGCCTGGGCCACCAGGCCATCGGCGCCGCCTATGGCGGCGACATCGTGCGCGCGCAGCAGATCATGCATGGCAAGACCGTCCGGATCTCGCACACGGGCACCGACATCTTCGCCGGCCTGCCCACCCCGTACACGGCCATCCGTTACAACTCGCTGACCATAGACCCGGCCACCCTGCCCGACTGCCTGGCGGTGACGGCGACGGCCCCGGACGGCGACATCATGGGCGTGGCCCACAAGACCCTGCCGCTGTACGGAGTACAGTTCCATCCCGAATCCGTGCTCAGCGAGCATGGCCATGCCCTGCTGCGCAATTTCCTGAACCTCGCCTAAGAAGGAAGCACCGTGACGATTTCCTCCACCGAAGCGCTGACGCGCTGCATTGAACACCGCGAAATTTTCCACGACGAAATGCTGCACCTGATGCGCATGCTGATGCGCGGCGAGATGTCGCCGCAGATCGCAAGCGCCCTGCTGATGGGCCTGCGCGTTAAGAAGGAAACCATCGGCGAAATCACGGCGGCCGCGCAGGTCATGCGCGAATTCGCCACGCCGGTGGCTACCCCCAATCCCGAAGACCTGCTGGACATGTGCGGCACCGGCGGCGACGGCAGCCATACCTTCAACATTTCCACCACCGCCATGTTCGTGGCGGCGGCGGCCGGCGTGCCCATCGCCAAGCACGGCAACCGCAGCGCCTCGTCCTCCAGCGGCAGCGCCGACGTGCTGGAAGCCCTAGGGGCCAACCTCGTGCTCGCGCCCGAGGAAGTGGCCGAATGCATCCAGGCGACCGGCATCGGCTTCATGTTCGCGCCCGCCCACCATGGCGCCATGAAGAACGTGGCCGCCATCCGCAAGGAGCTGGCCGTCCGGACGATCTTCAACATCCTGGGGCCCCTGACCAACCCGGCCGGCGCCGCCAACCAGTTGATGGGCGTCTTCCACCCGGACCTGGTCGGCATCCAGGTCCGCGTGCTGGAACGCCTGGGCTCGCGCCACGTGCTGGTCGTGCACGGCAAGGACGGCATGGACGAAGCCTCGCTGGGCGGCGCCACCATGGTCGGGGAACTCAAGGACGGCAAAATCCTCGAATATGAAATCCATCCCGAGGACTACGGGCTATCCATGATGTCCAACCGGGGCATCAAGGTGTCCAATCGCGAACAATCGCGCGAGCTTGTCATCGAGGCGCTGGAGAATGTCGAGGGCACGGCCCGCGACATTGTCGCGCTCAATGCCGGGCTTGCGATCTATGCCGGCAATAAAGCCGATTCCATTCCCGCTGCCTTAGCGCTAGCATTCGAACTGATTTCCACCGGCGCGGCGCGAGCCAAGCTGGAAGAATTCTGCGCATATACCCGGAAATTCCAGAAATGAACGATATTCTTGCGAAGATCCTCGCCGTCAAGGTCGAGGAAGTCGCCGCCGCCCGCCAGATGCGCAGCGAAGCCGAAGTCCTGCGCGAAGCGCAGGCGCGGCAGGACGTCCGCGGCTTCGCCCAGTCCATCGAAGACAAGATCTCCCAGGGCAAGGCCGGCGTCATCGCCGAAATCAAGAAAGCCTCGCCCTCCAAGGGCGTGCTGCGCGACACCTTCAACCCCGCCGAGATCGCGGCCTCCTACGCGGTGCACGGGGCGGCCTGCCTGTCCGTGCTGACCGACGTGCAGTTCTTCCAGGGCTCGCACGACCACCTGCGCCAGGCCCGCGCGGCCTGCTCGCTGCCGGTCCTGCGCAAGGACTTCGTGATCGATCCCTACCAGATCATCGCCGCGCGCGCGATGGGCGCGGACTGCGTGCTGCTGATCGTGGCCGCGCTCACCCCCGCCCAATTGCGCGACATGGAAACGCTGGCGATGGAGCTGGGCATGGACGTGCTGGTGGAAGTGCACGACGCCAAGGAACTGGACATCGCGCTGGAAATGAAGACGCCCCTGCTGGGCATCAACAACCGCAACCTGCGCACGTTCGAGACCAGCCTCTCGAACACGCTGGACCTCCTGCCGCGCATCCCCGCGGGCAAGCGCGTCGTGACCGAAAGCGGCATCCTCACGCCGGAAGACGTGAAACTGATGCGCAGCCACAAGGTCGACGCCTTCCTGGTGGGCGAGGCCTTCATGCGCGCCAAGGACCCGGGCGCGGAACTCGCGCGCCTGGTCGGCTGACCCCGCCCCTTACCGCGTGCGCGGCGGGGCAAGCGCCGCGGCGCGCCGGTACAGGGTGCTGCGGTGCACGCCCAGGGCCCGCGCCGCGCGGCTGACGTTGCCGCCGTGCGCGGCCAGGGCGTCGCGGATCGCCGAGTCCGCCATTACCTTGAGATCCGCCGGATCGCCCCTGTCCGCGGGCGGCGGGCCGGCTTGCGCGCCGCGGATATCCGCGGGCAGCATGGCGGCGTCGACCCTGCCCGCCGGCCCGGCCAGCACGTGCAGCGTGCGCAGCACCGCCACCATCTGCCGGTAGTTGCCGGGCCACGGGTAGGCAAGCAGGATGGCTTCGATGTCCGGCGGCAGGAGCGGCCCCGCGCCATGCGCCGCCCACAGGCCGCGCAGGAGTTCTAGGCGGTCCGCGCGCGCGCGCAGCGGCTCCAGCGTCACGGTGTATTCGGCGATCCGGAAATACAGGTCGGGCCGCACCGGCGCGTCGGGCCCTTCGTGCGCCAGCGGGCGGTGCGTGGCGCATACCAGCGCGAAATCCACCGGCACCGGCCGCGCCGCGCCCAGCGGCGATACCTCGCGCGTCTGTAGCACGCGCAGCAGCCGCGATTGCAGTATCAGCGGCATGTCGCCGATTTCGTCCAGGAACAGCACGCCGCCGTGCGCCTGCCGCAGCAGGCCTTTGCTGCCCTGGCGGCGCGCGCCGGTGAACGCGCCGTCTTCGTAGCCGAACAATTCGGATTCGATCAGGCTTTCCGGCAGCGCCGCGCAGTTCACCGCCACGAACGGCCCCGCCGCCCGCCTGCCGCGCGCATGCAGTTGCCGCGCGAACACTTCCTTGCCCACGCCGGTTTCGCCTTGCAGGAGGATGGACACGCCCGCGTCCGACAGGTGCACGGCGCGCGCCAGCGCGCCCAGGGTCTCGGCGTCGAAATTCGGCCCGGCGGGGCGCGCGGCATCGGCGGGCGGCAAGGCCGGCAGGGCCGGCGCCTGGCGGGCGCGGGAGCGCGGCCAGCGCAGGCGCGCGTGGTACACCGCGCCTGAACGCGCCTGCACCCGGCCCGCCGCGTCGGGGCAGCGCTCGATATCGCCGTCGAAAACATCCGCGTAGCGGTACACGCCCAAGGCGGTCGGCGCCAGGCCCAGCGCCTGCAAGGCGCAGCGGTTGGCGCCGACCAGCAGGTCGCCCTCGAAGGCCAGCAGCCCCTCGCCCGGCAGGCCCAGGCCGGAATGATGGGCGTGCAGCCGCAGTACGGCCTGCTGTTCGTAGGCCTGCTCGAACAGGCGGTGCTCGATCAGGTCCACTGCCGCGCGCACCAGTTCAAGCACATCGGGCCGCAGCTCGCGCGCCTGGCTGGACAGGTCCAGCACGCCCAGCGTGCGGCCCTCGCCGTCGGAGATGGGGACCGCCGCGCAGGTCAGGATGCGGTTCGGTTCGAAATAGTGTTCCGCGCCATGGACCGCGATGGGCCGGCCTTCCACCAGCGCGGTGCCGATGGCGTTGGTGCCCGCCGCGGCCTCGTCCCAGGGCGCGCCGGGCATGAGCGCGACGCGCGAGGCGCGCTGGGCGAATTCGATGTCGCCGCCGCTGTCCAGCACCAGCCCCTGAGCGTCGGACAGGATCACCAGGCTGCCGCTGCCGCCGGCCTGGCCGCGCAGCAGGGACATGGCGGGTTCGGACATCCGGCGCAGCGCCTCGTTGCGCTGCTGCGCTTCGCGCAGTTCGCCCTGCGTCATGAGTTCGGCGCGGCGCACGCCGCGCATGTCGAAGCCCAGGTCGGCGCAGCGCCGCCACGATCGCAGGATGGGCTCGGCGACCATGCCGCCGGGCACGGCGCCCTGCTGGTTGAACAGCAGGCGCGCTTGCGTCAGCGCGTGCTGACGGGAATGAGTGGCCATGCTTGTCTCCTTGGACAGGCATTCTGCGACACCTGTTCCGCGACACTGTCGCAAAACGCGACGGGGGGCCTCACCTGGAGTTCCCACGCCGCGCCCGCTGCGCGGGCTTGCTGGGCCCAAAGGGGCCGGCCCTCGAAGGGCACTGCTGCGCATCGTCCGCTTTGAAAGTCTACTTTCGCATGCAGGAAGCGGGCTGTCCAGGGGAGAACGCGGTCTGGCACGTTCCTTGCTTGATACAGGACAGGCAGCCGACTGCCGCATTCCCACAATACCGGAGACAAGCATGGACATCGCTACCCGCGTTACCCCCGACACCTATGGCACGCGCCTGGACCTCAAGACCCAGTACGACAATTTCATCGACGGCAAGTGGCAGAAGCCGGCGGACGGCGAATACTTCGACAACGTCACCCCGGTCACGGGCCAGACCCTGACCCGCAACGCCCGCTCCAAGGAGCGCGACATCGAGCTGGCGCTGGACGCCGCGCATCGCGCCGCCCCCAAATGGGGCGCCACGCCGGCCGCCGAGCGCGCCCGCATGCTGATGCAGATCGCCGACGTCATGGAAGCGAACCTCGAGCGCCTGGCCACGGCCGAAACCTGGGACAACGGCAAGCCGATACGCGAGGCCCGCGCCGCCGACATCCCGCTGGCGATCGACCACTTCCGCTACTTCGCCTCGTGCATCCGCAGCCAGGAAGGCGGCCTATCCGAGATCGACCATGACACCGTGGCCTACCACTTCAACGAGCCGCTGGGCGTCGTGGGCCAGATCATCCCCTGGAACTTCCCCATCCTGATGGCGGCATGGAAGCTGGCGCCCGCGCTGGCCGCCGGCAATTGCGTGGTGCTCAAGCCCGCCGAACAGACGCCGCTGGGCATCCTGCTACTGATGGAGCTGATCGGCGACATCCTGCCCCCGGGCGTGGTGAACGTGGTCACCGGCTTCGGCCTGGAAGCCGGCAAGCCGCTGGCCTCCAGCAAGCGCATCGCCAAGATCGCCTTCACGGGCGAAACCACCACCGGGCGCCTGATCATGCAGTACGCCTCGCAGAACATCATCCCCGTCACCCTGGAACTGGGCGGGAAATCGCCCAACATCTTCTTCGCCGACGTGGCCGCGCAGGACGACGACTTCCTGGACAAGGCCGTCGAAGGCTTCGTCATGTTCGCGCTGAACCAGGGCGAAGTCTGCACCTGCCCCAGCCGCGCGCTGATCCAGGAATCCCTGTACGACAAGTTCATGGAACGCGCCTTGAAGCGCGTGGCCGAGATCAAGCAGGGCAATCCGCTGGACGCCGACACCATGCTGGGCGCGCAGGCGTCGACCGAGCAACTGGAGAAGATCCTGTCGTACCTGGACATCGGCAAGCAGGAAGGCGCCGACGTGCTGGCCGGCGGCGCGCGCGCGCAGATGCAGGGCGCGCTGGAAGGCGGCTACTACGTGCAGCCCACGGTTTTCAAGGGACACAACAAGATGCGCGTGTTCCAGGAGGAAATCTTCGGCCCGGTGGTGGCGGTGACGACCTTCAAGGACGCCGACGACGCGCTGGCCCTGGCCAACGATACGCTCTACGGCCTGGGCGCCGGCGTGTGGTCGCGCGACGCGAACACGTGCTATCGCATGGGACGCGCGATCAAGGCCGGCCGCGTGTGGACCAACTGCTACCACGCCTATCCGGCGCACGCGGCGTTCGGCGGCTACAAGCAATCCGGTATCGGACGCGAGAACCACAAGATGATGCTCAACCACTACCAGCAGACGAAGAACCTGCTGGTGAGCTACTCGCCGAAGAAGCTGGGTTTCTTCTGATCCCCGACCAGCGGGCGCGCCGGGCCTTCCGGCCTGGCGCGCCCGAGAGGACGACATCATGGCAGAGCACACCCCGCGCGTGGTCGCGACCGACGACGCGCGCCAACTGATCGATACCCTGCGGACCAAGCATGGCCCACTGATGTTCCACCAGTCGGGCGGATGCTGCGACGGCAGTTCGCCCATGTGCTATCCGCAGGGGGAATTCATGGTGGGCGGCTCGGACGTGCTGCTGGGCGACCTGGAAGGCTGCCCGTTCTACATGGGCGAGGACCAGTTCGCCTACTGGGAACACACCCAGCTCATCATCGACGCCGTCCCCGGCCGCGGCGGCGCCTTTTCGCTGGACAGCGCCGAGGGCAAGCGCTTCCTGCTGCGCTCGCGGCTGTATTCGGATGAGGAATGGGCGGGGGTGGCGCCGGTGACGCGGGGCGGTTAGCGGTCCTTATGTGTCAGACACCCGGGGAAGTCCGTTCGATGCGCCGCGCCGGCGCGTTGGGGTGTCAGACACGGCTTCTGCGACTTGCCCGGGCGGCTCGTGGGGTGTCAGACACTGCGGGCGTTCGGCCTGTTCCCACTGGAACGATACGCGCCGGATGCGGGCGGCGCGGAATTGCGTGAACGAACGGCCGCCCGGCATGGGCGCGCCGCGATAGGCACTGCTGGCGTTCTTCATTTCTTGAAGGTGCGTTGGCGAAAAAACCTGCGTGGCGCCCGTGCTCAGGCGCGGGCCGCGGACTGCGGCCGCGAATGGGCGGACGCCGGCCGGCGCGTCCAGTCGAGCGCGTCTTCCAGGCGGTCGTTGCCCCAGAACATCTCGCCGTCCACGAAGAAGGTGGGCGCGCCGAACAGGCCCAGGTTGCGCGCGCGGTCGACCCGGCGGCGCAGCGCTTCCTTGGCGGCCTCGGACTTGCCGCGGGCGATCAGGCCGTCCGCGTCGAGCGACAGATCCGTCAGCAGCTCGTGCACGACGTCTTCGGCCTGGATGTCCAGGTCGTGCTGGAAATTGGCGCGGAAAACCGCCAGGCAGAAATCGCGGCCCCAGGGCTCGTCCTGGCCCAGCAGGGCGATGCGCGCGGGCAGTACGCTCATGCGCGGAAACAGGCGCGGCCGGTTGTAGACCACGCCGTATTTTTCGGCAAGGCGGGCGATGTCCCGCATCATGTAGGCGCCTTTTCCGGGAAAAAGCCGGAACGGCGTGTCGTTCCAGCCCTGCGCCTGGAAGATCGGCCCCAGCAGGAAGGGACGCAGGTCGACCCGGACGCCGGCGTCCCGCGCCAGGGCGTCGATGCGCTCGATGGCCAGATAGCTGTACGGGCTGGCGAAATCGAACCACATCTCGATGCGGGGCGTATCGGGCGGGGACGCGGTCATCACGAACTCCGGAAGGGCCTAGGAAATTAGCGCGACCTGCGCATCCGGCAGGCCGCTGAGAACGACGTCGCGATCGCTGCCGACGGTGACGGAATCACCGGCTTGGAGCACGCTGTCATCGTAGCGGCGGTATTCGGATACCCACAAGGTGCCGGCGTGGCACACGATGCGGAGGCCCGATGCCCGCTTCAGCAGCATAGTCGACCCGCCGGCCAAACGGAATGACATTCCCGCAGCGCAACATACCTGGATCATGGCGTTCCTCCCGGGCGGCGGCGATCGCGGCGGATCGCCGGGCTGCCGCCCATAGACCCGTCGTCTGGGTTCTATTGAACGCCCTCGGAGTACTATTGCTCAAGCGACATTTCCGTCCGATACGCATGAGTTTCACGAATGTCATACCCACTGGCCAAACTCCCGCCGCTCGATCTGGTCCGAGGCTTCGTGGCCGTGGGCCGCCGCATGAGCATCACGCTGGCGGCGCAGGACCTGCACGTGACCCAGTCGGCCGTGAGCCGCCAGATCCGGGCGCTGGAAGCCCACCTGGGCGTGCCTCTGCTGCTGCGGGGCTTCCGCAGCGTGTCGTTCACCTCCGAAGGCGCGCAGTTGTTCCGCATGGCCGACGTCTGGCTGAGCCAACTGGGCGACCTGACCGAACAACTGCGGGCGCCGGAGCGGCGCACCCCCGTGACCATCACGACGACCATCGGCGTGGCCTCGCTCTGGCTGCTGCCCCGCCTGGGCGATTTCCAGGAGGCCCATCCGCACATCGACGTGCGCGTAGCCGCCGACAACCGGCTCATCGACATCGACCGCGAGAACGTGGACATCGCGATCCGCTACAGCCTGCGCGACGGCGTGCCGGACAGCGCCGCCTGGCTCTTCGGCGAATCGGTGGTGCCGGTGGCGCACCCTTCCCTCGGGGCGCGCGGACTGGATGCGCGCGAACTGCAACGCCACGTGCTGCTGGAATTCGACGACCCCACGCGGCCGTGGCTGCAATGGCAGGAATGGCTGAACGCGCGCGGCCTGGGCCGGATCCCGGCCAAGGGCATGCTGCGCTTCAACCAGTACGACCAGATCGTGCACGCGGCGCTGGCGGGCCATGGCATCGCGCTGGGACGGCTGGCGCTGATCGCGCCGATGCTGGCGGACAAGCGCCTGGAGGCCCTGGGCGGGCAGGCCGCCCACGCCACCGAACTGGCCTACTGGCTGGTGCGCAATGCGCGCCGCAGCACGCCGGACGCGGACGTCGTCACGCAATGGCTGATGGAACAGGCCGCGGCGACCGCGCGCGACCTGACCTCGTAGCTCACTCCACGCGCACCACGGGCTCGCCAGCCGTCATTTCGCCGATGACGGCCGCCTGGTCGAACCCCTGCCCGCGGAACAGGTCCAGCACGGCCTCGGCCGTCTCCGGCGCGCAGGACACCAGCAGGCCGCCGGAAGTCTGGGGATCGGTCAGCAGGGCGCGCTGCGTGTCGGTGACCGCGTCGCCCAGGCGGATGGATTCGCCGTAGGACGCCCAGTTGCGGCCGGAGGCGCCGGTGATGACGCCGTCCGCCGCGTAGGCCTGCACGCCCGGCAGCCAGGGCAGGGACGCCAGCCGCAGGCGCGCGGTCAGTTTCGCGCCGCGCGCCATTTCCAGCGCGTGGCCCAGCAGGCCGAAGCCGGTCACGTCGGTGACCGCGTGCACGCCGTCCAGCGCGGCCAGCGCCGGCCCCGGACGGTTCAGGCGGGTGGTCGTGGCTATCATCACGCGGTAGCCGGCGTCGTCCAGCCGGTTCTTCTTCAGCGCCGCCGACAGGATGCCCACGCCCAGGCCCTTGCCCAGGATCAGCACGTCGCCCGCGCGCGCATCGGCGTTGCGCTTCACGCGGGCCGGATGCACCAGGCCCATCGCCGCGAGACCGTAGATGGGTTCGACGGAATCGATGCTGTGGCCGCCCGCCACCGGGATGCCGGCATCCTCGCACACCGATTCGCCGCCGCGCAGGATGTCCGCGATGACGCTGTGCGGCAGCACGTTGATCGGCATGCCGACGATCGCCAGCGCCATGATCGGGGTGCCGCCCATCGCGTACACGTCCGACAGCGCGTTCGTCGCCGCGATGCGGCCGAAGTCGAACGGGTCGTCCACGATGGGCATGAAGAAGTCGGTGGTGGCGATGAGCGCCTGCTCGTCGTTGAGCCGGTACACCGCCGCGTCGTCGGCGGTCTCGGTGCCGACCATCAGGTTGGGATAGCTGGCCGCCGGGCCGAAACGCGCCAGCAGCGCCGACAGCACGCCCGGCGCGATCTTGCAGCCGCAGCCCCCGCCATGGGAAAGCGAAGTCAACCGCGGCACCGCCGCGCTGGCAACATCCTGGGTCATCTCGATCTCCATTCGTCAGCGGAAAAGGATAGCACCGCCGGCGGGATTCGCCCTATGATGGTCTGGCAGAACGCAGCAACGGACGGCCGCCCGTCGCCGGGCGCACCGACAGCCAATCTTCACCGTGAGTGAGGGCTACATGGATCGCCGACACTTTCTCCGTTTCTCGGGCGCCCTGTGCGCGGCCAGCGCATTGCCCCAGGCCGCGCGCGCCGCGCAAGCGCCCGTCAGCGCCGGATGGCGCGCCTTCGAACTGACCACCTATATCAGCGTGAAGGATCAAGGCGCCCATACGCGCATCTGGATCCCGGTCCCCTATGCCACCGACACCCCCTACCAGCGCGGGGCGCAGACCGCCTGGCAGGTGGACGGCGGCGGCGCCGCCCGGTTGACGCAGGCCCCCGGCTACGGGGTCCAGATGCTGGCCGTGGAATGGCCGGACGCGCAGGCGCAGCGCGCGGTGACCGTGACCAGCCGCTTCCAGACCCGCAACCGGCGCGTGGACCTGACGCAGCCGCCGCCCGCGGACGCCGAGCGCGAAAGCCCCGCCGCCCTGCGGGAATACCTCAAGCCCACCACGCTGCTGCCCACCGACGGCATCGTCAAGACCACCGCGGACCGCATCACGCGCGGCCACCAGGGCGACCTGGCGCGCGCCCGCGCCCTCTACGACTGGGTCGTCGAAAATACCTGTCGGACCGCCTCCACCCGGGGCTGCGGCGTGGGCGACGTGCGGTACATGCTGACCGCCAACGACCTGAACGGCAAGTGCGCCGACATCAATTCGCTGTTCGTCGCGCTGGCGCGCGCCTCGGGCATCCCCGCGCGCGATGCCTACGGGCTGCGCGTCGCCGATTCGGAACTCGGCTACAAGAGCCTGGGCAAGGCCGGCGACGTCACCAAGGCGCAGCACTGCCGCGCCGAGTTCTACGCCGCGGGCTACGGCTGGATCCCCGTCGATCCCGCCGACGTGCGCAAGGTCATGCTGGAAGAACCCCCCGGGGAATTGCCGCTCACCGACGCCAAGGTCCGGGCCGCGCGCGTCATGCTGTTCGGCGCCTGGGAAATGAACTGGGTCGCGTACAACCACGGCCACGACGTCGTCCTGCCCGGCGCCTCCCACGGCCCCGTGCCCTTCCTGATGTACCCCAACGGGGAAACCGCCGACGGCCGCCTGGACAGCCTGGACCCCGACGGCTTCAGCTACCGGCTCACATCCAGGCCGCTTTCCGCCTGAGCCGGCCGCGGGGATCCGCCATGGTCAGCCGCCGCCAGCTTCTGCAATCCGGCCTGTCGCTGGCGGCCCTGCCCTGGCTTGCGCGCGCCGCCAGCGACAGCGCGCTCAAGACGGCCACCGGCCCGGACTGGGCCGCCTGGACCGCCCCGACGCCCCCGCTGGCCCTGCCCGACCTGTCGGGCCGCGAAAAGAAGCTCTCCGCCTGGCGCGGCAGCGTCGTCATCGTGAGTTTCTGGGCCACCTGGTGCGATCCCTGCCGCGATGAAATCCCCGTCATGTCCGCGATGGCCAAGCGCCACCGCGAACAGGGGCTGCGCCTGGTGGCGGTGAACGTGGGCGAATCGCTGGGCAAGATCAGCACCTTCCTGGCGAAGTGGCCGGTTGCGGGAACGGTGCTGCACGACCGGAACAGCGCCGCGTCCAAGCAATGGGAGGCGATCGGCCTGCCCGCCAACTACCTGGTGGACCGCGGCGGATCCGTGCGGTATTGGCACCTGGGGGAACTGGACTGGCAGTCGGACCGCGTGGGCGGCGTGGTGACGCGGATGCTGCGGGCGTAGCGCGCGGCGCAGGAAAGATGGCGGAAGGCAGCAGGAGTCGAACCTACCTGGGAGCGTCTGACGCCCCCAACTGGGTTTGAAGCCCAGCCGCGCCACCGGGCACGGATGCCTTCCGCGATGGCCCGCCTATGATACCGGCTGCCGCGCCGCTTGCGTCCCCCCATAGGCGCTATCGTGGCGCAGCACGTGCATGTCGCGCACGCGCCGCGTGTACCCGACGCGGTCGAAGAATTCCAGGATCTGGATCGCCCGCTTTCTTCCCAGCCCCGTGGCGTCGCGGAACACCGCCGCGTTCAGCCCCGCCGGCTGCGCGGCCAGGTCCGCCGCCAGCGCCGCCAGGGCGTCCACCTGGCCGCGGTGATAGAACAGGTCCTTCACGACCTGGCCCACGTCTCCGCGCCGCAGCAGCTTGCGCAGCAGTTGCCGCACGCGGTCTTCCGGCACGGCCAGCGTCCGGGCCAGGTCGCGCACCCAGGGCGGATCGAACGCCCCCGCGGCCAGCAGCGGCAGTATCCGCGCGGCCAGTTCCGATTCCTCGGGCCCCAGGGTCGCGGCATGGCCGGGCAGGTGCAGCCACGGGCCGTTGCGCACGATGCGGCCTTGCCGCTGGAGGTCGTCCAGCGCCGCCTGCCACAGCGCGTCCGGCCCGGCCGGCATCGCCATCCGGCGCAGGCGCGCGCCGTCGGGCCCGGGCTCGTCCGGCGCGCCCTGGTGGAAGGCCGCCAGCGCCTGTTCCATGCGTTCGCGCAGCGCGTCCCAATGGGCCGCCAGGATCAAGGTCTGCGGCGCCTGCTCGGTCCGCGCCTCGATCCACAGCGCGCCCTCGGGCGCCTGGATGTCCCGCACGGGCTGGCCCGTCAGGCGCTGCAAGGCCCCTTCGTCCAGCCCCAGCGCGGCATGCTCCAGCACGGGCCGCAGGCTGCCGCCATCCAGCATGTCCGACAGCGCTTGCAGCCATTGCAGGCGCGCGGCGGACCGGCGCTTGCGGTCGGGCGCGTTGGGGTCCAGCACCCGGCCGCCGCCGACCGTGCGCGTGGCCTGCGCGTTGCGCACGATGCAGCGGTCTCCCGGCATGGCGCAGACCGGCTCGTCGAACACCAATTGCACCCAGCCGGACTGCCCCGACGCGATCGACTCCGCGCTGAGCGGCACGGCGTGCGCCACGTGGCGCGCCGCGCCGATGTGCACGTGCAACGGCGACCAGGCGCGCACGGGCGCGTCCGCCGAGTCCAGCAGCGTCAGCGCCGCATCGACGTGGCGCGACGGCAGGAAACATCGCGCGTCCGCGATCCAGTCGCCGCGCGCGATGGCGCTCTTGTCGATGCCCGCCAGGTTCAGCGCGCAGCGCTGGCCGGCCGCGCCGGTCTCGCTGGGCTGGTTCTGCGCGTGGATGCCGCGCACCCGCACGCGCGTGCCAGCGGGCATCAGCAACAGCTCGGCCGCCTCGTCGCCCACGCGGGCCTCGCCCGCATGGGCCGTCCCCGTCACCACCGTGCCATGGCCCGCCAGCGTGAACACGCGGTCCACCGCCAGCCGGAACAGGCCCTGGCGGTTCCGCCGCGGCATGGCCTGCGCCTGCTCGTCCAGGTGGGCCTTCAGTTGCGCCGTGCCCGCGTCGCCGGGCCGCGACGCGCACACGCCGAACACGGGCGCGCCGTCCAGGAAGGTGCCCGCCGCCAGCGCCGCGATCTCCGCGCGCACCGCCGCCTGCCGCTCGCCGTCGGCGCGGTCGGTCTTGGTGAGCGCCACCGCGCCGCGCGCCACGCCCAGCAGGGCCAGGATGGCCAGGTGCTCGCGCGTCTGGGGCATGACGCCATCGTCCGCCGCCACGATCAGCAGGCCGAAGTCGATCCCGCTGGCGCCGGCCGCCATCGTGTGGACGAGTTTTTCGTGGCCGGGCACGTCGATAAAGCCCAGCACGTCGCCATTGGGCAGCGGCGTGTAGGCGTAGCCCAGCTCGATGGAAATGCCGCGCGCCTTCTCTTCCTTGAGCCTGTCGGTGTCCACGCCCGTCAGCGCGCGCACCAGCGTGGTCTTGCCGTGGTCGATGTGGCCGGCCGTGCCGACGATCATGCGAGCGGCTCCGTCAATTGCGCGGCGAAGTCCGCTTCGTGGGCCGCTTCCAGGCAGCGCAGGTCCAGCCACAGAGCGTCGTCGGCGATGCGGCCGATCACGGGCACGGGCAGGCCGCGCAGCCGGGCCTCCAGCTTGTCCAGGTGCCGTCCCGGACGCCCTTTTCCGGCGTAGCGCACCTCCAGGCCGTAGCTGGGCAACTGGTCCACCGGCAGGGCGCCGCTGCCGATCTGGCTGAACATCGGCACGGCCTCGACCGCGTAGTGGGGGCCCGCCGCGTGCGCCAGCGCGCCGCGCAGGCGCTCGGCCTGCGGCTGGATGTCGCGCTGCGGGCGCGTCAGCAGGCGCAGCGTGGTCAGCCGCTGGGCCAGGAACTCGGGCGCGCGGTACAGCCCCAGCACGGGCTCCAGCGCCGCCAGGGTCAGCTTGCCGACGCGCAGGGCGCGCTTGAGCGGGTTCTTCTTGATCTTGCGGATCAGGTCCGCGCGGCCCACCAGCAGCCCGGCCTGCGGGCCGCCCAGCAGCTTGTCGCCGCTGAACGTGACCAGGTCCGCGCCGGCCTCGATGGTTTCGCGCACGGTGTCTTCGCGGGGCAGGCCGAATTGCGTCAGGTCCACCAGCGTGCCGCTGCCCAGGTCCACCGTGGCGGGCAGGCCGCGCGCGTGCGCCATCGCGGCCACCTCGGCCACGCCCACGCTCTTGGTGAAGCCGGTCACGGCGTAATTGCTGCAATGCACCTTCATCAGCATGGCCGTGCGGGCGCCGATGGCGCTTTCGTAGTCGGCGGCGTGCGTGCGGTTGGTGGTGCCGACTTCGATCAGCTTGGCGCCGGCGCGCTTCATGATGTCCGGAATCCGGAAAGCGCCGCCGATCTCGACCAGTTCGCCGCGCGACACCACGACCTCGCGCCGGTCCGCCAGCGCGTTGAGCATCAGCAGCACGGCGGCGGCGTTATTGTTGACGACGGTGGCGGCTTCCGCGCCGGTCAGCTCGCACAGCAGTTCGTCGATGAGGTCGTCGCGGTCCCCGCGGCCGCCGGAGTCCAGGTCGAACTCCAGGTTGGCGGGCGAACTCAGGGCGCGCAGCACCGACGCCACCGCCTCGTCCGGCAGCAGCGCCCGGCCCAGGTTGGTGTGCAGCACCGTGCCGGTCAGGTTGTAGACGGCGCGCAGACGCGGCCGAGCCCGCCGGGCGAGTTCGCCCGCGACGCGCGCCGCGACCGCGGCCTCGTCCAGCTCGGCCTTCGGCAGCCCGCCGGCCAGGGCGCGCTCTCGCAGCGCGGCCAGGTCCTTGCGCAAGGCCGCCACCACCTGGCTGCGGCCGTGTTCCGCCAGCGCGGGCGCCAGGGCCTGGGCGTTCAGCAGGCGGTCGAGCGACGGGATATCGGAAACGGCGGCGCCGGGGCCGGACTTGGGCATGTCAGTCCTCCTCCGAGCCGTGCCACAGCAAGGGGTTGCCGCTGGCCCGCGAATAGCCGGCCTCGCCCACCAGCACGTCGAGCATCAGGCTGGCCAGGTCGTCGGCCACCGGCTCCACGTTCAGGTCCTTGTCCTGGTAGAAGATCTTGCGGTAGGTGTGGCAATGGTCGCAGGTCTCGGCCTTGATCGCTTCCGAACGCCCTTCGATGGCCTGGTACGCCACCGACTCCACGTCCTCGCAATGCGAGCATTTCACGCGCACCATGTGCCATTGCGTGGCGCACAGGCTGCAGCACAGGTAGCGGTAGCCCTCGAACTGGCCGCCCACGCGGACCACGCTGGCCACCGGCAGGCTGGCGCACACCGGGCATACGCCGAAGGGGCTGGCCACGGGCAGTTGTTTTTCGTCGAAGCGGCTGGCGAGGTCGGTCCAGTAGACTTGCAGCGCCGCCATCACGAAAGGCGCGGCCGCGCCGTCCACGCCCTGGTCCTGCTCGGCCAGCACGGCGTCGGCCAGGTCTTCGACCGATTCCGGATCGTCCGCCAGCGCGCGGCGCAGCGCGGCGCACACCTCGACGGCCTCGGCCGGGACGTCCTGGCCGCCGGCGACGTCATCCAGCAACTGCTCCAGGACCTTGCGCCACAGCGGATCGCGGGGCCAGCCCACCGCCTGCAGCGGCGGCATGCCGTGGGCCTGGGCCAGGGAAATGCGGTCTTCGGTGGCTTCAGGCGCGTGGCAGTGCGCCAGCGCGCGCTGCTGCGCGTCGACCAGCCGGGCCATCAGCAGGAGATAGTCGGCCACCGGACTGTCCGCGGCAAGCTGGCGCAGGCGCGCGGCGCGGACGGCGAACACGGACTCGCGCTCCGGCAGCTTGATCCGGGGGATGCTGTTGTGATCAAGCGCTTCGATCTCGCCGCGCGGAAGAATTCGCTGCAATTGCGTCTCCAGATAAACAAACACGGCTGCCACCCCCGGAAAAGGGGGAGGCAGCCGTGCGATGGGACTCGGTGAAACCGGCCGGAAAGCCTATTTTCCGACGGGCCCCTTGCCGACCTGTTCCCGGAACCAGGCGCGGTGGTGTTTCCACGCCCAGCCCGCGGTGACATAACCCCGCAGCATCGCCGTCAGGGAGCCCTTGACCCAGATCGCCGCATAAATATGCACAATGATCGCGCAAATCAGCACCAATGCACAAACGGCATGCAGCACCGAAGCCGCGCGGACGACCCAGATCGGAAAATAGAACGCGAAGTACTCGCGCCAGATCACGATGCCGCTGGCGAACAGGCCCAGCATGCACAGGATCAGCACGTAGAACAGCAGCTTCTGGCCGGCGTTGTACTTGCCGACCTCGGGCAGCTTGTCCTCGCGGTTCTCGACCACGTCGTTCAACTGCCGCATCCACTGGCGGTCCGCCTTCGTCATGACGTTGTGGCGCCACATATGCCCGGCGAACACGACGAAGCAGACGAACATCACCAGCCCGATGAAGGGGTGCAGGATGCGCGTCCAGGGCCCGCCGCCGAACAGGTTGGTCAACCAGTACATGGACGGATGGAACAGCGCCAGCCCCGAGAGCGCCAGCAGGATGAAGCTCAGTGCGATGATCCAGTGGTTGGTGCGCTCGCCGGGGGAGTAGCGCTTGATCAGGCGATGGCGTCGTTCACTCATGGCGAACCTCCTCTTCGGCCCTGCGTTCGTCTTCCTCGCTGACTTCGTTGCGGCCGACACGGGCATAGTGGAAGAAGCCCGCCAGCGCGGTCAGGGCCATGGCGGCCACGCCCAGCGGCTTGGCGATGCCCTTCCACAGCGCGACCATGGGACTGATCTGCGGATCCTTCGGCAGCCCGTGGTACAGGCCCGGCTGGTCGGCATGGTGCAGCACGTACATGACGTGGGTGCCGCCCACGCCCTGCGGATCGTACAGGCCGGCCTGGTCGAAGCCCCGCGACTTCAGGTCCTCGATGCGCTCGGCCGCGTGCTGCTTCATGTCGTCCTTGGTGCCGAAGACGATGGCGCCGGTCGGACAGGCCTTGACGCAGGCCGGCTCCTGGCCAACGGCCACGCGGTCGGAACACAGGGTGCACTTATAGGCCTTGTGGTCCTTCTTGGAGATGCGCGGCACGTTGAACGGACAGCCGGTGATGCAGTAGCCGCAGCCGATGCAGTTCTCTTCGTGGAAATCCACGATGCCGTTGTTGTACTGGATGATGGCGCCCGGCGAGGGACAGGCCTTCAGGCAGCCCGGGTCCTCGCAGTGCATGCAGCCGTCCTTGCGGATCAGCCATTCCAGGTCGCCCGCGGGGTTCTCGTATTCCGAGAAGCGCATGACGGTCCAGGAATGCTCGGTCAGGTCGGCCGGGTTGTCGTAGACGCCCACGTTGGTGCCGATCTCGTCGCGCAGATCGTTCCATTCCATACAGGCGCTCTGGCAAGCCTTGCACCCGATGCACTTGGAGACGTCGATCAGCTTGGCGACCGAGCCCGTGACGGGTTCGCGGATGCCGGGCGGCGGCGTGGTCGTGGCGGAGCGCCGCTTGATGTCCAGGGATTGCATAGCCATGTCGGTCTCCTTCCTATGCCTTCTCGACCTTGACCAGGAACGACTTGAATTCCGGTGTCTGGGAATTGCCGTCGCCCACGAAAGGCGTCAGGGTGTTGGTGAGGAAGCCGGGTTTGGCGATGCCCACGAAGCCCCAGTGGATCGGGATGCCCACGTGGTGCACGGTCTTGCCCTCGACGGTCAGCGCCCGCAGGCGCTTGGTGACCAGCGCCACCGCCTTGATGTAGCCGCGGTTGGACGACACCTTCACGCGCGTCCCGTTGGCGATCCCCAATTCCTGGGCCAGCGCCTCTCCGAGTTCCACGAATTGCTCCGGCTGGAGAATCGCGTTGATGCGGACGTTCTTGGTCCAGTAGTGGAAGTGCTCCGTCAGGCGGTAGGTGGTGGCCACGTACGGGAAATTGTCGACCGTGCCCATCGCGGCCAGGTCGTCCTTGAAGACGCGCGCGGCCGGATTGCTGGTGACGCCCTTGGCCTTCGGATACAGCGGGTTGTAGCCCAGCGGCGTCTCGAAGGGTTCGTAGTGCTCGGGGAACGGCCCTTCGGCCATGCCGGCCCGCGCGAAGAAGCGCGCCACGCCTTCCGGGTTCATGATGAACGGCCCCATGCCGCCGTCGGGGTTTTCGTCTCCCTTGAAGTCCGGGATGTCGGCGCCGACCCAGGCCTTGCCGTTCCAGGAAATCAGGCTGCGGCGCGGATCGAACGGCTTGCCCGACGGATCGCAGGACGCCCGGTTGTACAGGATGCGGCGATTGGCCGGCCATGCCCAGGCCCAACTGAGCGTCTGGCCGATGCCGGTCGGGTCGCTGTTGTCGCGGCGCGCCATCAGGTTGCCGCCGGGGCCCCAGGCGCCGGCGAAGATCCAGCAGCCGCTGGCCGTGGAGCCGTCGTCGCGCAGTTCCGCGAAGCCCGCCAATTGCTCGCCGCCCTTGCGGGTGATCTTGGCGGGATCCTTCGGATCGGCCAGGTCCACCAGCGCGCGGCCCGAGTATTCCTTGGCCAGTTCTTCCGCGGTGGGATTCTGCGGGTTGGCGTAGGGCCAGGACAGGTTGACGATGGGATCGGGATACTTGCCGCCCTCTTCCTGGTACATCTTGCGCAGGCGCGTGAAGATCAGCGCCATGATCTCGATGTCGCTCTTGGCCTCGCCCGGCGGCTCGGCGCCCTTCCAGTGCCATTGCAGCCAGCGGCCGGAGTTCACCAGCGTGCCGTCCTCTTCGGCGAAACAGGTGGTGGGCAAGCGGAAGACCTCCGTCTGGATCTTGGCGGGATCGACGTCGTTGGCCTCGCCGGCGTTGCGCCAGAATTCCGAGGTCTCGGTGACCAGGGGATCCATGATGACCAGGAACTTCAGCTTGGCGAAGCCGTCGTTCAGCTTGGCCTTGTTGGGCGCCGCGGCCAGCGGGTTGAAGCCCTGCGCGATATAGCCGTTCATCTTGCCCTGGACCATGAGCTCGTAGACCTGCAGCATGTCGTAGAGCTTGTCCAGCTTGGGCAGGTAGTCGAACGCCCAGTTGTTTTCCGCCGTGGCCGCCTTGCCCCACCAGGCCTTCATCAGGCTGACGTGGAACTTGTTGTAGTTCTGCCAGTAGCTCAACTGGTTGGGCCGCAGCGGCTTCTGCGTGCGCGTCTCGATGTACTTGCCGTAGTCCTGCTCGGGCTCGTTGGGCAGGGTCATGTAGCCCGGGAGCAGGTTCGACATCAGCCCCAGATCGGTCAGGCCCTGGATGTTCGAGTGCCCGCGCAGCGCGTTCATGCCGCCGCCGGCGATGCCGATGTTGCCCAGCAGCAACTGCACCATCGCGCCGGTGCGGATGATCTGCGAGCCGATGGAGTGCTGCGTCCAGCCCAGCGCGTAGAGAATGGTCGCGGCGCGATCCTTGCCGGCCGTGCTGGCCAGCATTTCGCACACCTTCAGGAACTTGTCCCTGGGCGTGCCGCAGACGCGCTCGACCATGTCCTCGGTGTAGCGCGAGTAGTGCTTCTTCAGTAGCTGGTAGACGCTGCGCGGATGCTCCAGCGTGGGATCGGTCTTGACGTAGCCGTCCTCGCCGCGCTCGTAGTCCCAGCTCGACTTGTCGTAGCTGCGCTTCTCGGCGTTGTAGCCCGAGTACAGCCCCGCGTCGAACGTGAAGTCCTCGCGCACGATGAACGAAAAGTCGGTGTAGTTGCGCACGTACTCGTGCTGGATCTTGTCGTGATCTAACAGGTACTTGATGACGCCGCCCAGGAAAATGATGTCGGTGCCGGTGCGTATGGGCGCGTAGAAGTCCGCCACGGACGCCGAGCGCGTGAAGCGCGGGTCCACGACGATGAGTTTCGCCTTGTTATGGGCTTTCGCTTCCGTGACCCATTTGAACCCGCAAGGGTGGGCCTCGGCGGCATTGCCGCCCATGATCAGTACTACGTCCGCGTTCTTGATGTCGACCCAATGGTTCGTCATCGCTCCACGGCCAAACGTCGGGGCAAGACCTGCCACCGTCGGGCCATGTCAGACACGGGCTTGGTTGTCGAACGCCAGTATCCCCATGCTGCGCACGGTCTTGTGCGTGATGTAGCCGACCTCGTTGCTGCTTGCCGAGGCGGCCAGCATGCCGGTGGTCAGCCACCGGTTGACCGTCTTGCCGTCCGCGGTCTTCTCGACGAAGTTCGCGTCGCGGTCGGCCTTCATGAGCTTGGTGATGCGCGTCAGGGCGTCGTCCCACGACATCCGCACCCACTTGTCCGAACCGGGCGCCCGGTATTCCGGGTACTTCAGGCGGTTGGGGCTGTGGATGAAGTCGATCAGGGCCGCGCCCTTCGGACAGAGCGTGCCGCGGTTGACGGGGTGGTCGGGGTCGCCTTCGATGTGGACGATGCTGGCGCGCGCATTCTTGGCGCCGTCGCCCAGGCCGTACATCAGCAGGCCACAGGCGACCGAACAGTAGGGACAGGTGTTGCGCGTTTCAGTCATGCGCGCAAGCTTGTACTGGCGGACTTCGGCCATGGCCGTGCCGGGGGCTGCCCCGAGCAAGGCCAGGCTGGAGCCTGCCAGCGTGGCACCGGTCACCTTGAAGAACTGGCGGCGATTCATGTTGACCATGAAGCACTCCTCTCCGGGTGAATGAAGAAGGCCGGGCCCGCCGAAGCAAAAAGCCCTGCGGCCTCCAAGGACATGGGTTCGAGTATAGGCCTTGCGCAACGGACGCGCCATGCCCATCCGGCCCCCTCGGGTATCGTCCCTATGGCTGGAATTTGACGGCGAAATCTCGTCATTTCGCAGATTTTGGATGATTCCGGGACTGCTACCATGGCCGGCAGCCTGGAGGTCCCGGCGGGCCCGCGATTCCGGGGACGCCGCGCCGGCCTCCCGTTTTTTCCGCTAGACCATAGGAGCGCCGATGCGCCGCCTTGCTTTCCTGGCCCTGTGTTTCGCCGCCGCGCTCGCGCCCGCCGCCCCCGCCGGCGCGGCGCCCGCCGCCCCGACCCCGGCCGCCGCCGCGACGGAGGCGGCCCGCCAGGCCGCGATGGAGGGCTACCTCTATTTCTATCCCCTGGTGACGATGGACCTGGCCCGCCGCCAGTCCACCCACCCGTCGCGCGGCGCGCAGGGCGCGCCGGCCAACGCCTTCCTGCATGGACGCGCCTTGCCGGCGCCGGGAGCCGCCGCGCCCTGGGCCAACCCCGACATGCTGCGCAGCGCCGCCTGGCTGGACCTGACGGCCGGGCCGGTGGTGCTGTCCGTGCCGAACACCCAGGGGCGGCTCTACACGCTGACCCTGCTGGATATGTGGACGGATGCCTTCGCCACGCTGGGCAAGCGCAGCACCGGCACGGCCAAGGGCAATACCGCGATCGTGCCGCCCGGCTGGACCGGCGCCCTGCCCTCGGGCATGTCCCGCATCGACGCGCCCACCGCCTACGTGTGGGCCAAGAACCTGATCCAGACCGAAGGTCCGGCCGACTATCCCGCGGTCCACGCCTTGCAGGACGGCTTCGTCCTGACGCCGCTGGCGCAGTGGAACCTGCCCCCGCAGGCGCAGCGGCCGCGGTCCGATTCCACCCTGGACCTGGCCACCCCGGTGCGCGAACAGGTGGAATCCATGCCGACGGACGCCTTCTTCACCTACGCGGCCGAGCTGCTGCGCAGGAATCCGCCGCATCCCACGGACCAGCCCGTGCTTGCGCAGTTGCGCCGCGCCGGGCTGGTCCCGGGCCGGCCGTTCGATTTCGACAAGCTCGACCACCCCGCCAAGCAGGGCATGCGCCGGGGGCTGCGCGCGGCGCGCGAACGCATGGCGGCCGCGGCGGGCGGCAGCGTGCGCGGCGTGAACGGCTGGCAGCAGGAAACCGGCAGCATCGGCGTGTACGGCAACGCCTATCTGCGGCGCGCGCTGGCCGCGCAGGCGCAGCCGGGCTCGGGCCTGCCCGAGGACCTGTCGGTGCTGCTGCTGGCCGCCGACAGCCAGGGCGCGCCGCTGGACGGCGCGCACGGCTACACGCTGCGCTTCGAAAGCGGCCAGTTGCCGCCCGCCGGCGCGCTATGGTCGCTTGCGGCCTACGACGGCCAGGGCATGCCGGCCGCCAATCCTCTGGGGCGCTACGCGCTCGGCAGCCGCGATCCCCTGCGCTATAACGCGGACGGTTCGCTGGACCTGCGGGTCAGCCATGCCCCGCCCCCGCCCGAAGAGCAGGCCAACTGGCTGCCGCTGCCGCCCGCCGGCCCGGTCAGCGTGCTGCTGCGCGCCTATGCGCCGGAACCGGCGCTGCTGGACGGTTCCTGGACGCCTCCGCCCGCGCTGCGGGACGCGCCGCCGGAAGAAACCCCGGAGGCCGCCGAAAAGACGGCGCCATGACGGGCGCCTGCCGCTACCATAGGCGTTTTATCCGAGATTGAACGCCCGCCATGGACGACGCCTTTAGCCACCAATTGTCGATGACCATCCTGATGACGCCGGACATGGCGAACTTCTCGGGGAATGTGCACGGCGGAACCATCCTCAAGTACCTGGACCAGGTGGCCTACGCCTGTGCCAGCCGGTACGCCGGCCAATATGTCGTGACCCTGTCCGTGGACCAGGTCGTGTTCCGCGAACCCATCCACGTGGGCGAACTGGTGACCTTCCTCGCGGCCGTGAACTACACGGGCCGCACGTCCATGGAAATCGGGATCAAGGTCGTCACTGAAGACATCCGCAAGAAGCTCGTGCGCCACACCAATAGCTGTTACTTCACGATGGTGGCGGTGGATGACCAGGGCGCGCCCACCGCGGTGCCCCCGCTTGCGCCGCGCACGCTCGAGGAAAAGCAGCGCCTGGAAGCGGCCAGGCTGCGCCGCGAACTGCGCCAGGAAATGGAGCGCCGCCACGGCGAAATCAAGCGCGAGACCACGCACGACACCCAGGCCCGCCCCTGACCGCCGGGCGGTGGAATGGCTGCCGCGGTTCAGTCCGCGGCGCCGCCGTGATGCCGCCGGTACATCGCCGGCGATACCCCCACGTGCTTGACGAAGGCCCGGCGCAGCGTATCCACGTTGGCGAAGCCGCACTGCGCCGCCGCCTGCTTGGGCGTGGCGGCGCCCGTCTCAAGCAAGGCGCGCGCGGCCGACACGCGCGTCATCTCCACCCAGGCCGCCGGCGTGATGCCGACTTCCGCGTGGAACAGGCGCGCAAAGTGCCGGGGGCTGAGGCCCGCATGTCCGGCCAGGGCCTCCACCGATAGCGGCAGTTGCGGGTGCGCGGCCACCCAGCGCTGCACCTCCTGCAACACCGATCTACCGACCGGCCCGGCCTGCCCCTTGCGGCTGAACTGCAACTGTCCGCCCGGGCGCTTGAAGAACATCACCAGTTGCGACGCCACTTTCGCCGCGACGTCGCGCCCCAGGTCTTCTTCGACCAGCGACAGCGCCAGGTCCAGCCCGGCCGTCACGCCCGCGGAGGTGCGCAGCTTGCCGTCGCGCACGTGCAGCGCGTCTTCCTCGACCACGACACGCGGATAGGCCTGGCGCAGTTCCCGGGCCGCGTTCCAATGCGTCGTCACCCGCCGCCCCTCCAGCAGGCCCGCGGCGGCCAGCACGAACGCGCCGGTGCAGACCGATCCGTAGCGCCTGGCGTCCCTTGCGGTCGCGCGGATCCATTGCAGCGCCGGCGTGCTGAGGACGGCGCGCGACGCCCGCGGCGTGCCGGCGACCAGCAAGGTGTCGATGCGCGGCAGCGGGTCGCCCACCGCCGCGTCGGGCAGGAGGCATACGCCCGACGAACTGCGGACGGGCCCGGGCTCGTAGCCCACCACGCGCAGCGCGTAGTACGGACGCCCCAGTTCCGCGTTGGCCTGGGCGAAGACGTCGAGCGGACCGGACACGTCGAGCATCTGCACGCCCGGCAGGGCCAGCACGGCGATGGTTTTGGTCATGGCAGCGGATCGCGGTATTTGGCAGAAATTGGCGTATTACTTCTATTGAGGCCATTCTAGCGCGGCAGCAGAATGAACGGCGTACCCCTACCAGGAGGCCCATGCCATGAATTTCTCCCTCGACGACGTCCAGATCCCCGACAGCCAATTGGTCCGCGAAATCACCGAGCTGGTGCGCGACACCGAATCGCCGCTGCTGTTCCATCATTCAAGCCGCGTCTACTACTTCGGCGCGCTGGCCGGCAAACAGCGCGGCCTGAAGTTCGACCCCGAATTGCTTTACTGCGGCTGCATGTTCCACGACATGGGGCTGACCCGGCAGCACAGCAGCGATTGCTGCCGCTTCGAAGTGGACGGCGCCAACGCGGCGCGGGATTTCCTGCAAAGCCGCGGCATCGCGCAGCGCGACATCGAACTCGTCTGGACGGCGATCGCGCTGCACACCACGCCGGGCATCCCCGAGTTCATGGATCCGGTGGTGGCGCTGGTGACGGCGGGCGTGGAGATGGACGTGCTGGGCCTGACCTACGGCGAATACAGCGACGCGCAGCGCGAGGCGGTGGTGGCGGCCCATCCGCGCGGGCCCCGGTTCAAGGAGGAGATCATCCAGGCCTTCTACGATGGCATCCGGCACAAGCCGCAGACCACGTTCGGCAACGTCAAGGCCGACGTCGTCGCCGACAAGGAGCCGGCCTTCCGGCCCGGAAATTTCTGCAGCGTCATCCGCAACTCGCGCTGGGCGGGCTGACGGCCGGAACGCGTCAGGCGCGCTCGGCGGCCGGCGGCGGATCGGCCGGCGCGCCGGCCGGTTCGCGGTCGCGGCCTGCCAGGCGCTTGAGGCCGAGCCACTGCTGCGACCAGAAGCCGCGGCCGTAGTCCCGACCGCCGGCCTCGGGGTGCTGGTCATGGATGCCCGTGGGGCCGTAGCCCACGCCGAAGCGGGCGGTGCGGAACAGCACGTCCCAGATGGGGAACAGCGCGGCGAAGTTATAACCGCCCGCCGGCCCCGGCGACGAAGCGTCGTAGGCGATGGAATGGTGATGGCGATGGAACCGGGGACTGACCAGCAGGCGTTCGCCCACGGCGCCGAAATGCATGCGCAGGTTGGCGTGCGAAAAGCTCTGCGCCAGTTGGGTGATGGCCACCACCATCACGAACTGCGCCGGCGGCACGCCCACCAACTGCGAAACGAACACCACCAGCACGTCGCGCAGCATGTCGTCCAGCAGGTGATTGCGGTCGTCGCTCCAGATCGTCATCTGGCGCTGGCTGTGGTGCACGGCATGCAGCGCCCAGAGCCAGCCGAACCGGTGCTGGGCCCGGTGGTAGAAGTAGTCCACCGCGTCGAACAGCAGCAGGTAGATGATCAGGCTGACCCAGGCCTTGTCCGTCACGCCCGGCCAGTACTGGTCCAGTTGGAAGCCGGCGTAACCCCATACGTGCAGTTGCCCGAACACGCTGTCCCACAGCGGGTCGATGGTGAAGAACAGCACCAGCCGGAACGCGCCCAGCCGGTGGATCAGCGTGTACAGCACGTCCACGCCGATCTGGCGGCGGTCCGTGACGGGCTCCACCGGCCGCAGGCGCTGCAAGGGACCGAACACCAGCACCAGCACCGCGACCTGCAGCAGACCGACCAGCAGCCACATCGTGGCGTCATAGCCGTCCTCGATGAAGTTGCTCAGGCCCAGGTGGAACAGCGCGGGCTGAATCGCCGTCTCGAAGATCCATTGCTGGCATTCTCCGAAAAGTTGACTAAGCGTATCCATGGTCAGTGATGAGTGGCGATCCAGCCGCGGTAGGACGGATGCGTGTTCAGGGTAGCGAAACAATAGCCCTTGCGCTGCAAACCTTCAATCAGCGGCTCCAGCACGGCCGGCGCCCAGGGATCCTGGCGCGACCAGATGCCCAGGTGGGCCAGCAGGATGTCGCCGGGCTTGATGGCGCGCAGCGCCTGGTCCAGCAGGCGGGCGTTGGGGTATTTGTCGCTGGGCAGCTCATCGCCCAGGAAGCCGGCCGGCGCCCAGCCCACGTGCTCGAACCCGCAGGCCTTGGCGGCCTGCAGCAGCGCGGGCGAGGTCTTGCCGCCCGGCGCGCGGTACAGCGGGAGCATCTCCTGGCCGGTCATCTGGCGAAAGCGCGTGGCGGAGCGCTTGATCTCGGCGCAATACTGCGCCGCGGTCCATTCGGCGCGCTTGCCCGTGTCCGGGCCGGCGCTGGGCTTGACCCGGAACTTGCCGCCGGGCAGGTCGCCCTGCCAATAGACATGGTCGTACGTGTGCGACCCGAAGACGTGGCCTTCCGCCGCGCGCGCCTTCCACCACGGCGCCCACACGTCGTCCAGGCTGGAGCCGCCGGTCAGCGTGCGCTCGTTGGCCAGGAAGAACGTGGCCTTGACGCGGTGGCGGGCCAGCACCTCGGCCACCAGCGGCGCCACGCCCATGTGTCCGGTGTCGAACGTCAGGTAGACGGGCTTGTCGCAGGTGGCCTGTCCGGCGGCGCCGAATGCCGGCGCGGCCAGGGCCAGAACCGCCACCACAGCAAACTTGCGCAGCATGGAGGCCCTTTTTGCCGCCGGGCCGCCCCAAGGCAAAAAGCGCCCCCTCGGGGGGCAGCAAGCACGCATAGCGTGCGCGGCGTGGGGGCTCTTCCCCTTACCTTGTAGGGGCATGGTTCAAGGTCCAGACGCCGTGGGGCGACTTGCCTACCGGCACCTGATTGACGACCTTCTTCTGCTCCAGGTCCACCACGGTGAGCTTGCGCGCCCAGCGGGAAGTGACGAGCAGCGTCTTGCCGTCGGCCAGCACGTCCATACAGTCGGGGCCGCCGGGCACCGGGAAGGTGTCGGTGACGGCAAGCGTCTGCAGGTCGATGCGGCTGATGGAGTTGGCCGTGCGGTTGCTGACGAACAGATGGCGGTGGTCGCCCTGGGCGCGGAAGGCATGCGCGCCGGCGGCCGTCTTGATGCGCGCCACCAGCTTGGCCGGGCCGTTGCTGACGTCATAGGCCTCGACGTAGGAATCGCCCGTCAGGGCGATCAGCAGCGTCTTCTGGTCGGGCGTCAGGAACACGTCGGCGGGCGTCTTGCCCACCGGCACCGTCCACTTCGGCGTCTGCGTGGCCAGGTCGATGGCGATCAGCTCGTCGCTGTCCTGCAGAGTCACGTAGGCCGTCGTGCTCTTCTTGTCGATCATGATGTGGCTGGGCGTCTTGCCCGCCGGGATGCGCTTGACCAGCGTCAGGTCGAACCCCTTTTCCAGCGGCTTCCACGCGTAGATGTCGATATGGTCCAGGCGGTTGGCCGCGGTCACGAACCACTTCATGTCCGGCGAGAACTGCAACTGGTAGGGATCGACGATGCCGGTCAGGGTGCGCTGCACCTCGCCGGTCTTGGGGTCCATCAGCGTGATCGTGTCGCCCGTGGCGTTGGCCACCATGAGCGACTTCTCGTCGGGGGTGAGATACAGGTGGTGCGGTTCCTTGCCGGTGGGCACGCGCCGCAGTTCCTTGTAGGTGGCCGGATCGATGATGCTGACGTTGGCGTCCAGGGAATTCAGGACGAAAATCGGGGCAGATGCCGCCGCTGCGCTAAGCGCCATCCCTACGCCGAACAGGGCGTAGCGGACAAAATGCATGGGGTTCAATTTCTAGGTCCGGCAAGGGAAAATCGGGCAAGGTCCCGACGCTCGCCATTGTAGGCACGGCGACCTGACAAAAGCGCGTCAAACGCGGGTTTCGCGACAAACGCACACGCCTGTTGCGACCCAGCAACAGGCGTGCGCCGATCCCGCCTCCGGCGCCGGAAAAATCATTTGGCGCCAAGGGGTTGCGCGGCCGCGTCGACCCAGTTTCCGGCCCCGATATCGCGCTCGCGCAGCGCCGCCGCGCGCGCCGCGGACGAGGGTCCCAGATCGGCCTCCAGGACGCCGCCCTCGGGCCCCACGACGAAGGATCCGATGCCCGTCTGCCCGTAACGGACCGGCCAGGCGACGATGCGGTACGAATTGTCTTGGCCGCCGGAAATCACCTTGTAGCGGTATCCGAAATAGGCATCGTCCGGCGGCACGTCAGGCCCCATCGCCAGGGCATCCGGTCCGAAGGCCTGCGGCGGCGAGCCCGGCAGCTCCGGCCAGTACAGGCCGTCCCGCTCGCCCGGGCGGCTGACCAGGCGGGCCGCGTAGCGCCCCTGGCCCACGCCGTCCCGGTAGCGGGCCTGCGCCGCCTGCAACTGGCGCAGGGTTTCGATGGCGGTCAGTTCGTTGCGGCCGATCGCGCGGCGGCGGATTTCGGCCGTGCCAGCCGCCGGATCGAAGCGCCAGCCGTGCCCGGCGCGCACCAGGGGCACCGGCAGGGTCCAGCCCGAATCGCCGACCGCCAGCCAGGAGCGGCCGCCGTCGGCCACGATGTCGTGCTTGCGGGACCATGCCGCCAGGAAACGGTAGATGTCGTCCTGCGCCACGCCGCCCGGCACGATCCGATGGTGATTCGGCCCCAGCACCTTGGCCAGCCCGTCGAGGTCGCCGGAGGCCAAGGCGTCGACGAAGGCGTCCGCCGCGGCCTGGGGGCTCGGGTACAGGCTTTGCGCCGCGGCGGGAACCGACAGTCCGAGCGCCAGGGCCGACGCGGCGCCCAGCGCGCGCAAACGGGCAAAAGTCATGAAAACGCTGTTTTCCATGGTGCTTATCTCCGGCCGCCGAAATGTCCGCCACCGCCACCGCCACCACCGCCGCGTCCCCCGCCCATGTGCCCCCCGCCGCCGCGCTGGACGCCGCCCTCGCCGCCGCGGCTCACCTCGCCGCGATGGCTCTGCTGCCGCATGCGTTCGCCGTTGCCGGCGTCGCTCAGCGCACTGGTGCTGTTGGAGGCGCGGGCCCGGTTGCGCGCGGCCGATTCGTCGGCGCGCTGGCGCTGGGCCGCGGCCTGCCGGTCTTGCGTCGACACGCTGGAAGCCCGGTCGCGCTGCGCCTGCGCGCCGCCCTGGGGCCGTTCGCGCGTGCCCTGCCCCGCCTGGTGCGCCTGGCCTTGCCCGCGGCCCGCGCCGCCGGCTTGCTCCCTGCCGGCCGCGCCCTGGCCCCGTCCGGCGCCCGGCTGGGCATGGCCGGGAATGGCTTGCCCGGTGCGGCCTTCGAAGGACTGGGCCGCGCGTTCGCGGGCGGCGTCGCGGGAACCGGGAGCGGGCGTCCGGCCCGTCTGGCCAGGCTGCTGCTGCGGCCGGTTCTGCAGGCCGGCCTGGCGCTGGCCGTCGAAGCGCTGGCGGCTGGCCTGGTCGGCATACGGCGTATTGCCGCGGTTGGCGGCGTTGTGCTGCCAGGCAACCTTGTTGTTGTTGACGTTGGTCCGGTCTATGCGCTGGTTGACGTTGATGTTGTTGTACCGGTTGACGTCGATGTCGACGTCGTTGTGCCCCCAGTCGAAACCGCCCCACATGGAGTTGACGGCGGCGACGCCCAGGCCGAAACCGATGCCGGCCACCAGCGAGGTGGCGAACACCGAACCCGGAGGCGGCGGGTAGTAATAAGGAGGGTAGGACGGATAGGCCCAGGTGCCGTAGACCACGCTAGGGTTGTAGCTGGGCACGTAGACCACCTGCGGATCGGCCGGCTGGATCACCACCACCGTCTTGTCATTGGTGGTGCTGGAGGTGACCTTCTGCTGGGACGTGCTTTTCAGGTTGCCCGCGTTCTGGGCCTGGACGCGCAGCCGCTGGGCCGAATCCATGACCGCATCGGGTTGCGCCAGGAACGCGTCGCCCAGGGATTTCACCCAGTCCGGCTGCCGGCCCATCATGTCCATGACCGAGGGAAAGGCCACCAGGGACTTGACGCTGGGGTCCCAGGATTCGCCTTCGACCGCCTTGACGGCCGCGTCGCCGGATTCCGAGGCATGCGCCGCCGACCACTTGGCGGCCGCCGCCACGTCGTCGGGGTAGGTTGCCGCCATGAGTACCTGGGACAGCAGCGAGTCCGGATACAGCGCCACGGGCGCCATCAGTTGATCCAGTTGCGCGTTGTCCAGCTTGGTCTGCGCCACCGCGGGCAGGCAGGCCGCCAGCCCCAGGCATAACCAGCCGATGAACCACCGTTGCAGTCGACGCATTTTCCGTTCTCCGTGAATCGCAAAGCATGACGCCACAAACCAGGAGGAACCTGCCGGATATCGCGGAGATCAATATATGCCTAACGGCGGCGCAGGGGAAGCGCCGCCGAAGGCGGGCTCCAGCATTACAGTTTGGCGACGGAAACCTCGGTGGCCTTGACGAACGCCAGCACCTCGGTGCCTATCTGCAGATCCAGCTCCTTCACGGAACGCGTGGTGATCACGGACGTGACGATGCCGGCGGGCGTCTCGACGTCCACCTCGGACACCACCGGCCCCAGGATGATCTCCTTGATCTTGCCGCGGAACTGGTTGCGGGCGTTGATGGATTGAATGCTCATGGTTCTGCTCCTGAAAGGAAAAGGGCGGCGCCGCCTTGGCGCCTACGTGTGAATAACGGCCTGCGCGGCGTCAGACCGCGAGCCTCAGATGCCGGATCTGGATGACCGGCGCCAACGGCCTGTCCGCATCCGGTGAAGATTCCTGCCCGAGCGCCGCGCGCAGCACGCGCGCCTCCAGGGCGGCGAACGCCGCCGAACCGCGCGCCCGGGGCCGTTCCAGCACCACGCGCTCGTCGAACACCACGCCGCCCTCGTCCAGGACGAGAATGCGGTCCGCCAGCGCCGCGGCCTCCGCGGCGTCGTGGGTCGCCAGCACGGCCGTGAAGCCCTCCTGCCGCCAGATGTCCTCGACGATCCGCTGCGTCTCGATCCGCGTCAGCGCGTCCAGGCCGGCCAGCGGTTCGTCCAGCAGCAAGAGGCCCGGCCGGCGCGCCAACGCCCGCGCCAGCGCGACGCGCTGGCATTGCTCCTTGGACAACTGCGCGGGCCAGTCGCCGCCGCGGTCGCCCAGCCCCACCTGCCGCAGCGCGGCGGCGGCGCGCGTCCGCTCGGGCAGGCCCAAGGCCACGTTCTGCAGCACGCGCTTCCATGGCAGCAAGCGCGCGTCCGCCAGCAGCAGGCGCACGCGGCTGTCGGACGCCCACTGGGGAAAGTTGTCGAACAGCACCGGCGAACGCGCCGGCGCGCCGCCCTGCTCGCCGCTGGGGGATTCCAGGCCGGCCAGCAGGCGCAGCAGGGTGCTCTTGCCGCTTCCGCCGCGTCCCACCACGGCCACGAACTCGCCCGCCGCGATGTCCAGGTCCAGCTCCCGCAGGACGACACGGCCGCCGTGGCGCTTGGCCAGCTTGCGCAAGGTCACGCGCAAGGCGCGCCTGGGCTCGGGGTCCCCGGCGGCCTCCGCGTCCGGCCCGGTCCGCCCCGGAACGTCCAGATGCTGCAACAGTTCGAACTCGTTGGGATTGATGAACATGGCCGCGGCCTCCGCGCCGGCAGTCGCGGGCAGCCCTAGCGGGCCGCCTCCAGCTTCTGCTGATAGTCCGTCTTGACGAAGCCCGCGAAGGACTTCTCGGTCACTTCCAGGAATTCGCGGGACCCGTACGCCGCCGCGATGTCCTTCACAAAGGGCTTGTCGCGGTCCGCCGTCCGCACCGCCACCAGATTCTGGTAGGTGGGCGTGGTCTTCTCCAGCGCCAGCGCCTCGGTCAGCTTCAGGCCCGAGGCCAGCGCGAAGTTGCCGTTGACGAACGAATAGTCCGTGTCCTCGAGCGAGCGGGGCAGTTGCGCAGCTTCCAGCGGAATCAGCTTGATCTTCTTCAGGTTCACGGCCACGTCCTTCTCGGACACCTGCAAGGGGTCGTAGCCTTCGCGCAGTTTCACCCAGCCCAGTTCCTGCAGCACGACGAGTGCGCGCGCCTGGTTGGTCGGATCGTTGGGCACGGCCACGCTCACGCCGTCCGGCGCGGCGTCGACGCTCTTGTACTTCTTGCTGTAGATGGCGATGGGCGCCGTGGGCACCTTCACCAGTTCCGACAGTTCCAGTTTGTTCTTGGCCGCGAAGTTCTGGAGATAGACGACGTGCTGGAACGCGTTGGCGTCCAGCGCGCCCTGCGCCAGCGCGAAGTTCGGCTGCACGTAGTCGTTGAACTCGACGATCTTGACGGTATAGCCCTGCTTTTCCAGGATCGGCTTGATGCCGAGCTTGATCTGGTCGCTGTAGGGGCCGGCGGTCGCGCCGAAGACGATTTCCTTCTTGGCGGGATCGGCGGCGTGGGCCGCGCCCGACAGCGCCAGCACGGCCAGCGCCGCGCTCAGGATATTGCGGGTGAAAGACATGTCGGTCCTTTGGATTCAGCGTTTGTCGATGCGTCGCGCGACGGTATTGCCGGCGAACTGGAGAATCTGCACCAGGATGACGAGCAGCGCCACGGTCAGCACCATCACGTCGGTCTGGAAGCGGTAATAGCCATAGCGGATGGCCAGATCGCCGATGCCGCCGCCGCCCACCACGCCGGCCACCGCCGAATACGACAGGAAGCTGACGGCCAGCACGGTCAGCGCCAGCACCAGGCCGGAACGCGCCTCCACCAGCAGCACGCGGCGCACAATCTGTAGTTCCGACGCCCCGGCGGCGTGGGCGGCTTCGATCACGCCGCGCGGCACTTCGCGCAGGCACTGCTCGACCAGCCGGGCGAAGTAGGGAATGGCCGCGAACGACAGCGGCACCGCGGCCGCCACCGGGCCGATGGACGTGCCGGCGATGACCCGCGTGAACGGCACCAGCGCCACCAGCAGGATGATGAAGGGGAAGGAGCGCACGGTATTCACCGTCCAGCTCAGGAGCCGGTGCGCGACGGGCCGGTCCAGCGACTGGCCGGGTCCGGTGAGGAACACCAGCACGCCCAGCGGGCCGCCCAGCAGGATGGACGCCGCCAGCGCGATGGCCAGCATCAGGAAGGTCTGTCCGACCGCCACGCCCAGTTCGGGCAGCAACTGCACAAAGGTTTCCAGCATCACGCGACCTCTTCATAGGGATGGGTGGCTTCACGGATCAGCTCTCGGCCCAGCGCCGACGACAGATGCACGTTGGCGCCGGAGATCTCGGCCTGTTCCAGCACCCGGCCGTTCTCCATCACCGCCACGTGGCGGCACAGCGCCCGCACCACGGCCAGTTCGTGCGTCACGATCACGATGGTGACGCCCAGCCGCTTGTTGATGTCGCGCAGCACGCTCAGCACCGAACGCGTGGTTTCCGGATCCAGCGCCGAGGTGGGCTCGTCGCACAACAGCACCGCGGGCTCGCTGGCCAGCGCGCGCGCGATCGCCACCCGCTGCTTCTGTCCGCCGGACAACTGGGCGGGATAACTGGCGGCCTTGTCCGTCAGCCCCACGATCTCCAGGCATTCGCGCACGCGCGCCGCGATCTGCCCGTCGTTGCGCCCGCCGTGCACGCGCAGCGGAAACGCCACGTTCTCGAACACGGTTTCGTTCTGCAGCAGGTTGAACTGCTGGAAGATCATGCCGATGTTCTGGCGCGCGGCGCGCAGGTCGCGCTTGGACAGCGCGGTCAGTTCGGTGCCGGCCACGTGCACGGCGCCTTCGTCCGGACGTTCCAGCAGGTTGATCAGGCGCAGCAGCGTGGATTTCCCCGCGCCGCTCTTGCCGATGATGCCGAAGGTATCGCCGGCCCGGATCGACAGGGAAACACTGCGCACGGCGTCGAACCGGCCGGCCCGCGTGCCGAACGACTTGCTCACTTCGTCCAGCCTGATCACGGGCTGCGGCACGACGGAGACGTCGGGAAAATTGGAAACTTCGGTCATTGAACGGTCCGTCAGGAATAAGCGGTGGCTTCGGGAAGCTGGTCCAGGAGCGCATAGCGGCCCAGGTCGCGGATCTTGTAGGCGACGGGATCGTGCAGCGTGTGCACCCGGGCGTTGCGCCAGTAGCGGTCGTAGCCATGGCGGGAAGCGGTGGAACTGGCGCCGGTCACGTCGAACAATTCCGATCCCACCTCCAGCGCCGCGCGATGCGCCAGCACCTTGGCCTGCGCGCCGGCCACGGCCACCTCGCCGCGCTCGCCGGCGGTGACGGACGGGCCGCGCGCCAGCGCCGCGTCGAGCTTCAGCCCCGCCAGGTCGGCCAGCGCCTGCGCGGCCTGCACGCGCAGCCAGAATTCGCCGAAGCGTTCCTGCACGTAGGGGTCGTCGGCATGCCGCTGCACGCCGGCCGCGAACCAGGGCCGGGCGTCCTCGCGCACATAGCGCCGCGCTTCCTGGAGCGCGCCGCGGGCGATGCCCAGGTAGAGATTGGTCATGATCAACTGCGCCACCTGCGAGCGCAGCGTGGCGCGCGCGGTGGGCTCGGCGCCCGGCGCCTGCAGCACGTGCACGGATTCCAGGCGCACGTGGTCGAAACGCACCGTGCCGCTGTCCGTCTGGCGCTGGCCGAAGGCATCCCAGTCGGGGTTGACGGTGATGCCCTCCGTCCCCGTCGGCAGCGCGGCGATGAGCGCCGTGCCCGACGGCTTGTGCCAGGCGGAGAAGGTCAGCAGGTCCGAGCCGACCGAGCCGGAACTGAAACTCTTCACGCCGTCGATCCGGTAGCCGTCCAGCTCGGCGCGCGCGACGACGCGGCGGTCCAGCGGATTGAGCGCGTTGCCCCAGAACAGCTTGCGCTCGACGGTGGGCTGAAGAAAATAGGCATGCTGATCGGGGGTGCCGTACAGCAGCACGCCCGCGATCTGCAGGTGATGGAAACCAAACACGTGCGCCAGGGCGCTGTCGGCTTCGGCCAGCCTGCGCACCGCCGCCAGTACCGTCGACCAGTTGGCGCCCGCGCCGCCGTAGGCGGTCGGCACCGACAGCCGCAGCAGGCCGCTGGCGCGGATCAGTTCGCGCTCGGCGGCGGCGTGGCCGCCCAGACGGTCGCGTTCGACGGCGGTGGCGGCCAACTGCGCCGCCAGCGTTTCCAGCGCGCCGGCGGCGTCGGCCGCGCGCGCGGGCGCGGCCCCGGCATCGGCCGCCGGGCGCGCTTCTTGAGCAGAAGGGATCTTGGCCATCAGTTCATTCCTAAAGCGCGTTCAGGCCGCCACCGGGCCGGGCTCCACCGCAACAGGCGGCGCTCCAGCGCAACGGCCAGCCTATCGGCCGCCCAGCCCAGCGCGGCGTAGAGCAGGACGCCCACCAGCAACACATCGGCTTGCGGCAGGCCGCCGGCCTGCGCCATCAGGCGGCCGATGCCGGACGGCGCCAGGAAGACCTCGAACGCGATGAGCACCAGCCAGACCAGGCCCAGCGCCTGCCGCAAGCCCGTCAGGATCGACGGCAGCGCGCCCGGCAGGACCACGTCGCGATACAGGCGCCATCCGGCCAATCCGCAGGACCGGCCCATCTCGACCAGCGCGGGATCCACCGAACGGACGCCGCGGAAAGCCTGGAAATAGAGGGGGAAGAACGCGCCCAGCGACAGCAGCGTCAATCCGGCGGCATCCTCCGCGCCAAACCACGACAGGACCAGCGGGGCGAGCGCCAGCACGGGGACCGCGCGGGCCGCCTGCAGGATGCCGTCCAGCCAGGCGCCCGCCCGGCGCCAGGCGCCGTTCAGCGTGCCCAGAACCAGGCCTGCCGCGCCGCCCAGGAGCAGGCCGGCGAGCGCGCGCAGCAGACTGTCGCGCACCGGCGGCCAAAGCTCGCCCGACACCGCCAGCGATCCGGCCGCGGACGCGACGGCGGACGGGGCCGGAAGAATGCGGGGCGGCAGCCAGCCCGCCTGCGCGGCCCATTGCCACGCGGCCAGGAGGAGGACGGGCGCGAACCAGGACGCGAATCGCGCCCGCGGACGGCCGGGATTGCCGGAGCGATCCATCAGCTTGCCGACTCCCTGGGCACCAGTTCGGTCGCCATGACCTCGCCGAAGGGGCCGGTCAGCACGGTGCTGCCCGCCTTGCGCGCGTCCTTGCCGGGCAGTAGCGGGAACACCAGCTCGGCGAAGCGGTACGACTCTTCCAGATGCGGATAACCCGAGAAAATGAAGGTGTCGATGCCCAGGTCCGCGTATTCCTGGATGCGCTCGGCCACGGTCTTCGGATCGCCCACCAGCGCGGTGCCCGCGCCGCCGCGCACCAGTCCCACGCCCGCCCACAGATTCGGCGATATCTCCAGGTGGGAACGGCCGCCCTTGCCGTCGCCGAGCTTGCCGCCATGCAGCGCGGCCATGCGGCGCTGCCCCTCGGAGTCCATCTTGGCGAACGCCGCCTGCGCGGCGCTCACGGCGTCCTCGCTCAGATGGCTGATGAGGTCTTCCGCGGCGGCCCAGGCCGCCTGTTCAGTCTCGCGCACGATGACGTGCAGGCGGATGCCGAAACGCACGCTGCGGCCATGGCGCGCCGCGCGCTCGCGCACGTCGGCGATCTTGCGGGCCACGGCGTCGGGCGGCTCGCCCCAGGTCAGGTACACGTCCAGTTGTTCGGCGGCCAGGTCGTGGGCCGCTTCCGACGAACCGCCGAAATACAGCGGCGGGTAGGGTTTCTGCACCGGCGGATAGATCACCTTTCCGCCCTTGGAAACCAGTTGCTCGCCTTCAAAGCTGTAGCCTTCGGCCCGATGGCTGTTTTCCAGGATGCCGCGCCAGATCTTCAGGTAGTCGGCCGTGATGGCGTAGCGTTCGTCATGGCTGACGAAGACGCCGTCGCCTTCCAGTTCGCCCGGGTCGCCGCCCGTCACCACGTTGACCAGCAGGCGGCCCTCCGACAGGCGGTCGAAGGTGGCGGCCATGCGGGCGGAGACTTGCGGCGAACTGACGCCGGGCCGGATGGCCACCAGGAACTTCAGCCGGCGCGTCGCGCCGATCAGGCTGGAAGCCACCACCCAGGCATCCTCGCAGGAGCGGCCCGTCGGCAACAGCACACCGTCATAGCCCAGGGTGTCCGCGGCCACGGCGATCTGGCGGAAATAGTCGTAGCCGGCCGCGCGCGCGCCGCGGCTGGTGCCCAGGTAGCGCGAATCGCCATGCGTGGGAATGAACCAGAAAACATCCATCGGCGAACTCCGGGGTCAGACGCTGAAGCCGCCCGCAAGCGCGAGCCGGCCCAGGTCATAGGCTTCGTTGACGACGGCGCCGCGCGGCAGCACCTGCTCGGACAGACGGTCCACGGAGTCCTCCAGCCGCAGGCGCACGTCATCGTCGATATCGGCCAGGCCCTGCTCGTCCACCCGCACTTGCTTGTCGGTGGCATAGACGCCGGCCAGGATGTGGCGCGCGCCCAGCGCGGACAGCACGGGCTTCAGGCCGTACTCCAGCGCCAGCAGGTGCGCGGGACTGCCGCCGGTGGCGATGGGCAGCACCACTTTGCCGGCCAGCGCCTTTTCGTCCAGCAGGTCCAGCACCGCCTTCAACCCGCCCGAAAACGAGGCCTTGTAGACGGGAGTCGAGATCAGCACCGCATCGGCGGCCGCCACCCTGGCCCGCAGCGCGCCCGCCGCGGCGCCGGTGTAATGGCCTTCGATCAGTTCTTCGGCGGGAATGTCGCGCAGGCCCAGTTCGCTGATGCCCAGTCCGCGCGAACGCAGGATCTGCGCCGCGTGGCGCAGCAGGGCGGAAGAACGGGAACGCGGCGCCGGGCTGCCCGCCAGGGTAAGAATGCTCATGATGTGTCGCCAGGGGCCGGGTCAGAAAGCGGGAACGAGGGAACCCTTGAATTCCTTCTCGATGTAGGCCCGCACCTCGGGCGATTGATAGGCCGAAACCAGCTTCTTCACCCAGGGCTGGTCGCGGTCCTTGGTGCGCACGGCGATCAGGTTGGCGTACGGGCCATCGGCGGCCTCGCGCCCGATCGCATCGCGGGCCGGCACCAGGCCCGCCTGTTCGGCGTAGTCGTTGTTGATGGACGCGGCGGTCAGGTCGTCCAGCGAGCGCGGCAATTGCGCGGCGTCCAGGGCCACCAGCTTGAGCTTGCGCGGGTTGGACACGACATCCAGCGGCGTCGCGTTGTTCTTCTGCTCGGCCTCGGGCTTGAGCGTGATGAGCTTGTACGCGGCCAGCAGGCGCAGGGCCCGGTTGCCGTTGGAGGGATCGTTCTGGATGCCCACCGAGGCGCCCTCGGGCAGTTGGTCCAGGGACTTTATCTTGCGCGAATAGAACCCGAGGGGAGCGGTCACCGTCAGGCCCACGGGAACGATGTCGAAGCCGCGCGCCTTGATCTGGTTGTCCAGGAAGGGCTTGTGCTGGAACGCGTTGGCGTCGAGGTCCCCGGCGTTGAGCGCGGCGTTGGGAAGCTGGTAGTCGTTGAACTTGACCAGCTTGATCTGCAGGCCGTCGCGGGCGGCCACTTTCTGCACGACTTCGAAAATCTTCTCCGCGGTGCCGACGGATATGCCTACGGTGATAGAGGGCTTGTCCTGCGCATGCGCGCCGGCGGTGAATGCAAGGGCCAGCGCGGCGGTGGAAAACAAGCGGCGTAACGGGGACATGGAATCGTTTCCGGGTTTATTGAAGAGACCGGTTGATTCTGTCATCGCATCGCGGCCGGCAAAAATACTTAGTCGGCATGACCTTATGTCGGAGCGCGCCAATCCGCTAGGCGGGAACCGCGCGCGGGGCGGCGCCCGCGTGCGCTTCCGGCAGCCTGCCCCTGCCCCGCCCGAACAGTTTCTCCCGCAGCGGACCGTCCGCGTACGCCGTCTTGTACGATCCGCGCGACTGAAGTTCCGGAATGACCAGCTCTATGAAATCCTCGTAGCATTCGGGCGTCACTGTCCTGGCGAGATTGAAGCCGTCGATATCCGTTTCGGCCACCCAGGATTCGAGTTCGTCGGCGATCTGCGCGGCGCTGCCGACCAGCGCGGGATAGCGGCCGCCCAGCGCCATGTCCGCCAGCAGATCGCGCACCGTGCGGTCCGTCCTGGCGACCGTCAGGCTCTTCACCGCCGATTCGATGGCGTTGTTCTTCACGTAGCGGATCGGCTCGTCCGGCCCATAGCGGGAAAAGTCGATGCCGGTGGAGCTGGCGTAGTGGGCCAGGCCCGCCTCGGGATTCGCGTAGCGCAGATAGTCGGCGTGCTTTTCCCGGGCCTGGGCTTCCGTTCCGCCGGCAACCGCGGTGACGCCCATGAAAAACTTGATGTCGCGCGGGTCGCGGCCTTCGCGCGCGGCCGATTCCCGTATGTCCGCCACCAGTTTGCGCAGGCCCTCCTTGGTCTGGCTGGACACGAACACGCATTCGGCGTGGCGGGCGGCGAACGCCTGGCCGCGGCCGGACGAGCCGGCCTGGTACAGCACGGGCGTGCGCTGCGGCGAGGGCTCGGACAGGTGATAGCCCTGGACGCTGTAGTACTTGCCGGCGTGGTCCACTCGCCGGACCGCCCCGGGGTCCGCATAGACGCGGGCGCGCCTGTCGGCCTTCACCGCGCCCTCGTCCCAACTGCCTTCCCACAGTTTGTAGGCCACTTCCAGGAACTCGTCGGCGCGGTCGTAGCGTTCGTCGTGCGCGATCTGCTCGGACAGGCCCATGGCGCGCGCCGCGCTTTCTAGATAGCCGGTGACGATGTTCCAGCCGATGCGCCCGCCGGTCAGGTGGTCCAGGGTGGAGAAGCGGCGCGCCAGCAGGTAAGGCGCTTCGTAGGTCAGGTTCACCGTCACCCCGAATCCCAGGTGGCGCGTGGCGGCGGCCATGGCCGAAACCGTCAACAGGGGATCGTTCACGGGCAACTGGATGGACTCGCGCAGCGTCAGGTCGGCCGAATCCCGATAGACGTCGTACACGCCCACGATGTCCGCCAGGAACAGGCCGTCGAACAGGCCGCGTTCCAGCAGGCGCGCGAGGTCCGTCCAGTAATCCAGCGTCTTGTACTGGACGGAGTTATCGCGCGGATGCGTCCACAACCCGTGGTTGATGTGTCCGACGCAATTCATGTTGAACGCGTTCAGGAGGATTTGCTTCTTCGCCATCGCGGCCCGCTCCAACGGATTTCAGGTAGTGCCGGCGCGCGCGGGCGCCGCGTCGTTCAAGTAGTAGTTGCCCACGGCATGCAGCTTCCAGCGCACGGGGTCGTGCAAGGTGTGCGTGCGGGCATTGCGCCAGTGCCGGTCCAGGTTCAGAGGGTCCAGCGTCGACTGCGTGCCGGCGAGTTCGAAGAGCTTGCTGCCCGCGGCCAGCGAGGCCTCGGTCGTCAGCACCCGGGCCTCCGCCACCGCGATGGCGGCCGCGGCCACGTTCTGCGGCGACGCGTCGGCGGTGGCGGCGTCCAGGATCCGGCCGGCGCGCGCGACCAGGGCGCGCGCGGCATCCAGCCGGATGAACAGGCGCCCGAATTCGCCGATCGTGAGCGGGTCGTCGGACGCGCGCTCGACGCCGGCGTCGACCCAGGGGCGCGAGCGCTCGCGCACGAAATCCACGGCGTCGGCCAGCGCGGCCTGCCCGATTCCCAGGTCGATCGCGGCGTGGATGATCTGCGCCAGCGGCTTGATGGTGTTGGCGGGCGCGGCCGGGTCCGTCAGCACCATCACGTTTTCGTCCGGCACGGCGACGTTCTTGAACAGCACCGTGCCGCTGCCCGTCACGCGCTGGCCGAAACCCGACCAGTCGTCGATGATTTCCACCCCCGGGCTGTCGCGCCGCACGAAGGCCAGGCGCTGAATGCCGTCTTCGCCCACCGTCGCGGTGGGAACCCATTGGGCGTAGAGCGCGCCGGTGCAATAGAACTTGCTGCCGTCGATGCGCCATCCTCCCTGGGGATCCACCGTCAGGCGCGTGCGGCGCTCCGCCGCGGTCCGGGTGCCGATCTCGGCCAGCGCGTTGCCGAAGCGCTCGCCCGCCAGCGCGCGGGCATAGAAGCGCCGCTGCTGGTCCGCGCTGCCGTTCACGCGCAGGACCTCCAGCGCGTAGTAGTGGTTCTGGGGGATCTGCCCCAACGAACCGTCGGCGCGGGAGATGATCGCCGTCACCTCCGCCAGGGTGGCGCGGGACACGCCCGCGCCGCCATGCTCCCGCGGCACGGTGATGCCCCACAGGCCGGACTGCGAGTAGCGCTCCAGCTCCGGCAGCGGCAGGCGGCGTTCGCGGTCGCGCTGCGAAGCTTCGCGGACGAAGTCCGCGGCCAGCGCCCGGGCGGTCTCCAGCGCCTGGGCATCGGTTTCGATGATGGCGGCGCGGCGAGGGGCCAGCGAGGAGACGTTGTCGTGGGACATGGATTCAGATCCAGGAATGGCGGTTGGGCCGCCGGCCGTTCAGCACGTAATCCCCGACCGCGTGGTATTTCCAGCGCACGGGATCGTGCAGCGTGTGCGTGCGCGCGTTGCGCCAATGGCGGTCCAGGTTGAACTCGGACAGCGATGAACGCGCGCCGGACAGCTCGAAGAGTTTTTCGCCCGCGGCCAGCGCAATCTCGGTCGTCAGCGCCTTGGCCCGCGCTACCGCGATGGACGCGGCGGCCGCGCCATCGGCGTCCAGCGGACGTTGCCCGGCATCGTCCAGGTGGCGGGCGGCTTCGTCCAGAACGGCCCGGGCGGCATGCAGTTCGATGTGCAGCCGGCCGACGTCCGCGATCACATAGGGGTCGTCCGTCGCGCGTTCGACGCCCGCTTCCGCCCAGGGGCGCGAGCGTTCGCGCAGGAACGTCACCGCGTCCCGCAGCGCGCCTTGCGCGATGCCGGCGTCGATGGCCGCCTGCATTAGCTGCGCGAAGGCGCCTTGCAGCGTCGGGCTGTCCTGCACGGTCCATGCGGGAAGGATGCTGCCCGCCTCGACGCGCACATTGTCCAGCAGCACGGTGCCGCTGGCGGTGGTGCGCTGCCCGAAGCTGGACCAGTCGTCCACGACCGCGAGGCCCGGCGCGCCGCGTTCCAGCACCACGGTGACCAGGCGGCCTTCCGCGTCCAGCGCCTTGGTGGGAATCCAGTGCGCGAACAGCGCGCCGGTGGAGTAGAACTTGCGCCCGCTCAGGCGAAAGCCGTCGCCGTCCGGGGTCAGGCGCGCCTGGATGTCGCGCGCATGGCGCGTATGCCGTTCCGGCCCCGCGTTGCCCAGCCGGCGGCCCGCCAGCACGCCCTCGTAATAGCGGCGTTTCTGCGCCGGCGTGCCGGTCAGCCGCAGCAGGTTGAGCGCGCCGAAGTGATTTTGCGGAATCTGGCCCAGCGAGGGATCCGCTTCGCTGACGATGCAGAACACTTCGGCCAGCGTCGCGTGCGAGACCTGCGCTCCGCCGAACTCGCGGGGCACGGTGATGCCGCCCAACCCGCTGGCCGAATAGCGTTCGATCTCGCGCCACGGCAGGCTGCGTTCCAGATCGCGCGCCGCCGCGCCCTGGGCGAAGTCGACGGCCAGCGCGCGCGCGGCCTCGATGGCCTGGGCATCGCTCTCGATCCTGGCGGCGGGGACGACCCGCGGCGCCTCGTCGTCTTCCTGGGCGGTAGAGGGGCTTGAAGCTTGCGGCATGTTTCGCCCTGCGGTTGGGGAAAGCATGCAGCCTAAGACGGCGCGCCGGCCCGCGGAAGAACTGATTTCGCATGGGGATATTTGGAATCGGTATATGCGGCGCAAGCCCGCGCCGCGCATATCGAAATCACCAATCGGTGTTTGTGCTGCGTCCGGCCTCTTGCTTAGAGTCGAGGCTTTCTTTCCGACCGAAGGACGCTTCCATGACGCCGCCTGTTCCTCCCGTTCCGGACCCGCAAGCCAGCGCCTTGCACCGCTGGCTCATGGCGGCGGGCGCGCTGATGGGCACCGGCGCGCTCTTTCCCAACGTGGTCTGCGCGCCGCCGCGCGCCGGCCTGCCCACCACCCCTCTCCAGGAGCCGGCGCCTTGCGCCGACGCGCTGCGCGGGACAGCCTGAAACCCGCGTCCGCCTCGTCCTTATGCTGGACTGGATTGCGCCCGGCGGCGGGCCTATACTGGATCGGCCGCTGCCCGGGATTCCTTTTCCTAAAGGAGAGGCAACATGTACAAGCACTTGCTCATCGCCGTGGACGGTTCGCTTCTGTCCGAGTCGGCCTTCAAGCGTGCTCTTGTTTTCGCCAAGGAAATGGGAGCCACGGTCACGCTCATCCGCGCCATCCCGGAAGACCATCTGCTGATCTACCAGGCCGAGATGCTGGGCACCACGCAGGCGCATCACACCGATCAGGCGCGCAAGAACGCGCAAACGTATCTGGACGGCCTGGAAGCGGAGGCCCGCCACGCGCTCGTTCCCTGCAACGCCGTCGTCACGGTCAACGACCATCCCCATGAAGCGATCGTCGAAACGGCGCAGAGCCAGGGCTGCGACCTGATCATCATGGGCTCGCACGGCCGCCACGGCATGACGGGATTCCTGCTGGGCAGCGAAACCCAGCGCGTGTTGGCGCACACTCGCCTGCCGGTGCTGGTGTTCCGCTAGAAGCCGGCCGGCTCAGCCGGCGGCGGCCAGCGCGTGCTGGAAGGTGAAGCTGTCGGCGTACATATGGTCCAGGCTGGCGCCGCGGGCGGCCAGCAGATGCTTGGCCTGCCGGATCATCTCCGGCGCCCCGCAAAGGTAGAACGCGTGCTCGGCGAGGTCCTCGTGGTCTTCCAGGACAGCCTGCTGCACGTGGCCTCGCCGCCCCTGCCAGCCGGCGCCCGCGCGCGACAGCACCGGCACGAAATTGAACTCGTACAGGCGCCCCGCCCAGCCCTCGATCACGTCGCGCAGGTACAGGTCGGCCTCGGTGCGCATGCCCCAGTACAGCGTGACCGGCGGGCAGTCCTCATTGTCCAGCAGCGATTCCAGGATGGCCTTGATCGGCGCGATGCCGGTGCCGGTGGCCATCATGATGAGCGGCCGCCAGTCTTCCTCGTGGTAGCTGAACACGCCGAGCGGCGCCTCGATCTCCACGCCGGCGCCCGCTTGCGCCTGCCCCAGCCAGTGGTCGGTGTAGCGTCCTCCCGGGATGCGGCGCACGTGGAAATCCACCAGGTTGCCCGCCGGCGCGGAAGCCATGGAAAAACTGCGCGTTTCGCCGTCGGGCAGCACCACGTTCATGTACTGGCCGGGCACGTAGTCCAGGCCCGGCTCGGGCAGCGCCAGGGTCAGGTGGATGACGTCGTCGCAAAACCGTTCGAGACGGTGGATGGTGGCCGGCAGGCGGCGCGGCTCCGGAAACGACTGCCGGCTGCTGGCCACGCTGATGCGCAGATCGCCGAGCGGCCGGGCCTGGCAGGCCAGCGCGTAGCCGTCGGCCGCCTCTTCCGGCGTCAGCGCCATCGGGAATTCGTCGTACGCGACGGCGCCCGACTCCAGCTTGATGCGGCAGGTGCCGCAGCCGCCGAAGGTGCACTCGTGCGGCAGTTTCACCGCCGAGCGCTCGGCGGCCTGCAACACGGATTCGCCTTCTTCGACGTGGAACGCCTCGTCGGTTTCCAGGATATGCACTCGGTATGCCATGGCCGGCCCCGCCTATTTCTTGATGTCCGCCTCGACCAGCACCTTCATGCCGCGCGGCTCCAGGAGCGCCGCCAGCGCGGCCAGCGCCGCCACGCCGGCCTTGGTGTCCTGTTCGCCGTTGCCGCCGCTCAGGCCCACGCCGCCGATCACCTCGCCGTTCACCACGATGGGAAAGCCGCCGACGAACACCGCGAACTTGCCGTCGAAGCTCCACTGGATGCCGAAGGCTTCGTTGCCGGGCAGCGCCGGTCCGTTGGGCGGCGTATTGAACAAATGCGTGGAGCGCTTGTGCCCGGCCGCGGTGAACGCCTTGTTCCAGGCGATCTGCGGGCCGGTGATGCGCGCCCCGTCCATGCGTTCCAGCGCGATGGGGTAGCCGCCGTCGTCCACGATGCAGATGGATTCCAGCACGCCGATCTCTTCCGATTTGGCGATGGCGGCGCGCACCATGACGCGCGCTTCTTCAAGTTCCAGGCGATAGACCTGCTTCATAGCGATATCCTCTTCCGATTGCGATGGACGGGACCGGCCGGGCGTCAGCCCGCGCGGTACACGGTCTTGATCTGGGTATAGAACTCCAGCCCCGCGCGCCCCGATTCGCGGAACGTGGACGTGCTGGAATGCTTGAGCCCGCCGAACGGCGCGTTGATCAGGTTGCCGGTGGTGGTCCGGTTGATCTTCACCGTGCCCGCCTGGATGTCGCGGGCGAAGCGGTGCGCATAGCGCGCGTCGGTGGTGGCGATCGCGGCGGCCAGGCCGTATTCGGTATCGTTGGCCTTGGCGATGGCGTCTTCGTAGCCGTCGACCTCGATCAGCGCGATCACCGGGCCGAAGATTTCCTCCCGAGCGATGCGCATCTGCTGCGTCACCCCGGTAAAGAGCGCCGGCGTCACGAAGTAGCCGCGGTCGAACCCCGCGCCGGTGAGGCGGTCGCCGCCGTATAGATGGGTGGCCTCCTGCTTGCCGAGCGCCACGTAGCCCAGCACGCTGTCCAGTTGCTTGGCGGTGGCCAGCGGGCCCAGGTCGAAGTTGCCGTCCAGGCCGTTGCCGATGGTCAGCGCCTTCATCCGGGCCAGCAGCCTGTCGGTGAAGTCCTGCCGCACCCGCTTGTCCACCAGCACCCGGCTGGTGCCCGTGCAGGCCTGGCCGCTGAGCGAAAAACCGCCCTTCACGGCGAGGTCCACGGCCCGGTCCAGGTCGGCGTCCGCCAGCACGATCAGCGGATTCTTCCCGCCCAGTTCCATCTGCGTGCGCGTGGTCAGCCCGGCCGTCCGATGGATCTGTTCGCCGGCGGCGGTGGACCCGGTGAACGAAATCGCGCGGACCGCGCGCGCCCCGGTGATGGCCTCGCCGACCGCGCCGGCCGGCCCGGTCAGGAAATTGAGCACGCCGGCGGGCAGGCCGGCGTCGATGAAGGCCTCGGCCAGGCGGTAGCCCGACAGCGGCGCGTCGGAGGACGGCTTGAACACCACGGTATTGCCGGATATCAGCGCCGGGGCGATCTTGCGGGCCGGAATGGAAATGGGAAAGTTCCAGGGCGAGATCACCGTCACCACGCCCAGCGGCTCGCGCTGGCTGTAGACCACCATGTCCGGATCGTCGTTGGGATAGGTCTCGCCGGTGTAGGACTGCCCTTCCACGGCATAGAAACGGATGGTCTGCGCGGAACGCAGCACTTCGTCCTTGGCCAGGCCCAGGCTCTTGCCTTCCTCCCGCGTCAGTTCGCGGGCGATGTCGCCGGCGCGGTCTTCGAGGTATTGGGCCGCGCGGAACAGGATGGCGGCGCGCTTGGAGATCGGCGTATCGCGCCAGCCGGGAAAGGCGGCCTCGGCCGCTTCCACCGCCTGCCGCGCGTCGGCCGCGTCGGACACCTGGAAGCGGCCCACGATATCGGCGGTATCCGCGGGATTGACGTTGGGCGCCGTTTTGCCGGCGGCGCCGGGAATCCAGTTGCCGCCGATGCGGTTCAGGAATGTTTGCTGCGAGAGATCGTCCACGGGAGCGCTTCCTTAGGCTGAACCAGGCGCCGCCCCGGGGGGACGGCAACCTTGTTTTGAACATTGTATACTTTAATCTTACCTACTCAACTCCAGATCAGCACGGCGCAGATCGTCGAGATGAACAGCGCCAGCAGCACCGGCAGCAGCAGGGCCCGCACCAGGGACAGCACGTTCACCCGCGCGAAGCCCGCCACCGCGATCAGCGAGGACCAGGCGATCAGCGTGCCGCCGCCCGTCCAGACGGCGCCCATCTGCCCGACCGCCGCCAGCGTCGCCGGGTCCACGCCCACCACCGGCCCCAGGGCGCCGGACAGGGTGCCGGTCAGCGGCAGGCCGGCGAAGCCCGAACCGTCGATCCCGGTGATCATGCCGACCAGCAGCACGCCGAACGCCACCAGGAAATGGTTTTCGGGAATCAGGTGCTGCCCGGCCGAGATCACCTCGAACAGCAATCCCGGCGCCTGCGCCTGGGGCACGCCCAGGATCTGCGCGGCCGTTTCATTGGCGCCCACGAAGAAGAAGCCCGCGATCGGCAGCACCGAGCCCATGGCCTTGAAGGCGAACACGAACCCGTCGGTGACGTGTTCGGGGCAGACGTCCAGCATCTTGCGCGGCCCTTCCGCCGCCAGGGTGACCAGCATCATCACGACGAAGGCCACGCCGCCCACCAGCGCCGCCGCGTCGCCGCCGCGCAGCGCGGGCAGGGACGGGAACAGGCGCGGCAGCACCATCACCGCGATCACGCCCAGGAACGCCAGCGGCGTCACGATGGCGAAGGTCTTGGACCAGCGCACCCGGCGGCGTTCTTCGCCGCTCAGTTCCGGCTCGCGGGGCAGGGCCGGGTCCGCGCCCATGGTGCCACGCGCCAGTTCCGCCTTGTCGAAAGAGCCGGACTGCTCGATGCGGGCCAGGCTGCCGTCCTGCCCGCGCTCCTGCCAGGCGGACAGGAGCGCCGGATCGGCCGCCACGATGTGCTTGCGGACCAGCAGGTAGGCGGCCACCAGCGCCACGGCCCCGGTGATCACCGACAGCACCAGCGCGCGGTCCGCCACCACCGCGGCGCTGACCGCCGCCCCCGCCGCCTTCGCGCTGATGCTCGGCGCCACGCCGATCACGTAGTCCGAGGACAGGGCCATGCCCTGGCCGGCGATGGCGATGGCCATGGCGCCCGCCAGGGGCGGCAGGCCGGCCGCGATGGCCGCGGGCAGCAGGATGGCGGACACCAGCGGCACCGCCGGCGTGGGCCAGAAGAACAGGGAGATCACATAAGTACAGAGGGCGATGATCGCGAACGAGGAATGGCCGCCCCGCATCACGCGGCGGAACGGCTGCACCATGCGCACGTCCGCCTGCAACGTCTTGAGCGCGTTGAGAAGCGCCGTCATGAAGGTGATCACCAGGAAGATATTGAACAGCTCCTTGGCGGCCACGAAGCTGGCCGAGAAGATGCCTATCAGCGCGCTGACCGGGTTGCCGGTGATGGCGAACACCACCAGGAAGGTGCCGATGACCGATGGCACCACCACGTTGGCCCGCAGGATCATCGTCAGGATGATCGCGGCCACGCTGAATAGGTACATCCAATGAGCGGAATTGAGCACTACGTCCGATTGCATGCGTTTTCCCCTTGTATGCGTGGCTGTCGGGTCACCACTGTCGGTATACTATATTTCGTTTTGATCTATATCAATCAAAATATGCGTACCCTGGGAAAAGCGATAACTCTAGGAAACCCTTGAATAACATCAAAGAATCAGGGGATTACCCTAGTTTTTCATGCCTTTCGGGAAATTCCGCCGAATCATGGATAGACTACCGTATACATAAAAATCTAATCCAGGCATGACCTCCTCCCTGCCGACTCCCGATCTGATGCAATACGCCACCATGGCCGTCGTCGTGTTCGGCGCGGCGATCGCGCAAGGCGTGGGCGGCGTCGGCTTCGCGATGTTCGCGGCGCCCGTGGCCGCCATGTTCTTTCCCCAACTGGCGCCCGGCCCCCTGCTGACGCTGGGCGGCTGCATTTCCCTGCTGACCGCGCTGCGCGAACGCGCGGCCATCGACTGGCCGGCCGTCTCCTACGCGCTGGCGGGCCGCGCCGTGGGCACGCTGATCGCCATCTACGCCATGACGCGCTTCGCGCCCCAGGCGCTGGGCGTCCTGTTCGCCTGCCTGATCCTCGCGGCCGTCGCGCTCAGCGCGGCCGGCCTGCGCTTTTCCGCGACGCCGGGGCGCGTCTCGGGCGCGGGGGTCGCATCGGGCATCATGGGCACGATGACCTCGGTGGGCGCGCCGCCCATCGCCATCGTGATGCAGCATGCGCCGCCGCCGCGGCTGCGGGCCACGCTGGGCATGGTGCTGTTCCTGGGATCGATTTTCTCGCTTGCCATGCTTGCGCTGGCCAAGCGGTATACGGGTTACCACGCCGGGCTGGCGCTCAGCCTGGCGCCCTTCCTGCTGGCCGGTTTTGCGGTCTCCAACCGGCTGCGCAACCGGCTGCCCCCGCGCGCGGTGCGCGGCGTGCTGCTGGCGGTGTGCGCCCTGGGCGCGCTGGGAGTGCTGGCCAAGGCTTTCTGGGGCGGCTGATGCCTTGCGTCCCGGCCGGCACTCGGCTACACCCGGTAATACAATGGAGACTGTATCCATTACGCCAAACCTGCTCGCCATGACCACGACTCCCGTCAGCCCGCAAGCTGTAGCCACGCAGCATTCCGCTCCGCTGAAGATCGGCGAGCAGCACCCGCAATTGTTCGCCGTCATCCGCGACAAGCTGCGCGAACGCATCCTCAGCGGCGAATTCACGCCCGGCGACCGCCTGGTCGAAGGGCGCCTGTCCGAAGAAATGGGCGTGTCGCGCATCCCGGTGCGCGAGGCGCTGCGCGCGCTGGCGGCCGAAGGGCTGGTCACCATCGAGCCCCGGCGCGGCGCGTCCGTGTCGGTGCTGTCCGACGCGGTGGCCTACGACATGGTGGAAGTGCGCGCCACCCTGGAAGGGCTGAACGCCAAGCTCGCGGCGCAGCGCCGCGACGAAAAGACGGTGGAACGCCTGCAGGCGTTCCTGCGCGAAGGCATGGAAGCCGCCCGCAGCGAACAACTGGACAAGTTCCTGGCCCTGAATTCGCAATTCCACGAAATGCTCGCCACCATCGGCGGCAACGTGGTGCTGACCGACCTGATGCGCTCGCTGCGCGACCGCACCGCGCTGCTGTTCGCCCCCAGCAATATGCGCCGCGCCAAGCAGAACTGGGACGAGCACTCGCAGATTCTGAACGCAGTCATCGCCGGCAACGGCGACCTGGCCGCCCTGCTGGCCAGCCAGCACGTGCACAACGCCGCCAAGGCCTACACCGAGGCGCAACAGGCGCAGCACGCCTCGGTGGCGTGAGCGGCGCCGTCCCGCCCGGCCCCGGCCCTCAGGTTTCGGCCCGCACGGGGTCGGCGGGCGCGCCCACCACCACGCCCTTGCCGTTCTGGATCACCCACGACACCTTGATGTCGCCGTTCACGAAGGTCTGGCACGCCATGCGGTAGCCCGCCTCGAAATCCTCGGGACGCAGATGCTTGCGCTCCTTGGGCTTGATCGCGTCGGTATTTTCCAGCCCCTCTTCGATACGGCATTTGCAGGTGCCGCACAGGCCGCCTCCGCACTTGAACGGAATGCCGCCTTTTTCCCTGAGCGATACGCGCAGCAGGTTGCTGTTCTCGGGCGCCGTGGCGATCTTGCCGCCATTGGAGATGAAAGTGATCTGGACCATGGTGTTCAGTGCTCCGCGGGAACGGCGCCGGGACGCAGCGTCAGGGTCGATTCCATGCTGCCGAAGCGCGTGAGGTGGCCGAGTTCCTTGCGGGCGGCTTCCACCGATTCGAACTTCTCCAGGAACTTGGACGGCACGCGGTTCACCACGTACGGCGGAGTCTCTTCGGTGACGATCAGCTTCGTCTCCCCATGCAGCCGGGCGATGCGGTATTCCGCCAGCGCGCGGCCGTAGAACACGTAGTCGTAGGTTTCGATGATGTCCACTCCGTCGCCGGTTTCCGTGCGAAACACGCCGGGCTTGGAGGTCAGGATTACGTATACCGGGTCCATCGCCGCTATGCCTCCACGTCCTGGGTCAGCTCGATATCGCTGTTGAGCCACAACTGGCAGGCCAGCCGGTAGCCCTGGTCGATGCGGTCGCCCAGTTGCTTCTTTTCCTTCCAGTTCACCGGGGGCAGGTGCTCGGCCCCGGCCAGCACGCGGCAGGCGCACTTGGCGCACTTGCCCATGCCGCATTCGTAGCGCAGGTGCGGATAGGGGAACTGCTTGATGCCGGCCCGCACCACCAGGTTGGTGTTTTCCTTCACCACGTCGGTGTAGGTCTGGCCGCCTTTATGGAATACAACGGTAGGCATGGTTCTCGGATCCAGGGTCTGCGGTCCGGCAGCCGCCCGGCGGCAAGGCCGGGGCGGCGGGCGCCGGAGAATCAGGCGGCGAGGCCCAGCTCGGGCAGCGCGATGTCGTTCTGCACGTAGTCGGTGTAGAGCGCCGTGGTGTACAGCAGCCGCATCTGGGCGCCGATCTCGCAGATCTTCAGGCAGCGCTGCTGCAGCTCCACCGTGTCGGCGTGCTCCAGCACGATCTGGTAGCCGCGTTCGCCGTGGATTTCGTCCGACACGATGTGCAGGTCGAAGAATTCCACTTCCTCGTCGGTGAATCCGTACTTTTCGCGCAGGGTCGGCGTCTGCTTGCGGTAGATGGAAGGCACCTGCGATTCCAGGCCGACCACCAGCCCGGCCACGGCCACGATGGGGTCCTCGCGCATGGCCACGGCGTAGCACCAGCTTTGCAGCGCCCGCGTGGTGGGCGACATATTGTCGGGATCGACCACCCGTTCGCGGGTGGTGCCGCAGGCCTCGGCGAAGCGGATCAGCAGGTCCGTGTGGCGGTCTCCGCCGATCTCTTCCTCATACATATTGGCCAGCAGGAAGTCCTTGGCCTCGGTATAGGTGTCGGGCGTGCGCGCGTACAGATATCCCAGGTAGTCGGCGAAGGGCCCCACGTAGTGGTAGTGGTTCTCGGCCCAGCGCTGCAGGTGCTGGCGGCTGAGCTTGCCTTCGGCCCAGGCAATCGAAAAAGGCGAGGCATTGGCGCTCTTGCCCTTGATCGCGTTTTCCAACGCGGTGCGGAATTCATCTCGGTTCATCAGTTCAGCCATGACGGGCTCCAGGTCCAGTAGGGAGGATTCCAGGCTGCCTTAGCCCGGGCATGTTGAACATTGTATACCGTCTACTGTTTTGGAGTCCTAGGGCAATCCCGGACAAATGGCCGATAAACAGGGACAGTCTTTTCAGATCAAGCACTTGGAGCGCCCCGGGTGGGACTGGCGTTCAAAGGCCATCGCTGGTACACTGAATACACTTTCAATGCAATACGGAAATACCATGAATACCCGCCACCCCCTGGGAGATGCCCCGATCGGCCAGCAACTGCTGACGCACTACGCCCGCCGCGATGCCGTGCGCCATGCCACCCCCTTGTTCCCTTCGTCGTGGTCCGAGTGCTTCGCGCCGTTCCGCACTGCGCGGCTGCAACCGCTGCGCGCGGCAACGCCCGCCCCGCATCGGCACGATGACGCGGCGGCCTGCCAGGCAGGCTGAATAGCGGAAAAAGGCCCAGCCCTTGCGGCCAGGCCCAGGTGCATGCGCGCCTAAGCGGCGCGCAGTCCGGCGCGCCGCCGCTTCCAGGCGGCCAGCGCCAGCACCAGCCCGAACCCCAGCGTATAGGCCAGCATGTCCCACCAGTCGGGCACGCTGCCCAGCACGATCCTCAAGAGCGGCTGCTCCAGCCGCCAGCCGAAATGCCGGGCCAGGTACTGGCCCAGTTCCACCGCGTAACCCGTCAGCAGCGCCGCCATCGCCAGCGGCAGCACGTTCGCCCGGATGAAGCTGCGGTACGCCAGGTACGCCCACCCCACCGCCACCACGTCGCCCACGAACCCCCGCAGTACGGGATAAGGCGCGCCCAGGGTGACGATCAGCGCTTCCAGCACGGTCACGGCCAGCAGCGCGCCGAATGCGCGCCGATTGAAAGTCAGGGTCATCGAATCGGAAAAGTCGGATATTGGAACGGCCAGCGCGGACATTAACGCATTTGTCAGGCCGCGGCGCGTAGCCTCGTCCAGGCAGTGTTCGCACCCAAAAAAACGCCGCGGGCAGGGCGTTCGACAAAAACGAGGAGACGCGAAGATGAGCGCATTCGATACGAATGGGCGCCGGCGCTTCCTGCGCCAGGCCTGTACCCTGGGAGCAACCGGCACGCTGGCCGGCCACGCGCTGACCAGCCTGGCCGCGCCCGCCACCGTCACGCTGCCCTTCGCCAACGGCGAACGCGACCTGATCGCATATCCGCAGAAACGCCCGCTGATCCGGCAGACCTCCCGTCCGCCGCAACTGGAAACGCCGTTCGCGGTCTTCAACGAGAACGTCATCACGCCCAACGACGCCTTCTTCGTGCGTTACCACCTGGGCAATATCCCGACCTCGATCGACCTGGACACCTACCGCATCCGGGTGAGCGGGCTGGTGGACAAACCGCTGGAACTGTCGCTGGCCGACCTGAAACGGCAATTCGGCAAGCCGGTGGAGCTGGTGGCCGTCACCCAATGCTCGGGCAACAGCCGGGGCTTCTTCACGCCGCGGGTGGGCGGCGGGCAATCGGGCAACGGCGCCATGGGCAACGCCCGCTGGGTCGGCATCCCGCTCAAGCGCATTCTTGAACAGGCCGGCCTCCATGCGGGCGCGCGGCAGGTCACGTTCGAAGGCATGGACCGCCCGGTGCTTCCCGGCACGCCTGAATTCATCAAGGCGCTGGACACCGCCCACGCGATGGACGGCGAGGTCATGCTGGCGTATTCCATGAACGGCGCCGACCTGCCCATGCTCAACGGCTACCCCGTGCGCCTGGTCGTGCCCGGGTACTACGGCACCTATTGGGTCAAGCACCTGGCCGACATCAAGGTGCTGGACAAGGAGTTCGACGGCTTCTGGATGCAGAAAGCCTATCGCATCCCCGACAACGATTGCGCCTGTACGCCGCCGGGCAAGGCCCCGGAAAAGACGCGCCCCATCGGCCGCTACAACGTGCGCAGCTTCATCACCAGCCTGGCGGAAGGCACCCGGGTCGCCCGGGGCAAGCCCGTGCAGGTGCGCGGCATCGCCTTCGACGGCGGCAAGGGCATCCGCGAGGTCCAGTTCTCGTCCGACGGCGGCAAGACCTGGCGCGCCGCTTCCCTGGGCAAGGACCTGGGCCGCTATTCCTTCCGCGAATGGCATGCCGACTTCATGCCCAAGAACGCCGGCGACTACGAACTGAAGGTCCGCGCCACCAACATGGCGGGCGACACCCAGCCCCTCGAGCCGCTCTGGAACCCGGCCGGCTACATGCGCAACGTGGTCGAAACCATCCGCGTCACCGCCGCCTGAGGAGCCCGCCATGATCCGCCACTTCCGTCGTTGCGCGCCGGCGCTGCTTGCCCTGGCCGCCGCCTGCCTGGCCCCCGCGGCCCAGGCCCTGGAAATCAAGCTTCCCCAGGAAACCGCCAAGCTACACCCCGGCACCGGCCCCGGCGCCCAGGGCGCGTCCCTGTGCCTGATGTGCCACTCGGTGGACTACGTGTCGTCGCAGCCGCCGATGCCGCTGGGCTTCTGGGACGCCGAGGTCAAGAAAATGGTCGGCACCTACGGCGCCCCCATTCCCGCCGAGCAGGTCCCCCTGATCGTGGAATACCTGAACCAGGCGTACCCGCCCGCGCCGTCCGCCGCCAAGCCGTAGCCAGGACTGGGCGCCCGGCAAGGCCGTCCCGGCCCCGCCGACAGCGGGCCGGGGCGCATCCGCTTGCGTCCTCGGCACGCCCCGCCGCCCATCCGCTTGGCGTACCATTGCCCGACCCAGACAGCCCGCCGCGGCGCCTCCGGGCGCCTCGCATCCCCTCTCCATGCTGCAACCCGTTTCGGCCACGAACGACCTTCCCCCGGACGCGCCGGCCGCCCCCGCCCCCGTCCTGCGGGTAAGCACGCTTTCCCCCTTCGCCTTTCCCGCGTTCCGCATCATCTGGATCGCCAACCTGTTCGCCAACCTGGGCACCTGGGCGCAATCCGTCGCGGCCGCCTGGATCATCACCACCGAGCAAAGCAGCCCGCTGATGGTCGCCATGATCCAGGTGGCCGCCGCCTTCCCCCTGGTGGCGCTGTCCATCCTGACCGGCGTGCTGGCCGACAACTACGACCGGCGCAAGGTCATGCTGACCGGCATGCTGCTGGAACTGGCGGGCGGGGTCTTCATCACCGTGCTCGCCTTCGCCGGGCTGCTGCACCCCATCACGCTGATCGCCTCCGTCTTCTGCATCGCGATCGGCAGCGCCGTGGTCACCCCCGCCTGGCAGGCCGCCGTGGGGGAACAGGTGCCGCGCGCCCACGTCGGCAGCGCGGTGCTGCTGAACAGCGTCAACTTCAACGTGGCGCGCGCCGTGGGGCCGGCCATCGGCGGCCTGCTGCTGGGCGCCATGGGCGCGCCCTGGGTGTTCCTGCTGAACTGCTTCTGCTACGGCAGCCTGATCTGGGCGATCTGGCGCTGGAAGCGCGATCTGCCCGTGCGCCGGCTGCCGCCCGAAGGCATCTTCGAAGGCGTGGTGGCGGCGCTGCGCTACACCCAGCATTCCACCGTGACCCGCGTCGTGATGCTGCGGTCCTTCGCCTTCGGCCTGTCGGCCAGCGCGCTCTGGGCGCTGCTGCCGCTGCTGGCGCACGAACACGAAGGCGGCAGCGCCCTGCTGTACGGCTACATGCTGGGCGCGCTGGGCCTGGGCGCCATCGTCGGCAGCGCCGCGGTGCGGCGGGCGCAGGCGGCCTGGGGCGCCAGCCGCCTGGTCAGCGTCGCCGCCGGGCTGCTGGCCGCCTGCCTGCTGGCCCTGGGCCTGGCCGGCTCCCTGTGGATCGCGTTTCCGGCGCTGCTGCTGTCCGGCGGCTGCTGGATCGGCGTGCTGGCCACCTACAACACCACCGTCCAGATGCTGGTGCCCGACTGGGTCAAGGCGCGCGCGCTGGCGCTGTACCAGACAGCCATCTTCGGCGGCCTGGCGGCCGGCTCGTTCATGTGGGGCCACTTCGCCGGCACCATGGGCGTCTCGGGCGCGCTGGCCGCCGCCGGCATCATGCTGGGCATCACCGTGGCGCTCCTGTACCGTTCGCGCCTGCCCGAACACGTGGACACGCAATCCCTGGCGCGCGCCGACAGCGCCGAACCCGCGCTGGCCGCGGCGGGCTTCAATACGCAGCACGGCGCCGTGCTGGTCGCGGTGGAATACCAGATCGAGCGGGACAAGCTGTCCGCGCTGATCCAGGCCGCCCATCCCCTGCGCCTCCTGCGGCTGCGCAACGGCGCGCAGCAGTGGCAGCTATTCCGCGACCTGGAGCGCGAAGGGGTCTGGCGCGAAGTCTTCCTGGTGGAAAGCTGGATGCAGTACCTGCGGATGATCGACCGCATGACGCTGGCCGACAAGATGGTGCTGGACAAGGTGCACGCGCTGCACGCCGGCGGCAAGCCGCCGGTGGTGTCGCGCAACGTCAGCTATCTGGCGATGAACGAAGCGCAGGGCTTTTCCCTGCGCCGGGACCCGGAATCCCTGTAGGCCAGGCCTTCTCCGGCGCCCACCCGCCCGGCACCCGGCGCATGCGCGGGGACTCGAACGCGCAGGCCACGGGTATCGGCGCGCCGTTCCCGTCCACCAGGCGCGCGCGCCAGCGCTCGCCCTGGCACATGGCCACGACGATGCCCGCCACCTCGGCGCCGCAGCGGGCAAGCAGTTCCAGCGCGGACACCATCGTCTGCCCGGTGCTGACGGCATCATCCACCACCAGCACCCGGCGGCCCGCCAGGCTGCCCGCCAGATTGGGGTCCACATACAGCAGCTTGCCGGCGTCCGGCGTGGTCAGCGAGCGCACCGGCACGGCCAGGCGCTCGTCGTACCAATACTTGCGCGAATAGCCGAACGGCACATAGCGTTTGAACCCGAGCCCGCGCGCCACCATCGGCGCGAAAGCCAGGCCCAGCGTGGGCAGGCCCACCACCATTTCGGCGCCGAAGGCGCGCGCGCGCTCGGCCATGAAGCCCGCCAGCGCGTCGGCCACGTCCAGGCTCGCCTGGTTGGCGATCAACGACGCCACGCAGCGCTCGGGGTCGCCGGGCACGCCGCGCAGCGGCAGCACCAGATAGCGGCCGTCCGGCAGCCGCGCGGGATAGCCGCGGACATAGGGCGGATCCAGGGGCAGGGACAGCGCGTCGGCGCCCACGATCTCCTGCCAATAGTCGGTCGTGGCGTCGAACGCCGGCGCGCCGGCGGGGGTCGGATCGTGGGTAGCGGTCATGCGTCGCGGGAGGAACGGCCGCCGGCGGCCAGATAGGCTTCCGCCAGCGTCACCCAGTAGCTGGCCGTGACCGGCAGGATATCGTCGTTGAAATCGTAGTCTGGGTTGTGGACCATGCAGCCGCCTTCGCCCTCGCCGTTGCCGACGATGAAATAACTGCCGGGCACCGCCTCCAGCATGAAGGCGAAGTCGTCGCTGGCCTGCAAGGGCTCCAGGTCGGGGATGAGCAGGCCTTCGCCCAGCCAGTCGCGCGCCACGGCCGCCGCGAACTGCGTGGCGCCGCGGTCGTTGACCACGGGCGGGTAGCGCCAGCGGTAGTCCACCTCGACGGTGGCGCGGTGCACGGCCGCCTGGGCGGTGGCGATCGCGGTGATGCGTTCGCGCAGGAGCGCGCGCGTCTCGGGGCGGCGCGCCCGCACCGTCAGGCGCAGCTCCACCGACTTCGGGATCACATTGGGCGCGTCGCCCCCGTGGATGGCGCCGATGGTCACCACCGCCATGTCGTTGGGATCGATCTCCCGCGACACGATGGTCTGCAAGGCCAGCACGATGCTGGCCGCGGCCACGATGGGGTCCACCGCCACGTGCGGCATGGCGCCATGGCCGCCGACGCCGCCGACCGTCAGCACCACCGTATCGGACGAGCTGTACATCACGCCGGAACGGAAGCCGAAATGGCCCGCCGGATAGCCGGGTTCGTTGTGGAACGCGTAGACCGCGTCGCAGGGGAAGCGCTCGAACAGGCCGTCGGCGATCATCTTCTGCGCGCCGCCATGGCCTTCCTCGGCCGGCTGGAAAATCAGGTGCAGCGTGCCGTCGAAGCGGCCGCGCTCGGCCAGGGCGCGGGCGGCGGCCAGCAGGGTGGCGGTATGCCCGTCATGGCCGCAGGCGTGCATTTTCCCGGGGTTGCGGCTGGCGTGGGGCAGGCCGGTGGTCTCGTGGATGGGCAGGGCGTCCATGTCCGCCCGCAGGCCCAGCCGGCGCGTGCCGGCGCCCCGCCGCAAGGTGCCCACCACGCCGGTCGCGCCCAGGCCGCGGTGCACCTCGTAGCCCCATTCCGCCAGCCGCTGCGCCACCAGGTCGCCGGTGGCGATCTCCTCGTAGGCCAGTTCGGGATTGGCGTGGATGCGGTGGCGCAGGGCCACCATCTCGTCCTGGATGGCCTGGATTTCGGGCAGCACGGGGCCGCGAGCGGGAAGGTTCATGGCGTGGTCGTCCTTGTCTTATTCCTGCTGGATGTCGGCGCTCTTGACGATGTGGGCGTACAGGGCCTTTTCCTTCTTCAGGAACCCGGCGAAATCCTGCGGCGTCCCCTGGCCGGCGATGGCGCCGCCTTCGGCCAGGCGCTTTCGCACCTCGTCCATCTTCAGCACGGCGTTCAGTTCCTGGTTCAAGCGCCGCACCACGGCGGGATCCGTGCCCGCCGGCGCGAACACGCCGGTCCAGGTATTCAGTTCGAAGCCCTTGAGCGCCGGCGTTTCGCCGAACGCCTGCACGTCCGGCAGCGTATCGACGCGGCCCGCCGAGGTCACGCCCAGCGCGCGCAGTTTCTTTTGCTGCACCAGCGGCGTGGCGCTGGTGGTCACCAGCAGGCCCAGGTCCACCTGGCCGCCCATGACGTCGTTGGTGATCTGCGCGCCGCCGCGGTAGGGCACGTGCACCAGCTTGACCTTGGCCTGGTCCTGCATCACTTCCATCGCCAGGTGCAGCACGGTGCCCACGCCCGACGAGGCGTAGGTCAGCGTGTCGGGCTTCTCGCGGGCCAGCGCGATGAGTTCGCCCATGTCTTTTACCGGCAGGCCCGGGCGGGCCAGCAGCACGACGGGCGCGGTGGTCACCAGGGCGATCGGCGCCAGGTCGGTCTCGGCGTCGTACTTCACCGCGGAATTGATCAGCCGCGCCACGCTGACCGGGCCGTCGAAGCCCATCACCAGCGTATAGCCGTCGGGCTTGGCGTGCACGGCCTTGGCCACGCCCAGCACCCCGCCGGCGCCCGCCACGTTGTCCACGATGACGGATTGCTTCAGCCGGTCCGCCAGTTTCTGCGCCACCAGCCGGGCCGTGGTGTCGACGTTGCCGCCGGGGCTGAACGGCACGATCAGGGTCAGCGGCCTGGCCTCGGGCCAGGCGGGATCGGCGGCGGCGGCCGGGGCGATGCACAGCGCGGCCGCCAGCGCGGACACGGACAGGAACAGACGTTTGAACATGGCGGGAACGGTCGGAACGGACGAAGCGCGCGCGCAAGGCGCGCGGCGCGGAGGAGGGCGACGGCGCCATCCTACCCAGATCCCGGTAATAACTGAAATGTTATATTTTTATAGATTCATCAGGTAAATCTATGACCAAGTGCCCCCCGCCGGACAGCCCGCCCGTCCCGGCGCGCCAGCCCACGCTGCGGCAGTTGCGCGGCTTCAAGGAAGTGGCCCGCCACGCCAGTTTCAGCCGCGCCGCCCAGGCGCTGGCGCTGAGCCAGCCCGCCCTGTCCGCCGCCATCCGCGAACTGGAGGCGCTGATGGGCGTGGCGCTGTTCGAGCGCAGCACCCACCACGTGCGGCTGACGCCGGCCGGCCTGGCCGCCCGCGCCCAGATCGAGTGGCTGCTCAACAGCTACACCCAGGGCGCCGAAGACCTGCGGCGCCTGCTGGACACCCAGGCCGCCACGGTGCGCATCGGCTGCATCCCGTCCACCATGCATTTGCTGGCCCCCGTGGTGGCCCAGTGGCGCCTGCGGCATCCGGACGTCGCGCTGATCCTCAGCGACCACCTGAACGACGAACTGATGGCCGCGCTGGGCAATGGCGAACTGGACATCGGACTGGGCCTGGACTTCGGCCTCACGCCCGGCCTGGCCGCCGCCTTCGTGGCCGAAGACGAACTGGTGGCCGTGCTGGCCGACACGCACCGCCTTTCGCGGCGCCAGGCGCTGACCTGGCAGGACCTCAACGCGGAGCCGCTAGCCGTGCTGTCGCGCGGCAGCACCTACGAAATGATCGTCTCCACCCTGCGCCAGCAGGGGTCGGACCTGGCCGCGACCGACACCTTGAACTACACCGATACGCTCTACAGCCTGGTGCGCGCCGGCCTGCGCGTGGGGCTGATCTCGCGGCTGTACACGCAGGGCCAGCGCCAGGACGGCCTGGCCATCGTGCCCTTGCGGCGCCCGCGGCTCACGCGGCGCATCTGCCTGATGGCGCGCGCCCCGGAGCAGCAGGCCCGCGCGGCGGTCCGGCGCTGCTACGCCGAACTGGCCGAACGGCTGCGCGTCCACAACGTGGAATAGGCGGACGGCGCCCGCGGGGCCGCCCCGCCCGTGCCGTAGAATCGACGGTCACGATTCCCGGTCCGCAACCCGGACGCCTCGCGAGGCGGCCTGACACATGCTCACGTTCTCCCACCATACCGTTTATCCGGCCGGCGTCGGCCTGCCGGCATCGGAACGCCTGGGCGCGCTCCTGGCCGTCATGCTGGCGCTGTGCATGGCCAGCCTGGACACCGCCATCGCCAACACGGCGCTGCCCACCATCGCCCGCGACCTGCGGGCCGACGACGCGGCATCCATCTGGGTCATCAGCGGCTATCAACTGGCCATGGTGGCGGGCCTGCTGCCGGCCGCGGCGCTGGGCGAGATCCTGGGCCACCGCCGCGTCTATATCGTGGGGCTGGCCATATACACCGTGTCGTCGCTGACCAGCGGCCTGGCGCCGTCGCTGCCCACCCTGGTCGCGTCGCGGATCCTGCAGGGCCTGGGCGCGGCCGGCGTCATGAGCGTCAACGGCGCGCTGCTGCGCTTCATCTACCCCTCGCACCTGCTGGGCCGCGGACTGGGCCTGAACGCCATGGTGGTGGGCCTGTCCTTCGCGGCCGGCCCCACCGTCGCGTCGACCATCCTCCTGCTGGGGAACTGGCACTGGCTGTTCCTGATGAATGTGCCCGTCGGCACGCTCTGCGCGGTGCTGGCCCTGCGCGGCCTGCCCCAAACCACCCGCGCGCGGCATGGCTTCGACGGCGTGGCCGCGGCGCTGTGCGCGCTGACGCTGGGCATGTTCGTGCTGGGAACGAACGAGCTTGCCCACCGCGCCCCCCTGCCGCGCGTGGCGCTGGAATGGGGGATCGCCGCGGCCAGCCTGTTCCTGCTGATGCGGCGGCAGGCGGGCCACCCCGCCCCCATCCTGGCCGTCGACCTGCTGCGCCGCCCCCTGTTCGCCCTGTCCGCCGCCACGGCCATCTGCGCGTTCGCGGCCCAGGCGCTGGCGTTCGTGTCCTTGCCCTTCCTGCTGCAGACCACGCTGGGCTACACCCAGGTCGAGACGGGCTTCCTGATCACGCCCTGGCCCGTTGTGGTGGCCTTCATGGCGCCCATCGCGGGGCGCCTGTCCGACCGCTATCCCGCGGGCGCGCTGGGCGGCGTGGGCCTGGCGCTCATGGCGCTGGGCATGGCGCTGCTGGCGCTGATGCCGGCCGACCCGCCCATCTGGGACATCGCCTGGCGCATGGCCGTGTGCGGCGCCGGCTTCGGCTTCTTCCAGTCGCCCAACCTGCGCGCCATCATGATGTCGGCGCCGCCCTCTCGCGCGGGCGGCGCCAGCGGCATGATCGGAACCGTGCGCCTGCTGGGGCAGGCCTCGGGCGCGGCCATGGTGGCCGCCTGTTTCAACGTGTCCAGCACGCAGGGCGCCGTCGCCGCGCTGTGGCTGGGCGGCCTGTGCGCCGCGCTGGCCTGCGCCGCCAGTTTCTCGCGGCTGCGCTTCGACGCCTCGGAACCCGTGCAGGCGCCATCGGCGCGGTAGGTCCGGGCCACGCCGAGGCCTCTACCCAGGCGCAACAATGTTGCGTTATTTCCCCGTACTCCAGCATCAAACCGATATATTCGTAAGTTGTGCAACAGCGCCTAAATATCGTTGGCGCCGCGCCGTTGTTGTCGTTGCAGCCCCCTCGCTGCACCAGGGAACGACACGCATGAAACAGTTATTGAAAGACATCACCATCCGCCGCATGATCCTGTGCACCCTGCTCATGGTCAGCGCCTTGCTCGCCGGCCTGTCGGCCATCAGCGTCAATGGCTTGAACAGCGCGGGCCAGGCGCTCGCAGCCAGCAGCGAACTCCTGAACGAAGTGTCCGCCCTGTCCCGGGTCAACGATCAGATCATGCGCGCGCGCCTGCGCCTGTCCCGCCAACTGGAATATGCCGGCCTGGGCCAGGCCGCCCAGGCGGCCGAGGAAGGGCGCAGCGTCGACGCCGCGCTGGACCAGGCCAGGAAGCAGCAGGCCGTTTTTGTGGAACGGGCCAGGAAAGACATCCCGGCGGCCATCCTGGATCCCATGCAGGCCGGCTTCGACGCCCTGGTCAACGGCGGCATCGCGGTGCAGCGCCAGCATCTGGAAGCCGGCGACATCGAACAGGCCCGCAAGCATGCGGCCGGCGCCGTGGTCACGGCCAGCCGCGCCTTCGGCAAGGGCATCGAAGCCTACGAAGCCTACGCCAAGGAACGCGAAACGCAATTGATGCAGGACGCCAGCGCCAAACGCCAGCGTGCCTATACCGGCATGGGCATCGTGCTGGGCGTCTGCCTGCTGCTGCTCGTGCTCGGCGACCGCTACGTGGCGGCTTTCGTCAAACGGCCGCTGGACGACATCAAGAACCACTTCCGGCGCATCGCCGGCGGCGACCTGACCACGCCCATTCCGCCCTTTGGCCGCAATTGCGTCGGCCAGATCATCCCGTACCTGCAAGACATGCAGGACAGCCTGGTGCGCACCGTGCACACCGTGCGCGACGGCGTCGTCGAAATCAACACGGGCTCCAGCGAAATCGCCGCCGGCAACCAGGACCTGTCCAGCCGCACCGAGCAGCAGGCGGCCTCGCTGGAGGAAACCGCCGCCAGCATGGAAGAATTGTTGTCCACCGTGACCAGCAACGCCGAGAACGCGCGCCAGGCCAACCGCATGGCCGCGGCGGCGAGCGAAGTGGTGCAGCGCGGCGGGCAGGCGGTGCAGCAGGCCGTGCGCACCATGCGCGAAATCGCCGAAGACTCGGGCCGCATCGAGGACATCGTCAGCGTCATCGACGGCATCGCCTTCCAGACGAACATTCTTGCGCTGAACGCGGCCGTGGAGGCAGCGCGCGCGGGCGAGGAAGGCAAGGGCTTTGCGGTGGTGGCGGCCGAAGTGCGGTCGCTGGCGCAGCGCAGCGCGGGCGCGGCCAAGGAAATCAAGCAGTTGCTGGATGCCTCCGGCGCCACGGTGCAGGCCGGGTCGGCGCAGGTGGAAGACGCGGGACGCACGATGGAAGAGATTCTCCAGACCATCGAACGCCTGACCGTGCTGGTCAACGACATCGCCACCGCCTCGCATGAACAGGTGACCGGCATCGGCCAGGTCAACACGGCCGTGACGCAGATGGACAATGTGACGCAGCAGAACGCGGCGCTGGTCGAAGAAGCCGCGGCGGCCGCGTCCTCGCTCGAAGCCCAGGCGCAGCGCCTGCAAAGCGCGGTCAGCGCGTTCCGGCTGCCCCCGCTGATCCGCCATGAGCCGCGCGCGGCGATAACCGCCTGAAGCCGGTGCCCCTGCTACTCGCGCACGTAGCAGGGGTATTGCGATTGCTGTGCCCGCGATCGGGCGGGATCCACCTCGATCGCCACGATGGATTCGGTATCCGTGGACCCCGCCAGCGGTTCGCCGTCCGGCTGGAAGGCGAACGCGCGGCCGCCGAACACCTGCCCGTCCGCCGTACGTCCGGCGCGATTCGAGCTGACCACATAGCAGCCGGACACCAGCGCGGCCATGGCGCCGGCCGTCATCCAGCGCCCGATCGACGCGCCGCTGGCGCGCGGCGCCACGATCAGCTCCGCGCCGTCCCGCCCGTAGCGCCGCGAGCGCTCGTTGAACATCAGCTCGGTGCATAGCTGCACGCCCAGGCGGATGCCGCCCACTTCGAACACTTCGAAACCGGGCATGGCCGGCTGGAACCACGACGCTTCATAAAAGCCGGGTTCCTGCGGGAAGTATTGCTTGTGGTGCAGCGGCGTGTAGCGGCCGTCCCGCAAGGCGAAGGCCTCGTTGGCCAGGCGTTCGCCGGCCGGCACCGGCCGCGAAGACACGATGGCCGGCAATTCGAGCGCGGCCAGCGCTGCAAGCCCTTCTTCATGGATGCGCACCGACGCCGCGGCGCGGTCCGCATCGTAGACCGGGCTCGCCGCCAGCCAGGGACCGAACGGCATTTCGTTGGTCACCAGCAGGTCCGGGGCAAGTTCGCCGATGCGGTCGGCCATCCCCTCCCAGGTCGCGCCCCGGGGCTCCAGGTCCACCGGACCTTCCATCATGCAAATCCGCATGCGTTTTCCTTCCACGATGTGCCTGCCCGGCATCGGGCACGCTGCCGCGACATCGTAAAGCGCCGCCGCCCGCTCCGGTGCGCGAAAACGGTATCCGGTCCTTTTCGGACGCATATCGGTCCGGATCCGCCGCCCTCAATCCAGCGGCATCGCGCCCACTTCCCCGGCGTGCCGGATGACGCGCTTGGGAATGTCTCCGCCTATCCAATAGGCCAGTTCGGACGGGTGGCCGATGTCCCAGGCCACAAAGTCCGCGACCCGGCCGGCCGCCAGCTCGCCGTGCGTCGCCTGCAGCCCCAACGCCCGCGCCGCGTGCACGGTCGCGCCGGCCAGCGCTTCCTCGGGCGTCATCCGGAACAGGGTGCAGGCCATGCTGAGCATCAACCGCAGGGACAGCGCGGGCGACGTGCCCGGGTTCAGATCGCTGGAAATGGCGATCGGCACGCCATGCCGGCGCAATAGCTCAAGCGGGGGCAACCGGGTTTCGCGCAGCGCGTAGAAAGCGCCCGGCAACAGCACCGCGACCGTGCCGGCCCCGGCCATCGCCAGCACATCGCCTTCGGTCGCATGTTCCAGGTGGTCCGCGGACAGCGCGCCATAGCCCGCCGCCAGCGTTGCGCCATGCAGCGAAGATAGCTGTTCGGCATGCAGCTTGACCGGCAGGCCCAGGTGCCGGGCGGCCTGGAACACGCGGTCGACCTGCCCGGGCGAGAACGCCAGGTGTTCGCAGAACGCGTCCACGGCGTCGACCAGGCCCTCGGCCGCCAGCACCGGCAGAATGCGCCGCGCGACTTCGTCGATATAGTCGTCCGCGCGCCCGGCGAATTCGGGCGGCAGCGCGTGCGCCGCCAGGCAGGTGGCCTGGACCGTCAGGGGCAGGGTCTGCCCCAGGCGCCTGGCCACCCGCAGCATCTTGCGTTCATTCGGCAAATCCAGCCCGTAGCCCGACTTGACCTCCAGCGTGGTCACGCCGTCGCGCAGCAGATGCAGGGCCCGCCGGCGCGCGCTGGCGTAGAGTTCGCCCTCGGTGGCGGCCCGCGTGGCGCGCACGGTGCTGGCGATGCCTCCGCCTTGCGCGGCGATGCTGGCGTAATCCACGCCTTGCAGCCGCTGCTCGAATTCCCGGCTGCGGTTGCCGCCGAACACCAGGTGGGTATGGCAGTCGATCAGCCCGGGCGTGACCCAGGCCCCGCGCAAGTCATGGACCGGAGCGCCGTCGGCGCGCGGCAGCGCGTCTTCGGGGCCGATCCACTCAATGCTTTTCCCGCGCGTCAGGATGGCGGCGCGCTCGATCGCCGCATACTTGCCCCCCGCCATCGTGGCCGCGTGGCAGTTGCGCCAGACCTGTCTCATCCGCAACCTCCTGTTTCACGAACTGGGCAGCAGGCCGGCCGGCATCAGCGCCGTCAGGCCGCGCGCCGCGATGAGCTCGCTTGCCGCCGCGATGTCGGGCGCGAAGAAGCGGTCCCGCTCGTAATGCGCCACCCGCCCGCGCAACAAGGCGCGGGCCTGCTCCAGCTTGGGCGAGGTTTTCAGCCCCTGGCGGAAATCCAGGCCCTGGCAGGCGCCCAGCCATTCGATCGCCAGAATGTCGCGCACGTTCTCGGCCATGGGCCAGAGCCGCTTGCCCGCGTTCGGCGCCATCGAAACGTGGTCTTCCTGGTTCGCCGACGTGGGCAGGCTGTCCACGCTTGCGGGATGCGCCAGCGCCTTGTTGTCGCTGGCCAGCGCGGCCGCCGTGACCTGGGCGATCATGAAGCCGGAATTCACGCCGCCGTTGTTCACCAGGAAAGGCGGCAGTTGCGACATGTGCTTGTCCATCATCAGCGAAATGCGGCGCTCCGACAGCGCGCCGATCTCGGCCAGCGCCAGCGCCAGGTTATCGGCCGCCAGCGCCACCGGTTCCGCGTGGAAATTGCCGCCCGACACCACGTCGCCCTGTTCGGCGAACACCAGCGGGTTGTCCGACACGGCGTTGGATTCGATTTCCAGCACCTGCGCCACCTGGCGGATCTGGGCCAGGCAGGCGCCCATCACCTGCGGCTGGCAGCGCAGCGAATAGGGATCCTGCACCTTGCCGCAGTTCGCGTGCGAATGCCCGACCTCGCTGTCTTCGGTCAGCAGTTCGCGGTAGACGGCGGCCGCGTCGATCTGGCCCGGCTGGCCGCGCGCCGCGTGGATGCGGGCATCGAACGGCGCGCGCGAACCCAGCATGGCTTCCACGCTGAGGCTGCCGCAGACCAGCCCGGCGGCCAGCAGGTCCTCGGCCTCGAACAGGCCGCGCAGCGCATAGGCCGTCGACACCTGGGTCCCGTTGAGCAGCGCCAGGCCTTCCTTGGCCGCCAGCGTCAAGGGTTCCAGGCCCGCCTTCGCCAGCGCTTCCGCGGCGGGCAGCCAGACGCCCTGGCTGCGCGCCTTGCTCTCGCCCAGCAACAGCAGGGACATATGCGCCAGCGGCGCGAGATCGCCCGACGCGCCCACCGATCCCTTCAGCGGGATGTGCGGGTATACCTCCGCGTTCACGAGGGCGATCAGGGAGTCGATCACCTTGCGCCGGATGCCGGAATAGCCGCGCGCCAGGCTGTTGATCTTCAGCACCATGATCAGCCGCACCATGGCGTCGTCCAGGGCCTCGCCCACCCCCGCGGCGTGCGACAGCACGAGCGAGCGCTGCAGGGCCTCCAGGTCCTCCGGCGCGATCCGCGTCGTGGCCAGCATGCCGAAGCCGGTATTGATGCCGTAGGCCGTGCGCCCCTCCGCCACGATGCGGTCGACGCAGGCCACGCTGGCCTCGATGGGCCCGGCGGCGCCGGGATCCAGCGCCACGCGCACCGGCTCCTGGTACACGCGCCGCAGATCGGCGAGCCGCAAGCACCCGGGTTTCAAATGCAATTCCATTCTTGATCTCCTGTCGGATAACGCTGCGCGGGCGCCGGATCAGCGGGCGCCTGCCAGCATCGGCAGCTTGAGGCCTTGTTCCTTCGCGCATTCGATGGCGGCTTCGTAGCCCGCGTCCGCGTGCCGCATGACGCCGGTGCCGGGATCGTTGGTCAGCACGCGGGCGATGCGTTCGGCGGCCGCGTCGGTGCCGTCGCACACGATCACCATGCCGGCGTGCTGCGAATAGCCCATGCCCACCCCGCCGCCGTGGTGCAGCGACACCCAGGTCGCGCCGCCCGCGGTATTCAGCAGGGCGTTCAGCAGCGGCCAGTCGGATACGGCGTCCGATCCGTCGCGCATCGCTTCCGTCTCGCGGTTGGGGCTGGCGACGGACCCGGAATCCAGGTGGTCGCGACCGATCACCACCGGCGCCGCCAGTTCGCCGCTGCGCACCATTTCATTGAACGCCAGGCCGAGCCGGGCGCGCTGGCCCAGGCCGACCCAGCAGATGCGCGCCGGCAGGCCCTGGAAGCTGATGCGCTCGCGCGCCATGTCCAGCCAGCGGTGCAGGTGCGCGTCGTCCGGAATCAGCGCCTTGACCTTGGCGTCGGTCTTGTAGATGTCCTGCGGATCGCCGGACAGCGCCGCCCACCGGAACGGGCCCACGCCGCGGCAGAACAGCGGCCGGATATAGGCGGGCACGAAGCCCGGGAAGTCGAACGCGCCGGCCACGCCTTCGTCCTTGGCCATCTGGCGGATGTTGTTGCCGTAGTCGAAGGTGGGCACGCCCTGCGCATGGAACGCCAGCATGGCCCGCACGTGCTCGGCCATCGACGCCTTGGCGGCCTGGACGACCGCCGCCGGCTCGCGCTGGGCGCGCTCGCGGTAGGCCTCCCAGGTCCAGCCGGCGGGCAGGTAGCCGTTCAGGGGGTCGTGCGCGCTGGTCTGGTCCGTGAGCAGGTCGGGGCGCGCGCCGCGGCGCAGCAGTTCCGGCAGGACCTCGGCGGCGTTGCCGCACAGCGCGATGGACACCGCCCTGCCTTCCGACGTGTACTTCTCGATGCGCGCCAGCGCGTCGTCCAGGTCCCTGGCCTGTTCGTCGACGTAGCGGGTGCGCAGGCGGAAGTCGATGCGGCTCTGCTGGCATTCGATGTTCAGCGAGCAGGCGCCGGCCAGGGTAGCGGCCAGCGGCTGCGCGCCGCCCATGCCGCCCAGCCCGGCGGTCAGCACCCAGCGCCCCGCGAGATCGCCGCCGTAATGCTGGCGGCCGGCCTCGACGAAGGTCTCGTACGTGCCCTGCACGATGCCCTGGCTGCCGATGTAGATCCAGCTTCCCGCCGTCATCTGGCCGTACATCGCGAGGCCCTTGGCGTCCAGTTCGTTGAAATGCTCCCAGGTGGCCCAATGCGGCACCAGATTGGAATTGGCGATCAGTACGCGCGGCGCGTTGGCGTGGGTCTTGAACACACCCACCGGCTTGCCCGACTGCACCAGCAGGGTTTCGTCGTCGTTCAGTTCCTTGAGCGACTCGACCAGCCTGTCATAGCACTCCCAGTCGCGGGCGGCGCGGCCGATGCCGCCGTACACCACCAGTTCCCGGGGGTTCTCGGCCACGTCGGGATCCAGGTTGTTCATCAGCATGCGCAAAGGCGCTTCGGTGAGCCAGCTCTTGGCTGTCAACTGGGTGCCGCGAGGGGCGCGGATCTCCACGTCTCGGTAGCGGTTCGGCTTTTCCATGGAATTCTCCCTGAACGGTTGCGCCGCGCAGGCCCATGGGCGCGGCTGTTCCCCGCATCATAGGATGACTATGCTTGTATATACAAGTTAAAAAACAATCGGCCGGATCAGGGATTCCCCGCATCCGCGCCCGCGCCCCGGCGGGGGCCGGATCAGCCGGCTCGCGGCGACAGTTCGATCACGCAGGCGTCCAGCGCTCCGTCCACCGCGGCCAGCCGGTATTCCGCCAGGCCGTCCTGCCCTTCGATGTGCAGGCAGTCGTAGCGCGACGGCAAGGCGTGCTCCGCGCCGCCGGCCGCGAGCGACAGGGCGGCGCCCGCGTTCAGCACCAGCACGCTGCGGGCGCTGCTGTGGAAGGTCCACGGACCCGCGCCCGCCGCCCATTGCAGGCGGGCGTCGTAGCGCGCCGGGGAATAGATCAGGTTGAAGTCGCGGATGGGCCCGCCGATCAGGCAGCATTCCACCTGCGCGCCGCCGGAGAAGGCGTAGGCCCGCCGCGGCGCCAGCGGCGCCTGCCTGCGCCCGTCCACGGTCAGTTCTATGCCCTGGCCCTCCAGCACGGTGATGATGCGCTGATAGCCGGCGAATGCCGAAAAGCCGCCGTCCTGCCCCACGTCGGCGATGGACAGGCGCCAGTCGAACGCCGCGGTGCTGCCGCCGGGATTGCAGGCGACTTCCTGCGTGGTGCCGCCGCCGTTGCGCCACGGCATGCGGGGATGGGCCTCGGCCCGGTAAAGATGGATCCGGGGATGCTTCATGTCGTGAATTTGCCTTCCAGGCGGTGCCGCGACCCCGGGTGGATCAGCCGCGCCAGGGTCACGGCGCGTTCGCCCGACCAGGTGCGCCGCCGGATCAGCAGGCAGGGTTCGCCGCGCTCGATCTGCAACAACTGGCATTCGCGCGGCCGGGCCAGGATGGCCTCGACGATATGCTCGCCTTCGGTCAGCGGCGCCACGCGCGTCAGGTATTCATAGGGAGTGGCTTGCGTGAAATCCTGCTTGAGGTAGTCGGGCGCCAGCTTCACGTTGACGTAGCGGTCCTCGAGCTGGATCGGCATATCGTCCTCGTAGTGGACGATGACGGAATGGAACACCGGCTGCCCCGGGCGGATGTCCAGCGCCTGCGCCTGTTCGGCCCCGGCCGGCTCTTCGGCCAGGCGCACGACCCGGCTGTGATGCCGGTGGTTGCGGGCCGAGATCTCGTCGGCGATGTTGTTGACCGCGAACAGCGCCGAACGCGCCTTGGGCTGGGCCACGAAGGTGCCCACGCCCTGCATCCGCACCAGCAGGCCTTCCGCGGTCAGTTCGCGCAGGGCCCGGTTGATGGTCATGCGGCTGAAGCCCAGCTCGTCCACCAGTTCGGCCTCCGAAGGCACGCGGTAATGCGCGGGCCACGCGCCGCTGCGTATCTGCTGCGCGATCATCTGCTTGACCTGGGCGTAGAGCGGCGCGGGCAAGGCGTTCGCCTGTACCGGCAATCTGGGCGGAGAAGAGGCCACGGGTCGTCCTGTTTTATACCGTTGAGCTGCGGGGGAGTCCGGGGATAAAGTATAGACAGGTACAGACCGACCGTTGCGCGCCTGGACGCGCGCGGCGGCTTTACGTATACTCCCCCCCTGTATTCATCGGAGCCCGCCGTGCCCCATTCCCCGGAAGAAAAGAAACGCGTCGTCACTCGCCTGCGCCGTATCCAGGGACAGGCGCTGGCGCTGGAACGGGCCGTCAACGAAGGCACCGAGTGCGGGGCGCTGCTGCAGCAACTGGCCGCCTTGCGGGGCGCCGCCACCGGCCTGATGGCCGAGGTGCTGGAAAGCCATCTCCGGGAAACCTTCCTGCAGTCCGCCCAGGGCGGCCAGCGCGAGGCCAAGGTCGAACCCGAAGCGGAGATCGACCTGCTGATGCGCCTCGTCCGTTCGTATTTGAAGTAACGCCACCTGACATTCGTGGAGCAAAGCTATGAAATCACGCGCAGCAGTCGCATTCGGACCCGGCAAGCCGCTGGAAATCGTTGAAATCGACGTCGCGCCCCCCCAGCGCGGCGAGGTGCTGGTGCAGATCACCCACACCGGCGTCTGTCACACGGACGCCTTCACCCTGAGCGGCGACGATCCGGAAGGCCTGTTTCCGGCAGTGCTGGGCCATGAAGGCGCCGGCGTCGTGGTCGAAGTCGGCGAAGGCGTGGCCTCGCTGAAGCCGGGCGACCACGTCATCCCGCTCTATACGGCCGAATGCCGCGAATGCAAGTTCTGCCTGTCCGGCAAGACCAACCTGTGCCAGAAGGTCCGCGCCACGCAGGGCAAGGGCGTCATGCCCGACGGCACGTCGCGCTTCAGCTACCAGGGCAAGCCGCTGTACCACTACATGGGCTGCTCCACGTTCAGCGAGTACACGGTCGTCAACGAAATCTCGCTGGCCAAGATCAACCCGGCCGCTCCGCACGAAAAGGTGTGCCTGCTGGGCTGCGGCGTCACCACGGGCCTGGGCGCCGTGCACAACACCGCCAAGGTCAAGGAAGGCGACACCGTCGCCGTGTTCGGCCTGGGCGGCATCGGCCTGGCCGTGATCCAGGGCGCGGTGCAGGCCAAGGCTGGCCGCATCATCGCCGTGGACACCAACCCCAACAAATTCGTGCTGGCCAGCGCCATGGGCGCCACCGACTGCGTCAACCCCAAGGACCACGACAAGCCGATCCAGGACGTCATCGTCGAAATGACCGACGGCGGCGTGGATTTCTCGTTCGAGTGCATCGGCAACGTCCACGTGATGCGCGCCGCGCTGGAATGCTGCCACAAGGGCTGGGGCGAGAGCATCATCATCGGCGTGGCCGGCGCCGGCCAGGAGATCAGCACCCGTCCGTTCCAGCTCGTCACGGGCCGTGTCTGGCGCGGGTCGGCCTTCGGCGGCGTCAAGGGCCGCACGCAATTGCCGGGCATGGTGGAAGACGCCATGAGCGGCAAGATCGACCTGGATCCGTTCGTGACGCACACGCTGCCGCTGGAACGCATCAACGAGGCCTTCGACCTGATGCACGACGGCAAGTCGATCCGCACGGTGATCCACTACTGAAGCGCCCTCCGGCGCCGCGTTCAGGAAGCCAGCGGCAGCCGGTACGGCTGCCGCGTCCGCCCCTCGCGATAGACGTTCTCGGTCTTGCCCACGAACGCCGCCAGCGAGAAATCCTTCAACGCCGTGCTGCGCGCCTCCTCGCCCATCCGGGCCAGGGCGTCCCGGTTCGCCAGGATCCGCGACAAGGCCTGGACCACGCTGTCGACCGAGGCGGGAGGCACCACCCAGCCGTCGCGGCCATCGGTGACGTTCTCGGTCAATCCGCCCACCTCGCTGACGATCACCGGCTTGCCGGCGGCCATCATCTCGCGGCAGGCGAACGAAATCGTCTCCAGCTTCGACGACAGCACGAAGCCCACGTCCAGCGCGGACAGGAACGGCCGCACGTCGTCCAGCAGGCCGGTGAACACCACCTGGTCGGACATGCCCAGCTCGGCGACGCGCCGCATCTGTTCGGCGTCCGGCAGCTTGCCGGCGATCAGGATCACCACCTGCCGGCGCTGCGGCGCCGGCAGCATCGCCACGGCGGCGACCATGTCCAGCCAGTTCTTGTAGACCGCGGTGCCCGCGTTGCTGCCGATGACGAGCCGGCCCTGCATGCCGTCGGGCAGCAGGCTGTCCCGCGCCTGGGCCGCCTGGCGCTGCGTGGGCGGGCGGCATTTCTCGGTATCGACGCCGTTGTGCACCACCCGCAGGTCCTCGTTGCGGAACACCGACTGCTTCATGCGGCGAAAGGTATGGCTGCATACGCAAATGACGCGGTTGGTGCCCCATTTGGCGCGCACCCGCGCCCCCAGGCTCTTGGCGCTGCGGTCCGTATGCTGCGTGTAGACGATGAAGGGGCGCCGCGCTCCCATCCCCATGGTGGCCAGCATGCACAGCCGGTGATCCGCGGAGCCGTTGACGTGCACCACGTCGAACCGTTCGTCGCGCAGCAGGGCGCGCAGCCGGCGCAGCGCGCGGACCTGCTCCAGCGGCCGCCCCTTGAATTCCAGCGGGATCGTGCGCACGCCGGGCAGGGCGCGCGCCTCGGCCAGCAGGCGGCTGCTCGCCGGCGCGGCCACGACCACTTCCGACTTGTGGCAGAGAATGCGCGCCAGCGACATCACGTAAGTGGTGTGGCCGCCGCCGTCGCCTTGGTGGAAATTGGTGTACAGGATCTTCATGGGTTCACATTCACTAGCGTTTGCGGAGCCGCCGCCGGGGACAGCAGGCAGCTCCAGTGGCGTTTCTCGAACACGTCGCCGCCCAGCCGGCTGGCGGGAGACAGGTTGTAGACCTTGATCCCGCGCTCGGCGAGCAGCCTGCCGGCCCGCCGGAACGCGGGCTCGATGTGTCCTGGGAACTGCCGGTCCAGCGCGGTCGGCAATTGCGCAGCCGCGCTTTCATAGAATCGGGGCCCCGCGGCGGCCGTCAGGTCCAGGCCGTGCAGATAGACGGTCTTTGCGCCCAGCCATGCCAGCAACTGCAAGGCCGTGTAGGCGACGGTCCCGCCGCCGAACAGGCCGCGCGGCGGGTCCAGGCTGAAGCCGTGCGCATGCACGGGATGGCGGGCGTCGAACAGCACCAGCCCGGGGCCCGCGGCCGACTGGGCCTCCAGCTCTTCGGGGCGCGCCCGCGGCCGCAAGGCGCGCTGGTGCACTTCCTCGAACAGGGCGATGCGGCAGCGCACGGACTGGCGGTCGAACAGGAACGCGATCCAGCGGTAGACCTCGGGCGTGACGAACAGCGTCAGGTCCTGCGCCAGCACCTCCGCCACGAGGTCGCGGCGGCGCCTGACGAAGCCGGCGTCCAGCATCGCGTAGTAGTCGAAACGCAGCGTAGGCTGTTGCCGCCGCAAGGCGATGGAACCGTTGACGCCCATCGCCACGCCCAACGGGCAGCGCGCGTAATCGATCTGGGCCACCGAGGGGCCGCTGAGTATCAGGTGCGCGTCGCCGCGGATGGAACGCGCCAACTGCTCCAGCGGCGTCGTGGCCGGGCCGCGCACGCCGCGCAGTTCGCAGCCGGCCAGCCGTCCGGCCGCATCGCGCCGCGGCTTCACGAAAGGCCACAGCGTTTCATTGTGCCGATACGCCCGAGGCCGCGTGTAGCGATAGAAATAGCGCAGGCCCTTGGTCAACGGGCGCGAACGCAGCAGGCGGGGAATGAGCCCGAAACTAGGCATGGACAATGTTGCGCGTATGCCGCAAAAAACTTGACGAGCGGCGAATTCTACGCAGGCGGCCCAGCGCAAAACGCGAGCGAAACCATTGAGATGTAACGCTTTAGCGGCCGGGAAAGACGCGTCCCCGAATTGCATCCGGAACCGCGCCGCGCGCGGCGTGGAAGACGGCGCCCATAGTGCATGGCAGGGCGCCGGCCAATGCAGGCATACCGGGCCGCCCGCATCAGCGGACGGCCCCACGGGCGCGGCGCCTTCACTACGTCCGATTACGTTTTGCCGCAAAGATTAGCCTGGGCGATTCCCCCGTACGCTAACGCTCGCGCCCTGAAAGGCCGGCGCATTCCGCTACGATGCGGATACCGGCAACGCGGCCCCGACGGCCGCGCGCCGGGTAAGGCATGGGCCCCGGCCCCGGCGCAAGCCCTGGAACCCCCTGGATAGAAAGGAATTCGATGTCTACGACCGCCACCCTGGCCGCCGCCGCGGCAGCCGCCAGCACGCCCCGGATCAGCGTCCCCGCGTTCCGGGCCCGCAAGCGCCAGGAGCCGCTGGTGATGCTGACCGCCTACACGGCGCGCATGGCCGAACTGCTGGACCCGCACTGCGACGCCTTGCTCGTGGGCGACAGCCTGGCGCAGACCATCTACGGCCTGCCGTCCACGGTGCCCGTCACGCTGGACATGATGATCGCGCACGGCGCCGCCGTGGTGCGCGGCTCGCGGCGCGCGCTGATCGTCGTGGACATGCCCTTCGGCAGCTACGAGGAAAGCCCCGAACAGGCCTTCCGCTCGGCCGCGCGCGTCATGAAGGAAACCGGCGCGGGCGCGGTCAAGCTGGAAGGCGGGCAAAGCATGGCGCCGACCGTCGCCTATCTCTCGGCCCGCGGCATCCCGGTCATGGGCCACGTGGGGCTGACCCCGCAGGCCGTGAACATCCTGGGCGGATACGGCGCGCGCGGCAAGGGCGAGGCGGAATACGCCCGCATCGCCGCCGATGCGGCCGCCGTGGCCGACGCCGGCGCGTTCTCGTTGGTGATCGAGGGCGTCGTCGAGCCGCTGGCCGCGTCGATCACCGAGGCCGTCGCCTGCCCCACCATCGGCATCGGCGCGTCGGCCAGATGCGACGGCCAGGTGCTGGTGGTGGACGACATGCTGGGCATGTTCGACCGCACCGCGCGCTTCGTGAAACGCTACGATGGCCTGGCCGACCGCATCCAGCAGGCGGCGCAGGGCTATGCCGCCGAGGTCAAGGCCCGGACGTTTCCCGGTGCCGCCCATCTCTATGGCGCGCCCGGCGCGGCGTAGACCGCGCGGGGACGGGTCTTTGCGGCACGCTTTTCTGGCTAGAATCGTCTCCATGCCTTCCTACGCACACACCTCATGAGCCCACCCCGCAACGACCCGCCCCAATTGCAGGACGCGATCGCGGACGCCATCGGCACCGCGACGCGCGGCGCGGGGCGCGTGAACATCCTGGTCGCGGGCAAGACCGGCGTGGGCAAGAGCACGCTGATCAACGCCGTGTTCCGCGGCGACCTGGCCAAGACCGGCGCGGGCAAGCCCGTCACCCAGTCCACCCAGGAATTCACCCGGCCCGGCCATCCGCTCACCATCATCGACACCCGCGGCCTCGAAGTCGGCGACTACGAGCGCTCGCGCCAGCAGTTGGCGGACCTGATCCGGGAACGCTCCGCGTCGGACGACCAGGACAGGCACCTGCACGTGGCCTGGCTCTGCATCCAGGACAGCAGCCATCGCGTGGAAGACGCGGAGATCGAGCTGTGCGGCATGCTGGCCGATGCCGGCATACCGGTAGTGGCGGTGCTGACCAAGGCGCGCAAGAACAGCGCCTTCGCCGACGAGGCCCGCAAGCTGCTGCCGCGCGCCAAGCAGGTGGTGGCGGTGCGCGCCCTGCCGGAATGGATCGAGGAACTGGACGCCGAACTGCCGCCCATGGGCCTGGACAAGCTCATCGAGGTCACGGCGCTGCACATCCCGGAAGCGCAGCAGCGGGCGTACGCCAACGCCCTGTCCACGCGCAACAAGAAGGCGCTGGAAGTAAAAAAAAAGCGGGCTGAGATAGAGGTCAACGTGGCCGCCGGGCTGGCCGCGTCGGCCGCCGCCGCCCCCATCCCGTTCTCGGACGCCTTTGCGCTGGTGCCCATCCAGGTCGGCATGATCGCCAAGATCGGCATCACTTTCGGCATGGAACTCGACACCGCCGCCATCACCACCCTGGTGACCTCCACGCTGGGCGCGTCCGCCGCCACGCTGATCGGGCGTTCGGTCGTATCCGGCCTGCTGAAGTTCATCCCCGGCGCGGGCAGCGCGGTGGGCGGCACCATCGCCGCCACCACCGCCGGCACCATCACCAAGCTGCTGGGCAATGCCTACGTGGCGGTGCTGTACGACTTCTGCCTGAAGCATCCCGGCAAGGACATCGACATCGCCATGATCGCGGCGGCCCTGAAGCAGCGCGTCAGTTTCTGAGCGCCCCCCGGATCTATACTTTTCCCATCGCCCCGGCCGGTGCGACGCGCCACCGGCCAGGGCGTCCCGCGCCGCGCGTCGGATCCTCTATTGCACGGACCCCCAACGGGCCCGCGCGCAAGGAGACGCACATGACACGCAAATACATCGATTGCCGCGAATACCCCAGCGAAATGAATTGCTCGGTGGCCCTGGCGGCGGATTCCGAAGGCGAACTGCTGGAAGCGGCCGTGCAGCATGCGACCACGGTGCACAAGCACGCGGATACGCCGGAGCTGCGCACACAATTGAAATCGCTGTTCCATGACGGCACGCCGCCGGTTGAAACGCCGCCCCGCGCCTGATCGTCCCGGCGCAGGCGCGGCCTCCCGGCCGGCGCTTGCGCCGCCTGCGCACTGCGCGGTCCGGCCCAGCGGCCCGGAATCTTATCCGCGGGCCAGGGCGGGCTGGGCGGCCCGAGCCGCGGGCACGACGCCGAACAGGTTCTTCGGATCGGCCATCCGCGGCGCCACCTCGATGCGGGTGCCGATGCCGTGCCGCATGGCGGTGTCGCGCAGCCAGCGCAGCGCCGAGAAGTCCTCCAGCGCGAAGCCCACCGAATCGAAGATGGTCACGTCCCCGGCGCGCCGGCGGCCCTCGCTTTGGCCCGTCAGCACCCGCCACAGTTCCGTCACCGCGAAATCCGCCGGCATCTGCTGCAAATCGCCCTCGATGCGCGTCTGCGGTTCGTATTCCACGAACACCGACCCCGCGCGCAACACGTCCGCGTGCAATTCGGTCTTGCCCGGGCAGTCGCCGCCCACGGCATTGACGTGCATGCCGGGCTCGACCATGTCCGGGGTCAGGATGGTGGCGTAGGCCTTGTCGGCCGTCACCGTGGTGACGATGTCCGCGCCCTTGACGGCCTCCGCCGTGCTGCCGAAGCGCACCACGCGCAAGCCGGGCACCGAAGCCAGATTGCTTTCAAGCTTGCGTGTGGCGCCTGCGTCCACGTCATAGACGTGCAGCGTATCGATGCCCAGGATGTAGTGGAAGGCGAGCGCCTGGAATTCGCTCTGCGCACCGTTGCCGATCAGCGCCATCGTGCGCGAATCCGGCCTGGCCAGCGCGCGCGCCGCCAGCGCCGACGTCACGGCCGTGCGCAGCGCGGTGGTGAGCGTCAGCTCGCTGATCAGCAGCGGCTCTCCCGTCGCGACCCGCGCCAGCGCGCCGAAAGCCATCACGGTGGACAGCCCGGCCTGCGGATTGCCGGGATGGCCGTTCACGTACTTGAAGCTGTAGAACTCGCTGTCGGCCGTGGGCATCAGTTCGATCACGCCAGTCCGGGAATGGCTGGCCACCCGCGCGCTCTTGTCGAATTCCTGCCATCGAAGAAAGTCCGACAGCACATAATCCAGCAAACTGGAAAAGACCTGTTCCGGACCTTGCTGGGCCACGATCTTCGCGACATCGGAAGTGGAAAGCAGCGTCGTCATTTATTTCTCCCCGAGTTATGGAAAGGAAATTCTGGCCGACGGGCAAACCAATTCCTAGTGACAACAATCCACACAAAACGCTAAGATCCTGGCATTCTGACAGCAATAAATAGCACTTTTCACAATGGACACGCTAGATCGGAACCTGCTCGGCCTGTTGCGCGCCGACGCCCGCATGTCCGTCGCCACACTGGCGAAGAAACTGGACGTCTCGCGCGGCACCATCGACAACCGCATCCAGAAACTGGAAGAGCGCGGCGTCATCCTCGGCTATACCGTGCGCCTGCGCCCGGAAGCCGAGACCGAGGACATCGTCGCCTGGATGAGCATCGCCGTGGAAGGCCATGAAACGCGCAAGATCGTGAACCTGCTGATGGGCGAGCCCAGCGTGGCGGGCCTGCACGACACCAATGGCCGCTGGGACCTGCTGGCCGAGCTGCGCGTCCCGACCATCGACCAGCTCTCCGAAGTGCTGGACCGCCTGCGCACGCTCAAGGGCATCGCCGCCACCGAGACCAGCATCCATCTGAAGACCTTCAAGGCGCTGTGAGGCCGGGGGAGGTTGGTTTGGGCTTGCTTATGGCCCAGTGCGGTCAATTGGGGATGTGCAAAGTAAGCAGCACCGAGATGAAAGATGAACATGGCGAAGCCATGTCCGTCGCAGGTGTCAGCCTGACATATTAGTTAGGCACCGCGGTAGACATGCTTGCGGTGATATTCCATGAAGGGATGATGTCGCGTCTGAAGTGCAATTCGGCTACCTGCGACGATACCAAGAGTTTCTGCATCGCCCAATAGAGGCGATATCAGGAGACGCCCATTATTCTCGAAGGAAATAAGACCTCTGTCGAAAGCGCGATCCAAGTTGGGCACTAGGATCAGACCGTTGAATGGATCAAGCCTCTCGGCATTCGAAGACTTGCTCCAAGGTTTAATATGTGATGCTACCAACATCCCAGGGTCTTGGTAGCCGGTCACTGCGCAACGGGTCCAGTACAGAAGTAATTTCTGACGGAATACACCTTGGCCGATGCGAGCCTTAATGAGTTCAACTTTCTCCGTCAGCCCGATTTTCTGGTCATTTAAAACGTCCTCGATATCTGAGCCGAGCGCGTCAGAAGAAGAAACTTCTTCGATATAGCTCGAAAATTTAGACAGCGCGCTGCTATACATGTTATGCCCGCGCATATTCCGCTCGGCAAAGACGGGGAGTTTGGCCAGCTTTGAAGCAGCCTCCGCACAAGCCCTGGGCGACTCCATGGCATCAAGTGGCCCTTGAAGGATTCCGGCAGCAAGCCCCCACTCTGTCAATGACCCCGAAATGGCTCCAGCATACTTTTCAGCGGTGGAGGGCGAAAGTCCTCGGCGCAGCATCCATTCTTTGAAAGTCATTGACAAAACAGTGGTTGGCATCCCGGCTCGCCTGGATTAAGTTGCCCTACGGAAAAAGGGCGTCAAGAGTTTTTCTCCGCATGCTTCGCTACGGTATAAACCGGAACCCATCTAACCCTTTAGTTTCAGTATCAACGCCTTTTTGTTTTGATCAAAAGTATAGATGGCTGCCAAGGGAATAGCGGTGATCATCATTCCGGATAGAATGCCCGACACCTGAGGGTTGAACTTGTTGAGCAGAGGAACGCTTGCGATACCTTGGCTGATAACGCGCTGTACGTAAACACCGGCAATCGCCGATGCAGTGCCCAACAGGATGACCTGGAGCGATGCAAGCTTGTCGGGGTCATTGCTGAGCAAGACACGGACGCTACGCACAACGCTAAGGGTGCTCTCACGGATAATGGCATACACAAAAGCCGGCATCTTCAGGATCAGTGAGATCAATATCTGCGGGATCACGCTCAGCGCGCCCGCAACACCGGCTTCAATGCCGAGCGCTTTGGCTCGCTCCCAAATCTGACGCTCTTCAAAGCGCTGACTCAAGGCCGCTGAAATCCGCTCTTTGCTCTCGGTGAACTCGTTGACAAGGCCGTTGCCGGAGACGAGCTTGACGCGCTTTAGTTCGTCCATGAACACGTCAATCGTCTCAACGACAATTAAACCTACGACTTGCTGGGCGGCCATGGTCGCACCGGTCAGCGCCACTGTGGTGGATATTTCCTTGATGGCTTGAATTTGGCCAGCACGGATGACTTCTTTGCTTTCCGCGTAGGCATCGTCAACCGCCTTTTTGTCGATGATGTGCTCCGTTTTGCTACCTTTTATGGTCACAATGAGCTTGCCTTCGTCCGTCGGATGCGGGCGGCTGTTCTGATCGAGCCACTCGTAGACATCCTGATCATTCTTTTGGCTATTGATGCTGCGGTGCATGTATTTCAAGTTGCCCGGATCATTCACGACGGCCCCGAACTGTTCATCGGTCAGGCCAATCTTGAGCAGCGTATCCGCAAAGATCTCTTTGCGGGATGTGACGTGATCAACAGTCACCGTATTGCCCCTATCGCGCTCATAGACCAACGGCTCATCAGGGTTGTAGCCATTGGCGAACACCGTGCCGTCTGGCGTATCCTTCGAAGGCTTCATGCCGCCATAATCACCCATATGCTCATAGCGGTCTTTACGGTAGAAATCGTAGCTGTCTGTGAGCTTGTCGTATTTGGCTTGGCTTTGTTGGTCCAGGATGTCGCCCAGCATAAACGCGGCGATCGCACGACGCGCGGCTTCGTTACGGCACTGATCGTAAATTTCGTCCATGGATTTCGCCGGCGTAGGCAGGCGGCCACGAATGTCTTGGACCATCTGGAAAGTAGATTTGTCTACTTCGAATGTGCCACGAAAATACTGTTGGAGCTTGCTGGCGGACTCCTTGGAAAAGTTGCGGGCAGAGTCTTTGGCGTCGTCAAAGTCAAACTCGCGAACAGTGTCCACAACCTTATCAGTCATGTCCCTCGCGCTGTTGGCCAATCCGATGGCGGTCGCTTTGGATTTACGCTGGGCTTCCTCGTAGTCGAATTCCCGCACGGCGCTAATTGCATTGGCGGATACGTCCATAGCCTTTTCACCCAGGGCACTTGCAGCATCCTTTAATGAACTGGCACCGGCTTCTAGCTTTTCTTTTGCTGAACCTACAGCGTCTTTCAAAGAGTTGACACTAAACTTCTTCCCGAACAGAGCCATGCCCAACCCCTGTGTAAATAAGTGTCACAAGTTTACACATTGCTTCATGACTAGTCGAACTACAGCCTGCCGTAGCCGCTCTTGTGAAAATCACATTGGGTACGTTTAGGCGAAGATGTTCAGGGGATGGATGCAAAGAAAATGAATTTCGGGCGACAGTCATTCGGACGTTTGACCTGCTGGGTCCAAACACCAAGTACACCAGCCTGCGGTCTGCGTCATTTCACGGACGGTCCCCGCTTCGCCAGGTAAACCTCGAAGATAACGAGGTCGCCATCGCTGGCCCCGATTCGCACAAGTCGCACCACGTTCCAATACGAATCCACCGCGAAGTCCATGGCCTTCTCGCGAATGAGAATTATTGCTAACATACCGCCTTTGGTGCGCATGCCTGCCTGAAATTTCCCGATGTCCCGCTCCCCGGAGTCCAAGAAAAGCTGGCTCGCCCATTACGGCGAGCTGATCGGCGCATGGGCGCGGCGCACCGGCAATTACCACGACGCCGAGGATGCGACGCATGATGCTATCGTGCGGGTGCTCGAAACCGATACGCGCGCGCTGGTAAATCCGCGCGCCTACCTGCATCGCAGCGTGCATAATCGGCTGATCGACACGCATCGGCAGTCCAAGCTGCTCGAACTGGTGCCGCTGCACGAGCTGGACGAAGGCGAGCATCCGCTGCTCACCGATCCCGATGCCGCGGCGCGCACCTCGCAGTTATTGGCTTCGCTGAAAGCAGGGCTGGCGGAGCTGCCGCTCAAGTGCCGGCAGGTTTTCCTGTGGCATCGGCTCGAAGGGTACTCCCAGGAAGAAATCGCGCAAAAACTCGGCATCTCGGTGAACATGGTCGAAAAATATATGATCCGGGCCGTGCGGCATCTCCGGGACAGGTTGCAGAATCATGCGCCGCACTGAATCAGGGTTTCCGCTTTCCCGCTTGCCATGACCACAGCCCCCTCCCATTCCCCGGACGCCGTGCGCGACGCGGCCGCTTACTGGTTTGCCAGAGTGCATTCCGGCAAGTTCACGGCGGCCGAACGGGAACGCTTTGAGCAATGGCGCCGGGCCGATTCCGGCAACGAGCGCGAGTATCGCGCGCTCGACGAGATCTGGCAGGCGACCCGCCTCTTGCCCGAAGACGACTTGCGCGAACTGCTGGAGGCGCCCGAGCCGGCGTCGGCGCGCGGGCGCAATGCGCGCCGCCAGTGGCTGATCGGCGCCAGCGCGGTCTGTGGCGTTGCCGTGGTGGGCGGCGCGCTCACACACGGGCGAATACTCGACATGCTCGAGACGCCCCTGCACGAGGCCCGCTATGTCACGGCGCGCGGCGAGCAGCGCAGCGAAAGGCAACCCGACGGTTCCGTCATCCAGATGAACGTTTCCACCGACCTCGTCGTGCGCTATTACGCCAAGCGCCGCAGCGTCGAACTGGCCAGCGGCGAGGCCACGTTCGAGGTGGCTGGAAATGCCGAGCGTCCATTCTTCGTGGAAGCGGGCAGCGTATCCGTCAGAGTCACGGGCACGGTCTTCAACGTACGCCGTGACGAGGAGCGAGTGGCGGTGGCGGTGCAGTCCGGCAGCGTCGAGGTGTCGTCCGGACGCTGGTGGAACCGGGAGCGCGCCATGCTGACCGCCGGCATGATGGCGCGCTCGCAGGCCGACCGGACCTTGTCGGTCGAGACGGGCGACGTGTCGGCCGTCACCGCATGGCGGCAGGGCAAGGTGGTGTTCCAGGATCAGCCGCTCGAAGACATGGTGCGGGAGATGAACCGCTATCTGTCCCGGCCGATTCATCTGGCCGACAGCAAGCTCAAGCGCCTGCGCATGGCGGGCGTTTTCGGCATCGAAGACGGGGAAGCCTTTCTGCAGGCCCTCCAGAACAGCCTGCCGATTACCGTGCAGCGCCGCCCCGACGGCGGCGCGGACCTTTCGTTGCAGCGCTGAGCGCCCCCGCGGCCGTCTTCTTCGGCCGTTTCTGAAAACGAGAATCGCTCCCGTTACAAATTAATCCGGAAATCCGTTCAGGGTTTTCCGCCGGCCGTCCGTCGTACTGAATGTAGGGGCTGCTTCGGTCACCGCCGCGGCCCCGCCATGATCCTTTGGCCAAAGGGATGAGGCGTCGCGCGCGCTTGACATAGCAACCAGGAAAATTTGTGATCGACCGGACCCCTTTCTCGGCCCACCGACGGGATGACAAGCGCCATGCGTCCCATGCCGTTACCGCCACGCTCTCCACGCTGGCCGTCGCTCTTGCGCTGACGCTGACGGCGGCTCCCGCCGCCGTGCGCGCGCAGGAGACGGCCAAAGCGATCGATATTCAACAGCGTTCGCTTGGCGACGCCTTGCTGCAGCTCGGCCAGCAGACGTCGCTGCAATTCATCTACACCTCGGACCTGGTGCGCGGCATCCAGGCGCCGGCGATCAGCGGGACGATGGCGCCCGAGGAGGCGTTGCGCCGGCTCATCGAAGGCACGGGCATCGAATATTCCCGCAACGGAAACACCATCAATCTGCGGCGCGCGGGCGGAGCCACCACCCTTGCGCCAGTCGAGGTGACCAGCTCGTTCAACCCGGCCACCGAGGGCACGGGCGCCTACACGGCCGTGGGCCCCAGCCGCACGGCGACGGGCTTCGATCTTTCGTTGCGGGAGACGCCGCAGTCCGTCACGGTGATGACGCGCCAGCGCATGGACGACTTCAACCTCTACACGCTGTCCGACGTGCTGCAGCAGACGCCGGGCGTGGCGGTCGATCGCCAGGGCGATGCGTTCAACTTCACGGTGCGCGGCTCCGCGGTGAACATGCAGGTCGACGGCATGCGCCAGAAGGCGAACGGCTGGTTCGCGAACTCGCAGACGCAGTTTTCGCTGAACGACATGGTCGACATAGACCGCATCGAGGTGCTCAAGGGCTCGTCCGGGCTGATGTCCGGCGACGGATCGTATGGCGGCATCGTCAACATGATTCGCAAGCGGCCGACGGCCGAGTTCCAGGCCAGCGTCGGCGCGGCCGCGGCGAGCTGGGACAACTACCGGGCCGACGTCGATCTGGGCGGGCCGCTCAACGAGAGCGGATCGATACGCGGGCGCCTGGTCGCCGCGGCGACCGACGGCCGAAGCTTCATCGACGACGTGAAGACCAACAGCCAGACGCTGTTCGCCACCGTCGATATGGACATCACGGCGAACACGCTGTTCAACGTGGGCTTCACCCATCGCCGCCGCGAGTTTTGGGGCGCGGGCAGCACGTCCATGATCCAGGCGTATACCGCCTCGGGGGAATTCCTCGGCATGCAGCCCCGTTCGTTCAACGTGGGGGCTCCATGGTCCGGCTACGAACAGGAGTCGAACACGGTGTTCTCCAGCCTCCAGCACAAGTTCGCCAATGGCTGGGTCGCGACGCTCAAGGGCAGTTACGACAGGACCGAGAACCCGCGCGGCAAGCTGGGCATATGGTTCACGGCGGTGCCGGAAATGGTGGACTACTCGTGGAGCCGGGACTACGACAACCGCAACACCAGCGTGGCGCTTGAAGTGCAGGGGCCCTTCGAACTTTTTGGCCGTACCCACGAGTTGCGTTTTGGCGCGGACTCTTACCGCACCACCACCGACTCGTATAGCGGCAACGCTCGCCGCACCAACCTCGGACTGGACTACTCGGAAGGCGGCGGAGCCATTCCCAAGATCGATCTCGATGCCGTTCCGATGAACAACCACAGCTACTTCAGCTCCAAGCGCCGCTCCGTGTATGCCGCGGGCCTGTTCAGCCTGGCCGATCCGGTGAAGCTGATCGGCGGCGTGCGTATCACCGACTACGACCAGTTCGACGACACGCCCTATGCGTACAGCAACAACGATCTGAGGGAGCGCGGCGTCATCACCCCCTATGGCGGTCTGGTGGTCGACGTGACCAAAAATGTGTCCGTCTACGGCAGCTACTCCTCCATCTTCAACGCGCAGAACGCGCGGGACGAGCAGGGCAACACGATCGATCCCGAAGAGGGCATCACGTATGAGGTGGGCGCCAAGGGCGAGTTCTTCGACAATCGCCTGAACGTCAGCATCGCGCGCTTCTGGATGAAGACGGACAATACCGCGGAGGAAACGGGCGAGGTCCGTCCGGACGGCGAGGCCATTTACCGGGCGGTATCGGGCGTCATGCGCCGTGGCTACGAACTGGAGATGTCCGGCGAGCTTGCCGCGGGCTGGCAGGTGCAGGGCAGCTACGTCATGAACAGCAGCAGCCTGAGCACCTCGGACACGGTTCCCAAGTATCAATTCAAGCTGGCGAGCAGCTACCGGATGCCGGGCGCGCTGCAGAACCTCACGGTCGGCGCCGCTGCGCGCTGGCAGAGCAAGGCCGTGGCGGGGCCGCTGGAACAGTCTTCGTTCTGGCTGGTGGACCTGATGGCGCGCTATCAGGTCAACAAGCAGTTGATGATCGGCGCCAACGTCAACAACCTGCTAGACAAGAAATACATGTCCGGCATGCGTGACTTCGGCCGGGTGCAATACACCTGGGGCGCGCCGCGCAACTTCAGCGTCAACATGCGTTATCAGTTCTGAACGGCATGCCGCGGCGGCCAGCCGCCGCGGCATGTCCCTTTGCGTGAGCGCGGGACATGAGAGAATCGTTTCGCCAGTGCATGGCCTGGTTGCACACGTGGACCGGGCTGACGACCGGGTGGGTGCTGTTTTTCGTCTTCGTCACCGGAACCGCCGGTTACGTCGACGATGAAATCACGCGCTGGATGCGGCCCGAGCTGCCCTATGCCGCGGTTCAGCGCGAACATGGCGACACGTCCACGATGATCGGGCTGGCGCTGGCGCGGCTTCAGGCCGTGGCGCCTCAAGCCCGATCCTGGACCGTGATCTTGCCGCATCGTTCGCGGGAGCCGCGCGGCGAGCAAGGGCTGGCGATCGCCTGGGAGACCTTGCCGGCACCCGGGCAGGACCGCGGGCGCCGTTCGCGCGAGGAACTCGACCCGGGCAGCGGCGCGCCGCTGCCCGCGCTGCAAGCCCGCGCCACCGGCGGCGGCACGGTGCTCTACCGCATGCACTATCTCCTGCACTACCTGTCCTACGAGACCGGCATCAAACTGGTCGGCATCTGTACGATGCTGATGCTGCTGGCGGTCGTGACCGGCGTGATCACGCACAAGCGGATCTTCACCGACTTCTTCACGTTCAGGCCCGGCAAAGGACAGCGCTCCTGGCTCGACGCCCATAACGTCGTCAGCGTCATGTCGCTGCCTTTTTTCCTGATGATCACCTATACGGGGCTGGTCTTTTTCGCCATCACCTATTTGCCGGCCGCGCGCGATGCGCTGTACGGCGTTACGCCGGCCCAGCGCCAGGCGTATGTCCAGGAATTGCGCGGCCCCGCGCGCGACGACCTGCCGGTGTCGGCGCCCCGGGTGCCGTTGCCGGCGCTGGTCGCGCGGCTCGAGGCGGAGTGGGACGGCCGGGTGGCGTCCCTCCAGATGGTCCATCCCCGCAATGCCACCCCCTACGTCGACGTGCGCCGGGCGAACGCATCGGACCTTCACGTCGAGCGGCCGGTGCTGCGGCTCAGTGCCCTCGACGGCACGTCCTTGGCGCGTCCGGCCGACGACACGACCACGCTGGTGCGCAGCACGCTCTTCGCGCTGCATGAAGGCCTGTTCGCCAATTGGTGGTTGCGCTGGCTGTATTTCATTTCCGGCCTGCTCGGCTGCGCCGTGATCGGCACGGGGCTGGTGCTCTGGACGGTGAAGCGCCGCCAGCAGCACCGGACTCGGCCGGCGGACGCCGACTCTTTCACGGCGCGCGCCAACGCCCTCGGGCTGCGCCTGGTGGAGGGGCTCAACGCGGGCACCCTGGTCGGCCTGCCGCTGGGGCTGGCCGCCTACTTCTGGGCCAATCGCCTTTTGCCCCTCGCGCTACACGAGCGCGCGGAATGGGAAGTGCACAGCCTGTTTCTGGTTTGGGGCTGGGCGTTGCTGTACGCCTGCGGGCGGCCGGTCAAACGGGCCTGGCTGGAACTGCTGTCGCTCGCCGCTGTGGCCTATGGCGCGATCCCGCTGCTCAATGCGCTGACCACCGACAAGCACTTGGCCAGGACGATGGCGCAAGGCGACTGGGCGCTGGCCGGGTTCGATCTGGCGATGTTCGGCCTGGCCGCCCTCTTCGCCGGCGTGGCGCTCAAGCTCAAGAACAAGTGGCGCGCGGCCGGCGTTCCCGCCGCCCCCCGTCCGGCGCCGCGCGCATGAGCAAACGCGCGCTTTCCCTGAGATACCGGCTGCAAGTGGCCTCCCGCGTGGTGGCGGCGGCGGTGGGCGGCTATGCGTTGACCAGCGCGACGATCGTTCTGGTGGCCTTGCTGCTGCCCCTGCCGCGCGCGCAGGCGGTGCTGGCGTCGAGCATGCTGGGGTTCGTCTGGTACACGCTGGCGGTGATCGCGGTCTTCAGCGTCAGGACGGCCGTTCGTGCCTGGCTGGCGATAGCGCTGCCAACGGCCGCCATTGCGCTGGTGTGTGCCTGGCTGCTGCCGGCGGCCGGGAGCGGGCCATGACGGCCGGCGGCACCTCCGCCACCGCGGGAAAACCCGATATAAAACTTTGCGCAGCCCCCATGATCCCGCGTTATGCATGGCGCCTGGACGGCTTGCCCAGCCCGTCCAAATAGGTCCGTCGAATCAGGGCCTTAGCGAAGATTCCCGCGCACGGCCCCGTGGGCTGCGCGCGGCCGAATCCCGGTTTCGCATTTGCGCGTCCCCATGCATGCTTGCGTCTTCCGCCGCGCGCCGCGCGCGGCGCTCGATCCACAGCGATAAGAAGACCTGGAGATTTACACCGTGAGCAATGCAACCCCCTCCCGCAAAATGGGCCTGGCGGTCGCCCAGATGGGCGCCGTGAACCTCGCCGACTCGCGCGCGGCGGTCGTCCGCCGCCTGGTCGAGATGATGCGGGAGGCCGCCGCCCGCAAGGCGGAGTTCGTGGTGTTCCCGGAACTGGCGTTGACCACCTTCTTCCCGCGCTACTGGATGGAGGACGCCGAGGCGGTCGAGCGCTACTTCGAAAAAAGCATGCCCAACGCCGACGTGCAGCCGCTGTTCGACACGGCGCGCGAACTCGGCATCGGCTTCTACCTGGGCTATGCCGAACTGACGCCCGAGGGCCAGCAATTCAACACGGCGATCCTGGTGGACCGTAGCGCGAAGATCATCGGCAAGTATCGCAAGATCCACCTGCCCGGCCATTCGGACCACAAGGTCGGCGCGCCGTTCCAGCACCTGGAGAAGAAATTCTTCGAAGTCGGCGACCTGGGTTTCGGCGTCTGGGAAACCGACGACGTCAAGATCGGCATGTGCCTGTGCAACGACCGCCGCTGGCCCGAGACCTATCGCGTGATGTCGCTGCAAAGCGCCGAACTGATCGTGCTGGGCTACAACACGCCGTCCCTGAACATCCATTGGAACGAACCCGCGCACCTGCGGACCACGACGCACGAGATCGTGCTGCAGGCCAGCGCCTACCAGAACGCGGTGTGGGTCGGCGCCGCGGCCAAGTGCGGCCACGAAGACGGCCACCACATGATCGGCAGTTCGATGATCGTCGCGCCGTCGGGCGAGATCGTGGCGCGTTCCAGCGGCGAGGAAGACGAAGTGATCACGGCGCGCATCGACCTGGCCATGGGCCAGGCGTTCCGCGACCACGTCTTCAACTTCGCCAAGCACCGCAGCCCGCAGCACTACAAGCTGATCGTCGAACGCACCGGCGCCGGCGACCCGCTACCGGTGCCCGAAATCGACTAGGTCCGGCCGATGATTGCCCGGGCCGTCGCGGGCAGGATCAGGGCGGGCGGCGCGCCCGGCCGCGCCGCCGCCCCGGCCGTGCTGCTAGACTGCCTTCAGTCCACAGCCCGACCGCCCCGGATCCCATGCGACTCATCGACACAGAACAGACCCGCGACGCCCTGACCTTCGACGCCGTCATTCCCGCCCTGCGTGACGCCTTCCGCGACGGCGCCACGGTGCCGGCGCGCCACGTCCACGCCATCCAGTCGGGCAACGCCCGCGGCACCGCGCTGATCATGCCGGCCTGGAGCGAGCGCGGCTATTTCGGCGTGAAGATCATCAACATCTTTCCCGAGAACACGCACCAGGGCCTGCCGGGCCTGCACGCCACGTACAACCTGTACAGCGCCACGACCGGCGTGCCGATCGCGCAAGTGGACGGCGACGTCGTCACGGCCTACCGCACGGCGGGCGCGGCCGCGCTGGGCGCGGACTACCTGGCCCGCGCCGACGCCGGCACGCTGTTGATCGTGGGGTCCGGCCGCATCGCCGGCCTGGTGGCCCAAGCCATGCGCGCCGTGCGGCCCATCCGGCGCGTGCTGGTCTGGAACGTCCGCCCGGCCGGCGCCGGACGGCTGGCCGAACAATTGCGCGCACAAGGTTTCGATGCCCAGGCCACCGAGGACCTGGAAGGCGCCGCGCGCCAGGCCGACATCATAAGCTGCGCCACGCTGTCCACGGTTCCGCTGATCCGCGGCGCCTGGCTGCGCCCCGGAGTGCACCTGGACCTGATCGGCAGCTTCACGCCCGACATGCGCGAAACCGATACGGCCTGCTTCGACGGCACCACCGTCTACGTGGACACCGACGAGGCGCCCACCAAGTCCGGCGACCTGCTGTCGGCCTTCGAGGCCGGCGTGCTGACGCGCGAAGCCATCCAGGGCGACCTGCACCAGCTAACCGCTGGCGAACGCCCGGGCCGGCGCGACGATCGGGAAATCACGGTATTCAAGGCGGTGGGCAGCGCGCTGGAAGACCTGACGCTGGCCACGCTGGTGTACGAATCGGTGGGCGGGCAAGCAGATGCGTAGGATGGGTGGAGCGCGAGATCCTCTCCACGAGAACCCCGCTCTTCAACGCGCGAAACCCATGCGGCCGTGGGCAAACAGTGCCCGGCATCGGCCGGAAAACAGACTATTGCAGCCGCATGGGTTTCGCGCGCTGGATACTTGAGTTCTTGCTTAAGGACTCTCGCGCTCCACCCATCCTACGAATGCCGGTCGGGGTCCGGGTTCAGGCCCATCATCATGCCGCCGCCACCGGCGCCGCCTTCTCCACCGCCTCCGCCCGCTTTCGCGCCGCCGCCTCCCTTGCCGCGCGCCGTCGAGGACGGCCGGGCAGGGCCTTGCCTGGGAATCTGCAATTGCGCGGGAACCGGCTCCAGGTCCAGCACCTGGCGGATGAAGTCGCGCAGCGACACCACCAGTTCGGCGGTATGCACCGGACGCCCCGCCACCAGGTCGGCCGCCGCCGCGGCCGCCAGCCGCACCTGGTCTTCGGTGCCCAGCAGGATGACGTCGGACAGCGCCGCTTCCGCCGCGTCGCGCATGCGGCGCGCGCGTTCGCCGCTGGGCCGGTCGGGATCGGCGTCGTCGCCGGCCTGCCCTTCGTCGGCCGCCTGCCGCTTCACGTCGCGCAGATGGCGGGGGTCCACCGCCAGATTGCCCGTGAACGATCCGCCCAGCGTCTTGTACGCCGCGATCAGCGTGCGCAGCCGTTCGTTGATCTGCCGGTTTTCGCGCGCGCGGCGCTGCTGTATCGTCTGCATGACCAGCAGCCGGATGCCGACGCCGATCAGCGTGATCAGCGCCAGCCCCAGCAGCGTCGAGAGCAGGCCTTGCCAGGAAGAGAAATCCAGATTGCGCATGCGACGTGACTCCTGCTATTCGAACCCGCGCGGCCCCAGCGCCTCGGCCATGTAGTCGATGAAGGACTTGATGCGGGAGGAAACCGCCGTGTTGCGGTAATACACGGCGTTGATGGGTTGCCTGACCTCCAGTGTCTGCTTGACGAACAATTGCCGCAAGGCGCCTGCCCCGCGGTCGCCGCGCGTCATGAAGTCGGACAGGCAGACGATGCCCGCGCCGTTCAGCGCCAGTTGCCGCAGGGTCTCGCCGCTGAACGACCGCAGGGCCGGCGCGACGCGCAGCGGCTGGCCGGCGGCGTCCAGCAACGGCCATTCGTTCAGCGATTCCAGTTGGCTGAAGCCCAGCAGGGTATGCGAGGCCAGGTCCGCCACGCTCTTGGGCGTGCCTTGCCTGGCCAGGTATTCGGGGCTGGCCAGCACGCGCACCCTGCTGCTGCCCAGCGGCACCGCGTGCAGCGACGAATCCTTCAGCCGCCCGATGCGGATGGCCAGGTCGGTGCGCCGCTCCAGCAGGTCGATATTGCCCTCATTGCTGTTGAGTTCCAGCTCCACCTGCGGATACCGCCGGCAATAGCCCGGCACCAGCGGGACCACCACGTGCAGCATGAACGGCGACGCCGCGTCCACCCGCAGCAGCCCCGCCGGCCGGTTGCGGCGCAGGCTCATCAGTTCCTCGGCCTCCTCCACGGCCGCCACGATCTTGCGGGCCTGCTCCAGGTAGGCGCGGCCTTCCTCGGTCAGCGCCAGCCGGCGGGTGGTCCGGCGCATCAGCGTGGTCTGCAATTTTTCCTCCAGCCGGCTCATGGTCCGGCTGGCGGCGGAGATGGTCTGGCCCAGCACCTGCGCGGCGGCGGTGATCGAACCGCTGTCCACGACGGCGATAAAGACCTGCATTTCGTCGAGCGTCGTCTTCATATTTGCATTTATATCAAAAGTATTTCGCTGATATCGGACTTTTTCTGCAAGTATCGGACGGGCACACTGAACGCATTCCCAGGCACTTCCGCCCGGTTACGCGAACATTCAGGAGTTTTGCATGAGCATTCCCGCTTTCGGTGTCGGCACTTTCCGCCTGCAGGGCCAGGTCGCCGTCGATTCGGTGCGCAACGCGCTGGACGTGGGCTACCGCGCCATCGACACCGCCCAGATCTACGAAAATGAAGCCGAGGTCGGCCAGGCGATCGCCGAATCCGGCGTGCCGCGCGGCGACCTGTTCGTCACGACCAAGATCTGGGTCCCCCACTACGCCCGCGACAAGCTCGCGCCCAGCCTGAAGGACAGCCTGGCCAGGCTGCGCACCGACTACGTCGACCTGACCCTGATCCACTGGCCCGCGCCGGGCAACGGCGTGCCGGTCGAGGAAACCATGACGGCGCTGGCCGAGGCCAAGGCGCAGGGCCTGACCCGGCAAATCGGCATTTCCAACTTCCCCATCGCCGAAACCCGGGCGGCCATCGCCGCGGTGGGCAGGGACCAGATCGCGACCAACCAGATCGAGCTCAGCCCCTATCTGCAGAACGCCGCGCTCACCGCCTTCCTGAAGGAACAGGGCATCCCGGTCACGTCGTACATGACGCTGGCCTATGGCAAGGTGCTGAAGGACCCGATCATCGGCCGGATCGCGCAGCGCCACGACGCGACGCCCGCCCAGGTCGCCCTGGCCTGGGCGCTCCAACTGGGCTACGCGGTGATCCCGTCGTCGACCCGGCGCGAAAACCTGGCCAGCAATCTGCTTGCGCGCCAACTGCGCCTGACGGAAAGCGACATGGCGGAGATCGCGGCCCTGGAACGCAATGGCCGCGAAGTCAGCCCGGAAGGCCTGGCCGCGGCCTGGGATTGATTTCCGGCTGCACGGCCCGCAACAGGCTCGCGCCCGCCCGCAGCAGCAGGGCTTCGCTGCCCGGCGGGCCGAGCAGCTCCAGGCCCACGGGGACGCCGGCCTTGGTGAACCCGGCCGGCACGCTCAGGGCCGGCAAGCCGGTCACGGCGGCCAGCAAGCCGTTGCCGCCGCCTTGCGGATCGCCCAGCAGCGCGGGCCCGCGGCGCGCGCTGGGATAGGCCAGCACGTCCAGGCCGGCCGCCGCCATGGCGTTCAGCACTTCGGCGCGCAGTCCGCCGGCGCGCTCCAGCGCGGCCCGGCGCCCGCTGCCGTCCGGATCGCGCAGCGCTTCGCGCTGGCGCAATATCGCCTGCACCTCGGGATGCGGATAGCCGCCGTCCAGGATATCCGCCAGGCTGCGCACCGCCAGCCCGGCGCCGCGCAGGCACGCTTCCAGCGCGTCGCGGAATTCGTACGCCGTGACATTGGCGTCGATCAGGCGCGCATCGTCCAGCGCCATGTCCACGGGCAGCACGCTGGCGTCCGCGCCGCCCCACCGTCCAAGCACCGCGCGCGCATGGGCGCTGACGCCCGCTTCGCCAGGCGCCGCGCCGAAGAGGGCGGCCAGCTCGCCGACCCTCCAGCCGGCGCCCGGCCGGCGTCCGTCGGCCCGCGCCCGCTCCGGATCCGCCATGGCCGACCAGAGCCGCGCCAGGTCGTCGATGGTGCGCGCCATCGGCCCCACGGTGTCCAGCGAGGGCGACAGCGGCACCACCCCGGCCGTGCTGCACCGGCCGGCGGTGGGGCGCAGCCCCAGCACCTGGTTGAACGCGGCGGGAATGCGTATGGATCCGCTGGTGTCGCTGCCGACCGCCGCGGCGGCGAAACCCGAGGCCACGGCGACGGCGCTGCCGCCGCTGGATCCGCCCGGCACGCGCGCGGCGTCGTACGCATTGCGCGTGCGGCCGGAAAGCGACGATACGTTGGTGATGCCGCAGGCCAATTCGTGCAGCGTGGTCTTGCCCAGCACGACGGCGCCGGCCTCGCGCAGGCGCCGCACGACCTCGGCATCCTGCGGCGGCCGCCGGCTCGCCAGGGCGAGCGAACCCGCCGTGGTCGGCATGCCGGCCGTATCGATATTGTCCTTGAAAAGGATGGGAATGCCGTGCAAGGGGCCGAGCGCGGCGCCCCGCTGCCTTTCCGCATCGCGCCGGGCCGCTTCGTCGAGCGCCTGCTCGTTCAGCGCCAGCATGGCATTCAGCGCCGGCCCCGCCCGATCGTGGGCGGCGATGCGCGCCAGGTAGCCGCGCACCAGGTCCACGGCACTCAGGCTGCCCGCCGCCATGGCGGCCCGCAGGTCGGCTATCGGCCGGCCGAAGACCGGGTCCCCTCCCGGCAGCGGACCCGCCAGCAGGCGCGGCCGGCTCATCGGAAGTGGCACGCCACCCAGTGCTGTCCGGCATCCGAGGTTCCGGGCCTCTCCGTCAGCGCGGGCTGCTTCTCGCGGCAAACGGCTTGCGCCAGCGGACAGCGCGTGTGGAACCGGCAGCCGCTGGGCGGATTCGCCGGACTGGGGGGATCGCCCTGGAGCAGCTTGCGCTGCGCGGGCTTGTGCGGATCCGGCACCGGCACCGCCGAAAGCAGGATCTCGGTATAGGGGTGCAGCGGCCGCGAGAACAGCGCGTCCCGGTCGGCCACTTCGACGATGCGGCCCAGGTACATCACAGCCACGCGATGGCTGATGTGCCGCACCACGGCCAGGTCGTGCGCGACGAACAGGTACGCAATGCCCATTTCCTGCTGCAAGTCCATCAGCAGGTTGATCACCTGCGCCTGCACCGACACGTCCAGGGCGGATACCGGCTCGTCGCAGACGATCAGCTTGGGCCGCAGGGCCAGCGCGCGCGCGATGCCCAGGCGCTGCCGCTGCCCGCCGGAAAACTCATGCGGAAACTTCTTCATCGCCTCCGGACGCAGGCCGACCTTGCCGAACAGCCACGCGATCTCGTCCGGGCGGGGCCGGCCGCCCGGGCCCGGAAAGTTCCGCAGCGGCTCTCCGACGATGTCGCCCGCCGTCATGCGCGGGTTCAGCGACGCGTACGGATCCTGGAAGATGATCTGCATGTCGCGCCGGCGGCTGCGCATCTGCTCGGGCGTCAGCGCCAGGATCTCTTCGCCTTCCAGCCGCACCGATCCCGAGGTCGGCTGGATCAGCCGCAGCACGGACTTGCCGGTGGTGGTCTTGCCGCAGCCGGACTCGCCGACCAGCGCCAGGGTTTCGCCCTTCGCCACGGAGAACGACACGCCGTCCACGGCCTGGATGACCTTGCCCCGCGGCTTGAACCAGCCGCCCGCGCCGGGATAGTGCATCTTCAGGTCGCGGACATCCAGCAAGGGCGTGGCCGCCGGGGCGGAGGCGGACTCGATGCGGGCGCTCATGCTTGGACTCCAGTCAGGGCTGCGCCGGCCGCCGCGTGGGGGCCGGGCTGCGCGGCGACGCGCGCCGCTTCGTGACAGGCAACCACGTGGTCGCCGCCATGTTCGGCCAGCTCCGGCGCCTCGGCCCGGCAGCGCTCGGTGGCGAAGGCGCAGCGCGGGGCGAAGCTACAGCCCTTGCCCAGCTCGCTGGGCGCGGGCACCATGCCGGGGATCTCGGCCAGCCGCTGCGTCGACGCGTTCATCGACGGCATCGAAGCCATCAGCGCCCGCGTATACGGATGCAAAGGCCGGTCGAACAGTTCGGTCACCGGCGCCTCCTCGACCTTGCGGCCGGCGTACATCACCGCCACGCGGTCGCAGCATTCCGCGACCACGCCCAGGTCATGGGTGATCAGCACGATGCCCATGCCCAGGCTCTGTTGCAGGCTGCGCAGCAGGTCCACGATCTGCGCCTGGATGGTCACGTCCAGCGCGGTCGTCGGCTCGTCGGCGATCAGCACCTCGGGGTTGCAGGCCAGGGCCAGCGCGATCATCACGCGTTGCCGCATCCCGCCCGACAACTGGTAGGGATATTCGTGCACGCGCCGCTCCGGCTCGGCGATCTGCACCAGGCGCAGCATTTCCTCGGCGCGGCGGTAGGCGTCGCGCCGCCCCAGCTTCTGGTGCACCATCACCGTCTCGGCGATCTGGCGGCCCACCGTCAGCACCGGGTTCAGCGAGGTCATGGGCTCCTGGAAGATCATCGATATCCGGTTGCCCCGGATCTGGCGCATCTGCTTTTCGGTCAGGCCCAGCAGGTCGGTGCCGCGGTAGCGGATCTGGCCGCCGGCGTAGCGGCCGGGCGGCGTGGGCACCAGCCGCAGGATCGACAGCGCGGTGACGCTCTTGCCGCAACCGGATTCGCCCACCACGCCCAGCGTGCGGCCGGCGCGCACCTGGTAGGACACGCCGTCCACCGAACGCACGCTGCCGGACACGGTATCGAAGTAAGTGCGCAGGTTGTCGACTTCGAGCAGCACGTCGCCAGGGGCGACGGCGGGAGACAAGGCCATGGCGTCCTCCTAGCGTTGATTGGTCAGGCGCGGGTCCAGCGCATCGCGCAGGCCGTCGCCCATCAGGTTGATCGCCAGCACGGTCACGGCCAGCAGGATGCCGGGATACAGGATGGTGTAGAACGCCACCGCCACGTAGTTGCGGGCGTCGGCCATCATGTTGCCCCAGCTAGGCACCTGGGCCGGCACGCCGACGCCCAGGAAGGACAGCACGGCCTCGGTCAGCACCGCGGTGGCCGCGATGAACGTGGCCTGCACGACCAGCGGCGTCACCATGTTGGGCAGCACGTGCCGGCGCAGGATCACCGGCAGGCGCGTGCCCACGGCGTGAGCCGCCTCCACGTACAACTGCTCGCGCAGCGTCAGCGCCAGCGACCGCACCAGCCGCACCACGCGCGGCACCTGCGGGATCGCAATCGCGATGATCACCGTGGTGAGGCTGGCGCGGATCACCGCCATCAGGGCGATCGCGAGGAGGATGTCGGGGATCGCCATCATGCCGTCCATGACGCGCATGATGACCGCATCCGCCCAGCGGACGAAGCCCGCCATCAGGCCCAGCACCACGCCCAGCAGGCTGGCGATCAGCGCCACCACGATGGCGACGACCAGCGAAACGCGGCCGCCCCAGACCACGCGGCTGAATACGTCCCGGCCCAGCGCGTCGGTGCCGAAGTAGTGATCGGCCGACGGCGGCTTCAGCCGTTGCAGCGGATTGATGCTGATGGGGTTGTGCGTGGCGATCCAGGGCGCCGCGATCGCCAGGCCCGCCACGATCAGCAGCAGCGCCAGGCCGAGGATCAGGGTGGGGTGCTTGCGCATCCAGCGCCAGCGGCGCCCGCTGGCGGTAAGCGCCTCGTGCAGCACGATGGGCGCGCCGGATACGTTGGTGGACATCGAACTGTCGGACATGATTCTTCTCTGCGGCGGCTCAGTAACGGATGCGCGGATCGAACAGCCGGTAGCTGAGGTCGATCAGCAGGTTGATCAGCACGTAAGTGCCGGCCGATATCAGCAGCACGCTCTGGATCACCGGATAGTCGTGGTGCTGGACGGCGTCGATGACCAGCCGGCCGATGCCGGGGATCGCGAACACCGTCTCGGTCACCACCACGCCGCCGATCAGAAGCGCGATGCCCACGCCCACCGTCGTGGCGATGGGTATCGCGGCGTTGCGCAGCGCGTGCTCCAGCACGGGCAGCACCGCCAGGCCCTTGGCGCGCGCCGTGCGGATGTAGTCCTCGTGCAGCACGTCCACCACCGTGGCGCGCGTCATGCGCGTGATCAGGGCGATGTACACCAGCGCCAGGTTGATGCACGGCAGGGTCAGGTTGCGCAGCCAGGGGCCGACGCCGCTGGACAGGCTGACGTAGCCCTGCACCGGCAGCCATTGCAGCTTGATCGCGAAACCGTAGATGAGCAGATAGCCGACCAGGAACACCGGCAGCGAAAACGCCAGCACCGCGAACAGCATGACCAGGCGGTCGATCCAGGTGCCGGCCCGATAGGCGGCCAATACGCCCAGCGGCACCGCCACCAGGATCGACACCAGCATGGTGAGCGACGCGATCGACAGCGTGGGCTCCACGCGCTGCGCCAGCAACTGCGTCACCGGCACATGCGTGAAGATCGACGTGCCCAGGTCGCCTTGCAGCAGCTTGCCCGCCCACAGCCCGAACTGCCGCCACAGCGGTTCGTCCAGGCCCAGCGCGACGCGCAACTGGGCGATGTCGTCGGCGGAGGCGAAGTCCCCGGCGATGAGCGCCGCCGGGTCTCCGGGCGACAGGTGGATCAGCAGGAAGACGATCACCGCCACCACCGCCATGACAGGCACGATGGCAAGCACCCGCCGAATGATGTAACCCATAGTTGTCTCGCGATTGGGTGAGGCCGGCGGCGGACTACTTGTCCAGCACCCAGAGGTTCGGCAGGCTCCAGATCTTGTCCGCGTTCTTCAGGCTGTTGTGCGAAGCGAAAGCCCGCGAATACTGGCCCACGGAGATCACCGGGAACACTTCGTAGACCCGCTCCTGGAACGCGTCCAGGACGCGCTTGCGCTCGTCCGAACTGGTGGCGGCGATCCACTGCGCGCGCAGTTCGTCCAGCTTCTTGTCGCACGGCCAGCCCGGCAGGCTGTTGCCGCACACCGCGCCCAGGTAGGTGTTGCTGATGGGCGAATCGACGTTGAACTCGGAGGCGGCCGACAGGAAGATGTTCCAGCCGCCCTTGTCTATCGGTTCCTTGCGGGCGCGGCGGGCGGTCAGCGTGGCCCAGTCCATCGACTGGATGTCGAGGTTCACGCCGATGTCCTGCAGCCCCTGAATGGCGACCAGGGTGGCGGAATTCAGGTAGGCCAGGTCCGTCGGCAGCAGGATCACGACCTTCTCGCCCTTGTAGCCGGCTTCGGCCAGCTTCTTCTTGGCCAGCGCCGGATCGGGCTTGGCATAGGGCGCCGCGCCGGCGTCGGTGTCGTTGGGGCCGCCGCAGATGAAGACCGTGGCGCAGTACTTCATGCGCAGGTCGTCGGGGTAGCCCATGGCGGCGGTGTACTTGTCCTGGTCGACCAGGTGCGCGACGGCCTGGCGCGCCTTCGGATTGTCGAAGGGCGGCATGGACTGGTTCAGGATGATGTAGCCCTGGGCGCGCTCCATCACGCCGATCTTGACGTTCTTGTTCCCGCGCAGGGCGTCGATGTAGTCCGCCGGCGCCTGCTCGATCATGTCGACCTCGCCGTTGGTCAGCGCGGCCGTGGCGCTGTTGGAATCCGGCAGCACCCGCCACTCCACCCGCGGGATGTGCGGTTTCTTGTCGCCCGCCAGGCCGTCGGCCTGGGCCTTGGGGCCGATGTAGTTCGGGTTCTGTTCGAACACGATCTTGCTGCCGGGCACCCATTCGTCGCGCTTGAAGACATAGGGGCCCGAACCGACGACCTCGGTCAGCGGACGGTTAGCCGGCTGGGACGCCAGGCGCTTGGGCAGGATGAAGGCCGGATAGCTCGACACCTTCGCCAGGCCGTCCAGCACCAGGTCGAACGGCTGATCCAGCGTCAGCTTGAAGCGGCTGTCGTCCAGCGCCTCCCATTTGCCGCCGGCGCGGGTGATCGCCTGGCCGATGTTGTCGCGGGCCGACCAGCGCTCCAGCGACGCGATCACGTCGGCGGTGGTCAGCGGCTGGCCGTCGCTGAACTTCAGGCCGGGCAGCAGCGTGAAGGTCCAGGTCTTCTTGTCGTCGCTGGCCTCGTACTTCTCCACCATCTGCGGCTGCGGCTTACTGTGCGAGTCCATCGCGAACAGCGTGTCATACACCATGTAGCCGAAATTGCGCGTGATGTAGGCGGTGGTGAAGGTCGGGTCCAGCACCTTCAGGTCGGCGTGCGGCACGATCCGCAGGGTCTTGGCCTGGGCGTGCGCCGGCGCGGCGCCGAAGGTAAAGGCCAGGCCGAGCGTGGCCGTCGAGAACAGGCAAAGCAGGCGTTTTTTCATCGCGCTAGGCTCCCATCTTGTTTGTGGAGTCGCCGGCGTCCGCGCGCCGGCAGGGTCTTAGAGCGGCCACTTGGGCAGCCGGATGTTGCGGTACGTGAGCGTCTTCCAGTCGGGCGTCGCGACGCCCTTTCCGCCGACATAGATGATGTGGCGCGCGACCGTCGAGAACGAGGCGTGGAAGTGCTGGGCGGACTTGACCACCACGATCCGCTTGGCGGCCAGATCGCAGCCCAGTTGCGTGAAGAGGTCCACGTTGATGGCCTGGTTGCGCACCGAGACGAGCGCGATCTCGATGCCCTGGGCCTCGACCAGGACGCAATCGCCCATCGGCGCCGGCGCGCCCGACAGGCCCGTCATCACCATGTCCGCCTTGACGGCCTTGACCGTGCAGCGCAGGTCCACCGGATCGCCGGACAGCGGGCCGACCTTGCCGCCGATGCGCAGATCCAGCACGGCGCCCGGGCCGGCGTCGAACGCGATGCGCGCCGCCACCGGATCCCACAGCGGGCCCAGCGCCGCGTTCGTGACGCCGCGTTCCAGCATGCGGCGCAGCACGAACGTGGCGTCGCCCGGCGCGCCGCTGCCGGGGTTGTCCGGCCGGTCGGCCAGCACCACCGGACCCTCGCCGAACGCCAGCGCTTCGTCCAGCGCCTGGTCCACGCTGCGGTACGGCACCATCAGTTGTTCGCGCACCGCGATGAGTTCGTCGGCCAGCCGGCGGGCCAGCGCCTGCGCGCGGCCGGCGTCGCCGTCGGCGTAGACCAGCACCTTGGTGCCCATCTCCGGCACGTCGCCGGTGGCGAAGCCCTGCGCCGCCGAAATCGACAGGATGCCGTCGCGGCCTTCCAGTTCCTTCATGCGGCCGACGAAGCCGCGCGCCGGTTCGCGCGTGGTGTGCATGGGCACGATCATCTCGCAGTCCACCAGCGCCGCCACCGGCCGGCTGCGGCCCGCCTGCGCATCCAGGCACAGCGCCAGCAGGTCCTCGGCGCGCTCGCGGATGTCGGTGTGCGGATATTCCTTGAACAGCACCAGCACGGTGGCTTGTTCCACCATCAGCGGGGTGAGGTGCGCGTGCGGGTCCAGTTCCGCGCCGACCACCACGCCGGGGCCCACGATCTCGCGCACGCGGCGCAGGATGTCGCCTTCGCAGTCGTCGTAGCCGTCGGCCACCATAGCCCCGTGCAGGCCCAGCAGCACCATGTCCACCGGCATCGCCGCGCGCAGGTCGGCCAGGATCTGGTCGCGCAGCGTCTCGTAGGCGGCGCGGGTGGTGATGCCGCCCGGCTGGGCGGAGGTGACGAGGCCTTCGGCCAGCGTCCAGCCGGCTTCGCGTGCGCGCTGGCGCGCCACGTACAACGGCGCGCCGGCGAAGGTCACGGTGTCCGGATGCTTGCCCGCCGGGTAGTAGTCGCGCTCCTGGAAGGCCGCGAGGCTGGTGGGCATGGGTGCGAAAGTGTTGGTTTCCGTGCCCAGGCCGGCGCTGAAGATCTTCATGGCCGCGCTCCCGGACAGGCTGGAGCATGCGCCGCGGCGCGCGCGGCGTTCCAGTACGACGACATATTCTTCCCCTTGTATGAACCGGATATCCGTCATCGCCGCCTTGTGGAGCGGGCATTGCGTTCCGTAACGCGGATCATCGGCGGCACACCAGCGCGGCACAAATAGCTAACGTGCGCGTATGGATAACCCAAGGTTATGGCGTGCGCCTTTCCGGGCCGGATTGCACTGAAAAGCGCGTAAATCCGCCGCTCGTTAGGGGAAAACGATAGGGCGCGGAACCAGCGCCGCGCCGCCGCGGCCGCCCCCCGCGGGCCTGCGCGGGTAGTGAAAATGTACCGGTATCGATTCAAGGATTCATGCTTTCGGATACTGGCGATCCGGCCAGGGTCCGCCTATATATCTCTCCCAGCAACGCGCGCCATCGGCGTCGTCGCCATGTCGTCTTGCCGATAACACCGGCCTCGAACCAGGCCGACAACAAGGGGAGGCCGCCATGGCAGCCACCAAGCAAGCGGGGCGTGCCGCCCGGAAACCCGCCGCCAAGGCCGCCGCGCGCAAGACGCCGCGCCCGCGCAAGCCCCGCGAACTCCCGCCGGCGCTTCCGTTCCGGCGCTCGGCGAAGCCCGATGCCTTCGATGCGCGCGACATCGCCTTCCGTCCCAACATCTCCGTCACGCCCAAGACGGAAATGATCCCCGCGATGGGATTGACGGTGAAGCACCAGGAGGAAACCTCGGCGTGCACCGGCTTCGCCTTGTCGACCGTGGTGGAATACCTGCTGCGCAGGTCCGAACGCGAGCCGCGGCCCGCCATCTCTCCGTTCATGCTGTATTCCATGGCCCGGCGCTACGACGAATTCCCGGGATCCGTCGACGACAACGGATCTAGCCTGCGCGGCGCGCTCAAGGGCTGGTTCAAGCACGGCGCCTGCGCGCAGGCCCTGTTTCCCGGCCTGGAAATGCCCGCCGCGGCCAGCGAGACAGCCGACGACTGGTGGCTGGACGCGGTCAAGCGGCCGCTGGGCGCCTACTACCGCATCGACACGCGCAGCATCGTCGAAATGCACGCCGCGCTCAACGAGGTCGGCATCCTCTACGCCAGCGCCGGATGCCATTCGGGATGGGACGCCGGCCACGGCGTCACGCCGCGCACGGCGGCCGCCACGCCCGTCGAGCAGCCTTTCTGGATCATCCCGTCCTACGACCGGGAATCCGCCATGGACGGCCACGCCTTCGTCATCGTGGGCTACACCCAGGACGGCTTCCTGATCCAGAACTCCTGGGGCGAGGAGTGGGGCACGCACGGCATGGCCGTGCTGACCTACGACGACTGGATGCGCAACGCCATGGACTGCTGGGTGGTCCAGTTGGGCGTCGTCACCCACGAACACGAAAAGATCTCCAACAGCATCAGTCTGCGCACGGACGGGAAGAAAGTGACGCTGGCGGCAGGCACGGTCCTGCGCAACCGCGAGATCTCGCCGTTCATCGTCAACGTGGGCAACAACGGAAAACTCAGCAACAGCGGCGCCTTCAGGACGACGCCCGACGACCTCCGCGCCATCGTGGACGTGCACATGGAAGCCGCGCGCGAAAAGTGGGCCTTGAAGGACAGGCCGATGGACGTGTGCGTCTACGCGCACGGCGGGCTGGTCGGGGAAGAAGATGCGGCGCAGGCCGCGGCCGAATGGATTCCCCTGCTTTACGAGAAACAGATCTTTCCGGTCTTCCTGATGTGGGAAACCGACTTCATCACCACGGTGAAGAACATCATCCAGGACGCCGCCAACAACGTGCCCAGGACCACGGGCGGCCTCGGCGAGCGCCTTGAGCGCTGGTGGAACCAGCGCCTGGAACGCTGGCTGGCGCGGCCCGGCACGGTCATCTGGGGAGAAATGAAGCAGAATGCCCAGGCCATGAGCGAGCCGATCCCCAAGGGCGGCGCGCAGGACGAGGCCGCGATGATCATGCTGTACAAACACTTCAAATCGCACGTCAGCCAGGGCCGCGTCCGCCTGCACATCGTGGGCCATTCGGCGGGCGCCATCGTCGCCAGCCACTTCGTACACCGGCTCGCGGCCGATGGCGGCGAACTCGAATCGCTGAGCCTCATGGCGCCGGCGGTGACGGTGGATGCGTTCCGCAAGCTGGTCGTGCCCAGCCTGAAGACGGGGGTGAAGCGCTACCAGCAATTCCACCTGTCGGACCGCGCCGAGGAAGACGACCCCACCTGCGGCCCGTATCGGCGCTCGCTGCTCTACCTGGTGAGCGAGTCCTTCGAAGGCGGCACCACCACGCCGCTGCTCGGCATGGAACGGTATTTCCGCGATGCCGGCATTCCCTGCGACGCGGTGCACGTCTCTCCGGCCGGCAGCCGGCCGCCCGGAGCCGGGCCGCCGCCCGTCGCCTCGAGCACGCATGGCGGCTTCGACAACGACGAGGGCACCCAGCAGCAGGTCATCGCGTTCATCAAGCGGTGAGCTGGCCGCGCTACCTGAGCACCAGGGTCGCGCCGATGACGCGCAGGGTCGGCATCAGTTGCCGCCACGCATCCTTGGAGATGGCCGCCGGCCGGGTGAGCGCCGTCGCGGCCGGGTCGTCCAGCAGGTCGCCCTTGCAGGCGAACACAATGCTGTTGGTCATGTCGTCGTCCACCACTTCGAACATCGACGGCCCGAAGGAGGCGCGCACCCGGTCCATGTATTCGTGGTGGTCCGGGTGGTTCACGTGGAAATTGATCACGAGGATGCCGTCGTCGCGCAGCGCGCGGAAGCAGTCGGCGTAGAAGTCCGCCGAGCACAGGGCATCGGGAATGCCGCCCACGCCGAAGCCGTCCAGGAAGATCACGTCGGCGTGATCGCCGGCGGCGCCCAGGTATTCGGCGGCATCGGCCTGGATCACCCGGAACCGGGCGCCGTCCGGCGGCACCATGAAGGCGTCCCGCAAGGCGATGACCTCGGGATCGATCTCGATCACCTCGACCTCGGTCCGGGGGAGGTAACGATGGCAGAACTTGGGCAGCGACCCGCCGCCCAGGCCGACCATCAGGATGCGGCGGGGTTCCGGGTTGAACAGCACGAAGCCCATCATCATCCGCGTGTACTCGAGGTCGAGCGCATCCGGATTGAGCAGCGACATGCTGCTCTGGATTTCCTTCTCGGTGAAATGCAGGGTGCGCTTCGTGCCCGTATCCTGGAAAAAAGGCTTGGGGCTGCCCGCCGGCGCGTCGGGCGGCGGTGAATCGGGAGGAATGCGGACTTCGGACATGGGGCGTAGCGGATTGCCGGAAAATGGGGAGAAGATACCACCCGCGGCAGGATGAGGCCGGATCCGCATCCAGCGATGTAATCCATTTGGCGGATGCCGGCCGCAGCGGCTGGCGCGTATGCTCGGCATGCACAGGAAGCCGGCCCCTGGCTTCGTCACACGGATCCAAGGCGATGGCAGGCATTCCCACCCATTACGACACGCTGCAGGTTTCGGAAAACGCCAGCGAAGAGGTCATCCGCGGGGCCTACCGCTACCTGTCGCAGAAATGGCATCCCGACAAGAATCCCGACAAATCCGAGGAAGCCAGGCGCGTCATGACGCGCTTGAACGAAGCCTATGCGGTGCTGTCCGATCCGACGCGGCGCAAGGAACACGACGCATGGATCGCCCAGCAGCGCGCGGCCAGCGCTTCCGACGGCCGCCAGGGCGCGGACCCGCAGCCGGACGCCGGATCGCCGGACACGCTGCGCGACTACTACGCCTCCGAAATCGCCAAGGGCCGCAACTTCTGGGTATGGCCGCTGGCCTTCATCGGATGCAGCATTCTGCTGGGCGTGGCGGCCGGCTTCGTGCCGGCGCTGGACCGGAGCGTCAAGGAATTCCGTTTCGTCGTCCTTATTTTCCTGCTCTCGTCGGCGTCCGTCGTCACGGCCTCCATCCGCGACAAGTACCGGGCGAGCCTGCTGCGCCAGAACGAGACCCGCATCCTCGAGCAGCGCTATACCGAGCACATGCGCCAGAAGACCGTCAGGCAGGTCGTCATCGGCGTGGCGGGGGTGCTGCTGGCCGGCGGGGCGATCGCCTACTACGGGATGGGCCTGGACACGCAGCAGAACCTGCTGCAGGCGGCCAGGCACGACGATGCCAGGCCGCCGCCCGCCAAGGCCGCCGTCCTGACGGTGGAGAATGCCTGCGGCCGGGCCCTGAGGTTCGCCGTGCACTACCTGCCCGACGGCGGCGCCTGGCGCACCGAAGGGTGGTGGAACGTGGACCCCATGAGCTCCACCGCCCTGCGCGGCGACCTGGGACAGGTCGCGTCGTCGAACACCATCTTCTATTACTACGCCGAAACGCTGGACCGGAAGACCGTCTGGCGAGGGCGCGACGACGACGAGACCGACGCGACCTATGCGCTGGAAGGGCGTACGCTGCGGTTCGACCGGGTGCGCCTGGAACGCGATGCCGACGGGCGCTACCAGCTCAAGCTGACCTGCTAGCGCCGCGGCCCTATATCAGCAGGACCGGGCACGGCGCATTCGCGACGATCCGCCCGCACACCGACCTCAGCACCGCATCGAGGACCGGCGCCCGGCGATGCGAACCCATCACGATCGCCGCCGCGTTCACCTTGGCCGCGTAATCGACGATTTTCTCCGCCGCGTGGCCCGTGAGTTCATGGCATTCGAACGCGACATTGCCTTCGGTCAGGATATCGACCGCCGACTTCATCGCCTTGCCGCTTTCTTCGTGATGCCACGCGTCGATGCCGGCCTTGCCGATGAAGGCCTGTACGTCCCCCGTCACGTCGGGCTCGCAGTGCACCACGTGCACGATGAAATTCCGATCCAGCAGGGGGCTCCCGACCAGGTAGCGCGCTGCGGCATCGCTGTAGCTCGACCCATCGGTGGCAAGAATGATCGTGTTCATGGCGGATCTCCGGTTTTTGACGCCTTGGCCTTGGAACGCGCGGCGTTTGCCGCAGTCCGTCCGGGCAGGATCATGCTGGCGCCCACGGACGCCAACAGGATAAGGCCAACTGCCCCGAGCGACCACTGTACCGGCACGTGGAACCACGGCGCGGCCAGCATCTTGCCGCCGACGACGATCAGGACGGCGGCCAGGCCATGCTTGAGATAGCGGAAGCGCTCCCGCATATCGGCCAGCAGGAAGTACATCGCCCGCAGGCCCAGTATGGCGAAAATATTGGAGGTGAATACCAGGAAGGGATCGGTGGTCACGGCGAAGATCGCGGGGATGCTGTCCACGGCGAACACCGCGTCGCTGGCCTCTATCATCAGCAGCACCACGAACATGGGCGTGGCATACCGAAGCCCGCCGATGCGCACGAAGAACGACTCTCCGTGGTAATCCTTGGTGATCCGCATGGACGAGCGCAGGAAACGGACCAGCGGATTGCGGGCGATGTCCGGCGCGTGGTCGGCCTTGGCCAGCATCCTGGCCCCGGTGGCGACCAGGAACGCGCCGAACACGTAGAACAGCCAGGAAAACTGCGACAGCAGCCAGACGCCGGCGAGAATCATGGACACGCGCATCACGATGGCGCCGAGCACGCCGTACAGCAACACGCGGCGCTGCAATTCGAGCGGCACCGCGAAGTACCCGAAGATCAGGGAGAACACGAACATGTTGTCCACCGACAGGGACAGTTCGATCAGGTAGCCGGTGAAGAACTCCAGCACCTTCTGATGCGCCACGGCGCGGCCCAGGGAGGCATCCAGGAACCACCACAGCAGTCCGCCGAACAGCGTGGCGAGCGCCATCCAGGCAAGCACCCAGGACAGCGCCTCTCGCGACGAGACGCGGTGCGCGTGCCTGCCGCCCAGCACATACAGATCCAGCGCCAGCACGATAAGCACGAATCCGATGAAGCCCGCCCACATCGGCAGGGTGGCAAAGGTCTCGACCTGGCTCATCTGGGCCTCCCGCCTTCGCCGCTGCGGCGCGCGCGACGGCCAGCGGCGCGCGGCGAATGAACGAGTCCAGTCTAGAACAGCCCGATTCGCCGAACAATTCGCATATGACGCATTGATAGTCAGGTTTTTCCGCACCCGGCCAGGGCGGGCAGCGCCGCGGCGCGGCGCCGCTTCTGGTGCCCGGCGGCGCCGGCGGGTAGAATTTTCGGTTGGGGAACGCCCCTGGCACTGCGCCACACCTTGCACACAACGGGAGTCAGACTCATGGCAGAGATATCCCCGGCGTCACAGCAGGTCCGGCCGTTGGAGATCGGCGACATCACGGTCATCGACAATACCAAGCTCAAGAAGGCCGTCACGGCCGCGGCGCTCGGCAATGCGATGGAGTGGTTCGACTTCGGCGTCTACGGCTTCGTCGCCTACGCACTGGGCAAAGTGTTCTTCCCCGACGCCTCGCCGGCCGTCCAGACCATCGCCGCGCTGGGCACCTTCTCGGTGCCGTTCCTCGTTCGGCCGCTGGGCGGCGTGTTCTTCGGCGTGATGGGAGACCGCTTCGGCCGCCAGAAGGTGCTTTCGCTGACCATCATCATCATGGCGATCAGCACCTTCTGCATCGGCCTGATTCCCTCCTACGCATCCATCGGCCTGTGGGCGCCGGTCCTGCTGCTGCTGTGCAAGCTGGCCCAGGGCTTTTCGGTGGGCGGCGAGTACACGGGAGCCGCCGTCTTCGTCGCCGAGTACGCCCCGGACCGCCGCCGCGGCTTTCTCGGTAGCTGGCTGGATTTCGGCTCCATCGCCGGCTTCGTGCTGGGAGCCGGCCTGGTCGTGCTGCTGCAGGCGACGCTGGGCGAACCGACCTTCCTGGAATGGGGGTGGCGGGTGCCGTTCTTCGTCGCCGGGCCGCTCGGGCTGCTGGGCCTGTACCTGCGCCACGCCGCCGAAGAAACCCCCGCGTTCACGCAGCAACTGGAAAAAATGGAGCAAGAGGACCGCGACGCCGTCCAGGAACGGCCCGCCATCTCCTTCCGGGAGATCTTCTCCAAGTACCGCAAAGCCCTGCTCGTGTGCATCGGCGTGGTGCTGGTGACGAACATCACCTATTACATGCTGCTGACCTACATGCCCACCTACCTGTCGAGCAGCCTCGGCTATTCCGAGGAACACGGCGTGCTCATTATCGTGGTCGTCATGATAGGCATGCTTTTCGTGCAGCCGGTCGTGGGCTTCTTCAGCGACAAGGTCGGCCGCAAGCCGTTCCTGCGGGCCGGCAGCGTGGGCCTGCTGGTCATCGCGCTGCCGGCCTTCATCCTCGTCGGCAGCGACAACACCGGCCTGATCTTCCTGGGGCTGCTCTTCATCGCCGTGTTCCTGAACTGCCTGACCGGCGTGATGGCCTCCACGCTGCCCGCGCTGTTCCCCACGCGCATCCGGTACAGCGCGCTGGCCAGTTCCTTCAACGTCGCGATCATCGTCGCCGGCCTTACCCCCACCGCGGCCGCATGGCTGGTCGAGGAAACCGGCAACCTGATGATGCCCGCCTATTATTTGATGGCGGCGTCCGTCATCGGCATCGTCACATCGTTCTTCCTGCCCGAGACCGCGAACCGGCCGCTGCGCGGCGACACCCCGAACGCATCGAGCCGGCACGAAGCCCGCGCCCTGCTGCGCCAGGCCCATGAGCACATCGAACAGAGCGTGCTGGACGTCGAGGCCGAGATCGCCGAGCTGGAAGCGGAACTCGAGGCGCTGCGGCAGCGCCGCCAGCGCCTCGCGGATCGCCATCCGGACCTGGAATGAGGACGCGCCGGCTTGCGGCACGCCCGCCCGGCGAATTAATCAACTCCTATGAAGCATGGAGCGTTGATTAACTTAATGGAATAGCCATATCTGCTCGATGCAAGGACTATAGGTAGCTGGCAACAAATGGCTGCGATCGCGCGCCGATCCAAAGCGATCCGCCATGTGTTGAGGGGGGAAGGGGCCGCCGCTATCGGCGTGCGACATGTGTGATGAAATCAACAGCATCCATCTTTGTTCGCCTATGCCTGACCGAACGAAATCGAGCGACATTTCGCCCCGCGCCTGGAGAGTCCTGGCAGTCAGCACGCTAGCGTTCACAGCCTGCTTCATGGTGTGGATGATGTTTGGCGTCATAGGCATCCCGCTGCAAAAGCAACTGGGACTCAACGCTACCGAATTCGGCTTGCTGACGGCGATGCCCGTCCTGTCGGGGTCCCTGGTGCGCGTGCCCCTGGGCATCTGGACGGACCGTTACGGCGGACGGATCGTCATGATGCTGGTCATGGTATTCACCGTGCCCGCCGTCTGGCTCATCGCCTACGCCACGCAATTCTGGCAGCTCCTGGTCATCGGCCTGTTCGTCGGGCTGGCCGGCGGCTCGTTTTCCGTGGGGACTCCGTATGTGGCGCGCTGGTTTCCGCCCAATCGCCAAGGCATGGCCATGGGCGTCTACGGCGCCGGCAATTCGGGTTCGGCGGTCAACAAATTCCTGGCGCCGTCCCTGATAGTGCTGGGCGGCTGGACGCTGGTGCCGCAGGTCTATGCGGCCATCCTGCTGGGCACCGCGGCGCTGTTCTGGCTGTTCAGCGCGCATGACCCCAGGCATCTGGTGACCGGCGACGTGAAGTTCTCCGAGCAGCTCAAGGCCCTGAAAGATCCGCGGGTGCTCAAGTACTGCCAGTACTACAGCATCGTGTTCGGCGGCTATGTGGCGCTGGCGCTCTGGATGGTGCAGTACTACGTGGGCGAGTACGGGCTGGATATCCGCGTCGCCGCATTGCTGGCGGCGTGCTTTTCCCTGCCCGGAGGCGTCCTGCGCGCGATTGGCGGAGCGCTATCGGACAAATACGGCGCCCACCGGATCACCTGGTGGGTGCTGTGGGTGAGCTGGATCTGCCTGTTCCTGCTGAGCTACCCGCAGGCGGACCTCATCATCGCCACCGCAAGCGGCCCCAAGACCGTGCACATCGGCATAAACGTCTATGTGTTTACCGGCCTGCTGGCGATCCTGGGCGTGGCCTTTGCGTTCGGCAAGGCCAGCGTATTCAAGTACATCAGCGATGACTATCCAGGGAACATCGGCGCCATCAGCGGCATCGTCGGCCTGGCGGGCGGGCTGGGCGGATTCGTGCTTCCCATCATGTTCGGCATCCTGCAGGACCTGACCGGCATCCGCTCCAGCGCGTTCATGCTGTTGTACGGCGTCGTCTGGGTCTCCCTGATCTGGATGTACCGGACCGAAGTGCGAAGCACCGATGTAATCGGAGGTCCGGCCGCAAACGCGGCTTCACGCAAGGGTTAGACATGAACGATACCCATCCTCGCCGTATGGCCCGCCCCGGCAAGAGCTTGAAAATCTGGACTCCGGAGGACAAGGCATTCTGGGCCAGGGAAGGCGAAGCAATCGCCAAGATCAATCTCTGGATCTCGGTTCCCGCCCTGTTCCTGGCCTTCGCGGTCTGGCAGGTCTGGAGCGTCGTGGCGGTAAGCCTGCCAGCGATCGGATTCGAGTACTCGACCAACCAATTGTTCTGGTTGGCGGCGGCCCCCGCGCTATCCGGCGCCACATTGCGGATCTTCTATTCGTTCATGGTGCCGCTGGTGGGCGGGCGGCGCTGGACCGCGATTTCCACGGCCAGCCTGCTCATCCCCGCGATCGGCATCGGCATTGCCGTGCAGGATCCGACCACTTCCTACCCGACCATGCTGAGCCTGGCCTTGCTTTGCGGCCTGGGCGGGGGAAATTTCAGTTCAAGCATGGCCAACATCAGCTATTTCTTTCCGAACGACCGCAAAGGCTCCGCGCTGGGCGTGAATGCGGGCCTGGGCAATCTGGGCGTGTCGGTGGTGCAGTTCCTCAGCCCCATCGTCGTCACGGTCGGCGTGCTGGGCATCTTTGGCGGCGAGCCCCAGATCATCACGCAGGGCGGCGTCCAGACAAAAATCTGGATGCAGAACGCGGCCTTCATCTGGGTGCCCTGGATTGCCCTGACGGCGGCAGTGGCCTATTTTGCGATGAACGACGTCGCGGACGCGAAGGCGTCGGTGGCCGCGCAGGCCGCGATTTTCGGGCAGCGGCACAACTGGATCATGTGCCTGCTGTACTTGGGCACGTTCGGTTCGTTCATCGGCTTCGCCGCCGGTTTTCCGCTGCTGATCAAAGGCCTGTTCCCGTCGGTGAACCCGCTGGCCTATGCCTGGCTGGGCCCATTGGTAGGCGCCGCGATACGTCCGTTCGGCGGCTGGCTGGCCGACAAGGTCGGCGGCGGCGTCGTCACATTCTGGAATTTCCTGGCCATGGCGCTCGGCGTGGTCGGCGTCCTGTGGTTCCTGCCCAAGGGCGCCGGATCGCTGCCGCTGTCCTTCGGACCGCAGGAAGGCAGCTTCACCGGCTTCTTCCTGATGTTCCTGGTGCTTTTCGTCACCACCGGCATCGGCAACGGATCGACCTTCCGCATGATTCCGATCATCTTCAATCAACTGGCCATGCGCAACGCGGCGTCCGACGCCCAATCGCAAGCCGCGGCCCTCAAGGAAGGCAACGTGCGGGGCGCCGCCGCCGTGGGCTTCGCCGGCGCGCTCGGCGCCTATGGCGGCTTCTTCATTCCCAAGAGCTACGGCAGTTCGATCGCTTCCACCGGGGGGCCCGAAGCTGCATTGTGGATCTTCGCGGTTTTCTATTTGTTGTGCGCCGCTATTACCTGGTGGTGCTATGCCCGCCGCAACGCGGCCATGCCTTGTTGAGAAAGAGTCACTATGAGCCACTTCCTCGATCGCCTCGTTCATTTCCGCCTGCCCAAGGAGAGCTTTGCCGATGGCCATGGCCGCACCACCGCCGAAGACCGCACCTGGGAAGAAGCCTATCGGCTCCGCTGGGCGCACGACAAAATCGTGCGCAGCACGCACGGCGTGAACTGTACGGGCTCGTGCTCCTGGAAGATCTATGTCAAGGGGGGCATCGTCACCTGGGAAACCCAACAGACCGACTATCCCCGGACCCGCTGGGACATGCCCAACCACGAACCGCGCGGCTGCGCGCGCGGGGCGAGCTATTCCTGGTATCTGTACAGCGCGAACCGGGTCAAGCACCCGATGGTGCGCGGCAGGCTGCTCAAGCGCTGGCGCGCGGCGCTGAAAACGGCAAGAACGCCCGTGGACGCCTGGGCCCTGATCGCCGAGGATGACGCCGCCAGGAAGGACTATCAGGCCGAGCGGGGCATGGGCGGCTTCGTGCGCAGCAATTGGGATGAAGTCAACCAGTTGATCGCAGCCGCCAATATCTACACCATCAAGAAGCACGGCCCCGACCGCATCATCGGCTTCTCGCCCATTCCCGCCATGAGCATGGTCAGCTACGCGGCCGGCAGCCGCTATTTGAGCCTGATCGGCGGCGTGTGCATGAGTTTCTACGATTGGTACTGCGACCTGCCGCCCTCCAGTCCCCAGGTCTGGGGCGAACAGACCGACGTTCCCGAATCGGCCGACTGGTACAACTCCAGCTACATCATTGCCTGGGGGTCCAACGTGCCCCAGACACGCACGCCGGACGCGCACTTTTTCACCGAGGTCCGGTACAAAGGCACAAAGACCGTCGCCGTCTCGCCGGACTACAGTGAAGTCGCCAAGCTCGCCGACACCTGGCTGCATCCGAAACAAGGCACGGACGCGGCGCTGGGCATGGCCATGGGCCACGTGGCCTTCAAGGAATTCTATTTCGACCAGCGCAGCGCCTATTTCGACGATTACGCGCGCCGCTACACCGATCTGCCCATGCTGGTGCTGCTCAAGGAGCATCGCTTGTCCGACGGCCGCAGCGTGCACGTGCCCGACCGTTACCTGCGCGCCAGCGACTTCGACGCGAACCTGGGGCAGGGCAACAACCCGGAATGGAAAACCATTGCCTTCGACGCCGAAGGCCGCGCCGTGGTGCCGCATGGATCCATCGGCTTTCGCTGGGGCGCGGAGGGCAGGGACGATTCCGGCAAATGGAACCTGGAAACCAGGAACGCGGGCGATGGCGGCGAGGTCCGACTCAAACTGTCCCTCCTGGAAGACGGCAAGCATACGCACGAAATCGTCGAGGTCGGCTTCCCCTACTTCGGCGGCATCGAAACCCCCCATTTCCCGGCCAATGCGCAACAGGGAGACGTGAACTGCGCCCGGGTTCCGGCTACCCGCCTGCGTCTGGCGGGCAACGGCGAAAACGAGCACTCGCTGGTCGCCTCCGTCTTCGACCTGCAGGCCGCGCAGTACGGCATCGACCGCGGCCTGGGCAGCGGTGCAAAGAGCTACGATGACAACGCGCCCTATACCCCGGCCTGGGCCGAGCAGGTGACCGGCGTGCCCCGCCAGCAAATCGTCACGGTGGCGCGTGAATTCGCGTCCAATGCGGACAAGACGCAAGGCAGGTCCATGGTCATCATCGGCGCCGGGATGAACCACTGGTATCACTGCGACATGAACTACCGCGGCGTCATCAATCTGCTGATGCTCTGCGGCTGTATCGGCAAGAGCGGCGGGGGATGGTCCCACTACGTGGGCCAGGAAAAACTGCGCCCGCAGACCGGATGGACGGCCCTGGCCTTCGCGCTGGACTGGGCCCGGCCGCCGCGCCAGCAGAATTCCACCAGCTTCTTCTATGCGCACACGGACCAGTGGCGCTACGAGAAACTGGGCATCGAAGAGATCGTCAGCCCGCTGGCCGACCCCGCCAAGTACAGCGGCAGCATGATCGATTACAACGTGCGCGCCGAACGCATGGGATGGCTGCCCAGCGCGCCGCAGCTCAAGACGAATCCCTTGAAGGTCGCCGACATGGCCGACGCCGCGGGCCTTTCCCCGCGGGACTACGTGGCCAGATCGATCAGGGACGGCACGCTGCAGATGAGTTGCGAGGATCCCGACGCCCCCGAGAACTGGCCGCGCAATCTGTTCGTATGGCGCAGCAACCTGCTCGGCTCCAGCGGCAAGGGGCACGAGTATTTCTGCAAGCACCTGCTGGGCACCAGCAATGGCGTCCAGGGCCGGGACCTCGGCGCCGACGACGCCAGGCCGTCCGAAGTCAAGTGGCACGAGCAGGCGCCGCAAGGCAAGCTCGACCTGCTGGTCACGCTGGATTTCCGCATGAGCACGACCTGTCTGTATTCGGACATCGTGCTGCCCACGGCAAGCTGGTACGAAAAGAACGACCTCAATACCAGCGACATGCACCCCTTCATACATCCGCTTTCGGCTGCGGTGGACCCGGTCTGGGAATCGCGCTCGGACTGGGAAATCTACAAGGGCTTCGCCAAGACCTTCAGCGAACTCTGCGTGGGCCACCTCGGCGTGGAACGCGATACGGTGCTGACGCCGCTGATGCACGACACGCCGGCCGAACTGGCCCAGCCCTATGGCGTCGCGGAATGGAAGAAGGACGAATGCGACCTCATTCCCGGCAAGACCGCCCCGCAGGTCACGGTGGTGAACCGGGACTATCCCAATATCTACAAGCAGTACACGGCATTGGGTCCCTTGATGGACCAGATCGGCAACGGCGGCAAGGGCATCGCCTGGAAGACCGGCACCGAGGTCGAGCAGCTCGGCCAGCTCAATGGCGTGACCGCCGATGCCGGGCTCACGCAGGGCCGCCCGCGCATCGTCAGCGACATCGATGCATGCGAGGTCATTCTTCATCTGGCGCCGGAAACCAACGGGCATGTCGCCGTGAAGGCCTGGGACGCGCTGTCCAAGATAACCGGACGCGAGCACCGGCATCTGGCGCTGTACCGCGAAGACGAGAAAATCCGCTATCGCGACATTCAGGCGCAACCGCGCAAGATCATCAGTTCGCCAACGTGGAGCGGCATCGAAAGCGAGACGGTCAGCTACAACGCCGGCTACACCAACGTGCACGAACTGATTCCCTGGCGCACGCTGACGGGCCGCCAGCAGTTCTACCAGGATCATCCCTGGATGATCGCCTTCGGCGAAGGCTTCTCCAGCTACCGGCCCCCGATCGACACGAAAACCACCACCGCCATGCATGGCATCCGGCCCAATGGCAATCCGGAGATTCAGCTCAACTTCATCACTCCGCACCAGAAATGGGGCATACACAGCACCTACACCGACAACCTGTTGATGCTCACGCTCAACCGCGGCGGCCCGGTGGCCTGGATCAGCGAAGAAGACGCCAAGCGCGCCGGCATCGTCGATAACGACTGGATGGAGATGTACAACGTGAACGGCGCGGTCGCCGTTCGCGCGGTGGTGAGCCAGCGTGTGAAGCCCGGCATGGTCATGATGTATCACGCGCAGGAAAAAATCATCAACACTCCGGGAAGCGAAATCACCGGCGTGCGCGGCGGCATCCACAACTCCGTCACCCGTATCGTCCTCAAGCCCACCCACATGATCGGCGGATACGCGCAATACAGCTACGGGTTCAACTACTACGGAACCATCGGCACCAATCGGGACGAATTCGTGGTGGTGCGCAAAATGGACAAAGTGGACTGGCTGGATACGCCCAGGGGCGAGCACCTCGCCGCGGCCTACCAGGCGCAGGGCGAAAACCCATGAGCCCAGGACCCAGGACCCAAGACATGGCATCGATCGCCGGCCATGACGCTTACTCGGAACATGCACGGACGTCCGCCGCGGCGCGGACGATCCCGTGCGTCGAAGACCTCTCCTCGGAGGACAACCCATGAAGGTACGCGCGCAAATAGGCATGGTGTTGAATCTGGACAAATGCATCGGCTGCCACACCTGTAGTGTGACGTGCAAGAATGTCTGGACGAGCCGCCCCGGCGTTGAATACGCCTGGTTCAACAATGTGGAAACCAAGCCCGGCATCGGCTACCCCAAGGAATGGGAGAACCAGGACCGCTGGAACGGAGGCTGGGTGCGCAAGGCGAACGGCTCCATCGTTCCGCGCCAAGGCGGAAAGTGGCAACTGCTGATGAAGATCTTCGCAAACCCCAACATGCCGGAGATCGACGACTACTACGAACCCTTCACTTTCGACTACGACCACCTACAGTCCGCGCCCGAGATGAAGCACGCGCCCACCGCGCGGCCGCGCAGCCTCATCACGGGACTGCGCATGGACAAGATCGAATGGGGGCCGAACTGGGAAGAGATCCTGGGCGGCGAATTCAGCAAGCGCTCCCAGGACCAGAACTTCGAAGACGTGCAGAAGGAGATCTACGGGCAGTACGAGAACACCTTCATGATGTATCTGCCGCGCCTGTGCGAACACTGCCTGAATCCGGCATGCGTGGCGAGTTGTCCCAGCGGCTCCATCTACAAGCGCGAAGAAGACGGCATCGTGCTGATCGACCAGGACAAGTGCCGCGGATGGCGCATGTGCGTATCGGGCTGTCCCTACAAGAAGATCTACTACAACTGGAAGAGCGGAAAAGCCGAAAAATGCATCTTCTGCTACCCCCGCATCGAGGCGGGCCAACCGACGGTATGTTCGGAAACCTGCGTCGGGCGCATACGCTACCTGGGCGTGCTGCTTTATGACGCCGACCGCATAGAGCAGGCCGCAAGCGTGGAAAAGGACAAAGACCTGTACCAGGCCCAGCTCGATATCTTCCTGGACCCCGAGGACCCGGCCGTCATTGCCCAGGCGCGCGCGGACGGCGTTCCCGATGCCTGGCTGCTGGCGGCCCGCAACAGCCCCGTCTACAAGATGGCCGTGGACTGGAAGGTCGCGCTGCCGCTGCACCCCGAATACCGCACCCTGCCCATGGTGTGGTACGTGCCGCCGCTGTCGCCGATCACGGCCGCCGCGCAGGCGGGCCACGTGGGCACCGTCAATGGCGTGCTGCCCGACGTCAACCAGTTGCGCATTCCGGTCAAGTACCTGGCCAACCTGCTGACGGCCGGAGACACCCAGCCGGTGGTGCGGGCACTGGAACGCATGCTGGCCATGCGCGCCTACCACCGCAGCAAGCACGTCGATGGAGAAATGAACAACGCGGTGCTGGAGCAGACGAACCTGAGCGTCGCCCAGGTCGAGGACATGTACCACATCATGGCGATCGCCAACTACGAAGATCGCTTCGTCATCCCGACCACGCATCGCGAGTACGCCGAAAACGCCTTCAACGTCCGCGGCGGCTGCGGCTTTTCGTTCGGCAACGGCTGTAGCGAGGGCGTCACCGAGACCAGCCTGTTCGGCAGCGAAAAGAAGCGGACCATCCCCCTCAAGGTAACCTTGTGAGGAGCCCATCATGAAGCATGATATTTCCGTTCCGTTGCGCGCGCTGGCCCACTTGCTGCGCTACCCGGACGCGGCAATGCGCGAACCACTGCCCGAGGTGCGCTCGGTGCTGGAAACGGCCACGGCGCTGGGCAAGGCGCGTCGCGCCGAGCTTGGGGCGCTGGCGGACCGGCTGCTGGCCAACGGCCTGCACGCGGAAGCCGTCTATGTCGGCCTGTTCGACCGTGGACGCGGCACCTCGCTCTATTTGTTCGAACACGTGCATGGCGACTCCCGGGACCGCGGCCCCGCCATGGTGGACCTGATCAAGACCTATGAGCGGGCCGGCCTGCTGCTCGACCCATCCGAATTGCCGGACTACCTGCCGGTGCTGCTGGAGTTTGCGTCCACCCAACCGCCTCCGGAGGCCAGCGCCTTCGTCGGGGAGTTCGCGCACATTCTGCAGGCCATTGCGCAGACCTTACGGCAGCGCGACAGCGATTATTTCTGTGTGATCGCGGCGGTGCTGGAACTGGCGGGCGTGCCGCGGCTTGTGCCGGCGGACGCCGGCGCCGTGGCGGCCGAAGAACCGCTGGACCTCAGTTGGGCGGAACCCGCGGCCTTCGACGGTTGCAGCACCCAGGGCCAGGCGGCGCCCGGCACCCCCCAGCCCGTTCATATCCTGCGCCGGCCGCCATCGGCCGAGGCGCGTTGATTTGAGGAGATCGCCATGTCGCTCGGACTCCACAATTTCCTTTTCGTCGTCTATCCCTATATCTGCCTTGCCGTCTTCCTGATGGGCAGCCTGGCTCGTTTCGACCGAGACCAGTACACCTGGAAAAGCGACTCGTCGCAGTTGCTGCGCGCGCGTCAACTGCGATGGGGCAGCAACCTGTTCCACATAGGGATCCTGTTCCTGCTGTTCGGCCACACCGTCGGCCTGCTTACCCCGCACTTCCTGTACGCCTGGCTCATCACCGCGCCGCAGAAGCAGTTGCTGGCCATCGTGTCCGGCGGCATTGCCGGCTTCATCTGCTTCATTGGCCTCACGATGCTCTTGCATCGACGCATTGCCGATCCGCGTATCCGTCGCACCAGCCACCGCACCGACCTGGCCATACTCTGCATCCTGTGGGTGCAACTGGTGCTGGGCCTGGTCACGCTGCCGGTCTCCTGGAGCCACCGCGTCGATGCCGGCGCGATGCTGATACTGGCCGACTGGGCGCAGGGAGTTTTCACTTTCCGCCCCGACGCCGCCGGACTCGTGACGATAGGCTGGCAGTTCAAAGTCCACATGGTGCTGGGCATGACCATCTTCCTGCTGTTCCCCTTCAGCCGGCTGGTGCACGTATGGAGCGGCTTTGGCTCGCTGGCGTACCTGGTGAGGCCGTATCAGCTAGTGCGCTCGCGCCGCATGGATCTTTCCTCGCACGCGTCGGCGCCGCGCGATGGAGAAAGAGCATGAGCAATATCGTGGAAACCGGGCTCGAGGGATGCGGCAGCGGCAATTGCTCCTGCCAGCAGACGACGCCGCAACCGCCGCAGACGCAGGAGCGAATCGAACCGGCTTATGTGCGCGAATCCTCCGAGCCGCCCCACATCAACGGCGTCCTCCTGGCGGACCCCAGCGAAGTGCTGAGCACGAGCGAGCTGAGCCAGCGCGCCTGCACCGAGTTGCTGCGGCAGGCGGCCATCGCCCGAGGCCTGCTTGCCGCGGACGACCCGGTGCCGCGGCAAGGCGCGATCAGCGAAGCCGCCAGCGACGCCATCGAGCGCCTGCTGGACACCGCGCTGCAACTGCCCGAAATCGACGACGAAGCCGGACGCCGCCACCACGCCGCGCACGCCGCGCGCTACGCCAGGGGCGAGCGGGTCCGGGCGCGCCACGTGCTGTTCGCCGTCACGCCCGGCGTGGACCTGAACGCCCTGCGAAAACGGGCGGAAACCTGCCTGCTCGACGTACGCAACAACACCTCGCAGGAATTGGCCGAGGGCGGCGGTTTTGCCAGGGCCGCGGCGGCCCTCAGCAACTGTCCAAGCGGCCGGGAAGGCGGCAACCTGGGCTGGCTCCAACCCGAGGATTGCGCTCCCGAATTCGCCAAGGAGCTATTCGGGCATCCGGAGATAGGCGTGCTGCCGCGCCTGGTCCACAGCCGCTTCGGCCTGCATGTGATCGAAGTGCTGGAACGCCAGCCTGGCATCGTCCCTCCCTATGAACAGGTGCGCTCCGCGGTTTTCCAGCGGCTTCGCCAACAGAGCTTCGCGACCGCCCTGTCGCAGTATCTGCGGCTCCTGGCGAACGACGCGCGCATGGCCGGCGTGAATCTGGACGCGGCCGAGACGCCGCTGGTCCAGTAGTCCGCCGCATCGGCTTTCCGCTGCGCGCATCGCGAGCGCGATCGCTCGCTAGAACTTCGGCGCGTACTGGAACGTCAGCATGATGTTGCGCGGATCGCCATAGTGGTTGTTGCTGGTCGCGGAGTTGTACGAGGGAATGTAGTACTTCTTGTCGAACAGGTTGTTGACGTTCAGCGCCACGGTCAGCTCGGAGCTGGCCTTATAGGCCACCCGCGCGTTCCAGACCGTGAAGCCCGGCAGCGTGAAGCTGCGGTCGGAGGCCAGGGTGTGGGATTGCGACTGCGTTCCCGCGCCGACGCTCAGGCGGTTCAGGCTGCCCGGCAGGCGGTAGTTGGCCCACAGGCGCAGCAGGTGCTTGGGCGTCCACGTGTTGAAGACCTGGCCTTCGTAGTCCGGATCCGACAGATACTTGGTCGTGTTGTAGGTGTAGCCCGCGAACAGTTCCAGGCCCGGCACGACCTCGCCCGAGGCTTCGGCTTCGAAGCCCTGGCTGCGCACCTTGCCGGAGGCGCGCGAGCAATACCATCCGTCGCACGCGAAACCGGCCTCGTAGTCGTTGACCGCGCGATTCTTGTGCAGGTACTGGAACACGGCCAGCGACACGTTCAGGCGCCCGTCCGCCAGTTCGCCCTTGATGCCCGCCTCGTAGTTCTTGCCTTCCACGGGCTTCAACATCCCGCCGTCGACGCTGCGGGCGGTCTGCGGTTCGAACACGGTGGAATAACTGGTGTACAGCGACCATGCCGGATTCAGCGCGTACACGATCCCGACATAGGGGATGAATTTTCCGTTGGCCTTGCTGGTCGAGGCGTAGCCGCCGACGTCCTCGTAGAGGAAGTCGTACCAGCCGACCCGGCCGCCGCCGATCAAGGTCAGGGCATCGGTCGGCTTCACGCGCCATGTGCCGTACAGGCCCTGCTGCTCGATCTTGTAGCGGCTGCGCGTTTCGACGCCGCGATCCGCGATGGTGTCGATGTCCTGCCACGGCCGGTGATGGTCGATGTCGAATATGTTCCCGCCCGAGGTCCAGGCGCGCGCGAACCGGTCGTTGGTGGTGTAGCGCGAGACACTCGCGCCCGCCACGATTTCCTGTTTCATTCCGAACAGCTCGAAACGGCCCAGCAGCGACAGGTCGGCGCCGCGCTGGCGGCCGGTGAAATCCACGCCGAAGTCGCCATAGTCCAGGCCGCTGCCGTCGGCGTTGACCGGGCCGACCGCGCGCTGGTGCGCCGTGGTGTTGCTCTCGTTCATCGCCGCGCCCGCCAGTTTCAGGCGCCAATCCTGATTGAAGCGGTGCTCCAGATCGGCAAAGAACGTCGTCTGCTCATTGTGCGAGCGGTTCCACGTCGACCCGGTGAAGGTGGAGCGGGGCAGTCCGATATCGCTGCCGTCGGCGTAGCGCGGCAGGCCCACGATCATGGGCCTGCCCCGGCTGTCGCGATTGGCCACGCCGAAGCCCACGGTGGTGTCGGCGGTCAGGTCGTAGTCCAGCGCCGCGTACAGGTTGCGCGTGCGGTTCCAGACGTAATCGGTGTACGAATGGCTGCGGTCTTCGTCGAGCACGACGCGGCCGCGCAGCGTGCCTTCGGCATTCAAGGGGCTGCCGGCGTCCAGTTGCAAGCCGTAGTGGTCCCACGACCCGACCTTGCCGGTCACCACCACGGCCGTTTCGTCGCCGCCGCGCTTGCGCACCAGGTTGACCGCGCCGCCCGGGCTGCCGGCGCCCTGCAGCAGGCCGGCGGCGCCGCGCAGGATTTCCGCGCGCTCGTAGAACGCCATGGACTCCTGCTCCCAGTTGCCCAGCGAGTAGCTGTTGCGCAGCAGCGCCACGCCATCGTATTGCAGCATGTCCACCGGAAAGCCTCGCGCGTTGATGGCGATGCCCAGTCCGACGCCCTGCACCCCCACCATGCCGGTGGTGTTGTTGATCGCGTCGGGCAGCGAGGTCATGACCTGGTCGTCCATGCGCTGGCGGGTGATCACGCTGACCGATTGCGGGATGTCCTTCATGCGCTCGGGAAACTTGCCTATCGTCAGGTCGGGCGCCGTGTAGCTGTCGGCCGGCAGCCTGGCATAGTTTCCCGTCACGGTGACCGGCGCCAGCGTAACGCTCTGGCCGGCGCGCCGCAGGCGCCACCCGCCCTGGCGCGAAGGCTCGGCTTCCAGGCCGGTGCCCGCCAGCAGGCGGCGCAGCGCTTCCTGGCTGGACATCGCCCCTTGCACGCCCGGCGAGGCGACGCCGTCGGTCAGGCTGGGGGCCGAGGCCACCAGCAGGCCCGACTGGGCGCCGAACTGGCCCAGCGCGGTACTCAGGGGGCCGGCCGGCACGCGGAATTCGCGCTCGGCGTATGCCGCGGCCTGGGCAAGCACGGCGGGTGAGGCAAGAACGCCTCCCAGACCGAGCGCGGCGCTCAGGCAGGCGAGGCGGAACAAGGTGCGCGGCGGCGCGAAACGTGCGGACATGGCGGGGTTCCTGGCTCAAACAATGAGGGCTGCAGCCTCATCGATGGGCTGCCTCATGTGCTTGAAGCCCGAACCGCGCGAATCCGCCGTTTCTGTTACAACTTTCCTCGCGCTCAGGCACGGCCGACGCGCACCCAGTACGGGGTGGCATAGCGCACGCTGACCGGCAGGACCTCGGTCAGCATGGCCAGCACCCGGTCGGTATTCTCCAGCGGGAAGGCGCCCACCACCAGCAGGTCCGCGACCTCCGGCGCGCATTGCACCAGGCCCGGGCGATAGCGCCCCAGGTCCGCCAGGAAATCGGCCAGCCGCTGGTTGTCCGCCACCAGCATGCCCCGCAGCCACACGGTGCTTGTTTCGCGCAGGGGCTGGACCCGGCAGGTGCCGTCGCGGCGCATGACGGCTTCTTCGCCGGCCGCCACGCGGCGCGCGCCGGCATCGCGGCCGCGCAGTTCGACCGCCCCTTCCATGACCGCGACGCGCAAAGCCCCGCCGCCGTCCAGGTCGCGCGCCACGAATCGCGTGCCCAGCGGCAGCACCGTCGCGGCGCGGCCATACAGCATGAAAGGGCGCGGATCGGCGGCGGTCGCCACCATGACTTCGCCTTCGCGCAGCCAGACTTCGCGCCTGTCGCGCCCGTAGCGCCAGTCCACCGCCGTTCCGGTATTCAGACGCACCAGCGTGCCGTCGTCCAGATGCACTTCGCGGCTTCCGCCGGCCGAGGTGCGGGCGTCGGCGGTCCAGACGCGCACGGTGTCGCGGTCGGCCAGCGCCCACGCGCCGGCGGCGCCGCCGGCGATGGCCAGCATCCAGCGCAGGGTCTGGCGCCGGCGGTCGCCCCGCGCCGCTTGTTCGAGCGCGCGGGCGCCCAGCGCGCCGCCCGCCTGCGCGGCCTCTCCGGCCACGCCGCTCATCAGGGATTCGAGCCGGCGGAAGGCCAGCTCATGGGAAGGGCTGGCGCCACGCCAGCGTTCGAACGCCTGGCGGTCCTGCTCGGTAGCGCCTTCGCGCAAGCGGACCAGCCAGCCGGCCGCTTCGCGCAGCGCGGACGCGGGCACGGCGCCCGCCTCGGGCGCCAGGCGGCGCAATAGCCGGCCAGACGTCATCCGTAGACCACCTCATAGCAATGCACCAGGGCCCGGGCCAGCGACTTCTGCACCGCGTTGATGCTGAGGCCGAGGCGCACGCCGATCTCGGCGTACGACAGGCCTTCGACCTGCGCCATCAGGAAAATGCGGCGGCTGGTCATGGGCAGGCGGTCGATCAGTTCGCAGATCTGTTCCAGCGCCTCGATCACCAGGGCGCGCGACTCGACCGAGGGCGCCACCGCCTGCGGCAGCAGGGCGAGCGATTCCGCATAGGCCGACTCCAGCGCGGCGCGCCGGGCCCGGCCGATCAGCAGCCGCTGCGCCACCGTGCGCAGATAGGCGCGCGGCTCCGCCAGCGGCGTGTCCAGCCGGGCGCGGATCAGGCGTTCGAAGGTGTCGTGCGCCAGGTCGGCCGCGTCGCTGGCATTGCCGAGTTTGCGCTGCAGCAGGCTGCGCAGCCAGGAATGATGCGACCGGTAGACGGCCTGCACCGCCGCCGCATGGGCATCATCGGAAGGCGCGGTAGGGAAAGACGAAGTCATGACCGAAGATAATGACAATGATTCGCAATTATCGCAGGTTTGACGGTCTTGCAAAGACGGGTTTGCCCGGCGGCGGGCGGCAGAGAATGCCGGAGCCGTCATTCACACCGTTATCGGCCCAGCAGCCTGCCCATCAGCCGGCTCGATGCCGACGTGTTCCGCAGCATCTCCGCCGTGGCGCTCAGGTCCGCGCCCATCTGAGTCAGCGCCGCGTCGGTGAAGAACGATGCCGGCCCCGTGATCACGATGGCGCCGAAGTTCCTGCCTTCCGGCGTGGCGAGGCGCGTGCCGATCGCGGAAATGCCCTGCACGTTCTCGTTCACGTTGGTGGCGATGCCGTCGCTGGCGATCGCGTCGAGCTGCTTGAACAAGGCACTTCGCTTGACCAGCGTGCTGTCGGTACGTGAACGATACGGCTGAGGCCCCAGAAGCTCGTCGCGCTCCGCCGCGCCCAGCCCGCTGAGCAGCAGCTTGCCCGACACCGACGCATGCAACGGCGCGGTGACGCGCGTGTCGAAGTACGGGGTGACGTGATAGCTGCCCGGCACATAGTCGACCACCACGCGCTGGCGTCCCGGAAAGGCGAACAACAATATCGACGGCCCGAACGCGGCTTGCAAAGCGCGCATCGGCGCTATCGCATCCCGCCGCAGCACATTGAGCGGATGGTCCAGAGGCAAGGGTTGTAATCCCGCGGCGCCAAGCCCGTAGCGGCCCTGCGCATCCTGGTAGACGTAGGCGTCCTTCAGCAGGTTCTGCAGCACCCGATGCGTGGTGCTGGGCGGCAGCCCGACGCCTTCGCCGATGTCGGACAGGCTCATCGGCCTGGCGGCGTCCGCGAGCGCCGCAAGCACTTTGAGGCCGCGCAACAACGCATTGGATTCCTGGACCGGCGCGGGCGCCATCGCTTCGGACACACTCTTTCTTTGTAGCTTCATGGGTCTGCCTTATAGGTCGATCGTCCGGTTGTCGCGTGGTGACGCGGGTGGCGGGAATATGCGCGGCCCGTCATGGAGGCTGGTGTTCCGGGCCTCGCATGCTGGGTGGCGGCGCCGACATGATGGCCGCCGGCCTGCCTCGGCACAAGGCGCATAACCATATCAGGATCCATTCTTTGCTTCCGGTCCTACCGTCCTCTATCTTAAAAAAAAGGAATTATTTTTCCATCTTTTGGAGCGGTGATTCCCCGAACCGATATCTGGATGAATGATGGAAGCCAAGCAGAACGACGCGTCACCGCTGACCACTCCCGAACCTTCGGGACACGAGCCCGAAACGATTGGAGATCAGGCGCCCGGCATTCAGGCCGCCGCGGCATTCGACTCCCGTGAGAATGACGAATGGACTGAACTCTTTCGCCGCATTGCGGAGACGGCGCCCGCGCGCGAGAACTCGGGCGACCTCCCGCGCGCGGAAGTGCGCGCGCTGCTCGCTCAGGGTTTCGGCGCGCTGATCGTGCCGAAATCCGCCGGCGGAAGAGGGCTGAGCTATCGCGAGCTGTTCGGGCTCGTCGTACGGCTCGCCGCCGCCGACGCCAATGTGGCGCACATTTTCCGCAACCACTACGGCTTCGTGAACGGCCTGCTCTCGCTGGCGGATCGGGAAAAAGCCGGCCACTGGCTGGCGCGCGCCGCGGGCGGCGACCTGTTCGCCAACGGCGTGACCGACGCCGTCCGTCCACGCGAAGCAGACGGCCGCGTGGCGGACCTGAGCCACTTCGCCACGACGCTGCGCCGCGAGGGCAAGGCACAGATTCTGCACGGCAAGAAGCAGTACGCCACGGGCAGCGTGTACGCCGACTGGCTTGCCATCCAGGCCACGCGCGACGACGAGTCCGAAACGCTGACCGTCGTCGTCCCTATCAGTGCGCCTGGCGTCGAAGTCATCGACGACTGGGCCGGCTTCGGACAACGTTTCACTGCCAGCGGCACCGCGAACCTGCACGAAGTGCGCATCGAACACGACGCGCAGGTGCTGCAACGCTCGCGCACGCTTCCGGGCGCCGAATATGGATCGAGCCTGCCGCAGCTATTCCTGACGGCGGTGATCGCCGGCATCGTGCAGGCGTCGTTCGACGACGCGCTGGCCCTGATCAAGAGCCGCAAGCAGCATCTGTACTTCGCGCCGAGCCCGGACCCGACGGCCGATCCGCTGCTGCTGCACGCCCTGGGCCAGCTTTCCGCCCATGCCTATGCCGCGCGCTCGATCATTCTCAACGCCGCGGAAAGCTTCGACCGCGCGGCCGCGCTTCCCTTCGCGCAACGCTCCGAGGCCAACCACGCCGCCGCGTTGAACGCGGCGCACGCCAAGGTGTCGATCGACGCGCTCGGCACGGCCGCGGCCACCCTGCTATTCGACCTGGGCGGCGCGTCCGCCACGCACCGCCAGCGCCAGCTCGACCGCCACTGGCGCAACGCGCGAACCGTGTCCACGCACAACCCTTCGCTCTACAAGGCTCTCGCCATCGGCGCCTATCACGCGCGCGGCGAACCCTTGCCCAAGCAAGGCTTCTTCTAGACACCGTCCCCGGCGCGGCGGCGCCGGGACCGCATTCGATACGCCACCCATCGTGCCCGATCCGGCGCGAGGGCCGCGCGCACCCTTGAACTACGCACGACGCCGACACTGCTGGCGAAATGAACGGAGAGTTGAACATGAAAGAAAGAAGAATGGCCCGCTGGGCGTCGCTGGCTGGCACGCTGTTGCTGGCCGTGGGCGGCAGCGCCGCAACGCTGGCGGCCACGGCGGATACGCCACAGCGCGGCGGCACGCTGCGCGTGCTGGACTACCTCGGCTGGGCCTGCCTTGCCCCGTCGGGCGGCGGCACCTATGCGAACTCCGTGATCTCCAACAGCATTCTCGAACGTCTGGTCTATCAGGATTCCGAGACGGCCGAGCTGTCGCCCTGGCTCGCGGCGTCGTGGAAAGCCAATGAAGACGCCACGCGCTACACGTTCTCGCTGCGGGAAGGCGTCAGTTTCAGCGACGGCACCAAGCTAACCGCCGACATCGTCAAGGCGAACCTCGATCAGATCGCGCGGGGCGACAGCTCGCTCGGCATTCCGAAGTGGTCGATGGTGGCGAACTACGATCGCACGGAAGTGGACTCGCCCACGCAGATCTCCGTCTATTTCACGCGCCCCAACGTCAGCTTCCCCCAGCAGCTTTCGATGCCGCAGGCCGGAATCCTCGCGCCCAGCACACTGGCCCTGCCTTACCAGGACCAGTGCCAGGGCAAGAACCTCGTGACCACCGGTCCGTTCGTGTTCGTGTCCGAACGCCCGGGTAAGGAGATCGTCTACAAACGGCGAGACGACTACAACTGGGCTCCCTCCGCGCTGAATCACCCGGGACCGGCATGGATCGACGGCTTCGTCCACACCATCGCCACCGAGGGCAGCGTGCGAGTGGGCACCTTGCTTGCCGGCCAGGCCGACGCTGTCCGCGGCATCCTGCCCACCGACGAGCCCCTGGTGAAGCGATCGCCCAACCACCGTCTGGAAGTGATCACGGCCAACGTCGCGAACCAACTGACCGTGAACTCCAGCACGCCCAACCTGGAAGACGTGCGGGTGCGCCGTGCGCTGAACCTGGCCACGGACCGCAACGAGATCAAGAAGGCCCTGCTGTCGGACAGCTACGGCATCGCCAGCTCGGTGCTTGGCCGCAGCAATCCGGGCTGGGTGGATAACTCCCAGCGCCTCGCCTACGACCCGAAGGGCGCCGCGGCGCTGCTGGACGAGGCCGGCTGGAAGACCGGCCCTGACGGTTACCGCTACAAGGACGGCAGGAAGCTCACGATTCCCACCTATATCTCGCTGCATCACATTACGTCGCAAGGCGGCTTCGAGCTGCTGGCCGAACAATGGAAGCGCGTGGGTATCGATCTGCAACTGCGCAAGGCCGATACGGCCACCTACTCGAAGGTGCAGCGCGACGGCAAGGTCAACGCCTTCTTCCAGACTTCGCAGATCCGTTTTGATATCGACGCGCTGCGCTTCACCTGGGACAGCACCGTGGGCAACCAGGCCAACCGCGCGATTCCCGAGTTGGACGCACTGGTACGCAAGCAGAACGAAACGACGGACCTCGCGGTCCGCAAGCGGATCGCCGCCGAAGTGCAGACCTTCGTGCTGGACAACGGGCTCGGCATCCCGCTGTACGAGGATGCATTGGTATACGGCGTGTCGAAGAAGGTGCACGGCATCGGCCATGAGCCTCAAGGACGGCCGTACTTCCTGACCACCTGGCTGTCCAAGTAAGCCAGATTTCTCACTGCCGCCATGCTCCGATACTTCCTGCGCCGCACCGGACAGGCACTGATCGTGCTGTGGCTCGCCTATACCGCGAGCTATGCACTGCTCTACCTGATTCCGCTGGATCCCATCAGCGTGCGCCTGGCCGACCCGGACAATCCGGTCAGCCCCGAGGACAGCGCCAAAATCCTGGCCTACTACGGCCTGGACCGCTCGGCCTGGGAACAATACGCCGACGCGCTCAACCGGCTGCTGCACGGCGATCTCGGCTATTCGCTCGTGTCGGGGGAGACGGTCACGCATCTACTGGCGAGCGCCTTTCCATCCACCCTGAAGCTCACGGGGCTGGGTGTGGTGTTCGCGCTGCTGCTCGCGCTGGCCATCGTCAGCACGGTCGCCCTGACCCGCTGGAAGGCCCTGCGCCATTTCCTGGAACTGCTGCCCAGCCTGTTCGTCTCCGTGCCCATGTTCTGGCTGGGGCTGATCGTGATCCAGGTGTTTTCGTTTCGCCTGGGCCTGTTCGTCGCCGTCGACGACCAGGCCGCGTCCTCCCTGGTCTTCGCCGCGCTGGCCATGGCGCTGCCGGTCAGCGCGCCATTGGCCGCGGTGCTGATGGCCAGCGTCCAAGCGGTCTACAAAGAACCGTTCGTGGCCGTGCTCAAGACCAAGGGCGTGGGCGCCTTCGGCATCTATGCGCGCCACGTGCTGCGCAACTGCCTGATGCCGGTCCTCACGGTACTGGGACTCACGATCGGCGAACTCGTCGCCGGCGCGGTCGTCACGGAAACCATCTTCTCGCGCCCGGGGCTGGGCCTTCTGACGGAGCGCTCAGTGGCGAACCAGGACCTGCCGGTGATCCAGGCCGTCGTGTTGATCGCCGCCTTCGTGTTCGTGACGTTCAACTGGCTGGTGGACGTACTGCACCCCATCGTCGACCCGCGCGAACGGGCCGCCCGCTCGGCGAAGCGCCCCGCCGCGGCTCCCAAGGTCATCGCATCATGAATGTGGCTACTTCGTTGACCCTTCCCGCTACGCGCCGCCGGTCCCGGCGCTGGAGCCCCGGCCTGGTCCTGGCGCTCTTCATTCTGGCCCTGTCCGTGCTCAGCGCGCTGGCGCCGGGCCTGCTCGCACCGTACGGCCCGCTGGATAGCGATCCGGCCAACCGCCTGCTCGCGCCCAGCCTGCTGCACCCTTTCGGCACCGACGCGCTGGGCCGGGATGTATTGAGCCGCACGATACACGGCGCGTCGCTCTCGCTCAGCGGCGCCGCGATCGCGGTCTCGCTCGGCCTGTTCGCGGGCGTGGGCATCGGCCTGGTGTCCGGCTACTTCGGCGGCGCGGTGGATGCCATCGCCATGCGCCTGGTCGACGTGCTGCTGGCCATTCCGAACCTGCTGCTCAGCATGGCGATCGTCGTGACGTTTGGCTTCGGCACCGGCAATGCCGCGATGGCGGTGGGCGTGGCGTCCATCGCCGTCTTCGCGCGGCTGACCCGCGCCGAGGTCCTGCGGGTGCGCGCGCTGCCCTATGTCGAAGCGGCGCGCGGCTCGGGCGTCGGCGAATTCGGCATCGTGGTCCGCCACATCCTGCCCAATGCCATCACGCCGGTGCTGGGCCTGGCGGCGCTGCAGTTCGGCACCGCCATCCTCGCCATCGCCACGCTCGGATTCCTGGGCCTCGGCACGCCTCCGCCCACCCCCGAATGGGGGCTGCTCGTGGCCGAGGGGCGCGACTATCTCGCGTTCGCCTGGTGGCTTACGACGCTGCCCGGCCTGGTGATCGTCGCCGCGGTGCTGTCGGCCAGCCGAGTTGCTGCCGAAATCCGCAGGGAGCATCAATGAACTCTTCTCTCCCCTCGCGCGCGCACGCCGCCGCCACCGACAATGAGGTCTTGCTCAGCGTCGAAGATCTGAGCGTGGCCTATCGGGTAGACGGCCAGGACGTGGCCGCCCTCGCGGACGTCAGCTTCTCGCTGCGCCGCTGCGAAACCACCGCCCTGCTGGGCGAGTCCGGCTCGGGCAAGAGCACCATCGCCGGCAGCATTGCCGGGAATCTGGCCGACGCCGCTCACGCCAGCGGCAGGATACGCTTCGCCCAACACGATCTGCTCAGGTTGAGCGAGCGTGAACTGCGGCCGTTGCGCGGGACCGAGATCGGCTATGTGCCGCAGAACCCCGCGCGCTCGCTCGACCCGCTGATCCCGATCGGCCGACAGCTCGAGGAAACGCTGCGGGTGCACGGGCTGCGCGAACCCTCCGGCGCGCGCCAGGCCCGCATCCTCGGCCTGCTGCAACGTGTCGGCTTCCGCGATCCGGCCGCCGTGGCGCGGCGCTACCCGCATGAGCTTTCAGGCGGCATGCAGCAACGCGTGCTGATCGCCATCGCGCTCACCTTCACGCCGCGCATCCTGATCGCCGACGAGCCGACCTCGGCGCTCGATGTCACCGTGCAGAAAGCCATCCTGGATCTGATCGATCAGCGCAAAGCCGAGGACCGGACCGCGGTGCTGTTGGTGACGCACGATATCGGCGTTGCCGCGGAACGTTCGCAGAACGTCGTGGTCCTGCGGCACGGCCGCATCGTCGAGGCCGGTCCGACGGACCGGGTGCTGCGCGCGCCGCAACACGAATACACCCGCCAACTGCTGCGCGACGTGCCCGGCGGCGATGCCGAGCGGCGCGCGCCGCGCGCGCCGGCCACCCAGGGCATACCCGCGCCCGCGGTCCGGCTGAACGGCGTGAGCGTGGATTACGCCTCGCGCCGGGGTCCGGCGCACCGGGCGGTGAACGACGTGTCGTTCAGCGTCAAGCCGGGCACCACCCTTGCGATCGTCGGCGAGTCGGGGTCCGGCAAGACCACCACTGCCCGCGCGATCGCGCGTTTCGTCGCCCCATCGGCCGGTGAGATCGAGGTCCGCGACGCCGCTGGCGCATTGCTGGCGCCAGACCGGGAGCGCGCATTTCGGCGCCGCGTCCAATACGTCTATCAGAACCCCTACCTCTCGCTCAATCCGCGGCACCGGATCCAGACCGTGCTTGCCGAGCCCCTGCGCGCCTTCGAGATCGGCGATGCCCGTTCGCGGCAGGCGCGCATCGAGGCGCTGCTCGATATGGTGGCGCTTCCCCAAAGCGCGCTGGCGCGGCGCGCCCGCGAGCTTTCCGGCGGGCAACTGCAACGGGTCGCCATCGCGCGCGCGCTCGCCGCCGAACCGTCGATCCTGGTGCTGGACGAGCCGGTCTCCGCGCTGGACGTGACCGTGCAGGCGCAGATATTGCGTTTGCTTGAAGGCCTGCAGGCGGAACTGGGCCTGACTTACCTCTTCATTTCGCATGACCTGGCCGTGGTGCGGCGGATCGCCGACGAGATTGCCGTGATGCACGAGGGCCGGATCGTCGAGCACGGCCCGACCGAACAGGTCTACCTGCATCCGGCCCATGCCTACACACGTCAATTGCTGGACGCCGTGCCGGACCTCCCGGCGAGCGCGCTCGACAACGCCTTGCCTGCCGGGGATTCGACGCTGGCCGCGGTGGCCTGACGGCCGCCTTGACCGACGTTCTCCGCCACGATCCCCATAGAAACAGCTCTTTCCGGAACCCCATCATGACCGATACGATCCCCGCCCGCTCGCCCGCCACGGAGCCGGACAGCCCGCTCGCGCGCGTCCTGCGCCAGCCCTTTATCCTTGGCCTGTTCCTGCCGATCCAGGACGGCGGCTGGACGCCGTCGACGCTGCCGCGCACGACCACCTGGACATTCGACTACAACGCCAGGCTGACGCAGCGCGCCGAAGCGCTGGGTTTCGACCTGGTGTTCGGGCTGGCCCAATGGGCCAGCCACGGCGGCTACGGCGGCAAGACCCGCTATCGCGAGATTTCCCTCGACTCGTTCATGGCGACCGCGGCGCTGGCCGCATGCACCGAGCGCATCCTGCTGATCTCCACGCTGCATATCCTGTACGGCCCCTGGCACCCGGTGCATCTGGCCAAGTTCGGCGCCACGCTCGATCACATCTCCAAGGGGCGCTGGGGCATCAACGTCGTCACGGGCTATGCGGAGCGCGAGCCGCTCATGTTCGGCATGAAGAAGATCGAGCACGACACCCGCTACGAGATGGCCGACGTGTTCGTGGAACGGCTCAAGCAGTTGTGGTCGCTGGATCGCAATCTCACCGTCGACGGGCCGCACTGGGCAATGGAAGACGCCTTCGTCACGCCCAAGCCGGCCTATGGCCGCCCCGTGCTCGTCAACGCGGCGGGATCGCGCGCCGGCATCGAGTTCGCCGCCCGCCATTCCGACCTTGTCTTCATCACCAGTCCGGCGGGCAACCAGTTGGAGGACGCGCTCGCCAGCCTGCCCGACCACATCGCCAACATCCGCGCGACGGCGGCGAAGCAGGGAAGCAGCCTGCGGACCATGATCAATCCCATGGTGATCTGCCGGGACACCGAACAGGAGGCGATCGCCTATCGCGATGCGATCGAGGCCGCGGCGGACGTCGAGGCGGTGGAGAACTTCGCCGAACACGGCCGGCGAGGCGACAGCCATGCCTGGCGCAATCAGCGCCGCCAGCACCGCGCCATAGGCGGCAATCTGCACTTGGTCGGCAGTCCCGAACAGATTGTCGACGCGCTGCTCAAGCTGAAGGCAACGGGGATCGACGGAGTGCAGGTCACCTTCTACGACTTCGCGCCGGACCTGGAGCACTTCGCCGAGAAGGTATTGCCCCTGCTCTACGAGGCGGGCCTGCGCATCCCGGAAGACCGTCTAACCGCCACGCCGGCCGCCGCCTGAGCGCCCTGGAACCCTATCTCCCCACACCGGAACCTGTCATGACCCTGGATCGTCGTACCTTCATTCTCTCGGCCTCGAGCGCGCTGCTGGCCAGCAGCGTGCCGCTCAATGCCCTCGCCAAGACCGCGCCGCGCGAAGGCGGCACCTTCGTGATCAATCTGGAACCTGAACCGTCGAGCTTCCTGTTCAACTCGAACACCGCCGGCATCCTGGCGGGGCAGGTGGTCGAAGGATTGGTCGAATACGACGAGAACTACAAGCCGGTGCCGGCGCTGGCGGAAAGCTGGGAGGCTTCGCCGGACGGCCTGACCATCACGTTCCGGCTGCGCAGCGACGTCAAGTGGCATGACGGCAGGCCGTTCACCTCGGCGGACGTGCAGTACACCGTGCTCGAAGTCATCAAGAAGGTGAACCCTCGCGCCGGCACCGCGTACAAAGCGGTGCAGGCAGTGGATACGCCCGACGCGCATACCGCGGTCTTCCGGCTCTCGGAACCCTCGCCGGCGATCTGGGCGGTGCTCTCCTCCACGGAAGCGGCGATTCTTCCGCGCCACCTCTATGAAGGCAAGTCTCCGCTCACCAACGAATGGAACAACAAGCTGATTGGCACGGGCCCATTCGTGTTCAAAGAGTGGCAGCGGGGCGACTACATCCTGCTCGAGCGCAATCCCGACTACTGGCGCGGCCGTCCCCACCTGAACCGCGTCCGGATAAAGACCATCACGGATCCGGGCGCGCGCGCCGCCGCGCTGGAAGCGGGCGAGGTGCATTACTCGCCCTTCAGCTCGGTGGCGCCGTCCGAAGTCTCGCGCTTGAAGCAATTGCCCGGACTGCGCATCGAGACCGGCGGCTACGGCATCTTCGTGCCGCAATTCTTCTTCGATTTCAACCTCGATCGACCGCAGTTCCAGGACAAGCGCGTGCGCGCCGCGTTCGCCCATGCCATCGACCGCCAGGCGCTCGCCGACAAGGTCTGGTTCGGCCTGGCCAAGCTCGCGACCGGCCCGATCCCCAGCGCCCAGGCCGCGAATTACACCAGCGAGACCACACAATATCCCTTCGACCTCAAGAAAGCCGAGCAACTGCTGGACGAAGCCGGCCTGCCTCGCAAGGCGGACGGAGTGCGCTTGCGCATCACGCACCACACCATGCCTTACGGCGACGTCTTCAAGCGGGTCGGCGAGTTTCTGAAGGAATCGCTCAAGCAAGTGGGCGTGGAGGTCCAATTGGTGAACCTGGACCTCGCTCAGTTCCACCGCACGATCTTCGGCGAGCGCGACTTCGACACGTTCAGCACGTATTACGCGGCGGGCGCCGACCCGCAGTTCGGCGTACTGCGCCGCTACTGGACCAAGACGATCGCCAAGGGCGTGCCCTGGTCCAACGGCACCGGCTACTCGAACCCCGACCTCGACAAGATCATCGAGGCCAGCTTCACCGAAAACGATCCGGCCAAGCGCCGCGAGCTGCTGGTGCGGTTCCAGAAGATCGCGCAGGACGATCTGCCCTCGATCAATCTGCTGGAGTTGCAGCATTTCAGCGTGGTGTCCAGCCGCGTGCAGGGGCTGAGCACGTTCCCCGACGGCTACGCGAAGTCGTTCCGCGACGTCTGGCTGGAACCCCGGAGCTGATCGCATGCTGCGCCAACTCACCTACGTCTGCGGCCGCCTGATCCAGATCATTCCGGTGGCCCTGCTGATCATCCTGGCGAACTTTTTCCTGCTCAAGCTGGCTCCGGGAGACATCTCCGAGATCATGGCGGGCGAAATGGGCGCGGCCACGCCGGAGTTCATGGCGGAGCTGCGCACCCAATTTGGCACCGATCAGTCCTTGCTGGCGCAGCTCCTTCATTACTACCAGAAACTGCTGAGCTTCGACCTGGGCTACTCGTTTCGCAACGGCATGGAAGTCACGGCCCTGATCGCCGACCGGCTGCCCGCCACGGCGATGCTGGCCGGGGCCAGCCTGGCGCTGGCCGTCCTGCTCGGCGTCGGGCTGGGCTGGCTGGGCGCCAACACCCGCCGGGCATGGCTGAAGAACGTCGTATCCGTGTTTACCAGCATCGGATTCGCCACGCCGCTCTTCTGGGTCGGCCTGATGCTCATCGTGTTCTTCTCGATCCATCTCAAATGGCTGCCGACCGGAGGCGTCGAGGACCTGGACGCCGAGTACCAGGGGTTCGAGCGGCTGGCGGATATCGGCAAGCACATGATCATGCCTGTCCTGAGCCTGACGCTCTTCTACGTCGCGATCTACGCGCGCATCACGCGCGCCGCGATCAAGGACGTGCAGAAGCTCGATTTCGTGCGCACCGCAAAGGCCAAGGGCATCGGCAAGCACCGCGTTTCCATCATTCACGTCCTGCGCAACGCGCTGCTGCCCGTCGTCACGGTCACCGGCATGCAGATCGGCTCGATCCTGAGCGGCTCCGTCGTGGTCGAGACCGTGTTCGCGTGGCCTGGAATGGGCCGCCTGGCGTTCGACGCGGTGATGCAGCGCGATCTCAACCTTCTGCTGGGCGTGCTGTTCTGCAGCTCGCTGGTGGTCATGTTCGCCAACATCATGACCGACCTGGTCTACGCCCGACTCGATCCGAGGATAGAACTGAAATGACCCATGGCACGCAATCGAGCTGGCGACGCTTCAGCAGCCACCGGGCCGCGCTGGCGGCTTTGATCCTGCTGGTCGCCCTCGCGCTCGTCGCGGCGGCGGCGCCGCTGCTGTTCGGGCACGACGCGTTCGCAATGGTGGGCCAGCCTTTCCTGTGGCCCGGCGCCGATGCGCGCTTTCCTTTGGGAACCGACATGTTCGGCCGCGACATCCTCGCCGGACTGGTCTACGGCGCCCGCGTCTCGCTCGTCGTGGGCGTCGCCGCAGCAGCCTTGTCCACCGTTCTGGGCGTCGTAGTCGGATTGGCCTCCGGCTATTTCGGAGGCTGGATCGGCAACGTGCTGATGCGTCTGACGGAGTTGTTCCAGACCATGCCTTCGATGATCTTCGTGGTGACCATCATGGCGATCTTCACGCCTTCGATCACCACCATCGTGCTGGCCATCGGCCTGACGAGCTGGCCCCAGACCGCCCGGCTGATCCGCGCCGAGACGTTGCGCGTGCGGGAGAGCGAGTTCATCTCGGCGGCGTTCGCGCTGGGCCTGAGCCCGGCCCGCATCGTGTCGCGCCACATCCTGCTCAACGTGATCTCGCCGGCCATCGTGACCGCGACCATTCTCGCGGGAACGGCCATCCTGACCGAGGCCGGCCTTGCCTTCCTCGGGTTGGGAGACCCCAACGTCATGTCGTGGGGCAGCATGATCGGCACGGGCCGGCAAGTGTTGCGGACCGCCTGGTACATCTCCGCGATCCCCGGCCTGGCCATTGTGCTGACCGTGATCGCCGTCACCGCCATCGGCAACGGCATCAGCCTCGTGCTCAATCCCAATACCGACATCTAACCCCCCTGATTCGACATGCCGCGCGGCGGCCCGCGCGTGCGCCAAGGAGACAACGAACCATGCAGGAAACCATAGACGACAGCCCGGCGCGCACGGCGCCTGGCCAGGCGCCCGCCCACCGGATCGAGAGCGAAGCCGAAGCGCTGGCCGCCGCGGCCAGCCTGGCGGAGCGCTTCCGCGCCGGCGCCATCGAGCGCGACCAGCGCCGAGCGCTGCCGCACGAGGAGATCGCGGCGCTCAAGCGCGCGGGGCTCTTCGCCATCTCGGTGCCCCGGCAGTACGGCGGCCTGGCCGCCAGCGCGGCGACGGTGGCAGAGGTGTTCCGCATCCTGTCGAAAGCGGACCCGAGCATTGGCCAGATTCCGCAGAACCACTTCTGCTTCCTGCCCGTCTTCTCGTTTGGCTCCGCGGCGCAGGCGGAGTTCTTTTACGGGCGCGTCCTGGCCGGCGACAGCATCGGCAACGCCCACTCCGAGAACACGCGCAATCGCGCCGGCACCTACGAGCACGCGCTGCGCAAGGTCGAAGGCGGATGGACCGTCTCCGGGAAGAAGTACTACTCCACCGGCGCCGCGTTCGCCGATTGGATCCCGTTCATCGGCCACGACGAGCAGAAACGGCAGCACATGTTCTTCGTGAACGCGCGGGCTGAAGGCGTGACGATCATCAACGATTGGCGCGGCATGGGCCAGCGCACCACGGCCAGCGGCACGACCGTGTTCGACAACGTGTTCGTGCCGGACTTCAACGTGTTTCCCTACTACCTCGCGGGCGATTCTAAGCGCCCCACGCGCCTGCTGGCCGCGCTCGTGCACTCCGCCATCGACCTGGGCATCGCCCAGGAGGCGCTCGACGATCTGGGCCGCTACATCCGCGAAAGCAACCGCCCCTGGATAGACAATCCTTACGACGAGCACGCCAAGGAGCCATTCATCATCCAGGCCTTTGGCGAGGTAAGCCATTCGGTGCGCATCGCGCAGCGGCTGCTGAGCGCGGCCGCGGCCGAGATCGACCGGGCGCGCGCCGATGGATCGGCCGCGCTGGCCCTGGAAGCCGGGCTGGCGACGGCGGATGCGCGCATCGCGTGCGCCAACTCCTCGCTGCAGGTGTCGGACCAGTTGTTCGCACTGACGGGCGCCCGCTCCACCCTCGAGAAATACGGCCTCGACCGGCACTGGCGAAACGCGCGCACCCACACGCTGCACGACCCGATCCGCTGGAAGCTCTATCACTTGGGAAATTACTACTTGAATGGGGTCGAGCCCGGCCCCCAGTCCCTGATCTGAACCATCGAGGCTCCCCGACATGAATGCCAAGGACACCCTTTTTCCGTCTACGCCCGGCGCCGCGGACCATGCATCTTCCATCCAGGCCGCCGAACTGGCGGACGCGCTGCAACAGGCCGGCGAGATCGCGGTGGTCGACGTGCGCGAACTGGCGCGCCACGTCGACGACGGCCACTTGATCCATTCCGCGCCATTGCCGCTGAGCGTGCTGGAAATCCGGGCGCCCAGCCTCATCCCACGCAAGACCACGCCCGTGGTCGTGTATGACGCCGATGGCGGCGCGCTGTCCGCGCGGGCGGCACGACGGCTGCGGGCGCTGGGCTACACCGACGTGCGCGTGCTCGGCGGCGGCGTGGACGGCTGGCGCGCCGACGGGCGCGAGGTCTACACCGGCCTGCATGTGCTGTCGAAGGCATTCGGCGAGTTCGTCGAACACACCTATGGCACTCCGCACATCCCGCCGGACGAACTCAAGACCTTGCTCGACGACGGCTCGGACGTCGTCCTGCTCGACGGCCGCAACCTCGAAGAGTTCTACAAGTTCAGTATTCCCGGCGCCCACGCATGCCCGAACGCCGAACTGCCGTACCGCGTCCACGATCTGGTTTCGTCGGATCGGACCCTGGTGGTGGTGAGTTGCGCGGGACGCACCCGCTCGATCATCGGCGCGCAGGCGCTGATCAACACGGGGCTGCCGAACCGGGTGGTGGCGTTGGAAAACGGCGCCATGGCGTGGTTCAAGGCGGGCTATCCGCTCAGGAATCAGCACAGCAACCCGGCGCCGGCGCCTTCGGACGCCGGGCGCGACAAGTCGCGCCAAGCCGCGCGGGCGCTACGCGAGCGCTTTGCGATCCCCAGCATCGACTCCGCCGGCTTGCAGGCACTGCGCGACGATTCCACGCGAAGCCTGTATGTCCTCGACGTTCGCACCGCCGCGGAGTTCGAAGCGGGGCATCTGCCCGGATCGCTGTGGGCGGAAGGCGGACAGCTCGTCCAGGCGACGGACAAGTGGATCGCGACGCGCCACGCGCGCATCGTGCTGGTCGACAACGGCGACGGCGTGCGCTCGGCAATCACCGCGTCGTGGCTGATCCAGCTCGGCTGGAACGAGGTCCATACCTACGCCCTGCAGCCCGCGCGGGACACCGTGCAGCCCAGCGCCGCGCCGACGCCGGCAGCGGCCGGGACCACGGCCGCGAGCGACATTCTTCCGCGGGATCTGCGCGCCAGGCTCGACGCGGACACCATCGCGCTGTTCGACTTCTCGCCCAGCCCGACCTACCGCGCCGGACACATCCCGGGAGCGCGCTTCGCGCTTCGTTCCCGCATCGATGCCCGGCTGGAGGAAGCGCTTGCCGGACGCGACATCGCCATCGTGGCGGCGGACCCGGTGCTGGCGGCCTTGGCCGCCGAAGACATCCGCGCGCAGACCGGGCGCGAGGTCTTCATCGTGAAAGGGGGCACCCAAGCCTGGCAGGACGCCGGTCTCCCCCTGAGCGGCGAAGCGGAGGCCAACTGGCACGACGCCCCGGACGATGTCTGGCTCTCGCCGTATTTCCGCGAGGATCGGATTCGCGCCTTCGATACCTACATCGAGTGGGAAACGGGGCTCATCGACCAGATCAGGCGCGACCCTTCCGTTTCCTTCCAGCCCTTCCACCTCGACGCTTGACCCGCGCCTGGCGCATACACGGAGTCCTCCATGAACTCGACCTCTCCCCCCGGCCCCGCCGAAACCACGCTGTCCGTGCGTCATTTGCAGGTCGCCTTCGGGACTCCCGACCAGCCGCGCACTGTGATACACGACCTGTCGTTCGACGTGGCCCGGGGAGAGATGCTGGCCATTGTCGGCGAGTCGGGTTCCGGCAAGAGCGTCACGGCCCTGTCCATCATGCGATTGCTGCCCGAACGGAACGCGCGCGTGCGGGGTGAGATCCTGCTGGACGGCCGCGACCTGCTGAAACTGGGCGACACCGAGATGGACGCGGTGCGCGGCGCCGCCGTGTCGATGATCTTCCAGGAGCCGATGACGAGCCTGAACCCGGTGCTGACCGTGGGATATCAGATCGGCGAGGCGCTTCGGCGCCATCGCGGGTTCGACAGGCGCGCGGCGCGCGCAGAAGCCGCGCGGCTGCTGGAGCGTGTGCACGTCCCTCAGGCGCGCGCGCGCATCGACGATTTTCCCCATCAGTTCTCGGGCGGCATGCGCCAGCGCGTCATGATCGCCATGGCGCTGGCGTGCAGCCCTTCCATCCTCATCGCCGACGAGCCCACGACGGCGCTCGACGTGACCATCCAGGCGCAGATACTGGACCTGATTGCCGAGCTGCAGCGCGAGGAACGCATGGCCGTGCTCTTCATCACGCACGACATGGGTGTGGTGGCGGAGGTCGCCGACCGCGCGCTCGTGATGCGTGAAGGTCGGTGCGTCGAACATGGCGCCACCGACGATTTGTTCGCCCAGCCCGTCCATCCCTACACCCGGGCCCTGCTGGCCGCCGTGCCGCGCCTGGGCGCCATGAACGGCAAGCCGCGGCCGGAGCCGTTCAGCCTAGTCGATGTCGATACGGGCGAATTCCGCCCGGCCCCGGCGCTGCGCGACACGCTGGATCCCTCGGCCGCGCCCGTGCTCGAGGTGAGCGGTCTGTCGACTCGCTTCGATGTGCGCGGCGGACTGTTCGGCCGCGTGACCGCGCGCGTGCATGCCGTCGAAAACGTGTCCCTCTCCATTCAACCCGGGGAGACGCTCGCGCTGGTGGGAGAATCGGGCTCCGGGAAATCCACCATCGGCCGATCCGTGGTCGGCCTCAATCAGCCGCAGGAAGGGTCGATCAAACTGGAGGGGCGCGAACTGCTGGGCATGCCTGCCAGGCAGTTGCGCGACGCGCGACGCCGCATTCAGATCATCTTCCAGGATCCCTTCGCCAGCCTGGACCCGCGCCAGACCGTGGGCGCGGCCATCGCGGAGCCTTTGCTCGCGCACGGCCTGGCCGACCCGCGCTCGGTGCACGAGCACGTCGCGGCGGCGCTTGCCAAGGTGCAGTTGCAGCCCGACATGTCGCGGCGCTTTCCGCACGAGTTCTCCGGCGGCCAGCGCCAGCGCATCTGCCTGGCCCGCATCCTGGGCCTGCAACCGCGGCTCATCATCGCCGACGAGTCCGTCTCCGCGCTGGATGTATCGGTGAAGGCCCGCATCATCAATCTGATGCTGGAGCTTCAGGCCGACCTGGGCATGTCATACCTGTTCATCTCGCACGACCTGGCCGCCGTCGAGCGCGTCAGCCACCGCATCGCCGTCATGTACCTCGGTGAAATCGTCGAGATCGGACCGCGCGAAGCGGTGCTGAACAATCCGCAGCACCCTTATACCCGGCAGTTGCTGGAGGCCGTTCCCATACCCGATCCCACGCGCCGCAGGAACCGGGCGGGCCTGGCCGGCTGGCAGCGCGAGCGCAGCCAGACCCATGCGCCCACGGCGACGCTGCCGCAGCGCGTCTACCGGGATGTCGCGGACGCGCATCGGGTGATGGTGTGGGAATAGAACCCGACAAGTAAAGCTTTTCGCAGCATTCGATCCGGCTTGAGCTGACCCTGCTTGCCATGTCGACGCGAAACAATCTCGCGGTTTTCCGACTTATCAGATCTTGTTATGGAGACCGATAAAAATATCGGATTGGCATCTCGCCCAGCCCCTGCTTAGACTGACTTGCCTGAAACTCACATTCATTGCCGGACTGCCCGGGCAAATCGCGGGGTGCATGTTGAATCCGAATACCGACACGCCGGTATGGCTGATAACGGGCTGTTCCAAGGGGCTGGGCCGCGCATTGGCCGTGCACGTGCTGGCCCAAGGGCATCGGTGCGTCGTCACCGCGCGAGACCTGGACTCGATCCGCGAACTGATTTCCGCCCACCCCGACCACCAGGCGGCGGCCTGCGCAGTGGACGTCACCGACCCGGACCAGGTCGCGAGGGCCGTGCGTCTGGCGACGGACCGGTTCGGCCGCATCGACGCGCTTGTCAACAATGCCGGGTTTGGCTACAACGCCAGCGTCGAAGCCGGCAAGGATAAGCAGATCCGCGATCTGTTCGAGACCAACTTTTTCGGACTCGCGTCCCTGACTCGCGCCGTCCTTCCCGTCATGCGCGCGCAACGGAGCGGGCACATCTTCAACGTTTCCTCCATCAGCGGCCGCGTCGGCAGCCCTGGTTCGGCCTACTACGCCGCATCGAAGTTCGCGGTGGAGGGCCTATCTCAAGGGCTGGCGAAGGAAGTCGGGCCATTGGGCATCCGCGTCACCCTTATCGAACCGGGGCCGCTGCGGACCGATTTCCAGGGAAGCTCGATGACGAGCGCGCCTGACTCCGTCGATGACTATGCGCAAACCGTCGGGTTGCGGCATGAAAGGCTGCGCGCAACGCACGGCCATCAGGAAGGATCGCCGGCACGTGCGGCCGAAATAATCTTCCGGGTGTTCCAGGACGCTGCGCCGCCCTTGCAGCTTCTGATGGGAAAACGGGCCATCGAGATGGCTGATGTCCGTTTGCGCGAGCAGTTCGCCGAACTGAATCGGCATCGCCAGACGTCGCTCTCGGTTGACGTCGATTCTTGAGGTTTCCTGCTGCACCTACCATCGCCCGAACCCGCATGAGTATGCCGGGATCGGGAACCGATCGGTGTTCCCCTCCCACTTCCTGCCCAAGAAAGCGCGCCTACACCCATGACCCGACAATCTATCCACGTAGCCGTCCTGGACGACTATCAGCACGCCGCGCGGCAAAGCGCCGACTGGACTGCCCTGCCTGAGCATGTCCGGGTCACGTTCCATAGCGACCATATTGAAAACCCCTCCGCCCTGGAAGATCGCCTGCGCCCCTACGACGTCGTCTGCCTGATGCGCGAGCGGACCAAGCTCGACGCGGAGATGCTGAGGAACCTGCCCAATCTGAAGCTGATCGTCACCACCGCGATGCGCAACGCCGCCCTGGATATCGCTGCCGCTCAACAGCTCGGCATCGTTGTCTGCGGCACCCAAGCCCCGCAAAATGGCACGCCCGAACTCATCTGGCTGCACATCCTGGCGCACGCCCGCCACCTGGAACAGGAACGCTCGGCGCTGGAACAAGGCCAATGGCAAGTTACCGTGGGCCGGGACCTGCACGGCGCCGCGCTGGGGCTGGTCGGCCTGGGCCGCATCGGACAGCGCGTCGCCCAAGTCGCCAACGCATTCGGCATGCAGGTCCTGGCCTGGAGTCCGAACCTGACGGCCGAGCGCGCCCATGCCGCCGGCGCGCGCTTCGTATCTAAGGCGGATCTGTTCAGCCAGGCCGATTACATCGTGATCGCCATGCAGCTACGCAACAGCACACGGCACCTGGTCTCGGAAGCCGAGTTGTCGCGCATGAAGCCAAACGCCTATTTCATCAACACATCGCGCGCCGGATTGGTGGACGAAAGCGCCTTGATCCAGGCGCTGCGGGAATCCCGCATCGCCGGCGCCGGCCTGGATGTCTTTCATACCGAGCCGCTGCCGCGCGAACACCCGTTCCGGACCTTGCCCAATGTGCTGATCACACCCCACCTTGGGTACGTCACGCGCGCCGCCTACGAGCAGTTCTACCGCGAAACCGTGGAAGACATCCAGGCCTGGATGGCCGGCGAACCGATACGCGAACTGGACCTGGCCCACCAATAGCCGGCTCGCATCAAAGCCCCTTATAGCCCCCCATAGAAAGATCGGATTGGCGTAACCGAGAGCCCGTTCATAGACTGTGCTGACGATGACACCCCTAACCATCCGAGATGGCCTGCCGCCAGGCACGGCGTATTTCACCCATAGGAGAACAGACATGTCCATCACGGTCACGCCGGTCGAATCCGGCTTTGGCGCCGAAGTCTCGGGCCTGGATCTGAGGCAACCGCTTAACCATGACACCTACGCCGCCATCGAAGCTGCGTTGTCCAAGCATGGCGTGATCTACTTCCGCAACCAACCGTTGACGGAAGCCGAACAGGAAGCCTTCATCCGCTGGTTCGGGCCGCCCAACGCACTGGCGCGGCAAATGAACAACGCCCGCATGAAGAATCCTTACTTCTACGATGTATCCAATGTCGACGAAGAGGGAAAGATCATGATGGAAGACCACGAGCGCAGGCTCTATCTGAAAGCCAATATGTTCTGGCACACCGACATGTCCATGCGCCAGCCGCCGGCTCGCGTGACGGCGCTGAACGCCATCGTCCTGCCCGAGATCGATCCCCCCGATACCGAGTTCGCCGACATGCGCGCGGCCTGGGAAGCCCTTCCGCCCGAACGGCAGAAGACGCTGGAATCCCTGCGTGTCGTCCATAGCGTCTACGCCTCGCGTTCCAAGGTGGGCTACACGAACTTCAACGAAGAAACCCGCAAGCTGTTGCCCCCCACCGAACACCCCCTGGTACGCACCCATGCCGGTTCGGGACGCAAGAACCTGTACATCGGCGCGCACGCCTCGCACATCGTCGACATGGACGAAGCCGCTGGCCGCGCGCTGCTGGAAGAGTTGACTGAGTTCAGCACCCAGCCGCAGTTCCGTTACGCGCATAAGTGGCAGCCGCAGGACCTGCTGGTCTGGGACGACAGTTGCACGCTCCACCGCTCCACGCCGTTCGACGATCAGAAATTCCGCCGCGAGTTGCGCTGGTGCTCCGCGCGAGAACTCGAGGCCGTCTGATCATGAAACTGGCGCGATTCACCTCAGGAAGCAGGGCGCACGAGCGCCTGGGCGTAGTGCTTGATGACGGATCTTCCACGCGTCTTCTGGACGTCTCCGCCGTGCCCGGCCACGATGCGCCCAGAACCATGATGGAAGCCATCCATGCCGGCCCGGCCGGACTGGATGCGCTGAGGCAGGCGCAAGAACGCGCCGAACGCGGCGCCGATCCCGCCTGGTTCCATGGCGAGGACGACGTGACCTGGCTGACGCCGGTGCCGCCGCGCTCATGCATTGCCGCGGGCCGCAACTTCGGTGCCCACCGGCTTGAAAGCATCAGGGGCAACCCAGAGGCCGGCGCCGGCTTCCAGATCGACTTTCCCACCGGCTTCATCAAGCTGGGCAGGAACCTGGTCGGACACCGGGCCCAAGTCGAACGGCCAGACGATGTCGAGCAGATGGATTACGAAGCCGAAGTCGCGGTAATCGTGGGCAGGGACCTGCTGAACGCCACGCGCGGCCAGGCGAAGCAGGCGATCTTCGGCTACACCATCATGAACGACCTGTCGGCGCGTGAATGGCAATTCGCCGAAATGCGCAACCTGCTGGTCATGATGGGCAAGAACTTTCCCGGATTTGGCCCCTTGGGGCCTTGCATACTGACGGCCGATGAAGTCCCCGATCCCACCGCCTTGCGTCTATGGCTCAAGGTGAACGGAGAGCTGCGACAGCAGTCGGATTGCACCGATCTGATCTTCCAGTTCGACGAACTGGTGGCGTTCTGGTCGCGGGTCGGGCTGGAGGCCGGAGACATCATCAGCAGCGGCACGCCCGATGGGGTGGCAGTGCATCGCAAGCCGGATCCCCGACCGTACTTCCTGAAGCCCGGCGACATCGTCCATGCAGGCGTGGACCAGATCGGCGTCCTGGAAACCCGCATTATCTAACGCTGGCGCCGCCGCATATCCACAGCGAGCGGCCAAGGAGACACGCTATGTCCACCTGTAAATCACTGATGCTGGGCGCCATGCTGTTGTGCGCCGCGGCGGGCGCATCCGCCGCCCAGACCTTTCCGGCCGCGCCCGTCAGGATCGTGGTCTCCACGCCCCCCGGCGGCGCCAGCGACACCTCGGCGCGCGTGATCGCCGAAGGGTTGTCGTCGCTGTGGAAACAACCGGTGGTGGTCGAGAACAAGACCGGCGCCTCCGGCACCATAGGCGCCGCGGCCGTGGCGCGCGCGCCCGCCGATGGCTACACCGTGTTCTTCGGAACCGGATCCACCCACGTGGTGGCCCCGCTGATGTTGCCCGACACGCCCTACGATCCCGAGCGCGACTTCACCCCGCTGGCAATCGTGGGCTATGCGCCGTTCGTGCTGTTCGCGCGCAGCGACCTGCCCGCCAATACGCTGCAGGAACTGGTGGCCTATGCCAAGGCGCAGAAATCGGATCTGAATTTCGGCACTTCCGGGCCTGCGACCATCTACGAGGTCGCCGCCTTGCTGCTGGAACGCGAAGGCAAGCTCAAGCTGAATCACATCCCCTACAAAGGCCTGGCGCCCATGGCCATGGACGTGGCCGCGGGTCGCGTCGACCTGGGCGTGGGGCCCATCGACGGCTACCTGAAGAACGACAAACTGAAGGTGCTGGCCGTGCTGGGCAACGAGCGCGTGGCCAGCTTGCCAGATGTGCCGTCCAGCGCCGAGGCGGGCTATCCCGGGTTTGCCGTGCCGGTATGGGCCGCCATATGGGGTCCGCCGGGTCTGCCCGCGCCGGTGGCCGCGGCGTTGGAACACGGTCTGCTGCAAGTGCTGGGAGAGTCACAGGTGCAGGGCAAGATCGCGGCGACGGGCGTCTTCGTGCAGGCCGCGGACGGCCGGGCCTTGCGCGGCCTGGTCCGCCGCGACCTGACGGCATTGAAGGAATTTGGCGCCAGCCAGGCACGCGCGGCGCGTTGAATCCCGCCGGGCGCGGGCGCTCAGGGGAGCCGTGCGCAGCAGGCGCGATTCAGGTCCGCCATGCTCGTGCACCCCGTGAACGCCATGACGCGGTCGATTTCGTCGCGCAACAGGGTCAGCACATGCGCGACGCCGCGCTGGCCGCCCACGGCCGTGCCCCACATGGCCATCCGTCCCACCATGACGGCATCCGCACCCAGCGCAATCGCCTTGACCACGTCGCTGCCGCGCCGGATACCGCTGTCCAGCAGGACCACGGTGCGCGCCCCGACGGCCTGCCGCACGTCCGGCAGCATTTCGATGGAGGCAGGCGCATTGTCCAGCACGCGCCCGCCATGATTCGACACCACGATGCCGTCGGCGCCGGCCTGCACAGCGGCGCAGGCGTCGTCGGGGTGCAGGATTCCCTTGACGATCAGCGGGCCGTCCCACATGTCGCGCAATCGCTTCAAATCGTCCCAGGTCAGGCTGTCGTTCTTCGGCATCAGGCCGGCCTTGCGCGTGTCGGTCATTTTGCGCTGCAATGCGCTGGGCAGGTTGTGAAATCTCGGCATGCCGCCCGACAGCAGATAGCGCCCCATGACGCCGAATGCCCAGCGCGGGCAGCGCATCGCATCCACCACGTTTCGCCTCGTCAGCTTCATGGGCACCGTGAACCCGTTGCGATAGTTGAATTCCCGGTTCGGCGTAACGGTTGTGTCGATGGTCACGATCAGCGCCTTGTAGCCGGCGTCGCGAGCCCGCCTTACCAGTTCAAGCGACATGGCCGGGTCCGGCCACAAGTACAACTGGAACCACAATTCGCCGCCGGCCTTTTCCGCGACCTTCTCGATCGAGGTTATCGACCCGGTAGACATGGAGTACGGAATGCCGAAAGCGGCCGCGGCCGCTGCCGCGGCCACCTCGCCTTCATGCCACAGCAGCCCCGCGGCGCCCGTAGGCGCCAGGCAGACCGGCATGGGGTATTCCTTGCCGAACAAGCTCATCGTCAATGACCGTTTCGAGACATCCACCAACGGACGCGGAAACAACTGGATGCGCCGAAAGGCATCGAAGTTATTGTGGATGGTGAGGTCGTCTTCGGTTCCCCTGTCCACGAATTCGAACAGGCCGTGCGGTAGCCGGCGCTTGGCCAACGCCCGCAAATCGTCGAAGTTATAGCCAAAAGCGGAATCAAATGACATGAATGATGCACCCGGTGCCTGATCTGCCGGACGGAAGGGCCGGCATGCTGGCCTCACTCTATCGCCCGCTTTGCTTTGGCAAAAATCACCTTTTTTTATGGCGACCCATAACCCTGCCCGCGGCTGACCTCACCCGGTGTGCGCGCCAGGGTCGAAGCGGCCTGCGCCGCATCCATGATCTGGGAAATGATATGGGACGAGCGCGCTTCGGCCACACAGGCCACCGAAAACTCGACCCAGCCCCCCTGCTCCAGTTCGGGAATGGGTATCAAGGATCCACTGTCCAGATCGTCGCGAATCATGGTCGACGACAGGCAGCCTATGCCGCCCGACCCCAGCACGATCTGCCGCGCGGCCGCCATGTTGCTGATCCCGTGGAAATGCCGGGGATTGCCTCCGCTATCCACGATCACGCGCATGGCGTCCAGCCAGTAGAACGACTCGCGCTGCACGCACCAGATCGGCGTGGCGCGCAGGAATTCACGCAGGCTGCCATTCCAGTTCTGTTCCAGGAACTGCGGCGACGCCACCCAGACCATGCGGTCGTAGCCGAGGCGGGTGGCCGACAGCTTTTCGGCGGTGATGGGCCCCGCGACGATCGCCACGTCCAGCTTGCTGGCTTCGAGCTTTTGCAGCGTCTTGCCGGCCAGGTCGATTTCCACGTCGTAGGTAAGTTCTGGCATGGTGCGCTGCAGTTCCCGGATCATCGCGGGAAACCAGCTCATGGAGATGTTGCCGGCGCCGATTCGCACCATGCCGCTCGCGGTATAGCCGGAGCTGACCGATGCGGCCAGGGTTTCCAGTTGCTGGAATATGGGTTCGGCGTCCTGAAGGAACTTGCGGCCTTCCAGCGTCATTTCCACCCCGCGGCCGACTCGCATGAACAGCTTTACGCCCAGCGCGGCTTCCAGTTCGCGCATCCGCGCCGAAATCGCGGGTTGGGTGGTGTACAGGCGTTCGGCGGCCGCCGTGAAACTACCCAGTCGCGCAATCCAGAACGCCGTTTCCAAATTCGCAAGATTGATGCTGCGCACTCGTGTCTCCCTTCGTTTTTTTTTTGCTGGACCCATACGGGGCCTCGTTGCGCGAACATACCGCGCGCTGCGCGCCAGTACAACTGTCCGCGGTTGCCTCGCTTACAGCCATACATCGTGTTTATGCCTACTTATAGAAGGATCTGATTGGATACCCGGACAAGCAGGCCGCAGAATACGGCGACAACCATAAAGCTACTAATGCCTCGTGTCGCAGGAGACAACCATGAACGCATTCCCACGGGCGATGCGCCCGTCCCGATTTGGCTTTTTCCGTATCGTGCTGGCCTGTTTCTGCGCGATCCTGACCTGGCTTCCCAGCAGCCGCAGTGAAGCGCAGCGCCACTATGAAATGATCATTCCCATCGCGGCGGGCGGGTCGCTGGACCTGATGGCGCGTTCATTGACCGAAGCGTTTTCGCAGCAGATCGGCGCGCCCGTTACACCCATGAACAAAGTCGGCGCGGGCACGTTGATCGGCACGCGCTATGTCGCGCAGGACTCGGCGCGCGATGGCCGCCTGATGCTGTTCACGGGCCTGCCTTACACCACGTTGCAATTCAAGGATGGCGGTCCGGCCTTCGACAGCGCCCGCTTCAAGCCGGTCATGTACGTGGGCTGGCAGCCTACCGTGCTGTATATCCGTTCGTCCATTCCCGTCGATGACATCAAATCGTTCATTGCCTGGGCGCGCGCCAATCCCAACGGCGTGACGTTCGCGTCGTCGGGCATCGGCAGCAGCCCTCACATCGCCGCCGAGCAATTCGCCGCCATGACCGGCATCAAGATCGTGAACGTGCCCATGGCGGGGTCCAGCGCGTTCGTGCCCGCGCTGGCGGGCGGCCACGTCGATGCCGTGTTCGATGCCCCCGCCACGCGGGCGATGGTGCAGGAAGGCCGCTTGAAGGCGCTGATGGTCGGCAACGCCGAACCCCTGCCGGATTGGAAGGAATTGCCCACCTCCACGGATGCGGGCCTGGACGGCTTTCGGTCCGGCACCTGGTACGGCGTGCTGGTGCCCGCGGAAACGCCGGACCAGACCGTGAACACCCTGAACGCGCAATTGAACAAGGCGCTGTCCAGCCCCATCGTGCACGACCGCGCCAAGGAATTCGGCATTGAGCTGGCGGGCGGCAGCGCCAGTGAATTCACCACTTTCCTGCAGGGCGAACATGAGCGCATCGGCGCCCTGATCAAGACCCGCGGCATCGTCATCCCGTAAACCGGCCGAACCTCCTGCCCATTCCCCCCCGCCATGACAGACATCCGAGAAACTGACCGCGACACCCCGAGCTACACCGAGATCCTGGGTGCGCGAATCGCCGGCCTGGAATACGACGACATCCCACCGGCGGTCCGAGAGAAATTGCAGACCTGCCTGCTGTATGGCCTGGTCATGGCCGTCACCGCGTCCGGCATCGACACGCTGGAACGCGCCGCCCTGGCGGCCAACGACTCGCCGGGCGACGCCAGCACGCTGGTGTCCGGGCATCTGCGTTCCGCTGCCGACGCAGCCTACGTCAACGCACTGCGCATGTGTTCCCGCGGGCAGAACGACACGTACTCCGACCTGTACGCGCACCCGGGCTGCATCGCCATCCCTGTGGCGCTTGCGCTAGCGCAACAGCAGCGCGCCGATGGAAAGCTCGTGCTGGCCGCGCTGGCGGCCGCGTATGAAACGCTGCATGCCGTCGCTGCGGGCTATGCCGCGTCGATACTGAAGCGCGGCCTGCGCGCCACCTCGGCATTCGGCGTCTTCGCGTCGACCGCCGCCGCCGCCCGCATGATGTCCCTGGACGCCGCGCAGACCGCACATGCGCTGGGTCTGGCCACGCAGCACAGCGCGGGCACCATGCAATGCTGGGCCGAAGGCAGCCCCGAATGGCGCATCCAGGTTGCCAACGCGGCCCGCGCCGGCATCAGTTGCGCGGCGCTGGCTCGCGGCGGCTACACCAGCGCCCGCCACGCGTTGGAAGGCGAAAGCGGCTTTTATCGCGCCTTTGCCGGCATGTCGCCATTGCCCCCGCCGCCAGCGCTGCCCGCCCCGTGGGTCTGGCGCACGCAGGAGGTCGTGTTCAAGCCCCTTCCCGGTTGCCTGATCAATCAGGCCCCGCTGTTCCTGCTGCTATCCATGCAACGCGAACACGGTTTCACCCCCGGCAATGTCGCAGCCGTCACCGTGGCCCTGTCGGAACGCAACGCGGCCTATCCTGGCATCGCCCGCCGCGGCCCCTTCGGCACGCCCACCGGCGCGATCATGAGCGGCCCCTTCATGCTGGCGGCAGGACTGTGCAATGGCACGCTGCGAACCCGGGATTTCGATGCGCTGTACGGTCCCGGCGATATCCATGACTTCAGCGAGCGCATCACCATCACCGGCGACCCCGCGATCCCCGACTGGGGGGCTGCCCTGAGCGTGACGTTGCACGCCGGGCCTACCCTGTCGGCCAGTCTGACCGAACTATCGCACTTCGCCTTTTCGTGGGAAGAAACCGACCGGCAGCTTTCCGGCCTGATCCCCGAATGGCCATGGCGCGACGGCGAGATGCGATATGCCCGCCTGAAGTCCGCCATTCGAAACCTGCATCAGGCCGAGACGGTGAGCGCGCTGCTTGAAACATGCAGCCCGTGATGCCAGGCGGGGCGGCCCGGCATCAGGGAGACGCTATTTGGCCCGCGCGGACCGCGCCCTTACTCCACCGTCACGCTCTTGGCCAGGTTGCGCGGCTTGTCCACGTCAGTGCCGCGGGCGCAGGCCGTGTGGTAGGACAGTAGCTGTAGCGGAATCGTGTGCAGGATGGGCGACAGCTTGCCGTAGTTCTCGGGCATGCGGATCACGTGCATGCCTTCGGCGCTCTGGATCTTGCTGTCGGCGTCCGCGAACACGTAGAGTTCGCCGCCGCGGGCGCGCACTTCCTGCATGTTGGACTTCAGCTTCTCCAGCAGTTCGTCCTTGGGCGCGATGGTGACGACGGGCATGTGTTCGGTCACCAGCGCCAGCGGGCCGTGCTTGAGTTCGCCGGCCGGGTAGGCTTCGGCGTGGATGTAGCTGATTTCCTTGAGCTTGAGCGCGCCTTCCAGGGCGATCGGGTAATGCATGCCGCGGCCCAGGAACAGGGCGTTTTCCTTGGACGCGAAGCGGTCGGCCCAGGCCATGATCTGGGGTTCCAGCGCCAGCACCGAACCGATGGCCACGGGCAGGTGGCGCAGCGCCTTCAGGTGTTCGGCTTCCTGTTCTTCGGTCAGGCGGCCGCGCACCTGGGCCAGCGCCAGCGTGAGCAGGAACAGGGCGGTCAGTTGCGTGGTGAAGGCCTTGGTGGACGCCACGCCGATTTCGACGCCGGCGCGCGTGATGTACGACAGTTTGCACTCGCGCACCATGGCGCTGGTGGACACGTTGCAGATGGTCAGCGTGTTTTCCATGCCCAGCGACCGGGCGTGCTTCAGCGCCGCCAGCGTATCGGCGGTTTCGCCGGACTGCGAAATGGTGACCACCAGCGAACGCGGGTTGGGCACGCTGTCGCGGTAGCGGTATTCGCTGGCGATTTCGACGGCCACCGGGATCTTGGCGATGGATTCGATCCAGTATTTGGCCGTCAGGCCGGCGTAGTAGCTGGTGCCGCAGGCCAGGATCAGCAGGGAATCGATGTCCTTGAAGATCTTGTAGGCCCCGTCGCCGAACAGTTCCGGCGTGATGGACTCGATGTCCTGTAGCGTGTCGCCCACCGCGCGCGGCTGTTCGAAGATTTCCTTCTGCATGTAGTGGCGGTAGGGGCCAAGCTCGGCCGCGCCGGTGTGCACGTGCACGGTGTGCACTTCGCGGTCCACGTTCTTGCCGCTGGCGTCCACGATCCAGACGCGCGAGAGTTGCAGGTCGACGACGTCGCCGTCTTCCAGGTAGATGATCTGGTCGGTGGTGCCGGCCAGGGCCAGCGCGTCGGAGGCCAGGAAGTTCTCGTTCTGGCCCACGCCCACCACCAGCGGCGAGCCCTGGCGCGCGCCCACGACGCGGTGCGGTTCGTCGCGGCAGAACACGGCGATGGCGTAGGCGCCGTGCAGGCGGCGCACGGCATTCTGCACGGCTTCGAAGAGGTCGCCGGCGTACAGGTGGTTGACCAGGTGCGCGATGACTTCGGTGTCGGTCTGGCTTTCGAAGACGTAGCCCGCGGCCTGGAGTTCGGCGCGCAGTTCGTCGTGGTTCTCGATGATGCCGTTGTGGACCAGCGCAATGCGCGGTTCGTCGTTGCCCAGGCGCGAGAAGTGCGGATGGGCGTTGTGGGTGGCGGGCACGCCGTGGGTGGCCCAGCGGGTGTGGGCGATGCCGGTGAAGCCCTGCAGCTTGTCCTGCGCGACCTGTTCGGCCAGTTCGGCCACGCGCTGCGTGCTGCGCGTGCGGCGCAGGTGGCCGTCGGCGTAGACGGCGACGCCGCAGGAATCGTAGCCGCGGTATTCCAGGCGCTTCAGGCCTTCAACCAGGATCGGGGTGATGTCGCGCTGGGCGACGGCGCCAACAATGCCGCACATAGGGAGTGCTCCGGGAAGTTCGTGTACCGACGCATTGTGCTCGTCCCGCAAAGAAATTTGATTTCTTTATCCGGCCATATATGTAAATTAATTCCCTTACATAATTGTGATTAAATAATCTTTCTTCAAATTCATTCTCATGAAATAAATCATGCAGAACGCCTCGATTCCGCTGCCGGAATTGGATGATCTGGACCGGCGCATTCTTGAACAGTTACAAGAAGACAGCTCGCTGACCAACCAGGACCTCGCCCAGCGGGTGCACGCGTCGCCGCCGACCTGCCTGCGGCGGGTCCGGCGGCTGGTGGAAGAAGGCGTTATCGACCGGCAGGTGGCCATCCTGGCGGCCGGGAAGCTGGGCAGCACCCTGACCGCCATCGTGGAGATCACGCTGGACGTGCAGGCGGCGGAACGCCTGGACGAGTTCGAGCGCAGCATGCTGGCCGAACGCTCGGTGTTGCAATGCTACCGGGTGTCGCCCGGGCCGGATTTCGTGGTGATCGCGCAGGTGAAGGACATGCCGGCCTACCACGCGCTGGTGCATCGGGCGTTCACGGCCCAGGCCAACGTGCGCAATGTGCGCACGTTCTTTTCGGTGCATCGGGCCAAGTTCGAAACCCGGATAGACGTCCGGGCCTGAGCCCGCGCCGCCCGCCGTTCAGCGGCGGGCGAGCAGGCGCTCGAACTGCGCCAGATAGCGGTCGCCCATCTTCTGCACGTCGTGCTCGTTGCGGACGTACTCGTAGGCGCGCCCGGTGACTTCCTGGCGGAACGCCGCGTCGTCCAGGCAGCGCGCCATCCCTTGCGCCATGGCGTGGAAATCGCCCACGGCGCACAGCACGCCGCGCCCGTCGGCCAGGCTTTCCTTGAGGCCGCCGGCGTCGGTGGACACCACGGGCACGCGCTGCAGGAAGGCGTCCAGCACGCTGCTGCCCAGGGCCTCTTCCTCGGAGCTCATGACGAACACGTCGAGGATGCTGTAGAAGTCTTCCACACCCTTGCGGAAGCCCGCGAAACGGTAGACGTCCTCGATGCCGAGCTTGCGCGCCTCGTCCTTGGCCTGCTGTTCGCGGTCGCCGCCGGCGCCGAAGTGCAGGAACACGAAATCGCGCCGGGTCTTGGCCAGTTCGCCGACGGCGCGCACCAGCGTCACCGGGTCCTTGTCGCGGATCAGCGCGGCGGAGGTCGCCATGACTTTCTTGCCGGCCAGGCCGAATTCGCCCACCAGGTTGGCGACGTTCCCGGCGTCGATCTCGTGCGGTTCGACCGCGCTGCGGATGATGACGGGCTCGATACCCAGGCGGCGCGGTTCGCTGGCGGCCATCTCGCTGATCGCGACGAACAGGTCGGCGTGGCGCCACTTGTAGCCGGTCTTCCATTCGTCGCCGGGCTTCACCACGAAGGAAGTGCGGCGCGAAAAGGCCACCGGACGGCGATGCAGCCATTTGGTCAGCACCGCCCAGGTGATGGTGTTGGCGGTCTGCGCGTGCACGATGTCGTATCGGCCCGCGCCGGCCAGGAAGGCCAATTGCCCCGGCACGTTGCGGCAGGTGTGGGCCACGAAACCCTCCTGGCGGGCGCGCTCGGCCAGCGGCGCCCCCTCGCGGCACATCACTTCGACGTCATGGCCGGCCTTGCGGAACGCGCGCATGCAGTACAGGGTCTGCCGTTCGCCCCCGCGCCAGCCTTTCTCGAAGTTCAGTTGCAGGATTTTCATGCGCGCCCGATGCCGGAGTATTCGAAGCCCAGGGCGCGCACGTCGGCCGGCGTGTAGAGGTTGCGGCCGTCGATGATCAGCGGCCGCTTGAGCAAGGCCTTGACGCGGTCGAAGTCCGGCGCGCGGAACACCTTCCATTCGGTCGCGATCAGCAGCGCATCCGCGCCGTCCAGCGCGTCGTACATGTCGCTGGCGAAGCTGATGCCGGGCTTGCCGGCCAGCGCGCGGGCGGCCTCGTGCATGGCGACGGGGTCGTAGGCGCGCACTTCGGCGCCGCGGCGCGTCAGCTCGGCGATGGCCGTCAGGCTGGGGGCCTCGCGCATATCGTCCGTATTGGGCTTGAAGGACAGGCCCCACAGCGCGATCTTGCGGCCGCTCAGGTCTTCGCCAAGGCGGGCGACCAGCTTTTCGGACAGGCGGAATTTCTGGGCATGGTTGGCGGCCTCGGCGGCCTCGATGACCCGCATGGGCAGCGAATTCTCCGAGGCGGTGTTGACCAGCGCCTGCACGTCCTTGGGGAAGCAGGAGCCGCCGTAGCCCGCGCCCGGATACAGGAAGTGGTAGCCGATGCGCGGATCGGCGCCGATGCCGCGGCGCACCTGCTCGATGTCCGCGCCCAGCGCCTCGGCCAGGTTCGCCATTTCGTTCATGAATGAAATGCGGGTGGCCAGCATGGCGTTGGCGGCGTACTTGGTCAGCTCGGCCGAGCGCACGTCCATCACCATCAGCCGGTCGTGCGTGCGCTGGAACGGTTCGTAGATGCGGCGCATGACGCCGATGGTGTAATCGTCGTCCGCGCCGACCACGACCCGGTCCGGGCTCATGAAATCGTTGATGGCGGCCCCTTCCTTCAGGAACTCGGGGTTGGATGCCACGCTGAAAGGGATCTCGACGCCGCGCGCGGCCAGCTCGCGGGCGACGGCCTCGCGCACCTTGTCGGCCGTGCCCACCGGCACGGTGGACTTGTCCACGATCAGCTTGCGCGCCGTCATGTGGCGCGCGATGTTCCGGGCGGCGGCCAGCACGTATTGCAGGTCGGCCGAGCCGTCTTCGCCGGGCGGGGTGCCCACGGCGATGAACTGCACGTCGCCGAAGGCCACGCTTTGCGCGACGTCGTCGGTGAAATGCAGGCGGCCGGCCTGCACGTTGCGGCGCACCAGGTCTTCCAGGCCGGGTTCGTAGATGGGGATGCCGCCCTGGCGCAGCAGGGCGATCTTCGCCGCGTCCACGTCCAGGCACATGACGTCGTTGCCCATGTCGGCCAGGCATGCTCCCGACACCAACCCCACGTAACCGGTACCCACGACCGTGATCTTCATGCCTGAACGCCTTAAAAATAGGTAAGCCTCGCGCCCGGTATCCGAACCGGGCGCCGGCCGCCATTATAGAAGCGGCTCTGGCTAGTGTCTGACACCCGTACGAGATGACTGGACGCAGCAGGTGTCAGACACCCGTACGAGATGGCTGGACGGACTGCTTCAGCGCCGCCGGGTGTCTGACACCCGGGAAGCCCCGTCTCAATCCGAAGAACAGTTCGTACGGGTGTCAGACACAAGCACCGGAACTTCAGCAGGTGTCAGACACCCGTACGAGATGACTGGACGGATTGCTTCAGCGCCGCCGGGTGTCTGACACCCGGGAAGCGCCGTCTCGACCCGAAGAACATTTCGTACGGGTGTCAGACACAAGCACCAGAACTTCAGCAGGTGTCAGACACAAGCACCGAGGTACAAAGGCCCGGCTAGGGCTTCAACTTGCTGAACCGCACGGTATTGACCACCACGGCGAGGCCCGCGCAGATGGTTCCCAATACCAGGGCCAGCCCCGGGCCATGGGCCAGGCTGATGCTGAAGGCGATGGCGACCAGCGCCGTGCCGAAGCTCTGGCCGAACACCCGGGTCGTGGCCTGCAGGCCGCCCGCGGCGCCGCTGCGCGAGCGCGGCGCGGCCGACAGCATGGCCCGGTTGTTCGGCGTCTGGAAGAACCCGAAGCCCACGCCGGCCACGAACATCCCCGCGATGACGGGCCAGTTGGACACGGTCGCCGGCAGCACCGCCAGCCACAGCATGCCGGCCACCATCGTGGCGGCTCCGGCCCCGCTCAGGGTGGCGGCCGAATAGCGGTCGGACAGCCGGCCCGCCAGCGGAGCGATGATGGCGGTGCCCACGGGCCAGGCGCCCATCAGCATGCCCACTTCCAGGTAGGGCCGGCCCAGCACCTGCTGGAAGTAGAACGGCAGGGACACGTAGGACGCCATCTGCGCCGCGAACGTGCAAGCCGACGCGCCCACGGCGAAGGCCAGCGGACGGATGCGCAGCAGGTCGACGGGCACCAGCGGCATCGGTTGCCGACTGGCCCGGCGCACCAGCACCAGGCCGGCCGCCGTCGCGATCGCGACCAGGCCGATGCCGCGCAGCAGGTCCGCGCCCATCATGTCCACGCCGGAAATGAACACGCCCAGCGTGAGCATGCACAGCAGGGCGCTGATCCAGTCGAGCTTCACGTTGTTGCGCGGCACTTCCGGCAGATGGCGCAGGCCCAGCATCGCCAGCACGCAGATGGGCAGGTTGACCGCGAAGATCCACGGCCACGGCGCCACCGACAGGATGGCCGAGCCGATGGTCGGCCCCAGCACCGACATGACGGCCACCGTGGTGGCGTTGATGCTGATGCCCCGACCCAGCAGTTTCAGCGGATAGATGTTGCGCACCAGCCCGCCGAACATGCACATCAGCGTGGCGGCCCCGATCCCCTGGAACACCCGCGCCGCCGTCAGTTGCCAGAGCGAGCCGGCCAGGGCGCAGCCCAGGGACGCCAGCGTGAACAGCATCAGGCCGAAGGTGAACATGCGGCGAAAGCCGATGCGCTCGGCCAGCGCCGACAGCGGCAGCAGCATCGTCACCACGGCCAGGTTGTAGGCGTTGACGATCCACACCGCCTGGGCCGGCGAGGCATTGAGGTCGACCGCGATGGTGGGCAGGGCGACGTTGGCGATGGTGGTGTCCAGCACCGACAGGCTGATGCCCGTCATCACGGTTGCCGCCGCCCAGTACCGCCGGGGCGTGGGCAGGCCGTCGGGCGGGGCGGCGGGCTTGGCGGCGCCGCCCGGCGCCGGGTCTTTCTCCGCCGTCACGATTTCTTGACCGGGCGCTGCCAACTGTCCACGGTGAGTTGCTTGGGACGCGATACGGTCAGCTTGTCGGCGGGCGCGTCCCGGGTCAGGGTGGTGCCGGCGCCCAGCGTGGCGCCGCGGCCCACGCGCACCGGCGCGACCAGTTGCGTGTCGGAGCCGATGAAGGCATCGTCCTCGATGACGGTGCGGTGCTTGTTCACGCCGTCGTAGTTGCAGGTGATGGTGCCCGCGCCCACGTTCACGCGGGCGCCGATGTCGGCGTCGCCGATGTAGGCCAGGTGGTTGGCCTTGCTGTCCTCGCCCAGCACGCTCTTCTTGATTTCGACGAAGTTGCCCACGTGGCTGCGGTCGCCGAGTTCGGCGCCCGGACGCAGGCGCGCATAGGGGCCGACGCGCGCGTCGCGCCCGACCTGGGCCTGCTGTAGATGGCTGAAGGCCTCGATGTGCGTGCCCGTGCCGACGCTGACGTCGCGCAGCACGCAATGCGGGCCCACGCGCACGCCGTCGGCCAGCGTCACCTGGCCTTCGAACACGCAGCCCACGTCGATGAACACGTCGCGCCCGCAGGTCAGCGAGCCGCGCACGTCGAAGCGCGCCGGGTCGGCCAGCGTCACGCCGGCTTCGAGCTGGCGGCGGGCCTGCTCGCCCTGCCAGCGGCGTTCCAGTTCGGCCTGCTGCACGCGGCTGTTCACGCCCAGCGTTTCCCAGGCCGCGCCGGGCTGCGCCGCGCCCACCGGCACACCGTCGGCCACGGCCAGCCCGACCGTGTCGGTCAGGTAGTACTCGCCCTGGGCGTTGTTGTTGTCGATGCGGGACAGCCAGTCCTTCAGCTTCGCGGTGGGCGCGCCGAGGATGCCGGTGTTCACTTCCCGGATCTCGCGCTCGGCGTCCGAGGCGTCCTTGTGTTCGACGATGCGGCATACGTTGCCGCGCTCGTCTCGCACAATGCGGCCGTAGCCGGTGGAATCCGCCAGCACTTCCGTCAGCACGGCGGCGCCGTCGCCGCGGGCCTCCAGCAGGCGCCGCAGGGTTTCGGGCTGCACCAGCGGCACGTCGCCATACAGCACCAGCGTCACGTCGTCCTTGCCATCGCCTTCGAGCAACAGCGGCACGGCCTGCTGCACCGCGTGGCCGGTGCCCTGCTGGGGCTGCTGCAGCGCGAAGTGCAGGTCGGCCTGGCCTTCGAAAGCCTGCTTGACGCGATCCGCGCCATGCCCCACCACGACGACGATGCGCGCCGGCTCGAGTTGGCGCGCGCTGTCCAGCACATGGGACAGCATGGGTTTGCCGGCCAGCGTGTGCAGCACTTTGGGAAGGTCGGACTGCATGCGCTTGCCCAGTCCGGCGGCGAGAATCACTACATTAAGCATAAGTTCCAGAATATTGAAGACGGCCCGGCGGCCTTGCGGCCGTCCAGGGCATCGATTGAAAGAGGAGGGTCAGCCCGCGGCCGGCCCCGTTTTCTTGCCGGCCTTGGCGCTACGGGCGGCGGGCTTGCGGGCCGCCGGCTTGGACGCCTGGGCCTGGGGCGCGGCCTTGGAATCGGCCGGCTTCGCCTTGGCCGGGGAATCGGCGCCCGCCGCTGCCGGCATCGTCGCGGCCGTGGCGGCGGCGATCTGGTTGAACTGCTGCTGCAGCAGGTCCCACCACGCCTTGGAAGCCGATTGCGCCGCGGCGCCCATCTGTTCGCTCATGCCCGGCGCGGCCGCGGGCTGCTCGCCCGCCGCCTCCTGGCCCTTGGCATTGCCGTTTTCCGGCGCCCTGGAGGCCGCGGCCGCCTCGGGTTTCGGCGCGGGCTTCAGTCCCAGCACGATTTCCAGCGGCGACGCCGCGCCGCTTTCCCGCACGGCGGCGATGTCCATATTGGCCGCGCTGTCCACGAAGGCGCGCAGCGTGCTGATGGTGGAACGCTGCACTTCCATGCCCTGGATCGTGCTGGACAGCATGCTCAGGTTCATGCGCAGCCAGTTTTCCACCGAGCGCAGTTCCGCGATGCGGCGGTCCAGGTCTTCCAGGTTCATCGGGGGCGCCATGGGCAGGCTGCTGGCCAGGCCTCCCGGCCCGGTCAGGCCGGCCCAGGCCTGGCGCATCATTTCCATGCTGGCCAGGAGCGGGTTGCCGGACAGGTCGGAATGCTGGCCCATGCCGGGTAGGACGAACGGGTTTGTTTGTTGGTCGCTCATTCCTGGTCTCCCCAAAGACAGATGATTGCCTTGCGCGCCGGGCTCATCCCGGCAGCAGTTGGTTGTTCTCCACTCGCACGTGGTCGCCGGACGCAAACGCGAACGGCTGCGCGCTGCGGAACTGGCGCGTGCCGCCGTCGTTCATGCGCACGGTGAGTTCATAGTGCGTCACCGTTTGTTGCTGTCTGATATTACGCTCAACTTCACGGCCTGCCAAAGCGCCGCCGACCGCGCCCAGCACCGTTAGGGCCGTCTTGCCGTTGCCGCCGCCGAACTGGTTGCCGACGACGCCGCCCGCCACGCCGCCGGCGATGGTGCCGACGAGGTGGTCGCTATTGTCCTTCGCCGGCACCTGGACCTGGCGGACCGATTCGACCACGCCGCAACTGGCGCAAACCTGCTTCGCGGGCGCGGGCGCAGGGGCGGGAGCCGGCGCAGGGCGCGCCTGCCGGGCCGGCGCGCCCTGCGCGGGCAGAGGCGCCAGGTTGGCGCCTTCCGGGCCGGCCTCGGCCACCGGCTCGTCGGCATGCGGATTGGCCGAGGGCGTGGGCAGCCATCCCAGCACGGCGGCGACGCCGACCGAACACAGGACGATGACGGCGATTGCCGCGGCCGCGACCAGCGGATGCAGGGCGCGGCGCGGGGCTTCGATTCGGGTAGGGGTACTCATGGCGATACTCCATCGTAACTAACCGGCAGTGGTATAGCACCCGGCCGCGGTTTCGGCATGTTGCGATGGTGACGCTTCTTTGCTGCCCGGGCGCGGTGGACAGGGATGGCCAATCGTGGACAATAGGCGCATGGATCCCGTCACCCTGCCCCTGCTCGAACAGGCGATCAACTACTGGCGCAACGTCTCGCCGTCCGTCGGCGACGAACACCGCCTGTGCCCCGAGGCGGCCGCGCTGGCGACGCCCTACGCGCTCATGATCATGGCCCACCGGCGCGAGATCCCCGCCGCCGAACTCGGCGACGCGGCGCGCGCCGCGCTGGACGGCTGGGCCGCCACGCGCAAATAGCGCCGCCCCTATTGCTTCAGCAGGGCCTGGATGTCGTGCGCCAGCGCATCGACGCCGATATTGTTGTTGGCCAGCACGCGCGATTCGCCCTTGCCGTCCAGCAGGTAGAAGGCGGCCGTATGGTCCATGGTGTAGCCGCCGTCCTTGGTGGGCGCCTTGGCGTAATAGGCCTTGAACGACGCGGCGGCCTTCTTGACCTGGTCCGGCGTGCCCGTCAGCCCCAGGAAGCGCGGATCGAAGGCGGTGACGTATTGCTTGAGGATCTCGGGCGTGTCGCGTTCGGGATCCACCGTGATCAGCAGCACCTGGACGCGTTCGGCGTCCGGCCCCAGCTTCTTCATGACCTCGGTCAGTTCGGCCAGCGACGTGGGGCATACGTCCGGACACTGCGTGAAACCGAAGAACACCACGACCACCTTGCCGGCGAAGTCGGACAACTGGCGCGTCTTGCCGTCGTAGTCGGACAGCTCCATGCCGCGGCCCAGTTGGGTGCCGCTGATGTCGCTGCCCTTGAACGCGGGCGCGCTCTCGCCGCAGGCGGCCAGGGCGGCGGTGAAGGCGGCGGCTGCGCCCAGGCGCAAGGCCAACCTGCGGCCGGCGGAAAACACGGACATCGACAACCTCCAAGGAATCAGCGCAACAGGCCGACCCAATGGTCCGCCAGCAGGGCGCCGAAGAGCAGCGCCAGGTAAAGAATGGAAAACCGGAACATGCTGCGCGCGAGTTCGTCGCTGTAGGCGCGGTACAGCCGCCATGCGTACGACACGAACATCCCGCCCAGCGCCAGGGCCGAGACCAGGTAGAGTGCGCCGCTCATGCGGATGGCGTAGGGCAGCAGCGTGGTGGCGACCAGCGCCACGCTATAGAGCAGGATGTGCAGGCGCGTGAACTGGTTGCCGTGCGTCACCGGCAGCATGGGCAGCCCGGCCTTGGCGTAATCGTGGTTGCGGTAGAGCGCCAGCGCCCAGAAATGCGGCGGCGTCCAGATGAAGATGATCAGGACCAGAATCCACGCCTCGGCCGGCACCGAGTCCGCCACCGTGGCCCAGCCCAGGGCCGGCGGCATGGCGCCGGACAGGCCGCCGATGACGATGTTCTGCGGCGTGCGCGGCTTGAGGATGACGGTATAGATGACGGCATAGCCGACGAAGGTGGCGAAAGTCAGCCACATGGTCAGGGGATTGACCAGGCGATAAAGCACGAACATGCCCACCCCGCCCAGCAGGCCCGACAGGGTCAGCACCTGGAACGCCGAGATGGTGCCGCGCGCCGTGGCGCGGCGCGCGGTGCGCAGCATGCGGGCGTCGACTTCCTGTTCGATCAGGCAGTTGATGGCGAAGGCGGCGGCGGCCAGCAGCCAGATGCCGATGGTGCCGAACAGCACCCGGCGCATGTCCGGGATGCCGGGCGCGGCCAGGAACATGCCGATCACGGCGCAAAACACCGCCAGTTGCGTCACGCGCGGCTTGGTCAGGACGAAATACTGGCGGAACAATCCGGTTTGGGGAGCGGCAATACTGGTCATAATGAGCCCTATTTTAAACGCGCACCGAATTGGGGCCGTAGCCGCCCGCGGGCGCGCGCCCGGCGGTGGACAGACGCACCATCAAGACCACCGCGGCCAGCGTCAGGCCGGCGGCGCCTCCATTGTGCAACACCGCGATCAACAGCGGCCACTGGAAGAAGATCGTGGTCAGGCCCGTCAGGAGCTGCGCCGCCAGCAGCGCCAGCATCAGGGTGGCGGGGCCGCGCAGCCCGGGCTCGGCCCGCAGCCGCCAGGCCAGCGCGCCCAGGTACAGGAACACCACGAAGGCGAAATTGCGGTGGACCCAGTGGATCGCCGTGAGCGCCGGCTGGGAAATCATCTCGCCCGAAGGCAGCTCTCCCAGGCCGCGTATGACCGAATACCCGCCGTGGAAGTCCATTTCGGGCACCCATTGCCCATGGCACATCGGGAAATCCATGCAGGCCAGCGCCGCGTAGTTGGTGCTGACCCAGCCTCCGAGCGTCACCTGCACCAGCAGCAGGCCGAAGCCCACGGCCACCCATGGCTTCCAGCGCGCGGCCGCGGCGGGCACGGCCAGGTGCGGGCGTTCGCGCGCGGACAGCCAGGTCATCAGCGCCAGCACCGACAGGCCGAACACCAGGTGCGCGGTCACGACGGCGGGCATGAGTTTGTGCGTCACGGTCCAGGCGCCGAACGCGCCCTGCACGCAGACGGCCACCAGGGTGGTCGCGGCCAGGGCGGGCGAGCGGCCCAGTTCGCGGCGATAGCGCCAGGCCATGTACACGATGCCGATGATCAGCATGCCCAGGATGGAGCCGACATAGCGGTGGATCATCTCGATCCAGGCCTTGGACAGCGTGACCGGGCCGAAGGGCATGGCCTGGGACGCTTCGTGGATGTCGCCCATGGCGCCCAGCGGCGTCACGCTGCCGTAGCAGCCCGGCCAGTCGGGGCAGCCCAGCCCGGAGTCCGTCAGGCGCACGAAGGCGCCGAACATGATCAGGTCCAGCGTCAGGAACCAAGTGAAAAAAACCAGTTTGCGATACCGCGCTTTGATGCGTTCCATTTCCATAAACCATGACTCTGCCGCGCGGATTCCGCGGCACGAAAAACCAGCAGCCCCCGCCGCCACACCGGCAGCCCCCCCGCATGCAAACGCCGCCACGCCAATCAGGGCCGCGCAGATCCGGCTCCGCCGGTCTGCTGCGGCGCCCCCCTGGGGGGGAAGCGCCGCAGGCGCTCCGGGGGGGGTCACCCTATCCTTGAGCTATAGACCAGTTTGCTGATGTCCTTGCGCACCTTCACGCCGTCGGCTTCGGCAGGGTACTGCATCATGAGGTTGCCCAGCGGATCGATCACCCAGATCGGGTCCTGCAGGCCGGGTTGTCCGGCGGCGACGTCGCGCGCCAGCAGGAACCGGGCCAGTTGGTCGGGATTCGCGCGCACCATGATCGTGCCCTTGTAGGCCTCCAGCACCTTGTCCGGCACCGGCGCGTCGTCCGTGATGAACCAGACGCGGGCCAGCCGGTCCACGTTCTTGCCCTGGCTGGCGTGGCTGTTGCGGGCGATGAAGAGCTTGCGGGCGCAGCTTTCCGGGCAGGCCCCGCCATCGGCGGCCGCCAGCAGCCACTTGCCCTTCAGGCTTTGCAGGTCGAAGGGCTTGCCGTCCAGCGTGGTCAGGCGCAGGTCCCCGGCCGCGGGCATGGGCCGCTGCGGACTCACCAGCGCGCCGTAATTGCTGGATTCGTCGGGCCACCATTGCGGATTCATGTAGACCACGAAAGCGCCGACGATGGGCGCCAGGGAGCACAGGAACACCAGCAGCATGGGCATCAGTGAACGCTTGCCTGCGGGGCGGGTAGAAGAGATGTCGCGAGCCACTTTTTATCCTGTCGTCTTGCGGGTTGAGGGTGGGCGCCGGATCAGGCCTGGGGCCCGCGGCGCCGCATGCGCCGGACGGCGCCCCCCAGCACCGCCAGCCATGCGATGGCGGCGATGCCGGCGAAGGCGAACCACTGTACGGCATAAGACGTGTTCTGCTGGTAATCCACGGACGGCTGCGGCCAATCCCGCACCAGCCCGTCGTCCGCGCCGCCGTCCGATTGCAGCAGCACTGTGGGCAGCAGGACCAGCCCGGTGGCCTTGGCGTAGGCGTCCAGCGGCAGGTTCTGCACTTGCGGCACGTCGCCGCCCGCCGCCGGCAGCGCCGCCGGCAAGGCGGATTGGTCCGATCCGCCCAGCGACCAGATCTCGAACAGCCGCGGCACCCGCAAGGACAGCTCGCCCGTCACCGTCTGCGGCCCTTCGGGCGCGGCCGGCAGGGACGGCCGCGCCGGCCCCTGGCCCGGCGCCTGCCCAGGCGCCGGCAGGGCGCGCGGCAGCCAGCCGCGCAGCACCAGCACCGCGCGCCGCGCATCGGCATCCAGCAGCAATGGCGTGGCCAGCCAATAGCCGGGCTTGCCGTCGTGGTTGCGGTTGTCCAGCAGTACACTGAATTGCGGCTGCCACACGCCGGTGGCCTGCGCGGCGCGCCAGGGGGTCATGCCGGCGGGATCCGTGTCCGGCGCCAATTGCAGCGGCGCCTGCTTGCGGCCGGCCTCGATAGCCGCCAGAATGGCGCGTCGCTCGTCGCCGCGGCGCAATTGCCATTGCCCCAGCGACGCCAGGATCATCACGGCGGCGCCCAGCAGCAGCAGTGCGGCTACCGTATAGCGGGTTGAATGCGGTCTGGCCATCTTTCTTCAATAATTCTGATTTGTCCGGAGACCACCATGCGCGTTTTTGTCGTCCTGGCCTTTATCGGTATTCTGGCCAGCCTGGCATCCGCCCTGGTCTACCTGATGCGGGACAAGGGCTCCACCAACCGCACGGTCAACGCGCTGACGGTACGCATCGGATTATCGGTGGCCCTGTTCCTGTTCGTGCTGTTCGCCCACCACATGGGCTGGATCGAGAGCACAGGCCTTAGATAGGTATCCGGGGCGGGGGTTCCCGCCTCGCCAGGCAAGCATGTGAAAGCGCGATGGACGCCGGGCTTGCCGCCCGGCCTCCATCGCGCTTTGCGCTCCGCGCAAGACAGTCTCCCCAGATCCAGGGCGCCGCGGATCCGGCTTTGCCGGGTCCGCCGGTGCCGCCCTCTCAGAACCAGTAGACGAACAGGTACAGGCCCAGCCACACCACGTCCACGAAGTGCCAGTACCAGGCGGCGCCTTCGAAGCCGAAATGGTGGTCGGCGGTGAAATGCCCGCGGAGCAGGCGGACCAGGATGACCGTCAGCATGGTGGCGCCCAGCAGCACGTGGAAGCCGTGGAAGCCGGTCAGCATGTAGAACAGCGAGCCGTAGGCCCCCGAATTGAACTTCAGGTTCAGCTCGGTATAGGCGTGGTGGTACTCGTATGCCTGACAGGCCACGAAGACGAAGCCCAGGACGACCGTGGCCAGCAGCCAGAAGATGGTCTTGCCGCGGTGGTTTTCGCGCAGCGCGTGGTGGGCGATGGTCAGCGTGACGCCGGAGCTCAGCAGCAGCGCGGTGTTGATCGTGGGCAGCCAGAAGGGGCCCACGGTCTGGAAGTGCTCGACCACGCCCGCCGGGCCGAAGTTCGGCCACACGGCCTGGAAGTCGGGCCACAGCATCAGCCGGTGGTCCATGTCGCCCAGCCACGGCGTGGTGATGGTGCGCGTGTACCAGAGGGCGCCGAAGAACGCCGCGAAGAACATGACTTCGGAGAAGATGAACCAGCTCATGCCCCAACGGTAGGAACCGTCGATGCGCTTGCTGTTCAGGCCGGCCTCGGATTCCTGGATGGCGTCGCCGAACCAGAAGTACAGCACCACGATCAAGCCGATGAAACCCGCCAGCAGGGACCACTTGGCCCAGCTAACGCCGTTGATCCAGCCCGCGGCGCTCAGGCCCATGAACAGCAGCGCAACAGCCGTGCGCACGGGATGACCCGAGTCGGCGGGCACAAAGTAGTACGGTGCCTCTTTACCTTGAACCGAGTGACTTGCACTCATGGCTTTCTCCCTGGTACAGATTTATAGATTAAGTGATTCAAGTCAGGCTGGAAACGGCCCAACGCACAATTAATACCAGCACAGTAACGAAGAGCGCCGCTGCCAGCAGGCCGGCCACGATCACGTGGACCGGATTGAGCCTGGCGATGTCCTCCCGGTGGCCCGACCCCTTGCGCACGCCGAAAAAGCCCCACGCCACCGCCTTCATGGTCTGAAGAAAGCTCAGCTTGCGCTGGGAGGTCTGGCGCAGGTCGTCGCTCATGGCCGCGTCCTAGTTGACGGCGACGCCGGACAGCAGGGCCGAGCCGCGCAGCACGGTCCAGGCGAACACGGCGATGACGAAAGCCAGCAGGACCAGTCCTGCGATTTTGTTGCGGCGGCGCTGCTCGGGTGTCATTGCTGTGTTACCTGAAACGTGAAAGGCGTCTTTACTTCACTTCGGGCGGGGTTTCGAAGGTGTGGAAGGGCGCGGGCGAGGGCACCGTCCATTCCAGGCCTTCGGCGCCTTCCCACGGCTTGGCCGAGGCGACTTCGCCCTTGCCCATGTAGCAGCGGATCATCGCCCACAGGAAGATCAACTGCGACAGGCCGAACCAGAACGCGCCGATGGTGGCCATCTGGTGGAAGGTCGTGAACTGCCCGGCGTAGTCGGCATAACGGCGCGGCATGCCGGCCAGGCCCAGGAAGTGCATCGGGAAGAAGGTCACGTTGAACGAAATCAGCGTGGACCAGAAGTGCAGCTTGCCCAGCTTTTCGCTGTACATGCGGCCCGTCCACTTGGGCACCCAGTAGTAGGCGCCGGCGAACAGGGCGAACAGCGAGCCCGCCACCAGCACGTAGTGGAAGTGGGCGACCACGTAGTACGTGTCGTGCACCTGGATGTCGATGGGCGCCACCGACAGGATCAGCCCCGTGAAGCCGCCCATGGTGAACACGAAGATGAAGCCGATCGAGAACAGCATCGGGGTCTCGAACGTCATGGAGCCGCGCCACATGGTGGCGACCCAGTTGAACACCTTCACCCCCGTGGGAATGGAGATGAGCATGGTCGCGTACATGAAGTAGAGCTGGCCGGTCACCGGCATGCCCGTCGTGAACATGTGGTGCGCCCACACGATGAAGGACAGCACGGCGATGGAGGCGGTGGCGTAAACCATGGAGGCGTAGCCGAACAGCTTCTTGCGGGCGAACGCGGGCACGATGGCCGACACGATACCGAACGCCGGCAGGATCATGATGTAGACCTCGGGGTGCCCGAAGAACCAGAACACGTGCTGGTACAGGACCGGGTCGCCGCCGGCGGCGGCGTTGAAGAAGCCCGTGCCGAAGTGGCGGTCGGTCAGCACCATGGTGATGGCGGCGGCCAGCACCGGCATCACGGCCAGCAGCAGGAAGGCGGTGATCAGCCAGGTCCAGCAGAACAGCGGCATCTTCATCAGCGTCAGGCCGGGCGCGCGCATGTTCAGCACGGTCACGATGATGTTGATCGCGCCCATGATGGACGAGGCGCCCATGATGTGCAGCGCGAAGATCGCCAGGTCCATGCCGGGGCCCATCTGCAGCGACAGCGGCGCGTACAGGGTCCAGCCGGCCGCGGTGGCGCCGCCGGGCACGAAGAACGACGCCGTAAGCATGATGGCGGCGACCGGCAGCAGCCAGAAGCTGAAGTTGTTCATGCGGGCGAACGCCATGTCGGACGCGCCGATCTGCATCGGGATCATCCAGTTCGCGAAGCCCACGAAGGCCGGCATGACCGCGCCGAACACCATCACGAGGCCGTGCATGGTGGTGAACTGGTTGAAGAGTTCGGGGCGGAAGAACTGCAGGCCCGGCTCGAAGAGCTCGGTGCGCAGCAGCAAGGCCAGCGTGCCGCCTTCCAGCAGCATGACGAACGAGAAGATGAGGTACATCGTCCCGATGTCTTTGTGGTTCGTGGCGAAAAGCCAGCGGCGCCAGCCGGTGGGGATGGCGTGGTGGTGGTCATCGTGACCGTGGCCGTGGCCCGGCGACACGTGGTCTACAGTGACGCTGCTCATGATGGACTCCTTCCTGCTGAGTGCCGCCCCCGATCCACGGGGCCGGCAGGGTATCTCTAACTAAACGGAACCGGTTCTAACGGTGGAGGAACTGGGCGCGCGCAATCAGCGCGCGGCCGCCACGTCCTTCGGTAGAACCGTCGGGTCCTGCCCCTTGCCCGCATTGCTCCAGGCATGGCGCGTATAGCTGATGACCGCCGCGATCTCGACATCGTTGAGCTGCCCGCCGAATGGCGCCATCGCGGTGCCGGGCTTGCCCTTCAGCACGGTGTTGATCTGCTCCGCCTTCGGGCCCAGAACAACCTTGTCTCCGTCAAGCGGGGGGAAACTGCCCGGGATGCCCTTGCCGTTGGCCTGGTGACAGGCCACGCAATTCGCCGCGAAAACCTTTTCGCCGCGGGCAACCAGTTCGGCTTCCGTCCACTCTTTATTCGGATCGTCGGCGTTCGCCGCCATCTTCTTCTTTTGGTCTTCAACCCACTTATCGTAGTCGGCTTGCGCCAGAACTTCCACGACGATGGGCATGAATGCGTGATCCTTGCCGCAAAGTTCCGCGCACTGGCCCCGGTAGATGCCGGGTTTGTCGGCATTGAACCAGGCATCGCGCAGGAAACCGGGGATGGCGTCCTGCTTCACGCCGAAGTCCGGAATCATCCAGGAGTGGATGACGTCGGCGGCGGTCAGGACGACGCGGACCTTCTTGTTCACGGGGACGACCAGGTGGTTGTCCACTTCCATCAGGTAGAACTCGCCCTTGGGCTCGCGGTTCTCGATCTGCGCGCGCGGGGTCGACAGCGTGGAAAGGAACTTGATGCCGGCGGCCTGGCCGTCGAGATACTCGTAGCCCCACTTCCATTGGTAGCCCGTGACTTTCACGGTGACGTCGGCGCTGGAGGTGTCTTTCATGGCGACCACGGTCTTGGTGGCCGGCAGCGCCATGGCGATGACGATGATGAACGGGATGACCGTCCACGCGACTTCGACGCCCAGGTGTTCATGGAAGGTCGCGGCCTTGTGGCCGCGGGACTTGCGGTGCGCCCAGATGGAATAGAACATCACTCCAAAGACGCCGATGAAGATCACGATACAGATCGTGAGCAGCATCCAATGCAGCCACATGATGTCGCGCGAAATCGCCGTGACACCCTCATGCAGGTTGAGCTGATTGACCTTCGGGCCGCCGGGCATGTCTTGCACCTGAGCACCCGCCACGCTGCCAATCAGCATCGCACAAGCCCCCAGTATCCCTCTCCACTTCTTCATGCTTACCTCGAAACACGGCGCGTAGGTCCGTTCTCTAGTGGCGGAAGTCACCGGAAACGGGCAACGCGCAATTATTAGATGGCAGGGCGAGGCAGGGAGATAGAGCGGCCCCTGTCGTTCCCACTCGAAATCACAAAGAAACTGCCGGATTATAGCGGACGCGCAAACAGATGTAAGTTAGTGCCCTTGAATTCATCGGCGCCGCCCCCATTTGGCCGCGCCCTCTTGACCGCGCGCGGAAAACCGGCTGGCATAAAATCGTCGACAACATCACCACCACGGCCCCACGATGCAACAGCAGTTGTCCGACTTGTATGCCGCCCTGCGCGCGCGCGCCCAGGAGCCCGCCCCCGACGGCGCGCGCGCCTTATATATAGCGGGGCGCCGCTGCGGCTGGGCCACGCACGCGGCCTGCGACGCCCTGCGCGGCGCGGCGGGCATCGAAGCGGACGGCGAGGCCTTGCGCATCGGCACGGGCATGGCGCCGGGCGCGGGCCTGGACGGCGTGCTCGAACAGGCCGCGGAACTGTTGCGCCAAGCCAACTGCCTGCGCGGCTGGCGCGATGAATTGCTGGACGTCATGGACGGCGACGAACCGCTGGGCGTGATCGAACGCGCCGCGGTCCGCCCCCTGGGGCTGCTGACCAAGGCGGTGCACTTGAACGCGTGGACGCCGGACGGCCGGCTGTGGGTCGCGCGCCGCGCGCTCAGCAAATCGACCGATCCCGGTATGTGGGACACGCTGGTGGGCGGCCTGGCCGGCAGCCGCGAGGACCTGGAACTGGCGCTGGTGCGCGAATGCGGCGAAGAGGCGGGGCTGGACGAGCCCGACCTGGGGCGGCGTTCGCCCTTGCGCACGATCCTGCGCATCCATCGCCGCCTGCCCGAGGGCTATCAGGTCGAAGACGTCCTGACCAGCACCTGCATCCTGGCGTCCGACGCCCGGCCGGCCAACCGCGACGGCGAAGTCATGGAAATCGCCACAGTCGACGTGGCCACGGCCGTGCGCCGGGTGACGGACGGCGAATTCACGCTGGAAGCGGCGCTGGTGATCGTCGAAGACATCATGCAGCGCCGCTCGGCCGGCGAAATCCCGGCGTAGGGCCTTCCACCCCAACTAGCGAGGCACGGCTCCCGGCTCGCCCAGGATCTCGCCCGGCGGCACGCCCTCTTGCGGCGTGCCGGCGCCGGGCGTCCCGCGCGCGGCCTCCGCGCTTTCCGCGCCTGCGCCGGACGGCGTGCTGACCCCCGCGGCCTCCGCAGCTTCGGCCGCCTGGGCCGGGCTGGGCGCCGAGGCCGGGGCAGGAGCCGGCGCGGGCGCGGCGTTGGCCTGCGAGAACTGTTTCCACACCTCGATCGCGCGCAGGCGCTGCTTGGCCACGAGCTGGATGCGCTCGCGCAGGTTTTCATCGCGCGCCAGCAGGGCGTGGAAATCCCGCGAGGACAGCATCAGCAGCTTGCTGTACCCCAGCGAAGTCACGTCCGGCATGATCTGCTGTTCTCCCAGCAGCCCGAGTTCGCCGAAGAATTCGCCGCTGCCCAGTTCGATCATGGTGTCGTCGGGCAGATGCACGGCCACGGCGCCGGACGCCACGAAGCACATCTCTTCGCCATGCCGGCCCTTGGTGAGCACGCGCTGGTCCGGCAGCGACAGCCGCGGCTTGAGCAGCTTGCTGATGGCCCGCAGGGAGTCGGCCGACAGGCCTTCGAACAGGGGCACGCGCTTGATCAGTTCGGCCGCGCTCATTTCGATGTCCAGCGGCGGATGCTTGTCGATATGGGCCCAGCGGCTCTTCAATTGCGCCATCAGGTCCGCGTACACCTCGCCACTGATCAGGAATTGCTCGAGCATGTCGCGATAGCGGATGCGCTCCATTTCGCGGGCCACGCGGCCCAGGTAGCTTTCCTGCAGCCACTGCGCATAGGACGGGTATTGCAGGTTGAGGGCCTGCATGGCGTTTTCGATCAGGTCCAGCCGGCGCTGGTGCAGGATGACGATGCGCTGCGTCGCTTCCTCGCCCAGCAGGGGCGTGATCTGCTCGCGGGCGAACACGATCAGGCGCTGCGCGACCGACCGCTTGCTCATCAGGTTGGCGAAACGCTGGCCCAGTTCGCGCGCCAGCCAGCCCTGGAACCCGAACAGGTAGTGCAGGCGCAGGGCGATGCGGAATCCGGTGGAATAGCGCACGTCGGCGACGATGGCGCGCTCGAAGCCCGGGATGCCCCCCAGCCGGATCGCGTCCTCCAGCCGTTCCGCCCGCGCCAGCAGGGCCTCGGCCATGCGCCAGTCCACGATCTGCGCCTTCAGGATGTCGAAGAACATTTCCTCTTCGCGCTGCGCCACGATGGCCAGTCCCACCGCGACGCGCTGGTCGTCGCTCATCTGGCTGACCTGGCCGTCGTGCACGCTGGTCAGGCTGGCGTCGAACACGGCGCGGATGCGGTCGCGGACCTCGGTGCCGATGTGCTCGGTCCTGGCAACCTCGTCCGTCTTGCCCTGCAGGTCTTCCAGCGCCACGGCCAGGGCCTGGTTGCGGATGGTGCGCTCCACGGACGACAACTGGTTCAGGCCCAGCATGCGGATCAGCGGACGCAGGCTGATGCCGTTGACGAACAGCGTGATCAGCACGAAGCCCGTGGTGGCGACGGCGATAAACTGGCGCGCTTCTTCGGGCACGCCGGTCTGTTCCGTGACGGCAAGCGCCAGCGCCAGCGATACGGCGCCGCGCAGTCCGCCCCACAGCATCACCACCTTGTACGGATTGCTGACCTTGGTGCTCAGCGGGGTCATGCCCAGCAGCGGCAACAGGCCGAAGACCACGATGGCGCGGGCCACCAGCGTGGTCACGAACAGCACCGCCACCAGCACCAGTTCCTGCCAGTCGGCGGCCGCCATCAGCTTGGGGATCAGCATCGCCGCGAACAGGAAGATCAGCGAATTGGCCCAGAACCCGAACTGCTCCCAGGAACTGGCCAGGTGTTCAAAGGTGGTGGGGGACATGCGCGTGCGGCCGGCGGACCCGACCACCAGGCCGGCGATCACCGTGGCGACCACGCCCGAGACGTTCAGGTAGTGCTCGGAAATGAAGAAGGACAGGTAGGCCAGCGTCAGCGTCAGCGTGATTTCCGCCGTGGGGAAACCGCGCAGCCAGGCGAACAGCAGGCAGGCCAGGCGCCCCATCGCGAAGCCGGCCAGGCCGCCGCCGATGAAGTGCACGATGAAGTCGTTGAAAATGCCGCTGACGGTCAGCTCGCCATGTCCGCTCAGGACGGCCAGCAGCACCGAGTACAAGGCGATGGACGCGGCGTCGTTGAACAGGCTTTCGCCTTCGACCAGGGTGGTCAGGCGCTTGGGGGCCCCGACCTCCCGGAAGATGCCCACCACGGCCACCGGATCGGTCGTCGCCACGATGGCGCCCAGCAGCAGGCAGACCACCATGCCGTAGGGCGAAATGGCGTCCAGGGTCACGCCGACCACCACGGTGCACACCACCACGGCCACGATGGCCATCATCAGGATGGGGCCGATGTCGTCCATCAGGCGCCGCACGTTCATGGACAGCGCGGTCTCGAACAGCAGCACCGGCAGGAACACCATCAAGAAGGTTTCCGACGAAATCTCGAAGTGTTCCAGGGAGTCGAGGAAGTCGCCGATCCAGCTAGGCGCCCAGCCATGCACGTGCACGATGATGCCGAGCAGGCAGCCGACGATGGCCAGCAGCACCGAATACGGCAGCTTGAGGCGGCCGGCCAGGGGCGGCATGAAACAGACCAGCGTGAGCAAACCGGCCAGGCCGAATACGAGAAAACCGACATTCATTATTAGCGCCGCGTCCGATCTTGAATCTGAAGTTTCACAAGAATAGCGGCTTTTTTCCTCCAGCCCGGGCCGGGAACCACAGAGAATCGTCGAGAATGCACGTTTCGTTACCCCAATGCGGGCGTGCGATACGCGCTGCGCCATGTTTTTTGGGTAATGTGGAATTGCACCAACTTTTCAGGAGCGGCACTTGGCCCGCATCCATTCACTGACCCGGCGCGACGACGCGCCCGCCATGCTGGTCCAGGTGACGGACAGCCATCTGTTCGGCGAAGCCGGCACCTCGATGCTGGGCGTCGATACCGACGCCAGCCTGCGCGCCGTGCTGCGCCAGATCGAGGCCGACGGCCGCCATCCCGACCTGCTGCTGGCCACGGGCGACCTGTCCCAGGACGGCGAGGCGGCGGCCTACCGGCGCTTCGCCGCCATCCTGGCCGAGGCGCCCGCGCTGGACCGCGCCTGCGTGCGCTGCCTGCCGGGCAACCACGACCTGCCGGCCGTGATGCGCCAGGAATTGGCGGAATGGTCGGTCCCGGTGGCCGACGTGGGCGCCTGGCGCGTCGTCACGCTGGACACCACGGTGCCGGGTTCCAACGCGGGCCATCTGCCCGACGCCCAGCTCGACATGCTGGAAGCGGCGCTGGCCGAGGCGCCCGGCCGCCACACCCTGGTGGCGATGCATCACAACCCCATGCAGATCGACAGCCACTGGCACGACACGATGATGATCGACAACCCCCAGGCGCTGTTCAAACTGCTGGCGCGCTGGCCGCAGGTCCGCGTGCTGCTGTGGGGTCACGTGCACCACGAGTTCGACCGCCGCCGCCACAACCTGCGCATGCTGGCCACGCCGTCGACCTGCTTCCAGTTCAGCATCCGGGACGGCAAGCACGTGGTGGACAACATGGCGCCCGGCTACCGCTGGATCAAGCTGTACCAGGACGGGTCGATGGCGACGGGCGTTCGGCGCGTGCAGGACGCGCTGTGGCACACGGCCCTGGCCGCGCCGGACAAGGCGCGGGCGGCGTAGGTCGTTCCAAGATGGGCCAGCCCCCGCGGGGGACAGCAAGCGCGCGAAGCTTGCGCGGCGTGGGAGTTCACCACAGCCTCCGCAAGAATAGCCGCGCCGCCGCCGGGCCGCCCCAAGGCGGCGCAGCCCCCTCGGGGGGCAGCAAGCACGCGAAGCGTGGGCAGCGTGAGGGTCCACCACAGCCTTCGCAAAAATGGCCGGCCCGCCGCCGGGCCGCCCCAAGGCGGGCCAGCCCCCGTGGGGGGCAGCAAGCAAGCGAAGCTTGTGCAGCGTGGGGGCCCAAATAAAAAACGGGGCACCGATATGCATGGTGCCCCGCAAACATCCGTCTCATAGGGGAGGGGAAAGAGGAGAAGCCGAGACGGACGATAAGACTACCAACCGAAGTTCGCGGTCTACATGAAGTTAGGCGGCGCGATCCCCATTAAGTTTCTGGCGCGGTGCAAAATTTCCGGATGAATTTGTATCAAATTATGCAAGCCGCCTAGCCGGGCCGCCAAAAAACGAAAGGGCCGCGGAAGCGGCCCTTTGCATGAACGACGCGGTGTCTTAGGCCGCGAGGTTGCCCCGCATCTTCTTCAGGGCGGCGGCCTCGATCTGGCGGATGCGTTCGGCCGAGACGCCGAATTCCTGCGCCAGTTCGTGCAGCGTGGCGCCGCCGTCGTCCTGCAGCCAGCGCGCTTCGACGATACGGCGCGAACGGGGGTCCAGCGCCTCCAGCGCGTCGCTCAGGCCGCTGCCTTGCAGTTGGTCGCGCGCGGCGCGTTCCAGCACCCGCGTGGGTTCCTGGCGACCTTCGTCGGACAGGTAGGCGATGGGCGCGTAGCTGTCATCGTCGTCGTCCTGGTTTTCCAGCGACATGTCGCGGCCGGACAGGCGGACTTCCATTTCGCTCACGTCTTCGCGGCGCACGTTCAGTTCGCGCGCGATGTGGTCGACCTGGTCGGGATCCAGCGTCTGGCCGTCGGGGCGCATGCTGCGCAGATTGAAGAACAGCTTGCGCTGGGCCTTGGTGGTCGCGACTTTCACCAGGCGCCAGTTGCGGATGATGTATTCGTGAATTTCCGCCTTGATCCAGTGCACGGCGAACGACACCAGGCGCACGCCGCGTTCGGGATCGAAGCGCTTCACGGCCTTCATCAGGCCGACATTGCCTTCCTGGATGAGGTCGGCGTGGGGCAAGCCGTAGCCCAGGTACTGCCGGGCCACCGACACCACCAGCCGCAGGTGCGACAGGATCAGCTCCCGCGCGGCGCCCAGGTCTTCCTGGTCGCGCAGGCGGCGGCCGAGCTCGGTTTCACGTTCCGCCGACAGGACCGGCAGGCGGTTCACCGCGGAAATGTATGCGTCGATCGTGCCGAGTGCGCCCGGATTGGCAATGGCCAACGCCAGGGCGTTGCCGGAAGCGGCCAACGAGGTACTGGGTTGTTTCATAGCGGGAGTCTCCGGAAGGCGAAGGGGTAACGACATGGATTCGATGTTAGCACTCTAGTAATGGGAGTGCTAATTCGACTATTGCGGCGCGTCAAAGTTTCCTTCCGCATAGCTCGTCCCCATTTATTTTCAACAAGCCCGAACAGCGGGCGCGACATCAGGGCAGCAAATTTTCGCCAGAATGGCCGCGCCGCCGCCGGGCCGCCCCAAGGCGGCGCAGCCCCCGCGGGGGGCAGCAAGCCCGCGCAGCGGGCGCGGCGTGGGGGCTTTCCCTACCAGCCCAGGCGTTTCAAGCCCTCGGCGGTGGCCTCTCCGTCCGGCCGGACGAACAGCGCGCCCCGGGGATCCATGTAAACCTGGTAGCGGGCGCCGTCGAACAAAGGCATATAGGCGCCGCTGCCGAATTGGACATCGACGAAGGGGAACCAGTTCGGAAAATTCTTCTTCAGCGAGGCCAGGTCCGGGGCGGGCCAGTCGTCCAGCGCATGGACCGAGCGCGTGGCCGTGGCCTCGCGGGCCGCATCGCTGTACCGGCCGGACAGCCGCTCCAGGCGGTACAGCGGCGGCGCGCCCGCCATCAGCGCCGGCACCTTCCAGCGGACGACCCGCGCGTCGATCTGCCATTGGTCGCCATACAGCACGTACTGCCGGGTCCCGCTGCCCGGAGCGCTGGCGTCGACCTGGAACTGGCCCTCGGCCAGTTGCCGGATTTCGATACGGGCGACGGACTCGTCGGCGGTCAGGCGGAAGAACTGCACCAGCGACAGGGCCAGCAGGCCGGACACGCCCCCCAGCAATACCAGCATCAGCCCGAACAGGCGGCGCACCGGCCGGAACTGGAATATCTTGCGGCCGCGTTCGTCGCGCGGGCCGCCCCGGCCCAGCAGCATGACGATTCCCGGCAACAGGACGACGATGGCGCCCAGCAGTATCCAGACAAAGGGAGCGATTCCGTTGATCAAGTCAGGCGTTCCTTTCTAAGAACACGCCGCGGGCGGCGGCCGGGCCGGGCCCCGGGCGCGGCGGGCCCGCCAGTATAGAAGCGCCCTCAGGCCGCCGGTTTTCCAAGCCGCTCGACGTGAAACCGGATGTGATCCTCGATGAAGGTCGAGATGAAGTAGTAGCCATGGTCGTAGCCTCCGTGGCGGCGCAGGGTCAGCGGCTGGTCCGCGGCGGCGCAGGCGGCCTCGAATACCTCGGGATACAACTGTTCCGCCAGGAACTGGTCCGACTCCCCCTGGTCGATCAGGATGCCGCCGGGGAACGGGCGCCGGGCCTGGCGCATCAGCGCCGACGCGTCATAGGCGGCCCAGTCGTCGACGTCGGCGCCCAGGTAGGCGCCGAACGCCTTTTTGCCCCACGGACACTGGCTGGGCGCGGCGATGGGCGCGAACGCCGACACCGAACGGAACTTGCCGGGATTGCGCAGCGCCAGCACCAGGGCGCCGTGGCCGCCCATGGAATGGCCGAAGATGCCCGTGCGCGACGCGTCGCCCGGCAGGGCGCCGCCCGTGACGATGCCGTGCAATTCCTGGGTCACGTAGCTGTACATGCGGTAGTGGGCCAGCCAGGCGGGCGTGGTGGCGTCGACGTAGAACCCCGCGCCGGTGCCCAGGTCCCAGCTTTCGTCCTCGCCCGGCACGTTGGCGCCGCGGGGGCTGGTGTCCGGGGCGACCAGCATGACGCCGAGTTCCGCGGCCAGGCGCTGGGCGCCAGCCTTGATCATGAAGGTTTCTTCCGTGCAGGTCAGCCCCGCCAGGTAGACCAGCACGGGAACCGGTCCCTGTTCGGCTTGCGGCGGGACGTAAACGGAGAACCGCATGGGCAGGCCGATCTCCGCGGACTCGTGGCGATAGTAGCGCTGCCAGCCGCCAAAGCAGCGATGCTGCGAAATGAGCTCCAGGGCCGCGGCCATAGGTCTTCTCCAGTCGTGAGGGGTAAAAAAAACGCCGGCGGGTTAGGGTATATCCACGGTACGACGTTCCGTCGCCAAATGTTAACCTGCGCTTTCTCGGGTACGGACAGCGAAAAAAATGACAGTTCCTTGCCCATATCGTGATCACGGGACTTGACCAGCGCCTACCGTGGCACTATTTATATACCGTGAGAGAAGACAAACCGTTCTTCCGGATACGCAAGTCCTGACACTATGGCCCGTCTGCCCCGTCTGTACGCCCCTGGGCTGCCCCAACTGGTGCAGGCCAACTTCATCCAGCCGCTGGCCGCGCCGTCGCAACCCGCGCCGGCCGACATCCTGAATCAACTGGCCACCTGGCTGGGCGAATCCGCCCAACGCCATCGCGTCTCGGTTCACGGCTGGCTGCTTGCCAACGACCGCATCCTGCTGCTGGCCACGCCGGCGGACGAAGAAGGCTTGCCGCGGCTGATGCAGACGCTGGGCCGCAACCTGGCGGCGCGGCTGCGCGGCGGCCGGGTCTTCGCGGGGCGCTACCGTTCCGCCTTGCTGGAGCCGGGCGCCTGGGTGCTGCCGGCCCTGGTCTGGCTGGAAACCTACCCCGTGCGCAGCGGCGCCTCGCAGGATCCCGATTCCTGGCCCTGGTCCTCCGCCGCCAGCCACACCGGCAACACCACCGCGGCGCCGGCGCAATGGCAATCCGACCACGCCGATTACTGGGCCTGCGGCAACACCCCGTTCGACCGCCAGGCCAACTACCGCAAGCGGCTGCAGGACGGCCTGTCGCGCGAGGAAAGCCAGCGCATCGACCAGGCGGTTTCCGGCCAATGGGCGCTGGGCGGCCCCAGCTTCATCGCCAGCCTGGCCCATACCGCCAGCCGGCGCGTCGCTCCCGGCCAGCGCGGACGCCCCCGCAAGAAACCCGCCGCCCCGGCGCCGGCGGACGCCGAGCCTTCCTCCACCCCCAATTCCTGATTCCGGGCCCGCCCTGGCGGCGGACCCAGCCAGTTGCGCGCGCAACCCGTGAGGGCGGCGCGCGTCTGCACGCGTGGCCGTGGCATCGCCCAGGACACGCGCCGGCATTGGCATACGCGCAACACTGAGACCCGTTCCAATCCCATCCGGAATTGAGGAAAAACAAGGGACGCATTACCGGAAAAACGGGGATCCAACGACGCCGGCCGCACCCCCTTGGTGCATACCCCCTTGCCCAGCCCTTGGCGGCGCGGCCCTTGATACGTCCCTCTATAAAACCTCTATGGCAAAACTCTAATATAAATGGGGACAAACCCTGTTTATTCCTGTTGCACCCTACTCATGACGGGGGTATTGTCCGTCTCCTGCACTGCAACATTACGACGCAGGCCCACTGCGGAGCGCGCCATGCCCCAAAACACCCAGATCGAATCCTGTCCCCCGCCCAAGGCGGCCCCCATCGACGCCAGCCGCATCGGCTTGCCGCCGGCCCAGGGTCTGTACCATCCCAAGAACGAGCATGACGCCTGCGGCGTCGGCTTCGTCGCGCACATCAAGGGCAAGAAAAGCCACGCCATCATCCAGCAGGGCCTGAAGATCCTGGAAAACCTGGACCACCGCGGCGCGGTCGGCGCGGACAAGCTGATGGGCGACGGCGCCGGCATCCTGATCCAGATTCCCGACACTCTCTACCGCGACGAACTCAGCCACCAGGGCATCATCCTGCCGCCTCCCGGCGAGTACGGCGTGGCCATGGTGTTCCTGCCCAAGGAAACCGCGTCGCGCCTGGCCTGCGAACAGGAACTGGAGCGCTCCGTGCGCGCCGAAGGCCAGGTGGTGCTGGGCTGGCGCGATGTGCCCGTGGACGTCGACATGCCCATGTCGCCCACCGTGCGCGCGTGCGAACCCGTGATCCGCCAGTTGTTCATCGGCCGCGGCGCCGACGTGATGGTGCCCGACGCGCTGGAGCGCAAGCTGTACGTGATCCGCAAGACCGCCAGCCACGCCATCCAGAACATGCACCTGGCGCACGGCAAGGAATACTTCGTGCCCTCGGCCTCGGTTCGCACCGTGGTCTACAAGGGCCTGCTGCTGGCCGACCAGGTCGGCCGCTACTACCGCGACCTGGCCGATACGCGCACGGTGTCCGCCCTGGCGCTGGTGCACCAGCGCTTCTCGACCAACACCTTCCCGGCGTGGCCGCTGGCCCACCCGTACCGCATGATCGCCCACAACGGCGAAATCAACACGGTCAAGGGCAACTTCAACTGGCTGCGCGCCCGCGAAGGCATGATGCAGTCCGCCGTGCTGGGCGACGACCTGAAGAAGCTGTACCCCATCGTCTACGAAGGCCAGTCCGACACCGCCACGTTCGACAACTGCCTGGAACTGCTGGTGAATTCGGGCTATTCGCTGGCCCACGCCATGATGATGATGATCCCGGAAGCCTGGGAGCAGCACACGCAGATGGACGAAAGCCGCCGCGCTTTCTACGAATACCACGCCGCCATGATGGAGCCGTGGGACGGCCCCGCCGCGGTCGCGTTCACCGACGGCCGCCAGATCGGCGCCACGCTGGACCGCAACGGCCTGCGCCCGGCCCGCTACCTGGTCACCGATGACGACATGGTCATCCTGGCCTCCGAAGCCGGCACGCTGTCCATCCCCGAGAACCGCATCGTCAAGAAGTGGCGCCTGCAGCCGGGCAAGATGTTCCTGATCGACCTGGAACAGGGCCGCATCATCGACGACGCCGAGATCAAGCTGCAACTGGCCAACAGCCGCCCCTACCGCCAGTGGATCGAGCGCCTGCAGATCAAGCTGGAATCGCTTCCGGCCCCGCGCCAGGCGCCCGCGGCCACGCAGTCGTCCGTTTCGCTGCTGGACCGCCAGCAGGCCTTCGGCTGGACCCAGGAAGACTACAAGTTCATCCTCGAACCCATGGCCGCGAGCGGCGAGGAAGTGATCGGCTCGATGGGCAACGACGCCCCGCTGGCCGTGCTGTCCGACCGCGCCAAGCCGTTCTACAACTACTTCCGCCAGTTGTTCGCGCAGGTCACGAACCCGCCGATAGACCCCATCCGCGAGCAGATGGTGATGTCGCTGGTGTCGTTCATCGGCCCCAAGCCCAACCTGCTGGACATCAATAACGTCAACCCGCCGCTGCGCCTGGAAGTGACCCAGCCGGTGCTGGACTTCGCCGCCATGGCGCAGATCCGCGACATCGAGCAGGTGACCGGCAAGAAGTTCCGCAGCTTCGAACTGGACATCACGTACCCCGCCGCCTGGGGCCCCGAGGGCATCGAAGCCCGCGTGGCCGCGCTGTGCGCGCGCGCCGTCGACGCGGTGCGCAGCGGCTACAACATCCTGATCGTGTCCGACCGCCTGGTCGACAGCGAGCGCGTGGCCATCCCCGCCCTGCTGGCGACTTCCGCCGTCCACCAGCACCTGATCCGCGCCGGCCTGCGCACCAACACCGGCCTGGTCGTGGAGACCGGCTCGGCGCGCGAAGTGCACCACTTCGCGCTCCTGGGCGGCTACGGCGCCGAAGCCATCCACCCCTACCTGGCGCTGGAATCGCTGGGCAAGATGAACGACCCCGAAAAGGCGGTCAAGAACTTCATCAAGGCGATCGGCAAGGGCCTGAACAAGGTCATGTCCAAGATGGGCATTTCCACGTACATGTCCTACACCGGCGCGCAGATCTTCGAAGCCGTGGGCCTGCAAAGCGCCCTGGTGAACAAGTACTTCACCGGCACCTCGTCCAACATCGAAGGCATCGGCATCTTCCAGGTCGCCGAAGAAGCGCTGCGCCAGCATCGCGCCGCCTTCGGCACGGATCCGGTCCTGGCCAACGACCTGGACGCGGGCGGCGAATACGCCTATCGCGTGCGCGGCGAAGAGCACATGTGGACGCCGGATTCCATCGCCAAGCTGCAGCATGCTTCGCGCGCCAACAACTACCGCACGTACAAGGAGTACGCGCAGATCATCAACGACCAGAGCCGCCGCCACATGACCCTGCGCGGCCTGTTCGAGTTCCGCTTCGATCCGTCGCGCGCCATCCCGCTGGACGACGTCGAATCGGCCAAGGATATCGTCAAGCGTTTCGCCACCGGCGCCATGTCGCTGGGCTCGATTTCCACCGAGGCGCACTCGGTGCTTGCCGTGGCCATGAACCGCATCGGCGGCAAGTCCAACACCGGCGAAGGCGGCGAAGACGAACTGCGCTACCGCGCCGAAATGCGCGAAGGCAAGAGCACCGTCAAGGACGGCGACACGCTGGCCTCGCTGCTGGGCTCCGACCGCATCGAAGCCGACGTCGCGCTGAAGAAGGGCGACTCGCTGCGCTCGAAGATCAAGCAGGTGGCCTCGGGCCGTTTCGGCGTGACCGCCGAATACCTGTCGTCCGCCGACCAGATCCAGATCAAGATGGCCCAGGGCGCCAAGCCCGGCGAAGGCGGCCAGTTGCCCGGCCACAAGGTGTCGGAATACATCGCCAAGCTGCGCTACTCGGTGCCGGGCGTGGGCCTGATTTCGCCCCCGCCGCACCACGACATCTACTCGATCGAAGACCTGGCCCAGTTGATCCACGACCTGAAGAACGTGAATTCCAAGGCCTCGGTATCGGTCAAGCTGGTGTCCGAAGTGGGCGTGGGCACGGTGGCCGCGGGCGTGGCCAAGGCCAAGGCCGACCACGTCGTGATCGCCGGCCATGACGGCGGCACGGGCGCGTCGCCGGTGTCCTCCATCAAGCACGTGGGCACGCCGTGGGAACTGGGCCTGGCCGAAACACAGCAGACGCTGGTGCTCAACCGCCTGCGCAGCCGCATCCGCGTGCAGGCCGACGGCCAGATGAAGACCGGCCGCGACGTCGTCATCGGCGCGCTGCTGGGCGCCGACGAATTCGGCTTCGCGACCGCGCCGCTGGTCGTGGAAGGCTGCATCATGATGCGCAAGTGCCACCTGAACACCTGCCCGGTGGGCGTGGCCACGCAAGACCCGGTCCTGCGCAAGAAATTCCAGGGCAAGCCCGAGCACGTCGTGAACTTCTTCTTCTTCATCGCCGAGGAAGTCCGCGAAATCATGGCCCAACTGGGCATCCGCAAGTTCGACGACCTGATCGGCCGCGCCGACCTGCTGGACATGCGCTCGGGCGTGGAGCACTGGAAGGCCCAGGGCCTGGACTTCGCCCGCGTGTTCCATCAAACCCAGTCCGACGCCGACGTGCGCCAGACCGAAGAGCAGGACCACGGCCTGGCCGGCGCGCTGGATCATCAACTGATCGAACGCAGCAAGCCCGCGCTGGAGCGCGGCGAAAAGGTCTCGTTCATCGTTCCGGTGCGCAACCGCAACCGCACCATCGGCGCCATGCTGTCGGGCGCGGTGGCCTCGCGCTACGGCCATGACGGCCTGCCGGACGACACCATCCACATCCAGTGCAACGGCACGGCGGGCCAGAGCTTCGGCGCGTTCCTGGCCCACGGCATCACGATGGACCTGGTGGGCGAAGGCAACGACTACGTGGGCAAGGGCCTGTCGGGCGGCCGCATCATCGTGCGCTCGCCCAACGACTTCCGCGGCTTCGGCCCCGACCACATCATCGCCGGCAACACCGTGCTGTACGGCGCGCTGGCGGGCGAGGCGTTCTTCAACGGCGTGGCCGGCGAACGCTTCGCGGTGCGCAACTCGGGCGCCGCCACGGTGGTGGAAGGCACGGGCGACCACGGCTGCGAATACATGACGGGCGGAACCGTCGTGGTCCTGGGCGCGACGGGCCGCAACTTCGCGGCCGGCATGTCCGGCGGCGTGGCCTACGTGTGGGATCCGGAGCGCACGCTCAAGCACCGCGCCAATCTGTCCATGGTCGAACTGGAAGCCGTCTCCTCGCACGCCGAACAGGTCGCGCAGAACGGCATGGACACCTGGCACAGCGCGCAGCGCGGCGGCGAACGCGAAACGGACGAAGCCATCCTGCGCCGCCTGGTGGAAGACCACTTCCGCTACACCGGCAGCTTCCGCGCCCGCGAGATCCTGGGCGACTGGGAAGCCTCGCGCGGCAAATTCGTAAAGATCATGCCGACGGACTACCGCCGCGCATTGGGTGAAATGTGGCGTGCAGCCAACCCGCAACAACTGGCTGCGTGAGGGAAATCATGGGAAAGATCACCGGATTCATGGAATACCAGCGCCTGCAGGAGGCCTCCGAGGCCCCGCAGAAGCGCCTGAAGAACTGGCGCGAGTTCGTGCTGCACCTGAACGACGACCAGGCCAAGCAGCAGGCGGCGCGCTGCATGGATTGCGGCATCCCGTTCTGCAACAACGGCTGCCCGGTCAACAACATCATCCCGGACTGGAATGACCTGGTTTACAAGCAGGACTGGAAGCGCGCGCTCGAAGTGCTGCACTCCACCAACAACTTCCCGGAGTTCACGGGCCGCATCTGCCCGGCGCCGTGCGAAGCCGCCTGTACCTTGAACATCAACAGCGACGCCGTGGGCATCAAGTCCATCGAGCACGCCATCATCGACAAAGGATGGGCCGAAGGCTGGGTGGCTCCGCAGGTGCCGGCGCGCAAGACGGGCAAGAAGGTCGCCGTCGTGGGTTCCGGCCCCGCCGGCATGGCGTGCTCGCAGCAACTGGCCCGCGCCGGCCATTCCGTGACCCTGTTCGAAAAGAGCGACCGCATCGGCGGGCTGCTGCGCTACGGCATCCCCGATTTCAAGCTGGAAAAGCACCAGATCGACCGCCGCATCTCGCAGATGGAGGCCGAGGGCGTGGAATTCGCGCCGTCGACCTACATCGGCAATCCGGGCGACCCGGTGGCCGACGGCCTGACCGTGCGCACGCCGGAATCGCTGCTGGCCGAGTTCGACGCGGTGGTGATGAGCGGCGGTTCCGAAACCCCGCGCGACCTGCCGGTGCCGGGACGCGAACTGTCGGGCGTGTATTACGCCATGGACTTCCTGCGCCAGCAGAACAAGGCCGTGGCCGGCGACCGCCTTACCGACCAGACGCTGGCCAAGGGCAAGCACGTGGTGGTGATCGGCGGCGGCGACACGGGTTCCGACTGCGTGGGCACCAGCAACCGCCACGGCGCGGCCTCGGTCACGCAGTTCGAACTGATGCCCCAGCCGCCCGAATCCGAAAACAAGGCCATGACCTGGCCCTACTGGCCGCTGAAGATGCGCACCTCGTCCTCGCACGAGGAAGGCTGCGAGCGCGACTGGTCCGTGACCACCAAGCTGTTCAAGGGCAGCAACGGCAAGGTTGAAAAGCTGGTCGGCGCCCGCGTCGAATGGTTCAAGGACGAAGCCACCGGCCAGATGAAGATGCGCGAAGCCGAAGGCTCCGAATTCGAGATCAAGGCCGACCTGGTGCTGCTGGCCATGGGCTTCGTGTCGCCGGTCCAGACCGTGCTCGACGCCTTCGGCGTGGACCGCGACGCGCGCGGCAACGTGCGCGCCAATACCGACGACTACCGCACCAACGTGGAAAAGGTCTTCACCGCCGGCGACATGCGCCGCGGCCAGTCCCTGGTGGTCTGGGCCATCCGCGAAGGCCGCCAGTGCGCGCGCGCCGTCGACGCCTACCTGATGGGAAGCAGCGAACTGCCGCGCTGATCCCGCGACGGTCCCCCCGACGCCGCCGAGCGCCCCGCGCCGGCGGCGTTTTCTTTGGCGCGCGCCCTCGCGCGGCCCGATGTTGCGACATAACCACTTTTTCAACGCGGTCTTTTCACGCTTTGACACATATCAATCGTGGCCGGCGCCAGGTCTGCGAATCTGTGTGCTCAACCCATGGAAAGATCGGAGAAGAGAAATGTTTTCGCTGAACGGGCCTATTCGCGCCACCGCCATCGCCGGCCTGCTCGCCGCCGCCTCGCTCGCCCCCGCGCACGCGCATGAAGCCGGGGATGTGCTGCTCAAGGTCGGCGTCACGCAGGTGCGCCCGGATTCCAACAACGGCAGCGTGCTGAACGGCGGCGTCAAGCTCGACGTCAACAACAATGTCCGCCCCAGCTTCACCCTGACCTATATGGCCACGCGCAACATCGGCCTCGAACTGCTGGGCGCCTGGCCTTTCGAGCACGACATCCGCGGCAGCGGCCTGGGCAAGATCGGCTCGACCAAGCACCTGCCGCCCACGCTGAGCCTGCAATGGCACATCCTGCCGGACAGCATGATCCAGCCCTACATCGGCGTCGGCATCAACTACACCCACTTCTTCGACACCAAGACCGAAGGCGCGCTGAGCGGCTCCAGCCTGAAGCTGAAGGATTCGTGGGGCGTGGCCGCGCAGCTCGGCGCCGACATCAAGATCAATGAGCGCTGGTTCATGAACGCGGACATCCGCTACATCGACATCTCGTCCAAGGTCAAGCTGGACGGCCAGCACATCGGCACCGCGCGCATCAATCCCTGGGTCGCCACCCTGGGCGTCGGCTACCGCTTCTAAACGGCCTTCAGTTCCTGCCGCAAGGCCTGTAGCGCCGGCGTATCATCGTCGGCGCGCCAGACCAGTTGCGTCAGGGCCTGGCCATGGGGACCGGGCAGGGCGCAAACGCGCACGGAATGCGCCGTCCCCAGCACAGCCAGCACCGACCGCGGCACGATGGCCACGCCCGACCCCGCGGCCACGCACGCCACGATGGCGTGATACGACGCGAACTCCATCACGTTCCCCGGCGTCACGCCTTCCTGGTTCAGCCAGGATTCCAGGATGCGGCGATACGAGCATCCCGCCGCGAACGCGATGACGCTGCGGTTCCCCAGTTCTTTCGCGCTCCGGACCGGATCCCAGGCCATGGGCGAAATCAGCGCCAGCTCTTCCTGGAACGCGTCCATCGCCGCCAGCCCCTCGGCGGGGAACGGCCGGGCGACGAAGGCGGCTTCGATGTCGTAGTTGCGCACCTTGGCCGCGAGCGCCGCCGACGTGCCCGTCACCAGTTCGATGCGCACCCGCGGCCAGGACGCGTGATAAGCGGCCAGGATGGGCGGCAGGCGCGCGGCCGCGGTGCTTTCCATGGTGCCGATGCGCAGCACGCCCCGCAGCGAACCTTCGCGCACCGCGGCCTGCGCCTCGTCCGACAGGCGCAGCAGACGGTCGGCATACGACAGCAGCACGCGGCCCTGGTCCGACAGCACCAGCCGGCGGTTCTGGCGCCGGAAGAGCGGCGCGTCCAGCGAGGCCTCCAGTTGCTTCAGGCGGGTCGACACGTTGGACTGCACGCGATTGAGGTGCGCGGCGGCGCGCGCCACGCCGCCCTGGTCGGCAACCGCTTTGAATATTTGCAGCGCGTCGAGATCCAAGTTTCTCATTTCAAGAACTCAAGTTCTTAATAATTCACTATTAAAGATATTAGTACAGCCGTAGAGTAGGGAGCATGTCAACGCCCGTTACGTCTCCCGCCCCCCATTTCCGCGGCGCGGCCGCCCTGGCCTGGCCGGCGGCGCTGGCCCTGGCGGCGGCCATGGGGATCGGCCGGTTCGCCTTTACGCCGGTCTGGCCCTCGATGGCGCAGGAAGCCGGCCTGTCCCTGGCGCAAGGCGGCTGGCTGGCCTCGGCGAACTACGCCGGCTACCTGCTCGGCGCGCTGGCGGCCGTCGCCTGGCCCGTCCGGCGGCTGCGCGGCACGCTGGCGGCCAGCCTGCTGGCCGTGGCCCTGCTGACGCTGGCCATGCCGCTCTGGCAGGGGATGGCCGCCTGGTGCGCGCTGCGGCTGGCCGCCGGCTACGCCAGCGCCAGCGCCTTCATCTGCGTGGCGGCCTGGCGGCCCGTGCCCGCGGGCGACCCGCGAGAGGCTGGCGCGTCCGCCGTGGCCTACGCCGGCGTGGGCGCCGGCATCGCGCTGACGGGGCTGGCCTGCCTGGCGCTGGCGACGCGGGGCGCGCGCGCCGACACCCTCTGGATCAGCCTGGGCGGCCTGGCGCTGGCCCTGTCCGCCGCCGCCTGGGCGGCACTGCGCCGCCAGCCCGCGCCCGTCCCGCCGCGCGCCGCGGAGGCGCCGCCCGCCGGCCTGCCGCCCGGCATGCCGCGGCTGGCCCTGCATTACGGCATTTTCGGCGTGGGCTACATCGTCCCCGCCACCTTCCTGCCGGCGATGGCCAAGGAAATCATCCCGGACCCGGCGGTCTTCGGCTGGGCCTGGCCGCTGTTCGGGCTGGCCGCGGCGGCGTCCTGCCTGCTGGTCCCGCGGCTGGCCCGCGGCCGCGACGACCGGCGGGTCTGGCGCGGCGCCCAGGCCCTGATGGCCCTGGGCATGCTGGCCGTGGCGGTCTGGCACCACATCGCCGCCGTGATCCTGGCCGCCTTGCTGGTGGGCGGCACCTTCATGGTGATCACCCAGGCGGGCATGCTGGCCGCCCGGCGCGGGGCCGGCGCGGCGGCTCCCCGCGCGGCCGCCATCATGACCGCGGCCTTCGCCGCGGGCCAGATCCTGGGGCCGCTCCTGGCATCGTGGGCAACGCGCTGGGGCGCGGGCCTGCCGCAGGTGCTGGCGGGCAGCGCGGCGCTGCTGGCGCTTTCGGCATGGCGCTTGGGAAAAATCACGACAGATCGCAGGGACGCTGGGCATAATGCGATCGGCCCGCAGGGCTGTTCCACTAGAAAGCAGAAAGAGGAGTTCCCAGCATGAAACCGTTGCGTCCCCTTATCGCCGCCCTCGCGGCCGCCGCCGCCTTCAGCGGCGCCGCCCGGGCCCAGTCCACCGACTGGCCGGCCAAGCCCATCACCATGATCGTGCCCTACGCGCCGGGCGGCTTCGCCGACACCCGCGTGCGCCTGCTGGCGCGCAAGCTGGGCGAATCGCTGGGCCAGCCCATCGTGGTCGAGAACAAGGCGGGCGCGGGCGGCGTGGTCGGCACCAACCTCATCGCCAAGGCGGCCCCGGACGGCTACACCATCGGCACGGGCAACCTGGCCCCGATGGCGGTCAATCCGTCGCTGATGAAGGAAATGCCCTACAACCCGCAAAAGGACCTGGCGCCGGTCATCCTGATCGAAAACAGCCCGCTGGTGCTGAGCGTGAACAACGAGCTGCCCGTGAAGACGCTGGCGGACCTGATCGCGCAGGCCAAGAAGCAGCCCGGCAAGCTGTCCTTCGGCTCGTCCGGCGTGGGCGGCGCGCACCACCTGTCCGGCGAGATGTTCCGCGAACAGGCCAAGATCGACATCGTCCACGTCCCGTACAAGGGCGGCAGCCTGGCCGCGACCGACCTCATGGGCGGCCATATCTCGATGATGTTCGAAATGGGCTATTCGGCGCTGCCGGCCATCCAGGGCAAGAAAATCCACCCGATCGCGGTCACGTCGGCCAAGCGCCTGGACGTGCTGCCCGACGTCCCGACCATGGCCGAATCGGGCCTGCCGGGCTTCGAGTCGTACAACTGGCAGGGCATCGTCGCCCCGGCCGGCACGCCCGCGCCGATCATCGCCAAGCTCAACGCCGAGTTCAACCGCATCCTGAAGGAGCCCGACGTCCAGAAGGCGATCGCGGACACCGGCAGCCAGGCCGGCGGCGGCACGCCCGAGGAATTCGCCGCCTTCATCAAGAGCGAGACCGAGAAGTGGGCGCACGTCATCAAGGCTGGGAACATCCAGCTTCAATAACCTTCCAGGAGTAATCCCATGGCTTCCCGTCCGATCGATCTGCTCAAGCTGCTCCATCCCATCGTCCAGGCGCCCATGGCCGGCGGCGCCACGACGGTGGAACTGGTCTCCGAGGCATCGAAAGCGGGAGCCCTGGGCTCGCTCGGCGCGGCCTACCTGAGCCCCGAACAGATCGAGGCCGCGGCGCGGGCGATCCGCGCGCGCACCGAACGCCCGTTCGCCATCAATCTGTTCGCGTCCGTTCCGCAGGAAGCCATGCGGGGCGACGCCGGCCGCATGCTGGCGCTGATGGCGCGCTACCACCAGCAACTGGGCCTGGCCGCGCCCGCCGAACCCGTCCCCCAGCCCGACCCGCTGCCGGAACAGATCGAGGCGGTCCTGCGGGCGCGCCCGGCCGTTTTCAGCTTCACCTTCGGCCGCATGCCCGCCGAGGCGCTCGCGCGCTGCCGCGAACTGGGCATCCTGACCGTGGGCACCGCGACCACGGTGCGCGAGGCGGTCGCGCTGGAACAGGACGGCGTGGACGCCGTCGTCGCGCAGGGCGCGGAGGCCGGCGGGCACCGCGGCACGTTCCTGGGCGAGTTCGAGGAATCGCTGATCGGCACCATGGCCCTGGTGCCGCAGGTGGCCGACGCGGTCTCCGTGCCGGTCATCGCCTCAGGCGGCATCATGGACGGGCGCGGCATCGCCGCCGCCCTGGCCCTGGGCGCCGACCTCGCACAAATGGGGACGGCCTTCCTGACCACGGACGAGTCTGGTATCGGGGATGCCTACAAGGCGGTGCTGCCCGCCTCGCGGGCCGAGCAGTCGCGCGTGACCCGGGCGTTTTCCGGCCGCCCGGCCCGCGGCATCGAGAACGCGTTCATGCGGGATGCCGACGCCATCGCGGCCGACATCCTGCCGTACCCCCTGCAGAACGCCCTGACGCGGCCGATGCGCACGGCGGGCGGCAAGGCGGGCAACATCCACGTGCTGTCCCTGTGGGCCGGCCAGGGCGCACCCCTGGCCCGGCGCGAAACCACCGCCGATCTGATCGCGCGGCTGGCCCGGGAAACGGCGGCGGCGCGGGCGCGCCGCTGAGCCGGGATTGTTCCCCGCACCGAAAACACTGTTCCACGGGCGGCCCGTCGCGTTGTGATTACAGAGCGTCGGGCTACAATGGCGCCTCGCCGCTGGGAGCCAAGGCCCGCCTTCGTCCCCGGCATATGAGTAACAGGGCGCTTCCCGACGCCGCCTGTCCAGCCTGCGCCGGCCCTTACAACAGCCAGGCGCACCGGCCGGACAGCAGGGCAAGCTCCGCCGCCGAAACACCCGTTCGTTGCCCATGCCCGCTCAAACAAGCAGCACCCCGGAATTCGCCCTGCGCCTGGAAGGCGTGGCGCTCGGCTACGGCGATTTCACCGTCCTGCGCGATATCTCCATGGATGTGCGCGCGGGCCAGGTGGTCGCCATCATGGGCGGCTCGGGCTCGGGCAAGACCACCCTGCTGCGCGCGGCCACTGGCCAGCTCACCGCGCAACAGGGGCGCGTGCTGGCCTTCGGCCAGGACGTGGCCCTCGCCACCCCGGCCGAACTGCAATCGCTGCGCACGCGCATGGGCGTGCTGTTCCAGCAGGGCGCGCTCTTCACCGACCTGAACGTCTTCGAGAACGTGGCCTTCCCGCTGCGCGAGCACACCCGGCTCGAAGAAGCGGAAGTGACCGAGCGCGTGCTCGACAAGCTCGACGCCGTGGGCCTGCGCGCCGCCGCGCACCTGAAAGTCTCCGAAATCTCGGGCGGCATGGGCCGGCGCGTAGCGCTGGCCCGCGCCGTGGTGCTGGAACCCGAGCTCATCCTGTACGACGAGCCGTTCGCCGGGCTGGACCCGATCTCGCTGGGCATCACCGCCCGCCTGATCCGCAGCCTGGCCGACCGGCTGGGCTGCGCGTCGGTGCTGATCACGCACGACGTGCAGGAATCGTTCTCCATCGCGGACCGGGTGTACCTGGTGGGGCAGGGCAAGCTTGCCGCGGCCGGCACCCCGGAAACGCTGTCGGCCTCGCAGGACCCCTACGTGCTGCAGTTCCTCAAGGGCGAGCCCGACGGCCCCGTCGCGTTCCAGTATCCCGAAACGCCCGCTTTCCAGAAGTGGCTTTCGCAACAGAAGGGGCGCAAGGCATGAGCGGCTCCCGCAACACCATCGGCGCGCTGGGCGGCTGGGTGCGCACCCGGGTCTCCGGCATCGGCTACTTCACCCGGTTCTTCGGCGCCATGCTGGCGCGCAGCGGCATCGTGCTGTCGCGCCCCCGCCTGGTGTCGCAGCAGGTCCATTTCATCGGCAACTATTCGCTCTTGATCATCGCCGTGTCCGGCATGTTCGTGGGCTTCGTGCTGGGGCTGCAGGGCTACTACACGCTGAACCGCTACGGCTCCGAGGAGGCCCTGGGCCTGCTGGTGGCCCTGTCGCTGGTGCGCGAACTGGGGCCTGTCGTCACGGCGCTGCTGTTCGCCGGCCGCGCGGGCACTTCGCTCACGGCCGAGATCGGCCTCATGAAGGCCGGCGAACAACTCGCGGCCATGGAAGTCATGGCCGTGGACCCGATACGCCGCGTGCTGGTGCCGCGCCTGTGGGGCGGCATCATCGCCATGCCCATCCTGGCGGCGGTGTTCTCCATGGTGGGCATCCTGGGCGGCTGGGTGGTGGGCGTGATCATGATCGGCGTGGACGCCGGCGCCTTCTGGTCGCAGATGCAGAACGGCGTGGACGTCTGGAAAGACGTGGCCAACGGCGTCATCAAGAGCGTGGTGTTCGGCGTCTCGGTGACGCTGGTCGCGCTTTACGAAGGCTGGCAGGCCAAGCCCACGCCCGAAGGGGTCGCCCGCGCCACTACGCGCACGGTCGTCGTGGGCTCCCTGGCGGTGCTTGGGCTGGACTTCCTGCTCACCGCCTTGATGTTTGGAAATTGATACGGATCGATCATGTCACGCGAAAAAACCGACTTCTGGGTAGGCCTGTTCGTATTGCTGGGCGCGGTCGCGCTGGCATTCCTGGCGTTGCGCGCCGGCAACTTGAGCACTTTTTCTTTCGCCCCGACCTATACGGTAACGGCCAACTTCGATAACGTAGGCGGCCTCAAGGTGCGCGCGCCCGTCAAGAGCGCCGGGGTCGTGGTGGGCCGGGTCGACGGCATTTCGTTCGACGACAAGACCTTCCAGGCAATCGTGTCGGTCAAACTGGAAACGGCCTATCAGTTCCCCAAGGACACGTCGGCATCCATCCTGACGTCGGGCCTGCTGGGCGAACAGTACCTGGGCCTGACCGCGGGCAGCGACGAAGAGAACTTTGCCGACGGCGGAAAGATCCGCTACACGCAGAGCGCCGTCGTCCTTGAACAGCTAATCAGCCAGTTCCTGTATGGTTCGGCGGAGAAGCAGGGCACGACCTCGCCGGAACCCGCCGCGAAGACGCCAAATTGAAGACCATGCGCAAGACGCGGCAACAAACCCCGTCCCGCGTACGCAACAGCATAAGAATTATGGATACGGATGCCCCGATCATGAATAAGAAAGCGATTTCCCGGATTGCCGTCGCCGCAGCCGCTGGCGCGCTGATGGCAGGCTGTGCCGCCCCCCAGAATCCGGATCCCCGCGATCCCTGGGAAGGCTTCAACCGGGGCATCTACAAGTTCAACGACACGGTCGACCGCGCCGTCTTCAAGCCGGTGGCGCAGGCGTACACCTTCGTCACGCCGGAACCGGTGCGCAGTTGCGTGCACAACATCTTCAGCAACGTCGGCGACCTCTGGTCCGGCACCAACAGCTTCCTGCAGGGCCGCGGCCACGACTTCGTCAACACGCTGGGCCGCTTCCTGTTCAACACCACCATGGGCGTGGGCGGCTGCTTCGACGTCGCCTCGGCCAATGGCGCGCGCCGCATCCCGAACGACTTCGGCACGACGCTGGGCGTGTGGGGCCTGGGCCAGGGCCCGTACCTGGTGCTGCCGTTCTTCGGCTCGTCCACCGTGCGCGACGGCGCCGGCCTGGTCGGCGACTACGCCGGCACGACCTACGGCTACATGGGCGTGGACGCCATCGACAACGTCCGCCTGCGCAATTCGCTATGGGGCCTGCGCGTGGTCGATACCCGCGCCAGCCTGCTGGATGCGACCGACACGGTCGACCGCGTGGCGCTCGATCCGTACAGCTTCGTCCGCGACGCCTACCTGCAGCGCCGCGCCGCCATGGTGCTGGGCCACAAGGTGGACGACGAATCGTCGCTGCCCAACTATGAAGATGACGAGGACGACGCCGCGCCCGCCGCCCCCGCCGCGCCCGCGCCCCAACCCGCTGCCAAGTAGGCGCGGGACCGCGCCATCAGTACGAGTAAGGAGTTTTGATGCGAATTTCCCTTGTTTCCCTGTTGCAACGGCTGGTTTTCGCGGGCCTGCTGGGCCTCGCCGCCTCCGCCGCCGCGCAGACCAAGCCCGATCCCAACGGCCCTCCGGACCAGTTCGTGCTGGCCGCGGCCAATGAAGCCCTCGATGTGCTCAAGGCGGATGGCGCCGTCAAGGCCGGAAACACCGCCCGTATCAACGAGGTCGTCAACGCCCACATCCTGCCCTACGTCGACTTCCAGAAGACCACCCGCCTGGCCGCCGGCCGCTATTGGCGCCAGGCCAACGAACAGCAGCGGACGGCCCTGGCCGAGGCCTTCCGCGGCACCCTGGTGCGCACCTACAGCGGCGCGCTGACCCGCGTCACGACCAGCACCACCGTCCGCACCCTGCCGTTCCGCGGCGACCCCAAGTCCGACGACGTCGTCGTGCGCACGCTCATCAGCCAGCCCAACGGCCAGCCGACGGGCGTCGACTATCGCCTGGAAAAGACCGCCCAGGGCTGGAAGATCTACGACATGAACGTCGAGGGCATCTGGCTGATCGAGAACTACCGCAACCAGTTTGCGCAGCAGATCAACCAGAACGGCATCGACGGCCTGATCCAGGCGCTGAACCAGCGCAATCAGTGATCCCCGTCACCGGCTGTCCCGGCCCGGCGCGCCCCCAGAGGCCCGCCGGGCCGATTATTTCAGGGACGGATAGGACGCCGATCCCTACGGGCGCCGGGGCCATCGGCGCTTCCCGCCGCGGCGCGCTTATATAATGAGCGATTCGCTCTTTTCGGGCCACTTCCCCCCGTCATGTCCGCCGTCAGTCTAGAAAACGTCTCCAAGATCTACTCCCCGCGCCAAAGCGGCTGGCGGAAGCTGCTCGGGCGCGCGCCCGAATCCAGCTTCCAGGCCCTGGACAACGTCAGCCTGGCGATCGAACACGGCGAGTTCTTCGGGCTGCTGGGTCCCAATGGCGCCGGCAAGACCACCCTGATCTCGATCCTGGCCGGGCTGGCGCACGCGACCTCGGGCCACGCCACGGTCTGTGGGTACGACGTCGTGGCCGACTACAAGTCGGCCCGGCGCGCCTTGGGCGTGGTGCCGCAAGAGCTGGTCTACGACCCGTTCTTCACGGTGCGCGAGACCCTGCGCATCCAGTCCGGCTATTTCGGCCTGCGCAAGAACGACGACTGGATCGACGAAATACTCTTCAACCTGGGGCTGGCGGACAAGGCCAATGCCAATATGCGGGCGCTGTCCGGCGGCATGAAGCGCCGCGTGCTGGTGGCGCAGGCGCTGGTGCACCGCCCGCCCGTGATCGTGCTGGACGAGCCGACCGCGGGCGTGGACGTGGACCTGCGCCGCACGCTGTGGGAATTCATCTCGCGCCTGAACCGGGCCGGCCACACCATCATGCTCACCACCCACTACCTGGAAGAAGCCGAAGCGCTGTGCGGCCGCATCGCCATGCTCAAGGGCGGGCGCATCGTGGCGCTGGACACCACCCAGGCCCTGCTGGCCCGCGTGGGCGGCGTGGACCTGGAAGACGCGTTCGTCCGCATCATGCACCAGGACGAACCCGCCGTGGCGGCCCTGCAACCCGAAGAGATCTCGTCATGACCCAGCCCCTCGCGAGCGCCAGCCAGCCGCTGGTGCAGCCCCGCCTGGACGCGGGCTCCGGCTTTCCCACCCTGCTGCGCAAGGAACTGCTGCGCTTCTGGAAGGTCAGCTTCCAGACCATCGCCGCGCCGGTCATCACCGCGCTGCTGTACCTGCTGGTCTTCGCGCACGTGCTGGAAGGGCGCGTCATGGTGTACGGCAGCGTGCCGTACACGGCGTTCCTGATCCCCGGGCTCATGATGATGAGCATGCTGCAGAACTCGTTCGCCAACCCGTCGTCGTCGCTCATCCAGAGCCGCATCACGGGCAACCTCGTCTTCATGCTGCTGCCGCCGCTGTCGCACCGCGACATCTTCGGCGCCTACGTGCTGGCGGCGATCGTCCGCGGCCTGGCGGTCGGCCTGTGCGTCTGGGCGGTGGCGCTGTGCTTCGTGCCGCTGGTTCCGGCGCATCCGCTGTGGCTGGCCGCGTTCGCGGTGCTGGCCTGCGGCATCATGGGCGTGCTGGGCCTGATCGCGGGCCTGTGGTCCGAGAAATTCGACCAGCTCGCGGCCTTCCAGAACTTCCTGATCATGCCGGCGACTTTCCTCTCCGGCGTGTTCTATTCCATCCATACGCTTCCCGCCTTCTGGCAGGGCGTATCCCACTGGAACCCCATCTTCTACACCATCGACGGTTTCCGCTACGGATTCTTCTCGGTGTCGGACGTCTCCCCCTGGCGCAGCCTGGCGGTGGTGACGGGGGTGTTCCTCGCGCTATCGCTCTATGCGCTGCGGCTCCTGGCCAGCGGCTACAAACTCAGGAATTGACGTCCATGCTTCCCACTCCCGCGCAAGTCCGCCAGTACATCGCGGACGGCCTGCCCTGTGAACATCTCGACGTGCAAGGCGACGGTTCCCACTTCGACGCCGTCATCGTCAGCGCGGCCTTCGAAGGCAAGCGCCTCATCCAGCGCCATCAACTGGTCTATGCCGCGCTGGGCGACCGCATGAAGGCCGAGATCCACGCGCTCTCCATGCGCACGCTGACGCCCGACGAATACCGGCAGGCAGGACAGTAATGGACAAACTGCGCATCACCGGCGGCTCGCCGCTGCACGGCGAGATCTCCATCTCCGGCGCCAAGAACTCGGCCCTGCCGATCCTGTGCGCCAGCCTGCTGACGGCCGACACGCTGGCCCTGTCCAACGTCCCGCACCTGAACGACACGGCCACCATGCTGCGCCTGCTCGCCCGCATGGGCGTGCGCGCGGAACGCGGCGCGGACGGCATCGTCACGCTCCAGGCCGACAAGGTCGACAACCTGGAAGCCCCGTACGACCTGGTCAAGACCATGCGCGCCTCCATCCTGGTGCTGGGCCCGCTGGTGGCGCGCTTCGGCGAGGCCCGCGTCAGCCTGCCCGGCGGCTGCACCATCGGCCAGCGCCCGGTGGACCAGCACATCAAGGGCCTGTCCGCGCTGGGCGCGGACATCAGCATCGAGCACGGCTTCGTGGTGGCGCGCGCCAAGCGCCTGAAGGGCGCCTCCATCCGCACCGACATGGTCACAGTCACCGGCACCGAGAACCTGCTGATGGCCGCCGTGCTGGCCGAAGGCCAGACCGTGCTGGAAAACGCCGCGCGCGAGCCTGAAGTGGTGGACCTGGCCGAGCTGCTCATCAAGATGGGCGCCCGCATCCAGGGCCACGGCACCGACCGCATCGTGATCGACGGCGTGGACCGCCTGCATGGCGCCGAACACCGCGTCATCTCCGACCGCATCGAAGCCGGCACCTTCCTGTGCGCCGTGGGCGCGGCCGGCGGCGACATCGTCCTGCGCAACACCGACGCCGACATCCTCGGCGCCACCCTGGACAAGCTGGCCGAGGCCGGCGTCGCCATCGAAACCGGCCCCGGCTGGATCCGCGGCGCCATGTCCTCGCGCCCCCGCGCCGTGGGGTTCCGCACGCACGAGTACCCGGGCTTCGCCACCGACATGCAGGCCCAGGTCATGGCGCTGAACGCCGTGGCCGACGGCACCTCGGTCATCGTCGAAACGATCTTCGAAAACCGCTACATGCACGTGCAGGAACTGCGCCGCATGGGCGCGGACATCGACATCGACGGCCACACCGCGGTGGTGCGCGGCGTGCGGCGCCTGTCGGGCGCCACCGTCATGGCCACCGACCTGCGCGCCTCGGCCAGCCTGGTCATCGCCGGCCTGGCCGCCGAGGGCGATACCCTGGTCGACCGCATCTACCACCTGGATCGCGGCTACGACCAGATGGAAGTGAAATTGCGCGCCCTCGGCGCAAACATCCAACGCATTACCGGCAAGGAACAGGCAGCATGAGCGATTCCCCCGTCACGCCCCTGACCCTGGCTCTGTCCAAGGGACGGATCTTCGAAGAAACCATGCCCCTCCTGGCCGAGGCCGGCATCGAGGTATCCGAGAACCCGGAAAGCTCGCGCAAGCTGATCCTGCCGACCAGCGACCCCGGCCTGCGCCTGATCATCGTGCGGGCCTCGGACGTGCCCACCTATGTGCAGTACGGCGCGGCCGACCTGGGCATCGCGGGCAAGGACGTGCTGATCGAGCACGCCAAGGAACAGCCCGGCGGCCTGTACCAGCCGATCGACCTGAACATCGCCAAGTGCCGCCTGGCCGTGGCCGTGCGCAACGGCTTCGACTACGAAGGCGCCGTCCACCAGGGCGCGCGCCTGCGCGTGGCCACGAAGTACGTGCATTCAGCCCGTGAACACTTTGCGTCCAAGGGCGTATACGTCGACATCATCAAGCTGTATGGTTCGATGGAGCTGGCGCCGCTGGTCGGCCTGGCCGATTGCATCGTGGACCTGGTGTCCACCGGCGGCACGCTGCGCGCCAACGACCTGGTCGCGGTCGAGGACATCATGCCGATCTCCTCGCGCCTGATCGTCAACCAGGCGGCGCTGAAAACCCGCGGCGCCCGCCTGCAACCGCTGCTGGACGCGTTCGAAAGAGCCGCCTCCCGCAACGCCTGACCCCCGCCCGCCGCGACGCCGCGGCGGCCGTTACCTGCACCATGACGCCATGGCCCTGATCAATCGTCTCGACTCCCGCGATCCCGGATTCAAATCCGCCCTGTCCAAGCTGCTGGCCTTCGAGGCCGCCGAGGACGAGTCCATCGACCGCGCCGCCGCCGGCATCCTGGCCGACGTACGCGCCCGCGGCGACGCCGCCCTGGTGGAATACACGCAGCGCTTCGACCGCATGCCCGGCGCGTCCGCCGGCACGCTGGAGATTCCCAAGGCCGACTGGCATGCGGCCCTGGCCGCGCTGCCGGCCGCCCAGCGCAACGCCCTGGAAGCCGCCGCCGACCGCGTGCGCGGCTACCACGAGCGCCAGCGCGCCGAGACCTGGACCTACACCGAGGCGGACGGCACGATGCTGGGCCAGCAGGTGACCCCGCTGGACCGCGTGGGCCTGTACGTGCCCGGCGGCAAGGCGGCTTACCCCTCGTCGGTGCTGATGAACGCCATCCCGGCCAAGGTCGCGGGCGTGCAGGAACTGATCATGGTCACGCCCACGCCCGACGGCGCGCGCAATCCCATCGTGCTGGCTGCCGCCGCCATCGGCGGCGTGGACCGCGTGTTCGCCATCGGCGGCGCGCAGGCCGTGGGCGCGCTGGCCTACGGCACCGCCACCGTGCCGGCCGTCGACAAGATCGTCGGCCCGGGCAACGCCTACGTCGCCGCCGCCAAGCGCCGCGTGTTCGGCGTGGTCGGCATCGACATGATCGCCGGTCCCAGCGAAATCCTGGTCATCTGCGACGGCAACACGCCGGCCGACTGGATCGCCATGGACCTGTTCTCGCAGGCCGAGCACGACGAACTCGCGCAGTCCATCCTGCTGTGCCCGGACGCCGCCTTCATCGAAGAAGTCCAGGCCGCCATCGAACGCCTGCTGCCCACGATGCCGCGCGCCGACATCCTGCGGGTCAGCCTGGCCAACCGCGGCGCGCTGATCCTGGTCGAAAGCCTGGAAGAAGCCTGCCGCATCGCCAACGACATCGCGCCCGAGCACCTGGAGATCTCCACCGAGCATCCGGAGAAATGGACCGCGCAGATCCGCCACGCCGGCGCGATCTTCATGGGACGCTTCAGCTCCGAGGCCCTGGGCGACTACTGCGCCGGCCCGAACCACGTGCTGCCGACCTCGCGCACGGCCCGTTTCTCGTCGCCGCTGGGCGTCTACGACTTCCAGAAGCGCTCCAGCCTGATCCAGGTCTCGCACCAGGGCGCGCAGACCCTGGGCCGCATCGCCGCCGAACTGGCGCTGGGCGAGGGCCTGCAGGCGCACGCCGCCAGCGCCCAGTACCGGGTCGACAAGCCATGAGCCCTGCCCCGGCGGCAAGCATCGCCGGCCGCATCGCCGGCACCGTCCGGGCGGACATCCGCGGGCTGGCCGCCTATCCGGTGGCCCACGCCGAAGGCTGCATCAAGCTGGACGCGATGGAATGCCCCTACGAGCTGCCGGAGGCGGTGCGCGAGGACATCGCCCGCGCCGTGCGCGATACGCCGCTGAACCGCTACCCGGCCGCCGACCTGTCGGCGCTGCGAGGCACCGTCAAGACGGCCTTCGGCGTCCCGGAAGCGGCGGACGTACTGTTCGGCAACGGCTCGGATGAGCTCATCCACCTCATCGTGCAGGCCTGCTGCGATCCCGGCGACGCCATACTGTCGCCGTGGCCTTCGTTCGTGTACTTCGATATGGCGGCGCGTTTCGACCATGCCCGCTTCGTCGGCGTGCCGCTGACCGAAGACCTGGAGCTGGACCTGCCGGCCATACTGGCCGCCATCCGCGAGCACCAGCCCAAGGTGGTGTTCCTGGCCGTGCCCAATAACCCCACCGGGGGCCTGTGGCCCGACGGCGCGATCCAGGCCATCATCGACGCCGCCCCCGGGCTGGTGGTGCTGGACGAGGCCTACCAGCCCTTCGCCGGCAGCACCTGGATGCCCCGGGTGCTGGACGCGCCCAACACGGTCGTCATGCGCACGGTGTCCAAGATCGGCCTGGCCGGCCTGCGCTTCGGCTACCTGGCCGGCCACCCCGCCTGGATCGCGGAACTGGACAAGGTCCGCCCCCCCTACAATCTGGACGTGCTGACCCAGGCCACCCTGTCGGCCGTGCTGCGCCACAAGGCCGTGCTGGACGAACAGGCCGCGCGGCTGCGCGCCGACCGCGAGCCGCTGGCCGCCGCCCTGGCCCGGCTGCCCGGGGTGCGGGTATTCCCTTCCGCGGGGAATTTCGTACTCGCCCGCTTTTCCGGCAAGCTGGACGGCAACGCCGTGCATCTTGCGCTGAAAACGCGCAAAATATTGATTCGCAACTTCTCCAACGCCCATCCGCTACTGGCCAATTGCCTGCGCATCTCGGTGGGCACCCCGGCTGAAAACGCCGCCTTGCTATCCGCCCTGCAAGAGATTTTGAGTGCTTAACATGCGTACCGCTGAGATCACCCGCAACACCAACGAAACCCGCATCCGCGTGGCCGTCAACCTCGACGGCACCGGCAAGCAGACGATCGACACCGGCGTGCCCTTCCTGGACCACATGCTGGACCAGATCGCGCGCCACGGCCTGATCGATCTCGACATCAAGGCCGAGGGCGACCTGCACATCGATGCGCACCACACGGTGGAAGACGTGGGCATCACGCTCGGCATGGCCATCGCGAAAGCGGCCGGCACCAAGGCCGGCCTGCGCCGCTACGGCCACGCCTACGTGCCGCTGGACGAAGCCCTGTCGCGCGTGGTGGTGGACTTCTCGGGCCGTCCCGGCCTGGAATACCACATCCCGTTCACCCGCGCCCGCATCGGCGATTTCGACGTGGACCTGACCCGCGAATTCTTCCAGGGCCTGGTCAACCATGCCCTGATCACGCTGCACATCGACAACCTGCGCGGCGTCAACGCCCACCACCAGGCGGAAACGGTCTTCAAGGCCTGTGGCCGCGCCCTGCGCATGGCCCTGGAAGTCGACCCCCGCATGGGCGACACCGTGCCCTCCACCAAGGGCGTGCTGTAACGTTCGCGATCCCACCGATCCAGGCAGAAAGAAGTGACCACTATCGCCATCGTCGACTACGGAATGGGAAATTTCCACTCCGTCGCCCGCGCCCTGAAATACGCCGCCCCCGATGCCGACATCCGCATCTGCAACCAGCCCCAGGAAATCGCCGCGGCCGACCGCGTCGTGTTTCCCGGGCAGGGCGCCATGGCGGACTGCATGCGCACCCTGAATGAATCCGGGCTGCGCGAAGCCGTGGTGCGCGCTGCGCGCGAAAAGCCCCTGTTGGGCGTCTGCGTGGGCGAACAGATGCTGTTCGATTCCAGCGAAGAAGGCGGCACGTCCTGCCTGGGGCTGTTCCCCGGCGTGGTACGCCGCTTCTCGGGCCCGCGCTTCGCGGACCCGCTGGCGGCCGATGACGCCTGCCTGGCCGATACCGGCGGCGCGGGCCCGGCCGACACCCGCCCCGAGCTCCTCAAGGTGCCTCACATGGGATGGAACAAAGTCCGCCAGACGCGCTCTCATCCTATCTGGGCCGGCATTCCGGACGAAACGCACTTCTACTTCGTCCATAGTTACTACGCCGATCCGGCGGATCCCGGCCTGACCGTCGGTGAAACCGATTATGGTCTTGCCTTTACCTGCGCGGTGGCGGCAGCTAACATTTTCGCGGTGCAGTTCCACCCGGAAAAGAGCGCCGAGCACGGTTTGCGCCTGTATCGCAATTTTGTAGACTGGCAGCCGTAGCTTTCCCGGCTCGCGGCCGCCCGCCCATTCAACCATTATTTTTCTCGCTGCCCACCATGCTGCTGATCCCCGCCATCGATCTCAAAGACGGACGCTGCGTGCGTCTGCGCCAGGGCGACCTGGACGATGCAACGGTGTTCTCTGAAGACCCCGCCGCCATGGCCGCCCGCTGGCTGGACCAAGGCGCCCGCCGCCTCCACCTGGTCGACCTGAACGGCGCCGTTGCCGGCAAACCCAAGAACGAAGCCCCCATCAAGGCGATCCTGGACGCCGTCGGCGACGACATCCCCGTCCAGATCGGCGGCGGCATCCGCGACCTCGACACCATCGAGCGCTACCTGGACGCCGGCATTTCCTACGTGATCATCGGCACGGCCGCCGTCAAGAACCCCGGCTTCCTGCAGGACGCCTGCGGCGCCTTCCCGGGCCAGATCATCGTCGGCCTGGACGCCCGCGACGGCAAGATCGCCACCGACGGCTGGAGCAAGCTGACCCGCCACGACGTGCTGGACCTGGCCAAGAAGTTCGAGGACTACGGCTGCGAGGCCATCATCTACACCGACATCGGCCGCGACGGCATGCTGTCGGGCGTCAACGTCGAAGCCACGGTCCGCCTGGCCCAGCACGTGCGCATCCCCGTCTACGCCTCGGGCGGCATCGCCGGCATCCAGGACATCGAAGCCCTGTGCGCCGTCGAAGAAGAGGGCGTCGAAGGCGCCATCCTGGGCCGCAGCATCTACGAAGGCACGCTCGACTTCCGGTCGGCGCAGGCCCGCGCCGACGAATTGGCAAAATGACCCTCTCCAGCAGCACCTCCGGCGCCGCCGCGCCCGCGGCGAACGGACTGACCCGCCGCATCATCCCCTGCCTCGACGTCACCGCCGGGCGGGTGGTCAAGGGCGTGAACTTCGTGAACCTGGCCGACGCGGGAGACCCCGTCGAAATCGCCCGCCGCTACAACGAGCAGGGCGCCGACGAACTCACGTTCCTGGACATCACCGCCACCAGCGACGGCCGCGACCTGATCCTGCCCATCATCGAACAGGTGGCCTCGCAGGTCTTCATCCCGCTGACGGTGGGCGGCGGCGTGCGCCAGGTGTCCGACATCCAGCGCCTGCTCAACGCCGGCGCCGACAAGATCAGCATCAACAGCGCCGCCGTGGCCAATCCGGACCTGGTCCGCGCCGCCTCGGACTACCACGGCTCGCAGTGCGTGGTGGTGGCGATCGACGCGCGCCGCGTGTCGGCCGCGGGCGAACCCGCCCGCTGGGAAGTCTTCACCCACGGCGGCCGCAAGGCCACCGGCCTGGACGCGGTGGCCTGGGCGCGCCGCATGGCGGCCTATGGCGCGGGCGAAATCCTGCTGACCAGCATGGACCGCGACGGCACCAAGTCCGGTTTCGACCTGGAACTCACGCGCGCCGTCTCGGACGCGGTGCCGGTGCCCGTCATCGCCTCGGGCGGCGTCGGCACGTTGCAACATCTGGCCGACGGCGTCACCGCCGGCCGCGCCAGCGCGGTCCTGGCCGCCAGCATCTTCCACTTCGGCCAGCATACCGTGGGCGAATGCAAGCGGTTCATGGCTGGGCTGGGGATCCCTGTGAGGCTGTGACCCCCCCGGAGCGCCTGCGGCGCTTCCCCCCCAGGGGGGCGCCGCGACGGACCGGCGGAGCCCGGATCCGTGCGGCCCCACTTGAGCGGCAGCGGTTGTTTGCGGGGCGGTGGCGCGTGCAACAATGTATTGCCGTAAGATTATGGATCGCGCCGCGCTGGTTTTGGGTGCTGCGCGCGGGACTATGGATAGAGAAATGAGCAACGAACCCGCCTGGCTGGCCGACGTCGTTTTCGACGAAAACGGCCTGATCCCCGCCATCGCGCAGGACGCCGACAACGGCCAGATCATGATGGTGGCCTGGATGAACCGTGAATCCCTGGCCGAAACCGCGGCCACCGGCCGCGCCGTGTACTGGTCGCGTTCGCGCCAGCGCCTGTGGCGCAAGGGCGAGGAATCCGGCCATGTGCAGCAAGTGCACGAACTGCGCCTGGACTGCGACGGCGACGTGATCCTGCTCAAGGTGCACCAGGAAGGCGGCATCGCCTGCCATACCGGCCGCGCCAGTTGCTTCTACCGCCGCCTGGAAGGCCAGACCGGCCAGGCCGCCTGGGTCACGGTGGACCCCGTGCTCAAAGACCCCGAACTGATCTACAAATGACCGACCAAGCCGCAAGCGCCGCCGAGATCCTGGCGCGCATCGCCGACACCCTGGAAACCCGCCGCCCCGAGAACGGCGGCGACCCCAAGGCCTCCTATTCCGCCAAGCTGCTGGCCAAGGGGCCGGACGCCTTCCTGAAGAAAATCGGCGAGGAAGCCACGGAGCTGGTCATGGCCGCCAAGGACGGCGTGCCGGACCGCATCGTCAGCGAAACCGCCGACCTGTGGTTCCATTGCCTGGTCGCCTTGACCCACTTCAACCTGCGTCCCGAAGACGTGCTGGCCGAACTGGCCCGCCGCGAAGGGCTGTCGGGACTGGCGGAAAAAGCGAGCCGCCCGCAAGACTGACCACGGAAACCCGGATATGAGCGACAACTGTATCTTCTGCAAGATCGCCACTGGCGACATCCCGTCCAAGAAGGTCTATGAAGACGAGGATTTCGTTGCGTTCCACGACATCAATCCCGCCGCGCCGGTGCATTTGCTGCTGATCCCTCGACGTCATGTCACATCCATGCAGGATATTACGGCCGAGGACGCAGGCTGGTTGGGTAGAATGATGACATTGGCCCCGCGGCTCGCCGCCGAGAATGGCTGCCGCCCGGGCCCCGATGGCGGATTTCGCATCATGGTCAACTCTGGCGTCGAAGGCGGCCAGGAAGTCCCTCATCTGCATTTCCACATCATCGGCGGCTCGCGCCCCTGGAAAGGGCGCGTGGCCCCCACCGCGTAATTCGGAGAAACATCATGGGTAGTTTCAGCATTTGGCATTGGTTGGTCGTCCTGGTCATCGTGGCGCTGATTTTCGGCACCAAGAAGCTGCGCAACATCGGCTCGGACCTCGGCGGAGCGGTGAAGGGTTTCAAGGAAGGCATGAAGGAAGCCAACAGCGACAAGCCCGCGGAACCGATCGCGCAGCAGCGCGTCTCCGGCGAAACCATCGACGTGCAGGCCAAGGAAAAATCCAACTCCTGAGCCCCCGCCTGCCTCCCGGGCCCGCCCTGACCGGGCAGGCCCTCATCGCATCAACTTCCAAGCGGCCGTCGAATGTTTGATGTCAGCCTCACTGAACTGATGGTGATCGGCGTCGTCGCCTTGATCGTCATCGGACCCGAACGCCTGCCCAAGGTGGCCCGCACCGTCGGCCACCTGCTGGGGCGCGCGCAACGTTACGTCAATGACGTGAAGTCCGATATCCAGCGCGAAATCGAACTCGACGAACTGCGCAAATTCAAGAGCGAAATGGAAGACGCCGCCCAGGGCGTACAAAGCTCCCTGAACGAAACGCAAGCCTCGCTCCAGGAACCGGTCCAGCAGTTCCGCGCGGAACTCGACGAAGTCGCCCGCGCCGCCAGCGGCAAGGCAGAGCCGGAGACCGCCGCGGACGCGCCGGTCGAACCGGCCCGCACGATCGCCCCGCCCGGCCAGAACCACAACCTGGACCTGGACCTTCCCCCGGCAGCCGAGCCCGCGCCCGCCGCCGCCCCGCAACCCGCCCCGGCGCCCAGCGCGCCCAATGCCGGCGAGGCCAAGCCCGTCTCGCCCTCCGGAACACCGACGTGACCCAGGACGCCTCCCAAGAAGAAGGCCAGCAGGAGACCTTCATCTCCCACCTGGTCGAATTGCGCACCCGGCTGCTGCGCGCCGTCGCCGCGGTGGTCGGCGTGTTCATCGTGCTGTTCATCTACCCCGGCGCGTCGGCCATCTACGACGTTCTGGCCCAGCCCATGCTCGCCTCGCTGCCGGAAGGCACGCGCATGATCGCCACCGGCGTGATCACGCCGTTCATGGTGCCCGTCAAGGTCACGATGATGGCCGCCTTCATCGTGGCGCTGCCCGTGGTGCTGTACCAGGCCTGGGCCTTCGTGGCCCCCGGGCTGTACAAGCACGAAAAGCGCCTGGCGCTGCCGCTCATCATTTCCAGCACCCTTCTGTTCATCGCGGGCATGGCGTTCTGCTATTTCGTGGTGTTCCGCACGGTGTTCCACTTCATCGCCACGTTCGCGCCGCAGTCCATCACGCCGGCGCCCGACATCGAGGCCTATCTCAGCTTCGTCATGACCATGTTCATGGCGTTCGGCATCACCTTCGAAGTGCCCGTGGCGGTCGTGCTTCTGGTGAAGATGGGCGTGGTCGAACTGTCCAAGCTGAAGTCCGCCCGCGGCTACGTGGTAGTGGGCGCGTTCATCATCGCCGCCGTCGTCACGCCGCCCGACGTGGTCAGCCAGTTCATGCTGGCCGTGCCGCTGTGCCTGCTCTACGAAATCGGGCTGGTCTGCGCCCGCATGGTCACGCCCAAGCCGGACGCGGCGGACGAAGAGGCGTCGGACTCCCTGACCGAACGCCGATAGCGCTCCCTGGCGGTCCTGCGCGCAAGCAGGACCGTTTCACGTTGTAAGCCGCTGGCCGCAATCCTAAATTGCAGCCATGTCACTTGCCCAACGCCTGCACACCCTGATGCGGTGGCGCGGCATCAAAAGCCAGAACCAGTTGGCGCGCATCTCCGGCGTGCCGCAGTCCTGCATCCACCGGATCCTCACGCGCGAAGACCGCTACTCGCCATCGCGGGCCACCTTGCTGCGGCTGGCCCGCGCGCTGGACACCAGCGTGCCGTGGCTGACCGACGGCGTGGCGCCCTGCGCGGCCGCCGCCGCAACCGGCGGCGCCTGCCACCCCGACGATGCCTCCGACGGCTATTGCGCCGAAATCCGGGCGCTGCTGCGGCAACAGCCCGAAAGCACCAAGAAGACGGTCCTGCTGGCGGTCCGCCTGATGCTGCAGGGCGCCGCCGCGCCCCAGGGCTCCCGCGAAACCCCGGTCAATGCGGGCAGCTCCTAGCGCGGCTTGCCCGGGCGCGTGCCCACCACCACCGCCAGTTCCACCGGCTTGCCGCCGCGCAGGATGCCCAGCGTGGCGCGCTGGCCCGGCGGCAACTGCGCGATCTCCGACAGCAGGCTGCTGGTGTCGGCCATGCGCTTGCCGTTGACCGACTGCACGATATCGCCCACGCGCAGGCCGCCGCGCGCGGCGGGCCCGTCGCGCATCACGCCGGCGATGATCACGCCCGTGGTATCGCGGTCCAGGTCGAACGCGCGCGCCAGTTCCGGCGTCACGTCCTGCGGCTCCACGCCCAGCCAGCCGCGCTTGACCCCGCCGGTCTTGACGATCTCGTCCATGACCTTGCGCGCGATCTCGATGGGCGTGGCGAAGCCGATCCCCATCGATCCGCCGGATTCGGAATAGATGGCGGTGTTGATGCCGACCAGATTGCCCGCAGCGTCGATCAGCGCGCCGCCCGAATTGCCCGGATTGATCGCCGCGTCGGTCTGGATGAAATGTTCGTAGGTATTCAGCCCCAGGCCATTGCGGCCCAGCGCCGACACGATGCCCAGCGTCGTGGTCTGCCCCACGCCGAACGGATTGCCGATGGCCAGCACCACGTCGCCCACGCGCAGGCCCCGGTCGGGCGCCAGCGTGGCGGCGGGCACGGCGCGCAAGGTGGCCAGCCTGAGCACCGCGAGATCGGTGTCGGGGTCCGCGCCCACCACCTTGGCGGCGTCGCGGCGGCCATCGGCGAGGGCGACCTCGATCGCGTCGGCCGCCTGCACGACGTGGTAATTGGTCAGCACGTAGCCGTCCTGGTTCACGATCACGCCGGAACCCAGGCTGGTCGACGCCTGGCGCCGCGTCACGCCCGGCACCTGGCCGAACAGCTCTCGCAGCAGCGGGTCGTCGGGCAGCGGGATCAGCGGCACGTTCACGTGCTTGGTGGTGTATACGTTGACCACGGACGGCGCGGCGCGGGCCACGCCGTCGGCGTAGGACACCGTCGCCAAGGCGCGCCCGGCGGGCGGCCTGGCCGCCGCCGTGGCGGCCTGCGGCCCCGCGGCCGGCCCGGCCAGCCGCAGCAGGTCGGGCCGCAAGGTCGTGACCACGAATAGAATACCCAGGCAGACCGTGACGGCCTGAGCGAATATCAGCCAATATCGGCGCATGTTTCTGATAGGACTAGCAATGAGTAAAGTGGACTCCCGCGTCCTGGCCAACTGGCTGGACGACACCCTGCAAGCGGCGCGCTTCAAGGACTACTGCCCCAATGGGCTGCAGGTGGAAGGCCGATCCGAAATCGGACACATTATCGCCGGAGTTACCGCCAGCGAAGCCTTGTTGCGCGTGGCGGTCGAACGCGGCGCGGATGCGGTGCTGGTGCACCACGGCTGGATGTGGCGCAACGAAGACCGCCGCGTCATCGGCACGCGCCGCGCGCGCATGGCCCTGGCCCTGAAGAACGACCTGAACCTGTACGCCTACCACCTGCCCCTGGACGCACACCCCAGGCTGGGCAACAACGCGCAACTGGCCCGCGTGCTGGGCCTGACTCCGGCGCTGCGCGATGACGGTTCGCCGCAGACCTGTGGGCCGGACAACCTGGTATGGCTGGGCGACGCCCCCGGACTGCAAACGCTGGGCCAACTGGGCGAACGCGTCGCCCAGCGCCTGGGGCGGCAGCCGCTGGTCGTGGGCGATCCCGGCCAGCCGCTGGCGCGGGTCGCCTGGTGCACCGGCGGCGCCCAGGGCATGCTGGCCGATGCCGCGGACGCGGGCGCCAGCGCCTACATCACGGGCGAAGTGTCCGAATCCACGGTGCACCTGGCGCGCGAGACCGGCGTGGGCTTCATCGCCGCGGGCCACCACGCCACCGAACGCTACGGCGTAGAGGCGCTGGGGCAGGCGGTGGCCGAACGCTTCGGCATCAAGGTCGAATTCGTCGACATCGACAATCCGGCATAGCAGGCATCGCGCGCCACCCGTCATCCGCCCCCGCAAGGGGGCGTTTGCATTTCATGGCGCCAACGGCGGCCCCGCGCGCGGCAGGCTCTGAATCGGCCAAACTTGGCTACGGGAAAACCAGGGGGCGCGATCAAAGCGGCGCCTGCGCGTCGCATCTGGTCAATCGCGGTTCTCTCTCCGTCAATTCTGGCCGGCGCCCGCAGCCCTAGCATTCCATGCAGCCGCCCACCGCCGGACCTTTCCCGGCCGGGCCTCCTACACGCGGAGCCACTGCATGCTGACCCTTTACGACCACCCGCGCTCCGGCAACTGCTACAAGGTCCGCCTCTTTCTTGCGCTCATCGGCCGGGACTACCAAAGCACGTTCGTCGACGTGCTGGCCCGCAAGAACCAGACCGCGGAGTTCGAGCGCGTCAGCGCCTTCCAGCAGATCCCCGCGCTGACCGATGGCGACACCGCCATCTGGGACAGCCACGCCATCCTGCTGCACCTGGCGCACCATTACGCCCCCCAGTGGCTGGCCCCGCCGCCCCGCATGGGCGCCATGCACGCCTGGATATCGGTGTCCGCCAACGAGATCGCCAACAGCCTGCAGCCGCTGCGGCTGACGCATGTGGTGAGCAACGCCGAAGCGGCGCACCACCTGGGCGTGAGCGAGGCCCTGCTCGACGTGCCCGGCATGCAGGCCCGCACGGACCGCGTGCTGCAACGCATGGACAAGCGCCTTGCGGAAAGCGAATGGCTGGCCGGCGGCGATGCGCCGACCGTGGCCGACATCGCCTGCCACGGCTACCTGGCGCTGGCCGAGGAAGCCGCCATCGACATCGCCGCCTATCCCGCCATTGCAGCGTGGCGCGAGCGCATACGGCAGTTGCCGGGATACGTGCCGCCGGGCCCCTGAGCCCCGCACGCAACGACAAAACCATTACTACAAGACAAGAGGGAACGACATGGACGCCATACAGGCCGCGCAGCCCATTGCCCAATCACACAAGAAACCGAACCTGTTCCGGGTCGCCGTCGCGACGGTCATCGGCACCGCCGTGGAAGCCTTCGACTTCCTCGCCTACGGCACCGCCGCCGCCCTGGTGTTCAACAAGATCTTCTTCCCGCAGTTCGATCCGGTCACCGGCACGCTGGCGGCCTTCGGCGCGTTCGCCAGCGGCATGCTGGCGCGGCCCATCGGCGGCATTCTGTTCGGCCACTTCGGCGACCGCATTGGCCGCAAGTCCATGCTGACGCTGAGCCTGCTGCTGATGGGCATATGCACCGTGCTCATCGGGCTGCTGCCGACCTATGAACAGATCGGCATCTCGGCGGCGGTGCTGCTGGTGGTGCTGCGCATCGGCCAGGGCCTGTCTTTCGGCGGCGAGATGGGCGGCGCCATGCTGATGGCGGTCGAGCACGCGCCGCCGAAATGGAAGGCGTTCTTCGGCAGCCTGCCGCTGGTGGGCGCGCCCTTGGGCATCCTGCTGTCGGTGGGTTCCTTCGCGTTGGTGACGCGGCTGCCGGAAGAGGACTTCCTGTCCTGGGGCTGGCGCCTGCCGTTCCTGGCCAGCGCCGTGCTCATCGTCGTCGGCCTGTTCATCCGCCACGGCATCGACGAATCGCCGGAGTTCGAGCGGGTCAAGCGCGAGAAGGCGCAGGCCAGCCAGCCGCTGGACGACAAGATGCCCCTAGGCGAACTGCTGCGCGCGCATGGCAAATCGCTGTTGCTGTGCATAGGCTGCAAGATCGCCGAAGTCACCTTGATCTACACCTTCCTGGTGTTCTCGGTGTCCTACGCCGTGTCCAAGCTGGGTTTCAGCCGCGCCGACGCGCTGCATGCCTTGCTCTACGGCGCGGGCGTGCTGATGTTCACCATTCCGCTGTTCGGCATGCTGGCCGACCGCATCGGCGCGCGCCGCGTCTGTGGCTGGGGCGGCATGTTCCTCGGGCTCATGGCCATCCCGATCTTTCTCGCGGTGGGCAGCGGCTCGCTGATGGCATACAGCCTTGCCGTCTTCGTCGCCATGGCCTTCAACTACGCAATCATGATCGCGCCCCAATCCAGCCTCTACAGCGCCCAGTTCCCCGCCGAGTTGCGCTATTCCGGACTGTCCATCGGGGTCCAGTTCTCGGCGGCCATCGGCGGCGGCCTGGCGCCCCTGATCTCGGCGACGCTGGTCCAGAAGTTCGACAGCATTCTTCCCGTCGGTGTTTATCTGGCGTTCCTCGGCATCGTCGCCGGCACCTCGGCGTTTCTCATGAAGCCCACGTTGCAGGACTTGCGCCGCGGCTGACGCGCCGAAGCCATCCACGCACAGGCGGCGCGGACCTACGCGCCGCCGCCGCCGCTTCTGGCCGTCTTGCGGTACAAGGCGGGAGACATGCCGAAGCGTTCATGGAAGCGGCGAATGAAATGGCTCGCATGCTGGAATCCGCAAGAGGCGGCGATCTCCTTGATCTCGACGTGCGAGCGGCGCGGATCCTCCAGCGCTTCTCGGGCCAGTTGCAGGCGGCGTTCGCGCACATAGCTGGTGTATTGCAGTGCGCGCGTCTTGAACAGCCGGTGCACCCAGCGCGTGGTGACGCGCAGCACGTCCGCCACCGCCTGCACCGACAGTTCAGGATCGGTGATGTGGGCATCGATGTAGCTGGCCAGCACCTGCCAGTTGTCGGCGGGCGCGCGCGCATCGCCCGGGATCTTCTCCAGCGCCTGGCTGGTGTAGATCGAGGCCAGCAGCGCAAGCAGCGCCTGCTCGGCAAACAGCGACGAGGTGGGATTGGATTCCGCCTTGTCGAAGAACACATGATGCAGGCAGCGATGGGCGGTCTGCACCATCGGCAAGCCGGCCACCCCGCGCTGCGCGGTGAACTGGGACATCGCCAGGCTGTGCGCGCCAAGCAGGCGCGAAAGCGGCCCCTTCACCACCACGATGCGCGAATCGGTGTACATCCGGATCTCGGACGGCAGCGCGGTCGTGCGGAAGATGACGTCCCCCGGCTCCAGCGGCAGCGTGGCCTCATTCTGGACGATGACGCCGTGCCCCGCGATCACGAAGCTCGCCAGAAACTCCGCGTGCTCCAGATCGGCCGCGTGATCCGCCCGGTGATGCACGCTGATCGGCGTGGACTCCAGGCTCACCACCAGCCCGCCCGCGCGCAGGCGACAGGCCTGCAATTGCAGTCTGGGCCGTTCCGTCAACGCCCTGAATTCCCCCGGCAGGACCAGCTTGTCCAGCTCGCGCTCGTAGCCGGCGATCTCCTGTGCGTAGAAGGGACGGAACTGGGGTGCGAAATTGAGATCCGCCTCGGAACAGGCGGGCCGGGCGGGTTGGTTCACTGTCTGGCTGGCGCGTGGCATGCTCGGAACACTCTGTCGGATCGGCCGTCGGCGGCCGGGAGGCGCCTGCGTTCCTGTCGCAATGAGTCAACCCGCGTTCGTGATCGGTCAATTGCAGGCAGCTTCGGCCGGCGTGTAATTGAGCCATTATCCCCAAGGAGACCCCATGCTGGAAAAACAAGCCCATGCCGACGCCTTCTTTGCACGCTCCGCGAACAAGCTCGACTTCGGGAACTGGGGCGAGAAGGAAAAGGTGGCCTTGAGTTGCCGCATTCTCGCCAGCGAAGGCCATTCGGAAACCCTGGCGGGCCAGATCACCGTGCGCAAGGAAGACGGCACGTTCCTGACGACCCCCATGGCCCATGCCTTCGACGAAATCGTCCCGGCCTCGGTCATCCGCATCAATGAGGACATGGAAGTGCTGGACGGCCCGGGCACGCCCAACCCCGCCGTGCGCTTCCACTTCTGGGTCTACCGCCAGCGCCCCGACGTGCAGTGCATCATCCACACGCACCCGCCCCACGTTTCGACGCTGTCCATGACGGGCCGGCCGCTGGTCGTCGCGCACATGGATGCGACGCCGTTCCATAACGACTGTGCCCATCTGAAGGAATGGCCCGGCCTGCCCATCGCCGACCAGGAAGGCGAGATCATTTCGGCGGCACTGGGCGACAAACGCTGCATCCTGCTGGCCAACCATGGTTTCCTGGCCGCCGGATCCTGTGTCGAAGAAGCGCTGTACCTGTCGGTGCTGATCGAGCGCGCGGCGCGCAATCAGTTGCAGGCGGCGGCCGCATATGGCGAGGTGAAGCCGGTCAATGACGCGCTGGCAGCCGAGTCGCACGACTTCCTGTTGAAGCCCAGTATCGTGCGCGCGAGCTTCGCCATGTTTGCGCGCCGCGTCGAACGCCAGATGGCCGCGGAATAGGGCTAGCGGGGGAAAACCAGCCGCGGATCGTTCAGCGGGGGCCGGCACGCGCCGGTGGGAACGTCCGCCAGCCGCGGCCCGGACCCGCTCTTGCGCGGATCCCGGGCCTGCGGCAGTGTCGGATCAGGGCTTCTTGAGCAGATCGCGGATTTCGCGCAGCAGGGCCACGTCCTCGGGCGTCGCGGCGGGGGCGGCCGGCGCCTCCTCGGCCTTGGTGCGGGCCTTGTAGATGGCCTTGACCATCCAGAAGATCACGAAGGCCAGCAGCACGAAGTTGATGATGATCGTGACGAAATTGCCCCAGGCGAACACGTTGGCGCCCGCCTTGGTGAGGTCGGCGTAGGTCATGGGGCCGCTATAGCCGTCCGGCATCGACAGAATCAGGAACTTGTTTGAAAAATCGACCGAACCGCCAAGCACGAAATTGACCAGCGGCATGACGATGTCTTTCACCAGCGAATCGACGATCCTGCCGAAAGCCGCGCCGATGATGACACCGACCGCGAGGTCCACCGCGTTGCCTTTTACAGCGAAATCTCGAAATTCTTTGACGAAACCAGTCGCTTTGCTCATAAAAGCACTCCCTTCGTGATACGCCCGCCAGTGGGCTGGCGCTATAATACGCGGTTGCTATGTTGTTACATATTCCCGCGAAGCCGATGCCGCAGAAGTGATGCTACTCGTAGAGCGGGCGCATCAACAAGGATAGGAAGATGAGTCAGGATACGCTGGTGCATGATGATGACGGTGCGGTTGATCCAAACCTGCCGCCCGATCCTTCGCGACGTTTCTGGGTAACCACCGCCTGTGCTGTGGGTGGCGTAGCAGGTGTCGCAACGGCAATACCGTTAGTGAGCACGTTTTCCCCTTCTGAAAAGGCCCGCGCGGCCGGGGCACCCGTGGAAGTGGATATCGGCGACATTCCCGTCGGCGCCATGAAAACGGTCGAATGGCGCGGCAAGCCGGTATGGATCATCCACCGGTCGCCCGAACAGCTCGCCGGCCTCAAGACCCAGGACGCCCTGCTGGCCGATCCTGACTCCAAGCGGCCCGGCTTCACTCCCGCTTATGCCGAAAACGAAGGCCGCTCGCGCAAGCCCGAGATCTTCGTCTGCGTCGGCATCTGTACCCATCTGGGCTGCTCGCCCACCGCGCACTTCGAAACCGGTGGCGGTGGCGGCATGGGCGCCAGTTGGCAAGGCGGATTCCTCTGCCCCTGCCACGGCTCCACGTTCGACCTGGCCGGCCGGGTCTACAAGAACAAGCCCGCTCCCGACAACCTCGAAGTTCCGCCGTACCAATATCTCAGCGATACCCGCATCATCGTGGGCGTCGATGAAGACAACAAGGCCTGACGCTCGCGTCGCGCTTTTTCCCGAAATTACGTAAGTAAATCCGCATTACGCCACGTGAGAGAAGGAGCCGTTACATGGCTGGCGAGAAAACCGTCGAGACGACAGGCCTGTTGGGCTGGCTGGACCGGCGCTTTCCGGTGACCTCCACCTGGAAAGCCCATTTGTCCGAGTACTACGCACCGAAGAACTTCAACTTCTGGTATTTCTTTGGTTCACTGGCCCTGCTGGTGCTGGTGTTGCAAATCGTGACCGGCATTTTCCTGGTCATGCATTACAAGCCGGATGCCGAACGCGCGTTCCAATCCGTCGAATACATCATGCGCGAAGTCCCCTGGGGCTGGCTGGTGCGCTACATGCACTCCACCGGCGCGTCGATGTTCTTCGTCGTCGTGTACCTGCACATGCTGCGCGGGCTGCTTTACGGTTCCTACCGCAAGCCGCGCGAACTCGTGTGGATCTTCGGCGTCGCGATTTTCCTCTGTCTGATGGCCGAAGCTTTCTTCGGCTACCTGCTGCCCTGGGGCCAGATGTCGTATTGGGGCGCCCAGGTGATCGTGAACCTGTTCGCGGCCATTCCGTTCATCGGCCCTGAACTGTCGATCTGGATCCGCGGCGACTACGTCGTGTCGGACGCCACGCTGAACCGCTTCTTCGCCTTCCACGTCATCGCCATCCCGCTGGTGCTGGTGGGCCTGGTCGCGGCCCACCTGGTCGCGCTGCACGAAGTCGGCTCGAACAACCCGGACGGCATCGAAATCAAACAGGGCCCGAAGGACAAGTACGGACGTCCCAAGGACGGCATCCCGTTCCACCCGTTCTACTCGGTGCATGACCTGATGGGCGTGGCGGGCTTCCTGCTGGTGTTCGCCTTCATCGTGTTCTTCGCGCCGGAAATGGGCGGCTACTTCCTCGAGTTCAACAACTTCATCCCCGCCGACTCGCTGAAGACACCTCCGCACATCGCCCCGGTCTGGTACTTCACGCCGTTCTACTCGATGCTTCGCGCCACCACCGACGAATTCACGTGGGTGCTGGCGGGCGCGTCCGTGCTGGGCGCCATCGCGCTGCTCGTCAAGAGCAACCTGAAGGGCATCATGCGCGTCGCCATCCCCGGCATCCTGATCGTCGTGGCCGTGCTGCTGCGCGCCATCGACGCCAAGTTCTGGGGCGTGGTCGCCATGGGCGGCACCGTGGTCATCCTGTTCTTCCTGCCGTGGCTGGACCATTCCCCGGTCAAGTCGATCCGCTACCGCCCCACGTGGCACAAGTGGATCTACGGCATCTTCATGGTCAACTTCCTGGTGCTCGGCTACATCGGTACGCAGCCGCCCAGTCCGCCGTTGAACATTACGTCGCAAATCGGCACGCTGCTGTACCTGGCATTCTTCTTCCTGATGCCGGTCTGGAGCCGCCTGGGCACCTTCAAGAAAGTGCCCGAGCGCGTTACGTTCCACGCCCACTGAGCCCACCAGATAACGGATTAACCATGATCAAGAAGCTGATTGGTGCCGTGGCCTTGATGCTCGCGTGCACCTCCACTTTCGCCGCTGAAGGCGGATTCCCGCTGGACAAGGCCCCGTACCGCGTGAACGACATGTCGTCGCTGCAGAACGGAGCCAAGCTGTTCGTCAACTACTGCCTGAACTGTCACAGCGCGTCCTCGATGCGCTACAACAAGCTCAAGGACATCGGGCTGACCGACCAGCAAATCAAGGAAAGCCTGCTGTTCACCGGCGAAAAGGTCGGCGACATGATGCACGTCGCCATGACCCCGAAGGACGCCAAGCAGTGGTTTGGCACGACGCCCCCGGACCTGTCCGTGATCGCCCGCGCCAAGTCCGTGAACGCCGGCCCCTCGGGTTCCGACTACATCTACACCTACCTGCGCACCTTCTACCGCGACACGTCGCGCGCCACGGGCTGGAACAACCTGGTCTTCCCGGCCGTGGGCATGCCCCACGCCCTCTGGGAACGCCAGGGTCCGCGCGAGCTCACGACCGTCGCCATGCACGAGGTGGAAGGCAAGGAAGGCGCGCCCAAAACCTGGGAACGCGTCACCACGGTGTACGATGCACAAGGTTTTTCCACGGTCAAGGCCGAACCGGTAGCCAACTACCACGGCCATGCCACCTTCGATGCCAAATTCAAGGCCGGCAACCCGGCCCAAGTCGCAACATACGACAACGACATCGCCGATCTGACCGCGTTCATGTCCTGGATGGCCGAACCCGTCCAGACGTTCCGCGTCCGTCTCGGTGTCGGCGTCATGTTGTTCCTGCTGTTGTTCTTCCTGGTTACTTGGCGCCTGAATGCCTCGTACTGGAAACACGTGCGCTAACCGCAACGCCCCGCCAGGTTTTCCGCCGTCCCCGGCTGCAAATGGGGACGGAATCGGCGGATAGGGCCGTACGCCTATCCAGCCTGGCAATTGGGGCCAGCGCCTGCTAGATTAAGGCGCTGGCCTTTCGTTTTTCATAAAGGACTTACCGCCATGATGGTGCTCTATTCCGGAACCACGTGTCCGTTTTCGCAACGCTGCCGTTTCGTGTTGTTCGAAAAAGGCATGGATTTCGAGATCCGCGACATCGACCTGTACAACAAGCCCGAAGACATCTCGGTGATGAACCCGTACGGTCAAGTGCCCATTCTGGTCGAACGCGACCTGGTCCTGTACGAGTCGAACATCATCAACGAGTACATCGACGAGCGCTTCCCGCACCCGCAGCTCATGCCCGCCGACCCGGTCATGCGCGCCCGCACCCGCCTGTTCCTCTACAACTTCGAGAAGGAACTGTTCGTCCACGTCTCGACGCTGGAAGACCGCAGCGCCAAGCCCGACGAAAAGAAGCTGGCCAACGCGCGCCAGAACATCCGCGACCGCCTGGCCCAACTGGCCCCCATGCTGCTGAAGAACAAGTACATGCTGGGCGAGGAATTCTCCATGCTGGACGTGGCCGTGGCCCCGCTGCTGTGGCGCCTGGACCACTACGGCATCGAACTGCCCAAGAACGCGGCTCCGCTGCAAAAGTACGCCGAACGCATCTTCTCGCGTCCGGCCTATATCGAAGCGCTGACGCCTTCGGAAAAAGTGATGCGTCGTTGAGGCTGGCTGCGTGATGGGTGAAACTTCGACCAAACCGTATCTGATCCGCGCGCTGCATGAATGGTGCACCGACAACGGCTACACGCCGTACATCACCGTGCAGGTCGACGAGCACACCATGGTGCCCGTCGCCCACGTGCGCGACGGACAGATCACACTGAACGTCGGCACGCTGGCCACCAACCGCCTGGTGCTGGGCAATGAGTTCATCGAATTCCAGGCCCGCTTCAGCGGCGTGACCGAGAACGTCTACGTTCCCGTGGGGGCCGTCAGCGCCATCTACGCGCGCGAAACCGGCGCGGGCATGGGCTTCGAAGTGCAGCCCTACGAACCGCCGGCCGCCGGCGCCCAGGGCACGGCCGCGACCGCCGCGCCCGAAGGCTCCGACGCCGCCACCGCCCCCGACGACGACGGCGGAGACGACGACGAACCCAAGCGTCCGCGCCTGACCATCGTCAAATAGCGCCTGCCTGCGGCCAGTCCAACGCGGCAACCGCATTTTTTCATTACAATGCGGTCCCTGCGCGTGCCCCCGGCACGCAACGCCGGTGTAGCTCAGTTGGTAGAGCAGCTCACTTGTAATGAGAAGGTCGAGGGTTCGATTCCTTTCACCGGCACCAATTCGAAGCAGACGTCCGAAAACCCGCATCAGCCCAGGCGATGCGGGTTTTTTTTCATTGTTATACAGCCGCGGCAGCCGGGAAGGATGAGAGATACTCGGCCTCGACGTGGCCCTCCGTCTGATTTGCCGCTTCCCGGTAACAAGGCCTGATTCCTCCACTGTAACGTTCGCCTACAATCGTACCCACTCTTGGCTCGAAGGGCTCGACGGCATGAATGCAAATCATCTTCCGGGAGCACAGCAAAAGCGTTTCTGGCAAAAGAAATGGCCTAGGGAGGTCTTGTTCAACGGCCCTCCCATCATCGTTGCCGGTTCGGCGGCAGTGAAAAGCTGGCGGGACCCTCTCTTTGATCAATGGATGTTCGGACTTGCCGCCACCGCGTGCATTTGGCTAATCGTTGCGACCATGGTCCGCGTTGCAACCGCTCGCTCCGAGGATCAGAAGGATGGCCCCGACGTCATCCATGAGGGGCTCTACGCGGCGGTTTCCACGGTGCATACCATGCTTTCCGAATGGTGCAATAAGCGCGGATGCGGAAGTGACATCCGTGCCACCTTCCACCGAGTCGTCCCTCCCATCCACGAACCGCGAGAGATCGAGCAGATCATTAACTACGCCGGCTCCAATGGTGAGGGTGTCGGCCGGACGTTCCCGATCCATACCGGCATAACGGGAAGAGCCATCCGAAACAAGAAGCCCCTGGTCATGTCCAGCCAAAACGGAACGGAAGAAGAACTGCGCACCGAGTTGGTTCAGGAATGGGGATACACCGAAGCGGAAGCTCGCAAGCTTGGCCCCGGACGCTATTCTGCAATGGCCGTGCCCGTGCTGGACCGCTCTAGACAGCACCCGATCGGCGTGATCTACTTGGATTCAAGTGACCGCGCTCTCTTTGAACGCGACGATGTTGTGGAAATTGTTGGTGCTGGCACCAAGGCCATTAGCGACTTTGTCACGAAGAGGTATTGATATGAACACTGTCACCAAGAAGCCGTCTGAGACTTTCGTCAAAGAGTACAAGCTCATTTCGAAGCCGGGTGCAGTGATCAAAGTCCGCGAACTGACGCTTACGGAATTCGGGATGCGCGCAATCACGAGTGGCAGCGCAGGCATCAGGCAAGGCGCGCTTGAAGAAGCCGGCCCACCGTCGCCATTTAAGAAGATGGCCCCGGCTTGAGCCCGCAAGAAGTCCGCGGACTTCTTTTACGCTCAATGGAATGAAAATGGCCGGCTCCCACAGCCGGCCTTTTCTCGTCCGCGTATCGCTCAATCCGGCTTGATCCCGGCCGCCTTGATGATTGCCACGTTGCGCTCCAGTTCGGTTTCCACCTTGCGGCGGAAGGCCGCGGGATCCGAGTAGGTGGCGTCGAATCCCAGTTGTTCGAGCTTGGCACGCGTGTCCGGTTCGGCCATCACTGCTTCGATCTCCTTGGACAGGCGGGCCACGACGGGCGCGGGAGTGCCCTTGGGCAGCACCACGCCGAACCAGGTCTCGAAGTCGTAGCCCGCCACGCCGCTTTCCGCGACGGTGGGCACGTCGGGCACCAGGTTCGAGCGCGCGCCGCCCGTCAGGGCCACGGCGCGGGCCTTGCCTGCCTTGATCTGCGGCAGGCCGGCGACCAGCGTGTCGATGGACAGCGGGATCTGGTTGCCCAGCAGGTCCGCCATGGCGGGCGCGCTGCCGCGGTAGGGCACGTGCAGCAGCTTGGCGCCGGTGCGCTGGGCCAGCGACTCGCCGGCGATGTGGGGCGTGGAGCCGTTGCCGAAAGAACCGAAGCTCAGCGGCTGCGCGGCGGATTTGCTGGCGATGTCGGCGACCGAGCCGATGCCGGTCTGCGGATTCGTCAGGATCACGAAGGGCGTGCTGCCGGCGATCGCCACGTACTCGTAGCTCTTGATCGGGTCGTAGTTCAGGTTCGGATACAGCAGCGGATTCAGCGTGAAGGTCGGCGCGCCGGTGATCATGAAGGTATAGCCGTCCGGCGCGGCGCGCGCGACGGCCACCGCGCCGATGCCGGTGTTGGCGCCGGGCTTGTTCTCGACCACGACGGTCTGCCCCATCCGCGCGCCCAGCTTGGCGGCGAACAGCCGGCCGATCACGTCGGTGGAGCCGCCGGGCGGAAACGGAACGACCATGGTGATGGGCTTGCTCGGATAGTCCTGGGCCGGCGCCAGCGCCGGCGCGGCGGCCAGGATGCACAGGATCGCGGCTTTGGCGATGTGCTTGCTCATGCGGAATTCCCCTTGTGTTGGTCTGTGGCGGTCAGTTGGGCAGGGCCGGCGCGCGGCGCCAGCATTGCGTAGCTTGTTCGAAGGCGTGGGCCAGTTGCAGAAGCGCATGCTCCCGCCGGTAACGGCCCACGATCTGGATGCCGACGGGCAGGCCCTCGGCGGTGAAGCCGCAAGGCACGGAAATGGCGGGGTGCCCCGTCAGGGACAGGTAATAGCCCGAGCGCATCCAATCGATGTAGTTGTGCATGGGCGTGTCGCCGATGCGGCTCACGGTCTCCTGTTCCACCGGGAACGGCAGCACTTGGCTGACCGGGCCGATCATGAATTCGTAGGTCTGCATAAAGGCATGCATGCGCGCGAACAATGCCGCGCGGTCCCGTTCGGCCTGCACGACGGCCGTCGCCGGTTGCCGCAGCCCCAGCTCGATGTTCCAGATCACCGTGTCCTTCAGTTGGTGCCGATGCTCGCGCAGCACAGCCTCGTAGCCCACCGCGAAGGTCTGGCCGCGCAGGGCTTGGAACGCGGCGTCCGCGCCGGTGAAATCGGGGCAGGCAGGCTCCACGTGCGCACCCAGGTCCGCGAACACCGGCAGGCATTGTTCCAGGGCGTGCACCACGGCGGGCTCGGTGGGCAGGCCGCCCCAGGTGGGCGCGCAAGCGATACGCGCCCCGTGGAAATCGCGTTCAAGGCCGTTCAGGAATCGGGTGGGATCCTGTTCGATGGCAAGCGGATCGCGCGCGTCGGATCCGGCTGTGGCGGCCAGCAGCAGCGCCACGTCGGCCACCGTGCGCGCCATCGGGCCGGCGACGGTCAGCGTGTTGTAGGGGCTGGCGCTCGGCCATTGCGGCACGCGGCCGGGCGAGGGCCGCAGGCCCACCACGTTGCAGAACGACGCCGGGTTGCGCAGCGACCCGCCCATGTCCGTGCCGTCGGCCAGGGGCGCCATGCCGGTGGCCAGCGCGGCGGCCGCGCCCCCGCTGCTGCCTCCCGCGGTCAGACGCAGGTCATAGGGATTGCGGGTGGCGCCGAATACTGTGTTGAAGGTCTGCGAGCCGGCGCCGAACTCGGGCAGGTTGGTCTTGCCCAGCGTGATGGCCCCGGCCGCGCGCTCGCGGCTGACGATCAGGCTGTCGCGCTCCGGCACGAAATCTCGGTACAGGGACGAACCGTAGGTGGTACGCATGCCGGCCGTCAGGAACGAGTCCTTGTGGACGATGGGCAGCCCGTGCAGCAGGTCCAGAGGATGCCCGCCAGCCTGGCGCTCGTCGGCTCGGGCCGCGGCGGCCAGCGCGCCCTCGGCGTCCAGCGTCACCACCGCGTTCACGTGGGGGTTCCAGGCGTCGATGCGCGCCAGATGCGCCGACACCACCTCGCGAGCGCTCAGGTGTCCCGCGGCGATTTCCGCACGCATTGCGGTTGCGGTCATCTCGCACACGGTTGATTCGATAGTCATGTTCTGCTCAAGGTGTATTGCCATACAATACAAAGTATTGAATAATTGACTTTATAGTAGGTATTCCGCTACCGGACAATTCGGGGAAACTAGCGCCCACGGCATTCCGGCCACCTTGACCGCACTCCAGAAAACGCCATGACGACGCGCTCCTCACCCGCTTCCGAAGCCGCCTCGCCGCCCGCCGCCGACGCGGACGATCCGCTCTTCGTCGCATCGCTGGAGAAAGGCGTGCGGGTGCTGGAGGCGTTTCGCGACGCCGGCGACTCGCTGGGCCTGACCGACATCGCCACGCTCACCGGCCTGGGCAAGAGCGCGGCCCAGCGCTTCGTGCACACCTGGGAGCGGCTGGGCTATCTGGTCAAGGACGCGCTCTCGCGCCGCTACCGGCTGGGCCCGCGCGTCGTGGAGCTGGGCTATTTCTTCCTGCGCAGCGACCGCCTCGTTTCCATGGCCGCGCCGCATCTGGTCGCGCTGCGCGACCGTTGCGGGCTGGCGGTGCACATGAGCGTGCTGGCGGGCGGCGACATGATCTACCTGCTGCGCCTGCCAAGCCGGCAAATGACGCTGGCGGAAATGCTGCCGGGCCGCCGCATGCCAGCCTGGTGCAATAGCGCTGGGCGCATGCTGCTTGCGCAGTTGGACGACGCGGCGCTGCGGCTGGCGCTCGAACGCTCGCCGCCCCGCGCCTTTACGTCGCGCACCGTGGTGGAAACGGACGCGCTGCTCGCGCTGATCGGGCAGGCCCGCGAGGACGGCTATGCCTTGACCGAAGACCAGGTGCTGCAGAACCAGGTCGGCGCGGCCGTGCTGCTGCGCGACGCCCGCGATCTGCCGCTGGCGGCCATCAGCATCAGCGCGCCGCGCCACGACTACCCGGTCGAGCGCCTGTTGCGCGACATCGTGCCTCAGCTCTTTCGCACGGCGCAGGCCATCCAGCACGCCTGAAGCGCCGGCCGCCGGCCCGTTTTGCATTCCTTCTATTTTTTGTGCATAATTCGGCCCCTCTACCTGTTCCCCGATAGCTCAGTCGGTAGAGCGACGGACTGTTAATCCGCAGGTCGCTGGTTCGAGCCCAGCTCGGGGAGCCAAAGAATGCAGTACTGAAAGGCCCGCAATCCGTTGCGGGCCTTTTGCATTTCGGAAACGGCCTGGGCGCCCGTTTGCCTTGCCCGCCCGCGCAGTACGATGATGCGCATTCCCCCACCACGATTCCGCCCGCCCCATGCGTTCCGCGCGATCCCTGCCCGCCCTGGTTTCCCTGCGCGCCTTCGAAGCAGCCGCGCGGCGCCTGAGCTTTTCCCAGGCCGCGCAGGAGCTGTTCGTGACGCAAAGCGCCGTCAGCCACCATATCCAGCGCCTGGAAGCGGAGCTGGGCGTGGCGCTGTTCGAACGCCGCACCCGCGCCGTGGCCCTGACCGCCGCGGGCCAGGCCTACTACGGACGCGTGCACGCCGCATTCGAGTTGCTGCGCCAGGGCACCGACGAGATCCGCGCGCCCGCGGCGGCGCGCAGCAAGCTGCGGGTCGGACTGCTGGCCTCGTTCGCCACGCGCTGGCTGGCGCCGCGCCTGGCGGGGTTCGCCGCGGCCCATCCGGACATCGACCTGCAACTGCTGCCGGACATCGCGCTGGCGGACGTCGCGGGCGGCGAGGTCGACGTCGCGATACGGTATGGACGCGGCGCCTGGCCCGGCGTGCGGGCGCGGCTGCTCATGACGGAGCGCCTGTCCGTCGTCTGCGCCCCCGCGCTCATCGCGGGCAGGAAGCGCCCGCGCAGTCCGGAAGACCTGCTGCGCTATCCCCTGCTGGCTTCCCACGCCCGGCATCCGTTCGAATGGGACGCCTGGGCGCAACGCTACGGCCTGGACCTGGGCCGCGCGCGGCCCGTGCGCCTGCACGACTACAACATCGTGGTGGAAGCCGCCTTGGCGGGGCAGGGGCTGGCGATGGGGCGGCATCGCCTGATCGGAGCCCAGTTGGCCAGCGGCGCGCTGGTCGAGGCCCTGCCGGGCGCCACGCTGGAAGCCCCCCGCATAGGCTGGTGGTTCGTGACCCCGCGCGGCGCGCTCGGCGACGCCGCGCAGCGGTTCCATTCCTGGCTGGAGCAGGCGGCCGCGGCGCCGGACGACACGCATTAGTTTTACTCATGTGTACAGCGCAAGAATTGATTGGTCACGGCGCGCCGTGGCCGATAGCATGGGGACTACCCCTTCGATCCCGATTCAGGAGTCCCTCATGACCCGCTCGATCTCCGGCCGCGTGGCTGAACTTGGCCTGGCCCTGGAAGCCGCCGCCGCCCCCGCCGCCAATTACGTTTCCTGCGTGCAGGAAGGCAACTTGCTCTACATCTCCGGCCAGATCTCCCGCAAAGACGGCAAGGCCGCCTTCCTGGGGAGGCTGGGCGACCAGGTTTCCGACGCCGACGGTGTGGAGGCGGCGCGCCTGTCCGCGCTGGGCGTCCTGTCGCAGATCGCCGCCGCCACCGGCGACCGCCTGGACCGCGTGGCGCGCGTCGTGCGCCTGGGCGTGTTCGTGGCCAGCACGCCGGACTTCAACCGCCAGAGCGCCATCGCCAACGGCGCCTCGGACCTGATGGTGGAGGTGTTCGGCGACGCGGGCCGCCACGCGCGCAGCGCCGTCGGCGTCGCGTCCCTGCCGCAGGGCGTGGCCGTGGAAGTCGAGGCCGTCGTCGCGCTCGCGCAGGCCTGAACCCGCCCATTCCGGAGCCGCCATGTCCGCCCCCTTGACCCCTGCCGCCATCGAGGCGCTGCGCGCCCTGACCCCGGGCGCCCGAACCACCGTCCACTTCAACCATGCGGGCGCGTCGCTGCCCTCGGCCGCCACGCTGCAAGCGATCCATGCGCATCTGCAGCGCGAAGCCACGCAGGGGCCGATGGAGGCGGGCGTGGCTTCGCGGGAACAGACGGAACAGGCCCGCCTGCTGGCGGCCCGGCTGCTCAACGCGGATCCCGGCGAAATCGCGCTGACCGGCGGCAATTCGCCCGGCTGGGGCGCGGCCTTCGCCGCGCTGCCTCCCTGGCGGTCCGGCGACCGCATCCTGGTCGGCCGCCACGAATGGGGCGGCAACCTGGCGGCCCTGCGGCTCGCGGCCCAGCGCGCCGGCGCCACGCTGGAAACCATTCCTTCGGATGAAAGCGGCTGCGTGGACGCGCAGGCGCTGGAAGCCATGCTGGACGAACGGGTGCGCCTGATCGCGCTGACCTGGCTGCCCGCCAACGGCGGCCTGATCAATCCCGCCGCCGCCGTCGGCCAAGTGGCGCGGCGGCACGGCATCGCGTACTTCGTGGATGGAGCGCAAGCCGTCGGCCAGTTGCCGGTGGACGTGGCGCAGATCGGCTGCGACGTGCTGAGCGGAGCCGGGCGCAAGGCCTTGCGCGGCCCGCGCGGCACCGGCCTGCTGTATGTGCGGCGCGGCTTTCTCGACACGCTGACCCCGGCGCTCGTGGACACGCACTCGGCGCCGCTGGGCGCGGACGGCCGGCCCGTGCTGCGCCAGGACGCCGCGCGCCTGGAGTCCGCGGAGAATTCGCTCGCGCTGCGCTGCGGCCTGGCCAACGCCTTGCGGGAAGCCCTGGACATCGGCCTGGAAGCCATCCGCGCGCGCATCGACACCGTCGCCCAGGCCCTGCGCGCCGAACTGGCCTCCATTCCCGGGATCGCGGTGCTGGACCAGGGCCGCGAGCGTTCCGGCCTGGTGGCCTTCAACCTGGAAGGCCGCGACGCCGTGTCGGTACAGCGCGCCATGGCCGCGCGGGGCGTGACCATCGGCAGCAACGGCGTGCCCTACACGCCGCTGGACATGCAGGCCCGCGGCCTGGCGCAGATCGCGCGGGCGTCGGTCAGCTACCTGACGAGCGACGCGGAAATCGACCGGCTGCTGGAAGGGCTGCGCGGCCTGGCGCGCAGTTAGCCCGCAGCCTCGGCGCGGCGCGAAAAGGGCGACCACTTCGTGAAGACGAGCAGGTTGCCCAGCATCACCAGGCCCAGGCCCAGCAGCGCGGACGGCGTCCACTGGTAGCCTTCGGCGTACGTGGACACGCTCAGCGCCACGACCGGGAACAGCACCGTGCAATACGCGGCGCGCGCCGGCCCCATGCGTCCGACCAGCGTCAGGTAGGCGGTGAAACCGATCACCGAACCGGGAATGGCCAGGTAGAGCAGGGCACCCACGTAGGTGGCCGACCCATCGAACTCGAAGGGCAGGCCCGCCGCCAGGCAGCCCGCCAGCAGGATGGCCGCGCCATAGAGCATGCTGTAGGCGTTGCCGGTCAAGGGCCGGATGCCCGCCCGCTGCTGCAGCGAAGACAGCATGTTCCCGGTGGAAAAGCAGAAGGTCCCCAGCAGCGCGAAGCCCAGGCCCAGCAGCGTTTCATGGCTGGCCTCCTGGCTGGCCAGTTCCGGCCAGAACAGCAGCACCAGGCCCGAAAAACCGAAGACGCCGGCCACCATCACGCGGGACGCGATGCGCGTGCCGAACCACAGGCGGGCGTTCAGCGCGTTCCACAAGGTGGCCGCCGAGAACACCACCGACACCAGGCCGCTGGGTATCCACTGCGTCGCGGTGTAGAAGCACAGGAAGTTCAGGCAGAACAGGCACAGCCCCTGGCCGACGCACAGCCAATGCCCGCGCCGGTCCAGCCGTTGCAGCTTGCGGGCCAGCAGCAGCGCCGCGAACAGGATCAGGCCCGCCAGCGCGAAGCGGTAGAAGATCGACACCGGAATGGCGACCACGCCCAGTTGGAGCTTGATGGCGATCCAGGTGGTGCCCCAGATGACGACGGTAAGGAAGTACAGGAAAAGGTTCACGTTGCGGCTTGCGGCGAGGCGGAAACAGGGACATGGGGCCGGCGGCCCGACGGCCGCCCGGAACACCAGTGTGCGCCTGCCGGCTCGCGCCGGGTTGCCGTTTCTTGCGGTTTTTGCCCTCGCGCGCGCGCCACGCGCGCAAGATCGCAGTAGCATTTCAATCCTATGGCTCTCGTTGCTTCGGCCCCGGCCGATTTCTCCGTCTTCCGCACGCTGTCGCGCTCCACCGCGACGTTGCAGCGCGCCGCTCCGCTGGGCGAAGGCCTCGCGATCTCGCAATGGTCGCGCAGCGCCCGCGAAACCCTGGGCTACGAAACGCCGGGCCACCATACGCTGTCGCTTTACCTGCATGGCGGCGACAAATCCTTCCGCGTGGGCAACCACACGCTGCACGGCGGCGCCGGCAAGTTCTGCGTCCTGCCGGCCGAACACCATTCGCGCTGGAGCATGAACGACACGGTGCATTTCCTGCATCTGTACATCGCGCCGGAACGCCTGGCCCGCGAGGCCGTCATGCGGCTGGACTGCGAGCCCCGCACGCTGGAACTGCGCGACCGCACCTACATCCACGACGATTCGCTGATCGACGTCTGCCGGCAGTTGATGGGTACCGACTGGGCGCAGCCCGCCGACCGTCTGGCGGCCAGCAGCGCGGCCGAAACGGTGCTGCACCACCTGCTGAACCAGGGCGTCGCGCGCAAGGCCAACGCGCCGGCCAAGGGCGGGCTTGCGCCCGGCGTGCGCCGGCGCGTCATGGACTACGTGGACGCGCACCTGGCCGAGCCGCTCACGCTGGACCGGCTTGCGGGCGTGGCCGCGCTGTCCACCTATCACTTCGCCCGCATGTTCCACGCCTCTTTCGGCGAACCGCCGCACGCCTGGGTCCGGGCCAGGCGCCTGGCGCGCGCCCGCGGCCTGCTGGCGGCCGGCAAAGGCGACCTGGCCGGGATCGCCCAGGCCAGCGGCTTCGGCAACGCCTCCCATCTGGCGCGCGTCTTTCGCGACGCGGTTGGCGTCACGCCCGGGCAGTACCGCAGCGCTTGCGGCAAACACTAGGCGCGGGCCCGGCCAGGCCCCGTCCGGCCCCGTTTCCCGAGCCGCCCGGTCTACAATGACGCACCGCCCCTAGGGCCTGTCCACGCCCCTGCCCGACGCGATGCCGTCCCCGCCCCCTCGCGACTTCGGCCCCTCGGCCGAATCCGCCAGCCCGAGCCGCCTGCGCGCCCATTGGCTGGCGGAACTCGTCCGCCTGCGCGAAGCGCACTGGGGGCCGCTGGAAGACGCGGACGCCGTGCGGCGCACGCGCCAACTGGATGCCGACCTGCCCGCGCGCATCCTGGCCCGCGCGGCGCTGCTGGCGCAACGCGAACAGCTCGCCCCGCTGGTCGACGCCTGGCGCCGCAGCGCGCTGGGCATCCTGGCCGCGCTGCTGGTGCTGGCCGCGATCTCCGGCGCGGCCGCCGCCCTGGGCGCCCTGGGCGACGGATCGCGGCCTGTCAACGTGCTGTGGGCGCTGGGCGCCTTGCTGGGCCTGCATGCGCTGACGTTCCTGCTGTGGCTGGCCAGCTTCCTGCTCAAGGCCTCGGCCGCGACCGGGCTGGGGCGCCTCTGGCTCTGGGCCACGCGCAAGCTCGCCCGCGGGCCCGACGGCGCGCTCGTCCCCCAGGCGTTCCTGAACCTGCTGGCCCGCGCGGGCGCCCTGCGCTGGCTGTTCGGCGGCATCAGCCACCTGCTGTGGCTGACGGCCCTGTGCGCAGCGCTGGCCGCTCTGCTGGCCGTGCTGTCCACCGCCAGCTACCGCTTCATCTGGGCCACCACCTTGCTGGCGCCCGACACCTTCGTCGCGTTCACGCAGGCCATCGGCTGGCTGCCGGCCCACCTGGGCTTCCCCATGCCGGACGCCGCCATGGTCCGCGCCAGCGATGGCACGCAGGCCCTGTCCGCGGACGCGCAGGTGCAGTGGTCGGTCTGGCTGATCGGCGTGCTGGTCGTCTACGGCGTCCTGCCCCGCCTGCTGGCCGGCGCCCTGTGCGCGGCCGGCACGCTGCGCGCGCTGCGCCGCCTGCGCGTCGATCCCGCGCTGCCCGGCTTCTCGTCCTTGCGCGACCGGCTGGAGCCGCCCGCCCTGTCCACCGGCATAGACCGCCCCGTCGATCCCCTGCACGAGCCGCGGGTGCGCACGGCATCCGCGGCGGCCCTGGACGGGCGGCCCGTGGTGCTGGGGCTGGAACTGCCCGCGGACCTGGCATGGCCGCCCGCGGACGTGCCCGCGGCGGTGCAGCAGGCCGGCAACCTGGACACCCGCGAGGAACGCAACCGCGTGCTGGACGCGCTGGCGCGCACCGCCGCCACGCGCCTGCTGATCGCCTGCGATGCCCGCCAGACGCCCGACCGGGGCACGCTCTCCCTGATCGCGGAGCTGGCGGCCCACGCGGCGCAGACCCGCGTCTGGCTCATCCCGCCCGGCGCCGATGCCGCGACCCGCGCTCCCCTCTGGCGCGAACGCCTGCTCGCGCTGGGGCTGTCCGCCGACGCCATCGTGCAGGCCCCCGCCGCCCCGTTCGCGTGGCTGGAGTCCGGCCATGCCTGAAGACCTCATCAAGATCGCGCTGGTCGGCCATACCAACACCGGCAAGACCTCGCTCCTGCGCACGCTGACCCGCGACACCGGCTTCGGCGAAGTCGCCGACAGCCCCGGCACCACGCGCCACGTCGAAGGCGCGCGCCTGCGGCTCGAGGGGCGGGCGGTGCTGGAGTGGTTCGACACGCCGGGCATGGAAGACAGCATTTCCCTGCTGGAGTACCTGGAGCGCCTGGACCGCCCGGGCGAACGCCTGGACGGACCCGCGCGGATCCGCCGCTTCCTGGAAACGCCCGAGGCGCACGGCCGCTACGAACAGGAAGCCCGGGTGCTGGCCAAGATGCTGGACTGCGACGCCGCCCTGTACGTCATCGACGCGCGCGACCCGGTGCTGGGCAAGCATCGCGACGAACTCGCCATCCTGGCCGCTTGCGGCCGCCCCCTGCTGCCGGTGCTGAACTTCGTGAACGCGCCCGCGCACCGGGCGGACGAATGGCGCGGCGCCATGGCCCGCCTGGGCCTGCATGCGGTGGTGGAATTCGATACCGTCGCGCCGCCGCTGGACGGCGAGCAGCAGCTCTACGCCAAGCTCGGCGTGCTGCTGGACCGCCATGCCGCCGCGCTGGCGCGGCTGTCCGGCAGCCTGGCCGCGCAGCGCGGCGCCCGCCGCGGCGCCGCCTATGAAATGCTGGCGGACCTGCTGATCGACGCGGCCGCGCTGCACGTGTCCAGCGCCAGCGACGAAGCCGCGCTCACGGCCGCCTCGAACCGGCTGCGGGAACAGGTGCGGCAGCGCGAGCAGGCCTGCGTCGACGCCCTGCTGGCGCTCTACAACTTCCGCCGATCCGATTTCGCCGACGATGCGCTGCCGCTGCAAGGCGAACGCTGGGGCATGGACCTGTTCCATCCCCAGGCCTTGAAGGACATGGGCGTGCAGGTCGGCATGGGCGCGGCCGCCGGTGCGATGGCGGGCGCCGCGGTGGACCTGTTCAGCGCCGGCCTGAGCCTCGGCACCGGCATGCTGATCGGGGCCGCCGCCGGCGGCCTCTGGCAAGGCGTCGAGAAGCTGGGCAAGCGCATGGCCGGCAAGCTGCGCGGCTGGCGCGAGATCAGCGTCGACGACACCGTGCTGCGCCTGCTGGCGCTGCGCCAGCGGCAACTGATCGAAGCCCTGGAACGCCGCGGCCACGCCGCGCGCGAACCGCTGAAACTGGATCGCCCGGATGACGAGGCCTGGCGCAACGGCCCCTTGCCCGAAGCCCTGAAGGAAGCGCGCAGCCGGCCCGAATGGTCGGCCCTCGGCGAACGCTACGAAGACAGCGACCGCCGCAAGCGCGTCGTGGGCGAATTGGCGAAAACCCTTGCCAACGCGCCGCTGCCCGCCGCTTGACCCGCTGTGCCCGCGGGCGCTGCGGCACGCACCATTCAAGGCCGCCCGCAAGCGCGTACTAACCCCAATCCAAACCGATTGACGCTTAAACGAATGCGTCTATAAGATTCGTTTTGCATCGGCGCGGGCCCGTCCCCGTCATGACAAGCACAAGGGGTTGGGTCGATCGTGAAGTCGAAGTCCTACGCAGTGATTCCCGGCAGCGCCATTATCGGCCCGCGCGCGCTTGGCGCCGCGTCCCGCTCGACCCCAATCCGCCTTTCGTCGTAAGCAGCAACGCCATGCCCCCGCCCTGGATGGGGCTGGGGCCCTGTCACTTCTGTCGCGCTACCCGCGCACTACACGGAGCATGAGGGCTATGCGTACTTTTCCCCACCTGAAGCAAGCGGCGCTGGCAGCGGCCGTCGCGGCTTCGCTGGCGTTCAGCGCCGGCGCGTCCGCCAAGACCTTCCATTGGTCGTACCAGGGCGATGCCACGTCCATGGACCCGATGGCCCTGAACGAAACGTTCACGCTGGGCTTCCAGGGCAACATCTACGAAACCCTGGCCGGCTACGACGGCAACCTGAAACTGACTCCGCTGCTCGCGGAAAGCTGGGAAAACCCCGAGCCCACCAAATGGGTGTTCAAGCTGCGCAAGGGCGTGAAGTTCCATGACGGCTCGCCCTTCACGGCGGACGACGTCATCTTCTCCTGGAAGCGCAGCCTGACCCCGGGCTCCGACATGAAGGGCTATGGCGCCAAGGCGTCCGACATCAAGAAGGTGGACGACTACACCATCGAGGTCACCACCCCCACGCCCAACCCCATCCTGCCGCGCGAATGGGTGTTCCTGTACATCATGAGCAAGTCGTGGTCCGAAAAGAACAAGACCACCGAGGCCACCAACGTCAAGGGCGACAACCAGGGCAACTACGCCAACCTCAACGCCAACGGCACCGGCCCCTTCATGCTGGCCTCGCGCCAGCCCGACGTGAAGACGGTTCTCAAGCGCTACGATGGCTACTGGAACAAGAACATCAAGACCAACGTGGACGAGGTCATCTTCCAGCCGATCACGCAGGAAGCCACCCGCGTGGCCGCGCTGATCTCCGGCGAAATGGATCTGGTGCAGCCCGTTCCCGTCCAGGACTGGAAGCGCCTCGAAGACGCCAAGGGCGTGAAGCCGCTGACCGCGCCCGAAGCCCGCGCCATCTTCATCGGCATGGACCAGGACCGCGACGAACTGCTGTTCTCGGACGTGAAGGGCAAGAACCCCTTCAAGGACCCGAAGGTGCGCGAAGCCGTGGTCCTGGCGGTCGACACCAAGGCCATCAACGAGAAGATCATGCGCGGCGCGGCCAAGCCGCTGGGTTCGCTCATCGCCACCGCCATCAACGGCTATGACGACTCCTTCGGCGCGCCCTACAAGCCGGATCCGGAACGCGCCAAGAAGCTGTTGGCCGAGGCCGGCTATCCGAAGGGCTTCACGGTCACCATGGACTGCCCGAACGACCGCTACGTCAACGACGAAAAGGTCTGCCAGGCGGTCGCGGGCATGCTGGCGCGCGTGGGCATCAAGATCAACCTGCTGGCGCAGACCAAGTCGAAGTACTTCGGCAAGATCCTGCTGCAGGCCGGCAACCAGACCAGCATGTACATGCTGGGCTGGACGCCCAGCTCCACCGACGCGCACAACACGCTGCTGAACCTCACGTCCTGCCGCAACGCCAAGACGGCCGCCGGGCAGTTCAACCTGGGCGGCTACTGCAACAAGAAGGTCGATGAACTCACCGACAAGATCGGCGTGGAAACCGACCAGACCAAGCGCAACGCCATGATCAAGGAAGCCTTCGGCATCGTGCGCAGCGACTTCGGCTACCTGCCGCTGCACCAGCAGCCCATGTCCTGGGGCGTGAAGGACAACATCAAGGTCATCCAGCGCGCCGACGACGTGCTCGACCTGCGCGACGTCGTGCTGCCGTAATCCCCTGACGATGTCAGCCCCGGGCGGCGCGAGCCGTCCGGGCGCGCCCGGCCCAGCCCCGCTTCCGGCCTCCGCCGGAAACGCGGCCCGGCGTTATCTGCAAACGAGGGCACCCGATAATGCTTTCCTTTATTGCGCAACGGCTTATCCAGTCGGTGCTGGTGATGTTGACGGTGGCGCTGATCGCGTTCTCCATGTTCCGCTATGTAGGCGACCCGATAGCCAGCATGGTCGGCCAGGACACCACGCCTGAACAACGCGCGCAGTTGCGCGGCGAACTCGGCCTGGACGATCCCTTCGTCGTGCAGTTCGCACGCTTCGTCTCCAACGCGGCGCAGGGCGACTTCGGTATTTCGTACCGCCAGCGCCGCCCCGTCAGCGAACTGCTCGAAGAACGCATGCCCGCCACGCTGGAGCTGTCCTTCGTTTCCGCCGTCATGGCGCTGGCTCTCGGCATACCGATGGGCATCTACACCGCGCTCAAGCGGCACGGCGTGCTGTCCAAGGCGTTCATGGCGATCTCGCTGGCCGGGATCTCGCTGCCCACGTTCCTGATCGGCATCCTGCTGATCCTGGTGTTCGGCGTGCAACTGCGATGGCTGCCCAGCTTCGGGCGCGGCGACGTCGTCAGCCTGGGTTGGTGGACCACCGGCTTCCTGACCAAATCGGGCTGGCTGGCGCTGATCATGCCCGCCATTACGCTGGCCCTGTTCCAGATGACGCTGATCATGCGCCTGGTGCGCGCCGAAATGCTGGAGGTGCTGCGCGCCGATTTCATCAAGTTCGCGCGCGCCCGCGGCCTGCCGGAACGGCTGATCAATTTCCGCCACGCGCTGAAGAACACGATGGTTCCCGTGATCACGATCACTGGGCTGCAGCTCGGCTCCATCATCGCCTTCGCCATCATCACGGAAACCGTGTTCCAGTGGCCCGGCATGGGGTTGCTGTTCATCCAGGCTATCAGCATGGTGGACATCCCCGTGATGGCGGCCTACCTGGTGCTGATCGCCTTCATGTTCGTCGTGATCAACCTGGTCGTGGACCTGCTGTATTTCGCCGTGGACCCGCGCCTGCGCGTGCAGAGCAAATGAAAAAGAGCCCCCACGCCGCGCCTTCGGCTTGCTGCCCCCCAAGGGGGCGCTTTTTACCTTGGGGCGGCCCAGCGGTAAAAAAGGAACCCACATGATTGCTCGCATCGCTCCAATGTTTGCCCGCGCCGCCGACAGCGACCTCTGGCACAGCTTCAAGCGTTCGCCCGGCGCCATCGTCGCTGCGATCGTCACGCTGGCCATCCTGCTGGGCGCGCTGTTCGCGCCCGTGGTCGCGCCGCACAATCCGTTTGACCTGGCCTCCCTGAGCATCATGGACGCCAACACTCCCCCCGCCTGGGAAGAAGGCGGCAGCCCCGACTTCCTGCTGGGCACCGACGATCAGGGACGCGACATCCTGTCGGCCGTGCTGTACGGGTCGCGCGTGTCCCTGCTGGTGGGCTTCGCCTCGGTGCTGTTCTCGATGGTGCTGGGCGTGACCCTGGGCCTCATCAGCGGCTACGCCGGCGGCCGCGCCGACAGCTTCATCATGCGCGTCGCGGACGTGCAGCTATCGTTTCCGGCCATCCTCGTGGCGCTGCTGATCGACGGCGTGGCGCGCGGCCTGCTGCCGCGCGACATGCACGACCAGCTCGCGCTGTACGTCCTGATCTTCGCCATCGGCATCTCCGGATGGGTGCAGTACGCGCGCACCGTGCGCGGCTCCACGCTGGTCGAACGCAACAAGGAATACGTGCAGGCGGCCCGCCTCATCGGCATCGGCCCCATCACCATCCTGCGCCGGCACATCCTGCCCAACGTGATGGGGCCGGTGCTGGTCATCGCCACCATCCACCTGGCGATCGCCATCATCACCGAGGCCACGCTCTCGTTCCTGGGCGTCGGCGTCCCGCCCACCGCGCCGTCGCTGGGCACGCTGATCCGCATCGGCAACAGCTATCTGTTCTCGGGCATGTGGTGGATCTCCATCTTCCCCGGCATCGCGCTGGTGGCGCTGGTGCTGTCGGTCAACCTGCTGGGCGACTGGCTGCGCGACGCGCTCAACCCCAAGCTGCGCTGAGGACGCCATGGCCCTGTTGAACATCGAAGACATCCGCATCGAATTCCCCAGCCGCCGCGGCACGCTGGTGGCGGTGGACGGCGTATCGCTGTCCCTGGAGAAAGGCGAGATCCTGGGCGTGGTGGGCGAGTCCGGCGCGGGCAAGTCCACCATCGGCAACGCGGTGATCGGCCTGCTGGAAGCGCCCGGGCGCCTGGCCGGCGGCGCGGTGCTGCTGAACGGCGAACGCATCGACACGCTGAGCCCGGCCCAGAAGCGCAAGGTCCGCGGCCGCCGGATCGGCATGATTTTCCAGGATCCGCTGACCTCGCTGGACCCGCTGCAGACCGTGGAAAGCCAGTTGGTCGAGACCATGCAGGTGCACCTGAACCTGTCGCACGACGAAGCCAAGAAGCGCGCGATCCAGTTGCTGGTGCAGGTCGGCATCGACAAGCCGGAGCTGCGTGTCAAGCAGTACCCGCACCAGTTCTCCGGCGGCATGCGGCAGCGCGTGGTGATCGCGCTGGCGCTGTGCTGCGAACCCGAAGTCATCATCGCCGACGAACCCACCACGGCGCTGGACGTGTCGATCCAGGCTCAGATCCTGGAACTGCTGAAAAAGCTGTGCCGCGAAGAACAGGTGGGCATGATCATCATCACGCACGACATGGGCGTGATCGCGGACGTGACGGACCGCGTGGCGGTGCTGTACCACGGCAAGCTGGTCGAGCAGGGGCCCACCGCGAAGATCCTGGGCGACCCCGACCATCCGTACACGCGCAGCCTGATCTCGGCCGTGCCGCGCCCCGACGTCAAGCTCAAGCGCTTCCCGCTCGTCACCTACATCGAGGACGTGAAGACGCCCGCCCAGCCGCTGGACCTCGCCACCCACTGGCTGGGACAGCGGCGCGACTTCGGCGCGCGCACCGGCGGCCCGCTGGTGCAGGTCCACGACCTGAGCATGCGCTTCGTGCTGAAAAGCGCGCTGCTCAAGCGCAACCAGCGCACGCTGGACGCGGTCAAGCGCGTCAACTTCTCGATCGGCGAAGGCGAGGTCTTCGGCCTGGTGGGCGAGTCGGGCTCCGGCAAGTCCACCGTGGCGCGGCTGATCTCGGGCTTGTACACGCCCAGCGAAGGCTCGGTCGATTTCGGCGGCGTCGATCTCACCGCGCTCAAGGGCGAAAAGCAGTTGAACCCGTTCCGCCGGCAGATCCAGATGATCTTCCAGGACCCGTTCTCTTCGCTCAACCCGCGCATGCGCGTGCTGGACATCGTGGCCGAGCCCATCCGCTTCCACAAGCTCGCCGCCAGCGAGGCCGAAGCGCGCCGCATCGTGGCGGACCTGCTGGACGTGGTCGGCCTGGGCGACCGCGCCGCCGAGCGCTTCCCGCACGAGTTCTCGGGCGGGCAGCGCCAGCGCATCTGCATCGCGCGCGCCCTGGCCACGCGCCCCCGCTTCCTGATCTGCGACGAGCCCACGTCGGCGCTCGATGTTTCCATCCAGGCGCAGATCCTGAACCTGCTGAAGGACCTGCAGGAAGAGCTGGGCCTGACCATGCTGTTCATCAGCCACGACCTGCCCGTGATCCGCCAGATGTGCGATCGCGTGGGCGTGATGCGCTACGGCGAATTGCTGGAAGTCGCCGAAACGGAAGACCTCTTCGAACGCCCGCAGCATCCCTACAGCCAACACCTGCTTGGCCTGATGCCCCGCCTGCAATCCATGTCCCGCGAAGGACTGGACGTGGTGGAGGGCTAGGGCCAGGCGCCATCCGGAGCAAGACATGACGGCGACACCGCAGACCCTCTTCATCGGCGGCCAGGTTTTCGACGGCAAGGGCGGCCTGCTGCCCAACCACGGCGTGCTGGTCGAAGGCCAGCGCGTGGCGCGCGTGGCGCCGGCCGGCGAATTCTCCGGCTACGCCGGCGCCACGGTGCGCACCGCGGGCATGACCCTGATGCCCAGCCTGGCCGACTGCCACGTCCACCTGGTCTATACCGGCGGCGCCGATCCCAACGCGCACCTGAGCAAGCAGGGCCCCGCGCAGATCACGCTGACGGCGCTGGAAAACGCCCAGGCCAGCCTGCGCGGCGGCGTCACCGCGGTGCGCGACTGCGGCGGCAAGGACTACCTGGAATTCGGCGTGCGCGACGCCATCGCGCGCGGCGTGTTTCCCGGCCCCACGATCCGGGCGTCGGGCCGCATCATCTGCATGACGGGCGGCCACGGCAACCGCATCGGCCGCATCGCCGACGGCTGTGAAGACGTCGTCAAGGCCGTGCGCGAGCAGGTCCATGCCGGCTGCGACCTGGTGAAAATCATGGCCACCGGCGGCGTCATGACGCCGGGGGTCAATCCGATGGACGCGCACTACAGTTTCGACGAAATGAAGGCGGGCGTGCACGAGGCCAAGCGCTTCCGCAAGAGCACCGCCAGCCACGCCCAGGGCACGCAAGGCATCCTGAACGCGGTGCGCGCGGGCATCGACTCGATCGAGCACGGCATCTTCATGGACGACGACTGCCTGCGCGAAATGCTCGACGCGCAGACCTACCTGGTGCCCACCATCGCCGCGGTGCGCAACATCATCGCCAACGCCGACAACGGCATCCCCGCCTATGCGGTCGAAAAAGCGCGCGCGGTGGAGCAACGCCACCGCGAATCGTTCCAGATGTACTACAAGGCGGGCGGGCGCATCGCCATGGGCACCGACGCCGGCACGCCGTTCAACCTGCACGGCGAAAACGCCATGGAGCTGGCCTACATGGTGGAGTTCGGCATGACGCCCGTGGACGCGTTGATCGCGGGCACGTCGCGCGGGCACGACCTGATGGGCATGGACCGCCATGGCGTGATCGCCGACGGCAACGCGGCCGACCTGCTGCTGGTGCAGGGCGATCCCACCGAAGACATCCTGAAAGCCGCCGACAAGCGCTTCCACGTGGCGGTGCTGCGCAATGGGGAACTGGCGGCCGGCGCCCTGCCGTTCTGACCCGGAAGTCCCGGCTATGAAAAAAGGCCGCCGCGCCCTGGAGCTGCGGCGGCCTTCGCTACGGCTGCGACCTGCGTTTAGCGGGCGCCGCCCATGACGCCGCTCATGACCATCATCATGAACTGTTCGACCGGCATCTTCTTGCCGTTGAAGTCCACCTCGCCGTCGGCGTAGTTCAGGTAGGTGACGATGTTGCCGTCCTCGACCTTGGCCATGCCCATCGCCGTGGCCATGGTGCCCACCATTTCGGCCTGGCCCTTGGCGGTCTGCGCGGCCTGTTCCGCCGGCACGCCGCGCATCTGCGGCTCGATGGCCATCAGGTCGCCCAGGTTGCCCTTGGACAGCACCAGCTTGGCGTTCAGCTTGCGGATGACTTCCATCGCCGTCTCGGCGAACTCGCCGTCCATCGAAGCCGGCTTGGTCAGGTCCAGGTCCAGGTTGAAGGTCGAGGTGCCGTTGGCGGTGCGCACTTCCAGCGGCGACACGGACAGCGTCGGGTTGCCGGCCAGCAGCAGTTCGACGTTGGTCTTCAGCACCTGCTTCTCTTCATCCGTGAACTGGGGAGCCTGCTCTTCGCCCTTGCTCTGCAACATGCGGCGAGACGCGGCTTCGTAGACGTCGTTCAAGGCCTTGAACGCCTTCGCGTCCAGGCGCTTCACGTCGACGGCCAGCTTCAGGCCGGCCACGTCCTTTTCCTGGACGTTGATCATGCCGAAGTCGACGGCCATCTTGGCGCCCATGGTCGCGTCGGCTTCCGTCATGTCGACGGCGATGACGGTGTCCTTCAACTGGACGGGCGGCTTCTCCCTGGAGGTGATCGTCCAGTTCTTGAGGCCCAGCTTCTGGCTGCCCACGTACATCTCGTTCTTGGCGGGCGCCATGTCGCTGGTCAGGGTCAGGCCCTGCATGGCCATGCTCACGATGTCGCTTTCGTCGGACGCCGGACCCTTCATCACCAGGCTGTCGGCCAATAGCGCGACCGTGCCGCGCCGGCTATCGGTGGCGTAGGTGACGTCGCCCTTCATGCCCGAGAACACCAGGCTGGTGTCGTCCTTGGCGAATTCCACGGGCGCCATGTCGAACGTGCCCGAAGCGTTCTTCGCGTAGCTGACGCTATACGCGCCCGACAGGGGGGCGGCGCCCTTGGTCGCGGCGAACCACTCCTTCACGGCGGGCGTCTCTTCCAGTTGGAAGCGGCTGGCCACCATGGCGGGCGCGAAGGAACCCGACTTCAGGTTCGACAGCGGGAAGGGGCCGTGGTCCAGGTATTCGACGAACTGGATGTCGTGTTCCTGGGCCGGCTTGCCTTCGGCGGCCGGCGTGGTGAACTTCACGCGGTAGCGCTCGGTGGACGAAAACACGCCGCGCTCGAACGACATCAGTTCGACCACGGGCGTCACGCCCCACTTCTCACCGAACTTCTGGAGCTCGGCATTCGCCTGATCGATCGATTGCTTGACGAAGGCCTCGGCCTTCTGGCCCGTGTACCAGGCCGTGCCGGTCCAGACCGCGCCCAGCGCGACGACGACGCCTACTACTGCCGATTTCTTCATAGCGATCCTTTATTCTTCAAATGGATGAAAGCGGACGGATTATAGGGAGTGGGGCCTAGGGAAAACGCTTATTTGGTGCATAGGCACTGCAATTTGTTACTTAGTGATACTCACTGGTGGGTCCCCGGCGGTGCTGCAACGCGACATCGGCTACAATCCGGCTGTGTGCTTTGCCAATCTGCACACGTCCGCTAGGCCCTTCGCTGCCAAGCTTCGCCCATCAGGGCGCTTCCCATTTCTCCTTGTTCGTCCGCCTGGATTGGAGTCTCTCAACTTGAGCGACGGGCTGCCGTTGGAGTTGTCTTGACTACCTCTTCCCCTTTCGCCGACCTCGGGCTGGCTGATTCCCTGTTGCGCGCCATTGCCGATACCGGCTACACCGCGCCCACCCCCATCCAGGCCCAGGCCATTCCCCAGGTCCTGAAAGGCGGCGACCTGCTCGCCGCCGCGCAGACCGGCACTGGCAAGACCGCGGGCTTCACGCTGCCCATCCTGCACCTGCTGATGCAGAAAAAGTCCGAGCTGAGAAAGCCCGGCCGCCCCCGCTGCCTGATCCTGACCCCGACGCGCGAACTGACCGCGCAGGTCGCGGAATCGGTGCAGACCTACGGCAAATACACCTCGCTGACGTCCATGGTGATGTTCGGCGGCGTCAATATCAACCCCCAGATCTCCGCGCTGAGAAAGCCGCTGGACATCCTGGTCGCCACCCCGGGCCGCCTGCTGGACCACTGCGGCCAGAAAACGGTCGACCTGTCCGGCGTCGAGATCCTGGTGCTGGACGAAGCCGACCGCATGCTGGACATGGGCTTCATCCGCGACATCCGCAAGATCCTCGCGCTGCTGCCCAAGCAACGCCAGAACCTGCTGTTCTCGGCCACGTTCTCCGACGAGATCCGTACCCTGGCGCGCGGCGTGCTGAACAACCCGGGCGAAGTCTCGGTCACCCCGCGCAACACCGCCACCGAGCTGGTCACCCAGACGGTGCATATGGTCGACCAGCATCACAAGCGCGATCTCATCAGCCACATCATCCGCGAAAGCGGCTGGCACCAGGTGCTGGTGTTCACCCGCACCAAGCACGGCGCCAACCGCCTGGCCGAAAAACTGGTGAAGGACGGCCTGACCGCCGCCGCCATCCACGGCAACAAGAGCCAATCGGCCCGCACCCGCGCATTGGCCGGTTTCAAGGACAGCACCGTGACGGTGCTGGTCGCGACCGACATCGCCGCCCGCGGCCTGGACATCGACCAGTTGCCCCAGGTGGTGAACTTTGAGCTGCCCAACGTGCCGGAAGACTACGTGCACCGCATCGGCCGCACGGGCCGCGCCGGCGCCACCGGCGCCGCGGTCTCGCTGGTCGACAGCAGCGAAATCAAGCTGCTCAAGGACATCGAGCGCCTGATCAAGAAGACCATCGAGCGCAAGCCCGTGGAAGGCTGGACGCCGCCCGCGACCAGCGCCGCGGCGTTCGAACGCCAGGAACGCGAGGAAGACGGCCGCAGCCCGCGCGGCGGCGGCGGCAACCGCAACGGCCGCGGCGGCAACGCCAATGCCGGCCGTTCGCGCCCGGCTGAAGGGCGTCCGGCGCAAGGCCAGCCCCGCGCGGCCGCCGGCGGCCGCGCTCCGGCCCCGGCCCGCGCCGGCGAAGGCCGCGCCAGCCACGGAACCCGCGACGGCAAGCCCGCCGACCGCCCGGCGCACGCCGGCCGCAACGAAAACCGGCCCCAGCAGAACCACCGCCGTCCGGAAGGCACCGCCCGTCCGGCCGGCAACGGTGGGGCCGGGCGCCCGGCTCAGGGGCGCCCGGCTCAGGGGCGCCCGGCGGGCGGCCCGCGCGCTGCCCTGCTGAGCAAGTAATATCACTGGCAACCTCAGAACTGCGACCCACGGACCTGCGCCATGCCCTTATCCACCTGGTTGACGTTTTTCCTGGCCTCCTGGGCCATTTCGTTCTCGCCCGGCGCGGGAGCGATCTCGGCCATGTCCTCCGGGCTGAAATACGGGTTCGCGCGCGGCTACTGGAACACGGCCGGCCTGATCCTGGGCATCCTGTTCCAGTTCGTCGTGGTGGCCGTGGGCCTGGGCGCCGTGCTGGCCACCTCGGAAATGGCCTTCAACGTGGTCAAGTACCTGGGCGTGGCCTACCTGATCTACCTGGGCGTGCGCCAGATCCGCACGGACGCGGCGCCGGTCACGGTCGATTCCGGCGATCCCAAGCGCGCGTCGATCCGGGAACTGGTGCTGCGCGGCTTCCTGATCAACACCATGAACCCCAAGGGCACGGTGTTCCTGCTGGCCGTGGTGCCGCAGTTCGTGGATCCCGCGCTGCCGCTGACGCCGCAATACACGGCGCTGGCCGGCACGCTGGCATTCACCGACCTGGTGGCCATGGGCGTGTACACGCTGCTGGCCGCGCGCGTGCTGCGCATGCTGCGCGACGCGAAACACATCCGCTGGATGAACCGGACCTTCGGTTCGCTGTTCATCCTGGCGGGCGTGTTCCTGGCGTCGTTCCGCCGCCATTCCTGAATCCCATGCGCGGGGCATGCGCCGGCAGCGGCGCATGCCCCGCGCGCTTTCGTGCCCGATACCGGACGCGCCGGGCGAAGCAACGGCGTTAAGTAAAATCCCCCGATCATGAACATCACCCAAGAAGTTGCGCGGCGCCGTACGTTCGCCATCATTTCCCACCCTGACGCGGGCAAGACCACACTGACCGAAAAGCTGCTGCTGTTCGCAGGCGCGATCCAGATCGCCGGCAGCGTCAAGGCGCGCAAGGCCTCGCGCCACGCCTCGTCGGACTGGATGGAAATCGAAAAGCAGCGCGGCATTTCCGTGGCGTCGTCCGTGATGCAGATGGAATACCGCGACTGCGTCATCAACCTGCTGGACACCCCGGGCCACCAGGACTTCTCCGAAGACACCTACCGCGTGCTGACGGCGGTGGACGCGGCGCTGATGGTGATCGACGCCGCCAACGGCGTCGAGCCCCAGACCATCCGCCTGCTGCAGGTCTGCCGCGCGCGCAACACGCCCATCATCACGTTCATCAACAAGATGGACCGCGAGGTGCGCGAACCGCTGGAACTGCTGTCCGAAATCGAAGGCCACCTGGGCATGGACGCGGTGCCGTTCTCCTGGCCGGTCGGCATGGGCAAGGCCTTCGGCGGCGTGTTCGACATCCGCCGCGACCGCATGCGCGTATTCCGCCCGGGGCAGGAACGCCGCTCCGACAGCGACGACTTCATCGAAGGCCTGGCCAACCCCGAAATCGCCCGGCGCTTCGGCGCGGCGTTCGAGCAGGCCAGCGGCGAGATCGAACTCATCAACGAAGCCGCGCCCGCCTTCGATCGCGACGAGTTCCTGGCCGGCCGGCAGACCCCGGTGTTCTTCGGGTCCGCCATCAACAACTTCGGCGTCCAGGAAGTGCTGGACGCGCTGGTCGAACAGGCGCCCCCCCCGGGCCCGCGCATGGCCCTGCAGCGCGAGGTGCAGCCCGAAGAGCCCAAGTTCACGGGCGTGGTGTTCAAGGTGCAGGCCAACATGGACCCGGCGCACCGCGACCGCGTGGCGTTCGTGCGCGTCAGCTCCGGCCGCTTCGAGCGCGGCATGCGCCTGAAGGTCGCGCGCACCAACAAGGAAATGCGCCCCAACAACGTCGTGTCCTTCCTGTCGCAGCGGCGCGAACTGCTGGACGAGGCCTATGCCGGCGACGTGATCGGCATTCCCAACCACGGCGTGCTGCAGTTGGGCGACGTGCTGACCGAAGGCGAGACGCTGCAATTCACGGGCTTGCCGTTCTTCGCCCCCGAGCTGTTCCAGGCGGTGGAAGTGAAGGACCCGCTGCGCACCAAACAACTGCGCACCGGCCTCACCCAATTGGGCGAGGAAGGCGCCATCCAGGTGTTCCGCCCCGAGGCCGCCGGCGGCTCCCTGCTGCTCGGCGCGGTCGGCCAACTGCAATTCGAAGTGGTCGCCCACCGCCTGAAGACCGAGTACGGCGTGGACGCCCGGATGCTGCCTTCCCGCTACACAATGGCACGTTGGATTACTTCTGAAAACCCCAAGGCGCTGCGCAAGTTCATGGATGCCAATGCGGCCCATATCGCCTATGATGTTGTGGATGCGGCGGCGTTTTTGATCGGTTCTCCCGCGCAATTGCGCGTTGCCGAAGAACTGTATCCCGATGTGAAATTCCACGCCATGCGCGAGCACGGCGGCAAGGTTTTCGGAGACAAAGCGTAGACCCGTCAGGGTTCCGCACGGCAGATGAGGGTAGCAATGTCTTGGCGTTTCTTATTCGCAACGCTCCTGGTCGCGCTTGGCGCGTCCGCCTGGGGCGGCATACAACTGGGCGACTGGCTGGTGGCGCATGCGCCCACCGCCGCGCCCGCTCCCGGCCAGGACGCGGCCGCCTCCCAGCAGCCCGTGCTGGACGCCAACGGCCGCCCGTACGTGGCGCAGCCTCCCCAGCCCCGCATCGACGGCACGCTGGGCGTGCCCGACAAGCCGGCCGACCGGGAATGGCAGGTCAACACCGTGTCGCTGTTCGACAGCGTGAGCGACCCCTCGGTGAAGATCTCGCGCGAACGCATCAGCCCGGAACAGGCCCGCGAAATCGCGGACGCCTCGCAAGTGCCGCTGCCCTCGGGCCCGTCGGACGTCAGCACCCTGGACCTGCAGGCGCCCGGCACGTCCGCCGCGGTCAATGGCGGCCAGGCGCAGGCCGGCGGCTACGGCACGCCCCAGATGGTGCAGGCGCCCCCGCCGCCCCCCAACACCGCGCAGGCGCCCGGCGCCCTGGGCTGGCAGGACGCCCTCAAGCGCGAACTCGCGCAATGCGCCACGCAGGGCTTCTTCGAGCGCCCGTCCTGCTCCTGGGCCGCGCGCAACAAGTATTGCGCGCCCAACCGCGCCTGGGGCACCATGGCCGAATGCCCGGCCCGCCCGTAATCGCCCCCCAGGCTGAATGCCCGGCAATGAAAATGGCGCCCCGCGGGGCGCCATTTTCATGGGTATCCGGCAATCATTCCGGCACGGACATCTGGCTCTGCAGATAGTTCTGGAGACCGACCTTGTCGACCAGGTCGATTTGCGTTTCCAGATAGTCGATGTGCTCTTCGGTATCGTCCAGGATGTCCTGGAACAGATCGCGCGAAACATAGTCCCGGACCGATTCACAGTACGCGATCGCTTCCTTGACGGTCGCCTGGGCGCCTTGTTCGAGCTTCAGATCACAGGCCAGCAGTTCCGGCACGTCTTCGCCGATCAGCAGCTTGTGCAGGTCTTGCAGGTTGGGAAGGCCGTCCAGCATGAAGATGCGTTCGATCAGGCGATCGGCGTGCTTCATCTCGCCTATGGATTCTTCGTACTCGTGCTTGCCCAGCTTGTCGAAGCCCCAATGGTTCAACATGCGCGCATGCAGGAAATACTGGTTGATGGCCGTCAGTTCGTTGGTCAGTTGCTTGTTCAGGAACTGGATGACGGTTTTGTCGCCTTTCATGATGGACTCCTTGCAGTCAGGCGCGACGCGAGTGCATCGCGACAAAGGAGCGCACGATGCCGCGCGTACGCAACTTCGGCAGACTACCATCTGGCGCAGGGCCGCGCCTAGCCTTGCGCTGCATTTGGTAAACCGCTTTAGGAGCGCTATCAGAAAGCGTTAGGCTAATGAGAATGAGTATGCGTGCGCGATGCCTTGCATGCGCGAGACAGCGCTCATGCGGCCTGCCCGCAAGCGGCCCGTGGATTCCGACGCGGAAGGCGGCGAAGCCTGATGCAGATTCAGGCTTTCGGCCCGGCGGATCCGGCGCCAAGGCCGCGCGGGCCCGCTCGTTGCGGATCGGCAACTGTGCCGGCAACTCGCGCGCTAAGCGGTCCGCCGCGTCGCGAGCCAGATACCGAACGCGATCGGGACGATGCCCAGCAGGTCCAGCCACGACACCGGTTCGGCAAGCACCAGCCACCCGAACAGCAGCCCCAGCGGCGGCATCAGGAAGTGCAGCGCGCTGGCCGACGTGGCGCTGGCGCGGCCCAGGATCATGAACCACAAGTAGTAGCCGCCCATCGACACCGCGACGATCATGTAGGCCATGCTCCAGAACAGGCTGGCCGTCATGCGCGCATCGCCGATGCTTTCGGTGGCCAGCGCGAAGGGCAGCAACGCCGCCGCGCCGGCCAGCGACTGTATGCCCGTCGACGTCCACAGGCCCGAGGCCGGCTTCAGGCGCTTGTAGAGCAGCGTGCCCGCCACCAGCGCCACCAGTCCTCCGGTGACCAGCAAGGTGCCGTGCAGGTCTTCCTGCATGCCGGACAGCCGCGATCGCAGCACCAGCGCCACGCCCGCCAATCCCAGGCACAGGCCGGCCAGCTTGCGCCACCCCAGGCGTTCGCCCAGCACCGGGCCGGCCAGCACGCCGATGAGCAGCGGGTTGGTGCTGATCAGCACGGCCGTGAATGCGGACGACACGGTGGTCATGCCGGACCAGCTCAGGCCCAGGTACAGCGTGTTGTTCAGCACGCCGAGCAGCGCGAGCGCCGCCAGGTCGCGCCCCGCCGGCAGCTTCCAGCGGCCGCTGGCCGCCGCCAGGCCCAGCATCAGCGCGCCGGCGATCAGGAAGCGGATGGTCAGCAAGGTCAGCGGCGGACAGTCCCGCACCGCGATCTTGGCCGCCGCGAATGCCGAACTCCACAGGAAGCAGAATGCCGCGATCGGCGCCCAACTGATGCCGGGCGGGGCATCGGCGGGCAGGGCGGCGGCGGGCAGGGTCGATGTGGCCTTCATGGGGAATCCGGGACTGGGCGCGAAAGCCGCGGGCGCGGCGGGTGAAGCGATTCTGCGCGGGCCCGGATCCATTGACAAACTCTTTATTCGGATCGACAGTATTTGAAAATCAAATGTCTGAGGTGACCCGATGCTGGATCTCGACCTTCTCCACAGTTTCGTGTCGGTGGTGGACGCCGGCGGTTTCACGGCGGCCGGCGAACGGGTGCACCGCAGCCAGTCCACCGTCAGCCAGCAGATCCGCAAACTGGAAGAGTCGCTGGAATGCGCGCTGTTCGTCCGCGAAGGCCGGCAGGTCTCGTTGACCGAAGACGGCGAACGCCTGCTGGGCTATGCCCGACGGATGCTGGCCCTGTCGACGGAGGTGCGGGAGGCGGTCAGCGGGCGCAAGCGCGTGGACGTGATCCGGCTGGGCGTTCCCGACGATTTCGCGGCGGAAACGCTGACCGCCGTCGTGGCGGAGTTCGCGCGGTCCCACCCGGGCGTCCGGCTGTCGGTGCGGTGCGACCTGACCGCCGCGCTTGCGCGCGCGCTGGAACGGGGCGACCTGGACGTGGCGCTCATCAAGCGCGAACCCGGCGCCGGCAGCGCGCTGGCCGCCTGGCCGGAAAACCTGCACTGGATCTGTGGCCCGTCCCTGAATCTCGAGGAGGCCGGACCGGTGCCCTTGGTGGCCTTTCCGCAGGGCTGCATCTACCGCAACCGGGCGATCCACGCCCTGGAGGCGGCCGGCCGGCACTGGCGCATCGCGTACGAAAGCCCGAACCTGACGGGCCTGCAAGCCGCATTGAAAGGAGGGCTGGGGGTCGCCCTGCTGGAGCGCCGCTGCATGGTGCCGGGCCTGCGGGTCGTCGATGCGGCCCTGCCTGGCGTGCCGCCGACCGAGCTGGCGCTATGCATGGCCGACACCGCGCGCCTGCCGGTGCGCCGGCTGGCGATGGCTATCCAGGATTTTTGCGAGAAGGAAACGACGCGGCTCGCCGCATGACAGGCAGCGAGCCGGAGGGGACAGCCAACCCGTTCAGGCCGTGGCGACGAGCGGAATCGGGAAGCTGCTGTTGGCAGCAGGCGCGCCCGATTCGACCATGGCGGCCGGAGGATTGACCGGAACGGCAATCGAGCGCACGTCGCATACGCTGGAACAGCGGCCGCCCGGCAGGTATTCGGCGGCGGTCGCCGCGCAGCAGCCGCAGCACGTGGCCACGCCCAGCTCGAACTGCAGGTCGGAAAGCGTCGTCGCGCCACCGTCCACGCTGGCGCGGACTTGGCGTTCGGTGATGGCATTACATACGCAAATGTACATGAGAATAATTATCGAAAATTATTCGATCACTGGCAAGCCCCGCCGGCAAATAAATTTGCAACCGAAGTGTCACGCAAGTCCTTGAAAAAAGGGACGAATTTGAATATGCCCGTCCCTTATTTCAGCGGGCGGCGGCCTGTGCCTTGCGCAGCGCGGCCGGGGCGATCCGCAGCGCTTCGCGGTACTTTGCCACCGTCCGGCGGGCGATGACTATCCCCTGATCGGCCAGTTTTTGCATGATCTGGCTGTCCGACAGCGGCTTGGCCCGGTTCTCTTCCGCCACCATCTGCCGGATGAAAGTCTGCACCGCCGTGGCCGACGTGGCGTCCCCGCCTTCGGTCGACACGCCCGTGCCGAAGAAGCGCTTGAGCTCCAGGGTGCCGAACGGAGTAAGCATGTACTTCTGTGTCGTGGCCCGCGAAATCGTGGATTCGTGCAAGCCCAGCTCGCCCGCGATGTCCTTCAGGATAAGCGGCCGCATGGCGGCGGGGCCCTGGCTGAAGAAGGCCGTCTGGTGCTCCACGATGGCCTGGGCCACGCGCAGGATGGTGTCGAAACGCTGCTCTACGTTGCGGATCATCCAGCGGGCCTGTTGCAGTTGCGATTGCAGGCCGGCGTGCGCGGACTCCTTCTGGTTGCCCAGCATCTGGGCGTACAGCCCGTTGATCTGCAGCCGGGGCACGGCGGCGCTGTTCAAAGTAGCCTGCCAGCCGCGCCGGGTCCTGCGCACGATGACGTCCGGCACCGCGTAATCGGCCGCGGGCACGGTCCAGGCCCGTCCCGGCCGGGGTTCCAGCCGCAGGATCAGGGCATGGGCCGCCCGGAACGTGGGTTCGTCGCAGCCCGCGGCCGCGCACAGCTTCGCGGTGTTGCCGGTCGCCAGCAAGGACAGGTGCTCCGCGCAGATCCGGCGCGCACAGGCGAGCGCGGCGGCGTCCGCCGCTTCCGGCAGGCGGCCGAGGTCGGGATTGCGCAGTTGCAGCAGCAGGCATTCCGCCATGTCCCGCGCGCCGATGCCGGGCGGGTCGAACGATTGCAGCAGCGACAGCGCCGCCTTCAGTTCGTCCAGGTCCGGCTCCATCTCGGCCGGCAGCCAGCCCAGGATTTCCTCCAGCGGCGATCCCAGGTAGCCGTTTTCGTCCAATTCGTCGATCAGCAGCCCCGCCAGCGCGACGTCGCGGGGCGCGGCGCGCGTCAGGACCAGTTGGCCCATCAGATGTTCGCGCAGCGTGTCCGGCCGCGCCGCCTCGGGCAGGGAGGAATCGTCGTCCGGATAAACGCCGCCGGATCCTGGCATTTCCTCGGCCGCCGTCTCGCGCTCGACCGGCGTTTCGTCGTCCTGCACGGAAGATTCGCGCTCGGAATCGGCCTGGTCCTGGGCCGACAGGGGTTCGTCGTCCCGCTCCAGCAGCGGGTTTTCCGCGAGGACTTGCGAAATCTCGGCCTCGAGTTCGAGCGTGGACAGTTGCAACAATCGGATCGATTGTTGTAACTGTGGTGTCAGCGTCAAATGCTGACCGGGTCGCAGTTCTAAAATTGGACGGGTCATAGGTACAATATTTTGCATGATGAATCTGACTTCGCCCGCAAGCGTCCGCCAGGACTGCCGCCTTATCGGCCAGACCCTGCTCAAACTGGCGCTTCCCCGACTCGTTGTGCGCGCGATCGTCATCGCCGTCGCGCTCGTCGTCTGGTATCTGGCCGCCCGGTGGATACTGGATTTCGGCCGCGGCATGAACTACGACTTCCTGCATTCCCTGGGCCAGCCGACCGTGGACATGGTGCAGAAGGTCAACCCGTACCTCTGGTGGGCCATCACGGCCATCTGGTCCCTGATCGTATTCTTCGCCGTCCGCGCCTGGCTGTCCGCCAGCCTGGCCTCGGGCAGCGCCACGCCGGTGGGCACGGACGTGCTCGCCGACCTGGCTCCGAACCTGTCGGAAGAGTCCCTCGGCGTACTGCGCTGGGCCTGGGGCGACCGCCAGGAACCCTTCACGGTAGGCGATTTGCGCCGCTCCCTGTCTGAAATCCGCCACAATCGCATCGGCAAGATCGCGATGGTGGCCGACCAGGCCCGGATCCTGGAAGGTTTCGACAGCCGCCCGACCCGCGAACCCCGCGACGACGGCCGCCGCGACCCGAACGCCGCCGTCCGTGGCGAAACCCGCGGCGACCGCTACATCGAACCGCGCATCGGCCCGGCCCGCTGAGGCGTTCCGCTTCCGCCCGCTGAGGCGGCCTGTTTGTTTCAGTCGCTTGCCAGCCAGCCCCGCATTTCGTGGCGGAAATGATGAAAGAGGCCACTGGCCCAGAGCGGCAAGCGAACGCGAACGTCTGGGTAAAGTCGTGAAAGACGGCCATATGCAGACGCAGTGAACGCATGGCGGAAAAGACGGCGGGGCGTTCCGCCCCCTGTTTTTTCGGATGTTTTCCGTTTGCGCTTCGGCGCAAAGTATGTTTGACTAGCAACTTATGGCCGCACACCGCACCTCCCTCGCGATTGCAACCGGACGCTCCGCCGCTCCGGTTGCCGGCCTGCGCGCTCGCACCTCCACGTTTGCCGCGCTATCGCTATACCTACCGATCGGTTGCCGGGCCTAGTGTCCCCGTGGTAGCTCGGCAGCCACGCTTGCCACACGCGATTTCCCCCTTTTATTTGTGAATCCTGCCGGTCAATCACGGCAACCCCTGGCACAAGACCGTCATCCGGTCACAAATGCCGCCGAGAGTAGTGCTCCCGGGATTCAAAAGAAACCGATCGAGGTGTAGTCATGATGCTTGCCAACCCCGCTACCAAGTACGTCCCCTTCGCCCCCTTTGCCCGCGATTTCTCCGAACGCACCTGGCCCAGCCGCCGCATTACCGAGGCGCCGATCTGGATGAGCACGGACCTGCGCGACGGCAACCAGTCCCTGATCGAGCCGATGAGCGTCGAGCGCAAGCTCCGCTTCTTCGAACAGTTGGTGAAGATCGGCTTCAAGGAAATCGAAGTCGGCTTCCCGTCGGCCTCGCAGACCGACTTCGACTTCGTCCGCAAGCTCATCGACGAAAAGCGCATCCCCGACGACGTCACCATCATCGTCCTGACGCAATCCCGCGAAGACCTGATCAGCCGCACGGTGGAATCCGCCGCGGGCGCCAAGCAGGCCATCGTCCACTTGTACAACGCCTGCGCGCCGGCGTTCCGCAAGGTCGTGTTCAACATGAGCAAGGACGAAATCAAGAACATCGCCACGACCGGCACGCGCCTGGTGAAGCAGTACATGGCCCAGCACCCGGAAACGAAGTGGCGCTACCAGTACTCGCCGGAAGTCTTCAGCACGACCGAACCCGAATTCGCGCTGGAAGTCTCCAACGCCGTGGCCGACGTATGGGAACCCACGCCGGATTGCAAGATGGTGCTGAACCTGCCCGCCACCATCGAGGCCACCACCCCGAACATGTACGCGGACCAGATCGAGTGGATGCACAAGAACCTCGCGCGCCGCGACAGCATCGTGCTCAGCGTGCACCCGCATAACGACCGCGGCACCGCCGTGGCCGCCGCCGAATTCGCCGTCATGGCCGGCGCCGACCGCATCGAAGGCTGCCTGTTCGGCAGCGGCGAGCGCACCGGCAACGTCGACCTCGTCACCCTGGCCTTGAACCTCTACACGCAGGGCGTGCATCCCGGCCTGGACTTCTCCGACATCGACGAAGTGCGCCGCTGCGCCGAATACTGCAACCAGTTGCCCGTGCACCCGCGCCATCCGTATGCCGGCGACCTGGTCTTCACCGCGTTCTCGGGCTCGCACCAGGACGCCATCAAGAAGGGCTTCGCGCAGCAGAAGGCCGATGCCGTCTGGGAAGTGCCGTACCTCCCGATCGACCCGGCCGACCTCGGCCGCAGCTACGACGCCGTGATCCGCGTGAACAGCCAGTCGGGCAAGGGCGGCGTGTCGTACCTGCTCGAACAGGAGCACGGCCTGGTGTTGCCGCGCCGCCTGCAGATCGAATTCAGCCGCGCCATCCAGCGCGTCACCGACGAGACCGGCCGCGAAGTCACCGCCGACGACGTGCACACGATCTTCAACCGCGAATACCTCGAACAGAAGGCGCCGTGGAAGCTGGTGCGCCACCGCATCGACGGCAACCCGGCAGCCGGCGAAGGCCAGCATTTCAGCATCGAGGCCGAACTGGAATACAACGGCGAACGCCGCATCGTGACCGGCAAGGGCGACGGCGCCATCTCGGCCTTCGTGGCCGCGCTGGACGTGCCCGTGCGCATCATGGACTACCATGAGCACGCCATCGGCACCGGCACCGACACGCGCGCGGCGTCCTATGTGGAATTGCGCGTCGGCGATTCGAGCACGGGCTTCGGCGTGGGCATCGACCGCGACATCGTGACGGCCTCGTTCCAGGCCGTCCTGAGCGCCGTCAACCGCCACATCAATGCCGGCGCCGTGGCGTCCGCCGAACAGGAAACTGCCGAGGCCGCGTGATCCGCACCCCGGCATGAAAACAAGCCCGCCTTATCCGGCGGGCTTTTTTCTGGGAAGCGGATGGCGCTGCCGCCTCACCCCCGAGGCCACATGTCCGACGCGCCGATGTCCGGCGCGTTGGCGGCCAGCAGGCGTTGATGGACCCATGCGGCGACGGCCAGCGTGAAATGGTCGCTATGGCGCTTGCCGACCAGTTGCAGCCCCACCGGCAGGCCTTGCGGGCCGGTGGCGAACGGCAGGTTCAGGCAGGGCACGCCGAACAGCGTCCAGGCGCGCGAGAACTGCGGGTCTCCGGTGCCCAGGTCCGCGAAGGGGGCTTCGCCGGCCGCGCTGGGCGCGAGCAGCACGTCGTACGTGTCGAACCATGCGTCCACGCGCACGCGCGACTCGGCGGCGCGGGCCAGGTTCTTCAGGTGTTCTTCCGCGGTGATGCGCGCGCCCGCTTCCAGGATGGCCTGGATCTTGGGGCTGAGCTGCGCGGCGTGCTCCAGGCGTTCATAGGCCAGCGACTGCGAGGCTTCGAACGCCATGATGTCCGAGTGCAACTGGACCAGCACACAGTGTTCCGGCGGCAGCGGCACCTCTTCCACGATGGCGCCGGCCCGCGACAGGATGGCCGCCGCCTGCGCGAAGGCCTCTTTGGTTTCGGCCTGGGCGTGGCGCCATTGGAGGCTGCGGTACATGCCGATGCGCGGCTTGCCGTCGTAGGCCAGTTCCAGCATGCGCGGGTCCCGCATCAGGACCGAGGCGAAGAGCGCCACGTCCGGCACCGAGCGCGCGAAGCCGCCGATCGTGTCCAGCGATTCCGCCAGGCTCTTGACCCCGGCTCGCGGGATGGCGCCGAAGGTGGGCTTGAACCCCACGATGCCGCAATAGGACGCGGGACGGATGATGGAGCCCGCGGTTTGCGAACCCAATGCGAACGGCACCATGTCGTCGGCCACCGCGGCCGCCGAACCGCTGGACGAACCGCCGGGCGTGTAGGCCTCGTTGCGCGGATTGCGCGTGGGGCCCGCCTGGTAGGTGGCGAACTCGGTGGTCACGGTTTTGCCGATGACGATCGCGCCCGCGCCGCGGCACAGCGCCACGGCGGCGGCGTCTAGCCCCGGGCGGTGGCGCTCGTAGATGGGTGAACCGTAGCGGGTGGGCAGGTCGTCGGTATCGAACAGGTCCTTGACGCCGATGGGCAGGCCGTGCAGCGGGCCGGCCAGGGCGCCGCGGTCGAGTTCCTGCGCGCGGTCCAGCGCGGCCTGCTTTTGCAGCGCCGTCCAGGCGTGCACGGTGTTCTCGCGCTGCTCGATGCGCGCAAAGCAGGCGCGCACCAGTTGTTCCGCGGTCAATTCGCGCCGTTGCAGCTTGCGCGCGGCTTCCAGCGCGCCAAGTCTGTTCAAGGCAGTAGACATGGTCCTTTCCTCTTTACCGGCGCCGCGCGTCACGCGCGGCGGCTGAACTACGCACCCGGTCCCCTTGACCGAGGGCCTGCCCGATCCCGCGAGGCGGTTGCCTTGCCATGCGATTCGGACGGACCGATACCCACCATTGTTCGCTGCGCGTCAATTGGGAAAAACACGGAACACGCCTTGTTTTCCTGGGCAAATCGCGCGCCGCGCCTTGGCTTTGTTGTTGCGTCGCCCTCAGCATAGCGCAAACCCGTGCAACACAAAGGTCATATTTGTCTTGTATGATGAAATCGTTTTCACTGATCCGGCAGCAATACCGCCATGGCATCGCGCTCGTCGCCCCGCTTTTCCATCATCGAAGTGGCTCGCAAGGCCGGCGTATCGCCGGCCACGGTTTCGCGCGCGTTCAACCAGCCGGACATCGTGCACCCCGACACGCTGGCGCACATCCGCAACGTCGCCAAGCGCGCGGGCTTCCGGCCCAACCGCGTGGGCCGCAGCCTGCGTTCGGGCAGCACGCGCACCATCGGGCTGATCCTGCCCACGCTGTCCAACCCGGTGTTCGCCGAATGCTTCGAAGGCGCGGAACGCCGCGCGCGCGAATCCGGCTACAGCGTCATGCTCACGGCCACCGGCTACGATCCGGCGGTGGAATCGGCCGCCGTCCAGGGACTGATGGACCACCAGGTGGATGGGCTGATCCTGACCGTCGCCGACGTGGCCAAGAGCGCCACCCTGGACGACCTGGACAGCGCCGGCATTCCCTACGTGCTGGTCTACAACGAATCGGCCGCCCATCCCTACGCATCGGTGGACAACCGCGCCGCCGCCAGCGACATGGTGGCCCACCTGGCCGCGCTGGGCCACCGCCGCATCGCCCTGGTGACCGGTCCGCTGACGGCATCCGACCGCGCGCGCCGCCGGCTGGCGGGCGCCCGCGCCTGCGCCAAGAAGCTGGGCCTGGACGCCGTCCAGCACATTTCCATGAGCTCTCACACCGGCAGCGACGCCGACGCCCTGAAGGCCGCGCTGCGCGGCAAGCAGGCCCCTACCGCTCTGTTCTGCTCGAACGACCTGCTGGCCACCGCGGTCATCGCGGACCTGGTGGCTCTCGGGCTGTCCGTGCCGGCCGACATCTCGGTATGCGGGTTCGACGGCATGCGCTTCGGCGCCTTGCTGACGCCGCCGCTGACGACCGTGGCCCAGCCCAGCGACGGCATCGGTGTCGCGGCCTGCTCGAACCTGCTGGCGCAGATCCACGGCCATCCGCCGCAATCGGACCGCCTGCCGCATTGCATCGTGGTCGGCGGCACCGCTGCGCCGGTCCGCCGCAAGTCCGCATAGCCGCGGCCCCCACCCATTTCACGATAATCATTCCGACATCGACGCGTCATGCTCATCGCACAGATTACCGACCTGCACATGCGCACCCCCGGCGACAAGGCCTACGGCATCATCGACCCCGCCGCTTTCCTGGCGCCGGCCGTGCGCGCGCTCAATGCCCTGACGCCGCGCCCCGACTGCGTGCTCATCACGGGGGACCTGACGGACCTGGGCAGGCCGCAGGAATACCAGGCGCTGCGGGACCACCTGCGGGCGCTGGAGATTCCGTATTTCCTCCTCCCCGGCAACCACGACGACCGCGCCCAGTTGCGCGAGGCCTTCCCCGACCACGGGTATCTGCAAGGCCGGGGGCCGTTCATCCAGTACGCCGTCGAAGCCTATCCGCTGCGCATGCTGGCGCTGGATACCGTCGTGCCCATGAAGAGCCACGGCGAACTCTGCCAGGACCGCCTGGACTGGCTGGCCGCGCGCCTGGCCGAACAGCCGGAACGGCCTACGCTGGTGCTGATGCATCACCCGCCTTTCCTGACCGGCATCGAACACATGGACGCCATCGGCCTGCTGGCCGGCGCGGCGGAACTCGAACGCATCGTGGCGCGCTTTCCGAACGTGCAGCGCGTGCTCTGCGGCCATTTGCACCGCACGATATTCCAGCGCTTCGGCGGCACGATCGCATCCACCTGTCCGGGCACGGCGCACCAGCTCGCGCTGGAACTGGGACCACGCCCGACCCTGCAATACATCATGGAGCCGCCCGGCTATCAACTGCACTGGTGGCAGGGCGGCAACCTGGTCACGCATCACGCCGTCATTGGGGAATACCCCGGCCCGTATCCTTTCGGCTAGGGCCAGCGGCTAGACTACGAAACCTCGCATTGCCATATATCCGTCATGTTTGCGCTGCACAATGAAAAGGTTTTCATCACAGGCAACAATGCGGATCTAACTATTAGATCTTCGAGACAGCATGTCATCCATCGTTCTGGATAACCTCACCAAACAATATGGCGGCGCCGCCGCGATCCATGGCGTGAGCTTCACGGTGCCAGCCGGCAGCTTCACGGTCCTGCTGGGTCCGTCGGGCTGCGGAAAGTCCACCACCCTGCGCATGATCGCGGGGCTGGACACCCCCACCTCGGGCACCATCCGCATCGGCGACCGCGACGTCACCCAGTTGCCACCCTCCAAGCGCCGCATCTCCATGGTGTTCCAGTCATACGCGCTGTTTCCGCACCTGTCGGTGCGCGAGAACATCCTGTTCGGCCTGAAGGTGCGCAAGGAACCGGCGCGCGACTACGACCGCCGCCTCCAGCGCGTGGCGGGCCTCCTGGGCCTGAACCACCTGCTGGACCGCAAGCCCTCGCAGCTTTCGGGCGGCCAGCAGCAGCGCGTGGCGCTGGGCCGCGCCGTGATCTCGGAGGCGCCGGTCTGCCTGATGGACGAACCTCTGTCGAACCTGGACGCGCAGTTGCGCCATGAAATGCGCCGCGAGATCCGCGCCTTGCAGCAGGACCTGGGCATCACGATGGTCTACGTGACGCACGACCAGACCGAGGCCATGAGCATGGCCGACCAGGTCGTGCTGCTGCGCGGCGGCCAGATCGAACAGCACGACACGCCCGACGGCCTGTACGCGCGTCCGGCCAGCGAATTCGCGGCGCGCTTCATCGGCACGCCGCCCATGAACCTGATCGGCCTGACGACGCTGGGCGGCGCCGCGGTCATCGCCGGCACCGACGGGCCCGTCATCGCCAACGCGCCCGCCGGCGCGGTGAAGCTGGGCGTTCGGCCGGAACACATCCGTATCGACGACGGCGGCATCGCCGCCACGGTAGAAAGCGTCGAGTATTTCGGCGCGGACTCCATCGTGGTGTGCCGCGTCGGCGACACCAGCGGCGTGGCTGTGCGCGTGGGCGGACACCTGCGCGCGCGCGCCGGCGAGGCCCTGCGCCTGTCCTGGCCGGACGGGCAGCAGCATTTCTTTGCCGCCGATTCGGCGGTCATCAACATCGACGGGCGCTAGAGGGCGCCCATTCCACGGATAAGGAAACGCAACATGCGACGCATCGTACTGAAGACCCTGGCCGCCAGCCTGGCCGCCGCTTGCCTTTCGCTGCCCGCGCAGGCGCAGAACAAGCCCGTCGAGGTGGAGTTCTATTATCCGGTCGCGGTCGGCGGCCCCATCACCAAGATCGTCGACGACATGGTGGCGGATTTCCAGAAGGAAAATCCCGGCATCAAGATCAAGCCGATCTACGCCGGCTCCTACCAGGACTCGATCGCCAAGGCGCTGACCGCGCTCAAGGGCGGCACCCCGCCGCAGCTCGCGGTGCTGCTGTCCACCGACATGTTCACGCTGATCGACGAGGACGCCATCGTCCCGATCGACGGCCTGGCCAAGACCGACGCCGACAAGAAGTGGCTCGGCGGCTTCTATGACGCCTTCATGCAGAACAGCCGCACGGGCGGCCACACCTGGGGCGTGCCGTTCCAGCGCTCGACCATCGTCATGTACTACAACAAGGACCTGTTCAAGGCCGCGGGGCTGGATCCCGAACGCGCGCCCGCGACGTGGGCCGAACTGGTCGAATACGGCAAGAAGCTGACCAAGCAGGACGCCTCCGGCAATACCACGCAATGGGGCATCGAGATCCCCTCGGGCGGCGCGTTCGCGTACTGGCTGTTCCAGGCGCTCACCACGCCCAACGACGCCATCCTCATGAACGAGGCCGGCAACGAGGTCTACCTGGACAAGCCGGCGGTCGTCGAGGCCGCGCAGTTCTGGCGCGACCTGTCCGCCAAGCACAAGATCATGCCCACCGGCACGATCGACTGGGGCACCACGCCCAAGGACTTCCTGGAAAAGAAGGCCGCGATCGTCTGGACCACGACGGGCAACCTGACCAACATCCGCAAGAATGCCGACTTCCCGTTCGGGGTCGCCATGATGCCGAAGCAGAAGCGCGGCGGCAGCCCGACCGGCGGCGGCAACTTCTACATCTTCAAGAGCGGCACGCCGGAACAGCAGCAGGCCGCGCTGAAGTTCGCGCAATGGGTCACGACGCCCGAGCGCGCCGCGGACTGGAGCATCGCCACGGGCTACGTGGCCGTGACGCCGGCCGCGTGGCAGACCGAGAAGATGAAGAAGTACGCGCAGGAAGTGCCGGCCGCCGCGGTCGCGCGCGACCAGTTGGAAGTCAGCGTGGCGGAGTTCTCCACGCATGAGAACCAGCGCGTCACCAAGACCCTGAACGACGCTCTGCAAGCGGCGCTGACGGGCTCCAAGACGCCCCAGCAGGCCCTGACCGACGCGCAGCGCGAGGCCGACCGCGTACTGCGCCCCTACAAATAAACAAGCCCTTAGCACGATGAGCCGCTCTTTAAACGCGCTTTATGGCTGGCTGCTTCTGCTGCCAGCCATCGTGCTGCTCGCCGCGTTCACGCACTACCCGGCGCTGGCGACGCTATGGCACAGCTTTTTCTCCACCCCCAAGGGCGCGCGCCCGGCCCGCTTCGTCGGGCTGGACAACTACGCGGTCATGCGCGACGACCCGGTGTTCTGGCAGTCGCTGTGGAACAACCTGTGGTTTGCGCTGGGCACGATCCCCACGTCGATCGGCATCGCGCTGATCATGGCGCTGTGGGTGAACCGCAACCTCAGCGGGCGCGGTTTCCTGCGCATGGCCTACTTCACGCCCACGGTGCTGCCCATGGTGGCGGTGGCCAATATCTGGCTGTTCTTCTACACGCCGCAGTACGGGCTGATCGCGCAGGTCATGCAGCTTTTCGGCTCGCCCGGCCCCAACTGGCTGGGCAACCGCGAGACCGCGCTGCCCGCGCTGATGCTCGTAACGGTCTGGAAAGAAGCCGGTTTCTTCATGATCTTCTACCTGGCGGCCTTGCAGACGGTGTCGCCGTCCCTGCGCGAAGCCGCCATGCTGGAGGGCGCGTCGCGCTGGCAGTATTTCCGCCGCATCCTGTGGCCGCTGCTGATGCCCACCACGCTTTTCGTCTTGATCAACGCCTTGATCAACGCGTTCCGCCTGGTGGACCACGTGGTGGTCATGACGCGCGGCGGGCCCGACAACGCCAGCACGCTGCTGCTGTACTACATCTACCAGGTGGGTTTCAGTTTCTGGGACACGGCTTACGCCGCCACGCTGACCGTCGTGTTGCTGGTGGTGCTGGCGCTGACCGCGCTGGTCAAGTTCCGCTGGCTGGACCGCAGGACGCACTATCAATGAAAGACAAGCTCGATACCCTGGGCGCGTGGGCGCTCGGCCTGCTGTGGATCCTGCCCCTGGCGTACGCGATGTGGGCGGCGTTCCATCCGCCAGCCTACGCGACCCGCTTCGACCTGTTCGCGCCGCTGACGCTGGACAACTTCGTGCGGGCCTGGCACGCCGCGCCGTTCCCGCGCTACTTCCTCAACACCTTCCTGCTGGTCACGATGGTGCTGGCGGCGCAACTGGTGCTGTCGACGCTGGCCGGCTACGCGTTCGCGCGCTTCGAGTTCCGCGGCCGCGACTTCGTCTTCATGCTGGTGCTGCTGCAACTGATGATCATGCCCGACGTGCTGCTGGTGGAGAACTACCGGTCGATGAGCCAACTGGGCATCCGCGACACGGTGTTCGCCATCGGCCTGCCGTACTTCGCGTCGGCGTTCGGCATTTTCCTCTTGCGCCAGACCTTCAAGACGGTGCCGCGCGAACTGGAAGAGGCCGCCCGAATGGAAGGCGCGAATGCGCTGCAGATCCTGTGGAAGGTGTACGTGCCGCTGGCCAAGCCGATCTACGTGGCCTACGGACTGGTGTCGGTCAGCCACCACTGGAACAACTTCCTGTGGCCGCTGATCATCACCAACTCGGTGGAATCCCGGCCGCTGACGGTGGGGCTGCAAGTGTTCTCGTCCACCGACCAGGGCATCGACTGGTCGGTCATCACCGCCGCCACCCTGATGTCGGCCGCGCCGCTCTTGATCGCGTTCCTGCTGTTCCAGCGCCAGTTCGTGCAGTCGTTCATGCGGGCGGGGATCCGGTAGAACGTTGGAGGGGAGTGTCTGACACCCGTATGAGGCAGAGGGGGGTGTCTGACACCCGTACGAGACGCTCTTTCGGATTGAAGCTGGCCTTCCCGGGTGTCTGACACATATTGGGTGTCAGACACCCGGGAAGAAAAACTTGAATTAAAGGTCTTCTCGTATGGGTGTCTGACACCTGGCCGAAAGATTTTCTCGTATGGGTGTCTGACACCTGGCCCTATCGTACGGGTCCGGGAGACCTCAATACCCCACCGTCAACCCCGGCAGGTCCACCGTGATCCGCGGGCGTTCCAGCGCCAGCGCCAGGTTGTCCGCGAACTCGCGGGCTTCTTTTTCGTCGGTGGAAAGGGTGTCGTAGCCGAGCGCGTCCGCCACCCCCAGCACCTTGTCCAGCAGCAGGACCTTGCCGCTGGGGCGCAGGGGTTCGCACCCCAGCGTTTCCCAGGCGCCGTCGAACCAGTCCCGCGCCTGGCTCTGGCTCTGCGGGGACGGTTCGACGTCGGCGGAAAGGTCCAGCGAACGGCGGGGGTCGAAAACAATGGTGATATCGCTGCGCATGGGGGTTCCTTCAGTGGTCGTCAGGCCAGAAGCGTAGGCAAAAACGGCCGGGCAGATTGTCGGCCCGGCGACATTGGCCCGGCTACCAGCCGCGCGACACCTCCCAGGTGACTTCCGAGCCGGCCGCCAGGGACTGGCGCATCATGTCCAGCAGGGGGAAGGCGCGTTCCTTCATGCCCACCATGCGGGCCATCGGGGACACGGGCGCCTTGTCCTCGTCGCTTTCGTCGCTGCCCTCGTGGGCGCGCTGGTAGTCGTCGATCGCGTGCTCGATGCCGCTGATGGCGGGCTGCAGTTGTTCCACGGTGAAAACGCCGCGCTCCGGAATCTTGTCTCCGAAGGACTTGCCGGCGGCCTGCAACAGCACGCCCGCATGGTCGGTCAGCATCAGAACCTCGGCCACGACCTTGGAGTGAAAGGTGATCAACATATTCCGGTCTCCACAATGATTACTTACACACACTACCGCAACGCGCGGGGGATGCCAACTGGCGCCGGAAAGGAGGTCCGCCGGGGCGTGCCATCCGTCCCCCACGGAGGCCTGGCCGGGCAGCCCGGCCCGCCGGCCCATGCCGGTCCGAGGGCCAAATCAAGCTATGATTCAGGAGATTCCCTGACAGGAGGACCTGCGCCGCCCCGGAATCGGGCATGCGCGCGGTCGCGCTCCACACGTCAGGCTGCGCCCCCGCCCTCGCCAGGCACGGCCCCCCCGCGGGCGCGTCCGTCACTAACTCAGAAACTCTCCAGACGCCCATGCTCCTCGAGCAACAGAAACAGCTTATCTCCCTGATCCAGGCCGCCGTCGCGCAAAGCCTGCCCGACGCCCAGGCCACTGTGCTACTGGAACGCCCCAAGGTTGCCGCCCACGGCGACGTCGCCACCAACGTGGCCATGCAACTGGCCAAGCCGGCCCGCCGCAATCCGCGCGAACTGGCCCAGGCCATCGTGGACGCCCTGATGGCGCAGCCCGGCGCCGCCGCCCTGGTCGAAAGCGCCGAAATCGCCGGCCCCGGCTTCATCAATCTGCGCATCACCGCCGCGGCCCGCCAGGCCGTCATCGCCGCCGTGGCCGAACAGGGCGCCGACTTCGGCCGCGCGCCCCGCAGCGGCGAAAAGATCCTGGTCGAATTCGTGTCGGCCAACCCCACCGGCCCGCTGCACGTGGGCCATGCCCGCCAGGCTGCGCTGGGCGACGCGATCTGCCGCCTGTACGACGCCAACGGCTGGGACGTCACCCGCGAGTTCTACTACAACGACGCCGGCAACCAGATCCATAACCTGGCCATCAGCGTGCAGGCCCGCGCCCGCGGCCTGACGACCGATTCCCCCGAGTGGCCCGCCGACGGCTACAAGGGCGACTACATCGCCGACATCGCGCGCGATTTCCAGGCCGGCAAGACCATCCAGGCCTCGGACGGCGAGCCCGTCACCGCCAGCGGCAATATCGACAACCTCGACGACATCCGCGTCTTCGCCGTGGCCTACCTGCGCCGCGAACAAGACCTGGATCTGCAGGCCTTCGGCCTGGCGTTCGACAACTACTACCTGGAAAGCTCGCTCTACACGTCCGGCCGCGTCGAGGCCACCGTCAAGGCGCTGGTCGCCGGCGGCCATACCTACGAGGAAGGCGGCGCCCTGTGGCTGCGCACCACCGAACTGGGCACGGGCGACGACAAAGACCGCGTCATGCGGAAAAGCGAAGGCGGCTACACCTACTTCGTGCCCGACGTGGCCTACCACAAGGCCAAATGGGAGCGCGGCTTCCACCGCGCCGTGAACATCCAGGGCAGCGACCACCACGGCACCGTGGCGCGCGTGCGCGCCGGCCTGCAGGCGCTGGAAGAAGGCATCCCCAAGGACTACCCGTCCTACGTGCTGCACAAGATGGTCAAGGTGATGCGCGGCGGCGAAGAGGTCAAGATCTCCAAGCGCGCCGGCAGCTACGTGACCATGCGCGACCTGATCGACTGGGTGGGCCGCGACGCGGTGCGCTACTTCCTGATCCAGCGCCGCGCCGACACGGAATTCGTGTTCGACGTGGACCTGGCGCTGTCCAAGAGCGACGAGAACCCCGTCTATTACATCCAGTATGCGCATGCCCGCATCTGCTCGGTGGTGAACAATGCCGCCATGCCGGCCGCCGACGTGGCGCAGGCCGACGCCGCGCTCTTGACCGCCCCGACCGAATTCGCCCTGATGCAGCGCCTGGCCGAATTCCCCGGCGTGATCGCGCTGGCCGCCCAGGAACTGTCCCCGCACCACATCGCCTTCTGGCTGCGCGACTGCGCGTCGGACTTCCATGCCTGGTACAACGCCGAGCGCGTGCTGGTCGACGATACGGCGCTGAAGCTGGCCCGCCTGCGCCTGGCCTCGACCACGCGCCAGGTGCTGGCCAACGGCCTGGAGCTGTTGGGCGTGTCCGCGCCCGAGCGGATGTAACATCGGTTCATGGCAACCAAGCGCAAAACCACCCGCCGTTCCTCCGGCGAAAGCGGCAGCACCCTGTACGGGGCGCTGGCCGGCCTGCTCATCGGCCTGATCGTGGCCGCCGTCGTCGCCTTCTACGTCACCAAGGCCCCCGTGCCCTTCGTGGACCGCGCCAGCCGCCAGGGCGACATGGGCAAGCTGCCCGATCCCCGGCAGGCGCCGGACCCCAACGCCGGCCTGTACGGACGCGACGGCGGCGCGGGCGCCGCGCCCACCGGCCCCACCGCGACCGCGCCGGCGCCGCTGCCTGGCGCCGGCACCGCCAAGGGCGACGAACCGCCCTCCAGGATGGACGACCTGGGCGCGCTGATCGCCACCTTGCCCTCCACCCGGCAGCCCACCCCGGCGGCACCGGCGCCCACCGCCGCGCCTGGCACCGCGCCGACGCCCATCTCGAAAGCGGCCCCCGCGGCCGCGCCGGCCCCGGCCGCCAAGCCGGCTCCCGCCGCCCCCGCGGCCACCGGAACGTACTACCTGCAAGCTGGGGCCTTCCGCGGCGAGAACGACGCGGAATCCCTGAAGGCCCGGATCATCCTGCTGGGCTTACCCGTCGCCGTGCAAAAGGCCGAAGTGAACGGCAAACCCATCAACCGGGTCAGGGTGGGGCCGTTTGCCCGCCTGGACGACATGAACCGCGCCCGCGGCAGGCTGGGCGAGAACAAGATCGAAACCGCGGTGGTGCGCCAATAATGCGCGCCCGCGCGGGCACAGGCATTGAACTTATCCGGCCCCGGCCCTGTCTGTAACTTTTTACTCAGGAACCTCTCATCCATGCTGTCCCCCAAGATTATCCGCATCCTGGCCGCGGCCGCATTGACCGCCACGGCGTTCTTCAGCCCGGCGAGCCATGCCCAAGGCGCGCAGCAATACGTGCCCATCAATCCGCCGCTGCCGTCGGACACCCCGGGCAAAGTGGAAGTGCTGGAATTCTTCGCCTATACCTGCCCGCACTGCGCGGCGATCGAACCGCTGGTCGAAGACTGGGTCAAGACCGCGCCTCCCGACGTGGTGCTCAAGCAGATTCCCATCGCGTTCAACGCCGGCATGAAGCCGCTGCAGCAGCTCTACTACACGCTGCTGGCGCTGGACCGCCCGGACCTGCACGCCAAGGTCTTCACGGCCATCCACGGCGAGCACAAGCGCCTGTTCGACAAGAAGGCCATGGGCGAATGGATCGCCACGCAAGGCGTGGACCGCGCCAAGTTCGACTCGGTGTTCGATTCGTTCAGCGTGCAGACGCAAGTGCAGCGCGCCACCCAGTTGGCCGACGCCTACCGCATCGAAGGCACGCCGTCGTTCGCCGTCGGCGGCAAGTTCATGACCTCGCCGGTCATGGCGGGCAACAGCTACGAAGGCGCGCTGAAGGAAGTGGACCGCCTGATCCCGATGGCGCGCAACTGATACGCCCCCGGCAGGATCCGCAACGCCCCGAGCCCTGCCGGCCGGGGCGTTTTTGTTTTTGCTTTTTGCCGCCGGACCGCTTCCCCCCACGCTACACTTTCCACACAATAAATCGCCGCCACGGCGGCATCCAACGGGTGGAAGACAAATGAGACAGCAACTACTGCGCGGCCGCGCTGCGGCGGCGGCGGGCCTGTGCCTGGCGCTGGCCGCAACCCTGGCCCATGCCAACGACGCCGATGGCGTGAAGATCGGCGTCCTCACCGACATGGCGGGCGTTACCGCCGACGCCACCGGCAAGGGCTCCGTCGAAGCCGCCCGGCTGGCCATCGAGGAAATGGGCGGCACCGTACTGGGCAAACCCATTTCCCTGGTGTCGGGCGACCACCAGCACCGGCCCGACATCGGCAGCAGCATGGTGCGCAAGTGGTACGACACCGACGGCGTGGACGTGGTCGTGGACGTGCCCAATTCGTCGGTGGCGCTGGCGGTGCAGGGCATCGCGCGCGAGAAGAAAAAGCTGGTGCTGTTCTCCAGCCCCGGCACCACCGCGCTGTCGCAGGCGCAGTGCTCGCCCTATGGCGTGCAATGGACCTACACCACCTACGCGCTGTCGCGCGGCACGGCGACCGCGGTGGTGAACGAAGGCAACAAGCGCTGGTTCATCCTGGCCTCGGACTACGCCTTCGGCAAGCAGTTGGCGGCGGACACCGAAGCGGTGGTAAAGGCCAACGGCGGCGAGGTGGTGGGCACCGTCTTCCACCCGCTGAACGCCTCGGACTTCGCGTCCTTCCTGCTGCAGGCGCAGGGCTCCAAGGCCCAGATCATCGCGATCGCCAACGCGGGCGGCGACACCATCTCGGCCATCAAGCAGGCGGCGGAATTCGGCATCGGCGGCGCGCAGCGGCTGGCGGCCATGCTGCTGCTGATCACCGACGTGCACAGCCTGGGCCTGCAGGCGGCGCAGAAAACCTACCTGACCGTGCCTTCCTACTGGGACATGAACGACGGCACCCGCGCCTTCGCCAAGAAGTTCGAGGCCCGCGTCGGCCGTCCGCCCACTTTCCTGCAGGCGGGCGTGTACGGCTCGGTGAGGCACTACCTGCGTTCGGTGCAGGCGGCCGGCACCGCGGACGCCGACGCCGTCATGGCGAAGATGAAGGCGCTGCCCATCGACGACCCCTTCAGCCTGAACGCCCGCATCCGCCAGGACGGCCTGGTGGTGCGCGACATGATGCTGGCGCAGGTCAAGACGCCGGAACAATCCAAGGGCCCCTGGGACTACTACAACATCGTGCGCCGCATTCCCGGCGACACGCTGGCGTGGCCGCTGTCGGAAAGCCAATGCCCGCTGGCCAGGCAATGAACCCGCCGCTGGCGCTGGCGGATTTCGGCAGCTTCTACGCGGGCGGCCGGCAGGTGCGCATCGCCGGCCTGCCGGCCCGCGACATCGCGTTCACACAGACCGCCTCGCTGGCCTACGACCCCAACGGCCTCTACCACTTCGAACAGGCCTACGTGCAGTATTTCGTTCCGGCGGCGCTGGCGCATCCCCTGCCCATCGTGCTGCTGCACGGCGGCGGCATGACGGGCGCGATGTGGGAACAGACGCCCGACGGCCGGCCGGGCTGGCTGCAGCATTTCCTGCGGCAGGGCTTTGCGGTGTACGTGGTGGACAACGTCGAGCGCGGCCGCGCGGGCTGGGCGCCTTTTCGGGAGGTGTGGCCGGAAGCGCCCATCATCCGCAATGCCGAGGAAAGCTGGTCGCTGTTCCGGTTCGGGCGCGCCGAGGACTTTGCGGCGCGGCGGGCCTTCGACGGCCAGCGCTTTCCGGTCTCCGCGTTCGATGCCTTCATCCGCCACGCGGTGCCGCGCTGGCTGGGCAACAACGATGCTGCCCTGGAGGGATTCTGCGCGGTGCTCGACCGGGTCGGCCCTTGCCTGGTGATGGCGCACAGCCACGGCGGCGAGGTCGCCTACCGCGCCTTGCACGCCCGGCCGGAACTGGTGCGCGGCGTGATTGGCGTGGAGCCCTCGGGCTTCTCGCCGGAGGTGGCCGCCGCCAGCGTGGCCGGCAAGCCCTTCCTGTTCGTCTACGGCGACTATCTGGACGCCACGCCGCTATGGGAACGGCTGTGCGACGCCGGCCGGGCCTACGCCGGCGAACTGGAGCGCCAGGGCGCGCGCGTCACGGCGTGGCGCCTGGCCGACATGGGCGTGGCCGGCAATTCCCACATGCCCATGATGGACGACAACAGCGACGACATCGCGGCGCGCATCGGCGCCTGGATACGCGGCGCGGCGGCCTGACGGCGCCGCGCGCCGGCCGCTCAATCCTTGACGGCCGCAGCCTTCTCCAGGGCCTGCGTCAGGTCGGCGATGATGTCCTCGGGCGATTCCAGGCCAATGTGCAGGCGGACCAGCGCGTTGTCGCCTTCGCCCCAGTAGCGGTGCTTGGCCAGGTCCTTGCCCGACACCAGTTGCACCAGGCTTTCGTAGCCGCCCCAGGAGAAGCCGATGCCGAACAGCGTCAGCGAATCGACGAACTCGCGCGCCGCGGCGGGCGACAGGCGCAACTCGACCGACAGCATGCCGTTGGAGCCCGTGCAGTCGCGCTGCCACAACGCGTGGCCCGGATCCTGGGGCCAGGCCGGATGGAACAGGCGCACGGTTTCGGGACGGCTCTTGAAGAACTCGCACACCTGCATGGCGTGGCGCGCGTGCTGCGCCATGCGGATCGGCATGGTGCGCACGCCGCGCAACGCCAGCCAGGCGTCGTCCGCGCTGATGGAATAGCCCATGGCGTACTGAGTGCGGTTCAGCTTGCGGGCGATCTGTTCGTCGTTGGTGACGACCGCGCCCAGCATCAGGTCGGAATGCCCGCCCACGTACTTGGTGCCGGCGATGACGGACACCTGCGCGCCCAGGGTCAGCGGCCGATAGATATAGCCCGACCCCCAGGTATTGTCGGTGGCCAGCACCAGCCCGTGGCGCTGCGCGACCGCGGCCATGGCGCCCATGTCCAGCATCTCGAACAGCAGCGAGCCCGGCGATTCCACGTACAGCAGCTTGGTGTTGGGGCGCACCAGTTCGTCCAGGTCCTCGCCGGCCGCGAAGTAGGTGATGTCGATGTTCATGCGCTTGAGGACGGCGTCGTCCAGCTCGCGCATCGGCCCGTACACGCAGTCCGAGATCAGGGCGTGGTCGCCGGCCGAGCACAGGGCCAGCATGACCATGGTCATCGCCGACAGGCCCGAGGACGCCAGATAGCAGTGCGTGCCGCCTTCGAGCTGGGTGAAGACCTGCTCCAGGGCGGCGTGCGTGTCCATGCCCATGCGCCCGTAGGTCGTGGCGCGCCCGCCGGCGGCCTTGCTGCGCTGCGCCTGTTCCAGCGCGGCGATATTCGCGAAGCGCACCGTGCTGGCCCGCATCGGGGGCAGCGGCACCGGCGCCGTGCCGGTCTCGGGGTTGAACGGAGCGGTACCGGCGTGCTGCAGAAGCGTATCGATGTGTTTGGTAGGCATCTTCGGGGGAACGGCTGGCAAGTGGAAAGGCGGGAAAGAGAAACGAATAGGATGAACCTTAGAGCATTTTTGCCTGGATTGTTGACGTTTGGCTTTGTGAGGCCGGGGTTCGTTCTTAAGCCGCCGGCGTCCGGACTGCGGGATTCCGATGCTCGCCCCAATGGGGCTGCGCTTCGGATCCCTCCGCCCGGCCCCCGGCTCACGGCATCTGCCCATCGCAGAAAAAAAGGCCCCCCCACGCCGCGCATTCGGCGGCTAAAGAACCCTCACATCCGCAAGCTCGAAGCCCTGTCTCTAGTCCGTGACCCAGCTAACGGTCTCGGCCTGCTCCGCGCGACGGGTTCTGTAGCTGTTGGCGGGATGCGAGGTATCGGCGTAGCCGAAGGAAATGCCGCAGACCACGCGGCGGCCGGCGGGGATGCCGAGCACCTCGCGCAGCACTTCCGGATACATGGCCAAGGACGCCTGCGCCACGGTCGCCACGCCATTGGCCTGGGCCGCCAGCATGAAATTGGCGACATAGCCGCCGCAATCGATCGCGCCGTACTCGCCCAGCGCCTCGTCGGTGGTAATGATGGCCACGTGAGGGGCGTCGAACAACTGGAAATTGCGCATTTCCTGGCGGCGATAGGCCTCGCGGTCGCCGCGCGCCACGCCTACGGCGCCATAGAGCTGGAATCCGGACTCGCGCCGGCGGGCCAGGTATTCGCCCTGGTATTCGCGCGGAAACGGGAAATCGGGCGTGAAACCGGCCTGCTCCGCGCGGCGCTGCAACGCGCCGCGCAGGCGGTCCGTGGCCGCCCCCTCGGCGATCGCCACCTGCCAGGGCTGGCAGTTGCACCAGGAGGCCGTGCGCTGCGCCAGTTCCAGGATGCGTTCGATGGTGGCGCGGGGCACCGGATCGGGCAGGAACGCGCGGCAGCTATGCCGCGCAAGCAGCCAGGTTTCCAGCGCCGCATCGGGGCGCGTATCGGCTTGCGGCGGATCTTGCGGACGGGGCTGGGCGGCGGTGTGGGGCATGGCCTGGTCTCTCCTGGTCGAGGCCCGCTGCGTCCCGAAGGGACGCATGAGGCGCTCATGATGTCGGTCTGCTTTGCCCTTATGATGCCATCTCCAGCTTTCCCGTGGCCGGCCGGCCCGTTCCAGGCGTAACCCATGCTGCCCTTCGACACCCTGATCGCATTCTTCGGCATTGCCGTCCTGCTGGCCCTGACGCCGGGGCCGGACAACCTGTTCGTGCTGATGCAATCGGCCATCTGGGGCCGCAAGGCGGGCATGTTCGTGGTGCTGGGGCTGTGTACGGGCCTGCTGGGGCATACCGCCGCCGTGGCCGTGGGGCTGGCCGCCGTGTTCGCGGCCTCGCCCATGGCCTTCACCGCGCTCAAGCTGGCGGGCGCCGCCTACCTGGCGTACCTGGCCTGGCAGATCCTGCGCGCGCCGGTCGGCGGCGACGCCGGCTCGCGTCCGGAGCCGATGAAGCCCGGCGCGCTGTACCGGCGCGGCATCGTGATGAACCTGACCAATCCGAAGGTGCTGCTGTTCTTCTTCGCCTTCCTGCCGCAGTTCACCTCACCGGCGCTGGGGTCCGTGGGCGTGCAGACCATGCAATTGGGCGCGGTCTTCATGGTGTCCACGCTGCTGGTGTTCGGCGCCATCGCGTTCTTCTCGGGCGCGTTCGGCGAATTGCTGCAGCGTTCGGCGACCGCCAAGCGCTGGCTGAACCGGATCGCCGCGCTGGTGTTCGTGGGCCTGGCCCTGCGGCTGGCGACGGCGACGCGGTGACGGGCGCGCGCCGCCTTGCCTGCCGCGGTCAGGCCGCCGAAAACCGCACGATGCCGTCCGCGCCTTGCGCGCGCTTGAGCTTGCCTTCGAAGTAGAGCGCGTGCAGGTGCGCCAGCGCCTCGCCCATGGCGAAGGTCAACTGGTGCAGGTCCAGCTTGCGCTTGAACAGCACCGGCACGATGTCCGAGGTGGATTGCGGCTGGACGGCACAGGCTTCCAGCACTTCCGCCAGGCGGTCGCGGTGGTGGTCGTGCTGCTGGGCGATGCGTTCGTGCAGGCCCTTGAAGGGCCGGCCGTGCGCGGGCAGCACCAGCGCGTCTTCCGGCAGGTCCGCGTAGCGGTCCAGCGAACGCAGATACAGGGGCAGGGGATTCGCGTCGGGCTCGTAGTCGAACACGCTGACGTTGGTGGAAATGCGCGGCAGCACCATGTCCCCGGAGATCAGCACGCCCAGGTCCGGCGAGAACAGCGAAGCGTGTTCGGGCGCATGCCCGTAGCCCACGATCACGCGCCAGTCGCGCCCGCCGATGCGGACCTGGTCGCCGTGCAGGATGCGCGTGTAGCGCGACGGCATCGACGGCACCAGATTGGGGTAGTAGTTGGCGCGCTGGCGGATCTGTTCCTGCGCGTCCGGATCGGTCAGGCCGTGGCGGGCGAAATGATCGACCGCCGATTGGCCGCCCGGGCCCGCGCCCGCGTCGCCGCGGCGCGACGACCACAGCGAGGCCACCATGAAGTCGGTCATCGTCATCCACAGATCGGCGTTCCAGCGTTCGCACAGCCAGTGGGCCAGGCCGACGTGGTCGGGGTGCATGTGGGTGACCAGCACGCGCAGCACGGGCAGGCCTTCCAGCTCGTTCTCGAAGACCTGTTCCCACAGGGCCTTGACCTCGTCGCGCGAGATGCCGCAATCGACGATGGTCCAGCCGTCCCTGCCGTCGATGTTGTCGCGCAATAGCCAGAGATTGATATGATCCAGCGCGAACGGCAAGGGCATCCGTATCCATTTGACCCCTTCCGCCACCACGTGCGCGCGGCCGGCCTCGGGCTGGAAGTCGGCCCAGGGGTATTGCAGTTTCTGCTCGTTGGGATTCATTGCCTCTCGCTCCACGCTTGACGTTCCGGTCAAGTCATCATAATTTACGTTTACGTAAACTGCCACATCTCGCATGTCCCCGTCAACCTGGACCATCTCCGAACTCGCGCGCGAGTTCGACGTCACGCCCCGCACGATCCGCTTCTACGAAGACCAGGGGATCGTCAGCCCGGCGCGCGAGGGGCGCAACCGCATCTTCGGGCCGCGCGACCGCACGCGCCTGAAGCTGGCCCTGCGCGGCAAGCGCCTGGGCCTGCAACTGTCCGAAATCCTCACCCTGATCGACATGTACGACGGGCCGGGCGACACGGAAGTCCAACTGCGCCAGTACCTGAGCGTACTGCAACAGCATCGCTCCACCCTGGAACAGCAGCGCCGCGACATCGAGGACACCTTGCAGGAAATCTCGCTGCAGGAACGGCAATGCCGCGAACTGCTTGCCCAGAAGCCCTGAAAGCGCGGCCACGGCCTTCACGAGCGCGGCGCTCAGGCCGCCAGGTAGCGCTGCGCCAGTCGGACCCAGTACGAGGCGCCCGCCGGAATCAGGGAATCGTTGAAGTCGTAGCTGGCGTTGTGCAGCATGCAGGGGCCCAGGCCGTGGCCCGCCTTGCGGTGTTCGCCATCGCCATTGCCCAGGAACACGTAGCAGCCGGGCTTTTCCTGCAGCAGGAACGCGAAGTCCTCCGAGGCCATGGCCGGCTCGATCGTCAGCGCGCGGTCCTCGCCCGCCACCTCGCGCATCACCTCCATACAGAATTCCGTCTCGGCCACGGTGTTGACCAGCGCCGGATAGCGGCGCTCGAAGAGCACCTCGGCCTCGCAGCCGTGCGCCGCCGCGATGCTGCCGGCGATCTCGTTCATGCGGCGCTCGATCAGATCCACCACCGCGGTGCTGTAGGCACGCACCGAGCCGCCCATCCAGGCGGTGTTCGGAATGACGTTGATCACGCTGCCGCCGGCCTGGACCTGCGTGATGGACAGCACGGCGGCTTCCAGCGGGCGCTTGCTGCGCGTCAGGATGGTCTGCAGCGACTGGCCGATGGCGAACAGCGCCGGCACCGGGTCGTTGCAGTCCTGCGGCGCCGCGGCGTGGCCGCCCTTGCCCTTGACCGTGATCTTGAAACCGTTGGCAGCCGCCATCATCGGGCCGGCGCACACGCCGAACGAACCCGCGGGCAGGCCCGGCCAGTTGTGCATGCCGAACACGGCTTCGCACGGGAAGCGCGTGAACAGGCCGTCCTGGATCATCGCGCGGCCGCCCGCGCCGCCTTCCTCGGCCGGCTGGAAGCACAGATAGACGGTGCCGTCGAAGCCGCCCGCCGTCTGCAGGTGCCGGGCGGCGGCCAACAGCATGGCGGTGTGGCCGTCATGGCCGCAGCCGTGCATCTTGCCGTCGTGGCGCGAGCGGTGTTCGAACTGGTTCTCTTCCTGCATGGGCAGCGCGTCCATGTCGGCGCGCAGCATGATGGCGCGGTCCGACGCGCCCCGCTTGATCACGCCGACCACCCCGGTCTTGGCGATGCCGGTGTGCGCTTCGATGCCCCAGCCGCGCAGCGTGTCCGCCACCACCTTGGCCGTCCGGTGCTCTTCGTAGCAAAGCTCCGGATGCATGTGGATGTCGCGCCGCAGCGCCACAATTTCGTCGAGATTGGATAGTTCGAGCACGGCAACTCCGTCGCGATAACGCAGAATTTCAGGGACAGGGGTCGAATATTACTCAGCGGCCCTCCCTGCGAAACCGGGTTTCCCCTAGGGATAACCCGACTCCACTTTACGTTTACGTAAACGTAATATTTGCAGTGCATCATTGCGCAGCAATGGCCGATCGGCGCATCATGGGCCCACGGGCGGCGCATGGCGCCGAGCACGCACGCCGATAAGAATGTAAGTACCTACTATCACGGAGACATCGATGAATCTTCCCGGCCTGAACTTCGACCTGGGCGAAGACCTGGACATGCTGCGCGACGCGGTGCGCAATTTCGCGCAGGCCGAGATCGCGCCGCGCGCGGCCGAAGTCGACCGCAGCGACCAGTTCCCCATGGACCTCTGGCGCAAATTCGGCGAACTCGGCGTGCTGGGCATGACGGCCGACGAAGAATACGGCGGCGCCAACCTGGGCTATCTGGCCCATATGGTCGTGATGGAGGAAATCTCCCGCGCCAGCGCATCGGTCGGCCTGTCCTACGGCGCCCACTCCAACCTGTGCGTGAACCAGATCAACCGCAACGGCACGGCGGCCCAGAAGGCCAAGTACCTGCCCAAGCTGATTTCCGGCGAGCACGTGGGCGCGCTGGCCATGAGCGAGCCGGGCGCCGGCTCCGACGTGGTCAGCATGAAGCTGCGCGCCGACAAAAAGGGCGACCGCTACGTGCTGAACGGCACCAAGATGTGGATCACCAACGGCCCCGACGCCGACACCCTGGTGGTCTACGCCAAGACCGACCCCGAGGCGCACCAGCGCGGCATCACCGCCTTCCTGGTGGAAAAGGGCTTCAAGGGCTTCTCGGTGGCGCAGAAGCTGGACAAGCTGGGCATGCGCGGCAGCCACACCGGCGAACTGGTGTTCCAGGACTGCGAAATCCCCGAGGAAAACGTGCTGGGCCAGGTCAACGGCGGCGTCAAGGTGCTGATGAGCGGCCTGGACTACGAACGCGCCGTGCTGTCCGGCGGACCGCTGGGCATCATGCAGGCCGTGATGGACGTGGTGGTTCCCTACATCCACGACCGCAAGCAGTTCGGCCAGGCCATCGGCGAATTCCAGTTGATCCAGGGCAAGGTCGCCGACCTGTACACCACGCTGCAGGCCAGCCGCGCCTTCTGCTACCAGGTGGGCAAGAACCTGGACAAGCTGGGCGCGGAACACGTGCGCCAGGTCCGCAAGGACTGCGCCGCGCTGATTCTGTACACGGCCGAGAAGGCCACCTGGATGGCGGGCGAAGGCGTGCAGATCCTGGGCGGCAACGGCTACATCAACGAGTACCCGGTGGGCCGCCTGTGGCGCGACGCCAAGCTGTACGAGATCGGCGCGGGCACCAGCGAAATCCGCCGCATGCTGATCGGCCGCGAACTGTTCAACGAAACCGCCTGACCCCGCCGCCATGATCCGCATGTCCGACGTCCAGCGCATCGAGCAGGCCCCCGCCCCGGGGCCCTCGCCGCTGGACGTCGCGCAGTTGGTCCTGGCGGGCTTCGACCGCCACTACGCGCTGTTCCGCTACAGCGCCCAGCGCGCCAAGGCGCTGTTCGAATCCGGCGACTGGCACGGCATCCAGCGCCTGTCGCGCGAGCGCATCGAGTACTACGACATGCGGGTGCGCGAATGCGCCTCGCAACTGGAAGGCGCGCTGCGCGGCCGGCCGGGCGGCGCCCCGGGCGCGAATGGCGCCAGCGGCGCCGACGCCCCCGCGCCGCTGGACGACGCGCAGACCGCGTTCTGGCAGTTGGTGAAGCAGGAATACGTGGGCCTGCTGGGCGACCATCGCCAGCCCGAGTGCGCCGAGACCTTCTTCAATTCGGTGTCGTGCCGCATCCTGCACCGCGACTACTTCCACAACGATTTCCTGTTCGTGCGCCCGGCCGTGGCCACCGACTACCTGGACAGCCACAAGCCTTCGTACCGGGTGTACTACCCGGTGGCCGAGGGCCTGCGGAAAAGCCTGATCCGCATGGTGGCCGACTTCGGGCTGGCGCTGCCCTTCGAAGACCTGCCGCGCGACACCCGGCTGCTCGCGCGGGCCGCGATCAAGCAACTGCGCGCGCAGCTTCCGCGCGATGTGGGCCGGCGCATCGCCAGCGATTGCCAGATCCACGCGCTGGGCTCGCTGTTCTTCCGCAACAAGGGCGCCTATATCGTCGGCCGCCTGATCAACCAGTCCACGGTGTATCCGTTCGCCGTGGCGCTCACGCGCAATCCGGCCGGCCAGGTCCGGCTGGACGCGCTGCTCCTGGGCGCGGACGACCTCAGCACCCTGTTCAGCTTCACCCGCGCCTACTTCCTGGTGGACATGGAAACGCCGGCGGCGGTGGTGAACTTCCTGTCCAGCCTGCTGCCGCGCAAGCCCAAGGCCGAGCTCTACACCATGATCGGCCTGCAAAAGCAGGGCAAGACGCTGTTCTACCGCGACTTCCTGCACCACCTGGCCCATTCGCGCGACGCCTTCGACATCGCGCCCGGCATCAAGGGCATGGTGATGTGCGTGTTCACGCTGCCGTCGTATCCCTACGTCTTCAAGCTGATCAAGGACCGCATCGACAAGGACGGCATGGACCACGCGACCGTGCGGCGCAAGTACCAGATGGTGAAACTGCACGACCGCGTGGGCCGCATGGCCGACACCTGGGAATACTCGCAGGTGGCGCTGCCGCGCAGCCGCTTCGCCCCCGCGCTGCTGGACGAATTGCGCCGGCTGGTTCCCAGCCTGATCGAGGAAACCGGGGACACGGTGGTCATCCGCCACGTCTACATCGAACGGCGGATGACGCCGCTGAACCTGTACCTGCAACAGGCCTCCGACGCGCTGCTGGACCCGGCCGTGCGCGAATACGGCGACGCCATCCGGCAACTGGCCGCGGCCAATATCTTCCCCGGGGACATGCTGTACAAGAACTTCGGCGTCACGCGTCTGGGCCGCGTCGTCTTCTATGACTACGACGAAATCCAGCGCATGACCGAAATGAACTTCCGGCGCATTCCGGCCGCCCCCAACGAAGAAGCGGAAATGGCGTCGGAACCCTGGTACGCCATCGGCCCGAACGACGTGTTCCCGGAAGAATTCGGCCGCTTCCTGCTGGGCGACCCGCGGGTGCGCGGCGCCTTCATGCGTCACCATGCGGACCTGCTGGAGCCGGAATGGTGGCAAGCCTGCCGGACGCACGTGGCGCAAGGCCGGATTGAAGAATTTTTCCCTTACGATACAGACAGACGCTTGCGTCCAGAACGCCCGCCGGGCGCCGACGCGGCCTCGTAACCCGTGCTGTCCCGACCTTCACAGGAGCTAGTCATGTCAGATCCCATCGTCATCGTTTCCGTCGCCCGCACGCCCATGGGCGGCATGCTGGGCGCCTTGTCCGGCCTGGCCGCGCACGAACTGGGTTCGGTCGCCATCAAGGCCGCCGTCGAACGCGCGGGCATCAAGCCCGAACTGGTCGAAGAAGTCATCATGGGCAACGTGCTGCAGGCCGGCCAGGGCCAGGCCCCGGCGCGCCAGGCCGCGCTCGGCGCGGGCCTGCCGCTGGGCGTCAGTTGCACCACCATCCACAAAGTGTGCGGCTCGGGCCTGAAGGCCGCCATGTTCGGCCACGACCTGCTGGCCGCGGGCAGCGCCAACGTCGTCGTCGCCGGCGGCCAGGAAAGCATGAGCAACGCGCCGTACCTGCTGCTCAAGGGCCGCCAGGGCTACCGCTACGGCCACAACACCGTGTACGACCACATGGCCCTGGACGGCCTGGAAGATGCCTACGACAAGGGCAAGGCCATGGGCGTCTTCGCCGAGGATTGCGCCGCCAAGTATTCCTTCACCCGCGAACAGCAGGACGCCTTCTCGCTGGAGTCGCTGCGTCGCGCCCGCGCCGCCACGGAAGACGGCAGCTTCAAGTGGGAAATCGCCCCCGTCACCGTCGCCGGCCGCAAGGGCGACACCGTGATCGACACCGACGAAGCCCCCGCCAAGGCCATGCCGGAGAAGATCCCCACGCTCAAGCCCGCGTTCAAGAAGGACGGCACCGTCACCGCCGCCAACTCGTCGTCGATCTCCGACGGCGGCGCCGCGATGGTGCTGATGCGCGCCTCCACCGCCGAAAAGCTCGGCGTGAAGCCGCTGGCCCGCATCGTGGCCCACAGCCAGCACTCGCAGGAACCCAACTGGTTCACCACCGCCCCCGTGGGCGCGCTGAAGAACCTGTTCGCCAAGACCGGCTGGAAGGCCGAGGACGTGGACCTCTACGAAATCAACGAAGCGTTCGCGGTGGTCACCATGGCCGCCATGGCCGACTTCAAGCTGCCGCATGACAAGGTCAACATCCACGGCGGCGCCACCGCCCTGGGCCACCCCATCGGCGCGTCCGGCGCCCGCCTGATGGCCACGCTGGTCGGCGCGCTGCGCAAGACCGGCGGCAAGCGCGGCGTGGCCACGCTGTGCATCGGCGGCGGCGAAGCCGTGGCGATGGCCATCGAAATGATCTAAAGCGTCACCGGCGCGGGAGGGCCTGCCGGCCTGCCCGCGCCAGAAGGATTGCGCTGCGCCTTTCCTGCATGGCGTCGTGCGCGACGGGTCGGTCGCGCGCCGTGCGGGAAAGGCGCAACGGAATCCCTCTCCCATTTCCGACAAGAATGCCCGGCGCACCGGGCAGCGAGACAAACCGCTCGACGAGCGCCCACAAATTTCCAACAAGCAGGACGGGTGGAACCCCATGCCCATCATCGAATCCCGCATCAATACGCGGTCGCAGGACTACACCGACAATGCGCAGGCCATGCAGGCGCAACTGGACGATCTGAACCAGAAGCTGGCGCACACCGCGCTGGGCGGCAGCGAAGCCGCGCGCGCCAAGCACGTGGCGCGCGGCAAGCTCCTGCCGCGCGACCGCGTCGAGCACCTGATCGACCCGGGCACCCCTTTCCTGGAACTGTCGCCGATGGCGGCCCATGGCATGTATGGCGGCGAAGCGCCGGGCGCCGGCGTCATTACCGGCATCGGGCGCGTGGCGGGCACGGAATGCGTGATCGTCTGCAACGACGCCACCGTCAAGGGCGGCACCTACTATCCGATGACGGTCAAGAAGCACCTGCGCGCGCAGGAGATCGCCGCGCAGAACCACCTTCCCTGCGTCTACCTGGTGGATTCGGGCGGCGCCAACCTGCCGCAGCAGGACGAGGTCTTCCCCGACCGCGAACACTTCGGCCGCATCTTCTACAACCAGGCGCAGATGTCCTCGCAAGGCATCTCGCAGATCGCCGTGGTGATGGGCTCCTGCACCGCCGGCGGCGCCTACGTGCCGGCCATGAGCGACGAGTCCATCATCGTCAAGAACCAGGGCACCATCTTCCTGGGCGGCCCGCCGCTGGTGAAGGCCGCCACCGGCGAAGAGGTCAGCGCCGAAGACCTGGGCGGCGGCGACGTGCACACGCGCCTGTCCGGCGTGGCCGACCACCTGGCCGCCAACGACATGCATGCGCTGCAATTGGCGCGCAACGCGGTCGCGCGCCTGAACCGCAAGAAGCCGCAGCCGCTGGCCACCCTCCCGGTGCGCGAGCCGCGCTACGATCCGAGCGAACTGAACGGCATCATCCCCGCCGACACGCGCAAGCCCTACGACGTGCGCGAAGTCATCGCGCGCATCGTGGACGGCTCCGAATTCGACGAATTCAAGGCGCGCTTCGGCGCCACGCTGATCACGGGTTTCGCCCACATCCACGGCATGCCGGTGGGCATCGTCGCCAACAACGGCATCCTGTTCTCGGAGTCCGCGCAGAAGGGCGCGCACTTCATCGAACTCTGCGCGCAGCGCAAGATCCCGCTGGTCTTCCTGCAGAACATCACCGGCTTCATGGTCGGCCGCAAGTACGAAAACGAAGGCATCGCCCGCCACGGCGCCAAGATGGTGACGGCCGTGGCCACGGCCGCGGTGCCGAAGTTCACCGTGCTGATCGGCGGCTCGTTCGGCGCCGGCAACTACGGCATGTGCGGCCGCGCGTATTCCCCGCGCATGCTGTTCATGTGGCCGAACGCCCGCATCTCGGTCATGGGCGGCGAACAGGCGGCCAGCGTGCTGGCCACGGTCAAGCGCGACGGCATCGAGGGTCGCGGCGGCCAGTGGTCGGCGGACGAAGAGGCGGCCTTCAAGGCGCCCATCCGCGAACAGTACGAACACGAAGGGCATCCCTACTACGCCACCGCGCGCCTGTGGGACGACGGCATCATCGCGCCGTCCGACACGCGCCGCGTGCTGGGCCTGGCACTGTCGGCCGCGCTGAACGCTCCCATCGAGGACACCAAGTTCGGTGTGTTCCGGATGTAGGGCGGCGTAGCCGCCCCCACCACAGCCCAAGAATAATCTCAGCCTGGATGACATCCATGTTCGACACTTTGCTGATTGCCAACCGCGGCGAAATCGCCTGCCGCGTGGCCGCCACCGCCCGCCGCATGGGCATACGCACCGTTGCGGTGTATTCCGACGCCGACGCCAACTCCCGCCACGTCGCCGCCTGCGACCAGGCCGTGTACATCGGCGGCTCCGAGCCGCGCGCCAGCTACCTGCGCGCCGACGCCATCCTGCAAGCCGCGCGCGACACCGGCGCGCAGGCCATCCACCCCGGCTACGGCTTCCTTTCCGAAAACGAAGACTTCGCGCAGGCCGCCGCCGACGCCGGCATCGCCTTCGTCGGCCCGCCGGCGTCCGCCATCGCCGCCATGGGCAGCAAATCCGCCGCCAAGGCGCTGATGGAAACGGCCGGCGTGCCGCTGGTGCCCGGCTACCACGGCGACAACCAGGACCCGCAATTCCTCAAGACCCAGGCCGACGCCATCGGTTATCCCGTGCTCATCAAGGCCAGCGCCGGCGGCGGCGGCAAGGGCATGCGCGTGGTGGAATCGTCGGGCGCCTTCCTCGACGCGCTCGCCTCCTGCCAGCGCGAAGCCGCGTCCAGCTTCGGCGACGACCGCGTACTGATCGAACGCTACCTGCAAAAGCCCCGCCACATCGAGATCCAGGTATTCGCGGACACCCAAGGCAACTGCGTCTACCTGTTCGAGCGCGACTGCTCGGTACAGCGCCGCCACCAGAAGGTCATCGAAGAAGCCCCCGCTCCCGGCATGACCGAAGAGCGCCGCCGCGCCATGGGCGAAGCCGCCGTGGCCGCCGCGCGCGCCGTAGGCTACGTGGGCGCCGGCACGGTGGAATTCATCTCCGAACCCGACGGCCGCTTCTACTTCATGGAAATGAACACGCGCCTGCAGGTAGAGCACCCGGTCACCGAAATGATCACCGGCCACGACCTGGTGGAATGGCAGTTGCGCGTGGCCGCCGGCCAGCCGCTGCCGGCGCGCCAGGAAGACCTGCGCATCGACGGCCACGCCATCGAGGCCCGCATCTACGCCGAGAACCCCGAGAAGGGCTTCCTGCCGTCGATCGGCACGCTGGCCTACCTGGGCCTGCCCGCGCACACCGCCTTCGTCAACGGCGACATCCGCGTGGACGGCGGCGTGCGAATGGGCGACACCATCACGCCGTTCTACGACCCGATGATCGCCAAGCTCATCGTGCACGGCGCGGACCGCGACCAGGCGCGCGCGCGCATGCTGCAAGCCCTGGCGCAGACCCAGGCGGTGGGCGTGCAGACCAACGTCGCGTTCCTGTCGCGCCTGATGAAGGACAGCGCCTTCGCCGCTGCCGACCTGGACACCGGCCTCATCGAGCGCCAGCGCGCCACGCTGCTGCCCGAACCCGAACCCGCCGGCGCCGCCGTGCTGGCGCTGGCCAGCGCCGCGGTGCTGGTGCGCCAGGGCCTGGGCGCGCCGGGCAAGGGCAGCGCCGACCCCTGGGACGCCCGCGACGGCTGGCGCCTGGGCGGCCGCTACCGCCGCGAACTGCACTGGGTGGACAACGGCGAAACCCGCAAGGCGCTCATCGCGCGCGACGGCGCGGCCTGGACGCTGGACTGCGGCAACGGCCCCCAGGCCTTCCTGTGGCGCGCCCACGCCAGCGCCAATCCAAACCTCGCCTACGGCCTGCGCATCACGCTGGACGGCCATGAAAGCGCCGGCACCGTCGTGCTGCACGCCGACCGCGCCCACGTCTTCACCGACGCCGGCTCGCACGCGCTGGAACTCTACGATCCGCTGGCGCATTCGCAGGACACGCAGGGCGAACACGGCGGCGGGCTGACCGCGCCCATGCCGGGCAAGATCATCTCCATCTCGGTCCAGGCCGGCGACACCGTGGAAAAGGGCCAGCCCCTGCTGGTCATGGAAGCCATGAAGATGGAACACACTATCTCCGCACCGGCGGACGGCAAGGTGGCGGAAGTGTTCTATGCGGTGGGCGACCAGGTGACGGAGGGCGCGGAACTGGTGGCGATCGGCGAATAGCCCATGCCATCGCCGACGGCATCGTCCGATGCCTGAACGGAAACGGGGCGGCCCATGGGGCGCCCCGTTTCCGTTCGTGCCCGGCGCGCTCCAATCAATTTATGCATTTTTCGCAATCATTTATCGAAATAGATTGTCCTTGTTATAAATAGCGGGCCGCTCCTATGCTCTTCTCAACGTCATCCGACAGCAACGAGGAGAGATTCCCATGAGTGCGGTTATGCAAACCCAGGCATCGCCCGTGAGCATGGTGCCGGCCGGGATAGACCTGGTCGAGTACTACTACGAGCGGGGCTTCACCGACGGCTTGCCGGTAGTGCCGCCGACCCGGGAAAAGATCGACGAGATCGTGGCGCGGCTGGGCGGGGACGCCGGCTTCGTGGAAGCCCGCGTCGCCCCGCGCTGGGGCGAGCTGACCCGCGAGGTCCTGGCCATCAACATGGTGATGGCCGGCTGCAAGCCCGAATACGCGCCGGTGGTGCTGGCGGGCGTAAAGGCCATTACCGACCCGGCCTTCAACCTCAACGGCGTGCAGGCGACTACGCACGTGGCCTCGCCCCTGCTGGTGGTCAACGGGCCGATCGCCCGCGAAATCGGCATGAACGGCGGCGTCAACGCGTTCGGGTCCGGCAACCGCGCCAACGCCACCATCGGCCGGGCGCTGCGCCTGATCATGCTCAACGTGGGCGGCGGCTGGCCCGGAGACCTGGACAAGAGCACGCTGGGCCACCCCGGCAAGTACACCTACTGCGTCTGCGAGAACGAACTGCAAAGCCCGCTGGCGCCGTATCACGTGGAGCACGGCTACAAGCCCGAGGACTCCACCGTCTTCGCCATGGCGGCCGAGGCGCCGCACAGCGTCACCAACCACATCTCCAACGACCCCGAGGGCATCCTCGACACGATGTGCTCGGCCATGAGCACCATCGCCTCCAACAGCGCGGTGCTGGGCGGCCACATCGCCGTGGTGCTGGGCCTGGAACACGCCCAGACCATCGGCAAGCACGGCTGGTCGCGCGCCGACGTGCGCAACTACCTGTACGTCAACCACGGCAACCGCTTCATCGACCTCGCCTACGGCCACCGCTACGGCAAGGTCTACAACCGCAATCTGCCCAAGTACTACAAGCGCGAAGACGACACCCGCATCCCCATCGTGCACAGCCCCGACCACATCCATCTATTCGTGATGGGCGGCGAGGCGGGCCGCTTCTCCGTGCTGATCCCCGGCTGGGGCAGCATGAGCACGCCGGTGCTGCGCGCGATCGACGGCGCGAATGCCGATAGTTCCGATTGCACCAGCGGCGCGTGCGCCATTTAGCCAGGCACTGCATACGAAACCAGGAGAGAGACATGTTGATGAATGACGCGGAAAAAGTCGCGGTGTTCGATCCGCGCGGCGCGCTGCGCTTCGAAGACGCGCCGGTCTCGGCGCGCAAAAAGGGCCTGGCCGGCCTGCGCCTGGGCATTCTGGACAACTCCAAATGGAACGCCAACAAACTGTTGCGCGGCGCCGTCGCCGCCTTGGGCGAAGAGATCGGATTCGCCGAGGTGAACTACTACGTCAAGCACAGCTTCTCCAAGGACGCCGCGCCTGAATTGATCGAGCGCATCGCGGCCGAGAACGACATCGTGCTGACGGCCATCGGCGATTGCGGCTCGTGCTGCTCGGCCTGCGTGCGCGACTCGATCGCGCTGGAACGCCTGGGCCTGCCCAGCGCGGTCATCATCACCACCGAGTTCGCGCGCGAAACCGAACTGACGCGGCAGGCCATCGGCATGAAGACGCTGGAGCCCGTCGTGATCGCGCATCCGGTCAGCTCCATCACGGCCGATGAAATCGCGCAGCGCGTGGCGCAGATCAAAGAGCAGGCGCAACAGGTCTGGCTGGGCACCAAAGCGCCGATGGCGCTGCGCGTGGCGCTTCAATAGCGGCGGCGTTCCGTCGCGGCGCGCCTCTCGCGCCGCGGCGTAAACGGGGAGGAGAAAGATGGGCGCACTGTCGCACTTGCGGGTGCTGGACCTTTCGCGCGTGCTGGCCGGCCCCTGGGCCAGCCAGTTGCTGGCGGACCTGGGCGCGGAAGTCATCAAGATCGAGCGCCCGGGCCTGGGCGACGATACCCGCGGCTGGGGGCCGCCGTGGATCAGCGACCCCCAATGGGGCGAAGTGGCGCAATCGGCCTATTTCGCCGGCGCCAACCGCAACAAGAAATCCGTCGCCGTCGACATCGCCACGCCCGAAGGCCGGCGCCTGGTGGCGGCCTTGGCGGCGCAGTGCGACGTCTTCATCGAGAACTTCAAGGTGGGCGGACTGCAAGCCTACGGGCTGGACTACGACACGCTGAAACGCCAGCATCCGGGCCTGGTGTACTGCTCCATTACCGGCTTCGGACAGAGCGGCCCCTACGCCGCCCGCCCAGGCTACGACTTCCTGGTCCAGGGCATGGGCGGCTTGATGAGCATCACCGGCCGCGAAGACGGCCAGCCCGGCGCCGGGCCGTTGAAGGTGGGCGTGGCGCTCACGGACATCCTGACGGGCCTGTACGCCACCGCGGGCATCCAGGCGGCGCTGGCGCATCGCGACCGCACGGGCGAGGGCCAGCACGTCGACGTGGCCCTGCTGGACGTGCAGGTCGCCGTGCTGGCCAACCAGGCCATGAACTTCCTGGCCAGCGGCCGCGAACCGGCGCGCCTGGGCAACGCCCACCCCAACATCGTGCCGTACCAGGATTTCGCCACCCGCGACGGCCATGTCATCGTCACCGTGGGCAACGACACGCAGTTCCGCAAGTTCTGCGGCGCCCTCGGCCTGCCGGACGTGGCGGACGATCCGCGCTACGCCAACAACACCGCGCGGCTGGCTTCGCGCGATACGCTGATCCCGTTGATCCAGGCGCGGATGGCGCTGCATCCCAGCGCGCACTGGCTGCGCGAGCTGGAGGCGCTGGGGGTGCCTTGCGGCCCCATCAACGGCCTGGCCGAGGTGTTCGCCGATCCGCAGGTCCTGCAACGCGGCATGCGCGTGCCGATGCCGGACGCGCAAGCGGGCTGCGCCGACCTGGTCGGCAACCCGCTGCATCTTTCAGCGACACCCGTGGAATACCGCAGCGCTCCGCCGGTACTGGGCTCCCACACGGAACCGGTACTGCGCGAAGTGCTGGGACTGGCGCCGCAGGCGCTTGCCGAACTGCGGCGCAATGGCGCGATCGCAGTCGGACCCTGAGCTGTTCCCACACAAGAAGGCGACAAGGGAGACAAACCATGGAACCATCCGTTCACGCAAAGGCAGTCGTCAATCCATCCAGGCGCCGCCTGCTTATCGGCGCCGCCGGCGCGGCGCTGGGCACCCTCGGCGGCGCCGCCGGGGCGCTGGCCGCAACCGATTACCCGTCCAAGCCGCTGCGGGTCGTCATCCCTTATCCGCCCGGCGGCCCGACCGATATCGTCGGCCGCATCGTCTCGGCCACGCTCTCCGACAAGCTCGGCCAATCCGTCGTCATCGAGAACCGCCCGGGCGCCAGCGGCATGATAGGCGCCGACATGGTGGCCAAGGCCGCGCCGGACGGCTACACGCTGCTCATCAATGTGTCGGGGCAGTTGATCAATCCTTCGCTGTACACCAACATGTCGCACGATCCGCTGAAGGATTTCAGCGGCATCACCAACCTGGCCTCCACGCCCATCCAATTGATCGTCAGCGCCGATTCCCCGGTGCGCTCGGTGGCGGACCTGATCGCCCTGGTCCGCTCCCAGCCCGGCCGGCACAACTTCGCGTCGTCCAGCAACGGCACGCCCGGCCACCTGGCCGGCGAAGCGTTCAAGGCGGCGGCCAAACTCGACGTCACGCACGTGCCGTACAAAGGCAGCGCCCCCGCGCTGACGGATGTGGTCGGCGGGCAGGTCACCTACATGCTGGACTCCATGCCGTCGTCGATCGCCCTGGTGAAGGGCGGCAAGCTGCGCGCGCTGGCCGTCACCGCGCCGCAGCGCGTGGCCGCGCTGCCGGACGTGCCGACCTTCGCCGAACTCGGCTACCCCACGGTCAACCTCAGCACCTGGTACGGCATGTGGGTTCCGGCGAAAACGCCCCCGGACCTGATCGCGCGCCTTTACAACAGCGTCAGCGGAATACTGCGGCAGCCGGACGTGCGGGCCCGCCTGATCGAAGCGCAGGCCATGCCGATAGGCGATACGCCGGAACACTTCGACGCGTATTGCCGCAGCGAGGCCAAGCGTTATGCGGAACTGGTGAAGCTTGCCGGCATCCGGCTGCAATAGGCCCTAGCGGCGCCGCGAACGCGGCGCAGCGACGACCTGGACCCAATCGCTGCGCAATTGCGCCAGGAAGCCGTTGGCGCTTGGGGTCAGGCCGCGTTCCTTGAGAAACACCACGCCGATCGCCTGGCTCAGCGCCGGCCGGGTCAGCGGCCGCGCCACCAGGTCCGCGCTCAGCGCGGCCGGCACCGCGCCGCCGGGCACGATCGCGACGCCCACGCCCGCCCAGACAAACTGCATCACGGTAGCGAACTGGCTCACGGTCACCGTGTGGCGCAAGGGAACGCCGGCGATCGCCGCATGGCTGTCGATCAGGCGCCGGGTCTGGGCCTCCCGGGGCAACGATACCTGGGCATACGGCGCCAGCGCTTCCAGCGTCACGCCGGCCTGCGCGGACAGCGGATGATTGCGCGGCATCACCACATGAAAGGCCTCGCGGCCCAGCGACACCACCGAGAACTCGTTCGGCACGTCGTCGATATAGGTGATCCCCATATCCGCCACGCCGCTGCGCACGTCGTCCATGACCGTGCCGTGCACGCCTTCGCGCACCTGCAATTCGATGCCGGGGCGCGACTTGCGATACCGGGCGACAATGCGGGGCAATTGCGTGTAGGCCACCGACATCACCGCCGACACGATGCTGCGGCCGCGCAGCTCGTCGGAGATTTCGCGCATGTTCTCCACGGAAATGCGCAGATCGGCCAGCACCCGCTGCGCCAGCGACACGAACTCCTGGCCCGCCACCGTGGTCTCGACCCGCCGCGTGGAACGATGGAACAGCTCCACGCCCAACGCTTTTTCCACGCGCTGCACCGTGCGCGTCAACGCCGGCTGCGAAATGTTCATGGTCAGGGCGGCGGCCACGAAGCTGCCGCACTCGGCAACCGTGCAGATCGCCTGCAACTCGCGGGAACTCAGGTCGGGAAGCGCGGCCATGGCTGATTCGCCCGTCGAAGGCGGCGATGCGGAAAATGGAAGTATAGATACCAAGCCGCCATTTCGTGCATAAATGGGCCGGGACTCGTGGGCCCTCTTAGTTTCCCGTCAGCGAATTGTCCCTAGAATGCCGGTTCCGGCGCCCGCCGCGCGCCCGCCATCCAACCCCTCCATGCCCGTCCCCGACTCCCCCAGTCCGCTTTCCCGTCCCGCCTTCCTGCATTTCCTCTGCGCCCGAGTGGGCGCGTCCCTGGCGTTCCAGATCGTGTCCGTCGCGGTGGGCTGGCAGGTCTATGAGCTGTCCGGCAGCGCGCTGGACCTGGGCCTGATCGGACTGGCGCAGTTCCTGCCCATGGCCGTGCTGACACTGGTGGTGGGACACGTGGCCGACCGCTACGACCGCCGCAAGATCGTGGCCATCTGCATGGCCATCGAGGCCCTGGCCACGCTGACCCTGGCGGTGGCCGCGCTGCATGGCCTGGGCGGCCGGCCGCTGATCTACGCCACGCTCATCGTCATGAGCTCCGCCCGTGCCTTCGAGGCGCCCACCCTCACCACGCTGATCCCCGCCATCGTGCCGCGCGAATGGCTGCCGCGCGCCACCGCGCTGTCGTCCTCGGGCGGACAGATGGCGCAGATCGCCGGGCCCGCGCTGGGCGGCGTCGGCTACGGCCTGGGCGCGGGCTGGATTTACTGCGTGGCCGCCGCGCTGTACCTGACGGCCTTCGCCTCCATCGCCAGCATGCGCATCGACCGCGCGCCGCCGCGCAAGGAACCGACCACCTGGCGCACGCTGTTCGCGGGCATCACCTTCATCTTCCAGCGCCGCCTGCTGCTGGGCACCCTGTCGCTGGACTTGTTCGCGGTGCTGCTGGGCGGCGCGACCGCGCTGCTGCCCATCTTCGCCAAGGACATCCTCAACGCCGGCCCCTGGGCCCTGGGCGCGCTGCGCGCCGCGCCGGCCTGCGGGGCCGTGCTCATGTCCCTGACGCTGGCCCGGCTGAGCCTGGGCGAGCACGTCGGGCGGCTGCTGTTCGGCGCGCTGATGCTGTTCGGCCTGGCGACCACGGTGTTCGGCCTGTCGACCTCGATCCCGCTGTCGGTGGCCGCGCTGGTGGTGCTGGGCGCGGCCGACTCCATCAGCGTGGTGGTGCGGTCCTCGCTGGTGCAGTTGAACACGCCCGACCACATGCTGGGCCGCGTCAGCGCGGTGAACACGCTCTTCGTCAGCGCGTCCAACCAGCTCGGCGAATTCGAGTCTGGGATGCTGGCCGCCCTGGTCGGCGCCGTGCCGGCCGTGGTGATCGGCGGCGCCGGCACCATGGCGGTGGCGGGACTGTGGATGTGGTGGTTCCCGGAGCTGCGCAAGCTGCGCTCGCTGACCCCGGCCTGACGCGGCGGCGCCTCACCGGATAAGGGGACGGCGGGCGGGTCAGTCGCCCGCTGGCGCCGCGCGCGCCGTCGGCACGGCGCCGGACTCCGCCGTCTTGGCCGTCAACCGCGCGAACAACAGGAAGCTGGCCGCCACCGCGGCCAGGTTGTAGAGCGTGGCCCACGCCAGCGCATGGCCGTAGTGCTGCGCCTGCGCCACACCCGGCAGATCGGGCGAGCCGATGGCCGAGAACAACACCACGCCGACCACCGCCACACCGACGGTGGTGCCGGTCAATTGCATGGTGGACGAAATGCCCGACCCCATGCCCGCGTCTTCGGCCCGCACCGACCCCAGCACGGCGTTGAACGCCAGGGGTATCACCATGCCCTGGCCCGCGCCATTGAGCACCAGCGCCGCCACGATCAGCGGCAGATTGGCGGCGTCCAGGATCGCGCCGGCCGCCGACAGCGCGATGCCGGCGCCGAACACCAGCACGCCCAGAAGCAGCGCGCGGCGGCCCAGCTTCTCCGCCAGGCGCGGGCCGCTGACCGACGCCGCGAAGAACGCGACCGCCGACGGCGTGAACACCGCGCCCGCGGCGAACGGGCTCAATTCCAGGCCGAACTGCAGCAGCATAGTCAGCGACAGGAAGAAAGAACTAATGGCCGAGAAGAACAGGAACACCGCGCCGATACCTGTGACGAAGCGGCGATTGGCGAACAGGGCCATCTCGATCAACGGCACCCCGCCGCGCCGCGACAGTCCGCGCTCGTAGCGCACGAAGGCGGCCAACACCGGCACCGCGGCCACCGGACCGGAGTAAGACCACCAGGGCCAGCCGTGGTCATGCCCCAGCATGATGGGCACCAGCAGCAGGAACAGGCCCAGCGCCGCGAGCACCGCGCCCACGATATCGAGCCGGCTCGCCACCGAGGCGCGGGTCTCGCGGATGCAGAGCCAGGCCGCCAGCATCGCCGCCAGCCCCAAGGGCAGATTGATCAGGAAGATCGCGCGCCAACCCAGGCCGGCATAGTCCTGCTCGATCAGATACCCGCCCGCAAGCTGCGAGATGGTCGCCGCCACGCCCTGCACCGCGCCCATCGCCCCGAAGGCCCGCGCGCGGCTGGCGCCGGCGAACATGACGCGGATGGAGGCCAGGACCTGCGGCATCAGCATGGCCGCGGCAGCCCCCTGGATCACGCGCCCGCCAATTAGAATCCCGGGACCGGGGGCCAGCCCGCAGATCAGCGATGACGCGGTGAACAGCCCCATGCCCCACAGGAAGATCCGGCGGCGGCCGAAGAGATCGCCCAGCCGGGCGCCGGTGATCAGCAGCACGGCCAGCGCGGCGTTGTACGCGACGATCACCAGATGGACCTGCGAGAAACTGGCGTCCAGCCCCGTCTGCAAGCTGGGCAGGGCGACATTGACGATGAAGAGGTCGAGAATGATGAGGAAATTCGCCGAAAGCAGCGCGGCCAGGGCGAACCAGCGGCCGGAGCCGGCGGAAGGTGTGTCGGTCATATCGTTGGCCCGGAAGAGGGGAAGTATTAATATACGTACGACCGTATATTAAATTGAAGCATTGCATGCTGACAAGCGAGGACGGACTCATGGTTGAAACGGATCGCCGCCGCATCCGGGGCGAAAAGGCGCGCGCCGGCGTGCTGGCCCATTCGGCGCGCATCGCATCGGTCGAAGGACTGGAAGGCCTGACTTTCGGTCGCCTGGCAAGCGAGGCGGGCGTGGCCAAAGGCAACATCCAGGTGCTGTTCGGCGACAAGGAAGCCTTGCAACTGGCCACGCTGGAAAGCGCGGTGGACCTGTACCGCGTGGCGGTGGTGGAGCCCGCCATGGCCCTCGCCCGCCCGGACGAGCGGCTGCGCGCGCTGGTCACGGGCTGGTTCCAGTTCGTGCAGGACCGCAGCCTGCCGGGCGGCTGCTTCCTCACGGCGGCCAGCAATGAATACCGCACCCGGCCCGGCGCGATCCGCGATCGCGTGAAGCAGCACAGGAACGAGGCTCGCGAGCGCTTCGAAACCCTGGCGCGCGAGGCGATCGCGGCGAAAGCGCTGCCAGCGGCCGCCAACCCGGTCAGGCTGGCTTTCGATCTGCTGGCCTACCAGGCCATCGCCAACGTCGCCGCCGCAATGGGCGACGAGGCGCAGTTCACCATGGCGCGGGAACGCTCGCTGGAAATCGTCTCGGCGAAATAAGGGCGGGCAGCCGCCGGGCCTTTTATGCGCGGCAGGCCAAAGTTGATACAATAGGAATCATTATCATTTCATTCAACTCATAACGACGCGCCTGCTCCACTGGCCGCGCGACGAACGTGGATCCAGGGGCACCATGGGGGAGCGTTTCTTCGGCGTGATCGCCGAGGCGTACAAAGCGTGGAACACGGAACTGGTCGGTTTCCTGAACCGCCAGCTCAAGCGCTCGCCGGACACCGCCCAGGACCTGGCGCAGGAGACCTTCGCCAAATGGCTGGCGGCCAGCAACGGCGCCGAACCGCCCGAGAAGCCCCGCGCCTACCTGTATGAAATCGCGCGCAACCTGCTGCGCGACCACTGGCGCCGCGAAGGCGTGCGCGGCGAGCACGTTGTGGCCAGCCTGGACGACCAGGACTTCGCGCCGCAGGCCGGCAGCCTGGCCGCCGACGCGGGAACGCAGCCCGAGGCGCGCGCCGACGTGAACCAGCGCCTGCGCCTGCTGCAGGCCGCCATCGACGCCATGCCCCCGCGCCAGCGCGAGGCCTTCCTGCTTTATCGGTATGATGAGCTGCGTTGCGAGGAGATCGCCGGCCGCATGGGCATTTCGGTGCGTGCGGTGGAAAAGCACCTGCAACTGGCGTTGGCGCATTGCAAGCGCCATGTCCACGGCGAAGCATCATGACCCGACCCCGTCCCCTATCCGCCGTCGAAGAGGCCGCGAGCGCATGGTTCATGCGCCGCCGGGACCGCGCGTCCGATGCCGGCGCCGAACAGGCGTTCCAGGCGTGGCTGGCGGAATCGCCGCTGCATGGACAGGAGTACGAACGCCTGGCCCAGGTCTGGGATGACATGGCGTCCCTGCCGCGCCCGGCGGCGGCGCGCGCCCAGGCGCCCGCGCCAGTCCGCCGGCCGGCGTTCCTGCGCTGGGGCGGAGCGCTGGCCGCCTTGCTGCTGGTGGCCGGCGCGGCCTACCAGTACCTGCCCGTCAGCTATGAATCGGTCGCCAACGCGTCCACCCAGACCCGCAGCCTGGACCTGCCCGACGGCACGCGGATCCACGCCAACGTCGGCACGCGCGTCAGCGTGCGCTACACGCTGGCCGAGCGGCGCATCGACGTAGCCGGCGGCGAGGTCTATATCGACGCCGCGTCCGACCGCCGCCCCCTCGTCGTGACCGCCGGCGGCGCCGAACTGCGCGACATCGGCACCGAATTCAACGTGCTGCTGCTGCCCGACACACTACAGGTCGGCGTGCGCAGCGGACAGGTGATGCTGGACGCCAGCGGCGCGGACGGCCCGAAGGAACACACGCTGCGGGCCGGCGACACCGTGCTGCTGTCGCGCGCCGGCGGCCGGCTGCTGGGCCGCCAGCAGGTGCCGCCCGGCGAGATCGGCGCCTGGCAGGACGGCGTGGCGGTGGTGCACGACGCCACCTTGCAGCAACTGGCCGGCTACCTGGCCCTGTACCGCGACGCGCCGGTGCGCTTCGCCGACGCACGCGCCCGCGGCCTGCGCCTGTCCGGCACGCTGGACCTGCGCCACCCTGAGGCCTTCCTGGACACGCTGCCCGGCCTGCTGCCCGTGACCTTGACCCGCCGGCCCGACGGCTCGGCGGTGATCGCCAGCCGGTAAACGGCGTCCCCCCTCGCTTGCTAATAATTTTTCTTTCGGGACGTACGGGTTCCGGCGTCTGGCGCGTCTTCCCCTATCAAGATCCACTTCCAGACTGGGGAAAGTCCATGGCGCAACGCCATTTCCGCCGTCGGCTGAACGCCGGCCGTTACGCGCTGCTGTGCGCGCTGTCGATGAACGCCGCGCTGGCGGTCCAGGCGCTCGCGCCGTCCGAGGCCCACGCCCAGGGCGCGGCCGCGCAGGCCTTCGACCTGCCCGCCGGAAACCTGGCCGACGCGCTGGTGGCGCTGGGCCGCCAGGCGCAAGTGCAAGTGCTGTTCAGCCCCGACACGGTCGCCGGACGGCAGGCGCCCGCCGTCTCCGGCAAGATGAGCGCCCAGGCCGCCCTGGACCGCCTGCTGGCCAAGAGCGGGCTGGTCGCCGTGCCCAGCGCCACCGGCTTCGTGGTCCGGCCGCCGGCAGGTTCCTCGGCCTCCGACGCCACGCCCCTCGCGCCGGTCACGGTCACCGGCCGCGACCTCGCCACCACCGAAGGCACGGGTTCCTACACCACCCCCGCCGTCACGCTGGGCAAGAACGCGCAAAGCCTGCGCGAAATCCCGCAATCCATCTCCGTCGTGACGCGCCAGCAGCTCGACGACCAGAACCTGGTGAACCTGGACGACGCCATGCGCACCGTCACCGGCATCACGGTGGAAGCCGGCAGCATCGGCGGCAACCACGGCAACTTCTATTCGCGCGGCTACGCGCTGGACACGATCCAGGTGGACGGCGTGAACACGCCGGCCAGCACCGGCAACGATCTGAGCTCGGGCTTCGGCCTGGCCATCTACGACCGCATCGAAGTGCTGCGCGGCCCCTCCGGCCTGTTCCAGGGCGCGGGCGACCCCGGCGGCACCGTGAACCTGGTGCGCAAGCGCGCGCAGAAGGACTTCGCCTTCAGCGGCCAGGTCATGGCCGGGTCCTGGGACCGCTACTACACCGAGGCCGACATCACCGGCCCGCTGGACAGCGACGGCCGGCTGCGAGGCCGCCTGGTCGCGTCCTACGACGACCGCCGCTCCTTCGTCGACGGCGTCTACACCGAAAAGCCGCTGTTCTACGGCACCCTGAGCTTCGACCTCACGCCCGACACCGTGCTGACCGCCGGCGCCACCTACCAGCAATACAAGGGCCGCCCGTTCTTCGGCCTGCCCGGCTACACCGACGGCGAACTGCTGGACGTGCGCCGCTCCACCAACCTGGACCCTAGCTGGAACCACATCACCGAAGAAATCACCGAATACTTCGCCGACGTGGAACACCGCCTGTCCAACGGCGGCCGCATCAAGGTCAGCGGCATCTACCGCGAACAGGACGAACCCAGCCGCGAATTCGGCTGGTCCGACTGCGCCGTCGACCCCGCCACGGGCGACACCTGCCTGGTCTCGTGGAAATACCGCAGCCACTGGAAGACCTACGGCCTGGACGCCTTCGTCGCCACGCCGTTCCAGGCCTTCGGCCGCGAACACGAACTGATCGTGGGCGCCGACTACCGCGACATCCACAAGAACTTCCGCTACGGCGGTGGCGACAACGCCGACATCAACCTGTACCACCCCGACAACGACGTCCCCAAGCCGGACTACGAATTCACCAACGGCAACGACAGCAAGACGCAGCAGTACGGTCTGTATGCGCGCGCCAACCTGCGCGTGACCGACGCCGCCACCATCATCGCCGGCAGCCGCCTGACCTGGTGGGAAAACCGCACCGAGAACCGCAACGCCTACTTCAACCAGTTCACCAACACCAAGAGCGACATCAACGGCAAGTTCACGCCCTACCTGGGCCTGGTGGTGAACCTGAATGAGCAGTTGTCCGCCTACGCCAGCTACACCAGCATCTTCACGCCGCAGACCACCACCGACGCCAACGGCCAACTACTGGACCCGCGCACCGGCAAGCAGGTCGAGATCGGCCTGAAGGGCGAATTCCTGGACAAGCGCCTGAACGGCCACGCCGCGCTCTTCCGCATGGAAGACGAAAACCGCGCCATGACCGACCCGGACAACCCGCTCTTCTCCATGGCCGCCGGCAAGATGCGCAGCCAGGGCTTCGAGGCCGAAATCAGCGGCAGCCCGGCGCCGGGCTGGGACGTCACCGCCGGCTACGCCTACACCGCCACCAAGACCCTGAAGGGCACGGAAGAACAGAAGTCGCAGCAATACGCCTTCATCACGCCGCGCCACACCTTCAACCTGTGGACCAAGTACACCTTCGCCACCGGAACGCTGGAAGGGTTGTCGCTGGGCGCGGGACTGCGCAGCGTCAGCAGCATGTACCGCCTGAACGGCCCGGTGAAATTCGAGCAGCGCCCGTACACCACCGTGTCCGCGCAGGCCGGCTACCGCTTCAACAAGCACCTGGACGCGACCCTGACCGTGAACAACCTGTTCGACAAGGTCTACTACCAGCGCGTGTGGGCGGCCTATGGGTCGAACTACTATGGCGAACCGAGGAGCGTGATGCTGAATCTGCGGGCGACGTATTGACGCCATGCCCAGGCCCTCCCGGGCCGCGTCCAGCAACGGGCCCGGGTCGGAAAAATGTCGGACGCCATTTCTCCGATGGCCCGCCGACGTGGGCCGGCTCCCCGACTCGCGGTACATCACGCCGCCATCTTGGCCTGCATCAACTGCGCCAGTCCGCGCCTGCTCCGGCATGGCGTGGGTCTGGCTGCCTATGGGATCGCTTAGGGTGAAATTGCAGTCTGACACTATGGACGCGGAACCAATCCATAGCGGGCCATCACCGCAACCAGGGCCGCCTTGTCGGGCGGCCCGCCGGCGCTCGCCGTCGCCTGCACGTCCAGGAAGTACTGGGCACCGATGTCGGGCGACTGCACGATGAGGGCCCGCGCCTGTCCGTCGAACGGGTTCGAGAACTGGTGGATGCTTCCTTTCGGGCTGTACATCCACTCTCCGGCGCCAAGGTCGCGGGTATCGGCATCCACGGCGTACCGCAGCGTGCCTTCCAGGACGTAGACGCATTCGTCGTTATTGGCGTGGCTATGCGGTGGCGGAACGTTGGAGTTCGGCGGAACCGTGAGCTCGAACATACCCACGCTACCGGTGTTGGAGCCGTCCACGAGGTAGCGGATGGACAACTGGCCAATCTGGATGATTGAGGGGTCGGTCATGTCAGTCCTCCACGGACGTAGGCACACCATCATGCTCCAATCTCCCTCCCGGTGGAAAGGTCTCTTTTGGCCAAGCCTTTATGATTTAAGGTCCAGCGGCGTGGCGACCGCGGTCGCCACGCCGTCTTTTGGCCTTGATCGCAAAGGAGGTTCCCTAGTGGTTGGATCCGCGACGACAGCATCGAATTCATTCCGTCCCCGTACCCATGTCGCCGGTTACTGGCGGCGCCGACGGGAGAGACCCTGGCTGGCGGCACTGCTGCTGGCAACGATGCTGTGTTGCATGATGTTCGCCTGGCAGGCCCAGGCAGTGGGCCTGCTGCCCCAGCCGGCCAAGGAGGCGGCGGCTTCGTCCCAGGCGCTGACTCCTGCGGCGCTGGCCGACCTGCTGGAGAATCCCGATGCGCGCAAGGCGCTGGTGGACGAGCTGCGGGCGCAGGCCTCCGGAACGAAGCCCGGCGCGTCTCAATCCACGAATGCTGCCAAGCCGTCCGCGCAGCCGGCCGAACCCGGTCTGCGGGAGCGAGTGGCCGACAATGTGCAGCGCTTTCTGACCGGCCTGGCCAGCGATATGGGGCAGGGCGCGGACGACATGCGCGCGCTGGCCTCGGGACGCAGCCTGCGGATGGACGGCGACACCGCCAGCAACGCCTTGCTGCCCCTGGCGCTGGCTGCCATCGCCACGATCATTGCCTTCCTCCTGCTGCGCGCGATCGCCATCCGTATCTATGCGCGCATCGATCGCTGGGTCGCGGCACAGGGCCGCGCGCCCGAAGCGACGCCCAGGCGCGGCGCGCCGACCTCCCTGCGCGCGCTGTACCGGCGCATGGGCGCCATCGTGGGGGCGTTGGCCATCGACGTAGGCGTCGTGGTTCTCGCCGCCCTGGCGGGCGCCGCCGCGGCCCTGTGGCGCACGCCCGGGCGCGGCACGCTGGACACTCTGGCCCTTGTGTTCCTGCAGGCGTTCGTGGCGGTGGAGATCGTCAAGGTGCTGATCCGCACGGTGTTCGCCGTGCGGCATCCCAGCCTGCGCCTGCTGCCCATGTCCGACGAACTGGCGCGGTACTGGAACACCTGGCTGGTGCGCATCGCCATGGCGGCGGGCTATGGCACGCTGCTGGTCGACCCTGTGATCACAGCCACACTTTCGCCTGCCCTGGGCCGGCTGGCCAACTTGGTCATCATGCTAGCGGTGTACGTGTACGCCGTGCGCGTCATCTGGCAGAACCGCCAGTCGGTGCGAGAGCGCCTGGACCGCCGCGCCGCCGGCGCGACAACCTTCATGGGCTCTCGGCTGCGCGTGCTGTCGCGCGTGTGGCACGTGCTGGGCATCGTCTACTTCACGATCCTGCTGGTAGTCAGCCAGGTCGACCCGACCAACGCCCTCCCCTTCATGGCCCGCGCCACCGCGCAGACGCTGCTGGTTCTTGTCGTAGGCAGCTTGCTGATCCTGCTGCTGAACACGGTGCTGTCCAAGCCGATCAAGCTGCCCGAAGACCTGCGGCGGCGCCTGCCGCTGCTGGAGGCGCGAGTCAACGCCTACGTGCCGGCCATTCTGAAGCTGGTGGGCCTGATCATCCGCATCGTCCTGCTGCTGCTGGTGCTCGATGCGTGGCATGCCTTCGACCTGTCGCGCTGGCTGGCCTCGGACGCCGGGGCCGCCGCCATCAAGATGGTGGTGAACATCGGCATCGTGCTGCTGATCGCGGCGCTGGCCTGGACCGTGACCGCAAGCATCATCGAGCACCGTCTCAGCCAGAGCGAGGGGCGGGGCATGCCCAGCGCGCGCGAACGAACCCTGCTGGCGCTGTTTCGCAACGCCGCGCTGATCGTCATTGTGACCATGACGGTCATGGTGCTGCTGTCGCAGATCGGCATCGACGTGGGGCCGCTGATCGCCGGCGCCGGCGTGGTCGGTCTGGCCATCGGTTTCGGCTCGCAGAAGCTGGTGCAGGACATCATTACCGGCATCTTCATCCAGCTCGAAAACGGCATGAACGAAAACGACGTGGTGCAGGTCGCGGGCGTGTTCGGCACGGTCGAGAAGATGACGATACGCTCGGTGGGCATCCGCACGCTGGACGGCGGCTATCACCTGGTGCCGTTTTCGTCGGTCGACGTGGTGGCCAACCACATGCGCGACTTCTCCTACCACCTCGGGGAATACACCATCGCGCATCGCGAGAGCGTGGACGACGCGATCGCGCACCTGCGCGCCGCCTTCGCCGAGCTGATGACCGATTCGGTGCTGGGGCCTGAGATCCTGGAAGAGATGACGGTCGCGGGCGTTACCGCGGTCAACGAGAAGGGCGTGACCATCCGCATCCTGATCAAGACCACACCGGGCATGCAATGGGCCGTGCAGCGCGGCTACAACCGCCTGTTGAAAAAACACTTCGACGCCGCCGGCATCGAGCTGCCGTACCCGCACACCGTCGTGTACTTCGGCCAGGACAAGCGGGGCTATGCGCCGCCCGCCAATGTGTTCGTGCAGCCCGACCGCCCCAACGAAGGCAGCAATGCCCGCGCGGCGGGCCACACGCGCCGCCGCCTGAAGCCGGAAGCGCCGGGCGAGGATTCGGCCGAGGTGCTGGGCAACGAGCTCGAAGCGCGCGAAGACCCCGACGCGACCCGCGCGTAGGGGCTTGGCAGAGGCCTGGGAGGGCCTGAAGTCAGACTACGATTTCGGCACTTATGTGCTGAGAAATTGTGGTCTGACTTTTTTTCGCGGCGGGTTCCATCGTCACCAGGAACGTACCTGCGAACACACTGATCTCTAGAAATTCGGCCAAACTGATCCGGTCGATTGCCGAATAACGCAGGTACGATTGGGAGCGTATTGCCCGGCGCAGGCGTGACGCTGACGCTACCGTCCCAACGAAAAGCATCGAACTGCCATGTCGGCAGTCATGCCCACACCGCTATCGTTCGTTTCTCTTTGCCTGGCCCACGAGTCGTAAATGAAGCTGCTGAAGCAGCGTTTTGAGGAAATAATGAATTTTTGGGTCCCTGTCGTCTTCGGTACGTTCAAGCTCCTCGTGTTGGGCACGGGCATGTTTCTCGCCATCAAGTCTCACTACGATGGAGAAAAAAAGGAGAAGAAGGAGAAAGAGAAGGAGGAGGAGGAGGAGATGAAAGCCCAGTAAGATACCGTCTTGGCCGTCAAGCGATCAGACGTAGTCTGGTCGGTATCGTGATCGGGTTTTAAGCACGCCGAAGCATAGATGCACCAGCTTTCTCATGGCCGCGCCGAGCGCGGCCATTCTGCTTTTGCCCGCCAGCAGCAGTCGCTCGTAGAGCGCGCGGATATGGGGATTGCGACGAATGCCGACGATGGCAGCCATGTAGAACGTGGCACGCACCCGGGCAGGACCGGCCGTTGACAAGTGCGCACGGCCATTGAGGCTGGTGCCCGACTGACGCTGCACGGGAACCAGCCCTAGATAGGCCGCCAAGGCCTCGGCAGACTCGATGCGTTTGCTATGCATGATCGACAGGATCGCGTTGCTGGCCTGCGGGCCGATGGCCGGGATGCTGGTGAGCAACTCCCGGTCTTCCTTCAAGTCGAGATGGCGGTCGATGTGGTCATCGATGGCCCGCTCCAGGCGCTTGATCTCTTCGCGCAGGAACGCAACGGCCTTGGCGATGGAGCCTTCGACCAGGACGGGCGGATCACTGAACTGCGTTTTCTCCTGCCGGTTGAGCTCACGCAACAAGTCTTTGCTCAGCGCGTTGCGCCGCGCCAGCAAGGCACGCAACTGCCGCGCATGCAGGGGCGCGGGGTGCCATAGCGCCGGCTTGAGCGCCTGACCGTAACGGGCCAGCACGTAGCTGTCGATCCCGTCGGTCTTTGACCGCACCGCCAGCGCACCCGCGAAGTCGCGCACCTGGGCTGGATTCACCACGGAGACACTGACCGAAGCGTCATGCAGCGCGGTGGCGGCCTGTTCGTGATACTGCCCCGTCGGTTCGAGTACCGCGTGTAACTGCTGCGGCTGGGCGCCTTGCTTGGCGCACCATTGCAGCAGCGTCTGGATGCCGGCTACCGAGTTGGGGACGACCTTGGTCTTGCGTTTGTCTCCTTCACTGCCCAGCAGCGCGCAATCCAGTTTCGCTTTGGAGACGTCGATTCCTAGAAAAAACATGACTTAGCTCCTTTGCCAATACCAAAGAAGCCCGCTGCGCCCACTTGCCTTGTACATGCAGGGTCCCAATGCCCTAGGCTACCGTCCAGTGTCCAGCCGGCTCAGAGGTGCGGATCGAGGCTTAATCTAAGAGACAAAGTCCAAGCTTTGGGTGTCAGAACAAGCTGCTCGAATCCGCTGTGGTGATAGCTAATCACCACGGAGACCAAGATACAAGGTGTCAGACTACAATTTCGGCAATGATGGGCTGGGAAATTGTAGTCTGACTCTTTTTCACCATGCGCGCATCAGCGGCCGCGCTCGATCACGCGTCTATTTCCCTGCTGGCTGCATGTCAACGTGCCGCGATACTTGTCGCACAGGTCATCCAGCAACGCCGTCACACACGCGCCGCTGACCGGTTGCGCAATGACGACCGTGTCCACGTCACCTTTCAATTGAATATCGGCGTTTGAGTTGCGGCGCAGGCCTTCCGCGATGGAGCCCAGTGTTCGGGGCGCCCCGGAAAAGGCTTCCCCTCCGGCAGGGAATCGCTGATTGAGCTGCGTATATGCCAGCCACCACAGCACCAGCGACATCAATATGAGGAAAAAGCCGACGGGCGCTCTCAAGCGATATTTATCAATCCACAGAATTATCGGCGGATCGTCTGGCCCGGCGCCTCGACGGAGCAACAAGTACACCCCTAGCGCCAGGAACCCCAACCCCAGCACGACAAGCAGGATCAGCATGGTCAAATCCAACCCGGGTAATTCGCGCACGCAGCTTAGATCCATGGTTGCTCACCGTTTCGCAGGGGTAAAGAACAAGACCAGCAATTGCGACTGCTGACGAAAATCCATCAGCACGAAACCTTGCCCGATCTCGAACTGGCTGTTGGGACTCCACTTGATTGTCTGAGGCGCCTGCTTGCCGCGAAATACCTCGGAAATAACCAGGCTGTACTTTCTTGAGAATTCCCCGATTTCCGCGTCCATCTGCTTGACCGGCAAATCGGCATGAACGACGGCCTCGCGGAACAGACTGGCCCGACTCAGAACGGGCAAGGCGGTTTCAATGAATTTGCTGTCGCTTAAGGAAGCCGGATCGCCGGATTGCGCAAACGCCACGTAGCGCGCAAAAATCTCGGACGCAATTCGCAACTGCGCATCAAATGCCTCCTGGCCAAGCAGCGCATTGACGACCGCACGATTAGCCCCGACACCCGAGAACCCGAATTCGCATTCGCGCCCGCTGCTGTGTCTTTGTACGGTGCACATGCCATCAATGCTGTACGCCAGGTATTGCTTCGATGCGAATGGGCAGTCGCAGCGTCTCAGGGGCGCCAGCTCAGGCGCGGCGACGCCAGTCTGGCCGCTGGCCTGGGCGTGAACGACGCCGCTTGCCATCGCCATCACGGCGCCCATGGCCGCCAGGATCTTCAACGGAAATCGACGGTTCAGCATGCGTGTACCTCGTCTTTCCTGCAATGGGCGCGAACGAGCGTCCGCCGCCACATTTGATATCGGGATGACGTGATCCGAGCGGGATTAATCCATAAAAAGGCGTCACACCGTCCGGGATGGTATCCACATCGCCCATCCGTCCCCACGCGCAGGGACAGCGCCGCCGCACGCCTCCTTGCCCTGCGACGGCATGGCGCTTGCTGCACGACGGCAGCGGCGCGTGGGGTTCCGGCGCGCCGCGCATGCATACGCCGGAGCCGATGATCAAGGAGCAACCATGGCAACCCTCAAGGAACGAAATGTGGCGATTCTGGCCGTCGATGGCTTCGAGCAGGTAGAGATGACCGGCCCGCGTGACAGCCTTCAGGCAGCAGGCGCGCGCACGGTGCTGATTTCCGCCAAGACTGATCCGATCCTGGGCATGCACCACGACAAACCCGGCGATCGCTTCCCCGTGGACATGACTTTTTTACAAGCCGCCTCGGAACCGGTGGTGTTCGACGCGCTATTGCTGCCGGGCGGCGTGGTGAATGCCGACGAAATCCGCATGCAGCCCAAGGCTCAGGAATTCGTGCGCGCGATGTTCAAGGCGGACAAGCCCGTGGCGGTCATCTGCCATGGCGCCTGGCTATTGATTTCTTCAGGCGTCGTGCAAAACCGCACGCTGACCAGTTGGCCGTCGCTGCGCGACGACCTGGTGAACGCAGGCGCGCAGTGGGTCGATGAGGAAGTCGTGGTCGACGGATCGCTGGTGTCCAGCCGCAAGCCTGACGACATCCCCGCCTTCAGCCGCGCATTCATTGAATTGCTGCAGTCGACGACGCGTTAAGCGCCCGGCTCATCAGGCGGCGGGCCGGCGGCGATGCCGGCGCCTTGCGGGGTGGGCGGCGCGGGGGGGCATGAGGTCTGGCGAGGGCAGAACCCAGAGGGTTCAAGTGTAGAGGACCCGCAGAGAGTAGACTGGGCCCTTTCCTTTGCCTCTTCGAGTCCCTATCCATGATTGTTAAAGCCTTGCGTGTCGGCCTGGGCCAATTGATCGTCGCGGGCGACGCGCTTACGCGCCCGCGTCCTCAAAAGCGTACGCCGCAAGGCCAGGCCGCCGTGAACAGCGAGGCGGCCTCGCTTGCGCTCTACCAATTTCACGCCTGCCCGTTTTGCATCAAGACGCGACGTGCCATGCATCGGCTGAACGTGCCCGTGGCGCTGCATGACGCCAAGCGTGATCCGCAAGCGCGCGAAGCGTTATTGGCAGGTGGCGGCAAGGTCAAGGTGCCTTGCCTGCGTATCGAAGAGGCGGGCGGCACGCGCTGGATGTACGAGTCCAGCGACATCATCGCCTACCTGGAACAGCGCTTCGCCAACGTTGCCTGACGGCAGTACGCGCAGATGACGCGCCTTGCCCTCCGAATGGCCCTGACGCTGTGCGCGGCAGGCGCGCTGGCCAGTTGCGATTCTTCGCTGCCTCCGCCGCCGCCCGGGTCGACACTTACCGCCGAAACCATCGCCACGCGCGAAACGCCGCCGGAACGCCAGTTCAAAGGCGTGCTGGCCGGCAAGCCCATTCACTTGCTCGTCAATAACTGCAAGGTCTACAAGGTGGACGCGGCCGAAGGCGAGAATGTGAGCTGGACGCTGGTATTGGAGGGCGATTTCTATCCGCTGCCCACGTCGTGCATCAGCCAATCGCTTACCGAAGGCAAAGGCTTCATCACGGCCTTCATCGGACGCCAGGCGTTTGGCGCAGGCGGGTGCTGCACGGGCACACCTGAATATCGCTCGAAAGACGGGCTGAACTGGAAGCCGCGCTGACCGGACACCGCCTGCCGCCATCGACTGGCGACGAATTCCTTCGCGTCCATATCGTTTCCTGCCGAGTCCTACTTCCTGTCCACGGCCCGGATCACGTTCGGCTCGGCCTCGGACGCCGGCTTGTAGTACAGCGTGGGCGCCCGATACGTAAGGTCGCGCAGCGCCGCATCCAGCTTGGGCAAATTGAAACTGGCCGCCCCCGGCGCCTGCCGGAAATCGTCCAGGCTGGCGGGCAACCGCGTCAACGTCAACGAGTCCATCGTGCAGGTGGGGCCGAGGGACGTGTCTTCGCACGAATCCGGCGTCATGACCGGCTGATCGACGGGCAACACGAAACCATCCGTCAGCACGGCCTCGCCCGCTACGAGCGTGATCGCCGCGATCGGCGCGAAAAGCAGTTCGGCTTCGATGCCGGGCGCAGGCGCGGCATCGGCCTGGCCCGCATTGAACGCGATCTCGCCGTTGATCCGCCAGCGCACCTCGCGCGCCGCTTCGTCGCAACCGCCACCCACCCGCAACAGCACCTCGCAACCCTTGCCCAGGCCGTCTTCGTCCTCTTTCCCGGATGGCGGTTTTGGCGTGGTCATCTTGAACTCGCGATCCACCGCGTAATCCAGCGTCGCGATGCCGATCTTCTTCAGCCTCTCCATGGCGCTCTGGGGCGGCACCGTGTCGGGCAGCTCGGTGCGGGGCTGATGATAGGTGATGCGGTTGAGCCGGTATTCGCCCGGCCACACCGGAATCACCTGATACAGCAGCTTGCCGCGCACCGTCTGGAACTGCGGCCCGGGGTCCGTCGGATCCAGCTTGTGGTCCCCCGCGCCGGCGCTGATCGCGTAGCCCTCTTCCGTCTTGTGGTTCCAGTGCACGAACGTGCTGCGCTGACGCACAAAGCGGTCGCGCGTCGCATCATCCTCGAAATCGCGTTGGGGCCCGGCGTCCAGGTTCAGGGTTGGAATCACCAGCAGCGCCATTCCCTCCTGCCGTGCGTTGCCCAGCAATTCATCCACATTCACGCGATGGCGCTCCACCAACGCGGCGGTGCGCGCGGCGAAATCCGGCTCGGCGGGCTGGGCAAGCGCCAGCGCCGGGGCGAAAAGGGCAAGCAGGCTGACGCGGGCAAGCGGGGGGAAAAGCGGCATCGTTCTGGGTTCCTGTGTCCGAGGCGGGAAGGAACGGGGCATTGCAAGCGGCAGAGCCAGGCAATACCCCGGCGGGGAAAGGCCAGGCCATGATATCGCGTCAGCCCCGCCCCCCGCCCGCGCAAGCATCAGAACCGCCCGCGCAGCGTCAGCATCATGTTGCGCGGCGCGCCGTAGTTGTTGCGGTTCTCGACATAGCCCGGATATTCGTAATACACCTTGTCGAACAGATTGTTCACGTTCAACGCCGCCGTCCAATTCGACGTCACGTCATACGCGAGCCGGGCGTTCCACACGCTGTACGACGGCCGGCGCACCTTCGAGATGCTGTTGGTCAGCGCGCTCTGCCAATTCACGCCCGCGCCCACGCTCAGGCGGTTCAACTGACCGGGCAAGCGGTATTCGCTCCACAGGCGCAACAGGTGCCGCGGCGTTTCCTCGCTGAAAGTCTGGCCTTCGCGGTCCGGGTCGCTCAGGTACTTGTTGCTGTTGAAGGTATAGCCCGCCGCCACTTGCAGGCCCCGCATCAGCTCGCCGCTCATCTCCGTCTCGAAGCCCTGGCTGCGCACCTTGCCCGCAGCGCGCGAACAATACCCGCCGTTGCACACCGGCCCCGCCTCGTAGTCCTGCACCGCGCGGTTCTTCTGATCGATGCGGTACAGGGCGAACGACGTATTCAGCTTGCCGTCCATCAGTTCGCCTTTCACGCCCACTTCGTAGTTCGCGCCGACGATGGGCTTCAAGATGCTGCCGTCCAGCGTGGTGGCCGTTTGCGGCTCGAAGATATCGGCGTAGCTGGCGTAGGCCGACCACTGCGGCGTCAGCACGTAGACCAGCCCCACCATGGGCGTGAACTCCGCGCTGGCCTTGGCGGTACTGACGTCGTCCCACGTCGCGGCCTGCGTGGTGTAGCGGCTTTCAAACCAGCTAAAGCGCCCGCCCGATACCAGCGTCAGGTCTTCCGTCAGGCTGCTGCGCAACTGCGCATAGATGCCTTTCTGCACATGCGGTTCGTAGCGCGACGTGCGCTGAGAATCCGGAAAGCTGTCTGGCTTGGGCACATGCGGATCGGGGTGGAACACATCCAGCGGCAGATAGTTGGACGCGTACTCGATGCGGTCCGTCGACGTCAGCCGCGACAGGCTCACGCCCACCGTCAGGTCCTGCGCCATGCCCAGCACCGTGAAGCGGCCGTTCACATTCGCATCAAAACCGATGTGCTCCGCCGACTTGTCGTAGTTCCAGGCATTGCGCATCGGCCCCATCAAGGTCACCGGGTCCACCGCGCCCGTCGCGTCCAGCGCCGAGGTCAGGCTCTTCTCCTTCACGTAGGTGGCCGCCACGTTCACGCGCCAATCGCTGTTGAAACGATGCGTCAGGTCCGCAAACACCTGCGTCTCGTCCCGGTCCCACTGATTCCAGTCCGCGCCCAGAAACGTCGACCGCTTCAGCCCCAGCGAACTGCCATCGCTATAACGCGGCAAGCCGCCGAAGAACGGCGTAGACCGCAGGCGCGACACCAGCACGCCCGCGCCCACCGTCGTGCTGGGCGACAGGTCGTAATCCAGCGCGACGTACAGATTGGTGTTGCGCTCCTTCACCACGTCGATGAACGACCCCTTGGAATCCAGATCCAGCACCGCCCGCGCCCGCAGGCTGCCGTCCGCGTTCAAGGCCCCGCCCGCATCCAGCATGCCGCCCACGTGGTCCCACGAGCCCGCGCGCGCCTCCATCAACACCTGCGTCTCGGCGGTAGGGCGCTTGCGCACCAGATTCACCGAGCCGCCCGGCTGCCCCGCGCCTTCGAACAGGCCCTGCGCGCCGCGGAACACCTCCACCCGGTCCAGATACGCCGTGCTGCCGGTGAAGCTATTGCCCACCGCATAGAAACTGCGCGACAGCGGCACGCCGTCGTACTGGATATTCGTGATCTTGAACCCGCGAGAATAGAAATTGCGCCCGCCGTCGGCCACCTCGCTGATCGTCACGCCCGTGGTGTTCTCCAACACCTCGCTGATGGTCGACAGGTTCTGGTCATCCAAGCGCTTGCGCGTCACCACCGTGACCGACTGCGGAATGTCCTTCAGCGCCTGCTCGGTCTTGCCGATGGTCGCCATGCTGGACCCGTAAGACTGCGTGCCCTCCGTCTGCGCATGATAGGCGCCCGTCACCAGCACCGGCGCCAGCGTGCTGGTGGCGGACTGCGGCTCGGCCTCGACACGGATGCCGCCGTCCACATTCACCGCGCGATACCCCGTGCCCGCCAACAGCGCGCGCAAGCCCTCCGCCACGCCGTACTGGCCATTCAGGCCCGCGCTGCGCGCCCCGCTCAACTGCGACGAGGAATACCCCAACGAAATCCCCGCCTGCCGCGCAAACGCGGCCAGCGCGTCATTCAACGGCCCCGGCGCAATCGCGTACACACGGGCGGCATCGGACTGCGCCGCCGCGGCCGGCGCGGCCTGGGCGTAGGAGGGCGGCGGCGCCAACAAGGCGGCCAAGGCCGCCGCCAACGGCAGCAGCACGGTAAAGAAGGGTTGGGGGCAAGCGCGCAAGCAAGCCCGCGCGCCGAACGACGGCGTCGCGGCCCGGAGACGATGGGTCTTCACGAAAGGGATACTCCAATGAGGGTCGGTCGGTGCTGGGCCGTGCGCACTGCTACAACCGGTATGACGAACGAATTCGCCCATCCCCTCAGATTTTTTTGTTGCCGGGCCGCCCCAAGACAAAAAGCGCCCCCTCGGGGGGCAGCAAGCCGCAGGCGCAGCGTGGGGGCATTTTTTGTTTGTTCAGCCCCGCGCCCGTTCCGGCGCCCGTGCGCGTGCCCGAACCCGCGTCACCCGCCCGCCCCACCACAAGCGTCCCGCCTGCGGCTCCACCGGCAGAATCTGACGCAGCAGCGCCAGCACCTTGCGCGTATCGTCCAACTGGAACACCCCCGACACCGGCAACCGCGCCACCGCCGGATCGCACTCGATCGGCCCGTGATAACGCGACAGTTCCTGCAAGAAAGCGTCCAGCGGCATATCGCGCACCGACAAAGCCCCCTCGACCCAGGCCCCACCATCCATCACGCGCCCCTCCACCGGTGCCAGCGCCCGCACGCCTTGCGGCGTCATCCGCGCAGACTCCCCGGCCCGCAGCGTCGCGCCTGCCGCCTCGCCCGCGCCATCGCGCGGCAGCAACGCCACCGCGCCTTCATCCACCGTCACCTCGCTGCCGTCGTCCCACTGCCGCACCCGATACCGCGTACCCAGCGCCTGCGCCCGCCCATCACGCGTCTCCACGAACAGCGGCCGCGACAACGGGTCATGCCCCGAGATCACATACACCTCGCCCGCCAGCAAGCGAATGCGCCGCACCGGCCCGCCATAATCGATATCGACCGCCGTCTCCGTATTCAGCACCAGCGTCCCGCCATCCGGCAGCGCGACGCGGCGCCGCTCGCCCCGCGACGTAGACACATCGGCCAACGCCTGCCGCACCGCAGGCACATCCCCCGCCCGCCACGCCACCCAACCGCCCGCCGCCAGCGCACCCAGCGACATCAAGGCCTTGCGGCGCGACCGCCGCGCCTGCGCCGCCTCTGTCTGCCGCAGAATCCGCGCCGCCGCCTCGCCCGGCATCTCCGCCGCCGGCCGCTGCAAACGCGCGCCCAGCGCCTGCAAACGCTCCCACACCAACGCATGCGCCGGCTGCGCCCGCAGCCAGGCGTCGAACGCCTGCCACGCCGACGCGTCCGCCGTGTTGTATTGCAGCTTGATGCGCCAGCGGATCGCCTCGTCCAACACCGCCCGATCCGCCGCGCCCTCCGCGCCGTCCTCCGCGCAGTCCTCCGCACGCGCGCCTGGCGCCCCGGGCGACACGCCCGCCCGATCAAACCCCATAGACCAGCCGATAGCAGTGCTGCAACGCCTGCGCCAGATAACGCTCCACCGTCGCCACCGACTTCCCCACCTGCCGCGCAATCTGCGGGCACGTATGCCCCTCCATCTGCGCCAACAGAAACACCTCGCGCACCTCCGGCTTCAAGCGGCCCAACATCTGCGCCACCTGCTCCAGCGACTCCAGAATCAACAGCCGCGACTCTTCCGAGGGCCAATGGCTCTGCGGATAAGTCTGCAACACCGCCAGATAACTGCGCTCGATCTCCAGCCGCCGCCAATGGTCCACCAGCAAGCGGTTGGCGATGGTGCGCAGATAGGCCCGCGGCTCGCGCAGCGCGGTGTCAGAGGGAGAGGTGGAGTTTGCCGACAACAGGCGCACAAACGTGTCCTGCGCCAGATCCGCCGCGCGATGCGCATCGCCCAGCTTCAGCCGCAGCCAGCCGTGCAGCCAGGAATGATGGTCGCGGTACAGCGTCGCGATACCGGCGTCGGGACTGGCGCTGGGGGTGGCGGACATGGGGATATGTTGGGAATGGGAATTGTTTCCATTATATCCAGACGAATGCCGGGACAAGCCCGGTGTTCGTCCCCCATGCCCGCCGGCGCGGGCGGGTCTTTGTCGTTGGGTGGGTGCCTACTGCAACGACGCTGGCGCGTCGTGCAACACGCCGCAAGGATCCGCATCCGCGCCGCAAGCCCGCGCCTGCTCCAGCATGGCGTCTGTCAAGGTCCCCAAGTGATCGCACAAGCCTTCCACCCCGCCCATCAACGCCGCCACCGTCCACGCGTCTAGCGGCTGCCCGCCGGTTGCGTCAGGCTCGGACGCGCTGTTGCCCACCATGCGGGCCATGGCCGCGATGGCGTAGCGGGCTCGGTCGATTTGGTAGAGAGGGGATAGGGGGACCAGGCCGTGCTCGGGGTCGGAGTCTACGGACCAGGGGTTTTGGGTGAGGGGGTGGGATGGCATGACAGGCTCCAAAGACAAGTTAGGCCTGCTCCCCACTTCCAAATGGGGTGGGCGGGCACAAAGCAAGGTTGGAAGACCGGCGTCTTTGGAAACCGGCGTGCGCGAACGCACCCTCGCCAAGGCCCGCCCATAGGGACGTGCAAAGGCGTTCGGACGTGAAAATGCCGCAGAAGCGGCGGCAGTCCGCCAAAGACATTTCCGGCTTCCAAACCGGGCTACCGTTGTGGGGTAGTAGGGGGAGTATACGGCGATGGCGGAACCCTAGCGGCTAAGGGAGACAATTTGGCGACAGTAGTGGCGAACGTTCATTAAGGCTAGGTCTGCTATCGACTCGTTGCGGCCATTAGCGTCGCGGGGTTTAATACCCAAGGTCAGTGACTGCTGGAATCATTTGTCAATGATGACCGCCCGGAGATAATTAGTCCAAGCAGAACATCATTGGATAAGAATTTTCGACTATATGAAGACTCTACTCGACAACGCCGTCGGCTCAATCCAGATTGGTATCGAAGACCATAGCTCGACCGATCCACGACGCGTTCTTTCTGCCGTTCGCAATATCTCCGCGGGCGTACTGCTGTTGTTCAAAGAGAAGTTACGCGAGTTGTCGCCCGCAGATTCAGATGAGGTGCTGATTAAGCGGAACATTCGGCCGGCCCGCGATGCAAGCAACAGCATTAAGTTTGTCGGCTCCGGCGCTAAGACGGTTGACGTCCAACAGATCAAGGAGCGCTTCAAATCCCTTGGTATCGCTATTCATTGGGCCCGAGTTGATGCCATCATCAAGGTTCTCAATGACGTCGAGCACTATCTCAGCGCAGAACCGGCGAGCCGCGTGAGGGAACTCATCGCAGATACGTTCATTGTCGTCCGAGACTTTGTCACTCACGAATTGGGTCTGGAGGCGCACGAGCTCTTTGGTGAGAAGACGTGGAGGGTCATGCTGGAAGTTAGCGAGGTCTATGAGGCTCAGCGGAAGACCTGCTTGGCCGAGTTAGACAAGCTGAAATGGTGGTCGCCAGGGATGGCTCAAGCGTCCGCATTCCTGCGCTGTAATCACTGCGGCTCTGATCTAATTAGGCCAAACGGTATCAGCGCAAAATCCGCCGAGCTACAGCTTCAGCCTCTGCTCTGCACTGCGTGCAATACTTCAATGATCCTGGAAGACCTAATTCAGGCGGCCTTGGATGAGTGTTTTTTCGTGGATCAATACTGCGCCATGACGAGGGGGGGCGACCCTCCCCTAGACTACTGCGAGCAATGTGACAGCGACTCCTACATTGCCGAGGATGGTCTCTGCGCGAAATGCGGAGAGGCCTATGAGTTCACGTGCTGCGGACGATGTAGCCAATCTCTTTCGAGCGAGGAGCAGCAGTTTGGTGGGTTCTGTGGCTACTGCAACCACTTGCTAGAGAAGGACGACTGAGATCTGATACCCTTTTTCTCGCTGTTTGGCCTCACATAATCATGACCCAATGAACGAATTCATAACTTGGGGGAGCTTGTTCAAGCTCGCCATCACCGGCGTACTGATCTACGCGATTCAACCGTTGCTGCTTGTTGGACGAGATGCGGTTCTCTGGTGGGCGATCGACAAGTACATTCTCAACGACGAACTCCGAACCGCTGTTTTTGAACTCGTGAGCCATGAAAAAATGCTGGCTAATCAGCCCAAAAACATCGATATCTCAGTCGACCGGGACGGCGAGGCATATGTTCATGATGGCATTGCCGTGTCATCAGAGCAGCACACCGCTTTGATGAAGCAAATGCAGGTTTGTGATCAGACTCTGGCTCGGATAAGACCTCTCGTAGAGGTGAGAAAACGTCGCCTAGAATGGCTCCTGCATCACTACAAGCAGCCAGGGAAAGGCAATCTTATAGAAGATATGATTTCGCAGCACCGAGCAGCGCAAGAAGCAGGAAAGACGATAACGCTGCAAGTCGGCCCCTAACTGCACTCGACCTAAACGCTTGCTGCCACTTAAACTCCTCAACATCGACTTGCTTCCTAGTTTTAATTTTTATTGTTGAGGCTTACTTTCTCACCGACGGCACACATCGGCGGGACGATTGATATCTCGGCGTCGCCGAAAATCTAAATTCAAAGCCCAACCAACGCTGCTGTCTTTGAATGCCACCCTACTAATTGGGTATTAAGTCAAGAGCCGCATTGCAAACTGTGGCCTTTTTCTTTTTATGTTGTTCTCCTTCAGCAGTTAACCCTAGACAGAAATGGCACTTTCTTGTACAGGAAAACGCTAAAGAAGTTGGAGCAACTTGCCGTTATGAATAGCGCCTATTCTTAAAATTTCTAGGGTCATGTCACATGCTTGATAGATTTATCGAGGTGCTTGGAAACGCCCATTTTGAAGCGTACGTCGGTGGCCCCATAGCAGGAGTTGTAGCCGCATTTTTGCTCCAAGGCTTCGGTGGCGGTAGTGCCAAGAGCGAAAATCGTCCGACGGAGCCACTTCCGGTAAATATTTACAAATTCCGTTCCACAGTTCTCTATAAACAAAGCCAGTCCGACAACGGATTCGCCTTCGGGGCAGTAATTGTGGGGGCTTTGATAGCTTTTCTCTTTGCCGCGTTCTTACCCGCGCTGACGGACGGTATTCAGCTCTTGAATGCGGCGACATTGGTATTTGGCTTGACGTCAGCGGTGCTTGGAGCGCTGAATGGTTGGGTACGCTCCATGCACTGGTGGCTACTGGCGATATTCTCGTCTATGGTCGCGGCAGCTTGCTTTGTTCTAATCGGCATGGCCTTTGATGCTATTCATCCAGATGTTGTTAGATATGCACAAAATTCGTTTGACGCGAATTCCGACAGGCTTAGCCATGTTTTCTCGGCAGCTTTCGATTTTTTGAAAGCTGTTAGTCCAGAATATTGGCGTTGGATGGCCTGGATTTTGGTAGGATTTTGCCTCGTCATTACGTGTTCTATATCCGCAACGATGCGAATCGTTCACTACTTAGCGTTATCAAAAATAGCAGCAGGTTCTTCAAGCCAATGGTGGGTTGCTGTAGCTGTCCGGACGCGATCATATGGAAGCTTTAAGCATCTCGGCTTTATGGTCGGCTCTCTCGTAGTAGCGTATTGGTTCATAACTGGAGGAGCGTATCGATTTTTGCGATAGTCGGAGCATGCACAACTGATCTACAAAATCGGGATAGGCAAAAGCATTGCCGGATCGCGTTTAACCATGCGATTCGGCCAAAATAGACTGGACAGATCGACAGCCGAGCAGGCCTCTAGCATCCGTTAGCAGTCCCAGAGATTCCAATCGAATTTTTGCTGCCTGTCGGGAGACGCCGTATTTCTGCATTAATTCGTTGGTTACTGCATCAAAGTGCCGCAGGTTGCAGGGCTGGTTGTCAACATACAGTTGTCCGAAACCTCGATTTGGAATATCAAGTACTTTTACGAAGCGGAGAAAGTCATGTGTAAACTGAATTCGGGGCATTAACAAGCTCGCCGCTAGGAGATTCGCCTGAAGCTCCATGCGAGCGACATCGGCACCCTCAACTGCGAAGGAACGATCCAGCGAAAAGTCAGTGTCATCGCACGACTCTCGAATAAGAAAACGCCCGTGATTCAGCAAGTGGTGGGAAAGTTCGTGTGCGAGAGTGAAACGGGCTCGCGCGGGGTGAGGAGAAACAGCCGCGTAGATCTGGATAACGGGTGGGTCAAAAGTTATTCGCCCCAGAACCGGAGCATTTGTAGGCGAGACCGATACGGGTACATCTCTCTCCACTTTCAAACCAGAGCGGATGGCCTCATGTTCACACAACAAGTCGAGATCCACCACTCCTCGGGAATAATCTAGTTCTGCGAGAATATTAGTAGCTTTATCCTCTAAGTCGTTCTTGTCATAGAAGGGAACACGGCTATTCAGTGAGCTTCGCCGATTCGCCACTGGACAGGCCTGTTCCTTACCAAGTGCATCAACCACCAAGTCTTCGAAAAAACTCCACAAGGAGTTCGTCTCTCGTATTGGTGACTGTAAATAGAGGTCGAATGCCAGGCTTTGAAAGGTATCAGTAGATAGTGCAGAGGCTATTAAATCAGCGGCCTCGGGTACCCCGGACCGTGAAGATGCGGAAGGCGAGCGCTTGAGTTCCCACTTAAAGTCTTCTGGACCAAAGTAGCGCATAAGGCCTATGCCTTTTGATCTCGCGAATTCGCGCGCTCCAGATTGAAAAGCAGCAACGGATGCGACAATTGCCTTGCCCTTAGCCGCAGCAACCTGTTGGACCTTTGCAAAAAATTCCTCCACATCGTCTACTGGGACGGGGTGTTGGTAGTTCTTGCACTCAATTAGAACAAGACAGGAATAATCTTGCGCTCCAGGGAGATACACTTCGATTGCTACATCGAAGATGATGTCTGTACCACGGTCCCTGGAGAAGTAGCCCTTCTTCCAGAAGATTTTGCAACAATCCTGTTTGGCCCAAAACCTGTCAGCATCAATCTCTGTCTTGAAAAGCTCAAATATACGGCGTTCAAGTGAGTTTCCCTTGGCAAACGTAGAGGATTCTGCGGCCATCAGTGAGATCTAATGTTTAATGTAAAAAGAAGATGCCAGACCGAATTTTTTCCAGAGGAGAAAGAGGTTTCTTCTGGCAGGGTTGTCGATAGCGTAGCCGAATATGCGAACTTGAGTCTAGAATCATACAGCTATGATCGTCATGCAATTTGAGTACGGCTTGCAGAGGCCGCCCTTTATCGAGGATTGAATGGTATCCATTCCGCGTGACTTAAACTATACCCAGTTAGTTGACTTAGTCGAGTCGCTTCCTCACCTAATAGCCGACTCAATTTCTGTGCCCTCCAAATTTCAGGATGGTGGACGGTTTGCTATGAGCGGAATGCTAATACAGTGTCTCGCCAAATGGTCTCGGCTCAGTGAGGCTCGCCGACTCAAAGTTGTCGGATCACCTCCTAGCGCTGTGCTAGCCAAGTTAGCACTTGAGCCCCACGGATGTGCAGCCATGTACTTCGCTGGGAGTGCCGTTGGAGCGTTGGAGTTTTCTGCGACATCAGCTGAGCTTCGTAGGTACCTCGTGCCAACTCTTGTCGCGATGCAGTCATCCCGATACCGTGACACCAACGGAAGTCGTGGCGCTCACCTTTGCTGCTTTCAGGGCGCAGCGAACGAGTTTCTCCTTCCTCTTTACGGCCAAAGAGACGCGGCAACGCTTCGCAAATCGGACGGCTTTCAGACGTTAACGCGGCAGATGATTGAGTCGTTCGAGCCGGTGGCCCTACGTGCTATCTCGGCCGAAAGGCTAGAATATCTCAGTACTCTCGTCGAGGAGCTCTTCGCTAACACTCATGACCACGCTCGCATGGACGAGAACGGACTGGCATATCCCTATGGAAACATGCGAGGGATATTCATGCGGACATTTGAATACCGTGCGCGAAGAACGGAGTCCGGGGATGATAGTGGCCCGTTAGGACGGTATTTTGCTTGGTCTTCATCGCAAAGGAAGATACATCGTCCGTCTGCTGAGGAGAATTTGCGGCGGTTCGAGAAAATGAGGCCGCATCGCGAGTCAACTACTGCCCCTCTCGTCAGTACGCGTATGCTCGAGGTCACTGTCTATGACACAGGGCCTGGGCTCGCTAGGCGATGGGCCACTCAGCATGCACCTTCCGTCGACTTTCAGAAAATTTCTATTGGAAAGGAAGCCGATTATGTGAAAGCTTGCTTTGAGATGCATGCGACTACAAAACAATCTAGAGGGTATGGTCAAGGCCTCAGCTCTTCGCTCGAAGCGTTAAAAGCTCTTGGCGCTTTTCTCTCATTGCGAACCGGGCGTCTTTTTTTACATCAAGATTTCTCAAAACCCAACACTACAAAATTTGCGCCCGAGCCTTGGCATTTAAAACGTCCAGAGCTTCCGATAACTGCTGGCACTTCATACACCATAGCAATTCCATTGTCACGGGGGCGAGAATGAGCCCATTATTCTCGTATCATTGGGCGCACCCGTCGAACGCGATGTTTGAAGTGGTTTTCAAGCATCCGGGGGCATTGTCTGCAGCTGACCTCGCCACGGCTCTAACCGATGTGGCTCAGCGTATTCTTTATCCGGACGGCGTCTTGGTCGTGTGCCTGGAAAGTGATCGTGAGGAAACCTCAGCGCTGCTCTCCAGTGTGATGGTTAAGCAGAGCGTCAATCGATTCAAGGGCAAGACTAGTGTGCATCTCGTTTGCGTCGACATAACGTGCCGACCAGTAGAGGTAATTCAAATAGAGACAACCGTCGCAACAGACGGGCTGTGCACCGTGAGCCGCCTAGTAGAGGTATTTTCCAATATCCTATATTGTGGTGTTGAAGCGGTTTTTGCCGATGAAAAGGCCATCATTCGTGCGCCTTCAGGGTTCGAATTTGTAAAACCATCTGGCGAGAGATCTAGCCATTTCTTGCGGACAGAAGAAGCACTATCCACAAGTGCATCTGTAGATTTTTTGGCGTTTGCATTGTTGGCCAGGCTGAGGATTGATGACCTGAAGGTCATCTTTGTCGACTCTATGGCTATATCGCCTATAGCGTACTCGCTGCGAGATATGCTGTATAAGCTGAAGCAAGGCAGTCCCCAGATTATCAGCTTCCATTCACATGGTGGAATGCAAAATATTGAGGTGCCGCCCCACAAGACGTTCTTCTGCATCATTTCCGCATCGTCGTCTATGTCTTTGCAGAGACGATGGATATCGCATACTCGTTGTGCCGATGATGATGTTGTGACGTTATTAACATTTCTGGACGCCCAAGACGCTGACCGAGCGCTGTGCAAGCTCCCTCGACCATCTACATGGATAGACGGCAGCGCCCCAGTTGCAGGCGTTCGGCCTCTGCGAATTTACGGGGAGAGATTTCATCCCGAGCAGATTCTTCCCAAAAAAATCACTCTGGCGCTCAATCTTCATCGCTGTGAGAGGGCTGCAAATTTTGCAGAGGATTTCCGCGATCAAAATCTTCTCTCGACTAATGGCCTAGACAACAAGGGGCAGCGACGTACATTACTTGTCGACGGTCAGGCGCTAACTCAAACCGAACCGTTCATCACTTGGCTTCACAAACAATTGCGAGCAAAAGTTCCCGCTTCCATTCAAGGAATAGTATTCCAGGACGATCCCGCGAGTAGGGTGATGGCAGAAAATTGCGCAGCTTACTTCACTCAGCTATCAATTATTCTACCGTGGGGAATTCGCGCTAGTTCGAACCTTGAATTCGCTGCCGAATCTCTATGTCCGGACCGTGGGCTGCTCATTGTGGCCGCTGTGATAAGTAAAGGTTCGATGCTACTCGGTGTGTCTCGCGATTTGCGAGCGACACATGTAGGAGCCAAAACTTACCTCGTGGGCGTGCAAATATGTGAAACTAGTTCTGACGCGTCATTTTTGAAGCGTAATCTGACACAAACCAAAGATAAATCTTGTGTTTTTGAATGTCATCACACGTTAGCTGTCGGGTCAGCTCTTCATCACTCTTTCCGAGACGAGGAGGAAGCAACGCAACCCTCTGATGTACGTGCAAAGGCACTCCAATATCGTTGGGATCCGAGCAGGCGTAGTGGGCTCGTCGAAGACACCTTGTTGCCCACCCTAGTGGTGGGCGATCATAGACTAAGGCTAAGACCAGATTTTGTCTTCTGGAACTGCAAATATAGCGAAAGTGCTCAGCACGCGCCCATGGTACTGCTCACAATAGGCGCAATTTTGCAACGGGCGAGAACGGAGGAATTCTCATCGGACGATCACCGCTTAACTTCAGAGGCATTTCAGCAAGTTGTACTGGATCCACAGAATTTTAATCGATACAACGACGGAATAATTCAGGCCGCTATTCTGCGGCAGGCCTACCCATCCGAACTTGATTATTCGACCCTCCCTGCCGAAAGCCAATATATGTTATTGCTTTTGAAGAAGATGTTTTTGTCTCGATTAAGGCAGCAAGGTGAAGCGATTGCGGAATTCGCGTTTGCTCTTGGTACCGGCAGACTAAAACTTCAACGAGCTGATTATGTCGAGCTAACAACCTGGGTTCTGGACAGTGTTTCTGGCCAAGAGGGCGATCAAGAACTAATAAGCTTGCTAAGGCTTGACAGGCAGGAGCCTCGCGACCGATCAAATGTATTCTGACTGCACGAGCAGGCAGTCGGGGGAAACCTCAGTGTCAGACTACATATCCAGGGCAAGAACTGTGGTCTAACACTTTTAATTTTGCGGCGTCCTTTGAGCACGTCCCCGGATGGCCCTCCATTACCGGGAAGGAGAAACCTAACTGAGGTTTTTCGCCATGCTGTCGCCGCCCGTTTGTTCGTGTAAAGAAAATGCCTGTTGCTTGCCCTGAATCTTCGGTGCGTTCCTCCATTGTGCCGGGACCACACCAAGTTGCGCAGCTGACATTAAAGGGCGGTCAAAGATGCGCGCAAGCAGCTCCTTCTGCTGCTCCTGCAATTCCAGCGTTACGTTTAGCAGATTCAGCAAATTGAGAAATTCCGTTGTGATTTCACTGCCCCATTCCCTGGGAGTGATCGCATCCAAAGGGAACGACTTCTTTCCCTCTCGATCTTTCACCCGGTAACCCAGCCAGGATTGCACGACCTTCAGGCCAGAGACTTCGTAATTCCAAACAGCCGAGGAGACGGGTCCAAACTCGCCCCGTCGACAGTGATCACACTCCTGGTCTGGATGTACGCGTAGCTCTCAGGCATCCGACCACTTGGTACAGACTTCTGGCATATGGTGTCAGACTACAGTTTCTATTTCCGGAACGACCATCCTACTTTCAGACATGGCCGTTCAACGCGTAACCTCAATATTGCCACTACCGCAACGCGGCAACATCAACCACCTCCGCCCCACACCCCTCCACCAGCTCCCCATCATGACTAGCAAACAACACCACCCGATCCTTCCCCCAAGCCTTAAATAGCTCCGCCAACACCGCCCGCCCCCGCGCATCAAACCCATTGCTGGGCCCGTCCGCGATCACCACCGCCGGATCGCCCAAGGCCGCCGCCGTCACGAACACCTTGCGCCGCGTCCCGGTCGACATCTGTTCAAAGCGCTTGTCCAGATGCGGTTCCAGCCCCAGGTCATAGGCCAGCTCCAACGTGGCCTCATCCAGCGCCACGTTCTTTTCCGCCGCGACCTGTTCCAGCAGCCCGCGCCCCGTCTGCGTGGGAAACACGAGGCAGTTGTCGGGCACGTAGGCCAGGCGGGCCTTGGCTTGTTGGGGCGCGTGGGTCAGGGAATGGCCGTCTATCCAGACGTCTCCGCTGTCCGGCGTGATGGCGCCGGCGATGAGGTTCAGGAGAGTGGACTTGCCGGTGCTGTCTTCTTCGCATAACGCCACGCACCCGGGCGTGAAGCGGTGGGTCAGGCCCTGGAAGACGAGGTAGTCGCCGTAGCGTTTGCTGAGATTGTCGAGTCGTAGCATGGCGGGGAGTTTACGCAGGATCAGGGGGGACTAGAAGCGGCGGCGCGCGCTATGCAATAATTGATAACGATTCCTATTCATTCATAGCGCAGGCCGTGGACTCGACACGCGATAGCCGGTTTTCCACCATTTATAAGAACGACCATCCGTGGCTGGAGCGGCGGCTGCGCAATGGGTTGCGCAACCGCGAGGACGCGGAGGATGTGGCGGGCGAGACGTTTACGCAGTTGCTGTGCTTGCCGGCGCTGGAGCAGTTGAATGAGCCGCGGGCCATGCTGGTCACGATTGCCCGGCGTATCACGTGGCGGCTGTGGCGGCGGCGTGAGCTGGAACAGGCCTGGCTGGAGATGTTGCGCTTGCAGCCGGAGCCGCTGGAGCCGTCGGCCGAGGAACGGGTGCAGACGCTGCAGGCCTTGCAGGCGCTGGATACGGCGCTGGACGGGCTGTCTGCCAAGGCCAGGATGGCGTTTCTGTATAGCCAGCTCGATGGCATGACGCATGTGGAGATTGCCGCGCGGCTGAAGGTGTCGCCGACCATGGTGCGCAAGTACATCGTGCAGGCCTTGCGCCGTTGCTGCGAGGTGTTTGGGGTATGACGGCCTGGGATGCGCGCACCCGCGAGGCGGCGATTGAATGGCAGGTCTGTCTGTCCAGCGGGCAGGCCAGCGATGCGGACCGCGCGGCGTTTGATCGGTGGCTGGCGGAGAGCCCGAGCCACGGCGCGGCGTGGCAGCGGCTGAATGCGGCGCTGAACGGTACGTTGCATGCGTTGCGGCCGGGGCTGCTGGCTGATGGCGATGCGCTGCGGCGTTCGCTGGTGGGGCCGCAGCTTGCGCAGCGCCGGCGGCTGGTGAAGCTGGCGCTGGCGGGCGGGGCGCTGCTGCTGGGCGCGGGCGTGGCGGACCGCTATGTGCCCTTGCAATCCCTGGCGGCGGGCTATGTGACCCGCACCGGCGAGCGCCGGCGGGTGGCCTTGCCGGACGGCAACACAATGGAGCTGGATGCGCGCAGCGCGGCGTCGTGGGAGGGGCAGCATGTGGTGCGGGTGTCGGCCGGGGCGGCGATTTTTGAGGTGGGGGGCAGCCAGGGGCTGCACGTGCGGCTGCCGCAAGGCGAGGTCAGGCTCGGCCAGGGGCGCGCCATGGTGCGCTGCGGGGCCGGGCGCAGTTTCTGCCTGGCCTTGAGCGGGGCCGCGGAGGTGACCACGCTGGCGGGCGTGCGCCAGCCCTTGGCGCCAGGACAGAGCGTGTGGTTCGACGCGCGGCAGGTGGATGCGGTGCAGAACGGCCAGGAACACGCCGCCGCTTGGCAGAACGGCGAGCTGGAAGTCCATGACGAGCCGCTGCAAACCGTGGTGGATGCGCTGGCCCGGTACCGGCCGGGCTGGCTGCGGATGTCGCCGCAGGCGGCGCGGCTGCGCGTGACGGGGCTGTTTCCGCTGGACGATGGCGACCGGGCGCTGGAGGCGCTGAGGAATACCTTGCCGATCCGATTGCAGCGGTTGAGCCGCTGGTACGTGATGATCGATCTGGCCTGAACTTTTTTTACGCGCCGGGTGTTTTTTTGATGGCGCCGATGCACATACAGGGAACGCGTGCTCACGCATCCACGGAGTGTTCCATGCTTTCCCTGAGGTTTCCCGCTGCCTGCGTCCTCGCAGCCGCAGCCAGCGTCGCCCATGCCCAGGCGCTGCGCCAATACGATTTGCCCGCGGGCCGGCTGGATGTGGCGCTGACCCAGATTGCGCGCATCGCGGGCGCGGTGATTTCGTTTCGGGCGGATCTGGTGGCGGGCAAGTCCGCGCCGGCCGTCTCCGGCCAGTTGTCCCTGGAAGAAGCCACCGCTCGCGCCCTGGCTGGAAGCGGGCTGGAGCTGCGGCGCACGCCGGACGGCAGCCTGACGGTGGCGCCGGCCAGCACGACGACGCTGGCGCCGGTGACGGTGGAAGCGGCCACGCTGGGCGTGACGGAGGGGACCCATTCCTACACCACGCCGGTCATGTCCACGGCCACCAAGTTCGCGCTGTCTCCGCGCGAGACGCCGCAGTCGGTCAGCGTGGTGACGCGCCAGCAGATCGAGGACCGGGGGTTTCAGTCGCTGGACGATGTGGCGCGCGACACGACCGGGCTGACCACGCGCCAGATCGGCGGCGGGGAACGCACGCAGTTCTTCTCTCGCGGTTTCGAGATCAGTTCGTTCCTGGCTGACGGGGTGCCGCTGGGCTACGACTACGACACGCAGGGCGTGGCGACGCTGGCCATGTACGATCACGTCGAGGTGCTGCGCGGCGCGGCCGGGATGATGACGGGGGCCGGCAATCCCTCGGGCACCATCAACCTGGTGCGCAAGCGCGCCACGGCGGTGCCGCAGTTCTCGGTGACGGCCAGCGCGGGCAGTTGGGACAATTACCGGGGCGAGGTCGACGGCTCGGGCCCGCTGAACGAGGCCGGTACCTTGCGCGCCCGGGGTGTGGTGGCCTATCAGGATTCGAATACCTTCAAGAAGGCCTACGAGCACCAGCGCCAGCTCTTCTACGGCACCATCGAAGCCGATCTCACGGCCAACACCACGCTCAGCATCGGCGGCTACTACAACCGCGAAGACAACCCGGGCGCGGACTGGAATGGGCTGCCTACGCGCCGGGACGGCAGCTTCTATGACTTCAATCGTTCGATCCGCTTGTCGCCGGACTGGGCTTATTGGAACAAGGAAAACACCAGCTTCTTCGCCGAACTCGATCACCGTTTCGAGAACGGCTGGTCCGGCAAGCTCACCGCCCGCACGCTGCGCGCCAAGATGAACATGCTGGGCAGTTATCTGTATCCGCTGGAAGACTCGACGTTCTTCGGGCAGGGCCTGGGCCAGTATGCCTATGACAAGACCCAGTACAGCGTGGACGGCTACCTGAGCGGCCCCTTCACGCTGCTGGGCCGCACGCATGAACTGGTGCTGGGCGGCAGCTTCCTGAAGAACAAGGACGACGACGGCCCCGGCGGCTGGCCCTTGGACTACAACATGACGGTCGACCCGGAACACTGGGATTCCAGCGCCGTGGCGAAGCCCGCGTTCGTCTACCCCTGGTCGCGCAAGGGATACCAGCGCCAGATGAGCGGCTACGCCACCACCCGCCTGAGCCTTGCCGATCCGCTGACGCTGATGCTGGGCGCGCGGTTGGACTGGTATGAGTACGACATGACGCTGAAGTCCGGCGACTACGTCAGCCCGCCCGCGGACTATAAGGTCAAGCACGAGCTGACCCCCTACGCGGGCCTGATCTACGACCTGGACCGCCAGCATTCCGTCTACACAAGCTGGACCAGCGTGTTCCAGCCGCAGAGCAGCCAGTCAACCAGCGGCGCGCCGCTGGACCCGGTCATCGGCACCAATCTGGAAGCGGGGATCAAGGGGGAGTACTACGACGGCCGGCTCAACGCCAGCGCGGCGGTGTTCCAGATCCGCCAACGCAACCGTCCGGTTGCGCTGGCCACGTCCGCGTGCGGCCCAGGGGTGATCGAATGCTATGCGCCGTCGGGCAAGGTGCAAAGCCGGGGGGTGGAGTTCGAAGTGGCGGGCGCGATCACGCCGGGCTGGCAGGTGTCGGCCGGTTATACGTACAACCAGTCCAAGTACCTGGAGGATTCGGGCAGCCTGCGGGCGGGCGCGGCCTACGACACGCAAACCCCGCGCCATCTGTTCAAGCTATCGACCATGTACACCTTGCCGGGCGCGCTGAATGCGTGGCGGGTGGGCGGGGCGGTGCGCGTGCAGAGCGCGATCAGCTTGCCCGCCTACAACGTGCGCCAGCCCGGCTACAGCGTGTGGGATGCGGTGGTGGCGTATCGGGCGTCGCCGAATCTGGATCTGCGCTTGAACGTATACAACCTGTTCGACAAGTATTACTACCAGGCGATAGGCAGCAACCAGGACAACAACCACTTCGGGGCGCCGCGGTCGTTTTTGTTGACGGCGAAGTACGCGTTCTAGGGTTTGGGCTTGGGATCCGTGGCAAAGCGCCGCGCTATGCGGCGCTTTGCGCCTGTCAGCGATAGCGCCGAATCAAGCCTTACGCTTGGCCGCAGACCATTCAGGTGTTGTCTTTCACCACGGCCGTGGGTCCGTTCGTTTTTACCGACGCAACGCCGTTGTCTCGCGCTGCGGTACTCGAATACATTTCACTGCGCCCGATGGACTGCCCATTCGCCGCAATCAACGTGAAATAAGGCGAGCCGTCAGTTGCGGTCTTGCGCTGATAGCGGTCGTCCAGCGGCGAATTCTGGCGAACGGATGCAATGCCGTCCTGAGCGCAGGCTAGTTCAACAATGGGTCGATACTGCGATGCACACACATGAATGCCGGCTGATGATAGTCCATGTCTTGCGTTCAGGGCATGCAAGAAAATGAGGGCCGCTTATGCGGCCCTCATCGTCACAGCTCGGCGAATCTATTCGATCACCCCTTACGCACCTGCGCAATCAACCCATCCAACTGCGTCAGCATCGTATCCATTTCCTCGGCCGTCACATTCAACGCCGGCATGAAGCGCAACAGGTTCCCGCGCGGCGCATTCAGCAGCAACCCGGCCGGAGCCAGATTCCGCGCGGCGTCGACGATGGCGGGACCATCATCCCGATCCATCACCAGCGCGCGCAGCAGGCCCAGGCCGCGCTCGCCCTTCATGCCGTACTTGGCCGACAGGGCCAGCAGGCCTTCGGACAGTTGCTTGGCGCGGGCATTGACCGATTCCATGAAGCCCGGCGCGGCCAGGGCGTCGAACACCGCGACGCCGACCGCGGCCATCAGCGGGTTGCCGTTGTACGTGCCGCCCTGGTCGCCGTGCGAGAACACGCAGACTTCCTGGCGCGCCAGGAGCGCGGCCAGCGGCACGCCGCCGCCGATGCCCTTGGCCAGCGTCATGATGTCGGGCACCACGTCGGATTGCTGGTAGGCGAACAGGGTGCCGGTGCGGCCCATGCCGGTCTGCACTTCGTCGACGATGAACAGCAGCTTGTGTTCGTCGGCCAGCTTGCGCAGGCCCTGCATGAATTCCTTGGTGGCGGGGATGACGCCGGCTTCGCCCTGGACGGGTTCGAGCATGATGGCGACGGTCTGGTCGTCGATCAGCTTGCGCACGGATTCCAGGTCGTTGATTTCGGCCTTGGGGAAGCCTTCGACCTGCGGGGCGAACATCTTGTCCCAGCCCGGCTTGCCGGACGCGGACATGGTCGCCAGCGTGCGGCCGTGGAAGCCGTGGTTCATGGTGATGATCTTGTACGCGCCCTTCTTGTTGACCTGGCCCCATTTGCGCGCCAGCTTGATGGCGCCTTCGTTGGCTTCGCCGCCGCTGTTGGCGAAGAAGACGCGGTCGAAGACGGACGCGCCGGTCAGGCGCTGGGCCAGTTCGATGGACGGCACGTTGTAGAAGGCCGGCGAGGGGTTCATCAACAGCTTGGACTGCTCCAGCAGGGCGCGCTGCATTTCCGGGGCGCAGTGGCCCAGGGTATTCACCGCCCAGCCCTGCACGAAGTCCAGGTATCGCTTGCCCGCGTGATCCTCCAGCCAGGATCCCTGGCCTCGCACGAACACGAGGTCCGGGCGGGAGGTGATCTCCATGAGGGTGTTGACGTTGAACTGGCTGAATTCCATGGCGGTTCCTGCGGGGTGAAAGGACAGGGTAGGGAAACTTCGGGGGTCGAGAAAACGCAAATGTAGCACCGACGCAGGGATGCTATCGTGACGCACCCCCTGCCGATCCGCCCCGGGCCGCCTCAAAAGGGCCGCCAGCGCGGGCGCTCTATTTTATGCAAGTGGCGCGCCCCTCGCGCGCAGCCCTTTGTTGCTTTTTACTGACCAATCATGAAACGTATTCTTTCCAGTCTGGCCGCCGGCCTGGCTCTGACGGCGGCGGCGGCTACCGCCCACGCCGCGTTCCCCGAACGCCCCATCCGCCTGATCGTGCCGTTCCCGCCCGGCCAGGCCACCGATATCTTCGCCCGGGCCCTGGCCGAAAAGCTGGGCGCGGCCGTGAAGCAGCCCATCGTGGTCGAGAACCGCGCCGGCGCCGGCAGCAATATCGGCATGGAGCAGGCCGCCCGCGCCACGCCGGACGGCTACACGCTGGTGATCGCAGGCTCTGCCGCGGCCGTCAACCAGACGCTGTACAAGACCATCAATTACAGCCTGACCAAGGATTTCGCGCCGGTGTCGGGGGTGTTTTCGGTGCCGCTGATGTTCCTGGCGACGCCGGCTTCGGGCATTACATCGCTCAAGCAGTTGGTGGAGCAGGCGCGCGCCAAGCCGGGCGATCTGGCCTATGCCAGCGCGGGCATCGGCGGCACGCAGCACTTGTCGGCCGAAATGTTCAAGGCGGCCGCCGATATCGACATCCGCCACATTCCGTACAAGGGCAGCGGCCCGGCGCAGGCGGATTTCCTGGGTCATCAGGTTCCGCTGATGGTGGATTCGGTGACGGCGGGCCTGCCGCACGTGCAGAGCAAGAAGGCAGTGGCGCTGGCCGTGACGACGGCCAAGCGGCTGCCACAACTGCCGGACGTGCCGACGGTGGCGGAGTCGGGCTATCCGGGCTTCGAGGCCATTGGGTGGGCCTCGGTCCTGGCGCCGCAAGGCACGCCGCCGGAAGTGACGGGCTACCTGAGCCAGCAGATCGGCCAGGTGCTGAATGCGCCGGAAATGCAGAAGTTCTTCCGCGACCGTGGTGCGGAACCGATGCCGTTGACGCCCGACGCTACCGGCAAGTTCATCGCCGGCGAAGTGGAGAAATGGGGCAAGGCCGTGAAGCAATCCGGCGCGCAGGTCGACTGAGCGCCGTGCCGCGATCCCGGCGCTTGCCGGGATCGCTCGCCCACCGCGCCTAGCGCGGCTGGGTCAGGGGGGGATCGTCGGGCCGCCCCGGCCCTCCCGGCAGATCCGGCCGGCCAGGTTGCCCCGGCACGTCCGGCGGCTTGCGGCCGGGCTCGGTGTCATCCTGGCCGGGCGGGCGCGACGGATCGTCGATGGGCGGGATGGAAGGATCGTCAGGCTGCTGGTGCGCGTTCATGAGTGTCTCCTGAAGGTGCGTTGGAGCGGGTGCTCCCCGGCTGCGCGCCCAATGCGATTGCGATTCGCGCAGGGCGGCGCGCGCGGTGCAAGTCCACGATAGGCGCGGCGGGCCGCCGCGCCCAGATCACGCAGGACGAATCCCTCTAGTACTTTTTGCCTATCCCGCGGCCGCGCTTCCACAGTCGGTAAAAAAGCACCCCTCCATCTGGTGCGCCTGCTTCTTACGCGCTTCCCGCGCGATTCCTATAGTGGGTTCGTCCGCAGCCGGGGTTCTCCTGGCTTGCGGTCTCATGTAACCCGGAACGCAAGGAGCGACGGCATGGACAAGGACCGCATCAAGGGCGCCGCCAAGGAAGTCAAAGGCGCGATCAAGGAAACCGCCGGGAAGGTGACCGGCAACCGCGAAACGGAAGTGGAAGGCAAGACGGAGAAGACCGTCGGCAAAGTGCAACGCAATGTAGGCGAAGCCAAGGATCAGGCACGGGACTTGCTGGGCAAGAAATAAGCGCGGCTGCCCGCCGGCATGCCTCGCTATGTCCAATGAACGCCTAAAGGAGAAGAACATGACCCATCGAATCTGGCTTGCGCTGATGCTGGCGGTCGCCGCCGTCACGGCGGGTTGCAACACGATGGAAGGTGCCGGCAAAGACATCGAACGTGGCGGGGAGAAGATCCAGCAGAAGGCCCAGTAGCCCCCTCAAGGGGGAGCCTGCGTTTACGGCCGGCGCGCTGATCACGCGCCGGCCCTTTTTGCGTTCGGGCGGGCCGGCGCATGATTCCCGCGGCGCGCTTCAGCGCGAGAATCCGCGCGCGGCGATCTCCCATACGTCCTGCACCACGCCGTCCTTCACCGCCACCAGCCCGTCGTGCAGGTTGAAGGTGGGGTCGACGTGCGAGGGCACCAGGCGCAGCACCGCGCCCAGCGCGGGCGCCTGCGCGCCGGGCTCCACGCGCACCACGCCGTGTTCGTCGTTGATGGAGGCGTAGACCAGCCCCGGTTCGCCGTAGACCGCGGGCGGGCCGCATTCGGCGGTCGTGGATTTCAGGCCGGCGTCCAGGATGACGCGGTCGGGCGCCGGCGTGCTCATGACGGTGGACAACACGAAGAGGCTGTTCTGGAACACGAGCGGTCCGTTCCATTCGTTGGCGCCGTAGTCGCCGTCCATGAAGGCGTAGGAGCCGGCCTGCAGTTCGGTGTAGACGCCGCTGGCCGCGTCGAATTCCGCGCTGCCGGTGCCGCCCCCGGTGATGGTGTCGCAGGCGATGCCGCTTTCGCGCAGCAACTGCGCATAGGACGCGGCGATGCGGGCGGACTGGCGGCAGGTGGCGGCGCGTTCTTCGCGCGTGCGGAAGTGCTGCACCGCGCCGTGATAGGCCTGCAGGCCGGTGAAATTCACGCCGGGCAGGGCGCGGGCCTGCTGCGCCAGCGCCAGCACCGTGGCGTCGTCGGACACGCCGCAGCGGCCCTGGCCCACGTCCACTTCCACCAGCACGTCGATCTCGGCGCCGGCCTGGACCATGGCGGCCGACAACTGCGCGAGGTTCCCGGCGTTGTCCACGCAGACGCTCATTTTCGCGGCGCGCGCCAACTGGCCCAGCAGCGCCAGCTTGGCCGGGCCGACGACTTCGTTGCTGATGTGGATGTCGCGGATGCCGGCGGCAACGAAAGGCAGGGCTTCGCTGACTTTCTGGCAGCAGATGCCGCGCGCGCCCAGGGCCAACTGGCGCAACGCGATCTCGGGGCATTTGTGCGCCTTGGCGTGGGGCCGCAAGGCCACGTCGTGGCGGTCGGCCCATGCCTGCATGGCGCGCAGGTTCGCTTCGAAGGCCGCCAGGTCCAGCACCAGGCTGGGCGTGTCGACTCGGGCCAAGGGATCGCCCGGCTGGGCCGCGGGGGGCAGCGCTATGCCGCGTATGACTTCCTGGGACATCGGGGACGCTCCGTTGTTATTGCACCGCGTGGGATGTAACCACGCCATAACCAAACATGGGCCGGTCATAACCTAAAGGCCATGCGACCCCCTGGTAAACGATAGCCCGGTAAGCATTGGCTACAGAAGGTCGACATGACAGAATTTCATCATAAAGAAAGCCCCCGAGGGGAGGCGCGTTTTTGCCGCCGGGCACAAGACCCGGCGGCAAGAACCAACAATATTCGAATCGTCAGCAACGTCACGGAGAAGCCCGCATGAAACTGAAGCACTGGATCACCACCCTGACCCTGGCCGTCGCCGCGGTCGGCGCCGCGGGCACCGCCCAGGCGCAGCAATTCTTCCGTATCGGCACGGGCGGCACGGCCGGCACCTACTACCCCATCGGCGGCATCATCGCCAACGCGGTGTCGCAGCCTGGCAAGCTGATCGCCACGGCTGTCGCCTCCAACGGGTCGGTGGCCAACATCAACGGCATCCTCGGCGGTTCGTTCGAGTCGGGCTTCACGCAATCCGACGTGGCCTACTGGGCCTACAGCGGCACCGGCACCTTCGAAGGCAAGCCCAAGGCGCAGGATCTGCGCCTGATCTCCACGCTGTATCCGGAAAGCATCCACCTGGTGGCGCGCAAGGGGTCGGGCATCAAGAGCGTGGCCGACCTGAAGGGCAAGCGCGTGTCGATGGACGAGCCGGGCTCGGGCACGCTGGTCGACGTGCGCCTGATCCTGGGCGCCTACGGCATGACCGACAAGGACATCAAGGCCGAATACCTCAAGCCCAACCAGGCCGGCGACAAGCTCAAGGACGGCGGGCTGGACGCGTTCTTCTTCGTGGGCGGCGCCCCCGCCGGCGCCATCTCGGAACTGGCCTCCAGCGGCGCCGGCATCGAGATCGTGTCGCTGGTCGGTCCCGAGATCGACGCGCTGCGCGCCAAGCAGGAGTTCTTCACGCCCGACAGCATCGCCGCCAACACGTACCAGAACGTGGGCGAAGTGAAGACCATCTCGGTCAACGCGCAGATGGTCACGTCGGCCAAGCTGCCCGAGCAGGTGGTCTACGACGTCACCAAGGCGCTGTACAGCGACGCCACGCGCAAGACGCTGGACACCGGCCATTCCAAGGGCAAGCTCATCACGCGCGACAACGCGGTCAAGGGCGCGGGAATTCCGTTCCACCCGGGCGCCGAGAAGTTCTACAAGGAAATCGGGCTGCTGAAGTAGGCCCCCCGAGCGCCTTCGGCGCTTCCCCCAGGGGCGCCGCAGTGGACCGGCGGAGCCGGATCCACGCGGCCCCGATCGGGGAGCTGCGGCGGCGTGCGGCGAGTTTGCTGCTTGGGAAACGGAGTTTGCCTATCTGCGGTGCGCTGCGCCGCGCTTGAGTGGGGCCGCCATGAGCGGCCCTGCTTGTTGAATCATCCTGAGAATCACGGCGATGGAAATAGACCACGACAAGACCCAGCAGCTCGCGGAAAAGTACGATTCGGAAATCCGCTTCCGGCCGCTGGACAAGACAGCCACCTGGATTGTCTCCGGCCTGCTGGTGACGCTCTCGATCTTCCACTACTACACGGCGGGTTTCGGGCTGCTGCGCGAGGCCACGCACCGCGGCGTGCACCTGGCGTTCGTGCTGAGCCTCATTTTCCTGGTGTTCGGCTTTTCCAAGGCGCACTACACCCGCGAGCCCAAATCGACCTGGTACGCGCCCGGCGGCATTCCGCTGTACGACTGGATCATCGCCATCGTGCTGGCCCTGTCGGTGCTGTACATCCCCTATATTTTCGAGGACCTGGCGTTCCGGGTCGGGAATCCGCTGCCCGAAGACGTGCTCATGGGGTCGATCCTGCTGATCGGCCTGCTGGAGGCCACGCGCCGCGCCATGGGCTGGCCGCTGCCCATCATCGCGCTGGTCTTCATGGCATATGCCATGTTCGGCCCGTACTTCCCGGGCCTGCTCAAGCACGCGGGCAATAACTGGTCGCAGATCGTCAACCACATGTACCTCACCAGCCAGGGGGTATATGGCGTGGCGGTGGGCGTGGTGGCGACCTACGTGTTCCACTTCGTGCTGTTCGGGGTGCTGGCCACGCGCATCGGGCTGGGCCAGTTGTTCCTGGACGTGGCCTCCACCGTCGCGGGCCGCTACGCCGGCGGCCCGGCCAAGGTGTCGGTGTTCGGCTCCGCCATGTTCGGCATGCTGTCGGGCTCCTCGGTGGCCAACGCGGTGACGGTGGGGTCGCTGACGATTCCCGCCATGATCCGCATCGGGTATCCGCGGCACTTCGCCGCGGGCGTGGAGGCCGCCAGCAGCACCGGCGGGCAGATCACGCCGCCCATCATGGGCGCGGCCGCCTTCCTGATGATCGAATTCCTGGGCATCCCGTACCAGCAGATCGCCATCGCGGGCATTTTTCCGGCCTTCCTGTATTTCTTCGGCATGTTCATGCAAGTGCACTTCGAGGCCAAGCGCGAAGGCCTGCGCGGGCTGACCGAAGAAGAAATGCCCAAGCTCAAGCAGTCGTTCAAGATGCGCTGGCCGACCCTGATCCCGCTGGTGCTGCTGATCGGCGTGCTGGCCAGCGGCCGCACGCCCTACCTGGCGGCGTTCGCGGGCATCACGGGCTGCATCGTGGTGGGCCTGCTGAACCCCTTCCAGCGGCTGCGCTGGCGCGACCTCTACGAGGCCTTCGAGACCGGCGCGAAGTACGCGCTGGCCGTGGGCGCGGCGGCGGGCACGGTGGGCATCGTGATCGGCGTGGTGACGCTGACCGGCGTGGGCTTCAAGATCTCGTACATCGTGATCTCGGCCTCGCAGGTGCTGGCCAGCGGCGCCGCGATGATCCTGCCCGCGTCGATCGCCGACATGCAGTCGCTGACGCTGGTCGCCGCGCTGCTGATGACGGGCATCGTCTGCGTGCTGATGGGCTGCGGCGTGCCCACCACGGCGAATTACCTGATCATGGTGGCGGTGGCCGCCCCCACGCTGGTGCAGTTGGGCGTGCAGCCCATCGCGGCGCACTTCTTCGTGTTCTATTTCGGCATCCTGGCGGACATCACGCCACCCGTGGCGCTGGCGGCCTACGCGGCGGCGGGGATGGCGGGCAGCGACCCATTCAAAACCGGCAACACGGCGTTCCGGCTGGGCATCACCAAGCTCATCGTGCCGTTCGTGTTCGTGTTCTCGCCGTCGCTGCTGATTTCGGTCCAGGGCTTCACCTTGTACGACTTCTTCGTGACGCTGTTCGGCTGCATCGTCGGCCTGGTGCTGCTGTCGGCCGCGTTCTCGCGCTACATGCTGGTGGGCATGAAAAGCTGGGAACGCTGGCTGTGCACGATCGGCGCGCTGCTGACTATCGTGCCGGGGCTGACCAGCGGCCTGATCGGACTGGCGATCTGCATTCCGGTGTTCGTGCGCCAGTTGGCGCAGCTCAAGCTGGAAAGCGCGCCCAAGGCCGCTTGAGGCGCCTGCCCGCAAAATAAAAGGGGCGGATCTGACTGGTCCGCCCCTTTTATTCCGGAATCAGGTATTTTGGCAGCAATTGACCGAAGAAGGCGCGGCTGTTGCCCCAGGGTGACGGCATACAACATTCCCCCGCCGGGCCGGTTGCCCGGCCCTATAAATCAGCGTAAAGTAAAATTCATGTTTGCTGGTCTGCCGATATGCGGGCCGACTGTGCAAACAGGCACAAAACTGCGCCATATGTTCGATATCCTGGTTTATCTGTACGAGAATTACTACACGCCGCAAGCCTGTCCTGCGGCCGACGTGCTGGCCAAGCGGCTTGCCGCCGCCGGGTTCGAGCACGAAGACATCGACGACGCTCTCGGGTGGCTTTATGGGCTGGCCGAGACCACGGAACGATGCGTCGACCTGGCCCAGGCACCCACCACCGGCACCCGCATCTACACCGATCACGAATACCAGCAGCTCGGCACCGAATCCATCGGCTTCATCGCCTTCCTGGAATCGGCCGGCGTGCTGCCCGCGCCCCTGCGCGAAATCGTCATCGACCGGGGCCTGGCCGCGCCGGAATCGCCCGTGCCGCTCTCCAAGATCAAGATCATCGCCCTCATGGTCCTCTGGAGCCAAGAGGCCGAGATCGACAATCTGGTCCTGGAAGAACTGCTGGACGACGACGGCACGCGCCGCCTGCATTGAGCGCGGCGCGCCGCCGCACCGGATCCCCCTTGCCGCTCCCCGCGCGCTACCGCGCGGGCCTAGTCCCGTGAACTACGTAGGCCGTTTCGCTCCCAGCCCCAGCGGCCCGCTGCATGCGGGCTCGCTGGTCGCCGCGCTGGCGAGCTGGCTGGACGCGCGCGCGCACGGCGGCCGCTGGCTGCTGCGCATCGAAGACGTGGACACGCCGCGCACCGTACCCGGCGCGGCCGAGCGCATCATGGGGCAACTGGAGGCGCTGGGCCTGGCCTGGGACGGCGAGGTCATGTGGCAATCGCGCCGCGGCGACGCCTACCAGGCCGCCTTCGACAGTCTGGCGGCGCGCGGCCTGATCTACGGCTGCGGCTGCACCCGCCGCGAAATCGCCGATTCCGCCCTGCGGGGCCAGGCCCAGCCCGGCACCGACGGCGAACGGCCCTACCCGGGCACCTGCCGCCACGGCCTGCCGGAAGGCCGCCAGGCGCGCGCCTGGCGCGTGAGGCTGCCGGAAGGCGTGGAACGCTTCAAGGACCGCTGGCTGGGCCCGCAGGAACAGGATGTGGCGCAGGCCGTGGGCGACATGGCCCTGCGGCGCGCGGACGGCCTGTGGGCCTATCAACTGGCCGTGGTGGTGGACGATGCGGCGCAGGGCGTCACGGACGTGGTGCGGGGCGCGGACCTGCTCAGTTCCACGGCGCGCCAACGCGTGCTGGGACGCCTGCTGGGCCTGCCCCCGGTGCGCTACCTGCACGTGCCGCTGATCCTGGACGCGGGCAGCGGGCTGAAGCTGTCCAAGCAGAACGGCGCGCCGGCGGTCGATACCAGCGCGCCGCTGGAGGCGCTGAAAGCCGCGTGGAACGCGCTGGGCTTCCCCTCCTTCGAGGCCCCGGACCGCGCTGCCTTCCTGCGCGAAGCCGCCGCGCGTTGGGCGCGGCGCTTCCCGTAGGCTCTAAGACTGCCTGTGTCTGACACCCGTACGGGATGCCGGTACGGGCTGTCGCCGATCTTCCCGGGTGTCAGACACCCGGGAAACAGAAGCTTCAGCCTGACGGGCATCCCGTACGGGTGTCAGACACCTGACTTCCAACACCTGGCTTCCAGCATGCCCGGCCGCCTACAGCGGCTGCAAGTCCGCGCCCAGCATCCGCACCAGCAGCGCCTCGCCGTCCTCGGCCACGCGCAGTTCGCCGTATTTCGCGACCTGGTAACGCTCCGCCTGCCCCTCGGGGAAGAAATAGGCGTTGGTCACGATGCGCACGCCGTTGTTGCGGACGCGGTAGCGCAGCGGCACCTCGCCCTCGGTATGGGGATGCACCTCGGACTGGATGCGCAGCGGCTGCGCAACGCCGCGCTCGTCGCGCGCCAGCATGACGTAGCCGTCGGGCTCGTAGCCCAGGATGGAAGCGTCATCGCGCTGGCTCTCGCCGCCCAGGCGCAGCCGCGTGACCTCCCGGCTGGCGGCGAAGTTCAGGGCCATGTAGTCGCCCTGCATGAGCGAACGGGGGTCCACCGGCGCCAGTTCCAGGATGACCACCTTGCCGGAAGCCAGCAGTTTTTCGCGCTGCCAGATCCCGCCGTTGGCCACCGCCAGCACCAGCGCCAGGCCACCCAGGATGGCCAGCGTGCGCCAGCGCAGCGCGCCCGACACCGGCGGCAGCGGCCCGCGGGCGGCGGCCGTCTGCGTGCGCATCAGGCGCGGCACCAGCCACACCAGGCCCCGCAGGAGGAAGAGCAGCACCGCCGCGCCGCCCAGCCACAGCGCCTTCTGCAGCAGCGGCACGTCGAGCTGGTAGTAATAGACGCCCAGGTAGGCCAGCAGGCTGAGCACGCCGAAAATGACCAGGCGCGGCTGGTTCAGGCCGAAGCCCAGCAGCAGCCAGGCCAGGGCGAAGCCCACGCCCGGGCTGGGCAGCCAGAACAGGGCCAGGACCAGCAGCGCCAGCGGGACGCCCCAGGTCACGCCCGCCGTCAGCATGCGGCGGCGCGGCCACAGCACCGCCAGGGCCGCGGCCGCGGGAAGCACGGCGCCGGCCGTCACCAGCACCGCCGTCCGGGGGTTGAGCTGCCACATCGCCGGCAACTGCTGGGCCGAAATGCCGCTGGCCAGCCACACCATGCCCTGGACCGACAGCAGGAAAGCCCAGGCCAGCGGCTGCAGCGTATGGCCGCGCCTGCCGCCCAGGCGGCGGCCAAGGGTGAACAGGACCGCCGTGGCCCAGGCGCCCGTCACCGCGATGGGCAGCCAGACGAAGGTGGCCTGCGCCACGTCGAAATCCAGCCAGGCGTCCAGCAGGTCGTCGCGCATCAGTTCCGGCGCCACGCCGCGCCAGATCAGGCCGGCGGCCGCCAGGGCGATCAGCAGCCCGCTCAGGAAGCGCAGGATCGCGTCCGGACCCAGCGCATAGACCGCCGCGGCCATCAGCAGCACGAACAGGCAGGCGTTGGTGAACGAGGTGGAACTGGACAGGCCGTAGATGATCAGGATCTGGCCGGTGAAGGCCATGGCCGTGCCGCACTGGCGCCAGAAGGGCCCGGCGTCGCTGCGCAGCACCGCCACGCCCGCCGCGCACAGCACCAGGCCGGCCACCAGCGCGCCTTCCTCGGTCGTGATCACGCCGGAGAAAGCCACGAACACCAGCAGCAGCAGAGTGGCCAGCCAGGCGCTCAGGCCCAGCAGGCACTGCACGAACCAGGGCGGGTCGGCCTGCGCCGCGGCGGCCGGCGCCAACTGCGCCACCGGCGCGCCCGATTCGGCCGGATCGACCGCGTTGCCCGCCGACGCGGCGGCCGGTTCGGCATCCGCCGCCGCCACCGGCGCCGCCGGTTCCGCGCCCAGCCGGCGCAGCCAGCGGGCGGCCCAGACCGCTTCGGCCATCAGCAGCGCGGCCAGCGGCAGGGCGGCCCACACGCCGGGTTCCAGCCGCAGCAGCCATTCGCCCACCACCCGCAGCGACACACAGATCACGCCGGCGGCCAGCATGGCCAGGATGACCAGGTCGCGCCGGCCCCGCTGATAATAAAAGCCCAGGCCCAGCGTGACCGCCAGCCAGGCCACGCCGTTGGCGGTGCCCAGGCCGCGCAGGATGTAGTCGCCGAACATCAGGGACACGACCAGCACGCTGATGGTCAGGGCGGCCAGGATGCGCGGCCCGAAGAGCGTGCTGGCCCGCCAGCGGCGCGCGGCCGTTTCCCAGGCCAGCAGCAGCACGAGGTTCAGGGCCGCCACGATCAGGCTGGCGGCCCCGGGGCCGCCGAAGACCATCCACCAGTCGAAGGCGCGTTCGCCCAGCCACAGGGCCATGGCCACGTTCAGCACCAACACCCAGAGCAGCCAGACCGCCTGGCTGGCCGCCGCCAGGGCCCAGGGCAGCAGCAGCACCGCCCACCAGGCGAACAGTTCCCAGGTATCGGCGCCAGTCTGGTAAGTTTGGCCCAATAGCGCGAGCAGGGCGCCGAGCAGGATGCCGGCCAGCGCCAGCAGGGCGCCGGGAATGCTGCGGCGCACGCCGGGGGTGGCGCGCAGGCGCATTCCGGCCCAGGCGGCGGCCAGCGCGCAGGCCGCCAAAAGCCCCTGGATACCGGCGAAGCGCTGTACTTTTGTCATGTCCTGCCAGTTGGCGGCGACCCAGCAAACCGCCGCGCTGCCCAGCAGCAAAACGCCCAGCCAGAGGGTGCTTCGCGCCAGAAATTGACGCCAAGCGTGCAGTTCGGATCCCGCTTGTCTTTCAGTGCCGACTTGCATCTCGCGAATCTCCGATCTTATTATCCGCGCTACTAAGGCGGGTCTACCGCCACTGGATACACATGAATAAAACGCTGATTATTGCCGAGAAGCCCTCGGTGGCCCTTGATATATCACGCGCCTTGGGAGGCTTCGCGCGCGAGGGCGACTATTTTGAAAGCGAACGTTACGTCCTCGCATCGAGCATCGGTCATTTGCTCAGCTTGGTCGCGCCCAACGATCCGGTCAAGGGGAAATGGAGCTTCACGCACCTGCCCGTGATCCCGCCTGAATTCGAGCTGGGCCCCACCGACAAGAAGTCCGCGGAGCGCCTGAAGCTGCTGGTCCGCCTGGCCAAGCGCAAGGACGTGGACGCCATCATCAATGCCTGTGACGCGGGACGCGAGGGCGAACTGATCTTCCGCTACATCATTCAGTACGCGGGCGTGAAAAAACCGATCCAGCGCCTGTGGCTGCAATCGATGACCCAGGCCGCCATCCGCGAAGCCTTCGCCAACCTGCGCGACGACGTCCAGCTCAAGCCGCTGGAAGCGGCCGCCCGGTCGCGCGCCGAGGCCGACTGGCTGGTGGGCATCAACGGCACGCGCGCCATGACCGCCTTCAACAGCAAGGACGGCGGTTTCTTCAAGACGCCGGTGGGCCGGGTGCAGACTCCCACGCTGGCCATCGTGGCCGAGCGCGAGGAGCGCATCCGCCGTTTCGTGCCGCGCGATTACTGGGAAGTGCGCGCGCAGTTCGTGGCGGCCGCCGGCCTGTACGAAGGCCGCTGGATCGACCCCGACTTCAAGAAAGACGAACGCGACCCCGAAAAGCGCGAATCGCGCCTGTGGTCGCTGGCCGCCGCGCAGAGCGTGGTGGCCGCCTGCCGCGACCAGCCCGGCAATGTCACCGAAGAATCCAAGCCGTCGACCCAGATGTCGCCGGCCCTGTACGACCTGACGTCCCTGCAGCGCGAAGCCAACGGCCGCTTCGGCTTTTCGGCCAAGACCACGCTGGCGCTGGCCCAGACCCTGTACGAACGCCACAAGGCGCTGACCTACCCGCGTACCGATTCGCGCTATCTGCCCGAGGACTACATCGCCACCGTGCAGGAAACCATGCGGGCGCTGGCCAAGGGCGGCTCCAACGCGGTGGGCGGCCTGGCCCGCCACGCGGACACGGTGGTCGGCAAGCAATGGGTGAAGCCGAACCGCCGCATTTTCGACAACAAAAAGGTGTCGGATCACTTCGCGATCATCCCGACGCTGCAGATTCCGCACGACCTCAGCGAGGCCGAGGGCAAGCTGTACGACCTGGTGCTCAAGCGCTTCCTGGCGGTGTTCTTCCCCGCCGCGGAATACCGCGTCACCACGCGCATGACCGAAGTGCAGGGGCACCGCTTCCGCACCGACGGCAAGGTGCTGGTCAACCCGGGATGGCTGGCCGTGTACGGCAAGGAAGCCCAGGGCGAGGACGCCAACCTGGTGCCGGTGGCGGACGGCGAGACCGTGCGCACCGAGGACGTGGAAGCCGTGGGCCTGACCACCAAGCCGCCGGCGCGCTTCAACGAAGGCACGCTGCTGTCGGCCATGGAAGGCGCCGGCAAGCTGGTGGACGACGAAGAACTGCGCGAAGCCATGTCCGAGCGCGGCCTGGGCACCCCGGCCACGCGCGCCGCCATCATCGAAGGCCTGCTCAACGAAGTCTATCTGCGCCGCGAAGGCCGCGACTTGGTGCCCACCGCCAAGGCGCGCCAGTTGATGACGCTGCTGTCCGGCCTAGACGTCTCCGAACTCACGTCGCCCGAACTGACCGGCGAATGGGAACACAAGCTCAAGCAAATCGAACAGGGCGGGCTGGACCGCGCCGCGTTCATGCGCGAAATCGCGCAGATGACGCAGGTGATCGTCAAGCGCGCCAAGGAATACGAGCGCGACACGGTGCCCGGCGACTACGCCACGCTGCAGACGCCGTGCCCGAAATGCGGCGCCGTGGTGAAGGAGAACTATCGCCGCTTCGCCTGCACCGCCTGCGATTTCTCCATCGGCAAGCACCCGGGCGGCCGCACCTTCGAACTGCCCGAAGTGGAAGAGCTGCTGGCCAAGCGCGAGATCGGTCCGCTGCAGGGCTTCATCAGCAAGATGGGCCGCCCGTTCGCCGCCATTCTGCGCATCAGCGACGAGTACAAGCTGGAATTCGACTTCGGCCAGAACGACGAGGACGACAACGAGGCCGTGGACTTCTCCGGCCACACGCCGGTGGGCAAGTGCCCCAAGTGCCAGTCGCGCGTGTTCGAGCACGGCATGAGCTACGTCTGCGAGAAATCCGTCGGCCCCGAAAAGAGCTGCGATTTCCGTTCGGGCAAGGTCATCCTTCAGCAGGAGATCTCGCGCGAACAGATGGAAAAACTCTTGGCCGACGGCCGTACCGACCTGCTCGACGGCTTCGTCTCCAGCCGCACGAACCGCAAGTTCAAGGCCTTCCTCGTCCGCCAGCCGGACGGCAAGATCGGCTTCGAGTTCGAACCACGTCCAGAAAAACCGGGGCGCGCGGGCGCGCCGGCCAAGACGGCGACGAAGACGGCAGCCAAGACCGCCGCGAAGAAGGCGCCGGCCAAGAAGGCCGCGGTGAAAAAGACCGCGACCAAGACGGCGACGAAAACCGCCGCGAAGAAGGCCGTCAAGAAGGCAGCGCCGAAGAAGACCGCGGGTGTCTGACACCCTTGGAATGCCGGTGCGGGCGGCCAGGCCGTCTCATCGGGTGTCAGACACCTGACATACTGCCAGCAGTTCCGCAACGCCCGGGCAACCGGGCGTTTTCCATTGTTGGACGCCCGATGCTGGGGTATTGTCTACGCCAAACCGCAGCAACCAGACCAAAACCGAGGATGACAATGAGCGCTAGCCCCGATTTCACCACCCGCCGCCGCGTGCTGACCGCAGCCGGAGCGCTGGCCGGCATCGGCCTCGTCAACGGCCGCGTCGCGTTCGCCCAGCCCAAACTCGGCCGCGTGGCCTATGGCCAGGGCAGCATCGATCCGTTCTTCGCCGCCGGCTACGTGGCGCTGAAGAAGGGCTATTTCGGCGAAGGCGGGCTCGAAGTCGAATACCTGAATTCGCAGAGCGGCCCGCGCACCAACCAGTTGCTGGCCGCGGGCCAGATCGTGTTCGGCGCCACCGCCGCCACCGCGGCGCCGGCCCTGACCCTGGCCGGCAAGCCCGCCACCCTGGTGTTCGGCTTCGACCGCAAGCTCACCTACGCCAACATCATCGTGCGCCGCGAGGATTTCGAGAGCGGCAAGATCAAATCCTTGAAGGACCTGGCCGGCAAGCGGGTGGGCGCCACCCAGCCGCAGTCCAGCACCTGGCTGATGGCGCTGTACCTGATGCAAAAAGCCGGCGTGGCCGACAAGGTCGACATCCGCCCCCTGGGCGACCTGGCCACCATGCTGGGCGCGCTCAAGACGGGTTCGGTGTCCGCCAGCATGGCCACCATGTCCATGATGGAGCAGGCCCGCCAGGAGGGCTGGGGCGTGCCCATCTTCGACGCCACCACCGAAAGCTCGTGGAACGAGTTCATGGGCGGCGACGTGCCCGGCATCGCGGCCCTGACCCTGCAGGACACCATCCAGAAGCGCCCGGAAGTGGTGCAGGCCTTCGTCACGGGGCTGGTGCGGGCGCAGGACTTCATCAGCGCCAACAGCGCCGCGGCCGTCACCGACGCCATCTACGACGATTACCTCAACGCCTTCCCGCGCGAGGCGATCGAGAAGACGCTGGGCGTCTACAAGGAAACCGTGTTCCTCAAAGACAACCTCATCACCCAGGAAGCCTACGACCGCATGACGGCCATCATGGGCGACGGCCGCCAGTTCTCCAACGAGGAGATCAAGACGGTGCCCTACGACCGTTGCGTGAACATGAGCTTCGTGCGCCGCGCCCGGGGTCTCTGATGATCGAGCTGGACAAGGTCGGCAAGGCGTACCAGACGCGCCAGGCCACGACCCACGCGGTGGGCGAAGTCAGCCTGACGGTCGCGGAGGGCGAATTCGTCTCCATCGTGGGCCCTTCGGGCTGCGGCAAGAGCACGCTGCTGAACATGATCGCGGGCTTCCTGCGCCCCACCACGGGCACCATCCGCGTGGATGGCCGGACCGTGGACGGGCAGGTGCCGCCCGCGCTGGGCTACATCTTCCAGAAGGACACGCTGCTGCCCTGGTTCAGCGTGAGGAAGAACGTGGCGCTGGGCCTGAAGTTCCAGGGCGTGCCCGCCGGCAGGATCGAGCGCCGCGTGGCCGAGCTGCTGGAACTGGGCCACCTGTCGGCATTCGCCGACGCCTTTCCGCACCAGTTGTCCGGCGGCATGCGGCGGCGCGTGGCGCTGCTGATGAGCCTGGCGGTGGAGCCGCGCATCCTGCTGCTGGACGAACCTTTCGGCGCGCTGGACACGCACACCAAGACGCACCTGCACCGAGAACTCATCGAGATCTGGCGCAAGCTGGGCCAGACCATCGTCATGGTCACGCACGACCTGGACGAGGCCATCCTGCTGTCCGACCGCGTGGTGGTGCTGTCCGGCCCGCCCAGCCGCGTGCTGCTGGACGAGCGCATCGCCATCCCGCATCCGCGCGACGTCTTCACGCTGCGCGAAACCCCGCAGTTCGTGACCCACGTGCAAAGCCTCTGGAGCGTATTGGGACAGCAGTTCCGCGCCGCCGCCTGAATCATCATGATCCCGACCGATACTTCCGATTCCCTGCAGGACCAGTTGCGGCTGGACCGCCGCGCCGGCATGGCGCGCCGGCTGCGCATCACGCTGTGGCAGGTGCTGATCCTTGCCATCATCCTGGGTTCCTGGGAAATCCTGACGCGCATTCCGTGGTTCGCCCAGAACACCCTGTTCGACCCCTTCTTCATCAGCCAGCCCTCGCGCGTGGCGGTGCGGCTGTGGGAATGGCTGCAGCCCGGCCCCCGGTCGGTCTGGCCGCACTTGTGGCTGACCTTGCAGGCCACCATGGTGGGGCTGCTGGTGGGCGTGGGCAGCGGCTTCATCGTGGGCATGACGCTCAGCCGCAGCCGTTTCCTGGCCGACGTGTTCAACCCGTTCATCGTGGCGTTCAATTCGATGCCGCGCATCGCCTTCGTGCCGCTCATCACCATGTTCTTCGGCCTGGGGCTGGCCTCCAAGGTGGTAACGTCGTGGTTCGTGGTGTTCTTCCTGGTGTTCTTCAACACCTACAAGGGCGGCCGCAGCGTGGAGCGCGAACTGGTGGACTTCTGCCGCACGCTGGGCGGCTCGCCGCGCCAGATCCTGTGGCGGGTGCGCATTCCCACCGCCGCCGCGTGGACCTTCGCGGCGCTGCCCAACGCCATCAGCTTCGCGCTGATCGGCGTGGTGCTGGCGGAATTCGTCGGCTCCACGACGGGGATGGGCTACCTGATGATCACGGCGCTGGCGACCCTGAACGCCACCGACATGTTCGCGGCGGTGACGCTGCTGTCGGTCGTGGGTATCGCGCTGGTCTATTGCGTGACCTGGCTGGAACGCCGGCTGCTGCATTGGGCGCCCGAGTTCCGCGAAGGGTGAGGACGATTGACATGAACACGCTACCGTATCTGCGCAACTTCGACCTCACCGGCCAGGTGGCCCTGGTGACCGGGTCGGCCCGCGGGCTGGGTTTCTGCATTGCGCGGGCGCTGGCCGGCTGCGGCGCGCGCGTGTTGATCAACGGCCGCAATGCGGCCGCCGCGCAGGCCAGCGTCGACACGTTGAAGCGCGACGGCCTGGACGCGCACGCGCTGGCTTTCGACATCAGCGACGACGCCGCCATGCAGGCCGCGTTCGGCCGCGTCGATACCGAACACGGCCGGCTGGACATCCTGGTGAACAACGTGGGCGCGCGCAACCGCAAGACGCTGGCCGACACTACGCCGGCCGAGATCCGCGAACTGATCGACACGGACCTGGTGGCCGGCATGCTGCTGGCCAAGTTCGCCGCCGAACGCATGGTGCGCCAGGGCGGCGGGCGCCTGATCGCCATCACCTCGGTGGTCGGCGAACTGGCCCGCCCGGGCGACGCGGTCTACCCGGCGGCCAAGCAGGGCCTGACGGGCATGGTGCGCGCGCTGGCGGCGGAATTCGGCCCGCGCGGCATCACCAGCAACGCCATCGCCCCGGGCACCTTCGCCACGGAAACCAACGCGGATATGGTCGCGGACCCGAAAATCGGGCCGCGCGTCGCTTCGCGCAACCCGCTGGGCCGCTGGGGAGAACCGGAAGAGATCGCCGGGGCCGCCGTGTTCCTGGCCTCGCCCGCGGCCTCGTACGTGAACGGCCACGTGCTGGTGGTGGATGGGGGGTTGTCGATACAGTTTTGAAACGGGCTAGGTGGGTGGGTGTCAGACACCCGGGTGCACCGGCTTCAGTCCGAGAGAGTGTCTCGTACGGGTGTCAGACACCTGCGCGACCAGACGCCCTTTGCAGAGGAGTCTGACACCCGTACGAGACGGACTGCGCAGGTGTCTGACACCCGATGCGGCGGCGGAACAAGTTGAAGCGCCCCTCCCCGGGTGTCAGACACCAAAGACAAAATCAAGTCGTCTCATCCTGATACCACACCCCCTCGGCCAGCATCATCTTCTGGTGGCCGTGGCCCGCGGGCATCATCGGGAAGCAGTTCTCCTGCGCCGTGACCGCCACGTCCAGGAAATAGGGGCCGTCGTGCGCCAGGCATTCGGCCAGCGCCGCGTCCAACTTTGCCGGATCGTCCACCCGGGCGGCGCCCCAGCCGAACGCCTTCGCCAACGCCACGAAGTCCGGCAGCGACGCGTTGTAGCTGTGGCTGTAGCGGCCCCCGTGGATCAGTTCCTGCCACTGGCGCACCATGCCCATGTAGCCGTTGTTGCACAGCACGACCTTGACGGGCGTCTGGTGCTGCATGGCGGTGGACAGTTCCTGGATGTTCATCAGCACCGACGCGTCGCCGCTGACGCAGACCACCGTCTTGCCGGGGTGCCCGACCTGCGCGCCGATGGCGGCGGGCACGCCGTAGCCCATGGTGCCGGCGCCGCCCGAGGTCAGCCAGCGGTTCGGCTCGTCGAAGCGCAGGTACTGGGCCGCCCACATCTGGTGCTGGCCCACGTCGGTCGAGACGATGGCGTCGCGGCCTTCCAGCGCCGCGTTCAGGCGCGACATCAGGTGCTGCGGCAGGATGGCGTCGGCCGCGGGCGTGTAGCCCAGGCAGTCCTGGGCGCGCCAGGCCGCGATGCGGGACCACCACGGCGCCAGCCGCGCCGCTTCCAGGGGCTGGTCGCCCAGCTCGGCGCGCAGCGCGCTCACCAGCGGCAGGCAGTCGCCCACCAGCGCCACGTCCACGCGCACCACCTTGTTGATGGAAGCGGGATCGATGTCGATGTGGATCTTGCGGGCATGCGGACAGAATTCGGACAGCTTGCCCGTGATGCGGTCGTCGAAGCGGGCGCCGATGCAGACCACCAGGTCGGCGTTGTGCATGGCCAGGTTGGCCTCGACCGTGCCGTGCATGCCCAGCATGCCGACGAATTGCGGGCTGGACGCCGGGAAGGCGCCCAGGCCCATCAGCGTCAGCGTGCAGGGCGCGCCGGTATGGCGCACCAGGTCCGTGAACGCCGCGCAGGCCTCGGGGCCGGCGTTCACCAGCCCGCCGCCGCCATAGAAGATGGGGCGCTTGGCGTGGGCGATCAGCGCGGCGGCGCGGCGCACGGCCGACTGCGGCAGCTTGGGGGCCAGCTTGCCGGCCTGGCGCCGCGCGCGCAGCGCGGCCAGCTTCTGCTGCGAGGGCGCGGCCGGGATGCCGTCGTCCGCGTCGCGCGGCACGGCCAACTGCACGTCCTTCGGGAAATCCACCAGCACCGGGCCGGGGCGGCCCTGGCGGGCCAGTTCGAACGCGCGGCCCACCACGCCGGCCACGTCGTCCACCGCCCGGATCTGGGTGTTCCACTTGGTCACCGAGCGCGAGATGCCGATGGCGTCGCACTCCTGGAAGGCGTCGGTGCCGATGGCGGCCGTGGCGACCTGGCCGCTGACGCACAGCACCGGAATCGAGTCGCACATGGCGTCCAGCAGCCCGGACGTGGTGTTGGCCATGCCGGGGCCCGAGGTGACGAAGACCACGCCCGTGCGGCCGGTGCTGCGGGCGTAGCCCTCGGCGGCGTGCACGGCCGCCTGTTCGTGCCGCACCAGCACGTGCTTCAGGCGCGGCTCGGCATAGAGGGCGTCGTACAGGGGCAGCACGGCGCCCCCGGGGTAGCCGAACACCGTATCCACGCCGTGGGCGATCAACGTATCGAGCAGAATTTTCGCCCCGTTGTCAGCGGGGCGATCAGAGGCGGCAAGCGCGGCGGCGGCGGTGGGGTGCAGGCGATCGTTCATGCTATCTATCTTATTGGTATATCGGAAGAATATTTATCTTCTTTTCCACCGATAACCCGTAAACGCAGTAAATTTATCTTCGATTTGGAGGAATCAAAGAAAATGAACCTGGACAAGTTTGATCTGGCGATTTTGAGGGTGCTGCAGGAGAACGCGCGCGCCAGCCTGAACGACATCGGCGCAGCGGTGGGACTGTCGTCCACGCCCTGCTGGAACCGCATCAAGCGCATGGAGAGCGCCGGGGTGATCCGCGGCTACACCGTGGACATCGACCCCGCCAGCCTGGGCTTCATGGATACGGTGATCGTCCACGTCACCCTGGAGAGCCACAGCGAGGAGACCCTGTACGAGTTCGGCCGGGCGCTGGCGCAGATCCCCGAGGTGCTGGAGGCCTTCCTGGTCTCGGGCGACTATGACTATTACATCCGCATCGCCGTGCGCGACACGCGCGACTACGAACGCCTGCTGCGCGAACAGCTCTACCGGATCCCGGGGATCCGGCACAGCAAATCGTGCTTCGTGCTGCGCCGGCTGAAGGAAACCCAGTTGCCGCTGACGGGCCCGGCGGACTGACGGCGTCAGCGCAGCACGAAATCCACCGGCTGGGCGGGCTCGGGCAGCGGCCGCACGCCCAGGCCTTCCAGCAGGTCGATTTCGATCACGCGGGCCAGGGCCGACAGCGGCAGGTCGTTCTCGTCGACGCCGAACGGATCTTCCAGCTCGTCGCCCACGGCATCCAGGCCGAAGAAGGTGTAGGCCACGATGGTGACCGCCACCGGCATCAGGTATTCCAGCGCCCCCACCAGCCCGAACGGCAGCAACAGGCAGAACAGCCACGCCGTGCGGTGCAGCAGCAGCGAATAGGCGAACGGCGAGGGCGTGAACTTGATCCGTTCGCAGGCCGCCTGGATGGCGGCGCAGGCGGCCACGCGCCGGGTCAGCCCCTCGTAGAGAATGTCGCTCAGCTCGCCGCGGCGCAGACAGGCGGCCAGGTCGCGGTTGATGGCCATGAGCAGGGCGTCCGGCACATTGCGGCATCCGGCCAGCGTCTCGGCCTCGTCCTGCTGCACCCAGGGGCGCGCCGCGGCCGCCATGTCCTCTTCGCGCAGCCGCGCCGCCAGCGCGTAGGCAAAGCCGATGCAGCGCCGCACGATGCGCTCCTGCACCGGGTTGGCGGTGCTGGCGGCCAGCAGCACCGCGCTTTCGCGCGCCAGGCTGCGCGCCTGCACGATCAGTTCACCCCACTGCTTGCGGGCTTCCCACCAGCGGTCGTAGCAGACGTTGTTGCGAAAGCCCATGAACACGGACAGGGCCAGGCCGAACAGCGAAAACGGCACCGCCGACAGGTGCGCCGGCGAAAACCATTGCCGGTGGTACATCCACACCACCAGACAGGACAGCAGCGTGATGACGAGGATGCGGCTGAGGATGCGCGGAATGATGGAGCCGCGCAGAACGAAGAACAGGGCCAGCGCGGAAGGACGCGGACGGACGATCATGATGCGTATTCGATCGGGAACAGGGCGGCGCACACTATACGCCCGTCATCGCGCCAAATGCGCGCCGATATAATTCTGTTTCGACTCACCGCCACCGCCGCCGCCCAATGACCACCGAAGCTACTCCGATCAAGCCCTGGCACGTCGTCCGCCGCTCCAAGCTGCACGGCAACGGCGTCTTCGCCGCGCGCAAGATCCCCGCCGGCACGCGCATCATCGAATACGGCGGCGAGCGCATCAGCGCCAAGGAAGCGGACCGCCGCCACCCCACCAATCCGGACGATCCCTTCCATACTTTCTTCTTCGCGCTCAGCTCCGGCCGCGTGATCGACGGCGGCGACCAGGGCAACGACGCCCGCTGGATCAACCATTCCTGCGAACCCAATTGCGAGGCCCAGGAAGGTAAGCACGGCAAGCGCGTCTACATCGTCGCGCTACGGGACATTCCGCGCGGCACCGAACTGTCCTACGACTACGGCCTGGTCCTGGACGGCCGCATCACCAAGAAGCTCAAGGAAGGCTACCGCTGCCTTTGCGGCACGCCGCCGTGCCGCGGCACGATGCTGGCGCTGCCGGCAAAAAAGAAGAAGGCGGACAAGCCCGAAGCGGCCTCGTAAACGGGAGGGGAGGTCCGTCCCTCGCGGCAGGCGAAGACCCCGGGCGCAATAAGCATATTCAACGCCCCGCCCCGGACAGGCGTACAATCACTGGGTCGTTAACACGACATGCAGTACGTCTTCAGGGCGGGGTGAAACTCCCCACCGGCGGTATGCCATGCAATGTGGCAAGCCCGCGAGCGCCCGGCGTCCTTCACGGACACCGGGGTCAGCAGATCTGGTGAGATGCCAGGGCCGACGGTCACAGTCCGGATGAGAGAAGATGTGCCGGCACAAACCCGCTCGTCCAGGCGCGCCCGCGTCCAGACGATCGTATTGCGTTCGGCTGTCGAGTAGCCCTGAAACGTTTTTCGCCCCTTCAAACTTGCGAGAGCGTTTCAATGTCCAACGTTACCCTTACCCCGCAGTCCCCCATCCCCAGCCTGGCTTCGCAGCCTTTCGCCGCTCGCCTGCAGCGCGCCCTGCACCATCTGCGCCTGGGCCGGCCGGTCATCCTCATGGACGACTTCGACCGCGAAAACGAGGCCGACCTGATCGTCGCCGCCGATAAGCTGACCGTGCCCGTCATGGCCCAGTTGATCCGCGACGGCAGCGGCATCGTCTGCCTGTGCCTGCCGGGCGAAACCCTGGACCGCCTCGGGCTGCCGCCCATGGTCCAGCGCAACCAGAGCCGCTACGCCACCGCCTTCACCGTCTCCATCGAGGCGCGCGAAGGCGTAAGCACCGGCGTGTCGGCCGTGGACCGCGTCACCACGATCCGCGCCGCCATCTCCCCGGCGGCGCAAAGCGACGACATCGTCAGCCCGGGGCACGTGTTCCCGCTGCGCGCCCAGCCGGGCGGCGTGCTGGCCCGCCGCGGCCACACGGAAGGCTCCGTGGACCTGGCGGTGCTGGCCGGCCTGCGTCCGGCCGGCGTGCTGTGCGAACTGATGAACGCCGACGGCACGATGATGCGCGGCGCGGCGCTGGAGCGCTATGCCGCGCTGCACGGGCTGGTAGCGCTGACCATCGCCGAACTGGCCGACCATCTGCAACAGTTGAAGGACGGCCAGGCCGAAGCCATCGACGATGAAATCCTGGAGATGGCCGCGACGGCCTGATCCCGCGGGCGGCGCCCCCAGCCTGGAGGCGCCGCCCGGCCGTCATGCGCGGCCCCTGAGCGCCATCGCGACGACCATCGCGGCCAGGGCGCACGCGCCCCCCATCACGTACACCGCGCCATAGCCTTGCGCGCCGGCCAGCCAGCCGGCCGCCGGGCTGCTCAGGCCCAGGGCGACGTCCAGGAAGGCGACGTAGGCCCCCATGGCCGCGCCGCGGCTCGCGGCGGGCACGCGGCGCACGGCCTCCACGCCGAAGGCCGGGAAGGCCAGCGAATACCCCGCGCCCGTCAACAGGGCGCCGGCATAGGCCCAGGTCGGCGTGGCGCCCGACCAGATCAGCCACTGCCCCGCCGCTTCGATCAGCACGCATGCGAGCGCCACGCGCGCGCCGCCCAGCTTGTCCGGCAGGCCCGCGAAGAACACCCGGGCCAGGATGAAGCCGCCGCCGAACGCGGTGAACATCCATGCGGCGCCGTCCCAGCCCCGCTGCCCGAACAGCAGGCTCACGAAGGCCGTGATCACGCCGAAGCCGACGCTGGACAGCGCCAGGCCCAGGCCCGGAAGCAGCACCAGCCCCAGCACCTTGTAGAAGGGCGTGCGCGAGCCGCCCGCGGCGCGCACCCCGCGCAGCGGCAGCACCAGCGCCAGGGCCGCCAGCGGGATCAGCACGGTGGCCCAGGCGATGCCGGCGAAGCCGGCAACGCCGTACAGCCGCATGCCCGCCGGCGCGCCCAGCGCATAGGCGGCGTAGATGGCCACGCCCACCCAGGCCATCACGCGGCCGGCGTTCTGCGGCCCCGCGCGGCCCACGCCCCAACTGAGCGCGCCCGTGACGATGAGGCTTTCGGCGCATCCCATCAGCGCGCGTCCGGCCAGCAGGGCGGCCAGCGCCGCCTGCGGACGCGGCGACAGATCCTCGGCCAGCAGATAGAACAGGCCCGCGACCGAGCCCAGCATGAAGCCGCCCGCCACCGCCCGCTTGGCGCCGCGGCGGTCCGCCAGCGAACCCGCGTAGGCGCGCGACAACAGCGCGGCGGCGAACTGCACGCCGGCCACCACCCCGACCGCCAACGCGCCCAGCGCCAGCGCGCCGTCCACGTACAGCGGCAGCACCGGCATGGGCAGGCCGATCATGAAAAAGCCGACGAATACCGCCAGGGCCAGCGGCAGCACTTGCGCGAAAACGGAACGCGCGGGTCCGTGGGCCGCGGGCAAGGCCCCGGCCGCAGATGAGTTCGACATGGATATTCCTCGATCAGGTGATTGCGGGCCCGCCGCCATCGCGCCAAAACCGGCGATGGCATAATCCGCCCTTGCGGGCAGCCGCCAGGACCGCCTGCCGAAAATTTTATGAGCGATTGCTCATGTTCGATACTCGCCTTTCACCGCAACCATGACCGCCATCCCACAGCCCCGGAAATCGCCGCGCCAGCTCAGGTCCCAGCACACCGTGGAGACGATTCTTCAAGCCACGGCTCGCATTCTGGCCACGCACGGCTATGCCGGCACCAACACCAACCTGATCGCGGAAACCGCCGGCGTCAGCGTCGGGTCGCTGTACCAGTACTTTCCCAACAAGAACGCGCTGATCGCGGCGCTGCACGACCGCCACGACAACCAGATGCTGGACGTGATCGACCAGGTCCTGAACAGCAATCCCGCCGCCACGCTGCGCGAACGCGTCGCGGCCATCGTCCAGGCCATGCTGCACGCGCATCTGCTGGAGCCCGCGCTGCACCGCGTGCTGGAGCGGGAATTCCCGCTGTTCGACCTGCCGCGCGAACACAGCCGCGCCGACCAGGACATCCATCGCCGCATGCGCCACCTGCTGGAATTCCACCGCGACGAGATCGCGCAGCAGGACCGCGACCTGGCGACCTACGTGGTGCTGCGCATCATGGAGTCCCTGGTGCACGCGGCCGCGCTGGAGCCGCCCGCGGGCTTTTCGCCCGCACAGCTTGAACAGGCGGTGGTGGATGCGGTGATGGGGTATCTGGGCACCCCCGCGGCCCGGCCGGCGCCGCGCAGGACGGCGGCGAAGAAAGCAGCGCGGCGCTAGGACGCCTCGGCCATGCGGGCCAGGCAGTCGGCGGCGTCGCCCTGGACGATGCGGGCGCTGCACGCCAGCATCAGGTTCAGGCTCAGGCCGAAATCCTCGACGGTATAGCCCTCGGCGTCCACCATGCGCGACGCGCCGTCGTCGGCCGCCGCGCCCACGGCCACCTGGTCGATCAGCGACCCCGCCTGGCGGGTATAGCCCCAGACGGGCTTGCCGCAGGCGATGGCGTAGCCGACCTCGAACGCCGTGCCCGAATCGGGCTCGGCCCCGCGGAACGGATTCAGGTTCGCCATCACCAAGTCGGCGCGCCGGATCAAGGCGACGTTCTCGCGGTAGATCCATTGCGCCAGCGCCGGGCCGGACAGGTTGCGGGGCGCCCGGTTGTCCAGCGGGAACAGGCCCTCGAAGCCGTGGGCGGCGGCCAGCGCCTTCAGGCGTTCGCCGTGCGCCTCGGCGTCGGGCAGGAATACGTCGAAACCGGCGAGGTACACGCTGCGCATGGCGCTACTCCGGATCGGAGACGTTGAAGGCCTCGCCCGTGGCGAAGAAGGACCCGCCGGCCAGGTAATGGACCGAGCGGCGCTCGCCGTCGGGGAAATGCCAGCGGTTGCCCGAGAACGCGTCCGGCGCCGCCCACGCGGCCACGACTTCGCCGATGAACAGATCGTAGGCCTGCTGGTTGTGCGGCTCGGGCACGACCCGGCACTCCAGCCAGCCCAGGCAGCCGCTGACCAGCGGCGCGCCGATCTTGCTGGCCGGAAACGTCGTCAGGCCGCTGGCCAGGAACTTGTCCTCGCCGCGCCCGGAATGCGAACCCACCCGCAGCGTGGCCTGGGCCTGCGCGCGCGAGGGGATGCACAGCGCGAACTCGCCGGACGCTTCGATCAGTTCGCGCGTATAGGTGTTCTTGTCCACCACCACCAGCATCTTGGGCGGGCTGAAATCCAGGGGCATGGCCCAGGCGGCCGCCATGACGTTGCGCGCCTCGCCGTGCGCGCTGGTCACCAGCACCGTGGGGCCGTGGTTCAGCAGCAGGTAGGCGCGCGGCAGGTCGACGGGTTCGATGCGGGAAGACATGGTCTAGAACATGCCGTTCTTGTTGGCCGGATTCTCCGGAATTTCCTGGCTCACGTCCCAGTGCTCGACGATCTTGCCGTTTTCCACCCGGAAGATGTCGACCACGGCCTGGCCGCGATCTTCCGGGGAATCGCGCCACAGGTTGTGGATCATCACCAGGTCGCCTTCGGCGATCACCCGCTTGATCTCGACGATGGACTGCGGATGCTGCTCGAAATAGGCTGGAAAGAAGTCCACCATGGGTTCCACGCCGTCCTGCATGTACGGATTGTGCTGCGTATAGCCCGGACCGACGTACCGGCGTACCGCCTCGTCGACGTTGCGGTCCTGGAACATCATGCGGAAGAACGCCACCACGATGTCCTTGTTGGACTGGGGCCCGGCCGCGCGCGCCGGCGCGATCGCCAGGGTGGCGGCGGCGACCAGCATACAGAGGGCCAACGATTTCAACTTCATACGCATACAGGACAACTCAGGTCGTGACGCCGGTTGGCGCGGTGTGCCAGTTTACAAATAAAAGGGCGGATATCGCGGCCTTTTCCCCAATGGCAAAAGGGCCCGACCGGGCCCTTTTTTTCCCTCCGCCCTCCGGCAGGGTCAATATCCGACCGTATAACGGCGGCGCGAGTGCTTGGGCGTCTCCAGCTCGTCGACCAGCGCAATGGCGTAGTCTTCCATCGAGATCCAGCTCTTGCCTTCCTCGTCGGCCAGCAGGGTGTCGTCCCCCACCCGGAACTTGCCGGTGCGCTCGCCCGGCTCGAACAGCGCGGAAGGCGACAGGAACGTCCAGTTCAGCACCTTTTCCTGGCGCAGCGCGTCCAGGAACACCACGCCCGCGCGGGCCTCGGGCTTGTAGGCGTCCGGGAACTCGGGCGTATCGATCAGCATCTTGCCGGGCGCCACCATCAGGCTGCCCGCGCCCCCCACCACCAGCAGGCGCGGCACGCCGGCGTCCTTTACCGCATGCAGCAGCGGCTTGGCGTCGGACGAGACGAAGCGCGATGCGCTGATCACGGCGTCATGGCCGGCCAGGATGGCGGTCAATGCCTCCGGGTCGGTGGCGTCGCCCTGCTTGATGGTCAGGCCGGGCTGGGGATTCACGTCGGACAGGTTGCGGGCGACACCCGTGACCTGGTGGCCGCGCTTGAGCAATTCATCCGCCACGCGCGAACCCACGCGGCCGGTAATTCCGATCAATGCGACTTTCATGGTCTTGCTCCTAGGTAGGGGAAGCCGGGTCGTCCGGCTCAGGCAAAGCCATACTATTCGGTCGAATCCGATCAAAAAACCCGCAAAAGCGGAAGAGTTTTTTGCATTTCATGCACCAATCCCATGGGATCGGATGAGGCCAAGAAGGCGAATCGAACGGCCCGGACCGCCATGCCAGTGTGCACCCCGCGGCCCCGCTTGAACAGGGGCCGCGGACCGGCGGGCGCTCAGCCGGCGGCGCGCTGCGCCTGATAGACCTGCAGATGGGCGTAGGCGGCGCGCAGGTAGGTCGCGTCCACGCCCAGCGTGCGGGCGCGGCGGACCATGTCGCCGACGATGTGGTCCGCCTCGACCGGCAGCCCCTGGCGCAGATCCCGGAACATCGAGGCCGTCATGGACTGGGACGGGTCGGCCAGGATCTTGCGCGCGGACGCGTCGGCCTCGGGCCGGACCGCATGGCCGGACGCGGCCGCCACGGCCTGGGATTCCTGCAGCAGCATGCTCAGGACGTCCGCGCCGTCGTCGGTGGACGCGATCTGCCCGACGGAGCCGCGCATCATGCAGGTGCCGGCCGCCAGCGTCGTCAGAAACACGTACTTTTCCCAGATGTCCTGGTAGATCTCGCCGCTGAGGCGGCTGGTGTACTCGCCCCCGGCCAGCGCCTGCTCCAGGGCCTCGCAGCGCGCGCTGCGGGCCGGGCCCGCGCGCTCGCCGAAGACGATGCTGGCGTACTTGCCCAGGTGCACCACCTCGCCCTCGGGCCCGAGCGTCGCGTTGATCTGGCAGAGGCCGCCCAGCACGCGATGGGGCTCGAATTCGCGGTCCAGCACGTCGTATTGCAGCACGCCGTTCATGATGGGCAGCACGGCCGTGTCCGGCCCGACGGCGGGCCGGATCGCCTCGATGGCGCTGGACAGGTCATAGGCCTTGCAACTGAGCACCACCACGTCGTAGCTGCCCTGCAGGGTATCCTGCGTGGCCAGTTGGGGATGCAGCGTGACGTCGCCCAGCGGGCTCTGGATGCGCAGGCCGTGCTCGCGGATCCGCGCGGCGCGCGGTTCGCGCACCAGGAACGTCACGTCCGCGCCCGCCTGGGCGGCGCGCCCTCCGAAATACCCGCCGGTGCCGCCGGCGCCCAAGAACAACAACCGCATGTCTCTCTCCTGTCATGGCCGCCCGCCGATGCCGCGGGCCGATGGCGGAATTATGCGCCTTGCCCGGGCGCCGGGCGCTTGCGCTCGGCCCAGGCTTCGTAACCGCCGCGCAGGGCCCAGGTGTTGGGATAGCCGGCGGCGCGCAGCCGCGAGGCCAGCAGCGCGGCCGATACCTCGTTGGGGCAGGCGCAATAGACGACGATGTCGGACTCCAGCGCATTCGCGCCCAGTTCGGGCAAGGGCGCCTTCAGGTCCACGGCGATCGCGCCCGGGATCCGCTGCTCGTCGCGCAGCGCCTGCGGGCGCACATCGAAGACGAGCGTATTGCGTCCGTCCTGCCGCCATTGCATCAGTTCGTCCACCGACAGGCGGGGAATGACGCGCAGGCTGCGCAGCAGGATCCTGCGCCGCAGGAAGCGCGCCAGGATGTACAGCGCCAGCACCGCCGCCAGCACGCCCAGGCCCATCGCGCCGTAGGTACCCAGGATCTCCAGGACGTCGTTCACGACGTTGTGGAACAGGCCCCCCAGCAGCAGGGCCGAACCGACCCAGAACAGGGAGCCCGCCAGGTCGTAGAGCAGGAAGCGGCGGTACGCCGTGCCCGTCAGGCCCGCCATCACGGTGGACAAGGCCCCCGCGCCCGGCAGGAACTTGCACACCAGCAGCGCCCGCACGCCGATGCGCAAATACAGGCGCTGCGTCTGCCGGATGCAGGAATCCTGCGACAGCGACATCTTGCAGATCACGCCCAGGAGGCGCGAGCCGTAGCGCCGGCCGGCCAGGTACCACAGGGTGTCGGCCAGCAGGCAGGCGGCGGTGGCCGCCAGCCAGGGCACGGCCCAGCCGCCCGCGCCGGCCAGGGCGCCGGCGGCGATCAGCATGGGATAAGCGGGCACCGGCAGGCCGGCCTGCTCGACCAGCACATTGGCGAACACCAGCCACCCGCCGTACTGTTCGAGCAGCAGTTGAATATCTTGCATGGGGTCTTCCAGCTCGCCGCGCCGCGCGCGGCTCATTCCCGGATTTTAGGCTCGCGGGCCCGCGCCGGATCGCCTCCGGCGCCGCAACGGCCCGTTCCGGGCGAGCATCGTCCGCCTTCTGGAACGGCGCGCACCACATCGGTGCCGCGCTTCCCCGCCAGGGTGCCTATAATCCTGCCCGGCCATCAGGTTTCCCCGACTTGTCGCGGGAATGCCCCATGGCATACAACTTGCTTCGCTCGGACTGGCCGCGAACTCGCCCCTTCGGATGGGACGCGCCTGCCTTGCGCTTCCCGTCCAATGACCGATCCCGCGCCCTCGCTTCCGTCCGCTCGCCCCGGCCTGCCCGCCGGCGGCCGCCATTCTGCGGCGCGTCCCGCCATACTCCCGATCCCCTTCCTTCCCGCGTAGGAGTCACCCGCATGAAAGCCCTGTTCCCCCTGTCCGGCGCCATCGCCCGCCGCGGCCTGCTCAAGCTGGCGGCGGTCGCCGCCGGCGCGCTGCTGTTCACCGGCGCCGCCCAAGCCCAGGCGCCCGCCAAGACCAAGGTCGCCGCCATCTACACGGTGCCGGTCGAGCAACAATGGGTATCGCGCATCCACAAGGCGCTGACGGCCGCCCGCGACCGCGGCGAGATCGACTACACGTTCTCGGAAAACGTCACCAACGCCGACTACGAGCGCGTCATGCGCCAGTATGCCGAGCAGGGCAACAAGCTGGTGGTGGGCGAGGCCTTCGCGGTGGAAGCCGCCGCCCGCAAGGTGGCCAAGGACTATCCGCAGACCGCCTTCCTGATGGGTTCCTCCGGCAAGCCGCAGCAGCCCAACTTCTCGGTGTTCGACAACTACATCCAGGAACCCGCCTACCTGACCGGCATGATCGCCGCCGGCATGAGCAAGACCGGCAAGATCGGCCTGGTGGGCGGCTACCCCATCCCCGAAGTGAACCGCCTGATGCAGGCCTTCATCGAAGGCGCCAAGGAAGTGAACCCGCAGGCCGAGTTCACCGTGACCTTCATCGGGTCCTGGTTCGATCCCCCGAAGGCCAAGGAAGCCGCCTTCGCCATGATCGACAAGGGCGCGGACGTGCTCTACGCCGAGCGCTTTGGCGTGTCGGACGCCGCCAAGGAGCGCGGCAAGCTGGCCATCGGCAACGTGATCGACACGCAGCCGCAATACCCCGAGACCGTGGTCGCCTCGGCCCTGTGGAGCATGGAACCCACGATCGACGAAGCGCTCAAGCAGGTCAAGGCGGGCACCTTCAAGGCCGACGACTACGGCCAGTATTCGCTGATGAAGCACCAGGGCTCGTCGCTGGCGCCGCTGGGCACGTTCGCGGCCAAGATTCCCGCCGACCTGGTGGCCAAGGTGGAAGCCAGGCAGAAAGCCATCCTGGACGGCAGCTTCAGCGTGAAGGTCGTCGACAAAGAACCCAAGTCCTCGGCACGATGAAACCAGCGCCTCTCGCCCTGCGACTGACGGGGATCACCAAGCGCTTCGGCAGCCTGACGGCCAACGACGACATATCGCTGACGCTCGCCCAGGGCGAAGTGCTGGCCTTGCTGGGCGAGAACGGCGCCGGTAAATCGACCCTGGTGTCGATCCTGTTCGGCCACTATGTGGCCGACGCCGGCGGCATCGAGGTCTTCGGCCAGCCCCTGCCCGCCGGCCGGCCCGACGCCGCGCTGGCGGCCGGGGTCGGCATGGTGCACCAGCACTTCACGCTGGCCGACAACCTGACCGTGCTGGACAACATCATGGTCGGCACGGAATCCCTGTGGAAACTGGCGTCGGGCCGCGGCAAGGCGCGCAAGCGCCTGGTGGAGCTGGGCCAGCGCTTCGGCCTGGGCGTGGATCCGGACGCGCGCGTCGGCGCGCTGTCGGTCGGCGAGAAGCAGCGCGTCGAGATCCTGAAGGCGCTGTACCGCGGCGCCCGCGTGCTGATCCTGGACGAACCCACGGCCGTGCTCACGCCGCAGGAGGTGCAGGATCTGTTCGCCACCCTGCGCGGCTTCGTCGACGAAGGGCTGGCCGTCATCTTCATTTCGCACAAGCTGGACGAGGTGATGGCCGTGTCGCGCCGCGTGGCGGTACTGCGCCAGGGCAAGCTGGTGGCCGAACGCGACACCGCCGGCACCAGCCCCGCCGAACTGGCGAAGCTGATGGTGGGCCGCAAGGTCGTCATGCCGCACGCCGAGGCCGTGGCGGCGGCCGAGCAGGCCGCGCCCGTGGTGACCCTGTCCCAGGTCTGTGTGCGCGACGGCCGCGACGGCGCGCTGCGCCTGGACGGCCTGGACCTGACGGTGCACAAACACGAAATCGTCGCCATCGCCGGCGTGGCCGGCAACGGCCAGCAGGCGCTGGTGTCGGTGCTGACCGGGCTGCGCCAGCCGTCCGAGGGCACGATACGCCTGGGCCCCGAGCACGCGGCCGCGCCCACGACGCCGGCTGGCTGGACGGCCGCCCGCGTCGGCCGCATTCCGGAGGACCGCCACGGCGAAGGCATGATCGGCGACAGCCCCTTGTGGGAAAACGCCATCGTCGAGGACCTGAAGGACAAGCGCTTCGCGCGCTACGGCCTGATCCGCGCGCGCGCGGGCAAGGCCTACGCGGCATCGCTGGCCCGGCAGTTCGACGTGCGCGCCGCCTCGCTGGACGTGCGCACGCGCAGCCTGTCCGGCGGCAATATGCAGAAGCTGATCCTGGGCCGCACGCTGGCGCGCGAACCGCGCTTCATCGTGGCCGACCAGCCCACCTGGGGCCTGGACATCGGCGCGGTGGCCTATGTGCGCGAGCAGTTGCTGGCCGCGCGCAAGCGCGGCGCCGGCGTGCTGCTGGTGTCCGAGGACCTGGAAGAGATCTTCGCGCTGGCCGACCGCATCGCCGTGCTGTGCGGCGGCAAGCTGGTCGCCGTCAAGCCGGTGGCCGACTGGACGCCCGCCACGGTGGGCCTGGCCATGACGGGCACCCGCGCCTGATGGACCGCCGCATCCCCTTCTATCGAGCATTGTTCGCATGAAACTGATCCTGGAACGCCGCCCCGAGCCCAGCCGGCTGGCGCTGGCCCTGGCCCCCATCGCGGCCATCCTCTTCACGCTGGCGGTCTGCACCGTACTGGTGGCCTGGGCCGGCGCGCCCGTGGGCCGCACCTACGCGCTGCTGTTCGAGGGCGCGTTCGGCTCGCGCTTCGCCCTGTCGGAAACGCTCACGCGCGCCACTCCGCTGATGCTGACGGGACTGGCCTGCGCCGTGGCGTTCCGCGCCCGCTTCTACAACATCGGCGCCGAAGGCCAACTGTACCTGGGCGCGCTGGCGGCGGTCGCCGTGGGCGGGCTGCACGACGGCACCGGCTTCGACCTGCCGGTGCCCGCGCTGTTCGCGGGCATGATGCTGGCGGCCGCGCTGGCGGGCGCCTTGCTGCTGCTCATCCCCGCGCTGCTGAAGACCCGCCTGGGCGTGGACGAAGTGGTCACGACCCTGCTGGGCAACTTCATCGTGCTGCTGTTCGTGTCCATGATGCTCGACGGCCCGATGAAGGATCCGATGGCCATGGGCTGGCCGCAATCCGTGGCGCTCAACGGCGACCTGGAACTGGGCAAGCTGATCGAACGCACGCGCGCCCACACCGGCCTGCTGTGGGCCGCCGGCCTGGCGCTGGGCTTGTGGCTGCTGAACCGCTACACGGTGTTCGGCTTCCAGATGCGCGCCGTGGGCGCCAACACCCACGCCTCGCGCTTCCTGGGGCTCCCCGTGAACCGCGTCATGTTGGGCACCGCCATGCTTTCCGGCGCGCTGGCCGGCCTGGCGGGCGCGATCGAGGTGGCGGGCCGGACCGGCTACGTCACCCTGGACATGTCGCCGGGCTACGGCTACACGGGCGTGGTGGTGGCCATGCTGGCCGGGCTGCACCCGCTGGGCGTGATCCTGGCCAGCCTCTTCGTGGCCGGCATGCTGGTGGGCGCGGACAGCATGAGCCGCGCCATCGCCGTCCCCAACTACATCGCCGACGTCATCGTCGCCACCTCGCTGCTCGCCATGCTGGTCGCGACGCTATTCGCGCAGTACCGCTTGCGCCACAACCGGGGCTGAATCATGGAATGGATGGATCTGATGAGTTCCCCGGCCTTCTGGGTCGCCGTGCTGCGCCTGGCCACGCCGCTGATACTGGGCACGCTGGGCGTGCTGCTGTGCGAGCGCGCCGGCGTCCTGAACCTGGGCATCGAAGGCATCATGGTGGCCGGCGCCTTCACCGGCTGGCTGGTGGTGTACCTGGGCGCGCCGCTCTACGTGGGCGTGCTGGCCGCGGCGCTGGCCGGCGCCGTGTTCGGCCTGCTGCACGCGGTGCTGACCGTGCCGCTGGGCCTGTCGCAGCACGTGTCCGGGCTGGGCGTGACATTGCTCGCCACCAGCCTGAGCTACTTCGCCTATCGCGTCACCTTCCCCAGCGTGGACACGCCGCCCACCATCGTGCCGTTCGCCGAAATGAAGTTCCTCGCCGGCATCCCGCTCATCGGGCCGGTGCTGGCGGGGCAGACGCCCATGACGCTGATCGCCCTGGCCGCAGTGCCGATACTCGCCTGGGTGCTGAACCGCACGCCGGTCGGCCTGGCGATCCGCATGGTGGGCGAAAACCCCGCCGCCGCCGAGGGCCAGGGCCTGTCAGTGACGCGCCTGCGCATGGGCGCCATCGTGGCCGGCTCGGCGCTGATGGGCGTGGCCGGCAGCTTCCTGACCCTGGCGGCGTTCAACGCCTTTTTCTTCAACATGGTCAACGGCCGCGGCTGGGTCTGCGTGGCGCTGGTGGTGTTCGCCTCGTGGCGCCCCGGCAAGGCTTTACTGGGCGCGCTGATCTTCGCCTTCTTCGACGCACTGCAACTGCGCATGCAGCAGGGCGGGGCGGCGCTTCCGGGGTTGCCGGAGCTGCCCTATCAGGTCTACTTGATGCTGCCGTACATCCTGTCCATCCTGGCCTTGGTGATGATGGCGCGCCGCGCCGCCTACCCGCAGGCCCTGATGAAGCCGTACCGCAAGGGCGAAAGGTAGAGGCCCCCCCCGAAGCGCTGCGCGCTTCCCCCAGGGGCGTCGCTACGGACCGGCGGAGCCGGCTCCGTGCGACCCCGATTGGGGGGGTGCCTGCTTCTTGCGCAGTACCATGAACAACTGAAACCTCCCGCAGGGAACCCCATGCTCGATCTGATTCTTAGACACTGCGCGCTGCCGGACGGCCGCCAGGACATCGACATCGGCGTCGCCAATGGCCGCATCGTGGCCTTGGAGCCGGCGCTGAAGGCCGAGGCCGGCCAGACCATCGATGCCGCGGGGCAACTGGTGTCGCCGCCCTTCGTGGACGCGCACTTCCACATGGATTCCACGCTGTCCTTCGGACTGCCGCGCGTGAACCAGTCCGGCACCTTGCTGGAAGGCATCGCGCTGTGGGGCGAGCTGAAGCCGCTCTTGACCCAGGAAGCGCTGGTGGAACGCGCGCTGGCGTACTGCGACTGGGCGGTGGCACGCGGCCTGCTGGCCATCCGCTCGCACGTCGACGTGTGCGACCCGCGCCTGTTGGCGACCGAAGCGCTGCTGCACGTGCGCGAGAAGGTCAAACCCTATCTGGACCTGCAACTGGTGGCCTTCCCGCAGGACGGCGTGCTGCGCGCGCCGGGCGCGCTGGACAACCTGAAGCGGGCGCTGGACATGGGCGTGGACGTGGTGGGCGGCATTCCGCACTTTGAACGCACCATGCAGGACGGCGCCGAATCCGTGCGCATCCTGTGCGAACTGGCCGCCGAACGCGGCCTGCGCGTGGACATGCACTGCGACGAAAGCGACGATCCGCTGTCGCGCCACATCGAGACGCTGGCCTGCCACACGCAGCGCCTGGGCCTGCACGGCCGCGTCACGGGCTCGCACCTGACGTCCATGCACTCCATGGACAACTATTACGTGTCCAAGCTGATTCCGCTGATACGCGAGGCCGGCGTGGCCGCCATCGCCAATCCGCTCATCAACATCACGCTGCAGGGCCGGCACGACACCTATCCGAAGCGCCGCGGCATGACGCGCGTGCCTGAACTGCTGGCGGCCGGCGTGCCGGTGGCCTTCGGCCACGATTGCGTGATGGACCCGTGGTACAGCCTGGGGTCGGGCGACATGCTGGAAGTGGCGCACATGGGCCTGCACGTCGCCCAGATGACGGGCCAGGACGCCATGCGCGCCTGTTTCGCTGCGGTGACCGCCACGCCCGCGCAGATCCTGGGGCTGGACGAAACCGGGCTGGCGGTCGGCAAGCGCGCCGACCTGGTGCTGCTGCAGGCGCGCGATCCCGTCGAAGCGCTGCGCCTGCGCGCCACCCGCCTGATGGTGATGCGCGGCGGCAACGTGATCGCCACCACGCCGCCCGCCACCGCCACCCTGAACCTGCCCGGACGTCCCGGCCAGGTCAGCTTTCAGACACCGGCCCGCTGACGGCGCCAGGGCGCCGCGCCGCCGTCACGATGATCTCCACCAGCAGCTCCGGCGCGGCCAGCCTGGCCTCGCAGGTGGCGCGGGTGGGCATCGCCTGCGGCAGCGCCCACTCGGCCCACACCGCGTTCATACCGGCGAAATCGCGGTCGATGTCCTTCAGCCAGATCTGCACGGACAGCAGGCGCGACTTGTCCGTGCCCGCCTGCGCCAGATAACCGTCTATCTTCGCCAGCGCGTCGCGGGTCTGCCCGACGATGCCTCCGGCCGCCGACGACGTCACTCCCGCCACGTACACCGTATCGCCGTGGATCACGATGCGGCTCAGGCGCTGGTTGGAATCCTTGCGCACGATATCAGTCATTCGTCTTGCTCCTTTTCGGATGGATCGGACCCCGGCGCGGCGTCCGTGAAACGTTCGATCCTGAACGGCGCGATCGGCATATCCGTCGCGCCGGCGGTGATCAGGTCGGCCATGATGCGGCCCACGATAGGCCCCAGTTCGAAGCCATGGGCCGAGAACCCGAAGGCATGGAACGCGGTCTCGTGGCGGCTGCTGCGGCCGATGACGGGGATCTCGTCCGGCATGGCCGCCTCGATGCCCGCCCAGCCCCGGTTCACGACCGCATCCCGCATGTGCGGGAACAGGTCGCAGACCGTGCGCGCGCCTTCGGCCAGCGAGCGGAAATCCAGCTCGGTCCATTCCGCGTCGCGGTCCACCCAGGCGCGCCGGCCGCCGCCGATCAGCACCGTGCCGTTCGCGCGCTGCTTGAACGACAGGGCGCGGCCCGTTCCCAGCACCACCGGGTCCAGAAAATGGTCCATGCGCAGCGTCACGAGCATCATGGGACTGATGGCGGTCAGCGGCACCGGCTCGCCCCATTGCGCCGCGATGCGGTCGGCCCAGGCGCCCGCGCAGTTCAGCACCTGCGGGGCGGTGTACACGCCCGCATCCGTCTCCACGCACCACTGGCCGTCGCGGCGCGCCACTTCACGCACGCGCACTCCCTCCATGAACCTAGCGCCCAGGCTGGCGGCCTTCATTCGGAAGGCCAGGGTCGTGCGGTAGGGGTCGGCCGCGGCGTCCTCGCGCGCGATCAGCCCGCCCTGCACGGTCGGCGCCAGCGCCGGAATCAAGTCCCGCAGGTCTTCGGCACTTATCCACTGCTCGTGGGTATAGCCGTGGCCGGTCATGGTCCGCAGGCGGTCGCGCAGGAGCGCGGCGTCCGCGGCGTTCTCCGCGACGCGCACCTGCCCGTGCTGTTCGAAGCCGCAATCGTCGTCCACCAGATCGCCAATGCGATACCAGAGTTCGCGCGAGGCCAGGGCCAGCGGCACCTCGGCCAGATGCCGCGACAGGGTGCGCACGCCGCCCGCGTTCACGCCCGACGCGTGCCGGCCCACGTAGTTCTTCTCGATCACCAGGGCCCGCACCCCCGCGCGCGCCAGATGCAGCGCCGCCGAGCTGCCGTGCAGCCCCCCGCCGACGATGATGACTTCCGCCGACCGCGTGGCACCGGTCATGTCTACTCCTTCGGTCTACTTTTTCAGCCGGACGACGGCCTGCCGCGAATCGTCCGTCTGCGGCAGCGATGCCAGCTCCCCCAGCGTCAGCGGCTTGGTCGGGAACCGCAGGCGGTAATAGCCCACCTCCGGTGTCGGCACGCCGCGTTCCTCGGCGATGAGCTCGGACACCGTCAGCCCGCAGAAGCGGCCCTGGCACGGTCCCATGCCGCAGCGCAGGAAGGCCTTCATCTGGTTGGGCCCGCTGCATCCCAGCTTCACCGTCTCGCGCACCTGCGCCGCGGTGACTTCCTCGCAACGGCACACGATGGTGTCGCCGGTGGGCCGCCGGAAGGCGTCGGGCGCCTTGTAGAGCGCGTCGAAGAACTCGCGCCCCCGCACCGCCCGGGCCAGCGCCTCGCGCGGCGCGGCGGCCTCGCGGTCGCGCGCGGCCGCGTCGATGCGGCCCAGCAAATGGGCGGCCTGCAAGCCCGCCAGTCGGCCCCGGTGTTCCGCCGCCAGCGCGCCCGCGATGCCCGCGCCGTCGCCCGCCATCCCGATGCCATCCACCGAGGTCAGGCCCCATTCGTCGACCTGCGGCTCCCAACAGTCCAGCGCCTCGTTCCAGCGGTGCTCCGCGCCCACGGCGCGCGACAGGTTCACGTTGGGCACCACGCCCTGGTGCAGCATCAGTTGCTCCGCGGGCAGCGTCTTCGTGACGCCGCCAGCCGTGTAGCGCACGCTTTGCAGCTTGCCGTCGCCGACGGCTTCCAGCGCCGTCACGCCGCGCGTGATGGGCACCGCGGCCTTGACCGCGCGCAGCAGCTTCAGGCCTTTGCCCAGGTATGGCGAGCGCAGGAAGCCCCAGATCTTGGGCAGCGCCTGGCCCATGCGTCCGGGCGGCGTGGTCTCGAGCAGGGCGTCGATCTTCACCCCGGCGTTCAGGTACTGCCAGGCCACCAGGTACAGCAGCGGGCCGCTGCCCGCCAGCACCGTGCGGTCGGCGGGCACCACGCCGGCCGACTTCAGCAGAATCTGCGCGGCGCCGGCCGTGATGACGCCGGGCAGGGTCCATCCCGGAATGGGAAACGGGCGTTCCTGGGCGCCGGTGGCCAGCAGCAGCCGGCGCGCATGCACGATGCGCGCCTCGCCCGCCACGGAATACGCCACCTCGAAGCCCTTTTCAGGCTGCGGCGCGGTGCGCTCGGCCACCGCCCACACCGTGGCGCCCGGCACGTAACGCGCGCCGGACTGCTGGAAGGGCGCCACCAGCGACGCGCCGTGCCAGTAATCTTCGCCCAGGATGGCGCGGTCGGTCACGGGCGTGGTCGTGATGGCGCGATAGATCTGGCCGCCCGGCGCCGGCTGCTCGTCCAGCAGCACCGTGTCCACGCCCAGCTTCGCGGCCAGCGTCGCCGCCGCCAGTCCGGCCGGGCCCGCGCCCACCACCAGCAAATCGCATTGCGTCGTATCGATCATGCCTGCACCTTGCGCGCGCCCAGTTGGCGCTCGATCTTCATTCCCTCGCGCACGGCCATCATGCAGCCCTGCTGGTTCGCCTGGCCGTCGATGGTGACCAGGCAGTCGTAGCACACGCCCATCATGCAATAGGGTCCGCGGGGCACTTCGTTGACCGCCGTATCGCGACAGGCCTGCACGCCGCCGGCGAACAGCGCCGCGGCCACGCTGTCGCCCTGGCGGCACAACAGCTCGGTCCCGTTGACCGTTACGCGCACCGGCGCGCCCTGCGCCTGGCGTTGCGCCTCGTCAAGCCTCTTGAACATGGAACCTCCGGGTCGAGAAGGGCGCCATGTCGCCGGCCAGCGAGCCGGCGGCGATCATGGGCGCCAGATTGAGCGCGTGCGCGGCGGCCAGCGTCACGCCGCTATGACAGGTGGCGACGAAGGCCCCCGGGCACGTTTCGGATTGCTGGTAGATGGGAAAGCCGTCCTTGGACATCACGCGCAGCGCCGCCCAGCTACGCACCACGCGCACCTCGCGCAGCGCGGGCAGGGTGCGCACGGCGCGGTCGGCCAGCGTGCCCAGGATGGGCAGGCCCACCTGATTGTCCGCGTAGCCCGCCTCTTCCTGCGAATCGCCGATCAGCCAGGTGCCTTCGTCGGTCTGGCGCAAGGTGGACAATGGCGTTTCGAGCATGCGGCGCGTGCGTTCCAGCACCACGATCTGGCCGCGCTGCGGGCGCACCGGCACGTCCAGGCCCACCTGCGCGCCCAGCTCCTTGTTCGACAGCCCCGAGGCCAGCACGATCTTGTGCGCGCGCACCGTGCCGGCCGGCGTTTCGATCTCGAACACGCCGTCGCGCTGGCGGACGCGCTGCGCCGGACGACGCGGCAGGTAATCCACAACCCGCTGTGCAAAACTCGTGTGCAGCGCGCGCAGCAGCTTGAGCGGATTGGCGATGCCGTCCACCGGCGTCCAGGTCGCGCCGCGCACGTCCGGGCCGATCCCCGGCACCAGGTCGGCCACCTCGGCGCGGTCGAGCAGCTTCCAGTCGTACTTCGCCATGCCCGGCTGCGCCAGCAGGGTCTGCATGAATTTGACGCGGGCCTCCAGTTCTTCGTCGCTCAGCAGCGCATGCAGGCCGCCGCGCTGTTCCAGGTGCACGTCCACCCCGGTTTCTTCCAGCAACTGCGCGGCCAGCCGGGGCCAGCCCGATGCCGAGGTCATGGTCCACACGCCGTAGCGCGGAAGGCCCATGCCCTTGCTCTGCACCCAGACCAGCCCGAAGTTCCCGCGCGAGGCCCGGTAGGCCACGTCGCCTTCGTCCAGCACGGCCACGTGGTCCAGCTCGCGCCGCAGGCCGTAGGCGACGGCCGACCCGACCAGCCCCCCGCCTATCACCGCCGCGTCGTATATCCCGCGATGCGCGGGCGCGCGCGGCGCCAGTTCTCTCTCGTCCGTCATTGGCGTCCCTTTCCTACAAACAACTTTTCCAGGCCGACCACGCGGTCCAGGATGAATATGGCGATGATCGTCACGTAGATCAGCACGGCCGACACGGCGGTCACCAGCGGGTCGATCGTGTCCTCGATATGCAGGAAGATGCGCACCGGCAGCGTGGTCGTGGAGGGCGATGCGATGAAGATGGACATGGTCAGTTCGTCGAAGCTCGTGATGAACGCGATCACCCAGCCGCTGACGACGCCGGGCAGCAGCAGCGGCAGCACCACGCGCCGGAAGGCCGTCCAGTTGGACGCGCCCAGCGACTGCGCGGCGCGTTCCAGCGCGGGGTCGATGCCCGTGGCCGAGGCCAGCACCAGCCGCAGCGCGTAGGGCATGATCAGGATCACGTGCGCCACCACCAGGCCCACATACGTGCCCGCCAGGTCCACCGTCGTGAAGAACTTCAGGAAGGCCAGGCCCAGCACCACGTGCGGAATCATCAGCGGCGACAGGAAGAAGGCCACCAGCGCCTCGCGGCCGCGGAAGCGGTTGCGGGCCAGCGCCAGCGCGCTGGGAACGGCCAGCACAATCGCCAGGCTGGCCGACAGCGTGCCCAGGCCCAGGCTGAACCAGAAGGCCTCGACGAAGCGCGGGTTGTCCAGGATGGCGCGGAACCAGCGCAGCGACAGGCCGCCCGAAGGCAGCGAGATGAAGCCTTCCGACGTGAACGCCACCGCGCAGACCATGACGATGGGCGCCAGGATGAAGAGGATGAAAAGCGTGTGGAACAGCAGGCCGATGGGGCCGTTCTTGAACTGCATGTCAGCCTCCCGCCTGATTGAAGACCGCGCCGTACTTGCGCTCGATGATCCGGTTGGCCGACAGCAGCACCACGACCGTCGCCAGCAGCAGCACCACCGCCAGCGCCGCGCCCAGCGGCCAGTTCAAGGTGTTCAGGAATTCGTCGTAGGCGGCGGTGGCCACGTTCTTCAGGCGGCGCCCGCCGATGATGGCCGGCGTGGCGAAGGAACTGGCCGCCATCGCGAACACCATGATCGCGCCCGACAGGATGCCCGGCATGACCTGCGGGATGACGACCCGCCAGATAACGGTGAACTGCGTCGCGCCCAGCGACAGCGCCGCCGCTTCCGTCGACGGGTTGATCCGCTGCAGCGACGCCCACACCGAAATCACCATGAAGGGCACCAGCACGTGCGTGAGCGCGATGGCCACGCCCAGGTTGCTGTACATCAGGTCGACCGGCGTGGAGATGAGCCCGATGCCCATCAAGACCTTGTTGATCAGCCCGGTGGAACCGAACAGCAGCGCCCAGCCCAGCGTGCGGACGACGACCGAAATCAGCAGCGGACCCAGCACCACCATCAGGAACAGTCCCTTCCAGGGGTTGGCCATGCGCGACAGCACGTAGGCCTCCGCCGTGCCCAGCACCAGACAGGCCAGCGTCACGGCGGCGGCGACGCCGAAGGTACGGGCGTAGATCTCGTAGTAGTAGCCGTCGGACAGGATCTCGACGTAGTTCTTCCATGTGAACGTGGCCTGCATGCCGCCGTAGAACTGGAAATCGAAGAAGCTGATCAGGATCACCAGCGCCATCGGCACCACCAGGAAAGTGGCGTATACCGCCAGCGCCGGCGTGCTCAGCACCCAGGGATTGACGCGCGTGCTCATGGCGCCCGCCCTGGCGGCGCCGGAGCCACCTCGCACATGTCCCGCGCGCGCCAGCGCAGGTGCACGGTTTCGCCTTCGGCCGGCACGGGCACGCCGTCGTTCTGGCGGATCACCATCACTTCGCCCACCGAGGTTTCCACCTGGCACAGCCAGTGGTTGCCCTGGAACACGCGGGTCTTCATGCGGCCGGGCAGGGCACAGGCGGCCGGCTCGGAGAACAGGATCTTTTCGGGGCGCACGATCACCGCGCCCAGCGGCACGGGCGCCCCTTCCATCGAAACGTGCGCCTCGCCGACGCGGGCGCGCGTTTCGCCGCCGTACTGTTCGGCCTGCGGCGTGAACACGTTGGCCTTGCCCAGGAAGCCGCCCACGAACTGGCTGGCCGGCCCTTCATACGCCTGGAAGGGCTCGGCCACCTGTTCCACGCGCCCCTGGTTCATCACCACGATCCGGTCCGACAGCGCCAGCGCTTCGGACTGGTCGTGCGTCACCAGGATGGTGGTGGTGCCGACCGTGCGCTGGATGCTGCGCAGCTCCAGTTGCATTTCCTCGCGCAGCTTGGCATCCAGGTTGGACAGCGGTTCGTCCAGCAGCAGCACGCTGGGCCGGATGACCAGCGCGCGCGCCAGCGCCACGCGCTGCTGCTGGCCGCCGGACATGCGCGCGGGATGGCGGTCGGCCAGGTGCTCCAGGCCCACCAGCTTGAGCGCGTCGGCCACGCGCGCCTCGCGCTCGTCCTTCCTGACCCGCTGCATCTCCAGCCCGAACGACACGTTCTCGGCCGCGGTCATGTGCGGGAACAGGGCGTAGTTCTGGAACACCATGCCCAGCCCGCGCTTGTTGGCCGGCACCTTGCTGACGTCCCTGCCGTCCAGCACGATGCTGCCGCCGGTGGGCTCGACAAACCCCGCGATCATCTGCAGGGTGGTCGTCTTGCCACAGCCGGACGGCCCCAGCAGCGAAATGAATTCGCCCCGGTTCACGGACAGGCTCAAGTCCTGCACGGCGACTGTGTCGCCGTAGCGCTTGCTCAGGCGGTTCAACACTAGGTAGGTCATGGATGTCGGCCCTCAGCGCTCGATTTCCCGCGTCCAGCGCTTGTTCCAGTCGTCCCGATTCTGGTTGACCGTGTCCCAATCGATCACGATCAGGTCGGCGGCCCGCTTGCCGATAGGCAGCGGCACGCGGGGATCGTCGGTGACCTTGGCTTTCTTGTTGACCGGGCCGTAGCCGTAGGCGGTCGCCAGCTTCTCCTGCACCTCGGGAGAGACCAGGTACTGCACGAAGGCCTGGGCAAGCGGGTTGGCATTGGACTTGGCGACCGGGCAGACGGACGACAGCAGGGCGTAGGCGCCTTCCTGCGGATACACGAAGCCCACCGGGAATCCGGTATCGGCGAAGGCCTTGACGCGGCCGCTGCCCCAGACCGAGATTACCGCCTGGCCGCTGGAGAACAGCTCCGTCATCTTGCCCGGCGAGGGTTCATAGACCAGCACGTTCGGGCCGACCTCGTTCTTGAAGGTGGCGAAGCCGGGATCGATCTTCTTTTCGCCGCCGCCGCCTTCGCGCGCGTATTCCACCAGCGCGTGCAGGCCGTAGGTGTTGTTCAGCGGCGGGATCACCAGTTGCTTCTTGTACTTGGGATCCTTCAGGTCCTTCCACGAGGCGGGCGGCGCCCACTTCTTTTCGTCGAAGACCTTCTTGTTGTACATGATGCCGGTCGCCACGATGCCGATGGCCACCGCCTTGTCGTCCTTGTAGCGCGCCGTGCCGTAGATGTCGTCGGCCGGCAGTCCCTTGATGGGTTCGCAAAAGCCCAGCGCGATGGCCTGGTACATGGGGCCGTCGTCGATGATGGCCACGTCGATCTGCTGATTGCTTTTCTGCGCCTGCAGCCGCGCCACCGTGTTGGTGGAGTTGCCGGCCACATAGTCCAGCTCGACGCCGTGCTGCTTGGCGAAGGGCGGGAAGATGTCCTTGCGCATGATGTCTTCGAAAGAGCCGCCGTATCCGGCCACCACCAGTTTCTGCGCCGCCGCATTGGCGCTGAGTCCGGCGGCCACCGTTGCCGCCGCTAGCACTGCGAGTACCTTGCCCATGAGAACCCCCGAATATTGGAAGAAACTGCAAGAACTGCCGAATGCCGCCAGATCCGCGGGAATGGCCGGGCGATCGGCGCGGCACAAAAATTCCTCTTCCCACGTTCCTGGACTTCATGTCCGCGTACAATTTGTCCGTACATGAATGTCCGGACAAATAATGAATCCGGCAACATGTCCTTGTCAATGGGTTACTGTCGGTACAAACCCCATATAACGATCCTAGGAGCCTCCCCATGACCCGATCCTCCGAGCGCGCGGCCGGCCCCGGCGGAGCACGGCAAGCGCACGGCAAGCCGGAGTCGCCGGCTCCCGGCGGCACGTCCGGCGGCCCCCGCTACAAGAGCATTTACCAAACGCTTTCCCAGGACATCCGCTCGGGCCGCTACCCCGTCATGACGCTGCTGCCCACCGAGCACGAGCTTTGCGATCAGTTCAACGCCAGCCGCCACACCATCCGCGAAGCGATCCGCATGCTGACCGTGGCGGGCATGGTTTCGCGCCGCCCCGGCGTGGGCACACGCGTGGAGACCGCCAGCGCCCGCACCCGCTTCACGCAACGCATTTCGCAGTTCCCCGACCTGCTGCAGTACGCCCGCAACGCCGCGCTGCTGGTGCAGGACGTGCGCACCATCAAGCTCGGCAAGCGGCTCGCCGAAACGCTGGGCTGCGAACCCGGCCTGTCCTGGCTGCATATCAACTCCATCAAAACGCTGGACGACCAGGACACCGCCGCCGCCTGCACGCTGATCTACACCGATCCCGCGCATTCGGACCTGCGGGTCGAAATCAAATCGCGCATCTCGCTCCTGCGCCTGATCGAAGACCACTTCGGCGACCGCATCACCGAGGTCAACCAGGAGTTCTCCGCCACGCCCATCGGCGTAACGATGGCCAGGCAGCTCCAGGTCGAACCCAGGACGGCGGGCTTCGTCATCACGCGCCGCTACTACGGCGATGGCGGCGTGCTGCTGCTGGCCACCATCACCACGTTCCCCCACGACAAAATGAAGTACTCCATGACCCTCAACGTGGGGTGACGTCCCCCGCGGCGCGCTCGCCATAGGCAGCGCGAGCCGCCTGCGCGCTGATCTTGCCGTCCGCCAGGTCCCGCTCGATGCGCGCCCGCGGGCGTTCGGCGGGCGCGCCGTATCCCCCGCCGCCGGGCGTTTCGATGCGCACGCTTTCTCCGGGCGCCAGCGCGATGTTCGCGGTCTTGGAAAACAACTCTTCTTCCCGCGGCGTGCCGAAGTTGCGGATGAGCCGCGCGCGCCTGCCATCGCCGCCGCCGTCCACGCCCGCCGCCACGCCCACCGTGTGGCTGTCCGAGCGCGCCGAGAACACGATGCCCGGCCCCACGGCGCGGATCTGCTTGGCGATCGCCATGCCGCCGCGCGTGCGGCCCACGCCGCCCGAATCCTGGATCAGCGCATACTCGTCCATCAGCAGCGGATACTCGTTTTCCAGCGCTTCCACCGGCAGGTTCGACGTGTTGGTCATGTGCACGTGCACCGCGTCCATGCCGTCGGTATCCAGGCGCGCGCCGGCGCCGCCGCCCAGCGTTTCCAGGTACACGAAATGCCCGGCGCGCTCGCGCCAGCGGCCCGAGAACACGATCGCCGGGCAGCAATCGTTGCTCGACGCCATGATCTTCTCCGGCGGCAGCAGGCCGCGGAAGGCGCCGAAGATCGCGCCGGCCACCTTCTGCGCCGTGATGGAACGCGCGCCCACCGCCGCGGGATGCTCGGGATTGGTGATGGTGCCCACGGGCGCGGACAGGGTGATGGGATCGAACAGGCCCGCGTTGGGTGCCAGGTCCGGATCCAGCAGGGCCTTCACGGCGTAGTACACGCAGGCCCGCAAGGCATTGAACGGCAGATTCATCGCGCCGCGCGCCTGCTTGCCCGACCCTTCGAAATCGAAGTGCAGGTTGTCCGGGCCGACGGTCAGCGTCACCTGGATGGGCACGGGGTCGCCGCCCATGCCGTCGTCGTCCAGGTCGCTGCGGAAGGTATAGCTGCCCTGCCGTAATTCGGCGATCCGGTTGAGCAGGCGGCGGCGCGTATAGGCGATCACGTCGTCCACCGAACGCAGCACCGCCTCCAGGCCCATCTGGCGGATCAGGCCCTGCACGGCGGCCGCGCCGCGGCGGTTGGTGGCCATCTGTACGCGCAGGTCCAGCACGCGCTCCTCGGGGTCGCGGGTGTTGGCGCAGATCAGGCGCAGCATGTCTTCGTCCGTTTCGCCGTGCTTCGCGATACGGCAGGCGGGAATGCGGATGCCCTCCTCGAAAATGGATTTCAGCCCGCCCGCGATCGAGCCCGGCACCGCGCCGCCCACGTCGGAATGGTGCGCGATATTGGCCGCGAAAAAGCGCAGCGCGCCGTCCCAGAATACCGGGGTGACGACGTTGATGTCCGGCAGGTGGCTGCCGTCGGCCAGATAGGGGTCGTTGCAGATGAAGACGTCGCCCTCGCGGATCCGGTCCAGGGGGTAGGCGCGCAGGATCGCGCCCATCGCGCCGTCCAGCGAACCCAGGTGCAAGGGTATCTGCGTGCCTTGGGCCACCAGGCGGCCCTGGGCGTCGAACAGCGCCACGGAGCAGTCCTTGCGTTCCTTGATGTTGGTCGAGAACGATGCGCGCACCAGCGTGTTGTTCATGTCCTCGGTGATGGACAGCAGGCGGTTGCAGAACACCTCCATGCCGATGGGGTCCGACAGCGCGGCGGCGGCGCCGGGATTATTGGGTTTGTTCATGCAAGCCTCACTGCAAACGGATGATCAGGTTGCCGTATTCGTCCACGGTCACGTCGTGCCCCACGCCCACGACAGTGGTGGAGCTCATTTCCTCCAGCAGCGCGGGGCCGGTGAAGCGCGCGCCGGTGGGCACGCGGTCGCGGTCGTAGACCGGCGTATCCAGCCAGCCGCGCCCGGCGCCGAAATAGGTCTTGCGCTCGCCGATCCTGGCGTCTTCCAGCGCGCCGCCCACGTGGCGCGGCGCCAGCGGCGCCTTCACCACCTGGCCCACGGCCTGCATGCGGCAGTTGATGATCTGCACCTTGCGGTCGTCCACCGTGTAGCCGTATTCGCGTTCGTGCGCCTCGGCGAAGCGGCGCGCGAACTCGGCGTACCCGCCGGCGCCGGTATCGTCCAGGCCGACCTGCACTTCGAAGTTCTGGCCTTCGTAGCGCGCGTCGATCGCGCTGTGGCAGACGCGCAGCGCGGGGTCCACGCGCTCGGCGGCCAGCCAGTCCCGCGCCTGCGCGCGCAGTCCGTCGAAGATGGCGGAGATCGCCGGCCAGGTCGCTTCGCCGGCCAGCGAGATTTCGCTTTGCACGAAGTCGAAGGAAATGTCGCTGAGCAGGATGCCGCGGGCGCACATGGTGCCGGGCTCCTGCGGCACGATCACCGTGGGAATGCCGCATTCCTCGGCCACCTCCACCGCGTGCAGCGGCCCCGCGCCGCCGTAGGCGTACAGCGCGAAGCGCGACAGGTCGTAGCCGCGCTCGGTCGACACCGCGCGGATGGCGCGGCTCATGTTCGCCGCCGCGATGCGCAGGATGCCTTCGGCCGCCGCTTCCATGCCCAGCCCCAGCGGTTCGGCCACGCGCCGCTCGATGACCTCGCGGGCGGCCTGCGCATGCACCGGCATGCGGCCGTTCAGCAGGGCCACGGGATTCAGGCGCTGCAAGGCGATCTCCGCGTCGGTGATGGTCGGTTCCTGGCCGCCGCGGCCGTAGCCCACCGGGCCCGGCACCGCCCCCGCGCTGTGCGGGCCCACCTTCAGCGCGCCCGCGTCGTCCAGCCACGCGATGCTGCCGCCCCCCGCGCCGATCACGTGGATGTCGACCATCGGCGTCTTGACCGGATATCCCGCCACGTGCCGGTGCGACGTGAACAACGGACGGCCGTCGCACACCAGCGATACGTCCGTGCTGGTGCCGCCCACGTCGAAGGTCACCAGGTCCGGGCTGCCGATGGCGCGGCCCACCGCCGCGGCGCCGACCACGCCCGCGGCCGGGCCGGACAGGCAGGTGCGCACGGGATACTGGCGCACCGTGGCGATCGACATCAGGCCGCCGTTGGAATGGATGGTGTGCGGCTCGTGGCGGATGTCCAGGTCGCGCACCCGCTGAAGAAAGCGTTCGAGATAGCGCGCCATCTTCGGCCCCACCGCCGCGTTCAGCACCGTGGTGGACAGGCGCTCGTACTCGCGGAATTCGGGCAGCACGTCGGAAGACAGGCTGATGTAGGCATCCGGCATGGCTTCGGCCACGATCTGCCCCGCGCGGCGCTCATGCGCCGGGTTGCGGTAGGCGTGGAGGAAGCAGATCGTCACCGCCTCGATCCCGGCCTGCGCGAACTGGTTCGCCGCCGCCCGCACCTGTTCTTCGTCCAGGGCGCTCAGGACCTCGCCGGCCGCGTTCACGCGCTCGTCGACTTCGGCGCGGAACTCGCGCGGCACGGCCACCGGCGGCTTGCCCACGCTGTAGTCGTACAGGTGCGGACGCGTCTGGCGGCCGATCTCCAGCACGTCGCGAAAGCCGCGCGTGGTGATCAGTCCGACGCGCGCGCCCTTGCGCTCGATGATGAGATTGGTGGCCACCGTCGTCCCGTGCCCCACGTGCGACACCTGCGAGGGCGACACGCCGTGCTCCGCCAGCATCTGGCCGATGCCGGTGGCGATGGCCTCCGAGGGATCGTGCGGCGTGGAAGGCACCTTGTGAAAGTGCACCACGCCGGCGTCCTCGTCGATCATCGTGAAATCGGTAAACGTGCCTCCGACGTCTATCCCTATGCGATACATGTTTTTGTTCCAGATAAAGTCTTGCCAGGCCGCCTGCGCCGGCCTCGCGGAAAAAAATCCTCCCCGGCCGCCGCGCGTGCCGGCGGGCTGGATGCCGCACGGAATCCCGTGCCGGCGGCGCGCGGAAGAGGGGGATCAGTCCAGGTGGATGCCGGCCTGCTTCACCACCTTGCACCATTTGCTGATCTCGTCCTTGATCATGGTGCCGAACGCCGGGCCCGCCACGTCGGACACCTGCGCGCCTTGCTGCTCCAGATAGGTCTTCATGGCGGGCGCGTGCAGGGTCTGCACCAGGCCGTCGGTGAGCTTCTGCCGCAGCGGTTCGGGCATGCCCGCCGGCGCCAGCATGCCGAACCACACCATGGCCTCGTAGCCCGGGTAGCCGGATTCCGCCACCGTGGGCACGTCGGGCAGCATGGAAGAACGCTGCGGCGACGTGACCGCCAGCGCCTTGATCTTGCCGTCCTTGATGTAGGGGTAGGACGTCATCACCACGTCCATCATCATATTGATCTGCCCCCCCACCAGGTCGATCAGCGCCGGTCCGGAGCCGCGGTACGGCACGTGCACGATGGACACGCCGGCGGTGGTCTTGAACAGTTCCGCGGCCAGGTGATTGGACGTGCCCTGGCCGTTGGAGGCGAAGGAATACTTCTCGGGTTCCTTCTTCAAGAGCGCCACGAATTCCTGCAGGTTGTTGGCGGGCACCGACTGGTTCACCGACATCACGTTGGGAATCGTGGCCACCACGGCCAGCGGCGTGAAGTCCTTGACGGCGTCGTAGGGCAGCTTGGAATAGACGCAGGGCGCGCTGCCGTGCGTGCTGACCGATCCCATCAGGATGGTGTAGCCGTCGGCCGGCTGGCGGGCCACGTACTCCGTGCCCACGGTGCCGCCCGCGCCGGGGCGGTTCTCGACGATGACGTTGGCGGACAGGCGCTGGCCCAGCCCTTCCGCCACCTTGCGCGCGATCAGGTCGGTGGACCCGCCCGCGGCGAACGGCACCACGATGCGGATCACTTTTTCCGGCCAGGCGGCGCTGGCCGAACCGGCCGCCACAGACAATGCGACACCGGCGGCAATGCGACAGCAACTGCGTAAAAGCCCTAGGTCCATGCTTGGTTTCCCCTTGTTGATAGAACTTCCTTGTGGCCGGATCATGCGTGTCCGGCCTATGTCCGGCGCCTCGGAAAGAGCCCGCCGAATCCTCGTTCACTGCAACAACAAGGCCATGCTAGGCCTGTGGATTCGATGACAGCAGCCCCGCAGGTTTATATTTGTATAAACGCCATTTATAGGGGCGCCTCGGTGAAGAATCCGGACCTGAACCTGCTTTTGCATTTCGATGCGCTGATGGCCTGCCGCAACGTGTCGCGCGCGGCCGAACTGCTCGATATCAGCCAGCCGGCCATGAGCGCGGCGTTGAACCGGCTGCGCCAGCTATTCGGCGACCCCTTGCTGGTGCGCGAGGGCGGCGCCTGGCAGCCCAGCCTGCGGGCGCTGGAACTGCACCAGAACTTCAAGCCGCTGCTGGAGGGCTGGCATCGCGCCACGCGCACGCGCGAGGCCTTCGATCCGGCGCATTCGTCGCGCACGCTATCGTTCTACGCCACCGACTATGTGCAATACACGCTGCTGCCCAGGCTGATTCCCCGGCTGGCCGTGGACGCGCCGCACTTCCAGCTACAGATCGTGCCGGCCCGGCCGCAACATGGCCTGAGCATGCTGGACACGAACCACGTGGAATTGATCGCGGGCTACTTTCCCGACCCGGCGCCCGACCTGCGCACGCGCTTCCTGTACCAGGAGCCGGCCGTATGCATCGTGCGCGAAGGCCATCCCTGCCTGCGCAAGCGCTGGAACCTGGACGCCTACCTGAGCTACGGCCACCTGGACCTGGCCGCGCACACGCGCTACTTCAGCACCGCGATCGACCGCATCCTGATGGGCCACAACCGCAGCCGCAAGATCGTGGCGACCCTGTCCAGCTACCTGGTGTGCCCGTTCATCGTGGAAGGCTCGGACCTGATCGCGACCATGCCCGTCAGCATCGCCCGCGCCATGGCCGGCAGCGCGCGCATCGTCACGCAGAAGGTGCCGCTGACGCTGCCGCCGATCGCGGTGTCGCTCTACTGGCACGAACGCTACCAGGACGATCCCGCGCACGCCTGGCTGCGCCAGTACCTGGCCGGCGTGCTCGGTTAGGCCGCAGGCGCGCCCGGCGCCGGTCAGTATCCCCGCCGCGCGTCGTAGACGTTCGGCAAGGCGTCGCCGCGCTCGTTGGCGGCGATCAGGAACGCGGTATGCCGCGCGCGTTCCCGGCGGTCCGGAATCGCCGCGCAATGCGGCGTGACGATGATGCCCGGATGCGACCACAGCGGGGATTCCGGCGGCAGGGGTTCCTCGTCGAACACGTCCAGGACGGCCTGGCTCAACTGGCCGCTATCCAGGGCGGCGACGACGTCGCGCGCGACCATGTGCGAGCCGCGGCCCGCGTTGATCAGACAGGCGCCGCGGGGCAACCGCGACAGCGTGGCGGCGTTGAGGATGCCGCGGGTGGAATCGGTGGCGGGCAGCAGGCAGACGAGGATGTCCGCCGCGGCCAGGAACGCGCCGAACTGGTCCTGCCCGGCGTAGCTCGGCAGGCCCTCCAGCCGGCTCGCCCCGCGCGACCAGCCGCTGACCTGGAAGCCGACGCGCGACAGCAGTTGCGCCGACGCCACGCCCAGGTGGCCCAGGCCCATGATGCCGACCCGCAGATCGGCGGCGATGCGCACGGAATCGAAGAACTCCCAGTGCCGGCGCGCCTGGTTGTCCACAGCCCGCTTGATGTCGCGGGTCAGCATCAGCGCCGACGTCAGCACGAATTCGGCCATTTCGGTCTGGGTGCGGGCGGTCACCATGCGCGCGATCGGCACGTGGCGCGGCCACTGCGGATCGGCCAGGATGTGGTCCACTCCGGCGCCGGCGCTGATGATGAGCTTCAGGTTCGGGAACGTGCCCAGCCGGCCGGGGTCGGGCTCCCAGACCAGGGCGTAGTCCACGCTGGCGGGGTCGACGTCATCGTGCCAGCCGGCCACCTCCAGTCCGGGCGCGAACGCCTGGAAGTTCGCGCGCCAGTCGTCGATGGCCTGAGCCCCGCCGGAATTGATGATGAGCCGCATGTCGGTCCTTCGGTTCAACGTTCGATCGTCTGGTTCCAGCGGGCGTTGAAGGCCGGCCGGGCCGCGTTGATCTGGTCCCAGTCCACGATCTTAGCGTTCGCCATATACCCTTGGAAGCGTTTCAGCGCCTCGGCGTTGTCGGCGGGCGCCTGGACGTTCTTGTTGGACGGGAAGTTGCCCGCCCATTCCAGCGCCTTGGCCTGCGCCTGCGCCGAAAGCAGGTACAGCGCCAGCTTCTGCGACAGTTCGGGCTCGCTGTTCCCGGCGACCACGCATTCGCCCACCATCAGGATCACCGCCCCCTCCCTCGGATGGGCGTACTCCACGGGGATCCCGCGCCGCTTCAGACGGGAAATGGCGGTCGGCGTGAGCGGGAAGATCGCGGCCTCGCCGGACTGGATCATCTCCGCCAGCTTGTCCGAATTGGGAATGTATTCCCGCACATTGGGGCCGATGAAGGCCGGCCACTGCCGGAAGCCCGGTTCGAGATTCCGGTCGTCGCCGCCCTGGATGCGGTTGAACATCAGGAACGCATGCAGGCCGAAGGTGCTGCCCGAAGCCGACTGGAACACGACCTTGCCCTTGTGCTTCGGATCCGCCAGGTCCATCCAGGAGGCCGGCGGGGCCCACCCGCGGTCGGCGAATATCCGGGTGTTGTAGCCCAGGCCCGTCATTCCGACGTCGATGCCCGCGGCCATGCGGCCCTTCATCAGCGCGGTGGGGTACAGCTCTTTCAGCACCGGATCGTCGTTGAGCGGCTCGCACAGGCCCATGGAGATCGCGCGCGCCATGATGCCGTCGTCCAGGAACATGACGTGCATCCGCGGCTTGTCCTTGAAGGCCTGCGCGCGGGCCAGCACGTCCGTCGAGGTGCCCGGAACCACGACGATCTTCACATCGTTGGCGCGCTCGAAATCCGGAAACACGTATTGCGTGAACGCGCGCTCCATGTCGCCGCCGTTCATGCCGACGTACAGCGTCTTCTGCTGCGCCAGCGCGCCCGCCGGCAGCAGCGCCGCGAAGGCGGCGCCCAGCAGCCATTTCCCCGCGCGCCGCCAGCGCGCCGCGCTCTTTTTCCTGTCCGTCATGGTGACTCCCGCGTTTGAGCCTCTTGTGATTCAGCGACAAAAAAAGCCTGGACGCGCGCGTCCAGGCTTTCTCGTCGGTGCCGGCCTTTTCAGGTCGGGTAGGTCCCCGGCAGCAGGATGCTGCGGTCGCCGGGCTCGATGGAGCGGCGGCCGCAAAGCGCCATGGTCGTGTCCATTTCCTTGTACAGGATCTCCAGGGTGCGGGTCACGCCGGCCTGGCCGTAGGCGCCCAGGCCGTACAGGAACGCGCGGCCGATCATCGTGCCGCGCGCGCCCAGCGACACGGCCTTCAGGATGTCCTGGCCCGAACGGATGCCGCCGTCCATCCACACCTCGATCTTCGAGCCTACGGCATCGGCGATCGCGGGCAGGGCGGCGATGGACGACATGGCGCCGTCCAGTTGGCGTCCGCCGTGGTTGCTGACGATGAGCGCGTCGGCGCCGCTGTTGGCGGCCAGTTGCGCGTCCTCGACGTCCAGGATGCCCTTGATGATGAGCTTGCCGCCCCAGCGCTGCTTGATCCACTGGACGTCGTCCCAGCTCAGGCGCGGGTCGAATTGCTCGGCCGTCCACGAAGACAGCGACGACAGGTCGCTCACTCCCTTTGCGTGTCCGACGATATTGCCGAAGGTGCGGCGCTTGGTGCCCAGCATGCCCATGCACCAGCGCGGCTTGGTCGCCAGGTTGATGAGGTTGCGCAGGGTGGGCTTGGGCGGGGTCGACAGGCCGTTCTTGATGTCCTTGTGGCGCTGGCCGAGGATCTGCAGGTCCAGGGTCAGCACCAGCGCCGAGCAGCCGGCGGCCTTGGCGCGGTCGATGAGGTTGCCCACGAATTCGCGGTCGCGCATGACGTAGAGCTGGAACCAGAACGGCTTGCGGGTCGCCTCCGCCACGTCTTCCAGCGAGCAGATGCTCATGGTGGACAGCGTGAAGGGCACGCCGAAATCGGCCGCCGCCTTGGCCGCCAGGATTTCCCCGTCGGCATGCTGCATGCCGGTCAGGCCCGTGGGCGAAATCGCCAGCGGCATGACCGCGTCCTGGCCCACCAGGGTGGTGCGCAGCGACCGGCCTTCCATGTTCACCGCCACACGCTGGCGCAGCTTGATTTTCTGGAAGTCGCTTTCGTTGGCGCGATAGGTGCCTTCGGTCCAGGCGCCGGAATCCGCGTAGTCGTAGAACATGCGCGGCACGCGCTTCTGCGCAACGGCGCGCAAATCTTCGATGCAGGTGATCGTAGAAAGGTTAGCGGTCATGGAGTGGTCTTTGGAGTGAGGGGGGCGCCAGTTGCGATTCATTATTTTTAGATCCCGGGGCCACCGGCTGCGGGCGGCCCAGGCGGTTCCGCCGGGCTCACGAACCCCGCGGCGCCGCCCAGTATACGCGCCGAGGCCGGCAAGCGTCGCTTGCCGGCCTCGGTCGCCCCCCTGCCGCAAGGGCTCTTCCGTCCCCTGCGCCCCCTATCGTGGCCAGACCTTGGATACGGCCCGGATCGTGGCCCACGCCACCCAGCGCGGGCTGGTCAGCCGCGCCGCCGGCAGGCGGCGCATCACGTCCACGGCCAGTCCGCCGCGCTTGTGCCACTGTTTCTTGCGGGTCTGGCTGTCGGTCCAGCGGCCTTCCAGCCATGGAAATTCGCGGCGGCCCGGCTTGTAGACCGGCGGCGTGTTGTAGATCAGGATGTAGGCCAGGCGCGGCGCCTGCGAGGTATTGGGGCCGGTGAAATGCAGCGTCCGGGCGTCGTGCACCGTGATGCCGCCCGGCGCCAGCGGCTCGGGCACCGCCTGTTCGCGGGGGAAATCGCCGCAGCATTCCAGCGGATGCAGGCTCTTGTCGCCCCCCGGCGACCGATGCTCCAGCACCTCCCATTTGTTCGAGCCCGGGATGAACTGCATGCAGCCGTTCTCCGTCGTGGCGGGTTGCAGCGCCAGCCAGATGCTCAGTTCGTTGTAGACGAAATCCGGCGACCGGAACGCCTCGTCCTGGTGCCAGGGGGTCTCGGGACCGTTGGGGCCGGGCTTGAGCAGGGCGTGCTCGCCATAGAGGGCCGCGTCCTCGCCCAGCAGTTGGCGAGCCAGCTCCAGCGTGCGCTCGTGATACGTGGTCTTCAGGAGGCCCGGGGCATAATGGCGCGGATCGTGCAAACTGGGAAACTTGGCGGGCTTGGACGGATCGTCGCGGCTGACGAAGTCGTACTGCGCACCCTCGTTGTAGCCGGTCTTGTTCGTGAACAGATCCATCAGGGTCCTGCGGATGTACCCCACCTCGTCCTGCGGGCACATGTCCTTCAGGGCCAGATACCCTTGTTCCCTGTAGCGCGCTGTCTCTGCTTCCGACAACAAACTGGTCTCTTCCATAATGGCTTCTCCAAGCTCTGGTAGTGGGTGTCCCCGTTGGCACGTTTTGACATGAGCTCTAACGTATCGCTTCGATGCCCCCGGGGCCTATAGACCATCCGCTGTAGCCAATACCGCCTACGCACATCGCCAAGGGCGGCGCATCATCCGAAGGAAACCCATGCAAGACCCCAACTCCGCCTCCCACATCGAAACTGTCCACGTCACCGTCAGCGGCACGGTGCAGGGCGTGGGCTACCGCCATGCCACGGTCCGCCGCGCCCATCTGCTGGGCGCGACGGGCTGGGTGCAGAACCTGCCGGACGGCACGGTCGAGGCCATGGTGCAAGGCACGCCCGACCAGGTCGACCACATGCTGGAATGGCTGCGGCGCGGCCCCCCGGGCGCGGACGTGAAAGAGCTCACGACGCGCAGGGAGTACACGGACAAGCGTTACATCCGCTTTGAGCAGCTATAGGGCCCCCAGCCTTGCCCGGCGGCGAGGCGTAGTCCGATAGGGGGAGAAACGGCGGAGGCGCTGGAGAGGGCCGGCCGCCAGGCTCAGCGGGTGCGCAGCCAGCGCCCGCCCAACTGGTTGAGCACCAGCCCGGCCAGGACGCCGGCCGCCCCCAGCCATTGCATCGGCAGCAGGCTTTCGCCGAAGGCCGCGGACGCCGCCCACAACCCCACCACCGGCACCAGCAGCGAAAACGGCGCGACCTTGGCGGCCGCGTGGCGCGTCAGCAACTGCGTCCACAGGGTGTAGGCCAGCAAGGTCGCCAGCACCGCCAGGTACAGCACCGACAGCGCCTCGCCCCACCCCATGCCCGTCACCATGCCGACCACCGGATCCCAGCCGTCGATCAGCACGGCCAGCAGCAGGAAGGGCAGCACCGGCGCGGCGCTGCTCCAGGCGATGAAGGCGAACGGGTCGTAGCCCGGCGCCTTGCGGCTGGCCAGGCGCACGATCATATTGGACACGGCCCACATGAAGGCGCCGCCCAGCGTCAGCGCAAAGCCCAGCATCGTCATCTGGCCGGGCCCGTCGCCGCGGCCGCCGGCAATGACCGCCAGCCCCAGCGCCGCCACGCACAGCCCGATCCAATGGTGCCGCTGGGCGCGCTCATGCAGCACGGGCGCGGCCAGCAGCAGCGTGAAGAACGCCTGGGTCTGGATGACCAGCGAAGCCATGCCGGCCGGCATGCCGAACTTCAGCGCCGTGAAGAGAAGCCCGAACTGGCCCAGGCCTTGCACCAGCCCGTAGGCCGCGACCCAGCGCCAGGGCAGGCGCGGCGGACGCACGAAGAGGACCAGGGGGAAGGCCGCCAGGGCGAAGCGCAAAGCGCCGAGCATCATGGGGGAAAGGCCCCGCATGCCGATCTTCATGACGACGAAGTTCGAACCCCAGATGACAACGACCGCCAATGCGCAGAGATAGTCTTTTCGGGAAAGGTGGGTCGTGGACATGCGGCATTATCGCACCGGGCGCGCCCCGGAGAACGGAGCAGATCAGCGGGCGTTCAGCACCATTTCGAAGGCGCGCACGGCGGCATCGATGTCCTCGTCGCCGATGTGGCGGTGCGTTACGCAGCGCAGGCGCGTGCGGCCCCAGGGGCGGACCAACAGGCCGGCGGCCAGCAGCGCCGCGACCCACTCCGCGTTGCTCATGCCGGTGCCGGCCGTCTCCACCTGCACGATATTGGTCTGCGGCACGGTCGCGGACAGCGCCGGCGCAAGCCGGTTGACGCCGTCGCTCAGCCGGCGGGCGCGGACGTGGTCCTCGGCCAGCCGGCCGCCCATCGTCCGCACGCCTTCCAGGCCGGCCGCCGCCATGATGCCGGACTGGCGCTGCGTGCCGCCCAGCATGCGGCGCAGCGTGCGCGCCCTGGCCATGACGGAACGGCCTCCGGCCAGCACGGCGCCCACGGGCGCGCTCAGGCCCTTGGACAGGCACAGGGACACCGTGTCGGCGTGGCGGGAAATGGCTCCGGGCGCCACGCCCAGCGCCACGGCGGCGTTGAACAGGCGGGCGCCGTCCAGGTGCACCGCCGCGCCGGCCGCGTTCGCCATGCCGTAGACCGCCTGCATGTGGTCCAGGGGCAGCACCGTGCCGCCCGCGTTGTTGTGCGAGGTTTCCATCGCCACCAGCGAAGTCTTCAGCCGGTGCCCGCCGGATTGCAGCGCCTCTTCCAGGCGGCCCAGGTCCATGGCGCCGTCGGCGCCGGCCACGCCCAGGTAGAACAGCCCGGTGAACGTGGCGGCGCCGCGCTCCGAGGTGTACATATGGGCCGACGATTCCAGCACGGCCTGTTCATTGCGCAGCCCCTGCGCCAGCACCGCCAGCAGATTGGCCATGGTGCAGCTCGGCACGAACAGCCCGGCTTCCTTGCCCAGGGTGGCGGCCACGTGCGCTTCCAGCTCGCGCACGGTGGGATCGCCGTCCAGGCCGTCGTCGCCGATCGGGGCGGCGCGCATGCGCTCGTACATCGCCTCGGTGGGGTGGGTGACGGTGTCGCTGCGCAGGTCGACGCGGGCGCGCCGGGCGGCGGGGATACGCTGGGTCATGGCTATCAGTGCTGCAGAATTTTTGAAAGAAACTGGCGCGTGCGCGGGGCACGCTCCTCCACATTGCCGAAGAACTGCTCCTTTGCGCAGTCCTCCACGATCTTGCCGCCGTCCATGAAGATCACGCGGTCGGCGACGCGGCGGGCGAAACCCATTTCGTGGGTCACCACCATCATGGTCATGCCGTCGCCCGCCAGGTCGGTCATCACGTCCAGCACTTCGTTGACCATCTCGGGGTCCAGGGCCGAGGTCGGCTCGTCGAACAGCATCACCACCGGATCCATCGACAGCGCGCGGGCGATCGCCACGCGCTGCTGCTGGCCGCCGGACAGTTCACCGGGGTGCTTGTCCTTGTGCGCGGACAGGCCCACTCGCTCCAGCAGCGCCAGCGCGCGCTGGCGGGCCTCGTCCTTGCCGCGCTTGAGCACCTTGACCTGGCCCAGGCACAGGTTCTCGGTCACCGACAGGTGCGGGAACAGCTCGAAATGCTGGAACACCATGCCGGCCACGGCGCGCAGCTTGGGCAGGTCGGTGCGCGGATCGCCCACCGGAATACCGTTGACCACGATGTCGCCCTTCTGGAAAGGTTCCAGCGCGTTCACGGTCTTGATCAGCGTGGACTTGCCGGACCCGGACGGGCCGCAGACCACCACGACCTCGCCGCGGCCGACGGTCGTCGAGCAATCGTCCAGCACCTGGAACGCGCCGTACCACTTGCTGACCCGGCTGATCTCGATCATCGGAGGCTTGGGGATATCTTGCATCGTTGAACCTGTGGATAACTTGGAAGGGACGGGAAACGGCTAGCGCAGCACCCGCGTGCGCTTCTCCAGCCGCTTGACCAGGCGGGACGCCGTGAAGCAGATGACGAAATACACCACCGCGACGAACAGGTAGAGTTCCACCAGGCGGCCGTCGCGCTGGCCGATCTTGGACGCCGCGCCCAGGAAGTCGGTCAGGGACAGCACGTACACCAGCGAGGTGTCCTGGAACAGGATGATGACGCGCGTAAGCAGCGCCGGCACCATGTTGCGGAACGCCTGCGGCAGCACCACGTACTGCATGCCCTGCCAGGGCGTCAGGCCCAGCGCCATGCTGGCCGACACCTGCCCGCGCGCGATCGACTGGATGCCCGCGCGCATGATTTCACAGAAATACGCGGCCTCGAACAGCGTGAAGGTGATCACCGCCGAGTTGAACGCGCCCACGCGCAGCGGCGTGGGCGACCCCACCACCCAGGCGGCCATGTAGGGCATCAGGAAGTAGAACCAGAAAATCACCAGCAGCAGCGGGATCGAACGCATCACGTTCACATAGATGCCCGCCGGCACCGACAGTATCCGGTACCGCGACAGGCGCATCATGGCCAGCAGCGTGCCCAGCGCCAGCCCCATCACGGCCGCCAGCGCGGTCAGCGTCAGCGTGAACGCCATGCCCGTCTGGAACAGATACGGCAGGGCGCTGCCGATAACGTCGAAATCGAATTTGCCCATGGCGCTAGCTCTTGCCCGCGGCGCCGATCAGGCCGGGCACCGCCACCCGGCGTTCGATCGTGCGCATGCCGAAGACGACGATGCCGTTGAGGATCAGGTACACGACCGTCGCGGCGGAAAACGCCTCGAAGATGTGGAAGCTGAACTCCGCCATCGAGCGCGCCTGACCGGTCAGTTCCAGCAGGCCGATCGTCAGCGCCACCGACGAATACTTGATGGTGCCCATGAACTCGGACGTCAGCGGCGGCAGCACGATGCGGTATGCCTCGGGCAGGATGATGTAGCGATAGACCTGCGTCTCGGTCAGGCCCAGCGCGGTGCCCGCCTGGAACTGGCCGCGCGGCAGCGACTGGATGCCCGCGCGCAACTGCTCGGCCACGCGCGCCGACCCGTAGAATCCCAGGCACAGCACGGCCGGCACGAACTGGCCCCACGGCTGCGGCATCTGCTTCATGGCCAGGCCCCAGGCATGCGGCAGCAGCTCGGGCAGCACGAAATACCACAGGAACATCTGCACCAGCAGCGGCACGTTGCGGAACACCTCCACGTACGTCGCGCCGACCGCGTTCATCAGGCGCGACTGCGCGGTGCGCATCACGCCCAGCCAGGACCCCAGCGCCAGCGCGAATACCCACGCCGTCAGGGCCAGCGCGAGGGTCCAGCCCACGCCGATCAGAATCGTCTCCAGGAACGTATGCACGCCATCCGGCGACATCTCCAGGAAAACGTCCCAACTCCAGTTGTAGTTCATGCCTTTCCCCCGATGGCGATGCCGTCCGCGCCCGGCGGGCGGCATCCATGCTGCGGCAAGGGCCGCGGGAAGGTTCGCCTCCCGCGGGCCGCCTGCCTACTCGTAGGCCTTGGGGTCGCCGGAATCGGTGGGATTGGCCAGCGCGCGCTTCAGGGCGTCGCTCATCGGGTACTTCAGGTTGATCTGCTTGGGCGGGATCGGCGAATTGAAGTACTTGTCGTAGATCGCGGCCACCTTGCCCGTCTTGATCAGGTCCCGCACGGCGTCGTCCACCACCTTCTTGAAGGCGGGGTCGTCCTTGGGCTCCATGATGCCGTAGGGCGCCATTTCCAGGCCCTTCGTGCCGATCACGAACGCATCGGGGTTCTTCGACGAGGCCACCGCGCCATAGGCGATGCCGTCGTCATTGGCCGACCCCGCCGCGCGGCCTGACTCCACCATCAGGATGGTTTCGGCCGTGTCCTTGGTGGGTGCCATGGTGATGCCCAGGTTGCCCTTGGCGTTCAACTGGGAAATCAGCCGGAAAGTCTGCCCGCCCGCCTGCGCGGCGATCGACTTGCCGCGGAAGGACTCCAGGTTGTTGGGGTCCACGCCGCCGTCCTTGCGCGCCACCAGCACCACCTGGGCCACGAAGGTCGTGGGCGCGAACGACACCAGCTTGTGGCGGTCGAGATTGTTGGTGGTATTGCCGCATTCCAGGTCGATGGTGCCGTTTGCCAGCAGCGGAATGCGCGTGGCCGACGTGGTCGGGTTGTAGCGCACCTCCAGCTTGGGCAGCTTCAGCGCGGCCTTCACGTACTGGGCGATTTTCTGGCAGATCTCCACCGTGTAGCCGATCGGCTTCTGGTTGCCGTCCAGGTAGGCGAAGGGCACCGAGGTCTCGGGATGGCCCAGCGTGATCACGCCGGTTTCCTTGATCTTGTCCAGGCGGCTCGGGCCTTCGGCGTGGGCGGATGCGGCGCTGCCAAGCAGGGCCGCGGCGACGGAGATCGCAGCAAGTGCTTTCATCTGATTCCCTTGGCGCCGTTCGAGCGGCGCATGCTTATGTTCACGACCAACGGCTCCAGTCTGGCTGGCGGCCGCCTCGTCCCGCGATGAGCCCCGCGGCTGGCGAAAAGTATCAACTAGCAGTATGGTTTTATCCAGTTCCAATCGAGTATTCCTCTATACGGATTTGACATGGCCATTCCACGGATGGGCTTGCGACACATCGAGGCGTTCCGGGCCGTCATGATGACCGGCTCGATGACGGCCGCCGCGCGGCGCGTGCATACCTCGCAGCCGCACGTTAGCCGCTTAATCGCGCAATTGGAAGCCATCACCCAGTTCCCTTTGTTCGACCGCAACGGCAGCCGCCTGACCCCCACTCAGGACGGGTCGCGCTTCTTCCAGGAAGTGGAGAAAACCTTCATCGGCCTGGCCGGGCTGGAGTCGGCGGCGGCCAGCATCCGTTCATTCAGCGCCAGCCGCCTGAGCGTGGCGGCCATGCCGCGGCTGGCCGGCGGCCTGCTGGCGCGCATCGTCGCCGCCTTCAAGACCGAATACCCGGACGTCATGGTGTCCATCCATTCCGGCAACGCCAGCACGGTGCACAACTGGATCAGTTCGGGGTTCTGCGACACCGGCCTGGCCATGCTGTCGGGAGAATCCCCCGGCATCCAGGTGGAGCCCGTGCTGTCGATGAGCTGCGTGGCCGTGGTGCCGAAAGGGCACCGCCTGGCCAGGCTGAAAAAGCTCAAGCCCGCCGACTTCGCCGGCGAGCCGTTCGTGGCCTTCACCAGCGGCACGCCGCTGCGCGAACGGATCGACGATGTGTTCAAGGCGGCCAAGGTCGAGCGGCAGACCGTGGCCGAGGCCGGACTGGGCTCGTCCATCTGCGCCCTGGTCGGCGCGGGCCTGGGCGTGGCGCTCATCAACCCGCTGGCGGCCCGCGAGGAATTCGAGACCAACGGTGTGGAAGTGCGGCCCTTCAGCCCCGCGGTGCCGGTAACCGTGGCGCTGCTCTACCCGCCGTACCATACCCGCACGCGGCTGGTCAGCGTGTTCTCGCGCTATGCCCACCAGCTCATGCTGGAAGAGATGGGGGATTTGAAGGCGCGGGCGGCGCGGTGACGCGGCGGCCGGCCGCTTTACTCGACTTCCTTGTCCACGTGCTGGACCACCAAGTCGATCACGCGCGGCGTGTTCTTCGAAGCGAGCGCCTCGATGATCGCGCAGTGTTCCTGATGCAGGGTCTGGCGGCTTTCCGGCACGAAGCCGTACACGCGCCAGGCTTGTATCCATAACTGATGGATCTGCCGCTGCAGGGCGGACAGGATGGGATTTCCGGCCAGTTCGGCCACCTTGGCCTCGAAGCTCATATCCAGGCCGGCGTTCTCTTCGAACTCGCCGCTGGCCGTCTTGTCCTGGGCATTCTCGTCGATCAGCTCTTTCAACGCGCGGATGCCGCTTTTGTTGGCCTTGACGGCATAGGCCTCGAAAATCGCCCGCTCGATCGCGGTCCGTGCGGCGATCAACTGCTGCATGAACTCCTTGGTGACGCCCAGCGCCAGCAGTGCGTTCAGATTGTCGTTGCCGCTGGCGACGGCCTGCTTCTCGACGAAGTAGGTGCCGCTGCCGACCCGCGTCTCGATGCGTCCGGCGGCCTCCAGGACCTTGAGCGCCTGCCGGATCGAAGAGCGGCTTACCGAAAAACTCTCCGACAGCTCACGCTCCGAAGGCAGCTTGTCGCCGATCTGGAACTCGCCGCTGTTCAGGAGATTCTCGAGTTGCTGACAGACCTCCTGAAAGATGTCTGTCCGCTTGATGGGGAGCATTGAGAAACGGGGCTTGCTCATGTGGACTCGATGCCGGACATCCGAAAACTGGGACGTTGGACTTTACCATTCTTCGGCCAAATGGTCCGTCCACTTCCATGTACACCACTTCAATCCTGCCATCAATAGGGGATAATTTGGATTAATTGGTAAGTTGTCCTACCACTTTAAGTCGGATAGCATACCGGTTACCAAGGGCTCGGCCGCCGGCGATGAATGCGCGCGCGGACAGCGAAACCAGGAGACAGCAGCGATGTACAGAAGCAATTTCGAACCCGGCTCCACTCGTTGGGCGGTGCGGCGCAGCCAGTGGCGCAGCATGGGAATCCGTGAAGAGGACATGGAAAAACCCAAGATCGCGATCATCAATACCTCAAACAAGCTCTCCTGCTGCTATGTGCACCTGGACAGCATCAGCGCCCTGGTCCAGCAGGCCATCCGGGATGCCGGCGGCCTCGCCTTCGAAGTGCGCACAGTCGCGCCCAGCGACTTCGTCACCAGCGCGGGCAAGAAGGCGCGTTACCTCATGCCGACCCGCGACCTGATGGTCAACGAGGTGGAGTGCATGATGGAAGGCGCGGTGCTGGACGGAATGATCTGCCTGTCCTCGTGCGACAAGACCACGCCCGCCCATTTGATGGCGGCCGCGCGCCTGGACGTGCCGTCATTGCTTCTCACCTGCGGCTACCAGATCGGCGGCAAATGCTCGAACGAGAAATTCGAGGACCAGTTCTTTGACATCGATGACGTCTACGAGCAGATCGGAGCGCTGGCGACCCGCCAGATCACGCTCAAGGACCTCACCGATATGACGGACGCCGCCATCCAGTCGCCCGGCGTCTGTGCCGGCCTGGGAACGGCCAACTCCATGCACATCGTGGCCGAGGCGCTCGGCATGACGCTGCCCGGCAATTCACCCATCTGGGCCAATGGCCGCCGTCTCAACGAGTACGCGCAACAGGCGGGGCGCCAGATCGTCGAGCTGACCCGTCACGGCGTCTCCGCGCGCTCGATCATCACCGAAAAGGCCATCCGCAATGCGGTAATGATGGTGCTGGCCGTCGGGGGCTCGGTCAACACCGTGCGCCACATCGCCGCCATCGCCACCGAAGCGGAACTGCCGCTGGACGTGGTCAAGCTCTACGAGGAATACGGCAAGGCCATCAAGCTGCTGACCGCCGTGCGTCCCAACGGCCCCTTCCGCACGGAAGACCTGGAAGCGGCCGGCGGGACGCCCGCCGTCATGAGCCAATTGCGCGAGCACCTGTACCTCGACGCCCTGACGGTCACGCGCCAGACCGTCGGCGAGAACATCCGCGACGCGCGGGTCAAGGACAGCAAGATCATCCGTTCGCTGGCCGACCCCGTCAGCCACAGGCCTGGCGTCGGCATCCTGCGCGGCAATCTCGCACCCAATGGCGCCATCGTGAAGTTGTCCGCCGTTCCAGGCGAACGTGCCGAGTTTTCCGGCCCCGCCAACATTTACGAAGGTGAGGACGAAGCCATTGCCGCCCTGGGCGAAGGCAAGATCAACAAGGGCGACGTGATCGTTCTGCGCAACATGGGCCCCAGCGGGGGCCCCGGCACAGTGTTCGCATGCAGCTTCGTGGCGGCCTTGAACGGGGCCGGCATCGCCGAGTTCGTAGCGGTCGTCACCGACGGGGAACTGTCTGGCCTGAACCGAGGCATCATCGTCGGCCAACTGATGCCCGAATCCGCTGCCGGCGGCCCGCTCGCGGTGGTCCAGCAGGGCGAGACCATCCATATCGACTTCGTCAATCGGCGTATCGACATGGATGTCCCGGCAGTAGAGATACAACGCCGCTTGAGCGAATGGCGCCCCAGAGAGCTGGAATTGGGCGGCGGTAGCAGTACCTATCTTCTCCAGTACGCCCAACTGGTGCAGCCCATCGAACAAGGCGCGGTACTGGGCAAGCGCAAGGTCCACGCACACATTCCCTGACCTGCCGGGGGGCGCCCTTTCCCGGGCGCTCCGGCAAGGTGCATTAGAACAACGACACACGGAGACAGCCCATCATGTCCACACAGACAGAGGCACAGAAGTCCAGAAAAGCGGGTTTGGCGGCGTTCATCGGAACCGTACTGGAATGGTATGACTTCATCATCTATGGCACCGCTGCGGCCATTGTGCTGAACAAGGTTTTCTTCCCGAACAGCGACCCCTTGGTCGGCACGCTGGCGGCCTTCGCCACCTATGCTGTCGGCTTTCTCGCCCGTCCTCTGGGCGGGCTGTTCCTCGGCTATCTGGGCGACAAGGTCGGCAGAAAGACCGTGCTGGTGCTGACGCTCTTCCTGATGGGCGGCGCCACCACCGCGATCGGCCTGCTTCCTGGCTACGACAGCATAGGCGTCTGGGCGCCCGTTCTGCTGGTCCTCATGCGTCTGCTGCAAGGCTTTGGCGCGGGCGGCGAATATGCTGGCGCAGTCGTGCTGTCGGTGGAGCACGCCCAGAAGGGCAAGCGCGGCGCGGCAGGCGCCTGGGCCCCCTTGGGCTTCGCCGCGGCCACCTTGCTGGCCAACGCCGTGTTTTTCTTCTTCCTGAACGTACTTAGCGAAGAGCAATTCATGGCCTGGGGCTGGCGTATTCCCTTCCTGCTCGGCGCCGCGTGCGTGCTGGTCGGCTATCTGATCCGCCGCAACATCGAAGAACCTCCCGCCTTCGAAAAGGCGCAGCAATCCCAGCAGTTCAAGAAGATCGGCCTGCTTTCGGCCATCAAGCATCACCCGCGCAGCTTCTTCATCGTCATCGGGTCGCGCATGGGAGAGAACGGCTTCGCCTACCTCTACCCTGTGTTCTGCGTGTCGTACATGGTGACCACGCTGAAGATGGAGAAATCGATGGCCCTATGGGCCGTCATCATCGCGTCGGCCATCCAGTTGGTCACCATTCCCTTCTACGGAGCCCTGTCCGATCGCGTCGGCCGCAAGAAAGTCTATCTGGCCGGCGTAATCTTCTCGATACTGTGGCTCGCGCCCTTCTTCATGCTGCTGGACGTGCACGCCTTTTGGGCGGTGGCTCTAGGGTTCGCGGTGGGTCTGGGCCTCGCCTATCCCGCCATGCTCTCGCCGCAGGCGGCCTGGTACGCCGAACTCTTCGACACCGAATTCCGGCTCGCGGGCTTCGCCTTCTCGCGCGAACTGGGATCGTTGTTGGCGGGCGGCCTGGCCCCCTTTATCGCCACGGCGCTCTACACCTATTATCAGCACTGGTGGCCCATTGTCGTCTACATGGGAGCCATGGGGCTGCTGACTGTGATCGCGCTCGCATTGGGGCCTGAAACCGTGCACAAGGAAATCGATTAAAGCGGTATAGCCGCCGGCCTCGGCGGCTTCCGCATTTGAAGGAGACAGCATGGACAGCAACAATGATTTTCCGGCATGGCATCTGGAGTGCCGCTACGACACCGTGCCAGACCTGCCCGTCCTGGCCGAGGTCGATGTGCTGGTGGTCGGCGGCGGCGCCGCCGGTGTGGCCGCCGCGACCACGGCCGCCGAACATGGCAAGTCCACCCTGGTGATCGAGCGTTACGGTTTCTTCGGCGGCGCGGCGGTGGCAGGCATGTCCGGCACCATTTGCGGCATGTACCTGGCGAGCGATCTTCACGCCGAACCGCGGCAGGTCGTGCAAGGATTCACCGAACGTTTTCGCGCGGCGCTGGCCCAGCGCAACGGCGTCACCGGGCCGCAGCGCTACGGCAAGACCTGGACCGTCACGCATGACCCGCTGATGTGGAGCGAGACCGCCGACAGGTTCGTCGAGGAAAGCGGCGCCAGGACACTGTTCCATACCAGCGTGAGCGGAGTCATCGTGCAGCAGGGCGCGTGCACCGGGGTGGTTCTCGAATCGGCTGCGGGACGTTCCGTGGTGCTGGCCAAGCGCATCATCGATGCCTCCGGCGATGCCGCGGTCATCGCGCGCGCGGGATACCGGTACGTCTTCGGCGATCACGGCAGGATCCAGAACCCAACCATGTTCTTCCGGCTGGGCCAGATAGATATCCCGCGCTTTCTGGCGTACTGGGGCGAGGACACCATCAATCCGCCCAAGGTCAGCGACGCCATCGCGCAGGCCGACGCGGACAGGCGCTACGATCTGCCGCGCAAAAAGATCTGGATCTTCCCGACCACCCGGCCGGGCGAACTGCTGGTCAACGCGACCCGCCTGACGGCGCGCGACGGCCGCATGCTCAACGTTATCGATCCGGAAGACTTTACCGAAGCCGAAATCGCCGGCCGCCGCCAGGTTCGCGAGTACGCCGCCTTCCTGGCGGATAACATCCCGGGCTGCGAAGCCAGCTACGTGATGAATACCGGCACGCAGGTCGGCGTGCGCCAGACGCGCAGCATTGTTGGCGTGCAGACGCTGACCAATGACGACGTGCTGTCCTGCCGCAAGCGGGACGACGGCATATGCAAAGTACCGTGGCCGATCGAACTGCATGCGGGTGAAAAACCGAAGCTGCACTGGTTGCTGGACGATTACTACGAAGTCCCGTATCTCGCGCTGGTGCCGGAACACGGGGAGAATCTCGTCGTCGCCGGCCGCTGCCTGAGCGCCGAGCACGAGGCGCTGGCTTCGGCCCGCGTCACCGCCCAATGTTTCGAATACGGCCGCGCCGCCGCGGTCGCCGCAGTTCTATCCCTCGACACCGGCCGCCGATTCCGGGACATTCCCGGCGAGGAAGTCCGCGCGGCGATGCGGAAATTGGGCAGCTCGCTGTAGCCGACCCCCACGAACCGCGCTTGCCCAAGGCGGGGCTTCCCGCCGCTCTTCGCTCCTGTATACTCCTCCAAGATTGTTCAACAATCCTGGCATCGGATCCGGGAGCGTTTTCAGGAGGCAGGCCATGTCGAATTACCCCGCGGCGTATCAGGTAAGCAAGGGTTCGGTATTGAACGTGGACCGGGATTTCTACCGGACGCTGGTCGCCGACCCGGCGAAGCGCAAGCTCGTCGAATCGCACGTCGTTCCCATCCGCAGCGGCTACGCCTGGAAGGTGCCCGCCGGCCATGTTTTCCGCATCGTCACGCTGGAAGGCCCGCAGGTGGCGGACTTCAATATGTGGAACCTGCACAATCCGCGCGAACGCATGTGGGCGTCCCGCACGCGGCAGCTCCAGCAGGCCCACGTCAGCACGCACGACCGCATCTGGTCCACGCTGCCGTATCTGCGCCCCATGGTGACCATCACCGACGACACGCTGGCCGGCTACGGCACGGACAGCGACGGCGGCCGGGTCCACGACCTGCTGGGCACCCGCTGCGATCCCTACGTCAACAAGCTGCTGACGGGCGAGGATTTCCACTTCCATTGCCATTCCAACCTGACGCGCGCGGTGGCGCCGCACGGCCTGACCGAATTCGACGTCCACGACGTCCTGAACGTGTTCCAGGTCACCGGGCTGAACGACGACGACAAGTACTTCATGAAGGCGTGCCCGGCCAAGCCCGGCGACTACCTGGAGTTCTTCGCCGAAATGGACCTGCTGTGCGCCTTGTCCACCTGCCCCGGCGGCGACCTGTCCGTGCCGATGTGGGGCCCCGAGGCGCGCGATCCCATCGACGTCTGCCGCCCGCTGGGCGTAGAGGTCTACGCGCTGGATCCGGCCTTGCTGCGAGGCTGGACACCGCCCGAGGTTTCACCGTATAAGGGCGTCCACGGACTGCACCCTGAAAAGGTCGAGTGGAAATAAAAGGGGAAAATACCCCCCCAACGCCGCGCCTTCGGCTGGCCGCCCCCCGAGGGGGCTGTTTACCTCGGGGCAGCCGAGCGGAAAAACAAGCGTCGCGGCCAAACCGCGGCGCTTTTCTACAGGAGCCTATGCCATCATGCCCGCCGAACGCGACAGCGGAATCTCGATCGCCGAACGCATCAGCCACCAGTTGCGCGACGACATCATGGAAGGGAAGCTGCCGCCCGGCACGCAGTTGGTCGAGGTCGATCTGGCGGCGGACTACGGCGCATCGCGCAACACGATCCGCGAAGTCCTGCACCAGCTCGGCCGCGAAGGGCTGGCCACGTTCATCCGCCACAAGGGCGTCGTGGTCCGCCGCATGGAACGCAAGGACCTGCGCGAAATCTACGCCGCGCGTCGCGCGCTGGAACTACAGGCCATCGCCGGCGGGCTGCCGCTGCAGCCCGCCTTGCTGGACAAGATGCACACCGCCATCAACGCGGCCGAGCGCGCACTGTCGAAAAAGCAATGGCGCAACGTCGGCACGCTGAGCCTGCAAGTGCACCAGCACATCGTCGCGCAATTGGGCAGCCGGCTGCTGGACGAGTTCTTTCTCACGCTCTGTGCGCAACTGCGCCTGGTGTTTGCCTCCGAGGTCGATGAAAGCCGTATCCAGACGCCCGACTGGATCGAGCGCGAACGCCATATCCACGGCCTGTTGGTGGAAGGCCGGCGCGACCTGGCCGCGCAATCCCTGACGGACTACCTGGACGATTCGGAACGCACGCTGATGGCGGTCCTGACGCGCCTGAAACAGCAGGCCAAATAAGGCCGGCCGGGCGCACGCCCGGCTGCCTCCGGCACGCGCCTACGCCTGCGTTTCCGGTTCCGCGTAGCTGCCGTCTTCCCGATGCGTTTCCTGCCCGCTCAAGGGCGGATTGAACACGCAGACCAGCCGCAAGTCCCCCTTCACCGCCCGCAGCACGTGCTGGTCGTTCTTGTCCAGCGCGTACAAGGTGCCGGGCCTGATGGCGTGCACAGTGCCGGTGGCCACGTCCTCGACCTCGCCTTCGCCCTCCATGCAGTAATTCGCTTCGTAGTGGTGCTTGTAGTGCAGGCGCAGCTCGGCGCCTTCGAAGACGCGGGTCTCGTGCACCGAATAACCGATGCCGTCGCGCTTGACGATGATGCGCTTGCTTTCCCAGCCCGGTCCCCGGGCATGGCGTTCGGTGTCGGTCAGGTCGTCGCTGTGGATAACTATCATGGATGCGGATCCGCAATGAGTGGAGAAAATCAGTTCCGTCGGCGCGCAGCCGATCCGAGCACGTCTTCGATCTGCGCCGCGGCGGCCAGCAGCGCGCGGTCGCCGCCGCGCAGCCCCGTCGCCATCAGGCCCACGGCGTTTCCGGCCGCCGGAGCGCCCGGCAACGAAATGCTCGGCAAGTCCAGGCGGTTGGCGAATTCCGTCAGGCTGAACGCCCGCGCGTTCTCGCGCAGATAGACGTCGTTGTCGTCCAGCATCGCCACCGGCGGCGGCAGCATGGGCACCGTCGGCGTGAGCACCGCGTCGGCACCCGCCATCAAGGCGTCGTATTCCCCGCGCAATTCCGCCAGCCGGCGCTGCGCGGCAAGATAGGCATGCGCAGGCGCGCGCGCGCCCAGCAGCATGCGCGGCCCCACGCGGGGATCGTAGCGGGCCGAGTCGACCGCCAGGCGCGGTGCGTGCAGCGCATAGGCCTCGGCCGCGATGATGCCGCCGTCACGCGCCACGGCCCCTGCCTGGGCGATGCAAGGCATCGGCATGCGCCGCAGCACGGCGCCGGCCTCCCTCAGGCGTTCCAGCCAGGCCGAGAACGTGTTCCGCACTTGGGGAACCAGCATATCCTCGACGTGATCCGGCACCACGAAAATCCTGCCCGCCAGCGGCGGCGCGCCGCAGGCTGCGGACGCCGGCGATAGCGCGCTGTCGGGCGCCAACGCCTTATCCACACGCAGGCAGCCGGCGGCGTCCGCGGCGATGATGCCCGGCACGTCGAACGTGGGCGACAGATACATCATGCCGCCATCGTCGTATCGGCCTCGGGACGGCTTGAAGCCGGCCACGCCGCAGAACGCGGCGGGAATCCTCGCCGATCCGCTGGTGTCGGACACCAGCGCGACATGCGCCATGCCCAGCGCCACGGCCACCGCGCCGCCGCTGCTGGAGCCGCCCGCCACGCGCGGCGCGTCGGTCATGCACGGCGTGAGCGGCGTTCCGTAGGCGGCATTCAAGCCCAGCGCCCCGTAGGCGAACTCGGTCATATTGTTCTGCGCCAGCAGTACCGCCCCCGCCGCCCGCAGCGCGCGCACCAGCGCGGCATCCTCGGCGGCGGGCGGGGCGTCGGCCAATACCCGCGAACCCGCGTGCGTCGTCCATCCCCGCACGTCGAAACAGGCTTTCACGCCCAGCACCATCCCGGCCAGCGGTTCGCCGCTAGGCGCCAGCCCGCGCAGCGCGTCGCGCGCGCGCGCCTCGGCCAGCGCCTCCTCGTCGCGGCGGGAGAGCAGGGCTTGCGCCGCGGCTACGGGTTCCGCCGCCGCCCGCGCCAGGCATTCCGACACAGCCCCGAAAGACAGATCGCGGTCAAGATACATGGACATGGCTCAGGAAGTCCTTCACGCGCGGGTCCGCGCTGCCCAGCACCTGTGCCGGCGGCGCGTCGAGCAGAACACGGCCGGCCTCCATGAAGACCACGCGGTCCGATACCTTGAACGCGAAACCCATTTCATGCGTCACGATCAGCATTGTCATGCCCTCGCGCGCCAGCGTCTCCACCACCTTCAGCACTTCCGCCACCAGCTCGGGATCCAGCGCCGAGGTGGGCTCGTCGAACAACATGATGGACGGCCGCATGGCCAGGGCGCGGGCGATTGCAACGCGCTGCTGCTGCCCCCCTGAAAGCTGATGCGGGTATTTGTGCGCGTGGTCCAGCATGCCCACCTTGTCGAGCAGCGCGAGCGCCTCGCGCCGCAGCGTATCGGCGTTGCCGCGCCCGTGGTAGGTCGGCGCCAGCATCACGTTCTGCAGCACCGTTTTATGGGGAAACAGGTTGAAGCTCTGGAACACCATGCCGATGTCGAGGATCCGGTCGCCGGGCCCCGCCTGCGCGCCGGTCTTGGGCGAGCCGAGGAAGGGCTTGCCATGCAGCAGCACCTCGCCGCCGTCCAGCGTCTCCAGACCGTTCAAGGTGCGGATCAGGGAAGTCTTGCCCGAACCCGATGGGCCGATGATGCTGATGACCTCGCCGGGCTGGACCGTCAGGTCTATGCCCTTGAGCACCTCGTGGTCGCCGAAGCGCTTGCGCGCCTGCCGCACTTCCAGCGCGGGCTCGTCGCCGGCGGCCTTCATCGCGGCCCCCGACGTGCTTTCCCGTATCGCGCGGCGCGCCTGTTCGTCCAGCGCCAGCGGCTTGGGCGTGCGCCGCAGGATGTTCATGTGCGACTCCAGCCAGCCCAGCAGTTTGTCGAACAGCGTCACGATCAGCACGTAGTACAGCGCCACCGCCAGCATGGTCTCGAACACCAGGAAGTTCTGCGTATACAGGCGCTGCCCGACCAGCAGGATCTCGGCCAGAGAGATCACCGACACCAGCGAGGTCAGCTTCGCGATCGTGATGAACTCGTTGCTCAGGGCCGGCAGCGCAATGCGCAATGCCTGCGGAATCACGATCATGCGCTGGATGCCGGCGTAGCGGATGCCCAGCGCGCGCCCGGCCTCGATCTGCCCGCGCGGCACGCCCAGGATCCCGCCGCGGTGTATTTCGGCGATGAAGGCGGTCTCGCTCACGACCAGGGCCGTCAGGCCCGCGTAGAACGGATCCGACAGCAATGCGCCGGCCGCCGGAAAGACCTGCGGCAGGTTGTAGATGAACACCAGCAGCACCAGCAGCGGCAAACTGCGGAAAAACCAGATGTACAGGCCCGCCAGCCGGCTGACGACGGGATTCTTCGCCTGTTTGCCCAGCGCCAGCAGGAAACCCGCCGCCACGCCTATCACCCAGGTCGCCGTGCTCAGCTTCACCACCACCCAGCACGCCTTCCAGAAATCGGTGTCCCAGAGCAGGCTGACGGCATAGTCCCAATCGAAATGCATGTTTCCGGCTTCCCTGGCGCGTTACCGGCCCGGGGCCATCAGGGCGGCCTGAATTTCCGCCGCGGACGGCTCCTCCAGCCCGTAGCGAGCCAATAGCGCCTGGTACTCGCCGCTCTCGCGAGCGCGCTGCAGCGCGCCGGCCAACGCGCCCTGAAGCTCCTTCGACTCTTTGTTGATGCCCAGCCCGATCACGATCGGGTAGAGCAAGGTGGTGGAGGTCAGTTTGAGGCTGTCCTTGGACTGCGCCAGCATGCCGTGCACCACCGCGGCGTCCTCGATCATCGCGTCGGCGGCCTGCGACCGCAGCGCCATCATCGCCTCGGGAGAAGTCGGAAACTCCAGCACCTTGATTTCGCCCTGTCCCCTGGGCTGGCAGGTCTCGCGCGAGACCTTCTGCAGCTTCGGCGTCCACGACGCGCCCTTGATCGACGCCACCCGCTTGCCGCAGAGCGCCTCCGGCCCGGCGGGCGCGTACTGGCTGGCGGCCAGCACCACCAGCGACGCGCCAGTCTTCAGGTACGGAATGAAATCGATCAGCTTGGTGCGCTCCGGCGTGACGTACAGGGCGGACGCCACGGCATCGAAACGATGCGCCCGCATGCCCAGTATCAAGTCGGGAAAACGCGTGTCGACGAACACCGGCTTCAGCGACAGCTTGGAAGCGAGTAGCCGGGAGAAATCCGCGTCGAAGCCGGCGGGCTTGCCCGCGTCCATGTAGGCATAGGGCGGATAGGTGAGATCCGAGCCCACGGTAAGGCTGTCCGCCTTGATGGTGGCGGCTGCGAAAGCCAGCGGAGATGCTGCGCACAACATGAATGCGGCCAGGGCTCGCGCGATGCCGCGACGCGATGCCGCCAGAATCGTAGTGGACATGATTTCCCCTATTGAACGCCCTGGAACCCGCGGCAAGACTGGGTCTGCCCCATGCCGGAAGGCATTTTCCGGGCCAGGATTGTTGAACAATTTTTGCGATTCTGCGGCAATGGGGAGGCAGCGGATATGGGTGTTTTCCCTAGCGGTTTCCATGGCGACGGCAAAGATCATCGCGGCCCGCGGATGGTATCTGGCCCGCGACGCGCCATCCAAAGGCTGGAGAGACGCCGCGGGACTTTTCGCCTACAGTTTTTCCGCACTACCTCGTCACCAGCGGTTGCATTGGCTGTCTTGGAATACAGCTTCTCTAACGGGAGAGGATCATGCGACCCATTTGCGCTGTTGTCGCCGCCGGCCTGTTGTTGGGATCGGGGAATGCCGCCCAGGCGGTTCCCCTGGCACGGATAGACGTGGGCGACTCGTACTACGTGCATCGGGACCTTGACGACAACGTGCTCGTCACGGTGGTCGCCATCGACGCGGCGACGCGGAAGATCAAAGTGCTTTTCCCGAACGGCGCCGTCGATTGGGTCGCTCCCGAAAGGCTGCTGACCCAGAGCCAGAACGATGAGGACGAGGCCGCCAGCGCGAACGCGATGCTTCAGGTCTTCGCATGCATGCTCGAACCGAACGATCCATCCTGCAAGGAAACGGAATGGAAGCCGGGCGCGCCGCATCCGCGACTGGCGCACGTGGTGGCGGGCAGCGAACGAGGAAAATGGCGTCCCGCGGCCGGGTATCAATGGGAGAACCCGGACCGCTTCGGCCCCGTGACCTGGTCGCCGGGAACGAAGCACCCCGACTATGAGCATGTCGTTGCCGCGCAATCCGAAAATCGGTGGATTCCGCTACCCGGGTATCAATGGAAGGATCCGCCGAACCTCGGCCCGGTAGTGTGGACGCCAGGGATGAAACACCGCAACAACCCTGTGCTCCTCGCGGGCGCCACACCCGATTCCTGGGTCCCGGCCCCTGGCTATAAATGGGCCAATCCGTCGAATCCGACCGACATGACCGCCGTTCCCAAGTAGCGCTGCGAATGCCGTGGCCCGCCCGGATTCTCGACGGCGCAGGGCGCTCGCCGGCGCGGATAAAAGAAATAGGGGCTGCCAAAGCAGCCCCTATTACGAAGTCCGGATGTCCCGAGAGGAATCCAGGCGCGTGCGGGATCCTACATGGGATCCTGCATGCCTACGCGTCGATATTCCCCGCCGACAGCGCGTGCGTCTCGATGAAGTTGCGGCGCGGCTCCACATCGTCGCCCATCAGCGTGGTGAAGACTTCGTCGGCCGCGATGGCGTCCTCGATCTGCACGCGCAGCAGACGGCGCACCTTCGGATCCATCGTGGTTTCCCACAACTGGTCCGGGTTCATTTCGCCCAGGCCCTTGTAGCGCTGCTTGGAGATGCCGCGCTCGGCTTCGCCGCGCAGCCACTGCATGGCTTCGCGGAAGTCGGACACGGTCTGCTCCTTGCGCTTTTCGCCTTCGCCGCGGGCGACCAGCGAGCGCGGGCCCACCTTGCCGGAGAAACTCTTCGCGGCCTTGGACAGGATGGCATAGTCCGAGCCGTTCACGAAGTCCGCGTCGATGAGGCTCACGCGCACGTTGCCGTGGTGCATGCGCTGCACCGACAGGCGGTGGCGCTCGGTCGCTTCGTCGAACTGCGCAACGACGTCCACGCCGTTGCCGCTCACCGGGTCGCGCATGGCCTCGGCCAGGCGGCGGGCGGAATCGGCGGTGGACTCGGCCGTCTCCAGGTTGATTTCCACGCCTTCGGCCATGGCCGACAGCGCGGCCGTGTCGAACACGCGCGACAGGCGGGCGATCACGCCGTCGGCGGCGACGTACTGGCGGGCCAGTTCGTTCAGCTCTTCGCTGCGGATGATGTTGCCGCCCGAAATGATCTCGGCGTCCTTCAGCGCCAGCGACAGCATGAACTGCGCTTCTTCCTGGTCGTCCTTCAGGTAGCGCTCTTCACGGCCGACCTTGACCTTGTACAGCGGCGGCTGGGCGATGTAGACGTAGCCGCGCTGCACCAACTCGGGCATCTGGCGGTACAGCAGCGTCAGCAGCAGGGTGCGGATGTGCGCGCCGTCCACGTCCGCGTCGGTCATGATGATGAGGCGGTGGTAGCGCAGCTTGTCCACGTTGAAGTCCGGGCCGATGCTGGTGCCCAGCGCCGTGATCAGCGTGGCGATCTGTTCGCTGGCGATCAGGCGGTCGAAGCGCGCCTTTTCGACGTTCAGCACCTTGCCGCGCAGCGGCAGGATGGCCTGGAACTTGCGGTCACGGCCCTGCTTGGCCGAGCCGCCCGCGGAGTCGCCCTCGACGATGTACAGCTCGCACAGCGCGGGGTCCTTTTCCTGGCAGTCGGCCAGCTTGCCGGGCAGGCCGGCGCCTTCCAGCACGCTCTTCCTGCGCGTCATTTCGCGCGCCTTGCGCGCGGCTTCGCGCGCGCGGGCGGCCTCGACGATCTTGGCGCACAGCGCCTTGGCGTCGTTCGGGTGTTCCAGCAGCCAGGTTTCCAGCGTGCGGGCCACGGCTTCTTCCACGGCCGGGCGCACTTCGCTGGAGACCAGCTTGTCCTTGGTCTGGCTGCTGAACTTGGGTTCGGGCACCTTCACCGACAGCACGCAGGCCAGGCCTTCGCGCATGTCGTCGCCGGAGGTCTCGACCTTGGCCTTCTTGGCCAGTTCGTTGTCGGCGATGTACTTGTTCAGGATGCGGGTCATGGCCGCGCGCAGGCCGGTCAGGTGCGAGCCGCCGTCGCGCTGCGGGATGTTGTTGGTGAAGCACAGCACGCTTTCGCTGTAGCTGTCGTTCCACTGCATCGCCACTTCGACGCCGACCGACACGCCGCCGGCGGCGGACTCGGTGCTGACCGAGAACACGTTCGGGTGCAGCACGGTCTTGCTGCGGTTGATGTATTCGACGAAGCCCTTCACGCCGCCCGAGAACGCGAAGTTCTCTTCCTTGCCCTGGCGCTGGTCGATCAGGCGGATCTTCACGCCATTGTTCAGGAACGACAGCTCGCGCAGGCGCTTCGAGAGGATCTCGTAGTGGTATTCGATGTTGTTGAAGATGAGCGGGTCGGCCAGGAAGCGCACTTCGGTGCCGCGCTTGTCGGTCGTGCCCGTCACCGCCAGGGGCGCGACGCGCTCGCCCTGGCGGAACTCCATCTGATGCACCTGGCCGTTGCGGCGGATGGTCAGCCGCAGCCATTCGGACAGCGCGTTCACGCAAGACACGCCCACGCCGTGCAGACCGCCGGACACCTTGTAGGAGTTCTGGTCGAACTTGCCGCCGGCATGCAGTTCGGTCATGACGATTTCCGCCGCGCTGCGGTGGAATTCGTCGTCCTTGTGGATGTCGGTGGGGATCCCGCGGCCGTTGTCGGTGACGGAAATGGAGTTGTCGGTGTGGATCGTGACGACGATGTCGTCGCAATAGCCGGCCAGGGCTTCGTCGATGGCGTTGTCGACGACTTCGAACACCATGTGGTGCAAGCCGGTACCGTCGGACGTGTCGCCGATGTACATGCCGGGGCGCTTGCGCACGGCCTCCAGCCCCTTGAGCATCTTGATCGAGTCAGCGCCGTAGCCGCTGTTCTCGGGAGTGGTGTTCTGCTGATCTGACATGTCTGTATCGATAACGCTTTAAAGAACGGCCTGGCGGCCGGACCGCCCGCGAGCCCTCAGGCCCGCAAGCGGCACAAACCCACGATAGGCGCGCGGATCAAATCCGCATGGGCATGACGACGTACTTGAACTGGTCGTCTTCGGGCAAGGTGATGAGCGCCGACGCGTTGGCGTCGGGCATGACCGACCACTGGATGTTGTCGACCTTCACGTTGGCCAGCACGTCGAGCAGGTAGCCCACGTTGAAGCCGACGTCCAGCGCTTCATGGCCGTAGTCGATGTCGATCTCTTCCTGCGCCTCTTCCTGCTCGGCGTTGGACGACGAGATCTTCATCTGGTTCTGCGCCAGTTGCAGGCGCACGCCCTTGAACTTGTCGGTGGTCAGGATGGCGGCGCGCTGCAGGCTGCCCTGGAGCGCTTCGCGGCCGACCAGGAAATGGCGCGTGTAGTTCGTCGGGATCACGCGCGTGAAATCGGGGAACTTGCCTTCGACCAGCTTGGACACCAGCTCGACGTCGCCGAAACGGAAACGGATCTGGCCCGGCGCCACGTCGATGGAGACGGGCTCGTCGGAGTCTTCCAGCAGGCGCTGCATTTCCAGCACGGTCTTGCGCGGCACGATCACTTCGTGGCGTTCGCTGATGCCGTCGGCTTCGGTGGAGCAATGGGCCAGGCGGTGGCCGTCGGTGGCGACCGCGCGCACGCGGCCCGGCTCGAACACCAGCAGCATGCCGTTCAGGTAGTAGCGGATATCCTGTTGCGCCATGGCGAAGTGCACCATGTTGAACAGGTGGCGCAGCGTGCGCTGCGGCATGGTCAGCGATACGTCCCACTGCTCGGGCTGAGCCACGGTGGGGAATTCGCTGGCGGCCAGCGTCTGCAGCGCGAAGCGGCTCTTGGCCGACTGCACCGACAGCTTGTTGCTGGCCAGCGCCAGGCGCACGTCGCCCGTGTCCGGCAGCGCCTTCAGGATGTCCAGCAGCTTGCGCGCCGCGACGGTGGTGGACTCGTTGTCCTGGCCCACGCCGAAGTCGGCATGCGTGGTGATCTGTACTTCCAGGTCGGTCGCAATGAAGGCGACCTTGTTGCCTTCCTTGCGCATGAGGATGTTCGCCAGGATGGGCAGGGTATGGCGTCTTTCGACGATGCCCGCCACGGTCGACAGCGGTTTCAGCAATGCATCGCGTGTGGTTTGTACGAGTTGCATGTTCATCCTTTTAGAGTTTGTTCCAACACGTGCAGGGTATGGTTGAGTTCCGCTTGCTTGGCGCGGGCATCGGAAATCTTGCGTACGGCATGCAGCACGGTGGTGTGATCACGGCCACCGAACAGATCGCCGATTTCCGGCAGGCTTTTCTGGGTCAGCTCCTTCGCCAGGTACATCGCAACCTGGCGCGGCAAGGCGATATTCGCGGGCCGGCGTTTCGAATACATGTCGGCCACCTTGATCTTGTAGAAATCCGCCACCGTCTTCTGGATGTTCTCGACGGTGATCTGCCCGTTGGAAACGGACAGGAGATCCTTCAGGGCTTCCTTGCAGACATCCACCGTCAGCACGTCGCGGCCGTGGAAGCGCGCATAGGCCAGGACCTTGCGCAGCGCGCCTTCCAGTTCGCGCACGTTGCTGCGCAGATGCTTGGCGATGAAGAACGCCACTTCCTCGGGCATGGGCACGCCTTCGGATTCCGCCTTGCGCAGCAGGATCGCCACGCGCATTTCGAGTTCCGGGGGCTCGATGGCCACCGTCAGGCCGGAATCGAAGCGCGAAATCAGCCGGCTGTCGATGCCGGACAGTTCCTTCGGATATGTATCGCTGGTGATGATGATCTGCTTGCGCTGCGCGACCATCGCTTCGAACGCGTAGAAGAATTCTTCCTGCGTGCGGTTCTTGCCGGAGAAGAACTGGATGTCGTCGATCAGCAGCAGGTCCAGCGAATGGTAGTAGCGCTTGAAATCGTCGAACGCCTTGCGCTGGTAGGCCTTCACCACGTCGGACACGTACTGGTCGGCATGCACGTAGCGCACGCGCACGCCGGTGCCCGCCGCCACCATCGCATTGCCGATGGCATGGATCAGGTGGGTCTTGCCCAGGCCCACGCCGCCATACAGGAACAGCGGGTTGTAGGACGTGCCCGGATTCTCGGCGACCTGCAGCGCGGCGGCGCGCGCGAGCTGGTTCGCCTTGCCGGTCACGAAGTTCTCGAAGGTCAGGTCGGTGTTCAGGCGCGAGCGCTCGTACACGATGTTGGCGGCATCCGCGTTCACGGCCTGCGCAGCCGCCGTCGTGGCGGGCGCCGGCGCCGCGGCGGGTGCCGCGGCCGGCGCGCTCGTGGGCGGAGCGCCGCCTAAGTGGGACGCGCCGGACGGATGGGTCTGCGCTTGCGCGGCCCGCACGGGCGCGACCGGCATGCGCGGCGCGGCGCCATGGGAAGGCAACTCGAACAGGACCTGCACCGGACGCTCGAACCACTCCGCGGCCAACGCTTCGATCTGGTGGGAAAAGTTCTTGCGCACCCAGTCCAGCTTGAAGCGGTTGGGCGCGGCAACGCGCAGCACCGCCTGCGTCTCGTCATACGCAAGCGGGACCAGCGGTCGTATCCACGCGCTGATTTGTTGGGGGGGGAGTTCCTGCTCAAGACGACTGACGCAGGTCTGCCAGAATTCTTTCATGTCGCTCTTATTCAAACCTCGATTCTACCTTGCCTGGGCTGGGGTTATCCACAGGGTAGGGCATAAGTGTCCGGGGGGCGCAGGCTTAACTGTTTGACAAGACAGGGAAAACTTGCTGAAATGGTGGGCTTTTCCGAATTCTGTCTGTCAGAAGGTTTCACAGAGAGCTTGGCCGCGCTCGCCTGATAAGGGTGTTTTCACCTGTATCGCCATGGCAAGTGCTCGGTTCTAGCTTCTATAAAGGTCGCCTGGGTTTTTCCCGGTCAGAGCCCCGTCTGCGAGTTGTTTTTTGCCTATGTTGCAAAAATGCCCGCCAGATACCCGCTACCTGAATGCGCGACCAGGAACCCTCCGGGCAGGTCCCTTCTGACTCTTGTTCTTTTTGTGGATCGTCCATGAAACGTACCTACCAACCTTCCGTTACCCGCCGCAAGCGCACCCATGGCTTTCGCGTGCGCATGAAAACCCGCGCTGGCCGCGCCATCCTGAGCGCACGTCGCGCCAAGGGCCGCAAGCGTCTGGCCGTCTAAGTCCTTGTCTTCCGGTTTTCCCGGAGACCTGACGCCCGACCCGCAGTCCATGCCGCGCGCCACGCTTCCCCCGGAGGCGCGGCTGCATCGCCCCTCCGAGTTTGCCGCCGCCCTCAAAGGCCGGCGTCTTGCCCGAGGGGCGTTCTTCATTGTGAGCGCCGCTCCCAATGATCTGCCCCCCGGCCAGGATGCCTGTGCCCGCCTGGGCCTGGTGATCGCCAAGCGGTTCGCCGCCCATGCCAGCACGCGCAACGCCATCAAGCGGGTCATCCGCGAAGCGTTCCGCCACCGGCGCCTGGACCTTCCGGCAAAGGATTACGTCGTGCGTCTGCATAGCAAGGTCGCGCCCGCCACGCTCACCGCGCTCAAACGCGGCGTCAGGGCCGAAGTGGACGCTCACTTTGGGCGTATCGCGCGATGACCGGCCGGACCCGCTCGCTCGGGGCTGTTTTACTCATTGCCCCGATCCGGTTCTACAGGTTCTTCCTGAGTCCCTGGATCGGCAGGCAGTGCCGCTTTACCCCCACCTGCTCGGCGTACGCGATCGAAGCGATCGAGCGCCACGGCGCCTGGCGCGGCTTCTGGCTGGCGGTCCGTCGCATCGGCCGCTGCCACCCGTGGTCGCCCGGCGGGTTGGATCCGGTTCCGCCGGCCAAGGGAACCAATGGCACCCCCTGCTGTTCCCACAGCCACCGCACCGAGCACGATTGACGCTAAACTGGCGGGCTTTGCTGGCCCGTATTCACTTCAGTAGGCACCATGGATATCCGACGAACCGTCCTCTGGATGATTTTTTCCTTCTCGCTGTTGCTCCTATGGAACAACTGGCAAATCCATAACGGCAAGCCGTCGCTGTTCGGGGGCCCCACGCCCGCGGCCAGCACGAGTGAACCGCAGGCTGCCGCGAACAACGCGACGCCCTCGGTGCCCAGTTCCCCCGTTCCCGCGGCGGCGGCTCCGTCCGCCGTGCCCGGCGCCGCCGCGCCGGCTGCCGCGCGCTCGGAAGAGATCGTCATCACGACCGACGTGCTGCGCCTGACGTTCGACACGATGGGCGCCCAGTTGGTGCGCGCCGAACTGCTGAAGTACCCGGCCACCGGCCAGCCGGACAAGCCCACGGTGCTGCTGGACCGCTCTGCCGGCCTGAACTACGTGGTGCAGACCGGCGTCGTCGGCGCGCCCAACGGCCAGAGCTTCCCCACGCACCAGACGCCTTTCCGCTTCGTCTCCTCCGACCGCCAGATGACCGGCGACAGCCTGGCCGTCGCGTTCGAAAGCGAATCGGGCGGCATGAAGGTCACCAAGACGTTCACGCTGCATCGCGGCCGCTACGACATCGACGTGCGCCACGACCTGGCCAACGTCGGCTCCGCCCCCGTGACGCCCGCGCTGTATCTGCAGCTCGAGCGCGACGGCAACGACCCCGCCGACACGTCCAGCTTCTATCACACCTTCACCGGCTTCGCCGTCTACTCGGAACAGGACAAGTTCCAGAAGATCACCTTCGGCGATATCGAAAAGAAGAAGGCCAACTACATCAAGCAGGCGGACAACGGCTGGATCGCCGTGGTCCAGCACTATTTCGCCACCGCCTGGGTGCCCCCGCAGGGCAAGCCGCGCAACAACGAACTGCTGGAAGTGCAGAAGAATCTGTACGCCGCCCGCAGCATCGAAGCCGTCGGCGACGTCGCGCCGGGCGCCGCCGCGCGCGTCGATTCGCACCTGTGGGTCGGCCCGCAGGACCAGAAGGCCATGGCGGCGCTCGCCCCCGGCCTGGAACTGGTGGTCGACTACGGCTGGCTGACCATCATCGCCAAGCCGCTGTTCAAGCTGATGACCTGGCTGCATTCCCTGCTGGGCAACTGGGGCTGGACCATCGTCGCGCTGACCGTGCTGATCAAGGCCGTGTTCTACCCCCTGGCCGCCGCCAGCTACCGCTCCATGGCCCGCATGAAGCAGGTGGCTCCGCGCCTTCAGGCCCTGAAGGAAAAGTACGGCGACGACAAGCAGAAGCTCAATGCGGCCATGATGGAGATGTACCGCACCGAGAAGATCAACCCGCTGGGCGGCTGCCTGCCGATGGTGGTGCAGATCCCGGTGTTCATCTCGCTGTACTGGGTGCTGCTGGCCAGCGTGGAAATGCGCGGCGCGCCGTGGATCCTGTGGGTGCACGACCTCTCGATCCGCGACCCGTTCTTCATTCTGCCCGCCATCATGATGGCCACCATGTTCCTGCAGATCAAACTGAACCCGACGCCCCCGGACCCCGTCCAGGCCAAGGTCATGATGATCATGCCGCTGGTGTTCGGCGGGATGATGTTCTTCTTCCCGGCCGGCCTGGTGCTGTACTGGTGCGTCAACAACACCCTGTCGATCGCGCAGCAGTGGTCCATCACGCGCGCCTTGCAGCGCAAGACGGAAGCCGCGGCGAACCGTTAAAGCGTGCCCTGGCAAAGAACCGGCCCTTATGGGCCGGTTTTTTTTTGTGCGCGCCCGGCGCCAGGCGCGCGCATCCCTTGTTTTGGCGATAGTTATTCTTAATCAAGCATGATGTTCCAATCAACTTCACATTGCAAACCAAGACCCCTATGATGTGTCGGAGATATCCCCGGCCGGCAATGCCAGGGAGATCCCAGACACGGCGCGGGCCCGCAACGGCCCCGCATTCCAGGAATGACATAGGGAGTGTGCTATGACCGACAAGAAACATCTGACCACCGCCTCGGGCGCGCCGGTAGCGGACAACAACAACACGATGACCGCAGGCCCCCGCGGCCCGGCGCTGTTGCAGGATTTCTGGCTGCTTGAAAAGCTCGCGCATTTCGACCGCGAACGCATTCCCGAACGCGTCGTGCACGCCAAGGGTTCCGGCGCATACGGCACCTTCACTGTCACGCACGACATCTCGCGCTACACCCGCGCCAGCATCTTCTCCCAGATCGGCAAGCAGACCCCGCTGTTCCTGCGCTTCTCCACCGTGGCCGGCGAACGCGGCGCGGCGGACACCGAACGCGACGTGCGCGGCTTCGCCATCAAGTTCTATACCGACGAGGGCAACTGGGACCTGGTGGGCAACAACACGCCCGTCTTCTTCATCCGCGACCCGCTGAAGTTCCCGGACTTTATCCACACGCAGAAACGCGAGCCCAAGTCCAACCTGCGCAGCGCCACCGCCGCCTGGGATTTCTGGTCGCTCAACCCCGAGTCGCTGCACCAGGTCACCACCCTGATGAGCGACCGCGGCATCCCCGCCAACCTGCGCCAGCAGCACGGCTTCGGCTCGCACACGTTCAGCTTCATCAACAAGGACGGCGAACGCTTCTACGTGAAATTCCACTTCAAGTCGCAGCAGGGCATCGCCTGTCTGACCGACGAGGAAGCGGCGCAAGTCGTCGCGCACGACCGTGAAAGCTCGCAGCGCGACCTGTTCAACAACATCGAACAGGGCAACTTCCCGAAGTGGACGCTGAAGGTGCAGATCATGCCCGAGGCCGAAGCCGCGACCTACCACATCAACCCCTTCGATCTGACCAAGGTCTGGCCGCACGGCGACTACCCCCTGATCGAGGTCGGCGTGCTGGAGCTGAACAAGAACCCCGAAAACTATTTCGCGGAAGTGGAGCAGGCCGCGTTCACGCCGGCCAACGTGGTCCCCGGCATCGGCTTCTCGCCGGACAAGATGCTGCAGGGCCGCCTGTTCTCCTATGGCGACACGCATCGCTACCGCCTGGGCATCAACCACCACCAGATCCCCGTGAACACGCCGCGCTGCCCGTTCCACAGCTACCACCGCGACGGCGCCGGGCGCGTCGACGGCAATGCCGGCGCCACCCTGAACTACGAGCCCAATAGTTTCGGCGAATGGAAGGAAACCCCGTCCGCGGCCGAGCCGCCGCTGGCGCTGGACGGTCAGGCCGCCGATCGCTGGAACCATCGCGTGGACGATGACTACTATTCGCAGCCGGGCGCCTTGTTCCGCCTGATGACGCCCGCCCAGCAGGAACTGCTGTTCGGCAACATCGGCCGCCACATGGCGGGCGTGCCCGAGGAAATCCAGCGCCGCCAACTGGAACATTTCCGGAAGGCCGATCCGGCCTATGCGGCGGGCGTGGCCAAGGCGCTGGGACTGAAGCTGTAATCCCGCAAGGCGCCAAGCGCAGGGCGGCCCGGACAGGGCCGCCTTTTTTATCGGGGCATCAGCGCTGCATGCCCCAGCGCCGGACCGTGAAACGCTCCAAGGTGTCGAACCCCAGGTTTTCCACAAGCAGGCCGATGATCACCACCGCGGCCAGCCCCGCGAACACGCGGTCTGTGTACAACTCGTTGCGGTTCTGGAAAATGTACCAGCCCAGCCCGCCCTTGCCGCTGGAGGCGCCGAACACCAGTTCCGCCGCGATCAGCGTGCGCCACGCGAACGCCCAGCCTATCCGCAGCCCGGCCAGGATGGCCGGTAGCGCCGCCGGCACCAGGATCTGCAGGACGTAGCGCAAGCCCGTCAGCCCGTAGTTGCGCCCCGCCATGCGCAAGGTCTCCGACACGCCCAGGAAGCCCGCGTACATGTTCAGCGCCAGCGCCCACAGCACGGAATGGATCAGCACGAACACCAGGCTGCCTTCGCCCAGGCCGAACCACAGCAGCGCCAGCGGCAGCAGCGCGATGGCGGGCAGCGGGTTGAACATCGCGGTCAGCGTCGACAGCAGGTCGCGCCCGAACCGCGTCGACACGGCCAGCGTCGTCAGCACGAAGGCCAGCGCCACGCCGGCCGCGTAACCCTGCACCAGCACACGCAGGGACTGCCCCGCGCGCGCCAGCAGTTCGCCGCTGGCGATGCCCTGCACGAAGGCCGCCGCCGTCTGCGATGCGCCGGGCAGCAGCAGGTCGTTGTCGGTATAGCGCGCCGCCAGCTCCCAGATGCCGGCCAGCAGCGCCAGGATCAACAGTTTGCGCAGGCTGGCGTGCTGCCACAGGCGCTCGTGCCAGGGCAGGGGCGCTTCGGCCGCCTGCGCGGGCAAGGGAGGCAGTTCGTATTCCACCTCGGGACGCACCGGGATCGCTCCGGCATGGGTATTGCTCATGCGTTTACCTTCAGGCCGCTGCGCGCTCGGCCGGCGCCGCCGGCGCCGTTTCGAACAGCAGGTCGTGGATGCGCCTGGCCGCCGACTGGAAAGCCGCGGAGCCCTGGCTGTGCAGCCCGAAGGCATGGGCGTTCAATTCGGCGCGCACGCGGCCCGGGTGCGGCGACAGCAACAACACGCGGCTGCCCAGCACCAATGCCTCTTCGATCGAATGCGTGACGAACAGCAGCGTGAAGCGCACGTCTTCCCACAGCGCCAGCAGCTCTTCCTGCATGCGCCGGCGCGTCAGCGCATCCAGCGCGGCGAAGGGTTCGTCCATCAGCAGCACGCGCGGCTGCATGGCCAGGGCGCGCGCGATGGCCACGCGCTGCTTCATGCCGCCGGACAGCGTGTGCGGATAGGCGTCGGCGAATGCGGACAGGCCCACCTTGTCCAGGTAGTGCATGGCGCGTTCGTCCGCTTCGCGGCGGCCCAGCTTGCGCGACGCCAGCAGCGGAAACGCCACGTTCTGGCGCAGCGTCTTCCAGGGCGGCAACTGGTCGAATTCCTGGAACACCACGATGCGGTCGGGCCCCGGGCCGCGCACGGGCCGCCCGTCTATGGCGATACGTCCTTCGGTCGGATCGATAAAGCCCGCAACCGCCTTGAGCAGGGTGGATTTTCCGCAGCCCGAGGGCCCCAGCAGGATGAACCGCTCCGCGCCGTGCACATCGAAACTCACTTGATGCGTGGCGCGAACCCGCCGCTCGCGCGTCTTGTATTCGATCGACACCTTATCCACAGCCAGCAAAGGCGTGGCCTTTTCGGGGTTATCCACAGGGCTCGCGGCGGTCAGGCCCATATCAGCTACCTTGCGCGGTGATCGGATCTTCGAAGAAGTAGTCGCGCCAACTGGCCGGCGCGTTCTTGATCGCTCCCACCTTGTGCATGAATTCGGCCAGCGCGAACGTGTTCTGCGGTTCCAGCTTGAATTGCACGTCGGGGTTCTTGATCACTTTGATCAGGAAGTCCCGGTCCTGCTTGGCGCCGGTGACGCGCAAATACGTGTCCGCGGCCTTTTCCGGATTGGCGGCGGCGAAGGCGGCCGCTTCCTTCAGCGCTTCCTGGAAGGCCTTGTAGGTCTTGGGATTGTCCTTGCGGAATTTTTCGGTGGCGAACAATACCGTCGACGAACTGGGTCCGCCCAGCACGTCATAGGAATTGAGCACGATGCGCGCCTTGGGATTTTCGGCCAGTTCCTGTTCCTGGAAAGGCGGGTTGCCGAAGTGCCCCGTGATTTCGGTGCCTCCCGCGATGATGGCGGCGGCGGCGTCGGGATGCGGCAAGGCGACGGAAATCTTGTCCAGCTTATTGAACTGCGCGTCGCCCCACAATTTCGCCGAGGCCAGTTGCAGCACGCGCGATTGCACCGACACGCCCACCGCCGGCACCGCGATCCGGTCCTTGTCCGTGAAGTCGGCAATCGTCTTCACGTTCGGATTGTTGCTGACCAGGTAATAGGGGAAGTTGCCCAGCGACGCGACGCCCTTCACGTTCTGCTTGCCGCGCGTGCGGTCCCAGATCGTCAACAGCGGCCCCACGCCCGCCCCCGCGATATCCACAGCCCCCGACAGCAGCGCGTCGTTCACGGCCGAGCCGCCGGACAGCTTGGCCCATTCGACCGTGATGTCCAGGCCATCGGCCTTGCCGTGCTTCTCGATCAGTTGCTGGTCGCGGGCGACGTTCAGCAGCAGGTACACGATGCCGTACTGTTCCGCGATGCGGATCCGGCCTTCGGCCATCGCGGGCGTCGGCGAGGCCAGCGCCAGTATGGCAAGCGTCAGCGCCAGGCCCGAGGCGGTGGCGATCCGGACCAGGCGGTCCCGTAGGGCGGAGGAAAAACGCATGGCGTTCCTTGTGGATAAGTGGTTGCGCGGGAGACGGCTGGCGTATTCAGAAAGGCGTATCGCCTTCGATGGTGGTGCGGTACAGCTTGCGGCGCAGGTGGTCCGGCGTGCCGGCCGCCAGGTGGATGAGCGAACGGTTGTCCCAGAAGACCAGATCGTGGGCTTGCCACTGGTGGCGGTAGAGGTGCTCGGGCCGGATGCTGTGGGCGAACAGTTCGTCGAGTATCTGGCGGCTCTCGTCCTCGGGCAGGCCTTCGATGCGTGTCGTGAAGCCCTCGCTGACGAACAGCGCGCGGCGGCCGGATTCGGGATGCGTGCGCACCACGGGGTGCACGACCTCCTGCACCTGCGCTACCTGCTGCACGCTCAGGTTGGGGCGCCAGGCCCCTTCCTTCTGCAACTGCCCGTACTTGGCCAGATAGGAATGCACGGCGCGCTTGCCTTCGACGGCATCGCGCAGCGCGGCCGGCAGCGTGTCGTACGCCAGGTGCATGTTGGCGAAGAGCGTGTCGCCGCCTTGCGCCGGCAGTTCCTGCGCATGCAGGAGCGAGCCCAGGCTGGGCAATTCCTTGTAGGAGATGTCCGAATGCCAGTATTTGCCGGCGTCGCCCAGTCCGACGGGCTTGCCGTCCTCCACGATGTTGGAGACGATGAGGATCTCGGGGTGCCCGGGCAGATGGAACTGGTGCAGCACGTGGATCATCAGGCGGCCGAAGCGGCGGCTGAAATCGATGTGCTGCTGCGGCGTGATGCGCTGGTCGCGGAACACCAGCAGGTGATGATCCAGGTGGGCTTGGTGCACCCGGGCGAAATCGGCCGCGTCGAGTTCGCGCGACAGATCGATGCCGACGACCTCGGCGCCCATCGCGCCCGCCAGGGGGCGGATCGAGAAATCCTGGGGCGCGGGGACGGGGGCGTACCGCGGTGCCGCATGCGCCTCGGACCGGCGCAGCGCATTGCTCTGGGACATGGATCGCTCCTTGCGCGTGTTCCGCCGGCCAGGCCGGCGCTGGAACGATCCATTATGAGAACCCGCTACCCCCGGACAAACGAATTATTCGGCGTTTGTTCAAGCCCGTGCGTCATAAGGGGGCCGGCGCACTGCGGGTTATATGCTTATTCGCGCGACAGGAACTTGCCGCGCACGGAGCCGATGTGCTGCTCCATCCTGCGCACCGCGGCCTTCTTGTCGCCGCGTTCGACCATGTTGTACAGGTCTTCCAGCTCGGCCACGTTGGGCTTGTCCGCCTTGCCCGCGGGCGGGCGGAACCACAGCCGCATGGAGCGGTCCAGCAGGCTTCCGGCGAACTCCGCCAGGATGTCGTTGCCGGCGGCCGCGTACAGCAGTTGATGGAACTGGCGGTCGATCTCCATGCTGCCCAGGCGGTCCTGGCGCTGGTTGCACTCCCAGCCGGCGGCCACGACGGCGCGCAGCCGTTCGAGCAAAGCGGGCGTCGCGTTGTCCACCGCCAGGCCCGTCAGATGCGGTTCGACCAGCAGGCGCGCGGCGATCAATTCGAGAAAGCTGTCGATGGTCTCGGCTTTGACCAGGATGCCCTTGCGCGGCAGGATGTCCACCAGCCCCTCGCGGTCCAGCCGGTGGATGGCCAGATGGATGGGGCTGCGGCCCAGCGACAACTGTTCGCTCAATTGGGCGACGTTGATCTGGTCCCCCGCGCGCAGTTCCTGCGTGAGGATCATGCGCTTGATCGCGATGTAGGCCTGCTCGCCGAGCGAGGCCGCCGGCGCGGGGGCCGCCGCGGCGTCTTCCTGCTGTCGCTTGGGGGGAGAGGTTCTGGGCATGCGGTGAAGGTTACCTGACCACGCGCCGCTACCGGCGCAGACCGCTGCGATTATAGCGACCGGTGCGGGCGGGCCAGCGCGTTCTCAGTCGATGCGCACGTTCCCGTCCTTGACGGCCTGTCCGTATTTCGCGGATTCGGCCTTCATGAACGCGCTGAACGCTTCCGGCGAGGACGCCGCCGCGACCATGCCCTGCTGGGCCAGGATCTGCCGCACGTCGGCGTCCTGCAGCGCTTCCGAGTACATCTGGTTCAGGCGCTGCACGCGCTCGGCCGGCACGCCCGCGCGGGTCAGCAGGCCCATCCAGGTCTGCGACTCGAAACCCGGCAGGCCCGCTTCGGCGAAGGTCGGCACGTCGGGCAGCGCGGGGGTGCGCGCGTTCCCGGCCACGGCCAGGGCGCGCAGCTTGCCCGCCTGGATATGCGGCGCGACCACGCCCACGTCGCCCAGCGTCGCGTCCACTTCGCCGCTGAGCACGGCCATGGTGGCCGGCGCCGATCCCTTGTACGGCACGTGCATCATGGCCAGGCCGGCCTGCTTTTTCAGCATCTCGAAGCCCAGGTGGCCCGACGACCCATTGCCGAAGGACGAAAACGTTGCCTTGTCGCCTTGCTCCTTGGCCCACGCCAGGAAGGCCTTGAGGTCGCCCGCCGGCACCTTGGGACCGACCACCAGCACGTGCGGATTGGTCGCCAGTTGCGCCACGGGCTGGAAGTCCTTCACGCTGTCGTACGGCAACTGGTTCAGCAGGTAGGGATTGATGACGAAACTGGCGGCCGTGAGCATGACGGTGTAGCCGTCGGCCGGCTTGCCGAGCAGCGCCTGCGCGCCGATCACGGTGCTGCCGCCGGGGCGGTTTTCGACGACGATGCTGGCGCCCGTGTTCTTGGCGATCGCCTTGCCCAGCGCGCGCGCCAGCGCATCCGACGACCCGCCCGCGGTGTACGGCACGATCAGGGTCATCGGCTGCGACGGGAAGGTCTCGGCCGCCGCGCCCAGGCTGGCCAGCGCCAGGCTTGCGCCCACTATGGTTTTCTTCATGGTCTATACCCCTTGATTGGTTTTGAATGCCGCGCGGCCGACGGATTATTCCGCGTAGCGCAGCCCCGCGCGCACGACATTGCGCAATGCGCCGATGCCTTCCACCTCGCACTCCACCACGTCGCCGTCGCGCAGGAATACGGGCGGCTGGCGGGCGGCGCCGATCCCCTCCGGCGTGCCGGTCAGGATGACGTCCCCAGGCAGGAGCGTCAGCCCCTCGGACAGCTCCGCGATCACGCGCGCCACGCTGAAGATCTGGTGGCGGGTGTGCCCGGATTGCATCACGCTGCCGTTGACGCGGCAGGCCAGCGCGAGATTCTGCGGGTCGCCGATTTCATCGGCCGTCACCAGCACGGGGCCCATCGGGCAGGTGGCATCCAGGCTCTTGCCCTTGAACCACTGCGCGCCGTGCGCGCGCTGCAGGTCGCGCGCGCTGAGGTCGTTGGCGACGGTGTAGCCGAAGACATGGCCTAGCGCGTCCGCCTCGGCGATATCGCGTCCCGCCTTGCCGATCACCACGGCCAGTTCGACTTCCCAGTCGAGCTTGGCCGTATAGGCTTCATGCAGGGGCACGTTGTCGCGCGGACCAGCCACGGTGGTGGGCAGCTTGCTGAAGAAGGTGGGCCGGGCCGGAAGATCGATTTCCTGCCCTTCGCGCTTGCCTTTGCTTTCGTCGTAGTGCTTGAGATAGTTCCAGCCGACGCAGAACACATTGCGCTGGGGCACGATGGGCGCCAGCAGCCGCAGCGAATCCAGCGCCACGCCCGGCCCTTGCGCCTGCCCGCCGCCGGCGATCAGCGCCTGCACGTCGGCGACGCCCGGGAATGGCGTGACGGTCTGGCCCTCGAGCCAGCCCAGCTCCGGGCCGGCATCCGCCATATAGCGAACGATCTTCATGATGCTCAGTCCGCGAGACGCGCTTGTCCCTGGATTTCCACCAGGATCTCGGGTTTGGCCAGGGCGGCCACCTGGACCAGCGCGCAAGCCGGGAAATCGCCGCTGAAGAATTCGCGGCGCGCCTTCCAGACCTGCTGGTTGTCCGCCATGTCGGTCAGGAAGATCGTGAGCGTGACCATGTCGTCGATATGGCCGCCCGCCGCCTCCAGCAGGTGCTTCATCTTCGCGAAGATGACCTGCGCCTGCTCGTAGGCGCTGGCGCCCTGGATGGTGGTGCCGTCATTGGCGCGGGCGGTCAATCCCGACAGATAGACCGAATCCTTCACTCGCAGGCAGTTGGACCACAGGCCCGGCTCGGCTTCGGCGACGTGGGGACTGGTGATGCGGATCTTCTGGACCATGGAATCTTCCTAGCGAAAGGGTTGAGAGCGGGTTTAGAAACGGCTCATTAAAATAACAGTGATATTTCACAGTTATATCAATGCTAGGGCCGGAAGCGGGGCCGAGTCAAGGCTGCCACCGGCCTGCGGGCATGCGCGTTTACCCTTGGAAAGGGGAAATTTTCCTTGGCGATGGCTTGCCCGACGCTGTGGACAACCCTAGGGATAAGCCTGGTGACAAGCCAGGGGAAAGCCGGTGGACAGCCAGGGGATATCCCGGTGGATAGCCAGTGGACAGGCGGTGGATAGCCGGTGCACAACTTGGCCCCGGCAAAAGAAAAGGCGCAGCCCCCGGAAGGTCTGCGCCTTTGAAATCAATGACTTGCGTGTATCAGGGCTTCGCCAGGAACGCCTGCGCCAGTTTCACCCAGTACGTCGCGCCAACCGGCAGCAGCTCATCGTTGAAGTCGTAGTTCGGGTTGTGCAACTGGCACGGTCCCATGCCGTGATAGCTCTCCAGGCGATGGCCGCCGTCGCCATTGCCCAGGAACAGGTAGGAGCCGGGAACGGCTTCCAGGAAGAAGGAAAAGTCCTCGGCGCCCATGAAAGGCGGCATGTCGCGCAGCACGTGCTCGGCGCCGAAGGCGTCTTCCGCGACCTGGGCCGCGAAGGCCGTTTCCTGCTCCCAGTTCACCAGCGGCGGATAGGCCCGCACGAAGTCCAATTCGCCCGTGCCACCGTACACCTGCGGCAAGGTGGTGGCGATGCGCCGCATGTCGGCCTCGATCTTGTCCAGCGCCTCCACCGAATAGGTGCGCACTGTGCCGCGCAGCACGGCTTCGCCGGGAATGACGTTGTAGGCGTCGCCCGCGTGGATCTGCGTGATCGACAGCACGGCCTGGTCCAGCGGATTCTTGCTGCGCGAAATCACCGTCTGCAGGGCATGCACCATATCGGCGGCCACGATGATCGGATCCACCGACGCGTGCGGCTGCGCCGCGTGGCCGCCCACGCCCTTGATGACGATGTCCCAGCGGTTGCTGGAGGCCATGGTCGGCCCCGCGCGGAATCCGAACTGGTTGACCGGCATGCCGGGCATGTTATGGATGCCGAACACCGCGTCGCACGGAAAGCGGTCGAACAGGCCGTCCTGCATCATGGCGCGCGCGCCGGCGTTGCCGCCTTCCTCGGCCGGCTGGAAAATGAACACGACCGTGCCGTCGAAATCCCGGTGCGTGGACAGGTACTGCGCCGCGCCCAGCAGCATGGCCGTGTGCCCGTCATGGCCGCAGCCGTGCATGCGCCCGCTGATGGTGGATTTGTGCGCGAAGCGGTTGTGCTCCGGCATGGGCAGGGCATCCATGTCGGCGCGCAGGCCGATCGTCTTCTTGCCGCTGCCGGCGCGCAGAATGCCCACCACGCCGGTTTTCCCCAGCCCGGTGTGGACTTCCAGTCCCCAGCCGCGCAAGCGCTCGGCCACCAGCGTGGAGGTGCGTGTTTCCTGGAACGCCAGTTCGGGATGGGCATGGATGTCGCGGCGCAGCGCGGTCAGGTCCGGATGCGCGCGTTCGATTTCGTCGATGGTTTTCATGGCTGTGGATAAACGGTAAGTATGGAAATTGGCGGCTTGCCGGCCCGGTCCTAGGCCGCGTCGTTCAAATGGCAGGCGCTGAGTTGCCCCGGCGCGACTTCCTTCAGCAACGGCCGTTCCACTTTGCAGCGCGGCATGGCCTGTGGACAACGCGGATGGAACGCGCAACCTGTCGGCGGATCCAGCGGCGACGGCAACTCGCCCTTGATCGGCTGATAGGTGCGCCGCCCGGGCCGCAGGGTCGGCAGTTCTTTCAGCAAGGCCTGCGTGTACGGATGGTTGGCATGCCGAAAAACGGTATCGGTGGGCGCCAGCTCCACCACGCGTCCCAGGTACATGATAGCCACACGGTCCGAAATGTGGCTGACCACGCTGAGATTGTGGCTGATGAAAAGATAGGTCAGGTCCAGGTCCGCGCGCAATTGTTCGAACAGATTGAGCACCTGGGCCTGGATCGATACGTCCAGCGCGGCGACGGCCTCGTCGCAAACGATGACCGTAGGCTTGAGCGCCAGGGCCCGCGCAATGCCGATGCGCTGCCTCTGGCCACCCGAGAACTGATGGGGATAACGCTGTGAAAAACTCGGATCCAGGCCTACCTGGCGCATCAGCCCCGCCACGTACTCGGCCTTGTCCCGCGCCCGGACCAGGCCATGGGCCACGGGCGCCTCGCCGATGATCTCCCGCACCCGCATGCGTGGATTCAAGGAGGCATAAGGGTCCTGAAAGATCATCTGCACGCCCAGTTCATAGGTTCGCCGTTCCGGGCCCGCCATTTCCTTCACCGGCTTGCCGCGGTAGCGCACCTCGCCGGCGGTCGGCGGCAGGATGCCCGACACGATGCGGCCCAGGGTGGATTTTCCACAGCCCGATTCGCCCACGATGCCGATCACTTCGCCTGGCATCACGTCCAGGTCCACGCCGGCCACGGCATGCACCACCTGCGTCTTCAGGCCGGCGCCCAGCAGGTTGGCGATGCGGCCGGCCAGGTCCACCGGCTGCACGAAGCGCAACTCGACCTGGCGCAAGGACAGGATGGGAGGGAGGGCGTCATGTTCCACTGCGCTCATTTCGTGTCCGGGCCTCCTGCATGCCAGCAGCGCACCCATTGCGCCGGGCGGACTTCGACGGGCTGCGGCTCGGCCAGACAGGCCTCGGTCGCGCGCGGGCAGCGCCCCCGGAACGCACAGCCTTGCGGCAGGTTCAGCAGCGACGGCGTCATGCCGGGGATCGGCACCAAAGGCCTGCCGCGCGATTCCGGCGTGGGAATGGAGGCGATCAGGCCATGCGTGTAGGGATGCATGGGATGGCTGATCACGGCTTCGGTGCTTCCGGTTTCCACGACGCGGCCGGCATACATGACCGACACACGGTCCGCCAGGCCCGCCACCACCGCCAGGTCGTGCGTGATCCAGATCAGCCCGGTGCCGGTCTCGCGGCACAGCTTCTGCACTTCGAACAGGATCTGCCCCTGTATCGTCACGTCCAGCGCCGTCGTCGGCTCATCCGCAATGATCAGGCGCGGTGAATTCAACAGGGCGATCGCGATCGCCACGCGCTGCCGCATGCCGCCCGACAACTGGTGCGGATAGGTGCGCAGGCGTTCCTCCGGCGACGGAATGCCCACCATCGCAAGCGTCTGCAACGCGCGCTGGCGCGCCTGTTCGCGCGTCGCCTTGCCGTGCGCCTGGACCGCTTCGATCATCTGCGTGTCCACGCGCAGCACCGGGTTCAGGGTCATCATCGGGTCCTGGAAGATCATCGCGATCTCTTGGCCCCGCAACTGGCGCCAGCGCGCGGGCGCCGCGCCGCGCAGGTCTTCCCCGTTCAACAGCAACTGGCCCTCGACGATGCGGCCCGGCTCGTCCAGCAACCCCATCAGCGAAAAACCCGTGATGCTCTTGCCCGACCCCGATTCGCCCACCAGCCCCAGGATCTCGCCTTCGGCCAGTTGCAGGTCCACGCCGTCCACCGCCTTCACCACGCCGTTGCGCGTGAAGAAATGGGTCTTCAGCCCGCGCACGTCCAGGATGGGCCTGGGCGTTGCCGACGGTTTTTCCACAGCCTGTGTCTGCATCTCGCCGCCCCTCAATTCGCGTGGCGCGGGTTGAGCACGTCGCGCAGGTGGTCGCCCACCAGGTTGATGGCGATGATGGCCAGCGCCAGCGCGATGCCGGGAAAGAAGGAAATCCAGTACTGGCCGGACAGCAGGTATTCGAAGCCGTTGTAGATCAGCATACCCAGCGAAGGCTCGGTCACCGGCACTCCCACCCCCAGGAACGACAGCGTCGCCTCCAGCGCGATGGCGTGCGCCAGGTCGATGGTGGCGATCACGATCAGCGGCGGCATACAGTTCGGCAGCACGTGGCGGAACAGCACGCGCCCCCAGGACAGCGACATACATCGCGCGGCCTCGACGTATTCCTTGCCGCGTTCGACCAGCGCCGCGCCGCGCGCCGCCCGCGCGAAATACGCCCACTGCACGACGATCAGCGCGATGATCACCTTATCCACACCCTTGCCCAGGATCGCCAGCAGCATCAGCGCGACGAGGATCGCCGGGAACGACAACTGGATATCCACAATCCGCATCAGCAGGGCGTCGATGCGCCCGCCGAAATAGGCCGCGATCAGGCCCACGGTGGCGCCGATTCCGAAGGCCGCCAGCACCGACACGGTCGCCACCAGCAGGCTGGTGCGCATGCCGTAGAGAATGGCCGACAGCAGGTCCCGCGCCTGGCCGTCGGTGCCCAGCCAATAATGCATGGCCCCATCGCCGCTTTCGCTGCCGGGCTTGAGCTTGGAGTCCATGATGTCCAGCACGGCCAGGTCATAGGGATTCTGCGGCGCGATCCAGGGCGCCAGCAGGGCGGCGCCCACGATCACGACCAGCATGACCAGGCCCAGGGTGGCGAGCTTGCTGGCGAAGAAGTCCGACAGGAAGCGGCGCCACGGCGTCTGTTCCTTGGCCTGTGCTGGCGGGGCGGCGGCGGAGGCGGGCGTATTCATCGGCGGCTATCCAGGCGTACGCGGGGGTCCAGCACCGTATAGATGATGTCCACCACGAGGTTCAGCATGACCAGGAAGAACACGATCAGGAGCAGATAGGCCACCACCACCGGCCGATCCAGGTTGATGATGGAATCGATCAGCAGCTTGCCCATGCCCGGCCAGGAAAACACGGTCTCGGTCACCACGGCGAACGCCATCACCTGGCCGAATTCCAGGCCCGCCACCGTCACCACCGGAATCAGGATGTTCTTCAGCAGATGCACCCCCAGCACGCGCCTTTCCGACAGGCCCTTGGCGCGCGCGAACTTGATGTAGTCCATGGGCAGGGCCTCGCGCGTGGCCGCCCGCGTCACGCGGATGATCATCGCGCACTTGGCGAGCGCAATGGTGGCCGCCGGCAGCGCCAGGCTCAGCCAGCCGTTGAGCGTCAGCACGCTCAATTGCAGGGACCCGATGCTGACGGTCCGTCCGCGCCCCCCCGCCGGCACCCAGCCCAGCATCACCGCGAACACCATGATGAGCATTAGGCCGACCCAGAAATTGGGCAGCGAGAACCCCAGCACCGACCCCGTCATGATCGCGCGCGACGCGGGCGCATTGGGTTTCAGGCCGGCGCGGATGCCCAGGGGCACGCCGATCAGCACCGACAGCAGCATGGCCACACAGGCCAGTTCCACGGTGGCCGGCATGCGTTCCAGGATCAGGCGCATGGCGGGTTCGCCGGTCAGGAAGCTGTTGCCGAAATCGCCGCGCACCGCCTGCCCCATGAAGATCAGATACTGCCGCCACAGCGGCAGATCCAGGCCCAGCGACGCGCGCACCGCGGCGCGCTGCGCCTCGGTGGCTTCGGGGCTCGCCAGCATCGACACCGGGTCGCCCACCATGTAGATGCCGGCGAAGACCAGCGCCGACATGACGAGCATGACGACGATGGTCTGCAGCAGCCTTCTTACGATCGTGGCTAGCACGAGGAACCGCCCGAATCGCGCATTACTTCTTCAGGGTCGCGAACTGCGCAAGCGTGACCTGGTCGGGCCGGCCCTGATAGCGGATATCGTTCTTCATGGCCCACACCGACAGCTCGAAATGGATCGGCAGCATGGCGTAGTCGTCCATGGCGATATTGCTGGCCTGGGACAGCAACTGCGCGCGCTTGGCGTCATCCATGGTGGACGACGCTTCCTTGACCAGGGCATCCATCTTGGGGTTCGAGTAGCGGCTGCGGTTGGTGGTGCCCAGGCCCGCCTCCGGATTGCGCGTCACCAGCAGCGAGGTCAGCGCGTTGGACATTTCTCCGCTGGTCACCGACCAGCCCGCCAGATACGCCGAGAACGCATAGCTGTCGCGGTTCTTGAAGAACACCGGGGGCGCCATCGCGTCCACGCTGGTCTTCACGCCGACGCGGGTCCACATCGAGGCGATCGCCTGCGCCACCTTCGAATCGTTGACGTAGCGCCCCGAAGGCGAACCCAGCGTGATCGAAAAGCCGTTGGGATAGCCCGCTTCCTTCAGCAGGGCCTTGGCCTTTTCGACGTCGGCCTTGGGCGCCTTCGAATGCTCTTTGCTGGAACCGAACATCGGGTAGGGCAGCAGATTGCCCGCCGGCAGCGCCACGCCGCCCATCACGCGTTCCACCAGCGCCTCGCGGTTGATGGCCAGCGACAGCGCCTCGCGCACGCGCTTGTCCTTCATGGGGTTCTTGTCGGTGCCCTGCACGCCGGGCGAGGGCTCCGCGAACTGGTCCAGCGCCACGTACACCACACGCACCGACGGCGTTTCCTCGACGAAGAGCTTCTTGTCGCCCTTCAGCTTGGGCAGGTCGTCGGTCGGGGGATCCTCGATCATGTCGACGTCGCCGGCCAGCAGCGCCGCCACGCGCGCGGCGGCATTGCTGATCGGACGGTAGACCACGCGGTCCCATTCGGGCTTCTTGCCCCAGTAGTTGTCGTTGCGCGCCAGCACGAATTCCGCGCCCCGCTTCCACGACACGAACTTGTACGGGCCGGTGCCGATCAGGCCGTCGCCGCTATTGAGTTCCGTGGTCGTCTTGCCTTCCGCCGCGGGCCCCGACGCGGCCTTCTTGGACATGATGGGCAACTGCGCCAGGTTGACCAGCAGGTTCGGCGCCACGTCCTTGGTGGTGATGCGCACGGTCTGCGGATCCACCGCTTCGGTCTTCTCGACCGACCCCAGGTACAGCGTGAACGGCGAAGGGCTGTTGGGCACCTTGGGCACGCGCGCATAGGTAAAGACGACGTCTTCAGCGGTGAACGGCGTGCCGTCGGAGAACTTCACGCCGGGGCGCAGCTTGAAGGTCCATACCTTGCCGTCCACGGTCCAGGATTCGGCAAGCGCGGGCTGCGGCTTGAGCTGCGCGTCGGTCGCGACCAGCGTGTCGAAGATGGTCTGGGAGATCTGCGTATTGGGCGTGAGCGCGTGGTACTGCGGATCCATGGAGGACGGTTCGGTCTTCAGGGCGATCACCAGATCGCGGGCCATGGCCGAACTGAGTGTGCCAAACGCCAGAACCACCGCGGCCGAACCGCAGGCCAAGACACGCGAAAACCGAGATGCCATTGTGATCTCCCAGAGTTGTTTCGGGTTTTGAACCTCGGGGCCACAGTAACCACCAAACAAGCCCCCGCGCAACAGTTATATTCCCTTATTGTTCTCGCTTCGCCTACGCAGAAATATGTCCGCCTACGCCCCCATCGCCGCCATTGCCACCGCCCCCGGAAGAGGCGGCGTCGGGGTCGTTCGCGTGTCCGGCGCAGACCTTTCCAGCCTGGTGCGCCGCCTGTTCCAGCGCGAACTCACCCCGCGCCACGCGCACTACCTGCCGTTCAAGGCCGAGACCGGCGAACTGCTGGACGAAGGCATCGCCATCTACTTCCGCGCGCCGCATTCGTACACCGGGGAAGACGTGCTGGAATTGCAGGGACATGGCGGCCCCGCGGTGTTGCGGCGCGTGCTGGAAAGCTGCCTGACCGCGGGCCGCGACCTCGGCGTCCGGCTGGCCGAACCCGGCGAATTCACGCGCCGCGCCTTCCTGAACGACCGCATGGACCTGGCCCAGGCCGAGGCCGTCGCCGACCTGATCGACGCGTCGTCGGTGGCCGCCGCGCGCGGCGCCATGGCCTCCCTGTCGGGCGAATTCTCTGCACGCGTGAACGACCTGTCGGACCGCATCATCCATTTGCGCATGCTGGTCGAAGCCACGCTGGATTTCCCCGAAGAGGAAATCGACTTCCTGGAAAAGTATCAGGCGCGCCCCACGCTCGACGCGCTGACCGCGGACCTGGCCAGCCTGATCGCGCAGGCGCGCCAGGGCGTGATCCTGCGCGAGGGCCTGCACGTCGTGCTCGCCGGGCAGCCCAACGTCGGCAAATCCAGCCTGCTCAACGCCCTGGCCGGCGACGACATCGCCATCGTCACCCCGATCGCGGGCACGACCCGGGACAAAGTCGTGCAGGAAATCCACATCGACGGCGTGCCTTTGCACATTGTCGACACCGCGGGTCTTCGGGATACCGAAGACACCGTCGAGAGCATCGGCATCGCCCGCACCTGGCAGGAAATCGAACGCGCCGACCTCATCCTGCACCTGCAGGACGCCACCCAACCCGGCGACGAACTGGACGCCCAGATCACCGCACGCCTGCCGCCGCGCACGCCCGTCCTGAAGGTATTCAACAAGGTGGACCTGCTGGCCGCCGCCTTTGCCGCCGGCCCGGGGGAACTGGGCATTTCGGCCAAGGGCGGCATCGGCCTGGATGCGCTGCGCGCCGAACTACTGCGGATCGCGGGCTGGAACCCCGGCGCTGAATCCCCCTGGCTGGCCCGCGAACGGCACCTGCGCGCCTTGCAGGACGCCGCGGAACACCTGGCGCTGGCCGGCGAACACGCGGAACAGGACGACCGGGTGCTGGATCTATTCGCGGAAGAACTGCGGCTGGCGCATGACAGCCTGTCGAGCATCACCGGGAAGTTCACCAGCGACGATCTGCTGGGAGAGATTTTTTCCAGCTTCTGTATCGGGAAATAAAGATCGCTCGTGATCAGGCCTTCTTTGTGGCTTCGACAAGGCACGCGGACAGGCGATCAAAATGCTTAAGGGCGGCTTGAGTGAGGACCACGTTCTTGCGGCGGGCGTCTTCCGTATCGTCCAAGGTCAACCAGCCCTTTTCGCGCATCGACTTCAAGCGGGCGTGCAAAGTCGCGGGCGAGCCAATATCATCTGCCCTCATCACGTCACGCACCGACAATGAACGGTCTTCACGCGAGGCAAGGGCGATGAATGTCAGAATCCGTTCTTCCAACGGATCCAAGGATGGGAGAGAAGGTAGTCCACTCAACGCTTCTGCCAGACGCAGAAAGCGGATGTAGATATCTGCGGGGCGAGTCATGCTCTTCTATCACTAACGTCGCTCAAAACTCTAACCCACCGTCGCCTCACATGACAAGCGCGCTTGACCACCTGAAATGGGCTTCAGTTACGGCCGTGGCCTTTTTACTGAGCCTGGCGGCGAACGAGTGGGTGTTCACACAATCCGAGTTCGTGCGCGGCGTGAACTGGGTATATCTGCCGGCGGGTGTTCGTCTCTTGGCGACGCTTCTATTCGGGTTTGCAGGGGCAACCGGCCTTCTGGTCGCGTCTTGGATCGCGTGCTTCTTCTATTTCTTTCCGGACGATTTTCTTCGATCAGCGGTCGGCGGAGTGATCGCCACTGTAGCACCGTTGGCAGCGTACTTCTTGGCGCGCGAGGTTCTCAAGATGGGGAAGAACTTGCGGAATCTGACGCCTGCTGGCTTGCTGTTCTGCATCGTCCTCTACGCGCTTCTGAACGCTACGCTGCATTTCGCCTGGGCACTATTGACGGCCGTCAATCCCCCCGGCATTGAATCGCTTGTGGCAATGTTCATTGGAGACGCATCGGGAGCCCTGCTGATTTGCTACTCGATGAGAGGACTGCTGCTCATGGCCCGCTGGCGGCTGGCGAAGGGCTTTGCGAAGTCCCGGTAAGGCGAAGAAGCATGTCAGAGGCGAGAGGCAAGCCGACGGCATAAACGCGCAAGATACGAAAGATCACTTATGGCAATGTTCACACACAATCAGCCCAAATCGTTATAGAATTTATAACGATTTTTCTCCGGGAGATGTTTGTGTTCGATAAATTTGGCAGACCGTTACTTGGAATTGTCGCGTGTGTGCTCTTCCCCGTGGTGGCCTTCGGACTGTTCGTTGTCGGTTGGTACGTGTTCGCAAACATGGCAAGTTTCTTCGGCACCGCCGTGTTGGTGGCCGTCATTGTGGGAATCTTCATGAGGAAGCGCCTTCCTCCGAACTTGACTTTCAAACCGGGCGTCGTGGCTTTTATCGCCCTGGGCGCAGGGGTGCTTCTGACCGCTGGCGTTATGAAGACACAACGCGCGGAGGCGGCAAAGACTGAAGCGAAAGCCGCGCAAGAACAGAAACTGGTTGCTGATTACAACGCGAAGGCCCAACTTTTCTTAGCCGAGACACAGCTCGTCCGTAACCGCGCGGTGCAATACCAGGGCTCTTCACGATTCAGCGCCGTGGGCGCTCAAGAGTGTCGGACTGCCATTAAGAACGCGGAGAACATTTCGCCCAACCGACATGAGGCCTCATTCCGCGCTTGGTACAACGCCTGGTTCATGTGCGCCACCTACGCAGGCGACTCTGATTCGGTTCCCTCTCTCTCGGAATACGAGAAGACCCGTCCAAACTTGAAGGCCTTCCTGGGATGAGTTTCGCGACACGCATCTCAGCGCAATTCATACCAAGTCCCACGCCCACCCCCATGCTGGGCCAGGTGCCCTTGTTCCACCAGCATCCTGAAATGTTGCTTGAGCGTATTGCGGTTGCCGCTGGTCAGGCGGATCGCTTCGGCCATGGTGATGCGGCCATGCTCGCGCGTGAATTCGACGATCTTCAATGCCAGGTCCGGCAACTTGGCCAGCACCAGCTTCTCGCGCTCGACTTTGCGTTCCAATCGACGCACTTGTTGCGATAGGGCCCGCAGGAAGAATACCAACCAGGGTTGCCAGTTCGGCGCATCCGTTCGGATGCTGCCCTGGGTTTGTCGTAGTGCCAGATAGTAAGTTTCCTTACTCTGCTCGATCACGCTTTCGAGTGAGCTGTAAGGTACATAGGCATAACCCGCCTGCAACAGCAGCAAGGTGGTCAGCACCCGGCTCAAACGGCCGTTGCCGTCCTGGAACGGATGGATCTCCAGAAACACCACGATCCAGATGCCGATCAGCAACAATGGATGCAAACGCCCAGTGCTGCGCTCCCCGTTGAACCACGCCACCAATTCGACCATCAGGCGCGGTGTATCGAAGGGCGTGGCAGTTTCGAATACGACGCCTAGAGGCTTACCGTCTTCGTCGAACGCGGCCACGCTGTTGGTAGTCGTCTTGTAATTGCCGCGATGCCAGGCGTCCTTGTCACTGTGGGTCAGCAGGTCGCGGTGCAACTGGCGAATGTGGTTCTCGGTTAGCGCGATCTCCTGCCAGGACGAGAACACCAGCTCCATGACCTCCGCATAACCCGCCACTTCCTGCTCGTCTCGAGTGTCGAACGACTTGATCTGCAAGTTGGAAAGCAGGCGTTCGACCTCCCGGTCCGACAGCCGGCTCCCCTCGATCCGGGTCGAAGAGCCGATGCTCTCGATGGTGGCGACTCGTCGCAATGCTGACAGCCGATCGGGCGCCAGCGTGCCCAACGCACGCCAGGCCCCTTTGAATTCGTCAATACCTGCAATCAGGCTGAGAATCTCAGGAGTGATTTGAAGAGAGTCTGTGTGGATCATCGGAACCAATGCTACACCCAATTACACCCAATTTATGGGTTCGCACCATTGTTCCACCCGTTTACACCCATTTTCGGGGTAAAGGGCAATATTCAGATAACCGGTTGAAATGCAGCAGCGCAGCCCGGCTCAGTCCAGACCGCTTTTCATCGACAGGCTCAGCCGGTCACGGCCGCCGGATCCCGTTCCGGCTCCTCGCCGTCCAGGGTTCGGGCGGAAGCCTCCCGGCCGCGGTTTTCCAACACCCGATCCAGGCGCTCGGACAGCAGGCCCAGGTCCCTGGCCCGCTTGCCATGCAGCAGGCGGCCCAGCGCGTGAAGGTTCAAGGCCATGGTCCTCAGTTCGGCCAGTTCGTTCTCCGTGAGGGCAGCGCCCTGATTCTCGTTGAGTTCGATCCGGTCCAGCACGGCCGCGCAGGCATCGTGGAACTTGGAGTACTGCTCCCAAAGATTGGGCGGGCCATTACCCGCCGGAACGGACTTTTCGGGTGCCATGGACGCTCCTTTTCGGATCCGCGCAGCCCTCTGCTGTGGACACGCGGCATATTCTTATAAATTCTATAACTAATCCGTCGATCATTCCTGCGCGGGCCGGATACCCGTATATTTTCAATCCCCGATCGCTTTCCTCTCCCCGGAATCCGCATGCCCTTCGACATACGTCCCGCCACCGCCAGCGACATCGCCGCGATCGAGCGGATCGTCGCGGACGCGTATTCGCCCTATGTCCTGCGCATCGGCGCAACGCCGGGCCCCATGCTGGACGACTACCCCGCGCGCGTCGCGCAAGGCGTGGTCCACGTGCTGGAAACGGAAGAAGGCATCCAGGCCGTCCTGGTATTGATACCCGAAGCGGATTGCCTGCTGCTGGACAATGTCGCGGTGGCGCCCGGCGCGCAGGGGAAAGGCTATGGCCGCCATCTGCTGCGGTTCGCCGAAGACGAGGCGCGCCGCCGCGGCCATGCCTGGATCCGCCTGTACACGCAGGAAAAGATGACCGAGAACATCGGCATCTATCGCCGCTACGGTTACGTCGAAACGCATCGCGCCGAGGAGATCGGCCTGAAGCGCGTATTCATGAAGAAACCGCTTTTTTGAGCGGTTTCTCCTCCTTTCCCTAAAATACGAGTATTTGCTCGCAATTCAGGCGGAAGGCTTTTCTACTTCCGCTTCGCCGGAGACGGCATGCCGTGCCCGCCGGTTGCTGGCCAGCGACTTCGCATAGACGGAATCCGGCCGGATGCGGTGCGCGATCACGTAGCCGGTGACGCACGCCAGCATGAGAGGCAGCATGACTTCGTAGCTGAGCGTCATCTCGAAGATCATCAGGATCGACATCAGCGGCGCATAAGTGGTGGCCGCCAGCAACGCCCCCATGCCCACGATGGCATAGCTGGACACCGCCGACAGGTCTCCGGCCGGAAACAAGGCTTGCAGACCCGTGCCATACAGGGCGCCCAGCGCCGCCCCCACGAAGAGTGTCGGGGTGAAAACGCCGCCCACCGCGCCCGATCCGACGCTGGCCGCGGTGGCCAGCGTCTTCAGCAACAGGATGGCGGCCACGGCCTGCCATGCCCACTGCGTGTGCAGCATGCTGTTGACCACGCTGTATCCATTGCCCCAGACGGCGGGATTCACCACGGACAGCGCGCCCACGGCCACGCCGCCCACCGCCATCCTCGCCCACAAGGGAAACGGCAGGCGTCCGAAGGCGCCGCGTGCCACGTCCAGGAACCGCAGGAATTGCGGCGCGGCCAGGCCGGCGATCAGCCCCAACCCCAGGTAATTGAAGACTTCCCAGCCGGACACGAAATCGAACGGCGGCATGTGGAACACCGCGTCGTAGTGCAGGATCTGGCGCGTAACGATATTGGCCACCACGGACGACACGATCAGCGGCACCAGCGTGGCGGAGGCGATCGCGCCATAGACGATTTCGGAAATGAACAGCGCGCCGGCGATGGGCGCGTTGTAGGCGGACGTGATGCCAGCGGTGGCGCCGCAGGCCACCAACAGCCTCAGATGCCTGGGCGGGAGGACCAGATACCGCCCCGTCAATGAGGACAGCATCGCCGCCAGTTGCACCATGGGGCCTTCCCGGCCGATCGAAGCGCCGGAACCGATGGAAAAAATGGATGACAGGCTGCGGGCGATCGTCTGGCGGAACCCGATGACGCCCCGGCCGACGGAGATTGCCTCCATATAGTCTGCCGCGCCGCGCTTGGGCAGCCGTTTCGCGGCCATCTGCAGAATGGCGCCGGCGATCGCGCCGCCGGCGGCCGGCATCAGGAACCGCTGCCATGGGCTGAGCCCCCGCGCCAGGGACACCATGCCGTGGGGAGCATCGCCGCCGCCCAGCAGTATTTGCATCCAGCCCAGCAGTTCCCGGAAGACGACCGTCGCCAGCGCGCCCAACAGTCCCATCAGCGCCGCCGCGCACACGGTGGCGGGCAGATTGTCGGCCAGCAAACGGCTTCTCAGCCAAGTTGCCCAGCCTGAATTCTTGATTCGGATTTCTCTCGCCATGGCGCGATTCTACGGCGAAAGCTGCTCACTTTTTGTTCAGTCCCCTGTAAAGAAAGGCCCGGCTCCTCCCCCCGAATCCCTGGCTTCGAAGAACGCCTGGCGGGCCTCTGAGGGCCCCCAGAAAGGCAAAAAAGCAGGGATGCGGAAGGGCGGTTTTCGGAGTAAAAGTGCCGTTTTTGCCACCCGTCCTGGAAAGAAGGCCTGTGGATAACTCCTAAGCAGGCTGGTTGTGCACATGTTGTGGAGGCAAGTTGAACAAGCACCGGTTTCGGGTAGGGTCCAAAATCTTGTCCAACTTCAGCTTTTTTCCCACACAGAGTTCTTGCACAGGCAAAAACGGCTCCAAGTCGATGAAAAAGAAGAGGTTTTCAAGGTTAAGGTAGTTATCCACAGCCCTTATTAATCATTAGTCTTTATATAAAGAGAAATAAAGGAAAAGCCAAACATGTCTTCCCATTCCGCCCAGCCATCCCCCCCCGGACTCCGTCCATGCGCATCCTTCTGATAGAAGACGAAGCGGAACTTGCCCGCTGGCTTTCAAGAAGCCTGGCCAGGCATGCCGGCTTCGTGGTCGAGTGGGCCGACGACGGACTGGTTGCCGAACGGCGGTTGGCAGTCGAAGAATTCGACGCGGTCATCCTGGATCTCGGACTTCCTGGCATGGATGGCCATACCTTGCTGGCGAAGATCCGCGCGCGGGACGACCGTACGCCGGTGCTGGTCTTGACCGCGCGCGATTCGCTGGCCGAAAAAATCGGTACCCTTCACCAGGGAGCGGACGATTTCCTGCCGAAACCGTTTGTTGTGGAAGAGTTGGAGGCGCGTCTGATCGCGCTGATCCGGCGCAGCCGCGGACGCGAGCATCCGCGGCTCACCCTTGGAAACCTGGTTTTCGAGACTTCGGCCCAGAAATTCACGGTCAATGGACAACCCTTGCAGTTATCCCCACGTGAACATTCGGTGCTTCGGGTGCTGATCCAGAAAAGCGGCGAACCCATCAACAAACAACAGATCCTCGATCGCATCCTCACGGACGACGCGGACATCAACCTGGAGGCCATCGAGGTGCTGGTGCACCGGTTGCGCAAAAAATTGGCGGATACCGGCGTGCAGATCGTGACCATGCGGGGCATGGGCTACTGCCTGGAGAACGCTGTTGACAACTAGAAGTCCGGGAAAAACGGGATTTTTTTCTCCGAAAAAGCGGAATCGCACCCTGAAAACCCAGTTGCTCTGGTGGCTGATCCCGACGCTGGTGTTCGTGATGATGGGCGCGCTGTGGCTGTCGAACCATCAGTTGCGCAACCAGGTCGACATTGCCTACGACCGTTCGCTCTCCGGAGCGCTGCGCGCGATCGACCACAACATATCCACAGCCAGCGGTGGATTAGCCATGGAACAGCCGTACCTGATGCTGGAATTTTTCGAGCTGACGGCCAATGGCAGCGTTTTTTACCGGGTGGCGACCGAGGACGGCCTGGCGGAAATCGGCCATCCCGACCTTCCCATGCCCGCCGAACCCCTGGTCTCCGGCGAACCGCGGTTTTTCTACGCGACGTACCAGGGAACCCCCGTCCGGGTTGCGGCGCTGGCGCGCCCCATGGACCCTCCGCTGTACGCAAACAAAGGGGGACGGGTAGTGGTGCAGGTCGCGGAAGGCCTGGATACCCGCCAGGCCTTTCTGCACCAGGTCCTGGTGCGCTCCGTGGAACGGGACCTGGCCGTGGTCCTCATCAGCGTCCTGGTGATCATCCTGGGCGTTTTCATGGCCTTGCGGCCCCTGGTCCGTTTGAGGCAAGAGGTGGAAGGGCGGTCTGCGGACGATTTAAGCCCCGTCAGCGCGTCGGACATGCCAGGTGAGGTCCTACCCCTAGTCGCCGCCGTAAACCTCCACATGGCCCGTTTTGCGGCCCAGGCGAGGGTCCAGAGCCAGTTCCTGGACGACGCGTCGCACCAGTTGCGCACTCCCTTGTCGGTTTTGCGGACCCAGACGGCCTACGCTTTGCGCGAAACAGACCCCCAGGAGGTCCGTACAGCCCTTCTGGCGATGCAGGAGGGCCTGGACAGGGCTGTGCGCACCACCAACCAAATGCTCGCCCTGGCGCGCGCCAAGGACGCTTCCCTGGCCGAAGGCGGATTCGCGCCGGAATCGGTCGACCTGGTCGAGCTGGCCGACGGCGTCATCCGCGGCCTGCTTCCCACGGCCCGGGTCCGCCAACTGGACATCGGCCTGGAGGCCGAACAATCGTCGGTCGTGGTGCAGGGGGCCGATTGGCTGCTGAGGGAGGCGGTCAGCAATCTGGTGGACAACGCCATCCGCTACACCGCGCCCGCCGGGGAGGTCACCGTCCGGATACTGGCCGGCGCCGGCGAGGCCCGGCTGGTCGTGGAGGACAGCGGCCCGGGGATGTCCGCCGAAGACATCGCCCGCGCCTGCATCCGCTTCCGCCGGGGGGCGGCCGGCAAGAACAAGCCCGGCGCGGGCCTGGGGCTGGCCATCGTGGGCACCATCGCGGAAACCCTGGGCGCGCGCCTCGTCCTGGAAAACCGGGCGCCCTTGCCCGGCTTGCGGGCGGCCCTGGTGTTTACCCTTGGATCGGGCCCGGATGCTGCACCGCGTCATGAAAACGGCGGGTTTTGAAAGGTGTTGGAAAGCTTCGGTTTTGTACGGTTGCGTCAACTGGGGCAGCCAATGCGGAAAACCGCCACGGCGGGGCTTCCAGGCATACCTAGACCTATAAATCTCGGAGACGCAAGAATGCAGACCAGTCTGAAGCTGCGCCTGGCCGCCGTCGCGGCGCTTGGCGCGATCACCCTGTCCCTGGGCGCCGTCCAGGCGGCCGAAGAGCCCCGCCGTCCGGAGTGCATCGCGCCGGCCCAGCCCGGAGGCGGTTTCGACCTGACCTGCCGCCTGGCCACCGAAGGCCTCAAGCAAAGCGGCGCGCTCAAGAGCGCCATGCGCATCGTCTACATGCCCGGCGGCATCGGCGCCGTGGCCTACAACAACATCGTGGCCCAGCATCCCAACGAGCCGGGCACCATCGTGGCCTTCTCCGGCGGTTCGCTGCTGAACCTGGCCCAGGGCAAATTCGGCAAGTACAACGTCAACGACGTGCGCTGGCTGGCCGCCATCGGCACCGATTACGGCGTCGCGGTGGTTCGCAACGATTCGCCGTACACCGACCTGAAGAGCCTGATGGAGGCCTTCAAGCAGGATCCGACCAAGATCGTGCTGGGCGCCGGCGGCACCGTGGGCAGCCAGGACTGGATGAAGGCCGCCCTGACCGCCAAGGCGGCCGGCGTGGATTTCAAGAAGATGCGCTTCGTGGCCTTCGAGGGCGGCGGCGAAGCCGTCACGGCGCTGCGCGGCGGGCATATCCAGGCCTACATGGGCGACGCGGCCGAAGCGTTCACCATGCTGGAAGGGGGCGCCCCGATCCGTGTGCTGGCCGTGTTCAACGACCAGCGCCTGCCGGGCAAGCTGGGCACCGTGCCCACCGCCAAGGAACAGGGCTACGACATCGTGTGGCCGATCATCCGCGGTTTCTACGTGGGGCCCAAGGTGTCCGACAGCGACTACCAGTTCTGGATCAGCGCCTTCGACAAGGCGACCGGTTCGCCCGAGTTCAACAAGCTGCGCGAACAGCAGGGCCTGTTCCCGTTCAACAAGACCGGTCCCGAGCTGGACGCCTACGTGAAGGATCAGGTCAAGCGGTACGGCGAACTGGCCGATTCCTTCGGCCTGGTCAAGAAGTAAACGCCAGGCTTTTCTTCCAGGATTGCGCCCGTCAGGGCTCCTCCGCCGCGGTTTTCCCGCGGCGGCGGGAGAGGCTGCGCCGCGCGATGCGACTACAACGGAAACGTGATCATGAACGATCGAATATTGGGGCTGGCGGCGCTGGCGCTTTCCGCCTTCATGACCGCGGCGGGATGGGGGATCGAAGCCCCGTTCGCCTATGAGCCCGTGGGCCCGCGCGCCTTTCCCCTGCTGCTGGCGCTGATCATCGGCCTGTGCGGGCTGCGGCTGGTCTACAAGGGCGGCAACGCGGTCGAAGCGAATCCTCCGGGCGCCAACGGCCGCATTGCGCTGATGGTGGTGTTCGCGGCGGCCTATGCCTTCCTGTTCCAGTGGCTGGGTTTCGTGATCGCCACGTCGCTGATGACCGTGTTCGTCGGCCGCCTGTTCGGGGGCGGCTGGATCAAATGCGCCATCGGCGGCATCGTCATGAGCCTTTTCTTTTTCGTGCTGTTCGACAAGGTGCTGGACGTGGTCCTGCCGGGCGGACTGCTGGAGAGCCTGATATGAGCGGCATCCTCGATCATTTGTCCATCGGCTTCGGTGTCGCCTTCTCGCTGACGAACCTGCTGGTGGCCGCCATCGGATCCTTCTTCGGAACGATGGTGGGCGTACTGCCCGGCCTGGGCCCCATCAACGGCGTGGCGATGCTGATACCGATCGCCTTCGCCATGAACCTGCCGCCGGAGACGGCGCTGATCCTGCTGGCGGCCGTGTACGTCGGCGCCGAGTATGGCGGGCGCATCACGTCCATCCTGCTGAACGTGCCGGGCGAGGCCAGCGCCATCATGACGACGCTGGACGGCTATCCGCTGGCGCGGCAGGGGCTGGCCAACGTGGCCCTGTCGCTGTCCGCGTGGTCGGCGTTCTTCGGCGCCATCGTGTCGGTGGTCGGCATCATCCTGCTGGCGCCGTTGCTGGCGAAATGGGCGCTCGCGTTCGGTCCGGCCGAGTACTTCGTGCTGATGATTTTCGCGTTCTGCTGCCTGACCAGCCTGCTGGGCAAGCAGCCCGTCAAGGGCGTGCTGGCCGCGATGATCGGGCTGTCGATCTCGGTCGTGGGGGTGGACGCGAATTCGGGGGTTTACCGCTACACCTTCGAATCTGTGCACCTGGCCGACGGCATCGATTTCGTCGTCGTCGTGATCGCGCTGTTCGCCGTCAGCGAGATGCTGGAAATGCTCGAGAAAGTGATGGCCGGCCACAGCGTGGAGGTCAAGCCCAGCGGCCGCAAGCTCTTCAACCTGAAAGAGCTGGCGTTCACCTGGTGGAGCGTCGTGCGCAGCGCCTTCGTCGGCTTCGGCGTCGGCGTGCTGCCGGGCGCGGGAGCCAGCGTGGCCGCGGCCGTCGCGTACTCGCAGGAAAAGCGCATCATCGAAGCGAAGGATCCGGACGCCAAATTCGGCAAGGGCGACATGCGGGGCCTGGTGGCGCCGGAGGCGGCCGCCACCGCGTCGGCCATCGGATCGTTCGTTCCGATGCTGACCCTGGGCGTGCCGGGTTCGGGCACCACCGCGGTGATGATGGGAGCGCTGACGCTCTACAACATCACGCCGGGTCCCGTCCTCTTCGATTCCAAGCCCGAACTGGTGTGGGGGCTGATTGCGTCGCTGTTCGTCGCCAACGTGCTGTTGTTCATCATGAACGTGCCCCTCGTGCGCCTTTTCTCGAAGGTGCTGTCGGTGCCGGGCTGGCTGATGGTTCCGGGCATTCTGTGCATCAGCTACATCGGCGTGTACGCGATCAACGCCGGCACGTTCGACCTGCTGCTGGTGGCCGGCATCGGCACGCTGGGCTACTTCCTGCGCAAGCTGGGTGTGCCGATGGCGCCGCTGGTGCTGGGCGTGGTGCTGGGGAACATGATGGAGCAGAACCTGCGCCGCGCCTTGTCCATGACGGACGGCGACGTGGGCGTGCTGTTCGCCAGCCCGGTCTCGATGGCCTTGTGGGCGGGCGCTGCCGCGGTCGTGATCGTGCCGCAGATCATGCGCAGGCTGCGCGCGGCGAAAAAGGTTGCCGCCGATCCGGTTTGACGGATGCCGGCGCGTTCGAGGAAGGGCCTGTCGGACGCGCCGCACCTTCGCCGGACGTTGCATTGGGGCGCCTGTCGGCGCCCCTTTTTTCATTCGTGGAAAACAGCGGAAAATGAATGTGAGCTTTTATTCATATTTTCGGAAAAGTGCTGTTTTCAAGGGATGAAAGCGACTTTGTGACGATCAGACCTGCGCCAGCCGTTCCAGCGCGGCGTCCAGCGTGGCGTCCTTTTTGGCGAAGCAGAATCGCACGATCCGATGGTTGGATTCCGGCGCGTCGGGCTGGCGGTAGAACGCCGATACGGGAATGACGGTGACGCCGTGCTTCACGGTGAGATCGCGCGCGAAGTCAGCTTCGCCCTGCCTGGAAATGTCGCTGTAATCGGCCAGCAGAAAGAACGTGCCGGGGCTGGGCAGCGGGCGGAACCGGGTCTTTTCCAGGCCTTGCGCCAGGTGGTCGCGCTTGGCCTGGTAGAAAGCCGGGAGATCCAGATAGGGCTTGGGATCCCGCATGAATTCGGCCAGCGCGAACTGCATGGGCGAGGGCACGGTGAACACCATGAATTGATGCACCTTGCGCAGTTCGGCGCTGAGCTGGCGAGGGGCGCAGCAATAGCCGATTTTCCAGCCGGTGGTGTGATACGTCTTGCCGAAGGAAGAAATCACGAAGGCGTGTTCGGCCAGCAGCGGACGGCGCGCCACGCTGGCATGCGGCTTGCCGTCGAACACAATGTGTTCGTAGACCTCGTCGGACACCAGCAGCACGCCGGTGTCGCGCACAATGGCTTCCAGCGCGTCGAGGTCGCTGTCCTCGAGCACGGCTCCGGTGGGGTTGTGCGGGAAGTTCAGCATCAGAAGGCGCGTCTTCGACGTGATGGCGTCGCGCACGCGCTGCCAGTCGATGCGATAGTAGGGGTCGCCTTCGGTGGGCGCGCGCAGCGGCACGGGCACCGCGGTGCCGCCCGCCAGCCGGATCGCGGGCAGGTAGGAGTCATAGCAGGGCTCGATGACGACGACCTCGTCCCCGCTGCCCACGGCCGCTAGCACGGTGGCCATCAGCGCCTCGGTCGCGCCGCTGGTGACGGTGATCTCGGTTTCCGGATCGTAGGCATGTCCGTAGAGGTCGCGCGTCTTCGCGGCGATGGCCTCGCGCAAGGGGGCGACGCCGGGCATGTAGGGATATTGGTTGTGGCCGTCCGCCATGGCCTTGGACACCAGCGCGCACAGGGCGGGATCCGGATCGAAGTCGGGAAAGCCCTGGCCCAGGTTGATGGCCTTGTGTTCGATGGCCAGGCGGCTCATCACGGTGAAGATGGTGGTGCCAACGTCGGGAAGTTTGGATCGGATCATGGTGAACGAGAGAGTGGACGCTGCTAGCAAAGAGAGTTTTCGTAAGTATCCCACTAACTCATAATTCGGTTTTCTCTAAGCTAAAGACGCGGAAGGGGGCGTAGTGCGGAACATGTTGTGGAGGGTGCTGGGCGGTTTTGCGATTGCGCTGGCCGGGGCTTTGCTGGCGGTGTGGGTGCATATTCCCTTGCCGTGGATGCTGGGCGCGCTGCTGTTGACCGCCGCCACGCGCATCGCCGGGCTGGGCACGGCGTGCCCGCGGCCGGCGCGCAACGGCGGGCAGTGGGTGATCGGAACGTCGCTTGGGCTGTATTTCACGCCGCAGGTGATTGGGCACATCGGCAGCAACGCGGGGCCCATCATTGTGGGCATGCTCTTCGCGCTCGGGCTGGCATTCATGGGCACGGCGATCCTGCGCCGCTGGACCGACGCGGATTTCAAGACGGCCTGGTTTTCCTCGGCGATAGGCGGGGCAAGCGAAATGGCCAGCCTGGCGGAACGCCACGGCGCGCGCATCGATCGCGTGGCGACGGCGCACAGTGTGCGCGTGCTGCTGGTCGTCGTGACGGTGCCGTTCATTTTCCAGTGGTGGGGCGTGGCGGGGCTGGACCCCACCGTGCCGGGCCCGCGCGAGGTCCATGGGCCGGGGTTGGCACTGCTGGTGGCCCTGACCTGCATCGGGGGCACGGCCTTCATGAAGCTGCGGCTGCCCAACCCCTGGGTGCTGGGTCCGATGCTGGTCGCCATGATGCTGACGGCCTCGAGCATCGAATTGTCGGCCTTGCCCGACTATGTGCCGAAGGTGGGGCAGTTGTTCATCGGCTGGTCGCTGGGCGATCGCTACCGCCCGGATTTCTTCCGGGCGGCGCCGCGCTTCATCGCCGCGGTGGCGGGCTTCACCGTGACCGCCCTGGCGTTGGCGTTCGGCCTGGGCGCGCTGCTGTCATGGTGGTCCGCGGCGCCCATTCCCACCTTGATCCTGGGTACGACGCCGGGCGGCATCGCCGAAATGGCAATCACCGCAAAAGTGTTGCAGTTGGGTGTGCCCGTGGTCACCGCGTTCCACGTCACGAGGATGGTGTTCGTCGTGATCGTCACGGGGCCGCTGTATGCCTTCCTGGCCCCGCGGCAGGCGGAATCGGCGTAAATCGGACGCGTTCCAGTCTGAAAAATACGACATTGGGGAAAACAACTATATGAGTCTGTAATGCGTGATGAGTATGCTGATCACGCAGTTGATTCAAGCAGCGCGCGGACTCGTTCTGCAGCATGGCGGCAAGCGGGAACGCAGCAGCAACGCAGGTGTCACTACCGGTCGTTCAGTTCTCACGGCGTCCTTGATTCATTGCATTTCGAGTTAATTACAGGACGCTAGAAAAAATGGCTCAGAAGGGCAAAGTTAAGTGGTTCAACGCTGACAAGGGTTACGGTTTCATTACGCCGGACGTCGGCGGGACCGACGTTTTCGCACACTTTTCCGCCATCCAGGGCCGCGGTTATCGCAGCCTGAACGAAGGCCAGGAAGTCGAATTCGAAGTCAAGGATGGTCCGAAAGGACCTCAAGCGGCCGAAATTCGCCCGCTCTAAATCGGGAAATCCCAATTTCCCGTCCGCCAGGTTCGGCCTGGCTACAACGCCCCAGGACCTTCGGGTCTGGGGCGTTGTTTCGTTTGGGGCCCGGATTTTCTCCCCGCCTTTGCTTTCTGTTAGTGATCACTAACATATTCTCGACCCGTGGATAAGTTTGTGGATAATTATTTTTGGGCATGAGTATTTTCATGCTCAGTAATGAAGCAGGCAGGTTATCCAGGCGGCGGGTTTGCGTAGTTATCCCATTTTTTCGCGAATGACCAAACATCGCTCCGGGCCTATTTCAGGAGCGTGGCGCTTGCGCGCGCAGGAAAGAGAAAACACCGCTTTTCCCCAGTAAATGCGCGTGTTTAGCGTGCTTTCCACGGGATTTTCGGCCAGGGCCTGGGTATGGGCGGGATTATCTTTTCGACCTGTTCCAGGCCTGTTTTAGGGCAACCGGGGACGGTTGTTCACAAAGATATCCCCATCCCGGTTATGCACAGAATTACACCTTTTTGACTTCGGATCCATGCTCCGCGCCTGTGGATAGAAATGGGGATAGGAGAGCTGGGCCAGACTTTCGGATACTGCTGCGCCCTTCCGCGCGAGGTCCGGGCGCCCAGAATACTCGTCGGGTGGACTCAGGCTATCGGGATGAAGCGCATCGGCTACCCGGACGTTGTCTGCGGGTTTTCCACAGCATGCGTGGGATAAGGCGATCTCACCCAAATGGATGATGGCGCGGCGTGCGGGAGCGGAGCAAGATAATTGCGTGGTCAATGAATCTTGCAGCGACGGTTTTCCCGAACTCGGCAAACCAGCGAGATGAATACCGCATTCAATAACGTTGGGGATAAGTCGACGAGGGAATCGCGGTTGGCGATTTTGACCGCTGGATTGAGCCAGGGTTCCCTGCGGGTGAGGACTGTCGTCGGGCTGCTTGCCTGCACGCGTGGATTGGCGGTCACTCCGACCTTATCCACAAAGTTTTCCACGGCTGTGAGCCGCCTTGCCGTGGCGTTCGTTGGGTTGTTCTCAACGGACCAAGCTGTCACCGTATAAATGAAAGACAGGCTCCTCTCATAGGGGAGATGTTGCGCATTTGTGCATTTTCATGGATCTGAGCGGTTTGCACATCAGGCATTTCGCTGTCTTGATTGCTGCTGAACGCAGCTTCTGTTCATCGACTTATCCCCAGAATTGTTCCACGTGAAACGTGCCCTGACTGCTCGGTCGGGGTTGGCACAGTTGTTGATAACTTTGTTATGAAAGTTGGGGTGATTATCAAGCACGGAAGACGCTGGGCCATGGGTTTCTAGTTTGCCTGGGGTGACCCTTTGGTGAGGCGAGCGGCTGCTTTTCGAAAGCAAATCCAACAAAGAAGGGGACAGAACTAGAACCGCCTACTTCAATTGGAGCGGACCTTGATGGGACGGGTCATCCGAATCGAGAGTTTGAGTCCTTGGATTTCATTGTTTAGAGGGTCTAGTGGATCTCATGTTTCACGTGAAACCAAGAAAAAAGAGTGTTTTTAGGGGTAGGGGTAGGGTAGGGTGGAAAAAATCACTTTTTTCTCAAAGCCGCCCTCAACGAATATCAGGCGAAGAGCTTGAGTATGCTTGGGTTTATTGGGAAATTCTCGTATCGGCCATGCTTAGTTGAATCGATGTTCCACGTGAAACAGCCCCTCGATAACGGCATACCAATGGATGTTTCACGTGGAACATAGTCGGTGGCCGTGAGGAGGATATGACCGGCAGCTTCCTTTCGGGGCATCCACTCCCGAAGTGGAGTGATTGTTCAAGCTCTTTCCTGCGCCCGAACGCCAGGGAAGCAGAGAGGATTAGCCGAGCCGGTATTAGGAAATCGTTCCGATGTTTCACGTGAAACATCGGCGGAGGAGATCGCTCTCGTTCGCAGTTCACGGTCGTCTGACAGACCAATATCCCGATTGGAGACAATCAGGCGAGCCTATCTACGCCGGCAAAGAGAGGATAGGTACTCGTTAATCCGGTGTTTCACGTGGAACACTCCAAAAGAACCCAGCCTGTTCTCTGGCGATCCGGTGGGATTATGGAAGCGCGCCGCCGCTCCAAGCGCTGCTGTTTCACGTGGAACATAGCCAGGAAACACCGGCAGATGCCGACATATTGTGTCTGGCCGATGCGATGACGTTGCCATTTGCCTACGTCATTCAAGTTCACGGCGAAGCTTTGCTGCACCGAAACATGTTTCACGTGAAACATGCTATCCCTGCCTCTATAATGAGCACCGAACGCTCTCTTACCTCCCCATCATGGACTATCCCCGCGCATTCGATGTCATCGTCGTAGGTGGCGGCCACGCCGGCACCGAAGCGGCTTTGGCTGCCGCACGCACTGGCGCCAAGACGCTGCTGCTCACGCACAACATCGAAACCCTAGGCCAAATGTCTTGCAATCCCTCCATTGGCGGGATTGGCAAGGGCCACCTCGTCAAAGAAGTCGACGCCCTGGGGGGCGCGATGGCTTTGGCAACCGATGAATCGGGGATTCAGTTCCGCATCCTGAACGGGTCCAAGGGGCCGGCGGTGCGAGCGACCCGCGCTCAAGCGGATCGCGTGCTGTACCGCAAGGCCATCCGTGGCCGTCTGGAGAACCAGCCGAACCTGTGGCTGTTCCAGCAGGCCGTCGAGGACTTGATGGTGGAAGGCGACCGCGTAGTCGGCGCCGTCACCCAGATCGGCCTGAAGTTCCGCGCCAAGACGGTAGTGCTGACCGCGGGGACCTTCCTCAACGGCCTGATCCACGTGGGACTGCAGAATTACTCTGGCGGCCGGGCAGGGGATCTTCCCGCGATTTCCCTGGGGCAGCGCCTGAAAGAACTGAAGCTCCCGCAAGGGCGCTTGAAGACGGGCACGCCTCCGCGTATCGATGGCCGCTCCATCGACTACAGCGTGCTGGAAGAGCAGCCGGGCGACCTCGATCCGATTCCCGTGTTCTCGTACCTGGGCAACGTGGCGATGCACCCTCGGCAACTGCCGTGCTGGATCACGCACACCAACGCCCGTACGCACGACATCATCCGCGGCGGGCTGGACCGATCGCCGATGTACAGCGGCGTGATCGAAGGCGTGGGCCCCCGCTATTGCCCCTCCATTGAAGACAAGATCCACCGCTTCGCTGACAAGACATCGCACCAGGTCTTTCTCGAACCCGAAGGCCTGGATACGCACGAGGTCTATCCGAACGGCGTGTCGACCAGCCTGCCGTTCGACGTGCAGCTCGATCTGATCCATTCCTTGCCCGGCCTGGAGAACGCGCACATCCTGCGGCCGGGCTATGCCATCGAATACGATTACTTCGATCCACGTGGATTGAAGAGCACGCTCGAGACCAAGGCGATCGGCGGCTTGTTCTTCGCCGGCCAGATCAATGGCACCACGGGCTACGAAGAGGCGGCGGCACAAGGCCTGCTGGCGGGCACCAACGCGGCGCTTCTGTCGCTGGACCGCGAGCAATGGACGCCGCGGCGGGACGAAGCCTATCTGGGCGTGCTGGTGGACGACCTGGTCACGCGCGGCGTGACCGAACCCTATCGCATGTTCACCTCGCGGGCCGAATACCGCCTCAGCCTGCGCGAAGACAACGCCGACCTGCGCCTGACGGAAATCGGCCGCCGGCTTGGAATCGTCGACGATGTGCGCTGGGATGCCTTCAACCGCAAGCGCGACGCGGTGGCTGCGGAAGTCGAGCGCCTGAAGTCTTCCTGGGTGAATCCGCGCTTGCTGCCCGCGGAAGTGGCGGAGCCCCTGCTGGGCAAGGCGATTGAACGTGAGTACTCACTAGCAGATCTGCTGAAACGGCCGAACGTTTCCTATGACGCCTTGATGGCCGCCCGCAATACGGACGGCACGCTGCTTGCCGGTCCGGGGGTGGCGGAAGACGAGGTGCTTGCCGAACAGGTCGAGATCCAGGTCAAGTACGCCGGCTATATCGCGCGCCAGCAGGACGAGGTCCAGAAGCACATCGCGCACGAGCAGCAGCCCATTCCCGCGGACGTCGACTACGACGCCGTGACCAGCCTGTCGTTCGAAGTGCGCCAGAAGCTCAAGGCGCATCGCCCCGAGACCGTCGGCCAGGCCGCGCGGATCTCGGGCGTCACGCCCGCCGCCATCTCGCTCCTTCTCATCCACTTGAAGCGCCTGCACTACGGCTCGCGCAAGCAAGCAGCATGAAGGCAGTCCAGTGAGCGCCCGCGCCGATCAGGCCGGAGCCGACATGGCCGGCCGCCTCTCTCTCGCGTGCGAGCAATTGGGGCTGGCCGCCGATGCCGGCGCAATGGCCAAGCTGCTGGACTATCTGTCCCAGATGCAGCGCTGGAACCGCACCTACAACCTTACGGCGATCCGCGACCCGCAGCAGATGCTGGTCCAGCACCTGTTCGACAGCCTGGCCGCCGTAGGGCCCTTCAGCGAGGCGCTGGGCGCGCCCGGCGCCGCGGCCAAGATCTACGACGTGGGATCGGGCGGCGGCTTGCCAGGCGTGGTCCTGGCGATCATGCGTCCCAACTGGTCGGTGACCTGCGTGGACGCGGTCGAAAAGAAAACCGCATTCGTGCGCCAGATGAGCGGGGCCCTGGCCTTGCCCAACCTGCAGGCGCGCCATGCCCGCATCGAAACGCTGGATCCCGCGGAGTGCAACATTGTCACGTCGCGGGCCTTCGCTTCCTTGGACGATTTTGCGCAACTCGCAGGTCGTCACGTGCGCAACGATGGTACCCTCGTCGCCATGAAGGGCAAGCTCCCCGAGGATGAGATCCAGGCGTTGCATGCGCGCGGGGAATGGCAAGTCGACCATATTCAGCCGCTGCGCGTGCCGGAGCTGCAAGCGGAACGCTGTCTGATCTGGATGCGCCGTAGTCAAGGAACCCTATGAACAACATACCCCCCAGCACGACCGCCCGCGTATTCTGCATTGCCAACCAGAAGGGCGGTGTGGGCAAGACGACGACCGCCATCAATCTGGCGGCGGGGCTTGCCACGCACAACCAACGCGTGCTGCTGGTGGACCTGGACCCTCAAGGCAACGCCACGATGGGCAGCGGCATCGACAAGAACTCGCTCGAGTCGAACCTGTACCAGGTGCTGATCGGCGAGGCCGGCATCGAGCAGGCCCGCGTCCGATCGGAATCGGGCGGCTATGACGTGCTGCCCGCCAATCGCGAGCTCTCCGGCGCCGAGATCGACCTGGTGCAGATGGACCAGCGCGAACGCCAGTTGAAGGCCGCGATCGACACCATCTCGAGCCAATACGACTTCGTCCTGATCGACTGCCCGCCGACGCTGTCGCTGCTGACCCTGAACGGACTGGCCGCCGCCCATGGCGTCATCATTCCGATGCAGTGCGAGTACTTCGCGCTGGAAGGCCTGTCCGACCTGGTCAATACCATCAAGCGCGTGCACCGCAATATCAACGACGACCTGCGCGTGATCGGTCTGCTGCGCGTGATGTTCGATCCGCGCATGACCTTGCAACAGCAGGTGTCCGCCCAGCTCGAAGCGCATTTCGGCGACAAGGTCTTCAAGACCGTCGTGCCGCGCAACGTGCGCCTGGCCGAAGCACCCAGTTACGGCATGCCGGGCGTGATCTATGACCGCGCGTCACGCGGCGCGCAGGCCTACATTTCATTTGGTGCCGAAATGATCGAGCGCGTAAAGAAGGACTTGAAGTAAGCCGTACCCATGTCCGCTTCCACGCGCGTTGCTCCAATACAGACGATCGCCCGCCGTACGCCTCCCGCGGACGCGCGCGACAGTCTGCGCGCGCGCCTGGAAGAGGCCGCGCTGAACGCGACGGCGGTCGGCCCGCAGGTGTTTTATGATGGCTGGCTGGTGCGCTTCGCGCATTCGGCGGCCAAGCGCGCGCGCAGCGTGAATGTGCTGGGGTTATCCACACGTCCGTTGGACGAGCGGCTGGCGTATTGTTCATCGTTGTATGCGCGCCATGGCTTGCCCATGGTGCTGCGCATTACCTCCATCGGCCCCGATTTTTCCCTCGACGCCGAACTGGAGTCCCGCGGCTATACCTTCACCGACGAGACCCGTGTCATGTGCGCGCCGCTCGCTCCCAGGCCCCGCGCCGGGAGCGACCTGCAATTCCTTACGGTCGATGCCGATCGCTTCGCGGCGGCGGTAGGGGAAATGCGCGGCTCGTTGCCCGAGCACGCCGCCGAACACCGGACGCGTCTTCAAGGGCTGGCTGTGGATATCCTGCCGGTGCTGGCGACGGACGCGGCGGGGCGAAGCGTCGCCGCGGGCCTGGCCGTCCGCGACGGAGATCTGCTGGGCCTGTTCGACATCGTTACCGATCCGGGGCAGCGGCGCAAAGGCTACGCCGGCGCCCTGGTGGAACACTTATTGGCGGAGGGCGCCGCCGGCGGCGCCACGACGGCCTATTTGCAGGTTGAGCCGGAAAATTCAGCCGCGCGCGCCTTGTACGGCCGCTACGGTTTCAAAGACTGTTACGCGTATTGGTACCGCCTGCCCGCCGAGCACGCGGACGCCTGAGCCTTGCTCGAGATACAAAAACAGAAGGAAAGAGGATTTAACTATGGCCACCAAGAAACCCAAGGGATTGGGCCGCGGACTGGACGCCTTGCTCGGCGCGGACGCGCCCGCCATCGATAACATCGGCAAGGCCGCGGCCAAGCCCGAGGGTCCGCCGTCCACCTTGCCCATCTCGAAGATGCGCGCCGGCAAGTACCAGCCGCGCACGCGCATGGACGAAGGCGCATTGGGCGAGCTGGCCGAATCTATCCGCACACAAGGCATCATGCAGCCCATTCTTGTGCGCGGACTGGGCGAGGCCGCGCCCGGCCATTACGAAATCATCGCGGGCGAACGCCGTTTCCGCGCCGCCCAGATCGCCGGCCTGAAAGAAGTGCCCGTGCTGGTCCGCGAAGTGGCCGACGAAAACGCGGCCGTCATGGCGCTGATCGAGAACATCCAGCGCGAAGACCTGAACCCGCTGGAAGAGGCGCAGGGCGTGCGCCGCCTGCTGGACGAATTCGGGCTGACGCACGAACAGGCCGCGCAGGCGATCGGCCGCTCGCGTTCCGCCACCAGCAACCTGCTGCGCCTGCTCAACCTGGCCTCGCCCGTGCAGACCATGCTGCTGGCCGGCGACGTGGACATGGGCCATGCGCGCGCGCTGCTTGCCGTGGACGCGGCGACCCAGATCCAGTTGGCCAACCAGATCATCGCGCGCCGCCTGTCGGTGCGCGAAGCCGAAAAACTCGTCGCCAAGACCGCCAAGGACGCCGACGCGTCGGCCTCGCCCAGGAAAAAGGCCAACGGCGTGTCGCGCGACCTGACCCGCCTGGAAGAGGCCCTGTCCGACCATCTTGGCACGCGCGTCGCGCTCAAGGTGGGCGCCAAGGAAAAAGGGCAGATCGTCATCGACTTCCACGGCTGGGAACACCTGAATTCCCTGCTGGAACGCCAGGGCCTGTCCGGAGTGGTGGATGCCTGACCTCGCGCTGCCTGTCATCGCGGTTTTGGCGACGGGCGGCACGATCGCGGGCGCCCAGGCAGACGCCACCTCGGCGGGCTACAAGGCGGGTTCGTTCTCCGTCGGCGACCTGCTGGCCGCCGTGCCGCAACTGGCCGGCATCGCCGACATACGCGCGGAACAGGTCGCCAACGTCGGCAGCCAGAACATGACGCACGACGTGTGGCGCGCGCTGGCCATGCGCGTCGATGCCCTGTGCCAGGACGCGTCGGTGGCCGGTATCGTCATCACGCATGGCACCGACACGCTCGAGGAAACGGCGTATTTCCTGAGCCTGGTCATCCGCCACGACAAGCCCATCGTGCTGGTGGGCGCGATGCGCCCCGCCACCGCGCTGGGCGCCGAAGGCCCGGCCAATCTGTACAACGCGGTGGCGCTGGCGCGCCATCCCGACGCGCGCGGCCGCGGGCCGCTGGTGGTCATGAACGAAGACGTGCACTACGCCCGGGAGATCCAGAAGATCGCCAGCGCGGGCCTGTGCGCGTTCGCTTCGCCCAATCGCGGCCGCGCCGGCGTCATGCATGGCGCCGCGCCGCACTTCTATTCGCGCAACACCACCGCGCATACGACAGAAAGCGAGTTTTCACTCGCATTGCTGGAAAAGGCCGGATGGCCCCGCGTGGACATCATCTACGCCCATGCCAACCTGCAGGCCGACGTGATCGATTTCCTGGCCGATGCCGCGGACGGCATCGTGCTCGCGGGAGTCGGGGACGGCAACGCGACCGACCTGGCGATCGACGGCCTGGCGCGGGCGGCCTCGCATGGCGTGGCGGTGGTGCGTTCCAGCCGCACCGGCAGCGGCTTCGTGGCGCGCGACGTGGAACTGGACGACGCCCGGATGGGGTTCGTCGCCGCGCGCGACCTGAACCCGCAAAAGGCCCGCATCCTGCTGATGCTGGGCCTGTCCCTCACGCGCGATCCCGCGGCCCTGCAGCGGCTGTTCGACCGCTATTGAACGTCCGTGGCGGCTACGCCGCCGCGTCGCCCTGCTGCGCCAGGCCGAGCTGGGTCCTGAGCATGTCGTAGACCTGCCGCGTCAGTGGATTGATCAGGTCGCGCCTTATCCACAGGAAGTACGTCACGTCCGGCAAGGGCGGCAACCCTTCCTTTTCGCCCAGCACGCGCATCTCCGGCCCCAATAGCTCCACGCTGCGCGCCGTCACGCCCAGGCGGGCCCGCAGCGCCGCCTTTATCCCCACCAGGTTCGGCGCCACGTAGTTGGTGTGCCAACGCACGCGCGCCTGTTCCAGCGCATTGAGGGCCAGGCGGCGAAAGATGCTGGGCTCGTCGGCCAGTACCAGCGGCACGGGGGCGTGCACGTCGTGGACATAGTCCGCGGACGCCAGCCATACCGTGGGCGACGTGCGCAGCGCCACGCCCTCGAAGTCCTGGTCGAAACGGGTGGAGATGGTGAGGTCGATCTCGCCGGCGCGCAGCGCGTCCATCAGGAAGGGGCTGCGGTCGGTGCGGATCTCCAGTTTCACGCGCGGCGCCGAGCGCGCGATGTGCATGAGCAGCGTGGGCAGTATGGTGTCCGCCACGTCGAGCGGCGCGCCCAGCCGCAGGTCTCCTTCCAGCGGGCCGTCCTGCAGGGCGCGCAGCGCCTCGTCGTTGATGGCCAGGATGTGGCGGGCGTACTCCACGAGGCGCCGGCCGTGCGACGACAGCGCTTTGTTGCGGCCCTGCTTTTCGAACAGGGGCTGGCCGATGGCGGACTCCAGCCGCTGCATCTGCTGCGTCACGGCCGATTGAGTCTTGTAGAGCCGGTTGGCCGCTTCCGAGAACGTCTCGTACTGGGCGATGGCGGTCAGGGTGCGGAGCAGGTCCAGATCCAGGTTGCGCATGGAAAGCTCGAAAGGGAGGCCTCAAAAGTATTAGGAATGCTAATGGAATATTAAGGCAATTTAAATTGTTCGAGCCGGGGCTGGGCGATACATTGAATGCGACAACGACAGCAACCCGGGAAAATCAAAGTGAGCAATCCGCATCCTCATCAGGCCGGTATCGACGGCGCCATCGGAAATATTAAGAAAACTGTAGGAAATAAGGGGCTCGACCGCGACAGCCTGAAGGCTGTGCTCGACGAGCTGGTCGGGCTGGCCGGCCACACCGACTGGTGGGCGGCGGACCGCTATCCCGCGCCGGAAGACGGCGAGCGCCAGGCGCGCTACCTGATCGCCGAGGATGCCGACAAGACCTACGCGCTCTATCTGAACGTGATGCGCCCCGGCAAGCAGATCGTTCCGCACAACCACACGACCTGGGCCTGTATCGCCGCCGTGGAGGGCGTGGAGCACAACTATGTCTACGACCGCGTCGACGACGGCTCCGTGCCTGGCGTCGGGCGCCTGGAAAAGACCGGGACCGTCGTGGTCGGCCCGGGCACCGGCATCGCGCTGATGCCGGACGACATCCATGCCGTGGAAATCCAGGGCGACAGCGTCATCCGCCACCTGCACATGTACGGGCGCGCGCTGGAGACGCTGACCGAGCGCCTGGCGTTCGACCTGGAAGCCGGCACGTGCAAGGTCATGCCGATCGGCGTGCAGACCCGCCGCTGACCATGGACAAGCCCTTTCGGCCCGCCACGCGCCTGCTGCGCGCAGGACGCCCCCATCGAGGCTGGGTCAACACCCCCGTCACGCGCGCCAGCACCTATGTCTTCGACAGCGTGCAGGCCTGGCGCGATACGCGCGCCCGCCGCGAAGAGGAACGCCTGCCGTCCTACGGCGCGCGCGGCACCGACAGCACCCATGCGCTCGAAGACGCGCTGGTCGAACTCGAAGCCGGGCATCGCGCCAAGCTGTACCCCACCGGGCAGGCCGCCATCGCCACCGTGCTGCTCGCCTACCTGCGCGCCGGCGACCACGTGCTCCTTACCGACGCCGTGTACGAGCCCGTTCGCCGTTTCTGCGCGGAGCACCTGTCGCGGCTGGGCATCGAATACACGTACTACCGGCCCGATGGCGCCGGCATCGCCGCGCTCATCCGCCCCAATACGCGGATGATCTACGCGGAATCGCCGGGTTCGCTGACCTACGAAATGCCGGACCTGCCCGCGCTGGCCGGCCTGGCGCGCCAGCACGATTGCTGGCTGGCTGTGGATAACACCTGGGCGTCCGGACTGCTGTACCAGCCGCTCATGCTGGGCGCCGATATTTCGATCCTGGCGGCCACCAAATACCTGGGCGGGCACGCCGACGTGATGATGGGCGCGGTCGTGGCCAACGCGCGCGCCTGGCGTGCCCTGGAACGCGCCACCATCGACCTGGGCCAGACCGTCGGCGCCGACGACGCGTTCCTGGTGCTGCGCGGCATGCGCTCGCTGCCCCTGCGCATGGCGCAGCATGCGCGCAGCGCGCTGCGGGTGGCGGATTGGCTCCTGGGCCGCCCGGAAGTGGCGCGGGTCCTGTGCCCGGCCTTGCCGGGAGATCCTTCGCACGCCATCTGGAAGCGCGATTGCAGCGGCGCCAACGGCCTGTTGACCGTGGAGTTTTCCGGCGAATTCGGCGAGGCGGACGTCGAACGCCTGATCGACAGCCTGCGCCTCTTCGGCATCGGCGCGTCGTGGGGCGGTTTCGAAAGCCTCGTGATCCCGGTGCGGCTGGACACCAGCCGGTCGCTGCCCGACCCCGCGCGGCGCGGCCCCATGGCGCGCCTGCATATCGGCCTGGAGGATCCCGACGACCTCATTGCCGATCTCGAACAAGCGCTGTCCGCGCTTTCCCCCGTTTCCCGTTCCCTTTGAATCCGATGATGCACCCCACACCAGACCATTTTGCCGCCGACGTCGATTCGCACACGCTCAAGCAATGGCTGCACGACGGCGGCGAAATCGCGCTGCTGGACGTGCGCGAGCACGGCCAGTACGGCGAGTCCCACCTGTTCTATGCCGTGCCGGTTCCCTACAGCCGGCTGGAGGTGGACGCCACGCGCCTGGCTCCGCGGCGCGACGTGCGGATGGTGGTCTACGACGAAGGGGGCGCCGACGATACCGCGGCGCGCGCCGCGCGCGCGCTGGCCGCGCTGGGCTACAGCAACGTGCACCGCCTGGCGGGCGGCATCGCGCAATGGCGGCGGGACGGCTACGCCGCCTTCGCTGGCGTGAACGTGCCCAGCAAGACGTTCGGCGAACTGGCCGAAGAAGTTTTCCACACCCCCCGCATCGGCGCGCGCGAACTGGCCGAGCGCCAGCGGCGCGGCGACGACCTGATCGTGCTGGACGGCAGGCCCTATGCCGAATACCAGAAGATGAGCATTCCCGGCGGCGTCTGCTGCCCCAACGGCGAACTGGCGCTGCGCGCCCATACGCTGGCCAAGAGCCCGCAGACCACCATCGTCATCAATTGCGCGGGCCGCACGCGCAGCATCATCGGCGCGCAGACGCTGATCAACCTGGGCGTGCCCAACCCCGTCTATGCCCTGGAAAACGGCACGCAGGGCTGGTATCTCGAAGACCTGCGGCTGGAACACGGCGCGCTCCGCCGCTATGGCGACGACATTTCGCCGCAGGACGTGCCCGCGCTGGCGCAGCGTTCGGCCGCCCTGGCCGAGCGCCACGGCGTGCCCACGGTGTCCGCGGACGAGGTCCAGGGCTGGCTGCGCGACGCAACGCGCAGCACCTTCGTTTGCGATGTCCGCAGCGCGGAGGAGTACGCGCTGGGCACTTTGCCCGGCGCGCGGCACACGCCGGGGGGGCAGTTGATCCAGGCCACGGACCAATACGTGGCCGTGAGGGGCGCGCGCATCGTCGTGTTCGACGCCGAAGGCGTGCGCGCGCCGGTCATCGCCAGTTGGCTCCGGTTGATGGGCTGGGACGCCAGCGTGCTGAAGGAAGGCGTGCGCGCCAGGCTGGAGTGCGCCGCCGACGAAACGCCGCCGCCCGCGATCCGCATGCTGGACGATGCCGCGCTGGCCGCCGCGATCGCGCAGGGCGCGCAGCTCGTCGATATCCGCCCCGGCATGCGCTATCGCGACAGGCATATCGCCGGCGCGAGCTGGGCCATCCGTCCGCGCTTCGACCGCCTGCGGCTGGACACTACGCGCCCGGTGGTGCTGCTGGCCGAAGACGCCGCGCTCGCCGCGTGGGCGGCGCAGGACCTGCGGGCGCTGGGCGCGACCGACATCAGCGCCAATGCCGGCACCCCGGCCGGCTGGTCCGCGCAGGGCATCGCGCTGGAATCCACGCCCGCCGAGCCGGCCGACGCGGACTGCATCGACTATCTGTTTTTCGTGCATGACCGCCATGACGGCAACAAGGCCGCGGCGCGCCAGTACCTGGCCTGGGAGACCGACCTGGTCAGGCAGATCGACGAACGCGAGCGCGCCGCCTACCGTTTCACGGCGCACTGAGAGGTAGCGCCGCGAGAGGGCCCGGCGAGGCCCCGCGGCGCGGTAAACGCATCCATGCAGACAGTACGCCCCGCGGCCGACGCCGCCGGGGTGCGGACGGTTCTTTCCGAACCGATAGGAAGGACGGCCGGCATCCGGCCGCCAATACAAGGGGAAATCCAAATGAAGCAGATCGCACCGTACGCCCGTGGGGCCGCAGCCGCGGCCTTGGCCAGCCTGTTGTGGGCGGGCGCCGCCCATGCCCAGGCGCCCGCGCCGCTGGCCGACTATCCCAGGCAGGCCATCACCATTGTGTCGCCGTTTCCGCCGGGCGGCGGCAATGACGGCGTCGCGCGCCTGCTCGCGCAGGAACTGGGCGCCATCACGGGCCAAAGCGTGGTGGTGGAAAACCGCTCCGGCGCCGGCGGCAACGTCGGCACCGCGCAGGTGTCGCGGGCCAAGCCCGACGGCTACACCCTGGTGATGTCGCAGACCAGCGTCATGGCCGTCAATCCGCGCCTGTACAAGAACGTGGGCTTCGACCCGGTCAAGGACTTCATGCCCATCTCGCAGATCACGTCCGCGCCGCTGGTGCTCGTGGCGCGTGCCGAGAGTCCGTACAAGACGTTGAACGACTACCTGGACGCCGCGCGCAAGCAGCCTGGCGTCATTACCTACGCGACGCCCGGCAACGGCACCATGAGCCACCTGATGGGGGCGCTGGTCTCGCAGAAGGCCGGCGTGAAGCTCGTGCACGTGCCGTACCGGGGCGCCGCCCCCGCCATCACCGACCTGATGGGCGGCACCGTCGACATGCTGATCACCTCGCCGGCGTCGGCCGAACCCATGGTGGCCGCGGGCAAGCTGCGCATCCTGGCGCTCAGCCACGAAAACAGCATCGGCCTCTTCAAGGGCGCGCCCACGCTCAAGCAGGCAGGCATGGAGGGCATTACCGCCGATGACTGGTACGGCCTTTTCGCACCGGCGGGCACGCCGCCCGAGCGCATCGTCTACCTGGCGCAAGCGGTGGGGCAGGCGATGAAGTCGCCCGCCGTGATCGCCAAAATCAACAGCGGCGGAAGCTGGGCGGTGGGCAGCCAGCCCGACGCGTTCAAGACCCGGCTGCAGGAAGACACGGTGTATTGGGCCGGCATGGTGAAGGCCGCCGGCGTCTCGCTGGATTGATGCCCGGGGGCGGCGCTGGCCGCGCCGCCTCATACCGCCAGGACGTTTCCGACCGCCGATTTCAGGGCCGCGTAGGCCGGCGATTTCTGCGCGCTGGCGTTGGTGACCAGGTGGTCTATCCGGTCGGCGCCGCAGTAGGAAACGCGGCTGCACAGGCCGATCTTGCTGAAATCGGCCAGCAGCACCAGTTGTTTGGCGTTGGCCGCCATGGCGCGCGCCACCTCGGCTTCGCGCAGATCGTAGTTGGTGGCGCCGAATTCCGCGTCCACGCCCACCGGCGACAGCAGCGCCAGGTCGGCGCGGTAGCGATGGATCTCGGCAATCGTGATTTCGCCGGCGGTCGCGCACACCGGGCCGCCCACCGACCCGCCCAGCATGATGAGCTGGTTCGCGCCGCTGCCCGCGGTGCCCACCTTCAAGGCCACGTCGAACGAATTGGTGATGACGGTCAGGCCCGACAGCTTGGCCAGTTCGTCGGCCAGCACGCTGGTGGTGCTGCCCGCGTCCAGGAACAGGGTCTGTCCGCTGGACACCAGGCCGGCCGCCGCGCGGGCGATGGCGCGCTTGTATTTGACGCGCGTGTGCACGCGTTCGGCGATGGGCGGTTCGCTGTGCACCGGCACCGCGCCGCCGTGCACGCGGCGCAACTCCCCCATCGCCTCCAGCTCCAGCAGATCCCGCCGGACCGTCTCCCTCGATACCCCGAGTTCGCCGACGATACGGTCGGTCGATACCTGCTGCAATGAAGACAGCAGGGCGCGGATTCTCTGATACCGCTCTTCTTGCCACATGTCCGATGTTTCCTAGTCTATGCCCGCCGCTTTGCGGCCCAGGCAATCAGGGCGCGCAATACCAGCAGGGAACCCCCCACGACCAGCATGATAAGGGTTGAATACGCCGCCGCCTGCGAGACGAACCCGGCCTCGTCCAGGCGCAGCACGGAGACCGGCGCGACGCTGACGGACGGCGTGACCAGGAAGATTACCGCCGACAGGGTGACCATCGACCGCATGAACAGAAAAAAGAAGACGCCCAGCACGGTGGGGCCGATCAGCGGAAGCACCGCGTCGCGCAGCACCCGCAGCGTGCCCCCGCCCAGGCAACTGACCGCTTCCTCCAGGGCCTGCGGCACGGCGCGCATGCCCGTCATCATCGTCAGGAAGCCCTGCGTGTGGTAGTGGTAGAAGTTGCACAGGGCGATCAGCGCGGCGCTGCCGTAGAGCGCGTACAGCGGCGTGCCCGGCACATTGAACGCGAAGATGTAGGACAGGCCCAGGACCAGGCCGGGCACCCCCACCGGCAACACCGCCAGCATGTATACGAGCTTGGCCCACGCGCGCGGGATGCGGCACACGCCGAAGCTCAGGAAGAACAGCAGCAGCACGCCGCCGCCCGCGGCGGCGAGCGACAGGTACAGGGATGTCCAGAGCGGCGCATAGCCGCCGCTGACCGTAATGTCGTAATGCTTCAGCGTCCACTCCATGCGGTAGGGCCACAGCCGCATGAAGCTGGCGAAGACCACCGTGGCCACCGTGACGATGATCGTGCCGCTTGCCAGCAGCACGCCGGCGGCGAAGGCCGCGTCGCGTCCCCGGGCGGGCCGCGGCGCGACCTTCAGGCCGCTGGGCGAGGCCGAACCGAACTGCCGCTGCGAGGCCACGCGCTCGATCTGCACCGATATCAGCGACGGCAGCAGCAACAGGATGCCCACCACGGAGCCCATGCCGAAATTCATCTGTCCGGATACCTGGCTGTAGATCTCGGTCGCCAGCACGCGGTAATTGCCGCCGATCACCGCGGCGTTGCCGAAGTCGGTGATGGTGATGACGAACACCACGAAGGCCGCGCTGAGCAGGCCGAACTTGCAATTGGGCAGGGTGATGTCGAAGAACTGGCGGGCGCCGGACGCGCCCATGACTTCGGCCGCGTCGTAGTAGCGCGCATCCATGTTGCGCAGGGCCGCCTGCAGGATCAGCACGGCCTGGGGCAGGGCATAGAACACGTTGGAGATCAGCAGGCCCCAGAAGCCGTAGATATCGATTTCCCAGCCGGTCCAGCGGTGCACCAGGCCATTGCGCCCCAGCAGGAAGATGAGCCCCAGCCCCTGCACCAGCGATGGGGCCAGCAAGGGCAGCACCAGCGCCAGTTGGACGATGGACTTGCCGCGCATGCAGCTACGGTCCAGGCCATATGCGATGGCGAAGCCCAGCACGATGCTGACGGCCGTGGTGGCGAAGCTCATGGCCAGGCTGTTGAGCGTGGCGGTCAGGATGCCGCGGGTGGCGAAGACCTCGGCATAGTTGCCCAGGCCGATGGAGCCGTCCTTTTCGACCAGGCTGTGCCAGGCGACCGTGGCCAGCGGATAGAGGAAGAACAGCGCAAGGCCGGCCAGCGGGATGCCGACGCAGGTCCACAGCAGCAGGCGGTCCGCCGACCAGGGCGCGCGGCCCGCCGGCGCCGCGAGGGCAGAACTGGCGTGGGCGGCGCTCACGCGGCGGCTCCGGCGCGGGCGGGCGCGCCCGTCATACGCTGACCCAGGCGCACTGGTCCGGCTCGGCGTCCAGGCGAACGGGGGCGCCGCGCGACAGCCCGGCCGCGCCGTGCTGTTCCACGACCAGTTCGCGCCCGCGCCAGGCGATGCGCAGGCGGGTGAGGTTGCCCATGAAGGTCATGTCCTGCACGCGGCCGGCGCCGAGCTCGTCGGCCGCCACGCGCAGGTTTTCCGGCCGCAGGCAGGCTTCGTAGCGATCGCTGGCGCCTTCGGGCCGCGTCGCCAGCAATTCGGGCATCGCATCGCGCACCCAGTCGGTCGGCAACAGATTGCTCAGCCCGACGAAGTTCGCCACGAAGCGCGTGCGCGGCCGCAGGTACAGATCGGCGGGCGAGCCCACCTGTTCGATGCGCCCGTCGTTCATGCAGACGATCTTGTCCGCCAGCGTCAGCGCCTCTTCCTGATCGTGCGTCACCATGATGGTCGGGATCTTCAGGCGGCGCTGCACTTCATGGATCTCGGCGCGCATGTCGGTGCGCACTCGCGCGTCCAGCGCGGACAGGGGTTCGTCCAGCAGGATCAGCGCCGGATCCACGGCCAGCGCGCGGGCCAGGGCCACGCGCTGCTGCTGACCGCCCGACAACTGGTGCGGATAGCGTCCGGCGTAGTCGGGCAGTTTGATCAGCGCCAGCAGCTCCCGCACCCGCGATGCGACGCGGTCGCGGCTCTCGCCGCGGATGCGCAGTCCGTAGCCCACGTTCTCGGCCACGGTCATGTTGGGGAACAGCGAGTACGACTGGAACACGATGCCGAACCCGCGCTTGCGCGCCGGCAGCGCGCTGAGGTCCCGGCCGCCCAGGGTGATGGCGCCGCGGTCGAACGGCAGCAGCCCGGCCACGATGCGCAGCAAGGTGGTCTTGCCGCAGCCGCTGGGCCCCAGCAGGCAGACGAATTCGTGTTCGCCCACCGACAGGTCGATGTCTTCCAGCGCGACCGAACCGTCGAAAGTCTTGCGTATCCCGCGCAATTCCAGGTACATGGCGTCTCCAGGACGGACGGCGGCCGGCGGCGCCGGCCGCGATGCCGTCAACGCTTGATGGTGTCCTGCCAGGTCTTGATCGTGGCGTCGCGCTCCGCCGCCGACTTCTGGAAGTCCACGGGATACAGCACCGCGCCCAGGTCCTTCGGCAGGCCCGCGGCTTCCGCGGCCTTGTTGGGGGCGGCGCCGGGGATGGTGACCAGTTCCTTGTACTTGCTGTACAGGCCGCCGGCCTGTTCCGACAGGGTCCAGTCGAGGAAGCGCTTGGCGTCCGCCGGATTCTTGGCCGTCTTCATCAGGCCGGAGGCCTCGAGTTCGTAGCCCACCCATTTGGAGGGAATCACCATCTTGATGGGGTAGCCCTCTTCGATGGATTGCATGGCGGGGAAGGCGAAGGACACGCCGATCGCATATTCGCCGGCGCGCGCCATCTTGCAGGGGCGCGAGCCGGACGGCGTGTACTGCGCCACGTTCTTGTCCAGGTCCTTCAGCAGCGCCCAGCCCTTTTCCTGGCCCAATCCCTGCAGCAGCGCGACGATCTGGAGATAGCCCGTGCCGGACGCCGCGGGGCTGGGGATGACGATCTCGCCCTTGTAGGCGGGCTTGGCCAGGTCTTCCCAGGACGTCGGCATGGGCAGGTTCTTGGACTTCAGTCTGTCGGTGTTCACGCAGAAGGCCGCGACGTAGCCGGTGGCAGCGAACCACTTCTTGTCGGCGCCCTTGTACCGGGCGGGCAGGGCGTCCATTCCCTTGGCCGCGTACGGTTCCAGCAGGTTCAGCAGCCGCGGGTCCAGCATGTTGCTGACGGCGAACCCCCAGATAATGTCCTGCTGCGGGTTCGACGCCTCGGCGATCAGGCGCGCGCCCAGGTCGCCCGTGGACAGGCGCAGCACGTTGACCTTGATGTCGGGCATCGCCGCATTGGCGGCCTTCAGGTAGGCCGCGATCTCGTCTTCCTCGAGCGCGGTGTAGACGGTGATCGCGCCGGCATGCGCCTGCGCATAACCTAGGGAAATTACTGCAACCACAAGACTGAGCTTCTTCATACATTGCATGATGGGACTCCGGTTGGAATACACGGCAACGGTGGCGAGCTACGTATGCGGACTGCGGCCGGCAAGACAGAAAGCGGGTTGCAGTTTTAGGTATGTTTGCAAATTTGTGGCAACGTGTCTAGACTGGAAAAACCTGTATTCGGGCATTTTTTTGGCGTAGGCGCGCTTTCCCGCGCCGCGCCTGGAGGCCATCGATGCAAACCTCTCCGCCGTTGTCCGCGCCGCAGTTGGCGGCCTATTCCTCGTTCGCCCGGACGCTGGCGGACCGGGTCCGGCCCTTGTCGCGCAAGTGGTTCCGGCATCCGCTGGCGGTCGACACCAAGGCGGACGAAAGCCCGGTCACCCAGGCCGACAGAGAGGTCGAAGCCGCCCTGCGCGAGGCCATCGCCCGGGAATACCCCGATCACGGCATCTTCGGCGAGGAATTCGGCGCCTCGCGCGCCGAGGCGGAACTGGTCTGGTCGCTGGACCCGATAGACGGCACGCGCGCCTTCATTTCCGGCAATCCGTTGTGGGGCACCCTGCTGGCGCTGCTGCATCGGGGCAGGCCCGTGCTGGGGCTGATCGACATTCCGATGCTGGACGAGCGCTGGGCCGGCGCCTGGGGCCTGCCCGCAAGCCTGAACGGCGAGGCCTGCCGCGCCAGCGGGTGCACCGAACTGCGCCAGGCCATTCTTTACGCCACCTCGCCGGACATCTTCGCCGGCGCGGAACTGGCCGCGTTCGACGCGCTGGCGCGGGCCGCGCGCATGCGGCGCTACGGCGGCGATTGCTACAGCTACGGGCTCCTGGCCAGCGGCCATGTCGACCTGGTGGTCGAAGCCGGCCTGCAGCCATACGACTATCTGGCGCTGACGCCCGTGATCGAAGGGGCGGGCGGCGTCATTACCGATTGGTCGGGGCGGCCGCTGGGCCTCGAATCGCAGGGCCGCGTCGTCGCGGCCGCCACGCCGCAACTGCATCGCCAGGCGATGCGGGTGCTGGGGGCGGCCGTGGCCTGAACGCCGCGCCGCCCGCCCGCAGGTCAACGCAACGCTTCAGACACAGCAAGGTGAACGAGCATGCATGCACTAGGGGTAGCAACGGTGGAGGACGCGGAGCGGCTGGTGCAAGCCAGCTCGCTCTCGCATATCAAGGTCGGCCTGTCCGACATCGACGGCGTCATGGTGGGCAAGTACCTGCGCCGCGACAAGTTCCTGGGCGCGCTGCGCTCGGGGCTGGCATTTTGCGACGTGGTGTTCGGCTGGGACCTCGATGACCAGCTCTACGACAACACCAAGTACACCGGCTGGCATACGGCCTACCCCGACGCCAAGCTCAGGATCCTCCCCCATACCGGCCGCAGGCTGCCGCTGGAACAGGGCCCGGGCGGCGAAGACATGCTGCTGTTCCTGGCGGAATTCGAAGGGGACGCGGGCGCCATCTGCCCGCGGCGCCTGCTGCACCGGATCCTGGACCGCGCCGCCGCCATGGGCTACGACGCCTATGCCGCCCTGGAATACGAGTTCTTCATGTTCCGCGAAACGCCGCATTCCGTGCGCGCGAAAAACTACCGCAACCTCGAAAACTGGACGCCGGGGAATTTCGGCTACTCCGTGCTGCGCAGCACGGTGGAAGGCGATTTCTACCGCAAGCTCCTGGACCTGTGCGAACGCATGGACATGCCCATCGAGGGCCTGCACACCGAGACGGGGCCGGGCGTGCTGGAGGCCGCCATCGCGGTGGACCTGGCCGCGGCCGCGGGCGACAAGGCGTTTCTCTTCAAAACGTTCACCAAGGCGCTGGCGCAGCAGAACGGCCTGATGGCGACCTTCATGGCGAAGTGGTCGCACGATCATCCGGGACAGAGCGGCCACATCCACTTGTCGCTGCGCGACAGGAAGACGGGCCGGTCCGCTTTCTACGACGAATCGCGGCCGCATGCCATGAGCGCGGCGCAAGCGTCGTTCATGGCGGGCGTGCAGCGCTATCTGCCCGAATTCATGGCCTTGTATGCCCAAACCGTCAACAGCTATTCGCGGCTGGTTCCCGGGTACTGGGCGCCGCTGGACGCCACCTGGGGCATGGAGAACCGCACCACCGCGCTGCGGCTCATCCCGGGCAGCGACAAATCGCAGCGCGTCGAGGTGCGCATCGGATCGGCCGACGCCAATCCCTACCTGGCCCTGTCCGCCGCCCTGGCGTCCGGCCTGTATGGCATCGAACAGGGCCTGACGCCGGAACCGATGGTGCAGGGCAACGCCTACACGCAGCAGTTCCCCGCGCATTTGCGGCTGCCGAACACGCTATGGGAGGCCGCCCAGCGGCTGCGCGGATCCGAAGCCGCGCGCCAGTTGTTCGGCGACGCCTTCGTCGAGCATTACGTGGCGACGCGCGAATGGGAAGAACGCCAGTTCAGGCGCCACGTGACCGACTGGGAACTGGCGCGCTACTTCGAAATCATCTGATCCCCGACCAATCCGCCTGCACAGGGCCGCCATGACCCAGGAACTCATCACCATCAGTCCCATCGACGGGCGCGAGGCCGTTCGCCGCCCCTACGCCAGCGAGGCGCAGATCGCGCAGGCGCTTGCCGATGCCCAGGCCGCGCGGCCCGGCTGGCAGGCGCTGGGCGTGGAGGCCAGGGGGCGCATCGTATCGGACGCCGTCGACCGCTTCGTCGCGGCCAAGGACGAGATCGCGCGCGCCATCACCATCCAGATGGGCCGGCCCTTGCGCTACACGCCCGGCGAGGTGGCGGGCTTCGAAGCCCGTGCGCGCCACATGATCTCGATCGCGGGCGAGGCGCTGGCGCCCATCCCGGTCCCGGCGCAGGCCGGCTTCACGCGCTTCATCAGCCGCGAACCCATCGGCGTCGCCCTGACGATCGCGCCATGGAACTACCCCTTGCTGACCGCCGTGAACAGTATCGTTCCCGCCTTGATGGCGGGAAACACGGTCATTCTCAAGCACTCGGACCAGACGCCCTTGTGCGCGGAATTCATCGGGCGCGCGTTCCGCGAGGCTGGCGCGCCCGAGGGCGTGTTCCAGTACCTGCATGCCAGCCACGACATCGCGCAGCGGCTGATCCGCGCGCCCGAGATCGGCTATGTCTCTTTTACCGGTTCCGTGCGGGGCGGGCGCGCCGTGGAGGAGGCGGCGGCGGGGCGGTTCATCGGCGTCGGCCTGGAGCTGGGCGGCAACGACCCGGCCTATGTGCGGGCGGACGCCAGGATCGACCATGCGGTCGAGACGCTGGTGGACGGCGCCTATTTCAATTCCGGCCAGTCCTGCTGCGGTATCCAGCGCATCTACGTGGCGCGGCCCCGGTACGACGAGTTCGTGGAGCGCGCCGTTGCGTTGACGCAAGGCTATGTGCTGGGCAATCCGCTGCACGAGGAAACGACGCTCGGGCCGGTCGTGCGCGTTCGCGCCGCCGCCGATATCCGCGAGATCGTCGACGAGGCCGTGGCGGCCGGCGCGAGGAATATGATAGATACTTCGTATTTCAAGGAGGCGAGCAATGACTCGCCTTATGTCGCGCCCGCGCTTCTGACCCAGGTGGACCATCGCATGCGGGTCATGAACGACGAATGCTTCGGCCCGGTCGTCGGCATCATGCCGGTCGACAGCGACGAGCAAGCCATTGCGTTGATGAACGACAGCCCCTATGGCCTGACGGCGGCGGCCTTCACGCAGGACGAGGACGCCGCGCTGCATATCGGCCGCCAGGTCCGGAGCGGCACGTTCTTCATGAACCGCTGCGATTATCTCGACCCCGCGCTGGCCTGGACCGGGGTCAAGCATTCGGGCCGCGGCGTGTCGCTGTCGGCCGTCGGATACGAGCAGCTCACGCAAGCCAAGTCCTTTCATCTGCGCAGCGTCTGACACGACGACAGGAAGCGAACCATGACCGTGCCCAGCGTAAATTGGAATTACCCCACCGCCATCAAGGCCGGCCCCGGCCGCATCAAGGAGCTGCCCGGCTGGTGCCGCGAACTCGGCATGGCGCGGCCGCTGCTCGTGACCGATCCGGGGCTGGCGGCGCTGCCGATGGTGGAGGGCGCGGTGGCCGCCTGCCGGCAGGCGGGCCTCGAATGCGGCCTGTTCCACGAGATCAAGGGCAATCCCACGGGCCGCAACGTAGATGACGGCGTGGCGGCGTACCGGCAAGGGCGCCATGACGGCGTGATCGCCCTGGGCGGCGGGTCGGCGCTGGATGCGGCGAAGGCCATTGCACTGATGGCGGGGCAGAAACGCCCGCTGTGGGACTTCGAAGACGTCGGCGACAACTACCTGCGGGTGGACGTGGCCGGCATGGCGCCGGTGGTGGCGGTGCCGACCACCGCCGGCACCGGATCGGAAGTGGGGCGCGCTTCCGTCATCACCGACGAGTCGGCCGAGGTCAAGCGCATCATCTTCCATGCGCGCATGCTGCCGGCCATCGTGATCCTGGATCCCGAACTCACCGTCGGCCTGCCGCCGAAGATCACGGCCGCGACCGGCATGGATGCGCTGTCGCACAATCTGGAGGCGTACTGTTCGCCATTCTTCCATCCGATGGCGGCCGGCATCGCGATCGAGGGCATGCGCCTGATCAAGGAGTATCTGCCCCGGGCGGTGGCCGACGGGGGCGACCTGCAGGCGCGCCAGCAGATGCTGGTGGCTTCCAGCATGGGCGCCACGGCCTTCCAGCGCGGGCTGGGCGCCATGCATGCGCTGGCGCACCCGCTGGGGGCGCTGTACGACGCGCACCACGGCACGCTCAACGCCATCCTCATGCCCTACGTGCTGAAGGCCAACCAGCACGCGGTGGCGCCGCGGCTGGAGGCGCTGGCGCGCTACCTGGATCTGCCAGGGGGCGGCCCCGGCGCCGTGCTGGACTGGGTGCTGGCGCTGCGAGAGGGCCTGGGCATCCCCCATACGCTGGCGGATATCGGCATCGACGAGGCCCAGGCGCAGCGGGTGGGGCGCATGGCGGCCGAGGACCCCTCGGCCGGCACCAACCCGGTCGATTACACGGCGGAGCAGTACGCCGATCTTTTTCGTGCAGCGATCCGCGGAAACCTGTAAGCTACGCCCCCTCTGCGCGCAAACGCGGGGTGGCTGAACAAGATTTTTGAATATTTCGTCCGAATCGTTTGACACCGGATCTGAAAGTGTTCATAATCTCGAATTCTCTGGAGGGGTGCCCGAGTGGTTAAAGGGGGCAGACTGTAAATCTGTTGGCCTTGCGCCTACGTTGGTTCGAATCCAACCTCCTCCACCAGAGACCCATACCCGAATCCAGGCGCAGTTGGCCTGGATTTGCAATGTTTAGGTTCAGGAAGCGCTGGGCGGCCTTTGCAAGGAAGGCGGCAAGGCTTTCCGGGCCTGGGTGTTGAAAGGTTTGGGAAAGAGAAGGTGAAAGGGTAGCCGCGGGTGTAGCTCAATGGTAGAGCAGAAGCCTTCCAAGCTTACGACGAGGGTTCGATTCCCTTCACCCGCTCCAAGCTTTATATGCCCATGTGGCTCAGTGGTAGAGCACTCCCTTGGTAAGGGAGAGGTCGCGCGTTCGATCCGCGCCATGGGCACCACTAATTTCCAAAGTTCTTTTCTTCAGTCAGAAGCGCAATCCAGGTCAGGAGTCAGCCATGGCAAAAGGCAAGTTTGAACGTACCAAGCCGCACGTGAACGTGGGTACGATTGGTCACGTTGACCACGGCAAAACGACGTTGACGGCGGCGATCACGACCGTTCTGTCGAACAAGTTTGGCGGCGAAGCCAAGGGCTACGACCAGATCGACGCGGCACCTGAAGAAAAGGCACGCGGCATCACGATCAACACGGCGCACGTCGAGTACGAAACGGAATCGCGCCACTACGCGCACGTTGACTGCCCGGGCCACGCCGACTACGTGAAGAACATGATCACGGGCGCGGCGCAGATGGACGGCGCGATCCTGGTGGTGTCGGCCGCTGACGGCCCGATGCCGCAGACGCGTGAACACATCCTGCTGAGCCGCCAGGTTGGCGTGCCGTACATCATCGTCTTCCTGAACAAGGCTGACATGGTCGACGACGCCGAGCTGCTCGAGCTGGTGGAAATGGAAGTCCGCGAACTGCTGAGCAAGTACGACTTCCCGGGCGACGACACGCCGATCGTGAAGGGTTCGGCCAAGCTGGCGCTGGAAGGCGACAAGGGCGAACTGGGCGAACAGGCCATCCTGTCGCTGGCGCAAGCGCTGGACTCGTACATCCCGACGCCCGAGCGTGCCGTTGACGGCGCGTTCCTGATGCCGGTTGAAGACGTGTTCTCGATCTCGGGCCGCGGCACTGTGGTGACCGGCCGTATCGAACGCGGCATCATCAAGGTTGGCGAGGAAATCGAAATCGTCGGTATCGTGCCGACGGTGAAGACGACCTGCACGGGCGTGGAAATGTTCCGCAAGCTGCTGGACCAAGGTCAAGCGGGCGACAACGTGGGCATCCTGCTGCGCGGCACCAAGCGTGAAGACGTCCAGCGCGGCCAGGTTCTGGCCAAGCCGGGCTCGATCACCCCGCACACGGACTTCACGTCCGAGGTGTACATCCTGTCCAAGGAAGAAGGCGGCCGCCACACGCCGTTCTTCAACGGCTATCGTCCCCAGTTCTACTTCCGCACGACGGACGTGACGGGCACGATCGACCTGCCGGCCGACAAGGAAATGGTTCTGCCGGGCGACAACGTGACGATGACCGTCAAGCTGCTGGCCCCGATCGCCATGGAAGAAGGCCTGCGTTTCGCCATCCGTGAAGGCGGTCGTACCGTCGGCGCCGGCGTCGTCGCCAAGATCCTGAAGTAATCAATACCCCGATGGATAGAGTGGGCTTTTCGGTCCCTCTATCCATTGTCGCTGTAAAAGTAGTATGATGTATGGTTCCGCAAGCTATCGCGTGTAAGGCGGCAGCTAGCTGTGCTAGTGCAAGTGTAGTGTTTTAGGGGCATAGCTCAATTGGCAGAGCGTCGGTCTCCAAAACCGAAGGTTGTAGGTTCGATTCCTACTGCCCCTGCCACCGCCAGGATAAACCCGCGGGAGATCATCGCGAGTTACGCATTCACGGCGGCTCGCGTCGCAATATGTCTAATACCAGCGTAGAAACCGTAACCAGTACCGCCGACCGGGTGAAGCTCGGACTGGCGGTTCTTGTCGTTATTGCTGGCATCGTCGGGTTCTCCGTGCTCAGCGCGCAGCCGATGCCTGCCCGGGTCGGCGTGTTCGTCGGCGGCCTCGTGATCGCAGCCGTGATCGCCTGGTTCAGCGAGCCCGGCCGCCGGACCCTGAGCTTCGCCAGCGAGTCCTACAACGAAGTCAAGCGTGTCTCGTGGCCCACGCGCAAGGAAACGACCCAGATGACGGGCATCGTTTTCGCGTTTGTGGCGGTCATGGGCATTTTCATGTGGGTGCTCGACAAGGGCATCGAATGGATTCTTTACGGCCTGTTGCTGGGCTGGAAATAAGGACGGCGAATGAGTAAGCGTTGGTATGTCGTCCATGTGTACTCCGGCATGGAAAAAAGTGTTCACAAGGCCCTGATCGAGCGCATCGAGCGCGCGGCCTTGCAGACGTCTTTTGGCCGCATTCTTGTGCCCTCCGAGGAAGTCGTCGAGGTCAAGGGCGGGCAGAAGTCGATCACCGAACGCCGCATTTTCCCCGGTTATGTCCTGGTGGAAATGGACCTGACCGACGAAACGTGGCACCTGGTCAAGAACACCAACCGCGTCACCGGCTTTTTGGGTGGCTCGGGCAACCGTCCGACCCCGATTTCCGAAAAGGAAGTCGAGAAGATCCTCTCCCAGATGGAAGAGGGTGTCGAGAAACCCCGCCCCAAGATCCTGTTCGAAGTGGGCGAGATGGTTCGGGTCAAGGAAGGTCCGTTTGCAGACTTCAACGGCAACGTCGAAGAAGTCAATTACGAAAAGAGCAAGGTGCGCGTGTCTGTCACCATTTTTGGTCGCGCCACGCCCGTCGAGCTCGATTTCAGTCAGGTCGAAAAGACCTAATTTCAAACCCCGGGGAGCTTCGGGCCTGAATGGCACGGAGCGATATAACCCGCAAGGAGCAAAGCATGGCGAAGAAGATCGTCGGCTTTATCAAGCTGCAAGTGCCGGCTGGTAAGGCTAACCCCTCCCCCCCGATTGGCCCGGCTCTGGGTCAGCGTGGCCTGAACATCATGGAATTCTGCAAGGCGTTCAACGCCAAGACCCAGGGCATGGAGCCCGGTCTGCCGATTCCGGTGGTGATCACCGCCTTCGCGGACAAGAGCTTCACCTTCATCATGAAGACCCCGCCCGCGACGGTCCTCATCAAGAAGGCCGCCGGCGTGCAAAAGGGTTCGGCCAAGCCGCACACCGACAAGGTCGGCACGCTGACCCGCGCTCAAGCTGAAGAGATCGCCAAGGCCAAGGGCCCCGATCTGACCGCCGCTGATCTGGATGCCGCCGTGCGCACGATCGCTGGCAGCGCCCGCAGCATGGGCATCACGGTTGAGGGGATCTAATCATGGCAAAACTGTCCAAGCGCGCCGCAAGCATTGCGCAGAAAATCGACCGCACGAAGCTGTACCCGGTCGCTGAAGCCCTGACCCTGGTCAAGGAAACCGCCGTCGCCAAGTTCAATGAATCCATTGACGTGGCCGTGCAACTCGGCATCGACCCGAAGAAGTCGGACCAACTGGTCCGCGGTTCGGTCGTGCTGCCCGCCGGCACCGGCAAGTCGGTCCGCGTCGCCGTGTTCGCCCAAGGCGACAAGGCTGAAGCCGCCAAGGCCGCCGGCGCCGACATCGTGGGTCTGGACGACCTGGCCGACAGCATCAAGGCCGGTCAAATGGACTTCGACGTGGTCATCGCCTCGCCCGACACGATGCGTGTCGTGGGTGCCCTGGGCCAGATCCTGGGTCCCCGTGGCCTGATGCCGAACCCGAAGGTCGGCACCGTGACCCCCGATGTCGCCACCGCCGTCAAGAACGCCAAGGCCGGTCAGGTTCAGTACCGCACCGACAAGGCCGGCATCATCCACGCAACGATCGGCCGCGCGTCGTTCGGCGTGGAACAACTGCAAACCAACCTGGCCGCTCTGGTCGACGCCCTGCAAAAGGCCCGTCCCGCAGCCGCCAAGGGCATTTACCTGCGCAAGTTGGCCGTCTCGTCCACGATGGGCGGCGGTGCGCGCGTGGAAATTGCCTCGCTGTCGGCCTGAGTCCGACAGTAGTAAACGTACTTTGGGCCGCATCCGGATTTTTCCGGATGCTGCTGTCAAAGACCGCTGGAGCAGGGTAGTAAGCGTCTCGCTTTTCTGTAAGGAAGGCAGTCCCCGCTGCCCCGCTTAATCCCGAAGCTCGCATAGTTCGGATCCAGCGTAGACGGCGTCCCCAGGAAGATTTCTTTACACGAAGAACTCGACCAGGCGCCGCATTCGGTTGACGCGCAAGGCATTCGCCCCAAGCGTCTTTTGATGGAGTGTTCAAACCGTGAGTCTCAATCGTCAAGAGAAAGCGGTGGTGATCGAGGAAGTCTCGGCTGAAGTTGCCAAGGCCCAATCGATCGTTATCGCCGAGTACCGTGGTCTGGACGTCGCCTCTGTCACCGTACTGCGCAAAACTGCGCGTGAATCGGGCGTGTATCTGCGTGTTCTGAAGAACTCGCTGGCCCGTCGTGCTGTTGCCGGCACGGCTTTCGAGCCGTTGGCCGAGCAACTGACCGGTCCGCTGATCTATGGCATCAGCGCCGATCCGGTTACGGCGGCCAAGGTCCTCGCAGGTTTCGCGAAAAGCAACGACAAGCTGGTCATCAAGGCGGGCGCTTTGCCCAACAGCCTGCTGAACCAAGAAGGCGTGAAGGCCCTGGCCACCATGCCCTCCCGCGAAGAGTTGCTGTCGAAACTGCTGGGCACCATGCAAGCCCCCATCGCGCAATTCGTGCGTACGCTCAACGAAGTTCCGACCAAGTTCGCCCGTGGCCTCGCCGCCGTGCGCGACCAGAAGGCAGCGGCCTGATCGCCCTGCTGTCCGGAATTCGCTGAACGACCGAGCGACACCCAAACCCTGGCATTACCAAAATATTTGGAGTTCTGAAAAATGGCACTTAACAAAGCTGAAATCCTTGACGCCATCGCTGGCATGACCGTGCTCGAGCTGTCCGAGCTGATCAAGGAAATGGAAGAGAAGTTCGGCGTGTCGGCTGCTGCCGCCGCTGTCGCTGTCGCTGCTCCCGCCGCTGGTGGCGCCGCCGCCGCTGCTGAAGAGCAAACCGAGTTCACCGTCGTTCTGACCGAAGCTGGCGCCAACAAGGTTAGCGTCATCAAGGCCGTGCGCGAGCTGACCGGTCTGGGTCTGAAGGAAGCCAAGGACCTGGTCGACGGCGCTCCGAAGCCCGTCAAGGAAGCTGTGGCCAAGGCTGACGCCGAAGCCGCCAAGAAGAAGCTGGAAGAAGCTGGCGCCAAGGTCGAAGTCAAGTAAGACCTGCGTCAACTTGCCCGGGGACAGCGCAGTTTGCAGTCCCCGGGCTTTTGCGTTTCCAGGAAACCCCTACTGGGGGCATGCCCTTTCCAGGGGGGTTTCCTGGAGTCGTATCACCTGGGGCCGTGGTTGACGGCCCATGCAACCTCGAGTCGGAGTGCTCATGCCTTACTCGTACACCGAAAAAAAGCGCATCCGCAAAAGCTTCGCCAAGCGTGAAGACGTTCAAAACGTTCCCTTCCTGTTGGCGACACAGCTTCAATCCTACCTAACTTTCCTGCAGGCGGATACCGCCCCGTCCGATCGCGTAGCCGACGGTTTGCAGGCGGCGTTCTCGTCGATTTTCCCGATCGTTAGTCACAACGGTATGGCGCGCTTGGAGTTCGTGAGCTATGTGCTCGGCGAACCGGTGTTCGATGTCAAGGAATGTCAGCAACGTGGCCTGACCTATGCCTCGCCCCTGCGAGCCAAGGTCCGCCTGGTGCTGCTTGACCGCGAAGTCAGCAAGCCGACCGTGAAGGAAGTGAAGGAACAGGAAGTCTACATGGGCGAAATTCCGCTCATGACGGGCACGGGTTCCTTCGTCATCAACGGCACCGAGCGTGTCATCGTCTCGCAGCTTCACCGTTCGCCCGGCGTGTTCTTCGAGCACGACCGCGGCAAGACGCACAGCTCCGGCAAGCTCCTGTTCTCGGCCCGCGTGATTCCCTACCGCGGCTCGTGGCTGGACTTCGAATTCGATCCGAAGGACGTCCTGTTCTTCCGTGTCGACCGCCGCCGCAAGATGCCCGTCACGATTCTGTGCAAGGCCATCGGCATGACGCCGGAATCGATCCTGGCCAACTTCTTCGACTTCGACAACTTCGAACTGAAGAGCGAAGGCGCGATGATGGAATTCGTGCCCGAGCGCTGGAAGGGCGAAATGGCCCGTTTCGACATCTCCGACCGTTCCGGCAAGGTGATCGTCGAAAAGGACAAGCGCATCAACGCGAAGCACCTGCGCGATCTGGCTGCCGGCGGCATCCAGCGCATCTCCGTGCCGGAAGACTTCCTGTACGGCCGCGTGCTGGCCAAGAACATCGTCGACCCCGACACCGGCGAAGTCATCGCCAATGCCAACGACGAGATCACGGAAAGCGTGCTGGGCGCCCTGCGCGCCGCCAACGTCCACGACATCCAGGCGCTCTACACGAACGACCTGGACCGCGGTCCGTACATCTCGCAAACGCTGCGCACCGATGAGACCGCCGACCAGATGGCCGCGCGCGTCGCCATCTACCGCATGATGCGTCCTGGCGAGCCGCCCACCGAAGAAGCGGTGGAAGCGCTGTTCCAGCGCCTGTTCTACAGCGAAGAAACGTACGACCTGTCGCGCGTCGGCCGCATGAAGGTCAACAGCCGCCTCGGCCGTGGTGAAGACATCACCGGCCCGATGACGCTGACCAACGAAGACATCCTTGAAACCATCAAGGTGCTGGTCGAGCTGCGCAACGGCCGCGGCCAGATCGACGACATCGATCACTTGGGCAACCGCCGCGTGCGCTGCGTCGGCGAACTGGCCGAGAACCAGTTCCGCGCCGGCCTAGTGCGCGTCGAACGCGCCGTCAAGGAACGTCTGGGCCAGGCCGAGACGGAAAACCTGATGCCGCACGACCTGATCAACTCCAAGCCGATCTCGGCCGCCATCAAGGAGTTCTTCGGTTCGAGCCAGTTGTCGCAGTTCATGGACCAGACCAACCCGCTGTCGGAAATCACGCACAAGCGCCGCGTTTCCGCACTGGGCCCGGGCGGCCTGACCCGCGAGCGCGCCGGCTTCGAAGTCCGCGACGTGCACCCGACCCACTACGGCCGCGTCTGCCCGATCGAAACGCCGGAAGGCCCGAACATCGGCCTGATCAACTCGATGGCGCTGTACGCTCGCCTGAACGAGTACGGCTTCCTGGAAACGCCTTACCGCAAGATCATCGACGGCCGCGTCAGCGAGCAGATCGATTACCTGTCGGCCATCGAAGAAAGCCACTACGTCATCGCCCAGGCCAACGCGGCGCTGGACGAAGAAGGCCGTTTCGTGGACGACCTGGTCGCTTGCCGCGAAGCCGGCGAAACGATGTTGACTGCTCCGGCCAACGTGCACTACATGGACGTCGCCCCGTCGCAGATCGTGTCGGTCGCCGCCTCGCTGATTCCGTTCCTGGAACACGACGACGCGAACCGCGCGCTGATGGGCGCCAACATGCAGCGCCAGGCCGTGCCTTGCCTGCGTCCGGAAAAGCCGGTCGTGGGTACGGGCATCGAGCGCACCGTGGCCGTTGACTCGGGCACGACCGTGCAAGCCCTGCGTGGCGGCCTGGTCGACCACGTCGACGCCGAGCGCGTCGTGATCCGCGTGAACGATGAAGAAAACGTCGCCGGCGAAGTCGGCGTCGACATCTACAACCTGATCAAGTACACGCGTTCCAACCAGAACACGAACATCAACCAGCGTCCCATCGTCAAGCGCGGCGACCGTGTCGCCAAGGGCGACGTGCTGGCCGACGGCGCATCGACGGACCTGGGCGAACTCGCCCTGGGCCAGAACATGCTGATCGCGTTCATGCCCTGGAACGGCTACAACTTCGAAGACTCGATCCTGATCTCCGAAAAGGTCGTGGCCGATGACCGCTACACCTCGGTGCACATCGAGGAACTGACGGTTGTTGCTCGCGACACCAAGCTCGGACCTGAAGAAATCACGCGCGACATCAGCAACCTGGCCGAAACGCAACTGAACCGCCTGGACGATTCGGGCATCACGTACATCGGCGCCGAAGTCAGCGCCGACGACGTGCTGGTCGGCAAGGTTACGCCCAAGGGCGAAACCCAACTGACGCCGGAAGAAAAGCTGCTGCGCGCCATCTTCGGCGAAAAGGCGTCCGACGTTAAGGACACCTCGCTGCGCGTGCCTTCGGGCATGACCGGCACCGTGATCGACGTGCAAGTGTTCACGCGCGAAGGCATCGTGCGCGACAAGCGCGCCCAGTCCATCATCGACGATGAACTGCGCCGCTATCGCCAGGACCTGAACGACCAGTTGCGCATCGTTGAAAACGACCAGTTCGACCGTATCGAAAAGATGCTGGTCAACAAGACCGTCAACGGCGGCCCGCGCAAGCTGGCCAAGGGCGCCACGATCACCAAGGCCTACCTGGCCGATCTGGACCGCTGGCAGTGGTTCGACATCCGCCTGGCCGACGAGCCGCACGCTGTCGTGCTGGAACAGGCCAAGGAATCGCTCGAGCAGAAGCGCCACCAGTTCGATCTGGCCTTCGAAGAGAAGCGCAAGAAGCTGACGCAGGGCGACGAGCTGCCCCCGGGCGTGCTGAAGATGATCAAGGTCTACCTGGCCGTGAAGCGTCGTCTGCAACCTGGCGACAAGATGGCAGGCCGTCACGGCAACAAGGGCGTGGTCTCGCGCATCACCCCGGTGGAAGACATGCCGCACATGGCTGACGGCACGCCGGCCGACATCGTTCTGAACCCGCTGGGCGTGCCCTCGCGGATGAACGTCGGCCAGGTGCTGGAAGTGCACTTGGGCTGGGCTGCCAAGGGCGTGGGCCACCGCATCGCCGACATGCTGCGCGACGAGCGCACCGCGCAGGTCAAGAACGTCCGCGCCTACCTGGACAAGGTCTACAACACGACCGGCACCGGCGCGCGCATCGACGAGCTGACCGACGACGAAGTCATGGAAATGGCCCAGAACCTCAAGAACGGCGTGCCGTTCGCGACGCCCGTCTTCGACGGTGCGACCGAAGAGGAAATCACCAAGATGCTGGAACTGGCCTATCCGGACGACGTCGCCAAGCGTATGGCCCTGACGCCGTCGCGCACGCAGGCGTGGCTGTTCGACGGCCGCACCGGCGAGCAGTTCGAGCGTCCCGTGACCGTCGGCTACATGCACTACCTGAAGCTGCACCACTTGGTCGACGACAAGATGCACGCGCGCTCGACCGGCCCGTACTCCCTGGTTACCCAGCAGCCGCTGGGCGGCAAGGCGCAGTTCGGCGGCCAGCGTTTCGGGGAAATGGAAGTGTGGGCGCTGGAAGCCTACGGCGCCGCCTACACCCTGCAGGAAATGCTGACGGTGAAGTCCGACGACATCACCGGCCGTACCAAGGTATACGAAAACATCGTCAAGGGCGACCACGTCATCGACGCCGGCATGCCGGAATCGTTCAACGTGCTGGTCAAGGAAATCCGCTCGTTGGCCCTGGACATGGATTTGGAGCGTAACTAATGAAAGCGCTACTCGACCTCTTTAAGCAAGTCTCGCAAGACGAGCAGTTCGATGCCATCAAGATCGGCATCGCCTCGCCCGAGAAGATCCGTTCGTGGTCTTACGGCGAAGTTCGCAAGCCCGAGACCATCAACTACCGCACGTTCAAGCCCGAGCGCGACGGCCTGTTCTGCTCCAAGATCTTCGGTCCCATCAAGGACTACGAGTGCTTGTGCGGCAAGTACAAGCGCCTGAAGCACCGTGGCGTGATCTGCGAAAAGTGCGGCGTCGAAGTCACCGTCGCCAAGGTTCGCCGTGAACGCATGGGCCACATCGAGCTGGCCAGCCCCGTCGCGCACATCTGGTTCCTGAAGAGCCTGCCGTCGCGTCTGGGCATGGTGCTCGACATGACCCTGCGCGACATCGAACGCGTGCTGTACTTCGAAGCCTGGTGCGTGATCGAACCCGGCATGACGCCGCTCAAGCGCGGCCAGATCATGTCGGACGACGATTTCCTCGCCAAGACCGAAGAATACGGCGACGACTTCCGTGCCCTGATGGGCGCGGAAGCCGTGCGCGAACTGCTGCGCACCATCGACATCGACCGCGAAGTGGAAACGCTGCGCGGCGAACTGAAGGCCACCAGCTCGGAAGCCAAGATCAAGAAGATCTCCAAGCGCCTGAAGGTGCTGGAAGGCTTCCAGAAGTCGGGCATCAAGGCCGAGTGGATGGTCATGGAAGTGCTGCCCGTGCTGCCGCCGGACCTGCGTCCGCTGGTGCCGCTGGACGGCGGCCGCTTCGCGACCTCCGACCTGAACGACCTGTACCGCCGCGTCATTAACCGCAACAACCGCTTGAAGCGCCTGCTGGAGCTGAAGGCTCCGGAAATCATCCTGCGCAACGAAAAGCGGATGCTGCAGGAAGCCGTCGACTCGCTGCTGGACAACGGTCGCCGCGGCAAGGCCATGACGGGCGCCAACAAGCGCCAGCTCAAGTCGCTGGCCGACATGATCAAGGGCAAGAGCGGCCGCTTCCGCCAGAACCTGCTGGGCAAGCGCGTCGACTACTCGGGCCGTTCGGTCATCGTGGTGGGCCCGCAGCTCAAGCTGCACCAGTGCGGCCTGCCCAAGCTGATGGCCCTGGAACTGTTCAAGCCGTTCATCTTCAATCGTCTGGAGATGATGGGCCTGGCCACGACCATCAAGGCCGCCAAGAAGCTGGTGGAAAGCCAGGAACCGGTGGTCTGGGACATCCTGGAAGAAGTCATCCGCGAACACCCGGTCATGCTGAACCGTGCGCCCACGCTGCACCGTTTGGGCATCCAGGCGTTCGAGCCTGTCCTGATCGAAGGCAAGGCCATCCAGCTCCACCCGCTGGTTTGCGCGGCGTTCAACGCCGACTTCGACGGCGACCAGATGGCCGTCCACGTGCCGCTGTCGCTGGAAGCGCAGTTGGAAGCCCGCACGCTGATGCTGGCGTCCAACAACGTGCTGTTCCCGGCCAACGGCGAACCGTCGATCGTGCCGTCGCAGGATATCGTGCTGGGCCTGTACTACACGACCCGCGAGCGCGTCAACGGCAAGGGCGAAGGCATCTTCTTCATGGACGTCGCTGAAGTCCAGCGCGCCTATGACAACGGCGAAGTCGAGCTGCAAAGCCGCATCACCGTGCGCCTGAAGGAGCACGAGCGCGACGAGAACGGCGACTGGCAGCCGGTGATCCGCCGTCACGAGACGACGGTCGGCCGCGCGCTGCTGTCCGAGATCCTGCCCAAGGGCCTGCCCTTCACCGTCCTGAACAAGGCGCTGAAGAAGAAGGAAATCTCGCGCCTGATCAACCAGTCCTTCCGCCGCTGCGGCCTGCGCGACACGGTGATCTTCGCCGACAAGCTGATGCAGTCGGGCTTCCGCCTGGCTACCCGCGGCGGTATCTCGATCGCCATGGGCGACATGCTGATCCCGACCGCCAAGGAAGGCATCCTGGCCGAAGCCAGCCGCGAAGTGAAGGAAATCGACAAGCAGTACTCGTCGGGTCTGGTCACGTCCCAGGAACGCTACAACAACGTGGTGGACATCTGGGGCAAGGCCGGCGACAAGGTCGGCAAGGCGATGATGGAGCAACTGGCCACGGAACCCGTGACCAACCGCCATGGCGAGGAAGTGCGCCAGGAATCGTTCAACTCCATCTACATGATGGCTGACTCGGGCGCCCGCGGTTCGGCCGCCCAGATCCGCCAGTTGGCCGGTATGCGCGGCCTGATGGCCAAGCCGGACGGCTCCATTATCGAAACGCCGATTACCGCGAACTTCCGTGAAGGCCTGAACGTACTCCAGTACTTCATTTCGACTCACGGCGCGCGTAAGGGTCTGGCCGATACGGCACTGAAGACCGCCAACTCGGGTTACCTGACCCGCCGTCTGGTCGACGTGACGCAGGACCTGGTGATCACCGAGGACGATTGCGGCACTTCGCAGGGCTACAACATGAAAGCCCTGGTCGAAGGCGGCGAAGTCATCGAACCGTTGCGCGACCGCATCCTGGGCCGCGTCGCGGCCGTGGACATCGTCAACCCGGACACGCAGGAAACGGCCATCGTCGCCGGCACCCTGCTGGACGAAGACTTGGTCGACACCATCGACCGCATCGGCGTGGACGAGGTCAAGGTCCGCACCCCGCTGACCTGCGAAACGCGCCATGGCCTGTGCGCGCACTGCTACGGCCGCGACCTCGGCCGCGGCTCCTCGGTCAACCAGGGCGAAGCGGTCGGCGTCATCGCCGCCCAGTCCATCGGCGAACCGGGCACGCAGCTCACCATGCGTACGTTCCACATCGGCGGCGCGGCGTCGCGTTCGGCCCTGGCCAGCGCGGTGGAAACCAAGTCCAGCGGTACGGTCGGCTTCGCCAGCACGATGCGCTACGTCACCAACGCCAAGGGTGAACGCGTGGCCATCTCGCGCTCCGGCGAACTGGCGATCTTCGACGACAATGGCCGCGAACGCGAACGCCACAAGATCCCGTACGGCGCGACCGTGCTGGTGGGCGATGGCGAAGCCGTGAAGGCTGGCGCGCGCCTGGCGACGTGGGATCCGCTGACCCGTCCGATCGTGTCGGAATACGGCGGCGCCGTCCGCTTCGAGAACATCGAAGAAGGCGTGACCGTTGCCAAGCAGGTGGACGAAGTCACCGGCCTGTCGACGCTCGTCGTCATCACGCCGAAGACCCGTGGCGGCAAGATCGTCATGCGTCCGCAGATCAAGCTGGTCAACGAGAACGGCGAAGACGTCAAGATCGCCGGCACCGACCATTCGGTGAACATCTCGTTCCCGGTGGGCGCGCTGATTACCGTGCGCGACGGCCAGCAGGTTGCCGTGGGTGAAGTCCTGGCGCGTATTCCGCAGGAATCGCAAAAGACCCGCGACATTACCGGCGGTCTGCCGCGCGTGGCCGAGCTGTTCGAAGCCCGTTCGCCCAAGGATGCCGGCATGCTCGCCGACGTCACCGGCACGGTCTCGTTCGGCAAGGACACCAAGGGCAAGCAGCGCCTGGTCATCACCGACCTGGAAGGCGTCAGCCACGAGTTCCTGATTCCGAAGGAAAAGCAGGTTCTGGTGCACGACGGCCAAGTCGTGAACAAGGGCGAAATGATCGTGGACGGCCCGGCCGATCCCCACGACATCCTGCGCCTGCAAGGCATCGAGAAGCTGGCGACCTACATCGTCGACGAAGTGCAGGACGTGTACCGTCTGCAGGGCGTGAAGATCAACGACAAGCACATCGAAGTGATTGTTCGCCAGATGCTGCGCCGCGTGAACATCGTCGACGCGGGCGATACCGAGTTCATCCCGGGCGAGCAGGTCGAGCGCTCCGAGCTGTTGAACGAGAACGACCGCGTCACGGCTGAAGATCGCCGTCCGGCTTCCTACGAAAACGTGCTGCTGGGCATCACGAAGGCCTCGCTGTCGACCGACTCGTTCATCTCGGCCGCTTCGTTCCAGGAAACCACCCGGGTCCTGACCGAAGCCGCCATCATGGGCAAGCGCGACGACCTGCGCGGCTTGAAGGAAAACGTCATCGTCGGCCGCCTGATCCCGGCGGGTACCGGCCTGGCGTACCACCATGCCCGCAAGGACAAGGAAGCGCTGGAGGCGGCGGAACGCGAAGCCGCCCGCCAGCAGGCCAACCCGTTCGAAGACTCGCCGGTCACGGTGGGCTCGGATGCGGAGACGCCTGCCGCCGACCTGGGCGCCGAGGACTCCGCCGAATAAGCGGAATCCCCCGCGGGACTCCCACGCCGCCCGGCGCGGGGTCCCCGGAAGCAGAAAGGCCGCTGATGCGAATCAGCGGCCTTTTTTTATTGGCCTTTCCTGATGGAAACGCCTTCCCCGCGCGGCGGGGAGGCGGGATTACCTGGAGGCCTGGGCCCGGGCCCGCTGGAAGGCGGGGCCCCACACCGGGTGGCCGGCCTCGTTGGGCGCCAGCACGAAAGCGGGGTCCAGGGCGAGGATGCGCGAGAAACTGTCTTCGCAAAGCTGCGGATACTGGCTCACGCAATAGCTGAAGGCCTGCAGCTTGTACGCTTCGATGCGCACGGCCTTGGTGGAGGTGGCCAGGGCGTCGGAGGTGGCGACGCTGCGGATGACTTCGCCGTAGCGGCCCGCGCGGTATTGGTCGCGCACTTGTTGCAATTGGTCCAGCGCTTGCGCGGTGGGCGGGCCCTCCGGCTGCGGGGAGGTGACGCCGGCACAACCCGCCAGGAGGACGGATAAGCCAAGCAGACTACTCAGAACGCGAATTTTCATGGGCTTCCAAAGGGGTAGGGGGAGACGGCCATACGCTATCGTGCCACAGCCTGATGCGCTCGGACATTTTCGGCAATGTCCTTGCGTAGCGGATTCGATAATATTCGGCCTATTCACTTTTCAATCCGTATTCGCGCCGTGGCGCAGCTCTCGATCATGTCTCCTTCCGCCGGCTTGTTGACGCCGCGTGGCCCTTTTTCCGGCGCCGCGCCGCTTGCGCTGCGCCCATTGAGCGCCATCGCCGCCAGCGCGGCGGGGGGCGTGCCGGAAGCGCGCATCAAGCGGCTTCTGTCCGATCTTTTGCCGTCCCTCATGTCCCTGCACGCGCAGGGTGAAATCTGTGGCGACATTTCCCTGGAAACGGTGGGAATGGACGAGAACGCGCGGGCGCATCTGGTCCCGGAGCTGATCGTGGCGCGTTCCCGCCGCGCCAGCCGCAGCCCGACCTCCGGTTTTGCGCCGTTCGAACTCTATACCGATTCCATGGAGTGGCCGCGCGGCCCGTGGAGCGACATCTACGCCTTGTGCGCGGTGATGCATGCGCTGGTCACCGGGCGGCGGCCGCCGCCAGCGCCCGAACGCCGCGCGGCGGACACCTACGAACCGCTCGCCTCCCTGGGCCTGCCGAAATACGGCCAGGATTTCCTGTCCGTGATCGACGCCGGCCTGTCGATGGCGCCCGCCGAACGGCCGCAAACGCTGGCCGAACTGGCGGAGATGCTGGGTGTTGCCGCGCAGCTTGACGCCGCGCCCGTCCAGGCCGACACCGGCGCGGGCGCTGCGGCCCAGGCCGCGCCGGCCGCTGCCGTCGCCACGGCGCGCCGGCCCGCGCGCGGGCGCCGCGTCCTGTTGTGGCTGCTGTTCATCGTGGCGTTGGGCGGTGCGGGCGTCTACGCCTGGCTGGCCTCGGGCCTGGGCGTCCAGAACGCCCTGATTACCCGGTCGGAAGTCGTCCAGCCCAATCCGCCCGTGGTCCATCCCCTGCCGCAAGCGGCCCCGCAGGCCGCTCCCGCGTCCCGGCCGCCGCCCGAGCCGGCGGGCCAGGCTCCCGCGGGCGCCGCATCCCCGGAAAACCCAGCGCCTTCCGCGCCGCCCGCCGACGCGCCAGCCCCGATGCCGGCGCCGCGGGAGTCCGCGTTCCCGGAAACGCCCGCGGCCACAGCCGAGGACGCCGCCAAGCCCAAGCCCGTGCCTGTACTAGTGCGGCTGGACATCCGCCCCTGGGGAGAAGTGTGGATCAATGGCGTGGCCCGGGGAATCAGCCCGCCGGTCAAGGAGCTCAGGCTGATTCCCGGCAAGTACCAGGTGGTGCTGCGCAATGCCGGCCTGCCGCCGTACCGCGCGACGCTCGAGGTAAAAGCCGGTCGGCCGGGCGTGATTTCGCACACCTTCCAGTAGGCGGCCGCGCCTCGCTATGCCGCCGGCAAGCCGTGGGGGCGATGCTTTTCGGCGGAAGCTTCCGGCGCCATCGGCAGGCGCAGCGTGAAGACCGAGCCGGCCCCCGGTTCGCTGCTTACCTCCACGGACCCGCCATGGCGCTCGGCCACGGTGCGCACGAATGCCAGCCCCAGGCCCGCGCCGCCGGCGTCGCCGCGGGTTTCGATTCCCACGCGTGAAAACGGTTCGAACAGGCGGCCCAGGTCCTTGGCCGCGATGCCGTGGCCCTGGTCGCGTATGCCGACCCGCCAGAAACCGGATGCCTCGTCGATGCCGCACTCGATGCGCGTCTGCGGGGGGCTGTACTTGATCGCGTTGTCTATCAGGTTGCACAACGCGCGCATGAGCAGGGTCTGGTCGCCGCGGATGTAGGCGGCGGGCAGCGGCAGCCGCAGATCCAGCGCGATGCCGCGTTTCTGCGCCGAAGCCCAGAACTCGTCCACGGCGTCCTGCAGCAGGCTGCCCAGGTCCAGTTCCACCGCGCTGATGGTCATGGATTCGGCGCGCGTCAGATGCACGAAATCATCGACCAGGTGCAGCGTGCGCCGGGCCAGCGCGGCGATGCGGTCGAGCGTTTCGTTCGGTCCTTCGCGGGATCCGCCTTCCTGCTTCATTTCCACCAGCGCCAGGATGGAGCTTTGCGGCGCGCGCATGTCGTGCGAGATGAAGCGCAGCGTCTCTTCGCGCTGGCGTTCCGCCTGGCGGATGCGCGAGATATCGGTCAGCGTGGCGACGGTGCCCGCGAAGTTCCCTTCGGCGGTATGGATGGGGGAGCATTTCAGGATGAGGTCGCGTCCCGCATGGTCGCGCAGCTCCAGGTCCGCGCTCCATGGAGACGACCCCGCGGCCGGGCCCTGGCCGCTGAGCGCTTCGGCGACGCGCTGCCGCGTGGCGGGATCGGAGATGGTCTTTTCAAGCAGGTGGATGGCGGGGCGGCCGACGCGGGGCGGGCGCATGCCCAGGCGCTGGAAGTACATGACGGCGGCCTGGTTGCGGAATCGCATGCGGCCGTCCTGGTCGAAGACGAGCGTGGCGTCGGGCATGCCGTCCAGGCCGTCGGCCAGGAAGCGCCGCAGGTTGCGCACGCGCGCAAGCGCCCGGCGCAATTCCCCGACCCGGCTTTCGAGCGACGCGCTGGGCCCGGCGGCCTGGGCGCGGGCCTCGTTCAGCACCGGCGGATATTCGCGCTGCAGGCGGCGCAGCTCGTTGTCCATGTACCGCAGCGCCGCCTCCTGGCTGCGCCAGCTCCATAGCGGGTAGCACAGCGCCACGCCCAGCAGCGCCGCGGTCGGGGCAAACCAGAAATGACCGGAGGCCAGCAGCAACAGCGCGGCCAGCAGGATGCCGGCCAGCAGCGCGACGCATACCAGCAGGGCCCGTTTCGGAGACAAACGCCACAAGGCAAGGCAGGCCAGCAGCACGGGCAGCGCCGAGAACAGCCCGTTCCACCAGGCGGGCGGCCGCTGGAAGGCGACGTCGTCGCGCGCGGCCTGCAGCAGGTTCGCGATGATCTCCACGCCAGACATGCCGCTCACGTCGTGGGAAACCGGCGTCGGGTAAGCGTCGCCCAGGCCCGTGGCCCACGCGCCGACCAGCACGTACTTGCCGCGCAGCGCCTCGGGCGGCACGTCGCCGCGCAACACCGAAAGATACGAAACGGTGCGCACGTGCGCGGTGGGGCCGGAGTAAGGGATCAGCATGCCGCCGTTCGGCGCGGCGCGTTTCAGGAATTCTTGCGCCTGTTCCGCCTCGCCGCCGACTTCCAGCATCGACAAGGCCAGGTGGTTCCAGCGTTCTCCCGCCACGTCCGCGGTCAACGTGGCCGCCCGGACGGCGCCGTCGGAGTCGACGCGCGCGTTGATGAAGCCTTTCGCGGCCGCGGCTTGCGCCAGGCCGGGGATGGGGGCGCTGATGCTGGAAGGACGGTTGAGCCGATCCAGCACGATGGGCAGGACGGTGCGCCCGTTGCGCCGGATGCTGTCGGCGAGAATGCGGTCGTCGTGGGGGTTGGCTGTGTCCGCCTCTCCGAAAATCAGGTCGAGCCCGACGGCGCGGGCCTCTCGCAACCGCTCCAGCAGCGCCGCGTGGACCGCGCGCCGCCAGGGCCAGCGTCCCAGGGCGTCGATGCTGGCGTCATCGATCGCCACGATCAGGATGTCCGGGTCGGCGCTGCGTCCCGTTATCGATACGGTGCGGTCGTAGAGGATCTGGTCGAACCGGCCAAGGCCGTTGAGCGAGCCCAGCAGGCCGGCCAGCACCGCCAGCGCCAATGTCAGCCACAGCCCTGAGCGCGATGTCCGGTCCGGGGGATCGGCGGCGGCCATGCGGGGCTCCTTTCAGCGGCCAGCCGGCCCTAGTACTCGGTGAGCGTGACGAAGCCGCCCGTGCCGCTCTCGACCCCGAGACCGAAGGAAGTCATGAGCTGGTTGACGCCTTCGAAGGTGGCGATCGCGTCCTGGCCGCCCAGGCCCAGGTCGTCCACGGCGCGCACGGACACGTAATAGGTGCCGGGGCCGGGCGCCGAGAACCGGATGTCGTTGCTGGGAAAGCTCGCGGACGATACCGGCAGCGTGCCGTCGGCATCGCGCGAGACGCGCACCAGGTAGCTCTGCGCGCCGGCCACCGGGGAAACGTCGGCGGTCCAGGCGCCGCCGCCCGTGCGCACGGGTTCGCCCAACCGCGGAGCGGCAAGCAGCGCGCGCATGCCGGAGACGACGCCGTCCGCGCCGACGGCCGCGCCATAGCCCTTGGCCACGGCGACCGGTTTGGCGGGCCGCCCGCCCGGCGCATGGGGTTGCAGGCGGACGCTGCCCTCCAGCACTTCGCTGCGCGCGCCCTGGGCGCCGCTTTGCACCCGGAAGCGCGTGCCGCGCACGCCGGTCACCGCGACGGGCGTGCGGACTTCGAACCGGCCCACGCCTTCCCCGGCGGGAGCCACCGAAGATTCGACGCTGCCGCGCTGTACCTGGACGACCGAGTCCGTCAGCGCGGTGCCTTCGAACTGGCGCAAGCGCATCAATTCGACGGCTCCGCCGGCCGGCAGCGTCAGCTTGGAGCCGTCGGCCAGTTCCAGCGTGACGAAGCCGTTGGATTCCGTGGCGACGGTGCTGCCTTCGGCCACCGTGTCGCCGGCCCGCAAGGACTTGCCGTCGATGCTCGCCTGGCCGCTCACGTGCAGCACGCGCGCGCTGGCGGCGCGCTCGGGGATCATGGAAAGCGGGATGCGGAGTTCCTGTCCGATCGGCAGCAGCTCCGGCGTGACGACCTGGTTCAAGGTCTGCAGGTGGCTCCAGTTGGCCTGGTTGCGCGTATACCGGGTGGCGAGGTCGATCAAGGTGTCGCCCTGGCGGACGCGGTAGATGAAATCGTCTCCGAGCGCGCCGGCCGGCTGGCTGCGCGCGGGCGCCACGAGCATCAGGCAGGACATCAGGGCAAGCAGGGAAAGCGCGCGGCAGCGGCTCATGACAATCGAATCTCCGGGAATGCGCGGGACCGCGCTTACTGCTGACTGGGTTGAACGTCTTCGGCCGGGGCGGTCAGTTCGAGCCGGTAGCCCAGGGCATAAGAGGAAGAGAGACGCACGCCATGCTCGGGACGCAACTGGAGTTTTTGCCGGATGTTCGACAAATGGGTGTCCAGCGTGCGGGAGGTGGCGGGAATCTCCCGATTCCAGACGCATTCGGCCAGCACGTCGCGCGACATGAGGCGGCCGATATTGCGGAAAAACAGCAAGGCCAGGTCGAATTCCTTCGGCGCCAGGGCGATCGGCGTGGAATTCAGCGAGATCGCGCGGCCGGCGGGTTCGATGCGGTAGCGCGCGACGTCGAAGGCGTCGTTGGCGGGCTCGGCGATCTGGCTGCGGCGCAGCAACGCCGCCACGCGGGCCAGCAGCTCCTGGGGGCGCCAGGGCTTGACGATGTAATCGTCGGCGCCCGCGCGCAGGCCTTCCACAAGGTCTTCCTCGCTGGAGCGGTTGGTCAGGAAAATGACCGGGATGCGTGGACCGATATTGATGCGCAGCCAGCGCACGACGTCGTCGCCGTCGATATCGGGCAGGTGCCAGTCCAGCAGCACCAGGTCGAAATGCTCGACGCGCAGCGCGGCCAGGAGATCCCGGCTCTGCTGATAACTGGTGCAGGAGTATCCCGCGGAGGTCAAAACTTGCTGGATGCGGCGTGCTTGGTCCAGGTCATCTTCCAGCGACGCGATTTTCATCAGACGTGTTCTCGCGAAGGTTTGCTACGCAAGCGCGCGCTATTGGCGCCCTACTGCAAGAGGGTGAGGGAATTCTAGTAAACGAATGATAACTCGGGCAGTGTCCCCGCTGGCTACGTTATGGCAAGAACTGTCAAACATTGCAAAGTTGACGAATCTTGACTGGAGTTGTTGCGTAACAACGCGCCACACTGTCTCAATCGTCCCATTGCCGAAGGTACAGGAGGAAGCGGGTCGAATTGCTGGGAACCACTATGAATCAATTGCGCATACTAATGATGTCACCGGACGAGACGGCTCGCGGCGCTGCCGTGTCCGCTTTGCTGCAGGCCGGCATTTCCGCGCGCGGCTGCTCGACTTCTCTTGAATTGTTCGGGCTGCTGAACGGCGGCGCCTATGACGGGGTGGTCCTCGACGTGGGGACCTTGGGGGAAATCGGCTACGCGCTCGTGGCGCGGCTGCATGGTTCTTCATCCCTGGGTATCGTGGTGACGGGACGCAACATGTCCGTGGACAGCCGTCTGCGCTGCCTGCAGAGCGGCGCGGACGCCTGCCTGCCCGATCCGCAGGATCCGCGCGAACTGGCGTGTATCCTGCTGTCCCTGGCGCGCCGCCTGCCGTCGGGGCAACAGGACGCCGCCCCGGCCGAGACGGCCGCGAACGGCCAATGGGAACTGCGCGACCAGGGCTGGACGCTGGCCGCGCCTTCGGGAACGACCCTCTCGCTGTCGGCCAATGAGCGCCTGATCGTGCGTTCGCTGCTGGAAGTGGCGGGCAGGGCGGTCGGACGGTCCGAGCTGGGCGAAGAGCTGCAGGTCGAGGGCGGCAGCGCGCGGGCCAGCGGCTCCCGCAGCATCGACGTGATCGTCAGCCGGCTGCGCCGCAAGGCCGAACTGGCCGGCCTGATATTGCCGATCCGCACGGTCTACGGCAGCGGCTACCTGTTCGCCGACCAATAGAAAGACGGGGCGCGGGCGAGTACACTGGGCCCACGCCGCCGCTATTCGCGGCCCGGACGCGAATCCAGCCTGGCCTCGCGCTTTTGCCCCGATTTCCGCCCCGATCCGGATCCTGGATGTCCGGTTTATACGACCCCAATTTTCATGACTGGCGCCTAACAGGCCGTCTTCTGCCGGCAACGCGCCGCCTGGGCGGGGTTTACAAATTTCTTTGACAGTGCGCCCAAATCTCAGTTATGCTAAAGGGCTAACTGCTTTATTTCGCGCGCAAAATTTGGCCGCAGTAGGGTCTGGATGTTTTGGGCCAGGAAACGAGGTGCGTCACGAGCCTTTCGTTTCATGGCCACAAGTGGGGCTTTGCCCCGCGGCTTCTACCCCTACGGCACCCGGTTTTGTGCGTTTTGTCACAGTTTGTTGGCAAACCCGCTCTTTTACGTATACGAACGTTTGAGGCGGTTTTGCGCGAACTGCCTGCTCCGAAGCTCACAGCCTGAGGAGACTAGTACGCAAGTACTTACCAGTGGTACGTAAAAGGGATTTCAAAGGTCATGCCTACCATTAGCCAACTCGTGCGCAAGCCGCGCGAAGTCAGCATCATCAAAAGCAAGAGCCCCGCGCTCGAAAACTGCCCGCAACGCCGCGGCGTGTGCACTCGCGTGTACACCACCACCCCCAAGAAGCCGAACTCCGCTCTGCGTAAGGTTGCCAAAGTGCGTCTGACCAACGGTTACGAAGTCATTTCGTACATCGGCGGTGAAGGCCACAACCTGCAAGAGCACTCGGTGGTTCTGGTGCGCGGCGGTCGTGTGAAGGACTTGCCCGGTGTGCGTTACCACATCGTGCGCGGTTCCCTCGACCTGCAAGGCGTCAAGGACCGCAAGCAAGCCCGCTCGAAGTACGGCGCCAAGCGCCCGAAGAAGGCCTGATAACGAGTCCGCAGTACCCCGAAGTGGCGGAAATCCGTCATCAGGGAAGTGCAACCGCGCCGACCGGAATGCAGGTAGGTGCGCGGCACGTAAGGGGTCGTCCCATTGGGCGGCCATGGCCGTGTAATGAAACACGGTTCAACTGAACAGACACAAGGAAGCAACAATGCCCCGTCGTCGCGAAGTACCCAAGCGCGAGATTCTGCCCGATCCCAAGTTCGGCAGCGTCGAACTCGCCAAGTTCATGAACGTCGTCATGCTGGACGGCAAGAAGGCCGTCGCCGAGCGCATCGTCTATGGTGCCCTCGAGCAAGTGCAAACCAAGACCGGCAAGGAGCCGATCGAAGTTTTCAGCCTGGCGATCAACAACATCAAGCCGATCGTCGAAGTGAAGAGCCGCCGCGTTGGCGGTGCCAACTACCAAGTGCCGGTTGAAGTGCGCCCCGTGCGCCGCCTGGCCCTGGCTATGCGTTGGCTCCGTGAAGCCGCCAAGAAGCGTGGCGAGAAGTCGATGGATCTGCGTCTTGCTGGCGAACTGATCGACGCCTCCGAAGGTCGTGGCGCCGCGATGAAGAAGCGCGAAGACACGCACAAGATGGCAGAGGCCAACAAGGCCTTCAGCCATTTCCGCTGGTAATTTAAGGACTAACCCACCATGGCCCGCAAAACCCCGATCGAGCGCTATCGCAACATTGGCATCTCTGCGCACATCGATGCAGGGAAAACCACCACGACCGAACGTATCCTGTTCTACACCGGCGTCAACCACAAGATTGGCGAAGTGCATGATGGCGCAGCCACCATGGACTGGATGGAGCAAGAGCAAGAGCGTGGCATCACCATTACGTCGGCTGCTACGACGGCGTTTTGGCGTGGCATGGCTAAGAACTACCCCGAACACCGCATCAACATCATCGACACCCCGGGACACGTGGACTTCACCATCGAGGTGGAACGTTCCATGCGCGTCCTGGACGGTGCCTGCATGGTCTACTGCGCGGTGGGCGGTGTTCAGCCCCAGTCCGAAACCGTGTGGCGCCAAGCCAACAAGTACGGTGTGCCGCGTCTGGCCTTCGTCAACAAGATGGACCGCACCGGCGCCAACTTCTTCAAGGTCTACGACCAGTTGAAGACGCGCCTGCGCGCCAATCCCGTGCCCGTGGTGATCCCCATCGGCGCCGAAGACACCTTCAAGGGCGTCATCGACCTCGTCAAGATGAAAGCGATCATCTGGGACGAAGCCAGCCAGGGCATCAAGTTCGACTACGAAGACATTCCGGCCGAACTGCTGGGCACCGCTGAAGAATGGCGCGAAAAGCTGGTCGAGGCCGCTGCCGAGTCGTCCGAGGAACTGATGAACAAGTACCTCGAGACCGGCGCGCTGGACGAAGCCGAGATCAACCTGGCCATCCGCCAGCGCACGATCGCCGGCGAAATCCAGCCGATGCTGTGCGGCACCGCCTTCAAGAACAAGGGCGTGCAGCGCATGCTCGACGCCGTCATCGACTACCTGCCCTCGCCCGTGGATATTCCGCCGGTCGAAGGCACCGATGACGCCGGCAACGAAGTCAAGCGCGAAGCCGACGACAGCGAGAAGTTCTCGGCTCTGGCTTTCAAGCTGATGACGGACCCGTTCGTCGGTCAGTTGACCTTCGTCCGCGTGTACTCGGGCGTCCTGAAGTCGGGCGACACCGTGTACAACCCGATCAAGGGCAAGAAGGAACGTATCGGCCGCATCCTGCAGATGCACGCGAACAACCGCGAGGAAATCAAGGAAGTTCTGGCTGGCGACATCGCCGCCGTCGTGGGCCTGAAGGACGTGACCACCGGCGAAACGCTGTGCGATGTCGATTCGCACGTGACGCTGGAGCGCATGGAGTTCCCCGAGCCCGTGATTTCGCAGGCCGTCGAACCCAAGTCCAAGGCCGACCAGGAAAAGATGGGCCTGGCGCTGTCGCGCCTGGCGCAGGAAGATCCGTCGTTCCGCGTGCGCAGCGACGAAGAATCCGGCCAGACCATCATTTCCGGCATGGGCGAGCTGCACCTGGAAATTCTGGTCGACCGCATGAAGCGCGAATTCGGCGTGGAAGCCAACGTCGGCAAGCCCCAGGTGGCCTACCGCGAAACCATCCGCAAGACGTGCGAAGAAGTCGAAGGCAAGTTCGTCAAGCAGTCGGGCGGTCGCGGCCAGTACGGTCACGTGGTCCTGAAGGTCGAACCGCTGCCTCCGGGCGGTGGCTACGAGTTCGTGGACGCCATCAAGGGCGGCGTGGTGCCGCGCGAGTTCATCCCCGCGGTGGACAAGGGCATCACCGAAACGCTGCCGTCGGGCATCCTGGCCGGCTACCCGGTCGTGGACGTCAAGGTGACGCTGTTCTTCGGTTCGTACCACGACGTGGACTCGAACGAAAACGCGTTCAAGATGGCCGGCTCGATGGCGTTCAAGGAAGGCATGCGCAAGGCTAGCCCCGTGCTGCTGGAACCGATGATGGCCGTTGAAGTCGAAACGCCTGAAGACTACGCCGGTACGGTGATGGGCGATCTGTCCTCGCGTCGCGGTATGGTCCAGGGCATGGACGACATGGTTGGCGGCGGCAAGACCATCAAGGCCGAGGTTCCGCTGGCCGAGATGTTCGGCTACGCCACGAACCTGCGTTCGCTGACGCAAGGCCGTGCCACGTACACGATGGAATTCAAGCATTACTCCGAGGCCCCCAAGAACGTCGCTGACGAAGTCATCGCCGCTCGGGCCAAGTAAATAACCCTTGCCGGGCCCGTCCTTCGGGCGGTCCCGGCAGATATCAAAGTTTCCTTGAAAGTCAAAGGATAGAGATCATGGCAAAAGGCAAGTTTGAACGTACCAAGCCGCACGTGAACGTGGGTACGATTGGTCACGTTGACCACGGCAAAACGACGTTGACGGCGGCGATCACGACCGTTCTGTCGAACAAGTTTGGCGGCGAAGCCAAGGGCTACGACCAGATCGACGCGGCACCTGAAGAAAAGGCACGCGGCATCACGATCAACACGGCGCACGTCGAGTACGAAACGGAATCGCGCCACTACGCGCACGTTGACTGCCCGGGCCACGCCGACTACGTGAAGAACATGATCACGGGCGCGGCGCAGATGGACGGCGCGATCCTGGTGGTGTCGGCCGCTGACGGCCCGATGCCGCAGACGCGCGAACACATCCTGCTGAGCCGCCAGGTTGGCGTGCCGTACATCATCGTCTTCCTGAACAAGGCTGACATGGTCGACGACGCCGAGCTGCTCGAGCTGGTGGAAATGGAAGTCCGCGAACTGCTGAGCAAGTACGACTTCCCGGGCGACGACACCCCGATCGTGAAGGGTTCGGCCAAGCTGGCGCTGGAAGGCGACAAGGGCGAACTGGGCGAACAGGCCATCCTGTCGCTGGCGCAAGCGCTGGACTCGTACATCCCGACGCCCGAGCGTGCCGTTGACGGCGCGTTCCTGATGCCGGTTGAAGACGTGTTCTCGATCTCGGGCCGCGGCACCGTGGTGACCGGCCGTATCGAACGCGGCATCATCAAGGTTGGCGAGGAAATCGAAATCGTCGGTATCGTGCCGACGGTGAAGACGACCTGCACGGGCGTGGAAATGTTCCGCAAGCTGCTGGACCAAGGTCAAGCGGGCGACAACGTGGGCATCCTGCTGCGCGGCACCAAGCGTGAAGACGTCCAGCGCGGCCAGGTTCTGGCCAAGCCGGGCTCGATCACCCCGCACACGGACTTCACGTCCGAGGTGTACATCCTGTCCAAGGAAGAAGGCGGCCGCCACACGCCGTTCTTCAACGGCTATCGTCCCCAGTTCTACTTCCGCACGACGGACGTGACGGGCACGATCGACCTGCCGGCCGACAAGGAAATGGTTCTGCCGGGCGACAACGTGACGATGACCGTCAAGCTGCTGGCCCCGATCGCCATGGAAGAAGGCCTGCGTTTCGCCATCCGTGAAGGCGGTCGTACCGTCGGCGCCGGCGTCGTCGCCAAGATCCTGAAGTAATCCGGATCACATAAGCAGCACCCAACCAGCGGGGGCGCAACGCCGCCCTCGTCTTTCGTTCTTTAGGAAACGCCATGAAAAACCAAAAGATCCGTATCCGCTTGAAAGCCTTCGATTACAAGCTGATCGATCAATCGGCCGCTGAAATCGTCGATACCGCCAAGCGTACCGGCGCCGTTGTCCGTGGCCCGGTGCCGCTGCCCACGCGTATCCGCCGCTACGACGTCCTGCGTTCGCCGCACGTGAACAAGACGTCGCGCGACCAGTTCGAAATCCGTACCCATCAGCGCCTGATGGACATCGTGGATCCCACCGACAAGACCGTTGACGCCCTGATGCGTCTGGACCTGCCGGCCGGCGTCGACGTCGAAATCGCGCTGCAGTAAGGCGTATATCGAGCCTGCTACCTTCGCCGGCAGGTTCGTGAAAAGATGGCCGCAATCCTTCGGGACTGCGGCCATTTTGTTTTTTCCGAGATCCGCTGCAACGGCCCACGGACGCCGGGGCGGGACGGGCCGCACAGGCGGCCCGGGAACAGCGCCGCCGCGGCTGTCCTGACAGTGGCTCCTATCTGCTTCGTTTATTGGTTCTTGCCGACCGCGCTCCGAGCCGGGACACTGCCTATCCCATAAACAACGACAAAAGGGAGACAAGGCGGAAATGCTTACGGACTATCGACCCGAGGCGCGGCCAACGGCAGTCGCTCTGCGTTCCTCGCAGATCCGCGAGGTGGCCAATGCCGGAATGGGCAAGCCCGGCCTGCTTCCTTTCTGGTTCGGAGAGCCGGACGAGGCCACTCCCCCCTACATCCGCCAGGCAGCCGTGCAGGCCATCCAGGAGGGAGACACGTTCTATGTCCAGACGCTGGGCATGCCCGTCTTGCGCGAGAGCCTCTCGGCCTATCTGACGGCATTGCATGGCGCCATCGGCCAGGACCGCATTGCCATCAGCAGCTCGGGCACCTCGGCATTGGCGGTGGCCATGCAAGCCCTGGTCGGCCCCGGCGACCGCGTCGTGGCCGTCACGCCGTTGTGGCCCAACCTCGTCGAAATGCCCAAGGTGCTGGGCGCGCAGGTGCATACCGTCGCCCTGGATTTCACGGCGCGGGGATGGGCGCTGGATCTACAGAAATTGCTGGATGCATTGACGCCGGACACGCGCGCCTTGCTGGTGAACGCACCGAACAACCCCACGGGCTGGTGCATGACGGCGTCAGAGCAGAAAGCCCTGCTGGAGCATTGCCGGGCTCGCGGGATCTGGATTGTCAGCGATGACGTCTATGAGCGTCTCTATTACCAAGATAATTGCGCGCCGTCGTTTCTCGATCTGACCGACGAACAGGATCGGCACGTTAGCTGCAACTCGTTTTCCAAGGCCTGGTTGATGACGGGCTGGCGGCTGGGATGGGTGGTGGCGCCGCCTGCGCTATTGCCCGAAATCGGGAAACTGATTGAATTCAGCACGACCTGCGCGCCGCCGTTCGTCCAGCGCGCCGGGGTCGCCGCGCTCGCGCAGGGCGAGACGACCATCGCGCATACCGTGGCCAGATTACGGCGGGGCCGAGACCATCTGCGCGCGGCGCTGGCTTCGGTGCCGGGCGTTGAACAGGCCGCCGCGGCCCCAGGCGCGATGTACAACTTCTTCAGAATCGAAGGGGTCCGCGACAGCCTCGATTTCTGCAAGCGGCTGGTCGCCGAGACGGGCCTGGGCCTGGCGCCGGGGATTGCGTTCGGCCCCGAAGGGGAAGGCTATCTCCGCTGGTGCTACGCCAGCAGCCCGGAACGCATCGACGACGCAATTGTCCGCCTGGCCGGCTTCCTGGCCAACGCCCGCCTCCCTCATTGAGATCAGTATGGATATCGAGAACATCGCCGACGAACTGTGGAGCGCCGCAAGGCAAGGGCGCCATATGCCCGCGGAGTGGTCCGGGAAGTTTTCCCTGCGCCAAGGCTACGAAGTGCAATTGGCCATGCTGCGGCGCCAGCGCCTGGCCGGCGAACGGCAGTCGGGTTGGAAAGTCGGCCTCACGGCCGAGGCCATGCGGGTCCAGCAACAGGTCCATGAACCCTGTTTCGGATACTTGCTCCACAGCGGCGAACACGCCAGCGGCCAGCAATACCGATGCGCGGATCTGTTGCAGCCGGGCTTTGAAAATGAACTGTGCCTGACCCTGGGCAAGACCTTGCGTGGGCCGGGCGTCACGCTGGATGACGTCATGGCGGCGGTGAGCCATGCCGCGCCCGCCTTGGAGATCGTCGAAGTCAGAGGCCCGTTCGCGGGAAATCTGCCCCTTGCAATGGCCGACAACGCCCAGCAGAAAGCCTACGTCTGCGGCCAGGCGGTTGCGCTGACGCCGGCGAACCTGCGTCTGGCCGAGGCGGCGGTTCAGGTGATCGTGAACGGCGAGGTCCAGGAGCAGGCGACGGGGGCGGCCGTAATGGGCGCAGGCGGCCTGCTTTCCGTGCAGTGGCTGGCCAACAAGCTCGCGGAATTCGATTTACCCCTGGAAGCCGGCATGCGCGTCATGTCCGGTTCGTTTACGCGGCAATACCGTGCGGAGGCGGGCATGAAAGTCGTTTCCCGCTATACCCCATTCGGCGATGTAAGCGCGGAATTCATCTGATCGGGAGCAGCCATGGATCTGGAAATCAAAGGCAGGCATGCGCTGGTTTGCGCAGCCAGCAAAGGGCTTGGGCGGGCGTGCGCGATGGCGCTCGCCGAAGATGGCGTGCACCTGACCTTGGTGGCGCGCGGGCGCGAGGCCTTGGAGGATACGGCCCGCATGATCAGGAATCTTGCGGGCGTCACGGTGGAGGTGGTTGCCGCCGACGTAACGACCGACGAAGGACGCGCGAGGATTCTTGCGGCGTGCCCCCAGCCTGACATCCTGATTACCAATGCGGGCGGGCCGAAACCCGGCAATTTCCGCGAATGGTCGCGCGATGACTGGCTCGCCGCGCTGGACGCCAACATGCTGGCGCCGATTGCGCTCATCAAGGCAACCGTGGACGGCATGATGGAACGCGGATTCGGGCGGATCGTCAACATCACCTCCGCCGCCGTCAAGGCGCCGATAGACATTCTGGGCTTGTCCAATGGCGCGCGCAGCGGATTGACGGGGTTCGTGGCGGGCTTGGCGCGATCCACCGTCAGCCGCAATGTCACCATCAACAACCTGCTTCCCGGCCCCTTTACCACCGACAGGCTTGAAGCGACCTTGCGCGCGGATGCCGCGTTGTCGGGGCGCAGCTACGAAGAGGTCGTCGCGCAATGGAAGGCGAGGAATCCCGCCGGCCGCTTCGGCGTGCCCGAGGAATTCGGCCGCACCTGCGCATTCCTTTGCAGCGCCCACGCGGGCTACATCAACGGACAGAACCTGCTGCTGGATGGCGGGGCCTATCCAGGCACTTTCTGAGATGGCGCCCAGGCGATCAGAAACGCTTCGATCCGGAGACATGCAGTGAGTTCATACCGACACAGTTCCGCCGCGGATATCCTGGTCGCCGAAGGCATCCGTAAGCGCTTCGGTTCGATAGAAGTGCTGTCCGGCATCGACCTTCGCGCCCGTGAGCACGACGTCATCACGCTGATCGGGTCCAGCGGTTCCGGCAAAAGCACGTTCCTGCGCTGCCTGAATTTTCTTGAAGTGCCCGACGCCGGCTCGATCACGATAGGCGGCGAGCAGGTCGCGACGCGGCAGAACCGGCAAGGGGCCCTTGTTCCCCGCAGCGCCCGCCAGGTCTGCCGGCTGCGGGCAGGCATCGGCATGGTGTTCCAGAACTTCAATCTGTGGTCGCACATGACGGTGCTGGAAAACGTGATGGCGCCACCCGTGCACGTGCTGGGCATGAGCCGCAAGGAAGCCGCCGAGCGGGCGCAAGCGCTGTTGCACAAGGTGGGGCTGCAAGATCGCGCGCACCACTACCCGGGCCAGATCTCAGGAGGGCAACAGCAGCGCTGCGCTATTGCCCGCGCGTTGGCGATGGACCCGAAGATCCTCTTGTTTGACGAGCCGACCTCGGCATTGGATCCGGAGCTGGTGAGTGAAGTCCTGAAGGTCATCCGGCTGCTGGCGGAAGAAGGCCGGACGATGGTGATGGTCACGCATGAAATGGGATTCGCGCGCGAAGTGTCCACGGAGGTGCTCTTCCTGCACCAGGGGCAGGTCGAAGAGCGCGCGTCGCCAGCGGAGCTGTTCGGCAATCCGCGGTCGGAGCGCTGCCGCAAATTCATCGCAAGCGTGTTGTAGCCAGTCCGGGGCTCGCTGGCGCGCTCATCGACAACTAACGGAACAAGGGGTGGCAATGAAAAAATGGATCTCATGCGGTGTCGCGGCGATCGCGTTGAGCGCCGCGGCGGTGGCGACGGGCAATACGCTTTCCGAGCCGAGCGCCAACCGCTCGATCAAGGCAGGGGTGCAATGCACCTACCCGCCGTTCAGCTATCGCGACATGTCCGGGCAACTCAAGGGTTTCGAGATAGATGTCGTATCCGAAGTGGCTGACCGGATCCAGGCCAAGCTGCAATTCGTGTGCCTTGATTTCAATGGCCTCATTCCCGCGCTGCTGGCTCAGAAGATAGATGTGATCGCCGCCAGCCTGTCCATTACCGAAGTACGCAAGAACAGTATCGACTTTTCCATTCCCTATCGGGCATCCACCGCAAGGTTTCTGGGTGAACGCCGAGAGGGCATTCAGCCTTTCGACGCCGATGGCAAGCCTGACCCCGCTGCCTTGAAAGGGAAAATCGTCGGCGTGCAGCGCGCCACCACGAACGACACCTACCTCGCGGCGGTCTTCCCCGGCGTGCAGATTTCGCGCTATGACTCCGCCGAAAACCTGCTTCTGGACCTGACGGCGCGGCGCATAGATCTGGCCCTGGTGGGGCCGTTGAAAGTAGAGCGCGATTTCCTGAACCAGGACGCGGGCAAGAACTATCAGTTTGTCGGCCCGGAAATCGAATCCGTCCAGTATTTCGGCTCTGGCGTCGCCTTCGGATTGCGCAAGGACGCGCAGGCATTGCGCGAAGCCATCAATGCCGCGCTTCAAGGCATGTATGACGACGGTACTTTCAAGGCCATCAACCAGCGGTACTGGAGCTTCAGCGTCCTGCCATCCGTCTGGCACTGAGGGCGCACCGCCATTCACAGAAGCCGCTCCGGCGATGGCGTCGGGGCGGAAACCGAAACCCGATTCATGAGTAGTGGCGCTATGGATATCTTCGATGGCTGGGGACCGGCCCTTGCGCGGGGCGCCATGTCCACGCTGGAAGTGGCCTTTGCTTCCGCGCTGTGCGGCACCTTGCTGGGCGCGGCGGCGGCGGCCGCCGCGCTCTCCCGGCACGCAATGGTCCGGAAGTTGATTCAAGGCTATGTCACTGCCATCCGCGGCATTCCTCCGCTCCTGTTGATTCTGCTGATTTACTTTGGCGGCACCGTGGCGCTCAGCCGCCTCTGGTCGTGGGTGAGCGCCTCGCCGGCAACGATCGAGGTCGCGCCCTTGCCCGCGGGCGTGTTCGCGCTGTCGCTGGTTTTCGGCGGCTATGCGGCGGAGGTCTTCCGAGGCGCTTTCCTCGCGATTCCCAGCGGGCAGATCGAGGCCGCCAAGGCGGCGGGCATGTCGGCATGGCGCGTTTTCAGGGTGGTTACGTGCCCTCAGTTGTTGCGGTTCGCCTGGCCGGGACTCGGCAATATCTGGATCTCCACGCTGAAAGACACTTCCTTGATTTCCGTGATCGGATTGAGCGAATTGATGAATGTGTCCGCGCTGGCAACCAGCGACACGCGGCGTGCCCTGTTTTTCTACCTGGCGGCGGGCGCGATCTACTTGAGCCTTACCCTGGTCAGTTCCTGGGGGCTGCATTGTCTGGAGCGGCATAGCGCTCGCGGCCAAAGGATGGTTCAGCCATGAATCTCGAGCTGATGGTAAGCAGTTTCCCCCTGTTGCTGGAGGGCGCGGTCGTCACGTTGGAGCTTTTCGCGCTGACGATGGTGCTTGCCACCCTGCTGGCCATTCCGTTGGCGATTGCCCGTGTGCAGCCCGCCTGGTGGCTGCGCTGGCCGGTCGAAGCGTTTTGCCAGGTGTTTCGCGGCACCCCCATGCTGGTACAACTTTTTGTCGTGTACTACGGACTGGCGCAATTGGATGCCGTCCGGGAAAGCTGGGCCTGGCAGTATCTGCGTACCCCCTACTGGTGCGCGGTGGTCGCATTCACGCTCAATACCGCGGCCTACACGACGCATGTGTTGCGAGGCGCGATAGAGGCAGTGCCGCGAGGGGAGGTGGAAGCCGGCCGCGCGTTCGGGTTCTCCACCCGCGCCCTGTACCAGAACATCATCCTGCCCAGGGCAGTGCTGCTCGCGCTTCCCTCATACGGCAACGAAGTGATCAAGACCATCAAGCGCACGTCCCTGGCGAGCGCCATCACGATCTCGGATCTGACTGGCGTGGCCAATACGCTGGTGTCGCGCACGTTTTCCCCCTATGAGGTCTTCCTGACCGCCGCAGGCATTTATCTGGTGTTCGCCTATGCCGCCAACTACGTCTTGCGCGCACTGGAGTTTCGTCTGTCGCGGCACATGCATGCCGTGCATTGAAACGCATGGCCCATTTTTCACCACGTATTGCAACTGGAGTAGCCGTGCCCACGTCCGTCTCGCCCGCATTGATGACCGAGTTTCTGGCATTCGCGCATGAGCTGGCCAATGCCAGCGGCGCAATTCTGCGCGAAAACCTGCATAGCAGGCGCGGTTTCGACACCAAGGAGGACGACAGTCCGGTTACCGACGTCGATAAGAACATTGAGGAAACGCTGCGTACCTTGATTCAGCACCGGTATCCTGACCATGGCATCCTGGGCGAGGAATTCGACGGGAAGAATCTGCAGGCCGAGTTTGTCTGGGTCATAGATCCGATCGACGGCACCAAGGCATTCATCACGGGTATTCCCATCTACGGCACGCTCATTGCCTTGGCATGGCACGGCGCGCCTATCGTCGGGATCATCGATCATCCGGTGACGCACGACCGCTGGGCCGGCGCGCGCGGCATGCGTTCTACGTTCAATGACATGCCGATACAAAGCCGGGCATGCCCGGCGCTTGGCGAAGCGTTGATGTCCTGCAGCAATCCGGAGCCGTTCGGCCCCAAAGAGCGCGAGGCGTTCGACACCTTGCGGGCCTCGGCCAAATGGTGCGTGTATGGCTCCAGTTGCTATGCATACGGCTGCGTGGCCAGCGGTTCGATCGACATCGCCATCGACTGCGGCCGCCACCGCGAGGTGGACTACTGCGCGCTGGTTCCCGTGATCGAAGGGGCGGGAGGGGTGATCACCGATTGGGAAGGGCGCGCGCTGACCATCTACTCCGGCAATCGCCTGGTGGCGTCCGGCAGCCCGGAACGGCACCGTGAGGCGCTGCGGATACTGGAGACCGCGCTGGTGTAGCGGGGCTGCCGCCGTGCACGACATTACAATGTGCACGGCGCGTAGAGGCGCGCTGTCCGGCGTTGGGGGCCGGTCTGCAAGGGGTGATTGATTTGACGCAGAAATTCAACTACCCGGTCTGGTGCGCGGTATCGATTGACCGGCAAGGCGCCTTGCCGTTGCACGTGCAGATATTCGACCAGCTACGTCAGCGCATCGTGGACGGAGATTTGAAAAAGGGTGCGCGCTTGCCGCCCAGCCGCAAGCTGGCGGCCGAACTCCATGTGTCGCGCAACACGATCATCCTGGTATACGACCGACTGCTCTCGGAAGGCTACGTCGAAGGAAAAATCGGCATCGGCACGTTCATTGCCGCGGATCTGCCCGAAGACAGCCGCCCTCGGCGCGATACCAGCCCTTCGCCCGACGGCCAGCAGCACGCGCCTCCTCATGTTTCGCGCCGCGCGGGGACGCTGCTTCGATTGCCGCTACCTTCGGAACGCAACGGCTCCTATAGCCTCAGTCCCACCGTGCCGGCCCTGGATCAATTGCCGTTCGACCAGTTCGCCAAGGTGTCGGCGCAGTATTGGCGCTCCGCGCCCACGACCGATCTGGGCTATGGCAGCCCGTTGGGCCTGCCCGATCTGCGCCGGGAGATTGCCCTGTATCTGCGCGAGGCCCATGGCCTGACCTGTTCCATGGAGCAGATCCTGGTGATCAGCGGAACGACGCAAGGGTTTCTGCTGGCTGGCCATATATTGGCCGACCCGGAAGACGAAGTCATCGTCGAAGATCCCGCGTACCTGACCCGGATCGCGGCGCTGACCTGCGGCGGCCTGCGCCTGGTCCACGTTCCCATCGATCAGGAGGGCCTGGACTGCCAGCGGTTCGACGCGTATTCGCCCCATGCCAAATTGATCGTTGCGTCGCCGACCAACCAGTTTCCGTTCGGCAGCACGATGCCGTTGCACAAGCGCCTGAACCTGCTGGAATGGGCACGGGACAGGGATGCGTGGATCATCGAGTACGACTTCAACAACGCCTTTCATTTCAGCGGCCGTGCCTTGCCGCCGCTGGCCGCCCTGGATCGCGGAGGGCGGGTGGTCTACATCGGGAACTTCAATCGCTCCGTATCGCCGGCGCTGAATCTGGCCTACATGGTGGTGCCCGAAGCGTTGATCGAGGCCTTTTCGCGCGGCCATCACATCTTTTCCTTCCAGGCGGCGGTTCCAATGCAGGGGGTCATTGCCGACTTCATGGGCAGCGGTCAGCTCGCCGCCCACATCAGGCGCATGGGCAGCCGCTACCGCGAGCGCGCCAACCTGGTGGTGCAGTGCCTCAAGAGCCTGCCGGGCATCGAACTGGACATTTCCGCGACGGGCGCCGGGTTGCACCTGTCGGCGATACCGAAGGTCGCCGTGGACGATATGGCCGTCTCGAATGCCTTGCTGGCGCATCGTATCGACGTTCCGGCGATGTCCGGCTACTGCATGAACCAACCGGCCAGGACCGGCTTCGTCATCGGGTTCGGCAATACGCCAATCGAGCGTATTGCGCCCGCCATCCGGCGCTTCAGCGAGGAACTTCAGCGGGTGCGGGAGCACGGTTAGACTCGGGCTGCCGTGGCTGGCGGCGCGCAAGTTGTTGTTTCCCGGCAATAATTCCGCCGGCAAAGCGCGGCAGTTAGTATGCACTTACTGCCGCATTGGCCCGTGACGGCAGCCGTTGCGGCCAATCAGGGGCGCGGATGCCGGCGCCGCCGCCGCCGTGACGGCCAAAGCGGGCTAAGTGCTTGTGTTGGCTGGAAAAAACATGCTAATATGCCAAGCTTGCCATTTTGTGGCATGACCAGCTATGGGAAGGCGGGCCTCTTTCGGGCGGCCTGATTCATTCCCTGGTTGAACATAGTCGTAGGGCAAAGGCCGTTACCTTTTGCCTGATTAGCCCCGACCAATCGCAGTCGGGAATGGAGAAAACGATGTCGAATTCGACACCCACGCCCGCCGCTCACCGGCTGGGGCTGGTGGGTCGCAAGGTCGGCATGACCCGCATTTTTACCGAGGAAGGTGAATCCATCCCGGTGACCGTGCTGGACGTGTCGAACAACCGCGTGACCCAAGTTAAGTCGCTGGAAACCGACGGCTACGCCGCGATCCAGGTGGCTTATGGCACTCGTCGTGCCTCGCGTGTGGCTCAGCCGCAAACGGGCCACTATGCCAAGGCCGGCGCTGAAGCCGGCAGCATCCTCAAAGAATTCCGCCTTGATCCCGCCCGCGCCGCCGAATTCGCGGCTGGTGCCGTGATCGCCGTGGAATCGGTGTTCGAAGCCGGCCAACAGGTCGACGTCACGGGCACCAGCATCGGTAAAGGCTTCGCCGGTACCATCAAGCGCCACAACTTCGGTTCGCAACGCGCGTCGCACGGTAACTCCCGTTCGCACCGCGTCCCGGGCTCGATTGGTCAAGCTCAAGATCCGGGCCGTATTTTCCCGGGTAAGCGCATGGCCGGTCACCTGGGTGATGTCACCCGCACCGTTCAAAACCTCGACGTCGTTCGCGTTGACGCTGAGCGCGGCCTGCTGCTGGTCAAGGGCGCCGTCCCCGGCCATGCTGGCGCCGACATCGTCGTGCGCCCGGCCATCAAGGCCCCGGCCAAGAAGGGAGCGTAAGTAAATGGATCTCAAGCTCCTGAACGACCAAGGTCAGGCCGCCGCGACTTTCAGCGCGCCCGACACGATCTTCGGCCGCGACTTCAACGAAGCTCTGATTCATCAGATCGTGGTGGCTTTCCAAGCCAACGCCCGTGCCGGCAACCGCGCTCAGAAGGATCGTGCCGAAGTCAAGCACTCGACCAAGAAGCCCTGGCGCCAGAAGGGTACCGGCCGCGCTCGCGCCGGTATGACTTCGTCGCCGCTGTGGCGTGGCGGTGGTCGGACTTTCCCGAACTCGCCCGAAGAGAACTTCAGCCAGAAGGTCAACAAGAAGATGTACCGCGCCGGGATCCGCTCGATCCTGTCGCAACTGGCTCGTGAAGACCGCATCGCCGTCGTCGAATCGTTCGATCTGGAATCGCCCAAGACCAAGGCCGCCGCTGCAAAGCTGAAGAGCCTGGGCCTGGACTCGGTCCTGATCATCACCGACAGCGTCGATGAGAATGTTTACCTCGCCACCCGCAACTTGCCGCACGTTGCCGTTGTCGAGCCCCGTTATGCCGATCCGTTGTCGCTGGTCCACTACAAGAAAGTGCTGATCACCAAGCCGGCCATCGCTCAACTCGAGGAGATGCTGGGATGAACGCTGAACGCTTGATGCAAGTCATTCTGGCCCCGATCGTGACCGAAAAGGCCACCTTCGTCGCCGAGAAGAATCAGCAAATCGCTTTCCGTGTCGTGGCTGACGCTACCAAGCCGGAAATCAAGGCTGCCGTCGAACTGCTCTTCAAGGTGCAGGTCGAGTCCGTGCAGGTCCTCAACCGTAAGGGCAAAGTCAAGCGCTTTGGCCGATTCGTTGGCCGTCGTCGCGATGAGCGCAAGGCTTACGTCTCGCTCAAGGACGGCCAGGAAATCGACTTTGCGGAGGTGAAGTAAATGGCCCTCGTAAAAGTTAAGCCGACTTCGGCTGGCCGTCGTGGCATGGTGAAGGTTGTCAGTCCCAACCTGCACAAGGGCGAGCCCTACGCGCCGCTGCTGGAAAAGAAGACCCGTGGTTCCGGCCGTAACAACAACGGTCACATCACGGTCCGTCATCGTGGCGGTGGCCACAAGCAGCACTACCGTGTCGTCGACTTCCGTCGCGACAAGGACGGCATCCCGGCAAAGGTCGAGCGTCTGGAATATGACCCCAACCGTACGGCGCACATCGCTCTGCTGTGCTACGCCGACGGCGAACGTCGCTACATCATCGCTCCGCGCGGTCTGGAAGTGGGCGCCACGCTGGTGTCGGGCATCGAAGCCCCGATCCGCGCCGGCAACACGCTGCCGATCCGCAACATCCCGGTGGGTACGACGATTCACTGCGTCGAAATGATCCCTGGCAAGGGTGCCCAGATGGTCCGCTCGGCCGGCGCTTCCGCCGTCCTGCTGGCCCGCGAAGGCGTCTACGCTCAGGTGCGTCTGCGCTCGGGTGAAGTCCGCCGTGTGCACATCGAATGCCGCGCCACCATCGGTGAAGTCGGTAACGAAGAACACAGCCTGCGCCAAATCGGCAAGGCCGGTGCAATGCGTTGGCGCGGTGTCCGCCCGACCGTTCGTGGCGTTGCCATGAACCCGGTGGATCACCCGCACGGTGGCGGTGAAGGCCGTACCGGTGAAGCACGCGAACCGGTCAGCCCGTGGGGCACTCCGGCGAAGGGTTTCAAGACCCGTCGCAACAAGCGGACGAACAATATGATCGTCCAACGGCGCAAGCGCAAGTAAGAGGCGAACACTATGTCACGTTCGATCAAGAAAGGCCCGTTTGTCGATGCTCACCTGATCAAAAAGGTGGACACGGCCGTCGCGGGCAAAGACAAGAAGCCGATCAAGACCTGGTCGCGTCGCTCGACGATCCTGCCCGAGTTCATCGGTCTGACGATCGCTGTGCACAACGGCAAGCAACATGTTCCCGTGTACATCAACGAGAACATGGTCGGTCACAAGCTGGGCGAGTTCGCGCTGACCCGTACGTTCAAGGGTCACGCCGCGGACAAGAAGGCGAAGAGGTAAGCGATGGAAACTACTGCCATTATCCGTGGGGTTCACATCTCCGCTCAAAAGACGCGTCTGGTTGCGGATCTGATCCGCGGCAAGTCGGTCTCGCAAGCGCTGAACATCCTCACCTTCTCGCCGAAGAAGGCCGCCGTCATCCTGAAGAAGGCTGTCGAGTCCGCCATCGCCAACGCCGAGCACAACGACGGCGCCGACATCGACGAACTGAAGGTCACCACGATTTTCGTGGACAAGGCCCAGTCGATGAAGCGCTTCTCCGCTCGCGCCAAGGGCCGCGGCAACCGTATCGAGAAGCAGACCTGCCACATCACGGTCAAGGTCGGAGCTTAAGGAGTCACGATGGGTCAGAAAATTCACCCCACTGGGTTCCGTCTCGCGGTCACCCGTAATTGGTCCTCGCGTTGGTTCGCCGACGACAAGGCCTTCGGCACGATGCTGGCCGAAGACATTCGCGTCCGCGAGTACCTGAAGAAGAAGCTCAAGAGCGCCTCCGTCGGTCGCGTGATCATCGAGCGTCCCGCCAAGAATGCCCGCATCACCGTCTACTCGGCTCGTCCGGGCGTGGTGATCGGCAAGCGCGGCGAAGACATCGAAAGCCTGAAGGCTGATCTGCAGCGCCTGATGGGCGTGCCCGTGCACGTCAACATCGAAGAAATCCGCAAGCCGGAAACCGATGCTCAACTGATCGCCGACTCGATCTCGCAACAGCTCGAGAAGCGCATCATGTTCCGCCGCGCCATGAAGCGCGCGATGCAGAACGCCATGCGTCTGGGTGCCCAAGGCATCAAGATCATGAGCTCGGGCCGTCTGAACGGTATCGAAATTGCCCGCACCGAGTGGTATCGCGAAGGCCGTGTGCCGCTGCACACCCTCAAGGCCAACATCGACTACGGCACCTCCGAAGCCCACACCACGTATGGCGTGATCGGCATCAAGGTCTGGGTCTACAAGGGCGACATGCTGGCCAACGGCGAATTGCCGCCGGAAACCGCCGCCCCGCGTGAAGAAGAACGTCGTCCGCGCCGCGCTCCGCGTGGTGATCGTCCGGACGGTGCTCGCACCGGTCGTCCGGGAGGTCGTGGCCGTGGTCCCCGCAAGGCGGACGCTGCTCCGGCGCCTGAAGGAGAATAACCATGCTGCAACCCTCTCGCAGAAAGTATCGCAAAGAGCAGAAGGGCCGCAACACCGGTCTGGCGACTCGCGGCACCCACGTGTCGTTCGGCGAATTCGGTCTGAAGGCCACCGGCCGTGGCCGTCTGACCGCCCGTCAGATCGAAGCCGCTCGTCGTGCCATCAATCGTCACATCAAGCGTGGCGGCCGTATCTGGATTCGCATTTTCCCGGATAAGCCCATCTCGCAGAAGCCTGCCGAAGTCCGTATGGGTAACGGTAAGGGCAACCCGGAGTACTGGGTCGCCGAAATTCAGCCCGGCAAGGTGCTCTACGAAATGGAAGGGGTTAGCGAAGAGCTCGCGCGTGAAGCTTTCCGCCTGGCCGCTGCCAAGCTGCCGATTTCGACCACGTTCGTCGCGCGTCATATCGGTGCTTAAGGAGTACTAAGATGAAAGCCAGCGAACTCCGTTCGAAAGACGCCGCCGAGCTCGGCAAAGAGCTCGAGAGCCTGCTGAAGGCACAATTCGGTCTGCGTATGCAGAAGGCCACGCAGCAGCTTGCCAATACCAGCCAGCTGCGCAACGTGCGTCGCGACATCGCGCGCGTGCGTACCTTGCTGACCGAGAAGGCAGGGAAATAAAGATGAGCGAAACTCAAAACACTCAAGTGGCCAAGCGCCAGCGTACGCTGGTCGGCAAGGTCGTCAGCAACAAGATGGACAAGACTGTCGTGGTTCTGGTTGAACGCCGCGTCAAGCACCCCATCTTCGGCAAGATCATCATGCGTTCCGCGAAGTACAAGGCGCACGACGAATCGAACCAGTACAACGAAGGCGATACGGTTGAAATCGCTGAAGGCCGTCCCATCTCGCGCTCGAAGTCGTGGCGCGTGGTGCGTCTGGTTGAAGCCGCACGTATCATCTAAGTAAAAAGCAGGTCATCGGAACGGTTCGCCGTTCTGATATAAAACGGCAAGGGCTCATACCCTTGCCGTTTTTTTTTGTGCATGGCATTCGCGCGCTTTACCCACACAGCGGACTTGGAGGTCGGATGCGGGATTCAAGAAAGGCATGGGCGTGCTCGTTCGCGCTCTGCCTGCTGGCCATGGCCGCGGCTCCGGTCTGGGCGCAGTCCCAACGGGGAGACGGGGCGCCTGGCGCGCTGGAAGCGCCAACAGGCAAGAGCGCCCTGACGGCCGGGCCGGAACCCAGGGTGCTTCCGGCCAATGGGTCGCGTGATCATGCCGCGATCTTCGGCACCGGCGACGAGGACGAACTCGCCCTGGCCGAACAGGAGCGCGCGCTCGAGGCGCAGCGCGAGCAACTCAAGCTGCTGGAGCGCTTCCTGGACAGCAAGCCGGCCTATGCCGATCCGAATCCGCCGGCCATGATTCCTCTGAATGCAGGATCGCCCAGCATGCCGCGGCTGGCGCCGGCGCCGGCCGGTTCGCGGCTGGACGGCGGCGGAACCGGAACGCGGCGCAGCCTGGACGAGATGCAGCGCCGGGTGGACGGCCTGCGGCGCGAAGCCGACGACCTGCGCCAGCGCGTCCGCTGAACGGGGCGCGGGCAGGCTAGCGCTTTTGCGCCAGTTCGCGCAGCCGCCCGGCGATGCCGGTGGGGAAGTAGTACACGGACACGACGAACAGGATGCCCAGCCACAGCAGCCAGCGGTCCGGCTCGAACAGCAGGGCCAGGGGCGCGACGCCCGAAACCAGTTCATGGACGTGGTGCAGGCCGTCCTGCAGATAGCTCTGGGCGAACACGAACAGGCTGGCGCCCACCACCGCGCCGTACATGGTGCCCATGCCGCCGATCACGAGCATCAGCAGGATGTTGAGCATGATCTCGAACGACAGCGAGGTGTCCGGCCCGTTGTAGCGCAGCCAGAGCGCGTACATCGCGCCGGCCAGCGTGGCGAAGGCGGCGGCCAGGAGGTTGGACAGGCTGCGGTACAGCACCGTGCGGTAGCCGATGGCTTCGGCGCGGAAGGGGTTCTCGCGGATGGCCTGCAGCACGCGGCCGAACGGCGAATTCACGATGCGCAGCAACAGCAGGAACAGCACCAGGCAGACCGCGGCGATCAGATAGTACGTAATGATGCGGCCGTCGACCGTGACCCCGAAGACGGGCTCGGAGAAAGGCCGGAAGGCCGGCCGCAGTATCTGCGGCACCTTGAAGTTCAGGCCGTCTTCGCCGCCCGTCAGGTCGGATAGCTGGGATACCAGCGTCTGGAACGCGGCCGCGACCGCGAGGGTGATCATGGCGTAGAAAATGGCGCGCACGCGCAGGCTGGCCAGGCCGATCAGCAGCGCGAAGGCCAGCGACACCGCCAGGCCGGCGGACGTTCCCGCGAGAATGGCCGTCCAGCCCGGCTCCAGGCGCACGCTGGCGATCGCCACGCCGTAGGCGCCGATGCCGAAGAACATCGTATGCGCGAAACTGACGATGCCGGTGTAGCCGAGCAGCAGGTCGTAGCTGGCCACGAGGACCACGAAGACCAGGATCTTCGCCGCGACGGCCAGCGACTTCGGACCGGGAAAGAGGAAGGGCGCGGCGGCCAGGGCGGCCACGACCGCGATGAGCAACAGCGCCAGCACCGCGCTGCGCGGGGGATCGCCGGAGAGCAAGCGTACGGACATGTCGGCGGGCCCTAGCGGTTCGTGACCGGATAAACGCCCTGCGGACGCCACAACAGGATGGCGACCATCAGCGCGATGTTCGAGAACAGGGCGGCCTTGGGCAGCAGGAAGCCGGTGTAATTGGCCATCAGGCCCACGAGCAGCGCGCCGATCAGGCATCCCACGGTCGAGCCCAGGCCGCCGATCATGATGACGATGAAGATCAGCACGTTCACCTGCGCGCCCAACTGCGGGACGACCGATTGCTGGTACATGCCCCAGAGCACGCCGCCCAGCCCCGCCAGCATCGAGCCCGCGACGAAGACTCCCACGAAGAGATGCCGGATCCGGTAGCCCAGGCTTTCCACCATTTCGCGGTCTTCCACGCCCGCCCGGATCAGGAGGCCGAGCTTGGTGCGGTTGAGCAGCCACAGCATGGCGCCCAGCACGAGCAGGCCCGCCGCCAGCGCGACGATCCGGAATTTCTCGATCGCGGCGTCGCCAAGCACGAACGCGCCGCGCATCGCCTCGGGCAGCGGCAGCGCGATCGTCTGCGGCCCCCACAGCATCTTGATGATTTCCTCGCCGATGATCATGCCGCCCATGGTGATGAGGATCTGCTTGAGGTGCTGCCCGTAGACCGGCCGGACGATGACGCGCTCGAACGCCAGGCCGACGGCTCCCGCCACCAGCATGCCGACGATCATGGCCGGCAGCACGGCGCCCAGGTTCACCCACAGGCTGCCGGATTGCGTCCAGTCGGCCATGGAGCCCAGCACGGTGGCCGCCATGTACGCGCCGATCGCGATGAACAGGCCATGCCCGAAGTTCAGCACGTCCATCAGGCCGAAGACGAGCGTCATGCCGGAGGCCACGATGAAAATGATCATGCCCATGGCCAGGCCGGCCAGGGTCAGGGTCACCCAGGTGGAGAAGGACCCCACCAGCGGCAGCGCGATGGCCGCCAGGGCCAGCACCAGCAGGGCGGGGCGCAGGTCCGCGCGCACGCGCGGCAGCGGGGTATCGAGTTCCAGGGTGCTCATTGGTGGCTTCCCAGCGACAGGCCCAGTAGGCGCGTCTGCAGTTCGTCGTCCGCCGCGAGCTGCGCCATGCTGCCGGCATGGACGACGCGGCCGTTGTCCATCACGGCGACGCGATCGCCCACGAGGCGGGCGAAGTTGAAATTTTGCTCGACCAGCAAAATGGTGGTGGAGGCTTGCTTCAGTTCGATGAAGGCGTCGATCATGTTCTGCACGATGGCGGGGGCGAGGCCCTTGCTGGGCTCGTCCACCAGCAGCAGCCGGCGCGGCTCGATGATGGCGCGCGCCACCGCCAGCATCTGCTTCTGCCCGCCCGACAGTTTGCCGGCGGGATGCAGCCAGAACTTCTTCAGCGCGGGGAAGAAGCCGAAGATCCATTCCAGCCGGGCCGTGTCCAGTTGATCGGCATTCCTGGCCTGGCGCGCCGCAAGCAGGATGTTCTCCTTGACCGAGAGGTCGGCGAAGATGCCCATGTTCTCCGGCACGTAGGCCATGCCCATGCGCGCCATGTCGGGCGGCGACGTGCGCGTGCCCGGGCCGCCCACCGGCGCGCCGTCGAAGCTCACCTGGCCATGCGACGCGCGCCACAATCCCATGATCGTGCGCAGCGTGGTGGTCTTGCCCGCGCCGTTGCGTCCGAGCAGCATGGTCACGGCCGCAGGCGGCACGGCGAGGTCCACGCCATGCAGGATGTGGTACGCGCCGATGTGCGTGTGCACGTCCTTCAGTTCCAGCAAGGGGCGCGTCATGCCGCTTTCTCCGCCGGGCTGACGCCCAGGTAGGCCTGTTGCACGATGGGCGAGGCGATGACCGACGCGGGATCGCCATCGGCCATGAGCTGGCCGTTGTGCAGCACCACGATGCGGTCGGCCAGCTCGCGCACCACGTCCATCTTGTGCTCCACGAGCAGGATCGTCTTCGACGGGTCCGCCTTTATTTCGCGGATCAGCTCCAGCACGACGGGCACGTCGTCCACGCTCATGCCGGCCGTCGGCTCGTCGAACATGAACACCCGGGGTTCCAGCGCGACCAGCATCGCGATCTCCAGCTTGCGCTGGTCGCCGTGGGGCAGGTCGGCGGCGGACTGGTCGCGGCGCGCGGACAGGCGGGTGCGCTCGAGCAGCATGTCGGCGCGCTCGATCAGGGCGCGGTCATCGTTCCACGTGCGCCAGAACCGGATCTGCCGCCAGCCGGCGCCCTGTTGGCGGGATTGCAGCGCCAGCCGCACGTTCTCGTGCACGCTCAGGCGCGGGAACAGTTGCGTGAGCTGGAATGCGCGTCCCAGGCCCGCGTGCATGCGCGCCGAGGCGCCAAGCGCGGTGAGGTCGCGCCCGTTCAGGCGCACCGTTCCCGAGCTGGCGCGCAACTGGCCGGAAATGAGATTGAAGTACGTCGTCTTGCCCGCGCCGTTGGGGCCGACGATGGCGGTCAGGGAGCCAGGCGCATAGCTGCAGCTAACGTCGTTGACGGCCACGTGTCCGCCGAAACGGATGGTGAGCGATTGGGTCTCCAGCATGGGCGGGGCGCGGGCTCAGCGTTTGTTCTGGATAGGCACCGACATCTGGTCCGGCGCGATTTCCTTCACCAGGTCCTGCACGGCCCACGGCACCGACGGATCATTCTTGATGCGGAAGTGGTACATGGACTGCATGGCCTGGTGGTCTTCGGGCCGGAAGGTCATCTTGCCCTTGGGCGTATCGAAGCTCATCCCTTCCATGGCCTTGATCAGCGTGTCGGTATCGGAATTGCCCGCGGTCTTGGCCAGCGCGGCCGCGATCGCGATGCCGGCGGACATGCCGCCCGCGGTGAAGAAGTCGGGCGGCTGTCCGTAGCGCTTCTGATGTTCCGCCACCAGCCAGTCGTTGACCGGGTTCTTCGGGATGCCGTAGTAGTAATAGGTGGCGCCTTCCATGCCGGCCAGCGATTTCAGCGGCGTCATGGCCGCCAGCGTGTTGCCGCCCGTGGCGATCTCGATGCCGAAACGCTTGGGGTCCAGATCGGCGATCTTGAAGGGATTGCCGGCTCCGGCCCAGAGGATGAAGATGATCTTGCGGCCGGGCTTGTCCTTCAGCGCGTCGAACAGGCGCTGCGCGCCGGCGGTGAAGTCGGTGGCATTGGCGGGCAGGTATTCCTCGTGCACGATCCTGGCGTTCTTCAGCGCGCCCTTGAACGCCTTGACGCCGTCGCGGCCGAACGCGTAGTCCTGCGCCAGCATGGCGATCGAGGTGCCGGCCTGGTCGAACGCGACCGCGTTGGCGATGGCGTCCTGAGAGGAGTTGCGGCCGGTTCGGAAGATGTAGCGGTTCCATTTGTCGCCGGTGATCGAATCGGCCACCGCCGGCTCGACCAGCAGGATCTTTTCGTATTCCTCGGCTATCGGCAGCATGGCCAGCGCGACGCCGGAGGAGGTCGGGCCCACGGCGATGTCGGCGTTGTCGTCGGCATAGGCCGAAGCCAGTTGCGCGCGGGCCACGTCGGGCTTGCCCTGGTTGTCCTTCTCGATGACGCGGATCTTGCGGCCGGCAACCGTCATGGTGCCCTGCGTCGCGTATTCCAGGCCCAGCATCAGGCCGTTCTGGGTTTGCTTGGCATAGGCTTCCAGGGGGCCCGTCTTGTCATAGACGTGGGCGACGACGAAATCCTTGGCCGTCGCGGCGGAACTCATGCACAGGCCGGCCAGCGCGGCAAGCAGAATGCGTTTCATTGGGAGTCTCCTGTTGTCAGTGGCGGACGGCCGCCGTGTGGTCCGGCGTGGCCAGGAATTGGCGGATGGCGTCGATCTGGGGGGCGACGTTCAGGGCGGGGGCGTGGCCGCAATCGGGGAAGTCGATGCGCTGCGCGCGCGGGCCGCGCCGGGTCATGGCCTCCGCGACGTCGGGAAGCAGCAGGTCCGAATCGGCGCCGCGCAGCAGCAGGACCGGCATGCGCAGCGAGTCGTACCCGCTCCAGCGGTCGTAGTCGCCGGGGTGATGGCTGAACTGGCCGACGATGGCCGGGTCGTAGTGGGCGGTGACGCGCCCGTCCGGCAGGCGGCGCATGGAGGTCTCGGCCATCCGGCGCCATTGCTCGTCGCTCTGCCAGCCATAGGGCTTGTAGGCGGCGCGCAGCCAGGCCTCCAGTTCCGTGACCGTGTCGAAGGCGGGCGGGGCGCCGACGTAGTCCAGGATGCGCTGGATGGCGGGTTGGGGCAGTTCGGGCCCGATGTCGTTGACCACCAGATGCGAGATCCGGTCGCGCAAGGTGGTCGCGGCGGCATGCATGCCGGTCGCGCCGCCCATGGACGTGCCGACCCAGCGCACGCGCGCCAGGGACAGGCCGTCGACCAGGGCGCGGGCCAGCGCCGCATAGAAGTCCAGCCGGTACTCGGCGACCGGGTCCGGGCTCCATTGCGACAGGCCGCGGCCGATCGTGTCCGGGCAGATGACGCGGTAATCGCCCGCGAGCGCCTGCGCCAGTTCGTCGAAATCGCGTCCGGTGCGGGCCAGGCCGTGCCACATGATGACGGCGGGCGCATCGCCGGCGCCCCATTCCGTGTAGTGCAGTTCGCGGCCCTCGCAGCGCAGATAGCGCGAAGCCGGCGCGGACGCGTTCGCCATGGGTCTCCTCCCGGGTTGTCCAGGTTGTGTGCTTATCGGGCTGACTATAGACTTGCGCCAAGCGCGCCAACAAGGCGCCGGACGCCCCGGATCAGGGTGAGTCAAGAATATGTAGACGCAGGATCACGAGCGCCCGGCGCCGATGCCCGCGTACAAGGAGACCGCGCCATGCCCGATACGGAATTCGCCATTTCGGCCGGCGCCGGCGCTGACCGGCGCGATGCGTGGCGCGCGGCCCTGTCGGACGCGTTCGGTCCGTTCGAGGTGCATCATGGCAGGCCCGGCAATTTCTCGGGGCACGTGCGCTATGCGCGCCGCGCCAGCCTGCAGTTCAACGACCTGCACTATCAGGGACAGAAGCTGGAGCGCACCGCCGGCAACGTGTCGCGGCTGGACCAGGAGTTCTATACCTTCGGCTTGCCGCTGGCGGGGCCTTTGGCGGTGCAGCAGCAGGGACGGGAGTTCCAGGTCGAACCGGGCTGTGTGTACCTGATGAACCAGAGCCTTCCCTACCAGGCGACGGCGCAGGGCGCTTCGGGCTACCGCAGCCTGAGCGTCTCGTTCCCGCGCAGCGCGCTGTCCCAGCGGGACTCCCGCATCGGCGCGTTCTATAAGCTGCGCGTGGACGACGGCTCGCCGCGGGGGGCGCTCCTGGCTGGCTACATGGACCACCTGTTCAAGGGCATGAACGCCTGGTCGGACGGCGAGGTTGCGGAACTGGGCGAACGGCTGATCGACCTGATCGTGCTGTTCCTCGTGCAGCCCGGGCAGGGGCACGCCTCGGAATCCGACAGCAGCGTGACGGTGGCGCACCGGCAGCGGGTGCTGGCCTACATCCGCCAGCACCTGGCGGACCCGGCGCTCTCGCCCCAGCACGTGGCGCAGGGCTGCGGCGTGTCCGTGGCCTATCTGCACCGCATCCTGCGCGCGGGCGGGCTGTCGGCGGAATCCTTCATTTTCGAGCAGCGGCTCGATAAATGCCGCGAACTGCTGCTCAGTCCGCGGCATCGCCATCGCAGCATCGCGGAACTGGCCTATCAGATAGGCTTTTCGCATCCCTCGCACTTCAGCCGCCTGTTCAAGCGCCGTTTCGGCATGACGCCGCGCGACCTGCGCGCCGGTTCCCGAGCCGCGGCATCGGGCGCGGAATCACTGGATTGATTTCCGGGCGGCGGGCGCCGTATTGCGTCCCGCCGCCGGGCAATGTTTGGCGCTGGAGTGGATGTGGCATTCATCATTGCTTCTGCAAACCTAATTCCTTAACCAGATCTCCCAGCTCCGCGTATTCCTTGCTGATGTGATCGGAAAAAGCCTTGCGGCGCAAGATCTTCTTCTCCACACCGGCCGTCTCGAAAAACTTGGCCATTTCCGGCGAGTTGGCGGCTTTTTCAAAGGCGTCGGCGATGTGCTCGACTGTCGCATCGGGAGTGCCGGCGGGTACGACGATGCCGTGCCACAGAAGCGTTTCCTTTTCGGGAATGCCCAGGGTCGTCAATGTTGTGGCCTGCGGCAGCGCCGCCACTGGGCCGGCGCTCGTGGCAAGCAGGCATTTGACGTCGCCCGCCTTCACCATGGCGACCGCGGGCGGCACCGAACCTACATAGATGTCGACTACCTTGCCCATTAGGGCGGTCATGCTTTCGCCTGCCCCGCGATAGGGAATGTCGCGCGCCTTCGCTCCGAAGGCCTGGAAGACGCGCTCCGCCGCCAACTGGCCGGGGCCCGCCACGCCATCGGTGCCGAAGGTGTAGTGGCCTGGCTTGGATTTGAGCTGCTCGAGGAGCTCTTTGCCATTGTTCGCCGGAAAATCCTTGCGTACGCAAAGCACGTAGGGGGCAGCATCCAGTTGGATCACTGGAATGTAGTCGTTCAACCCGTAGGTAGTCGGTATGGAGTGCGGCGCGACGGTGATCGGGCCCATCCAGACACCTGCCATCGTCAATCCATCCGGCTTCGCGCGTGCCAATTGGCCGACACCTATGGCGCCGCCCGCGCCACCTGCGTTTTGCACGACGACCGTGGCATCCAGATACGGTTCTGCGTAGCGCGCCGCGGCCCGAAAAAGAGAATCCGTCCCGCCGCCGGGAGCCGTCGGAATAATCATCTTTACAACATCGCTGGCCAGCGCAGCATTGCCCACGCCCATGGCCGCCGTAAACAGTGCTGCGGCTAGAAGCTTATGCTTTCTCATTGTGTTGTCTCCTTCAAGGGGCCTGCAGTGAAGAATCGGCGAAGCCCGGACAGGGCGCGCCTTGCTACGCCCGGATTCCAAATGCTTCGTAGGCGTTCTCTGTCAGGATCCGGTTTCGTATCGTCTCGTCTGGCACGCATTCAAAAAGCGATTCGATGCATTGCCGGTAAGTCATCGTGTCTTCATGGCCCACCCAGGGCCAATCCGTGGCCCATACCGCCCGCTCGCCATTCGATTGCTGGATGATCCTGGCGGCCAGAGCACGCGGATCACTGCCGCGCAGGCGAAACGGCGCCGACAGCTTGACCCAGGTATTACCCGCTGCCAGTGCGTCCAGCAAGGCCGTAAAGCCCTCGCTGCGTTCGCCGTCGCTGCCGGGCGGATGCCCAAAATGATCGATCACCGCCCGCGCACCGCTGGCGCGAATTGCCGCCAGCACGGGCGGCAGGTGCTCGCCTTCCAGGTACACCTCGATATGCAGGCCCAGGTTCCTGGCCTTGGCCAGCAGGCCTTGGTATTCCCGCGATCGGATATCCGGAATCGCTTGCCGCTTCACCCAGTTCAGCCGGATGCCGCACACGCCGTCCCGCTGCATGGCCGCCAGCGCATCTTCACCGATATCGGGTTCCACGATCGCCGTCCCGCGCAAGCGTCCCTCCGACGCCCGCAATGCTTCCAGCAGCACCTGGTTATTGGCGCCGTAGAAACTGGGCGCCGTCAGCAGCCCATAAGCCACCCCATGCGCCGTCAGCGTATCCAGATAGTCCCGCACGCTGGCATCGCGAGCCGGCTGAGAATGTCGCTCGGTTGCCAGCGGCAGATTCTTCTTGATCACATGCGCATGGCAGTCGACCGAACCCTGCGGTAGGTCGCCAGGCGCGATGCCCGTATTACGCATGGACGGCTCCCTTGGCTGCGACGCGGACCGCCCCGACTGGTTCGTGGCCGTACTTGGCGGTCTTTTGTGCCTGCGTCAGGAATTTTTCTTCCAGGCTTTTGACTTCCGCCATGCCCATAATGTCATTAAGTTCCTCGAAACTCAGCGCGGCATCGGGGCGATCTTCGGGTTTGCCGCTGGTCAGCGACAGGCCCAATATTTCCAGGCCCCGCTTCATGCCCGCCAAGGCGCATGCCGTCAGCAGGCGCGGATAAATCACTACCGCCACGCCCAAGTCCTGCAGTTGCGCGGCCGACAACAGCGGAGTGGTCGAGCGCTGGCGAATACCGAACCCCATATTCACGCACAACGGCTTCGGCACATTGGCCGCCACCGTGCGGATCTGCTCGGCATCGAGCAGCGCATCGGCGAATAGCAAATCGGCCCCGGCTTCCGCGTAGGCGTTCAGCCGCCGGATGACTTCGTCCAGGCCATGCGTCGCCAAGGTATCCGTGCGCGACTTGATCACAAAGTCCGGGTCGGTGCGCGCTTCACACGCGGCGCGCAGCTTCTGTGCCATCTCGTCCTGGGGAATGACTTCTTTGCCGCGCATATGCCCGCAGCGCTTGGGCCACACTTGGTCTTCCAGCATGATGCCCGCGGCGCCGGCGCGTTCGAAGGCGCGCACCGTGTGATACGCGTTGATGGCATTGCCATAGCCAGTGTCGCCATCGGCCAGCAGCGCAAGATTCGAGCAGGCGGCAATACTGCGCACCGCGGCCACATTCTCTTCCATCCCCATGATGCCTACATCGACCTGGCCCAGGCGCGTTTCACTGACGCCGCTGCCGGTAATAAACGCGGTGGGGTAGCCCATGTGCTCCACCAGGCGCGTACTGAAGCCGTCGAAGACACCGGGTTGCACGAGTATTTCCGGGGCGTAGATCGCATCCCGAAGTTGTCTGGTCTTGGTCACTGCGCTGTCTCCTTGGGGGCTGGATCGCAAGCACATTGCGGTTCGCGAATCCGTGTTTCCGGCTTAATGTGGCTATCCTAGCAATGCGCTTCCTATTAAACTAATTAAACTTTTACGTCCTATTACATAGGAAAATCTGATGCGTCGATATTCGCTGGCCCAGATCGAAGCGTTGGCGGCTATTGCCAAACTGGGCTCGTTCCAGGCCGCCGCGCGGCACATGAACGTCACGCAGCCCACGGTGTCATTACGGGTGCGCGAACTGGAGGAAGCGCTGGGCACCAAGCTGTTCGAGCGAGACGGACGCGCGGCCAAGCTGAATGCCGAAGGGACCGTCGCCCTGCACTACACCGACGAAGTGCTGAAGCTGCTGGACGAACTGGAAACCCGGCTGCGCACAGGCGACCCGCTACAGGGCACCCTGCGGGTGGGTTCTTCGGAAACCATCGCGATCGCCGTGCTGCCCAAGATCATCACGCTGCTGGGCGAGCGCTACCCGCGCTTGAAAGTCGAACTGACGGTCAGCAATAGCTTCGTGCTGTTGGACGGGCTGGCGCACAACCGGCTGGACCTGGCCATCCTGGCTGATCCAGGCCACTTGGCCAACATACACGTAGAGCCGCTGGCGCTGGCGCCGCTGGCCTGGATGGGCTGCCGGTCCGTGGCGCTGCCGGACCAGTTTGCCGATCCGACGTCCTTGTCCCAATCCACCATTCTTTGCATGCCCGAGCCGTCGCCGCTATACGAGATGATGGCCAACTGGTGGGAAAGGGAAGGCGGTCCCGCATTGCGGGTCAGCACCTGCAACAGCCTTGCGATGCTGGCGCGGCTGGTGGCGTCGGGCGTGGGGGTCGGCGTGCTGCCCACGTGCATTCTGCGCAATGAAATCCAGCGAGGCTCCGTCGTAAGTTACCGGCAAGAGACTCCATTCAGATCGCTGCAGATTTGCGCGGCGTACCGCAATGCACACACGTCCGAAGGACTCGAGGTGCTGGTCAGCATTGCGAGGCGCGTCATGCTTGATTCGCGCTACTTTGAGCGCCTGGAGTAGCGTCCAGGCTGCGGCGCGCCGCGCCAATTCGCGCAGCTTTCCAATTCCGATGACGAGTTGAGATGTTGCGCTGGAACCCCGGCAGCAATCGTCAGTGCGTTGCAGATCAACCGCGCCACCATCGCTGGTCGGCGCGGTTGATCGGGGCGCCCGGGGCTCCTATCCGATGCGCGGCGGGATCAGACGTGGGTGATGAACTTCGTGACCAGGTAGCCGTCGAACGTTTCCAGGCCGCCTTCGCTGCCGATGCCGCTGTCCTTGATGCCGCCGAAGGGCGTCTCGGCCAGGGCGCTGCCGAAGTGGTTGATGTTGACCATGCCGGCTTCCAGGCCGTTGGAGACCTTGGTGGCGGTCTGCAGCGAGTTCGTGAACACGTACGACGACAGGCCGAAGGGCAGGCTGTTGGCGCGGCGCAGCACTTCATCGGTATCGGTGAAGCGGACCACGGGCGCGACCGGACCGAAGGGCTCTTCGGTCATCAGCATGGAGTTGTCGGGCAGGTCGGTCACGACCGTGGGGGCGAAGAAGAAGCCCTTGCGGTCCAGCGGGCCGCCGCCGACCACCACCTTGCCGCCGTGCTTCTTGGCGTCGTCGATGAAGGCGCTCATGGCGGGAACGCGGCGTTCATGCGCCAGCGGGCCCATGTCGGTGCCGTCTTCCAGGCCGTCGCCGACCTTGATGTTCTTCAGCACTTCGGAGAAGCGCGCGAGGAACTGCTCGTAGGCGCCGTTCTGCACGTAGAAGCGGGTGGGCGACACGCACACCTGGCCGGCGTTGCGGATCTTGAACTTGGCCAGCATGGTGGCGGCGCGGTCGATGTCGGCGTCGTCGAACACCAGCACGGGCGAATGGCCGCCCAGTTCCATGGTGACGCGCTTCATGTGGGCGCCGGCCAGGGCGGCCAGTTGCTTGCCCACCGGCACGGATCCCGTGAAGGACACCTTGCGCACGATCGGCGAACGGATCAGGTAGTCGGAGATCTTGGCGGGTTCGCCCCAGACGATGTTCAGGCAGCCTTTGGGCAGGCCGGCATCGTGGAACATGCGGGCGATCGCCATGACGGCGCTGGGCGAATCCTCGGGGCCCTTCAGCACCACCGTGCAGCCGGCGCCGATGGCGGCGGCGATCTTGCGGATGGCCTGGTTGTACGGGAAGTTCCAGGGCGTGAACGCGGCGCAGACGCCGATGGGTTCGCGCACGACGATCTGGCGCACGTCGGGGTTGCGGGGCGGGACCACGCGGCCGTAGATGCGGCGGCATTCCTCGGCGTGCCAGTCGGCATGCTCGGCGCAGGAGGTGACTTCGCCGACGGCTTCGGCCAGCGGCTTGCCCTGGTCCAGGGTCATGTTGCGTCCGATCTCCTTGGCGCGCTCGCGCGACAGCGTCGCGACCTTGCGCAGGATGGTGGAGCGCTCCATGGGAGAGGATTTCTTCCAGGATTCGAAGGCGCGCTGGGCGGCGGCCAGCGCGCGGTCCAGGTCGGCTTCGGTGGCGTGGGGCAACTGGCCGAGCACTTCCAGCGTGGCCGGGTTGATGACGTCCTGGGTGCGCCTACCCTCTCCGGCGACGAATTCGCCGTCGATATACAGCGCCAACTGTTCATACATGCCTGTCTTTCCTTGCGAAGTAGGAGTGGATAGCGATCGCATCGCCCATGCCAGTCTAAACCAGCTTGCGGGACGCGGGGAGGTCCAATAGCGGGCGGATCCTTGGAGCCAATCGGCGCCAAATCTTGCACGCGCGCCCCGGCATGGACAAAATGGTGCATCTTTGGCCGCCCACCCGATTCCCCATTGTGCAACCCGTCGATGCGCGTCCGTCCGGCAAGCCCAGCTTCTATTCGCGAGCCTTTTTCCGCTTCATAGACTGGCTGCGCCATCGCATCGCGCGGGCCTCGCTGGTGGGGGACAGACCCATTTTCCGGAACAGCCAGTTCCCCTGGGTGGCCGGGCTCGAGGCGCAGGCGCCCGCCATCCGCGCCGAACTGGTGGAGCTGCTGTCCGAGCGGCAGCACCTGCCCGCCTTCCACGAGATTTCCCCCGACGTGGGCCAGATCACGTCGGACGACCAATGGAAAACCTTCGTGTTCATGGGCTATGGCCTGCGTTCCGACCGCAATCTGGCGCGCTGTCCCGCCACCGCCCGGGCGCTGGCGGGGATCCCGGGCATCCGCACGGCGTTCTTTTCCATCCTGGAAGCGGGCAAGCGGATCCCGCTGCACACCGGCCCCTACAATGGCGTCCTGCGCCTGCATCTGGGCCTGGTCGTGCCCGAGCCGGCCGAACGCTGCTGGATCGAGGTCGGAGGGGAACGCTACAACTGGCGGGAAGGGCAGGCCGTGGTGTTCGACGACCTCTACCCCCACCAGGTGCACAATGACACCGCGGGCGCGCGCGCCGTGCTGTTCGTGGATTTCGAGCGTCCCTGCCGGGCGCCGGTGCGCTGGCTGAACCGCCTGGCGCTGATGGCGGCGCCGTTCACGGACGAGATCCGGCGCGGCAAGGCCAACCATGACGCCTGGGAGCGCAACTACTACCGCGACAAAACGGGGGCGGATTAAAACGCCGGGAAACGGCCCTCGCGGAGGAGTTTTCCACAGGAGCTGTCGCGTATTTGCTCACTATCTCAACAAAGGGCTTGCGCTCAAAATATAACCACGCTAGAATTGTCAGCTTTCCCAGATTGTCGATTGGCCAGGGATAAGCCCAGGCCAACGTGTTGGGGGAATACCCGCAGGATTTCAACCCAGGGTCGTTGCGTTGCCACCAGTTGCTGGTCTTTGGAGCGAAAGCTCGAGGCGCCAGCCACAAAAAGCAGGGCGGCTGACCTGACGGGACCAAAACTGGCAGGAATTGCAGAGTTCCCAAGGGGAAACCCCGGGAAAACCGTATTTCCAGTTAAGTTGGAACAGGAAAAATCATGATCCAAATGCAGACCACGCTGGACGTGGCCGATAACACTGGTGCGCGTCATGTCATGTGCATTAAGGTGCTCGGTGGCTCCAAGCGCCGTTATGCCGGTATCGGCGACATCATCAAGGTGAGCGTCAAAGATGCGGCTCCGCGCGGACGCGTCAAGAAAGGCGAAATTTACAATGCCGTGGTGGTTCGTACCGCCAAGGGCGTGCGCCGTAAAGACGGTTCGCTGATTCGTTTCGGTGGCAATGCCGCCGTGTTGCTCAACGCCAAGCTGGAGCCCATCGGCACCCGCATCTTCGGACCCGTGACGCGTGAACTGCGTACCGAGAAGTTCATGAAGATCGTGTCGCTGGCCCCGGAAGTGCTGTAAGGAGCCCTACGATGAACAACATTCGTAAAGGCGACGAAGTCATCGTCCTGACCGGCCGCGACAAGAAGCGTCGCGGTACCGTGCTGGCCCGCGTCGATGCCGACCACGTCCTGGTCGAAGGCGTCAACGTCGTCAAGAAACACGTGAAAGCCAACCCGATGGCCAACAACCCGGGCGGAATCGTCGAAAAGACCATGCCGATCCACATCTCGAATGTGGCGCTCTTCAACCCCGCTACCGGTCGTGGCGACCGCGTGGGCGTGCAGGAAGTCGAAGGTCGCAAGGTCCGCGTGTTCCGTTCCAATGGTGCCGTCGTCGGCGCCAAGGCGTAAGGGGCGATAGACATGTCTCGTTTGCAAGATCTCTACAAGAGCAAGGTCGCTGCCGACCTGCAGGCCAAGTTTGGCTACAAGAGCACGATGGAAGTGCCGCGCATCACCAAGATCACCCTGAACATGGGTGTCTCGGAAGCCGTCGCTGACAAGAAGGTCATCGAGCACGCCGTCTCGGACCTGACCAAGATCGCCGGCCAGAAGCCCGTCGTGACGAAGACCAAGAAGGCTATCGCCGGGTTCAAGATCCGCGAAAACTACCCGATTGGTTGCATGGTCACGCTGCGCGGCCAGCGCATGTACGAATTCCTGGATCGCCTGGTGGCGGTTGCGCTGCCTCGCGTGCGCGACTTCCGCGGCATCTCGGGTCGTGCTTTCGACGGCCGTGGCAACTACAACATCGGGGTGAAAGAGCAGATCATTTTCCCCGAAATCGAGTACGACAAGATCGACGCGCTGCGTGGGCTGAACATCAGCATCACCACCTCCGCCAAGACCGACGAAGAAGCCAAGGCGCTGTTGACGGCCTTCAGCTTCCCGTTCCGTAACTAAGGGGCTGATGACGTGGCTAAACTTTCCCTCATCAATCGCGACATCAAGCGCGCCAAGCTGGCTGACAAGTTCGCTGCCAAGCGCGCTGAGTTGAAGGCGATCATCGACGACCAGTCGAAGACCGACGAAGAACGTTACCAAGCTCGGCTCAAGCTGCAACAGCTGCCGCGCAATGCCAACCCGACGCGTCAACGTAACCGTTGCGTGGTCACCGGTCGTCCGCGCGGTGTGTTCCGCAAGTTCGGCCTGACGCGCCACAAACTGCGTGAAATGGCGATGAAGGGTGAAATCCCCGGCATCACCAAGGCTAGCTGGTAGGAGAAACAATATGAGCATGAGCGATCCCATCGCCGATATGCTGACCCGCATTCGCAATGCGCAGCAAGTGGACAAAGTTACGGTGAACATGCCCTCCTCGAAGCTGAAGGCGGCCATTGCCGCCGTGCTGAAGGACGAAGGCTACATCGACAGCTTTGAAATCAAGGGCACCCAGGCCAAGCCTGAGCTCGAGATCACCCTGAAGTACTACGCTGGCCGTCCGGTCATCGAGCGCATCGAACGCGTCTCGCGCCCCGGTCTGCGTATCTACAAGGGCCGTACCAGCATTCCTCAGGTCATGAACGGCCTGGGCGTGGCTATCGTTTCGACCTCGCGCGGCGTCATGACCGACCGTAAGGCTCGCGCCAACGGCGTCGGCGGCGAAGTGCTGTGCTACGTGGCCTAAGGAGAAATTCGAATGTCACGTATCGCTAAGTATCCGGTCGAACTGCCCAAGGGTGTCGAAGCTGACATCAAGCAGGATCAGATCATCGTCAAGGGCCCGCTGGGTTCCTTGACCCAAGCCCTGACTGGCGACGTCACGGTTGCGCTGGACGACGGCAAACTCACGTTTGTCGCCGCCAACGAAACCCGCCACGCCAACGCCATGTCGGGTACCGTGCGCGCGCTGGTGGCCAACATGGTCAACGGCGTGAGCAAGGGATTCGAGCGCAAGCTGAACCTGGTCGGCGTGGGTTACCGCGCCTCGGTTCAAGGCGACGCCGTTAAGCTGCAGCTCGGTTTCTCGCACGACGTTTTGCATCAGTTGCCGGCCGGCATCAAGGCCGAATGCCCCACCCAGACGGAAATCGTCATCAAGGGGTCCAACAAGCAAGTCGTCGGCCAGGTGGCCGCTGAAATCCGCGCGTACCGCGAACCCGAACCCTACAAGGGCAAGGGCGTGCGTTACTCGGACGAACGCGTCGTCATCAAAGAAACCAAGAAGAAATAACGGCGCACGCAAGGACGAATCATGGACAAAAAAGTTTCCCGTTTGCGTCGTGCGGTTCCGACCCGCCGGAAGATCAACGAGCTGCGCGTTCACCGCCTCTCGATTTTCCGCTCGAACCAGCACATCTACGCCAACATCATTTCGCCGGAAGGCGATCGCGTTCTGGTCAGCGCCTCGACGGTGGAAGCCGAAGTGCGTGCGCAACTGGCCGGCCAAACCGGACAGGGCGGCAACAAGGCCGCTGCTACGCTGGTCGGCAAGCGCGTGGCCGAAAAGGCCAAGGCTGCCGGTATTGAACTGGTCGCTTTCGATCGCTCGGGCTTTCGTTACCATGGCCGCGTGAAAGCGCTGGCCGATGCCGCGCGTGAAGCCGGCCTGAAGTTCTAAGCGAGGATCTGTCAAATGGCTAAAGTACAAGGCAAGAACGCCGCGGAAAAAGAGAACGATGACGGCCTCCGCGAAAAGATGATCGCGGTCAACCGCGTGAGCAAAGTGGTCAAGGGTGGTCGCACCATGAGCTTTGCCGCGCTGACCGTGGTTGGCGATGGCGATGGCCGCATCGGTATGGGTAAGGGCAAGGCGCGTGAAGTGCCGGTGTCCGTTCAGAAGGCTATGGAACAAGCCCGCCGCGGCATGTTCAAGGTCGCGCTGAAGAACGGCACGCTGCACCACACCGTGGTCGGCAAGCATGGCGCCGCTACCGTGCTGATCTCGCCGGCGGCTGAAGGTACCGGCGTTATCGCCGGCGGCCCGATGCGCGCTATTTTTGATGTGATGGGTGTGCGTAACGTGGTTGCCAAGAGCCTGGGCTCGAGCAACCCCTACAACATGGTTCGCGCCACGTTGAACGGCCTGCGCGCCTCCATGACCCCGGCTGATGTTGCTGCCAAGCGCGGCAAGTCGGTCGAAGAAATCCTGGGGTAAATCATGGCTCAGAAGCAGATCAAAGTGACCCTCGTGCGCTCGGTGATCGGTACCAAGCAATCGCACCGTGATACGGTTCGCGGTTTGGGCTTGGGCCGCATCAACAGCAGCCGCGTGCTGGTCGATACGCCCGAGGTGCGTGGGATGATCCGTAAGGTGGATTATCTCGTTTCCGTCTCGGAAGCCTAAGGAATCACCATGTCGGATATGCAACTTAATTCGCTGAAGCCCGCCGAGGGCAGCAAGCACGCCAAGCGCCGCGTCGGCCGTGGCATCGGTTCGGGTCTGGGCAAGACCGCCGGCCGTGGCCACAAGGGTCAGAAGTCGCGCTCGGGCGGTTTCCATAAGGTTGGCTTCGAAGGCGGCCAAATGCCGCTGCAGCGTCGCCTGCCCAAGCGTGGTTTCACCCCGCTCGGCCAGCACCTGTACGCCGAAGTCCGTCTGTCGGACCTGCAAGCCCTGCCCATCGACGAAGTCGACGTGCAAGTGCTGAAGGCCGCTGGCGTGATCGGCCAGGCGGTTCGTTACGCCAAGGTCATCAAGTCGGGTGAACTCTCGCGCAAGGTCGTGCTGAAGGGCATTACCGCGACGGCCGGCGCTCGCGCCGCCATCGAAGCCGCGGGCGGCTCGCTTGCCTGATCACGAGGTGACGAGTGGCTAACGCGCAGGCATTGGGCAAAACCGGAGGACGGTACGGCGATCTGAAGCGCCGTCTCGTTTTCCTGGTGCTCGCCTTGGTGGTTTACCGGTTGGGTACTCACATCCCGGTACCGGGCATCAACCCGGATGCGCTGGCGGACTTGTTCCGCCAGAACCAGGGCGGGATCCTCGGCCTGTTCAACATGTTCTCGGGCGGGGCGCTCTCGCGCTTCTCGATTTTTGCCCTGGGGATCATGCCGTACATTTCGGCATCCATCATCATGCAGCTAATGTCTGTGGTGGTGCCGTCGCTGGAAGCCCTCAAGAAAGAGGGCGAATCCGGCCGTCGGAAGATCACCCAATACACCCGCTACGGCACGGTCGTGCTGGCGCTGGTGCAGGCTGTGGGCATTTCGGTAGCGTTGGAGTCCCAGCAGGGACTGGTGATCGATCCGGGTATGTTGTTCCGCTTTACGACCGTCGTGACCCTGGTCACCGGCACCATGTTCGTCATGTGGCTGGGTGAGCAGATCACGGAGCGCGGTCTGGGCAACGGGATTTCCATCCTGATCTTCGCAGGTATCGTCGCAGGCTTGCCTGCCGCGCTGGCTGCACTGTTGGACCTGGTCCGCACCAACGCGATGTCCGTGCTGTCGGCACTGTTCATCGTGGCTCTGGTGGTGCTGGTTACCGCTTTTGTGGTGTTCGTGGAACGCGGACAGCGCAAGATCACGGTGAACTATGCCAAGCGTCAGGTCGGCAACAAGATCTACGGTGGCCAAAGCTCGCATTTGCCGCTGAAGCTGAACATGGCTGGGGTGATTCCGCCGATCTTCGCGTCGTCGATCATCCTGTTCCCGGCCACGATCACGAGCTGGTTCTCCAGCAGCGAGAACATGCGCTGGCTTAGCGACCTGGCTGCGGCCCTGTCGCCTCGTCAACCGCTCTACATCACGCTGTACTCGGTCGCGATTATTTTCTTCTGCTTTTTCTACACGGCTCTGGTGTTCAACAGCCGCGAAACGGCGGACAACCTGAAGAAGAGTGGTGCGTTTGTTCCGGGCATCCGTCCGGGCGAACAGACAGCGCGCTACATCGACAAGATCCTGATGCGTTTGACGCTCGCAGGTGCCATCTACATCACGTTGGTGTGCCTGTTGCCGGAATTCTTGGTGATGCGCTGGAACGTTCCCTTCTACTTCGGTGGTACGTCCCTGTTGATTATTGTGGTGGTGACGATGGATTTCATGGCGCAGGTCCAGGCCTACATGATGTCTCACCAGTACGACTCGCTGCTCAAGAAGGCTAACTTCAAGGGCTCGGGTTTGCCGATGCGGTAAGCAAAAGAATGTCCAAGGACGACGTCATTCAGATGCAAGGTGAGGTTCTTGAGAACCTCCCGAACGCGACATTTCGCGTCAAGCTCGAAAACGGCCACGTGGTGTTGGGCCATATTTCCGGCAAGATGCGTATGCATTACATCCGGATCCTGCCGGGTGACAAGGTCACAGTGGAGCTCACGCCCTATGATCTGACGCGAGCCAGGATTGTCTTCCGCTCCAAATAAGCGGAACCGGATTACGGAAAATTAGGAGTCAACCATGAAAGTAATGGCATCGGTTAAGCGGATCTGCCGCAACTGCAAAGTTATCAAACGTCACGGCGTGGTGCGCGTTATCTGCACCGACCCGCGTCACAAGCAGCGTCAAGGCTAACTCGGGTTAGCGACTACGCAACAGATTTATTCAAGGAATAGTCATGGCCCGTATTGCTGGCATTAACATCCCGCCGCAACAGCACGCCGAGATCGGCCTGACCGCCATTTTTGGCATCGGTCGTACGCGCGCTCGCAAAATCTGCGAAGCGGCAAACGTACCCTTTGACAAAAAGGTCAAGGATCTGAACGACGCTGAACTGGAACGCGTCCGCGAACATGTTGGTCTGTTCACGGTTGAAGGCGACCTGCGTCGTGAAGTACAGCTCTCGATCAAGCGTTTGATCGACCTGGGAACCTACCGCGGTATGCGTCACAAGCGCGGTTTGCCCGTGCGCGGCCAGCGCACTCGCACCAACGCCCGGACCCGCAAGGGCCCGCGTCGTGCTGCTGCGTCCCTGAAGAAATAATCGAGGAACTGGATTATGGCGAAAGCTTCCACCAGCGGCGCTTCGCGCGTGCGCAAAAAGGTCAAGAAGAACGTCTCGGACGGCATCGCGCACGTTCACGCTTCGTTCAACAACACCATCATCACCATCACCGACCGTCAGGGCAACGCGCTGTCGTGGGCCACGTCGGGCGGTGCTGGCTTCAAGGGCTCGCGTAAGTCGACCCCGTTCGCCGCGCAGGTCGCCGCTGAAACGGCTGGCCGCGTCGCGCTGGAGTACGGCATCAAGACGCTGGAAGTGCGTATCAAGGGCCCCGGCCCCGGCCGTGAATCGTCGGTCCGCGCTCTGAACGCGCTGGGCATCAAGATTTCGAGCATCGCCGACATCACGCCCGTTCCGCACAACGGCTGCCGTCCGCCGAAGCGTCGTCGTATCTAAAGGGAATCCACATGGCACGTTATATTGGACCCAAATGCAAGCTCTCGCGCCGCGAGGGTACTGACCTGTTCCTGAAGAGCGCCCGCCGCTCGCTGGATTCCAAGTGCAAGCTGGATTCCAAGCCTGGCCAACACGGCCGCACTTCGGGTGCCCGCACTTCCGACTACGGCCTGCAACTGCGCGAAAAGCAAAAGCTGAAGCGCATGTACGGCGTGCTGGAAAAGCAATTCCGCAAGTACTTCGCTGAAGCCGAGCGCCGCCGTGGCAACACGGGCGAAACGCTGATCCAGTTGCTGGAATCGCGCCTGGACAACGTCGTCTACCGCATGGGCTTCGGCTCGACGCGCGCCGAAGCTCGCCAACTGGTGAGCCACCGCGCCATCGAACTGAACGGCCACACCGCCGACATCGCTTCGATGCTGGTCAAGGCTGGCGACGTCGTGTCGATCCGCGAAAAGGCCAAGAAGCAAGGCCGCATCAAGGAATCGCTCGACCTGGCCACCAGCATCGGCATCCCCCAGTGGGTGGAAGTCGATACGACCAAGTTGACCGGTACGTTCAAGTCGGCCCCCGATCGCGCTGACGTCGCTCGCGACATCAACGAATCGATGGTCGTGGAACTGTACTCGCGTTAATCAGGCCTGCCGGCGCGTCCTTCGCGGATGCGCTGGCGAGCTGGTCTTCGCGATCCGTTTGCACGTCCCGCAGCAGCCCGCTTTCCGCCTTTTGGCGGGGCGGGCTTTGCGGTAAGTATCGGCCGGCGCTTTTCGCGCCGTCCATGTTTCAAGTTTCACCCTGTCCATCAGCCTTATCGGTGTAACGAGCCGAGGGTATTGAAAAGGAACACAGTAAATGTCCACTCAAGGTTTCCTGAAGCCGCGCTCCATTGAAGTCGAACCGGTCGGCACGCACCATGCCAAGATCGTGATGGAGCCGTTCGAGCGTGGCTACGGTCACACGCTGGGCAACGCCCTGCGCCGCATCCTGCTGTCTTCGATGACCGGCTACGCGCCGACCGAAGTCCAGATGACGGGCGTGGTGCACGAATACTCGACCATCCCGGGCGTCCGCGAAGATGTCGTCGACATCCTGCTGAACCTGAAGGGCGTGGTCTTCAAGCTGCACAACCGCGACGAAGTGACCCTGGTCCTGCGCAAGACCGGCGCGGGCACCGTGCTGGCCAGCGACATCGAACTGCCGCACGACGTCGAGATCATCAACCCCGGCCATGCCATCTGCAACCTGACGGACGCCGGCAAGCTGGAAATGCAGATCAAGGTTGAAAAGGGCCGCGGCTACGTGCCGGGCAACGTGCGCGCGCTGTCGGAAGACCGCACCCACACCATCGGCCGCATCGTTCTGGACGCGTCGTTCAGCCCGGTCCGCCGCGTGAGCTACGCCGTCGAAAGCGCCCGCGTGGAACAACGCACCGACCTGGACAAGCTGGTCCTGGACATCGAAACCAACGGCGTGATCTCGCCCGAGGAAGCGGTGCGCCAGTCGGCCCGCATCCTGATGGACCAGATCTCGGTCTTCGCCGCCCTGGAAGGCGCTGGCGATTCGTACGAAGCCCCGGTCCGCGGCACGCCGCAGATCGATCCGGTGCTGCTGCGCCCGGTCGACGACCTGGAACTGACCGTGCGTTCGGCCAACTGCCTGAAGGCCGAAAACATCTACTACATCGGCGACCTGATCCAGCGCACCGAAAACGAGCTGCTCAAGACCCCGAACCTGGGCCGCAAGTCGCTCAACGAGATCAAGGAAGTCCTGGCCGCACGCGGCCTGACGCTGGGCATGAAGCTCGAAAACTGGCCCCCCCTGGGCCTGGAGCGTCCCTAAGTCTTGAAAGGGGGCCGTTCCTGGAAAGGGACGGCTCCCGCAAGCAGCCGGCCATGCGCCGGCCCGTTTGCGAAATCGTCGTAAAATGCACCGTTTTCTACCGGACCGCAGCCTGATCGCAGGCTGATAGAAGAGCCGGACAACCCGATGGCGGAAACGCCGTCTCTAGATTCAAAGGAAACTTATCATGCGTCACGGTAATGGCTTGCGTAAGCTCAACCGCACCAGCAGTCACCGTCTTGCCATGTTCCGCAACATGGCCGTTTCGTTGATCACCCACGAAGCCATCAAGACCACGCTGCCGAAGGCGAAAGAATTGCGCCGCGTCATTGAACCCCTGATCACGCTGGGTAAAGAACCCACCCTCGCGAACAAGCGTCTGGCTTTTGCCCGTCTGCGCGATCGCGACGCCGTGGTGAAGCTGTTCGCCGAAATCGGCCCGCGCTACGCGGCCCGCAACGGCGGCTACACCCGCGTGCTGAAGATGGGCTTCCGTCAAGGCGACAACGCTCCCATGGCTTTCATGGAGCTGGTCGACCGTCCGGAAGTCGATGAAGCCGCTGAGGACAGCGCCGCCGAATAAGTTTCGGCGGAGCGATAAGCGACAAGGGCGGGTCTTCGGACCCGCCCTTGTTTTTTTCGCCCCCGGTTTGCCGCGGCGGCAGGCGCTTGGGGGCCCGCGCCTCAGGAGGTGTGCAGTTCCCCGCGCAGTTGCGCCGCTGTCGCCGCCAGCGCGTCGGGCGCGGCCTGGGGCGGCATCTTGAACGTCAGGTCCTGCTGCTCGATGTACTGGGTGGAGGTGACGTCCTGCGGATGATGCATGGGAATGACGTGCGCGTGCGCATGCGCCACGTGGATGCCGGTGAAGGCGAAGCCCACCCGGTCCACGCCGTACAGGCGCTTCATGTGGCGTCCCAGCTTCTGGCCGAGATTGAGGATGGTGCCCGCCAGGTCGGCCGGCATGTCCTCGTAATAAGGGTAATGCTGCTTCGGGATGATCAGCGTGTGCCCGGGCCGCACCGGTTGGATGTCGAGAAACGCCAGCAGGCGGTCGTCTTCGTGAACGATGTGCGCGGGGATCTCGTGGCGGGCGATGCGGCAGAACAGACAGTTATCGGACATGCGTGCCTCGGGGAAAACGGGTTGCATGGCGGCGCTTGCAGGCCCGGGGATCCGGGCGACGGCCGCAATACCGATAAAATACCCCGAGTTACGTCCTGTACGGGTATTCCAAGGAGGCACCATGTTGCGCGATGACGACGTTGTGCTGGTCATCAGCAATGCGCCCGACCTGCTCCTGGCCAAGCGGATCGCGCACGTCCTGGTCGAAGATGGGCTGGCCGCCTGCGTGAACCTTGGCGCGCCCGGCCTGTCCATCTACATGTGGAAAGGAGAGGTCGAAGGGGCCGAGGAAGTCCCCATCCACATCAAGACCACCTACGCGCGCCACCAGGCCGTTGTGCAGGCCCTGGCGCAGATGCATCCCTACGACGTGCCCGAGATCATCGTGCTGCCGGTCATCGGCGGCGCGGCGCCCTACCTGGACTGGGTGCGCGAACAGACGGCCGCCACGCAGAACAAGAGAGACTGATGTTGCAATTTGCCGGTATCGTCGGCGCGCCGGGGCACGAGCCCCGCGCGGTGCGCGCTTTCTTCGGGCGGTGCATCGCCCTGTTGGCCATGACGCTGCTGTTGCTGGGCTGGCAGACGGCCGCGCGCGCCGAGGCGGAATTCCTGGAGCCCGAGAAGGCCTTCGTGTTCAGCGCGGAGATGGTGGCGCCGGACATGCTGGAGATGCGCTACCGCGTCGCGCCCGGGTATTACATGTACCGCGAGCGCTTCGGTATCACGATCAGTCCCATCGGCGCCGCGACGCTGGGCGAAGCCGTCTATCCCAAGGGAGAGGTGAAGTACGACCCGACCTTCGAGAAGGACATGGAGGTCTTCCACCAGGACGTACGCATACGCGTGCCGATCGCCGCGGGCGGACAGCCGTTCACGCTGACCCTGACCGGCCAGGGCTGCGCGGATGCGGGCCTGTGCTATCCGCCCATGGACAGCAACGTCAAGCTCACCCCGGTCGAGGGCGGCTATGCGCTGGCCGGGCCGGCGGGCGCCGCGCCCGTCGAGGCGGGCAAGTCCGGCGGCCTGAGCGCGTTGGTCAATGCCGGCGATACCGGGCTGGCGGATGCGCTGGGCGGACTGGGCTGGGCCAAGACCGCCGGCGTGTTCCTGGTGCTGGGCCTGCTGCTGGCCTTCACGCCCTGCGTGCTGCCGATGATTCCCATCCTGTCGTCCATCGTGGTGGGCGGTTCGGCGCAAGCCCGGCCGAGCCGCAAGCGCGGCCTGGCGCTGGCTGCGACCTACGTGCTGGGCATGTCGGTCGTGTACACCGCGCTGGGCGTGGCGGCCGGCCTGAGCGGCGCCGGCCTGGCGGCCTGGCTGCAAACCCCCTGGATCCTGAGTCTCTTCGCCGTGCTGCTGGCGGTGCTGGCGCTGGCCATGTTCGACGCGTTCACCTTCCAGATGCCGTCGGGCATCCAGGCCCGGCTGTCGGAACGCGCGTCGCGCATTCCCGGGGGCCGCTACACCGGCGCGCTGGTGATGGGCGCCTTGTCCGCGCTTATCGTCGGGCCTTGCGTGGCCGCGCCGCTGGCCGGCGCGCTGCTCTACATCTCGCAGACCGGCGACGTGGTGCTGGGCGGGTCGGCGCTGTTCGCGATGGCGTGGGGGATGGGCGTTCCGCTGCTGATCGTGGGCGCGTCCTCGGGCGCCTTGCTGCCCAAGGCGGGCCCCTGGATGGACGGCGTGAAGCGCCTGTTCGGCATGCTGCTGCTGGCGACGGCATGGTGGATGCTGATCCCCGTGGTGCCGACCTGGGTGCAGATGACGGGCTGGGCTTTCCTGGCCGCGGTGTCCGCCGTGATGCTGCGCGCGTTCGACGCCTTGCCCGAGGGCGCGGGCGCCGCGCGCATGTTCGGCAAGGGAGTGGGCCTGTTGCTGGCCCTGGCGGCCGCCGCCTGGCTGGTGGGCGCGGCCAGCGGAGGCCGGGACGTCCTGCAGCCCTTGTCGCACCTGGCGGCGCGTTCCGACGCGTCCGCCGCCGCTGCGGGCGCCGGCGGCGAAGTGCGCTTTGCCCGCGTGCGCAACAATGCCGAGCTGGATGCGGTGCTGGCGCAAAGCCGCCAGCCGGTCATGCTGGATTTCTACGCGGACTGGTGCGTGTCGTGCCGCGAAATGGAGCGGTTCACCTTCTCCGATCCCGGCGTCGCGCAACGCATGGCCGGCATGGTGCTGGTGCAGGCGGACGTGACCGCGAACAACGCCGACGACCGGGCATTGCTCAAGCGGTTCCGCCTGTTCGGCCCCCCGGGCATCATGTTCTTCGAGCCGGGAGGCAAGGAACTGCCCGATGCGCGCGTGGTGGGTTTCCAGGACGCGAAGCGCTTCACCGAGTCGCTGGACAAGGTGTTGATGCGCTGAGCGGAACCGGAGCGGAACTGTTGCGCGATCCCGGCGTGCGTGCGGCGTGCCTCGGCGCGCATTGAGTCCGCGCGCCAGGCACGCTACCATGTCCGCTGCGCCGCGTGGGCGGCGCGTCCAACCCCCTCAGGCCGGCGCCCGTGACGTCCCCTACCGTTGATGCGAGCCAGGACCGCGCAGGTCTTATCTATCTTCAATTGATGTTCGTCATGGCCACGTGGGGCCTGAACATCGTCTCGATCAAGTACCTGACGCTGCACATGGACATCCAGGCGCTGGCCGCCGTGCGGATCGTCATCGCCTTCTTCACCGTCACCCTCATCATCAAGGCCCGCGGCGGCCGCGTCCCCAAGCTGGGCCGCGCGGAACTGGGCTGGGTCGCGCTGGCGGGGTTCCTGGTGGTGTACGCGCACCAGGTGGCGCTGGTGTCGGGCCTGAGGTTTTCGTCGGCCGCCAACGGCACGCTCATCATGGCCACGAGCCCCTTGCTGTCCGCGCTGCTCGCCGCCCTGTTCTATCGCGAAAGACTGACGCTGGTGCGCATTTCGGGAGCACTGCTGGGGCTGTTCGGGGTCGGGATGGTGGTGGCCGGCAGCGGCGCGCAGTTCGGCCTGACGGGCTGGGGCGACGCCATCGTGTTCCTGGCCGTGCTGGTGTTCGTGTGCGGCGGATTGGTCATCCAGCGCATGTCGCGGGTGATGGATCCGCTGGGGATGCTCTGGTACATGTACCTGGCGGGCGGCCTGATGCTGGTCGCGCATGCGGCGCTGACGCCGGCGTCCTACCAGGCCGGCACGTGGCAGATGGCGTGGTGGCCGTGGCTGGTCCTGCTGTTCTCGGCCGTGATCGCCTCGGGGGTCAGCAACATCGTGTGGAACGCCGGCATCGCCAGGCTGGGCATCAGCCGCGCGGCCCTGTTCGTGAACTGGCTGCCCATCTTCGGCCTGCTGTTCGCGGCCCTGTTCCTGGAAGAGCACGTTACGCCCACGCATGTCGCGGGGCTGGCCTGCGTGCTGGGCGGAACGTGGCTGGGCTTGCGCCGGACCGCGCCGCCGGCGCGCGGCGAGGCGGCCGCGAAGTGCTGATGCCCGCACGCGCCGCGGGCGCAGCCTTGAAGGCGGCCCGCAGCGCGTGGCGGATCAGCGCTGGCTTTTCAGCAGCTTCGCGGCTTCGATCGCGAAGTACGTCAGGATGCCGTCGGCGCCCGCGCGCTTGAACGCCAGCAACGCTTCCATCATGACCTTGTCGTGGTCCAGCCAGCCATTGGCGGCGGCCGCCTTGATCATCGCGTATTCGCCGCTGACCTGGTAGGCGAACGTCGGCACGCGGAAGGTGTCCTTGACGCGGCGCAGCACGTCCAGGTACGGCATGCCGGGCTTGACCATCACCATGTCGGCGCCTTCCTGGAGGTCGGCGGCGACTTCGCGCAGCGCTTCGTCCAGGTTGCCCGGATCCATCTGGTAGGCCATTTTGTTGGACTTGCCCAGGTTGGTCGCGGAGCCCACGGCATCGCGGAACGGGCCGTAGAACGCGCTGGCGTACTTGGCCGAGTAAGCCATGATCTGCGTGTGGATGTGGCCGTTGGCTTCCAGCGCGCGGCGCACGGCGCCGATGCGGCCGTCCATCATGTCGCTGGGGGCGACCATGTCGACGCCGGCCTCGGCCTGCGTGAGCGCTTGCTTGACCAGGATCTCGACCGTGGCTTCGTTGATCACGTAGCCGTTCTCGTCGATGACGCCGTCCTGGCCGTGGCTGGTGTACGGGTCCAGCGCCACGTCGCACAGGATGCCGAGCTCGGGGACCTGCTTCTTCAGTTCGCGCACCAGGCGCGGGATCAGGCCGTCGGGGTTGGTGGCTTCGATGCCGTCGGGTGTCTTGAGCGAGGGATCGATGGCGGGGAACAGCGCCAGCACTGGGATGCCCAGTTCCACGCATTCCTTGGCCACCGGCAGCAGCGTATCCAGCGAATAGCGGACCACGCCGGGCAGGGACGGCACCGCCTGCCGCAGGCCCGAGCCTTCCGCCACGAACACGGGGTAGATCAGATCGTTGACCGTCAGGGCGTTCTCGCGGACCAGGCGGCGGGTGAAGTCGTCGCGGCGCAGGCGGCGGGGGCGGGATACCGGGAATTCAGGGGAAATGATCTGCGGGTTCATGGTACGACCTTGGGAGAAATCCAGTTTTCAATGTGCGCGCCGGCCTCTTCCAGCCCGATGCGTTCGGGCGCCGAGAAGGGCACGGTGTGCAGGGCACCGATATCGGCCAGGTCCTTGCGCACGGAGAAGACGGTGCGCATGCGCTGGCCATAGGGCAGCTTGTCGGCCTTGGTCAGGAGCGCCAGCACCGGGCGTCCGGTGGGGGCGATGAAATTGGCGAGGCGGCGGTCCAGTTCGGTGACGCCGCGGCGGATGTCGATGAGCAGCACGACGCCGACCAGCGATTCGCGGTCGCGCAGATAGCCGCCGAGGATGTCGGCCCATTTTTCCTTTTCGTCGCGCGCCACGGACGCGTAGCCGTAGCCGGGCAGGTCGACGAGAAAGCCGATGTGGCCTTCCGGATCCAGGGGGTCGGGCAAGCCGAACATATTGATCAAGCGCGTGCGGCCCGGCGTCTTGCTGGAGAACGCAAGACGGCGCTGGTTGCACAGCACGTTGATGGCCGTGGATTTGCCGGCGTTGGAGCGGCCGACAAAGCAGACCTCGGGAGCGCCGGCGGCCGGCAACTGGTCGAGGCGAGCCGCGGAAGTGAAGAAGGAGGCGCGATGTAGGAGGGACACGGATGGCTTCGGATACGGTTGGTTTCGAGCCCTATTGTATAATCCGGCGTTTGCAACAGTGGTCCCCGTGCGCGGAGCCGTCTTTTTTGCTTACTGGCCAGCTTGCTGAAGTCTGATCCGGCAAGTTCGCAGCAACATCGCAGGCAGGGTAGGCAAAACAGGTTCGTTACGGTATTCCAGGGTGTGCGGGCAGGCGTGGGCGCCTTTTTGCGCCTTGATCGATGCGATCGTCGAGGTCTTCATGAAGCGTGTGCTGTCCCGGATGTTGGTTGCGAGCGGGCTGTTGCTCGGCGCCTCCGCCCTATCTACTACGAGTTTCGCCGCCGAAGGCGCCGCGGGCCCGGTAAAACCAGATGCCGCCAAGGGTGGGCAACTGTTTGACCAGGGCGATGTGGCCAGAGGCATCATCGCCTGTGCGTCCTGTCATGGCGCGGCGGGTAATAGCACCATACCGCTGAACCCCAACCTGGCCGCGCAGCCGCACGAATACTTGGCCAAGCAGTTGGCCGACTTCCAGGTGAAGGCTGGCGCGAAGGTGCCGGTGCGCAACGGCCCCGAAGGCAACCCGACCGCGATGACGGCCATGGCGCAGAACCTGACGCCCGCCGACATGCAGAACATCGCGCTGTACCTGGCGCAGCAGCCCCTCAAGGAGCCGGCCACGGCGGGCCATGAGAAGCTGGTTGATCTAGGTCAAAAAATCTGGCGCGGCGGTTTGCCCGAACGCAATGTCCCCGCGTGCGCGGCATGCCATTCTGCCAATGGCGCGGGCATGCCCGCGCAGTACCCCCGTCTGTCGGGCCAGTTCCCGACGTACATCGAAGAGCAGCTAAAGCTTTTCCGCAGCGGCGACCGCAAGAACGACATCATGTTCGCCATTGCCGACCGCATGTCGGATGCCGATATCAAGGCGGTGTCGGATTACGCTGCCGGTTTGCGCTAGGCGGCTTGCCCGCAACGTGCGCGGCCGGTCCGCGTTCTGCAACCGAGCGTAGCGGAACCTCGTTCCGCCGCGCGCTGTCTATGAGGGGGGTAGCCGATAGCGCGGCCCCCCTTTTTTCATGAATTCGACCCGAACACACTCCCGACCCTCCCTGCGCACCCTGCCCGGCGATTTCTTCGAATTGCTGGGCTCGATGCGCTTCGCCGTCAGCCTGCTGATGTTCATCTGCGTGGCGAGCCTGGTGGGGACGGTGTTGCAGCAGAACCGTTCCTCCAGCAACTACATCGACCAGTTCGGCCCGTTCTGGTACGAGGTGTTCGACAAGTTCTCGATCTGGCACGTCTACAACAGTTGGTGGTTCCTGCTGATCATGGGGTTCCTGGTCGTGTCGACCTCGGTCTGCCTGATCCGCAACGCGCCCAAGATGCTGCGCGACGCGCGCTCGTTCCGCGAGCATGTGCGCGTCAACAGTCTGCGCGCCTTCCCGCACCGCGTGGAAACGGAGGCGCCCGCCGGCGTGCCGCAGACCGTGGCCGGCCTGAAGGCCCTGCTGGGCAAGCTGGGGTACGCCGTGCGCGAACGCCAGGACCAGGACGGCGTGCTGCTGGCGGCCAAGAAGGGCAGCGCGAACCGCCTGGGCTACGTGTTCGCCCACGCGGCCATGGTCATCATCTGCATCGGCGGCCTGCTGGACAGCGAACTGCCCGTGCGCCTGCAGGTCATGTTCGGCGGCAAGAAGCCCATCGTCGAGAACATGCTGATATCCGAAGTGCCGGAAAGCGGGCGCCTGTCGGTCAACAACCCGAGCTTCCGCGCCAGCGTGCTGGTGCCCGAGGGCGGGCAGGCCAGCACGGCGGTCGTGATGGTGGGCGATGGCGCCCTGGTGCAGCCGATGCCTTTCACGCTGAAGCTCAAGAAGTTCGTGGTCGATTACTACTCCACCGGCATGCCCAGCCGCTTCCTCAGCGAAGTGGAGGTCACCGATCCCGACACCGGCAAGACCTTCGATTCCACCATCGAGGTCAACGAGCCGCTGCGCTTCAAGGGCATGACCGTCTACCAGTCCAGCTTCGACGACGGCGGCAGCACGGTGGTGCTGAAAGGCTATCCGCTGGTAGGTTCCGATCCCGCGCCTTTCGCGGTTGACGGCACGGTGGGCAAGAAAACCGAAGTAACCGCTCACACGGCGTCTGGCCCGCGCGGCATGGGGATCGAGATCACGGCCTTGCGGCCGATCAACGTCGAGGACCTGACCCGCGGCGAGCCCAAGGGGGCCAACCAGAGCTTCGCCGACCACGTGGCGTCGGTGTCCGGCAGCGCCGCGGGCAAGAAGAACGAAAACCTGCGCAACGTCGGGCCCAGCATCGAATACAAGCTGATCGACGATGCCGGCCAGGCCCACGAGTTCCAGAACTACATGCTGCCCGTCGAACTGGACGGGGCCAGCGTGTTCCTGGCGGGCGTGCGCAACAACGCGTCCGAGCCGTTCCGCTACCTGCGCATTCCCGCGGACGAGGACAGCTCGATCGCCGAGTTCATGCGCCTGCGCGCCACCCTGGCCGATCCGGCGGCGCGCCAGGAGGCGGCCCGCCGCTTCGCGGAACGCAACAGCCCATCGGGGACGGATCGCCAGCCCTTGCAGACGGCCGCGGAGCGCGCGCTGGACACCTTCGCATCCGGCGGCCTGCAAGCGGTGGCGGCATTTCTCCAGGCCAATACGCCTTCCCAGGACCTGGAACGGGCGGCCGACGTGGTGATCCGCCTGATCGGCGCCAGCATGAACGAACTGCGCGCCATCGAGCGCGAACGGGCGGGCCTGCCCCCCGTGGCCGCCGAAGGGTCGGACGGCGAGCGCGCCGCGGTGTGGTCGCGCCTGGCCGTGGCGGCGCTGTCGGACCTGACGGTGTATCCGGCGCCGGTATTCCTGTCGCTGGCGGACTTCAATCATGTGCAGGCCAGCGTATTCCAGGTCAGCCGCACGCCCGGCAAGAACACCGTGTACCTGGGCAGCCTCCTGCTGGTCCTGGGCGTTTTCGCGATGTTCTATATTCGAGACCGCCGCATCTGGATCTGGGTCAAGCCGCAAGACGGCGGCAGCAGTGTCCTGGCGGCCATGACGTCCCAGAAGCGTACACTGGACTTCAACCAGGAGTTCGAACGCTTCAAGCAGGCGCTGCTGCGCCAGAAGAGGTCTTAAGGTTCCCCTATGTCCACGACGACCACCACGCATCCCTCGCCGCCGGAAACGCTGACCGCGACGCCGGACCTGCTCTGGCAGGACAGCCTGTCCGAAACCGGCGACAACCGCGCGCAGCGCGGCAAGCCCGACTGGACCGACATCGTCTTCTTCCTGTTGCTGGCGGTGGGCGCCGCCTTCGCGCTGACCCGCTACAGCGGCGCGATGGACTACTACGAAAAGATCATCCTGTGCGGCACCGTGCCGGCGCTGGCCTGGATGGGCTGGCTGTGGCGCCCGCTGCGCCGCCTGATGGTGGCCTGTGCCATCGCGGCCGGGCTGGCCCTGGTGCTGTATGGCAACGATCTGGCCCGCGCCGAACAGGTGTTCTTCCTGAAGTACCTGTTCTCGTCGCAATCCGCCATTCTGTGGATGTGCGCGCTGTTCGCGCTGGCCACGGTCTGCTACTGGATCGGGGTCTTCAGCCCCACCGCCGCCTGGCTGGGCACGGCGCTGACCTGGGGCGCGGTGTTCGCCGGCGTCACGGGCCTGCTGGTGCGCTGGCGCGAGGGGCACCTGATGGGGCCGGACCTGGGCCACATCCCGGTCAGCAACCTGTACGAAGTATTCGTGCTTTTTTCGCTGATCACGGCGCTGTTCTACCTGTATTACGAACGCAAGTACGCCACGCGCGCCCTGGGCGGCTTCGTGTTGCTGGTGGTGACGTCCGCCGTCGTGTTCCTGCTCTGGTATTCGTTCACGCGCGATGCGGGGCAGATCCAGCCGCTGGTGCCGGCGCTCAAGAGCTGGTGGATGAAGCTGCACGTGCCGGCCAATTTCATCGGCTACGGCACGTTCTCGCTGGCGGCCATGGTGGGCTTCGCCTACCTGATCAAGCAGCACGGGCAGACCACGTCCTGGGCCAAGCTGGCGCCGCTGTTCGTGCTGGGCGTGCTGCTGTGCGCCGAGCCCATGGTGTTCCGCACCGACGGCCTGTCGGCCACCTGGATGCTGTATTTCGGCGTGGGCGCCGTGATCGTGGGCGCCATCCTGCTGGGGCGCCGCCGCATCGCCGCGGCGCTGCCGTCGCTGGAGGTGCTGGACGACATCATGTACCGCGCCATCGCGATCGGCTTCGCGTTCTTCACGGTCGCCACCATCCTGGGCGCGCTGTGGGCGGCCGACGCCTGGGGCGCCTACTGGCAATGGGACCCGAAAGAGACCTGGGCGCTGATCGTCTGGCTCAATTATGCGGCCTGGCTGCACATGCGCCTGCTCAAGGGGCTGCGCGGCACCATGGCGGCCTATTGGGCGCTGATGGGGCTGCTGATCACGGGCTTCGCCTTCCTGGGCGTGAACATGTTCCTGTCGGGGTTGCATTCCTACGGCGAACTGTGACCGCATTGCCGCGGGCATGACGAAAAAGGCCCCAAGGGGCCTTTTTTCGTTCCAGGGCCGCCAGGCGCTCTGGCCCGGGCGCCTTCGGGCGGCTCAGGGCAGGGTGGATTCGCCCTTGAGCAGATCGTCCAGGGTTTCGCGCCGGCGCACCACGTAGTACTTGTCCCCGTCGACCATGACTTCGGCCGCGCGCGGGCGGGCGTTGTAATTGCTGGCCATGGCCATGCTGTAGGCCCCCGCGGATTCCACCGCCAGCAGGTCGCCCTGTTCGATGGCCAGCTTGCGCTGCCTGGCCAGCCAGTCGGCGCTTTCGCAGACCGGGCCCACGATGTCGTAGAGGGTTTCTTCGCCGGCGCGGGGATGCACGGCGCGCACGCCGTGGTAGGCCTCGTACAGGGCGGGGCGCAGCAGGTCGTTCATGGCCGCGTCCACGATCGCGAAATTGCGCGCTTCGGCGTGCTTGAGGTACTGGACCGTCGTGAGCAGCACGCCGGCGTTGCCGACGAGCGAGCGCCCGGGTTCCAGCACGAGGTGCAGATGCCCCAGGCCGCGCGCTTCCAGGCGTTCGAAGACCCGGTCGATCAGGGCTTTGGGCGAAGGCGGGGTCTCGTCCGTGTAGCGGATGCCCAGGCCGCCTCCCAGGTCCAGATGGCGGATCCCGATGCCGTCCCGGGCCAGCCTTTCGATCAAGTCCAGCAGTTTCTCGAGCGCGTCGAAATAGGGGCTGATGTCGGTGAGCTGCGAACCGATATGGCAGTCCACGCCCACGATTTCCAGGGCCGGCAGCGATTGGGCGAGGCGGTAGACGTCCGGCGCCGATTCGATGGCGATGCCGAACTTGTTTTCCTTCAGGCCGGTGGAAATGTACGGATGGGTCTGCGCGTCCACGTCCGGGTTCACCCGAAGCGAGACGGGCGCGCGCGCGCCCATGTCCTGGGCGACTTCCGACAGCCGGCGCAATTCGGCTTCGGACTCCACGTTGAAGCACTTGACCTTGGCCGCGAGCGCATCGCGCATTTCCCAGGCCTGCTTGCCCACGCCCGAGAACACGATTCTGGACGGATCGGCGCCCGCCGCCAGGGCGCGCTTGAGTTCGCCGCCGGAAACGATGTCGAACCCCGCGCCCAGGCGGGCGAATTCCTTCAGGACGGCCAGGTTGGAGTTGGCCTTCATGCCGTAGCAGACCAGCACGGGGCGTTGCCCGACGGCGCTGCGGTAGGATTCCCAGGCGGCCTTGAGCGCGGCGCGCGAATAGACGTACAGCGGCGTGCCCAGCCGGTCGGCCAGGTGGTCGAGCGGCACGTCCTCGGCGTACAGGACATTGTTGCGGAACTGGAAGTACGGGTGTCCGGCCAGTTCAGGCTGCGCGGGGAATCGAGAGGTCATAGAATCGGAGGTGTCGGCGGTATCGGCACCGTTTGCTGCTGCGAGTCGGGAGGCGGCTTGCCGTCCGGCGTCGGCATATACAACGGCCCCTTGTACCCGCAGGCCGCAACCATGCCGGTCGTCACTAGCGTGGCTACAATGCGAAGAGCCATGCGGCTGAATGCCAATTGGAACACTGGGAACTCCGTAATTCTTGCAGGCTCGATTATGACCGAAACCGAATTTCTTGCGTTGATCGACCAGGTGCTGGACAGCATCGAAAGCCAGGCCGATGACTGGGCGGCTTCGCTTGACGTCGATGTTGAAACCAGCCGCAGCGGCAATGTGCTGACTATGGTCTTCGAAGACAATACCCACGTCGTGGTGAACAGCCAGGCCGTCATGCAGGAGCTGTGGGTCGCGGCGCGCAGCGGGGGTTTCCACTACCGCTACGACGGCCTGCACTGGAACGACACCCGGGGCGGTCCGCAATTGCCGGACGCCCTGTCGCAAATCTGCTCCGCCGCGGCGGGCGTCCCCGTGACGATACGCCTGTAGGCGCCGCGGAGCACGCCTCAGGGCTTTGTGGCTCAAAAAAAAGGCCGGCCCGAATTTTTCGGGCCGGCCTTTTTTTGCTTTGGCGTCAGAAGGGGATCTTCTGCGACCAGGGGGTGCTGCTTTGCGTGCCCACGCCTGGCGCGACCTTGATGCGGGTTTCCTCGCTGGTGCTGCCGTTCAGGCCGTTGAGGAACTCGCCCAGCGTGTCGGCCTCGGGCAGGCCCAGGCGCGCGACGGCTTGTCCGGGCGGGAATTCCGAGAAGTAGAACTCGCCGTTTTCGACGATGAGGCCGTCGGGACGGGGGCGGGGCTTCTCTTCGGGCACGCCCTTGAGCACGTCCTGCATGTAGTCGACCCAGATCGGCATGGCGACGCCGCCGCCGGTTTCGCGTGAGCCCAGCGACTTGGGCTGGTCGAAGCCCAGCCACGCGGTGGCGACCAGCGACGGGGTGTAGCCGGAGAACCACGCGTCCACGGATTCGTTGGTGGTGCCCGTCTTGCCGGCGATGTCGTTGCGCTTGAGCAGGACGCGCGCGCGGGCGGCGGTGCCGTAGGTGGCCACGCCGCGCAGGATGTCGTCCATGACCCAGGCGGTGCGCGGATCGATGGCGCGCGCCGCGGCGTCGCCCGCCACCACCGGCTTGGACTGCATGATGACCTTGCCGCCGCTGTCGGTGACGCGGTCGATCAGGTAGGGCGTGACGCGGTAGCCGCCGTTGGCGAACACTGAGAAGGCGCCGGCCAACTGCAGCGGGGTCACCGAGCCCGCGCCCAGCGCCAGCGGCAGCACGGCCGGCTGGCGGGCCTTGTCGAAGCCGAAGCGGGTCAGGTAGTCCTGCGCGTATTGCGGGCCGATGGCCTGCAGGATACGGATCGACACCATGTTCTTGGATTTGTACAGGCCCTGGCGCAGCGTCAGCATGGGTTCGTACTGGTTGCCGTAGTTCTTCGGGTTCCAGGCCTTGGAGCCGGTCTGCGCGGCCGTCAGTTCGAACGGCTGGTCCGAGATCTGCGTGCCCGGCGTCAGGCCGCGTTCCAGCGAGGCCGCGTAGATGAACGGCTTGATGTTCGAGCCCGGCTGGCGCCACGCCTGCGTCACGCGGTTGAAGTTGCCGCGGTAGAAGTCGAAACCGCCCACCATGGCGCGGATGGCGCCGTCCTGCGGCGACAGCGCCACGAAGGCGGCCTGCACCGACGGCAGGTTGATGATTTCCCAGTTATCGCCGAACTTGCGGATGTAGACCACGGAGCCGCGCTTGATGCGCTGCTCGGGCTTGGCCTTGTCGTTCAGCGCGCGCGCCACCACGCCCAGCACCTTCTTGTCGGTGACGGTGATGATCTCGCGCGAGCTGCGGGCCAGCTTCACTTCCGTGGGGCTGGCCGACAGCACCAGCGCGGTCAGCAGGTCGCCGCTGTCGCTGAACTTGTCGAACACCCCGTCCAGGAAGTCGTCGAGCGCCTGCGGGTTGTTTTCGGTGCCCGCGGGCAGGTCCAGTTGTTCCTCGGGGCCGGGGTAGGGCGCGCGGCGCGTGTATTCCAGCACCCCTTCGCGCACGGCGCGATAGGCCGCTTCCTGGTCCTTGGACTGCACCGTGGTGTAGATGTTGATCCCGCGCGAATAGACGTTGTCCTGGTACACGTTGAACAGCAACTGGCGCGCCAGTTCGGCCACGTATTCGCCATGGATGGAGTAGCCGCCGGCCGGCGTGCCTTCGGCCGACTTCATGACGATAGGCTGCGCCATCGCCTGCTTGTACTCGGGTTCGGTCAGGTAGCCCAGGGAGTGCATGCGGCCCAGCACGTAGCGCTGGCGGAGTTCGGCGCGGGGGCGGTTCGAGATCGGGTTGAAGCGCGAGGGGGCCTTGGGGATGCCCGCCAGCATGGCGGCTTCGGCGGGGGTCACTTCGGACAGGGGCTTGCCGAAGTAGGTGCGCGAGGCGGCCGCGAAGCCGTAGGCGCGGTGGCCCAGGTAGATCTGGTTCATGTAGAGCTCGAGGATCTGGTCCTTGGTGAGCTCGGATTCGATTTTGAAGGTCAGCAGCAGTTCATAGAACTTGCGCGAATAGGTCTTTTCCGACGACAGGTAGAAGTTGCGCGCCACCTGCATCGTGATCGTGCTGGCGCCCTGCGTCTTCGACATGTTGATCAGGTTGGTCAGGCCCGCCCGCACCACGCCGGTCCAGTCGATCCCGCCGTGCTGGTAGAAGCGGTCGTCCTCGGCCGCCAGCACCGCGGACTTCATTACGTCCGGGATTTCGTTGAAGCGCAGCACGTTGCGGCGCTCTTCGCCGAATTCGCCGATCAGGACGCGATCCGCCGTGTAGACGCGCAGCGGCACCCGCGGACGGTAGTCCGTCATCGCGTTCAAGTCCGGCAGATTGGGCCAGGCCAGCGCCAGCGCCATTCCCGCGAGCAGGACGCCGCACAGGAAGAGGCCGGCACAGAAGATGCCGGTCTTGACGAAGAATCGCAGTATCGGGGAGCCGCTCTTTGCGGGCTTGTCTTTCTTGGAGGAATTCTGGGGCTTGCTCATCGCGGCGATTTTACGGGTATCTCCGGTTCGGGCTTGCTGCGGGGAACCGGTATCTGTAACAAAATTGCTCAGTGTGGTGCGCGGGCAACTGGCGGCAAATGTGATAATGCCGGCATGAACGTTTCCGCTATCTCATGTCCGGAGGCTGCCCCGGACCCGGCGTCTCCCGGCGAGACGCCCGAAAACCCGCCCTGCGCCACGGAGTGCGCGGGCGGGACCGCGTCGCTGCCGCATGACCTGCCCGTCTTCCTGGTGGGGATGATGGGCGCTGGCAAAACGACCATAGGCCGTGGCCTGGCGCGTGCGCTGGGGCGCGAGTTTGTGGATCTGGATCATGAGCTCGAGGCGCGTTGCGGCGTGCGGGTGCCGGTAATCTTCGAAATCGAGGGAGAGGCCGGTTTCCGTCGCCGGGAAGCCGCCGCCTTGGAAGAGTGTACCCAACGGCGCAACATTATTCTTGCCACCGGCGGGGGTGCCATCCTTGCGGCGGAGAACCGCCTGCGCCTGCGCGAGCGCGGCATCGTGGTCTATCTGCGGGCCAGCGTGGACGAATTGTTCCGCCGCACCAGCCGCGACCGCAACCGTCCCCTCCTGGCCACCGCGGACCCGCGCGGCACCCTGCGCGAGCTGATGACCCTGCGGGAGCCCCTCTACAAGGAAGTGGCCGACATGGTCGTGGAAACGGGGTCCATGCCCGTCCACACCCTGGTCAAGGCCCTGCTGCCGCAATTACAAGTCTTTGAGAAGCGCATATGAACGTTGTTCAAGTCGATACCCCGGGCGGAAGCTACCCCATCCACATCGGCCCGGGCCGCCTGGACGCCCTGGACCAGTGCATTCCCGCCGACGCCACCGCGATCGCCGTGGTGACCAACCCGACCGTCGCGGCCCTGTATGGCGAACGCGCCGAAGCCGCGCTGGCGCGGACGGGCAAGCGGGTGCTCCGCATTGAATTGCCGGACGGCGAGGCCCACAAGGACTGGCAGTCGCTGAACCTGATCTTCGACGCGCTGCTGGCCCAGCGCCTGGACCGCCGCTGCGTGCTGGTGGCGCTGGGCGGCGGCGTCATCGGCGACATGACGGGTTTCGCCGCCGCCGTGTACATGCGCGGCGTGCGCTTCCTGCAGGTGCCCACGACCCTGCTGGCCCAGGTGGACTCTTCGGTGGGCGGCAAGACCGCCGTCAACCATCCGCTGGGAAAGAACATGATCGGCGCGTTCTACCAGCCGATCGTCGTCGAAATCGATACCGACGTGCTGGGCACCCTGCCGGCGCGCGAGGTGTCCGCGGGCCTGGCCGAAGTGATCAAGTACGGCCTGATCCTGGACCCGGCGTTCTGGACCTGGTGCGAGGAAAACGCGCAGAAGCTGCGCGCGCTGGACCCGGACGCCATCGCCTACGCCATCCGCCGCTCGTGCGAGCTGAAGGCGCAGGTGGTGGGCAAGGACGAGCGGGAATCCGGCCTGCGCGCCATCCTGAACCTGGGCCACACGTTCGGCCACGCCATTGAATCGGGGCTGGGCTATGGCGCCTGGCTGCACGGCGAGGCGGTCGGTTGCGGCATGGTGCAGGCCGCCGAACTGTCCGCCGACGTCGCCGGTTTCGACCGCGCCGACGTGGCGCGCGTGCGCGCCCTGGTGGCCGCCATCGGCTGCCCGGCCGTGGCGCCGGACCTGGGGGCGGACCGCTGGCTCGAACTGATGCAGGTGGACAAGAAGACCGAAGGCGGCTCGATCCGCTACGTACTCATGACCCGCATCGGCGAAGCCGTCATGCAGCCGGCCCCCGACGATGCCGTGCGCGCCGTCCTGGCCCGCACCACCCAATAGCCGCGCGGGAGACGGTGTTGCAGATGAAAGAACTGGCTTCCTATGCATCCCATCCGTCTCAATCGCGCGGGCGGACCTACGCCGAGCCGCCGCCGGAAAATCGGACGGAGTTTCAACGCGACCGCGACCGCATCATCCATTCCGGCGCGTTCCGGCGCCTGGAATACAAGACCCAGGTCTTCGTGAACCATGAAGGCGATCTGTTCCGCACCCGCCTGACGCACAGCCTGGAGGTGGCGCAGATCGCGCGCACCCTGGCGCGTAGCCTGGGCCTGTCGGAAGACCTGACCGAAGCCATCTCGCTAGCCCACGACCTGGGCCATACGCCTTTCGGCCATGCGGGCCAGGACGAATTGAACGCCTGCATGCGCGAGCTGGCGCCCGAGGCCGGCGGCTTCGAGCACAATCTGCAAAGCCTGCGGGTGGTGGACGAGCTGGAAGAACGCTACGCGGACTTCAACGGCCTGAACCTGTGCTTCGAAACGCGGGAAGGCATCCTCAAGCACTGCTCGGCCGCGCATGCGCGCCAACTGGGCGAAGTGGGAGAGCGCTTCCTGAACCGCACGCAGCCGTCGCTGGAAGCCCAACTGGCCAACCTGGCCGACGAAGTCGCCTACAACAACCACGACATCGACGACGGCCTGCGCTCGGGGCTGATCACGCTGGAACAACTGAAGGACGTATCGATCTTCGAGCGGCACCATGCCTTCGTGCTGGAACGCTATCCCGGCCTGGCCCCGCGCCGCGCGGTGGCCGAAACCATACGCCGGATGATCAACACGCTGATCGTCGACCTGACGCAGACCTCGCTGGCGCGCATACGCGAGTTCGCGCCCGCCACCGCCGACGACGTGCGCCGCGCGCCGCCGCTGGCGGGCTTTTCGGACGAGATCCGGCGCGAGGCGGACGAGTTGAAGAAATTCCTGTTCGACAACCTGTACCGCCATTACCGCGTCCTGCGCATGACGACCAAGGCGCGGCGCATCGTGCGCGAACTGTTCGTCGCGTTCCTGGACGATCCGCGCCTGCTGCCGCCCGACTACCGCCGGCCGGCGTTCAACGAACAGGCTCGCGCGATCGCCGACTACATCGCCGGCATGACCGACCGGTACGCCATCCGCGAACACCGGCGCCTGTTCGACATGAGCTGACGCCCCGCCCGCGCGGCGCCGGGGCGTCAGCCCGCCAGGTAGCGCTGCGCCAGCAGCACCCAGTACGCCGCGCCCACGGGCAGGCTGTGGTCGTTGAAGTCGTAGCCGGGGTTGTGCACCATGCAGGCGCCGTGGCCGCTGTTGAAGCCGTCCGGCGAGCCGTCGCCGTTGCCGACCAGCAGGTAGGAGCCGGGCACTTCCTCGAGCATGAAGGCGAAGTCTTCGCTGCCGGTGAGCGGCCGGGTCTGCGGATCCACCTTGGCGGCGCCCACCAGCTCCACCGCCACTTGGCGCGCGAAGTCCGTTTCCGCCGGCGTGTTCACCAGCACCGGATAGCCGCGCTGGTAGTCGATGGCCGCCCGCACCTGGTAGCTGGCCGCCTGGCTGTGGACCAGTTCGGTGATGCGCGCCTGCAGCGTGTCGCGCACCTCGCGGTCGAGCGCGCGGACGCTGAGCTTGAGCGTCGCGGTCTGGGGAATGACGTTGTTGGCCTTGCCGGCATTGAATGCGCCGACCGTGATCACGGCCATGTGCAGGGGGTCGATATTGCGGGCGACGATGCTCTGCAATCCCAGGACGATGGCCGATCCGGCGACGATGGGATCGGCGGCGCGGTGCGGCACCGCGCCGTGCCCGCCCACGCCTTCCAGCACGATGGTGACGTTGTCGGACGACGCCATGGCGGGGCCGTCGCGCAGCAGCAGGTGGCCTTGCGGATGGCCCGGCATGTTGTGCATGGCGAAGATGGCGTCGCACGGATACTTGCGGAACAGCCCGTCTTCCATCATGCGCTTGGCCCCGCCCAGGCCCTCTTCGGCGGGCTGGAAAATCAGGTTCAGGGTGCCGCTGAAATCGCCGTCCCTGGCCAGGTGGTGCGCCGCGGCCAGCAGCATGGCGGTGTGGCCGTCGTGGCCGCAGGCGTGCATGACGCCTTCGTTGCGGCTGGCATGTTCCAGGCCCGTGGCTTCCTGGATGGGCAGGGCGTCCATGTCGGCCCGCAGGCCCAGGCGCCTGGCGCCGGCGCCGCGGCGCAACTGGCCGACCACGCCGGTGCCGCCCAGCCCGCGCTCCACCTCGTAGCCCCACTGCGCCAGGCAATGCGCCACCAGATCGCTGGTGCGGAATTCCTGGAAGCCCAGTTCGGGGTTGCGGTGGATATCGCGCCGGATCGAGACGAACTCGTCGGCCTGGGCGGTCACGGTCTGCAGAATGGGGTGCATGGAAGGTCGTTCCTGGTGGGGAGGGCGCGCGGTCACGGGTTGCCGGCCAGTTGCACGTGGCTGGAGATTTCTCGGAAGCGCTCGGTTTCGGCGCGGTACATGGCGTCCGCCTGCTCCGCGCTCATCGGCGCGGAGACTTCGATGTTCTGGTATTGCAGGCTTTCCTTCACCGCGGGGTCCTGCATGGCGGCGTTGAGCGCCGCGTGCAGTTGCAGGACCACGTTTTCCGGGGTGTCGCGCTTGACGAAGTAGCCGGTCCAGGTGGTGAAGTTGAAGCCCTTGAGCGATTGGCCTTCGTTCACGGACGGCACCGTCTTGAGCGCCGGCAGCGCGCTGCGTTGCGGATCCAGGCTGGCCAGCAGCTTGATGCGGCCTTGCTCGGCCAGCGCCACCTGCTGCTGCGACAAGGGCAGGATGGCGATGTCCACTTGCCCGCCGCCGAGGTCCTGCATCAGCGGCGCGCCGCCCTTGTAGGGCACGTGGACCATGTTGGCGCCGATGGTGCGGGCCAGGTGCTCGCCCAGGACGTGATAGAGGGAGCCCACGCCCACGCTGCCGAAGGTGAGCGGCTGCGAGCCCGAGCGCGAACGCGCCAGCGCGACGAGTTCGTCGGCGTTCGCGGCCGGCAGATCGCTGCGCGCCACGACCACCAAGGGCGCCATGCCGATCATCTGTACCAGGCGGAAATCCTCGCTCTTGAGCTTGACCGCGGGATTGGCGATGGGCGCGAGGATCAGTTCGTTGGGAGACCCCTGGAACAGGTAATAGCCGTCGGGCCTGGCCGTCAGGACCTTCTGCGCGCCCAGCGCGCCGCTGACGCCGCCCAGGTTTTCCACCAGCACGGGCTGGCCAAGCTGTTTGGACACGGGCGGCGCCACGACGCGCGCAATGGCGTCGGACGCGCCGCCGGCCGGGTAGGGCACCATCATCATGACGGGCCGGCTGGGATAGTCCGCGGCCTGGGCGCCCTGGCCCAGCAATGCGGCGCCCAGCGCCAAGGCACAGCCGGCCAGGCGCAGGGGGTTGAAAAGCATGTTCACGGGTTCCCCTTTTTGGAATGGTGGTGTCGTGATTGCATGCTAGGGACAGCGCTCGCTAGTTGTCTAACGAATTGTTATTCTGGAAGCTAGAAAAAAAACTCATACTTGAGCGGAGGCCGGGCCATGAACCTCAAGCAGCTCGAACACCTGCTGGCGGTCGCCGAAGCGGGGTCCTTCAGCCGCGCGGCCGAACGCCTGCACCTGACCCAGTCGGCGCTGAGCCGCAGCATCCGGATACTGGAAGAGGACCTCGGGGCGCGGCTGCTGGACCGCATGGGCAAGCGCACGGAACTGACGCCGCTGGGCCTGACCGTCGCCGGCCGCGCCCGGCGCATCCTGTTCGAGTCGGCCGAATTGCGCCGCAGCGCCGAATTGCTGACCCAGGGAGACCGCGGCGCCATCAGTATCGGCCTGGGTTCGGGGCCGGGCGCCATGCTCATGACGCCCCTGCTGGCGCACGTCGCGCAGCGGTATCCGCAATTGCGCCTGGAGGTGATGCGCGGCTCGCTGGAGGCGCACCTGGCGCTGCTGCGCCAGCGCCGGCTGGACGCGCTGGTGGTGGATACCCGCGGCATCGTGCCGGCGGCCGACCTGCGCATCGAGCCTGTGTCGCAGATGCGGGCCGGCTTCATCTGCCGCCCCGGCCATCCGCTGGCGCGCGCCGCGCGCCCGCCGCGTTTCGCGGAGATCGCGTCCTATCCTCTGGCGTCCACCTTCCTGGCGGCCGACACCGAACGGATCCTCGTCGAGCATTTCGGCATCGAGGCGGATCCGCAAACCTCGGTGCGCCTGCGCTGCGACGAAATCGGCAGCCTGCTCGAAGCGGTGCGCGTGTCCGACGCGGTGTTCCTGGGCATCGTGGGCGCGGCCCGGGCCGGCATCGAGGCGGGAGAATTGGCGGAGCTGCCGGCCGACCCGCCGCTGCGCAGCCACGCCCTGTTCGCGCTGGTGACCCTGACCGGCCGCACCGAGGCGCCCGCGATGGGGCTGCTGCGCGAATTCGTGGCCGAGCGGCTGCGCGACTGAGCCGGGCTTCAGCGATGCTTGCGGTAGGGCTCATCTTCGGGCACGAAGGTGGCTTCGGCGCGCGCGTCCTGCATCCAGGACTGCATGGCCGGCAGGGCCAGCACGGCGTCCATGTAGTCGCGCACGGGGCCCGCCGCCGGGATGCCGTAGGTGGTGAACCGGGACACCACGGGCGCGAAGAACGCGTCGGCGATCGAGAAGGCGCCGAACAGGAACGGCCCGCCGCCGCCGAATTCGGCGCGCGTGTCCTGCCAGATGGCGTGCATGCGGGAAATGTCCTGGCTTGCGGCCTCGGGCAAATCGATGCCCGGCAGATGGGCTTCGATGTTCATCGGCAACGCCTCGCGCAGCGCGCCGAAGCCGCTGTGCATCTGCGCCGCCAGCGAACGCGCCCGCGCGCGGGCGCGGACGTCCTGCGGCCACAGGCGGGCCTCGGGATGGCGCTCGGCGGCGTATTCGCAGATGGCCAGGGAATCCCAGACGGCGAAGTCGCCGTCCAGCAGCACGGGCACCAGGCCGGCGGGCGACACCGCGCCCAGCCGGCGCGAGAATTTCTCGGTGAACAGGCCGAGCTTCTGCTCCGTGAACGGGACGCCCGCGGCGCGCAGGGCGATCCACGGGCGCATGGACCACGAGGAGTAGTTCTTGTTGCCGATGATCAAGGTGTACATGCCGCTATCCCTCATGCGTTGAGTGCACGGGCAGCCGGCCCGGCGCGCGGCGCAGGAGCTTGCCCAGGTATTGCCCGGTATGGCTGGCCTCGGTGGCCGCGACGTCCTCGGGCGTGCCCTGCGCCACCACGTAGCCCCCGCCATCGCCGCCTTCGGGGCCCATGTCGATGACCCAGTCGGCCGTCTTGATGACGTCCAGGTTGTGTTCGATGATCAGCACCGTATTGCCGCTGTCGACCAGTTGGTTCAGCACCTGCAACAGTAGCTCGATATCCCGGAAATGCAAGCCCGTCGTGGGTTCGTCCAGGATGTACAGCGTGCGGCCGGTGCTGCGGCGGGACAGTTCCTGCGACAGCTTCACGCGCTGCGCTTCGCCGCCGGACAGGGTGGTGGCGCTCTGGCCCAGCCGGATGTAGGACAGGCCCACGTCGATGAGCGTGTGCAGCTTGCGGGAGATGGCCGGCACGGATTCGAAATATTCGAGCGCCTGTTCGACCGTCAGGTCCAGCACTTCGCTGATGTTGCGGCCGCGGTAGCGGATCTCCAGCGTTTCGCGGTTGTAGCGCTTGCCGTGGCAGACGTCGCAAGGCACGTACATGTCGGGCAGGAAGTGCATTTCCACCTTGACCACGCCGTCGCCCTGGCAGGCCTCGCAGCGGCCGCCCTTGACGTTGAAGCTGAAGCGCCCCGGGTCGTAGCCGCGGGTCCGCGCTTCCGGCACGCCGGCGAAGAGTTCGCGGATGGGCGTGAACAGGCCCGTGTAGGTGGCCGGGTTGCTGCGCGGCGTGCGGCCGATGGGGCTCTGGTCCACGCTGATGATCTTGTCGAAATTCTCCAGCCCCTGCATCGACACGTAGGGGGCGGGCTCGCTTTGCGCGTGGTGCAGTTGCCGCGATACGGCGACGGCCAGCGTGTCGTTGACGAGCGTGGATTTGCCCGACCCGGAAACGCCGGTCACGCAGACCAGGCGGCCCGACGGGATGCGGAGTTCCACGTTCTTCAGGTTGTTGCCGCTGGCGCCCGACAGCTCCAGCCAGGGCAGATCGTCGCTGACGGGGCGGCGCGCCGGGATCGCGATGGCGCGCGCGCCGCTGAGGTACTGGCCGGTCAGCGAGGCGGGATCGCGCTGCACGGTTTCCGGATCGCCTTGCGCCACGACTTCGCCGCCGTGTTCGCCGGCGCCCGGCCCCATGTCCACGACCCAGTCGGCCATGCGGATCATGTCTTCGTCATGCTCGACGACGATGACGCTGTTGCCGAGGTCGCGCAGGTGCTGCAAGGTGCCGATCAGGCGGTCGTTGTCGCGCTGGTGCAGGCCGATGGAGGGCTCGTCCAGCACGTACATCACGCCGGTCAGGCCGGAGCCGATCTGGCTGGCCAGGCGGATGCGCTGCGCTTCCCCGCCGGAGATGGTGTCGGCGCTGCGGTCCAGCGACAGATAGTTCAGGCCCACGTTGTTCAGGAAGCTCAGGCGCGCCTCGATCTCGCGCACGATGCGCTGCGCGATTTCCTGCTTGGCGCCGGTCAGGCTCAGCTCGCGGAACCACGACAGGCAGGTCGACAGCGGCATCGCCTCGACCTCGTAGATGGCCTGGCCATGGCGCTCGCCGCCGCGCGGATCCTGGCCGATCAGCACGTTGCGCGCTTCCGGGCGCAGGCGCGAGCCGGCGCAGTCGGGGCAGGTCTTGATGTTGCGGTACTTGCCCAGTTCCTCGCGCACGGTGGCGGAATCGGTCTCGCGCCAGCGGCGTTCCAGGTTCGGGATGACGCCTTCGAAGGTGTGGCGTTTTACCGTGCTGCGGCCCTTCTCGTTCAGGTAGAGGAACGAGATCTCTTCTTCGCCGGAGCCGTACAGCACCTTCTCGCGCAGCGCTTCCGGCAGTTCCTCGAAGGGCGCCTCGATATCGAATTCGTAATGGGCCGCCAGGCTGGTCAAGAGCGAATGAGTGAACGCGTTGCGGCGGTCCCAGCCGCGGATGGCCCCCGCGGCGAGGCTCAGCTCCGGAAAGGCGACCACGCGCTTGGGGTCGAAGAATCCGACCTGGCCGATGCCGTCGCAACTGGGGCAGGCGCCCATGGGGTTGTTGAAGCTGAACAGGCGCGGTTCCAGCTCGGGCAGGCTGTGGCTGCACACCGGGCAGGCGTAGCGGCTGGAGAAAACCTGTTCGCGCCCGCCGTCCATGTCCAGCGCCAGCGCGCGGCCGTCGGCCAGTTGCAGGGCGGTTTCGAAGCTCTCCGCCAGGCGCTGCTTGCTTTCGGGCTTGATGCGCAGCCGGTCGATCACGACATCGATGTCGTGCTTCTCGGTTTTCTTCAGCGGCGCCATGCCGTCGATTTCCATCATCTGGCCGTCGACGCGCAGGCGCACGTAGCCCTGCGCCTGCAGGCTGGCGCATTCGTCCTCGAAACTGCCTTTCTTGCCCCGGGCGATCGGCGCCAGCACGGCCAGGCGTGTCTCGGGCACCCAGGACAGCACCGCGTCCACCATCTGGCTGACGCTTTGCGCCTGCAGCGGCAGGCCGTGGTCCGGGCAATAGGGCGTCCCGACCCGCGCATACAGGAGGCGCAGGTAGTCGTGGATCTCGGTGATGGTGCCGACGGTGGAGCGGGGGTTGTGCCCGGCCGCCTTCTGCTCGATCGAGATCGCGGGCGACAGCCCTTCGATCAGGTCCACGTCCGGCTTGTCCATCAGTTGCAGGAATTGCCGGGCGTAGGCGGAAAGGCTTTCCACGTAACGTCGTTGGCCCTCCGCGTACAGCGTGTCGAACGCCAGGGAAGACTTGCCCGAGCCGGACAAGCCGGTGACGACCACCAGTTTGTGGCGCGGCAGGTCCAGCGAGACGTTCTTGAGATTGTGGGTGCGGGCACCCCGAATGCGTATCGCGTCCATCGGGCTCTTAAGCGGTTTCAAAGGCCAACTTGGTACTATAGCGCGCCGAATCCCCCCGCGTTCGGGGCAGTCCTTCAGCCCGGATTGGCCCGGGGCCGGCGCCGCACCGTCAAATCAGACCGTGAGCGTATGAAATCCACGCGCGCGAACAGCCCTAGTCATTGTTGAAATTTCCGCATGCCGGCAGATAAAAAACTGAAATTGACTCCTTCCGAGCGTCGCGCCAGTGTGGCGCTGGCCGGCCTGTTCGCCGCGCGGATGCTGGGACTGTTCCTGTTGCTGCCCGTCTTCGCCGTGGCCGCCAGCGGCATGCCGGGCGGGGACGATCCGGCGCGCGTGGGCCTGGCGCTGGGCATGTACGGCCTGACCCAGGCCTTCATGCAGATTCCCTTCGGCCTGGCGTCCGACCGCTGGGGGCGCCGCCCCGTGGTGCTGTTCGGCCTGCTGCTGTTCGTCGCGGGCAGCATCGTCTGCGCGCAGGCCTCGGACGTGTACTGGATCACCATCGGCCGCGCTATCCAGGGCGCCGGCGCCATTTCCGCGGCGGTCACCGCCTGGCTGGCGGACGCCACCCGGGACGAAGTGCGCACGCGCGCCATGGCCATGGTGGGCGGATCGATCGGCCTGTCCTTCGCCGTGTCGCTCGTCCTGTCGCCCGTGCTGGTGGGCTGGTGGGGCCTGTCGGGCCTGTTCTGGACCATCGCCTGTCTGGGCGTCATCTGCCTGGGCGTGGCGCGCTGGGTCGTGCCCGTGGTGCCGCGGACCCAGGCCCGCGCCATGCAGACGGCCAGGCCGCGGGAAGTCCTGACCCACCGCGACCTGCTGCGCCTGAATTTCGGCGTTTTCGTGCTGCACCTGATCCAGGTGTCGCTGTTCGTGGTGGTGCCCGCGCTGCTGGCGAAGGTGGGCGGGCTGGACGCGCGCGAACTCTGGAAGGTCTATCTTCCGGTCATCCTGGTGTCCTTCGTGCTGATGGTGCCCGTGGTGTTCGTCGCGGAAAAGCGCCGGGCCCATCGCGGCGCCTTGCGCGCCGCCGTCGCGGGGCTGATCCTGGTGTGCGCCTTGCTGCCCGCCGCCAGCCACGGTTTTTACACGCTGGCCGCCGCGCTGACGGGATTTTTCGTTGCCTTCAATGTGCTGGAGGCCCTGCAGCCGTCGCTGGTGTCCCGGGTGGCGCCGCAGGCCTACAAGGGCCTGGCGCTGGGCTTCTACAACACCGCCCAGGCCGCGGGCCTGTTCGCCGGGGGCGCGCTGGGAGGCTGGCTGGCCGCGCATTCGGGGGCAAGCGCGGTGTTCCTCGCCGCGGCGGTCCTGTCCGCGGTCTGGCTGGCGGTGACCTGGGCGCTGCGGCCGCTGGCCTGAGGCCGCGCGGCGCTTCGGCTGCCCCCGGGGCCGGGAAAGTCGAGGATCGCACGCCGAACGGCGCTCAACAGCCGGCAAATCCAGCGGAGGGGCGGGCGGTTTTGTCACTATTTCCGTTTGGCGCGGCGCCCCCTTTTCGTCGATAATAGACATCAATCTAGGGCTTCACCCGGCGTCGCCGGTCATCGTGATGATGACCGGCGTGTTTCATGAAGCCGGTCTTCAACATCGCTTTTATGTTGTTGCCGGCGCGCTCGCGGCAACGCACAGGCGCAGGCTGTCAACAACAGAGGGACAACGGCATGGCATCGGTTAACAAAGTCATACTCGTGGGCAATCTGGGACGCGACCCGGAAGTCCGCTACAGCCCCGACGGGGCGGCAATCTGCAATATGTCCATTGCCACCACCTCCACCTGGAAAGACAAGGCTTCCGGCGAACGCCGCGAAGAAACGGAATGGCACCGCGTCGTCATGTACAACCGCCTGGCCGAAATTGCCGGCGAATACCTGAAGAAGGGCCGCTCGGTCTACATCGAAGGCCGCCTCAAGACGCGCAAGTGGCAAGACAAGGACACCGGCGCTGACCGCTACAGCACCGAAATCGTCGCCGACCAGATGCAGATGCTGGGCGGCCGCGAAGACGGCGGCGGCGGTGGCGCCAGCTATGGCGGTGGCGGCGGCTACGACGACGCGCCGCGCCAGCAGCGCGCCGCCCCGGCGCAGCGCCCGGCGCCCCAGCAGCGTCCGGCTCCCGCGGCGGCCCCGGCCAGCAGCGGCGCCAACCTGGCGGACATGGACGACGATATTCCGTTCTAAGCCCGGAACAGGCCGCGGGCCTGTGGATATCTCGAGCCCAGCCGTCGATACGGCTGGGCTTTTTTATTCGCGGGACTTCCCGGGAATTGTGGCGGAGAAATATTTGGTTTCACAATTCCGCTTGGTTCATCTATCTAGTAGTAGGTAAGATTCATCCATCGACGCAGCGAACCCAACAAACCCGCCGTCGCCGACACCAGAAATACAGTAGTCCGCTTTTTTATTTCCTTGTTCATCTATCTACAAGTAGATAGTTTATCTGAAACCCAACACGAATCCTTATCCGGAGATTGACCATGAAGACCCTCGTATCCGCCCTGATCCTGTCCGCCTCGTTCATTGGCGCCGCCCAAGCCGGCGAACTGGACTATCCGCCCGCCCTGAACACGCAAAGCACGGTCACCCGCGCCCAGGTACAGCAAGAACTGGCCGCCGCCCGCGCCAACGGTGAACTGGTGTCCGGCGAAGAAGGCTACGCCGCGACGACCTTTGCCGCCGCTGCCGACAAGACCCGCGCCCAAGTACAACAGGAACTGGCGGCCGCCCGCGGCCAAGGCCTGACCGAAAGCGCCGAACTCGCCTACCCGCCCGTGCAAGGCTGATTTTTTTCCCTCGATATCTATCTACACATAGATAGCACCACAAATCCCATACCGATCCTTTTGGAGATTGACCATGAAGACCCTCGTATCCGCCCTGATCCTGTCCGCTTCGTTCATCGGCGCCGCCCAGGCCGGCGAACTGGACTATCCGCCTCCCCTGAACACGCAAAGCACGGTCACCCGCGCCCAGGTGCAGCAGGAGCTGGCCGCCGCCCGCGCCAACGGTGAACTGGTATCCGGCGAAGAAGGCTATGCCGCGACCGCGTTCGCCCATGCCGGCGACAAGACCCGCGGCCAGGTGCAGCAAGAACTGGCGGCCGCCCAGGCCCACGGTTTGACCGACAGCGGCGAACTGGACTATCCGCCCGTGCAAGGCTGATCAGGATGCCGACGCATGCGGGCCCCGGGGGGCGGGACGATTCCCGGCCGGGGCCCGCGCGGGCGTTATGGCGGCGGCGAGAACCGCCGGAACCGGTGACGAACCGACCTATTAGTAGGTAATATTCAGCCATGGACACTCCTACCCCCACCACCACCCGCGAACTGCTTCTAGCCCACGCCGAGAAGCTGATCCGCACGCGCGGATGCAACGGCTTCAGCTACCGCGACCTGGCTGAGCACGTGGGCGTGAAGACGTCCAGCATCCACTATTACTTTCCGGGCAAGGACGACCTGCTCTACGAGGCCGTCGAAGCCTATAGCGCGCGCGCCCTGGCCGGAGTGCGCGGCATCGATACGACGCAGTCCGCGCAGGCGCAGCTCGACGAATACCTGTCGCTGATGGAATCGCGCGCCTGTGGATCGGGCGAACTCTGTCTGGGCGGCATGCTGGCCGCCGAGGTCAATTCGCTGCCCGAACGCGTGCGCGGCGCCCTGCAGGGATTTTTCCGGGCGCATGAAGCCTGGCTGGCCCGTGTGCTGGCCGAAGGCGCGGCGCAGGGCACGATGAAATTCTCCGGCACGCCCGAGGCGGCCGGCCGCGCGGTGTTCGCCACGGTGCAGGGCTGCATCCTGGTGTCGCGCCTGTTCCAGCAGCCGGCGGCATTGTGCGAGGCCATCGGCGCCCTGTACGTGCAATGCGAAGGAAAGGCGGACAAGGCCGGCTGACGCGCCCGGTCCCGCCTGTTGCCGACGGCCGCCATGCGCACTGCAGGCGGCCGTTGCGTTTGCGTTTGCGCTTCCGCGATCAGGCCGCCAGCAGGGCGCGCGCCATGTCGACGCTGGTCCGCTGCTGCACGCCCAGATCCCGCACGCGCTGCTGGAATGCCGCCTGTGCGTCGGCGAAGCCGGCGACGGGGCTCATGCAGTCCGTCAACAGCACCAGGCGGGACAGGTCGCGGCCGGGCAGATGCTCGGCCAGGTGTTCGACGGTGGCCTTGACGCAATGGCTGCCGGCTTCGCCCGCGATGAGGATGAGCTCGGCGCGGTCCAGCGAATCCAGCAGCCCGCGGTTGAGCTGGCTGCGGGGATCGTCGGCATCGGGCACTTCGGCCATCAGCGCGCTGTAGTGCTCGGTCCAGGGATTCGTGCCCTTGGGCACCTTGCGCACGATGAACTGGCGCTCGTCCTCCCAGCGGCTGTAGGCGGCCCGCACGTCCGCGTGCACGTTGTGGCCCCAGGTGCCGATCTCGCAATGCACGGGCCAGACCATCAGCGTATAGCGGCCGCGCGCTTCCAGCTCATCGAGGTAGGACAAGGTGCGCGGCAGGTCGTCGACATGGCGGGGCCGGAACGCGCCCGCGCGCACCTGCGCCGCGGTGATGGGCGTGAACGGCGCGACGGGCTGGCCGTCTCCGGTGCTCCAGAACGTCGGGTGCGCGATATCCAGCCGATGGTGCGAATCGAGCGTGACCGTGATCGACGTCAGCACGGACGCGGTGGCGTCGATGAAGCGCGCCAGCCGCAGCATGTCGGCGTGCGCGCCCGCGACCGGCAAGGCGGGCGCGCAGGGGATGCCCGTGAGCGGGTCCGCCGGCAGATAGGCCGGCGGCAGATCGCAGAAGTCGTTCTGCGGGTCGATGATCAATAGATGATTGGAGCGCGGCATGACGGCGTTCGGGGAAGGCGAACTGGAAATATAGAACGGGACGGCCATGGCGATCTAGAAAAGTACCAGATGCTCGGCGCGGTCCGGCAGTTGGCGCAGGAGGGCGCGCCATTGCAGCCAGATTCTTGCTCCGGCCGAGACGGCGATGATTGCGATGACGATCCACATGGTCAGAGACTCCATAAAATTTCGCACGAGTGTGCGAAATTAAGGGAAAGCAATGCGCCCGCGGCAACCGCTGTGCGGGCCGGCGGGCGCTACTCGATGTACTTGAAACTGCGGTAGGTGGAAATCAGGCGTTCATAGGCGGCCCGCACACGCTCGTGGGCCTTCGGATCCCGCAGGAAGCGGGCGTCGTGCATCAGGCCGATCATCAGGCTGTAGACCTCGAACACGAGCTGCTCGGGATCCGTGTCCGGCCGCAAATGGCCGGCTTCCAGCGCCTGGTTTACGGTACGCACCATGGCCGCGCGCCACCGCTTGAGGTTGCTTTCCAGCACCGAACGCAGCGGCGAATCCACGTCGTCGTATTCGAAGGCGCCCGCCACGTAGATGCAGCCCGTCAGCATTTCGACGTTGCTGGCGCGCTCTATCCACAGCGAGACCAGGGCATTCAGGCGCGGCAGGCCGCGGGGAAAGGCCAGGGCCGGCGTGAAGACGGCGGCCACGAAGCGGCGGTCGTATTCGTCCAGCACCGCCTGCTGCAAGGCCTCCAGCGAGCCCACCCGCGAGAACACGCCGCTCTTGCTGATGCCCAGGCGCTTGGCGACCTGGCCGAGCGACAGGCTTTCCATTCCCTGCGCGGCGGCCATGTCCAGCGCGGCATCCACGATGGCCGCGAAGGTCAGCTCGCTTTTTTCAGTCTTGGCAGTCATTGGCGAAATTTAGCACGACCGTGCGAAATTAGCATCGTTTTCTTGGAATCCGCGCGCAAAAAAAACCGGACAGCGGCGCTGTCCGGTCGTCTTGCGTCGGGGGCCGGGAGGTCAGGCCTGGGCGGCCTTGAATTCCAGGCGGTACTTGTGCAGCAGCGGTTCGGTGTAGCCGTTGGGCTGCGTCAGCCCTTCGAACACCAGCGCGCACGCGGCCTTGAACGCGAGCGAGGTGTCGAAGTGGCCGGCCATCGGACGGTAGAGCGCGTCGCCGGCGTTCTGGCCGTCGACCACCTTGGCCATGCGCTTGAACGTTTCCAGGACCTGTTCGCGGTTGGTCACGCCGTGCCGCAGCCAGTTCGCGATGTGCTGGCTGGAGATCCGCAGCGTGGCGCGGTCTTCCATCAGGCCAACGTTGTGGATGTCCGGCACCTTCGAGCAGCCCACGCCCTGGTCGATCCAGCGGACCACGTAGCCCAGGATGCCCTGGACGTTGTTGTCCAGTTCCTGCTGGATGTCCTCGGCGGACCATTTCGACCGGTCGCCGACGGGGACGGTGAGCAGGCCGCTCAGCAGATCGTCGCGCACGCTGTCCAGCTTGATGCCTTCCAGTTCCTGCTGGACGGCCTGCACGTCGACCTGGTGGTAGTGCAGCGCGTGCAGCGTGGCTGCCGTGGGCGACGGCACCCAGGCCGTGTTGGCGCCGGCCCTGGGATGCGCGATCTTCTGTTCCAGCATGGCGGCCATCAGGTCCGGCATGGCCCACATGCCCTTGCCGATCTGGGCGCGGCCGCGCAGGCCGGCGTCCAGTCCGACCAGCACGTTGTTGCGTTCGTAGGCCGTGATCCAGGCGGTGGACTTCATGTCGCCCTTGCGCAGCATGGGGCCGGCTTCCATGCTGGAGTGCATTTCGTCGCCGGTGCGGTCCAGGAAGCCCGTGTTGATGAAGGCCACGCGGGCCGCGGCGGCCTCGATGCAAGCCTTGAGGTTAATGCTGGTGCGGCGCTCTTCGTCCATGATGCCCATTTTCAGGGTGTTGCGCGGCAGCTTCAGCAGGTCTTCGACGCGGTCGAAGAGTTCGCTCGCGAAGGCGGCCTCGGCCGGGCCGTGCATCTTGGGCTTCACGATGTAGACGGAACCGGTGCGCGAGTTCAGCTTGCGCTCGCGGTCCTGCAGCGCGGCCAGGCTGGTGACCACCGCGTCCAGGATGCCTTCGGGAATCTCGCGGCCGTCGCGGTCCAGGATGGCCGGGTTGGTCATCAGGTGGCCCACGTTGCGCACGAACATGAGCGAACGGCCGTGCAGGGCCAGCGCGGAGCCGTCGGGGCGCGTGTACTGGCGGTCGGCGTTCAGCTTGCGGGTGAAGGTCTTGCCGCCCTTGGTGACTTGTTCGGTCAGGTCGCCCTTCATCAGGCCCAGCCAGTTGCGGTAGATCTGGACCTTGTCGGCGGCGTCCACGGCGGCGACGGAGTCTTCGCAATCCATGATGGTGGTCAGCGCGGCTTCCACCAGCACGTCCTTGACGCCCGCGGCGTCGGTGCCGCCGATGGCGTGGGCGCGGTCGACCTGGATCTCGAAATGCAGGCCGTTGTTCTTGAGCAGGATGGCCGAGGGCGCGGAGGCGGAGCCCTGGTAGCCGACGAACTGCGAGCCGGACTTCAGGCCGGTTGCGCCGTCGGCCAGTGCGACGCGCAACTGGCCGTTTTCGACGGTGTAGCCGCGCGCGTCGGCGTGCGAGCCCTGGGCCAGCGGGGCGGCGGAATCCAGGAAGGCGCGGGCGCGGGCGATGACGGCGGCGCCTCGTTGCGGGTTGTAGCCGCCGCCCGTGTCGCCGGGCGTGGCGGGGATGGCGTCGGTGCCGTAGAGGGCGTCGTACAGGCTGCCCCAGCGCGCGTTGGCGGCGTTCAGGGCGTAGCGCGGATTGGACATGGGCACGACCAGTTGCGGGCCGGCCTGCTGCGAGATCTCGGTGTCGACGTTGTCGGTGGTGGCGCGCACCGTGGCGGGCTGCGGCAGCAGGTAGCCGATGCCTTCGAGGAACTTGCGGTAGGCGGCGGGATCCGCGATGGGGCCGGGATTGGCGCGGTGCCAGGCGTCGAGTTCGGCTTGCAGGCGGTCGCGCTCGGCCAGCAGCGTCCGGTTCTTGGGGGCCAGGTCTTGCACCAGGGCCGCGAATCCTTGCCAGAAACCGTCGGCATCCAGGCCGGTGCCGGGCAGCGCTTCCTGTTCGATGAATTGGTTGAGATCGGCCGCCACTTGCAGGCCGTGGTGCTGGATGCGTTGAGTCATGCGGTTCTCTAGCGGTAAGTGAAGCTGGCCGGCGCCGCGCGCCGGGCGGATCTGTCGTGACATCATCGTTCGCGCCTGCCGCAATGTCCATATCAAAACCCGCTGGTCATACCAGTTTATTTTTGCCGCCTCAGGCAAAGCGTCGATTTTTATGGTTTTATATCAGCTACTTACCGAGGCTTGATTTGCTGGCTCCTGCTGGGACCGAGCTTGGTCATACCACTGGTCCGGAGAGCGAATGTACGCGGAAACAGAAGAAAAACCCCGCCAGGTGGCGGACGAGGTCGCCGAGCGCATCGAACGCCTGATCCTGGACGGCGTGCTCAAGGCCGGCCAGGCGCTGCCGTCCGAACGGCGGCTGACCGAAAAACTGGGCGTGTCGCGCACGGCGTTGCGCGAAGGCCTGAAGCTCCTGCGCGCGCGCGAGATCATCCATACCTCGCAGGGCAAGGGGTCGTTCGTGGCGCAGATCTCGAAGGTGGACGCCGGGCCGTTGATGCATCTGTTCAATTCGCAGCCGCGCACCCTGTACGACCTGCTGGAGGTGCGTTCCCTGCTGGAGGCCGAATCGGCGCGGCTGGCCGCCATCCGCGGCACCGAGGCGGATTTCATCATGATCCGCCGGCGCTATGACGAAATGGTGGCGGCGCAGGGCGCGGACACCGACACGACGACGCACGCCCACCTGGACCACGCCTTCCACCTGGCGATTTGCGAGGCTTCGCACAATCCGGTGCTGGTCCATACCCTGCAATCGCTGACGGACCTGCTGCTGGGGTCCGTGTTCGCCTGCGTGAACAACCTGTACCACCGCCAACCCGAAAAGCGGCAGATCGACCGGCAGCACACGCGGCTGTTCAACGCGGTGACGGGGCGCCAGCCCGAACAGGCGCGCAAGGCGGCGGCGGATCACGTGGACAGCGTGCGCCAGAGCCTGTCGGACATCGAGCAGGAAGAGCAGCGCCTGGTGCGCGCCACGCTGCGCCTGGAAGGCTGGACCTAGGCGCAGCGCGCGCCGGATCGGCCGGCTCAGCGGTCGGCCGTGGCCCTGCCCGCCAGGGCCAGCGGCTTGGCCGCGTAGACCCGGCCGTAGCGGTTGTGCGCGAAGGTCTCCAGGTCGATGGCTTCCTGGCCCACGAACCCGCGTTGCGGCAGGACGCCCTGCGCCACCAGGTCGAGCGCGGCGCAGATGCCCGCGGCGGTGGATAGCTGGATCGCGCTGAGGCGATGGCCCTCGACGTCCGCGCCGAAGATGCGGACCGGGTAGGACTCTTCCTCCAGCCGGCCGTTGCGGCGGCCCGACGCCGAGGCCTGGATCACGATCACGTCCTGTTCGGTGGTGGGGATGGCCGCCTCGAAGATTTCCTTGAGCAGGTCGCGGCGGTCGCGCAGGCGCAGATCGTTGAGCAGCAGTTTCATGATGCCGCAGTGGCCGGGGTAGCGCACGGACTTGTAGTCCACGTTGCGCGCGCGGCCGAGCAGGGTGGCGGGCAGGGTGCCCAGCCCGCCCGAGGTGTTGAAGGCCTCGTATTCCACGCCGTCCAGCGCGAAGGTCTCGTAGCCTTCCAGGGCCGGCACGCTCGTGAGCTGCCCGTCGACGATGGCCTCGCACGGGTTGCAATATTCGTTGATGAGCCCTTCCGTGCTCCAGGTCAGGTTGTAGCGCAGGCTGTTGGAGGGATAGCGCGGCAGGGCCCCGACGCGCATGCGCAGGTCCAGCAGCGTATCGAAGCGGCGCGCCAGCGCATTGCCGACGATGCCGATGAAGCCGGGCGCCAGGCCGCATTGCGGCATCAGGACGCTGCGGGCGTCCTCGGCCAGCGCCTGGATGGCATGCGTGCTGGCCACGTCCTCGGTCAGGTCGAAATAGTGCACGCCGGCCTTTGCGCACAGGCCGGCAACCGCGATGGCGCGATGGAAGGGCAGTGCGTTGACGACGGCGTAGCGGCCCTCGATGCAGCGCGCCAGCGAATCGTCGTCCGAAATCTGCCGGGTTTCGCAGCCCAGCTCGGCCACGGCGCGCAGCCGGGCCGGATCCTGGTCGGCGACCAGCACCGAGTAGTCGCCGCTGCGTTCCAGCATCAGCGCGATGGCGAAACCGATTTTTCCGGCGCCCAGGAGGAGGACAGGACGGGGGGAGGCGGTGGACATGGTGCGGGCTCCTGCGGGTAAGAGGGAGGGAGTGGCCTCATCCTATGCCCGCGCACTGTCGATGTGTAGATACCAAATAGTCGTATCGGCCATAGGTAACGTTGATTCGACTTAATTGGATGTCGAATCGTCAAAAACAAAACCCCCCGGCATGTGCCGAGGGGCTTTGGGGGGCGCTTGCGTGGCCGTGGCGGCCACGGGGAATTAGCTGCCCAGGGGCGGGTAGTCCAGGTTGCCGAAGGTGACCAGGCCTTCCGACTTGGCTTGCGCCAACTGGGTCTGGACCTGGGAGCGGGTCAGCGAGGTGGCGTGTTCGGCAGCGGCGACGGGCGGGTAGTCCAGATTGCCGAAAGTCACTTCGCCGGCGTTCCTGGCCTGGGCCAGTTCGGCCTGGACCTGTTGCGAAGTCAGGCCCGACGTCTGGGCGATGGGGGCGGGATAGCCTTCTTCGCCGAACGTGTACTGGCCCGACACCTTGGCTTGTTGCAGTTCGGCCTGGACCTGGGCGCGCGTGGGGCCCTGGTCGGCTTCGGCGGCTTGGGCGCCGGCGGCCAGAACGGACATGGACAGCATCAAAGCGGTAGCAAGGGTTTTCATGGCAGACCTCCGATGTCTTGAGCTTGGGAGCCGAACCGCTGACGTGATTGCCGGGGGTTCGCTTGCTGTGTCCCGATGAGATGCATTCTGTGCCTAAATAGCCCTGGGATAAACCCTTATTACCTGAAAACATCTTTCCAAAATATAGGCTAATCGGTTTTTATCTTACCGATTGACACCATGTATGGTGATATTTCCATTTGATGACGCAATGGCCGCGGCCCGCGCCTGAAGGCGGGCGCGTAGCGGCGGAGGAGGGGGAAGAGGGAGGGGAAAGCGGCGCGCGGCCCGGGACGAGGCCCGGGGCCGGCAAAGGGGAAGGTCAGCGGTTCAGTTCGGCCAGCGCGGCGTCGTATTCCGCCTTGGCCTCATCCAGCTTGCGCTGGGCCTTGTCGATCTTGTCCTGCTTGCCCTTGTCGCGGGCTTTCTTGAGTTCGCTTTCGCGCTCGGAGACCTTGCTCTGTTTTTCCCGCACGTCTGCCTCGCGCTGGGATTGCAGGCGGCTGTCGGTGCAGTTTGCCTTCGCTTCCGCCAAGGCCTTGCGCAAGCCGGCTTCACGGCGGGTATTGTTCTGCGCCTGCGCGGCGGCGATGTCGTTTTCGATGTGGCAGAACTTGGCGGCGCAGCCGCGCTGGGCCGAGCAGTCGCCGGCGGCCTGCGCCGGGACGGCCGCGATGGCGGCGGCGGCCGCGGCCGCGGCCGCCAGGGCCAGGGGTTTGAGCAAAGCGGGCATGCGGGCCTCCGTAAGGCGTTGAGGAAGGGCTATCATCGCCCGGGCCGGCGCGCCAGGCAATGCGCTTCAGCGGATCAGCGTGCCGGCCAGCGCCGCGGCCACCAGCAGCGCGCCCAGCCAGAGGTTGGCGCGGAACAGCATGAAGTTGCGGTCGGGGCGCTGGATGTCGAACACTTTCAACTGCCATGCCAGATGCGCCGCCACCGCGGCGATGCCGGCCTGGTAGGCCCACGACAGGCCGATGGCGTAGCCGCCCCACGACCACAGCACGACGGTCGCCAGATAGAAGCCGCCGATCCAGAGCTTGCCCCGGTCGCCGAAGCGCATGGCGGTGGAATGCAGGCCCAGGCTGCGGTCGTCCCGCACGTCCACATAGGCATAGATGCTGTCGTAGCCCACTTGCCACAGCACGGCCCCCGCCCACATCGCGACGGCGGCGAGCGGCACGTGGTTCTGGGTATCCGACCAGGCCATCAGCATGCCCCAGTTGAAGCAGATGCCCAGCACGACCTGCGGCCAGTACGTGACGCGCTTGCACAGGGGATAGATGAAGACGAACGGCAGTACCGCAACCGCCAGCCAGCGGCTCATGCCGTTCAGGAAGAACAGCAGCGACCCGCAGACCAGCAATTGCCCGAGCAGGAACCAGACGGCGTTCTTCATGGTGAGCTGGCCGCTGGTCAACGGGCGGAAGCGCGTGCGTTCGACGTGCTTGTCGAAGTCGCGGTCGCACATGTCGTTGACGGTGCAGCCGATGCCGCGCATGAGCAACGCGCCCAGCGAAAACACGATCAGCCGTTGCAGGTCCGGCAGGCCGCCCGCGGCCTGGACCAGCGCGGCGATGGCGGGCAGCAGCGTGAGCCAGGTGCCGATGGGGCGGTCCAGGCGGCAAAGCCGGGCGTAGGGCCGCCACGATTTCGGCAGCCAGCGTTCGACCCAGTCGGTGAAGACGATGTCGCTGAGGTCGACGGGAGATTGTTGGGGAGCGCTCACTGTCACGGCGAAACGGAGTGGGGAAAACCGACAGCATAAAACAATGGCGGCTCGGGCATTGCGCCGAGCCGCTCCGTATGCCGCGGTGCCCGTGCTTCGCCTGTGTCTGACACCCGTACGCGAGATGCTACGGCTTGCGTCAGTGCTCCTCGGGTGTCAGACACCCGGGAAGCGTCGCGGCAAACCGTAGATCATCTCGTACGGGTGTCAGACACTTGCTGCATCTCCTCCAGATGCCGCCGCTGCGCCCCCAAGCGGGGCCGCACGGATCCGGCTCCGCCGGTCCGTAGCGGCGCCCCCCTGGGGGGGAAGCGCCGCAGGCGCTTCGGGGGGGGGACCTACTCTTCTCGAAGCAGCTTGCCCAGGATGGCGATGCCGGTGCGGATCTTGTCTTCCGGCACGGTGGCGAAGCTCAGGCGCAGCGTGTTGGACTTGCCGGCGCCGCAGTAGAACGGCGCGCCGGGCACGAACGCCACATTCTGCGCGATGGCCTTTTCCAGCAGCTTGGTGCTGTCGATGTGCTCGGGCAGCGTCAGCCAGATGAACATGCCGCCTTCCGGCTTGGTCCACGTGACGGTGGACGGGAATTCGCGCGTGATGGCGTCCAGCATGCAGCTACCCTGGGCGCGGTAGATTTCGCGCACGTTGGGCAGGTGTTCGTTCAGGAAGCCGTCCTTGACGATTTCGTACACGGCCATCTGGGTCAGCGTCGGCGTGTGCAGGTCGGTAGCCTGCTTGGCCTGCACCAGCTTGTTGATGAGCGGGCGCGCGGCGGCGATGTAGCCCAGGCGCAGGCCGGGGGCCAGCACCTTCGAGAACGTGCCCAGGCGGACGACGTTGGCGCCGTATTCGGCGGCCAGCGCGATCAGGCCCGGCTGCGGCTCGCCCGCGTAGCGCAGTTCGCCGTAGGGGTCGTCTTCGACGATAGTCAGGTTCAGTTCCGCGGCGCGCTTGACCAGCGCGATGCGGCGTTCCAGGTTGAGCGTGCGGCCAGTGGGGTTCTGGAAGTTGGGCAGCGCATACAGGAAGCGGGCGCCATCGGCCAGTTCGGGGGTGATGGCTTCCGGGATCAGGCCGCCTTCATCGGTGGGCACCGGCGTGAACTTCGGCTGGTACAGGCTGAACGATTGCAGGGCGCCCAGGTAGCTGGGGTCTTCGACGAGCACCTTGCTGTCCTTGTCGATCAGCACCTTGCCCAGCAGGTCGAGCGCCTGCTGCGAGCCCGACACGATCAGGATCTGGTCGGCGGCGACGTTCGCGCCGGCGCTGTTCAGGTCGTCGGCGACCCATTGGCGCAGCGGGGCGTAGCCTTCGGTCGGGCCGTACTGCAGGGCGGCGCGGCCGTTGGTGGCCAATACCTTGTCGAATGCCTCTCGCACCACTTCTACCGGGAAGCCGCCGGGCGCCGGCAGGCCGCCGGCGAACGAAATGACTTCGGGACGCTCGGTTACCTTGAGGATCTCGCGGATGGCGGAGCTGGTGAGTTGCTGGGCGCGTTCCGAGAAGGAAAACGCAGGTTCGAGAGGCTTGTCCATGGAGTGCTTCTTGATCAAGAAGGGGTAGGAAGAGACGGGCTTTTTTTTCCCTTCGGGAGGCCCGGTTGAAAAAATCGGCGAAAAGTATTGTCCCATATGGAGGCGGCCCGGCCCCCATAATGGGCGAAACCCCTAAAATCACCTGCACCGATAATCGCCTGTACAGTTACATTTCCATGTTCGAAGCCGCCCCCATCACCGCCGATTCCAAGGCCGCCCTGTATGCCGAACTGGCCGTCCAGGCCCGCGCCCTGCTGGAAGGCGAGCGCGACCGCATCGCCAATGCCGCCAACCTGAGCGCGCTGGCCTACCAGGCCCTGCCTCAGTTGAACTGGGCGGGTTTCTATTTCTACGACGGCACCGAGCTGGTGCTGGGCCCGTTCCAGGGCAAGCCGGCCTGCGTGCGCATCCCGTTGAACCGCGGAGTGTGCGGCGCCGCCGCCAGCCAGCGCCAGACGCAACTGGTGCCCGACGTGCACGCCTTTCCGGGCCACATCGCCTGCGACGCGGCTTCGCGTTCCGAGATCGTCGTGCCGCTGGTGCTGGACGGCAGGCTGATCGGCGTGTGGGACGTGGACAGCCCGGTGCCGGACCGCTTCGACGAAGACGACCGCAAGGGGATGGAAGCGCTGTGCGCGGTGTTTCTGGCCAGCTTGGGGTGAGTGGTTGCCGGGGCGGGTGGTGTCAGACACCCGGGGAGATAGGCTTCGGCATGGGCGGCCATCTCGTATGGGTGTCCGACACCTTGCCATCTCGGGCGGTGTCTGACACCCGTACGAGACGCACGCCATCCTGCACCAGCGCTCCCCGGGTGTCTGACACTATGTTTGCCAGCCGCCGTTGACACCGCCCTGCGCTCCCGGTAGATTTCCGTTTCTTGCGCCACCCGCAGTTCCCAATTCCATGATCCGTCAGGCCAGCCAATCCGCTTTCCCGTTCCGCGCCCTGGGCGCGGCGCTGGCTTGCGCTGGCCTGAAATCCAAAAAACAGCCGCTCGTCTGACCGGAGCATGCTGTTCCGTCAGATGGGCGACGGAACAGCGGCCTCCTGGCGGCGCTTGGCGCCGTCCGCGCATCCCCCTGATATCCCGAGCACTTCTGTACGGTCCAACCACGGTCCGCTTACACCGAAGGAGTGTTCACATGCAATCTCACCAATCTCCGATCCAGGGCGTCTGGGTGCCTCTCGTCACGCCGTTTTCCGGCGGCGCCGTGGATGGCGGAGCCTTGCGCCGCCTGGTGCGCCACTACGCCGCGGCCGGCGTGGACGGGCTGGTCGTGTGCGGCAGCACCGGCGAAGCCGCGGCCCTGGACGATGCCGAACAACTGGCCGTGCTGGACGCCGTGCTGACGGAAGCGGGCGCGCTGCCCGTCATCATGGGCCTGGCGGGCAACCACCAGGGACACGTGCTGCAGCGCCTGGCCGCGTTCGGCACGCGCCCGCTGGCGGGCATCCTGGCGCCCGCGCCGTACTACGTGCGCCCCGGGCAGGAAGGCGCCGCGGCCTATTTCCGCTGCCTGGCCGATGCTTCGCGTTTTCCCCTGGTGCTCTACGACATTCCCTACCGGACAGGCGCGACGCTGGACACCTCGACCCTGCTCGCGCTGGCGGCGCATCCGAACATCGCCGCGATCAAGGATTGCGGAGGAGCGCTGGACAAGACGATCGCGCTGATCGCCGACGGCAACATGAACGTGCTGGCGGGCGAGGACCTGCAGTCCCTGACCGTGCTTTGCCTGGGCGGCGCCGGCATGATCGCGGCGGCGGCGCACATCCGTCCGGACCTGTTCGTGGCCATGCACCGCGCCGTGCGCGCGCAACAACTGGACCAGGCCAGGAAGCTGTTCCATGCGCTGGTCCCGGTGATCCAACTGACGTTCGCCGAGCCCAACCCCGGCCCCGTGAAGGCGCAACTGGGCCGCCAGGGCCTGCTGAGCGCGGAATTGCGGCAGCCCATGCCGCGCGCCAGCGAAGTCCTGGCCGCCCGCCTGGATGCGGCGGTAACCGGCTTGAACCGCCTGTATCCCGGCCAATAGCCCGTGCCACGCGTGAGCAGTCCGCCAGCTTTGTGGCGTTCAGATTCATTTGGTAATAAATGACCTGCCTGGAAGCTGACGGATTGCTTATGATGCGGCCATTCTCCGGGTAAAAAAAACGTTCATGGCCCAAGCTTTTGAAGCCTTGTCCGCCTGGCAGGTCATGCTGGCGGGCTTGCTGTTTTTCGGCGGCATCTATCTGGTCTTCGGCGCGGCCACCTGGCTGTTGACGCACTACCTCCTGCCCGCACTCGGCATCGGGCGCGCGCTGGATCCGCGCCCGCTCGCGCCCGGCCAATTGCGGCGCGAGTTCGCCCAATCCGGCCTGTCCATCCTGCTGTTCGGCACCGGCATGATTTTCCCGTGGGGCCTGCTGCAACTGGGATGGGCGCGCCTGGACCCGGATGCCGGCTGGCGGCAGATCCTGGCCGAGATCCTGGTGCTGGTGGCCTGGAACGACGTGCACTTCTGGATCAATCACCGCCTGCTGCACACCAGGCCGCTGCGCCGGTTCCACCTGCCGCATCACCGTTCGGTCGTGACCACGCCGTTCTCCACCTACAGCTTCCATCCCATCGAAGCCCTGATGCTGGGCAACGTCATCCTGCTGCCCATGGTGCTGCACGATTTCAGTTTCTGGTCGCTGGTCTCGGTGCCGCTGTTCAGCCTGTTCTTCAACTGCATCGGGCACGCCAACTACGACTTCTTTCCCCGCGTGTCCTATGCGCACTGGTTCGCCGCCAGCCGCCGGCATCATCTGCACCATGCCTGCTACAACGGCAATTACGGCTTCCAGTTCACCTTCATGGACCGCCTGTTCCGCACCCGGCTCAAGGCCGAGGCGGCGGCGCCCCAACTGGATGCCTTCCGGCAGCGAGAGTCGCTTGGCGGGCGGGCCTGAGGCGCCGCGCCGGCGGCCGGCGCTGCGCAACCGGCGCGACTGGCAAAGCCTTGCCTACCTGGCCGTCCTGCCGGCGCTGGCGGCCTGGCAATGGGTGCACGGGTTCTGGTGGCCCCTGTACGGGCTGATGCTGTTCCTGACTTTGGGCATCGGCGTCATCCACCACAACCACACGCACCTGCGGATGTGGCGCGGCCGCCGGGCCAATCGCATCACCGACTTCTGGATCACCCTGCTGCAGGGGCATCCGACGTTCGTCTTCTATCCGGCCCACGTGGCGAACCACCACCGCTACCGGCACGGCGCGCGCGACGCGGCGCGCACCTACCGCTTCGGCGGCGACACGAATCATCTCTGGGGTTATCTGATCCACCCGCTCCAGGCGGTGTGGGTGCTGTATCCGCTGTTCTTCGCCTGGCTGGGCCGCCTGCGCCGCCATTGGCCGGGCGCATGGCGCTACTGCATGGCGCAGTACGGCGCGTGGCTCGGCCTGTGGGGCGGCCTGCTGGCGGTGAACCCCGCCAAGGCGCTGGTGTTCGTCATCGTTCCGCAGTTGCACGGCCTGCATTGGCTGCTGGCCACGAACTACCTGCAGCATGCGCACGCCGACGGCGGCCCCCGGTCCGTCGCCGGCCTGGACTACGCGCGCAATTTCGAAGGGCTGGTCAATCCGTTGTTGTTCAACATCGGCCTGCATACCGCGCATCACGAGCATTCGCGGGCGCACTGGTCCGAGCTGACCCGCCTGCATCGCGAGCGCTACCGCGGCCGCGTGCATCCGGCCTTGAACGAGCGCGGACTGACGCCCTATATGTTCCGCGTCTTCGTGCTGGGCACGTTCGTGCCGCGTTTCCGCAGCCATTCGCGCATGGCGCCCGAGCACGTCCGCTAGCGCCGCCACCCCATTCTTTCACTAGAGACCCGCCATGCCCATTGCGTTTCATCGTGTCTACCTGGAGAGCGCCGGCTATTTCATGCCGGGAGAGCCCGTGTCCAACGAGGCCATGGACAGCTACATCGCGCCGCTGAACCGCATGTCCGGCCGGATCAAGAGCCGCATCCTGGCCGAGAACGGCATCAGGCAACGCCACTACGCAATCGATTCCGAGGGCGCCACGGTATTCACCAATGCGCAGTTGGCGGCCAACGCCATCCGCGATTGCCTGCGGCGCGGCGACAGCGACCTGTCGGCGGTGTCGCTGCTGGCCAGCGGCTCGTCCGGCGGCGACGCGCTGATGCCGGGATTCTCGAACATGATCCAGGGCGAGCTGGCCGCGCCGCCCATGGAGACACTGTCGGTGCACGGCATCTGCGCGGCGGGCGTCTCGGCCATCCAGGTGGCGGCGCAGGGGGTCGAGATGGGCGGGCACGCCAGCGCGCTGGCGGTGGCCAGCGAACTGCCGTCGCGGCTGTTCAAGCGCTCGCGCTTCGCCGCTCGGGGCTACGACGCGGATTTCGATGCGCACTTCCTGCGCTGGATGCTGTCGGACGGCGCGGGAGCGGTGCTGCTCGGCAATACCGGACGGCCGCTGCCCGGCGCATCGCAAGGCGTGCGCCTGTGCCTGAAGTGGGTGCACCAGCGCTCGTTCTCGGGCGACTATCCCGTGTGCATGCAACTGGGGCTCTCTGCCGACCGCAAGAATGGGCACCTGGACTATCCGTCGTGGCACGAAGCCGAGGCCGACGGCGCGCTGTCCCTGCGCCAGGACATCCGGCTGCTGCCGCACCTGTTCGATATCGGCATCCACGAATACGCCAAGCTGGTGCGCGACGGCTGGCTGGATCCGGACCAGGTGGACCATTTCCTGTGCCATTACTCGTCCGAGAAATTCATCCCCGTGGTCGAGGACCTGATGGAGAAGGCGGGCCTGGTGATCCCCCGCAGTCGCTGGTTCAGCAACCTGGCCTGGCGCGGCAACACGGGGGCCGCCTCCATTCTGATCATGTTGGCGGAGTTTCTGGAAACGCGCGAGGTGAAGCCGGGCGAGCAGATTTTCTGCTACATCCCCGAATCGGGACGCTTCATGGCGGCCTACATGCTGCTGGAGGCCGAAGCGGTCCATGCCAGCCCAGTCGCCGCCGGCGCGCCTGCCGCGGCGGCGCCGCGCGACGCTGCGAACAGCGGCGATGCCGAGGCGATCGCGCCGCCGCACGATCCGGACATGGCGCCGCAGGGGCTGGGCCAACTGCTGACCGAACTGGCGGCGATCTGGCACGACTACCGTTCGCGCGTCTGGCGCACACCGGTGGTGCGGCGTTTGCGCAACCGCCGGTTCCAGACGGCCGACTACCTGAACTGGATGGAGAACTGGATCCCGCAGGTGCGCGAAGGCAGCAAATGGATGCGCGAAGGCGCGGCCTCGCTGTCGGAGCAATACGCGCCGCTGGCCGCGCTGATCGACATGCACGCCGGCGAAGAGCAGAACGACTTCCAGATCCTGTTCCAGGACTATCGCAACGCGGGCGGCGCGGTGGACAGCATCGACGCCCTGCGCCGCAATCCGGGCGGCGAGGCGCTCAACGCCTATCTGCACGGCCTGGCGGCCACGCGCGATCCGATCGGGCTGCTGGGCGCCATCTACATCATCGAAGGCACGGGCCAGCGCATCGTGCCGGCGCTGCTGCCGCTGCTCAAGGCCAGCCTGACATTGCCGCCCGATGCCTTCCGCTTCCTGGAATACCATGGCCACAACGACGAACACCACCTGGCGCGCTGGCTGTCGGCGGTGGAGCTGGCGCTGGACTGCGACGAGGACGGCCGGGCGGAGCAACGCATCGTCGATACCGCGCGCCGCACGGCCGCGCTGTACCTGATGCAGTTTCATCACGTGATGGAGGACGAGGGGGCATGAACCAGGAACCGGAATTCCTCGCCCAGGGGCACGATCCCGCCGATCCCAGTCCCTGGCTGGCGCTTTACCTGGACCGCAGCACGCCCTTGCCGGACAAGGTGAAGAAAGCGTGGCTGACCGATTCCAGTTGCGCATCGCGCCAGTACCTGCTGCCGTTCCTGCGGCCGCTGGCGCGCGCGTTCATCATCCTGATCCAGATCGTCAAGACCTTCCTGCCGCGGCGCTGGTCGCATTCCAGGCTGCTGCACCGCATCCTGGCCTGGGGACTCAAGCGCTTCGTCTCGCCGCAGGCCAACTGGCTCATCCTGCGGCACTTTCACCTGGGCGCGCAGATCCTGTCGTTCATCGCGGCCAATTCGCCCGTGCCCATCACGACCACGCCGCTGGAGCCGCGCGACATCGACGATCTGAAGGACGATCTTTTCGTCAAGCACGATCTGAACCTGTTCAACTTCGTCATCCGGCTGAACCAGGCGCTGCGCGACGCCGGCATGGAGATGCACGCGCCCGAGCGCGTCGACTTCTCGATGATCCGGGACCCGGACCTGTCGCTGGACGACATGCCCCGGGGCAAGCTGAACTTCCTCGACCTGCAAAGCGCCATCGAGCTGTTCACGCCGCTCTACCAGTTGCTGCTGACCGATAACGACTTCTGGCGCGCGGCCAATTCGCTACAGCTCGACGAGACCATCGGCATCTATGCGGCCAAGCTGCTGGGGGCGCCGCAGCACCTGATCCTGGTCAACAACAACCATCCCCTGGTGCCGATGTCGACCCTGCGCGCCGGCTACCGCCTGGTGCTGCATGGGCTGTCGACCGAAATGCTGCACAGCCTGCTGATGGAGATGAAGGCGGCCCAGCAGGGCGGGGAATCGCCCGCGCCGGTCGCGTAGGGCCTGGCTTCATCGGTGTTGACCCTGCGTTACACGGCGGGGTGCTTGCGCTATATTGCGACCCTTGTCCGCAGGCCCGGCGGACGGCGTCCGTGCGCTTCGAATCTTTCTACCGGAAGTCTTCCACATGCCCCAGACCCTTGAAGTCATCGCCACACTCCTGTTCGCCGTGGCGGTTCTTCATACCTTCTCGGTTCCCGTCTTCGCGCGGCTGGCGCATCGCGGCGGGCCGCACGCGGGTTTCTGGCATCTGTTCTCCGAGGTGGAGGCCGTCTTCGGCGTATGGGCATTCGTGCTGATCGTGGCGATGGCGGCGCTGGCGGGGCCGTCGCGCGCCATCGACTACATGGACACGCGCAACTTCACCGAGCCGCTCTTTGTCTTCGTCATCATGGTGGTGGCGGCCAGCCGGCCCATCCTGGAGCTGGTCGGACTGCTGGTGCGGCTGGTAGCCCGCGCGCTGCCCCTGCCGCGCGAGTTGGCCACTTTCTTCGTCGTGATGTCGCTGGTGCCGCTGGGCGGCTCGTTCATCACCGAACCGGCCGCCATGACGCTGGCCGCCATCCTGCTGCGCGACGCCTATTTCCGCGCGAGCGGCCGCGCGGGCTTCAAGTACCTGACGCTGGGGGTGCTGTTCGTCAACGTATCCATCGGCGGCGTGCTGACGTCCTACGCCGCGCCGCCCGTGCTGATGGTGGCCTCCACCTTCGGCTGGGACTCCGCCTTCATGCTGCAGCACTTCGGCTGGCGCGCCGCGTTGGCCGTCTGCCTGAACGCTGGCCTGCTGACCCTTGTCTGCCGCAAGGCGCTGCTGGAGCGCTCGCTGGGCACGGGCGGCGGCGTGGACGCCCCGGAAGGCGCGGATTCCCGTCCCCCGGTGCCCGTCGTGGTCATGCTGGTGCACCTGGCCTTCCTGGTCGCCGTGGTGCTCAGCGCGCACCATCCGGCCATCTTCCTGGGCCTGCTGATGATGTTCATCGGTTTTTCGGAGGCCTACAAGCGCCACCAGAACCGCCTGATGATCAAGGAAGGCCTGATGGTGGGCTTCTTCCTGGCCGGGCTGGTGGTGCTGGGCGGCCTGCAGAAATGGTGGCTGCAGGGTCTGCTGGGCGGCCTCGAGCCCTTCGTCCTGTTCTGGGGCGCCACCGCGCTCACGGCCATCACTGACAACGCGGCGCTGACCTATCTGGGCTCGCTGGTGGAAGGCACCGGCGAGGCCTGGCGCTACATGCTGGTGGCCGGGGCGGTGACCGGCGGCGGGCTGACGGTCATCGCCAACGCGCCCAATCCGGCGGGCTTCGCCATCCTGAAGAACCACTTCCCGGACGGCAGCATTTCCTCCGGGCGGCTGTTCCTGTCGGCCCTGCTGCCGACCTTGGTGGCGGCCGCCATGTTCCTGCTTCCCGTATAGGCCGCCCGGCCCGCCGCCGGAGCCCCCGGGAAGGCCCGGCGGGGGCGGACACCGAGGGTTCATGAAAAACCGCTAAAATTCAAGACTTTCCCCGTATTTTTTCCGGCCTCGCCCCCACCCGCCGCTTCGGCCCGGATCCGGTTCCCACCCGATCCGACCCCCGGATATTCCGTCCGGCGCCAGGCGGCTTTTGATATGCCGGGCCCGCGCCTGGGAGCCCTCGATGCCCATCTACGCTTACAAATGCAGCGCCTGCGGCCATGCCAAAGACGTCTTGCAGAAGATTTCCGATGCGCCGCTTTCGGTTTGCCCCGAATGCGGCCAGAGCACGTTTTCCAAGCAGGTGACCGCGGCTGGATTCCAGCTCAAGGGCTCCGGCTGGTATGTCACGGACTTCCGTGGCAACGGCGGCGGCCAGGGCGGTTCGGCCAGCCCCTCGGCGCCATCCGAGAGTGCCGCGCCCGCGCCCGCGGCGGCGCCGGCCGCGGCGCCGGCCACCCCCGCGGCACCCGCCGCGGGCAGCTCCGCCTCCTAGAGCGCCTCGATGCGTATGCGCGTCATCAAGAAGTACTTCATCACCGGCCTGCTGATCTGGGTTCCCCTGGTCATCACGGTGTGGGTACTGGGCCTGCTGGTCGCCACCCTGGAAGGGTTCGTGCCCGGCTTTTTGTCGTCCGAATCGCTGTTCGGCATCGACATTCCCGGTTTCCGCTTCGTCCTGGTCGTGGCGGTGGTGCTTCTGACGGGCATATTCGCCGCCAACCTGATCGGCCGCACCATGGTGGACCAGTGGGAAAGCCTGCTGGGCCGCATTCCCCTGGTGCGGTCCATCTACAACTCGGTCAAGCAGGTCAGCGATACCGTGCTGGCGCCGAACGGGCAGGCATTCCGCCGCGCGGTGCTGGTGCAGTATCCGCGCGCCGGTAGCTGGACCATCGCGTTCGTCACCGGCACGCCCAGCGGCGAAGTGGCCGACCTGCTGGCCAGCGACCATATCAGCGTGTACGTGCCGACGACGCCGAATCCCACGTCGGGTTTTTTCCTGATGATGCCTCGCGCCGACGCCATCGACCTGCAGATGAGCGTGGACGCGGCCCTGAAGTACATCGTTTCCATGGGCGTTGTCGCCCCGGTCCAGGCCTCGGCGCCCGCGGGCCGGCCGGTTCCGCCCGTTCAGGCGCCCGGCGTGCAAGACCCGCCTCGCGCCGATTCGTAACCCTTACGCTACAACCAAGCACATAAACGGAGTCATCCCGCATGCGTACCTGCTACACCGGCCAGGTTTGCCGTGACCATCTCGGCCAGACCGTCACCCTGTACGGCTGGGTGAACCGCCGCCGCGACCACGGCGGGGTCATCTTCATCGACTTGCGCGACCGCGCGGGGCTGGCGCAGATCGTGTTCGATCCGGACAACGCCGCCTTCGCCACCGCGGAGCGCCTGCGCAACGAATTCTGCATCCGCGTCACCGGCCTGGTGCGCGAGCGTCCGGCGGGCACCGCCAACGCCGAGCTGGCCTCGGGCGAAATCGAAGTGCTCTGCAAGGAAGTCGAGATCCTGAACGCGTCGGTCACGCCGCCGTTCCAGTTGGACGACGACAACCTGTCGGAAACCACCCGCCTGACGCACCGCGTGCTGGACCTGCGCCGTCCGCAGATGCAGCGCAACCTGATGCTGCGCTACCGCGTGTCCATCGAAGTGCGCAAGTTCCTGGACCAGTTGGGCTTCATCGACATCGAAACCCCGATGCTGACCAAGAGCACGCCCGAAGGCGCGCGCGACTACCTGGTGCCCTCGCGCGTGAACGCCGGCCACTTCTTCGCGCTGCCGCAATCGCCGCAGTTGTTCAAGCAGATGCTGATGGTGTCGGGCTTCGACCGCTACTACCAGATCACCAAGTGCTTCCGCGATGAAGACCTGCGCGCCGACCGCCAGCCCGAATTCACCCAGATTGACTGCGAAACCTCGTTCCTGAACGAAGTCGAGATCCGCGAGATCTTCGAAAGCATGATTCGCCACGTGTTCAAGGTGGTGCAGGACGTGGAACTGCCCACGCCGTTCCCGATCATGCCCTGGACCGAAGCCATGCGCCGCTACGGTTCCGACAAGCCGGACCTGCGCGTGAACCTGGAATTCACCGACATGACCGACGTCATGCGCGACGTGGACTTCAAGGTGTTCGCCGCCGCCGCCACGGCGCCGGGCAGCCGCGTGGTCGCCCTGCGCGTGCCGGGCGGCGCCGAGATGTCGCGCAGCGAGATCGACGGCTACACCCAGTTCGTCGGCATCTACGGCGCCAAGGGCCTGGCCTACATCAAGGTCAACGACGTGGCCAAGGGCCGCGACGGCCTGCAATCGCCCATCGTCAAGAACCTGCATGACGCCGCCCTGGCCGAACTGGTCAAGCGCACCGGCGCGCAGGACGGCGACATCATCTTCTTCGGCGCCGACCGCGAGAAGGTCGTCAACGACGCCATCGGCGCGCTGCGCGTGAAGATCGGCCACAGCGAATTCGGCAAGAAGACGGGCCTGTCCGCCGCCGGCTGGAAGCCGCTGTGGGTGGTCGACTTCCCGATGTTCGAGTACGACGAGGAAGACGGCCGCTACACCGCCGCCCACCACCCCTTCACCAGCCCGAAGGACGGCCACGAGGACTTCCTGGAATCCGATCCCAGCAAGGCCTTCGCCAAGGCCTACGACATGGTGCTCAACGGTTGGGAAATCGGCGGCGGCTCGGTCCGTATCCACCGCGAGGAAGTGCAGAGCAAGGTGTTCCGCGCGCTGAAGATCGGCGCCGAGGAAGCCCGCGAGAAGTTCGGCTTCCTGCTCGACGCCCTGCAGTACGGCGCGCCTCCGCATGGCGGCATCGCCTTCGGCCTGGACCGCATCGTGACGATGATGACCGGCGCCGAATCGATCCGCGACGTGATCGCCTTCCCGAAGACCCAGCGCGCGCAATGCCTGCTGACGCAGGCGCCGTCGGAAGTCGACGAGAAGCAACTGCGCGAACTGCACATCCGCTTGCGCAACGTTGAAGTGAAGTAGGGTCTTCCCCCCCCGAAGCGCCGGAGGCGCTTCCCCCCCAGGGGGGCGCCGCTACGGACCGGCGGAGCCGGATCCGTGCGGCCCGGCTTGGGGGGGCTGCTTGCTGGCGGTGGGGGGCCTCGAATGGCGAGGCGGTCCGCCGGTTTGCGGGCAACGGGCACGAATGCGGGAACGCGTCTTTGAATTGGAGTAATCTGGCAAACGCCGCCGGGTTGGCGGTGTCTGGCCGGGGCTCTCTCTTGGAGCGCGGCCGGCGGTTTTCCTGCTTAGAGAGGCGCCATTTCCTCTATGTCGCTCATTCGTGTCGTCAGCTACAACATACACAAGGGCCGTTCGGCGTTAGGCCGTCGCGACTCCCTCAATGAACTGCGCCTGGGCCTTTACGGCCTGCGTCCCGACCTGGTCTTCCTGCAGGAAGTCCAGGGCCGCAACGAGCAGAAATCCTTGCTCGACGCCCAGCACGAATCCCTTGCCGCCGCGCTTCGGCTGGATGTGGCCTATGGCCGCAACGCCATCCGCAGCGAGACGGACCACGGGAATGCGCTGTTGTCGCGCTTTCCCATTCTTGGCCATGAAAACCAGGATATTTCCGACCACCGGCTCGAGCAGCGCGGGCTGCTGCACGCGCGGATCGAACTCGATGGGCGCGCGGTGCATTGCTTCGTCGTCCACCTGGGCCTGTTCGCCGGCAGCCGCGGCCGCCAGATCCTGGCGCTGACCGAGCGCATTCGGCGCATGGTGCCGGACGGCGAGCCGATCCTGGTGGCGGGCGATTTCAACGACTGGGGCGACCGTCTTGCGCCCCTGTTCGTGCAGCAGCTCGGCCTGTACGAAGTGTTCTCGCATGCCCCGCGCAGCCATGGCGGCGAACTGCCGCGCCTGCGCGATTCGGTCAGGCGCCTGAGCAACGCCTTGCGCGGACTGCCCAACAGCGGCATTTCCGTCATGGAGCGTACCAACCAGTTGGGCATGGACGGCAGTTCGCGCCTGCTGCTGCCGCCGCCGCGCACCTTTCCCGCCGTGTTCCCGTGGTTCCGCCTGGACCGCATCTATCAGCGCGGCTTCGCGGTGCGCAGCGCGCGCGTGCTGCGCGGGCGGGAATGGGCAAGGCTTTCCGACCACTCTCCTTTGCTGGCTGAACTGGAACTGCCGTGAGGGCCGAGCAGGTCAAGCTGGATTGGACGCTGGGCAACGACATCCGGTTGCTGCAGAACGGTTCCGACTTTTTCCCCGCGCTGTGCGCCGCGATCGACACGGCCCAGGTCAGCGTGCACCTGGAAACCTACATCTTCATGCCCGACCGCACCGGCTCGCGGGTGCTGGACTGCCTGGAGGCGGCGGCCCGGCGCGGGGTCAAGGTACGCGTCGTGCTGGACGGCTTCGGCAGCGCCGAGAACGTCGATGCGCTGCGCACGCGGCTGACCAACGCCGGTGCGCAGTGCCGGATCTTCCGCCCGGAGCCGCGCTGGTTCGCTCGCTACATCCCGTCGCGCAGCCGCCTGCGGCGCCTGCACCGCAAAGTCACCGTCGTCGACGGGCAGATCGCCTTTATCGGCGGCATCAACATCATCGACGACTACGACGACCGGGACCCGGCGGACGGCCTAACCGGCCCCCGCTACGATTTCGCCGTGCAGGTGCGGGGGCCGCTGGTCACCTCGGCCGCCTATGCCCAGGAACTGCTGTGGGTGAGGCTGAACTGGGCACGGCTGCGGCGCCATCCCCGGGACTGGAACCGCATGCGGCTGCTCAAGCCGCGCCATGCCTCCGTCGCTCCTTGCGGCCAGTTGCGGGCCGCGCTGGTGCTGCGCGACAACCTGCGGTTTCGCCAGACGTTCGAGCGCTCCTATCTCTACGGCATTTCGCAGGCGCGCCGCGACATCCTGATCGCCAACGCGTATTTCTTTCCGGGACGCCAGTTCCGCCGGGCGCTGGCGAAGGCCGCCGCGCGCGGGGTGCGCGTGCGCCTGCTGCTGCAGGGCAAGGTGGAATACCGCATGCAGTACCACGCCACGCGCTCGCTGTACGACCAGTTGCTGCGCGACGGCATCGAGATCTACGAATACATGCCCAGCTACCTGCACGCGAAGGTGGCCGTCATCGATAACGTCGTGACCGTGGGCTCGTCCAACCTGGATCCCTTCAGCCTGCTGCTGGCGCGCGAGGCCAACGTCGTCGTGGACGACCAGCCGTTTTCCTGGGACCTGCAGGAACGGCTGGAGGCGGCCATCCGCGACGGCGGGCGCTTCATCCGGCCGCTGGAATACCAGCGCCGCGGATGGGTGCGGCGCTGGGTCGACGCGGTGTCCTACACGCTGCTGCGGATCGGGGTGGCGCTGACGGGATCGTCGGACAAATACTGAGCCGGGCCGCTTCAGGCGCGCCGTTTCAGCAGGCCGAGCGCCAGCGCCGTGCCGGCCAGGATGATCGCGGCGCCCGCCGCGATCGACGGCGTGATGCTTTCGCCAAGGAACCACGCGCCCCACACCACGCCGAAAATCGGCACCAGGAACGTCACGCTGACGGCGCCGGTGGGGCCGACGTTGGCGATCAGGCGGAAGAAGATGATGTAGGCCGCGCCGGTGCACACCACGGCAAGCAGGATCGTGGCGATCCAGGCTTGCAGGGAGGCGGGGGATTCGGGCCAGAACCAGATCGCCAGCGGCAGCAGCGCGAGCGACGCGCCCACCATGCTGCCGGTTGCATTGGCCAGGGCGTCCACGCCGGTCAGAAAGCGCTTGGTCCAATTGGCGGCGATGCCGTAGAACACCGGCGCCGAGACCGCGGCGAGCACCGCGGGCCCCGTGCCGCCGGCGTTGAAATTCAGCTTGTCCCAGACGAGCACGACGATGCCCACCACGCCGATCATCAGGCCGAGCGAGCGCGTCCAGGCCAGCCTGTCCCCGAGCCACAGCCAGCCGATGACAGCGCCCCACACCGGGGTCACGGCATTGGCGACCGACAGGAACCCCGCGCCCAGGGATTGGGCGGCGTAGGCGTACAGCAGGAACGGCACGGCCGCGTTCAGCATGCCTACCATCAACAAAGCCTTCCAGTGCTTCGCGATCAGCGGCAGCTTGCCGCGCCACAACGCGGCGGGCAGCAGGAACAGCGCGGCCAGGCCCACGCGCAGTTCAATCAGCGCCACCGGGCCGAATTCGGCGACGGCCACGCGCATGAAGAGGAAGGAGCCGCCCCAGACGGCGGCCAGGAGCAGCAGGTCCAGCAGATTGCGTCCACGCATGTTCGGTCCTGGGCTTGCCTTATTTCCGGCTCGTGGCCAGGTTTTTCATCTTGACCCTGTGCGCCAGCAGGGCACAGGTCAGCGACAGGACGATACACAGGACCAATCCGGCACGCACTCCGTTTAGTACCGTGCTGTGCGAAATAATGATGCCGACCACCGCCGTGCCCAGCGCGCTGCCGATGGCGCGCGTGGTCTGGACCAGCGCGGACGCCACGCCCACGTCGCGCCGCTCGCTCAGCATCTGCATAAAAAGGGTCAGATTAGGCAAAAGAAAGCCCAGCGCGCAGCCGTTGACGAAGAACGCCGCCAGGATCCACCAGGCGGAGGTGCCCGGAGAGATCAGCAGCACCATCAGCGATCCGGCGGCCAGCAGGCCGCCGCCGAACACCATCAGGCGCTGCGGCTCGGACTGCTTGGGGAACAGCCGGCCGTTGATGATGCTGCCGACCGAGATCGCGGCGACCAGCGGCGTCAGCAGCAGCCCGGCTTCGCTGGGCGTGTAGTTCAGTACCTGTTGCAGCAGCAGGGGGCTGTAGAAAATCTGCACGAACATGACCGCGCCCACCATCATCGCCGCCATATTCAGCAGGCGCGATTCCTTGGCGGACAGCACGCGCAGCGGAAAAATGGGGGAGCGCACGCGGCGCTCGATGGGAATCAGGACGGCGATCGCCGCCACCCCCATCGCGGCCAGCAGCGCGCCCAGCAGGGGGTGCGCGTGGTCGCCGCCAGCAAAGGCCAGCTCCAGCGCGGCCAGCGGCGCGCCCACGGCGACGACGAGCAGGATAGCGCCCAGCCAATCGATCTTGCGGCTGCCGTCGTGCACGGGCCGGATGCGGGGGAAATAGCGCGCCAGCAGAAAGAAGGCGCCCGCGGCGGCGACCGGCGCGATGAAGAAGGCCGCGCGCCAGCCCAGCGCCTGCGTGGCGGCGCCGCCCAGGACCGGGCCGATGCCGCTGGCCATGGCGAAGGCGGCCGACACCAGCGCCATCCAGCGCACCCGCTGCTTCGCGTCGGGGAACAGGTCGGCGGGCGCGGCGAACGCCGTCGCGATCATCATGCCGCCGCCGATGCCCTGCAGCGAGCGGAACACGATCAGTTGGGTCATGGTCTGGGACAGGCCGCAGGCGATGGAGCCCAGCGCGATGATCAGCACCGACAGCAGCATCAGGGGCTTGCGGCCGAACATGTCGCCCAGCCGTCCGAAGACCAGGATGGACGCCGCGGTGGCGAGCAGGTAGCCCGTTCCCACCCAGGCATACAGCGCCATGCCGTCGAGCGCCTCGGCCACCCGCGGTAGGGTGGTGCTGATGATGGTGGAATCCAGGGCCGCCAGGACGACGGTGGCGGAAACCCCCGCCATCCCCATCAGGAGGTCGCGTCGCGAATGGGCTGGGGGCGTAGGGGAAGGCGGTGAGTCGGGCGGCGTCGTCATGCCGCAGAGGATATCACCGGCGAGTCAGGGTTTTCACTTGTAGAACGTGTGGTAGCCCCAGAAAACCGCGATGACCAGGATCACCATAATCCAGGACCAGCGCGAATTCGACAGCCCGCGCGCCTCGGGTTCGGGCGGCGGCGGGGGCGGCGCGAGCCGGGGCTGGCCCGACATGTGGTCGATGAAGGCGGCGAAGAACTTCTGGATGATCTTGTCGCCCGCCTTCAGCAGCAGGCTTTCGCCGCATTCGGCCAGCTTGCCGCCGGCCATGCAGGCGACGGTGTAGGCCACCCGCGTGCCGTCGTCCTTCGTGCTGAGGTTGATCTGCGCGGTCCCGATGGCCAGGCAGGCGGCGCGCCCCTTGCCTTCGAAGGCAAGCGTGCAGCTATTGTGAGGGTCCACATCGGACATCAGGATCTCGCCGTCGTAGTCGGTGTCGATCCCCGCGACCTTGGCGCGGAGCTTGACGGCGTACTCGGTCGGGCTCTGCCTGACCACCTCCACGCAGCCGGGGATGCATCGCTGCAGCACGGCCGGATCTGTCAACGCGTCCCAAGTCTGGTGCTGGGTAGAAGGAATCCACTGGGCATCGGCAATGCGCATGGCTGTCTCCTTGCTGGGCGTCTTTTATGAATTGATTGTGGACCCAATTCAAGGAATAGCCAAGCCATGCCCCCCTGCAATTCCCATGCACGGCGGTTTTCCGGCACATTTACTCCAGTGGATACATTGTTTTAATCAATAGTGAGTTCTATTACGGAATTTATTAAATAGGGTGCGCATAAGTTCTTCTATCTTCGGCCGTTATAAACAGATTCATATTGTTCATCCATTGCCCAGCATCAGTTCTGCCGCTTGCGAATTCAGCGGCCTGGCGCGTGTAGCGATTTGTCATGCAACCTGCCGCTTGGCGCGCTTGGCGGGGTCAACCTGCGAATTGCGGATAAAATCAAAAGCTTCGCGTCGCAATCGAAAGGCACATTTCCATGAAGCTAGAGGGTTCGAAAATCCTAGTCATCGGCGGGGCCGGATTTATCGGCAGTTTCGTCGTTGCTGAACTGCTGAAGCATCCGGTCGCTGAGGTCGTCATCTATGACAACTTCGCCCGTGGCAAGCACAGCAACATCGCCGAATACCTGAAGGACCCCCGTTGCCGCATGTACCCGCATGGCGGCGACATTCGCGACGTCGACCTTCTGAACGATGCCATGTACGGCATGGACGGCGTGGTGCATCTGGCCGCCATGTGGCTGCTGCATTGCAAAGACTTCCCGCGCACGGCGTTCCACGTCAACATCGAAGGCACCTTCAACGTGCTCGAAGCGTGCGTGAAGAACAACATCAAGCGTCTCGTATATTCTTCTTCCGCCTCCGTCTACGGCGACGCGGTCGAAGTGCCCATGACCGAAGAGCACCCGTTCAACAACCGGAATTTCTACGGCGCCAGCAAGATCGCGGGCGAAGCCATGTGCCACGCGTTCCACGACCGCTACGGCTTGAGCTATGTGGGCTTGCGCTATATGAACGTCTACGGCCCTCATCAGGACCAGACTGCCGCTTATACCGGCGTCATCCCGATCATGCTGAACAAGATCGACGCCAACGAAGCGCCGGTCATCAACGGCGATGGCACCCAGGCCTACGACTTCATCTATGTCGAGGACGTCGCCCGCTGCAACGTGCTGTCCCTGACCTCCGAAGCTACCGACCAGTTCTACAACGTGGGCACGGGTGTGCAGACCAGCATCAAGGAACTGTGCGACACGATTCTCGACATGAAGGAATCGGATCTGACCGTGGAATACCGTCCCTATAGCGCTGATGACGCGCGCCGCATGGTGCAGAACCGCATCGGCTGCCCGAAGAAGGCCGCCGCGGATCTGGATTTCACATACCAATACAACTTGAACGAAGGCCTGCAGAAGCTGATCGACTGGCGCGCTGCGAACGGAGACAACGCGTGAGCAACCCCATCGCGAAGCGCAATATCGCCATTTCCCTGCCGATGACCGGCGAGGAGGAATGGCAGGCCGTCCGTGAACCTTTGATGAGCGGCTGGCTGACGCAGGGCCCCAAGGTCGCGGCCTTCGAAAAGGCGTTCGCCGAACGGCATCAGGTAGCCCACGCGCTTGCGGTGACTTCTTGTACCACCGGCCTGCATCTGGCGTTGGCCGGCCTGGGCATCGGTCCGGGTGACGAAGTCATCGTGCCGTCCTTCACCTGGGTGGCCACCGCCAACGCCGTGCTGTACTGCGGCGGCACGCCCGTGCTGGTCGACGTCAGCCGCGAGACCTTCAATATCGACATCGAGCAGGTCGCTGCCAAGGTAACCGAGCGCACCCGCGCCGTCATTGCCGTGCACTTGTTCGGTCTGTGCGCGGACATCGACGCGTTGCGCGCCGCGCTGCCGGATTCGGTGGCGATTGTCGAAGATGCCGCTTGCGCGGCCGGCGCGGCCTGGAATGGGCGTCCGGCCGGCAGCCTCGGGGACATCGGCGTCTTCTCGTTCCATCCCCGCAAGTCCGTGACGACGGGCGAGGGCGGCATGGTTACGACCAATAATCCGGAATTGGCCGAGCGCATGAACCAGATGCGCAACCATGGAGCCAGCATTTCCGAAGAACAGCGCCATCACGGTCCGCGGCCGTGGATCCTGGCCGATTTCGACCTGCTGGGATACAACTACCGCATGACGGATCTGCAGGGGGCGGTCGGCGTGGTGCAGTTGGCCAAGCTGGATACCTTCATCGATGAACGCGCCCACTGGGCGCAGTTCTACCGCGAACAGCTCGCCGGCATCGATTGGTTGCGCCTGCCGCAGGAGCCGGCGGGCGCCCGTCATGGCTGGCAGTCGTTCGTGACCTGGGTCGATCCTGAAAAAGCACCCATGCCGCGCAATGACATGATGCAACGCCTGCAAGAGCAGGGCATCGCGACGCGGCCGGGAACCCATGCGGTGCACATGCTGGGGTTCTACCGTCAGCAATACGGTTTTACGCCGGAGGATTTTCCCGGGGCGCGGGACTGTAACGATTACACAATGGCGATTCCGCTGCACAACCGCATGACGGAAGACGACTATCGTTATGTCGTTGAGGCAATCCGAGCCCTGGGCCGCTGATTCACGCTGTTCGGCGGCTGCGGTTCCCGACTGCAGGCTGCGCGTCGATTCGCATTCCATCCAGTCGCCGGCTGCTTTTTGGGGCCGGTGGCTTTCTCATTTACTGACGCGTCTGACGCATTGACGGCTAACTATGTGTGGTGTTGCTGGTTTGATCCATCTGGACGGTGCCGCGGTTTCCCCCGCGGTGCTGCAACGCATGACCGACGCCATCGCGCATCGCGGGCCGGACGGCGAGGGCCAGTGGATCGAAGGCAACGTCGGCCTGGGGCACCGCCGCCTGGCGATCATCGACCTATCGCCCGCTGGCCATCAGCCCATGGTGTCCAGCGATTTGCGCTACGTCTTGAGCTACAACGGCGAAATCTACAACTTTCGCGAGTTGCGGGCGGAGCTGGAGGCGCAGGGGTACGGGTTCCGGTCCCGGACCGACAGCGAAGTGCTGCTGAACGCCATTGCGGCCTGGGGCATCGAAAAGGCCGTGAAGCGCTTCAATGGGATGTTCGCCTTCGCGCTGTGGGATCGGCGCGAGCGCCGCATGATGTTCGGGCGAGACCGATATGGCATCAAGCCGCTCTATTACAGCATCCAAGGCAATACGCTGGCGTTCGGCTCGGAGCAGAAGGCGATCCTGGCGGACACGGGATTCCGGCGCAAGCTGGATAGTGCGGCGCTGCTTGAGTATTTCACGTTCCAGAATATCTTTACCAATCGAACTCTGCTCGAGGGCGTCAGCATGTTTCCCGCGGGGCATTACGGCGTGCTGGACTTCGCCAAGGCCAGACCGCAGCTCAAGCTCGCGCAGTACTGGGATTTCAATTTCAAGGAACCGGCGTCGCCCAAGCCGGACGAGGAATACCGGGAAGAGCTACGCCGGCTGTTCAACCAGGCAGTCAACCGGCAATTGGTGACCGACGTCGAACTGGGCAGCTATTTGAGCGGCGGCATGGATTCGGGGTCGATCACCGCTATTGCCGCGGCTTCGCATCCCTATATCAAGACGTTCACCTGCGGCTTTGACCTGAATTCCGCGTCGGGCATCGAACTGGGGTTCGATGAGCGCAGCAAGGCCGAGTACATGTCGTACTACTTCAAGACCGAGCACTATGAAATGGTGTTGAAGTCCGGCGATATGGAACGGGTCCTGCCCAAGTTGGCCTGGCACCTGGAAGAACCGCGGGTTGGTCAGAGCTATCCGAATTACTATGCCGCGAAGCTGGCGTCCAAGTTCGTCAAGGTGGTTCTTTCCGGTGCCGGTGGCGACGAACTGTTTGGCGGCTATCCATGGCGATACTACCGGGCCGTCGTCAACAATGACTTCGAACACTATATCGACAAGTACTACCAATTCTGGCAACGGTTGGTTCCCAATAGCACTCTAAAAGGCTTGTTCCAGCCGATTTGGGCAGATCTTTCCCACGTTTGGACGCGGGATATCTTTCGAGATGTTTTCAAAACACATGCCGAACAATTGTATTCGCCAGAAGACTACATTAACCATTCATTATATTTTGAGGCCAAGACATTCTTGCACGGCCTCCTGGTTGTCGAAGATAAACTGAGCATGGCGCACGGTCTTGAGTCACGGGTGCCGTTCTTGGATAATGATCTGGTGGATTTCGCAATGCAGTGCCCGGTGCGACTCAAGTTGAATAACTTGGCGGACGTCATCAAGCTCAATGAAAATGAGCCAGGGGGCAAGAGTAATAAATACTTCGAAAAAACCCGCGATGGAAAGCAAATTCTCCGCGATGTGATGAAGAAATACATTCCCGCCGATGTCGCTCGCGCGGAAAAGCAAGGATTCTCTGCGCCAGATGCGAGTTGGTTTAAAGGCGAGAGCATCGATTTCGTCAAGCGGACATTATTCCGGAATCAGGCCAGAATATATGATGTCATGGATCGCGGCATAGTGCAGCAACTGGTCAATGAACATTTATCGGGGGAGCGCAACAGGCGCTTGTTGATTTGGTCGCTTTTGAATGTTGAATCGTGGATGTCGCAGTTCCTGGATGGGCCCAATACTTTAAGCAGGGAAGGCGCATGATTATGACGGGGAAGGTTGTTGTCACCGGCAGTCAGGGGTTGATCGGCCATTGTGTCGTACAGATGCTCGTGAAAGCAGGGTACAGCGTGGTAGGGGTCGCTCGACGAACAGAACCGGGGCATGCTGGTGCGGCCACAGTTGGGATCGACTTGGCGGCGTCTGATGCACCACACTTGCTGGAATTGATAGGCCCCGCGGCAGTTGTCGTGCATTGCGCAGCCTCTCTTCCAGCGTCTTTTGCCTCGCCGCTATCTGATGTGGTGGCAGAAAAGAACCGGGCGATAGATCAAGCTGTGTTTGAGTTTTGTCGTAGGCAGGGTGCGAGGCTCATCTATTGTTCGGGCAGTTCGATATACGCCCAGCTTGGCCGACAGCCTGCCCGAGTGGGTGATCCTCTGTACAGCGATGACGGTTATCTGCGTGAAAAGATCTGGGCGGAGCAGGAGATCCGAGACACATTGGATTCATTTGTGATCTTCCGTATTTGCGCGCCCTACGGGCCAAGGCAAAGCAGCCGTACTGTGTTGCGACATTTCATCGAGCGCGCGTTACGCGGAGAGGATATTCTTTTTTTCGGATCAGGTACACGTGAGCAGGATTTCGTTCATGCGCAGGATGTAGCACTGGCCGTCAAAGCAGCACTGGTGCACGATGATGTGAATGATACATTCAATATTTCAGGCGGCAGTCCGATACGGATGCGGGATCTGGGTGCGATGGTCATCGAGGTGCTGGGTAGACGCGGCATCAGCGTACGTGCCGCTGGACAGCCGGACCCGCAGGAGGGCTGCTATGCACGATTTGATCTTTCGCCGGCCCAGGCGCTGCTCGGATGGCAACCGAGCATTCCCTTGGTGACAGGCATTGCGGAAATGGCGGCACATATGGCGGAGGGTATTGATGCGACTCGCGCTGATCTCTGACATACATGGCAACCTTCCCGCGCTACAGGCTTGCTTGGAAGAGGCGTCTCGTCGCAGTTGCGACGAAGTCATGTGCCTGGGTGATGTGTTTGGCTACTTTCCCGATGGCGCGGAATGTATGAATCGGCTACTGGCCAGTAATGTTGCCTGTCTGATGGGAAACCATGAAGCGATGTTGCTGGGGGGGGTGCCTCTGTCCGACGCCAAGGACGAGGTATACCAATTGCAGCGGCAGCGCGAAATGCTGTCGCCGGCGCAACTGTTGGAATTGCGTAGCTGGTTACCGTACATGTCCCGTACTATCGATAGCGTGCGTATCCTGCTGGTTCATGGTTCGCCCTGGCAGCCGCTCACTGAGTATATTTACCCCGATTCAGATCTAAGCCGGTTGGATAATCTGCCGTTCGATGCAGTTTTTATGGGGCATACCCATCGTCCTTTCGTACAAGATCGCCACGGCTTCCTTATCTGCAATGTCGGTTCCTGCGGTTTGCCGCGAGATTTTGGCGAATCTGCCTTTGCGATATTTGATACAAGGATGAGGCAAATCGAAATCGTACGCCTGGAGCAAGATCTAGAGGCGCTGCGTGAACGCTATCCAGGCGTACACCCGTCGGTCTATGCAGTCCTTGCTCGTGACAACCCCTCAAAAAAGAGTATTTAGCAATGAACAAAGTTCCAGTGCTGGTTACCGGTATCGGCGGCGGTGGCCACGGCGAACAGATTTTGAAGGCGCTGAGAATGGCGTCCACGCCCTATCTCATCGTCGGTGGGGATATGAATCCGTTCAGCAAAGGCCTGGCGGAAGTGGATATTCCCTATATCCTGCCGCCGGCGAAAGATCCGCGTTATATCGATTCTCTGCTGCAGCTTTGCCGCAAACACAGCATCAAGGCGATGTTTCACGGTAGTGAACCCGAACTAAAGGTCATGAGCGCCAGTCGGGATCTGATCAGGGAGGCTGGGGTTTTTCTTCCTATAAACCCTGCTCATGTAATCGATCTGTGCATGGATAAAGCCAAGACATCTGAGTGGCTGGCAGCACATGGCTTTGATGTACCGCGCACAGTGCAGATTAATGAGATTTCAGATCTGGACAAGGTTGACTTTTTCCCTGCCGTGCTGAAACCTTCGGTCGGCAGCGGCGGGTCCGCCAATATTTTCCTGGCGCAGGACCGGAAGGAACTCAACTTCCTGGGCATGTCTCTGCTTGAGAATATTGGCCCCTACATTGTGCAGGAGTACGTCGGTGATACTGATTCGGAATTCACCGTTGGGGTTCTGTTCGATATGGACGGCAATTTTCTCAATTCCATTGCCGTGCGTCGCATGATCCTGTCCGGATTGAGCAATCGAGTTCGCGTCAGGAACCGTAGTGGGGATCCGGCTCTGGGCGCTATTTTGGCGATCAGTAGTGGCGTGTCGCAGGGTGACGTTGGGCCATTCCCAGAGGTAACGGGCATATGCGAAGAAATCGCCACGGCCCTGAAATGTCAAGGTGCTGTGAATATCCAGTGTCGCCTTGCCCGCGGCAAGGTGTACGTCTTCGAAATCAATCCACGCTTTTCTGGCACGACGTCGTTGCGTGCGATGGTCGGCTACAACGAGCCCGACGCGCTGATTCGCAAACATGTGCTGGGCGAGTTGGTGGAGTCCCGTTTCGCTTATCGGTCGGGTCGTGTGGTCCGGGGGTTGGCCGAAGTATTGTTGCCCGATAGCGCGATTGAGCGAGTGTAGGAGTTGTCATGCCGTTGAACGCAACCGCGAAATCCTGGCGGGTTGGTGATTTGCCCTTCTTCTATCGCTGTCAGCCGCAACCGTCCAATGCGGCCTACGGTTTGCCCGACAGGCTATCGTTCGAACTCGAGTTTGACGCAGCTTTGGGATTGGTGCGCCAGCGCCCCAACGCCGATGTCGACCGCGCCCTCGAGATCTGCTATCGGCAGGGTTCGGAAATTTCAGGGATGATGGATGATCGGGGTATAGGACAGCAGTACGCGCAGGATTTCCTGGCCTATATCACTCGGCACGAGTGGGATCTGGCGGGAAAGCGAGTGCTGGAGATCGGTTGCGGCACCGGCTACTTGCTGTCGCTACTGAAGGCGAGAGGTGCCGACGTCCTGGGCATAGAACCCGGCGCGCAGGGGCGCGACGGAAGCAATCGCCATGGGGTTCAGATCATCAACGGGTTTTTTCCGCATCCCGCTGTAGCCGGCAAATTTGATCTGGTAATTGCGTACGGGGTGTTGGAGCATATCGTCGATCCCGTCGGATTCATGCGGACAATTGCGGATAGTTTGTCGGAGGGTGGGGCTGCCTACATCGCCGTGCCGGACTGCGCTCCTTATCTACGGACCGGCGATATATCGTGCTTGTTGCATGAGCACTGGAGCTATTTCAATATTGGTAGCCTCCAACGCATAGTCGCTGCTGCAGACCTCAACGGTGAAGTGGAGGCGTCAGGTTTCGGCGGTAGCCTGTATTGCCGTGTCACAAGCGCGCAGGGGCGCGCCGCGGCGGCAACTGCGGAGATTGCACAGGCTGCGGCCGAGTTCGACCGTTTCCGGTCAATGGCGCAAGCGGCGGTCGGAAAAATGGAGCAATTCCTTCAGGGACCCGGCGTTGCCGGAATCTACGTGCCCGGGCGGATGATCAATCTGCTGGCGACTTTGGCGTCGGAGACGCAAGAGCGTATGCGTTTCTTTGACGATAATCCGGCGATGACAGGCCTATATTTCCCCGGCTTCCCAGTAAACATAGAGAATTTCGAAGCGCTGAAGAATAGTCCGCCTGCGCGATTGTTCATTGCTACCAAGAGCTTCCATAGTCAGGTCGTCCTTCGAATCGAGCAGGCCGCCATTGATATTCCAGTAGTGGCATGGTCGGAATTCTTTGTCCAGGAGGCGACGACATGAGCTTGGCGGAAAAATTCCATTACAGCGATTTCACGCGAGACAACTATCGCCTGTTGCTGCGTAAGGCGAAAGAGAATTACGTCTTTCGGAGCTATACCGACTACCGCGCGGACGAGCGATTCGTCTTGTGGCGGCACGATGTGGATCTCTCGGTTCATGCAGCCTACAAGCTAGCGGTGATAGAGGCCGAAGAGGGCATCTCCAGTACCTACTTTCTTCTGCCGCATTGCGAGTTCTACAATATGCTCGAGGCCGAGGTCGTTGGCAAAGTCCACGATATCCTTGCCTTGGGTCATCGTATCGGCCTGCATTTCGATAATGATTTCTATCGCATCAAGGATGTGGCGACACTGGAGGGTAAGCTCCGGTTCGAGGCGGACTTGTTGTCCAGCGTATTCGAGGCCCCAGTTGAGGTCTTCTCGTTCCACAATCCCGATGCGTGGATGCTGCAGCAACGCGACGCTACATACGCGGGGTTGATAAACACCTATGCAGAATACTTCCAAACCTCGGTGGGCTATTGCTCAGATTCCAACGGATATTGGCGGCATCGCCGTTTGCCCGAGGTGCTGGAGCGGGCTGAGGATCCATGCCTACAAATCCTGACTCATCCGGCGTGGTGGGTCGAGTCTCCCGCCAGCCCGCGCGACCGCGTTCTGAAATGCGTGCAGGGACGTGCAGAGCAGACCATGCGTAAGTATGACCAGGGCCTGGAACTGTACGGGCGTTCCAATGTGGGTGAAAAATGAGTCGGTTCGCGCGCATATCCGATATCGATCTGTCCGACGAGAACTCCTGGAAAGGGCAGATCTCCCTGACCCTGGACATTGCCTGTTTGGGGCAAAGGTTTTGCTCTATGGGCGAGGCCACGGATGCCGTCGGTAAGCTTCAGACTGGGCGAGATTGTCAAGACCATCGGCTTGCTTGAACTGGCAAGGTCGATGGCGGAAGGGCCGGGAAAAGGGGGGCATGGATACTCATGGAGACGAGCAATTGAAAATACCGAGTAGTGAGCCGCGCATTGCGCTGTTCGTGGACGATGCCGGCTTCGCACAATTATTGCCGCACCTGCCTGTGGCCTGGATAGGCGGGGTTGTCGCCGCCGGTATACGGCCCCAGTACATAGGTTCGTTGCGCGACCGGGCGGGGGAACTGGGCTTGCCGTTGCTGGTACAGCCGCGTTATGACGCACCGGAGTTTCGGACTTTCGTAGCTGCCCTGACAGCACTCGCGCCGAATCGATTGTTGTCGAACTCATATTCCATGATCATTCGGCCCGAGATATTGGGCCTGGTGGACGTTAGTGCCGCGTTGAATGTGCATGCTGCGGCCCTGCCCCGCAATCGTGGTCCCAATCCAATCCAATGGGCCTTGATCAGGGACGAGGTTTTGTCGGGGGTTACGATCCACCAGCTGGATGCCGGCCTCGATACCGGAGCAGTGGTCGCTCAATCAACATTTCCGATTACAGATACCGACACCTGGAAGACGTTGCACGAAAAAGCGCTGGCGACGGCACAGAAATTGTTCCGGGATCGTTTGCAAGACCTTCTATGGAAGGGTGGCGCCGGCATACCACAGGACGAGCGAATGGTCAGCAAGAACCGACGGCTGAATGCGGACTCTCCCCGGCTTGATCCAGCGTCCATGAGTGATCGCGAAATATTCAATTGGATTCGAGCGCAGGTCCACCCCCTGGGCGGCGCCTATGTGCAGCGTGGCGAAGAACGGCACCATGTGCGGCAATTCGTTCCCCTGGCCGAAATCCCGGCGCTGCGCCGGGAATTGAATAATTGGTTGGAGTATCAGGAATGAGCAGCACGGATCGCAGACTATGTGCTATTCATCAGCCGAACTTTTTTCCATGGCTGGGTTATTTTGACAAAATTTCGCGTTCGGACGTTTTCGTCTTTTTTGACGACGTGCAACTTCAAAAGACTCGAGGAGGGTGGGCGAATCGGGTGCAGTTGCTAGTTGGTGGACAGGCTCGCTGGATCAGCGCACCATTGGACCGGGCCTATCATGGTGTAAAGCCGATTTGCGAAGTCAGGTTCAGCGCTAATGAACCGCACTGGCGCGAGAGTCTAAGAAAAACTGTACTAGCTCAGTATTCCAAGGCTAAATATTTCAAGAGTGTTCAGCCTTGGCTTGATCCTTTGATAATGAATCAGGAAGTATCCCTGAGCGAATATAATATTACAGCTATTAACGAGATATGCAATAGAATCGGACTAAAATGCAATGCGATCAAGAGTTCGAGCCTGATTACTCAGGGTAATTCCACCGATTTATTGATTTCCACCGTGATCGCCGCTGGCGCCAATGCGTACCTTTGTGGGGGAGGCGCATCCGGTTATCAGGAGGATGAGAAATTTGGAATTCGTGGCTTGGATCTTGAATACCAGAATTTTGCTCATCCTCGTTACCAGCAATTCAAAGGCGACGATTTCCTACCCGGTCTTTCCATTATTGATGCTTTGATGCACTGTGGCGTGGCTGGGGTTCGAGAAATCTTGAGGATCAGTGTTTGATGGCGTTCGGTGGCGGGGGGGCGGTGCGTCAATTGGACACGAAGTGTTCAGAATCTGGATATAAATGAAGCTAAGGAATTTTCTTCTAAGTGGTTTTTTCAAGAAAAGGCACCGTTTGTTGGTGTCATTATTAATTGGTCCATATTTTCGCCTGAGGAGATTTTTATCTCCGCGTAAGAAGATATTGTTTGTAGGACAGTCCTATTATCATGCGTGGAACTCATCCCGTGCTCTGCGAACCAAAGGCTGGAAAGCGGATGTCTTGAATTGGGATATGCATGAAAACTCCCAGATCTATTACCACGGGGAAGATATAAGGTTTTTTTCCGGAGATCCGGAAGATGTGCTCGATCAATTCGATTTCTATGTGAAATCGATTTTTGAATATGACATATTTCAATTTTCCAACATCGGAGGAATGGTCTATGGCTATCCTCTGCATGCCTTCTTTGCGACGGAATTCGGGCTGAACTTTGAAATTCGGTTGTTGAAGCGTTTGGGAAAAACCATCACCTATACACATAGCGGCTGTCTAGATGGCGTTTCCCAGACGTCGTTTAGCAAGTGGGGTCCGGAATCCGTATGTCAATCCTGTGTCTGGCGCAACCGTCCCGATGTTTGCAGCGACGAGAGGAACCTGGCGTGGGGAAAGTACCGTAACGAGATGGCCGATTACCAGTTTACATTGGGCGGTAATAGGGTTGATTACAACGATAGTCCGACAGTGCATGAGGAGCCGGAGTTTTTTTGTCTGGATGCCGACGCGCTACGGCCGGATCTTATTGTGCCTGAACGGTTCAAGTTGGATTTTCCCGATGATTCGGTCAAGCTGTACCATGCCGTTGGCAACGCCGCCACCAGGACTGACGAAGAGGGGGTCAATATCAAGTCAACCCATATTTATTTGCCGTTGATTGATCGACTCAAGGCGGAAGGGCATTCTCTCGATCTTATATCTGTGTCGGGTGTGGCCAACAAGGATGTTAAGTATTATCAGGTTCAAGCGGATATCGTGCTTGAAATGTTGACGTATGGATTTTTTGGTGCCAACGGTCGAGAGGCATTGATGTTGGGAAAACCCCTGGTCTGTTATTTACGGCCGGAATGGCTGGAGAGCATGCGGAGGGAAATCCCCGATTATGTGGACGAGTTGCCTATTGTTATTGCCACGCCTAGTACCGTTTATGAGGTTCTCAAGGATCTCATAGAAAATAAGCAAAAACGAGAAGAGATCGGCAGGAAAAGCAGGGAGTTTGCCTTGAAGTGGCATTCCACTTCAGCTGCTGCGGAGCGGTTGGACCGGGTTTATTCGGATTTGCTGTTTCGGAGGCGGATGGAAACCCTCAGGAGTCAAAGGCATTGATGTCGATATCTGACACGCAGACTGCGGCGATTTTTTGCGAAGGCATCGCTAAGACCTTCGTTATCGACAATGAGAAGAATATGTGGCGCTTGATGCTCGGTCTTCCTGTTGTCGGTAAAACGTTCAAGGCGCTCCAGGACGTCTCGATGGCAGTACCCAAAGGTAAAATCGTTGCGATTCTGGGCCATAACGGCGCTGGCAAGAGTACGTTGCTGCGTCTTCTGGGCGGGGTTTATCAACCGACTGAAGGTGTGATTTCTTCCGACGGTACCATTAGCGGCTTGTTTGAAATGGGAGGAACTGGCGGAAGGCAATTGACAGGAAGGGCTTATGCCTTGCGTTATTTTTCGCTGATGGGGGTGCCAAAGAAAGACCGAAAGAGCTTGCTCGACGATATCCGGGAATTTTCGGAGCTTGGTGATAATTTCGAGCGCCCAATATATACATATTCCACAGGGATGGCTGCACGGCTGTATTTTTCCACAGCTACGGCGCTCCGGCACGATATCTACTTGATCGACGAATTGCTGTCGGTGGGTGATGAACACTTTCAAGCAAAATGCTGGGTGCGCATGCGGGGACTGCTGCTCAATGGGGCGTCTGGGGTCTTGGTAACGCATGACTGGGTGGCAGCCCTGAAACTGTGTGAGGAGTCTTATATTCTCTCCCGTGGGCGCCTTTCCGAACCTGGGGCGACGGACGAGATGGTCGTCAAGTATCTGGATTTGCCTAGGCCCTCCGGCGAACAGGTGCGCTTCTCCGCGGACAATCCACAGCTATATCATGCGACCAGCGGGGAAGACGTCAGCCTGAAATTCAATATGGAGATAGCAGAGGAAACCCCAGTTTCGCTGGTCTATTCGATAGAGATGCTACGGGTTGGAATTGGCTGGGAAGTCCTTTTGCTCGGGAGTTCCCCGTTGCAGGCGCGTTTGCCTGGGGCATATCAGGTCGAACTCGACATTCACGCTTTGCCTCTGGCGCCGGGGGAATATACGCTGAATGTGGGGCTGATAAAGCCCAAGAATAGCGCAAATGAAGAGACTACGGCTTTCGACGCCCGCGGCTGGACCACTGGCAACGGCTATCGTTTACTCGTAAACGGCTCGCCCACATCTGGAGCCGCCGTGCTGCCTCTGACGGTGACAACATGGATCGAAGCCTGAAAATGAGTCTGTCTATTCAGGTTGAAAACCTGCGAAAAAATTATAAATTGGGCAAACTTGAGCCCCGACTCGAATCACCTGGAGACGAGACGGAGGCTGTGCAAGAGAAGGCTGCGGTTGATGGTGTTAGCCTCAAGATCGGTATGGGCGAGCGCTTGGGTATCGTGGGTCGAAACGGTGCGGGCAAGTCCACCTTATTACATATGATTGCCGGATTGTCTTCGCCCACTTCCGGCTCTATCACTGTCAATGGTAAGGTAACTGCCATCATGACTCTAGGGTTGGGCCTGAGGGAACACGCGAGTGGCCGTGAGAATGTCTATATAGACGGCGAGGTGCAGGGCAAGACCAAGGCTGAAATCGATGCCGTGATTGGCGAAATAATAGATTTTGCGGAGTTGGGCGAGTTCATTGATTTTCCGGTTCGGACTTACTCAACGGGTATGAAATCACGCTTGGCTTTTGCCATGATTTCATACCTGGAGCCGGAGATTCTAATTATCGACGAGGCACTGTCAGCCGGCGACGCAAAATTTTCCCAGAAGGCGACGGCGAAAATCAGGGAGATCTGCGCAAAAGGGAAAATCGTAATAATCGTTTCCCACTCGATGAGCGCCATAAACGATATGTGCAATCGGTGCTTGTGGATCGACCAAGGCCGTATTGTGATGGATGGCACTCCCAAGGAGGTCTGCGACGCGTATATCGACGCGGTCCGCGGCGAAGATGAAGCGCGTTTGCTGGAGCGCTTCAAGAGCCAGGCCTTGGAGCGGGTGGCGACGTCGGGATGGGATATCGAGACGCTTGCCTTGCGACAAGGCGGAACTGCTGCCGAGCGTGTGCTCATCGAGGCCGGAGAGGATCTCGCCATCCGTACTAAAATCCTTGCCCCGCACGCCGCTGCAGAGACCGTAGTGGGATTGAGCGTTACGCGCCTGGACGGCTTGGTTGTCCTGCAGGAGGACACCCGCGTCGATGCCTACCGGGAGAACGGCGTTGTTCGTGTCCAATTTGGCATGCTACCCGTGGTGCTGGGCCAAGGCGTATACCGCCTGGAGATCAGCGCACGCGAAGGCGTAACGGTTCGTGCGCGCCGGAGCATGATTTTTGAGGTTTACACGCAAACTCCACCCTCCGGCGGGAAGCCGTTATTGCTTTATCCAGCGCAGGCTAGCGCATCTACCTTGTCCGGAAACTAATACGCACATGCTCGGTTTTGATAAGCGCGACCTCTTTCTGACGTTCAATTTTTTCGTCGTCAACGTTCGTGATAAATACCTGGGATCTCGCTTGGGCAGTATTTGGGCCATCGCAAATCCGCTGATCATGTTGGGGATCTTTACGTTCGTTTTCGGCTTTGTTTACAAATCCCGCTTGCCCGGCGCTGAGACCACACTTTCCTACGTCACTTGGCTAATCAGTGGTTATGGTCCCTGGCTCGCGATATCGGAATCGATCGTGGCTGGTTCAATGGCGGTAGTTGGGGCTTCAGGCCTCGTCAAGAATCTTGCCTTCAAGACAGAGATTCTGCCGTTCGCATCGGTGGCAATGGGGCTCGTTCCACTGGCTGTCAGTCTGATCTTTCTGACGATATTATTGATCGTCGACGGAAATACGCCGACATGGCACATTATCTGGGCGCCTCTGGTGATTTGCCTGCAATTCTTCTTTGTCGCTGCGCTGGGACTCTGGTTATCGGCCGTCACTGTATTCATTCGGGATGTAAGTTTTGTGCTGCCGAATCTACTGATGGTTCTGATGTTTGCTACACCCGTGTTTTACCCAATCGATATGATGCCAAGCCTTGTTCAGCGTCTGTCGGAGTTTAATCCTCTGTACATCATTGTCGAGGGGTATCGGCAGCCGTTGATTCATCATGCTAGTCCAAAGGCCTGGGCTTTGGCTTATGTCGCATTTCTGTCGTTGGTGATCTTCTATGCTGGCCTAAAGGCATTTCGGCGCGTGAAGGGCAATTTCGAAGGCGTACTGTGAACGGGGTTCCCATTTTGAAAGATGTTGCTTCCGGCTTGGCGGATGTGTTCGACGCCGTCATCGTTCTGACGGATTCTGCTTGGCGAACCGATCCGCTGGACAGCCGTTTTCTCTACGCACGCGAGTTTGCACGGACGTTGCCTGTGATAGTGATCGCCCCGGCGGGCCAGGCTGGCGCCACGGCGTTGCAGCCCCAGCCCGGTGGTTGCGAAGGCGTGACCGTCGTGCATTTGCCGATAGCGCCGTCGATGGAGCAAACCGAGGGCTTCAATGAGATCTTGCTGGCCCGCGAGATCCGCCGGCCGCTGTTCTGGCTGGTCAACTGCGATGCCTATCTACCAGTGTTGGACGCCTGGCCCAATGCAATGCGTGTGTATCGCGCCAGCTTCGACGGTGAAGCCGTTGGTGTGAGTCACACCAGATCGCTGCATGATGTTGCCGTCTCATTTGGCGTAACGCTTGCACACCACGTTGATCTGGTGCTGGCCAGCAGCCCAGGCGTGGCGGAAGCCTATCGCAAGTATGGCGATTACAGCGGGGCATTGCAGCTTGTCGCGCCGGGGTGCGACATCACGTTCCTGAGTCATATCGCCACGGGGACGGGCGATGATCGGGCCGGAGCGGCTCCAAAGGCCGTGGTCATACCTGGGCCGATAGATGGGACCCTGGACTACGAATTGCTGCACGAGGTGGTGCATGCCTTGCCCGATTGGCAGTTCCGATGCTACGGCGCCGCACAAACCGGCCTGCAGCAATGGGAAGCGCTGGCGGCGCACGAGAACGTGCGACATTACGCGACGCTGGATGCTGCGACGTTGCTGAGCCTGGGCAAAGATGTGGCGGCCGCATGGGATCCGCGTAAGCTGCAAGAGGGCGATACCGGGACCGGCGAGATTGTGCGCCGCAATTTCGAGGCACTGGGATTGCCGCTAATCGGCGATGAGGGACAACAGGATGCGGCACGATGCCAGATCGTTGTCAGCGCCTTGGTTCAAGCCCAGCAACACGGGTTGCGCGCAGGGGTGGTGGCCGCCGATGTTCAAGGCATTGATATTGGTGATAAGTTCCTGCAGGCGGAACGGCTGCTGCTTGAATGCTATGCCCAGCAATTGGCCAAGCCTCTTGACCAGCGGCTTAATATCGCCGTGCTCTACGATGACCGCTGGACCCACGTGGGCACTGTTGAAGAGCATGTGACTTCGTTCCAGAAATACTCGCGCCACAATATTTATTTCGTTCCGATCAGTCGCCAAACGTCGCTGCGCGACTATAAGCTGGCGGAGGAAGTCGACTTTTCCATGTTCGACGTCCTGATTTACCACTATGCCGTACGGCTGTCGCTGAAAGACTATCTGCCGGAGCCGATGGCGCGCAAGATTGAACGGTTCACCGGCCTGAAGATACTCTTCATTCAGGACGAATACGATACGACTAACACCGCGCGCGCCTGGATCAGGCGGCTTGCGTTCGACATGGTCTACACCTGCGTGCCGCCCGAAGGCCGTGAGTATGTCTATCCCGCAAGTTGCTTCCAGCACACCGAGTTCTTGGCGACCTTGACGGGGTATGTGCCTGAAGATCCCTCGCTGGGTAGATATCAGGTGCCGTTGCGCGAGCGGCAGGTGATGGTCGCTTACCGCGGCCGGATGTTGCCCTACTTCTACGGCAGCCTGGGCTGGCAGAAATACCGGATCGGCGTCGATGTCAAAGAACTGGCGCAAGCGCGTGGTTTGAACGTGGATATCGAAGTCGATGATTCAAAGCGCATCTACGGTATGGACTGGTACCGGTTTATGGGTTCGGCCCGGGCGACACTCGGGACCGAGAGCGGCTCGAACGTGTTCGACTTCGACGGAACGCTGCGAAGCAAGATCGAGAAGATCCTGGATGCGAATCCCGGGGCTTCGTTTGACGATCTGTATCGGGAATTGCTTGAGCCGCTGGAGCGCAATATCCGCATGAACCAGGTATCGCCTAAGATTTTCGAGGCGATACGGTTGCGCACCGCGCTGGTTTTATTCGAAGGCGAGTATTCAGGGGTGGTACAGCCGTGGATTCACTATATTCCGCTGCGCCAGGATTATTCCAATATCGATGAAGTGTTCGCGAAACTGCAGGACTTCGATTTCCTCGAACGTCTGACTGAGCGAGCCTACGAGGATGTGGTCGCCAGTGGTAAGTACTCCTATCGTACGTTTGTCCAGGGAGTCGACGCCGATATCGAGCGCAGGTGGTTGCGGGGCGCGCGTGCAAGGATCTACGCCACGCCCATCCTGACCGAAGATAATCATGGCAACCAGCGGTTGGTCATGCCGCGCGGCGTTAACGGATGGTGCCTGTCCACGTCTACGCTGGGCGGTTCCATGCAGCGCGAGCAGTTGGAAACGCTGGTTGGCGAGCGGTTGCGCGGGATGGCAGCGCTCCTGCTGCGGGAGCGGGTCAGGACACGCATGGCCGACGGCCTGCGAGGAATCTACCGCAGGTCGGTGGACACCGCTCGCGCCGTTTGGCGGCGTTTGCCCGTGCCGCGGCCGGCGCGCAGATTGGCGAGCCGGGTTCTGCGTGGCATGAAAGCCCGCTTGCTGGGGCGCGGCTAGATCAGGGTAAAGGTGGCAGGGGGAACGTGCGGGGGATATGGCCCCCCTTCGTTCTGGATTGTTGCAAATTTCATCATAAGCGCATTACAGCCTGCTCGACCGGTATCGTTAGGGCCGGGGGCGTCATGCTCCGGCTGGGGTTCCGGGCAGACGCCCCGTGGCTTGCTACACTTGCGCCTGCGCAAGGCCAATGGCTGGAGCAGGTCTCTATCGTCTATTAATTACATACTCGGCAATACAAAACATGTGTGGAATCTTTGGCGCAATTTGGCGTGACACGCGTCCCGCAGGCACGATAGAACGGCATCTGCAGGTTGGCATCGAACGCCAATTGCATCGCGGACCCGATGGGCACGGCACTTGGATCCATCCTGCCGGCAAGCTCGGGCTCGCCCATGTCCGCCTATCCATCATTGACCTGAGCACGGGCGCCCAGCCCATGCGTGGCACCGCTGGCAACGTAATCACCTACAACGGCGAGATCTACAACTACATCGAGCTGCGCAAGGAGATTGGCGAGGAGTTGTTCGAAACAACGTCCGATACCGAAGTGATACTCCGCGCCTATGAGAAGTGGGGAGAGGCCTGCGTCGAGAGGCTGGAGGGCATGTTTGCCTTCGCTATCTGGGACGAGCGCCGTGGCCAGTTGTTTGTCGCCCGCGACCGTTTCGGCATCAAGCCCTTCTACTACGCCGTCAGCCAGGGCGGTTTCTATTTTGCTTCCGAGGTCAAGGGCCTTACGCCTTTCCTGGATCAGGTCCGTACCGACGCCAATGCGCTGCACGATTATTTTTCGTTCCAGTTCTGCCTGGGTGAAAAGACCCTGTTCGAGGGCGTGCGTCAACTCAAGCCGGCACATTGCGGCTATGTTGATGCCGACCTGAACCTGCGCCAGCGCCAATACTGGGAAGTGCACTACGATCTGGATTGGAATCATACCGAGACCTACTTCGTCGAGCAGGTGCGCGAGCGGTTGCGTGAATCCGTCCACATGCATATGCGCAGCGACGTCGAGGTCGGCGCGTACATCAGCGGGGGCGTGGACTCCAGCTTGATCGCCGCGATGGCGCGAAAAGAACGGGAAGGGCAACGCTTTCAAGGCTTTACAGGCAAGTTCGCCATTGGCGAGGCGTTTGACGAGTCCCGTTATGCGCAAGTCGCCGCGGATGAACACGACATCCAACTGCATCAGGTGGACATTACCGAAGACGATTTCGTCAACGATATTTCCAAGGTCATCTACCATCTGGACCAGCCCGTAGCGGGCCCTGGATCGTTCCCGCAATATGCCGTGTCGCGCCTGGTCAAGGACCACATCAAAGTCGTGCTGGGCGGGCAGGGCAGCGACGAAATGTTCGGCGGTTACGCCCGCTACCTGATTGCGTATTGGGAGCAATGCATCAAGGGTGCGCTGGACGGCACCATGAATGACGGCAACTACATCGTCACGTACGAGTCGATCATTCCCAATTTGCGGACGTTGCGCAATTACAAGCCGCTGATCCAGGAATTCATGGCCGAAGGGATCTTCGACTCCCGCGACAAGCGCTATTACCGCCTGATCAACCGCTCCAACACATTTGGCAATGTGGTGAACTGGAACTTGTTCCAGGACAAGGCGTCGTCGTTCGATGATTTCAAGGAAATCTTCTGGGGTAAGAACGTGGGCAAGGAGTCATATTTCGACTCGATTACCCATTTCGATTTCAAGACCCTGCTGCCGGCATTGCTGCAGGTCGAAGACCGCATGAGCATGGCGCATGGCATCGAATCGCGCGTGCCATTCCTGGATCACAAGTTGATCGAGCTTGCAGCTACTGTGCCTGCCAATGTCAAGTTCCAGAACGGCGAACTGAAGCGCTTGCTGCGTTTGGCCTTCCAGGACACGCTGCCCAAGGCGATCCGGGAGCGTAAGGATAAAATGGGCTTTCCCGTGCCTCTGCAAGTCTGGATGAGGCAAGGCGGGCGGGCGCGCGAATTCATCCTCGACACCTTCCGCAGCACCAACGCCCGCACGCGCGAGTATCTCGCGCCAGGGTTCGACATCGAGAAGATGATGCAGCAGGAAGGTCTATTCAGCCGCAACATCTGGGCGTTCCTGAGCCTGGAATTGTGGCAAAAGCAGTTCCATGATGTACATCAGCAAACAATTTGAGCATTGAGGCAAAAAGCCATGAAAAAAGTCTTCATTACCGGTATTTGTGGGCAAATCGGCTCGCACATCGCTGAGCTGCTGCTCGAGCGTGGCGATCAGGTCGTCGGCATCGACAACTTTGCCACCGGTCGCCGTGCGCATCTGAAGGATCACCCGAACCTGACCTTTGTGGAAGGCAGCATCGCGGATCATGCGCTGGTCAACAAGCTCATCGGCGACCTCAAACCGGATGCCGTGGTGCACACCGCCGCATCCTATAAGGATCCGGACGACTGGTACAACGACACGCTGACCAACTGCGTGGGCGGTTCCAACGTTATCCAGGCCGCGAAGAAGAACAACGTCGGCCGTTTCGTCTACTTCCAGACGGCCCTGTGCTACGGCGTCAAGCCGGTGCAGCAGCCGGTGCGCCTGGACCATCCGCGCAACCCGGCCAACAGCAGCTACGCTATTTCCAAGTCCGCCAATGAAGATTACCTGGAATACTCGGGTCTTGATTTCGTGACGTTCCGCCTGGCCAACGTGGTCGGCCCGCGCAACGTCAGCGGCCCGCTGCCGATCTTCTTCCAGCGTTTGTCGGAGGGCAAGAAGTGCTTCGTGACCAAGGCCCGCCGCGATTTCGTATTCGTCAAGGACCTGGCTCGCGCAACCGTCCGCGCCGTTGACGGTACCGGCCATGGCGCCTATCACTTTTCGTCGGGCACCGACGTGGCGATCAAGGAACTTTACGACGCCGTCGTCGAAGCCATGGGTCTGCCGTCCTACCCCGAACCCGAAATCCGCGACCTGGGTCCGGACGATGCCCCGTCGATCCTGCTGGACCCTTCGCGCACGGTGCAGGACTTCGGCAAGATTGAATTCACGCCCTTGAAGGAGACAGTCGCAGCCGCCATCGCCTATTTCCGCGAATACGGTGTGTCGGGCGGTTATACCCATCTGAAGATCAACGAGAACAAGTGATCCCTATGCGCATCCTGATTACCGGCGGCGCAGGCTGCCTGGGCTCGAACCTCATCGAACACTGGCTGCCGCAGGGCCATGAGATCCTGGTCATCGACAATTTCGCGACCGGTAAGCGTGAGGTTTTGCCGCCCGTGGCGGGCCTGACCGTGGTGGAAGGTTCTGTGACGGATGCGGAACTGGTCGACCGCGTGTTCGACGAATTCAAGCCGACGCATGTAGTGCATAGCGCTGCCGCATACAAGGATCCGGCCGATTGGGCAGAAGACACCGCCACCAATGTCCAGGGCTCCATCAACGTTGCCAAGGCCTCGTCGCGGCTGGGCGTCAAGCGGTTGCTGAATTTCCAGACGGCGCTTTGCTATGGCCGCCCCAAGCAGGTGCCGATCCCAGCCGACCACCCGACGGCGCCGTTCACCAGCTACGGCATTTCGAAGACCGCCGGTGAGGCGTTCCTGTTCATGGGCGATGTGCCGGTGGTTTCGCTGCGCTTGGCCAACGTGACAGGGCCTCGCCTTGCAATCGGCCCGATTCCGACGTTTTACAAGCGTCTGAAGGCGGGACAGAAATGTTTCTGTAGCGACACGGTGCGGGACTTCCTGGACATGTCCGATTTCCTGACCATCGCTGATCTCGCATTGGAAGAAGGGCGGCCCACTGGAGTTTTCAACGTGTCCACAGGCGAAGGGCATTCCATCAAGGAAGTGTTCGACGTTGTGCTGGAGTACGTTGGCGCGACGCTGGCCGAGCCGGTGCCGGTGGTTCCCGCAGGCGCCGACGACGTACAGAGCGTCGTGCTGGATCCGAGCCGCACCGAAGAGGCGTTTGGCTGGAAGGCCGCCGTCAATTTCAAGGACACCATTACCGGTCAGTTGGCCTGGTATGACAAATACGGCGTGACTGATATTTTCAGCCACCTCGCTGCGCCCAAGGCCTGACGTATTCACGTAAGAAAATCATGAACGCATCCAAACTCGCGAATTCGAATGTGCTGGTCGTCGGCGGCGCCGGCTTCGTCGGCAGCAATCTGGTCAAGCGCCTGCTGGAACTGGACGTCAACCTCGTGCACGTGGTCGACAACCTGCTGTCCGCTGAAAAGACCAATGTGCCGGATCATCCGGCCGTCCGTTTCAGCGGTGTGTCGATCACCGACGACACGCTGCTGGCCTCGTTGCAAGACGAATACGATTATGTGTTCCATCTGTCGACGTATCACGGTAATCAAAGTTCGATCCACGATCCGCTGGCCGACCACGAGAACAACACCCTGACCACGCTCAAGCTGTATGAGCGGCTGAAGGGTTTCAAGCGCCTGAAGAAGGTGGTGTATTCCGCCGCGGGCTGCTCGATCGCGGAAAAAACCTTCGATGACGCCAAAGCGACCGAAGAAACGGACATCGTGTCGCTGCACAACAATGACAGCCCGTACTCGATGTCGAAGATCTTCGGCGAATTCTATTCGGTGTACTACCACAAGCAGCACCAACTGCCGACGGTTCGTGCCCGGTTCCAGAATGTCTACGGCCCTGGCGAAATCCTGGGAGCCGGCCAATGGCGGGGCACGCCGGCGACGGTCTGGCGCAACGTGACGCCTACCTTTGTCTACAAATCCCTCAAGGGCATGCCCTTGCCGCTGGAGAACGGTGGTGTCGCAACGCGCGACTTCATCTTCGTCACCGATGTGGCGAATGGTTTGATCGCCTGCGCGGCAGACGGTACGCCAGGCGGGGTCTACAACATCGCCAGCGGCAAGGAAACCAGCATTGCGGACCTGGCTGCCAAGATCAATGAGATCACCGGCAACACGACCGAATTGGACCGCCTGCCCAAGCGTCCGTGGGACAACTCGGGCAAGCGTTTCGGTAGCCCTGAAAAGGCGCGCCGAGAGTTGGGATTCGAAGCCAAGGTGGATATTGCCGACGGTCTGCAGCGCACTATCGACTGGACCCGCAGCAATCTGGACCTGATTGAACGCACCATGGCCAAGCACGCGGACAAAATTGCTGCGTTTGACCAGGGAAAATAAAAATCCGGTAGCGCTTTTCTAATTCTTGAAAAGCCTGCCGGTCTTTCAAGTTAGATAATGCCGCGTGGATAAGTCTCTCTCAAGATTCGCCTTTCCTCTCGTTTTGGTCGCAACCATCGCCATTTGCGCGGTAGTTGTGACGGCGCCGCGAGGGTCTTCGTCGAACGCCAAAAGCCCGCTAAAGGAGGCCGCATCGGGGGCGCCTGCGGCTGGCAAAGGCGATGATTCACCGTTCTGTACGCAGGCGGATCTGTTGGACAGATTCGCCTGTTACACAGAACACGCGGCCGACGGAGCCTTGCTTGTCAGCGGCGGGCCCGGTGGCCAAAGCGCCACGGGGCAGCGTGAGATTTTCATGGTGCTTGAGGCCATGAATTTGGTTCAAGACACCGCCAGTTCGGCCCGTTATGCTTGGTACCAGCATCAGCTTGGCGTCAAATTCGTCCCTCCCAATTCCACTGAACAGGAAGTTTGCCTGGAGAGTGGATTCGGTATCTGCGGAAATCACCAGTTGGTGTTTCTGGATTTGATGGAGAAGGTCGGTATACCGGCCCGTCCGGTGAATTTCTGGTACACGGACAGGAAACTCAACAAGCGGGCGAATCATGCGGCCGTCGAAGTTCACATTGCCGGAAAGTGGCGATACGTCGACGTTACCTGGGGCACAATCTGGCTGCGCCAAAAGCGCGATCCGCTGTCGGCGCTGACCGTGGAAGAAGTGCTCAAGGGCGAAGGACAGCGTCTGACTGGCGCCACCAATACTTGGTACCTGGTGCAACGCCAGCACAATGTCGATCCGTTTTCGTACCTGCAGGCCAGCGATGTCCAAATGACACGTTCCGGCGGAATGTTGAAGCTGTCGCTGTCTGATCAGCCCGAGACTTTCAACGGTTTGCCCAACTATGTAGGCAGCCCGCCCGACAGCGATGCGTTGTCCTATTCCGTGAGGCAGCGTGAGGCAGGTGGCCAACTGGAAATCGCGATGTCGGGCGCGAGCATCTGCAATAACTCCAAATTGATGGTCGGCGACCAGGCATTCGATATCTCTCCCAACACGGTGATCGACGCCGATTTCGATAAGGCGGAACTCAAAGTGCAGGTCGTGGGTCAGGACGAGGACTGCTACGTAGTCATGGCATCGATGACTCGCCGTCCCCCTGGGGCAGCACAACTCCGGTGATTCAATATTGGAGACGGTTCTGCCGGGCACTTGGCGCAATGCATACTCGTGCCTCTCCATGAGTTTTTTGCGACGAATGGTATTGATAAGCATCAGAATTAAACATCGACACGCGGCGATTTAGCGCTATCGTTTGCGATGCCAATCCGAATTGGTGGAACGCATACAAGGTCCCTGATCTGCCTATATCACGAGCGGGAGAGCGACAATGTCGAGTGCCGATGTGAGTGAAAGGAATGTGGCATATTGGGAGGAGATGTGCGGTTCAAATCTCGCTAAAACCTTAGGAATTACGGATTCAAAGCCCGAGTCGCTGAAGCGCTTTGACGAATGGTATTTCGACTATTACCCATATCTCGCCGCTCATATCCACTTTGAACAATTGGTCGGCAAGGCGGTCCTTGAAATCGGTCTGGGGTACGGATCGGTGTCGCAGCGCATCGCCGAAGCCGGCGCGCGGTATCAGGGGCTGGACATTGCAGCGGGCCCGGTAGGCCTGGTAAACACGCGTCTGAGCCAGCTTGGCTTGCCTGGCGAGGCGACCCAAGGCTCCATCCTGGCGGCCCCATTCGAGAACGAGAGTTTCGACCATATCGTCACGATCGGATGCCTGCACCATACCGGCGATCTCATAAAGAGTATCAGCGAGTGCCATCGCTTGCTCAAGCCGGGTGGGTCTCTGATCATGATGGTCTATTACGCCTACTCTGCCCGCCGCTACATGCAGGAACTGTCGACGACCTTGCGCTATCTATGCCGGGAATTGATGGGCTACCGAGGCGTGGTGGAACTGACGAACTCGCAGATACGGGCGTCCTATGACGCCAATAGCGAGGGCAACGCCGCCCCGCACACTGATGCGATCTCTGGTAAATCGCTGATGCACTTGCTGCGTGATTTCAGCGCGGCCTCGTATCGCATCGAGAACATATCGCAAGAGCCTCCATTCTGGCGCTGCACCCGTGAACACCTGCTTGCGACGAAATGGCCGCAACGCGTGGGGCTGGATATTTACGCCACCGCGGTGAAGTAAACAACGCCTCCGTGCCGCGTGGGGCAGGCGGGAGCGTGTCCGCGAGGTTGCGGCTCCTGTTGCCCCGGAGTTGTGCTGGATGCTTCAGGAAGAGAGCCGGGCGTACACGTCCAGCAATACACTTTCCTGGGCTTGCCAATGGAATACCGAACGCACCGACCGTACAGCATCGGCATATCCGGCAAGGGCGATTTCGTCCAGTTGCGCCACCGCCTGTCGAATCGATTCCTCGTCAGTGCCCGGCAAGACAGGACCTACGGGATGCGCACGGACGAAACGGCGCAATTCCTGGAGATCGGACACGATTACCGGCAGACCCGCCATCAGATACTCGAACAGCTTGTTCGGCAGGCAGTAAAAATAGGACAGGCACAGGTTCTCGATCAGGCATAGGCCGACATCGGCGGAGGCCGTGTAGGCTGGCAATACATCTGGCGATACCGCCGGATGGTAGTAGATGTTCCGGTGTTGAGCCGCCGCTTGCTTGATCGCGCTCGCCATCGGTCCGTAGCCCATGAACACGACGACTCGCCTGCTGTCCGGCAGGCCTTTGAAAGCCTCGATGATGGGTTCGATACCTCGCCCTGCTGCCAATCCTCCCTGGTAGAGAAAAATGATAGCGTCCTGCGGGATGCCTAGCGTCGATCGGAAAATGTCGGCTTCAGGCAGCGGTGCGAGCGGCGGACAATTCAGCACGAGCGCGGGCTTGGGGATGCCGTACATGCGGACATATTCGTCCGCGATGGATTCGCTGACCGTCATGGTAGCGTCGGCGTGCCGGATCCAGAAGCGTTCCATGAAGCTCTTTACGCGGATCTTCCAGCGAGGCTCATTGGCGACGTCATTAATCTCGAACTCGTGGGCGTCATAAACGACCCTTGTGCGCTTGCGGCTGAGCATGCGGGCGACGGCGCCCGCGGGCAGCGTGGGCAGGTCATTGCAGTGCACGATGTGGGCTTTGCGCGAGAGCAGGAAGGCGCGCCACAGCCATTCGAAATACTTGAAGACCTGTATGGGCAGAACTTTCGGCCAGCCGCGGCTGAGCAGGCGTATCCGCTTGACGACGATGCCGTGTACTGTGTCCTGTTCTGCCAGGCCCTGCTCATGCAGGGCGACGACAAAGGGATCGTAGCCGGCGTGTTTGAGCGACAGCGCCTCTTTGAGCACGCGACTGTCGTTCGTGAAGGGATTGAGCACCAGTAGCGCGACGGTTTTACGCATCGGGGCGGCGCTCATGCGCGTATGTTCATGACATGGAGCCAGCGTTGGAAATTGATCCAGCGCCAGGTCTGCCAGCCGAACGGCTTGCTCCCGTCGATGACCGCGTCGAATTCCGCGACCAGTTGCGCACGGTCCAGGAAGGACGCGCCGGTGTCTTCGGACAACCAACCGCGGATCTGCGGCGCGAGCGCGCGCAGCCATTCAAGCTCGGGTGTTTCAAAACCGACCTTGTCGCGGCGGTTCAGGATGGCATCCGGCACGATGCCGCGCATGGCCGCGCGGAAGATGTGCTTGGTCTCGCCCTGCGGGGAAATCAGATGCTCTTCCGGTAGCCCCAACAGAAAATCCGCCAAGTCGGTCGTCAGGAAAGGCACGCGGCTCTCGATGGAAAAGCGCATCGAGTTCCGGTCGCCATGGCGCAGCAGCCAACCCAAGCCTCGTCGTGTCAGGGACTGCGCCAGTTCGCTCATGAGATGGCGGCCGCGTTGCGGCGAGGGCCAGCCATCGCGTGGAAACCGAGTGACCACGCCGGCCTCTATGCATTGATCGATATTCAGCCATATAGGGGCCGCCTTGCGCCCGCTCGCGTCGCGGGCGCGCTGATAGAGCGCATCGGGCAGCTTGAGGGCGATGGCTTCCTGTATGATCGCTCGGCTTGCGGGGCGGCCCGGCCAGTCTTTCTGGTGACCCAGGAAGCGCCAGGCGTCTAACAGGCGCCCCTCTTGCAGCAGGCTGATCAACCGGTGCGCCGGATAGCCGTTGTACCCCGCCAGCAATTCATCGGCGCCCTGGCCTTCCAAGGTCACGGTAATGCCGTGTTCCTTGGCGAGTTTGAACACGCGGTACTGTGCGTAGATGCTGGTGCTGCCGAAAGGTTCACCTTGGGCGCGGATCATGTCGTCCAGATCGGTCGCCAATTCGCGCGGATCAACGACAACCTTGTGGCCGTTTGCGCCGACGTTGGCGTTGATCAAGTCCACCCATTTCTCCTCGGACTTCTGCGAACCCTTGGCGATGAAGCTGAAGGTGTGGATGGGCAGGTCCGGCTCGACATGCCGCATGGCGCAGACGATGGCGGATGAGTCGACGCCGCCCGACAGGGCGGCGCCCAGCGGAACGTCGCTGCGCAGGTGTAGCCTCACGTTCTGCAAGAAGCGCTCGCGCAACTGCGCGGTCGCGTCGGCTAGGCTGATTTTTTCGCGAGCCTTGATGGATGGTGTCCACCAAGGTGCTGGCGCCGACAGTTCGCCTGTCTGGGGTTTTAGGGTCAGGATGGTACCGGGAGGGACATGCCGGATGCCGTCGACAAAAGTGCGCTCGCCGTGGTCGTAACGGCCGTGCACCAGATAGTCGTAGGCGGACTGCCAGTCAAGTCGAGGTTCTTGCGGCGTCAGAGCAAGAATGGCGGGCAGTTCTGAGCCAAAGACCAGGAAATTATCCTGGTAGCGGTAAAAGAGCGGTTTGATGCCGAAAGCATCCCGGACCAGGCTCAGCGAGCCGTCTTGCGTGTCCGAAATAGCGAAGGCGAACATGCCCTTGAAGCGATTCAGGCACGCTGGGCCCCAGTGCATCCAGGCGGTCAGCAGGACTTCGGTATCGCTGTCCGATTGGAAGTAATGGCCGGCCTGGCGCAGCTCCTGGCGCAGTTCCTTGTAGTTGTAGATCTCGCCGTTATAGACCAGCAGATAGCGGCCATCGGATGAGCGCATGGGCTGGTGCCCGCCCGCGCTGAGGTCGATGATGGACAGTCGCGTTTGGCCCAGCGCCGTTGTGCCCCATGGTGTGCGGGAGAACTCGACTCCGTGGTCGTTCGGGCCGCGATGCTTGAGAGCGAGAATGCTCCGCTCCAACCGCGGTTGCAGATCGGGCAGAGGGGTGCGCCACCAGCCGCCGACGATGCCACACATGGCTTAGGCCGCGAGGTGGGTGGCGATGATGCGCGCCGCATCGCCGGCGCCATAGGGTTGGATCTCGGCGGGCTGGATGGTCAGTGCGCGCTCGCAGGCGCCGGCGATGACCTCGGCGGACAGGGGCGGGGTTAGCAGGTTCCAACCGGCTTGCACCAGCTCGACCCATTCGGTTTCGTCGCGCAGGGTGACGCAGGGTACGCGGTGGAAGAAGGCTTCCTTTTGCACGCCGCCGGAATCGGTGGCGATCAGGGCAGCGTACTTTTCCAACTGCACCATGTCCAGATAGCCAACCGGGTCGGTGATAACGAACCGGTTGCGCAGGTTTTCCAGCAAGCCCAGGCGGGCCAGTGTCGCGCGAGTGCGTGGATGGATGGGCCAGACCACGGTCCGCGTCATGGCAACCTGCTCAAGTCCCTGCATGATGGCGCGCAGGCGCTGTGGATCGTCCGTATTCTCGGCGCGGTGAACGGTGACGAGCGCATATTCGCGCGGCGTCAGGCCCAGGCGCTCCAGCGTACCGCCTTGCTCGGTGACGCGTGCGCCATGCCGCAGCGCGACGTCGAACATGACGTCGCCTACCTGCGTGATAGTGCTCTCGGCCACGCCCTCCTTGATCAGGTTTTCGTCCGCGCGGCGGGTGGGGGTGAAGAGCCAGCGAGAGACGCGGTCGGTCAGGACGCGGTTGATCTCCTCGGGCATGCGCATGTTGAACGAGCGCAGGCCGGCTTCGACGTGGGCAACCGGAATGTGCAGCTTGGCCGCGGCCAGGGCGCCTGCCAGAGTCGAGTTGGTGTCGCCGTAGACCATCACAATGTCCGGGCGTTCTGTCAACAGCACCTGTTCGACGGCGCCCAGCATGCGGCCGGTCATTTCACCGTGGCCGCCGCCGTGGATATCCAGTTGGTGCGCCGGCTTTTCCATGCCCAATTCGTCGAAGAAGACGTCGGACATGTTGCTGTCGAAGTGCTGGCCGGTATGGACCACGACTTCGCGCAGACGTGTGTCAGCCGCAATTGCGGCCGACACGACGCTGGCCTTGATGAATTGCGGGCGGGCGCCGAGAACGGTGAGAATCTTGGTGGTCATAGAGGACAATCAGTCAGTCAGGCTGGCGCCGCAAGCAGGGCGGGGGATTTGTTTGGTGGGTATCGACGGTGTTTTGCAATACGGGCGAGCGTCTCGCAGGGTACGCTCTGGATAGACCGTAATAATACTTGAATACCCCTGCGGGGCTCCCGGGATTTGTCCTGACGATTTACGGCGCGGCGATGGCGGCATAGGCCGACACTAGCTTGGCCTCTTCGTTTTTCCAGTTGTAGGAGTCCCGGACGGCGACGCGGCACGCATTGCGCATCCGCTGCTTTTCAGCGGCGGGAAGATCCAGCATTGCATCGATGGCTTGGGCAATGCGGTCGGTATCCAGGGGGTCTACGCAGGTTCCCGCGGCCGATGTGTCGAGAATCCCGCGCCAAAGCGGAAAATCGGACGCCAGCACAGGCAGCCCTGCCGCCATGTATTCGAACATCTTGACCGGCAGAGCGTCGAGATAATTGGGAACGGGGTGTAATAGCACCAGCCCCAGTTGCGATTCATGCAGCACATTGCGTATCGCGGCCCGATCCAGGACACCCCGGTAATCCACCCGGTTCCATGCCGGCATGGCGGCTAGTTCGGCGTGCAGCTCGTCGCTTTCCATAGGGCCGGCCAAAATCATCCGGGCATCGGATTTTGCAAGTGCCTTGAGCATTTCGACGGCGCCACGCATCCGAGTGATACCGCCGATATAGCAGACGGTCCGCGCGTCGGCGGCCGGCCCGTCGGTTTGGCCTGCCGATGCCGGTGGGTCGCTGAGTTCGCCGGGGATAGGATAGTTGTTGACGTCGATGCTGCGGATGCCTTGCGCGGCATAACGCTCGGCGATATGCGGCGTGGCACCGACCACGATCGCGCAGCGGCGGGCGACGAAGTTCTCCAGTCGTTCGAACGGCCAGGCGATCATATGCCGGATCCACGGCTTGATCCACGGTTTGCTCAGGATCTGGCGCGGCACGTCTTCATGCGCGTCATAGATCACGTGACGGCCCATGCATTTGAGCGCCAGCACGACGGGAAGCAGTTCGGGGTCATGGATATGGATGATGCGCGCATCGGTCTTACGAACGGCATTCCAGGCGGCCCATGTCTTGCCCAGCATGCGGTTGATGCGGCCGCTTGAACGGCCGACGTCGATGATGGACACGCCGTTGCACTGGGCGTTGCCTTGCCCGTCGGCGACATACAGGTCTACCTGGTAACCATGATTCGCCAGGCTGCGGCATTCCTTGTGGAATATGCGGACGTCAAAGCGCGGGTGCGCTGTAGTGAGATGCGCGATCCGGACCATTATTGCGGGGAATTCATGGGTTGACGCGAGGTGGCTTCCTCTGTCTTGGGGTTGAACTCGGCTACGAGCGATTTCAGTGCTGCGACAATCTGGGCGCGATCCCAGGAGGCCAGCGACTGTTCCATCTGCTCCAAGCCAGACACCAGCATATCGTAAGGGAGATCGTTTTCTCGCGCTTGCATAATGCGGGGGTGCAGGGTGGACTTGACGTCACCACCGATCAACAGTTCCTCGTACAGTTTTTCGCCGGGACGCAGGCCCACTACGCGAAGTTCGATATCGCCGTCGGGGTCGGATTCATCGCGTATGGTCAGACCGCAGAGCCGGACCATGCGTTCCGCCAGATCGCGGATGCGCACCGGTTCTCCCATGTCCAGCACGAACACCGAGCCCGATTCCCCCATGGCGCCTGCCTGGAGCACGAGCTGGGCGGCCTCGGGGATGGTCATGAAATAGCGGGTGATATCCGAATGCGTCAGAGTGACCGGGCCACCGGCCAGGATCTGCCGATGGAACAGCGGGACGACGCTACCGGAGCTACCCAGGACATTGCCGAACCGGACCATGGAGAAACGCGTCGTGTGCTGGCGTTGCGACAGCGACTGAAGGATCAACTCGGCCAGGCGCTTCGAGGCGCCCATGACATTGGTGGGACGTACGGCCTTGTCAGTGGAAATCAGCACGAAATCGCTGACGCCCGCCGTGATGGCCGCGCGGGCAAGCGAGAGTGTGCCGAGGGCGTTCGTGGCAATCCCTTCCGCGACGTTCTGCTCGACCATCGGTACGTGCTTGTAGGCTGCCGCGTGGTAGATCGTCTGGATATCATGCGACTTGATGCGGTGCAGACTGTGATCGTGATCGCGTACGGAGCCTAGCACGGCGATTAGTTCAATGGGGCGCTGGCCCACCAGTTGGATGAGTTCCTGTTCGATGGTATAGAGCGCAGGCTCGGAGGTTTCGTACAGGACGAGGCGCGTAGGATTCAACGCGATAATTTGGCGGCAAAGTTCGGAGCCAATGGAGCCGCCCGCGCCCGTGACCATCACGTTGCGCGCTGTGACGCACCGCCCCAGCAGTTCGGAAATGGGAGCAACCGGATCCCTGCCCAGCAAGTCTTCCACCTGGACGTCGCGCAGTCTCAGTCCATTGGAATCGACCAATTCGCGCAGGCTGGGTACCAGCCGGATGCGCAAGCGGTACTGTTCGGCGGATTCGACGATCTCGCGCAATCGTGCCCGCCCGGCGCTGGGCATGGCGATAAGAAGTTGGCGGACGCCATGGCGTTCTACCAGCGTAGGCAGATGGCCGGGCGGGTGGATGCGTAGACCCGCGACCATCAGGCCGTGTTTGCGCCGGTCGTCGTCAAGCATCGCCACGGGTTTGTAGTGAGGGCCCGCGCGCAGTGCCGTCGCCAATTGCGAACCCGCTCCGCCCGCGCCATAGATGACGACGGGGATGCGCAGGTCGCTGACGTCTTTGGTATCGGTGAATAGCACGCGCCGTGCAACCCAGCGTGTACCGACAAGACCTGCAATGGCTAGCGAGCCATAAATGACAAGGACCGCGCGTGACAGGCCAAGTAATTGCAGGAAAGTATTGGCCGTCGTGACCACCATGACCGAGACGGTGACGCCTGCCGTGATCCCCAGGATCACCCGCTCATTCATGTAGCGCAGAATGTAGTTGTAGACCCGGAATCCTGCCATGGACAGAACTCCGCCAGCACAGGCCGCCAGCGAGAGCGCGAAATAAGAGGTGTTCAGGAAAAACAGCTCGAAACGCAGCCACAACGCTAAGTAGAACGAAACAAGCAGGATCAGTGCATCAAGTGCAATGGCAAGCGCTTGTTTGGCTGGCCGGGGCAAATCGACAAAAAGACGCCGAATGGCAAAAGGAAGGATCATGGGGGCGTCAATACGTTATGTGCCTTGTTATATATGTGCGAAATTTTACAGGCCTTGGCCCGTATCGCAGATCGCGGCGGCAAACAGATGGCGTGAAATCAGGCGTCAACAGGCTCGGCGAGAGGAAATAACGGGGTTTTTTGGCGTTGTTCCCGCGACAAGAACGCCCAGGAATACCCAGAAGGGTTGGAAATAGACCATGGAGCTGGGCGCCAGGCCCGCCAGACCCGCCACAAGTAGGCTCATCCTGCCCCGCCAGTCCAGCCGCAGCGCCAGCCAGGCGAGTAAGGCAAACCACATCAGCCCGATGTGAAAGAACATTTCCAGCCAAAAAAAATGGGGCGAGGCCCAGGGCGTCTTGTTGCCGGGCCAGGTCAGATCCAGTTGCCCGGCGCCCAGGCCCGTGATCCATTGCCACCAAGGCATGGCGCGCGCCTCCGCCCACATATCCATGGTCAGGCGGGCGCGGAACGCCGTGGATTCGTCTCCGTTTTGCGCCTTGATGCGGACGTTCGCGGCAGGCGCGCGCGGGTCCGGCGCGGCTACCTGTGGCGGTGCTGGCGGCGCGGGCGTGGGAAGAGGGGGGCGCGTTCTTGCGGGCGGGGCGGCGGCCGGCATTGCCGCGCCATTTGCCGCCATCGCCGGCGGGACGGAGAGCTTGGCTTGCGGGGGCGCCGCAAGGTCGGCCGGCACGGGAGCCTTGGCCTGGATGTGCGGCAGCGAGACCAGGTGCAGCGGCTCATTTGTCAATTGCAGGGCCGCCACAGTCGCCAGCGCCCACACCGCCGTCATCTTCAGACGCTGACGCAGTTTGTCGCCATCGACAAAGCACAGAAAATAGGCAACGCCCAGCACCAGCGTGGCCGCCAGGTCTGCCCGCCGGTTGAGCAGCAGCGCGTAGAACCAACAGGCGCCGAACAGCAACAGCGAGAGGCGCCGGCGGCAAAGCAGCCAGATCAGATTGGCGAACACCAGCACCGTGGCCATGTCGTTGATGTTGTCCCAGACTCCTCCCGTCAGCAGATACCGGGGCCGGAACCGCTGGGCCGCCGTCCAGGCGTCGAACACCGGGAAGTAGGCGGTGATGAACCAATAGGCCAGCAGCCAGGGAAACAGGAACAGGAATGGCTTTTGCCGGCGCGCAATCGTTTCGCCGAGTACGGCGGAGGCCCCGCCGATCAGGAGATAGGTGGCATAGCGCGCATACCGGTCGTCCGCGACGGTCCAGAGGGGCTGGATCGCGAGCAGCAGGAAGACGAGGATCAGGGGGAGCCTGAGGCGGGTGTTCCACGCGGCTGCGCGCCAGGACGGATCGATCGCCAGCGCGAGCACGAACAGCGCCAGCCCCCAGTGAAAGGGCCGCAGCGGGTAAGGGAGATAGATCGACGATCCGCCCAGGCACAGCGCGAACCCGGCCAGGACCAGCCAGTCCGCCACGCGCGCCCCGGATGCCTCAGCCGAGCGCATTTCCCAGGCTCCAGAACAGCGCCGGCGCAAGAACACCCACGGCCACGAGGCGCCCCGTCAACATGGCCTGCACCGCATGGTAGACGTCGTGGGTGGGATGGTCGTCCACGATCGCGGCGATGCGCGGCTCGAGCACGAATGTGAGCAGCACCGTGGCGAAGCCGTTCACAATGCCGGAGAGCTGTGAAATGGTGCTGCGGTAGTCGTGGAAGACCAGCGCGAAGTAATAGGAAACGAGCACGCCCAGCGCATAGCAGAGGAATACGGCCGCCGCCAGGGCGACGATGCGCGGCCTGGGGAATTCGGAGTGCACTTCCAGTTGTTTGCGCACGTCGGCCATGCGCAGCCTGGGCTTGCCGGAGCGGCGCTGGATGAAGTTCGCAAGCAGCGTGATCCAGTGGAACCGGATGCAGAATGCCAGCAGCGACAGCAGGGTGGCCCCCAGCAGGGCGCACAGGCCCATCGTCTGGTACGTGGATACCGGGATCTGTTTGTCGATCAGGAATCCCAGCAAGGGCATGAGCGCCAGATAGAAGAACCGCGTGATCGTGGTCGTGGCGTTCTGCACGGCATATCCCGTGACGGGCCGGCTCGCGAGCCGGCCGGCGATGCGGGCGTAGTAGCTGAGGTACTCGAGCAGGTGGATGATCGAGAAACTCAGGATGACGAGAACGATCAGCAGCGTCATCGCGCGCAATGCGCCGCCGCGCCGCGATGGAGGCGCAGGGTTTCGTGGTAAGCCTGCTGCATCAGGTCGAGGCTGTGGCTCCAACTGTATTTTTCGCGCACGCGTTCGCGGCCGGCGGTGCCCATCGCGGCGCGCAATTGCGGATCCAGGACCAGGGCCTCGAGTTTGCGGGCGGCGGCGTCGGCATCTTCGATGGGCACGACAAAGCCTGTCACGCCGTCGAGCACGACCTCGGCGGGGCCGTCCGCGTCGGACACCACCACGGGCAGTCCGCTCGAACAGGCTTCCAGGATCGCGACGCCGAAGCTGTCGCGGCGGCTCAACGCGACGTAGACGTCCAGGTCATCCAGCGCAGCCGGCACTTTGCAATGCGGGATCTGTCCCTTGAGTTCGACGCAATCGCCCAGTCCCAGGCGTTCGGCCATTGCGGCCAGCATGCGGAACTGGCTGCCGCCGCCGTAGATCCGCAGCATCAGCCGTTCGGCCAGATCGCCATGGGTCGTGGCGAGCCTGGCCTTGAGTTTGGCGAATGCGTGGATCAAGGTGTCGATTCCATAAAGCGCTTCCAGTGTCTTTACGGTGCCGATGACGATGCGGTCGGACTGGTTCCGTACGATCTGCGGCGTGAATTGATGCTCGTCTATGCCGAACGGCGTGACGAACACCGGCGTCCGGGATAGTGCCCGCATTTTAATCGCCATCGCGTGGCTTGTAGCGCCAAGCGCCGTGGCGTAGTCCAGGTTCTTGCCGAGCGCGGCATGATGCCAGCGGCTCTTGTCGGGGAAGTCGTAGATATCGCTGCCCCAGGCCGACAATAGGTTCGGGGTGAAACCGGAGCGGCGGGCAAGCAGGCCATAGCCTGTCGCGTAATGGGTATTGAGCAGGTCGGGTTGGATCCGCGCGAGCAGCCGGCGCAGTTTCCGGGCGGCCAGGAAATAGCCGAGAGGATAACCGTAAGGCAGCTTGTATTGATGCACGGCCGGTGCGATGTCGGATGACGGATCGTCAAGCGACAGCAGGTGAACGTCGTGCCCACGCTCGCTAAGGCCGTTGGCCCATCGCACGGTATGTATGCTTTGGGTCGCGCCCAGGAGGGCGACCCTTAATAGCGGGGTGTCGGTCTGATTGGCGGAGTGTGCGGGTGACGAAGGTCCTGAAGTAGTATCAGTAGTAGTCAAGCGAGTGCTGGCTTTTCATTGTTGAGACGGCAGTCTATCAAGAGACTATGCCAGTGGGCGCCGGGGGCGCGGTTATCGGACTGAATCTATATGTATCGACACTGCCTGCGCCGCGTCCGATGGATACGCAGGATAGCTGACTCAGTGCTTAAAAAGCGCGGTGAACGTCGCGATTACGATGCCGAGATCGCCCACGAAAGAGCGTGTGCGCACGTACTCGCTCTGGAGCCGGAGCTTCTCGGGAAGGATCTGTTCGCGATAGGCGCGCTCCGGATCGCTGGCCCGCGCCAGCAGGTCGTTTTCGTGGCGAAACCTGATGGAAGCCAGGTCGGTGATGCCTGGCCGGACCGAAAGCACGATGCGCCGCAGGTCTTCGGGATAAACGGCTACGTACCGAGGGACTTCGGGGCGCGGGCCGACCACGCTCATATCGCCGAGGAACACGTCGATAAGCTGCGGCAATTCATCCAGTTTCCAGTGACGGATCCAGGCTCCGCTACGGGTGATCCGGGCGTCGCCGCTCACAGTAATTTCTTTCGAATTGTGAGCTTTGCTCACAGTCATGCTACGAAACTTGTGGATCCTGAAGCTGCGGCCGTCCTTGCCCACGCGGACTTGCCGGAAAAACACCGGGCCGGGCGAGTCCCGCTTGATCGCCACCGCCACCGCCAGGAACAAGGGTGACAGGAGGATCAGGCCCAGTAGCGAAACGATGATGTCGAACAGCCGTTTCATCAGGCGCGCAGCAGCGTTTCCACGGCGCCGATCACGCGCGCGATCTCGTCGTCGGCCATCCGCGAATAGATCGGCAGGCTGACCATGCGCTCATAGGCGGCCTGCGAATGCGGGAACATGCCGGGCGTGAGTCCGTAGCGGTCGCGCCAGTAGGGTTGCAGGTGCAGCGGTACGTAGTGCACGCTGCAGCCGATGCCGGCCTCGGTCATGCGCAAGATGAAATCGTCGCGCCCGATCGGTGCTTCGGGCGCCAGGCGCAGCACGTACAAATGCCATGCATGCACGTCGCCCGCGTCGTAGCCGTGGCCTGCCAGCCGCGCCGGGCTGGGAGGCAGCGCCACGGGCAGGCTGGCGAAGGCGCTGTCGTAGCGGGCGGCGATCTCGGCGCGGCGGTCGCGCATGGCGCGTACGCGGGCCAGTTGCACGCGTCCCATGGCCGCGGCCGTGTCCGGCAGGTTGTACTTGAATCCCGGCGCCACGATTTCGTAGTACCAGGCCGGCTTTTTCGAGGTGAAGCGGTCGAAGGCATCGCGGTCGATGCCGTGCAGCCGCATGACGCGGCAGCGTTTGGCCAGCGCCGGATCGCGCGTCACCACCATGCCGCCTTCGCCGGTGGCCAGGGTCTTGGTGGCGTAGAAGCTGTAGACCGTTATGTCGCTGGCCAGGCTGCCGATCAGTTCGCCTTTCCAGGTGCTGGGCAGGGCGTGCGCGGCGTCCTCGATGACCCGCAGGCCATGGCGGCGCGCGATATCCAGGATGGCGGTCATGTCGCAGGACAGGCCGCCGTAGTGCACGGGGATGATGGCCTTGGTGCGCGGCGTGATGGCGCGTTCCACCGCCTCGGGGCTGATGCAGAAAGTGGCTGGGTCGATATCCACCAGCACGGGTTCGGCGCCCAGGTAGCGCGCCACTTCGGCGCTGGCGGTGAAGGTGTGGGTGGTGGTGATGACTTCGTCGCTCTCGCCCACGCCGATGGCTTCCAGCGCCAGATGGAGGCCGGCGGTCGCCGAGTTCACGGCCACGGCTTCCACTCCCCCTCCGATGAAACCGGCGAATTCCTGCTCGAACGCCCGGGCGTTGGGGCCCGTCGTGAGCCAGCCGGATTTCATGGCTTCGGTAACGGCGGCGATTTCGGCGTCGCCGATGTCCGGTAGTGCGAAAGGGATGAAAGACATGGTTCGTCGTCTGGCGGCTAGAAACGTTGATGAACGGGGATTGTAGTGGACCCCTGGGGAGTGTCGCGCAGCGATTCCAGGAATTGGCGGGCCAGGACGGCGTAGCTGTGGTGCTGCCGCACGAAGGCCTGGCCGCGCAGTCCCAGCGCCGCGCGCTGCGCTTTGGGCAGGTCCGCGAGTCCGGCTATCGCCCCGGCGATGGCAGGTACATCGTCAGCGGGTACGCTGACGCCGCAATCGGCGTCGCGGACCAGGTCGTACGGCGAGTTGGTGGCATGCACTACGGGCAGGCCCGCCAGCATGTAGTCGAACAGTTTGTTGGGGCTCATGCCGAATTGGTAGAGCGGGCTGTCGTGCCAACCGATGTAGGCGATGTCGGCCAGGGCCAGCAAGGCGGGCACGGCCTGCTTTTCCACCGGGTCCAGGAACAGGACGTTTTTCAGGCCCAGGGCCTGCGCGCGCTGCATCAACTGCGGCTTTTCCACGCCTTTGCCCACCAGCAGGTAGCCTGTCGACGCGGATTCGGGCCGCGCGGCCGCTTCGACCAAGGGGGCCAGCGCGTTGGACACCGCGTGGCCGCCGGCATAGACGCAGACGGCCTTGAACGGCTGCGCGAAGGCGGCGATTCGTTCCGCTATCGCGGCGGGCAGCGGCCGGGACGTCTCGGCGGGATCGTAACCGTTGGGGATATAGGCGAACTTGCCGGGCGCCATGCCGCGGCCCTGCAGGTGCGGGGCCGTGCCGGGCAGCAGCGAGACGACTTTGTCGGCATGCCTGCAGGCGTAGTCTTCCGCCATCTGCATGGAGAAGATCATGGGATGGCGGCGGGAGAACCCGCCCAGCAGGCGCGGCGTCAGCGGCCACAGGTCATGCACTTCGAAGACCAGCTTGGCGCCGGCCGCGCGAGCGATCTTCGCGGCGGGCCAGATATCGTAGGGATACGTGGACGACGCGATGACGACATCGGGCCGGGTGGCGGCAAGCTCTCGCGCCATTGCGCGGACCTTGGCGGTGAACTGCAGCATGTTCAGCAGCCGCTTGGCGCCATTGCCGGCATAGGGACGGGTGCGCAGCCAGAGGTAGTCGACGCCGTCGATCTGCTCGCGGGTGACGGCCTGCGAGACGGCGGGGTTCTGCTGGCGCAGATGCGAGACGCTGCTGGCGACGATGGTGACGCGATGCCCTTGCCGTATCCATTCCCGCGCCAGGTAGTAAGGCCGGAACTCCATGCCGTGCCGGGGCGAGCCGGCGTAATGGTTGATGAGCAGGATATTCATGGCTGCATCGTAATGCGTCGGCCCGGACGGTGCCGCCGGGCGTGGCGTGGCGCCACCGGCGCCACGCCGTGGAAGGATCAGTTCAGCGCGGCGCGCAGCGCGGCGACGATCTGGTCCTGGGTCGCTTCGTCCAGATCCGGGTGCATGGGCAGGCTCATGACGGTGGCCGCCAGGGTGTCGGATACCGGCGTCGCGCCTTCGCCCGCCGCGAACTCGGCATAGGCCGGTTGCGCGTGGATGGGGCGCGGGTAGTGGATCGCCGTCGGGATGCCGGCTTCTTTCAGGCGGGCGATGACGGCCTCGCGGTTGGGGACCATGACGGTGAACTGCGCCCAGACGCTGTCGCGGTCGGGGCGCACGGTGACCGTGCGGGCGCCGCCGGGCAGGTCGGCCAGCAGTTGCTGGTAGCGCGCGCCGATCTTGATGCGCTGCTCCACTTCCCACTCGAAACGTTCCAGCTTGCCCAGCACGACGGCGCATTGCAGCGTGTCCATGCGTCCGCCGACGCCGATGCGCGAGTGGTAGTAGCGGGCCGATTGGCCATGCACGCGGATCTCGCGCATGGCTTGCGCCAGTTCGTCGTCATTGGTGAACAGCGCGCCGCCGTCGCCGTAGCAGCCCAGGGGCTTGCTGGGGAAGAAGCTGGTGCAGCCGATCTTGGACAGGTTGCAGCTCTTCTTGCCCTTGTAGGTGGCGCCGAAGCTCTGCGCGGCGTCTTCGATGACGGCGATGCCGTGCTTGTCGGCGATGGCGTTGACTTCGTCCATGTCGCCGCACTGGCCGTAGAGCGACACCGGAATGATGGCCTTGGTGCGTGGCGTGATCTTGGCCTCGATTTCCGAGACCTTGATGTTGCAGGTGTCGGGCTCGACGTCGACGAAGACGGGCACCGCGCCCAGCAGCACGATGACTTCCGCCGTCGCCACGAACGTGAACGAGGTGGTGATGACTTCGTCGCCGGCCTTCACGCCCAGCGCCATCAGCGCGATCAGCAGGGCTTCGGTGCCGGAGGCGACCGTGACGCAGTGCTTGGCGCCGGTGTAGGCGCACAGCGCGGCTTCCAGTTCCTTGACCTCGGGGCCCATGATGTACTGGCCGTGATCGAGCACATTCTGGATGCGCGTATTGATCGGGTCGCGCAGGGCTTGGTATTGTTTTTTCAGGTCAATGAATTGCATGTTGTCTCACACCAGTTGGCAGATGCCGTCTTTGAGCACGTACTTATCGCCGGTGGCGGGGCAAGTGGTTTGCCCGTTGCCGGTCAGCGGCAGATCCAGTTGTTCTCCGTGGCGGCTCATCCAGCCGATCTGGCGGGCGGGCACACCCACCACCAGGGCGAAGTCGGGCACGTCGCGGTTTACCACGGCGCCGGCGCCGACGAAGGCGTAGCGGCCTATCGTCGAGCCGCAAACGATGGTGCAGTTGGCGCCCAGCGTGGCGCCCTGGCGCACCACGGTGTCGCGGTATTCGCTTTTGCGCTCGATGGCCGAGCGCGGGTTGTACACGTTGGTGAACACCATGCTGGGGCCGCAGAACACGTCGTCTTCAAGCGTCACGTTGTCGTAGACGGAGACGTTGTTCTGGATCTTGACGCGGTTGCCGATCTTGACGCGGTTGCCTACGTAGACGTTCTGGCCCAGCGAACAGGCTTCGCCGATGACGGCGCCGCCCGAGACGTGGACCCAGTGCCATACGCGGGTGCCGGCACCGACCTGCGCACCCTCGTCGACGATAGCGGTGGAATGGATGCTCATGAGGTTCAGTCCAGCGGCAGCGGCACGCGCAGGCCATCGCGCGCGGAGCGGTAGATGGCGGTCAGCAGGGCCAGCGACTGCAGGCCTTCGCGCCCGTCGGTCTCGGGTTCGCATTCGCCGCGCAGCACGCGGATGACGTTGTCGTAATACAGGGGATGGCCAAAACCGTAGACCGAGGTGGTCTCGTAGTTGGCTTCGCGGATCTTGGCGTCGTCGGGGTGCTCGTCGGCGAACTTCCATTCGTCGATGCGGTTGACGGCCACGCCGCCCACGCGTGCGGTGCCCTTTTCGCCCAGGATCGTGATGGAACCTTCCAGGTTTTGCGGGTAGGTCAGCATCGTGACGTTGATCGAGCCCATGGCGCCGTGGCGCCAGCGGACCGCGGCAACGCCGGTGTCTTCGGCTTCGATGCGGCGGGCCAGCGTGGCGGTGTAGGCATACACGCTTTCGACGGGGCCGACCAGCCAATCGAGCAGGTCGACATAATGGCTGGCCTGGTTCATGAAGGCGCCGCCGTCCCATTCCCATTTGCCGCGCCAGCGGGCGGCGTCGTAATAATCCTGGGGACGGGTCCAGAAAACGTTGACCGTCACCATATAGATGCGGCCGAAGCGGCCGTTCTCGATGGCCTTCTTGAGCAACTGCAGCGTGGCGTTGCGGCGGTTCTGCTTGACGACGAAGAGGCGCACGCCCGCTTCATCGCAAGCCTTGACCATGCGCTTGCCGTCTTCCCAGCGCGTGGCCATCGGCTTTTCGCTGACCACGTGGCGGCCGGACTGCGCGACTTCGATGGCTTGCCAGGGGTGCAGGCCGGACGGCGTCGCGAGAATGACCGCGTCGGCCGTCGTATGGGCGAGCAATTCCGTCAAGGAGGAGAACGGGCGCGCACCGGTGGCGTCCGCCGCGGCCTTCAGGGCGGCGGGGTTGATGTCACAGACATCCACGAGTTCGGCGCGGTCGCTGTGCTGAGCAATGGCGCCGATGTGATTTTTGGAAATGCGCCCACACCCAACCAGGGCGAAACGAACCTTGCGCTCAGTAACTGGATTAGCGGTCATCGGAAGAAGAGGTGGTTTTGTTGTAAATTGCCGGGATAATTCGACAGCCCCTCCCGGAATAGAACGTAATAATACACTTGAGGGCGGGTGGCTTGCGAACGTGCAAACCCGCCTTTTCTAACTGATGTCAACACGCATTCTCATCGTTCGTACATCGTCGCTCGGCGATCTGGTGCACATGCTGCCCGCCATTACCGATATCGCCCGCCATGTCCCGGACGCCGAGATCGACTGGGTGGCCGAAGAAGCATTCGCCGAAATCCCCGCCTGGCATCCCGCGGTCAACGAGGTGATCAAGGTCGCGCACAGGCGCTGGCGCAAGGCGTGGTGGTCGTCCCAGGTCAGGGCCGAGCGGCATGCGCTGAAGGAGCGCCTGCGGTCCAAACAGTACGACGTGGTGCTGGATATGCAGGCCCTGCTGAAATCCGCGTGGCTGGTCCGCCAGACGCGGGGGGTAAAGCACGGGCTGGATTGGCGTTCCGCGCGCGAGCCCCTGGCGTCGCTGTTTTATAACGTGCGCCACCGGGTGGAATTCTGGCAGCCGGCGGTCATCCGCCAGCGCAAGCTGGCGGCGTTGACGTTCGGCTACCAATACGCCGGCCAGCCCGATTTCGGCCTGCAGGCGTTCTCCCGGCAGGCGGCGCAGGCGCGCGAGACCGACGCCGGCGCGGAAAGCGGCCAGGCGGATCCGCCGCGGCTGCACCACGTGGACACGGACCACGGCTACGCGGTCATCATGCCTTCGGCCAGCCGCGACGACAAGCTCTGGCCCGAGGATGATTGGCGCGCGGTGTTCCGCCGCCTGAGCGACGCGGGCTGCACCTTGCGCCTGCTGTGCGGCAACGAACAAGAGGCGCAGCGCGCCAGGCTGCTCGTGGCCGGCATGGACGGGGCGGAGGTGATGCCCCGCATGGACCTGACTTCGGTGGCGCGCCTGCTGGCCGGTTCGCGCCTGATGGTGGGCCTGGACAGCGGCCTGACGCATCTGTCGGCGGCCCTGGGCCGCCCCACGATCGGCATCTACCGGGCGTCGACCCCGGTGCGCACGCCGCTGGTCGGCTCGAACTACACCGCCAGCCTGGGCGACCGCGGCGCTTCGCCGTCGCGCGAGGCCGTGATGGCGTCGGTGGAGCAGGCGCTGGCCGCCCAATGACATGAAACGCGGCGTCTACACCCTGGCGCTCAGGGCCCTGTCGCCGCTGGTCTGGCTATGGATGGGCCGCCGCGCCAGGCGGGCGGGCGGCCAATGGGAAATCTTCTCGCCGGAACGGTTCGGCCGGCTGCCGGCCGCGGAGTCCTCCGCGCCGCAGGCGGCTCCCGTCTGGGTGCACGCCGTCAGCCTGGGCGAGACCCGGGCCGCCCAACCCTTGCTGCAGGCGCTGCTGGACCGCGGCCTGCCGGTGCTGCTGACACATGTAACGGCGACCGGGCGGGCCGAGGGCGCACGGTTGTTCCAGGACGCCATCGCCCGCGGGCAGTTGCGCCAGGCCTGGCTGCCGTACGACTTTCCCGGCGCGGCCCGCCGCTACATGGCCGGCCGTCGGCCCCGCTGCGGGCTGTTGATCGAACGGGAGATCTGGCCGAACCTGCTGGCCGCCGCCCGGGAGGCGGGCGTGCCCATGGCGCTGGTCAGCGCGCGGTTTTCGGCGTCATCCCTGCGCCAGGCGGGCCGGATGGGCAGCGTGATGCGCGAAGCCCTGGCCGGGCTGGACGCGGTCTTGGCGCAGACCGCCGAGGACGCCGCGCGGCTGGCGCAGGCGGGCGCAAGGCCGCCCGTCGTGACGGGCAACCTGAAGTTCGACCTGGAATTGCCGGAGGCGCAGGTGCGGGCCGGGCAGGCGTGGCGCGAACGGCTGGGCCGGCGCGTGGTGGCCGTAGCCAGCACGCGCGAGGGCGAGGACGGCGGTTTCATCGAGGCGATCAAGCGCCACGCCAAAATTCCGGGGACGCATGAATGCTCCCTGTTTCTGCTGATTCCCCGCCATCCCCAGCGCTTCGACGAGGTCGCGCGCCTGCTGGAGGACGCGGGCCTGCCGTACACGCGGCGTTCAGGGGGCGCGGATCCGGGCTCCGAGACCGTGGTACTGCTGGGCGATACGCTGGGCGAGATGGCGTTCTACTACGCCGCCTCGGAGGTCGCGATCGTCGCGGGCAGTTTCGCGCCGCTGGGCGGGCACAACCTGATCGAGGCGTGCGCGGCGGGGGTGCCGGTCATCGTCGGGCCGCATACGTTCAATTTCAAGCAGGCGGCCGAAGACGCCATCCAGGCGGGCGCGGTGCAGCGCGCGCCCGACGCGGGGCAGGCCGTGGACGCCGCGATGGCGCTGCTGGCGGACGAGGCGCGGCGCCGGCGCGGCGGCGAGGCGGCGCGGGCCTGGTTCGGCGCGCATGCGGGCGCCACCCGGCGGACGCTGGAGGCCTTGGCGCCCTGGCTGGACGCCCGGGCAGAGCCTTAGGGGGCGGCCCGCGGGACCAGCGTGACCGCGCCGGGATTCAATTCCTGGCTGAAGCGGCGGGTGTCGCGCCCTTCGTCCTCGGGGCGCATGCCCAGCCAGCCCTGGCCCAGCGCATAGACGCCCAGGTTCGCCAGCAGGATGAGGATGAAGAGCACGCGCATGCCGGGCCTCGCTCAGGCGTTGGCGTCCAGGGCGGCGCGGGCGACCGCGGCCAGTCCGTCCAGGACGGGGTGATCCAGGTAGACCGGCACGGGCGCGGCGCCGAAGGCCCCGCCGGCATCCGCCAGCAGGCGTTCGATTTCCTGGTGCACTTCGGGCCAGCCGCCGCCCGCCGCGTAGATCTGCGGCGTCTGGCCATAGCGCTGGCGTCCGGCCAGCCATTGGCGCACGACCGCGCCGGCCTGCGCCGCGGCGATGCCCGAGGCGATGGCCTCGTGCGTGTCCGTGGGGTAGGCGACGACCTGGCCGTTGGCGACCGGCAGGTTGGCGGTGCCATGCGCCAGGGCGTTGCGCATCATGGCCGGGCCGGGCAGGATCAGCCCGCCGGCAAAGACGTTGTCGGGGCCGACTGTGTCGATGGTGGTGGCCGTGCCGAAGCTGGCCAGCACGAAGGGCGGATGCGTGCCGGGCAGGCGCGACAGCACGCCCAGCAGCGAGGCCCAGCGGTCGGCGCCCAGTTGCGTGGGCACGCGGTAACTGTTGACCAGGCCCAGCGTGGAGGCCTGCGAAGGCGACCAGGCCACGGCGCAACCGTGTTTTTGCAGGATGGCGGCAATGGCCGCGCCGCGGGCTTCGCCGGCGACGTTCACGCCCAGCGCGCGGGTGGGGCGGCGCGCCAGCGCGGCCAGCCAGCGGTCCAGGGCGTCCAGATCCACGCCTTCGAAGGCGACCGCCGCCGGTTCGCGCGGCGTGTCGGGGTTGGCGGCGTCCAGCCAGCCCACCTTGAGACGGCTGTTGCCGGAGTCGATGAGGATAATCATGCTTGGCGTCGAATCGAGATTTCGCCGACCAGGATCGGCGTGGCGCCCTCGGGCGTTTGCACCAGCAGGCGGCCATGGTCGTCCACGCCGCAAGCGGTGCCGCTAAGAAGAATAGCGCCCTTGTCCAGGACGTTGACCTTGCGGCCGGCCAGGGCGTCCACCTGGCCGAAACGCCGCTTGAACGCGCCGAAGCCTTCGCGCTCCAGGTCCAGGATCGCGTTATGCCAGGCCGTGGCGCTGGCGCAGACCAGATCGGCGGCCGTGGCGGCGCGGGAGGCGTGCGCCTGCACCTGGCTCCAATCGGCGACCTCGCGGTCCAGCGCGAGCGACAGCCGGTCCGCGTCCATCAGGTTCACGCCCATCCCGATGACGACGGTGTAGCCGGCTTCGCGGCCGCCGGGGTTGCGGGTGGTCTCGACCAGCACGCCCGCGAGCTTGGCGTCGTGCCATTGCACGTCGTTCGGCCATTTCATGCACAGGCCCGCCGCGCCAGGGCCGGCGACGGCGCGCAGGGCTTCGCACGCGGCCACGCCGGCCAGCGGCGACAGCGCGGGCAACTGGGCGGCGGGCAGGCGCACGTCGAATGCGCAAGAGAACATCAGGGTGGAGCCCGAGCGGTTCTGCCAGGGCCGGCCGGCCCGTCCGCGCCCCGTTTCCTGCAGGTGCGTGCCCAGCAGCCAGGGTTTGCCGGCCGCGCCCGCGCGTGCGCGCGCCAATAGATCGGCATTGGTCGACCCGGTGCTGCCGGTCCAGGCGATGTCTTGGAAGGCGGGCAGGCGCGCGGCCAGTTCCCGGGCCAGGGCTTCCGGCGCGGGCAGGTCGATTGGTGGGACTTGATCGGGCATGGCGGCGATTGTAGGGCACGCGGCCCGCCCTCGCGGTCCGCCTGCGCCTGCGTATATCATTGGCGATACATTTTGCATGGATATTCTCTCTGCATGCCGCATTCCGTTTCGTCCGCACCCGCCGCCGCGCCTTTTCGCCATGAAGGCGACGTTTGCCACATGGCCGGCGACTGGAGCGTCCTGGCGCTGGCCGAGCCCGGCGAAGTGGAACGCCGCCGCCAGGTCCTGTCGCGGGCGGCCCGCAACGGCGCGCGCTGGGACCTGCACGGCATCGGCCGCCTGGATACGATCGGCGCCTTGCTGATCTGGCAGGCCTGGGGCGAAAAGCTGCCCGAGCGCGTGCGCTGGTCGCCCGGCCAGCAGGACGTTTTCAATGCGCTGGCCATGAACAAGGGCGGCACGCCGGCCGCGGCGCCCACGGCCGATCCCTGGGCCTGGCTGCGCGCCGTGGGCGGGGCCGTCTTCAAGGCGGCCGAGAACGGCTGCGCGCTGCTCACCATGCTGGGGCAACTGGTCCTGGACCTGGGCGCCATGCTGCGGCGGCCGCGGCTGGGGCCGTGGCGCGAGATCTCGGCGCAGGTGTACCGCACCGGCGCGCAGGCGCTGGGCATCACGGCGCTGGTCGGTTTCCTGATCGGCGTGGTCCTGTCCTACCTGTCGGCGCAGCAGTTGCAGATGATCGGCGCCGACCGTTTCATCGTGCGCCTGCTGGGCGTGTCGATCGTGCGCGAGCTGGGGCCGGTGCTGGCCGCCATCCTGGTCGCGGGCCGTTCGGGCTCGGCCATCACGGCGCAGATCGGCGTCATGCGCGTGACGCAGGAACTGGACGCGATGCTGGTCATGGGCATTTCGCACGGGCAGCGCCTGATCCTGCCGCGCGTGGTCGCGCTGGCCGTGACCATGCCGCTGCTGGTCCTGTGGACCGACGCCATGGCGATCCTGGGCGGCATGCTGGCAGCCCAGGTGCAGTTGGGCGTGTCGGCGCAATGGTTCCTGCAGTCGCTGCCGGACGCCATTTCGCTGACCAACTACTGGATCGGCGTGCTGAAGGGAGTGACTTTCGGCATGTTGATCGCGCTGATCGCCTGCCATTTCGGCCTGCGCATCCAGCCCAACACGGAAAGCCTGGGGCGCGGCACCACCACGTCGGTCGTCACGTCCATTACCGGCGTGATCCTGCTGGACGCGCTGTACGCCGTGGTCTTCAGTTCGGTGGGCATCTGATGAACGGCGCGACCCAGAACCGCTTGTTCACGGAAGACGGGGTCACCGTCGAGCCCGTCATCACGGTGCGCGGCCTGCGGACCGCGTTCGGCGACCACGTCGTGCACGACAACCTCGACTTGACCGTATTCCCGGGCGAGATCCTGGTGCTGGTGGGCGGGTCGGGCACGGGCAAGACGGTGCTGCTGAGGCAGATCATCGGGCTGGACCGGCCGGCGGCGGGCACGGTGAGGGTGCTGGGCCATTCGCTGCTGGAGCTGAGTCCGGGCGAGCGCCGGCGCCTGTCCTACCGCTGGGGCATGCTGTTCCAGGCGGGGGCGCTGTTTTCCGCGCTGTCGGTGTTCGACAATGTGGCATTGCCGCTGCGCGAGCTGCGCACGGTGCCGGAAGACCTGGTGCGCGACGTCGTCATGTGCCGGCTGGCCATGGTGGGCCTGTCCGCGCGCGATGCCGACAAGCGGCCGTCGGACCTGTCCGGCGGCATGGTCAAGCGCGTGGCGCTGGCGCGCGCGCTGTCGCTGGATCCGGAATTGCTGTTCCTGGACGAACCCACGGCCGGCCTGGATCCCCTGCGGTCCGACGAATTCGTGGACCTGGTGCGCAGCCTGCACCGGCAGTTGGGGTTTACCGTGGTCATGGTGACGCACGATCTGGATACGCTCCTGGCCCTGGCCACGCGTGTCGCCGTGCTCGCCGACAAGCGGGTGATCGTGTGCGACACGGTGCCGGAAGTATTGAAGGTCGATCACCCGTTCATTCACACGTTCTTCCTGGGCGAGCGCGGCTTGCGCGCGCTGGGGGATCTGGCGCCGAAGGGATTGCATCATGGAAAACCGTAGTCATGCGCTCATGGCCGGTATCTTCACGCTGGTCTTGCTGGCCGCCGCTGCCTTGGCGGCCGTCTGGATCGGCCGGGACCGGACCCAACTGCAACCGTACGAAATCATCTCCGCCACCGCCGTCAGCGGGCTGAATCCGCAGTCGACCGTGCGCTATCAAGGCGTGCCCGTCGGCAAGGTGCAGTCGCTGGCCCTGAATCCGGACAAGCCGGGGCAGGTGCGCATCCGCATCGGCATCGCGCCGAACACGCCCATCACCGAATCGACCTGGGCGGAGCTGGGCGTGCAGGGCGTGACGGGCATGTCCAACGTGGAACTGCGCGACGACGGCAGCTCGATGGCGCGCCTGGAGTCGTCGGCGGCCCATCCCGCCGCCATTCCGCTGCGCCCCGGCTTTCTGGACCGCGTCGAGCAGCGCGGCGGCAAGCTCATCGCGAACGTCGAAGAGGTCACCGAGCAGCTTCGCCGCGTGCTGAGCGAGCAGAACGTGCAGGCGCTGACCGCCAGCCTGCAGAATGCCACCGACCTCACGCAATCCCTGAAAGAGGCCAGCCGCGACCTCGCGCCGGCGATGGCCAAGGTGGGGCCGCTGATGGATTCGCTGGGCAATGCGTCGCGCCAGGCGGACCGCGCCGCGCGCGAGGTGGGCGACCTGGCGCAGCAGGCCCGCCAGTCCGTGGCGCGCCTGACGGGTCCCGGCGGCGCCTTGTCCGCCGCGACCAGCAGCCTCAACGACATTGCCCTGGCCGCCGCGCGGCTGGACGGCGAAACCCTGCCGGCGATCACCGGCATGGCCGCCAACGTCAGCGAGGCCGCGCGGGGCGCGGCCGTTACCCTGCGCCGTGTGGACAACACGCCGCAATCGTTCCTGTTCGGCCCGGCTCCCCGCGAACCCGGACCCGGCGAAGCCGGCTTTGCCGGATTCGGGAGATAAGCCAAATGACGAAGATGCGTAGCGCCGTTTTCATCCTGACCCTGGTCCTGGCGGGCTGCGGCATCGGCCGCGTGCCCGCGCCGCCCACCGCGTTCGACCTGGGCCTGGACGCCAGTCCCGTGCCGGCCCTGCCGGCGCGCCAGCCCATCGCCATGGTCTTCCAGGCCGTGCCCAGCCTGTCCGACACCAGCGTGATCTGGCGCGTGGGCGACAGCGCCGCGCCCAAGGCCTATGCCACCTACCGCTGGGCTTCGTCGCCGACGGAGCTGGTGCGGCAGCGCATCGCCGACCGCCTGTCGCGCCAGGGGCCGGTGCTGAACGATCGCGTCAGCCTGCAGACGCCGCAATTGCAGGTGTACTTGTCGCAGTTCGAGCAGGTGTTCGCCGCCGACGGCCAATCCAGCGAGGGACGCATCCTGTTGCAGGCGGTGCTGGTGGAAGGCCGCGCCGTATTGGGCCAGAAGCGCATCGCGGTGCAGGCGGCCGCGCCGACGCAGGATGCCGCGGGCGGCGTGGCGGCCTTGCGCCAGGCCAGCAGCGAGGCCGCGGACCAGTTGGCGCAATGGCTGGCCGCGACCCTGAAACCCTCGCCCGGGACGGGCGGTTAACATCGTTTTTTTTCCGTTTCTTGAGTTCCGCCATGTCCGCACGCACTGAAACCCACGCATTCGTCGGCGCCGCCGGCCGCATCGATTGCGCCGTCGATTGGCCCGCCGGCGCGCCGCGAGGCTGGGCGCTGGTGCTGCATCCGCATCCGCTGCAGGGCGGCGCGCGCGAGAACAAGGTGGTCACGACCTTGTCGCGGGCCTGCGTGCAGCACGGCCTGGTGGCGGTGCGCCCGAATTTCCGCGGTGTGGGCCTGTCCGAAGGCGCGTTCGACAAATCGGTGGGCGAGACCCGGGACATGCTGGACGTGGTGGCGCAGATGCGCGAGCTGCATCCCGAGCTGGCCCAGGCGCCGTGGGTGCTGGCGGGCTTTTCCTTCGGCACCGCGGTCGCCGCGCAGACGTATTCCGCGCTGGCGGAGCAGGGCGATCCGGCGCTGCCGTCCGCCCTGATGCTGATGGGCCCCGCGGTGAACCGCTTCCAGTCGCACGAGGTGCAGGTGCCCGGCGACACGCTGCTGGTGCACGGCGAAGAGGACGAAGTCGTGCCGCTGTCCGAGGCCATGGACTGGGCGCGCCCGCGTTCCATCCCGGTGGTCGTGGTGCCCGGCGCGTCGCATTTCTTCCACGGCAAGCTGCTGGTGCTGCGCCAGTTGGTGCAGGCGCGGTTGAAGGTTGCGTTGGATTGAGGCGCTGGGGTGGTGTCTGACACCCGGGGAAGCCGGCTTCAGCCTAATGAGCGTCTCGTATGGGTGTCAGACACCTGATTGATATAGAGGCCTTCCCGGGTGTCAGACACCCACCAAACCTCCCAGGTTGCATCACGTTGCATGTTTTAGCCGCAAGGGGAACCCTGCACGGGCGAAGGTGGTCCTATCGACTGCCTATAATTGTCAGCCACTTGACCCGCGCCGGCGGGCGTCATTCCTGGACCCACGTTGCCGATGAAGAATTTGCCTTACTCCGCTCACTCCCCCGTCGTCTTTACCCGCCGCCTGCTTTCCGGCGCGGTGCTGTCGGCGATGCTCGCGGCCTCGATGCCGGCCTGGGCGCAGCAACAGCAGGCTCCCGCCGCCGCCCCGGCCGCCGCGCCGGCGCCGTCGGCTTCGGCGGTGGTCCCGGTGGGCGATGTGTCGGCCGTGCCGGCGCCCACGATCGCGGCCAAGGCCTGGATCGTGATGGACGTGAACAGCGGCCAGACCCTGGCGGCCTCGAATCCGGACATGAAGGTGGAGCCGGCCTCGCTGACCAAGATCATGACGGCGTACGTCGTGTTCAACGCGCTCGATGAAAAGCGCCTGACGCTGGAGCAGACCGTGCCCGTGTCCGAACACGCCTGGCGCACGGGCGGTTCGCGCATGTTCATCGAACCGCGCAAGCCGGTCACGGTGGATGAACTGAACCAGGGCATGATCGTGCAGTCCGGCAACGACGCGTCCGTGGCGCTGGCCGAAGCGGTCGGCGGCAGCGAAAGCGCGTTCGCCTCGCTCATGAACCAGGAAGCCGAGCGCCTGGGGCTGAAGAATACGCACTTCATGAACGCCACGGGCCTGCCCGATCCGCAGCACATGACGTCCACGCGGGACCTGGCCATCCTGTCGTCGCACCTGATCACCGATCATCCGGATTTCTTCCACTACTACAAGCAGAAGAGCTACACCTACAACAAGATCACGCAGCCCAACCGCAACCGCCTGCTGTGGGCCGATCCCTCGGTGGACGGCATGAAGACCGGCCATACCGATTCGGCGGGCTATTGCCTGGTGTCGACCGCGGTGCGCGGCGACCGCCGCATCCTCGTGGTCGTGGTGGGCACCGACAGCGAGGCCACGCGCGCCGAAGAGAGCCTGAAGCTGCTGAACTGGAGCTTCCAGAACTTCGACACCGTGAAGCTGTTCGACAAGAGCCAGCCCGGCATCGACGTGCGCGTCTGGGAAGGCACGGCCGAAATCGTCAAGCTGGGCCCGCCCAACCCCGTGTCGATCGCGGTGCCGCGCGGCAAGGCCGGCGACCTCAAGCCGGTGGCGCAGCGCACCGATCCGCTGATCGCGCCCCTGGCCAAGGGCCAGCAGGTCGGCACCCTGCAATTCACGCTGGACGGCAAGGTGCTGCGCAGCGAGCCGCTGGTGGTGCAGGACGCCGTGGAGCGCGCGGGCTTCTTCGGCCGCATGGTCGATACCGTCAAGCGCTGGTTCGAATAAGGGTTTCGGGCCACGGGCGCCGCGCCGCGGGCGCGCCGCAGGTGTAAGCTAGCGACGGGCGTTTCGTGATGAAACGCCCGTATTTCATTCCCGGGACGGACCTGGCGGTTCGTCCCTATCTTTTCCTTTTCAGGAGTGCCTCATGATTCCGGGCGTGCCGGGCGAAAGCCAGGTGTATCTCAACGGTGAATTCCTGCGCGTGGACGAGGCCAAGGTCTCCGTCCTCGACCGCGGCTTTATTTTCGGGGATGGCATCTACGAAGTCGTCCCCGTGTACCACGGCAATGCGTTCCGCATGGCCGAGCACCTGAACCGCCTGGACCGCAGCCTGGCTGCCCTGCGGATCGCCCAGCCCTTCGGCCGCGAAGGCTGGATCGACCTGATCCAGCAATTGCTGGCGCGCACCGACATGGAAACCTGCATCGTCTACCTGCAAGTGACGCGCGGCGTGGCCAAGCGGGACCACCAGTTCCCTTCCGTTCCGGTCGCGCCCACCGTCTTCGGCATGGTTTCGGCCTGGTCGCCGCCGACGGCCGCGCAGCGCGCCCAGGGCGTGGCCGCCATCGGCATTCCCGACGAACGCTGGCTGCATTGCGAGATCAAGTCGGTTTCCCTGCTGGGCAACGTGCTGGCCAAGCAGCAGGCGGTCGACGCCCAGGTCGACGAGGTCGTCCAGTTCCGCGACGGCTACCTGACCGAAGGTTCGTCCACCAACATCTGGGTGGTTTCCGGTGGCAAGCTGCTGGCGCCGCCCAAGAACAACCTGATCCTGGAAGGCATCCGCTACGGCCTGATGGGCGAACTGGCCGCCGAGGCGGGCATCCCGTTCGAGTCGCGCCGCATCTCCCAGCAGGAGGTGGAGCAGGCGGACGAACTGATGCTGTCCTCGGCCACCAAGGAAGTGCTGGCCATCGTCTCCCTGGACGGCAAGCCGGTGGGTTCGGGCAAGCCCGGCCCTGTTTTTGAGCAATTGCGTGCGGGTTATGATGCCCGCATCGCCGCGCTGTAGACCGTTGTTCCGGGCGGCCCTCGGGGCCGTCCGGGGGTTCCGCGGGCACTTGCCGGCGCACCGTTTGCCCCCATATAAGAACATTCAGGGCAACAATCTTCCCAGGTAACCGTCATGCATATCCCGCCCGAAGACTCTCTCATCGAGTACCCCAGCGACTTCCCCATCAAGGTCATGGGCAAGCAGCATCCCGAATTCGCGCAGACGCTGACCGAGGTTGTGCTGCAGTTCGATCCCGGCTTCGACGCCGCCACGGTGGAAATGCGGCCCAGCAAGGGCGGCAACTACCTGGGCCTGACCTTCACGGTGCGCGCCACGTCGCGCGAACAACTGGACGAGCTCTACCGGGCGCTGCACGGCCATCCGATGGTGTCCATCGTTCTCTAGAGCGGGCCGGCTGTGATCAAGTGGCTCGCGCGGCCCGCGGATTACCTGTCGGTCTGGCAGGAGATGCAGGCCTACACCAACCTGCGCGGCGCCGACACGCCCGATGAGATCTGGCTTTGCGAACACGCGCCGGTCTACACCCTGGGCCAGGCCGGGCTGCCGCAACACGTGCTCAACCCCGGCGACATCCCCATCGTCCGCTGCGACCGTGGCGGACAGGTGACCTACCACGGCCCCGGGCAGGTCATGGCGTACGCGCTGTTCGACCTGCGCCGCGCGGACATGTACGTGAAGGAATACGTGAATCTGCTGGAAGGCGCGGTCATCGATACGCTGACCCAGATGGGCGTGGCGAACGCCTGTCGCAAGCCCGGCGCGCCGGGCGTCTACGTGCCCGATCCCGACGGGGGCGAACTGGCCAAGATCGCCGCGCTGGGCATCAAGATCCGCAACGGCCGGGCCTATCACGGCGTTTCGCTGAACGTGTCGATGGACCTGACGCCCTTCCTGGGCATCAACCCCTGCGGCTACCAGGGGCTGCGCACCGTCGACATGGCGAGCTGCGGCGCGCGGCGCGCGCCCACCGAGGCGGGCGACGCGCTGGGACGCAACCTGGAGCAGGCCTGGCGCCGCGCGAGGAACAAGACATGAAGACCTATAGCGCGGCGGACGTCGCCGCCACCACGCCCGAACAACTGGCCCGCCTGCGGGAAGAAGGGCCCGCCGAGGACTACGCCGCCTGGATCCGGGCGGCCGCCGAACTGGGGCTGACGGAAGCCCAGGCCATCTACGGGCAGATGCTGCTGGACGGCGCCGGCGTCGAGCGCGACCAGGCGGAAGGGCTGGCGTGGTTCAAGCGCGCGGCCAACGCCGACCATCTCATGGCCATCAACATGGTGGGCCGCTGCTACGAGAACGGCTGGGGCGTGGCGCCCGACGACACGGTCGCGGCGTACTGGTTCCGGCTGGCCGCGGACCGCGGGCTGGACTGGGGCATGTACAACTACGCCCACATGCTGCGCGGCGGTCGCGGCGGCGTGGCGCAGGATCCCGCGGCGGCGCTGGCCCTCTACCAGCAGGCGGCGCAGGCCGGGCACGTGAAATCCATCGGCGTGGTCGGCCGCTATTACGAAGCGGGCGACGCGGTCGAGCAGGACATGGAGCGCGCCTTCGACTGCTACCGGCGCTGCGCCGAAGGCGGCGATTTCCGCGGCATGTTCCACCTGGGCCGGCTGCTGCTGTTGCGCGGCCGCAAGGAAGACGCCGCGCAGTGGCTGGTCCGCGTGCCCGAGACGGCCACGCCCGCCTTCCTCCGCGAAGCCAACGCCATGCTCCAGGCCAGCGGATTCCCGGCGCTGTATGGGGCGTAGGATGGGTGGAGCGCGAGAGTTCTTAAGCTAGAAATCAGACGCTGAACGCGCGCAACCCATGCGGCCGCAATCGCTTGTTTTCCAACCGATGTCAGGCACTGTCTGCCCACGGCAGCATGGGTTGCGCGCGCTGGATACCTGAGTTCTTCCTTAAGAACTCTCGCGCTCCACCCATCCTACGTGCTCAGCCGTTCCTCGAACACCACCTCGACGGTTACGCGCTCGCGGGCGCCGCGTTCGCCTTGCAGGCGGTCGAGCAGGAACTGGCCGGCGCGCCGGCCCAGGGCGGCGGCGTCCACGCCCAGCGTGGTCAGCCCTTGCGCCCATTGCGCCGCGCTGCCGTCGTCCGTGAAGCCCAGCACCGCCAGGTCTTGCGGCACGTGCAGGTCGCGGTTGTGCGCCTCGGAGACCGCGGCGGCGGCCAGCAGATCGGAACTGCAGAACACCGCGTCGAAGATCGTGTTGGTGGCCAGCAGGCGCAGGAAAGCCACGCGGCCGTCGTTCATGTGCTGGATCTCGGGCTGCACGATGTCCGCCACCTGTTCCAGCCCCAGCGCGGCGGCGCTGGCGATGAAGCCCTCCCGCCGCCCGCGCTCCCACGGATTGTCGGCGCTGACGCAGGCGACCCGCGCATGGCCCTTGGCGGCGAGGTGCCGCGCCGCCATGCGTCCCGCTTCCATGTTGTCGATCACGATGGCGCCGTCCAGCGGCTGGGCGGAAGCGCTCCAGGTTTCGACCAGCGGGATTTCCAGCGAGGCGACCGCGGACCGAAGGCCGGGGTCGTCCAGCGGGCCGATGACGAGCGCCGCCGCCGGGCGCAGTTCGCCCAGCAGGGACGGGCCGGGCGCGTCCTGCCAGGGCGCGGCGGCCAGGTAATAGCCGGCGGGCGCAAGCAGTTCGGCGCACGCCTGGATGGCGCGGGCGGCGGGGGCGGCGTCCAGTCGGGGCGCGATCAGGGCGATGGGGCGGGGCGGGGGCAGGGAAGCCATGGGGGAAAACCAGCGGATTCGTCAGGCGTGACGATAACCCAGGCGGGCCGCGGTCCGCGCCGCGGGCGGCCCCGTTCGGGGCGGATCCGGACGGCGGGGGGTAAAATGCCGTTTTTGTTCCAGACCCGGCCCGTCCGCGCGCCGGTCATGAAGGTGCCCCATGTCTACGCTCGCCGAGTCTCCTGTTCCCTCGAACGAATCCGCCGCTGCGCCCGCGCCCGCGGACGCGGCCTACGATCCGACGCAAAAGCAGAAATCGCAGGCCAAGACGGCGCGCATTCCCATCAAGATCATTCCGGCCGAGCGCCTGAAGAAGCCTGAATGGATCCGCGTGAAGGCCGCCGCGCCGGGCTCGCGCTTCTACGACATCAAGCGCATCCTGCGGGAACACAACCTGCACACGGTGTGCGAAGAGGCCTCCTGCCCGAACATCGGCGAATGCTTCGGCAAGGGCACGGCCACTTTCATGATCATGGGCGACAAGTGCACGCGCCGCTGCCCGTTCTGTGACGTGGGCCACGGCCGTCCGGATCCGCTGGACACCAACGAGCCCGAAAACCTTGCGCGCACCATCGCCGCGATGAAGCTGTCCTACGTCGTGATCACCTCGGTGGACCGCGACGACCTGCGCGACGGCGGCGCCGGCCACTTCGTGGATTGCATCACGCACATCCGCGAACTGTCGCCCACGACCCGCATCGAGGTGCTGGTGCCCGACTTCCGCGGCCGCCTGGACCGCGCGCTGACCATCCTGAACGCCGGCCCGCCGGACGTGATGAACCACAACCTGGAAACCGTGCCGCGCCTGTACAAGCAGGCCCGCCCGGGTTCGGACTACCTGCACTCGCTGAAGCTGCTGGCCGAATTCAAGAAGCTGCACCCCGAGGTCCCCACCAAGTCCGGCCTGATGCTGGGCCTGGGCGAGACCGACGAGGAAATCCTGCAAGTGATGCGCGACATGCGCGAGCACAACGTGGACATGCTGACCATCGGGCAGTACCTGCAGCCGTCGGAGCACCACCTGCCCGTGCTGCGCTACGTGCATCCGGACACCTTCGCCATGTTCGAGCGCGAAGCCTACGCCATGGGCTTCTCGCATGCGGCGGTGGGCGCCATGGTGCGGTCCTCGTACCACGCGGACGAGCAGGCGCACGCGGCCGGCGTGAACTGATTCAGCAGGTTTCGGCGTCTTCCAGCGAGGCGCCGTTGCGGTCCCTCGCGGAGAGCAGCGGCGCCTGCCGGCAGGGCCAGGCGATGGCCAGCGCCGGGTCGTCCCAGCGGATGCAGCGCTCGTGCTGCTGCGCGTAATAGTCCGTGGCCTTGTACAGCACCTCGGCGGAATCGGACAGCGCCAGGAAGCCGTGGGCGAAGCCTTCGGGTATCCACAACTGGCGCTTGTTCTCGGCGCTCAGCACGGCGCCCACCCATTTCCCGAACGTCGGCGACGCGCGCCGCAGGTCCACCGCCACGTCGAAGATCTCGCCCGCGCACACGCGCACGAGCTTGCCCTGCATCTGCGCGACCTGATAGTGCAGGCCGCGCAGGACGCCCTGGGCCGAGCGCGAGTGATTGTCCTGCACGAAGCTGCGCCGCAGGCCGGTGGCGGCCTCGAAAACCCCTTGGTTGAAGCTCTCGAAAAAGAAGCCGCGTTCATCGGCGAGGACGCGGGGCTCCAGGACCAGCACGTCGGGAATGGCTTGCGGGATGACTTTCATCAGAACACCTTGTCCACCAGGACACGCATGAGGTATTTGCCGTAGCCGCTCTTGGACAGAGGCTGCGCCAGCCGTTCAAGCGCGTCGGCGGTGATCCACCCCTGGCGGAAGGCGATTTCCTCGGGGCAGGCCACCTTCAGGCCCTGGCGGTGTTCCAGCGTGGCGATGAACTGGCTGGCCTCGAGCAGCGACTCATGCGTGCCGGTGTCCAGCCAGGCGTAGCCGCGGCCCATGATTTCCACGGCCAGCCTGTCCTGTTCCAGATAGTGCTGGTTGACGTCGGTGATCTCGAGTTCGCCGCGCGCGGACGGGCGGATGCTCCGGGCGATGTCGATGACGTCGTTGTCGTAGAAATACAGCCCGGTCACCGCATAGCCGGAGCGCGGCCGCGCCGGCTTTTCCTCGATGGACAGCACCTTGCCGCGCCGGTCGAATTCCGCCACGCCGTAGCGTTCCGGGTCCTGGACGTGATAGGTGAAGACGGTTGCGCCGTCCGCGCGCGCGTTGGCGCGTTGCAGCAGCCTGGGCAGTTCATGGCCGTAGAAGATGTTGTCGCCCAGCACGAGCGCCGAGGCGCCCTGGCCGATGAAGGGCGCGCCGATGAGGAACGCTTGCGCCAGGCCGTCGGGCGAGGGCTGGACGGCGTATTCGATGTTCAGGCCCCACTGCGAACCGTCGCCCAGCAATTGCCGGAACCGCGGCGTGTCCTGCGGCGTGGAGATCACCAGGATGTCGCGGATGCCCGCCAGCATCAGCGTGGTGAGCGGGTAGTAGATCATCGGCTTGTCGAAAACCGGCAATAGCTGTTTGCTGATGGCCAGCGTCGCCGGGTGCAGCCGGGCGCCCGAACCGCCTGCCAGAACTATGCCTTTGCGCGCCATGCGGAATCTCCGGGTTCGATGAGCTGGTCCAGGACGCGATCGACGTGCGTCGTCCAATCGGGCAGCCGCAAGTCCAGCGCGCGCGACAGCAGGGCCGTGTCCAGCCTGGAATTGAGGGGCCGTTGCGCCGCCGCCGGGTAGTCCCCGGCGGCGATCGCCCGGATGTGTTCCGGGGCGAGCGCCAGGGCCGCGCCGCGGGCCGCGGCGCCCGCCACGATATATTGCGCGTAACCATGCCAGTTGGTCGAGCCGGCGGCGGCCAGGTGGTAGGTTCCCGCGGCCAGCCGCCCTTCGATATGCCGTCGCACCGCCAGCGCCGTCGTGTCGGCGACCAGTTCGGCCGACGTCGGCGCGCCGTGCTGGTCCGCCACGACATCCAGGCTTTGCCGGGCCTGTGCCAGGCGCAGGATGGCCTTCAGGAAGTTCCGGCCGTGCGCCGAATAGACCCAACTGGTCCGGAACACCAGGGCGTCGCAGCCGGCGTCCCGGATGGCCTGTTCGCCCGCGAGCTTGGTGGCGCCGTAGACGTTCCGGGGGTTGGGGATATCGGTTTCCGCATAGGGTTGCGCGGCCGTGCCGTCGAAGACATAGTCGGTCGAATAATGGACGAGCAAGGCGCTCGTGGCCCGGGCATGGCGGGCGAGGGTGGAGACCGCCAGGGCATTGACCTGGGACGCCGTCTCGCCGTCGGTTTCGGCCCGGTCCACGGCCGTGTAGGCCGCGGCGTTCACGATCGCATCGGGCCGGCACGCCGACAGGACCGCGCGCAGGCCGTCCTGGTCGCGCAGGTCGGCGGCATCGCGGCCCGGCGCCACCAGTTCCCCCAACGGGGCCAGTGCGCGGCGCAGTTCCCGGCCCACCTGGCCGTTCTTGCCCAGCAGTAGGATCTTCACGCGGCCCTTGCTAAGTCTCGTACTGTTCTCTTGCCCAGTCGCGATAGGCGCCACTGGTGACGTCCGCCACCCACCGCGGGTGGCTCAGGTACCAGAGTACCGTTTTTCGCAGACCGGTTTCGAACGTTTCCGCGGGCGTCCAGCCCAGCGCGCGTTGCAGGCGGCCGGCGTCGACCGCGTAGCGGCGGTCGTGTCCGGGGCGGTCCGCGACGTGCGCGATCTGGGCCGCGTAGGGCCGGCCGTCGGGCCGGGGGCTGAGTTCATCGAGCAGCGCGCACAGTTGCCGCACGACTTCAAGATTGGTCTTTTCGTTCCAGCCGCCCACGTTGAAAGTCGTGCCCGGCTCGCCCGCCTCCAGTATCTTGCGGATCGCGTCGCAATGGTCGGCCACGTATAGCCAGTCCCGGATCTGCAGGCCGTCTCCGTAGATCGGCAGCGGCTTGCCGGCGAGCGCGTTGTGGATGACCAGGGGGATGAGCTTTTCCGGGAACTGGTAGGGGCCGTAGTTGTTCGAGCAGTTCGACGTCAGCACCGGCAGGCCGTAGGTCGTGTGGAAGGCCCGGACCAGATGGTCGCTTGCCGCCTTGCTGGCGGAATAGGGGCTGTTCGGCGCGTAGCGCGCCGTTTCGGTGAAGGCCGGGGCCCCGGCTTCCAGCGAACCGTACACCTCGTCGGTGGAAACGTGCAGGAACCGGAAGCCGGCGCGGGCGGCGGGCTCCAGCCCGGCCCAGTAGTCGCGCACGGCCGTCAGCAGGCGCGAGGTCCCGACGATGTTGGCCTGGACGAAGGCGTCGGGGTCGGCGATGGAGCGGTCGACGTGGGTTTCCGCGGCGAAGTTGATCACCGCGCGGGGCGCATGCGCGGCCAGCAGCCGCGAGACCGTTGCGGGATCGCCGATGTCGCCCTGGACCAAGGTATGCCTTGCGTCGCCGCGCAGAGAGGCGAGGTTGCCGGGGTTGCCGGCGTACGTGAGTTTGTCCAGCGTAACGACGGGCTCGTCGCGCTGGGCAAGCCAATCCAGTACGAAATTGGAGCCGATGAAGCCGGCTCCGCCGGTGACGACGATGCTCATGTTGGTCAAACCCTGTGGGCCGCGAGGCGCCAGGCGCGTCCTTGGCGCGGGACTATCGGCGCGCCTGGGCGCCCGCCCAGAACGTGTCTTTCTGTCCCGCATGCTGGTTTATACAACGCGCCAGCACGAACATCAGGTCGGACAGCCGGTTCAGGTACTGCCTGACGGGCGGGTTCACCGGATCGACCCTGGCCAGCGACACGACCGCCCGTTCCGCGCGGCGGCAGACGGTGCGCGCCACGTGCGCCTGCGCCGCGCCGCGCGACCCGCCCGGAAGGATGAATTCGCGCAGGGGGGGCAGCGTGGCGTTGTAGTGGGCCAGGCGCGCGTCCAGGCGCGCGACCTGTTCGTCCGTCAGGGCCACGTGGCCGGGGATGCAGAGTTCCGCGCCCATGTCGAACAGGTCGTGCTGGATGGCGGACAGGTCGGCGGACACCTCGGCGGGCAGGGCTTCGGTCAGCAGGAGGCCGATGGCGCTGTTCAGTTCGTCCACGTCGCCGAGCGCGGCGATGCGGGGCGCGTCCTTGGGCGCGCGGGATCCGTCCCCAAGGCCGGTGGTGCCGTCGTCCCCCGTGCGCGTGGCAATGACAGATAAGCGGTTGGCCATGGGAATTCCTGAAAGAGTGACGAATGGTGTGGGTATTGTGTCCAGCCCCCGGGAGGCGGCGGGCGTTCGCCGCGCGCGGGCGCAACCAATGGTCAGGATTGTTGCGTTCCCGTGGGCCGACTGTTGCACAAGGGCGGTATCCTAGCACTATGGAACGTCGGGGCGGCTCCGTTTTCCGCCCCGCGCTTTCGCTGCAATCGGAGGATATCTGCATGGTTTTTGACCGCAAATACGCAATCCCCATGGCCGTCGCCGCCGTGGCCGTCGCGGCGGTGGCCGCGCCGCTGGCGTTCGCGCAGCAGGCCGAGGCCAGCGGCGAAGTGCGGCGGGTGGACCCGGCGGCGGGCAAGGTCACCATCAAGCACGACGCCATCAAGCAACTGGACCTTCCCGCCATGACGCTGGTCTATGAGGCCGATCCGGCATTGCTGGCCAACATCAAGGCGGGCGACAAGGTGCGCTTCACCGCCACGCGCAAGGACGGCAAGTACGTCGTGACGGCGATCGCGAACTAGGGTTCCGGAACGAAAAACGCCGTTCGCCGCGGCAGCACGGCAAACGGCGCGTGGCCGGGCGGCGCGCCGCCCGGTCCGCTTACAGCACGTAGCGCGCCAGGTCCTGGCTGCTGGCGGCTTCCGCCAGTTGCGAATTGACGTAGGCGGCGTCGATCTTCACATGCTTGTCCTGGCTGGACGTGGCGTCGAACGACAATTCCTCCAACAGCTTTTCCATCACCGTGTACAGGCGGCGGGCGCCGATGTTCTCGGTGGTCTCGTTGACCTCGAAAGCCAGTTCCGCCAGGCGGCGCACGCCTTCTTCGGTGAATTCGAGTTCGAGGTCTTCGGTGGCCATGAGGGCCGTGTACTGCTTGGTCAGCGACGCGTCCGTATCGGACAGGATGCGCACGAAGTCCTCGGCGGTCAGCGATTCCAGTTCGACGCGGATCGGGAAGCGGCCTTGCAGCTCGGGGATCAGGTCGGACGGGCGCGACAGGTGGAACGCGCCGGACGCGATGAACAGGATGTGGTCGGTGCGGACCATGCCGTAGCGCGTGTTGACGGTGGTGCCTTCGACCAGCGGCAGCAGGTCGCGCTGCACGCCCTGGCGCGACACGTCCGCGCCGCCGGTTTCCTGGCGGGCCGCGATCTTGTCGATTTCGTCCAGGAAGACGATGCCGTTCTGTTCGACGTTGTTGATCGCCACGGTGCGCAGGTCTTCTTCGTTGACGCGCTTGGCGGCTTCTTCTTCGACGATCAGCTTGAAGGCTTCGCGCACCTTCATTTTCTTGGGTTTTTTCTTGTCGCGGGCCAGGCCGGCGAACATGCCGCGCAACTGCTCGGCCATTTCTTCCATGCCCGGAGGCGTCATGACGTCCATCTGCGGGACGGCCTGGGCCACTTCGATCTCGATTTCCAGATCGTCGATCTTGCCTTCGCGCAGGCGCTTGCGGAAGGTCTGGCGGGCGCTGTTGTCCTCGCCGCGCTCGGGTTCGCCCGAGGCGCCGCGCGCCGGCGGCACCAGGGCGTCCAGGATGCGGTCCTCGGCGGCGTCTTCCGCCTGCGTGCGCACGCGGCGCATTTCGAGTTCGCGCGTCTGCTTGATCGAGTATTCGGTCAGGTCGCGGATGATGGTGTCGACGTCGCGGCCCACGTAGCCCACTTCCGTGAACTTGGTGGCCTCGATCTTGATGAAGGGCGCGTTGGCCAGCTTGGCCAGGCGGCGCGCGATTTCGGTCTTGCCCACGCCGGTGGGGCCGATCATCAGGATGTTCTTGGGATGGATTTCGTGGCGCAGCGGGTCGGCGACCTGCTGGCGGCGCCAGCGGTTGCGCAGCGCCACGGCCACGGCGCGCTTGGCGCGGTTCTGGCCGATGATGTATTTGTCGAGTTCGGAGACGATCTCTCCGGGCGTCATGTTGGATGCGGACATGAGGGCGGATCCTTGAAGCTGGGACAGGCTGGGGTGGCGGCGCGGCGCCGGGGGCGCCGCGTGGCGGGCGTCACTCGCCCAGCGTTTCGATGACGTGGTTCTGGTTGGTGTAGATGCAGAGGTCGCCAGCGATTTCCAGCGACTGCTTGACGATGGTCTCGGGCGCCAGTTCGGTATTGCGCAGCAGGCCCAGCGCCGCCGCCTGGGCGTAGGCGCCGCCGGAGCCGATGGCGGCCAGGCCGTGTTCCGGTTCCAGCACGTCGCCGTTGCCGGTCAGGACCAGCGTGTGCTCGGCGTCGGCCACGATCAGCATGGCTTCCAGGCGGCGCAGGACGCGGTCGGTGCGCCAGTCGCGGGTCAGCTCGACCGCGGCGCGCATCAGGTTGCCCTGGTGCTTTTCCAGCTTGGCTTCGAAGCGTTCCTGCAGGGTGAACGCGTCGGCGGTGGCGCCGGCGAACCCGGCCAGGATCTTGTCGTGGTACAGGCGGCGGATCTTGCGAGCCGTGCCCTTGATGACGATGTTGCCCAGGGTGACCTGGCCATCGCCGCCCAGTGCGACGCGGTTCCCGCGGCGCACGCACACGATGGTGGTGGCGTGAAATTGTTCCATGCGTTCCTTCCTTTGAAGGGAATAGCTGGGGGCGGTTCGGGGGAAATCAAGGGAATGCGGGGAGGGGCTCAGTGTCTGACACCCGTATGGGATGCCCTAGGGCCTGCCCGGATGCCTCCCGGGTGTCAGACACCGACCCAAGGCTCACTTTGGTGTCAGACACCCGGGAAGGCCGGTTTCAGCCTGACGGACAGCCCATACGGGTGTCAGACACTGGGGCTCATCCAATAAAAAAGGCCATGCCGGTAACCAGCATAGCCTTTCAGGGCCGGACGCCAATACGGGACGGATCAGTCGCCGTAGAGCTTCTGGCGCATTTCGCGGCGTTCCTGGGCTTCCAGCGACAGGGTGGCCGTGGGGCGGGCCAGCAGGCGCGGAATGCCGATGGGTTCGCCGGTTTCTTCGCACCAGCCGTATTCGCCGCTGTCGATGCGGGCGATGGACTGTTGCACCTTCTTCAGCAGCTTGCGTTCGCGGTCGCGGGTGCGCAGCTCCAGGGCGTGCTCTTCCTCGATCGTGGCGCGGTCGGCGGGATCGGGCACGAACTGCGTTTCGCGCAGGTGCTCGGTGGTTTCGCCGGCGTTGGCCAGGATGTCCTGTTCGAGTTGTTTGAGCCGTTCCTTGAAGAAGGCCAGTTGGCGTTCGTTCATGTAGTCGGACTCGGGCATGGCCAGCAATTCTTTTTCGCTGGGCAGATCAATCGCCGTATCGCTCGTCGACTTGCTTGGTTTCTTGGTTGCTGCCTTGGTAGCCATGAAAACACTCCACTATGAATCGATCCTGGCGCGGGCGTCCATTCCCGGTCCGTGTTACTTGTTGCCTACGCTATCCGTACCTCACAGTACTGCCTTCGTCGCATCGCGTCACGTCAGGAAGGGGGATTACCCCGCCAGGCACTGCTCCAAGCCCCGGGTAAAAATCTCCTGGGGCAGCTTACGTCCGATGAATACCATCTTGGTGGACGGTTTCTCGGCCGCGGTCCACGGCTTGCCGGGTTCGGCGCCCATCATCATGTGCACACCCTGGAACAACATGCGGCGGTTGATGCCCTTCATGTACAGGATGCCCTTGTAGCGCATCAGGTCGGGACCATAGACCTGCACGACGCCACCCAGGAATTCCTCGAGCCGCGCGGGATCGAACGGCTTGTTGGAACGGAACACGAACGCGCCGATTTCGTCGTCGTGCTGGTGGTGGTGATGATGGGCATGATTGCAGTGCGCCCCGCAGTCGCCTTCGTGGTCATGATCGTGATCGTGGCCATGGTCATGTCCGTGGCCGTGATCGTGCCCATGGGCGTGGGCGGCGTCGGGGTGCTCATCGGCCAGGAATTCCGGGTCGATGTCCAGAATGGAATTCAGGTTGAAGCCGCTGATGTCGATGATGGACTTCAGGTCGACTTCGCCGAAGTTGACGGCGGTGATCGGCGCGCGCGGGTTCATGTGAACCAGGCGGTGGCGCAGCGCTTCGTAGTCGACTTCGTTGACCAGGTCTTTCTTCGAGATCAGGATGCGGTCGGCGAAACCGACCTGCTTCTGGGCTTCGGGCTGTTCGTCCAGCGTCGACATGCCGTGCTTGGCGTCGACCACAGTGACCACCGCGTCCAGGCGGTAGTACTCGGCGATGTCGTCATCCATGAAGAACGTCTGGCAGACGGGGCCGGGGTTGGCCATGCCGGTCGTTTCGAGGATGACGCGTTCGAAATTCAGTTCGCCCGCTTCGCGCTTGGCGCGCAGCTCGGACAGCGTGCGCATCAGGTCGCCGCGCACCGTGCAGCAGACGCAGCCGTTGGACAGTTCGATGATTTCTTCGTCGCTGTCCTGCACCAGCAGGTCGTTGTCGATGCTTTCCGGCCCGAATTCGTTTTCGATGACCGCGACGCGGCGGCCGTGGAATTCGGTCAGGATGCGTTTGAGCAGGGTGGTCTTGCCCGCACCGAGAAAGCCGGTGAGGATGGTGACGGGAACCATTTTGTCCAAACTGCGCGGGGTGTTCATGGCGAAGCTGCTAGCGTGAAGTCAAGGCGTTAAACAGGAACTCCTGGCATGGGGATCTGCAACCCCGCCTTACATGCTGAAACGGGGGTTCCCTATCTTTGCCGGAGGATGTTTGCCACAGGCTGCGAAGGCCGCCGACAGCGGCCGGACGCAGGATTACAGCACAGTCGGGGGCAGGGGGCAAACCCAGGGTCAACCCTGGGCCTTTGGCCCGCCGGGATCGCTGCCGTACGCCGTCAAGTATCGGGCGATACCACTATTTTGGGGCGGTTTCCCGCATTTCAAGAGCGGACGAGTCCGAGCGGATGAGGGCCGCCGCGATGCCCCGCCGGCGGGAGGAGGCCGGACGCACGAGGCCCGCCCGCCGCGCCGCCGTTCAGTGATGGTGGTGATGGTGTCCGGCGTCGTCCGCGGGCTGCTTCTTTTGGCACTGGGGGCACAGCGCGCGGATTTCGGTTTCGTGCGTGGCCAGGGCATAGCCGGTCTGGGCGACGCGCTCGGCCAATTGCCGGCTCATGGCGGGATCGGACACTTCCGCGACCGCGCCGCAGCCCGTACAGACCACCAGCAGGTCGTGGGGGGCGCCGCCGGCGTCATGGCAGGCGCTCCAGGCGTTGACCGCGTCCAGGCGGTGGATCAGGCCTTCGTCCATCAGGAAATCCAGCGCGCGGTACACCGTGGGGGGCGCGGCGCCCGGGTGCACGGCGCGCATGGCGTCCAGCAATTCATAGGCCTTCAGGCTGCGGCCGTGGCGCAGCAGCAGTTCCAGCACCTTGCGGCGGATGGGCGTGAGGCGGCGTCCGCGCTGCTCGCACAGCGTCTCGGCGACGCCGAGCTGGGCGTCCACGGTGTCGCTGCGAGGGGAGCGGGGCGTTGCGGGCATGGCTGGCTTCATGTGTATAGGTAACGCGCGCGCTGCGCGCGAGATGCCAGGAAGGTAGCAGAAAACACCCAGATGCGGGCGAAACCCGCGCAATCAAGCTTTTTGGTTATGATATAACATAATAAAATCCACATTCACTTCCGCGTTCCCCTTTCGCCCGTTCCCCATGTCGCATTTCACGCTTTTGCCTCCGCGGCCCGGCGCCGCGCCAAGGCAAAGCCCGCCGCCGCGCACCGCTTTCCTCGTTTCCGCCTGGCGCCGCATGGCGGCCGCGCTGGCCGCGGCCGCCATGCTGTGGGCCTTGACCGGCTGGGCGATGGACTGGTGGCCCCGATGAGCGAGCCCATCACCATCGAACTGTCGGATGCGTCCTTCGGCTGGCATGGCCATCCGGCGCTCCGGTCGGTATCGGGACGCTTCGCCGCGGGCGGCATGACCGCCGTGGTGGGGCCGAACGGCGCGGGCAAGTCCACGCTGATCAAGGGCATCATGGGCGTGCTGCGCCCCATGGCCGGCAGCGTGCGCGTGACCGGGGCGGGCCGCGCCGGGCTGGCGTGGCTGCCCCAGGCCGCCGAACTGGACCGGTCGTTTCCGGTGTCGGTGCTGGAGCTGGTGGCCATGGGCGCCTGGCGCCGCGTGGGCGGATGGCGCAAGGTCGGCGACGACGAATTGGCGCGCTGCATGCACGCATTGGAAACCGTGGGCCTGGCCGACGCGGCCGGGCGCGGCGTGGGCACGCTGTCGGGCGGGCAGATGCAGCGTGCGCTGTTTGCGCGGATGCTGGTGCAGGACGCGCCGGTATTGCTCCTGGACGAGCCCTTCGCCGCCGTGGACAGCCACACCGCGGACGAACTGATGGCCCTGCTTTGCGGCCTGCACGGCCAGGGCCGGACCGTGATCGCCGTACTGCACGACCTGGACCTGGTGCGCGACCATTTTCCCGAATGCCTGCTCCTGTCGGGCTCGGTGGTGGCCTGGGGCGATACCGCCAGCACCCTGGACGACGCGCACCTGAAGGCGGCGCGGCAATGGCACGCGAGGGCTCGGGCATGACTCTGGCGCAATGGGCGGTGTCGCCCTTCCTGGACTACGGATTCATGCGGCGGGCGCTCGCGGGCGCCAGCGCCCTGTCGCTGGGCGCGGCACCGCTCGGGGTGTTCTTGGTGCTGCGGCGCATGAGCCTGATGGGAGACGCCATGTCGCACGCGATCCTGCCAGGCGTGGCCGCGGGCTTCCTGCTGGCGGGGCTGTCGCTGGGCGCGATGATGCTGGGCGGCATCGCCACGGGTTTGGCCGTGGCCCTGCTGGCGGGTCTGGTGGCGCGGCTGACGCCGCTGCGCGAGGACGCCAGCTTTGCCGCGTTCTATCTGATTTCGCTGGGGCTGGGCGTGCTGCTGGTGTCGCTGCGGGGCTCCAACATGGACCTGCTGCACGTGCTGTTCGGCACGGTGCTGGGGCTGGACGATTCGGCGCTCCTGCTGGTGACCGCGGTCGCCAGCGCGACCCTGCTTGCCCTGGCCGCGATCTACCGGCTGCTGGTGGCCGAATGCCTGGACCCGGGCTTCCTGCGCGCCAGCGGCGGCGCGGGAGGCTGGGTGCACATGGGTTTCCTGGTGCTGGTGGTGGTGAACCTGGTGGCGGGGTTCCAGGTGCTGGGCACCCTCATGGTGGTCGGCATCATGATGCTGCCCGCCGCCGCGGCCCGGTTCTGGGTCCGTTCGGCGGCCAGCCAGATTCCGCTGGCCGCGGGCCTGGGCGTGGCGGCCTCGGTGGCCGGCCTGCTCGTGTCGTACCACTTCAATGTGCCGGCCTCGCCCGCCATCATCCTGGCGGCCGGCGCCTGCTACCTGTTTTCCATCGTGGGCGGCCCGCAGGGCGGGCTGCTGCGGACGGCGCGCCGCCAGCGCCGGGCCTGACTTCAAAGGAGATTCGCTATGCGTTCCATTCCCCCGGCACGTCGCCGCGTGCTGCTGGCCACGGCCGGCCTGTGCCTGTCGGCCGTTCTTGGCGCCGCGCATGCGGCCGAACCGCTGAAGGCCGTGGCCAGCTTTTCCATCCTGGGCGACATCGTCCGCGAAGTGGGCGGCAGCGACATCAGCCTGGCCACGCTGGTCGGGCCCGACGGCGATGCGCACGAATACGAGCCCACGCCGGGCGATGCGAAAAAACTGTCCGCCGCCAGCGTGCTGTTCGTGAACGGGCTGGATTTCGAAACCTGGATGCCGCGCCTGGCGAAATCGTCTGGGTTCTCCGGCCTGACCGTCGTGGCCTCCAAGGGCGTGACGCCGCGCAAGTTCGCGGCACATGCCGGCGGGCACGGCCACGATGACGGCGACCACGATCACGACCACGGCGACGACCATGACCATGAGCACGATCACGGCCACCATCATGGCGACGCCGATCCGCACGCGTGGCAGAACCTGGCCAACGGCGTCATCTACGCCCGCAATGTGGCGGAGGGGCTGGCCGCCGCCGATCCGGCGCGCGCCCAGGCCTACCGCCAGCGCGCCCAGGCCTACATCGCGCGCCTGCAGGCGCTGGACGCCACCGCCCGCGCGACTTTCTCCGCCATTCCCGCCGATCGCCGCAAGGTGGTGACTTCGCACGATGCCTTCGGCTATTTCGGCGACGCCTACGGCGTGGCGTTCATCCCGGCGATGGGAGTGTCGACGGATGCCGAGCCGTCGGCGGGCGAGGTGGCGCGCATCATCGAGCAGGTCAAGCGCGAGCGCGTGCCGGCGGTGTTCGTGGAGAACATCAGCAGCCCCAGGCTGGTCCAGCAGATCGCGCGCGAAACCGGCGCCAAGGTGGGTGGTACGCTTTATTCCGATGCGCTGTCCAAGCCCGGACAGCCCGGCGCCACCTATCTGGAAATGTTTGAATGGAACGTACGTCAGCTTGCCGCGGCCTTGCGGCCCTGAGCGCCGCGGCGGCGCTGCTGGCGGCGGGGGCCGCCAGCGCGCACCCGCACATGTGGATCGATGCCCGCGCGGCCATCGATATCGATGGGCAGCGGCGCATCGCGGCTGTCCGGCAGGTCTGGCTGTTTGACGAGATGTTCGGCGCCTATGCCACGCAAGGCTTGAAGAAGGCCAAGGACGGCTCCTTGCCCGCGGAGGTGTTGCAGGGCATGGCGCAGGACTGGATGAAGGCCTTGGGCGAACCCATTTCGCACTACTTCACCCGCGTCACCGTGGGCGGCAAGACCGCCGCCTTCGCGGCGCCGCGCGATGCCCGCGTCGACTGGAACCCGAAGACCGCGCGCCTGACGCTGTCCTTCACGCTGCCCCTGGCCGAGCCGGCCGCGCCGGGCGCGGGCGGCGCGCAGGTGGATATCTACGACCCGACTTATTTCGTCGCCTATGCGTTCGACGCGAAAGGCGCGGTCTCGCTTGGCGGTCCGCAAGGCGCGGCGTGCACGTCCGCGTACCGCAAGCCCAAGGAACTGGATTGGAAAACCATGCAGCAATTGGCCGCGATTCCGGCCGATCCGGACGCATTGCCCGACGAACTCTTCGCCATCACCAAGGGGCTGACGCATCGCATCGAGGTGCAGTGCCCGTAGCGCGGCGGCCGCGGCCCGCCGCGGCGATGCTTGCCCTGCTGCTGACGCTGGCCGCCGCGGCCTGGGCGACGGCGGCGGCGGCCCAGGGCGCGCATCCTTTCGGCGTGCCGGAAAGCGGCGGCGCGGGCGGACCGGGCTGGCTGGCCGGGTTCTTCGGCCAGGTCTCCGTCTGGCAATCCCATTTTTACCGGCAGTTGACGGGGGCGGTGCGCGCCTGGCAGGCCGAAGGCGGCGCGGCCTGGGCCCTGATCGGCCTGTCGTTCGCCTATGGCGTTTTCCACGCGCTGGGCCCGGGCCACGGCAAGGCGGTGATTTCTTCGTATGTGCTGGCCAACCGCCAGACCGCCCGCAACGGCGCGTTGCTGGCGCTGCTGTCCGCGCTGATCCAGGCGCTGGTGGCGATCGCGATGGTGGCGGTGCTGGCGGTGGCGTTCAACGCCACCGCGGCCACGATGAACAGCGCCACGCGCTGGCTGGAGCTGGCGTCCTACGCGCTGGTGACGCTGCTGGGCGCGTGGCTGGTCTGGATCAAGGCGATCCGGCCCTTGCTGCGCCGTCCGGCGCGGGCTCCCGCCTTGAAGGGGGCCGCGGCCCTGCGGGCGATCGCGGTGGCCGCGCCGGTCCATGCCCATGCTCACGGCCACGCGGCGCACGATGACGATTGCGGTTGCGGACACGCGCATGCGCCCGCGCCCGAACAGGTGGCCGGCCCGCTGAACTGGCGGCGCGCGGGGTCGGCCATCCTGGCCGTGGGCCTGCGCCCGTGCAGCGGCGCCTTGATCGTGCTGGTGTTCGCCTTGTCCCAAGGCTTCTTCCTGGCCGGCGTGGCGTCGGCCTTGGCGATGGGCCTGGGCACCGGGCTGACCGTCGCGGCCCTGGCTTGCCTGGCCGTGGCCGCCGGCGGCGCGGCCAGCCGCCTGGGCCGCCGGCTGTCGGGCGCGGGCGCGGCGCGACTGCGCTATGGCGTGGAAGCGCTGGCGGCGTTCGCGGTGCTGTTGCTGGGCGCGACGCTGCTGGGCGGCGTGGCGGCCGGGGGCGGCTAGGGCCGCCGGCGGTCAGGACTTGCGGCCGGCGCGCGGGTGCGCCTGGTCGTAGGCGCGGGCCAGATGCTGGAAGTCCAGCCGGGTATAGACCTGGGTGGTGGAGATGTTGGCGTGCCCCAGCATTTCCTGCACGGCGCGCAGGTCCTGCGCGGATTGCAGGACGTGGCTGGCGAAGCTGTGGCGCAGCACGTGCGGATGCACGTGGGTGGGCACGCCGGCCGCCTGCGCGACGCGCGCCAACTGCAACTGCACCACGCGCGGCGAGATCCGGCGCCCGCGCGCGCCGAGGAACAGGGCGGCGGCGTCTTCGGGCCGCGCGGCGAAGGGCGCCAACTGCGGGCGCGCCGCGATCCATTTGCGCAAGGCCTCCACGGCCGCGTGGCCGACGGGCACGGACCGGCGCTTGCCGCCCTTGCCCAGCACCACGACCTCGGCTTCGTCCAGGTTCAGCCAGCCGCGCGATTCGTAGTCCTTGGCGCGCTCATAGCGCAGGTCCAGCCCGACCAGTTCCGACAGCCGCAGGCCGCTGGAATACAGCAGTTCGAACATGGCCTGGTCGCGCAGCGCCGCGGGTTCGGTCGCCACCTGCGCCGGGGCGCGGTCCAGCAATGCCTGGGTCTGTTCCACCGACAGGGCCTTGGGCAGGCCGCGGGGCGCCTTGGGGGCGCGCACGCCCGTCACGGGATTGCCGGCCAGTTCGATCGCCGGCGCCCACCATTGATAGAAGCCGCGCCAGGCCGCCAGCGTGCGCGCCAGGCTGCGCGGGCCTCGGCCCTCGGCATGCAGGCGCGCCACGAAATGGCGGATGTGGCCGTTGCCGACCTTGTCCAGCGGCAAGCCGGCCTTGTCGGCCAGCGCGCGCAGGAAGCGCAGTTCGCGGCGGTAGCCGTCCAGCGTATGGGGCGAATAGCGGCGGTTCGTTTCCAGATGGCGCAGCCAGGCGTCCATCGCGTCGGGCAGGGGGGCTTCGGGCGGATCCGCGTCGTGCGAAGGATTCTGCATGGCGTGCTCCGTGTCCGCCCGCGCCCGCCGTCAGGCCTTGGGGGTTGCCGGGTTCAGGCGATGCAGCGCCGCCGAAGCCAGTTGGGCGATGGATTCCAGGAACGTGGTGCCCATTTCGGGGGTGAAGCGTTCGGCGTCGTCCGAGCCCAGCACCAGCAGGCCGACGGCCGGGCCGTCCGCTTCCAGGCGCAGGGGCACCAGCGCCAGCGACTTGGGCTTGGCGTCCAGCCAGCCCGCGGCTTCGAAGCCGGTGTCGGTGCCGCAGTACGGGGCCTTCAGGCTGTCGGTGAACGTGCGCACGTCCTGCGTGACGGGTTCGCCGTAGCCGGTGGCGGGCAGTTCGGACAGGTTCCACAGGCGCAGGGCCACGTGGTTCAGGTCGAACTGTTCGGCCAGCCCCAGGGCGATCTCGCCGGGCACCCGCTGCGGGTCGCATTCGGACAGCAGGCGGCTGCACCACTTGGCCACGTGCGTGCCGATGGATTCGTTGGCGTTGGCGTTGCGCACCAGTTCGTTCAGGCGCCACTCCAGTTCGCGGTTGCGTTCGCGCAGCGTCATGATCTGGCGTTCGCCCAGCGAAATGGCGCGCGAGCCATGCGGGTGGGGCACTTGCAGCGTGGCGAAGACGTCGGCGTGTTCGTCGAAGAAACCGGGGTTCTCTTGCAGGAAGCCCGCGACGTCGTGGGCGGTAAATGCGGTATCAGTCATAGGTTATCGGTTCAGCCCCATGGAGAAGACGAGCTTGTCGATGTCGACCTGCCCCGTGAACACGGATTCCGCCGGGCCGGTCATGCGTAGCTGTTCGCCGTTCCAGGCGACCGTCAGCACGCCGCCGCGCGCCTGCACGCGCACCGGGGAGTCGAGCAGGCCGCGGCGGATGCCCGCCGCGACGGCGGCGCAGGCGCCGGTGCCGCAGGCCAGGGTTTCGCCCACGCCCCGTTCGAAGACGCGCAGGCGGATGTTGTTCCGGTCCACGACTTGCATGAAGCCGGCGTTGACGCGGCGCGGGAAGCGCGGGTGGGTCTCGATCAGCGGGCCGAGGACCGGGACGGGGGCGGTGTCGACGTCTTCCACGACCTGCACGGCGTGCGGGTTGGAGATCGCCACCGCCGAGACCCAGACGGCGCTCGGCTGGCCGGGGGGCGCGTCGAGCTGCAATTCCCACAGGGTATCGTCGCCCTGGGCCCGGGAAGCCAGGCCGGCGGTGTCGAACGGCAGGGCGGCGGGATCGAAGCGGGTGCTGCCCATGTCGACGGTGACCTGTTCGTCGTCGCCTTCGTCCAGGACGAGGATGCCGGTGGCGATCTCGGCGCGCAGCGGGTTGCGGTCGGACAGGCCCTGTTCGTGCACGAAACGCACGAAGCAGCGGGCGCCGTTGCCGCAATGTTCGACTTCGCTGCCGTCGGAATTGAAAATGCGGTAGCGGAAGTCGGCGTCCGGTCGGGTGGACCGTTCGACCAGGAGGATCTGGTCGGCGCCGATGCCGAAATGCCGGTCGCCCAGGGCGCGCGCGCGCTCGGGCGTCATTTCGATGGTTTGGCGAACCCCGTCGAGCACGACGAAATCGTTGCCCGCGCCATGCATTTTGGTGAAGTTCCAGTTCATTGCTGGATTATCGCCCATTATCGGGGCGCGGGCGGGGCTCAGTACAGTTTGGGCTCGCCCGGCGGCCGCGTCTTGAAACGGCGATGGACCCAGTAGTACTGGCTGGGGCAGCGGCGCACCCAGGATTCCAGTTCGCGGTTCAGGCGGGCGGTGGCGTCTTCCAGCGAGTCCTCGCCCGGGAAGTCCGCCAGCGGCGGCAGGATGTCCACGTGGTAGCGGCCGGTTTCCGGGTTCCAGAAACCCAGGATGGGCATGACGGCGGCATTCCACTTCCTGGCCAACTGCGCGGTGGCGACCAGGGTCGCGGCCGGCACGCCGAAGAACGGCACGAAAACGGCGCCCTGGCGGCCGAAGTCCATGTCGGGCAGGTAGTAGACGGGACGGGGCGCGCGCAGGTGGCGCAGCAGTTCGCGCACGCCGTCCTTGCGGCTGACCAGGAAAACCTCGTTGAAACGGGCCCGCCCGGCCGCCACGATGGCATCGACTTGGGGGTCGCTTTGCGGGGTGTACATGGTGGCGGCGCTGGGTATCTCCAGCGTCAGCCGGGTGGCGGCCGCGTCCAGCCCGATGAAATGCGGCGCCAGCAGGATGACGGGGCGGCCCTGGGCGATCAGTTCGTTGATCCGTTCGCCGCCGGTCTGCGTCACTATTTCCTCGACGGCTTCCAGCGGGCCGTACCAGAGCACGCCGCGGTCCACGATGGATTGCGCCAGGGCGCGGAAGTGCTCGGCCAGCCAGCGTTCGCGCACGGACTCGGGCTGGTCGGGAAAGCACAGTTCCAGGTTGCGCCGCACGATGTGCGCGCGCGACCTGGCCAGGCGCGGGGCCAGCCAGCCCAGGCAGGCGCCGATGCGCAGCCGGGTCGACGGCTTGACGCGGCCGAACCATTTCAACAGGGAGACCAGCGCGCGCGTTTTGAAATCAGTCATAGTGTCAGCAGGGGTACGGGCGGGGCGCGGCAGGGTTCAGCCCGCCGTGGAGGCCGTGGAGGCGGCCGGCGCCGGGGGCGCCCCGCGCGGCGTCTTGTAGCGGTTGTAGCTCCAGAGGTATTGGTCGGGGCAGCGGCGGATCAGCGTTTCCATGGCGGCGTTTAGCAGCGCGGCCTGCGATTCGGCGTCGGCGGGCAGCGGCTCGGGCACCCGCACGTAGTGGATGCGCCAGCCCCGCCCCTTGGGCAGCCGTTCGCCGGCGGTCAGGATGATGGGAACGCCGGTCTGCGTGGCCAGCTTGCCCGGCAGCGTCATGGTGTAGGCCATGCGTCCGAAGAACGGGGCCCACACGCCGTCGCCCACCCCGGGCGCCTGGTCGGGCAGCATGCCCACGGATTCGCCCCGGCGCAGCGCGCGCACGAATTCGCGCACGCCCTGCATATTGGCCGGCACGGCGTTGACGGCCGAGCTGTTGCGCGCGGTTTCCAGCAGCGGGGCCAGGATGTCCTTGCGCGGCGGCCGGAACATGACCGTCATGGGCATCTGGCGGGCCAGGTACCGCGCGGTGATCTCGAAGCAGCCCAGGTGGGGCGTCAGGAAGAGAATGCCCCGGTTCTCGGCGCGGGCCGCGCTGACCACGTCGTTGTCGTCCGACACCACCCGGGCCAGGCTGTCTTCATTGCGGAACCAGACCCGCGGGCTTTCGAGGATCATGGCGCCGATCTCGCCCGCCGCGCGGCGCGCGAAGGCGGGGGAGGGATAGCCGGCCTGGGCGGCGTTGGCCTGGAGCCGCCGCCGGTACTTGCCGGGCCAGGCGTAGATCGCGCGCCCGGCGAGGCGGCCCAGGGCGTGCGCGACGGGGAGCGGGAGGGCGGCGAATAGTCTGAACAGGAAGAGCAGCATGCGGCGAAGGGGTGAGGCTGGCAGGGTCGCGTCCGGGCCGGGGAACGGGCAGGCGCCCCGGCATGAGCAGCAGAACGGCATTTTCGCTTAAAATAGCGCAGTCGCCGAGTTAACCGACAACTTGCGGGGCGACGGCAAGGGTGTAGCGCGTTGCGCGTCCTTTGCCAAATCCGCTAAAGCGTCGCGCCCAGATCAGTGTATGTCGCAAGGCATGCGGTCCGAGGTGCTACGCGCCTCGTGAACCTATGCGCCGGCCGAGCCGGACACGTAAGGACGCATCTGTGGCCAACAACGACTTTCTCTTCACTTCCGAATCCGTCTCCGAGGGGCACCCCGACAAGGTTGCCGACCAGGTTTCCGACGCCATTCTGGACGCCATCTTCACGCAGGATCCCAACGCGCGCGTCGCAGCCGAGACGCTGTGCAACACGGGCCTGGTCGTGCTGGCCGGCGAAATCACCACGACCGCCAACGTCGACTACATCCAGGTCGCGCGCGACACGATCCGCCGCATCGGCTACGACAACACCGAATACGGCATCGACTACAAGGGTTGCGGGGTGCTGGTCGCCTACGACAAGCAATCGCCCGACATCGCCCAAGGCGTGGACCGCAGCTCGGAAGACTATCTGAACCAGGGCGCCGGCGACCAGGGCCTGATGTTCGGCTACGCGTGCGATGAAACGCCCGATCTGATGCCGGCCCCGATCTGGTACGCGCACCGCCTGGTGCAGCGCCAGAGCGAACTGCGCAAGGACGGCCGCCTGCCGTGGCTGCGCCCCGACGCCAAGTCGCAGGTGACGTTCCGCTACATCGACGGCCGCCCGGCCGAAGTCGACACGGTGGTGCTGTCGACCCAGCATTCGCCCGAGGTCTCGCAAGAGACCATCCGCGAAGCGGTGATCGAAGACATCATCAAGCCCAGCTTCCCCGAAGGCCTGATCACGCCCAAGACGAAGTTCCTGGTCAACCCGACCGGCCGTTTCGTCATCGGCGGCCCGCAAGGCGATTGCGGCCTGACCGGCCGCAAGATCATCGTCGACACGTACGGCGGCGCTTGCCCGCACGGCGGCGGCGCGTTCTCGGGCAAGGATCCGTCCAAGGTGGACCGTTCGGCCGCCTATGCCGCCCGCTACGTGGCCAAGAACATCGTGGCCGCCGGCCTGGCGCGCCAGTGCCAGGTGCAGGTCAGCTACGCCATCGGCGTGGCCGAGCCCATCAACATCACCGTCTACACCGAAGGCACCGGCGTCATCCCCGACGACCAGATCGCCAAGCTGGTGCGCGAGCACTTCGACCTGCGTCCGAAGGGCATCGTGAACATGCTGGACCTGCTGCGCCCGATCTACACGAAGACCGCCGCCTATGGCCACTTCGGCCGTTCGGAACCGGAATTCTCGTGGGAAGCCACGGACAAGGTGCTGGAACTGAAGAAGGCCGTGTAAGCGCGCCTTGCTTCGATAAAAAACGCCCCGCGGGGCGTTTTTTATTTGGGCAACGCCGTCACAGCCCCCAGGCCGGGGCGGGGCGTTACCAGACCGCGCCGTCCGACCCCGGCGCCCGCAAGTGGCGGGCGAAGCGCTGCGACAGGAATTCCACGAAGGCCAGCGTCTTGGCCGGCAGGTTCAGGCGTTCCGGATACAGCGCGTGGATGTCGGCGGGCGGCGTGCGCCAGTCCGGCAGCACTTCGCGCAAGCGGCCGGCGCGCAGGTGGGCGGCCGTCTCCCATTCCGACCGCATCACGATGCCATGCCCGTCCAGCGCCCATTCCAGGGCGCTCTGGCCATCGTTGGAGCTGACCGGGCCGCGCACCTTGACGGTTTCGGCGCGCAGGCCCGATTCCAGCCGCCAGGTGCCGTAGGCCACGTCGTTCTCGCGCACCACGATGCAGCGGTGGCGTTGCAGGTCGCCCGGCGCCCGCGGTTCGCCGTAAGTTTCCAGGTAGCGCGGCGACGCGCAGAGCAGCCGCCGGTTCGAGGCGATCTTGCGGGCGGTCAGGCGCGCGTCCGGCAGGTCGCCGAAGCGCACCGCCACGTCGAAGCCTTCCTCGATCAGGTTCAGCGGCCTGTCGGTCAGCCGCATCTGCACTTCCACCTCGGGGTACTGGCGGGCGAAGTCCGACACGGCGGGCACGATGTGGGCCCGCCCGAAGCCGAACGTGGCGTTCAGCCGCAGCAGGCCCTGGGGCTGCGCCCGGGCGCTGGACACCGAGCGTTCCAGGGCTTCCAGGTCCGCCAGGATGCGTCCGCCTTCGGCCAGGTACAGCTCGCCTTCCTGCGTGACGCTGACCCGGCGCGTGGTGCGGTTCAGCAGCCGCACGCCCAGGCGCTGCTCCAGCTTGGCCAGCCGCGTGCTGACCGCGGGCGGCGTCAGGCCCAGCTCGCGCGCGGCGGCGGACAGATTGCCGTGCTTGACCACCAGCGAGAAGAAGGCGAGGTCCGATAGGGCGTCCATGGGTTTATTTATAAATCAAATTTAATAAAGCTTTAGATGGATTGCTAATTATAAGAATTCAATGGGCTTATACACTGGACTCACCACATAGAGCCGCCAAGCGCGGCCACACGAGGAGACCAGGAATGAAGATCAATACCGCGGCCGGCGCCCTGTGCGCGGCCCTTGTCGCATCCTGTTGGACCCAGCCGGCCGCGGCCGCCGGCGCCTTTCCGGAACGCGCCGTGACGCTCGTCGTGCCGTTCGCGCCCGGCGGCAGCGTGGACATCGCCGCGCGGCTGATTTCCGACGCCTGGGGCCGCGCGCTGGGGCAAAGCGTGATCGTGGAAAACCGCGCCGGCGCCTCCGGCAACATCGGCATGGCCGCGGTGGCGCGCGCCGAACCCAACGGCTACACGCTCGCCATCAACACCATGTCGCTGGCCATCAACCCCGCGCTCTTCCAGAACATGCCGTTCGACACGAAGAAGGACCTGCGTTCCGTGGGCACGGTCGGGACGTCCCAGCACGTGCTGACGGTGACCAACAGCCTGCCGGTGGCCAACGTCGGCGAACTCCTGGCCTACGTGCGCGCCCGGCCGGCCAACGATCTGAGCTTCGGCTCGGCGGGCACCGGCAGCACGTTCCACATGGCCGCGGAATTGTTCAAGTCCGTATCGCGCACGCAGATCCTGCACGTGCCGTACAAGGGCGGCGGCCCCGCCATGCTGGACACCATCAGCGGCCAGGTGCAGATGAGTTTCCCCGTGCTGTCCGCGGCCAAGCCGCAAGTGGACGGCCAGAAATTGCGCGCGCTGGGCGTGACCGGCTCGACGCGGTCGCCGCTGCTGCCGGACGTGCCCACCATCGCGGAATCCGGCTTGCCGGGCTACGAGTTCAATACCTGGTTCGTCATCAGCGCGCCGGCGGGCACGCCGCAGCCGGTGATCGACACCCTGAACGCCAGGCTGGAGCAGGCCCTGCGTTCTCCGGAACTCGCGCAGCGCATGGGCAAGGAAGGCTTCGATCCCCTGATCTCCACCCCCGGCAAGACGGACGCCATGGTGGCCGAGGAGATGGCGCGCTGGGCCGGCATCGTCAAGGACGCCGGAATCCAGGCCAACTGAACGGCCCTCGATAAGCGCCCTTCGCGGGCGCAACCTTTAGGATGCAAGACATGCCCGGCATGACGCTGTACGACAAACTGGTGGCCAGCCATGAGGTGGCCCGGATCGACGACGAGCACATCCTGCTCTACGTCGACCTGCACATCATGAACGAATACACCAGCCCGCAGGCCTTCAGCGGCCTGGCCGCGCGCGGGCGCGAGGTGCTGCGCCCCGGGCAGCAGATGGCGGTGGTGGACCACATCATCCCCACCCATCCGGTTCCGGCGGCGCTGCGCGTGATCGCCGACGAGGCTTCGTCCCGGCAGGCGGTCAACCTCAAGCGCAATTGCGAAGCGCAGCGCATTGCGCTGTTCGACACGACCGATCCGTTGCAAGGCATCGAGCACGTGATCGCGCCGGAGCACGGCATGGTGCTGCCGGGCATGGTGGTCCTGTGCGGCGACAGCCACACCACGACCTACGGCGCGCTGGGCGCGCTGGGCTTCGGCATCGGCACCTCGGAAGTCGAGCACATCCTGGCCACGCAGACGCTGACCTATCGAGTGGCGCGCAACATGCGCATCCGCGTCGATGGCGTGCTGCCGCGCGGCGTCACGGCGAAAGACCTGGTGATCTGCGTCGTGCACCGCATCGGCGCGCAGGGCGCGCGCGGGCATGCGGTGGAATTCTGCGGCCAGGCGATAGCCGCGCTGTCCGCCGAGGCCCGCATGACCCTGTGCAACATGACGGTAGAGGCCGGCGCGCGCGCCGCGCTGATCGCGCCGGACGCCACGACCGACGCCTACGTCACCGCGCGCGCGCCGCAATTGCGGGGCGAGGCCCTGGCGCAGGCGCGCGCCTGCTGGGCCGCGCTGCGCTCGGACGGCGACGCCGTCTTCGACGCGGAGCACGTGCTGGACGCCGCGTCGATCGCGCCCTTCGTCACCTGGGGCACCAGCCCCGACCAGGCCATGCCGATAGACGGCGTCGTGCCGGACCCGCGGGCCGAGCCCGACACGCTGGCCCGCCTGGCGCTGGAGAAGGCGATGGACTACATCGGCCTGGCGCCGGGCACGCCGATCGCGGGCCTGCCGATAGACCGCGTGTTCATCGGGTCCTGCACCAACGGGCGCATCGAGGACCTGCGCGCCGCGGCGAGCATCGCGCGCGGCCGCAAGGTCGCGGCCGGTGTGCGGGCCATGGTGGTGCCCGGATCGGGCGCGGTGCGCGCCCAGGCCGAGGCCGAGGGCGTCGCCGCGCAATTGATAGCGGCGGGCTTCGAATGGCGCCAGCCGGGCTGTTCGATGTGCCTGGCCATGAACGACGACGTGTTGAGCCCGGGCGAGCGCTGCGCGTCCACCACCAACCGGAACTTCGAGGGCAGGCAGGGGCGGGCGGGACGCACCCACCTGATGAGCCCGGCGATGGCCGCCGCCGCCGCGCTGGCCGGCCGCATCGTCGACGTCCGCGAATGGGAGCAGCGCGCATGAATCCGATGATGGAAGGCGTGGCCGCGCCCTTGCCCTTTTCCAATCTGGACACCGACCAGATCATGCCCAAGCAGTTCCTGCGCATCATCGACAAGTCGGGGCTGGACCGGGGCCTGCTGCATGATCTGCGCTTCGATGCCGGCGGCGCGCCGCGGCCCGATTTCGTGCTGAACCGGCCGGCCTATGCCGGCGCGTCCATCCTGGTGGCGGGACCGAATTTCGGCTGCGGTTCCAGCCGCGAGCACGCCGTGTGGGGCTTGCAGCAATTCGGCATCCGCGCCGTGATCGCGCCCAGTTTCGGCGAGATTTTCTACTTCAACGCGGTGAACAACGGACTGCTGCTGGTCAGCCTGGCGCCGGCCGAGGTCGACGCCCTGCTCGCCCGGGTGTCCAATACGGCCACGAACCGCGTGGGCATCGACGTGGCGGCCGGACGCGTCAGCGCGGCGGACGGCTGGGCCGCGGACTTCACCCTGCCCGAGCGCCATCGCCGCATGTATGCCCAAGGGCTGGACATGGTGGGCGCGTCGTTGCAGCGGCTGGACGAGGTGGAATGCTTCGAGGCCCGCCATTGGGCGCGCCATCCGTGGATGAAGGACGTGGCGCGCCAGGTGCGCGACCGCCTGGACGCCGGCAACGCAGACCGAGAGGCTTCATGACCGATTTCTTCGACCTTCCCGTGCGCCGCATCGAGGCCAACGGCATCCGCATCGCCGCGCGCGTCGGCGGCTCCGGCCCGCCGCTGCTGCTGCTTCACGGACATCCGCAGACCCACGCCATTTGGCATCGCGTGTGGCCGGAACTGACGCGGCACCGGACCTGCGTGGCGGCGGACCTGCGCGGCTACGGCGACAGCGACAAGCCGGCGGCGAGCGCGGACCACTCGGCGCACTCCAAGCGCGAGATGGCGGCCGACATGGTCGATCTGATGCGGGCCCTGGGTCATGCGAGTTTCGAGGTGCTGGCGCACGACCGCGGCGCGCGCGTGGCGCACCGGCTGGCGCTGGACCACGCCGGCGCCGTCACCCGCCTGATGCTGTTGGACATCGCGCCGACCCTGGACATGTACGAAGGCACGACGCGCGCCTTCGCTCAGGCCTATTACCACTGGTTCTGGCTGATCCAGCCCGCGCCCCTGCCGGAAACCATGATCGAGCGCGACCCCGTGTTCTACCTGCGTTCGGTGATGGGCGGGCGGCCCGGCGGGCTGGCGCATTTTTCCGACGCAGCCATGGCCGAATACGAGCGCGCGGCCCGGCAGCCGGGCTGGGCCACGGGCATCTGCGAGGACTATCGCGCGTCCGCCACGCTGGACCTGGAGCACGACCGGGCCGGTCGCGCCGCGGGCGAGCGCGTGCGCCAGCCCCTGCGGGCGCTGTGGGGCGAACGGGGCGCCGTGGGCAGGAATTTCGACGTGCTGGCCCTGTGGCGGGCGGTGGCGGACGAGGTATCGGGCAGCCCCTTGCCGGGCGCGCATTACCTGGCGGAGGAGTGCCCGGATGCGCTGCTCGCGGAGGTCCGGGCGTTCTTCGGCTGGGATGGGGATACGGGCTACTAGTGTTCTACCCCGTTATTCATTCACACGAGTGTGGAATGGGCCGTCAAGCGATGAAGCGATATACCACGTGTTCCGCGATGCAGCCGGCTCCGCGGCTTATTGCGAGGCCACTTCGCGTTCCGCTTGCTCAATCACTTCCGATGAGACGCCGTGGCGTTTGAGCGCTTCAATCAGGCGTGTATGCGTAACTTCCGCAAACTGCTGCTCATCACGGCGCAGGCCTTCGCTAAGGTACGACTTGAGTAACGTCTGGTATCCGGAGAATCCTCGTTGCGGCGCGATGGCTTTCATCGAATCGACGACATCTACTGGAATGCGCAGCGTGATCGAGGTCATGGGGCGGTTCTTGGTCAAACGGGTTTTCAGGCGATCAGTCAACATAGAGAGCCTCCTCGCGGGGTTCCGCGCGCCGCGCAGAAATGATGCGTATGCACGATGTTTCGATCTCGATATGTACGACGAACAGCATTCGTGCTTTGAGATCGAAGCCGACGACCGCACTCCGCGCTTCGTCATTGCGGGATGCGTCCGTAAGGACGAAATACGGGTCACCGAACACATAAGCTGCATCTTCAAAGCACACGCCATGCTTACGTTTGTTTCGCTCGGCCTTGTCCCGGTTCCAAACGAACAAATTGCCGTTCATGACGTATTGAACGTCCTGGGTATCCATAGTAGTAGTTGTATTTACTTTGTCAATACGTTCTGCTGGCTGCTACTGCCTACCCGGCAGACAAAGAAATGAAACGTGGGAGATCCCACTCATCATTTGTTAAGCCGCCTTGCCAGCGGAAAGCAGTTCGTTACTCCACTTGCCATGGATCATGATTTTCTTTGTTGAGGAGAGAGAATCTATGCTTGGTGGACGCCCATCAAGCCTGGACGCGCAGTAGGGCCATCCAAAAAGGGACGCACCCCTGGTGTTAACCTTCGCCCCATGAACCGCTATTTCGCCGACCTGTCCGAGTTGCCCGCTGCCGAAGACGCGCAAAGCGTCTCCAAAGCCACGGACTCCCCCTGCGTCGCGGTCTGCTCCACGTTGTTCGACGACATCTGCCGCGGCTGCGGCCGGACGGCCATGGAAGTGGCCAACTGGGTCTTCATGACGGAAGAGGAAAAGCGCGAAGTCTGGGTGCGCATCAAGTCGCAAGGGTATCCCCGCCGCAACAACTAGACGGGCCGTCTTGGGCGTGTCACATGGCGCGGGCTAAATCGCGCTTGTCGCCCACCTCCGGCTCCATCATGCGCATCGTTCTGGTCACGGATGCCTGGCATCCGCAAGTCAACGGCGTCGTCCGAACCTGGACGACCATGCAGCAGATCCTCGGCGAATGGGGCCACGAACTGATCGTGGTGAACCCCCAGGGCAGCCGGACGGTGCCGGCGCCGTCCGAACCGGATCTGCGCCTCTGCCTGCGGCCGGGCCGGCAACTGCGCCGCATCCTGGGCGATACCGTGCCCGACGCGCTGCACATCGCCACCGAAGGCCCGCTGGGCCTGGCCGCGCGCCGCATGGCGCTGGCGCGCGGCTGGCGGTTCACCACCTCGTTCCACACGCTGTTCCCCGACTACCTGCAGGCGCGCATGGGCATTCCGGCGGCCTTGCCCTGGCGCTACCTCCGCTGGTTCCACCGGCCCTCGCAGCGCGTGCTGGTGCCCACGCCCACGGTGCGCGACATCCTGGCGCGGCGCGGGTTGGCGAACCTGCGGATCTGGTCGCGTGGCGTGGACCCGCGAAAGTTCCAGCCCGGCCCTGGCGCGGCCTTCGAGGGCCTGCCCCGCCCCATCTTCCTGAGCGTCGGACGCGTGGCGCGGGAAAAGAACCTGGACGCCTTCCTGTCGCTGGACCTGCCGGGCAGCAAGGTGGTCGTCGGCGCGGGGCCGGACGAGGCGCGCCTGAAGAAGCGCTTCCCCGGCGCGGTCTTCACCGGCATGCAGCAGGATGGCGCGCTGCCGGGGCTGTACGGCGGCGCCGACGTATTCGTGTTTCCCAGCCTGACGGACACGTTCGGCCTGGTCATGCTGGAGGCCATGGCCTGCGGCACGCCGGTGGCCGCGTTCCGCAGCGAGGCGCCGCTGGCGGTGGTGGCCCAGGGCGTGACCGGCTTCCTGGACGACGACCTGGCCCACGCCTGCCGCGCCGCGCTGTCGCTGGACCGCCACGCGGTGCGCGAGCACGCGCTGACCCGCGGCTGGGACGCGGTGGCATCCGACTTGCTGGCGGCGCTGGTGCCGCTGGACGGGAGCGCCCTGGGCGCGCCCGACGCCGAGGCGTCCTGCGTGCCGGAGGGGGCGGGCCGCGCGGCGCGGTAATGGCCGCCAGGGCGCCCGGGGGGGGCTGCCCGCCGGCGGGTTCCCGGGTACAATGCCCGGCAATCCTGAGGAGCGTTGCGACGACCCTGCGGTTCCCGTCTGCGTTGACGACAAGCGGAACCCGGCTCGCCAGGCTCAGGAATCCTTGTTCAAGCGGCGCGCCTTGCGCGGCGCTACAGCAACGGCGCTCACCTTTATCGCATATGGCGGAAAAGGCGAGCACTCGACTGTCGTGGTGTTTTCGCGTTGTCCGGCCATTCTGCGCGCCGTTCGTATTTCACGTGGAGCCTACACACCATGAACGCTGTGACTGACAAATCCTTTTCCGACTACCTCGTCGCCGACATGTCGCTGGCCGGCTGGGGCCGCCGCGAGCTCGCCATCGCCGAAACCGAAATGCCCGGCCTGATGGCCATCCGCGAGGAATTCGCCGCCAAGCAGCCGCTCAAGGGCGCGCGCATCGCCGGCAGCCTGCACATGACCATCCAGACCGGCGTCCTGATCGAGACGCTGGTGGCCCTGGGCGCCGAAGTGCGCTGGGCCTCGTGCAACATCTTCTCCACGCAGGACCACGCCGCCGCCGCGATCGCCGCGTCCGGCACGCCGGTCTTCGCCGTCAAGGGCGAGACGCTGGAAGAATACTGGCAGTACACGCACAAGATCTTCGAATGGCCCAATGGCGAAAACGCCAACATGATCCTCGACGACGGCGGCGACGCCACCTTGATGCTGCACCTGGGCACCAAGGCCGAGAAGGACATCTCGGTGCTGGCCAACCCGGGCAGCGACGAAGAGCGCATCCTGTTCGCCGCCATCAAGGAAACGCTCAAGCGCGATCCCAAGTGGTATTCGACCCGCCTGGCCCTGATCAAGGGCGTGACGGAAGAAACCACCACCGGCGTGCACCGTCTGTACCAGATGTCGCAGAAGGGTGAACTGGCCTTCGCCGCCATCAACGTCAACGACTCGGTCACCAAGTCGAAGTTCGACAACCTGTACGGCTGCCGCGAATCGCTGGTCGACGGCATCAAGCGCGCCACCGACGTCATGGTCGCCGGCAAGATCGCCGTCGTGGCCGGCTACGGCGACGTGGGCAAGGGCTGCGCCCAGGCGCTGGTCGCCCTGCGCGCGCAAGTCTGGGTCACCGAAATCGACCCGATCTGCGCCTTGCAGGCCGCCATGGAAGGCTTCAAGGTCGTGACCATGGAAGAAGCCGCCGCCCACGGCGACATCTTCGTCACCGCCACCGGCAACTACCACGTCATCACGCGCGAGCACATGAACGCCATGAAGGACCAGGCCATCGTGTGCAACATCGGCCACTTCGACAACGAAATCGACGTCGCCGGCCTGGCCGACTGCCAGTGGGAAGAGATCAAGCCGCAGGTCGACCACGTCATCTTCCCGGACGGCAAGCGCATCATCCTGCTGGCCCAGGGCCGCCTGGTGAACCTGGGCTGCGCCACCGGCCACCCGTCGTTCGTGATGTCGTCCTCGTTCGCCAACCAGACGATCGCCCAGATCGAACTGTTCACGCGCAACGAAGCCTACAAGTCCGGCGAAGTCTACGTGCTGCCCAAGCACCTGGACGAGAAGGTCGCGCGCCTGCACCTGAAGAAGCTGGGCGTGAAGCTGACCACGCTTCGCAAGGACCAGGCCGACTACATCAGCGTGCCGGTCGAGGGCCCCTACAAGCCGAATCACTACCGCTATTGATCGGTTGATAGCAAAATAGGAAAGTGCCGCGCCATGTCGGCGCGGGCTTTCCGGTCCGCGGAGCTTCCTCGCGATCGCCTTGCGGCCGCGGGGCCGCCGGACCCAAAACAGGAGGTCGAACATGGCATTGATACTCGTCTGGATCCTGAACGCGGTGGCCTTGCTGGCCGTTGCCTACCTGCTGCCGGGCATCACGGTGGCCAGTTTCGGATCGGCGCTCATCGCCGCGCTGGTGCTGGGCCTGGTGAACATGCTGGTCAAGCCGGTGCTGGTGCTGCTGACGCTGCCCATCACGATCGTCACTCTCGGTCTCTTCCTCATCGTCATCAACGCCTTGTTGTTCTGGTTCGTCGGCTCCGTGCTGAAGGGCTTCCAGGTCAACGGGTTCTGGTGGGCCGTGGGCGGTGCGATCCTGTACAGCATTATCTCCGGCCTGCTTACCAAGCTGATCCCCTAATGTCCGATTCGATTTCTCCCGCATTCAGTCTGGAATTTTTTCCCCCGCGCGACCTGGCCGGTCAAGAACGGCTGGTGCGCGCGGCCAAGCAGATGCTGGCCATTCAGCCCAAATACGTCAGCGTGACGTTCGGCGCGGGCGGTTCCACGCGCGCCGGCACGGCCGACGCCGTGCGCACGCTGCGCAACCTGGGCTGCGATGCGGCGCCGCACCTGTCGTGCGTCGGCGCCACCCGCCAGGACTTGCGGGAAATTCTTCAGGCCTACAAGAACGAAGGCGTGCGGCGCGTGGTCGCCCTGCGCGGCGACCTGCCCTCGGGCATGGGCGGCGACGCGGGCGAACTGCGCTACGCCAACGAGCTGGTGTCGTTCATCCGCGAGGAAACGGGCGACTGGTTCCACATCGAAGTGGCCGCCTATCCCGAAATGCATCCCCAGGCGGCCAATCCCTCGGCCGACCTGGATCATTTCGTGGCCAAGGTGAAGGCCGGCGCCGATGCGGCCATCACGCAGTACTTCTTCAATGCCGACGCCTACTTCGACTTCGTCGACCGGGCCCAGGCCAAGGGCGTCGATGTGCCCATCGTGCCGGGCATCATGCCCATCACGAACCACACGCAGCTCCTGCGCTTCTCGGAAATGTGCGGCGCGGAAGTGCCGCGCTGGATCCGCTTGCGCCTGGCCGAGTTCGGCGACGACAAGGCCTCCATCCGCGCCTTCGGCGTGGACGTGGTGACCGAGCTGTGCCAGACGCTGCTGGACAACGGCGCGCCGGGCCTGCATTTCTACACCTTGAACCATGCGGAAGCGCCGCTGGCGGTGTGGAAGGATCTGTCGCTGCTGGACTAGGTCTCAAGCGCCGGCCTGTCGCGCGGCCCGAAGCCCACCCTCGCGGGTGGGCTTTTTGCTGTCCGCCGGCGGGCGGCCTACTCCGGCTGGATGCCGGCCTGGCGGATCTGCTGGCCCCAGGCGTCGTATTGCGCCCTGACGAACTGCTGCAGGGGGTCGCCGACGGCCAGGTCGGGCTCCATGCCCATGGCGCGCAGCCGGTCTTGCACGGCGGAATCGCGCATCGTCGCCGTCAGTTGGTCGGACCACCACTTCGCGGCCTCGGGCGCCAGGCCCGCGGGGCCGGCCACGCCGATCCAGCCGGTCAGGTCCAGGCTGCCCATGCCCAGCTCCTGGGCGGTGGGCACCGCCGGCAGGATGGTCGAGCGCTTGCTGGACACCAGGGCCACGGCGTTCAGGTTCTGCGCGCGGATCTGCGGCAGCACCGCGCCCAGGTCGGCCGCCACGAAATCGATGCGGCCGCCCAGCAGGTCCGTCACGGCGGCCGGCTGGCCCTTGTACGGCACGCCCAGCACTTCGGCGCCGGCGGCGCGGCTGAAAGCGGCCGCGACGACCTGCCCCGTGCCCGAGCCGTAGCCGCTCGTCACGGCGTTCGGCTTTTCCTTCGCCGCCGCCACCAGTTGGCGGGCGTCGCCGTGCCTGCCGGCGGCGCGCGTGACGATCACGACGTCGAACCGGACCACGCGGCCCACCTGGGTGAAGTCCTTGATGGCGTCGTAGCGCTGGAACGCCTTGGACAGGTAGGGGCCGGACGAACTGGTGGCGCTGGAACTCGGCATCATGGTGTAGCCGTCGGGCGCGGCCCGCGCCACGGTGTCCACGCCCAGCACGCCGAGGGCGCCCGGCTTGTTCTCGACGATGATCTGCGCGCCGGTGCGGGCGCGGATATCGTCCACCACCACGCGCGAGACGTTGTCGATGGTGCTGCCGGCGGGAAAGCCGACGACGAAGTGGATGGGCTTGTCCGCTTGCGGATAGCCGGAGCCGGCGGCGCAGGCCAGCGCGGGCAGGCAGAGCGCGGCGGCGATCAGGGCGGATCGGGTCGTTGTGTTCATGGGTTGTCTCCTCGTGCTTGTTTCGTGGCGTCAGTCCGTCTTTGCGGCGCCGGCTTCCGCCAGGATCTCGGCGGTGTGTTCGCCCAGCCCCGGCGGATGCCGCCGGATGTCGCCCGGCGTGCGGCTGAACCTGACGGGCAGGCCGGCCTGGACCAGGCGTCCTTCCGTGGGGTGTTCCGATTCGTGCCAGAAGCCGGTGGCCCGCAGGTGGGGGTCGGCCAGCAGTTCCTCGAAGCCGTTGACCGGGGCGAAGGGAATGTCGGCGGTCGCCAGCAGTTCGGTCCATTGCGCGGTGGTGCGCTCGGCCAGCACCGTTTCCACGTAGCGGTACAGCTCCGGGAAATGCCGGCTGCGGCTGTTGAGCGTCTGGTAGCGCGGATCCTGCGCCATGCCGGGATGGCCGGCCAGGGCGAAGAACCGCTGCCATTGCGGCGTGGTGTAGGGCACCACGCTCATGTAGCCGTCGCGCGTGCGGAACGGGCGGCGGTATTCGTTGAGCAGGCGCGCATAGCCCGCCGGGCCTTCCGGCGGCACGAAGGTCAGGCCGGCCAGGTGTTCCGGCGCCAGGAAGGCCACCATGCATTCGAACATCGGCACTTCGACCGCCTGGCCGCCGGCGCCGCGTTCGCGCGCCAGCAGCGCGCTGGTGACGGCGTTGGCCACGTACAGGGCCACCACTTTGTCGGCGACCACCGAATTGACGTAGCAGGGAGCGCCGGCGCCCGCGCCGCCTTGCAGCCAGGCCATGCCGGAGGCGGCCTGGATGGTGTCGTCGATGGCCGCCCGGCCCGCGTAGGGGCCGGCTTCCGAATAGCCGTAGCAGGCGCAATAGACCAGGTCGGGAAAGCGCGCCGCCAGCGTGGCGTAGTCCAGGCCCAGGCGGCGCATCGCCGGGGCGCGCATGTTCGAGATGAACACGTCGGCCCCGCCGATCAGCGCGTCGAGCTGAGCCCGGCCCTCGGCGGTCTTCGCGTCGATCACCGCGCTGCGCTTGTTGCGGTTCAGGTTCAGGTGGGTGTGGCTCATGGCGGCATGGCGCTGGGGGGTGACGTGGCGGAACACGTCGCCTTCCGCGGATTCGATCTTGATCACGTCCGCGCCCATGTCGCCCAGCATCTGGGTGGCCATGGGCCCCATGCCGACGCTGGTCATGTCGATGACGCGTATGCCGTGCAGCGGTCCGGGCATGGTCAGTCCTCCCCCAGCAGCCGGCGCGCCAGGCGCAGGTGCGGCCGGTCGATCATCTTGCCGTCCAGCCGCAGCGTGCCCGCGCCGGGGTGCGCGGCGAACGCGGCGATGACGGCCCGCGCCCATTGCAACTGGCCCTCGTCGGGGCTCAACGCCGCGTTGATGGCGCCGATGTGGCGGGGGTGGATCGCCATCTTGCCGACGAATCCGTCGCGATACGCTTCGCGGGCCTCGTCGGCCAGCGCCTCGGGGGCGTCCAGGTCGACGCAGACCGTGTCGATGGCGCGGACGCCGGCGGCGGCCGCCGCCATCAGGCACAGCGAGCGCGCCAGGCGGAAGGGTTCGGTATAGCGGCCCGCGTCTCGGTTGCGCAGCGCGCCGACGTCCGCGGCCAGGTCCTCCCCGCCCCAGGACAGGCCCCACAGGCGGGGCGTGGCATCGCGGTAGTCATGCAGCCCGAACAGCGACTGCGCCGTTTCGGTGACGATGGCCAGGATGCGGGTGGAGCCCGGGACGGCGCCCGCCGCGGCTTCGAAGGCATCGAGGTAGTGCGCCAGTTGCCGCATGTCTTCGCGGCCAGCGCACTTGGGCAGCACGATGCCATAGGGGGCGGCCGGCATCGCGGCGGCCAGGTCGGCCAGGGCGTCGCCGCCGTCCAGCGCATTGATGCGCACCCACAATTGCTTGCCGGGCGCGCCGCGTTCCAGCATGGCGCGGACCTGTGCCCGGGCCGCGGGTTTCTGGTCGGGCGCGACGGAATCCTCCAGGTCCAGGATCAGCGCATCGGCGTCGCTGGCGGCGGCGTGGTCGAACTTGCGCCCGGAATCGCCGGGCACGAACAGCAGGGATCGGGTCATGGCGGGAATCCTAGGCGGGCCGCTTGCGCATCAGGGCCGAGCGCTTGCAGACGGCGACCACTTCGTCGCGGTGGTTCAGCGCCGTGTGCTCGAACTCGACGATGCCCGCGTCGGGCCGGGACTTGCTTTCGCGCATCGACAGCACGCGCGTGCGCACGTGCAGGGTGTCGCCGGCGAACACCGGCTTGGGGAAGGCCACGTCGGTCATGCCCAGGTTGGCTACCGTGGTGCCCAGCGTGGTGTCGTTCACCGTCATGCCGATCAGCAGGCCCAGCGTGAACAGGCTGTTGACCAGGGGCTTGCCGAATTCGGTCTGCGCGGCGAAATGCGCGTCCAGGTGCAGGGGCTGCACGTTCATCGTCAGCGAGCTGAACAGCACGTTGTCCATCTCGGTCAGGGTGCGGGTCCAGGCGTGATCGAAAGCCTGCCCGGCGGAAAACTGTTCGTAATAGAGGCCAGCCATGTTCCTTCCTTCAGGGGAGAGCGCCCGGGGCGGAGCCCGGACCGGGAGCGGCCGCGATGGCCAATACTGCTATTGCGTTCTCACTCTTGAACAAAAGTTTATATTCATGAACGAAACTCGGCAATGATTTTTGCTTTGGCGTAAACCCGCAAGCGCCCGCGGCCGGACGGACGGCGCGCGCGGGGGCGCCGCCTCGCCGGCGGGCGGAGCGGGGAAGGAAGGGGGGAACTGGCCAGCGGACCTGGGCGCGCTGGCCGGGAGGGGGGGGTTACTTCGCGGGCGTGGCGGCCGCGGGGCCGTCGATGCGTTGGGCCAACTGGCGGCTGGCGGCCAGCAGGGTCTGGCCGATGGCGTCGGCCTTGGCGGCCGAACGGTCCAGCGGGGCGCCCACGACGAGCGCCAGCACGGTGCCGTACAGCACCAGCGGCGCGGCGACCGACAGGGTATCGGCCTGGTGCTCGGCGAGGTTCACGTGCCAGCCCCGGCTGGCCTCGGCCTCGATCAGCCGCAGCAGTTGCTTGTGGGTCTTGACGGTCTGGCCGGTGTAGCGGTCCAGGCTGAGGCGGGAGGCCAGCGCCTCCCGGTCGGCGGGCGCCATGGCGCCCAGCAGCGCGCGTCCGGAGGCGGACGCGTGCAGCGGCTTGGTCTGGCCCACGCGGGCCGTGAAGCGCACGATGCGGTCGGGTTCGGCCACGTCGAGGTAGACCACGTGGTCGCCGGACCGCTGCGCGAGGATCAGCGTTTCGCCCAGCTCGTCGCGCAGCGCCTCCAGCGTGGGCCGGATGCGCGTGGTCAGTTGGTCATGTTCGGCGACGGTGCGGGCTTCGTTCAGCCAGCGCCGCGTCAGGTAATACCGCCCGGCGGTCTGGTGGGCATAGCCGTCGCCTTCCAGGGTGTCCAGCAAGGCCAGGCAACTGGACTTGGGGATGCCCAGCCCGGCCGAGATCTGCGACAGGGTGGCGGGAGCCCGCGTATTCGCGAAGAACTGCAGGATGTCCAGCACGCGCCTGGCGCTTTTTACGTCGTTCGTACTCATGCACGGGAATATATATTCATGAACAGGCAGCGGCAACCGCCGCCGCCCTCCGTGCGTCAGTCCGCGTACACCCCCGCCTTGCGGATAATGCCGCCCCACTTGTCGATTTCGGTCTGCAGCCAGGTTTGCAGGCCCTCGGGCGTCTGCTTCGATTCCGGCACGATCTCGGCGCCCAGTTCCGCCATTTTCTGGGTGAAGGCGGGGTCCTTGAGCGCGGCGCGCAGGGCCGCGTTGAACTTGGCGACGGCCTCGGGCGGCGTGCCCTTGGGGGCGTAGACGCCGTGCCACACCTTCACCTCGAAGCCCTTCAGGCCGTTTTCCTGCAGGGTGGGCGCGTCGGGCAGCGCCTTGATGCGGTCCAGCGTGGTCACGCCGTAGAGCTTCACGCGGTCGGCCTTGATGTGGGGAATGGTCTGCGTGGTCTGGTCGCACAGCACGTCCACCTGTCCGCCCAGCAGCGCGGTCAGCGCGGGCGCCGTGCCCGCGTAGGGCACCGTCGTGAACTGCGTGCCCAGCGATTCCTGCAGCAGCATGCCGCAAAGCTGCGACACCGCGCCCAGGCCCGCGTTGGCCAGGTTGACCTTGTCGCCGTTCTCGCGGGCGTACTTGATGAAGGCCGGCATGTCCGCGGGCGGCAGGTCCTTGCGGCCCAGCAGCGTCATGGGCACGTCCGCCACCTGGCCGACGTAGGCGAAATCGGTAAGCGGATTGAACGGCAGCTTGCGGTAGAGCGCTGGCGCGGTGGCCATCCCGTTGTGGTGGATCAGGAAGGTGTAGCCGTCGGGCGCGGCGCGCGCCACGTGCGTGGAGGCCAGGGTGCCGCCCGCGCCGGTGCGGTTCTCGACGACGATGCTCTGGCCCAGCGTCTTCGACATGGAAGCGCCCAGGCTGCGCGCCACGACGTCGGTGGGACCGCCCGCCGCAAAGGGCACGACCAGCGAAATGGGATGGTTGGGATAGGCGCCTTGCGCGGCCGCGTTGCCCGAAGCAAGGCACGACAGGGCCAGCACGGGCCAGGCGGCGCGCGTCGCCGCGCGCGCGAAAATAAGGGGCATGTCTCACTCCTGTGGTTGTATTGCGGCCCGCGCGACGAGACATCGCGGGCCAGGGCCTTAGTGTCGGCCGTCGGGACAGGAATGAGAATTCGTCGTTCTGCAAGCCGGGTTTCGGTTGACGGAAAGGAGGGTTTATACGGAAGGCGGGGTGGCAGAAGGATCCGTGGAATGTTTCCGCCGCTCCAGTCCACTGCATGGGAGCGCTGCCGCCTGCAGGCGGTCGTAAAAATAGCGGTGAAATATCTCCCAATCCTGGTATTGGCTGGACGCTACCTGGTAGGCGCACAGTCGGCCGACCAAGCCGCAGATCCAATCAGCGCACTGAAGCGTCTGAAACAGATAGCTCTCGCCCTGAATCAGCGGCTCTATCAGCGTTCTGCATCTGTGGGCAGCATCTTCGAACATCGCCAGCGTGCAGGCCTCCACGTTCATCTCGCGCCAACCGCTGCCCGCCTGTTGTTCGTCGATCAAGAGCATGAAAGTCGCCTGCCGTGCCGAGAAAAACCGATCCGTGAGCCGAACAATACGCAGCAGATGATGCTTGAAAACCTCCGCTGGCCGATGCGATGCCGTGTCCGCTGATTTCCATTCGCCGCTATAGATCACATGCCCGCCGATCTGTTTGATCTGATTGAGCAATCGGCCCGTGGCGGTCCGTAGCTGTCGGTATTTCTCCACATTTCCGACGGTATAGAGTTGGGCGCCTTTCTTTTCCCACCGGTACGCAGGTTCAGCTTGTCGTTCCAGTTCGAACTTCAAGAGGCGGCATTTCAGCTTGTAGAAGTAGATTGCGAATTCGCGTACTGCTTCTACCGGCAAGACAAGCCCGCCAAATCCGAAGACTGGACTTGTTTTGTGCTTTCCATGATCACGGGAGACAAAAGGGCCGATGTGGCCGAACTCGTCCAGATACATGACGTAATGCATGGCGGAATCCTTCCCTACACGTGGCTTGCATGCGATCCGATGCAGTGTAGGGGGCGGGGGAAGGTGAATTTTCCCTGAGTGCATGGAAACGTCACGCCGCGCGCCACGCAGTGAATCCCGCCGGGAAAAAACACGAAGGCCCGCCGCGATGGATTGCGGCGGGCCTCGGAAGGTGGGCATATGGCATGCATATGCGTTGAAGAAACTTTAACGCGAAGCGAGCCTCGATGTAAGGGGCTAGGCGGCACCGAGACTCCGTATCAGACGGAATCCCTGCTCAGAACGGCGGGAATCCTGGTCTCAAAATCCGTCCCTAATTGGCCTGGTCCTTGCCCGGATCTTCGGCCAGCACCTGCGGCGAGGGGTAGCTCGCCCTGGGCTCGTCCACGGGCTCGGCGCGCAGCGGCTGGTGCACGCGGCTGGAGGGCACGAGCGAGACGGGATCCTCCGGGCTGGTCCACAGCGGGTCCGGGATTTCGGCGAACACCTGCCGCAGGCGTTCGCCCCAGGTGCCGCGGATCATGCGGAAGTATTCGTTGTGTTCGTCGATGCTGGCGAAATGCGTGACGCGCAGCGCATCCGCGTCGTAGACCAGCAGGTCCAGCGGCAGGCCCACCGAGATGTTCGAGCGCAGCGTGGAGTCCATGGAGATCAGCGCGCACTTCGCGGCTTCGTCCAGCGAGGTGTCGGGGCGCAGCACGCGGTCCAGGATGGGCTTGCCGTACTTGGCTTCGCCGATCTGGAAGTACGGGCATTCCTGCCCCGCCTCGATGAAATTGCCGGCCGAGTACACCTGGAACAGCCGGCAGCGCTCGGTGCCGATCTGGCCGCCGAAGATCAGGTTGACGTTGAAGTCCACGCCCTGTTCGTGCAGGACCGGGGCTTCGCGGTGAAAGACGTCGCGCACCGCCGCGCCGACGCGGTGCGCGGCCTCGAACATGTCGGGCGCGTTCCAGAGCGTGTCGCCGCTTTCACCGCGCTGGCGCGTCAGCGCGTTCAGCACGGCCTGGCTGACCGCCAGGTTGCCGGAAGTCATCAGCGCCATCACGCGCTCGCCGGGGCGCTCGAAGACGGTCATTTTGCGGAAGACGCTGATCTGGTCGACTCCGGCATTGGTGCGGGAATCGGCCAGGAAGACCAGGCCGGAATCAAGGCGGGCTGCTACGCAGTAGGTCATGATCGGAAATTGGAAAAACCACGCCGCATTGTATTGCGGCCCGGCCGCGCGAATGTTACTGCTGGGGGCTCGTCTGGACCTGCACGCTGACTTCCATGGATTCCTTGCCGCCGCCGCTGCGCACGCCGCGCACCGGCGAGGCCGAGTCGTAGTCCCGCGCCACCGCCAGCCGGCAATGGCAGTCCGAGGCGAACTGGCGGTTGGTGATGTCCACGCTGGTCCAGCCGACGCCGTCCAGCCAGACGTCGGCCCAGGCGTGGCTGGCCGCGTGCTCGGCCGTGGTGTAGAGATAGCCGCTGACATAGCGGGCGGGCACGCCCAGGCCGCGCACGCAGGCCAGGAACAGGTGGGCGTGGTCCTGGCAGACGCCGTGGCCCAGGGTCAGCACCTGCGCCGCGGCCGTGGTGACGTCGGTGGTGCCGGGTTCGTAGGCGACGCGGTCGCTGATGGCGGTGGCCAGGGCCAGGATGTCGTCCGGCGTATTCAGGCCGCCGGGCAGCGCCGCGCGCGCGAACGCCATGACGGTGTCGTCGGCCTGGGTCAGCGGCGTCTGCACGCAATAGGCGTGCACCGGCAGCCGGCTGTCTTCGCCGCCCAGCAGGCCGCGCGCCAGCGGCGCCACCACCACCTGTCCGGTCACGCGCAGTTCGATGTCGGTGTGCGGGTGGTTCAGCGTCAGCGTATGGGTGATGTTGCCATAGGCGTCCACCTGCTTTTCCAGCGCGCCGGGCGCCTCGATGTGCCAGCGCAGGACGCGCTGGTGTTCGTCGTCGCGCGGCGTCAGGCGCAGGGTCTGGATGCTGTAGGTGACAGGCGCCGTGTAGCGGTAGTGCGTGAGATGCGTGATGATCTGTTTCATTCCTGTCTCCGTGTCAGGACAGCGGCACCAGGAAGTCCTGGCTGATCCGGTTGCCCAGGTCGTTGATGCGGTCGAGGAAATGGTCCAGGTACTGGTGCAGTCCGCTGGCCAGGATGTCTTCGACTCGGCCGTATTGCAGTTCCGCACATAGCATGCCCGCGCGCCGTTCGGTCTCGGTCGAGCGCTGGTTGGAGACGCGCGCCAGATCGTCGGCCACCGCCCGCATCGTGGCCAGCAGCGAGCGCGGCATGTCGCCGTGCAGGATCAGCAGCTCGGCCACGCGGTCCGGGGTGATGACGTCGCGGTACACCTTGCGGTAGATCTCCAGTCCCGATACCGAGCTGAGCAGCGCCGACCAGCGGTAGAACTCGCTTTGCAGTGCCGCGGCGCCGGCGGGCTCGCTGCGGCCCTCCTGTCCGTTGCCCTCGCGTTCGTGAAACTTCACGTCCAGCATGCGCGCGGTGTTGTCGGCGCGTTCCAGGTGCATGCCGATGCGCAGGAAGTACAGGGCCTCGTCCTGCAGCATGGTGCCGGTGGTGACGCCGCGCGCCAGGTGCGAGCGGAACTTCACCCATTCGAAGAACTCGCCCGGGTTGCGCTCCAGCAGGCCGGTGTGCAGGTGCTTCAGCAATTCGAGCCAGGTGGTGTTGTAGGTTTCCCAGACCTCGGTGGTGAGGCTGCCGCGCACGGCGCGCGCGTTCTCGCGGGCGGCGCGCATGCAGGAAAAGATGGACGACGGATTCTCGGGATCCCGCACCATGTACTGAAGCACGTCGTGCGGCGAGATGGACGCGTACTTCTGCTGGTACAGGCCCTGCAGTTCGGAAATGCGCAGCACGCCCAGCCACGAGCCTTCGCGCGTCTGCGCGTCCTGCGGCAGCAGCGACATCTGCAGGTTCACGTCCAGCATGCGGGCGGTGTTCTCGGCGCGCTCGGTGTAGCGGCACATCCAGAACAGGTTGTCGGCGGTTCGGCTCAGCATGTTCAGTTCTCCTCCAGCACCCACGTGTCCTTGGTGCCGCCGCCCTGGCTGCTGTTGACCACCAGCGAACCCTCGGTCAGCGCCACGCGGCACAGGCCGCCCGGCACGGTCCGGATATCCTTGCCGCACAGCACATAGGGGCGCAGGTCCACGTGGCGGGGGGCCACGCCGGACTCGACGTAGGTCGGCACGGTGGACAGCGCCAGCGTGGGCTGCGCGATGTAGTTGGCGGGGTTGGCGCGCACGCGCTCGCGGAACGCGTCGACTTCCGCGCGGGAGGCGGACGGGCCCACGAGCATGCCGTAGCCGCCCGAGCCGTGGACCTCCTTCACCACCAGTTCGTGCATGTGGGCCAGCACGTGCGACAGCTCGTCCGGCCGGCCGCAGCGCCAGGTCGGCACGTTGGACAGCACCGGTTCCTCGCCGAGATAGAAGCGGATCATGTCCGGCACGTGCAGGTAGGTGGACTTGTCGTCCGCGATGCCGGTGCCGATGGCGTTGGCCAGCGTGACGCGGCCGGCGCGGTACACCGACAGCAGGCCGGGCACGCCCAGCGCGGAATCGGCGCGGAACGACAGCGGGTCCAGGAAGTCGTCGTCCAGCCGGCGGTAGATCACGTCCACCTTCCGCGGCCCTTGCGTGGTGCGCATGTAGACGGTGTTCTGCTCGACGAACAGGTCCTGGCCCTCGACCAGCTCCACGCCCATCTGCTGGGCCAGGAAGGCGTGTTCGAAGTAGGCCGAGTTGTACATGCCCGGGGTCAGCACCACCACGGTGGGATCGTCTCCGCCATGCGGGGCGACCTCGCGCAGGTTGTCCAGCAGCAGGTCGGGATAATGCGCCACCGGCTCCACCTTGATGCGGCCGAAGGCGTCCGGCATCAGCCGCATCGACATTTTGCGGTTCTCCAGCATGTAGGACACGCCGGAAGGCACGCGCAGGTTGTCTTCCAGCACATAGAATTCGCCCGCGCCGGCGCGCACGATGTCCACGCCGGCGATGTGGCAGTAGATGTCCTCGGCCACGTCCACGTCCTGCATCTCGGGGCGGTACTGGGCGTTGAGGAACACCTGTTCGGCGGGCACCACGCCGGCGCGCACGATGTCGTGCCCGTGGTAGATGTCGTGGATGAACATATTCAGCGCGCGCACGCGCTGCTTCAGGCCCGCCTCCAGGTGGCGCCATTCGTCGGCGGGAATGATCCGCGGGATCAGGTCGAAGGGAATCAGGCGCTCGGTGCCGGCGGCGTCGCCCGCGACCGAGAAAGTGATGCCGACGCGGCGGAAGCTCAGGTCCGCCTCCAGCCGGCGCACGGCCATGGCTTCCGCCGATTGCTCGCCGTGCCAGCGCTCGAAGGCCTGGTAGTGGGAGCGTATGCCGCCGGCGCTGTCGCGCATTTCGTCATAGGCGGCGGGACGGGATGTTCTGTCCTTCATGGCTCCTCCGGTACTGGTGCTTGCGGCCGGCTTTGCGCGCGGCCCTGATGAATTAAGCAACCCGCGTGCCAGCTTTGCCGGGGCGGGCGGGCCCCTTGGGAACAATATCCTCCCAAGGGCGTTGGAACGCCATCCCCATGGCGGTCGACGCGCGGGTGGATGGCGCAGGGGCCGGGCGCGGCGCGGACATGCCTGCGCTGCTGGGGGGCCGCGAAAGGGCGCGGCGAAGTGCGGAAATGGTGCGGATCCCGCCGGGCGTTGCCAAGGGAAGGCCGCGGGCGGGGCGTTGCGGGGTGGGGGTGCTGCGGGGCGCCTCGATCCGAGGCGAAGCCCTGTATGTTACAGCTTGCACCGTTTTGGTGCAAGCTGTCGGGGCGATACTGGTGCGTCAGTTCATCCGGTAGCTATGCAGCGTCGTGCCGCTTGCGCCGCCTTGTTCCAGCGGCGCCTGGGGGACCCAGCCGTCCTGGGTCAGCACCGCGTCCAGCCGGAAATCGTGCGCGGCGGGGGCATAGTCCGCGTCCAGTTCGCCGCAGCTCCAGGCGATGCCGATCGCGATGAACGAATGGCCGCGGTCGCGCAGGGCGGCCAGGCTGCGGTCGTAATAGCCGCCGCCGTAGCCCAGGCGGTCGCCCTGCTCGGTATAGCCCAGCGTGGGCACCAGCACCACGTCGGGAAGCAATTCCGGGCCATGGACCGGTTCCTGGATGCCGTAGGGGCCCGCGCGCAGCTCGGCGTCCGGCGTCCAGGGCAGGAAGGCCAGCGGCGCGTTGCGTTCGCGCATCACGGGCAGCGCCACCGCCACGCCGCCGTCGGTCCATTGCTGCAGCAGGGGACGCAGATCGGGCTCGTCCGCCATGGGCCAGAAGGCGGCCACGGTGGCGGGCGCCGGACGGCCGGCGCGGACGGCTTCGTCGCGCGCCACGTTCAGCCAGGTGAACAGCCGCGCGCGCATCAGCAGGCCGCCGCGGCTGCGCTGGTCTTCCGGCAGTTCGGCGCGCATTTTCCGCAATCGCATGCGTAGCTGGACTGCGGTATCCTCTGGAGTATTTTGCGTAGTCATGCGGTGGCTGTGATGGGGGTGGACGAAGATGGCGGATATGCGGATGGTCGGCAAGCGGGCTTGCTGCTGGGCCCGTGTATAAGGGACGGGGCATGACACAGACTCTGCAATCCGGACGGTATCAGAAAACCGCGCGTGCCGCCGCCCAGGCCGGGTCCGGCCTGCGCCGCTGGCTGCCGCTGGTGGCGCTCTTCACCGCGGCCTGTGCGCCGGTGGACGCGCAACAGCGCAGCGCGGCGCTCAACACGCAGCCCCAGCCCGCCGTCCAGGCCGCCCAGCCCGCCATCTCGGTGCCGCCGGCGGTGCTGGCGGGTCTGCCGCCCACCGCCGAAACGCCCGCGCTGGCCGCCGTGGTCGCGGCGCGCGAGGCCATGAACCGTAAGCAATGGTCCATCCTGGGCGCGCTGGTGCCGCAGGCCAAGCCGGACACGCTGGGCATGTACCCCGAATACTGGCTGCTGCGCTACCAGTTGTGGACCCCGCCCGCCACCGGCCGGCCCACCGCGGCGCTGCAACAGTTCATCGGCAGCAACGCCGACGCCTACCTGGCCGACCGCCTGCGCGGCGACTGGCTGCTGGCGGCCGCCCGCAGCGGAGACTTCGAAACCGTGCGCAAGCTGGCGCCGGTGAAGAACAGCAACGCCCAGATCGAATGCGCCATCCTGGACGCCAGGCACATGACCGGGCAGCGCGCCACGGCCGCGCAGGCCACGGCGGCGTTCGCGCCGGGGGGCGCCTGCTGGGCGCTGTACGACCAGCTCGTCGCCGACGGCGTACTGGGGTGGGAACAGTTGGAGCCCCAACTGCGCGACGCCATCGAAGCCAACAAGACGGCCGATGCGCGCAAGTTCGCGCAGTACATGTTCGAGCCCCGCGACCTGAAAACCTATGACCTTCTCATGAAGGATCCCATGAAGTGGCTGACGCGCCAGGACCGTCTGCCCGTGGGCCGCAACGAGAAAGAACTGGTGACCATCGCGCTTGCCCGCCTGGCGCGTTCCGACGTCAGCGTGGCCGATTCCTACCTGCGCCGCGAATGGGCCAAGTCCGCGGAATGGTCCAAGTCCATGGCCAAGTCGAACCTGGCCTGGGTGCGCGGGCAGTACGCGCTGGTGGCCGCGCTGAACCTGGACAGCCGCGCGGACGACTGGTACCGGGAAGCCGGGCACATCCGCATGACGGAATACAACGCCGGCTGGAAGGTGCGCGCCGCCTTGCGTCAGCCCAGGATCGACTGGAAGTGGGTCATCGATTCCATCGAGCAGATGCCCGCCGCGCAGCAGGCCGAACCGTCCTGGGTGTACTGGAAGGCGCGCGGGCAAGCCGCCCGCGGCAACAAGGAACAGGCCGCGGCCGCCTACGCCAGCATCGCCGACCGCTTCGACTTCTACGGCCAATTGGCCGCCGAGGAACTGGGCCGCCGCATCAACGTGCCGCCGCGTCCCGCGCCCGTCAGCGACCAGGAAATCGCCGAAGCCCGCGCCAATCCCGGCTTGCGCCGCGCGGTCCAGCTCTTCCGCCTGGGCTGGCGCGCCGAGGCCGTGCCCGAATGGAACTTCAGCCTGCGCGGCATGAGCGACCGCCAGCTCCTGGCCGCCGCCGAACTGGCCCGCGCCGAGAACATCTACGACCGCGTGGTCAACACGTCCGACCGCACCGAAAAGGAATTCGACTTCAGCCAGCGCTTCATCGCGCCCTTCGAAGGCCGCGTCACCGCCAAGGCCAACGCCATCGCGCTGGATCCGGCCTGGGTCTACGGCCTGATCCGCCAGGAATCCCGCTTCATCATGGACGCGCGTTCGCACGTGGGCGCCTCGGGCTTGATGCAGTTGATGCCGGCCACCGCCAAGTGGGTGGCGGGCAAGATCGGCATGAGCAACTTCACGCCCGACAGCGTCAACGACTTCGACACCAACACCGAGCTGGGCACCAACTACCTGAACATGGTGCTGCGAGACCTGAACGGTTCGCAGATGCTGGCCAGCGCGGGCTACAACGCCGGCCCGCGGCGTCCGCACAACTGGCGCTCGACCTTCTCGCATCCGGTGGAAGGCGCCATCTTCGCCGAGACCATCCCGTTCAACGAAACGCGCACCTACGTGAAGAACGTGATGTCCAATTCGGTGTATTACGCAGCCATGTTCAGCGGCCAGCCCCAGTCCCTGAAAGAGCGCCTGGGCAACGTCGTGCCGCTGGGCGCCGAAAGCACTTCGATCCCATGAGCCGGGATCCGGCCACGGAGGGCCTGCGGGTCTACATCGTGGGCGGTGCGGTGCGCGACGCGCTGCTCGGCCTGCCGCCCGGCGACCACGACTGGGTCGTCGTGGGCGCCACCCCGGAAGACATGGCGCGCCGCGGCTTCATCCCGGTGGGCGGCGATTTTCCCGTCTTCCTGCATCCCCGTAGCAAAGAGGAATACGCGCTGGCGCGCACCGAGCGCAAGTCGGGGCGGGGCTACAAGGGTTTCACGTTCTACACCGGGGCCGACGTCACGCTCGAAGAAGACCTGCGCCGCCGCGACCTGACCGTCAACGCCATCGCTCAGACGCCCGAGGGCGGCCTGGTCGATCCCCTGGGCGGCGAGGCCGACGTGCAGGCCCGGGTCTTGCGCCATGTGGGCGAAGCCTTCGAAGAGGATCCCGTGCGCATCCTGCGGCTGGGCCGCTTCGCGGCGCGCTTCGGCGACTTCACCGTCGCGCCCGAAACTCTGGAATTGTGCCGGCGCATGGTCGAGGCCGGCGAGGCCGACGCGCTGGTGGCCGAGCGGGTCTGGAAGGAACTGTCGCGCGGCCTGATGGCGGCCGCGCCTTCGCGCATGCTGGGCGTCATGCAGGCCTGCGGGGCGCTGGCGCGCGTGATGCCGGAACTGCAAGGCGTGGACGAGGTGGGCGCGGACGTGGATCGCGCGGCCGCCCAGGGCCTGTCCCTGCCGGGCCGCTACGCCTTGCTGTGCCGCTCGACGCCCGAGCGCGACGCGCTGGGCCGCCGGCTGCGCGTGCCCACCGAATGCAACGACTACGCACGTCTGCTGCCCGACGTGCTGGCCGGCCTGGACGCCTCGCAGCGCAACGCGGACGCCGTCGAGGCGCAACTGGCGCTGATGGAGCGCGCCGACGCCTTGCGCAAGCCCGAACGCTTTTTCGATCTGCTGGAGGCGGCGTCGGTGCTGCGGCCGGTGGACCGGGCGGCGTGGCGCTTGCGCGTGGCCGCGGTGCGCGGGGTGGACGCGGGGGCGATCGCGAAAGCCTGCGCCGGGGATCCGGTGCGCATCAAAGAGCGCGTGCGCGAAGCCCGGCTGGAACGCCTGCGGGCGGGTGCCTAGGCTATAGCTTGCCCAGCCGGTCGCCGCGCGCGAAGCCCGTCAGCGGCTCCGTCATGCCGCGCCCTACCGCCAGCACCTTGAACAGTTCTCCCATTTCCGCTTCGGACAGCAGCTTCTGCACGGGCGCGACCGTCTTCGCATAGTCTTGCGCGTCCGATGGATCCAGTTGCGCCAGCAGGTCCATCAGCCCGGCGTTCATCAGGAAGCGGGCCTGCGAGGTATAGCCCAGGACCTGCAGGCCGGCGTCCTGCGCGGCGTCCGCCATTGCCGTGAAATCGACGTGCGCGGTGATGTCCTGCAGGCCCGGCGCGGTGAACGGATCGCCGTGCGCGCGATGGCGCAGATGGCACATGAGCGTGCCGCCCGCGCGCTGCGGATGGTAGTACTCGCCGCGGGGAAAGCCATAGTCCACCAACAGCGCCGCGCCGCGTTCGAGCCAGCGGCCCATTGCGGCGACCCAGGCTTCGGCCTGCGGATTGATTTCGGAAACGTAGCCGGGCAGCGCCGGCATGCGGCCGGCCACGGCGGCCGCCAGCGCCGGCGCCGCCGGCCGGTCTTCCCAGATGAAGTCCCGGGCGGCGTCCAGCGCCACGCCGCGTTCCAGCACCGTGCCGTCCTCGCTCCAGCGGAAGATCGACACCGGCATCGCGTCCAGGACCTCGTTGGCCAGTACGCAGCCCGAGAAGGCATCGGGCAGCGCGTCCAGCCATTGCACGCGGCTGCCGAACGCGGCGAGCCTTTCCGCCTGGCGCGCGCACAGGTCGGCGGACACTTCCAGGATCAGGTAGCGGGTCTGCTCCAGCCCCAGCGCATCCAGTTCGCCCAGCACGCCCTCGGCCAGGGCGCCGGTGCCGGCGCCGAACTCCAGCACGGTGTCCGTCCGCGTCTGGCGCAGCACCTGGGCGGCCTGGCGGGCCAGCGTGCGCGCGAACAGCGGCGTCAGTTGGGGGGCCGTGACGAAGTCGCCCTCGGGGTTCTTGCCGCCGTCATCGGCCCGCGCCAGCTTGATGTTGCCCGCCGCGTAGTAGCCCAGGCCGGGCGCATACAGGGCCAGGGCCATCCAGCGGTCGAACGGCAGCCAGCCGCCGTTGGCCGCGATGGCATCGCGCAGGTGGGCGGCCATGGCGGCGCTGTGTTCCTGGGCGGCGGGGTCCAGAGGCGGGAGATTGGCGGGAGAGGGGCGTTGCATGGAGCGGCTATTTGAAGAATCGGGGAATTTTAGCCGGGCCGCGGATGCGCGCCGGGTTCCGGCGACGCGCGCGCACAGCCCAGCGCCCGCTGGCGCCGACCTTTCTACTCACTATATGAGATTGATACTTATATATTGATAATTTGAAAAAACCTCCCTACACTCGCTCCCACGTCGAAGCACAGAACGATGTCAGGAAAGAGGAAGGAGCCACGTGTCAAACGCTCAACGCAAACTCAAGGCCGCCATCATTGGCAGCGGCAACATCGGCACGGATCTGATGATCAAGATCCTGCGCCATGGGCAACACATCGAAATGGGGGCGATGGTCGGCATCGACCCGCAATCGGACGGCCTGGCCCGCGCGGCGCGCCTGGGCGTGGCCACCACGCACGAGGGCGTCGAAGGCCTGGCGCGGCTGCCGGTCTTCCAAGACATTGACTTTGTGTTCGATGCCACCAGCGCCGGCGCGCATGTGAAGAACGATGCATTCCTGCGCGTCCTCAAGCCCGGAATCCGCATGGTGGATCTCACACCTGCCGCGATCGGCCCGTATTGCATTCCCGTGGTCAATGGCGAGGCGCACCTGGACGCGCTGAACGTGAACATGGTGACGTGCGGCGGCCAGGCGACGATTCCGATGGTGGCGGCCGTGTCGCGCGTCGCCAAAGTGCACTATGGCGAAATCGTGGCGTCGATCTCCAGCAAGAGCGCGGGCCCCGGCACGCGCGCCAACATCGACGAGTTCACCGAGACCACGTCCCGGGCGATCGAAGCGGTGGGCGGCGCCACCAAGGGCAAGGCCATCATTGTGCTGAACCCGGCCGAGCCGCCGCTGATCATGCGCGACACCGTCTATACGCTGAGCGAACTGGCCGACGAAGACGCGATCGCCCGTTCGATCGAGGAGATGGCGGCCGCCGTGCAGGCCTACGTGCCCGGCTACCGCATGAAGCAGCGGGTGCAGTTCGACCGTATCGACACGCCGGTGCGCCTGCCTGGCGTGGGCGATGCGCTCACGGGGCTGAAGACCTCGATCTTCCTGGAAGTTGAAGGCGCGGCCCACTATCTGCCGGCCTATGCCGGCAACCTGGACATCATGACCAGCGCGGGTCTGCGCACCGCGGAACACATGGCCAAGCGCATGCTGGCAACCACCGTGGCTGTTTGAGAGCGGCAACACACCATGAATCAAGCCAAGAAAATCTACATTTCCGACGTGACGCTGCGCGATGGCAGCCACGCCATCCGTCATCAATACAGCGTTGAAAACGCCAAGCAGATCGCCCAGGCGCTCGATGACGCCAAAGTGGACTCCATCGAGGTCGCGCATGGCGACGGCCTGCAGGGATCGAGTTTCAACTACGGTTTTGGCGCGCACACCGACCTGGAGTGGATCGAGGCCGTGGCCAGCGTGGTCAAGCATGCCAGGATCGCGACGCTGCTGCTGCCCGGCATCGGCACCGTGCACGACCTGAAGAACGCCTATGACGCGGGCGTGCGCGTGGTGCGCGTGGCCACGCACTGCACCGAGGCCGATGTGTCCCGGCAGCATATCGAATATGCCCGCCATCTCGGCATGGAGGCCGTGGGCTTTCTGATGATGAGCCACATGACCGAACCGCAGGCGCTCGCGCGGCAGGCCAAGCTCATGGAGAGCTACGGCGCGACCTGCTGCTACGTGGTGGACTCCGGCGGCGCGCTGGGCATGCAGGACGTGCGGGACCGCTTTCGCGCGTTCAAGGACGTGCTCAAGCCTGAAACGCAGACCGGCATGCATGCCCACCACAACCTGAGCCTGGGGGTGGCCAACTCCATCGTCGCGGTGGAAGAGGGCTGCGACCGCGTGGACGCGAGTCTGGCCGGCATGGGCGCCGGCGCGGGCAACGCCCCGCTGGAGGCCTTCATCGCCGCCATCGACCGCATGGGTTGGAACCACGGCACCGATCTCTACAAGCTCATGGACGCGGCCGACGATATCGTGCGCCCGTTGCAGGACCGTCCGGTGCGGGTGGACCGCGAGACGCTGGCGCTGGGCTATGCGGGCGTGTACAGCTCGTTCTTGCGCCATGCCGAGGCGGCGGCGGCGAAGTATCGGTTGAAGACGGTGGACATCCTGGTCGAGCTGGGCAAGCGCCGCATGGTGGGCGGCCAGGAAGACATGATCGTCGACGTGGCGTTGGACATCCTCAAGCAGCGCGCCTGAGCCGCGGGGAGCCAAGCCCGCTGCCGGCCGCTCCCGCGTGGGCAGCCGGCAGGCTTGAGGCGGGCTGGGTCCGAGCCGGCGGTTTGCCGGCGCAAGTACAAAAAAAAGCACGGCATCCATTTCATGCGGGGAATTCCCCGCGGATGTCCGATCAAACACTCACGAGACAAACAAGACCATGAGCGCAACACAACTGGCCCCGACCGCGGGCAACAGGCCGGCGGGCAACAACGCCGCTTCGGCAACCGCCGCCATCAGCCCGGCCGACCGCCGGCGCGCGCTGTTTGGCAGCGCGGTGGGCAGCACCATCGAGTGGTATGACTATTTCCTCTACGGAACCATGTCGTCCATCGTCTTCGGCAGGCTGTTCTTTCCCTCGGACGACCCCGTGACCAGCCAGTTGCTGGCGCTCGCCTCGTTCGCGCTGGCGTTCCTGATACGTCCCATAGGCGGCATCGTCTTCGCGCACGTGGGCGACCGCGTCGGCCGCAAGAAGACGCTGGTGATAACGCTGTCCATCATGGGGATTTCCACGGTGCTGATCGGCCTTACGCCGACCTATGCGAGCATCGGCGTATGGTCGCCCATCCTGCTGACCCTGCTGCGCTTGTTGCAGGGGTTGGCGCTGGGCGGCGAATGGGGAGGCGGCGTATTGCTGGCGGTGGAATACTCGCCCGCCGAAAAGCGGGGCTTCTACGGCGCGGTGCCGCAAACCGGCGCGCTGTTCGGCCTGGCGCTGGGCAACTTCGTCACCTCGGGCCTGAGCGCGCTGTTTTCGGAAGAAGCCTTCCTGTCCTACGGCTGGCGCATTCCGTTCGTGCTGTCCATCGTGCTGGTGCTGATCGGCATGTGGATCCGCAACAAGGTGGAAGAGACGCCGTCCTTCCGCAAGGTGGCCGCAGAGGCGCGGGCGAATCCCAAGAGCGCCGAACACAAGCGGATGCCGCTGGTGGAAACGCTGACCCGGCATTGGCGCGCCGTGCTGATCGCCATTGGCGCCAAGTTCGTGGAGACCAGCACCTTCTTTCTCTTCGCCACGTTCACCATTTCGTATTTGGTGGGCCTGGGCTATGAGCGTGTCGCGGCGCTGAACGTGGTGCTGGTCGCCGCGCTGATCGCCGTGCCTGTCATGCTGTATTTTGGCGCGTTGTCCGACCGGATCGGCCGCAAGAAAGTCTTTGTGTGGGGCACGGTCGCGATCGTGGTCTATGCGCTGCCTTACTTCTGGCTGCTCAACCAGGGCTCGGCGCTGATTTCCACGGCGGCGGTGGTGGTGGGCTTTTCCATCATCTGGTCCACCTACGGTTCGGTCCTGGGCACCTTCTTCGCCGAGAGCTTCCCGCCGAATGTGCGCTACACCGGCATTTCGCTCGGCTACCAGGTGGGGGCCGCGCTGGTCGGCGGCCCGATGCCGCTCATCGCCACGGCCTTGCTGGCCCGGTATCATGGCAGCTATGTCCCGGTTGCGATCTTCATTGCCCTGTGCGCTTTGGTATCGCTGATCGCGATCAGCTTCACCAAGGATCGTACCGGACAACCGCTGGATGCGTGATGCAGCGAGTGCGTGAGGCATCGGCGCCGGCGGCGCCGATGGCTGTCCGATGCTTCACGATCCGTCACTCACTGCCCACGAAATGACCGAAAAGCCCGACACCAAGACCGCCAAGATAGCCAAACCGCTCGCCAGCCAGACCCTCTTTCGCGGACTCGACGTGGTGAGCGCGGTGGCCGAAGGCTGCCGCAGCGTGAAGGACATCTCGGACAGAACCGGCATTGCCTTCAGCACCACGCACCGGCTGGCTTCGGCGCTGGTGCAGATCCGCTACCTGCATTTCGAGCCCCGCAAGGGATATCGCCTGGGCAGCCGGCTGGTCGAGCTGGGCTTCCTGGCCTATCGCGAATCGGCCATCACCACGACGGCCCGCCCCTTGCTGGAGGAACTGGCCGCGCAGACGCAAGACACGGTGCATCTGGCCGCGCTGGATGAAGACGAAGGCATCATCTATCTCGACAAGATCGGCGGCAAACGCCCCATCGAAGTCAACACGCGCATAGGCGGGCGCAAGCCCGTGTGCTGCACCAGCGTGGGCAAGGCGTTGATTCTCGACCAGGGGCGCGCCGCCTGGACGAAGCGCTACGAACAAGAGGCGGCAAAAGGGCTTGCCGGACCGCTGTCGCTGGAGCAGTGGCTGGAAGCCATGGCGACCTATGCCGCGAAGGGATACACCTTTGACCTGGGCGAAAACGTCGACGGGATTCGTTGCGTCGGCACGCCTGTGCGCGATGCCAGCGGAGAGATCGTCGCGTCTATCAGCGTGACGAGCACGGACGCCTATACCGACGAAGCCCGCATGCACGAGATCATTCCGCTCGTGCAGAACGTCGCCCGCAAGATCAGCATGCTGCTGGGCGCCAGAAGCACGTAGCCCGAGATCCGCGCCAGGCGGATTGCCGGCGGAGAATGCAAAACACCCCAGGGATCGGATTGTCGTCCGATGCCTGGGGTGCGGTCAGATCGCCGGCGCGGTTCTTGTCGAACCGCTGGGACCGGGATCAGTCGCGGCGCGCGCCGGCCGGTTTGGCGAAGCGCTTGGCGGGGCCGCCGGGGCGCTTGTCGAACGTGGGCTTGGCGCGGAAACCGCCTTCGGGGCGGTCGCCGCCACGGAAGCCGCCTTCGCGCTGAGGACGGTCGCCGAAGCTGGGGCGGTCGCTAAAGCTGGGGCGGGCGTCACGGTCGCCGCCGCGGAAACCGCCTTCGCGGGGGCCGCGTTCGCTGAACGGACGGGCGTCGCGCTGGGGACGGTCGCCATAGCTGGGGCGGTCGCCGAAGCTGGGACGCGAGTCGCGGTCGCCGCCGCGGAAGCCGCCTTCGCGTTGAGGACGGTCGCCGAAGGGGCGGTTGCCCTGGTAGCCGCCTTCACGCTGCGGGCGGTCGCCGAAGCTGGGGCGATCGCTGAAAGAGCGGGCCGGACGATCTCCGAACGGACGATTGCCTTGGTAGCCGCCTTCACGGGGGGCGCTTTCGCGGTTGCCTTGGTAACCGCCTTCACGCGGCTTGAACTCGCCGCGCGGGCCGCCGAAGGAACGGCCTTCGCGCTGGCCCTGGTAGCCGCCGCCGGGACGCTTGCCGAACGGCTTGCCGCCACGCGGGGCGCCGCCGGTCGACGGACGCGGGGTGCGCTTGGGTTCCAGGCCGGCGATCACTTCAGGATTGATCGACTGGCCGATGTAGTGCTCGATGCGGCGCACCTTGTGGCGCTCGGAATGCGTGGCCAGCGTGAAGGCCAGGCCGTTGCGGCCGGCGCGGCCGGTGCGGCCGATGCGGTGCACGTAGTCTTCGGCCTGCATCGGCAGGTCGAAGTTGACGGCGTGGCTGATGCCTTGGACGTCGATGCCGCGGGCGGCCACGTCGGTGGCGACCAGGATGCGCAGTTGGCCGCGTTGCAGTTGCGACAGGGTGCGGGTGCGCTGGCGCTGGTTCATGTCGCCGTGCAGGGCGGCGGCGGCGAAGCCCTGGTCGGCCAGGCGGTCGGCCAGGTCGTCGGCGCCGCGCTTGGTCGACGTGAAGACGATGGCCTGGTCCAGCGAGGCGTCGCGCAGCACGTGGTCCAGGAGCTGCATCTTGTGGCTGGCGTCGTCCGCGTACAGCAGGCTTTGCGTGATGTTGGTGTGCTTTTCCTTCGCGCCGGCCATTTCGATGCGTTGCGGGTCGCGCATCATGCGCGCCGCCAGCTTGGCGATGGTGCCGTCCAGCGTGGCCGAGAACAGCAGCGTCTGGCGGTCTTGCGGCAGGCGGCCGACGATGGTCTCGATATCCTCGATGAAGCCCATGTCCAGCATGCGGTCGGCTTCGTCCAGCACCAGCGTGTGCACGGTGTTCAGCTTGACGCGGCCCGATTGCAGGTGGTCGATCAGGCGGCCCGGGGTGGCGACCAGCACGTCCACGCGGCGCGACAGCGCCTTCAATTGCGCGCCGTAGGGCATGCCGCCCACGACCGTGGCGGTGCGCAGGTCGGCCAGCTTGCGGCCGTAGGTCGCGGTGGCTTCGGTGACTTGCAGGGCCAGTTCGCGGGTCGGGGTCAGCACCAGCACTTGCACGCCGACGCCCTTGTTGGCGGGCATCTGGGCGATGCGGTGCAGCGCCGGCAGCATGAAGGCGGCGGTCTTGCCGCTGCCCGTTTGCGAGGAGACCATCAGGTCGTGGCCGGCCAGCGCCTGCGGGATGGCGGCGGCTTGGACGGCGGTGGGGGTGTTGAAGCCAGCGTCTTGAACGGCCGACAACAGAGCGGGCGCAAGACCCAGGTTTTCGAAAGACATTACTTTCCCTTGCCGCAATCAATGCGACGCAGTGCTTGGTCGGGCCAGGGGATTAGGCGGCCGGATCCAGGCGACGGTTGATGGAGCATCGTGCCGACCGGATCAACCATGCGCGTGGCGCGTTCACTTGTACAGATTGGAACGCAGGGCGAAAGGAAAGGGGTCAGGAATCGATGATGGTTCGGCAGAGGCCGGGGCTGCTGCCCGGCGGACTGCGAAAACTTCCGCTAAATCAAAGCGGTAAATGCCGAACTCGTTTTGTGCAGTGCGGCGATCATAACCTGAATTCGCCTTGCATGGGAATTGTTTTTTTGTCCAGTCCCCAATCAATAGGGTTTTTCCCTTGGTCGGCCAGCCATTCGTTGGTCGCCCGGAAGTGGCCGCAACCCAGGAACGGCACCGGCGGCCGCCTCGCGGAGAGCGGCGAGGGGTGATTGGACATCAGGACCAGGTGGCCGCTGTTGTCAGGCAGCAACGAACGCTTGGCCTGGGCATGCGCGCCCCAAAGCATGAAGACCTTGGGCGAGGGGTCGCGGGCGACCAATGCGATCAATGCGTCGGTCACCGTTTCCCAGCCGCGCTTGGCGTGGGAGGCCGGCAGGCCGTCTTCCACCGTCAGCGCTGTGTTCAGCAGCAGCACGCCCTGCCCGGCCCAACTGCTCAGGTCATTGCCGGCGGGGACGGGCGTGCCCGGAAATTCCTGGGCGATCTCATTGAAGATGTTGCGCAGGCTGGGCGGCCGCTTGCAATCGTCCGGCACCGAGAAGGCCAGGCCCTGGGCCTGGCCCGGGCCATGGTAGGGGTCCTGCCCCAGGATCACCACCCGCACGTCCGACGGCGCCAGTCCTTGCAGGGCGCGGAAAGGCGTGGCGGGGTAGATGGTGGCGCCTTCGCCCAGGCGCTTTTCGACGTGGGCGGTCACTGCCGCCAGGGCGTCGGCCACTTGCGGGTCGGCGAAGGCCGCGCGCCAGGCAGCGGGCAGTTGCGCCGTCTGGGCGGCGAGGGCGTGGGGAGTCAGGCGGTTGTCGATCGGCATGGGCGCGATTTTGGCATAGCCCGGGCGGGTGGCGGAGCGGCGTCGACGGAGGCGCCTGTACAGGGTTTTCCCCGGGAAATTTTTCAGACTCGTCTGATGGAGCCGCGGCCGTCCAACGCGTAGCGTGTAACTAATTCAAACGTGTGAAAGTCGTGCACGCATTAATAAATATCAATGAAAAATATCTAATCATCGGTAATGTCGGCAAATTTGCATAAATTTGTCGCTATTTATCAATTAAATCAAATCTTAAGTTTTGCCCGCATAGTTCCGTCAACCGAAATATAGAAATTTTTAATTTCAACAAGAAACAAGTGCGAGCCAGCCTTTCCTGGCGGCGAATCCTCCGGCATAAGGGTTTGCGCCGTCTGTCGCTGTCGGTGGGACTGACGGCGTTCTTCGCATCCTCCGTGGCCGCGCAGCCGGCGCAGGCAGAGGCCGCCGCCCGTGCCGGCGAGATCCAGCGCCGCCAGGAGCAGGAGCTCGAGGCCCAGCGCGCCCGCGCCGCCCAGCGCCCGGACGTGCTGTCCGCGCCCGAGGCGCCGGCGGCGGGCGAGGGGCCCCTGGTGTTTCCCCAGGAAACCCCCTGCTTCGCCTTGCGCGACGTCCTGTGGGACGGCCCCGAGCCCCCGGCGGAACTGCGCCGCGTGGCCGAGGCCGCCATCGGCCCCTGCGTGGGCGGCCAGGGCCTGAAGGCCTTGCAGGAGCATCTGCACGCCCGCCTGATCGACCAGGGCCTCATCACCGCCCGCGTGCTGGTGCCGGAGCAATCGCTCGCCGGCGGCACGCTGACGCTGCGCTACGTGCCCGGCCGTATTTCGGCGGTCAAGAGCGAGGGCGCGGCCGGCTGGTGGCGCACCGCGCTGCCGACCTGGCCCGGCGGAGATCTCAATCAGCGCGACCTGGACCAGGCGCTGGAAAACATCCGGCGCCTGGGCAGCCAGGCCGACGCCACCATCGACGTGGCGCCGGGCCCCGAGCTGGGCGATTCCGACATTCTCATCAAGCCGGGCACCGGCAAGCGCTGGCACGCCTATGTGGGCGGCGACAACGCCGGTATGGAAGCCACCGGCAAGAACCAGCTCAACGCGGGCTTGACGCTGGATTCGCCGCTGTTCCTGTACGACCAGCTTTCGGTGTCGTGGAACAGCAACGCCAGCCTGCGCCGCGACGACGCGCTGTCGCGCGCGGCGTCCATCAATTACAGCATTCCCTTCGGCTACTGGACCCTGTTCGCCGGCGCCAGCAAGTCGCGCTACCGCCAGACCGTGGCGGGTTTCGAAGAGCCCATCGTCTATGGCGGCACCACCCGGCAGGTGGACCTGGGCGTGTCCGTGGTGCCCTACCGCGGCAGCAACTACAAGGGCACCGCCACGCTGAAGTTCCTGCGCAAGCGCGTCAACAGCACCATCAACGACATCGACATCGAAGTGCAGCGCCGCGACGTCGCCGGCTACGAATTCGGCTACGGGCATCGCCAGTACCTGGGCCAGGCCGTGCTGGACGTGGGCGGCGGCGTGCGCGGCACCCTGCCGCAGTTTTCCGACCAGCCCGGCTACGTCTATGGCGACCCGGACTGGAACGGGCGCAGCACCATACTTTCCGCCAACGCCGGCCTGTACCTGCCTTTCAAGGTGGCGGGGCAGCAACTGGCCTACCAGGCCAACTGGCAGATCCAGCACGCGAAGACCGCCGTGGTGCCGGCCGACTACTTCACCATCGGCAACCGCTACGCCGTGCGCGGCTTCGACGGCCAGATGACGCTGGCTTCCGAAGACGGCTGGAGCCTGCGCAACGACCTGTCGCTGAATCTCGGCGACCTGGGCCAGCAGCTCTATGCCGGCCTGGACGTGGGCCGCGTGGGCGGCCCGTCCGCCGAATTCCTGTCCGGCCGCACGCTGGCCGGCGCCGTCGCCGGCCTGCGCGGCCGCGTCGCCATGCCCTATGTGAACGCCAGCTACGACCTGTCGGCGGGCTGGCCGCTGAAAAAACCCGAAAACCTCAAGACCAGCAACACCGTGTTCGCCCTGTCGCTGATGTTCGAGTTCTAGCGCGCGGCGCGGCCGGTCCTTCCGCGCCGCGGCGAACCCTCCGAACCGATTACCGAGAGTCAACGCATTATGTCCAAGCTCCGTTCCGTCATCGTCTGGCTCGTGCTCTACACCCAGGTCTGGACCCCGGTCCTGGCGCAGACGCTGCCCATTTCCGTGGACAAGAGCGCGGGGGGCCAGCGGCCCGTCGTCGGTGTCAGCAATGGCGTGCCGGTCGTGAACATCGCGCCGCCGTCGGCCGGCGGCGTGTCGAATAACCGCTTTACCCAATTCAACGTCGGCCCGTCCGGCGTGGTGCTGAACAACAGCGGCGCCGCCAGCCGCACGCAGCTTGCCGGGCAGATCGCCGGCAACGCCATGCTGGGCAACCAGCGCGCGGCCACCATCCTGAACCAGGTCACCGCGCCCAACCCGTCGCAGTTGATGGGCATGCTGGAAGTCGCCGGCAACCGCGCCAACGTCATCGTCGCCAATCCGGCCGGTATCACCTGCAACGGCTGCGGCTTCCTGAACGCCGACCGCGCCACGCTGACCACCGGCAAGCCCGTGATCGGGCCGAACGGGCTGAGCTTCGAGATCGCGGGCGGCGGGTTGAGCATCGAAGGCGCGGGCCTGAATGGCGCGAACCTGAGCCAGGTGGACCTGATGGCGCGCACGCTGGAAATCAACGCCAAGGTCTGGGCCGACCGGCTGAACCTGGTGGCCGGCGGCGCGCGCGTGGGCTATGACGGCGTGTCGGTGGATGCGCTGGCGGCGCAGGGCGGCGCGCCGGCCGTGGCGCTGGACGTGGCGGCGCTGGGCGGCATGTACGCCAACAGCATCCGGCTGGTCGGCACCGAGGCCGGGGTGGGCGTGAACGTGGGAGGCAACGTGGCCGCCCTGACCGGCAGCCTGTCTGTCAGCGCCAACGGCGACGTCAAGATTCTGCCGTCGGGCCGCATGCAGGCGGCCACGGACCTGTCCGTGCAGAGCGGGCGCGGCCTGGCCAACCAGGGGGTGGTCACGGCGGGCGGCGCCATCGCGCTGAACGCGGCCGGCAGGATCGAGAACACTGGCGAGATTTCCGGTGGCAGCGGCGTCAGCATCGCGGGCGGCCAGCTCGGCAATGGCGGCACCATCGTGTCCCGGGGCGGCGCCCTGCAGATCGGCGCCGCCGGCGACGTCCGGAACCTGTCGCCGGGCCGCCTGCAGGCGGCCGCCGGCCTGTCCGTGCGCAGCGCGGGCCAGATCGTCAACGAAGGCGCCGCCACCGCCGGCGGCGGGCTGGCGCTGAGCGCCGACGGCAGTGTGATCAATACCGGCGGCCTGTCGGCCTCGGGCAACGTGGACCTGGCGGCGCGCCAACTGGACAACAGCGGCGTCCTCACCGCCGGCCTGCAGGCCGACGGATCGGTCAGCCCCTTGGGCGCGTTCTCCGCCCAGGTGCAATCGTTGCGCAACAGCGGAACCCTGGTCGCGGGCGGGGACGCCAGCGTCACGGCCGACGCGCTGAACCTGTCCGGCGGCCGTTTCGCCGCCGGCGGCGCCCTGGCGGTGGAGGCCCGCGGCGCGGTGCGGAACGCGGACGGCCAGTTGTATGGCGCGTCGGTGGACCTGAAGGCGGGCAGCCTGGACAATGCCGCAGGCAAACTGACCAGCGGCGGCGCATTGACCGCCCTGATAGACGGCGCCGTGGACAACGCGGGCGGCACGCTGGCGGCGGCGGGCGGGCTCGACTTGCGGGCGCAGTCCCTGTCGAATGCGCGCGGCGGCGTGGTGTCGGGCGACAGCGTGGCGCTGCGCGCATCGGGCGGCATCGACAACCAGGGCGGCGCGGTGCAGGCCGCCGGCGCGCTCTCCATCGAGGGCGGCGCGCTCGACAACCGGGACGGCAAGCTGCTGGGCGGGTCGGTCGACATCAAGGCCGCCAGCCTGGACAACCGCAAGGGCGTGGCGCACGCCGACGGCAGGCTTGCCGTGGACAGCGCGGGCGCGGTGAACAACCAGGACGGCGGCTTGTACGGCGGGTCGGCCGACGACAAGGTCAGCATCAAGGCCGCCAGCCTGGAGAACCAGGCCGGCAAGCTGGTCAGCGGCGGCGCGCTGGACGTGAATACGGCGGGCCATGCCGACAATACCGGCGGCACGGTGGCGGCGCAGGGCGCCGCCGGCATCCAGGCGCAAAGCCTGGCCAACACGGGCGGCCTGATCGCCGCGGCTGGCCTGACCCTGCGGACCCTGGGCACGCTGGACAACGCGGCAGGCCTGATCCAGGCCGACGGCGCGTTGGACCTGGCCGCCGCCGCGCTCGTCAACCGCGACACGCTGGCCGACGGCGCCAGCGGCCCGCTGGGCGTAATGGGCGGAGACGTCACGCTGAACGCCGGCTCCATCGACAACCAGGCCGGACGCATCGGCGCCGGCCAGACCCTGGGCGTCGCCACCGGCGTACTGAACAACGCGCGCGGCAACGTGTCCTCGGACGCCAGCGCCAGCCTGGCCTTCAGCAGCCTCGTCAACGACGCCGGGGCCATCGCGGCCGGCACGTCGCTGGACCTCGTCGCCGGCGCGCTGGACAACACCGGCAAGATCCATTCGGCGCAGGACCTGACCATCACCGCCGGCAGCCTGACCAACCGCGCCGGCGGCGAGATCGTCGCCGCGCGCGACAACACCCTCAACGTGTCGGGAGCGCTGTCGAACGCCGGCCTGATCGACGGCGGCCATACCCGCATCGACGCGGGCAGCGTCACCAACACCAGCCGCATCTATGGCGACCGCATCAGCATCCAGACGCCCGCGCTGCTGAACGATGCCGATGCCGTCATCGCCTCGCGCGGCGACATGGACCTGGGCGTGGGTACGCTGACCAACCGCGAGCACGCCCTGATCTATGCCGGCGCCGACCTGCGCGTGGGCGGCGCGCTGGACGCCGCCGGCCGCGCCGCGGGCCAGGCCGCGCTGTTGTCCAATGAATCGGCCACCATCGAGGTCGCGGGCAACGCGGATATCGCGGCGGCGGCGCTGCACAACCGCAACATGCATTTCGCCAGCGAAACCGTCGAGGTCAGCCGGGGGCCGAAGCTCTACTACCGCCTGGAAAACTCCACCGAGTTCCTGGATGGGTCCAAGCTCTGGCTGTGCGACGCGGTGACCGAACTGTGCGGCCGCGATCCCGTGACTTTCCTGGACGACGATTCCGAGCGGCGCCTGTTGCTGCCGTCCACGACGTATCCGGAGTCGCGCTACGGTCCGCCGTTCGACTACGTCAAGGGCGAAAAAGGCAAGGCCGGCGTCGCCGCGCCCATCCCGCCTGCATGGCTGCCCGATCGGCAAGTATGCGACGGCCCCGGCGGAGACGCCGGCGGCTCGTGCGTCACCGAAGTGGGCGGGCCGCGCTACAAAGTGGGCGATCGGATCTGGAGCGTGTTCGGCGTCGCCGAGCCGGGGCCCGTGCCGCCCATGGTCGCGGTGAAATGCAACGTCAACGAGACCTGCCTCGTATCGACGCCGGAGCGCGACCAGGCTCTGGCGGCCAACAAGGCTCGCCACGACGAGCTGGGCAGCAAGATCTACGCCTTCAACGCCGATTTCAACAACCGCCTGGTCACGAACTTCTTCTACTACAAGGTCGAGGAAGTCGTCATGGAAAGCCGCACGGTTTCTACCGATCCGGCCAAGATCATCGTCGGCGGCGCGGCCAGGTTCACTGGCGCCGTCACCAACGACAAAAGCCGCATCATCGCGGGCGGCACGCTATCCGTGGACGGCCCGGCGATCAACAACATCGGCGCGCAGGGCATCCGCTCGATCGAGCGCGTGGGCTCCGAAGTCCGCACCGTGGCCAAAGGCGGCGGGCGCAAGGAAAGCTGGTCCGACTACCGGGACGTCGCCGCGCCCCAGCGCATCGACCTGGCGGTCGCCAGTTCCGACGGCAACACCGCGCCGCCCGCCACGGGCAACCAGAAGCCGGGCGCCAGCGCCGTGGCGGGCGCCTTGGCGCCGGCGCGGGTGATGGAAGTAGGCCTGCCCGGCAGGGGCATCATCCGCGTGGTCACGCTGCCGCCGACGATCCCCACCAGCTCGCTCTATCGCATCATGCCGGGGCTGAACGAGCGCTATCTGGTCGCCACCGACAGCCGGTTCCTGGGGCAGCTCCAGCCCGTGTCCAGCGACTTCCTGCTGCAGAAGCTCAACGAAGACAGCGGCCACTTCCTCAAGCGCCTGGGCGACGGCTTCTATGAGCAGAAGCTGGTCGCCGAGCAGATCATGCTGGCCACCGGCCAGCGCTTCGTCGGCGACTACACCGACAACGAATCGCAGTACAAGGCGCTGCTGAGCGCCGGCGCGGACTTCGCCGGCAAATTCGGCCTGACCGTCGGCACGGCCTTGTCCGAAGAGCAGATGCGGCATCTGACCAGCGATATCGTATGGCTGGTCGAGCAGACCGTCACGCTGCCCGACGGCACCCAGCAGAAGGTGCTGGCGCCGCAGGTCTACCTGGCCGTCAAGCCGGGCGACCTGCGCGGCGACGGCACGCTGATCGCCGGCCGCGACACACAGATCAAGACCGCGGGCGACGTCAAGAACAGCGGCACCATCGGCGCCCGCAACGCGCTGGTGGTCGAGGCGCAGAACATCCGCAACACCGTCGGTTCCATGCAGGGCCAGACCGTGAACCTGGCCGCCCGCAACGACATCGACAACATTGCGGGTCTGCTGAAGGGCGACGCAGTCGCCCTCAGCGCCGGGCGCGACATCAATCTGACGGCCACCACCCAATCCAATGCCAGCGGCGGCGTCAGCAGCACGCGCATCGACGGCGTGGCCCGCATCGACGCCGGCACCCTGAACGCGCAGGCCGGGCGCGACTTCAACGCCCAGGCGGCGGCCATCGCCGCCAGCGGCGACGCCCGCATCCAGGCGGGCAACAACATCAATCTGACCACCGCCGAAGAGCGGTACGCGGAGTCTTACAACTACGGCAAGAAGAACCGCGCCGAGATGCATTCGTCCACCGAAGTGGGTTCGAGCATCGCGGCCGGCGGCAACCTGACACTGGTCGCCGGCCGGGACGTCAACGCGCGCGCCGCGGAAGTCACGTCCGACAAGCAGCTTGCGGTAGGCGCGGGGCGCGACATCAATGTGGCCGCCGGCACCGACAGCCACTACGCGTACAACGAGACCTACTACAAGCAGCGCGGCTTCCTGTCCAGCAAGAGCGAGCACCGCAAGACGGAATCCGATTGGACGAGCTCGGCCTCGTCCACGTTCACGGGCGACAGCGTGGTGATGATGGCTGGGCGGGACCTGAACGTGGCGGGCTCCAACGTCGCGGCGCAGAATGACCTGGTCATGTCGGCCGACCGTAACGTCAACATCGTCGCGGTGCAGAACAAGTCCGACGAATACCAGTACGAGAAGGTGAAGAAGTCGGGCTTCGGTGCATTGGGCGGCATCAGTTACGGCTCGCGCCAAACCACCGACTGGACCGACACCCAGCGCGGCTTGAACACCGGCAGCACCGTCGGCAGCGTGCAGGGCGACGTGCTGATCAACGCAGGCAGGTCCCTCAACGTGCTGGGCAGCGACATCCTCGCGCGCCAGGGCGATATCACCATGATCGGCCGCGACGTCAGCATCGTGGGAGGCGCCGACACGATGCGCCAGCGTGAATTCCACGAGGTCAAGCAAACGGGCCTCACGCTGACCGCCAGCAACCCCGTGGTCAGCGCCATGCAGACTGCTGGCCGAATGGCCGATGCGGCCGGCAAGACGGACAACCCGGTCATGCAGGGGCTGGCAGGCGCCACCACCGGGCTGGCGGCGTACAACGCCTATGACGCCGTGCAAGCCTCCGCCAAGGCCGCGGCGGCGGCGGAGGCTGCCAAGCCTGGCTCCTCCAACGAGATCGACAAGGCCGGCGGCGTCAGCATCAAGCTCAGCTTGGGCAGCAGCAAGAGCAGCAGCACTACCGACCGCAACTCCACGACGGCGGTGGGATCGACCGTCGCCGCAGGCAAGGACCTGACAATTATTGCCAAGGGCGCTGGGAGTGACTCGGATATCACGGTCACCGGCTCGAGCCTATCCGCCGGCCGCAATGCCGTGCTCAAGGCCGAAGGCGACATCCTGCTGCAAGCGGCACGTAATGCGTTCGAGCAAAAGACCGAGAGCAAGAGTAGCAGCGCGAGCATCGGCATTGGCTACTCGACTGGAGGATCACAGAACGGCTTCACGCTGGAACTGGGCGCTTCCATGGGTAGAGGGAAAGAAGACGGCCGTGACGAGAGCTGGACCAACAGCAACATTGTTGCCGGCAAGACGTTGGCGCTGCAGTCCGGAGGGGACACGACACTGAAAGGAGCATCGGGCAAGGCTGAGCAGATCATTGCGTCGGTAGGCGGCAACCTGTTGTTGGAAAGCCTGCAGGACACCAGCAAGTACGACTCGAAGAACAAGAGCGCGGGATTCGGCGTGAGCCTGTGCATTCCGCCCTACTGCGCGGGTAGTTCCTCAGTATCGGCCAACGCCGGAACGGGCAAGATGCACAGCGACTTCAAGTCGGTCACCGAGCAGACGGGCCTGTGGGCGGGCGACGGCGGCTTCATGATCGACGTGAAGAACAACACCACGCTGATCGGCAGCGTGATCGCCAGCAGCGACAAGGCCGTTGCCGAAGGGTTGAACAAGCTCGCCACCGGCACGCTGGTGACGGAGGACATCAAGAACAAGGCCAACTACAACGCCAGCCAGGTGTCGGTGGGCGGAGGTATCGGCTTTGGCGGAGAGAAGGGCGGCGGCACCGGGTTGGGAACGACCAAGGACAACCAGGTAGCTGGCGGCGCGAGTAAGGAGGCCGCTACCTCGGTACCCACGTCGGGCAACGTATCGGTGAATTTGCCCACAGCCGCGGCGGCCAGCGGCAGCGGCAGTTCGACCACGCACAGCGCGATCAGCGGCGGGACGGTCGTGATCCGCGACGAAGTCGCGCAGCAGAACCTGACAGGGATGACGGCGGCGGAGACGATAGCGGCGTTGAACCGGGATACGTCGGATACGTTGAATGCGCTCAAGCCGATCTTTGACAAGGAGAAGATCGAGGCGGGGTTCGAGATCGTGTCGGAGGCGAACCGGCAAACGGGGCAGTTCTTGGCGAATCGGGCGAAGGAGGCTGATGAGCTCAAGAAGGCAATGGATGCTGAGACGGATCCCGAGCTTAAGAAAGGTCTCAAGGCCCAGTATGACGAGGCGGCCAAATGGGGGCCAGACGGTGAGTATCGTTTAGGTCTTACAGTAATCGTTGGCGCGGTCGGAGGAAACGTCACGGGGAGCACTGGGCAATTCGTTCAGGCTGCTGCGGTGAACTACTTGCAGGCCTTAGGCGTCAGCCAAGTGAAGTCGATTGCCGACGAGTTGGACAACGAAGTCGCACGAACCGCTTTGCAGGGACTGGTGGGTTGCGCTGGCGCTGCCGGAAAGGGGGGGAAATGCGAAGCCGGGGCGATGGGAGCGGCAGCCAGTGTGGTGCTCAACAACCTGGTTGATCGCCTTACCGGGGCGGACGCCAAGAAGCTCTCTGCGGAAGGCAAGGAAGCTCACGCCAATCTGGTGGCAAGCATTGTGGCGGGCCTCACTGAGGCGCTTGGCGGTGATGCTGCTATGGCGACCGTGGCAGCACAAATCGAAACCGGAAATAATTATTTCGGGCAGAAGTCTGAAGGATTCAAGGCGGCAGAGCAAAGGCAATTCGATGCAGCAATTGCATCTTGCGGCCCAGCGAATCCTGATAGCTGCGCGCGGGCCCGCGAGTTGGCAGGTATATCCGAAAAGCGCGATCTAGCGCTAGCGAACGCATGCGCTGACCCTGCGTCTTCGCTCTGCGGCGCAGCGATAAAGCTAGCCACCGCCAGCGGCAATATTGTGTTTTTCGATACACAGGGTAAGCCGATAGCGGTGCCGGCGGATTCGCCCATGATTCAAGCGACACCTGACCCTCGAGACGGGACATTTCATTACACCATTTCGGCAAGTGTCGCGGAAGGTTTGGCGATTGATAGTGGGGGCGGAGCGCTTAGCGGAATCAGTTTTTCTTTGAGTAATCTAGCAATAACTTCTGTTAAAGAAATTAATGCAAGTATAAAAGGAGTTGGTTCTGTAGTAGATGATTTCTTTGCGGGAACTAAATATACAGATAAAGTCGTCAGTCAAATAAAATCAGGAGATTTGCATGCGTTTCCAGAAAGTGTGAAGATGTTTCAGGAGGCGGGGGAAGTGTCAAGAATCACCGGAGGGGATGGGGTTGTGAGAGATATGTTAAAGATCCCTGGGGAATACCGTGGTAAGCAAGGAGTATTCGAATTTATAAAAGAGGCGGATGGGTCCATAAACCATCGTTTATTTAAACCGAATCCCGGGCAGTGAGCTATGAATAATGTTTGGTCACCAGAAATCGATGCGGTTCTCAGCGTCGGATATTCTCTGGAGGATGTTGGAATAAAAAACTGGGCTTTAAATCGTAGCCAGGCTTTAGCTTCTATTGGGAAATTTGAAAGCTCCGGAGTGGCTATCTTGGGGGGGGATGTGTACCATCTTATTGGGGGGAGGGTAGAACATACATATGACAACTGGTATTGCGAAAAAAACATAGGCGAATCGGATTTGGAATTTTTGAAACGTAGTTTGCTTAAAGCAAAACTTTACATTGAAAACTACCAAGTGGGCGGAGCTCTTTTCGCTTTGGTTCCGTTAATCTGTCGGTAAAGAAGAATGGTATCGGCTCAGGTGGTGTGCTGTTTATTGGCGATACTATCGCACGCTCTTTCTACTAATTCGATGCCTTAAAGCAGGAATTAATTCCCTGTGCCAAAAAATAGAAACTAGGAAATCATGAAAAGGCGATTCATTCCATTGAACGCAAAGGCATTGCTTACCCCGTCCTTCAAGAATGCGGATACCTTTGCGGATTTGGTGGGAGATTTTTTAACGCGATTGCCTACGTTCGCCCCAGGCCGGTGGGGGGTTATAGAACCGATCAATCTTAGTCTCTCTATGCCTGAGATTCGGGAGTTTCTTCAGTGTGGAAGCTCCAATATTATGTGGAAAAGAAATGTGCCACCTAAAGGTTGGGGGGTGTTCAGGAAGCGCACAAATCCGCTCCGGGGACCGCAGTTGGCAAGCCATCATTTGGACGTGTCTGTCGAAAAAAACGATCAAGTTTTGGATCTAATTTCTTATATGAATCACTTGTCCCGTTGGGCGGGAGTGGAGTATGCGCATTGCGATACTCTTTCTCTCCCCTATGTGGATGTGGCGCACAAGAATGGTTTGGCTCCATATAGAGACATTATAAGCATTTATACATATATGCTTGTGAAAGCATTGCCGGACGTGATGTGGTTCCAAATATTCGGTCCGGCGTATGTGAGGTTGATAGGGTTAGATAAAATCCTTTCAGCCCCTGCGTACAAAGTAGAGCAACTTGGGCCAGAAACCGTGTCCGTACAATTATCGGAATCTCTGTTTGATCTGCATGATCGCTACGACGAGGTTGATATCGTGCGGAAGAAAGTAAAACAGCATCTCGATGATAATATTTTTTTCGATCCGAGAAACGAAAAGGACCACGTCTATAGGGTCCCGCAGTTTGAATTTCCAGAATAATGTCGCAGATTGCACAACTATAAGGGATTCTGTTCTGCCTAAAAAAAATAAAGTTGAGTTTCTATAGTCCATGAAAAAAGAGAACTTGCAGATCAATGCGGAAATGTTGCTGATACCCGATTTCTCGGACGGTGATTCATTTTTCGGATTGATCAGGGACTTTATTTTCTACATGCCTGGATACCAGCCGCAGATGTGGGCTGCGGATTCCGCTGAAGGATCCAAACTATCACTTATGGAGCTGCGGTCATTAGTCCAGCAGGGGCCTTCTGTTTTGCATTGGAAGCGCAAGACGTCGCCGCGTGCAGAGGGAGCTATTAGCAGAAGGCTCCAGACGCCGACGGGGCAGGAACATGCCGCACACCGGTTACGGTTATCAGTAAAAAATGACGAGCAGGTGGATTGGTTGGTCAGCTACCTTTGCTATTCCGCCGCTAGTGATGGGGTTGACTTTGCGTGCTTCGGTACTTCGTATAACGGTCCCGAATCAAATAACGAGCCTATGCGAATGGAAGCTGGTGTTTGCACCCAGCTTCTCCGAAGGACAATGCCAGATTTGTGCTGGGGGACTATTTTTGGAAGAGCGTATGTGGAACTCTTTGGTTTAGATAAGCTGTTGTCTTCGCCTGCGTATCAAGTGGAGCAGTTGACCCCCGATGCAGTATACATTCAACTAACTCAATCTATCTTCGATATGCGCGATAGACCCGCCGAGGTGCGAACCATGAAAAATATGGTCAAACGGCATTTGGATGAAAATATATTCTTCGATTCACGTTATCCTTTGAATCACGCTTATCGGACGCCGGTCTTCCAGTTTCAATAGAGGACTAGAACCGTGTTGGGCGCTAAGCACTCAGGCATAGTTAGGCTGGTATGGGGTGCGGGTTCTAAGTACGCCGCAGCATAGATACACCAACTTTCTCATGGCCGCGCCTAGCGCGGCCATGAGAAAGTTGGTGCAACAGCCGCGCGTAAAGAGCGCGGATATGGGGATTGCGACGAGCGCCGACGACAGCAGCCATGTGGAACGTGGCATGCACCCGAGAGAGACCGGCCTTAATTTGGTCTGAAGCCTTATTTTACTGCCTGGCAGGGGGGCGCTAGGCTCTTTCTAAATTTTCCAATTATATTGAAAACTAATCAATTTTCTGTGCTTCGCATGGTGCGAATTTCCCTACTCTGAAATAAATGAGATGGTGGCTATTTCGCCAGTGTCGCCCAGATATGGGGGAGATATCTGCCGAGTAGTCGCATATCGGTTTCGGCATGTCACTACGTCGAGAGAATATTTGGCCTATGTCGTTTTCAAGAAAATTTTCCCGCTTTCTTCCGCGCTTATCCTTGCCCTGCGGCCTGGCGCTGTCCGTCCTGGTGCTCACCGGTTGTTCGCAACTGAATCGCATGGGTCGTGACTTGATGAGTAAACCGTATGATGCCCCCGTTGCGCGGGCGGCCGCTGCAGCCGTGGATCCCTCGCCGTTGCGCGAATGGTTCCCCGACATGGCTCCGCCCTTGAGAGTACAAGCTAGGGGTAATCATGTATTTGCCAGATCCAGGCTCAACTGGTCATTCTCCATATCGGAAAAGCTATCTATCGCCGCGGCGCCAGTCTGCTTCGGTGGATTGAGTGACCATGATACTGATGGCACCACGGCTCTCTCCGGCGTCAGCATGCAGTTGGACAAGGGCGAAGCGAAATGGCTCTTTAGCCAGATAAATTGGGTGGCTCCCTACGCGATCAAGATGGACAGTCTGCAAGTGGGGGACGTGCTGCTTACGAAGGAAGTCATTGCTCAACTTCCAGATGATGCCGCTATGCAGGCCTACAAGGCACGGGCTGCTGACATGGACAAAAAACGGCATGTCAGTGTGATTCGCAACGGACAATATCTGATCGTCGAACGTCGTCCAAGAAAATTGCGCCAATGCTCATATATCGTTTATATGACCGAAAACGACATGATCAACTTGGTGCCTGCCGTGGTCCGGAACCGGGGGCATGTCACTGGGATACCTGCCTCGACCACCGTTTATGAACGCGCCCTGGATATTTTTCCGCGCGATGAGGAAGTGGAATGGTTCTTTGCACAGGAGTATGCGGCAGGGATTGTGTGGCTTACCTTCGGCGGCTCGGAAAACCGTGATATACGCAAGCAGTTCTTGTCCGCCACGGAGCAGGCCATTGCCAGAATGGCCAAGCAGGATGGCATCGATCCAGGAAAGATCGAGGACAAGGTGTTTCGCGATGCTGCCTATGTTTACTATGTGGCGCTCTACATCGGCAACAACGCGGCGTTGCAAATCGAGGATTACCTTGCGCAGCAACGGCTGCATGACGGGATCATGTTGAGTAAGCCTGATCCTAAGGCTGTGGAGTATCGAGAGCGGCTATTGCGGCATTGGTGGGATGAGCTGCGCGTACGAAACCAGGGGGATCAGCCTGCAAAGCCGGATGTGGCGGCATCAATCAGCGCGCTTGAGACGCTTTGATTTGTAGATGGGCGAAACGTTCTGATGACGTCGCTATCTTTAAAAATAACCAATCGAATAAATTCCATGTACATGAAATTTCTACTTCCCATTATCGTTCTCCTGTTGTCTGGTTGCGCGGTAAAACATCCTTTAATGCCTGAAAAATATGATCCAAGCCAGCATGCGCGCTTGCGCGTTGGCATAGATTGGGTCAGTGTCGGCATCTATTTCAATCAGGATTGCTACGATGATGATTGGCAGCGTGCCCAGCTCACAAGCATCACGGCTCGAGGCATGACCCAGGTGCTAAGCCGCTCTATAGGCATGCCGGAATCGGATCTTATTGATATGGGCGCGTATTCTGAGTTTGTCATGCCGGCCAACATGCCGATTACATTGAGTCAGAGAGGGGGCGGAACCGTACCTGGAGGCAATATGCAGTCCTATACAACACCGTGGCATTATCCGGTGACAGTCGTATTCGAGGCTGGCAAAGACTATGAATTGTGGAGCTATCAGCGCCGCCCCGTTGTCCGTGAACTGATTGTGGTTGACGGAAAGGTCACCGGCGGGAAGATACTGAAGGATCTGCCCAAGGCTGATGCATGTGATCGGCCACCGATGCCCCCACAACCGATGCCGCGCGGCGGGCAAGACGTCATTTGATGCCAGTGGATTTCACAGATAAGGTGTCACAGATCAGGCGTCTGTCTGACGCCTTATTTCCAACGAGCCCGGAAGAAGGCGGGCATGGTCGATCGTAAAGGCAACATTCTTGTGGAAGTAAAGCGTGAGGAAATATCAAAATTCCCAACTTATCGAGAGAAGGGGTGTAGAAGATGCATTTGTCTCCAGAGATACCAAGAAGGCTCTTTTCAAGCTCAAAGTCTATTGAGAAGCTGATAGGGATTTTTGTTCCACGGATTTGAGCGTTCGATAGAGAAGACGAATCGACGAAATCACAGAATTCAGACAAGTCTGATTGGAAATGTGCTGCCGGCACTCTAAATTCCAAGCAACGGCTTAAGCACTACGGCATCCATCCCACTCTTGATATCCCCCGCCCGTTGCCGTTGGCAATTGGTCCCCTTTCTCCACAGAAGCGATTGGCCGGAACCCCGGACCCTTCCGAGGCAGGACGCCGTTTGCTTTTGGATGCCGCTCAAAAAATAGACGGATACCCACCGCCCCACCTTGTCGCCCCAGGCCGCCGCAGCCGCTGCTGAGCATGGAATGAAAGATGAAGAAGCTACTGTCGATTGCAGTGATTGTTCTGGGCGGCTGCGCGGTCCAGCAGCCCACGCCCAAATTCGAGCTGGATAAGCAGGCCAATCGGGCGGCTATACAGTCGGGCCGGCAGGTCGAGATCTTCTACCATGCCGACGACTATGCCGTGGTGGATCTTGGCGGTTCGAAATCGGCGGGCCTGCTGGGCATTCTGGGGCCGATTGGCCTGTTGGCGGGTATGACCGCCAATGTGGCGCACTCGCTGGATTCAAAGGCGCGCACGGTGCGGCGGTCGGAAGAATTTTCCAAGCTGATTGCCGATAACCTGCCCGATCAGAGCATTAACCGGGACTTTGCGCGGAAGGTCGGCGATCTGCTGGAACAAGAAGGGCGGCAGGTCAAAGTGACGAAAGTGACACGGCCGGGCGGAAACGAGGATTTGGCGCTGAGCATGTCCGAGGACCTGGTGCCCACGGAAGGGTATATGCAGTTGCTGTTGCGCTTGAGCGCCGGCTATGGCGCCACCCCGGCCACGGATACCTACAAGCCGGTGACGATCATCGAGTATGCCTTGAAGGATGCCGACGGCAAGGCGCTCATGTCGCGGTCGTTCACGCGGTATTACGGCCAGTCGGACAAAACCTTCATGACGTACGCGGGTTTGCTCGACGATTATCAGGGCGCGCGGGAAGAGTTGAGCGCCAGGTTGAACTATTGGAGCGAGCCGCTCTATACCGAGATTTTCCGCTTTTCCGAACCGGTGGCGGCGAAATAGGCAGGCATGGCGCTTTTCCAGGGGGCAGGGCATCAGCCCCAGTTTTCCATCTACCCCAATCATCGGGATCGGATAGGGATAAATCCATCCGCGCCCAGGCCGCGTGGACGGCCCGCAAGGCTGTAGTCTGGCACCTTGCCGGGATTCCTCGCCGGCACGTGCGTCGTCGATCCCTGCGGCGTGGCGCAGGAGCAAGGGGCCCGCGTTGGGCAAAGGCAAGGGGCAATGGTTTTCTAATTGAGAATCATTGTTAATATTGCGGCACTCACGCATTTGCCGCCTCCACCGCCATGTCCCGTCCTCCCCGCCACCTGAAAGGATGGCTCGCCTACTACGGCGAGCTGGTGGGCTCGTGGGCCAAGCGCAATTCGCGGCCCTGCGACGCCGAGGATGCCGCGCAGGACGTCATGGCCGGTCTGCTGAGCGGCGGCGGCTCCGGCGTATTGAACGGCAAATCCTATTTGTACCGGGCGACGCGGAACCGCCTGATCAGCGAGATCAGGCGGCAGACGCGCCACGACGAGATCTCGCTGGAGGCGCTGGCGGACGACGATCTTGCGCTGCTGTACGATCCGGAGGCCAATGTGCGGGCCAGCGAGCTGGCCGACGCGTTGGAGCGCGCGCTGGCCAGCCTGCCGCTGAAGAAGCGGCAAGCCTACGTCTGGTGCCGCCTCGAAGGCTATACGCAGCCCGAAGTCGCGCAGCGCATGGGCTTGGCGCTCAACACGGTTGAACGCTATATCATGGACGCCACGCGGGAAGTCCGCGAACAGCTCCAACACTTTTGCCCGGATTGACCTGCCGCGCAATGACAACCCCCACCCCCATCGACCCCGACACCTTGCTTGATCCGCGCGACGCGGCCGCGTATTGGTTCGCCCGCGCGCATTCGGCGCGGATGGACGAGGCCGAACGCCGGAAATTCGACGCGTGGCGGCGGGCCGATCCTGCGCATGACCGGGAGTACCGGCGCGCGTGCGGTATCTGGAACGCCAGCGGACGGTTGGGCGCCGACCGGCTGCGCGCCCTGGTCCAGGAACCGCCCGCGGTAGCGCGCCGGCCCGCAACGGCGCGCCGCCGGCTGATGGCGGGGTTGGCCCTGGCCTCCGCCGCCGCCGTGGCCGCGATACTGCCCCGCTGGCTCGCGGGCGACCCGGGTTACGCCGCGCAATACGCCACGCAGCCGGGGCAGCGCCAGCAGGTGTCCCTGCCGGATGCGTCCGTGGTGGACTTGAATACCGGCACGCAACTTTCGGTCAAGCTGTATGCGGATCGGCGCGTGGTGGAGCTTGCGGCGGGCGAAGCCACGTTTTCCGTCACCCCCGACCCGAGCCGGCCGTTCTACGTCGAAGCCGGCGGGGCGACCGTCCGCGTGACGGGCACGCGATTCAACGTGCGGCGCGACGGCGACGCGGTGAGCGTGGCGGTGGATTCCGGCCGGGTGGAGGTCCAGGCCGGCCACTGGTGGAATCGCAGCCAGGTTTTGCTCGGTGTGGGCCAGGGCACTCGGACCGTGGCCGACGGGGGGCTGGCGCCGCCCGGGAAGCTGGACGTCGGGAACCTCCTGGCCTGGCATGCGGGCAGGGCGGTTTTCCGCGATTTGCCGCTGTCGGACGCGGTGGCGGAAATGAACCGGTACGGCCACGCCCCGATCCGCGTGTCCGGCGCCGACGTGGCCGGGATCCGGATTTCCGGCGTGTTCAGCGTCGACAATCCCCAAGCCTTCCTGGCGCTGCTGCCGGCCATTGCGCCGGTGCGCGTGCAAACCGGCGCGGATGGCGCGGCCTTGATCGTGCGCCGGTAGCGGCCCGCGCGGCGGCTGCCCGCCCGGGTCGGGGAAACGCCAACCGAAGATACAAATAATTACTAATTACCCGCGATTTTCCATCAGGGATTTGTTCGCGACAGGCGTCCTGTCTCCCAAGGGCATCGCTCCGATGCCGCTGCCCGCCGTCAGGATTCGCCGCAACCGGCCCACTGGCGCGCGTTGATCCAAGATCCCTTCTGGAAAGCTTGTTCCGTGAACCGTAAACCCTCTGGATTCCTTTCTCGCGCTGCGCGCCAAACCCCGGCGCGCCTCCGGCCGCGTGGCCCGGCGCCGGCGCGCGGGCTGACTGTGTTGGCCATGTCCCTGCTGCTGGCGCTGGCCTTGCCGCCGCACTCGGCCCGGGCGCAGGAGGCGCCGCTGTCGCTCAATATTCCCGCGCAATCGCTGGAGGGCGCCTTGACGCAGTTGGCGACGCAGGCGTCGCTGGAACTGGCTTATGCGCCCGACACGGTCCGCGGGCTGAACGCGCCCGCCGTGTCCGGCAGCCTGACGCCCGATCAGGCGCTGCGGGCCTTGCTGGCCGGTTCGGGGCTGGCGTTCGAACGATCGGGCCGCAACGTATCCCTGTCGCGCGAGGCGGATTCGTCGAGCGTGATGATGAACACCATCACCGTCGTGGGCAAGGGCAACTCGATCACCGAGGGCACGGGGTCCTACACCACCGGCGCCATGAGCACGGCCACCAAGCTGCCGCTGACCATCCAGGAAACACCGCAATCCGTCAGCGTGGTCACGCGGCAGAAGCTGGACGACTTCGCCATGCAGACGATCGACGACGTGGCCAACAGCACCACGGGCATCACCGTCAACCACTGGAGCAACGACCGGTCGCGCTATTTCTCGCGCGGTTTCACGATCAACACTTTCCTGCTGGACGGCCTGCCCGTTTCCTATGAGACGGACACGTCCACCTACAGCACGACGGCCATGTACGACCACGTGGAAGTGGTGCGGGGCCCCACGGGCCTGATGACCGGCATGGGCGACCCTTCCGGTACCATCAATTTCGTGCGCAAGCAGCCGACGGATTCCGCGCAGTTCATCGCCACCGCGCGCGCGGGCAACTGGGACAATTTCTCGGGCGAACTCGATGCGGGCGGCCCGCTGAACGACAGCGGCTCCGTGCGCGGCCGCTTCGTGACGTCGCAGCAATCGCGGGACTACTTCACCGATGGCTACAGCAGCCGCAAGCAGTTGTACTACGGCGTGGTCGATATCGACCTGGCCGCCCATACCACCTTGACCCTGGGCGGGTACTCCAACCGCGAGGACAACCCGGGCTCCGAATGGATGGGCGTGCCGACCGCGCTGGACGGCTCGCCGCTGGACATCCGGCGGTCGCGCCGGTTCTCGCCGTCGTGGAGCTATTGGGACAAAAGCGAATACAGTCTCTTCGCCGAGCTGAAGCACACCTTCGAGAACGGCTGGATCGCGCGGGCGGCGGCCCGCGGCGTCAACGCCAAGTCGTCGCTGGACGGCGCGTACTTCGTCAACGGCGGCTACGACGGGCAGGACGGCGTGATGTACGACGTGATGGGCGGCCGCTACGACTACGACAAGAAGCAGCGCAGCTTCGACCTGTCCGCGCAAGGCCCGATTACGCTGTTCGGCCGCGAGCACGAGATCGCGGTGGGCGCAAGCTACCGCAACGACCGCTGGCTGGACAACGGCTACAGCTATCTGGACGAGCCGAACGGCTACCTGATGGTCGCCGGCGTCAACCCCTACACCTGGGACCCGGATTCCCTGCGCCGCCAGGACTTCGTCAAAGACACGATGTGGCGGCGCGACCAGCGCTCCGAACTGACGTCGGCCTATGCCACGGGCCGCTTCCGCCTGGCCGATCCGCTGAACATGATCCTGGGCGCGCGCCTGGATTGGTTCGACTTCGACAACAAGCAGACCCAGGGTAGCTGGAGCAGCCATCGCAAGTTCGGCGAGGACGCGCATTTCACGCCCTACGCCGCGCTGATCTATGACCTGAACGACAACCACTCGGTCTACGCCAGCTATTCCAGCATCTTCAAGCCGCAGTACTACCTGGACACCTCCGGCACCGTGATCAAGCCGGTGGAGGGCACCAACTACGAGATCGGCTTGAAAGGCAGCTATCTGGACGAGCGCGTCAACGCCGCCATCGCGCTGTTTTCGACCACGCAGACCAACTTGCCGCAGGCGGTTACGGACATCGCGTCGTGCTTCGTCGCCACCAACTGCTACCGCGCGGTGGGCGAGGTGAAGAGCGAGGGCGTGGAGATCGACATCAATGGTGAATTGCTGCCGCGCCTGAACGTGGGGATCGGCTATTCCTACACCCGCGCCAAGGTTTCAAGCGGCGGCGTGGACGGCGCGGCCGGCCAGCCCTACGCCAGCTACATCCCGCAGCACCAGTTCAAGCTGGCGGCGATGTATCACCTGCCCGGCGCGTACGAGAAATGGCGGGTCGGCGGCGCCGTGCGCGCGCAAAGCAAGATCACGACCCAATCCTTGACCGGCAGCGCCGGCTATGTCGTGAAGCAGTCGCCCTACGCGGTGGTCGACCTGGTCGCCGGCTACAGCGTGAACCGCCAACTGGATGTCCAGTTGAATGTGAACAACCTGTTCGACAAGCGCTACTTCGATTCGCTGCAGGGCAACAACGGCGGCAACTACTACGGCACGCCGCGCAGTTTCCTGCTGACCACGCGCTATCAGTTCTAGATGGGATCGGGCACGCGCGGCAGGACGCGCGTGCCCGCCGTGCCAGGGCCTCAGACGGGCCAGCCGGCCTGGCGGTAGGCCGAATCCCAGAACATCCATTCCAACTGCGCGGCATGCGTGTAGGCCTGGTGCATGGCCTCGCGCGTTTCCGCCGACGCGGCTTCCGCGCTGCGGTCCACGGTGGCGATGACGGCGCGCACCAGCGCGTGGAATTCCTCGCCGGCGTAGGCGTCGATCCACGCTGCGTAGGGGTTGGGTTTGGCCGCGCGCGCCTGGATGTCGCGGCCGATCTCGGCGTAGATCCAGAAGCACGGCAGCAGCGCCGCAAGCGCCACCGGGTAGGGGGCGCTCCAGGCGGTGGCGATCAGGAAGCTGGTGTAGTGGTGGCTGGCGGGCGACAGCGGCGTGGCTTCGAAGGTGGCCGCGTCGATGCCGAACTGCTTCATGAAGCCGGCGTGCAGGCTGCGCTCGACGATGACGGCGCCCTTGGCCGCGTCCGCGAACTGCACCACGCCGTCGGCGTGGTCGGCCTTGGCCGCCGCGATGGCCAGGGCGCGTCCGAACGCGACCAGGTAGTGCGCGTCCTGGATCATGTAGTGGCGAAAGGCGTTCTCATCGAGCTGGCCGCTGGCCAGTTCCTGGTTGAACGGCATGGTGCGCGTTGTTTCGTACAGCGCGGCATTGCGCGCCCAGGCGTCGGAACTGAAAGACATGGGGTTTCCTCTAGACAGGCCCGCCGGCGCGCAAGAACGCGCCGGCCCGTAAGGGGGCTAGGGTACCAAAGACCGCGCAGGGGCCTGCCGCCCTATTGCATGTACCAGCCGTGGCTGACCACGAACGACTGGCCGGTGAGCGCGGCGCTGGGAAAGGCGGCCAGGAACAGGGCGGTCTGCGCCACGTCCTCGACGGTCGTGAACACCCCGTCCACTGTGTCGCCCAGCATGACTTTCTTGACAACGTCTTCCTCGCTGATGCCCAGTTCCTTGGCCTGTTCCGGGATCTGTTTTTCCACCAGGGGCGTGCGCACGAAGCCCGGGCAGATCACGTGCGAGCGCACGTTGTGGGCCGCGCCTTCCTTGGCGAGCACGCGGGCCAGGCCCAGCAGCGCGTGCTTGGCGGCGACATAGGCGGATTTCAGCGGCGAGGCTTCGTGCGAATGGACCGAACCCATGTAGATGACGACGCCGCCCCGATCGCCCTTGTACATATGCTTGAGCGCCGCCTTGGTTGTGAGGAAGGCGCCGTCGACGTGGATCGCCTGCATCTTCTTCCAGTCGGCGTAGGCGAAGTTCTCGATGGGGTTCACGATCTGGATGCCGGCGTTCGAGACCAGGATGTCGATGCCGCCATAGGCGGCGGCCACGCGGTCGATGCCCTGGTTCACGGCCTCTTCGCTGGTGACGTCCATCGCGACGCCCATGGCCTTGCCGCCAGCCTGCTCGATTTCCCGGGCGACGGCTTCGGCGCCCGCCTGGTTCAGGTCGGCGATCGCGACCGCCGCGCCCGCGCGCGCGAGCGTCAGGGCGATTTCCTTGCCGATGCCGCTGGCGGCGCCGGTGACGACGGCGGTTTTTCCGTTCAGGTCATGCTGCATGCTGTTACCTCCAGGTTGGGATTGACTGTGGGCCGGGCTGGGCCGCGTCGCCCACGGATGCAGGGAGCATGGTTCGATGGTAGCGCTTCAGCATGAGAGCAGGCTGAACGCGGGCGGCGCGGGGGTGTCCGGCCGCGCCGGAGGGCTCAGGCGGACCGTTTGCCGTGATGGCGGGCGTAGTCCAGCAGGGCGTCGCGCAGCACGACCACCTGGTTGTGTTCGGCGTCGTGGGCGCCGTACAGCAGGGTCAGCGGCCGTTTGCCGGCGGCCTCCAGCAGGGCGGCCATGCGGTCCTGCTGTTCGGGCGCGGCCAGCTCGGCCAGGTACTTGCGGCGAAATTCTTCCCAGCGTTCCTCGACGTGGTTGAACCACTTTCGCAGTTCGGCGGTGGGCGCGAGGTCGCGGGCCCATTCGTCCAGCCCCAGGTCGGCCCGGCGCAGCCCGCGCGGCCAGACGCGGTCCACGAGCGCCCGGTAGCTGCCCGCCGGGCCGGTGCCTTCGTAGACGCGCTGCAGGGTGATGACGGGCGGTTTCATGGCGGCTCCTCGGGATCGTGGCGGCTGACCCCGCCTACTTTAGCGCCCGCCGCGCCATTTCACGGCTTTTCCGGGCGGCCGGGGGACGCGCCGCAGGCGCGCAGCAGCGCGAAACCGGCGACGGCGGACGCCAGCGACCCCGTCAGCACGCCGATCTTGGTGGCGTCCACGGCGGCCGGGTCGGTGAAGGCCAGGGCCCCGATGAACAGGCTCATCGTGAATCCGATGCCGCACAGCAGGGCGACCCCGTACAGTTGCGGAAAGGTGGCATGCCGCGGCAGGCTGGCGATGCCGCTCTTGATGGCCAGCCAGGCAAAGCCGAACACGCCCACCTGCTTGCCCAGGAACAGGCCCAGGGCCACGCCCAGCGGCACGGGCTGCGCCAGGCTGCCCAGGCCCAGGCCGGCGAAGGACACGCCCGCGTTGGCAAAGCCGAACAGCGGGACGATCAACAGGGCAACCGGCTTGTGCAAGGCATGTTCCAGCGCGTGCAGCGGGGAATGCGCGCCAGGCTGCCCCTGGTTCTGCGGGCGCAGCGGGATGGCCAGCGCCAGCGCCACGCCGGCCAGCGTGGCATGCACGCCGGACTTGAAGACGAAATACCACAGCACCGCGCCGATCAGCAGATAGGGCGTCTGGCGCAATACGCCCGCGCGGTTCAGGCAGAACAGGCAGGCCAGCAGGGCGCCCGACATGCCCAGGGCGAACGTGTTGAGCGTCGACGTATAGAACAGCGCGATGATGACGATGGCGCCCAGGTCGTCCAGGATAGCCAGCGCGGTCAGGAAGATCTTCAGCGATGTCGGCACGCGGCTGCCCAGCAGCGCCAGGATGCCCAGCGCGAACGCGATGTCGGTCGCGGCGGGGATGGCCCAGCCGCGCAGCGTGCCGGGGCTGCCGGCGTTGACCAGCACGTAGATCAGCGCGGGCAGCGCCATGCCGCCCAGCGCGGCGATGCCCGGCAGGACGATGCGGGCGGCGCCGCGCAACTGGCCGTCCAGCACTTCGCGCTTGATCTCCAGCCCGACCAGCAGGAAAAACACGGCCATCAGGCCGTCGTTGATCCAGTGCAGCGCGGTTTCCTTGAGCACGATCGGGCCCGCCTGGAAGCCCAGCTTGGTTCCGAGCGCGCCGAAGTAATACGGGGCGGCGGGGCTGTTGGCGACCGCCAGCGCGACCAGGGCGGCCAGCATGAGAACGTAGCCGCCCAGCGCTTCGGAGCGGAGGAACGACTGGAGGAACGAGGGGGATTTGAGGCGGGCCGAAGCCGGCGTTGTCACTGTCTGGGCGTCCTTGATTGCCGCGGGATCGTGTCCGGCGCGATCCTGAATTCTAGCTGAATAAAGGACGGCGGGCCGCGGCGCCCACCAGGGTCAGTGCCAGAGCAGGGCGTTCATGGCCTCGACCAGCCGGTTGCGGTAGCGCGGCAGTTGGGCTTGCACGCGCGCCTGCCGTTCCTTCCATTCGCTGGATTCCGCGCCTGCCGGCACCCGCGGCGGCGCCCAGATCGGATCGGGGAAGTGGCGGTCGCCGCGCCAGCGCGGGATCACGTGCCAATGCAGGTGCGGGACCATGTTGCCCAGCGAGGCCAGGTTGATCTTGTCGGGCGCCAGGATGGCCTGCTGCGCCTCTTCCACGACGTACACGGCCCGCATCAGCAGCTCGCGCCCGTGCGTGGACAGGCTGGTCATTTCAGCCAGGTGGCCGTTCCAGATCACGCGCGTGAAGCCGGGGTAGTCCGCATCTTCCACCTCGATGATGCGCAGGTGCGGCCCCCGCCACAGCAGCGTGCCGCCGTCTTCCTGGCACAGGGGACAGTTGGGGTCGCGCGCGCTCACGGCATCACCTTGCGGTACTGGATGAAGCCGGAGCGGTCGGCGATGCGGTCGTAGAGCTGGATGGCGGTGGCGTTGGTTTCGTGCGTGAGCCAGTACACGCGCGCGCAGTTGGCCGCGGCGGCTTGCGCGTATACGTGTTCGATCAGCTTGCGGCCGGCGCCGGTGCCGCGCACGTCCGGGGCCACGAACAGGTCCTGCAGGTAGCAGTAGTCGCCGGCGGTCCAGGTGGACCGGTGGAAAATCCAGTGCACCAGGCCGATGGCGCGGCCGCTGTCGTAGGCCAGCGCCGCGTGCATGGGTTCGGCCGCGTCCAGGAAGCGCGCCCAGGTATTGCGCGTCACGGCGTCGTTGATGTCGACGCGGTAGAAGTCCTGGTAGCCTTTCCATAGCGGCAGCCAGGCTTCGAAGTCGGCGGCGACGATGGGACGGATTTCTACGGTACTCATGGCTTGCAGCCTCCCGGGCGTTTCAGAGTTGGTCTTCCATGGCTTCGACGATATGCCGCAGCACTTGCAGTCGAGCGTAACGCTTGTCGTTGGCGGACACCAGATGCCAGGGCGCATGGGCGACGTCGGTCCGGGTCAGCATTTCGTTGGCCGCCGCCGCGTAGTCTTTCCATTTGTCGCGGTTGCGCCAGTCTTCGTCCGTGATCTTGAAGTTCTTGAACGGCGATTTCTCGCGTTCCTTGAACCGTTCCAACTGCACGTCCGCCGTGACCGCCAGCCAGAATTTCAGCACCAGCGCGCCGCTGGCCGCCAACTGTTCCTCGAAGTCGTTGATTTCGGCGTAGGCCCGGCGCCAGTTGGCGGGCGCGGCCAGCTTCTCGACGCGTTCGACCAGCACGCGGCCGTACCAGGAACGGTCGAAGATGGCGATGCGGCCGTGGCGCGGCACCTGGCGCCAGAACCGCCACAGGTAGGGGCGGGCCAGCGCTTCGCTGTTGGGCGCCGCGACGGGGGTGATGTCGAATTGGCGGGCGTCCAGCGCATGCGTCACGCGCCGGATGGCGCCGCCCTTGCCGGCCGCGTCCTGGCCTTCGAAGACCAGCACCAGCGACCGGTCCAGGAACTTCCGGGAACGCGCGGCGCGCGCCAGCCTGCCCTGCAGCAGGCCCAGTTCGGATTCGTAATCGTCTTTGTCGATCTTGGCGTCGTAGTCCAGTTGCCCCAGGCGGTCGACCACGCGCATGGGCCGGGAATGGGCCACGAACGAGGGCGGGATGCGGGGCACGCCGCGCTGGCGCATGGCGGCCAGCACCGCCTCCGCGGTGCGGGCGGCGCGCATGTTCTCGTCGGCGCTGGGGATCACGACCCAGGGCGCGTGGCCGCTGTCCGTGCGGTTCAGCACCGACTGCCCGGCGGCGCGGATGCGGTCGTATTTCTTGTAGACCTTCAGGTCGACGGGACTGACCTGCCACGACGTTTCCGGGCTGGCCAGGAGGCGCTTGGCGCGCGCCTTCTGGGCGTCGGCCGACAGGTGGAACCAGAGCTTGACGATCTGCACGCCTTCGGCGGCCAGCATCGCCTCGAAGCGCCGGATCACCGCGGCCTGCGCCTCGAGGCTGTCCTGGTTGGGCTTCTTGCGCGTGGCTTCGAGGATCAGCGGCGCGTACCAGGAACCGAACACGATGCCGGTGCTGCCCTTGGGCGGCAGGTCCTTCCAGTAGCGCCACAGCGGCGGGCGTTCCAGCGCTTCGCCTTCGCGCGGGCCATAGGCCAGCGTCTTGATGTGGCGCGGGTCCATCCATTCGTTGAGCAGGTTGACCGTGGCGCCCTTGCCGGCGCCGTCGATCCCGGCCACGACCACCAGCAGCGTCTTCTCGGCGCTGGCAAGGCGCTGGTATTGCGCGTTCAGCAGGGCGACGCGCAGCCGCGCCTCCAGCGGTTTGAATTCTTCCTTGGAGAGGCTGGGGTCGGCTTCGGCTTCGGCGAACATGGAGAGATCCGTCTGGTCGGCAATTCTGCGATCGGACGATCTTGCGGGATAAGGGCGGGGCACGCAAGCCCGGCACATGCGGCCCGGGCGGGGGCGGCCCCGGGAGTCAGAGCGCGTCGACGGGTATCTTCAGGTAGCGCACGCCGTTGTCTTCGGCCGGCGGGAAGTGGCCCGCGCGGATGTTCACCTGGATGGCGGGCAGGATGAGGGTGGGCATGGCGAGCGTGGCGTCGCGCCGCGTGCGCATGGCGACGAAATCGTCTTCGCCGATGCCGTCGCGCACATGGATGTTGGCGCGGCGCTGTTCGGCCACCGTGGTCTGCCAGGACGCGTCGCGGCTGGCGGGCGGATAGTCGTGGCACATGTACAGCCGGGTGCCGGCGGGCAGGCTCAGCAGGCGCTGGATGGAGCGGTATAGCTGATGGGCGTCGCCGCCGGGGAAGTCGCAGCGCGCGGTGCCCACGTCGGGCATGAACAGCGTGTCGCCCACGAAGGCGGCGTCGCCGATCAGGTAGGCCATGTCGGCCGGCGTGTGCCCCGGCACGTGGAGGGCCCGCGCCGTCAGTCCGCCGATGCGGAAGGTTTCGCCGTCGGCGAACAGATGGCCGAATTGGGATCCGTCCAACTGGAACTCCGGTTCCAGGTTGAAGATCTTCTTGAACACGCCCTGCACGGTCTGGATGCTTTGACCGATGGCGATGACTCCGCCCAACTGCCGCTGCAGGTAGGGCGCGGCCGACAGGTGGTCGGCGTGGGCGTGGGTTTCCAGCAGCCATTCGGTCTTCAAGCCATGCTGGCGAACGTAGTCGGCCACGCGGTCGGCGCTGCCGGTGCCGCTGCGGCCGGACTTGGGGTCGTAGTCCAGGACCGAATCGATGATGGCGCAAGCGCCGCCCGGCGCCGGTTCATGGACCACGTAGGTGATCGTGGCGGTGACGGGATCGAAAAAGCCTTGGATCTGGGGGGACATGGACGCTCGCCTGGCGGCGCATCGCTGCGCGCTCAAAACAATATATATATTTCAATAATATTGTTGAATATTCTATTGGTCAATATAATGATCAATCTCTCCTAGGCCGATCGATGCTGCCCAAATGAACGAAGTCCTGACCGAGTGCGAGGCCGCCGTCCTGCGCGAATCCGCCTCCCAGGCCTGCGCCCTGCTCAAGGCGCTGGCCAACGAAGACCGCCTGCTGCTGCTTTGCCAACTGGTGCAGAACGAACGCAACGTGGGTGAACTCGAAGCCCTGACCGGCATCCGCCAGCCGACGCTGTCCCAGCAGTTGGGGGTGTTGCGCGATGAAGGGCTGGTGGCGACGCGGCGCGAGGGCAAGTACGTCTACTACCAGATGGCCAGCTTCGAGGTCAGCCAGGTCATGAAGACGCTATCGAGTTTGTACTGCGGCCGCGCGATGGAGTCACTCAAGTGAATCTGGACTGGTCCGCCTTCACTCCCGCGCCGTCCGCCCTGGGCGGCTTGTTGATCGGCGCGGCGGCCGTGCTGTTGATGGCCGGCGCGGGCCGCATCGCGGGCATCAGCGGCATCCTGGGCGGCCTGTGGCCGATGGAGCGCGGCGGTTCGTGGCGGCTGGCCTTTCTGCTGGGCCTGTTCGCGGCACCCTGGCTGTACCGCCTCGGCGCCGCGCTGCCCGTCATCGCGGTCGAGGCCGGCACGGCCCGCCTGATCGCCGCGGGCCTGCTGGTGGGCATCGGCACGCGCTATGCATCGGGCTGCACCAGCGGCCACGGTGTCTGCGGCGTGGCGCGCGGCTCGCCCCGCTCGCTGGCGGCGACGGCGCTGTTCATGGCCGCGGGCTTCGGCGTCGTCTACGCCATGCGGCATCTGGCGGCGGGCTGACATGAACGCATTGTTCGCCTTCGTGTCGGGCCTGGTGTTCGGGTTGGGGCTGATCGTCTCCGGCATGGCCAACCCAGCCAAGGTGCTGGGCTTCCTGGACCTCGCCGGCGACTGGGATCCGTCGCTCGCGTTCGTGATGGGGGGCGCCGTGCTGGCCGCGTCCGCGGGTTTCGCCGTGTTGCGGCGGCGCCGGACCAGCCTGTCGGGCGAGCCTTTGCGCTGGCCTGCCGCGGCCGGCATCGACGCGCGCCTGGCGCTCGGCAGCCTGGCGTTCGGCGCCGGTTGGGGGCTGGCCGGCTTCTGCCCGGGCCCGGCGCTGGTGGCGGCGTCCGCCGGCGTGCCCCAGGCGCTGGTGTTCGTGGCCGCCATGCTTGCCGGCATGGCGGTATTTTCAATCCTGGAAAGAGCCAGAAGCCGGTAGGCCGGCCCGCGGGCACGCACGCGCGTGGAACAAGGCCGACGCGGTCTCGACGCGGCGGGCGGCCGCGACGTTCATTCGTAGGTGCGCACGTCGTCGATGACCTTGCCGTCGTTCGGCAGGCTGCCGGCGTCCACCCATTCCACGTCGCTGCGCAGTTTGGTCACGTCGCGCACCGATTCCGCGATGCGCTTGGCAAGTTCGTCGCCGCGCGCCTGCGATTCCACCTTGAGCACCATGCGGTCCGAGCCCGTGCTGCCGCTGATCACCAGCCGCGCGCGCAGGATTTCCGGATGGCGGCGCGCCACGTCGGCGACCTGCGACGGATGCACGAACATGCCGCGCACCTTGGTGGTCTGGTCCGCGCGCCCCATCCAGCCCTTGATGCGGGTATTGGTGCGCCCGCAGGGCGAGAGGCCGGGCATGACGGCCGACAGGTCGCCGGTGCCGAAGCGCACCAGCGGGTAGTCCGGATTCAGGGTGGTGACCACGACTTCGCCGACTTCTCCGTCCGGCACGGGTTCGCCGGTGCCGGGCCGGACGATTTCGACGATGATGTCCTCGCCCAGCACCAGCCCCTCGCGGGCGGGCGTTTCGAAGGCCACCATGCCGAGGTCGGCGCTGCCGTAGGCCTGGTAGCCTTCGATGCCGCGCGCGGCAAGCCAGTCGCGCAGGGACGGCGGGAAGGCTTCGCCGGACACCAGCGCGCGGCGCAGCGAATCCAGTTTCACGCCCAGTTCGTCGGCCTTCTCCAGGATGATCTTCAGGAAGCTGGGCGTGCCCGTGTAGCCGGTGGGCGCCAGGTCCTGGATGGCGCGGACCTGCTGCTCGGTCTGCCCGGTGCCGCCCGGGAACACGGTGCATCCGACGGCGTGCGCGGCGGTCTCCATCATGGAGCCGGCGGGCGTGAAGTGGTAGGAAAAGCAGTTGTAGGCCAGTTCGCCGGCGCGGAAACCCGCCGCATGCAGCGCGCGGGCGAAGCGCCAGTAGTCGGCGCGCGCGCTTTCCGGTTCATAGATGGGGCCCGGAGAGGCGAAGACGCGCATCGCCTCTCCCCAGCCGATGGCCGAGAAGCCGCCGAACGCCTTGCGCGGCCCGGCGGGCGCGGCGGCGTCGTCGCGGCTGTGCTGCTGCCGTTCCAGCAGTTCATGCTTGCGCAGCACGGGCAGGCGCGCCAGGGCCTCGCGGGACGCGATGGCCGCGGGGTCGATGCCGCGCAATTGCTCGGCGATGGCCGGCGCGCGGGCCATCGCCCGGGCGATCGCGCCGGGCAGGGCGGCCATCAGGTCGCGCTCGCGCTGCTCGGGCGCGCGGGTTTCCAGAACATCGAAAAACTCGGACATGGGATCGCACCCTCTCGTGTGCCGTACTGCGGTGTCGTTGCCGGCGGCGGGCCGGACCGCGCCGGCTTCGCCGCTCCAGGAATCAGGCCAGCCAGCGTTTGCGGCGGCGGTAGAACTTGTTGTCGCGGAAACTCTTGCGTTCGCCGCTGGAAATGCCCAGGTAGAACTCCTTCACGTCCTCGTTCTCGGCGAGGTCCGAGGCCGCGCCGTCCATCATCACGCGCCCGTTTTCCAGGATGTAGCCGTAGTCGGCATAGCGCAGCGCGATGTTGGTGTTCTGCTCCGCCAGCAGGAAGCTGACGCGTTCGCGCTGGTTCAGGTCGCGCACGATCTCGAAGATCTCCTCGACGATCTGCGGCGCCAGCCCCATGGAGGGTTCGTCCAGCAGGATCATGTTGGGATTGGCCATCAGCGCGCGGCCGATGGCGGTCATCTGCTGCTCGCCGCCCGAGGTGTAGCCGGCCTGGCTGGTCCGGCGCTGCTTCAGGCGAGGAAAGTACTGGTAGACCCGGTCCAGGGCCGAGGCGGTGTCGCCGCGGCCCATGTTGCGCGTATAGGCGCCGGTCAGCAGGTTTTCCTCGATGGTCAGGTGCGCGAAACAATGGCGCCCTTCCATCACCTGCACCACGCCGCGCTTGACCAGTTCGGCGGGCGACAGCCTTTCGATGCGCTGGTCGCGGTACTGGATGTAGCCCTTGGTCACGTCGCCGCGCTCGCCCTTGAGCAGGTTCGAGATGGCGCGCAGCGTGGTGGTCTTGCCGGCGCCGTTGGCGCCCAGCAGCGCCACGATCTTTCCTTCCGGAACTTGCAGGGACACGCCCTTGAGCACGAGGATCACGTGGTTGTAGATCACCTCGATGCCGTTCACGTCGAGCAGCACCTTGGGCGTGTCCGCGGCGGCGGCGGTAGTAGTGGCGGTCATGATCGTTCCTGCTGCGTGGTGGCGACCGGCCCCCTGGGCCGATCGCCGGTTCATATCAACATCCTTGGCTCGCCTACGGCACCCGCGCCGCATGCAGCCGACGCCCCCCAAGCGGGGCCGCGGCGGATCCGGCTACGCCGGTCCCCAGCGGCGCCCCCCTGGGGGGGAAGCGCCGAAGGCGCTTCGGGGGGGATCAGCCGCACGTTCGAGGAGTGATGTTCTTCTCCTTCGCGTACTTGGCCGCGGCTTCCTTGACCATGGGATCGAGAATGGTCTTGTCCGACTGGTACCAGTCGGAGGCAACCTTGAACTTCGCGCCGTCCCACTGCACGATGCGGGCCCAGTCGTCGCCCATGTGGTTGCCGCAAGCCGTCTTGACCGGGCGCATGATCTGGCCGAAGCCCAGCTTGTCCAGCTTTTCCTGGGTCAGGTCCAGGTTTTCGAAGCCCCAGCGCACTTGCTCCGGCGTCAGCGCCTTGCCCTTGCCGAACTTTTCCTGCGCGGTGCGGATCGCTTCCACCTGCAGCATCGAGATCATCAGGCCGCGGGTATAGGCGACGGTGCCCAGCGTGGTCTTGCCCGTCTTGTCCGCGCCCTGGCCCTTGTCGTAGACGAACTTCTTCAGGTCGTCGTAGACCTTGTCGTGCTCGGCGCCGCTGTTGTGCACGGTGATGGCGTTGTAGCCCTTGGCGACGTCGCCCAGGTCTTTCACGTCGCCTTCGGAGCCGGCCCACCAGATGGCGTACATCTTGTCTCGCGGATAGCCGCTGGCCTGCGCTTCGCGGACGGCGGTGGGCGTCATGATGCCCGCGCTCCACAGCAGCACGTAGGCCGGGCGCGCCTGGCGGATCTGCAGCCAGGTGGACTTCTGTTCGACGCCGGGGGCGGTCACGGGATACAGCAGCAGCTCGAAGCCTTCCTTGGCCGCGCGCTTCTGCAGCAGCGGGATGGGCTCCTTGCCATAAGGCGAGTCGTGGTAGACCAGGGCGATCTTCTTGCCCTTGAGCTTGTCCATGCCGCCTTCTTTCTTGGCGATGTCCTGGATCATCACGTCGGCCGCGGTCCAGTACGTGCCGAGCAGCGGGAAGTTCCATTCGAACACGCTGCCGTCGACCGACTGGGACAGGCCGTAGCCCATCGTTTCGACCGGCACCTTGTCGACCATGGCCTTGTCGCTGACGGCGAAGGTGATGCCGGTGGACTGGGTGTCGAAGCCCGATGCGCCGGTGCCCTTGCCCTTCAGGCGTTCGTAGCATTCCACGCCGCGGTCGGTGGCGTAGGCGGTTTCGCATTCTTCGTACGTGATCTTGACGCCGTTGACGCCGCCATCGCGTTCGTTGACCAGCTTCAGGTAGTCCAGCTTGCCATCTGCCCAGGGGATGCCCAGGGGAGCGAAGGATCCGGTGCGGTACACCAGCAACGGAACGAACTGCTCTTCGGCCGCCATCGCCGGCGTGGCCACGGCGCCGGCGGCGCCCGCTGCGGCCACCAGGGCTGCCGCCAACTTCAGGTTAAGACGCTTCATCTCCATTTACCTCCTGCGTGGTGCTTGGGTCTATAAACCCTGGGACACCGGGATTGGCCCGGTCTTGAGCCGGGTATTCAGGGCGGATCCGGAACGCTCGTGCCGCTCCGGACCGCGGAAATCAATGCGAAATCAGTGAGGGAACGGCCAGATGCGGAGCTTCTCCTTGCCGATGCTCCACAGCCTGGCCAGCCCATGCGGTTCGGCGATCAGGAAGAACACGATCAGCGCGCCGAACACCATGTGTTCCACGTGCGCCGCCGTGTCCACCGACAGCGGCAGCCCCAGCATGTGCGGAATGTTGGTGAGCGCCACCGGCACCAGCACGATGAAGGCCGCGCCGAAGAAGCTGCCGATGATAGATCCCAGGCCGCCGATGATCACCATGAACAGCAACTGGAACGAACGCGTCAGGTCGAACGCCAGCGGTTCCCAGGAGCCCAGGTGGATGTAGCCCCACAAGGCGCCGGCGACGCCGACGATGAACGAGCTGACCGCGAATGCCGTCAGTTTGGCGTACATGGGGCGGATGCCGATGACGGAGGCCGCCACGTCCATGTCGCGGATCGCCATCCACTGGCGGCCGATCGCGCCGCGCACCAGGTTCTTGGCCAGGAGGCTGAACACCACCACCAGGATCAGCACGAACAGGTACTTTTCCAGGGCGCTCTGGACGGGCAGGCCGAAGGCGGTCAGCGGCGGCACCGACACGCTGCCGGACGAGGAGTAGTTCGTGAAGAAGGGGATGCGCAGGAACGCCCAGTCCACGAAGAACTGCGCGGCCAGCGTGGCCACCGCCAGGTACAGGCCCCGTATCCGCAGGCTGGGAATGCCGAATATCACGCCGACGATGGTGGCGAAGAAGCCGCCCAGCAGGATCTGGACGATCAGCGGCATGCCGGGAAAGCGCACGCCGAAGTTCCAGGCCGCGTAGGCGCCGACGGCCATGAAGGCGCCTGTGCCCAGCGAGATCTGGCCGCAATAGCCCACCAGGATGTTCAGGCCCACGGCGGCCAGCGCCAGGATCAGGAAGGGGATCAGGATGGCGCGCAGCAGGTAGTCGCTGGCCATCGCCGGGATGGCGACGAACGCCACCGCCAGCAGCAGCCAGATGAAGATGCGGTCCTGGCGGATCGGGAAGATCTGCTGGTCAGCGCGATAGCTGGTCTTGAATTGGCCGTTTTCGCGATAGAACATGTTTTATTCCTCAGACCCGGTCGATGATCTTCTCGCCGAACAGCCCTTGCGGACGGAACAGCAGGAACACCAGCGCCAGCACATAGGCGAACCAGATTTCGATACCGCCGCCCACGAGCGACCCCAGGTAGACCTCGGACAGTTTTTCCCCGACGCCGATGATCAGGCCGCCCAGGATGGCGCCCGGCACCGAGGTCAGGCCGCCCAGGATCACCACCGGCAGCGCCCGCAGCGCCGCGGTGGAGAGCGTGAACTGCACGCCGAACTTCGACCCCCAGATGATGCCGGCCACCAGCGCCACCAGGCCCGCCACGCTCCAGACGATCACCCAGATCCGGTTGAGCGGGATGCCGATGGATTGCGCGGCCTGGTGGTCGTCGGCCACCGCGCGCAGGGCGCGGCCGGTCGAGGTGTACTGGAAGAAGAGGGCCAGCGCCGCCACCAGCAGGGCGGCGATGACCGCCGCGGTCAGGTCCTCCAGGTTGATCAGCAGCCCGCCTTCGAAGACGGACTCCAGGATCATCAGCGGATCCTTGGGCATGCCCACGTTGATGGAATACACCGAACTGCCGAACGTGATCTGGCCCAGGCCGTCCAGGAAGTAGCTGATGCCCAGCGTGGCCATCAGCAAGGTGGTGGCCTCCTGGTTGACCAGGTGGCGCAGCACGAACCGTTCGATGGCGACCGCCAGCACGAACATCACGGCCGCGCTGACGATGAACGCCAGCACGTTGGCCAGGATCATGTTGTCGAAGCCGAACCAGCGCGGCAGCCACTCCGAGAAGCGCGCCATGGACAGCGCGGCCACCAGCACCATCGCGCCCTGCGCGAAGTTGAAGACGCCGGACGCCTTGAAGATCAGGACGAAGCCCAGGCCGATCAGGGCATACAGCATGCCGCTCATCAGGCCGCCGAATAAGGTCTCTAGAAAAAATCCCATGTCTGTTCCTAGTTCAGCGCAGGAGCGTCCTTGGCGACGGCGGCTTCGCCGCCGACGCCAAGGTAAGCGCGGATGACGTCTTCATTCGCGCGGACTTCGTCCGGCTTGCCGTCGCCGATCTTCTTGCCGTAGTCCAGCACCACCACGCGGTCGGAGATGTCCATGACCACGCCCATATCGTGCTCGATCAGCACGATGGTGGTCCCGAATTCGTCGTTCACATCCAGGATGAAGCGGCTCATGTCCTGCTTCTCTTCGATGTTCATGCCCGCCATCGGCTCGTCCAGCAGCAGCAGGCGCGGCTCCATCGCCAGCGCGCGGCCCAGGTCCACGCGCTTTTGCAGGCCGTAGGGCAGGCGGCCGACCGGCGTCTTGCGATAGGCCTGGATCTCCAGGAAGTCGATGATGTTCTCGACGAATTCGCGATGCTGGATCTCTTCGCGCTCGGCCCGGCCCAGGCGGAACGCCTGCGACAGCAGTCCGCATTTCATGCGCAGGTTGCGGCCGGTCATGATGTTGTCCAGCACGCTCATGCCCTTGAACAGCGCCAGGTTCTGGAACGTGCGCGCGATGCCCATCTCGGCGGCGCGGCGGGGGTTCATGCGCGAGAAGCGCTCGCCGCGGAATGCGATGCCGCCTTGTTGGGGCGTATAGACTCCGTTGATGACGTTGAGCATCGAGCTCTTGCCCGCGCCGTTGGGGCCGATGATGGCGCGGATCTCGTGTTCGCGCACGTTGAAGGAAATATCCGTCAGCGCCTTGACGCCGCCGAAGGACAGCGAAATGTTCTGCATGTCCAGCATGACGTCGCCGATGCGCTGGTCGCGGTCGTTGTGGCTCATGGTCTCTACGCGGCTCGGGCGGTTATGGCGGGAAACGTCTTTACCGGGCGGATCTTCAGGTCCGCCGAAATCTTGCCGGTGCGTCCGTCTTCGAATTTCACTTCGGTCTCGATGTACTGCGATTGCTTTCCGCTGTAGAGGGCGTCGATCAGCACACCGTACTTCTGCGCGATGAAGGCGCGGCGCACCTTGCGCGTGCGGGTCAGCTCGTCGTCGTCGGGGTCGAGTTCCTTGTGCAGGATCAGGAAGCGGCTGATCTGCGAGGCCGACAGCTTGGGATCCGTGGCCAGGTCGGCGTTGACCTGTTCCACGCATTCCGCGATCAGTTGGTAGACCTCGTCCTTGGAGGCGAGGTCGGTATAGCCGGCGTAGGGCATGCCGCGCCGCTCGGCCCAGTTGCCCACCGCTTCCAGGTCGATGTTGATGAAGGCGCACACGTCGTCGCGGTCGGCGCCGAAGGCGACCGCTTCCTTGATGTGCTGGAAGAACTTGAGCTTGTTCTCGATGTACTTCGGCGCGAACAGGCTGCCGTTGGCGAGCTTGCCCACGTCCTTGGCGCGGTCGATGATCTTCAGTTGGCCGTCGGTGTCGAGATAGCCCGCGTCGCCCGTATGGAACCAGCCGTCGGCGCTGCGCGCCTCGGCAGTCGCTTCGGGGTTGCGGTAGTACTCCTTGAAAAGACCGGGGCTCTTGACCAGGATCTCGCCGTTGTCGGCCACGCGGATCTCCACGCCCTCGACGGGCGGGCCCACGGTGTCGTCGCGCACGTGGCCGTCCGGCTGAACGCAAACGAACACGGAGGTTTCGGTGGAACCGTACAGTTGCTTCAGGTTGATGCCGATCGAGCGGTAGAACACGAACAGGTCGGGCCCGATGGCCTCGCCCGCCGTATAGGCCACCCGCACGCGGCTCATGCCCAGCGCATTGCGCAGCGGGCCGTAGACCAGCGCGTTGCCCAGCGCGTAGCGCAGGCGGTCCCAGGCGCCGACCGATTCGCCGTCCAGGATCTTCGTGCCGACGCGGCGCGCCAGTTTCATGCAGCCGGCAAACAGCTTGCGCTTGATGAATCCCGCGTCTTCCATGCGGATCATCACGTGGGTCAGCAGGCCTTCCAGCACGCGCGGCGGCGCGAAGTAATAGGTGGGGCCGATGTCGCGCATGTCGATCGCCACGGTGTCGGGCGATTCGGGATGGTTCACGGTGAAGCCGGTGACCAGCAACTGCGTGTACGAGAACATGTTCTGGCCGATCCAGGCGGGCGGCAGGTAGGCCAGCACGTCTTCCCGGTCGGTCAGGTTTTCCAGTTCGGACACGGCGCGCGCGCGGTCGATCAGCGCGTGGTGCGTCAGCACGACGCCCTTGGGCTTGCCGGTCGTGCCCGACGTATAGAACATGGCGGCCGCGTCCTGCGGCTGCACGGCGGCGATGGCGCCATCCAGGAAGCCGGGGTGCTGCGCGGCGTATTCGGCGCCCAGCTCTTCCAGCTTTTCATAGGACATCAGCATCGCGTCGGTGTAGTGGCGCAGGCCGCGCGGATCGTCGAACACCACGCGCTTCAGGGCGGGGCATTGTTCGCTGATCTCGAGCATCTTGTCGACCTGTTCCTGGTCCTCGACGATGGCCACGCTGATCTCGGCATCCTGCAGCACGTAGACCATTTCCTGGGCGACGGCGTCCTGGTAGAGCGGCACGGGAATCGCGCCCAGCGATTGCGCGGCCATCATGGCCATGTATAGGCGGGGACGGTTCTCGCCGACCACGGCCACGTGCATGCCGGGCTGGATGCCCAGCGCGGCCAGGCCGTGGGCGACGTGGCGGACGTGCTCCGCGACTTCGGACCACGTAAGGGTTTGCCAGATCCCCAGATCTTTCTCGCGTATCGCGGGCCGCGACCCACGAACCTTGGCATGCGTGAACAGCAGCGCCGGAAAGGTGTCCGACGCAGCCGGCATCCGTGCGGATGCGGGCGATGTATGTGCCACGTTGTCTCCTCCGGTTTGGGCGCTTCGGGCCAGGAGTCCGCGCGGGCGGCGATGGCGATGAGGTGCTTGACCAGTTGGTTTTAGATTTACGGCAGGAGTTAAGGTATAAGGTTGGGTTGCTACCAACTGTCACCATCGCGACATTCAAGGACCTTTTAGGGTATTCCCGATGCAGCTATCCGATTCCCTGCAACTTGCCGCGGCCTGGTTTCGCGTGCTCGACCGCGAACAGCAAATGCGCGTCGAGCGGGACCTCACCGTGCAGCAGGTGGCCGCCGGATCGATCATAGAGCGCAAAGGCGAACTCGCACAGGCTTGGATCGGCGTGCTGGCCGGGCTGGTCAAAGTATCGGTGGGCAACGCCGAAGGCAAAGTGGCGTCGCTGACCGGCGTGCCCGCCGGCGGATGGATCGGCGAGGGGTCGCTGCTCAAGAGCGAAATCCGCAAGTACGACATCGTGGCATTGCGGGATTCCGTGGTGGCGCGCCTGCCCAGCGCCACCTTCGACTGGCTGCTGGACACCAGCATCCCGTTCAACCGCTATCTGCTCCACCAATTGAACGAGCGCGTGGCGCAGTTCATCGGCAAGGCGGAGTACGACCGTCTGCTGGACCCGGATGCGCGCGTGGCCCGCTGTCTGGCCGAGCTGTTCAATCCTTTGCTGTATCCCGGCATGGGCATGCGCCTGACGATTACGCAGGAAGAAGTCGGCTATCTGGCCCGGGTGTCGCGCCAGCGGGCCAACCAGGCGCTGCGCAAGCTGGAAGAAGCCGGATTGCTGAACGTGGAGTACGGCGCGGTCCGGGTGCTGGACCTGGAAGGGCTGAAGCAATACGGGTCGGATCGCGCCACGGGAGAAGGGGAGCAGGCGGGCGCCTAGCGCGTGCCGTGCCAAAAAAAAAGCTTGACGATAAATAGTGCGCTATTTAATATTGCGCAATGAAATCCAGATCCAAACCCAAAGGCGCTTTCAACCCGCTGCTGCTGGACAGCCAGCTTTGCTTCGCCCTGTACTCGACCTCGCTGGCGATGAACAAGGTGTACCGCAAGCTGCTGCGCGGCCTGGACTTGACCTATCCGCAATACCTGGTGATGCTGGTGCTGTGGGAAGGCGACGAAATCACGGTGACGGACATCGGCGAGCGCCTGTTCCTGGACTCGGCCACGCTGACGCCGTTGCTCAAGCGCCTGGAAGCGGCCGGACTGGTGACGCGGCAGCGCGCCCTGGACGACGAGCGCCAGGTGATCGTGGCCTTGACCCGGCAGGGCCGCGATTTGCGCGGCAAGGCGCAGGCCGTGCCCCAGGCCGTCGCCACGGCCGCGCAATGCACGCTGGACGAGGCGCAGGACACCATGAAGGCCCTGCACGCGCTGCGCGAGAAGCTGGTCGCCAGTCTTTGAGGCGGACGTTGGCGCCTGCCATCGTCCGGTCATTTAAGTAGTGCACGATATAGTTGTGTACTACTTTGTTGGTAAGGCCGAAACGGGAAGGATCCCGCCAGGCCCGGCAGTTCCCCTTTATCTTTCCAAGGAAACGCATCATGTCTATCGAAAAAGTGCTGTACCGCGCCCATGCGCATGTCACCGGCGGCCGTGAAGGCACGGGCGCCACCGACGACGGCAACCTGAACGTCAAGCTGACCACGCCCAAGGAACTGGGCGGCGCCGGCGCGGCCGGCACCAACCCCGAGCAGTTGTTCGCGGTGGGCTATTCGGCGTGCTTCATGGGCGCCATGAAGTTCGTCGCCGGCCGCGACAAGATCGCCATGCCGTCGAATGCGGCGATCGACGGTTCGGTGGGCATCGGCCCCATTCCGACCGGCTTCGGCATCGAAGTGGAACTGAAGATCTCGCTGCCGGGCATGGAGCGCGCCGAGGCCGAAAAACTGGTCGCGGCCGCGCATATCGTGTGCCCGTACTCGAACGCGACCCGCGGCAACATCGATGTGACGTTGACGATAGTCTGAGGGGCGGCTTCGGTGTCAGGCGCCTGCGGAATGCCCGTTCCAGTGTCTGACACCGGTACGGGATGCGGCTCTAAGTGTCTGACACCCGTACGAGACGTTCTCCATCTTGCTCCGACGCTGCCCGGGTGTCTGACACCAACGAAAGCATGCAACGCTTGGGTGTCTGACACCCGGGAAGTTCCGCCTCAGACGGACGGCCAACTCGTACGGGTGTCAGACACCTGCTCCGGCGTACGGGTGTCTGACACCTGCTTCTTGCCGGTTTCCCTCAGTGCGATCCGCCCAGATACGCCGCGACCACGGCGGGATCGTGCTTCAGCTTATCCGCGCTGCCATGCACGGAAATCCGGCCGTTTTCCAGCACGTATCCATAATCCGCCACGTTCAGCGCGGCGGCCGCGAACTGCTCCACCAGCAGCATCGTGACCCCTTCGTCCTTCAGCCGCGCGATGATCCTGAACACTTCTTCCACCAGGATCGGCGCCAGGCCCATCGACGGTTCGTCCAGCAGCACCAGTTCAGGATTCAGCATCACGGCGCGGGCCATGGCCAGCATCTGCTGTTCGCCGCCGGACAGCGTGCCGGCCAATTGGTCGCGGCGTTCCTTCAGGCGCGGGAACAGGTCCATGGCGCGGCCCAGGTCGGCCTGCACGTCGCCTTTGGGCCGGCTGCCCGTCAGGCGCGGAAAGGCGCCCAGCAGCAGGTTGTCGGTCACCGACAGGGTCGGGAACACCCGCCGTCCCTCGGGCGAGTGCGCCAGCCCCAGCCGCGCGATGCGGTGGGATTCGAGCCCGTCTATGCGCTTGCCGCCCAGCGTGATCTCGCCCGCGGTGGGGCGGATCATGCCCGACAGCGCCCGCATGGTGGTGGTCTTGCCGGCGCCGTTGGAGCCGATCAGCGTCACCACCTTGGCCTTGGGCACCTCCATGCTGATACCGTGCAGCACTTTGACTTTGCCGTAGCCCGCTTCCAGATTCTTGATCGATAGCATCTTGTCGTCCCCTTGGCGTCAGGCGGGCGCGCCGCCCAGATACGCCTCGATGACCTTGGCGTTGCTTTGCACTTCGTTGGGCAGGCCCTCGGCGATCTTCTGGCCGAAGTCCAGCACCGACACGGTGTCGCAGACCCCCATCACCACGTCCATGTGGTGCTCGATGAGAATCAGCGTGATGCCGTGGTCGCGCACCTTGCGGATGATGGCCAGCAGCTCGACGATGTCGGGCGCGGTCAGGCCGGCCGCGGGTTCGTCCAGCAACAGCAGTTGCGGGTCCAGGGCCAGGGCGCGGGCGATTTCAAGCAGCCGCTGCTTGCCGTAGGGCAGGTTGCGGGCTTCTTCGCTGGCCAGCGATTCCAGGCCCACGAATTCCAGTAGCGCCATGGCGCGCGCGCGGGCGCCCTGTTCCTCGCCCTTCCACTTGGGCGTGCGCAGCGCGATGCCGGCCAGCCCCGTGGTGAAGGTGTGGTGCAGGCCGACCAGCACGTTCTCCAGCGCGGTCATTTCGCCGAAGAGCTGCACGTTCTGGAAGGTCCGCGCAATGCCCGCCTCGGCGATGTCCGCCGGCGCCAGGCCCACCAGCGACTTGCCCGAGAACTCCACCGCGCCGGCGGTCGGCACGTAGATGCCCGTCAGCACGTTCATCATGGTGCTCTTGCCGGAGCCGTTGGGTCCGATCAGGCCATGGATGGTGCCGCGCTTCACGGTCAGGTCCACCTCGTTCAACGCCTTCAGGCCGCCGAACTGCATCAGCACGCCCTTGGCCGCCAGCAGGGTCTCGCCCTTGCCCTTGGCCGCGTCGGGCACCGCCTCCTGCGCCTTCACCAGGTCCGACTTGACCGCGAGCGCGGTGCGGCGGCTGGAGAAGAACAGGTTGCGCACGAAACCCACGATGCCGTCGGGCAGGTAGTACACGACGAAGAGGATCATGACCCCGAAGATCGTCAGGCGCCAGTCGGTCACGGCTTCCAGCCAGAACGAGAAGATCGCCAGGAGGATGGTGCCGACGACGGGCACGGCGACCCGGCGGGGGTCGGCGCGGCCCTTGGACACGGCGACCGCGCTGCCCGCCGTCACCAGGATCGCCACGCCCAGCGCGATCAGCCTGAAAGTCGAGATGTCGTCCAGCATCTTGGGCAGTAGCACGATGATGGAGGCGCCCAGCAGCGCGCCCGTGCGGCTCTTGCGCCCGCCCATGATGATGGCCAGCAGGAACAGGATGGTCAGTTCGAAGTTGTAGGTATTGGGCGAGATGTACTGTTCCGAGTACGAATACAGCGCGCCCGCCAGGCCGGCGAAGCCGGCGCTGATGACGAAGGCGAACACCTTGTGCCGGTACACCGACACGCCCATGCAGTCCGACGCGATCGGGCTGTCGCGCAAGGCCTCGAACGAGCGTCCCAGGTGCGACTTCAGGATGCGGTGCACCACGATCAGCGAGAGCACCAGCAGCGCGGCGACCAGCCAGAAGTACTCGCTCTTGGTGAGGATGTGCCCGGCGATGGACGGCTTGTTGATCTTGATGCCCAGGGGGCCTTCGGTCAGGAAGGTCATCTCGTTGATCAGGATCTGGATGATGGTGCCGAACGCCAGCGTCACCATGGCCAGGTACGGGCCCGTGACCCGCAGCGCCGGCAGCGCCAGCACCGCCCCGAAGGCCGCCGCGATCAGGATCGCGGCCGGGAGGATGATCCAGATCGGCATCTGCAGATGGAAGAACAGCACGCCGGCCACATAGGAGCCGATGCCGAACAGGCCGGCGTGGCCCAGCGATACCTGGCCGGTGTAGCCCACCACGATGTCGAGCCCGAACAGCAGGATCGCGTAGATCATGATGGTTTCGATCAGGTGCAGGTAATACGTGTTGGTGACGCCCAGCGGCACCGCGGCCAGGCAGGCCACGGCCAGGATGGAGAGCAGGAGGTGCAGGGGTTTCATCGTCACACCTTCTTGATCGCGGTCTTGCCGAACAGGCCGGCGGGTTTGAAGGTCAGGACGAGCAGCAGCAGGACCAATCCAGGCACGTCTTTGTATCCCGTGGAAAGATAGAAACCGGTGGTCGTTTCGGCGATGCCCAGGATGAGCCCGCCCACCACGACGCCCATGCCGCTGGACAGGCCGCCGATGATGGCGACCGCGAAGGCCTTCAGGCCCAGCACCGCGCCCATGGTGGCGCCGGTCAGCGTCAGCGGCGCCACCAGCACGCCGGCGAACGCGGCGGTCAGCGACGACAGGGCATAGGAAAACGTGATCACCATGCCGGTGTTGATGCCCATCAGGCCGGCCGCGTCGCGGTCGTTCGAGGTGGCGACGAAGGCCTTGCCGTAGATGGACTTGCGGTTGAAGATTTCCACCAGCAGCATCATCGCCAGCGCGCCGAACACCACCAGCAGCTCCATCGGCAGGACGTTGGCGCCCAGCACCTGGATCGGCGCTTCGGGCAGCGGCGAGGGAAAGCGCAGGTCGTCGCGGCCCCAGATGTTCTCGGCCACGTTCTTGAAGATGATGCCCAGCGCGATGGTGGCCATGATCCAGCCGAATTCGGAGCGGGTCTTGATGGCGGGCCGAACGCCCACGCGCTCGACCAGCGCGCCCTGCGCGAAGCCGAAGATGCAGACGATGGGAATCATCACCCAGTAGTTCACGCCCAGTCCGACCAGGGTGAGGCCGACCAGCGCGCCCAGCATCAGGGCTTCGCCCTGGCCGAAGTTCAGCGTGCCCGACGTGGAGAAGGTGAGCTGGTATCCGAACGCGATGACGGCATAGATCATGCCCAGCGCGATACCGCTATAGATGAGCTGTAGAAGAATCATGGTGTGTGTCTTGAAGCGCTGTGGTTCCGTCCCAACCCCCGTGGGCAGAACGCTGTTTTCAGGCGGCGGCATGCCCGCGTCCTGGCGGGCAGGACGCGGACGGCGGCGGCCGGGCAGCCGCCGCCAAGTGCGCTGCGGGACCTAGTTGGCCTTGACTACACGGCCGCCCTTGACCTCGCCGATGACCACTTCCTTCGCCGTGATCGCGTCGTGGTTGTCGTGGTTGAACGGCTTGTTGTAGGTCATCACCACGCCTTCGACGGGCGTTTGCAGGTTTTCCAGCGCTTCGCGGACCTTCGGGCCGTCGGTGGAATTGGCCTGCTTGAAGGCGGCCGCCAGCAGGAAGATCGAGTCATAGCCCTGGGCCGCCGACACCGGAGAGTCGATGCGGTTGTTCTTGGGCTTGAACTTGGCCAGGTAGGCATCGATGAACGCCTTGCGCTTGGGCGTGTCCGGGTCCTGGATGAAGGTTTGCGGCATGCGCGCGCCTTCTCCGTTGGCGCCGGAGTTGTCGATGTAGTTGGCCATGGAGAGCGTCCAGCTACCGATGATCGGCACCTTCCAGCCCAGCTTGGTCATGCCGTTGGCGATCTGGGCCAGTTCGGGGCCGATGCCATAGGTCAGCACGGCTTCGGCGCCGGCGGACTTGGCCTTCAGCAACTGGGCCGTCATGTCGACGTCCTTGATGTTGAACTTCTCCACCGCCACGGGCTTGATGCCCTTGCTGTCCAGGGCTTTTTCCAGATCCTCGCGGCCCAGTTGGCCGTAGTTGGTGGAATCGGCCAGGATGGCGACCTTCTTGTAGCCGCGGCGCGTGATCGCTTCCTCGACGATCATCGGGGCCTGGATGCTGTCGTGCGCCGCGTTGCGGAACACATAGTTGTCCGGGTATTCGGGGGCCTTGAACTGGTGCGTGATGACGCTGCCCGTGGCCACGTTGTTGAACACCGGGATCTTGGCGTCCTGGTAGAAGCGTTGCGAGGCCAGCGCCACGCCGGTGTTGATGTAGCCGACGGTGGCCGCGACCTGTTCCTTGTTGATCAGTTCCTGGGCGATCTGCACGCCGCGCTCGTTCTTGGCTTCGTCGTCGCGTTCCACGGCGACCAGTTGCCGGCCCAGCACCCCGCCGTTCTTGTTGATTTCTTCAATGGCCAGGCGCACGCCGTCGCGCATGCTGACGCCCATGGAGGACGAGCCTCCGGTGTAGGGGCCGGCCACGCCGATCTTGATCGGGTCGGCGGCGTGGCTTGCGGCCATTGCGGCAAATGCGAGGGCTCCTGCTAGCACCTTCAAACGAAAATCCATGGATGTCTCCGTTGTAATTGGTAGAACTGCGTGGAAAACCTTATGCCTGCGCCGGGGTGTGGCGGCGCTTCTCCTGTGCTGCGTGTCGTGACTGTCTGCCCAATCGCTTACGCGAATCTGACCCGGCGGGGTTTTTCCGCGTAAATACCTAGTACGGGCGCACGGGGTCCCCGGTCATGCGCTGCAATGCAGCATCGGGGTGGAACGAAAGGTATGGGCCCGGAGCGCGCCTTGGGGCAATGGGACAGTTGCGTTGGCCGCATCCTAGCCAGCGTGGCGGCGCGCTGCGCGGAATTTCGTTCCGCCCCGGGCTGGAAATTTATTCCTGACCGGCCCGCAGGCCGCATGGCCATTGGGATGCCCGTTTGCAGACATCTTCCAGCCATAGGGAAAACGCTTGGCGCGCGCCGCCGGGCGGGCGCGAGGCTTCGGTGCACAAGTAGTACTGGGATTCGCCGGGGATTTCGATGTCCAGCACGCGCACCAGCTTGCCTTCGTCCAGCCACTCCGCGGCCAGCGTGCGGCGCGTGAGCGCGATGCCCTGGCCGGCGCGCGCGGCCGCCAGCATCATGCCCAGGTCGACCAGCCACACGCCGCGGGAGGGTTCCGGCCAGTCCAGCCCCGCGGCGTCCAGCCAGGGGCGCCAGGGCTCCATCGGGCAGCGCAGCAACTGCGCCCGGGCCAGGTCCGCGGGCCGCCTGAAGGGGCCGCGCGCGTCGCGGTAGCCCGGCGCGCAGACCGCGAATACCGGGTCCTGGGTGAGCGGGCGCGCATGCAGCCCGGGGTGCTTGCCGCTGCCGAAGCGGATCCAGACGTCCGCGTTGGGCGGCATGATGTCCAGGTAGGGAATGGACAGCATGATCTCCAGCTCCACGTCGGGGTGCGCGGCGGTGAAGCCCGGCAGGTAGGGGATCAAGACCTGCCGGGCGAAGGTCGGCGTGGACACCACGCGCAGCGGTTCGGGCTTGGGCTCGCCGCGCTTGTGCAGCGAGGCGTCCGACAGCAGGTCCAGCGCGGTGCGCACCTGTTCCAGGTATTCGCGCCCGGCCGAACTCAGCGTCGCGCCCCGGCTGCTGCGGATGAATAGGGAGACGTCCAGCAAGGCTTCCAGCGCGGCGATGCGTTTGCCGATGGCGCTGGCGGTGACGAAGAGTTCTTCGCTGGCGCGTTCGAAGGAGCCCAGGCGCGCGGCCGCTTCGAACGCCTGGATGGCGGCCAGCGGTGGCAGGCGCACGTCTTTGGGGGAAGGTCCGCGCATGATCGTCTGGAGGGCCGGCTGCGCCCGACGAAAAAGTGGCAACGGACCGATTATAAGGACGCGGGCGCCAGGCGGGCGGAACGCCGGATCGGGGCCTCGCGCGCTTACACGCCCTTCAAGGCCAGGCTGACCGCCAGCGCGGCCATGACCGCGGCGATGACGCCGTCCAGCACGCGCCAGGCGGAAGCGCTGGCGAAGAACGGCGCGAACACGCGCGAGCCGATGCCGAGCACCGCCAGCCACAGCAGGCTGGCCGTGAACGCGCCGGCGGCGAACGCCATGCGGGCGTCCTCGAAGCCGTGCGCCAGCGAGCCGACCACCACCATGTCCAGCCAGAAGTGCGGGTTCAGCAGCGAGAAACCCAGGGCGCCCAGCATCGCGGCGCGGCGCGAGGGGACCACGTCGCGCGCGGCGGCCAGCCCGCCCGTGGCGGTCCAGGCGCGGCGCGCCGATTGCAGGGCGTACCAGGACAGGAAGGCGACCCCGAACCACAGCACGGCGGTCGTCAGCCAGGGGAACCAGGACGTGAGGGCCTGCAGCCCGGAGACGCTGGCGAAGATGAAGACGGCGTCGATCAGCGCGCAAATGGCGACCACGCTCAGCAGATGCGCCCGCATCAGCCCCTGGCGCAGGATGAACGCGCTTTGCGCGCCCACGACGGCGAACAGGCCCAGCCCGGTGGCCGTTCCGCTGGCCCAGGCAGTGAAGAAAAGGGGGGAGGACAACGTGGCGAACATGATGCAAACACCTATGACTGCTGCGCCTGTGGCGGCGCTTCGATAATCGCGCCGGCCACGGGAGGAGTACCGGCAATGCGCTATTTTCCCTTGCCAAGTGAATGAAATAAAGCTAATTTTTCTTCACTATATTAAGTAAAACTAATCTTATGAAAATCGATCACGGGAACCTGCGGGCCCTGGCCGCGGTGGTGCGCGAAGGCAGTTTCGAGCGGGCCGCGCTGGCCCTCAGCGTCACGCCGTCCGCCGTGTCGCAGCGGATCAAGGCGCTGGAAGACCGCATGGGCCGCCTGCTGGTGCAGCGCACGGTGCCGGCGGCGGCCACGTCGGACGGGCAGGTGCTGGTCCGGCTGGCGGAGCAGACGGCGCTGCTGGAACACGACGCCCTGAACCGGCTGGGGGTCGCGGACGACGACGTGCCCTACGCCAGCATCCCCGTGGCGGTCAACCACGACAGCCTGGAGACCTGGTTCGTCGAGGCGGCCGTGCAGTTCTCGGCGCGCACCCGGGCCACGCTGGACATGCAGTCGGAAGACCAGGACCACACGGCCGCGTTGCTGCGCAACGGTTCGGTGCTGGGCGCCGTGACCGCGCTGGCGGAGCCGGTCCAGGGCTGCCGCATCCACGCGCTGGGCAGCATGCGCTACGTGGCGACGTGCACGCCGGCGTTCCACAAGCGCTATTTCTCGCAGGGCGTGAACGCGCAAACGCTGGCGCAGGCGCCGGTGCTGGTATTCAACCGCAAGGACGCCTTGCAGGCCCGCTTCGCGCACAAGATCGCGGATCCCGCGCCCTGGCAGCCGCCGGTCTGGTGGGTGCCGTCCACCCGCGCGTTCGTGCAGGCCACGCTGGGCGGCCTGGGCTGGACCATGAATCCCCTGCCGCTGGTGCAGGAGCATCTTGACGCAGGTCAGTTGATGCTGCTTCGGGGGCGCGCATGGGAAGACGTGCCGCTGTATTGGCAGCATTGGCGGGTAAACTCCGAAGCGATGGAAGCCCTGACCGATTCGGTTCTGTCAGCCGCCCGCAGCCTGGTCCGGCGGCGTTAACCCCTTAGGAGAACAACCCATGAACATCCGCAAGCTCGCTGTCATCGCCGCCCTGGGCCTGTGCACGGCCGGGACGGCCTGGGCGAAGGACTACAAGGTTGGCGAGGTCGAGATCGACGACCTCTGGGTTCGCGCCTCCGCGCCGGGCCAGTCCAACGGCGCGGGGTATATGGATATCGACAACGACGCCAAGGCCGCGGATCGCTTGCTGTCGGTCGCGTCGGACGCCGCCGAGCGCGTCGAATTGCACACGGTGCAGACCGAAAACGGCGTGTCGAAGATGCGCCAGGTGGAAGGCGGCATCGCCTTGCCGGCCGATACCGAGGTCAAGCTGAGCCCCGGCGGCTACCACGTCATGTTCATCAAGCTGAAGGCCCCGTTCGCCGAAGGCGGCACGGTGCCGGCCACGCTGAAGTTCGAAAAGGCGGGCGAAGTGGCCGTGCAGTTCAAGGTCAAGCCCGCGTCGCACAATCCGGGCATGGGCCACGGCGGCATGGACCACGGCATGATGAAGCACTAGGCTGCCGCTGGGCTGTCGGCGTTCAGTCTCGGGGGGTGTCTCAGTCTCGGGTGGTGTCTGACACCCAGGGCACGCCCGCGCATGCTGAAGCCTGTCTCACATGGGTGTCAGACACCTGGCAGACACCGGGCTAGATCGCCCGCTTTGACCGGCATCTACCCACGAGGCAAGACCTGCCCCGATCGGGGCCGCGCGGAGCCGGGCTCCGCCGGTCCGCAGCGGCGCCCCCCTGGGGGGGAAGCGCGCAGCGCTTCGGGGGGGGACTAGTACAGCCCTTGCTGGCGCATGGCGTCGGCCACCTTCACGAAACCGGCGATGTTGGCGCCGTCCAGGTAGTTGACGTATTCGCGTTCGGTGTGGCCGTGGCGCACGCAGTTTTCGTGGATGTCGCGCATGATGGCATGCAGGCGGGTGTCGACCTCTTCGCGCGTCCAGGACAGGCGGGCCGAGTTCTGGGCCATTTCCAGCCCGGATACGGCCACGCCGCCGGCGTTGCTGGCCTTGCCCGGGGCGTACAGCACGCGGGCGGCGATGAAGGCCTTGGCGGCTTCCAGCGTGGCCGGCATGTTGGCGCCTTCGGCGACGCAGATCACGCCGTTCTTGATCAGCGTCTGCGCATCGTCCAGTTCCAGTTCGTTCTGGGTGGCGCAGGGCAGGGCCACGTCCACGGGCACGTGCCACGGACGCTTGCCTTCTTCGTACTTCAGGCCGAATTGGCGGGCGTACGTGTCCAGGCGGCCGCGCAGGTCGTTCTTGATGTGCATCAGCGCAACCAGCTTCTCGTGCGTGAAGCCGGCTTCGTCCACGACGGTGCCGTTCGAGTCCGACACGGTGACGACCTTGGCGCCCAGCGCCATGGCTTTTTCGATCGCGTATTGCGCGACGTTGCCGGAGCCCGACACGGACACGCGCAGGCCATCGAAGGAGCGGCCCACGCGCTTGAGCATTTCTTCGGCGAAGTACACCGTGCCGTAGCCGGTGGCTTCGGGGCGGATCAGGCTGCCGCCGAAAGTCAGGCCCTTGCCGGTGAACACGCTGGCGGTCGAGTTGGACAGCTTTTTCATCATGCCGGCCATGAAGCCGACTTCGCGCGCGCCCACGCCGATGTCGCCGGCCGGCACGTCGGTGTCCGGGCCCAGGTGGCGGTACAGCTCGATCATCAGGGCCTGGCAGAAACGCATGACTTCGGCGTCGGACTTGCCCTTGGGATCGAAATCGGAGCCGCCCTTGCCGCCGCCCATGGGCAGCGTGGTCAGCGAGTTCTTGAGGGTCTGTTCGAAGGCCAGGAACTTCAGGATGGACAGGTTCACCGAGGGGTGGAAGCGCATGCCGCCCTTGAACGGGCCGATGGCCGAGCTGTGCTGGATGCGGAAAGCGCGGTTGACCTGGGCGCGGCCCTGGTCATCGGTCCAGCACACGCGGAACTGGATCACGCGTTCCGGTTCCACCAGGCGCTCCAGCAGGGCGTGCTCGGCGTAATGGGGGTGCTGTTCGATGAAAGGCCACAGGCTCAGCATCACCTCCTGGACGGCTTGCATGAATTCAGGCTGTTGCGGGTCGCGCGCGGCGACGCCACGCAGGAAGTCGTCCAGACTCTGCACTTTCAACATGATCTCCTTGGGGGTGCTTCGAATAGGTGCGGGCTGCGCCGTATTGGGGCGCGAAATACACGGTTTTGGTGCAAGGTCGCACCTGTATGGTGCGGAATTGTAGGGCTAAATTGTTGCTCTGCGCAAAGCCGGAAAGTGCGCCATCACCTTGATATCAAAGCTCTTTTTGCAGTCCTATAATTAGGGACGTATTTATGTGCGAAAAGCGCCTTGGCGTCTGAAAACCATGGGTTTTTCATGAATTGGCTTGAATTTACTGGGGAAATTAATTTGTCCCCAATTAATTCTCCTATGGAGAATTGGCTCGCCAGGTGACCGCCAGGGTCGAAATCGGGTTGTGGGAGGCCTTCGGGGCACTGGTCGAGCCGGCAATTCTAAATTATACGTCCCCATTTATTTATTTGAGAAAGATCACGCCCCGGAGACAGTTCATATCTGCGCGACGGCCAGGGCGCCGCCCAGCGCCATCAGAACGGCCCCCACCACGCGGTCGGCCGTCCTCTGGTGGTCCAGCAGGGTCTGGCGCAGCAGCGGCGAGGAGATCGACCACGCCACGGCGCTGAACCAGAGCCAATGCGCGAACGACATGAACAGCCCATAGCCGAACTGCCAGGCCAGCGGCGTGCCGGGCGACACAAGCTGGGTATAGGTGCTGACGACGAACAAGGTGGTCTTGGGATTGAGCGCGTTGGTCAGGAAGCCGCTGTACAGCGCCTGCCGGCCCGAGATCGCCGGGCGGGTGGAAAGGTCGCGGTCGACCGGCGTGCGGTTGAAGAAGGTCTTCCAGCCCATGTAGGCCAGATAGCAGGCGCCCGCCAGTTTGACGCCCTGCAGCACGGATTGCGCGTGGCGGGCCAGCAGGCTCACGCCGAACATCGTATAGAACACGTGCACCTGCACGCCCAGCGCGATGCCGGCGGCGCAGATCAGGCCGATGCGCCGGCCGTACAGATAGCTGTACCGCGTGACCATGGCGAAGTCCGGTCCCGGGCTGACGACGGCGAGAATAGTGATGAGGGCGACGGCGATCAGTTCGGTCATGGCGGGGCGGGACTGGCGGTGAACGGAGCCGGCATTGTGCGGCGCTGGCGCGTATCGCAAAAACGATTTTTAATGCCGGCTATCCGTCAGAAAAAATCACCGATTGCCATGAAGCTGCCGCCGCTCAATGCCTTGCGCGTCTTCGATGCCGCCGCCCGCCACCAGGCGTTCGGCAAGGCGGCGGAGGAACTGCACGTGACCCATGGCGCGGTCAGCCGCCAGGTCAGGCTGCTTGAGGACAGCCTGGGGCTGGCCTTGTTCGAACGCCGGAACCGGGGTGTTTTCCTGACCGATCCGGGCAGGCAGCTATTCGACCTCACCCGCGCCCTGTTCGAGCAGTTGGCGGTGGGCCTGGCGAAGCTGAGCCCGCCCGCGGCCGACGCGCCGCTGGTGCTGTCCTGCGAACCGACGATCGCCATGATGTGGCTGATTCCGCGGCTGCCTGAATTCCAGCGGATCCACCCCGGCGTACAGGTGCACCTGTACGCGGCGGGCGGCCCCCTGGATTTCGCCGCCCGGGGCGTGGACGTGGCGCTGCGCCGCAATGACTTCGAGTGGGATGCCGCGCTGCATGCCGAGCGCGTGTGCGAGGAATGGACGGGGCCGGTATGCCGGCCGGGCCTGCCCGAGGCCGCAACCGCCGGCCCGGCCGGCGATGCCTGGGGCGGCGCGCCGGCGCTGGGCAGCGCAACGCGGCCGCAGGCCTGGCGGCAATGGTCCCAGGCCTCGGGCATGAAGCCCCCGAGGCGCGCGGGGCCGGTCTATGAACATTTCTACCTGAGCCTGCAGGCCGCCGCCGCGGGGCTGGGGGTGGCGATCGGGTCCGCGCTGATGGCGTGCGACGCCGTGCGCGACCGCCGGCTGGCGGCGCCCTGCGGTTTCGTGCGCGACGGTTCGGCCTATTTCCTGTTGTCGCCGCGGCCCTGCGCCGAGGATCCCCGGGCGGCGGCGTTCCTGGGCTGGCTGCGGCGGGAGGCGGCGGCATCGCTGCGGGAAGCAGGGGCCGCTGGCGCCGGCCCGGATCAGAGCGTGGTGTCGTAGTCGATCGTCAGCGGAGCGTGGTCCGAGAAGCGCTCGTCCTTGTAGATGGCTACGTTGCGGGCGCGCGCCGCGATGCCCGGCGTCGCGATCTGGTAGTCGATGCGCCACCCGACGTTCTTGGCCCAGGCCTGGCCGCGGTTGCTCCACCAGGTGTATTGGTCGGGCCGGTCGTCGATGGTGCGGAACACGTCCACGAAGCCGCGCTTGTCGAAGACGTCCGTCAGCCAGGCGCGCTCTTCGGGCAGGAAGCCCGAATTCTTCATGTTGCCCTTCCAGTTCTTCAGGTCGATTTCCTTGTGCGCGATGTTCCAGTCGCCGCAGATGACGAACTCGCGGCCGGTGGTCCGGTGCTCGTGCATCAGGCTGTCGATCCAGGGGCCGAAGCGGTCCAGGAAGCGGTACTTCGCCTGCTGGCGTTCGTCGCCGCTGGAGCCCGACGGCAGGTAGGCGCTGATCACCGACAGGTTCTTCCAGTCCGCGCGGATGATGCGGCCCTCGGGGTCGAATTCCTCGCAGCCCAGGCCTGTGTGCACGCGTTCGGCCGCGTTGCGCAGGTAGATGCCGACGCCGCTGTAGCCTTTCTTCACGGCATGGTGGAAATGGCCGGTGTAGCCGGGCGGATGGCGCAGGTCCTCGGTCAGGTCGTCGTGCGAGACCTTGATTTCCTGCAGGCAAAGCACGTCGGCGGCGTGCTTCTCCATCCAGGGTTGCAGGCCCTTGCGGAAGGCGGACCGGATGCCATTGAGATTGAGCGACGTAATGCGCAGCAAAGCGAAACTCCTGTAGGGCGGCCTTGAGGGGCCGGACAATGCCAGGAATTTAACCGACTCGGCGCCGATGCCCGGGAATAGCCCTGACAACGGATAAAATGCCAGCGTTTGCCACCTACCGGACCCTCTCGCATGACCGCCGCCCATTCCTCCGCCACCGCCCTCGATTTCGTCCGCTTCGCCTTGAACGAAGGCGTGCTGCGCTTCGGCAGCTTCAAGGTCAAGTCGGGCCGCATCAGTCCCTATTTCTTCAACGCGGGCCTGTTCAACAGCGGCGGTTCGGTCGGCAAGCTGGCTCAGTTTTACGCCCAGGCGCTGCTGGATTCCGGCGTGGCCTTCGATATGCTGTTCGGGCCGGCCTACAAGGGCATCCCGCTGGCCACGGCGACGGCCGTCGCGCTGGCCGCCCATCCCGGCATGCAGGGCCGCGGCGATGTGCCGTTCGCGTACAACCGCAAGGAAGCCAAGGACCACGGGGAAGGCGGCACGCTGGTGGGCGCGCCGCTGCAAGGCAAGGTCGTCATCATCGACGACGTGATCACGGCGGGCACCTCGGTGCGCGAGTCGGTGGAAATCATCCGCGCCGCGGGCGCCGAGCCGGCCGCCGTGCTGATCGCCATGGACCGCATGGAACGCGCGGGCCCGGACGACGCCCTGTCGGCCCATTCCGCCGTGCAGGACGTGGCGAAGACCTACGGCATCCCGGTGGTGTCGATCGCTTCGCTGTCGGACATCCTGGCCCTGCTGCAGGACGACGCGTCGTTTGCCGAACACCGCGACGCGGTGCTGGCCTACCGGACGAAGTACGGGGTGTAGCGTATTGATGGCGACAGGCGGGCCGATGCTTCAGCGCCTGCTTCATGGCGGACGGTTTCTTCGTTTTTGCCATAGCTAGCGGCCGGCTCGGCCAACTGGTTCGTTTGCGCGGCCAGTTCTACGCCTAGCGTGCGCGCAGCGGAAGCCAGTTTGCGGTCGAACGTGGCGAGCGCGGCGTCGGCGGTCAAGGCCAGTTCGAGATAGGATGCGTCATATACGGTGAGCCCGTGCGCCCGGGCCAACGATACGCTGAGCTCTAGCCATTGCGTCGGCGGACGAGGGTCGTGGACGACGGGAGCGTCCCACAACGTCAGTGCAAACTGTGCCAAGACGTCGGGGGCCGCCGCCTTGGCTCGCTCCACGCGCAATGCGCCCTGGGCGACCTCCAGCGGCCAGACCACCGGAACATAAGCGGGCCTGCCATACAGGCCATTCAGTATTTCCATGGCCTGTGAACGAAAGGGTTGGCTTGGCAAGTGCAGCCAACTCAGCGCGACTGATGCGTCCAGCACGAGTTTCATTCGTGCACCCCTTTGACGATGTACCACCAAGTGGCTTCGTCGATGTAGGGAACCTTGGGGAAATTCTTGAGTTCTTCTATCGCATTGTGGGCGTCTTCGGTCAATAGCGGATTGACCGGACAGATCTGCGCATGTGCTTGGCCGTCGCGCGTGATGACGACGCGAGCCCCGTCTCGCGCGGCTTGAATAAGTTCGTCCAACCGGTCGGGGAGGTGTTCCTGCGGAACAGCAATGTAGGGAATGGTCATGGCCTAAGCCTCTGATCAAAAATCGACCAGATCATTCTTGGCCAAACAAAAGGCCGCGGCAAGATGCCGCGGCCCTTCGTTTCGTCTGATACCTCGTGAGCGCAGCCGTTGAAGGGCGTGCTCCGCAGATGATCAGCCGTCCAGCTTCTGCTTCAGCAGGTCGTTCACCTGCTGCGGGTTGGCCTTGCCGCGCGCGGCCTTCATGATCTGGCCGACCAGCGAGTTGAACGCCTTCTGCTTGCCGGCCCGGTACTCTTCCACGATGGCCGGGTTGGCCGCCAGCACCTCGTCGATCATGGCGCCGATGGCGCCCGTGTCGCTGATCTGTTTCAGGCCGCGGGCCTCGATGATGGCGTCGGGCTGGCCGCCGTTTTCGCCGGCCCACATGGCGCCGAAGACTTCGCGGGCGATCTTGTTGGAGATGGTGCCGTCGATGATGCGGCCGATCAGGGCGGCCAGGGCGGGCGCCTGCACGGGCGAGTCGGCGATGTCCTTTTCTTCCTTGTTCAGCGTCGCGGCCACTTCGCCCATGATCCAGTTGGCGGCCAGCTTGGCCTGGCCGGCGGGCAGGGCCTGGGCCACCGCCTCGAAGTAGGCGGCCAGGCCGCGGCTGGCGCTGAGCTGGGCCGCGTCGTAGGCGGTCAGGCCGTAGTCGGACTCGAAGCGGACGCGCAGCGCGGCCGGCAGTTCGGGCATGGCGGCGCGCACTTCGTCCACCCAGGCGCTGGAGATCACCAGCGTGGGCAGGTCGGGATCCGGGAAGTAGCGGTAGTCGTGCGCGTCTTCCTTGCTGCGCATGCTGCGGGTTTCGTCGCGGTCGGCGTCGTACAGGCGGGTTTCCTGGACCACGGTGCCGCCGTCTTCGATCAGCTCGATCTGGCGGCGCGCTTCATAGGTGATGGCGCGTTCGAGGAAGCGGAACGAGTTTACGTTCTTGATCTCGGTGCGGGTGCCGAATTCCTTCTGGCCCACCGGGCGGACCGACACGTTGGCGTCGCAGCGGAACGAGCCTTCCTGCATGTTGCCGTCGCAGATGCCCAGCCACACGACCAGGCTGTGCAGGGCGCGGGCATAGGCCACGGCCTCGGCGGCCGAGCGCATTTCGGGTTCCGTCACGATTTCCAGCAGGGGCGTGCCGGCGCGGTTCAGGTCGATACCGCTGGCGGGGGCGCCGTTGGCCAGGTTGAAGTCGTCGTGCAGGGACTTGCCGGCGTCTTCTTCCAGGTGGGCGCGGGTCAGGTTGACGGTTTTTTCTTCCTCGCCGACGAAGAACGACAGCGTGCCGCCCACGACCACCGGCAGCTCGTACTGGCTGATCTGGTAGCCCTTGGGCAGGTCGGGGTAGAAGTAGTTCTTGCGGGCGAAGACCGAGCGCGGCGCGATCTCGGCGCCCACCGCCAGGCCGAAACGGATGGCGCGTTCGGCGGCGCCGCGGTTCATGACGGGCAGGCTGCCCGGCAGCGCCAGGTCGACTTCGTTGGCTTGCGTGTTGGGCGCGGCGCCGAATTGGGTGCTGCTGCCCGAGAAGATCTTGGAGCCGGTGGAAAGCTGGGTGTGCGTTTCCAGGCCGATGACGATTTCCCAGTTCATTTTCTCAGCCTTGCTGGACGGGGGCACGCTTATGCCAGTCCGTCGCTTGTTGGTAGCGGTCGGCGATGGCCAGCAGACGGCCTTCGTCGAAATAGTTGCCGATGATTTGCAGGCCGACCGGGCGCTGGTTGCCCGTTCCACCAAAGCCGCAGGGGATCGACATGGCCGGCAGGCCGGCCAGGCTCACGCCCAGCGTGTAGACGTCGGCCAGCCAGTCGGCCGTGGGATCGTCGCGGTTGTCGCCGATGTTTTTGGCGACCGTGGGGGTCACCGGCCCCATGATCACGTCGCACTGGCCGGCGTAGGCGCGCTGGAAGTCCTGGGCGATCAGGCGGCGCAGGCGCTGGGCTTGCAGGTAGTAGGCGTCGTAGTAGCCGTGGGACAGCACGTAGGTGCCGATCAGGATGCGGCGCTTGACCTCGTCGCCGAAGCCCTCGGCCCGCGAGCGGCTGATCATTTCGTTCAGGTCGCCGTACTGGGCGGCGCGGTGGCCGTAGCGCACGCCGTCGTAGCGGGCCAGGTTGCTGGACGCTTCGGCGGGGGCGATCACGTAATAGGCCGGAATGGCCAGTTCGGTGCGCGGCAGCGATACCGGCACGCGCACGGCGCCCAGCGCTTCGAACTGGGCCAGCGCCGCCTCGACCGCGGCGGCCACGTCCGGCGCCAGGCCGGCGCCGAAGTATTCGTCGGGCACGCCGATGCGCAGGCCCTGGAGCGGCTGGCTGCCCGCGGCGTCGAAACGGCCCTGCGCGGCGTCGAAATCGCGCCGGACGCGGCCGGGTTCGTTCACGGCGCCATCGCATTTTTCCAGGCTGGTGGCGTCGCGCGGGTCGAATCCGCTCATGGGATCGAGCAGTTCGAGCAGGTCGCGGCTGCTGGGGGCCAGCGGGCCGGCCTGGTCCAGGCTGGAGCCGAAGGCCACCATGCCGTAGCGCGATACCGTGCCGTAGGTGGGCTTGATGCCGCTGACGCCGCACAGCGCGGCGGGCTGGCGCACCGAGCCGCCGGTGTCGGTGCCGGTGGCGGCGGCCACCAGACGGGCCGCCACGGCGGCGGCCGAGCCGCCCGAGGAGCCGCCGGGCACGGCGGCGTGGTCCCAGGGGTTCTTCACGGCGCCGTAGGCGGAGTTCTCGTTGCCGGAACCCATGGCGAATTCGTCGCAGTTCAGCTTGCCCAGCGACACGGCGCCGGCCTGTTCCAGCCGTTCGACGACGGTGGCGTCGAAGGGGCTGACGTAGCCGTCGAGCATCTTGCTGCCGGCGGTGGTGCGCCAGCCGCGGGTGACGAAGGCGTCCTTGTGGGCGATCGGGATGCCGGCCAGCGGGCCGGCCGAGCCGGCGGCCAGCGCCGCGTCGGCGGCGCGGGCCTGGGCCAGCGTCAATTCGGCGTCAATATGTAAAAAGCTGTTCAGGCCGCTGGCCGCTTCGGCCGCGGCCAGGGCGCTTTGGGCGAGTTCGACGGCGCTGACCTGGCGTTGCGCAAGGGCCGCGCGCAGGCCGGCGATCCCTTCGAATTGGGTGTGCAGGGCGGGTTTCGTCATGGCTTAGTCCAGGACCTTGGGAACCAGGAACAGGCCGTCCCGGGCGTCGGGGGCATTGGCCAGGAGTTCCTGGCGGCGCGCTTCCGAGCTGGTTTCGGTCACGGCGTCTTCACGCAGGCGCAGCACAATGTCCTCGTGGGCGGACAGAGGGTGGGCCAGGGGGTCGACGCCCTGGGTGTCGACCGACTGGAGCCGTTCGATCAGGTGGAGGATGCCGTTGAGTTCGGCTTGCGCGAGCGCGCGCTGTTCGGGAGTCAGTTCGATTCTGGCCAGCCGGGCAATGCGGGCCACATCTGTGTCGTTGAGCGCCATGGGGATTGCAAAATCGATAAGCGGAGGCTGAAGGGCGGGACAAGGCAGTATGCATATGCCGAACCCGTTACAAAGCTTGAATAGCCTGCATTTATGCGCTATTTCCGGGGAAATTATAAGTTATGATTCACGGTTTAATCGCCGTGATGACAGGCGGACCCGTCCTTTACCGGGCCCTACGCCCCGCGGCATGAACCCAATTCCCCCAGAATTTAGCTGAGCTCCCATGTTCGGATTCCTGCGCAGTTATTTTTCCAGCGATATGGCGATCGACCTCGGTACCGCCAATACGCTGATTTACGTCCGCGGCAAGGGCATCGTGCTCGATGAGCCCTCCGTGGTCGCAATCCGTCATGAAGGCGGGCCTCACGGCAAGAAGATCATCCAGGCCGTCGGCCACGAGGCCAAGCAGATGCTCGGCCGCGTTCCCGGCAATATCGAGGCCATCCGGCCGATGAAGGACGGCGTGATCGCCGATTTCACGGTCACCGAGCAGATGCTCAAGCAGTTCATCCGCATGGTGCACCCCCGCAACATGCTGGCGCCCAGCCCCCGGATCATCGTCTGCGTGCCTTGCGGATCCACCCAGGTCGAGCGCCGCGCCATCCGCGAATCGGCCCTGGGCGCGGGCGCGTCCCACGTCTTCCTGATCGAGGAACCGATGGCCGCGGCCATCGGCGCCGGCCTGGCCGTCTCCGACGCCAGCGGCTCCATGGTGGTCGACATCGGCGGCGGCACCACCGAGGTGGCGGTGATTTCGCTGGGCGGCATGGTCTACAAGGGTTCCGTGCGGGTGGGCGGCGACAAGTTCGACGAAGCCATCGTCAACTACATCCGCCGCAACTACGGCATGCTGATCGGCGAGCCCACCGCCGAACTCATCAAGAAGGAAATCGGCTCGGCGTTCCCGGGTTCCGAAGTCCGCGAGATCGAGGTCAAGGGCCGCAACCTGGCCGAAGGCGTGCCGCGCAGCTTCACGGTTTCCTCCAACGAAATCCTGGAATCGCTGACCGATCCGTTGAACCAGATCGTTTCGGCCGTGAAGATCGCGCTGGAGCAGACGCCTCCCGAACTGGGCGCCGACATCACCGACAAGGGCATCGCCCTGACCGGCGGCGGCGCGCTGCTGCGCGACCTGGACCGCTTGCTGCAGGAAGAGACCGGCCTGCCCGTCGTGGTGGCGGACGATCCCCTTACCTGCGTCGTGCGCGGTTGCGGCGAGGCGTTGGAACATCTTGAAAAGCTGGGCGCCATCTTCATCAACGACTAATTTTGCCCGCCAGCCCGGAGCCCCGCTTTTTCACGGCTCCGGCCGCTGCCGGAGCGACGGACGCGGGCGTCCGGGCTGAGATTCATGCAACGACAAGGGACTCCCCCCCTATTCAGGCGCGGCCCACCCGCGGAGGTGCGGCTGGTCGTTCTGGTCGTCCTTGCCCTGGCCTTGATCATCATGGATTCGCAATGGCGCATGCTGGAACCGGCGCGCCGGGCGATGTCCGTGGCGCTGTATCCGTTCCAGCGCGCCGTCATGGCGCCGCGCGACCTCGTCCAGCAGGTGAACGAATGGGTCAACGCGGCCAATCTCATCCGTAGCGAAAACGAAGCCCTCCAGCGCCAGCGCATCGAGCTGGCCCAGGTGGCCACGCACGCGGCCCAACTGGCCGCCGAGAACGCGCAGTTGCGCCGCCTGCTGGGCGTGACCGACACGGTGGCGCAATCGGCCGTGGTGGTCGAGGTCATGTACGAGCCCACCAACGCGTTCACCCAGCGCCTGGTGTTCAACAAGGGCAGCAAGGCCGGCCTGGCGCCGGGCATGCCGGTGATCGACGAAGGCGGCGTGGTCGGCCAGATCGTGCGCGTGACGCCCATGACGGCCGAAGCGGCCCTGGTCACCGACGAACAGGTGTCCATCCCCGTGCAGTTGCTGCGCAACGGGCTGCGGCTGATCGCGTTCGGCGGCAATTCGCCGGGCAAGATGGAAGTCCGCTACCTGGCGGCCAATGCCGACATCAAGGAAGGCGATACTATCGTTACCAGCGGCGTCGGCGGCCTGTTCCCCGCCGGCCTGCCGGTGGCCAAGGTGACCTCGGTCGAGCGCGACACGGCATCCGGCTTCGCGCGCGCCGTCTGCGAACCGCTGGCCCATCCCGAACGCTATCGCCACTTCCTGGTGTTGCAGGTGGACGTGGCCCGCGCCGAATCCAACCGTCAGGAGGTCGATTCCGGTGGATCGGACTAATCAATCCGCGGGGCAGGCCAGGCCCCGCCTGGGCACGCCCAGCAATGTGCAGCCCGACCGCCTGTCCGGCCCGGCGCACGGCGTGTTCGTCTGGGGCTCCTTGCTGCTGGTGTGGCTGATTTCCCTGCTGCCCTGGCGCCTGTGGCAGGGCGCGCCCGACGTGCTGCTGCTGATCATCGCCTTCTGGTGCGTCCACGAACCGCGCCGGGTGGGGCTGTTCACGGCCTTTTTCTTCGGGCTGCTCATGGACGTGCACGACGCCGGCCTGCTGGGCGAGCACGCGCTGTCCTACACGCTCGTCGCCTACGGGGCCGTGGTGCTGCACCGCCGGCTGCAGCGGTTCGACCTCTGGAGCCAGGCGATGCACATGCTGCCTGTCTTCTTCCTTGCCCGCTTCCTGACCCAGATCATCCATGCATGGCTGGCCGGGCAATGGCCGGGCTGGGACTGGGGCGTGAGCGTGCTCCTGACCGCCGCCCTGTGGCCCCTGGCGGGCTGGGTCCTGCACCTGCCGCAGCGCGGTGCCGACGACGCCGAATCGTCCTCCGCCTGACGGCGGCGCCGCGTCATGTTCGAATTCAAGAAAACCGGCCAGCAGCAGAAGCAGCGTTTCCGCCTGCGCGCCTGGGTGGGCGGCATCTTCGCGCTGGCCTGCTTCGGCGTGCTGGTCGGCCGGTTCTGGTATCTGCAGGTCGACCGCTACGAAGGCCTGTCCGAGCGCGCCGACCGCAACCGCATCGCCGTCGTGCCGATCCCGCCCCGGCGCGGCGAGATCCTGGACCGCAACGGCGAGGTGCTGGCGCGCAACTACCGCACCTATACGCTCGAGGTCGTGCCGGCCCAGGCCGGCAACATGAACGAGCTGTTCGACCGGCTGACCGAGGTCGTGTACATCAGCCCGACGGACCAGCGGCGCTTCAAGCGCCGCGCCGCGGAATCCAGCCGCTACGCCAGCCTGCAGTTACGCAACAACCTCAACGAGACCGAGGCCGCCTGGTTCGCCGCGCATGCCTTCCAGTTTCCGGGCGTGGAACTGCGCGCCCGCTGGGTGCGCGAGTACCCGCAAGGCCTGTCGGCCGCCCACGTGGTGGGCTATATCGGCCGCATCGCCGAGGGCGACATCGAAGAACTGGACCGCGCCGGCCTGCTGGGCAACTACCGCGGCACCGACGTCATCGGCAAGAAGGGCATCGAGAAGACCTGGGAAGAGCAACTGCACGGCCGCACCGGCCTGGAAGAGGTCGAAGTGACCGCCGGCGGGCGGCCGATGCGCACGCTGCGCCGGATCGACCCGGTGCCCGGTTCCGACATCATGCTGTCCATCGACCTGGGGCTGCAGAAGGTGGCCGAAGAGGCCTTCGAAGGGCAGCGCGGCGCGCTGGTCGCTCTGGACCCCGACACCGGCGAGGTCCTGGCCTTCGTCTCGCAGCCGTCCTTCGACCCCAACCTGTTCGTGGACGGCATCGACGTGGACAACTGGCGCATGCTGAACGAATCGCCGGACCATCCGCTGATCAACCGGCCGCTTTACGGCACCTATCCCATCGGTTCCACGTACAAGCCCTTCGTGGGCCTGGCCGCGCTGGAACTGGGCAAGCGCCGCGCCACGGACCGGATTTCGGATCCTGGCTATTTCGAGTTCGGCGGCCAGAAGTTCCGCAACGCCGGCGGCGCGGCCTACGGCATGACCGACATGCACAAGGCCATCGTGGTGTCATCCGACACCTATTTCTATTCCCTCGGCCCCGAGATCGGGGTGAACGCGCTGCACGATTTCACCAAGCAGTTCGGTTTCGGCCAGATCACCGGCATCGACCTGGAAGGCGAGAAGCGCGGGGTGCTGCCGTCCACCGACTGGAAACGCTCGGCCTACAAGGACAAGGAGCGCCAGCGCTGGTATGCGGGCGAGACGATTTCCGTGGCGGTCGGGCAGGGCTACAACGCCTTCACGCTGCTGCAGTTGGCGCAGGGAACGTCCACCCTGGCCAACAACGGGCTCTACCGCCGTCCGCACCTGGTGCACGCCGTGCGCGATCCGCGCAGCGGCGTGGCCAAGCCGACCGAATCCGTGCCCGATTACCGCATTCCGCTCAAGCAGGCCAACGTCGACGTGATCAAGAACGCCATGGCGGACGTGGTGCGCGCCGGCACGGCGCGGCGCGCTTTCGCGAACGCGCCTTACCAGGCGGCCGGCAAGACCGGCACCGCGCAGGTGTTCAGCCTGCGGGGCGGCCATTACCGCGCCAGCGCCATCGACGAACGCCTGCGCGACCACGCCCTGTTCATGGGATTCGCGCCGCTGGAGCACCCCCGCATCGCGGTGGCGCTGATCGTCGAGAACGCCGGCTGGGGCGCGAGCGTCGCCGCGCCGGTCGCGCGCAAGGTATTCGATTACTGGCTGGCCAAGGACAGGCAGGACAGGATCGTGCGGCCCGACCGCGCGGACCCCCTGGCCTCGGTTGAAACCATAGCCTCCGAAGTGGTGCGCGAACGATGAAACGCCTGGGCCTCATCCTGTTGCGCGTGTTCACGGCCTTCGACTGGCCGCTGCTGGCGATCCTGCTGATGTTCGCGGCGCTGGGCCTGACCGTCATGCATTCGGCCGTGGGCGGCACCGACTGGCGCTTCGCCGAGCAGTCGCGCAACTTCATCATCGCCTTTTTCGCGATGTGGACCATGGCGCTGATTCCGCCCAAGTGGCTGATGAAGCTGGCCTTGCCCTTCTACGTGGTGGGCGTGGTGCTGCTGCTGGGCGTGGAGTTCTTCGGCGAAACCAGCAAGGGCGCCACCCGCTGGCTCAACCTGGGCGTGACCCGCATCCAGCCGTCGGAAATGATGAAGATCGGCGTGCCGATGATGCTGGCCTGGTACTTCCAGCGCCACGAAGGCGCCGTCCGCATCCGCGACTTCCTGGCCGCCGCCGCCATGCTGGCCGCGCCGTTCGGGCTGATCGTGCTGCAGCCCGACCTGGGCACGGCGCTGCTGGTGTTCGGCGCCGGTTTTTTCGTGATCTATTTCGCGGGCCTGTCGTTCAAGTTGCTGGTGCCCGTCATGCTGGCGGGCATCATCGCCATCGGCACGCTGATCTACTACGAGGATCAGTTGTGCGAACCCGAGGTGGACTGGGTGGTGCTGCACGACTACCAGAAGCACCGGGTATGCACCCTGCTCAACCCCAGCTCCGATCCCCTGGGCAAGGGCTTCCATACGATCCAGTCGATGATCGCGGTGGGCTCGGGGGGGATGTACGGCAAGGGCTACATGAAGGGCACGCAGACCCACCTGGACTTCATCCCCGAACGCACCACCGACTTCATCTTCGCCGTGTACGCCGAGGAATTCGGCCTGTACGGCGGCATCGCCCTCCTGGTGCTGTACGGCCTGATGATGGCGCGGGGGCTGACCATCGCGTCGCGGGCGTCGTCGCAGTTCGGGCGCTTGCTGTCGGGGGCGTTGACGATGATGCTGTTCATCTACGTGTTCGTGAACGTGGGGATGGTGACGGGGATTCTGCCGGTGGTGGGGGTGCCGTTGCCGTTCATGAGCTACGGGGGGACGGCCTTGTTCACCATGGGGATTGCTTTCGGCATCATGATGAGCATTAGTCGGCATCGGTCGGTGAAGAGTTGATTCTTCTGGTGGGCGTCGGGGTGGGCTTTGTAGGCGCTTATCGGTTAGTTTTGGTAGGTCGCTCTTCGTAGGTTGTTCTTCGTAGGTCGCCCGCCGGCGCGGGCGCCATGGCCGCTCGCGCCCACGATTGCGGTCCGGAGCCTTCGCTCCGGACTTCCCCTGCGTCATCCTCGTCCTCGCCTTCGGCGACTCCTTCGGATTCCCTCGGGCGCATCGAGGTTGCTCGCGTCCACGGCGCCCGCGCCGACGGGCTGCCGCCGTCTTGGCTCGCCGCGCTGCTGGATCTGTGTTCAGGGACGGGGTTTGCGTTGCCCGCCGCTTGCGGCCGCGCGGGCGGCCGCAAGCGGCATACGCAGCCTTGTGCGTCGGCGCGGGTGCGCTTGCGCGAATGCGGGTGAGTGGTTTGCTGGTGTGCCTATCGTGCGGGGAGGGGCGGTGATGGGCGGCGCGCGCGGCAAGCAGCCGCTTGCGTATGCAGACCCGGACGCGCGCGCCGCCCATCCGGCATCGGGGTTGAAATGACGATCAGCGGAGCGCTGCCCCGGAAGGTGTCTCAAGAATGCCAGTTAATGCCAGGTGTCTGACACCCGTACGAGATGATCGCGCGGATTGAAGCGATCTTCCCGGGTGTCAGACACCCACGAAGCGCTGCTTCAAGCCTGACACGCCCCGGCTTGAGGGTGTCAGACACTGGCGCAGGGCCTCACGAATGCCAGGTGTCTGACACCCGTACGAGATGGCCGTGCGGATTGAAGCGATCTTCCCGGGTGTCAGACACCCACGAAGCGCTGCTTCAAGCCTGACACGCCCCGGCCTGAGGGTGTCAGGCACTGGCGCAGGTGTCCCAAGAATGCCAGGTGTCTGACACCTGTACGAGATGACCGTGCGGCTTGAAGCGATCTTCCCGGGTGTCAGACACCCGCGAAGCGCTGCTTCAAGCCTGACACGCCCCGGCCTGAGGGTGTCTGGCACTGGCGCAGGGCCTCACGAATGCCAGGTGTCTGACACCCGTACGAGATGACCTCGCGGATTGAAGCGATCTTCCCGGGTGTCAGACACCCGCGAAGCGCTGCTTCAAGCCTGACATGCCCCGGCCTGAGGGTGTCAGACACTGGCGCAGGTGTCTCAAGAATGCCAGGTGTCAGACACCCGCGAAACGCTACCTCACGGCAATGCCTCCGGCACGCCCAGGTCGTTCGCCAACTGCTTCAACCCATCCCAGATCCGGCTGTCGAATTCCACGGAATCCGCGTTCACCGCCCGGTTGCGGGCTTCGTATTCGCCGGGATACTGCACGGCTTCGACGCCGGGTTGCGGCTTGCAGGCGTGCAGGTAGTCGATGAACGCGCCCACCTCCATCGACCGCCAGTCCGTATTGAAGTCCACCTGCGGATCCAGCAGCAGCGCGAACATATTGTTCGTCGCCACCCCGATGCGGGGATGCTCGGGCTGGATCGTGCCGCCGCCCGACAGGACGCCGGCCAGCAGTTCGGCCACCAGTCCCAGCGCGTAGCCCTTGTGGCCGCCGAAAGGCAGCAGGGCGCCGGGGGGATCGGAGAACAGCGCGTTGGGATCCGTGGTGGGATTGCCCTGTGCGTCGATCAGCGATCCCGGCGGGGCCTGTTCGCCCTTGGCGGCCAGCACCCGCGCCTTGTTCACGGCGATCGAGCTGGTGGCCATGTCCACGATGAAGGGCGGGCGGCCGCCGGGGAGCGGGCCGGCGAAGCACAGCGGGTTGGTGGTCAGGCACGCCTGCGCGCCGCCGAAAGGGGCGACGGTGGGCGAACGGTTGATCACGTTGGTGAAGGCCAGCAGGATCAGTCCCTTGGCGGCCACCATTTCCCCGAAGTGGCCCATGCGGCCCAGGTGGTGGCTGTGGCGCAGGGTCAGGATGCACTGGCCGTGTTCCTGCGTGCGCTCGATGGCCTTTTCGATGGTCACCTTGCCGACGTACTGTCCCAGCCCGTGGTGGCCGTCGTAGGCTAGCATCGCGCCGCGGTCGTTGACCAGTTCCGGCCGGCCGTCCGGCCGGGCCAGGCCCTCGGACAGCACGCGGCGGTAGTTCGTCAGGATGGACAGGCCGTGGCTGGTGTAGCCGACCCGGTCGGACTCCACCAGGTGCTCGGCCACGTCGCGGGCGATGTCCTCGGGCACGCCTTGCGCCATCAGCACGAGGCGGCCGTATTCGTTGGCCTGGGCTAGCGATAGTTTCATCGTCCGCCCTCCTTACAGCCAGCCCAGCCAGCGCCAGTAGGTCATGCCCATCAGGATCATGAGCGCATAGCCGATGATGGTGACCAGGATGCCGACCTTGGCGAACTGCTTGGCGTTGAAGGTCTCCGTGCCCAGGCACACCATGTTCTGCGGCGCGTTGATCGGGAGGATGAAGCCGTAGCTCACCACGAAGCCCAGCAGCATGGTCATGCCCAGGCGGCTGAAGTCGCCCGGCAGCGTGGCCAGCACCGAGATCAGGATCGGCAGCATCGCCGAAGTCAGCGCGGTGGCGCTGGCGAAACCCAGGTGGATGACGATCAGGAAGGCCGCCAGGATCGCGAAGATGGCCAGCGGTCCGAGGTGGTCCAGGCCGGTGTGCGCCACGACCTGGTTGCCCAGCCATTGGCCGGCCTGCGTGGTCAGCAGCGCGGTGCCCAGGCTGATGCCGACGCCGAACACGATCACGGTGCCCCATGGGATGCGCGATTGCACGTCTTTCCAGGTCATCACGCCGAAGCGCGGCAGCAACAGCAGCACGAGGCCGAAGTAGGTGGTGGAGGTGGTGTCGAACTTGTGCAGCTTGCCTTCGGTCGACCAGAACAGCAGCAGCATGATGGACACGGCCATCAGGCGCTTCTGCGCGGCGGTCATGGGGCCCAGTTCAAGCAGCGACTTCTCGACGGCTTCCTTGCCTCCCGCGATGCTGTCGCTTTCCGGCGGCAGCAGCTTGAGCACGATGACGATCAGCACCACCGACATGATCAGCGACCAGGGGGCGCCGGCGATCAGCCAGTCCGACCACGCCACGCGTTCGCCCAGCATCTTTTCCATGAAGCCGACGGTCAGCAGGTTCTGCGCCGCGGCGGTCTGGATGCCGACGTTCCAGATGCTGGTGGCCTGGGCCACGATGATCATGATGCCGGCGGCGATGTTGGAGCGCTTGTCCACGCCGAAGGCCGCGATTACGCCCATCATGATGGGCACCACGGCCGCGCTGCGCGCGGTGGCGCTGGGCACGACCAGGCTCAGCACGATGGTGACGGCGATGCACCCGATCAGGATGCGGCGGGTGCTGGTGCCCACCCTGGACAGGGTCACCAGCGCGATGCGCCGGTCCAGCCCGGTGAACGTCATCGCCGCGGCGATGAACAGGGCGCCCGTGACCAGCGCGAGCGCCGAGTTCGAGAAGCCGGTCAGCGCCATGCTGATCGCGGCCGAGGTGCCGTAGAGCACTTGCGGGTCTTTGATTGTCGGAGCCGTGCCCAGCAGGAAGGCCATCAGCGTCGTGATCATGATCGCGCTGGCTTCGTAGGACACGGCTTCGGTAATCCAGACCACCACGGCGAACGCGAGGATGGCGAGCATCCGGTGGCCCGCGACGGGCAGGTCGGCCGGCAGGGGCAGCAGCAGCACGCCGATCATCACGACGATGCCGGCGACCAGTCCGATGGGAATTTTGGTTTTCTTTGGGGCTTGCGAGGCAGGAACGGCGGCTTGCGCGGTCATATCCATCTCCGGTTGAGGTCAAACTGACGACACGCCGCCCCGCGAGCACGGGATTAATCAATTCGGCATGTCGACGCTACAGGATGATCGTGACGGCATTGCGGAAAACCCGTATTGATTCAAGTCAAGCAGATGGAGATTTGCGCTTGTGGAAAACCTATCCCGCGCATTATGCTCGTCGGCCCCCGCCGGCGGCAAGCCGCTCAGCCCAGCGCCAGGCGCAATTGTTCGTTCAGGTGCAGCGTGGGCGCAACGCGCCAGCCGCTCTGGGCATAGCGCAGCCAGCGGCCCAGCACCAGGTGCGTCAGCAGGCTGGCATGCGCGGCGACGTTGGCTTCCGGCGGCAGGCCGCCGTCGGTGATCGCGATGCGCAGCGATTGCTTCAGCGACGCTTCGATGCGGTCGTTGATGTGGTTGATGCGTTCCTGCAGGCGGTTGTCTTCCGTTACCAGGGCGTCGCCGGTCAGTACCCGCGTCATGCCCTTGTTGCGTTCCGAGAAGGTCAGCAGCATGGAGACGGTCTGGTGGGCCTGGGCCAGCCCGTAGGGCTCGGCGGTGGCGATCTGGTTGACCAGCGTGAAGATGCTGGTCTCGATGAATTCGATCAGCCCTTCGAACATCTGCGCCTTGCTGGCGAAGTGCCGGTACAGCGCGGCTTCCGAGACTTCCAGGCGCGCGGCGAGGGCGGCCGTGGTGATGCGGGACGCATGGGGCTGCTCCAGCATCTCGGCCAGGGTTTGCAGAATCTGGGTCTTGCGCTCGCCGGGTTTGCTCGCCATGGAAGTGTCTGCTCTCGCGCAGGCTGACGGTGAAGGGGAGGGAGGAGCGCGCCGCTATCCCCGCAAGGGACGTCGGCGTAACAGCAAATCACTGACGGAGTTTACCCGCAAGTCGACGTAGGCCGGGCGTTGCGACCGGCCGCGGGAAAAAGGCGTGCCCGGATGGTACACGTGCACGGTGCGCAGGCCGGCCCGGCGCGCGCCGCGCAGGTTGGCCAGCGTGTCTTCCACCAGGACCGCGCGGTGGGCCGGGACGCCTTCGCGCGCCAGCACGTAGCGCAGCAGGGCGGCCGAGGGCTTGGGGCGGAATTCGCCATGCAGGCGCATGTGTTCGATGGCCCACAGACTGTCGAACAGGCGCAGGATGCCCAGGCGGGCCAGCACGGCGCGCGCGTAGCCCAGGGGCGCGTTGGTCAGCAGCACCTTGCGGCCAGGCAGACGCCGCAGCTTGTACGCCAGCGCTTTCTCCGCGCGGACCAGCGAATTCACATCGAAATCGTGGCTGCGGTGCAGAAAGGCATGCGGGTCCACGCCGTGGTGCTTGACCATGCCGATCATGGTGGCGCCGTAGCGTTTCCAGTACAGCGAGCGCACGCGGTTGGCGGTGTCGATGTCCACGTTCAGCGCCTCGGCCACGGCCATGGTCATGCCGTGGTCGATACGGGGGAAGATGGCGTGCGAGGTATCGTGCAGCGTGTTGTCGAGGTCGAACAGCCACAGGCGCTCGGAAACGGCCGCGGCCGTCTGCCGGGAGCGGCGCAGCCGCACCGCCGGCCGCAGCAACTGGCGATGGGCCCGCATCAGAAGCACCGCGGGGGAGATATGGCAAGGCCGCCCCACTCGGGGCCGCGCGGATCCGGCTCCGCCGGTCCGCAGCGGCGCCCCCTGGGGGGAAGCGCGCAGCGCTGCGGGGGGGACATCAGTGCGAGCTGATCATCGTGCCCACGCCCTGGTCGGTCAGGATTTCCAGCAACAGGCAGTGCGGCACGCGGCCGTCGACGATGTGCACGGAATTCACGCCGTTCTTGGCGGCATCCAGCGCGGACGAGATCTTGGGCAGCATGCCGCCGGAGATCGTGCCGTCGGCGAACAGTTCGTCGATGGTCTGGGCCGACAGGCTGCGCAGGAGCTTGCCGCTCTTGTCCAGCACCCCGGGGGTGTTGGTCAGCATCAGCAGCTTTTCGGCGCCCAGCACTTCAGCCATCTTGCCGGCCACGACGTCGGCGTTGATGTTGTAGGCCGTGCCGTCCTCGCCATAGCCGATCGGCGAGATGACGGGGATGAACTGGTCGTCCTGCAGCGCCTTGACCACCGCGGGCTCGACCATGGTGATGTCGCCGACGAAGCCGATGTCGATGGGTTCGGACGGGTTGTCCTTGTTGTCCATCAGCTTCTTGCGGGCCTGGATCAGTCCGCCGTCCTTGCCGGTCAGGCCGACGGCCTTGCCGCCGACCTCGTTGATCATCATGACGATGTCCTGCTGGACCTGTCCGCCCAGCACCCATTCCACGACTTCCATGGTTTCGGCGTCGGTGACGCGCATGCCCTGGATGAAGGTGCCCTGCTTGCCGATGCGGCGCAGCGCGTCGTCGATCTGCGGACCGCCGCCGTGGACCACCACCGGATTCAGCCCCACCAGCTTCAGCAGCACGACGTCGTGCGCGAAGCTGCGCTGCAAACGCTCTTCCGTCATGGCGTTGCCGCCGTACTTGACCACGATGGTCTTGCCGTGAAATCGTCGGATGTACGGCAGTGCTTCAGACAGCACGGCGGCTTTGACAGCAGGAGACGAAACGGCGGCAGGGTCGGGGGTGTCGGTCATGGCAGCTAAGTCGGCAAATATACGTATGAATGGTTAGAAAAAATGCCTGCACAAAAACGCGTTCGGGACGCGGTAGCGCAAGCATACGACGGATTGTAGTACCCACAGGTTTCTTATGCTTTAAACCCATGTTCATATGCCCGACAAATAACCGGCATTCAGGTAAATTGGGGGCGTTTTCGCAACGGCGAACCCCGCAAAAGGGGGTTAGGCCGTATTGGCAGGACTTTTGTCCCCAATTTTTACCTATATAAGAGGCAATACATGCGTTTGAATCTTGTCCGTTCCGCCCTGGTGGCGTCGGCCTTCCTGGTGGCGGCGAACGCCGCCCATGCCGAAAAAGTGGTGGTCGGCGCGACCCAGGTCCCGCACGCCGAGATCCTGGAAGTGGTGAAACCGCAACTCGCCAAGGAAGGCGTGGAGCTCGACATCAAGGTGTTCAGCGACTACGTGCAGCCGAACCTGCAGCTCGCGGACAAGCAACTGGACGCGAACTTCTTCCAGCACAAGCCCTACCTGGATTCCTTCAACAAGGACCGCAAGGCCAACCTGGTGCCGGTGGCCCTGGTGCACGTCGAGCCCTTCGGCGGCTATTCCAAGAAGATCAAGAGCCTGTCCGAGCTCAAGGACGGCGCGGCCGTCGCCATCCCGAACGACCCGTCCAACGGCGGCCGCGCGCTCGTGCTGCTGCAGAAGCAGGGCCTGATCAAGCTGAAGGACCCGGCCAACATCCTCGCGACCGCGGCGGACGTGGTCGAGAATCCCAAGAAGCTGAAGTTCCGCGAACTGGAAGCCGCGATGCTGCCGCGTTCGCTGGACGACGTGGACCTGGCGCTGATCAACACCAACTACGCGCTGGAAGCCGGCCTGGTGCCGACCAAGGACGCGCTGTTCATCGAAGGCTCGGATTCGCCCTACGCCAACATCCTGGTGACCCGCGAGGACAACAAGGATGCGCCGGGGATCAAGAAGCTGGTGAATGCCCTGCACACGCCGGAAGTGAAGGCGTTCATCCAGGAGAAGTACAAGGGGGCGGTGGTTCCGGCTTTCTAACCCCTCCGCGTGTCTGACACCCGTACGAGATAGCCTGACGAACCCGGGACAGTGCTCCCGGGTGTCTGACACCGGCCGTATCCGAAGTCAGTGTCAGACACCCGCCAACGCCGGCTTCAACCTGGCGGCCATTTCGTACGGGTGTCTGACACTTGGGGGGGGGAGCTTCCCCCGGGTGTCTGACACCGGCCGTATCTAAGTCAGTGTCAGACACCCGCGAACGCCGACTTAAGCCTGGCGGCCATTTCGTAGGGGTGTCAGACACTTGGGGGGAGCCTACCCCGCCAACGCCTTTTCCACCGTCGCGTGGAATTCCGCGACGTCGTATTCGCCCAGGTAGCGCTTGATGATGTTGCCCTTCTTGTCGATCAGGAAGGCCGTGGGCGTCAGGCGGATGTCGCCGAAGGCGCGGGCGATGTCGCCCTTGGTGTCCAGGGCGACCGGGAACGGCAGCTTGCGGGTTTCGGCGAAATTCAGCACGAAGTTGGGCGGGTCGTAGTCCATGGCGACCGCGACCGCCTCATAGCCCTTGCCGGCGTATTCATTGTAGGCCGCGATGGTCTCGGGCATCTGCTTCACGCAGGTCACGCAACTGGTCGCCCAGAACTTGACCAGCACGACCTTGCCGCGCAGGTCCTGCATGGAGAAGGTCTTGCCTTCCAGGGTGGTGAAGGTGACGTCGGGGGCGGTCTGCGCGGGGCGCAGGACGAACCAGGCGCCGATGCCGACCGCCACCAGGACGGCGAGCGCTACGATGGCTTTTTTCATTTGATGGGCATGACCTCTACGCCGCCGCCCGTGCCGCCCGCGTTGTCGCTGGCCGCGCCCGCGCCGCTTTCGATCGGCGCCTTGGTTTCCGTGGCGGTGTTGGACTGGGAACCGCTGTTCGACAGCCGGATCGCTTCCTCGCGGCTGATGGTTTCGAACAGTTTAACCACCCTGGCCACGCCGCCCACGTCCGCGGTGGCATTGGCGGCGTAGTCGCCCTCGGCCTGCGTCACCTTGCCCATGAGGTAGACGACGCCGTGGTCGGTCGTGACGGCGATGGTGCCCGAAGGCACGTACTTGGTGTTGATCAGGGCGGTCTTGACCTTGGAGGTCAGCCAGGTGTCGTTGGAGCGCACGCCGAACGAAGCGATGGGGCCCACCGTCAACTGGTTGGTGACCTGTTTGACGTTTTCCACGCCCTGGGCGATGGCCGTGGCCTGGCTCTTGGCTTCTTCGGTGGGCACGTCGCCGGTCAGCAGCAGGTGGCCGCCGTAGGCCATGGCGTTGACGCGGGCGGTTTCGCCCAGCTTCTGCGAGATCTGGCTCTGCGCCTTGAACGCCATGTTCTGGTCTTCGAGCTGGATGCCGGAAGTCCGGCGGTCCGTCACGACGACCGCCGTGGTGGCGGCCGCGCCGCCCATGATCAGCGGCGCGCAGGCCGACAGCGACAGGGCGGCGGTGGACAGCGCCGCGGCAAGCATCAGCGGGCGGGCGGCGGTTCGGACGTCAGAAATCATTCGGTGTCTCCAAGCAGAAGAGCGTCAATGCCGTCGCACAGTGCGTGCAGCAGCAGAATGTGGACTTCCTGGATGCGCATGGTGCGATCGCTGGGAACACATAGATGGACGTCCATGGGCGTAATGAGTTCCCCCATGACGCCGCCGCCCTTGCCGGTCAGGGCAAGCACGTGCATTTCGCGGGCGCTGGCGGCTTCCATGGCGCGCACCACATTGGGGGAATTGCCGCTGGTGGAGATCGCCACCAGCACGTCGCCGGCCTGGCCGAAGGCATTGACCTGGCGCTCGAAGACCTCGTCGAAGCCGTAGTCGTTGCCGACGGCCGTGAGGATGGAGGTATCGGTATTGAGCGCGATGCCGGCCAGGGGCAGGCGTTCGCGCTCGAAGCGGCCCACCAGTTCGGCGATGAAGTGCTGCGCGTCGGCGGCCGAGCCGCCATTGCCGCAAGCCAGAATCTTGCCGTTGTTCGCCAGGGCGCCGAACAGCACGTCCACCGCTATCGCCAGCGGCTCGGCCAGCACGTTCATGCTTTGTTCGTACGCAGCCATGGCGTCGCGAAAGTGCGACGTCATACGAGAGGTCATGTCCATGGCCGCGATTATCTCACGGGGCCGTCACGCCGTTCTATCCAGGCGTAACGAGCTTCGGGCGGGACGTAACCGGCGCGGCGGGATTCAGGCCAGCCAGAACGCCCCGCGCAACCATTGCGGAAGGCCCGCCTCGAAAACGACCGCGTCGAAGCGGGCCGGCGGCGGCCTGCCTTGCCAGTGCCGCCGGGCCAGTTCGGGCAGCCAATGCGCCGCGGCGCGGGCCAGTCGGGCCTGTTTTTCGCGGCCGATGCTGGCCGCCGCGCCGCCATAGCGGGTGCGGCCGCGCGAACGGACTTCGACGAACACCAGGGTGTCGCCGTCGCGCATGGCCAGGTCGATCTCGCCGGCGCGGGTCCGCAGGTTGCGCGCCAGCAGCGCCAGGCCCTGCGCCCGCAGCAGGCGCAGCGCGGCGGCTTCGTGGCGGTCGCCCGCGAGTTGGGTGGGCGAGCGCCGCGGGGGCGGGCGTTCGGCCGGCGGCCGGCGTTCCGCGCGGCGGCGGCGCCTGTTGGCGAGGCGGCGGGCGGCCAGGGCCAGTTCGCAGGCCAGGCGCAAGGTCTCATCCGTCATGGGGGCTCCGGAGGCGGCGGGCATAGGCGGCTACACTGACATGGTTTTCCGTGTCAGTAGGCTGCAATGAATCAAAATGTCTCACCCCCGCCAGCCGGAGATGCCTGGTCCCGCGTTGCCGAACGCGTGGCGGAGCAGCATTGGCCCGCCTCGACGCTGTACGTCGTGGCCACGCCGATCGGCAACCTGGGCGACCTGGGATTGCGCGCCTGGCATGCCTTGCAGCGCGCCGACGTGATCGCGGCCGAGGACACCCGGGCCAGCCGCACGCTGCTGGACGCCTGGGGCGTCGCCACGCCGCTCATGGCGGCCCACCGCCACAACGAAGCCGCGGCCGCCCAGGCCATCTGCGGACGGCTGGAACAGGGCCAGCGCGTGGCCCTGGTGTCCGACGCCGGCGCGCCCGCCGTCAGCGATCCGGGAGCGCGGATCGTGCGCGCCGTGCGCGAGGCCGGCTTCAAGGTGGTGCCGGTGCCCGGCCCCAGCGCCGTGATCGCGGCGCTGATGGGCAGCGGCGTCACCACGGACGAAAACCCGGCCTATGCGTTCGCCGGTTTCGCGCCGTCCAAGGCGGCGGCCCGCCAGCGCTGGCTGCGCACCTGGTGCGCGCTGCCCGCGCCGGTGGTGATGTTCGAATCGCCGCACCGGCTCGCGGCCACCCTGGCCGACCTGCTGGAAGTCTGCGGCCCGGACCGCCGGCTGACCGTTGCGCGTGAACTGACCAAGCGCTTCGAAGAGATCGCCACCTTCCCGATGGGCGAGGGCGCGGCCTGGCTGGCGGCGGACGCCCACCGCGAGCAGGGCGAATTCGTGCTGATCGCGCACGCCCGCGAGGACGAACCCGTGCAGGACGACGCCGACCCGCGCACCGACGCGCTGCTGGACGCCCTGCTGGAGTCGCTGTCGCTGCGCGACGCCGCCCGCGTCGCGGCCAAGGTCTCCGGCCTGCCGCGGGACGTTCTGTACAACCGGGCGCTGGCCCGCAAGAAATCGTCGGAATAAGCCATGACTTACGCAACGGTCGTGTCCAACAAGCCCGCCGATCCCAACGAACGGCTCACCTACCGCGACATGCCCACGCCGCTGGGAGACATGCGCCTGGTCGCCAGCCCCAAGGGCCTGCGCGGCGCCTGGTTCAGCGACCAGGCCCTGCTGCCGTCGGCCGAAGGCTGGCTGCTGGCGGAATCCGATCCCATCCTGGAGCAGGCGCGCCGCGAACTGGACGAGTGGTTCGCCGGCCGGCGGCGCACGTTCGACGTGCCGCTGGATCCCGTCGGCACGGCTTTCCAGCACCAGGTCTGGCACGCCCTGTGCGACCTGGCGTTCGGGGTGCTGGCCAGCTACGGCGAACTGGCCCGCACGGTGGGCCGGCCCAAGGGGGCCCAGGCGGTCGGCGGCGCCGTGGGGCGCAACCCGATCAGCATCATCATTCCGTGCCACCGCGTGATCGGGGCCGACACCGCGCTGACCGGCTTCGGCGGCGGGCTGCCGCGCAAGCAGGCGCTGCTGGCGCACGAAGGCAATCTGTACCGCAGCCGCAACCCGCGCGCGCGCCGCGTCTGCGACGGGCAGGCGGAACTGCCCTGGTAGCCAGGGAATTCCTTATTGCGCGGCGATGCTGGGCAGGATGCCGATGCGGTCCGACACCAGCGGCACGGCGTTCAAGGCGCTTTGCCGGTCGGGGTAGGGGCCGATCTTGACCCGGTACAGGTTATTGGACTGTTCCATCGACGCGGGCGGCGCGCCTTCGGCGCCCAGTTGCGTGTTGATCCGGCTGACCAGCGATTGCGCATTGGCCGGCTGGCTGAACGCGCCCACCTGAAGATAGACGTTGCCCGGGCCGCCCGCCGCCGATTGGCGCACGGGGGCCGAGCCGGGCGCGGGCGCCGGGAGGGGTTCCGCCGTGAGCGCGACGGGGACGGCGGCCACGGGGGCGGACACCGGCGCGGACCCGGTTGCCGATGCGGGCTCCGGCGGGGCCGCGGCCGGCGCGCCCTGCGAGGCCAGGCGCCGTATCTCGTCCGGGGGGATGGCCTCCACGACCACCTGCCCGCTGCCCGGCCCGATGATGCCGAGCTTGTACGCCGCGACATAGGACAGGTCCATGATGCGGTCGCTGTGGAAGGGGCCGCGGTCGTTCACCCGCACGACGACGGTCTTGCCGTTGACCAGGCTGGTGACGCGTGCGTAGCTGGGCAGCGGAAGCGTCGTGTGGGCGGCCGTCATGGAGTACATGTCGTAGGCTTCGCCGATGGACGTGGAATTGCCGTGGAATTTCTTGCCGTACCAGGAGGCGGTGCCGCGCTTCTTGTAGGGCTGGCCGCTGGTGTCGGGCACGTAGCGCTGGCCGAACACGACGTAGGGGCGGTTCGCGCCGCTGGCGTACGGTTCCACCTTCGGCACCGCGTCGGGCACCTGGTCCAGGTTCGCGGGCGGATTCGCGTCGGGCCCGTCGTCCTTGTAGTAGCCGCCCTTTTTACGCCCGCCGGTGGAAGAACAGCCGGCCACGGCAATGGCCAGCAACAGCATCGGGATCAGTTGGAGCGGGCGGGACAGGGTCATGCGGATTCGTCGGGCAGTTGGGTGCGGTGGCGCACCAGCAGCGGGTCGTGGTCGGCGAAGCGCAGCGCCAGTTGCTCGACCACGTACACGGAACGGTGCTGGCCGCCGGTGCAGCCGATGGCGACGGTCAGGTAGTTGCGGGTGTCTTGCGTGTATTGGGGCAGCCACCGGTTCAGGAAACCGGCGATGTCGTCGATCATCTGGCCCACCAGGTCGAAGCCGGCCAGCCAGGCGGCCACGGGCTCGTCGCGCCCGGTCAGGGGGCGCAGGTTGCGGTCGTAGTAGGGGTTGGGCAGGCAGCGCACGTCGAACACCAGGTCGGCGTCGCCGGGCACGCCGCGCTTGTAGGCAAAGGATTCGAACGTCAGCACCAGCGGCGCGCGATCGGCCTGGATCAGGTCGCGGATCCAGGCGCGCAGTTGCCCCGGCGTCAGGTCCGATGTGTCGATGACGTGTTCCTGGTCGCGCAGCGGCGCCAGCAGTTCGCGCTCCAGCGCGATGCAGTCGGTCAGGGAAGGCGCGGTGCCGCCGCGCTGCAGCCGGTCGGTCAGCGGATGGCGCCGGCGGGATTCGGAGTAGCGCTGCACCAGCGTCGCGGTGCTGGCGTCCAGGAAGATCACGCGCAGGCTCGTGCCCATGGCGCGCAGCGCGGTCACCACGTCCGGCAGCTCGGCCAGTTCGCCGGGCGAGCGGACGTCGATGGCGACGGCCACCCGCTCCAGGCCTTCGTCCCGGGCGTTGGCGATGAATTCGGTCAGGAACCGCACGGGCAGGTTGTCGACGCAGGTGTAGCTGGCGTCCTCGAGCATGCGCAGGGCGACGGACTTGCCGGAGCCGGAGATGCCGGTGACGAGGACGACTTTCAACATGGACATGATTGTGGCACGCTTTTCCAGGACGATGCCGGCGGGATGGCATCTGATATGGCCGTAAACTCGGAATCTGCGCCTGTACCTTTTTGGCTGCCCTGACGTAAGCTTGGCGCCGGGTACTCGATAGATTCACATACGCGCCCCGCCGCCATGCGTTTCGGGGGATTGGAATTCGACCTAGATGTTAGCCCTCATTTCCTTTCGTAGTGTTTCACTGCCGCGGTTTTGGGCAATTTCCGTTCTCGCGGCCGCTGCCGCCGTCGTTTTTTCGGCAGCGCCCGCGCAGGCCCAGGAGGCGTCCCCGGCGCCCCTGCGCCCGGACACCATGGCCGCCCGCGTGGCGGCCTGTACGGCCTGCCATGGCGCGCAGGGCCGGGCCGGCGCCGACGGCTACTATCCGCGCCTGGCCGGCAAGCCCCAGGACTACCTGTACCACCAACTGCTGAATTTCCGCGACGACCGGCGGCAGTACCGGCCCATGGCCCATTTGCTGGCCGGCCTGCCCGACGACTACCTGCGCGAAATGGCCGGCTATTTCTCCGAACAGCACGTGCCGTATCCGCCGCCGGTGCGTCCCGACGTGTCCGCCGCGACGCTGGAAGCCGGGCGCAGGCTGGCGCTGGACGGCGACGCGGCGCGCGGCCTGCCCGCCTGCGCATCCTGTCATGGCGCCGCCCTGGGCGGCGTGCTGCCCGCCATTCCCGGCCTGCTCGGCCTGCCGCGCGACTACATCGGTTCGCAGATCGGCGGCTGGAAGAACGGCCTGCGCCGCGCCGCCGAACCGGACTGCATGGCCGATATCTCCAACAAGCTCACTCCCGCCGACATCGGCGCGCTGGCCGCGTGGCTGTCGTCGCGGCCCGTCGCCGAACCTTATGCCCCCGAACCCGCGGGCTCGCTGCGCCTGCCCGCGGAATGCGGCAGCCAGGCGCAACGCTAGGCGGGGGAACAGATGAAACCGATGAAGAAAGTCCTGTGGGTCCTGCTGCTGGCGGCGGTCGCGGCGGCGGGCGGTCTCTATTGGGCGGGCACGCGCGACGATGCCAGCACGGGCCCCGCCATCGCGGCGGACGCCGCCACCCTGGTCGAGCGCGGGCGCTACCTCGCGCTGGCGGGCAACTGCATGGCCTGCCACACCAGCCGCGGCGGCAAGGCGCTGGCCGGCGGCACGCCCATTCCCACGCCGTTTGGCACGGTGTACGGTCCGAACATCACGCCCGACGAACAAACCGGCATCGGCGCCTGGACGGCCGACGACTTCTGGCAGGCGCTGCACAACGGCAAGTCGCGGGACGGCACGCTGCTCTATCCCGCTTTCCCGTACACGGAGTACACGCGCATCACCCGCGCGGATTCGGATGCCCTGTACGCCTATCTGCGCAGCGTGCCGCCGGTCAGCCAGCCCAGCCGGCCGCCCGAACTCGATTTCCCGTACGACCGGCGCGCCCTGCTGGCCGCCTGGCGGGCGCTGTACTTCAAGCCGGGCGTCCAGGACGACGACGCGGGGCAATCGGTGCAATGGAACCGCGGCCGCTACCTGGTCGAAGGGCTGGGGCATTGCGCCGCCTGCCACACGCCGCGCAACGGCATGGGCGCGCTGCGTTCGGACCAGGCCCTGGCGGGCGGCGTGATTCCGGTGCTGGACTGGTACGCGCCGCCGCTCACCAACGATATGCAGACCGGCCTGGGCCGCTGGTCGGCGGAAGACATCGTCGCGCTGCTCAAGACGGGCATCTCGCGGCATTCCAGCGCCAGCGGCCCCATGGCCGAAGTGGTGCTGGGCAGCACTCAGCACCTGAGCGACGGCGACGCGCTGGCCATCGGGGTCTATCTCAAGTCCCTGCCCGCCGGGCCGGCCGCGGCGGATCCGCCCAAGGCGGCGGTCTCGCCGGCGGCGATGGAACTGGGCGGCAAGCTCTACCGCCAGCAATGCGCGCAATGCCACCAGCCCGCGGGCGAGGGCAGCGGCGCGGCCTGGCCCGCGCTGGCCGGCAACCCCACCGTGACGGCGCCGTCGCCCGTCAATGCCATCCGCATGGTGCTCGACGGCGGCTACGCGCCCGCCACCGCGGCGAATCCCCGGCCCCACGGCATGCCGCCGTTCGGGCAGTCGCTCAACGATGGCGACGTCGCCATGCTCGTGTCCTACATCCGCAATAGCTGGGGCAACGAGGCCGGTGGCGTGACGCCGCTGGAGGTCAAGCGGGCGCGCGCCGCGTCGACGCGGAACTAGGGGCTAGCCCGCCTTCACGGCCTGCGCGCAGGCCTGGCGCGCCAGTTCGCCCAGGACGCGGACCGCGTCCTGCGTGCCGGCGTTCCAGGGGTGTCCATAGTTCAGGCGCAGCGCGCTGCCGAATTGGCCGCTGGCGGAAAAGATGGGGCCCGGCGCCACGCTGATGCCGCGCGCCAGGGCCTGCCGGTGCAAGGCCAGCGCATCCACCGGCGCGGGCAGTTCCAGCCACAGGAAGAACCCGCCTTGCGGGCGGGTGACGCGCGTGCCGGCGGGAAATTCCTGGGCGATCGCGTCGGCCATGCGTTCTTGCTGCGCCTGCAGCGTCGCGCGCAGCCGGCGCAGGTGCCGGTCATAGCCGCCTTGCTCCAGGTATTCGGCGATGGCGCCCTGCGCGGGGCCGGACGCCGATAGCGTCGACGACAGTTTCAGGCGCTGCACGCGCTGGGTATAGCGGCCGGCGGACGTCCAGCCGATGCGGTAGCCCGGCGCCAGGCATTTCGAGAACGACGAGCAATGCAGCACCAGGCCCTGGGTGTCGTAGGCCTTGGCGGGCACGGGCCGCGCGGCGCCGAAGTACAGCTCGCCGTACACGTCGTCTTCGATCAGGGGGATGCCGTGGCGCGCCAGCACGTCCACCAACTGCCGCTTCCTGTCGTCCGGCATCAGGCTGCCCAGCGGATTCTGGAACTGCGTCATCAGCCAGCAGGCCTTGGGCGCGTGGCGACGGATGGCGGTTTCCATCGCGTCCAGGTCGATGCCGGTGCGCGGATGGGTGGGCACTTCCAGCGCCTTCAGTCCCTGCCGTTCGAGCGCCTGCAGGGCGCCGTAGAAGGTGGGGGCCTCGACCATGACCGTGTCGCCGGGCCGGGTGACCGCCTGCAGGCAGAGATTGAGCGCTTCGAGGGCGCCGTTGGTGACGACGATGTCGGCCGCGGGCACGTTGATGCCGCCGATCAGGTAGCGCAGCGCGATCTGCCGGCGCAGGCCGGGATTGCCGGGGGCCAGGTCTTCCACGGTATCGAGCGGATCCTGGCGCTTGAGGTGCGCGGCCATGGCCTGGGCCAGCCGCGGCAGCGGGAACAGCAGCGGGGAGGGGAAGGCCGAGCCCAGCGGCGCGACGTCGCGGTTGCGCACGGAACCCAGGATGTCGAAGATGCGCTCGCTGATCGCGAGTTCCGTCGATTCGCCGTCCGGGTTCGACGGGCCGGGTTCCGGCGGCAGCGAGACGGCGGGCGCGCTGACGTAGTAGCCGGAGCGCGGCTGCGCCCGGATCAGGCCGCGCGCTTCCAGCAGGTAATAGGCCTGGAACACCGTGGAGGGGCTGACGCCCCGCGCCGCGCAGGCGTCGCGCACGGAGGGGAGCTTGTCGCCCGCGCGCAGCACGCCGTCGCGGATCGACTTGGCGATCTCGGCGGCCAGCGTTTCGTAGAGGCTCACGGCGCCGCCGGGCGACACGCGCCTATTTGCTGCTTTGCAGGATCGCCATGGCCTGGCGTTCCATGAATTCGCCCAGCGTGTCGATGCCGCGCAGCTTCAGGATGGTGTTGCGCACGGCGGCCTCCACCAGCACCGCCAGATTGCGGCCCGCGGCGACTTGCAGCATGACTTTGCGCACCGGCAGGCCGAGCATGTCCTGCGTGATGTCCTGCAGCGGCAGCCGTTCGAACTTGTCCTGCGCGGTGGCGCGCACCAGGTGCACGATGAGCTTGAGCCGCATCTTCCGGCGCACGGAGGTTTCGCCGAAGATGGTGCGGATGTCGAGCAGGCCCAGGCCGCGCACTTCCAGCAGGTTCTGGAGCAGTTGCGGACAGTGGCCTTCGATCATGTTGGGCGCGGTGCGCGAGAACTCCACGGCGTCGTCGGCCACCAGGCCATGCCCGCGCGAGATCAGTTCCAGCGCCAGTTCGCTCTTGCCCAGGCCGGATTCGCCGGTGATCAGCACGCCCAGGCCCAGCACGTCCAGGAACACGCCGTGCACCGTGGTCGTGGGCGCCAGCTTCTTGCCCAGGTAGATGCGCAGCAGGTCGATCAGTTGCGCGGCCGCCACGGGCGTGGACAGGAGCGGCACCTGGTGCTGGTCGCACTGGTCGATCAGGTCCTGGGGCGGCGTCAGGCCGTCGGCCAGCAGGATGGCGGGGACGCCGCCGATCAGCAGCTCGTCCATGTGGTGCATGCGGCGGCGCAGGTCGAAGCGGGTGTAGTACGCCAGCTCTTCCTGCCCGAACACCTGGATGCGGGACGGGTGGATCAGGTTCAAGTGGCCGACGAGGTCCGCGGCCGACATGCCGTCGTCGGGAATCGCGCGGTCCGCGGCGCCCTGGCCCGAAATCCAGTTAAAGGGGATTTTATCGGCGTTGTCGTCGACGAGTTCCTGCACCGTGAGCATGGCAGCGTTCCGCGAGGAGATCAGAGTTGGCCGGTCGTGAGCATCTTGTGGACGATGGCCGGATCGGTTTCCGTGGCCAGGGCCTCGCGCAATGCCTTGTTGGACATGAGCTGGGCCAGTTCGGCCAGGATGTCCAGGTGCTGTTGCGTGGCCGCTTCCGGCACCAGCAGGCACAGCAGCATCGAAACCGGCTGGCCGTCGGGCGCATCGAAGGAGATGGGCTGCGCCAGGCGGATGAAGGCCGCCAGGGCCTGTTCCAGGCCTTTCACGCGGCCATGCGGAACGGCCACTCCCTGCCCCAGGGCCGTGGAGCCCAGGCGTTCCCGGGCGAACAGGCTGTCGAACACGAGCGCCCGCGCCAAACCGTGGTTGTTTTCAAAGAGAAGGCCAGCCTGTTCGAACGCACGTTTCTTGCTCGTTGCGAGCATATCGAGCACGACGTTGCCGGCGGGTAGGATGCGCGACAAATGATTCATCGGGTCATTATATGGTTATATGATGCAGTGCAATAATCGGCCTCTGCGGCGCGTCCTCTGCGTGGGCGCTCCGTGGGGCGGCAAGAGCGACAGCATAGACCGATAGCGACGGATTGTGGGCATTCTTGCGCCAGGCGCAGCCCCGCGGCTCGGGAAACGTCGGAATCTGGGGGGAATCTGGGATCGCCGGCTGGGCCGGGAATGGGGGACGCAGAGGGGGGCAAAGAGGGGGAAGTTTGCCGATGCCCCGGCTGGACTCGTGGTCTAGCGGGACACCGGGACTCAGTCAGGATTCGAGAATCGCTGTTTCGTTAGTCTCGCAGGGCGAGCTATCGTGAGGCGCGTTACTGCTGGGGTGACGAAAGATTCGCCGCTTGCCGCTTCACGGACTCCGCTGTGTGACTTCGTACCTTGTCCTTGTGCTTGATGACCTGACGGTCGACTTTGTCAGCAAGAAGATCTATGGCTGCATAGAGATTTTCATCGGTTGCTTCACAATGAATGTCCTTACCGCTCAGACGCATGGTGATTTCGGCTCTATGCCGCAGGGGCTCTACCGAGAGCATGACCTGGGTATCGATGACGTGATCGAAATGCCGCAGCACTCGCGCCAGTTTGTTCATGACATATTCCCGGATGGCCGGGGTGACGTCGAGGTGACGACCGCAGATGCTCAGGTTCATAGTGTGCTCTCCTTCTAAAAGAGGAAAAAAGGTGCGCAAAAGAGCGCGGTTGATTCGTTAGGCGTTCTCCTTGATTGAGAGGGTTCGTTTAGTACTAGTGTATAGACTCGGGCCGATAAAACAAGCTGACCTAGCGCAAGATCGTGGCAATTTTATGGCTGAGCCCCCGGGGCGCGCTGGCGGTGCGCGCAGGCGCCCTAGGGGTCTTCCCGGAGCCGCCCGTTACATGCGGAAGTGCTCGCCCAGGTAGACGCGGCGCACGGCGGGATCGCCCACGATTTCATCGGGATGGCCGTCGGTCAGCACCTTGCCCTCGCTGATGATGTAGGCGCGGTCGCAGATGCCCAGCGTTTCGCGGACGTTGTGGTCGGTGATCAGCACGCCGATGCCGCGGCCCTTCAGGAAACGCACGATGCGCTGGATTTCGATGACGGCGATGGGATCCACGCCGGCGAAGGGCTCGTCCAGGAGGATGAAGCGCGGGCTGGTGGCCAGCGCGCGCGCGATTTCGACGCGGCGGCGTTCGCCGCCCGACAGCGAAATGGCCGCGTTGCTGCGGATGTGGCCGATCTGGAGTTCCTCCAGCAAGGACTCCATCTGTTCGTTGATCCTGGGCGTGGACAGCGGCCGTCCATCCGGCCCTGTTTGCAGTTCCAGCACCGCGCGGATGTTCTGTTCCACCGTCAGGCGGCGGAACACGGACGCGTCCTGCGGCAGGTACGAAAGGCCCATGCGCGCGCGCTTGTGGATGGGCATCGCGGTGATGACGTCGCCGTCGATCTCGATGCGTCCGGCGTCCGCGGGCACCAGGCCGACGATCATGTAGAAACTGGTGGTCTTGCCGGCGCCGTTGGGGCCGAGCAGGCCGACGACTTCGCCGCTGACCACGGACAGGGATACGTCCTGCACCACGGTCCGGCCGTTGTAGGTCTTGCGCAAGCCGGTTGCGCGCAGGCTGCCCTGCTTGACGCCCGAAGGGGCGGAGGTCACGGGAGTCTGCACTGAGGGTTGGTTCATCGTGGCTGCGAGTGGTGTTGCGGGGGAGGCGCTTCAACGCCCTTTCTTGGCGGCTTGCTGCTTGCGGCATTCCGCGATGGCGGCGTCCGACTTGGCGCGCGGCTCGGCCACGGAGCGGACCCGGCCGCCCGCCGCGGAGGAATTGGGCCCGCCCTGGGCTTCGTACGTGCCGGTCTTTTCGTTGTAGCGTACCCGTTCGCCGCGAATGGTGTCGAACGGCTTCCCACAGACGTAGCGGACCACGACGGCCTGGCCGATGAGGTCGAAGGTGCTCTTCGCGCCGTCGTATTCGGCGCGCAGGCCCTTGCCTTCGATGAGTTCGAAGTTTTCGGGGCGTTCCTGGCGGATGGTCACGACCTTGCCCTTGTTGGCCGTCGCGGTGCCGTATTGGTTGCCTTGCGCGTCCTCGTTCATCTGCAGGGTGTCCGACGTCAGGGTCATGAGGCCGCGCGTCAGGTTGACGTTGCCCGTGAAGACGCTTTGCTTCTTCACGTCGTCGTAGTGCAGCGTATCCGACAGGATCAGCGTGCTGGGCTCTTCGGCCGGCGCGGCGGGCTTGGGCGCCGGATCCGCGGCGTGGGCCGGCGCAAGCGCCGAAGCCGCCAGCAGGACGGCGCCGATCAGGCGGGTCGTCGGGGCAAGGAGAATCCGGAGGTCGGTCATGGTTTCTTCTGGTCAGTGTTGTTGGCGGGAATCTCGGTCCGACGTTGCTGCTTGCCTTCGGAACCGGCGATTTCCACATCGGTCGATGCCGAAACCTGCAGTTGGCGGGTCTTGTTGTTGTAATGCATGCCCTTGCCGTTCATGCGCGAGCGGCCCTTGAGCACCTCCGCGGGCAGGTCGGTGTAGACCACGTCGTCGTCGGGCAGGATGATCAGTTGCTGGCTGCGCACGTCCAGCATGTCGTTGTTGGCGTCCGGCTGGCGGTGCACGTGCGCGTCGCCGTTCATGACGATGCGCTTGCCGCCTTGCTCCATCACGGCCGTCTTCGAGACGGCCACGGTGATGGGATTGGTCTCGCGCTGGCCCACCGCGCGCGGTTCGGTGATGTGATACGAGTCGTCGTCGGGGAAGTGCTCCGCGTACTCGCCTTCCAGCCGGTTGATGGGCCGGCCGTTGGGGTCGGTACGCAGCATGACGAAGTCGCGGGACCACGCGTCCATCTCGTGGGTGATGCGGCGCGGCGGGTCCACCTGGATGGCCCGCTGCGCGTAATCGGCCGCCCACCACGAACTGGTGACCAGCACCAGCAGCAGGAACAGCGCGATCAGGGAGGGAAAGCGTTCTTTCATTGGGTTCGCCGCAAGGGCGCGTTGGTTGTCGCGGCCGTCATTGGATCGCGCCCGGGCCCAGCAGGCCCGGGGCCGCCAGGAAGGCGCCGAGGCGCCCCTGGGCCGCCAGCAGCAGGTCGCAGCATTCGCGCACCGCGCCGCCGCCGCCCGGTTGCGAGGCCACCCAGTGGGCGGCCTGGCTGACGTAGCCCGGCGCGTTCGGCACGCTGGCGGCGAAGCCCGCGCGCTGCATGGCCGGCAGGTCGATGATGTCATCGCCCATGTAGCCGGTCTGGTTCAGTTGGACACCGGAACGCTGCGCAAGTTCGGCCAGGGCGCCGCCCTTGTCGCGCACGCCCTGGATGACCTCGGCGATGCCCAGTTCGGCGGCGCGGCGCGCCACGATGGGGCCCGAACGGCCGGTCATCAGCGCGACCGTCAAGCCGCCTTCCATCAGCAGGCGCAGCCCGTGGCCGTCCAGCGCGTTGAAGCGCTTCTGGAGTTCGCCGCCTTCGCCGTAGTAGAGGCTGCCGTCGGTCAGCACGCCGTCCACGTCGAACACCATCAGGCGCACGGTGGCGGCGCGTTCGCGCACGGTGGGGGGGATGCGGGCGAGGACCAGCGCTTCGGCCGGGTGAGTCACGGAAGCAGGAAGAGTCATAGTCATACCACTTTAGCGGCCATCAAATCATGCATGTGCAGGGCGCCGAGCAGGGCGCCGTCGTTGTCGAGCACCAGCATGTGGTTGAGCCGTTGCTCGTCCATTTGCTGGGCGGCCTCGACCGCCAGCGCCTCGGGGTTGATGCTGCGCGGCGAGCGCGTCATGCCCGCTTCCACGGTCAGGCTGCGGATGTCGCCGTGCCGGGCGATCAGGCGGCGCAGGTCGCCGTCGGTGAAGATGCCCAGGGGGCGGTGCTGCGCGTCGGTCACGACCGTCATGCCCATGCCCTTGGCGGACATGACTTCGAGCGCCTGCGACACCGGCGTGCCGGCCGTCACGATGGGCAGGGCGCTGCCCTGGCGCATTACGTCGCGCACGTGGGTCAGCAGGCGGCGGCCCAGCGCGCCGCCCGGATGCGAGCGCGCGAAATCCTGCGGCCCGAATCCCCGGGCTTCCAGGCAGGCGACGGCCAGCGCGTCGCCCAGGGCCAGCGCCGCGGTGGTGCTGGCCGTGGGCGCCAGGTTCAGCGGGCAGGCCTCCTGGGCCACGCTGGCGTCCAGGTGGACGTCGGCCAGCACGGCCAGGTCGGACTGCGGATTGCCCGTGATGGCGATCAGGCGCGCGCCCATCCGGCGGGCGACCGGCAGGATGGTCAGCAGTTCCTGGCCGGAGCCCGAATAGGAGATGGCGATGATCACGTCGTCGCGGGTGATCATGCCGAGGTCGCCATGGACGGCCTCGGCCGCGTGCAGGAAGAAGGCGGGCGTGCCGGTCGAGGCCAGCGTCGCCGCGATCTTGCGGGCGATGTGGCCGGTCTTGCCGATTCCGCTGACGACCACGCGGCCGCGGCAGGCCAGCAGCATGGCCACGGCATGCGTAAAGCTGTCGTCCAGCCTTGCCGACAGGTCCAGCAGCCCCTGGCTTTCGATTTGCAGCGTCCTGCGCGCAGATGCCAGAGCGGTCTCGGACGATGTTGTGGGATGGTCAGTCATGGACGGATTTTAATATCAGTGGGCGGGTTTGCCCCGGGCAGGGGGGTATGGCATCCTGGCGGCTCTTTTCAACGGATTTCAAACTCCCTTTCCAGGTTCGTCCCATGTCCAGCATTCCCAGCCCCGTCCTTGGCACGCCCTTGTCCCCCCTGGCCACCCGCGTCATGCTGCTTGGTTCGGGCGAACTGGGCAAAGAGGTCATCATCGCCCTGCAGCGGCTGGGCGTGGAAGTCATCGCGGTGGATCGGTACGCCGACGCCCCGGGCCACCAGGTGGCGCACCGGGCGCATGTGGTCTCGATGACGGACCCGGAGGCCTTGCGCAAGATCATCGAACAGGAGCGACCGCACGTTATTGTCCCCGAAATCGAGGCTATTGCCACCAATTTACTGGTAGAACTGGAAGCGGCCGGGGTGGCCCGGGTGACCCCGACGGCCCGTGCCGCCCAGTTGACCATGAACCGCGAGGGCATCCGCCGGCTGGCGGCGGAAACCCTGGGGCTGCCCACCTCGCCCTACTGTTTCGTCGACACGGAAGACGAATTGCTGCAGGCCATCGACGGCGGCATCGGCTACCCCTGCGTCATCAAGCCGGTCATGTCCTCCTCGGGCAAGGGGCAAGCCCTGATCAGGACCGCGGACGACGTCGCCGCCGCCTGGCGCTACGCCCAGGAAGGCGGGCGGGTGGGCGGCGGGCGCGCCATCGTCGAGGGATTCATCCGCTTCGACTACGAAATTACCCTGCTCACAGTGCGCGCGCGCGGCGCCGACGGCCAGATCCAGACCCGCTACTGCGAGCCCATCGGGCACAAGCAGGTCGACGGCGACTACGTGGAAAGCTGGCAGCCGCACCCCATGTCGCCCGCCGCGCTGGAGCGGTCGCGGGAGATCGCGCTGGCCGTCACGTCCAACCTGGGCGGGCAGGGCGTCTTCGGCGTGGAACTCTTCGTGGCCGGCGACCAGGTCTGGTTCTCGGAAGTCAGCCCGCGCCCGCACGACACCGGCATGGTCACCATGATCACCCAGGTCCAGAACGAATTCGAACTGCACGCCCGGGCGCTGCTGGGCCTGCCGGTGGACACCGGCCTGCGCCAGCCCGGCGCCAGCAGCGTCATCTACGGCGGCGTCGAGGCCGCCGCGGTCTCGTTCCACAACGTGGCCGAGGCGCTGGCCGAGCCCGGCACCGACATCCGCCTGTTCGGCAAGCCCGAATCCTTCGTCAAGCGCCGCATGGGCGTGGGCCTGGCCGTGGCCGACGACGTCGCCGCCGCCCGTGCCAAGGCCAAGCGGGTGTCCGCCGCCGTGTCCGTCAAGGCCGGCTGACCCCCGCTTTTCCTCTTCCATCCAGGTATCCCACAGCGGCCACCCGCCACCCGGCAGGTGGCCGCTGGCGTTCGTCCGCCGCCGTTTCAGGGCAGGCGGCGGGTCTTATTTGGCTTTCGCTTGCCGCCTTGCCCCTGCCTCCAGTGTGGTTTGCGCTTTCTCATGGTTTGTTCGATAATTTCAGGAATTTCTGAAAGCGGTGTAACCAGGTTTATCCAGTCGCGCCGCTGTCCGTATCCTGCCGGCGCTGATCGATCATGGCTCTCACTCCTCAAAACGAACGCTTCATCCTGCATTTCGGCGAGATGGGCAGCCGTTGGGGCGTGAACCGCACGGTCGGCCAGATCTACGCCCTGCTGTTCCTGTCTGCCAGGCCCCTGAACGCCGACGACATCGCCGAAACGCTGGGCTTCTCGCGCTCCAACGTCAGCCTGGGGCTGAAAGAGTTGCAGTCCTGGCGCCTGGTCAAGCTCATCCACCAGGTGGGCGACCGCCGCGACTACTTCGAGACGCCCAAGGACGTCTGGGAGATCTTCCGGATCCTGATGGAAGAAAAGCGCAAGCGCGAAATCGATCCCACACTCTCCCTGTTGCGCGACACCCTGCTGGAGCCCCCGTCGGGGCCCGATGAGGCCTACGCGCAACAGCGCATGAACGAAATGCTGGAGCTCATCGAACTGTCCACCGGATGGTTCGATGAGGTTCAACGGCTGCCGCCCGAGACCCTGCAGAACCTGATGAAACTCGGTTCGAAAGTGCAGAAGGTGCTGGGTTTCGCCGGCAAATTGCGGGGCAAGGCCTGACTTTGATCCGCCTCGATTTTTCAGGAAACCTCTATGAAGTTGTATCCAACGCCCGTAACATGGCGCGAGAGACGGCCTGGGAACCATGCCGGTTGCTGTGGCATCTCGACTGCTTGGGAGCGCCCCAATGATTGATATCGACGTCGTTAACCTGTCGCGATTTCAGTTTGCCGCGACCGCGCTTTATCACTTCCTGTTCGTTCCCCTCACGCTCGGCCTCTCGTTCATCCTGGCCATCATGGAAAGCGTGTACGTCATGACCGGCCGCCCCATCTGGAAGCGGATGACCATGTTCTGGGGCACGCTCTTCGGCATCAACTTCGCGCTGGGGGTGGCCACCGGCGTCGTGATGGAGTTCCAGTTCGGCATGAACTGGTCCTATTACAGCCATTACGTGGGCGATATCTTCGGCGCGCCGCTGGCGCTCGAAGGGCTGATGGCCTTCTTCCTGGAAGCCACCTTCGTCGGCCTGTTCTTCTTCGGCTGGAACCGCATGTCCAAGGTCAGCCACCTGGTGGTGACCTGGCTGGTGGCGTTCGGCACCAACTTCTCGGCGCTGTGGATCCTGATCGCCAACGGCTGGATGCAGAATCCGGTGGGCTCGATCTTCAACCCCGACACCATGCGCATGGAGATGACCGACTTCGCCGCGGTGATCTTCAACCCGGTGGCGCAGGCCAAGTTCGTGCACACGGTCAGCGCGGGGTACGTCGCCGGCGCCATGTTCGTCATGTCGATCAGCGCGTGGTACCTGCTGAAGGGCCGCCACGTCGACCTGGCCAAGCGTTCGATGGCGGTCGCCGCCAGCTTCGGCCTGGCCTCGGCGCTGTCCGTCGTGGTGCTGGGCGACGAGAGCGGCTATCTCACCACCGAACACCAGAAGATGAAGATCGCGGCCATGGAGTCCATGTGGCACACCGAGCCCGCGCCCGCGTCCTTCAACCTGATCGCCATTCCCAACCAGGCAGAGCGCAAGAACGATTTCGCGATCGAGATCCCCTACGTGATGGGCATCATCGGCACGCGTTCGCTGACCACGCCGCTGCTGGGCATCGACGATCTCATCCTGCGCGCCGAGAACCGCATCCGCGACGGCATGGTGGCCTACGACGCCTTGCAGAAGATCCGGGCCAATCCCAAGGACACCGACGCGCGCATGGTCTTCGACAAGACCTGGCCCGACCTGGGCTACGCGCTGCTGGTCAAGCGCTACCAGCCCGACATGAGCCAGGTCACCGAGGCCGACATCAAGAAGGCGGCGGTGGACACCGTGCCCAACGTGGCGCCGCTGTTCTGGGCGTTCCGCATCATGGTGGCGGTGGGCATGTACCTGATCCTGTTCTTCGGCGTGGCCTTCTGGCTGGCCTCGCGCGGGCGGCTGGACAGCCGGCGCGGCCTGCTCAAGGTGGCGCTGTGGAGCCTGCCCCTGCCGTGGGTGGCCATCGAAAGCGGCTGGTTCGTGGCCGAGTACGGCCGCCAGCCCTGGGTGATCGAAGGCGTGCTGCCGACCTACTACGCGGCCTCGGGCCTGACCATCGTCGACCTGGCCATCAGCTTGGCGATCTTCCTGGTGCTGTACACGGCGCTGCTGATCATCGGCGTGAAGGTCATGCTGCACGCCGTCAAGGCGGGGCCGAAATCCGATGGGCCGGCGCCCTCCAGCGCCGCCGATCCTGTGCGCGCCGCCGTGCGCGCCTGAGGGGGAGACAGCGATGGAAACTCTCATTCCTTTCGACTACGGCACGCTGCGCGTAGTGTGGTGGGTGCTGCTGGGCGCGCTGCTCATCGGCTTCGCCGTCATGGACGGCTTCGACCTGGGCGTGGCGGCGCTGCTGCCGGTGGTCGCCAAGACCGACGTGGAGCGCCGGGTGGTGATCAACGTGGTGGGGCCGGTCTGGGAAGGCAACCAGGTCTGGCTCATCACGGCGGGCGGCGCCATCTTCGCCGCGTGGCCGCTGCTGTACGCCGCGTCGTTCTCCGGGTTCTACCTGGCGATGATGCTGGTCCTGATCGCGCTGATCCTGCGGCCCGTGGGCTTCAAATACCGCAGCAAGATGGAAGGCACGCGGTGGCGCAATAGCTGGGACGGCGTGCTGTGCTTCTCGGGCGTGGTGGCCTCGCTGGTGTTCGGCGTGGCCATGGGCAACATCATCCTGGGCGTTCCCTTCACCTTCGATCCGGTGACGCTGCGCCCCGTCTACGAAGGACATTTCTTCCAGTTGTTCATGCCGTTCGCGCTGCTGGCCGGCGTGCTGAGCGTGGTGATGCTGGCCATGCACGGCGCGGTGCTGCTGGCCTGGCGCACCGAGGACCCGGTGTCTTCGCGCGCCCGCAACTGGGGCCGGCTGTGCGCCTTGCTGACCGCGGCGCTGTTCGTCGCGGGCGGCTTCTGGGTGGCCGGCGGCGTCGGCGGCCATGTCATCACCAGCGCGGTGGACATGGCCGGTCCGTCCGACCCGATGTTGAAGACGGTGGCGGTGCGGGACGGCGCATGGATGGCCAACTACGCGAAGTGGCCGCTGATGTGGATCGCGCCCGCGCTGGGCGTGGCCGGGGCCGTGCTGGTGGCGCTGCTCTTGACCGCGCGCGCCAACGTGCTGGCCTTCCTGGCGTCCTCGGTGTCGATCGCCGGCGTGATCCTGACGGTGGGCTTCTCGCTGTTCCCGTTCGTCATGCCCTCGTCGTCGAAGCCGCAGGCCGGCCTGACCATCTGGGACGGCTCGTCCAGCCACCTGACGCTTTGGATCATGGTGATCGCGGTCGCCATCTTCCTGCCCATCGTGACCGTCTACACCGCCTGGGTGTACCGCGTGATGCGCGGCAAGGTCACCGAAGAATCGGTGGGCGGCACGCCCAACTCATACTGACAAGGAGCCTCCACCATGTGGTATTTCTCGTGGATACTCGGCCTGGGCCTGGCGTGTGCGTTCGCCATCCTCAACGCAATGTGGTTCGAGCTGCGCGAAGGGCATACGCATGACCCGCGCGCCAGCCGCAACGACGAGTGAGGGGCGGCTCCGGACTACCGGCTAGCACCCTCGAGCACGATCCTTCGGCAGCGCTGGGCAAACCGCCGCGCGAGCAGTCGCGGTGGTTGATGGCGCTTGCCGGGGCGGCAAGGCTGCCGCTGGTCCTGGCGGGCGCCGCGCCCCTGCTTGGCGGCGTCCTGCTGGTCGTGCAGGCCTGGCTGCTGGCCAGCGTGCTGGACGCCGCCATCGCCAGGCAGGTGCCCCGGCACGAACTGGCCGGCGGCATCCTGGGCATCGCCGGGCTCATGCTGCTGCGCGCCTGCATTACGTGGGCGGGCGAACGCGCCGGCGCCGACGCTGCCGAACGCATCAAGCGCCACGTGCGCCAGTCGCTCTTCCGGCGCCTGGTCCTGAAGGGGCCGCACTGGAGCCGCAGCCGCGCCGCCGGCGAACTGGCCAGCGCGGTGGTGGACCAGGTCGAGGCGCTGGACGGCTTCTTCGCCAAGTACCTGCCCGCCATGGCCGCGGCGGCCTTGCTGCCCGTGGCGTTTTCCGTGCTGCTGTTCCCGGTGGACGTGATCGCCGGGCTGGTCCTGCTGATCACCGCGCCGCTGATTCCGCTGTTCATGGCGCTGGTGGGGTGGGGCGCCCAGGGCGCCAGCCGCCGCCACCTGCGCGCCTTCGCCCGCCTGTCGGGGTTCTTCGCCGACCGCCTGCGCGGGTTGTCCACCCTGAAGCTCCACGGCCGGGCCGAGGCGGAGGCGGCGTCCGTCGTGGCGGCCAGCGACGCCCTGCGGCAACGCACGATGTCGGTGCTGCGCATCGCCTTCCTGTCGTCGGCCGTGCTGGAGTTCTTCGCCGCGCTGGGCGTGGCGGGCGTGGCCGTCTACATCGGCCTGACCTACCTGGGATTCCTCGACCTGCGCTGGACGCCGCTGACCTTGCAGGCGGGGCTGTTCTGTCTGTTGATGGCGCCGGAAGTCTATGCGCCGCTCAGGCAGTTCGCGGCGCACTATCACGACCGCGCGGCCGCCCTCGCGGCGGTCTCGCAGATCGCCGCGTTGTTCGACGGCCTGCCGCAAGAAGGTGACGCCCGCGGCGATGCCGAAGGCGCCGCCTGTCCGGCCGCCGGGGGCCGCGGCCGCGGCGCGGCCGTCGCCGTCGAGGGGCTGACCATGCTTGCCCCCGGCCGCGCCCAGGCAGTGCTGTCGGGCGCCGCGCTGGCGCTGGCGCCGGGCGAACACGCGGCGCTGATGGGCGCGAGCGGCATCGGGAAGTCCACCCTGGTCGAAGCCATCGCGCGCCTGCGGCCGTGCCAGGGAGACATCCGCATCGACGGCCTGCCCCTGGCCCAATGGAGCGAGCCGGCGCTGCGGGACCGCGTGGCGCTGATCGGACAGAAGCCGCAATTGCTGGCGGGTTCCATCGCCGACAACATCCGGCTGGGGCGTCCTAGTGCCTCCGACGCCGACGTGCACGAGGCCGCGAGGCGCGCCTGTGTGCTCGAATTTTCGGCGGCCTTGCCGCAGGGGCTGGACACGCCGCTGGGCGGCCGCGGGCATGGCCTGTCCGGCGGGCAGGCGCAGCGTGTCGCGCTGGCGCGCCTGTTCCTGCGCGATCCGGGGCTGATCCTGCTGGACGAACCCACGGCGCACCTGGACGAGGCGACGCAGGCGCGCGTGCTGGACGAGATCCTGGCATTCGCCGCGGGCCGGACCCTGCTGCTGGCGACGCACGCGCCCGCCGTGGCCGGCCGGCTGGGCCGGACCTTGCGCGTGGCCGGCGGAAAAGTGGAAGACGCATGAAAAACCTGTTGTTGCTCCTGCCGCTGTATGCGCGCCGCAAAAGCGGGCTATTGCTCGCATTGTTCTGTGCGCTGGCCACGGTGGCGGCGGGCGTGGGCCTGCTGGGCGTGTCGGGCTGGTTCCTGACCGGCGCGGCGCTGGCGGGCGCGGGCGGCGCGTTCAACCTGTTCGCGCCCTCGGCGCTGGTGCGCGGGCTGTCGTTCCTGCGCATCGTGTCGCGCTACGCCGACCGGGTCGTCGGGCACGCCGCCACGCTGCGCCTGCTGGCGGACCTGCGCGCGGCGGTGTTCGCGGCGCTGGTCCGGCTGACGCCGCGGCAATTGGCGCGCTTTCGCGACGGCGACCTGGTCGCGCGCATGACCGGCGACGTGGACGCGCTGGATACCGTTTTCCTGTTCGTGCTGGCGCCGCTGGCGACGGCGATTCTGGCGGGGGCCGTCCTGACGGCGGTGCTGGGGCACTGGATGCCCGCCGCCGCGCTGGCATTCGCGCTGGCGCTGCTGACGGCCTGCGTGCTGGTGCCGTTGTGGCTGGTGCGCGCCGCGCGCCGGCCGGGCGCGGCCGCCCAGGAAAGCGCGGCGGGACTGCGCGCCGCGACGCTGGACGCCGTGGACGGCCACGCGGACATGGTGGCGCTGCACGCGCAGGCCCAGACGGCCGAGCACTTCGAACGCCTGTGCGAGGCCAGCGCCTTGGCGCGCCGCAGCCAGGCGCGGGTGGCGGCCCGGGGGCAGTTCTTCCTGCAGGCCGCGGCCGGCGCGGCGGTGCTGGCCTTGCTGTGGTTCGGCCTGGACACGCTCGAGTCGGGACGGATCGGCGGGCCGGCGCTCGCGGGGCTGCTGCTGGCGGTCATCGGCATTTTCGAGGTGGCGGGCCCGATCATGCGGGGCGCCTCGCGCATGGGGTCCGCGATGTCGGCGGCCGCGCGCATCCGGGAGGTGACGCAGTGCGAGCCCGACATGCGCGACCCGGACGCGCCGCGGACCCTGCCCGCCAGCGGCGCGCTGGAACTGGACCGCGTGCGCTTTTCCTATCCAGCGGCGTCGCGGGACGAGGGCCCGCCGGTGCTGGTGGACGTCAGCCTGCGCGTGGCCCCCGGCGAAAGCGTGGCCATCGCGGGCGCCAGCGGCGCCGGCAAGTCGACCTTGCTGCATCTGCTGTTGCGCCTGGAGGATCCGCAGGCGGGGCAGGTGCGCTTTGGCGGCCTCGACGCGCGCGACTGCGCGCAGGCCGATTGGCACCGGCGCATCGCGCTGCTGTCGCAGGAGGCCCCCGTTTTCCTGGGAACGTTGCGCACCAACCTGCTCATCGGCGATCCGGAGGCGGACGACGCCGCGTTGTGGCGCGCGCTGGATGCGGCAAGGCTGGGCGACTTCGTGCGCGGCCTGCCCGAGGGCCTGGACACCTGGGCGGGCGAAACCGGATCCCGGTTGTCGGCGGGGCAGGCGCGCCGCCTGTGCCTGGCGCGGGCGCTGTTGTCGCCGGCCGCGGTGATCGTGCTGGACGAGCCGACCGCGGGCCTGGACGCCGCCGCCGAGACCGCGTTCTTCCTGGACCTGCGGGAGGCGGTGCGCGGACGCACCGTGGTGCTCGCCACCCACGCGGCGCTGCCGCCCGGCGCCGTGGACCGCTGCTGCGAACTGCGGGCCGGCCGGCTTCATGAATTGTCATGCGGGGCGGCAATCCTGGCTTAAGCGCGGTTGCGAGGTTATAGTTCGCCTTGCTTCAATTCTTCAGGGCCGTCTTCCATGCAGACCGACTACGCCGAGTACATCCGGCGCACCATCCGCAGCGTTCCAGACTGGCCCCAACCCGGTGTCGTTTTCCGCGACATCACGCCGGTGCTGCAGGATCCCCGTGCGTTCCGGGTGCTTATCGATCTCTTCGTCTACCGCTACATGCGCCAGCGCCTGGACCTCGTCGCCGGGGTGGACGCGCGCGGCTTCATCGTCGGCAGCGTGCTGGCCTACGAGCTGAACCTGGGCTTCGTGCCCGTGCGCAAGAAGGGCAAGCTGCCGTTTCGCACCGTGGCCGAGGAATACTCGCTCGAATATGGCAATGCGTCGGTCGAGATGCACACGGATGCCGTGCGCACCGGGCAGCGCGTCCTGCTGGTGGATGACCTGATCGCCACGGGCGGCACCATGCTCGCCGCCATCAATCTGTTGCAGCGCCTGGGCGCCAACGTGGTCGAGGCCGCCGCCATCATCGACCTGCCCGACCTGGGCGGCTCGGCCAAGGTGGCCGCCACCGGCACGCCGCTCTTCACCGTCTGTCAGTACAGCGCCGACACGCCGTAGCCTCGAAGGGATTACGCGTCCGACAACCTGGGCTGGATGAAGTCCAGGAAGGCCTTGGTCTTGGCGGGCAGCATGCGCGAGGGCAGCAGCGCAAATAGCGGCAGCGGCGTCAGGCTCCATTCGGGCAGCACGCGCACCAGTCCCGATTGCTTGATCGCCCGCTCCATGGCGTCGAACACCAGCAGCGGCGTGATGCCCAGGCCCTGGCTGGCCAGCCGGCCGAGCATGCCCACATTGTTGGCCGACAGGCGTCCCGACACCTGCACGCGTTCCACCTTGTCGCCCGAATGCAGCATCCAGAAGGACGATTCCTCGCGCATCGTGGGGCGCAGGCATTCGTGGTGGCTGAGATCCGCCGGCATCCTGGGCTCGCCGTGGCGGGCCAGGTAATCGGGCGAAGCGTACAACTGGTGGGCCATCAGCACGATCTTGCGCGAAATCAGGCTGGAGTCCGGCTGCTGCCCGAACCGCAGGACGAGGTCGAACGGATTGCTGATGGGATCGATCGGCCGCATGCTGAGGTCGAAATCGCATTCGATATCGGGATGCTGCTCGCGGAACTCGCGGATGACGGCGGGCAGGAACAACTGCGCCAGGCTGGTCGGCAGGGAAATGCGCAGGCGCCCCTTGGGCTGCACCGCCATATCCAGCAATTGGTCGTGGGCGACGCGCGCTTCTTCCACGATGTGCCGGCAGCGCTCGAAATAGATGGCGCCCGCCTCGGTCAGGTCTATCTTGCGCGTGCTGCGGTTGAGCAGGCGCATGCCGATGCTGCGTTCCAGTTCGCTGACGCGGCGCGAGAGCGTGGACGTCGGAATATTCAAGGCTTCGGCGGCGTGGCTGAAGTTCTTGCGCTTGGCGACTTCGACGAATAGCGCGATGTCGTTAAGCAGAATGTCCATGGGGCCCTCGTGATTCAAAATTCCATTGCTGGCAGATTCATATGATAAATGGAATTATTGTCCCGCCAGCAGAAATGTCTATTTCCCCACACCCAACAAACACGCTCAGCGTATGGCGACAGCATGTTCCGTTACGTAGCTTGCGTCAGGCTGAACGCCGGCAAGGCTTGCGGCAGAAGGGCTTCATAGGGAACTGTGCAGGAATTGCGCAAATTTCAGGGGATACGACCTGAAATTGTCCCGCCTGTGCAAATATGTTCACCAAAATAAGGGTTTTTACTAGGCAGCAATCGCCAGATACTTCAGCCCAGCAATCAAATTGTCACATCGCACCTGTCAGCCTGGCAGAAGACGCTGTGCAAGGTTTAGGATGGAGTCCTCTCAATGAAAGCCCTAGCTACCGCACTTATGGTTACCGCCACGCTGGCAGGTATGTCCGCCGCCCACGCCGATGGCAAGACGCGTGAACAAGTCCAGCAGGAATTGCAGGCCGCCCGCGCCGCCGGCCAGGTCTCGTTCGGCGAACTGGACTATCCGCCCGCCGCGGCCCAGCAGACCAGCCTGTCCCGCGGGCAGGTCCAGCAGGAACTGCAAGCCGCCAAGGCGGCCGGCCAGGTGACGTCGGCCGAACTGGATTACCCGCCCAAGGCCGCCGTATCGCAATCGGCCGGCAAGAGCCGCGAACAAGTCCGCCAGGAACTGGCCGAGGCCAAGGCGCGCGGCGATTACTCCTTCGGCGAACTCGACTACCCGCCCCAAGGCCGGTAAGCCGTTCCGCCCGGATGGTCAGAGAAACCCCTCGTGACGCCGAGGGGTTTTTTCGTCTTGGGCCCTGCCCGGCAAGCCTAAAGGGCGCGGCGCTGAAGGATTTCTTCTCTTCGCGGCGAGTGTCGCGTTTACGCATCAGAAATTAGGCGCTCTCCACAACAACTCTTGTTGGTTCCCTGGCCGGACGGAGATTGCCCGCGCGAGTGCCGGCCGTATTGCGAGCAATAATTCACATTTGATATCAATGCGTTAGCGCAGGTTCGCAACGTGGTGGCGCCGCCAGGGGCGGATCATTATCCCAACCATGGAAAGTAGTTCTTCGAAATCCGGGTTACTTCGAATTGCCCCAGGCTGGACACTATCTCCAGTGCATGCGCCGCTTGCTTGTTTGCTGCGGCACGCAGATCCCGGCCGTTTGCGTGGCGGGTTTGCGGTTTGCCTTTCATCTCGCCATTTTGGGGACTTACATGAAGAAGACGCTATTGGCCGCCGCGCTGCTGGCCGGCTTTGCCGGTGCCGCGCAGGCTGCCGACTCCGTGACGCTGTACGGCTTGATCGACGCCGGTGTCGGCTATGAGAAGGTGAAGTTCGACGGCAACTCGCAAAGCCGTTTCGGCGGCGTGCAGGGCGTGAGCAGCGGCTCGCGTTTCGGCTTGCGCGGCACCGAAGACCTGGGCGACGGCCTGCGCGCCGTCTTCACGCTGGAAGGCGGCTTCGGTCCCATGAACGGAAGTTCGCTGCAGAACGGCCGGTTGTGGGGTCGCCAGGCCACCGTCGGCCTGGACAGCGATTCCTGGGGCCGGCTGGAATTCGGCCGCCAGACGAACCTGGCTTCCAAGTACTTCGGTTCGATCGACCCGTTCTCGATCAGCTATAACACCGCCAACATGGGTACCACGTTCGGCAGCGCCAACACGATGCGCCTGGACAACATGGTCCTGTACCAGACTCCCAGCCTGGGCGGCTTCAAGGTCGGCGTCGGCTACTCGTTCAGCGCCGACGATTCGATCGACGATGAAGAGCAGACCGGTTTCGAAAGCGGCAACAACAACCGCGTGCTGACCGCGGGCGTGCAGTACGCCAACGGCCCGCTGAACCTGGCCGCCGCGTACGACCGCTTCAATCCTTCCAACGATCGCGCCAGCGGCAAGTCGTCCGCCCGAATCCAGGAATACATCGTCGGCGGTTCCTATGATTTCGAAGTCGTGAAAGTGGCCGCCGCGTTCGGCCAGACCCGCGACGGCTGGTTCATCGGACAGAACATGGGCACCACGCCCGACGGTATGCAGAAGCTCGGCAGTTTCAAGCTGGCCGATGGCTTCCGCGCCAATTCGTACATGATCGGCGCCACCGTGCCGCTGGGCCGCCATGCCGTCTTCGGTTCGTGGCAGCGCGCGACGCCGAGCAATGACAAGCTGACCGGCGACGACGCGACGTTCAACGTCTACAGCCTGGGCTACACCTATGACTTCACGAAGCGCACCAACCTGTACGCGTACGCCTCCTATGGCGACAACTACGCGTTCCAGCGCGATGCGCGCGACACCGCCGTCGCCGTGGGTGTGCGTCACCGTTTCTAAGCGATAGGGGCGTCCGGCCAGACCTTGCTGAATGCGCGGCCTATCTCCGTGGGCCGCCGAGTGACAGCGAACCCCCCCTACTGGTTGCCGCCGGACGTATCTAGAGCAGGAAAGGGAAGGGCCTCCGCAAGGAGGCCCTCTCGCATTTCCGGGGCCGCCGGCCCCGGCTACAGGAACAGCTTGTAGGCCGGGTTGTCGGTTTCGTTCCAGTGCGGATAGCCCAGTTCCGCCACGAAATTGCGGAACTGCTTCTTGTCCGCCGGCGGCACCTGGATGCCGATCAGGATGCGGCCGTAGTCCGCGCCCTGGTTGCGGTAATGGAACAGGCTGATGTTCCAGTCCGGATTCATCGCGTTCAGGAAGCGCATCAGCGCGCCCGGACGTTCCGGGAACTCGAACCGGTACAGCAATTCATTGCGCGCCAGCGCCGAATGCCCGCCCACCATGTGGCGCAAGTGGGTCTTGGCCATTTCGTCATGGGTCAGGTCCAGCGTATCGAAGCCGTGGCGGCGGAAGTTCGCGGCGATCTTGTCGGGCTCGGAGGCCGACGACACCTGGATGCCGACAAAGACGTGCGCGCGGTCGGCGTCCGAGATGCGGTAGTTGAATTCGGTGACGCTGCGTTCGCCCACCAGCTCGCAGAAGCGGCGGAAGCTGCCGCGCTGTTCCGGCATGGTGACGGCAAAGATGGCTTCGCGCATTTCGCCGACTTCCGCGCGTTCCGACACGAAGCGCAGGCGGTCGAAGTTCATGTTGGCGCCGCAGGCGATGGCCACCAGCGTCTTGCCCTTCAGATTGTGTTCGGCCGCGTACTGCTTGGCGCCGGCGACCGCCATCGCGCCCGCGGGCTCCAGCACGCTGCGCGTGTCCTGGAACACGTCCTTGATGGCCGCGCAGATCGCGTCGGTGTTGACCACCACGAAGTCGTCGACGTACTGGCGCGTGAGCTTGAAGGTTTCCGCGCCCACCATCTTGACCGCCGTGCCGTCCGAGAACAGCCCGACGTCGTTCAACTGCACGCGGCGGCCCGCGCGCACGCTGCGCAGCATGGCGTCGGAGTCCTCCGTCTGCACGCCGATGATCTTGATTTCCGGACGTAGCTGCTTGATGTAGGCCGCCACCCCGGCGATCAGGCCGCCGCCGCCGATGGCGACGAAGATGGCGTCGATCGGCCCGGGATGCTGGCGCAGGATCTCCATTCCCACCGTGCCCTGGCCGGCGATGACGTCGGGATCGTCGAAGGGATGGACGAAGGTCAGCTTTTCCTTTTTTTCCAGGATCTGCGCGTGGGCGTAGGCATCGGAGAAGCTCTCGCCGGCCAGTACCACCTCGCCGCCTAGGCGGCGGACCGCGTCGATCTTCACCTGCGGGCTGGTGGTGGGCATGACGATGACGGCGCGGCAGCCCAGCCGGCTGGCCGCCAGCGCCACGCCCTGGGCATGGTTGCCGGCCGAGGCGGCGATGACGCCGCGGTTGAGCGCCGCCGGCGCCAGGTTGGCCATCTTGTTGTAGGCCCCGCGCAGCTTGAAGCTGAACACGGCCTGGGTATCTTCACGCTTGAGCAGGATCGTGTTCGATATCCGCTGCGACAGCAGGGGCGCCGTTTCCAGCGGGGATTCGACCGCGACGTCATAAACCTTGGAAGTCAGGATGCGTTTCAGATAATCGGTGGACATGGACTGCGGCGGCGTCGAGAGTGGGAAAGTGGGGGAGATTATTGCAGGGAAATCCGCCCGGGCGCGGCTACACTGCGCCACATCATGGAAGAAAGTCTGCTATCCGCCGTTCACTGGATGCTGGGGGTGCTGGCGCTGCCCTCGGTCGGCCTGTCCGCGATTTTCACGGTCTCGCTGGTGTCCGCGACCCTGCTGCCTATGGGATCCGAGCCGGCCGTGTTCGGCTACATCAAGCTGGCCCCGGACATGTTCTGGCCGGCGGTCCTGGTGGCGACCCTGGGCAATACAGTGGGCGGAGCCATCAGCTACGCCATGGGCCTGGGCGCCGAGCGCGCGGTCCAGCGCTGGAAGGAAAAACATCCCCATCCGCACCCCGACGCGACCGAAGGCGGACGCATGCGCGGGCGCTGGAACGAACGGGCCCACGACTGGATCCATCGCATGGGGCCGCCGGCCCTGCTGCTGTCGTGGCTGCCCGCCGTGGGCGACCCGCTGTGCGCCGTGGCGGGATGGCTGCGGCTGTCGTTCTGGCCTTGCGTGCTCTACATGGCCATCGGCAAATTCCTGCGCTACCTGGTCATGACGGCCAGTCTCCTGTGGTTCTTCCCCGGGCAGATCTAGCGCCGGCACGGATTTAATCGGGGACATATAAGGCCGGTTTCCCCGCGGTTTCGGGCGCGTCCCTGGGGGTATTCGGGGGCAGACTCGATCAATGGCATAAAATAGTTTTTTACGGGCCCCTCTTGCAGCCATGAACGCCCCTCTCGCTAGCCACATCTTGAACGGGGCGATGCCGCCCGCAGCACCCGCGCGCTTGCGCGAAATCCCCTACAACTACACCTCGTTCTCCGATCGCGAGATCGTCGGCCGGTTGCTGGGCGACGATGCCTGGAGCCTGTTGACCGACCTGCGCGGCGAGCGCCGGACGGGCCGCTCGGCCCGCATGCTGTACGAAGTGCTGGGCGACATCTGGGTGGTGCGCCGCAATCCCTATCTGCAGGACGACCTGCTCGACAACCCCAAGCGCCGCAAGCAGCTCATCGAAGCCCTGCATCACCGCCTGGCCGAGATCGACCGCCGCCGCGAACCCGACGTGCCGGCCGAGGCCGGCCACGATCCGCACCGCGACGAAAAGGTCGTCGGCCTGCTGGCGCGGGCGCGTTCGGCCATTGCCGCCTTCGAAGGCGAATTCGACCAGACGGCCATGATGCGCAAACAGGCGCAGAAGGTGCTGGGCCGCATCACGGCGCGCGACAACATCAAGTTCGACGGCCTGTCGCGCGTATCGCACGTGACCGACGCCACCGACTGGCGGGTGGAATATCCCTTCGTGGTGCTGACGCCGGACACGGAAGACGAGATCGCCGCCCTGGTCACCGCCTGTATCGAACTGGGCCTCACCATCATCCCGCGCGGCGGCGGCACCGGCTATACCGGCGGCGCCATCCCGCTGACCTGGAAGTCGGCGGTCATCAACACCGAGAAATTCGACAAGCTCGGCAAGGTCGAGTCCTGTATTTTGCCCGGGCTCTCCGAGCCCGTGGCGGTCATCCATGCCGGCGCCGGCGTGGTGACCAAGCGGGTGTCCGAAGCGGCCGAGGCCGCGGGCTTCGTGTTCGCGGTCGATCCGACCTCGGCCGAGGCCTCGTGCGTGGGCGGCAACATCGCCATGAACGCGGGCGGCAAGAAGGCCGTGCTGTGGGGCACCGCGCTGGACAACCTGGCCTGGTGGCGCATGGTCGACCCGAACGGCAACTGGCTGGAAGTGACCCGCCTGGACCACAACATGGGCAAGATCCATGACGTGGAGGTGGCCCGCTTCGAACTCAAGTGGTTCGACGGCCGCGGCAAGCCGGGCGAACGCCTGCTGAAGACCGAGCCGCTGGAGATCCAGGGCCGCGTGTTCCGCAAGGAAGGCCTGGGCAAGGACGTCACCGACAAGTTCCTGGCGGGCCTGCCGGGCATCCAGAAGGAAGGCTGCGACGGCCTGATCACGTCGGCGCGCTGGGTGCTGCACCGCATGCCGCGCCACACGCGCACGGTCTGTATGGAGTTCTTCGGCCAGGCGCGCGACGCCATCCCGTCGATCGTCGAGGTCAAGGGCTACCTGGACGGCGAGGGCCGCGAACGCGGCGCCATCCTGGCGGGCCTGGAACACCTGGACGAACGCTATCTGCGCGCGGTGGGCTACGCCACCAAGAGCAAGCGCGGCGTGCTGCCCAAGATGGTCCTGATCGGCGACATCGTCGGCGACGACGACGACGCGGTCGCCGCGGCGGCCAGCGAGGTCGTGCGCCTGGCCAATACCCGCCACGGCGAAGGCTTCGTGGCCGTCAGCCCCGAGGCGCGCAAGAAGTTCTGGCTGGACCGCTCGCGCACCGCCGCCATCGCCCGCCACACCAACGCCTTCAAGATCAACGAAGACGTGGTGATCCCGCTGCCCCGCATGGGCGAATACACGGATCACATCGAACGCATCAACATCGAGCTTTCGACGCGCAACAAGCTCAAGCTGCTGGGGGCGCTGGACGCCTATCTGTGCACGCCGCTGCCGGTGGGCAAGGCCGACGATTCGGACCTGGAAACCACCCGCGCCGAAGTGCTGGCCGACCGCACGCGCCAGGCGCTGGAACTGCTGGCCGGCGCCCGCAAGCGCTGGCAGTGGCTGCTGGACAACCTGGACATGCCGCTGCTGCGGGCCCTGCCCGAGCTGCACGGACTGGGCCTGGGCGAGCTGCAGGCCGCGTTGTCGGACCGCCTGGCGGCGCAGCCCGGCGCGCGCGTCTTCGACGTGGTGCAGGACCGCACGATCCGCGTGTCCTGGAAGGCCGAAGTGCTGGCCGGCCTGCAGCGCACGTTCTCGGGCGCGGCCTACAAGAAGATCGTCGACGAGCTGGTCGCCATCCATGGCCGCGTGCTGAAAAGCCGCGTGTTCGTGGCGCTGCACATGCACGCCGGCGACGGCAACGTGCACACCAACATCCCGGTCAACTCGGACGACTACGAGATGCTGCAAGAGGCCCACCAGGCCGTTGAGCGCATCATGCAGATCGCCCGCGACCTGGACGGCGTGATCTCCGGCGAACACGGCATCGGCCTGACGAAATACGAATTCCTGACCGAGGCCGAACTGGCGCCGTTCCAGAACTACAAGCGCCGCGTGGACCCCAAGGGCCATTTCAACGCCGGCAAGCTCATGCCCGGCGCCGACCTGCGCCACGCCTGGACGCCCAGCTTCAACCTGATGGGCCACGAATCGCTCATCATGCAGCAGAGCGACATCGGCGCCATCTCGGAATCCATCAAGGACTGCCTGCGCTGCGGCAAGTGCAAGCCCGTGTGCGCCACCCACGTGCCGCGCGCGAACCTGCTGTATTCGCCGCGCAACAAGATCCTGGCCACCTCGCTGCTGGTGGAGGCCTTCCTGTACGAAGAGCAGACCCGCCGCGGCGTCAGCCTGAAGCACTGGGAAGAATTCGAGGACGTGGCCGACCACTGCACGGTCTGCCACAAGTGCTACAACCCCTGTCCGGTCGACATCGACTTCGGCGACGTGTCCATGAACATGCGCGCCGTGCTGCGCCGCATGGGCCGCAAGTCGTTCAATCCGGGCACGGCCAGCGCCATGTTCTTCCTGAACGCCAAGGATCCGGCCACCATCAACGCCACCCGCAAGGCGATGGTGGGCGTGGGCTACAAGGTGCAGCGCGCCGCCCACGACCTGCTGTCGGGCCTGGTGAAGAAGCAGACGGCCGCGCCGCCGGCCACGGTGGGCAAGCCGCCGCTGCGCGAGCAGGTGGTGCACTTCGTCAACAAGAAGATGCCGGGCGGGCTGCCCAAGCAGGCCGCGCGCAAGCTGCTGGACATCGAAGACGCGAACTACGTGCCCATCATCCGCGACCCCAAGGCCACCACGGCCGACACGGAGGCGGTGTTCTACTTCCCGGGCTGCGGCTCGGAGCGCCTGTTCTCGCAGGTGGGCCTGGCCACGCAGGCCATGCTGTGGCACGCGGGCGTGCAGACCGTGCTGCCGCCGGGCTACCTGTGCTGCGGCTACCCCCAGCGCGGCAACGGCATGACGGACAAGGCCGAGCAGATCATCACCGACAACCGGGTGCTGTTCCACCGGGTCGCCAACACGCTGAACTACCTGGACATCAAGACGGTGGTGGTTAGCTGCGGCACCTGCTACGACCAGCTCGCCGGCTACGAGTTCGACAAGATCTTCCCCGGCTGCCGCCTGATCGACATCCACGAGTACCTGCTCGAAAAAGGCATCAAGCTCGAAGGCGCCAAGGGCGTGCGCTACATGTACCACGACCCCTGCCACACGCCCATGAAGCTGCAGGATCCGATGAAGACCGTGCGCTCGCTGGTGGGCGACGACGCCGTCAAGAGCGACCGCTGCTGCGGCGAGTCGGGCACGCTGGCGGTCAGCCGCCCGGACATCTCCACGCAGGTGCGCTTCCGCAAGCAGGAAGAACTGCTCAAGGGCGATGCCGCGCTGCGCGGCGACGGCTTCGCCGGCGACGTGAAGGTGCTGACCTCGTGCCCGTCGTGCCTGCAGGGCCTGTCGCGCTACGAGGGCGACACCGGCATGGAGGCGGACTACATCGTGGTCGAGATGGCGCGCCACATCCTGGGCGAAAGCTGGATGGAGGAATACGTCCGCCGCGCCAACGCGGGCGGCATCGAGCGCGTGCTGGTCTGAGCGCCAACGAAAAAAAAGCCGCGGCCATCATCGGATGGCCGCGGCTTTTTCTTGCCGGCGGGCTTATTCCAGCTTGATGCCCGCCTTCTTGATCACGTCCGCCCAGGCGCTGCGCTCCTGGTCGGCGTAGGCCTTGAACTCCTGGGCCGGCATCGGCATGGGAATCACGCCCATGTCCAGGATCTTCTGCGACACGGCGGGGGTCTTGAGAGTGGCTTCCAGGTCGGCCGACAGCTTCTTGACCACGTCGGCCGGCAAGCCGGCCGGGCCCACCAGCCCTTGCCAGGCGTAGGCGGTGAAGTTGGCGACGCCCTGCTCGGCCATGGTCGGCGTGTCCGGCAGCACCGACAGGCGCTCGGGCGTGGCGGCCGCCAGGACGCGCAGCTTGCCGGCCTTCACGTTGGGCAGGCCCGAGGCGAGGTCGATGAACATCAGGTCGACCTGTCCGCCCAGGAGGTCCTGGATGGCGGGCGCGGCGCCCTTGTAGGGCACGTGCAGCAGGTTGGCGCCCGTGCGTTGCTTGAACAGCTCCAGCGCCAGGTGATGCGGCGAGCCCGCACCGGCCGAGGCCGCCGTCAGCTTGCCCGGTTCCTTCCTGGCGGCCGCGAGCACCTCGTCCACCGTTTTGTACGGCGAATTGACGTTCACGGCCAGCAGCAGCGGAAACTTGGCGATGCCGCCGATGTAGGTGAACTTGGCCGGGTCGTAGGACAGTTTGGCGTACAGCGACGAGTTGAACGCCAGGGTGCCGGAGTCGGCGGTGCCGACCACGTAGCCGGAGGGTTCGGCCTGCGCGATGGCGGTCGCGCCGATGATGGTGCCGGCGCCGGGCCGGTTCTCGACCACGATGGTCTGGCCCAGCGCTTTTTCCAGGCCGCTGGCCACGGTGCGCGCCACCACGTCGGTGCCGCCGCCGGCCGGATAGGGGACGATCCAGCGGACCGGTTGGGTGGGCCAGGCTTGGGCGGAGGCCGCGCCGGCGGCCAGGGACAGGGCGGCAAGCGCCAGCAGGCGCTTCATGGGTTTATGCATGGGGTGTCTCCTCGTGCGGGATGTCGAAAGCGCGACGATTTCGTCCTTGAGCGTCGTCAAATCCGCGTCGCTTTTTTCTTGCGCCGCCATTATGCCTTGCGCTTGCGCAAAAAGGGCCCGAAAAACGGGCCCCTTTTTCGTCCCTCCGGCAGACGGATTACTGCGGATCGGGGTAGCTGCGCGCGCCGAATACGGCCGTGCCGATGCGCACTTCCGTCGAGCCTTCCTCGATCGCCAGCTCGAAATCCCCGCTCATCCCCATCGACAGGCGGTCCAGCGATACCCCGGGCACGTTTTCCTGGCGCAGGCGGTCGCGCAGCTCGCGCAGGGCGCGGAAGCAGGCCCGCACCTCGCCGGGGTCCGGCGAGTTCACCGCCAGCGTCATCAGGCCCTGCACGCGCAGAGTCGGGAAGTCGGCCGCGATCCGGCGCAGGAAGGCGGGCACGTCCGCGGGAGCCATGCCGTACTTGCTGGGTTCGGACGAGGTTTTCACCTGCACCAGCACGTCCAGGCTGCGGCCTTCGCCGACCAGGCGGCGGTGCAGGGCCTCGGCCAGCTCCACGCGGTCCAGGGATTGCACTTCGGCCGCGTCGCGGGCGGCGTCGCGGGCCTTGTTGGTCTGGAGGTGGCCGATCAGCACCCATTTCAGGCCCTGACCGGCCAGGGCGGCGGCCTTCTGGCGGATCTCCTGCGTCTTGTTCTCGCCGAAACGGGTCAGCCCCAGCGCCATGGCCTCGCGGATGGCTTCGATGCCGAAGGTCTTGCTGACGGGCAGCAGCGTCACGCTTTCCGGGGGGCGGCCGGCGCGCGCGCAGGCGTCGGCGATGCGTTGCTGGATCTGGGCAAGGCGCCCGGCCATGGTGTCTACGGCGGTCATGCAGCTCTCTTGGGAACAGGATGTCCCATAGTGTAGGACTGTGCGGGATCGTTTCGCCACACTGCGCGGCCGCGCCGTTGACCCTGCGTAATCGGCAGGCTTAGAATTTGAAGGGATTTGTTTATATTTCAATGTTCTATGCCCCCGGCGCCGCCTCTCTGCGGGCGACGCGGTTCTCCACTTTTCCAGTCCCCCCGCCATGTCCAGCGCAGCGCCCGATTACGCTTTTGCCACGCCTTTCCTGACTCCCCCCGCCTCTCCCATCCGCTCGCTGATGCCGTACGCCTTGCGGCCCGGCACGATTTCGCTGGCGGGCGGGTATCCCGCCCAGGAACTGTTCGACGTCGAAGGCCTGACGATCGCGTCGACGCAGGTCATGGCGCGGCTGGGCGCATGCCTGCAGTATTCCAACATCGACGGGCAGGCCAGCCTGCGCCATGAACTGGCGCGCCTGTCCGCCGATCGCGGCCTGGCCTGCAACGCCGATACCGAACTGGCCGTGACCGGCGGCTCCCAGCAGGCGCTGGCGCTGCTCAGCCGCGTCATGCTGCAGCCGGGCGACCACGCCATCATCGAATCGCCCGCGTTCCCCAATTCCGTGCAGGCCCTGCGCTACACCGGCGCAACGGTGCACACGGTGCAGTCCGGGCCCGAGGGCATCGACGTGGACGCGCTGGACGAACTGGCCGCCCGGGTCAAGCCGAAGATCGTCTGCGTCGTCGCGTCGTTCTCCAACCCCTGCGGCGCCACCCTCACGCGCCAGCGCCGCCTGCGGCTGCTGGAACTGGCGGTCAAGCACCGCTTCCTGATCGTCGAAGACGACCCCTACAGCGAACTGCGCTTCGCCGGCGAGGCGGTGCCGCCCATCGCGGCCCTGGCCGAAGGCGAGGCCCGCCATTGGGCGGTGTACCTGGCCAGCATGTCCAAGACCATGGCGCCGGCGCTGCGCATCGGCTGGCTGGTCGCGCCGCCCGAGGTCCGCCGCCGCTGCGTGGGCGCCAAGGCGGCCGACGACATGGCATCGTCCGCCTGGATCCAGGAAGTGGTGGCCCAATACCTGGCCAACGGCCGCTACGCCGAGCACGTGCCGCGCATCCGCGCCGCCTACGGCCTGCGTTGCGACGCGATGGCCGAATCGCTCGCCCGCGAACTCGACGGCCGGATCACGTTCCGCAAGCCCGAGGGCGGCATGTTCTTCTGGGCGCGCCTGACGGGCGACGTGGACGCCACCCGCCTGCTGCCCTATGCCATCGAACACGAAGTGGTCTACGTGCCGGGCAAGGCGTTCTACGCCGACCCGGCGCAGGCCGACCTGCACGCCATGCGCATGTCGTTCGCCACCATGAACGAAAGCCAGATCGCGCAGGGCATGCAGCGGCTGGGCCGCGCGCTGGACGCCTGCGAGGCCAACGAACCCGTGTCGATCTCGCTGGCGGCTTGACGGCGCGCATCCGCCGCCGCCCGCCCGGTTGCTATGCTGGCGCATGCGCCCCGGCCCGTCCGGGCGCGCATACCTAAATAAGCGCTTGTTATTTGGCGCGGGCGCTTCATGTCTATAAGCTTCTTGCCTCGGCGCGTCTTCGCGCCCGGAAGCGGAACAGGAAACAGGTCATGAACATTGCAAAAGGGTTGATGGGCGCGGCGCTCTTGATGGCGGCGGCGCAGGGCGCGCAGGCGGCCACGCTGGACGTGGTGCGCCAGCGCGGCGCGGTGGCTTGCGGCATGACGACGGGGTTCGCCGGTTTTTCCGCGCCCGACGCCCAGGGCAAGTGGCAAGGGCTGGACGTGGACCTGTGCCGCGCCATCGCGGCGGCCGTCTTCGGCGACGCCGACAAGATCAAGGTCGTGCCGCTGAATTCGCAGCAGCGCTTCACCGCGCTGCAGTCCGGCGAGGTCGACGTGCTGACCCGCAACACCACCGTGACGCAGCAGCGCGACACCGCGCTGGGCCTCATCCATGCCGGCATCAATTTCTACGACGGCCAGGGTTTCCTGGTGCCGAAGTCGCTGGGCGTGAAGAGCGCCAAGGAAATCAACGGCGCCACGATCTGCCTGCAGACCGGCACGTCCAACGAGAACACGCTGGCCGACTGGGCGCGCGCCAATAACGTGAGCTACAAGCCGGTCGTGATCGAAACCTTCAACGAAGTGGTCAACGCGTTCGCGGCCGGCCGTTGCGACGTCTTCAGCACGGACGCGTCGGGCCTGGCCTCGATCCGCATCTCCAAGCTGCAGAATCCCGACGACTACATCGTGTTGCCGGAGATCATCTCGAAAGAGCCGCTGGGCCCCTTCGTGCGCCAGGGCGACGATGCCTGGCTGAACGTCGTGCGCTGGTCGCTGTCGGCCATGATCGAGGCCGAAGAGTACGGCGTGTCATCCAAGAACGTGGACGAGCAGGCCAAGAGCGCCAACCCCAACATCAAGCGCATCCTGGGCGTCACCCCGGGCAGCGGCGCCAACCTGGGGCTGGATGAGAAATGGGCCTACAACATCATCAAGCAGGTCGGCAACTACGGCGAAAGCTTCGAACGCAACGTCGGCCAGGGCAGCCCCCTGAAGATCCAGCGCGGGTTGAATGCGCAATGGACGCAGGGGGGGTTGATGTATGCGTTGCCAATACGATGACTACGTGTGTCTGACATACCCTCTATTCCGCGTGTCTGACACCCTTATGGTGTGACCGTCAAGCTGAAGCGATGGTCCCGGGTGTCTGACACCGGCCGTATTTGGACGGTCTCTCAAAGTTGGCCGGTGTCAGACACCCGGGTAGACCGCTACCAGTTCGTAAGCTCATCCCATAAGGGTGTCAGACACGCGGAATAGAGGGTATGTCAGACACGTGGAGTTGCGCGGAATAGGGGGTATGTCACCCCCCCGAGGTATAGACCTCCGCAATCCTCACAAACGCCGCGCGCAATTCCCGCGTTCCGCCCTGGAAGATCATCGGCCGTCCGCGGTGCGTGAACACCACCAAACGCTTTGAAAACACCATGGGCACGAAGCGCGCGTAGCGCACGTCTTCCCAGGCGACTTCGCGGCGCGTGAACCAGGTCTGGCGCAGGCCGCGTTCGTCGATGGTGGTGATGGACGTCTGCATGTGCCACGACACGAACAGCAGGCCCAGGAAGCACAGCGCGACCGCCGCGATAAGCAGGGTATCGTAGGGCTGGGAGGGCGCGCGGATGGCGGTGGTCACCACCTGCACGCCCAGCACGGCCAGGACGACCCAGGTCAGGATGCGCACCCAGTCGGGCCATGCCTGGCCCGACAAGGGCAGGGGGCCGATGGCGCGCAGCAGCGCCGCGTGGTCCTCGGGGGCGGGCGCGCTCACTGGGCTACCTTCGCGCCGCGCACTCCGGTATTCGCCCTGGGGGCGGCCCGGCGAGCTTGCTGGACTACCTTCATGCTGCGCATTCCGGTATTCGCTCTTGGGGCGGCCCGGCGAGCTCATGCGGCCCGTTTGGCGGCAATGGCGTTGCCGGCCCGGCTGGAACCCTTGCGGTTCAGGTGGGAAGACATCCACTGGCCGATGTCGACCACGGCGTCGAAATCCACGCCGGTCTCGATATCCAGGCCGCGCAGCATGTACAGCACGTCTTCGGTCGCGACGTTGCCGGTGGCGCCTTTGGCGTACGGGCAGCCTCCCAGGCCGGCGACGGAAGTGTGGAAGATGGAAATGCCGGACTCCAGCGCCGCCAGGATGTTGGCCAGCGCCTGGCCGTAGGTGTCGTGGAAGTGGCCGGACACGCGCGCCGGATCCACCACGCGCGTCACCGCCGCCATCACTTCGCGCACGCGCTTGGGCGTGCCCACGCCGATGGTGTCGGCCACGTCGATTTCATCGACCTGCATCGCCAGGTAGCGCTGCGCCACGTCCGCCACCGCCTCGACCGGGACCTCGCCCTGGTACGGGCAGCCCAGCGCGCAGCTAATGCTGCCGCGCACTCGGATGCCGGCTTCGCGGGCGGCCTGCACCACGGGCTCGAAACGCGCGATGGATTCCGCGATGGAACAGTTGATGTTCTTTTGCGAGAAGGCCTCGCTGGCGGCGCCGAAGATCACGATCTCGTCGGCGCGGGCGGCAAGCGCGCCCTCGAAGCCCTTCATGTTGGGCGTCAGCACGGAATAGATCGTGCCCGGGCGGCGCTGGATGCGGGCCATCACGTCCGCGCCGTCGGCCATTTGCGGCACCCACTTGGGCGACACGAACGACGCGGCTTCCACATTGGGGAAGCCGGCGGCGCTCAGTCGGTCGACCAGTTCCACCTTGACGTCGGTGGGCACGAATTCCTTTTCGTTCTGCAGGCCATCGCGAGGCGACACCTCGACGATCTTTACGCGGGAGGGCAAAGCCATGTCTCTTCCTGTTCCGGGATGGGATGAGCGGCGCTGCAAGACTGCGGCGCTATCGCCCAATATTAGCGCCTACTTCAGGCGCTGGTATCGGCCGTCGTCCAGGCGGGCGATCCGCCCCTGAAGCTCCAGTTCCACCAGTTGCGCCTGCAGGTCGCCGGTGGCCAGTCCGCAACGGGCCTGTATCGCATCCAGGTGCAGGGGGTCGAAGCCCAGCGCGTCGAGCACGGGGTGGTCCGGCAGCGCGGCGGGGGCGGTGCGCTGCGCGGGCATCGGGCCGCCGCCGAGTTCGTCGGTGATGTCGCTGGCGGTCTCCACCAGCTTCGCGCCCTGGCGGATCAGCGCATGGCATCCGCGCGACAGGGGCGAATGGATCGACCCCGGGATGGCGAAGACTTCGCGCCCGCATTCGCCGGCCAGGCGGGCGGTGATGAGCGATCCGCTCTGCCTTGCGGCTTCCACCACCAGCACGCCGCGCGCCAGTCCCGCCACGATGCGGTTGCGCTTGGGGAAGTGCTGCGGCAGCGCGCCGGTGCCCAGGGGCAGTTCGGACACCAGCGCGCCATGCGCCGCGATACGGTGCGCCAGCTCGCGGTGCCGGGCGGGATAGACGCGGTCGATGCCCGTGCCCATGACCGCCACCGTGCCCGCGCCTTCGGGCCCGGCGTCCAGCGCGCCTTCGTGGGCGGCGCCGTCGATGCCCAGGGCCAGCCCGCTGACCACGCGCCAGCCATGCGCGGCCAGGTGGCGGGCGAAGGCGCGGGCGTTCTCGCGGCCGCCGGGCGTGGCATTGCGCGCGCCCACCACCGCCAGCGATGGACCTTGCAGGAAGGCGGGGTCGCCGGCGACGTAGAGCAGGATGGGCGGATCGGCGATCGTCAGCAGGCTTTGGGGATAGGCGGGGTCCGCCAGCGTCAGGACGCGCCGGCCGGGCTCGGCGGCCCACTCCAGCGCGCCCTCGACCTGGGCCGCCATGTCGGCGGGCATGGGGGCGGCCAATTGGCGCGCCAGCGCCTCGGGCAGGTGCCGCGACAGCGCCGTGGCGCGCTGCGCGTAGATCTGCTCGGGCAGGCCGAGCGCGCTGAGCAGCGTGCAGGCGGTGGCCGAACCGACGTTCGGTTCCAGGGACAGCCGCAGCCAGGCGGACAGTTCGGACGGGGATTGCGTAAGCGGCATGGAGCGGGCGCGCGAGGGCGTCGGTGGCGGTGCGTGAGTGTCGCATGCAAGGGCGCCGAGCGCCGCTGCGGGGTGGACCGAATCGTGGCGCAGCAAGACCGTGGAACAACCGGGGACGCAGCAATCCGGCCAATCCCGGAATTAGCCGAAAACTATTAGAAATCAAGACTCTAATGAATTAAACTCTTATCAAGCATCCATTACCTGGCAATTCCCCTTCGATGGCTTTACTTCCTATTCTCCGCTACCCGGACTCGCGCCTGCACAAAAAGGCCAAGCCGGTCGCCGAGGTCGACGACCGCATCCGCCAACTGGTGCGCGACATGGCCGAAACCATGTACGACGCGCCCGGGGTGGGCTTGGCCGCGACCCAGGTCGACGTGCACGAGCGCGTCGTCGTGATCGACGTGTCCGAGGAAAGCAACCAGTTGCTGGTCCTGATCAATCCCGAGATCACCTGGCGCAGCGACGACTACAAGATCTACGAAGAAGGCTGTCTGTCCGTGCCCGGCATCTACGACGAGGTCGAGCGCGCGTCCCGCATCCGCTGCAAGGCGCTGGACATCGACGGCAAGCCCTTCGAGTTCGAGGCCGACGGCCTGCTGGCGGTCTGCGTGCAGCACGAACTGGACCACCTGGAAGGCAAGGTGTTCGTGGAATACCTGTCCAGCCTGAAGCAGAACCGCATCAAGACCAAGCTGAAGAAGGCCGAGCGCGAAAGGGCGTGACCCACCCCCTACCCGCTTCGCGGGCCCCCTCAGGGGGGCGGCGCTGGCGGACCGGCGAAGCCGGCTCCGCGGCGCCCCGAATCGGGCAGGGCATCTGCAGGCGCGGAAACGCGATTCTTTGAGCCCCTCTTTCATTCTTTTCCAATTCCCATGCGCCTAGTCTTTGCCGGCACGCCGGAATTCGCCCGTATCGCGTTCGACGCCCTGCGGGCCGCCGGCCACGAAATCCCCCTGGTCATGACCCAGCCCGACCGTCCGGCGGGACGGGGGCTGAAGCTGACGCCCAGCCCCGTCAAGCAGGCGGCGCTGGACGCCGGCATCGAGGTCGCCCAGCCGCGCAGCCTGCGCCTGGACGGCCGCTATCCCGACGAGGCCGAACAGGCCCGGGCGCTGCTGGAGCGCGTGGCGCCCGACGCGATGGTGGTGGCGGCCTACGGCCTGATCCTGCCGCAATGGGTGCTGGACCTGCCGCGCCTGGGGTGCCTGAATATCCATGCCAGTCTGCTGCCGCGCTGGCGCGGCGCCGCGCCCATCCAGCGCGCCATCGAGGCGGGCGACGCGCAGACCGGCGTCACCATCATGCAGATGGACCAGGGCCTGGATACCGGCGACATGCTGCTGGAGCGCGTCGTGCCGATCGCGGCCGACACCAACGCGGCCCAGTTGCACGACGCGCTGGCCCAGGTGGGCGGCGAAGCCATCGTCGAGGCGCTGGACGCCCTGGCCAAGGGCGGGCTGACGCCGCGCAGGCAGCCCGAGGCGGGCGTGACTTACGCGGCCAAGCTCGACAAGGCCGAGAGCGCGCTGGACTGCGCCCAGCCCGCCGAGCTGCTGGCGCGACGCGTGCGGGCCTTCAACCCCGTGCCCGGCGCCAGTATCCGCCTGCCCGGCTTGCCCGATCCCGTGAAAGTCTGGCGCGCCCAGGCGCTGGACGAGGCCGCGACGGCCGAGCCCGGCAGCGTGCTGCGCGCGGATGGCGCGGGGATCGATATCGCCACCGGCCAGGGCGTGCTGCGGCTGCTCGAATTGCAGAAGGCGGGCGGCAAGCGCCAGCCCGTGGACGTGTTCGCGCGCGGCTGGCAGCCGGCCTGAAGGCCCGCGCCGCAAACCGGATCAGGGATTGCGGGCCAGCAGATCCAGGTAGGCGCCGGACAGCAGCCGTTCCGGCGCCACGCCCAGCCCGTCCATCAGGCTGCGGGCCTCTTCCATGCCGGCTTCCACGGTTTCGCCGTCGCGCAGCACGACTTCCAGTTCCAGGAATTCGCCCAGGCCTTCGACCCGGTCCAGGTGGATGCGGGTGCGTCCCGCCAGGTACAGCAGCCGCTGCTTCCTGACGCGGCCGATCGCGCCATAGGCCAGCGTGAGCGCCTCGCGCAGGGTATCGGGCGAATCCGTGCGCGACACCACATAGAAGCTCTCTTTAGGCCCCGCTTCGTCGCTGCGGCGATAGAAGATCAGCTCGCCCGCGCCGTCGGCGAAAGCGCGCAGTTTCAGGCGGCCGTTGGCGCAGGCGAAGAAGGTATCGTCCTGGGCGATGGACACGGGCTCCCGGCCGGACAGCGCGGCAGCCAGGGGTTCGATGGCGTCCAGGTTGTCGACCCGGGCCTTGATTTCGACATTGCGGGCCATGGAGAGGTCCTCCGGACCGTTTCAGTATAGGGTGCCGGCCACGCGCGCAGGCAGCTCGCGGTCGTACGTGGCGCCGTCGAAAGTGCCCGCGGTCAGGTCCGACAGGATGCGGCCGACGCTGGGCAGCGCGCTGCGCGGCACTTGCGCCTGGGGATCCCACAGCTTCGAGCGCAGCAGCGCGCGCGAGCATTGGAAGTACACGGTATGCACGTCGACGACGAGCACCGAGCGCGGCAGCTTGCCGTCCATGTCGAAGCGCGCCAGCAGGGCCGGGTCCACGCTGATGCGCGCCGCGCCGTTGACCCGCAGGGTTTCGCCCACGCCGGGCACCAGGAACAGCAGCGCGACGCGCGGATCGGCCAGAACGTTGCGCAGGCTGTCGATGCGGTTGTTGCCCCGGCGGTCCGGCAGCAGCAGCGTTTTTTCATCCTCCACCACGACGAAGCCGGCGGGGTCGCCGCGCGGCGACGCGTCCAGCCCGCCGGGTCCGGCCGTTGCCAATACCGCGAACGGCGCGGCTTCGATGAAGGCGCGGTAGTGCGGATGCACGTGGTCCACTTCCTTCTTGATCGAGGCCTCGCCGGACGCGCCGTACAAGGTTTGCAGCGCATCGGCGTCGGAAACGAGGTGGGCGGGATCGAGGCGCATGGCGGCGGGGTTCCGGGTTCAGGTCAGGGTGGAGGGCAGGTCGCCGACAGTCAGGAACAGTTCGTCGGGGCCGCGTCCGCGCAGGGCCTCGACATGGTTGTAGCCCCAGGCGACGGAGCCCACGCGCACGCCGGCCTTGCGGGCCGCGTCGATGTCGCGCATTTCGTCGCCCACCAGCAGGAAGCGCTCGGGGGCGGTGCCATGCTGCCTGAGCAGGCGATCGATCTTGGCGGACTTGCCGAACAGGTCGGTGCCGCATTCGAAGTCGTCGAACAGGGCGGCGGTCTCCGCGCCCAGCACGCGCCGCACGTTCTCGATGGAGTTCGAGCTGACCACGGCCAGGCGCAGCCCGCCCGCCTTCAGCCGCGCCAGCGCCTCGGGGACGCCGTCGAACAGCCGCACGCTGGGGTCGATGTCCTGCATCAGCGTGCGCACGTGCGCCATGATCGCCGGTAGCTTCCAGAGCGGAATGCCCAGGAACTTCAGGATTTCGGACGCCTCGCGGTGCCGAAGCTGATCGCGTTCCGCCGCGTCGATCTTGCGGAAGCCGTATTTGTCGGCCACCGTGTTCAGGATGGAATTGAACCAGGGCATGGTGTCGGCCAAGGTTCCGTCGAAGTCAAAAGCGGCGATGTCGTATTTCAAGTGAGGAATCCAATGCTCGGCCGGCGCCGGCGTCGAGGCTAGACGCCGTTGGGATGGAGCAGATAGTGCACGACCGGCGCCAGGGCTTCAAGCGGCGGCGCGGTGGCCACGACGCGGGCGGCGTTCGTCCAGGGGTAGTCCAGCGCCAGCAGCCAGCCGAAGACCGCTTCCGCGTCCGCGGCCGGCAGGCTCACCATGGTTTCGATGGTGATGACCAGGCTGGAGGCGCGATAGGGCGCTTCCTGGAATTCCCAGTCGTACCGTCCGCAGCCCACGCGCACGTTGCCCGTGGCCTTTTCGGTCATGCCGACGATCCAGTCGCACCGGTAGCCGGGCAGGCGGACGCCGGGCTCGGGGCGCGACAGGTAGAAGGTGTAGACGTTTTCGTAAGTCTGGCCGAACTTGCGCACGAGCGTATCGGCGATGGCGGCCAGGCCGTGCGATTCGGGAGGGAAGGCGATGGCTTGCGTGCGCAGGGCCATCTTCAGCACCGCGTCGGGCGCGAACGCGCGCGCCATGTAGTGCGGGCGGTTCTCGTCCTTGGCGTGGAAATAGTCGCGCAGTACGGATTCGGTGCTGGAGGGGGGCAATGCTTCGATGGACATCGCAAGGGCTTCCGTTAAGAGGCTTCTCGGGGGCGGGCCGCGTCAGGCCTTGACCGGATCGAACCACTTCGAGACGTTGGGCGGCTCGTAGATGGCATAGCGATCCAGCAGCAGGGCGGGGTCGTCTTCCACCACCAGCATGTCGCGATGCTGGGGGCGGATGAATTCTTCTTCGACGGCGTGATCCACGAACTGGACCAGCGCATCGTAGTAGCCCGCGATGTTCAGCAGGCCGCAGGGCTTCTGGTGCATATTGAGCTGCGCCCAGGTCCAGACTTCGAAGAACTCTTCCAGCGTGCCGGCGCCGCCGGGCAGCGCGATGAAGCCGTCGGCCTTTTCGATCATCATGGCCTTGCGCTCGTGCATGTCCTGCACCAGGTGCAGTTCGGTCAGGCCGCGGTGCGCATGCTCTTTCTTCAACAGCAGTTCCGGGATCACGCCGATCACGCGTCCGCCGCCGGCCAGCACTTCATTGGCCACCACGCCCATGATGCCGACCACCGAGCCGCCGTACACCAGCCCCAGATCGCGCCGGACCAGTTCCCTGGCCAGCACGCGGGCCTGTTCGATGTACTCCGGACGGGAGCCGGGGTTCGAGCCGCAATACACGCAAATATTCTTCAGAGTCATAAACGTTCGGGTAAGGCTTTTCCCCGTTACAGATTGCTTCACGGGTTTTCGGGAAGCCCATAGTTTACGCAAGGTTCGGAAACGGTTTCGGCCGCCGCCGTATTGGGGGTCGGGGGCAATGTTTGGACACAGCATGTTCCGCCACGATCGGTAGACTGGGTTGTTCGGAACGACTGGAAGCCCAGTGTCGCAGTGCTTTGACTCAACCAAGAGGAGCCACGATATGGAACAAGCAACCCGTACCCAAACGCAGGCGAGCCGCCCGTTCGAGATGGACGTGAAGGCGATACGCGCGAAGGCGCGCAAGGACATCGAATCCGGAGCGGTGACCGGCACCTATCGCGCGGACCGGCAGGCCGTGCTGAAGCTGCTCAACGAAGCGCTGGCCACCGAGATCGTCTGTGTGCTGCGCTACAAGCGCCACTACTTCATGGCCCGGGGCTTGAACGCCGAGCCCGTGGCGGCGGAATTCGCCGAACATGCCGCGCAGGAACAGGAGCACGCGGACCGGCTGTCGGAGCGCATCGTGCAACTGGGCGGCGAACCCGACCTGTCGCCCAAGGGCTTGCTCGATCGCAGCCATTCCGAGTACGTCGAAGGCGGATCGCTGGAGGAGATGATCCGGGAAAACCTGATCGCCGAGCGCATCGCCATCGACAGCTATCGGCAGATGATCGACTACGTCGGCGAGCAGGACTCCACCACGCGCCGTTTGCTGGAAGAGATACTGGCCGTGGAAGAGGAGCACGCCGACGATATGTCGGACTTCCTGGCCCGCCGCTAGCGGGCGGCGTGGCGAGGCTGAAGCTGCTGGAAGCCTGAGCCCCGCGGGCGGATTCAGACCGCGTCGGCCCAGAGGTCGTATTCGTCGGACTCGGTGACGCGCGCGCGCACCATGTCGCCGGCCTTCAGCGGCTTGTCCGAGCTGACGTAGACGCAGCCGTCGATCTCGGGCGCGTCGCCGGCGCTGCGGCCCACGGCGCCGTCTTCGTCCACTTCGTCGATCAGAACGTCGATCTCGCGGCCGACCTTCCGTGCGAGGCGCGCGGCCGAGATGGATTGCTGCAATTCCATGAAGCGCTCCCAGCGTTCCTGCTTGACCTCGTCCGGCACCGGGTTGTCCAGCAGGTTCGCGGGCGCGCCTTCCACCGGCGAATACTGGAAACAGCCCACGCGGTCCAGTTGCGCTTCCTGCATCCAGTCCAGCAGGTACTGGAAGTCTTCCTCGGTCTCGCCGGGGAAGCCCACGATGAAGGTCGAGCGGATCGTCAGGTCCGGACAGATCTCGCGCCAGCGCTTGATGCGGGCCAGGGTCTTGTCCTCGAAGGCCGGACGCTTCATGGCCTTCAGGATGCGCGGGCTGGCGTGCTGGAACGGAATGTCCAGGTAAGGCAGGATCTTGCCCTCGGCCATGAGCGGAATCACTTCGTCCACGTGCGGATACGGATAGACGTAGTGCAGGCGCGTCCACACGCCCATTTCGGACAAGGCCGTACAGAGCTCGGTCATGCGGGTCTTCACAGGACGGCCGTTCCAGAAGCCGCTGCGGTACTTGACGTCCACGCCGTAGGCGCTGGTGTCCTGCGAGATCACCAGCAGTTCCTTGACGCCGGCCTTGACCAGGCGTTCGGCCTCGCTCAATACGTCGCCCACCGGACGGCTGACCAGGTCGCCGCGCATGGACGGGATGATGCAGAAGCTGCAGCGGTGGTTGCAGCCTTCCGAAATCTTCAGGTAGGCGTAGTGGCGCGGCGTGAGCTTCACGCCTTGCGGCGGCACCAGGTCCAGGTAGGGGTTGTGGTCCTTCCTGGGCGGCGCGGCGTCGTGCACGGCGCGCACGACCTCTTCGTATTGCTGCGGGCCGGTCACCGCCAGCACGCTGGGGTGCACGCTGCGGATCACCGATTCCTCCACGCCCATACAGCCGGTGACGATGACCTTGCCGTTTTCGGCCAGGGCCTCGCCGATGGCTTCCAGCGACTCCGCCTTGGCGCTGTCGATGAAGCCGCAGGTGTTGACGACGACGACGTCCGCGTCATCGTATTCGGGCGTGACTTCGTATCCTTCGGTGCGCAATTGGGTCAGGATGCGTTCGGAGTCGACCAGGGCTTTCGGACAGCCCAGGGAAACGAACCCCACGCGTGGGGTTCGGCCGTTGGCGTTGGCGGCGGCGATGGTGTCGGCCAGGGTGGAGGCGGCGGACGCGTTCGCGTCAGCGCCGGTGGCCTTGCCGGGGCCCTTGCCGGGCCGGGAGGTTTCGAGGATTTCCAATGTCGTTCACCAAAAAACCGCGCGGCGAGCGTGTCGCGCGGCGGATGTGTTGTTCGTGTCAGGCGATGCCGGGGCGGCGGGCTTCAGGATTCGGCGTGCTCGCTGGCGCGCCGCGGGCGCAGCTCTCGCAGGGTCTCTGGGTGCAGCATTGCCACCTGCAGCAGGGTCTTCGCCGCGCCCGAGGGGTTGCGCCGTCCTTGTTCCCAATCTTGCAGAGTGCGCACGCTTACGCCCAGCAGTTCAGCGAAATCCGTCTGCGGCAGGCCCACGCGGCTGCGTGCTTCGCTGATATGCGATGCCTGCCACCGTACGCTGCGCGCCGTCGGGGCTGCATTCTTCATGGCTCGTTCAAAAGTCGGGTGGCTGGCGCCTGTGCGTGGCTTCCCGGGGGTTCAGGCCGTCGCGCCATGATGGCGGCGAAGGCGAATTTTGAATTATACGGCATTGCCGTAGGTCAATGGGGGGGCTGGTCAACTCAACGATTTGGCGCCCACGATCCGCGCCAGCGTTTCTTCCAACAGGATCCGATCCGTCGCGCGCTTGGCGCCGGTGCGCTGGGCGAGGTTTTGCAGCTTGCGCCGCACGGCGGGCAGTTCGGCCGCGCGCGGAAGGCCGATCAGATTGAAGTCAGGCCGCTCATCCTCGATGGATCGTAGAAACGCGCACGACGGCTCGTCCAGCCAGCCGGCTACACGCGATAACAGTCGCGCATGGATGTCCAGCAAGGCTTGAGCTTCGATGGGTTCAGTCGTCATGCCCCTGAAGTGCGCATCGAAGGTCGCTGCAAAATCTGCGGGTATGCGGGGCGCCAGCATTTCGCAGGCGGGCTTGGGGCTGCAAGTCAGGTAGACGAGAAACGTCCGCCAGAGTCTCTGATCCGCCCGTTCGTCTTCCAGCAGCAAGCCAACATCGAAAAGATCGCGAGGGTGCTGTCTCGACAATGCCGCAGCCAGCTTGCCAGCATAGAGATCGGCGAAGTCCAGCACTTGTGCGGAGGCGAAACCGAACGCATCTTCTACCTTCGGCCGTACCACCATGTTCCGCGCGGGATGCACTGTGCCGCGCATCACCGGCGTCGTCTCGATTTGCACCCGGGCGCGCCCGCGACTGGCCACCAGCCGTGTGGCGCTTGCGCCCTCGCTCGCCGACAATTGAACCTGCAGTTGCAGAGGCCGGGCGCGCAGCACATCGGCCAGCCGGCCCAGCGCGTCGGCTATGAGCTTTGCGTCCTCGGCATAGTCGTGCGCGGGCAGCCAGGCCAGATCGATGTCCACCGACAATCGAGGCAGATCGTGCTCGAACAGGTTGATCGCCGTACCGCCTTTGAGCGCGAAGCGAGGCTCATGCGCCAGCGCTGGCAGAATTTCGACCAGCAGCCGTACCCGATCGATGTAGCGCCTGTCCCAGTGGTCAAGCCAAGTGCTCATCGAGGTCTCCTGGCAAGGTGATCTGGTAGATCGGATGCAGGCGGCCGCCAGGCACCAGCGCGCGCTTCCCCCGCCCCAGATCGACGCCATCCATCGGCACTTGCGGCAGCCACGCATGCCGATGGCGCTCGGCAAGCGCCAAGAACAGCCGTTTGGCCTTGATGCTGCGGCAATGGCGCAATAACAGGCCGACCCGCTGCGGCCGGAGGGTGGTCATGGCCTGCATCAATGCATCTACCTCGTAAATCAAGGCTGCGTCCGAGACGTCGCCGCACAGTTCCAGTATGGCCCGTTCCGCGGTGGAACAGATCAAGGCATCGGCGCCGGGTGCCGCCTGATGCCGCATCAGGCCCCGTTCGGACAATGTCGCCTCGGAGTTCTCCACCGCGAAGGACGCGGGCAGCCAATCGAATGGCCCTTTGCCTAGATACTCGAAGCGCTGCGCCAAGGGCAGCTTGCCCAGCCAGGCCGGCGGCCTCTTCCCTCCATATAGGGTGATCGTGCCGGCTTCCCCCAGACGCAGGTAGTGTTCATGCCCTTGCAGACTGAGCGCATAGCGGCCTCCCACGTGCAGCCGCAGGTCCTCCCTGGTCTGTAGGCTGCGAACCGCGCCTTCCCATTGCAGCCGCCCACCCTTGCGTAGGTAGACGCCGCGTGCGGGCGACACCAGCCAGCCGCTGCTCACATAGCGCGCAACGAGGCTGTTGGAATAGCCGTGAGCATGCAGCCAGCGATTCGACACCAAGCTGGTGTCGCCCAGTTCGGTCAGCAGGAGGTTTAGTTTTCCTTTTTTTTGATCATTCATAGTGATCAAAATACACTTTATATAAACTTTCGCCAAGTGGTGATGGTTTGATCGGAAAGAAAAAAGAGCACTTTTAGTGATCACTTTCCGAAAAAGGCAAACCGGACGCAGCCTAAGCCGTGTCCGGCGACACGGAATACCTTGCGGGCGTGGGCCGGCGCGACCGCGTTTGCAGGCCAAATATGATGAAAACACCCGAATAGATACCGATTGGTACTTAATTTTCATCCATAGTTTTCTGAAATAAATACCTATTTTTAAAGGGCATTAATCCAATATCATTCATTGAATTGACTTCTATACATACCATATAGTATGTTTGACCCCAAGATGTGACCACGGCGGAGGAGACAACCGCGCGAAGGGGACACACACAGGCTCACCAACCCATGGCAAGGATGTCTAAAGATATGGATACCCCCCGTTGGAAGCAGCGCCCAGAGGGATCGAATTGGGGCGATTTCGGTCCTGACGACCAGATTGGCCGCATGAATCTACTGACCCCCCAAACGCGCTTGCGCGCGTTTCGCGAGGTCCAGGAGGGCCGGGCGTTCTGCCTCAGCCTGCCGCTCGATTACCCGGGCGGGAATACGCTGTTCCAGCATCGCCGGGAACCGCAGTTTTCGTACGACAAGCGCGGCGACGGCCACAATTACAACTACCGCCTATCGCAAGTCTGCCCCTGCTTCAACGATGTCGTCTCCGACGACGCGGTCCTGATGTTCCTGCAGTACTCGACCCAATGGGACGGGCTCGGCCATGTCGGGCAAATGTTCGACGCCAATGGCGACGGTCTTCCCGAAAAGGTCTACTACAACGGCTATCGCGGAGGCCTGGAAGTGATCGGCCCGGACGATGCCAAGAGCGGGCTGGGCGCCAAGGCCATCGGCATCGAGCGCATGGCCACCGCCGGCGTCCAGGGGCGCGGCGTGATGGTCGATCTTGAACGCCGTTACGGGCGCGAGCGCGCGCTGGTGGGCTACGACGAACTGATGGCGGCGCTGGAGGGCGTCACCGTGCTGCCGGGCGATTTTCTCTGTCTCTATACGGGTTTCGCCGATCTGGTGCTCGAAATGAACAAGCAGCCGGATGGCGACGTGCTGGCGCGCTCCTGCGCGGTGCTCGACGGCCGTGACGAACGCCTGCTGCAATGGATCACCGACTCCGGCATCGTGGCGATCTGCGCCGACAACTTCGCGGTGGAGGCCTATCCGGCCACGCCGGGCAAAGGCGAGCACTATCCCGGCCTTCCCCTGCATGCGCATTGCCTCTTCAAACTCGGGCTGCATCTTGGCGAGCTTTGGTATTTCGCGGAACTGGCGGAATGGCTGCGCGAGCATGGGCGCAGCACCTTCCTGTTGACCGCTCCGCCCCTGCGCCTGCCCGGCGCCGTGGGGTCGCCCGTCACGCCTGTCGCCACCGTCTAGCGCCGCCGGGCGCCGCCCCGGCTTTCACTGCCTCTTTCCGGAGACCGCAATGCCCGTTCGCATTCCGGCCTGGGCCCTCGTGGCCCTGGCCAGCCTCGCGCCGCTGGCGCAAGCCGCCCCTGGCTATCCCGACAAACCCGTGACGCTCGTCATTCCTTTTCCGCCCGGCGGCACCAGCGACGTGGTGGGCCGGCAGCTCGCCATGCAACTGGGCGAGGAATTGGGCGGGACCTTTGTCGTGAACAACAAGGCCGGCGCGTCCAGCATGATCGGCGCCACCTTCGTGGCCCGCGCGCCCAAGGATGGCTACACCTTGCTGCTGTCGTCCGGCAGCACCTTCACCGTCACTCCGCATCTGATGACGCGGATGCCGTACACCCTGGATGACTTCGCGCCGGTCTCCGCCATCGCGACGGTCCCGTTCGCCTTCGTGGTGAAGAAAGATTTCCCCGCCCGGACCGTGGCCGATTACGCCGCCTATGCCAAGGCCCACCCGGGCAAGATCAACAATGCCACCAACGGGCTGGGCAGCATGGTGCACCTGCTTGGCGAACTGGCCGCCACCGGCATGGGCGTGGACGTGACCCAGGTGCACTACAAGGGCGCTTCGCCGGCCACCGTGGACATGATAGGCGGCGTGGTCGATTCCAACGTGGAAGCGCTTACCAGCGCCGTGCCCAATGTGCGCGCAGGGCAATACCGCGCCCTCGCCGTGTTGAGCCCGCAGCGTCAGCCGCTGCTGCCCGACGTGCCCACGTTCGCCGAACTGGGCTACCCCGAGATCGTCGGAGAGACCTGGTATGCGGTCTTTGCCCCGGCCGGCACGCCGGCGCCGGTGGTGGAAAGGCTCAATGGCGCATTGCGCAAGATCACGGCGTCGCCGCAATTCGTCCAGACCATGCAGCAGATCGGCAACCAGCCGCGCAGCAGCAGTCCCGAGGAGCTGCGCGAGATCACCCTGCGCGAAAGCCAGCGCTGGGGCGATCTGATCCAGAAACTGAAGATCCCGCCGGTGCAGTGAACGGAGGAACCGCAGGCGCCCGGCTCAACGCGGCAGATAGCCGAGCGCCTGCATCCCGCGCAGATGGTCCAGCACCGACACCTCGCTGTCGATGCAATCGCCGAAGCCGGCCTGGCGCAGCTTGATGGTGGATACCAGCGGCGGCAAAGGCAGCGGGTGCTGCGCGGACCAGGTCGCGTCGGCGTACTGCCACGACAGCCCGATAAGATCCGACAGCTCTCCCACCCGCAATCGTTCGCGCCGCGCCATCTCGCGCCATGCCTGGGCTTCGCCCGGCATGGCCTCGCGCATGCGCGTGCGCACCGTGTCTCCCAGCGGCATGCCGAAGAATTCCGCCAGGCGTTCGAACAGATGGCGCCAGACGATGACGTCGCCGTTGGCGATGTTGAAGGCTTCGCCCCAGGCTCCCGGCGCATCCCAGGCCCATTCGACCGCGCGGGCGATAAGGTGCGCGTCCGTGCACTCCGTCAGCAACTCCGGATGGCCGGGATAAGCCAGCGGCCGCCCCGCTTCGCGCAACAGCGCGGCATAGGCGCCCAGGGTGGCTACCGGGTTCATGGCGCTGCCCAGGGCAACGCCCAGCACGATCTGCGGACGGAATATCGTCCATTCGAATCCCCGCTGCCGCGCCAGCTCGACCAGCAGGTCCTGTTGGTCGAAATAGAAGTTCGCATGATCGCGCACGGCGTCCTGCTCGCGCGCCGGGACATGCATCATCCGGCCGGTATGCACGCCGTAGGCCTTGGTCCCCTGCATCAGCGTTACGTGCGCGAGCGGCGCGCCGTCCAGCGCCGACAGCGTATTGGCCAGCATCCGCGTGTTGAGGGCGACATTGTCGGGGTCCCGCCAGCCCTTGAGCAGGTCCGGCTGCTCGTTCAAGGCGGCATAGACCAGATGGGTCACGTCGCCATGGTCCGCCAGGGCCCGCCGCGTTGCCTCGGCATCCCGCAGATCCGCCGAAATCCAGGCCGCCTCCGGGGCGAAGTCGGCCGCGCGGCGGGACAGGCCGGCAAGCAGCACGCCGGGCCTGTCGCGCAGGTGTTCCATCACTGCGCGGCCCACCACCCCCAGGGCGCCGACCACCAGCACTTTTCTTGCTGTCATTGGGCTTCTCCGAATTCGAATGTGCCGTTGTCGATGGCTATCGCGTCGCGCCCCGCGGCCACGGCGCGGAAACGCGCCTGGCCGGGCTGCTCCAGCCAGACATCGAGCCGCAGCGTCTCGCCCGGATAGACCGGCGCGCGAAACCGGCCGCTCATGGCGCGGACCCGCTCCGGCGCGCCGGCGCAGCATTGGCGCACCAGGCCATGCCCGGCGACGCCGAAGCTCGCCATGCCATGCAGGATCGGCCGGTCGAAACCGGCCTCGCGCGCGGCGGCCGGATCGATGTGCAAGGGATTCAGGTCGGCCGACAGGCGGTAGATGAGCGCGGCCTGCGGCGAGGTCGGGCACTCGACGCGGGCGTCGGGTTCGCGCTCCGGCAAGGGCCGCGGCGCCGGGCGCACCGACGCCGCGCCGCCGAAGCCGCCATCGCCGCGGCAGAACACGGTCTGCTGCAAGGTGGCGAGCAAGGCGCCGTCCGCCATATCGAAGAGATCGCGTTCGGCATACAGCAGGGCGCCTTTGTCCGGCCCCTTGTCCGCCAGGTCGACGATGCGCGTGACCCCTCTGACCCGCCCTTCGGCGGCGAGCGGCCGGTGCAGCCGAATGGATTGTTCGCCATGCACCGTGCGCCGCCAGTCCAGCCCCAGCGGCAGGTCGCGCAGCCAGAAGCCCGGGTCGGCCAGCACGTTGACCAGGGTCGGCTCGACCTTCAGGCGGGTTTCGTCGACGAAGGCAAGTTCCGCCTCGTCGGCCGGGTGCAGGCCGGCGCCGAGCGCCAGCGCATACAGCGCGCAATCGCGCCAGCCGTACTGCTGGATGGAATCGGGAATGCGCGCGGCCAGCAGGGCTTCGGGATCGATGGGCATGCGGGCCTCACAAGGTGTCGGCGGTGCCGAGGATGGCCGTTGCCTGGCTGGACAGCACGCCGCCATTGGCATGCGCCAGCGACACGCGGGCGTTCGGCACCTGCCGTTCGCCCGCCTCTCCACGCAATTGCTGTACCGATTCCAGCAGCGTGAACAGGCCATACATGCCCGGATGATTGCAGGACAGCCCGCCGCCATTGGTATTGACCGCCAGCGAGCCCCCCGGCGCGATCGCGCCGCTGGCGACGAAGCTTCCGCCTTCGCCCTTGGCGCAAAAGCCCAGGTCCTCGAGAAACAGAAGGGTGTTGATGGTGAAGGCGTCGTAGAGCATCACGTGGTCGATATCGCGCGGCGACAGCCCGGCCATGGCGTAGGCGCGCCGCCCCGACTCGACCGCGCCGGTGGCAGCCAGATCCGGCATCGCCGAAATCTGGCGGTGGCTGACCGCCACGCCCGTCCCCAGCACATAGACCGGTTGCCTGCGCAAGTCGCGCGCCCGCTCGGCGCTCACCAGCACCACGGCGGCGCCTCCGTCGGTCACCAGGCAGCAATCCGCCTTGCTGAGGGGATCGCTGATCATGCGCGAGGCCAGCACATCGTCGCGCGTCAGCGCCCCGCGCGCGTAGGCGTCGGGGTTGCGTTGCGCCCACAGGCGCGCGGCCACGGCCACGTCCGCCAGTTGCTCGCGCGTGGTTCCGTACTGATGCATGTGCCGCGCGGCCGCCAGCGCATAGCTGGAGATCGGATAGCGCGGCGCGAACGGGGCTTCATAGGGCTGCGGATCCGGCATGGAGGCCAGCTTGCCGCCGGCCGTCAATTGGTTCGAGCCATAGCAGATCAGGGCCACGTCGCACAGGCCCGTTTCCAGCGCGGCCATCGCCGATTGCAGGTGGAACAGGAACGACGCCCCGCCCACCATCGTGCCATCCGCCTGCCGCGGCCGGATGCCCAGGCGTTCGGCCACGTTGAGCACCGGCAGCCCGGAGGTGGACATGGCGCAGTACAGGCCGTCGACGTCGCGCAGTCCCAGGCCGCAATCCTCCAGCGCCAGGACTGCCGCTTCCTGCAGTTGATCGAAGGGCGACCGGCCGGGCGCGTTCCAGCGCCGCGTATTGCCGATGCCGGCGATCGCGCAGCGGCCGCGCAGGCGGGCGCTCATGGGCGTTCTCCCGCCGCGTCGAACACGATGTAGGCGCCTTCGTCGCCGGAGACGATGCGGGCGCGCACCGGCAGGCCGATGGCCGGCGCGTCCGCGCCCTCGACGCGGGTCATCATGCGCGCTCCGCCTTCCACGTCGACCAGTGCGACGTTGTAATCGCCGGCGCGGTCGCGCACCGTCGTCGTCGAATACACCACGCCCAGGCCGGGAGATTCCCGCCACGTCAGCCGCGGGCTGCCGCAGGCCCGGCAGACCAGCGCGGGCGGGAACCGGACGCTGGCGCAATCGTCGCAGTGCTGCAATAGAATCCGGCCTTCCCGCAGACCCGCCTGATGGCGGGCGTCGGGCCCCGGTCCGTCAAAACGCGCATCGCTTGCCATGCGTTACCTCCCTTGCCAGACGGGCGCGCGTTTCTCGGCGAACGCGGCCGATCCTTCGCGCGCGTCGGCCGAAGTGAAGACGTGTTCGGTCAGTTCGGCCTGGCGGCGCCAGACCTCGTCCGCCGGCCACCCCTGCGACTCCACGATGACGCGCTTGCTTGCGGCCACGGCCAGCGGCCCGTTGGCGACAATGCGCCGCGCCAGCTCGCGCGCGCGCTCCAGCGCCTGGCCGGGCGCGCTGACCTGATTGATCAGGCCGTAGCCCAGGGCCCGCGTTGCGGGGAACATGTCACCGGTGAGCGCAAGCTCCAGCGCCACGCGATAGGGCAGTTGCCGGGGCAAGCGCACCAGTCCGCCCGCCGTGGCGGCCAGGCCCCGCTTGACCTCGGGCACGCCGAACTGGGCATTTTCGGCGGCCACCACCAGATCGCAGGCCAGCACCAGTTCGAACCCGCCCGCCAGGGCATAGCCTTCAACGGCCGCGATGAGCGGCTTTTTCGGCGGACGCAGGGTCAGGCCGCCGAATCCGCGGCCTTCGATGCTGGGCCGTTCGCCGCGCAGAAAACCCTTCAGGTCCATGCCGGCGCAGAACGACCCGCCAGCGCCGGTCAGGATGCCGATGCGCAGATCGTCGCGGGCGTCCAGTTCGTCCACGGCCGCGGCGATGGCGCGCGCCACGGCAAGCGTCACGGCATTGCGCGCCTGCGGCCGGTTGATGGTGATCGTCAATATGCCTTCGCTGCTTTCCAGCAGCACCTCGTCCTGCTCCGCTGTTGTCGCGGTCATGGCTGTCTCCTGTTCGTATCAACGCGGGGCCATGCGCAGGGCGCCGTCCAGACGGATGGTCTCGCCGTTGAGCATGGGATTGGCAATGATGTGTTCGGCCAGCAGCGCGTATTCCGCCGGCGTGCCCAGGCGGGCCGGATGCGGCACCGACGCGGACAAGGTCTTGCGGGCATCTTCGGACACGCGCGCCAGCATGGGGGTGTCGAAGATGCCGGGCGCGATGGTGCAGACCCGGATGGCTTTGCTGGCCAGGTCGCGCGCGGCCACGATGGTCATCCCCACCACGCCGGCCTTGGACGAGGCATAGCCGATCTGGCCGATCTGGCCTTCATAGGCCGCCACCGACGCGGTCAGGATGCAGACGCCGCGCTCGCCTTCGTCGTCCAGGGGGCTGCGGGCCATGTGCGCCGCCGCTATCCGAAGCGTGTTGAAGGTTCCGATCAGGTTGATGCGGACGATATCCGTGTAGGTCTCCAGCGACCCCGGATTTCCCTCCTTGTCGAGCAGGCGCACCGGCCCGCCCCGGCCCGCGCAGTGCACCAGCACCCGCAGGGGACCGAGCGTGGCCGCGAGTTCGCAGGCCGCCTGCACGTCCGCTTCGCGGGTGACGTCGGCGGGCGCGAACCGCGCTCCGATTTCACGGGCGGCGCTTTCGCCGTTCGAGCCCGGAAGATCCGCGATCACCACCTTTACGCCCCGGGCGGCAAGCCGTTGCGCCGTTGCCAGGCCAAGCCCGGACGCGCCGCCCGTCACCAGCGCGCTACTGCCTTCTGTCTTCATGCCATCGACTCCGTGCCGAAAAGGGAAAATTCATCATACATACCATGCGGTATCTTTTCAACGATAAAGTTAAGTCGATATTTTTCCTAGGGAAAATGCCTAGATCTAAATTCAAAATAGAAGATTGACCTTCAAAGATACCAAATGGTATGTTTGCTTCGAGACGCGATTCCAGCCGGACATGGCCCTGCGGGAAGCCGCCGTCAGCCGTTGCACCACGCAGTCCCCCTTCACGCAGCACGGACGGCCTCGGCCGCCGCAGCGCCGGCGCAGACCGGTGACACAAGACCAGGAGACAGGCATGAAGCGGTTACAACAGTTGTTGCGGATGGCGCCCCCTCTGGCGCTGGCAGCCACGATGGCCATGGGGGGAGCGGCGGAAGCCGCCGCGGCGCCCATCAAGGTGGGCGTCATCTTCCCGCTGTCGGGCGGCGCGGGCCCGCAGGGCCAGCACGTCACGCAGGCCATCCAGGCCATGGCCGCGGTGATCAACGAAGACGGCGGCGTGCTCGGCCGCCCGATCGAGATCGTGTCGCGCGACGACGAATCCACGCCGGCCGTCGGCGTGTCCCGCGCCACCGAACTCGTCAGCGCGGGGGTATCGGTCATCATCGAGGGCTGGAACAGCCCCGTAACGCTGGCGATGCAGCCGGTGATCGCGCGCGCCGGCGTCCTGGACATCACCGCGATCTCCAAGGCGGACCCGATTCTCTCCGGCGAAGGCAATCCGCTGGCCATCCGGCTGAACAGCTCCAACGCCCAGGACGGCGCGGTCATCGCCGACTACATCGCCAAGACGGCGGGCGCCAAGCGGGTCGCCTTTCTGACCGAGAACGATGCCTACGGCAATGGTGCGCAGGAGTCCATCGAAAAGGGCTTGAAGGCGCTCGGGCATTCTTATGAAAAGGTGGCCGAAGAGAAATTCCCCTTCACCCAGGCCGACTTCCGGGTGGCCATGACCAACGTGCGCGCGGCCAGGCCGGACGTCACGGTCGCCATCAACGCCAACGAAGGGCTGGGCATGCCCGCCATCATCCGCCAGGCCCGCCAATCGCGGCTGCCAGGCCAGTTGGTGAGCGCGGTCGGCACCGTGGCGCCCAGCGTCATCGGCGTGGCGGGCGATGCCTCGGACGGCCTGATCGGCGCCGACATCTACTTTCCCGACGTGGAGCCCTTCGCCTCGAACCCCGCCAACAAGCGCTTCGTGGCCAAGACGGAGGAAATGTTCAAGCTCACGCCCGACAAGTTCATGGCGCTGGGCGCGACCTCGCTGCAGGTGTGGGCCCAGGCGGCCAACGAGCTCAAGACGCTCGATCGCGAACCCGTCGCCAAGCGCATACGCGGCGGCAGCTTCAAGGGCACGCTCATGGGCGACATCACCTTCGATCCGAACGGCCAGTTGCAGTCGCACTACTACCTGTTTACGGTCAAAGGCCGCAAGATCGTGGTCAAGCCATGACGTCCACGGCCATGACCGCCGCCTTGCGGGTGGAGGGCCTGGGCGTGTGCTACGGCGCCCTGGTCGCTCTGGAGGACGTCAGTTGGGAAGTCAGCCGGGGCGAACTGCTGGGGATCATCGGCCCCAATGGCGCCGGCAAGAGTTCCTGCTACGACGCGGTGTCGGCGCTGATGCCCCGCAGCGGCAGCGTGTACTTGCACGGACGCGATATCAGCGGCGTGCCGGCGCACGGCCTGGCGCGGCTGGGCATCAAGCGGGCATTTCAGCAGAACGCCTTCTTCGACCAGTTGACGGTGCGCGACAACATGGTGGCGGCGCTGGGCGGCACGGCCAGCCTGGGAACCAGCATCCTGCGTCCGTTGGCGGCCGGCCGCCATGCGCAGGCGCTGCGCGAGCAGGCCGGCGACTGCCTGGCGCGCTTCGGCCTGCCGCCGGAATGCCATGGCCTGCGGCCCGACGAAATCTCGTACGGCATGCAGCGCATGCTGTCGATCGCGCTCGCCTATGGCGCGGGCGCCGAGGTGCTGCTGCTGGACGAACCGGCCGCCGGCCTCGGCGGCGCCGACATGGCCGCCCTGAGCGCGCTGTTGCGTTCGCTCAAGGCCGAAGGCGTGGCCCTGGTGGTCATCGAACACCACATGGATCTCATCATGTCCGTCGCCGACCGCATCTGCGTCCTCAACCTGGGCCGGCCGCTGGCCTGCGGAACGCCGGCGGAAATCCAGCGCGATCCGCGTGTGCTGCAGGCCTATCTGGGAGGCGAGCCATGACCTCCGCATCCCCTGTGCTGAGCGCGCGCCGGCTGGAAGTCGCCTATGCCGGCAACCGTGTGCTCCAGCTCGACCAACTGGACATCCGGGCAGGCGAGATCGTCGGCGTGATCGGCGCCAACGGCGCGGGCAAATCGACCCTCATCAACGCCTTGCTGGGCTGGTCGCGCGGCCGCCCCGCCGTCACCGGCGACGTCACGCTGTCGGGGCGGCCGGTGGGCCGGCTGCCGACACACGAACGCGTGCGTGCCGGCCTGTTGCTGGTGCCCGAGTCGCGCCTGGTGTTTTCGCGGATGACGGTGGAAGAGAATCTCACCCCCGCGGTCGCGCCGGTCGACGAACCCGGACGCCGCTACTACCGCCGCGACGACGTCTATGAACTCTTCCCGCGCCTGCGCGAACGCCGCCATCATCTTGGCGGCCAGTTGTCGGGCGGCGAACGGCAGATGCTGGGTATCGGCCGTTCGCTCATGATGGGGCCGCGCGCCTTGTTACTGGATGAACCCTCCATCGGGCTGGCGCCCATGCTGGTGACGCAGGTGCTGCAAAGCCTGCGCGCCCTGGCCAGCGCCGGCCTGGCCGTCCTGCTGGTCGAACAGAACGTGCGCGCCGCCTTGCAGGTGGTCGACCGCCTGCTGCTGCTCGAGCGCGGCCGGCTGGTGCTGCAAGGGCCCGCCGCCGAGGTCGGGGCGGATCCGCGCATCGCCCAAGCCTATCTGGGAGCACATACCGCATGAGCCTGCTGCAGCAGTTGATCAACGGCCTGGTGCTCGGCCACGCCTACGCCCTCATCGCCATCGGCTGGACCTTGCTGCTGGGCGTGGCCCGGCTGGTCAATTTCGGCCATGGCCAGATGTACATGCTGGGCGCCTTCGTCACGTGGTGGGCCACCACCACCGCCGGGCTGCCCTATCTGCTGGCCTTGCCGCTCGCCATGGCGGCCGGCGCGCTGATCGGGCTCTTCATGCAGCGCATCATGCTGCGCGCCACCTTCGAACAGAATCTGGTGTCGATCATGATCATGACGCTGGGTTTCGGCTATGTGATGCACGGCGTGGCGTCGCTGGCCTTCGGCTCGACCGGCCAGATCCTGGACACTGCCTGGTCCCAGCGCGACATCGAAATCGGCGACCTCTGGCTGACCTGGCAGGACGCGGCCATCGTGGCGGCCGCCATTCTGCTGTTCCTGCTGCTCAAGCGGGCGCTCGACGGCAGCCGCGCCGGCCGGCTGGTGCGCATGGTGGCCGAGGATCCCAAGCTCGCGCAACTGGCGGGCATCAATGTGCGCGGGGTCTATTACGGCGTGTTCGCCTTCGAAGGCGCGGCCGTCGCGCTGGCGGCCGGCCTGGTGGCGCCACGCACGCCCATCCTGACCTCCATGGGTTTCGAGGAGGTGATCATCACCTTCGTGGTGGTGGTGCTGGGAGGGATCGGAAGCGTGACCGGCAGCTATGTCGCCGGCGTGGCGCTCGGCGTGTTCACCGCGCTCTTCAGCGCCCTGATCTCGCCGGCCTATGCCACGGCCGCCGCGTTCGCCGTGCTGATAGCCGTCCTGGTGCTGCGCCCCGGCGGCCTGAGCGCCGGCGCCATGAAAGGAGTCCATTGATGGCCGCGTTTTCCGCCTCCCGCCTCGCGCTGCTGCCGGGCGCCGCCGTGGTGTTCTTCCTGCCCGCCTGGCTGGGCGGCAGCCAGGCTCTCTACAGCGCCGCCGTGCTGATCGCGATCATGGCGGTCATGGCTTACGGCCTGGACGTCATCGTCTCCGATCTGGGCGAGGTCAGCCTGGGCCATACCGTTTTCTTCGCTGCCGGCGCCTACGTCACGGCCCTGCTCGCCACCCGCACCGGGGCGGGCGCCTGGCTGACGCTGGCCGCGTCCATCGCAGTGGCGCTGGGCCTGGCGGCCGTTGTCGGGCTGGTTACCCTGCGCCTGCGCGAATTCGTCTTTTCGCTGCTCACGTACGCCGTCTCGGTGGTGGCCGTGGCCCTGGCCGCGAACTGGGCGTTCCTGGGCGGCTCGGATGGCATCAGGGGCCTGCCGACGCTGGACTTGTCGATCGGCGCCTGGCCGCTGACCGCGGGCAACGACCAGGCGCTCTGGCCCTATGCGTTCACGCTGCTGGCGGTCACGCTCTATCTGGTGGACCGCTTCCGCCATTCGCGTCTTGGACAGGCGGCGCTCATGGTGCACCTGAACCCGCGCCTGGCCACCATGAACGGCATCGATCCGCTCAAGGTGCGCCTGCAGGTATTCCTGTTCTCCGCGCCCATCACCGCCTGCGCCGGCTGGCTCTACGCCTATCAGCGCGCCTACGTGAGCGCCGACATCCTGGAAACCTATTTCCTCATCCTGATGCTGACCGCCGTCGTGCTCGTCGGCCGCCGCCAGTTGCTCGGGCCGCTGCTGGCCACCGCGCTCGTGCTGATCCAGGAGAAGTTTTTTTCTTTTGGCGGCTATGTCGACAAGATCGTGCTCGGCAGCCTGCTGATCCTTGTCCTGGCCTTTTTTCCGCAAGGGCTCATGGGGCTGCTGGCGACGCGTCGCAAACAGCCCCGGGCCATGGCGACCACCCTGGAGAACCCGAAGTGACCGTGATCTGGAATCCGACGCTGGACGATACCGCCACCCGCTGGCAAGCCCTGGCCCATCGACTGGGCGCCGAACGCTTCGCGCCGCTCGCCCCCGAGCTGGACCGCGAACAACGCTATCCCTGGGAAACCATTTCCGCGCTTGTCGAGCACAAGTTCACCGGCCTGTTCCTGCCCACGCAATGGGGCGGGCAGGGCGCCAACCTGGTCACCACCGTGGCGGCGGTGGAGGCGCTGGGCACGCATTGCGCGTCCACCGCCGCCATCATGTGCGCCTATCAACTGGGCGCCTTCCCGCTGCTGTTGGCCGGCACGGACCAGCAGAAATCCTTCTACCTGCGTGAAATGGCCGACGGCCGCGCCACCAGTTTCGCGCTCTCCGAACGGATCGCGGGCTCGGACGCCGCGGCCATCGAAGCCACGGCGGTGCGCGAGGAAGGCGGCTGGCGCCTGCGCGGCGAGAAATACTGGATCGGCAATGGCGGCGCTTCGCGCTACTACGTCGTGTTCGCCAAGACCGATCCCTCGGCCGGCGGACGCGGCATCAGCGCCTTCATGGTCGACAAGGAGCAGGAGGGGGCCGTCATCGACGAACTGTCCGACAAAATGGGGATCCGCGGCACCCAGACCTCGAACCTGAAGCTGGACCTGGTGGTGCCGGACAGCGCCCGGGTCGGCGAACTCAACCGCGCGCTGCGCCTGGCGCTGCAGACGCTGAACGTCGGCCGCATCATGGTCGCCGCCCAGTCCCTGGGCGTGGCGCTCGCCGGCTACCGCGTGGCGGCGGCCCGCGCCGTCGAGCGGCGGACGTTCGGCCAACCCATCGGGGAAAACCAGGCCATCGGCTTTCGCCTGGCCGACATGGCGACCGAAATCTCGGCCGCCCGCATGATGCTCTACCAGGCCGCCCAGGCCTATGACCGGGGCGAAGACGTGTCCAACCTGGGCGCCATGACCAAGCTGTTCGCCTCGGAGGTTTCGCACCGGGTGGTGGACAATACCGTCCAGATCTGGGGCGGGCTGGGCTACTGCAAGCCCACGGTGGCCGAGCGGCTGTACCGCGACCAGCGCATACTCGAGATCTATGAGGGCTCTTCCGAAATCCAGCGGCTGGTGTTGTCGCGAGCGGTGCGCAAGGAGGCGGAAGAGCTGGCTAATTGACCCGAATCCGACACGAGGTAGTAATGGTGAGTGCACAACAGAATCCGGCAGAGATGAGCGGCGGCGAGTCGCGAGAGGAAATTCTGCAGGCGGCCGCCGAACTTTTCATGGAGTTCGGTTACGCCGCCACCTCCATCGACGCGGTCGCCCAGCGCCTGGGCGCGACCAAAGGCCGTATCTATCACCATTATCGGAGCAAGGCCGATCTGTTCTTCGACGTACAGGTGGCGGCGATGACGCGCCTGACCGACCAAATCGAGCCTATCGCCCGCAGCAGCGGCGACGCGGTCGAGCGCCTGTCGGCCATGGCGCTGCGCCATACCCAGATTCTGCTCAAGGAACTGCCGATGCAGAAGGTGGCGGTGCAAGGGCTGGAACGCCACCTGCTCGAAGCGTCCGCGGCCGCCAAGCGGCTGCGTTCCGTGGTGAAGATGCGCGACGACTACGAGCAGATGTTCGTCGAAGTGATCGACGACGGCATCCGCGCCGGCTCCTTCGTGGACCTTCCCGCCAGGCTGTTGAGTAAACCTTTCTTTGGCGCGCTGAACTGGGCCACCGTGTGGTACAGCCAGCGGCGCCTGCAGAGCGAAGCGGCGATCGACGATATCGCGCACACCCTCGCGGCCTATGCGCTGCGGGGTCTACTCAAGGATTCCAACGATGAAGCAGCAAGAGCAACCCCCTTATTCCAATACCATTTGGGATGAGGTCGAAACCTGGTCGCGGGACCGCATCGAGAGTTTCCAGCTCGACGCCCTGCGCCGCCAATTGCGGCGCGTGGCCGACACCAGCGTGCATTACAGGAAGGTGTTTGCGGACGCGGGCTTCGTGCCCGAAGACCTCAAGACGCTGGCAGACCTGAGACGCCTGCCTTTCACCCACAAGCGCGACTATCTCGAAGGCCTGCGCGCCGCGCCGCCCTTCGGCACCCTGGCCGCCGTCCAGCCCGGCGAGGCCGTCCGGGTGCACTTTTCCTCCGGCACCACGGCCCAGCCCGCGCCGGTGCTCTGGACCCAGCACGACGTGGACCGCTGGGCCGAACTCTACGCAAGGTATCTCTACGGCCAGGGCCTGCGGCGCGGCGACGTCTTCCAGTGCATGTTCAATTACGCGTGGTTCGTGGGCGGCCTGGGCGCCACCCTGGCCGCGCAGCGGGTCGGCGCGCTCGTGATCCCGGCCTCTTCGGGCGACACGCAGCGCCAGGTCGAGACCATCTTTGAATACGGCACGGACTGCGTCATCGGCACGCCGTCTTTCATGGCCCATATGGCCGAAACGGCCCAATCCATGGGCCGGGACCTGCGCGAATCGCGCGTGCGCATGGTCTGCGTCGGCGGCGAGCCCGGCGCCAGCGTTTCCGGCACCCGCGAACGCATCGAACGCCTCTGGGGCGCGAAAATGTTCGACTGCTACGGCGCGCTGGAATGCCAGCCCATCGGCTGGGACACCGCCGCGCAGCTCGGCCCCACGCTGGCCGAGGATTTCATCTACGTCGAGATCCTGCATCCGGACACGCACGAACCGGTGGCGGACGGCGAGCGCGGCGTGCTGGTGCTCACCCACCTGGACAAGCAGGCCTGCCCGCTGGTGCGCTGGTGGACCGGCGACATCGTGGTGCGCGACAGCCGCCCGGGCCCGGACGGCCGCACGCATGCCCGCCTGCCCGGGGGCGTGCTCGGCCGCTCCGACGACATGCTGATCGTGCGCGGCGTGAATCTCTTCCCCTCCGCCATCGAAGATGTGGTGCGCGGCTTTGCCGGGGTCAGCAACGAGTACGTCATCATCATCGACGACACCGTGAAGGATCCGAAGACGGGATTCCTCACCGGCGTGAAACTGCGCGTCGAGCGCGAATCCGGCGCCGGCGCCGACCTCGGCGAACAGTTGTCGCGGCTGCTGCGCGACCGCCTGAAGGTGCGCTTCCACGTCGAAGTGGTCGAGAACGGCACGCTGCCGCGCACGGTCCACAAGGCCAAGCGGGTGATCCATGTCTGAGTCCGCGACTCCCAGGCCGCTGGCCGGCAGGCGCATCGTCGAACTCTCGCAGTTCATCGCCGGCCCCACCGCCGCGCAGTACCTCGCCGATTTCGGCGCCGACGTGCTGAAGATCGAACCGCCGCGCGGCGACGGCGTGCGCACCCTGCCGGGCAACGGCTTCGGCAGCTTCTACGCGCGCAGCTTCAATACCGGCAAGCGCAGCCAAGTGCTGGACCTGGCGTCGCCCGAAGGGCGCCAGGCCCTGGAGACGCTGCTGGCGGAAGCGGACGCCTTCATCTGCAATCTGGCGCCGGGTTCGCTGGCCCGGCTCGACCTGCGGGGCGAGGCGCTGCGCGCGCGGCATCCGCACCTGACCGTCGTGCTCATTTCCGGCTACGGCCAGCATGACGACCGCATCTGCATGGATACTATCGCGCAGTGCGAATCGGGCTTCGCGCTGCTCAACGGCGACGAGGACGGTTCACCGCGCCTGTCGACCGGCTGGCCCGTGGATATGTTCAGCGGCATGTACGCGGGGCTGGCCTGCGCGATGGCGGTGCTCGAAGGCCGCGGGCGGCTGATCGATCTTTCCATGATGGAGGTGGCCTCGGCGATGCTGCTGGGCCCGGCGGCGCTGGCGCTGAGCGAAGGAGAGACGCTGGACCCGCCCATGGGCAACCGCGACCGCGCCTCGGCGCCGTCCAGCATTTACCGCTGCGCCGACGGCCACGTCTACATCCTGGGCGGCCTGGACAGCTATTGGGCGCGCCTGCGTCCGCTCATCGGCGCCGACGACGCCCCCATCAAGGAACGCATACGGCGCGCGGCGCACTTCGATGCGCAGGTGGAAGCCTGGACCTTGCCGCAAACCCGCGAAGCCGTGCTCAGGCGGATGCGCGACCTGCAGATTCCGGCCGGCAATGTCCGGCCGCCCGGCGAGGCGCTGGCGCTCATCCGCGGGCTGCGGCCGGGCGCCGTCTCGCAGGCGCTCGCCAGCGGCGAGCACGTGCCGGCCTTTCCCGCCCTGTTCGACGGGCAGCGCATTCCCCGCAGCCCCACCCCGGCCGTCGGCGGCGCGCTGCGGCACCTCTCTTGAACCCCTACTTTCAGGTGAGCACGATGAATACTTCCCCTTGTGCGGATTCCACCCAGGTCATGCGGCCGGGTGTGCTGATCGGCCGCAGCGCGCTGGTGACCGGCGCAGGCTCCGGTATCGGCCGCGGCATCGCCCTGCGTTTGCTGGCGCTGGGCATGGATGTGTTCGGCATCGGGCGGCGCGAAGCGCCCCTGGCCGAAACGGCGGCGATGGCCGAACGGCTGTCCGGAGACTTCGGCTACGCCAGCGCGAACATCCGCGACACCGCCGCCATCGAAGCGCTGGTCGCCGAAGTGGGCGAACGCCAGGGTATCGACCTCCTGGTCAACAACGCCGGCGGCCAGTTTTTCGCTCCCGCCACGGAGATCAGCCGGAAGGGCTGGGACGCGGTGATCGACACCAACCTCAACGCGGTCTTCGTGGTCACCAAGGCGGCCTACCCGTATCTCAAGAGGCGCCAGGGGGCGGTCGTCAATATTTCGCTGTCCGGCGTGGAGCGCGGCTCCATGGGCATTGCCCACTCGATCGCCGCGCGCGCCGGCGTGCTGGGCCTGACGCGCACCCTGGCCCTGGAATGGGCCGCCGACGACATCGCGCTGAACTGCATCGGCCCCGGCGCGGTGATCACCGAAGGGCTGGCCGGCGAAGCCGCGCAAGCGATGCTGGACCGCCTGATCGCCGCCACGCCGATGGGCCGCGCCACCTCCGTCGATGACGTCGCCGAACTGGTCGCCTTCCTTGCCACTCCCGCAGGCCATCTCATGACGGGCCAACTGCTGCAGATCGACGGCGCCGCCCATCTCGGCAGCGGCCTGCATATGCTGGCCGCGTAGTTGGCCGCGTAAACGGCAGCCGGCCTTCGGGCCGCGGGCATTCACTGCGTGGCGGCGCCGGACGCGGCCTCCTGGCCGAGCCGGTGCCGGCAAAAATCCAGGAACCGCATCAGGGGCGGCTGCCATTCGTGCGCGCGCTGCCAGACGACGATGGTCGGCGGGTTGTGCGCGCCCAGTTCGATGGGCAGGATGACCGCGTCCAGGCCCGCGGTCAACCGCAGGGCCGCCGCAACCGGCAGCATGACCAGATAATCCGTGGAGCGAACGAACTCGTCGGTCAGCAGCAGGTCGCTTACGTGGATGCCGCGGGGCGGCAGGTCCAGTTCGGCCCGCAGGAACAGGTCGGCCAGTTTGGCGTGCATCATGGTGCCCGGCCTGGGCTTGCACCAAGGCTGGCCGTGCAGATCGTGCAGCGTGACGCTTTGCCGGGACGCCAGCGGCGACAGGCGGGCGTTGGCGACCACCACCAGCGGCTGCGGCGGCGCCAGGCGCAGGCGTCCCAGTTCGGGCGACACCAGCGTGTGGTCGTCGTAGCACACCAGCGCGTCCAGCCCGTCCTGCTGGAGCAGTTCCGCCATGGCCCGGAATCCGCCGGTCTGCACATCGAGCCCGATGCCGGGCTGCGCCTGGTTGAACGCATGGATGAGCGGGGCGAGGCTCAGTTTCCCCATGTCCGTCGCGACCCCGACCCGCAAGCTGCCCTGGAATCCGGAACGCACGTCGACGATGATCCCGGCCATCGAGCGCGCCCGCGCGACCAGCGCCTCCATGACCGGCAGCACTTGAGCCCCCATCGCCGTGGGTCGCCTGGAATTGCCGGATCGTTCGAACAGCTTGAAGCCCAGCCGCTCCTCCAGCTCCGCCAGCGTCTTCGAGACCGCGGATTCGCTGATGTTCGCGTGCCGGGCGACTTCCTTGGCGGTGGGCGCGTCCCGCACCGCCAGGGCGATCTGCAAATGGCGCAGCTTGATCCGGGCAGCCAGCAGGTCGATGGGCTTACGGTTAACCATTTGCTCAATTTGTTTGTAGAAAAATTCACTATACGGCAAGTCCGGCTGGCACGATCATGCCCGGATCGGCAGCAGGGCGGCCAGCCTGGCGGCCGCGCGATATGTCGCCGATTCATTCATTCACTGCCAACCGGAGAATCGCCTTGATAGTCCGACATCGTCTCCACGCATTTTTCCTTGCCCTCGCGACGGCCTGCTGGATGCCGCTCGACGCCGCAGCCCAGGCTGCCGGCAGCGACGCCAAAGTGCTGCGGCTGGTGGTCGGCTACGCGGCCGGCGGGGCGGCCGACGCCGTGGCCCGGGCCTACGCCGAGCAATTGCAGACCGCCGGCTTCGCCAACGTCATCGTCGAAAACCGGCCGGGCGCCTCGGGGCGCCTGGGCTTCGACGCGGTGAAAAGAGCCAAGGCGGACGGCCTGACGCTTTACCTGGGTTCATCGCCGATGTTCGTGATCTTCCCGCTGACCTACCGCAAGCTCGGATACGATCCGGACCGCGATCTGCGCCCCGTGGCCCTGGTGGTAGATGTGCCGACGGCGGCGGTGGCGGGGGCGAATCAGCCCTACGGCGACATGCCCGGCTACGTCCAATGGGCCAGGCAGGCGCGGGGCAAGGCGAATCTCGGGCTGGCGACGCTGGGCAGCCCCGGACAGCTCGGCACGATCGAAATGAGCAAGCAGAACGGGCTTCAGGTCGAGCCGGTGGTCTACCGGGGCGCCGCGCCCATGCTGGTCGACGTGGTCAGCGGCGAAGTCTCCATGGGCTGGGACGCGGTGGCCAGCATGATGCCGCTCTATACGGGCGGAAAGCTGAAATTCCTGGGCGTGGCCGGCAGCCGCCGCCTGCCCATGCTGCCCGACGTGCCGACGCTGCTGGAACAGGGCTATCCCCAGTACCAGCACGCCTCTAGCTGGTATGGCATCTACGCGCCGGCCGGCACGCCGGACGCGGCCGTCGGCGCGCTGGAACAGGCGTTCCTGGCCGCGGGCAGGAATCCGGCGCTGATCGCCAAGCTGCAGGCCAGCGGCTTTCTGGTGGATCCGAAGCCCGCCGCCGAGGCCAAGCGCCGCATGGAAACGGAGCGGGCGCACTGGGCTCCCATCGTCAAGGCCGCCGGCATCGTCTTCGACGAATGACGCCGGGATCGAAGCCATGAGCGATTCCCTTTGTGAGTTGACCGCCGTCGAAGCGGCGCGCCTGATCCGCGGCAAGTCCCTTTCTCCCGTCGAACTCGTCCGCGCGGCCCTCGATCGGGCGGAACGCCTGCAGCCGGTGCTGAACTGCTTCATCACGCTTTGCCCGGAGCGGGCCCTGGACGAGGCGCGGGCGGCCGAAGCGGCGCTCATGCGGGGCGATGCGCCGGGCGTGCTGCACGGATTGCCGTTCACGGTGAAGGACCTGGTCAATACCGCGGGAGTCCGGACGACCTTCGGCGCCGTGCCGTTCCGCGACAACGTGCCCACCGAGGACGCCCTGGCCGTGGCGCGGCTGCGCGAACACGGCGCGATATTGATCGGGAAAACCACGACGCCCGAGTTCGGGGCCAAGTCGATGACGGATTCCCCGCTCTTCGGCCACACCCGCAACCCCTGGGACCTGGGCCGCACCTGCGGCGGATCGAGCGGCGGCGCGGCGGCGGCGACCGCGGCCGGGATCACCGCCCTGGCCGTGGCCACGGATGGCGGCGGCTCGACCCGGATTCCGGCGGCCTGTAATGGCGTGGTGGGTTTCAAGCAGAGCATGGGGGCCATTCCCCACAGCCAGGCGCTCGACGCCATCGGCAACCAAACCTACGTCACGCCCACGACGCGGACGGTCGCCGATACCAGATTGATGATGGCCGCCATGAGCGGCCCCCATCCCAGCGATCCCTGGTCGCTGGGCATTCCGAAGACCGACTACCTGCGGGCGGATCCTCCCGGAGACCTGCGGGGCAAGCGCGTGCGCTATTGCGCCGCGCCGCCCGGCCGGCCCGTGGATGCCGACGTGCGGCGCGCGTTCGACGCCGCGCTCGAGCGCCTGGCCGGCCTGGGCGCGGAGGTGGAGGCCTTCGACGGGGCCGGCTTCGATGTGGAGCCGATCTGGCGCGTGATCAATCACACGGTCTGGCGCGCGCGCTATTTGCCGTTGATCGAGCAGGCGCCCGACGCCTACAGCGCGTCCCTGCGCCGGCAGATCGAGTCGGCGGCGCAGTTCAGCGCGGTGCAGTACCAGGAGGCCATGTTTGCGCGCACGGCGATCTACCGCAAGGTCCAGGCGCTGTTCGAGGGGGCCGATCTGCTGGCGATGCCCACGATCTCGCGGACCGCCGTGCCGCTGGGCACCGATATTTTCGATTCCATCGTCATCGACGGCCGCGCGTTCGACGATATCCGGGCCCACTGGTATCCCTGGACGATGCTCTTCAACTTGACGGGCAATCCCGCGATCAGCGTTCCTTGCGGGCGGGGGCGGGACGGCCTGCCCATCGGGCTGCAACTGGTCGGCCGCTGCCACGCCGACAGCGACCTGCTGTCCGCCGCCGAATCGTTCGAGCGGGCCGGCCCAGCGCCCGAACGGCCCGTCGTGCCGGACCGGCTGGCGGGATAAGCGCGCCGCGCGCGGCGGATTCAGGCGCCGCGCCGCGTCCCCGATTGCCGGCCCGCGTATCCGGGATCAGGGGCCCCCGCGCCGGTACAGCGCCAGGGTGCCGGCCAGCCCGATCAGCAGGCCGCCGCAGACGCGGTTCAGCCAGCGCAGGCCGGCGCCCCGGAAGGCGCGCACCATCTGCGCGCCCAGCGAGGCGTACGCAAGCATCACGGCGACGTTCATGAACGCCATGACGCCGGCCAGGATGGCGTATTGCGCGAACAGGGGCGAGGCCGGGTCGATGAACTGCGGCAGGAAGGCGGACATGAACAGCAGCGCCTTCGGGTTGGTAAGCGCCACGGCGAAGCTGCGCAGGCCCAGGGCCAGCCCGCCGGGACGCACGGCGTCCGGCCGGGCGGGACGGCATGACCAGCGCCGCGTCCCACCGCAGCATCTTCCAGCCCAGCCAGGCCAGATAGGCCGCGCCGGCCCACTTGATCGCCTGGAAGGCGATCTCGGACGCCGCCAGCACCACCCCTAGCCCGGAGGCCACCGCGCCGATCAGGATCAGGTCGGCCAGCACCGCGCCGCCCATGCCCCAGCACGCCGCCCGCACGCCGTGGCGCGAGCCGTTGCTCATGGCGAGCAGGACGGTGGGGCCGGGCGTGACGATCGTGACGGCCGAGGCGAGGACGAAAAGCAGCAGGGTGGCGAGGGTCATGGGCGGGCTCCGGAACTGGACCCAGTTTGCCGCCCCGGCCGCGGTTCGTCCAGGTCCGGCTACCATAGCGGTCTTATCCACAGAATCCGCATCATGCCCACGCGTTCCGACTCCCCCCATCTGGCTCCCCCGCTTTCCTCCGTCCTGCTTTCCAGCGCGGGGGTGGTGGAGGGCGTGCTGGACGGCCGTTCCCTGACGGACGCGCTCGCCGACGTGGAATCGTCCTTGCGGCCCGCCTCCCAGGCCGTGTCGTTCCATGCGATGCGCTATCTGGGCTGGGCCGACGCCGTGGGCCGCGAACTGGTGCAGCGCTACCCCAGCGTGCTGTTCGAATCGCTGCTGCTGGTGTCCCTGACCCTGCTGAAGGAAGAGGGCGAGGCCGCCGCGGCCTTGCCCGGCATGCCGGTCTACGCGCCCCACACGGTGGTGGACCAAGCGGTGACGGCGGCGTCCCGCAACCGCGGCCTGGCCGCGTTCAAAGGCATGCTCAACGCCTGCCTGCGCCGCTTCCTGCGCGAGCGCGCGGCGCTGGAGGCGGCGGTCGCCGACAGCCCGGAAGCCCAGTGGAACCATCCCGGCTGGTGGGTCAGGCAACTGGCGGTGGCCTATCCGCAGCAATGGCGCGAGATCCTCGCCAGCGCCAACGTGCCCGCGCCGCTGACCCTGCGCGTCAATCGCCGGCGCGCCAGCCGCGAGCAGGTGCTGGCGGCATTCCAGGCGGCGGGGCTGGACGCCGAACCCACGGGCCAGTCCGGCCTGGCGCTGTCCACGCCCCGGCCGGTGACGCAGTTGCCGGGATTCGCCGAGGGCTGGTGGTCGGTGCAGGATGCCGGCGCGCAACTGGCGGCCGAACTGCTGGCCCCGGCCGCCGGCATGCGGGTGCTGGACGCCTGCGCGGCGCCGGGCGGCAAGACGGCGCATCTGCTGGAACTGGCCGACATCGACCTGCTGGCCCTGGACGCCGACGCCGGCCGCCTGGCCCGGGTGGAGCAGAACCTGGAGCGCCTCGGCCTGGCCGGCGGCCATGTCCGGCTGCAGGCGGCCGACGCCGCCGACCTGGACAGTTGGTGGGACGGCAAGCCCTTCGACGCGGTGCTGGCCGACGTGCCCTGCACGGCCTCGGGCATCGTGCGCCGCCACCCCGACATCCGCTGGCTGCGGCGCGAGAACGACGTGCGGCGCACGGCCACGCTGCAGGCCCGGATCCTGGATGCGCTGTGGCGCACCGTGGCGCCCGGCGGCCGGCTGCTCTATGTAACGTGCTCGGTATTTCCCATCGAGGGCACGCGCCAGGCGCTGGAGTTCCTGCAGCGCCATCCCGAGGCGGTCCGGCTGGACGCGCCGGGCCAATTGCTGCCAGTTGCGGTCGACGCAACACCCGGGGCGCAGCACGACGGGTTTTTCTACGCCTTGTTTGCCAAGCAGTCCTGAATCGCCAAGAATAGGGGCATGACGTAGTCTCGGTGTCGTATGTCCATTATTTCGCGCTTATTTCTTGGGTTGTTGCTCGTATCTGCCTTGCTTTCGTTCGCACCGGGCGGAGAGGCCCATGGAGCCGAGCCCAAGATCAGCCAAGTGCGCCCGGCGGTGCGCGACGGCAAGCTGGAGATCGACGCCGACATCGAATTCGTGCTGAACGATCAGCTACGGGACGCCGCCCAGCGCGGCGTCCCCTTGTATTTCACCGCCGATCTCACCATCACGCGCGAGCGCTGGTGGTGGTTCGACAAGTCCCTGGTGGACACTTCCCGGACCTGGCGCATCGTCTACAACGCGCTGACCCGGCAGTGGCGCGCCGGCGTGGGCGAACTGTCCTTCCCGGTCGCGTCGCTCGATGACGCCATGGGCGTCGTCCGCCACGTCCGCAACTGGCCGGTGGCGGACGCCGCCGAGTTCGACGCGGACGTGCTCTATGGCGGCCAGTTGCGCCTGCGCCTGGATACCTCGCTGCTGCCGCGGCCCTTCCAGGTCAACGCCCTGAACAGCAGTTCGTGGGTGCAGGCGACGCCCTGGACCGACTTCTCGTTCGTGCTGAGCGACAAGGAGAAAGACCCCTCATGAGGCTTTTGCTTCGGCTGGCCCTGATGATCGGCGCTGTGAGCGGCCTGGCGCTGCTGGGCCTGCTGGCCTGGTCCACCGGCAACGCCTCGCGCTTCGCCCGCTATTACGACACGCTGCTGGTCCTGAACGGCATTTTCGCGCTGGCGCTTTTCGTCTGGGTGGTGGCGCTGACCGTGCGGCTGGCCCGGCAGATCCGCCGCCGCCAGTTCGGGGCGCGGCTGACCGCCCGCTTTTCGCTGGCGTTCGCCCTGATCGGCGTCGTGCCCGGCGCCCTGATCTACACCGTGTCGGTGCAGTTCATGTCGCGCTCGATCGAATCCTGGTTCAACGTGCGGGTGGATTCCGCGCTGGAGGCGGGCCTGAACCTGGGGCGGGCGGCGCTGGATTCGCTGCTGGCCGACCTGGACGCGCGCGCCCGCTCCATGGCGGTCGAACTGAACCGCAACAGCGATAGCGGCGTGGCGCTGACCCTGACGCGGCTGCGCGAGGCCAACGGCGTGCAGGAAGCCATGGTGTTCACCGGCAGCGGGCGCATGGTGGCGTTTTCCACCAGCCAGTACGGCCAACTGCTGCCGGCGATGCCGCCGTCCACCGTCATGAACCAGCTACGGCTGGCGCGCGGCTACTCCGCCGCCGAGGCCGACGACCCCATGACGCCCGGCGTCGAAGGGGGGCTGCACCTGCGGGTGGTGATCCCGCTGGCCGGCCCGGACCGCTACGACAACCTGCTGGGCGCCGCTTCCGAGCCCCGCTGGCTGCAACTGCTGCAGCCCGTGCCCGAGCAGATCGCGCACAACGCCAACCTGGTGCAGCAGGGGTTCCGCGACTACCAGGAACTGGCGCTGTCGCGGCTGGGGCTGCGCAAGCTGTACGGCATCACCCTGACCCTGGCGCTGTTGCTGGCCGCGTTCGGCGCGATCGCGGTGGCGCTGTCGCTGTCCAAGCGCCTGGTGCGTCCGCTGCTCAGCCTGGCGGGCGGCACGCAGGCGGTGGGCGTAGGCGACTACCGGCCCTTGCCCGAGCCGCCGGAGCGCGACGAAGTGGGCCAGCTCACGCGGTCGTTCAATGCCATGACGCGCCAACTGGACGAGGCGCGGCGCATGGTGGAAAGCAACCGCCAGCAGCTCGAACGCTCCAACGTCTATCTGGAAAGCGTGCTGTCCAACCTGTCTTCCGGGGTGCTGGTGTTCGACGAGTCGTTCCGCGTCACCACGGTCAACCAGGGCGCCCAGACCATCCTGGGCGCCGACCTGCGCTCGGTGATCGGCCGCCCGCTGGAGACGGCGGACGGCATGCTGGAGTTCGCCAACATCGTCCGGCAGGCCTTTTCCGCCCACGCGGCGGTGGGTTCGGAACGCCAGCACTGGCAGCAGCAATTCGAGATCAGTCCGGCCCAGGGCAGCGCGCCCGTCGCGCCGCAGCCGCTGACCCTGCTGGCGCGCGGCACCCATTTGAAGGTGGACGGGCGCGGCAACGGCTATCTGGTGGTGTTCGACGACATCACCGAAGTGATTTCGGCCAACCGGACGGTGGCCTGGGGCGAGGTGGCCCGGCGGCTCGCGCACGAAATCAAGAACCCCCTGACCCCGATCCAGTTGTCGGCCGAGCGCCTGGCCATGAAACTGGAGGGCAAACTGCCCGCGGCCGAAGCCCAGATCGTCGAACGGTCCACCAACACCATCGTCAACCAGGTGGCCTCGCTCAAGCAGATGGTGGACGATTTCCGCGAATACGCCCGCACGCCGCCGGCCGTGATGCAGCGGATCGATTTCAATGCGCTGGTGGCCGACGTGCTATCGCTGTACGGCTGGGAGCCCGAAGGCGGTTCGCCGCGGCACGGCGGGAAGGCCCTGAATCTGGATGTGACCCTGGGGCCGGACATGCCGGACATCGAAGGCGATCCCACCCAGTTGCGCCAGGTGATCCACAACCTGCTGTCCAATGCCCGCGATGCGATCGCCGAGCAGGGCGGGCAGGGGCGGGTCAGCGTCACGACGCAGCTCATGCGCAGCGAACAGCCCGACCGCGCGGACCACAAGGCGCTCCGGTTCACCGTGGCCGATACCGGGCCCGGCTTCCCGCCCCAGGTCATGCAGCGCGCGTTCGAGCCCTACGTCACCACCAAGTCCCACGGGACTGGGTTAGGATTGGCAATCGTCCGCAAGATCGTGGAAGAACACGGCGGGCGTATCGACCTTGCAAACCGCAAGGAGGGGGGCGCGCGGATCTCCATCTTGTTGACCCGGCTTGCTTCCGAGGCCGATACTATGGACGCGACCGCGCAAGAAAAGGATAATGCGGCTACGCAATAGGTGGATGCTTTATGGCCAGAATTCTGGTGGTTGACGACGAAGTCGGTATACGCGAGCTTTTGTCGGAGATCCTTTACGACGAAGGACACACGGTCGAGCTGGCTGAAAACGCGGCGCAAGCGCGCGCCGCACGCTTGCGCATGCGTCCTGACCTGGTGTTGCTGGACATCTGGATGCCCGACACCGACGGCGTGAGCCTGCTCAAGGAATGGGGCTCGCAAGGGCTGCTCGACATGCCCGTGATCATGATGAGCGGCCACGCCACCATCGATACGGCGGTCGAAGCCACGCGCATCGGCGCCATGGATTTCCTCGAAAAACCCATTACGCTGCAGCGCCTGCTGAAGACCGTGGCCGCCGGCCTGGCCCGCGGCCGCGCGCCGCACCCGACGCCCGCCGCGGCGCATCCGGCCGCCGCCAGCCCCGCCGTGGCGCTGGAAGACGAACTGGATCCCCCGGTCCTGGCCGCCGCGCCCGCCAACGAAATCCCGGTCGCGTCCAACGGCCAGTTGGGCAGCATCTCGCTGGACCAGCCCCTGCGCGAAGCGCGCGACGAGTTCGAACGCATCTATTTCGAATACCACCTGGTCCGCGAAAGCCACAGCATGACCCGGGTATCCGAGCGCACCGGCCTGGAGCGCACCCACCTGTACCGCAAGCTCAAGCAATTGGGCATCGAGTCCGCGCGCAAGCGGAGCACATGAAGATCCTGATCATGGGCGCTGGTCGCGTAGGCACCAGCGTGGCAGAGAACCTGGTGTCGGAAGAGAACGACATCACCGTCATCGATTCGGATCCCGTCCAGCTTCAGTACCTGCAAGAGCACTTCGACCTGCGCGTCGTCCATGGCGACGGCTCGCAGGTATCGGTGCTGGAAGCCGCCGGCGCCGCCGACACCGATCTCCTGATCGCCTGCGCCGCTTCCGACACCGCCAATATGGTGGCCTGCAAGATCGCGCGCCAACTGTTCAATGTTCCCCGCCGCATCGCCCGCATCCGCTCGGCCGAGTTCGCCGAGCACGCGGAACTCATGAGCGAAGAGGGCTTCTGCATCGACGCCCTGATCAGCCCGGAGCGCAGCGTCACCACTTATCTGCACAGCCTGATCGAGTTTCCCGAGGCCCTGCAGGTGGTGGAGTTCGCCGAGGGACGCGTCAGCGTCGTGACCGTGCGGGTGGGGCATGGCAGCCCCATGGCGCATTCCCCCGTGGACAAGCTGCGCGACGTCTGGCCGGACGTGAAGGCCCGCGTGATCGACGTGCTGCGCGGGGGGCGGCCGCTGCGCGCCGGCAGCGGCACCGTCATCGCCCCGGGCGACGAAGTGGTCCTGGTCGTGGATTCGCGCGACGCGCGCCGGGCGGTCCGCAAACTGCGCGAGGCCGAGCGCGACGTGCGCCGGGTGATGATCGCCGGCGGCGGCAACATCGGCCTGCGCCTGGCGCGCCAGCTCGCCGAGGAAAAATACAGCGTCCGCATCATCGAGCGCGACCTGAAGCGCTGCGAATACCTGGCCACGCAGCTACCCGACCGCGTGCTGGTGCTGCATGGCAGCGGCACCGACGAAGCCCTGCTGGAACGCGAGAACATCGAAGACATGGACACCTGGCTGGCGCTCACCAGCGACGACGAGGACAACATCATGTCCTCGCTGCTGGCCAAGCGCCTGGGCGCCCGCAAGGTGATCGCCCTGATCAACCGCCAGGCCTACGGCGAACTGATGCAGGGCAGCCATATCGACATCGCCGTGTCGCCGTCCCAGGCCACCATGAGCGAACTGCTGCGCCACGTGCGCCGCGGCGACGTGGTCGCCGTGCACCGGCTGCGCCAGGGCGTGGCGGAAGCGCTGGAGGCCATCGCCCACGGCGACCGCTCCACTTCCAAGGTGGTCGGCCGCTCGGTGGGGCAGATCAGCCTGCCCAAGGGCGCCAGCATCGGCGCGCTGGTGCGCGAAGACGAAATCATCCTGCCGGACGCCGATACCGTGATCGAATCCGACGACCACGTCATCGTGTTCGTGCCGTCGCGCCGGCAGATGCCGCGCGTGGAAAAATTGTTCCAAGTCTCGGCGTCCTTCTTCTGATGCGCGCCGGCCCCTCCCTCCCTCGCGGGCCGCGCGCGGCCGGATAGCTCCATGAAGCGCGTCCTGGGCACCCTCTACATCCTGGGCCTGACGATGGTGATGTTCGCACTCACCATGCTGATTCCGCTGGGCGTGGCCTACGTGGGCGGCGATGCGGCGCGCCAGGCCTTCCTGGACGGGTTCCTGATCTCGGTGGGCATCGGCGGCGGCCTGGCCGCGCTGACGCGCCGCGCCCGCTGCGAACTGCGGGCGCGCGACGGCTTCGTGCTGGTGTCGGCCGTGTGGGCCGGCCTGCCCCTGCTGGCGGCCATCCCGCTGCTGCTCTATTTCCATGGCGCCGGGACGCCGCTGTCGTTCACCGGCGCCTACTTCGAGGCCATGTCGGGCCTGACCACCACCGGCGCCACCGTCCTGACCAACCTCGACACCCTGCCGGCGTCGATCAATCTGTGGCGGGCCACGCTGATCTGGATCGGCGGCATGGGGATCCTGGTCCTGGCCGTCGCCATCCTCCCGCTCCTCGGCGTCGGCGGCCACCAGGTGGTGCGCGCGGAAACGCCCGGGCCGATGAAGGACGAGCGGCTGACGCCCCGCATCGCCAGCACCGCCAAGGCGCTGTACGCGGTGTACTTCGTGTTCTCCATCCTGTGCTTCCTGGCGTACCGCGCCGTCGGCCTGTCCTGGTTCGAGGCCTGGTGCCACATGGCCACGACCATGGGGCTGGGCGGCTTCTCCACCTGGGACGACGGCTTCGCCCATTTCGACTCGGTGGCCGTGGAAATGGTGGCCATGGTGTTCATGCTGATCGCCGGCATCAACTTCGCCACCCATTTCAACGCCTTCCGCCAGCGCAGCCCGCGGGCCTACCTGCGCTGCCCCGAAGCCATCCCGTACCTGGTCGTCGTCCTGGGGGTGGGGCTGGTCATTTCCGTGTACCTCTACCTGAAAGGGGTCTACGCCGAACCGCTGGAGGCGCTGCGGTACGGCATGTTCAACACGATCTCGATGGCAACCACCACCGGCTACGCCAACACCGATTTCGCGCAGTGGCCGCTGTTCGCGCCGCTGACGATGCTGCTGCTCTCGGGCTTCGCCACGTCGGCGGGATCGACCGGGGGCGGCATCAAAATGATCCGGGCGATCCTGCTGGTCAAGCAGGCGCGCAACGAGCTTGTAACAATGTTGCATCCACACGCGATCAGCCCGGTGCGGATCAATGGCAGGGCGGTCGAGGGCCGGACCATGTCGTCCGTGCTGGCGTTCATGCTGTTCTACGGCCTCTCCATCGCCGTTTTCACCAGCCTGCTGCTCCTGTCCGGCCTGGACCCGATCACGGCGTTCTCGGCCGTTTTCGCCAGCGTGAACAACACCGGCCCGGGCCTGGGGCCCGTCGGCCCCATGGGCAACTTCGCCGTGCTGTCCGACTTCCAGATCTGGGTCTGTACCTTCGCGATGCTGATCGGGCGCCTGGAACTGCTGACCGTGCTGGTGCTGTTCACGCCTATCTTCTGGCGCAAGTAACCTCTCCGGTGTCTGACACCCTTTGGCCAGTGTCTGACCCCCAGGCGCCGCCCTCCCAAGCTGAAGCGCCGCGGCCCGGGTGTCTGACACCATCGGCAGTCGGTTGGTGTCAGACACCCGGGGAGGGCCTGCATGTGCTGAAGGCCGTCCCATAAGGGTGTCAGACACTGGCGGGTGTCAGACACCTGGCCGCGGCCCTTGTGAGACCACCGTCCGCCAAGTGTCTGACACCCTGGTGAGACAACCGTCAAGGCACGCAGGCGCGGCAAGGGTGTCTGACACCCCTCGATCCCCGCCGCCCTCCCCCCGATTCGATCCGCAATAACCCTAAATAGGGTTATCCCACCCCTCTCCGGAAGCCCCTTGCAGACTGGCCATCCGGACCGCGCGGGCCGGAAACCCGCGCCGTTTCTATGTCGTAAGCGCTTGCTCACTTTCTCTCGCAGGGGAAAACCGGATGCTTCGCGATGTTGCACATAAATGTCACGATTCTCAATCGTTTTGCCACAAAGTTGCGGCTATCATGCATGCACAAGCCGCCGTCTAGCGCCCCCCGGGAAGTTGCCGGGCTTCAAGGTCGAACGGCGCATTCCCTCATCAAACATTCAAAGGAGTCCGAGATGGAACAGATCCCGTTCATTTCGTCGGCCCCCAACACCCTGGGCATCGAGCTCGAGCTGCAACTGATCGACCCCCGCAGTTTTGACCTGACCGCAGCCTCTGACGAGCTGCTGGCCCAAATGGCCAATCACCCCATCGCAGACCGCGTCAAACCCGAAATCACGCGGTCGATGATCGAATTGAATTCGTCGGTGCACGAGCACCCCATGGGCCTCCTGGCCGAAATGCGCGAGATGCGCGACGCGCTGGTCGAGGCGGCGGACGCCGTCGGCGTATCGGTCGCGGGCGGCGGCGCCCACCCTTTCATGCGCTGGCAAGAGCGCTCCATTTCCGACACCCCGCGCTTCCAGTACTTGGCCGAAATGTATGGTTACCTGGCGCGTCAATTTACTGTCTTCGGCCAGCACATCCACCTGGGCGTCAAAAGCGGCGACGACTCCATCAAACTGCTGCGCCGCCTGTCCCCCTACGTGCCGCACTTCATCGCGCTGTCGGCCTCGTCGCCGTACTGCGAGGGCGTGGATACGCTGTTCTCGTGCTCGCGCCTGAACGCGGTCAACAGCTTCCCGCTGGCCGGCCACATGCCCCCGGAAGTGAAGGACTGGTACCAGTTCGAGGCGCACCTGGCCCAGTTGCGCGCCTATGGCCTGGCCGAGAGCATCAAGGACCTGTACTGGGACATCCGCCCCAAGCCGGAATTCGGCACGGTCGAGATCCGCGTCTGCGACACGCCGCTGACGGTCGAGCGGGCCTGCCAGATCGCGGCGTTCGCCCAGGCCCTGGCGGTGCTGTTGATGCGCGAGGACGATCCCAGCGACAGCGCCTGGCTGTCCTACCGCAGCAACCACTTCCAGGCCTGCCGCTTCGGCCTGCAGGGCAGCTACGTGACGCCTGACGGCCAGCGCCTGCGCCTGATGGACCACCTGCGGGCGCTGTTCCAGCGCCTGATGCCGGTGGCCGAAGAACTGGGCACCGGCGACATGATCGCGGCCCTGCGCGACGAATCCCTGCGCAGCGGCAACGATTCGCGCTGGCTGCGCAGCCAGTTCCACCGCCTGCGCGACCTGCCGCTGGTCGTGGAAGCCATGTCGAACGCATGGCGCGGCGTGGCCGCGGGCGCGGCCGCGCCCGCCGAACCCACGGCGGTCCTGCGGCGCCGCATCCGGGCCACCTCCGAACCCATGCAGCCTCTGCGGGCCTCGGAGCCCGGGGTCAGCGTGCCGCTGCCCGAACGCCTGCACTAAGGCCGGTATCCCCGGGGGCCCGGCTTCAGGGGTTCCCGCGGTGCCGGCCGCCGATCGCGCTGACGGACAGGTGGGTTTCGCCGGCCGTCGTGCGGCGCGCGGCGGCGCGCCAGGCATGGCCGTAGGCCACTTCGATGCTCAGGGCGATGACGCCGTCCGGCCTGCGCTGCGCTTCCAGCGCGGCGCATAGGCGGTCGCGCCAATCCCGGCCCACCAGTCCGCCCCGGCGGCCTTCGGCGGGGTTCCCGCCCAGCGCGCGCACGTCCTCCAGCAGTTTTTCGGGACTGCGGTAGGTCAGGGTCAGGATCTCCTGGTCCATGACGGGGTCGGCAAAGCCGTTTTCCACCAGCAGGTCGCCGAAGTCGTGCATGTCCACGAAGGACGGCGTGGCCGTGCGCAGGCCGGCGTCGGCCAGGGCCTGGCGCAGTTCGCGCAAGGTGGCCGGCCCCAGACAGGAGAACATGGCCAGCCCGCCCACTTTCAGGACGCGGCGCCATTCCGCCAGCACGGCGTGCGGGGCGCGGTGCCAGTGCATGGCCAGGTTGGACCACACCAGTTCCAGCGATTCGGGCGGCAGCCCGGTATCCGCCAGGTCGGCCTCCACGAAGACCGGGGCGGCCGGGCCGCGGCGGGCCAGCTTGCCGATCCAGGCGGACAGGCCGGCCGGCGCATGGCGCTTGCGCGCCAGGTCCAGCAGCGGGGCGCAATTGTCCAGCCCGGTATAGGCGGCTTCGGGATAGCGTTCGCGCAGCAGCGCCAGGTTGTCGCCCGCGCCGCAGCCCGCGTCCAGCATGGCCTGGGGCTGTATGCGGATGTATTGCAGCCGGCCCAGCATGCGGCGGGCGATTTCTCCGTACAGGAACTGGGCGTCGGACAGGTCGCCGCGGCGGGCGAACTGCCTGGGCACGTCGGCGCCGACGATGGGCAGGGAGGGGAGCGTTGCGGGTTCTGGCAGGGACATTTCGGTCGCGCCCGCGCCTTCGTGGCGGAGCGGATCATGGTTTCATGGGGAATGGCATCCATTATTGCGCATCCCGGCCGCGGGCCCCGATTGTCCCTACGGGCCATGGGGCGGCTGCTGCTGTCCCGGATCGGCTGCGACTGCCCCTTGTGCGGCGCGCGGGTGGCCGGAGCCCGGCTCTGCCCGGGCTGCGAGGCCGACATTCTCGCCGCCGGGCCGGACGCCCGGCCGCGCTGTCCCCGCTGCGCCCTGAGCCTGCCCCGGGGCGCCCCGTGCTGCGCCGCCTGCCTGGGCGCGCCCCGGTCGTTCGCGCGCACGGTGGCGGCTTTCGACTACGCACCGCCCGCCGACGCGCTGATCCTGATGCTGAAGGCCCGGCTGCGGCTCGGCATGGCGCCCGTGCTCGCCCGGCTGATGGCGGCGGCCGTCGCTCGCGACGGCCCCTTGCCCGCCGGCGTCCTGCTGGTGCCCATCCCCGCCAGCCGGGCCTCGCTGCGCCGGCGCGGCATGAACCCGGCCGCCGAAATCGCCCGCGGCCTGGCGGCGGAACTGGTGCTGCCCCTGGCGCGCGGCGTGCTGTTGCGGCGGCGCGAGGCCCCGCGCCAGACCGGCAGAAGCCGGCGCGCCCGCCGGCGCGGCGCGGTCGGCCTGTTTGCCTGCGGGGGCGGGGTGTCGGGCCGGCACGTGGCCGTGGTGGACGACGTCATGACGACGGGCAGCACGGCCGATGCCGCCGCCGTCGCGCTGCTGGCCGCGGGGGCGGCGAGCGTGACGGTGCTGGTGGCGGCGCGCACCCCCTGAGCCGGCCCGGCGGCAAATCGGCGACAATCCCGCCATACGGCCATCTGCGCCGCAAGCCGAACTCCATCCGCCATGTTCCACGTCATCCTCGTCTGCCCCGAGATCCCGCCCAATACCGGCAACGCCATCCGCCTGTGCGCCAATACGGGCGCCGAATTGCATCTGGTGCGCCCGCTGGGTTTCGAACTGGATGACGCCCGCATGCGCCGCGCCGGGCTGGATTACCATGAATGGCAGCCGGTCCGGGTGCACGATACGCTGCAAGAGGCCCTGGCCGATACGGGCGCCGCGCCGTCCAATATCTATGCGCTGACCACGCACGCGCAACGCAGCGTGGCGGACATCGGTTTCAAGCCGGGCGACGTGTTCGTGTTCGGCCGCGAAACGGCCGGGCTGTCGGAGGAACACCAGGCGATGTTCCCGCCCCAGCAGCGGCTGCGGCTGCCGATGCGCGCCGGCCAGCGCAGCCTGAACCTGTCCAACGCCGTGGCGGTGACGGTATTCGAGGCCTGGCGCCAGCAGGGGTACGAAGGCGGGGTGTAGGATGGGTGGAGCGCGAGAGTTCTTAAGCAAGAAATCAGACGCTGAACGCGCGCAACCCATGCTGCCGTGGGCAGACAGTGCAATGCAGGTGTCTGACACTCCTGAAACGCGGTGCAAGCCGAAGCTTGTCTCCTCGGGTGTCAGACACCGGTGGCAAGCTGCGGCCTCCCCGGGGAAAGACGTTCCCCCCCTCAATCCAGCGACAGCTTCAGCTTTTCGATCACCTGGTCCCAGCGCGCCTTTTCATTCTTGATGCGGGCGGTCAGGGCTTCCGGCGTGGAGGGCGCGGGCGTGAAGTATTGCAACGCCAGTTGCTTGCGCACGGCTTCGCTGTCGATGATGCGCGCCAGTTCGCTGTTGAGCCGCTCGACGATGGGGGCGGGCGTGCCGGCGGGGACCAGCACGGCGTTCCACGAGATGGCCTCGAAGTCCGGGTAGCCCTGGGACGCCATGGTCGGAACGCCCGGCAGCGCGTCGCTGGGCTGCAGGCTGGTCACGGCCAGCAGTTTCACCTTGCCGTCGCGCGCCTGGGGCGCGGCGATGGCGGGCACCATGAAGCCGGCCTGGACGTCGCCGCCGATGATGGCGGTGATCACCTGCGGAAAGCCGGAATAGGGAATGTGCGCCAGGTCGACGCCCGCGCTTTCCTTGAACATCTCCATCGCCAGGTGGGCCGAGCTGCCCGGGCCCACGGAACCGTAGTTCAGCGAATTGCCCCGGCCCTTCACCAGTTTGACGAAGTCCTGGACGTTGTCGACTCCCAGGCTGGCCGGCACGACCAGCACGTTGGGGCTGGTGCCCACCAGCGATACGGGCGCCAGGTCGCGCAGCGGGTCGTAGCCCAGCGTCTTCTTATAGAGCGTGGGCGCGGTGACCAGCGGGCCGTTGATCGTATACAGCAGCGTATAGCCGTCCGGCTTGGCCTGCGCCACGATGCGGGTGCCGATGTTGCCGCCCGCGCCCGGCTTGTTGTCGATCACGATGGGCTGGCCCAGCGCCTGGGACAGCGGTTCCGAGATCGTGCGCGCCAGGATGTCGGGCGAGGACCCCGGCGGGAACGGCACGACCATGTGGATCGGGCGGTCGGGCCAGTCGGCATGGGCGGCGGCGGGCAGGATCGCGGCCAGGCTGAGGCACAGGCCGCGTAGCAGTTGGCCGACCCGGAACTTGCGGGTTTGCGTCATGAAGGATGTCTCCTCGGTGGGGGCGTGATGTCTTGTCGTTGGTCAGTGGGTCCGGCCGTCCGGCGGGTCGTCCGGCAGGCCGGCCGCGCTTTCGTAGCGGGCGTCCCGGGCAAGCAGGGCGGAGACGGCCGTCATGGGGGCCACTCCGTCGAACAGCACGGCGCAGACGGCCTCGGTGATCGGCAGTTCCACGCCGATGGCGCGCGCGCGTTCCAGGGCGGCGCGCGCGCAGCGCACGCCTTCGGCCGTGATGCCGCTGGCCAGGATGTCGGCCAGCTTGCGGCCGGCGCCGATCTCCAGGCCGACACGGCGGTTGCGCGACAGTTCGCCGGTGGCGGTCAGCACCAGGTCGCCAAGGCCCGTCAGGCCGGCGAAGGTTTCGGCCTGCGCGCCCAGGGCCACGCCGAAGCGGGTCATTTCGGCCAGGCCGCGGGTGATCAGCGCGGCGCGGGCGTTGGTGCCCAGGCCAAGGCCTTCGCAGATGCCGCAGGCGACCGCGATGACGTTCTTCAGCGCGCCGCCCACCTCCACGCCGACCAGGTCGGTGCTGGCGTAGACGCGCAGCGCCGCGCCATGGAAGGCGGCCGTGGTGGCGGCGCGCAACGCGGCGCTGTCGCTGGCCACGGTCAGCGCCACGGGCAGGCCCTGCGCGACTTCGCGCGCGAACGACGGGCCGGACAGGGCGCCGCCGGTTGCGCCGGGCAGGGCCTCGCGCATGATTTCGTGGGGCAGCCTGGCCGTGTCGGCTTCGAAGCCCTTGCACGTCCAGACGATAGGGGTGTCCTGCAATCCCAGCGCGGGCAGCCGGCGGGACAGTTCGCCGCAAAGGGCGGTCAGGCCGGCCACGGGCACGCCCAGCACGATGAGGCGTTGCGCGCCTTCGTCTTGCAGGCTGCGCAGCGTGGCGTCGAGATCGGAGGAAATGTCCAGCGCCTGGGGCAGGGGGATGCCAGGCAGGTAGCGCGCGTTTTCATGCGTGGCGGCCATGTCGGCCGCCTGCGCGGGGTCGCGCGCCCAGAGCCGGGTGGCATGGCGGCGGCTGGCGGCCGCCGCCAGCGCGGTGCCCCAACTCCCCGCACCCAGGATAGCGACGCGCAGCGGCGGCAGGGGGGCGATGTCCATTGGGGCGCCGCGGCAGGCTTACTGGCGGGTCGCGCCGGGGGGCAGGATGATGCCGGAATCGCTGCCGTTGCCGTTGCCCGGGTTCTGTTGTTGCTGCAGTTCGGCCAGGCGCTGTTCGTACAGGGCCTGGAAGTTCACTTCGGTCAGGTGCAGCGGCGGCATCGACGTGCGGGTGATCGCGTCGGCGATGTTGGCGCGCAGGTACGGGTACAGCATGGTCGGGCAGACGATGCCCAGCAGCGGGTCGAGCTGTTCTTCGGGGATGTTGGCGGCCTCGAAGATGCCGGCTTGCGTGCCTTCGACCAGGTACACGACCTTTTCGTTGACGCGGGTGGTGACGGTCACGGTGACCGTGGTTTCGAACACGGTCTCGGCCAGGCGCTGCCCGCCCACGGTGATGCTCACTTCGACCTGGGGCGCTTCTTGCTCCAGGAAGACGTGAGGCGCATTCGGCATTTCCAGCGAAAGGTCTTTCAGGTAGACGCGCTGCAGATTGAACGAGGGCGCGTCGTTGCCGCCTTCTTGCTGGGTGTTTTGGTCTTGATCAGCCATGAGTGTTTCCGTTGGTGGGAGGGCAAAAAGGAGGGGTGGTCAGCCGTTCAGCATGGGGGCGAGGCCGCCCGAGCGGTCCAGCGCCATCAGGTCGTCGCAACCGCCGACGTGGGTGTCGCCGATGAAGATTTGCGGCACGGTGCGCCGGCCGGTGCGTTCGATCATGACGTCGCGTTGGGCCGGGTCCCGGTCGATCTGGATGATTTCCAGGTCCGTCACGCCGCGCTGCTCCAGCAGCGACTTGGCGCGCGCGCAATAGGGACAATAGTCCTTGCTGTACATGACGACTTTGTTCATGGGCGCTCCTGTGGGTACAAGAATAGGCAAATGGGGGCGAGGCCCCCGAAATTCAACCCTTCTGGGTCACCGGCAGGCTGGCGGCCGCCCAGGCGCGCATGCCGCCTTCCAGCGGCACCGCGTCGGCGAAGCCCTGCGCGCGCAGCTTGGCGGCGGCGCGGGCGGAATCGCGGCCGTTGTCGCACACCACGACCAGCGGCTTGTTCTTGGGCAGGGAGGCGGCCTTTTGCTCCAGGTCGGCCGCCGGCACGTTGCGCGCCTGGGCGATGTGGCCGGCCTGGAACTGTTCCGCCGGGCGCACGTCGACCCACACGGCCTGGCGCTGGTTGACCATCTGGATGGCTTCGCCCGTGCTGACGGCGGAGCCGGTACGGCCCTTGCGCAGGGCGGGGATCGCCAGCATGACGCCGGAAACCACCGCGACGGCGACAATGAAGATGTTGTTTTTATCGAGCAAGAATTGCAGAAGATCCACGGGGCATCCTGAAGAGCGGCGGCTAGCCTGGTATCGGCGAACCCTGGGAAGCCCCACCGAAATGGGTGGGTGCGCCAGGGCAAAATCAAGGGCAAAATCACTCAATTATAAAATGAGCGCATTCCCTGACCATTTTCCAACTTTAACCCGCGGCAAATCCGCGCCAAACCATGCATAAACTTGTTCTGATGCGCCACGGCGAAAGCCAGTGGAACCTGGAAAACCGCTTCACGGGCTGGACCGACGTCGACCTCACCGACACCGGCCGCGAACAGGCCCGCAAGGCGGGCGAACTCCTCAAGAAAGAAGGCTACACCTTCGACCTGGCCTACTCCTCGGTGCTCAAGCGCGCCATTCGCACCCTGTGGATCGCCCTGGACGCGATGGACGCCATGTACACCCCCGTGGGCATCAACTGGCGCCTGAACGAACGCCACTACGGCGCGCTGCAGGGCCTGAACAAGGCCGAGACCGCGGCCAAGTACGGCGACGAGCAAGTGCTGATCTGGCGCCGCGCCTATGCGATCGCCCCGGAACCGCTGTCGCTGGACGACGAGCGCCATCCGCGTTTCGACAGCCGCTACGCCCGCATCCCGGCCGGCGAACTGCCGGCCACCGAATGCCTGAAGGACACCGTGGCCCGCGTGCTGCCGTTCTGGAACGAATCCATCGCTCCGGCCATCCGTTCGGGCCGCAAGGTGCTCATCGCCGCCCACGGTAACAGCCTGCGCGCCCTGATCAAGCACCTGGACAACGTGTCCGACGACGACATCGTCAATCTGAACATTCCCACTGGCCAGCCGCTGGTGTACGAATTGGATGATGACCTGCGCCCCATCCGCCACTATTATCTGGGCGATGCCGCCGAGATCGAGGCGGCCATGGCGGCCGTGGCCGCCCAGGGCAAGGCCAAGAAGGACTGACATCCTGAGAAGGACTGATATTTCCATGTGTCGCGCGGCGGGGTTGTTGTTGGCGGTCATGCTGGCCGGTGGGGCGTTGCCGGCCGGTGCCGCGCCGAATGACCTCGCCGGCCGCCAGTCCGACGCCGAAAAGCAGCAGGCCGCCTTGCGCGGCCGCATCGAGAACCTGCAAAAGGAGATCGATGACCGCGAGGCCGCCCGCAAGGAAGCGGCCGACGCGCTCAGGCAGTCGGAATCGGCCATTTCCGGGATCAACCTGCGCCTGCGGGAACTGGCCGAGGCCAACCGCCAGGCCCAGGCGGACCTGGCCGGGCTGGAAAAGCAGATCGACGCGCAGCAGGCCGTGCTGGCCAAGCGCCGCACCGAACTGGCCGAACAGCTCCGCACCCAGTACACCAGCGGCCTGTCGCCCTGGACGGCCCTGCTGTCCGGCGACGATCCCCAGGTGCTGGGACGCAACCTGGGCTATCTGGATTACGTTTCGCAGGCCCGGGCCGCCGCCGTGAAGGCCCTGAGGGCGGACATCGACCGCCTGGCCGCCCTCCAGGGGCGCGCCGACGCCCGGCGCGCCGAGATCGAAAAAGTCGTGGCCGAAACCACTGAACAGAAAACCGCGCTGGTCGGGCAGCAGAAGGAGCGCGCCACGCTCCTGGCGCGGCTGGAAGGCCAGATCGCCGCCCAGCGGGCCGAGGCCAGCAAGCTGGGGCGCGACGACCAGCGCCTGTCCCGCCTCATCACCGACCTGGACGCGGCCATCGCCAAGCAGATCGAGGAAGCCCGCAAGGCCGAAGAGGCGCGCAGGAAGGCCGAAGAGGCCCGCAAGGCGGAAGAGGCGCGCCGCGCCGCCGAAGAGGCCCGCAAGCGCGCCGAAACCGAGCGCCGCGCCGAGGACGCCCGCAAGAAGGCCGAGGCTGACCGCAAGGTCGCCGCGGACAGCGCGCGGCGCGAACGCGACGCCCGGGACGCCCGCGAGGCGGCGCAGGCCCGCGAGCAGGTCGAGGCGGCCTCGCGCCAGGGCCGCGGGCCCGTCGCCGTGGCCGATCCGGACTCCGCCGGGCTGCGTCCGGCCGAGCAAAGGCAGTCCCGCCTGGTCTCGCCCGGCGAGGCGCCTGCCGCCAAACCCGCGGAACCGCCCCCCAACGCGGAGCCCGCGCAGGAAAAACCCGTTTCAACCCACGGCGAACCGGCCCAGCAGACCGCGCGCGCCGCGCCGGCCGGCGGCGGCAACGGCCTGCGCCACGGCCTGGCCATGCCGGTGCGCGGCCAGGTGCAGGGCCGTTTCGGGGTCGACCGCCCGGACGGCGGCGTCTGGCGCGGGGTGGTGCTGCGCGCGCCCGAGGGCACGCCGGTCAAGGTGGTGGCCCCGGGCACCGTGGTCTACGCCGATTGGCTGCGCGGCTTCGGCAACCTCATCATTGTGGATCATGGGCAGCAGTACCTGACGGTCTATGCTTACAACCAAAGCCTGCTCAAACGGGTGGGAGATTCGGTGACGGGTGGCGATACGATCGCCACGGTGGGCGCAACCGGCGGCCAAGTGGAATCCGGCCTATACTTTGAAATTCGCCATCGTGGCGCTCCTGTGGATCCGGCCCAGTGGCTGGCGCAGTAGATTGATGTCGTTGGTAATTACCAAACCCCATCGGCGAAAACACAATTCGGGAAGTGTGCATGGGCACTCGTAAGTTTCGCGGTTTCGGTCTGATTGCCATCGGTGCGGTGGCGGGTGTGTTGCTCAGCGTGGGCGTGACAGCGGTCGCGCAGCGCGGTAGCCCCTTGCCGCTGGACGAGCTCAGGCAACTGAGCAACGTGTTTGCCGCCATCAAGAACAACTACGTCGAAGCCGTCGACGACAAGACCCTCATCGACAATGCCATTTCCGGCATGGTGTCGAACCTGGACCCCCACTCCGCCTACCTGGATGCCGACGCGTTCCGCGAAATGCAGACGGCCACGCAGGGCGAGTTCGGCGGCCTGGGCATCGAGGTCGGCGCCGAAGACGGCTTCGTGAAGGTGATCTCGCCGATCGAAGACACGCCCGCCGCCCGCGCCGGCGTGATGGCCGGCGACCTCATCATCAAGATCGACGACACGCCCACCAAGGGCATGACGCTCAACGACGCGGTCAAGCTGATGCGCGGCGCGCCCAAGTCGCCGATCACGCTGACCATCATGCGCGCCGACCGTCCGCAGCCGATCGTGCTGAAGATCGTGCGCGACATCATCAAGGTGCGCAGCGTGCGCAGCAAGATGCTGGACAACGGCATCGGCTACGTGCGCGTCGCCCAGTTCCAGGAAAAGACCGGCGCCGACCTGGCCAAGCAGCTCAAGGACCTCGGCGCGAAGGAAGCCCCCAAGGGCCTGGTGCTGGACCTGCGCAACGATCCGGGCGGCCTGCTGACCAGCGCCATCGGCGTGTCGGGCGCGTTCCTGCCGCCGGACGCCCTGGTGGTGTCCACCGACGGCCGCACCCCCGACGCCCGCCACAAGTACCTGGCCACGCCGTCCGAATACGCTCGCGGCGAAAGCAACTACCTGTCCGGCCTGCCGGCCTGGACCAAGACGGTGCCGATGGTCGTGCTGGTGAACGTCGGTTCCGCGTCCGCCTCCGAGATCGTGGCCGGCGCGCTGCAGGACCACAAGCGCGCCAAGGTCCTGGGCAACCGCACCTTCGGCAAGGGCTCGGTGCAGGTGATCCTGCCGCTGTCGGAAACCACCGCGGTCAAGCTCACCACGTCGCGCTATTTCACGCCCAGCGGCCGTTCCATCCAGGCCACCGGCATCGAACCGGACTACGTCGTCGCCGACACGGCCGACGGCGACCTGTTCCGCCTGCCGCGCGAAGCCGATCTGCAGCGCCACCTGTCCAACCAGCAGACGGCCAACGAAGTGAAGTCCACCGCCGACCAGGACAACGTCGAATTGCCGGCCAAGGTGTTCGAATTCGGCGGCAAGGACGACTTCCAGTTGCAGCAGGCGCTGAACCTGCTGGCGGGCAAGCCGGTGCAGAAGGGCTCGGCCCGCGCCCAGGCCAAGGCCGACGCCAAGCCGGGCGGCGGCGCCGCCCAGCGCATGAAGATCACGCCGACCGGAGTCGAGCCCAGCAAGGACAAATGAACGACGAGCAACTGCTGCGCTACGCCCGCCACATCCTGCTCGACGAGCTGGGAATAGAAGGGCAGGAAAAACTGCTGGCGGCGCGTGTGCTCATCGTGGGGGCGGGCGGACTGGGTTCGCCCGCGGCGCTTTACCTGGCGACGGCCGGCGTGGGCGACATCACCCTGGCCGACGACGACGTCGTCGAACTCAGCAACCTGCAACGCCAGATCCTGCACACCACCGCCAGCGTCGGCCGCCACAAGGCCGAATCGGGGCGCGACATGCTGGCGGCGTTCAATCCGCAGGCGCGGGTCCATGCCCGCGTCGAGCGGCTCCAGGGCCAGGCCCTGTCCGACGCCGTGTCGCAGGCCGACCTGGTGCTGGACTGCACCGACAACTTCACCACCCGCCACGCCATCAACCGCGCCTGCGTGCAGCACCGCAAGCCGCTGGTGTCCGGCGCCGCGATCCGCTTCGACGGCCAGGTCAGCGTCTACGACCTGCGCGACGACGATTCGCCCTGTTATCACTGCCTGTTCCCTGAGGCCGACGACGTCGAAGAGGCCAACTGCGCCACGATGGGCGTGTTCGCGCCGGTCGTCGGTATCATCGGCAGCATGCAGGCGGCAGAGGCGCTCAAGCTGCTGTCCGGCGTGGGCGAAAGCCTGTCCGGCCGACTGCTGTGGCTGGACGTGCGCACCATGCAGTGGCGCAGCGTGAACGTCCAGCGCGATCCCGAATGCGCCGTCTGCGGGCACCGCGGGCACTGAATGCCCCGGCATATTGAACCGGCGGACAATATTAAAGGCTTGAAATACCTGCTATAACGCCAGCCAGCCTATCTGATCCGGGTAGAGGCGGCCAGGGACGTGACAGCGTGGATACAGCACTGAAGTTCAGCTTACCCAAATGGCGCCTCACGCGCTGGCTGACGCATTCCGGACACGATACGCCCGCGGACATCCGCGCGGCGCTGATCGCCAGCCTGTTCGGCACGCTTCCCATTTTTGCCGGCGGCGTCATCAACACCCTCATGATTTCCGGCGTCGTCGCCTGGCGGCGGCCCGAGCCGCTGTACTTGTCGTGGCTGGCGATGGAGGTGATCCTGGCCGCCGTCCGCGTCACGGTCCTGCGGTCCGCCTTGCGGGCCGCGCCCAAGGGCGGCAACACCCATACCGACATCTACATCCTGCTGGCGCTGCTGTGGGCGTTCAGCGTGGGCTACGGCGTCTTCGTCACGTTCATCAACGGCGACTGGCTGGCCGCCACGCTGGCGGGGGTGTCCTGCGGCGCCATGGCCGGCGGCATCTGCTTCCGCAACTACGGCGCGCCCAGACTGGTCGGCGCCATGATCTTCCTGAGCCTGGGGCCGATGTGCCTGGGCGCGGCCTTCACCGGCGAATACGTCACGGCCATCGTCTTCATCCAGATTCCGTTCTACCTGGTCAGCATGAGCATCGCGTCGCACCGGCTCAACCGCATCCTGGTGTCCACGATGCTGGCCGAACGCGACAGCGAGCGCCGCGCCAGCGAGGACGCGCTCACCGGCCTGGCGAATCGGGCGGGCCTGCAGGCCGCGCTCGAACGCGTATGCGCCAGCGCGCGCAGCCATGACAGTTCGGCGGCGCTGCTGTACATGGACATGGACGATTTCAAGCTGATCAACGACACCTACGGCCATGCCGCGGGCGACCAGGTGCTCATGACCATCGCCCAGCGCATGCGGGCCATGCTGCGCGTGGACGACGTGGCGGCGCGGATCGGCGGCGACGAATTCATCGTGCTGGTGACCGGCATCGACGCCACCTCCGCCTTGCGGCTGGGCGAACACCTGCTGCACGACGTGTCGCAGCCGATCGGGCTGGCCGACGGCACGCGCGTCAGCGTGGGCCTGTCCATCGGCATCTCCATCGTGTCGGGCGCCAACCGCAGCCCGCAGGGCGCCCTAGATTCGGCCGATGCCGCGCTGTACCGCGCCAAGGCGCGCGGCGGACGCTGCTGCGCGGTCGCCGGGGGCGACGAGGCCGGTGACGCCGAGAACGGCATCCTGCCCGGCGGCGCACGCGCCGTGGCCTGACGCGCCGGCGGGCGCCGATCCCGGCCCGCGTCCGGCAAAAGTTATCAGATAACCTGAAAGGTTTGTCTATAATGGGCGTATGCTGAGCAAGAGCCTTACCCTGACCGAACAGGTCGCCCGCCGGATCGCGGGCGACATCGCCGAGGGCGTCCACCCCGTCGGCGCCAAGCTGCCGCCCGGACGCGCCCTGGCGGAGCAGTACGGTGTCAGCGCCGCGGTCATCCGCGAGGCCACCGAACGCCTGCGGGCGCAGGGGCTGATCCAGAGCCGTCAGGGCTCGGGCAGCGTGGTGCTGTCGCGCACCGGCGCGCAGGGGTTCCAGGTCTCTGCCGGCATCGCGGACCGCGAACAGTTGGCCAGCGTCTACGAATTGCGGATGGAACTGGAGGGCGGCGCGGCCGCCCTGGCGGCGGTGCGCCGCAATGCCGCGGACCTCGCGGCCATGGCCCAGGCCCTGGCCGCGCTGGAAGCGCACCTCGACCATCCCGAACAGGGCGTGGAGCACGATATCTCGTTCCACGTCGCCATCGCCGCCGCCACGCACAACCGCTACTACCAGGACCTGCTGCAGTACCTGAACCTGCAACTGCGGCTGGCCGTCAGCACCGCGCGCAGCAACAGCCGCCTGCAGGAGGGCCTGACCGCGGCCGTGCACCAGGAGCACGTGGCCGTGTACGAGGCCATTCTCGCGGGCGACCCCGAGCGCGCCCGGCTGGCGGCGACCCGCCATCTACAACAGGCGGCCAGCCGCCTGCGACTCGATCACCTCTTTCCGGCCGCAAGGCAGACATCATGAGCGCATCCGACTTCACACAACGTCTGGTCCGGGCCCTGGGCCCCGACACCGTCCTTACCGCCGGAGCGGATATCGCGCCGTGGCTGTCCGACTGGCGCGGCCTGTACAAGGGCCAGGCGCAGGCCATCGTGCGCCCGCGCACCACGGACGAGGTCGCCATCTGCCTGGCGCTGTGCCAGGAGGCCGGCGTGCCGGTCGTGCCTCGCGGCGGCAACACCGGCCTGTGCGGCGGCGCCACGCCGGACTCGGGCGCGGCCAACGTCGTGCTCAGCCTGGACCGCATGAACGCCGTGCGCGCCATCGACACCGTGGCCAACACCATGGTGGCGGAGGCGGGCGCCATCCTCGGCAATCTGCGCCGCGCCGCGCAGGAGGCCGGCCGCCTGCTGCCGCTGAGCCTGGCGGCGGAGGATTCCAGCCAGATCGGCGGCAACGTCGCCACCAACGCCGGCGGCGTGAACGTGGTGCGCTACGGCATGGCGCGCGAACTGGTGCTGGGCCTGGAGGCCGTCCTGCCCAACGGCGAGGTCTTCCACGGCCTGCGCACCCTGCGCAAGGACAACACCGGCTACGACCTCAAACAATTGCTGATCGGCTCCGAAGGAACGCTGGGCGTCATCACCGCCGTCGCCCTGCGCCTGTTCCCGCGCACCGACGTGCGCTCGGTGGTGCTGGCCGCGGTGGAATCGCCGGCCCAGGCCTTGCAGCTATTCGAACTCCTGTTCGAGCAATGCGGCGCGCGCCTGCAGGCGTTCGAGTACTTTTCGGGCGATTGCCTGGACCTGGTGCTGGCGCACGCCGAAGGCGTGCAGGAACCCTTCACCCAGCGCTATCCGGGCTACGTGCTGGTGGAACTGGCCGACACCGCCGACGAGGCCGCGCTGAACACCCTGCTGGAAAATGTGATCGGCACGGCGCTGGAGCGCGGCCTGTGCCTGGACGCCGCCGTGTCGGCGTCGCTGGCGCAGTTGCAGGCGCTGTGGAAGCTGCGCGAGGAAATCTCCGAGGCGCAGCGCGCCGACGGCCCGCACCTGAAGCACGACGTGTCGCTGCCGATCGAACGCATCCCCGAGTTCATGGAATCCGCCGAGGCGCGCGTGCGCGCGCTCTACCCGGACATCCGCCCATTCATCTTCGGCCACTTTGGCGATGGCAACCTGCACTACAACCTGTCGCGCCCCGCGGGCGCCGACCGCGATTGGGCGGCGGTGCACGGCGCGGCGGTGACGGACGTGGTGCTGGACGAGGTGAATCGCTACGGGGGGAGTATTTCGGCGGAGCATGGGATCGGGCAGTTGAAGCGGGATCATTTCCTGCATAGCAAGGATCCGCTGGAGTTGCGGTTGATGCGGGAGATCAAGGCGGTGCTGGATCCGGCGGGGATCATGAATCCTGGGAAGCTGCTTTAGGGCTTCGTGGGTCAGCCTGGGTGTCTTCGTAGGCTGGGTTCAGTGTCTTCGTAGGCTGGGTCGGGAGCTTCGTAGGTTGGGTTCAGTGTCTTCGTAGGCTGGGTCGGGAGCTTCGTAGGTTGGGTTCAGTGTCTTCGTAAGGGGGGCGGGAGCTTCGTAGGTCGCCCGTCGGCGCGGGCGACATGGCCGCTCGCGCCCACGATTGCGGTCCGGCGCGCGGGCGCCGGACTGCCCCTTCCTCATCCTCGTCCGCCTTCGGCTCCCTTCGGATTCCGTCGGGCGCATCGAGGTTGCTCGCGTCCATGCCGCCCGCGCCGACGGGCTGCCGCCGTCTTGGCCTGTGGCGCTGCTGGAGCCGTGGTCGGTGTCGAATCTTGCCGTGCCCGCCGATGTCGGCCGCGCGGGCGGCCGACATCGGCATACGCGGTCGTGTGCGTCGTGATGGTGTGCGCTTTCGCGAATGCGGGGAGGGGTTTGCTGGTGGCGGGTCCCGCCGATGTGGGGGGAGGGCGGTGATGGGCGGCGCGCTGGGCACTTGCTTGCGCGTGCAGAGCTCGCCGCGCGCCGCCCATCCGGCGCCGGGGTTGAAATGACGATGGAAGACTCTCTTCACGCGTCAGACACCAGCGGCGAGGACAAGTCAGCAAGTCAGGTGTCTGACACCCTACGGCACGGCGTTTCAGGTTTGAAGCAGCGCACCACGGGTGTCAGACATCACCCGCGGCAACAGTATCCAGGGTGTCAGACACCAGCCGTGATATCAGGGCAAGCCAGGTGTCTCAAGTCGCAAGTCAGGTGTCTGACACCCTACGGCACGGCGTTTCAGGCTTGAAGCAGCGCATCACGGGTGTCAGACACCACCCGCGGCAACAGTATCTTCCCATGGGTGTCAGACACCCGGGGAGCATCTCATTAATTCGTGCCGTCATTTCGTACGGGTGTCAGACACCTGACAAAAAACAAGACACCTGGCAAAGAAACCACTCTACACGCGCAGCGTCATCATCACGACGCAAGACGCCGCGTACGCCCCACGAGGCCGCCCGCGCGGCCGGCCTGGGGCGGGCCCCGCAAGATCCACCGCCCGCCTCCGCCCGTGGAGCGAGCCCTAGGCACACCGCCCGTCCCAGCCGACGTCAAGTTTCAATCGGCCGAGCACGATGCGTGGGCGCCCACGTGCCGGGCGCCCCAGGAGCATCGACACGTCAACGTCCAAAACCTACTGCCGATGATAAACCTCGGCCCCCTTCTTCACGAACTCCACCGACTTCTCCTGCATGCCCTTTTGCAGCGCGTCCTTTTCGCTCACGCCCTGCGCCGCCGCATAGTCCCGCACGTCCTGCGTGATCTTCATGCTGCAGAAATGCGGCCCGCACATGGAGCAGAAGTGCGCCACTTTCATCGAGTCCTTCGGCAGGGTCTCGTCGTGGAATTCCTTGGCGGTGTCCGGATCCAGGCCCAGGTTGAACTGGTCGTCCCAGCGGAATTCGAAGCGCGCCTTGGACAGGGCGTTGTCGCGGATCGCCGCGCCGGGATGGCCCTTGGCCAGGTCGGCCGCGTGCGCCGCGATCTTGTAGGTGATGATGCCGTCCTTCACATCCTTCTTGTTCGGCAGCCCTAGGTGTTCCTTGGGCGTCACATAACAGAGCATGGCGGTGCCGTACCAGCCGATCAGCGCGGCGCCGATGCCGGAGGTGATGTGGTCGTAGCCCGGCGCGATGTCGGTGGTCAGCGGGCCCAGCGTGTAGAACGGCGCCTCGTGGCAGTGTTCCAGTTGCAGCTCCATGTTTTCCTTGATCATCTGCATCGGCACGTGGCCGGGGCCTTCGATCATGACCTGCACGTCGTGCTTCCATGCCACCTGGGTCAGCTCGCCCAGGGTCTTCAGCTCCGCGAACTGCGCTTCGTCGTTGGCGTCGTAGCCCGACCCCGGACGCAGGCCGTCGCCCAGCGAGAAGCTGACGTCGTAGGCCTTCATGATTTCGCAGATATCTTCGAAGCGCTCGTACAGGAAGCTCTCCTTGTGGTGAGCCAGGCACCACTTCGCCATGATCGAACCGCCGCGCGAGACGATGCCGGTCATGCGGTCGGCCGTCATCGGGATGAACGGCAGGCGCACGCCCGCGTGGATGGTGAAGTAGTCCACGCCTTGCTCGGCCTGCTCGATCAGGGTGTCGCGGAAGATCTCCCAGGTCAGGTCCTCGGCCTTGCCGTCCACCTTTTCCAGCGCCTGGTAGATCGGCACCGTGCCGATCGGCACGGGCGAATTGCGGATGATCCATTCGCGCGTTTCGTGGATGTGCTTGCCGGTGGACAGGTCCATGACCGTGTCGCCGCCCCAGCGGATCGCCCACGTCATCTTCTCGACTTCCTCGCCGATGCCGGAGCTGACCGCGGAATTGCCGATATTGGCGTTGATCTTCACCAGGAAGTTGCGGCCGATGGCCATCGGCTCGATTTCCGGGTGGTTGATATTCGCCGGGATGATGGCGCGGCCGCGCGCGATTTCGTCGCGCACGAACTCGGGCGTGATGGAAGCCGGAATGGCGGCGCCGAAGGATTGACCCGGGTGCTGGCGCAGCAGGCGCTTGACCATCTTCTCGCCGTCGGGGCCGCTGGCGCGCAGCGTCTCCAGGTACTGCTCGCGGCGCAGGTTTTCGCGGATGGCCACGAATTCCATTTCCGGCGTGACGATGCCGCGGCGCGCGTAGTGCATCTGCGTGACGTTGGCGCCGGACCTGGCGCGGCGCGGCGGGCGGCGCAGGTCGAAGCGCATGGCCGTCAGCTTCGGGTCGGTCAGGCGTTCCTTGCCGTAGTCGCTGGTCGGACCGGACAGCAGCTCGGTGTCGCCGCGCTCTTCGATCCAGGCGCGGCGCAACTCGGGCAGGCCGCGGCGGATATCGATCCTGGCTTCGGGGTCGGTATAGGGGCCGCTGCAATCGTAGACCGTCAGCGGCGGGTTCTTCTCGCCGCCGAACATGGTGGGCGTGTCGGCCTGTTCGATCTCGCGGAACGGCACGCGGATGTCGGGCCGCGAGCCGGTTTGGTACACCTTGCGGGATTTGGGCAGCGGCGCGACGGCGGCCGAGTCCACTTCAGCGGTGGCGGCCAGGAATTTGGGATTGGCGTTCATGGAAAGCTCCAAGCGAATGGTTGGAGCCGATCGGGAAGGAATCTCCGGCGCGCGAACGGCGGCGGAAATACGGCTCCCAGCATCGGCATTATCCGTACTGGTACGAAGGGACTCTCTCAACACGTCTCGGCCTGGAAGCCGGGACGAGTACCCCTGCACGAAAGCGAAGTATAGAGGTTGGCGCGCGTTCCGGCGAATCGCTTCGGTCGCGCATCGCCTTGGCGCTTTGTCCTGGAAGCTGGTATTACCGCTTTACATTTGGATTCAGACTGGGGCGACACCGTCATTCAGGTTCGGTACACTTTTCAGACATGCCGGGCGTGCCGCCGCGCGGCCTGGTCTTAGTCCACTGAAGAAGGAATCGAGCATGCAACTGACCTTACGCAAATTGGCGCCCGCCCTGGTTGTCGTGACGTTGGCGCTAGCGGGTTGCAAGACCGCCCCGACTAAGACGTCCGACGCCGCCTCGGCCACGCCGCAGGCCGGCCAGCAATCCACCACGCCCGCCACCGCCTCGACCGTGGACTTCTACCTGGCGCACAAGGAACCCGGCGCGGGCCTGCGCGAAATCAGCCTGCCCGACGGCAAGCTCTACATGCAGGAAGTGCCCGTCCTGACGCGCGCCGACCTGACCGACGCCGCCGCGCTGGTGGATCGCCAGGGGCAGAACTTCGTCGGCCTGCGCTTCTCCGAAGCGGGCGCCCGCAAGCTCAATGACGTCAGCACCAAGAATGTCGGCAACATGCTGGCGCTGGTGATCGACCGCGAACTGGTCGCCGCCCCGCTCATCGGCGAACCGCTGAACCGCGGCGTGCTGGCTTTCGGCGTGCCCTCGGCCCAGGCCGCCTCGGAAATCGCCGCCAAGATCCGCGGCGACGCCGCGATCCCCGCCGGCGGCGCGCCGGCTCCCGCAGCCAAGCCCTGAGCCGCGCGCTCACAGCAAAAAGCCCGGCATGCCGGGCTTTTTGCTATTGGGCGATCTGCGACGACGGCCGGGGACGGTCAGCCGGCCTTGCGGGCGCGCGGTTTGGCGCTGCGGCGGACCTGCGTGCTTTTCTCGATGAAGGCCAGCGTCATCGCTTCCAGCACGATCCGTTCGTCGGCCGTGAGGGATTCGAACTGGGCGGGAGAAATATTGGGGTAGGGCCACGGCGCCATCGGACGCGGCCGGCCGCTGGGCCGCGGCGGGGATTCCGCCACGCCGGTGGCGGGCAGGGTATCGCTCAGGTCGTAGCCGCCCATGGGAAGCTCCATGGGACCCTTGCCGGTTTCCAGCCATTCGGCCTCGACCTTCAGCACCTGCGCCAATTTGCGGGCCGAGCGGCTGGAGTGCCACAAGCCGGTCTCATAGCTGCCGATGGCGCTCTGCGAAAGGCGCGCCAAACGGGCGAGCGCCTTCTGCGTGTGGCCACGCAGGAGTCGCGCATGCTTCAGTCGGTCCGAGAATGTCTTCACAGGGCGATTGAAGCTTGGTGGCTGGTCACTTTGGTAGTTATAAGAATTACTTAAGTGATAAAGGCGAGAGAAAGCGACATGCAGCAACAGGGCAGTGTCTTCGTTCTTGCGTGCGACGAGGGGGCCCGCGATCTCGCCTCCGCGCTGCGCACCTTCCATTGGGCGGCCCATGCGTTCGATTCGCTGGCGGCCCTGCTCGACAGCCTGCAGGCGCAAGTGGTCGACGTCCTGGTGCTGCAGGGTGCCAGTTCGGATACGGCGGAACAGATCGCCTGGCTGCGCCGCGCGGCGCCGGCCGCCGCGCTGGTCTGGCAGGTTCGCGGCGCCACCTCGGCCGGGCGGATCGCGGCGCTGGAGGCGGGCGCGGACGTCTGTGCGCAGGCCGGCATGGAAATTCAAGAATGGGACGCCCTGCTGCGCAGCCTGTGCCGGCGCGGGCGCCGCGGCGGTTCGGCATGGCGTGTGGATGCGCAGGCTGGCGCACTGGCGGGGCCCGCCGGCCAGCTTCTGCCGCTGACCCCGACCGAATGTGCTTTTTTTGTCCAGCTATTGAATGCCCCGGGCCATCGGCTGCGCCGGGAAGAACTCCTGCCCGCGGAGGCGCGCGGCGCCGCGGAAGGGGCGGCGCGGCGGGTGGACGTGCTGGTGTCGAGGCTGCGCGGCAAGGCGTGCCGCCTCGATATCGAATTTCCCGTGCTCGCGGTGCGCGGGTGGGGCTACATGCTGCGGCCGGACGGCGAGCGGCAGGGCTCGCCGGGCGTTACAGCACGACCAGATTGTCCCGATGCATGAGCTCGGGTTCGGTCATGCTGCCCAGGATGCGCGCGATCTGCGACGATGGCTGGCGCAGGATGCGGCGGGTATCGGCCGATGAATAATTGATCAGGCCCCGGGCGCATTCGCGTCCCTGGCCATCCACGCAGGCCACCACGTCGCCGCGGCCGAATTCGCCTTCCACTTCGATCACCCCGATGGGCAGCAGGCTCTTGCCTTCACGCAGCAGCGCCTGCACGGCGCCGTCGTCCAGCACCACGCGGCCGCGCAGCCGCAGGTGGTCGGCCAGCCATTGCTTGCGGGCGGACCATACCGGCAGCACGGCGCGCAGTTCGCTGCCGATGCATTCGCCTTGCGCCAGGCGCGTAAGCACGTTGCGCTCGCGGCCGGAGGCGATCACTGTGTGGGCGCCGCTATGCGCCGCCCGCTTGGCCGCCAGCACCTTGGTCAGCATGCCGCCGGTGCCGATGCCGCTGCCGGCGCCGCCGGCCATGGCTTCCAGCGCCGGGTCGCCGGCCTGGGCGTGCGACATGAACCTGGCCTCGGGATTCTTGCGGGGGTCGGAGTCGTACAGGCCGCGCTGGTCCGTCAGGATGATCAGCGTGTCGGCTTCGATCAGGTTGGTGACCAGCGCGCCCAGCGTGTCGTTATCGCCCAGCCGGATCTCGTCGGTGACGACCGTGTCGTTCTCGTTCACGATGGGCACCACGCCCAGGCGCAGCAGCGCGAAGAGCGTGCTGCGCGCGTTCAGGTAGCGGTGGCGGTCGGCCAGGTCTTCGTGCGTCAGCAGGATCTGCGCCGTGCGCAGGCCGTATTCCGCGAAGGCGGCTTCATAGGCCTGGCACAGGCCCATCTGGCCCACGGCCGCCGCCGCCTGCAGTTCGTGCATGACGGACGGGCGCTTGCGCCAGCCCAGGCGCGCCATGCCTTCCGCGATGGCGCCGCTGGAGACCAGCACGACCTGCTTGCCCTGCTTGTGCAGGGCCGCGATCTGCTGGGCCCAGTGCGCCACGGCGGCTCGGTCCAGGCCGCGGCCTTCGTTGGTGACCAGCGACGAGCCGACTTTGGCGACGAGGCGCTGGGCGTGGGTGACGACGGAAACGGAGGGTGATTCGGCAGACATGATGGCGGCGGGCTGCGGCGCGGGAAAAGGCGTAATCGTGGGACTGCGATTATGGCTTATTCGTCGCCGCTGCGCGGCGTGGAACGGGGGGCGGCGTCCGACCGCTTGTCGTCGAAGCGCGGATCCGGCGCCACGTAGCTGCCGTCGGCCTGGTCCTGCGCCAGTTGTTCCTTTTCGCGCTCGGCGTCCAGGTAGTCCTGCAGCGCGTAGATCAGGTCCTGCGTGCCTTCGCCCGACAGGCCCGAGATGCCGAACACCGGCCCCTTCCAGTCGTAGAGTTCGAGGAAGCGGCGCTTGGTGTCTTCGGGATCGGCCACCATGTCCAGCTTGTTCAGGACCAGCCAGCGCGGCTTGGCCGCCAGTTCCGGGTCGTAGCGGCGCAGTTCCTCGACGATGGCGCGCGCGTCGATGACGGCCTGTTCGACCGGATCGGCGTCGGGATCGGGCGTGGACACGTCCACCAGGTGCAGCAGCACGCGGGTGCGCGCCAGGTGGCGCAGGAACAGGTGGCCCAGGCCGGCGCCTTCGGAGGCGCCTTCGATCAGGCCGGGAATGTCGGCCACGACGAAGCTGCGCGACGGCGAGGTGCGCACCACGCCCAGGTTGGGGTGCAGCGTGGTGAAGGGGTAGTCCGCGATCTTCGGCTTGGCGTTGGAGATGCGGGTGATCAGCGTGGACTTGCCGGCGTTGGGCAGGCCCAGCAGGCCGACGTCCGCCAGCACCTTGAGCTCCATGCGCAGGTAGCGGTGTTCGCCTTCCTTGCCCGGCGTCCACTGGCGCGGCGCGCGGTTCACGCTGGACTTGAAATGGATATTGCCCATGCCGCCCTGACCGCCCGCCGCCAGCACCACCTTCTGGTCGTGCTGGTTCAGGTCGAACAGGACTTCGCCGGTGTCCGCGTCATGGATGACGGTGCCCACGGGCACGCGCAGCGTGATGTCGGGGGCGGCCGCGCCGTATTGGTCGGAGCCGCGGCCGTTTTCGCCGTTCTTGGCGCGGTGCAGGCGGGCGTAGCGGAAGTCGATCAGCGTGTTGATGTTGCGATCGGCCACCGCGAAGATGGTGCCGCCGCGTCCGCCGTCGCCGCCGTCCGGGCCGCCCTTGGGGATGAACTTTTCGCGGCGAAAGCTCGCCACGCCATTGCCGCCTTTGCCGGCGACGACTTCGATGGTGGCTTCGTCTACGAATTTCATGGTGTCCGTGCGTGTAATGAGTGAGGGCGGGGCCCGTCATCGGGCGCCGCCGGGAGGCGAGGGCCGGGACGCCCCGGCCGCTGCCTTAAAACAAAAAAGCCCTGCCGCATGCGACAGGGCTTTACCGTTCGAGAACGCGGCGAACCGCGTTGCTGACCGTGCTCGTGCCGATTACTCGGCGGCGACGATCGAAACGGTTTGCTTGTTCAACGCGCCCTTGAAGCCGAATTGAACCTTGCCGTCGACCAGCGCGAACAGGGTGTGGTCCTTGCCCATGCCGACGTTCACGCCAGCGTGGAAGCGAGTACCGCGCTGACGCACGATGATCGAACCGGCGGGAATCAATTCACCGCCGAAAGCCTTGACGCCCAGACGCTTCGATTCTGAGTCGCGTCCGTTCCGCGTAGAGCCGCCGCCCTTTTTCTGTGCCATGTTTAGCTCCTGCTAAGTGGTACCGAGTCGCTTCTTAAGCCGTGATGGCTTCGATGCGGATTTCGGTGTAGTTCTGACGGTGGCCCTGATGCTTCTGGTAGTGCTTGCGACGGCGCATCTTGAAGATCTTGACCTTGTCGTGGCGGCCTTGCGCAAGAACCGTTGCCTTGACCACGGCGCCGGAGACGAGGGGCGTGCCAACTTTCAGTTGGTCGCCTTCGCCCACGGACAGCACTTGGTCCAGGGTGATTTCTTGCCCAATGTCAGCCGGTATCTGTTCTATCTTGAGTTTTTCGCCAGCGGCAACGCGATACTGCTTGCCACCGGTTTTTACGACCGCGTACATGGGGTGTTCCTTAAATAGGTAAAAAGGCGCATTCGCGCTGCCTGCCCTGCTGGGCGGGACGGCCGCTACGGGGGCCACCTTTCAGCGCTGCACTTTTCAGTGCGGAACCTTGTTCAGTGGCGCGCGCTTTCGTCTTCCGAACGCCAGGTCCTGGCAGGGTAGGGAAAGCGCCCGAGGGCATTGCGTAAATGCAACCGACGTAATTCGGGCATTGCTGACCGAATCCGGAATATTAGCCCGGGACTTCCGGAAAGTCAAAAAGCGCTTGTGGGCTAAGGGCTTAGGTGTCGCGCGGACGCTTCACGCGGGGGCGGGCTCCCGCGGCGCGATACCGTCCTCCGTTCCCTGGGCGGCGCCCCCGCGGCGCGGCGGCGGGCAGCGCCCGGCTCGCGTCCGCCACTCCCCGTATAATCGCTGGTCGAATCCCCCGCCTTGCCCGGCGGCCCAGCGGTAAGAGCCGCCGCCCGTTCACGCGTCGGCTCGTTTCACTCTCCGGATACGTCTTGAATCTCCCCGCGCTTATTGCCCCCATTGCTGACGATATGAAGGCCGTCGATGCGGTTATCCGCGAGCGGTTGAACTCCGACGTCGTCCTGATCCGCACGATCGGCGACTACATCATCGGGGCGGGCGGCAAGCGCATGCGTCCGGCCATGGTGTTGATGGTGGCGCGCGCCCTGGGCTATGAAGGGACGCACCACCAGTTGCTGGCCGCGGTGGTGGAATTCATCCATACGGCCACGCTGCTGCACGACGACGTGGTCGACGAATCCGACCTGCGCCGCGGCCGCGAAACCGCCAATGCGGTCTTCGGCAACGCCGCCAGCGTGCTGGTGGGCGACTACCTGTATTCCCGTTCGTTCGAGATGATGGTCGAAGCCGACTCGATGCGCGTCATGAGCATCCTGTCCGAGGCCACCACGGTGATCGCCGAAGGCGAGGTGCTGCAACTGCTGAACGTGCACGACCCGGACGTCTCGCAAGAACGCTACCTGCAAGTGGTGCGCTACAAGACCGCCAAGCTGTTCGAGGCCGCCGCCCAGGTCGGGGCCGTGCTGGCCGGCGCCACGCCCGAGCAGGAAGCCGCCGCCGCGGCCTACGGCCGCCACGTCGGCACCGCCTTCCAGTTGGTGGACGACGTGCTGGACTACAGCGGCGACGCCGCCGCCCTGGGCAAGAACGTGGGCGACGACCTGCGCGAGGGCAAGCCCACGCTGCCGCTGATCCGCGTCATGGAAGTGGGCACCCCGGAACAGCAGCAATTGATCCGCGAAGCGATCAAGACGGGCGACGCCGACTTCGCCGCCGTGGCCGCGGCCATCCAGGCGACGGACGCCCTGGAACACGCCCGCCAGGCCGCGATCGCCGAAGCCGATCTGGCCCGTGCCGCACTTTCCGGCTACCCCATTTCCCCTTTTCTGAATTCTCTGTTAGAATTCTGCGCTTTCGCGGTGAATAGAGATCGTTGAGAAAAATCAGCGGGATCGAAGACCAAGAAAAGCACAAAGCAAGACAGCTTCGCCGTACTGAGCACGGCAAAGCTTTAGAGTAGTAAAGATCGGGGCGTAGCTCAGCCTGGTAGAGTACTGCGTTCGGGACGCAGGAGTCGGAGGTTCGAATCCTCTCGCCCCGACCACTTCATGTGGTCGAATTCATGAAGGTGTTTCCCGACGCCTTTGGCTGAAAGCCGGTATCGCGCAAGCGCTGCCGGCTTTTTTGCGTTTGCGCGCAGGACGAGGGGCGTAACGATCGCGAGCGGCGGCGCTGCGCCTGGCACGGATCCAGCCGCGCGGCCTTGCCCGCCGGCAGCCCGATGGCCCGGCGCCCGGAATCGCGATGCTAGCGATTCAGCGGCCGGACTCGGTTCTCTTGCCGAGCGCCCGAGAGCGTGTCCGCCAGGAGAATCGCGCTTCCCGTTGCCATGGCGATCAGGGCGCCAAATATCACCGCGCGAAAGTCATAGGCCGTGGCAACGGCGCCTAGCGTCAGGATGCCCACCATGCCGCCCAGGAACAGGCTGTTCATGTAGGCGGAGGTGGCGCGGCCGACCCGGGTTGGGGACATCTCCTGAACGTAGGTCATCGCGACCGCGGCGAAGGTGCCGTAGAACATTCCTTCCAGGCAAGCGCCGAGCAGTACCCCCGTCAGCGACGAGGCGTTGAGAAACTGCGAAAAGGCGGCAAAGGCAAACAAGGCCGAGATGAAAAGGCCGTAGTTCGTGCCCATCTTCTTCACGAGCCATGGCGCCAGCAGGATGGCGGCCACCTCGACCGCGCATTTGACGCCGAACGACAAGCCGGCGGCATAGGGAGCCAGATCGAGTTCGCGCGTGTAATACAGCGGAAGAGACGTGGAGCACAGAACATGCGCCAGCGCGAAGAAGAAGCACACGGCCGTGCGCTGAAGCATGCCGAAGCTGGATGCGCCGCCATCGGCGGCGGCCACGGCCTTGGCAGGCGGGCTGCGGAACGTCGTCGGCAGCACCAGACGCCCGACGAGGATCCATCCGATCGCAACGCCCGCAGCCACTTGAAACACCGTTATGCCGGTATTCCAGGAGGCCAGTGAAAAGGTGAGAGGGGGCGCCAGCATCCATGCCAGGGACGTGATAACGCGCAGCTTCGAATTGATCTTGGCGCGGTCTTGCGTGCCGTCGAGCATCAGGCGGCCGAAGCTATACATCGTCGTGGTTGCCGTGTTCGCGATCCCTTGGAAGATGCCGACGAGGCCGATGAGCAGGGCGGCGGGAGGCGAGTAAATCAGCAAGGCGACCGCGATTGCGTAGGCGGCCTGACCGAGCAGCAGCCACCGATAGAGGCGGGTGCCGTGGTCTATCCTCCGGCCGATATAGCGATTCACGGCAATCGAGACGGTGATCGCGACCGCGGAATAGACGCTCAACCACCAGGGAGCGAGGCCTTTCCCTTCGACGATGAAGTAGCCCATGAAAGGCGCTAGCAACGCATTTGCGAATGCCCCCAGGAACAGCGCGGGCAACACGGCGAGCGATGCCCGCTGCGGCAATGGCCGGGCCGCTGGCGGCTGATCCTTTTCATCGACCGTCGAATCAAGATCGGCGTGCATAGGCGAAGGAGGTTCTCCAATGATCCCGGGTAGCCAGGGTCGAAGCAGGGTCCATGATACCGGTAGGCGGAGGCAGTGGGCGATGGCCAGCCTGCGAACGACGCGCTGAGCATTGCGTGGGGCGCCTTGGCGCATTGCGCGCCTTCACCCAGAGAAAAACCGGACGATTTCTCGACGTGGCGGGATGGAGGGGGATTGCGGCAAGGATCATGCGCCGCCTGGGAAGGATCGCGAGAGCGGCTCGGTACGGGGAGTCGTAGCGGTTTTTCCCTGGCGTCAGGGATCCCTTGCCGGCGGGAGGCGGCCGGCAAGGGGGCAGGCCTAGCGTTCGAAGGAGACCACGCGCTGGCGCTGGGCGCCCAACCCTTGCACACCCAGCGTCATGACGTCGCCTGCGCGCAGGAACACGGGCGGCTTCATGCCCAGGCCGACGCCCGGCGGGGTGCCGGTAATGATGACGTCGCCCGGCAGCAGCGTCATGAAGCGGCTGACGTAGCTCACGATGGTTTTCACGCCGAAGATCATCGTGCGGGTGTTGCCGGTCTGCATGCGCTGGCCGTTGACGTCCAGCCACAGGTCCAGCGACTGCGGGTCGGGCACCTCGTCGGGCGTCACCAGCCACGGCCCGATGGGGCCGAAGGTGTCGCAGCCCTTGCCTTTGTCCCAGGTGCCGCCGCGGTCCATCTGGAATTCGCGCTCGCTCACGTCGTTGACCACGCAATAGCCCGCCACATGGTCCAGCGCGTCCGCCTCGTCCACGTAGCGCGCGCGTTCGCCGATGACGATGCCCAGCTCCACTTCCCAGTCGGACTTCTGCGATCCTTCGGGCAGCATGACGGGATCGTCCGGCCCCTGGATGCAGGAGGTGGCCTTCATGAAGATGACCGGTTCCTTCGGCACCGGCGCGCCGACCTCGGCCGCGTGGTCGAAGTAGTTCAGGCCGATGGCGATGAACTTGCCCACGCCGGCCACCGGGCAGCCCAGGCGAGGCTCGCCCGCCACCTGCGGCAGCGTGGCGGTGTCGCGCCGCGCCAGCGCCGCGAGCGTCTCGCGCCCAAGCTGCGCGCCGCCGATGTCGGGCACCAGGCCCGAAAGATCGCGCAGCACGCCGTCCGCGTCGATCAGGCCGGGCTTTTCCTGCCCCGGCGGGCCGAATCTCACCAGTTTCATGCTTCTTTCCTTATTGCTCCGTGGTCAAAAAACGTGAGGGGCGGCCGGGCGTTCCAGGCCGGCCGCCGTTCCCCGGTCAGTCCAACTTTACGTTGGCGGTCTTGATCGTGTCGCCCCAGCGGACGATCTCGTCCTTGATGTAGGTGGTCGTTTCGTCCGGCGTGCTGAGCAGCACCTCCGCGCCCAGCGCGGCCAGTTGCTCCTGTACGGCCGGTTTCTTCAGCGCAAGTTGCATGGCCTTGTTCAGCTTGTCAATCACGGGCGCCGGCGTGCCGCTGGGCACCAGCAGCGCCGCCCAGGTCTGCGCGTCGAATCCCGGCACGCCGGCGCGGTCCATGGTCGGGATATCGGGCAGCGCCTTCGATCCGTTGCGGCTGCCCACGGCGAAGACCTTGAGCGCGCCCTTCTGGACGTGCGGCATGATGGCCGGTCCCGACTCGAACATCATCGTCACGTCGCCCGACATCAGCCCGGTCAGCGCGGCGGCCGCGCCGCGGTACGGCACGTGCATGATGTTCAGCCCCGCCTGGCGCTTGAACATCTCCATGGTCAGGTGATTGGTCAGCCCCGTGCCGCCCGAACCGTAGTTGAGCTGGCCCGGGTGCTTCTTGACGTAGTCGATCAGTTCCTTGAGGTTGTTGGCCGGGAAATCCGCCCGCGTGACCAGGAACTGCGGCACCACCACCACCATCGCCACCGGCGTGAAGTCCTTCAGCGTGTCGTACGGCAGCTTGGCGTACAGGCCCGGATTGATCGCCAGCGGTCCGCTGGAGGCCATCAGCAGGGTGTAGCCGTCGGCCTCGGAGCGCTTGGCGCCCTCCATGCCGATGATGCCGCCGGCGCCGCCGCGGTTGTCCACGAAAAATGCCTGGCCCAGCGTCTCCGTCAACTGCTGGCCGATGGTGCGCGCCAGCACGTCGGTGGTCTGGCCGGCAGGGAATGGCACGATGATCTTCACGCCCCGGTCCGGATAGTCGGCCCGGGCCGGGGCGTTCAGCAAGGCGCCCATGCATAACAGTGCTGCGAGTACTCGTTTCATGGATTGTCTCCTCCATCATTTTTTTCGAGCACGCCGCAAGCCCGCCTAGGGGGAAATCAGTTCAGGGCTCTTCTCCACGTTCCCATTCGGTCTGCAGCTTGAAGCGGTCGGCAATATAGAAATTTTCGGAAACCGTCAGCAGACGGTCTTGGGGGTCTACGTAAGCGCGCAGCATCCGCAGGGCGGGGCTGCCGCTCTCCAGGCCGAGCTGGAACAATGCGTTCTCAGGCATCAGCGTGGCTTCGATCTGCTGGCGGATCCGGTGGATTTCCTGACCGTAGTCGTCCTGCAGCATCTTGTAGATGCTGGGATGATTGCCATGCAGTTTTTCTTTGATCTTCTCGAACTCGGGGCGCAGATAGACGCGCGTGTACGAGATCACCCGGCCGTTTTCGACCAGGCAGCGGTTGGTGTGCAGCACCAGCCATTTCGAACCGGCCTCGCAGCGCAGCGACTCGGCCATGGCTTCGTCGGCAACCGCAACGGTTTCTCCAAAGACCTCCAGCCGCGTCTGGTCCGTGTAGGCGAGGATGTCTTTCATCGACCCCAGGCCCGCCACGTAGCTGGGCCGGGCGACGCCGGGCTGGGCGGACGTCACCACCGTGCCGATGCTGGGGTAGCGCACGATCAGGCCGATGTCCACCAGCCGCCGGGTGGCTTCGCGCACGGTATGGCGGCTGACGCCGAACGTGGCGCTCAGTTGCGCCTCGGTCGGCAGCAGGGAGCCCACCGGATACGTCCCGGACACGATGTCATTGAGCAGGCTCTGGTGCAGCCAGGCGTAACGCGGCTGTGTCTTGCTCCGCGGCGTGGCGCGCGTGGGCTTGGCCGGCGGCGTGCCGTCATTCTTGGGCATGCGAGGTACCTTACGGTCAAAAAAGTTTCTGAAAACAATGTACGCACATTTGATTCCACTGTAAAGTTATTAATGTACGTACATTACCAAAAAAGGTTTGAGCCCTATTCGAGGGTGCATCGGACGGAGACAAATCCATGCAACACACGAGTGAAGCCGACCAGGACGAGCAGGCCACCCGCCCCTTCGAGGGCTTGGTGGTCGTCGAACTGGGTCATAGCGTGGCCGCCCCTTTCGCCGGACAGATTTTCGGTGAATTGGGCGCCACGGTCATCAAGGTCGAGAAACACGACGGCGACGCCGCCCGCGCCTGGGGGCCTCCCTTCCAGGAAGGGGCGGCCACGCTCTTCCAGACCCTGAACCGCAACAAGCAGTCCGTGGTCTGCGACTTGCGGGACCCGGCGCAGACCGACGCCCTCAAGCGCCTGATCGCCGAGCGCGCCGACGTCGTCCTGCAGAACCTGCGGCCCGGCCAGGTCGAGACGCTGGGCCTGGACGGCGCCGCGCTGCTGGCGCTCAGGCCTTCCCTCATCTACTGCAACATGGGCGCCTTCGGCCGCACAGGCCCTCTGCGGCACCGGCCCGGCTACGACCCGCTGATGCAGGCCTTCGGCGGAATCATGAGCACCACGGGCGAAGCCGGCCGGCCCTCGGTGCGCGTGGGCGCCTCCATCGTCGACATGGGCACGGGCATGTGGGCGGTGATCGGCGTGCTCGCCGCGCTCTGGCAGCGCCAGGCCGGCGGACAGGGGCGCGTGGTGGATGTCTCGCTTTTCGAGACGGCGGCCACCTGGGTGTCGCTGATCGCCTCGCAGGTGCTGGCTTCCGGCGAGGCGCCGCCGCGCTACGGCTCGGGCACGGCCAGCATCGTGCCCTATAAGGGCTACGCCACCTCCGACGGTGAAATCGTTGTAGCGGCCGGCAACGATGGTTTGTTCCGCAGCCTGGCGCGGGTGGTCGGGCACCCCGAATGGGCCGAGGACCCGCGCTTTGCCGACAACCCCAGCCGCGTGCGCCACCAGGCCGAGCTGTACGGCATGCTCGACGCCATCTTCGCTCTCCGTCCCACCGCCTTCTGGCTGGAGCAACTGGAGGCCGCCGGCCTCCCTTGCTCGCCCGTGAACGACATGAATCAGATGCTCGCGCATCCGCAGACCGAGGCGTTGGGCCTGGTGCAGCGCGTGCCGGGCACCGCGATGGATTTCATCGGCCTGCCGCTGAGCTTCGACGGCCACCGGCCCCGGCCCCGCTCCCGCCCGCCCGCGCTGGGCGAGCACACCGAAACGCTGCTGCGCCAACCGGCAACCATGACCCCGACCACGGAGATCCAGGAATGAACCTCCCCGACTACGAAACCGTGTCCACCCGGATGGGCGACGAGCACGTGTTGCTCGTCACGCTGAACCGTCCGCAGGTGGGCAACGCCGTCAATACCCAGATGGGCCGCGACCTGCTCGACCTCTGGAACCGGCTGACTGAGGACGCGGGCCCGGTGCGCTGCGTCGTGCTGACCGGCGCTGGCGAACGCATTTTCTGCGGCGGCGGCGACCTCAAGGAACGCAACGGGATGAGCCGCGAAACCTGGCAGCGCCAGCACGAGCTGTTCGAACGCATGTACTGGACGTTGGTGGACCTGCCGCTGCCCGTCGTGGCCGCCGTCAACGGCCATGCCTATGCCGGCGGCCTGGAGATGGCGCTGTCCTGCGACTTCATCTACGCCAGCCGCGAGGCGCGCTTCGCGCTGACCGAGGTGACGCTGGGCATCATGCCCGGCGCCGGCGGCACGCAGAACCTGCCGCGCGCGGTGGGCGAGCGCCGCGCCAAGGAAATCCTGATGACCGGCCGGCCCTTCGACGCCGCGCAGGCGCTGGAATGGGGCGTGGCCAACGCGCTGCACGATCCCCAGGACGTGCTGCCGGCGGCGCTGGCCACGGCCGGCGCCATCGCCGCCAATGCGCCGCTGTCGGTGCGGCAGATCAAGAAGTCGGTGCGCTATGGCGGCCAGATGGAACTGCGCACGGCCTTCCGCTTCGAGATCGAAGCCTACAACCACCTGGTCGACACCGACGACCGCCGCGAAGGCGTGCTCGCCTTCAACGAAAAGCGCAAGCCGGTCTTCAAGGGCCGTTGACGCCAGAACCAAGAGGAGAACAAGCATGGCAAGAGATGTCATCCTGCGCGAAGTGGGCCTGCGCGACGGCCTGCAGAGCGTCGCCACTTTCGTGGAAACGGCCGACAAGCTGGACTGGATACGGCGCGAGGCGGCCGCCGGCGTGGCCGAAATCGAAGTCACTTCCTATGTGCCGCCCAAGCTGCTGCCGCAGTTCGTCGACGCCGAGGCGGTGACCACGGAATCGCTGCGCATCCCGGGGCTGACCGTGGCCGCGCTGGTGCCCAATTCACGTGGCGCGCAGCGCGGCCTGGAACTGGGCGCGCACAAAATCAACTTTGTGATGTCGGTCAGCGAAACGCACAACATGAAGAACGTGCGCCGCAGCCGCGAAGAGTCGCTGGCGGACTTCCGCAATATGGCCGAATTGGCGCGCGCGCAACCCGAGGCAACCCGGCCCGTGCTCTGCGGCGGGCTGGCGACGGCGCTGGGCTGCTCGTATGAAGGCGACGTGCCCGTGGCGGACGTCGTGCGCTACGCGGTGGCCTTGGCCGAGGCCGGCGCCGACGAGCTGATCATCCCCGACACGGTGGGGTACGCCAACCCGGCCCTGGTGCGCCGAGTCTTCAAGGCCGTGCTGGCCGAGGTGGGCGCGCTGCCGGTGGCGGCGCACTTCCACGACACCCGCGGCACGGGCCTGGCCAACCTCCTGGCGGCGCTGGATTGCGGCGTGCGGGCGTTCGACGCCTCGCTGGGCGGCCTGGGCGGTTGTCCTTTCGCGCCCGGCGCCACGGGCAACATCGTCATGGAGGACGCCGCCTACATGCTGGAGTCCATGGGCGTGGACACGGGCATCGACCTGGCGGCGCTGCTGGAGGTGCGCGAGGTGCTTCGGCGCGCCATCCCGGACGTGACGCTCTATGGCGGCCTGGCGCGCGCCGGCCTGCCCCGCGGCTTCACCCCGGCCAGCGCTCGGCTTGCCGCCTGATCCTCCACAACCTCATCTACCGGACCCATCATGGACACCATTTCGCCCAACAGCCTGGACAACCTCGCCATGCCCCTGGGGGAGGACTACGCCGACGTGCGCGACAGCGTGCGGCGTATCTGCGAACAATTCCCCGGCGAGTACTGGCGCCGCCTCGAAGAAGACGACCGCTATCCGGATGAATTCGTCCGCGCGCTCACCGAGTCGGGCTATCTCGCCGCCCTGATCCCCGAGGAATACGAAGGCAGCGGCATGCCCTTGCGAGCGGCCGCCGTCATCCTGGAGGAGATCCATGCGGCGGGCTGCAACGCCGGCGCCTGCCACGCGCAGATGTACACCATGGGCACGCTGCTGCGCCACGGCAGCGCCGAGCAGAAGGCCCGCTATCTGCCGGCCATCGCGCGCGGCGAACTGCGCCTGCAGGCCTTCGGCGTCACCGAACCCACCAGCGGCACCGACACCACGCGCCTGAAGACGCGCGCGGTGCGCGATGGCGACAGCTATGTCGTCAACGGCCAGAAGGTGTGGACGTCGCGCGCCCTGCAATCCGACCTGATGCTGCTGCTGGCCCGGACGACGCCTTACGAGGAGGTGGGCAAGAAGAGCGAGGGCCTGTCCGTTTTCCTGGTCGATATTCGCGAGGCGCTGGGCAAGGGCATGGAGATCCGGCCGCTGAAGGCCATGATCAATCACAACACCACCGAAGTGTTCTTCGACAACCTGCGCATTCCCGCCGACAGCCTGATCGGCGAGGAAGGCAAGGGCTTTCGCTACATCCTGGACGGCATGAACGCCGAGCGCATCCTGGTGGCGTCGGAAGCGATCGGCGATGCGCGCTGGTTCATCCGCACGGCCGCCGCCTACGCCAGCGAGCGGCGCGTGTTCGACCGGCCCATCGGCCAGAACCAGGGCATCCAGTTTCCCATCGCGCGCGCCTATGCCGAGACGCAGGCCGCCGACCTCCTGCTGCGCAAGGCGGCCACCTTGTTCCAGGCGGGGCTGCCCTGCGGCGACGAAGCGAACATGGGCAAGATGCTGGCCTCCGAGGCGTCCTGGCACGCGGCCGAGGCCTGCCTGCAGACGCATGGCGGCTTCGGCTTCGCGCGTGAATACGACGTGGAGCGCAAGTGGCGCGAGACCCGGCTGCTGCAGATCGCGCCGATCTCGACCAATCTCATCCTCTCCTATATCGGCCAGCACATCCTCGGCATGCCGCGTTCGTTCTGAACCCGCGCCCTTCATAAGGAACCCACCATGACCGGACTCACCCAGGCGCTGGCCGCCTACGTCGCCCACCCCGAACTCGGCCCGCGCCGGGCGCAGGCCGAGAGCATCGCTCGCCAGGGCATGACCGACACGATCGCCGTGGCATTGGCCGCCCGCGACGAAGCCGTGACCCGCATCGCGCTGGACTACGCCCGCGGCCAGGCCGGCCCCGCCGAGGGCGGCGCGCCGCTGTGGTTCGGCGGCGAGGCGCTGCCTCCCGCCCGGGCGGCCTTCGTCAATGGCGTGGCCAGCCATGCGCTGGATTACGACGACGTGGCGCTCTCGGGCCATCCCAGCGCGGCGCTCACCGCCGCCATCCTGGCGCAGGGGCATGCCCAGGGCGCTTCGGGCCGCGATTGCCTGCTGGCCTATATCGTGGGCTACGAGGTCTGGGCCGAGCTGGCCTCGCGCGAGCCCGACCCGTACCACATCAAGGGCTGGCATCCGACCGCGGTTTTCGGCACCGTGGCGGCCACCGCCGCGCTCGCCCGCCTGCGCGGTTTCGAGGCGCCGGTCGCGGCGCGCGCGCTGGCCATCGGCGCCAGCCTGGCCAGCGGCCTGGTCGCCAATTTCGGCACCATGACCAAGCCGCTGCACGCGGGCCGGGTGGCGGCGCAGGCCTTCGAAGCCGTGACGTTGGCGGGCCTGGGCCTGACCGCCGCGGACGACGCGCTGGAGCATCACGCGGGCTTCCTGGCCGCGCTGTCGCCGCGCGGGCAGGTCGACCGCGAACGCCCATACCGGCCCGGCGAGCCCCGCATCCTGGCCACCGGCCTGTCCATCAAGAAGTACCCGGTCTGCTACTCGGGCCACCGCATCATCGACGCCGTGATCGACATCGCGCGCGAGGCGGACCTGGACGCCGCGCAGGTCGCCCGCGTCCGGGTCGGCATCGGGCGGGCGCAAGCGTCGATGCTGCGCAATGCGGCGCCGGTCACCGCGCTGGAGGCAAAGTTCAGCGCCCAGTTCGCGGTGGCGGCCGCGCTCCTGCGGCGCAAGGTGGGCCTGTCCGAACTGGACGACGCCTTCGTCAACGAGCCGGCCATGCGCGCCCTTTACGGCAAGGTGGAGATCGGGATCGTCGAAGCGCCCGACCCGGAGGATTCGGCCTTCTCGCGTTACGACACGGTAGACATCGATATGCGCGACGGGCGCGTCCTGCGCTCCGGCGAGGTCCGCTATCCCCGCGGCCACGCGCACCTGCCGTTGGCGGAGGCGGACCTTCGCGCCAAGTTCGAGGACTGCATGGCCGTCTGGCGCCGCCAGGCCGGAGGGGACACATCGTCGCTGCCGTCCGCCGGCGCGCTCTACGACCGGCTCGCGAGCCTGGCGCAGATCGACGACGTCCGCACCCTGTTCCGGGGCTGAGCCATGACGATCGCCGACACGATACCCTGGTCGCTGGAGCTGCATACGCTGGCCGGGCGCTTTCCGGACGGCGTGGCCGTCGACGACGGCCAGGGCCGGCTGACGTTCTCCGAACTGAACGCGCGGGCCCATGCCCTGGCGCGCGTGCTCGCCGAGGACGGCGCCGGCCCGGGCGCATGCGTGGGCATCTATTTGCCCAACGGCCGCGCGGCCGTCTGGGCCGATTACGGCGCCACCGTCGGCGGCGTGTGCCTGGTGCATCTGAACGCGGCCTACACGCGGGAGGAGATCCGCTGGAGCCAGCGCCTCACGCCGATGAGCCATATCGTCACCGACCGGGCGCATGCCGACACCGTGCGCGACCTGGGCGCCCGCCTCATCCTCTGCGAAGACATCGCGCCGCTGGCCGAGCCATCGGTGCTGCCGGCCGTTCCGGCGGGGGACTGGGGGCGCATCATTTTCTCGTCAGGCACCACGGGCAAACCCAAGGCGCTGGTGTACGACCAGGGAAGGCGCTGGCTGGCCGCGGTCATGCTGCGCGCCGTGCTGCCCTTTACTCCCGGGCCGGGCTCCCGCGTGTTGCTGATGACGCCCTACGTGCACGGCGCGTCCATGCAGGCCCGCGCCTGGATGGACTATGGCGGCACGGCCCTGCTGCTCAATGGGGTGGACCTGGAGGCGGCCGGGCAGGCGCTGCGCGGCGGCACGCTGGATGCGGTGTTCGCGCCGCCCACCGTGCTGGCCAAGCTGGCCGCGGCGTTCGAGGGCGAGCACTTTCCCGGCGTGCGCTGCGTGTTCACCGGCACGCAGACCCTGACCCCCGGGCTGTACGCCAAGGCGCGCGCGCTGTTCGGCCCGCGCGTGCGCGTGACCTACGGCAAGAGCGAGAACGTCAATCCGATCACGGTGCTGGATCCGGAGGCCACCGAAGCCTGCTTTGCCGCCGGCGACGGGGAGGGCGCGTGCCTGGGATGGCCGGCGCCCGGCGTGCAACTGCGCATCAATGCGCAAGACGAGATCGAGCTGCGCTCGCGCCACATGTACATCGGCCACGTCGACGAGGGCGGCTTTCATCCGCCCGATGCCGACGGCTGGCACCGTACCGGCGACCTGGGCCGCATCGACCCTCAGGGCCGATTGTGGCTGCTGGGCCGCATGGCCGACGTCATCAAGAGCGGCGGCTACAAGATCTATCCCGACGAGATCGAGGGGGCGCTGGCCGGCTTGCCGGGCTGCGGCGAGATCTGCGTGGTCGCGCTGCCGTCGGACTACTGGGGCGAGGTCATCGTAGCGGTGGCCGAGCGGGCCGGCGAGGGTTGGCGGCAGGCCGCGAGCCAGCGGGTCGCGGGATTGGCCCGCTACAAGCATCCGCGCGCGCACGTGGAGGTCGAGGCCCTGCCGCGCAACCCGCAGGGCAAGATCAGCCGCCGGGCGGTGCGCGACCTGGTGCTGTCGGCCTACGCCTTGCGCGACGGCCCCTATCCCGAACTGCACGCGCGGTGAAGGCGGCGGGCGCCGGGGCGCCCGCGAACTGGCGCCCCTCAGTCGACCCGGGCGTTGGATGTCTTGACCGCCTGGCCCCAGACCGCGATCTCGCGCGAGATGAACTGGCGCGTATCGGCGGGGCTGTACGACACGGTTTCCGCGCCCAGCACGGCGAGCTTCTCTTGCAGTTCGGGGCGGCTCAGGGCCTTACGCACGACGGCGTTGAGCTGGTCGACGATGGGCTTGGGCGTGCCCGCCGGCGCCAGCAGCGCGATCCAGGCCTGCGCCTCGTAGCCCGGCACGCCTTCGGCCGACACGGGCCTGGCCTGGGGAAAGGCGCGCGCGGGTTCGCGGCCGCCCACGGCCAGCACCTTGAGCACGCCGGACTGCACGTGCGGCATGATGGCCGGCCCCGCCTCGAACATCATGGCCACGTCGCCGCCGATCAGGCCGGTGAGCGCGGCCGCCGCGCCGCGGTAGGGAACGTGGGTGAGTTCGAGGCCGGCCTGGCTCTTGAACATTTCCATGGCCAGGTGATTGGTCAGGCCGCTGCCGCCCGAGCCGTAATTGAGCTGGCCCGGGCGTTGCTTCACGTACGCCTCCAGCTCGCGCACATTGTTGGCCGGGAAGTCGGCGCGCACCACCAGGAAGAGCGGCACCATGGCCACCAGCGCGACCGGCTCGTAGTCTTTTTCGACGTTGTAGGGCAGCTTGCTGTAGAGCCCCGGATTGATGGCGACGGGGCCGCTGGCCGTCATCAGCAGTGTGTAGCCGTCGGCCTCGGAGCGCTTGCCCGCCTCCATGCCGATGATGCCGCCTGCGCCGCCGCGGTTGTCGACGAAAAAGGATTGCCCCATGGCATCGCCCAGCTCCTGGCCGATCGCGCGGGCGATCACGTCCGTGGTCTGTCCGGCCGGGTACGGCACGATGATCTTCACGGCGCGTTCCGGATAGGCGGCCTGCGCGGCCCCCATTCCGAGGCCGGCGCTCAGCAGCAATCCTGCAATCAATCCGCGCATGCTCAGTCTCCTCTGGTGGTTTTCAATGCCGTTATTTTTATATACGTACATAAACATAGCACCTGTAGGTGCCTATGTACGTATATTGTTATGGTGCGACGCGGAAAATCCGGGGAGGCCGGGAATCGCGGGGTGTCAGGGCAGGACCACGACCTTGCCGGTATGCCTGCGGGTCTCGACGGCTTCGTGGGCGCTGGCGATGTCGTCCAGCGCGTAGGGATGGATCGCGGGATGGCACAGCGCGCCGGCCGCCAGCCAGTTGCCCAGTTGCTCGACCGCGCGCTGCTTGAGCGCGGCCGGCATGGTGTACACGAGCAGGAACGACAGTTGAAGATTGCGGCGCATCAGGTCCCGGACTGGGATCGCGGGCCGCAGCTCGGTGTCCGACGCGTAGGCGGCGATATGCGCGCCGTTGGCCGCCAGCGCCAGATTGCTTTGCAGGTTGCCGGCGAAGTCCAGGTCGATGAAGGCGTCGAAGTCCTCGCGGCCCTGCCGCGCCAGCCACTGCCGGGCGGCCGAGGGCAGATCCTGCCCGCGCGGCACGGTGTCGATGCCGGCCGCGGCGGCGGTCCGCGCCTGTTCGGCGTTCGACACGCTGGCCAGCACGCGGGCGCCGCGCAGGCGTGCCATCTGCGCGGCATAGAAGCCCACGGCGCCCACCGCGCCATGCACCAGCACGCAGCGTCCGGCGCCGGCGTCGATCCGTTCGCAGGCATGCCAGGCCGTCAGGGCGGGCACGCCCAGCGCCGCGCCGACGCCGAAGGGCACGTCGTCTGGCAGGGTAACGGCGAGATGCTGGGGCACCGTGACCCATTGCGCGGCGGTGCCGCAGGGGCGGTCGAGCTGGCATTCGTATAGCCAGACCCGCTGGCCCAGGCGGGCCGGGTCCACGCCTTCGCCCAGCAGGTCGATGGTGCCGGCGCCGTCCTGGTGCGGGATGGTGCGCGGCCAGGGGTTGGGCCGCGCTCCCGTGCCGCCGCGCGTCTTGACGTCGGACGGGTTGACGCCGGACGCCGCGACCCGCACGCGCACCATGCCGGGCCCGGGGGCTTCCTCCGGCATCTCGCCCAGGCGCAGCACTTCGCTCGCCGCGCCTCGCGTTTCATAGTAGGCAGCCTTCATCCCGGTCTCCTCATGTGTCTATCGGTTGGGCAGGCCCAATACGGCCTTGGCCACGATATTGCGCTGGATTTCGTTGGATCCGCCATAAATGGTGGTGACCAGCGATTGCAGGAATGGGGCGCATGGAACCAGTGAGGTGCCGTCCGTCATGGGAATGCCGGTCCAGGTCCCGCCGGCCTCGTCGGCCCAGCGCACGATTTCGCGCGCGATGCGCACATAGGTTTCCGTGGCCAGGATCTTCAGCCCGGACACCGACGGCGGCAGCAGGTCGCCGCGGCGCACGATGTCGGCGAAGAGGCCGTAGAACGCTTCCAGCTCGCGCACCGCGCCGAGCAGTTGCGCGTAGGTCTGGCAGAACTCCGGCTGTTCGAACAGGGACTGGCTTTCGGCCAGTTGCTCCAGGTGGTGCAGCGCCTGGCGCGACTGCTGCGGGCTGCCCGCGAAAATGCGTTCGTAGCCGAGCAGATCCTTGGCGATGGTCCAGCCCATGTTGAGTTCGCCGACCAGGTTGCCCGCCGGCACGCTCACGTCCTCGAAGAAGACTTCGCAGAACTCCTGTTCGTCGACGATATTGGTAATGGGCCGGATGGTCACGCCCGGCGTCTTCAGGTCGATCAGCAGGAAGCTGATGCCGGCCTGCGGCTTGACGGTCTTGTCCGTGCGCACCAGGGCGAAGATATGGGTGGCGTCGTGCGCCAGCGTGGTCCAGATCTTCTGGCCGTTGACGATGTAGCGGTCGCCTTCAAGGCGGGCCTCGGTGCGCAGCGAGGCCAGGTCCGAACCGGCGTTGGGCTCCGAGTAACCCTGGCACCAGATGTCCTCGCCCGAGAGGATGCGCGGCAGGTAGCGCGCCTTCTGTTCCGGCGTGCCGTGCTGGATCAGCACCGGGCCGAGGTTGATGATCCCCTGGTCGGGCAGGCGGGCGGCGCCCCAGCCTTCCATCTCTTCGAAGAAGACCAGCAGCTTGGCTGGCGACAGCGCCATGCCGCCATGTTCGCGCGGCCAGGCCGGCGCCAGCCAGCCCTTGCGGGACAGGGTCTGGTACCAGTCGCGGACTTCGCGCAGCCGCAGCCGGCGCGGCACGTGGCGCAGGTGCTGCGGGTAATGGGCGCGCAGGAAGCCGCGCACCATCAGGCGGAAGCCTTCGTCGCTCATGGCGTTGTAGTCGTCGCCCGAGGCGGCCTGGCCGTCGGCCAGGGCGGCCTCGCCGTCCGGGTGGCGCAAGGCCAGGTAGCGGGCCTGCAGGTTGCGCGGGCTGCCGAGCCAGGAGGCCGCGTGCAGGGCCCGCTTCAGATACAGGCCCACGTCGTACTCGTCGGTGTAGCCGATGGCGCCGTGCAACTGCACGGCCTCGCGGCACAGGCCGATGACGCGCTCGGCGATCCGGGCCTTGGCCAGCGCCGCCACGCGCGGCAGGGAAGCGGGGTCGTCGCGCACCTCGCGATAGCTGTCGGCCAGCAGCGCGCCGCAGACCATCACGCCGACGTAGGCGTCCACCATGCGGTGCTGCAAGGCCTGGTTCGCGCCGATCGCGCGGCCGAACTGCACGCGGGTCTTGAGGTAGTCCAGCGTGAGGCAGAACACGCGCCGTGCGATGCCGAGAAGCTCGCTGCACTGGAGCAGCCGCGTGAACTCCAAGGCCTGCTGGCAGACCGTGTCCACCTCGCCGCCTTCCGCGATCATGCGGGAGGCGGGCAGGTGCGCGTCCAGGTGCAGGGTGCACAGCATGCTGCCGTCCACCCGGGATTCCGTTTCCACGTTGACGCCGGGGTCGTCGGGCCGCACCCAGACCAGGGTGGGGGATTCGCCCAGGCGGGCATGGACCAGCCAGCCCGTCGCGCCGGCCGGCGCCACCCAGCGCTTGGTGCCGACCAGGTGCATGCGGTCGCCGGCGCAATCGACCGAGGTGGAGACCGAGGTGGGAATGAGTTCCCCGGGATTCTCCTGCCAGGCCAGGCCCGCCACGGTCGAGCCGGCGATGGCATCGCGCAGCAGTTCCGCCGCCAGCGGATGGCCGGCGAAGGCCGGCAGCACCAGCGTGGCCATGGCGCCGCCCAGATAGGGCTCCGGCAAGGGCGATTCGCCCACGGCGGTGGCGATCGCGCCCAGCACGTCGATCTCCAGCCCCAGGCCGCCCTGGGCTTCGGGCACCGTCACCGAAGTCCAGCCGGCTTCGGCCAGGGCGCGCCAGGCGCCGGGCTCCCAGCCGGGGCTGGCGCCGCGCAGCGCGCGCAATCTCGTCAAGGGCGAAACCTGGGCCAGTATGCCGCTTGCCGCCTCCATGAATTCGGCGTGCCGGGGCAGGGGGCCGAAGAGCGAAAAAGAATCGAGTGCCGTCATCATGGTCCTTCAGCGTGGCGTCGTGGCCTGGAATGGGAATGCCAAATTCTAGGTTCGGGCCGGCGGGCGATTCATAAGGCAGCGTTGAGAGCAGCTATTACAAAAGCCGTGTGATGAGGCGGCGCGATCCTCCCTAGAATTCCGTATCAATCCAGACAAGCCTGAACGGCGAGGAGACAAGAAATGCGTGCAGCAATTGCCCGGCTGGCGTTGTGCCTGGCCGCCGCCAGCGTGGCGGCGGCGTCGGTGGCGGCGGAAGCTCCGGTGGAGCGTATCGTCGTGCCCTATGCCGTGGGGGGCGTCACGGACCTGTACGGGCGCGTGCTCGCCGAACGCCTGGCGGCTGCGCAGGGCGCGCCCATCCTGGTCGACAACCGCCCGGGCGGCGGCGCGGCCATCGGCACGTCCCATGTCGCGAAGAGCCCGCCGGACGGCCGCACGCTGCTGCTGGGCAGCGTCGGCACGGCCACCAACCCCGCCATGATCAAGGCCTTGCCCTACGACCCGCGCGACATCGTGCCGGTGGCGCAGGTTGCCGTCAGTCCGCTCATTCTTTACGTGCGGGCCGACCTGGCGACCGACGTGCGCCAGTTGATCGATTACGCGCGCAAGTCCCCGCGCGGCCTGTCCTTCGCGAATTCCGGCGTGGGGTCCAGCCCCAACCTGGCCGCGGCGCTGTTCGCCCGCGAACTCGGCCTGCAGGTCACCCATGTCGCCTATCGCGGCACGTCGGCGGCCATCAACGACCTGTTGGGCGGGCAGGTCGATGCCTACTTCGACACGCTGCAGGCCATGACGCACGTCAAGGCCGGCCGCATCCGCGCGCTGGCGGTGGCCGCGCCGGAACGCCTGGAGCAGGCGCCCGACCTTCCCACCCTGGACGAGCTGGGCGTGCGCGACGTGTACGCGTCGAGCTGGTGGGGGATCTTCGTGGCGTCGGGCACCTCGAAAGAGGGCGTGCAGGCCTTGCAGAAGCGGCTGCGCGCGGTGATCGACGAGCCCATCGTGCAGCAGCGGGCCCGGGAAATGGGGGCCATAGCCGTCTTCCGCGACCAGGCCGACTTCCAGCGCTTTTTCGACAGCGAGGTGGCGCGCTGGAGCGCCATCATCGCCGCCGAGAATCTCTCGGCCCAGTAGACCCATGGCAAAACCGAGCGAAGCCCCGGACTGGGATCTGCGCGCCCTGAGGATCTTTTCGCTGGTGGCGCGCAGCGGCAGCATCACCAAGGTGGCGATCGACCTGGGCGTGAGCCAGCCCGCCATCAGCCGCTACCTGTCGATGCTGGAAAAGCAGTGCGGCGGCTATCTCTTCACGCGCAATGGGCGCGGCGTCGGCCTGACCGAACTGGGCAAGCAGGTGCAGCCGGTGGTCGAGCAGGTGCTGGCCAGCGCCAGCGACCTGAACGACGTCATCGCCGCCGCCCACGGCCGGGTCTCGGGAACGGTCCGCATCGGCACGCTGCCGTCGTTGAGCAATGCGCTGATCGTGCCCTTGCTCTTGAGGCTGCAGCGCGAGTACCCGGCCATCCACGTGCAGATCGTCGAAAGCGCCGCGGGGCAGATCGAAAGCTGGCTCCAGCGCCGCGAGATCGACATCGGCCTGCCCTACCGCAGCCACGACGCGCTGGGCAGCGACGAAGACGTGCTGCTGCGGCTGCCGTCCTATCTGATCGGCCCGCCCGGCGACCGCATCACCGCCGCGCGCCAGGTGCCGTTCTCCAGGCTGGACGGGCTGCCGCTGGTGCTGTCGCGCAAGCCGTCCTCGGTGCGCATGATGTTGGACGAGATGGGCCGGCGCAATGGCGTGGACATCCGCGTGACGGTGGAAGCCGATTCGGGCTTCATCCAGAAGCAGATGGTGGTCAAGCGGTCCGGCTACACCTTGCTTCCCTGGCATTTCGTGGCCGCCGAAGTCGAGCGCGGCGAGCTGCAGGCTTCCGAGATCGTCGAGCCGTCGGTCGTGCGCATCGTGTCGCTCATGCTGACCGACCGCCCCACGCAGGCGGTGAAAGTGGTGACCGCGCTGCTGAGGGAGATCGTCAGCGAATCGCTCGCGCAACTTGACGCGTTGCCGCCCGAGGCAACGTGAAAACAAACGGGCCCGTCCTCTCCGGCGGGCCGCAAGGAGACAAAAAAATGATCCGATTCTTCAAACGCGCCTGCGTGCTTGCGCTGGTGGCCTGCTCGGCCCAGGCGGCCTATCCCGACAAGCCCATCCGGATGGTCGTGCCCTTCGCGCCGGGGGGCGGCGCGGACCTGACCGCCCGCGTGGTCGCCGAAACCCTGTCCAAGAAACTCAAGCAGCAGGTCATCGTCGAGAACAAGGCGGGCGCCGGCGGCCTCATTGGCGCGGCGGCGGTGGCCCGCGCCGACCCGGACGGCTACACGCTGCTCTACACCACGCCGGGCCAGCAGATGACGCTGCCCTACCTGGTGAAGAACATGCCCTACGACCCCGACGAGCTGCGCCCGGTCTCGCAGGTGTCGCTGGCTCCCAGCGTGCTGGTGGTCAATACGAAGCTGGGCGTGAAGAACCTGGAGGAACTGATCGCGCTGGCCAAGAAGCGCCCGGGCGAACTCAATTACGTCAGCGCCGGGATCGGCGCCAGCAGCCACCTGAACGGCGAGCTGCTGCAGATCCTGGCCGGCATCCGCCTGCAGCACGTTCCCTACAAGGGGACCGGCGAAGCGGTCAGGGACCTGGTCGGCGGCAACGGCGACCTGGCCATCGACACCGTGGGCATCTATACCGGGTTCATCAAGGACAAGCGGCTCATCCCGCTGGGCGTCACCACGCCCAACGAAGTGCCGATCCTGCCCGGCGTGCCGCCCCTGTCCAAGACGCTGCCGGGCTACGACGCGTCGCCGGTGAACTACATCTCGGTGCCCAAGGCCACGCCGGAGGCCATCGTGCAGCAACTGGCCAAGGCCTTGCAGGCCACCATCGCCGAACCCGGCGTGAAGGAAAAGATGCTCGAACAGGGCATCCTGGCGATCTCCAATACGCCCGAGGAAATGGCGGAACTGCTGCGCAAGGAGCAGGCGCGCTGGCGCGAGGTCATCAACCAGGCCGGCATCGCAGAAAAGTAGTTTCCCGGAGTCTTGAGCATCATGGCATCGCAGCAGTCCCACCCGCTTTCCCACATCCGCGTCCTCGACCTGAGCCGCGTCCTGGCCGGCCCCTGGGCCAGCCAGACGCTGGCCGACCTGGGGGCGTCCGTCACCAAGATAGAGCAGCCCGGCGTCGGCGACGACACGCGCGCCTGGGGGCCGCCCTTCCTGGAGCGCGGCGACGGCTCGCGCTCGAACGAATCGGGCTATTACCTGATCTGCAATCGCGGGAAGCGGTCCGTCACGGTCAACCTGAAATCGCCGCGCGGGCAGGCGCTCATCCGCAGGATGGCGCGCGACGCCGACGTCGTGCTGGAGAATTTCAAGGTCGGCACGCTGGACCGGCTGGGCCTGGGCTATGAACAACTGCGGGCCGAGAACCCGCGGCTGGTCTATTGCTCCATCACGGGATTCGGCCAGACCGGCCCGCGCGCGCAGCAGCCCGCCTATGACTTCATGATCCAGGCCATGAGCGGGCTGATGAGCATCACCGGGGAATCGGACGACCGCCCCGGCGGCGGGCCGATGAAGATCGGCGTGCCCATGGTCGACCTCATCACCGGCCTGTACGCCAGCAACGCCATTCTTGCCGCGCTGGCCCGCCGCGAGGTGAGCGGCGAGGGCGAGCATATCGACATGGCCATGCTGGACGTGGGCGTGACGCTGCTGGCCAACCAGGCCATGAACTACCTGTTGACCGGCAAGGTGCCGCCGCGCCGCGGCAACCGCCATCCCAATATCCAGCCGCAGCGCGTCTACGAATGCCGCGACGGGCGGATCATCATGGCCATCGGCTCGGATTCGCAGTTCGCCAAGCTGTGCCGCGTGCTCGGCCACCCCGACATGGCCGCCGACGAACGCTTCAGCACCAACGCCGCGCGGGTGGTCAACCTGCCGGTGCTGGATCCCTGGCTGGACGAACAACTGATCCAGCACGACAAGGCGCCCTTGCTGGCGGCGCTGGAGCGCGAAGGCGTGCCGTCGGCGCCGATCAACTCCATCGGCGACGCCTTCGAGGATCCCCAGGTCGTCCATCGCGGCATGCGCTTTTCGGTCCCCCATCCGGACGGCATGGAGATGCCGCAGGTCCGCAGCCCGTTCCGCTTCCGCAATACCGAGCTGCGCCTGGAGGACGGCCCGCCCACCCTGGGCCAGCATACGGACGAGGTCCTGGCCGAGCTGGGCCTGACGGCCGCGGACATCGCCGAACTGCGCAACGAACAAGCCATCTGACATCCGACTTCAACCGAGGAACACCATGTCCCGCTACCAATTCGAAAGCCTGCGCGTCGAGCTGCAGGACCACGTCGCCACCGTCTGGCTCGACCATCCGCCGGTCAACGCCGTCCACACCCGGATGCTGCAGGACCTGACGCTGGCCATGGACATGTTCGGCGAGGATCCCGAGGTGCGCTGCGTCATCCTGACGGGCCAGGGGCGGGTCTTCTGCGCCGGCGCCGACCTGAAGGGCCGCGCCGAGATGCTCGGCCATCCGGCCGGGCTGCCCCAGCACTCGCGCCGCACGCGCGAGCTGTTCCACGCGATCCGCGAGTGCCCGAAGCCCGTCATCGGCGCCCTGAACGGCCCGGCGCTGGGCGCGGGCCTGGGCATCGCCGCCTCCTGCGACATCCTGGTGGCGGCCGAGGGCGCCTGCCTGGGCTTGCCGGAAGTCGACGTCGGCCTGCTGGGCGGGGTCAAGCACGCGCAGCGCCTCTTCGGGCATTCGCGCCTGCGCCGCATGATGCTGACCGGCATGCGGGTGCCGGCGGAGGAACTCTACCGCCTGGGCGTGGTGGAGGCTTGCGTGCCGGGCGACCGGCTGCTCGACGAGGCCGGCCAGATCGCGCGCCAGATCGCCGCCAAGAGCCCCACGTCGGTGCAGTTGATGATCCAGACCGCCAACGCGATCGAGGACATGAGCCTGCGGGACGGCTACCGCTACGAGCAGGACATGACGGCGCAGGTCGCCAAGAGCGACGATGCGAAGGAAGCGCGCCAGGCCTTCCTGGAAAAGCGCGCCCCGGTATTCAAGGGCAGCTAGGCGGCATGGCGGCGGGGCGGCCGGCTCGGCCGGACGTCCTGGGGAAGACGGCGTAGCGCATATCCTGCTTTGGGATGGGAGAATCCCGGATTTTCCCAACTTTAGTATGGGTTTTCGCCGGCCTTGCCCTATATTCCTGTGAAAATACCAACTTCCAGGGATACCCGGCGTTCTCGGACTGATTCACAGTTCAGCCTGGGCAATGCCGCTCGCTCTTTTCCTATGACCGTCAACATGCTTGCTTCCGAGTCGACCCTGCCTGCACCGGTGCTGCTGGTGGAGGACGAACCCCTGATCTGCCGCCGGCTGGAAGGCTTGCTGCTGCAACTGGGATACGCGCCCGAGGCGCTGGTGTTCGCCTCGACGCTGGCGCAGGCGCGCGCCTGTCTGGCCACCGAACCGATCGCCCTGGCGCTGGTCGACCTGGGCCTGCCCGACGGCAACGGCACGGACCTGATCGCGGAAATGCATGCCGCCGATCCGGGCCTGGCGATTCTCGTCATTTCGGCCTGGAGCACCGAGGACGCCATTCTTGCCGCGCTGCGCGCCGGAGCCACGGGGTACGTGCTCAAGGAGCGCGACGACCTGGAAGTGTCGCTGTCCCTGCGCAGCGTGTTGCGGGGAGGGGCGCCCATCGACCCCTTCGTCGCCCGGCGCATCATCGAGGAACTGCGCCCCAGGCAGGCGGAACCGGCCGACGGCGCCACGGGGGAAACGCTCAGCCCGCGCGAAAGCCAGATCCTTCGCCTGGTATCCGAGGGGCTGGGAAACCGCGAAATCGCCGAGGAACTGTACCTGTCGCGCTATACCGTCGAATGCCACGTCAAGCACATCTACCGCAAGCTCGCCGTTTCCTCGCGCACACGGGCGATACACGCCGCCCGTACGCGGGGCTTGCTCGATTGAGGTGGCTCGCGGTCCTGTGGCTGGCGCTGTGGCTGGCGCTGTGGCTGGCGCCGGCATGGGCGCAGCAAGCCGAACCCGCGTGCACGGCGCAAGTGCTCGCCGTCCAGGTGGCCAGGGGCGACGCCGACGGCAACCGGCCGGGGCCGGGGCAATGGCAGCCGGCGGCGCTGCCCGACGACTGGAGCGCCCGCTGGCCCGGCTACGGCGGCACGGCCTGGTACCGGATCGACTGGCAGCGGCACTGCCCGGTGGCGGGCGCCGGGCAAGTGGCGCTGGCGCTCGAGTCGGTGATCATGGCGGGCGAGGTGTACGTCAACGATGAACGGATCTGGAGCGACCCGCAACTGACCGAGCCGCTGTCGCGTAGCTGGAACATGCCGCGCTACTGGCTCATTCCGCAATCCCTGCTGCGCGACGGCGTGAACACGCTGTGGGTGCGGGTGGTCGGCGTCGCGGGGCAGTCTCCGGGCCTGGGCCCGGTCTACCTCGGCGACCCGGCTTCCATCCTGCGGCGGTACGAGGACCTGTGGTGGAGCCACCGCAGCCTATTCACGCTCAACCTGATCGTGTCGGCCGTCATGGGCGGGCTGTGCTTCTGCATCTGGCTGATGCGCCGCGAACAGCGCACCTACGGCTGGTATGCGCTCATGGCGCTCTTCTGGGTGATGTTCATCGCCAACGTGCTGGTCACCAGCCCGTGGCCCTTCCCCGACAGCGTGACCGCGGCGCGGGCCAATATCATGGCCCTGGTGCTGTACGTGGCCTGCTTCTGCATCTTCACGTGGCGCTTCGGCGGGCAGTCCCTGCCGCGCGCCGAAAAGGCGCTGTGGATGCTGTCGGCGGCGCTTCTGGCCGTGATGGCCTTCACGCCGCAGGCGCAATTGCCCGAGGCGCAACTGGCGGTGGTGCTGATCGTATCCGCCATTTTTTTCATCAACTGCCTGCAGTTCCCGGTCCATGCCTGGCGCACCCGCCGCCCCGAACACGGCATGATGGCCGCGTGCCTGTTGATCTTCTTCGGCGCCAGCGCCCATGACCTGCTGCGCATGCTGAAGCTCATCGACAGCGGGAACACCTATACGCCCTTCACCAGCGTCGTGGTCACGCTGTGCATGTCCGCCGTGCTGGGCTTGCGCCACGCCCGCAGCGTGCGGCGCATCGAACGCTTCAACCAGGAACTGGCCGACGGCATCGAGCAGGCGCGCACCGAACTGGCCACGACCCTGGAGCGCGAGCACACGCTGGCGCTGGCCAACGCCCGGCTGCAGGACCGCTTGCAGATCGCCCACGACCTGCACGACGGGCTGGGCGGTTCGCTGGTACGCATGATGGCCATGGTCGAGCAGGCCAGCGCGCCGGTGCCCCGCCAGCAGTTCCTGTCCATGCTCAAGCTTCTGCGCGACGACCTGCGCCAGACCATCGACAGCGGTTCCAGCGCCGGCATCAAGGTGCCGGCCACGCCCCGCGAGTGGATCGCGCCATTGCGGCACCGGTTCATGCAGTTGTTCGACGAGCTGGGCATCGGCGCCGGCTGGCGGTTCCCCGAGCAATGGCGCACGCCGCCCAGCGCCCTGCAATGCATGGCGCTGACCCGCCTGGTGGAAGAATCGCTGGTGAACGTGCTGAAGCACAGCCGCGCCCGGCGCGTGGAGCTGGAACTGCTCCAGCCCGAATCCGGCCGCCTGGAACTGCGGATCGAGGACGACGGCGCCGGTTTCGACGTGGCCGCGGTGCTGCGGGCGGGCATCAGCGTGGGCATGCGCAGCATGCATACGCGCATCGCGCGGGTGGGGGGCAGGCTGGACGTGGCGTCCCGGCCCGGCCAGACCGTGCTGATCGCCACGCTGGAACTGCGTCCGCCCCTGGGCTGAGGCGGCGCGGCTACTGCGCCGCGTTCTCGTCGTCCACCGTCAGCCCGCCGGTCTGCATGACGCGCTGGGCGATCTCTTCGGCGGACTTGCCCTCGAAGCCATGCACGCCCGCGGTGATCCGAAAGCTGTCGCTTTCCAGCGGGCCCATGAGGGTGGCCGAGGACAGCAGCACGCCGCCCGAGCGCAACTGGATGCGTTTGCCGACGCGTTCCCGGGTGAAGTCGGCCAGGGCCTTGCGGCTTTCGGGTTTCAGTTCGATGTCCACCGTCCTGGCCGAGGTGTCCGGGTCGGCGCCGGCCGTGGCCCGTTCCGCATGCAGGACGACGGTTTCGGCCTGCGCCGCGCAGGGCAGGAGCGCCGCCAGCGCGGCGGCGCGGAGAAAGGGGCGGATGGCGGGCATGGAAATCTCCTTCTGGCGGGCGGATGCCTCAATCCTAGCCGATGCCGCGTCCGTGCTCAGCGTCCGTCGCCCAGGTGCAGCGCCACCACCTCCGTATCTTTCCCATCCAGGCCCGGATAGCGCGTCCTGACCAGGGGATCGTGCCCCGGCACGATGTGCTCGGGGGATTCCGCGAATTTCAGCAGGGTGTCGTAGCCCGCCAGCATGTCGGCCACGTTGTGGACGATGGGAAACGGCGCTTGCAGGCCCATGTTGTCGTAATAATGGCTGGCGTCCGACGCCAGCACCATCCAGCCGCGCGCGGTGTGCACGCGCACCGCCTGCAGCCCCTGCGTGTGGCCGCCGATATGCAGCAGTTGCAGGCCCGGCGCGATTTCGTCGTGGCCGTGGTAGAAGGCCACGCGCTTGTCGTAGACGCCTCGCACCACGTCGACCACGTCCTCGACCGCATAGGCGTGGCGCAGCATGTCGAAGCGCATGTTGCAGCCGCAGGCGTAGTGCAGTTCGCTTTCCTGCAGGTGCAGGCGGGCGTTGGGCAGTTTGCGGATATTGCCCGCGTGGTCATAGTGCAGGTGCGTGACGATGACGTCCTGGACGTCGGCGGGCGAGATGCCCAGCTTTCCCAGCGACTCGATCGGGCAGCGCAGGAATTCGCGGCCGCGCGCCTGGGCCGCCGCGGCGTTGAAACCGGTGTCGACGAGATGGACGCGGCTGCCGTTGCGGATGACCCAGACGAAATAATCCATGGGCATGGGGCCGTCGTGCGGATCCGGGGGGGCGATGAAGTTCTGGGTCCGCCTGCGCGCGACCGTCGCATAGCGCAGGGCATAGACTTCGTAGTTCGGCAGTGTCATGCGATTCCCCTCGTTGCGCGGAGGTGTTCCAGTTCGGGCCGCAGATAGTCCAGCAGCCGCCGCGGGTTTTCGACCATGGGAAAGTGGCCCAGCTCGGGCATCACGCCGAAGCGCGCGCCGGGTATCAGCGCGGCGACCCGGCGCGAATCCTCGGGAGTGGCCGAGTAGTCATAGGCGCCCGTCAGCAGCGAGACGCCAAAGGTGTCCATATTCAGTCCCGCGACGTGCGCGGCGGCGTCGAAGTCTTCGCTGTAGAACCAAAGGTCGTTGGCGTACACGTTGAAGCCGCCCTGCGAATAGATCCAGGCCGCGTCGCGCCGGGCGTCGAGCGGGGTGGATGGGGCCATCAGCCCGCGCACGTAGGCGGGATTGTGCGCGGCCTGGTTCACCTGGGGATGGCACAGCATGGGCGTGCGCCGCCCGCTGGCTTTCCAGGGGGCTTCCAGCGCGACGACGCCGGCCACGTCGGCGGGGCTGCGCCTGGCGGCGACGAGCGCCATCGCCGCGCCCATCGAACAGCCCAGCAGCACGGCGGGCGCGCGCGCCACCTGGCGGATGACCGACAGGCAGGCCTGCAGATAGGCGTCCAGGGTCAGGCCGTCTTCGGTCCAGGCCTGTCCGGGCAAGGGCATGCTGCGGCCGTGGCCGGGCATGTCGAAGGCGATCATGCGCCATTGCCGCCTCAAGCCGGGGTCGGCCATCAAGGCGTGGTATTGGCGGGAGTCCGCGCCGGCCGTGTGCAGCATCAACAGCGGCGGGCCGGATTCGATGCCGCTGGTTTCATAGTGGATGCAGGCCGGTTCGCCGCCGATGTCGATCGTGGCGTAGTGCCCGGAAATCGCGCTCCGGTCCAGCAGGGCGGGGGCGGCATCCACCTGGCCGCGCAGGATTTCGAACAGCCGTTCCAGCGGATGCAGGGCCTGGGCAATGGCGAGCGTGTCGCCCGTGACGCGCAGGCCTGGCGCGTGCCGGCGCGCGGCGGTGAAGGAGTGGTAGCCCGGAGGAGGCTCGGCGCCGAGCATTTTTTGCCAGACGTCCGCGGGCGCGCTGACGACGATGCACTGCGAGGGGCCGGCGGGCTGGCCGGCCCAGACGGTTATTTTTTCGCCGGGTCCGGTGCCCGCCTGCAGCCAGATGGCGCACGGCAGGCCCCGGGCGGCGGAGAGGAATTCCTTATCCTGCTGGGCCAGCGCTGCCCCGGCCCTCAGTTCTTGGACGATCGCCTTCACTTGGCTGGGTCTCCTCTTGTTGGCGCCGGAGCACTTCGAGCGCGGTGCGTTCGGCGTTCACGATGTGGCTTCGGGCCGCTTCCTGCGCGCCCTGCGGGTCGCGGGCGCGGATGCGTTCGAACAGGTGGTCGATTTCGGCCAGGCTTTCCGGAAGCCGGTCGGCGCGCGCGAAGGACGTGGCCCGCAGCAGATTGATGCGCGACAGCAGCCCGGGGAGCATGTCCTTGACCAGGTCGTTGTCGCAGCCGCCCAGCAGCACGTCATAGAAATCGCGCTTGGCCGCCAGCAGGGCCGACTTGTTGCTGCCCTTGCCCTGGCGGTGCAGCGCATCCACCGCCTTGCGCAGGCGCTCGATGTCCGCGTCGCCGGCCAGCCGGGCGAATTCGTGCGCGGCGTAGCCTTCCAGCAGGGCGCGCAGGGCATAGAGGTCGCGCGCGGCCTTTTCGGTGATGCGCACGACGGTGGGGCCGCGGTGCGGCTCGATGGAAATCAGGCGTTCGGCTTCCAGTGTGCGCAGCGCTTCGCGCAGGGTGCTGCGGCTGATGCCAAGCTGTTCGCACAGTTCGAGTTCGCGCAGGCGTTCCCCGCCTTTGATCCGCCCGTCCATGATGGACGCGCGCAGGAATTCCTCCACGCGGGTGCGCAGGGTAGCGGGTTTTTCGAATATCGCGCCGGTGGGGGTGGCCATAGCAGTCTCTTCTTTATCCTGGCGGCGGGTTCCAGCGGCGGCGCAGGCCTTGGGCCATGCCGCCGCGAACCGCCGTGTCGACGTAAAGACGCAATATATCCCGTCGGCCGGCCATGGCTACAGTCCCAGATAGGCGGCGCGCACCCGGCTGTCTTCCAGCAGGGCGTTGCTGGGGCCGGAAAGCACCATGGAGCCGGATTGCAGCACGTAGGCGTGCTGGGCGACCGACAGCGCCAGGCGGGTGTTCTGCTCCACCAGCAGGATCGTCAGGCCGCTGCGGTGGATGTCCACCATGGCCTGGTGCATTTCCTCGACGATCTTGGGCGCGAGGCCGTGGCTGGGTTCGTCCAGCAGCAGCAGCCGGGGCTTGAGCATCAGCGCCCGCCCGAACGCGACCATCTGCTGTTCGCCGCCGGACAGCGTGCCCGCCAGTTGCCGGCGGCGCTCCTGCAAGCGGGGAAACAGGGCATAGATCTCGTCGCAGTCGCGCTTGACCGCCGCGGTGTCCCGGCGGCGGGTGTAGCCGCCCAGATAGAGGTTTTCCTCGACGGTCATTTCCGGGAATACGTGCCGGCCTTCGGGGACGTGGGCGATGCCCAGCTCCGGGATGCGGTGCGGGGGCAGGCGCAGGATTTCCCGGCCGTCGAACTTCACGCTGCCGCTCGTCCTGTCCAGCAGCCCGGATATGCAGCGCAACAAGGTGCTCTTGCCGGCCGTATTGGCGCCGACGACGGCGATGAACCCGCCTTCCGGCACGGTCAGCGATACGTCGCGCAGGACCGGGCTGCGGTCGTACGAGGCGGTCAGCGCGTCGATTTGCAAAAGACTCATGCCAGCGCCTCCGCCTGTTCCAGCGATTTGCCCAGATAGACTTCGATCACGGTCGGATCGGAGGCGATTTCGGCGGGGCTGCCTTCGGCGATCTTCTGGCCGAACGACAGCACCAGGATCCGGTTGCACAGCCGCATGATGGCGCGCATATGGTGTTCCACCACGATGAACGTGATGCCGGATTCGTCGCGCAGCGTACGGATCAGGTCCAGCATGGCGTCCATTTCGGATTCGTTCAGCGCCGCCATGACCTCGTCCAGCAGAAACACCTTGGGATCCGTGCACAGGGCGCGGGCGAGTTCCACCCGCGCCTGTTCCGGAAACGACAGTTCGCCCGCCGGCTTGCGCGCGATGGCGGACAGGCCGACGCGGTCGAGGTTGTCGCGCGCCACCTGGCGGGCGCGGTCCACGCCGTGGCGCAGCAGCCCGCCGACCAGCACGTTGTCCAGCACCGTCATTTCGGGAAACAGCGCCACGTTCTGGAAGGTCTTGGTCATGCCGCGCGCCGCGATCTGGTGGGGACGCAGGCCGGTGATATCGTGGCCGTCCAGTTCGATGCGCCCGCCGTTGCCGCGGTACAGGCCGACGAGCAGGTTGAACAGAGTCGTCTTGCCGGCGCCGTTGGGGCCGATGAGGCCCAGGATGTCCCCCTTCGCCACGTCGAACGACACGTCGTCCACGGCTTTCAGGCCGCCGAAGCGGCGCTGGACGCGGGAGACCTTGAGGATGTCAGGCATGCTGCCTCCCCGCGAGGTTCCGCAGCCGGGCCCAGAGCGCCGACAGGCCCCGGGGCTCGACCAGGATGATGGCGATGAGGATCAGGCCGAAGGCCAGTTGCGATACGCCGGCCGTGTGCCCGGACAGCCAATCGTTGAAGACCTCTTCCAGCGGGATGATCACCGCGGCGCCGATCAGCGGACCCGCCACGGTGCCCACGCCGCCGATGATGCAGATGAGCGCGACGCGCACGGAAATGCCGACCAGCGAGAACACCGTGTCCGGATCGAAGAAGTAGATGAACTGCGCGTAGAGCGTGCCGCAGGCGCCCATGAGGACTGCGGAGATGACCGCCGCCAGGATGCGGGTCCGGGCGGTGTTCACGCCGATGACCTCGGCGGCCTGCGGATTGGCCTTGACCGCGCGCAGGCGGTAGCCCAGGCGCGAATGGCTGATGAGGGCGAATACGACGGACGTGACCAGCGCGGCGCCCAGCATCAGGTAGTAGTAGGGGATGCTGGACTTGAACTGCATCTGGGCCAGGCCTTCCGAGAACGGGATCGACACGCCCACCGGGCCTCCCGTGACGGACGCCCAGGTGTTGGCGATGGCGCGCAGCACTTCGCCGAAGGCCAGCGTGGCCAGCGCGAAATAGTGGCCGCGCAGGCGCATGGTCGGCAGGCTGAGCAGCGCGCCCGCCAGCGCGGCGACCGCCATGGCGGCGACGATGCCCAGCCACGGGGAAATGCCGTAGCGCATGAGCAGCAGCGTGGAGGTATAGGCGCCCAGGCCGAAGAAAGCCGCGTGTCCCAGCGAGATCTGGTTGGCCAGTCCGCCCACGATGTTCCAGGACTGGCCCATGGCGGCGAACAGCAGCACCAGCGTCATGACGCGGATGCCGTAGCCCTGGTCTTCCATCAGCCAGGGCGCGCCGAGCGCGGCCGCCAGGACCAGCGCCCATTGCACGAGTTGTCGGTTCGGAGTCATCAGCCCGCCCTTTTCAGTAGACCTTCCGGACGCACGGCCAGGACCAGGATGAAGATCGCGAAGAGCACCAGGTTCTGTAGCTGCATGGGCAGCACCAGCGACGACAGGGACTGGATGACGCCGACCGCCACGCCGCCCACCACCGCCCCGATCACGCTGCCCAGGCCGCCCAGCACCACGGCGGTGAACATCAGCACGCTGAACTGGGCGCCGACCGTGGTGGAGGCGGTCAGGTAGGGCAGGATGATCCCGCCGCCCAGGGCCGTCATGCCCACGCCCAGGCCGAACGCCAACTGGTGCACCCGGTGCGTGGAAATGCCGGACAGCCGGGCGGCCATGGGGTCCTGGGCGGTGGCGCGCACCGCCATGCCCCACCAGGTTTTCTTCAAGACCCACCACAGGGACAGGCCCGCCACCGACGCCACCGTGAAAGCCAGCAGATAGGGCGCGCTGAGCAGGATCGGGCCGACCGCCAGCGCGGTCATCTGGTACGGCGTCTGCACCGAGCGGAACTCCGATCCGAACAGGATCAGCGCCAGGTTTTCCATGACGATGAGCAGGCCCACCGTCAGAAAGATCTGGGCGACCGCCGGCGCTTTCAGTACCCGGTCGATCAGGTACTTCTGCGTCAGCACGCCCAGCACGAAGGCGACGGCGAACGACAGCAGCGATCCCAGCAGGGGATCGAGCCCGAGCAGTTTCCAGGCGAAATACGCCACGAACATGCCCACCATCAGGAACTCGGCCTGGGCGAAGTTGATGATGGACACCACCCCGAAGACCAGCGTCAGCCCGATCGAGATGACCGCGTAGACGCCGCCCAGCAGGATGCCGTCCACCAGGGCCTGCAAGAATTGCATGATCGCTCTCCGCGCGCCGCGCTCAGGCCGCGCTGATGACGCGGCCCTTGGCCAGGGCCTGCGGCCAGACCGACACCAGTTCGTTGTCCTGCCACTGGACCATGATGGGCTGGGCCATGGTGTTCAGGCCGCTGGCGTCGAAATGCACGCCGCCGCCCGACATCACCCCGGCCCAGCCCTGGTCGTACTTCTGCGCGCGCAAGGCCTTGGATACCGCCTCGGGCTTGTCCGAGGCCGCGACTTCCAAGGCCTGCGCCAGCACGCCGGCGCACACGGCGTGCTCCAGGGCTTCATGGGGCATGAACGTGCCGAACCGCTTGCGGTAGCGCTCGGTGTACTCGGGCGCCTGGTCGTAGTTGGCGGGCGCGATGGACAGCACGGCCTGCGAATACTGGCCCAGCGCCTTCGCGAAGTCGGGGATGACGTAGCCGGCCGCGCCGCCCACGACGGGCATGGTCAGGCGCTGCTGGCGCATGACGCGGATGATCAGCAGGCTGTCGTTGAGGTAGGAAATGGGAAAGACGATCTGGGCGTCGGACCCGCGCAGCTTGCTGATCAAGGGCGTGACGTCGGTGATGCCCAGCGGGTAGGCCTCGTCCAGCACGATCTGCGCGCCCGCCGCCTTGGCCGCGTTGCGCACCCCCACCGCCTGCGACGTGCCGTAGGCGGTGTCTTCATAGAGCAGGGCGATCTTCTTGATCTCCGAGGCGCCGGCCACGACCGAGGCGGCGTAGTCGTACTGCGCGCGTCCCAGCACCGAGCCCTTGGATACCACCTGGAAAATGTGCTTGAAGCCGCGCTCGGTCAGCACATCCGAGAACGACATGGTCAATAGCGGAATGCCGCGGCGCTCGGTCACTTCGGATACCGCCAGGGTCAGCGACGACGCGTAGGCGCCGATGATGGCGACGCAGCGGTTCTGCGTGATCAGGCGCTGCGCCACGGTCGCCGCCGTGGTGGGCTGCGACGTGGCGTCCGCGACGATGAGCTTGAGCTTCGCGCCGCCCAGGGCCTTGATGCCGCCGGCCGCGTTGATTTCATCGGCGGCCAGTTCCAGCCCCTGGCGCGAGTTGATGCCGAATTGGGCGTTGGCGCCCGACAGCGGCAGGATCACGCCGACGTTGACTTCGGACGGCGCGGCCAGCGCGCGGCCGGGCAAACCCGCCGCCAAGGCGGCGGCGCCGAGTCCGGCGACGAAATCCCTGCGCCCACGGCGGATGGCCTGTTGGGGTGTCTTCATGGTTGTCTCCTGGCTTTTTCGAGGATGGCGCTCGGCAGCCAGCCCGGCGCTCTGGGCCAATTATTGTTCCTGCCTTTCAATCGGTCAAGAATATTGTCAGACAATCCGACTATTGACGATCAATCGGAAATTGACAGACAATCAGACAAACCAGCCGGCAACCGACCGGACTTTCACCGGTCACCGTCACAGTAGAGGAGCAACCATGGCAGACATCAAATCCGAAACCCAGGCCCTGTTCGACCAAGGGCTGAACCTGCGCCGCGAGGTGCTGGGCACCGAATACGTGGACGGTTCCATCGCCCGCGCCAACGAATTCATGATGGCCTTCCAGCACATCACCACCGAATGGTGCTGGGGCTACACCTGGGGCCGGCCCGGGCTGGAAAAGAAGACCCGCAGCATGCTGAACCTGGCGATGCTGACGGCGCTGAACCGCCCGGCCGAGATCAAGCTGCACGTCAAGGGCGCGCTGAACAATGGCGTGACCGTCGAGGAAATCAAGGAAATCCTGCTCCAGGCCACGGTGTACTGCGGCATCCCCGCGGGCCTGGACGCGTTCAAGGTGGCCAACCAGGTGCTGGAAGAAGAGGGCGCCTTCAAGGAGGCGCAAGCATGAGTGCGCAGCACGAAGGTAGTGCCGTGAGCGCGCAGCAAGGACGCGTCGGCCTCATCGGCATCGGCAGCATGGGCTGGCCCATGGCCGCCAGGCTGGTGCAGGCCGGCTTCGCGGTGACGGTGTACGATGCCGCGCCGGGCCAGGCCGCGAAGTTCGCCCAGGAAGTGGGCGGGCAGGCCGCCGCCACCTGCGCCGAACTGGCGGCCCAGGCCGACGTCATCTTCACCATGCTGCCCACCAGTGCCATCGTCGAACAGGTGCTGGGCGGAGAGCGCGGCGTGCTGGCGGGCCTGCGCCCGGGCAGCGTCGTGGTGGACATGAGCTCCGGCGTGCCGGCACACACGCAGCGGCTGGCGCAGGCCGTCGCCGCCGCGGGCGGCGAAATGGTGGACGCGCCGGTTTCCGGCGGCGTTCCCCGCGCGCGCACCGGCGAATTGGCGATCATGTTCGGCGGTCCCGCGCAGACGCTGGAGCGGGTGCGCCCGGCCCTGTCCTGCATGGGCACGTCGATCACGCCCGTGGGGGTGGTCGGCAGCGCGCACGCCATGAAGGCCCTGAACAACCTGGTGTCGGCGGGCGGCTTCCTGATCGGCGTCGAGGCCATGCTGATCGGCCAGCAGTTCGGCCTGGACCCAAACGTGATCGTGGACGTGCTCAACGCGTCCACCGGCATGAACAATTCCACGCAGAAGAAGTTCAAGCAGTTCGTGCTGTCGCGCCAGTTCAATTCCGGCTTCGGCCTGGACTTGATGGTCAAGGACCTGGGCATCGCGCTGGGCATCGCCACCGATACCGGCACGCCCACCCCGTTCGCATCGCTTTGCCGCGAATTGTGGGCCTCGGCCGGCAAGACGCTGGGCAAGGGCCAGGACCACACCGCCGTCGCCCGCCTGTCCGAGCAATTGGCCGGCGTGGAGCTGGGCGCCAAGAAGGACTGAGGCATCCCCCGGGCGCGGCCGTCCGGCCGCCGCCCGCACCGGTTTATTGACGCCGCGCAAGGTAAGAATGCGCGATTGCCGTCAATTTTTGCAATATATGTCAAAATATAAAATAATTGACATATAGCGAACCCGGTCCGCAGGACTCCCCTCCGTAGATAAGCCAACGTCCGATAATGCGCGCCTGCGTCCCAAACGCAGGCCTTTCTCCGGCATAGTCTGCGGCAGTCCGGCGCGGCCGGACGCAGTATCGACGCAGCATGCCTTCACAATCGCGGTTTCCCCCTCCTTTGCGCGTGATCGCGGCCTTCGACTTCGACGGCACGCTGACGCAACGTGACACCTTCGTTCCTTTTCTGGCTCATCTTTCATGGGCCAGGCTGCTTGGCGCGTTCGTGCTGGCCGCGCCGGCGTTGGCCGGGTTTGCGGTGCGCATGCGCAGCAACGAATATGCCAAGGCGGCGCTTTGCAGAGCGGCGCTGAAAGGCCATTCCCGCACCGAACTGGCTCGCATCGCGCGTGCCTGGGTGCCCGCCATTCCCTTGCGCCGCGCGCTGGTCGAGCGGCTGCGCTGGCACCAGCAGCGCGGCGACCATTGCGTCCTGGTGAGCGCATCGCCGGACGTCTATCTGCAAGAGGCCTCGCGGCATCTGGGCTTCGACGACCTGATCTGTACCCGGATGGCGACCGACGGGCAAGGAAGGCTGACCGGCGACTTCGACGGGCCGAACTGCTGGGGACCCGAAAAGATGCGCCGGCTGACCGAGCGCTTCGGCCCGCGGCAGCAGTATGAACTCTATGCCTATGGCGACAGCCGCGGCGACCAATGGATGATCGACGCCGCCCAGCATGCGTGGTATCGCGGCCAGGCGGTCAAGCCATGAGCGCCGTCATTTCGCTGCTGCGCCCACAGCAGTGGCTGAAGAATGGTTTCGTGCTGATCGGGCTGATCTTCAGCCACGGCTGGGCGGACCCGGACCTGGTATTCGGCGTGGCCGTGGGGTTCCTGTCGTTCTGCCTGGCATCCAGCGCGGTCTACGTGCTGAACGACTACCACGACCGGGCCGCCGACGCGGCCCATCCCAAGAAGCGCCATCGCGCCATCGCCAGCGGCCGGGTCGGCCTGCGGGAGGCGCGCGTGCTGATCGCGGTTCTGTTCTGCGGCGCCCTGGGGCTTCCATTGGCCTGTGGACAATGGCCGGTGGCGCTGGTGGTGGCGGGCTATCTGGTCCTGAACATCGCCTATACGCTGCGCCTGAAGCACAAGGTGCTGGTCGATGTGTTCTGCATCGCCGCCGGCTTCATGCTGCGGCTGGCTTGCGGCACCTATGCGGTAGGCATCACGCCGTCCCGCTGGATGCTGTTGTGCAGCTTCATGCTGACCCTGTTCCTGGGCTTCGCCAAGCGGCGCGCCGAGATCGTCGCCATGCCCGCCGGCGGGCTCGCCATGCAGGGCAGCACGCGCATCGTGCTGCGCCACTACAGCGCGCCGCTGCTGGACAACCTGGTGGCCATCACCGCCAGCGCAAGCCTGCTCACCTACGGTCTGTACACCGTGGACGCCGAGACCGCGGCGCTCCATGGCACCGAACATCTCGTCCTTACCCTGCCCATCGTGACCTTCGGCGTTTTCCGCTACCTGCACCTGCTGTACAAGGGCGAGTCCGGCGAGGAGCCGGGCCGCGATCTGCTGGCCGACAACCAGATACGCGTGGCGGTGCTGGCCTGGGTGGCGGTGGTGGTCTTGCTGGTGGGAACGTGACGATGGCCTATCTGTGGCTGATTCTCAGCGGGGCCTGCAGCGTGGCCGCCAGCGTGGCGCTCAAGTCGGCGGGAGCGGGCCCGTCGACGGCATTGCCGGCGCCGCTCCTGACGCAAGCGCTGCCGTATCTGATGGCGGTCGGCGCCTACGGGCTGGGTTTTGGCTTCTACGCGCTGGCGCTGCGGCAACTGGACCTGACCCTGGCCTATCCGCTGATGGTCGCCTTCGCCATCGCGGGCGTCTTCGGCTATGGGCTGCTGTCCGGCGCCGAGTCCATTTCCGCCATGCGCATGGCGGGAGCCGCCTTTATCGCAGTCGGCGTTTTCCTGATATCGAAATAGGCCCATGAGCATCCCATGAGACGATTCTTCGATAACCCGGCCTACCGCTGGTTCCTGTTGTCCTGTGCCTATGTCGTCATTGCGGCCGCCGTCATCCATGGCTTCTACGCAAAATGGCGGCTCAACGACGGCCATCCGGCATTGGGCCTGTCGCAGATGGTGGAAGGGACGGCCTATCGTCCCTACGTGTACCGGCAGTTCGTGCCCGCGCTGGCCAACGGCATCCAGGGCATGCTGCCGCAGGCGGCCGTGGCGCGCATCTCCGAACGCCTGGCGGAACCTCGCAGGCTGAACAGCCGCTCGGGGCTGGCGATGCGCTACCCGGAATCGGAAGCGCTGATGCCGGACTTCACCCTGCGCTATCACCTCGTCTATTACCTGACGTTCTTCGCGCTGCTGGCGGCGCTGTTCGTCATGCGGCGCGTGTGCCTGGAAGCGGGCGCGGACGCGGCGGCCGCGACGATGGCGCCGGCCGTCACCGCATTGCTGCTGCCGTTCTTCCTGACCGAGGGCGGATACTTCTACGATTTCTTCGAATTGCTCTTCATGATGGGCGCCGTGCTGCTGGCGCTGGGAGCGTCGCGCGGCACGCCGCTGCGCCTGCTCGCCTTGCTGGCGCTGGCAGGCATGGCGGCCTGGAACAAGGAGGCCTTCTTCTTTTTCACGCCTGCCCTGTATCCGCTCTTGCGCCGCAATCTGCCGCGCGCGCAGGCCGCCGCGATGGTGGCGGCCCTGCTGTTCGTATGCGGCTGCGTGTATCTGGCGCTGCGCATGCGGTACGCGGGGAATCCGGGTTCGACCGTGGACTATCAGTTGTGGGACAACCTGCGTTTCTACGCCGACCCGGGAAACTGGCTGCGCACGGAGAGCACCTATGGCGTGCTGCTGCCGCGCGGTTTTGGCGTCATCAGCCTGCTGGCGTTCGCGGGCATTGCCGTCAGCGGCTGGGCGAGCCTGCCGCAGGCCATGCGCCGGCATGCGCTGATGGCCCTGTCCATAAACCTGCCGCTGTTCCTGCTGTTCTGCTCGCCTGGCGAAATGCGCAACCTGAGCATGCTTTATCCCGCGCTGATGTGCCTGATGGCGCTTTCGCTGACCCGCTGGATGAAGCGTGAAACCGACCGCCCCCCACACACCATGGCACACGCCCGATGATGCGTTTCTTCAATTCCGCGATCTACCGCCGCTTCCTGCTAGCCTTGTTCTACGTGATCGTGGCCGCCGCCGCGTTCAATGGCTTTTACGCGAAATGGCGGCTCAACGATGGCCATGCTCCGCATTCACTCGCGTCGATGGTGGACGGCACGGCATATCGGCCCTATGTCTATCGGCAGCTCGTGCCCGCGGTCGCCAACGGCATCCAGGCGCTGCTGCCGGCAAGCGCCGTGGAGCGGATATCCGAACGTCTGTCGGAGCCGCGCCGGGTGAACAGCCGGTCGGGCCTGGCCATGCGCTATCCGGAGTCCGAGGCGATGCTGCGTTCCGTCACGCTGCGTTATCACATCGTCTACTACCTGACCTTCCTGGCCCTGCTTGCGTCGATGTTCGCGATGCGCGCGCTTTGCCTGCGGATGGGCGCCAGTGCGCCGGCGGCCACCGTCGCGCCCCTGGCCGTCGCGCTGCTGCTGCCATTCTTCCTGACCGAAGGCGGCTTCTTCTACGACTTCTTCGAAGTCCTGTTCATGACGTGCGCAATACTGCTGGCCTGGCGCGTTGCTCCCGAATCCCCGGCGCGCGCCGCGGCGCGCCTGGGCCTGCTGGCGCTGGTTTCCGCGGCCGCGACGTGGAATAAGGAAGCGTTCTTTTTCTTCGTGGCGACGCTGTATCCCTTGCTCAGGCTCAGCCTGCCGCGGCTGCGGGCCGCGGGCGTCGTGGGCCTGTTGATGTTCGTCTGCGGCTGCGTCTATCTTGCGCTGAGGATCCGCTACGCGGGCAATCCCGGCGGCACGGTCAGCTTTCAGCCCGGCGCGAACCTGTTCTATTTCCTCGATCCGGGGAATTGGTTCCGCACCGAAGGCACCTACGGCGTGGCGCTGCCCAAAGGCTTGAGCGCCGTGATGCTGCTGATGATCGCCGGCGCGGCGGCAATCGGCTGGGGGCGCTTGCCGGCCGCATTCCGCCAGCATGTCTGGGTGGCGCTTGCCATCAATGTGCCGCTGTTCCTGTTGTTCGCCGCGGCGGGAGAAGCGCGCAACCTCAGCATGCTCTATCCCTCGCTGCTGGGCCTGCTGGCGATGGCCATGATGGTCTGGATGAATGCCGCCGCACCGTCTCCAGAGGGCGGCGAGAGCGCCTGAGCGGGCCTTCCTTGTCATGCCGGTACCGGGTTTACCCGGTACTTTTGCGTCTTCGAAATTTGTATGATGACCCGATAACTCAAGCGACGAGACCCGTCATCATGCTGGCCCTCAAACCGTCTTTCCCGCCTGTCCGCCCCTGCCGCCCCGGGGGCGCCCCATGACTGACGAATCCCGCATCCGCGAAGAAATCTGCATCGTCGGCGCCAGCCTGTACAGCCGCGGCTACACCGTCGGCGCGGCCGGCAACATCAGCGCCCGGCTGGACGACGGCTGGCTGATCACTCCCACCGACGCCTGCCTGGGCCGCCTGGATCCCGCCGAATTGGCCAAGGTCGATCTGGCCGGCAACTGGGTGTCGGGCGCCAAGCCGTCCAAGACCCTGGTGCTGCACCAGGGCATCTATCGGGCCAGTCCCGAGTCGCGCGGCGTGGTCCATACGCATTCCACCCATCTGGTGGCGCTGACGCTGGCCGGCGTGTGGCGGCCCGACGAAGTGCTGCCTCCCATCACCCCGTATCAGGTCATGAAGGTGGGGCGGATCCCGCTGATCGGCTATCGCCGCCCCGGCGACGGGCAGGCCGCTGCCGAGGTGGCCGCCGTGGCCGCGCAGGTGCGTGGCGCGCTCTTCGAGCGGCTGGGGCCGGTGGTGTGGGAGCGCTCCGTGTCGCATGCCTCGTACGCCCTGGAAGAACTGGAGGAAACCGCGCGGCTGTGGCTGATGAGCGATCCCCGTCCGGAACCGCTGAGCGCCGAGGCCATTGAAGAACTGCGCGCCACCTTCGGTGCGCGCTACTGATCCGCCGCAACACGCCCGACAAGCCGCGCGCCTGTGCAAAGGCGTTCCGGCGGCGGGTGCCGTTTGTCCACAAGGAACCGCAATGCCGCGCCTGGCCGCCAACTTGACCATGATGTACACCGAACATCCCTTCCTGGACCGCTTCGAGGCGGCCGCGAAGGATGGATTCTCCGGCGTGGAATTCCTGTTTCCGTACGAATTCCCGGCCGCCGACCTTCAGTCGCGGCTGGCGGAAACCGGCATGGCGCAGGCCCTGTTCAACGCGCCGCCGGGGGATTGGGCCGCCGGCGAGCGCGGCATCGCCTCGTTGCCGGGCCGCGAAAGCGAGTTCGAACGCGGGATGGACCAGGCCCTGGAATACGCCGCCGCGCTCGGCAACCGCAGGCTCCACGTGATGGCGGGACTGATCCGGCCCGGCCAGGACCGCGCGGCGCACCGCGACACGTATCTGCGCAACCTGGCGCGGGCGGCGCGCGCGGCGGCCTCGGCCGGCGTCACCGTGGTGATCGAACCCATCAACACGCGCGACATCCCCGGTTTCTTCCTGAATCGCCAGGACGACGCCCAGGCCATCTGCGCCGAGGTGGGCGCGGACAACCTGAAAGTGCAGTTCGACATCTATCACTGCCAGATCGTGGAGGGCGATATCGCGGTGAAGCTGCAACGCGACATGGCCGGCATCGGCCACATCCAGATCGCCGGCGTGCCCGACCGGCACGAGCCGGACCTGGGCGAACTGAACTATCCCTACCTGTTCGAGCGCATCGACGCGCTGGGCTATGCGGGCTGGATCGGCTGCGAATACCGGCCCAGGGCCGGCACGTCCGCGGGCCTGGGCTGGGCCCGCCCCTATCTTGCCAACCACTGAGCATCCCATCATGAAGATCCTGATCACGGGCGGCGCCGGATTCCTGGGCCGGCGGCTGGCCCGAAAGCTGCTGGAACTGGGTTCCCTGGCGCTGGATGGCGGCGCGCCGCAAGCCATTACGCGGATCGACCTGCTGGACGTCGTCCATGCCGACGGCCTGACGGACCCGCGCGTGCGTACGCTGGTGGGCGACATCGCCGACCCGGCCGTGCTGCAACAGGCCATCGGCGCCGACACCCGCGCGATCTTCCACCTGGCCGCCATCGTCAGCGGGCAGGCCGAAGCGGATTTCGACCTGGGCATGCGCATCAACCTGGACGCGTCGCGGGCGCTGCTGGAGACCTGCCGCAAGCTGGGCCACAAGCCGCGCGTGATCTTCACCAGTTCGGTGGCGGTGTACGGCGGCGCATTGCCCGAGACGGTGCGCGACGACACCGCGCTCAATCCCCAGTCGTCCTACGGCACGCAGAAGGCGATCGCCGAACTGCTGCTGGCGGACTACACGCGGCGCGGCTTCGTCGACGGCCGCGCGCTGCGCCTGCCCACCATCAGCGTGCGGCCCGGCCGTCCGAACGCGGCGGCTTCGTCTTTCGCCAGCGGCATCATCCGCGAGCCGCTGAACGGCGAAGCCGCAGTGTGCCCCGTCGGCGCCGGCACGCGCCTGTGGCTGCTGTCGCCGCGCGCCGCCATTCAAGCCTTGATCGCCGGCTGCGAACTGCCGGCGGAAGCCGTGGCCGACCGCGTGCCGATCAATCTGCCGGGGGTGTCCGTCACGGTGGCCGAGATGGCGCAGGCGCTGCGCGAGGTGGCGGGCGACGAGGCCGCCGACCGCATTACCTGGCAGGCGGACGAACGGGTCGAGCGCATCGTCGGCAGTTGGCCGGGCCGCTGGGACACCGCGCGGGCCGCCAGGCTGGGCCTGAAGGGAGACCGGGACTTCGCCGAGATCATCCGGGCCTACATGGCCGACGACCTGCCCCGCTGAGCGCGCGGCATCCTGCCCCATGGATTTTCGGGACGATGACACTATGAGCAATCCGCAAACCTCCCCGCGCCGCGTCGGCGTGATCGGCCTGGGCGCCATGGGCGCCGGCATCGCGCAAAGCCTGCGCCGGGCGGGCCACGAGGTGCACGCCTACGACATCAGGCCCGGCGCCGCCGCGGCCTTCGCGGCCGAGGGCGGGGCGGCCTGCGCTTCGCTGGCCGACATGGCGGCCGCCTGCGGCATCGTCATCAGCGTGGTCGTCAACGCCCAGCAGACCGAGGCGGTGCTGTACGGCGAGGGCGGCATCGCCGCCGCCATGCGTCCGGGTTCCGTGTTCGTGATGTGCTCCACCGTGGATCCCAATTGGTCCATCGCACAGGAAGCGCGGCTCCAGGAGCAGGGCATTCTGTACCTGGACGCGCCGATCTCCGGCGGCGCCGCGCGCGCCGCCTCCGGCGAGATGACCATGATGACCGCCGGCCGCCCGGCCGCGTACGAGGCCTGCGACGGAGTGCTGGAATCGATGGCCGGCAAGGTGTACCGCCTGGGCGACCGGGCGGGGGCGGGCAGCAAGGTCAAGATCATCAACCAGTTGCTGGCGGGCGTGCACATCGCGGCGGCGGCCGAGGCCATGGCGCTGGGCCTGCGCGAAGGCGTGGACGCCGACGCCCTGTACGAAGTGATCACCCACAGCGCGGGCAATAGCTGGATGTTCGAGAACCGCATGCCCCATGTGCTGGCGGGCGACTACACGCCGCTGTCGGCGGTGGATATTTTCGTGAAGGACCTGGGGCTGGTGCTGGATACCGCCCGGCACGCCAGATTCCCCTTGCCCCTGGCGTCGACCGCGCACCAGATGTTCATGCAGGCGTCCGCGGCCGGACACGGCCGTGAAGATGACAGCGCCGTGATCAAGATCTTTCCGGGGATTTCCCTGCCGGAGCCGAAATGAGCATCAAACTGGGCTGCATCGCCGACGATTTCACGGGCGCGACCGACCTGGCCAACAATCTGGTGCGCGCCGGCATGCGCGCGGTGCAGACTATCGGGGTGCCCGGGACGCCGCCGCGCGGCGGCGCGGACGCCGTGGTCGTGGCGCTGAAGACCCGCACTCTGCCCGCCGGGCAGGCCGTGGCGCAGTCGCTGGCGGCGCTGGAGTGGTTGCGGGCGCAGGGCGCCGAGCAGATCTACTTCAAGTATTGCTCCACCTTCGACAGCACGCCGCAAGGCAACATCGGCCCCGTCACCGACGCGCTCATGGCGCGGCTGGGAACGGACTTCACCATCGCCACCCCGGCGTTTCCGGACAATAAGCGCACGGTGTTCAAGGGCTATCTGTTCGCGGGCGACGTGCTGCTGAACGAATCCGGCATGCAACATCATCCGCTGACGCCGATGACCGACCCGAACCTGGTCCGGGTGCTGTCCGCGCAGACCTCGCGCAAGGTGGGCCTGATCGACTACGGCGTCGTCGCGCGCGGCAGCGACGCGATCCGCGCGCGCATGCGGGAGCTGGCGTCGGAGGGCGTGGAGATCGCCATCGTGGATGCGGTGTCGAACGAGGATCTGCTGGCCCTGGGGCCGGCCTTGCGGGGCATGCCGCTGGTGACGGCGGGCTCGGGCGTGGCCATCGGCCTGCCCGCGAATTGGGAGCTATCGTCCGCCGGCGCCGCCTCGCCGGCGCGTGTGCCCGGCTTGCAGGCCGTGGTGGCGGGCAGTTGCTCCGCGGCCACCAACGGGCAGGTGGCGGCCTTCATCGAAAGCGGGCGGCCGGCCCTGGCGCTGGATCCGCTGCGCCTGGCGGCGGGCGACGACGTCGCGGGCCAGGCCCTGGCCTGGGCCGAACCGCGCCTGCGGGACGGGCCGGTGCTGATCTATTCCACCGCGCAGCCCGACCGGGTGAAGCAGGCCCAGGGCGCGCTGGGCGCCGAGCGCGCCGGATCCCTGGTCGAAGCCGCCATCGCGCGCATCTCGGTCGGGCTGGTCGAACGCGGCGTGCGTCAGTTGATCGTGGCGGGCGGCGAGACCTCGGGCGCCGTCGTGCAGGCGCTGGGAGTGGAGCAGATCGCCATCGGCGAGCAGATCGACCCGGGCGTGCCCTGGTGCGCGGGCTACGCGCCGGCGGCGCGCGGCGACATCAGCATCGCACTGAAGTCGGGAAACTTCGGAACACGGGATTTCTTCATCAAGGCGTTCGGCGCCGCCTAGCGATGCGCCTGCTTCAAGCGCTTGGCCGCGTTCACCATGTGGATGCGGGCCGCTACGCGAGCACCGTCCACGTCCTTCTTGCGGATGGCCTCGACGATGGCGATGTGCTCTTGCAGCACGTCGCGCATCAGGTTCGCGTGGCGCGCCTCGTTGCCGCGCGTCACGCGCGTGGCGGCTTCCAGGAACTGGCTGACGAAGGTCAGCGTCGTCATGAAATAGGGGTTGCCGGTGGCGCGCGCGATGCTGCGGTGGAAGGCGACGTCTTCCTTCACGCCGTCGCCGCCGTTCTCGACCGCCTGTGAAATGGCGGCCAGCGCCGCGTCGATATCGGCCATGTCCTGCTTCTTGCGCACCGCGGCCGCCTGCGCGGCGATCTCGGTTTCCAGCGCGCGGCGCAGGTCCACGATGTGCAGCACGGCGTCCAGCGACGACAGCTCGGCCGCGTCGATGCGCAGGGCGCGGTTGCCGTCGGGCGCGGTGACATAGACGCCGCTGCCCTGCCGGGCCTCGACCACGCCGTCCTGGCGCAGCCGGGAGACGGCTTCGCGGATGACGGTGCGGCTGACGCCGAACTGTTCCGCCAGCGCGCTTTCGGTCGGCAGCTTGGCGCCGGGCGGCACGCGGCCTTCGTCGATTTCGGCGCGCAGGCGCTTGGCGACCGTATCGGTCCGCGTGGGCGGGGCGGGGAGTCGGGGAAACGCCATGGATGGGAAGGGCCGGATGCAGCCGTGGGCGGAGCCAGCGTCGATGATAACCGGTAGGCCCGCGCCGCGGCTGGGCGAATGCGCCGCGCTTCAGGGCTGCCGGGGCAGGCCGCCGTGGTTTTCCAGATATTGCAGAAAGCGCTGGTCGGCCGGGCCCAGGCCGGCCTGTTCATGGCGGGCCAGGTATACCGGCAGGACGATCGGAGGCAGCGGCAATTCCGTCATGCCGGCGTCCTGCGCGGCATAGCGCCGGGGCAGCGCGCCGATGCCCGCGCCGGCGCGCACCAGCGCGGCGAGCGATTCGCAGTCCGGCGCCTCGGCCACCGTGGGGCCTTCCAGGCCGGCGCGGATGCGGTGCACGGACAGCGCGGCCAGCGGCGACCCCGCCTGTTCGTCCTCGAAGCCGATCACCGGCGCGGCGGCGGGATTGGCCGGGGGCAGGGCGGCGCCGGCGTAATGGCCCATTTCCTGGTCGAACAGCTTGCGCTGCACGAGCACCGGCCGCGCATCCCTGGCCGACACCACGCCCAGCGTGGCGTTCTTCTGGGCCAACTGGCTGAGGATGTCGCCGCAGGTGCCGCGCTTGACGCGGAACCGGACCAGCGGATAGTCCTGGCGGTAGCCGGCGATCAGCGCGGGCAGTTCCGGCCAGTGGATGTGGCCGCTGATGTGCAGCGTGACGATGCCCTGGACGACGCCGTGCGCGGCATCCAGCGCCTTCGGCAGCGCGGTGACGATGCCGTAGATGTCGGCGCAATGGCGGTACAGCACTTCGCCCGCGGCGGTGGGCTGGAAGGCGGCGGCGCCGCCGCGCTCGATCAGCCGCCGCTCCAGGCGTTCCTCCAGGCGGCGCAGGGCGGCGCTGACGGAAGGCTGGGTCACCGACAGGCGGTGCGCCGCCAGCGTGATGCTGCGCTCCTGCACGATCACCATGAAGGTGCGCAACAGGTTCCAGTCGAGCTGGTTGGCGAATTTGTCCAGGAGAGCAGTCATGCCGGGCGACTCGTATCAGCGTGCATTTTTACCATCTTGCGCCCTGCCCGCGCAGCGTTCTTCAGGCCGGCGCGTACAAATGGCAGCGCGCGTCGTGCGCCGCGCCCGTGGAATAGAGGCCCGGCTGCGCGGCGTCGCAGCGGCCCGCGATGGCCCGGCCGCAGCGCGACGCGAACGCGCAGCCCCGGGGCAGGTCGATGGGCGAAGGGATATCGCCCTGCAGCGTGATCCGCCGCGCCGGCTGGCGCCCTTCGGGAACCGGGATGGCGTCGATCAGCGCTTCCGCGTAGGGATGGCGGGGCGCGACGAACACCTCTTCGGTGGGGCCCTGTTCGACGATGCGGCCCAGGTACATGACGGCCACGCGCGGGCACAGGGCCCGTATCACGGCCAGGTTGTGCGAAATGAAGAGGTAGGACAGGTTGAAGCGCGATTGCAGTTCCTTCAGGAAGGTCAGGATCTGCGCCTGCACGGATACGTCGAGCGCGGACGTGGGCTCGTCCAGCACCAGCAGCCTGGGCTTGAGCGCGATGGCGCGCGCAATGCAGACGCGCTGCTTCTGTCCGCCGGACAGTTCGTGCGGATAGCGGCTCAGGAATTGCGCGGGCAGGCCGACCATTTCCATGAGTTCCGCCGCCTGCGCGCGCAGGCGGGCGCCGCGCAGGTCGGTATGCAGGATCAGCGGTTCGGACACGCTGCGCAGAATGGTCATGCGCGGGTTGAGCGCGGAATGCGGATCCTGGAAGATGAACTGCACCGAACGGCGCAGCGCGCGCAGGTCCCGGGGGCTGAGCCGGGTGACGTCGCGGCCGTCGAAATGGACGCTGCCGCGCGTGGGGTCCAGCGCCCGCGCGCACAGGCGGCCCAGGGTGGACTTGCCGCAGCCGGACTCGCCCACCAGCCCCAGCGCCTGGCCGGGTTCGATGCCCAGGCTCACGTCGCTGACCGCATGCAGGATGCGGCCGTCGTTCATGCGGAATTCTCGGGAAACGGAGCGCAGTTCAAGCAGCATGGGGGTCGGGCTCGTGGACATGGCGCTGGGCCAGCAGCAGGCAGGCGGCGTCATGGCGGGGGGCAAGGGACACCGTGGCCGGCCGCTGCTGGCTACAGGCGGGCACGGCCGAGGGACAGCGCGCCTGGAAGCGGCAGCCGGCGGGCGGGTGCAACAGGTTGGGCACGGTGCCGGGAATGCCGGCCAGCATCTGCGCCGGCTTGCGGGGATGCGGCACGGATGCCAGCAGCCCGCGCGTATACGGATGCCGGGGGTCGTCGAACAGGCTTTCGACGGGAGCGGTTTCCACCACGGTGCCGGCGTACATCACGGCGACGCGGTCGCACACCCGCGAGATGACGCCGAGATCGTGCGAGATCAACAGGATGGCCAGCCCCAGGTCGCGTCGCAGCTCGTCCAGCAGGTCCAGGATCTGGGCCTGGATGGTGACGTCCAGCGCGGTGGTGGGTTCGTCGGCGATCAGCAGGGATGGCGAACCCGACAGCGCCATGGCGATCAGCACACGCTGGCGCTGTCCGCCGGACAACTGGTGCGGATAGCGGGTTAGCTGGATATCGGGATTGGGCAGGTGCACGCGCGCCAGCATGTCGGCGGCGAGGCGCCGGCGCTGGCTGGCGGAGCGGCGCTGCGCGCGCGGCTTGCCCGCGTCGTGCGCGGCGATCACCGCCGACATCTGGTCCCCGATCGTGAACAGCGGGTTCAGGTAGGTCATCGGATCCTGGAAGATCATCGCGATCTCCACGCCGCGGATCCGGCGCATGGCGGCCTCGTCCAGGCCCAGCAGGCTGCGGCCGCGATAGCGCAGGTCGCCGCCCGCCACGCGCGCGGGCGGACTGGGAACCAGGCCCAGCACACTTTTGGCGGTGACCGATTTGCCGCAGCCGGTCTCGCCCACGATGCCCAGGCTTTCGCCCGCGGCGATGCTGAGCGTGACGCCGTCCAGCGCCTGGTAGCAGCCGTCGAACGTATCGAAGTGCAGGCGGAAATCGTCGAATTCGAGCAGGGGAGCCGTCATTGCATCAGCTCCTTTGCTTGGGATCGAGCACGTCGCGCAGCCCGTCGCCGATCAGGTTGAATCCCAGCACCGTCAGATAGATGGCCAGCCCGGGAAAGGCCGAATACCACCACCACTGCGGCAGGTAGTTGCGGCCCACGGAAATCATGGCGCCCCATTCGGGCGAGGGCGGCTGGGCGCCCAGGCCCAGGAAGCCCAGGCTGGCCGCGCTGAGGATGGCCATGCCCATGTCCATGGACGCCTTGATCACGATGGGCGACACGCAGTTGGGCAGAATGTGCACGAACACGATGCGCAGCGGCCCCGCGCCCATCATGCGGGCGGCGTCGATGTAGACCTCGCCCTTGAGCGACAGCGTCTTGGCCTGCACCAGGCGCACATAGCCCGGCCACCACACCAGCGACAGCGCGATCATGGCGTTCAGGATGCCCGGCCCCAGCGCGCCCACGATGGCGATCGCCAGCACCAGCCCCGGCACCGACAGGAAGATGTCGGTCACGCGCATGATCAGTTCCTGCACCCGGCCGCCGAAATAGCCCGCGATGACGCCCAGGGGCACGCCGATCAGCGCGGCGATGCAGGTGATGGTCAGGCCGATCTGCAAGGAGGTGCGCGCGCCCAGGATCACGCGCGACAGGATGTCGTTGCCCATCTCGTCGGTGCCGAACCAATGGGCGGAGCTGGGCGGCAGCAGTTTCTGCGCCAGCTTGACGGAGCCGGCGGCATCCTCCGGATAGGGCGCCAGCCAGGGCGCGAACAGCGCCACCAGCAGGAAGGCGGCGACGATGGCCAGGCCCAGCATCGCGGACTTGTTCCGCGCGAAAGTGGCGGCATACAGCCGCAGTTGCCGCGCGAGCCCGTGGCGGGCGGGCGGCGGGGAAGACGAAAGGGCGGTGGTGGACATGAGGCTCAGCCCTGGTGGCGGACGCGAGGATCCAGCGCGCCGTAGACGATGTCGATGACGAAGTTGATCAGCATGAAGCTTGCGCCCAGGACCAGCGTGACGCCCATGATGGGCTGGAAGTCGGAATTCATCGTGGCCTGCACCGCATACAGCCCGATGCCCGGCCAGTCGAACACCGACTCGATCAGCACCGTGCCGCCCAGCATCCAACCGAAGCGCAGGCCGATCATGGCCAGGGTGGGCAGCATGGCGTTGCGCAAGGCGTACTTGGCGATCACGCGCCACGGCGCGACGCCATGCGCGCGAGCGGCCACGATGTAGTCCTGGCGCAGCACTTCCAGCATCTCGGCGCGGTTCACGCGGATGATGGACGCCAGCGCCGGGAACGCCAGCGCCAAGGCGGGCAGGATCATGTAGCCCAGGGCCGAGGCGAAGGTCTCGTAGTCGCCGTGCAGCAGGCTGTCTATCGTGTAGAAGCCCGTGATCGTGTCCGGCGGAATGGCCAGCATGTCCAGCCTTCCTCCCAGCGGAAGCCATTCCAGGTGCTGCGCGAACAGATACTTCAACAGCAGTCCCAGCGAAAACATCGGGAAGGCCACGCCGGAGGTGGACAGCAGGCGGATGAGGTGGTCCGGCCAGCGGTTCTGCGTGGCGGCGGCCACCGTGCCCAGGGCCACGCCGCCCACGATGGACAGCAGGATGGAGAAGCACACCAGTTCCAGCGTGGCCGGGAAGTAGCGCAGCAGGTCCTGGAACACCGGGCGCGTGGTGGTGATGGAGCGCCCCAGGTCCCCGTGGACCACGCCGCCCAGGTACGTGAAGAACTGCGCCAGGACGGGCCGGTCCATGCCGTACTCGGCGCGGATGGTCTCCACCATCGCCTCGGTGGCGTTGGGGCCGGCCGCCAGGCGGGCGGGGTCGCCCGGCGCGACGTGCGAGATCGTGAACGTGATGGCCAGCAGGCCGGCCAGCATCGCCAGCATGAAGGCCGAGCGTTTCAGGATGAAGCGCAGCATGGGGGCTAGCGGCCGATGTACAGCGGGTACAGGTCGAACTCGCTGGCCATGCGGATGGGCGAGTCCAGCAGGCCCTGGACATAGTCGCGCGAGGCCGTGGTGCGGTCGCGGATCATGCCGAATATCTCGGGCTGGTCGGCCACGATGCGGCGCTGGATGTCTTCATACAGCGGCTGGCGATCGGACCAGGCGGACAGAGTGCGCGCGCGTTCGATCAGCGAGAAGAGCTCGGGGTCGTCGAGAAAGTGCGTGGCGTAGTACTGCCCCCAGGATCCCTTGTGGTACATGTAGGCCACGGAGTCGGGGTCGATCGACATCACCGAGGTGAACGACGCGAAAATGTCGGGCGAGGTCTCCACCTTGGCGCCGCGCGCCACCATGTTCGGCCAGGTCAGCGGCACCATGCGGACCGTGATGTTCAGCGGCTTCAGGTTGTCGATCAGCAGCAGGCCCATCTGGCGTTCTTCTTCCAGCCCCTGCACGTACACGTATTCCAGTTCGATGCCGCCCTGCGGCCACTTCGACTTGGCCAGGTAGCCGCGCGCGCGGTCCATGTCGCGGCGCGGCATGTCCGGCACCGCGATGTGGCCTTGCACCGACGGCGAGAACGGGCTGTCCATCAGGCGCGCCTTGCCGTTGTAGATCTTCAGCAGCGATTCATAGTCGAACGCATAGGCCAGCGCGCGGCGCAGGTTCAGGTCCGACATGTACTTGCCCTGGGTATTGAACTTCAGGCCGAATCCGCCCATGCCGGGCTTGCGGCCGATCTTCACGCCCTTGACGGCCGCGAGCTGGTCGATGTCTTCGGGCGACAGGCTGCCGGCGATGTCGATCTCGCCGCGGGCCAGCGCCGCGCGGCGGCTGGAGTTCTCGGTGATGACGCGGTAGATGATGCCGCCCAGCCGCGCCTTTTCGGGCTGGGGCCAGCCCTTCCAGTAGTCGTTCCAGGTTTCCAGTTCGTACAGGGAATTGGGTTCCACGCGCTTGACGCGGAACGGGCCCGACCCGGCGGTGTGCTCGGTCAGCCATTGCTGGCCGTAGTCGCCGTTCTGCTCGTGCGCCATCGCTTCCTTCACGTTGACGATGTACCACCACGGCATCAGCCCGAGGAACGCGGCGTAGGGGCGCGTCAGCTTGAAACGGATGGTCTGCGGATCGTCGACCAGGATGTTCTCGGCCTTCAGGAAGTCGGCGTACATCCAGGCGGGGCCCTTGTTCAGCTTGAGCGTGCGCTCGAACGAGGCCTTCACGGCGGCGGCGTCCACCGGATCGCCGTTCTGGAAGCGGGCGCGCGGATCCAGCTTGAAGGTCCATTCGGTGGCGTCCGGATTCGCCGACCACGACGTGGCGAGCCAGGGCTTGAGTTCGGGCGGATCGCCCTCGTATTTCAGCAGCGCGTCATAGGTCGCCTGCTGGATGGTGCGTATGGACAAGTCGTACTTCTGCGCCGGATCCATGACGGACACCGCCTGCTGTCCGCCGATCACGAGGATGCGCTTGCCGTTCGAGGTCTCGAACGCATGCGAGGCCGCTGGGGCGCAGGCGATGGCCGTTGCCAGAAGGAAGTTGCTCAGGCGTTGCCGCATTGGTGTTTCCCCTTGTATATCGCTTGCCGGTCGGTGCCGGAGGACGTGGCCTGATATTTGCAGATGCACCAGGCCACGGCAAATAAATACGAAGAATGCGGCACATAGGTTCAACACATGCAGGCGCATGATTTGGGTCTATGCGAGACATGCGCATATTCAATTTGCCCCGCCAGATCGCGGCGAAGTAAGGTTTGTCTCCCATCCCGGCTCACTTCTGACTTCATCGAACCATGCTATCTGTAGCCGCAAGCACGAACACCGGAACGCGCGTCGTATCCGCCGAAGAGATGGAAGCCCTGGCCGTGGGCGCCTGGATCCTGGGCACCGGCGGCGGCGGCGATCCGTACCAGAAACTGTTGAACATGCGCCAGCTCTACAAGAAGGGCTACAGCGTCTCTCTGCTGGATCCCATGTACCTGGACGACGACGACCGCGTCGCGGTGGTTTCGGGCATGGGCGCGCCGCTGGTCGGGCAGGAACGCCTGGCCGACCCGCATTTCGCGGTCAAGCCGGTGCGCATGATGGAGGAATACTGCGGTGCGCGCTTCCGCGCCGTGATGGCCCTGGAGATCGGCGGCGGCAACGGCCTGCAGCCCTTCATGGTGGCGGCGTTGACGGGCCTGCCCGTGGTGGATGCGGACAGCATGGGCCGGGCCTATCCGGAGGCCCAGATGACGAGCTTCGCCGCCAACGACCTGCCCATGTACCCGCTGGCCGTCGCCGACATCCGCGACAACGAGGTCATCGTGACGCGCGCCGCCTCGGCCACCTGGGTCGAGCGCCTGAGCCGCAAGGTCGTGGTCGAAATGGGGTCCACGGCCGCCACCTGCAAGACGCCGCGGCGAGGCAGCGAAGTCAAGGACCACGGCATTCTCTATACCGTCAGCAAGGCGATCCGCCTGGGCGAAGTGGTGCTGCGCGCGCGCCGCCAGCACGACGACGTGATCGGCGCCGTGCTGCAGGAAACGGCGGGCAAGCGCATGTTCACCGGCAAGGTCGTCGACGTCGAGCGCCGCACCACGGCGGGATTCCTGCGCGGCCGCGCCGTGCTCGAAGGCCTGGGCGAGGACCGCGGTTCGCGGTACACGCTGCATTTCCAGAATGAATTCTCGGTGGGCGAGCGCGACGGCGTGCCCGAAGTGATGACGCCCGACCTGATCTGCGTGCTGGATTCGGTCAGCGGCGACGGCATCGGGACCGACGTGCTGCGGTTCGGCCAGCGCGTGAGCGTGCTGGCGCTGCCCGCGCCGTCCGTCTTCACCACGCCGCGCGGACTGGAACTCGTCGGCCCGCGCGCCTTTGGCTTCGATTTCGACTATCGCTCGGTCTTCGCATAGAGCCCCTGACATGAAACACATAGGCATCGACGTAGGCGGCACCAACACGGACGCCGTTTTTGTGCAGGACAACCGCGTGCTGGGCGCGGTCAAGTCGCCCACCACCTCTGACGTGACCACGGGGGTGCGGCGCGCGCTCGCCGCGCTGATCCAGGCCTGCCCGCCGGCGGCCACGCCGGACGCCGTGATGATCGGCACCACGCATTTCACCAACGCCGTCGTGCAGCGCCGCGACCTGGAACCGGCCGCCGCGCTGCGCGTGTGCCTGCCGGCGGCGGCGTCGCTGCTGCCGTTCTGCGATTGGCCCGAGGACCTGGCGCGAAAGGTCAACGGTGGCACGTACCTGGTGCAGGGCGGCCATGAATTCGACGGCCGCGAGCTGATGCCGCTGGATGAAACCGCGGTGCGCGACGCGGCGCGCGCCATCCGCGCGTCGGGCGTTTCCACGGTGGCGATCAGCGGCGTCTTCTCGCCCCTGATCGGCGCGGCCGAACTGCGCGCGGGCGAGATCCTGCTGCAGGAGCATCCCGACTGCCGCATCACCTATTCGCACCAACTGGGCCGCATCGGCCTGCTGGGCCGGGAGAACGTGGCGTTGCTGAACGCCACGCTGATCGACCTGGCCCACAAGACGACCGACGCGTTCGTGCAGGCGCTGGCCGACAGCGGCATCCGCGCGCCGCTGTTCCTGACCCAGAACGACGGCACGGTCACCCTGGCCGAGAATGCGCGCGACTTCCCGGTGCATTCCTTCGCGTCCGGCCCCACGAATTCGATGCGCGGGGCGGTGTTCCTGGCTTCGATCAACGATGCGGTGGTCTGCGACGTCGGCGGCACCACGGCGGACGTGGGCTACGTGCAGAACGGCTTTCCGCGCCAGGCCAACAATATGGTGGAAGTGGGCGGCGTGCGCACCGCGTTCCGCATGCCCGACCTGCTTTCCATCGGGGTGGGCGGCGGGACGCTGGTGGATCCGCAGACCTTGCAGGTCGGCCCGGTCAGCGTCGGCCACCGCCTGCTCGAAGAGGCCCTGGTATTCGGCGGCCAGCAGCTCACCTGCACCGATATCGCCGTCGCGGCGGGACTGGCCGACATCGGCGACCGCGCCCGGGTGGCGCATCTGGATCCGGCCATGGTGCGCGGCGCGCTTGCCCGCATCCATGACGCCATCGCGGAGGCCTGCGACCGTATGAAGAGCGATGCGCGGGAGGTGCCGCTGATCGCCGTGGGCGGCGGTTCGGTCCTGATTCCCGACCGGGTCGCGGGCTTCTCCGACGTGGTGCGGGTCGAGAACCATGCCGTGGCGAACGCCGTGGGCGCGGCCATCGCGCAGGTCTCGGGCGAGGTCGACCAGATCTTCACCAACCTGGGCCGCGAGGAACTGCTGGAACGCGCGCGCGGCATCGCGGTGGAGCGCGCCGTGGCGGCGGGCGCGGACGCGGAAACGATCACCGTGATCGAGCAGGAAGACATTCCGCTGGCCTATCTGCCTGGAAACGCCGTAAGGGCGCGGGTCCGGGTGGTGGGCGAGATCGCCGGGCGCGCGCGCTAGGCGCGTTTCGGGCGCGGCCCTGGCGCGCCCGCGTCCGCCGTGCCCGCGCGCGCGTCCAGCAGGCAATCGATGAAGCATTGCGCCGCCGGAGTGGGCGGCGAGTCGGCGCGGGTCAGGATGGAAACGCGAGCAGCCGGCAGTTCGTGCGCCAATGACAGCATGCGCAGGCCGCGCGGCAGCAGGCTGTGGTCGAACAGGTTGCGCACGAAGATGCCCAGGGCATCGCTTTCGGCGATGATGGCGAGCGCCACCGCGATCGACTGGCACGGGATCACGTCGCGGGGCGCCGGCAGCTTGTGGGCCGCGAAGGCCAGCCGCAGCAGGTTGGCGGGCGCCTGGAGGTTGCCGGGCAGCAGCCATAGGGCATCGTGCAGTTCGGCCAGGCTGCGGGCGTGGCGCAGCGGATGGCCGGCGCGCGCGCCGACCGCCAGCGGCAGGGTGAACAGCGTGGCGCGGGCGAAACCGTCGTCGATGTCGCCGTCGTATTCCGTCTGCACCAGGAAATCGTAGCGGCCCGATTCCAGTTGTTCATGGCTGTAGGGCGGCGCCACCTCGTTGAAGGCGACGGCCACGCGCGGCATGCGCGCGCGGAAGGCGGCCAGCGCGGCGGGCAGCACCGTCAGCGCGGCCGAGCTGAACGCCAGGTTCAGCGTGCCGCCTTCGCCGTCGCGCATCTGTCCGATTTCTTCCTGCGCCCTGCGCGCTTCCTGCAGGATCAGGACGGCGCGCTTGTACAGGGCTTCGCCATAGACGGTCAGCTCCACTCCCCGGGCGCTGCGCCGCACCAGTTCGGCGCCCACGCTCTGCTCCAGTTCGCGCAGGCTGCGCGTGGCCGCGGGTTGGGTGACGAACAGCGCGCGCGCCGCGGCGCGGATGCTGCCGTGCTCGGCGATCAGTACGAAGGCGCGTAGTTGGCGCAGGTTCATGGGGCGGAGTCCGGATCCGGGAATCGACCAGCGCCAGCATATAAGAAAAAGTATTCGCTGGAACAAAAATACTGTCTTTTCCTTATCGTTTGCCGTCCGTATATTCATGCTCACGGGGCAGGCGCAGCGTCCGGGTTCACGGGCCGGCCGCCACCGGAACGGACATCAAGGGGAAAAAATGTCTATCGCTATCGCCGCCGCGCCGGGCCGGCAGGATCTCCACACGCCGGCGATGCGCCGGCGCGTCATCGCCGGCACCACGATCGGCAACGCGCTGGAGTTCTTCGACTTCACCGTCTTCACGTTCCTGATGCTGGTCATCGGGCCGCTGTTCTTTCCGGCCGCCTCGGGCTACGGGCAGTTGCTGCTGACCACCGCCACCTTCGGCGTCGGCTTCCTGATGCGCCCGGTGGGCGGCATGCTGATCGGATCCTATGCCGACCGCCACGGGCGGCGCGCGGCCATGACGCTGACCCTGTGGCTGATGGGGCTGGGCTGTGCGCTGATCGCGGCCGCGCCGACCCACGCGCAGATGGGCGCGGCGGGGCCGGTGCTGATGGTGCTGGCGCGCCTGGTCCAGGGCTTCGCGGCGGGCGGGGAAGTGGGCGCGTCGACCACGCTGCTGGTGGAGCACGCGCCGCCGGAGAAGCGCGGCTTTTATTCCAGTTGGCAGTTCGGCAGCCAGTCGCTGGGCGTGATGCTGGGCGCGCTCACGGTGGCCCTGCTGACGGCCGCGCTGACCAGGGAGCAGATGCAGGCCTGGGGCTGGCGCGTGCCATTCGTGATCGGCATCCTGACGGTGCCGGTGGGCGCCTACATCCGGCGCAATCTGGAGGAAACGCTCGAACAGCCGTCGCGCGCCAGCGCGGCGCAGCCGGCGGCGTCCGCCGGCCATCAGCCCCTGCGCCGCGTGTTCGCCGAACACAAGGCCCTCGTGGTCAAGGGCATCCTGCTGGTGATCGGCGGCATGGTGTGCGCGCAGATCATCGGCTTCTACATGCCGGCCTACGCCAACAAGGAACTGGGCCTGCCCGCAACGTCCACCCTGTCCGCCAGCGTCGTGCTGGGCGCTATCGGTTTCCTGATCGCGCCGTTCGTCGGCATGCTGGCCGACCGGGTGGGGCGCAAGAAGGTGATCTTCTGGTCGCGCGCGGCCACCGTGTGCGCATTGCTGCCGTGTTTCCAGTGGCTGGTGTCCGCGCCCAGCACCGGGCGGCTGATGACGGTGATCGCCTTGCTGGCGGTGCTGCTGGCCTTGCAGACCGCGCCCGTGATCACCATGCTGCCGGAGCTGTTCCCGAAGGCGGTGCGCACCACAGGCATGTCGGTCGTGTACGGGCTGGGCATTTCCGTTTTCGGCGGCTTTGCGCAATTCTTCGTGACCTGGCTGCTGCACGTCACCGGCAATCCGATGGCGCCGGCCTGGTACTTGATGGTGACCGTGACGCTTTCCACCGTGGTGCTGTTCTGGATCCGGGACCGCACCGGCCACGAAATCGATACCCGAGAGGCATGAGATGCAATCCGCGAACCGCTATTTTTCCTCCAGCTACGCCCAGGCCCGCGACCGCTTCCTGGCGGCGGCGGCTCCCCTGGCCGCGCACGTCCAGTCCTACGCCATCGAGCCCCTGGGCAGCGAAGGCGAGCCGCTGGCGACCGACGTGGCCCTGATCGGGGATGCCAACGCCGAGCGGCTGCTGATCATGACTTCGGCGACGCACGGCGTCGAGGGTTTCTGCGGTTCGGGCTGCCAGTTGGCGCTGCTGGACGACGCGCCGATGCTGGAGCGGGCGCGCCGCGCGGGCGTGGCCCTGCTGCTGGTGCACGCTGTGAACCCCTACGGATTCTCGTGGATCGCGCGCACGGACGAAGGCAACGTGGACCTGAACCGCAACGCGCAGCCGTTCGACGGCGGCCCGCTGCCGTCCAATCCCGGCTATGGGCTGGTCCACGGCCTGCTGCTGCCCAAGGAATGGCCGCCGACGGAGCAGAACCGGCGGGACCTCGCCCGCCATATCGAGCAGCACGGCTTGCCCGCGGTGACCCGGGCCGTCTCGCAGGGGCAGTACACGCACGCCGACGGCCTGTTCTATGGCGGCGGCGGCCCGGCGGCGTCGCTCGCGAACCTGCGCGCCATTCTGCGCACGCACGCCAGCCGCCATGCGCGCATCGGCTGGATCGACGTGCACACCGGCCTGGGCCCGCGCGGCCACGGCGAAAAGATCTACGCCGGCCGCCGCGACGAGGCCGAGGTCGCGCGGGCGCGCCGCTGGTGGGGCAGCGACATCGCCGTGCCGTACCAGGGAAGTTCCGCGTCGGTGGACATCACCGGGCATCTGGCCGGCCTGATCTACCAGGCCTGCCCCGATTCCGAACCCACTCTCATGGCGCTGGAGTTCGGCACCTTGCCGTGGGAAGACGTGGTCCACGCGCTGCGCGGCCGCAATTGGCTGCGCGCCTATCCCGAGGCCGGCGAGGCATTGCGGCGCCAGATCCTGCAAGCCACGCTGGACGCGTTCTACTGCGGCCAGGACGACTGGCACGGCATGGTGCTGGGCCAGAGCCGGGTTGCCGTGTTGCAGGCGCTGTGCGGACTGGAGGCGTAGCGCGGCCGGCAAGGCCGGGTTGCACCTGCCGCCGCCTTGGCATTGCGGCGGGTTGCACCTTCTGATGTGTGCATTCCAAGACGTGTCCGGGATTTTCCTAGTGGTGGGTTATCCCTAGTTGAGCCGCGCAGCAACCCGTCCGTATGCTCTGGTTAACCGTAGAGGCCGAAGAGTCCTTACCGGAGGAGTTTCAAACCTAGCCGGCATAGCTGACAAGGAACCAGGGATTTGCATAACGCGCCTCCTTTGAACTCGGCCGTCGCGGCCGTCCGGGACCAGCCCCTGCGGGTGATCCCATGGGCGACGTGGCTGCACCGCGTCTTCGTCGTCCTCATGTACGCGTTCATGCTCTGCCCCATCGTGCTGGTGGTCTGGCTGAGCTTCTTCAAGGACGCCATCCTCTACTTCCCTCCGTCCGGCTACACGCTGTCCTGGTACGTGAAGGCCTGGGAGAACCCCGCCTTCGCCAACGGCTTCCTGTTCAGCCTGCAAGTGTCGCTGGTGGCCGCTTTCATCGGCGTGGCCATGGGCGTGCTGGCCGCCGTGGGCATCGCCCGCTACCGCTTCGGCGGCAGCAAGGGCATCAATACCCTGCTGCTGTCGCCGCTGCTGATCCCCGGCATCGTGGCGGGCGTGGGCATCTACCTGTTCTATCTGCGCGCCGAAGAGGTCTTCGACCAGGACATCGTCGGCACCTTCGGCGGGCTGGTGATCGCCCACGTGTGCCTGACCATTCCCTGGACGGTCAGGCTGGTCACCGCCGGCATGGCGGGCCTGGACGGATCCATCGAGGAAGCGGCGCGCAACCTGGGCGCGAGCGCGCCGGTGGCGTTCATGCGGGTGACGCTGCCCATGCTGCGTCCGTCCATCGTGGCCGCCGCGCTGTTCAGCTTCGTCGTGTCCTTCGAGAACCTCGAATTGTCGCTGTCGCTGGTCGGGCCCGGGCGCACCACGCTGCCCATCGCGATCATGCAGTACCTGGAATTCAATCTAGATCCGACCATCGCCTCGGTGGCCTCGGTGCAAATTCTGCTGTTGGGCATCATCATGCTTGTGACCGACCGCTACGTGAAACTCAGTCAGGTGGTGTAGAAGATGGCGAAGGTCTCGATCGAAAACATCCGCAAGCAGTTCGGCGCGGCGGTGGCGGTGTCCGATTTCTCGCTGGAGATCGCGGAAGGGGAGCTGGTCGCGTTCCTGGGCCCCAGCGGCTGCGGCAAGACGACCACCCTGCGCATGATCGCTGGCTTCATCGCGCCCACGGCGGGGCGCATCCGCATCGGCGAAACCGACGTGACCCGCCTGCCCGTGCACAAGCGCGATACGGGCATGGTGTTCCAGCGCTACGCGCTGTTCCCGCACATGACGGTGGCGGAGAACGTGGCTTTCGGCCTGGAAATGCACAAGATCCCCAAGGCCGACCGAGACGGCAAGATCCGGCGCGTGCTGGACATGGTGCGCATGAGCGAACTGCGCGACCGCTACCCGCGCCAATTGTCCGGCGGGCAGCAGCAGCGCGTCGCGATCGCGCGCGCGCTGGCCATCGAACCCAAGGTTTTCCTGCTTGATGAACCGCTGTCCAACCTGGACGCCAAGCTGCGGGTGGAAGTGCGCGAAGAAATCCACGCCTTGCAGCGGCGCCTGGGCCTCACCACGGTCTTCGTCACGCACGACCAGGAAGAGGCGCTGGCGATCGCCGACCGCATGGCCATCATGCACGATGGCATCGTGCAGCAGGTCGGCACGCCCGACACGCTGTACGAGCGGCCGGCCAACCTGTTCGTGGCCGACTTCCTGGGCAAGATGAACGTCTTCAAGGGCCGCGGCGCGGACAACGTCTTCCAGACCGAGGCCGGCCAGCGCATCGCGGCGCAGGGCGGCTCCGGGGCCACGCACCTGGGCGTGCGGCCCGAGCGGGTGAGCCTGCGGGAGCAGCCTTCGGGCGGGAACGCGCTGGCGGGCGTGGTCGAGTCCTCGCTCTACCTGGGATCGATCCTGGAGGTGCGGGTGCAACTGGAAGGCGGCGACCGCATGGTCAGCCAGGTCGCCAACGGCGGCGCGCGCCAGGCGCAGCCGGCCCCCGGCGCGCGCGTCTACGCGTGCTTCGAGCCCGACGACTGCGTGTCGTTCACACAATAGGAGCCCCCCATGTCGACCGCGACGCAAGACGGGCCCCGCAGGGGCTGGCTGGGGCCGGGGCTGGCGTTTCCGGCATCGCTGGTGGTGCTGGCGATCATCCTGGTTCCCATCCTGCAACTGGCGCGCTACAGCTTCAACCGCTTCGACCCGGCGGAACTGATGCAGACCGCCTTCACGTTCGAGAACTACGCCAAGTTCTTCGGCGATCCCTACTACCGCGACATCTTCCTCACGACCCTGGGGATCGCCGGGCTGTGCACGGTGCTGGCGCTGGTGCTGGGCTTTCCCGTGGCGTATTTCCTGGCGCGCACGCAGAGCCGCTACAAGAGCCTGTTCGTGATCCTGCTGGTGTTCCCGCTGATGGTGGGCAACGTGGTGCGCGCCGCCGGCTGGATGGTGGCGCTGGGCAACGCCGGGGTGGTGAACGCCATCCTGCAGGGGCTGGGCCTGATCGACCGGCCGCTGACCCTGATGTACACGCCCACGGCGGTGGTCATCGGCACGACCGCGGTAGTGATGCCCTACCTGATCCTGACGCTGCAAAGCGTGCTCGAAGGCATGGACCTGTCCGTGGAAGAGGCCGCGCGCAACGTCGGCGCCAGCTTCTTCACCACGCTGCGCCGCATCGTGCTGCCCATCGCCGCGCCCGGCGTGGCGGCGGGGACGATGCTGGTGTTCATCCTGTGCATGAACGCCTACGCCACGCCGGTGCTGCTGGGAGGCTCCGGCCTGACCATGATGGCCCCCGCGCTGTACGACCAGATCACCCGCGCCTCCAACTGGCCCTTCGGCGCCGCGCTGGCCGTCATCCTGGTCTGCGGCACGCTCGTCATCGCCCTGATTTCCAACTGGCTGATCCATCGCCGCTATATCAAGACCATGGCGTCCTGAACCCGACTCCACAAAAAGGAATCCCTCATGGCTTCTGTATTGTTCAAGAACGCGAACCTGCTCGATCCCTTGCAGGCGGACCTGCTGGAAGGCCGGCACGTGTTGGTCGAGGACGGCGTCATCAAGGAAGTCTCCGACAAGCCGATCGCCTCGGCGTCCGCGCACGCCATAGACGCCGCGGGCCGCACGCTCATGCCCGGCCTGATCGACCTGCACGTGCACGTGCTGGCCACCCAACTGAACCTCAGCACGCAGGGCGTGCTGCCGGACGCGCTGGTCATGATGCGCGCCGTGCCCATCATGGCGGCGATGCTGCGCCGCGGCTTCACCACCGTCCGCGACGCGGGCGGCGCAGGCTGGGGCCTGAAGTGCGCCGTGAACGAGGGCACGGTCAAGGGCCCGCGCCTGTTCATCTCGGGCCGCGCGATCAGCCAGACCGGCGGGCACGGCGATCCGCGCCCGCGCTCCGACCACCTGCGGCCCATGAGCTTCTGCGGCTGCTGCTTCCGCGCCGGCGACATCGGCCGCGTGGCCGACGGCATCGACGACGTCCGCAAGGCGGTGCGCCAGGAACTGCAGATGGGCGCGGACCAGATCAAGATGATGGCGTCCGGCGGAGTCGCCTCGCCGACGGACCCGATCGCGTCCTACGGCTACTCGGAAGAGGAAATCCGCGTGATCGTCGACGAGGCCGCCAGCCGGCAGACCTATGTGATGGCGCACTCGTACACGGCGGACGCCATCGAACGCGCCATCCGCAACGGCGTGCGCACGATCGAGCACGGCAATCTGGTCGACGAGCGAGTGGCGCGCTACATGGCCGAGAAGGGCGCATTCGTGGTGCCGACGCTGGTGACGTACGAAGCGCTGGCGAACGAGGGCGCCGATTACGGGCTGCCGCCGGACTCGGTGGCCAAGATCGCCACGGTGCGCACCGCCGGCCTGCATTCGCTGGAGATCTACAAGAAGGCGGGTGTGAAGATCGGCTACGGCTCCGACCTGCTGGGGCCTTCGCAGCGGCTGCAAAGCGACGAGTTCCGCATCCGCGCCGAAGTATTGACGCCGCAGGAAGTGATCCAGTGCGCCACCACCACCGCCGCCGAGGTCCTGAACCAGGTGGGGCAGTTGGGCCGCATCCAGGCCGGCGCGCTGGCGGACGTGCTGCTGGTGGACGGCAACCCCTACCGGGACCTGTCCTGCCTGCTGGGCCAGGGCGAGCGCATCGCGCTGATCATGAAGGGCGGCGTCATCGAACACAACGGACTGGGGGCATAGGCGCCATGAGCGATCCCACGCAGCAGCAATCCGAAGTCGGCGAAGAATCCCGCGACGTCAACGCGGCCAAGGGCTGGCATCCGCCGTCGGCGCCCGCGCCCCGGGACCGCGGACTGGGGCCGTTCCCCCGCCTGATCCTGCGCGGCGCCACGATCATCGACGGCACCGGCGCGCCGCCGTGGGGGCCGGTGGACATCGTGATCGAGAACGACCGGATCACGGGGCTGGTGAACGTGGGCACGCCGCACAAGGCGATCGACCCGAAGCGGCGTCCGGGGCCGGGCGACCATGAAATCGACTGCCACGGCAAATTCGTGACGCCGGGCTTCGTGGACGCGCACGCGCACATCGGCACGCCCTACCACGCCATGAGCGGCATCGTGCCGCCCGCCGACTACATCTACCGGCTGTGGCTGGCGCACGGCGTGACCACCGTGCGCGAGATGGGCGCCATGGGCGGGCTGGGCTGGACGCTCGAGCAGCGCGAGCTGTCCGCCGCCAACAGGATCGCCGCGCCGCGCATGGTGGTGCATTCGGTGTTTCCGGCGGTCAACGACCGCGTCAAGACCATCCACACGCCGGAGCAGGGCCGTGAATGGGTGCGCAAACTGGCCGCGCGCGGGGCGGACGGCATCAAGTTCTTCGGCGCGCCGCCCGCCATCATGGAGGCCGCGCTGGACGAGGCGGCGCAACTGGGCCTGCGATCGGGCTGCCACCATGCGCAAATGGCCGTCACGCGGGTGAACGCGCTGAAATCGGCGCGCTGGGGCCTGACCAGTTCCGAGCACTACTACGGCTTGCCCGAGGCCCTGTTCGAGGACCGCGTGGTGCAGTCGTTCCCCACCGACTACAACTACAGCGACGAATACTACCGCTTCGCGGTCGCGGGGCAGACGTTCATGCAGGCCGCGCAGCCGGGATCGGCCAAGTGGCGCGAGGTCATGGACAGCTTCCTGGAACTGGGCCACACCTTCGTGCCCACCTTCAACATCTACGACGCCAACCGCGACCTGATGCGCGCGCGCCGCGCCGACTGGCACGACGAATACACCTGGAAAGCGGTCTGGAAGTACTTCCAGCCGCAGCGCGGCGGGCATGGCGCCTACTGGTATCGCTGGAGCACCACCAACGAGATTGAGTGGAAGCAGAACTACCGGCTGTGGATGCAATTCATCAACGAATACAAGAACCTGGGCGGCCGCGTTTGCGCCGGCAGCGATTCCGGCTTCATCTTCCAGATCTACGGCTTCGGCTTCGTCCGCGAACTGGAACTGCTGCAGGAGGCGGGCTTCCATCCCATCGAGGTGCTGCGCGCGGCCACGTCGCAGAGCGCGGCGCTGCTGGGCATCGATGACGACACCGGCTCCATCGACGTGCAGAAACGCGCCGACCTGCTGATCCACAACCAGAATCCGCTGACCGACTTCAAGCTGCTGTTCGGCACCGGTGCCATGCGCCTGAACGACGCGACGGCGCAAGTCGAATGGCAGCGCTGCCTGGAAACCACCATCAAGTCCGGCGTGGTGTACGACACGGCCGAACTGCTGGCCGACGTGCGCGCCATGGTCCAGGGTAGTTGGGCGGACGATCCGGACGGCGAGCGCCCGCCTTTCGGCGGCTCGCCCGCGGGCTCTCCCTGCGACGACGCGCAGGCGGGGGCCTGACATGGCGGTCGACCTCTTCCTGCTTTGCGGATTCCTGGGTAGCGGCAAGACCACGCTGCTGGTGGATTACCTGCGCGACCCCGCCGCGGCGGATACCGGCGTGATCGTGAACGAAGCCGGAGAGGTCGGCGTGGACGGCGCCATCGTGGCCAACGACAGCGGCAACGTGCCGATGACTCTGATGGCCAACGGCTGCGTGTGCTGCTCCCTGCGCAGCGATCTGATCCATACGCTGAGCGCGCTGCTGGACGCGCCCAGGCCGGAAGGCGCCGGACCGCTCAAGCGCGTCGTCCTGGAGTGCAGCGGCCTGTCGCGCCCGGGGCCCGTCATCGCGTCGCTGGCCGATCCGGAACTGACGAGCCGCGGCCTGCGCCTCACGGTGGTCTGCACCGACGACTGCGCGCGCGATCCCGACGCGCTGGCGGAGATGGACGAGGCGATGGCACAGTTCGGCGCCGCGCACCGCATCGTGCTGACCAAGACCGATCTGCTGCCGCCGTCCGGGTTGGAAGCGCGTGCCGCGCGCGCCGCCGCCTTGAATCCCCTGGCCGCGGTCATCGCCGAGCCGGACCGCCGGCGCGCCGTGCTGGCGGCGTTCGCGCCCGCGCAAGGGGCGGCCGACCTCGCGGGCCTGGCCGCGCACATGCTGGCGGCGGGCGGGCGAACCGCGGCGCACCCGAGGATCCGCGTCATGGCGGCGCGGGCCCGCGCGGGTATCAGTTGGACGGATTTCTCGGAGTGGCTGGACAACCTGGCCGGCTTCTGCGGCGAGCGCCTGCTGCGCGTCAAGGCGGTGGTGCGCGTCAGCGAATGCGCCGAACCCATCCTGATCCAGTCGGTCGGCACCACGTTCAGCGCGCCCCAGCGCCTGACGCAGCAGCCCGATGCGCGCGACGCCATCATCGTCATCGCCCGCGACATCGACGCCGACGAGATCCGCGCGTGCGCGCCCGATGCGCCGGTGGAGATGCTCGCCTGAAATTTTCGCCAGGGGCGCGGCCACCGGCAATGCCGGCGGCGCGCCCGCTTCGTAGTAAGTCGTCTGTTCCCCTTCGATACGAGGTCGTTATGCAAGAGAAAAACCTGACTCGCCGTGGCTTCATCAAGACGGCATCCGGCCTGGCCCTGGCCCCCGCCCTGGGCTGGATGCCGGGCATGGCGCATGCCGCCGGGAAAGAAATCGTCGTAGGGACCTGGGGCGGCGATTACCAGAACCTGCTGCAGCAGATCATCAATCCCATCGTCGGCAAGCAGGGCGTGAACGTGGTGTACGACACGGGCAACGCCGTGGGCCGCGTGACCAAGCTGCGCGCGGAAAAGAACTCGCGCCGCGGCAGCATGGACGTGGCGCTGCTGGGCGAGGTCGACATGTACGACGCCGAGCGGTCGGGCACCCTGGAGCCCGTGGACGCCAAGAAGCTGCCCAACCTGGCGCATGCGATCGGCGCCCTGAAGACGCCGTATTCCATCCCGCACATCTTCAGCGCGATGACGCTGGTCTACAACACCGAGAAATTCCCCACGCCGCCGGACTCGCTGGAGGTCCTGCTGGATCCGAAGTGGAAGGGGCAGGTGGGTTTTTCCGACATCCTGTACCTGTACAACGCCGTGTTCGTCGGCCTGGGCGCGGGCGGAGACACCAAGAGCTTCGACGGCGGCAAGCGCTTCCTGGCCAAGCTCAAGCCCAATGCGCCGCGCATCTATCCGTCCAACGAAGCGGTGGCCGCCGCCTTCAAGTCGGGCGAGATCGCGATCGCGTGCATGTGGAAGGCGCGCGCGCTGCAATGGCGCGACAGCGGCCTGCCGCTGGGTTTCGTCATCCCGAAGGAAGGTTCGGTGCCGGTGGCGTTCGAGGCCGCCGTGGCCAAGAACAGCCGCAACAAGGACGCGGCCTGGGAATACCTCAACGCCATGCTCGACCCGCAGGGCCAGATCGCTTTCGCCGAAAAAATGGGCTACGCGCCCACCGTGACCAACGCGTCGCTGCCCGAACCGCTGAAGCGGGTGGGCTTTTCGGACGCCGAGGTCAAGCTGCTGCACGCCTACGACTTGAAGGGCCTGACGGAGAAGAAGGCCGACATCCTCGAATTCTGGAACAAGGAATTCAAGGCGGGATGAGGGAGGCCGCCTGGGTGCCGGACGCTCACTTCACCTCGCGGAAAGGTGTCCGACACTCGTACGAGACGGAACGCGGAAAGGTGTCTGACACCCGTACGAGATGCGCTCTGTTTTGTTGGTGTCTGACACCCGTACGAGACGCGCTCCGTTTTGTTCCGATGCTTCCCGGGTGTCAGACACCCACAACCCCGTGTCAGACACCCGGCAAGACCGTCTCAACCCGGACCGGCATTCCGTAAGGGTGTCAGACACTTCACCTCGCGAAAGGTGTCCGACACTCGTGCGAGACGGAACGCGGAAAGGTGTCTGACACCCGTACGAGACGCGCTCCGTTCTGTCCCGATGCCTCCCGGGTGTCAGACACCCTTGCCTTTTACGCCCCCTTCCCCGCACCACAACTGAAATGTTATATCATTTGCTTCTTGTTTGTAATGATATAACATTTGAAGAGGGCAAAAATGAACGGCAAGAAGCAGGGGCGGGAGCGGGAAATCGGCGCGGGAGGCGGCCGGCGGCCGCGCCGCAAGGGCGGCCTCAAACCCCTGGCCTGCGCATTGATACTGGCCGCGCCGGCGGTCCAGGCCCAGACGGAAACGGAATCCGCCAGCGCCCGGACGCTGGCGCCCATCACGGTGTCGGCCAATCCGCTGGGCCTGGACCTGAACAGCACCACGCTGCCGGCGTCGGTACTGGAAGGCGATGCGCTGATCGAACAGCGCACCGGGACGCTGGGCGAAACGCTGAAGAACCTGCCCGGCGTCAATAGCGATACCTTCGGCGCCGGCGCCAGCCGTCCGGTCATCCGCGGGCAGACCGCGCCGCGCGTGAAGGTGCTGTCCGACGGTTCCGAGGTCATGGACGCGTCCGGCATTTCTCCCGACCATGCCGTGACGGTGGAGCCGTTGCTGGCCGAGCGCATCGAAGTGCTGCGCGGCCCGGCCACACTGCTGTACGGCGGCGGCGCGATCGGCGGCGTGGTCAACGTGGTGGACAAGAAGGTTCCCACCGCGGTGCCGGAGAAGGGCATCGAGGCCGAAGCCGAACTGCGCGGCGCCACGGGCACCAAGGAGCGCTCGGGCGCGGTGGGCATCACGGCGGGCCAAGGGCAATTCGCCGTGCGCGTGGAAGGCATGAAGCGCCGCACCAGCGACTACGACGTGCCGGACTGGCCGGGCGGCAAGCTGGAAGGCTCGTACAGCGAATCCTCCCAAGGTTCCGTCGGCATGTCGTGGATCACGCCGCGCGGCTACGTCGGCCTGGCCTTCACCCACCTGGAAAGCGAATACGGCCTGCCCGGGCACAATCACGAATACGAAGGCTGCCACCCGCATGGCACGCACCTGCACTGCGGCGGCCACGATCATGACGACGGCGACGTAGACGAGGACCACGACCACGATCATGAACATGGCGGCGTGCCCTACGTGAAACTGCGCAGCAACCGCCTGGACCTGCGCGCCGAATACCAGGATCCGTTCGCCGGCTTCGAGAAGATCCGCCTGCGCGGCGGCCTGACCGACTACCAGCACGACGAGATCGAAGGCGGCGAAGTCGGCACCCGCTTCAAGAACAAGGGCTATGACCTGCGCCTGGAATTGCAGCACAAGCCCATCGCGGGCTGGCGCGGCGTGATCGGATTGCAGAACGCCTACAGCGATTTCAGCGCCGACGGCGAGGAAGCCTTCCTGCCGCGCAGCAAGACGCGCTCCAACGGCCTGTTCGTGCTGGAGGAATACCAGTTGAACGACTGGCGCTTCGAACTGGGCGCGCGGCAGGACTGGCAGCGCATCTCGCCGTCGGGCGGCGCGCCGCGCAGCAGCCTGTCTGGCACCTCGTTCTCCGCCGCGGCCATCTGGGACTTCGCGCCGCAGTACTCGGTGGCGTTGTCGCTGTCGCGCTCCCAGCGCCTGCCGACCGCGCAGGAACTCTACGCCGACGGCGTGCACATCGCCACCAACACCTACGAACTGGGCAACCCCGACCTGGGCCGCGAGACCTCGCACAACATCGACCTGACGCTGCGCAAGCATTCCGGCGACACGACGTTCTCGGCCAGCGTGTTCCACAACCGGGTGAAGAACTACATCTATGCCAACACGCTGGACCGCTACGAGGACTTCCGCCTGATCGAATACGCCCAGCGCGACGCGGAATTCACGGGCGTGGAAGGCGAGTTGCGCCACCAGTTCACGCCGGTGTTCTCGGCCGCCGTGTTCGGCGACTACGTGCGCGGCAAGCTGACCGGGGGCGACGGCAACCTGCCGCGCATCCCGGCGGCCCGCGCCGGCCTGCGGGGCAATGTGAAGTGGGGGCAGTGGTCGGGCGGCGTCGAGTACGCGCGCGTCTTCTCGCAAAAGGACATCGCCGCCTACGAGGACAGCACGCCCGGCTACAACATGGTGAACGCGGTGGTGGCCTATCGCGGCCAGTATGGCGCCACGGGCTATGAAGTCTACCTGCGCGGCACCAACCTGCTGAACAAGCTGGCCTACAACCACGCTTCGTTCATCTCCTCCGTCGCGCCGCTGCCGGGACGCAGCGTGCTGCTGGGCGTGCGGATGACGTACTGAAGACGCGCGGGCCGCCGCCGGCGGCCCGATAGCTTCCGCCATGGCGGGACGGGGGAACCGTCCCGCCATTTTTCCGTTCTACGGGTAGACCCCGATATCCCCGCGGTTGACGCGTTTCGAACCCGTTCATAGAATCCAATTTGTGATCACATATCAAAAATAGCATTCGACGGAAGCGGCATGGTCCAACAAGAACACTTCGATATCCGAGACAAGGTCGTTTTGATTACCGGCGCGGCAGGCGGCATCGGCGCCGCGCTCAGCCGGGCTTTTGCCCGGGCGGGCGCGACGGTGGTGCTGGCCGACCTGGCGGGGGAAAGGCTGGATGCGCTGGCGTCCGAGCTGCGCGGATCCGGCGCAAAGACCGGAAGCTACGCGCTGCAAGTGGAAGACCGCGCCGCCTGCGAGACGGTGGTGGCCGAGGCGTTGGCCGATTTCGGCGGGGTCGACGTGCTGGTGAACTGCGCCGGGGTCAACACCCGCATGCGGCCGGAGCTCTACCCCGAAGACGTCTGGGACCGCATCGTCGATATCAACCTGAAGGGCAGCTTCAACATGTGCCAGGCCGTGCACGCCTCCATGCGGGCGCGCGGCAAGGGCAAGATCATCAACATCGGCTCCATCCTGGCGCTGGCCTCCAACGCCGTGACCGCGGCGTACTCGGCCAGCAAGGGCGGGGTCCTGCAACTGACGCGGTCGCTGGCCTGCGCCTGGGCGGCCGACGGCATCGCCGTGAACGTGATCCAGCCCGGCTGGATCGATACCGCGCTGTCGCGCCAGGCGCGGGTGGACATCCCCGGGCACGCGGAGCGCGTCGTGGCCACCACGCCCATGGGGCGCTGGGGCGAACCCGAAGACCTGGTCGGCCCGGCCTTGTTCCTGGCCAGCCCCGCTTCCGACTTCGTGACCGGCGCGAGCCTGGTCGTGGACGGCGGCGTGACCGCGCACATCTGAGCGCCACTGACGAGGGGACAGCATGCAATTCGAGGAACTCGAACAGAAAACGCCGGTGCACACGCTGGCCGTGCAGGAGAGCGATTGGGCGCTGCTGACGCGCGCCGAGGCGCTGCGGCTGACGACGCTGTTCCTGGTGGCGCGCCGCTTCGAGGAAAAAATCCTGCAACTGGACAAGCTGAACCTGGTGCACGGGCCGGCGCATTCCAGCATCGGGCAGGAAGGCGCGGCAGCGGGCTGCATCGCGGCGCTGCCCGTCGATACCCTGATGAACGGCACGCACCGCGCGCATCACCAATGCATCGCCAAGGCGGTCAACGCGCTGTACGACGACGGCCTGGATCCGTCCGCGGCCGGGCTGACGCTGCGCATGCGGCAGGAGATCCAGGGCCTGATGCACGAGATCCTGGGGCTGAAGGACGGCTGGACCGGCGGGCGCGGCGGCTCCATGCATTTGCGCCGCGCGGACCTGGGCATCATGGGCACCAACGCCATCGTGGCCGGCGGCATTCCCATCGCCTGCGGGCACGCGTTCGCGGAGAAGCGGCGCGGCTCGGGCAAGGCCATGGTCACGTTCTTCGGCGACGGCGCCGTGCACCAGGGCGCCACGCATGAAGCCATGAACCTGGCGGCCCTGTACGGCCTGCCCATGATCTTCTTCCTCGAGAACAACAAATACGCCGTGTCCATGAGCGTGGAGCAATCCACCTTCGAAACCGAACTGCTGACACGGCCGCAGGGCCACGGCATCGCGGCGGTCAAGGTGGACGGCATGAACCCGTTCGCGGTCTGGCTGGCCACGCGCTGGGCGCGCGACCACATCGCCCGCGAGGGGCGGCCGGCCTTCATTCTGGCCGAGGTCTACCGCTACTACCACCAGAGTTCGTCGATCCCGGGCAGCGCATTCGGCTACCGCACGCGCGACGAGGAAAACGCCTGGAAGGCGCGCGATCCCTGGCTGTTCCTGCAGCGGGAGCTGCCGGCGCGCGGCATTCTCGATGCCACCGAACTGGCCGCCATCGACGCCGCCGTGACCGATGCGGTGGATGCCGCCGCCGCGTCCTGCGTCGAAGGCGCCGGATCGTCGGCCCGCATCCGCGCCGAACTCTGGCCCGCTGCCGCCACCGTGGACGAGCACCTCGCGAGCGACATGGCCGAATTCGACGGAGTGCGCTACGCCGAGGCGGAAGACTACGCCGCCGAGGACATGGAACCCCTGTCCTACATCGAGGCCATTGCGCGGACCATGGGCGCGCGCATGGCCGAGGACGAGGACATCTACGTCTTCGGCGAGGACGTCGCCAACATGGGCGGGGGCACGGTGGGCGCGACCCGCGGCCTGACCGACCGGTTCGCCGGCAGGCTGATCAATACGCCCATCACCGAGAACGGCTTCTGCGGCCTGGCGACCGGCGCGGCGCTGTCGGGCCTGAAGCCCGTGGTCGAACTGATGTACAGCGATTTCTTCCTGGTCGCGGGCGACCAGTTGCTGAACCAGGCGGGCAAGATCCGGCACCTGTTCAACGGCACGGCCTGCGTGCCGCTGGTGCTGCGCACCCGCATCCCGGGACCCGAAGGCTATGGTTCGCAGCACTCGATGGATCCGGCGGGCGTGTTCGCGCTGTTTCCCGGATGGCGCATCGTGGCGCCGTCCAACGCCTTCGACTACGTGGGCCTGATGAACTCGGCCTTGCGCTGCAAGGACCCGGTGCTGGTCATCGAGCCGCAGCAACTGCACAAGCGCAAGACGCCGGTTCCCACGGACCTGGACTACTACATCCCCATCGGCCGCGCCAAGCGCGTGCGCGAGGGCGACCAGATCACGCTGCTGACGACCTTGACCATGGTGGACGAATGCTGCCGCCTGGTGGACGAGGCGGGTGTGCGCGCCGACGTGATCGACCTGCGCACGCTGTCGCAGCGCGACATCGACTACGACACCATCGGCCGCTCCGTCATGAAGACGGGCCGCGTGGCGATCGTGGAGCAGACCACGCGGGGCGCGAGCCTGGGGGCGTTGATCGCCGACGAGATCCAGCGCCGCTACTTCGACTACCTGGACCAGCCGGTCAAGCGCGTCACGGGCCGGTGGGCGCCGCCCGTGGTGTCGCAGGCGCTGGAGCGCGCCGCCCTGGCGGGCGAAGACGACGTCCGCGCGCTGATCCAGGACATGCTGGCCGACAGCGCGCTGTCGGCCACGCCCAAGGGAGACGCCCGTGCCGCGCGCGCTTGAAGGCAAGACCATCCTGATCACCGGCGCGGCCGGCGGCATCGGCCGCGCGACCGCGGCGGTCTGCGGCGAACAGGGCGCCTCGCTGGTGCTGGCGGACCGGCAGGCGCCGCGGGACCTGGCCGAGCAACTGGGCGCCGGCGGCGTGCCGGCCCGCGCCATCGCGTTCGACGTCGCCGACCGGGCCGCGGCCGAAGCCGCCGTGGCCGGCATCGACCGCCTGGACGCGCTGGTGGCCAATGCGGGCTACTGCCCCTGGGACGACTGGAACGAGGCGGGCTGGGACGATGTATTCCACCAGGTCATCGACATCAACCTGCTTGGCCTCATGCACCTGACGCGCGCCGCGCTGGCGAAGATGAGCGCGCAGGGCGCCGGCCGCATGGTCCTGGTGTCTTCCGTGGCGGCGCGCATGGGCGGCCTGGCGGCCAGCCCGCACTACGTCGCGGCCAAGGGCGGCACGCATGCCTTGGTCAAATGGCTGGCCCGCAGGGCGGCCGATTCCGGCGTCACCGTGAACAGCGTCGCGCCCGGCGCGACCGATACGGGGATGACGCAGGGGCAGGCTTTCGATGCGAATAGAATTCCGCTGCGGCGCATGGCGCAGCCGCGCGAAATCGCCTTGCCCATCGCCTTTCTCTGTTCCGATGGCGCGAGCTACATCTGCGGCGCCACTCTGGATGTGAACGGTGGCGTCTATATGAATTGAGACGATATGGACAACAGCATCCTGGAAGGCCTGCTCGACAAGCAGGAACGCATTACGGTCGCGGACCAGATCTACCAGAAGACCCGCCAGCTCTTGATGAGCGGCGCGGTGCCTCCGGGGGAAAAGGTGACCCTGCGCGGCCTGGCGGCCGTGCTCAACACCAGTCCGATGCCGGTGCGCGAAGCGGTCAACAAGCTGGTCGCCGAAGGCGCGCTGGAAATGCTGCCCAGCCGCGGCCTGCGCGTGCCCAAGCCCAGCTTGCCGAAATTCCGGGAGATCGTGCGCATCCGCTGCTGCATGGAAGGCTTCGCGGCGGCCGAGGCCGCCAAGATCATGACGGACGCGACGGTCGCGCGCATACGGCAATACGCCGACGAGTTCGACAGGCTGGGGCACCGGCCGAAGATCGACACCCTGAAGACCATCGAGGCCAACCGCAACCTGCATTTCACGCTGTACGAGGCGGCCGGCATGCCGCTGCTGGTGGGCATGATCGAGAACATCTGGCTGCAGATCGCGCCGCTGTTTTCGCTGAGCATGGGCAGCAAGGACCGCAAGTCGGAGAGCTGGGAGTCGTTCAGCCACCACGCGGCGCTGCTGGGCGCCCTGGAGCGCCGCGACGCCGAGGGCGCGCGCGCCGCGGTCGTGGCGGACATTTCGGATGCCGCCCTGTACATCGAGAAGACGGGCAATTTGGACAACACGTAAAGCGAGTCAGACATGGATATCGAGGTCGTGATGCCCGCCATCGGCGCGGGCACGACGCAAGGCAAGATCCTGCAGTGGTTGAAGCAGTCGGGCGATGCGGTCAAGGCCGGCGACATCCTGGCCGAAATCGAAACCGACAAGGCCGTCATTGAACTCGAAGCCCTGGACAGCGGGGTCCTGCACCGCATCCACGTGCCGGCCGGCGACACCGAGGTGCCGGTGGGCGACGTCATCGCGACCCTGCTGTCCGAGGGCGGCGCGGCCGCCGAAGCCATCAGCCCGCCGCCCGCGCCGGCAGCCGTGCCCGCGGCCGCTCCGGCGGCGCACGCCGCCAGCGATCGCGCGCGGGCGGAGCCCGGCCTGGCCGCGCAGCGCCTTTTCGCCAGCCCGTCCGCGCGGCGCCTGGCGCGCACGCTGGGGGTGGACCTGCACGCGCTTGCGGGCAGCGGGCCCAATGGCCGCATCGTAAGGGTGGATATCGAAAACGCGGCCGGATCGCCGGCGCCCATGCCGGCGGCGGAACCCGCCGCCATCGCGCCGCTTCCCGCCGGGGCCGCGCTGCGGCCGCACACGCCCATGCGCGCCACCATCGCGCGCCGTCTCGTCCAGTCCAAGCAGCAGGTTCCGCATTTCTACCTCACGGTGGACTGCCGCATGGACGCGGCGATGGCCGCCCGCGCCGCGCTGAACGCGCGCGGCGAGGCCGCGCCCGAGCCTGTGCGCCATTCGCTGAACGACCTGCTGGCGATGGCGGTGGCGCGCGCGGTCAGGCAGACCCCGGCCATCAATGCGCAATGGACGGAAGAGGGCATCGCGCAGCTCGGCCAGGTGGACCTGAGCATCGCCGTGGCGCTGGAATCCGGCCTGATCACGCCCATCGTGCGCAACGCCGACAGGAAGTCCCTGCGCGAGATCTCCGCGGAGATCGCGCAACTGGCCGAGCAGGCGCGGCGCGGCCGGCTGCGCCCCGAACAATACGAAGGCGGAAGCCTGACGCTGTCGAACCTGGGCATGTATGGCGTGCGTGAATTCGCCGCCATCGTCAACCCGCCGCAAAGCGCCATCCTGGCCGCGGGCGCGGTGACCCGGCAGCCGGTGGTCGACGGAGACGAGATCCGCATCGGCCACGTCATGAGCCTGACCCTGTCGGCCGACCACCGGGTGGTGGACGGCGCGGCGGGCGCGCAGTTCCTGAAAGCAGTGAAACAGCTACTGGAGAATCCCATCGAACTGATTCTCTAGCAGCCTGGACGAAGTCCAGGCAGCGTCCACGCATCAGGGCTAGGTGGACCGCGAACGGCGCACAGACCGATGGCGGCGGCAAGACGAAGCACCATTACTTAAAGTCTGGAGACAACGGAATGAAAATGCAGAAGCAGCTTTCCCGCATTGCCTGCGCGGCCGCGTTCGCGGCCATGGCCCAGGGCGCGTGGGCGCAGGCCGACATCAAGATCGGCTACAACAGCGACATGTCCGCCAGCGGCTCGGCCGACTTCGGCGTGTCGGCGCTGTCGGGGGCCAGGCAGGCCGCCGAGGAGATCAATGCAGCCGGTGGCGTCCTGGGGCGAAAACTGGTCATCGTGCCGCGCGATGACGTGGGCTCGCCGCCCAAATCCATCCAGAACGCCAACGAGCTGGTGGACAACGAGAAGGTCGTCGCCATGCTGGGCGGGGTGAACTCCGGCAACATGCTGGCCTGGCTGCACATCGTGCAGCAGAAGAAGGTGCCGACGATTTCACCGTCCGCCACCGCCACCGAGATCACCAACCGCTACAGCAAGGAACCGGCCAACTACATCTTCCGCGTGTCCATGCGCGACCTGGACCAGATCACGCTGCTGGCCGCCTACGCGGCCCGCGCCACGAAGAACAAGAAGGTCGCCATCATCGCCGACACCACCGGCTACGGGCAGCAGGGTGCCAAGGACGCCGCGCACGTGCTCGGCCTGTACGGCATCACGCCGGTGGCCAACGAGAAGTTCGGTCCGAAGGACACGGACATGTCGTCGCAGTTGAACAAGATCAAGGCCGCCGGGGCGGACACCGTCATCGTCTATGCGCTGGCAGATGCCAACGGCCACCTGATGCGCAGCCAGGAGAAGATCAATTACTTCCCCGTCACGCTGGGCTCTTGGGCCAACCTCAGCCCTCCGTTCCTGCGCATCGCGGGGCCGGAACTGGCCAAGAAGATGATCTTCACGGCGTCCATCACGGAAGACTCCACGCCGCAGTCGCGGGCGCTCTATGACGCGATCATGAAGAAGGAAGGCAAGCTGCCCACCTACGTGTTCGCGGCGCACGCCTACGATTCGGTCAAGATCCTGGCGGCCGCCATGACGCAGGCCCAGTCCACGGAAGGCGAAAAAGTGCAGCAGGCGCTGGACGGACTGGGCAAGGTCGACGGCGTGATCAAGTCCTACGCGCCGGCCTTCTCCAAGGAAAACCACGAGGCATTGTCGTACCGGGACTTCCGCCTGGTGCGCTGGATCGACGGCAAGGTGGTCACGGTGGACGACGAGGTCAGCCGCGGCATCAAGCCGGACGAACTCAAGCAATAGGCAAACCGGCGGGCGCCGGCCCCGCGGTCAGGGCTGGCGCTTGCTCAGGTGGTTGACGAAGAGCTTGGCCGCGGTGGGCAGCGCGTCGAACGCCCGCACGCAGATCTGGATCTGGCGCCTGGCCCAGGGTTCCGACAGCGGGATGATGCGGATGTCGAACATGACCGAGTAGCGGCGGGCGATGTCCACGGGCAGCACGCCGATCCCCAGGCCGGAATTCACCATGAAGCACAGCGCGTCGAAACCGGTGACCTGCACCTTGAGCTGGATGTTGCGCTTTTCGTCGCTGGCGGCGTTGGACAGGATGCGGTTGATGGCGCTGCCGCGGTGCAGCCCCACGAAGTCGTGTTCGAGCGCGTCGGCGAAGCGGAAGCCGGGCCTGTCCTGCAAGGGATGGCCGGCGGGCACGACGAGCGCCAGCGTGTCCTCGCGGTAGGGATAGATCTCCACGTCGTGGTCGGGCGCGGTGCCCGAGAAAATGCCCACGTCCGCGGCGTTCTCGGCCACCGACTTGATGATGGTCGAGGAGATCTTCTCTTCCAGGTCCACCTGGACGTTGGGGTAGTCGTTCAGGAAGAGCTTGATGTCCTGGGGCAGGAACTGGGTGATGGCGGAGATGTTGGCGTGCACCCGGATGAAGCCGCGCAGGCCGCGCGAATAGTCCCGCATGTGCACGGAAATTTCGTCCAGTTCGTGCAGGGCGCGCCGCGCCATGGTGGACAGCGCGATGCCGGCCGGTGTCGGGCGGATGCCCTTGTTGGTGCGGATCAGCAGCCGGATCTTGAGGTTTTCTTCCAGTTCGCTGATGCGCTTGCTGATGGCGGCCGCGGCGATGTGCTCGTGTTCGGCCGCCGCCGCGATGGTGCCTTGCTCGACCACGCTGATGAAAAGCTTGAGGGAGGTGGGATCGAGGCGCATGGCGGGACGGACGGAAAAAGCGGACGAGACGGCCCATTGTAGCCAAGCGCGGCCCGTCATCGCGAACGGCGATGGCGGCATCGCTAATGACTGCTGTTGCGGAGGCTGCCGCCAGGGCTATCCTCCCCAAAAAATTCGCTCCGCCCCGGCGCGGACGGCGCGAAACACGATGGATGGAGCGCGAGACAAATGAATCTGCAGAATAGCCAGTTGCTGCGGCAGCAGGCATACATTGGCGGCACCTGGTGCGATGCCGACGGCGGGGCCACCATCACGGTGCGCAATCCCTTCGACGCGAGCGTGCTGGGCACGGTGCCCAACCTGGGCCGGGCCGAGACGGCGCGTGCCGTCGCGGCTGCCGATGCCGCCCTGCCGGCCTGGCGGGCCAGGACCGGCAAAGAGCGCGGCGCCATCCTGCGCAAATGGCATGCGCTGATCGAGGCCCATGCCGACGACCTGGCGCTGCTGCTGACCCTGGAGCAGGGCAAGCCGCTGGCCGAGGCGCGCGGAGAACTGAACTACGCGCTGTCGTTCGTGGAATGGTTCGCGGAAGAGGCCAAGCGCGTCTATGGCGACGTGCTTCCGCACACCCGCGGCGACCAGCGCATGCTGGCCATCCGCCAGCCCGTGGGCGTGTGCGCGGCCATAATCGCCTGGAACTTCCCGTCGGCCCTGGTCACGCGCAAGGTCAGCCCGGCGCTGGCGGCCGGCTGCACGGTGGTGCTCAAGCCGTCCGAACTGACCCCGTTCACCGCGCTGGCGCTGGCCTGGCTGGGCGAGCAGGCCGGCATTCCGCCCGGCGTGCTCAATGTCGTCATCGGCGACCCGGCGCCCATCGGCACGGAACTGACCCAGAACCCCACGGTGCGCAAGCTGACGTTCACCGGCTCCACGCAGACCGGCCGCCTGCTGATGGAGCAAAGCGCATCCAACATCAAGAAGCTGTCGCTGGAACTGGGCGGCAACGCGCCCTTCATCGTGTTCGAGGACGCCGACCTGGACGAAGCGGTGCAGGGGCTGGTGCTGTCCAAGTTCCGCAACGCCGGGCAGACCTGCGTCTGCGCCAACCGCGTCTACGTCCACGCCAGGGTGGCCGACGCGTTCAATGAGAAGCTGCTGGCGGAGATCCGCCGCATGAAGGTGGGCGGCGGTCTGGAAGAGGGCGTCACGCAAGGGCCGCTGATCGATCAGCGCGCCGTGGACAAGGTGACGCGCCTGGTGGCCGACGCCACGGCGAACGGCGCGGCGCTGCTGGCGGGCGGCAAGCTGCGCGCGCCGGGCACGCTGTTGTACGAGCCTACGCTGCTTGCCGGCATCACGGACGCCATGGAATTGGCGCACGAAGAGATCTTCGGTCCGGTCGTGGGCATCAGCACGTTCGAGTCCGAAGCCGCCGTGCTGGCGCGCGCCAACGACAGCGCCTCGGGCCTGGCCGCCTATTTCTACACCGCCAACCTGGAGCGGGTGTGGCGCATGATGGAAGGGCTGGAATACGGCATCGTCGGCGTGAATACCGGCGCCGTGTCCAACGAGGTCGGGCCGTTCGGCGGCATCAAGGAGTCGGGCGTGGGCCGCGAAGGATCCAAGTACGGCATCGAAGAGTTCCTGGAAATCAAGTACGTCTGCCTCGCCGGCAAGTCGTTCAACGCGATCCCCTGACGCCTGCGGACCCCGACATGAGCCAAGCACAGCAGCCTTCCGTCCGCGACGCGGACCCGTTCGATTACGTGATCGTGGGTTCCGGCGCGGCCGGCGCCATCCTGGCCAACCGCCTGAGCGCCGACGGCGCCACGGTCTGCGTGCTGGAGGCCGGGCCGCCGGACAACAGCCCCTTCCTGCACATCCCGGCGGGCTTCATCAAGGCGGTGTTCAACAAGAAGTACGCCTGGCAGTTCTCGAGCGAAGGCACCGCGCAGACCAACGGCCGGCGCGTGCCCATCCCGCAGGGCCGCACGCTGGGCGGCTCCACCTCCATCAACGGCCTGGTCTACAACCGCGGCCAGGCGGCGGACTTCGACCACTGGGCGGCGCTGGGCAACACCGGCTGGTCCTATGAAGAGGTGCTGCCGTACTTCAAGTCCATGGAGCGCCGCGCGGGCGGCGACGACCGCTACCGCGGCCGCCGGGGCGAACTGCCCGTCACGGACATCGACTGGATCCATCCGCTGTGCGAGGCGTTCATCGCCGGCGCGGTGGAGCAGGGCATCCCCCGCAATCCCGACTACAACGGCGCCGAGCAGGCCGGCGTAGGCTACTTCCAGCGCACCATCGACCGCGGCTGGCGCATGAGCACGGCCAAGTGCTTCCTGAAGCCGGCCATGGCCCGCAAGAACCTGGAAGTGCGCACCTATGCTCAGGCCACGCGCATTCTGTTCGAGGGCGCCAAGGCGGTGGGCGTGGCGTACTGCCACCCCGCGCATCCCTCGCAGGTCCGCGCCGTGCGCGCGCGCCGCGAAGTGATCGTGTCCTGCGGCGCCATCAATACGCCCAAGCTGCTGCAGTTGTCCGGCCTGGGGCCCGCCGACCTCCTGCGCCAGCACAACATCGAAGTGGTGCGCGATCTGCCGGGCGTGGGCGAAAACCTGAGCGACCATTATTCCGTGCGCGTCGTCGCCCGGGTGAAGAACAGCCAGACCATGAACCAACTGGTCAAGGGCCTGAGCCTGGCCGGCCAGATCAGCCGCTGGCTGATGAAGCGGCCCAGCATCATGGCGCTGAGTCCGTCGCTGCTGCACTATTTCTGGAAGTCCACCCCCGAACTGACGGCGCCCGACCTGCAAGGCGTGTTCACGCCCGCCAGCTACAAGGAAGGCTACGTGGGCATGCTGGACGATTTTCCCGGCATGACCGCGGGCGTGTGGCAGCACCGGCCGGAAAGCCGCGGCCAGGTGCGCATTGGCTCGGCCGATCCGCTGCAGGATCCCGTCATCCTGGCCAATTACCTGGAAAGCGAGGGCGACCAGCGGACCCTGGTGCGCGGCATCCGCCTGGCGCGCCAACTGTTGCGTTCGCAGGCCCTGTCGCCGTACTTCGACAGCGAGGTCCTGCCGGGCCCGCTGTGCGAGTCCGATTCCGAACTGCTGGATTTCGCGCGCCGCTATGGCGTGTCGTCCTATCACGTCAACGGCACGGCCCGCATGGGGCAGGCCGGGGACAAGTACGCGGTGGTCGACCCCCAACTGCGCGTGCACGGCATCCAGAACCTGCGCGTCATCGATTCGTCGGTAATGCCGGCCATGCCTTCGGCCAATATCTGCGCGGCCACCATGATGATCGGCAACAAGGCCGCCGACCTGATCAAGCAATCCTGAAAAACCAGTCAGCGGTCACTCCAGTGATCCAGAAGGAGACAACGTGAGTATCAAGCACTTTCCCAAGACGATGAAGGCCCTGCTGTTGGCGGCGGCGCTTGCGGGCGCCAGCGGCGCCGCGCTGGCCGACGACATCAAGATCGGCTTCAACAGCGACATGTCGGCCACCGGCTCGGCGGACTTCGGCATTTCGGCGCTGGCCGGCGCGCGCCAGGCGGCCGAGGAACTGAACGCCGCCGGCGGCGTGCTGGGCAAGAAGGTCGTCATCGTCGAACGCGACGACGTGGGCGCGCCGCCCAAGGCCATCCAGAACACCAACGAGCTGGTGGACAACGTCAAGGTCAATGCCATGCTGGGCGGGGTGAACTCCGGCAACATGCTGGCCTGGCTGCACATCGTGCAGCAGAAGAAGATCCCGACGATCTCGCCCGTGGCCACCGCCACCGACATCACCGGTCGCTACGCCAAGTCGCCGCCGAACTACGTGTTCCGCGTGTCGATGCGCGACCGCGACCAGATCGCGCTGCTGGCCGCCTACGCCGCCCGTGCCAGCAAGACCGGCAAGATTGCCGTCATCGCCGATACCACCGGCTATGGGCAGCAGGGCGCCAAGGACGCGGTCGAGATCCTGGGCCTGCACAAGATCACGCCCGTGGCCAACGAGAAGTTCGGCCCGAAGGACACGGACATGTCCTCGCAGTTGAACAAGATCAAGAGTTCGGGCGCCGACACGCTGATCGTCTACGCGCTGGCGGATTCCAACGCGCACGTCATGCGCAGCCTGGAAAAGATCAACTACTTCCCGACCACGCTGGCTTCCTGGGCCAACCTGAGTTCGCCGTTCCTGCGCATCGCCGGGCCGGAACTCGCCAAGAAGATGATCTTCACCGCGTCCATCACCGAGGATTCCACGCCGGAATCCAAGGCGCTGTACGACACGCTGATGAAGCGCGACGGCCGCCTGCCGACCTATGTTATGGCCGCGCAGGCCTATGACTCGGTCAAGCTGATCGCCGCCGCCATGGAACAGGCCAAGTCGACCGACGGCGAGGCGGTGCAGGGCGCGCTGCAGAACCTGGCGCAGGCCAAGGGCGTGATCAAGAACTACGAGAAGCCGTTCTCGGCGGACAACCACGAAGCGCTGTCGGTGAAGGACTTCCGCCTGGTGCGCTGGATCGACGGCAAGGTGGTGTCGGTGGACGATGAATTCACGCGCGCCATCACGCCGGACGATCTGAAGCTGTAAGTCAGCCGGCAGACGCCGCGCATCGAGAAGGATCTCTCCCCGAAGGCGTCGCGACGCCTTCGGGGAGTCGTCAAAAGGGGGGCATCCAGCATGCAAATACTACAAGCCATCCTGAGCGGACTGGCCATGGGCAGCGTCTACGCCCTGGTCGCGTTCGGGTTCAGCATCACTTACACCACGACCAAGACGTTCAACTTCGGGCAGGGCGCATTTCTGGCGCTAGCCGGCCTGATCGGCATCAGCGCCATCCTGCTGGTCACCCAGGGCAAGCTGATCGGGTTTCCCAATCCCGAGGACGTCACGTGGGGCACGTTCCTGTTCGCCCTGCTGGCCGCGATGCTGATATTGAGCCTGCTGGGCTACGTGCTCTACATCACCGCCATCCGCCACTTCGTCGGCGAGGCGGGGCTGTCGTGGGTCATGAGCACGATCGGCTTCGGCATCATCATCCAGAACCTGGCGCTGCTGATCTGGGGCCCCGCGCCCATCGCGCTGGCCTCGCCGCTGGGCGAGGGCATCATCACGGTCTTCGGCACGGGCGTGCGGCCCCAGGAGATCCTGGTGTTCGGGACCACACTGGTGCTGATGATCGTGTTCGACTGGGCGCTGCACAAGACCAAGATGGGCAAGGCCGTGCGCGCGGTGGCGTTCAGCAAGACCACCGCCAGCCTGATGGGCATCAACGCCAACGCCGTGGCGGTGGCGGTGTTCGCGATCAGTTCGGCGCTGGCCGCGATCGCCGGCGTGATGGTGGCGCCGATCGCGACCGCTTCCGTGTTCGTCGGCACCCTGCTGTCGCTCAAGGCGTTCTCGGCCGCCATCCTGGGCGGCCTGGAGAACCCGCGCGGCTGCATCTTCGGCGGCTTCCTGATCGGGCTGCTGGAATCGCTGATCGGCCTCTGGTATTCGAACCTCCGCGAGATCGCGGTGTTCGCGCTGATCATCGTCGTGCTGTATTTCCGCCCGGCCGGCATTCTCGGCCGCGTGCACGCGGAGAAAGTATGAAGCTCCCCAAAATCCTCATTCCCCTGGTCATCGCCGCGCTCGTGGTGGGCTTCGCCTATTCTGGCCTGAACGATTTCTATCTGCTGATCCTGTTCAACATCGGGGTCTATTACATCGCCGCGACCGGCTTCAATATCCTGGTCGGACAGACCGGCCAGAAGTCGCTGGGCCACGCGGGCCTGTTCGGCGTGGGCGCCTACACGGTGGCGCTGCTGACGGTGAACTACCAGGTAAACCCGTGGCTGGCGCTGGCCTGCGCGGCGGTCGTGTCGGCCGTCTTCGGCGTCGCGATCGCGATTCCCGCGCTGAAGGTAAAGGGCCCCAGCCTGGCCATGGTGACGATCGCCTTCGGCCTGCTGATCGAAAAGATCGTGTCCGAATGGACCGAAGTGTTCAAGGGACAGGAAGGCTTCTACGGCATCACCGGGCTGACCTTCAACGGCGCCACGCTGGACGGCCGCCAGTGGGTCGTGGTGGTCGTGGCGATCGGGCTGGCGCTGCATGCCATGACGTCCCTGCTGCTCAATGGCCGTTTCGGCCGCGGCTTCGCCGCCGTGCGCACTTCGGAAATCGCGGCCGAGAGCGTGGGCATCAGCGTCTACCGCTTCAAGATCCTGGCGTTCGCCATCAGCGCCATCACCTGCGGCATCGCCGGCGGCCTCGTGGCGCAGCAGAACCAGTACATCAACTCCGACTTCGTCAACTTCAACCTGTCGGTGTTCTTCCTGGTGCTGGTGCTGTTCGGCGGCCGCACGCCTGGCGGTTCGTTCCTGGGCGCGGTGGTGCTGACGGTGATCGACGCCATGCTGGCGCGCTGGCCGGAAGTGCAGCATTTCGCCTATGGCCTGATCCTGCTGTTCGCGCTGTACGCCATGCCGGAAGGGCTGGCGGGGTTGCTGGCGAAGGTGCTGCCCAGGCGCGGCCAGCGCGCGGCCCTGGCCGCCGAGGCCCGCCCCGACGACTGGAAGCCGGCGCCTCCCGCCGTGCGCGGCGGCGCCGCGGCCGGATTCCTGGAGGTGAAAGACCTGTACAAGGCCTTCGGCGGGGTCGTTCCCACCAACAAAGTGTCGTTCGCGCTGGAGCAGGGCGCCGTCGTGTCGCTGATCGGCCCCAACGGCGCCGGCAAGACCACCACGTTGAATCTGCTGTCGGGATTGGTGGTGCCGGACTCCGGCAGCATCCGGTTCAAGGGCCGGCAACTGGTGGGCCAGTCGCCCAACGAGATCGCCGCCTCCGGCATCGGCCGCACGTTCCAGAACCTCAAGCTGTTCGACGGACTGAGCGCGCTGGAAAACGTGATGGTGGGCTTTTACCGGGTGCAGAAGTCCAGCTTCTTCTCGAACCTGCTGGGCCTGCCCGGCAGCCTCGAAGAAGAACGGCGCATCCGCCGGCAGGCTTTCGGCATCCTGAAGTTCTTCGAACTGGACCGCTATGCCGACGACGCCGCCAACAGCCTGCCCTACGGCCTGCAGCGCCGGCTGGAAATCGCCCGCGCGGTGGCGGCCATGCCCGACCTGCTGCTGCTGGACGAGCCCGCCGCCGGCCTGAACCCGGCCGAGACGGACCAGCTCACCGAACTGATCGTGAAGCTCAAGGACATGGGCCTGACCATCCTGCTGATCGAGCACCACATGGACCTGGTCATGGCGATTTCCGACCACATCGTCGTGCTGGACTACGGGGTGAAGATCGCCTCCGGCTTGCCGAACCACATCCAGGAGAACCCGAAAGTCATCGAGGCCTACCTGGGCGCGCCCGCATAGGAGACGGCAATGAGCCGATTACTGGACATCAAGAACCTGGCGGTCAGCTACGGCGCCGTCAATGCCCTGAAGCAGGTTTCGCTGCACGTGGACACGAACGAGATCGTGACCATCATCGGCGGCAACGGCGCGGGCAAGAGCACGATGATGCGCGCTTTGTCGGGCATCGAGAAATCCACCGGCGACATCGCGTTCGCCGGGCAGGACCTGGGCGGCATCAGCGCGCACAAGCGCGTGGGACTGGGCATCGCGCACGTCCCCGAGGGGCGCCAGGTGTTCCCGGACCAGTCGGTCCACGACAACCTGATGCTGGGCGCGTTCCTGCGCAAGGAAACGCCGGCGGAACTGGCGGGAGAGATCGAGAGCTGCTTCGCGATGTTCCCGCGCCTGAAAGAGCGCCGGGACCAGTACGCGGGCACGCTGTCGGGTGGCGAGCAGCAGATGCTGGCCATCTGCCGCGCCCTGATGAGCAAGCCGCGCATCCTGATGCTGGACGAACCGTCCCTGGGCCTGGCGCCGCTGATCGTGGCCGAGATCTTCAAGATCATCAAGTCGCTGAAAGAACGCGGCATGACGATCCTGCTGGTCGAGCAGATGGCCAACCAGGCGCTGGCGATCTCGGACCGCGCGTATGTCCTGGAAGTGGGCTCCATCGTGATGGAGGGCACGGGCCAGGAGTTGTTGGCCAGCGAGCGCGTGCGCGAGGCCTATCTGGGAAAACACAAGAGCTGACGAGGCAATCATGTCATCCAAACCATTGAGCGGGATCCGCGTGCTGGAACTGGGCCAGTTGATCGCCGGGCCGTTCGCCGCCAAGATGCTGGGCGAATTCGGCGCCGAGGTGATCAAGATCGAACCGCCCGGCAAGGGCGACCCGCTGCGCAACTGGCGCCTGATCCACGACGGCACCTCCGTCTGGTGGCAGGTGCAGTCGCGCAACAAGAAGTCGGTCAGCCTGGACCTGCGCAAGCCGGAGGCGCAGGACCTGATCCGCGCCCTGGTCAAGGACATCGACGTGGTGGTCGAGAACTTCAAGCCCGGGACCATGGAAGCCTGGGGCCTGGGCTGGGAAGAACTGCGGGCCATCAATCCGCGGCTGGTGATGCTGCGCGTGTCGGGCTACGGCCAGACCGGCCCGTACCGCGACCTGCCCGGCTTCGGCGCCATCGGCGAGGCCATGGGCGGCCTGCGCCACCTGAGCGGGGAGCCCGGCCGCACGCCGGTGCGGGTGGGGATTTCCATCGGCGATTCGCTGTCGGCGCTGCATGGCGTCATCGGCATCCTGCTGGCGCTGCGCGCGCGCGACCAGAACGGCGCCGGCCAGATGATCGACGTGGCGCTGTACGAATCCGTCTTCAACATGATGGAGAGCCTGCTGCCGGAGTACGCCGTGTTCGGCGAGATCCGCCAGCCGGCCGGCAGCAGCCTGCCGGGCATCGCGCCCAGCAATGCCTACCGCTGCCAGGACAACAAATACGTGCTGATCGCCGGCAACGGCGACAGCATCTTCAAGCGCCTGATGGGCGTGATCGGCCGGCCCGACCTGGCCGAGGCGCCGGAGCTGGCGAACAACGCCGGCCGGGTGAAGCACGTGGTCATGCTGGACGACGCCATCTCGGCATGGACGGGCCAGCATCCGCTGGACCTGGTGCTGGATCGCCTGAACGAGGGGCAGATTCCGGCCGGCAAGATCTACGACGTGGCCGATATCGCGGCCGACCCGCACTACCAGGCGCGCGGCATGATCCTGGACGGCGCGCTGCCCGACGGCACGCCGGTCAAGCTGCCGGGCATCGTGCCCAAGCTGTCCGAGACGCCGGGCGAGGTGCGCAGCGCCGCGCCCGCCCTGGGCCAGGACACCGACGAGGTGCTTGCCGGCCTGGGCATCGGCGAAGCGCAGCGCGGCGATTGGCGCGCGCGCGGCATCATCTGAAGGGAACCGACCATGAGCGAACCGAACGCGAGCCGCAAGCGGCTGTACATCCAGGAGGTCGCGCCGCGCGACGGCTTCCAGAACGAAAAGCAGTTCATCGAGACCCAGGACAAGATCGCCTTCATTAACCAGTTGTCGCGCAGCGGCTTCGCCAAGATCGAGGCCACGTCGTTCACCTCGCCCAAGGCGATTCCCGCGCTGCGCGACGCCGAGATCGTGATGCACGAGATCGAGCGCAACCCGGACGTCGTCTACACGGTGCTGGTGCCCAACGTGCGCGGCGCGCAGCGGGCGCTGGAATGCAAGGTGGACGAGGTCAACCTGGTGATGTCCGTCAGCGAGACCCACAACCGCGCCAACCTGCGCATGACGCGGGAGCAGTCGTTCGAGCAGTTGAGCGACGTGGTCAGCGCGGTGCGCGGCAGCCGGGTCGCAGTGAACGTGTCGCTGTCCACGGTGTTCGGCTGCCCCATGGAGGGCGACATCAACGCGTTCGAGGTGTTCGAACTGGTGGGGCGCTTCGCCGCGCTGGGCGTGGACGGCGTGACCCTGTGCGACACGACGGGCATGGCCTATCCGACGCAGGTGGAGAAGATCGGCCGCGAAGTCCGCAGGCTGTTTCCCGGCCTGACGACCACCATGCATTTCCACAATACGCGCGGCATGGCGCTGGCCAACACGCTGGCGGCGATCGCGGCGGGCATCGACCGTTTCGACGCGTCGCTGGGCGGCCTGGGCGGCTGCCCCTACGCGCCGGGCGCCAGCGGCAACGTCTGCACCGAAGACCTGGTGCACATGCTCGAACTGATGGGCTACGACACCGGCGTGGACCTGCCGGGCATCCTCGGCGTGGCGGCGACGCTGCCCGGGCTGGTGGGCCACGATATCCCCAGCCAGATCCTGAAGGCCGGCCCGCGCCTGACCCTGCATCCGGCGCCCGACTTCAACGCCTGAACCCGGGCGGCGGCCCCGGCGGTTGTGCTATTTTCCTGGCATGCCGCCCGGTCCGGAGCCCGCCATGTTGAAGTTCGCCGCCAATCTTTCGATGATGTACCCGGAACACGCGTTCCTGGACCGCTACGCGGCCGCCGCGGCGGACGGGTTCGCGGGCGTGGAATGCATGTTCCCCTACGAAGCGCCGGCCGCCTTCGTGCGCGAACGCATGGACGCGGCGGGCGTGGCGCAGGTGCTCTTCAACGCGCCGCCGGGCGTCGCGGGCCGCGGCGAGCGCGGGCTGGCGGCCTTGCCCGGCCGCCAGGCGGAATTCCAGGCCGGGATCGAACAGGCGCTGTCCTACGCCACGGCGCTGGCCTGCCCGAACGTCCACGTGATGGCGGGCCTGGTGCCGGACGGCGCGTCGCGGCAGGCCATGCTGGACTGCTATCGCGCAAACCTGGACTGGGCCGCGCGCGAGGCGCGCTCGGCCGGCGTCACCCTGCTGATCGAACCCATCAACACGCGCGACATCCCCGGCTACTTCCTGAACCGCCAGGACGAGGCGCATGCCGTCGTGCAGGCGGTCAATGCGCCCAACCTGAAGGTGCAGATGGACCTGTACCACTGCCAGATCGTCGAGGGCGACGTCACCACCAGGCTGCGCCAGTACCTGCCCACCGGGCGGGTCGGCCACCTGCAGATCGCCGGCGTGCCGCTGCGCCAGGAGCCGGACCGCGGCGAACTGGATTACGGCTGGGTGTTCGGGGTGCTGCGCGAATTGCAGTACGCCGGCTGGATTGGCTGCGAATACCGCCCGGCGGGCGGCACCTCCGCCGGCTTGCGCTGGCTGGCGGCCGCCCGCGCCTGAGCGCGGCGCCGATGCCGCATTCCTGGTTTTCTCCGTGCTTTCCCTGTGTTCCCGGCCCGGCCAGAAATAGTTAATATGTTAATTAAATAGGAACGCAAGGAGACCGCGACATGTTCAAAGGCATCGTGCAGGGCGTCCTGCTGGCGGCGGCGCTGGCCGGCGCTTCGGTTGTTCCCGCCCCGGCCGCGGCCGCCGGGTATCCGGACCGGCCGATCCGCTGGCTGGTTCCTTTCAGCGCGGGCGGCGGCAGCGACCTCGCCACCCGCATCGTCGCCAGGCACGTGGGCGACACGCTGGGGCAGGCGGTGGTGGTCGAGAACCGCCCGGGCGCCGCCACCATCGTCGCGGCCCAGGAAACCGTCCGCGCCGCGCCGGACGGCTATACGGTGCTGACGGCGGGGATGAGCACGCTGGCGCTGAACCCGTGGCTGTACGGCAAGCTGCCCTACGATCCGCAGAAGGACCTGACCCCGGTTTCCACGCTGGTCTCGTTGCCCATCGTGCTGGTCGTGGCGCCCGATTCCTCCCTGCATACCCTGGCGGACGTGAAGGGCTACCTGAAGCGCGACCAGCCGGGCAGTTATGCGTCCCTGGGCGTGGGCAGCCCCCATCATCTGGCCATGGAACTGTTCCTGGAAACCATCCAGGGCCGGGCCACGGCCATCCCGTACAAGGGCACGCCGCCGGCCCTGCAGGACGTGGCTTCGGGCGTGGTGCCGATGATGATGGCCGACCTGGCCGCCGCGCGCCCGCTGATCCAGGCGGGCAGGCTGCGCGCCATCGCCGTGCCGGCCGCAAGGCGCTCGTCGCAGTTGCCGGACGTGCCGACCTTCGCCGAGGCGGGCGGCCCGGCGTTCGAGGCCGCGGCATGGCAGGGCGTGGTCGCGCCGGCCGGCACTCCGGCCGACGTGGTCGAGACGCTGAGCCGGGCCATCGTCCAGGCGCTGCGCTCGCCGGAAGTGGTGAAGCAACTGACCCTGCAGGGCATGGAGCCCACCGGCAGTTCGCCGCGGGCGTTCGCGGGCTACGCGCGCGAAGAGTATGAGCGCTGGGGCGCCGTCATCCGCAGCAAGCGCATTTCGGCGGATTGACCGCCTGCGTAACAGCCGCCGCAAGGTGTAACGGACACGTTCCGCCCGGCGGCGCGGGCGTACGATAAAGCCATGTCGATCCTGCCTGCCAGACCAGGAAGGAGCATGTCATGTCTTTGATCGTAGCAGCCCGATTCGAGGGCTTCGAAGCGGCCCAGGCCGCGGCCCGGCGCCTGTCCTCCGGCGGTTTTCCGGACTGGGACATCAACATCTTCTACGTGAATCCGGCCGGCGAGCATGGCCGCTATCCCTGGGGCGGCGATCGCCGTTCCGACCCGGACTCGGGCCGCGCCGACATGGGCGCCTTCCTGGGCGCGGGCGGCATGGGGGCGGGGTTCGCGGTGTTCGGCGGGTTCGTGATGTCGGAACTCAGCGATTCCACGCCGCTGGTCCTGGCGGCGGCGGGCGTGGGCGCCTACCTGGGCTCGCTGTTCGGCGCGCTTTGGGTGACAGGCCACGGCACTACCCTGCATGGCCACTTCAATCCCGATTCGCATGCCGAGATCCGCCAGGCCGGCGTCATGGTGGCGGTGCGCACGCGCCCGCAACGCGAAATGCTGGCGTGCCGCATCCTGCGCGACACCGGCGGGGCCGACGTGGAGCACGCCAACGGCCGCTGGCGCAACAACCACTGGGAAGACTTCGATCCGCTGGCGCCGCCGCAGCGGGAAGTGGGCTTCGGCTGAAGCCGGTGTCTGACACCCGTGGGAGACGCGCTTCAGTTTGTACTGGCGTCTCAGGGGTGTCAGACACCTCAGTCCAGCGCTGGCGCGGGCGGCTTGCGGTCGCGCCGGGCCGTGGCGGCGCAGCCGGCGGATGCCACGATGATGCCGCAGATGGCCAGCCATTGCGTCTTGTCCAGGTGCTCGTTCAGCACGAGCACGCCCGCCAGCGCGCCCATGGCGGGTTCCATGCTGAGGAGCACGCCGAAGGTTTTTTGCGGCAAGCGCTTCAGGGCCACCATCTCCAGCGAATAGGGCAGGGCGCTGGACAGGATGCCGACCGCGATGCCGGCCAGGATCAGCTTGGGATCCAGCAAGGCCGCGCCGGCATGCGCCGCGCCGATGGGCAGCGCCACCAGGGTGGCCGCCGTCAGGCCCAGCGAGGTCGCCTGCCCGCCATGCACATTGCCGGCAATCTTGCCGAAGATGATGTAGAGCGCCCAGCACACCGCCGCGCCCAGCGCGTAGGCGATGCCGGCGGGATCCAGGTCGTGCACCGACTGGCCCGTGGGAATCAGCAGCACCAGCCCGGCCGCGGCGCAGGCGATCCAGACGAAGTCGATGGCGCGGCGCGACAGCGCGACGGCCAGCGTCAGCGGCCCGGTGAACTCGATCGCGATGGCCACCCCCAGCGGCAGCGTGCGCAGGGCCATGTAGAACAGCAGGTTCATGCAGGCCAGCGTCACCCCGTACAGCGCGATCTTGCCCGCGTCCCGGCGCGTCAGGGGGAAGCGCCACGGACGCCAGATCGCCAGCAGGATCAGCGCGCCGATGGCGATGCGGTAGGCGGTCGTGCCCTGGGCGCCCACGAACGGGAAGAGCGACTTGGCGAACGAAGTGCCGATGCACAGCGAGGCCATCGCGCCGATCAGCGACAGCGTGGGGAGCAGGGTGGAGGACGAAGCGTTGCGTCCGGGGTTCAGGGTTGCGGCAGTCATGATTCAGGGTGGGAAAGCGTGGGGCGGCCGGTCCGGGCAGAGGCGTCAGGCCGCCAGGGTTTCGGCGGTGGAGTACAGCACGTACAGCGCCAGGCCGACCATGACGGCGCCCAGCAGGCCTTGCTGCATCCGCAGGAACCACGGATTGCGGCCGACCCACCCGCGGATGCGCGACGCGCCGTAGGCGAAGCAACTGCCGTAGGGCAGGCTCAGTATCTTCATCGTGATGCCCAGCACCAGCATCTGGATCCAGACCGGCCCGTTGTCCGGCGCGGTGAACTGCGGCAGGAAGGCGATCATGAAGAGCAGCACCTTGGGGTTCAGCAGGTTAGTCGTGAATCCCTGCCAGAACGCGTCGCGAGCGTCGCCCGGGCGCGCGGCCAGCGACACTTCGGCCGAGCGGGCGCAGCGGACGATCGCCTTGACGCCCAGATAGCCCAGGTACAGGCCGCCGGCGGCCTTGATCCCCATGAACAGCGAGGGAAAGGCCCGCAGCACCGAGGCCAGCCCCAGCACCACCGCCGGCACCTGGATGAATCCGGCCGCGACGTTGCCGAGCACGCTGTGGAAGGCCGGCCGGAAACCCTGGGTCATGCCCCGCGAAAGGGTAAGCGCCATGTCGGGGCCGGGCGTGAGTTTGAGCGCCGCGTCGGCGACGAGGAATAGCAGGAAAAGCTGGAGTGACGGCATGATACGGGGAGGCGGCCTGTCCGCGGCGCGGGCAGAGGGCTCTGGGGCAGGCCCTAGTGTAAGCAGGCCGGCTGAATTATTCCTGCATCCCGGGGCGGCGGAATGAAGTTTCCCGTCGAAATGGGGTCGGATTCCGCCGCCGCCCGGCTTAGAATCGGTGGCCGGGCCGGCGCGGCCCGCATCCAACACGTTCCGAGACCCTTATGGAACTAGACGATTTCGACCTTCAGATCCTGCAAAGCCTGCAGGAAGACAACCAGCGCACCAGCCAGGAAGTGGCGCAGCGCGTGAACCTGTCGCCGGTGTCCTGCCTGCGCCGCATGAAGCGGCTGCGCGAGTCCGGGGTGGTGCTGGGCGACGTATCCGTGGTGGACCCGGCCGCCGTGGGGCGGGGAATCATGATGGTCGTGCTGGTGACCCTGGAAAGCGAGCGCGCCGACAAGCTGGACCATTTCAAGCGCGCGATGCTGGGCGCGCCGGAGATCATGCAGTGCCTGTCGGTCACCGGCGACGTCGATTTCGTGCTGACCCTCACCATGCGGGACATGGACGAGTACGAGGTGTTCGCCCAGCGCCATTTCTGGGGCAACCCCAACGTCAAGCGCTTTTCCACGCTGGTCGTGATGAACCGGGCCAAGTATGGGATGACGGTGCCGGTGTCTACATCGGCTTGAGGCCCAGCTCCCGGATCATCTGCCGGTACTTGGAGACCTGGTTGGCCGCATAGGCGTCGGCGTCCTGCTGGCTCATCGGCTGCAGCAGCAGGCGCCCTTCGGCCTCCATCCGTTGGCGCAGGTCGGGCTGCTCCAGCGCGTGGCCCACCGCAAGCCGCAAGGTGGAGACTTCCGCGGCCGGGGTGTCCTGGCGCACGTAGTAGCCGCCGGCGATCGTGTAGACGAAGTCGGGAATCGTCTTGCTTTGCGAAATCAGCGGCAGCCTGGATAGCGGCGCGGGCAGCTTGTCCGAGAAGCTGGTCAGGATCTTCAACTGCTGCTGTGCCGCCATCCCTTCCATCGCCTGCTGATACGGCAGGACGGCGAAATCGACCTGCCGTCCGATCAGGTCCTGCAGCGCCGGCGCCCCGCCGCGATAGGGCACGTGCAGGAATTCCGCGCCCACGCGCCGCCCCAGGTACTCGGTCATGATGTGATACAGCGAGCCCACGCCGACGCTGCCGAACGTCAGGGGGCTGGCGCCGGGACGCTTGGCGTAGGCGATGAATTCATCGACGTTCGACACGGGCAGGTCGGCGCGCGCCAACAGCACGATGGTCGCTTCGCTGATGGGCTGGGCCAGGCGGAAATCCTCGGGTTTGTAATGGGCCGCCGCGTTCAGGAACGGGCTGAGAATGACCTCATTGGCCGACCCATGCAGGAAGGTATAGCCGTCGGGCGGGCTCGTCAGGACGCGGCGCGCGCCCAGCATGCCGGCTCCGCCGCCCACGTTTTCCACGATGACTTGCTGCTTCAGCGCATTGGCGATGTGCACGCCGAACTGCCGCGCGGAGGCGTCGCTGGCACCGCCGGCGGGGTACGGCACGATCAGGCTCAGCGGCTTCCTGGCCGGATAGTCCGTGGCGTGCGCCAGCGGGACGACGGCGCACGCCGCCAGGAAAATGGCGGCCGCCCGGGCCGGTAGGTTCCAACGCATGCTGCTTCTCCCTTGTCTTGTCTGTTCGAAGGCAGCCGGCCGTCAGGCCGGACTGTGCCATGCAGTCTAGGCAGCGGCGCTTGCCGGCATCAATGACGGGGAGGGCGCTGGATCATTGCGAAATCTGCATCGATGCGCGACCGGCTCAGGTGCGGCCGGCTTAGGCGCGGCCGGCCTCCAGGGCGGGAAACGTCTTCAGAATGTGGCGCAGCATGCTGGCGGTGGCGGGCGGCAGATGGCGGCCCGCCAAGGTAATGACGTGGGTGCGGCTGTTGTTCAGGATGGGGTTGGCCAGCGGCAGCGACACCAATTGACGGAACTGCGGGCCCTTCAGCGGCATCGATAGCGGATTCACGACATAGCCCAGCCCTTGGCCGGCGAACTCCCACAGGATCTTGAAGGAATTGGTCAGCAGCGCGGGCTTGAGCTTGACGTTCTCGTCAAGCTCCGCCGCCTGGATGTGCTGGCGTACGCCGAACGATTCGTCCATGGCCGCCCAGCCGTGGGGCGCCAGGTCCGACAGCCGCAAGGCCCGGTTCGCGCGCGCCAGCGGATGGTCTTTGTGCACGTGCACGCGCATCGGCGCCGCCCGCGAATAGTGCGAACGCAGTCGCACATCGTTCGGCGGCTGGAAGGCCACCGCGATCTGCGCGCGCTCTTCCACGATGCAACGCACGGTCTCATTGGTGCCGGCCACGTGGATGTCGTAGGTAATGTCGGGGTGTGCGCGCACAAAGGAAAGCAGCATGGGTTCCAGCAGCATGTCGACGAAACCCTCGCCCAGCGCCAGCTCGACGTGGCCGCGCGTGGCGCTCTTGAGGTTGTTGACCTCGGCCTGGAAGGATTCGTTCAGGTCTTGCTGGCGGCGCGCGAACAGCGCCATCAGCCGCCCGGCATCCGTGGGCACGACGCCGCGGCCGCGGCGCTCCAGCAAGGTCAGGCCCGTCTCCGCTTCCAGCCTGGCGACGGCGCGGCTTATCGCGGACGGGTCGGTTTGCAGCACGTCGGCGGCGGCGCGCAATGACCCGGTCTCGATGACCTGCAGCAGACATTGCGTCCGCTTGAATTCCAGAACGTTGTCCATGCTTGTCCGTTTCCCGGCCTCGCTTCCGATGCGCGCAATCGAACGTTGCAAAAACCGCATCAATAAAGGGTGATCGTTGCTATCGAGTTTGTACTCGCGCGTGTCTATAGTCGTAAGCCGTATTTCCCCCAGGCCCGTCCTATGGAGACACCGCCCCATGGCTATCGTCGAGTCCCCCCTCAGTCCTGAATTGCTGCGCCAGATGCGCGACTGGCGCCGCGATCTGCACGCGCACCCGGAAACGGCGTTCTGCGAATTCCGCACGGCCGATCTGGTGGCCCGCGAGCTGGAGCGCGCGGGGGCGGCGGTGCATCGCGGCCTGGGCGGCACGGGCGTGGTGGGAACGCTGACGCGCGGAGCGGGGCCGACGATCGGCCTGCGCGCCGACATGGACGCGCTGGACGTGCAGGAGCTGGGCGAGGTGACGCACCGCTCGACCATCGCCGGCAAGATGCATGGTTGCGGCCATGACGGCCATACCGCCATGCTGCTGGGGGCGGCCCATCACCTGGCTCGGGACCCGGGGTGGCGCGGCACGTTGCGCTTCATTTTCCAGCCCGCCGAAGAACATGCGGGCGGGGGCCTGGCCATGGTGCGCGACGGCCTGTTCGACAAGTTTCCGTGCGACGCCGTGTATGCCCTGCACAATTCGCCCAATCTGCCGTTCGGCGTGGTGTCCACGCGCGTGGGCACCGTCATGGCCAATTGCGACACCTACGAGATCTCCGTGACCGGCAAGGGCTGCCACGCGGCGCAGCCCGAGCATGGGGTCGACCCTATCGTGGCGGCGGCGCAGGTCGTGAGCGCGATGCAGACCATCGTCAGCCGGAACGTGAAGGCGACCGATGCGCTGGTGCTGAGCCTCACGCAGATCCACGCGGGCGATACCTGGAACGTCGTGCCCAACAGTGTTCTGCTGCGCGGAAGCTGCCGCACGCTGACCGCCGCCACGCGCGACCTGGCGGAGCGCCGGCTGCGCGAAGTGTGCGCAGGGGTGGCCACGACCTCGGGCGCCTCGGTCGACGTGCAGTATTTCCGCGGCTATCCGGCTTGCGTCAATACCGAGGCCGAGGTCCGGCTGGCCGCCCGGGCGGCTGCGCGGGTAGTGGGGCCGGAGCGGGTGGACACGGCCTGCACGCCGCGCATGGGGTCGGAAGACTTCGCCTACATGCTGGAACAGCGGCCGGGCGCCTATGTATTCGTGGGGGCGGCCCGCGCCGGCGACAACCCGCCTGTGCACAACCCGTACTACGACTTCAACGACGACATCCTGCCATTGGGGGCGCATTACTGGGTGGCGCTTGTAAAAGAGGCCATGCCGGCATGAGTCACCCGGCCCGCCGGAACGGGCGGCCGGGTCGCGACATCCAATCCCATATGCAAGCGGCGTTTCGCGCCATCCCGGCGCGCCGCCCCGCCTGCACGCATTGCTTCGGGAGATGAGATGAAAGCGATTCGGACAGCATGGCTCTGCGCCCTGGTCCTGGCCGGCGCCGGCGCCGGCGCGTTCGCGCACGGCAACGGACCGACGGACCCGCAGATCGCGGCCATCGTCGTGGTGGCCAACCAGGTGGACGTCGATGCCGGCAAGCTGGCGCAGGAAAAATCCGGCACGAAAGAAGTCAAGGAATTCGCCGCGCTGATGGTGGCCGACCATACGGCCGTGAACCGCGCCGCCGGCGAACTGGTCCAGAAGCTCAAGGTCGCGCCCGAGGCGAATGCGACCAGCGACAGCCTGCAACAGGGAGGCGACAAGAACCTTGCCACGCTCAAGGGCCTGAGCGGGGCGGCGTTCGACAAGGCCTACGTCGACCACGAAGTGGCCTATCACGAAGCGGTGGTCGAGGCGCTGGACAAGACCCTGATCCCGAGCGCGCACAATGCCGAGCTGAAGGCATTGCTGATCAAGGTCCGGCCAGCCTTCATCGCGCATCTGGAGCATGCCAGGCAGTTGCAGAAGAGGCTTGCCGGTGGCTAGGTCGGCCTTGTCCGCGGCGTGGCGGCGCGCCGGCGCCGCCCTTTGCGCGGGCCTGGCCCTGGCCGGCGCCTCGGCGTGCGCCGCGGACGATACGCCTGACGCGAAGGCGGCCGAGCATATCGTGGCCATCGAGGGCATGCGGTTCGTCCCGGCCACGCTGACCGCCAGGCGCGGAGATCGAGTGACGTGGATCAACCAGGACCTGGTGCCGCACACGGCCACCGCGCTTTCTCGGACATTCGATTCCAGCGCCATCGCGGCCGGCGCGTCGTGGACCTACACTGTCGGCGAGGCGGGCAGCATCGCGTACACCTGCCTGTTCCATCCGGCCATGCAGGGAACCCTGGTTGCGCAGTGACGAGGCGGAGGTTGGGCTCATGACGACAGCGGCAATGCTGGCCGAAGAGAATGACGTGGCGCTGGCGCGCCGCATTGCGGCGGGCGAGGAGGCCGCGTTCGAGTCGATGATGCGCCGCCACAACCGGCGGCTCTACCGCCTGGCGCGCGCCACCCTGCGCAACGACGCCGACGCCGAAGACGCCTTGCAGGAGGCATACCTGGCGGCGTATCGCTCCATCGCCCGGTTCCGCGGCGACTCTTCGCTCTTCACCTGGCTGTCGAGGCTGGTGCTGAACGAATGCTTCGGCCGGCTCCGCAAGCACGGGCGCCGCGAGGCGCTGTGCCCGATGGCCGGCGACATAGAGGACGAGGCAGACGCGATGACCATCAACGACTTCGATCCGCCCTACCACGCCGCGGCGCGCTCGCAGCTACGCGCCCTGCTGGAGGCAAAGCTGGACGCCTTGCCGGCCTCGTTCCGGACCGTATTCGTGCTGCGCTCGGTCGAGGAATTGTCCGTGGAGGAAACCGCGCATTGCCTGGGCATCCCCGAGGCGACGGTGCGCAGCAGGCATTTCCGCGCCAATGCGCTGTTGCGCGAGTCGTTGTCGCGTGACATCGACGTAACGGAAAAGAGCCTGTTCGAGTTCGACGGAGACGATTGCGACCGGATGGTGGCGGCGACGCTGGCGAGGTTGAGGGAGTGAGCCTACGACTCAGCAAGGCGCCCAGGAAAAGAAATCCTGCCAGACATGAATGCCCTTCGTGTAGTCGGGAGGCAAGGTCTCAATGTATCGCCCGGTCGATGCGATCCGTATTGAGCTGACCATGACTTTGATCCGGTCGCCATTGACCCCTTCGGTAAAGCCGGTGATTTGAAAAGTCTCTTCTACGGACCGCCCATACAGCGGCTGGCCGAATGAAGTGCCCACTACATCTCTACGTTTGCCTGTGTCTTGCCGACAAACGCGCGCACCGTTCGTTGACACGAGTTTTCGTACATCTTTTGCAGCTTCAACTCGTTGTTGCCGTCGTAGCGCAGCCGCTTCTTGAGCTGTCTTCTTCGACTTGGCATCGAACTCCACGGATCGGTCGTGCCTGGCCAGAAATTCATGCGTAAGAGACGAGGCCGGGTGGTCCGCCCCAAATGACAGTGTGAGCTGTATGCCGCGGCAAAAGACCTCATCCAACGATCTCTTGCGGTCGTTTTTTGCCTTGGCGGCGGCGTTGTCATATTTGGACTGAAAGTCGCGTGCGTAGTCTTCGGGCCAATTGTTGGCTGTATACGTCTTTACCGAATTTTCGTAAGCCGCAATCTGCACCTGCTCCAACCCGCAGGCCAGTGCATATCCCTTGTGCAGGCCGGCGTTCTGAACAAACTCGGAATAGGGATACGCTTCGGCCATTGCGAGCGGGGCTGCCAATAGGAACATGGCTGAACCAAAAATCGCATTCATATTCATTAGCTGATCACTCGTGCTGCCGTCTGATTTAGCGGGTCTGTTTGTAGTAAACGGAGAAATGGCCAGCGTTCTTTTCCCGGGGGGCTACATTATGAATGAATATTGCTAAATATTACAAAACTAGTGCGAATTCAAGTGTGAGAGGCAAGCGGGCCTGCGCCGTCTGAAGTGCGTCGCATGGAAGGTGACGCCTTCCCCGGTAATGCTCGATGAACCCTAAAAAATAGGGTCGTGCTGTGGCCTGGCCCGCAGATCGGCGGGACTGTGGGGTTCCTGGAATGTCAGAAACTGGTATATTACTTCTTACATTGAGAACGCCGTGAACACATTGCCCGAAACCATCCTTCAACAAGCCCGATCTCTCCCCGAGGGAGGCGTGCTGTCGCCTAAGGAATTCCTGCACCAGGGGAGCCGGGCGGCAGTGGATCAGGCGTTTTCGCGCCTGGCCAAGGCCGGCAAGCTGCTGCGTGTGGCGCGTGGCACCTACGCGGCGCCGGTCGCCAGCCGGTTCGGCGCGCGGGCACCCTCGCCCGAGAAGGTCGTCCAGGCGCTGGCCGAGCAACGTGGGGAAACCGTCGTGCCGCATGGCGCCAGCGCGGCCAACGCGCTGGGCCTGACGCAGCAAGTGCCGATCCGCGAGGTCTACCTGACTTCCGGCCGGACGCGGAAGCTGAAACTCGGGCGTTCGGAAGTGCTGGTGAAGCATGCGCCGCGCTGGATGCTGGCTTTGGGTGCGCGGCCAGCCGGCGCAGCCGTGCGCGCGCTGGCCTGGATGGGGCCGACGCACGCCGGCGAATCGCTGGTGTCGCTGCGCCGCACGCTGCCCCATGCCGAATGGCAGGCGCTGGCCTCGGCGCGGGCGACGCTGCCGGGCTGGATGGCGCAGGCTATCGGCAGGGAAGCCGCGCGTGGCTGAATACTTCTTCGACCTGGGCAAGGCGAAGCCCGAGAGGCGCTCGCCAAGGACTATGCGGCCATGCTGGCCGATGAACTGATGGTGGGCGATGCCATGCCATTCGACGCGCTGATGGACGCATGCGCCGAAGTCGAAGTCCAACTGAACAAGGTGTAGGCGGGCCTTTGGTTACCAGCCCCGATGCACAAATGAAAATGCCCAGCTTTCAGGGCTGGGCATCGAATGCTTGGTGGCCTGGGGCGGAATCGAACCACCGACACAAGGATTTTCAATCCTCTGCTCTACCGACTGAGCTACCAGGCCAACGAAGCCCGCAACTATACACAATATTCGGAAGAGACGGGGGCGGGCGGCTCTTCTGCGATAGGGCGCAGGCAGGAAGCCTTGAAGCGGGGAAGGCGAAATGCAAAAAGCCCAGCCGTTTTGGTACGGGCCGGGCTTTTCTGCGGGGCTATTACTGGATCAGCAGTAGCCAAAAATTCTTTTGGTGGCCTGGGGCGGAATCGAACCACCGACACAAGGATTTTCAATCCTCTGCTCTACCGACTGAGCTACCAGGCCAACGAAGTCCGCAACTATACACAATTTTTCAGGCTTGTGCCAGCCGGGGAGGAAAACTCCGGATTTTTCGCCTTCGCCTGCGAAGCCCATGCCGGACACTGTTGGCTGGAGGGTACGAAAGGTGCGGCCCACGGTCGCGGTCGGGCATCGGGATAGCCTGGGGATAACCCGCAGGAGTATAATCATTAGCGGTCTGTCGCCACATCATCTTGTGGCGCCTTGTTCCTGGTGGCAGTTCTTAACGCTTACGCGCGGATGGCCTGGCCGTCCCTCCCACATGTCGGTAGCTGTCCTTGCCTTCGGTCTGAATCACACGTCCGCGCCGGTTTCGGTCCGCGAACGCGTGTCCATGCCCGTCGATCTGGTGAAGCCCGCGCTGGAAGGCCTGCGCTCGGCGTTCGGCGGGTCCGTGCGCGAAGCGGCGATCCTGTCCACCTGTAACCGCACCGAGATCTATTGCGCGGCCGACGGCCACGTCGCGGACCAACTGCCCGCCTGGCTGGCTGAACACAACCGCCTGGACGCCGGCGCGCTGCGCCCGCACCTGTACCGCCATCACCAGGACGACGCCGTGCGCCACGCTTTCCGCGTGGCCAGCGGCCTGGATTCCATGGTGCTGGGCGAAACCCAGATCGTGGGCCAGATGAAGGACGCCGTGCGCGCCGCCGGCGAAGCCGGGGCCCTGGGCACCTTGCTGCACCAGATGTTCCAGCGCACCTTCTCGGTGGCCAAGGAAGTGCGGTCGCAGACCGCCATCGGCGCGCAGTCGGTGTCCATGGCCGCCGCCGCCGTCCGCCTGGCCGAACGCGTGTTCGGCAATCTGGACCAGGCCCGCACGCTGTTCATCGGCGCGGGCGAAATGATCGAATTGTGCGCCACGCACTTTGCCGCGCAGCGTCCGCGCAGCATGGTGGTGGCCAACCGCACGGCCGAACGCGCCGAGATCCTGGCCAACCGGTTCTCGGCCAGCACGATGAAGCTGTCCGACCTGACGGAGCGCCTGTCCGAATTCGACGTGGTCGTGTCCTGTACGGCAAGTTCCCTGCCTATCCTCGGCCTGGGGATGGTGGAGCGGGCCACGCGGCTGCGCCGCCACCGCCCGATGGTCATGATCGACCTGGCCGTGCCGCGCGACATCGAACCCGAAGTCGGCCGCCTGGACGACGTCTACCTGTACTCGGTGGACGATCTGGGCCGCCTGGTGCAGACCGGCACGGACGCGCGCCGCGCCGCCGTCGTGCAGGCCGAAGCCATCATCGAAACCCGCGTCCAGGGCTTCATGCACTGGATGCAGTCCCGCGAAGTGGTGCCCGTCATCCGCGACCTCCACCAGGCCGCCGAAGACGTCCGCGCCGCCGAACTGGAACGCGCCCGCAAGCTGCTGGCGCGGGGCGAATCGCCCGAGGCCGTGCTCGAACAACTGGCCCATGGCCTGACGCAGAAATACCTGCACGGCCCGCTGGCGGCCCTGAACCGCAGCGAAGGCGACGACCGCAAGCAGTTGCTCGCCTGGATGCCGCGCCTGTTCCCCGGCCGCGACTCCCGCCGTTAGCGACGCTGTCCCACGCCCCGCCCTCCCTGGCGGGCGTTCGTCTTTTGGGCGCCCGCTATCCGCCATTCCGCTTTTCTTTTTGGTCATCCCCATGAAATCTTCCATGCGCAGCCGGCTGGAGCATCTGTGCCACCGCCTCATCGAGGTCGACGCCCTGCTCGCCGAACCGGACACCGCGTCCGATATGGAGCGTTTCCGCAAGCTCTCGCGCGAGCGCGCCGAATTGGAGCCGGTGGTCGAGGCGTTCACCGCCTTCGCCCGCACCGAGGAGGACCTGGCGGCCGCCCAGGAGATGCTGTCGGATCCGGACCTGAAGGCCATGGCCGAAGACGAGATCAAGTCCGGGCGGATCAAGCTGGAAGAGCTGGAAGCCGCGCTGCAACTGCTGCTGTTGCCGCGCGATCCCAACGACGGGCGCAGCGTGTTCCTGGAAATCCGCGCGGGCACGGGCGGCGATGAAAGCGCGCTGTTCTCGGGCGACCTGCTGCGCATGTACACGCGCTACGCGGAACAGCGCGGCTGGCGGGTGGAGCTGATGTCGGAAAGCCCGTCGGAACTGGGCGGCTACAAGGAAGTGATCGCGCGGATCGACGGCGACGGCGCCTATGGCCGCCTGAAGTTCGAGTCCGGCGCGCACCGCGTGCAGCGCGTGCCCGCCACCGAGGCGCAGGGCCGCATCCATACCTCGGCCTGCACCGTGGCCATCATGGCGGAAGCGGACGAGATGTCGGATATCGTCATCAATCCGAACGACCTGCGCATCGATACGTTCCGCGCCAGCGGCGCGGGCGGCCAGCACATCAACAAGACGGATTCGGCGGTGCGCATCACCCACTTGCCGACGGGGCTGGTGGTGGAATGCCAGGACGACCGTTCCCAGCACCGCAACAAGGACAAGGCCATGCAGGTGCTGGCCGCGCGACTGAAAGACAAGGAAATCCGCGAACGGCAGAGCAAGGAAGCGGCCGAACGCAAGAGCCTGATCGGTTCGGGCGACCGTTCCGAACGCATCCGCACCTACAACTTCCCGCAGGGCCGCGTGACCGACCACCGCATCAACCTGACGCTGTACAAGCTGCAGCAGATCATGGAAGGCGACCTGGAAGAACTGACCGGTGCGCTGATCGCCGAGCACCAGGCCGAGCAATTGGCGGCGCTGGGCGACGACATTTGACGGGGCTTTCGCCATGATGCCGCCTCAGTTGAAGACGCTGCTGCTCGATGCCCGCCTGCCCAGGCTGGAGGTGCGCATGCTGCTCGAACACGTGCTGGGCAAGCCGCGCGCCTGGCTGCTGGCGCATGACACCGATCCGCTCGCGCCCGAGGTGGCCGCGGCGTACGAGTCGCTGGCCCAGCGGCGCCTGTCCGGCGAGCCCATGGCCTATCTGGTGGGCCACCGCGAGTTCATGGGCCACCGCTTCCGCGTGACCCCCGACGTGCTGATCCCGCGGCCGGATACCGAGGTGCTGGTGGAGACCGCGCTGGAATGCCTGGCCGACCTGGCCGCGCCCGCCGTGCTGGACCTGGGCACGGGCAGCGGGGCGATCGCGATTTCGATCGCCCTGGCGCGCCGCGACGCGCGGGTGATGGCGTCCGACGTCAGCGCGGCCGCGCTGGCCGTGGCGGCCGCCAACGCCTGGGATCTGGCGGCGTCCGTCCGCCTGGTCGAGGGCAGTTGGTACGAGGCCGTGCCCGCGGGCGAGGGCTTCGATCTGATCGTGTCCAACCCGCCCTATGTGGCCAGCGACGATCCGCACCTGGACCAGGGCGACGTGCGCTTCGAGCCGCGCGGCGCGCTGACCGACGGCGCGGGCGGCCTGGAAGACCTGGCCCGCATCGTGCTGGGCGCGGGCCGCCATTTGAAGCGGGGCGGCGCCCTGTGGATGGAACACGGCTGGGACCAGGCGCAGGCGGTGCGCGACCTGCTGGCGCAAGCCGGGTTCGACGCCGTGCACAGCCGGCGGGACCTCGCTGGCATCGAGCGGATCTCCGGCGGCCGGCTTTCCGGGGGAGCGCTGGGCGCCAGCGAGGGGTCCGCGTCCGTCCCGGGTGTCTGACACCCCCGAGACGCCGGCGCAGGCTGAAGGCCGTCTCCCGCGGGTGTCAGACACCATAATGATGCCAGCGAGACGCGAGCGTCCGTGCCCGTCCCGGGTGTCTGACACCCCCGAGACGCCGGCGCAGGCTGAAGGTGGTCTCCCGCGGGTGTCAGACACCACGATGATGCCAGCGAGACGCGAGCGCCGGTGCCTGTCCCAGGTGTCTGACACCCCCGAGACGGCGGCGCAGGCTGAAGGCGGTCTCCCGCGGGTGTCAGACACCACGCTGATGCCAGCGAGACGCGAGCGCCGGTGCCTGTCCCTGTCCCAGGTGTCTGACACCCCCGAGACGCCGGCGCAGGCTGAAGGCGGTCTCCCGCGGGTGTCAGACACCACGGTGACACCACGATGACGCGCCCGCAGGCCGATTCCCGGAGCGCGGCCCGGGGTATCCGGGCGCTTTTTCCCGCTGTACCTATAATTGGCGTATTCCCTACGCCTGTCCGAGAGACCACCATGAGCGACGTTCAAGAATTCATCCGCGAAACCGTGACCCAGCACCCCGTCGTGCTGTTCATGAAGGGCACCGCCCAGTTCCCGCAATGCGGCTTTTCCGGCAAGGCCATCCAGATCCTGAAGGGCTGTGGCGTGAAGAAGCTGGTCACCGTCAATGTGCTGGAGGACGACGAAGTCCGCCAGGGCATCAAGGAATTCTCCAGTTGGCCCACCATCCCGCAACTGTACGTGGGCGGCGAGTTCATCGGCGGTTCGGACATCATGAACGAGATGAACGAGTCCGGCGAACTGAAGACCCTGCTGGAGCAATCCGGCGCGATGGCCTGAACGCCCCATGCGGCGGCTGGTCATCGGCATCACCGGCGCCACCGGGGCGCTCTACGCGGTGCGCATGCTGCAGGCATTGCGCGGCGTGGACGATGTGGAGACGCATCTGGTGGTGTCGGCGTCCGGCGTGCTGAACATCAAGCACGAGCTGGACGTCGGCCGCCATGACGTCTACGCCCTGGCGGACCACGTGCACAGCGTGCGCGACGTCGGCGCCACCCTGGCCAGCGGGGCGTTCCAGACCGCCGGCATGGTGATCGTGCCATGCTCCATGCGCACGCTGGCGGCCGTGGCCCACGGCCTTTCGGACAACCTGATCACCCGCGCCGCCGACGTGACCCTCAAAGAGCGCCGGCGCCTGGTGCTGATGGTGCGCGAGACGCCCTTCAACCTGGCGCACCTGCGCAACATGACGGCCGTGACGGAAATGGGCGGCATCGTGTTCCCGCCGCTGCCGGCGTTCTACCATCGGCCGGCCTCCATCGAAGAGATGGTGGACCACACCGTGGCGCGCGTGCTGGAACTCTTCGATATCGAAGTGCCCGGCCCGCACTGGGAAGGCATGAAGTAGCCCTCGCCAGGCGTGAAAAAGCCCCTTCCAGGGGCTTTTTTGCTGTCGGACCGTCCCAAGGAAAAAAGCGTTTCCCCGCTATTGGACCAACCCCAGCCCGTTCAGCGCCGCCAGGTTCTCCGGCCATTGCCGGGCGCGGGCGTTCTGGAGTTCGATGCGGGCCCAGGCCATCCAGCCGGCCCATTCGATGCGCTTGTCCCACGCCGTGCCCCAGGCTTGCAGGGCCGCGAGTCCGGCGGCGGCATGCGCCTGGGCGGCGTCGAAATCGCCCGCGGTCAGGGCCAGTTGCGCGAGCAGCAGGCGCGGTTCGCCCACCCAGGGATTGTGCGCCACCGCCGCTTCCAGCAGGTGGCGTGCGCTGTCCATTTCGGTCATCGGATGCATGCGGGTGACGACCTGCCAGTACAGGGCGCTGGCGGCGGCTTCGTCGCGCGGGCTGAGCGTGGCGCGGCAGCCGTCGAACGCGGGCGGGACGGGAATGCCGGTGTCGCCCGGCATGCGCGACAGCGGCGCCAGCAGGTGCGACAGCATCGACAGGATGTTCGACGGCGGTTTGAGCGGGCCGGGCCACAGCGACGCGGCCCAGTTCGTCTTCAGGTCGCGGCGCTGCTGCTGCGGATAGCCGGCGAAGATCTCGTCCTGCCAGCTATGCCATTGTTCGCCGATGTCGGCGGCCGAGACGACGATGAAAGCGGCGACCTGGCGCGGCGTGAGCGCATGGACCTGGCCGTTGGCGCCTTCCAGCTTCAGGCCGTCCGGGCCCGCGCCCTGGCCTTGCAGCACGGCCTGGACGAATTTGGTGCGCGGCATGGCGCAGAACAGGCTTACCCATTCCTCGGCTTCGGCGCCCAGGGCCTCGCGCAGCGTGCCGCGCTCGCGTTCGCGGTCGAACAGCGTGAGGTCCACGTATTCGTTGCCGTAGACGCTGTGGAACAGCCCCAGCAGGCGGACTTCGCGCGGCTGGTTCCAGAGCGCCAGCGTGCGGTAGACGCCCAGCAGGTGATGTTTGAAGGTGCCGGCCTTGTGCCAGTCTTCTCCGGCGCTGCGGGCGAACAGCAGGTCCAGCAGGGCGGGCAGGTCGGGATCCACCGCGGCGTAGTGATCGGCAAGCAGCGCGCGCGCATGCGGGTGGAGTTCGGTGGTGGCGGACATGGAAGGGATCAACGATGAATGAAGGCAATCCCGTATTGTGTCCGGATGCCGCGGGCTTGTCATGGCGCGGCGCTTTATATCGGAACGCACATATCAATATGAACATTCATCGCTTCCGGTTTTGAAGGGCGCTCACTAGAATGCGAGGTCCTGTTTATAGACTCAGCGAGACAAGCATGCGCCTACGCCATTTCCTGGCCGTTTCCACCGCCCTGGCCGCTTTTGCCGCCACTCCGGCCATGGCGCAGGACGCCGAACTGAAGGTGGGCGTCACCGTCGGCCCGCACGCGCAGATCGGCGAAGTCGCGCAGCGCGTGGCGGCCAAGGACGGGCTGAAGGTGAAGCTGGTGGAATTCAGCGACTTCATCCAGCCGAACGCGGCGCTGGACGCCAAGGAACTGGACCTGAACATCTACCAGCACAGGCCCTTCCTGGAATCGCAGAACAAGGCGCGCGGCTACAAGCTGGCGCCGGTGGCGACCGCCGTGGTGCAGCAGATGGGCATCTACTCCAAGCGCCTGAAGTCGCTGGACGATCTGCCGCAAGGCGGCAAGGTGGCCATTCCGAACGACCCGACCAACGGCGCGCGCGCGCTGCTCGTGCTGCAGGCGGCCAAGCTGATCACGCTGAAAGATGGCGTGACCGTGACGGCGTCGCTGTTCGACGTGGTGCAGAATCCGAAGAACCTGAAGTTCATCGAGATCGAGGCCGCGCAACTGCCGCATTCGCTGGCCGACGTGGATGCCGCGGCGGTGAACTCGGCCTACGCGATCCCGGCCGGCCTGTCGCCCGCCAAGGACGCGCTGGCCCTGGAAAGCAAGGACGCGCCGTTCGCCGCCGTGGTGATCGCCGCGCGCGAGGACAACAAGAACGATCCGCGCATCGCGCGCTTCATCAAGGCGTACCAGTCGGACGAGGTGAAGGCTTTCGTCGCGAAGCAGTTCCCCGGCGCCTACTCGACTTCCTGGTAAGCCCTAGGCGTACTTGCCTGTCAGGCCGCCATCCACGACCAGTTCGGTGCCGGTGATGTAGGACGCTTCGTCCGAGGCCAGGAACGCCACGGCGTTCGCCACTTCCCAGGGCGTGCCCATGCGGCCCATCGGCACCTGCCTGTCGCGGGCCGCGCTGGCGGCGCGGGCGTCGGCGTCGAACATGCGCGCGACGTTCTTCGCCACGCGCGGCGTATCGATCAGGCCGGGAATCACCGTGTTCACGCGGATGCGGTCGGCGGCATATTGCTGCGCGGCCATCCGCGCGAAATGGATCACGGCCGCCTTGCTCACGCTGTACGCCAGATGCGGATACCCCGTGTAGCGGATGCCCGCCACCGACGACACGGCGACGATGGCCCCGCCGCCCTGTCCGCGCATGAGGGGCGCGAGCAGGCGCGTGGCGATGAGCAGACTGGTCACGTTCACCTGCTGGATGCGGTCCCAGTCTTCCAGCGCGATATCTTCCGGTCCGCCGACCTTGCCGATGCCGGCGTTGGCCTGCAGGATGTCGATGCGTCCGTAGCGGCGCAGGGCGGCGTCCACCGCGGCCCGCATGGCCTCGGGATCGGCCACGTCCGCCTGCACGGGCAGGGCGCTGCCGCCCACCTGCGCAACCTCGTGCGCCGCGTCTTCGGCGGCCTCCAGGCTGGCATCCAGCGCGACGATCGCGGCGCCCTGGCGCGCCATCGTCACGCAACTGGCCTTGCCGATGCTCCAGCCGGCGGCCGAGGATCCGGCCCCGGCCACCAGCGCGACCTTGCCGGCCAGACGGGCATCTTGGCCGGCCGTCATGGCTGGCCTTCGTCCTGGTGCGTCTTGCCCGCGCCGACGTAGGGAATGGCGTGGTCTATGGTTTCCCAGATGTAGCGGCCGGACGGGCTTTGCTGTTCCTCCGCCACGTGGGACACGAGTCCCGCGGCGCGCGAGATGACGGCGAAGCCGCGCATCAGGTCGGTGGGCACGCCGATCTCGCTCAGCAGCGCGGCCACGGCGCCGGTGGCGTTGATGGTGATGTGCCTGCCGTAGGTCGCGTCGATCGCGGACGCCAGCAGGCGCAGCGCCTTGAGCGACTCCCCCTTCAGGTCGGGCTCGGCCTCCGCCAGCGCCAGCAGCTTGATCGAGCGCGGGTCGTCGGGCTTGTGCAGGTGATGGCCGAAGCCGGGCAGGGCGCGGCGCGATTCGCGGAATTCGCGGGCGATCGCCAGCGCCTCGGCTTCTCCATCCGCCGCCTGGCGGATGCGGTCCAGCAGGCGGGAGCAGTTTTCCATGGTGCCGACGAACTGGCTGCCGACCGCCATCAGGCCGGAGGCGACCGCGCCTTGCAGGTTTTCCGGCGCGCTCATGTAGATCAGGCGCGTGGCGATGGCGCTGGGCGTCATGCCGTGTTCCATCAGGGTGACGAGCACCGCGTCGACGATGCGCAGGTCGACGGGGCGCGCTTCGCGGCCCAGGATCTGCATGATCATGACTTCGGTGAAGGTCTTCTTGCCGATCAGGTCCTCGACCAGATCGACGTCCCGGTAGGACATGCCGGTGAGGTGATGGGCGCAGAGGCGGGTTTCGGGGGTTTTCATGGCGTCTCCTTCTGGGCCGCGTCGCGCACGGCGTTTTTCAGCACCTTGCCCACGCTGGAGCGCGGCAGGCTGTCGTGGATGTGGAATTGCTTGGGCGTGGCCACGGGGCCGAGCAGGCCGCGCACGTGCGCCTTGAGCTCGTCCTCGCTGGCCTGCGCGCCGGGATGGAACTGGACGGCGGCGTGGACGGCCTCGCCCCATTTCTCGTCGGGCAGCCCGAAGACCGAGCATTCGTACACGGCGGGATGCGCGGACAGGGCGTTCTCCACGTCCACCGGATAGATATTGAAGCCGCCGGTGATGATGACGTCGCGCAGCCGGTCCTTCAGGAACAGGAAGCCGCGCGCGTCGATCAGGCCCGTGTCGCCGGTGTGCAGCCAGCCGTCCACCACCGTTTCGGCGGTTTTCTCGGGCAGGCGCCAGTAGCCGGACATCACCAGGTCGCCCTGCACCACGACTTCGCCGATTTCGCCGCGCGGCAGCAGCGCGCCATCCGGGCCCATGATGGCCAGGTCCGACAGCCAGGTGGCGCGTCCGACCGAGGCGCGGTTCTCGGGCGCCTCCAGGTCGGCGGGCCGCAGCGCGGTGACGATCTGCGGCGCCTCGGTCTGCCCGTAAGTGGTGCCCAGCACCGGGCCGAAAAAGGCGCGCGCCTTGTCTATTTTCTCCACCGGCATGGGCGCGCCGCCATAGATCAGGTTGCGCAGGCGCGGGAAGTCGGCGCGCGAGACGCCCGGCTGCGCCATGATCATGTAGATCAGCGTGGGCGGCATGAAGCTAAGCGTGCCGCCGCGTTCGCGGAAAGCCGCCGTGATGCTGGCCGGATTGACGGTGTCCAGCAGCAGGTGGGCGCCGCCCAGGGCCAGCACGGGCAGCAGGTAGGTGCCCGTGCCGTGCGTGATGGGCGCGGCGACGACGTAGCGGTCTTCGTGCGTGAGTTCCCAGTTGGCGATCTGGTTGATGATGCCGGCGTTCCAGGCGTGATAGGGCTGCATCACCCCTTTGGGCAGGCCGGTGGTGCCGCCGGTGAACTTGATGGCCTGGGTGGCGTGGCGCGGCAGCGCATGGCGCTGCGGCGCGCGCCCGGCATGGCGGGCCAGCAGGGCGTCCAGCGCCAGCGGCGCCGCCGCGTCGTCCAGGTGGATATGGCGCCGGCCTTGCGGCGCCTGGGCTTCGGGCACCAGCGGCGCGCCCGTGCCGTCCACGATCACGATGGACGGCTCGGTGGCGTCCAGGATGCGCCCGATCTCGCGCTCGGTGCTGCGGTAGTTGAGGGGCACCCACACCTTGCCGCTGGCCAGCACGGCCAGCAGCGCCAGGATGTGCCGCGCGGAGTTGCCGGCGCAGATCGCCACGCGCGTCTGCGGCGCCGGGTCCAGGTCCTGCAGCGCGGCCGCGAGCGCGTGGACCTCGGCGGCCAGCCGCGCGTACGTCACCTGGCCCTCGGGGCCGTCCAGCGCGATCCGGTCCGGATACTGCTCGGCGGCGCGGAAGAAGAAATCGATCGGGTACACCTGTGCTCCTTGCTGTGTGGACGGGCCTTAGTTGGCTTTGAGGTTGGCGTTCTTGACGACCGCGCCCCATTTGTCGATCTCGCTGGCGATCTTCCTGCCGAACGATTCGGGCGAGTTGGGCGGTTGCGGCGCGTAGAAGCCGGCCTGCTTGTACGAGGCCTGCAGGGCGGGATTGGCCAGCGCCTTGTTCATGGCCTGGTTGAGGCGGTCGATGACCGGCTTGGGCGTGCCCGCGGGCGCCACTAGGCCGAACCAGGATTCCACGTCGAAGCCGGGCAGGCCGGATTCCGCCAGGGTGGGCGTGCCTGGGACGGAATCCAGGCGCTGGGGCGAGGTCACGCCGATGGCGCGCAGCTTGTCGGCCTGCACGTGCGGCAGGGACGAGGGCAGGTTGTCGAACATGGAGTCCACCTGGCCGCCCAGCAGGTCGGCCACGGCCGGGCCGCTGCCGCGGTAGGGCACGTGCAGGATGTCCGTGCCGGTCTGCATCTTGAACAGTTCGCACGACAAGTGGATGGAGGAGCCGCTGCCGGACGAGGCGCAGGTCAGCTTGCCGGGATTCTTCTTCGCGTAGGCGATGTATTCCTGCACCGTCTTGACCGGCAGCTTGGGATTGACCACCAGGATGTTCGGAATGGTGGCCAGCAGGCCGACGGGCTCGAACCCCTTCACGAAGTCGTAGTTCAACTGGCTGTAGAGCGTGCGGTTGATCGTGTTGGCGATGGAGCCGACGTACAGCGTGTAGCCGTCCGGCGCCGCGCGCGACACGATTTCCGCGCCGATGTTGCTGTTGGCGCCCGTTTTGTTCTCGACGACGAACGTCTGGCCCAGTTCCTCCGTGAGCGACTTCGCCATCAGGCGCGCGACGATGTCGGTGGCGCCGCCGGCGGCATAGCCGACGACCAGCGTCACGGGACGCTCGGGATAGGGCTTGGCCGCCAGTGCAGGGGCCGTAAGGACCGTGGCCAGGGCCGCCGCCGCGGCCAACCGCTTGCTGAATGTATGCATTGTTGTCTCCGTCCTGTTTTGTCTAATATTTGGACAGCTCTTTGTCTGCCCCGCTTCATATTGGGCTTTGATAGAGCCCTCATCAACGCAACGTGTCCAGAAATTGAACAAGCCAGAATCGGAAGAGGCCGGGCCGCGCGTGTTGCGCCGCGGCTTGCGCGTGCTGGGGGTGCTGCGCCAGGCCGGGGCGGCGGGGATGCACGTCGTCGACATCGCGCGCGCGGCGGGCATGCAGCGTTCCACCGTTTATCGCTATCTGGACGTGCTGGTGCAGGAGGGATATGCGCTGCGCGAATCAGAGGCGCCGCGCTGGCGCGTGGCCGAGCTGGGCGTGATGATGGCCGGCGATCCGCACGCCCAGGCGGTGCGCGGCCTGCGGCCGGTGCTGCGGCAGATCAGCGACGTGAGCGGCGATTCCGCTTTTCTCATCTGCCGGGCGGGCAATGATTCGCTTTGCCTGCACCGGGAGGTGGGGAATTACCCCGTGCAGGTGCTGGCGGTGACGGTAGGGCATCGGCAGCCGCTGGGAGTGGGGGCGGCCGGGCTGGCGCTGCTGGCGGCGCTGCCGCCGGACGAGGCCGAGGAAGTGATGGCGCAGAACGAGCAGGCGCTGCGCGCCTACGGGGGCATGACGGTCGCGCAGATGCGCCGCCTGGTGGAAAACACGCGGGGCCGCGGATGGTCCGTGGTGGGCAACGCCGCGGTGCCGGGCGTGCTGGGCGTGGGGGTGGCGCTGTGCGACGCCAGCGGCTATCCGCGCCTGGCGGTCAGCGTGTCCAGCCTGATCGGCCGCATGCAGGCACCGCGCCAGCGCAGCATCGCCGACCTGATCCGCGCGCAACTGGCGCCCGTTCCCGCCTTCTAGCGGGAGCGGGTTCAGCCGCTAGGCGGCCGCCGCGGGCGCCGGCGCGCGGTAGGTCTTCTGGTAATGCACCGTGAAGGTCTTGAAGGCTTCCAGGGCCTTGTGCGGGTCGTGGCCGGGCTTGACCAGGAAACTGTCGAAGCCGACGCGGGCCTGGTAGTGGATGGTGTCGATCATCACGTCGCCCACCGCGCGCAGTTCGCCCTGCCACTGGTAGCGCGTGCGCAGCAACTGCGCCAGCGAGTACCCGCGGCCGTCGGTATAGACCGGGAAGTCCACGGCGATGAAGGCGATGCCGGCGGGATCCAGCGTGCCGTCGGGCTCGGCCAGGTCGCGCAGGTCGGCGTCGGATTCCAGCAGGATCGCGACCGGGTGGCGGTGGCGGCGCAGGGCGGCGCGCGACGTCTTCCAGATGGACAGCGGCACGATCCAGCCCGGCGCGTCGTCGGGCACCTGGCCTTCGGCGGGCACTTCGGGTTCGGGCGTGAAGAGACGGGACGCGTCGGCTTCCAGCCGGCCCTCGCGGATCAGGTGCGGCCCGGGGGCGTCGTGGGCGTAGATGTCAGGCATGGGCGGGCTCCGCGTTCTGCGTGGGTTTGGCGAAGGCGGGGTCCGAATAGACGTCCTGCTTGAAGGGGTCGATGCCGACGCGGTCCACCACGTCGATGAAGCGTTCTTCCTCGCTGTCGCGCAGGCCCAGGTAGGTGCGGATCAGGCGGTCGACCACGCCGGCGACCTGGTCGCGCGCGAACGAGGGGCCGATGATGCGGCCGATCGCGGCGCCGCCGCCGCGCGTCGATTCGATGTCGGGCAGCGGCTTGGCCGCGCCGTTCTGGCGGCCGCCGATGGTGACCTGGTACCACTCCTCGCCGGCCTTGTCGACGCCCAGGATGCCGATGTGGCCCACGTGGTGATGGCCGCAGGAATTGATGCAGCCGGAAATGTTCAGGTCCAGTTCGCCGATCTCGAACAGGTAGTCGAGGTTGTCGAATTGGCGCTGGATGGCTTCGGCCACGGGGATGGAGACGGCATTGGCCAGCGCGCAGAAGTCCCCGCCCGGACAGGCGATGATGTTGGTCAGCAGTCCGACGTTGGGCGTGGCCAGGTTCAGCGCTTCCAGCGCGGTCCAGAGTTCGTGCAGGCGCGCGCGGCGGACGTCGGCCAGGATCAGGTTCTGTTCGTGCGAGACGCGCAGTTCGCCGAAGCCGTAGTCGTCGGCCAGGTCCGCCACGGCGTCCATCTGGTCGGCGGTGACGTCGCCCGGGGGCACGCCGGTGGCCTTGAGCGACACGGTGACGGCGGCGTAGCCGGGCACCTTGTGCGGATGCACGTTGGTGCGCAGCCAGCGGGCGAAGCGGCGGTCGGCGGCCGCCAGCGCGGCGGTGTTGTCGGCGTCCTGCGCGGCCGCGGCGTCGTACTGCGGCCAGATGAAGCGGGACTTGATGGTGTCGACGAATTCCTGGGTGATGGTGTCGGGGCCGCCCTTGATGAGCTGCCATTGTTCATCGACCTGCTGCGCGTAGACTTCCGGCGTCAGGTCCTTCACCAGGATCTTGATGCGCGCCTTGTACTTGTTGTCGCGGCGGCCGTGCAGGTTGTAGACCCGCAGCGCGGCCTGCAGATAGGTCAGCAGGTCCTGCCATTCGACGAAGGGGTTGATCAGCTTGCCGACGATGGGCGTGCGGCCCAGGCCGCCGCCCACCCAGACGCGGAAGCCCAGCTTGCCGTCGCGCTCGACGGCCTGCAGGCCGATGTCGTGCACGCCGACGGCCGCGCGGTCCTGCACGGCGCCGCTGACGGCGATCTTGAACTTGCGCGGCAGGAAGGCGAATTCGGGATGCAGCGTGGACCACTGGCGGATGATCTCGCACCAGACCAGCGGGTCCACGAGTTCGTCCGGCGCGACGCCGGCGAAGTGGTCGGTGGTGGTGTTGCGGATGCAGTTGCCGCTGGTCTGGATGGCGTGCATCTGCACCGTGGCCAGTTCGGCCAGGATGTCCGGCACGTTTTCGAGCTTGGGCCAGTTGAACTGGATGTTCTGGCGGGTGCTGAAATGCCCGTAGCCGCGGTCCCATTTGCGCGCGATGTGCGCCAGCGTGCGCAACTGGCGCGACGCCAGGATGCCGTACGGGATGGCCACGCGCAGCATGGGCGCGTGGCGCTGGATGTAAAGGCCGTTCTGCAGCCGCAGAACGCGGAATTCGTCTTCGGTGAGCTGGCCGTCGAGGAAGCGGCGGGTCTGGTCGGCGAATTGCGCCACACGCTGCTCGACGAGCTGCTGGTCGACGGGGTCATACACGTACATGTCACTGCCCTTGAAGTCTTCTCGGTCTGAGCCCCTGCGGTCGCTGGGCGCAATGCGCCAGGAAGGGGATTCATAACCGTAACAGGCAGCCGCCGCGACCGTCTAAGTCATTCTGGTAATAAAGTAATTAGGCCCCCACGCTGCGCGCACTTCGTGCGCTTGCTGCCCCCCGAGGGGGCTGGCCCGCCTTGGGGCGGCCCGGCGGCGGGCCGGCCATTTTTGCGGAGGCTGTCGTCCAACGGATAAGCTCCCGCGCGGCGTGCGTTTTGCATGCTTGCTTCAACCACATATCTGCTGCATCGAATCTACAACGCGGCGTTCACCGCCCAGCGGGCGACCAATACCAGGATGACGACCAGGCAAAGCGCCATCAGCAGGCCGGTCAGGATTAGCGGGGCCGGTTTGTTGTTGGCGATGTCCGCATCGTAGCCTTTGCCGCGGCGTACACCGAAGAATCCCCACAGCACGGATTTGACCGTGCGCAAGAAACCGAGCATGTTTTTTCTCCTGGCGTGATGGCGGATGCCGGCACTGTAGGCCGCGGCGGGCCGGGGAAACAGATGCAGATCCGCCTTACTCGACCGTATCAGCGGGCGGCGCGGCGGGGGCGCCGATGCCGCGCACGATATGGTCCAGCAGTTCGCGCGCGGCCGGCGAGATATGGCGGCCGGCGCGGCTCAGCACCTGCAGGCTGCCCTGGTTGAGGATGGGGTTGGCCAGCGGCAGGCTGGCCAGGCGCTGCGCGCGCATGTCGGCCGTGACCGCGATGGGCGGCGTCAGCGCGTAGCCGATGCCCGCGGCGGCGAACTGCCAGAGCGCCTTGAAGGACGAGGTGGTCAGCACGTTGCGCAGCCGCACCTGTTCGCTGATTTCGGCGGCCTGGATATGCTGGCGCACGCCGAACCCTTCCTGCATCGAGGCGCCGGGATAGTCGGCCAGGTCGGTCAGCAGCAGGGGGCGGCGCAGGCGGGTCAGGGGGTGGTCCTGGCGGACGATGGCCCGGATGGGCTCGGGCCGCGCGTAGTGGGTGCGCAGGCGGGCGTCGTTGGGCGGCTGGAACACCAATCCTATATAGGCGCGGTCGTCGACGATGCGCTGCACGATCTCGGAGGTGCGGGCGACGTCGATGTCCAGCGTGACCTCGGGGTGGCTGCGCCAGTAGCCGGGCAGCACCAGGTCGAACATCATCTCGACGAAACCTTCGCCCAGCACCAGGTCGATGTGGCCGCGCTCGGCCTTGCGCAGGCTGTCGATCTCCGAAAAAAAGCTCTCCTGGATGTTCTGCTGGCGCTTGACGTAGCGGGCCAGGATGTGGCCCGCGTCGGTGGGGACCACGCCGCGTCCCCGCCGTTCGAAGAGGGCCATGCCGCAATCGCGCTCCAGGGCGGCGATGGCCCGGCTGACCGCCGAGGGATCCATGTCTAGCGCTTCGGCGGCGCCGCGCACGGAGCCGCGGCTCATGACCTGCATGAAGTAATGGGTGCGTCGGGCGTCCAGTTTTTCGTCCATGGCGGGGGCTCCGTGACGGGAGTGCGGCGGGAGATCCACAGATCGAACCTAGGGTTTACCCTTGATTCAAGTAAGATCGTGCAAAATTTTCCCAGGAAAAGCTTATGCGTTGCATTTTACGCAACGCTAATGCCCCCGCGTTGTCATGGTTGCCCGCCGGCCCCCCGGCGAAAATCGGCCCTGCCGCGCGCCGCCGGTCCTCGGGTCCGCGGCAAGCCGCCACAACGACTATTCACGTTCATCAGGGGAATCCGATGTCTCACGCCAGCGCCAGCCTGGCCGCGCCCTCCATGCCGCTCTCGGGCCGCATCCGCATGCTCGCCGCCATCTTGCTGGTGGTGATCGTTTCCGAAGCGATCGGCAGCGTCGCCTTCACGGTGGGCCCGGGCAAGATCATTCTGCAGCCGATGCTGTGGGCCATCTTCATCGGCGCGGTCGTGGCGGCCTTCGGCCAGCGCCTGCCCGCCGGCGCCGGCATCGACACCGCCATGCAGACCCGCATCAGCGGCTACCTGCAATACGCGCTGCTGCCATTCCTGGCCAAGCTGGGCCTGATGGTGGGCGGCGCCCTGCCGCAAGTGCGCGAAGCCGGCTGGGCCCTGGTGTTCCAGGAGTTCGGGCATTTCTTCGGCACCATGGCCATCGGCCTGCCGCTGGCGCTGCTGCTGGGCATCAAGCGCGAAGCCATCGGCGCCACCTTCTCGGTGGGCCGCGAGCCCAGCCTGGCCATCATCGGCGAGCGCTACGGCATGAATTCGCCGGAAGGCCGCGGCGTGATGGCCGAGTACATCACCGGCACCGTGATCGGCGCGCTGTTCGTCGCGTTGATGGCCGGCTTCATCACCAGCCTGAACATTTTCGATCCGCGTTCGCTCGCCATGGGCGCCGGCGTGGGCTCGGGCAGCATGATGGCCGCGGGCGTGGGCGCGATCGCGTCGCAGCAGACGCCCGAGGTCGCGCACCAGGTGGCCGCGCTGGCCGCCGCCGCCAACCTGCTGACCACGGTGGTGGGCGTGTATTTCACCCTGTTCATCTCGCTGCCGACCACCATCTTCCTGTACGGCAAGCTGGAACCTGTGCTGGGCCGCTTTTCGCGCGGCAAGGCGCAGGCGGCGGCCGAGGAGAGCGTGTCCGGGGACGTGCCGGCCCACGGCGCCAAGATGGGCTTCGGCGACCGCCTGACCGCCTATGCCGTGTGCGGCCTGTTCGCGCTGGTGGGCAACCGCCTGGGCTATGGTGTGCCGTTCGCGGACGCCTTGCCGGGCATGGCCATCATCGTCCTGCTGGTCGTCATCACCGACCTGGTGCTGCGCGTGGTGCCCAAGCTGCCGGCCGTGTTCGTGCTGTCGCTGATCGCCATGACGGCCGGCTGCCCCGGCGTGCTGCCGTATTCGGACCAGATCATCGCGATGGTGGGCAAGGTCAATTTCCTGCCTTTCACGACCGTGATCCTGGCCATGGCGGGCCTGTCGATCCTGAAGGACCTGCCCGCCTTCCGCAAGCTGGGCTGGAAGATCGTGGTGGTGTCCCTGGCCGCCAACGCGGGCACGTTCCTGGGCGCGACGATGATTGCCGAATTCTTCCACTGAGCATCGGCAGGCATGATGCAAAAAGCCCCTTCCTGAACTGACCCCCGAAAGTTGGACTAAATCCGACCTTCGGGGGTTTTTGCATGGCGAAGTACGAGGAGAGCTTCAAGCTCAAGGTAGTCAGGCAGTATCTGTCTGGTTCAGGGGGCAGCAAGTCGATTGCTGCCCGTCATGGACTTGATTACGCAACGGTCAGGCGGTGGGTGAACGGTTACCGAGCCCACGGCATTGCAGCGCTGCGCGGCAAGGGTACAAGCTATGACGCGGCGTTCAAACTGAAGGTGCTCAAGCGGATGTGGCGCGAGCACTGGTCCCAGGCCCAGACGGCGACAGCATTCGACATTCGCTGCGCAGCTCACATTGGTAAATGGGCGCGCCAGTATCATGCTGGAGGTATCGACGCACTGCGGCCCCTTCGCAAGGGTCGTCCCAAGACCATGAGCACCAAGCCCACCAAGCCCGACGTACCCCTCACCGATCTGGACGACAAGCAGATCATTGCCCGGCAGAACCAGGAGTTGATCGAGTTGCGCGCCGAGGTCGCGTACTTAAAAAAACTCGATGCCTTGATCCAGGAAAAGAAGCGTGCGGCTGCGCAGAAAAAGCGCAAGTCGTGACTGGGTTGAGGCAGCAACATCCGTTGGCAGCCTTACTCAAGGCGGCCAGCCTGGCGCGCAGCACGTATTACTACCAGGTCAAGGTGGCTGAAGCTGCCGACAAGCATGCCGAGATCAAAGACAGGATCCGTGCTGTCTACGTACGCCACAAGGGTCGCTACGGCTACCGGCGCATCACAGCCGTGTTGCGCCAGACGGGGCAGTGTGTGAACCACAAGACGGTGCAAAAACTGATGCAGACGCTCGGGCTGAGGTCCTTGGTGCGCCCGAAGAAATATCGTTCGTACCGAGGCGAGGTAGGCCGCGTGGTGCCGAACCTGTTGGCACGCCAGTTCGAGGCCAACAGGCCCAACCAGAAGTGGGTCACCGACGTGACCGAGTTCAATGTACACGGTGAGAAGCTGTACCTGTCGCCGGTCATGGACCTGTACAACGGCGAGATCGTGGCCTACGAGACCAGCCGCCGGCCGCTGTTCCAGCTTGTGGGCAACATGCTGAAGAAAGCGTTGGCTCGACTCAGGCCAGGGGACCGTCCTGTTGTGCACTCCGACCAGGGTTGGCAATACCAGCAACCCCATTACCGGCGGATGCTGCAAGTACGTTCGATTACGCAGAGCATGTCACGCAAGGGCAACTGCCTGGACAATGCCGCCATGGAAAGCTTCTTCGGCACGCTCAAGGCTGAGTTCTTCCACCTGAACCGCTTCGAGAGCGTCGAGCAGTTGCAGGCCGACATCCGGCGGTACATCCATTACTACAATCACGACCGCATCAAGCTCAAGCTAAAAGGCCTGAGCCCGGTGCAATACCGAGCTCAGGCCTTCGGGCTTTAGCTGACCGTCCAACTTCTGGGGGTCAGTTCATCCAGGGGCTTTTTTCGTTTTGGCAGCGGACCGGGTCAGGGCGCGAAGCCCGGCCGGTAGCGCGCGTTGTCGGTAGTGTTTTCCGTGGCGCCGATGTTGGCGACCTTGGGAATGCCGAGGCCCGCCGCCTTGATGGCCGCGGCCTGCCATTCCTGCACTTGCGGATTGCCCATGGCGACGCGATAGGGCTGCAGCGGCGCCAGTCCTTCTATCGTGCCCCAGTCGTTCGCGCTGTGCGTCGCTTGCGCCGGCGCGTCCGGCCGCGCCGCGTAGTCGGCGACGGCCCGGCGCATGCGCGTGTCGGCGTATTGGTCGCGCAGCGCGTCCAGGTCCGGCCGCGGCGCGGCGATGCGCGCGGCTTCGTCGCGGTCGCGCGCGGCGGGGGCGGCGACCCCGGCGGACGGCGCCGGCGGGACATGGCCGGCGCGGGCCAGGCGCTGGGCTTCCCAGGCGGCGGGCACGCCGCGCCCGGCGGCGCTTTTCGCGGCTTGTTCGGTGGTCCAGGCGGGGCGGGTTTCGTCCAGCATCGGGATGCGCGCCGGGTAGGGCGCGGCGACGCGGGGGATGGCGGAGATCGCGGCGACGTTCATGCGGGGCTCCCTGTCGTGGTTGGCCTGCGGGCAGGCCGGTCCAGCGGGGTGACGACTTCAATGTAACAGGAATACCCCGTCAGGAAAAAGGGGCGGCACCTGTTACCGATGTCCTCGCACACGTGTTACCCATGTCCCCGCGCGCCGGCCGGCTCGCTCAGGGCTTGGTGGCCTGCATGGAGGGCCGCTGGCTGAAGGTCTCGTACCAGGCGGCCGTGGCCGGGTGCGCCGCGCGCCAGTCCAGGTCCGGGAAGCGGAAATCCAGGTAGCCCAGGGCGCAGCCGATGGTGATGGTGCCGATGTCCAGGCGGCCGGCCAGCGCAGCCGCGTTCTTCTCGATCAGGGCCAGGCCGTCGCGGACCTTGCCCAACTGGCCCTGGACCCAGTCGTTCCAGCGCAATTCCTCGGGACGCAGCGCGGTTTCGTAGCGGGCCAGCAGCGCCGCGTCCAGCATGCCGTCGGCCATGGCCTGTTCGGTCAGGACCGGCCAGCGCGCCTTGCCGGCGGGGAACAGCGCGCCGCCGCCCAGCTCGTTCAGGTATTCGCACACCACCCGGCTGTCGAACAGGACCTGTCCGTCGTCGGTGATGAAGGTGGGCACCTGGCCCAGCGGGTTGCTGGGGATGATGGTCTGGTCGCGGGCGACCGGGCCGGCGGCGCTGGGCAGTTTTTCGATGCGGTCGGCCAGGTCCAGTTCGTGCGCGATGACCATGCACTTGCGGACGAACGGCGAAGCGGGCGAGAAGAAGATTTTCATGGGGATCCTTATCGGTGGAAAGCCTCAGTGTTGGGCATTGGCCAGGTGTTGTCCAGCGACCCAGCCGAAAGTCAGGGCAGGGCCCAGCGTGATGCCAGGGGCGGGATAGGCGCCGCCCATGACGGACTGCATGTCGTTGCCGGCCACGTACAGGCCGGGGATGGGGGCGCCGTCCGCGTCCACGGCCTGGGCGTTCGCGTTGGCGGAGACGCCGCAGGCGGTGCCGATGTCGCCCGCATACACCTTGACGGCGTAGCAGGGGCCATCGTCCGCGATCGGCGCCAGGCAGGGATTGGGCTGGTGGTCCGGATCGCCCAGATAGCGGTTGTAGGCGGTGCCGCCCTTGCCGAAATCGGGGTCTTCGCCCCGCGCCGCGTGCGCGTTGTAGCGGCGCGCCGTGGCCACTAGCGCGTCGGCCGGCACGCCGAGCCTGCCGGCCAGCGCCGCCAGCGTGGGCGCCTGGATCAGGTAGCCCTGGTCGATCAGGTGCTGGCGCGGCCGGCCGCCGGGCAGCGCGAGGCCCAGGCCCCAGGTGTCGATGAAGCGCTGGTCGCAGATGAGGAACGCCGGGATGCTGGGCGCCGTTTCGTGGCTGCGGTACATGGCCTGCACGAACTCATGGTAGGACGTCGATTCGTTGACGAAGCGCTCGCCGGCGCCGTTTACGGCGATGAGGCCGGGCTTGGCGCGGTCCCACACCAGGTGCGGGTAGCGCAGGGGCTGGCCGTCCCCGGATTCCAGGATGGAAACGGGCGCCCAGAACGCCGGGCTGGCGTAGCCCGCGCCCAGGGCGGCGCCCGCCTGCTCCGACAGCCGGATACCGTCGCCCGTGTTGTCCCGGGGCGACATGGACCAGTCGCCGGTGGGCTGCGGATAGGCGGCGGCGCGGCGCTCCGGATCCCATGGAAAGCCGCCCGTGGCCACCACCACGCCGCGGCGGGCGCGGACGTTCAGCGTCTTGCCGCCCTGCGACACCGCCGCGCCCAGGACGCGGCCGGAGGCGTCGCGGATCAGGGCCCGCACGGGCGTGTCGAGCCAGTACTCGACGCCGCGCGCCAGCAGGCCATGGAAGAGCTGGGCGGCCAGGGCGTTGCCCAGCAGCAGCCGGGTGCCGCGGTGATAGCCGCGCGCGCGGTCGGCCGCGTAGCGCAGCACCAGCTTCATGCTGTGGCGCCAGGCCGCGAAAGAGCGGGTGGCGCGCAGCAGGTGGCGCACGTCGGTGATGTTGACCATCATGCCGCCCAGCACGGTGAATTCCTTCAAGGGGTCGCGCAGTTCGCGGAAACGGCGGCCCAGCTTGCGACCGTCGAATTCCACCGGGTCCAGCGAGCGGCCGCCCATCGCGGCGCCGGGGCGGTCGGGGTAGTAGTCGGGCGACGCGGTGCGCGCGGCCACTTGCAGCAGGCCGCGCGAGCCCAGGTAGTCCAGCATGCGCGGGCCGGCATCCAGGTAGGCGCGCTTCATGTCGTCGGACGCCGCCGCGCCCACGGTCTGTTCGAGGTAGGTCCAGACCTTGTCGAAGCTGTCGGGATGGCCAGCCGCCTCCGTCTGCGCGTTCAGCGGGATCCACAGCGCCCCGCCCGAGATGGCGGTCGATCCGCCGATGCGGCCGGTCTTCTCGACCAGCAGGACGTCCAGCCCTTCCTCATGCGCGGTCAGCGCCGCGGCCATGCCCCCCGCGCCCGCGCCGACGACCAGCGCGTCCACTTCCCTGTCCCATTCGATGCTGCTGTCCATGCGGCTTACGCTCCCGATCCGCCCAGCGATTTGCCGCCGTCCACGAAGATGACCTGGCCGGTGATGAAGTCCATGTGCGGCGCGGCCAGGAAGGACACGGCATTGGCGACGTCTTGCGGCTGGCCCGCGCGGCCGGTGGGCTGCAGGGCCAGTTGCGCGGCCAGGCGGTCGGGCGACAGGTTGCGCAGGAGCGGCGTGTCGATGAGCCCGGGGGCGATGGCGTTGACCAGGATGCCGCGCGGGGCCAGTTCCATGGCCGACGCGCGGGTATAGCCCACCAGCGCCGCCTTCGAGGCCACGTAGTGCGGATGGTTCCTCGCGCCCAGATAGGCGCGCGACGCGATGTTGACGATCTTGGCGCCCGGGGCCATGCCGAGCGCGGCTTCCTGCGTCAGCGTCGCCACGGCCAGCAGGTTGACCTCGAAGGCGCGGCGGTAGTCGTCGCTGGCCACGTCGAAGAATTTGCGCTCGTCGAAGACGCCAGCGTTGTTGATCAGCGCGCTCAGCGGGGCGCATTCGCGGGCCAGCGCGCGCGTGGCGGCCTCGTCCGTCAGGTCGACCACGCGGTGCTCGACCGCCAGCCCCTGCTCCCGGAGCTTGCGGGATTCCCGCTCCGCCAGTTCCGCGTTGCGGTCCGCCATCACGATGCGAAAGCCGTCGCGCGCCAGGCGCTCGACGATGGCCAGGCCCATGCCGCTCGCGCCGCCGGTGACCAGTGCCGTACCCAGATTCATGGTCTCTCCTTATACGGCCAGGTAGCCGCCGTCCACCGGCAGCACCGCGCCATTCACGTAGCTGGCCATGTCCGAGGCCAGGAAAAGCACGGGGCCGACGATCTCGTCGGCCCGGCCCGCGCGCGCCATGGGCGCGCGCTGCATGTACCAGTCGGTGCCGTGGGCCTGCGCGCGCTGGCCGGCCGTCATCTCGGTTTCCATCAGGCCCGGCGCCACGGCGTTCACGCGCACGCCGTGCGGCGCCAGGTCGCGCGCCAGCACTTCCGTGAACGAGCGCACGCCGCCCTTGGACACTACGTAGCCCGCGGTGGAGATGCCGCATCCATAGGCCACGATGGAACACAGGTTGACGATGGCGCCGCGCGTCGCCTTTAGCTGTTCGACAAAGGCGTGGGTGACGTTGAAGGTGCCCTGCAGGTTCACTTGCATGACGCGGTCCCAGATCTCGGGCGTGCGCGGATCGTCGAACGGCGCGCGCGCCGAGATGCCGGCGTTGTTGACCAGGACGTCCAGGTTGCCGTGGCGCGCCGCGCATTGCGCGGCAAAGGCGCGGACGGCGTCCGCGTCGGTCACGTCCAGCACGGCGTCGCTGGCCTGGCCGCCTTCGGCGCGGATGGCCTGGGCGGAGCCGGCGGCCAGGCCGGCGTCCACGTCGGCGACGATGACCAGGGCGCCCTGCCGGGCAAAGCCCTGCGCGATGGTGGCGCCCAGGCCGCGTCCGGCGCCCGTGACGAGGACCCGCTTGTCTTGCATCTGGATCATGGGTTTTCCTTGCGAGGTTGCTGTGAACTAGGCGCCGAGATAGGCGCGCTGCACGCCTTCGTCGCTGGCGAGCGTGGAGGATTCCCCCTCCAGCGCGATCTCGCCGTTTTCCAGGATGTAGGCGTAGCTGGACACCGACAGCGCCAGCTTCACGTTCTGCTCCACCAGCAGGATGGTGATGCCTTGTTCGCGGTTGAGCCGCAGCACGATGTCGAAGATCTGTTCGACCACCAGCGGCGACAATCCCATGGACGGCTCGTCCAGCAGGATCATCCGCGGGCGGGCCATCATGGCGCGGCCCGTGGCCAGCATCTGCTGTTCGCCGCCGGACAGCGTGGCGGCCCTTTGTTCATAGCGTTCGCGCAGCCGGGGGAAGATGCCGCAGACCATGTCCAGATCCTGCTTGACCGCCGCGCGGTCGCGGCGCAGGTACGCGCCCATCTCCAGGTTTTCGCGCACGCTCATTTCGCGGAAGATTTCGCGGCCTTCCGGCACTTGCACGATGCCGCGGCCCACGACCGCGTCCGCCGGCAGGCGGTGTATCGGTTCGCCGGCGAAGCGCACGCTGCCGGCGGTGGCGGAGACCAGCCGGGAGACGACGTTGAGCGTGGTGGACTTGCCCGCGCCGTTGGCGCCCAGCAGCGCGACGACGGCGCCTTGCGGCACCTTCAGCGACACGTCCTGCAAGGCGCGTATGTTGCCGTAGGCGGCCGATACCGCGTCGACTTCAAGCAGAATTTCAGCCACCGGCGGCTCCCTTGCCCAGATAGGCCTCGATCACGCGGGGATTGCTGCGCACCTCCGCGGGCGTGCCCTCGGCGATCTTCTCGCCGAAGGACATGACGGTGATGCGATCCGAGATCGACATCACCAACTGCATGACGTGCTCCACCAGCAGCACCGTGATGCCGTCGCGTTCGCACAATTCCGTCAGCAGGCGGTCCAGTGTCTCGATCTCGCGGTTGCGCAAGCCGGCCGCGGGTTCGTCCAGCAGCAACAGCTTGGGCGAGATGGCCAGCGCGCGCGCCAGCTCCAGCATCTTCTGCCGCCCGAAGTCCAGGCTGCATGCCGGCGTGTCCAGGTAGTCGGACAGGCCCACGCGTTCGAGCAGGTGCTCGACGCGTTCGCGGGTTTCGGCCGCGGCCGGGCGCAGCAGCTTGCCCGCGGTGTCGGCGCCATGCGCGTAGGTGCCGAGCAATGCGTTCTCGCGCACGCTGAGCGCGCCGAAGAGCTCCAGGTTCTGGAAGGTGCGCGCCACGCCCAGCGTCGCCATTTCGTGCGGCTTTTTCGCCGTGATGTCGGCGCCGTCGAACCGGATGCTGCCGCTGCTCGGGCGGTAGTAGCGCGAAATGCAGTTGAACGTCGTGGACTTGCCGGCCCCGTTGGGGCCGATCAGCGCATGGATGCGGCCGCGCTCGACCTGCATGGACAGGCCGTTGATCGCGGTCAGCCCGCCGAACTTCACGGTCAGCCCCTGTACGTCCAGATAGGGATGCGCGCTCATGCCGCGCTCCTTTGCGTCGGTTTGGCGGCGCCCGCGGCGTTGCGCGGCGCGGCGGGAAAGGGGGCGCGGCGGCGCGTCCCGCGGCCGGCGAACAGGCCCTTCGGCGCGAACATCATGAAGCCCATCAGAATGAAGCCGTAGATGATTTCCTGGAACGACAGGGCCTGGCGCAGGAGTTCGGAGATCAGGCCGAAGACGATCGCGCCGGCGATGGCGCCGCGCACGGAGCCGATGCCGCCCACGACCACCATCGTGAGGATCAGGATGGTGGTCTGGAATCCCAGGCTTTCGGGGTGGATGAACGACGCGAACGTCGTGTACATGCCGCCCGCGATGCCGGCATAGGCGGCCGACACCGTGAAGGCGGCGCGCTTGACGGCATTGACGTTCACGCCCATGGCCTGCGCCGCCACGTCGCTTTCACGCACCGCCCGGAACGCCGAGCCGAGCTGCGAGCGCGACAGGGCGATGGTGGCCGCCAGCAGCAGCGCGGCGATCAGCACGACGAAGGGGTAGGCCTTCAGGTCGGAGGACAGCTCGTAGCCGAACAGCGTGGCGGGCGAGATCCGGAAGCCGTTCGAACCGTTGGTGACCGATTGCCAGTTCAGGAACACCCATTGCATGGCTTCGCCGAACGCGAAGGTCGACAGCGCCAGATAGATGTCGCGCATGCGCAGCGCCAGCGCGCCGATCAGGTAGCCGAGCGCCGCCGCCAGGAGGCCGCCCGCGACGATGGAGATGAAGAACGGCGGGTGCCACAGGTTGTTGACGAGGCCCGCGGTATAGATGCCCACGCCATAGAAGGCGGCGTGCGACAGCGCGAACTGGCCGGTCTCGCCGATGACCACGTGCAGGCCCAGCGCCAGCACGACGAACACCATCAGCAGGTTGACGACGTAGATGACGTAGCCGCTGGCCACGAAGGGCAGGGCCGCCAGCACGGCGGCCGTCAGCGCCAGGAGAATGCGGTCGATCTTGTTGCTCATACTTTCTTCACCTGCAGTTTTCCGCCCAACAGGCCCTGGGGACGCAGCAGCAGCACCACCATGATGGCGACGAACGGCGCGACCACGATGGCGTTGGTCGAGATGAACAGCCCCACCAGGTTCTCGGCCACGCCGATCACGAAGCCGCCCACCACCGCGCCCGGAAGGCTGGTGATGCCGCCCACGATCGCGGCGGCATAGGCCAGGATGGCGATATGGCCGATGTCCGGGGTGATGAGGATCTTGGGCGTGATGAGCAGCGCGGCCACCGCCGAAATCAGGCCCGACAGCGCCCACACCATCATGCGGATGCGGGCCAGGTTCACGCCCACCAGCCGGGCCGCCTTCGGATTCATGCCGACGGCGCGCATCGCGCGGCCGACGCGGGTATAGGTGAACATGAAGAACAGCAGCAGCATGACGCCCACCGCCACGGCGAGGATCACCAGGTCCAGTTGGGTCAGCACGGCGTCGCCGATGATGACGGCGTCGGTGGGCGCCAGCGGCGGCAGCGAGCGCGGGGTGTCGCCCAGGCCCGTCTGCCGCACCATGCCTTTCAAGGCATAGGCCAGGCCCAGCGTGGCGATCACCATCTGCACGCCCACGCCCTTGGAGGCGATGACGCGCTCCATCACGACGCGCTGGAACAGGCCCGATACGAGGGCGACCGCGGCCAGTGTGACCGGGATGACGGCCAGGTAGGGCCAGCCCATCACCAGCGTGAGGAACAGCGCGATGTAGCCGCCGACCATGAAAACCTCGCCCTGGGCGAAATTGGGCACGTCGGTGGTCTTGAAAATGATCACGACGGCGACCGCCAGCAGCGCGTACACGCTGCCCGTCACCAGTCCCGACAGCACCCCCTGCTGCAGGAACAACCAGATATCGGCAAAGCTCATGATGGTCTCCGGCCACCCGCGCAACGCTGCGCCGTTGCGCGGGCCGGCCTGTTTCGGGGCCGCGGGTCTACTTCTGGTACTGCCAGGTGCTCTTGAACGCGCCGGGCACGAGCGACATATTGGCGCCGTCGAACTTGATGTAGATGGCGGATTCCTGCGCGGCGCGGTCGTCCGGGCCGAACTCGATGGGGCCGGCCATGACCTCGGAGTCGAACTTCATCGTCTCCAGCGCCTGCAGGACCTTTTCGCGCGTGGGCTGCGGACCGGCGGCCTTGAGCGCGTTCACCACCGCCATCGCGGGCGGCAGGCCGTAGGGCATGTACGACTGCGGATAGCCCGGCTTGGCGGCCAGGTCGGGGTAGGACTGCTTGTACATGTCGTACACCCAGGTCAGCTTGGGGCCGCCGGGCAGGTCGGACAGCACGTCCTGGATGTAGACGTTCTTGAAGGCGTCCTTGTTGCCCACGTTCTCCACCAACTGCTTCAGGTCGGCGGTGCCGTTCACCGCCAGCACGATGGGCTTGTTCCACCCCAGCTCCTGCGCCTTCTTGATGATGAGCGCGGCGGGGCGGGCGTAGGTGGTCAGCAGCAGCACGTCGGGGTTGGCCGCGCGGATCTTCAGCATCGGCGCGGTGACGTCGGTGATGTTCGGGTTCACCGACTGCACTTGCAGGACCGGGTCGCCCAGTTGCCTGGCCTGGGACTGCGCGGCTTCGAGGTTCCAGCCGCCGTACGCGTCGTCGTGGTTGATGTAGCCGATCTTCTTCGCTTTCAGGTGTTCCGAGGCGAACTGCACCATCGATCCGCCCACCGCGTGCTGTGAAATCGAGAAGGCGCCGTAGATGTACTTGGAGGGCGGATAGAGGGCGCCGTCGCCCGAGGCGTTGAGCATCACGAGCGGCACTTTCTCGCGTTCGACGTATTCGCGCGCGGCCACCACCGCGGCCGAGCACGATCCGCCGTTCAGCAGGAACACCTTGTCCTGTTCGTTCAGCTTCTTCACCGCGGCGACCAGGTCGTTGGCGTTGCAGCGGTCGTCTTCGATGACGAGTTCGATCTGCCGGCCGTTCACGCCGCCTTCCTTGTTGACCTTGGCGTACCACATCTTGGCGGCGTTCATCACGTCGAAGCCATAGGCCATGCCGCTGCCCGACAGGGGCGCGAACATGCCGATCCTGATGGTCTTGTCCGTGACGCCTGGCTCCTGCTGCGCCTGCGCGCCTGTCGATAGGGCCCACGCGCACAGCGCGGCAGCCGTCGCGTAGCGACTACGTTGATTCATGCTTTGTCTCCCGTTTCTGGATGCGCGCCTGTGTTTGCTCGGCGCTTTGCTGCGGTGGCGGCGGGCCGCCGGAATTTCCTACTGCATGCGGTAGCCGCCGTTCACGTCGATGACGCTGCCGGTGATGTATCCGGCCTCTTCGGAGGCCAGGAAGCGCACGGCCGCGGCCACGTCGTCCACGGTGCCGATGCGGCCGAGCGGAATCGCCTGGGCCGCCGCGGCGAGCGCGCCGCTGCTGGTGACCGTGCTGCGCAGCATGTCCGTGTCGATCAGGCCGGGCGCGACGCCGTTGACGGTGACGCCCAGATGCGCGGATTCGCGCGCCATGGCCTTGGTCAGGCCCAGCACGGCGGATTTGGCGGCAATGTACGAGGCGCTGGAACGGTAGCCGCCCAACTGCGCGGCCACCGACGTGAAAGTGATGACGCGTCCGTGCGCGAGCGGCGCGGCTTCGCGCCGGCGCAGGTAGGCGCGCCCGCACAGGAAGACGCCGCGCGCGTTGACGGCGAAGCTGCGTTCCCAGATATCCAGCGTCGTGTTCTTGATCAGCGGGCGTTCGCCGTCGTCCTGGAACAGCAGCAGGCCGGCGGCGCTGACCAGCACGGCGATCGGGCCGTGCCGGGTTTCGATCTCGTCGAACGCGCGTTCGACCGCGGCTTCGTCGCTGACGTCGAAGGCATGCGCGGCGTGCGGCGGGCCGAGTTCGTCGGCCACGCGCCCGGCGCGCCGCGCGTCCACGTCCGAGACCACGACGCGGAAACCCGCAAGCGCCAGTTCCCGGCAGACGGTGGCGCCGATGCCGCCGCCGCCACCGGTCACGAGCGCGAGACGGGGGGCGGCGCCGGATGCGGCGGGCGTGGATACATTGGACATGCTGTCTCCTTGGTGGCGTGCCGCAAGCCCGGGGATGGCATGGCCGCTGTCGTTATTTTTTGCGATTATGTATACATGGCGGATAGGCAGGTATAGGGGCTTACCCTGAACATCGTTTGATCTACAGCAATCATCCTAGGGAAAGCGAGAGTGCAACCTCTTGACAGGATGGCGCAAGTATCCTTCATGTATACAATGCGGGTATGGATACGCTATCTCAACACGTTACCGATACGCTGCGGGACTGGGTGCTGCACGGCAAGTTCAGCCCCGGCGCGCGCCTTGAGGAAATCCCGCTGGCCGAGAAGCTGGGGGTGTCGCGCACGCCAGTCCGCGCCGCGCTGGCGACGCTGGGCAACGAAGGTTTGCTGGAGCACCTGCCCAAGCGGGGATACACCGTCCGCGCCTATGACATCGCAGAGATCGTGGCCGCCTATGAGGTGCGCGCCGCGCTGGAAGGGCTGGCCTGCCGGCAGGCAGCCTTGCGCGGGCTATCGCATGACGCGGTGGCGGTGCTGAAGAATTGCCTGGACGACGGCGACCGCATCCTGGCGAAGGGGGAACTGCTGCCCGAAGACCACCTTCCGTACCAGAAGGTGAACATCACGCTGCACAACGGCATCCTGGAGGCGGCGGGCAATCCATGGGTGAAGCGCTTCGCCACCCAGGCGCAGGCCATTCCGTATGCGTCGGACCGGATCATCCTGTGGGAGGACCACGGGATCATCCTGCGCTCGCATGACGACCACCACCGGATCGTCAGCGCGATCATCGCCCGCGACGGCGCGCGCGCCGAAGACCTGATGCGCGAGCACGTCTATTACGCGGGCATCATCCTGAAGAACAACTACGAGCGGCTGGCGCAGGCCTACCGGGTGTGAAGTCCTAGGCGACGATGCCGGTTTCCAGGCAGGGGTTGAATTCGCCGGTTTTCGGGTCGCGCAGGAACAGGACGCCGGTCGCCACGCCGAAGTACGTGCCGTGCAGTTCCAGTTCGCCCTTTTGCACGCGGCGGCGGATGGACGGGAACGTCATCAGGTTGTTCAGGCTGTGTTCCACCGTCGCCAGTTCAAGGCGCTTCAGGTTGGTCTGGCGGTCCCCGGTGACGGGGCCCAGGCGTTCGGCCACGGGCTCGATCTGCGACATCCACTTGCCGATGAAATCGCCCTTGGAGAGGGGCTTGGCGTCGTCGAAGAAGGAGCGGATGCCGCCGCAGGAGGCGTGGCCCAGCACGACGATGTGCTTGACGTTCAGGCCGTTGACGGCGAACTCGATGGCGGCGCTGGTGCCGTGGTAAGAGGATTCGGAATCGGGGTCACAGGGCGGCACCAGGTTCGCGACGTTGCGGATCACGAACATTTCGCCGGGGCCCGCATCGAAAATGACTTCGGGCGATACGCGGGAGTCACAGCATCCGATGATCAGGATTTCCGGGCTTTGCCCAGTTTCGGCCAGCTTCTGGTATCGGCTGCTTTCCGCATGGAAGCGGCCTTGCAGGAATGATTGGTAGCCTTCGGTGAGTCTTTTTGGAAACATGATCTTTTCTTCCTCGTAGCGGAGCCAGGCTTGCTGGCGCGCCGACACACGCAACAAGGGGCTTCGTTTGGAAGCCCCTTTTCATCGAGTCGACACGCGGAATTTTCCCACACTTGGCCCGGCGGACCCCGGGCTAGACCCTGAGGGAATGAGGGTTTTTGCGGCGGCCGGGACCGGCAATACGGTATATATGAGAATGGTTATCATTTGAAATAACGCGCTGTGAAACGGGCGCCATCCCCCGTCGCCGCGTTGAATCCACGCTGTCCAACCAGGTCCTTCCATGAATTCCAACCCCGACACCGATGTACCGCCGGCAGGTGCTTTCAGCCTCAAGCCGCTGATGTTCGAGACCTTCGCGTGCACGCTCGCGATGATGTCTTTCGTCGCATTGATCGGACCCATCGCGCGGGTGCTCGGGCTGGCGCCCTGGCAGGCGGGCCTGGCGGTGACGGTGGGCGGCATCGCCTGGGTGCTGTTCGCTCGCCGCTGGGGCGCGGCCAGCGACAGGCTGGGCCGCCGGCGCATCATCCTGCAGGGGCTGGGCGGTTTCGTGCTGACCTATGCCGGCCTGTGCGCGTTCGTGATCGTCGCCCTGCGCAATCCGCTGCCGGTCTGGCTGGCCTTCGCGGGCGTGGTGGTCTTGCGCGGCATGGCCGGCGGCTTCTATGCGGCCGTGCCGGCCACCGGGGCGGCGCTGATCGCCGACCACGTGCCGCCGGAAAAACGCGCGGGCGCCCTGGCGATGCTGGGGGCCGCCAGCGGCCTCGGCATGGTCGCCGGGCCGGGCGTGGCGGGAATGCTCGCTGTGCACAGCCTGGAATTGCCGCTCTTCATCACGGCGGTGCTGCCCTTGGCCTCGCTGGCGGTCCTGTGGCGCTGGCTGCCGCGCGCCGAGCATCACGCCGCGCCGGATGCGGCCGCGCTGAAAATCGGCGATGCGCGCCTGCGCCGTCCCCTGGCGGTGGCCTTCACGGCCATGTTCAGCGTCATCGTGGCGCAGGTCGTGGTGGGCTTCTTCGCGCTGGACCGCCTGCATCTGGATGCGCCCGCCGCCGCGAGCGCCGCCGGCATTGCCCTGACGGTGGTCGGCGTGGCGCTGATCCTGGCCCAATTGCTGGTCCGCAGGCTGGGTTGGCCGCCGGAGCGGCTGATCCGCATCGGCTGCGCGGTTTCCGCCGTCGGTTTCGGCTCGATCCTGTTCGCCGCGACGCAGCCGTTCCTGTGGATCGGCTATTTCGTCGCGGCCGCGGGCATGGGGTGGGTGTTCCCCTCGGTGACGGCCCTGGCCGCCAATGCCGTGAACGCGAACGAACAGGGCGCCACGGCGGGCACGGTCGCCGCCGCCCACGGCCTGGGGATCATCCTCGGGCCGCTGGTCGGCACGCTGGTGTACGACATCGACCCCGGCGCGCCCTACGCGCTGATCGCGGCGCTGCTGGCGCTGGCGGCGTTGTGGCCGGCCCGCGCCAAGGCGGGCATGGCCCCGCTGGGCGCCGCTACCAGGCGTTGACGTCCAGCGCCGTGACCCGGGTGAATTGCAGGGGCGTGACCGCCCTGATCTGCTTGATCTGCCCCGGCGCCAGGGGGCCGGACACGTCGTCGCGCACTCGGCCCACTTCCCGGCCCTGCTCGTCGTACAGCACGAAAGTCAGCAGGACGCCGTTGATGGGGCGCGCGGACTGGTTGGCCAGCAGCCCGGTGATGGCCGAGAGGTTCTGGTTAACGTCGCGCACGGCCTGGACGTTGCCCAGCGTGACGCCATAGACCAGCCCCTGCGCGCTGGCGGCGCAGGACAGCCCGGCGAGCAAGGCGAAAGCGGCAAGAACGGGTTTCATGGCGGTCTCCTGGGTAGGCCGGCACGCTTATCTCACACCTTTCCGGGCCCGGGCACAACGGGTCGAATGGATGAATGGGTAACAGCTTGCGAACCATGGCCGCAAATTCGGCGGTGAATGCCGCGGGTGCGCCGGAATATCGCGGAATTGCGGATTCTACGCGCGGCGCGAGGGGCCGCGCGGCGTCCCTTCAGCGCGCCGTAAGGCCTTGGCGATTCTTGACTGTCCGGGCTCTTGCGGAGGCGTCCGGTTTGTTCGATGATGACCGGGCCGGCGATTGGGCCGGCGGATCGTGCGGCCCGTCTTTGCGCCAGACCAGACGCCAGGCGCGCGGGCGCCCAAGGGAGGAACCATGCTTTCCCGTACCAGCCAGTTGGCTTCCGCCATCCTGTTGTCCGCCTGCTTCGCCGGGGCGGCTCTTGCCCAGACCCCCGCCGCGCCAGCCCCCGCCAAGACGCCCACGCCGCAGCAGCAGCGCATGGCGGACTGCAACAAGTCCGCGGAAGGCAAGAAGGGCGACGAGCGCAAGGCCTACATGAGTAGTTGCCTGAAGGGCGAGACCGCCGCGCCCGCCAAGCAGTTGACGCCGCAGCAGCAGAAAATGAAGGACTGCAACGCGAAGGCCGGCGAGCAGCAACTGACCGGCGACAAGCGCAAGACCTTCATGAGTACCTGCCTGAAGGGCTAGACTGGTCGACGCTTGGCCGGTGTCTGACACCCAATGGGATTGCACGTCGTATTGCACGGGCGTTTCAGGGGTGTCAGACACCCATCTAAACCGACACTTCTTGGCCGGTGTCTGACACCCACGGGATTGCACGTCGTATTGCACGGGCATTTCAGGGGTGTCAGACACCCACCTACCAACGACGTGCAATCCCGTGAGTGTCAGACACCCATCTACACCGTCGCGATCGGCGTCACCGGCGAACCGATGGCATGGGGCAGGCGCAGCGGGGGCGCCGTCAGCATGAAATGGTGGCGGCCGTTGGCATGGAGCCAGTCGGCCAGGTCCTTCAGGTACCACAGCTCCGCCAGGGGCAGGCCCAGCTTGAACAGGCAATGGTGGTGCAGGGGCAGCATGGCGCGCGGGCCGCTTTTTTCGCGCGCCGGGTAGGCTTCCACCGCGTAGTTGTCGGCGCAGATGGCGGCGATGCCGCTGTCGGTGATCCATTGCAGCAGCGCGGCGTCGGTGCCGTCCAGCGCCGCGCCGTAGCTGTGCAGCACTTCGGCGTCGGGCTTGCCGTCCATGGCGACGACCGCCTCCGCATAGCCGGTGCGCAGCACCAGCATGTCGCCCGCTTCGACGCGGATGCCGTCCGCCTCCAGGGCGCGCATCAGTTCCGCGTGGCCGACCAGCGTGCGGCCGGGGCCGTAGTGGCGGAACAGGTCCACCAGCACGCCGCGTCCCTGCATGCCTTTCTGGGCCAGGTTCTCCACGCCCAGCTTGAGCGCCGCGGACGGGCCGCCGCTGTTGCAGCCGCAGCCGGTGTGGTCGCCGTCGGCCGGACCCACGACGTCCACGCCGGCCTGGAAGCCGTTGTAGTAGCGAAGTTCGGCCTTGCCGTCGCCGTCGGCGTCGAACAGCGCGCCCACGTGCGCCAGCGCGTCCCATTGCGTGGAGTACTGCATGGACAGCAGCACCTGGTCGTCGCTCAGCACGTCCACCGCGTCCGGGTTGACGTTGCGCAGCGGGAAGTTCAGATAGGGCGTGTCCGCGAGACGGGTGGGGCTCAGTTGCGGCGGATGGCGGCGCGGGTTGAGCACGTTGCCGCCGGGCAGGTCCAGCGGCAGCGACAGGCAGAAAGTCTTGCCGGCGCGGATTTCGCGCGCGCCTTTCAGGACCTGTTCTTCGGTGATGAGATTCAGGCGGCCGAGTTGGTCGTCGGGCCCGAAGTCGCCCCAGTTGGAGCCTTCGGGCCGGTGTTTCCAGCGCTGCATGCGGGCTACTCCGTCAGGAAGTCGACGACCGCGCGGGTGAAGGCTTCCGGTTGCTCCCAGTTCGAGATGTGGGAGGTGTTCAATTCAAGATAGCGCGCGCCGGGAATGGCGCCGGCCAGTTCGCGGCCTTGCGCGGGCGTGGCGGCCAGGTCGTGCGTGCTGCTGATGACCAGGGTGGGCGCCGAGATCGAGGCCACTTGTTCGCGGAAATCGGCGTCGCGCAGCGCGGCGCAGTTGCTGGAATAGCCGGCGTCCGGGGTGCGGCGCAGCATGTCGATCAGCACCCGGGTCAGGCCCGGCTCCGCGGCGCGGTAGCCGTCGGTGAGCCAGCGCTCGACCAGCGCGGGCGCCATGTTTTCCAGCGTCTGCTCGGCCACCGCGGCGATGCGGGCGCTCCAGCCTTCGGCGGAGCCGATGCGCGCGGCGGTGTTGCACAGGATCAGCTTGCCGATCAGCTCGGGGCGCGCCAGCGCCAGCCACAGGCCGGTGGGGCCGCCCATCGACAGGCCGCAGAAGTGCGCGCGCGCGATGCCCAGGTGCGCGAGCAGTTCCGCGACGTCGTTGCCCAGTTGCTCGAAACTGTACTCGCCCTCGGGGATCGACGATTTGCCGTGGCCGCGGGTGTCGTAGCGCAGCACGCGGAAGTGTTTGCTCAGTTCGGGGATCTGGCGGGCCCACATGTCGGCGCAGGTGCCCAGCGAATTGGAGAGCACCAGCACCGGCGCGTCGGCGGGGCCGTCGATGACGTAGTACAGCCGTGCCTGGCTGAGATCGGCGTAAGACATGGGGGAATTCCTCGGGGATAAGGCAACGGCCGCCCGGAGGCGGCCGCGAACGCGTTTACAGATAGCAGGTGCCGTCGACGTAGGCTTTGCGCCAGCGCGTGATGGTCACGCGGTCGAACAGGTCGGCCTGGGAAAACGGATCGGCGTCGATGAACTGCTGCGCGGCTTCGCGCGTGTCCAGGTCGACGATGTACAGGCCGCCGCCGGCGTCCTTGCCGTCATCCTGCAGCTTGGCGCCGCAGGCCAGCAGCAGGCCCTTGTTGGCGTCCAGGAACTCCAGGTGGGCGGCGCGGTGCCGCTGGCGCACTTCCTGGTGGTCGGGCTTGTCGAAGGTTTCGATGATGTACGGCATGGACGGCTCCTGTCAGATGGCGGAGGGGTGGCGCGCCAGCGCCGTGACGTTGATATCCATATACGGGAACAGCGGCAGCGACGACAGCAGCGTGTGCAGCTCGTCGTTGCTGTCGACGTCGAAGATGCTGACGTTGGCGTAGCGGCCGGCCACGCGCCACAGGTTTTTCCACTTGCCGTCGCGCTGAAGCTGCTGCGCCAGGGCCTTTTCGTCGGCCTTCAGCTTGTCGGCGCGCTCGGCGGGCATGTCGACGGGCAGATTGACTTGCATTTGAACCATGAACAGCATGAGGTGTCTCCAGTAAGGCCGCCCCGCCTGGCGGCGGGGCGCGGGGGTCAGTTCGAGAATTTCAGGGGCAGGCCGGTCAGCTTCAGAAGCTCGTCGGCGGTGGTGTCGCCGAACATGTCGATGACGGTCACGCCGTCGGCGCGGATGTCGAACACCGCCACGTCCGTGTACACGCGCGACACGCAGCGCACGCCGGTCAGCGGGTAGGTGCAGGCCTCGACCAGCTTGCTCTGGCCTTCGCGGGTTTGCAGTTCCATCATTACGAACACGTCTTTCGCGCCGATGGCCAGGTCCATCGCGCCGCCCACCGCGGGGATGGCGTCGGGCGCGCCGGTGTGCCAGTTGGCCAGGTCGCCGTGCTGCGACACCTGGAAGGCGCCCAGCACGCAGATGTCCAGGTGGCCGCCGCGCATCATCGCGAACGAGTCCGCGTGATGGAAGAACGAGCATCCGGGCAGTTCGGTCACGGGCTGCTTGCCGGCGTTGATCAGGTCGTAGTCTTCCTGGCCCTTGGCGGGCGCGGGGCCCATGCCCAGCATGCCGTTTTCGGTATGCAGGATGACTTCGCGGTCGGCCGGCAGGTGGTTGGCGACGAGCGTGGGCAGCCCGATGCCGAGGTTCACGTAGGCGCCTTCGGGGATGTCCTGCGCGACGCGGGCGGCGATCTGGTCGCGGGTCAGTTTGGTGCTCATTGCTGCTCCTTGGCGGCCGGTTGGGCATCGATCTGCACGACGCGCTTGACGAAGATGCCGGGGGTGACGACGGTTTCGGGGTCCAGCTCGCCCAGTTCGACCACTTCGCGCACCTGCGCCACGGCCACGCGCGCGGCGCTGGCCATGATGGGACCGAAGTTGCGGGCCGTCTTGCGGTAGACCAGGTTGCCCCAGCGGTCGCCGCGCTCGGCCTTGATGAGCGCGTAGTCGGCGTGCAGCGGATGTTCCAGCACGTACTGGCGGCCGTTGATTTCGCGGGTTTCCTTGCCGTCGGCCAGCGGCGTGCCGTAGCCGGTGGGCGAGAAGAACGCGCCGATGCCGGCGCCGGCGGCGCGGATGCGCTCGGCCAGGTTGCCCTGGGGCACCAGTTCCAGCTCGATCTTGCCGCTGCGGTACAGGCCGTCGAAGATCTGCGAGTCCACCTGGCGCGGGAACGAGCAGATGATCTTGCGCACGCGGTTGGCGCCCAGCAGGGCGGCCAGGCCGGTGGTGCCGTTGCCGGCGTTGTTGTTGATGATGACCAGGTCCTTCGCGCCCTGCTCCAGCAGGGCGTCGATCAGTTCCATGGGCTGGCCGGCCGTGCCGAAGCCGCCGATCATGACGGTGGCGCCGTCGGGTACATCCGCCAGCGCGGCCGCGGCGCTTGCAACAAGCTTAGAGATCATGATGTTTGCTCATAGGTGGCGTGTCATAATTTGTTCTTCACTAGAACTTCCGTTCTGCTGAAGAACATCGTTTCATGGGGATCGGACAGCGTCAAGGCTGCGCGGCGCAGGCCGATTCCCATCGTCTGGCGTTGCCGCGACGGCAACGGATGGCTCGCCGGCGGCGAGCTTTTTTCTCTTGGTGCATACGGATGGCTGAGCAAGAAACCCAGCAACCCAGCGACAGCTACGTGCAGTCCTTCGCTCGCGGCCTGTCCGTGATCCGGGCCTTCGGCCCCGATCGTTCGCAGATGACGCTGTCCGAGGTCGCCGCGGTGACCGGGCTTACGCGGGCCGGTGCCCGCCGCATCCTGCTGACGCTGGAACACCTGGGCTACGTGACCGTCGACGACCGCAAATTCGCCCTGACGCCGCGCATCTTGGAACTGGGCTATGCCTACCTGTCCGGCACGCCGCTGTGGAACCTGGCGCTGCCGTACATGGAAGAGGTGGCCGAGCAAACGCGGGAATCCTGCTCCGTGTCGGTGCTGGAGGGCGCGGACATCGTCTACATCCTGCGCCTGTCCACCCACAAGGTCATGACGATCAACCTGGCCGTGGGCAGCCGCCTGCCGGCCTGGGTGACGTCGATGGGCCGCGTGCTGCTGGCCGGACTGCCGGAAGAAGAACTGGACCGGGTGCTGGCGATGAGCCAGATCCAGGCCTACACGCCGCATACCGTCACTGAAATCGCCGAACTCAAGCGCGTGCTGGCGGGCGTGCGCGCGGACGGCTACGCCTGCGTCGCGCAGGAGCTGGAGCCGGGGCTGCAGTCCGTGGCGGTGCCGATCATGGACCGCAGCGGCCGCGTGATCGCGGCGATGAACGTCAGCGGCCATGCCAACCGTTTTTCGCGCGAAGAGATGCTGGCCGCGTTCCTGCCGCCCTTGCGCAGCGCCGCCGACCAGATCAACCACGCCCTGCTGCGCCGCTAGGCGGGGCAGGCAGAGGATGGCGGAGGACGGTGTGCGCATGGCGGGCCTCAGATGGGCGCGACGCCCAGCGTCGTGCCGCCGCAGACGTACAGCATCTGGCCGGTGACGAAGCCGTTGTCCGGGGACAGGAAGAACATCGCGGCGCGCGCCACGTCTTCGGGCGTGCCCAGGCGCTTGACCACGATGCTGTTGATGATGCGCTCGGTCTGCGGCGCGCCGGCGGGATTGCTCTTGGTGAACAGGTCGGTGGCGATGGGGCCGGGGCCGATGGCGTTGACGGTGATGCCGTCGCCGCCCAGCTCCATGGCCAGCGTGCGCGTCAGGCCCACGAGGCCGGCCTTGGTGGCCGAATAGACCACGCGGTCGGGCTTGCCCAGCGCCGCGCGCGAGGACATATTCACGATGCGGCCGAAGCCGGCTTCGCGCATGGCCGGCAGCGCCGCCTGCACCAGGATCAGCGCGGTGCGCAGGTGCAGGTTCACGACGTAGTCCAGGTCCGCCAGCGTGGCCGTGTCCGCCGTGCCCGGGCGCGTGGCCCCGGCATTGTTCACGAGGCCCACGATGTTGTAGGCCGCGGTCACTTCGGCGGCGACTTCCTTGGTGCGCGCCTCGTCGGTCAGGTCGGCCTGATACGACACCAGCCCGGCCGGCGGATTCTCGGGCAGCCTGTAGTCGATGTTGACGACCTTGTGCCCCGCCTCCAGCAGCATGCGGACGATCGCCGCCCCAATCCCGGCGCTGCCGCCGGTCACGAGATATGCAGTAGGTTTGCTCATATCAGTTTCCCGTTCCAGTTTCCAAATTCCAGCCTCAGCCTCAGCCTCGGCTAGCACGCCGCCGTTCCGATACTTCCACATCTTCCCCAGCGGGGACACCGCCAGATCCGGCTCCGCCGGTCTGCAGGTGTCGCCCCCCTGGGGGGGCGCGCGTAAGCGCGTAGGGGGGGATCCCCATTCAATGCGTCATATAGCCCCAAGCCAGCACGGCGGTGATGTGGATCACGCCGACCCACAGCATCATGATGACGGTATAGCCCATCACGTCGCGCAGCTTCAGCTTGGACAGCGCCAGCGCCGGCAGGATCCAGAAAGGCTGCACCAGGTCGTTCCAGGCGTTGCCCAGCATGACGGCCATGGTGGTCTGGTTCAGCGCGCTGCCGATTTCCTTGGCGGCGTCGATCATGAACGGGCCCTGGATGACCCAGTGGCCGCCCGCCGACGGTGCGAAGAAGTTGATGACGAACGAGCTGATCAGGCCCCAGAACGGCAGGGTCTCGGGCGTGGCGACGTCCACGAAGACCTTGGAAATGGTGGCGACCAGTCCCGACGCGGCCATGATGGCCATGATGCCGGCGTAGAAGGGGTATTGCAGAATGATCCCGGAGATCGTCTTGATGCCCTCGGTCAGCTTGGCCACGTAGGCGGCCGGCGTGCCCAGCAGGATGATGCCCAGGAACAGGATGATGAAGTTGATCAGGTTCAGGTCCAGCGAGCCGCCGTCGATGAAGTGGAAGACCACGTAGGCCACGCCCAGCGCGCCGATCAGCAGGCTCAGGATGCGGCTGTTGTTCAGCTTCGAGGCGATGGTGTTCTTTTCCAGCAGGTCTTCGGCGCCGCCGGCCGGGGCCGTGTCGCGGTCGATGGCCGGGTCCACTTCGACGACCTTCTCGCCCTTCTTCGGGTGCAGCCAGGCGTTGAGCAACGGCAGCGTGACGATGATGACCAGGCTGGTGATCAGCATGGGTACCGAGAAGATGGTTTCCGACAGCGGGATGGTGCCCATCTGCTTGGCGGTGGGGTGGTTGGGCGTGGCCACCAGCACGGGGATGCTGGCCGACAGGCCCAGGCCGTACATCGTGAAGCCGCTGTACGCGGCGGCGATGATCAGCGGGTAGTGCACGCCCTTGACCTTCAGCGCCAGCTTCTTGGCGACGATGCCGCCGATGACCAGGCCGAAGCCCCAGTTCAGGTAACTGCCGATGCCGCCGACCAGCGTCGCCACGATGATGGCGGTGTGCGGCTTGTGCACGTGGCTGACGATGCGGTTGAGCATGCGGTCGGTGAGCGGGGCGGTGGCCAGCACGTAGCCCATCGCCAGGATCACGGCCATCTGGGTGGTGAAGGCCAGCAGGCTCCAGAAGCCGTTGCCCCAGGCGCGGGTGATGTCGCCGATGCCTTTGCCCTCGACGCCCATGGCCAGAAGCACGGTAAGCAAGGTCAGCGCGATCGCGAAGACGAAGGGATCGGGCAGATACTTGCGCATCAGCTCCGTGAAGAATGAAGCCAGTTTATTCATGGTGCCTCCAACAAACTCCGGTAAGGCCAGGTTTTCTCGTGTCTTGCGCCGCCCGGCGCCGGGTGTCGGCGGGGGCGGGTGGGACGATAGGTTTTCTTTGTGTGGTTGGGCTCGTGGCCCGATGGCGGCGGTGGCGGAAAGCCCCGCGCCTTATGTAGTGAATACTTGCCGGCGCGGCCGTCAGGAATCGCCGGCCTTGCCGTTGAGCCAGGCCGCCAGTTCGCCGAGCGCGGAGCTCTTTTCGCGCAGCACGCGCTCGCGGCGCTCGGGGCTCCAGGTATAGAAGCCCTGGCCGCTCTTGGCGCCGATCTGTCCGCTTTCGACCTTGCTCTTCAGGAGGTCCGAGGGCTCGGTGCGGTTTTCGAGATCTTTGTAGAGATAGCTGGCGATCGCGTAGTGCACGTCGATGCCGTTCATGTCGCGCTGTTCCAGCGGGCCCGACAGGGCCAGGCGGATGCCGAGGCTCCACTTGACCACTTCGTCGATGTCCTCGGCGCTGGCGACGCCTTTTTCAAGCAGCGAAATGGCTTCGCGGGCCAGGGCGTGCTGGATGCGGTTGGCGATGAAGCCGGGGATATCCTGGCGCACCAGCACCGGCCGCTTGCCGGCGAACCGCAGCGTGGCCATCACGCGGGCCACGGTGTCCTCGGAGGTGTCGTCGTTGCGCACGACCTCCACCAGCGGGATGACGTCGGCGGGGGTGAAGAAGTGGGTGCCCACGAAGCGGTCGCGGCGCACGACCGCGCTGGCGATGGCGTTGATGGACAGGCCGGAGGTATTGGTGGCGAAGAGGGTGGACGCGGGGCAGAGGGAGTCGAGCTTGGCGAAAATGCCGCGCTTGAGTTCCAGGTTTTCCGGCACGGCCTCGATCACCAGGTCGCTGTTGCAGGCCGCTTCCAGCCCAGGCGCGACCTGAATGCGCTGCATCGCTTCCTGGACCCGGCCGGGGGCGTAGACGTTCAACTGGCGGTCTATCGTCTGGAGCGCGCGTTCCAGGGCGCCTTCCATCGGGTCGATCAGGACGACGTTCAATCCCTTCGAGGCGAACAGCGCGGCGATGCCGCTGCCCATGGCGCCTGCGCCGACGATGGCGAGATTCTTGAGGGGAGTATCCATGATGGTTCGCTCGGTGCTGACATGCCGGGCTTGCGGGCGGGCACGTGCGGAACCAGGATGCTTTCTGTCTCTTCCGGTGTGCCTTCCTGTGCGCCAGGCCAGAAAAATCGTTTTGTTCTATATACGAACATTTGTGCGTATATAGAATTTCTGAAAGAGATAGTACTAAAAGTCGCGGGGGGCGGACAAATCGAAGATTTTGGGTGTTCGTCTGGTGGACGCGAGGCAGGTGTCCGCAGGGGCAGGTGTCAGACACCCGTACGAGATGGCGCGGCGGCCCAATGGGATCTGCCCGGGTGTCTGACACCCAGGTAGGAAGCCGCTATTGCTCTTGGGGGTGTCAGACACCCGGGAGGCGTCGGAACAGCATGAAGTGCGTCTCGTACGGGTGTCAGACACTTACCTAGAGGGCAGGTGTCCGCAGAAGTAAGTGTCAGACACCCATACGAGACGGCGCGACGGCCCAATGGGATCTACCCGGGTGTCTGACACCCAGGTGGGAAGCCGCTATTGCTCTTGGGGGTGTCAGACACCCGGGAGGCATCGGAGCAGCATGAAGTGCGTCTCGTACGGGTGTCAGACACTTACCTAGGGGCAGGTGTCAGACACTTACCTTTGAACCTGAGACCCCCGAGCCGGCCGCCTCAGCCCGAGTTGCGCAGCCCGGCCGCGATGCCGTTGATCGTCAGGTGGATGGCGCGTTGCACGCGCTTGTCGATCTCGGCCCGCGGGTTCTTTTGCGCGGCGCGGTGGCGGCGGATCAGTTCGATCTGCAGGTAGTTCAGCGGGTCGATGTAGGCGAAGCGTTCGCGCAGCGAGGCTTGCAGCGTGGGGTTGTCGGCCAGCAACTCGCGCTGGGTCAGCAGCTTGAGCATGGCGAGCGTGCGGCCGTGCTCGGCGCTGATGGCGCCGAAGATGCGTTCGCGCAGGCCGCGTTGCTGCACCAGTTGCGCATAGCGCGCCGCGATCGCCAGGTCGGACTTGGCCAGCACCATTTCCATGTTGGAGAGCAGGGTGCGGAAGGCGGGCCAGTCGCGCGCCATTTCGCGCAGTTGCGCCAGGCGGCCGCGGCGCGAGCGCGGCGCGTCGGGCGCGCCGGTTTCCAGATAGGCCTCGATGGCCGATCCCATGCCGTACCAGCCGGTCAGCATCAGCCGGCATTGCGCCCAGGAAAAGCCCCAGGGAATGGCGCGCAGGTCTTCGATGCGCTGGCCCTTCTTGCGCGACGCGGGGCGGGAACCGATATTCAGCCCCGCGATTTCGCTGATGGGCGTGGCGGCGAAGAAGTAGTCGGCGAAGCCCGGCGTGTCGTAGACCAGGCCGCGGTAGGTGCGCTGCGCGGTATCCGACATGAAGGACATGGCCGGGCCGTGGTGGGCCATGTGCGCGTCTTCGGCGCTGGTGGCCTCGGCGCGCGCCGCCAGGCTGGATTCCAGCGTGGCGGCGACCAGCAGTTCCAGGTGCCAGCGGCCGACTTCGGCGTCCTTGTACTTGCTCTGGATGACTTCGCCCTGTTCGGTCAGCCGGATCTGGCCGGCGACCGTGCCCGGAGGCTGCGCCAGGATGGCGTCGAAGCTGGAGCCGCCGCCGCGCCCCACCGAGCCGCCGCGGCCGTGGAACAGGCGCAGCCGCACGTGGCGGGCCGAGAACACGTCGACCAGCGCGCGTTCGGCCTGGTAGAGCGACCAGTTGGACGTCAGGAAGCCGCCGTCCTTGTTGCTGTCGGAATAGCCCAGCATGACTTCCTGCGCGCCGTTCTGCGCCTGCTTCACGCGCTGGCGGATTTCGGGCAGGTCGAGCCAGGCGGCCATGATGTCGGCGCCGCGCTGGAGGTCGGGGATGGTTTCGAAGAGCGGCACCACCATCAGGCCGTCCTCGGGGGGAATGTCCTGGCCGGCCGGGGCGATGAGGCCCGCTTCTTTTTGCAGCACCATGACTTCCAGCAGGTCGCTCAGCGTCTCGGTGTGCGACACGATGGTCTGGCGCACCGCCTGCTTGCCGTAGCGGGCCCGGCCGGCGGCGGCGGCCCGCAGCACGGCCAGTTCGCGCGTGGTGTCTTCGCTGTAGGCGATCCAGGGCGAGGCCAGCGGGCGGGCCTGCGACAGTTCGGCGCGCAGCAGCGCCACGCGTTCGTCTTCGTCCAGCGCCAGGTAGTCCAGCGGCTTGCCCGCGTGCTGCACGCCGGCGCGCGAGAACAGTTCGGCCAGGGCGCGCTCGTGCACGTCGGAGCTCTGGCGCAGGTCGACCGTGGCCAGGTGGAAGCCGAACACTTCCACCGCCTGCTGCAGGCCGGCCAGCCGCAGCTTGCCTATCGGCGAGCCATGGTGGGCGGCGAGCGACGCGGCGATGGTGGCGAGGTCGGCCGACAGTTCCTGCGGCGTGTCGTAAGGGGGCGCGGCGACAGTGCTGCGCCGCGCCAGGTCCTGGCCGGTGAGGCGCTGCGCCGTGGCGGCCAGGCGGGCGTACACGCCGACCAGCGCGCGGCGGTAGGGCTCGTCGCGCCGGTGCGGCGAGTCGTCGCCGCTGGCCTCGGCCAGCGCCAGCAGCTCGGCGTCCACCGCGATCAGCAAGGTGGTGATGGACAGCTCCGCGCCCAGCGCGTGCACTTCCTGCAGATAGTGTTCGAACAGCACGGTGGCCTGGCGCAGCAGCGCGCGTTCCAGGGTGCCGGCGTCCACGTTCGGATTGCCGTCGCGGTCGCCGCCGATCCAGCTACCCATGCGCAGGAAGGGTTCCAGCGGCGGGGGCGGGGCGGCGAAGGGCTTGGCGGACTCGCGGTTCAGCAGCCTGGACAGGTCGCCGTACAGGCGTGGGATGACCTGGAGGAAGGTGCTGCGGTAATACGACAGCGCGTTCTCGATTTCGTCGGCCACCGTGAGCCGCGTATAGCGCAGCATGCGGGTCTGCCACAGCGTGGCCACGCGGCCCAGCAGCGACGCGTCCAGATCCGCCAGTTCTTCCGGCGTGAGCGGGCCTTCGCGCTGCGTCAGCCCTGCGGCGATTTCGCGGTGCACGTCCAGCGTGCTCTTGCGCTGCACTTCGGTGGGATGCGCGGTCAGCACCGGCATCACGCAGGCGTCGGCCAGCAGGCGGCGGATGCGCGCCACGCCCACGCCGTGGCGGCCCAGCGTCTGCACCGCTTCGCGCAGGCTGCCGCGCGCCGGGGCGTCGTCGGCGATCGCGCGGGCGCGCTGGCGGCGGTTCTGGTCGCGGTCGTCGGCGATGTTGGCCAGGTGCAGGAAGTAGCTGAAGGCGCGGGCGACCGAGTTGGGGTCGCTGTCCTGCAGGCGCTTGACGCGCTGCTCCAGCAGTTTGCCGTCGGCGTCGTTGCCTTCGCGGCGGAACTTCACGGCGGTGCGGCGCAGGGTCTCGATGGTGTCGAAGACGCGCTTGCCTTCGCATTCTTCGATGACGGTTCCCAGTAACCGGCCTAACAGCCGGATGTCGTGACGCAAGGGTTCTGCTGAATCGGACTGCTGGCGCATGGCATTCATCGGGCGGGGATCCGTCGGGCTGCTGGAGGCAAAGGGTTGAAGAAGGGGAGTTGCTGGTAAACCGGAAATGAAACCTCGTCGATTTTACGCAGCCTTCCTTACGGGAAAGCGCCGGGGCTGCGTTAAAGTTCGCTAAGGGCCTGTTTACGCCAAAACAAGTCCCGGCCTCTTCATTTCTCCTTAAGCCCCTTTATGCAAAACCATCAACGTCGCGCGCTCGTGCTGTTTTCGGGCGGCCAGGATTCCACCACCTGCCTGGCCTGGGCGCTGGACCGCTATGCCCATGTGGAAACCGTGGCGTTCGATTACGGGCAGCGCCATCGTATCGAATTGTCCGCGCGCCTGAACGTCTTGCGCGACATCCGCGGCAATTTCCCGGACTGGGCGCCGCGCCTGGGCGAAGACCACCTGCTGGACCTGAAGGTGCTGGGCCAGGTGGGCCACACGGCCATGACCAGCGACCGCGCCATCGAGATGCAGGCCAACGGCCTGCCCAACACCTTCGTGCCCGGCCGCAACCTGCTGTTCCTGACCCTGGCCGCCGCGCTGGGCTACCGCCGCCAGTTGGACGTGCTGGTGGGCGGCATGTGCGAAACGGATTTCTCCGGCTACCCCGACTGCCGCGACGACACCATCAAGGCGCAGCAGGTGGCGCTGGGCCTGGGCCTGGGGTCCCGGGTCACGATCGAGACGCCGCTGATGTGGATCGACAAGTCGGAAACCTGGGCGCTGGCGCACCAGTTGGGCGGCGACGCCCTGGTCGAGACCATCGTCGAAGAAAGCCACACCTGCTACCTGGGCGAACGCGGCGCGCGGCACGACTGGGGGTACGGCTGCGGCGAATGCCCGGCCTGCAAACTGCGCAAGATCGGCTGGGAAAAATGGGTGGTCGCTTCCGCCGCGGAAGGTTGAACCGCGGCGCGGCGGACGGTCAGGCGGAGGCCGCGCGCACCCGTCCGATGAATTTCCACCGTAGCGTCAGCGCGGCCGCGCAGATGGCCGCCGCCAGGCCCACCGACACCGCCATCGCGCCGCGCGCGCCATGGCTTTCCACCAGGTAGGCATAGGCCACCGGCGCGGCGGCCGTCAGCAGGAAGCTGGGGATCAGCAGGGCGCCGACGAGCGTGCCGTAGCTGCGGAAGTCGAAGAGCGCCAGCGGCAAGGTGCCGCGGGTGATGGTCAAGAGGCCGTTGCACGCGCCATACAGCAGCGCGTAGGCCGCGGTGGCGTACAGGTTGCCGCCGGACAGCAGCGCCAGCAGGAAGCACAGGGGCAGCGCCGTCCCGACCGCCAGCGTCAGGGTCAGCGGATGCAGGCGCGAACCCAGCGCCACGTCGGCCAGCCGGGCGGCGAACTGGCCCACGCCCCACAGCGCCGCGACGCCGACGGCGGCGGCCGCGGCCAGGCCCAGGCCGGACAGCAGCGAGATCAGGTGCGCCGCATTGCCGGCCGCCAGGAAGTTGGTCAGCATGGCGATCGCCGCGTACAGCACGCCCGCCAGGCGGCGCTCGGCGGGGCCGCGGGCCAGGCCCGTTGAGGCCCTGTCCTTGCCGCCGGCGGGGGCGGCGTAGCGCTCGCGCGGCAGCGCCAGGTACAGCGGCAGCGTGGCCAGCGCCAGGCCGCCGTAGGCCAGCACCGCGCCGCGCCAGCCCAGCCAGCCGGCCAGCGCATGGCCCACCGGCCACATCACCGTGGACGCCAGGCCGCCGAGCAGCGTGATCTGCGACATGGGCCGGCGCGCCGTGGGGCCGGCGGCGCGCGCCAGGGACGCGAACGCCGCGTCGTACAGGCAGAGCCGCATGCCGATGCCCAGCAGGATCCACGCCAGGTAATACAGGGGAAGGCCGCGCGCGGCCGCCAGGACCGCGCAACCCAGCGCGGCGATCACCGCGCCGGCGGGCATGACGCGGTGCCCGCCCCAGCGGTCCACCGCCATGCCGGCCAGCGGCGACACCATGGCCATCACCACGATGGCGGCCGAGAAACCGCCGTAGACGGCGGCGGCGTTCCAGCCCAGGTCGGCCGCCATGGCCGGGCCCAGGGCGCCGATCAGGTAGAACGTGACGCCCCAGCCGATCAGTTGCGTCAGGCCCAGGCAGACGATGGCGCGGGGCGCGATCACGGCCGCTGCGGCGGCGTGGCGTCGCCCTCGCCCAGCGAGCGCTGCATCAGTACGGTGTCGCGCCATTCGCCGTGTTTGTGCCCCACCGACCGCAGCGTGCCGGCGGGGTGGAAACCCTGGCTGGCGTGCAGCGCCAGCGAGGCGGCGTTGCGGCTGTCGCCCACCACGGCCAGCATCTGCCGCCAGCCCGCCGCGGTGCAGCGCGCGATCAGCTCGGCCAGCAGCCTGCCGCCGATGCCCAGCCCGGCGCGGCCCGCCTTCACGTACACCGAATCCTCGACCGTGTGGCGGTAGGCCGGGCGCGGGCGGTAAGGCGTGACGTAGGCGTATCCCACGATTTCGCCGGCGATCTCGGCCACCAGGTGGGGCATTTCCTTTTCCAGCACCCCGGCGCGGCGCTGGCGCATTTCCTCGATGGACGGCGGTTCCAGTTCGAAGGAAGCCGTGCCGTGCTGCACGTGGTGGGCGTAGATGGCCTTGATGGCGGGAAGATCGGCCGGGGCGCTGTCGCGGATGAGGACGGTGGGGGCGGTGGAAGGCATGGAAGAAACGGGGGAAACGAAGAGCCCCCAGTGTCGCGCAAGCTTATGTATTAATAAAGCTTTGGTCTATTATGATTTTCATAAGAAAAACTTTGGGTAGATGCGATGCGCGGTCTCAACCTGGATCAGTTGCGCACCTTCGCGCAGGTGATCGAACTGGGCAGTTTTTCCGCCGCCGCCGAACGGGGCGGGGTGACGCAGCCCGCCGTCAGCCTGCAGATCCGCCAACTGGAGCGGCGCTTCGGCCTCAAGCTGGTGGAGCGCGTGGGCCGCCGCGCCGGCCCCACCGCGGCCGGCGCGGAACTGCTGGCGCACGTCCGCGTCATCGATGCCGCGCTGGCGCAGGCCGAGCTTGCCATGACCGCGCACGCATCCCAGGTGTCCGGCCGCATCAGGCTGGGCACCGGGGCCACCGCCTGCACCTACCTGCTGCCGTCGCTGCTGGCCGACCTGAAGCGCCGCTTCCCGGCCCTGGACATCGTGGCCAGCACCGGCAACACGGCCGACATGCTGCGCGGGCTGGAGAACAACGCGCTGGACATCGGGCTGGTCACGCTGCCGGCGCCGGGGCGCATGTTCCAGGTGACCCCGGTGCTGGAAGACGAGTTCGTGGCGATCTTTCCGGCGCGCGATCCGGCCGCCATCCCGGCCGCCGCCACCCCGCAGGCGCTGGCGCGGCTGCCGCTGGTGCTGTTCGAACCCGGCGCGCGCACGCGGCGGCTGGTGGACGATTGGTTCGAGGCGGCGGGCGTGGCCGCCAAGCCCGTCATGGAACTGGGCAGCACCGAAGCCATGAAGGAAATCGTCGGGGCCGGCCTGGGCTGCGCCGTGCTGCCCAGGCTGTCGGTATCGGGCGCGGGCGCTCGCCCGGCGCTCGCGGTCCGGCCGCTGGCGCCGCGCCTGTCGCGCAGCCTGGCCATCGTGCTGCGCAGGGATAAGCCGCTGAGCCGGGGCCTGCGGCATCTGCAGGAGGCGCTGCTGGCGTTGCGTGGGTGAGCGGCCGCGGGCGGCGCCTGCCCGGCCCGGGTTGCCGGGCCGGATCGGTACACTGGAGCGACCGTTCAACGCCATCTCGGACCGAATCGTCGCAAAATGGGCATCCCCGCTTCCGCCGCGCCCACTCGCGGGCCTCATAAACCCGCAGACCTGGATCTGTTCCCGTACGAGTCCTCGCGGCGGCCCGTCGCCGGGCTGGCCGTCGATTACGAAGACGGCCACCGCATCCGCCGCCACCGCCACCGCCGCGCCCAGTTGGTCTACGCCATATCGGGCGTCATGGTGGTGGATACGCCCGCGGGGATCTGGGTGGTGCCGCCCACGCGCGGGGTCTGGGTGCCGGCCTGGATGCCGCACGGCATCCGCATGAGCGGCGAACCGCGCATGCGCACCGTGTTCGTCGAGCCGGGCGCGGCCGCGCACTTGCCCGCGGAATGCTGCGTGCTGTCCATTTCCCCGCTGCTGCGCGAACTGATGGCCGCGGCCGCCGAGGTGCCGCTGGACTGGGCGCCGGATACGCGCGACGGGCGCCTGATGATGCTGTTGCTGGACGAACTGCGCCAGGAACCCGTGCTGCCCCTGCATTTGCCGCAGCCCGCCGAGCCGCGCCTGGCGCGCATCTGCCGCGCCATCGTGCGCCACCCGGAACGCCAGGACGGCGCGGCCGATTGGGCGCGCGAGCTGGGCGTGGACCCGAAAACGGTGCATCGCCTGTTCCTGCGCCATACCGGCATGACGTTCGGCCGCTGGCGCCAGCAGGCGCGCCTGCTGGCGGCCATGGAGCGCCTGGCCCGCGGCGAGCGCGTGCTGGAAGTGGCGCTGGACCTGGGCTATGAAAGCCCGAGCGCGTTCGCGGCCATGTTCCGCAAGGCGGTGGGCGAGCCGCCCAGCGCGTTCGCGGCCCGCGGCATGGCGTCCGCCTGACGGCCGCGGAGGCCTCCCGGGCGCGGCCGGCAAGCGGCGGGGCCTGGAACCAGCGTATTATTTACCGTTTTGCCGCCCACGCTAACAGAACCAGCCCGAGACAAATCATGCCGCACTACCGTTCCCGCACCTCGACCCACGGCCGCAACATGGCCGGCGCCCGCGCCTTGTGGCGCGCCACCGGCATGAAGGACGGCGATTTTGGCAAACCGATTATCGCGGTGGTGAACTCGTTCACGCAGTTCGTGCCGGGACACGTGCACCTGCGCGACCTGGGCGCGCTGGTCGCCCGCGAAATCGAAGCCGCCGGCGGCGTCGCCAAGGAATTCAACACCATCGCCGTGGACGACGGCATCGCCATGGGCCATGGCGGCATGCTGTATTCGCTGCCGTCGCGCGAACTGATCGCCGATTCGGTGGAATACATGGTCAACGCGCATTGCGCCGACGCCATGGTCTGCATCTCGAACTGCGACAAGATCACCCCGGGGATGCTGATGGCCGCGATGCGCCTGAACATCCCGGTCGTGTTCGTGTCCGGCGGCCCGATGGAAGCGGGCAAGGTCAAGTCGCCCACCGACGGCCAGGTCATCGCCAAGATCGACCTGATCGACGCCATGATCAAGGCCGCCGACCCCAACGTGTCGGACGCCGACGTCGCCGAGGTCGAACGCAGCGCCTGCCCGACCTGCGGCTCCTGTTCCGGCATGTTCACCGCCAATTCGATGAACTGTCTGACCGAAGCCATCGGCCTGGCGCTGCCGGGCAACGGCACCATCGTGGCCACGCACGCCTGGCGCCGCGGCCTGTTCGAGCAGGCCGGCCGCCTGGTCGTCGACCTGTGCCGCCGCTATTACCAGGAAGAGGACGAATCGGTCCTGCCCCGCAACATCGCCACCAAGAGCGCGTTCCAGAACGCCATGGCGCTGGACGTGGCCATGGGCGGCTCCACCAACACCGTGCTGCACCTGCTGGCCGCGGCGCAGGAAGCCGGCGTGGACTTCACCATGGCCGACATCGACCGCATTTCGCGCAAGGTGCCGTGCCTGTGCAAGGCGGCGCCCGCCACCGACAAGTACCACATCGAAGACGTGCACCGCGCCGGCGGCATCCTGGGCATCCTGGGCGAACTGGCGCGCGCGGACCTGCTCGACCTGTCCTGCGGCAACGTGCACAGCGGCACGCTGGGCAACGCCATCCAGAAATGGGACGTGGCCGGCGGCGCGGGCGAGGACGCGCAGAAGTTCTACCGCGCGGCCCCCGGCGGCATCCCGACCACGGTGGCCTTCAGCCAGGACGCGACCTTCCTGACCCTGGACACCGACCGCAAGACGGGCTGCATCCGCAGCAAGGAAAACGCCTACTCCAAGGACGGCGGCCTGGCCGTGCTGTACGGCAACCTGGCTGAAAAGGGCTGCATCGTGAAGACGGCCGGCGTGGACGAATCGCAATGGGTCTTCACCGGCCGCGCGCGCGTCTTCGAAAGCCAGGACGACGCCGTGGAAGGCATCCTGGGCGACAAGATCGTGGCCGGCGACGTGGTGGTGATCCGCTACGAAGGCCCCAAGGGCGGCCCGGGCATGCAGGAAATGCTGTATCCCACGTCCTACCTGAAGTCCAAGGGCCTGGGCAAGACCTGCGCCCTGTTCACCGACGGCCGCTTCTCGGGCGGCTCTTCGGGCCTGGTGATCGGCCACGCTTCGCCGGAAGCGGCCGAAGGCGGCACGATCGGCCTGGTGGAAGAGGGCGACGTGATCGAGATCGACATCCCGAACCGCAAGATGCACCTGGCCGTTTCCGACGAGGAACTGGCGCGCCGCCGCGCCGCGATGGACGCGCGCGCCGACGGCTGGGAGCCCGTGGGCCGCGAGCGCGTGGTGTCGCAGGCCTTGCAGGCTTATGCGGCCCTGGCCACGTCGGCGGATCGCGGAGCGGTGCGGGATTTGGCGCAGTTGAAGCAGAAGCGTTGATTTACTGATTCGCGTGTGAAGAAACGGCGCCTTTTTGGGGCGCCGTTTTTTTTGCGAAGGAGGCTTCGTAAGCCACCCGTCGGGGCGGACGGCGGGACGCCCGTACCCATGGTTGGTAGCCGGGTTTGCGAGGCCCGCCCTTTGCAGAATCAGGGCTTCACCATGCTTTTGGGGGACGGTGATGGATGGTGCGCGCCATCCATCCAGCAGCGGGGTTAAAGTGGCGATTGGTATTTTTTGTCGCAGTGCGCGGCGGCGGAGTGCTTTGGTCAGGTGTCTGACACCCGTACGAGATGCTGCGCAAGTGGCCGCCCATGCCTCCCGGGTGTCAGACACCCACAAAGCAACAGGAGCCGATCCTTATGTCCTTGAACTCTGACGCCTTGCGGCTATTCCTCGGGGTCGTGGACGCCGGGTCGCTGAGCGCGGCCGCGGAAGTGCTGGGGCATACCGCCTCGGGCGTCAGCAGGGGGCTGTCGCGGCTGGAAGAGGACCTCGGGGTTACGCTGCTGAACCGGACCACCCGGCGCATGGATCTGACCGAAGAGGGCAAGCACTTTCTGCCCAAGGCGCGGCAGATCGTGGCGTCGCTGGAAGAGGCGGAAGAATGCATGCGCCTGGTGCACCAGCGGCCGGCGGGGCGATTGCGCGTGGACGCGTCGGTGCCGGTGATGCTGCATTGCGTGGTGCCGCACGTGGGGGATTTCCGGGCGCAGTATCCCGAGATCACGCTGGAACTGACCAGCAACGACCGCATCGTGGATCTGATGGAACACCGCACCGACGTCGCATTGCGCATGGGGCCGCTGACGGATTCCACCTTGCACGCGCGGCCCTTGCGCCCGTCGCCGCGCTGGATGATGGCCAGCCCGGACTACATCGCGCGGCGCGGGGCGCCGGAGACGGTGGAGGACCTGGCGGGGCATGAGGTGCTGGGGTTCACGCATCCCGAAAGCCTGAATGTGTGGCCATTGCGGCATGCGGGCGGATCGAGCTACGTGGCCACGCCGACGCTGGCGACCTCCAGCGGGGAAACGCAGCGACAACTGGCGCTGCGCGGGGTGGGCATTGCCTGCCTGTCGGACTTCGTGGTGCGCGAAGACATCGCGGCGGGGCGGCTGGTGAAGGTGATGGAGGGGGTGTACAGCGACTACCTGCAACCCATGCACGCCGTGTACCACCGCAATACGCAGCTATCGCGGCGCATTGCGTGTTTTCTGGACTTCTACGCCGGAAGGATCTGAGGCGCAACGATAGCCGGGTCAACGATATCTGGGGGTCTGACACCCATGGGGGGGCGCAACGATACCTGGGTGTCTGACACCCATGGGGGGCGCAACGATACCTGGGTGTCTGACACCCCTGAGACGCCGGCTCCGCTTGAAGCCGGACTCCCTGGGGTGTCAGACACCTTGGCCACGCACGGGTGTCAAACACCTTGGCAGGACACCCGGATATCGCGCCCTAAGCGTGCAGCGCCCGCCCGAACGCCGACAGCACCGATTCGTGCAGGGTCTCCGACAAGGTCGGATGGGCGAACACGGTGTGCATCAGGTCTTCCTCGGTCGCTTCCAGCGAGGCGGCCACGCCATATCCTGTGATCAGCTCGGACGCTTCCGGATGGATGATGTGCGCGCCCAGCAGTTCGCCGGACTTGGCGTCGAACACGGTCTTGACCAGGCCCTGGTCTTCGCCCATCGCAATCGCCTTGCCGTTGCCGGCGAAGGTGAATCTGCCGACGCGGATTTCGCCGCCCGTCCGCCCGGCGCGCTCGCGGGCGCGCGCCTCGGTCATGCCGATGCTGGCCACCTGCGGATAGGAATAGGTGCAGGCGGGGATGCGCAGCGGGTCGATGGGATGCGCGGGCTTGCCGGCGATCGCCTCCACGCACAGCACGGCTTCGTGGCTGGCCTTGTGCGCCAGCCAGGGCGCGCCGGCGACGTCGCCGATGGCGTAGACGCCGGGCTCGTCCGTCCGGCACAGGCCGTCGGTGATGATGTGGGTCTTTTCCACCTTGACGCGGGTCCGCTCCAGGCCGAGGTTCTCCACGTTGCCCACGATGCCGGCGGCGACGATGACGCGCTCGACTTCCAGTTCGCTTTGTTTTCCTTGCTGGTCCAGCACGACCTTCACGCCCGTGGCGGTCGGCGACGAGGCCTTCACCGCGCATTGCGTCAGCACGCGGATGCCCTGCTTCTCGAAGGCCTTGCGGGCCAGTTGCGAGATGTCGGCGTCCTCTTGCGGAAGGATCTCGGCGGTCATGTCGATCAGCGTGACTTCCGAGCCCACTGCGCGGTAGAAGCTGGCGAATTCCGCGCCGATGGCCCCCGCGCCCACCACCAGCAGCGATTTCGGGATTTCGGCGGGCACCAGGGCCTGGCGGTAGGCCCAGATGCGTTCGCCCACGGGCAGCGCCGGCAGTTCGCGGGCGCGCGCGCCGGTGGCCAGGACGATGTGCGGCGCGGACAGCGTGGCGCCGTTGTCCAGCGCCAGTTTGCCCGCGCCCGCCAGCCTGGCGCTGGCGGCGTACACCGTCACGCCGTTCTTCTTCATCAGGTGCGCCACGCCCTGGCCCAGGCGGCCGGCCACCTTGCGCGAGCGCGCCACCATGGCGGCCAGGTCGGGCCGGGCCTCGCCCGCGCCCGCCACGCCATAGTGCGCGGCTTCGCGGCAGGCGCGCAGCACTGTCGCGCTGTGCAGCAGTGCCTTGGTCGGGATGCAGCCCCAGTTCAGGCAGATGCCGCCCAGCTCCGAACGCTCCACCAGCGCCACCGACAGGCCCAGTTGGGCGCCGCGGATGGCGGCCACGTAGCCGCCGGGGCCGCCGCCCACCACGATGAGGTCAAACGCAGTCTTGGTCATGGCGGGGCTCACAGCAGGATGCGCACGGGGTTTTCGATCAGCTTGCGGAATGCCGCCAGCCAGCGCGCGCCAACGGCCCCGTCCACCACGCGGTGATCGGCCGACAGGGTCACGGTCATGACGGAAGCTACGGCCAGCGCGCCGTCCTCGTCCACGACGGGGCGGCGCTCGGCCGCGCCCACCGCCAGGATGGCGGCCTGCGGCGGGTTGATGATGGCCGCGAACTGGCCGATGCCGTACATGCCCAGGTTGCTGACCGTCAGCGAGCCGCCGGTGAATTCCTCGGGCTTGAGGCGGTTGATCTTGGCGCGTCCGGCCAGCTCGGCGATCTCGCCGGCGATGGCCGACAGCGGCTTCACATCGGCGTCTCGCACGATGGGCGTGACCAGTCCGCCGTCGGTCGCGACCGCCACGGAAATGTCGGCGCCGGCATGGTATTCGACGGCGTCCTCGTGCCAGCTCGCGTTGACCTCGGGCACTTCGCGCAGGGCCAGCGCGGCGGCGCGCACGATGAAGTCGTTGACCGAGAGCTTCACCGCGCCGCCCTGGTTGGCCTTCGCGCGCAGCGCGAGCAGCGCGTCCATCCTGCAATCCACCGTCAGGTAGAAGTGCGGCACGTTCTGCTTGCTTTCGGTCAGGCGGCGGGCGATGGCGCGGCGCATGCCGGTATGCGGCACGCGGCGGGCGGCGGGACGGCCGGCCAGGGGTGCCGCCGCGGCCGCCGGCGCGCGGTCGCGGGCGGCTTCCACGTCGCGGCGGACGATGCGGCCGTGCGGGCCGGTGCCGGTCACGCCCAGCAGGTCCACGTGCCATTGCGCGGCCAGGCGGCGGGCCAGGGGGCTGGCGAACAGGCGGCCGCCTGGGACGGGGTCGTCAGCGGCGGGAGCAGGCGCGGGCGTTTGCGCCGCGGCGGGCGCAGGGGCGGCGCTCGAGGCCGCCGGAGCGGGCGGGGCGGAGGGGGCGGCGCCGCTTTCCGCCAGGGCGCGGTCGATGGCCGAGGCGTCCTCGCCCTGCGCCAGCAGCACGCCGATCACGGTGTTCACCGGGACCGAAGCGGCGCCGGCCTGCACCACGATGCGGCCCAGTACGCCGGCATGTTCGGCGTTGATCTCGACGATGGCCTTCTCGGTTTCGATTTCCGCCAGCGCATCGCCCACGGCGACCGTGTCGCCTTCTTTCTTGAGCCACTGGTGCAGCGTGCCGCCCGAGGTGTCGGCCGCGACGGAGGGGAGCTTGATAAGGTGTGCCACGTTGTTCGTCCTATTGTTCGGCGCCGGCCAGGTCCGGCCGGTAGGCGGCGGGATCGTCGTATTCGACCAGTTCCAGCACGTTCCCTTCGGGATCGCGGAAGAACGCCAGCCAGGTGCCGGGCCGCACTTCCATCGGCGCCGGCGTGCTGTCGAACACGACGCCCTTGGCCTCCATATCGCGCACCACGGCGGGCAGGTCGCGGACGATGAAGGTGAGGTAGGTCGCGCCCTGCCGGTCCAGGATGGCCTCGCCGCGCGCGGCGGCTTCGGGCGCGGCGCTGGGCTGCAGCAGCTTGATGCGTTCGCCATAGGGCGTCTGCAGGCGCGCCACGTCATAGCCATGCCGCGTCAGGCCGGTGGCCCGCGCCTTGTCGGCGGGGACGCTCACGCGGTTGACGAGCTTCAGCCCGACGACGCCGGTGTAGAAGGCCAGCAGCGCGTCCAGGTCGGCGCAGCAGATGCCGACTTCCATCGGCACGGTCATACGCAGGGGGCCGCTCATGCCTTTTCTCCCAGGTCGGCCAGCACGTCTTCCAGGCCGGCCGCGACTTCCTCGGTGTCCGCGAACGCCGCGCGCTCCAGCACCTTGGAGATGCTGGGCGAGGCCTCGCCGCCGGTCACGCGCTTGACGGGCTGGTCCAGCCAGTCGAAGTAGCGGCGCTGGATCTCGTCGGCCAGCATGGCGCCGTAGGAGGTGCCGCGCGCGCCCTGTTCCACGATCAGCACGTTGTTGGTCTTGCGGATGCTGGCGCCGATGGTGTCCCAGTCCAGGCTGGCGCGGTCCAGGGTGCGCAGGTCGATGATTTCCGCGTCCACGCCGGCTTCCTCCGCGGCCTTCAGCGCGCGGCCGACCATGGACAGGTAGGTCAGGATGGAGACCTTGCCGCCGGCGCGGCGCACGCGTGCGCGGCCGAACGGAATCGCATAGTCCAGGTCGTCCGCCGGAACCTCGCCCGACGAGGCGTACAGGTCCACGTGCTCGATCACCAGCACCGGATCCTTGGAGGCCAGGGCGGTGTTCATCAGGCCGACGTATTCATACGGCGTGGACGGCGCGACGATGCGCCAGCCCGGCGCGGTGGCGAAAATGCCGGCCGGGTCCATCGAGTGCTGCGAGCCGTAGCCCGTGCCCATCGCGACCTTGGTGCGCAGCACGAAGGGCACGTCGATGTCGCCGCCGAACATATGGCGGGCCTTGCCGATCTGGTTGAAGATCTGGTCGGCCGCGACCCACATGAAGTCGGGGTACATGAATTCCACGATGGGCCTGTAGCGGCCGTCCATGGCCAGGCCGCCGCCCAGGCCGGCGAAGGCGTTCTCGGAAATGGGGGTGCCCAGCACGCGGTCGGGGTACTTGTCCTTCAGGCCGCGCGTGGCGCCGTTGGTGCCGCCCTTCAGGCGGTGCACGTCCTCGCCCAGCACGACCACGCCGCCGTCCGTTTCCATGCGGCGGTCCAGCACGTCGGCCACGGCGTCCACGAACTTGCGTTCCACGGACTGGCCGGCGTAGTCGGCGGCTTCCTGGTAGCGCAGGCCGGCCAGTTCCGAGCCGTCGCTGCGCAGGCCCACGTCGCGGAAGTCGGGGCTGGGCCACAGGTCGGCGCGCACTCGGCGCTTGCCGCCGTCGGCCGCTTCCGTCAGGCGGCCGGACACGTCCTTCATCACTTCCTTGCAGCGCTGGCGCAGCGCGTCGACCTCGGCTTGCGAGATCAGGCCGCGGCCGATCATCTCGGCGGCGATCCGGTCCAGCGGATCGCGCCGGCGCCATTGCGCCTCTTCGTCCTTGCTGCGGTAGCCGAAGGCGCTGCCGGGGAAGGGGCCGTTCTGGTGGAAGAAGCGGTACACGTCCACTTCGACGATGGTGGGGCCGCGGCCGGCGCGCATGTGCGCCACGGCCTCGGACATCGCCAGGTAGACCGCCAGCGGGTCCATGCCGTCCACTTGCCAGGACGGAATGTTGAAGGCCTGGCCGCGCGCCGACAGGCGCGGTTCGGCGGTGGATTCTTCCACCGTGGTGGACACGGCGTAGCGGTTGTTCTCGATGAAGAAGCACAGCGGCGTCTTCCAGGCCGCGGTGAGGTTCATGGTTTCCAGCACGGAGCCGATGTTCACCGCGCCGTCGCCGAAGTAGGTCACCGCCACCCGGTCGGTGCCCGCGTGCTTGTGGGCCCAGCCGGCGCCCGCGGCCAGCGGCACGCCGCCGCCGACGATGGCGTTGGTGCCCAGCGCGCCCGCTTCCAGCCAGCGCAGGTGCATGCTGCCCCCGCGGCCGCGGCAATAGCCCTGGGCCAGGCCCATGATCTCGGCCAGCGTCTTCTGCAGCACCTCGTCGATGGCGGGCGTGAGCGGGTTGCGCGGATCCAGGCCCAGCGGCGCGACGTGCTGAAGCGCCTTGGCCAGGAACTGGTGGTGGCCGCGGTGCGAACCGTTGATCTGGTCGCCGGCGCCCAGCGCCAGCACGGAACCGACCGCGCCGCCTTCCTGGCCCACGGACGAGTGCGCGGGACCGTGCACCAGGCCTTCCGCGGCCAGGTCCAGCACGGCCTCTTCGAAGGCGCGGATCCAATGCAGTTGGGTCAGCATGGTGCCCAGCAGGGCGGGGTCCGCCTGCTGCCAGTCCTTGGCTTCGACCGTCAGTTGCCGCCAGGGCGCTTGGGAACCAAGCGGTTGGTAGGTGGCCATGAATGAATCTCCAGAATGTGGGTAGGCGTCTTGCGGTTAGAGGTAGCTGTAGCGGCTCCAGCCGCCGTCGGCCACCAGGGTGTGTCCGGTGATGTAGGCGGCCTGGCGCGAGGCCAGGAACACCGCCAGGTCGGCCATTTCGGCCGGCTGCGCCAGGCGACGCAGCGGCGTGCGCTGTTTGAGGCGTTCGGGGTCCAGGCGGCCGCGAGCGGCCAGGTCGCGCACCAGGTCCGTCTCCACGTAGCCCGGCGCCAGCGCGTTCACGCGCACGCCCGCCGGGCCCCATTCGACGGCCAGGGTCTCGGTCAGCAGCACCACCGCGCCCTTGGTGGCGCAGTAGGCGGCGCGGTCGGGCGCGGCCACCACGCCGTACATGGAGGCCAGGTTGACGATGGCGCCCGAGCCGGCGGGCACCATGCGGCGGCCGGCGGCCTGGGCGCACAGGAACACGCCGGTCAGGTTGATGTCCACGGCGCGGCGCCATTCGTCCACGCTGACTTCCAGCGTCGGCTTGTTGGCGGACACGCCGGCGTTGTTGACCAGCACGTCGATGCGGCCGTAGGCCTGCTCGGCCTGGGCGAAGGCGCGTTCGACCGCGTCGGCGTCGGTGACGGAAGCCTGGCAGGCCAGGGCCTCGGCCCCCTGCGCCGCGAGTCCGGCGACGGCCTCGTCCAGCGCCGCGGCGTCCATGTCCAGCAGCGCGATGCGGGCGCCCTGGCGGGCGAACGCCTGCGCCGCGGCCAGGCCGATGCCCTTGGCGCCGCCGGTGATCACGACGGCCTGGCCGCGCAGTTCGGGATGGAGGGGTTCGTTGGTGTTGTCCACGGTACTTGCCTGTAAGAAGGGTGTGGCGCCGGCGGTCAGACCGCCAGCCATTCCTGGACGACGTCCTTGCGCTCATGCAGTTGCGCGGGCGGTCCTTCGAAAACGATGCGGCCGTGGCCCATCACGCTGACGCGGGTGGAAACCTTCAGCGCGATGGTCAGCTTCTGCTCCACCAGCACGACGGCCACGCCGCGCTTGTGGATGTCGCGGATCACGTCGGCGATCACTTCCACGATCTTCGGCGCCAGGCCCTCGGTGGGCTCGTCGATCAGCATGACCTTGGGATTGCCCAGCAGCGAGCGGCACATGGTCAGCATCTGCTGTTCGCCGCCCGACAGATTGCCGGCGCGCGTGCCGCGGCGTTCCTTCAGGCGCGGGAAATAATCGAACATCTGGTCCGCCGACCAGAAGGGCGCGTCGTCGCGCCGGGGCTGTTCGCCCATGCGCAGGTTCTCGTCCACCGTCAGGTTGGCGAACACCTCGCGCTCTTCCGGCACGAAGCCCAGCCCGGCTCGGGCGATCTCGAAGGGGCGCTTGTTGGTGATGTCGCGGCCTTCGACGGCGATGCGGCCGCCGGTCACGTCCACCAGCCCCATGATGCTTTTCATGGTGGTGGAGCGGCCCGCGCCGTTGCGGCCCAGCAGGCTCACGACTTCGCCGCGGCCGATGGCCAGGTCGATACCATGCAGGATGTGGCTCTTGCCGTAATGGGCGTGCACGCCTTGCAGGCTCAGCAGGGGGGCGGATGTATTCGTCGGGGTGCTCATACCGTTTCCTCTCCCAGGTAGGCTTCGCGCACACGGGCGTCGCCGCGGATGTCGGCCGGCGTGCCGGTGGCGAGGATCTCGCCGTACACCAGCACGCTGATGCGGTCGGCCAGCGAGAACACCACCTGCATGTCGTGCTCCACGATCAGCAGGGTGCAGTCGCGGGTGACGTCCTTGATCAGTTCGACCGTGTAGTCCACTTCGTGCTGGGACATGCCCGCCATCGGTTCGTCCAGCAGGATGACCTTGGGGCGCGACGCCAGGGTCATGCCGATTTCCAGCGAACGCTGCTCGGAATAGTTCAGGTCGCCGGCGGCCGTGTCCTGCTTCTCCGTCAGCCGGACCTTCTCCAGCAGGCGGTCCACGTCTTCGTTGACCGCGCGGTTGCGCGCGATCGGGCGCCAGAAGTTGTAGACCAGGCCATGCATGCGCAGCACCGCCAGCCGCAGGTTCTCGCGCACCGACAGGCGCGGGAACACGTTGGTGATCTGGAACGAACGCGCCAGCCCCAGCCGGTTGATGCGTTCCGGCGGCAGGCCGCCGATGGGGCGCGACCGCAGGCTGATATCGCCCGAGGTCGGCGCGAACGAGCCCGACATCAGGTGGAACAGGGTGGACTTGCCCGCGCCGTTGGGGCCGATGACGGCGTGGCGTTCGCCCGCCTCCACCTTCAGGTTCACGCCGCGGATGATCTGCGCTTCGCCGAAAGACTTGCGCACGTCGGTCAGGGTCAGGATGTCGTGGCTCATTTCGCGGCCTCCAGCACGGGTGCGGCTTCGGCGTCGTCGCGCCACAGGGCCAGCGCCCAGCGGCAGGCCGCGAGGCCCACGGCGAAGAGCGCCAGCGGAATCAGCCAGGTGGACGGCGCCAGCGGCGCCCAGTCGTGGCCGAACAGCGGGATGGGCGGCCAGCCGGCGTCGGGGTTCATCGCCAGCAGCGAACGGTAGTCGCGGGCGAACATGCGTTGCAGCATTTCCACCGAGAAGACCGTGGCGCAGGTCAGCAGCAGGCCGGCCGCCACCGACACCGCGGCACGCGGCAGCCAACTGGCCAGGCCGCGTTCGCGCAGCGACTTGGCCGCGCGCTGCACCAGGCCGACCAGCCCGTCCGGCACGAACAGCATCACCAGCACGAAAAGAATGCCCTGGTACAGCAGCCAGGACCGCGTGATGTCGGCCAGCGTCTGCGACAGGAAGGTGAGGATGGAGGCGCCCAGCACCGGGCCGAGGAAGGCGTTGACGCCGCCGATATAGGCGAACAGCACCGCGTCGGTGGACAGCTTGACCTCGAACAGCACGTAGTTGCCGGCCTCGATATTCAGGGCCTGCAGGCCGCCGGCGATGCCGGCGAACATGGCCGACAGCGCGAACACCATGGTCTTGAGCGTGTGCGGCCGGTAGCCCAGGTAGCGCAGGCGGTGGGCGTTCTCGCGCAGGCCCAGCGTCAGCCGGCCCAGCGGCGTGCGGGTCAGGCCGTAAAGCGCGGCCAGCGACACGACCACCCAGGCCAGCACCAGGAAGTACACCTCGACGTCGGAGCCGAAGGTAAAGCCCCAGGCCGGCATGCGCATGGCGGACAGGCCCGCCTCGCCGCCGAACACGCCCTTCAGGTGCGGCGCCAGCGCATGCAGCAGTTCGGCCAGCGCCAGCGTGATCATCGAGAAATACACGCCGGCCCGCATGGTGGCGAACCACCCGGCGACCAGGCCGAACAGCAGGCCGGCCACGCCGCCGGCCAGCGGCATCAGGGGCGTGGGCAGCAGGCCCGCGCCGCCCAGCGCGTTCATGGCGTGGATGGTGGCGAACGTGCCCACGCCGAAGTACGCGGCGTGGCCGAAGGACAGCATGCCGCCCTGGCCGGCCAGCAGGTTGAAGGCGCAGGCGAAGAGCGCGGCGATCAGCATCTGCACCGCCGCCACCAACTGGCCCGGAGGCAGCAGCCAGGGCAGCGCGCACAGCGCGGCCACGCAGAGGACCAGCAGGAGGATCCCGGAAGTGCGGCGGGTCTGGCTCATGGCTGTTCTCCCTTCAGGCCCGAGGGCTTGACCAGCAGCACCACCAGCATCAGCAGGAAGGGCAGGGTGGCAGCCAGGCTGGAAATCTTCACGGTCATCAGGCCGCCCACGCTCTCGGCCCATTCGCCGGCGCCGAACAGGCCGAACAGGGACGCGAGGCTGGCGTCGATGCCGACGGAAAAGGAACTGATCAGGCCGATCAGCAGCGACGCGATCATCGCGCCTTCGAGCGAGCCCAGCCCGCCCACCACGACCACCACGAACACCAGCACGCCCAGTTCCAGCGCCATGTTCGGGTTGGTGGTGTAGAACGCGCCCGCCACCGCGCCGGCCAGGCCGGCCATGGCCGCGCCCACGCCGAACACGCTCATGAACACCAGCGGCACGTTGTGGCCCAGCGCTTCCGCCATGCGGGGGCGGTAGATGGCCGAACGCACCACGATGCCGACGCGGGTGCGCGACAGCAGCAGGTAGATGACCGCGAACATCGCCAGCGACACGCCGCCCATCAGCAGGCGGTAGAAGGGATAGTCCGCGTCGAACACGCGGAAGGCGGCGAAGTTGAGGAATTGCGGCACCCGGTAGTCGACCGGGAAATCGCCGTAGAACAGTTTGATGAGTTCGGCCACGATGAAGGCCAGGCCGAAGGTCACCAGCAGTTCCTGCGCATGGCCGAACTTGTGGACGCGGCGCAGGAAAAAGCGCTCCACGCCCATGCCCAGCACGCCCGCGATGACGGTGGCCAGCACCAGCGCCGTCCAGAAGCCGGTGACGGGCGTCAGGGTATAGGCGGCGTACGCGCCTATCATGTAGAACGATGCGTGCGCGAAGTTGAGCACCCCCATCATCCCGAAAATCAGTGTCAGGCCTGCCGACACCATGAATAGCAGCAGGCCGTAAATCACGCCGTTCAACAGCGAGACGGTAAAGTATTCCATGTCCGCTCCAGGATTCTTGCGCTAAGACGGCGTGCGTCTTGCGAGCGATCGCGCACTTGTTTTTTCCGGCCCGCGCCGGTGTGCGCATAGTTGTTGCGGGCTTGATGCCACCTTGGTGAGGTGTCAGACACCCATGCGGCAGTGTCAGACACCCACACGGCATCCACCCATGCCGCATCAATCCGGACGCTGCATCTTGCAGGTCGCCTGGACCGGCGCGGACACATCGGCCGCGGCCAGGACCTTCACCGGTTCGAAGCCCATATCGGTGCCGTCGGCCTTGTACTTGGCGTTCTTGCCGACCTTGGACACCACCATGGGCAACTGCACCTGGTGGTCTTCGGCGCGCATGGTGTAGGTGCCCAGCGGCGAGGTGTAGGTGACCTTTTCCAGCGCCTTGGCCAGTTCCGGCACCGACAGCTTGCCGTCCTGCGGCTTGACCTGCTTGAGCGCTTCGCCCAGGAAGGTGATGCCGATGACGGTCTGCGGCTCGGTGTAGCTGGGGTAGTGGCCGGTCTTGGCCTTGTAGTCCTCGGCGAACTTGGCGCCTTCCTCGCCCGCGGCCTCGATGTTGTAGGGGTGGGCGATGTAATGGCCCAGCGCCACGTCGCCGGCGTTGGCCAGGTTGCCCACCTGGTCCAGGAACACGGTGGCGAAGCGGACCTTGAGGCCCGCGGCCTGCGTGGCCTTCATCAGCAGCAGCAGGTCGTTGGACCAGTTGCCGGTGACCACGGTGTCGGGGTTGGCCGAGCGGATGCGGGCCACGTAGGGCGCGAAGTCCTGGATCTTGTTGACTTCGTGCAGGGTCTTGCCCACCACCTCGTAGCCGTACTGCTTGGCGAAGCGCTCCGTGGCGCCTTCCATGTCCTGGCCCCAGGAGTAGTTCTGGTTGATGGCGTAGACGCGCTTGCCCAGGGTGCCGTCGGCCGACATGACCGAGGCGAGGGCCTTGACGCGCACGTCGGCGTTGGTGGTGAAGCGGAAATGGTAGAAATGGCATTTCTGGCCGGTCAGCTCCAGCGCTTCGCCGCCCACGTTCAGGAACACGACTTCCTTGCCCGGGTTGCGCAGATTGTGCTTGCGCACGTCTTCGGTAAGCTGGCCGGAGATGGCCGACGAGGCCCCCTGCACCAGGATCTGCACGCCGTCGGCCACGGCGGCGCGGAAGCGGTCGGAGGCGCCCACCGGGCCGCCCTGGTTGTCGAATTCGACCAATTCCAGCGGCTGGCCGTTCCAGCCGCCGGCGGCGTTGATGCGGTCGAGCTCATACTTGACCGCGGAGCGGAATATCAGGCCGGTCGAGGCCTGCGGGCCCGACAGCGTTTCGATCAGACCGACCTTGACGGGCGCGGCCTGGGCGGATGCGGCGATGCCGGCCAGGCATAGCAGGCCGGAAGTGAAAGCAAACTTCATGAGTGTCTCCTCCGTGAATGGGAGTGGGTGAACCCGTGGATCAAGCAAGCGCGCTTATTGCGGCTCTTGTATGCCCAGGAAGCGGGCAATTTCTGCGATCTGTCCTTCCAGCATGTACAGGCCCGGATGCGTGCGGCAGCCGCGCGCGGCGGCGGCGCGCAGCAGGGGCGTGTCGACGCGGCTCATCACGGCGTCGGCGACGACGGTGCCGGCGGCCAGGGCGTCCAGTTGGAAGGGCAGGGGATCGGTGTCGTCCAGGCCCAGCGAAGTCGCGTTGATGGCGATGTCGCAGGGGCCGGGAGCGGAACTGGCCAGGCTGATAGCCAGGCCGGGGTATTGGCGGCCGAGATGGGCGGCGAAGGACGCGGCCTTGTCGGCGCTGCGGTTGTACAGGCGCAGGCTGGCGGGGCCGGTGTCGGCGATGGCGCAGGCGATGGCCTTGCCCGCGCCGCCCAGGCCGGCCAGGTAGACATGACGGCCCGCGGGGTCGTGCCCCTGGCCGCGCAGCCCGGCCACGAAGCCCAGGCCGTCGAAGTTGCCGCCGGTGAGCACGCCGTCCTGCAGGCGCACCGCGTTGACCGCGCCGCTCAGCCGGGCGGAGGGCGTCAGGGCATCGCACAGGGCGGCCGCGCTTTCCTTGTGGGGCACCGTCACCACGACGCCGCCCAGGTTGGCCAGCCCGCGGAGGCCGGCGAACAGGCCGGGCAGGGCCTCGGCGCGCACGTGGAAGGGAACCATGACGGCGTCGGCGCCGCGCTCGCGCAGCAGCGCATTGAGCCGCTGGGGCGTCTTGACGTGCGCGATCGGGTCCGCCGCGATCGCGAAAACGGTAGTGCTGCCGGTGATTTCCACCTGATTTGTCCCCTGCCGGTGCTGCGGCCTCGAAGCCGTGTGTTGCCGACGCGCTTGCCTGAAAGCGGCAGTTGATTTACGCTTTCGGAATAAGTTGTCAGTCAACTTTATTAAGTTGTCAGATAAATCATAGGGCAAGCGTTTTTCCCGTGTCAAGCGGCCGGTTCAGGGGTTCAATCGGAATTGCAGCGGCGGCCGGGAAGCCGCCGGCCCGCTCGAAAAAGCGCTTCAGGAGACAAGATGATTTCGTTCGAAGGAAAGGTTGCCGTCATCACCGGCGCGGGCAACGGCATCGGCTTGGCCACGGCCCGGCTGATGGCGGCGCACGGCGCCCGGCTGGTGCTGACCGACATCGACGGCACGCGGCTGGAAGCGGTCGCGGCCGAACTGGACCCCAGCGGCCAGCGCGTCTACACCCGCGCGCTGGACGTGTCCGCTTCGGCGGATTGCGAACGCGTGTTCGAGGCCGCGGCCAGGCACTTCGGGGGGCTGGACCACCTGGTGCACTGCGCCGGCATCTATCCGGAAAACCTGGTCAAGGACACCAGCGACGAGGCCTGGCGCACGCTGATGCGCGTGAACCTGGACGGCACGTTCTACGTGTGCCGCGCCGCCCAGCGCCACCTGCGCCATGACGGGTCCATCGTGCTGCTGACATCGCTGGCCGCCCAGCGCGGCAGCTACGCGCACGCCGCCTATTCCGCGTCCAAGGGCGCGGTGCAGAGCTTCACGCGCAGCCTGGCGCTGGAACTGGCGCCGCAGATCCGCGTGAACGCGGTGGCGCCCGGCATCATCGCCACGTCCATGACCCATGACCTGATCGGGCAGAAGGGCGGGCAGTTGCTGGAAAGCACGCCGCTGCGCCGCTTCGGCACCGCCGAGGAAATCGCGGGTTCGATCGCGTTCCTGTGTTCGCCGCTGGCCAGCTTCGTCACCGGCGAGGTCATGCAGGTCAACGGCGGCATCTATATCGCGTAAAGTCGAATTCCGCGGCGGCCGCCGCCGCGGCAAACGGGTATTCCGATCAACAGACAGGGCCGCGCGTGCGCGGCCGGCAGGTATTCACGATTCCAATGCAGCCCACCCAAGAACAGGATCCTCCGCGCGCCGCGCCCAAGAGTTCGCTTTCCGCGGCGCTGGGCGACGCGCTGGCGGAGCAGATACGCCAGGGGGTGCTCGCGCCCGGCGATCGCCTGCCCACGGAAAAGCAGTTGACCGAAACCTACTCGGTCAGCCGCGCCGTCGTGCGCGAGGCGCTGGCGCGCTTGAAGTCCGAAGGCCTGATCACGTCGCAGCAGGGCAGCGGCGTTTTCGTCGATCCGAACTTCCAGAAGAACGCGTTCCGCATCGCCGCGCCCACGCCCGGCGACAACCAGGACCTGGAGCACATCCTGGAGCTGATGCTGTCCATCGAGGTCACGGCGGCGCGCTACGCAGCGCAGCGCCGCACCGAGGCGGACCTGAAGAAGATGCGCCAGGCGCTGGTGGGCATGGAATACGCGCTGCTGAACGACAAGCTGGGCGACGAAGAGGACTACCAGTTCCACCAGGCCATCGTGCAGGCCACGCACAACCCGCACCTGGTGGCGCTGAACGACTACCTGGAAGCCAATGTCCGGCGCGTCATCCGCAGCGCTCGCAACAACACGGCGCGCATGTACGCCGAGCGCATGGCGGCGGTGCAGAGCGAGCACCAGGCTATTTTTTTGGCTATCGACAGCGGCGATCCGGACGAGGCCGGCCGGGCGGCCGAGCAGCATCTGCGCAACGCCGCCGACCGCCTGCGTCTCTTCCAGGCGGAGCGTCCCGCGCCTGTTTAGGGCGTTTTTGCTGCGCTTCGGATGGCTCCGGGGGCCTCGGCTGACAGCCGCGTTATGCGATGGTTTTGAATCCCGTTCATGGGCAGATGTCGTGAGCCGGTGGCCGGGCGGAGGGATCCGAAGCGCAGCCCCAGTGGGGCGAGCATCGGAATCCCGCAGTCCGGACATCGGCGGCTCAAGAAAACTCCTACCTCATGCGTTCTCAAGCGAAGGTCTGCTCCATCTCCCGCCGGAACTGCACCGCCGTGGCGCTTTCATCGAATTCCACGTCGCGCCAGCGGATCGCCTGCGATTGCCGCACCGGGTTCTTCAGCTTGACCTGGTGCGACAGCCCCAGCGGCAGGTAGCCGTCCGCCACCGAATCGCGGGCCGGCATCAGCCGGCCGTACACCGTATAGCCGCCTTCGCCGTCCAGGATCTGGCCGGCGGGGAGGTCGCGCTTGGCGGTGGCCACCACGTCGCCGTGCCAGCCGGCGGGCGCGCCGGTGGGCTCGCGCCGCAGGCCCACGCTGGCCACGCTGATGCCCAGTTCCAGCCCGATCAGGTGATAGGGCTTGTACATGGCCGTGAAGTTGCCGCTGGGGTCCGTGACCAGCCCGTATTCCTGGAAACAGCGGCGCACGTAGTCGCTGTCCGCCGCCAGCGTCACGTAGACGCCCCAGCGCAGGTCGCGGAACACCGGCCGGCCGTCGCGTTCCAGCGAGGAAATCACTTCCACCTGCCCGCGGTGGTGCAGGATGCCGCCGCTTTCGCGCGGGCGCAGCACGCGGGCCAGGTCGTCCACGCCGCAAGGCGGGAAATGCAGGCCGGAAGGCGAGGGCAGCAGCCCCGTGGCGTTGGACACCGCGGCCATCTCGATGGCGCTCTTGGTGCCGTCCAGGAAACTGTTGAACATCTGCGCGTTGAAGTCGCCCGCCGCGACCATTTCGGCGGTGAAACCGTAATAGGGCCAGACGGTGTCGGGCGTGGAGGTATGGAATTCCGGCAGGTACTTGGTGCCCTTGCCCGCGGCCATGACTTCGAAGCCGCTGGCGCGCGCCCAGTCCACCATCTCGCAGATCAGGGCCGGCTGGTCGCCGTAGGCCAGCGAGTAGACGATGCCCGCCTCGCGCGCCCGGCGCGCCAGCAGGGGCCCGGCCAGCGCGTCGGCCTCGACGTTGACCATGATGATGTGCTTGCCGTGTTCGCAGCAGGCCAGCACGTGGCCGATGCCCGCGGCCGCCTGCCCCGTGGCGTCGATGACGATTTCGACGTCGGGGCTGGCGATCAGGGCGTAGGGGTCGTCGCTGAAGTAGACCTTGCCGTTCTTCAGGGCGTCGCCGGTGCTGGTGGCGTGGAGCGCCGTGGCGGGCCAGCCGACCCGGGTGAGCGCCGCGCGGGCGCGGTCGGGCGCCAGGTCCGCCACCGCCACCAATCTCATCCCCGGCGTGCGCGGGGCCTGGCTCATGAACATCGCGCCGAACTTTCCGGCGCCCAGCAATGCGACGCGCAACGGCTTGTGATCGGCTTCTCGCTGCTTGAGCAGACGGTGCAGATTCATGGTGCGGGCTCCTCCGTGTTGGGGGTACGGCAACACAGAATAGTCCCAAATCATGACCGTTGAACAGGACTCACTCTTCTGCCGTATGCCGCTCAGCCGTCATGCTTCAGCCCGGCTACGTGGGCCGTCACCATGTCGAACATCGCTCGGGCCGGACGCGAGAGCTGTCTGTTCTTTCGGGTGAGGACGAAGACCTCCCGCTTGAAGCTATTGTCTTCGATGGCGCGGATGGTGAGGGTGGGGCGCCGGAACTGGTAGAGCGTGAGCGTGGGGACGATGGTCAGGCCCACGCCGCTTTCGACCATGGCGCTGGCGGTGGCCAGATGTTCGACCTCCAGGACGGTATTGAGCGTATGGGGTCCGAAGGCGGCGTCCACGCGCTGGCGCACGCTGCTGTGGCTGACAAAGTTGACGATGGGGTACTGGGCGATCTGCTCCAGGGTCACGCGCTTGCGCTGGCGGGCCAGGGGATGGTCGGGCGGGCAGATGAGGTGCAGTTGATCCTGCCACAGGAGCTGGCGTTCGAGCTTGGCGGCATAGTGGTCGACAGTGGCGATGGCGAAGTCGATCTCGCCATTGCTGAGCAATTCCACGCATTCTTGCGACATGCCGTCGCGCAGGACGGTGGTCACGCCCGGGTATTGGGCGCGGAATTGCCGGAAGACGGGCGGCAGCCAACTGGCCGCCACCGAGGGCAGGGCGGCGACCTGTACTGTTCCGATGCGCCCCGCCGCGTAGTCCTGTAGATGTTGCAGCGCGGTGTCGGTTTCATACAGGGAACGCCGCGCAAAGGACTCGAACAGCTTGCCGAAGGCGGACAGTTCGATATTGCGGGTGTTGCGCACGAAGAGCTGCGCGCCCAGTTCTTCTTCCAACGACTTGATCAATGCGCTGAACGCCGGCTGCGACAGGCCGATTTCGGCCGCCGCGCGGGTGAAGTTCTGGTGATCGGCGGCGCTGACGAAGGCGCGGAGCTGGCGGGTGGAGAGGTTCATTCCAATTGATTTGGTTTTTGGATGAATGCTTTTGAAATTTCGATTTTACTTCTGAGTTTGCGGCTCCCACAATCCGTTCATTCCAACAACATGACGAGATAATGGTGACGCCGCTCTGGATAGGATGTGGGGCCGGTTTTTCGGGGGATCGCCTGGACGCGCCCCTGCCCGTGGTGCGCACCCTGGCCCGGCGTGAAGGACACCGGGTATTGATTCTGGAAACGTTGGCCGAGCGCACCCTTGCCCTGGCCCAATTGGCCCGCCGCGAGAACCCGCAAGCCGGTTACGAGCCCCTGCTCGAGCCTTTGCTGCGTCCGGTGCTGGAGCTGTGCCTGCGCGAGCGCATCGCCATCGTGAGCAATTTCGGCGCCGCCAATCCAGAGGGCGCCGCCCGGCATATCCTGGGCCTGGCGCGAGAACTGAAACTGCGCGCCCCGCGCGTGGCCGTGGTGCGCGGCGATGACCTGCTGGCGCGCGAGGACGCCGAGGCCGTGATCGGCCTGGCCGGCCTGGCGCGGCCCGCCTCGCTGGTGAGCGCCAATGTCTATCTGGGCGGAGAGGCCATCGCGGCCGCCCTGCTCGATGGCGCGGATATCGTGGTGACGGGCCGGGTAGCCGATCCCTCGCTGGTGAGCGGCCCGGCCCTGGCGCATTTCGGCTGGGCGGCCGATGACTGGGACCGCCTCGGTCCGGCCACGATGGCGGGCCATCTGCTGGAGTGCGGTTCGCAGGTGACGGGCGGCTATTTTGCCGACCCCGGTTTCAAGGACGTGCCGGGCCTATGGAATCTGGGGTTCCCGGTGGCGGAGATTCTGCCCGACGGGCATTGCATCGTCGGCAAGGCCGAGGATACCGGCGGCGTGGTCGATCGCCGCACGGTCACCGAGCAGTTGCTTTACGAAGTGCACGACCCCTCGGCCTATCTGACGCCGGACGTTTCAGCCGATATCAGCGCGGCCACGGTCACCGAACTGGGGGGCGACCGCGTGGCCTTGAACGGGGTGCGCGGCCATCGCCGTCCCGATACGCTCAAAGTGAGCGCCTTCTATGAGGGCGGCTGGCTGGGCGAGGCCGAGATTTCCTATGGCGGCCCGCGCGCCGAGGCGCGGGCCAGATTGGCCGCCGACGTGATCCGCCATCGCCTGGGCGAGGGCCTGCGCGTCGATCTCATCGGCGTGCAGAGCTTGCTGGCCGACGACGACGGCCGTCTGATGCGCGGCCTGCCCGACAGCGGCGCGCGCGACGTGCGCCTGAGGGTGGCCGGCAAGTTCGCCGAGCGCGCGGCGGCCGACACCCTGGCGCGCGAGGTCAATGCGCTTTATTGCTGCGGGCCCGCCGGCGGCGGCGGGGTGCGCAGCGCCGTGCGGCGGCGTCTGGAGACGCGCTCGGCCTATATCGACCGCGCGCTGGTGAACGCGAGCCATGAGGTGCTGGCATGACGGCCGCCAAGCGGGTGCATTTATTCGAGATCGCGCATGGCCGCACGGGCGACAAGGGCAATCGCTCCAATGTCAGTGTCATTGCCTATGACCCGCGCCATTACGACAGCATCGTTGCCCAGGTGACCGTCGCGGCCGTGCGCCGCGTGTTCGCCCATCGGCAGCCCGGCGAAATCCGCCGCTATCTGCTGCCGCAACTGGCGGCGATGAATTTCGTCATCGATGACGTGCTGGATGGAGGCGTCAACGACGCCCTCAATCTGGATTCGCACGGCAAGTCGCTGGCGGGGTATTTGCTGGACCTGGAGATCGATCTTCCCGACGACCCGCGACCCCCGGGTTGAATCCACAGCCATTACAACAGCCGCCAAGTACGGCACACCAACCACCGGAGGAGACACATGAAGACATTGAAGCATTGGCTATTGGCGGCGACGGCCGCCGTCGCCTGCTCGGCGCAAGCCCAGGACATCAAGATTTCCTACAACGGCGATATTTCGGGTTCGCCCTCGGCCGAATCGGGCCAGATCGGCGTACTGGGCATCACCGCCGCGGTGGACGACATCAACAAGCGCGGCGGCGTGCTCGGGCGCAAGCTGACGTTTCTGGTGCGCGACGACCTGGGCCAGCCGCCCAAGTCCATCCAGAACATGACCGACCTGATCGACCGCGAGCGGGTGGCGGTGGTTTTCGGGCCGACCAATTCGGGCAATGCGCTGGCCTGGAAGCATATCGCCAACCAGAAGAAGATGCCGGTGCTGGTTTCCAGCGCCTCGAGCACGGCCATCACCGAGCCGGCCGGCAACAATCCCAATTATCTCTTCCGCATTTCCATGGTGGACCGCGATCAGGCGGCCGCGCTGGTCGCCTATGCCGCCAAGAGTCCGCAGTCCAAGAAGATCGGCTTCTTTGTCGAGACCACGGGCTATGGCCAGGCGGGCCTGAAGGATATGGAACAGATCGCCGCCCTGCACGGCATCAAGCCGGCGGTGATCGAGAAGTTCGACGCGCGCGACACGGACATGACGTCGCAGTTGGGCAAGGCCAAGGCGGCCGGCGTCGACACGCTGGTGGTCTGGGCCCAGGCCGCGCCTCTGGGCCATCTGGTGCGCAGCATGGAGAAGATCGACTACATGCCGCGCGTGCTGACGACCTGGGCGGCCTCGTTCAGCGGTTTTCCACAGGTGGCGGGCAACAAGCTGATGGAGTGGCCGGTGTTTCTGACCACCTCCAGCGAGGCGAAGTCGCCGGCGGCCAAGTCGCTGCTTGAGCGCATCGGCCCCAAGCTGGCCAATCCGTCGATGTTCTGGGCGGCGACCCAGGCCTACGACACGGTGCTGGTGTGGGCCGCCGCCGCCGAGCAGGCCAAGAGCCTGGATGGCGAGGCCGTGCGCCGCGCGCTGGAAAACCTGCAACAGCCGGTCGACGGCCTGGTCAAGCAATACACGCAGCCGTTCTCGGCCGCGAATCATGAAGGCCTGCAGGCGCAGGACTACCATTGGTCGCGCTGGCAAGGCGGCGTCGTGGTGGACTTCAAGGATCCGGTGCTCGATGCCATGACGCCGGCCGACTTCAAGAAGTAAAGGCAAGAGTATGTCGACAACCATACTTCAGGCCTTGATCGGCGGGCTGACGATGGGCGGCATCTATGCCTTGATCGCCCTGGGTTTCAGCCTGACCTACACGACCACGCGGACGCTGAACTTCGCGCAGGGCGATTTCGTCTCGGTGGGGGCTTTCGTGGGCCTGGGCACAGTAGGGTTGGTGGGAAGCGCGCTGGCCATAGATCCGGCGACTTCGCCCTGGGCCTATGTGCTGGCCGCGCTGGCCGCTACCGTGGTCATGGGCGTGATGGGGCTGCCGCTCTATCTGGCGGCCATCCGGCCTTTTGCCGGCAGGCCCGGCATGTCCTGGGTCATGAGCACCATCGGCTTCGGCATCATCATGCAAAGCGCCGCGCTGTCTCTCTGGGGACCGGGCGCGCGCATGGTGGCGGCTCCCCTGGGCGATGAGGTGATCCGCGTGGCGGGGGCCGGCTTCAGGTCGCAGGAGATCGTGGTGCTGGTGCTGGCCATGCTGCTTCTGGGGGCGGTGGACTTCGCCATGCATCGCACCTCGCTGGGCCGCAGCATGCGGGCCGTCGCCCTGAACCGCGATGCGGCCGCCCTCATGGGCATACGCGTCACGCGCGTGATGGCGCTGACTTTCGTGGTGAGTTCGGCCCTGGCCGGATTGAGCGGGGTGCTGATCGCGCCCATCGTCTCGGCTTCGCTGTTCATGGGCGTGGTGATCGCGCTCAAGGGCTTTTCGGCCGCCATCGTGGGCGGGCTCACGAATCTGCGCGGCTGCATGCTGGGCGGCATCCTGATCGGCCTGGCGGAATCCTTCACGGGCCTGTGGAGCGCGCAGTGGCGCGAAATCGTGGTGTTCGTGGTGGTGATTGCGGTGCTGGCGGCCTTTCCCAACGGCCTGTTCGGCAAGACACTGGTGGAGAAAGTATGAGCGCGGCCCAGACTCAGGCACAGCCGGCGCCGCGCCCACGCGGCAGCCTGCGGCCGGGCGCCGTCGTGGTGGCGGCCTTGCTCGCCGTCCTGGCGCTGGTGCTGAACAATGATTTCTACCTGCGCATCATGTTCATGTGCGGGGTCTATTATCTGTGCGCGGCCGGCATGAATGTGCTCGCGGGCTATGCGGGCCAGAAGTCCCTGGGGCAGGCCGGCCTGTTCGCGGCCGGCGCCTATGCGGTGGCCTTGCTGACGACGCGATGGGAATGGCATCCGGCGCTGGCGCTGGCGGCGGCTCCCGTGGTGGCGGCCGGGGTCGGCCTGTTGATCGCCTTGCCCTCGCTGCGCGTGAAAGGCCCCAGCCTGGCCTTGGTGACGCTGGCCTTCGGCATCGTGGCCGAGAAACTGGTCACGGAATGGACCGACGTGTTCGGGGGCGCCCAGGGCATCTACGGGATCGCGCCGCTGGCCATCGCCCAGACGCCGTTCTCCTTGCAGCAATGGGTGTGGCTGGTGATAGGGTTGAGCCTGGCGGTGCACCTGGCGCTGGCGCGCGCCTTCCGCGGCCGCTTCGGGCGGGCGCTGCTGTCCTTGCAGTTCGACGAGATCGCCGCCGCTTGTTCGGGCATCGCGGTCTATCGCTACAAGACGCTGGCCTTCATGGTGGCGGCGGCCCTGTGCGGCCTGGGCGGGGCGCTGGTGGCGCAGCAGAATCAGTATTTCAATTCCGACTTCATCACCTTTCACCTTTCGGTCTTCATTCTCCTGCTGGTCCTGCTTGGCGGCGCGGGAACGATTTACGGCCCCCTGGCGGGCGCCGTCGTGCTGACGCTGGCCGAAGTGTTTCTGGCGCAGTGGCCGTTTGCCCAGCATTTCGTCTATGGCGGGATGCTGCTGTTCGCGCTCTATCTCATGCCGCGCGGCATCGTCGGCCTGTTCGACCGCTGGCGGCCCGCGCCGCCCGAGCTGCCGGCCGCGCCGAACGGTGCCGAGCTGCCGGTGCGCCCGGTCGCCAAGGGGGTTCCCTTGCTGCAACTGTCGGGCATCTGCAAGAACTTCGGCGGCGTGGTGACGGCCCAGGATGTCAATCTGGTGCTGGAGCCGCAGCGCATTCACGCGCTGATCGGCCCCAACGGGGCGGGCAAGAGCACGCTGATCAACATTCTGACCGGCGTCATCCCGCCGACCGCGGGCACGCTGACCCTGCAAGGCCGCGACATGACGCGGGCCGGCGCTCACAGGCTGGCGGCCGCCGGCGTGGCGCGGACCTTCCAGAACCTGCGCCTGTTTGGCGCCATGTCGGTGCTGGACAACGTGCTGGTGGGCGCCCATTCGCGCTTGGGCCAGGGCGTGCCGGAAGCGCAGGCGCGGCAGGAAGTCATGGCGGTGCTGGCGTTTACCGGCCTGCTTGCGCACGCCCAGGCCCGGGCGGGCAGCCTGCCTTATGGAGTGCAGCGTCGCGTGGAACTGGCGCGCGCGCTGGCCAGCCGCCCGGCCTTGCTTCTGCTCGACGAACCGGCCGCGGGCCTGAATCCGCAGGAAACCCGCGAACTGGGCCAACTGGTGCGCCGCATCGGCGCGCTCGGCGTCGCGGTGCTGATGGTCGAGCACGATATGAGCCTGGTGATGAATATCTCGGATCACATCGTCGTGCTGGATAGAGGCCTGGTGATCGCGGAGGGAAATCCCAAGGAGATCCAGAGCAACCCGCGTGTGATCGAGGCTTATCTGGGCAGCGACGCGGGATTGGAGGAGTGATGCTCGATATCGACGACATGGAAATCTCGTATGGCCCGGTGCGCGCGGTGCGCGGTGTGTCGATGCGGATCGCGCAGGGCGAGATCGTCGCCTTGCTGGGAGCCAACGGTGCGGGCAAGAGCAGTCTTCTGCGCGGCGTCATGGGCCTGGTGCCGGCCAGCGGGCAGTTGCGTTTCGAGGGCCGCGACCTGCGCGGGCTGCCCACGCCCCAGCGCGTGATGGCCGGCCTGGCCATGGCGCCCGAGGGTCGCCAGGTATTCACCGACCAGACCGTATACGAGAACCTGCTGCTGGGCGGCTACCTCATCCGCCGGGACCGGGAGCGCGTGGCGCGCCAGATCGAGGGCTATTTCGAGATGTTCCCCAGGCTCAGGGAGCGCCGCGAGCAGGTCGCGGGCACCTTGAGCGGGGGCGAGCAGCAGATGCTGGCCATCGCCCGCGCCCTGATGTCCAACCCCCGGCTGCTGATCCTGGATGAACCCTCGCTGGGCCTGGCGCCGCTGGTGACCGTGGATATTTTCCGGGGGCTCAAGCGCCTGCGCGCCGAAGGCATGACGATTCTGCTGATCGAGCAGATGGCCAACCAGGCCCTGGCGATCGCGGACCGGGCCTATGTGCTCGAGGGCGGGTCGGTGATGCTGGAGGGGCCGGCGGCCGAACTGCGACGCGATCCGCGCATACGCGAAGCCTATCTGGGCGGCGAGTTCGCCGCCTGACGCCTCTTATTCATTGAACAAGGATTTGCCATGACACTCCCGCAATACGGTTGCTTCATCGACGGCATCTGGGGCCCCGCGCGTTCGGGCGGCGCGATCGAGGTACTGGACCCCGCCACCGGCCAGCCCATCGCCGCGATTGCGCGCGGCCAGGCAGAGGAAGTGGATGCCGCTGTGCAGAGCGCGCGGCGCGCCCTGCGCGGCTGGGCCGAATGCCCGCCGGTGCAGCGCGCGCGCGTACTGGCCGAGATCGCGCGCCGCATCACGCTGGAGCAGGAGCATCTGGCCCGTCTTGAAAGCCAGGACACCGGCAAGCCGCTCAAGCAGGCGCAGGCCGATGCCGTGGCCGCCGCGCGCTTCTTCGAGTATTACGCCGGGGTGGCCGACAAGGTGCTGGGCAGTTCCATCCCGCTGGGCGCGGAATACTTCGATTTCACGGTGCGCGAGCCCATCGGCGTGACCGCGCAGATCGTGCCCTGGAACTACCCCTTGCAGATCGCCTCGCGCGGCCTGGCGCCGGCGTTGGCCACGGGCAATACCGTGGTGATGAAGCCGGCCGAGCTGGCCTGCCTGAGCGTGCTTGAGCTTGCCCGCATCTGCCACGAGGCGGGCTTGCCGGCGGGGGTGCTGAACGTCGTGACCGGGCTGGGCCAGGAGTCGGGCGCGGCGCTGGCCGCGCATCCGGGCGTGGGCCTGGTGGTATTCACCGGTTCGGTGGCTACCGGCAAGGGGGTGATGAAGGCGGCCGCCGAGAACATCGTGCCCGTGCTGCTGGAGCTGGGGGGCAAGTCGCCCAATATTGTGCTGGCCGACGCGGACCTGGACGCGGCCGCGCCCCTGTTGCTCAAGGCGGCCTTTCCGCATGCCGGGCAGACCTGCTCGGCGGGCACGCGCATCCTGGTGCAGCGCGGCGCGCACAAGGCGCTGCGCGAGCGCCTGGCCGCGCTGGCCGCCCAACTGCGGGTGGGGCCCGGCTTGAACGATCCGGATATCGGCGCGCTGGTCAGCCGCGACCAGCAGCGCAAGGTGCTGGAATATATCGACATCGGCCGTGACGAGGGGGCCGAGGTCATCGTGGGCGGGCAGCCGCTGGCGGGCGCGGATCTGGATGCTGGCAATTTCGTGATGCCCACCTTGCTCGACGGCGCCCATCCCCGGATGCGGGTGCACCAGGAGGAAATCTTCGGGCCGGTGCTGACCCTGGTGCCTTTTGACACGATCGACGAGGCCGCGGACATCGCCAATGGCACGGAGTATGGCCTGGTCGCCGGTATCTGGGGGCGCGACGTGGGCCAGACGCACAGGCTGGCGCAGCGCGTGCAGGCCGGGCAGGTCTTCATCAACTGCTATGGCGCCGGAGGCGGGGTGGAACTGCCGTTTGGCGGCTACCGCAAATCCGGCTTCGGCCGCGAAAAAGGCCTGGACGCTTTGTTGTCCTACACCCAGGTCAAGAATATCTGCATCCGCATCTAGGTCATCGCCATGAACGCTGTTTCGAGTTTTGCCTGCCCGACCCGCCTGGTGTTCGGCGTGGACGCCCACCAGCAACTGCCGGCCATCGTCGCCGCCGGCGGCGCGCAGCGTGTGTTTATGGTGGTGGATCCGGCCCTGGTCGAGAGCGAGATCGCGCGCGCGATCATGGCCAGGCTGGGCGAGCGCCAGCTACCGCTGGCCGTGTTTGCCGAGGTCGAGCCCGACCCCAGCGACACCACGGTGCATGCGGCCTACGAACGCTGCCGCGCCCATGGCGGCGAGGCCATCATCGCCATCGGTGGAGGCAGTACCATCGACGTCGCCAAATCCGTGGCCATCCTGATGACCAATGGAGGCCGGATCGCCGATTACGAGGGCATCGAGAAATTCAGCGTACGCCCTATGCCGCTGTATGCCGTGCCGACCACGGCGGGCACCGGTTCGGAGGTGTCCGGCGCCTGCGTGGTCACCGACACCGAGCGCAACGTCAAGATGGCCATCCGCCATGCCGCCTTCAGCCCGGCCCAGGTCGCCGTGCTGGACCCCCTGGCGGTCAGCTCCATGCCGGCCCATGTGGCCGCGCATGCCGGCATCGATGCCTTCGTGCATGCCTTCGAGTCATATCTGTCCAAACTGGCCAATCCCTTTTCGGACGCGGTCAACCTGCACGCCATGACGCTGATCGCCGGCAGCATCCGGCAGTTCGTGGCCAATCGCCGCAATACCCGCGCGGCGATGGACATGCTGTGCGGTTCTTCGATGGCGGCGATGTCCTTCGGGGTGACGGGCCTGGGCAACGTGCATTGCATGGCGCTGCCGCTGGGCGCGGTGTTCCATGTCCCGCACGGGCTGGCCAATGCCCTGTGCCTGCCCACGGTGGCGGAATTCAACCTGATCGCCAACCCGGCGCGCTATGCGGACGTCGCCGGCATCCTCGGCGTGGACCGCCGCGGCCTGTCGCAGCTTGATGCGGCGCGCCGCGCCGTCGAGGCGATACGTGAACTCTGCGCCGATCTGGGCATCCCGGCCCGCCTGCGCGATGCCGGCGTCACGGAAGATTCGCTCGATGAACTGGCGCGGCGCAGCTATGCGGCGGACTACAACCGCTGGAATCCGCGCCACACCACCGAGGCGGATTTCCGCGCCCTGTTCCGCCGGGCCTACTGAGGACGCCTGTCGGATCCCCGGCGCGCGGCCGGCGGACGGGGCTCACTCGTCCGCCGTATACAGCTCTCCGGCCAGCACGCTGCGCCAGTTCTGCCAGGTGATGCGGGGACGGTCCGCGACCTCCCGGTTGTAGGGCGCGTCGAACAGGATGTGCTTCCAGCGGGGCTTCATCGCGCCGTCGATCGCGGGTTTGTCGTCGATCAGCAGGTCGCCGTGCACCAGCGTCTTGTCCTTGGTCAGGATCAGCCGGTTGGTGGCCTCGCGCCCCAGGTGTCTTTCCACCCACAGGTATTTTTCCGCCACGCAGTTCTCGAACTGGGTGAGCGGCGACGAGCAGATGCGCACGTCCATGCCCAGCGCCAGCAATTCCTTCACCGCATCCAGGGAGCCGGGCACGGGCGGCAGGTCGCGGATGAAACCGGGCGCGGTGTAGATGGCTTCGGCCATGCCGCGCAGTTCGGGGGCGTAGTCCTGGCGGATGTAGAAGGATTTGCGGTCCTCGAATTCCACGGGCGGGATGCCGGGATGGCGCGCGCGCCAGGCGTCGATGAAGGCGTGTTCGAAGTCGGCGAGCACGCCGTCTTGGTCCAGCAGGATGATCATGGCGATCCGGCGGTGGTTGCGACCGTCCGATTGTGCCAGAGCGGGACGTTAGCCAGATTGCGGCCGGGACTGCGCCACGATGCGGTAGCGGCTGCCGCCCGTGAGCGACTCGGACGCGACCAGCACCATGCGGTCATAGGGCCACAGCAGGGGCGCCGGCGCGTCGGGGGGCGGTTCGGGACGCTCGATGTTGCGCAGCAGGGTGACGTGGGGGCGGAAGGGATGGGGCGGCGCGCCCAGGCCGAACCCGGCCAGCCATTGCCATAACCCGTCATGCGCGGCCTGCAGGCCGGCGGGCGTGTCGCCGGGGCCGGCCCACAGAATGCGCTGGCGGCTGAATACGCCGTAGCGGTCCAGTTCGATTGCGCCGGGATCCAGGCGTTTTTCGGGGGTGGCGGCGGCCAGTTCGTCCGCCAGCGCCGCGTCCACCGGCCCCAGGAAAGCCAGGGTCAGGTGCAGGGTTTCCATGCGCATGGCGCGGCCGCCGCAGTTCGGCCGGGCCTGTTCCGCCCAGGCCGCGAGCGATCCGGCCAGCGCGGGCGAAGGCCACAAAGCGTAGAAAAGGCGGACGGTCGACATGCCATGATTGTAGGGGCGCGACCGCGCGGTTCAACTGCCCGCGGTTTCCGGCCTGCGCCGGCGGACGACGCCCGTGTCGAAACGCTCCACGCCGGGGCGGGCGGGGCGGTCGAAGCGTTCCACGCCCGGCCGGGAAAAACGTTCGACGCGCGGCGGGCTTTCCGTCTTGGCCTGCACGCTCTGGGCGGCGGCCTGTTCGCGCCTGGCGATGATTTCCTCGGCGCGCTGGTGGTGCGGCGCCATCTTGCGGACCATCACCCGGCCGTCCCGCGGGAAGTAATTGATGCGGCGCGCATGCACGTCGCCCAGGTCCTGCGCCTTGACCGGGATGCCTTCCGTTTTCAGGTACGTGAGCACGAACTGGCCGTTGCGCTCGCCGATGTTCATCTGCTGCATGGCGGAAAGCACCGCGCCGCCGCCGAACACCTTGGCTTCCAGGCGGTCGCGCACGGCGCCGGCCTTCAGCAGTTCGTTGATCAGCACTTCCATGGCGAACGCGCCGTAGCGCATGGTGGCCGAGGCGGGCGATTGCATGTCGCCTTCCGGCAACATGAAATGGTTCATTCCGCCCACGCCCTTCACGGGGTCATGGATACAGGCGGCGACGCACGACCCGAGCACGGTCGAAATCATCAGGTCTTCGTCGGTGACGTAGTACTCGTTGGGCAGTACTTTCACCGCCTGACACTGGAACGCGCTATCGAAATAGTGGCGCGTCGCGCGGGCTTCAAGACGGGCGGCCATGGGACGGAATAAGAGGGAAGGACGGCGAGTGGAGCACGAAAGGAACGGTTCGGTAAAACGGCGATTGTGTCAAAAAGTGTAAGAAAATGTCGCTTTATTCTTGCATATCCAAGCGTCGAGTGGGGGAATTCGTGTGTAACCGTCGATCCGATCCAGGATTGCTCTGGTGCGTCCCCAATTTGTATGGGCCGGCGGAGCGCCCGTTTGCCCGCGCCGGGACGCCTCCCGGCATCCTACACAGGCGGACGGGAACCGTTCCCCGGATCACGGGGAGGAAGCGGGGCTATACGGGGCCTTTGGGCGGCCGCTAGAAGCGCGTGCTGCGGGTGACCGACCAGCGGGCGGACAGCGCGCCCAGGGCGGCCGCGGCGGCCACCGCGCCGATCAGCACCGCCGGACCGGGCAGGTGCAGGGCGAATTCCGCCCCGTAGCTGCGGGCCAGCCCGATCAGGGCGTCGTTCAGCGGGGCCAGGGCGATCGCCGCCACGCCGATGGACAGCAGCGCCGCCACGGCGCCCGAGAGCGCGCCCAGGTACAGGAAGGGGCGGCGCACGAAGGATTCGGTCGCGCCGACAAGCCGCGCCACGCCGATTTCCTCGCGTTGCGAGAGCGCCTGCATGCGCACGGTGTTGAAGACGGTCGCCAGCACCACCACCGCGACGCAGGCGGCCAGGAACCCCAGGCCGATGCGGGCGAAGCGCAGGATCGCCTCCAGCCGCTGCACCCAGGCGCTGTCCAACTGCACCAGGTCGACGTGGTTCCATTGCTTCCAGGCCGCCGCGAGCTTGTCCGCTCGCCCGGCCAGGTCTTCGCCGTCGGCCAGCGTGACCACCACCGCGTCCGGCAGCGGATTGCCCGGCAGCACGGCCAGAGCCTGCTGCCAGGCCGGGTTCGCGCGAAGGGCCGCCAGGGCGTCCTCGCGGCCCACCACGCGCACGGCGCGGACGTCCTGCCCGTACTCGCCCTGGATGCGCCTGGCCACGTCGCCGGCGGCGCCGGCCGGGGCGTCCACGCGCATGAATACGGTGACTTCCGGGGTGACGGACATTTCGCGCGCCACGGGCTGCACCGAAACCAGGATGGCGCTGCCCAGGAGCGGCAGGGCCAGGGCCAGCGCCATGACCAGCAGGTTGGCCAGCGAGGAGAAGGGTTGCTTGACCAGCCGGCGCAGGGTGACCATCAACGCGTAGCGGTGCTGCCGCAGCCAGGCGTTCATGCCGTTTCTCCCGGTTGGCCATGCCCGGGCGCGGCGCGCCCGGCGCCCGCCTCGGGCGGCTGGGCGCCGCCGTGGGAGTCGGCGAACTTGCCCGGTTCGATGCGCAGGGTGCGGGTGGCGTAGCCCGCCATGAGTTCCTGGTCGTGCGAGGCGATCAGGGTGGTGACGCCGACGCGGTTGAAGTCGCGGAAAACATTCATGATGCGTTGCGCGTTGTCGTGGTCGAGGTTGGCTGTGGGCTCGTCCGCGATCAGGATCGCCGGACGGTTCACGATGGCCCGGGCAATCGCCAGGCGCTGCTGCTCGCCGCCGGACAGCTCGATCGGATTCAGGTCTTCCTTGCCCGACAGCCCCACCTTGTCCAGCGCCGCGCGGGCGCGGGCGGCGGCCGAATTCCAGGCGTGCCCGGTGACGGCCAGGGGCAGCATCACGTTTTCGAACGCGCTGCGGTCGAACAGCAGGTGGGTGTCCTGGAGGATGACGCCCACGGCGCGCCGCAGGTAGGGCCGGGCGCGCGCGGGCAGCTTGTCCAGCCGCTGGCCGTTGACCTGGATGGACCCCCGGCTGGCGGGTTCCAGCCCGCCGATCAGCTTGAGCAGGGTGGACTTGCCGGCGCCGGATGGCCCCGACACGAAAACGAACTCTCCCGCGCTCACGCGGAAGTTGATGTCGGCCAGGATATTGCGGCCGCGACCATATGATTTGAATACGTGCTGGAATTCGATCATGGCGGCTGTCAGATGAAGCCGCAATAGTAACTCGGGGACAGTAAGGTGGCCTAAGGCGACAGAGGGATGGGGCCCGGGAAGTTCCCCGGCCGCCCCGGTGCGACGTCCCTCTTTTCGCAGGAAAACAGCGTTTCATTTCATCCAGTGTCCCTATATTTCAAGGGAATTCCCGGATGCGCCGCGTGCGGCCCGGACGCTACCATCCGCCCCATGCGTAGGCCCAACCCGGCCTCGCGCGAATTCGCCTTATCCCACACGGAGAACACGATGAAAGTACTGAAACTCGCTGCTGTCGGCGCCGCCTTGTTCGCTGCATCCGCGGCAGCCAACGCGGGCGCGACCTTCGATAACGTTAAGAAAAAGGGGTTTGTCCAGTGCGGGGTTTCGACGGGCATTCCGGGATTCTCCATCGCTGACAGCAAGGGCGAATACAAGGGCATCGACGTGGACCTGTGCCGCGCCATCGCCTCGACCATGTTCGGCGATGCCACCAAGGTGAAGTTCACGCCCCTGAACACGCAGCAGCGCTTCACCGCGCTGCAATCCGGCGAAGTCGACGTCCTGACCCGCAATACCACCGTCACGCTCACGCGCGACACGACGCTGGGCCTGATCGGCGTGGGCGTGAACTACTACGACAGCCAGGGCGTCATGGTGTCCAAGGACCTGAACGTCAAGAGCGCCAAGGAGCTCAACGGCGCCACGATCTGCGTGCAGCCCGGCACCACGACCGAACTGAACCTGGCCGACTGGTTCCGCGGCCAGAAGATCGAATTCAAGCCGGTCGTGATCGACAAGTACGACGAAATCATCCGCGCCTTCTCGGCCGGCCGTTGCGATGCCTTCACGACCGACAAGTCGCAGTTGGCCTCGACCCGCACGACGCTCGAGAATCCGGACAAGTTCGTCATCCTGCCGGAAGACTTCTCCAAGGAGCCCCTGGGCCCCATGGTCCGCCAGGGCGACGAGCAATGGTTCAACATCGTCCGCTGGTCGCTCAACGCCATGCTGGAAGCCGAGGAATACGGCATCACCAAGGCCAACGTCGATGAAATGACCAAGAGCACCAATCCCAACATCCAGCGCATCCTGGGCGTGACCCCGGGCATGGGCAAGAACCTGGGCGTGGACGACAAGTGGGCCTACAACATCATCAAGAACGTGGGCAACTACGGTGAAAGCTTCGAAAACACGCTGGGCAAGAACAGCGCGATGAAGCTGGAGCGCGGTTTGAACGCCTCTTACAAGCAAGGGGGCTTGATGTACGGCTGGCCGGTGCGCTGACGCGCGGCTGCCTGGTAAAACGGAGCCTGGCGCTCCGTTTTGCCTAGGGCCTGTTGACACCCGACGGAGCGTCGCACAGGCCCTAGCCCGCCACGCGCGGGCGGCAGGAGTGGGCGGCAGGGCCTCGGTCCTCGCCGCCTGATGTCCGACTTCTGTAGATTCATATGACGACTCCCGATAAAAACGCCCCGCTTTCGGCACCTCCCAGGCGCCTGAACTGGAACGACCCCGGCGTACGCTCCGTGGTCTACCAGGTGCTTGCGCTGGCGGCGGTTGCCTGGGCCGTGTGGTTCCTGGTTTCAAATACCCTGCACAACCTGTCCGTGCGCAACATCGCCACGGGCTTCGGCTTCCTCAGCCGAGAGGCCGGGTTCGCGATCGGCGAAACGCCCATCGCCTATTCCCCCGCCAGCGATTACGGCCGCGCCATCCTGGTCGGCCTGCTCAACACGCTGCGCGTGGCCATCATCGGCATCGTGCTGGCGACGATACTCGGCACGCTGATCGGCATCGGCCGCCTGTCCAAGAACTGGCTGGTCGCGAAGGTCGCTTCGGTCTACGTCGAAGTGATGCGCAACATACCGCTGCTGTTGCAGCTTTTCTTCTGGTATGCGCTCATCACGGAAAACATGCCGGGCCCGCGCCAGGCGCACAATCCGCTGCCGGGCGTATTCATCTCCAACCGCGGCCTGAAAGTGCCGGCGCTGGAAGGGAATTCGCTGGACTGGATGCTGATCGGGCTGGGCGTGGCCATCGTCGCCATCATCTTCCTGGGCCACTGGGGCAAGAAGCGCCAGGAGGCCACCGGCCGGGTGTTCCCGCTGGGCCGCGCGGCCATCGGCCTGCTCATCGGCCTGCCCATCGTCGGCTGGCTGATCAGCGGCGCGTCGCTGACGCTGGACATGCCGGAACTCAAGGGCTTCAACTTCTCGGGCGGCTTGACGCTGTCGCCGGAATTCGCCGCGCTGCTGGCCGGCCTGGTGATCTACACGTCGGCGTTCATCGCCGAAGTGGTCCGCTCGGGCATCCAGGCGGTGAACAACGGCCAATGGGAGGCCGCGGGTTCGCTGGGGCTGCGCCGCAAGCAGGTGCTGCGCCTGGTGGTCCTGCCCCAGGCATTGCGCGTCATCATTCCCCCGATGACCAGCCAATACCTCAACCTGACCAAGAACAGCTCGCTCGCCGTGGCCATCGGCTATCCCGACATCGTTTCCGTGGTGAACACCACGCTGAACCAGACCGGGCAGGCCATCGAGGGCATCCTGATCATCATGGCCGCGTACCTCACGGTCAGCCTGTCGATCTCGATCTTCATGAACTGGTACAACAAGCGCATCGCGCTGGTGGAGCGTTGAGATGAGCAGCACTACGCATACCCCCACCGAGGCCATGCCGCCGCCCAGCTCGCACGTGGGCGCATGGGCCTGGCTCAAGTCCCGCCTGTTCTCGTCGCCGCTGAACATCCTGATCACGGTGCTGCTGGCGTGGTTCCTTCTCATGGCGGTGCCGGCGCTGGTGGAATGGGCCTTCATCAAGGCCGACTTCAACGCCGCCAACGCGCAGGAGTGCCGCGCGTCCGGCGGCGCCTGCTGGGCGTTCATCGTCGAGAAGCACCGGCTGATCCTGTTCGGCACCTATCCGTTCGACGAGCAGTGGCGCCCCTTGATCGCGACCATCATCCTGGTCGCGGTGATCGTGTGCAGCGGCATCCGCCGTTTCTGGAACTGGAAGCTCGCCATCATCTGGACCGTGGGCCTGACGGCCGTGGCGGTCCTGATGTGGGGCGGCGTGCTCGGCCTCACGTACGTGGAAAACGCGCGCTGGGGCGGCCTGCCGCTCACGCTCATCCTGTCCACGTTCGGCATCGCCTTCGCGTTCCCCATCGGCGTGCTGCTGGCCCTGGGCCGGCGTTCGAAGATGCCCGCCATCAAGGCGCTGTGCGTCGTGTACATCGAGCTGATCCGCGGCGTGCCGCTGATCAGCCTGCTGTTCATGTCGTCGGTGATGCTGCCGCTGTTCCTGCCGGAAGGCTTCTCCATCGACAAGCTGCTGCGCGCCCAGATCGCGATCATCATGTTCGCCGCGGCGTACATCGCCGAAACGGTGCGCGGCGGCTTGCAGGCGATCCCGAAGGGCCAGTACGAAGGCGCCGATTCCCTGGGCCTGAGCTACTGGCAGCAGATGCGCAAGATCATCCTGCCGCAGGCGCTGAAGATCGTCATTCCGCCGCTGGTCAGCATCTTCATCGCCTTGTTCAAGGACACGTCGCTGGTGGTGATCATCGGCATTTTCGACCTGACGCTGGCGGCCAAGGCGGCCTTGTCCGACGCGGCATGGCGCGGATTCGGGGTGGAGGCGTACCTGTTCATTTCGCTCATCTACTTCGTCTTCTGCTTCTCCATGTCCAAATACAGCCAGGCGCTGGAAAAACGCCTGGCCACGGGACACGCACGCTAGAACCTTGCAGCGCGCCCGCCCGAGGCGGGCGCGCACCGCGATACTTACGGGAGTACAGGCATGTCTGATGCCATCATTCGAATGCAGGACGTGAACAAGTGGTACGGCCAGTTCCACGTGCTGCGCAACATCAACCTGGAAGTGGCGCCGGGTGAACGCATCGTGGTGTGCGGGCCGTCCGGCTCGGGCAAGTCCACCATGATCCGCTGCATCAACCGCCTGGAAGAGCACCAGAAAGGCCACATCATCGTGGACGGCACGGAGCTCACCAATGATCTGAAGCACATCGAGACCATCCGCAAGGACGTCGGCATGGTGTTCCAGCACTTCAACCTGTTCCCCCACCTGACGGTGCTGGAGAACCTGACGCTGGGCCCCATGTGGGTGCTGAAGAAGCCGCGCGCGGAGGCCGAAGCCACCGCCATGAAATACCTGGAACGCGTGCGCATTCCCGAGCAGGCCACGAAGTTTCCCGGCCAGTTGTCGGGCGGCCAGCAGCAGCGCGTGGCGATCGCGCGGTCCCTGTGCATGAACCCCAAGATCATGCTGTTCGATGAGCCCACCTCCGCGCTGGACCCGGAAATGGTCAAGGAAGTGCTGGACGTGATGGTGAGCCTTGCCCAGGAAAGCGGTATGACCATGATCTGCGTGACCCACGAAATGGGCTTCGCGCGCAAGGTCGCCAACCGCGTGATCTTCATGGACCGCGGCGAAATCATCGAGCAGAACAGCCCGGACGAATTCTTCGACAATCCGCAGAACGACCGGACCAAGCTGTTCCTGAGCCAGATCCTGCACTGATTCCGGCCTCGAATTGCCCGGAACCCGCCGCAAGGGTTCCACGAAAGAATCCCCGCGCAGCGCTACGCCGCGTGGGGATTTTTTTCGGCCCTACAGCGCCGCGGCGCTGCCGAGGATGACGGTGCTCTGGCTGGACAGCGTGCCGCCATTGCCGTGCGCGAGCGCGGTGTGGCAGTCGGCGACTTGCCGCTCGCCGCATTCGCCCCGCAGTTGGCGGACGGCTTCGATGAGCGCGAAGATGCCGTACATGCCGGGGTGGCAATACGACAGGCCGCCGCCGCTGGTGTTGACGGGCAGTTCGCCGCCGGGCGCGATGCGGCCGTTTTCGACGTAGCGGCCGCCTTCGCCTTTGGGACAAAAGCCCAGGTCTTCGAGAAAGAGCAGCGGCGTGATCGTGAAGGCGTCGTAGAGCTGCAGGACGTCGATGTCCCGGGCCGCGAGACCGGCCATGCGATAGGCCTGGGCGCCGGACGCCACGGCAGCCGTGGCGGTAAGGTCCGGCATGGCGGAGATCGAATAGTGCCCGAGCGCCTCGCCCACGCCCAGCACGTAGACGGGCGGGCGGCGCAGGTGGCGGGCGCGCTCGGCGCTGGCGAGGACGAGGGCGCCGCCGCCGTCGGTGACCAGGCAGCAGTCGCGCAGGGTGAGCGGTTCGCTGATCATGGGCGAGGCGAGGACGTCTTCGATGGTGAGCGGCTTTTTCTCCCAGGCGGACGGATTGCGCAGCGCCCATTGCCGGGCGGCGACGGCGATCTCGGCGAGTTGCCGGCGGGTGGTCCCGTACTGGTGCATGTGGCGCGAGGCGGCCAGCGCGTACGAGCTGGCGGTGTACAGGGGCCGATAGGGGGCTTCGTGCGGGTTGGGGTCGGGCGCGGCGACGTTGGCTCGCCCCAGGCTGCGCTGGGTGCTGCCGTAAGCGATGACAGCCACCTGGCACAGGCCGGCCTCGATGGCGGCCTGGGCGCGCGCAACCATGGTCATGAACGACGCGCCGCCCATATTCGTGGCGTCGTGATGGCGCGGCTGGATGCCGAGGTATTCGGCCAGGGCCAGCGTGGGCATGCGGCTTTGCGAGGTGGTCGCGAACAGCCCGTCGACCTCGTCCAGGCGCAGGCCGCAGTCGTCCAGCGCGCGCGCCGCGGCCTGCGCCATGAGGTCGAGGGGGCCGAGGCCGGGCATGACTTTGCCCAGGTCGGATTCGGCGGCGCCGACGATGGCGACGCCGCCGCGTTGCAGCGTGGGGGTCATGCCGGCTCCTCGATATCGAAGACGGGATAGGGGGCGCCGCCGTCTGGCGGCGTATGAGCGCGCATGCGCACGCGCATGCCGATGGCGGGCAGGCCTTCGACCCGGCTCATGAGGCGAAAGCCCTCGTCCAGGTCGATCAGGACGACGTTGTAGGGGCCCCGGTCGCGCGGATGCACGACCGTCACGGCGTGCACGGTGCCCAGGCCCGCGCTCAGCCGCCATTCGAGCGCCGGGTTGCCGGAGCCCGGGCCGATTACGCGCGGCGGAAAGACCGCGCTTTCTGTGCGCGTATCGTACTGATAGGCAAGGTGCCCGGCCGACAGGTGGCGGTGGTAGATCGCCAGCGGGGATTCCTGTTGCGTCATGGGAGTGTCCATTCAAACGATGCGCTGTTCGCGCAGCCTGGCGATTTGCTCGGCGCTGTAGCCCAGGAGCGCGCTCAGCACGCTGTCCGTGCTGTCGCCCAGCCGCGGCGGCGGCAGGTCGTAGCGCGGCGGCGTATCGCTCAGCCGCAAGGGGCTGGCGATGGTGGATACCAGGCCGTCGATATCGGCGTGGGCGGGCCGGGGAATGTCCACGCGCAGGCCGCGGTGCCGCACCTGGGGATCCTGGAACACTTGCTGGTAGCTGTTGATGCGGCCGCAGGGCACGCCGTTCGCTTCAAGCCTTTCGATCCAGTCGGCGGCGGGCCGCGCCAGCATGCTGCGCGCCAGCTCGGGCACCAGGGTATCGCGGCCCTGGATGCGGCCCGTGACTTTGGTCCAGCGCGTATCGGCGGCGAGGTCCGGGCGCTCGATGGCCGCGCAATAGCGTTGCCATTGGTCGTCGTTGCCCACGGCCACGACGATCTCGCCGTCGGCCACCGCGAAGACCTGGTAGGGCACCAGGCTGGCATGGGCGTTGCCGTAGCGCTTGGGGTCGTTGCCATTGGCGAAGTAGCCGGTGACCTGGTTGCCGCCCAGGGCCACGATGCAGTCGAGCAGGGCCATGTCGATGTACTGGCCCAGGCCGGAGACATCGCGGTGATTCAACGCGGCGAGGATGGCGATCGTGGCGTACATCCCGGTGATGACGTCGGCGATCGCGATGCCGGCTTTCTGCGGGCCGCCGCCGGGCAGGTCGTCGCGTTCGCCGGTAATGCTCATGAGGCCGCCGATGGCCTGGAAGACGAAGTCATAGCCCGGCTTGCTGGCGCTGGGGCCCTCCTGTCCGTAGCCGGTGATGGAGCAATACACCAGGCGCGGGTTGATGGCGCGCAGGCTGGCGTAGTCCAGGCCATAACGCTTGAGGTCGCCGATCTTGTAGTTTTCGATGACCACATCGCTTTGCGCGGCCAGTTCGCGCACGATGCGCTGGCCCTCGGGTTTGGAGATGTCGAGGGTCAGCGATTTCTTGCCGCGGTTGGCGGCCGCATAGTAGGAGGAGTCGCGCGTGTCCTGGCCCGCGCCGTCGCGGATCCAGGGCGGCCCCCAGGCGCGCGTGTCGTCGCCCGTGCCCGGGCGCTCGATCTTGATCACGTCCGCGCCCAGGTCGGCCAGGTTCTGCGTGCACCAGGGGCCGGCCAGGATGCGCGAGAGGTCCAGCACCCGGATGTGGGAGAGCGCGCCGCGCGCCGGCGCGTTGCTCGAGGGAGTTGCCGTCATGCCTGCTCCTACTGGATGGTGATGTGGGCGTCGTCGATGACCTTGGCCCACTTGTCCATTTCCGCGTTGACGAAGCGCGCGTACTCGGGCTGCGTCATAGTTCCCGGCATGGCGCCTTGCTGCGCGAACTGCTCCTGGATGGACGGAGAACGCAAAGCGGCCAGGACGTCGCCGGATATCTTGGCGAGCAGCTTGGGATCCATGTTGCCGGGCGCGTACAGGCCGAACCAGGCCGTGGCCTCGAAACCCTTGACGCCCGCTTCATCCAGCGTCGGCACATCGGGCAGGGCGGAAGAGCGTGTCAGCGAGGTCACGGCCAGGGCTCGCAGCTTGCCGGCCTTGATGTGCTGAAGCACGCCCGGAACCGAGTCGAACATGATGGGGATCTGGCCGCCCAGCAGGTCGTTCAGGGCCGGCGCGGCGCCTTTGTAGGGAATGTGGACCATGGACACGCCGGTCATGGACTTGAACAATTCACCGGACAGATGGTTGGCGCCGCCGGTGCCCGCCGAGCCGAAGTTCACCTTGCCGGGGTTGGCCTTGGCGTAGGCGATCAGGTCGGCCACGCTATTGATGCGATTGCGCGCGGCGAAGTCCGGGTTGATCACGAGCACATTGGGCACCGCGGCCACCTGCGCGACCGCGGTGAAGTCCTTCCTGCTGTCGTAGCGCAGATTCTTGTATAGCGCCGGGTTGATCACGTGGTGCGTGGCCGTCACCATCAGCGTGTAGCCGTCGGCGGGCGTGCGGGCCAGTTGTTCGGAAAAGATCGTGCCGCTGGCGCCGGGTTTGTTCTCGACGACCACGGGCTGTTTCCATTCCGTGCCCAGCGCGTTGCTCAGCATGCGTGCCAGGATGTCGGTGGTGCCGCCGGGCGGAAAGGGCACGACCAGGCGGACGGGATGATCGGGAAAGGCCTGGGCGCGCGCGACCAGGGGCAACAGGCACAGCATCCCCAGGCACAGGGAGGCCGCAGTATGCAACCAGCGATTCATTGTTGTCTCCTCGGTTTTTCTTGAACCGGTATCCGCGCGGCGGATACCGGAGGCTTCAGCGGGGGAACTCCACCATGGCTTCGCCTGACGCCACGGTCTCGCCGCGCTGGTTGAGCACTTGCACGTCCAGCGTCGCCCAACGGCTTTGCTCGGTCTTGCGCGTGGCCGTGATCACCGCCAGCGGGGTGATGGTGTCGCCGGGTTTGACCGGCGATTTCCAGCGTGTTTCCAGGCGGCGCTGCACACCGCCGCGCTCGTAGAGCCAGTCGGTCAGCATGCGCGTGATCACGCCGAAGTTGTTCATGCCGTGCATGATGATGCCGCCGAAGTTGGTGCGGCCGAAGTCGCCCTGCATGTAGTTGTCGTCCAGGTGCAGGGGGTTGTAGTCCAGCGAGGCTTCGCAGAAGGCGCGAATGGATTCGCGGGTGGGCGAGAAGGGCGCCCCTTCGATTTTCTGGCCGATCGCGAGCGAGTCGAAAGCTTGGGTCATCTTGGTGCTCCTTACACGGGCCGGATAGTCCAGCCGCGGCCGGAGCAGATCACTTCGTTGTTCTGGTTGAAGAAGACGTTGTCGTGCACGACGAACAGGCGGTCCTTGCGGATGAATTTGTCGAGCGCGCGGGCTTCCAGCCGGATGACGTCGCCCGGGCGCGCCGGGATGTTGTAGCTCCAGGATTGGCCGGCATTGACCGTGCCCGGGCTGCGCATCCAGTCATCGGCAGGCGTGCAGGAGAACATCAGGAGGATGTGGATGGCCGGCGGGGCGATCAGGCCCTTGTAGGGGGACTTCAGCGCATAGGCTTCGTCGAAGTACAGGGGGTGCATGTCGCCGACGACGCGGCAATACTTTTGAATGGCTTCCAGCGTCAGGGTGTAGGGAATCGTCTTGCGAGGCTCGCCAGGGACGATGTCGTCCCAGATCTTGCGCGTGGCGGCGTCTTTCCAGAAGTCTGTCTCGAATGTGGTTTGAGTCATGGCCTTTCCAGGGCGGGTTGTGGGGAAGGCGCATTGCCGGGCCCGGACTTGCGCAGCACGGTCACTCTGTCTATAATGACCGCTAGGCGGATATATTCATCCGCTATACGGTCATTCTGAGAGTTGAATGCAGACGTGTCAAGCACGTATGCAGGAGCATCTATGGCAACGCCTGAAAGCGAATCCTTCGTCCGCACCTTTGCGCGCGGACTCAAAATCATCGAAACCATGGGGCAGGGCGAAGCGCGCCAGACGCTGGCCGACGTTGCGTCGGCCGTGGAGTTGCCGCGCACCGCGGTGCGCCGCTTCCTGATGACGCTGGTCGAACTGGCTTTCGTGAAAAGCGACGGCAAGCACTACTGGCTCACGCCCAAGGTGCTGCGCCTGGGCCTGTCCTATCTGTACACGCTGCCCTTTTGGCGGCAGTCGCAACTGGCGCTCGAGGGACTGGGCGCGCGCATAGGCCAGTCCTGCGCGGTCTCGGTGCTGGACGAGGAAGAAATCGTCTATGTGCAGCGCCTGCATACCAAGCGCATCCTGCCCATGAGCCCTTCGCTGGGCAGCCGCCTGCCGGCGCACGCGGTATCGATGGGCAGGGTCTTGCTGTCGGGCCTGGAAGACGACGCGCTGCAAGGCTATCTGCAAGCGGCCAGGCTGAAAAAGATGACGGCCGCCACGGTCGTGGACCGGGACCGGTTGCGCGAGGAGATCCTGCTTGCGCGAGAGCAGGGCTATGCCTGGGTGGACAGCGAGCTGGACGATTCCATCGCCGGCCTGGCGGTGCCGGTGCGCGATCAAGACGGCACCATCGTCGCGGCCGTCAACGTCAGCCTGACGGCCGGCACTTACCAGGAAGAGGCCGCGGTGGCGGAGTTTCTCCAGCCGTTGCGGCAGACGGCGTCGCAATTGCGGGCGACGATGGTGGGGTTGCGCTAGCTTTCTGACAAAGCCACCGTGCTCGTCGTGCCCTGCCCGCCATCCGTCCGGGCTTCCAAGAAACCGCCGCGGCGGTTTTTTTTCGCCAGCCCTGGCGTGGCGCCCGGCTCGCATCACATAAGCAATTCTTAACTGTCGGCGGACGAGTTCTTGATTGTGCGGGCTGTCCGCGTGGCCCATCATAGGCTCACGCTGCCGGTCCGCCCGGCGCTCCCCGGAACTCGACATAAGGTGTCTGCAACCATGGCCGATCTGGAATCCCGCCTCGACAGGCAATCCCCTGCCTATCAGCGCAACCGCGAACAGATGCTGACGCTGCTGTCGGAACTGTCGCAACTGGAGCAACGGGCGGTGGACCGGTCGGCGCAGGCCGCGCCCGCGTTCCGCAAGCGCGGCAAGCTGCTGCCGCGGGAACGGCTGGCGGCGCTGATCGATCCCGGTAGCCCCTTTGTGGAATTGATGAAGCTGGCGGGCTATTGCGGCATCGAGAACCCGGATCCCGCCACCAGTGTGCCGGGGGCAGCCATCGTTGCGGGCGTCGGCGAGGTCTGCGGCGTGCAATGCATGATCGTTATCAACGACGCCGGCATCAGCGCGGGCGCCATGCAGGCCATGACGGCCCAGAAGGTCATGCGGTGCCAGGAGATCGCGCTGGCCAACCGGCTGCCTTTCATCCAGTTGGTCGAGAGCGCGGGCGGGAATCTGAAGAAGTACCGCGCCGAACGCTTCGTCCATGGCGGCGGCATGTTCTACAACCTGGCGAAACTGTCCGCCGCCGGGATTCCGGTGATATCCCTGGTGCACGGTTCCTCGACCGCGGGCGGAGCCTATCTGCCGGGGTTGTCCGATTACGTCGTCATGGTGCGCAACCAGGCGCATGCCTTCCTGGCGGGCCCGGCGCTGTTGCAGGCCGCCACCGGAGAGACCGCGACGGAAGAAGAACTGGGCGGAGCGGAGATGCATGCGTCGGTGTCGGGCCTGGCCGATTACGTGGCCGACAACGACCGCGAGGCCATTCTCCAGGTGCGCGACATCGTGCGCGCCTTCGGGTGGGCGGGGAAAGAGGACGTCCGCGCCGCCGCGCCGCCCCGGCATGACGTCCAGGACCTGCTGGGCATCATGCCCGCCGATTACCGGGTGCCTGTGGATATGCGCGAAGTGATCGCGCGGCTGATCGATGGATCCGATTTCCATGAGTTCAAGCCCGACTACGGAGCGGCCACGGTCTGCGGGTACGGGACGCTGCACGGCACGCCGATAGGGCTGCTGACCAACAACGGTCCGCTCGATACGGCTGGGTCGACCAAGGCCGCGCAATTCATACAACTGTGTTCGCAGTTGGGCAGGCCCATCGTATTCCTGCAGAACATCACGGGGTTCGTGGTGGGCCGCGCGCATGAAGAGGCGGGCATGATCAAGCATGGCGCCAAGCTCATCCAGGCCTTGTCCAATGCCGGCGTGCCGCGCCTGACCGTTCTCTGCGGCGCCTCGTTCGGCGCCGGCAACTATGGCATGTGCGGGCGCGCATTCAAGCCGGATTTCCTGTTCTCGTGGCCGAACGCGAGGACCGCCGTGATGGGGGGCGAACAAGCCGCCATGACCATGCGGCGCGTGGCCGAGAACAGCGCCAGGCGCGCCGGCACGGCGCCCGATTCCGCCGCGCTGGAAGCGGAGAGCCAGGAAATCGTGCGGACATTCGAATTGCAGTCTTCCGCCGTGCATACCAGCAGCCTGCTGCTGGACGACGGCGTGATCGACCCGCGCGCCACCCGGGACGTTCTGGGAGTGGCGCTGGCCGCTTGCACGCGGTCGGCAAAGCGCGACGTTCATCCGATCCAGTTCGGCGTCGCGAGATTCTAACGAGGAGATTCCATGTTTACCCACGAGCACATCGCGTTGCAGGACGGCGTACGCCAGTTGATCGAGAAAGAGATCAATCCTTATCTGGACCAGTGGGAGGAGGCGGAGATCTTCCCCGCCCACGAAGTCTTCAAGAAGCTTGGCAAGGCGGGTTACCTGGGAGTGAACAAGCCGACCGAGTTCGGCGGGATGGGCCTGGACTATTCCTATGAAATCGCGTTCTGCGAAGCGATCGGTTCGGTGCGGGCCGGCGGCGTCGGCATGGCGATCGCGGTGCAGACCGACATGGCCACGCCGGCGCTGGCGCGTTTCGGCAACGACTCGGTGCGCGACCAGTTCCTGCGGCCTTCGATCGCCGGAGACTACGTGGCATGCCTGGGCGTATCCGAAACCGGGGCGGGTTCCGACGTCGCTTCGCTGAAGACGACCGCCCGCAAGGACGGCGACGATTATGTGATCAGCGGTTCCAAGATGTGGATAACGAACGCCACGCAGGCCGATTGGATGTGCCTGCTTGCCAACACCAGCGACGACAAGCCGCACCGGAACAAGTCGCTGATCTGCCTGCCGCTGAAGCAGGACAACGGCAAGCCGGTGCCCGGCGTCACGATGAGCAAGATCAAGAAGGTGGGCATGTGGTCTTCCGATACCGCGCAGGTGTTCTTTGACGAAGTCCGCGTGCCGCAGCGCTACCGCATCGGCGAAGAAGGCATGGGCTTCACCTACCAGATGCGCCAGTTCCAGGAGGAGCGCCTGAGCGGCGCGACCCGCCGCGTGACGGCCCTGGGCGATGTGATCAACGACACGATCGACTACACGCGCCAGCGCCAGGTCTTCGGCAAGCCGCTGCTCGACAACCAGGCCGTGCATTTCCGGCTGGCGGAGTTGAAGACGGAGGTCGAGATGCTGCGCGCCATGGTGTACCGCGCGGCGCGGGTGCACATGGATGGCGGCGACATGACGGAGCTGGCGTCCATGGCGAAGCTGAAGGCGGGGCGCCTGTGTCGCGAGGTCACGGACTCGTGCCTGCAATACTGGGGCGGCATGGGATTTACGTGGGAAAACGCGGTGTCGCGCGCATGGCGCGACCTGCGCCTGATCTCCATCGGCGGCGGCGCCGACGAGATCATGCTCACCATCATCTGCAAGCACATGGGCATCCTGCCCGCGCGAGCGGCCTGACGCCGCGAGGGGGGGACACGATGAGATTCGATACCTTGCTCGTCGCCAACCGGGGAGAGATCGCGCTGCGGGTCATCCGGGCGGCGCGCGCCCTGGGCCTGCGCACGGTCGCCGTGTACTCGGACGCGGACGCGGAGTCCCGTCATGTCCGGGAGGCCGACATGGCGGTGCGCATCGGCGCCGCGCCAGCGCAGGCCAGCTACCGCAATGTGGACGCGATTCTGCGGGCCTGCGCTTTGACCGGCGCGCAGGCGGTGCATCCGGGCTACGGCTTTCTTTCCGAGAATGCCGAGTTCGCCCGCGCCGTGGCGGAGGACGGGCTGACGTTCGTGGGGCCGCCGGCCGAAGTCATCGCGCTGATGGGGAACAAGGCCCGCGCCAAGGAGGCGCTGCAACGCGCCGATGTGCCGACGGTGCCCGGCGCGCAAGGCATCTCCGACGACCGGGAATTGTCGGCGCGGGCTCGCGCCATCGGCTATCCGGTATTGCTGAAGGCGGCCGCGGGTGGCGGCGGACGCGGCATGCGGCTGGCGCAGGACGACGCGGGGCTGGCGCAGGCGCTGCCGCTGGCCCGCTCCGAAGCGCTGGGGGCTTTCGGTTCCGATGAGTTGATCCTGGAGAAGGCCATCCTGGCGGCTCGCCATGTCGAAATACAGGTGCTGTGCGATGAGCACGGCAATGCCTTGCACCTGGGAGAGCGGGACTGCTCGCTGCAGAGGCGCTACCAGAAGCTGGTCGAGGAAAGCCCGTCGCCCGCGGTGTCGCCGGCGCTGCGGGAGCGCATGGGCGCCGTGGCGGTGCGCGCGTGCCAGGCGATAGGCTATGTGGGGGCGGGCACGCTGGAATTCCTGCTGGACGAAGCGGGCGATTTCTATTTCATGGAGATGAACACGCGGCTGCAGGTCGAGCACGGCGTGACCGAGCTGGTCACCGGCATCGACCTGGTGCAGTGGCAACTGAGGGTGGCCCAGGGCGAGCCGCTGGCCTTCCGGCAGGAGGACGTGCGCAGCCGCGGCCATGCGATGGAGTTGCGCGTCTGCGCGGAAGACCCGGCCTCGGGCTTCGTGCCGCAGGTCGGCACCGTGCTCAGATGGATCGAACCGCCCGGGCTGCGCGTCGATACCGCGCTGGAGGACGGCCTGGAAATCACGCCGCACTATGACTCGATGCTGGCCAAGTACCTGGCGTGGGGCGAAACGCGGGAGGAGTGCATCCGCAAGCTGGCGCGGGCCTGCGAGGCCGGCGGTTTGCTGGGAGTCCGTTCCAACCTGCATTTCCTGGCGCGGGCGATCGATCATCCAGAATTCCGCGACGGCGGCGTGACGACGACCTTCCTGGCCGGGCAGGACATGGCGTCCGCGCACTGGCGGGCGGAGCCTTCGGAGCATGCGCTGGCCGCCGCGGCGCTGGCGCTGGCCGGTTGGCCCGCGGGGGGCGCCCCGCAAGGCCTCGCCGCGCCCGGCGAGGTGGCGCTGGACGATGCCTCCGACGGGAAGCCCAGGCTTTTGCGCGTCGCGCAGGAGGCCGATGGCGGCTTGCTGCTGCGCGCCTGGGATGGGCACGTCGCCGAAGGGGAATGCCGGCAGATCCGGATCGACGCGGCTCATCGCCGCGACGGCGAGATGGCGCTGGTCCTGGGCGGCCTGCGCCGGCGCCTGCGCGTGGCCCTGGAAGGGGGAACGGGCGCCGCCTGGGTGCAGGACGGCGCGAGCGTCTGGCGCTTCCTGCGGGCCACGCGTTTCGCCGGGCGCGAAGACCAGCAGTCCGGCCAGGCCCGGCTGCTGCGGGCGCCGATGAGCGGAAGAGTGATCAGCGTCGACGTGCGCGATGGAGATAGTGTGACGGCGCAGCAGACCGTACTGGTGCTGGAGTCCATGAAGATGGAAATGTCGATCACCGCGGGCGCGGCGGGCATTGTGGCAAAACTGGCCGTTGCCGCGGGAGACCAGGTCAGCACGGGGAAGGCCTTGATGGAGGTGCAGCAATGAACGCGAACCACGACGAGAGCCGGGCGCGCCGGCCGAAAGAGACCGTGCACGTCGGATGCGCCTCGGGTTTCTGGGGCGACTCCCAGATTGCGATTCCGCAACTGCTCACGGCCGAGAAGCTGGACTACATCGTCTTCGACTATCTGGCCGAGACGACCATGTCCATCCTGCAGCGGGCGCGCATGCGCAACCCCGAGCTGGGATATGCGACGGACTTCGTCAGCGTGCTGCGTCCGCATCTGAAAACCTTGCTGGAGCGGGGCGTGCGGCTGGTGTCGAATGCCGGCGGACTGAATCCCCAAGCGTGCCGCGACGCCATTCTGGCCTTCGCCCGGGAACAGGGCCTGTCGCCTCGCATCGCCGTCGTCAGCGGCGACGACGTCGCCGAACTGCATGCCGAATTCACCGATGCGCAGGGCCGCCGCCTGCCGGACCTGAACGGCTTCGGGCCTTTGTTGTCGGCCAACGCATACCTGGGCGCCTACCCCATCGTCCAGGCGCTGGCGCTGGATGCGGACATCGTGATCACGGGGCGCGCGGTGGACAGCGCCTGCGCGCTGGCCGTGGCGATACACGAGTTCGATTGGGCGTTTTCGGATTACGACAGATTGGCGAAGGCCAGTCTGGCCGGCCACTTGATCGAATGCGGTCCGCAGGCGACCGGCGGGCTCTTCACCGACTGGGAGACGGTCCCGGACTGGGCCAATATCGGTTATCCGATAGTGGTGCTGGGCCCGGATGGCGGTTTCGACCTGACCAAGCCCCCCGGAACCGGCGGCCTCGTCAACCGGGCCACGGTGGCCGAGCAACTGCTGTACGAAATCGGCGACCCCGCCGCGTACGAACTTCCCGACGTGGTCTGCGACCTGCGGCAGGTTTCCATCCGCGAGACGGGGCCGGACCGGGTTCGGGTGGAGGGCGCGCGCGGACGGGCGCCTTCCACACGCTACAAGATCACCGCAACAGGACACGCCGGCTATCAGATCGGCATCATGATGGCGATCCGCGGGCAACGGGCGCGCGCAAAAGCCCTGCGCACGGCGGAAGAGCTGCTGCGGCGCACGCGCAAGCTGCTCGCGCTCAACGGCCTGCCCGACTACACGTCCACCGTGGTGGAGCTGTTGGGGGCGGAAGCCATGTACGGCGGCAACGCGCGCGAGAACGACAGCCGCGAGGTGATCCTGCGCATCGCCGCCTCGCATGCCGAGCGCAAGGGGCTGGAGTTCCTGCAGAAGGAGTCCGCTTCGGCCGGGACGTCGATGGGACCGGGCACGCGTAGCCACTTCGGCGGCCGTTCCGATATCCAGGCCATCATCAAGACGGGATCGTTCTACATCGCCAAGCAATGCGTGCCGGTCTGGCTCGACTGCGGCGACGTCCACGCCGAGGTCATCGTGCCGGAAAACGGCGAGGAGGGCCCGTCGTTTCCGCCCGCGGCGCAGCAGGCTTGCGCGTCGGCGCCGGCGAGCCCGGACGGCGCCCTGCGGGTGCCGCTGGCGAGGTTGGCCTATGCCCGCAGCGGCGACAAGGGCGACGATTCGAACATCGGCGTGATCGCGCGCTCCGAGGCCTATTGGCCCGTGCTGTTGCGCGAGCTGACCGCCGAGCGGGTGCGCGAGTACTTCAGCCATCTGGTGCAGGGCGACGTGTCGCGCTTCGAGCTTCCGGGGACGGGGGCAGTCAATTTCGTGCTGCGGCGCGCGCTGGGCGGCGGCGGTTCGTCCAGCCTGCGCTCGGATCCCTTGGGCAAGTCGTACGCCCAGATGCTGTTGGACCTGGAAATTCCTTGTCCCGGAGAAATCCTGCAATAGCAGGAGCAAAAGGATGGGAGGAGACTACAAATGGAACAGACCCGCAGGGCATTCATTCAACTGGCCGGAGCCGGCGCGCTGCTGGCCGCTTGTGGCGGCACCCGCGCGCAGACGCTGGACAAGACGGTCCATGTGACCGTGGCATACGGCGCGGGCGGCGCGACCGACACCATCATCCGCTATGTCGCGGACAAGATACGCGAGAAGGTGGGCAGCCCGGTCATCATCGAAAACCGGCCGGGAGCCGACGGCAACATCGCCGCCGAGTACGTATTGCGGCAATCCGGCGACGGCTACAACCTGCTGGTGTCGGGGCCGTCCACGCACGCGGCCAATGCCAGCATCTACAAATCGCTGGCCTACGATCCCGAGCGCGACTTCACGCCGCTGACGACACTGGCGACCGCGCCGTATTTCCTGGTCGTCAATCCGCAGCGCGTGAAGGCGGAAACGCTCCAGGCATTCATTACCGACGCGCGGGCCTCCAAGGCGAGCCTGAGCTTCGCCAGCGCCAACGTCGGCGGCCGCATCGCCGGCGAGCGCTTTCGCGCGATGACAGGCATCAACGCGGTGAACATTCCTTACCGCGCCAGCACGCAGGCCATGACGGATCTGCTGGGCGGCCAGTACGACTTCTATTTCTGCGACGCCGTCACCGCGACGCCCCAGATGCGGGCCGGCAAGATCCGCGCCCTGGCGGTGTCCACCGCCACCCGCGTGCCCGCCTTTCCGGACGTGCCCACCGTGTCGGAGCTCGGCTATCCGGGCTTCGACGTGTCGTCGTGGATCGCGATCTGGGCGGCCGCCTCGACGCCGCCCGCGGTTTCGCAGCGCCTGGCCGCGTGGATCAACGGCGCGCTCGACAATCCGGAGGGCCGCCGATTCCTGACCGATCGCGCTTTGCTGCCGCAGCCAGGCTCGCCCGAGGACTTGCGGGCGATCCAGCGGCGCGACACGGTGGAGTGGGGCAAAGTGATCGTGGCCGCCGGCATGCAGCAACGGTAGCGGCGGTCAGGAGGGGATGAATAATTCGCTGAGCTTGCGGGCGCCGTCGGAGTTGTCGCCCGCGCGCATGTAGAGATGGTAGCTGGCGGAGGGCAAGGTGGGCAGGCCGAGTTCTTCGCCCACCACCTTGAGGCCGGGGGTGAGCATCTCGATGGTGCGCGGGGTGATGCCCAGGCCGGCCCGCAAGGCGGCGCGCACGCCGGCCAGCGTGGGCGTCTGGAAGGCATTGCGCCAGGGGCGGTTTTCTTGTTCCAGGCGGTTCAGCGCCATGCGCCGGAAGACGCAGGGCGAGTCCACCAGCACCAGGGGCAAAGGGAGATTTTGCTGATGATGGAAATGCGTGCCCGAAATCCAGACCACGGGCGAGGTCCGAAACGTGATGCGGGGGAACTCGTCGAATTGCTCGAGTTCGAGCAGCAGGTCGATGTCGCCGCGCCGCAGCGCCGACGCCAGCCAGCGGCTGCGATTGACCTGGATCTCGATGCGCATGCCGGGATAGGTGCGCGCGCAGAGCGCCAGGTAGTCCGGCAGGATCGTGTCCACGGCGTCGGCGCATACCCCGATGCGCGTGGGCGCGGCGAAGACGCTCTTGTTCATCGCGCGGCAGGTTTCGTCGTTCAGCGCGAGCATGCGCCGCGCGTACTCGCGCAGTCGCACGCCCTGTTCGGTGAGACGCTTGTGCCGTCCCACGCGCACAAGCAGTTTGCAGTCCAGCAGCCGCTCGAGCCGTTGCATCTGTTGCGAGACCGCGGCCTGGGTGCGGAACACCTGGTCGGCCGCGCCCGCGAAATTCTCGCGGTCGGCCACCGCCAGGAAAGTCCTGAGCAAACCTATGTCCAGATCGCGCACCGCCATGAGATTTCCTTGTGTGCCAGCGTACGCAGACGATTATCCGGGGCCGCGGGCGTCGGGCACAAGCCCAGCCTTTCCCCAAGTCCAGGGAGACAGCCGTGAATTCCGCTATTGATCCGAATCCTTTGCACAGGGTGTATGAAGGCCTGCGCGTGCTCGACTTGTCGCAGGGAATCGCGGGGCCTTACTGCGCGCAGATCCTGGGCCAGATGGGCGCACAGGTGACGAAGGTGGAACCGTTCCATGGCGACTGGGGACGCAGCATGGGCGTGCCGCGCGGAGGATTCAGCGCCATTGCGCTGGCCTTCAATCGGGGCAAGCGCAGCCTGGCCCTGGATGCCCAGACCGATTCCGGCCGCGAGGTCCTGCACAGGCTGGCGGCGCGCGCCGACGTGGTGGTGCAGAGCTTCCGCCCCGGCGTGGCGGACCGCCTGGGCGTGGGTTATGCCGCCCTGAGCGGCATCAATCCGCGCCTGGTCTACGCATCGATCTCGGGGTTCGGCCTGTCCGGCCCTTATGTCGACCGTCCGGGCACCGATTCGGTGGTGCAGGCGCTCACGGGCCTGACCACCGCGAATTGCGACGGCGCGGGGCTGCCCCAGCGGGTGAAGCCGTTCGTCGGCGATCTGTCTTGCGGCGTCTACACCGCCAATGCGATCGGAGGCGCCCTGTTCGCGCGCGAGCGCGGTCAATCGGGCACGCACATCGACGTCAGCCTGCTGGCCACCATGGCGGCATTGCAGAACAGTTCCTTGATCGACCACGCGTTGCGCCGCGGAGAACCGGCCACCAGCGTCACGTATCCCCAGGGAATCTTCAGCACGGCGGACGGCTATGTGCTGGTGTTCGCGATGAACAACGCGATGTTCGCCGCGATCTGCCGGGTGATCGGGCGCGACGACTGGCTGACGGATCCGCGCATGGACACGCCGCAGCGCCGCATACAGGCCGGCGACGAGATCAACGCCGGGGTGGCGCAGGCCTTGCGCTCGCGTCCCACCGCGTACTGGACCAACTGCTTCCGCGAAAACGACATCCTGTACGGCGAGGTCAAGGACTACGACCAGTTCCAGGAAGACGAGCAGGTGCGGCACCTGGGCCTGGTGCAGACGCTCAGCCAGCCGGGCCTGGGCGAGGTGCCATTCGTCGGCCTGCCGGGCGTGCATACCGGAGGCGATCCGGCCGATGGGCGTGTGCCGTCGGTGGGCGAGGATACGCAGGCGGTGCTCCGGGAACTGGACTACTCGCCGGCCGACATCCAGGCGCTGGCACAGGAAGGGATTATCCAACTGGCGGCGGCCCCGGCCGCCGCAGTGTACTGAAGGAGCGGTAACCATGAACCTGGCGCAATCCAACGGCGCGGCGGACGCGCCGCTGCTCACTCGGCGCGACGGCGCGGTTTTTCATCTGATCCTGAACCGGCCCGAGACGCGCAATCCGCTGGGCGGCGAAATGGTCGAGCGGCTGGAGGACGCGCTCGGCCAGGCCGAATCCGACGCCGCCGTAAGAGTCGTGGCGGTCAGCGCGGCCGGGCCGGCGTTCAGCGCGGGCGGTAATCTCGGCAATATCGCGGACCGGATCGCCGCGAGGCCTGGCGCCGACGGCCAGGATCCGGTCGCCCTGGGCAACCGGCGTTACGGACGCTTCCTGGAGCGTTTTGCCGGCAGCTCCAAGATCACCGTGGTGCTGGCGCAGGGCGCCGCCATGGGTGGGGGCGCGGGCCTGGTCTGCGCCGCCGACCTGGCCGCCGGTTCGCGCGATTCGCGTTTCGGCTTTCCCGAAGTGTCGATCGGCCTGGTGCCGGCGCAGATTCTTCCCTTTGTCGCCGCCCGCATCGGCCTGCAAGCAGCCCGGCGGATGATGCTGACCGGCGAACGCATAGACGCGGATGCGGCGCGCGCCATCGGCCTGTTGGACTATGTGTTCGATGCCGGGCGGGACTGGGAGGAGGGAGTCGCCGGCGTGCTGCGGCGCTGCGTGGACGCCGCCCCGCGCGCCGCCGGGCAGACCAAGCGGATGCTGCGGGGCCTGTTCGGCCAGCAGCGCTGGCACGAAGAAGAACTGGGGACCTATCTGGACTCCGCCTCGCAATCCTTCGCCAGCCAGTTGCGCACCGAAGCGATCGAGGGGATCGCCGCAGCCAAGGCCAGGCGGCGGCCGGATTGGAACGCGGCGCCTTCGGCCACTTGACACGAGGCGCGAGGGGGCCGGACACCCGAGCACCGGAGAACTTTTCCGGTTTCTCTTTGTTACGCTCATCTCATCCCTGCGGTATGCTACTGACCGCTATCGATACAGAGTGAGGAGAACAATCCATGAAGCCGACCCCCCGCAGCGCCGTGCGCCGCGCCTTGCTGCAAGGCGCCGTGGCGCTGGCCGCGACCCTGCCTTTCGCCGCGCCCGCCGTGGCGCAGGCCACCGATTTCCCGACCAAGCCCCTGCGCTTCGTCGTGCCTTACCCGCCCGGCGGCCCGCTGGACACCATGGCCCGCATGCTGGCCGAGAAGGTGCGCGGCTCCCTGGGCCAGCCCGTCATCGTGGAAAACCGCTCGGGCGCGGGCGGCAATATCGGGGCCGACCTGGCGGCCAAGGCGCCGGCCGACGGCTATACGCTGGTGATGGGCGCGGTCGCGACTCACGCGATCAACCCCTGGCTGTTCGCCAACCTGCCGTACGACCCCGTGAAGGATTTCGCGCCGGTCACGATCGTGGCCTCGGTGCCCAACGTGCTGGTGATGAACGTCGAATTCGCCCAGAAGAACAAGATCGAGAAGCTGTCGGACCTGATCGACTACGCGAAGAAGAACCCCGGCAAACTGAACTACGGTTCGGGCGGCAACGGCAGCGCCGGGCATCTGTCGGGCGAACTGCTGAAGGCGCGCGCCGGCATCAACGTCGAGCACATCCCCTATCAGGGCGCGGCGCCCGCCCAACTGGCGCTGCTGTCGGGCCAGTCGGACTTCATGTTCGACAATCTGGCGGCCTCGGCTCCGCTGATCAAGGACGGCAAGGTGAAGGCGCTGGCCGTTACCACCGCCAAGCGTTCGTCGCTGCTGGCCGACGTGCCGACGGTCGAGGAATCGGGCGTCAAGGGTTTCGACCTGGGCACCTGGTTCGGCGTGTTCACCACGGGCGGCACGCCCGCGCCGGTGGTCGCCAAGCTGAACAAGGCCTATTCGGAAGCGATGCAGCAGCCTGACGTGAAGCAGCGCCTGCTGACGATGGGCTCGGAAGCGGCGCCGATGACGCCCGAGGCGTTCGCCGAATTCGTCAAGAACGAGAAGGCGAAGTACCAGGAGATCGTGAAGATCTCCGGCGCCAGCCTGAACTAAGCGCTGCAACGCCACGGGCGGCCGCCGCAAGGCGGGCCGCCCGTTTTTTTTGGTTTCTGTCGGGCTGTGTAGGATGGGTGGAGCGCGAGATCCTCTCCACAAGAACCCCGCTCTTCAGCGCGCGAAACCCATGCGGCCGCAATAGACTGTTCTTCGGCCGATGGAGAAAACAATCTGCCCACGGCCGCATGGGTTTCGCGCGTTCAGCAATCGCGTTCTGGCTTAAGAACTCTCGCGCTCCACCCATCCTACACACCAAGATATCGTTGCGCCAGTTCCGGCTGGGCCGCGAGTTCGGCGGGGCTGCCCTGCCACACGACGCGGCCCTTTTCCAGCACGTGGTGGCGGTCGACCAGCGTGGCCATTTCTTTCAGGTTCTTGTCGATCACCAGGATGGTCTGGCCTTCTTCTTTCAGGCGGCGCAGGCAGTTCCAGATTTCCTGGCGGATCAGGGGCGCGAGGCCCTCGGTGGCTTCGTCCAGGACCAGCAGGCGCGGATTGATGAGGAGCGCCCGGCCCACGGCCAGCATCTGCTGTTCGCCGCCGGACAGGGTGCGGGCGGACTGCGCGCGGCGTTCCTTCAGGCGCGGGAACAATTCGAACACGCGCTCCACGTGCCAGCCCGCCCGGGTGTTGCGGGCGGTGGCGACGAGGTTTTCCTCCACCGACAGCGAGCCGAAGACGCGGCGGCCTTCGGGCACCAGCCCGATGCCCAACTGCGCGATGCGGTGCGGGGCCAGGCCCGCGATGGGCTTGCCGTCCAGCAGGATGTCGCCGCCCTGAGCGGGCAGCATGCCCATGAGTGTCTTGACCGTGGTGGTCTTGCCCATGCCGTTGCGGCCGATCAGGGACACGACCTGCCGCGGCGCGATGTCGAGGTCCACGCCGAACAGCACTTTGCTTGCGCCGTAGCCGCCTTGCAATGCCTTGAGTTGCAGCATCATTCCTCCTCGCCCAGGTAGGCGGCGCGCACGTCGGGATGGCGGCGCACTTCGTCCGGGGTGCCGGTGAAGATCGTCTTGCCGTAGACCAGCACGGTGATGCGGTCGGCCAGCGCGAAGACCGCGTCCATGTCGTGTTCGACCAGCAGGATGGCGTAGCGGCCCTTGAGCTCTTGCAGCAGGGCCGTCATGCGCTGCGACTCCTCCGCGCCCATGCCGGCCATGGGTTCGTCCAGCAGCAGCAGGGACGCGTCCAGCGACAGCGCCATCGCCAGTTCCAGTTGCCGCTTTTCGCCATGCGCCAGCGCGGACACGCGCACGCCGCCGCGGCCGCCCAGCCCGACGCGCTCCAGCGCCTGGCGGGCGGGGTCGCGCAGTCGCGGCAGCCCGCGGGCGTTCTTCCACAGATTGAAGCCGCCGGGGCTGCGCGCCTGCACGGCCATGGCGACGTTGTCCTCGGCGGTGAAGCCGGGATAGAGCTGGCTGATCTGGAACGAGCGGGCCAGCCCCGCCGCAGGCCGCTTGTGCGCGGGCATGCGGGTGATGTCGCGGCCGTCGAGCAGGATGCTGCCGGCGTCGGGCAGGATCTCGCCGCCGATCTGCGACAGCAGCGTGGTCTTGCCGGCGCCGTTGGGGCCGATCAGCGCGTGCAGTTCGCCGGGCCTGACCGCCAGGTCGACGCCCTGCGTGGCGTGCACGGCGCCGAAGCGCTTCTGGAGACCGCGGATTTCCAGTTTGGGCCGATCAGTCATGGTGTTTCCCTCCCACCAGCCAGCCATACACGCCGCGCTTGCCGAACAGCACCACCAGCACCAGGACGGGCCCCAGGATCAGCATCCAGTGTTCCGTCCATGCGGTGGCGACCTGCTCCAGGCCCAGGTACACGGCCACTCCCAGCACCGGCCCGAAGATCGAGCCCATTCCGCCCAGGATGACCATGGCCATCAGTTCGCCGGACTTCTGCCAGGACGACATGTCCGGGCTGACGAAGAGCGCGTAGTTCGCCCACAGCGCGCCGGCCAGGCCGGTGCCGGCGGCCGACAGCACGAAGGCGGTGAGCCGGTAGCGCAGCGGCGCCAGGCCCAGCCCGACGCTGCGGCGCGGGTTTTGCTTGATGCTTTGCAGCGCCATGCCGAAGGGCGAATCGACGATGCGGCGGCAGGCCAGCACCCAGGCCGTCATGAGCGCCAGGCAGACGTAGTAGAAGGTGGCGGGGCGGTTCATGTCCAGGCCGGGCAGCGTATTGCGCGCGTCGATCGACAGGCCGTCGTCGCCGCCGTAGACCATCAGGCCGACGAGGATGAAGTACAGCATCTGCCCGAATGCCAGCGTGATCATGATGAACTGCACGCCCGAGGTGCGCAGCGACAGGAAACCCACCGCCAGCCCGGCCAGCGCCGCAACCGCGACGGCCAGCGGCCACATGGCCAGCGCGGCGTTGCTGCCGCTCCAGCCGAACAGCGTGTCGCCCTGGCCCAGGTGGAAGCCGGCGATGCCGATCACGTAGCCGCCCAGCCCGAAGAAGGCGGCGTGGCCGAAGCTGACCATGGCGCCGTAGCCCAGGATCAGGTCCAGGCTGACCGCGGCGATGGCGTAGATGAGGAAGCGGGTCATCAGGTTGACCAGGAAGGCCTCGCCCGTGGCCGACGCGATGGCGGGCACCAGGGCGAACAGCAGGAACCCGATGGCGTTGACGAGGACTTTTCTATTGATCGAGGTGTTTGACACTATCGTTCCTAACGCTGCGCGGGCACGAGGCCTCGCGGCTTGAACAGCAGCACGACGGCCATCAGGATGTAGATGCTGGCCGACACCAGGCTGGAACTGGCGGAATCCGACAGTTCCGGCGGCAGCAGCCGCGACATCCAGAACGGGATGTACGCGCGTCCCAGCGCGTCGGTCATGCCTATCATCAGGGAGCCCGCCAGCGCGCCGCGCACCGAGCCCACGCCGCCCACCACGATGACCACGAAAGTGGTGATCAGGATGCGTTCGCCCATGCCGATCTCCACCGCCAGCAGCGGCGCCGCCATCACGCCGGCAAAGCCGCAGAGCAGGGCGCCGAGCGTGAAGATCAGCGTGAACAGGCGCTGGATGTTCACGCCCAGCGCGTCGACCATTTCGCCGTCGTCGGCCCCGGCGCGCACCAGCATGCCGATGCGGGTGCGCGAGATCAGGAACCACAGCCCGACCGCCACCAGCACGCCCGCGCCGATGAAGGCCAGCCGCATCACGGGGTAGTTCAGGCCCGGCAGCAGCGCCACGGACCCCGACAGGAACGGCGGGATGTCCATGAACGGCGGGCTGCGGCCGAACAGCACCGTGACCAGTTCGTTGGTGAACAGCGTCAGGCCCAGCGTGGCCAGCACCTGGTCCAGGTGGTCGCGGCGGTACAGGTGGCGGATCACCAGCAGTTCCACCGCCAGGCCGTACAGCGCCGCGCCGGTCAGCGCCGCCAGCAGGGCCGCGGCGAACGAGCCCGTGGCGGCGGCCGCGCTGGCCGCGCAGAACGCGCCCACCATGTAGAACGAGCCGTGCGTCAGGTTGATGACGTTCATGATGCCGAACACCAGCGTCAAGCCCGCCGACAGCAGGAACAGCAAGGCGCTGTATTGCAGGCCGTTGAGGACCTGCTCCAGGAACATCAGCATGGAAACTCCTTGTGGAGCGGCGCGGAGGCGGTCCGGCCGTGCGCCGTCCGCCCGCCTCCGTCCCGGCCTACATCTTGCAGTCGGCCGCGTGCACGTCGGTGTGGTCGCGCGCGATGACCTTGAGGTTCTTGTAGGTCAGCTTGCCGTCCGGGCCGGCCTCGATGTGCAGCAGGTACCAGTCCTGGATGGGGTGCTGGTTCGGGCCGAACTTGAACTTGCCGCGCACGCTGGGGAAGTCGGCGCGGCGAAGCGCGGCGCGGAAGTCGTCGGCGCGGCCGGCGATGTCGCCGTCGACGGCCTTCAGGGCCGAGGCCATGAGGTTGGCGGTGTCGTAGGCCTGCGCGGCATAGGCGGTGGGCGCGCGGTTGTACGCCTTGGTGAAGGCCTCCACGAAGTGCTTGCTCTGCGGGTTGTCCAGGTCGGCGCTCCACAGCGAACTCAGGTAGAAGCCCGCGCCCGCCGTGCCGGTGGCGGCCAGCATGCGGTCGTCCATCGAGTAGATGGGCGTGATCATCTTGATCTGGCCGGCCAGCCCGGAATTGGCGAACTGCTTGGTCAGGTTGATGCCCGCGCCGCCCGGATGGAACTGGAAGATGGCGTCGGGGTTCAGCGAGCGGATTCGCGCCAGTTCGACCGAGAAGTCGGCCTGTTCCAGCTTGGTGTAGATCTCGTCGGCGATTTCGCCCTTGTAGGCGCGCTTGAAGCCGGCGACCGCGTCGCGTCCGGCCTGGTAGTTGGGCGCCATGATGACCACGCGCTTGGCGCCCAGTTCATTGGCCGCCATGCCGGCGGTGTCCGCGTAGGAATCGTTCTGGAACGCGACGGCGAAGTAGTTGGGGTTGCAGGCCTTGCCGGCGTAGTTGGATGGGCCGGCGTTCAGGCTGACGTAGAAGGCGCCGGCGTTCAGCACCGTCGGACCGACCGCGGCCATCACGTTCGAGAAATTGATGCCGGTGAACAGGCGCACGCCGCCCTGCACCATCTTGTCGGCGATCTGCTTGGCGTTGGCGGGCTTGAGCGCGTCGTCCTCGACGCGCACATTGACCGGCACGCCGCCGAGCTTGCCGCCGCCTTCCTTCACGGCCAGCATGAACGCGTCGCGCTCGTCTTCGCCGATATAGCCGGCGGGGGTGGACAGCGTGCCGATGAAGCCGATGTCCACGGGCTTGGGCTGCGCGCCGGCCGCGAACGAGGCCAGCGCCAGCGCGATGGCGGTTCCGCCGATGGTCTTCTTGTACATGGTTGTCTCCTCCTGAGCTTGTTTTTTCTGCCTACTGCGCCGAACCCCGTGCGAGGCAGTTCTCCACTTTCCACCCATACAGCCACTGCAACGCGTCGTAGAACTGGGACTGGCTGCGGCCCGTCCACAGCATGTTGCGCACGGTGCGTTCGACGCCCCGCGCGTGATAAAGCCTGCCCATCTCCCGCGTGGACCAGACCACGCGCGCGCTGCGCGGGATGCGGACCGATTCGTACAGGCGGAAAGCGGCTTCCAGGTCCTGTCCGCAATGCCGGATCGCTTCGCCCAGCGTCACCGCGTCTTCCAGCGCCATGCAGGCGCCCTGGGCCATGTATTGCGTCATGGGATGCGCGGCGTCGCCCAGGATGGTGACGCGGCCCTGGCCCCAGCGCTCCACGGGCTCGCGGTCGGCGGTGGCCCAGCGCTTCCACGAAGTGGGGCGGTCCAGCATCTGCCGCGGGCGCGGGTGGATGCCCTCGAAGTAGGACAGCACTTCCTCCTTGCTGCCTTCGCGCACGCCCCATTCTTCCTGCTCGCGGCTGTGGAAGGTCACCACCAGGTTGTATTGCTGGCCGCCGCGCAGGGGGTAATGCACCAGGTGGCAGTGCGGGCCGGCCCAAAGCACGGGCGCGTTGATGCGCAGTTCCTCGGGCATGTTCTCGCGCTCGACCACGGCGCGGTACACGACGTGGCCCGTCACCCGCGCCGGATCGCCCACCATGCGCTCGCGGATCACGGACTTCACGCCGTCCGCGCCCACCACCGCGTCGGCGCGGTAGCGGTTGCCCTGCGTGTCCACCACCTCCACGCCCGCGCCGTCCTGCGACATGCCGGCGATCTGCGTGGACGTGCGGAAGCTGATCAGCGGGTTCTGCTGCACGGCTTCCAGGATGGACAGGTGGATGTCGGCGCGGTGGATGACGGCGTAGGGGCCGCCGAAGCGTTCGCGGAAGGCTTCGCCGGTGTCGATGCGCACCACTTCCCGGGCGTCCACCGCGTCCATCATGATGATGTGGTCGGTGAACACGGCGCGTCCGCGCGCCGCGGCGCCCACGCCCAGCGCGTCCAGCGCCGCGAAGGCATTGGGCCCGAGCTGGATGCCGGCGCCGATCTCGCCGATGTGCGCGGTCTGTTCCAGCAGTTGTACGGCGATTCCCTGGCGGGTCAGCGCCAGCGCGGCGGCCAGGCCGCCGATGCCGCCGCCGACCACGATGACGGATTGCCCCGAGGGCGTCGTTTTCTGCGTTGCGTTCATTGCGGCCTCCGCGCCGTTCAGTCCCGGCCGCCCAGGAAGGCGCCCTGCTTTTTCATTCGAGCCTGCAAAGCGGGGATGGAAACGCCGGCCGGCGCGATGCCGGCCTGGAGCGCCATCGCCGCCGCCGTGCCGGCCGCTTCGCCCATCACGAAGCAGCTACCGCTCACCCGCGCGGCGGACTGGCCCTCGTGCGTCATGGACGCGCAGCGTCCGGCGACCAGCACGTTGTCCGCCAGGCCCGGCCCGCGCCGTGGCACCATCATTCGGAACGGTAGCTGGTTGTAGCCGCGGGATTCCGGGATGGGCGGCCAGACCCACTGCACGTCGCCGGCCGTGTGCATTTCCAGCGGCCAGCCGTTGACGCCGATGCTGTCCTCGAAGTCGGCGCAGCCGAGTACGTGTTCCTTGGTCAGCACGGCTTCGCCGACGATGCGGCGCGTTTCCCGGATGCCCAGTTGGGGAGCGATGTCCAGCACGTAGGCGTTCTCGAAGCCGGGCACCTTGGCGCGCAGGAATGCCAGGTACTGCACGATCTGGCGCCGGCCTTCCAGTTCGCCGGCCGACAGCGAGTCCGCGTCCGTGCCGTCGGCCGCGCTGCCGTCCGCGTTGGCCAGTTGGGTCACGTTGACCCGCCATTCGTAGTCGTGCTTTTGCGGACGCACGATGGCGCCGCGGCGGGGGAACGTGAATTCCCCGCTGGCGGCGGCCTGGTCCATCAGTTGCGGGATGGTCTTCCATGCTTCCTGCGCGCGGGCGCCGTCCACGTTGCCCACCTTGAACATCAGCGTGGGGTAGAGCATGCGGCCGCGGTCGTCGCCCTTTTCGAAGGGCAGGCCGCCCCACTGGGCGATATCGGCGTCGCCCGAACAGTCGATGAAGATCCGGGCGCGCACCGCGCGGCGGCCCGACTTGGTCTCCAGGAAGAGCGCGTCCACGCGGCCGTCCGCGTCCCGCGCCACGCCCGTGGCCAGGGCATGGAACAGCACCTGCGCGCCGCTGTCCTGCACCAGCCCGTCCGCGGCGCACTTGAAGGCCGAGATGTCATAGGCCTGGGCGTGGATCTTGCCCAGGATCAGGTGCGGATCGTTGAGGCCGTCCATGGCGCGCATGCGGTCCAGCAATTCGTCTGTCATGCCGTGGACGACCTGCCGGATGTCGCCATGGATATTGGCGTGCAGCCCGCAGAAGTTGGACACCCCCGCCGCCGTGCCCATGCCGCCCAGGAAGCCGTAGCGCTCCACGAGCAGCACGCTGGCGCCGTTGCGCGCGGCGCTGGCGGCGGCCAGCAGGCCGGCCGGGCCGCCGCCCAGCACGACGACGCCATATTCGCCGTAGAGGGGGACCTGGCGGGCGGGTTCGGTGATGGCCATCTGATTCTCCTTGCCTGTACTGAGAGGTTGCGCGGCGCCGCGTTACTGGCCCTTGATGCCCAGCTTGCGGATCAGGGGTTCCCAGCGCTTGAGCTCGTCGTCCATGTAGCCGCGGAACTCGGCCGGCGTGCTGCCCACCGGATCCATGAACTGCGCCTGCAGCCGCTTGGCCACGTCCGGATCGCGGACCGCCTGGATCAGCGCGTCGGACAGCTTCTTCTGGATGTCGGCGGGAACCTTGGCCGAGATCACGAAGCCGATCCACGCGGATCCCTCGATGCCCGGCACGCCCACTTCCGCCAGCGTCGGGATGTCGGGCAGCAGCGAAGAGCGCCTGGACGAAGTGACGGCCAGCGCCTTCAGGCGGCCGTCCTTCACCATGGGCATGACCGCGATGGGCGGCAGGGCGGCGAATTGCGTATCGCCCGACAGCAGCGAGGTCAGCGCGGCGGGCGACGAGGGATAGGGCACGTGGGTGGCGCGCGCGCCGATCTGCTGCAGCATCAATTCCACGGCGAGGTGCGACACCGTGCCCGCGCCCGGCGACGGGAAGTTGTACTTGTCCGGATTCTTCTTCAGCGCCTCCAGCAATTCGCCGACGCTGCCGATGCCGGCGGTGGCGGGCACGACCAGCACGTTGGGCTGGTGCACGGCGAGCGTCAGCGGCGACAGGTCGGTCGCGGGCGCGTAGGGCAGCTTGTCGAACAGCAGGGTGTTGTTGACCAGCGGACCCGTAATCGAGACGCCGAAGGTGTAGCCGTCGGGCTTGGCGTTGGCGATGGCGTAGGTACCGATGTTGCCGCTGGCGCCCGGCTTGTTCTCGATGACGATGGACTGGCCCAGGATGGCGCCGGCCTTTTCGCCGACGATGCGCGCCACCTGGTCGGGGCTGGAGCCCGGGCCGAACGGCACGACGGCCTTGAGCGGCTGGGCGGGCCAGGCGTCGGCATGCGCCGCGCCCAGCGGGGCCAGGGCGGCGAACGCCAGCGCCAGCGCGCTGGACGCGATGCGGCGCGCGGGCTTGCGCGGGGCGGCCGGCGTCGAGGACTTATGCATGGGTGTCTCCCAGGTCTTTCATGCTGTTGAAGTAGGTCTGTTCGTTGGCGATGAAGGCGGCGACCATCGCGCGGTAGGTGGCGTCCACCACCTGTTCCAGGTTGGCGAAGCCCCGGTTGTGGCGGTCGGCCAGTTGGCGGGCCTTATCGAAGACCTGGGCCTGGCGGGCGGGCGCGCTGACCTGGAAGGCGTCGCGCTTGAAGCGCGCGGCGTCTTTCACGTACATGGCGCGCTCGGCGATCAGCCGGACGATCTCGTCGTCCAGACGGTCGATATTGGCGCGCACGTCGGCCAGCGTGGCGCACAGCGGGCGGTAGGCGGGGTCCGTGTAGGCGCGCAGCGGCGCGCCCTGGGCGTCGGGTTCCTGGTTCGTCATGAGGTGTAGTCCGGTTGCAGGGCGGGCGCGGCCTGCTGGAAGGCGGGCTGCGCGTTGCAGTGTTCATGGATGCGCAGCACGCGCGGGTAGGCGGAAAGGTCGCAGCCCATGCGCTGGGCGTTCGCCACCTGCGGCACCAGGCAGCAGTCCGCCAGCGTAGGCGCGTCGCCGAAGCAGTAGGCGCCGTGGCCGTGGCGGGCCAGCAGCGCTTCCACGGCCGTCAGGCCTTCCCGGATCCAGTGGTGGTACCAGGCGTTCTTCTGTTCGTCGCTTGCGCCCAGCACGTCCTGCAGGTAGCGCAGGATGCGCATGTTGTTGACGGGGTGGATGTCGCAGGAAATGGCGTCGGACAGCTCTAGCACGCGCGCGCGCGCCAGCGTGTCGGCCGGGATCAGGCGCGGCGCGGGATGCGTGGCGTCCAGGTAGTCGACGATGGCCAGCGATTGCGACAGCCGGAGGTCGCCGTCGACCAGCAGGGGCACGCCGGCCGAGGGGTTCAGGGCCACGTAGTCCGCGGCGCGCTGCTCCTGCCTGCGCAGGTTCACGGGCAGGTAGTCGTAGGGCAGGCCCTTGAGCGCCAGCGCGATGCGCACGCGGTAGGAGGTGGAGCTATTGAAGAAACTGTGGAGTTGCATGCGGGTTCCCGGGAGGTTCAGGCGATCTGCACGCTGAGCGTGCCCAGGCCGTCGATGCCGCCGACCATCTTGTCGCCGCGGACCACGGGGCCCACGCCTTCGGGCGTGCCGGTGTAGATCAGGTCGCCGGCTTCCAGGCGGAAGTATCGGGACAGGTAGGAGACGGTTTCGGCGATGGACCAGATCAGCTTGCCGATGTCGCTTCTCTGCTTGTCGGCGCCGTTGACTTGCAGCCAGATGCCGGCCTTGTGGATGTCCTTGACGGCGCTTGCGGGATAGAGCGGTCCGATGGGCCCGCTCTGGTCGAAGGCCTTGCCCAGTTCCCAGGGCCGGCCGGCCTCGCGCATCTTCATCTGCAGGTCGCGGCGCGTCATGTCCAGGCCGACGGCATAGCCCCAGACGTGTTCGAGCGCCCGCTCGACGGGGATGTCGGCGCCGCCGCGGCCGATGGCCGCGACCAGTTCGATCTCATAGTGCAGGTTGGCCGTCTCGGGCGGATAGGGCAGCGACAGCGTGCTGCCTTCGGCCACGGGCACCACGGCGTCGGCGGGCTTGCAGAAGAAGAACGGCGGTTCGCGGTCGGGGTCGAAGCCCATCTCCCTGGCGTGGGCGGCGTAGTTGCGGCCCACGCAGTAGACGCGGCGCACGGGAAAGCGGTCCTGGCTGCCGGCCACGGGCACGGCGACGGGAGCGGCGGGATCGAAGACGAAAGACATGGATCACCCTTTGGGTGCGCGATGCGCACGGAATGGAAACGGAAAGGCGGCTGCCGGCGCCTGGCGCGCGGCTGCTGCCGGCGGACTTCAGCCGGTGCGGGCTTCGCGCCAGATGCCCAGCGCGTCCTGCACCGGGCGGTCCGAATAGCTGAACAGCGTGGCGTCTTCCAGCGCGGCAAGCTCCACCGGCATCCAGGACGGCGCGACGAACACGTCGCGCGGACCGAAGTGGAATTCCCGGTCGCCGATGCGCGCCGTGCCGCGGCCCTCGACCACGCTGTAGACCGTGGAATCGGTGCTGCGGTAGGTCTTGCCCTGGAAGCCGGCCGGCAGGAACTGCATGAAGGTGGCCATCGTCGGCATGGGGTAGCCGCCGGTGGCCGGGTTCAGGTAGCGCAGCTTCACGCCGTCCCAGGGATCGAGTTCGCCGTGGCGGTAGAGCTGGTCCAGCGCGTCGCGGCTGCGCTCGTAGGGATAGTTGAAGATGGGGGAGGTGCCGCTCGCGGCCTGGTGGCGCACCGGCATCATGTTGTGGCCGTAGCGGGCCATGCTGTCGCCCTCGGGGCGCGTGACCGGCTGGGTGGCGGAGGGGTAGTTCTCGGCGAAGCCCGCGTCCAGGAAGCGCAGCAGCGGGATGTCCAGGCCGTCCAGCCACACCACGGGCTCGCCGCCCTCGGCGGTTTCGGCGTTGCCGTGGTCGTGCCAGGTCCAGGACGGCGTGATGATGAAGTCGCCGGGGCGCATGGTGGTGCGTTCGCCGTTCACGGCCGTGTAGGCGCCGCGGCCTTCCACGATGAAGCGCAGCGCCGATTGCGTGTGGCGGTGGCTGGGCGCGATCTCGCCGGGCAGGATCAGTTGCAGGCCGGCGTACAGGCTTTGCGTGATGCTGGCCTGGCCGGGCAGGCCGGGATTTTCCAGGATCAGGACGCGCCGCACGGCTTCCTCGGCGCTGATGAGCGAGCCGGAGGACATGACGTCGTCGCGCACGTCGTCGTATTTCCAGATGGCGGGCACGCAGCGCGGCGCGGGCTCGCGCGGCACCAGGTTGTGCAGCGACTCCCAGAGGGGAGCCATGTTTTTCTTGGCGATGCGCGCGTAATAGGCGGCGCGATCGGCAGCGGGCGTGTGGCCGTCGGGCATGTTTGTCTCCGGAATGTCCGGCTGGCGCCGGCTTCTGCGGGTGGCCGCCGCGTGTTCGCGGCTGATCCTGTTGTGGAGACGATTATGCGTACGGAGCTATGTGTTTTGAAATGAAATTATCTTATTATCCATATCAATAAGAATATACATACGAGACAAACGAGGGCCTGTATGGACTGGACCCACCGGTTGCGCCTGCGCAATCTGAAAATGCTGCTCAGCCTGGCCCAGACCCGCAACATCAGCCATTCGGCGGCGATGCTCAACACCACGCAGCCGGGCCTGTCCAAATGGCTGAAGGATCTGGAAGACGACATCGGGCTGCCGCTGTTCGAACGCCACGCGCGCGGCCTGCGCCCGACGCCGCACGGCGACGTGCTGATCGCCCATGCCCAGCGGGTCGAGGCGCAGTTGGACCGCGCCAGCGCGGACATGGCGGCGCTGCGCGAAGGCGGCGGCGGCAGGGTGGTGATCGGCGCGTCGGGCGCGTCCGCGTCGGACACGGTGCCGCTGGCGGTGATGAAGCTGCTGGAACGCATGCCGCAGGCGCGCGTGAAGCTGGTGGAGGGCACCACCGACCATCTGCTGGCGCAACTGGCGCAGGGCGACCTGGACATCGTGGTGGGCCGGTCCGCGCCCGAGCACCACGATCCCGCCATCCGCTTCGAGGCCCTGTACCTGGAGCCCATCCACCTGGTGGCGCGGCCCCGGCATCCTTTGTTCGCGGTGGAGCAGCCATCCTGGCAGGACCTGCTTTCCTACCGCTGGATCCTCTGGCCCAAGGGCACGCCCATCCGCAACGCGGTGGACGCCGCGCTGGCCGCGGCGGGGCAGGCGCCGCCGCCCGACCACGTGGAGTCCAACTCGGTGACCATCAACCTCACCCTGATCAACAACAGCGACATGATCGGGGTGGCCTCGCATCGCGCCGCGCTGCGCTTTTCGCAGATGCGGGCCATGCGCGTCATTCCCGTGCGGCTGTCGGGCTTCGGGTCGGTGGCCATGTACTGGCGCGAGGATCCGTTCCGTCCGATCGCGGTGCAGGAGGCCATGGCGGCCCTGCGCAACACGGTCGCGGAACATGCGCCGGGCGCGGCGAGGGTGTGATGGACCAGCCGCGCGCGGGCCTGAACGCGCTGATCGCGCAATGCCGCAGGCTGGAAGCCGCGCTGCCCGGGCAGGACGAGCCGTCCTCGTCGGCGGCGATGCACCGCTTCGTGGCGGCCATGGATGCGCGCCGCGCGCCGCCGGGCATGTGGTCGCCGCTGGTGCTGGCCGTGCTGGTGATGACGGGCGGCCTGGGCGTGGGGATCGGGGTATTGGATCTGCTGCGGCACGGCGCGGGATCGGCGCCAGCGGCGTTCGCGCTGGTGCTGGTCTGCGCCGGCACGGCGCTGGCGCTGGCGATCGGCGTGGTCGCGTTCATGGGCGGACACGCTTTCGGCCTGGTGGTGCTGAAGCGGCTGGCAGCGGGCCTGGTCGCCGTCGGCATCCTGGGCGGGATCGCCTGGACGCAGGGCGACATGCGCGCGGTGGGGCCCGTGGTGGCGCTGCTGGGCGGCCTGGGCGCCTGGCTGGTGCTCAATAGCAGCGGGTTTTATGTGTACGCCGGGTACCAGATGGCGCGGCGGTATATGGAGCGGAAGAGGTAGGGCGAGTGTCTGACACCTGGCTTTTACATGGAGCGGGGGGGCAGGCCCAGTGTCTGACACCCGTACGAGATGGCGGTACGGGTGGAAGGGATGTTCCGGGGTGTCTGACACCCGGGGGAAGATGCTGTTGCCGCGGGTGGGTGTCAGACACCCGGGAAGCGCTGCTTCGGGGTTGAGGCGGCTTGCCGTACGGGTGTCTGACACCTGGTCTTTACATGGAGCGGAAGGGGGCAGGCCAAGTGTCTGACACCCGTACGAGATGACGGTACGGGCGGAAGGGATGTTCCGGGGTGTCTGACACCCGGGGGAAGATGCTGTTGCCACGGGTGGGTGTCAGACACCCGGGAAGCGCTGCTTCGGGGTTGAGGCGGCTTGCCGTATGGGTGTCTGACACCTGGCTTTACACCTGGCTTTGTGTGGTGCCAGGCGCCGGACACTCCAACTCATTTCGCCGCCACCTTCTCCGCGGGCACGGGGTTTTCCCAGCCGCCGCCGATCGCGCGGATCAGGCCGACGGCCGAGCGCGCCTGTTCGCCGCTCAACTGCACGGCCACGCGCTGCTGCAATAGCACGCTGCGGTCGGCTTCGATCACGTCCAGGTAGCTGATGGATCCTTCCCGGTACTGCGTGTGCGACAGCTTGGCGGCGCGCGCGGCCGATTCGACGGCGGCGTCCTGGGCGCGGGTCTGGTCGGCCAGGATGCGCAGGTTGGCCAGGTTGTCTTCCACTTCGCGGAAGGCGTTCAGCACGGTCTGGCGGTAGGTGGCGACGTCTTCCTCGTAGACGGCGCGGGCCCGGTCCAGGCCGGCCTGGCGGCGGCCGCCGTCGAAGATGGGCATGGACAGGGCGGCGCCCACCAGCGGGCCAAGAAGGAAGGTGCGGCTGGACCATTGGAACAGGTTGCCCAGGTCCGACGATTCATAGCCGAAGGCGCCGGTGATGTCCAGGCGCGGGAAGAACGCGGACTTGGCCGCGCCCACGCGCGCGTTGGCCGCGGCCATCGCGCGTTCGGCGGCGGCGATGTCCGGGCGGCGTTCCAGCAGGGCGGACGGCAGCCCGGCCGGGATCGACAGTGCCACTTTCTGGATCGGCTGCGGCGGCATCGCGAATTCCGACGGCGCGCGGCCCAGCAGCACCGCCAGCGCGTGTTCGGACGCGGCGCGGCGGCGGTCGATGCCCAGCGATTCGGATTGCGCGCTGGCCAGTTCGGACTTGGCGCGCGCCAGGTCCAGTTCGCTGATGTCGCCGGCGTCGTAGCGGCGCTGGATCAGTTGCAGCGTGTCCGTGCGCAGCTTGACCGTCTGGCGGTAGAGCTGCGATTCGGCGTCCTGTTCGCGGACCAGGAAGTAGGTCGTGGCGACGTCGGCCTGCAGCGCCAGCAGCACCGAGCGGTACAGCGCTTCGCTTTGCTGGGCGTCGGCGGTGGCGGCATCGAAGGTCGAGGCCACGCGTCCGAACAGGTCGGCCTCGTACGACACCATGCCCTGGGCGCGCCAGGTGGTGACGGGGCTGGTGGACGTGCCGTCCGGCAGGCCTTGCGACACGGCGGAAGGACGCTGGCGGTTGGGGCCGAAGGCGGCGTCCAGGGTGGGGAAGAAGCCGGAGCGCGCTTCGCGTTGCAGCGCCCGCGCCTGGGTCAGGCGCGCGGCCGCGGCCTGCAGGTTCTGGTTGGCGTGCTGGGCTTCTTCTTCGAGCTGGTTCAGGCCTTCGTCGTCGAACACCTTCCACCAGGCGCCGCGCAGCGCCTCTTCCGAGGGTTCGGCGGGCTTCCAGGTGCCGGCTTCGGACGCGGGCAGGGCCGCTTCCTTGTAGGCCGCGGGCACCGCGGCCGAGGGCCGTTCGTAGGTCGGGCCCACCGCGCAGCCGGCCAGCGCGAGCAGGACGGCAAGCAGGGCGGAACCGCGGGTCAGTCTTTGGATCATGATGGCTATTCTCTTGGTGGCGCGTCCCGCCGCCGGGGCGGGACGCGCTGGCTATGTTCTCGGTCTGCCGGCTCAGGCGTTGTGCTGCGGGGCGGGCGGCGCGTGCGGGTCCAGGTGCGGCACGCAGACGGGGGCCTCGTGCGGCGCGGCCGAATGCAGCTTCTTGCCGCCCAGCGAACGCAGCAGCACGTAGAACACCGGCGTCAGGAACAGGCCGAACAAGGTCACGCCCAGCATGCCGAAGAACACGGCGACGCCCATGGCGTGGCGCATTTCCGAACCCGCGCCCGAGGACAGCACCAGCGGCACCACGCCCATGATGAACGCGATGGACGTCATCAGGATCGGGCGCAGGCGCAGGCGGCTGGCCTCGATGGCGGCTTCCAGCGGCGTGCGGCCGTTCATTTCCAGTTCGCGGGCGAACTCCACGATCAGGATCGCGTTCTTCGCCGACAGCCCCACCAGCACCATCAAACCGATCTGGGTGAAGATGTTGTTGTCGTTGCCGGTCAGGTAGACGCCCGTCAGCGCGGCCAGGATGCTCATCGGCACGATCAGGATCACGGCCAGCGGCAGGGTCAGGCTTTCATACAGCGCGGCCAGCACCAGGAACACCAGCAGCACGCTGATCGGGAACACCCACAGGCCGGCGTTGCCCGCCAGGATCTGCTGGTAGGTCAGGTCGGTCCATTCCATCTTCATGCCGCGCGGCAGCGTCTCGGCGGCCACGCGTTCGGCCGCGGCCTGCGCCTGGTCGGACGAATAGCCCGGCGCCGGGCCGCCATTGATGTCGGCGGCGGTGTAGCCGTTGTAGCGCACCACCATCTCCGGGCCGAAGGTCTGCTTGACCGTGACCAGCGACGACAGCGGCACCATGTCGCCGGCGTTGTTGCGGGTCTTCAGTTGCAGGATGTCGTCGGCGTGCGCGCGGAACGGCGCATCGGCCTGCGCGCGGACCTGGAAGACGCGGCCGAAACGGTTGAAGTCGTTCACGTACATCGAGCCCAGGTAGATCTGCATGGTGTCGAAGACTTCCGTCACCGGCACGCCCAACTGTTTGGCCTTCACGCGGTCCAGGTCCACGTCCAGTTGCGGCACGTTGATCTCGTAGCTGGAGAAGGCCGGGCCGAGTTCGGGCGTCTGGCGGGCCTTGGCCAGGAAGGCGGCCTTTGCCTTGTCCAGTTCGGCGTAGCCGGCGGCGCCGCGGTCCTCGATCTGGAACTTGAAGCCGCCCAGCGTGCCCAGACCCATCACGGGCGGGGGCGGGAACACCGCGATGAACGAGTCCTGGATGGCGGCGAACTTCTGGTTCAGCGAGGCCGCGATGGCGTCGCCCGACAGCGCGGCGCTCTTGCGCTCGCCGAAGGGCTTGAGCGTCACGAAAACGATGCCGGCGCTGGAACTGTTGGTGAAACCGTTGATCGACAGGCCCGGGAAGGCGATGGCGCTCTGCACGCCGGGTTCTTTCAGCGCGATGTCGCTCATGCGGCGGATGACCGCCTCGGTGCGGTCCAGCGAGGCGCCGTTGGGCAACTGTGTGAATCCGATCAGGTACTGCTTGTCCTGCGCGGGCACGAAGCCGCCGGGCACCAGGTAGGACACGCCGAGGGTGGCGGCCACCAGCACCGCGTATACGCCCATCGCGCCGGCCTTGCGGCGGATCACGCCGGACACGCCTGTGCCGTAGGATTCCGAGGCGCGGCCGAACATGTCGTTGAACCAGTTGAAGAAGCGCCCGAACACGCGGTTCATGCCGCGGGTCAGCCAGTCGGGTTTGTCGTGGTGGCCCTTGAGCAGGATGGCCGACAGCGCGGGCGACAGGGTCAGCGAGTTGAAGGCCGAGATCACCGTCGAAATGGCGATGGTCATGGCGAACTGCTTGTAGAACTGCCCGGTCAGGCCGGTCATGAAGGCCAGCGGCACGAACACCGCGCACAGGGTCAGCGCGATGGCGATGATGGGGCCGCTGACTTCGCGCATGGCGCGGTAGGTCGCCTCGCGCGGCGTCAGCCCGGCGGCGATGTTGCGCTCCACGTTTTCCACCACCACGATGGCGTCGTCCACCACGATGCCGATGGCCAGCACCATGCCGAACAGCGACAGGGCGTTGATGGAATAGCCGAAGATCAAGAGCAGCGCGAAGGTGCCCACGATGGAAACCGGCACGGCCAGCAGCGGGATGATGGACGCGCGCCAGGTCTGCAGGAACAGGATCACCACCAGCACCACCAGCGCGATCGCCTCCAGCAGCGTGTGCACGACGGCCTCGATGCTGGCGCTGACGAACTGCGTGGGGTCGTACTCGATGCGGTATTCCACGCCCGGCGGGAAGTCCTGCGCCAGTTCGGCCATGGCCGCGCGCACCTTGGTGGACACGTCCAGCGCGTTGGCGCCCGGCGACTGCATGATGCCCATGCCCACCGCCTGCTTGTTGTCCAGCAGCGAGCGCAGGCCGTATTCCTGCGCGTCGAGCTCGACGCGGGCGACGTCGGACAGGTACGTCACGGCGCCGTCCGACGAGGTCTTCAGGATGATGTCGCGGAACTCTTCCTCGGTCTGCAGGCGGCCGCGCGCGTTCACGTTCAGTTGTAGCGGCACGTCGCCCAGCGTGGGCGATGCGCCGATCACGCCGGCGGCGACCTGCACGTTCTGTTCGCGGATGGCGGCCACCACTTCGCTGGCCGTCATGCCGCGCTGGGCCACCTTCTGCGGATCCAGCCAGACGCGCATGGAGTAGTTGCCCGAGCCCCACACCGTCACTTCGCCCACGCCCGAGATGCGGGCCAGGCGGTCCTTCACGTTCAGGATGGCGTAGTTGCGCAGGTAGGTGATGTCGTAGCGGTCGTTGGGCGAAATCAGGTGCACCACCAGCGTCAGCGTGGGCGAGCTTTTGGCCGTGGTGACGCCCAGACGCTGCACGTCCGGCGGCAGCCGCGGCAGCGCCTGCGACACGCGGTTCTGCACCAGTTGCTGCGCCTTGTCCGGGTCCACGCCCAGCTTGAAGTTCACCGTCAGGGTCAGGTTGCCGTCGCTATTGGCCTGCGACTGCATGTACAGCATGTCCTCGACGCCGTTGATGGATTCTTCCAGCGGAGAGGCGACGGTTTCGGCGATGACCTTGGGGTTGGCGCCGGGGTACTGCGCGCGCACGACCACGGACGGCGGCACCACTTCCGGATACTCGGAGATGGGCAGTTGGAACATGGCCAGGATGCCCGCCAGCAGCACCAGTATGGACAGCACGCCGGCGAAGATCGGCCGGTCGATGAAGAATTTCGAGATATTCATGGACGTTCTCGTTGCGGATCAGTTCAGCGCGGCCGAGGCGGTCTTGACCGGATTGCGCTGCGCGGCAACCATCGGGACGACGGTGGGGGCCACGGCATCGCCCGGGCGGATGCGCTGCAGGCCGTTGACGACGATGCGCTCGCCGGCGGCGAGGCCGGAGTCGACCACGCGCAGCCCTTCCTGGTTCGCGCCCAGCCTGATCTGGCGGTACACGGCGTGGTTCTTGTCGTCCAGCACCAGCACGTAGCGCTTGTCCTGGTCGGTGCCGATGGCGCGTTCATCGATCAGCACGGCTTCGCGGGGGGCGCTGCCGCCCAGGCGGACGCGGGCGTACAGCCCGGGCAGGAGCGAGCCGTCGGCGTTGTCGAATTCGGCGCGCACGCGGATGGTGCCGGAAGTGGCGTCCAGGCGGTTGTCCACCGATTGCACGAAGCCCGTGCGGGAGTAGCCTTCTTCGTTCGCCAGGCCCAGTTCGACCGGAACGGCGCCGCTGCGGCCGTTGCGGGCCGGATTCACGTAGCGCAGGAAGGTCTGCTCGTCCACGTCGAACGACGCGTACATCTTGGACACCGAGACCAGGGTGGTCAGCGGCACCGACGCGGCGCCGGCGGCCACCACGTTGCCCACCGTGACCTCGGCGCGCGAGACGCGGCCGGCGACGGGCGCTTCGATGCGCGTGTAGCCCAGGTTCAGCCGGGCATAGTCCAGCGCGGCCTGCGCGCCCTGGAGATTGGCGGCGGCTTCGCGGGCCGCGTTCTGCTTTTCCTCGAAGTCGCGGCGGGCGATGGCGTTGTCGGTCAGCAGCCGCTGGCCGCGGGCCAGTTCGGTGGCGGTGTAGGAGGCGCGGGCCTTGGCCGCGGTGAGCGCGGCGGCGGCCCGGTCGACTTCGGCCGCGTAGGGGCGCGGGTCGATGGTGAAGAGCACGTCGCCCTTCTTGACGATGCTGCCGTCCTGGAAGTGCACGGCGGTCAGGGTGCCCGACACCAGGGGGCGGATGTCGACGCGGTCGATGGCTTCCAGGCGGCCGGAATAGCGCTGCCAGTCCACGATGGTCTTGTTCAGCACCTCGGCCACCTCGACCGGCGTCGCCGCGGGGGCGCTTTGCGCCTGGGCGGCGTTGGCCACGGCGGGGGTGCGGAAGAGAGCGTAACCGCCGCCGGCCGCGATGACGGCTGCGAAAACGGCGAACACAGCAATACGATGACGCGAAACCATGATGTTTCCTTGAGTGATGTCGGGACGGAAGCGCGCTTGGCCGGAGCCTGGGGGCGGAAGGCGGCTGCGGCGGCCGGGGGAATGCCGTTCCTCGGGATCCGGTATGTTGCGACGCAGCATCCAATGCGGTCGCCTATTCCAGGCAAAGGCGCCTTTGGCGGGGCGGGTCTTTGCGGTGGCCGGACTCTGAGGATTGACATGCCCCTTGGGGTCGCCGGGCGGCAAGGGCACTTCAAGATGGTTTGAATTTTGAGTGTTTTACGGGGGCGGATAAACCCGTACATTCCGGCAACACTAGTCGGTGAAAACGACTAATCTGCGCCGGAATCGGGTTATGCTCCTTCCACACTGACTTATTCCCCAAGGACACCGTCGCCATGGACCGTTTTCAGGCTATGCAGGTGTTTGTGCGCGTTGTGGACGCCAACAGCTTCACCCGGGCGGCCGACAGCCTCTCGCTTCCGCGCACCACCGTCACCACCATCATCCAGAATCTCGAACGCCTGCTGGGCGTGCGCCTGCTCAACCGCACCACGCGCCGCATCGGTCTGACGCCCGACGGCGCCGGGTATTACCAGCACTGCGTGCGCATCCTCGCGGACGTGGAAGAAACCGAGGCCTGCTTCCAGGAAGCGGCCCTGCGCCTGAAGGGCCGGCTGCGCATCGACGTGCCGACCAGCATCGGGCGGCTGATCCTGATTCCCGCATTGTGCGATTTCCACGACAAGTACCCCGACGTGGAACTCGTGCTGGGCCTGGGCGACCGTCCGGTGGACATGGTGCAGGAGGCCGTGGACTGCGTGATCCGCGCCGGCGACCTGGAAGATTCCAGCCTGGTCGCGCGCCGCATCGGCACCTTGCAGACCGTGACCTGCGCGTCTCCCCCCTACGTGGCGCGCCACGGCATGCCGCAGACCATCGAGGCGCTGCGCGACCACTACGCGGTGCACTACTTTTCCAGCCGCACGGGCCGCAATTGCGCCTGGGACTTCAACGTGGACGGCAAGCACCAGGAAGCGGACATGAAGGGCTCGGTGGCCGTGAACGAGGCCGGCGCCTACCTGGATTGCGGGCTCAAGGGTTTCGGCCTGATCCAGGTGCCGCGCTACATGGCGCTGCCGCACCTGCAATCGGGCGAGCTGATCGAAGTGCTGCCCCAATGGAAGCCCAGCCCCACGGCGATCTCGGTGCTGTATCCGCAAAGCCGGCAGCTCTCGCCCAAGGTGCGCGCCTTCACCGACTGGGTGGCGGAATTGTTCGCGGGCTGCCCGCTGCTGAGCGGCCGCGATGAAACCGACCCCGCCGCCGCCCACTGCGGCGTCTACGCGCGCAGCCAGGGCGCCCAGCCCGCCACGGTGGGGGCCGCCATGCCCAGCCCGGCGCTGCCCGGCATGCCGCCGCGGCGCCGCAGCGCGCGCGAAGAGGCGGCCGAATACGCGCTTTAAGGATGGCGGGGCGGCGGACAAACCGTCCGCCGCCCCGGGAAACACGGGAAACCCCGTAGTAAATACAGCCCTTGTGTCCCTCGTATTCCGTGAAACGTCTGTATAGTCCGACAGTCAAAGCCTTACAACGCACTTACTGTCGATCCGCTCTATGCAGCCTGTACTTCCCGCCTATCTGATCGCCCGTTGGCTTTTGTTGCTCGTGTTGTTGGCGGGGGTGTATTTCCTCAGCGGCTTCCTGGTTCCCGCCCTGGCGGCGCTGATCATCGGCCTGGCCAGTTGGCCCCTGTACCAACGCCTGGTCGCGCGCTGCGGCGGCCGCACCGCGCTCGCCGCCTCATTGGCGCTGCTGGTGGTCGTGGTCGTGCTGATCGTGCCGATGTCGCTGGCGCTGTCCTACGCCATCAAGGAAGCCAGCGCCTTCTTCGCCTGGGCCATCGCGGCCAATCGCCACGGCGTGGGCGTGCCCGGCTGGATCACGTCCATGCCGGTGGTGGGCGAGCGCCTGGGCCAGTACTGGGAGTCCTACATCGGGCAGCCCCACGCGCTGGGCGCGCTGGTCGAGGCCGTCAGCGGCGAACACCTGGGCAATATCTACCGCATGGTCCTGGCGGCCACGGGCAATGTGTTCCAACTGTTGCTGACCGTGCTGTTCATGCTGATCACGCTGTTCTTCGTCTACAAGGACGGCATCCGCATGGTGGCCCAGTTGGACGTGCTGGGCGAACGCATCCTGCCGGCGCGCTGGCAGCGCTTCTCGCGCGTGGTGCCGGCCACCATCAACTCCACCGTCACCGGCATGGGCCTGATCGCGCTGGGCGAAGGCGTGGTGCTGGGCATCGCCTATTGGGTGGCGGGCGTGCCGTCGCCGGTGCTGCTTGGCGTGGTGACCGGCTTCATGGCCCTGATACCGGGCGGCGCGCCGCTGTCGTTCACCCTGGTGTCGCTGTACCTGATGGGGTCGGGCCACGTGGTGGCGGGCATCGCCCTGATGGTCTGGGGCAGCGTGGAACTCTTCATCGTCGACAAGACCCTGCGCCCGCGGCTGGTGGGCGGCCCCGTCAAACTGCCGTTCCTGCCGACCTTCTTCGGCCTGGTGGGGGGCGTGAAGACCATGGGCATCGTCGGCCTGTTCGTCGGCCCGGTGCTGATGGCCCTGCTGGTGGCGGTGTGGCGCGAATGGGTGCACCACGAAGTCCAGGAGCGCGACGCCGCCCGGGTGAATCCGCCGCCGGCCTGACGCCGGGCGGTTTTGGTAATCTAGCCATCCCCGCGTATGCCGGCGCCTGGCCGGCGCGCGCCTGCGCCGTTTGCAGACGCTTTGCAGCTTACGCCGCGGGGTGTGAGGATCGAGATGTCCGGGTTACCGCTAGATGATCAGATAGCCGTCCTGCGCGAGCAGGGGTTCGTGGTGCTGCGCCAATTCGCGGGCGCCGAACAGGTGGAGGCGCTGCGCGCCGTGGCCGAACGCCACTTGCGAGACCACGTGGCGCCCATTGAATACGAAGCCGACCTGCGCTATCCGGGCGCGCCCGAATCCCGCGCCGCCGAGGGCGGGCTTACCGTAAGGCGCCTTCTCAGCGCATACGCCCGCGACCCGCAGTTCGCGCGATGGGCCACCGATCCGCGCATCGGGCAGTGGCTGGCGCGCTATTTCGGCGAAACGCCCGTGCTGTCCACGGTGCACCACAACTGTGTGATGACCAAGCATCCCGCCTACGGCAGCCTGACGGGCTGGCACCAGGACATCCGCTACTGGTCGTTCTCGGACACCGACCTGGTGTCCTGTTGGCTGGCGCTGGGAACGGAGACGCGCGCCAACGGCGGGCTGTCGTTCATCCCGGGTTCGCACGCGGCGGCCTACGCGCCCGAGCAGTTCGACGAACAGAAATTCTTCCGCGACGACGCGCCCCGGAATGCCGAGTGGATCGCGCGCGCGGTCAGCCCCGAATTGCAGGCGGGAGACGCGGTGTTCTTCCATTGCCGCACCCTGCACGCGGCCCAGGGCAACCGCAGCGATCGCGTGAAGCTGTCGGTGGTGCACACCTATCATCCGACGTCCTGCCATCCCGTGCCGGGCACGCGCTCGGCGTCGCAGCCGGGCGTGCCGCTGGACGGGGCGGCCGGATAGCGCTCAAATCAATTGGAATCTGCTATTAATAATTGAATTACAATTAATATCAGCGTACTGCGCATGGCCGCAGTTTCCCGCGCTGCATCCCCAGAACTCGAATAGGCTGTTTCCTGTGCGCAACCCACCCCTAGCCGACACGGAAAAAACGCAGGCGACGACCGAGACCCGGTCTTCGCTCTTCGTAGGCTCCACCGAAAAGGCCTTCCAGGTCCTGCACGCGTTCGATGGCCCCAAGCGCCACATGACCCTGGCGGACATCGCCCGCGCCTCCGGCCTGGACCGCAGCGCCACGCAGCGCCTGGTCTACACGCTGGAAACGCTGGGCTACCTGCGCCGCATCCCCGATACCCGCAATTACGGGCTGACGCCGAAGGTGCTGCAATTCTCGTACAACTACGTGCGCGCCAACGAACTCATCGACAAGGCCTCGCCGTATTTGCTGGACATCAGCCGCACGCTGGGCGAAACCACCAATCTGCAGGAACTGGACGGCCACGAAATCGTGTTCGTGGCGCGTTTTCCCGGGCATCACCTGGTCAACGTCGACATCGCCGTGGGCAGCCGGCTGCCGGCCTATTTCACGGCCTCGGGCACCGCGATCCTGTCGCGCCTGTCCGACGAACAGCGCCGCGAGATCCTGGCGCAGACGCGGCTGGAGGCGATCACGCCGTATACCGAAATCAATCCCGAAAAACTCCTGGAACGCGTGCGGCGGGTGGCGGAGAAGGGCTACGCGATCATCGTGAACGAGACGGTGCTGGGGGATATTTCGGTGGCGGCGCCGGTCATCGATCATCGAGGGCTGGCGGTGGCGGCGATCAATATCGCGGTGCCGACGACGCGGTGGACGGTGGCGAGGGTCGAGGCTGAGTTGGCGCCGCATGTGCAGGTGGCGGCGACTTCGATTTCGAAGTCGAAGTTTTCGGGGTATTCGAGGTAGGGGGTGGTGGGGGTTCTTCGTAGGACTTCTTCGTAGGACTTCGTAGGTCGCCCGGCGGGGCGGGTGGCATGGACGCTCGCGCCCACGATTGCGGTCCGGAGCCTTCGCTCCGGACTTCCCCTTCGTCATCCTCGTTGTCGCCTTCGGCGACTGCCTTCGGATTCCCTCGGGCGCATCGAGGTTGCTCGCGCCCATGCCACCCGCCCCGCCGGGCTGCCGCCGTCTTGGCCTGAAGCGCTGCTGGACCTGTGTTCAGGGACGGGGTTTGCGTTGCCCGCTGCTTGCGGCCGCGCGGGCGGCCGCAAGCAGCATACGCGGGTTTGGGCGCCGGGGCGGTGTGCGCTTTCGCGAGTGCAGTGAGCGGTTTGCTAATGGCGCCGTAATCGGTTTTGGGGTGGGCGGTGATGGGTGGCGCGCGGCGACGGCCTGCTTGCGTATGCGGACCCGGACGCGTGCGCCACCCATCCGGCGCCGGGGTTCAAGTGGTGACTGCTGCGGCAGATGTCTGACGTTCTGCCTCAGGTGCCTCAGGTGTCAGACACCCCACGGCAAGGCGCTACAGGCTTGAAGCAATGCGTCCGGGTGTCTGACACCTGACATGACGGTATGCCTCGGGTGCCAGACGTTATGCCTCAGACGCCTCAGGTGTCAGACACCCCACGGCAAGGCGCCACAGGCTTGAAGCAATGCATCGGGGTGTCTGACACCCATCGTGGCGGGCACGTCTTCTCGCGAGGGTGTCAGACACCCGGCAACACCTCTTCAAGCCGGGCCGTCATCTCGCATGGGTGTCTGACACCTGACATAGAACAGCACGCAGTGAACTCCAATCCAGGCCTCAAGCCACCCCTTCGAACTCCTTGAGCAAAGGAATCAATTCCGCCCGCAACGCAGCCTGCAAGCCGTCGGCGGGCGCCACCAGAGGATCGAGCACCTCGGGCGCGTCCACGCCGATCAAATCCATCACCGACTTCATCGGTCCCGGATTCGTCTCCGCAAACGCCAGGTTCATAAAGGGAATCAGCCGGCGGTGCAGTTCCATCGACTCCCGCGTGCGTCCCTCGGACGCCAGTTCGTAGACCTTGCGCCAGGCCGTGGGCAGCAGGCTTGCCGTCACCACGATGCCGCCGCGCGCGCCGGCGGCCAGGTGCACGGGCAGCAGCGTGTCTTCGCCGCTGAACACCGCGAACGATTCGTCCACGCCCGCCACGGTGCGCAGGAAGTGGTACATGTCCGTATTGCAGGCCTTCATGCCGATGATGTTCTCGTGGCGCGACAGTTCGTGCAGGATCTCCGGCGCGATCGCGATGCGGGTGCGGTACGGGATCTCGTAGATCATCACGGGCAGCGGCGAGGCGTCGGCGTAGCGCAGGAAGTACTCGCGGATGCCGGCCTGCGTGGGCGTCGTGTAATAGGGCGTCAGCACCATCAGGGCGTCCGCGCCGGCGTCGGCGAATTCCTGGCCGGCCTGGAGGGCGTCGTGGAAGCCGGGGTCCAGCACGCCGGGGATCACCGGCACCTGGCCCCGCACCGCGTCCACCGTCAGCTTGCACATGCGGATGCGCTCGGCGCGCGCCAGCGCGCCGTATTCGCCGGTGCCGCCCAGCGGCACGATGCCGTCGATGCCCCGCTTGAGCAGGTAGGCGATGAGGGCCTGCGCGGCCGGGACGTTGATGGTGTCGTCGGCGTTGACGGGAGTCGGAATGGCGGGGAAGACACCGCGCAGTCGGGTTGCGTTCAGCATGAAACTTATCCTTAGAGGTGAAACAAGCGCGGATCAGCCGGCCAGGCTGCGGCGGCGCAGCCGGTCGGCCAGCCAGATCAGCGCGGCAATGAAGATGAAAAGGCAGGTGGAGACGGCGGCGATCACCGGGGATATCTGCAAGGTCACTTCGTCCCAGAACTGTTTGGGCAGGGTGGCGTTCAGGCCGCCCGAGGCGAACAGCGCGATGGTCAGTTCGTCGAACGATGTGGCGAACGCGAACAGGAACGACGACATCAGCCCCGCGCCCAGGATCGGGAAGGTCACGAAGCGCAGCGTGGACCACGGGCCGGCGCCCAGGCTTTGCGCCGCCAGGTCCAGCCGCGTGTCGTAGTTGCGCAGCACCGCCATCATGGTGATCACCACATAGGGCACCGCCACGACCGTGTGCGCCAGGATCAGGCCGATCATCGAGCCCACCAGGCCGACCCGGGCGAAGAAATAGAACATGCCCACGGCGATGATCATGCGCGGCACCACGATGGGCGACAGCACGAAGGCCAGCATGGCCGACTTGCCGCGCAGGTTGGCGCGCACCAGCAGGAAGGCGGCCGGCGTGCCGATCAGCATGGCCAGCAGGCCCGTGCCCACGCCGACGATGAGCGAGCGCGTGATCGCCTGCATCCACACGGGCGAGGTGAACATCTGCTCGTACCATTGCAGCGAGAAACCCTTGGGCGGCCAGGTCAGGCCCGAGCCGGAATCGAACGACAGCGGGATCATCAGGAAGGCGGGGGCGGACAGGAAGGCCAGCACCAGCAGCACGATCCACCACAGCGTGCGGGACTGCCCGGTGCCCGACACCGAGCGCCGCAGGCGCTTGGGCAGCAGGGAGAACAGGCGGTCCGAGATCCCGGCCAGCAGCGTCAGCACGGCGTCGCCGGCGCGGCGGCCCAGGCCTTCCTTGCCGGAGGCGCGCGTCCGGGTGGAGGCGGCCCCCGTCATGGTGGACAGTCCCAGCACCTTGTCGTAGATGGCGAAGACGACCAGCACCACCACCAGCAGCAGCACCGATACCGCGCCGGCGAACTCCCAGTTCAGGGTCTGCTGCACCTGGTCGATGATGATCTGCGTGATCATCGTCTCTTTGCGTCCGCCCAGCAGCGCGGGCGTGATGAAGAAGCCGATGGCGGTCACGAACACCATGATGGCCGCGGCGGCCACGCCGGGCATCGACAAGGGGAAATAGATCTTCCAGAACGCCGTGCCGGGGCGGGCGCCCAGGGTGGAGGCGGCCCGGGGCAGGTTGCGGTCGATGTTCTCCATGACCGACAGCATCGTCAGCACGGCCAGCGGCATCAGCGCATGCACCATGCCCACCAGCACGCTGCCGAAGTTGTAGAGCAGGTTGGCCGGCGCATCCAGGATGCCCAGCGCCTGCAGCAACTGGTTCACCACGCCGTTGCGGCCCAGCAGCACCACCCAGGCGAAGGTGCGCACCAGGAAGCTGGTCCAGAAGGACAGCAGCACCCAGAACAGCAGCGAGGTCTTGCGCCGGGCCGACAGGCTGGAAATCAGGTATGCGACGGGGTAGCCGGCGACCACGGAGAAGAACGTCGTCCAGAGCGAGATCTTCAGCGTGATCAGCAGCACGTTGACGTACACGGCCGATTCGAACAGCCGGTGGTACTGCGTCAGCGAGAAGCCCTGGTCGCCGAAAACGCTCAACAGCAGCAACTGGCCCACCGGGTAGACGAGCAGCACCAGCAGCAGCACGACCAGCGGCGCCGCCATCAGGAAATGGCGGCGGCCCTGACTCATGCGCCTGCGGGGAGTGGCTAGGGTCGTCATGCGATCACTCCGAGATGGCCACGGCGTCGGCGGCCTGCCAACTGACGACCAGCGGCTGGCCGATGGCGTATTGCTCGGCCTGGCGCTGCGTGGGGTAGGCGACGACGATGGGCTCGGCGTCCGCCACGCCGCTGTCCAGGTACAGCTTGGTCAGGCTGCCGGTGACCATCACGTCCAGCAGCCTGCCGGTCAGGCCCGCGCCGGACGTGCCGACGCGCAGGTTCTGCGGGCGCAGCATCACGGTGACCTTCTGGCCCGCCTTGATGGGCGCGCCGTTGGACAGGGCCTGTCCGGTCACGCCCTGGTGGGCCAGCCTGACCGACAGGACGTCCCCGTCGACCGACGCGACTTCGGCTTTCAGCAGGTTCGATTCGCCCAGGAAGTCGGCCACGAACAGGGTGCGCGGGCGGAAATACAGGTCTGCCGGCGTGCCCAGTTGTTCGATCGCGCCGCCGTTCATCAGGCAGATGCGGTCGGACATGGTCATCGCCTCTTCCTGGTCGTGCGTCACGTAGACGATGGTCGTGCCCAGTTCGCGGTGGATGCGCTTGATCTCCAACTGCATCTGGTCGCGCAGCTTCTTGTCCAGGGCGCCCAGCGGCTCGTCCATCAGGATGATCGCGGGGCGGTAGACCATGCAGCGGGCCAGCGCGATGCGCTGCTGCTGCCCGCCGGACAGTTCTCGGGGAAGGCGCGCCGCCACGTGCGGCAGGCGCACCATCTCCAGCGCTTCCATCGCGCGGCGGCGGGCCTCGGCCGCCGGCACCTTGCGCATCTTCAGCGGGAACACGATGTTCTCCTCGATGCTCATGTGCGGGAACAGCGCGTAGTTCTGGAACACCATGCCGATGTCGCGTTCGTACGGCGCGCCATGGGTCACGTCGGCGCCGTCGATCAGCACGCGGCCTTCATCGGGCTGGGCCAGCCCAGCGATCAGGCTAAGCAGGGTGGTCTTGCCCGAGCCGGACGGCCCCAGCAGGGTCAGGAATTCGCCGCGCGCGACGTCCAGGTGGGTGGGCGCGAGGGCGACGAAGTCCCCGTAGCGTTTGCCCAGGCCCGAGATTTGCAGATTGGAGGAAGACATGGTGTTCGACTAGAAAGGAATTACTTCAGGACCCAGCCGTTGAAGCGCTCGAGCACGTCGCGCTGCTTTTCCAGCCAGTAGGCGGCGTTGATGTGCAGGCCCGTCTTGATGTTGTCGGGATGGGTCGGGCAATTGCGGGCCACGTCGGCCTTGATGTAGTCGAAGGCGGCGGGCTGGGTGACGCCGGCGGCGAAGTACTCGACCAGCGCGGCCTGGCGTTTCGGGTCGGAGGCGAACTTGATGAATTCGCGGCAGGCGTCGGCGTTCGGCGTGCCCTTGAGAATGGACCAGTTGTCGCAACCCCAGATGTTCTGGTCCCACACGATCTGCACCGGCGCGCCGTTGGCGATCGCGGACTGCGCGCGCGATACCCAGGTGGCGATCATGTCGACCTCGCCGGATCCCAGCATCTGCTCGACCTGCGCGCCGGTGTTCCACCACACATCGACCGCGGGCTTGATCTTGTCCAGGCTGGCCAGCGCGCGGTCGATGTCGCAGGGGTAGACCTTGTCGGCCGGCACGCCGTCGGCCATCAGCGCTTCCTCGATGGTGTCGAACGGGTGCTTGCGCAGGCCGCGGCGGCCGGGGATGTTCTTCACGTCCCAGAAGTCCGCCCACGAGGCCGGGGCGCGGCGGCCCTTGAAGGCGTCCGTGCGGTAGGCCAGGACCGTGCTGTAGACGTTGTTGCCGACGCCATAGGGCGACATGTACTGCTTGGGAATGGTGGCCACCACGGGATCGGATTCGAGGCCGTGCTTTTCCAGGTACACCTTGCCGCCTTCGGTCAGCATCAGGATGGCGGGCTGGCTGATCTTGGCCATGTCCCAGGTGTAGTTGCCGGTGTCCACCATGCTGCGGATCTGCGCGGTGGGTTCGGCGTTGGCCTGCACGCCCACCACCTGGATGCCGGTGGCTTCCGTGAACGGCTTGTAGAACACGGCGCCGTAGGCCTTGCTGTAGATGCCGCCGTCGTCGCGCACGACGATGCGCTTGGAGGCCGCGCGCGACGGCGTCCAGATCATGGGCATGGCCAGCGCGGCCGCGCCGGCGGCCACGGTCTTGAGCGCGTTGCGGCGCGAGGCGTTATGGGAGGTCGGTTTCATGGAGGGCTCCTACGGTTCGAGGACGACGGCTCAAGGCAGCAAGCGGCCGGGGTTGAAAAGATGGTCGGGGTCGAAGGCCTGTTTCACGGCGCGCATCATCGCCAGTTCGACCGGCGATTTGTAGTGCGCCATTTCGGCGAGCGAGCTGCGGCCCACGCCGTGTTCCGCGCTGAACGTGCCGCCCAGCGCGTCGGCCACGTCATTGACGGCGCGCCGGAGGGAAGCGGCCATGGCGTCGCGGCCGGGCAGGGCGTTCCAGGCATCGAAGGTGAAGAACGGAATGAAATGCACGTTGCCGTCGCCCAGGTGCGCCACGATCAGCACGGGCAGGCCGGGCACCAGCCGGCGCACGGCCTGAGTGGCTTCGTCGATGAAGCGCGGCACGGCGGACACGGGCACCGCCGTGTCGGTGGTGAGGCCGACGCCGGCCTTCTTGTTGCCTTCGGACACGCTGTGGCGCACTTCCCAGAGCGCTGCGCGCTGCGCGCCGCTGTTCGCGACGACGGCGTCGCGCAGCAGGCCCCGTTCGGATGCCTGTTCCAGGATCCGTTGCAGCAGGTCCTGAAGCGCGGCGTCGTCGCCGGTGTCGGACAGTTCCACCAGCACGTGCCAGGGATGGGCGTCCGCCAGCGGGTTCTTGCGGCCCGGCACGTGCGCCATCACCACGTCCAACTGGTTGCTGTCGATCATTTCGAAGGCCGACAGGCGCGAACCGCAGGCGCGCTGGAACAGGCCCAGGATGTCCAGCGCGGCCTGCGGGCTCTCGGGCGCCAGCCAGGCCACGGCGTGCGCGGTGGGCAGGGGATGCAGCTTGAGCACGGCGGCCGTGACGATGCCCATCGTGCCTTCGGCCCCGATGAACAGATGCTTGAGGTCATAGCCCGTGTTGTTCTTGCGCAGCGCGGTCAGGCCGTTCCAGATGGCGCCGTCGGGCAGCACCACTTCCAGGCCCAGGACGTTGTCGCGCGTGTTGCCGTAGCGCAGCACGCCGGTGCCGCCGGCATTGGTGGCGATGGTGCCGCCGATCTGGCATGAACCCTCCGCGCCCAGGCTGACCGGGTACAGCCGGCCTTCGGCGGCGGCCGCCGCCTGCACCGCGGCCAGGACGCAGCCCGCCTCGACTTCCATGGAATTGTTGGCGGCGTCCACGCGGCGGATTCGGCGCATGCGGGACAGGTTTACGATGACGGGTGGCCGGCCCTCGGCCGCCGGCACCGCGCCGCCGCACAGGCTGGTGTTGCCGCCCTGGGGCAGCACGGGTGTGCCATGTTCACGGCACAGGCGCACGATTTCCGACACCTGCCGCGTGTCGCCCGGCAGCGCGACGCACAACGCCGGCCCCTTGTACCGGCCCCGCCAATCTTCGATGTAGCCGGCCAGGTCGGCCTCGGAATGGAGGATGGCGTCCGCGCCCAGGGTCTGGGCCAGCGCGTCTAGCAGGGTGATGCCGTTGGTCATGTCTGTGGTCCCCGATTGAGCCTGGGATCGCTAGAGCCCCAAGCGCTTTGGGCACAGCATACGATTACTTAAATTGCTTTTCGATTTAAGTAATCTCAATGAGATTGAATTTAGGGTATGTCCTAGGCCTATGCGGAGGGCGCTTCCCGTATCCCGCCCGCTCCGGCAGTGGATGCGCAGGCCCTGGAGCGTATCTGTATTGCGGTTTTTAAAATAATCGAAATACAATCATATTGATCTATATACAATTTTTATAAGGCACCGACAAGCCATGGGAAACAAGGAAGGGACATGCTGCCCAGCGTGATGGATTACCGGCGGCGCGCGCAACGGCGCCTGCCCCGGCTGGCGTTCGATTACCTCGAGGGCGGCGCCGAGGACGGCATTGCCATGGCGCGCAATGCCTCGGCGTACGCGGAATTGGAATTCCGCCCCGAGGTGCTGGTGGACGTGTCGGAGTGCAGGCTGGAGGTGCCGCTCTTGGGCGCCACGGCGGCCATGCCCGCGGTCGTGGGGCCTACCGGCCTGAACGGCCTGTTCTGGCCCGAGGCGGACATCCACCTGGCGCGCGCGGCGCACAAGGCCGGCTTGCCGTTCGTGCTGTCGACCGCGTCCACGTCCCTGCTGGAAGACGTGCGCGCGGCCACTCCCGGCGAACTCTGGCTGCAGCTTTACGTGCAGCGCGACCGCCGCATCGCGGAACACTTGATGGACCGTGCCTGGCAGAACGGCTACACGGTGCTTTTCCTGACCGTGGACGTGCCGGTGCACGGCAACCGCGACCACGACAAGCGCAACGGCTTCAAGCTGCCCTTGCGGCCCTCGCCCCGCCTGCTGCTGGATCTGGCCGCGCATCCGGGCTGGTGCTGGCGCATGCTGCGCCATGGCGGGCCGCAACTGAAGAACCTGGCGGTCAGTTCCAACGCGCGCGAAAACATCACAGAACAGGCTTCGGCGCTGAGCCGCCAGATGGACCTGGCCCTGACCTGGAGCGACGTGGCATGGCTGCGCCGCGCCTGGCGGGGGCGCATCGTCATCAAGGGCATCCAGGGGCTGGCCGACGCGCGCCGCGCGCATGCGCACGGCGTCGACGGCATCGTCCTGTCCAACCACGGCGGCCGCCAGCTCGAAAGCGCGCCTTGCCCGCTGGAAATCCTGCCGGAGGTGGCGGCGGAACTGGGGCGGTCGCTGGAGATCCTGGTGGACGGCGGAGTGCGCCGCGGCAGCGATATCGCGAAGGCGGCGGCGCTGGGCGCGCGCGCCGTGCTGTTGGGCCGCGCGCCCTTGTACGGGCTGGCGGGCCGAGGCCCGGCCGGCGCGCACGAGGTGCTGGCCATCCTGCGCACCGAACTCGAAAACACACTCAGGCTGCTGGGCCGCAACCGCGTCGCCGCGCTGGACGCGGCCGTGGTGCGGCGGCGCTGATCCCTACTGCACTCCTCACAGGAACACTATGCGCGAAAAAATCGTTTTCATCGGCGGCGGCAACATGGCCTGCGCCCTCATCGACGGCCTGCTCGGCCAGGGCCGGGCGTTGGCCGACTTCCTGGTGATCGAACCCTATGCGCCCACCCGCGACGCCCTGGCCGCGCGCGGGCTGGACTGCCGCGCAACCGCAGGCGCCGAACTGGGCGGTGCCGCGCTGTGCGTGCTGGCCACCAAGCCGCAGGTCCTGCGCGAGGCTTGCGGGCAGGTCCGGCTGCACCTGCCGGCGGGCGTCACCGTGGTCAGCATCGCGGCGGGGGTGGAACTCGCGTCGCTGACGGATTGGCTGGGCGGCCACGCGCGCATCGTGCGCGCCATGCCGAACACGCCGGCCAAGGTGGGCCTGGGCATGACCGGCCTGTACGCCACGGCGGCTTGCGGTCCGGCGGAACGAGCGCGGGTGGACTCGCTGTTCGCCGCCGTGGGCGAGCGGATCTGGACCGGCAGCGAAGCCATGATCGACGCCGTTACCGCGGTGACCGGCAGCGGGCCGGGCTACGTGTTCCATTTCATGGCGGCGCTGGAACAGGGCGCCGCCGAACTGGGCTTCGCGCCCGCCGACGCGCGCCGGCTGGCGGTGTCCGCGTTCCGCGGCGCGGCCGCGCTGGCGGCCAGCGAAGACACCGCGCTGACCGAATTGCGGGACCGGGTCACTTCCAAGGGCGGCACCACCCATGCCGCGCTGTCGCACATGCGGGCGGCGGGCGTGGCCCAGGCGATCGCGCAGGCCGTGCACAAAGCCGAACAGCGCGCGCGCGAACTGTCCGCGGGCTAGGGCCGGCGGCCCAGCCACCACAGCAGGGCCGCGGCCGCCGCGATCGCCGCCACGTTGAACTGCAAGGCGCTGGCGAACGCCCGCGCGTGGCACTCGGCCGCGCCGGCGCCGCCGCAGGCCCGCAGCGTGCCGCCGAACAGCATGCCCGCCGCGGATACGCCCAGCGCCGCGCCGATCTGCTGCAAGGTCGATACGATGCCTGCCGCCATGCCGGCCTGGCGGTCGCCGACGAATCCCAGCGCCAGGTTCACCAGGGGCGTGTTGACCGCGCCTTGCGCCGCGCCCAGCCACACCAGGACGGGCACCAGCGACCACGGATCCAGGCTGGCGCCGGCCGCGCCCACGCGCAGCATCAGCGCCGCCGTCGCCCCGCCGTACAGCAGGGCCGCCAGCGCGATGGCCGGCGTGCCGAAGCGCGCGGCCAGCCGGGGCGCCGCCATCGACCCGGCCACGAAGCCCGCGCTGGCCGGCGCGAAGATCAGGCCGGCCGCCAGGGCGTCCAGCCCGAAGCCCGTCTGCACCAGCAGGGCGTAACAGAGGAACAGCGCGCTGGCGGTCGAGAACACCAGCATCACCAGCAGGCAGCCCGCCGCGAACCGTGGCTGGGCCAGCAAGGCCATGTCGACCAGCGGCGCGCCGCCCCGGGCGCCGATGCGGCGCTGCATGCGCGCGAACAGCGCCAGCGCGGCGGCGGACGCGGCGCCGCAGGCCACCGTCCAGGCGGGCCAGTGCCGCTGCGGACCTTCGATCAGGGCCAGCAGCAGCAAGGCCAGGCCCGCGCCCACCAGCGCCGCGCCGGGCCAGTCCATGTCCGCGCCGGAAGGTTCGCGGGATTCGGGGATGTGGCGGGCCAGCCGCCAGGCCAGCAGGCCCAGGGGCACGTTGATCAGGAAGATGCCGCGCCACGCGAGGCCGAACAGGTCGGCGTGCACGATCCAGCCGCCCAGCACCTGTCCGGCGATGGCGGCCAGGCCCAGCGTCATCCCCAGCAGCCCGAAGGCGCGCCGCCGCGCGTGCCCCTCGTAGCTGACGCGGATCAGCGCATACACCTGCGGAAAGAGCATGGCTGCCGCCACGCCTTGCAGGATGCGCGCGGCGATCAGCGTGCCGGCGGTGGGCGCCAGCCCGCACAGCGCCGAGGCGAACGCGAAGCCCGCCATGCCCAGCATGAACATGCGCCGCCTGCCGTGGCGGTCCCCCAGGCGGCTGCCCGCGATCAGCAGCACGCCGTAGGCCAGTTCGTAGGCGGCGATGATGAAACCGATCTGCGCGAAGCTGGCGGACAGGGTGGCCTGCATGCTGGGGATGGCGACGTTGACCACGAACAGGTCGAAGATCGTGATGAAGCCGCCCGACAGCAGGACGGCCAGGCCCAGGCGGCCCATGGCGGCGGGAACGGGCGCGCGGGCGCCGGGGCGGCAAAGCGTGGTGGAAGTCATGGACAGCGCTATTGGGTGAAGATGGGCGCTATTCTGGTGAGGCTTTCTGCCTTATACAATTTAGCTGTTTATGCTATTACTGATTGCAATACGGCCATGACCGAAACCGCGATGCCCCGGCGCCTGGAGCGCACCCGCGCCGACCTGTCCGAATTCCTGCGGCTGCGCCGCGCGCGGATCAGTCCCGCCGAACTCGGGCTGCCCGCCGGCGGCCGCCGGCGCACGCCCGGCCTGCGCCGCGAAGAGGTGGCCGCGCTGGCCGGGGTGGGCCTGGCCTGGTACACGTGGTTCGAACAGGGCCGCAACATCGGCGTGTCGGCCGGTTTTCTCGAAAACCTCGCGCGCGTGCTGAAGCTGGACGCGGCCGAACGCCGACACCTGTACCTGCTGGCGCACCAGCGTCCTCCGTCCGAACCGGGGCGCACCTGGTGCACGGTGCCGGCGCAGGTGCGCCGCCTGATGGACGACCTGCCCGCCCGGCCCGCCTACATCCTGAACCTGCGCTGGGACGTGGTGGCGTGGAACGCGGCCGCGGACCGCGTGTTCGATTTTTCGGCGCAGGCGCCGGGCCGCCGCAACCTGCTGTGGATGCTGTTCGCGGATCCGGCGATGCGGCAGTTGTTCGTGGACTGGCCGTCGCAGGCGCCCGCGATGCTGTCCACTTTCCGGCGCGACTTCGCCAGCGCGGCCGGCGAGCCCGACGTCGCGGAACTGGTGGACGAGCTGGAACGCGTGTCGCCGGACTTCAAGGCCTGGTGGCGCGAACATGACGTGCACGGGGCGTGCATCGGCCTGCGCAGTCTGCGGATCGGGCCCCTGGGCGAACTGGCGTTCGAGCACGCGACCCTCTCGGTCGATGAGAGCCGGCACCTGCGCCTGGTGGTCTACGCGCCCGCGCCCGGCGAACCCCGGGCGGCGGACTTCGCGCGCTGGCTGGAGACCCCCGGCGCCGATGCGCTTCGCGCGCGTGGCTCCAGAGAATAGGCGCGCCGTGGGTCTACGGGCTGGCCGGGGGCGGCTCCTATAGTCGGTCTTCCTTTTCGACCCTTTCCGCGGATGCCGCCGCCCGCCATGTCCAACGCCGCGCTTTCCCGCCGCAACGCGCTCCTGCTCCTGGGCGTGGTGGTGCTGGCCTGGGGCTTCACCTGGGTCGTCAACAAGCTCCTGCTGCAATACATGACGCCCATCTGGGCCGCCGCCGCGCGCAGTATCGCGGGCACCGCGGCGCTGCTGGCGCTCGGCCTGGTCTTGCGGCGGGTGGCATGGCCCGTAAAGGCCGACATCCCCGTCATCCTCAGTGTGGGCCTGTTGCACATGGGCGCCTTCGCGGCCCTGGTCAGCCTGGGGCTGCAATACGTGCCCGCGGGCCGCTCGGTCGTGCTGGCGTACACCACGCCGCTCTGGGTGATTCCGGCCGCCTGGCTGTTCCTGGGCGAATCCATCGGGCGCGCACGCCAGGCCGGGCTGGCGCTGGGCATGCTGGGGCTGATCGTCATCTTCAACCCGCTCGCCTTCGACTGGCACAACCGCGAGGCGCTTGCCGGCAATGGCCTGATCCTGCTGGCGGCCCTGTGCTGGGCGGCCAACATCGTCTACGTGCGCGCCCACCGCTGGGCCACGCCGCCGTTCGAACTCGCGTTCTGGCAAGCCTTGCTGGCGTCGGCGGCGCTGTCGGCCGTGGCGTTCGCGGCCGAAGGCGCGCCGGCGGTCGCGTGGAGCGCGGACCTGGGCTGGCTGCTGGGCTACGCCGGCCTGTTCGGCATCGCGGTGGCGTACTGGGCGGCCGTCACCGTCAACCGGGCCTTGCCCGCGGGCGTCACGTCCATCGGCCTGCTGGGCGTGCCCGTGTTCGGCTTGCTGTGTTCCGCCGTGGTCCTGCATGAGCCGGTCAGCGCCTCGCTGCTGGCGGGCATGGCGCTGATCGTGACCGGCATCGCGGCGGGAGTCGTCGAACGCCGCGCTTGACTGCCGGGGGGTGATGTATCGTAAGATATATATCGTAAGATACATATCGAGGAATATTCCCATGCGCCATCCCCAATTCCTGACCGCGTTCGCGCGCGGCCCGCGCCGCGCGCAGCACAAGGCCCATGGCCATGCCCACCCGCACGAGCGCGACGGCCGCCATGCCCATCACCAGCGCCACGCCAGCGCCGGCGGCGACTGGTTCGCGGGCTCGCCCGACGGCCGCGGAGACCCCGACGGTTTCGGCGGCGACGGGCGCGGCTGGACGCGCAGCCGCAAAGTCAGCGCCGACGATCTGCAGCTCATGCTGCTGGGGCTGCTTGAGAAGAACCCCAGCCACGGCTATGAACTCATCAAGGCGCTCGGCGCGCTCAGCAACGGCTTCTACACACCCAGCCCGGGCATGGTCTATCCCGCGCTGACCTACCTGGAGGAACTGGGCTACGCCACGGTCGAGCAGGCCGGCGCGAAAAAGCGCTACCACCTGGCGGAGCCGGGCCGCGCGCACCTGGACGGCAACCGCGAACGCCTGACCATGATGTTCAACAAGTTCAAGCACGTCGCGCGCAAGATGGACTGGATGCGCCAGGCCTGGAGCGGCCAGCCGCGCAGCACCGGCCCCGAAGGCGAGGACACCGCGACCGGCTGGCTGCCGGAGTTCGTCGCGGCCCGCCAGGCGCTCAAGCGCGCGCTGCTGGAGCGCACCGAAGCCAATCCCAAAGAACAACGGCGCATCGCGGCCATCCTGGCGCGCGCCACCGATGAAATCACGGGCGTCTGTTCCTGATTTCCGACCTCATTCCTGGAGTATTCATGACCCGTACCGACCTTAATGTCGAACGCGTCCGCCACGATCTGAAGATGCGCGCGCTGACCGTGGCCAGCGTTGAACGCATCGCCGGCCTGCTGGCCCGCGTCACCTTCACCGGCGACGACCTGCACGACTTCGTGTCCGCCTCGTTCGACGACCACGTGAAGCTGTTCTTCCCCGAAGATCCCTCGCGGCCGCCCGCCCTGCCGACGGCCGGCCCCGACGGCGTCAAGTTTCCCGAGGGCGCGCCCAAGCCCGCCGCCCGCGACTACACGCCGCGCCGCTACGACACGGCGCGCAAGGAACTCGTCATCGATTTCGTGCTGCATGGCGACGGCCCCGCCTCGACCTGGGCCGAGCAGGCCGCGCCCGGCCAGCAACTGGGCATCGGCGGGCCGCGCGGTTCTTTCGTGGTGCCCACGGGCTTCGACTGGCACGTGCTGATCGGCGACGAAACCGCCTTGCCGGCCATCGCCCGCCGCCTGGAAGAACTGCCCGCCGCCGCGCAGGCGCTGGTGCTGATAGAAGTGCCGGCCGAATCGAACGAGATCCCGCTGGCCACCCGCGCCCAGGCGTCCGTCCGCTGGCTGCACCGCAACGGCACCGCGCCCGGCCACAGCATCCTGCTGCTGGACGCGGCGCGCGAACTGCGCCTGCCGCCGGGCGAGGGCTATGTCTGGGTCGCGGCGGAGTCCGCCGTGGCCAAGGCCCTGCGGGAGATCATGGTGGGGCGGCACGGCATCGACAAGAGCCGCATCCGCGCCGCCAGCTACTGGAAGCGGGGAGCGGCGGCCGTGCACGAATCGCACGAGGGGTGAGTGCTCCTGCCCGGTGTCTGGCACCTGAGACGGTCGCCATGCCAGGTGTCTGACACCTGAGACGGGTCGCCATGGCAGGTGTCTGACACCCCTACGAAACGCCTGTCAATCCGAGCCAACGCTACACGGGTGTCAGACACCCGGGAGGAGCTGGCTGCATGCGTGTGGCTGTCTCGTACGGGTGTCAGACACCTGAGACGGGGGCGCCATGCCAAGTGTCTGACACCCCTACGAAACGCTCGCCAATCTGGGCCAACGCCACGCGGGTGTCAGACACCCGGGAGGAGCTGGCCGCATGCGTGTGGCTGTCTCGTACGGATGTCAGACACCTGAGACGGGTCGCCATGCCAAGTGTCTGCCACCCCCATGCACAGCTACCCGGCCAACTCCACCAGATTCCTCACCCGTTCCCCTATTCCTTCCCGCAGCACCGCCAGCCCCAGCACGGCCCGCGGCCAGTCCAGCGCGAAAGGGCGGTACACCACGCCGTCGGGACGCAGGTGGCGCAAGGATGCGGGCACGATCGCCACGCCCATGCCCGCGGCCACCAGGTTCACGGCCGACGACAACTGCGGCGCGCGCTGCCCGATCAGCGGATTCAGGCCATGCTGCCGGCAGGCCGCCATGATGTCGGCGCTGAGCCCATAGCCGGACTTGCGCGAATACAGGATGAAGCGTTCCCGCTCCAGGTCGGCGGGCGCCAGCCGCTTGCGCCGCGCCAGCGGGTGGCCCAGCGGCAGCGCCACCACCAGCGGTTCCTGCGCCAACTGGGTGAACGCCAGTCCGCCGTCCAAGGCGAAGGGCGGGCGCACGAAGGCGGCGTCGATCGTGCCGCTGCGCAACTGCGCCACCAGCGTTTCGCTGTCGCCTTGCGACAGCGTCATTTCCACGTCCGGATACCGTTGCCGGTACTGCCGGATCAGTTCGGTCACCACGCCGTTGAACGACGCGGATTCCGTGAATCCCAGGGTCAGTTCGCCGACCTCGCCGCGCGCCGCGCGCTGCGCGGCCAGGACGGCAGCCTGCGCCCGCTGAAGAATGTCCTGAGCGCAGGCGAGGAAGGCGCGGCCCGCGTCGTTCAGGACGACGCCGCGGCCGGTGCGGTCGAACAGCGGCGTGCCGACCTCCTGCTCCAGTTGGCGGATCTGCTGGGACAGCGGCGGCTGCGCCATGCCCAGTTGTTCCGCCGCGCGCGTGAAGTGCTGGGCCTCGGCGGTGGCGACGAAGTAGCGCAGATGGCGGAGTTCCATATAGATACTTAAAAAGTACTGATTATAAATTTTCCATATATTGGACATTCTAGTCCGGCAGGCCGATCATGAATGCATCGACCCACGTCCGCAAAGGAATCTCCATGACCGCCTCTCCCAAATCCAGCACCCTGTTGCGCCAGCGCCTGGCCGAGGACATCGTCGTGGCGCCCGGCGCCTACGACGGCATGTCGGCCCGGCTGGTGGCCGCGGCCGGCTTTCCAGCCGTTTACGCCAGCGGCGGCGCCATCGCGCGCGCCGCCGGCTATCCCGACATCGGCCTGCTCAGCTTCACCGAGGTGATGGACCGGGTGGAGAAGATCGTGGACGCCAGCGGCCTGCCGGTGGTGGCGGACGCCGATACGGGCTTCGGCGGGTCGGCCAACGTGGAGCGCACCGTGCGCATCATGGAGCGGGCCGGCGTGGCCGCCTTCCACATCGAGGACCAGTCCTTCCCCAAGCGCTGCGGCCACCTCGACGACAAAAGCCTGATCGACGCCGACGAAATGTGCCGCAAGGTGCACATCGCGCGCCAGACCTTGAGCGACCCCGATGCGCTCGTGATCGCCCGCACCGACGCCATCGCCGTCGAAGGCTTCGACGCCGCGCTGGCCCGCGCGGAGCGCTACCTGAAGGCGGGGGCGGACATGCTGTTCGTGGAAGCGCCCGAGACGCCGGAGCAGATCCGCGCCATCGCCGAGCGCCTGCCCGGCCTGAAGCTCATCAACATGTTCTACGGCGGCAAGACGCCGCTGGTGCCGCTGCCCGACCTCGCGGCGATGGGCTACCGCCTGGTCATCATTCCGTCGGACCTGCAGCGCGCCGCCATCCATGCCATGCAGGCCACGCTGGCGGCCATCCGCCAGACCGGGGACAGCAGCGCCCTGGCCGACCGGCTGACCAGCTTCAAGGAACGCGAGGAAATCGTGCAGACCCGCCGCTACCTGGCGCTGGACACGCAATAGGCGTCCAGCGCCGGGCGGGCGCTACCTGCGGCAGCGCCGCGGCAGGGTCAACGGCCACAGCCGCTGGTTGTGGGAGCCGTACAGCGCGCGCACGCCGCATTCCATCGCGACGCGAGCCACCTGCCGGCCGGCGGGGTCGATGATCATCGACATGTCCATCGTGGACACGACGGCGCGCCGGTCCCGGAACGGCGAGACGGTGTCGTACGCGGGCAGGATGGCCAGCCGGCCATGGGCGTCCGCGTAGCCGTAGGCGCGGTCCGTATAGACGGGCGCCAGGCCCTCGCGCAGCGGCCCCAGCGCGTCGAACGCGGGGCCGGTCAGCGCGCCCTTGGCGTCGATCGCGCGCATGGCGCTGCTCGACAACTGGGTTACGGCGAACCCTTCCGAGTAGCCGGACGCATGGCCGTCGACCGTGAAGCGGACCTTGCCGTCGAGACCGGCGTAGTCCGTTTTCTGCTTGCCGGCCGCGCTGTAGCGTCGCAGCAGCGTGGCGGAGTCCCGAGGCCAGCTCCATTCCCCGGCGGGCAGCGCGGCGACGGTCTTGCCTTGCGCGTCGATCAGGCGGGCGCCGTCATCGTCGGTCAGCAGGGCGCGGGCGGGCGAGCCGCGGAACGTGCCGGCGACGGCCGCGCCGGGGGCGATCTGCCACTGGCCCCGCGCGTCCAGATAGCCGCTGCGCGGGGCGCGGCGGATTTCCATCCAGTCGCCCAGCCGGGCATAGGTGGCGTCTTCCATGTCCAGCGCGTCGGCGCCATCGGGCGAGACGATCCAGCGGCGCTTGCCGTCGCCGGCCACGATGGCGCCGTCGTCCATGCCGGCCCGCAGCCCCGGCAGGAACGCGGTCAGCGCGCGGCCCTGGGCATTGAACAGGGCGGCGGGGCGCGTGTACTCGTCCGGTTGCGGTCCGGCCTGCTGCACCCTCCACACCTGCGCGTTGACGCGTTCGGCGCCGTGGTGGCTGGCCGGCACGATCCAGCGGCCCTGCAAGTCGATGACGCCCGCCCGGTCCGGCCCCAGCGAGGCCACGGCCTGCCCATCCTGGAATTCGCCGATGTCGCGGTAGCGGGGCGGCGAGATTTCCTTGCCGGCCAGGAAGTCGTACAGGCCCCAGGGGGCGTCCTCGGCCGCCGTTTCCAGGAAGCGGACCACGCCGGGCGCGACGATGTCCGTCTCGAAATAATCGGGCAGCGCGTAGGTCTTGCCGTCGCGGTCGATCATGCGGCTCTCGCCGTCGGCGTAGGCCAGCGCATAGCCGTGGCGGAATGCGCCGATGTGCTGCTGCGCGGGCAGGTCCATGGGCTTGCCGGAGGCATCCAGCAGCCGCATGCCGTCGGCCGTTTCGGCGGCGTAGCGCAACTGCTCCGCCTTCAGTTCGCTGCGTGCCGGTCTACCGTAGTCGTCGTAGTCGCTGGCGCCGTCCAGCGCGATCACCGCGCTCCAGGACGGATCGGCCGCGATGCTGCCGTCGGCCAGCACCAGGCCCGCGCCCGTGTCGCTGCCGCAATGGCAATGGCCTTGCGAGAGCACGCCGAGCGCGCCGCCGGGAACGTCCAGCGGCAGTTGCTTGAGCGCCATTTCCTGCGCGGCCTGCACCGCCTCGGGTTGCAGCAGCGCGCGGCCGTCGCCGTCCAGCACGTTCAGCAGCCCGCCGTCCTTGAAGAGCCACAGCTTGCCCTGGCGCACCTCCATCCGCCCGATCTCGGCCAGCCAGGCGGGCGCGGCGGCTCCGTGCAGCCAGACGCCCTTGGGCGTCAGCAGGCCGGCGGGGATGCTCTCCGCATTCGTGAACAGCACGTAGCCCTGGTCGTCGGCCGCGGCGGACAGGCCCGCGCCCAGCGCCAGCGGCTCGGCGAGGCCCGGCGCCAGCGCCATGAGCCTGCCGCCGGAAGGATAGAGGAGGGTGTCGCCGTAGCGCCTGGAACCGTAGGCCTCGTCCGCGTTCAGCTTGGCCACGGGCGCGCCCGCGGCGTCCAGGATGGCATAGCTGCCGCGGGCCAGCTCCGCGCTCCAGAAAGCCTTGCCCAGGGGAGACAGGTCCTGGTAGCCGCCGTCCTCGCCGATCGGCTTGCCTTGCGCGTCCAGCAGTACCGCGCCGCGCGGGCCGTAGGCCGTGGCCAGCGCGCCGTCTTCGCCGGGCGCCGAGATGTCCTGGTAGACGGGGTCCAGCACCCAGTTCCAATCCTTGTCCAGCAGCCCATACTTGTCCTGGTCGGTGACCGCGACGTACAGGTCCTTTCCGTAGAGCTTGGCCAACCGGATGCCGGTGTCGCCGAAGCGGCGCTCGCCGGTGCTGGAGCGGTACTCCATCTTGTATTCCACCGTCGCGAGGGCCGGCACCCCGTCCTGCAGGTGCAGGCCGATCACGCCCGGGTCGAATGGTTCGCCGACGGCATTGCCCCGCCGGTCGATGAGCCGTTGCCGGCCGTCCTGAGTGGCCACGGCCAGGCCGATCTCGGCATAGCCTTGCACGGCGTCGAACTGCGGCCGCACCGCCATCCGGCCGCGGGTGTCGATGAAGCCCCACTTGCCCTGCCATTTGACGGGGGCGAGGCCGTGGCGGAAGTCGCCCGCCGCTTCGAAGATCGGCGGAATCGCCAGCCTGCCGTTCTGGTCCAGGAAACCCCAGGCATGGCGGCGCAGCGTTCCGTCGCCCGGCGCCCGGCCCGCGCTTTCCAGCGCGGATGGCAGCAGCACCGCCGCGCGCCCGTCCGACAGCGCGCGGATGCAGCCGTTGGCGTAGGGGCTGCCCGTGCCGGCGTCGGCGTGGGAAAAGCCGCCGTAGGGCAGATCGTCCAGGCAGGAGGAATGGCCGTATTGCGCCTGGGCGGACAGGGACGCGCCCAGCGCCGCCAGGGCGCAGGCAAGGCGGGTGATGCGTAGTGCGCTGGGCTTCATGGTTGTTCCGCTTTGGCGTTGCCGGGGGCGAGTTCGAACTTGTCGGCCGTGGGGCAGCTCATTTTCTTTTGCGGCCAGGTGATCCTGCCGACGTCGTCCAATATCGTCACCGTGTCGCACACCATGACGAACGTCGCGATGGGGGCTCCCTTCGTATCGATGAATTGGGTGAATCCGTCCTGCCGCACCAGCGCGCGGCCTTCCTGGAAGTCCGCGGCCCAGGTGTAGCGGGGCGGGATTGCATAGCGTCCGGTCAGGTCGATGTAGCCGTAGAACTTGCCGGTGCGCTGCAGGCGCTGCGCCACGGCCAGCCCGTCCTTCAACGGGCCCAGCGAGTCGAAGTGCGGTCCCACGATGCGCTTGCCGCTGGCATCGACGAAGCCTTGCCTGCCGTTGCCGCCGTCGCCGCGATAGACCGCCACGCCTTCGCTGGCGCTGCGGTCCCGCACGCTGTACGTGCCCGGGATACGGGTGATCTCGACGCCTTGCAGGTCCGTCATGACGCTGCTGGACGTTGCGTCGTCATGGAAGACGAGGCGCTTCATGGTCGCCAGCGGCATGCCGTCGCCCCGCTTCGCCAGCACGGTCCTGCCGTTCTGGTCGATCAGGCGGTAGTTCGATCCGTCATAGGCGCGCGCCAGGCCTTCGGGCTGCACGAAGAAGGGATTGAATTCGCCGTAGAGGGCGGGGATTTTCATGTCGCCCCTGGCGTCGATGGCGCCTTCGCGGTCTTCGCTTTCGATGTAGATCCAGTCCTCGTACTGCTCCTTGCGCTTCGGCCTGCTGTCTGAAAGGCGGAAGGCGCCGCCGCGCGTGTCGAACAGCATGGTGCCCGCATCCGCGAGTTCGCCGATGTAGCGCCCGTCCTTCTGCTTCGTCGGCTTTTCGGCCAGGCGTTCGCTGGCCTTGCCGGTGCGCAGGTCGACCAGCCGGTAGGCGCGGTCGGAGTGGCCGCCGCGGCGCGATCTGGACTCGGCCCCGGGGATCAGCATGAGGCCGTCGCCCAGGTATTCCAGGTCGTAGGCGCTTTCGTAGGCGGCGGGCAGCGCCCACTTGCCCTTGCGGTCGATCACGCCCCAGCGCCCCTGGTCCTCGACCTTGGCCCAGTCGTCCTCGAACTTCTCGATGCTTTCATAGGCCGGCTTGAGCACGGGCGTGCCGTCGCGCACGCTCCAGACGCCCCAGCGCTGCTCCCGGTTTTCGTCCGGTTCGCGATAGAGGATGAGGTCGCCGTCGAATTCCATGGCGCCGTCCAGGACCGCGGCGGGGACAGCCGCGGGCTTGCCGCGCGCATCGATCAGCACGCTGTCGCGCCGCGTCGTTCCCGGCATGCGCGCCCAGGCGTAGGCTCCGCGGAACGGGCGGATCTCCGTGAAACGCGGCGGGATGGCCCAATTGCCGTCGGCGTCGATGGCGCCGGCCTTGCCGTCGCGGGTCCGGACCGGCAAGGGCAGGCTGGCGTCGTAGGCGGAGATGTCGTCCCAGTCCGCGTTCGTCACGATCCTGCCCGACGGCGTCAGGATGCCCGTCGCCTGCGAGTAGTCGTGCGGGCGCAGGAGCGCCAGGGGCAGCCTGGCCGGGGGCTTGCCGCCGCGCGCGCGGTCGCGCTGCTCGAAGGGGGTGACGCGATAGGCCCGAAGCTGCGCGATGGTGGCCGCGTCCAGCAGGGGACTGCCGTCGCGGGCGTATACCTGCGCCAGCCCGCCGTCGCTGATTTCCGCGCCGGCGGCCGCGGAGGTTGCGGCCTCCTCCGCCGCGGCTGCGGCTGCCGCGGGCGCGCTGACGGCCTCGACCATGGGAGGAGACGGCATGCCGGGCGGCGGCATGGCCACGTCGGCCGCGGCCTGCGCGCCAGAGTCGGCCGCGGCCTCCTCCGCAAGGGCCGCGTCTGCCTCGACCGGCACGGCGGCCTGCGCCGCGCCGTCGTCCGTTTCCGCGCCGGCTTCCGCTTCCACGGCGTTGGCGGGCGGGACGCCCGAAACCCAGGCCTGTCCGTCGCGCACGTCCACGCTGCCCTGGCCGAGCGCGAGCTGCATGAATTTTCCGGCGGGATCGATCAGCAGCACGGCGTTGTCGTCGATCAGGAAGCGCCAGCCGTCCCGCTCTCGCATGCCCGCGTAGTCGGAGGCGAAGCGATGCAGGACCTTGCGTTGTCCGTCCAGCAGGAGCGCCTTGCCGCTGCGGTCGGGCTTGGCGAACCACAGGCCGGGAGCGATGAGCCGCAGTTGCTCGTAGCGCTCGGGGGAGAGCGCCTCGCCGCGGGTGTCCACGAATTGCCAGCGTTCGTCGCGGCGCACGGCCAGCACGCCGCCATCGCGCATTGGCGCCTCGCGGGACCGCAGCGTGTGCGGCGCAATGGCCCAGCCGCCGTTCGTGTCCAGCAGGCCCCACCAGCCGCCGTAGCGCGTGTCGCGCAATTGGGCCGGCAGATAGCCGCCGCTGGGCGCGGCCAGGCTCATCACGCCCTCGGGCAGCGTGACCGCCTTGCCGGTCGCGGCGTTGAACAGCCGCGGCGGCAGGGGCATTTCCATCGACGCCAGTTTCTGCCCGGGCTGGAAGCCCCAGGTGCGCGTGCCCAGGGGGAAGGTCTTGAGCGTCTTGCCCTGGCGGTCGATCAGCACGTCGCGGCCGTCTTCCTCGACCAGCGCGGTGCCTTCGGCATTGAAGCCCGTGGCGCGCGGGTAGCGCGGCGGGATGGCCCATTGGCCTTTGCGGTCGATGTAGCCCCAGAGATCGCCCTGGCTCACGGCGGCCAGGCCGTTCTGGAAAGGTTCGGCGTCGGTGTAGGCCGGCGCGATCGCCATGCGGCCTTGCTTGTCGATATAGCCCCAGCTTCCTTCGTCGTCGCCGGCCGACCCGGTCAGCACGGCCGCCAGGCCTTCGCGGTAGGGCTGCTGGCAGCCCGTGCCGGAGCCATCTTCGTAGAAGCTGGCGGCGCATCGGCGGAGCCAGTCGGACTGGGCTTGCGCCGCGCCCGGGACGGCGGCCAGGCCGCCCAGCGCCAGGGCCAGCGCCAGCGGTGTGAGGGCGAGCGGGGCCTTCATTGCGCGGCGCAGCGGGAGGGAGCCGCGAAAGCGTAAAGGCCGAGCGGAGCGTGCCACATGGTCGGATGCCTGTCAGAAAAGGACGGAAAGGCAGCACTGTAACCACCCGTAGCAAGTAATGGCTCGATAAATGTAACTATAGAAAACGAAGCGTTAGCGCGCGGTTCGCGCGGCGCTGGCATTCCCGCCGGGCATGCAGCCGACGAAAAATAATCGGTTGAACCGAAGACGCGACGCCCCTGTAATAGGCAGCGTGCCCGCCTGAACGGGGGCGTAGCCCACTGCCGAGGTCCGCCATGCCCGCCCTGCGCAAGTCTCCGCTCGATGCGTCTCAACTCTGGTTGCTGGTCCTGGCCGGCGGCGTCGTCATGGGCCTGGCCCTGGGCGTGCGCCACGTGCAGGGCCTGTTCCTGCTGCCCGTCACGATGGACCGGGGCTGGAGCCGCGAAACCTTCGCCATGGCGATGGCGGTGCAGAATCTCACCTGGGGCATCGTCCAGCCCTTTACCGGCATGGTCGCGGACCGCTACGGATCCGCCAAGGTCATCGCGGGCGGGCTGGCGTGCTACGCGCTGGGACTGGCCGGCATGGCGCATGCCGCGACGCCCGCGGCCTTCCTGTGGACGGCGGGCGTGTGCATCGGCGTCGCCCTGTCGGGCACGGCGTTTGCCGTGATCTACGGCGCGCTGAGCCGCCTGGTGCCGCCGGAACGCCGTAGCTGGGCGCTGGGCGTGGCGGGGGCGGTGGGCGGACTGGGCCAGTTCACCCTGGTGCCGGCCGCGCAATGGCTGATCGGCGGCTGGGGCTGGATCGCGGCCCTGCTGTCGTTCGCGGTCGTCTGCGCCATGCTGCTGCCCCTGGCGTTCCCGCTCAGGGAGCCCGCCAGCCGCTCGCAGGACGCGACCGCGCCGGATGCCGGGCTGTCCCTGGCCGCGGCCATCCGCGAAGCCTTCGCCCAGCCGGGGTTCTGGCTGCTGAACCTGGGCTTCCTCGCCTGCGGCTTCCAGTTGGCGTTCATCGGCACGCACCTGCCGGCCTATCTGATGGACAAGGGCCTGCGCGCGGCCGACGCGGTGGCCGCGCTGGCCATCATCGCGCTGGCCAACGTCATGGGCACCTACGTCTGCGGCATCCTGGGCGGCCATCACCGCCGCAAGTACCTGCTGGCGGGCATCTACCTGATCCGCGCCGCGGCCATTGCGCTGTTCGTGCTGCTGCCGCTATCGACGTGGACCGTGTACGTTTTCGCGGCCGTCATGGGCTTTGTCTGGCTGGGCACGGTGCCGCTGACCAACGGCCTGATCTCGCAGGTGTTCGGCGTGCGCTACATCACGACCCTGTTCGGTTTCGTGTTCTTCGGCCACCAGCTCGGTTCCTTCCTGGGCGTGTGGCTGGGCGGCATCGTGTTCGAGGCGACCGGTTCCTATGACGCGATCTGGCTGGGGGCGATGGCGCTGGGCGTGCTGTCGGCCGCGCTGCACTGGCCCATCGACGACCGCGAGATCCGCCGCGTCCGGCCCGCGGGCGCGGCGGGCTAGATCAGAGCGGCCGGTGCCGCGTCCCCGCGCCCATGGTGACGTGCAGCATGCGACAGGGTTCGCGGACCCTGACCGTGTGCCATACGCCCTTGGGGATCACATAGGCATCGCCGGCCCGCAGCGTCACGTCCTGGATGCCGGTGGGCCATTCCAGCCGCAGCTCGGCCGCGCCCGACATCAGGCGGACGACCTCGTCGGCTTCCGGATGCATTTCCCATTGCGGCCAGTCCGAGGCGAACGTGTATTCGGACAACAGCCAGCCGCGTCCGTAACGGTCCAGCTCATCGGACGGCTGCGACCAGAACGCGTCTCCTCCTTCCACGGTGGTGCTGGCGCCCGAGGCGTCCAGCAGGACATAGTGCGACGACAGATCGGTGGCCATGATGCGCTTCCTTGGGTGAGGGGCGTCGGGCCAGTGTAAAGCGATATCATGTCGGTCATCGGCAATGACAGGAGAGGGCGATGCGCCAGGGATTCGACGGAGTGAGGCCCGCGTCCGAGTCTTCCATCGAGATCGGCTTCTTCCACGACGGGCGGCACTGCGTAGAGCGCATCCGGGCCAAGCCCACCGCCGCCAACCTCAAGCGCGCCGCCGAACGGCGGGCCGCCATCCTCGAGGCCATCGCGCGCGGCGAGTTCGACTACGAGGCCGAATTCCCGAAACGCGGCCGCGCGGCCAGGCCATCACAAGGTTCCGCATGACGAGCAACGAACTGGAAATCAATGACCTGACGCCCGAGGCCTTCCGGGCCTACGGCTGGATGCTGGGCAAGCCCATGCCGGACGGCAATGGCGTGCCGCTGTATTCCAACCCGGCCACCGACTTCTGGCAGGAACACCTGTTCAATACCGGCGCGGGCGGCGACGCCGAACTGCTGTGGGTCAACTACCGCAGCCAGTCCGCGGAAATCGCCAGCCTCGAGAAGCATCTTCTGACCCAGCAGGCCATCGTGCCGCTGACGGGCGGGATCGTCCAGGTCGTGGCGCGCAGCGCGGCCGACGGCAGCCCCGACCTGTCCACCCTGGCGGCGTTCCGGGTGCCGCAGGGCCAGGGCGTCTGCATGCGGCCCGGCTGCTGGCACGCCACGCGCGTCGCCGGCCCGGAAGTCACCTGCCTGATGCTGACCCGCCGCTCCACCACCCTGGACCTGATCCAGCACCTGACCACCGACGCCGCCGCCAGCGAAAGCGCGATCGCGGCCATCCCCGAGCAGCGGCTGGAAGGCATGGACCAGGCGGCTTGAGCCGGCGCGGGCCGTTTCTTCTACATCGCCGGGAAATATGACAGAATCCCCCGGGGATTCACACGCAGCACGCGACGCCGCCCTCTTGAAGTGTTGGAGCATTGGATGCACAACCGTCAGATCCGCACCGGCTTTCCCCTTGCAACGTCTTGCGGCCCTCGTTGGCCGGCCGCGGCCCGGCTGGCCGCCATTGCGGCGCTGGCCGCCGGCCTGGCGGGATGCAGCTTCAATTCGCCCGATGCCGCCAGCGGTTCCCAATCGGTCGGGATCGAGGGCGTCACCGCGCAACAGGCGCGCGGCATCGCCCGCGAAGCGTATCTGTACGGCACGCCCATGGTCGCCAGCTACCAGACCATGTACGCCTTCAATATCGACAAGAACAATCCGCAGTACAAGGGCCCCTTCAATACCGTCAACAGCATTGCGCGCGTCTTCGGCCCCGAAGACACGGCCTTCGTCACGCCCAACTCCGACACCCCGTACTCGTTCGCGGTGCTGGACCTGCGCGCCGAGCCCGTCGTCATCACCGTGCCGCCGATGGAGCAACGCCGCTACTTCGTGCTGCAACTGATGGATCTGTACACCTACAACTTCGCCTACATCGGCAGCCGCGGCACCGGCAACGGCGGCGGCAGGTTCCTCGTCGCCGGCCCGCGCTGGAACGGCAAGGTGCCGCCCGGCATCACCAAGGTCTTCAGATCGGAAACCGAGCTGGTCAACATGGTGGGGCGCACCCAGCTCTTCAACGCCGCCGACCTCCCGAACGTCAAGCGCATCCAGTCGCGCTACCGGATCCAGACGCTGTCCGCCTTCCGCAAGCAGCGCGCGCCCGCGCCGGCGGCGGAAGTGGACTGGATACCCGCCGAGCCGCCCGCGCAGCTACGGACCTCGCTGGAGTTCTACCACCAACTGGCCTTCCTGCTGCAATTCGCGCCCGCGCATCCATCCGAGAGGTCGCTGCGGGAACGCTTTGCCAGCATCGGCCTTCGGCCCGGCGAACCCTTCGATATCGAGAACATCAACCCCGCGCTGCGCCGCGCCTTGCAGGAAGGCATGCACGACGGCCAGAACGCTATCGACAGGAACCGCGAGGCCCTGGACGGCAAGACCGACGCGCTGTACGGGGACCGCGGCACGCTGAAGAACGACTACCTGGCGCGCGCCACCGGCACGCAGGTCGGCATCGGCGCCAACAGCCGCGAAGAGGCCCTGTATCCCGTGCTGGAAAAGGACGGCAACGGCCAGCCCCTGGATGGCAGGAACAAGTACACCCTGCGCTTCGCCCCGCGCGGCCTGCCGCCCGTCAACGCGTTCTGGTCCATGACCGTGTACCGGCTGCCCGATCAGCAACTGGCGGCCAACCCCATCAAGCGTTACCTGATCAATTCGTCCATGCTGCCGTCCCTGAAGCGGGACGCGGACGGCGGGTTGACGATCCACATCCAGGCGGAGTCGCCGGGCAAGTCCAGGGAATCCAATTGGCTGCCCGCGCCGCAAGGCCCGTTCATGGTGGCGTTGCGGTACTACTGGCCGAAGCCTGCGCTGCTGGACGGCAAGTGGGTGTCGCCGGAGATCAGGCGGGTGGCAAGATAGCGGCATGAAGCGCAACTTCAACATCCACGACCTGCGTATTTTCTACACGGTGGTCATGACCGGCTCCACCCGGCAGGCCGCGCAAGTCATGCACCTGACGCAGCCGGCGATCAGCCACGCCATTTCGCGCCTGGAAGGCGCCACCGGCGTGCAGTTGTTCGATCGTTCCCACAAGACCCTGCGGCCGACGGAGGCCGGGCAGTACCTCTACAGCGAAGCGAAGTTCGTGCTGGACGAACTGGTCCGCATCGACGAGGCGCTGCACAGCATCGAACAGTTCGGCGGCCGCGGCCTGCGGATCGCCTCGTCGCCGGCGCTGGCGCTGGGCTACGCGCCCGACGCCGTGCGGCGCTATCTGGATGCGAACGGCACGCGGCCGTTCTCCATCGACATCGAATCGTCCGTGCAGGCGATCAGCGCCGTCGAGACCATGCGCGCGGACTTCGGCCTCAGCGCCGTGAGCCGCGAGAGCCCGCGCCTGAACTTCATGCCCTTCCTGCGCGCCTACGTCATGGCCATCGCGCACCGCGAGCATCCCCTCGCGGGCCGGGACGTGATCGCGGTCGGCGACATCCCGCCCGAAACCTACGTCAAGCCGCTGTGGTCCGACTACGTTGTCGCGCAGGGAAACATCGCGGATTCGCTGATCCTGCGCTCCGGCATGCGCGCGCACATGTCCCTGCTGCCAGGAACTGTCCGGGCCGTGAAGGGCATCAGCCTGGTGAACGCGCTGTCCGCCTGGGACATCGCGGCCGCCTATCCCGACCTGGTGGTGCGGCCGCTGGCCTCCCGGCAGTGGTACGACTTCCTGCTCATCGCCCGCCGGGAAGCGCAGAACCAGGACCTGGCCGAACGCCTGCTGGACGCGCTGCGCGCCACCGCCGATGAGCGCCGCGGCGGCGTCTACGCGCAGACCATCGAACTGCTGGGCTGACTAGTCCGCCGGCGGCTGCCAGGGCAGGGATTGCAGGTCGCCGTCGATGCTGATCGCCTGCCCGCTGACCATCGCCCCGAACGGGCTGGCCAGGAACAGCGCCATGTTGGCGATGTCCGCGGCGCGCACGAACTGCCGCAGGCTGACGCCGGACAGCTCCAGCCGGGTTTCTTCTTCGACCGTCAGCCCCATGTTCTTCGCCCGCGCCTCGATCACCCGTTCGATCCGCGGCCCCGCCACCAGCCCCGGCAGCAGCGCATTGACGCGGATGCCGTAGCCGCCCAGCTCCACCGCGAGCGACCGCGTCAGCCCCACCACGCCCCATTTGGTCGCGGCGTAGGGCGTGCGCATCGGCACGCCCATGCGGCCCGCCACCGAGCTGATGTTGATGATGCTGCCGCCGCCGGCCGCGCGCAGCGCCGGCAGCGCGTGCCGCACCGTGTGGAACTGCGAGGCCAGGTTGATGTCCAGCGTGGCGTCCAGTTCCTGCGGCGCGATGTCGGCAATGCCGGCCGTCGGGCCGGCGATGCCGGCGTTGTTCACCAGCACGTCCAGGCCGCCCAGGTGTGCCAGCGCTTCCTGCATATAGCGGTCGACTTCCTCGCGCCGGCTCACGTCGGCCTGCGCCCGCGGATGGGGGCAGGCCGCCAGGGCCTGTTCATCCACGTCGCAGACGTGCACCCGGGCGCCGCGTTCGGCGAACGCGGCGGCGATCGCCGCGCCGATGCCGGCCGCGCCCGCGGTCACGATGACGCGCTTGCCGGACAGGTCCACGGGCAGCGCGGAGATATCGCCCGGGACGTGGCTCTTGATGGTCATGCGAATTCCTTCTCGTGTTGCGGGATCAGGGCTTCATCAGGCGGCAGGTCGATTCCTGGGGCGAGGTATAGACCTGGTCGCCGGGCACGCGCGCCACCAGCTTGTAATAGTCCCACGGCGCCTTGGATTCCGACGGCGCCTTCACCTGCATCAGGAACATGTCGTGCACCATCAGCCCGTCGGCGCGGATCTTGCCGTCCTTGGCGAAGAAGTCGTTCACCGGATTCGCCTTCAGCCACTTCATGATCGTATCGCCATCGGTGCTGTTGGTGGCGGCGACCGCCTTCAGATAGGTCGCCGTCGCGGAATAGTCCCCCGCCTGCAGCATCGACGGCTTTTTCTTCATGCGTTCTTCGAAGCGCGCCGCCCATTGCCGCGAGGGTTCGTCCTGGTCCCAGTACCAGGCCGTCGTCAGGTACATGCCCTGGGCGGCCTGCAGGCCCAGCGCGTGGACGTCCGTAATCAGCACCAGCAGGCCGGCGATCTTCATTTTCGGAGTCAGCCCGAACTCGGCGGCGGCCTTCACCGCGTTGCTGGTGTCGCTGGCCGAATTCGCCAGGCCCAGCACCGAAGCGCCCGATGCCTGCGCCTGCAGGATGAACGACGAGAAATCGGCCGCGTTCAGCGGATGGCGGACCCGTCCCTTCACGTTGCCGCCGTCGGCCTGCACCACCGCCGACGCATCGCGCTCCAGCGCGTGGCCGAACGCATGGTCCACCGTCAGGAAGTACCAGTCCTTGTTTCCTTCCTTCATCATGGCCCGCGCCGTGCCGCGGGCGAGAGAAACCGTGTCGTACACGTAATGCACGGTATAGGGCGTGCACTGCGCGTTCGTCAGTTCCGAGGCCCCGGCGCTTACCACGAAGAACGGCGTCTTCTTTTCTTCGGCCACTTTCGCCATCGCCAGCGCCGCCGCGGAGTTCGCGCCCGCGATCAGCATGTTCACGCCTTTCTGGTCGAGCCATTCCCGGGCGCGCGACGAGGCGATGTCGGCGCGGTTCTGGTGGTCGGCCACCAGAACCTCCACCTTCTTGCCGGCCACGGCTCCGCCCAGGTCGGCCACCGCCATCTTGATCGCCTCCGCGCCGCCCGGGCCGTCCGCGTCCGCGGACAGCCCCGACATGTCGGTGATGAAACCGATGCGGATCACCTCGTCGGCCTGCGCCGCGCCGGCCATGCCGAACAGGGCGGCCAAGGCGGCCGCGCACAATGTCTTTTTCATGTCTAGTCTCCCCTCTGGATGGAATCGTTCGTCAGAACGCGACGTTGTCGCGGCCCTTGAGTTGCAGCGTTTCGCGCGCTTCATCGGGCGTGGCGATCCGCAGCGACAGATCTTCCAGGATCCGCCGGATCCGGCGCACCTGGTCGGCATTCGACCGCGCCAGTTCGCCAGGCCCGTCCCACAGCGAATCCTCCAGCCCCACGCGCACGTTCCCGCCCATGGTCGCGGCCATCGTCGCCAGCGGCGTCTGCTTGCGCCCGGCGGCCAGCACCGACCAGATGTAGTCGTCCCCGAACAGCCGGTCGGCCGTTCGCTTCATCATCGCCACGTCTTCGGGATGCGTGCCGATCCCGCCGCGTATGCCGAACACCGACTGGATCAGGAAGGGCGGTTTCAGCAGCTTGCGGTCCACGAAATGCGCCGCCGTGTACAGATGCCCGATGTCGTAGCACTCGATCTCGAAGCGCGTGCCGTTGTCGCCGCAAGCCGTCAGGATGTGCTCGATGTCCTTGAACGTGTTCTTGAAGATCAGGTCGCTGCTGTTTTCGAGATAGGGGCGCTCCCAGGCGTGCTTGAATTCCTTGAAGCGTTCGAGCAGCTCGTACATGCCGAAATTCATGGACCCCATGTTCAGGGACGCCACTTCCGGCTTGAACCGCAGCGCCGGCGCCATGCGGTCGGCCAGGGGCAGCACCGGGGAGCCGCCCGTCGTGATGTTGATCACCACGTCCGAGGCCTGCTTGATGCGCGGCAGGAATTGCGCGTACAGGGCAGGGTCCTGGGTGGGCTGCCCGGTGTCCGGCTTGCGCGCATGCAAGTGCACGATGGCGGCGCCGGCCTCGGCGGCGTCCAGCGCGGACCGGGCGATCTCGTCGGGCGTGACGGGCAAGTGAGGCGACATCGACGGCGTATGGACCGAGCCGGTGATCGCGCAGGTGATGATGACCTTGTTCCTGGATTTTTTCATGGGCCTTGGGCGCGCGCGCCGCGCACGCGGTTCAGTGGATTCTTGTGGCCCCGGCTGTCTCCTCCGGGCGTGGCCCATTCTGTCGCAGGCCTCCGGCCCCTGTCACCTGAACAGAAATAATCAATTGATAGGGTTTCCGGTGCTGCGGTGCAGCGTAAAACCGCAGCCCGCGCGGGATTCCGGCCGCCGGCCCGGCGTGGCTGCAATACAATCTGCATAGGTCGAAACGCGGTTTCGACGACCTGACCGGATTACGCGGAACGCGCCCCTCATGCTTCATCGTCCGACTTCCCGCCCGCTGCGGGCCATGCCGCCCGCGTGCAGCCAGACTCCCCATCGCAGGACGCCGTCATGAGCCATGTGCTGGCGGTGGATCTGGGCGGCACGCGTTTCCGCGCCGCGCTGGTGGACGGCGGAGGCGGGATCGTCCATGCCTGCCACATCGACAGTCCGGCCGGTATCGCGGACCGGCCCGGCTGGGACGAGATCGACCCCGATGCCTGGTGGCGCGGCCTGCGGTCCCTGTCCGACACCCTGGCCGCGCAGGCCGGCGCCGCATTCGGCGCGGTCGAGGCCATCGCGATCTGCGGCGTCACGCGCACGCAGGTGTTCATCGACGCGCAGGGCGCGGCCATCCGGCCCGCCATCACCTGGCGCGACACCCGCGCGGCCGCGGACGTGGGAGCATGGCTCTCGCCCATGCCGGCCTCGCATCCCGAGTGCGGCCAGATCAATGCCTTTCATCCCTGGGCCCGCGTGGCCTGGCTGCTGCGCGCCGAACCGCAGCATGCGGCGCGGGTGCGCGCGGTGCTGGAACCCAAGGATTATCTGAACTTCCGCCTGACCGGGCGGGTGGCCAGCGACACGGTGTCCATGGCCCGGCTGGCGGCCGCCGCGGCGGCCCCGGCGCAAGGGCCCGACCTGCTCACCGCCGTGGGCGCCGATCCGGCCTGGGTGCCGCCCCTGCTCGATCCGCTGGCGGTCGTCGGGCCGGTGCAGGCCGGCCTGCCGGGCTCCCTGGCGCGCCTGGCGGGGCGTCCCGTGGTGGCCTGCGCCAACGACACCTGGGCCGCCGTGGCGGGCCTGGGCGCCTTGCGGCCGGGCTATGCCTACAACATCTCGGGCACCACCGAAGTCTTCGGCGCCGTGGGCGCCGAGCCGGTCCAGGCGCAGGGCCTGATGACCGTGGACTGGGGCGGCGGCCATCACCAGATCGGCGGGCCGGGCCAGAACGGCGCGGACACCGTCGCCTGGCTGCTGCCCTTGCTGGGCCGCCTGGGCGATGAAGGCATGGCCGGGGTCGGCGAGGCCATGGACGCGCTGCTGGACGCGCCGCGCGATCCGCAGCCGGCGCTGTTCCTGCCCTACCTGCAGGGCGAGCGCGTGCCGTACTGGGATCCGCACCTGCGCGGGGCCTTCCTGGGCTTGAACCGGCGCCATGGTCCGGGGGACCTGGCCTGGGCCGTGCTGGAAGGCGTGGCCTTCCTGAACCGCATCGTGCTGGAACGGGCCGAGGCCGCCCTGGGCGGCCCCGTGGGGGAAATCCGCTTCGGCGGCGGCGCGGCGTCCAACGCGCAGTGGTGCCAGGTCAAGGCCGACATCTGCGAGCGGCCCCTGGTCATCGGGCAGGCCGAACAGCCGGGCGTGCTGGGCGCGGCGGTGGCGGCATGGACGGGACTGGGCCGGTACGACAGCTTCGCGGCCGCCCAGGACCGGCTGGTGCGCGTGGCGCAGCGCTACGAGCCCCAGCCCGACCGGGCCCGCGCCTACCGCCGCATGTACGCGCAGTTCCGCGCCGCCGAAGCCGCGCTGGCTCCGGTGTCGCGGGCCCTGGCCGGCATCAGCATGCAGCCGCGGGTATAAACTACGACGCCATCGATGCCGGGCACGGGCCCGGCATCCGCACCATAATCAAAACGCAGCAAGGGTTGAGTCGATGCGCGGCATCCTGGAAAAATACGGCACGGCAATCGCGGGACTGGTCCTGGTCGGATTCTTCGCGTTGGCCGCGCCGAATTTCGCGGCGCCCAACAACCTCTTGAACATCGCCAAGGAAACCAGTTTCCTGGCCATCATCGCGCTGGGCTTCACGCTGGCGCTGGTGACCGCCGAACTGGACCTGTCGGTCGCCGACGTGGCCAGCCTGGCCGCCGTCGTCACCGGCGCCCTGGTCCATACCGGCCAGCCTGTGCTGCTTGCCATCGGAGCGGGCCTGGGCGTGGGGCTGCTTTGCGGCCTGGCCAACGGCGTCGCCGTGACGCGGCTGCGGGTGCCTTCCCTGATCGCCACCCTGGGCATGGCCGCCATGGCGCGCGGCTTCGCTTTCATGCTGACCGACGGCGTGTCCTACGTGGGCCGCTGGCCCGCCGCCTTCACCGACCTGGCCCGCGGCAAGCCCTTCGGCATCCCCGCCTTGGTGCTTTGGATGCTGGGCGCCGTGCTGTTGGCCTTTTTCCTGGTCAAGTGGACCCGCACCGGCGCCCGCATGACCGCCACCGGCGAGGCCGGCGAATCCGCCCGCCTGGCCGGCATCGACATACGCGCCATGAAGAGCATCGGCCTGGCCCTGTCCGGCCTGTGCGCGGGCCTGGCGGCCGTCCTGCTCACCGCCAGCCTGTCGTCCGCCGCGCCCAACATGGCCGGCGACTACTTCCTGTACGCGATCGCCGCCGTGCTGCTGGGCATGACCATGTTCAATCCCGGCCACGCCAACATCCCCGGTACGCTCGTCGCGGCGCTGATCCTGAAGGTGCTGGGCAACGGCCTGGTCCTGATGGGCGCGCCGTACTACGTGCAGGACATCGTGCTGGGCTTCATCATCATCGCGTCCGTCGCGGTGTCATCGGCCGTGCTGAAGAAAGCGGCCTTCAAATTCTGACCGGAAGGGGAAACCACCATGCGTAAATCCTTGACGCGCACCCTGGCGCTTGCCGCGTTCGCCGCGCAGGCGCTGGCCGCCAGCGCCGCCGCCCACGCCTTCGACGTGGGCATCGTCGCGTTCCAGATGTCTTCGGAAACCCACGCCCGCGTCGCCAACGCCGCGGCCGGCGCCGCCCGCGAAAAGGGCTGGACCGTCACCCAGTTGAACGCCGAGGGGTCCTTGCCCAAGCTGGCCGAGCAACTCGACACCCTGGTCAACAAGAAGGTCGACGCCATCGTCATCGCCATGGGCAAGCCCGTGGAAACCGACGCCCAGCTCCAGGCCGCGAAAGAAAAGGGCATCCCCGTGGTCGGCGTCATGTCCGGCGCCAGCCCGCACATGCTGTTCGACGTCGAGGTCAATGAATACGCCACCGGCGCCCAGTCGGTCCTGTACCTGCTGGGCAAGATGGGCTACCAGGGCAACATCCTGTCCGCCCGCTTCGACGGCAACTCCGGCACGCGCATCCGCGGCAAGATGCTGGACGCCGTCCTGACCGAGAACACGGCGGTCAAGGACCTGGCCAAGTTCAGCATGGCCCGCACCCAGAGCTGGCGCGACGACGTGCGCAACGGCATGCAGGCGCTGTTCCTGCGCCACCAGGGCCAGTTCAAGGGCGTCTGGGCCTCGTTCGACGGCCAGGCCTACGTCATCGACGACCTGCTCCAGGCCCAGGGCCTGAAGAAGGGCGACATCACCCTGGTGTCCGTCGACGGCGGCCCCGAAACGTATCGCCGCATCGCGGATCCGGCCAGCCTCATCACCGCCACCATGATGATTCCGTTCGAACAACTGGGAGCCACCGCCGTCGACGCCATCGACCGCATCGTCGTCAAGAAGGAGCCCAGGGAGAACATTGCCGCCGGCCCCTACCTCTTCATGGATTCCGTGCTGGTCGACGCCTCCAACGTCCAGAAATTCCTGCAACCCGCCAAGTAAGAGTCCAGCCGCCATGTCCGCCGCGTTGTCGCTACGCCAGATCAGGAAATCCTACGGCGCCGTCGAGGCCTTGAAAGGCATAGACCTGGACGTGCCGCAAGGCAAGGTCATGGCCATCTGCGGCGACAACGGCGCGGGCAAGTCCACGCTGATCCGCATCGTCTCCGGCGCGCAGGAACCCAGCGGCGGCGAACTCAGCCTGGACGGCGCGAAGGTGGTGTTCGCTTCGCCCCATGACGCGCTGGTGCAGGGCATCGCCACCATCTACCAGGACCTGGCGCTGGCCCCGCGCCTGTCCATCTGGGAAAACATCTTCATGGGCGCCGAACTGGTGCGCGGCGTGGGCCCGTTCAGCGTGCTGGACAAGCGCCGCATGGCGCAGGATGCGCGCGGCTACCTGCAGCGCCTGTCCGTGCCCATCGACGACATGGAACGCCCCGTCGAGCGCATGTCCGGCGGGCAGCGCCAGGCCGTCGCCATCGCCCGCGCGCTGCGCTGGGACGCCCGCGTCGTCATCATGGACGAACCCACCGCCGCGCTGGGCGTCAAGGAAACCGCGCTGGTGCTGAACCTGGTGCGCAAGCTGCGCGACGAAGGCCGCACCGTCATCCTCATCAGCCACAACATGGCGGATGTGGTCGCGCTGGCCGACCGCGTGGCGATCCTGAAGAGCGGCATGAAGGTCATCGAACGCGACGTGGCCGGGCTGGACGCGGATGCGCTGGCGCATATGGTGATGACGGGCAGGGAGTGATGCGGCTTCTTGCCGCTGGGCCAAAAAATAAAAAAGCCGCTGCCAGGGAGAGCCCGGCGGCGGCATTATTCTAAAAAGCAAGCGGAATCAGACCGGCGCTTCGTCCGCGTTGTAGCTGAAGAGCCACTCGTAGCGTTCACGCACACGGGTTTCGTTCCACTCGCGGTCTACATATTCGGCCGCGCCTTCCGCGTGCTCCAGCGCCGGATTGTGGAAGCGCCGCGCGTTTTCGGCCGAGCCGCGCACCACTCGCGATGCCCGCTCCACGCGCGCGGCTTCGTAGTGTCTGAAGGCCTGCGGAATATCGCCGGGCCGCGATTCCAGCGCGCGAGCGAGCACATAGCCGTCCTCGATCGCCATCGCCGCGCCGGAGGCCAGCGTGGGCAGCGTCGGATGGCAGGCGTCGCCCAGCAGCGTTATCCGGCCCTGCGACCATACCGGCAGTGGCTCGCGCAGCATCAGAGCCCACTTGTAGGGTTCGTCCAACGCATGGATCAGCGTCTGCACATCCTCATGCCAGCCCTGGAAGTCCCGGGCGCATTCCTCCACGCTGCCTCGCTCGGTCCAGGATTCCACCCGCCAATCGTCGCGCTCCAGAATGCCCACGAAGTTCACCAGCTTGCCCTGCCGCAGCGGGTAGTGGATCACGTGCGCGCCCGGCCCGACCCAGTTGCAGGCGTAGGGCTCGCGCAGATGCGCCGGCAGCTTCTCGGCCGGGATGACGCCGCGCCAGGCAACCGTGCCGGAGAACGTCGCGGCGTCCGCGCCGAATAGCGCCGCGCGTACCCGGGAATGCACGCCGTCGGCCCCGATCAGCGCCGTGCCATCTATGCGCTTGCCCGATTCCAGCGTCGCCGTGACGCCGCTTTCGTGCTGGGTGAATTCCGCAACGCGCGCGCCCAGCGTGATGGCCTCGGGATCATTGGCCATCACAGCGCTCGCGAGGATCTGATGCAGATCGGCGCGGTAAATCGTCAGGTACGGATAGCCGTAGCGGGCCACCGATTCCGCGCCCAGATCGAACAGCGGCCAGGTCCGTCCGCTGGACCACAGCCGGATGCGCTTGCCAGCCGTGGGGCGGGCGACTTCCATCAACGCGTCCTCCAGGCCCAACTGGTAGAGCACGCGGTTCGCGTTGGCGCTGAGCTGGATGCCGGCGCCGACTTCGCGCAGCACCTGCGCCTGCTCCAGCACGCGCACGCGCAGGCCGCGCCGCTGCAGGGCCAGCGCGGCGGTCAACCCGCCGAGGCCTGCGCCGGCGATTAGGAACAGGGGATCGGACGTCGATGTGTGAGACATATTGCTGCGTCGGAAGAAGGTTAGTCCGGCTTGATGCCGGCTTGTTTGACGACCAGGGACCACTTGTCCAGGTCGGTGCGGATCGACTGCGCGAACTGCTCGGGCGTATCGCCCACAGGTTCGAGGCCGAGGTCGGCGAGTTGGCGCTTGACCTCGGGATCGCGAGCCGCGGCGCCCAGCGCTTTGGTCAGCCGCTCGATAACCGGCTGCGGCGTATTGGCGGGGGCCATCAGGCCGAACCAGGAATACGCTTCAAAGGGCTTGCCCAGCACTTCGGCAACCGTGGGGACATCGGGCAATTGCGGGTAGCGCTGAGCGCCGGTGACCGCGTAGGCGCGCAACTTTTGCGCCGCGATCTGCGGATACAGCAGCGTCACCGTGTCGAACAGCAGATCCACCTGGCCGCCCAGAACATCGCTCAGCGCCGGCGCGCCGCCGCGATACGGGATGTGCAGGATTTCCACGCCCGCGCTGCGGTCGAACAGTTCTGCGGTCAGATGGCCGACTGAACCGGTGCCGGCCGACGCCACCGTCAGCGGCTGGCGCCGCGAGAGATCGAGCAGTGCCTTCAGGTCCGGGCTGGGCAGGGCGGGGCGACTCACCAGAATGAGGGGGCCTCGCACCGCCATCCCGATCGGGGTAAAGGAAGCAATCGGGTCATAGTCCAGCTTAGGGTAGAGCGCCGGCGCAACCACCATGCTACTGGTGCCGCCCCATAGCAAGGTGTAGCCATCGGGCTGCTCGCGCGTGACCGAAGTCGTGCCTACGGAACCGCCCGCACCCGCGCGGTTTTCCACGATGACGGGCTGACCAAGCTGCTCGGCCATTGTCTTGCTGAACAGGCGCGCGCTCGTATCGGTCGGACCGCCCGGCGGGAAGGGCACCACCAGCCGGATGGGCTTTTCGGGGAAGGCCGCCAGCGCGGCGGACATGGGGGCAACGGCCGCGCATGCAATGGCGAACGCCGCGGCGATTCGCGGGGAAAGTCGGAACAAGTTCGTCTCCTGAAGGGAACTGCGCTTATTGTTTTGAGCCATCTCAATCGAAAGGCAACGCATTGATCTATTGCAACCTAAACGGATAAACAAGTAAAACTACGCTATTTTGTTCATTAACAACTTTTGATTGTTAATACCTTGCAGGTCCGTACATGAATTTCTCTCTACGCCAGTTGCGCGGATTCCTGGCTGTTGCCGAACACGCGAGCTTCACCAAAGCCGCGGCCCAGTTGCACGTGACGCAGGCTGGGTTAAGCGCGATGGTGCGTGAATTCGAGCAGACGGTCGGGTGCCGGCTGTTCGAGCGCAGTACCCGTGCGGTGCTGCTTACCGACGCGGGCCGCACGCTGCTGCCCGTCGCACAGCGCACGGTCGACGAATTGGGGGAAACGATGCGCCAGTTGGCCGCGGCCAACAAGCCGCGGGCGCGCGTGCTTCGGGTCGGCGTCACGCCGCTCATCGCCAGCAGCATCTTGCCGCAGGTGCTTCGGGCCTATGCCGAGGCGCAGCCGGAATGGCGCGTCGAAGTGGCCGACATGGACCGTGGCCTGATCCAGCAGGGAGTGGAGGACGGCACCCTGGACGCCGGATTTGGCGCCTTCTTCCAGAAGACCGCCGGCATGCGCAGGCGCGGACTGTTTCCCGCTGAACTGGTACTAGCCCAGCCGGCGACGCTGGCCCCCAAAACGCGCCGGGCTCCGTTGTCGTGGCAGCGGCTGGATCCCGCCAGCCTCATCGTGCTGCCGCCGAGCAACCCCATCCAGCAACTGATAGACCGGCACGTCCCGAGCATGCCCGACGCGGCGCAGTCCACTGCGCGTCGTGTCTATAGCCATCTGGAAACGTTGCTGGCCATGGTCGAGGCCGGCCTGGGCCAGGCTGTGGTGCCCTCGTTTGCCGCGCTGACGGGTACGCGCTGGCGCGTGACCCTCCGTGACCTGACGCCGCGCGTGGCCCTGGATTACGCCATCGTTACCCGCAGCGGCCGTCGCGACAGCGCGGGCCTGAACGCCTTCGCGGATTGCCTGCGCGCGGCGGCGCAGCCTGCCTGAAGTCGCAATCCGAAGGCGGAAGCAAATGAAAAGGCCGCCGCCAGATCTTCTGGCGGCGGCCTGTTTGCTGGAATCCGAGAGACTCAGTCCTTGCGGCTGGTCACTTCGACCAGGTGATAGCCGAATTGGGTCTTCACCGGGCCCTGGACCACGCCAACCGGGGCGCTGAACACCATGGTGTCGAATTCCTTGACCATCTGGCCGGGGCCGAACGAGCCCAGGTTGCCGCCGTCGCGGCTGGACGGGCAACTGGAGTTTTCCTTGGCCAGTTGGGCGAAGTCGGCGCCGTTCTCGATGGCGGTCTTGAGTTCGTTGGCCTTGTCTTCGGTGGAGACGAGGATGTGGCGGGCGGAGGCTTGTGCCATGAGGAGGCTCCTTGCGGGAAATGATAGGGGAGGGGAGAGTAACGCATTTGGGCGCACTCGCACTCCGCCATCATAAACGGGCGGCGAAGGACCGCCGCGACGTTTCGTTACACGGTTGCGGACGCGCGCATGCACGCCTGGCCGCCGCAATGCAAAATAGGCATCCCTACCCAGACAGTCAGGACCGCCTCCGATGACGGATTCATCTTCAGCAGGAAAGCCTCGGCTCTTTTACTCCGAGGGATCGCCCTATGCCCGCATCTGCCGCATGGCGTTGCGCGAAAGAGGGCTGGGGCAGACCGTGGACGAGGCGGTCACCACGCTGCGCGACCCCGCCGCCGCGGTGTTGCCCTACAACCCCGTCGGCCGCGTGCCCGCGCTCGCGCTGCCGGACGGCACGACTCTTACCGAGACCACGCTGATCCTGGGCTGGCTGGACGGCCATGGCGGCCGGCCGGGCATGATGCCCGCCAGCGCCTCGGGCCAGGCCACGTACGGGCGCGTGCTGGGCCTGCTCGACGGCGTCGCGGTCTGGAACCGCGAGCTGCGTCGGCCGGTATCCGAACGCAGCCCTTCCGTCATTGCGCTGGAGCTTGCCCGGGCGAACCGGGTCGCCGATGTGCTGGAATCCCAGGCCGCGCAAGGTGCATTCTCGACGGTCGATGCGGGATTCCTCGCCCTGGCCGCGGTGCTGGGATACGCGGAGCGCCGGCACACTGTCTGGAAGTGGCGCGAAGGCCGGCCGTGCCTGGATCAGTGGTTCGCCCAGGCCTCGCGCCGCGCGGCCTTTTGCGAAACCCTGCCGCCGCCGAGCGGCATCTGACTGTTCAGGCGTCCATCGGCCACTTGGGCCGCCGCACGCGCCGATAAGGCAGGGCGCGCAGATCGAGCGCCACCGAACCCGACGCGTCGGCGTAGACGATGTGCCGGGCCACTTGCGAAAACGCCGCGTGGAAGTGCTGCGCGGACTTGACCACGATCAGCGCCTTTTCCTCCAGCCGGCAGCCCAACTGGGTGAAGACGTCGGTATGCAGCGCCTGCGCGCGCACCGTGATCAGCACGATCTCGATGCCGTCGGCCTCCACCAGCGCGGCATTGCCCACCGCGGCCGGCGAGCCGGACAGTCCCGTCATGATCATGCCCGGGACCAGGCTTTTCACAGTGCAAACCAGATCAAGGGGCGCGCCCGACAGGGGCCCGATCTTGCCGCCGATGCGCAGCGGCAAGCGCGCGCCCACCCCGGCGCTGAAGGCGATGCGCACGGCGACGGGGTCCCACAGCGGCCCCACCGCCACGTTGCCGATCCCGCGTTCGCGAAGGCGGCGCAGCATGAAGGTGGAGTCGCCCGCGCCGCCGCCGCCGGGATTGTCGGCCGCGTCCGCGATCACCACCGGCGCCGCGCCGCAGGCAAGCGCCTGGTCGATGGCCTGGTCCGCATCCGGGTAGACGGGGGTGAGGCGTTCGCGCAGGCCGATCAGTTCGTCGGCGAGGCGGCGGGCAAGGGCTTGCGCGGCCCGCGCGTCGCCGTCCGCGTACACCAGCAGCTTGGTGCCCATATCGGGCACGTCGCCCCAGGGGAAGCCGTGCACCACCGAGATGGAAAGGATCCCGTCCTTGCCCTCAAGCGCGCTCAGCCTGTCGATATAGCTTCTGGCCGGTTCTTGCGGAGTCCGGATGGTCACGGCCATCTCGCAGTCCACCACCGCGGCCACCGGGGAAATGCGCCCTTCGGCCTGGGCCGCGCAGAAATCCACCAGTTCCAGCGCGCGCTCGCGGATATCGGTGTGGGGGTATTCCTTGTAGGCCACCAGGATGTCGGCGTTCGCCACCATGGCGTCGGACAGATGGCAGTGCGGGTCCAGTTCGGCGCCCACCACCACGCCGCGGCCCACGATCCCGCGCACGCGGGCCAGCAGGTCGCCCTCGCAATCCTCGTAGCCGTCGGCCACCATCGCGCCGTGCAGGCCCAGCACCACCATGTCGACGGGCAGCGCCTGGCGCAGGTCGCGCAGCAGTTCATCGCGCAGCGATTCATAGGCATGGCGGGTCGTGGTGCCGCTGGGCTGCGCGCCCGCGGCCATGCCCTCGATCACTTCCCAGCCATGCTGCGCGCCACGCTGGCGCGCGGCCCACAGCGGTCCGCTGAAAATCGTCATCTCCGGCGGATGGGTGCCGGCGGGGAAATAGCCCCGGTCGGCAAAGTCGTCCCGCGACGTGGGCAATGGGGCGAAGGTGTTGGTCTCCGTCGCCAGCGAACCGGTAAAAACGCGCATGGTACGAAAGCCTAGTCAGCGGTGGCGCCGGAGGCCTTGACCACTTCGCCATATTTGGCGATTTCCGAGGCCACGTGCTTGCGCAGTTCCTCCGGCGTGCCGCCGCCCGGCGTCGCCACCATGCCGGCGAGTTTCTCCTGGGTGTCCTTCTCTTCCAGGATCGCGTTGACTTCCTTGTTCAGCTTGTCCACGATGCCGGCCGGCGTGCCGGCGGGCACGAACAGGGCGTACCAGGACGTCATCTCATAGCCCTTGACCCCGCTTGCGTCTATCGTCGGGATCTCCGGCGCGAAGGGCTGCGGGCTGGCGCTGGTGACGCCCAGCGCGCGCAGCTTGTCGCCCTTGATGAGGGGCATGACGGACGGGGCGGTGTCGAACATCACCTGGATCCGGCCGGCCATCAGGTCCGTGAGGGCCGGCGCGCTGCCTTTGTATTGGACGTGTTCCATTTCCACGCCCGCCATCATCTTGAACAGTTCGGCCGACAGGCGCGTCGACGAACCCGCGCCCGACGACGCGAAGAAAATGCCCTTGGGATTCGCCTTGGCATAGCTGATGAACTCCTGCACCGACTTCGCCGGCACGGTGTTGTTCACCACCATGATGTTGGGAAAGCGCGTCAGCAGCGCCACCGGCTCGAAATCCTTCTGGAAGTCGAAGGGCAGATCCTTGTACAGCGACACGTTGATGGTGCTGGCGTTCGAGCCCAGCAGGATGGTGTAGCCGTCATTGGGCGATCGCGCCACCGTGGCGGCCGCGATGTTGCTGGCCGCGCCCGGGCGGTTCTCCACCACGAAGGTCTGGCCCAGCTTCTCCGACAGGCGCCCGGCCACCAGCCTGGCCACGGCATCGGAAGAGCCGCCCGGCGCGTAGCCGACCACGATCTTGACGGGCTTGGACGGATACGCGGCTTCTTGCGAGGCAAACGCGGCCTGTTGGCAGAACACGCTCAGGGTGGCGGCTACCAGGAGGGAAGCGATAGGTTTCATGCTTGTAGGCTCGAAAAGGCGTGACCTCGCATTGCCGTCGATGATGGCGTCCTGCCTCGACCGCAACCGAGCGGATTGGAAAGTAGGCGCATTATTCGCAATCGTCAGCCTGTGAATCAATGTAAACTCACGGAAATTTTGTTGCCTTAAAGGCAACGATTTCCAGAAATCGTAGAAAACGAAAAGGAAAGAGGCATGGACGGCGGCCTGAGCGCGCGGCGCTTGCAGTATTTCTTCGAAGCGGTCACCACCGGCTCGGTGCGCGGCGCCGCCGAACGCCTGGGAGTCGAGCCCTCCATCGTCAGCCGGCAGATCCAATTGCTGGAGAAAGAACTGGGCGTGGCGCTGCTGGAACGCAAAGGCCGCGGCATCGTGCCCACCGATATGGCGGCCATCGTGATGGACCATTGCCGCGACCGGCAGGCCAGCGAGCAGGCGCTGCGGGCCCGGCTGGACGAAGCCAACGGCCTGCAGCGCGGCGACGTCCAGATCGTCGCCAGCGAAGGCTTTGTCGATCTCCTGATGAGCGGCGTCGTGGACGCCTTCTGCCGCGAACATCCGGGTATTCGCGTGTCGCTGCGCGTGGCCGGGGCTTCCGACGCGGTGCGCACCGTGGTCCACGACGATGCGCACATCGGCGTCGTGCTCGGCGCGCCCGCGGACCCCGCCATCCGCGTGGTCGACGCCCGCACGCATCCCGTGTGCGTGATCGCCTGGCCGGATCATCCGCTGGCGCGCCAGCGCAAGCGGCCGGCGCTCAAGGACGTGGCGCGCTATCCGGTCGCGCTGATGGCGCCCGGCTTCGGCCTGCGCCAGTTGATCGAAATGGCGGAGCTGTCGGAAAACATCGTCCTGGCCCCCGGCTTCATCGCCAACTCGGTCGTCACGCTGAAACGCTACGTCGAATCCCGCCTGGGCCTGACCTTCATCTCGGCGAACTCCGTCGTCAAGGAAGTCGCCCGCGGCGAACTGGTGGCGCTGCGCACCACCAACCCCATTTTCGAGGCCGCGCAGACGCGCCTGCTGGTCAGGGCCAACCGGCCCCTGACGGGCGCCGTGCGCGGCATGCTGGAACGGATCCAGGCGTCGCCGCTGTTCCATGCAGGCAGGCAGCAAGGGGCGTCGAAGTAGGCAATAGCCTTGCCTAGCTCCTGGGGGGATAGGTGCCGAGCACCTTTTCGATCATCTTGCCGAACTCCTTACCCACCTTCCGGTAGCCCTTGGGAGTGAGGTGGATCTCGTTGATCCAATCGCCGGACTCTCCCTTTTCTCCGGGTTTCGCGGGCTTAATCCCGCTCATCGACGCGGAATCGAAGACGTGCAGCTTTGGGATGGCGTTTGGCGATCCGCTGCCCTGGTCCAGCGACAGCATGAACAGGCGCAATTGTTCAAACAAGTGGTCGCAGACCGGTTGCCAGAAGTCGGGCGGAACGCCGTAATTGTTGAACGCGGGATAGAGCCAGCCCTTGTCCCTGGGCAGCACGCCCGACGGACGCACCGTGGGTTTCGCGTAGGTATGGACAAAAATTGGGCGTCCCCGGTTCTTCCCCTGGTCGCGCCGGCCCGCCATGGCCTGGAAATTCTGCAGAAGATAGCGCGTCAACGTCGCCCAACCCGCCGTGCTGACATAGCGTTCCGGGCCTGTCAGGGTTGAGCTTGCGGTTTCGTCCGGGCGCAGCAATATCCGCTGTTCGGCAGGCGTCGGCTTTCCTTCACTGTCTGTAAGCGGCGTGGCCGTCGCGTCGATGAAGTCGTTTCCACCCGCGGAAAGCAGAATGGCGTCCCATTTGTGCTCGAACCGCGGCAGATAAAGCAGCCTGTTGAACGTGCTTCGCTCCACGCTTTCCACCATGTGCTTGAGCGTGTCGCCCGGGTAGGCGCAGTTGAGGATCTGCGTGCGGGTGGAAAGGCCCAGCTCGAACAGAAGGTTGCTCAGTCTCGACCCTTTCAGGGTGCCGAGCGTGTACCAGGAATCGCCTTCGGCGAGGAACCGGCGCCCTCCGGACAGGACCGGCGGCGGGTATTCATTCATCGTGTCGGCGGGATGGACCTGCGGTCGAGTTGCCATGACGCCTCCGTGGATCGACGGCCGATGGCCGGCGATCATGAATGGCCGTCGCGGGAGGCGACAGGCTTAGCAGGAGGATAGGAAGCGGGGAATGCGGCGTCGACTCTGCATAAGGATGAGAGCGTCATGCCGGAGGAGGAGGGCCGGATCTCATCCTGGGGGCGATCCGCCACGAAAAATACCCCGCGCGCCGCGCACGCTACGCGCGCTTGTTGCCCCAAGGGGGCGCTTTTGTCTTGGGGCGGCCCGGCTGCAAAAAAAAGGGCAGGCCTTTCGGCGCTGCCCTTACGGATTTGTGGGCGGCTTCAGCGCACCGGCCACCCATACATCAGCCCGCCATCCCGGTACGACGCGTTCAGGCCGCGGGGCAGCTTCAGCGGGCTGCTCGGGCCCAGGTTCTTTTCGAAGCTTTCACCATAGTTGCCGATGATCTTGATGACGTTGTAGGCCCACTTGTCATCGACGCCCAGGTTCTTGCCCATGCCCGGCGTCACGCCCAGCAGGCGCTGCACGTTCGGGTTGGTGCTCTTCAGCATTTCATCGACGTTCTTGGAAGTGATGCCGTATTCCTCGGCTTCCAGCATGGCGAACATGGTCCAGCGGACCACGTTGAACCATTGTTCGTCTCCCTGGCGCACCATGGGGCCCAGCGGTTCCTTCGAGAAGTTCTCCGGAAGAATGTCGTACTTCTCCGGATTTTCCAGGTTGCTGCGGGCGGCGGCCAGTTGCGACTTGTCGCCGGTGAACGCGTCGCAGCGGCCGACGGCGAAGGCGCGGATGATCTCGTCCAGGCGTTCGACGACCACGGGCTTGAACACGATGTTCTGCGAGCGGAACCAGTCCGCCAGGTTCAGCTCCGTGGTGGTGCCGGGCTGGACGCAGACCGTGGCGCCGTCCAGTTCCTTGGCGCTTTTGACGTTCAGGGACTTGTTCACCATGATGCCCTGGCTGTCGTAGTAGTTCACGCCCACGCCGATCAGGCCCAGGGTGGTGTCGCGCGTGAGCGAGAGCGTCGTGTTGCGGGGAAGCACGTCGACCTCGCCGGATTGCAGGGCGGTGAAGCGCTGCAGCGCGCTGACGGCCATGATCTTGGCCTTGGAGGCGTCGCCGAACAGGGTGACGGCCAGCGCGCGGCACAGGTCCACGTCCAGGCCGATCCAGCCGCCCTTGCTGTCGTTCACCGAAAACCCGGCGACCCCGGTGGATACGCCGCACTGGACGAAGCCCTTGCTCTTGACGCTATCGAAAGTCACGCCCGCGCTGGCGGTCCACGACGAGATGAATAACGCGGTGCCTGCCGCAACAAGTTTCAGTGCCTTCATGATGTCTCCGCGCGGTCGGCGCAATGCAGTGGTGTGTCCGTCAGCCGGTAGGCTTCGGGTGCGCGGAATGGTAGCCATCGGCCCGGGGTGGGAATATCAGGGAATTCCCGTTAAATTCGCCCATCGGAATTTACCCGGCGCGTCGGGCGAGATTGCCCGACGCGGAGGGATCGCCCATACTGGACCGACCCTCACCGCCGGTGGATGGGTTGCCGGCAAGGTTGAATCATGAAAAGACAAGACGATCCGGAAAACGGTGGCGGCGGCCATGGGCCATGGTTTTCGTTCGCCTCGGCAAGGGAGCGGTTGCGGGCTGTGTGGCGCGACCTGATCCGCGTCAATGCCAGCGACCGGCGCTGGGAAATGCCCTTGGCCGCGGCGCTTTCGTCCGGCCTGCCCCTGATGGTGGGCGCCTATTTCGGCCGCATGGACTACGGATTGATGTCCAGCCTGGGCGGCATGGTGTTCCTGAGCCTGCCCAATTCCTCGCTGCAGCATCGGATGATGATGCTGCTGGCGGCGTCTTTCGGCATGGTCGCCTGCTATGCCGTGGGCGCGCTGACCCAGTTCTGGCCCGCCGCGATGATCGTCGCGCTTACCTTGATCGCCATGGTGGTGAACATGGTCTGCCGATGCTACCGGCTGGGTCCGCCGGGCAGCCTGTTCTTCATCATGGCGACGGCGATCGCGGCCTACACGCCCGGGCGCGTGGAGGACGTTCCCCTGCGCGTGGGCATGGTGGCGTTGGGCTGCCTGGTCGCATGCCTGGTCGCTTTCGTGTATTCCCTGCACATGACGCGGGTGGCGCCGCCGCCGCCGGAAGCCGAGCTGCCCAGGCCCACCTTCGATTTCGTGGTCTACGACTCCGTGATCATCGGCCTGTTCGTGGGCGTTTCCCTGCTGGTGGCCGAACTGCTGCAACTGCCGCGGCCCTACTGGGTGCCGGTCAGTTGCCTGGCGATCATCCAGGGGGCAAGCTTGCGGGCCGCCTGGAGCCGGCAGATGCACCGCATCCTGGGAACCGCCGTGGGATTGTGCGTGGCATGGGCGCTGCTCAGCCTGCCACTGAACGTGTGGACCTTGAGCCTGGTGATGATGGCGCTGTCGTTCGGGATAGAAACGCTGGTGGTGCGCCACTACGCCAGCGCCGTGGTGCTGATCACGCCGCTGACGATCTTCCTCGCCGAAGCGCCCCATCTGGGGCAGGGCTATCCCGCGGCCGTCATCGAGGCGCGGTTCCTGGATACGGTGATCGGCGCCTTCATCGGCGCGCTGGGCGCCGTGCTGCTGCACAACCAGCGCATCCGGCCTCTTCTTTCGCGTTGGATGCGCGCGGTGCTGCCCAGGCGGGTGAACTGACGCCGTGGCGATGCGCCGACCGCGCGTCCGTTTTCCTCAATGCGCCGACACGCCCCCGATCTTCTTGATCAGCGCCGCCCATTTGGCGACGTCTTCGCGCAGGTAGGCGTTGTAGTGATCGGGATCGTCGGCCACGACCGTGCCGCCCTGTTGCAGTATTTTGTCCTGGAAGGCCTGGTCGGCGGCGGCCTCTTTGATGACGGCGTATAGCTGGTCGACGATGGGGCGGGGCGTGCCGGCCGGCGCGAGCAGGCCGAACATGGTGCCGATCTCGATATCCAGGCCTTGTTCGGCGAAGGTGGCGACGTCGGGCAGCACGGCCAGCCGGTCCTTGCTGGCAACGCCCAGGGCTTTCATCTGGCCGGCCGACAGCATGCCCTGCGCCGAAATGTAGGTGGTGAAGGTCATTTGCACCTGGCCGGAGAGGACGTCGGTCAGCGCCGGGGCGGCGCCGGTATAGGGGACGTGCACGATGTCCAGGTTGGCTGCTTGTTTGAACATTTCCCCGGCCAGGTGGGGGGCGCCGCCGGCGCCGCTGCTGGAGAAATTGAGTTCGCCGGGATGCGCGCGGCCGTAGTCGATGAGCTTCTTGAGGCTATTGTCGGCGAATCCGGCCTTGGTCACCAGCATCATGGGCGCGAAGGCGACCATGGTGACGCCGGTGAAGTTCTTGATCGGGTCGTAGGGCGTCTGGGGAATGACGGCCGGATTCAGCGTGAGATTGGTGCTGGTGAAGAGCAGCGTGTAGCCGTCGGGCGCGGCCCGCGCCACGATGTCGGCGCCGATGTTGCCGCTGGCGCCCGCCCGGTTTTCGACGATCACGGGCTGTTTGAGCGCCTTCGTCAGCCGTTCGGCGGTGGTGCGCGCCAGGATATCGGTGCTGCCGCCCGGCGCCCACGGAACGACCAGCCGGATGGGCTTGGATGGATAGGCCGCGGCGGCCCCGGCGGCTTGGGGAACGGCTAGACCGCATAGGGATACCGCGATGGCGTAGAGGACGCCGCGCAGACGCTGCTTCATTCCTGTCTCCTGATTGTCGGTGTTGTCCGCGCATTCTTGCGCGCGCGCGGCCCGGGCAAGAAGGCCCGGGGATCGAATGCTCCGTTCAACAATTCCGAAACGGACGCCGGCGCGAGCATTCAAGATAAGTGAATCGCCTCTTCGATCTCTTCCGGTTCTCCGATCGGCACGGGACGGGCAAAATGCCCCGCAAACCCAATACAAAACCAATGACAGGAGATGACCGTGAAGCGCTTCAAGATTTTGTTGGCCAGTGGCATGCTGGCCAGTCTGGGCCTGGCCGGCGCGGCCCAGGCCGACTATCCCGAGCGGCCGATCCGGCTGGTGGTGGGCTTTCCCGCGGGGGGCGCCTCGGACGTGGCCGCGCGCGCCATCGCCGGGAAGATGGCGGTCTTGCTGGGCCAGCCCATCGTCATCGAGAACAAGGCCGGGGCTGCCAGCAATATCGGTTCGGACTATGTGGCCAAGGCGGCGCCCGACGGCTACACGGTGCTTTTCGGCACCATCTCGCTGGCGGTCAACCCCAGTCTTTATCAGAAACTCACCTATGACCCGTTGAAGGACCTGGCCCCGATTGCGCAGGTCGCTTCGACGCCCTTCCTGGTGGTGGTCAACCCCGGCACGCCCTACCGTTCGGTATCGGATCTGATCGCCGAGGCCAAGAAGCCGTCCGAGAAGCCCATCTACTTCGCCAGCGCGGGCAATGGATCGGGCGCCCACCTCTTCGCCGAGCTGTTCAACAGCCAGGCCGGCGTCAAGATGCAGCACGTGCCCTACCGCGGCGCGGCGCCGGCCATGTCGGACGTGCTGGGCGGGCAGGTGCCGCTGGCCTTCGACAACATCGTCACCACCCTTCCCCTGGTCAAGAGCGGCAAGCTGCGCGCCCTGGCGGTCACGACCAAGACGCGTTCGCAGGCCGCCCCGGATATCCCCACCTTGGCCGAGTCGGGCGTGCCCGGCTATGACGCCACGGCCTGGTTCGGCCTGTTCGCGCCCGCTGGCACGCCGCCCGACATCATCCAGAAGCTGAGCGCGACGGCGGCCCAGGCCACGCAGGCGCCCGAAGTGCGCGCCGCGCTGGAGGCGGTCGGCTGCGATCCGATGGGAACCAGCCCCCAGGAATTCGACGTTTTCTTCAAGTCGGAAGTGAAGAAGTGGGCCAAGGTCGTCGACGAGGCCCACGTTCGCGTGGATTGATCCACAACCCGTCCTATACAGTGGTTATATGAAAATCTGGCATCAAAGCTTTACCGTACTCAACGACCTCGGGCCCTACAGCGAGGCGCTCAAGCGCCACTTTTCCAAGGTGGCGCGGCCCGACACGCAGATCGACATGCACGGCATGCAGGCCGGCACCTACCGCAGCAATTATCCCGGCAACGATATCCGCCATGCGGCCTTCCAGTATGTGCATGGCTTGCAGTTCATGGCGGCCGCGGTGCAGGCCCAACAGCAGGGCTACGACGTCTATTCGCTGAGCACGCTGCCCGAGCCGGCCCTGCGCGAAATCCGCAGCCTGGTGGACATTCCGGTGGTGGGCTATGGCGAGTCCGCCATGCTGACGGCCTGCATGCTGGGCCGCAAGTTCGGCGTGCTGCTCTTCATCGACGACATGAACGAACTCATCGCCGAGAACGTCAAGAACCACGGGCTCGAATCGCGCTTCGTGGGCGCCATGCCGGTGGGTTTTACGTTCAGCGACGTGCTCAAGGGCTTCAGCGACCCCTCCGAGCTGATCGAGCGCTTCCAGGCCGCGGCGCGCAGGCTGATCGCGCAGGGCGCCGACGTCATCATTCCGGGCGAGGCGCCGCTCAATGTGCTGCTGGCGCAGAACGGCGTCGTCGACGTGGACGGCGTGCCCATCCTGGATTCGCTGGCCGCGTGGGTGAAGCAGGCCGAGACCATGCACGATCTGCGGACCCTGTGCGGCATCAAGACCTGCCGCAGGGGCTATTACCACAAGCCCCCCGAGCCCGAGCGCGTCAGAGAGGTTTTCTCTTTTTACGGCCTGGACCGACTGCAATCATCGTCGTGACGCTGGGGCGGCGCCGCGCATCGAAGATTTCCAGCAGGAAGTCGATGAAGGCGCGCACCTTGGGCGCCGCGAAACGCGATTTGACCGTCACGGCGTGGAAGGTCCGCTTGCTGGTCTGCCAGTCGGGGAAGAGCTCGACCAGCTTGCCCTGCTTGACCAGGTCGCTCACGAAGACGTCCAGCACGTAGATCAGGCCTACGTCCTGCAGGGCGGCCTGGATCAGCGCCGCCGTATTGTTGAAACTGAGCGGCCCGCCGGGGTTCACCACCACTTCGTCCTCGTCCTTGGAGAAGCGCCAGGGATTGGGCGTGTGGTTGCCTTCGGCGAACAGCCCCAGGCAGCGGCCGGGGTCCAGGTCGCGCGGCGTGGCGGCGCGCATGGCGCCGACCACTTCCGGCGTGCCGCATACGATGTATTGCGCTTCGTAGATGGGCCGGCCCACCAGGTCGGCGTCTTCCACGCGGTCCATGCGGATCGCCACGTCGGTGGCGCGTTCGATGAGGTTGTGCGGATCGTTGGTCAACGAAACGGAAACGGACAGGCCCGGGTGGCGGCGGGTGAGTTCGACCAGGGCAGGGCACAGCAGATTCTGGCCGATGGCGAACGGCGCCTCCACGCGCAGCGGGCCGACGACCTCGCTGCCCTGGATCTTCACATCCGATTCCGCGCGCGCCACGCTGCGCAGGATCTCCTGGCAATGCGGCAGGAATATCCGTCCCTCTTCGGTGAGGTGCAGGTGCCGGGAGTTGCGCTGGATCAGCGTTGTGCCCAGGTGCGCTTCCAGGTTGCGCAGGCTGGTGGTAACGGTGGCGTTGGCGAGGTCCAGCGATTCGGCGGCGCGCGAGAGGCTGCCGCATTCCATGACGCGTACGAACACCTCCATGGCCCATAGTTTGTCCATGAGTCTCCTTTCGATTTTTTCTAATTGCGCATTAGCCGCCAAGGGCTAACACACGGACAGCGAGCATCCTACTCTATCGAGTGTAGCGCCGATAAATACGGCGCCGATGTCTATTTCCCAAAGGATGGAGAGCATGGAACGTACATTCGATGTCGTGGTGGCCGGTTGCGGCGTGGCGGGCCTGTCCGCGGCCGTGGCGGCGGCCGAGCGTGGCTTGCAGGTGGCGGTGCTCGAGCGCGCGAGCCGCGCCGACCGGGGCGGCCAGAGCCGCTACACCGAGGCCTACCTGCGCATGAAGGCCATCGACCAGGTGTCCGATGACTTCGAGACGCATCTGGCCGAAAACGCCGCGGTCTATATGGACCCCGATTTCGAGGCCGAGATGGCGCAGGGCCGCGAGTCGTGGTCGCACGCCGCGCGCACGTTGCCGGTGCTGGACCCCGAGCTGATCAGTTGCTTCGCCGACCATGTGCCGGAAACCATCGCCTGGCTGCAGGGCATGGGCGTGAAGTTCGACTTCCTGCCCACGCAGTTCCTGACCAAGACCCAGCCCCGCCTCTTGCCGGTGGGCGGCGGCGAGGCGCTGGTCGAGGCCCTGGCCGCCAAGGCCGAAAGCCTGGGCGTGACTTTCCTCTACCACACCACCGCGCGGCGCCTGATCGTCGATGACAACGGCACGGTCCAGGGCTTGCTCGCCCACCATGCGCAGGAGGGCGGCGTGCGCCTGATGGGCAAAGTGGTGCTGGCATGCGGCGGCTTCGAAGGCAACTCGGCGCTTATGGCCAAGTACATCGGTCCGCGTTCGGTCTACCTGCGCCCGGTGTGCAAGGGCGGGTACTTCAACCGCGGCGAAGGCATCGAGATGGCGTTCGAGGCGGGCGCGGCGCCCAGCGGCGAATTCGGCAGCTACCACGCCGAGCCGGTCGACCCGCGTTCGGGCGTGTCGGAACCGTCGATCTTCATCTTTCCGTACGGCGTCCTGGTCAACAAAGCGGGCCAGCGCTTCACCGACGAGGCCCCGGGCACGGTCGATGCTTATTACGAGCGCGTCACCCGCCGCATCTACGAGCAGGAACAGGGCATCGCGTACGTCATCCTGGACCAGCGCGTGAAGGACGTGCCCAATTATCGCTTGGCCATCCGCACCGACCAGCCCGCCATCGAGGCCGACACGCTGGCCGCGCTGGCCGCCAAGATCGGTCTTCCGGAAGGCGCGCTGGAGGCCACCCTGGAAAGCTACAACGCGGCCTGCCCGGCCGAGGACGGCTTCAAGCCGCTGGAACTCGACGGCCTGGCCACGCAGGGCCTCGCGCCGCGCAAGTCGCATTGGTCGCGCCGCATCGAGCAAGGCCCCTTCATTGCCTATCCCATCATTTCGTCGAACGTCTTCACCTTCGGCGGCCTGAAGATCAACCCCTCGGGACAGGTGCTCGACACCGACGGCAATCCCATGGAGAACCTCTACGCGGCGGGCGAAATCGTGGGCACGTACTACACCAACTACACCGGCGCCACGTCGGTGCTCAAGGGGCTGGTGTTCGGCCGCCGGTCGGGCAACCATATCGCGGACGCGCGTTAGGCTGGGGCCGGACATGGCAGCGGACAGTACATCGCTGAGCATCGAACTGGCGCAGGCCCTGCTGCAGGCGAGCCATGCCGGCGTGCCCGAGGATATGCGGGCCAAGACGCGCCTGCACATCGCCGATTCTCTCGGCATCGCGCTGGCGGCCCGCGGCACCGAGCTGGGCGGACAGGTGATCCAGGGCTTGCTCGCGGGCCATGGCGCGGGGACGAGCGGCCTGGTCGGCGGGGGGCGCGCCGCGCCGCTGGCGGCCGCCTTCATCAATTCGTCGCTGATCCACATCCTCGACTACGACGACATCCACGATGTCGGGCGCCTGCATCCCAGCACCTGCGTGCTCCCGGCCGCCATGGCGGCCGCGGGCCTGACGCGGGCCACGGACGCGGCGGTGGTCGACGCGGTGGCGCTGGGCAGCGAGCTGATGTGCCGGCTGGGGGCGATTTGCGCGCCGCAGGGCGAAGGCCCGGGCGCGGAATGGTTTCTGACCCAATTGTTCGGCTATCTGGGCGCCAGTGTGGCGGCCGGGCTCGTGCTGGGGCTGAACCCGCGGCAACTGGTCTCGGCGCTCGGCCTGGCCTATATGCAGCTAGCCGGCGGCAAGGAGGCCGGCTTCGGCACCGGCGCGACGGCGCGCGGCATCTATCCGGCGTTCGCTGCGCAGGGCGGCCTGCAGGCCGCCCTGCTGGCGCGCGCCGGGGTGACCGGGCCTGCCGGCGCCATGGACGGCGAGGCCGGGTTGTTCCGCCTGTATCTCGCGGGCGCCCTGTCTTCGCGGCAGCGCGCCATGCTGCTGGATTTTTCGATCTGGCACGCGCGGCAGGTGGACATCAAGCCCTGGCCCAGTTGCCGTTTGTCGCATCCGTACGTCGCCGTCGCGCTGGCCGCGCGCGAGGCCTGTCTGGCGCATCCCGAGGCGCGGCTGCGCGTGGCGGTCAACCCCTCCGCGGGCCGCCTCTGCCGGCCGCTGGCCCAGCGCCGGCGGCCCGCCACGCTGCAGGACGCCAAGTACAGCATTCCCTTCATGACGGCCTATACCCTCGTGCATGGGGCGCCCACGCTGCAAGGGCTGTCCAGCCAGGCGCTGGCGGACGCGGCCGTCCTGCGCATGGCCGAAAGAATCGAGCTGGAGGACGGCCTGCCCGACAACCCGGGGCATCCGCAGGCGGTGCTGGCTTTGCTGGACGGCGGGCGAGTGCTGCGGCAAGCCTCTTTCCAGGCGGAAGATCTCCGGGTCGACGGGACGCTCGCCAGGAAGAAATTCGATGACTGCCTGCGGCACGCGGCCTGGCCGGACCGGGCCGAGGCTTTGTGGACCACCCTGATGCAAGGCCGCGTGCAGGCGGCCTTCGATATGACTTTCAAGGAATCATGACATGTATCGCGATGATCTTTTCTCGGGCCGGGTCGCCCTGGTGACGGGCGGGGCCGGCGGCATCGGGCGGGCGGTCTGCACTGCTCTGGCCGCGCACGGCGCGCAAGTCGTCGCCGCCGATCGCGTGGCGTTCGAGCCGCCTGTTCCCGGCGTCCAGGGCGCGCCCCTGGACGTCACGCGCCGCGACGACATCGTGCGCTGCATGGACGATGTCGTCGCTCGGCTGGGCCGCCTGGATATCCTGGTGAACGTGGCCGGCATCGTGTCCATGGGCAACGCCGAAACCCTGGCCGAGGCGGAATGGGACCGCGTCATGGACATCAACCTCAAGGGCACCTTCCTGTGCTGCCAGGCCGCCATCGGCCACATGAAGCGCGCAGGCGGCGGCCGCATCGTCAACATGGGCTCGGTGATCGGCAAGAATGGCGGCAATCCGCGCCCCTGGCTGGCGCCAGGCGAACAGGACCGCGCCAGCAACGTCGCCTACGGCGCGTCCAAGGCCGGCGTGCACATCATGACGGCCTTCCTGGCCAAGGAACTGGCGTCGGCCAACATTACGGTCAATGCCGTGGCGCCCGGGCCGGTCGCGTCGGCCATGACCACCAATTTTCCACAGACCCTGCGCGACCTGATTCCCATGGGCCGCATGGGGGCGGCGGACGAAATCGCCGCGGCCGTGCTGTTCCTGGCCGCGCCGCAATCCGGCTTCGTCACCGGCGAGATACTGGATGTCAATGGCGGCATCTGGTGCGATTGAACGTTCTTTACCCAAGCAAACTTTTTTTAAGGCAGATTCAACCATGCAACAACCCCGAGCCCTATTCCTGGTCCTCGACATGCAGAACGACCTGGTGCACGCCGACGGTCCCAATGGCAAGAGCCCGCTGGGCGAGCAAGTGCGCGAACGCCAACTGATCGCCAAGACGGCCAGCGCGATTGCGCGCGCCCGCGCCGCCGGCATCGCCGTGGGCTTTGTGCGGGTCGGCTTCTCGGAAGGCTATCCCGAATGCCCGCAAGGTTCTCAGGTGTTCTCGGCCGCGCCGCAGCACGGCCTGTTCAAACTGGGCGCGTGGGGCACCGAGATCCACCCGGAACTTGAACAGAAGGTGGGCGACATCCAGGTCGTCAAGCATCGCGTCAGCCCGTTCTACTCGACCACGCTGGAAGCCCAGTTGCGCGCCCAGAACATCCAGCGCATCTATTTCTCGGGCGTCTCCACGCAGGCCGTGGTGCAGGCCACCGCGCGCGACGGCCATGACCGCGACTACGAAATGATCCTGCTCGAAGACCTGTGCGCGGCGCACAGCGCGCAGGAACACGCCAACTCGGTCGGCAGCATCGGCCGGTTCTGCAAGACAGAGAGCAGCGAAACCGTGGTGTTCGCTCACCCCTGACGCGGGCATGGGAGGATAGACCGTGAAAATCTGGCATCAGAGCTTTACCGACCTGGACGTGTTCGCGAAGTATCGCGACACGTTGCAGGCGCATGCCGATGCGGTCATGGGAGCACGGGCGCAAGTCGTGGTGCACGGTCTGCGCCCGGGCACCTATCCTCCCGGCGTCGCGCCGATGAGCGTCAACAGCAGCGCGGGCATGCGCCTGCTCAATGTCCGCCAGGTCTGTGAGGCCGCCGAAACCGCGCAGGCCGCGGGCTACGACGCGTTCGCGCTGGGCTGCTTCTTCGACCCGGGCCTGGTCGAGGCGCGGTCCCTGGTGGACATTCCCGTGGTCAGCCTGACCGAGAGCTGCCTGTTGACCGCCTGTTCCCTGGGCCGCAGGGTCGGCATGATCGCGCTGACGCCATTCCAGAAAATGCAGACCGAAGACCTGGCGGCGCAATACGGTTTGTCCGGGCGCCTGTCGGGCGTGGTGTCGATGAGCCCCGCGGTTGATCTGTTCGACCTGGAGGGCGACGAGGCCGCGGCGGCCTCCGTCCGGGACCGGTTCATCGAGGCCTGCCGCGTCGCCCTGGCGCAAGGCGCCGAAGTCATCATCCCGGGAGACGGCGTGCTCAACGAGTTCCTGGTGCGGCACCGGCTGCTGTCGGTGGAGGGCGCGGCCGTGCTCGACGCGCTGGGCGTGTTGTTCCACCATGCGGCGTTCTTCGCGAACGCCCGCGCCGCCGGTTGTCTCGACATCAGCCGGCGGCAGCTCTACGCCTCGCCCACCGAGGCCATGAGGCGCCACGCCAGGCAGGCCCTGGGCGCGGCCGCCTATCCGGAAAGTGCATTCTCGGGTCGCGCCGGCTAGGCGCGGCCCGGTTCGTCAATTCGTCATTTCGACGCCGGCATCCTGGATGACCTTGCCCCAGCGCACGTAGTCGTCGGCCAGCCGTTTCTGGAAGTCCTGCGGCGTGTCCATGACCGCGGGCGCCATGGCGGCATCGGCCAGCGCCGTCTTCACTTTGGGTTGGGCCACTGCGTGGCGCAAGGCCGCATCCACCTTTGCGACGATGGCGTCGGGCGTGCCCGCCGGCGCGAAGATGCCCACCCAGTTCTCGACGTTGAAGCCCGGCAGGAATTCCTGGGCGGTGGGAACGTCGGCCAGGAAGTCCACGCGCTTCTCGCTGGTGACGGCCAGCGCCGTCAGGCGGTTTTCCTTGATCAGGCTGTAAAGGGGCGGCAGATCCATCACGATGCCGTCCACGTGGCCGCCCAGCGTGTCGGTAACGGCGGGCCCCGCGCCCTTGTAGGGCACGTGGAGGATATTGCCCTGGACCTTGCGGAGCAGTTCGATGGTCAGGTGGGGCAGGCCGCCCGAGCCGGAGGAGGACAAGGTTATCTGCTGCGTCTTGGCGCGATCCAGCAGTTCCTTCAAGGTCTTGACGCCGCTCAATCGGGGGCCGACGGCGATGGCTTCCGGCGTAAGCGCCATCATGTTGACGGCCTTGAACGCCTTGGGCGCGTAAAAGGGCGGCGACTTCATGGTCTGGGGCGCCAGCACGATGGGGCTGATGCTCGAGAGCAGCAGCGTATAGCCATCGGGGTCCGATTTGGCGACGTGGTCCGCGCCGATGACGCCGCTGGCGCCGGCCCGGTTTTCCACCACGACCGAAGCGCCCAGGGCCTGGCCCAGTTCCGGCGCGATGATGCGCGCGGCGATGTCGTTGGAGCCGCCGGGCGGATAGCTCACGATGAGGCGTATGGGCTTGCTGGGGAAATTGTCCGCGGCCAGGGCGGGGGCTGCGGCCGCCAGGGGAAGAAGGGCCAGGAAAGCCGCCAGCTTGCGCAGCGCGCCGCGGCGGGTGGGGGGATGGTTTTGCATGGTTTGTCTCCGTCTTGTCATGGATGGTCTTCGCGTTCTGTGCCTGCGCGCCGCGATAGGGGTGTTCAAGGGGCTGGAATGGTATCCAGTGCGTCCAACAAGGCCGGCAGCAGGGTTTGCCACTCGGCGACGGCGCCAGCCTCGGCGACGTTGAAAATATTGGCTTCGGCGTCCTTGTTGATGGCGACGATGCGGGTGTGGGGATCGATGCCCGCCAGATGCTGGGGTGTACCCGAAATCCCGATTGCCAGATAGATGTCGGGGCTTACGTACTTGCCGGATATGCCCACCTGGCGGGTCACGGGCGCCCAGCCCGCATCGACGGCGGGCAGGCTGGCGCCGACCGCGCCGCCCAGCCTGGCCGCGATGTCGTACAGGAGGGGGAAGGCCGTGTCGTCGCCCATGCCGCGGCCGCCGGACACCACGATGCGCGCGCCGTCGAGACCGGCGTGGGGTTCGTTGCGCGGCAAAAGCGTGAGCGGAAGCGCCGCCCGCGGGGCGGGCAGGCCGTCGAGCATGTGCATTGCGGTTTGCCGTGGCGGCGCGGACGCTTGCCCGGCCAGGGGCCGGACGGCGGCGATCATGGCGCCCGTGCAGGCATGGGTGACGGTAAGCCGGTTGCCGTAGGCGCCGCGCGTGGCGCGCAGCCCGCCTTGCGGGTCGAATTCAAGCGTCGCGCAGCGGCCCAGCGGCACCGCGCTCAGGCGCGAGGCCAGCGCGCCGGCGCAGGCCTCGTTATCGGGATGGGCGGCCACCAGCATCAGGGCATGAGGCAAATGCGCGGCCAGGACTTCGGTTTGCAGCGCGCCGGCGAACAGGTCGGCGTATTGCTGCGGCTGCGGGGCGGGCGACGGCGCCGGAATGAACCAGGCATGGTCCAGCCCGGCGAGCCGCGCGCTGGACCATGCCGCTTCGCTTGCCGCCGGCGGCCCGGCCAGCACGGCATGGGCGCCGCCGCCGCAGGCGTCGGCGAGTCGCCGGGCGTGGTCCATGAGGGCGCGGTCGGCGGCCGGATCATTGCCGCAGTCCGGGACCAGGGCCAAGAGGGTGGGAGTATCGGACATGGATGGCATCTAGGAGTGGGCGGTCGCCGGCGCGCGCAGGTAGGCGGCAAGCGCGGCCGCCTGCGCTTGAACCGGGCCGGTGAACAGCTTGCAGGCCTGCGCGCCGCGCGCGGCGGCTTCGGCCGGCGCGGCGTGGACCAAGGCGGCGCGGGCGGCGGGCTGCGCCGCATCCGGCGTGGCCTGCTCGAATGTGAATTGCTTGGCCAGCGCCACGTTCTTCATGAGCGGATGGCGCAGGCGATTGCTCTTGTCGTTGCTGATGCTGGCCATGGCAGGCGCCGGAAGGACCAGCGATTCGTCCTGTTGCGCGCCGCTGCGCAACAGCGTCCAGCCGCCTTCCGCGCGGGCCTGCACCTGCAAGGCCAGGCCCACATAGGGCAGGCCCCAGGCTTCCGCCAGGTAGGCCGGCGCCATGCCGTCGTCCAGATCGCCATGCTCTCGGCCGATCAGGATGAGGCCGGGCCAGGCATCGCCTTCGCGCAGCAGGCCGGGCGCATGCTGCGCCAGCCATGGCGGGTTGCCGCGCTGAGCGGCGGGCGGCGACAGGCCCCGCACCCGGTCGGGCTTGAGCGCCGCGATGGCCCGCAGCAGCGCCGGATCGTGGGCGCCGTCGGTGACGATGGCCGTGACGCGGGCCGCCGCGCCCTGGTCGCGCAGCTTGAGCGCGATTTCCAGCGCCGCCTCGTCGAAGGGACTGAGCTTGTAGGAGACGGCGGCGGAGCCGGGCAGGTCGCGCCAGTCGCCCGAGGCGGGCTTGGGCAGCGGCTTCCTGGGATCGGCCACGCCGGCGAGGAGTACAGCGACATGCATGACTGTTCCCCGTCTCAGTTGGCCAGCGCGGTACGCGCGGCGATGCGGCCGAAGATGGCGGCCTTGCCCAGGGCGGAGCCGGTCATGTAGGCCGCGCCGTGCAGGCCGCCCACGACCTCACCCGCGGCGTACAGGCCCGCCAGCGGCTCGCCATAAACGTCCAGCACGCGCATGGCGGCATCGACGCACAGGCCGCAATAGGTCCCGTACACGGCCGCGGCGGAGGGATAGGCGTAGAACGGAGCATTCTGGATTTTCACCAGCTTGCCGTGCTGGTGCACCAGGTGCTCGCGGCCGAATTCGGGATCGTGGCCGGCATCGACGTAGCGGTTGTAGGCGTCGACCGTGCCGATCAGCGCGTCGGCGGGCACCTCGATCATGCCGGCCAGCTCCTCCAGCGTGTCCGCCTGGATGACCAGGCCTTCCTCGTGGCGCCGTTCGATGTCCAGGATGCGGGTCTGGTTGTCGCCGCTATCGAAGATGGGCTGGTCGAAGATCTGGAAGGTGGCGCTATAGGGTTGCTGGATGCAGGCGTCGCCCAGCAGCTTGTACGAGATGGACTCGTCGACGTAGCGCTTGCCGTTCTGGTTGACGGCGATGGCGCCCTTGTAGACCGCCAGGAGGCTGTGGTGGTTGGTCTCGTCGGCGGGATGCTTGCCGTAGGTGCCTTTGATGTAGATCATGTCGCGGCAGTCGGCGCCCAGTTGCTGGGCCATCTTCAGGCCGTCGCCCATATTGCCCGCGCCGCCGATGAAGACGGCCGTCTCCTCGTTGTACTGCGGGGCATAGCGGTGGACAAGCCCGGCGTTCTGCACGAAACCGCCGCTGGTCAGCACCACTCCGCGGCTGCCCAGCACCTTGAAGGTTTCGCCGCCGCGCTCCGCGGTCACGCCGATGACGCAGCCGCTTTGCGCGTCGCGGATCAGGCGCAGCGCGCGGGTGTCGGCCAGCAGCCGGACGCGGCCGGTGCGCTGGGCGCTGGCCGCCAGCGCCCGCACGGCGTCGGCCGGATCCACATTGTGCACGCGGGGCACCGACTGGCCCGAGGAGGTTTCGATATGCGGTCCAAACTGCACGCCGGCCCGCTTCATCCATTCGTAGGTGTCGAGCTGGTTGTCGACGTAGGCGCGCACCAGGCTTTCGTCGTTCTCGAACTTGCCGACTTCGCGCAGGTCCTTGAACAGCAGCTCATTCGAGTCGTCGACGCCGTTGGCCAATTGCAGGTCGGTGCCGGCAAAGGCCAGGCATCCGCCCGACATGGCGGACGAGCCGCCGGTTTCGGCGAGCTTTTCCAGCAGGATGACATCGTTGCCGTCCTGGGCGGCCTGAAGCGCGGCCGCGAAGCCGGCCATGCCGGCGCCGACGACCACCAGGGTGGTATTCAGATCGGAATTTGTCATGCGGTATCCGTATAGGGTCGTGATGTCAGGAACGGGCTCACGCGCGGGCCAGCGACGCGGCGTGCGCGCCGGAAATGCGGCCGAGCACCGAGCCGGCGGTCAGGCCGATGCCGCCCGCATATTTGACGTAGTACAGGCCGCCGACCATTTCGCCGGCCGCGTACAGGCCCGGCAGCGGATGGTCGTCGCCGTCGAGCACCTGGCCGTTCGGATTGACCTTGACGCCGGCATAGGTGCAAGTGATGCCGCAGGTGACGGCGTAGGCCACGAAGGGGCCGGTGTCGAGGGGATGGGCCCAGTTGGATTTGGGTACCGCCAGGCCGCGCGTGGCGCGGCCATCCTTGACCGCGGGGTTGAAGGGCACGCTCTGGTCGATGGAGTCGTTGAACTCGCGCACCGTCTGGAGAAAGCCGCGCGGATTGATGCCTTCCATTTGCGCGGAAAGTTCTTCCAGCGTGTCGGCCTGCAGGCGGGTGGCGTGCTTGACGCGGTACTCGTCGGGCAGGAGGCCCGCGGTCTTGGAATCGAACACCTGCCAGGCCACGGCTCCCGGCTGGGCCAGCACGCGGGCGCCCATGCCCGAGTAGGTGTAGTTGCGGAAGTCCAGCCCCTCGTCGACGAAGCGCCGGCCATCGGCGTTGACCACGATGCCCAGGTTGAAATAGTTCTTCTGCTGGTTGAGCAGGTTGATGTCGCCGAAGGCGGGGGCATTCAGGTCGTAGAACACGGCGTGGCAGCCTGTCCAGTTGCCATGCGCGATGGCGCCGGCGCCCACCGCCATGTCGATGCCGTCGCCGGTGTTGTAGCGCGAGCCGCGCACCTTGGCGAGGTCCCAGTTGGGGCCCAGGTACTGGGCGCGCCAGCGCACGTTGGCATGGAAGCCGCCGGTGGCGAGCACCACGGCGCGCGCCCGCAGCTTGCGGGTGGCGCCGTTCTCCTCCAGGGCGACGGTCCAGGCATCGCCTTCGCGCTCCAGTCCGCAGGCGCGCGCGCCGTAGCGCAGATCCAGGCCCAGTTTCTCGGCGCGATCGTAGAGCGCCTGCATGAGGCCCAGGCCGCCGCCCGAGACCTCCACGGTCAGGCCGCCCCAGAACTTGTTCTTGCCGTCCACCTTGAAGGACTGGCGGCCGTAGATGGGCATGAAGCGTACGCCATGGGAACGCATCCACATCATGGTGGGAAAGCTCTGGGTGACCACCGTGTCGAGGACGTCGGCGTCGGCGCGATAGCCGCTCATGGCTACCGCCTCGTTGTAGAACTGGTCTTCCGTGTAGCTGCCGAAGTCGCTGTTGGCGAGTTCGTCCTCGCTCAGGTCGGGGATCAGCGTCTTGAGGTCGTCGTTGCCTTTGTAGGCGATGCGGAAAGCGCCGCCGGTAAAGGCGGAACTGCCGCCGCGGTTGTCCTTGGGGGCGCGCTCGATAACGATGACCCGGGCGCCCGCTTCCTGGGCCGACAAGGCGGCGCACAGGGCGGCGTTGCCGCCGCCTATCACGGCGACATCGAAGATTTCCATCGTGTGTTTCCTATAGGTAGTAGTTGCGCGCCACGGCGGCATAGTCATCGCCGAGGTCCGAAGGGACGCCCGCGCCGGCCAGCGCGCCGTCGCGCAGGATGTAGTAGCGGTCGGCATGGCCCAGCGCCAGGGCCAGGTTCTGTTCAACGATCATCATGGTGGCGCCGCCGTCCTTGAGCACGCCCATGATGCGGCCGATTTCATCGACGAACCTCGGGGCGAGGCCGGCCGAGGGTTCGTCCAGCAGCAGCACGCGGGGGCGGCCCATCAGCGCGCGGCCGATGGCCACCATTTGCTGCTCACCGCCGGACAGCGTGGCCACCCGCTGGTCGAGGCGCTCGCGCAGCCTGGGGAAATAGTCGTAGACGCGGGCCAGGTCGGTGGAGATATCGTCCTGGCGGGACACGGCGCCCAGTTCCAGGTTGTCGCGCACGGTCATGGCGGGGAACAGGTCGCGGCCCTGCGAGACCTGCACCACGCCGCGGCGGAAGACCTGATACGGCGGCATGCCACCGATCGCCTGACCCAGCATGCGGATGTCTCCGGCCGCGGGTTTGAGAAAACCGCTGACCAGATTGATGAGGGTGCTCTTGCCCGCGCCGTTGGCGCCCAGCAAGGCCACGACTTCGCCGGGGCGTATCTCGAGCGAGATCCCGCGCAGCGCCGCGGCCTTGCCGTAGCGGTAGGCCAGGCCGGAGACCGACAACAAGGCTTCAGTGCTTGCCAAGATACGCCTCCAGGACGGCGGGGTGCGAGCGGATGGCCTCGGGCTTGCCGTCGGCGATCAACTGGCCGTAGTTGAGCACGGCGATGCAGTCCGACACCGCCATGACGAGGTCGATCGTGTGTTCGACCAGCAGGATGGCGATGCCGTCGGCGGCCAGGCCGCGCAGCACGCGCATCAGATGGTCGCGCTCGCTGGCCGAGAGGCCCACGGCGGGCTCGTCGAGCAGCAGCAAGTCGGCCTTGGCGGCCAGGGCGCGCGTAATCTCGACGATGCGCTGCTGCCCAGAAGAGAGGTCGGCGGTCTTGCGGTCGGCCAGTGCGGCGATGCCCATCAGATCGAGCAGCGCATGGGCGCGCGCCAGGGCCTGGCGTTCGGCGGCGCGCGCCTTGGGCAGGCCGAAGAGCAGGCCGATCGCGGAGCTTGCCGTCTGCTGGCTCAGGCCGGACAGCACGTTCTCCAGCACGGTCATCGACGCGAAGGCGCCGCCATTCTGGAAGGTCCGCCGCATGCCCAGGGCCGAGATGCGGTGCGGCAGCATGCCCCGCACATCGCGGCCTGCGAAGCGCACCGTGCCGGCGTGCGCGGGGATATAGCCGGTGATGGCGTTGAAGAGCGTGGACTTGCCGGCGCCGTTCGGGCCGATGATGGCGCGTATCTGTCCGGCTTCCAGCGTGAAGGACACGTCGGTCAGGGCGTTGAGCCCGGCGAAGGAGACGCTGACGCGGTCGAGTTCCAGCAAGGCCATGGCATCAGCTCCGGTAAAGGCGTTCGCGCAGCAGGGGCAGGCGCGCGGCGAGTACGCCCATCAGTCCGCGCGGCATGAAGCGCAGCACGGCCATCAGCATCAGGCTGAAGAAGATCTCTTCGGCGCCCGGAACGTTGCGCAGCAGCTCGGGCGTGGCGGTCAGGAGGGCCGCGCCCAGCAGCGATCCCCAGACGCTGCCCATGCCGCCGATCATCACCACCGCGAATTGCAGCAGCAGTTGGTTCAGGCCGAAACTGTCGGGCGCGATGCGGCCGATCAGCACGGCGAAAAGGGCGCCGGCGATGCCGGTGACGAAACCGCTGGCCACGAAGGCGGCCACCTTGTAGCGCGCGGGCCAGTAGCCCAGCGACGCGGCGGCGAATTCGTTCTCGCGGATGGCGACCCAGGCGCGCCCGATGCGCGAGCGCAGCAGGTTGAACGTGCCCCACATCACCAGCGCCACGGCGGCCAGTATCAGGTAGTAGCGTTGCGCCTGCGATTCCAGGGCCATGGCGCCCAGCGACGGCGCGGGGATGGCCAGGCCGCTGGAACCATGCGTATAGGCATCCATGTGGATATAGCCCCAGCGCATCAGTTCGCCGAAGGCCAGGGTCACGATGGCGAGGTAATAGCCCTTGAGCCGCAGCGCGGGCAAGCCCACCACCAGGCCCGCGGCGGCGCCAGCCAGGCCGGCCGGCAGGATGGCGGCCCAGAAGGACAGGCCGGCCTGTTCCATGAGAATGCCCAGCGCATAGGCGCCGATGCCGAAGAAGGCCATGTTGGCGAAGGCGAGCTGGCCCAGGTAGCCGAGCACGAGGTTGAAGCCCACGGCGGCCAGGCCATAGACCAGGATGAGATTCAGCACATACTGGACGTAGTCATTGGTGGCCAGGGGCAGGGCCACCAGCAAGGCTGCGACGACGAGGAATGCCAGGCGTTTCGGCACGCGGGTCTCCGATGCTAGACGCGTGTCAGGTCGGGCCGGCCGAACAGGCCTTGCGGCCGCGCGATCAGGACGACGACGATGACGAGATAGGAAAAAATGTCGATGAGCGCGGTGGACAGGTAGCCGCCCGCCCATTGCTCCATGACGCCCAGCCGCAGGCCGCCGACGACGGCGCCGCCCAGATTGCCGAAACCGCCCAGCGTCATGGCGGCAAATGCGCGGATGAGCGTCTGCCCGCCCATGTCGGGATAAAGCAGGGTCACCGGGGCGACCAGGATGCCGGTGATGCCGCCCAGCGCGGCCGCCAGGCCCCACATATTGCCGCTGAAGGCGTCCACGTCGATGCCGACCAGCGCCGCGCCGCGCGGGTTGGCCGAGGCGGCCTGGGCGATGCGGCCGAAGCGCGTCAGCTTGAAGAAGAGGAAAAACACCAGGACCAGCGCCAGCGTCATGCCCGCCATCAGGATGTCCTGCACCGTGATGATCAGGTCGCCGGCCTCGATGGGCGGAAACGAGAAGACCGGCGGCATGGGCAGCACTTCGCGGCCCCAGAACAGGCGGGCGATGCCGCGGAACAGATAGGACAGCGCCACCGTCATCATCGCCAGGATGATGTGCGGCGACAGGGAGATGGGACGGATGACCAGGCGTTCCACGCCGCGCCCGATCAGGAACATCGCCACGACGGCCACCGGAGCGGCCAGGGCGAACGGCGCGCCGACGTACTGGATCAGCACGTAGACCACGAAGGCGCCCAGCATGAAGAATTCGCCATGCGCGAAATTGACGACGCCCGTGGCGCGGAATACCACCGTCATGCCCAGGGCCAGCAGCGCGTAGATGCTGCCCTGGGCGATTCCGCTTAAGGTCAATTGCAGCAGCATGGATCTACTTTTGCGCGTCGGGCCAGCGCTTCACGACCACGGGCTTGCCGTCCTTGCCATAGAGCAGGAAGGCGCCGCCCTTGACGCCGGCGTGGTCGGTCGGCGAAAAGCTGATCGGCGTGGCCGAGATGCCGGATTCAAAGTTCCGGATATTGTCGAGGGCGGCGATGAGCTTGGAGCGGGTCAGGTCGGGGCCCGCGTCCTTCAGCGCCTGCACCATGGCCAGCGCCCCGCTCATGCCCAGAAAGCTGAAGGCCTCGATGCGTTCGTTGGGGTAGTACTTGTGGATCAGGTCGCTCCACTTCCGCATCTCGGGGGTGTCGGTGGGATGGGAATAGGGGTAGTAGACGGCCATGTTGGCCACCGGCGCCAGGCTGCCCACACGGTTCCGGGTGTCCTCGAGCGAGATGGATTGCGGCGCCAGCACCGGGACCTTCACGCCGTATTTGTAGGCGTCGCGCATGAAAATGGCGACTTCGGCCGGATACATGAGCACCAGCACGAAATCGGCGCCGGCGCCGCGCAGCTTGAGTATCTGCGGAGTGGCGTCGGTGGAGCCGCGTTCCATGGTCAGGTCCAGCGCCGGCGCCAGGCCATATTTGGACTTGAGATACGCGACGGCCGGGTCGCGGTTGGATTTCCCCCAATCGTCGGAGTGGCTGATGATGGCGATCTTCGCGGTGCCCGGCTTGGACATGGCGAAGTCGATCATCGACCGGCCCACCTCGTCGGTGGTGGCCACGGGCTGGAACATATTGGCCGCCAGCGGCGTGGCGATGCCGGGCGTGGCCGCGCCCAGGCCCATGAAAGGAATGTCGGATTTCTCGATGTCGGCCTTGGCCGCCATGACCACATTGCTGCACAGGCCGGCGTCCAGGGCGAACACCTGGTCCTGCGAGGCCAGCTTCTTGAAGGCCGCCAGGCCGCGCGTGGGGTCGCAGGCGGTGTCCTCGCGCACGAGCACGATCTTCCGGCCATGGATGCCCCCGGCGTCGTTGACCGATTTGTAGACCGATTCGACGCCGAAAACGGCCTTGCCGAACAGCGCCGCGGCGCCCGTCATGGGGCCGAAGATGCCGATCTTGATGGTGTCCTGGGTCAGTCCGGTGGTTTCATCCGCATGCGCGATGCCGCCGGCCAATGCAAGGACGGCCAGCGCGCTGGCCATGCGTGAGAAGGTCGCCATGGTGTCTCCTGTGCCCGTCTGTGTGGCATGAGGTCATTTGTTCTTATCGATCTCTTCGGCGAGGAAAGCCGAGGAGACTCATGGCGATTGTGCGGCGCCGGGCTATGCAGGGGAATGCCGCCCAGTCGAAAGTGTTTTTCGATTTAATTGAACGTGTGGGATTTCCCGTGCCGTTGAACATGCGTTGGCGTGGAAGGCGCCCGATCGCCCTTCCGCCCTCTGAAGAGGGCAAAAATAACTTCAAAAAATATCAACTAAATCCATATTGCTTCAACCATATGCAAGCTTCAGAATTCTGCTCATGGGCGCCGCGTATCGCCCGAGGGCGGAAAATGGACAGCAAGCATTCCACACATCAGAGGCAACTCACGGTCCGTATCTCTCGGGGAACCGAAGACGGAACCTTTTCGACCTACTCGGTCCCGTGGCGGGAGAACCAGACGGTCCTGGACGTCGTGACCGAAGTCCAACGGACGCAGGAGCCCAGCCTGTCTTATCGCTACGCATGCCGCGTCGGCGTGTGCGGGTCCTGTGCGATGACGGTCAACGGCAAGCCCCGCTGGACGTGCCGGACCCACGTGAGCCGCGTGGAAGAAGGGGGCGTGATCGTGATCGAGCCGCTGCGCAATATGCCGCGGATCAAGGACCTCGTCGTCGATATGCGCGAGTTCTTCCAGAAGTGGGCTAAAGCGGGAAACACCTTTGTCGGCACGGCCACGCGCAACGATCCGCCGGCGACGGTCCTGCCCCAGAGCAAGAAACGAAAGCTGGCGGACGCGGCCATCGAATGCATCAATTGCGGCGTGTGCTACGCGGCCTGCGATGTGGTTTCCTGGGACAAGGACTATCTCGGCCCCGCCGCCCTGAACAGGGCATGGACGCTGTTCAATGACGAACGGCATGCCGATCCGAAGGATGTGCTGCACAAGGCCACCTCCGGCAGCGGCTGCAATTCCTGTCACACCCAGGGAAGCTGTATGACGCACTGTCCGGTGAGCCTGAGTCCCACCGGCAGCATCGCAGGGCTGAAGCGCAGCTCCCTCTTGAGCCTGCTCAAAGGGGGCTGAAATGGAAGCCCGCCTCTTTGCGTTCCAGCGCCTCACGGCGGTGGTCATGGCGCCCTTCGTCTTCGTGCACGTCGGACTCATCATCTATGCGGTCCGCGGCGGCCTGACCGCGGGGGAAATTCTCTCGCGCACCCAGGGGAACTGGTTCTGGATCGCTTTCTATGGCCTGTTCGTGGCGAGCGTGTCGATCCACGTTCCTATCGGCGTCCGCAACATCCTGATCGAATGGCTTCGGATCGGCCGCAAGCCGGCGTCCGCCATTGGGCTGGCGTTTGGCGCGGGCCTGCTCGTTCTGGGCCTGCGCGCGGTCGCGGCCGTGGGAGGGCTCGCGCAATGAAGTCAGCCCGCAACCACCGGGCCTACTGGGCCTTTCTGGGGCATCGCCTCTCGGGCCTTGCGCTGGCCTTGTTCCTGCCCGCCCACTTCTACGTGTTGGCCATGGCGCTGGACGAAGCGCGGCTTGACGGGTTCTTGAAGCTTGCCGAGATGCCGGCGATGAAGGTCGGCGAATGGGGGCTGGTGCTGCTGCTCACCCTCCACATGTTCTTCGGGCTGCGCCTTCTCGCGCTCGAGCTTCTGCCCTGGAATTCGACGCGGGACGCGCGCATCGCCTGGATCGGGTGGGGCTTTGCGGTTTCGATGGCGACGGGCCTGGTGTTCATCTCTGGAGTGATCTGACGTGCGGATCGATATTCACAAGACAGACATCCTGGTGCTGGGCACCGGCGGCGCGGGCCTGTTCGCGGCGCTGCATGCCAAGAAGGCGAACCCCGCCCTGAAGGTGACCGTGACCGTGAAGGGGCTGCTTGGCAAATGCGGCTGTACCCGCATGGTCCAGGGCGGCTACAACGTCGCGCTGGCCGCGGGCGACTCGGTGGAGCGCCACTTCATGGACACCATCGAAGGCGGCAAATGGCTGCCGCGCCAGGATCTGGCGTGGCGGCTGGTCGAAGGCGCGGTCGAACGGGTGCGCGAACTGGAGAACGAGATCGGCTGCTTCTTCGACCGCAATCCCGATGGCTCGCTGCATTCCAAGGCGTTCGCCGGCCAGAGTTTCGACCGCACCGTGCACAAGGCCGATCTGACGGGCATCGAAATCATCAATCGGCTGATGGAGCAGGTCCGGGGGCTGGACATCGAAGAACTGGAGGAACACCGCGCCATCGAGCTGATTCCCGCGGCCGACGGTTCCGGCATCTCGGGCGTCCTGTTCATCGACATGCGGGCGGGCACCTATCGGCTCATCCAGGCAAAGGCCGTGCTTCTGGCCACGGGCGCCGGCCCTACGATGTACCGGTACCACACGCCTTCCGGCGACAAGACCTGCGACGGCCTGGCCATGGCGCTGCGCTATGGGCTGAAGCTGCGGGACATGGAAATGGTGCAGTTCCATCCGACCGGCCTGCTCGGCGGGCCGGACACCCGGATGACGGGCACGGTGCTCGAAGAAGGGCTGCGCGGCGCCGGCGGCTACCTGCTCAACGGCAACGGCGAGCGGTTCATGAACAACTATGACAAGCGCGGCGAACGGGCCACGCGCGACGTGGTCAGCCGCGGCATCTACGCCGAGATGCGTGCCGGGCGCACGGGGCCGATGGGCGGGGTCTACATCCAGATGAGCCATCTGGGCCCCGACAAGGTGGCCAAGACCTTCCCCGGCATGGTCAACCGTTGCAAGGACTGCGGATTCGATCTGGCCGGCGGCCAGGTGGAGGTCGTTCCGACTGCCCACTACCTGATGGGCGGCGTCGAGTTCAACGTGGACGGCTCGACCGCCTCGCCTGGCCTTTTCGCGGCCGGCGAAGACTGCGGCGGGGTGCACGGCGCCAACCGGCTGGGCGGCAACGGGGTGGCCAACTCCACGGTGTTCGGCGGGATCGCCGGCGACTCGATGGCCGCGTATGTCGCGAAGGAAGGGCAGTGGCGCGACCCGGACAACCGGGTCATCGCGCGAGGGGTCGAGCGCGCCGAGTTTCCGTTCTCCAGGCCGGCGGGGCGCATTCACGAACTGCGCGATGCGCTCGCCCAGACGATGTGGGACGACGTCGGGGTGCTGCGCCATCGCGAGGCGATGGAGCACGGCCTGGAAGCCGTGGCGGCACACCGTGGCGCCTTGCGCGGCATCGGCGTGGCGGACGGCGACCGGCGCTACAACCTGACCTGGCACGACTGGCTCAATCTCGAAAGCCTGGTCGATATCTCCAAAGTCATCACGGTCTCGGCGCTCGCGCGCGAGAACAGCCGCGGAGCGCATTTCCGCGAGGACTTCCCCGAACCGGGGGATCTGAACGCCAGCCACTACACGCGCGTGAGCGCGCAGGATGGCGACGTGCGGCTGGAGATGGTTCCGGTTTCGTTCGACATCGTAAAGCCCGGCGAATCGCTCATCGAAGGCGAGCCCGGAACCCCCCAGAACTGAGGCATCCCCCACCATGAGAATTCCTGTCCAGAAAGTTGAAGAGGCGGCGCTGGAGATCATGCGCCGCGCGGCGATCGAGATTCCTGCCGACTACAGGCAGGGCGTCCAGGAGCTGCAGAAAAAGGAAACCGGCAAGCTGCCGCGCTTTGTCATCCATGCCATGGTCGACAACTGGGACGCCGCCGACCAGGACCGGCGCCCCATGTGCGCCGACACCGGCCTGCCGCGGTACTACGTCAAGGTAGGCAACAACGCCTCGGTGGACGCCGGCTTCGTCGCGGTGGAGCGCGCCCTGCGCCATGCGACGGCCGAGGGGACGGCCACCATTCCGCTGCGGCCCAATCGCGTGCATCCGCTCTGGCGCACCGACCACAACAACAACGTCGGCATCAACGCACCCGAGATCGAGTGGTCCTTCGAGCCCGACGCCGACTGGATCGAAATCACGACGGTGCACAAGGGCGGCCTGTTCGGCACCGATTACCGGATGCTGTTCCCCGGCGACGGCATCGACGGCATCAAGCGCTTCGTGCTGGATACGCTGATCGCCTTCGGCAAGCGCGGGCTGGCGTGTCAACCGGCCATCGTCGGCATCGGGTTGGGCGGGTCGAAGGACACCTGTATGCAACTGGGCAAGCAGGCCGCGTGCCTGCGGACGGTGGGCGACCGCAATCCCGACCCCAAGGTGGCGGAACTGGAGCTGGAACTGATGGCGTTGGGAAACTCCATCGGCATGGGCGCGATGGGTTTCGTGGGCTCCGGCATGGTGGTCGACTGCCACATCGAATGCGGGTACACCCACACCGGCGGAATGCCCATCAGCCTGCACACGTTCTGTCTGTCTTCGCGCCGCGCCACCGCGAGGATTCATGCCGACGGGGAAATCCAGTACCGCACCGATCCCCAGTGGTTCACCCCCTACATGCGCCGGGAGACGGTCGAATGGTAAGCAACGACGACGGAATCAAGGTCTTTCACCTCGACTTGCCGGCCAGGCGGGAGGACATCGCCAAGCTCGAACTCGGCTCGGCGGTCTATCTCAATGGCGTGGTGTACACGGCCCGCGAAGGCATATACAAGAAGGTCCTGGACGAAGGCCTGCCGCTGCCGGTGGATCTGCGGTCCATCAGCAATGTCAACTTCCATTGTTCGCCGGCCGCGGCGCCGGACGGCCGCGGAGGCTACAACGTGGGCGCCGTCACCGCCACCGCGTCGTTCCGGTTCTCCAAGTGGATTCCCCGATGGCTGGAACGGACAGACTGCCGCATCCTGATAGGCAAGGGCGGCATGCCCGCCGACGACTACAAGAAGGTGCTGGCGCCGGGCGGCGCGATCTACCTGACGACCGTCGGCTATGGCACGGGCGCGTTGCTGGGCCGCGGCATCAAGCGCGTGCGCGAGGTACATTGGCTGGACGAACTCGGCATCGCTCAGGCGATGTGGCTGTTCGACGTCGAAAACTTCGGGCCCTTCATCGTCGAAAGCGACCTGGACGGCAACTCGCTCTTCGCGCAGCACGCCGAAACGATCAACGCGGGCATCGAGAAGCTCTATGCGGGGCTGAAGCCCCCCGCGCTGCACCGCTACGGCGAGACGGACAATCGCAAGGACGAGGTGATGTAGGCGCGGTACTGCACGGCCCCCGCAACGAGTTTTCGGATAGAGACACTGCAATGATCATCGATTTTCGCCTCAGGCCTCCCGTGGGCGGCTTCCTGAATACGCTGATGTACTCGGCGGGAGAGCGCCGCGACGGATTTACCCGGACGGTGGGCTTCGAGCCTTCCGCGGCCGCGCAGCGGCAGTCGATGGACCTGCTCCTCCAGGAGATGGACGCCGCCAGGATCGATCGCGGCGTGGTCGTGGGCCGATTGGCGGGGGTGCTGGGAAGCGTGTCCAACGAGGACGTCCGCAATATCGTGGCCGGCCACCCGGGCCGGTTCATCGGGGCGGCCTCCATCGACCCGACCGACCGGCGCAAGGCATGCCAGACGATCAGCCAGGCGGTCGAGGACGGGTTCAGGCTGATCAACATCGAACCCGGCTCCTACCCGATACCCATGTATGCCGACGACCGGCGCCTCTACCCGATCTACGGTCACTGCGAGGACATCGGCGTGCCGGTGATCATGATGGTCGGAGGCACGGCGGGCCCGGACCTGAGCTATTCGGATCCGATCCGGACCGACCGGGTCCTTGCGGATTTCCCGGACCTGAACGTCGTGGTGGCGCACGGCGGATGGCCGTGGGTCAACGAGATCCTGCACCTGGGCTTCCGGCGGCCCAACCTGTGGCTGGCTCCCGACATGTATTTCTCCCGCATGCCCGGCTGGGAGGAATACCTGAAGGCAGCCGACGGTTTTCTCTCGGATCGGATGCTCTACGCCAGCTCCTTCCCGTTCTGCCCGGTACTGGGATACAAGGAATGGTTCGAGAAGCTGCCGATCAAGGAAGACAACCTGAAGAAGGTCATGGGCGGCAACGCGCAAAGGCTGCTTGGCATCTAACCCTTCGTCCCCCCGCCTTTCAACGCTGGTCTCTACGAGGACGTATCTTGCATGGATATCCGGACGCTCTACACGCTGATAGCGATTGCAGACCATGGCAGTTTCGCCGAGGCCGGCAACACGATCGGCCTGTCGCTGTCGGCGGTGAGCATGCAGGTTCGCGCGCTTGAGGACGAACTCGGCATCACGATCTTCGACCGCAGCCGCCGTCCGCCGATCCTGACGGATACGGGGCTTGCGCTGGTGCACCGGGCCCGCGACCTGATCGCGCACTGGGAGAGCATGAGCGCCTCGCTCAAGAAAGGGACGTCGGCGGGATTGCTCAAGCTGGGCAGCGTCCATACCTGTGTATCGGGCGTGTTGCCGCTCGCCCTGCGCCATCTGCAAAAGCAGGGGCACGGCCTGGAAGTCCATGTCACGACGGGATTGACGCATGACCTGGAACGGGCCATCTACCACCGCCAACTGGACGTGGCGATCGTGACCGAGCCCGACGCGCCCAGGTCGGGTCTCGATTTTCTGCCGTTCGTGGAGGAGGAGCTGGTCGTCATCGCGCACCGTTCGGTGAAGGGCGCGAGCGACCAGGAGATTCTGGAGCAAACCCCTTATGTGCGGTTCAATCGTTCGGCCAGGGTGGGACATCTCGTGCAGGAAGAGATGGTGCGCAGGCGGATAACCGTGCGCTCGACCATGGAGATCGACAACCTCGAAGGGGTCATTGCCATGGTCGCCAACGGCCTGGGCGCGTCGGTGGTGCCGGCCAGGCGGGGCAGGAACGAGTTCCCGCCGGGTATCCGCGTCATCCCGTTCGGCTCGCCGACCATCACCCGGCGGCTGGGCATCCTGGCCCCGAAGGAAAACCCGCGATCCCACCTCTCGCAGTTGCTGCTTGAGGCGTTGAAGTCGGTGTGCGCCGGCCAGCGCGAGCCTACGGAGAAGGCCGGCTCCGGCTAGTAGTCCGCCAATAAGAACCCCCGCAGTCCTTACCGAAGGAATCGGGCCTATCGGCCCGAGGGATGGTCGTTGCCTGGCGAATCGTCTGCCGGCGGAACCCGGCAGGCCTCGCCGCCCCGCGAACTGAAGGAGACAAAGTCATGAAAAACACAACGCAATCCGCAACTACACGCCGCCGCATCGTCAAGGCCATGGGCGCCGGCCTGGCGCTTTCGCCATTTCTGGCGAGGCCAGCGTGGGCGCAATGGCCGTCGGACAAGGCCATACGGATGATCGTCCCGTTCTCGGCGGGCGGAGCCACCGATCTACTGGGCCGCGCGCTCGCCGTTGAACTGGGCAAGGGCCTGAAGCAGAGCGTGATCGTCGAGAACCGCGCGGGCGCCGGCGGCAGCGTGGGCGCGCAGGCCGTCGCCGGTTCTCCGGCGGATGGCTATACGCTGTTGCTCGCATCGGGCAGCATGTTCACCGTCAACCAATTCATCTACAGCAAGCTGCCGTACTCGCTGGACGACTTCAGCCCCATCAGCAAGATTGCCAGCGGCCCCATGGTCGTCACCGTCAATGCCAGCCTTCCCGTGAAAAACACCCGGGAACTGATCGAATACGCCAAGGCCCGGCCCGGGAAGCTCAGTTTTTCGTCCGCCGGCGTGGGCAGCCAGACTCATATGGCGGGCGAAGCCTTTACCGATGCGGCCGGCATCGAACTCATGCATGTTCCCTACAAGGGTGAAGGTCCCGCCTACACGGACCTCATGGCGGGCGTCATCGAAGTCGCCGTGGGCAACATCAACGCCATTTCCCCTTTGCTCAAGGGCGGGCGGTTGCGGGCGCTCTCCGTCACGGGCAGGGAGCGCTCCCCGCTGCTTCCCGACGTGACGACCACGGCGGAGGATGGCGTGCCGGGGTTCGAGTTCACCGGCTGGTTCGCGCTGATGGCGCCGGCGGGAACGCCTGGATCCTCGGTCGATCGGCTCCTGGCCGACGCCAGGGAAGCGGTCGAACAGCCGAACATGAAGCGCTATCTGGCGGACCAGGGCATGTATGCGACCATCGCGGCTCCGGCCGAGCTGAAAGACGAGATCGCCCGGGAGTCGGCCAAGTGGAAGGCGCTGGTGGAAAAGAAGAAGATCACCGCCAGTTGAGCCCCCCGCCCCAGCCATTTCCGGGGCTCCCATTGCACTCCGTGTCCCTCAAGCCCATCCTGCCCGCATGATGCCCGTCGAAACGCTCGCTTTTGTCGTTCCCGTCATCTTCGTCGCCTACGCTGTCTTCGGGATGACGGGATTCGGCGCGGCCATGGTGGCCGTGCCGGTTCTGGTCCAGTTCATGCCTTTGCAATTCGCCGTGCCGCTCGTCGTCCTGTTCGACCTGGCCTGCACCGCGCTGGTGGGCGGCAGCAACTGGCGGCGGGTTTCGCTGGACGAGCTCAAGCGGCTTTTTCCCTGGCTGCTGCTCGGCATCGGGCTGGGGGTCACCTTGCTGCACAACGCGGGCGCCCGATGGCCCTTGATGCTTCTGGGCGGTTTTGTGCTGGCCGTGTGCATCAGAGGGCTGCGAGGCTCGCCGGCGAAGACGAACATTCCGCTGCATGCATACTGGGCGCTTCCATTCGGCGTCTTCGGTGGAATTTTCAGCGCGCTGTTCGGCACCGGCGGGCCGATCTACACCATCTATCTTTCGCGCCGGCTCGACGCGCTGGACCAGTTCCGCGCAACGATCTCGGTCGTCATCCTGTCGAGCGGGGTCCTGCGGGCGGCGGCCTTCGGCGCGGCCGGACTTTACGGGCAAGCGGACATCCTGTCGGCTGCTGCTGTCCTGCTTCCGGTGTCGCTCGCCGGCCTTTATGCGGGGTCGCGCCTCAGGACTCTCGTGTCTCCCGGCTTGCTGAAACGAGCCATCCTGGTGCTGCTCGCCATCGCGGGCGCCGGCGCCCTCTACCGCGGCTGGATCTCGGCGTCGTGAAAGACGCCGCCGGCCCGCCGCGGCGGGGCCGCGCCAGGCGATCGGGCCTATTTCGCTGTCGGCATCGCGAACTCGGCGCCTTTGCCGATGCTCTCGGGCCAGCGCTGCATGATCGACTTCTGCCGGGTGTAGAAGCGCACGCCTTCCTCGCCGTAGGCATGCATGTCGCCAAACAGACTGCGCTTCCAGCCGCCGAAGCCGTGCCAGGCCATCGGCACCGGGATCGGCACGTTGATGCCGACCATGCCCACCTGGATGCGCCGGCTGAACTCGCGCGCCACGTTGCCGTCCCGCGTGAAGCAGGCCACGCCGTTGCCGAATTCATGGGCGTTGATGAGGTCCACCGCTTCCTTCAGGTCTTTCACGCGCACGCAGCCAAGCACCGGGCCGAAGATTTCTTCCTTATAGATGCGCATGTCGGGCGTGACGTGGTCGAACAGGGTGCCGCCCAGCCAGAAGCCGCCGCCGCAGTTCGCGCCGGCTTGGGCGCCCTGGAAGCCGCGGCCGTCCACCAGCAGTTTCGCGCCCTCTTTTTCGCCCAAGGCGATGTAGCCGCTGATGCGCTCGTGGGCGGCGCGGGTCACGATCGGGCCCATCTCGGCAGCCGGGTTCTCGCCGTCCAGCACCTTCAGCGCCTTCGTGCGCTCGATCAGCCTGGGCAGCAGCCGGTCGGCCACGTCGCCCACCAGCACCGCCACGCTGATCGCCATGCAGCGCTCGCCGGCCGAGCCGTAGCCCGCGCCGACCAGCGCGTCCACGGCCTGGTCGATGTCGGCGTCGGGCATCACCACCATGTGGTTCTTGGCGCCGCCCAGGGCCTGCACGCGCTTGCCATGGCGGGCGCCGGTCTCGTAAATGTAGTTGGCGATCGGTGTGGACCCGACGAAGCTCACCGCCTTCACGTCGGGATGTTCCAGCAGGGCGTCCACCGCCACCTTGTCGCCCTGCACCACGTTGAACACGCCTTCGGGCAGGCCGGCTTCCAGCAGCAGCTCGGCGATGCGCAGCGACGGGCTGGGGTCCGTCGGGCTGGGCTTGAGCACGAAGGTGTTGCCCGCCGCGATCGCCACGGGGAACATCCACATCGGCACCATCACCGGAAAATTGAAAGGCGTGATGCCGGCCACGACCCCCAGCGGCTGGCGCAGCGTCCAGTTGTCGAGGCCGGTGGAGACCTGCTCCGTGTAGTCGCCCTTCAACAGTTGGGGGATGCCGCAGGCGAACTCCACGATGTCGATGCCGCGCGCGACTTCGCCCTGGGCATCGGTGAACACTTTGCCGTGCTCGGCGGTGATAATGTGGGCGAGTTCGTCGCGGTGCCTGTTCATCAGCTCGAGGAACTTGAACAGCACGCGCGCGCGGCGGATCGGAGGCGTGTCCGCCCATTGCGGAAATGCCGCCTGCGCGCTGTCCACCGCGCGGCGGACTTCGTCCGGCGTGGCCAGCGCCACGTGCTTCGCGACCGCGCCAGTGGCCGGATTGAAGATCGGCTGGCGGCTGCCCGTGCCCTCGACGTAACTGCCGGCGATGAAGTGCCCGGCATCGCGGGAGGCGGTGCTGGCCTTTGCTGTGTTCATGGTTTGCTCCTGTGCTCAAGAACGGCATGCGAGAGCTGGCAATGTCGCCCATCGCCAGCCGGCCGTCGAGACCGCGGCGCTGGAATCAGTGTTTGGCATTTCGAACAACGGAAGAAGGCATGACGAGAACAAGACGCCTGGAAGACCTTTGGTCACACATTCACTGCCTGGGAGTGCTGGCCAATACCGGCAGCTTCACGGCCGCCGCCCGCCGTTTGCAGATCAGCAAGGCATCGGTGAGCCAGCGGATTGCCGAGCTGGAGCAGGCGGCCGGGGTTCCCCTCGTGCGCCGCACGACCCGCAGTGTCAGCCTGACCGAAGCCGGGCAGCGTCTGGCCGGCCAGACCGCCGAGGCCTACCTCCGCATCGAGGAAGGCTTCTCGGCGGTGCGGGACCTGTCCGATGCGCCGCGTGGCGTGCTGTCCGTGACCGCTCCCGTGGCGCTGGGGCGCCAGATCATCGCGCCGCTGATACCCGGGTTCCTGAGCCGCTTCCCCGATGTCCGGATCCAGTTGGAGCTAAGCGATCATCTGGCGTCATTGGCCACCGAGGGGTTCGACCTGGCCATCCGGCACGTCGCCGGCGTGCCGGAGACGCACGTGGCGTCGGTGATCTGCGAGACACGCTCAGTGCTCGTCGCGACGCCGGCATACCTGTCCAAGCACGGCACGCCAAGGACCCCGATCGATCTCGCGGGCCACAACTGCCTTCACTACCTCCGGCGCAGCGGCGGCGCCACCTGGTCATTCGAGTCGCGCGCTGGAGGGAAAAGTATGGTGGTGCCGGTGTCGGGAAGCTTCACGGCGAACAACAGCGAAGTGCTGCGGGAAGCGGCGGCCGGCTCGCTCGGGATCGCGCTGCTGCCGGATTTCAGCGCGGGCGAGGCCTTGCGCAGCGGGGTTCTGGTCGAGGTCCTGCCGGCGTGGCGTGTGGTCGGAGACTACGCGGAGCGGCTCTATGCGGTCCGGCCCTACACGGCGCGGGTGCCTCGGACCGTGTCCTCCTTCGTCAGTTTTCTTCGAGATGCCATTCCGGCATTCGGCGGCGCCGAAGGACCTGCCCCGGCGCAGCGCGCTCGCGGCTAGTTGATCTGCAGCCCCGACTTGGCCACCAGGTCGGCATAGATCGCGTCCCCCTGGCGGATGTACCGCTCGGTCTCGGCAGGCGACAGCACGTGGGGAATGCCCCCGAAGTTGGCATTTCCGGCCACCCACTTCGGATCCCGCGCAATCTGTTCTAGCGCCGACGCCCATTTGTCGACGGCTTCCGGGTTCATCCCGGGCGGCCCGAAAAGCCCGCTCCAGCCTATGACCGCCTCTAGCTGAGGGAACCCCAACTCGCGCGCGGTCGGTATGTCCGGAAACTGCGCAATGCGTTCCGGCGTGGTCGTCAGCAGGGCACGCAGCTTTCCGCTTGCAAGAATGCCGGTCATCGAACTCAGGTTATTGCAGGCGAAGTCGACGTCCTTGCTGAGCACCGCCAGCGCCACCTCGTTGCCTCCCTTATACGGAACGCTTACCACGGCGTCCGCCTTCAGCCCAAGATTGCTGAGCAGCAACTGGGGCGCGAGGTTCTGCACCGTCGCCGGGCCGGAATGGCTGTAGTTGAGCATCCCGGGGTGCGCCTTCAACGCATTCGTCAGGTCGCCGAAGGTTTTGTACGGGCTGTCCGGATGCACCACACAGGCCACCGGATTCAGTTCCAGCAGCCCGATGAAGGTGAAGTCTTTGGAAGTGTACGGAGTCGTCTTCGGTTGCAGCGCGGGCAGCAACACCTGGGATCCGATCCGGCCGACCAGGAGCGTATAGCCGTCGGGCGCGGCATTCTTCACGGCGGTAGAGCCGATCGCGCCGTTCGCTCCTGCCTTGTTGACCACGACGACAGGCTGCCCCAGGACGCCTTGCGCGGCGGCGGACAGATTGCGGGCCGCCATATCGGCGTCGCCGCCCGCGCTGAATGGAACGATGAGCTGTATCGGCTTGGCGGGATAGGTCTGGGCGGATGCCAGGCCGGAAAATGCGCCGAATAGACAAAGCGCGGCGCGAGCGAACGCACCCGGGCGGGTGCCGGAAAGGCTGATCATGGGATGTCTCCTGTCGTTCTAAGGGACGAAACCGGACTGCAACCGTGCCCGGCGCGCCGAGGTCAATGACCGGTAGCGGACGGGTCCGATGCGCTAAAAACCGGGGCGGCCTCTCCCGCCATGGAGACGTTGATACAGGCCGGCAGCCCGCTGTCTACCGCCAGCCCGAGCGCAGTCTTGAGGCTTTCGGCGTCATGGGCGGCGAAGCCGGCGCCTCCAAGCGCCGACGCCACATCGTGGTAGCGCGCCGTCGGCGAAAGCTCGCAGCCGATCAGCCGCTGCGGGCCGTACGTGCGCACCTGGATCAAGTGCTCCGCATTCCAGCGCAGGTCGTTGCCGATCACCGCGATGATCGAGGCGTTTTCACGAACGGCGGTGTCGAGCTCCATCAAGTGAAAGCCCGCGGTGCCGTCACCCATGAGGACGACCACCGTCGCGTCGGGCCGGGCGATCTTCGCCGCGATCGCGTAGCAGACGCCCGCGCCGATTGCCCCGGACATCCCGTTGATGATGCGGGTAGGGGCTGCGCAAAATGCCTGCGCCCACTGGCCGAACTCGCCACCGTCGCAGACCAGGACCGGATCGGGCACGGACGCCAGGAAGGTCTGCACTGTTTCGCAGAGCGCGCGCGGCCCCAGCGGGGCGCCCGCGGAGGCGGCGAGACCGCGGCTGGCGCGGTTCCGGAGCGCCCCGTCCACCCGCGCGCGCCACGCGCTGCGCTCGGCCACCGGTCGCGCTGCCCGCAGCGCGGAAAGCACCGCCACGGGCTCTCCCTGGAGCGTGAGGGCGAGGCGCTCGCCGAGGAGGCGGCCCGCGCGTTCGAGCATCCTGGCATCGGGATCGATCACCGCGACCCGGGCATGCTCGCCAAGCGCGCGCGTGCCGCCGAACCCCAACGTGAAGTCCAGGCACTTTCCTGCCAGCACGATGAGGTCTGCGTGGGGAATGATCTCGGACAAGGAGCCCAGGGAAGGGTCCTTGAGGCCGCGGGGGCTTTCCATCGGGACGACGGGAACCCCAAGCGTCTCTTCCAGCTTATCGAAGGCTGCGCGCATGTGCGATCGCGCGCCAGCCGGTCCCGCCAGGACCAGGGGGCGTTCCGCGTCAGTCACAAGCGCCGCGAGCCTTTCCAGGATGCCCGCGTCGAACGGGGCGGCCGCCCGGCTGGCAGCCGGCTCGGGGAGTTCCTTCAGGCCCGTCTCGGCCGTCAACAAGTCAAAAGGGAGCGCCAGGTGGACCGGCCCGCGCCGAGGCGCGAGCGCCTGGCCGACTGCATTGTCGAGCGCGGGATAGAGTTCCTGTACGGTCAGCGGACGGATCGAGAGTTTGGTCAGCGGGCTGGTGATGGAGACCTGGTCCAGCTCCTGGAACGCGCCCGAGCCGTCTTCCCCCACGGAGGAATCGCCGGATATGAGCAACAGCGGGCTTTCCGCCTGCGACGCCGAATAAAGGGGCGCGAGGCCATTGGTAATGCCCGGCGCCGCCGTGAGCATCGCGACTCCAAGCTCTCCGGTAATCTGGGCCCACGCGTCGGCCATGAAAACGGCGGCCGCCTCATGCCGCACGTGGATGATGCGGATACCAGCGTCGAGACAGGCATCATAGAGCGGCATGATCTGATTGCCAGACAAGCTGAAGATTGTCTTGACGCCCAGGCGATGCAGCGAACGGATAATCAACTGAGATCCAAGCACCTGTGTCTCCGTCATGGCCGCGCCTGGGAAAATCCGCGCGCGCATTTTCTTGCCGTCTAGGGGAGGGGCCAGTCTAACGACTATCCAGCGCCTGTTGGTTGATGATTTTTGAACCTACATGAGGGGAGGCCCCGCCTGGAGATTGAAGCCGGCAGGCGCCGCGGAAAGCACTGACGCGGAGCGCGGACAGGCGGTTCGCACCGGTGTCTGGCACCCCCGCGAGATGACGATACGCCTTGAAAAGACGTTTCTTGGGTGCCAGACACCCGGCCCCGGATCGCATGGCATATCAAACAGCAGACTTGACGAACAATCAACCAACTAGTAGATTGGTTTCCTTGCCACGCTCATCGGCTGCCCCATCCAGGCCTGCCGCGGGCATCTTTGCAATCAGCCAACACCGACGATAGACATGGACACAGAACTTTCGCCCAGGGCCGCCGAGATCGCCGAGCACACGAAGATCCTGCTCGCCGCAGGGGGCTACAACGGCTTTAGCTATGCCGACATTTCGGATCGGGTGCGCATCGGCAAGGCCAGCATCCACCACCATTTCCCCAGCAAAGCCGAACTGGTTCTGACCGTGGTCGTCCAGCACCGGGCGCAGTCCCGGACTGGCCTGGCCGCGCTGGACAAGCAAGTCGCGGATCCGCGCGCGCGCCTCGATGCCTACACCGGCTACTGGACGGCGTGCATCCGGGACGCGACCTCTCCCATATGCATCTGCGCTATGCTGGCCGCCGAACTGCCGGCCGTCCCCCGCGAAGTCGCGGACGAAGTGCAAGGGTATTTCCGGGATTTGTCCGCCTGGCTCGAATCCGTGCTCAAGAAAGGCGCGGCGACCGGGCAATTCCGCCTCCAGGACACCGCGGCCGTGGAGGCCAACGCCTTCATGGCCACCGTGCATGGCGCCATGCTGTCCGCCCGGGCCTTCGACAACCCCGCGATATTCGAATCCATCACGCAGGCGGCGATCCGCCGGCTTGCGCCGGAAGCATGAAGTACATGCCGCCCATCCAGATGGGTCGGCTTTTTTTTATCGCACTAATCAACCAACTAGTTGATTGGATATCGAAGCAGCAGCCACCCACAACGGAGGCCTGCGCTCGATCCCAATCAGCGCCATCAGGAGCGAACCTTCATGTCCCACTCTCTTTCGCCACTAGGCATAGGCCATACGCTGATCAGCCTGATCCCGCTCGCCGCGGGGCTCTACAGCTTCGCGCGCCATCGCGGCATCGACCGCAACACGCGTTCGGGCAAAACCTATCTTGCGGGACTGACCTTGTCGGTGCTGACCTCCTTCGGCCTTTCCAGCACCGGCGGCATCAATGCGGGGCATGTGCTGGGCGTCCTCGCACTGCTTGCCGCATGCGCTGGCGTCTTCATCCATCGAATGCCGATTCTTGCTCGCCTGCACCCTTATCTGTCTGCCTTCCTGTTCTCTTTCAGCTTTTTCCTGCTGGGCGTGCCCGGGATCGGCGAAACCCTGAGACGGCTCCCCCCCGCGCATCCGCTGGCCTCCAACCTGCAATCTCCGATCCTGCTCGGCACGCTGGCCTCATGGTTTGCCCTCTTCGTGTTGGGGACAGCATTGCAAGCCGGCTGGATCTGGTCCCGACGCAAGACGCGGGCTTAGCGCACAAGCCCCTCGCTTTCCTTGGAGGAACCGTATGCTGTTGCCGATAGCCGCATCCGATAGACCGCACATCCATGCCACGCATCCGCTGCGGCATGCCGCCTACGCGGATCTTGCGACCCCAGCCCAGCCCGCCCGCCAGATGCCGCCTTCATGCGCCGCGATGCCCCAACTGGCGGACATCGCGTTAGCCCCCCAGAATCCGGACGTGCTGCGGGACCAGTGCGCGGACGATCGTGTGCATCGCGCGGTGCAAGCATTCCAGGCTTCCCGCAGGGCGCTACCGGCCTGCGTAGGCGCGGCTTGGGGGTCGGTCGAATGCCTGCAGCGCTTCCAGCCCTATTTCGTCGTGCGCAGCGATCCGCCCATCGACACGGCCAATACCCCGGCGCCCGTCAGGCCATGGCGTCTGGCCGTGGCCGACACCGAACGCGCGACCCTGGACCGAGGCTTCGAAAACTCCCGCCAGCGCCGGCAATTGCCTGCCTGAGCCTTGGTTTCCCAAACAATGGATAGGCGATCACTCCATCGCGCTATCCATCATTTCTCCTGAAAATGCCGGGCTACCCATCGCTCGCAGACTACCCATAGTTGCGGGGCGCCCCTGGCGATGACAGGCCCATACCGGGCAAGCACCTGCTCAAGCGAAACGCCGCTTTCCTTCCAAGTGCCGCCGTCGGTGAACACATTCGTAAGAAGAGGCTGAAATCGATCGAGCGCCTTTGCGAACTTCGCGTCCTCGGTCTCAGCGCGCTCAAATTCTTGCCAAAGACCAAGGAGTGCGTCGGCTTGCGGCTGCGGCAATAAGCCGAATATCCGCTCCGCAGCCCTGACCTCCTGTTTGGTCTGGATTTCGCTCGATGTCCCGCCGTGGATCGGAAAATCGCCGACATCGATTTCGACGATGTCATGCAGCAAGAGCATTTGCATGACTCGATGTGCATTGATCGATCCGCATGCGTACTCGCTCAGCACCAAGGCGTACATGGCCAAGTGCCATGAATGCTCGGCCGAATTTTCCCTCCGGCTTCCATCAAGCAGTGGCGACTGCCGGGTGACGGCTTTCAGCCGATCAATCTCTCGCAAGAAAACCAGTTGCTGTTCCAGCTTGTTCAATGGCGTGATCCTCCTGGTTCTCCCTGATCGCAACTTGCGAATTACGCTTGCTGCCGCGTGGCGGCCAGGACGATTTCACGCACGCACACGCCATCTGGCTGCGAATAGGCGTAGTGGATGGCGTTGGCCACGTCCTCGGCGGCCAGCACCTTGCCGCCCATCTCGGCCTTCCAGGCTTCATAGCCCGTCTTGATCCCTTCATCGGTGGTATGGCCCAACAACTCAGTTTCCACGGCGCCCGGCGCGATCGTCGTCACGCGCACATTGTGCGCCGAGAGTTCTTCGCGCAGGTTCTCCGACAATCCGTGCACGGCGAACTTGGTGCCCACATAGGCCACATGGTTGGGAAAAGTCTTGCGGCCCGCCACCGAACTGATATTGATGATGTTGCCGCGCTTGCGCTGGACCATTCCCGCCGCGACGGCATGCACCCCGTTCAGCACGCCTTTGACGTTCACATCCAGCATGCGGTCCCATTGGTCCGGATCCTGGCGGGTAATGTCGCCCAACAGCATGACGCCCGCGTTGTTGATGAGGGCGTCGGCCAGGCCAAAACGGTTTTCGCCTTCCTGGACGGCGGCGGCCAGCGCGGCGCGATCGGTCACATCCACGGACAGCGCCAGGGTGTCGGGCAGGTTCAGCGCCTGCATTTTTTCCAGCCGGCGAGCCAGCAACAGCAGGGGATGGCCGTGCGCCGAGAACAGGCGGGCGGTGGCCAGCCCAATGCCGGAACTGGCGCCCGTGATGATGACGAGGGGCTTTTTCGAGGAAGGCATGATGGACTCCAGGTATCGGTCTTACGTATGTTTTAGTGCTGTACTGAATGCTATGACTGCAAATATCCCTTGAGAAATGGTTTATTTTTTTGAGAGAAATCGGGAAAACTTATGGATAGCCGCCAACTCAAGGCTTTTGTAGCTGTCTTCGAAGAGCGCAACATAACGGTCGCCGCCCGTCGCCTCCATCTGAGCCAGCCCGCCCTGTCGGGAACGATCAAAAGCCTGGAAGACTTGCTGGGCACTCAATTGTTCATGCGCCAGGCGCGAGGTGTCGCCGTGACGGAGGACGCCCGTATCCTGTACCCGCAGGCGCGCCGCATCCTGTCGCAAACGGACTCGATGACCCACCAGTTCCGCCATGGCTCGCATACATCGCGAATCGCCATCGGCGTCGGGGCGGACATTGCAGGACCAGACATCGCCGCTTTCGTGCACGCGGCGCGGCAAGCGGTGCCGGCGCTTTTTGTGAGCCTGCTCGAAGGCTGCGACGGCGATGCCCGACTGGCGACCGAAGACGAGCGCTGCGAGGATGAGCTGTTCTTGACGTTGTCCGTGGACCCCTACGTTCTGGCCATCCCTGAAGGCATCGGTGCCGATGCTGAATTGCCATGGATCGTATGCCCGAACCATCCGACACATCAGCGCCTTCTCCCCTTCTATGGCGCAGCGGCAAACATGCCAGCCGCGCACGCGGGGTCGCTGCGTTTGGCGCTGGAATTGACGGCAGCCAGAGTAGGCATCTGCGTGGCACCCGAATCCCTGGCGCGCAGCCAGGCCGGTGTCGAGATCCGACCTATGGACGGGTTGGAAATGTCGCGCCGCGTAGGTCTTTGCTATGCGGTGCAATCGCTGGACAAACCTGCGGTGGCCATGCTCGTCGAGCGATTCCGGGAGCCGTCGGGCGCTTTGGTGTAGCGCGGAAGAAAGTGCGCGTGGTGCTGCCCTGTGTCAGACACCCCTACGAGATGCCGGTACGGATTGAAGAGACGCTTCCCGGGTGTCTGACACTCCCAGGGGCAAATGTCGTTGCCATAGTTGGGTGTCAAACGCCAAACCTCGTCCAGCCATGAAAAAAGCCGTTGGCGCAAAAATGCCAACGGCTTTCAAATTCTGGTGCCCGGGGCCGGAATCGAATCGGCACGCCTTGCGGCGGGGGATTTTGAGTCGGTAATTTACAGTGTTGCTACAGGAAAATGGGGCGAATTCTAGCGTAGGTTGAAATAGGTAAAACCAGTTTCAAATCAGTAGGTTAGAGTATTTTACATGAATTGATGAAAACTGGTCACTGTACCTGTACTGTACCTAAATTTCGGTACAGTGTTGACGAGGGAGCGCCCGAGCAGAATTACCGTGAGAAACTTACAGCGGAATTTCGAGTGTCCCCGACGATAGCGGTTCGAGAGCAGTTGCTGCCGATTATGTGCGACGAAGGAAAACATTGCCGAGCAAGCTGTTGTCAGCCCAGTTGCAGAAGTTTCGTGAGGTTGCTTCTCAGCTGATGCTCAACTTCGTCAAGGGACATTCCCCAAACTTCAGAGAGAACCGTACACACGCGCCAGGCATCCCATGGCCTTAAAGTCACACCATTCTGCTCTGTGAAAGGACCATCTGTCTCAGGAAGCACTCGGTTCATCGGCATTTGGGCAAGCAAAGAACGACCTTTCTCGCTGGTCAGCATCGCCGGCCCAACACTAAACCAGCAGCCCAGTCGCGATGCCATTCGAAGTTCAGCAACGCCTCCAGAGAACCAATGTAGCAAAGGAACCCCTACATCGCCTGCAGCAGCCAGCGCTGCGATGACCTGTTGGGCAGCACCCCGTGAATGGATGCTGATTATTCGCCCACCTTGGAGACGGCATTCTGTCAGCACCGCTTGAAAGGCTCGCTGCTGTAGTTCGAAAGATTTACGCAATTTTGGCGTGCCATCGAGGCCAACTTCGCCAACAAATCGAGCGCCCTTGATACCCGAGACTAACTGTTCAAGCTCTACAAACTTGGCTTCCAGCACTTCAGGATGGAGGCCGAGCGCAACATGAATGTTTCGTAATTCTCCAAAGACCCTTGATGTTGCCTGATACGCCCGAGGGCTGGTTGTCACCACGAGCGTGAATTCATTTCGAACGTTGACTTTCCTCGCCAGTGCCAAGCCATCGGGATACAGGTCTAAATGTGAATGAACGTCAATCATAGGACGCCGTGCGCTTGTAGCAGCACTGCCAGTTCTTTGAGCCCGCGTTCAACCACCCCTTCAAACGCAATTCGATGATCTGACGCCGCAAAAGCGAACTGTCCTGCGGTGAAAATGCGAATGCCGTCTTCATCAGCCTTCAATATGGCAGTAGCTACCGCCGCCACATCGTTAGCGCCTTGATCTGGCTGAGCTGCCTTCAAATCATCGTGGACGTAAATAGCAGTGGAATCTGGAATGCCTGATCGCATGAACGCGGAGCGCCGAACCATACATGGCACGCAACGTCCACAATGTTTTAAACCAAAAACCGAAAAACGCCCGCAACTGGTTGACGTCCCTGCCAATTCACGGAGGCGATGTGGATCTCGACACCCGGCCATCATTTCGCCCTTTGTCATTGCTGCGTAGGGAAGATGCAGTTCAGCAGGCACGCCAAGCTCCGTCCATAAATGCTGTAGCCGATGCATGAAGACAGGGTGTGTAGTCTTTGTACTCAGACTCCCGACTCGTCCGGCGGTCAACGGCACATTCAGGCTGATAAGACCGTTCTCTGGAACGAAAAGGTCTACAACCTCATCCCCCGTCGTTTGTGCGTGACTGTCAGCAGCAATTGCCGCAAATGCGAAGAATACGATTGAGCGGCCGCGCGTTGAAGCCTCTCCTTCGCGCTGAGGTTTAAGCCAAATGTTTTGATTCCACTGTAAATGACGTTCACCTCCACCAAGGGTGCGAGCGTATAAGCGCTGGTTCTCCGAGTCGCCCCTAGCTATGTGTGATACGAAGATGGGCCGCCGTCCTTCAGCGTGCAGATCCAATGCACCGATCAAACTATCGAGCCCACCCGAAAGGAGAGATACGCAATCTGCGTCGTATGTGGCTATGAGTCTCGGCGCTGGGGGCGGGTAACCGCCATCAACGAAGCTGAGCTTCCAAAAGTCTCCCGTCAGGAAACGTAACGCCAGCTCAAGCTCAGAAGTTAACTGTGCAAAGGGAGCGGGCTCATAAAGAGCTATCTCCAATTCAATGGTTCTAGTCCATCCGTCTGCCGAAAGGTCGCGCTCTACAATATGATCAGCAGCGTTGACTGCAAGAGCGAGCGTCAGAAAGTCCCAACTGGCCGCACGCGGAGTGAGACCTGCTTGCTTTATTTCGTCAATGAGCGATGTGCCAATCGTGCTTACGTCTGGCAAGCCATCATGGGCATACATAGAAACGTAATTGATATCAGCACTGCGGACTTCTGGTATACAGTCTTTGGGCGCGCAGAAAACCTTCGTCATAGGTCTGCCTCAAACAGTTCGAATGTCATCTTCAACGCTTCTTGCAGGATGCTAGCGAGCTGCGATCGAGATGGATTGGCCACCGTGTTCCGTAACAGGTCTACATGCGCCCCTATTTCATTTTTGAGGAATCGTCGCATTTCCCGTTCGCGCTGCACTGCTGTTCGAGGGTCCAGTTGGGAGTTTTCAAAAACCGGACCCAGATCAAAGCACAGCCTATTTCCGGCCTCGTTAGCCAAATAGCCCTTCATCAGCTCCCAGATGTTGTCGACGCCCATACTCAAAGGATCAATGGTTGGATTGTCTTTGATGAGTTCGGAAAGAGCGTGATCCATCGAGTCGCGCAGCGACTCTTCGTCGGCACTGCCGCCTGGCGGGGCGAGCTCGCGCACGATGGCGTCGACGACATCTTCTGCGGATGGGTTGGTCGCACGTAAGTTGTCGACCCACTGGCGAGCTTCAGGCGTGCTACCTTGGCCTACCGCATTCAGAAACGAGAATAGCGCTGCGCCAGCACTGGTCGACGCCCGCATGCGGTTCGCAGACGCGCCTGCGCCGCCTCCACCTTTGCTGGAGTAGTGACCTATTGCGCGCCGAAGCTGGTCAGTGTTTCCTGTTCTTGCGAACTTACCAAATGCTCTACGTGCATCCCCGTAGCGGTTCGGTGGAGCGATACCTGGAGGAATTACCGGAGAATCTGCTCCATCATCTGGCGGAACCACATCGCCGCCGCTGCCAACCCCACCGATAACGTCGTCCAGCCAAGGAGGGTCCAGACTTACACCGCTAGCCGGCCCTTTGCTTGATGTTGAGGTCCCCATTATTTGCCACCTTTCTTCTGTCGCCTTAGATACTCACGGGACTTTTCGTCCGTATCAGTATCGTTTTCCCATTCTTGCAGGACCTCAGCAGCCCATGATTGGTTTTTAAGAAGAGGGATGAGCGCCACGCTGCGCTTCCTACCGGGAACCTCATAAAGCGCAGTCGCGAGTTGAGTTCCTAGAGTTGGATGCGCCTCTGTGCAATTGAGACACCGCATAAAGTCTTCCATTTCCCATTGATTCTCGTGGCCTTTGCGAATTGCGCGAGTGAGTATTCGAGAGGCATCCCCCTCTCCAAGGGACGATAGCTGTCTGATAAGCAGAGCTGAGCGATCTGTTGCCTCCATGGTCGCTTCCAGTATTTTTTTGGCTTCAGCAGACAACTCATCGTACGCAGCCAAGCCCAGGCTGCGGTCACGGCTGAGATGAAGAATCGGCTGAAGGTTCTCTTTTGCCAGGCGAGGCGCGAGCTTCAACCACTGTTCATAAAATGGCCCAGTCCACGACGGATGCGGCGGCTCGTAGGGTTCCCCCTTTGTTGCAGCATCCTCCAACGCGTCCAGAAAGTCGGCATAGCCGTCTGGGTTTGCGGCCACTGCTTTGGTAAGGTGTTCAAATGCAGCGCTCGACGAGCAGCGCTCGAAAAGTTGAATCTTGACTAGTTGCTCTAACGCGAGCGGCATCTCCATGTCATTGGCAATAGTTTGACGAATCATGAGATTGTTTAGGAAGCGCTTGATAAGGCGAGGATTTCCGGCGATCTCCGCTGATGTGACAAGCAGGGGAGCCAACTGGTCGGCAATGTCCAACTCTTTAGTCACTGCCTCCTTCTCGGCTTTGAATGCTTCACCGAGCTCTTCGCGCGAAATACCTCTCGACCAAGATTTTTTCAGTAGCTTGAGCACTTCCACTTGTCCGGTAGACTGCGCTTTCTTCGAAAGCCGACCTTCGCGTTCAGCGAGGTCGGTGAGTAGCAGTGCCAGATACGCCTTGACCTCGTTAATCCCCAAACGCGGAACTCGCAGCGGAATTTGAATTAGCTTGTCGAAGTAGCTGGTGACAAGTCCATCTTCAATTTCAACGCCTTTGAAGTGCGCGCGTACGGCTCCGCGAATCATGCTTTCATCTGCCGCAATCAAGAAAGCGGTGCGTTCAACGTGTAGTAACAGCCGCATTGCTTCCAGCGTGCCAATCGCCGTAGGGGGAAGACATCGGTCTAAATCGTCAACAAAGACGACCAGACGGACCTCCAGCTTCGCCAACAGCTCTGCAAAGGCCTTTCGTAAGCCTTCGATTTCTTTGGGCAGCGAAGCTTCCTTCTTTTCGCCAATTAGGTCCTTGAGATCTGGAGAAAGCTCAGCGTAAGCATTCTGTACAGCCTGAAGATTTTCCGAGCGTTTACTTTCATCGGAGAATCCCTGAACAAGCCCAGTCACGGCCCCGAACAGTGCACCCAGCGGACCAGCAGCCACACTACCAACTGCAACATGTGCTACTGCGGGTGCGACGATACGTCCAACCTTCAACAGCTTGACGCGTTTGGCGAAATCAAGCGCGTTATCGACGAAAGTCTTCCTCCTGGAGGCTTCTTCGACAAGTCGGTCTGCAACTGCTTGCAGCAGCGCTTGTCGAGCATCTTCGTAGCCCTGATATAGCCACGCATTGAACTCCATGAGAATGTAAGGAGGCTTTTTGTCGTCGGGCGCAATACCTTGACCTAGCTGAGTCTGAACAAGCTTTACGAGTGTTGATTTACCGGCTCCCCAGCCACCGGATATTCCGATAGTGACGGGGCTGTTTCCAGCATTCTTTATGAGGTTAGCAGCGGCATTCGCCACCAGACCAAAATTTAGAAGGTCTGCCTCGGCCTCAATGTCGTGCCACATTCGTCGTTCCTTGTTCTATATATCTCGAATGAGATTTATTGTCCGGCGTATCTATTAAATATCTGACGGTACAAGCTCTGACTGCCAGGCTAACTTCTGCTTTTGGCCGAAAGCACCCAGTTCCGAACTGGTACTTCCAAATGTGTGGTCACACTTAAATTGCTGCATCACATGTGTAGTGCAAATCCCGGCGACAGCCTATCCTGCACTAGCTCCCATCACCTCAATTTCTTCGTCATGACTAAGTTTTTGGGTGCTACAAGGAGCCACGCGGCCTCACAAACTCGTTGAGGTCGATTTGCCCGTCGATGAAGCGTTGTGCGTGTGCTTCATCGGCGGCACTTAGCAAGAACCCCTCTAAGCCGACTGATGCGCGTGCGTAACTAACGGCCGCTACACGTCGATCACGCTCGGCATCGGATATCGTTTTGCTTAGTTCCGTTTCGTGCATATCCATTTCAGCCATGGTTGTCTTCCTTGCTATAGGTAACGCTATTTTACAAGGTGTGGGATTTTTTGGGGCTTTATCGAGAAACCGGGCAAAAAGGTTTCGCGCAGAAACTGTCTTGTTTTCTACCGATCAATAGGTTTCCCCGATTCTCGGCCATCCCGGCTGTGTACAAGGACTAGGGTACTTCCCAAAGAGGCTTTGCCTCTCTGGACTCTCCACCCTCGCCGGCGGGAGCCTCGGGGGCAGGGGTTACGGGCCGTTGGCCCTGCACTCCTACCCCCGGGCGCAGCGTGTGGGCACTTCTGCCGCGTCAAGGGGCCGTGTCCTCGCCCGTTGGGCTGCGGGCCGCACCAACCCCTTGACCCGTCATCCGTGCTTTCTACGGGCATGATTCGGTGTACGGGTTGCGGTTGTGACTGGAAGATGTGTCAAGGGCGGGACCGGAAGCCGCAGCCCGAAGCGAAGCGTAGGGAACGGGTGAGGATACCGGGCGTAGCCTTTACCCTTGAGGCATCTGGAGGTCACGCAGCCTTGTGGCAAGGGGTAGGAGCAAGGCGAAGCCGCCGGGCCTGCCCCCGCAGCCAGTCCGGCAAGATCGGACGCGGGATGCAACCGAAGGGGTTGCCCAAGCGAAGCGCGGAGTGTTCCGACTGGTGACAGAGTTGCGACCTGGCCGAGCTGCCGGCGTCACCAATGCCGGCGATGGTGACGCGATCGCGCGCTCGAGCACGATCGGCCGTCACCAAAAAGAAACCCCGCCGGGGCGGGGTTGTGGTGCAGATCGAGGGACTTACCGCCGACGCAGCTCAGCCATTGCCTTGTCGTGCGGTCTGTCCTTCATCGTTGGTACTCCATCACCGGCAGCGGGTAGGCCCGCGCGGTGTTTTCCATGTTGTAGCGGTATTCCAGACGGCCAAGCGTGGAGGGTTTCGCCCCTGTCCGCCTTGCCGCCTGGGCGACCGCCTGCACGTCCCTGGTGGTATGGTCAGAAAGGCCCGATAGGCGCGCTTTGATGGCCCGAGGATTGTCCGACCTTTCCCACTCTTGCAGCCAATGGGCAACGCTCTGGCTGTCGGAAATGCCGCCCGTTGAAAGCCTCATGAGACGCAATAGGGCGTCGTGCTCCATCAGTGTGAACATGGCTCATCAGCTCCCCTTGACCTTGCCACCGGCCGCCAGCCCCCAGTTCTTGCCGAGGTTCTCCACGACGTGCTGCCGATAGGCGGGGTTCCACATCGAGTTACCCGCCGCCAGATGGTTAAGTCGGCCCCCCGTGACCATCATTCCACTTTGCATATCGCGGCGCGTGGTTTGTCGGTTCAAAACCTGGGTGACGGGGGAGGCCGCCGCCTGGGTGACTTGTCGGAGCGTGATACCTGTCGAGGACATGCCGCCGGCCAAGGCCGCCGCCGCTTCAAATGCCTTTTGCAGCAAGAACAGGGTGACACCCGTAACGATCAGGATTTCAAGCATCGTGGCGATAGGGGGGTCAGTGGTGGAAGCAAGAACCGTGGCCGTAAGCGTACTGAAAAACTTCATGCCCATGCCGAGAACCGTTGTCACGAGAGCGATTTGCATGATGTAAGTCATGACCTGACCGAACCAGCTATCAAACCATTTGGCAGTGGCGGGGAACATCAGCATGGCGATGAAGAACGGGCCGATTCCGAGCATGACGGTAAGCATAATCTTGGAAACGATGACCATCGCGCCAGCAGGAATGGCGACTAACAGCGTGGCGAGATAGATGATGACGGCGTTCAGAAAGTCATAAGCCGCCATGGTGTATTCATACCATTGCCGTTTGCCCATTTTTTCGAGCATGTCGCCGCCGATATTGAAGCCATCCGTGACCGCTTTATCAAGCACTTGATAGACCGAGGTTGCCTGCGTACTGCTACCCGATGCCGAGAATGCATCAGCCACGCTGGTTTCCAAGCCGCGCAGAGCTTCGACAACCCATGAAAGGTATGTCGGGGCACTCATCGCCAAGCCGCCAATGACAATGAACTTTCCGCACGTTTTCATAAAATTGGAGGCGGGTGCTTCGACATATCCGAAGATGATGGCGAACCCCATCAGGACGAACGTCAGCGTTCCAGCGTAGATGAAAACATCGGTGAACATGGAAATGACGTTGCCCGACGTGACCTGAACGAACGTGTTCAGAGTCATGTCGATACTCTCGCCAATCCACTCGAAAATATTTGATTCGATAGCCATTTCACTTTCCCCCTTCGAGCGCGTTTATCGGGGCGTGCTTCGTGTAGCCGCGCTTTTCAACGGTCAGATGGTTTGCCGCCGTAACGGCATTGATGCAGTTCGGGGAGGCGTTTAGTTCTCCGGGGTTAGCCTTGCACTTGGCAATCATGGTCGAGCGCTCGGCCTCATGGGTCTTGTACCAATCGACGGTTTGAACAGGCGTGTTTTCGCCGCAGCCAGCCAGGAAAGCCGCGACGCACAGGGCGATAAAGAGCTTTTTCATTTGCGTACCTCGCGTGCTTCGGCGTCGATAGTTCGGCCGTTGAATTGCCGGGCTTCGTGCTGTTGCAGCACGTCCAATGCGTGGGCCAGCTCGGTCGCGTCGATGATGCGTAGCGCCACGACGGTGCGCAGAGCGCTTTCCCGCGTGCCTGCCCAATGGCCGGTGAAGCGTTCGCCAGAATTGCGCAGCACAAACACGCAGCCGCTCAGGCAGGCCACGGAGATCAAGACCGCCATGCCGGGGGCAATTGGGGCCGACTGGCGCGGCAGCGTGATACCGAACCAATCTACTGCCGCCACCAGGAACGGAACGATGGCGAGGGTTGCGGCCAGAATGTCGCCTTGAACAAGGGACGGTGCGCGGCGGCCGACTTCACGCGAGAAGCCCATGCGATCAATGCAGAGCCACCACCGCCGCATAAACAGGAGCGTGAAGAAGCAAGCAACCAGAACAGGGGCGTGAATATAGGAAATCATGGTGTGTCCCTCACTTGTCCAGCAGGTTGAAAGGCTGGTGCTTCGTGTATTCACAATTAGCCAGAACCTTGGCATTGATTTCACGCTGCCGTTGCTGCTGTAGACGGTCCTCGGCCTGCGCCACCATTTGGTACATCTGGAGCTTGGTTTGCTCGTTCTGGATCATGGCTTGCTCGGCCGCGATCCGGCCTTGCAGCTCCGCGATGACCTTGGGGTCCTGGGTCTGGCTGATGCGGCCCATCAGTCCATCAATTTGCTGCAAGCGGCCTTTGGCTTTGTCGTAGGCGTCCAGGGCGAAAGCTTTATCCTGAGCACCCTTCACGGCCTGCGCTTCGCAGCTCGTCCGCTGCGACGCGACTGCGAAATTGGCACACGCGTCATAGACTTTGTTGTCGTCGTAGATTTGGGCAGCTCGCCCGCTCAGGCCGGAATAGCCGCCGGTTTTTACGCTGTCATAGACGGCTTGCCAGTCTTGGGGGAGGTAGTCTCGTAGTTCCGGGTTGTTCAGGACGTTGCCCAGGCCACGCGATCCGGTGAACGACTGGTATTGCTGCTTCATCTGGTCAATTTGCGAAGTCATCTGCTCGACTTGCTGCGCCCAGCGCGCCGTATTGGCCGAGAACTCGGCCACCGTCATTGACGAGTCAGTGGCCTGCGTCGTTACCGTCACGGGTATCTGTGCGAAAGCGGTCGATGACGCGGCAATGCCGACAGCCAGAATGCAAGAGGCTGATATTTTTTTCATGTTCGCCACTCCTGAGAGGTTGAGGGCGAACGCAGGACCGTGCTTTCCGGTCTGTCGGTCTGTTCAGGAACCGCGCCCAGTACGGCAATGCGTTCTTAGGGCGACTAAGCGGCCGATCTGCTCTCGGCGGTCGGAACCCTTCTTTTCGGGTCGGCACCCGGTACGCTAGGCGTCCTTGGGGCGGTGCAACGTTCGTGTTGGTTAAAGGTACAACCGAAGTTGATTGTACTTACGGTTAATGTAAAGTAGCTTCCCGACTACGGCCACCACATCCGACGATCGATGATGATGCGATCTGACAAATACGAGATGTTCGCCAACTCCGTCAACGCCATTTCTACCGTTCGGAACCGGTAAGGCCGGCCCTTGTCATCCATGACGGGGTGCTCTGTCGTGCCGTCCTGCACGGCCAAGGAAAACCCTTTCCAGTAGTGTGCATACAGAATGACCTGCACGTCACCTGTGCGCTCCGGGTCGTCACAATAGTCTTGCAGGGCGTCGTAGCGTAAAGCCATCTTATGATCCTTCTTGCGCAGTCAGTTAACGGCTCAGGTCGTCTTTGTCTGAACGGTTGGTCTTGTCCGGCTGCTGGGCGGCCTTGGTCGCCTCGATGCTGTTCTGGCTTCGCTGCGGAACCTGTAGTTTCCTGTCCTGCGAGAGATCAAGAAACCGGACGATTTTGAGGGCAAGCGATTTGTCCTTGTCGTCCCCAGTGGCTAACGCTTTCGCGATGTGCCCGTAGCCATTTCTGATGGCGCGTGAAACGCCGGAACGCATGCGCTGATCCCGCTCTACCACTTTGGGATTCTTGCCTCGCTTGGCGGCGTGTCGGGTTGCCTGCTTGACGGTTATGTGTGTGCCTGAGCGTGCCCTGCGTGGTGTTGCATTCGCCTCAATGCCTTGTTCACGCAGAGCCTCGGCAAAGCGTTCCCTCCATCGTTGCAGATCCGCCTTTCTCGGATTGAGCCGACTGCCGTCGAGGCCCAGGGCCTTGACGCAAAGATGGCCGTGGGGAAGCGCTTCATCGTCATGGATGGCGAAGACATACGCATGGTTGTCACCGAACTCTGCTTTCGCGAATGCACGGATGGCGTCATTGACGGCGCGCCGGTCGGTGCCGGGGGGCATGGATAGCACGATATTGAACGTTTCGCGGCGCGAGCCGTTATCAGGCAGCCCGTACTGGCCGCTCTTCCATTCGTCGCGCACGTCCTGTACCGCATCGCGACCAAGGATGATTTCGCCGTCTTCGTTCTCGAGCTCTACTAGGCCGTTGCGCGAGATGTAGTCGAGATGCGCTTTGACCTGCGCGATGCCTTTCCCTCCACCGGAAATTTTGACCATGACTTCAGGCGCTTTACGGGTGGTGAGCATCAGCTTGTCGCGAATTCGCGAACTGCCTGTCAATAGCAGAGGCTTGGACGGCGGCGAGGTGCGTGATCTGGTCACCGTGCGCTTTGGCCCTTGGCCGCTGACTGGCTTGGTATAGATGCGTTCGCCCCAGTCCTTCAAGATGCCATCCATGACTCGACTCATTCCAGCCTCCAGCGGTCAATGTTGGCGCGCATGATGTCTGCCACGCGCGCGGTGTGGGCTTTGATATGACGGGTCAGCGTGTCGATACGCTCTGCGGTTACCACCGTCTCCAGCGCGCGTCCTGCGTTCATATGCCGGGCGATCTGGTTGAGGTTGCGGCCTATGGCTAACAGTCGTGAATTCGATTCGCCCAGCGTTCGTAGCTCCGTCATGCCGAACTGTGGTTCGGCGCTGAGATTGGCCCGTATCAGGTGAATCACCCAGCGATTGGTGGACATTCCCTGCTGTAAGGCTAATGCCTCGATGCGGGCATATTCTGTCTCGGTCAGGCGGATTTCCATGCGGCGGCGTGAGGTGTCCGGTTGCTCATGCGCTGATGGTGTGGTCGAAACGTCCGCTGATGCGCCGTTGAGCAGCCGCAAGATGACCTGTCGCAGTGCGTCGCTAGGGTTACTGTCTCGCTGGTTGCAGTACACCTTCCAGCGCTGTTTGAGGTCGCCATTGAGTCGTACGCTGAGCGTGGCTTTGTTGTTCGTCGTCGCGGCATCCTCGTGCGCATACCCAATTGGGACTTGAGGTCTTGCAGTCTCGCTTGACATTCCGTTTTACTGAGTGACGCTGACTCCGATACGCGTGACGCTTCCACAATGGCCGCGTCGCGTTCCCTTCTCGTTGCGACCAGAATGCCGGCTGACGGTACGAAGCCGCCTGAGCGATGGCGGTCAACAAGTCCTTTGAAGTACGCGACCTTCGACGTTCTGATGGTTCCCGGCTTTTTGATTGCGCCTTCCAATTCGTCAAGCAGTGCCTGCGCGTCATTGGCTGGGATGTTGGCAATCAGATTCCGGATCGACAGCCTTTCAGCAGGGACGAGCGAGCTAGGATATTGCAGGCCGTGGTCGGCTCCCGTTGTAGTAGTGTTACCCGGCCGCCTATCCGTGCCCTGTGGATAGGGTATCGCTAGGGTATCTGGATGGCTAACACCTTGATTTATAAGCGCGTTGTTTTGTCTACTCTGAACGGGCGATTGGCTATCGCTAGGGCCTGCATAGGCTGTCGGTACCCTATCGCTAGGGTATGCCAGTGCTATAGCTACCGTATCGCGCAGTGGGTCGTCGGCCGGCAGTCGATTGATGAAATCACCCGCGTAGTCGTTACGCCAGCGTTCGGGAAGGGCGGCGATCTGTTCGAGCGTCTTCTTCCTGAGTGTGGATGCGACAGCCATCTTGGCGGAGTTGTGGTCCCACCAGACCTTGACCCAGACGTGGTTGGCGTCGGCATCGAAATAGATCAGGTCAGCATCAACAAGTCGGCGGATCACGTTCATTAGTTGAGACTCGACATCCCAGCCCATCTCTGAGGCAGCAACGCGAAGGACAATTTCATACGCGCCGATGACGTTGCTGAATGGCGAGGTCAGGAAGTAGAACAGTGCATAGCGGTCTTCAACCGTGCAGCCGGACAGGCGATTTGAGCGCCATATCTGATCGTTGATCGTTCTTTGCCGACTCATGCGCGCGGCCCTCGCGTAGCGGCCTCTGCCGACGTGATTACATCGTTGGTGGGTTGTTCCAGATTCAGTGCTTCCGTGACCTGCAACGTCCGAAAATAGACGCGACGACCGACCCGCAGCATGGCGGGTTTTAGCTTGCGCGAAAAATCGGTATCGGTATAAAGCGCCACGACGGACGCCGTCGGGAGATCGACCGAGCAAAGTAGCAACGTCAACGATGCTCATTAACGGCCCAAACCGTCCCAACAAGTATTCTCCAGTAGTCATTCATATGCCTCACAAGTTCATCGTAGGTAATGCCAGTCTTTACCGTGAGAGCATGAATGTCAAACTTAAGTCATTGATTTAAAAGACCAAAATAGGGTATCAATGAAAGCCAAAATTAGGCATCGCCAAATGCCAAGATATGGCAGATTGGTTTTCTTGCGATGAAGCGATCAAGCAAAATGAATCTGGGAATCAAGGGCTTATGCGCGGTCAGAAAAATGCCCTGATTTTGGCGTTTGAAACGTCGGTGGATAGGTAAAAATTTTGTGGAAAATTACCAACGACGTGAGCATGCTCACGCTGTTGGCACGCATTCGAAGTGCTGACACTAGGATCAGCGAATTACGTATCACGCTATCGTGGAGGGCCAAGTATCATGGGGCATGCATGACAAGTCATTAGGGAGCTATATGGAATCTTGGAATGACGCCCGGTAATGTCCGAGTCCGGCGCTTTCAATTGAATGCCAACGGCCGTGATTTTGCGGTGGGTGACATCCATGGTCATTTTGGTCGGCTTGATGTCTCGCTGGCTGCCGTAAAGTTCTCGCCAGAAAAGGATCGATTGTTTTCCGTAGGGGACCTTGTGGACCGAGGCCCTGACTCGGCCGATGTTCTGAAATGGTTGGAGCGCCCGTGGTTTCACGCGATCTGTGGGAATCACGACCTGATGACGTGGCGACGGGCGATGGGCAATCCGATTCCGAACGTCGATCATCGCGTCCACGGCGGCGGATGATTGGATGCCTGCGTTGGCGATGTTCGTGAACGCATTGTGGCTTGCTTGAGCGCCTTGCCGCTGGCTATCGAGGTGGAAACGCCGAGTGGTGTGGTCGGTATGGTTCACGCCGACTTCCCCTATGACGATTGGCAGGCCATTCATGGCGCTACTTTCAGCCCGGAGGATGAAGATGCCTGCCTATGGTCCGTAGACCGCTATCGAATGCAATATTCCCAGCCTGTCCGCAATGTACGAGCGGTGGTCCATGGACATATGACGCTGCGCAAGCCTGCGCAGCTTGGCAACGTTTACTACATCGATACCGGTGGATGGCAGAATGCGGGGAGGTTTACGTTGCTGGACTTGCATACGCTTAAGTCGTGGCCGCGCTAATTCCATTCTCCTACCTCTGAATACAGGGCGCAGCCTTTAAAGGCCCGACAAACGGGCAGCTCAGAGAAGTGATCTGATAGGGCAAAAGAATAGGTTCATCACCGATTTCCGGGAAAGGCTTCTCACCTGACGTTTTCGAGACTGTGCTGTAGCAGCCAGCCCGAGGACCTGATGATCTTGCGCGCCACTCTGTCCTGTCGCGCGTAGGCGGGGATGACTCGCTCAGGAAGACATACGGCCGAGTTCGGCCAAGAGCGCTCCTTCGCATTTGTCACGGGGCCAAGTATTCGGGTTTTTAAGTTCCCTATATTTTTCCGATTGTCATCTCGAAGTTAACATTTCATTACAGAAGCCAGCTAAGATAGTTCAGCACTTTCTTTGAAATAAGGAATTAGCGTTCCATGATCGAATCATTGAGCATTTCGAAAACTGCTACCTACGGCATCGCACCTCAGGTTCTCGACCGTCTCGCTCGATTCAATTTCATTTTCGGGACTAATGGTGCGGGCAAAACTACTATCACAAGAGTGATCGCCAGTCCGGAGGATCATCCGAGTTGCGCTATTGCGTGGAAGAAAGGGACTCGCTTAGAGCCGATGGTCTACAACCGCGATTTCGTCGATCGCAACTTCAATGCAGCCCCCCGACTCAAGGGAATCTTTACTTTAGGCGAGCAGGATATCGCCAACCTCGATGCAATTGCGGCGAAGAAGACTGAGCTCGATGGCATTGTCCGAAACATTGAGCAATTGACCAACACGCTGCAAGGGCAAGATCAGAAGTCGGGAAAGAAAGGCGAGCTCGCCGAGTTGGAGAGCCATATCAAGGACAAGTGCTGGGAGCAAAAACAGAGGCATGACGAAGCTTTCAGGGACGCATTTACAGGCGCACGCAATAGCTCGGAGCGGTTCAAGGAGCGCGTTCTGACAGAGTTGGTATCGAATAGCGCCGAGTTGAAATCGTTGGACTACCTCAGGGACAAGGCGAAGACAGTGTTTGGGGCAACGCCCGTCATCGAGACGGCCATTCCAGAGCTAGGCTCCGCCGATGTCGTCAGCCATGAGTCGAATCCAATACTCGCAAAGAAGGTGATCGGCAAGGAGGATGTGGACATCGCCGAGTTGATCCAGCGGCTGGGCAACAGCGACTGGGTCAAACAGGGTCAGGCGTTCTACGAGCGGAGCAGGCCTACTTGCCCGTTCTGCCAACAAAAAGTGCAGGAACGTTTCGAGGCCAGCCTGTCGAGCTACTTTGACGAGTCTTTCGCGAAACACACCAAGGCCATCGCCGAGCTGCAAAGCGCATACGCCCGCGACGCCGACGCCCTGCGTGTCAAGTTGAAAGCGGTTGTAGACGGCGGCTCTCGGTTCATGGGCATGGAGGCGTTCGAGGCCGAGCGCTCCGCCATCGAGGCGCGCCTAGCAACCAACGCGCTGTTGCTGGTGAACAAGGCCAAGGAGCCGAGCCTGCCCGTCCACATCGAGCCGATGTCCGAGCTGCTGGCCACCGCCTCCAAGCTAATCGCGAACGCCAACGCGGCCGTGAGAGCTCACAACGAGATCACAAAGAACATAAGCAAAGAGCGAGCGGACTTGACCAAGCAGGTCTGGAAGCACATTTTGGAGGTCGAGCTCAAAACCGAGTTGGCTGCTTACACGGGCAAGCGCAACGGCCTCAACGCGGCCATCGTCAAGCTGGAGAGCCAAATTCAAGAGGCTGTCGCTTTGAGGACGGCTAAGGCGAAGGAGATCAAGGAGTTGGAAAAGGCGGCGACGAGCATCGAGCCGACCATCGAGGGCATCAACGGCTTGCTGAAATCCTTCGGGTTTCGGAATTTCACCATCGCTAAGGCCGACGACGGCCCGTTCTACAAGCTGGTGAGGGCCGATGGGAGCGACGCCAAAGACTCGCTGAGCGAGGGGGAGCGCTCGTTCGTCACCTTCCTCTACTTCTTCCATCTACTCAAAGGTAGCGAGAGCGAGAGCGGCATGACTGCCGACCGCGTGGTGGTGTTCGACGATCCAGTATCGAGTATGGACAGCGACGTCTTGTTCATCGTCAGTAGCCTAATTAAGTCGCTTTTCGAGCCAGTGCGAAAGAATACGGGCGGGATCAAGCAGATTTTCGTGCTGACCCATAATGTCTACTTCCACAAGGAGGTGACCTACACCTCTGACAGAGGCGATGACACCAAGGCCGGAGAGCGCAGCTACTGGGCGGTGCGGAAGGAGCCTAGCGGAACCACAGTCGAGCGCCACGCATCAAATCCAATAAAGACCTCATACGATTTGCTTTGGGAGGAGTTGCGCCGTCCGCAGAAGTCACCGTTGACCGTGCAGAACACCATGCGGCGCATCTTGGAGAACTACTTCAAGATTCTTGGGAGAATAGACTTCGACAAGGTTTGCGACCAGTTCGATGGGCTGCAAAAAGCCAAGTGCCGGTCCCTATTCGCCTGGGTCAACGACGGCTCGCACTTCTCGCACGACGATGCTTTTTACACCTTCGACCAAGCCTCCATTGAAACCTACATGGAAATTTTCAAGCAGATTTTTGAGAAAAGCGGCCAGTTGGCACACTATGACATGATGATGCTCGGATCAAACTAGTTCGGCAGGCCTAGGGCTGCTTTTCCACTGAGACCATAAGAAAGCGCAAGGATTTTTAGAACTTTTTTGCGTATTTGCCTCGATCAGACTGCTTTGGGTCGTTCTACGACCCCCAACCACCCCGCAGATCGGCGTAGAACCAAAGAAAGGCCCTTCACTCATAGGTGAGAAAGGCCTTACGTTTTAGAACTGACTCAGGGTGGTTTATCCGCGCTTGAACAGGCGCTCGTGCATCCATCCATCGTTGGTCAGGATGACAGCCGCCTTACCCTGTATATCTCCCTGAGTCTGTTCCGCAAAATTCTTGTAATTGGCACGCATGCCTTCCGATTCGGCCCAGTCATCTGCGCCCTCTACCTTGTAGCGGTAGTTCACCTGCGACAGCTTTACGCCCATCATGTCGCTGGGTTCAGTGAAGTTGTTCACCTCCACAACGGTGTACTTGCCGGTGCAGAACGCATCCTGCCCTGCCAGCGTGTTGGCACCATTGGCGACGAGGAATTTCTTGCCGGTGTCAGTGACTTGGTACTCGGTGGCCGGCTCCATCTTGTTGCCAAACATGGCTTTGACTTCGGTGTCTCGCTTCGTCAGCAGCCCGGCATCGACCAGCGCGTCGGCGCGCTTCTTGTTCTGACCGCCCAGCATGTCTTCATTCGCCAGGGTGAACGGCAAGCCCTTTGCAGGAATCGCAGCGCATAGGCCCTTCTGAGTGTCCAGGTATGCCTGTATGGCCTTGCTGAAGTTGCTCTTGTTGGCGTCCTTGGCGCTGCCGCACGCGGCAAGGGTAAGAGCAAGGCTGCTGATGGCGACGATCTTGATAGCGGTATGCAAAACTAGCTTCCTCTGTAGGTTAAGACAATCGGTTATTCATTATGGCAACGCGATGGGGCGATTATGCGTTGTTCTCTGCTTGGGGGTCGGCTTCACTTCGGTTCTTAGAAATTGACGACGCGCGCCGCGTAAGGCGGTCCAGCTTCTGCACGAGGTCTTCCGCGCGAAGATGTGTATAGCGCTTGAGCATCTGCATCGACTTATGGCCGCTGATGGCCGACACCTCCTGATCACTCAAGCCTGCTTCCACGAACCGGCTGACGGCCTCGTGCCGCAGGTCGTGAAAGCGGAAGTCTTCAAGGCCCGCTGCTCGCTTGGCATCGGTCCACGCTTTGTCGAAGAGGTAGGGGCGTCGTACGCCATCCCGGCCGGGTTCGCCGAAGAACACCAATTCGGTTTCGGCGGGGCGCAAGGGATTGGCAAGTGCTTCGGTGAAAACGCGCGTCGCCTCGACAGTCAGCGGGACGGTTCGGGGCGAAGAGTTCTTGGTGTGCTCCAGTCGAACGACGCGCCGCTCGATGTCCACTTGCCGAATGCGCAGCGTCGCAATCTCAGACAGCCGCATGCCAGTCTGAATGGCAATACGGACAATCCAGCCGAACATTGGGTTGGAGTGCTTGTCCACGGCTTGTAGCAGGCGGTTCTGTTCTTCCTGGGTCAATCGCCGGTTGCGGCCCGAGCCGGGGGGCGGGCGGCGAATGTTGGACACTGGATTGAAGGGTAGGCCAATGCCCCATTCCTTGATGGCCACGGTGAACAGGTGGCCCAGCAGCGCCAGTTCCAAGCGTACCGTGTTGTTACTGCGGGGCCGTAGCTTGCCATTTTTATCTGGGTCGCCAGTCAGCCGCGCATCTCGAAACTGTGCGACGATCTCCGCGTTCAGGGCAGCCAGGGAGTACTTGCCTAGATGCCGGATGAGCACCTGCGCTTTCTTGTGTTCGCCGGTTTGTGTTGAAGCCCGCTTAGTGGGGGTGACTTCCTTGAGGTAGCGCGTCAGCGCTGCTTCGACCGTCATGCGTTCGGCGGGTGCGCGCTGGATGTAGACGCCGCGTACCATTTCGTCTTCGGTACGGCGCGCCCAGTCTTCGGCGTCCCGCTTGGTGCGGAACGTCTTGGCCGTGGCCGGCCAGCCTGTCTTGCGGATGAGGGCTTTCCAAGTGCCCGAGGAAGTCTTAACAATCGTAGCCATGAGTACTCCGTATGAGGCTAGCGCCGCATCACTGTACCGAAACTGTACCTGACCACAATTTTAGGAAAATCCCCCGGTGCGGGGCTTGTACTGAGAAATCTTCTAATGGCTTGAATTAGCAGAAGATTTTTTGATGGTGCCCGGGGCCGGAATCGAACCGGCACGCCTTGCGGCGGGGGATTTTGAGTCCCCTGCGTCTACCAATTTCACCACCCGGGCAAGGAGGTCGCGGACACGTCCAGGCGACGGTCGCGGGAGAAGCGAAGACGGCGATTATATGCGGTCTGGAGAAAATTGTCAGGCAAGGGGCGGGCCGCCCCTTGCGCGACCCTTGCCCTTACTTCTTCTCCGGCAGGAACCAGTTCATGACCAGCGCGCAGATGCCGCCGGTGGCCACGCCGGATTCCAGCACGTTCTTCACGGCGTGGGGCAGGTGCGAGAGGATTTCCGGCACTTGCGAGACGCCCAGGCCCAGGGCCAGGGAGACGGCGATGATGAGCAGGGCGCGGCGGTCCAACTGGATGCCGGCCAGGATATTGATGCCGGACGCGGCGACCGCGCCGAACATGACCATGGCGGCGCCGCCCAGCACGGGTTCGGGCACGGCCTGCAGGATGCCGGCCACGGCGGGGAACAGGCCCAGCACGATCAGCATGCCGGCGATCCAGACGCCCACGTGGCGGCTGGCGATGCCGGTCAGTTGGATGACGCCGTTGTTCTGCGCGAAGACCGAGCTGGGGAAGGTGTTGAACACGCCGGCCAGCAGGGAGTTGGCGCCGTTGACCAGCACGCCGCCCTTGATGCGCTGCATCCAGAGGGGGCCTTCGACCGGCTCTTTGGAGACCTTGCTGGTGGCCGTGACGTCGCCGATGGCTTCCAGCGAGGTGACCAGGTAGATGATCAGCATGGGCACGAACAGCGACCACGAGAAGCCCAGGCCGAAGTGCAGCGGGGTGGGGATCTGGAACAGGGCGGCTTCGCGGGCGCCGGTGAAGTCCAGGCGGCCCATGTAGGCGGCGGCGATGTAGCCGACGGCCAGGGCGAGGACGAGCGCGGTGCTGCGGACCCAAACGACGGGGACGCGGTTCAGCAGGATGATGGTGCCCAGCACCAGGCCGGACAGGGTCAGGTTCTCGGCGCTGGCGAAGGTGCCGTTGCCCATGGCGCTGTAGCCGCCGCCCATGCTGATGAGGCCGACCTTGATCAGGGTGAGGCCGATGAGCAGCACGACGATGCCGGTGACCAGCGGGGTGATCAGGCGCTTGACGAAGGGCAGGATGCGGCTGATGCCCATCTCGACGAAGGATCCGGCGATGACGACGCCGAAGATCGCGGCCATGACGGCTTCGACCGGCGTGCCCTGCTTGACCATGACCGAGCCGCCGGCGATCAGCGGGCCGACGAAGTTGAAGCTGGTGCCCTGCACGATGAGCAGGCCGGCGCCCAGGGGGCCGAAGCGCTTGCACTGGACATAGGTGGCGATGCCGGAGATGACCAGCGACATGGACACGATCAGCGTGGTGTCGCGGCTGGACACGCCCAGGGCCTGGCAGATGAGCAGGCCGGGGGTCACGATGGGGACCAGGATGGCCAGTAGGTGTTGCAGCGCGGCGATGAAGGCGACCGGGGGCGCCGGGCGGTCGTCGGGGCCGTAGACCAGGTCGTGGCTGGGTTCGTCGGCGTCGGAGGCGCCGTGGGGAGCGGGTTGGGCGAGGGAGGCGGGTTGCATGGCGGATGGCCGGCCAGGTCGGAAAGGAAAGTGCGGGATTTTAGCGGGGAAGGCCCCGCCGCGCCCGGGAGCGCCAGCCGGGGGCTTGAAAACCTCCCATTGGCCCCCACATCAGTAGGGTTTCCCGGAAACCGCGCGGGCGAGACGCCCCGGTGGATGGGATTGTCTTGTCCCTAATTTTTTTCGACCTCTACACATAATCATGAGCCAAACCGCCACGTCTTCCGCGTCCGAAACCCTGGGGTTCCAGGCCGAGGTGAAGCAGTTGCTGCACCTGATGATCCATTCGCTGTACAGCAACAAGGAAATCTTCCTGCGCGAGCTGGTGTCGAACGCATCGGACGCCTGCGACAAGCTGCGCTTCGAGGCCATCGACCGTCCCGAACTGCTGGAAGGCAATGGCGAACTGGCGATCACCGTCAGCTATGACAAGGCCGCCCGCACGATCACGATCTCGGACAACGGCATCGGCCTGTCGCGTGAAGAGGCGGTGGCCAACCTGGGCACCATCGCCCGTTCCGGCACGCGCGAGTTCTTCTCGCAACTGACCGGCGACAAGCAGAAAGATGCGCAACTGATCGGCCAGTTCGGCGTGGGTTTCTATTCCTCGTTCATCGTGGCGGACAAGGTGACGGTGGTGAGCCGCCGCGCCGGCGCCGCCGATGCGATCCAGTGGGAATCGGACGGCCAGGGCGAATTCACGATCGCCGCGGCCGAGAAGGCCTCGCGCGGCACCGACGTGACGCTGCACCTGCGCGCCGACGAAGACGAACTGCTCAACGGCTGGAAGCTGCGCGAGATCCTGCGCCGCTATTCCGACCACATTTCCCTGCCCATCCGCATGGCCAAGGAAGAATGGGACCAGGAAAAGGGCGAGCAGGTCAAGACGGACGAACTGGAAACGGTGAACCAGGCGAACGCGCTGTGGGCCCGCAGCAAGTCCGACGTGACGGAAGAGCAGTACCGCGAGTTCTACAAGACGGTGTCGCACGACTACGACGACCCGCTGGCCTGGACGCACAACCGCGTCGAAGGCCGCAGCGAATACACGCAGTTGCTGTACATCCCCAAGCACGCGCCGATGGACCTGTGGGACCGCGACGGCCGCCGCGGAGTGAAGCTGTACGTGAAGCGCGTCTTCATCATGGACGACGCCGACCAGTTGCTGCCGTCCTATCTGCGTTTCGTGCGCGGTGTGATCGATTCGGCGGACCTGCCGCTGAACGTGTCGCGCGAGATCCTGCAGGAAAGCCGCGACGTGCGCGCGATCCGCGAAGGCTCGGCCAAGCGCATTCTGTCGCTGCTGGAAGACCTGGCCGAGAACAAGAAGGAAGACTACGCCACGTTCTGGTCGGAATTCGGCCAGGTGCTGAAGGAAGGCGCTGGCGAGGATGCGGGCAACCTCGAACGCATCGCCAAGCTGATGCGTTTCGCGTCCACGAATACCGGTGACCAGGCGCAGACCGTGTCCTTCGCCGACTACGTGTCGCGCATGAAGGAAGGCCAGGACAAGATCTACTACGTGACGGCGGACACCTTCGCCGCGGCCAGCAACAGCCCGCACCTGGAGATCTTCCGCAAGAAGGGCATCGAAGTGCTGCTGCTGTCGGACCGCGTGGACGAATGGATGCTGTCCTATCTGCGTGAATTCGACGGCAAGTCGCTGGTGTCGGTGGCCAAGGGCGGCCTGGACCTGGCCGAACTGGCCGACGAGGAAGAAAAGAAGCACCAGGCCGAAGTGGCCGAGGACTTCAAGCCGCTGGTCGAGCGCCTGCAGAAGACGCTGGAAGACCAGGTCAAGGAAGTGCGCGTGACGCTGCGCCTGGTGGATTCGCCGGCTTGCGTGGTGGTGGGGCAGAACGAACTGAGCCCGCACCTGCTGCGCATGCTGAAGGCGGCCGGCCAGGAAGCGCCGAACGTGAAGCCCGTGCTGGAGATCAACCCCGAGCATCCGCTGCTGGCCCGCATCCGCGCGGCCGAGGACGGCGAGTTCGACCAGTGGGCCCGCCTGTTGCTGGACCAGGCCCTGCTCGCCGAAGGCGCGCAGATCGCCGACCCGGCGGCGTTCGTGAAGCGGCTGAACGCGCTGCTGCTGAAGTAAGCGGTTCGTCCGCGCTGCCCGGCCCCGGGGCCGGGGGCGCGGAGGGATCGTACGGTCCGCGCGGTGGACGGCGCGGCCTGCGCGGGGCGCGATGGCGTCATGAAAAAAATGCAAAGGGCGGGGGCGGGCGCAGGCGTTATCCTTCGGGGCAGACGCCTTGTCGGACCAAGCCGAGCCCCCCAATGCCCCACACCTCCATCCCTCTCTCCCAACTCAAGATCGGTTTCATCGGCGCAGGCCGCCTGGGCCGCGCCTTGGCGTGGAGCCTGGATACGGCCGGCTGCCGCGTGCATGCGGTCGCCAGCCGCGGCGCGGAGCGGGCGGCCGAGTTCGCGGCGCCCATCGCGCATTGCGCCCAATACCCGACGCAGCAGCTCGCCGACGAATGCGACCTGGTGTTCATCACCACACCCGATGCGACCATCCAGGCGGTCGCGGACGGGATCCGCTGGCGGGCGGGCCAGGGCGTGGTGCATTGCAGCGGGGCCACGGAAGTGGCGGTGCTGGCCAAGGCCGCGGCCGACGGCGCCATGACCGGCGGGTTCCACCCGATGCAGACGTTCGCCGATCCGGCGGCGGCGGCGCGTTCGCTGCCCGGCTCCACGATCACTATCGAAGCGCAGGGCGAACTCAACGGCATCCTCCTGGCGCTGGTAGAGCGCCTGGGCTGCGCCGCCAACCAGTTGCCTGCGGGCGCGCGGGCCAGGTATCACGCGGCCGCGGGCTATGCCTCGCAGTACATCAATGTGGTGCTGGGCGAGGCGGTGCGCATCTGGCAATCCTGGGGCGCGACCGAGTCGCAGGCCCTGCCGGCGCTCCTGCCCATGGTGCGCGGTACGCTGGCGTCCATCGAAGCCGCCGGGCTGGCCAAAGGCATGCCCGGCCCAGTGTCGCGGGGCGATGTGGGCACCGTCGAGAAGCATCTGGCGGCGCTGGGCGAGCTGGATGACGATACGTTGCGGCTCTATCGCGACCTGTGCCTGCGCAGCGTGTCGCTGGCGTTCGCGGCGGGCGGCATCGATGCCGACAAAGCCGCGCGCATCGAGGGTATCCTGCGCGAAGCCAAGAGCTAGGCGCGGCAGCCTGCCGGCGGATTGCCGGCCAGCCATCGTCGTTTGCCATGCCGACCCGAGAATTTACGATGCCATCGCCGATGGGAATTGCGCGACTATTGCTGCCACGGTAGTGGTCGGCTCGCGTTCGGCAGCGCGCCTCTTCCGCCATAAAAAACCCGCGGGCCACGCGGGGCATGGAGAGAGACATGACACATCGCGTATTCATGGAGGCGCGGCGCCGGGTCGTCCGCGGCCTGGCCCTGTCGCCCTGGGTGGCCGGCTCCCTCGCCGGTTCGCTCGCCGCCGGGGCCGCACGGGCCAGCAGTGGCGGCGCCGGCAACTTCCCTTCCCATCCCCTGACGTTCATCGTGCCCTGGGCCGCGGGCGGCGGCGGCGACATCGTGGTGCGCATGCTGACCACCAAGCTGAGCGACCGGGTGGGCCAGCCCATCGTCGTGGAGAACCGCGGCGGCGCCACGGGCACGATAGGCAGCGCCCAGGCGGCGCGCAGCAAGCCCGATGGCTACACCGTGGTGTACGCCACGGCGGATTCGCATTTCATTTTTCCGCAGATGTACAAGCAGTCTCCCTATGATGCGCTGCGGGACTTTTCTCCGGTGGCGCCCATCGGCTATTTCCAGTTCGGATTGGCCGTGCATCCGTCCATCCCGGCGCGCAATGCACAGGAGTTCCTGGCGCTGGTCCGCAAGTCGCCGCACAAATACACCTACGGCACCTGGGGCGTGGGCAGCACGGCGCAGTTGGTGATGGAGAATTTCAAGGCCGAGCACGGCCTGGACATCCTGCACGTGCCCTACCAGGGCACCGCGCCCGAATTGCTGGGCCTGGCCTCCGGACAGGTCGACGCCGCCATCCTGCCCATGCAGATCACCGACGGCTATGTGAAGGACGGCAAGATCCGCATGCTGGGGCTGGGCTCGCCCGAGCGCTACGCCACCTTGCCCGACCTGCCCACGCTCAGGGAGCAGGGGATGGACCTGGATCTGCGCAGCGCGGTCGGGTTGCTGGGGCCGGCCAACATACCCGCGCCCATCCTGGCGCGCCTGAACGACGAGCTCGGCAATGTGATGCGCGATCCCATCGTCCAGGACAATCTGCGCACCCAGTACATCGTGCCGCAGATCATGAAGACCGACGAGTACCGCGCCTTCCTGCAAAGCGAATACCAGCGGTGGGGAGGCATCGTGCGAAATTCCCGCGTCCAGATCGAGTAGGCCGGCCGTTGCCGTTCGCAGCGATCCCGCCCGCATTCACAGGAGTCCACCCAGCCATGACAGTTCTGCAGCAACCCCTGCCGCTCATCGGCAATCACCTGAACCGTCCTGAATCGGTCATCGCGCTTGCCGACGGGCGGCTGTATGCCTGCGATCGCCTGCGCGGCGTGGTGCGCGCGGACCGGGATCCGGGCGATCAACCGCCGGTGCAATGGCCCGCGGACGAGTTCGTGGCCAATGGCATCGCCTTGCTGGATGACGGCACCTTCCTGATCGCCAACGTCGGTCCGCGCGGCGGCGCCTGGAAGCTGGTGGCGCCGGGCCGGCTGGAACCCTTTCTGACCGAAGCGCAGGGCCTGCCGCGTTCGCCGCTGAACTTTCTGTTCCCGGACGAGCACGGCAATGTCTGGCTGTCGCTGTGCACGCAGTTGGAGCCGCGCAGCCGGGCGTTCCATTCGGAAAACGCCGATGCCACGATAGGCGTGCTGCGCGCCGGCAGCAGCCGGATCGAGATCGTGGCGCGCGGGCTGGGCTTCAGCAACGAGTTGCGCGTGGATCCCTCGGGCCGTTGGCTCTATGTGAACGAAACCATCGCCCGGCGCCTGTCGCGCTTCGAGATCCGACCCGGCCCGAGCCTGGGCAAGCGCGAGCTCGTGTGCGAGTTCGGGCGCGGCACCTGGCCGGACGGGCTGGAATTCGACGAGGAAGGCGGTATCTGGCTGACCAGCGTGGTCAGCAACCGCGTGCTGCAGGTGGACCGGAACGGCCGCTGCGCGGTGCACATCGAAGACTGCGACGACAGCGCCATCGACGCCGCGGAACGGGCATTTGCCGCCAATGCGTTCGGTTTCGAGGAAATCAGCACGGGCAGGCATTACGGCCTGCGCAATCTCTCCAGCATCGCGTTCGGCGGACCGGACCTGCGCACGGCCTACCTGGGCAGCCTGTTCAATACCGGCATTTCGGTGTGGCAGGCGCCCGTGGCCGGGGCGAAGCCCCTGCATTGGAACGTGGGCAGGACGGTGCTCGACTGAGCCGGCCGGCGCGGCCTTCAGGCCGCAGCATTGGCGCGCAGCACCACCGCATCGAGCGCCAGCGCGCCCTGGCCTTCGGCCAAGGCCAGCAGAGGATTGATCTCCACCGAACTGAAGTCCGCGCGCCGCGCGTGGGCGAAGCGCGACAGGGCCGCCAGCGCATCGGCCAGGGCGACGATGTCGCAGGGGGGCGCGCCACGCGCGCCTTGCAGCAACGCATGGCCTTTGATCTCGCGGATCATTTCCAGGGCAACGGCGCGGCCGAAGGGCGCCAGGCGGAAGCTCACGTCCTTCAGCACTTCGACGAAGACGCCGCCCAGCCCGAACATCACCACCGGCCCGAACACGGGGTCGCAGTGCACGCCGGCGATGCATTCCACGCCCTTGGGGGCCATGGGCGCGACCAGCACCCCGTCGATGCGGGCCTCGGGGCGGTGCCGCCGCACGGAGTCCATGATGCCGGCATACGCGGCCCGCAGCGCGTCTTCGCCCGCGATATTGAGTTTGACGCCGCCCACGTCGCTCTTGTGCACGATGTCCGGAGACACCACTTTCATGGCCACCGCGCCGCCCAGCGCGGCCGCGGCGCGCACCGCGGCGTCCTCGTCGGTGGCCAGCGTGCAGGGCGTGGCGGGAAGCCCGGCCTGGCGCAGCAGCTCCATGGCCTGGACCTCGTTGTAGGCCTCCAGCAGGGGCGCGCCGGCGGCAGGCACGGCCTCGGGCATGCCGGCGTCGGCGTCCACGCCGGCATGGTCCGCCAGACTGGCCACCGCGCCTATCGTGCGGATGGCGGCGCTGGGGTCGGGGAACACCAGGCAGCCCTGGCGTTCCAGTTCGCGGCGGCGCGCGGGCGGGAACAGCGCGCTGATGGCCAGCGGCACGCCGGGATGGCGGGCCTGCATTTCCCGCGCGAACGCCTCGAAGGTGGGCCACAAGGCTTCGGACGAACCGGCCGCGGCCAGGAAGACGGCCAGCGCGTCGTAGCGGCCATCGGCCAGGATGTCGTCGGCGGTGGCCAGCAGCAATCCCGGTTCGGAGACGGCCTGGCCGGTGACGTCGACGGGATTGCGTCCGCTGGCGAAGGGCACGCGTTCCAGCAGGCGGGCCTGGGCGGCGGCGGAGGGCTCGGGCAGCGCCAGCGCGGCGTCGTGGGCCTCGTCGGCCATCAAGGCGCCGACGCCGCCGGAGATGGTAAAGATGCCCAGGCGCCTGCCGCCGGGCAGGCGCTTCCAGGTGTCCAGCGCATAGCCCAGGTTGAAGAATTCCTCGATGGTGCGGGCGCGCAGGGCGCCGTACTGGCGGAACAGCGCGTCATAGACGGCATCGTCCCCGGCCAGCGCGGCGGTGTGCGAGGCGGCCGCCTGCGCCCCGGCCTGGGTGCGTCCTATCTTCGTGACCACGACGGGCTTGTCCGCCGCGCGCGCGGCGGCCAGCGCGCGGCGCAGCTTGGGGCCGTTGCGGCAGCCTTCCATGTAGGCCATGATGACGCGAGTGTCGGCGTCATTAGCCAGCCATTCGATGCAGTCCGCGACGTCGATGTCGGCTTCGTTGCCGGTGCTGATCCAGTGCGACAGGCCCAGGCCGCGCTCGCGCGCCATGCTGTAGGCATACGCGCCGAACGCGCCGCTCTGCGACACCATGCCGATGCCGCCTGGAGGCACGATGCCGTTGGCAGGCGCGGGCGAAAAGGTGGCGTAGACCTTGCGGCGCACGTTCATGAAGCCCAGGCAGTTGGGGCCCAGCAGCCGGATGCCGCGCTCGCGGGCGGCGGCGCACAGCCGTTCCTGCTGCGCGGCGCCGGACGCGCCGGTCTCGGAGAAGCCCGAGGTGAAGACCACGGCCGCGCCGATCTGGCCGGGGCGGGCGCGTTCCAGCGCCTGCGCGGCGTGGGCCGCCGGCACGGCCAGGATGGCCAGGTCGATGTCCGCGTCCAGGGCGTCCAGGCCGGACACGGCGGGCAGGCCCTGGATGGCATCCGCGCGCGGGTTGACGGGAACGATGCGGCCCGCGTAGCCGTGCTGGCGCAGCAGCGTGACGGGCATGGCGCCGATCTTGCCCGGCGTGGCGGAGGCGCCCACGATGGCGATGCCTTGCGGATCGAAGAGGCGGGACAGGGAGGAATCGGGAAGCTGGGTCATAGATGGGGCCAGGGGAATTCAGGAATAGCGGACGACGCTGCGGCCGATGCTGCCGCGGTCGAGCATCGCGGCCAGCGCCTGTGGCAGGTCGCGGGGTTCGATGACGCGGGAAACCAGGTCCAGGCGCGCCGGGCGGTACTCGGCGGCGAGTTTGTTCCACACCAGCCGGCGCAGCGGCATGGGGCTGTTGGCGTTGATGCCCAGCAGCTTGACGCCGCGCAGGATGAAAGGAATGACGGAGGACGGCAGTTCGGCGCCGCCCGCGTTGCCGAATGCGGCGGCGACGCCATCCGGACGCAGGCTGGCCAGCGCATGGGCCAGCAGCTTGCCGCCCACCGAATCGACGACGCCGGCCCAACGCGCGCTCATCAGCGGCTTGATACCGGCCGACAGGTCGGGCGGGGCGATCACGTCCTGCGCGCCCAGCGACCGCAGATAGCCTTCGGCTTCCGGCTTGCCGGTCATGGCGCATACGCGATAGCCGCGCTGGCTCAGGATGTCGATGGCGATGCCCGCGACGCCGCCGGTCGCGCCGGTAACCAGCACCTCACCCTGTTCCGGCGTCAGGCCGCAATGTTCCATCCAATGCAGCGACAGCGCGGCGGTATAGCCGGCCGCGCCCAATACCGCCGCATCGCGCAGGCCGATGCCGGCGGGCAGGGGCAGCACCCAGTCGTGGCGGACTCGCGCATATTCCGCGTAGCCGCCATCGCAGTCCACGCCGATGCCGAAGCCGTGCACGACGACTTCCCGGCCGGGCGCCAGCGCCGGATCGGCCGAATGCACCACGGTGCCCGAGAGGTCGATGCCGCCTATGCGCGGGTAGTCGCGGACGATGCCGCCGCGCCCAGCCTGGGCCAGCGCATCCTTGTAATTGAGGCCGGCGTAGGCCACCTTGATGAGGGTGTCGCCGGCGGAAAGCTGGTCCGCGGACAGGCTCTCGAACCGGCCTTGCGGGGGCGCGTCCGCCGCGCCGGCATGCAGGCGGTAGGCCTGGAAAGTCGGGTTTTCCATCGTGGTCTCCTTGGGACTCAGGCGCGGGCCAGCAGCCGCCGGGCCAGCGTGGCGCGGTGCAGTTCGTTGGCGCCGTCGTAGATTCGGAAGGGGCGCATTTCCTGCCAGACCATGGCCACGGGCGTATCGTCGGACAGCCCCGACGCGCCCATCATCTGCACCGCCCGGTCCGCGACGCGGTTCACGGCCTCGGAAACGAAGACCTTGGTCATGGCGCTGTGCCGCTTCACCGGCAGCCCGTCGTCCATGCGGCCGGCGCAGTCCAGCGTCATGAGGCGGCTGGCGTGCAGGTCGATGTGGGAATCGGCCACCATCGCCTGAATCTGCTGCAGGTCGGCCAGCCGCGAGCCGAAGGAGTCGCGCCCGACGACATAGGCCTGCGCCGTTTCCAGCGCGCGCCGGGCGCGGCCGATGTAGCGCATGCAATGGGACAGCCGGGCGGGCTCCAGCCGTAGCTGCGCGTATTCCAGGCCCCGGCCGGGCTCGCCCAGCACGGCGTCGTCTCCAACTTCGCAGCCGGACAGCAGGATCTCGGCGTGGCCGCCGATCTGGTAGCCCGTGACCATGCCGATATCGCGCACGACGCGGTAGCCCGGCGTGTCCGCCGGCACCAGGAACAGGGTGGCGCCTTCTTCCGCCCGCGCCAGCACCAGCGCGAAATCCGCGCCCACGCCGCCGCTGATGAACTGCTTGTGCCCGTTCAGCACCCATCGGCCTTCGCGGCGCTCGGCGCGCGTTTGCAGCATGGACGGATCGGAGCCGGCGCCGGGCGCGGGCTCGGTCATGGCGAAGCAGGCGCGCCGTTCGCCGCGCGTCAACGGCGCCAGGAAGCGTTCCTGCTGGGCGGGACTGGCCAGGCGCAGCAGCGTCAGCATGTTGGGCTGGTCGGGGGCGGCGCAGTTCAGCGCGGCCGGGCCCAGGAAGCCGCGCCCGGCCTCTTCCAGCACCTGGGCCAGGGCGCGCCAGCCCAGGCCCAGCCCGCCCCATTGCGGAGGCAACTGCGGCGCGTACAGGCCGGCTTCGCGGGCCTGTGCGCGCAGGCCCGCCACGCAGCGGTCCAGCGCGGCCACGTCGCGCGCGATGGCGGGCGATTCGGCGGGTATCGCGACCTCCTCCACGAAGCGGCGCACGCGTTCGCAGAGTTCCCGCACGCCGCCGGTGTTTTCTTGCTCGGGATGCATGGGTTATTCCTCGATCTTCACGCCGGCCTGCCGCACCACGGCGCGCCAGCGGCCGGTTTCGTCGGCGATGTGCCGGCCGAAAGCCTCGGGCGTGCCGCCCGTGGGCTGCATGCCCAGGCCGGCGAAATAGCCGCGCACCTCGGGATCGGCCAACACGGCGTTGATCTGGCGGTTCAACTGCGCGATGACGTCCTTGGGGGTGCCGGCCGGCGCCATGACGCCCCACCAGGACGACGCCGCCAGCGGCACGCCCAGTTCGGCCAGCGTGGGAACGTCGGGCAGATCGGGGTTGCGCTTGTCCGCCGCGATGGCCACGGGCCTGAGGCGGCCGGCCTTGACCTGCGCATACACCGGCGGCAGGTTGTCGAAGCTCATCTGCACCTGGCCGCCCACCAGCGCGGTGGCGGCTTCGCTGCTGCCCTTGTAGGGAATGTGCCGCAGCGCGATGCCGGTCTGGTGCGAGAACTGTTCGCCCGCCAGGTGCGGAATGCTGCCCGTGCCCGCCGTGGCGAACGTCAGGCCCTGCTGCTGCGCGGCCGCGCGCTTCAGGTCGTCCAGGCTGCGCCAGGGGCTGGCGGCCGGCAACAGCAGATAGACCGGCACGTCCGTGGCCCACACGACCGGCGCCAGGTCGCGGCTCACGTCGTAGGGCAGCTTGGCGTACAGCACGCTGTTGGTCGCCAGGTTGGCGGTGCCCATCAGCAGGGTGTAGCCGTCGGGGACGGCCGCCGCGACATAGGCGGTGCCGATCTGGGTGGCGCCGCCTGGCTTGTTCTCCACCACCACGGGCTGGCCCAGCAGCGGCGCCAGCTTGCGGGCGATCATGCGCGCCGCGGTGTCGGTGCCGCCGCCGGCCGCGTAGGGCACGATCAGGCGGATGGGTTTGTCGGGGTACGCGGCGGCGGCCGCGCCGCCCGCCCCGATGAGGGCGACCGCGCACAGGGCGCGCGCCGTCCGGATGAAGGAATGCATGGCTGTGTCTCCGCAAGGGCCTATTGGATGCGGGTGCCGGTGGACTGCACCAGCTTGCCCCACCAGGCGGTTTCGTCCGCGATCTGCTTGGCGAATTCGGCCGGTGTGCTGCCCAGCGGTTCGGCGCCGAGTTCCTGGAAGCGCGCGCGCAGCGTCGGGTCCTGCAGCGCCTTGGCCACCGCCGCATGCAACTGTTCGATCACCGCGGGATCGGTGCCGGCGGGCGCCATCAGCCCCTTCCAGGCCATCACCACGAAACCCTTCTGGCCGGCTTCGTCGAAAGTGGGAATATCGGGGGCGGCGGTGGCGCGCTGGTCGCTGGGCACGGCCAGCGCGCGCAGGCTGCCCGCCTTGACCTGCGGCAGCAGCGCCGGCATGTTGTCGATCATGAAATCGATATGGCCGGCCACCAGGTCGGTGACGGCGGGGCCGGTGCCCTTGTAGGGCACGTGCTCCGCCTGCAATCCGGCCTGCTGCTTGAGCAATTCGCCCGCCAGTTGCGCGGGCGAACCGTTGCCCGGGGAGCCGAACGACAGCTTGCCGGGATGGCTGCGCGCGTATTGCAGGAATTCCTGCAGCGTCTTCACCGGCATGGACTTCGTTACCACCATCAGGTTGTGTTCGCGTTCCAGGCAACTGATGGGCGCCAGGTCCTTGGCCGGGTTGAACGGCATGTTGGCGTACAGGCTGGGGTTGATGACGGTGGGGCCCGCCGCCGCCAGCAGCAGCGTATAGCCGTCCGGCGCGGCCCGGGCGACGAAATCCCCGCCGATGTTGCCGCCGGCGCCGGGTTTGTTCTCCACGATGACGGGCTGGCCCAGGATGGGATGCAGCGCTTCGGCCAGCAGCCGTCCGAGGATGTCGGTGGAACCGCCCGGGGCGAACGGAATGATCAGCCTCACGGGCTTGTCGGGATAGGCGGCCGCGGCCTGGGGCGGCAGCGCCGCGCAGGCGAACGCGGCGGCCGCGGCCGCGATCCATTTCGGCAGGTGCTTGTGCAGCATGGAAGTCTCCTTTGGTTTGTCGGGCCGCCGGCTTCTCGCGGCTGCGGTCCCGGTATGCCCCGCCTAGCGGCCGGGCGTGTAGCCCGCCTGGGTCAGCGTGTGGCGGGCGATGGTCAACTGGTGGATCTGGCTGGTGCCCTCGTACAGGCGGAACAGGCGCACGTCGCGGTAGAAGCGTTCGATGCCGTGGTCGGCGATGTAGCCGTAGCCGCCGTGCATCTGCACGCAGCGGTCCGCCACGCGGCCGCACATTTCCGAGGCGAAGTACTTGCAGATGGAGGCGTTCAGCGTCACGTCGCGGCCTTCGTCGCGTTCGCGGGCGGTTTGCAGCACCAGCGCGCGCGCCGCCTGGATCTCGGTCTGGCAGTCGGCCAGCATGGCCTGGATAAGCTGGAAATCCATCAGCGGCTTGCCGAATTGCTGGCGCTCGGCCACGAAGCGCAGCGTGTCGCCCAGCATGCGGATGGCCGGGCCGATGCACAGGGCGGCCAGGTGGATGCGCTGCTTGTTCAGGACTTTCATGGCGGTCTTGAAGCCCATGCCTTCGCGGCCGCCGATGATGTTCGCGGCCGGCACGCGGCAGTCCTGGAAGTGCACGGACGACACGGGCGATCCCGCCTGGCCCATTTTGTCGTAGGGCTGCCCGGTGGACAGGCCCGGGGTGCCGCGTTCCACGATGAACGCGGTGATGCCCTTGGCGCCCGGGGCCTGCGGATCGGTGCGCGCCATGACGGTGAACAGGCCCGCCAGCGGCGCGTTGGTGATGAAGCACTTTTCGCCGTTCAGCACGTAGCGGTCGCCGTCGCGCACGGCGGACGTGCGCAGCGCGGTGGCGTCGGAGCCGGCCTGCGGTTCGGTCAGCGCGAAGCAGCCGGTCAGTTCGCCGGATGCCAGGCGGGGCAGGTAGCGCGCTTTCTGTTCATCGGTGCCGTCGGCCACCAGCGCTTCCGAACCGATGCCGGTATTGGTGCCGACCCGGGCCCGGAACGCCACCGAGCACTGCGACAGTTCCATGGCGGCCAGGACCAGTTCTTCGGTCGTCATGCCCGCGCCGCCGTACTGCTCGGGGATCGAGTAGCCGAACAGGCCCTGGGCCGCCATGTCGGCGACCAGGTCCTGCGGCACCTCGTCCAGGCGGGCGACCTCGGCTTCGCGCGGCGCCAGCCGCTGGCGCACGTAGCGGCGCAGCGATTCGAGGAATTGAGGGAAACCGTCGGGGTCCCTGATCATGGCTAGTCTCCGTGTTGGCGGGGCGCCGCGCTGTTCCTGTCCGCCTCGGCGCCGTGTTGAATCCAGGCTAGCAAAAGGCCGGCGGATATGAGACAAGTGTTTCGCTATCTTGAACGCCGCGTGCGCCCGGGCATCCGCCGCTGCTCTATCATCGGCGGAACGGGCCGCGCTTCCGGGCGGCCCCGCCTTCAGGACCGCGACCATGACTCCCAGCCCGGGCGAGCGCCATGCCGACCCCGCCTTCGCCACCACGCTGGCGCATGGGCTGTCCGTGCTGCAGGCCTTCCGCCATGGCGAACCCGCGCTCAGCAACCGGGAACTCGCGGACCGCACCGGCCTGTCCAAGGCCACCATCTCCCGGCTCACCACCACGCTGATGCAGCGCGGCCTGCTGCGCTACGACGCGGGCCTGCGCCGCTATCGCCTGGGGCCCGCCGTGCTGTCGCTGAGCTATCCGCTGCTGGCCAGCATCAAAGTGCGCCAGATGGCGCGTCCGCTGATGAAGCGCCTGGCCGATGCGGCGGGCGGGTCCGCGTCGCTGGGAATGCATCACGGGCTGAACATGGTCTACCTGGAAACCTGCCGCGGCCACGATGCCGTGTCCTTCCGTCCCGATATCGGCGCCTTGCTGCCGCTGCTGCCGTCCGCCATGGGCCGGGCCTGGCTGGCGCAGGGCGCAAGCGGCGAGGCCGAGCCCGTGCTGGAGACGCTGCGGCGGCAGGACCCGGCGGCCTGGCGCCGCTACGCGCCGGACTGGGAGCAGGCGCGGCGCGACTATGCCCAGCACGGATATTGCGTCGGGCAGGGCGACTGGCACTCGGACGTGCACGCGGTCGCGGTGCCCATGCGGTCCCGTGTCGACGGCCAGGCCCTGGTGTTCAATTGCGGCGTGCCCGTGGCTCGGCTGCGTCCCGGCGACCTCCGCGGCCGCATCGCGCCGCGCCTTTTGACCCTGGTAGGACGCGTCGAGAAAATGCTGGAGCGCGAACATGGGGCATGAACGGGACCGCGAGTTCACCACCACCCTGGCGCGCGGCATCGATATCCTGGCCTGCTTCCGGGCGGACCGCCCCGTGCTGGCCAACAAGGATTTCGCCCAGCAGACCGGCCTGTCGCGCAGCGCCGTCGCGCGCCTGACCCACACGCTGGTCGAACTGGGTTTCCTGCAGCGCGAAGGCGAGCCGGCGCGCTATCGTCTGGGGGCGTCGGTGCTGGCGCTGAGCTACCCCTTGTTGGCAAGCATGCAGATCCGCCAGATGGCGCGTCCGCTGATGAAGCAACTGGCCGACCATGCGCGCGGGGCGGTGTCGCTGGTGGTGCGCGACCGCCTGCAGATGGTGTACGTGGAAACGGCCAGGTCGAACGAAGCCTTGCAGACCCGCCCCGACATCGGCGCGTCGCTGCCGCTGTTGTCCAGCGCGGCCGGCAAAGCCTGGCTGGCGCGCGCCCCGGACGAGGAGCGCGCGGCGGTGCTGAACCAGTTGCGCATCGCCGACCCCGCGCATTACGAGGCGCATTTCCCCACCCTGGCGGCGGCTCGCCGCGACCTGGAGCGCAAGGGCTATTGCGGCAACAACCAGCAATGGCGGCCCGACGCCTACGGCTTTGCCGCGCCGCTGGGCCGGCCCCACCAATCGTTGCTGTACGTCTTCAATTGCGGCGTGCCCGCCAGCGACGGCCCGTATCGCGAGCGCGCGGCCGATATCGGCCCGAGGCTGGTCGCCTTGGCGCGGGAGACCGAGAGGCTGTTGGGATATTCGTGATTCCAAGTCAAAAGTGTTTCGCTGGTTTACCCCTATTTCCGCAAGGATGGACCCGGCATACTGGCGGCCTGTCTTCCGATCGGCTCCTTCCGATGCGCCATCCCCTTCTTCCGGCGCACCCTTGAACCCCCGGTCGGCGCTTACGAACCGAGGAAATCCGCATGAACCCCCAAGACACTCAGCCGGCCAAGGCCGGCCTGCCATTGCTGGCGCTGGCCGTCGGCGCGTTCGGCATCGGCGTGACCGAATTTTCGCCCATGGGCCTTTTGCCCGTCATCGCCGAGGGCGTAAACGTGTCCATTCCCAGCGCCGGGATGCTGATCAGCGCCTACGCGATCGGCGTGATGGTCGGCGCGCCCTTGATGACGCTGGCCTTCTCGCGCTGGTCCAAGCGCAAGGCGCTGATCCTGCTGATGGCCATTTTCACCATCGGCAACCTGCTGTCCGCGCTGTCGCCCAACTACACGACGCTGCTGCTGGCCCGGCTGGTGACCAGCCTGAACCACGGCGCGTTCTTCGGGCTGGGGTCGCTGGTCGCCGCCAGCGTGGTGCCGCGCCACAAGCAGGCGAGCGCCGTGGCGACGATGTTCATGGGCCTGACCATCGCCAATGTGGGCGGGGTGCCGGCCGCCACCTGGCTGGGGCAGGCGATCGGCTGGCGCATGTCGTTCGTCGCCACCGCGGTGCTGGGCCTGATCGCCATGCTGGCGCTGTGGCGGGCGCTGCCCGCGGGCGAAGCCGGCCGCCGGCCCAACGTGCGCCACGAATTGGCCGTGCTGAAGAGCCCGGTCGTGCTGACGGCCTTGCTGACGACGGTGCTGGGCGCGGGCGCGATGTTCACGCTCTACACCTACATCGCCCCGACCCTGGCCGACATCACCGGCGCGTCTCCGGCCTTCATCACCGGCATGCTGGTGCTGGTCGGCCTGGGCTTCACGCTGGGCAACGGCGTGGGCGGCCGCATGGCGGACCGTTCGCTGGACGGCACGCTGATCGCGTTCCTGGTGCTGGTCATCGCCGATCTGCTGGCGTTTCCCTGGATCGCATCCACGCAGGCCGGCGCGGCAGTGTCGCTGCTGATCTTCGGCGTGGCCACTTTCGCGGTGGTGCCGCCGCTGCAGATGGGCGTGATGCGCGCCGCCAAGGACGCGCCCGGCCTGGCCTCCTCAGTGAACGTCGGCGCCTTCAACCTGGGCAACGCGGTGGGCGCGGCCGCCGGCGGCGCCGTGATCTCCGCCGGCCTGGGCTACGCCGCCGTGCCGATCGCCGGCGCAGTCATCGCCGCGGCCGGCCTGGCCCTGGTGCTGTTGCAGCGCGCCGGCAATCTGCGCCGCCGCAGGCTGGCGGTGCAGGGCTGCTGAGCCTGCATCCACCGCAATAAAAAAACGGCCGGCATCAAAAGACACCGGCCGTTGTCTTATCCGAGTCTCCGGATCGGCGCTCGAAAGTAGCACCTGCAGCGGGGATTCAAGCCTCGATCCGCTCCACCTTGCCCACCAGCAGTATGTAGGACAGCGCGCCCAGCAGGGCCAGCGACGACACGTAGACGATCGCCGGCGCGAAGCTGTCCTTCGTCACCAGGAAGCCGATCACGATCGGCGTGCAGATCGAGGACAGGTTGCCGACGAAGTTGAACACGCCGCCCGTCAGCCCCAGCAGCCGCACCGGCGCCAGGGTGGACACGAGCGACCAGGTGATCGACGCCAGTCCGTTGCCGAAGAACGCCAGGGCCAGGAAGAAAATGACCCAGGGCGTGGAATCGGTGAAGTTGGCGCCGATCATGGAAGTGGAGATCAACAGGCCCAGGATGATGGGCAGCTTGCGCGCCAGGCCCACGGTGGCGCCGCGGCGGATCAGGAAGTCGGACAGCACGCCCGAGCACAGGACGCCGATGAACGCCGCCAGGAACGGTACCGACGCCAGGAAGCCCGACTTGATGAAGTCCATGCCGCGGTACTTCACCAGATAAGTGGGAAACCAGGTCAGGAAGAACCACAGCGTGGAAGTCAGGCAGAACTGGCCCAGGTACACGCCCCAGAGCTTGCGCCTGCTCATCACCAGGCCAAGGTCGTTCCAACTGAACGGCGCCTTCTTTTCCCGCGTGCGGCGGTCCAGGTCGACCACGCCGCCGCCTTGCTGGATCAGCTCGATCTCGGCCGCGTTCGCGCCCTTGAACTGGCGCGGCTCGCGGTAGATCATGAACCACAGCACGCCCCAGACGATGCCCAGCAGGCCGGTGCTGACGAACACCATGTGCCAGCCGTAATGGTGCTGCAGCCACGCCAGCACCGGCGTCAGGAACGCCAGGCCGACGAACTGGCCCGAGGTGTAGAAGCCGATGGCGGTCGCCCGCTCGCGTTCCGGGAACCAGGTGGTGACCACGCGGTTGTTGATCGGATAGGCGGGCGCCTCGAGCGCGCCCACCGCCAGGCGCAGCACGAACAGGATGACGAAGCTGCCGGCGAAGCCCATGAAGAACGTGGCCGCGGACCACAGGATCAGGGCGGCCGCGTACAGCACGCGCGGGGACACGCGGTCCACCAGCCAGCCGCCGGGGATCTGCATGGCGGCATAGGTCCAGCCGAAGGCGGACAGGATCAGGCCTTCGTGCACCGTGTCCAGGCCGAACTCGTCCTTGAGGGCGGGGGCGGCGATGGACAGGTTGCTGCGGTCCAGGTAGTTGATGACGACGGTGATGAACAGCATCACCATGATGAGGTACCGGCTGCGCGTGGGGCGCTGGGCGCCTTGCAGGGCGGCGTGGGTAGCGGTGGACAAGGGAGTCTCCTCTTTCTCTTTATCGGCTTACCACTCGGCGAAGCTGCCGTCGGCGTGGCGCCAGATGGGGTTGCGCCAGCGGTGGCCCACCGCGGCGCGTTCTTTCACGTATTCCTCGTTCACCTCGATGCCCAGGCCCGGGCCCTGGGGGATCGCGACCATCCCGTCTTCATAGGCGAAGACTTCGCGGTTGCTGACGTAGTCCAGCAGGTCGTTGGCGGCGTTGTAGTGGATGCCCAGGCTCTGTTCCTGGATGAAGGCGTTGTAGCAGCCGGCGTCGATCTGCAGGCAGGTCGCCAGCGCGATGGGACCCAGCGGGCAATGCAGCGCCAGCGCCACGTCGTACGCTTCGGCCATGGCCGCGATCTTGCGGGTTTCGGTGATGCCGCCCGCGTGCGACGGATCCGGCTGGATGATGTCCACGTAGCCTTCGGCCAGCACGCGCTTGAAGTCCCAGCGCGAGAACAGCCGTTCGCCCAGCGCGATGGGCGTGGAGGTCAGCGGCGCCAGCTCTTTCAGCGCTTCGTAGTGTTCGCTCAGTACCGGCTCTTCGATGAACATCAGCTTGAACGGGTCCAGCTCCTTCATCAGCACCTTGGCCATGGGCTTGTGCACGCGGCCGTGGAAGTCCACGCCGATGCCCACGTTGGGGCCGACTGCGTCGCGCACCGCGGCCACGTTCTCCAGGCATTTCTCGACCTTGTCGAAGGAGTCGATGTACTGCAATTCTTCGGTGCCGTTCATCTTCACGGCCGTGAAGCCGCGCTCCACGGCGCTCTTGGCCGCCGCCGCGGTGTCGGCCGGCCGATCGCCGCCGATCCACGAATACACGCGGATGCGGTCGCGTACATTGCCGCCCAGAAGCTGCGACACCGGCACGCCCAAGTGCTTGCCCTTGATGTCCCACAGCGCCTGGTCGATCCCGGCCAGCGCGCTCATGTGGATGGCGCCGCCGCGGTAGAACCCGCCGCGGTACAGCACCGTCCAATGGTCTTCGATGTTGCGGGGATCCTTGCCGATCAGGTAGTCGGACAGCTCTTCGACGGCGGCGGCCACCGAATGCGCGCGGCCTTCGACGACGGGTTCGCCCCAGCCGACGATGCCGGCGTCCGTTTCGATTTTCAGGAAGCACCACCGGGGCGGCACGATGTAGGTGGTGAGCTTGGTGATCTTCATGCTTGGGTCTCCTGGGCGGGATAGGCGCGTTGCCAGGCCGCGATGAAAGCGCGCGCGTTCTGGCCGACTTCGTTGGCCGACAGGCCGGGTTTGTACAAGGCGGAGCCCAGGCCGAAGCCGCTGGCGCCCGCCCGGGCATAAGTGGAAAGGTTGTCGGGCGTGATGCCGCCCACGGGCACCAGCGCGATCGGCGGACGCATCACGGCGCGCCAGGCCTTCAGCACGGCGGGGCCCAGTTGCTCGGCCGGGAACATTTTCAGCACGTCCGCGCCGGCGGCCAGCGCCGCGTAGGCTTCGGTGGGCGTGGCGACGCCGGGGCAGGACGCCATGCCCAGCTTCTTGGCGGCGCGGATCACGGCGGGGTCGCTGTGCGGCATGACGATGAGTTCGCCGCCCGCCTGCTGGATGCGGGCGCAGTCATCGGGGTTCAGGACGGTGCCGGCGCCGATCAGGCAGTCGGTGGGCAGGGCGGCGCGCATGGCGCGGATGCTGTCCAGCGGGTCGGGCGAATTCAGCGGCACTTCGATCAGGCGGAAGCCCGCGGCGTAGAGCGCCTGGCCGACGGATTCGGCCTCGGCGGGGGCAATGCCGCGCAGGATGGCGATCAGGCCGCAATGGGCCATGGCGGTTTGCAGACCGGGATGGTTCATGTTCGATTCCTAGGCGATAGCCGTTGAAGGAGAGGCGACGAGCCCGGCGCTGACGGCCAGGTGCCACAGGCCGCGCTCGGTGGCGTCCTGCGCCTGCTCGGGCGTGCCCAGGCCGTAGTGCCGCAGGGCCTGGATGTAGCGCTGGCACAGGGCGGGTTCGCCGCAAAGCACGATGCGGGGCTGTTCGCCTTGCTGGCGCAGCATGTCGGCCAGCGACGCGACTTCATGGCCGATGAGCAGGCCCGACAGATAGTCGGCCTGCGACTCGGGCGCCAGTTCGCCGGTCAGGCCCAGCGCGCGGGTGCTGAAAATGGTGGACAGGACGCCGGCGCGGCCGGCGGGGGCGCCGGCCACCTTCAGGCCGCGTTCGAAAGCGGCCATGTCGGCGCTGGCGGCATCGGCCATCGTGCGGCCCAGGATGGTGTGGCCGCGCAGCGCGGCGTAGACCTCGCCGGTCATGAAGGTGTCGAAGTGCGTGACGCGGCCGCGGCGGGCGTTCACCCACTTCGAATGGGTGCCCGGCAGGCCGATCAGCACGCTGTCCGCGCCGGCGTCCGCGCGGTCGAACAACACCCCGAAAACCTGGGTCTCTTCGCCGCGCATCACGTTGGGCAGGCCATGGCGCTGGATCAGGCCGGGCACGATATGCACCGGCGTGCCCTTGCGTTCCACCACCGTGAGCAGCGTGCCGATCCGTTTCAGGTCCACCGGCACGTCCAGGTAGGCGGCTTCCTTCCAGCCCTGGGCGCTGCCGACCATGCCGCAGGCGATCACCGGCAGCGAAGGCTCGGCCCGCAGCCAGTCGCCGCAGGCCTGTTCGAACGCCAGCTCGAAACCCGACAGCGCCGCGGTGGCCGCGCCGTCCTGCAGCGGCTGCGGCAGGCGCATGATGCCCCAGGGCAAATGGCGGGTGTCGAGCGTGCGGCCGTCGGCGTCCAGGCGGTAGGCGCGCAACGACGAGGTGCCCCAGTCCAGCGCGATAAGCGCCGCGCGGGCGGGCGATCCGGTAGTCATCAGAAATCTGTCTCGGCTCTGGCCGCGGATCCGGCTGCCGCTTGGGCGGGGTTCCGCGGGCCTTGTTGTCTGATGCCCGGCCGGCGTTGGGGCGCGCGGGCGGGCGATGGGAAAAATTCTAGATCAGCGCTTGAAAAATCTCAAAATATAGAATTAAATCCCACATACAGGGAACGAAATCAAGGCGAACCCGCCTTGCGCCCGTCGTCTGGAAACTCCGTCTTTTCCCCGCATGCCGGCCCAACCGCGCCGGGTATGCTTCTTCCCCGCCTGTCGCACAGCCTCGATTTTCATGACCGCCACGCAGACCCCCGATCATTCCTCCGCCCTGGATCCCGACGCCGCCGCGCCCGCGGGCACGCAGACGCTGATGCGCGGCCTGGCCGTCATGCAGGCCGTGTCCGACGGCGCGCGCGACCTGAAGGAAATCTGCGCGCGCATCGGCGTGGCGCGCAGCACCACGCACCGGCTGGCCAGTTGCCTGGTGCAGGAACGCTATCTGCGGTCCTTGCCCGGCGTGGGCTACGTGCTGGGGCCGAAGCTGATCGAACTGGGATTCCAGGCGCGCGAGGCGTTTCCGATGGCGACGCTGGCGCGTCCGTACCTGGATGGGCTGGCCGAACTGACGGGCGACACCATCCACCTGGCCGTGCGCGACAACGACGAAGTGCTGTACCTGGAGAAGATCCCCGGCAAGAAGGGGTTGGAAATGCGGTCGCGGGTAGGGCACCGCATGCCGCTGGCCGCCACCGGCGTGGGCAAGGCGCTACTGCTGGATGCCGAAGAACCGCAATGGAAGGCGTTGCACCGCATCGGCGCGCCGGTATCGTCGCGCGCGCCTGGCGGCCGCCAGACCTGGGAGGCCTTCCGCGACCGCATGCGCGAATACGCGGCGAAGGGGTACGCCTTCGATCTCGAAGACAACGAACCGTCGATCCGCTGCGTGGCGGCGCCGGTGAGGGACGCGTCCAGCGGCATCGTGGCGGCGATTAGCGTGTCCAGCACGGTGCCGTACATGTCGCTGGAACGCATGCGCGAAATGGTCGCCGTGGTGCAGGGCGCGGCGGCGGGGATTTCGGCCGAATTGGGGTGGAAGGTGGAGCGCGCCTGATCCGCCGCGCGCCCCTGGCGCCTTACTCCAGCGGCAGCGTCAGCACGCCCTGCGGCGCGGGGCGCATCATGACGCGGCGGTACCAGGCGGCCAGCGCCGGCGTGTCCGGGCGGTCGATCGGCAGGGCCAGCCAGCGGTGCGCCGAGCAGACCAGCGCGATGTCGCCCATCGTCAGGTGCCGGCCGGCGATGAACTCGCGGCCTTGCAGTGCCTGGTCCAGGATCAGGGCGCGCGCGTTCGAACGCTTCACCGATTTCTCGATGGCGGCCTTGTCGCGCTTGTCTTCGGGCGTGCGGACCAGGCCCAGGAAGGCCGGGCCCATGGCGCCTTGCCATTCCGTGGTCTGCCAGTCCATCCAGCGGTCGGCGTCCGCGCGCAGGCAGGCGTCCTCGGGCCACAGCGTGCCCACGCCGTAGCGCGAGGCCAGGTAGCGCACGATGGCGTTGGATTCCCACAGCACGAAGCCGCCGTCGTCGATGACGGGCACGGTGCGGTTGGGATTCAGCTTGGCGAACTCCGGCGTGTCGACCACGCCGAACGGCCCGCCCGCCTGCGTGAAGGTATGCGGCAGGGCCAGCTCGCGCACGGTCAGCATGACTTTCTGAACGTTGACGGAAGTCAGGCGTCCCCAGATTTTCAACATAACCAGTCCTTTAGGTGTCAGGCGGGCGGCAAGTGCCGCCGCGCAAAACCGCTGTCGCGCGAAAAGCGCGTCCAGTTGAAAGCGGGCCCGGGGTCGGTCTTGCGTCCCGGGGCGATGTGTTCGTGGCCCCGGACGGCCGCCAGGGGGTGGCGCGCGCGCAGGGCCGGCGTCAGCTTGCGCAGCGCCAGGTATTGCTCGTCGGCGTAGGGCAGGGTGTCGGTGCCCTCGAGTTCGATGCCGATGGAAAAGTCATTGCAGCGCTCCCGGCCCGCGTAGCGCGAAACGCCCGCGTGCCAGGCGCGTTCGTCGGTGGACACGAACTGGATGATGCGGCCGTCGCGGCGGATGAAGAAATGGGCCGACACCCGCAGCCCGCGCAGGCGTTCCAGCCAGGGGTGCGAACCGTAGTCCAGCGTGTTCAGGAACAGCCCGGCGACTTCCGGCCCGCCGAACCGTCCGGGCGGCAGGCTGATGTTGTGCAGCACGAGCAGCGAAACCTCCTCGCCCGCGGGCCGCGCGTCGCGGTTGGGGGAGGGCAGGAGCGAAACACCCGGGGCCGGCGCCAGCCAGCCATGACGATCCAGAAGCAAGGCCATGGGAAGAAAGCATGTACGTGGAATCCAACATGCATTATGCCGTGTGGAAAGGCAGGCTTCTATCTGACCCCGGCGGTAGTCTCCGAAGTCCACGAGCCAGACACCCGGGAAGAAGTCCAGGTGTCAGACACCCGAGGAGATGCCCTCCACCCAGCCTCCGCCATCTCACGGGTGTCTGACACCCCCATGAAGCACGTCAGTGCTTGCCCGGCCCCAGCCGCGCATGTTCCGCGGTGCACCAGGTCTGGCCGTTCTGCAGCAGGGCCTCGGAGCGCGGCAAATGGATGCCGCAGTGGGCGCAGCGAACCATGGATTCCAGCGGCTTGGGCTGCGGCGCCCGGCCGCGCGCCGTTTTCCCGCCCTGCGCGCCGGCCTGCTTCGCCGCCGCCATGCGGCCGGCGATGCGGGCGACGAACAGCACCGCGATGACCAGAAAAATCCAGAACAGCAACTTGCCCACGTCAACCTCGGTGCAGAATCATTTCCAGCACGAACCGGCTGCCGGTGTAGGCCAGAATCAGGAAACCAAAACCCGTCAGCGTCCAGCGCAGGGCCACGCGGCCGCGCCAGCCCCAGACGTGGCGGCCCGCCAGAAGCACGCCGAACGTCAGCCAGGACAGCAGTGTGAAGACGGTCTTGTGGTCGAACGGCAGGATCTTGCCCGTCAGCTTCATGGACGCCACCGACCCCGTGCCCACCGCCAGGGTCAGCACGACGAAGCCGATCCAGATGATGCGGAACAGCAGTTGTTCCTGCACCAGCAGCGGCGGTTGAGAGTCCAGGACGCGGCCCACGATGCTGCGTTCGGCGGGAGCGTCCAGCGGGCGGTGCAGGTGGCGGTCCAGCAGCGCCATCATCATGGCGTGCAGGGCGGCGATGGTGATCAGGCCGTAGGCCGCCAGCGCGATCAGCAGGTGCACGCGCAGCCAGGCGTCGTTGGCGTGGGGCACGTATTGCCCCTGGGGGAAGAGCGCGGCCAGGCCGCTGGCGATGGTGGCGGCCGGCAGCAGCAGCAGTTGCAGGCCGTCTATGCGCACCAGCAGGCTTTCCAGCCAGAACACCACCATGCCGAGCCAGATGGCGGCGGACAGGGCCAGCGCCCACCCGATGAACAGGTGCTGGGCGCCCAGCATGGATTGCTGCAGCCCGACTCCATGGAGGACCAGGGCTCCCAGCAGGCACAGACGGGCGATCTTGCCCGTCTGTTCGACTTCCCCGGCGCCGGCCAGGCGGATCCAAAGCGACCCCCCGAGCACTGCGTACGCCAAGGCAGCCGCCGTGTGAAATACAATGCCTAGTGACATAGAAACCGTTGTCTGGATGGGGCCTGGGGGTGCGTGCCACCCGAAAGCGCGAAATCCGCGCCCGCGGCCACCGTTCAATCAACTAGTTTAAGCGGAAACGCCTCTCATGCTCGATAACCTAACTCAACGCCTTTCGCGCGTCGTCAAGACGCTGCGTGGGGAAGCCCGCCTGACAGAGGCCAACACCCAGGAGATGCTGCGCGAAGTGCGCATGGCGCTGCTGGAAGCCGACGTGGCGCTGCCCGTCGTGCGCGAGTTCGTCGCGCGGGTGAAGGAAAAGGCGCTGGGCGAAGAAGTCGCCGGCAGCCTCAGCCCCGGCCAGGCCCTGGTGGGCGTCGTCCACAAGGAATTGACGGCCCTGATGGGCGGCGACCTGGGCGCCGACTCCGGCGAACTCTCGCTGGCCGTGCAGCCCCCCGCCGTCATCCTGATGGCCGGCCTGCAAGGCGCCGGCAAGACCACCACCACCGGCAAGCTGGCGCGCTGGCTCACCGAAGGCCAGCACACCCAGCACGGCCGCAAGACCGGCAAGAAGAAAGTGCTGGTGGTGTCCGCCGACGTGTACCGCCCGGCCGCTATCGACCAGTTGAAAAGCGTGGCGGCGCAGGTGGGCGTGGACTTCCTGCCGTCCGACCCCAGCCAGAAGCCCGAGGACATCGCCCGCAACGCGGTGGACCACGCGCGCCGCCACCACTATGACGTGCTGATCCTGGACACGGCCGGCCGCCTGGGTATCGACGAGGCCATGATGCGCGAAATCCGCGCCCTCCATGACCTGGTCAAACCGGTCGAAACGCTGTTCGTGGTGGATGCCATGCAGGGCCAGGACGCGGTCAACACCGCGCGCGCCTTCGCGGACGCGCTGCCGCTGACCGGCGTGGTCCTGACCAAGCTGGACGGCGATGCCCGCGGGGGCGCCGCCCTCTCGGTGCGCCACGTCACGGGCAAGCCGCTGAAGTTCGTCGGCGTATCGGAAAAGCTGGACGGCCTGGAGCCGTTCTACCCCGAGCGCATGGCGCAGCGCGTGCTGGGCATGGGCGACATCGTGTCGCTCGTCGAGCAGGCGCAGAAGAACATCGACATCGCCGAAGCCCAGAAGCTGGCCGCCAAGATCAAGTCGGGCAACAAGTTCGACCTGAACGACTTCCGCGACCAGCTCGGCCAGGTCAAGAAACTGGGCGACATGGGCTCCCTGCTGGAAAAACTGCCCGCCCAGTTCCAGCAGGCCGCCGGCCAGTTGCAGGGCGGCCAGGCCGAAAAGCAGTTGCGCCGCACCGAAGGCATCCTGAACTCCATGACGGCGGCCGAACGCGCCAAGCCCGAACTCATCAAGGCGTCGCGCAAGCGCCGCATCGCGGCCGGCTCCGGCGTGCCCGTGCAAGAGGTCAACCGCCTGCTGGCGCAGTTCGACCAGATGCAGGGCATGATGAAGCAGATGAAGAAGGGCGGCATGGCCAAGATGATGCGCGCCATGGGCGGCATGAAGGGCCTGGGCCGCTTCCGGTGATTCCGCGTGTCTGACACCTCGGGTGTCCGACACCGGAAAGCCTCAGGCCTGCTGCCCAAAAAAAATGGCCAGACATTGCGTCTGGCCAAGTAATCGCGGCGAGCAGGGGGCGCTGCCGCGATGCAAGCCGGAAAGCGCATGGGTGCCCTCCGGCTTGTTCGTTTCCGTGCGTCAAGCCAGGGGCGGAATGCGCAGCACCTGGCCCGGGTAGATTTTGTCGGGGCTGGTCAGCATCGGCTTGTTGGCTTCGAAGATCAGCGTGTTTTTCGCGCCCTGGCCCTTGCCGTACTGCGCTTCCGCGATCTTCCACAGGTTGTCGCCCTTTTGCACCGTGTACATCTTGGCTTCGGGCGCGGCCTGCTTCACCTTCAGTTGGTTGTCCACCTGCGCGACGCCCACGGTGTTGCCCAGGGCCAGGGTGATTTTCTCGGCGGCTTCCGTGCTGAGGGCCTCGCCCGCGACCGTGACCTTGTCGCCGTCGACCGAGATCTGCAGGCCGTCGGCATTCAGGCCATGCTTATCCAGCTCTTTCTTCAATTCGTCCGGCGTCGCGGCCTTGGCCTCGCTGGCGCCGAAGAGCTTTTCCCCAACGTCCTTGATGAAATTGAGCAGACCCATAGTGTTTCCTTTATCTATGTTGCGGTGAGAAAACAAAGTGCCATCAGGGCTTGTGGCCCACGAACATCTTGCGCACGATGCCGGCGATCAAGGTAAGCACGGCACCGCCGACGCCGCCGCCGACCACGCTGCCGGCGATCGAAGAAAGATCCAGTCCCGCATTGCCCGCCGCAACCGCTCCGGCTCCCGCGGTGATCATGGGGGCCAGCCAGGAACCGCCCGCCAGGCCGCCGATGGCGCCTGCGATGGTGTTGCCCAATGGCCCCAGATTGAACTGCTGAAGCATTTTCGCCAGGCCATTGCCCCCGGCCGCGCCGGCGACAAGCTGGATGATCAGGTTGATGATGACTGCGGTGTTCATGATGCCTCCTCTGCCCCGGTGGGGCGATGTGCAACGCTAGAACAACAGCAAGACAACAGTGCGAAACCAGCAGGAACGATTATGACTCGCACATTCCCCATGCGACGAGGGGTTAACGTGTAACAGGTTGCTAGCTCGTCGTCAGACTACGCAAGAATGCTGGCCTCTTTGCAGGGAAGGCTCGCGCGCGGACCTAAACCGCATCGGACGGGCGGCTACATGCGTCGAGGGCCGCTGTGTCGGCGGCCCTCGTTTGAAGCGACAGCGCGGCAACGCGCGCGACGCGGGCGCTCAGCCCCCGCCGACGGCCACCACGATCTCGATCTGGTCGCCGTCGGACAGCGCGGTCTGCGCGTGCTGGCTCTTGGGAACGATCTCGCCGTTGCGTTCCACCGCCACGCGCTTGCCGGCATAGCCCAGGGTATCGAGCAGTTCGTTCACGGTCGTGTCCAGGGGGAACTCCCGTGCGTCTCCGTTCAGGGTGATGTGCATGCAGGTCTCCTTGCCAGTTATCGCGCGTAGGCGTCGGTGGCGGCGATCAGGCGCGCCAGCGTGCCGGGTTCATCGAAGGCGTGGCCCGCGTCCGGGACCAGGTGGAAGTCGGCCTCGGGCCAGGCGCGGTGCAGGTCCCAGGCCGTGCGCACCGGCGTGCAGACGTCGTAGCGGCCCTGGACAATGGTGCCCGGGACGCCGCGCAGCTTGTGGGCGTCGCGGATCAACTGGCCTTCTTCCATGAAACCGGCGTTCACGAAATAGTGGTTCTCGATGCGGGCAAAGGCCAGCGCCGCGCGGTCGGCGGCATGGCTTTGCTGGTGGCGCGGGCTGGGCAGCAGCGTGATGGTGCTGTCCTCCCACTTGCTCCAGGCCTTCGCGGCGCGCAGTTGCTCGGCCGGATCGTCGCCTGTCAGACGCTTGTGATAGGCCGCCACGAGGTCGCCGCGCTCGCTTTCCGGAATGGGCGCCAGGTATTCCTCCCAGCGGTCCGGGAAGAGCCACGACGCGCCCTCCTGGTAGAACCACTGGATCTCCGCGCGGCGCAATCCGAAAATGCCCCGCAACACGAGTTCGCTCACGTGGGACACGTGCGTCTCCGCATAGGCCAGCGCCAGCGTCGACCCCCACGATCCGCCGAACACCAGCCACTTGTCCGCGCCCATCACCTCGGTGCGCAGGCGCTCGATGTCCGACACCAGGTGCCAGGTCGTGTTGTTCTCCAGGCTGGCATGCGGCAGCGAACGGCCGCAGCCGCGCTGGTCGAACAGCAGCACGTTATAGCGCTGCGGGTCGAACAACTGGCGATGCACGGGCGAACAACCGCTGCCCGGTCCCCCGTGCAGGAACACGGCCGGCTTGCCCTGCGGATTGCCGCAGAGCTCCCAATAGATCTGGTGGCCGTCGCCGGTATCCAGCGTGCCTTGGCGGTAGGGTTCGATAGGCGGATAGAGCATCAGGCGACTCGCTTGAAGATCAGGTCCCAGACGCCATGGCCCAGGCGCAGGCCGCGCGTCTCGAATTTGGTCAGGGGGCGGTAATCGGGGCGCGGCGCGTAGCCGTCCACGGAATTCGCAAGCAGCGGTTCGTTGCTCAGCACTTCCAGCATCTGCACCGCGTAATCCTCCCAGTCCGTCGCGCAGTGGATGTAGCCGCCCGGCGCGATGCGGCTGGCCAGCAGCGACACGAAGGGCGGCTGCAACAGCCGGCGCTTGTGGTGCCGCTTCTTCGGCCACGGATCGGGGAAATAGACGTGCACGCCCGCCAGGGAATCGGGCGCGATCATGTCGCGCACCACTTCCACCGCGTCGTGCTGGATGATGCGCAGGTTCTGGATATGGGAATCTTCAATGCGGCGCAGTAGCGAACCCACGCCCGCATTGAACACCTCCACGCCCAGGAAATTGTCGCCGGGACGGGCCAGCGCGATCTTCTCGGTGGTTTCGCCCATCCCGAAGCCGATCTCCAGCACCGTCGGCGCCTGGCGGCCGAAGGCCGCGGCCGGGTCCAGGCGGCGGGCCGCGTAGGGGATGGACCACTGGCCCATCAGGCGCTCCAGCGCCGCCTGCTGGCCTTGCGTAATGTGGCCGCGGCGATGCACGAAGCTGCGGATATGCGTCGCGCCCGGGCTGTTGGGCGCATGCGCGGTACTGGCCAGCGCGGCCTGCGTCTGCGGGGAAACGGCGGCGGACGGCTCATCGCCGCCGGGCGCCGCGGGGGAATTTTCAGGGGTATTCGTATTCATAGCCCGAATTGTAGTGGCTGGCCCGGCGGCCCGGTGTCGCCCGGATGCACTAAATTGGGGACGTATTTGGAATGGCGGCGCAAGGCGGATCCGGCATCGAAACCGGCAACGAAAAACCCGCGCTATAATCGCCGCCTCTGCCCGCGCTTTGCGCTGCGGGTACGACACCCGAGCGGGTGTAGTTCAATGGTAGAACGGCGGCTTCCCAAGCCTCAAGCGTGGGTTCGATTCCCATCACCCGCTCCAAGTAACCTCCCAAACCCGGCGCGCAGTCCAGGTCTTCACTGCGCTCATGCGGTTCCTCTCCAGGACGTTCGCGCTTGACGGGCGAACGCTGAGCCACAGACGGAAATTACAGGTGGAAATCGCCCGCGGCTTCCGGCTGGTAAAGCACTTTCCGGATCCCAATCCGGCGGGTCCGGTCCGAAATCCGCCAGTCGATGGCGTCCCCCTCCTGATAGCCCAGGATGGCGGCGCCAATGTCGGAACACACGGAATACTTCCCGGCGCTGCTGTCAGCGTCTTCAGGGTAGACCAGGGCCACTTCGATTTCTTCGTCGTCCAGTTGCAGCAAGGCCCTGGAGTTCATCGTGACGACATTGCCCGCCACCTGCTGCGGCTTGACGACAATGGCTCGCTCCAGCTCGTGTTCGAGTTCGACGACAACCGGGCCTTGTTCGAGTTCGATCAGATTCTTGAGCCGGGCCTTGTCGATTTCAGTGATGTAGATCTCAGTGGAGTCGCCAACGGCCCCTTCCCGCAGGAACCGGAGGTAGCGCCCCGCCGTCATGGAAAAGGACTTCAAGGTCGGCGTTTCGCTCTCAAGCAGAAAGCCGCTGCGCAGAAAGGCTTTCAGCGAGCGCGCGTTGTCCGGGTGGATCTTGGCGATGAGCTTCTCGGCCCGCATGTCGAGGAAGGCCAGTTTCATGCCTTCGCGGATCGTGCTGGCGCCAAGGTTTCGGCCCCATTTGTCGCATTCTCCGATGACCAGGACTATCTCGCAGTCCGGGCCGGTCTTGATGAGACGGACAAAGCCCACCGGGGCGTCATGCCGGTCATAGGCCATGAAGAACCGGCCGCCCTGGTTGAATAGATGGGTCAGGATCGGCAATTGAGTCCGATCGATGGCTTGCTCGATGAAGCGGGAGACATGGCGCGAATCGCTCAGATAGCAGGTAACGCGCTCATCTTCCAACCAATCCATCAGCGTCAGCGCGTGTGCTCGAGTGATTTCTGGGCACAGCGAAATGAAAGGCTTGTTCATCTTCACCACACTTATTTGTAAAGGATGAAAGCCCTTCATGGCTATGGCCATGACGGTTCTTTCGATAACGCGCTCATTTTAAGGCGGAACGCGAGTGGGCGTCGAACAGCCCCCGGGAAGGGCGGGCATGCGACCTGCCGCGGGCAGCCGCGGGGCTCTCGGTTCCCCGCGATTCCCGCGGACGCCGTGTGGGCAGTGTTTGTCGCATCCCGTTCGCGAATGCGCGTCAATCAGGGTAGTAGCCCTGGCGGATATCGTTTTCGCGGGCGAGCGGTGAGCGCAGCTCGGGGTCTCCATAGCCTCCCCCGCCGGGCGTGTAGACCTCGATCACGTCGCCTGCCTGCATGACGATTCCCTGGTCCTTGGAGACATGCGCGGGGACATAGGCCGTGCCATCGCGATAGACCGTGACTCGCGTGCGTCCCCCGTCCTTGCCGCCAGCCGCGCCGGGCGGGCCGAATTTTCCGTGATCCATGACCATGGAGGCCCGCGCCGAGCCTGCGCGCAGGCGGATGCGATAGTGGATGCCCATGCCGCCACGAAACTCGCCGAGCCCGCCAGAGCCTTCGTGGATAGCGTAGCGCTCGAAGAGAACGGGATAGAGTTGTTCCTGCACTTCGACAGGAGCCGCCTTGGAAATCCCGATGGTGGAGCAGCCATTGGTCAGCCCATCGCCTCCGGGATGGCCGCCATAGCCGCCGCCGGAGATGACGTACATGACGTAGGAGCGTCCGTGCATGGGGTCATCGCCGCCGATGGCGAGATTGGCGGTCGTGCCCGCGGGCGCGGCGAACAGCCGGTGCGGAATCGCCTTCTGCAAGGCGTCGAAGACCGCCTCGGCGATGCGCTGGCTGACCTCCGCGGCGCAGCCGGATACCGGCCGAGGATACTTCGCATAGAGGAAGGTGCCTTCGGGATCCTCGATGCGTAGCGGTTCGAACAGGCCCGCGTTGATGGGCAACTCCGGGAAAACGTGCTTGATCGCCAGGTAGACGGATGAGCGGGTCGTGGCGATGACGCTGTTCATGGGGCCGGCGCACGGCGGGCTGGATTCGCTCAGATCGAAGTGCATCAGTTCGCCCTCCTTGCGGATGCGAACCGACACTTTCAGCGGTTGGTCCTGGACGCCGTCTGAATCCAGGAACGCCTGGCCGTGGTACTCGCCGTCGGGAATGGCAGCGATCACGGCGCGTGTCTGGACGGAGGCCTGACGCTTGAGCTCTTCAACGGCGGCGTCGACGGTGTCCAGGCCGTACCGGTCCAGCAACTGAGTCAGCCGGCGCTCGCCGATGGCCAGCGCGGCAGCCTGGGCCTTGATGTCGCCGATGCGCTGCTCGGAGATGCGGATATTGGACATCAGGATGGACAGGATTTCCGGATCCAGCTCCCCCTTCTTGTACAGCTTGACCGGCGGCAGACGCAGCCCTTCTTGTTCGATTTCGGTGGCGTGGGCGGAGAATCCGCCGGGAACCATGCCGCCCATGTCGGGCCAATGGCCGGTGTTGGCCAGCCAGGCGTAGAGCTTGCCGCGATAGAAGTAGGGCTTGACGAAGCGTACGTCCATCAGATGCGTCCCGCCCAGATAGGGATCGTTGACCATGAAGATATCGCCGGGGGCGATGTCCTTGGCCAGGGCGATCACGGCCTGGGTGGAGAACTGCATGGTGCCCACGAAGATGGGCAGGCCCAGCTCTCCTTGGGCAATGAGTTCGCCGCTGTCGCGGTGGTAGATGCCGTTGGAACGGTCCTGCGATTCGGAAATGATGGGCGAGAAGGCCGCGCGGCAATGCGCGAGGTCCATTTCATTGCATACCTGGTGCAGTCCGCTCTGGATGACGGTCAGCGTCACGGGATCGATGTGGGTCATGGGAGTGCATCTGCCCTAGAGAGTGATGATGAGATTGCCGTAGCCGTCGCCGCGGGCATGCGCGCCGGGATCGATAACGGTGGTCGCGTCCAGTTGCTCAATGATCGCGGGACCGCGCAGGCCTTCGGCGGGAATGTGCTCGCGCGCATAGATGGGCGTGTCGATCCAGCCGGTTTCTGAAAACCACACCTGGCGGCGCCGTGGCGCGATGGCTGCGGCGCCCGTGCTGCGCAGCGAGTCCAGCGATATGGCATGGCGTTTGCCGACGAGGCTGGTGTCCAGCGTCACCAACACGGGACGCAGTTCGGAAAGTTCGACCTGGAAACGTTGCCAGTAGGCGCGGGCGAAGGCCTCCTGTAGTTGGGTGATAGTGGCGGCGCCTGCCTCGACGGCCACCGTCAGCAGATGGCTTTGGCCCTGGAACTGCATCTGTGCGTGGTGGAAGATCTCGATGTCGGAGACGGCGATGCCGTCGCGTTCGATGGCGGCATGTCCAAGGGCGATCTGGTCTTGCAGGCAGGCTTGCAGATCGGCGTCCGTCAGGTCCTTGAGCGATCTGTTGAATGACTTGACGAAGTCGTGCCTCACGTCCGCCACCAGGCAGCCCAGCGCGTTGGTCAGCCCGGGACGCACGGGAATGAGCACGGTCGGTATGGCAAGCTCGCGTCCCAGCGCCACGGCATGCAGCGGCCCGGCGCCGCCGAAGGCGAAGAGCGCGAAATCGCGAGGATCGTAGCCGCGCGCAAGGCTGACCAGACGCACGGCGCCGGCCATGTTGTTGTTGCCGATCTGCAGAATGGCCGCCGCGGCCTGCACCGCGTCCAGCCCCAGGGGGCGGCCGATGCTTGCTTCGATGCGCGCGGCAACCTCATCCACGCTGACCGCGCGGTCGACAGCGAGCAGCCGGTCGGGGTCTAGGCGTCCGAGCACCAGATTGGCGTCGGTCAGGGTGGGGAGTTCGCCGCCGTGCCCATAGCAAATGGGGCCGGGGCGGGCGCCCGCGCTGTCGGGTCCGACGCGCAGCAGGCCGCCGGCCTGCACGCGGGCGATGGATCCGCCGCCCGCGCCGACGGTATGGACATCGACCATCGGCACGTGCAGGGGCATGCCGTACTCGAGCTCCAGCTCGCTGGATACCTTGGGCACGCTGTTTTCGATGAGTGCGACATCGGAAGATGTCCCGCCCATGTCGTAGGTGATCAGATTCGGGTAACCCGACATCCTGCCGGAATAGGCGGCGGCCATGACTCCCGACGCGGGCCCGGACATCACGGTGTTGATGGCCGCGCGCGAGATGGTGCGCGCCGAGACGGTCCCGCCATTGCCTTGCATCACCAGCAAGTCGTTGCGAAAGCCCGCTGCCGTGAGGCTGTTCTGCAGGCGGTCGATGTAGCGGTCGAGAATCGGCTGAACCGAGGCGTTGACGGCGGCGGCGGTGCCGCGTTCGAACTCGCGGAACTCGGAAATGATGGTGTGGCCCGCGGTGATGTAGTCATTGGGCCAATGCTGGCGCGCCAGTTCCAGGGCGCGCAGTTCGTGCGCGGGATTCGCGTAGCTGTGCAGGAAGTGGATGACCAGCGCTTCCGCGCCGGTCTCCGCGAGTTCCCGCACCCGGGCCACGAATGCGTCCTCGTCCAGCGGCGTCAGCACCTTGCCCTGGGCGTCCATGCGTTCGGGAACTTCGCGCCGCAATTCGCGGGGAATGAGCGGCACGAAACTGCCTGTCAGGCCGTAGGCTTGCGGCCGCGTGCGCCGGCCCAGTTCGAGCACGTCGCGGAATCCGTCGGTAGTGATCAATCCGACTTTGGCGAGCTTGCGTTCAAGCACGGCATTGGTCGTGGTGGTGGTGCCATGGACGATGGTGTCCACGCGTTCCAGCGGAACCTCGGTGCGGCGCAGCGCCTCGAGCACGCCAAAGGCCTGGTTCTCCAGCGTGCTGGGAACCTTGGAGATGCGCACCGCGCCGGACTCGTCATCCACCAGGATGAGATCGGTGAAAGTGCCGCCTACATCTATGCCAACGGTAACGGTCATGCCAGCACCTCTTCGCGGCGCAGGACATTGAGCGCTTCATGGGCGGTCTCGATGATCTGGGCGATGTCCTGGTCCCGCATGGGCGTGGACAGGGCGATGAGGCCATAGCTGGCCATCAGCACGCCGCGGTTCAGCATTTCGCGGTTGAAGCGCGCCATGGCCCGGGCTTGTTCCGGACTGGGGTAGGCATCCCGGTAGTTGCTCAGCCTGCCTGTCTTCAGATGCAGCTTGACCAGCGAACCCAGGCCGGTGGCCTGGCCCGCGATGCAGGCATCGGCGAAAGCCTGGTTCAGTCCCAGCCGCAGCATGTCGCCGTGGCGGTCGAGCTTGGCATAGGCGGCGTCATCCAGCAGTTGCATGGCTGCAAGTCCGCTCACCATGCTTACGGGATTGGCCGAGAAGGTACCGCCGTGGGGCACGGCCGGGCGGCCTCCGCTTGGGTCGAAGACTGCCATTACGTCGGCGCGTCCCGCCACACCGCCCACGGGAAAGCCGCCGCCCATGATTTTTCCGACGGTCGTGAGGTCGGGGGTGACGCCCAGCCGCGATTGCGCGCCGCCGGGAGCCAGGCGCAGTGTGATGACTTCGTCGATGATCAGAAGAATGCCGAGTTCCGCCGTTACCCGGCGCAGCATGAGCAGGTATTCGGCGCTGGCGGGAATCAATCCGACCCGGTTGGGCAGGAGGTCGATCAGCACGCCGGCCAGGCTGGCTCCGTGCGCGCGCAGCAGGGCTTCGGTGGCCTGGCAGTCGTTGAAGGGCAGCACCACGACATCGGACGTCACGCCTTGCGGCGTTCCCTGGGAGTGCGCCACCGAGGCGGGCGCGGCTGCGTCGCCCCAATTCGCGGGGCTCGCATCCAGGCTGGTTTCAGCATAGTCGTAAGAACCGTGGTAGGCCCCCTCGACCTTCGCGATCCTGGGCCGTCCGGTATAGGCGCGGGCGGCTTTCAACGCCATCATCACGGCTTCGGTTCCCGAGTTGGTGAAGCGGATGTGTTCGATACCCGGCACGCGTTCGGCCAGCAGCTCGGCCAGCGCGATCTCGCTTTCGGTCGGCATGCCGAACGCGGTTCCCAGGTCGATTTGGCGGTGCGCGGCCGCGGCCAGTACAGGATGCGCGTGTCCGTGGATAAGCGCCGTGAAGTTGTTGATGCAGTCGATCAATTCATTGCCGTCTACGTCATGGACGCGGCAGCCGGCGCCGTGCGCGGCGTAGACGGGGTAGGGCGACAGATAGACGGTCGTGCGGGTATTGCCGCCGGGAAGGGTGCGCTTGGCGCGCGTGTGCAGCGCCTGTGAACGGGAGGAAGGATCGGGATACATGGTTCTCTCAAGCAGGAATTAGCGGCCCAGGTAGGCGTCCCGGACCCGCGGGTGAAGACGCAATGCCTCGGCGGTGTCGGTCAGTACGATGCTGCCGTTCTCGATGACATAGCCGCGATTGGCCACGCCCAGCGCGAGCACGGTGTTTTGCTCGACCAGCAGTACGGTCATGCCGCCTTCGTTGATGCAGGCGATGCGGGCGTAGACTTCCTCGGCCAGGCGCGGCGCCAAGCCGAGCGAAGGCTCATCCAGCAGGAGCAGGCGGGGCCGCGCCATCAAGGCGCGGCCTATCGCCAGCATTTGCTGTTCGCCGCCGGACAGGGACCAGCCCAGTTGGCCGATCCGCTCCTTCAGACGTGGAAAAAGGTCATAGACACGCTCGAAATCGTCGCTCGTTCCGCGGCCGCGCACCGAGCTTCCGACTTCCAGGTTTTCCTTCACGGTAAGGCCCGGAAAAATCCGACGGCCCTCCGGCACATGGGCAATGCCGGCCTTTACGCGGCGCTGGATCGGCAGGGTGTCCAGGGGGCGGCCGTCATAGGCCAGTTCTCCCGTGGTGGGAAGCAGCCCCGAGATCGCGCGCAGCAGCGTGGTCTTGCCCGCGCCATTGACGCCTATCAGCGCCACGGCCTCGCCGGCGTGTACTTCCAGGTCTATGCCGCGCAATGCCACGATGTCGCCGTAGGCGGCGCCCAGGTTTCTACACTGCAACATGCTGGTAGCCTCCTCCAAGATAGGCCTCGAGCACCGCGGGATCGGACTGCACCTCGGCGGGAGTGCCTTCGGCCAGCTTGGCGCCGAAGTTGAGCACCGCCACGTTTTCGGCCAGCCGCATCACCATGCCCATGTTGTGCTCGATCAGCACGACGGAGAGCCGATGCTGTTCGCGCAGGCACCGCAATAGGTCCATTAGTTGTTCGACCTCGCCGGAATTCAGGCCGGCGGCGGGTTCGTCCAGCAGCAATAGCCGCGGCCGCGCCACCATGACTCTGGCCATTTCAACGAGCCGGCGGTTGCCGTAAGAAAGCGAACCTATGCTGCGGTCGGCAAGCGTGTGCAAGTCGAACTGACGCAGGGTTTCGTAGGCGGCTTCACGGGCGGCGCGCTCGCGTTCGCGGGTGGACCTGGGCCGTAGCAGCAGCGCGCTCAGTGAGCGCGGGTCACGCATTGCAGCGCCTAGCATGACGTTTTCCAGGACGCTGAGGCGCGTGAACAGGCGGCCGCTTTGAAATATCCGGCCTATGCCCGCGTGGATGATCGCGTGCGTGGGCAATCCCGTCAGCACGTTGCCGTCGAATCTGACCTGACCGGACGTGGGAGGAACCAGGCCCGTCATCACATTGAGCAAGGTGCTCTTGCCGGCGCCGTTCGGGCCGATGATGGCGTAGAACTGATTGGCGCCGATGTCCAGGCTGACGTTCGAAAGCGCCTGCACGCCGCCGTAATGCTTGCTGATGTTCTGTACTTGCATGAGGCTCATGACAGGCTGCCTCCATGGACAATGCCGCGGCGGCCGCCGCGTTTGGCGCGCCGGCGGTAGGTGGCTGGATCGATCAGGCTGATCAGGCCGCGGGGCAGCACGATCAGGATGACCAGAACCAGAATGCCGAACACCAGCAGGTAGGCGTTGCCGACGCCGCGCAGCAATTCGGGCAGCAGGGTCACGCTCACCGCGCCCAGAATCGCTCCGACGATGCTGCCTTCTCCGCCCACGACCAGCATGGCCAGGTAAATGATGGAGTGGGAGAAGTTGAAGTCCTCGGGAGAAACGAAGCGGATGTGGAAGGCGAACAGGCAGCCGGCCACCGCGGCGTAGGCGGCGCCCAGCGTGAAGGCGGCGACCTTGACCTCGGTGACCGGAAGGCCGGTCATGGCCGAGGCCAGTTCGTCGTCGCGCACCGCCATCAGCGTGCGGCCCGCATGGGAATGTCGGATGCGGACGGCCAGCAGCGCGAGCAAGGTCAGGACCGCCAGCGAGAACAGGTAGAAGCTGGGTTCATCGTCGAGTTTGATGGCGCCCAGCGTGAGCGGTGGAATGCCGGATATGCCATTCGTGCCCCCCGTGATATCGATCCAGTTGGAAACGACGATGGTGAAGCTCACGTTCAATCCCAAGGTCGCCAGCGCCAGGTAATGCCCCTTCAAGCGCAGCAGGATGCGGCCGGTGACATAGGAGATCAGGCAGGTGGCCGCAATGGCGAGCAGCGCGGCCAGCCAGGGGTTCCAGCCGTGGGATGTGGTCAGGACGGCCACCAGATACGCAGCCACGCCCATGAAGGCGGCGTGCGCGAGCGAGATGAGTCCGGCATAGCCGAACACGAAGTTCAAACCGATGACGGCAATGGCCGATATGACGGCGGTATTGGCAAGACGGTTGCCGTAGCCCTGCGTGAAGAGAGGCAGGGCGGCGGCCAGCGCCACGACAGCCAGGCCGCAGAGCAGATGGGATCGTTTCATGGTCAGCCCCGATCGGCGATGCGTTCGCCGAAGATGCCCTGCGGCCGCAGCAGCAGGAAAAGAATCATGATTCCAAAGGCCAGCAGGTCCTTGTAGGTGGAAGACAGGTATGCCGCGCCGAGGATTTCGATCAGGCCCACGACCAGCCCGCCCGCGATCGCGCCGGGGACGCTGCCGAATCCGCCGATGATGGTGGCGGCGAAGGCCTTGAGCGCGACGGCATCGCCCATGTTGACGTCGGCGAACCACATGGGCCCTACCAACAGGCCGGCGAAGCCCGCGAAGACGGCGGCCAGCAGCCAGGCGAAGCCCAGCAGCAGGCGCACCGGCAAGCCCATCAGCCTTGCGGTTTCGACGTCCTGCGCCACCGCCCGCATCGAACGTCCGAGGGCGGTGCGGTGCAGAAGCGCGTAGAGTCCGGCGATCAACAGCAGCGTGATGACGATGGTGGCCAGGGCATGCACCGTGATGACGCCGCCGGCCAGGCTGATCGTGCCGTCGCCGAAAGGCGAGGGCACGCGGAAGGGCCAGGCGTCCCAAACCAGCAGCGCGCCATTCTGCATGGCGATGCCGGCGGCGACCGTGCCGATGATGACCGTCACCACGGGACGGTTCTGCAACGGCAGGTGCACCAGGGCATAGAACAGCAGGCCGAAGACCGCCATCATCGCGATGGCCGCCGGATAGGCCAGGGCCGCGGGCCACTGCGCCTGGATGATGGTGCTCACCCCGAAAAAGGTGCCCAGCATGACGAACTGGCCGGCGGCGAAGTTCACCACGCTGGTGGCCGAATACACGATGACGAAGCCCAGCGCGGCCAGGGCGTAGACGCTGCCAAGCGCGACGCCGTTGACCAGCAGTTGGATCATTTCCTGCATGGAGTTCCCCTTGTGGCGCCGGCCATGCTCAGTCGACCTTGATGGTGCTGATGAACTGCATGTCCTTGCTTCCCTTGGCGAAGTTCACGATGGCGACATCGTGCACGCCATTGCCTTTGGCATCGAAGCTGTAGACGTGGGAAACGCCCTGGTAGCCCTTGAGATCCTTGAGATAAGCCTGGAGCTTTTGCGGGTCGGCGCCGACGGCGTTGATGGCCTGGGCCATCAGCATGGCGCCATCGTAGTAAGCGGCGCCGTAGGGATCGGCGTCCATGGAGAAGCGCTGCTTGAAGCGTTCCGCGTAGTTCTTTCCTTTGTCGGTAGCGGGCAGGTAGGTGTCGATCACGCCCCAGACGTTCTCCAGGTCGGGCGGCGATAGCAGTTGCATCGCGGCCGGGACAAACGCGGCCGAGGAAGCCACCACGGGTTGCTTGAGGCCCAGCATCTTGATCTGGCGCAGCACCATTGCGCCGTCCTGCGGATAGACGAAAGCCAGGATGACGTCGGCGCCCTTGTTCTTCAGACTCAGGAGTTGCGCCGACATGTCCTTGTCGTTCTGGCCATAGGCTTCCGTGCCGACCGGGACAATGCCCTGGTCCTTCAGGAAGGCGGCCGCCGCGTTGGCGCCGCCCTGACCGAAATCATTCTGGATGTACAGGATGCCGGGCTTGGACAGCTTGAGCTCGTCCTTGACGAATCGCGCCATGGCGACGGCCGCCGTGCTGTCCTGCGGGCGGATGCGGAACAGCCAGGGATTGCGCAGATCCGCGACGGCGTCGGCGCCGCCGGCATACATCGCCGGGATGCCGGCTTTTGCCACTTCCGGCGCGACTGCCATGTTCTGGGTGCTGTAGCTGGTGAGGAAAGTGAACGCGGGCTTGTTCTCCTGGGCCAGCTTCACATAGGCGTTGACGGCGGTGCCGTTGGATGCCTGGGCATCTTCAAATACAAACTTGACCGGCTTGCCCTGCAGGCCGCCCGCCTTGTTGATGTCGTCCTCGGCCAGCTTGAGCGAGTTGAAGTACTGCTTGCCGGTCAGCGACAAAGGGCCGGTGAGGGGCACTGTGGCGCCCACGACCACGTTTTGCGCACTGGCCGCGCAGGCCAGGCTTGTCAGGGCGATTGCCGGAAAAACACGGCGGGCGAGGTTGAGGATGTGCTTGACGGACATGATGCTGCGCTCCTGTAACGATCGACGTTGAAGGCGGGGCGGCTTTCCCCAGGTTGTTTTCGATGGCTTATCGTCGTTCCGAAAATCGGTACAACGTTCCTTTTTTCGGTATAATAAAAAATAGCCGGCATGGACAGCAAGACCGGGTTTTCCCGACATGAGCGTTCTGCCACCCCTACAATGCGGCCTTCAAGGAACGCCTATGAGCCAAGATTCCAAACTTCCCCCGCTAGAGCGCTACACCCGCATCCTTGAGCTGCTTGCGTCCTTTCCCGACGGACTGGCGCTGACGGAGATCGCGCGCATGCTGGCGCTGCCCAAGACCAGCGCGCATCGGCTGCTCGGCACCATGCAGGACTCGCAACTGGTGGATCTGGCCGCAAGCACCTACGTGCTGGGAGCGCGGGTGAAGCGGCTGGCCTATGCCAGCGCGGACACAGAGTGGATCGGCGCCCTCGTGCGGCCGCACTTGGCGGATCTGGCGGCCGAAACCGACGAAACCTGCTATCTGGCTAAGCTGCATGGCGGCCACCGGGTGTCTTCTGTGCTGATGGAAGCGCCCGATACGCCTTGGCGCGGGTTCGTGCTGCCGGGCAAGGGCATGGCGCCGCATGCCGCTGCGTCGGCCAAGGCCATACTTGCGTTTCAAGAGCCCCAAGTCATAGATGCTGCGCTGGCCGAACCGCTACCGCGCCTTACCGCGCATACGTGCATAGATAGCGACCGCATCAGGGAGGAGTACGCGGAGGTCCGCCGGCAGGGTTATGCGACTTGCATAGGGGAAATCGATGAGGGCCTGGCGGCGCTCGGGGTTCCGGTACATCTGCAGCACCTTGGCGTGATCTACAGCCTCGGCGTGACCGGGCCGTTGCAGCGATTGAAGTCCAAGAATCTCGAGACGCTGGCGGCCGTCATGCAGCGATACGCCGAGCGGGTCGCGCATGCCTTGGCTGCGGGGTATACGCGGCGGCCAACGGACCAAGGCTGAGGCTGGGGAATCCCGGCCGGCTTTGAGCAGGGCTTGCTCAATGGCGGGGGCGTCCGTCGGCCAGGGTGCGGCACGCATTGCGCCGGCAATCAAGGCCGGCGTTATTCAAGTACCCTTTAGCCTACCTCCGTGCCAGTATGACAAGTATGCAAGACGATCTTTTCGGAGAGGCGCTTCCCCTGCCTCCGGCCAATTCCCCGGACCAGGCGGCCTCTCGTGCGAATTCGGATTTTTCTCTCCTCCGGAGCATGGCCAAGGTGCTTCCCGCGCCCGCGGCGCAGGAGTGGCGCGCGCTCGCGCAGCAGCTTCCGGCGCAGTTGCGCTTTGGCGTCTCTACCTGGTCATATCCGGGCTGGGAAGGGCTGGTCTGGGATGGCGAATACGATTCGAGCACGCTGTCCAAACATGGTCTTGGCGCCTACCATCAGCATCCGCTTTTGCGCACGGTCTGTGTGGACCGCACTTTCTGGCGGCCGTTGACGGCAAGCCAGTATGCCGCCTATGCGGGGCAGGTCGATGACGACTTCCGTTTCGTCGTCAAATGTCCCGCCAGCATTACCGACGCTCAGGCGCGTGGCGAAGAAGGCAGGGCGCGCGCGGTCAATCCGGTTTTCCTCGATCCGTCGCTGGCCATCCAGGAATTCGTGCGGCCGGCTCTCGAAGGCCTGGGCGTCAAGCTCGGCGTTCTGGTGTTCCAGTTGAGTCCTCTGCCTTGGGGGTGGCTGAGCCGCCCCGCATCGCTGTTCGAGAAGCTGGGCCGCATGCTGGCGGCTGTCCGGGAGGCATTGTCCGCGCATGGCGCCGTGATCGTCGCGGTGGAAGTGCGGGACCCTGAACTCCTGGGCCAGGCGCTGGTCGACACGCTCAAGGCGCATGGGGCCACTTTCTGCCTGGGCCTGCATGGCAAGATGCCGCCGATCGAAGAGCAACTGCCGATGCTGCGCGCGCTATGGCCGGGGCCGCTGGTCTGCCGGTGGAACCTGAACCGCGTTTTCGGCGCGTATGGTTATGCCGACGCGCAGAAAAAGCACGATCCGTTCAATGCCATCCTCAGCGAGGATCTCGCTACCCGCACGGTGCTGGCGCGTACGATCCGCGGGATCACGGGCGCGGGCCAGCCGGCCTACGTGACGATCAGCAACGATGCCGAGGGCTGCGCGCCGCTGTCCATCCAGAAGCTGGCCCAGGCCATTGCGGCGTAGATGAAAGGGTGGTCGAAGCACCTATGGGCGCCCGGCTGATGCGGAATCGATTCGCTGAGTGCTCCCCGATACTGGAAAAACGCCTCGGGCGTTCGAAGTTCATCTTATAAATTCAAATATGAGCATTAATACAAATTAATCGCTCATATATGATTATTTATTCGAGAATCTGCCAATTGATCGTGTCGCACCGATGTGGTCAAATATGACTGTCTAATGGCGATTTTTCACCATATTTGAGCAGATGCGAACATGCCGACTTCCGAGCAGAGAAATTCCAGCCTACGGGTTGCCATGCCGCGGCCTGTGGAACGCGCGTTACAACGCCTTGGTCAGGACATCTCCACCGCGCGCCGTGTGCGCCGCTTAAGCCAGGAAGACCTGGCACAGCGTGTCGGCACGTCGCTGAGTACAGTCAGGCGCATGGAAGATGGTTATCCCGGCACCGCCTTGCATACCTTCCTGCGCGCCTTGCACGTGCTTGGCCGTCTTGACGACGTGCTACAGGTGATGGCCACAGAGAATGATGTGCTGGGGATGGAGCTGGTGCGGGAACAACTGCCACAACGAGTACGTACGGTTCGCGGCAGCAAGCCGCGAGTCGGTCGTTCCCCTGCTGCCCAAGAAGGTACGTCTGATGATGCCGATGAATTGGAGGGCTTCTGATGGCGCCCAAGCCCTCAAAGCGTCAGGACCTGGAAGTGCATCTGGGTTCGGCTGGCCAGGTTGTCGGGCGGCTGTATCTGGGCAGCGGCAAGCGCAGCGCGTTCAGCTACGAAGAGCGTTGGTTGCGGGATTCGAGGTTTTTCACGCTGTCGCCTGATCTGCTGCCTGTCTTGAGTGTGCAGCACCCTCAAGAGGTATTTTTTCGCGCGCTGGAGGACACTGCGCCAGACTCGTGGGGCGAACGCGTGATTCGGCGTGCGCATGCGAGGTTGCGGCAGCAAGACCGCGAGACGCCCGCGCTGGAGCCTGTCGACTTCTTAATGTGGGTGGATGACGAGGCTCGTGTTGGCGCGCTGCGACTTTTCGATCCCCAGGCCGAAGTCTATTTACGCACAGGCGGAACGCGTAGGCATGTGCCGCCGCTGGTGGAGCTGGATAAGGTCGTGCAAGCGGCCCGAGCGTTGGAGGCTGGCACGGAGACCGCGCGGGATCTGCAATATCTGCTCGGGCAAGGCACCTCGCTGGGCGGTGCTCGGCCGAAGTCGACCGTCCGAGATACGGATGGCCGCCTGGCATTGGGCAAGTTTCCCAGCCAGGCGGACAAGCGCGACGTCATCCGAGGCGAAGTGCTGGCCATGCATCTTGCCGCCAAGGCAGGCATCAAGGCGGCAGCGGTGCGTGTGGAGTTGGTCAGTGGGACGGCAGTCGCCATCATCCGGCGGTTCGACCGTACTGATGACGGCGGCCGTATTCCCTATGTATCGGCCGCGACGATGCTGCAGTCTGATGGCCGAGACACAGTGCATGCCTATACGGAACTGGTAGATGCCCTGTTGCAGGAAGGTGCCGATCCGATTGCCGACATCCACCAGTTGTGGCGCCGCCTGGTCTTCAATTTTCTGATCTGCAACACCGATGACCATTTGCGGAATACCGGGTTCCTCTATGACGCGCGCAACCATGGCTGGCGTTTGTCGCCAGCATTCGACCTCAATCCGATGCCAGGTGATCGCCGTGAGAGTAAGACATGGTTGACGGAGGATTCCGGACCGATCGATAGCCGGGACATGCTGATGGAAAGAGCGCCTTACTTCAGATTGAATGCTGAGGAAGCGGCTGCAATCTGGACGGAGGTAGCTCAGGCAGTGGATAGCTGGCGTGTCGTGGCCAAAGGGCTCGGCATGCAAGGCACTGATCTGGTGGATTTTGAGCCCGCATTCGCATAAGACTCGTACATGTGATTCCGCGGCACCTCAATACCCTGGAATTTCACGAGATTTCCTGCTGGTGCTTGCCGGCGGCCGTTGAAATCCGCCTCCGCATGGACGGGCCTGGGCTTCAGGCCGGCAAAAAGAAGCGACTACTAAACTCAATAGATAATAGTTATCATTGCCGTTATTGAGGGCAAAGTCCGGCAGCAGCAATTTTGGAGATCCATCCCATGTCCAGCAGCGACGCGGTCTTGCACCGTCGAGCAGAGACGCTCTACGCCGAGCATCATTCGTGGCTGGCGGGATGGCTGCGCCATCGGATGGGCGGCGAGGACGTTGCCGCCGATCTGGCGCAGGATACGTTCCTGCGGGTGCTGGCGTCCCGGGAGGTGCCGTTGTTGCTGGAGCCGCGGGCGTTCCTGGCCACCATCGCCCGGCGCCTGATGGCCAACCATTATCGGCGCGAGGCGATCGAACGCGCCTATCTGGAAATGCTGGCGGCCTTGCCCGAGGCGCGGATGCCCAGCCCCGAAGACCGCAAGCTGGTGCTGGAAGCGCTGTGCGCGATCGACCGCGCGCTGGATACCTTGCCGGCCAAGGCGCGCGAGGCCTTTCTGCTGGCCCAGTTGGAAGGCATGAAGTACGAGGACATCGCCGCCCGCCTGGGCGTGACCACGCGAACCGTGGGCAACTACATGGTGCGCGCGGTGCAGGCGTGCTTCTTTGCCCAGGAGCATTCCGCTTGACTCGGAAGGCGGACGGCACGGCCATGTACGCGGGCGGCTTGCCGCTGGCGCCGCGCGTGGCGGAAGAGGCGTCGCGCTGGTACGTGCTGTTCATGTCGGGCGCCGCCACCGACGAAGACAGGCGCGCGTGGCGCGATTGGTGCGCGGCGGACCCGGACCACGAGCGGGCCTGGGCCCATCTGGCGCGCGCCGACGCCCGGATGCGCGAGCTGGCCGGCAAACCGGCCTACGAGGCCTTGTCCCTCGAACGCCGGCAGCAGGGCAGGCGCCGCGTGCTGCTCTCGGCCGGATTCCTGGCCGCCTGTATCGGGCCCGCGATCTGGGCTGCCGATCGAAACCGCTGGTTGCGCCTGTCGCCGGATTTCACGACGGCTGTCGGCGAGCGGCGCGACGTCGACCTGCCGGACGGCACGCGCATCACGCTGAACACGGATACCGGTATCGATGTGCGATTCGAGGGCGGCGAACGGCTGATCCGGCTGCGGCGCGGTGAAATCCTGGTTGCGACGGGCCACGCGGCGCAGTATGCCTCCATGCCGTTGCGGGTCGAGACCGAGTTCGGGCGCGTGCATGCGCTGGGCACGCGTTTTTCGGTGCGCCAGGGGACGGACGCCACGCATGTCGCGCTGTTCGACGGGGCCGTGGAGATCAAGCCCGTGGGCCAAGGCGGCGCCGGGCTGGTGCTGGCCAAGGGGCAGACCGCGCAGGTTTCCGCAGGGCGGGCCCAGGCTGCCGGGCCGGTCGGCGAGGCCGACATGGCATGGCTGCGGGGCGAACTGGCGGCAGACAACATGCCGCTGGCGGAATTCCTGGCCGAACTCAGCCGTTATCGGCCGGGTGTCATCTCGTGCGACGAGCGCGCGGGCCGGCTGCGGATATCTGGCTTGTTTCCTCTGGCCGACACCGACCGCGTGTTGGCCGCCGTGGGCCGGCTGCTCGACATCCGGATCGTCCGGCGGACGCCGTACTGGGTCGTGGTTTCGGCGCCGGGCTGATCGCTGGCCGCGGCTGCCGCCGCGATGCGCCCAGAAATATTTCGAGCAAACCTTTCCGGTTCTGGTTTTTCGCGTGTCCTCTTTATTGAACAGGACCGAAATCCAAGGCGACGAAACGGCATCATGGCCAGGCATACAGGCGGCGACACGCGCATCGCCCTGTCCCGTACCGGGGCAGGCGGGCGGGCGCTCGCCGCCATACTGCTGTTGGCGTTCGCCGCGCTGATCGGCCAGGCGGCCCGCGCGCAGGACGGCCCGGCGCCGCGCGACAGCGCGAGCCTGCGCTACGACGTGCCCGCGGGGCCGCTGGTGACGGTCTTGCAGCGGATTGCCAGCCAGGCGGGCGTCATGCTGGTGTTCGAGCCCACGCTGACGCGCGGCCTGGAAAGCGACGGCCTGAATGGCCGCTACACGGTCGAGCAGGCGTTCGCGCAGGTGCTGGGGGGCTATGGGCTGGAGGCCTATCAGGATTCTCCGGCCAGCTTCCGGGTCAGAAGCATGGGCGCGACGCCGGCGGCCTTATGGATGCCGCCGACGCTGGTGTGGGGGGCGGCCGCGGGCGGGGATGGTTTCGTGGCGCTGTCCGCTTCGGCCGGGACCAAGACCAGCACGCCCCTTGTGCGAGTGCCGCAATCCGTGTCGGTCGTGACTGGCCAGGAAATGCAGGCACGCTATGCGCGCACTGTTCCGCAGGCGTTGCAGTACACGCCAGGCGTGCAGATAAATAATTTCGGCAGCAACGAAATCCGCAACGACTGGCTGGTGCTGCGCGGCTTCGATGCCAAGCTGACGGGGGACTATCGCGACGGCCTGAGCCAGATGCCGTACGACCAGATCCGCGCGCACATGCCGGCCTATGCGTTGGAAAGCATCGAGGCCGTGCGCGGCCCTTCGTCGGCGCTGTACGGGCAGGTGGCGCCGGGCGGCATCGTCAACCGCGTGACCAAGCGTCCCACCGCGACCGTGCTGCGCGAGGTGGCCGTCCAAGCCGGATCCTTCGACAACCGGCAGGCGTTCGTGGACCTGGGCGGCCCGGTCAACGAGGTCGCCAGCGTCAGCTACCGCCTGACCGCGACGGCTCGCGAAGCCGGTACGCAGGATCGATACGACGACGACCACCGCTACCGCGACGACCTGGCCTACGTGGCGCCGGCCTTCCGGTGGCGCAACGCCGATACGTCGCTGACGCTGCTGACGCACTACCAGCGCGATCGCAACGATGGCGAATCGCGCGCGTACTATCCCACGCGCACGCTGGTGGGCGACTATTCCTACGACCGCAATGACCGCGACTTCTACAGCGTCGGGTATCTGCTGGAGCATCGGCTGAGCGACGCGTGGTCGTTGCGGCAGAACGCGCGCTATCAGCAAGGCCGCATGACGCTGCGCAATCTGTATCCGCTGGCGCTGGCCGCCGACGGCCGCAGCTTGTCGCGCCTGCAATTGCAGGCCAGCGAACGCGCCCAAGGCGCGGCCGTGGACACGCAGATGGAAGGCGTGCTGGAGGGCGCAGGCCTGAAACACACGGTGCTGGCCGGCCTGGATTTTCGGCGGCTGTCGGGCACGCAGGACTATCGGCAGGCGATGGCGCCTTCGCTGGATATCTACGATCCCGTGTACGGCCAGCCCATCGCGGCGCTGGGTCCGGACAAGACGATGTTGGACGTCCGGCAGGTCAGCACGCAGTGGGGACTGTATGCGCAGGACCAGATCCAGGCGGGGCCGTGGACACTGACGTTGGGTGCTCGTCACGACCGCTACACCGATCGGACCGACGACCATCTCGCAGGCGCCGACAGCCGCGGACAGGACCAGGCCACGACCTGGCGCGCCGGCCTGTCGTATGCGTTCGCCTCGGGCGTGGCGCCGTATGCCAGCTATGCCACCGCATTCGTGCCGCAGGCGGGCACGGCCTTCGACGGGTCGCCGTTCACGCCGGCCGAGTCCGACCAGGTCGAGGTGGGCGTCAAGTATCAGCCGCCGGATTCCAACAGCCTCTACACCATTGCGCTATTCAACCTGAACCAGCGCAATGCGCTGACGGCGGACCCGGACCCCGCGCACGCCGGCTTTAGCGTGCAGTCGGGCCGCCTGCGTTCGCGCGGGCTGGAGATCGAGGCCAAGCTCAGCCGGGGCGATGGCTGGGACCTCGTGGCCGCCTACACATACAACGCGGTGACCAACGTGTCCGGCAATGATGGCGGAGCGGGCAAGACGCCGATCGTCACGCCGCGGCACATGGCGGCCGTCTGGCTTGGCCATCGCTTCTCGCAAGGTCCGCTGTCCGGCTGGAACGCCGGCGTGGGCGTGCGCTATATCGGCCCGACGTATGTCGACGTGGCCAACACGATGAAGAATCGCGGCGCCGCCGTGGCGGATGCCTCCCTGGCCTACGAGACCGGCGCGTGGCGCTTTTCCGTCGACGCCATGAACCTGCTGAATAAAGAAACCGTGGTCTGCCGCAACGACCGCGTCAATTGCCGATATGGCGTCGAACGCACGGTGCTCGCCGCCGTCGCGTACCGCTATTGATCCCGCCGGGCGGCGGCGTGCGAGAGGAGTCACATCATGTCGAGCCCCCCTGCCATCAGGGACGAGCTGGCGGCCCTGTACCTGGCCCACCGGCGCAAGTTGCTGCACACGGCGACGCGCATACTCGGGTGCCGCGACCTGGCTGACGACGTGGTGCAGGACACCTATCTGAAACTGCTGGAAGGCCCGCCGCCGCGGGACGTGCGCGAGCCGGTGGCGTACCTGTTCCAGACGGTGCGCCATCTTTCGATCGACTACCACCGTCGTCGCGCGCTGGAGTCCCGCCTGTTCGCGGGACAAGAGGACGGCCAGTATGCCGTGTCCGCATCGCTGGCCGAAGACGCGGCCGTCAGCCATCAGGCGCTGACCTTGGCCGCGGACGCGCTGCAGAACATGTCGGCGCGCACGCGCCGCGCCTTCGAATTGCACCGTTTCGAAGGGTGCACGCAGCGCGACGTGGCGCGCGAGCTCGGAGTGTCGGCCACGCTCGTCAATTTCATGATCCGCGATGCCGACGTGGCGCTGAGCTCATGCCGCGAGTATCTGCTGCCCTAGTTACCAGCGGTAGGCCACCGTGGCCATGACGGTCCGTTCCAGGCCGTAGCGGCAGTTCACGGTGTTGTTGCGGCACACGATGGTTTCCTTATTGAACAGGTTCGTCGCGTCGACCGCAAAGCGCCAGTTGCGCAGTTGGTAGTGCAGACCGGCATCCACCATGAACGACGAGCCGTTTTCAATGGTGTTGGAAACGTCCGCGTAGGTCTTGCCCACGTAGCGCACGCCCACCCCCATGCCCATGCCTTGCAGCACGGTGTCGGGCAGCGTGTAGTTCACCCATGCGGACGCCATGTGGCGTGGCGTGACGATGGGCGTGTTGCCTTCTTCGGCTGGGTTGTTGCTCTTGTTCACCTTGACGTCGTTCAGCGTATAGGACGCGATCAGGTCCAGGCCGCGCATGACGTTTGCCTTGCCTTCCAGTTCGATCCCGCGCGAACCGATCTCGCCGGTCTGCACGCTGAAATTGGTGTTGCGCGGGTCGGGCGTCAGCGCATTGCGCTGTGTAAGGTCGAACACCGACAGCGCCACCATGCTGTTGGAGCCGGGCGGCTGGTACTTGATGCCGAACTCGTACTGTTCGCCCTTGGTGGGCTTGAACGGCGTGCTGTCCAGGCCGGCTCCGATTTGCGGCAGGAACGACGTGGAATAGCTGACATACGGCGTGATGCCCGAGTCGAACAGATAGGCCAGGCCCAGCCGGCCCGTGAACGCCGTGTCCTGTTGCCGGGTCGTGACGTTGGTCAAGCGGTTGTCGCTGCTGCTGCGCGCCCAGTCCTGGCGCGCGCCCAGCGTCACGACGACTTTGTCCACCTTGATCTGGTCCTGCAGATAGACGCCCAACTGGCGGCTCACGTCCTTCTGGTCGATGATGGTATTGGCCGCGGGCGGATACGGAATGTCCTGGTCGTAGACGGGATTTTCCAGGTCCAGGTTGGGCGCCAGGCCCTGGCGATACCACTGCTGGCCGTCCTGGAACCGGTAATCCAGCCCGGCCAGCAGCGTGTGCGACACGCGGCCCAGGTTGAACCGGTATTCGGCCTGATTGTCGATGGCCACGCCGTCCATGCTTTCCTTGGACACCAGGGCGTATCGGCTGATGGTGTGGCCGTCGGCCAGCAGGCGCAGGTTGTACAGGTCGCGCTGATCCAGCTTGCCATGCTGGTAGCGGGCGTTCTGGCGCAGCGTAAACGCATTGTTGACGCGGTGCTCGAGCAGGTAGCCGATGGCGTATTGCTTGCGGTCGTATTTGTTGAAACCGTAGTCGCCCACCGGCACGTGGGTGGGGAACACGGGGCGGGATTCTCCGTCGGTCTGGTCGTGTTGGTAGCTCGTCAGCAGCGTGAACGAGGTGTCGGCGTTGGGCCGCCACGTGAAGGCGGGCGCGATGTAGCCCAGATCGTCCGGGTAACGATGATCGCTGTCGTATTTGACCTGCGTGCCCGCGTCGCGCAGGATGCCCGTCAGGCGGTACAGGTACTTGCCGTCATTGTCGATGGGGCCGCCCACGTCGAAGGCTGCCTGGCGGCGGTCGAAATTTCCGCCTTGCAGCACGATTTCGCCGAAGGCGTCGGCGGTGGGGCGCTTGGTCACGCGATTGACCAGCCCGCCCGGCGCCACCTGGCCATACAGCACCGACGACGGTCCGCGGATGACCTCCACGCGTTCCAGCGCGTAGGGATCGGTGCGCGCGCGGATCTGGTCGTACGGCAGTTGGCTCAGGCCGTCGCGGTAATCCCCCGTGATCTTGGCGTCGAAGCCGCGCAATACGATCCAGTCGTTGCGGACTTCGGCGCCGCCGAAGTTGCTGATCTGCACGCCAGGCACGTACTGGATGGCCTGCGACACCGTCTGCACGCCGCGGTCCTGCATTTCCTGCGCGCCGACCACCGAGACCGATTGCGGAATCTCCAGCAGGTTGGTCGGGGTCTTGCTGCCCGTCAGGGTTTCGCGGGCCACGTAGCCGTTGACCGGCCCGGTGGCGGCGTCCGTTTGGTCGCCCAGGACGTTGATGGACGGCAGCGTGGGCACGGCGGCGCCACCGGCCGATTGTTGGGCATGGACGGGCGCGGCAATGGCCAGGCCTACGATCAGCGGATAGCAAAGAGGGCGCGCGAGCGCGCGCGGAGTATTGCGAGGAGTCTTCATGGTTTGTGCGCGTAGACGGGACTGGAAGGAGCCCCTTGTTATTGGCGTGACGACGCCACGCCGCGACGGCAATGATTGGACGCAAGGCGCTTGCCTTGCGATTCATGCTCTTATTTCTAGACGAACGAGCGTCGGCGCCGTTTAATCCCGCGCCGCGAATGCCTGTGTTCCGCGGGGGTAGCTGCCTGCCGGCCGGGCATCAGTTGCGGGCCGGCCGATATGTCGAACCGTTCAGGGCTGGTCAGCCAGGTCTCGTCGCACGCGAAAGCGCTGTTTTGGCGGCGCCCCGCTGCGCCAGCCGCGTCAGGAGCACGTCCAGGAAATGCCGCGTGGACACCGACGGACGGGCCTGGCTGCGCTGGATCAGCGAGATCTGGTGCACCGTGGGCGAGACGCCGCGGAGGGCAAGTGTGCGCATGCCCCATTGTTCGGCGATGGTCGCCGCGTAGCCCGGCACGATCAGCACGCCGGCGCCGCGGCGCACCAGGCCCAGCGCCGCGGTCAGCGTGCCGGCCTCGATCGCGCTGGGCAGCGTGACGCCCTGGCTGGCCAGAATGAGGTCCAGGCTGCGGCGCACGCTATAGAAATTGCGCAGCGAGATATGGTTCCACGCCGCCAATTCCTTCAGCGCCACCGAGGCGCGGCGGTTCAGGGGATGGGCGGCGTCGATCACCACGCGCATGCCGTCTTCCAACACCACTTCCGACTGGATGCCCGGGATGCGCATGTCGATCGCGCCCAGGCCGAAATCGACGGTGCCCGCCCGGACGCTTTCGACCGTCTGGTCCGTGGAAAGCTCGTGCAGCTCGAATTGGATGCCGGGGTAGCGGGTCCGGTAATCGGCGATCACGTCGGCGAGCAGGCCATAGATCATCAGCGGCGACGCCGCGATGCTGACCTTGCCGCGCTCAAGCGAGATCAGCTCTTCGACGCTGCGCGTGGCTGTCTGCATGGTCGCTACGACGTCCACCGCGAAGGCGTGAAACTCCCGAGCCGCGTCGTTCGGCGTAACGCGGCGAGTGCTGCGGTCGAACAGCACCAGATTCAACTGCGATTCCAGCTCGGCGATCATCTTGCTGGCGGCCGACTGGGTGACGTGCAGCCTTGCCGCGGCCGCCGTGAAGCTGCCGGTCTCGAACAGTTCCAGGAAGATGCGGAGTTGGCGGAAGGTGATATTCATTCCACGATGGACTTAGTAAAGTCTAAGAATTCCATTGTCTCATTAATGTGGCCAAACCTATGATGCCTCGCATCTACCCAGCGAGGCATGCATGCAGACCCAGACTCCCCAGTGCCATATCGACCGCCGCGCCGACGGCGTGGTCGCCATCACCTTTGACAACGGCCGGCTCAATTTGCTGACCTCCGAAGCCGCGGCGGTCTACACCGAGACGCTGCGCGCCCTGGCGCGGGACGAAAGCATCCGCCTGCTGATCGTGCAGGGCGGGGCGGCCGCGTTTCTCGGCGGCGCGGACATCAAGTTCCTGAAGGACGCGGGCCAGGCCGACATCGACGCGTACATTCGCGGCGTGCACGCGCTGTGCGAGCAACTGCGCGACCTGCCGTTCCCGACCATGTCGGTGATCTCCGGATATTGCCTGGGCGCGGGCATGGAGGTGGCGGCGGTATGCGACATCAAGGTCGCCGGCGCGGACGCGAAGTTCGGTATGCCGGAGGTCAAGCTGGGCGTGCCGTCCGTGATCCATGGCGCGATGCTGCCAGGCATGATCGGCTGGACCCGCACCCGCGATCTGCTGCTCAGCGGGCGGATGATACCCGCCCGGCAGGCCTGCGACTGGGGCCTGATCACGGACGTCGCGGCCGAGGGCGAACTGGCGCTGCGCGCGGCGGCCTGGCAGAAAGAATTGCTGGAAGGCGGGCCGCAGGCCATGCGGATCCAGAAGAAACTGATCCGCGATTGGGAGCGCATGCCGCTGGCCGAGGCCATCTCGATCGGGATAGACGCGCTGGTGTCGGCCTACGACACCGATGAACCCAAGCGGTATATGGAAGCCTTCCTGCAGCATCGCAAACGCGCCTGAGAGCGCCGTCATCGAGGAGACAGACAATGAAACGGAAATCACGCATCAAGAATTGGCTGACGGGCGCGTGCGCGCTGTTGGCCGCGGCGGCGGCGTCGGCCGCGCCCTATCCGAGCCAGCCGGTCACGCTGGTGGTGCCGTTCGCGGCGGGCGGCATGACCGACGTGCTGGCGCGGCAGTTGGCCAAGACGATGCAAGGCCAGCTCAAGCAACCGGTGGTGGTGGACAACCGCACGGGCGCGGGCGGCGTCATCGGCGGAGAAAAAGTGGCGCGCGCGTCCGCCGACGGCTACACCCTGCTGGTCACGACCACCGCGCACGTGGTCAATCCCGCGATCACCAAACAGTTGCCCTACGATACCGAGAAGGACTTCGCGCCGATCGCGATGCTGGCGCGCACCCCCAACGTGCTGGTGGTGAACCCCGCCGTGCCCGCGAAAACTTTGCAGGAACTGCTGGCCTACGCCAAGCGTTCCGGCAGCCTGAGCTACGGTTCGGCGGGAGTGGGCGGCACGACCCACTTGTCCGGTGAACTGCTGGCCAGCCGCAGCGGCGCTCCGTTGCTGCACGTGCCCTACAAGGGCACCGCGCTGGCATTGAACGATCTGCTGGGCGGGCAGATCCAGGCCTCCTTCGTCGATGCGCTGACCGCCATCAAATATGTGCAGAGCGGCAAGCTGCGCGCCATTGCCGTGTCCACGCGAGAGCGCAACCCGATGCTGCCCGACGTGCCTACCATCGCCGAGCAGGGCGTGCCCGGCTACGAGACCGAAATCTGGATCGGCTTCTATGCGCCCGCCGGCACGCCGCCGGCGCTGGTCGAGCGGCTGAACGCGCTGGCGCGCGAATCCATGAGCGAGCCGGCCTTCATCAAGCTGTTGGCGGAGCAGGGCACCACGCCGGGCGACATGGACGCGGCCGCGTTCCGCGAGTACGTGAGCGCCGAGATCCGCAAATGGGGCGATATCGTGCGCGACGCGCATATCGTGGTGCAGTGAGCGGAGACGCGAGCATGGGCAAGCTTCCGTTGGCCGGCGTGCGGGTGCTGGACCTGACCAGCGTCATCATGGGGCCTTACGCCACGCAGATGCTGGCCGAGTACGGCGCCGACGTGATCAAGCTGGAGTCGCCCGAGGGCGACATCATGCGCGAAATGGGACCGGCGCGCGAGCCGGGCATGGGGCCGGTGTTCCTGAACCTGAACCGGGGCAAGCGCAGCCTGTGCCTGGACCTGAAGGCGCCGGACTCGGCCGCCGTTCTGCGCCAGGCGGTGGAATCGGCGGATGTGTTCATCACCAATATGCGGGCCAGGGCGCTGAAAAAGCTGGGCCTGGACTGGGCCGCGCTCAGTGGCTGCAACCCTGGGCTGGTGTACGTATTCCTGTCCGGCTTCGCCGAGGACGGGCCGGATGCGGGGCGGCCGGCCTACGACGATTTGATCCAGGGCATGGTGGCGCTGCCCGATCTGGTGGCGCGCGCCGGCGGCGGCCCGCCCAGTTACCTGCCGCTGAATCTGGCCGACAAGACCATGGGCCTGTTCGCCGCGCAGGCCGTGCTGGCCGCGATGCTGCAACGCGAGCGCGGCGGAACGGGGCAGTACATCGAAATTCCCATGTACGAGACCATGGCGTCGTTCGTGCTTGCAGACCATCTGGGCGCGGCCTCGTTCGAGCCGCCGCTCGGGCCGGCGGGCAATCCGCGCCTGCTGTCGCGCTACCGCCGGCCGTACAAGACGCTGGATGGCTGGATCAGCACCATCGTCTACACCGACCGGCATTGGGAGGCCTTTCTGAGGCTGGCGGGGGCGGGCCGCCTGTGGGAAGAGGACCCGCGCTTTCGCAGCATGGCCAGTCGCACGCGCCATATCGACGAGGTGTATGCCTTCGTCGACGAGCAGATGGCCTTGCGGACCACCGATGCCTGGCTGGCGTTGCTCAAGGATGCGGACATTCCCGCGGCGCAGTCGCCCGACCTGGACACGCTGATCTCGCGGCTGGAGGCGTCCGGGCAGGGCGTGGTGCGCCGCTACCGGGACCAGGACGGCAACGAGTACCGTGGCCTGGCGCCGGCCGCGCGCTGGTCCAAGACACCGCCACAGGCAGGCGCGGCCGCGCCGCGGCTGGGCCAGCATACCGAAGAGATCCTGCGCGAATTGGCCCAACGGGCCGGGCAGATGCGATAGCCGGATTCGGGGCTTCTAGCGGAATATGGCCTATCTCGTTTCGGCCCGGCGCGATTGCTGCCCTCAATCCAGAAAGCTCTTCAGGCCGTCCAGTTCGCGCCGCAGCAGGCGCGCGGTTTCGGCCTGGCGCGCGATGGGCATGCGATCCGTGATGGCGCTCACGCTCATGGCCAGCACCGGCGTGCCGTCGGCGCGCGTAAGCGCGCAGCCGACTCCCAGGGCGCCGCTCACCGCGTAGTTCTGCATGACCGCGTAGCCGCGCTGGCGGGTATTGAGGCGCAGGCGGTCGATCATTTCAGCGCTGATGCCGCCGTACTCTTCCAGCCGCGGCGAATTGGCCTTCACGACCGCCCGGGCCTCGGCATCGGGCAGGGCGGATAGCAGCGCCATCCCCGCCGACCCTACGCCCAGCGGATGCCGCTTGCCCGCATGGCTGGCCAGGATCTGCATCGGATAGTCGCCGATCTCGCGGTGTATGCCGACGGATTCGGTGCCGTCGCGGCCGATGAGGAACACCGCGTCGCCCAGTTGCCGTGCCAGCCTGCGCATGCCTTCGATGGCGGCGACGATCAGGTCCTGGCTTACGTCGGGCGGCGTCCACAGGCTGGCCTGCATGCGGTCGGCGTCGTCGCCGGCGAAGAAGCGCTTGCCCGCCTTGTTCCGGCGCACCCAGCCGCTGGCCTCGAGCGCGAGAAACAGGCGCTGCACATTGACCCGGTCCAGGCCCGTGCGGGCCGCGACCTCGGTCGCACCCAGCCCGGCCGGCGCCGAGGCCCTCAGCAGGCTGAGCACGTTAAGTCCCTTGAGCAAAGTGCGGGGAGTGGAAGAGGGCGGGGCGGTCTGCATGTCTGGGGGGGTAGGCGTTAGTGTGCGATATATGCACACATTCTATATGAATGTTGTGCATTTTCCGTACTATCCGATTCCACCTGATCGGACAACGGAGACAACCATGCAGGGATCGTGGAAGCACTGGCTGCGGCGGCCAGCATTGAACACCGGACTGGCGATTGCGCTGGGCGTTTGCGGATTCGCCGGCCATGCCCGCGCGGCCTATCCCGAGCGCGCCGTGACGCTGCAAGTGGGCTTCGCCGCCGGCGGCCCGACCGACGCCATGGCGCGCATGATCGCCACGGAAATCGGCGCGGAGCTGAAGCAATCGGTCGTGGTGGAAAACAAGCCGGGCGCGGGCAGCAATATCGCCGCTTCGCAGGTCGCCCGCGCCAAGCCGGACGGCTACACCCTGCTGATGGTCGCCGTCACCAGCGCCATCAACCAGACCCTCTACGACAAGCCGGGCTTCAATCTCGCCACCGACTTCGCACCCGTGGGCCTGGTCGGGAAAATCCCCAGCGTGCTGGTGGTGAACCCGAAACTGCCCGTGCACAGCGTGCAGGAGCTGGTGGCCTATGCAAAAGCCCATCCCGACACGCTGACTTTCGGCTCGTCGGGCAACGGCACCTCCATCCATATCGCGGGCGAGATGTTCAAGCGCGCCGCCGGCATCGACGTCACCCACGTGCCGTACCGCGGCAGCGCCCCGGCGGGCGTGGCGGTCATGGCGGGCCAGGTCTCTTATATGTTCGACAACGTGCCGACCGTGTGGCCCTTCGTGCAGACCGATCGCATGCGCGCGCTGGCGGTGACGACCAAGGAACGCATTGCCTCGGCGCCCCAGTTGCCCACCATGGCCGAGTCGGGCTTCCCGGATTTCGACGTGTCGTCCTGGTACGGATTGATCGCGCCCGCCCAGACGCCGCCGGAGGTGATCCGCGTGCTGGACCAGGCCTTGCAGAAGGTGCTGGCGCGCGCCGACTTCCAGGAGCGCATGAAGGGCCTGGGCGTCATCCTGCAGCCGGGCACGCCCGAATCCTTTGGCACGTTCATGAAGTCGGAAGTCGAGCGTTGGGCGCCCATCGTCAAGGCTTCCGGCGCCAGCAACGAATGAACGGCGAGGCTGCAAAGAAGATGTCCAGCGCAATCAGCAAGTCGGCCCTGAGCGGAGTCGTGGTCCTGGATGTGTCGCGCGTGCTGGCCGGCCCGTTCGCCGCCCAGATGCTCGGCGATCACGGCGCCGAAGTCATCAAGCTGGAATCCTACGACGGCGACGACACGCGGGGATACGGACCGCCGTTCGTCGATGGCGACGCGCCTTACTACGTCGGCCTGAACCGCAACAAGCAGGACCTGGCCGTGGATCTCTCGGCGCCGGCCGGGCGCGAAGTCCTGTTCAAGCTGCTCGAACGGGTCGATGTGCTGGTGGAGAACTTCAAGCTCAGCACCTGGCGCAAATGGGGCGTCGACGATCCGGCGGCATTGACGCGCCGTTTCCCGCGGCTGATCCATTGCCGGGTTTCGGGCTTCGGCGAAACCGGGCAACTGGGCGGTTTGCCGGGCTACGACGCCGCCGTGCAGGCACTGTCCGGCCTGATGTCGATCAATGGCGATCCGGCGCTGGATCCCGTGCGCATCGGCATTCCGCTGGTCGATACGTCCACCGGCATGAACGCCGTCATCGGCGTGCTGTTGGCCCTGTACGAGCGCGAGAAATCCGGCCAGGGGCAGTCGATAGAGGTGACCCTGTTCGATACCGCGCTGGGCATGCTGCACCCGCATACCTCCAACGCGCTCAACGGCGGCAAGTCGGCGCGCACCGGCAACGGGCATCCCAACATCGTGCCCTATGACCTGTATCCGACCCGCAGCGAGAAACTGTTCGTGGCCGTGGGCAACGATCGGCAGTTCGCGCGCCTGTGCGAAGTGATAGGCAAGCCGGAACTCGCCACCGATGAACGTTTTCGCAGGAACAGCGACCGCGTGGTGAACCGGGATGCTCTGCGCAAGGAATTGGCCGGGCAATTGGCCGGGTTCGACGGTCAGCAGCTATTCCAGCAGTTGATGGCCTTGGGCGTGCCCTGCGCGCCCATGCTGAGCGTAGAGCAGGCGCTGGCCATGGAGCACACCGCTACCCGGCAGATGTCGGCGTCCATCGGCCAATACCGCGTCACGGGCATCCCGATCAAGCTGGAGCGCACGCCCGGCGCGCTGCGCCTGCCGCCGCCGGCCATCGGCCAGCACAGCCAGGAAGTCATGCAGCGCTTCGGCTTCAGCGACGCAGAGATCCACGCTGCGATCGAGGCCGGCGCGGTGCGCCAGGCTTGAGAAAAATAGACAAGGAGACCGCAATGATCAAGATAGAAGAGTTCGACCGCCTGGCGGTGGTCACGTATGACCGCGGCGAACGCCGCAACGCATTGTCCCTGCAGGCCATGAATGAACTCATCGACGTGGCGCACCGCTATGCGTCGCGCGTCGACATTACGGCCATCGTGCTGGCGGGCAGCGCCCAGGGCTTCTCCGCGGGCGTCGATCTGAAAGACCCGCAGCGTTGGGCCATCGAGGAGAAGTCGCTGGACGAGCGCCGCTATCTGGCCTCGACCGGCGCCCGCATGTGCAAGGCCTGGGAGAGCCTGCCGCAGCTAACCATCGCCGCCATCGAGGGTTTCAACGTCGGCGGCGGCATTGCGCTGACGCTGGCTTGCGACTGGCGCGTCATGGCGGACAACTCCTTCCTCTTCGTGCCGGAAGTGCAGATCGGCATTCCGCTGGTATGGCATACGGTGCCGCGCCTGGTGAACATGGTGGGCGCTTCGCGCGCCAAGCAGATCATGCTGCTGGGCGAGCGGATGCCTGCCGCCACGGCCCTGGAATGGGGGCTGGCCGACTGGCTGGCGCCGGCGGGGACGGCCGTCGAGCGCGCCACGGCACTGGCCGGCCAGGTGGCGAAATCGCCGTCGCACGTGGTCAAGATGAGCAAGGAAAGCGTCAACGCCCATGCCCATGCCCTGAACTTCGTCAGCACCTATATGGACGTGGACCAGGCGCTGGTATGCGGCCAGAGCGCGGAAGCGCGCCAGGCGCGCGAAAAATTCATGTGACGCCGGGGAGACAGCCATGTTCAAGAAAAGCCTGATGGCGCTGCTTCCGGTCGCGCTGCTCTGCCATGCCGGCGCGGCGCGCGCACAATGGCCCGAACGGCCCATTACCTGGATCGTGCCCTTTTCCGCGGGCGGGCCTATGGATATCGTGTCCCGGCCGGTCGCCAAGAAAATGGGAGATATCCTGGGCCAGACGGTCATCGTCGAGAACCGCACGGGCGCCGGCGGCGCCTTGGGCGCCGACTACGTCGCGCGCGCCAAGCCGGACGGCTACGTCATCGGTATCGGCAGCGTGGGCACGCAGACCATCGTGCCCAATGTCGCCAAGTCGGCCAAGTACGACCCGATAGACTCCTTCTCCAACATCGGCCTGCTGGGCCGCTACACCAATGTCCTGCTGGTCGGCTCGCAATCGCCCATCGTCTCCGTCGCAGACCTGGTCTCGCAGGCGCGGCAGCCCGGCGCCAACGTCACCTTCGGCTCGGCCGGCTACGGTTCGTCCAACCATCTTTCCGGCGAACTGCTGCGCGCGCTGACCGGCGCGGCGATGACGCATATTCCCTATCGCGGCAGCGCGCCCGCCCTGACGGACCTGCTGGCCGGCAATACCACCTTCATGTTCGACACATTCAACACCGCGATGTCGCGCATCCAGGCGGGCAACCTGCGCCCCTTGGCCGTCACCAGCCCCAGGCGTTCGCCCTTCCTGCCCGACGTGCCGACCATGGACGAAGCCGGCATCGGCGGCTATGCGGCCGCCGGCGGCGAGTTGTGGTGGGGCGTGGTCGGCCCAGCCGGTATTCCCCAGCCCGTCATGGACCGCCTGAATGCCGCCCTGCGCGAAGCGCTGGCCGCGCCGGACGTGCAGCGCCAGCTCAAGGATCAGTATGTCGAGATCTGGAGCAGCACGCCGCAGGAATTCAGCGCGGTGGTCCGTTCCAGCTACCAGAGCTGGAACAAGCTGGTGAAGGAGGCGAAGATCGAGGCGGAATAGGCCTGCGGATCCAGCGCCGCGAGAGGCGCTGGGCCCGGTCGTTGTCCGTGCGTCATGGCGAGCGCCCCGCATGCATGGGATTCGGGCATGCAGGCGGCTTTCATGCGGCGAGAATTACGCGTTTTTTCCTCTTTCCGCCGCCGCGAACAGGGACTCCAGCCGCGACAAGCGCGCCTCGACTCCCGTTTCCGGCGTAGTGGCTTGAAGGCCATGCAGCATCAGGTTCGTATAGCTTTCCGTCACGGCATCGACGTTGACGCTCTGGTTGCCGAAAAGTACCGGCCACATCAGATGCTCAAGCCCGCCATACAGCATGGCCCGGGCAGCCTCGGTGTCCACGCCTGCGGCAAGCTCTCCGTCTTTCACGGCGTCCATGAGCGCCAGTTGGGCGAATTGGGTGTAGCGCACCTGAAGCGCATGCAGGCCCGAGCCGGCATAGTCAGGCCCCGTGCGCACTTCATGCAAGACGAGGCGGGCCAGGCCGGGCGTCTCCGCATAGACGCGCACGTGCCGCCAGATGATGAAGCGCAGCCGCGCGCGCAAGCCCTGAAGGCGCGAGAATCCCTCTTCGACGTCGCGGATCAAGGGTTCATACATTTCGCTCAGCACTTCGTGCAGGAGATCGCGCTTGGTCGGGAAGTAGCGGAAGATCAGCCCTTCGGCAATTCCGGCGCGGTGGGCGATTTCGCTTACGGCGGCCTTTTGGAAGCCTTTTTCTATGAAAACCTGCCGCGCCGCCGCGAGGATCTCGCCGGCACGCTTTTGGCGCTTTTCTGAAAGAGGCGCCGGAGCATGGTTGCCGGTTGTCTTCGTGTCGGCGGCTGTACTGGAACTGGTTTTCATGATGGCTGATGCATGGGCTTGCCGTTTCCGTAGGCCTTCCGGGCGCAGGCGGCGCAGGACCTGCCGATATCGACTGCGGCGGGCTCGGCCGCTCAGATGCGGAACACGCCGTAGCTTGGGGGGGCTATAGGTTGATTGAGCGCGGCGCTCAAGGCGATGCCCAGGGCGTTGCGTGTATCTGTCGGGTCGATTATGCCATCGTCCCATAGGCGCGACGTCGAATACAGCGCGCTCGATTGGCGGCGGTAGTCTTCCAGCACGGGATCGCGGATGGCTGCCAGTTGTTCCGGCGAGAGTTTTTCCCCATTGCGCGCAAGTTGCCGCAGCTTCACGTCGGCGAGCACGTTGGCCGCCTGCTCCGCGCCCATGACCGAGATCTGGCTCTGCGGCCACATGAGGAGGAAGCGGGGGTCGAAGGCGCGTCCCGACATGCCGTAGTTGCCCGCCCCGAACGAGCCGTTGCAGACGACGGTGAACTTGGGCACCTCGGAACCCGCCACGGCCATGATCATCTTGGCCCCGTCCTTGGTGATGCCGCGCCGTTCATAGTCGCGCCCGACCATGAAGCCGGTGATGTTCTGCAGGAAGATAAGCGGCGTGCGGTTCTGGTTGCACAGCGCTATGAAGTGGCACCCCTTTTGGGCGCTCTCGTTGAAAAGCACGCCGTTGTTGGCCAGGATGCCGACCTTGTAGCCCCACAGATGGGCGAAGCCGCACAGCAGCGTCGGGCCGTAGGCGGGCTGGTATTCATGGAAACGGCTGGCGTCCACCATGCGCGCGATGACTTCGCGCATATCGAACTGCACCTTGATGTCCCGCGGCACGATGCCATACAGTTCCCGGGGGTCGTAGTAGGGCGCCTCGGGCTCCTGCCATTCCACTTGCGCCTTCTGCGGCCGCTGCCATTGCGCCACGACGTCCCGGGCGATGGCGATGGCCTCGTACTCGTTGCCGGCGGGGTAGTCGGCCGTCCCGGACAGGCGCGTATGCACGTCGCATCCGCCCAGATCCTCGGCGCTCACCTCTTCGCCGGTGGCGGCCTTCACCAATGGCGGCCCGCCGAGGAAGATGGCGCCGTTCCCCCGCACAATCACGCTGTAGTCCGACAGCGCGGGCACGTACGCGCCGCCGGCGGTGCAATGCCCGAGCACGATGGCGACCTGGGGAACACCCATCTTCGAGAGGATCGACTGGTTTCGGAAGATGCGCCCGGCGAAGTGGCGATCGGCAAAAAGTTCAGCCTGCAGGGGCAGAAAGCCTCCGGCGCTGTCGCACAGGTGGACCATGGGCAGGCGGTTCTCGACGGCGATATCGGTCGCGCGCACGATCTTCTTGACCGACAGCGGGTACCAGGCCCCGCCTTTCACGCTTGCATCGGAAGCATTGACCATTACCTCGCGCCCGCTGACGATTCCGATGCCGGTGACTACGCCGGCGCCGGGCACCTCTCCGTCATACTCCATGTTGCCTGCCAGGGTGGACAGTTCGAGGAACGGCGTGCCTGGATCCAGCAATTGCCTGAGGCGATCCCGCACGAACAGCTTATTCTGGCGGGCCAGGCGCTGCATGTCGCGCTCGGGACGCTGGTGGCGAACGGCATCCTGCTGTTGCCGCAGCGCCGCGGCCAGCCCCAGGTTGTGTTCACGGTTGGCCAGAAAATCTGCTGAGCGCGTGTTCAGCGCGGATTCGATGCGGTTCATTCCGAGGCGCTCCTGTCCAGAGTGATAAGCAAGGCGTCTTTGTCGATGAGCTGCCCGACGTCGACGTGCAGGCACTGCACCGCGCCATCGCAGGCGGCATTGATGGTGGTTTCCATCTTCATGCTCTCTATCACCATCAGCGCGTCGCCCCGGCGCACCCGCTGGCCGACTTCCACGGAAACGGCGATGATCGACCCCGGCATGGGGGCCCGCGTCACGGCGTCTCCCTCGTCCGCGGGATCGCCGGCAAAACGCTTGAGGTTATGGACGTAGCGCAGGAGGTGGCTTTCTCCATTCAGGTGCACATGCACTTCATCGCCCCGCCTTGCGATGAGGACGCGGTAACTGTCGCCATCGATGACAAGTTCGTGAGCATGTCCGCCGCGCTCCAGTAGATCCACGGGAATTCGCCGGCCGCCGGCATGCAGGCAATAGCCCTCGCGAGAGCGGCCGAGCCAGAGTTCGTGTGCTTCGCCGTCCAGAAGAAATGCGTGCAACATCAGTTTCTCCAGTCGCCCATGCCGGCATGCAACGCCGGCACGGCGTCGGCGGCATCGCGCACCGGGCGCGTCGCCAGCGCCGCGGCGGCCAGCAGCCGGTGCAGTGTTTCGTCGGATAGCGGCGGCTGCGCGGCGACCTCGGGGTGCGCATCCAGAAAACCCGTGTGGATCTCGCCCGCCAAAAAGGCCGGGTGGGACAGCAGCCTCCTCAGGAACCCTATGTTGGTCTTGCAACCCAGCAGCGCATAGTCGTCCAGGGCGCGCCGGGCCAGCGCAATGGCTTCGTCACGCGTGGCGGCGCTGACGATCAGTTTGGCCAGCATGGGGTCGAAGGCGGCGGTGATCTCTTGCCCAGCGGCGATGCCTGAATCGATCCGGATGCCCGCGGCGCGCGGCTCGCGCAGGGCCAGCACCGGCCCGGTGGTGGGGAGATAGCCGCGCGACGGATCCTCGGCATAGATGCGGAACTCGAATGCGTGGCCGCGAGGCCGCAGCGTTTCCTGCGAGAAGGCCAGCTTTTCGCCTGCCGCCACGCGCAACTGGTGTTCCACCAGGTCGATGCCCAGTATCTCCTCCGTGACGGGATGTTCGACCTGAAGCCGCGTATTCATCTCCAGGAAGTAGAACTCGCCATTGCCACAGATGAACTCGACCGTCCCCGCGTTGCAGTAGCCCGCGCGCCGGGCGATGCCCGCGGCAGTGGCGCAGATGTCATCGCGCACCTGTGGCGACAGAGCCGGTGACGGCGACTCTTCCACGATCTTCTGGAAGCGCCGCTGCACCGAGCATTCGCGCTCGAACAGATGGACGACAGTGCCATATTCGTCGCCGAACACCTGGACTTCGATATGCCGGGGGTTTTCGATGAAGCGCTCGACGTACAGGCGGCCATCGCCAAAGTAACGTTGCCCCTCGCTGCGCGCGCGGTCCAGTTCGGTGCGCAGCGCCGCCGCTTCGCGCACGATGCGCATGCCTTTTCCTCCCCCGCCGGCGGCCGGTTTGATGAGCAGCGGGAAGCCGACGGCCGCCGCGCGTTCGACGAAGCTGTCAGGATCGTCGTCCTCGATCGCGGAAGGCGCGACGGGAAAGCCGCCCTGGGCGACGAATGCGCGGGCGCGCACCTTGTCCCCCATCAGTTCGATCGCCTCGGCGGAGGGGCCCACGAACACCAGGCCCGCCTGTCGGCACTGGCGCGCGAACGACGGATTTTCCGAGAGAAAGCCGTAGCCCGGATGGATGGCGCCAGACCCGGCTTGGCGCGCCGCCTCCAGTATCTGCGTGCCGTCGAGGTAGGCCGCCACCGGAGTCGCTCCGGTGATTTCGATGGCGGTGTCCGCCAGGCGCACCGCGGGAGTGTCCGCATCGACGGCGTGATGCACCACAACGGCCTGCAGGCCAAGGCGTTGCACCGTGCGCACCATGCGCGCAGCGATCTCGCCTCGATTCGCGATCAGCACCGATTGGAAAGGCCAGTTGGTTTGCACCTGCGCTCCAGTTCATGTTGACGATCATGCAGATTATTGAGCGTCACTCACTTTTCTTTAAGCCAGTGTTTTCCCTATGTGGAAAAATCCTGGCGTGAAGATAATATGAGCGTCACTCAAATTGTAGGTACGGTCAATCTAGGTCGTGTTGCCTAAAGGTGGAGTGACCATGTCCGAAAGTGGCTTGCATATCGAACAACGTTCCACGCCTCAGCTATTCGCCGGTCTGTCGGACGATGAAATGGAGGTGCTCGCGCAGGCGGATCGCTTCGCGCGCGCCGAGCTTTATCCCCTGGCGCAACGGATGGATGACGAAGAATGGTGGCCGGCCGGCATCTTCGAGCGGATCGGCGCCAACGGCTATTTCGGCATAACGGCGCCGGAGGCGCTGGGGGGGACGGGCCTGAACCTCTTCACCAGCGGCCTGGTGCTCCAGGCCTTCGCCCGTTGGAATCATGCCTTGGCGCTGGCATGGGTTGCGCACGAAAACCTGTGCCTACATAACATTCTGCGCAACGCGAGCGATGAGCAGAAAGCACGGTTCGTGCCCGGCTTGTCGAGCGGGAAGCTGGTGGGCGCTTTGGGCTTGACGGAACCGGGCGCGGGGTCGGACGCGTTGGGCTCCATGCGCACCACCGCGCGTCGGGTGGGCGACCACTATGTGCTGGACGGGACAAAGATCTTCATCACCAATGGCCCCGTGGCGGATGTCTTGCTGGTCTATGCCAAGACCGATCGCGATCTTGGGGCGCAGGGCATCTCCGCGTTTCTTGTGGAGAAGGGCATGCCAGGCTTCCGCGTCGCGCAAAAGCTCGTGAAGATGGGGTTTCGCGGAAGCCAGACCGGCGAGCTCGTGTTCGACGGTTGCCGTGTGCCCGTGGCGAATCTGATGGGCCAGGAGAATGCGGGGGTCAAGGTGGTCATGAGCGGCCTGGACTTCGAGCGGGCGATGATCGCTCCGCTGTGCCTGGGCATTGCCGAGCGGGCGCTTGAACTGAGCATCGACTACGCGCGGGCGCGCCAGCAATTCGGCAAACCGATAGCCAGTTTTCAGATGGTGCAGGACAAGATCGCCACTATGTATACCCAAGTGGAGGCCATGCGGGTGTTCACTTATCAGACCTTGCGCGCGGCCAGCGCGCTGGAAAATGGGGATGCCGGGCGCGGCGAAATCCACAAGCTGACCGCCGCCGCGGTGATGTTCGCGGCCAACGGCATGCATGGCGTACTGGACGAGGCGGTTCAGGTGCACGGAGGCACAGGCTACATCTGGGAGTCGGAAATCAACCGTCTCTACCGCGCCATCAAGCTGCTGGAAATAGGTGCGGGCACGACCGAAGTGCGCAAGCTCATTATCAGCGGCGAACTGCTCAAAGGGTGACCAGGCCCCGGAACTGAGTCCTGGAACGGATATTCCCACGGAAAGGGAGGCGGGCATGACACAACACGCGGGCGGGGATTTTGTAAGGCGCATCAACGTAGGGGACCTGCTCACGCGCAGCGCGGCCAGGGCGCCTGGGAGCGACGCGGTGATCGACGGCGAGCGCCGCTACAGCTATGCCTTGTTGGAGGCATGGAGCAACCAGCTTGCGCATGGCTTGCTTGCCCGCGGCTACAAGGTGGGCGATGCGCTGGCGCTCATGTCGGGAAACAGCGCCGAGTTTCTGGCGACCTATTTCGCGTGCGCCAAGATCGGCGTCGTGTGCGTGCCTATCAACCTGTTGTGGCGACACGGCGAATTGGCCTATGTGTTGCAGCATGCCGGCGTGCGCGGCGCGGTCGTCACCGCGCGAATGCTGGAGCAGTTCCTTACGGGCTTGACGCCCGGTCAGGCGTTGCGCGACGTGTTCGTGATCGATGAGGGCGAGGACGCGCAAGCCGATCTGCCCCAACCGCTGGCGCGCATCTCCTTCGCGCAGCTATCGGCTGGCCAGGTGTCGGACGTCCCATCGGTCGCCGTTCCCGATCGCGCGTCGTTGTCCTATCTGTATACCAGCGGCACCACCTCCGCGCCAAAGGGAGTGGTCGGCAGCCATCTGGCGATTTATCTGGAATCGTTGGGCACGGCCATCGACACCGAGCTGAGCCGCCGCGACCGGGTGCTGGCCTTGATGCCCATGTTCCACACCGCGCAGTTGAACGCCATCTGCACGCCGGCCGTTGCGGTGGGGGCGTGCATCGTGATCATGCAGGGTTTCGAGGCGCAATCGTTGCTGGATCTGGTTGTGCGGGAGCGGCTGACGGTATTGTTTGCCCTTCCCATGATGTACCGCGCGCTGGTGGAGGCCCAGCAGGCCCGCGCGCGCGATGTCGGCAGCCTGCGACTGGCCGTCTATGCCATGGCGCCGATGCCGGACCATGAGCTGCGCGCCGCCATCGACACGTTCGGCTGCGGCTTCTCGCTCATGTTTGGCCAGACGGAAATGAGTCCCGTGGCCACCTTCTTCCGGCCCGAGCACCAGCTCAGCCATCCCGGCGCGGTGGGAACGCCGGGCATCAATGTCCAGGTCGGCATCATCGACGAAGCGGGAAGGCTCCTGCCGCAGGGCGAGGCCGGCGAAATCGTCTACCGGAGTCCCCAGGCGCTGAGCGGCTATCTGCATGACCAGGACGCCACCGATACCGTTTTCCGGCATGGCTGGTTCCATTCGGGCGATGCCGGCTACTTCGATGCGGATGGCGTGCTCTGGTTCAAGGACCGCTTCAAGGACGTGATCAAGAGCGGGGGCGAGAACATCGCTTCCATCGAAGTGGAGAAGGCTTTGTATGCGAGCGATCCGGATATCGCGGAAGTGGTCGTGGTTGGCCTGCCCCATGAGCGCTGGACCGAGGCCGTGACGGCGATCGTGCTGCTGCGCCCGGGCAAGCGTCTCGACGAGGCCGCGCTGATGCAGCAACTGCGCGAGCGCCTGAGCCCCTTCAAATGTCCCAAGTCGTTCATCGTGGTCGACGCCATGCCCAAGACGGCGACGGGGAAGATCCAGAAGGCCGTTCTCCGCCGCGCCTACGCGGACCATTACGCATCCGAAAGCCGGCGTTAGTCCGCCCTTCGGGCGCTGTCCCGGAAGACAGGCCAATCAGCACGCCGCCGGCGGCGGCGCGCATCCGCGCGGGCTTTTCTACCTTCCCAAGAAAACGGGTTGGCGTTTTTCCAGGAATGCCCGCGCGCCTTCTTTTCTATCCTCGCTGTCGTAGGGATTCGGCCCTACCGAAAGGCGCAGGGCGGCGGATACGGGCAAGCCGACGCTCTTGGACGCCACGGCCTTCATGCGCTGCACCGAGAGCGGCGCATTGGCGGCGATTTTCCGGGCCAACTGTAATGTCTGCCCGATGAGATCGTCCGGCTCGAAGACGTGGTTGATCAAGCCGAGCCGGTAAGCGTCCGCGGCGGTAAGCAGTTCTCCGCTGAAAAGCGTTTCCAGCGCGGCGCCTCTGGGAATGAGAAGGGGCAGAACGACACTGCCGAAGTTGGCCCCCATTCCAACCTTGGCTTCCGGCAAGCCGATCCTGGCGGTCGAGGCGGCCACGCGGATATCGCAGGCCAGGGCAAGTTCGCAGCCTCCCCCGGCGGCAACACCGTTGATTGCCGCTATCGTGGGCTTGGACATTTCCAGCACGACCTCATTGAGGTTCCGGTTTGCGCCGCCCATCGGGTGCGCCATGCTGCCTTCCGCATCCAGCTCTTTCAGATCGACGCCGGCGGAGAAGGCGCGCGTTCCCGCTCCGCTGTACACCACCACCCTGACGGAGGGATCCAGATCCAGCGACAGCGATACGTCTATCAGCCGCCGGAACGTCGACTTTGCCAAGGCGTTCATCCGGTGGGTGCGGTCGATGGTGACCCAGGCCACATGATCTTCGATGCGGACGCCGATATCCCCAACATTCGCCATGTCAGTTCACCGGTTGGATGTTCGCGCGTTTGATCACGTCGAGCCAGGTGCGGCGCTCGCTCTCGGCGAATTGGGAGAATTGGTCCGCGGTCATGTCGTTCGGCGTGACGCTCAGCGCTTCCATGCGTTTGTGGGCGGCCGGGGTGGAGGAGGCTTCCCGCATGGCTTTGTTGAAGGCGTCCACGACTTCGGCGGGCGTGTCCTTGGGCGCCCATACGCCGTACCAGGCGGTCACGTCGAATCCGGGCAGGCCCATTTCAGCGATGGTCGGCACGTCCGGCAGTTCTTTCATCCGTTCCTTGGTGGAAACGGCCAAGGCCCGCAGTTGGCCGCCGCGGATCTGCTGCATCACGCTGGCGGCCGTGGAGTACAGGAGATCGACGTGGCCGCCGATGACGTTCGTCAGGGCGGGGGCCGTGCCGCTGAAAGGGATGTGCGTCATCTTGAGGTTGGCCTGGATGGCGACGCGCTCGCCCGTCAGGTGGGGCAGGGAGCCCTGCGCGCCGGACGCGAACGTGACGGTCTTGGTCTTTCCTGCCGCCAGTACGTCTTCGAAGCTCCGGTAGGCCGAGTCCCGGCCGGTGACCAGGATGATGGGCGCGGAGCCCAACACGCCCACCGGGCGGAAATCCTTCATGGGGTCGAATGGCAAGCGCGTCAGCATGCCGTCATACATAACGTGCTGCGACGTATTGGCCAGCAGGGTATAGCCGTCGGCCGCGCTGGTCGCGACGATGCGCGCGCCGATCGTCCCCGCGGCGCCGGGTTTCTGTTCGATGACAATGGGCTGGCCAAGCAGGGTGCCGACGTCGTCGATGATCAGCCGGGCGAATGTCTCGGTCGTGCCGCCGGCCTGATAGGGCGAGATCAGCACGACGGGCCGGGCGGGATACTTGGCCTGGGCGGCAAGGACCGGACATAGGCTGGCAAGCACAAGTCCGCCCAGAACGGCGATGCGTTTGAACATGGTTGTCTCCTGGATGATGTAGATGAGGTCCGCTATTCCTGCGGCTTCATGATTACCCTGCCCATGACTTCGCGGTTCGCGATCATGCGCAAGGCGGTCTTGAATTCGGAGAGGGGAAGCGTTGCGTGCGTGCGCGGCTTCAGCTTTCCCTGGATGGTCCAATCGAACAGTTGCGCATAGGCAGCCCGCAACCGCGCATCGTTGGCGGGAGCGACGGGGTGCCGGCCCCAGCCGAAGTAATAGCCCCAATAGACCCCTATGACGCTGATGTTCTTCACCAGAACGATGTTGGCGGGAACCGTGGGTATGCGGCCGCCGGCGAACCCCATGGGGATGATCCTGCCGTCCGGCGCGATGCATCGAAGCGAGGTGTCGAAGGTGTCGCCGCCGACGGGGTCGTAGATGACGTCCGCGCCGCGGCCGTCGGTCAGTCCGAGCACCGCGTCGCGCCAATCCGTATCCCGGTAGTTGATGACGTGGTCCGCCCCGTGCTGCCGGACGATGCTCTCCTTGGCCTGCGAGCCCACCGTGGCGATTACCGTGGCCCCAAGCGCCTTGGCGATTTCCACGGCGGCAAGGCCGCTTCCGCCGGCAGCCCCGTGAACCAGAACGAATTCTCCGGGCATCAGGTCGGCGCGCCATTGCAGCGCGCCATAAGCCGTGCCGTAGATCGTCGGGAAATGCGCGCCCGAGTCGTGGGACACCTGTTCCGGCATATGAAAGACGGTCTGCTGCGGCACGACGACTTCTTGCGCGTAACCGCCGCTTTGCACACCGGCGATGACGCGGTCGCCGGCCTGGAACTGCGTCACGCCTTCGCCGGTCTCGATCACGACGCCGGCCACCTCAGTTCCCGGTATCAACGGCAGGGGAGCCCTGTTCTGGTGCTTGCCTTCCATCACCAGCAAGCTGGCGAAGCTCGCGCTGCACGCCTGGACCTGTACTCGCACCGAGCCTGGCCGTATCGCCGGCGGCGCTATCTCTTCAAGGCGAGCCGAATCCGGCCCGCCATACTGTCTGCACACGACGGCTTTCACGCTTGGCATCCTTTGACTGCACCGTTGTCGAACAGAGACTGGGCTTCTTCTTCGGAAAAGCCTGCCTCCGCCAGAATTTCGCGGCTGTGTTCCCCCAGCCTGGGGGTGTGCCGCGTGGCCTCGGGCTGGGTGACGGACCAGGTGCTGGTCCGGGCCATGCTGCGCACCCGTCCTTCGGTGGGGTGGTCGATCATTTCGAAAAACCCGGTTTGCCGAAGGTGTGGATGGACCAGCAGCGATTCCATGGTTTCAATCCGGGCCACGGGAATGTCCGCCGCTTCCAGGCAGGCGAGCCAATGGTCGGTAGGGCGGCTCGCGAGAATCTCCGACACGGTGGCATAGAGTTCCTCCAGATGCCCGGTGCGATTCGCCATGGTGCTGAACCGCTCGTCCTGCATGACTTCCGGGCGCCCCACGGTCGCGAAGAACTCGCGCCATTGGCGGTCCGTCAAGACCATCATGCAAAGAAATCCGTCCTGGGTCTGGAAGGGCCGGCGGATCGAGGCGTAGCGATGGAAGACGGGCGGGCCCACAGGGGGTTCGAACGTCGCTCCCGCCATGTGATCGGCGAGCACCAGGGAGGCGATCGACTCGAACATGGGTATTTCGATGTGTTGGCCCTTTCCCTGCACAGCGCGGTGATACAGCGCGCCCAGCACGGCATTCGCCGCCAGAATGCCGCTGATCCGGTCGGCCAGCGCTATCGGCGTATAGCGGGCTGGGTCGGCCGGGGCGCGCAGCGACGCGATGCCGGCCGCGGCCTGGATGAGATCGTCGTAGGCGGGTTTGTCGCCATAAGGCCCATGGGAACCGTAGCCCACGATGTTCACGTATATCAGCTCGGGATTGAGCGCAACGGTCTGGTCGTACGCCAGCCCCAGCCGTGCCATGGCCTTGGGACGGATGTTGCAGACAAAGACATCGGTCTGGCTCAGCAGGCGCAAAAAAGCGTCGCGGCCGGCTTCGATCTTCAGGTCCAGCACGATGCTTCGCTTGCTGCGGTTGGTATGCATGAACATCGCGCCCATGCCCCGATGGCGGGCGGGGCCGAGGTCGCGGATGCTGTCGCCCTCGGGGGGCTCCACCTTGATGATGTCGGCCCCCATGTCGCCAAGAATGTGCGTCGAGACGGGGCCGGACAGGGCCGTCGTCATATCCAGTACCCGCACGCCAGTCAGTGGTCCACTCATGTGTTGCCTACCCATGCTCCGACAAGGTTGAGAACATCAAAATGCTTAGATACTGAGTAGTATTCTTGGTGAAGAGTTCCTGTGAAATTCGTATTTACCCCTATGAAACAGCGCTGTTTTTCCCTTGGTCGGCAATCTTGTTTGAGGCTATGATACTGCGTAGTATCTTGAATGTTCAATGACCGATGAGGTGTTCATGGCAGCAATTTGGGAAGCCCCGCTGGATAGCGAGGCGTTGCGTTGGCAAGCCGCGGCCAAGGGGCTGACTGACCGGTACTTCGCTCCCGCCGCGCATTCGATAGACCAGGAGCAGCGTTATCCGGTCGAGCATTTGCAGCCGCTGCGGGAATCGGGGGTCTCCGGGTTGTTCATCCCGACCCGGTACGGCGGCGGCGGCGCGTCGCTGACCGCCCTGGTGGCCGCGGTGGAGGCCATCGCCGAGGGCTGCGGCTCCACGGCGGCCATCATGGCGGCTCTCTCCTTGGGCGCCTTCCCTGTCTTGCTGGGAGGAACCGAGGCGCAGAAGCAGACATTGCTGGGCGGGCTGGCCGAGCGGGGCGAGGCCGTCAATTTCGCCCTGAGCGAGCGGGGCGCCGGCTCGGACGCGTCCGCCATCGAGACGACCGCCGTTCGCGAAGGCGACGGCTGGAGAATCCGCGGCGAGAAATGCTGGCTGGGCAATGGCGGCCATTCTCATCATTTCATTGTCTTCGCCCGTACGGCGCAAGCCGACTCGCGCCATGCGATAACCGCCTTCTGGGTGCCTCGCGATACGGAGGGGGCGGTGGTCGATTTCTACGAAGACAAGATGGGCATTCGCGGCACGACGACGACCAATCTGAAGGTGGACGTCCGGGTTCCGCAATCGAGCGTCGTCGGCGAGATCGGGCACGGTTTGCGCCTGGCGTTGTCCACGCTGAACGTCGGAAGGGTCGTCGTCGCGGCCCAGGCGCTGGGCATCGCGCTATGCAGCTATCGCGCCGCCTGCCGGTTCGCCGCCTCGCGCAAGACGTTCGGCCGCTCCATCATCGATCATCAAGGCATCGGGTTCATGCTGGCCGACTCGGCGACGCAACTGTCGGCCGCAAGAATGATGATGTACGAGGCTTCCAGGGCCTATGACGAGGGGCGCGATATCGGTACGCTGGGCGCGATGGCGAAGCTGTTCGCCAGCGAGGCCTCTCACACCGCGTGCGACCATGCGGTGCAAATCCTGGCCGGGCGCGGCTATGTGAAGCCGAATGTCGTGGAGCGTTGCTACCGGGACCAGCGGATCACCGAGATCTATGAGGGAACCTCGGAGATCCAGCGCCTGGTCATCGCGCGCGCGATCAAGCGCGAGGCCGAGATACAAGCCGCTTGAGCCGCGGCCCGCGACGAAGATTCTGTACAGGGAGGAGAGACTTGAACGACGATCAATTCGGGGATGAGCCGATAGGCGCCTGGCGGGCCGTGGCGGAGTGTTATCACGCCTACTTCACCGGCCTGGTCCTGTACGTGACGACCCGCCATGGGGCGGCATGCGCCGCCGAACTGGTATATGAGATCTTCAGCAGGCAGCGGCGCGAGCGATTCCTGCCAGGTCTTGAAAAGCTGAACCTGACCGGCCTGCCTCACGCGGTCGCGGCCGCGCAGTACCACTATCTGTCCAACCACATCGGCGGCGTGGCGGTGGAGTACATGTACGAGTCGGACCGCAAGGCCTGGATACGCTATGCGGCGCCGCGCTGGATCTGGTCCGGGACGGCCCTGTGCGGCGTTGCGCCCGAGGTCTCTCGCGCCATGTTGCAGGGTTGGCACGCGCAGAACGGCACGATGCTGGCCAATCCACGCCTGGGCTTTGTCTGCACCAAGCAAACGGTGGATGGCCAGTCCGGCCTGGAAGGCTACTACTACGAGTATGAGCGGGACTTGCTTCCCCACGAGAGGCTGAGGTTCGCGCGTGAAGAGGATGCGCCCGATTTCGACGCCGCCAATGCGCCAGAGTTGCCGATCGACCAATGGCCCACGACCCGTCTGGCCAAGGCACATCGCAACTACGCCATGGAGTACGTACGATCGGCGTTTCCCACCGCGCTGCAATTGTGGGGCGCCGACGAGGCAGGCCACCGATTGAGGATGGTCGGCAAGATGATAGGTATGCAGTTCTATCATGAAATAGCGCGGGGCCTGGGGGGAGATTACAAGGCGAATGCGGCGGGCTTCGCTCGCTTCATCGCCGATTTCGGCGCCGCCCACGGCGATGCCAGCCAGGTCGAGCGTCATCTGGACGGCAGCTTCGAAGTCCGCCAGGATGGCTGCGCGTTCATGGCGGGCATCGAAGAATGGCATCCCGTCCTTTCCACGGCCTGGAACGGGCTTATCGAGGGCGCATTGCAGGCGCACAACCGGCGCCTGGGCATGGCCTTTTCCATGCAGACCGTGGGCGCGAAACCCTCGCTGCTATGGAAGGTCAGCGAGTAGAACGAAGAAATCCACAGGAGCATGGCGATGCAGCAACACTCCCTTGGCGCGTTGGCCGGCTTGAAGGTCGTCGACGCGGCCCGGGTCCTGGCAGGACCTTACGCTGGCCAGATCCTCGGCGATCACGGCGCGGACGTGGTGAAGGTAGAGGGCCCGGAAGGCGACGAGTGCCGCGGGTTCGGCCCTCCGTTCGTCAATGGCAGTTCCGCCTATTTCAATGCCGTCAATCGAAACAAGCGCAGTGTCCTGCTCGATCTTGGACAGGAGGGCGACCGCGAACGGTTCTTCGCCATGCTGGAGACCGCCGACGTCCTGATCGAGAATTTCAAGCTGAGCACGTTGCGCGCCTGGGGCATTCCCGACGCGAAATGGTTCGTCGACAATTTCCCCAGGCTCATTCATTGTCGAATCACCGGCTTCGGCGACGAAGGTCCGTATGGCAGGCTGCCGGGTTACGACGCGGCGGTCCAGGCGATGGCCGGGCTGTTGTCCATCAACGGCGATCTTGGCGCCGAACCGGTCCGGCTGGGCGTGCCGGTGGTCGATCTGACCACGGGCATGAACGCGGCCATGGCGGTGCTCCTGGCGTTGCAGGCCAGGCATCGGACCGGCCGAGGCCAGATGGCGGATGTCAGTCTCTACGACAGCGCGGTGTCGGTCGCGCATCCGTTCCTTACCAATTATCTGCACTCCGGCAAGGTTCCGCGTCCCTCGGGCAATCGGCACGCCAATATCGTTCCGTACAACGTTTACAAGACCCGCACTGTTGCGCTGTTCATCGCGGTCGCAAATGACAGGCTGTTCACGAAACTATGCGCTCATCTGGGCAGGGCCGACTTGCCGGCGGACGCGCGCTTCGCCACCAACCGCGCGCGCGTCGAGAACCGCGAACAACTGGAGGAAGCGCTGCGACAGACATTCGAGAACACGGACGGAGAGCGGCTCGGCCCGGCCTTGCTGGCGGATGGGGTGCCGGCGGCTCCGATCCTCGATATTGAAGCGGTCGCGAATTCGGAGCATGCCAGGTTTCGCGGCATGGTCGTCCGCAGCCCCGACTACACGGGGCCCGGCATTCCCATCAAGCTGACGGACACGCCCGGAAGCATCCGGCTGGCGCCGCCAACGTTGGGAAACACCGTGCTCGCGGCCAACGATACCGTGTTCATGCCTTGACAATCAGCCAGCAGAAACGGCCGGTCCAGCCGGGCAGGCAAGGCTGGCCGGACCGCTATACTGTGGGCCGCTCGCAGGATGCATATATACCGTGACAATAAGCCCTGAACTTTCCAACTGGGTCAACCTCGATTACGACAGTCTGCCAACCAACCAACTCAGGTTGCTGGATGCGGCCGCGAAGGCATTTACCATTTATGGTTTTGCCGCGGCCTCTATCGATGTGATCGCCGATCAGATCGGCGCGACCAAAGGTAGTGTCTATTACTACTATCGCAGCAAGACGGACCTGTTCTTTGCCGTGCACAAACGCGCGATGGTCATGAACCTCAAGACCCAGGTTCCCGTTGTGACGGATACATCGCTGAATGCCCAGGACAAGCTCTATCGGATGGCCTATCTGCACGCCAGCCTGATGATGGAGTCTCTGTATTATCAGCGCGTGACCGTACAGGGTGTCGAGCTGCATCAATCGGTGAGCACCACGCCGATGCAGCGGGAAGCGCTGGCGGAAGTCGTCGCCATGCGCGACGTCTATGAAGATCTGTTCAGGCAGGTCATTTCCCAGGGGACGGCCGACGGCCTGTTCGCCGATATCGATCCTTCTTTGGCCGCCAAGGGAATACTGGGCTCGCTGAACTGGATCACGGTCTGGTATCGGCCCCGCGAGACCGAGGCGCCGGATTTCCGGGAGCGCGTTGCTTCGCAACTCTCTTCGCAAGTGGTATTCGGGGTGAAAGGGGGGCGGTAACGCGTGCCGTCCTCGGGGGCGCTGGGGAGAAGTGCAGGCCGGTCGCTATATTTCTCGCCTGTTTGGTGTATCTGACCGTAGCGCGAATCGCCTGCACCCCCCAGCCTGGCTGCATTTGACGCCGAAGGCTTCCTCCTCCTACAACGGTCTGTTCGTGTATCGGTGCTGATGACCGCGCGGATGCGGGAGGAGGTCGAAATGCGTCCTATCGAGGACCTCGGCAACGAGTCAGAGTAATCCATGTCTCCGGCAGATCAACTGATGATGGCACCATATCGCAAGCCTTTGCTGCATAGGCCGCCCGATCTGCGTGAGGGTGTGCCGATCTTCGTTATGCCGAAAGGTGCGGCGGTGAAGCACGACGAGCGCTGTGTAACCTACACGTGGCTCTCTCACCGGCCGTTATTCGGACATGCTTATCGGAGCTTGCTTCCTGACTATTTCGATTCGATGCCTTTAGAAAGCGGGGTAATGATCGGGAGTTTCCTTCCAAGTGCCGAGATTGTCCCTGAGCTTACATTTCCGGGGGACGTCGATGTTTTGATCATTCCCTATGAAGGGGATGAGTTGGTTCTTTCCCGCGCGCTGGCCGTCGAAATCAGGGTTATCCGTGCCTCGTTTGCCAAACAGGGAAAATCACCGAACGAGTTTGGCTTTTCGCAGGCAAGGGCCATGCTGGCGGCGGGCTTTCCGTATGTGGCGATCGGTCACCTGATAATCTCCGACGAAAGCCCGCGGTATGCTTGGCGCGAGGCAATGATGACCACGGTGCTTGACGTCGATGAAGGAACTTGCGGCCCTATTGCGGCAGTCCTGCAAGATATGCTGCCATGGGATCTGCTGACCCGGTCATATGGGCGATTGACAAAAATTTGCTCGGACCCTGCGCTGGGGCATTTTTCCGCCTATCCCGAAGGGCAAGGGGTCTGGTTTCCTGACGGCAAGAATGCTTCCTTTAATCCTCATGCAAGAAAAGCGGTGATGGATGGAATCTATGCCTACTATGAAAGAAACTATGGGCAGTTTCTATTGACTCGGCGTTTTCCTCCTTCGACTCCTGGTGCCGCCGTCGGAAAAGGGTCTCCAGGGTACAAGCGCCATCTCGAGGACGTGGTGGAAAAAATGCATCGAGATTTCCGCTAATTGGTCCCCTTGGGGACCTTCAAATCTGTGGCACGGTTGTCTCTGGGATCGAAATACACAACTACGGCAATGCCACAGGCCCGCATGCCTCCAAATCGAATGGCAACACGTGCAAAGTCAGTTGTTCATCTCTGTCGAAGTGGAACGGGGGCAAAGGCTCGCTGAACTTCGAGGTTCTTGGGAAGAACACATACATAGTGCCTTTACCACCCAGGTATTTCTGACCGTAGGCATGCAGTTGGTAGAAGTCGGCGTGTGACAGCCCGTACTTCTCTCCGCTGCTGGATAGGTTGGCGTCGATCAGTTTCCATTTCGCATCGGCCACGATGCGCTGGCCGCCAAGTTCGATCAGAAAGTCAGGGCGTAACTGGAACCAGTTCTGCTCGCGGTGTCGGGTCAAATACTGGCTGGCCGCCTGCTTGGTCAGCTTCGCATCGAGGGGCAATTTCTGGCTCAGACCAATGCCGACGTACTGTTCGTACACTCTTTCCATTGGGAACAGTAGGCTTTGTCCTTGTGTGGTTCCGGCTACAGTTAGCGGCATCTGCTCGTGCAGGATGAGGGAAACCCATGGACGCAACGGAGCGTAATGCGCCATAAGCCTTTCATCGCGCCAGCGGCGAAAGTCCTCCGGCTGGTTCTGACTGGGCGGAATTTCGCGAAGATGGTGGGCCAGCTCATGGGCCAGCCGCCAATGCTTCGGCTCGCGAGTACGTTTGCGTATCACATCCAGAGCCGAGCGGAGCAGCCGGTTCTCGGCGCGGTCGGCATCGAACACATCGTGCTCCACTTGGAAATAGTGGGCGCGGCCTGGCGGTTGACGAATCTGCCTGGCGACGAGCAAGCGCCCACGCAAGTAGCATAGATCCCCCTGGACAGGGTGGTAGTCGAAGCGTAGGCCGCGTTTGACTAGATGGTCGACCACTTGCAGGAACTGGCCGGCGACCCACTCGGTCAGGGGCATATCGAAGGTGCGCAGCGACGTCAGGCTGGATTGGCGTGACGTCAGATCAAGACAGCGAGCGAGCATCCGTTGCAGCAAACTGCGGCCGGCGGTAATGTCGTAATCTGATTCCAGTGTTTTGGGCAGGATTTCGATGCGGGTGCCACACGGCGATTCGAGCACGCCGACGTAATTGTCCAATCGCAGTTCACGCCGGCTTTCTAACTCCACCAGCCGTGCACCATTGCCAAGGCCGCGCAAGCGGACGTTTTCGGCTACAAGCCACTCGAAGGCCGACGCTGGAACTCGGGCTGTGTTCACCGCCGAGGCCGGTACCTCCGCCGTGGTTAGGCGCGCATGTTCTCGGACGGTGATCTGCTCGCTCACGGATTGGGCTCTCGGGCGTAGATGCCGATATAGCTATCGGGCAGCTCGAAGGCCGTTGCATTGATCGCCCAGCGGGGGGCGCCGTTTCCTGCATTCGAGTTCGCACCGAACAAGGTGGTCATGTCGAACTCCGGCTTCGATAGGAATTGATGCTCCTTCGCCTTGCGCGGGTCATTCAGAACCAGAGCGATTTTCTCCCAATCTTCGAAGAAGTATTCCTGCAAGAGCGGGATGATTTGGTGCTGAAACTTCGCAATCAACTTCGGCAGCGAATCCACGTCGATGAAATAGGCGTGCCCAAGCAGGTGATCGCGACCCAACAACACTTCGATGCGTTGGTTGAGTACCGTTAGCAATTCGGTCAAGTCAATTCCGTCGATCTTGCGGTGTTCCAGCATTTCGGGTCTAGGCGGCATTTCCTCAAAAACAAAACGGCGTCGCAATGCGACATCCAATCCGGCCAAGGAGCGGTCGGCCGTGTTCATGGTACCGAGCAGGTAGACGTTGTCCGGTACGCTGAAAGGTTCCTTTGAGTACGGCAATGTCACTTCCAACGCCTCTGGCTGGCCAGAGCGCTTGCTCGACTCGATCAAGGTGATCAGTTCGCCAAAGATTCGCGAGATATTGCCCCGATTGATCTCATCAATGATCAATACGCGCGGCACGCTATCCTGTTCGGCTTCTGCCGGAGCGAGCAATTTGGCTAGCTTGTCTGGATTGATGGAGCCAGCACGCAGCTCATAGATGGTTCTCTGACTGAAGCGGTTCTCCATCAATTCCTGGTACGGCAAGGCCTGCTCGTAGACGCACAACCAATTGACCTTGCGACCTTGCGAGTAGGTGTCGTTTTCACGCGGTACATGTACATAATCGCTGGCAACTTCACCAATGGCGCGGAACTTTAGGTTGCCTTGAGTGGCGATGAGAATGTCACCGATCTTCACTTGGCGGATGAAGGTATTGAGGGCCGCCACCGTGTAATCGGATTCAGAATTCGGCACGGCGTGTCGGAATTTCTTGGAAATGTCTTCGCGTGACTGCACACCGCTGAAATCAGTATTGCCGCCGAAGCCGATCAGGGCCAGCCCTTGCTGGATGGAGTCCTCATACACGCCTTCCTCGATGCCGGCTTCACCTAGGGAAATCTTCCAGATGCGGCGGCCCTTCAAGTCGATGTTCTTATCTGCCGACTGAACTACACGACGCCGTGCAGCATTGCATAACCGCTTGAATACCCCATCCTCGACGTTGTATTCAAGCTGACGGGTAGTTTCGTTGGTTTCGGCGCGGATACCTTCGACGAAATCTTCATAGCTGAAGCTCTGGTGGAAGGTGACGAACTGGATTTGCCCAGCAGCGGCGTACTCGTCGAATTTGGCCTTCTTCGCCGCACGGTTGCCAGAGAAATCGGGCTCCAAAATTGCCAGCGCTTTATCGATAGTGGCGTAGGTCTTGCCCGTGCCCGGTGGGCCGTACAGGATTTGGTTAAGCGGTTCGGTGGGCATAGGGAGTGCGGAGTTAAATGTTAGAGGACGATTTTCGGTGTGTAAAACGCTATTACTATCACCTAGCCATTCTCGCCATGCTGAGCGCGCATTGCCCACCTCCTGCAAATTGCGATTTATGTCAGGGGCATTGGGCACTGTTTTCCAAAATGACAGAACTAAGTTTTCCGCATTTTTTTTCTTGGTGGAAAATGGTTCTATCGTGCCCTTTTCAATCAGGTATCCCACTGCGCGCCAGATAAAGGCCGCGCTTCCCTGTCCGCTTTGGCTGCCACCCACCTTGCCAGACTTGAAGGTTGGGTATTTGGCAAGCATGGTCCAGATGTCTTCCCTGTCATCGAGCTTGCGGATCAAAGTGCCATGACTACTGGATGCATCGGCGTTTCGATAAATTTCCCACACACCGTGCTTGGCAGGGTCGTAGAGTTCATAGACAGCCTGCTCGCCAGTGCCGGTTTTGAACAGACGATCAAACTTGTGCCCGCCGTCGGTCCGACGTGGTTCCTTGCCTGCCGGCATGGACGTGCGGCCGTTGGCATTTACTGCAAGGTTGGTTAACTCCAGCCGGACCGTAGTTTCTTTAATGTCGGGCCGATGCTTGTGAACATAGTCGGCGATCTGGCTCTCGAGGGCTTTGCCGCCCAGGGACTCAACTGCTTGCAGTTCAAGCATCCAAGTAGCGTTGCCGCTTAACTCTTCCATTCAATCACCATTATTAATCTTGTGAGCACAGCCGTCATCCTGACCTCAGTGCATTCGACCCATTTCGCTGCACGCGTCAGGCGGGTGGGTGTTTGCTGAGCAGATCGACAAATTTATCATCGCCAGGAGCGCAGAAGGTGGCGTGAATATGGGATTTTTTCCGGGGCATCTGACCCGTCTCGTGGCCAGTCACCATCGGTTATCCTGCGTCCATCCCGCTAGTTCCGGCATTTCCTCTCCTCGCGATGAACCGCATCCGCCTGCCTTCCACCGCCACGCTGACGGCCTTCGAGTCCGCGGCGCGCCATTTGAATTTCCGGCGCGCGGCGCAGGAGTTGCATTTGACCCAGGGAGCGGTGAGCCAGCAGGTGCGGCAGTTGGAGGCGCAGTTGGGGGTGGCGCTGTTCGCGCGGGTGCGGCAGCGGGTATTGCTGACCAGCGCGGGCGAGCGGTATCTGGCGGAAGTGCGGCGGATTCTGCGGGCTTTGGGCGAGGTGACGCACCAGGCCATGGCCAGCGGCGACAAGGAGATCCTGAACCTGGCGGTGGTGCCGGCGTTCGCGGTGAAGTGGCTGGTGCCGCGGCTGGAGACGTTCTTCGACGCGCATGCGGATGTGAACCTGAATCTCGTGTCGCGCAACGCGCCGTTCGATTTTTCGGCGGAGCCGTTCGATGCGGCCATCCACTACGGCGAAGCGTCGTGGTCGGGAGCCGTGTGCACGCATCTGATGGACGAGGACATGCTGCCGGTGTGCAGCGCGCAGTACCGGCAGCGGCTGGGCCTGCGTGAGCCGGCCGATCTGGCGAGGGCCGTCCTGCTGCAGCAGTTCACGCGGCCGTCGGCGTGGCGGGACTGGTTTGCCCACGTGGGGATCGAGCCGGCGAACGCCTTCCAGGGGCCGCGCTTCGATAGTTTCCTGATGATCCTGGAAGCGACGCAGACGCATCTGGGCGCGGCGCTGCTGCCGCGCTTTCTGGTGGCTCAGGGATTGGCGCTGGGCAGCCTGGTGCAGTTGTCCCCGCAGGCCTTGCCCAGTTCCCGCGGCTATTACCTGGTCTGCCCGGAGGCCAAGCAGGACGCCAGGGCGGTGTCGGCGTTCCGCGGCTGGCTGCTGGCGCGGATTACGGGTGATTAGATTTTCTATCTAATTGATCACAAAGCATCGCTTTCTATACAGGGAATGAGCCGGGACAATTCGGACTGAATTGCAGGAAAACTGTTCAGGAGCCGAAACCGATGTCATCCCCTCCGACCGATCGCCGTTGGAAAAAACCGCTGCCGCCATTCGTCATCAACCACAACGTCGAGCGGCCGGCGCCGTCCGATGTGGCGGTGCTGGCGCAAGCCGACGTGACGCGGGTGAGCGATCTGGTGGGGCGCATGTACACCTGCCAGCCGTCCTTGCGCTCGCTGGTGGCGCCGGCCGTGCCGCTGTGCGGGCCGGCCTTCACGGTCAAGTGCCCGCCGGGCGACAACCTGGGCGTGATGGCGGCCATCCGCAAGGTGGAGGCGGGGGACGTTCTGGTGGTGGACGGACAGGGTTTCACGCAGTGGTGCATGGGCGGCTACGAGCTGCTGAAGTACGCGTGCGAGCAGCGCGGCATGGCGGGGCTGGTGGTGAACGGGGCCTGGCGCGACGTGGCGGAGGCGCAGGCGGCCGGGCTGCCGGTGTATGGGCTGGCCGTGTCGCCGCACTCGGGACCCAAGTTCGGGCCGGCCGAGGTGAACGTGCCGGTGGCCTGCGCGGGTGTGATCGTGCAGCCGGGCGACGTGGTGTGCGCCAGCGCCGAAGGCGTGGCCGTGGTGCCGAGCGGCAGCGTGGCGGCGGTTGTCCGCGCGTTGCGGGCAAGCCAGGGCGGGCATGGCATCGAGCACTTCCTCGATGAGATGGACGGGCATATCGCCGGATGGCTGGACGGAGCCGGGCAATGAGCGCGCAAGCTGCGCCGGCGGTGGCCGCAGCGCCGTTTTCGGAAGGTTTGACGCAGGCGCTCGCCGCATTCGTGGCGGGGCTGCGTGAGCAGGATGTGCCGGCGGCGGTGCGCCGGGAAGCGCAGCGCGCCATCGCCGATTGCCTGGGCGGCGGCCTGGCGGGGGCGGTGGACGGGGTGACCGGCATCGCGGCCGCGACCTTGGGGCAGGCCCGTGGCGATTGCACACTGTGGGGGCGCGCGGACCGCGCGTCCGTGGACGATGCCGCGCTCATCAACGGTTGCGCGGCGCATGCGCATGCGCTGGACGATACGCATGAATCCATGCGCGGGCATCCTTCCGCGCCCATCGTGCCGGCCATCGTTGCGCTGGGGGAATTGTTGGGTTCGGACGGCGGCGCCCTGTTGACGGCCTATGTGGCGGGTGTCGAGGTGGCGGGCCGGCTGGGGCGCAGCGTGAACGACCGGCATTCGCAGTTGGGATGGCACACCACGTGCACGCTGGGCGCCGTGGGGGCGGCAGCGGCCTGCTCGTCGCTGCTGGGGCTGGACGCGGAACGCGCACGGCACGCCCTGGGCATTGCCAGCTCCATGGCGGGCGGGCTGCGGGTGAACTTCGGCACCATGACCAAGGCGCTGCATGCGGGGCTTGCCGCCCGGCACGGCGTGCTGGCGGCGCGGCTGGCGGCGGGCGGCATGACGGCCAGCCCGGTGGCGCTGGAAGGCCAGGAGGGGTTTCTGCAACTGTTCTGCGATGACGGCAGCCAGGACGCCGGACGCGCGCTGCGGCCGATGGGACAGACCTTCGAGGTTCTCAGCCCCGGCATTGTCTACAAGCGGTATCCGACCTGCTCGCTGATGCACGCGCTCATCGACATGGTGCTCCAGGCGAGGGCGGCGGGGTGGCTGGCGCCCGGCGAGGAACTGGAACTGCACTGCGGCATCAGCCAGCGGCTGGAGGCGGCGCGCGGCAAAGGCTGGCCGGCAACGGGCCTGGCCGCGAAGTTCCATGTGGAGTATTGCGTGGCGGTCGCGGCCTGCCTGGGAACGCAGGATATCGGCGATTTCACGGACGAGGCGCTGGGGCGCCCGCAGGTGCGCGATTGGGCGGGCAGGGTGCGCGTGTCGGTGGGGCCGGATTTCCCGGCCGGCAACGGCGATTTCGCGTCGTTGGCCGTGATGCGGGACGGGGCGGAGGTGTTCCGGCAGACGCAGGCCAAACCGCAGGGCCATCCCAGCATGCCGCTGTCGGAGGCACAGCACGAGGCGAAGTTCATGCGCCACGCGGCGATGGCCCTTCCGGCCGACCGCGCTGCCAAGCTATGGCGGCTGCTGCACGCGCCGCGGCCATGTTCCGTGCCCGAGCTGTCCGCCGCGCTCTCCGCGGTCGGTTCCCAAGATTCGATAACCTGATTGAAGGAAGCTACACATGCCTGCCATCTCTCGCCGCCAGTTGCTGATCGGCGCCGCCGCATCCCTGGCGGCCCACGCCGGCCTGGTCCGCGCCCAATCCCGGGACATGAGCATCATCGTGGCCTATCCGCCGGGCGGATCGCTCGACGCCATGGCGCGCATGATCGCGCAGCACCTGGGCGAACGGCGCGGCCACGCGGTCGTGGTGGACAACAAGCCGGGCTTCTCCGGCAACATCGGCGCGCAGTACGTCGCCAAGGCGGCCCCCAACGGCAATACGCTGTTGATGACGGCGCTGACCTCGTACGCCATCAATGCCCGCCTGATGGGCAGCACCATGGGCTATGACGTGCTCAAGAGCTTCGAGCACGTGGCCATCGTCGGGTATCTGCCCAACGTGCTGATCGTGCCCACCAGCCTGCAGGTGAACGACGTGGCGTCGTTCGTCCAGGCCGCCAAGGCCAGGCCGGGCGCGTTCTCGTACGCCACCACGGGCAACGGTTCGCTGGAGCACATCGCGGGCGAGATGTTCAAGCGCGCCACGGGCATCGAGATCGAGCCTGTGCCCTACAAGGGGTCCACGCCGGGCATGGCGGATCTGATCGGCGACCGTATCCAGGCGATGTTCGTGAATACGTCCACGGCCATTTCCAACCTGCAGACCGGGCGCATCAAGGTGATCGGCATCGCCGGTCCCGACCGCGTGGCGGCCCTGCCGGGAGTCCCTACGCTGCGTGAATCGGGCGTGCAGATGAGCAACGACGTGGTATCCATCTTCGGCATCGCGGCGCCAGCGGGCACGCCGCGCGCGGCGGTCGAGCAACTGAACGCCGACCTGAACGCGGTGCTGGGCCGGGCGGACGTGCAGGAGCGCTTCGGCGGCCTGGGTATCGAGATCGTGACGGAAAGCGCGGCCTACGCCAAGCAGCGCATCGAGAGCGAGGTGGCGGTGTGGGACCGCGTGATCCAGGAGACGGGCATTTCCCTGCACGGCTGAAAATCCGCCCATGGCGCAGCCCGCCATTGTCGGCGGGCTGCACTGAATGCGCGGCGCAGGCTCCCCGCTTTCCCGGCAGCGGCGTCAAGCCTGCCCCGGCGGCCGGGCCGACGGCTTGCGGCTGATCTTGGCCTGCCGGTATAGCTCGTCCCTATCGAGAATCGTCAGGCCGCCATAGTGCGTTTGGAGTACGCCGGCGCGGGCCAGCTTCGTCAGGGCGGCATTGCAGCGCTGGCGAGAAACGCCGCACAGACCAGCGATCTCTTCCTGGGAGATTTTCAGGCGCCCGTTGGTGCCGGAATGCTGCTCGGCATCGAATTGGGCCGCGACGGCGCGCGCCACCGTGGTGTCCACGTCCAGAAGCACATTGCCGGTGTAGCTGGCCATCAGCCAGTCCACCCGCTGAGCCAGGTGCATCATCAGCACCTTGGTGAATTCAATATTGTTGTTCCACAGGCGCTCGCAGGTGTCTCGCGGCAGGATCACGATCCGGCTGGGCCTCAGGGCGACCACTTCGTATTCGAAACGTTCGCGGCGGATCATGGTGGCTTCGCCGAACCAGCTTCCGGTGCTGAAACCGGCCAGCGACAGGGACCTGCCGTCCGTGCCGCGGGACGACCACTTCACCAGGCCTTCCACCACCCCATACCAACCCAGCGACCGCGATCCCGCGCGGAAAAGATATTCGCCCGTGGCGAGCGCGACGGTGCGCAGTTCGGCGCGGACCACGCCGCGCTCGAGCGCGGGCAAGCCCTTGTACCAGGGCACGACGTCGAGCATTCTGTCCACAGGACATTGCGCGGGCCGGCGTTTCGCGCTTGACGATCCGTAGTCGGCGCCGGCAGGCGGTCCGCCCATATCTACCCCTTCTTGGCCGTTGCGATGCCGCTAAGGTAAACCCTAGGGCGCTTTGTCACCATGATGACTGTCCGCTTCTCGAGACCGGTCCCAGAATAGTCGAGGCCCCCAGAGCCAAAAACCATAAGAGGAGATAGGTATGTTGTCAATGCAACGCATGATGTCTGGTGCTGCCGTGGCGTGCGGCGTAGCCGTCTCGCTTCTGGCTGCCACGACAGCGCATGCGCAGATTTCGGACGATGTCATTCGAATCGGATTCATCACGGACATGTCCGGCGTTTACTCCGGCCCGGACGGCCCTGGCGGCGCGGAAGCCATCAAGATGGCGATCCAGGAAATGGGCGGCGAGATCGACGGCAAGAAGATCGAACTGTTGACGGCCGACCACCAGAACAAGGCGGACATCGCCTCGGCCAAGGCCCGCGAATGGTTCGACCAGAAGGGCCTGGACATGCTGATCGGGGGCACGAATTCCAGCACGGCGCTGGCCATGTCCAAGGTGGCCGCCGACAAGAAGAAGCCGATCATCGTCGTGGGCGCGGGGGCCCCGGCGCTCACGAACGAGCAGTGCACGCCGTACACCTTGAATTACGCCTACGACACCGTCGCGCAGGCGCGCGGAACGGGAGCGGCGGTCGTCAAGGCGGGCGGCAAGAAGTGGTACTTCCTGACTGCCGACTACGCCTTCGGCAACGCGTTGCAGGCCGATACGACGACCGTGGTCGAGGCCGCCGGCGGCACCGTCGTGGGATCGGTCAAGCATCCCCTGTCGTCCAGCGATTTTTCTTCGTTCCTGCTGCAGGCGCAAAGCAGCAAGGCCGATATCCTTGCCCTGGCCAACGCCGGGGCGGACGCCACGAACGCGATCAAGGCGGCCAACGAGTTCGGCATCACGAAGACCATGCGGCTGGCGGGGATGATCATGTTCATCAACGACGTCCACGCCATGGGGCTGCCGCCGACGCAGGGCATGTACCTGACCGACAGTTGGTATTGGAACGCGTCGGAACAGACCCGCGCGTGGAGCAGGAAGTTCTTCGAGATCCGCAAGGCCATGCCCTCGTCGCTGCAGGCTGCCGACTATTCGGCGGCGCTGCAGTATCTGCGCGCGGTCAAGGCCACGGGCACCGACGACGCCGACCGCGTGCTTGCCTATCTGCGCGAGAACAAGCTGAACGACATGTACATCAAGGACGGCGTCGTCCGCCCGGACGGCCGGGTCGTGCACGATATGTACCTGTTGCAGGTCAAGGCGCCGGAACAGTCCAAGGAAGCCTGGGACTACTTCGACGTCGTGCAAACCATCGACGGCAATCAGGCCTTCACCACAAAGGCGGAGAGCCGCTGCGCGCTCTGGAAGTGAACGGCGTTCGCCAACCCCTTACGAGAATTTTCATGGCCAAACGTAAAGTGATTGTGACCATAGCCCCCACCGGGGGCATGGCGTTCAAGAGCCAGAACCCGCATCTGCCGACCCAGCCCGCGGAAATCGCCGAAGACGTCTACCGCTGCTATAACGCGGGCGCCAGCGTGGTGGCCCTGCACGCGCGCCGCCCCGACGACCAGGCCACCTGCGACGCCGCGATCTACCTCCAGATGAACCGGCTCATCCGGGAACGCTGCGACATTGTCCTGAACAATTCGACGGGGGGCGGCGTGCATGGCGACATGGTCAAGGAAACGTCGCCCGGGACCTGGGAAATCCTCTGGGAGGAACGGCTCAAGGGCATGGATGCCGGCGCCGAGATGTGCACCCTGGACGCCACGACATTGAATCTTGCGTTCGGCGACCGCGAATACTTGATGAACACGCCCTTGAGCAAGGCTCGCGAGCTGGCGGCCGGGATGAAGGCGCGCGGCATCAAGCCCGAGTGGGAGGTGTTCAGCCCGACGCACATTTTGCAGGATACGACGACGCTGATCGACGAAGGCCTGGATGAAGGCCCCTCTTTCATCAACCTGGTCATGAACGTGCACCGGAACTTCCAGAACGCCATGCCGTTCTCGCCCCGCTATCTGCAAATGATGGTGGACATGCTGCCGAAGAACAGCATCTTCTGCGTCAGCGGCATCGGCCCGTCGCAGTTGGAGGCCAACATCAGCGCCTTGCTGCTGGGCGGCCATGCGCGGGTCGGCCTGGAGGACAACTTGTATTACCGCCACGGCGAATTGGCCACCAATGTCCAGTTGACCGAGCGCATCGTGCGCATCATCCGGGAAATGGACATGGAGCCCGCGACGCCCGCGGAAGCGCGCGAGATTCTCGGCCTGCCGCTCAAGAGCGGCATCCGGCCCGAATTCGCCCTCTGACGCGGTATCCGGCTGGCGCGCCAGGCGGCCGCGCCGGTGTTTTTTTTCATGTATTGGCGGAAAAATGAGCGAATCCCTGAAAGGAAAACGAGTCCTGGTCACGGCGGGCGCGCACGGCATAGGCCTGGCGATCGCGCGCAAGTTCCTGGCGTCGGGCGCGGAGGTGCATATCTGCGATGTGAACGCGCAGGCCTGCCAGGCAGTGGCGGGTGAACACCCGTCGCTGACCGCAAGCGTGACCGACGTCTCCGATGAAGCGCAGGTCCTTGCCATGTTCGATGACTTGTCTCGGAAATGGGGCAGGCTCGATGCGCTCGTCAATAACGCGGGCGTGTCCGGCCCCACCAGCCGGCTCGAAGACACGACGTTGGACGCTTGGCGGAACACGCTGGACGTCAACCTGACCGGAACCTTCTTGTGTTCCCGCAGCGCGGTGCCGCTGCTGCGGGCCGCCGGAGGCGGATCCATCGTCAATATCTCGTCCGTCGCGGGCCGCCTGGGGTTCTCCTTGCGCACCCCGTACAGCGCCAGCAAGTTCGGGCTGGCCGGCCTGACGCAGACCTGGGCGATGGAACTGGGCCCGTCCAATATCCGCGTCAATTCCGTCCTGCCGGGGGTGGTGTCGGGCGACAGGGTAGAGCGCATCATCGCAGCCCGCGCCGCCGCCGGCGGCGTGAGCAACGACGAGATGCGCGGGCAACTGGTGGAGAAAGTCTCGCTGCGCCGCATGACCAGCCCGGAGGACGTGGCCAATCAGGTGGCTTTCCTGTGTTCGGCCGAAGGCGCGATGATCAGCGGGCAGAGCATTTCGGTGTGCGGAAACGTGGAGTATCTGGGCTAGCGGCCTGCCCCGCGAGCGGACTCCGGGAACGCTGAAGGCGCGGGCTGGAATCGAACCAAGCTTTGCGGATTTGCAATCTGCCGCATAGCCGCTCCGCCGCCGCGCCATCAGGGGGAATCGCTTGCGGTGAGCGCGCTTTCGGCGGCGGCTCAATCATGTCAAACTCGCATATTGACTCGACATGGCTTCGGGGTTGTCACAGCCTGGGGCGGCATTGTCTTGGGACGATATGAAAATACAAGGAAAGACCGCCGCCGAAATCTTCGACTGCGTGCGCGCGTTGCGCCAGTCGGGGCAGTTGCGGCCGGGCCAGGTCCTGCCGCCCGTGCGCGATCTGGCGGCCGAGCTGGACATCAACCGCAATACCGTCGCCGCGGCCTACAAGCGGCTGGCGGCGGCCGGCATCGCCGCGACGCAGGGGCGCCTGGGAACCATCATCCGCGAACCCTCCGGCCCGGGCGAGCAGGAAGGCGCGTTGTCGAACTCGCCGCTCGTGGACCTGGCCAGCGGCAACCCGAATCCGGCCTGGCTGCCGGACCTCACCGCCGCGCTCGCCCTGCGGCCCTACCGGCCCCGGCTTTACGGCGAACCCACCGCCAACGCGGGGCTGGAAGACTATGCGCGGGCCTGGTTCGCGCCGGACTGCCTCGCGCCCTTCGAGGTCAACCTGACCCATGGCGCGGTGGACGCCATCGAACGGCTGCTCAGTTCGCACCTGGTCGCCGGCGACAAGGTGGCGGTCGAGAATCCCTGCTTTCTCAGCAGCATCAATTTGCTGCGCATCGCCGGCCTGCAGGCGGTCGGGGTGCCGGTCGACGCCGAGGGGATGCAGGCCCAGGCCCTTGAGGCCGCGCTGGGCAAGGGCGCGCAGGCCGTGATCCTGACTCCGCGCGCGCACAATCCGACGGGCTGCAGCCTGAGCGCCAAGCGGGCGCGGGCGCTGGCGCGGGTTCTGGCCAGATATCCCCACGTCATGGTCATCGTGGACGACCACTTCGCCCTGTTGTCCAACACGGAATACCACTCGGTGCTGCCGGCGGGCGCGCAGCGGTGGGCGCTGGTCCGTTCGCTGACCAAGGCCCTGGGGCCCGACGTTCGCATGGCCATGGTCGCGAGCGACGCCGCGACGTCCCGGCAACTGCGGCTGCGGCTGGCGTCGGGGACGAGCTGGGTCAGCCATCTGCTGCAGGACATGGTGGAGGTCACGCTCGGCCGGCCCGAAGTGGCCCGGCAGATGGCGCGGGCCCGCGAGGACTATGCCCGGCGCAGGCAGGTCCTGGAGGATGCCTTGCGGATGCAGGGCGTGCCCTGCGCGGGGCAGGGCGACGGTTTCAACCTCTGGGTGCCGCTGGATACCGACGGCCAGGCGGTTGCCTTGGCCCTCGCCCATCGCGGCTGGCTGGTGCGCCATGGCGATGCCTTCGGCGTCCAGGAGCCGGTCGGAGGGCTGCGCATCACGCTTTCCAGCATCGAGCCCGCCCAGTGCCGGGACCTCGCCCGCGACATCCGGCAAAGCCTGGGTTAGGGCCCGATGGCACTGCAAGATGCCTCGCTCCGGCCGGCCCGGGCGCCTGGCCGGGCGAGGCCGGCGCGGGCCTCGACCAGTTGCAGCGCGAAGCGCAGCGTCGCGGCGGTCTTGGGGTCGGCGGCATTGCCGCCCTGAGTGGCGGACATTTCCTCGGCGTTGGCGCCGGCCTTGCGGCCGAGGGCGGTATGGGCGGCCGGTTGCGTTCATCTTGATAGGCCATGATAATATTTGACCTATGACAAACTGAGGGCCGGACGCGGAATCGCTTTCACCGCGCGTTCCGTCCCCACGCGAGGTGCAGGCATGGACGAAGTCACGCGGGACCAGGGCGGCGGCACGCAGACGCAGCACGACCGGCACGGCCAGTGGCCGAAGGCCGAGTCGGTCGAGGATTTCCGCCGCAACCTGGCCGCGGTGAACGGCCGGATCGCGGCCGCGTGCCAACGCGCCGGACGCGATTCCGCAAGCGTGCGCCTGCTGCCCGTGAGCAAGACCGTGGAAGAGGCGCGCATTCGGCTGGCCTACGCGGCGGGCTGCCGCTACCTCGGCGAAAACAAGCTGCAGGAAGTGTCGCGGAAGTGGGAGTCCATGGCCGACCTGACCGACCTGAAGTGGTCGGTGATCGGCCATCTTCAGACCAACAAGGCCAAGCTGGTCGCGCGCTACGCGGCCGAGTTCCAGGCGCTGGACAGCCTGAGGGTGGCCGAGGCGCTGGACCGCCGGCTGCAGGCCGAAGGCCGTGAGCTGGACGTGTTCGTGCAGGTCAATACCTCGGGCGAAGCCAGCAAATACGGCCTGCACCCGGACGAGACGGCGGCGTTCCTGCGCGGGATGCCGGCCTTTTCGGCGCTGCGCGTGCGCGGGCTGATGACGTTGGCGCTGTTTTCCGCCGAGGCGGCGCGGGTGCGGCAGTGCTTCGTCCTGTTGCGCACGCTGCGCGACCGGCTGCGCCAGGAGGCCCCCCAGGGCATTGGCCTGGATGAACTGTCGATGGGCATGTCCGGCGACTACGAGATCGCCATCGAGGAAGGCGCGACCGTGGTCCGTGTCGGGCAGGCGATTTTCGGAGCCCGCAATACGCCCGATTCCTATTACTGGCCGGCCGATCCCGGCTCCGGTCCGGCCGCCTGAGCGCCGCCGGCGACATACCGCCCACAGGAACCGACCCATGCCGGTCTACCGAGTCGTCATCAAGCGCCATGGCCGGCTGATCGGCCATTTCGAATCGGCCGCCACCGCCGGGCTGGACGACAGCAGGGACATCGCGTCGCGCCTGCCGGGCGGTTTGGACCGCGACGCTCGCCGCCGCTCGGAGGTCCTGGAATGAGCCGCCTCGCCCTGGCCGTCCGCCACGTTCCTTTTGAAGACCTCGGCATCCTGGCGCCCGCCCTCGCGGAGCGGGGCTACACCGTGCAATACCTGGACGCGGGCGTGGATGCGATAGACGCCGCGGCGCTGGCCGACGCCGATCTTGCCGTGATCCTGGGCGGGCCGGTCGGTGTGTACGAGACCGGCCGCTATCCCTTTCTGAAGGCGGAGCTGCGCGCGATCGGAGAGCGGTTGCGGCGGGACAGGCCGACCCTGGGCATCTGCCTGGGCGCGCAGCTCATGGCCGCGGCCCTGGGCGCCGAGGTCGCGCCGGCCGGACGCGCGGAAATCGGCTACGCACCGTTGACGCTGACGGCGGACGGCCAGGCATCGCCGCTGCGGGCCGTCCAGTCCGTGCCGGTGCTGCATTGGCATGGCGATCAGTTCGGCATCCCCGCGGGCGCGCGCCGGCTTGCCGAGACGCCGGGCTTTCCCAACCAGGCGTTCTCCCTGGGGCCCAGGATACTGGGCCTGCAATTCCACCTGGAAGCGGACGCGTCGAGGATCGAGCAATGGCTGATCGGCCACGCGTGCGAACTGAGCCGCCATGGCATCGACCCCGCGGCCATCCGGCGGGACGCCGAGAGGCATGGCCCGTCGCTGGCGCGCAGCGCCCGGCTGGCGATCGGCATCTGGCTGGACGCGCTCTGAGTCTGCGCTGACGGGGCCGGGCCCAGCGCTTGCGTGGCGCCCGCGAGGGCCCGCGGATAGAATGGCCGGTCCTGGAAAGCCAATTTCATTACATCGGGCAGACCGCATGGCGAAGACGTTCGAGCTCGAGACGCTGAAGATTCGTTTGAACGACGCGGAGTTCAAGCGCCTGGACCTGCACCGGCGCGTCCAGCGGGCGCTGCGCGCGCTGATACTCGACGCCGCGCTGGGCCCGGGCGTGAAACTGCCTGCGACCCGCGTCCTGGCGAAGTCGCTGGGCATGGCCCGCGATACCGTCGAAAACGCCTACGTGCAATTGCATCGCGACGGCTACATCGTGCGCCGCGAAGGTTCGGGCAGCTACGTGTCCAATTCGGTGGCCACCCAACTGCGCGGGGCAGGGCGCCGGAAAACGGACCCGGTACGCCGCCCGGCGGAGCCGGGGACGGGCCTGAGCCGGCGCGGCCGGACCATCCTGGACGGCGGCGGGGTCGCCGACCAGCAATCGATCAAGGCGTTCGCCACCGGCCTGCCGGAAACCCGGAATTTCCCCACCGACGTCTGGGAACGCCTGCAGCGCCAGGTGCTGAAGGACTACCGCGCCAATGTCCTGCTGCACGGAGATCCCCAGGGCGCCGAGCCGCTGCGCAAGGCCATTGCCGCGTATCTGAACCTGGAGCGCGGGGCCAAGGTCTCGCCCGGGCAGATCCTGATCCTGAGCAGCGCGAGACAGGCCCTGTTCCTGTGCGCGCAGTTGCTCGTGGACGCGGGCAAGCCGATCCTGATGGAGAACCCCGGCTACTTCGGCGCAAGAAAGGCATTCGAATCCGCCGAGGCCAGGATCGTGCCCATCGACGTCGACGCGCACGGCATCCGCACCGACCTGCTGCGGGCGGACCGAAGCGGCGCCAACTGCGTCTACGTGACGCCGTCGCATCAGTATCCGACGGGCGCCACGCTGTCGCTGGCGCGCCGCCTGGAGCTGACCGGCTGGGCCGCGGAGACCGGCAAGTGGATCATCGAGGACGACTACGACAGCGAATTTCACTACGACGGCCTGCCCACCGCGTGCGTGCAGGGCCTGGACCGGCACCAGCGGACCCTCTATCTCGGCACCTTCAGCAAAACGCTCTATCCCGGCCTCAGGATGGGGTACATGGCGCTGCCGCCGGAACTGGTCGGCGCGTTCGCCTGCGCGCGCAGCATCATGGACGGCCATACGCCGCAGATCCTCCAACTGACGCTGGCGCGCTTCATGGAAGACGGGTACTACAACTCCCACGTCCGGGCGATGCGCAAGCTGTACGCGGGGCGCAGGCGGGCATTGCTGGAAGCCATCGGCAGGCACCTGGGCGGCATCGCGATGGCCGTTCGTCCGCCGGGCGGCTTGCAGATACCCTGCCTGCTGGAACGCGGATGGTCCGAAGAGAAGACCATCCGGCAGGCGGCCGCGGTGGGCTTGCGGCTGCCCGGGCTCAGCCGGCTGTACGCCGGCGACCCCAAGCAGCAGGGCTGGCTGCTGGGCTACGCCTCGTTGACGGCCTACGAGATCGAAGCCGCCATGCGGCGCCTGGCCCAAGCGCTGGGCGGTAAGCCGCCGCCGGGCCGCTAGGGCTTGGCCGTGCCGTCCGCCAGCGCGGCCTGGCCGCCGTGGATCAGCACATGCGCGGTCAGGCCGGCCACCAGCCCCCAGAACGCGCCGCCCACGCCCAGCATCGTGACGTTGGCGGCGGTGGCCAGGAAGGTGATGAGCGCGGTTTCCCGGGTGCGCGCATCGGCCATGGCGTTGGCCAGGCTGCCGCCGATGGCGCCCAGCAGCGCCAGGCCGGCCAGCGTCGTGATGAATGCCTTGGGCAATACCATGAACAGCGTGGCCAGCGTGACGCCGAACGTGCCCACCAGGATGTAGAACAGCCCGCAGGCCAGTCCCGCGAGGTAGCGCTTGGCGGGGTCCTCGTGGGCGTCCTTGCCCGTGCAGATCGCCGCGGTGATGGCCGCGACGTTGAATGCGTGCGCGCCGAACGGCGCCATGGCCAGGGATCCCAGGCCCGTCACGGTAAGAATGGGATTGGCGCTGGTCCGGTAGCCGTCGTTGCGCAGCACCAGCATGCCGGGCATGTACTGCCCCGTCAGCGTGATGATGAACAGCGGCAGCGCGACCCCCAGCAGGGCCTGCGGCGAGAACCGGGGCATTTCGAAGACCGGCGCGGCCAGGCTGAGATGGATGGCGGAGAAGTCGATCCGGTCCTGCGCGATGAGCAGGCCCAGGCCGATGACCAGGATGCCGACGACCGCGAAGCGCGATGTGAAGCGCTTGAGCAGCGCGTAGGAGATCACCAGCACGATCACCAGCACCGGATCCGCCGCGGCGCCGCCGAAGGCATTGACGCCGAATTGCAGCAGGATGCCGGCCAGCAGGCCCGCGGCGATGCCGCCCGGAATCATGCGGACGAGCTTCTCGAAGGCGCCGGACAGGCCCAGCACGACGAAGCCCAGCGCCGAGACCACGTAGGCCCCGATGACTTCGCAGTAGGGAGTGAAGGGCATCACGGTCGCCAGGAAGGCCGCGCCGGGCGTCGACCACGCGGTGATGATGGGCGCCTTGTAGCGCCAGCTCAGCAGCGCGCCGGTGACGCCGACGCCGATGGATACCGCCCATACCCAGGACGCGGTCTGGGCCGGCGACAGCCGGGCAAGCTCCGCGGCCTGGAAGACCAGGACGAAGGTCCCGCCATAGTTCACCAGCACCGAGATCAGGGCCGCGACGGTGGGGGAAAAGAAATCGGCGGGTCGAAGGCCGGCCGGCAGTGCTTTCATGAATCGCTCCGCGTTCGTAGGAGGGAGCCGGCTGGCGGGGCAGCCGGACGCGAACGGGTAGTCTAGGAGCGATGCGGCCGGTTGTTTCATGCCACATTTGGAAGAATGGGCAGACCACTGCGCGAACCACGGACGGCAAGCGCAAGGCGCCCACTCCGTGAAATCCGGTATTTTCCATCGGCCGCCGCGCCGATACACTGCGTTTTCCCCCCCTATAACGAGAACGCCATGAGACATCTACTTTCCACCCTGGGCGCGGCCCTTGCCCTGTCGCTCGGCGCCCAGGCCGCGTCGGCCCAGCCGGCGCAGGCCGGGGCCCCCGTGCCGCGCGATCCGTTCTTCTGGCTGGGCGAGATCAACAAGGCCACCGCGGTCATCAACACCGACGAGGGATTGCTGGACAAGTCCATGGCGCCGCGCCTGGCCGCGGGCGTGGCCAAGGTGATCGGCGACGGCAACCAGCCCGGCGCCAAGCGCCCGGCCAGCGTCATCACGTTCGAGCCGCTCTTGATCAAGGCCGCGGGCGAGGACGTGACGCTGCTGCACGCGGGGCGGTCCAGCCAGGACATGCACGCCACCTACCGCAGCGCGATCCTGCGCGACAAGCTGCTGGAACTGGCCGACCAGTTGAACGCCACGTCCACGACCCTGGTGGAGCTGGCCGCCCGGCACGCCGGCACCATCGTGCCGAATTACACCAACGGGGTGGCCGCGCAGCCGAACAGCTACGGGCACTACCTGCTGGGGCAGGCGGCCGGCCTGGCGCGCGACGCGCAGCGCATCCGCGAGGCCTATGTGCGCATCGACCGCTCGCCGATGGGCACCACGGTGCTGAATGGCACCAGTTGGCCGCTGGACCGCAAGCGCATGGCGCAGTACCTGGGTTTCGAGGCGCTGGTCGACAACGCCTACGACGCGTCGCAGATTTCGTCGATGGACCAGCCCGTCGAAGTGGCCTCCATCGTCACCAGCATCGCGCTGCGCACGGGTAATTTCGTGGAAGACGTGATGACCCAGTACGCCCAGCCGCGCCCCTGGATCCTGCTCGAGGAAGGCGGCGGCAATACCTACGTGTCCAGCGCCATGCCGCAAAAGCGCAATCCCGGCCTGCTGAACGATACCCGCAGCGACGCGTCGACCGCGGTGACCCTGGCCATGGGGCCGGTCATCCAGACGCACAACATCACCCCGGGCATGAGCGACCCCAAGGACGTGAAGCAGAACTCCGCCATGGTGGACGCCGGCATTTCGGCGCTCAAGCGCTGGAACCGGGTGCTCAAGGCCATGGTCATCAGCCCCGACCGCGCGCTCGAAGAGCTGAACAGCGACTGGACGGCGTCGCAGGAATTGGCCGACGTGCTGATGCGCAAGTACAAGCTGCCGTTTCGCGACGGCCACCATTTCGCGTCCGAAGTCGTGACCTACGCCAAGACCAACAACATCAAGCCGCTGGACTTCCCGTACGAACAGGCTCGCCGCATCTATGCGGATGCGATGAAGGACTCGAAGTACGGCGCCGAACTGCCGATGAGCGAGGCGGAATTCCGTTCCACCCTGGATCCGGTGGCCATCGTGAAGAACCGCGCCACCGCCGGCGGCCCGCAGCCGGCCGAGATGGACCGCATGATCAAGGAGGCGCGCGAGCAGCTTGCGTCGCAGGACGCCTGGATCAAGGCGCGCCGCGCCCACATCCAGGATTCGCTCGCCGAACTGGACAAGCGGTTCGACGCGCTGGTGGCCAGCGCGCCGAAGGGGAAAGGCCAGTAAGGGGGCCGGGGCCTCGGCCTCAGGCGGCGGCCGCGAAGGGCGGCGCGTAGCGGCGCAGCCGCAGCGCGTTGCTCAGCACGAATACGCTGGACAGGGCCATCGCGCCCGCCGCGAACACGGGCGACAGCAGGGTGCCGTTGACCGGGTACAGCAGGCCCGCCGCCACCGGGATCAGGGCGACGTTGTACGCGAACGCCCAGAACAGGTTCTGCCTGATGTTGCGCAGCGTGGCCTTGGACAGGCCGATCGCGTTGGGCACGCCGCCCAGGTCGCCGGACATCAGCACGACGTCGGCGGCCTCGATGGCGATGTCCGTGCCGGTGCCGATGGCCAGCCCCACGTCGGCCTCTGCCAGCGCCGGCGCGTCGTTGATGCCGTCGCCCACATAGGCGATCGGGCCGTATTGCTTCCTCAGCCGCTGCACGGCTTCGACCTTGCCGTCGGGCAGCACCTCGGCGACGACTTCGTCGATGCCGAGCTGGCGGGCGATGGCGTTGCCCGTGCGGCGGTTGTCGCCGGTGATCATGGCGACCTTCAGGCCCAGGCCGTGCAGCGCGCGGATGGCGGCGGCGGTGGTGTCCTTGATGGGGTCGGCCACGGCGATCATGGCGGCAAGCCGTCCATCGACCGCGGCGTACAGCGGCGTCTTGCCTTCATCGCCCAGCCGCGCGGCGTCCGCGCCGAACATGTCCACGTCCAGGCCCAGTTCGCGCATGTAGCGGTCGGCGCCGATGTCGACCCGGGCGCCGTCCACGTCGGCCTTCACGCCGAAGCCCGTGATCGATTCGAATTGCGAGATGGCGCCCAGGGCGATACCCTGCCCGCGGGCCGCTTCCACGATGGCCTGCGCGATGGGGTGTTCGGATTTCGCCTCGACGGTGGCCACCTTGCCCAGCACGGCGGCGCGTTCGAATCCCGGCGCCACGATCAGGTCGGTCAGTTCGGGGCGGCCCTTGGTCAGCGTGCCGGTCTTGTCCACGGCCACGACCTTGGCGTCCTTCAGGGATTGCAGCGCTTCGCCCTTGCGGAACAGCACGCCCATCTGCGCGGCGCGGCCCGTGCCCACCATGATCGAGGTCGGCGTGGCCAGGCCCATCGCGCACGGGCAGGCGATGATCAGCACCGCCACCGCGTTGACCAGCGCGAAGGTCAGCGCGGGCGTCGGCCCGAACGCCAGCCAGATGGCGAAGGTGACCGCGGCGGCCGCCATGACGGCGGGCACGAACCACATGGTGATGCGGTCCACCAGGGCCTGGATCGGCAGCTTGGAGCCTTGCGCCTGTTCGACCATGCGGATGATCTGCGCCAGCACCGTGTCGTTGCCGACCTTGGTGGCGCGGAACGTCAGCGCGCCGTTCTGGTTGACGGTGCCGCCCACGACTTCGGAGCCGGGCGTCTTCTCGACGGGCACGGGTTCGCCGCTGATCATGGATTCGTCGATGAAGCTGCTGCCCTCCACGACCGCGCCGTCCACCGGGATGCGTTCGCCGGGCCGGACCTCGATCAGGTCGCCGGCGATGACTTGCTCGATGGCGATCTCCATGGCCGCGCCGTCGCGGACGACGCGGGCCGTCTTGGCCTGCAGGCCGAGCAGGCGCTTGATGGCCTCGGAGGTGTTGCCCTTGGCGCGGGCCTCCAGGTAGCGGCCCAGCAGGATCAGCGCCACGATGACCGCCGCGGCCTCGTAATAGACGTTGACCGTGCCGGCCGGAAGCAGGCCCGCCGCGAACGTGGCGACGACCGAATAGGCGTAGGCGGCGGAGGTGCCCACCGCCACCAGGGAATTCATGTCGGGCGCGCCGCGCAGCAGCGCCGGAACGCCTTTCTGGAAGAAGCGCAGCCCGGGGCCGAACAGCACGATGGTGGACAGCGCGAACTGGATGTACCAACTGTTCTGCGTGCCGATGGTGTCGGCGATCAGGTGGTGGAAGGCCGGCACCATGTGGGCGCCCATTTCCAGGATGAACACGGGCAGCGCGAACAGCGCGGCGACCGCCAGCGCGCGCTTGAGCGCCTTCAGTTCGGCGGCCTGGCGTTCGGCCACGGCGTCGGTATCGCTGGATTCGCCGGAAAGGACCCGGGCCTCGTAGCCCGCCTTGGCCACCGCCTGGACCAGGGCGCTGGCCGCGACGCCGCCGGCGGCCGTGACGTGGGCGCGCTCGGTGGCGAGGTTGACCGTCGCGCCGCTCACGCCCGGAACCGCCTTCAGGGCCTTTTCGACCCGGCCCACGCACGACGCGCAGGTCATGCCGGCGACCGACAGTTCGATGCCGGTTTCCGGCACGGCATAGCCGGCCTTCTGCACGGCCTGGACCGCGGCGGCCACGTCGGGCGTCCCGGCGAAGGTGATGTCGGCGCGTTCGGTCGCCAGGTTCACGCTGGCCTTGGCTACGCCCGGGACGGCCTTCAGGGCCTTTTCGACGCGACCGACGCAGGACGCGCAGGTCATGCCTTCGATCGGCAGGCTGACCGCGATGCTGTCTGCTGGGCTGGAACTCATTGCCGCTCCTTGAAAACTGGGAATTTCCTGTGGATGGCTCCCACTATAAAGATTCCAACGATGTCAAGGTCAAGCGGCCGGAACGCCCGGCCGGTATTCATGGGGTCAGATCATGGATTTTCCGCTGCGTTTCGCGGCGCGGATGTCCTGCCACAGCGTTACGCAAAGAATCGCCAGGATGAGGGCGGAGATGGCCGGCCAGACTAGGAAGTACAACGTCAACCACATATCGGTCTCCTTGTTCGCGTGGATAGGATCAGCCCTTGGCGGGCAGGGCGGCGGGGCGCTGCGCGGAGGGGCGGGCCTGCGTTTCCTGCTCGCGGTGGAACGAGGTCACGCGGTCGGCCAGGAGGGCGAAATCGAACCGCTGCGTGTTGCGCAGGCTCAGGCCCGCGCACACCGCCGCGCTGACGCCATAGGCGGTCAGGGAGCCCATCAGGACGATGTACTCGCGCAAAGCCCCGATGAAGGCGGGCAGCATGACGGCCACGCCGGCCGCGCCCACGGCGATCGCCGCCTTGCGGCCGAAAAAGCCGAACGTCATGAGGCCCAGGACCACGCCGCCGCCGATGGCCGCGCAGATCTCGAAGAAGACCGCGACGGCGCCCTCGATGGGGATGAGTTCGAAGCGCACCACCGTGAACAGCGCCACGGCGCTGAGCACCGAGCAGACGAAGGCGCGGTTGTCCACGCGGTCCCAGTAGAAACTGGCGATCACGGGGAAGACGATGGCGCCCCACAGCGCGCCGACGAAGACGAGCATGACCAGGATGTCCAGCCGCAGGCTGGCGAAGATGACGCCGACCATCGTGGCGACGATCATGGTGGCGCGGCCCCACCAGAGCATGCGTCGCGGATCCGGGCGGCCGCGCGCAAGGTTCTTGGCGTAGAGATCGGTCATGACGATGGCCGACAGGGCCGCCAGGTCGGAGTCCGCGGTGGACGACAGCGAGCCGACCACCAGGAGGAAGAACAGCGCGATGCCGAAGGGGGGCAGGTAGGTGGACGCCATCTGGGGAATGATGTTGTTCATGTCGCCATTGGCCGGTTCGAGGCCGACGAAGAGCGCCAGCAGGCCCAGCATGCCCAGTCCGATCACGACGGCGCCGTATCCGGCCGTCGCGGTCAGGAAGGTCGGCTTGATCAGGTCTTCGCGCACGGCGAACAGGCGCTGCGCGATTGTCTGGTTGCCGATGGCGTAGGCGAGCACCGCCACGAAGTAGGGAGCGCCCTGTTCCAGGATCGCCTTGGTGGAATAGAAGTCGGCCTGCTCGGAGTCCAGGCGCCACATATTGGCCTGCAGCACGCCGGGGCCGCCGGCGTTGAAGAAGATCAGGGGAATGATGATGACTGCCGCGATGATCATCGCGGCGAGCTGCGCGAAGTCGGTCATCACCGAAGTTCGGAAGCCCGACCACAGCGTGTAGGACAACACGCCCAGGCCGGCGATGAGCACGCCCTGGATGAACGTCAGCGGGCTCAGGATGGAGACCAGCGCGCCGGCCGCGGTGAAGTTCACCATGAGGCTGATACAGCTCCCCACGATGTTGGATACCGCCATGATCATCTGGCTGGAGGTGCCGTGCCGCGCGTGGATGACCTCGGCCAGCGTATGGGCCTTGGGCGCGAGCTGGCGGAACCGCCTGCCGAAGGGATAGATGAAGAGAATCATCAGCGCGCCCCAGAAACCGTAGTGCAGGGGGCCGGACAGTCCGTACTTGTAGCCCGAGGTGGCGCTGGCGTAGAACGACGCGGCCCAGATCCAGGTGGCGATCATGCTGGCCGTGGACAGGCCGAAGCCGACCGCGTTGTTCGACACCATGTAGCCGTCGACGTTCTCGTTCTTCTCGCCGATGAACAGCGACATGAGGAACGTCGCGCCATAGAAGCCCGCGAGCAGCAGGATGGCGGTTGTCGCCGATAGCTGAAAGAATTCTGTCTCTTGCATCGTCTTCGTCCTTTCTCCTTGACAGCGTATTCATGACGGACAGTCATGGCTGCATGAAGGCCGTTTCCGCGGAATGCGATGGGCGGCAAACCCCGATGACGCAGCCGAAACACCTGGCGAGCGGCCGCAAGGGCGATCGCGAGCCTGCCCGGCGAAGGCGCGGCAAGCGACGCCCTCGGCCGAACAGCGACAAGGCACACCGTGTAGGTGTCTTGCTGCCGCATTGCGTCGAACGTGAGTTGCTTTAAACGTTGCCCAATGCGGTGAGCGATGGTCCTGCCTGGTGGGCAGGAAAATTGTTCCGCAGCCGGTAAGGCTGGGTTGTGGTGTTTCGGCGTTGCGCGCCGGGCCGCTGTGCGCGGCCTTGTGACGGATGCCCCCGGGCAATGTGTATCGCCTGGCGGGCATGCGTAGTGAACTACAGCAGGACCGCAGTATAGGACCATAGCCGTGTCGAGTCCAGCGGACGGGCGGCATGCGCGCCGCCTGCTGGACGCGGTATCGCGATTTCCATTGAAGACTATCGCGACACTTAATTGGCCGCCGCCGCCGCCGTCCGATAAGGTGGAAGGCCAGGCAAGTCGAAGGCAAACCATGACAGACCGCGTATTCATCAATGCCGTCGGAATCGACGGCAATCCCCTAACCCTGGCCGTCCGCGATGGGCGCATCCTCGCGATCGGCGCCGAGCCGCCGCCTTTCGGTCCGGCCGACACGATAGACCTGCGCGGCCACCTGGTGCTGCCGGGCTTCGTCGACGGCCACATCCACCTGGACAAGAGTTTCGTCGGCGACCGCTGGCATCCCCACCGGCCGGCGGCCACGCTGCGGGAACGGCTGGCTATGGAGAAGCGGGAGCTGGCTGACGCGCCGCCGATCGAAGCGCGCGCCGACGCGCTCATTGCGCAGGCGGCCGCCTTCGGCACCGTCGCGATGCGCAGCCACGTCGACGTCGACGCCACCACCGGGCTGGCGAACCTGCACGCCGTCATGGCGGAGCGGGAGAAATGGCGCGGCATCGTCGATATCCAAGTGGCGGCGTTTCCGCAGGCCGGGGTGATGTCCTGTCCGGGCACGGCGCAACTGCTGGAGGCGGCGGTGCGCGAAGGCGCGGAGGTGGTGGGCGGGATCGATCCCTCCACGCTGGACGGCGATGCCGACGGCCAACTCGATTGCGTATTCGGCATCGCCGACAGGCTGGGCGCGCAGATCGACATCCATCTGCACGAACCGGACATGCAGGGCGTCGCGCAACTGGCCCGCATCGCCGCGCGGACCCGCGCCCTGGGGCTGGCGGGACGCGTCGCCGTCAGCCACGCCTATGCGCTGGGGGACGTCGGGCCGAAGGCGCTGGACGAGGTGGCGCGCAAGCTCGCGGACGCCGGCGTGGCGATCATGACGAACGCGCCGGGCGACCGGGCCTTTCCGCCGGTGCTGCGCCTGCGCGCGGCGGGTGTTCGGGTGTTCGCGGGCAACGACAATATCCAGGACACCTGGTGGCCCTACGGCAATGGCGACATGCTGCAGCGGGCGATGCTGATCGGCTACCGCTCGGGTTTCTACACGGATGCCGATCTGTCGGTTGCGCTGGACATGGCGTCGCATGCGGGGGCGGCCGCGCTGGGGCTGGAAGGCTATGGGCTGCGGGCGGGCAATGAGGCTACCTTCGTGGCGCTGCCCGCGCCCAACGCGCCGGCGGCCGTCGCCGCGGCGCCCGCGCGGCGTTTTCTGTTCCGCAAAGGAGAGCCGGTCGGCGAGGCGGCGGCGTTCGCTGCCGGCGCCGTCAGGCGGCCGGCGGTGTGACCGTGCCGGCGCGCAGCTCGCAATAGGCCGTCAGGGCGCGCAGCAAGGCATGGCCGGCGTCGCTGAGGCGCGAGCGCGCATAGAGCGCCAGGCGCAGGCCGCCGGGGGCGGCGTAGCCCTCTTCGGCCGTCAGCACGCGGTGCCCGGCGGCGACGCACGCGGCCGGCAGCAGGCTGATGCCCATTCCCGCCGCCACCGCGGCCGTCAGGCTGGGCAGGCTGGGGCTGGAGAAGCGCACGTGCCAGGGCTTTCCACAAGCTTCGAGCATGGCGGTCATTTCCTGGCGGTAGAGCGCGCCGGCCGGAAAGGCGACCAGCGGCACGGCCGTGTCGGGCGTGGGCGGCGGCGAGCCATGCGCGGCGATCCAGCACAGCGGCTCGGGCCATTGCGCGTGGCAGTCCGCGTCGACTTCCCACTGTTTGACCAGGAGCAGGTCCAGTTCGCCTTCGCGGTAGCGCCGCAGCAGCTCATGACTGAGCCCGCCCTCGACCTCCACGCGCAAGAGCGGATACGCGGCCTGCACGGCCGCGAGCGTGGGCATCAGCGTCGATCCCATGAAGTCTTCGGGCGCACCCAGGCGCAGCGACGCGCTTGCCTGCGCGGCGGCGACGCTTTCGCGCGCTTCCTCGGCCAGGCGGAGGATGCTGCGGGCATAGCCGAGCAGGCGCCCGCCTTCCTCGGTGGGCAGGACGTGGCGCTGCGTCCGGTCCAGCAGCCGGCAGTTGAGACTGTCTTCCAGGCGGATCACGTGCTGGCTGACGGTGGATTGCGTCAGGTGCAGGTATTCGGCCGCGCGCGTGAAATTGCCCGTGTCCACGACGGTGACGAAGCTGCGCAGCAGGACGGGGTCGAGCATCGGGATTTCCACTGAAAGCTATCAAGCCAATTAATTTCATGATAGCTCGCGGCGTTGCCATACTAGCGGCCATGGCCGGGTGACCCCGGAGACGATCGATTGAGGGAGCGTTCGATATGCCTATTCTTGGCGCGTGCCGTATCTGGCTGGCGGCATTCCTGCTGGGCCTGGGAGGCGGAGCCGCCGCCGGCGGCCAGGATGCGGCATTGCTGGCGGCGGCGGGCGAGGGCGACGCCGCCCGCGTCAAGTCGCTGCTGCGGGAAGGGGCGGCGATAGAGGCGCGCGACGGCAGCGGCAATACGCCGCTGCTGCGCGCGGCCCAGGGCAACCACGCCGAGGCCGCCCGGGTCCTGATCGAGGCGGGCGCCGACGTCAATGCGAAGAACGCGATCCACGACAGCGCCTACCTGCTGGCCGGCGCCCGCGGCTACCGCGACATCCTGGCGATGACGCTGGCGCACGGCGCCGACCTGAAGAGCACCAACCGCTATGGCGGCACCGCCCTGATTCCCGCCTGCGAGCGCGGGCACGTCGAGGTGGTGGACATGCTGCTGCGCGCCGGCGTGGACCCGGACCATGTGAACAACCTGGGATGGACCGGTTTGCTGGAGGCCGTGATCCTGGGCGACGGCGGCGCGCGCCACCAGGCGATCGTGCAGCGGCTCATCGAGGCCGGCGCGGACGTCAATCTGGCCGATGGCAAGGGCGTGACGCCGCTGCGGCATGCCCGCGACCGCGGCCAGGCCGAGGTCGCGCGGCTGTTGGCGGCGGCGGGGGCGAAAGAGTGAGCATTGCCTTTAATTATCAAAGTGTTTTCTTGGTTAATTAACGGCGCCTCCGTAATATGCGAAAGCCATAGCCTGATCGATCGATGCGTTGCGCCGTCATGCCGCCGGGCATGGGCGCGCGCGGGCGGTCCTTTGCCTGGAGCTTGCATGTCGGTACAAGAAGGAAGCTGGGGAGACTTGCTCTCCGGCACGAACCTGGCGCCTTCCATCGCGCTGTCGGGCGGGGTGGCGCTGCACGCCATCAACATCTACATCGCCACGACCGTGCTGCCGTCGGTGGTCAAGGACATCGGCGGCCTGGAGCTTTATGCCTGGAACACGACGCTGTTCGTGGCCGCGTCCATTCTCGGATCGGCGCTGACCGCCAAGCTGCTGGCCGCCGCGGGATCGCGCGGCGCGTATGCCGCAGCCGCCGCGTTCTTCATCGCGGGCAGCCTGGCCTGCGCCGCGGCGCCGAGCATGCCGGCGATGCTGTTCGGCCGCGCTTTGCAGGGCCTGGGCGGCGGCTTCCTGTTCGCCTTGTGCTACGCCATGATCTATGCCGTGTTCGACGAGCGCCTGTGGCCGAGGGCGATGGCGCTGATCTCCGGCATGTGGGGCGTGGCGACCCTGCTGGGGCCGGCGATAGGCGGCGTGTTCGCGCAGATGGATGCCTGGCGGGCCGCGTTCGGCACCCTGGTGCCTGTGACGCTGCTGTACGCGGCCCTGGTGTGGCTGGTGCTGCCCACGCGCGGCCGCGAGGGCGCGGCGGCCGCCGGCAAGCTGCCGGTTGCGCAGTTGCTGCTGCTGACGGTGGCGGTGCTTGCGGTCAGCGCGGGCAGCGTATCGCCCGATCCGCGCTGGAACGCCGCCGGGGTGGCGCTGGCCATTGTTCTGATGCTGCTTCTGGCGCGCAAGGAATCCACCAGCCAGACGCGCCTGCTGCCCAAGAATGCGCTGCGCCGCGGATCGCCCCTGCTGGCCCTGTATGCCACCATCGGTCTGCTGGTGGTCGGCATGACCAGCGAAACTTTCGTGCCGTACTTCCTGCAGACCCTGCATGCCCAGACGCCGCTATTGTCGGGCTACCTGGCCGCGCTGATGGCGGCGGGCTGGACGGTAGCGGAAATCTGGAGTTCGGGCTGGAAAGACGGCGGCATCCGCCGCGCCATCGTCAGTGGCCCGGCGCTGGTGCTGGCGGGCATGGTGATGCTGGCGTTCAGCGCGCCGCTGCATGCGCAAGGCGATTGGCCGGTGCTGGGGTTCATCTGTTTGGGCTTGACGCTGGTGGGCTTCGGCATCGGGCTGGGCTGGCCGCACCTGCTGACGCGGATTCTGCAGGTGGGTCCCAGCGACGACCGGGACGCCGCCGCCACGTCGATCACCACGGTGCAATTGTTCGCCACGGCGCTGGGCTCGGCCCTGGCGGGCATGATCGCCAATCTGGGCGGCTTGAATGCGCCCGGCGGCATCGAGGGCACGTCGAGCGCATGGTGGCTCTTCGCGGTGCTGGCCGTGGCGCCGCTGCTGGCGATCTTCAGCGCCGCGCGCGTCGCCGTGTCGCTAGCGCCGCGATGAAATGAAAAACGGGGCCGAGGCCCCGTTCCTTCGCGCAAAGCCGTGCGTCGGACTCAGAACCCGTCGCGCGGCACGTGCACGCAGCCTTCCATCAGCACGCGCGCGCTGCGGCTCATGATGGCCTTGGTGACCTTCCATTCGCCGTCCACGAGCTGGGCTTCGGCGCCGACGCGCAGCGTGCCAGACGGATGGCCGAAGCACACGTTGTCGCGTTCGCCGCCGCCGGCGGCCAGGTTCACCAGCGTGCCGGGCACCGCCGCCGCGGTGGCGATGGCGACCGACGCCGTGCCCATCATGGCGTGGTGCAGCTTGCCCATGGACAGGGCGCGCACCAGCACGTCGATGTCGCCGGCGCCGATTTGCTTGCCGCTGGAGGACACGTATTCCTTGGGAGGCGCGACGAAGGCGACCTTGGGCGTGTGCTGGCGGCCGGCGGCTTCTTCCAGCGTCTTGATCAGCCCCATGCGCAGCGCGCCGCGGGCGCGGATGGTCTCGAAGCGCGCCAGCGCCGGGGCGTCGCCATTGATGTCGTCCTGCAGTTCCGCGCCGGTGTAGCCCAGGGCCTCGGCGTCCAGGAAGATGGTGGGGATGCCGGAGTTGATCATGGTGGCCTTGAACGTGCCGACGCCCGGCACTTCCAGGTCGTCCACCAGGTTGCCGGTGGGGAACATGGAGCCGCCGTCGCCTTCTTCGGCCGGGTCCATGAATTCCAGGCGCAGTTCGGCGGCGGGGAAGGTCACGCCGTCCAGTTCGAAGTCGCCGGTCTCCTGCACGGCGCCGCCGGTGATGGGCACGTGGGCGACGATGGTCTTGCCGATGTTGGCCTGCCAGATGCGCACGACGGCGATGCCGTTGGCGGGCACGCGGGCCGGGTCCACCAGGCCGTTGGCGATGGCGAACGGGCCCACCGCGGCCGAGAGGTTGCCGCAGTTGCCGCTCCAGTCCACGAAGGGCTGGTCGATGGAGACCTGGCCGAACAGGTAGTCCACGTCATGGCCGGGGCGGCTGCTTTTGCCGACGATGACGGTCTTGCTGGTGCTGGACGTGGCGGCGCCCATGCCGTCGATCTGCTTGCCGTAGGGATCGGGGCTGCCGATCACGCGCAGCAGCAGGGCGTCGCGCGCGGGGCCTGCCACGCGCGCGGATTCGGGCAGGTCGTCCAGCTTGAAGAACACGCCTTTGCTGGTGCCGCCGCGCATGTAGGTGGCGGCAATCTTGGTCTGGGGAGCATGGGCCATGGGGCAGTCCTGATGTTTCGGTGTAAGGGGTGCGGGTCAGCCGGCCTTTTTGTCGGCGCCGGCCGCGGATTCGGCTTCCAGGAAGTCCTGCGCGAAGCGCTGCAGCACGCCGCCGGCCTCGTAGATCGACACTTCTTCGGCGGTGTCCAGGCGGCAGGTCACCGGCACCTGCACGGTCTGGCCGTCGCGGCGGTGGATCACCAGCGTCAGGTCGGCGCGCGGCTTGCGTTCGCCGATGACGTCGTAGCTTTCGGTGCCGTCCAGGGCCAGCGTCTTGCGGTCGACGCCCGGCTTGAACTCCAGCGGCAGCACGCCCATGCCGATCAGGTTGGTGCGGTGGATGCGTTCGAAGCCTTCGGCCACGATGGCTTCCACGCCGGCCAGGCGCACGCCCTTGGCGGCCCAGTCGCGCGACGAACCCTGGCCGTAGTCGGCGCCGGCCACGATGATGAGTGGCTGCTTGCGGGTCATGTAGGTTTCGATGGCCTCCCACATGCGCATGACCTTGCCCTCGGGCTCCACGCGCGCCAGCGAACCCTGTTGCACCGTGCCGTCGGCGTTCTTCACCATTTCATTGAAGAGCTTGGGGTTGGCGAAGGTGGCGCGCTGCGCCGTGAGGTGGTCGCCGCGGTGGGTGGCGTAGGAATTGAAGTCCTCTTCGGGCAGGCCCATCTTGTGCAGGTATTCGCCGGCGGCGCTGTCCATCAGGATGGCGTTGGACGGCGAGAGGTGGTCGGTCGTGATGTTGTCGCCCAGCACGGCCAGGGGCAGCATGCCGCGCAGGGTGCGCTCGCCGGCCAGCGCGCCTTCCCAGTACGGCGGGCGGCGGATGTAGGTGCTCATCGGGCGCCAGTCGTACAGCGGGCTGACCGCGGCGCCGCGTCGGTCCTGGATGCCGAACATGGGTGCGTAGACCTTGCGGAACTGCTCGGGCTTGACGGCGGACTTGACCATGGCGTCGATCTCTTCGTCGCTGGGCCAGATGTCCTTGAGGCGGATGTCGCGGCCGCTGGCGTCCTGCCCCAGCACGTCGCGCTCGATGTCGAAGCGGATGGTGCCGGCGATGGCGTAGGCGACGACCAGCGGCGGCGAAGCCAGGAACGCCTGCTTGGCGTAGGGGTGGATGCGGCCGTCGAAGTTGCGGTTGCCGGACAGCACCGCGGTGGCGTAGAGGTCGCGGTCGATGATTTCCTGCTGGATCTTCGGGTCCAGCGCGCCCGACATGCCGTTGCAGGTGGTACAGGCGAAGGCCACGACGCCGAAGCCGAGTTTTTCCAGGTCTTCGGTCAGGCCGGCTTCGTCCAGGTACAGCGAGACCGCCTTGGATCCGGGCGCCAGCGAACTCTTCACCCAGGGCTTGCGGGTCAGGCCCGCGCGGTTGGCGTTGCGCGCCAGCAGGCCGGCGGCGATGACGTTGCGCGGGTTGCTGGTGTTGGTGCAACTGGTGATTGCCGCGATGATCACGGCACCGTCGGGCATGCGGCCGGGTTCGTTCTCGACGACGCCGGAGATGCCGCGCTCGGCCAGGTCGGCCACCGGCAGGCGGCGGTGCGGGTTGGACGGGCCGGCCAGCGTGCGCACCACGCTGGACAGGTCGAAGCGCAGCACGCGTTCGTATTCGGCGTTCTTCAGGCTGTCGGACCACAGGCCCGCGGTCTTGGCGTAGGTTTCCACCAGCGCGATCTGTTCGTCCTCGCGGCCGGTCAGGCGCAGGTAGTCGATGGTCTGCTGGTCGATCGAGAACATCGCGGCCGTGGCGCCATATTCCGGCGCCATGTTCGAGATGGTGGCGCGGTCGCCCAGCGTCAGGCTGGAGGCGCCTTCGCCGTAGAACTCCAGGTAGGCGCCCACGACCTTTTCCTTGCGCAGGAATTCGGTCAGCGTCAGCACGATGTCGGTGGCGGTGATGCCGGGCTGGGCGCGGCCGGTCAGTTCGACGCCGACGATGTCGGGCAGGCGCATCCAGGACGCGCGGCCCAGCATGACGTTCTCGGCTTCCAGGCCGCCCACGCCGATGGCGATTACGCCCAGCGCGTCCACGTGCGGGGTGTGGCTGTCGGTGCCGACCAGCGTGTCGGGGAAGGCCACGCCGTCCTGCGTGTAGATGACGGGCGACATCCGTTCCAGGTTGATCTGGTGCATGATGCCGTTGCCCGGCGGCACGACCTCGATGTTGCGGAAGGCCTGCTTGGTCCAGTCGATGAAGTGGAAGCGGTCTTCGTTGCGGCGGTCTTCCACGGCGCGGTTCTTGGCGAAGGCGTCGGGGTCGTCGCCGCCGTATTCCACGGCGAGCGAGTGGTCCACGATCAACTGCACCGGCACGACCGGGTTGACCTTGGCGGGGTCCCCGCCTTTTTCGGCGATGGCGTCGCGCAGGCCGGCCAGGTCCACCAGCGCGGTCTGGCCCAGGATGTCGTGACAGACCACGCGCGCCGGATACCAGGGGAAGTCCAGGTCGCGGCGGCGCTCGATCAATTGCTTCAGCGAATCCGTCAGCATGGCCGGGTCGCAGCGGCGCACCAGGTTCTCGGCCAGCACGCGGGACGTGTAGGGCAGGCGGTCGTAGGCCCCGGGCGAGATCGCCTCGACGGCGGCGCGGGTGTCGAAGTAGTCCAGGCGGGTGCCGGGCAGGGGCTTGCGGTAGGAGTGGTTCATGCCTCGGTGCGCTGCAGGTTGCCCTGCGCGATCTGCTGTTCGATGTTGAGACGGGATGCGCGGATGTGGCGGCGCATCAGGATTTCAGCCAACTCGCCATCGCGGTCGGCGATGGCGTCAAGAATGCGGTGGTGTTCGGCATAGGCCTGCCGGGGGCGGTTGGGCGTCGTCGAATACTGGATGCGGTACATGCGCGCAAGCTGGTAGAGCTCGTCGCACAGCATGCGGAACAGCATCTGGTTGCCGCTGCCCTTGACGATGCGGTAGTGGAAGTCGTAATCGCCCTCCTGTTCGTAGTAGCCGAGCCCAGCCTGGAAGGCCTCGTCGCGCTCGTGCGCTTCAAGCACGCCGCGCAGTTCCGCGATTTCGGCGGGGGGCATGCGTTCGGCGGCCAGGCGGCAGGCGGTGCCTTCCAGCGATTCGCGGATTTCGTACAGTTCGGAGAGTTCCTGCCGCGACAGCGACACCACGCGGGCGCCGGCATGCGGCACGCGGACCAGCAGCCGCTGGCCTTCCAGCCGGTGCAGGGCCTCGCGCAGCGGGCCCCGGCTGACGCCGTGGACGCGCGCCAGCTCGGGTTCGGAAATCTTGCTGCCGGGGGCGATCTCGCCCTTGACGATGGCGGACTGGATCTTGCGGAAGATATGTTCCGAAAGCGTCTCGCTATCGCCCGGGGCGGCGCCCGGCAGCGTCAGCACTTTGCTCATTGTGTCGACAATTTTCCGGTTTCGTGGAGAAAAAATCGGAATAAGGCGCGGTTAAGCGACGGATTGTCAACAATTTACCCCGGGACCGGGGCGCGCGCAAGCGGCCGGCCCCAGGGCGCCCGGCGCGGGCCTACCGCTTGTGATGCACCTCCTGCAGGCCGTAGACCTGCACCGGCATCCCCACCTGCCGCGCCTTCAGTTGCAGGGACAGGTACTGCGAGTAGTGCCGGGACTGGTGCAGGTTGCCGCCGTGGAACCAGAGCGCATCCTGTTGCGTGGGCTTCCACATATTGCGCTGTTCGCCCTCCCAGGGGCCGGGGTCCTTGGTGGTGTCCGAGCCCAGGCCCCAGCATTTGCCGACCTTGTCCGCGACTTCCGGGCTGATCAGGTCCGCCGCCCAGCCGTTCATCGACCCGTAGCCGGTGGCGTAGACCACCAGGTCGGCGGGCAGGGTCACGCCGTTTTTCAGCACGACGGCGTCGCGGGTCAGGTGGCTGACGTCGGTGCGGGATTGCAGCTTGATGCTGCCGTCGATGATCAGGTCGCAGGCGCCCACGTCGATGTAGTAGCCCGAGCCGCGCCGCAGGTATTTCATGAACAGGCCGGAGCCGTCGTCGCCCCAGTCCAGCATGAAGCCGGCGGCTTCCAGCTTGCCGTAGAACTCGGCGTCGCGCTCTCGCATCTGGTCATACAGCGGGATCTGGAACTGCGCCATGATTTTGTAGGGCAGGGACGCGAAGGTGAGGTCGGCTTTGCGGGTGGTCATGCCGCTGGCCAGCGCCTGCTCGGAATACAGGCCGCCCAGGCCGATGTCCATCAGCGTGTCGGACCGCACGATGTGGGTGGACGAACGCTGCACCATGGTGACGTTGGCGCCGGCTTCCCACAGCGCCGCGCAGATGTCGTGCGCGGAGTTGTTGGCGCCGATGACCACGACGTTCTTGCCGCGGTACGCGTCGGGGCCGGGGTGGCGCGAGGAATGTTGCTGTTCGCCCTGGAATTCGTCCTGTCCGGGGAATTTGGGGATGTTGGGCTTGCCGGACATGCCCGTGGCCAGCACCAGTTGCTTGGGCCGCAGCACCACCGGCTTGCCTTCGCGCAGCACGGTGACTTCCCATTCCTGCTTCTGCTCGTCGTAGCGCGCCGATTGGCAGACGCTGGACGTCCAGTAGTTGAGCTCCATGATCTTGGTGTACATCTCCAGCCAGTCGCCGATCTTGTCCTTGGGCGCGAAGATCGGCCAGTTCTCGGGGAAGGGGATGTAGGGCAGGTGGTCGTACCAGACCGGGTCGTGCAGGCACAGCGACTTGTAGCGCTTTCTCCAGCTATCGCCGGCGCGCTCGTTCTTTTCGATGATGATGGTGGGCACGTCCAGTTGGCGCAGGCGCGCGCCCAGCGCGATGCCGCCCTGGCCGCCGCCGATGATGAGCACGTAGGGCTGGGTCTGGTAGCCGAGTTCGGCGGCCTCCTGCTCGCGCTTTTCCAGCCAGGTCTGGCGGGTCCGGCTGCTGCCGTGCTCGGCGCCCTTGGGCCGGCGCACGCCGCTCGGCTCCTCGTGGCCCTTGAGTTCGGACATGGTGGTCAGCAGCGTCCAGATCTTGCCGTCCTTGACGCGGACGTGGCCGTAGCCGCGGGCCAGGTTGGTCTCGATCTCGATCCAGCCTTGCAGCAGGCCGCCGTCGTCGGACACGGCCTCCTTGGCGTCGCGGCTGAAGCGCACCGGCTCCACCTGCGCCAGTTGGCGCCGCAGCATGTCGCGGATCTGGCCGTGCCCTTCCAGGGTGCGCAGGTTCCAGGTGAACAGCACCAGGTCGCGCCAATAGCATTCGTCCTGGAACAGTCCGGCGACGGCATCGATGTCCTTGTTGCCCAGCGCGGTGTTCAGGCGGGCGAGCACGGCGTCCAGGGCCGCGCCGGCATGATCGGTCTGCATGTCTTGTCTCCTTGCCCGTTGCGGGCGGTCGTTGTTGTGTCGGACCGGCGGGCGGTCCGTCGGCGGCCCCGGCCTGTGCCGGCCGGTGGGCGTCGATAACGATCAAGCAATCGCCATGCCACCCGCCCGGGGGCGCGGAACGCCCGGGAACGGCGAGGGGCCGGGACCGGGCGCCGTGGCGGCGCGCCACAGGTGTGGCGTTCGGGTGTGGCGCGCCCTGTCAGTGGCGCGAGGAGAGGCCGTAGCGCCGCATCTGGCGATGGACGGTGGAGCGGTCCACGCCCAGGCGCCGGGCGGCTTCGGACACGTTGCCGGCGCAACGCGCCAGCATGGCGCGCAAGGCGGCTTCTCCGGGGCTGGCGGCTGCCGCCGCCGGCGCCAGCGCGTCGGGCAGGTCGCCGGGTTCGATGACGCCGTTTTCGCACAGCGCGGCCGCCACCGCGATGACATTGGCAAGCTCGCGGATGTTGCCGGGCCAGGAATGGGCTTTCAGCGCCATCAGCGCGGCGGGCGCCAGCGCCGGGGCGCCCGAGTCGTCCTGGTGGCGCGCCAGCAGGCGGGCGATCAGCCACTCCAGGTCGTCGCGCTCGCGCAGCGGCGGCACGGTCAGCGTCGCGGCGTTGACGCGGTAGTAGAGGTCTTCGCGGAAGCGTCCCTCGCGCACCAGCGCCGCCAGGTCGCGGTGCGAGGCCGACACGAGGCTCAGGCGCACCGCGCGCGGCGCGTTGGCGCCGATGGGAGTGACCTCGGATTCGGCCAGGACGCGCAGCAGCCGGCTTTGCAACGCCAGCGGCATGTCGCCGATTTCGTCCAGGAACAGGGTTCCGCCGTCGGATTCCTCGATCAGGCCCTTGCGGCCCTTCGCCGCCGCGCCGGTGTAGGCCCCCGGCAGGTAGCCGAACAGTTCGCTTTCGATCAGGGATTCCGGGATCGCCGCGCAGTTCACGGCGACGAAACGGCCCGCGCGCCGGCTGCCGTCATGGATGGCGCGGGCCAGGTATTCCTTGCCCACGCCGGTTTCGCCTTGCAGCAGGATGGGCAGGCCCTGCCTGGCCAGCTTGGCGGCGCGCGCCAGCAGGGCGGCCATCCTGGCGTCGCCGCCGTCCAGACCGCGCACCGCGACGGCCGCGCCCCGGGCGTGCCGGTTGGGTTCGATGGCGTGCGCGAACAGGGCGTTGCCGTCGCGCGCGGCGATCAGGCGCTGCTGCGGCGCGTGGGCGCGGGTGTAGCGGGGCAGGTCGTCCAGCTCCACGTCGAAGAAACGGGTGACGGGTTGGCCGATCAGGCCGGCGGGATGGCGCCAGTCCAGGCCGGCGGCGCTGGCCAGCAGCTTGGCGCCCGTGTGCGTCATGCCCAGGATGCGGCCGGACCCGTCCAGCGAAATGGCGGCCTCTGGGTCCACGTCCAGGAATTCCGGCGAACGCGCAAAGCGCAGCACCCATTCGTTGCGGGTGCGCGCCATCAGGTTGGCCATTTCGATGCGCCGCGCGGTGCTGGTGACCAGGTGCAGCGCCAGGTTCTGGCTGGTTTTCAGGATGGGGGAACTGAGCAGCGAGAGGTCCAGAACGGCCGCCAATTCGCCGTCGGCGCTGTAGATGGGCGCGGCGGTGCAGGACAGCGGCGTGTGGGTGTTGTCGAAGTGGTCGGTCTGGTGGATGGTGAGCGCTTCGCCGCTTTCCAGGCAGGCGCCCACGGCGCAGGTGCCGGCGCGCCGCTCCGACCATTCCGATCCCAGGTACAACCCGGCCTTGCGCAGGCTGGCGGTCTGTTGCGCGTCGCCCAGGAATTCCACGGTGACGCCCTGGCGGTCGGCCAGCAGCAGCACGTAGTTTTGCCCGGCGACGTGGCGGAACAGGCTGTCCAGGCCGGAGCGCGCAATGGCGATCAGCGCTTCGGATTGCTGGCGGTGTTCCCGCAGCCGCCCGTCCGGCACGATATAGGCCTCGCAGGCATGCGCGGGATCCAGGCGGTACTGGTCCAGGCAGCGCAGCCAACTGCTCACCACGTGCGCGTCGCGCTGGGTGGGGCGGCCCAGGCCGACCTGTTCGATCTCGCGGATATGGGCGGAGTGCAGGGAATTCGGCATGTCGTCTCCATTCGCCAGGGTGCGCCCGATCTGCGCCGAGTCCCAAAGCAGCATGCACAGGAGACGACACGCCTGTAAATGCTGGTTATCCAGCAGAACCGGCGGGACGGGGCGCTATAGGTCGACCTTCACCTTGCCGGCCTGCACCAGCCCGGCCACGTTGCGTATTTCGGCCAGGAGCGCCTGTTGCAATTGCGCCGGGGTGCCGCCCGTGGGCTGGAATCCCTGTTCGGCCAGCTTGGCGCGGACGGTTTCGGTCTGCAGCGCGAGGTTGACGCCCCGGTTCAGCGCCGCGATGGCCGCCTCCGGGGTGCCCGCGGCGCAGTAGGTGCCGAACTGGATCTGCGCGGAGAAGCCGGGGTAGCCGCTTTCGGCCACCGTGGGGAGGTCCGGGTACTTGGGCAGGCGTTCCGGGCTGGTCACGGCCAGCACGCGCAGCCGCCCGCCCTGCAAATAGGGCTCGACCGCCGCCACGGTGGCGAGCACCAACTGGATCTGTCCGCCCAGCAGGTCCGTCATCATCGGTCCCGTGCCGCGATACGGCACGTGCAGCAGCTCGACGCCGCAAGCCGCCTGGAGCTGCTCGGTGGCCAGATGCTGCGGGGTGGCGTTGCCAGGGGTGCCGAAGGTCAGGCCCTTGGGGTCGCGCTTGGCCTGGGCGACGAGTTCGCCCAGGGTCCGGGCCGGCAGGTCGGCATTGACCGCCACCATGTAGGGCGAACGCGCGATCGGGCAGACCGGCGCCAGTTGCTTCAGCACGTCTTCGGGCGGACGGGCGTAGTAGCGCACCGAAGGCACCAGGCCCGCGAACAGCAGCAGGCTGCCGTCCTTGGGGCCGTTGGCGGTGTAGTCGGCGCCCAGCATGCCGCTGGCGCCGGGCTTGTTCTCGACGACGACCGGCCGTTCCAGCGCGCCTTCCAGCGTCGCCGCGATGACCCGGCCCAGCACGTCCGTGCCGCCGCCCGGCGGGAACGGCACGATGACGCGCAAGGGGGCTTCGCGCGCGCCGGCGGCGCGGCCCAGCGTGGCGCCGGCCGGCGCGACGGCCAGGGCCGCCAGGTGCTTCAGGAGGGTTCTGCGATTCATCATGTTGTATGTCTCCGTTTCCACGTTGCCTGTGCCGCCGGTCGTCCCTAGGAAATGGACGATCCGGCGGTCCCCGGCAGAAAAAATCCGTGCAGGGCCGATGCCACGACCGCGGGCGCCTCCACCGGCAGCATATGCCGCTGGCCGGGCACCACGCGCGCCTGGCCGCGGGGCAGGGCGGCGGCCAGCTCGCGCGTCATGCGCGGGGTCGATCCGACGTCTTCTTCGCCCGTCATCACCAGCGCGGGGCAGGCGATGCCGGGGGCGGCCTGCGCCAGGACCGGGTCGCCCAGCGCGAAGATGCGGTAGGCGGCCAGGAAGTGAGGCGGGTTGTTGCGCAGCAGGCGCTGTCCGATGCTGGCGACCCGCTCCGGGCGCCGCGCCTGGAAGCCGGGCGTGAACCAGCGCGCGAGCGATACCTGGGCGGCGGCCTCGGGATCCTGGGTCGCGGCGGCGTCCAGGCGCGCCAGCACGGCGCGCGCTTCGTCGGGGCTGCGCCGGAACACCGTGCTGAGCAGCGCCAGCCGGGTGACCCGCTGCGGCCGGGCGGCGGCGTAGGCCCCCGCGATCAGGCCGCCCATGGAATAGCCCAGCACGTTGGCGCTGTGCCAGCCGGCGCGGGCCAGCTCGGCGTCCAATTGGCCGATGAAGTCCTGCATCGTGACGGTTTCGTCTATGCCGGGGGCGTTGCCGTGGCCCAGCAGGTCGTAGCGCAGCACGTCGAAATGCGGTTCCAGCAGCGGCGCCAGGTCGTCCCACAAGGTGTGGTCCAGGCCGACGCCGTGCAACAGCACCAGCGGCTCGCCGCGGCCGGATCGGCGGAAGTTCGCGCTCATTTCGCCTGGGCCTCGCGCTCGAGTTCCTGCAGGTCGGAATAGCGGTTGCCGATGCGGTGATGCGGACGCCCGGAGGTGGCGGCGCCCAGCGCGACCACGATTTCGTCCGGCGCGGGGGCGTCGTTGATGGTCGTCTGCACGGTCAGGTAGTGGGAACGCAGGCCTTCGTCGTGCTTGTGCATCAGGGGCACCGAAATCACGCAGCCCGGTCCGCCGCGCATATTGGTGAAACTGAGGTAGCTGGTGCCGCCGACGGCGTTGCGGTAGGCGTTGCCGAAGCGCAGCGTGTGGATCAGCGCGGACGCGTGCTCCACTTCGCCGGCCGTGCCCACCACCGCGGCCTTGCCGTAGGCTTCGATCCGGTCGGCGGACCCCGCCTGGCGCAGGATCTCCTCGACCAGCAGCGCGCCCAGCGGGGGCGCGGCCTCCAGGATCCGCGGCCGCAGGTCTTCCTGGAAAGGCAGGCCGGCCCACGGATTGCGGATCACGGCGGCGGCCACGATCATCTCCAGCGGCCGCTCGGCCGCGCGGCCTCCCTCGATCAGGGTTTTCTCGACATAACTGACTACCTTGCGCACTTGCAGGGACATTTTCGCGGCTCCACGACTTGTTGGATGAAAGACGGGGCCATTGTTGGATGCGCGGTGTAATTTTGACAATCCAAATTAACGCAAGTTAATTTCAGGAAATCCGAATTTAAATGCCGTCCCTGCCATGCCGCCGCCCCTGAAGATCCAGCACCTGCGCCAGTTCCTGCTAGCCGCCGACCACGGCAGTTTCCGGCTGGCGGCCGAAGGCACTTTCCGTTCGCAGGCGGCCGTGTCGGCCGCCATGCAGGACCTGGAGCAGCAGCTTGGAGCGCCGCTCTTCGAACCCGGCAAGCGGGCGCAGCTCACGCCGCTGGGCGCTTCCGTGGCGCCCCTGTTCCGCGAACTGCTGGCCACCCACGACCGGGTGCTGGACGCGGCGCGCCAGTTCGGCCTGGGCAGCCAGGGGCCGGTGTCGCTGGCGGTCATGCCGTCGCTTGCCGACGAGTGGCTGCCGCGGCTGCTGGAACGCTACGCGCGCAGCCATCCCGCGATCCGCATCCGCGCCATCGACGAGCCCTCGCAGGACGTGCACCGGCTGGTGCTGAGCGGCGAAGTGCAGGTGGGCGTGGCCGGGCAGGTGCCGCGCACGGCGGAGGTCGCCTTCGCGCCCGTGGCGCGCGACGCCTTCGGCCTGGTCTGCCGCAAGAGCCATCCGCTGGCGCGGCGGCGGGGGCCGGTGCCCTGGTCGGCGCTGGCCGGCGAGCGCCTGATCGGCAACGCCACCTTCGACACGCTGCGGAACCGGCAATTGGGCAGCGCGATCGACGATCCGTTCATGGTGGTGTCCAACCGCGCGTCGCTGCTGGCCAGCGTGGTGAGCGGCCTGGGCGTGACCGTGCTGCCGGTGCTGGCGCGGCCGGCGGCCAGCACTGGCCTGGCCTTCGTGCCCCTGGCCGGACCCACGGTGGAGCGCATCGTCGGCGTCCTGAGCCGCAAGGAGGAAACGCTGCTGCCGTCGGTGGCGGCCATGCATGCGCTGGCGCTGCGGTCGCTGGCCCAGTTCACGCGCCGCAAGGGCGCGGAACTTGTGTAGCGGCCGTTTCAGACGCCGCAGGCATACATCATGAACTGGCGGAACGCCTCGGCCGGTTTCGCGATGGCCGCGCGGGGATGCCAGAGCAGGCCCGCCTCCATGGGCGGAACGGCGTCGACGATGGGCACGGCTTCGATCTTCCGGCCTTCCAGCGACCAGGGACGGTAGACCATGTCCGACAGCATCGTGACGCCGAAGCCGTGCGCGACTAGCCCGCGCAGCGCCTCCATCGAACGCGTCCGGAACGCGATGTCGGGCCGCAGGCCATGGGCCTGCCAGTAGGCCAGCGCGGAGCGTTCCCCTTCGTCCATTTCCAGCAGGATGTAGGGATACCGCGCGACGTCGGCCAGCGACGGGGGAGAGGACGCCTGCAGCAGCGGATGGCCGGACGCCGTCCATAGCTGGCGCCGGGACCGCACCAGCACGTGGTGCCCGAAGCGCTCGCGATGCTCCACGTTGGACAGCAGCGCGACCCCCAGTTCGACGTCGCCGCTGGCCACGGCCGCCTCGATGTCGGGGCGGTCCAGGTCGACCAGGTCCAGCACCACGTCGGGATAGCGCCGGCGGAAGCGCGCCAGCAGGTCGGGCAGGAAGTAGCCCAGCACCGTGTAGGACGCCGCGATCCGCACCGATCCGCGCAGCGCATAGCGCTGGAAGCCGGGCTCGCGCAGGGCATCTTCCAGGGAGTCGAGCACGTCGCGGGTGCGCTGGTGGAAATTGTGCCCTTCGGGTGTCAGCGTGACGCCGTGCGGATGGCGGTCGAACAGGCGCACGCCCAACTGGGCTTCCAGCGCCAGCACGGCATTGGTGATGGCGGATTGCGAGACGTGCTCGTCGGCGGCGGCCATGGAGAACCGGCCCGTGCGGGCGGCGGCCGCGAAGTAGCGGAGCTGGCGCAAGGTGACATCGTTAGCCATCTGTTTATCGAATACCAGATACACGAATATATGAATATACGATAACCAGCGCCATTCCTACACTGCGGAAAACATCAAAACCTGGAACGCAGGAGACAAGCGTGAACGCCTCACTCTCTACCGGCGCGGCCGATACCCATGGCCTGACGCTGGACGACAAGTACACCCGGACCCACGGGCGCATCTACCTGAGCGGTACGCAGGCCCTGGTGCGGCTGCCCCTGATGCAAAAACAGCGCGACCGCGAGGCGGGCCTGAATACCGGCGGCTACATCTCGGGCTACCGCGGATCGCCGTTGGGCGGGCTGGACCAGGCACTGTGGAAGGCCAAGCGGCATCTGCAATCGCACGACGTCGTGTTCCAGCCGGGGGTGAACGAGGACCTGGCGGCCACGGCCGTGTGGGGCTCGCAGCAACTGAACCTGTTTCCGGGGGCGACGCGCGACGGCGTGTTCGGCATGTGGTACGGCAAGGGGCCCGGCGTGGACCGGTCGGTGGACGTGCTCAAGCACGCCAATTCCGCCGGCACTTCGGCGCACGGCGGCGTGCTGATGCTGGCGGGCGACGATCACGCCGCGAAGTCCTCGTCGGTGGCGCACCAGTCCGAACACGTGCTGATCGCCAGCGGCATCCCGGTGCTGTATCCGTCCAACGTGCAGGAGTACCTGGACTACGGGCTGCACGGCTGGGCCATGAGCCGCTACACCGGTCTGTGGGTGGCCATGAAATGCGTGACCGACGTGGTGGAATCCAGCGCGTCGGTGGACGTGGATCCGGAGCGGCTGCGCATCGTGCTGCCGCAGGATCCGTTGCCCGAAGGCGGCCTGAACATCCGCTGGCCGGATTCGCCGCTGGCGCAGGAGGCGCGGCTGCTGGACCACAAATGGTACGCGGCGCTGGCCTACGTGCGGGCCAACAAACTGAACCGGGTCGTGCTGGATTCGCCGCGCGCGCACTTCGGCATCATGACGGCCGGCAAGGCCTATCTCGACGTGCGCCAGGCCTTGAACGACCTGGGCCTGGACGAGGCCGCCTGCCGCGAGGCGGGCATACGCGTACTGAAGGTGGGCTGTATCTGGCCGCTGGACGCCCAGGACGCGCGCGAGTTCGCGACGGGGCTGAAGGAAATCCTGGTGGTCGAGGAAAAGCGCCAGATCCTGGAATACGCGCTGAAGGAGGAACTCTACAACTGGCGCGACGACGTGCGGCCGCGCGTCTACGGCAAGTTCGACGAGCGCGAGCACGGCGGCGGGGAATGGTCTACGCCGCGCGGCGGCTGGCTGTTGCCGGCGCGCCATGAGCTGTCGCCGGCGCTGATCGCGCGGGCGATCGCCGCGCGCCTGGACAAAGCTGGCCTGTCCGAGGCGCTGCGCGCGCGCATCGCGGCGCGGCTCGCGGTCATCGACGCCAAGGAGCGCGAGGCCGCCCGGCCCACGCTGGTGGAGGAGCGCAAGCCCTGGTTCTGCTCGGGCTGTCCGCACAATACGTCCACGCGCGTGCCCGAGGGGTCGCGCGCGGTGGCCGGCATTGGCTGCCACTACATGGCGATGTGGATGGACCGCAAGACCGACACTTTCAGCCAGATGGGCGGGGAAGGCGTCGCCTGGCTGGGCCAGAAGGATTTCACGTCCGAACGGCACATTTTCGCCAACCTGGGAGACGGCACCTATTTCCATTCGGGGCTGCTGGCGATCCGCGCGGCGGTCGCGGCGCGCGCGTCCATCACGTACAAGATCCTCTACAACGACGCGGTCGCGATGACCGGCGGGCAGCCGGTGGACGGCGTGCTGACCGTGCCGCAGATCGCCGCGCAGATGCAGGCGGAGGGCGTGGCGAAGACCGTGGTGGTGACCGACGAGCCGGAGAAGTACGCCGGCGCGGGCGCCTTGCCGGGGACAGTCGAGGTGCATCACCGCGCGGCGCTGGACGAGGTGCAGCGCGCGCTGCGCGACATCGCGGGCACGACGGTGCTTATCTACGACCAGACCTGCGCCACCGAGAAACGCCGCCGCCGCAAGCGCGGCGACTATCCCGATCCGCCACGCCGGGCGTTCATCAACGAAGCCGTCTGCGAGGGTTGCGGCGATTGCTCCGTGAAGTCCAACTGCCTGTCCGTCGAGCCGCTGGATACGCCGATGGGCACCAAGCGCCGCATCAACCAGTCGTCCTGCAACAAGGATTTTTCCTGTGTCGAGGGATTCTGTCCCAGCTTCGTGACGGCCGAAGGCGCCGTCCTGCGCAAGCCCGGCGCGGCCGCGGGGGCGCCGGCACTGCCCGAGGCGCCGCTGCCCGCCCGCGCGGATATTCCCGCGGGCGCGGCGTACCGCGTGGTGATCGCGGGCGTGGGAGGAACGGGCGTCGTGACCGTCGGCGCGCTGCTGGGCGCGGCCGCGCATATCGAAGGCAAGGGGGTGACCGTGCTGGACATGGCGGGTCTGGCGCAGAAGGGCGGCGCCGTGCTCAGTCACGTGCAGTTGGCCAATCGTCCCGAAGACCTGCACGCCACGCGCGTGGCGCTGGGCGAGGCGGACCTGGTCATCGGCTGCGACGCGCTGGTGTCGGCGTCGCCGGAGGTCCTCTCGCGGCTGCGGCCGGACCGCGGCCGGGCCGTGGTGAACAGCACGGCGGCGCCGACCGCGGCGTTCCTGTCGCAGCCGGGCTGGCGCTTTCCCGGCGCCCAGGCCGAGGCCGCGCTGGCGCGGAGCACGGGCGGCAATTGCGGCTTCATCGAAGCCGGGCCCCTGGCCGAGGCGCTGCTGGGCGACAGCATCTACGCCAATCCGCTGCTGCTGGGCTATGCCTGGCAGCAGGGCGGGCTGCCGCTATCGCGGGACAGCCTGCGGCGCGCGATCGAATTGAACGGCGTGGCGGTGGAAAAGAACCTGGCCGCCTTCGAACTCGGCCGCCAGGCGGCGCACCTGGGCGCCGACGCGCTCAGGCCAGCGCCCAGGGCCCAGGTGCTGGCGCTGCCCGAATCCCTGGACGGCAGGATCAGGCGTTTGGCCGAGCACCTGCGGGCCTACCAGGACGAGGCCTACGCGGCGCGATTCGTGGCCGCCGTGCAGGCCGTGCGCGCCCGCGAGGCCCTGCTGGCCGACCCGGGCGGCTTCGAGGTGACGCTCTCGGTCGCCCGTAACCTGGCCAGGCTCATGGCCTACAAGGACGAATACGAAGTGGCCCGCCTGTACGTGGATCCGGCATTCAAGGCCCGGCTGCGCGAGCAATTCGAAGGCGAGCCCGGGCGCGACTACCGCTTGCGCTATTACCTGGCGCCGCCCGCGATCGCGCGGCGCGACGCGCGGGGCCGCCCGCTCAAGCGCGCCTTCGGCCCGTGGATGGCGCGGGTATTCCACCTGCTTGCGCCCATGAAGCGGGTGCGCGGGACCTGGCTGGACGTCTTCGGAAAGACCGCCGAGCGCCGTATGGAAAGGCAGTTGGCCTCCGATTACCTCGCACTGGCGGAGGAATTCTCGCGGACACTGGATGCCGGCAACCGCGACGCGGCGCTGGCGCTGGCGGCGCTGCCGGACGACATCCGCGGCTATGGCCACGTCAAGGAGCAGGGCGTGGAACGGGCGCGCTCGCGCGAAGCCGCGTTGTGGGAACGCTACCGGAAGCGGGCGCGGGAGTCCCTGGCGGCCTGAGGCGCGGGCGTGGTGTACGATCCCCGGCGTTAGGGGGCGCCGCCGCGCCCCGGCCTGCCCGACCATGGAAAACCTCCTACGCAAACTCGATCTGACTTCGCTGCGGCTGTTCGTCGCGGTGTGCCAGGAGAACAGCATCGCGCGGGCCGCCGAGCGCGAATTCATCGCGCCCTCCGCCGTCAGCCGGCGGATCGCCGAGATGGAATCGCTGGTGGGTCTGGCGCTGATCGAACGCCATACCCGCGGCGTGAGCGTGACGCCGGCGGGGCAGACGGTACTGCGCCATGCGCGGCGCATCATCGGCGACGTCGAGGCCATGGGGGCGGAACTCTCGCGGCTGTACGCCGGCGTGAAGGGCCACGTGCGGCTGGTGGCGAACCTGTCGGCCATCGTGCAGTTCCTGCCCGAGGACGTCGCGGCGTTCCAGCGCCTGTTTCCCGAAGTGGATATCGACCTGGAAGAGCAGCACAGCCCGGACGTGCTGCGCCTGGTCCGAGAACGCGCCGCGGATTTCGGGATCTGCAATCGCATCCCCGGCGCGCAGGGCGTGGAGCAGCTTCCCTACCGCCGCGACCGGCTGGCGGTCATGCTGCCGGCCCGGCATCCCAAGGCGGCAGCCCGGCAACTGAGCCTGCATGACATCGCGGGCGAGACCTTCGTGGGCCTGCGCGAGAACAGCGCGCTGACGCAGTTGCTGGCGGCGCAGGCGGCGGCGCTGGGCGCCACGCTGTCGATCAAGATCCGCGTGGCGAGCCTGGATGCGCTATGCCGCATGACCCACGCGGGCCTGGGCATCGCGGTCATGCCGCAACAGGTGGCCGAGCTGTACCTGCAATCGCTGGACGTGGTCGTGCGGCCCTTGTCCGACGAGTGGGCGCAGCGCCAGCTCTGCATCGTCTTCCAGGACCAGAGCCAGTTGTCCGCCACGGCCGCCACGCTGGTCAAGTTCCTGGCGCAGCAAGGCTGACGCCATCTCGGTTCGCGATGGCCGCCGTGCCAAGAGGACACTTCGGCGATCGGCGGCATCTCCTTATAGTCGAAGCGCGTCATGCGACGGGACGGGGCAACGAGACCCCGCTGCGCTTCACAAGGAGACAACATGAATCCCCCCAATCGATTCCTCGCGGGCTGTATGCTCGCGCTCAGCATCCTGGGCCCCGGCGGCCAGGCGTTCGCGGCGGACTACCCGGACCGTCCGATCCGCCTGATCGTGCCGACCTCGCCCGGCTCCACCGCGGACGTGGTGGCGCGCGTGGTGGCCGAGAACCTGGGCAAGACGCTGGCCCAGCCGCTCATCGTGGAGAACCTGGCCGGCGCGGCGGGCATTCCCGGCACCCGGCAACTGGTGGCGGCCAGACCCGACGGCTACACGCTGGCCATCGTGTCATCCAATCACGCCATCAATCCCAGTCTGTACAAGAGCATGCCGTACGATTCGGTGAAGGACGTCACGCCCATTTCGGTCATCGGCACGACGCCGCTGGCGATGGTGGCGGCGGAGGATTCGCCGTACCGCAGCATCGGCGAGCTGCTGGCAGCCGCGCGGGCGCAACCGGGCAAGATCAACTACGGTTCGTCGGGCAGCGGCAGCGTGCTGCACCTGGCGGGCGAACTGCTGAAATCCAGGGCCGGCGTCGACATGATGCACATCCCCTACCGGGGCGGCAACGCCCTGATAACGGACGTCATGTCCGGCCAGATCCAGGTGGCGTTCCTGGCGGTGCCTTCCGTGCTTGCGCAGGTGCAGGCGGGAAAGCTGCGCGCGCTGGCCGTCAGCACGCCCGAACGCGTCGCCGCGCTGCCCGGCGTTCCGACCCTGGACGAGTCCGGGGTGAAAGGCTATTCGTATGACGCCTGGATCGCGCTGATCGGGCCGGCGGGGCTGCCGGCGGGCGTCGTCCAGCGGCTGCAGGCGGCCACGCAGCAGACCATGCGGGATCCGGCCGTCCTGAAGACGCTGGCCCCGCAGGGCTTCGTGGCGCAGGGCAGCAGCACCGAGGTCGCGGTCCGGACGCTGGCCGATGAAATCTCCAAGAGCCAGGCCCTGGTCAAGGCCGCGGCGGTCACTCCTGAATAGCGCCGGGCGATATGGCTACCTATGTACTCGACGGGCCGGCCCGGCTGCTGTTCCTGTCGCGCGATCCGGCGCGGGTGACGGCGCAACTGGCGGGGACGGCCCTGGCGCCGGAGCAGGCGGGACCGCTGCGCGACGACATTTCCACCGACGAAATCACGCCGGTTCCGATCCTGACCCATTTCGACGAGCAATTGGGCCGCTATCCCTACACCGGCCTGCGGGCCGGCGATGCGCTGCCGATCGGGGTGGATGCGATCAAGCGGGCGGGCGTGAACGTCGTCGTGGGCGGAAAGCGCTATGGCAAGGGCTCTTCGCGCGAGCACAGCCCCATGGCGGAGAAGTCCGCTGGAGTCCGCCTGGTCATCGCGGAAAGCTTCGAGCGCATCTATCGGCAGAACGCCGACAACATCGGCCTGTACACCAGCACCGATATGGGCCTGGCGGAACGCCTGCGGCAGGGCGCCGCCATCACGGTGGACGAGATCGTCGCGGACCGCGACGCCCTTGCCGCCGCCATCGTCAGGGCGGGGGGGCTGCTGGCCTTCGGCCAGGCGCGGCTCGGCGGCGTCGAGCCGCAGCCCGCCGCCGAAGACGCCGCGCCACGCACCCTGTTCGAGAAAATAATCCTGCGCCACCTGCTGCGCACGGCCGTGACGCCGGCCGCGCCCGAGCCGGGAGACGGCGTCTTCATCCGCGCGGACTGGCGCTTCATCCATGAGTACTACACCGGCATGGCGGCCCATATGCTGCATGCCCGCTTTGGGAGGCCGCTGCGCCTGGTCGACCGCGAGCGCATCGTGGTCTTCGAGGACCATACCTCCTACGTGGATGAAAGCCCCAATCACGTGCGGGCCGGCATCGTTCCCAACGTGCTCGCCATGTGCCGGGCGCAGCGCGGCTTCGTCGAAGCCTACGGCTTGCGTCAGCACCGCACGCTGACCGAGACCGAGGCCGCCCGGGATGCCGGCGGCAACGTCGCCGGTATTTCCCACGCCATGATGGCGGAGCGCTACGCGCTGCCGGGCCAGGTGGTGGTGGGGACGGATTCGCATACCCCGCACAGCGGCGCGCTGGGCTGCGTGGCGTTCGGCGTGGGCACGACCGACATGGCCAATGCCTTCGTCACCGGCGCGGTGCGCTTGACGGTGCCCGCGTCGTTGCGGGTCGAGCTGGCGGGGGTGCTGCCGCCGGGCGTGACGGCCAAGGACGTCGTGCTGCATTTGCTGGCGCTGCCGGAAATCCGGTCGGGCGCGGGCGTGGGCAAGGTGTTCGAGTTCACGGGGGAGGCGGTGGCGGCCCTGTCCATCGATGAACGCGCGACGCTGACCAACATGACCGCCGAGCTGGGCGGGCTGACCGGAATCGTGGCGCCGGACGCCGAGACCGCGCGCTTCCTGCGCGAACGGCGCGGCGTGGACGCGGCGATCGAACCGTGGATGCGCAGCGACCCTGGCGCCGCCTACGCCGCGACGCTGCGGGTGGACTGCGGCGCCTTGTCGCCGTTGGTCGCGGCGCCGGGCGATCCGGGCAACGGCGTGCCTCTGGCCGCGCTGCGGGAACGTCCCCGCGTCGACATCGCGTACGGCGGATCCTGCACCGCCGGCAAGCGCGAAGATTTCGACCACTATCACGAGGTGCTGGCCTGGGCGGTGGAGCGCGGGCTGAGCATTCCGCCTGGCGTCGCCCTGTACCTGCAATACGGCACTACCGCCGTCCGGGACTACTGCGTGGCGCGAGGCTACGACCGGACCTTCGCGGCGGCCGGCGCGCGCATCCTGCAACCTTCCTGCGGCGCCTGCGCCAATTGCGGGCCGGGATCGTCCGTCGATGCCGGGCAGGTGACGGTCAGCGCCATCAACCGGAATTTCCCCGGGCGCTCGGGCCCCGGCAGCGTCTGGCTGGCCAGTCCGCCCACCGTCATGGCCAGCGCCCTGGCGGGCGAGTTGACCTCGTTCGCGGAGTTGCAGGCGCGCCACGCGCCCTGAGTCAGCCCGCCGCCGGCCCGCCCGGCGCGTCGGTGTGGCGGCGGGACAGCAGCACGACGCCATCGGTGTCGGCGTACAGCCAGTCCCCGCTGCGGATCTCGACGCCGTGGATCAGCACGCGCGTTCCCGCGGCCGCCTGCGCCATGTTGCGCGGGCGGTTGGGCATCGTGCCCAGGGCGTGGATTCCCAACGGCATGCGCGCCAGCGCCTGGGTGTCGCGCGCGTAGCCATTGAGCAGCACGCCGCTCCAGCCGTTCTGCACGCCCATGGCGGCCATGCGGTCGCCCAGCACGGCATGCGCGGCGTTGCCCAGCGCGTCCACAGCCAGCACCCGGCCCTGTCCGGGTTCCGCCAGCAAGCCCGCCAGCGACAACGCGCCGTCCGCGTCCGGCGAGGGCACCGCCACCACCTGGCCGAAATACCAGGGCCTGCCGCCATATGGGCGGAACACGGGCGGCAGCACGCGCAGCCCCCAGGCGGGATCGTCCATGCGGCTGTCGCACAGATCGGCGGTGCTCCAGGTGACGTCGGGCGCGTTGCGGTAGCTGGGCGAGGTGAAGGTCTGGGTCATCGGTAGGCGGCGGGTTCGAGGACGGGGGAACTGGACGTTCATATTGCCATGCCTGGCATGTCATTAGGGATTCCCGCCACTTTGCGCCGGATGAAACCCTGCTTAAGCAATTCTCAATTGGCATTCTCCGGCGCTTGGGTCAGAGTTGCGCATCATGGAAAACGGCCGCCAGACGCCGTTTCCGGCCGCGCGCAGAGCGCGGCCGACGCGAGCCCCGCACACAGAAGCCACCCTGCCTTTTGCACGCCAGCGGCGAACCCGGGAGACACCGGGCGCCGGCTGATCGGCCGCGGCCGCCCGGCTGCGGTTTCCCTGTTGGTTCGAGGAGACGACAATGAGCAAGCGTTGGAAAGCGCTGATGGGCGCGGCGGCGGTCATGGCGGGAGGCTGGGCCCACGCGGCCGATGCGCCGCCGGATATCAAGTTGATGCAGTTGTCCGTCGGCAAGATCGAGTTGGACAAGGGGTTCATGACCGCCATGGTCGACGTGGGCACGAAGATCAAGATTCCCGTGCCTGCCTACGTGATCCAGCACCCTCGCGGACTGGTGCTGTTCGACACCGGCATGAACCAGGCCACGGCCGACGGCAACTGCGCCAACTACTGGGGCCAAGGCCTGTGCGGGGCGTTCAACTCCATCCAGGGGCGCGACGAAGTGGTCGACCGCCAGCTCAAGGCCGCGGGCTTCGACGTGAGCGACGTGAAGTATGTGGTCTATTCGCATTTCCACCTGGACCACGCCGGCAACATCAAGATGTTCCCCAAGGCGCGCCATGTCGTGCAGAAGGCGGAACTGCGCGCGGCCTGGTGGCCGGAAAAGTTCCAGCGCGCGGCCTACGTCATGAAGGACTTCGACACCACGCGGGACTATGACTTCATCCAGGTGGAGGGCGACTTCGACCTCTTCGGCGACGGCAGCATCGTGCTGCTGGACACCAAGGGCCACACGCAAGGCCACCAGTCCCTGCAGGTCAAGCTGAAGAACACCGGCACGGTGCTGCTGGCGGCGGACGCCATCTACACGGGCGAGAACGAGGCGGGCGTCATTCCGGGCATCACCTGGAACACGGCCGCGTCCATGCTGGCCATCGACCGCCTGAAGCAGATCCGCGACGCGCGCCAGGGCCAGCTTTGGTACAGCCACGACGCGGAGCAGCACGCGCAGAACGCCAAGACCAAAGTCTTCGACTGAGGGCGCGCCATGCAGTCGGCAGTCGCCTTGCATGAAGTCAGCAAGTCGTTCGGGCCGCGCCAGGTCCTGCACTCCCTGAGCCTTTCGGTGAGGCCGGGCGAGATCGTGGGCCTGCTGGGCCCGAACGGCAGCGGCAAGACCACCACCTTGCGCCTGATGGCGGGCTTCCATGCGCCCGACAGCGGCCGCATCACGATCCGCGGCCGTCCGCCGGCCGCGGGGCGTGGCAACGCAGATATCGGCTACCTGCCCGAGCGGGCGCCGCTGTACGACGCGCTGACGGTATCGCAGTACCTGGAATTCGTCGCCGGCGTGAAGGTTGCCGGCGGCGCCCGGGCCCGGCGACAGGCCATCGAACGGGCCATCGACGGGTTCGACCTGCAAGGCGTGGCCCGCACCGCCATCGGCCGCTTGTCCAAGGGGCAGCGGCAGCGCGTGGGCCTGGCGCAGGCCGTGCTGAACGATCCGCCGGTCCTGCTGCTGGACGAGGCCACCAACGGGCTGGACCCCGTGCAGATCGTCGAGGCGCGCGCGATGATCCGGCGCTGCGCGCAAGGGCGCGCAGTGGTGTTCAGCAGCCATCTGATGCAGGAGGTGGAGGCCCTGTGCACGCGCATCGCGATCCTGCGGCAGGGCCGGCTGGTCGAAGATGCCTTGCTGGGCGAGGCGCCGGCGGCCCTGCAACTGAGCCTGGCATTGCCGCAGGCGCGCCACGCTGACTTGCGCGCCGCCCTGTCCGCCTGCCCGGGCGTCAAGGGCGTCGACGCCGAGGCCGTGGACGCCATGCACAGCAAGTGGCGCATCGGCTGGGACAACCCGGCGGGCGGCGGGGCGACTTGCGACGCGGTGCTGCGCATCGTGCTCGCGCACGCGGAACTGCGCGCGGTGCTGTCGATGCAGGACGCCGTCGAGGCCCGGCTCCTGGCCGCGCTGGCGTCCGACGACGCGCCATTGCGGAGGCGCGCATGAGGGGTTTCTTCGCCCTGTATCGAAAGGAATTGCGCGCCGATTTCGGATCGCCCGTTGCGCTCGCGGTGGTGGCCGTGTTCTGGGCCCTGTCGGGCTACCTGTTCAGTTTCAACCTGTTCTTCGTCAGCACGGGACAGATGGTGACCGCCTTCCACAATATGACGATCCTGCTGATTTTGGTGATGCCGCTGGTCAGCATGCGGGCCTTCGCCGAAGAGGCGAGGCAGGGGACGCTGGAATTGCTGCTGACCCTGCCGCTGCCGGATTTCTCGCTGGTGGCGGCCAAGTACGCGGCCGGGCTCACCGTGCTGGCGCTGATGCTCGCGGGCACGGCGTCGGCGGTGCTGCCGCTGGCCTGGTACGGGCAGCCCGACTACGGACCCATAGCGGGCGGCTACATCGGCGTGTTTCTCTACGGCGCCCTGTTCCTGGCCATCGGCATCGCGGTTTCCAGCGCCTGCGCCAACCAGATCGTGGCGGCCAGCGCCACCTGGGGCATCCTGGTGCTGCTGTGGTTCATCGACTACCCGGCGGCGCTGGACGCTTTCCCGGCGTTGTCGCCGTTCTTCCAGGCGCTGTCGCTGTCGGCGCAGCACGTGGATTTCATCCGCGGCGTGCTGCCCGGTCCGGCCACGGTCACGCTCGCCAGCCTGACGGTCCTGGCGCTGATGGTGGCCGCCGTCAACCTGAAGCGCTGGAGGCTGCGATGAACCGCCATGCCGCGCGCCGCGCCGGCCAGCGCCTGGCGCTGTGGCTTCCCGTCATGGCCATGGCGGCGCTGCTGCTGGCGCTGAACCTATGGGCGGCGCGCAACCTGGGCCGGCTCGATCTCACGGCCCAGCGCCTGTACAGCCTGGCGCCCGAGAGTATCGAGGTGGCGCGCCAGATCGACCGGCCGGTCGAGGTGACCTGGTTCTACGACCTGCGCAACAAGAGCATGGTCGACGCGCTGGAACTGCTACGCCAGTACGAGCGGGCCAATCCGCTGATCCGCGTCCGCGGCGTGGATCCCGCGCTGCGTCCGGCCGAGGCGCGGGAGGCGGGCATCCAGTTCGCCGGCAGCGCCGTGCTGGCGTCCGAGGCCCGCCGGATGACGATCAATGGCGGCACCGAGACCGATTTCACCAACGCGCTGATCCGCATCGGCCAGCGCGGCGCGCAGACTGTGTGCTTCACGCAGGGCCATCGCGAAGCCGCGCTCGACAGCCTGACCTCGCTGGACGACCAGGAAGAGCACGATGGCGACGAAAACCTCGTCGCCCGTGTGGAGGTGCATGAGCAGCACGGCATGGCGATGGCGCGCAACGCCCTGCAAACCCTGGGCTTCGCTACCCGCGGCGTGAACGCGGGCAGCCTGGCGCAGGCGCTGCCGCAATGCGCGGTGGTGGTGGCGGCCGGCCCGCGCACGCCCTTCGGCGATGGCGACGCGCAGGCGCTGCGGGACTGGACCCTGGCGGGCGGCAAGGCCCTGCTGCTGCTCGAACCGGACGCGCCGCACGGCCTGGACGCGCTGTTGGGCGATTTCGGGATTGCCCGCCCGCCGGGCGCGTTGGCGGATCCCGCCAGCCACTACCGCAACGATCCCGGCAGTCCGGCCGTCAGCGACTACACGCGCCACAAAATGACGCGGGGCCTGCCCCAGAGCTTCTTCCCCGGTGCCGCCGGCCTGGAACCGGCAGGCGACAGCCTGCCCCGGGGCGTGGCCGTGACGCCGCTGGCGCAGACTTCGGACCAGGCGCTGCTGCCCGGCCGGCCCGCCGCGCGCTATGCGCTGATGGTCCTGGCCACGCGCAACGCGCAGGCCGCCGGTGCGGACGGTTCGGCGCGCCCCGCGCTGCTGGTGGCGGGCGACAGCGATTTCGCCACCAACCGCCATTTCGCCACGCTGGGCAATGGCGCCCTGTTCACCAACGCGATATCGCTGCTGGCGGGCGAGGACGCGCTGTTGGCGATCCGACCCCGCCATTACGAGAGCCGCAAGGTGGAGCTGACCAACCGCCAGATGCGCGCCGTCTTCTGGACCAGCACAGTGGCCTTGCCGCTGCTGGCGCTGATGGCCGGGCTGCTGATCTGGTGGAGGCGCCGGTGAACGCCGCCCGCGCCGGATGGTCGCTGCTGCTGGCGGCGGGCATCGGCCTGTCGCTGTGGCAATGGCGCGAGGCGGCCGAGCCACCGGGCCGCCATGGCGGCCATACCCATCTGCACGATGACTCCGGCAAGCCTGCGCGGCTTTATGCGTGGGACTCGGCCGCGGCGGCCCAGGTGATCCTGGCCGCGCCGGACGCCACCCTGCGGATGGACCGGGACGCCCGCGGCTGGACGGCGACGCCACCCGGGGCGGGCAGGGGATTCGACGCGGGGGAATTCGTGGCGCTGTTTTCGCAGGCCCGCAGCGACCGCGTGCTGGCGCCGCAGCCGGACCAGCCCTATGGCCTGGCGCCGCCGCGGCTGCGCATCGATGTGCGCGACGCGGCCGGGGCCACGCTGGCGAGCCTGGACGTCGGCGCGCTTGCGCCGGATGGACTAGGCCGTTATGTGCAGGTGCCCGGCGAGCCGCAGATCCGGATCGTCCCCGCTTACCAGACCCGCGCGCCGCTGGCGGCGATGGGACGGGAAGGCCCTTGATGCGGCGCCTCTCTATCGCTCGCGAAACCTGGCTTGCGCAAAGATAAATAGTCGCTGAACAGGCGCATACCTATACTTCAAATCCATTAACAGACAGGTTCCGTCCGTCCCTCAACGGCCCGCGGAACGTGTCGGATAAGCGCCTTCCAGTCCGTCCCGCGATACGCCGCGGGCGGGTGCGGCAAGGTTGACAACGAGACATGGGCGCGCCGCGCGCGCGCCGGGGCGACAGCCCGCAGCGCAAGGCTCGCGATTCCCGTTGCCTAGGCAACGGTTGCGCGGGCGCGGCGGGTGCCCAGCGTAATGGGAGAAAACGCTTGACCTTGGATCTACTGCCTCTCGCCTTGGTGGACGGCGTGGCATACGCCAGTCTTCTGTTCCTAGTATCGATGGGGTTAACCCTGGTGTTCGGCGTGATGGGCATCCTGAACGTCGCCCACGGCGCCTTCTATGCGTTCGGGGGATATGCGGCCGCCAGCTTCGTCATGTTCCTGGCGCCCAAGACGGATTCGTCCGTCCTGCTGTTCGCCGCGCTGTTCGTGGCTGCCGTCGCGGTGGGGCTCGCGCTGGGTAGCATCATGGAATTCCTGCTGATCCGGCGCGCCCAGAACTACGACCCCATCCTGAAACTGCTGCTCACCTTCGGCGGTTTCCTCATGCTGGAGGATATCCAGCGCATGCTGTGGGGCGCGCAGCCCTACAGCGCCAGCGAGGTCGTCAACCGTCTGGGCAACATCGAGATCGGCGACATCACCTACACCACGTACCAGTTGGTGGTGGTGCCGGTGACGGCGCTGCTGGCCTACGTCTGCCTGGAGTTCTTCCTGCGCCATACCAAGCTGGGCAAGCAGACGGTAGCCACCACGCACAACCGCGAGGTCGCCACGTCGCTGGGCATCAACGCCAAGAAGATCGGCTACGTCACCTTCGTCATCGCCACGATGTTGGGAGCGCTGGGCGGCGCCATGGCCGCGCCGACCACGTCGCTGGTGCCGGGCGCGGGAACGGACATGACTGTACTGTCGTTCGCGGTGGTGGCCACCGCCGGCCTGGGCCAGATCACCGGCGCGCTCATCGCCTCGCTGCTGATCGGCGTCATCCGCGCCATCGCCGTCTACGCGGCGCCCGAACTGGAAGTGGCGGTGCCGTACATCATCATGGTGCTGGTGCTGATCATCCGGCCGCACGGCTTGTTCACCGTGGCCCAAGCGAGGACGATCTGATGAAAGTGCCCGCACTCAGCCTGCTGGCCGCGCTGGCCACGCTGGTCCTCGGCTACACCTATTCCTGGACCATCACGCCCATCGTCATCGGCCTGACCTACGCCATCGCCGCGCTGGGCGTGTCGGTGATGGCCCGCGCGGGACAGATCTCGTTCGGCCATGCGATGTACTCGTGCATCTCGGCCTACACCGTGGCCTTCCTCGCCCGCGCCATGCCGGGCACGGATGCGCTGGCGCTGATCCTGGCCGGCGTGCTGGCCAGTTTCCTGGCCGCGGTCGTGATCGGCCTGTTCGTGGTGCGCTACCGGGGCATTTTCTTCGGCATGCTCAACCTGGCGCTGAGCATGGTGCTGTTCGCGCTGCTGGGCAAGCTCTATACGTTGACCGGCGGCTCCGACGGACTGCGCATCGTGCGTCCGGCCATGGCGGGCTTCGCCATGGAGCGGGAATCCTTCGAGCGCGCGTTGCTGGTGTTGACGCTGGTCCTGTCGCTGGCGCTGGCCTGGTGGGTGCAGCGCTATTTCCGGTCGGGCAGCGGCCAGGCCCTGTCCGCGATCAAGACCAACGAAACGCGCCTCGAATACCTGGGTTTCTCCGCCTATTTCATCATGTGGAAGGGCTATCTGCTGTCCGCCGTCGTGGTGGGCTTTTCGGGCGCCATCCTGGCGCTGATGCAGGGGCTGGTCACGCCCGAGATCGGATCGTGGCTGCGTTCGGGCGAATTCGTCTTCATCACCATCCTGGGCGGGGCGGGCCATGCGGCCGGCGCGTTCCTGGGCGCGGTGGGATTCGAATCCGTCAAGCTGGTGTCGGCCGCCTATTTCCCCGGCCTGTGGCAGTTCCTGCTGGGCCTGACGCTGATCCTGGTGATCTTCATGTTCCCCACCGGCTTCGTCGGCCAGATCATGAAGCGCGCCGCGGCGCAAAGGCGTGAGCAAGCCCGGGCGGAATCCCCGGTGCGCATCCCGGTGAGGAATTGACGATGAAGCCGCTCATCAAGACGACAGACCTGTACCTGGCCTTCGGCGGCGTGGTGGCCGCCGACAACATCGATTTCGAACTGCACGAAGGCGAGCGCCTGGCGGTGATCGGGCAGAACGGCGCGGGCAAGACCACCTTCATCAACATCTGCACGGGTTATCTCGCGCCGTCCAAGGGCAAGGTCTATTTCGACGGCCGCGACGTCACGGCGATGGCGCCTCGTAAGATCGTGCGCCTGGGGCTGGGCCGCTCGTTCCAGTTGCCGCAACTGTTCACCGAACATACCGTGCGCCAGTGCGTGCAGATCGCCGCCGCGCGGCGCAACAAGGAACTGAGCTGGTTCCGTCCGCTGGAAAGCACCATCGACGCGAAAGAGGTCGACGCCACGCTGGACCTGGTGGGGCTGCTGCCGGAAGCGGACGAACTGTCCATCGGGTTGCCGGAGGGCAAGCGCAAGCTGCTGGACGTGGCGATGGCGCTGGCCCTGCGGCCCAAGCTGCTGATCATGGACGAACCCACCAGCGGCGTGGCCTCGGAAGACAAGTTCGGCCTGATGGAAACCGTCATGCACGCCCTGGACGAACGCCGCGTGACAAGCTGGTTCGTCGAGCACGACGTGGACATCGTGTCGCGCTACGCCACGCGCGTCGCCGCCTGGATCGCGGGCAAGGTGGCCGCCGACGGCACGCCCGAAGAAGTCTTGAACAACGCGCAGATCAAAAGCGAAGTGCTGGGGGCCTGAATTATGTTGAATCTATCGGCCGTCAACGTCGACCTGGCGGGCAACCGCATCCTGCGCGACGTCAGCGCCACGTTCGAACCCGCCAAGACCATCGGCATCGTCGGCCGCAACGGCGCGGGCAAGACCACGCTGTTGCGCACCATCATGGGCCTGACGCGGATCAAGTCCGGCAAGATTGCCTTCGACGGCACCGACCTGACCGTGCTGCCGGGCCATCGGCGCGCGGCGCTGAAAGTGGGTTACGCGCCCGAGGACCGGGTGATCTTTCCCACGATGACGGTGGAGGAAAACCTGCACCTGCCCTGCGAAGTCCAGGGCCAGTCCAAGGATGAGATCCAGGCGCGGGTCGCCGCGGTCCTGAAGGTGGTGCCGCAGTTGGAGCCGATGCTCAAGCGCTCGGGCTCGGCCCTGTCCGGCGGCCAGGGAAAAATGGTGGCCCTGGCGCGCGCCATCATGGTGGGCACGCGCCTGCTGATGCTGGACGAACCCTTCCAAGGCCTCGCGCCCAAGCTGGCGCGCGACTACACCGAAGCCCTGGCGCGGCTCAAAGAGCTGCAGCCCGACCTATGCGTGGTGATCACCGAGTCCAACGTGAAGTTGCTTGGCGACATCCCCGACCAGATTTGGACGATCGAGCGCGGCTCGATCTCCTTGAACTGAATTCCACGGAGACTTTCCATGACGCAGATGATCATCAACGGCCGCCAGGTCGACGCGGCCGACGGCCGCAGCATCGAGGTGGTTTCGCCGGTAGACGGCAAGGTATTCACCACCATTCCGCGCGGCCAGCAGGCCGACGTGGACGCGGCGGTGCAGGCGGCGCGCGGGGCGCTGGACGGAGAGTGGGGCGGCATGACCGCGCTGGACCGCGGCCGGCTGCTGCAGCGCCTGGGCGAAAGCGTGCTGGCGCACCACGAGGAACTGGCCCGCCTGGAGTCGCGCGACACGGGCAAGCCCATGTCCACCGCGCGCGCCGACATCACCGTGCTGGCGCGCTACTTCGAGTTCTACGGCGGCGCCGCCGACAAGGTTCATGGCCAGACCATCCCCTTCCAGAAGGACTATTCGGTCCAGTTGATCCGCGAGCCGCTGGGCGTCACCGCCCACATCATTCCGTGGAACTACCCCGCGCAGATGTTCGGCCGTAGCGTGGCGCCGGCGCTGGCCATGGGCAACGCCGCCGTGGTGAAGCCGGCCGAGGACGCCTGCCTGTCCATCGTCCGCGTGGCCGAGCTGGCCCTGGAAGTGGGTTTCCCCGCGGGCGCGCTGAACATCGTGACGGGCCTGGGCGAAGAGGCCGGCGCCAGCCTGTCGCGCCATCCGGGCATCAACTTCATCACTTTCACCGGGTCCAACGAGGTCGGCGTGCTGATCCAGCAGGCCGCCGCGCTGAATGCGGTCAAGTGCGTGCTGGAACTGGGCGGCAAGTCGGCGCACATCGTGTTCGACGACGCCAGCTACCGGCTGGCCATCCCGGCCATCGTCAAGGGCATCGTCCACAACGCCGGCCAGACCTGCACCGCCGGCAGCCGCCTGCTGGTGCAGAAAGGCATCTACGCGGATTTCATGAAAGCGCTGGCTGACGAGTTTTCGAAGGTGCGCGCCGGCACGCCGGACATGGACCTGACCTGCGGCCCTGTCGTCAACAAGGCGCAGTTCGACCGAGTCAACCGCTACATCGCCAAGGGGCTGGCGGACGGTCTGAAGGTGGTGGCCGAGGGCGGCATTGCCGACGGCGTCCCGGAAGGCGGCTACTTCGTCAAGCCCACGCTCTTCAGCGCGGCTACCCATGACAGCGACTTGCTGACCCAGGAGATCTTCGGCCCGGTGCTGGTGGCGCTGCCGTTCGACACAGAGGCCGACGCCATCCGCCTGGCCAACGCCACCGACTACGGGCTGCTGGGCGCGGTCTGGACCGAGAACGGCGGGCGCCAGCAGCGTGTGGCGCGCGGCATCAAGTGCGGCCAGGTCTACATCAACGGCTTCGGCGCGGGCGGCGGCGTGGAACTGCCGTTCGGCGGCGTGAAGAAAAGCGGCCACGGGCGCGAGAAGGGCTTCATCGCGCTGGAAGAAATGAGCACGACCAAGACGATTATCCAATTCTATGGCGAGTGATCGCCAGGCACAGTACGGAGACAGGAAATGAGTCAGTTGCAAGGCAAGGTCGCCATCGTCACCGGCGGGGGCAGCGGCTTCGGCGAAGGCATCGTCAAGCTGTACGCCAAGGAAGGGGCAAAGGTCGTCATCGCCGACATCAACAAGGAAGCCGCCGACCGCGTGGCGCGCGAGGTCGGTTCCGCCGCCCTGGCGGTCAAGGCTGACGTGTCCAGCCGCGCCGACATCGACAATGTCGTGCGCGTCTGCAAGGAAACCTTCGGCTCGGTGGACATCGTGGTCAACAACGCCGCCATCACCCACAAGAACCAGCCCATGCTGGACGTGGACGAGGCCATGTTCGACCGCATGTTCGACATCAACGTGAAGTCGATCTATCACATGGCGCAGGCCGTGGTGCCCGTCATGCGCGAACAGAAGCACGGCGTGATCCTGAACGTCGGCTCCACCGCCGGCATCCGTCCGCGCCCGGGGCTCAGTTGGTACAACGCGTCCAAGGGCGCCGTCAACGTGCTGTCCAAGTCCATGGCGGTGGAACTGGGGCCCGACGGCATCCGCGTCAACGCCATCTGCCCGGTGATGGGCATAACGGGCATGTTCGAGCTCTTCATGGGCCTGCCGGATACGCCGGAAAACCGCGCCAGGTTCGTGTCGACCATTCCGCTGGGGCGCTTCTGCCAGCCCTCGGACGTGGCGGCGGCGGCGCTGTTCCTGGCCAGCGACGCGGCGGAATTCATCACCGGCGTCGAGTTCCCGGTGGACGGCGGCCGCACGGTCTAGCGCGAGCCGAACGCCCGGGCGTTCCCCTCTTTCTGTGGATGGTAGGCGTATGAAAATCAGAGCGGCGCTGTTGAGGGAAGTGGGGGTGGAAGGCCCCTATGCCCAGACCCGGCCATTGAGCATTGCCGAGATCGAACTGGACCCGCCGGGCTTCGGCGAAGTGCTGGTCAGGATCAAGGCGGCGGGGCTGTGCCATTCCGACCTGTCGGTCATCAATGGCGACCGGCCCCGCAGCGTGCCCATCGTGCTGGGGCACGAGTCCTCCGGCGAAGTCGTGGAGGCCGGTCCCGGCGTGACGGACCTGAGGCCGGGCGACCACGTCGCCATGGTATTCGTGCCCAGTTGCGGCTGCTGCAATCCGTGCATGGAAGGCCGGCCAGCGCTGTGCGAGCCCGGCGCCGCGGCCAATACCAAGGGGACCCTGCTGGGCGGCGAGCGCCGCCTGCACATCGGCGACGAGTACATCAACCACCACACGGGGGTGTCGTGCTTCGCCGAGTACGCGGTGGTGTCGCGCCGGTCCTGCGTAAAGGTCAATGTCGAGCTCAGCCATCGCGAAGCCGCGCTGTTCGGTTGCGCCGTGCTGACGGGCGCGGGGGCGGTCATCAACCGCGCCCGCATCAAGATGGGCGATACGGCGGCCATCGTCGGGCTGGGCGGGGTGGGGCTGAGCGCCTTGCTGGCCGCTGTCGCCGCCGGCGCGCGCCGAGTGGTCGCGGTCGATCTCAGCGACGAGAAGCTCGCGCTGGCCAAGGAATTGGGCGCCACGCACACGGTCAATCCCAGGCAGGTGACGTCGGACGACGATTTCTTCGACCTGGCCGGCGGCCGCGTCGACTACGGCTTCGACATGGCCGGCGCGGTGCCCGCTTTCGAAACCGCCTACAAGCTGACGCGCCGGGGCGGCGCGACCGTGACCTCGGGCTTGCCCAATCCCAAGTTCAGCTTTCCGCTGTCGCTGTCGCAGATGGTGGGCGAAGAGCGCGAGATCCGGGGCAGCTACCTGGGCTCGGGCGTGCCGGCCATCGACATCAGCCGCTACATCGACCTGTATAAGGCCGGCCGGCTGCCCGTCGACCGGATGATGGGCAAATCGTTTTCGCTGGATCAGATCAACGAGGGGTTCGATCACCTCGCCACCGGCGGCAGCCTGCGCGACGCCATCGTTTTCTAAGGGCAAAGACCCGATAACAACACTGGAGACTTAGACCATGAAACTTTCAAGACTGGCGGCGCTTCTGGGCGCTTCCCTGCTGGCGGGCGCCGCGGCGCTGGCGAACGCGGCGGACAAACCCAAAGAACTGAATATCGGCATCTCGACGTACCTGTCGGGTTCGGCGTCGGTATTCGGCGTGCCCGCGCGCGACGCCGCCGAGATCCTGATCCAGGACATCAACGCCAGCGGCGGCATCGACGGCGTGAAACTGGTGCCCAACTACATCGACGAGGGCGGCGGCGGCGAGAAGCTGCTTTCCGAATACCGCCGCCTGGCCGAAGGCGGCACGCGCGTCATGCTGTCGGCCATTTCCAGCGGCCACTGCAATATCGTCGCGCCCGTGGCCGAGGACCTGAAAGTGCTGAACGTGCTGTGGGACTGCGGCACGGAAAAGGCGCTGGAAGGCAAGAAGTACAAATACGTGGTGCGCACGCAGGCCAACGCCACCACCGAAATGGTGGCGCAGGTGCTGTACCTGATGAAGGTCAAGCCCGATTTCAAGACCATCGCCATCGTCAATCAGGACTACGCCTGGGGCCGCGATTCGCGAGACATCTTCCTGGCCGCGCTGAAGAAGTTCAAGCCCGACGTCAAGGTCGTGGCCGAAATGTTCCCCAAGTTCGGGGCCGCCGATTTCTCCACCGAGATCAGCCGCCTGCAGGCCTTGCGTCCGGACGTCATTGTTTCCACGTCGTGGGGCGGAGACCTGGACAACTTCGTGCGCCAGGCCTCGCAGCGCAACCTGTTCAAGAACTCGACCTTCGTCCTGTCCCTGGCTGAAAGCTCGCTGGAACGCCTGGGCAACGCGTTGCCGGAAGGCGTCTACGTCGGCGCCCGCGGCGACCACTACTTTCTGCATCCTGAAACCAAGGACGATCCGCAGCACCAGGCCTTCGTGAAGAAATTCCACGACAAGACCGGCGCCTATCCCATCTACTCCGTCTACCACATGGTGCAGGCGATCCAGGGCCTGAAGGCGGGCTACGAGCAGGCCATCAAGGCCAACGGCGGCGCATGGCCCACGCCCGAGCAGGTGGCGGCCGCCATGCACGACGTGACCTTCAAGGGCTACGGCCGCGAGGTGAAGATGCACCGCGCCGACGGCCAGGGCCTGGAAGCGCAACTGTTCGGGGTGACGAAGAAGAGCGACAAGTACCCGTTCAAGGTGCTGGCCGACATCACCATCGTGCCGGCCGAGCTGGTCACTCCGGGCGTGGCGGACACGTCGATGGAATGGATCGACAAGAGCCTGACGCCTGACGTGCTGAAGAGCGACCAGATCAAGGTGTATTCGAACTGAGCAATCGGTGCTGTGTGCAGGGTTGACCCCGGCGAGCGATCGCCGGGGTTTTTTTCGGCCGCGCTCGGGCCCTCGCGAGCGCGGCCTCCGTCAGCGGCCGATCGCCCCTCAGGCGATCTCGATCCGCACGTCCACGTTGTCCCGTATCGCGCGCGAGTACGGGCACATCCCATGCGCGCCTTCCACCAGCAGGCGCTTCTGCTCTTCTTCAAGCCCTGGCAGCGATACCGCCAGCACCACCCCCAACGCGAAGTGCTCGCCGTTGTCGACCTTGCCCAGCGACACGCTGGCGTCGATCGCCACGTCCTGTGGAATCGCGATGCCGTGCGTGGCGCCGGCGCGCCTCATCGCGCCCATGAAGCAGGCGGAATACCCCACCGCGAACAGTTGCTCGGGATTGGTGCCGGGCCTGCCCGATCCGGGCGGGCTCAGTTGCACGTCCAGGGCGCCGTCGCTGCTGCGGCCGGCGCCGTCGCGGCCGCTGGTGGTGTGGGTGTGGGCGGTGTACAGCACTTGCTCGAGTTGCTTTGCCATGATGGCTCCTGATTCAGGTTGCGGCGAGGCCGCGGCGTTGGAACGAACTGCGTTTGGAGCCTGCATTGCAGCAAGCCGGTGTATCCGTCATGTGTCGGCCGGATCGGCGTTTCGCGTGCTGCTGTATCCGCTGCCGGCGCCGATACGTTGCGATACAGGGCGGCCCGGCGGGTCCGGGCCATTTCGGGAAATCGCCGCAATCGAGTATGTTGCGCCTTCAATGCCATTCAACGGAAAAAGACACGATGGGACGTCTGGCCATCCTGGGCGCGCTGCACGAAGAAATCGCCGACCTGCTTGCGGCGATGGATCCCGGCGCGGCCGTTCACCGCATCGCGATGCGCGATTTCCATGTGGGCACGCTATGGGGCACGCCGTGCGTGATCGCGCTGAGCCGCATCGGCAAGGTGGCCGCCGCCGCCACGGCGTCCATCGTCATCCGGGAATTCGGGGTTTCCCGGGTAATCTTCACCGGCCTGGCGGGCGGCCTGCATGCGGATGTGGAGGTGGGCGACGTGGTGGTTGCCCATACCTTGATGCAGCACGATATGGACGCGCGGCCCCTGTTCGGACAGCATGAGATCCCGCTGCTGGGCCGGGTGCGCTTCGAGGCGGATGCCGGATTGAGCAAGCTGTTGCAGGACAGCGCGGCGGACTTTGTCCGCGACCGGGGCGTGGCGGACGGCGCCCCGCGCGTCCAGCCCAGGGTCCATGCCGGCCTGATCGCCACCGGCGACGTGTTCGTGAGCCGCGCCGAGGAGGCCCAGGCATTGCGCGAGCGCCTGCCGGACGCGCTTTGCGTTGAGATGGAAGGCGCGGCCATGGCGCAGATCTGCTATGAATTCGGCATTCCGTTCGCGGTGATGCGCGTGATTTCAGACCGCGCCGACCATGCCGCGAAGGCCGACTTCACGGCGTTTCTGGAGAACGTGGCGCGGGTCTACACGGCGGGCATCCTGGCGCCCTTGCTGAAGTCGGGCGCGCTGTCGGGCGCCTGATGCCGCACGGAAAGGCCCGGCGCTAGCGGGCGAGGCGAAGTTCCGCGGACAGGCCGCCGCCGTCGCGGTTGCTCAGGATCAGCTTGGCGCCGACGACCACCGCAAGCTGCTGCGCGATCGCCAGGCCCAGGCCGGTGCCGCCGGTGTCCCGGTTGCGCGAGCTTTCCAGGCGGTAGAAGGGTTGCAGCACGGCGTCCAGTTCATGCTCCGGGATACCGGGCCCCCGGTCCAGCACGAAGACCGATAGCGGCGCGCCTTCTTGAACATCGACGCGTATCTCGGCCGCGCCCGCGAATTTCAGGGCGTTGTCGACCAGGTTGCCCAGAACCCGGCGCAGCGCATGCGGGCGCGTCAAGAGCGGCCCCGCGGCGGCGCCCGACAGCGTGACTGCCTTGCCCGTGTCCTGGTAGTCGTAGACCAGGCTCTCCAGAAACGCGTGGAGTTCCACGCGAACGGGCGTTTCGACGTTGCCGTGGGCGCTGCGCGCGTAATCGATGCCCTCGCGCACCAGCCGCTCCACCTCGTTCAAGTCCTGCGCGAACTTGTCCCGGTCGGCGGATTCTTCCATGAATTCCGTGCGCAGCTTCATGCGGGTGAGCGGCGTTTGCAGGTCGTGGGAGATGGCGCCCAGCATCTGCATCCGTTCCGCGACGTGAGCGGCAATGCGCTCCTGCATGGCGTTGAACGCGGCGGCGGCGCGCGCCACTTCGGCGGGCCCGCGCTCGCTGAGCAGCGGGCTCTTGGCGTTCGGGTCCAGCTCTTCGGCGGCGCGGGCCAGCCGCGTCAGCGGGCGCACGGCCAGGCGGACGGCAAGCCAGGCGCATCCGACCAGCAGAATCAACTGCACCGCCAGCACGACGACCAGCCACGGCGCGGGACGCATCGCCGACAGGTGGATGTCCAGCACCGCGGGCTGGCCATCGGACAGCACGGCCCGCGCCTGGATATGGCGAGGGTCGCCGGCCATGGCGCGTATGGCGACCGGACGGCTGCCCAGCGCGGCCTGGATGGATTGCGCAACGCCGCGGGCGGCATCCAGCCGCAGCGGCTGGTCGGCTTCGCCGTTGCCCAGCCGGTACTCGCGGCTGCCGCTGGACAGGCGCGCCAGCCAGGCGGGGCGTTCGTCCGCGGGCAGGCGGTCCAGGATGTCCATGGCGATGGCGACGTCTCGTTCCAGGTCGCCCAGCATCATGCTCTTGGTGGCGCTGTAGCGTTCATAGAACAGCGAGGCGAACGACAGGCCGTAGGCCAGCAACAGGCCCGCCAGGAAGATCAGGAACAGCCGGGCGACCAGCGTGCGGGGCCAGGCGTGGCGGCGAGGGGCGGAGGCAGTCACCGATCGGATTCCGAGACGTCGACGGCGGCCGAGAATACGTAGCCTTCGCTGCGCACGGTCTTGATGTACAGGGGCTCGCGGGCGTCTTCCCGCAGCCGCTGGCGCAGGCGGCTGACCAGCAGGTCGATCGAGCGGCCGAAGAAATCGGCGTCGCGGCCCTGCGTCAGGCTCAGCAGTTGGTCGCGGTTCAGCACGCGTTGGGGATGGTCCAGGAAGACGCGCAGCAGCCGGTACTCGGCGCCGCTGAGCGACACGACGGTGCCGTCGGCGTCGAGCAAATGGCGCGCGGTGGTGTCCAGGCGCCACTCGCCGAAGGCGATCTCGCGGCCGGGTTCAGTCACCTGGAAGTTGGGCGGCAGCATGCGCGCGCGGCGCAGGATCGCCTTGATGCGGGCCAGCAGTTCGCGCGCCACGAAGGGCTTGACCAGATAGTCGTCGGCGCCCATTTCCAGGCCGATGACGCGGTCCATGTCGTCGCTGCGCGCCGTCAGCAGCAGGATGGGGATGCGGCGGTGCTTGCCGCCGCGCAATTCGCGGCATAGCACCAGGCCGTCGTCGCCGGGCATCATGATGTCCAGCACGATCAGGTCTACGGCCAGGCTTTCCAGCAGGGATCGCATCTGCCGGCCGTCGGCCGCCAGCGTGACGGTCATGCCGTTCTTCTTCAGGAAGTTGCCGGCCAGTTCGCGTATTTCCCGGTCGTCGTCGACGATCATGACGTGATCAACGTGATCCATCTGCGGATGCCTTTCTGGGGTAGGGGGGCGTGCCGTTCATGATACTGGCGGCTGGGGGTCTCGGCGCGGACGCGTGTTGGCGATGAGCTGGCACTGGAACGGCTTGGCGGCTTCCGCGCTGAAGCCGCCGAACATCAGCAGCAGCACGGCAAGAATGCGTTTCATCGGAGGTCTCCGGGCAGAGGGGATGGCCGGTTTATAGCGCGGCAGGCTCCGGCATGTGTGTCGTACTGTATACGCGGCGGCGGCGGATACATAAGCACGAAAAACGGCGCCGATCCGGCACAAGCCGGATACCTGCCCAGGGTGCAATGGGGCCTCTTTCCCGAGGACACCCCATGGACCTGATCGACACCCCCATCGCCCTGCTGGCCGGCATGCTGACCATCGCGTCGCCATGCGTGCTGCCCTTGCTGCCCGTGCTGCTCGGCACCTCGCTGGAGCGCCCCGGCCGGATGCGTCCCTTGTTCGTCGTGTCCGGCTTCGTGCTGGCATTCGCCGGCCTGGGCATCGCGCTGAGCCTGCTGTCCAACCTGAATGCGTCGGTGCATGACGCGGTGCGCTCCGCTTCGATCGCGCTGCTGGCGTTGTTCGGCCTGGCGCGCATCTGGCCGCAACCGTATGACCGCCTAATCGGCCGCTTTGGCGGACCGTTGCAGCGGCTGGCGTCCAGCGCCGGCGGCTCCGGCAGCGGGAACGCCGGCGGCCTGCTGCTGGGCCTGTCGCTGGGCGCCGTGTGGACGCCCTGTGCCGGCCCGGTCCTGGCGTCGATCCTGGTGCTGGCCGCCAAGGCGCAGGACCTGGCCCAGTCCAGCACCCTGCTGCTGGTGTTCGCCATCGGCGCCGGCATTCCCATGCTGGCGATCGCCTACGGCGGGCAGGCCATCGCGGCCCGGGTGCGAGGGCTGTCCCGCTATACGCACCGCCTGCAGCAGGGTTTCGGCGTACTGCTCATCCTGACCGCGGCCGCCATCCATTTCCAGTACGACATCCTGGCCTACGCCTGGATCAGCAACCTGTTCAATTGACTTACGTCACCGACCCCAAGGAGTTCGACCATGTTTGCCTCACTCAAGAAGATCGCGCTGGGCGCCTTGTTTGCCGTCTCCGCGGCCGCGGCCGGTTCCGCGCAGGCCGCCGCCGACCCCGTTCCCGCGCCGGAATTCGCCGGCATCGAAAACTGGCTCAACAGCCCGCCGCTGACCCTGGCGTCGCAGCGCGGCAAGGTCGTGCTGGTGGATTTCTGGACCTACACCTGCATCAACTGCATCCGCACGCTGCCATATGTCGCGGCCTGGCACCAAAAGTACAAGGACCAGGGCCTGACCGTCGTGGGCGTGCATACGCCGGAGTTTCCGTTCGAGCGTTCGACGCCCAACGTCCAGAAGGCGCTGGAGCGTTTCGGCATCGCCTATCCCGTGGCGCAGGACAACCGCTACGCAACCTGGGACGCCTACCGCAACCAATACTGGCCGGCGGTCTACCTGATCGACAAGCAGGGCAGGATCGTCTACCGCCATTTCGGCGAGGGCAATTACGCCGAGACCGAAGCGGAAATCCAGCGTTTGCTGGCGCAGCCGGGCTAGCGCCCCGTATCCGGGTAGTTCGGTCCGGCGTCGTGGAAGCCGTCGGTGCTGTAGGGATTCACGGCGCCGGGATGGGGAGGTCCGCCTTGTCCCGGCGCGCAGCCCGCAAGGAACAGCGCCGCGGCGAGCACGGAAAGCAGGCGGGTCAGTGCGAGTGTCATGGCGATCTCCTGCGTCTGCCCCTTCGGCAGGCGCGTAGCTTGTAGCGTATGGAGGAATTATAGGGTGGTGCGAGGCGCCACGGCCTTGCGCCGGGGAGCACCGGTTTCCGGTCGCCTGCGGGCGGGGTTTTGCGCTAGGATTAGCCGCAGCATTTTTCCCTCCGCTCCCTCTGGAGAAATCCCGCATGGCCGACCTCAGTTCCTTTGCCGTCACCAAGAAATGGCCCGCCCGGCATCCCGACCGCATCCAGCTATATTCGCTGCCCACGCCCAACGGCGTGAAGGTGTCCATCATGCTGGAAGAGACGGGCCTGCCCTATGAGGCCCATCGCGTCAGCTTCGATTCCAAGGACCAGTTCTCGCCGGAATTCCTGTCGCTCAGCCCGAACAACAAGATCCCGGCCATCCTGGATCCCAACGGACCCGACGGCAAGCCGCTGGGCCTGTTCGAGTCCGGCGCCATCCTGATCTACCTGGCCGGCAAGTCCGGGCAATTCATCCCGGCGGACACGGCCGGGCGCTACGAGACGCTGCAATGGGTGATGTTCCAGATGGGGGGCATCGGCCCGATGTTCGGCCAACTGGGCTTTTTCCACAAATTCGCCGGCAAGGACTACGAGGACAAGCGTCCGCGCGACCGCTACGCGGCCGAGTCCAAGCGCCTGCTGGGCGTGCTGGACCAGCGGCTGGCGGGGCGCGACTGGGTGATGGGCGACCAATACACCATCGCCGACATCGCCATCCTGCCCTGGGTGCGCAACCTGGTGGGCTTCTATGGCGCGGGTGAACTGGTGGAGTTTTCGCAGTTCAAGAACGTCGCCCGCGTGCTGGACGCGTTCGTCGCCCGGCCGGCCGTGGCGAAGGGCCTGACGATACCCGCCTAAGGTGCGAACGGGCCGCGCGGCCGCGGCCCGTCCGTTGCGGACCGGCCCCAGGCTTGCGGGAAATCAAACAAGCCCGCAAGTTATATACCTTGTGGTAATTAACTTATTACCTAAAGGCGTAAGCTTCCTCCATAAGCTGGACCGGCTGTACGAACTCCCCGACGTGCACGCTGCCCAGCGTGCTACGGAGGGCAGTAATGAAGAGGTTCGGGATCAAGGCGGCAGCCGGCCTGCTGGCGGCGGCGGGCCTGGCGATCGGCGGCGCGCAGCTACTGACCGCAAACCGCAAGGTCGACGCGGCGGCGTCCGTCGACGTCAACGACAGGCGGCTGGCCGAAGCCGGCGCCTATATCGCGCGCACGGGCGACTGCGTGGCCTGTCACAGCGTGCCCAATGGCAAGTCCTTCGCGGGCGGCTTGGCGATGCAGACGCCGGTCGGCACCATTTATTCGTCGAACATCACGCCCGACAAGCAGACGGGCATCGGCGGCTACAGCTACGCGGATTTCAAGAACGCGGTCCAGTACGGCATCCGCAAGGACGGCGCGGCGCTGTATCCGGCCATGCCGTATCCCTCTTACGCCATCATGCCGGACGCGGACATCCAGGCGCTGTACGCCTACTTCATGTCGCAGGTCGAGCCGGTGAGCCAGCCCAGCGCGGACTCCACCATTCCGTGGCCGCTGAACATGCGCTGGCCCATGGCGTGGTGGCAGTTGCTGTTCGCGGGCAAGCGCGAGTTCGCGGCCTCCGCAGGCGCCGACGAAAAGCTGGTGCGCGGCGCGTACCTGGTCGAGGGCCCCGGCCACTGCGGCGCCTGCCATACGCCGCGCGGCCTGGCCTACCAGGAGCGGGCGCTGTCCCTGGCCGACGGCGACGCCTTCCTGTCCGGCGCTGTCATTGACGGCTGGCGGGCCAAGAGCCTGCGCGGCGAAGCCCAGGGCCTGCAATCCTGGAGCGCGCAAGACATCGAGATGTTCTTGAAGACGGGCCGCACCGACAAGGTGGCGGCGTTCGGCGCAATGGCCGACGTGGTCGAGCACAGCACCCGCCACTTCACGGATGGCGACATCGCCAGCATCGCCGCCTACCTGAAGCAGTTGCCCGCCGCGGGCGGCAAGCTCGCCGCCTTCCCGCCCAAGGCCGACAGCACCACCGCCGCCTTGCGCGACGGCCGCTACGACTCGCGCGGCGCCGTCATCTACGTGGAGCAGTGCGTCGTGTGCCATCGCGCCGACGGGCAGGGCATGCCGCGCATTTTCCCGGCGCTGGCCGGCAATTCGGCGGTGTTTGCCAAGAACCCCCAATCCATCATCCAGATCACGCTGGAAGGCGGCAGGATGCCGTCCAACGACACGGATGCCATGGCGTTCGCGATGCCGGGCTTCAGGCACCTGAGCGACCGGGACATCACCGACGTCATCAATTTCATCAGGACGGCCTGGACCAACCAGGCGCCGCCCATCGGCGGCGAGGACGTCGCGCATATCCGCGGATTCCTGGCAGGCAAGAAGCCGAACATCGTGGCGGGAGGCAAGCATGAATAAAAGATTCAAGATTGCGGCAGTGCTGGCCGTGGCGGCATCCCTCGGCGCCGGCGCGGCCGTGTTGGCGGCGCAGGACGCGCCGGCGGCCGGCAAGACGTTTCAGGTGCTGGACAAGGATGGCAAGCGCCTGCCCGACTACACGATTCCGTCGGACACCCTGATCGCCAAGGAGCCCAACGCCGCCCAGATCGACTACGGCAAGCGCCTGCTGACCGAGACGCGCCGCCTGCTGCCGCAGAACACGGGCGCCAGCATGAATTGCAATAGCTGTCACGTGCAGGGCGGCAAGAAGCCCATGGGCGCGCCGTACATCAACACGGTCAACTCGTTCCCGCAGTTCAATCCGCGCGCCAACCGCGTGGTGACGCTGGAAGACCGCATCAATGGCTGCTTCATGCGTTCGATGAACGGCAAGCCGCTGGAGAAGGATTCGGCCGAGATGAAGGCGATGATCGCCTATATGAAGTGGCTGGCCCAGGACGTGCCGCACGGCGCCCGCGTACAGATCGAGAACGCCTGGCCCATCGACGCCAAGCTGGTGCCCGATCCGGTGCGCGGCAAGAGCCTGTATGCCGCGCAATGCGCGTCCTGCCACGGCGCCAATGGCGAAGGCAAGAAGGACCGCTCGGGCGATATCGCGTTTCCGCCCTTGTGGGGCGACGAGTCCTTCAATATCGGCGCGGGCCTGGCGCGCACCTACAAGGCCGCGGCCTTCATCCGCAACAGCATGCCGATGGGCGTGAATACGCATGGCAGTTGGGGCGAGGGCGGCGTGCTGTCGGACCAGGACGCGGTGGACGTGGCCGAGTACTTCACCCACATGCCGCGCCCGGACTTCGCCGGCAAGGACAAGGACTGGCCGCAGGGCAAGAAGCCGAAGGACGCGCGCTACTGAGCCTCTACAATCGGCCTTGTCATTCCTTCAGGAAAGCCAGGGCCCCTCATGGAACTCCGCCAGCTCCGCTATTTCGTCCGCGTCGTCGAGGCCGGCAGCATCGGGCGCGCGGCGCAGTCCATCGGCATGGTGACGTCCGCGCTCAGCCAGCAGATCAGCCGGCTGGAGGGCGAGCTTTCGACGCGGCTCCTGCAGCGCAGCGCCAGCGGCGTGGTGCCGACCGACGCGGGCCTGGCTTTCTTCCGGCAGGCGCAGTTGGCGCTGCGCCACGCCGACGACGCCGTCCAGGCCGCGCAGCAGGCGCGCCTGGCCGGGCACGTCAGCGTGGGCCTGCCGTCCACCACGGCCGCGATCCTGGGCGCGCCGTTCGTGCGCGCCATGAACGAGCGCTATCCGGACATCCGCCTGCACCTGGTGGAGGCGCTGTCCGGCCACCTGAGCGACATGCTCAACGGCCGCCAACTGGACCTGGCGATCGTATTCCAGGCGGAATCCGCGCGCCGCTGGAGCGTCATGGCGCTGCTGGACGAGCCCTTGTTCCTGCTGGCCCGCCCGGACATGCCGGGCCTGCCGGCCGGAGACACGACGCGGATCGACGCCATCGCGCATCTGCCCCTGGTGCTGCCCAGCGGGCGGCACGGGCTGCGCGCGCTGGTGAACAACGCTTTCCTGCAGTCGGGCCGGACGCCCGTGGTGGCGGTGGAGGTGGACGGCCTGCCGGTGCTGATGGACGTGGTGCAATCGGGCCAGGTCGCCACCATCCAGCCCAGTTCGGCCATGGCGCGCATCGCGCCCGGCCAGTTGCACATGGCGCGCATCGACGACGCGCACCTGTTCCGTCCCAATCTGCTGGCCAGCCTGTCCGAGGACGAACTGTCGCCCGCCGCGCTGGCGGCCCGCCTGGTGCTGGCCGACGTCTCGCGCACGCTGGTGCGCGAGGGCAAGTGGGCGGTCGTGGCCCTTCACGATTCATGAAGACCTGTTGACGCCTGGCTGATATCGGGACGTCGCCCCGCCCGATACAGTCCGTTCCTTGAATTGGGAACAATGGCATGGTCGACGTCTTGGTGATAGGAGGGGGCAACGCGGCGCTGTGCGCGGCCCTGATGGCGCGCGAAGCGGGCGCCAGCGTGCTGCTGCTGGAAGCGGCGCCGCGCGAATGGCGCGGCGGCAATTCGCAGCACACGCGCAATCTGCGCTGCATGCACGATGCGCCGCAGGACGTGCTGGTCGACGCCTACCCCGAAGAGGAATACTGGCAGGACCTGCTGAAGGTGACGGGCGGGCTGACCAACGAGCACCTGGCGCGCCTGGTCATCCGCGAATCCTCCACCTGCCGCGACTGGATGCGCCGCCATGGCGTGAACTTCCAGCCGCCGCTGTCCGGCGCGCTGCACGTGGCCCGCACCAACGCCTTTTTCATGGGTGGGGGCAAGGCGCTGGTGAACGCCTACTACCGCAGCGCCGAAGCCCTGGGCGTGCGGGTCCGCTACAACGCCCCGGTCGACTCGCTGGAACTGGACGGCAGCCGCTTCGTGGCGGCGCGCATCGGCGGCGAACGCATCGAGGCGCGGGCCTGTGTGCTGGCCGCTGGCGGCTTCGAATCCAACCGCGAATGGCTGCGCGAGGCCTGGGGCCAGAACGAGCGCGGCGAATGGCCGGCCGACAATTTCCTGATCCGGGGCACCCGGTACAACATGGGCGTCCTGCTGAAGTTCATGCTGGACGCCGGCGCGGACGGCATCGGCGATCCCTCCCAGTCCCATTGCGTGGCCATCGACGCCCGCGCTCCGCTCTACGACGGCGGCATCTGCACGCGCATCGACTGCGTGTCGCTGGGCGTGGTGGTCAACCGGGACGCCGAGCGCTTCTACGACGAGGGCGAGGATTTCTGGCCCAAGCGCTACGCCATCTGGGGGCGCCTGACCGCCATGCAGCCGGGCCAGATCGCCTATTCCATCATCGACGCCAAGGCGGTCGGCCGGTTCATGCCGCCGGTGTTCCCGGGCGTGCAGGCCGACACGCTGCCCGAACTGGCGCAGAAGCTGGGCCTGGACCCCGCCGCCTTCGAACGCACCATCGGCGGTTACAACGCGTCCTGTCGGGTCGGCACGTTCGACCACACCGCGCTGGACGACTGCCACACCGAAGGCGTGACGCCGGCCAAGACGCACTGGGCTCGCCCGATAGACACCGCGCCCTTCTACGGCTACGCCTTGCGTCCCGGCATCACGTTCACCTATCTGGGCCTGAAGGTGGACGACACCGCCGCGGTCCGTTTCAACGATATGCCGAGCGACAACCTGTTCGTCGCCGGCGAAATGATGGCGGGCAACGTGCTGGGCAAGGGCTACACCGCCGGCGTGGGCATGTCCATCGGCACGGCCTTCGGCCGCATCGCCGGAACCCGCGCAGCCGCCGCCGCGCGCCGCCAGCACTCCGCCGGAGCACTCCATGAAGCAGCTTGAAGCCCTGGCCCGCGAGGCGCAGTCGTTTTCGGAATCGGCGCCGGCCATGGCCGAGCAGACCATTCACTGGCACGGCAGGAACGCCAAGCCGCAGTCCGCCGCGCTGACGGACGGCGAAGCGGAAGTCGCGCGCGTCATGCAGATCTGCAATGCCTGCCGGTACTGCGAAGGATTCTGCGCGGTGTTTCCCGCCATGACCCGCCGGCTGGAATTCGGCAAGGCCGACATCAACTACCTGGCCAACCTGTGCCACAACTGCGGCGCCTGTCTGCACGCCTGTCAGTACGCGCCGCCGCACGAGTTCGCGGTGAACGTGCCGCAGGCCATGGCCCGCGTCCGCGTGCAGACCTACACCGACTACGCCTGGCCGGCCGCCCTGGGCACGCTGTACAAGCGCAACGGCCTGGCCCTGTCCCTGGCCACGGCCGCGGGCCTGGCGCTGTTCCTGGTCCTGGCGGTGCTGATGGCCGGCGGGCTGTTCCATGCGCCGATGGCGGGCAATTTCTACGCGGTGTTCCCGCACAACACGCTGGCGCTGATGTTCGGGGCGGTGTTCGGTTTCGCCGTGCTGGCCCTGGGCGTCGGCGTGACGCGCTTCTGGCGCAACGTCAGCCCGGGGGCGGCGTCCGGCGCGGCGGTCGCCGAAGCCGCGCACGACGCCCTGCGCCTGCGCTACCTGGACGGCGGCCACGGCAAGGGCTGCAACAACGCGGACGACGCGTTCACGCTCTGGCGCCGGCGCTTCCACCACTTCACGTTCTACGGCTTCATGCTGTGTTTCGCGGCCACCAGCGTGGCGACGCTGTACCACTACCTGCTGGGGCTGGAGGCGCCGTATCCGTTCCTGAGCGCGCCGGTCCTGCTGGGCACCGCGGGTGGCATCGGGCTGCTGATCGGGCCGGCCGGCCTGCTGTGGCTGAACCTCAGGCGCCATCCGCTGCAGGGCGACGCCGCGCAGAAGCCGATGGACCGCGGTTTCATCGTGCTGCTGTTCCTGACCAGTGCCACGGGCCTGGCCCTGCTGGCCGGCCGCGACGGCGGCGCGATGGCGCTGCTGCTGGCGATCCACCTGGGCGTGGTCATGGCGCTGTTCCTGACCTTGCCCTACGGAAAGTTCGCCCACGGCATCTACCGGTCCGCCGCGCTATTGAAGTGGTCGATAGAGAAACGCCAGCCCAACAAGCTGCAATTGGGCTCGGATTGACCGGCCGGACGCCGCCTCGAGGCGGCGCCGCGCCCGATAACAAACCAGGAGACTTGAATGTTCCGTACCCCCATGCTGGCGCGCGCCGCGCTGGCCGCCTGTCTGCTGCCGGCGCTGCCGGCGGCCCAGGCGCAGTCCTTTCCCGCGAAGCCCATTACGCTGGTCGTGCCGCACTCGGCCGGCGGCACGTCGGACATCCTGGCGCGCACGGTGGCGGCCGAGGCCGCCAAGACGCTCGGGCAGACCATCGTGATCGACAACAAGGGCGGCGCCAACGGCACTATCGCGGCCAAGCAGGTGGCCACTTCCGCGCCCGACGGCTACACGCTGCTGCTGGCCACCGCCAGCACGCACGGCATCAACCCGTCCTTGTACTCGCGCATTTCGTACGACGCGGTGAAGGACTTCACCCCCGTCACGCTGCTGGCCACGGTTCCCAACGTGCTGGTGGTGGGCAAGCCGGTGCAGGCGGCCAACGTGCAGGAACTGGTCGCGTACATCCGATCGCAGGGCGACCGGACCAACATGGGTTCGGCGGGCGCGGGCACGCCCGGCCACCTGGCCGGCGAGATGTTCAAGAGCGCCGCCAAACTGGAATTCACGCATGTGCCGTACAAGGGCGGCAGCCCCGCCATCACGGACCTCATCGGCGGCCAGATCGACTTCATGTTCACCACGATTCCCGGCGTGCTGCCGCACGTGAAGGCCGGCACGCTGCGCGCGCTGGCGGTGACGTCGCCGCAGCGCTCGCCCGCGATGCCCGAGATCCCCACCATGGCGGAATCGGGCCTGCCGGGCTTCCAGGCGGTGTCTTGGCACGGCATCGTCGCGCCCGCGGGCACGCCGGAGGCCGTCGTGGCCAGGTTGAACGAGGCCCTGAGCGGCGCGCTGGCGGCGCCGGCCGTCAAGCAGCGGCTGATGGAAGAGGGCGCGCAGGCCTCCAGCCTGAACACCGCCGCGTTCGGCGCCTTCATCCAGAGCGAGATCGCGGCCTGGGCCAAGGCCGTCAAGGACTCGGGCGCCACCGCGAACTGAGGAAAAAAAAGCGGCCCGGCGGGGCTGCTTGCCATTTGCCAGGCGGGACCGCGAATAGCGCATGCTAGGATCGTCCTCATGCCGCTGACGACACTTTTCTCCGCGCTGTTGCTTGCCGTGACCGGCCCGGCGGGTTTCGATCTGCCTTGCTTCTACAACCAGAAAGGCGCGGGCGGGATGCTGGAGCGCGCGCCGCATTGCGCCAGGCGCGAGGCCGGCGGGCTGGCGTTCAATCCCGATGTGCTGCGCAAAATGGCGTTCTACGAGGACGGCCTGTCTGCCGTGGCGACAGACGGCGGCTGGCATTGGGTGCGCGCCGACGGCGCGTCCGCGTCCGTGCTCACCTATGACAACGGCCCGGACGAATTCGAGGCCGGCCTGGCCCGGGGCAGGCTGGCCGACGGCACGATGGCCTACTACGACAAGCAGCTCAACGTGGCGCTCGCGACGCCCTACCAGTGGGCGGAACCCTTTATCGACGGTATCGCCGTGGTCTGTTCCCGATGCGGGATGCAACCTACCGCCGATGGCGAACACACCATGGTGGTGGGCGGCGACTGGGGCGCCATCGACCGGCAGGGCAGGCTGGTGCTGCCCTTGCGGGGCGACGCCGCTTCGCTGCGCCGCGAGGCGGACGCGGCCAGGCAGCGCCGCTGACCGGGGCGCGATACCGGCCGCCGCCTGCTAGAACTTGTACCGCAACTGCGCCAGCACATTGCGCGGCGCCCCATAGTAGACGGAGTTGTAATTGCCCATGCCGGCGTAGTAGGTCTTGTCCAGCACGTTGTTCAGGTTCACAGTCAGCCGCAGGTCCTTGTTGAAGTCATAGGCGGCCATCAGGCCCAGCACGCCGTAGCCGTCCTGGCTGAACCGGCGGTTTGCGCCGTTGACGCTTTGCGCGAAGTAGGTGCCGCTTTGCCAGAGCATATTTCCGCCCACCGTCAAGCGATGCCAATCGCCGGGCAGGCGGTACGTGGTGGCCAGTTTGAACATCTGCTCGGGCTGGGTGGTGCTGACCCGTTCGTCGGCGCGGTTTCGCGACCGGCTGTAGGTATAGCCGGCGTGGAGCTGCCAATTGGGCAGCAGTTCGCCCGAAATCTCCAGTTCGATCCCCCGCGTGGTCACGCCGGGCACCGCCACGTAAGCCACGCTGCCGTTGGGCAGTGTTGCCCCGCTGGGATCCAGCTCGGCCACATTGTTCTGCTTGAGCTGGAAAAAAGCGATGCTGGTGTTCAGCTTGCCGTCCAGGTATTCGCCCTTGCCGCCGATCTCGTAGCTTTTACCCGTCAGCGGATCCAGTTGGCGGTTGCTGGCGTCGAAATTGAAGGCCTGGGGCTTGAATACGTCGGTATAGCTGGCGTAGACCGTATGGTTGGCGTCCACGTCAAACGTGACGCCCGCATAGGGAATGAATTTGTTGTCCACGTCGGTGTCGTAGCTGGCGCGCGATCCGCCGCTGAAGACGGATTTCTGCGTCCAGCCGTAATCGGTGAGCCGGCCGCCCAGAATGACCGCGAAGCGGTCGGTGGGGCGCAACACCGTGGCGCCATACAGGATTTTCTGGGACACCTCGACGTCGAAATCCAGCACATGCGTGTAGACCGAGGGCTTGAACGCATTGTTGTCCCAGTTGAAGGCGTCGGGTATCCGCAGGTCGGTCAGGCCATCATCCCGTGACGAGGTCGAATGTGTGCGGGCGGCGTTGTAGCCGAAGACCAGATCGTGCTTGCGGCCCAGCAGCGAGAACATGCCCGACACCTGCACGTCGATGCTGTTCTCGCGCGAATCCGTGTCGAACAGGCTGGCCTGGCCCAGGCTGTGGCTGATGCCGTGCGTGCCCACGTCGATGAATGAGCTGCCCATGCCCGCGATGAGTTCGCGCGACAGATAGCCGCGGTGGCCGGCCGCCAGTTTCAATCGCCAGTCATTGCCGAAGTCGTGCGTGACGTCCGCGAAATAGCGCGTGGTTTCCTGCGTGCGCCAGGTCCATTTATCGGCGGGATTGGTCGAACGCGGGAAGCTGGCTTGCGTGCCGTCGGTGTAGAACGCCGGTAGATGGATGTTGGACGAGGCGTGGTTTTTGTTCTTCTGGTATTCGATGCCGAACGATGCCGTTGTGCGGGCGGTGATGTCGGCCTCGACAATTCCATAGAGCACGTCTTCGCGCGTTTTGGTGTAGTCGATGAAGCTGTTGGCGTCGTTGACCGCCGCCACCATTCTTCCGCGTATTCTGCCGTTCTCGGCCAGCGAGCCGCCCAGATCGAGTTCGCCGCGATACTGGTCCCACGAGCCCGCCCCGGCGGTGATGCTGCCCTGGAATTCGCGGGTGGGGCGCTTGCGGATCAGGTTGATGACGCCCGAGGGGTATCCGGCCCCATTGACCAGGCCCGTCGCGCCTTTCAGGATTTCCACCCGGTCATAGATGACCGAACTGGTGATGCTGTAGTTGTCGCGCACGTTGCCGCCGTCGCTCGACAGGCTGGGCAGGCCGTCGAACTGGAAATTCTGCAGTTGGAACCCGCGCGAATAGAAACTGTAGCCTTCCGAGTTGGCGCGCGAGACTGCGATCCCCGGTGTCTGCTCCAGCGCGCCGGCGACGGTGGTGATGCCCTGGTCGTCCATCTGCTGCCGGGTGATGACGCTGACCGACTGGGGCGTTTCCCGCAGCGACAGGCGCATGCGCGTGGCCGAGCTGGATTCCGGCACGGTATAGGAACCGGTGCCTTCGCTGGGGGGAATGGCGTTGCTGGCCGTCACCAGCACGGGTTCCAGCGAGGTCACCGCGCCGGCGGCGGGCTGCGGCCGCACGCTGAGCACGCCGCCGGGCGTTACGACCAGCTCCAGTCCCGTGCCCGTCAGGGCCTGCCGCGCCGCGGCTTCGGCGCTGAGCGCGCCGCGTACCGGCGCGGCTTGCTTGCCCGACACGAGTTCCGCGCTGGCCGAGATGGTGCGGCCGCTGTGCCGCGAGATCCGGCTCAGGGTGTCGGCCAAAGGCGCGGCGGGCAGGTCGTAGGACTGGGCGGCCTGCTGGGCGGGGACTGCGGCTGCATCCTGTGCGATCGCGGGCTGCGTCAGCGCGCAGGCGCCGAGGGCGCCGGCGACGAGCGCCGCGCCACGGTTCAAGAGGAAAGTCATGATTCAAGGGGTCCGGCAAAAAGGGATTTCGGTTGCGTCATTAGTCATGACGGCGACCGTCCTTGAATCCCCTCATCGCCCGCGCATTTTTTTTGCCGCGTCCTTATGCCGCATCCACCAGCGTCAGCCAGGGGCCATAGCGCCTGACCTGGATCGGCAGCGTTTCGCCCAGGGCCAGCAAGGCTCGGGCAGGATCGTCCAACGGGAATACGCCGAACACGCGCAGCGCGCCGGCTTGCGGCGATACGCGGATCACGCCGGGCTGGTAGGCGCGCAGTTGCTCCACCACTTCGGCCAGCCGGGCGTCGCGCACGTTGAGGATGCCGTCGCGCCAACTGGCATGGGCGGTGTCGTCCCGTTGCCATGCGCGGTCGAAATCGAACGCGGCCGTGCCGGCTTGCGGCAGGGCCAGCGGCCGGCCGCGTTGCGGTTGCAGGGTCAGGGCGCCCTCGATGGCGCTGGCCACGGCGTAGGTGTCGAACTGGTCCACGGCCAGATGCGATTCGCCGCCGACGACGGCGCCGTATCGGGTGCGCACCACGAAAGGCCGGCTGTCGGGCCGGGCCTCGGCATACAGTCCGCCCTGGCGCAGCACGACGGTGCGGCGGGCGCCGTCATAGCGCACGTCGGCGGCCGAGCGCGCGTTCAAGGTCAGCATGGAGCCGTCTTCCAGCGCATAGGTCTGGCGTTCGCCCGTGCGGGTGGAGTAGGTCGCGGACAGTCCGGCAAGCGGGATGTAGCGGTCGGCGATCAGTCCGCCGATGGTGACGCCGGACATCGCCATGGCCAGCTTCAGCAGGCGGCGGCGGTCGAGTTTGCTGCTTCGCAACAGGGCGGCGCGGGCGGCGTGCGCCGCGCCTGGTGCGGCACCGGCAGCGCTGCGCAGGCGCGATAGCGGCTGTTGCATCAGGCCGTCGACCTCGGCCCAGGCGAGCGCGTGGTCAGGATGGCTGGCCAGCCAGTGCTCAAAGCGCTGGCGGTCCTGGTCGGAGGCTTGGCCGGACGTCAGCAGCACGATCCAGTCGACCGCGCGTTCCGTCAGCGCGTCGCTGGCGGCGCTCATGCGGCGTCCGCCGCGCGGCGCGATGCGATGCAGTGCAGAAAGGCGCGCTTGATGTGCCGTTCCACGGTCGCCAGCGACAGGCCGAGGTTTTGCGCAATGGCTGGATGGGTCATGCCGTCCAGCCGGTTCAGCAGAAAGGCGTGCTTGACCGGCACGGGCAAGCCGTCCAGCAGGCTGTCGATCTCCATGACCGCCTGCTTCAGCATGATCAGCGTTTCAGGCGACGCGGCGACCGGCTCCTGCTCCAGCGACAGCGCTTGCAGATAGCGCGCCTCGACGTCGCGCGCGCGCCACAGGTCGATGGTGAGCCGGCGCGCCAGCGTCAACAGGTACGCCCGCGGCTCGGAGATGGGGGCGGCGCTGGGGGAGGTGAGGACGCGGCAGAACGTGTCCTGCGTCAGGTCGGCGGCGTCGGCGCGGTTGTTGACGCGCCGGTTCAGCCAGCCCAGCAGCCAGTCGTGGTGTTCCGCGTAAAGCTGGTGGACGTTCTTGTACGCGGGGGAATCCATGGATGGCAGCGCGGCGATGAGGTATTAATAAGAATAACACTCATTTATAGCGTGAACCGCCGACCAAGACAACGAATGGCTAGGCCAGCAGCTTGCCCAGCGTCGCCATGCCTTGTTCCATTTCCGGGTTCCAGGGATGTCCGCCGTTCAGCCGCAGGAAGTTGCCGAACGCGCCCGAGGACGAGAAGAGCGGACCTGGCGCGATGCTGATGCCGTGCCCCAGCGCGGCGCGGTGCACTTTCAGGGTGTCGATGTGCGCCGGCAGTTCCACCCACACGAAATAGCCGCCCGCCGGCCGCGTGGCCCGCGTGCCCTTCGGAAAGTAGCGGGCGACGGCCTGCAGCAGTTCGCCTTGCTGCAAGGCCAGCGCCTGGCGGAATTGCCGCAGGTGGCGGTCGAAGCCGCCTTTCTCCAGGTAGGCGGCGATGGCGGCCTGCGTGGGCGCGGCGGTGGCCAGGCTGGTGGTGAGCTTGTTGCGCATGATCTGGCGCGTGTAGCGGCCCGCGGCCACCCAGCCCACGCGATAGCCCGGCGCCAGGGTCTTGGAGAACGACGAACAGTGCATCACGATGCCGTCGCGGTCGAAGGCCTTGGCGGGCCGCGGCCGGTTCTCGCCGAAATACAGTTCGCCGTAGACGTCGTCCTCGATCAGCGCCACGCCGTGCCGCGCCAGGAGGCGCACGAGCGCTTCCTTTTTGTCGTCCGGCATCAGGCTGCCCAGGGGATTCTGGAAGGTGGTCATGAGCCAGCAAGCGCGCGGCCGATGCCGCAGGATGGCTTCCTCCAGCGCCTGCAGGTCGATGCCTTCGCGCGGGTGCGTGGCCACTTCGATGGCGTGCAGGTGGTTGCGCTCCAGCGATTGCAGCGCGGCGTAGAAAGTGGGGGATTCCACGATCACCGCGTCGCCGGGCTGGGTCACGGCCGCCAGGCTGAGGTTCAGCGCGTCCAGCGCGCCGTTGGTGATGATGATGTCGTCGACCGGCACGGACAGGCCGTCGGCCAGGTAGCGCAGCGCGATGGCCCGGCGCAGCGCGGCGTCGCCCGGGCTCAGGTCGTCGATGGAGCCCCAGGGGTCCAGGCGCTGGACCGTGGCCGCCATGAACTTCGCCAGCCGGCCGTAGGGCAGCAGCGAGGGACTGGGGAACGCGGAGCCGAACGGCAGCATGTCGCGCCGCAAGGTGGCGTTGAGCACCTGCAGCACATTGTCGCTGACGTCCACCGGATGGCGGCCGGCGCTGGCGCTGGACAGGCCGTCCGGTTCGGGCAGCTCGGCTTGCGGCGCGCGCAGCACGTAGTAGCCGGAACGGTCGCGGGCGCGGATCAGCCCGCGGGCCTCCAGCAGGTAATAGGCCTTGAACACCGTCGACGGGCTTACGCCGCGGCTGGCGCTGGTCTGCCGTACCGAAGGCAGGCGGTCGCCCGCCCGCAGCAGTCCCGACCGGATCGAGGCGGTGATTTCTTCTGTCAGCCGTTCATAGCGCTTCATGGCGGGTCCGTACGCGTGGGCGGGTTCAGGTCGACATGCCGATGGTTTTCATGACCAGGCGCAGCGCATAGGCGGCCGCGCCCAGCGCCGCGACGCTGCATGCCCAGATTATCGCCAGCCAGAGCAGGCGGCCGCGCCACGAGGGCAGCGGGGAATGCGGGCCGTCCATCAGTGAAACTCCTCTCCGGTGCGTACCTTGCCACGGAACACGTAGTAAGACCATGCGGTGTACATGAGAATGACCGGAATGATCGCCAGCGCGCCCACCAGCGCGAAGCCCTGGCTTTGCGGCGGCGCGGACGCCGTCCAGATGGACACGTCGGGCGGAATGATGGCGGGCCAGATGCTGATTCCCAGGCCGCTGTAGCCCAGGAACACCAGCGCCAGCGACAGCACGAAGGGGCCGGCGCCGGGCATGCCCCGCACGCGCCGGACCAGCTCGAATCCGGCGGCCGCCACCAGCAGGGGAACGGGCAGGAACCAGAACATGTTCGGCAGGCTGAACCAGCGCTGCGCGATCTGCGGCTGCGCAAGCGGGGTCCAGATGCTGAGCGCCGCGATCACCGCCAGCAGCGCCAGCGTGAGCGGGCGGGCGATGGCGCACATGTGGCGGTGCAGGCGTCCTTCGGTCTTCATGATGAGCCAGGTGCAGCCCAGCAGGGCGTAGGCCGCCACCAGCCCGGCGCCGGTAAACAGGGCGAAGGGGCTGACCCAGTCCCAGGGGCCGCCGTGGTAGGCGCGGTCCACGACCGGGATGCCTTCGATGTACGCGCCCAGCGTGACGCCCTGGAAGAAGGTGGCGCACACGGAGCCCAGCACGAAGGCGCGGTCCCACAGGGGCCGGTGGCGCTCGTCCGCCTTGAAGCGGAATTCGAAGGCCACGCCGCGGAAGATCAGGCCCAGCAGCATGAAGACGAGCGGCAGGTGCAGCGCGCTCAGGATCACCGAGTAGGCCAGCGGAAACGCCGCCATCAGGCCGGCCCCGCCCAGCACCAGCCAGGTCTCGTTGCCGTCCCACACGGGGGCTATCGTGTTGACCATGACGTCGCGCTCGTCGGGGTCGGAGATCAGCGGGAAGAGGATGCCGATGCCCAGATCGAAGCCATCCATGATTACGTACATCATCACGCCGAAGAGGATGATGACGGCCCATGCCAGTGCAAGGTCGATGCCCATGGCGTCAGACTCCCGAATGCTTGCGTTGCGCGGGCTCGAGGCCCGCCAGGGTGGAGGCGGCCGACAGCGGCCGGGACGGCTGGCGCGGTTCTCCGGGGCCGCCCGACAGCGGCGAGTGGCCGGGGGCGGGGCTCGGGCCCATGCGGATCAGCCGCAGCATGTACGACACGCCGGCGCCGAACACCAGCAGGTACACCGCCACGAACAGCGCCAGGGTCAAGGTCAGTTCGCCCAGCCCGTGCGGCGTGGCCGCGTCGGCGGTGCGCATCACACCGTACACCACCCAGGGCTGGCGGCCGATCTCCGTGACGTACCAGCCGGCCAGGATGGCGATCAGCCCGGACGGCCCCATCCATAGCGCGTAGCGGTGCAGCCGGCGCGACTCGAACAGGCGGCCGCGCCAGCGCGCCCACAGCGCCCAGGCGGCCAGCGCGATCATCAGCATGCCCAGCCCGGCCATGACGCGGAACGACCAGAACACGGCCGCCGCGTTGGGCCGGTCTTCGGGCGGATACGACTTGAGGCCGGGGAACTGGCCGTCCCAGCTATGCGTGAGGATCAGGCTGCCCAGGCGCGGCACGTTCAGCGCGTAGCGCGTTTCCTCGCGCGCCATGTCGGGGATGCCGAACAGCGTCAGCGGCACGCCGGCGCCGGGTTCGTTTTCCCAATGGCCCTCGATGGCCGCGATCTTGGCAGGCTGGTGCTTGAGCGTGTTCAGGCCATGGAAGTCGCCCACCACGGCTTGCAGCGGCGCCACCAGCAGCAGCATGCCCATCGCCATCGCGAACATCTTCTTCACGGCGGGGCTGCGGTCGCCGCGCAGCAGGTGCCAGGCCCCGGACGCGCCCACCATGAGGGCGGTGGCCAGGAAGGCCGCGATGCCCATGTGCGCCAGGCGGTAGGGGAACGAGGGGTTGAAGATGACGGCAAGCCAGTCGGTGGGCACCACGCGCCCGTCCAGGATTTCGTAGCCGGCGGGCGTCTGCATCCAGCTATTGGAGGCCAGGATCCAGGTGGCCGACACCAGCGTGCCCAGCGCCACCATCACGGTCGAGAAGAAATGCAGGCCGGGCCCCACGCGCGACCAGCCGAACAGCATTACGCCCAGGAAGCCGGCTTCCAGGAAAAAGGCGGTCAACACTTCGTAGGCCAGCAAGGGGCCGGTCACGCTGCCCGCGAAATCGGAGAAGAAGCTCCAGTTGGTGCCGAACTGGTAGGCCATCACCAGGCCGGACACGACGCCCATGCCGAAGTTGACGGCGAAGATCTTGGTCCAGAAATGGTAGAGATCGCGGTAGACGGTGTCCCGCGTGCGCAGCCACAGGCCTTCCAGCACCGCGAGATAGCTGGCCAGTCCGATGGTGATGGCGGGGAAGATGATGTGAAACGAGATGGTGAAGCCGAACTGTATTCGGGCTAGCAATAGCGCGTCGCTATCCATGGCGGTATTCCTGACGGATGTTTGTCCTACGCCATGACGGTAGGACTTCCGCTGTTATCAGTACAGATTCAGAGAGCGAATAAAAAAGCGGATCAGTTTTGGGAGGGAATCCGCATTTTCCGCATGCTTCATAGGGAAGCCGGCAGCATTCCAGCTAGCGCGGTCGCCGCCGCGTTACAAAAAAAGCAGCGCAGAAGGACAGGCTGCGCCGTCTGCTCCGGCGGTTTGGCTGGAGCGGCCGAGGGGGCGCCGCCAGGGCGGTGAGGAACAGCTCTGCGCTGCTGGAGGAACTGGGTCCGCCGCGGGCTTGATCCGCGGCGGACCCATGGGCTCAGCCCTCGCGGCGGGTGCCGGACTGGCTGGCCTCGCGCATCGCGGAGCAGGCGGACGCCATCTGGTTGGACAGGGTCGTCCAGATCTGCGCCATGGGAGTGGCATCCAGGCCGCCGCCGCCGGCGGCGGCCTGCTTCAGCCAGCCGGTCATGGCTTCGCTGATGCCCGCGGCCAGCGCGGCCTGTTCTTCCAGCAGCGCGTGGGTGATGGCCTGGCTGGCTTCGAGCTGGCTTTGCCACTGCTTGCGGGTGGCTTCGCCCAGCGCGGGGGCGATGTCCTGCCAGTTTCCGGACTGTTTCAGCGGCGCCAGCGTGGACAGGTACCGCGCGGCGTTCTCGTCGGCCAGGCGGCGGCCCAACTCGGCCCAGCGTTGCTGGCTTTCCTGCGCAAGTTCGGCCATGCGCTGGCAATAGGCGGCGTTGGCGCCGGCGAGGCCCAGGGGCGTGGAGGCAGTTGTTTTCTTCATCATCCGTCCTTTTAAAAGATTGGTAAGGGGCAACGAATACACGGCCTCACGCCATCTGGCTGAGGGTCTTGCGAAAGCGCGCCAGCGAGAACGCGAACAGGACCGCGCCGATCAGCGCCAGCGCCAGGAACGGCTGCCATACGACGCCGATGCCCGCGCCGCGGTAGAGAATGGCCTGGCCGAGTTCCACGAAATGGGTGGTGGGGGCGGCCAGCATGATGTCCTGCACGAACTGCGGCATGCTTTCACGCGGGGTGGTGCCGCCCGACAGCATCTGCAGCGGCAGCAGCACAAGCACCAGCAGCATGCCGAACTGGGGCATGCTGCGCGCGAGGGTGGCCATGAAAATGCCCATGGACGTCGTCGCGAACAGGTGCAGCGCCGCGCCGGCCAGGAACAGCGCCACCGATCCTTCGATCGGGACTTGCAGCAGGCCGCGCACCACGAAAGTCAACGATAGCCCGGCGGACGCCAGGACCACCAGCCCCATCGACCAGACCTTGGCGACCATGATCTCGGTCGGCGTCACCGGCATCACCAGCAGGTGCTCGATCGTGCCGTGCTCGCGTTCGCGGATCAGCGCGGCGCCCGTCAGGATGATGGACAGCATCGTGACGTTGTTGATGATCTCCATCAGCGCGCCGAACCAGGCCTGCGTCAGGTTGGGGTTGAAGCGCATGCGCACGGCCAGTTCGACCGGCAGCTCGGTGGGCGCTCGGTAGCGCTTGACGAATTCGTTGACCTCGTCGGTGATGATCTGCTGGATGTAGCTGCTGCCGGTGAACGCCTGGCTCATCCGCGTCGCGTCCACGTTCAACTGGATCTCCGCCGGCCTGCCCGCCAGCACGTCGCGCTGGAAATTGGGCGGGATGCCGACCGAGAAGGTGTAGCGCCCCGCGTCCATGCCGGCGTCGGCCTCGGCCGACGTGATCAGATCCGGCGGCGTGAAGTGCGGAGGATAGAAGGCCGAGACGATGCGCCCGGACAGGGGCGAGACGTCTTCGTCCACCACGGCGATGGGGGCGTTGTGCAGGGTCTCGGGCACCGCGGTGGCCGCCGTATAGATCATCAGCGTGAACGACACGAAGATCAGGATCAGCATCATCGGGTCGCGCGCCAGGCTCCACAGCTCCTTCACGCCCAGGCGGTAGATATTGGCCAGGTGCCTCATGTCAGGTCTCCTGTTTCTTCAGCAGGAGCGCCGAGGCGCCGAGGACGATGGGAATCGCCGCCAGCAAGGGCCAGAACGAGCTTTGCAGGTTCGAGAAGTCCAGGGCCTTGCTGAATACGCCGCGGCTGATGGTGAGCATGTGCGTGGCGGGGTAGACCTGGCCGATCAGCCGGCCGGCGCCTTCCAGCGAAGAGACGGGGTTGAGCAGCCCCGCGAACTGCACCGCGGGCACCAGCGTTCCGATCATGGTGAAGAACAGCGCCGCGATCTGGCTGCGGGTGAAGGTGGAAGCCAGCAGGCCGATGGCGGTGGCGACCACGTTGTAGATCAGCGCGGCCAGCAACAGTGTGGGAAAGCTCCCGGTGATGGGGACGCCGAACAGCGTCACGGCCAGCAAGGTCATCAACAGGAAGTTCAGCATGGCCAGCGCCACGTAGGGCGCCTGCTTGCCCAGCAGGAATTCCAGCCGCGTCACCGGGGTGACGTAGAGGTTGATGATGGAGCCCAGTTCCTTTTCGCGCACCACCGCCAGCGCGGTCAGCATCGCGGGCATCATCAGCAGCAGCAGGGGAATCACGGCGGGCACCATGGCGGGCAGGCTGCGCACGTCCGGGTTGTAGCGGAAGCGCGTTTCGATGTCCACGGGCAGCGCGGCGCTGGCGCCCAGCCGCTCGCGCGCCTGCTGCATCAGCCAGCCCTGGTGCATGCCCATGACGTAGCCGCGGATGGTTTCGGCTCGCTGCGGCATCGCGCCGTCGATCCAGACGCCGATCTGCGCGCTGGCGCCGCGCTGCACGTCGCGGGCGAATCCTTGCGGAATCTCGATGGCCAGCGACAGCTCGCCGCTGCGCATGCGCGCGTCCATGTCGGCGTAATCCGAGATGGGCGGATGTTCGATGAAGTAGCGCGAGCCGGCCAGGTTCAGGCTGTAGTTCTGGCTCAGCCCGGTCTGGTCGCGGTCCATGACCGCATAGCGCAGGTCCTCCACGTCCAGGCTGATGCCGAACCCCATCACGAACATCAGCAGGAGCGACCCGGCCAGGGCCAGCGTCGCGCGCACGGGGTCGCGGCGCAGTTCCAGCGATTCGCGCCACATATAGCTCAGCATGCGCTGCAGGCTGAATCCGCGGCGCTCGGGCTCGGGGGCGGATTCGGGCGCGGCGGTGTCTTCGGGCGTGGCCGCTTCCGCCTGGGTGCCCGCGCCGGCATCGATCAGATAGGCGATGAAGGCCTCTTCCAGCGTCTTCGCGCCGCGCATCCGGGTGATCTCGTCGGGCGAGGCGCTGACCAGCACCTTGCCGGCGTGCATCAGCGACATGCGGTCGCAGCGCTGCGCCTCGTTCATGAAATGCGTGGAGATGAAGATGGTGACCTGGTCCTGCCGCGCCAGCGCGATGAGCAGGCGCCAGAATCCATCGCGCGCGACGGGGTCCACGCCCGAGGTGGGTTCGTCCAGGATCAGCAGTTCGGGCCGGTGCACCATGGCCACCGCCAGCGACAGGCGCTGGCGCACCCCCATCGGCAGGTTCTCCGGCAGGGCGTCCAGCACCTCGCCCAGGTCGAAGCGCGCCACCATCTCGTCCACGCGGGCCGGGATATCGGCCTCGGGCACGTGGAACAGGCGAGCGTGCAGCACCAGGTTCTGCCTGACCGTCAGTTCGCCGTACAGCGAAAACGCCTGCGACATATAGCCCACCCGGCGGCGGGTATCGATGTTCCTGGGATCGACTTCCGCGCCGAACAGCCAGGCCTGCCCCTCGCTGGCGGGCAAGAGGCCCGTCAGCATTTTCATGGTGGTGGACTTGCCGCAGCCGTTGGAGCCCAGGAACCCGAATATTTCGCCTTTCCGGATGCGGAAATTGACGTGGTCCACCGCGACGAAATCGCCGAACTTCATGGTGAGGTCGCGCGCTTCGATGGCGACCTCGGCGTCGTCGCCGACCGCCAGCGGCACGATTTCCACGGGTTTGTGGCCGCGCCGCTTCGCCTCGGGCAGCAGCGCGATGAAGGCGGCCTCCAGGGAATCCGCGCCGGTGCGCCGTTCCAGTTCGGCGGGCGTGCCGGTGGCCAGCACCCGGCCTTCGTCCATGGCGATCAGCCAGTCGAAGCGCTGCGCTTCGTCCATATAGGCCGTGGCGACGATGACGCTCATGCCGCTGCGTTCGCGGCGGATCTGGTTGATCAGGTCCCAGAACTGCGCGCGCGCCAGCGGATCCACGCCGGTGGTGGGTTCGTCCAGGATCAGCAGGTCGGGGTCGTGGATCAGCGCGCAGCACAGCCCCAGCTTCTGCTTCATGCCGCCGGACAGCTTGCCGGCGGGCCGCGACAGGAAGGCCGACATGCCCGTGCTGCGGGTCAGGCTGTCGATGCGGCGGCGGCGCTCGGCCTCGTCGTGGCCGAACAGGCGTCCGAAGAATTGCAGGTTCTCTTCGACCGACAGGGTGGGATACAGGTTCTTGCCCAGGCCCTGCGGCATGTAGGCGATGCGCGGGCACACGGCATCGCGGTGGCGGCTGCCGGCCATGTCGCCGCCCAGCACCTCGACCTTGCCTTCCTGTATCTTGCGGGCGCCGGCCGCCAGCGCCAGCAGGCTGGACTTGCCCACGCCGTCGGGGCCGATCAGCCCCACCATGCGGCCAGCGGGGATGTCGAGCGTGATGCCGTCCAGCGCGACCGTCTTGCCGTAGCGCAGGCTGACGCCGGACAGCGTGACGACGGGGGCGGTCTGCTCGGGCGCCATCAGGGCACCTTGGCTTCAAGGTTGGCGGGCCATTGGGCGTCGGCGTCCAGCTTGAGCCAGGCCACGCCCGGCAGGCCGGTCTTGACCTGCTGAAGATGCCGCTGCAGCAGTTCGGGGCTGATCTGGGCCTTGACCCGGAACATCAGCTTCTGCCGTTCGCTGGCGGTTTCCACGGTCTTGGGGGTGAACTGCGCGGTGCTCGCCACGAAGGACACCTTGGCGGGGATGACGTACTGGGGCGCGGCGTCCAGGATGATGCGCACGTCCTGGCCCATGGCCACGCGGCCCGCCGCCTGCTCGGGCAGGAAGAACGTCATGTAGACGTCGGCCAGGTCCACCATGTTCAGCACCTTGCCGCCGGCGCCCAGGACTTCGCCCGGCTGCGCCACCCGATACTGCACCCGGCCGTCGCGCGGGGCGCGCAATTCGCTGTCGGCGATGTCGGCCTCGATGCGCGCGATGGTGGCCTGCGCCGCCGTGACGGCGGATTCCGCGCCGACCTGCGCGGCGCGCGCGGCGTCGATGGCCGCCTGGGCCGCGTTCACCTGCGCGCGGGAGGCATGCACGGCGGCCTGCGCGCTGCGCATGCGGGCGCGGTCGTCGTCCAGTTCCTGGATCGAGGACGCGCCTTCCTTGGACAGGGCCTCGGAGCGCGCGAGGCGGCGCCGGGCGGCGTCCAGTTCGCTTTCCCGCTGCACCACCACGGCCTCGGCCGCCAGCTTGTCGCTTTCGCGCTGGACGACCTGCGCGCGGGCGCTGGCCGCGGCGTTGACGGCCTGCTGGTGCTGGGCGCGGGCCTCTTCGCGCTGGGCCTGCAGCGTGTCGATCTGCATGCGCGCCAGCGGCTGGCCCGCGGTGACGAAATCGCCTTCGGAGGCCAGCACTTCCTGCACGCGGCCCGCCAGCTTGGCCGCCACGTCGATCTCGGTGGCTTCGATGCGGCCGTTGCCGCTGACGAAGCCGGCGCCCGGGCCGCTGTCGGAAAGCATCCGCCAGCCGTAATAACCGGCAGCGGCGACGGCCAGGACAACCAGGACGGGGACCAGTTTTCGGGTGGGCAGGCGCATCGGAAGGATCCTTGGTTCTCAGTTATCGGGGGCTGGCGTCTTGCGGGACCGCGGCGGCCTGGGCCGGGGCGGGGGCTTGCGTGCCGCCGCCCAGCGCGGCGTACAGCCTGACCCGGCTGGACAGCAGGGCGCGGCGCGTCTGCGCGAGCTTCTGCTGGGCCGCGAGCAGGTCGCGCTGGGCGTCCAGCACTTCCAGGTACGGCGACGCGCCGTGGTCATAGCGCAGTTGCGCCAGGCGGGCGCGTTCGCTTTGCGCCGCCACGGTGGCGCGCAGCACGTCCACTTGCTCCGCCAGCCAGCGGCGGGCGGACAGGGCGTCGGACACGTCCTTGAACGCCGTCTGTATGGTCTGTTCGTAACTGGCCACGGCCTGGTCGCGCCGCGCTTCGGCCAGGTCCACGGTAGCGCTGCGGCGGCCGGCGTCGAAGAGCGGCAGGCTGATGCTGGGCGCGAAATTCCAGGCGCGGCTGCCGCCCGCGAACAGGCCGTCCAGTTCGGCGCTGGCGGTGCCGAACGCGCCGGTCAGGGTGATGCTGGGCAGGAAGGCGGCGCGGGCCGCGCCGATATTGGCGTTCGAGGCCCGCAGGCGGTGTTCGGCGGCGACGATGTCGGGGCGGTTGACCAGAAGCTCCGACGGCAGTCCGGGCGGCAGATCGAGCATGACCGTGCCGTCGTCCAGGCGGGGAGGCATCCCGGGCAGGTCCAGCGGCGCGCCCAGCAGCAGTTCCAGCGCATGGGCCTGTTCGGCGCGGGCCTGTTCCAGGTCGGCGCCCAGCGCCTTGGCCTGCTGCCACAGCGTTTCGACCTGGGTGAGGTCCAGCTTCGAGATGGCGCCCACTTCGTAGCGGCGGCGGAAGATGCGCAGCGACTCTTCGCGCGAGGCGATGGTTTCGCGGGTCAGCGCCAGGCGTTCGTCCAGTTCGCGCAGCGAGAGGTAGCTGTCCGCCACTTCGGCGACGAGACTCAGCGTGGCGGCCCGGGCGGCCGCGTCGGACGCCAGGTAGTTCTGCAGCGCGGCATCCTTCAGGTTGCGCACCCGGCCCCAGAAATCGAGTTCCCAACTGGCCATTCCAAGTCCCACCTGGTATTGGCTGGTCACCTGCGGTTGCCCGGTGAGGTTCAGGTCGCCTGGCACGCGGGAGCGGGACCCGTCGGCCTGCGCGCCGATGGTGGGGAACTGGTCCGCGCGCTGGATGCCGTACAGCGCGCGCGCCTCTTCGACGCGCAGCAGCGCGTTGCGCAGGTCGCGGTTGTTGTCCAGGGCGGTGGCGATCAGCCCTTGAAGCACGGGGTCGGGGAAGTAGGTTTGCCAGCCGATGTCGGCCGCCGCCGTGGCCGCCGCGGCGCCGGAATCGCCGGCCGCGTAGGTGGCGGGCACGGGCAGGGCGGGGCGGTGGTAGTCGGGCGCCAGCGAGACGCAGCCGCCGGCCAGCAGCACCAGCAGGGCGGCGGGCGCGAGACGCGCGGCGATCGAGGCCGGAAACGGGCGACGTGTCATGCGAGGTTTCTCCAGCGCGAGGGCGCCGGGGGCCGCCCCGGGTAGGCAGGCTTGTGGCGCCGCCTTCGGGACGGACCACCCGACACCAAGGTCATGTCCGTATTGTGCCTAACCGCGCCTGCGCATTCCTTGACCTGGATCAAGTTAGCGACTGACCGGTCGGTTTTTAATGCATTGTATGCATGGAGGGAGCAGCAGGATGAACACGCAGCGCCGTCGTCTTCCGCAGGCCGTGCGGGTCGGGCAGATTCTCGACGCCGCGCTGCAGGAATTCTCGCAGGCCGGCTACGCCGGCGCCAGGATGGATGACATCGCGCTGCGCGCGGGGCTGTCCAAGGGGGGGCTATACGCGCATTTCGACAGCAAGGAGGCCGTCTTCGAAGCCCTGCTGGCGCGGCACCTGAGCCCATCGCGGCTGGACGTCGACGCCGTGGTGGACGGCGCCGCGACGCCACGCCATCTGGCCGAGCGCATCGTCAATCATCTCTACGTCAGCCTGGGCAACCCCGCCATGGTCAGCACCCTGCGCCTGCTGCTGGCCGAAAGCGGCCGGGTGCCGCACCTGGCGGCGCGCTGGCGCAGCGACACCGCGGACGCGCACCAGGCCGACATGGCCCGGCTGCTGGAACGCGCGCGGGCGCGCGGCCTTTGCGGCGATTGCGTGGCGCGGGACCACCCCTGGCTGCTGCTGTCGCCCATCGTCCATACGCTCGTCATGTCGGCGCTGTTCGGTCCGGGCGAACGCATCGATCTTCCGGAGCGCCGCCAGGCGCACGTGGCGCTGATCTGCGAATTGTTGCGCCCGCCCGCCGCGCCGGTTCCTCCAGGCGCGGGCCAGGCTTCTTGACGTTGCGGACGCCATAGTGTCCTATCCAGGCTGGGCCCTGCGGCAGCCATGGACGAGCTATGCGACGAGGCGATGCGCCTACTTCGGGAATGACGGTCGGCGGGCCGTCCTGGCGCTATCTTCCCGTGGCGCTGGCCCTGGCGCTTCCCGTCCTCGTCTGCGTGGTATGGACCTGGCTGCATGCGAACAGCGTCCAGCGGCAGGAAGCCGGAATGGCGGCGCGCATCGTGCGCGTCCAGGCCGAGAGCATTCTCTCCCAGTCCTGGGACATGGTGGAGCGGGTAGCGGGGCTGGCGTCCGGGCCGTGCGCCGAACTGCTGCCCGACCTGCAGCGCTGGGGCGCGCTCAATCCGTATTTCCGGTCCCTGGTCCTGGCCCGCGACGGCCGCGTCTATTGCTCGTCGGCGCTGGGCGGGGTGGATGCCTCGGTCGACGATTTCAGCCGATGGCCCGTCCGCATATCGCCGGACGTCTGGCCGCTCACGGTGACCGGCACGCCCCTGGCTCCCGACCGCCCGGCCGTCCTGGTGGGCAAATCCCGTCCGGACGGGTATAGCGGCATCGTCGAGGTGGACGGCCGCTATGTCCAGGATCTTCTGAATGCCGTCGCCACCATGGGCGACCTGCAGCTCGAACTCATCGTGGGCAAGGGCGCGCCGATCCGCAGCGACTCCTGGGGGCGTTCGGCGGCGCCCGCCATGCCGCTGTACCGGGAAACCGCCAGCGGGCCGGGCGGAGCGGCGCTCGCCATCGACGTGATGGTGCCGCCCGAGGCGCTCGTGCAGGCGTGGTCGCGGTCCATGTTGACGTATCTTCCGGCGGCGCTGTTGATCGGGGCGGGCCTGGCGCTGGGCGCGTATCGCCTGCAATCCAGCCGGCAGTCGTTCAAGGAGCAATTGCGCCGCGCCATGCGGGCCGACGAGTTCCAGGTGCATTACCAGCCGTTGTACGGGCAGGCCACGGGCCGGTGCGAAGGCGTCGAGGCGCTGATGCGCTGGGAGCGGCCCGGCGTGGGCCCGGTGCGTCCGGACATCTTCATCGCGGCGGCCGAGGCGGAAGGCATGATCGTTGCGCTGACCCGGCACCTGTTGACGCTGATCGAGCGCGACGTGCGGACCTGGGCCACGCCGCCGGACTTCCGCATCGGCGTGAACATCGCGCCCGAGCACCTGTCCAGCGCCGGGCTGGTGCCCGACATCCAGGCGTTCGTCGCGAGCGTCGCGGCGCGCCGCCCGCTGATCGTGCTCGAAATCACGGAACGCAGCCTGATCTCCGACAACGGGCAGGCCCGGCGCAATATCGACGCCCTGCGCGCCAAGGGCTTGCGGGTGGCCATCGACGACTTCGGCACGGGGCACTGCTCGCTTTCGTACTTGCAGGAGTTTCCGGTGGATTACCTGAAAATCGACAAGGGTTTCGTGCAGGCCATCGAATCGGCGGGCGAAGAGGCGCCGGTGCTGGACGTGATCATCACTCTGTCCAGCCGCCTGGGGCTGGCGGTGGTGGCCGAGGGCGTGGAGACCCAGCGCCAGTTCGACTACCTGAAGGCGCGCGGGGTCGCCTTCATCCAGGGATACTTCTTTGCGCGGCCCATGCCGTCGGCCGAGTTCGCGCGCTGGTACGCCGAGGACGCGCAGGCGGGCGCCGCCGGCCAAGCGGGGTAGGGGCTCAAGCCGCCTTGCCGCCCGGAGCGGCCTTGGTGAAGAACAGGTCGGTGATGGTCTGGCTGTCCATGGGTTCGCCGCTGATGGCGCGCGCCAGCAATTCCGCGCCCAGCAACTGCACCGAGAACACCAGGTCCGGCTGCACGCGGCGGATTTTCTCGAGGTGCTTGCTGGTGTTGACCAGCGCCACCGTCTTGGCGCCGGTGTCGCCCGTCGCTTCCTTCGCGGCCAGCACGATGAACGCGTTCTCGGCGTCGTCGTCGCGCAGCGCCAGCACGTAGCGCGCGCGGGCCACGCCCGCGTTGCGCAGCACTTCCACGCTGGACGCGTCGCCCTCGATCAGGTCGGCGGCCGCCGGGTACTCCTGCGCCGTGCCGGCGGGCACGATGACGGTGACCTCGTCGCCGCGGCGGCGCAGGCCATCGTAGACGCTCAGCGCCAGGGGCGTCGCGCCCGCGATGATGATGTGGTTCTTGCGCATGGCGGTGGAAAACTTGCCTTTGACCAGCCGTTTCAGATTGCCGCCGATCACCGGTCCGGCGATCGCGCTGATGGAGGTGGCGAATATGGTGATGCCCAGGATGATAATCGACGCGGTGAACAGCCGCGCGGTGCCCGTGTGGGGCGTGATGTCGCCGTATCCCACCGTGGACATGGATACGATCGAGAAATAGAAGGCCGTCCCGGCATCCCGGATCGGCGGGTTGAATTCGCTGCCCAGGTAGAGCGTGCCGAAGACCGCGTAGATCACCAGAGACAGCATGCTCACCACGGCGAACAGCGAGCCCGCGGTGACGCTGGCCCGGTCGAAGCGCCGCCAGTAGGCGATCAGCGCGATGACGAGGACCAGCGTGTAGATGCCCAGGCCGGCCCGGCCGTGGTCGTCCAGTATGGCGAACGTGCCGATGCCGATCAGCAGCACCAGCGAAAACGCCCAGGCGATGCGGGCCTTGAGGATCAGGCCCAGCGCGATGACCTGCAGCCCCATTCCCAGCACCAGGCGCGGGATCTCCAGCAGGCCGACCACCCGCATGACCTCGTGCCAGTTGTCGATGGCGAGCCAGAACGAATACTCCCGCGCGCGCACTTCGCGCAGCACCGGGTGCATGAAGGCATAGCCGTCCAGCGCCACCAGGATGGCCAGGCACCAGTTGGGCGGAAACAGCGCCAGCAGTTTCCGGACGCGGCGCATGAAGGGAACGGGCATGATCGGCATGGGAGCGGGTCCTTTGGCGGCATTTTAAGATGTGCGCATACCCAGGGTGTCCCATACCGGATATGTATAGAAGACTATCAACAAAGAATTACTGGAAAGCTGCCCGAGGTCCTAAACTTCCTGCATCACGCGGCTATCCGCAAGGATCGCCGCTGATAAGGGCGGTGCGCTCGCCGGTCTGTCGGGGCGGGTTCATCGTCTGGCGTTGATCACGCTGCAGTCTGTGCAGGGACTAGAGACCCCGCACGGGTTCACGGCTTGGCCGTGCGTGAGCAGTATGAGGCACGAATGTTGGAATCGCGTGGGCCAGGTAGAAGGCATCAGTGCCGGCTGATGACTCCAGGTTCACGTGTTGTTTTAGCGCGGCGTCTTACCTTTCGGGGCAGCGCCGCGTTTTTTTCGTCCGGCCGCGGCGCGCCGCCGGACCGGCCCCGTCACGAAGACGCGTCCGCCATCTCCCGGCGCCAGTCGTCCAGCGCTTCCATCCGGCTTTCTTCCCCCACCGCCCGAAACTCCAGGTCGAACGCGATGTCCGCGGCGAACATATAGCCCCAGCCGTGCACGGCGCGGATCGGCAAGGCCATGTGGTGGGCGGCCGCCTTGCGGCGCAGGCGGCTGATCATCACGTCCACGAAGCGGCGCCGCGTGATGCCGCTGTCCGTTTCGTCGGCCCCGTCGGCGTGGAATGCGTCGCGGCTGACCTTGCGGTCGGGAGAATCCACCAGCCGCGACAGGAAGTCGCGTTCGCCCGTGGTCAGGCCGAGCGTGCGGCCGTCCGGGCTGACCAGCGTCCATCCCTTGTTTGCCAGGCGCCAGGTTTCCTGGGCGGCCTCCATGGGCGCATGCGCCTCGGGAAAGACGTCCGCGCTTTCCTGGATGGCGGCCCGGCGCACCAGGGCCTGCAGCGCCGCGGCCAGTTCCAGCCCCGTGACGTCCGGGGGCAGACAGGCGTCGGCCCCGCAGAGCAGGGTGCGGATGCGGCTTTCGGCATCGGGAAACGGGGAGATGGCGACGATGCCCAGGCCGCGGTCCGCCGCGCGCAGCCGCACCGCGGCATTGTGGATGTCCGGCAGCGGCGCTTCCAGCACGATCAGGGGGCAGGGGCGGCGGAAATACCGCTCGTAGACCTTGGCCAGGTCATTGCAACGGCGGACGTTGAAGCCCAGATGAGACAGGGCCTCGGCGAGTCTGGCATGTCTGGCGTCGTCGTAGCCAAGAAAAATGACATCCAGCGTGTTGTTCATGGGTGCTTCCAGGACGCAGCCGTCCGGCGGGGTTGGTCGAAGGGGCGCGCGGCCGGCCTGGTGCCCAGGTCCAGGTCATTGCGGCCGGCTTTCGGCGGATCCGCGCGTCGATGCCGCAGGGAAGTCACGTCCGTGTTTCATTTAAACACGGGCGTGTTTTTTTGTGAAGATACGTTTCTCTAGTTTCCGATGGTAACTTACGTGCAAGATCAAATGGAGGGGAAATGCTTGAAATAGTGTTTGTTTTGAAATTGGGGACGACAACGTATTAAGTATCGCCGATACATTATTTTCTATTTCAGATACAAGAAAGCCCTAAACTTGCGCCGGTTTTCATTTCCCGCGCCGGCCGGCGCATGCGGCCACGGCTGCGCTTTGACGTAGCTGGAATCTTCCAAGTCAATGATAGATATGGATTTTATGGGGCGCATCAGGGGCGCGCCCCGGCATCCGCGCGGCCGGCAACGGCGCGCGGCGGCCCGATAGCGCGATTTGCGGATTAGCCCGGGAATTGGTGCGCAATCCGTTTATTTGGCGTCAGTATCGGGATGCTTTAATAAAAAACATAAATCCATATTAATAATGTCTCAGGTTGATCGATTGGACACGTTTAGCCATCGTCTGCGCAACGCAAGAATGCTTCAGGGATGGACTCAAAAGGACTTGGCGGTCGCGAGCAACCTGTCCCAAAGCGCTATCGGCAATTACGAGAGCGGGCAGCGCCGGCAACCGTCCAGCGGCGCGCTCATCAAGCTGACCCGCGCGCTGTGCGTCAATCCCATGTGGCTCAGCACCGGCGAGGGGCCGATGCTGAGCGCGGATTCCGCCTGCGGCGCGGGCGGGATTCCCGTGCCGGCCGCCTGGCCCTTCGAAACCGTCTCCTACGCCACCTATGCCCGTTTGAGTTCGCAGGAAAAGCGGCAGATCGAGCAGGTGCTGGCCGCCTACATCAAGGCACGCGGCGAATAGACCCGAGCGGCTGGGCCGCCGCCGCAGGCCGCTGCCGGCCGCCGGCCGCCGGCGCCTGCGCGCCGTCGTCCGCGCCGCGGGCGTCCGTGCGCAGGCGGCTGCGCAGGCGCTCCACCGGGTCCGCGATCAGCCCGTTGAGCAGCGCCGAGAAACCGATACAGCCCGTGATGACCAAGGCCGAGAACAGCATGGGCTGGTGCACGTTGACCTCGTCGAGCAGCCAACTGAAGAACATGATCACCAGCGAGTGGCAGATGTAGATCGGGTAGCTCAATTCCCCGATCGCCTTGTCCAGCCGATGGCGGGACTGGAACAGGAAGGCCAGCGGCAGCAGCGCGGCGAAGAGCAGCACCGCCAGGCCGTCGCGCACCGTGGGGTTGATGCCGACCGAGAAGTGCGCGATACAGTACGCGACCAGCAGCGCCGTGCCCAGTTCGGGCAGGCGCTTCGCCTTCTGGGTCCATGTCCTGTAGCGCGGCAGCAGGACCTGGTGCGACAGCGAGCCGATCAGGAACAGCGCCAGTTCCGTCGGAAAGAAGCGATAGGTCCAGGGATCGCTCAGACCGATGCCGGTCGCGATCAGCACTCCGCGCAGGGCGAGCGACGCCGCCAGCAGGGCCAGCAGCCGGCGCGGCGATCCCAGCACGAAAGGCGCCACCAGGTAGAAACTCATTTCGACGCCCAGGGTCCAGGCCTGGGGCACCAGCAGGCCGTGGTACAGCGGCACCTCGCTGTGGGCGAAGCTGCCGGTGAATGCCAGCGAAGCGTGTTCGATGCCGAAGAACATCAGCCAGTCCTGGCCCATGATGAAAATATTGGAAAGGATCAGGAAGAGTTCGGCGCTGAAGGGCAGCGCTTCGTAGAAGCGGAAGAATGCGCCGCCGCTCACCGCGTGGGCGAGGAGCGTCATGGCGGCCACCGCCAGGTAGATCGGGAACAGGCGCAGGAAGCGGTTCGCGTAGAACTTGCCCACCGCGCCCTGGTAGTGGTCGGTGGCCGTCAGCACATAGGAAATCAGGAAGCCCGAAATGACATAGAACAGTTGCACCGCCAGCCTGCCGCCGACCAGGTGGTCCGCATTGCCGCCGCCCAGGTGATCCAGCACCACCGATAGTGCCAACAAGGTTCTCAAGAAGCCCATCGCCATGTCTCCAGGAATAGTTTTTTTTGGTCCTGCGGGGAGCCTGACACCTGCGCCTGCGGTACTTGCGGCCGACTCCCCATTTCCTGGAGCTGCCAGGTCCGGCCGGAGGTGGACCCGTATCGATTCTGCGCGCCGCCCTCCGCCGCCGCCATGCGGCTTACGATGCAGCAGGCCATGCCTTCGGAGTGGGCGGCATGGCCGCTGTGCTGCTTTTGGATACGGCTGTTGGGCGGAGAACACAGTCGCCATGCCCCAAGGGCGGTTACAGTTGGGGTATGTAATTCTCTGGAGCCCCGTTCATGCCTATCCTGACGTCCACGCCTTGCCGGCTGCTTTGCCTGGGCCTTCTGGCCGCGGCACTGGCGGGGTGCGCAGGCTCGACCGGCGGCGCGCGGCCGCAAGGCGCGGCCGCGGCCAATGCCGCCAGCAGCGCGGATTCGCTGGCGCAGACCAGTTGGGAACTGGTGCGCTGGACACAGCCTGGCGGGTCGCTGCGCGACATTCCCCATGGCGACAACGGCGAGCCCGTGCGCCTGACCTTCCTGGCGCAGGGCAAGCAGTACCGCGTCAACGGATTTTCGGGCTGCAACCGCTACATGGGGACGTACAAGCTCGAGGGCGGCAAGCTCTACATCGACGCGCCCGCCGCCACGCGCATGGCCTGCGTGCCGCCCGAACGCGCGCGCCTGGAGGCCGACTACCTGCGCGGCCTGGCCGCGATCGACACGTTCACGCTGGACAGCGGCGGCGCGCCGCGGCACCTGACCTTCAACCTGCGCGGCGGCGACGTGCTGGAATTCGCGCGGCGCCAGGATCCCCCGACGCCGTAGGCGCGCGGCGGCCGATACGCGTTTTCGCCTGCTTTCGGGAGATTCCCATGCCCATTTCCGCTTCCCTGCGCTGGCTGGCGCCCTGCCTGCTGGCCGTCGGCCTTGCCGCCTGCTCGTCGCCGCCCAGGCGCGCCGCCGACGGACAGGATCCCCGTTTCCAGCCCGCCTCGGCGTCGGACATCCTGGCCCAGACTAGTTGGGACCTGGCGCGCTGGACGAAACCGGGCGGCGCGCTGCGCCCGGTGCCGCATCCGTCCACGCATTCGCGTCCCCTCACGGTCAGCTTCATCCATGACCAGGGCGCGCCGCGCATCGCGGGTTTCGCGGGGTGCAACCAGTACAGCGCGTCCTACACGGTCGCCAACGGCCTGCTGATCGTGCGCGACCATCCCGTGTCGACGATGATGGCCTGCGCGCCCGACAGCATGGCGCTGGAACAGGATTTCCTGGCGGGCATGACGCGCATCACGGCCAGTTCGGTGGACAGCACCAACAACCCGCAGCGCATGACCTGGATTCTGGCCTCGGGCGACACGCTGGACTTCGGCCGCCGCACCGATCCCATCGCCGGCGGCCAGCCGGGGCCGACCAAGCTGGTGTACGTGAACTCGGAACGGGTGCCGTGCAGCGCGGGCGCGGGCCGCGCCATGTGTTATCAGGTGAGGGACAGCGCCTCGCAGCCCTGGCAGTTCTGGCACGGGGAAATAACCGGTTTCCATTTCCAGCCGGGCATCCGCTACCGGCTGCGCGTCGTCGAGGTGCAGGACCCGAATCCGCCCGCCGACGCCTCGTCCGTGCGCTGGGTGCTGGACGCCGTGGTCGAACAGGAAATCGTCCCCCGTTGAGCGCGGTCAAGCCGGGACGGGGGCGGCGGCCGGCCAGCGATTACTATTACGGGTTTCGCCGTCCGTCTTCCGCCGCTTTTCCATGACTTCCGTCGTCAATATCGCCGCCTACAAATTCGTTTCCCTGGATTGCCTGCCGGAGCTGCGCCTGCGGCTGCTGGACGAGGCGGCCCAGGCCGCGCTCAAGGGCACGATCCTGCTGGCCGAAGAGGGCATCAACTTGTTCCTGGCGGGGTCGGCGGAGGGCATCGACGGTTTTCTGGGGGCCCTGCGCGCCGATGCGCGCTTCGCGGACCTCGAAGTGAAGTTCAGCCGCAGCGGCGCCGTGCCGTTCCGCAAGCTGCTGGTGAAGGTCAAGCGCGAGATCATCCGCATGGACCACCCGGCCATCCGCCCCGAGGCGGGGCGGGCGCCCGGCGTGGACGCGCATACGCTGGCACGCTGGCTGGAACAGGGCGTGGACGACGCGGGGCGCCCGGTGGTCATGCTGGACACCCGCAACGCCTTCGAAGTGGATGAAGGCACCTTCACGAACGCGATCGACTGGCGCATCGAGCGCTTCACGCAGTTTCCCGCCGCGGTGCAGGCGCACCGCGCCGAACTCGAAGGCAAGACCGTGGTCAGCTTCTGCACCGGCGGCATCCGCTGCGAAAAGGCGGCCATCTACATGAACGAGGCCGGCATCCCGAACGTCTACCAGCTCGACGGCGGCATCCTCAAGTACTTCGAGGAAACCGGCGGCCCGGGCTACGAGGGCAAGTGCTTCGTGTTCGATGAACGGGTTTCGCTGGATCCGGCGTTGGAGCCGTCTGTCGCTTTGGGTGTCTGACACCCGGGAAGGCCTGCTCCAGCCCGGAAGGACATCTCGTACGGGTGTCAGACACTGGCGGCCGAGCCCCACACCTCCCTGTGTCTGACACCCGTACGAGATAGTCCCGCAGGCTTGAGACCGTCTCCCCGGGTGTCAGACACCCGGAAGTGATTACCGCACCCGCATACCCGGCTTGGCGCCGGGGAACGGTTCCAGCACGTAGATACCCGCGTCGACCGACTCGTCCGCATGGCTGGCGGCCAGCACCATGCCTTCGGATACGCCGAACTTCATCTTGCGCGGGGCCAGGTTGGCCACCATGACGGTCAGCTTGCCGATCAGGTCTTCGGGCTGGTAGGCCGACTTGATGCCGGAGAACACGTTGCGGTGGCGGCCTTCGCCCACGTCCAGCGTCAGGCGCAGCAGCTTGGTCGAGCCTTCCACGTGTTCGCAGTTGACGATCTGCGCGATGCGCAGGTCGACGCGGGCGAAGTCGTCGATGGAGATGGTGTCGGTCAGCGGTTCGCCGCCGGGCACCACCGCCGGGGCGGCGGGCGGTTCGAACAGGTCTTCCAGCATCTGCGGTTCGACGCGCTGCATCAGGTGCTTGAACGGCGCCACGCGCTGCGGCAGCGCCGAGGCGTCGGCCCAGGTGAACGGAGCCTGCGCGCCGAAGAGTTCCAGCGCCACGCGTTCGGCCAGGGCCGGCAGCACCGGCGCCAGCATGACCGACAGGGCCTTGAAGCCCGCCAGCGAGCGCGAGCAGATGTCCTGCAGCCTGGTCTTTTGTTCGTCGTCCGCCGTGGCGATGCCCTTGGCCAGGACCCAGGGCTGCGCGGTGTCGAACGCCTGGTTGATGCGGTCGGCGTAGGCCATGATCTCGCGGATGGCGCGGTTGTATTCGCGGGCCTCGAACGCGGCGCGGATGGATTCCGCCTGTTCGGCGTATTCCGCGGCCAGCGCGGCGGTGTCGCCGGCGTAGGCCAGCACGCCGTCGAAGTGCTTGGTGATGAAGCTGGCGGCGCGGCTGGCGATGTTGACGTACTTGCCGACCAGGTCGCTGTTGACCCGGGCGATGAAGTCGTCGGGATTGAAATCGATGTCTTCGACCCGCGCGTTCAGCTTGGCTGCGATGTAGTAGCGCATCCACTCGGCGTTCATGCCGAGTTCCAGGTAGCGCAGCGGCGAAATGCCGGTGCCGCGGCTCTTGGACATCTTTTCGCCGCTGACCGTGATGAAACCGTGCACGTTCACCGCGTCCGGCGTCTTGCGGCCGGCGAACTTCAGCATCGCGGGCCAGAACAGCGCGTGGAAGTACACGATGTCCTTGCCGATGAAGTGGACCTGTTCGGTGCTGCCGGCGGGGTCGAGCAGGGCGTCGAAATCCAGGCCCTTGAGCGCGCAGTACGACTTCAGCGAGGCCAGGTAGCCCACCGGCGCGTCCAGCCACACGTAGAAGTACTTGCCCGGCGCATCCGGGATCTCGATGCCGAAATAGGGGGCGTCGCGGGAAATGTCCCAGTCGCCCAGCTTGGCTTCGCCATCGTCCGCGCCCAGCCATTCGCGCGTCTTGGCCAGCATTTCGGGCTGCAGGTGCTTGGTGCCGGCGGCGTTCGAGCCGGTGGTCCATTGCTGCAGGAATTCCACGCAGCGCGGATCGGACAGCTTGAAGAAGAAGTGGTCCGACGACTTCAGCACGGGCGTGGCGCCGGTCAGCGCCGAGTACGGGTTGATCAGGTCGGTGGGCGCGTAGACCGCGCCGCAGACCTCGCAGGAATCGCCGTACTGGTCCTTGGCGTGGCACTTGGGGCATTCGCCCTTGATGTAGCGGTCGGCCAGGAACATGCCCTTGACCGGGTCGTAGAACTGCTCGATGGAGCGGGTCTCGATCAGGCCCTGGGCCTTCAGCGCGCGGTAGATATCGTGCGACAGCGCGACGTTCTCGGCGGAATCGGTGGAGTGCCAGTGGTCGAAGCGGATGTGGAAACCGTTCAGGTACTGCGGGCGTTCCGCGGCGTAGCGGGCCACCAGCGCCTGCGGCGTGATGCCTTCCTTTTCCGCCTTCAGCATGATGGGCGCGCCGTGCGCGTCATCCGCACCCACGAAGTGCACCGTGTGGCCCGCCATTCGCATCGAACGAACCCAGATATCGGCCTGGATGTACTCCATGATGTGGCCGATGTGGAAAGATCCGTTGGCGTAGGGCAGCGCAGTGGTGACAAAAAGGGTGCGAGACATGGTTGTCGATAGAGGTTGAGGGAAAAGGAGTTGGCCGGCCATTTTAGGGCAACGGCGAAGACTTGCCTGGCGGGGGCGCCGGGAATGGCCCGTCCACGGCTCGGCCCGCCCGTCGCGGCGGGCGGATCAGGCGGGATTCAGGGCGAGGGGAAGCGGCGGGATCGGGCGGCGAGGCCGCCTTGCGGACGCATGAAGCCGACGCCCGCTTGCGCCGCGGGCATCGGGAAAGCCGCCGTCAGCGGATTTCGCGGGCTTCGACGTCGATCACGTCGCCGCGCGGTTGCGTGGCGAAGGGGGCGGCGGCGGACTGGAACGGTCCGGTGCGGGCGCCCTGGCGCTGGCTCCAATAGGCGCGGACGCCGAAAGGTCTGCCGCGCACCTTGGCGACCACGTACAGGATCGCCACGGCGATCGCCGTGGAAAGCATGAACACCAGCGCCATCGCCATGCCGATCAAGGCCAGGGCGGCGAATAGGACGGCACGAAAGAAGCGGATAAGTGTGTTGGTCATGAAGATCGGATGCAAAACGCAGCGAAAGGTTCCCGGTATCCGCTATCCTTTAGGGGATGGCGGCCCGCAGAAGCCGCGCTGCCTACGGAACCACAGTGATATGAGTATAACGATAGAAAACATCCGCGCCGCGCTGCGCGCCGCGCAAGACCCGAATACCGGCCTGGATTTGGGTGTTTCTGTAAAAGATCGTGACATCCAGTTGGGCGGCGGCCGCGTCGCGGTGGCGCTGGAACTGGGCTATCCCGCCGACGCCGTCAAGGATCAGGTGCGCCAGATCGCCGAAGCGGCGCTCGCGGACGCCGGGGTGCCCGGCGCGCAGGTCTCCGTGACCTGGAAGGTGGCCGCCCACGCGGTGCAGAAGGGGCTGAAGCCCCTGCCCAACGTGCGCAACATTATTGCGGTCGCCTCCGGCAAGGGCGGCGTGGGCAAGAGCACCACGGCGGTGAACCTGGCCCTGGCCCTGGCGGCCGAAGGCGCCAAGGTCGGCCTGCTGGACGCCGACATCTACGGCCCCAGCGTGCCGACCATGCTGGGCATCTCGGGCCGCCCCGAGAGCCTGGACAACAAGAGCATGGAGCCGCTGACGGGCCACGGCCTGCAGGCCAATTCCATCGGCTTCCTGATCGACGCCGATTCGCCCGCCATCTGGCGCGGCCCGATGGTGACGCAGGCCCTGGAACAACTGCTGCGCCAGACCAACTGGCGCGATCTCGATTACCTGATCGTCGACATGCCCCCGGGCACGGGCGACGTGGCCCTGACCCTGGCGCAGAAGGTGCCCGTCGTGGGCGCCGTCATCGTCACCACGCCGCAGGACGTGGCCCTGCTGGACGCGCGCAAGGGCTTGCGCATGTTCCAGAAGGTCGACGTGCCGATCCTGGGCGTGGTCGAGAACATGGCCATCCACATCTGCTCGCAGTGCGGGCACGCGGAACACATTTTCGGCGAGGGCGGCGGCCAGCGCATGGCCGAGCAATACCACACGCCGTGGCTGGGCAGCCTGCCGCTGACCCTGGCGATCCGCGAACAGACCGACGCCGGCACGCCGACCGTGGTGTCGGACGCGGGCAGCGAGGCCGCGGCGCTGTATCGCGGCATCGCCAGGAAGCTGGCCGCCGGCGTCGCCGCGCTTCCCCGCGACATGGCGGGCAAGTTTCCGTCCATCGTCGTGCAGCAGCCGACCTGAAGCATGCGGTGGGCAGCCCGTGCCTTCTTGGCAGGATGTTGTGTGATGGCGGGCGAGGCGCTGGCCAAGCGCCCGGAAATCATCGTGGACCCGGGCGGCGTGCCGCCGGCCGCGCTGCAGGCGATCACCGAGGCGGTTGACGCGATCGCGCGGCTGGCCGAGGACCAGGACGGCGGCGAAATCAACCGCCTGCGCCGGCGCGCGCGCGACGCGACGCTGGCGGCGCTGGCCACCCAGGGCTATTTCTCGCCGACGGTGACGCTCGAGGCCGGCACCGACATCGGCGGCGAAACCTGGGACATCGGCATCGTCTCCGGCAAGCGCACGACCGTCGGCTCGGTGGACCTGGCCTTCACGGGCCGGATCACCCGGCCCGAGTTCGCCGATCGCGTGCGCAAGCTGCGGGAAGACTGGCTGCTGAAGGCGGGCCAGCCCTTCATCAACAGCGACTGGAACAAGGCCAAATCGACCCTGCTGGACGAGGTGTCCTCGCGCGACTTCATGCTGGCACGCATGACCGCGTCGCAGGCCGAGATCGAGGCCGATACGGCGTCGGCCGCCTTGCGCGTCACGATAGACAGCGGCCCCCAGGTCCGCATGGGCGAACTCACCACCGACGGCCTGAAGCGGGTGCCGGAGAAGCTGGTCGAGCGCTACGTGCGCTATTCGCCGGGCGCCGCGTATGACCAGAACAAGCTGGACACCTGGCAGCAGGATCTGCAATCCACGGCTTTCTTCCGCGGCGCGTTCGTGTCGCTGGAACAGCCGGGCAAGGCGCAGCCGGCCCCCGCGCCCAACGCCGACCGGGCGCGCGCGCCGGGCTCGACCGACCTGGCCGCCGCCACGCCGGCGGGAGATCCCTCCGTGTCCGGCGCCATGCCCGCGCCGCCGCCCGCCTACGATTCGAACGGCGAGGTGACCTTGCCGGTGCAGGTGCGGGTGGTGGAAGCGCCGCCCAAGCGGTTCACGGGGTCGATAGGCGTGGACGACGAGGCCGGCCTGCGCGTGGAATCGCTGTACCGGCAGAACGTGGTGTTCGGCCAGCCGCTCACCATGGAGACGGGCTTCAGCGTGGACCGGCTGCAGCAGCGCGTCTACGCGGACTTCCTGTTGCCGCCGAATGAGCGCGGCTACAAGGACTCCTTCGGCCTCCTGTACGACCATTCCGACATCCAGGGGCTGGACGTGACGCGTTACGCCCTGGGCGCGACCCGCCTGCAAGAGCGCAAGGGCGCGGGCGACAGCCGGGTCGAATACGAAACGCGCTGGGGCATGCTGCTGGCGCAGGATCACGTGAAGATCGATGGCGGCGACCAATACATCTTGCCGACCCTGACCGCCACGGCCGAATGGCTGCGCCGCGACGTGGACAACAAATACGATCCGCGCGAAGGCAACCTGATTGCGGTGGGCGGCGGCGTGGGCGTGACGCTGGACACGGGCGAACCCTACACCCGCGCCCGGCTGCGGGCCCAGAAATGGTGGCCCATCGGCAAGCTGGACGTCCTGACCGTGCGCGGCGAGGTCGGCCGGGTGTGGTCCAACAGCAAGGTGCGGGTGCCGGACGATTTCGGTTTCCGCACGGGCGGCGCGCGTTCGATCCGGGGCTACAAGTACCAGAGCATCGGCGTGCAGCGCGATGACGCCGTGGTGGGCGCGCCCACGCTGCTGGTCGGCAGCATCGAATACGACCATTATTTCAATGAGCGCTGGGGCATGGGCGTGTTCGTGGACGCGGGCGACGCCGCGGAATCGTTCGGCGACATGTCGATGGCGGTGGGCTACGGTGTCGGCGCGCGCGTGCGCACGCCGGCCGGCCCCCTGTTCCTGGACGTCGCCTACGGCCAGCGCGACCGCGACCTGCGCCTGCATTTCTCCTTGGGGATCGCGTTTTGAAGGGCTTGCGCAAATTCCTGCGCCAGGTGCTGGTGTGGTGGTTGCCGGGCCTGGCCATGCTGGCGGTGCTGGCGGGCGGGTTCCTGTTCTGGCTGGCCGGCTCGCAGAACGGCACGCGGCTGCTGCTGACCACCGCCGCCCAGCAATTGAACGGCCAGGCGCTGGACGTGAAGGGTTCGCTGTTGCGCGGCGTCTCGGTCGGCAAGCTGGATCTGGACGTGGGCGGCACCCGCATCGACATCTCCGATCTGCGCCTGAACGTGCACTGGCGCGCGCTGGGCGACCGCCTGCTGCACGTGCGCGAAGTGTCGGCGGGCACGGTGCGCGTCGCTCTGGCCTCATCGCCCGGCACGACGCCCGAGGAAGACGACGGCGAGCCGTTCTCGCTGCCCGCGCTGCCGGTGGACATCGCCGTGGACCGGGTGGCGCTGGGCGATTTCCTGCTGGAGCAGGACGGCCAGCCCCTGCCTGTGACCCTGGGCAATCTGGAGGCCACGTTCGCCGCGGGCAGGCAGGGAGCGCAGTTGCGCATCGCCAGCCTGCGCGTGGGCCACGAGGCGGGGCAGGCGGACATTTCCGGCCAGGCCGAACTGCAAGGCATGGCCGACCCCTGGCCGTTCGCTGCGCGCCTGGACGTGATCGCGCGCGGCGCCGGCTCCGATTCCCCGCTGTGCGAGGCCGACAAGCTGAGCAGCGTGTTCGAGCAAGCGCAGGGCGCCGGCAGGAAACCGGATCCCAAGGCCGGCGCCGGCAAGCGCGACCCCAAGGCCGCGGACGCCAAAGCTGCGGACGCCGCGTCCGCCTTGCCGTCCGAGGCGCCCCGGCCCGCTTGCCAGGTGGTGCTGCGCGCGGATGCCGCCGGCTCCCTGGATGGTATCCAGGCCAAGCTGGACGGCGAAGGTTCCGGCCTGCTGCTGGACGTGGCCGCCGACCTGGCGCCGCGCACGGCGCTGGTGCTGCGCAGCGCCCGGGCGCGGGCGCAATTGCCCGACCAATCGACCCTGGCCGCGCAGCTCGACCTGCAATCGGATACCGCCCAGGCGGCGGGCCGCGAGCGCATCGCGGGCACGATAAGCGCCCAGCGCCTGGATCTCTCGCCCTGGCTGGGCAAGGACATTCCGCCCGCGGTGCTGACCGTGCGCGGCGATGTGCGGGCCGACATCGAAAACCTGAGCCAATTGCGCCACGCCGCGGTGGACCTGCGTTTCGAAGAGGGCACGCGCTGGAACAGGCAGCCCTTGAGCGGCGCGCTCAAGGCCCAGGTGGACATCGCGGCGGCCGGTGACGAGCCGGCCTCTCCCGATGCCGATCCGCTGGCCGGGCTGCGCATCCACGGCCTGGACGTGGACCTGAAGCTGGGCCGCAACCAAATCCAGGCCACGGGCGAGCTGGACGCCCGGGACGGCGCGCTGTCGCTGGACGCCAAGGCGCCCCAGTTGGATGCATTCTGGCCCGGCATCCCGGGCGGCGCGGAACTCAAGGGCAAACTGACGGGCACCCTCGCCGCGCACCGCGGCGAGCTGGCGGCCGGCTACACGCCGGCCAAGCCGCGCCCGGGTGTGCTGGGGGAGGCGCCCGCCAAGGCCAACATCGCGTTTGCCGGCGCCTGGGGCAAGGGGCCGGCCGGCACGCCCGACGCCGCCCTGCCGGGGTGGCGCGGCACGTTCTCGCGGCTGACGGCCGAGACCGCCGGCTTCACCGTCGCGGCGGATCGGCCGGTCGCGCTGGCCTACCTGCCGTCCGCCATGGAGCCGCAATGGCAGTGGCAGGTGGGGCAGACGGCGCTGAGCCTGACCCTGCCCGGCAAGGAACGCGTGATCCTGGCGCACCAGGGGTCGCGGGGCGGCGGCAAGCGCTGGGAAACCGCCGGGCAGGCTGACAATCTGGTGATCACCGCCGCCATGGCGCGCCAACTGATCGGCGCGGTCGATCCCGAGGCCGCGGCCAAGCTGGGCAAGCGGCCCAGCCGCGTGAACGCGACGGTTCCGGAGGGCCAGCGCCGCATCGCGCTGGACGTGCTGTGGGATCTGAAGTTCGATGGCCGGCTGGGCGGCAAGGCGCGCATCGCGCGCCGCGAAGGCGACCTGCTGATACCGGGCGATCCTCCCATTCCGCTCGGCCTGAAGGCGCTGGTGCTGGACGTGACCGCCACGCCGACTTCCGCCAATGCCAGCCGCCTGGATGCCAAGGTCAATCTGGCGACCGACAAGATGGGCGTGATCAACGGCACCGGCACCGCCGTGCTGGCGGTGGACGCCAAGGGCGGCATGGCGCTGGACCCGCGGCAGCCGCTGCGCGCCAAGCTGGACGCCGACATCGCCGACCTGGCCTGGGTCGGCCTGTTCGTGGGCGACTCGATGGAGGTCGGCGGCACGGTCAAGGCCAATCTGGAAGCCCAGGGCACCCTGGCGGGCAAATGGTCGGCCAGCGGCAACATCCGCGGCGACAAGCTGCGCGTGGTGCGCATCGACGACGGCGTGCGGCTGATCGACGGCACGTTGTCCGCCCGGCTGGACGGCGACCGGGTGGTGCTGGAGAGCCTGCGTTTCCCGGCTTCGCTGCGGGTGATGCCGGCCGAATGGCGCACCAAGGAGTGGATCACCACCAACCCCGAGGCCAAGGGCGGCTACACCGAGGCCAAGGGGCAGTGGAATTTCATCGACGGCGGCGGCGACATCCGGCTGACCCTGTACCGCTTCCCGGCCCTGCAGCGTTCGGACCGCTACGCCATGGTGTCCGGCGTCATCGACGTGAAGGCGGCCATGCCGCGCATCGACATCGTGGGCGACCTGAAGGCGGACGCGGGCTGGTTCAGCCTGGAGATCCTGCAGGGCGTGCCTTCGCTGGACGACGACGTCAAGGTGCGCCGGCCGGGGGACGACCCCGGAGCGGTCTCCACGCCGCTGCAGGTCGGCATGAACCTGAAGTTCGACATGGGGCCGCGCTTCTACATCACCGGCATGGGGCTGGACGCCGGCCTGCTGGGCTCCATCCAGATCCTGCTGCAAGACGGGCGCCTGACCGGCGTGGGCGCGTTGCGCACCCGCGGCGGAGGCATCGAGGCCTACGGCCAGAAGCTGCGGCTGAGCCGCGGCACGCTGACCTTCCAGGGCCGCCTGGACAACCCGCTGCTGGACATCGAGGCGCTGCGCACGGGCGAACAGGTCGAGGCGGGCGTCAAGGTGGTCGGCACCGCGCAGCGGCCCCGCATCGACCTGGTGTCCTACCCGGACGTCAGCGACGTGGAAAAACTGTCCTGGCTGCTGCTGGGCCGCGGTCCGGACGAAAGCGGCGGCGACGCCGCGCTGCTGATGTCGGTGGGCACCGCGCTGCTGGGGGGCGGGCAGCCGTTCTACAAGCAGTTCGGACTGGACGACGTCAGCATCAAGACGGGCAACATCGGCAGCTCGGGCAGCATCCTGCCGGACCGCACGGTGGCGGGGGACGTAAACCGGGACAGCGACAGCCAGCTTGCCACGCAATTCCTGGTGGCCAGCAAGACCTTCGCCAACGGCATCACGCTCAGCGTCGAGCAGGCGCTCTCCGGCACCGACACCGTCGGCCGGGCCAGCTACCGCCTGGCGCGCGGCCTGTCGGTGGACCTGAAGGGCGGGGCGGTCAATGGCGTCGCGCTGGTCTACCGCACTTTCTGGGGGAATTGAGGCGCGGCCGGGCGGCCCTGTCCCGCCCGGCCCGCCGGCGGGGCTCCCGCTCTCGGGATAAAATGGGGTCCACTCCATTCCCTTGCACCATTCCCACCATGAGCATCAAGAGCGACCGCTGGATCCGCCGCCAGGCCGAAGCCGGCATGATCGAACCCTTCGAACCGGGGCAGGTCCGCACGGCCAATGGCGGGCGCATCGTCAGCTATGGCACCAGCAGCTACGGCTACGACGTGCGCTGCGCCGATGAATTCAAGATCTTCACGAACATCAATTCCACCATCGTCGATCCCAAGAATTTCGACGAAGGCTCCTTCGTGGATTTCAAGGGCGATGTCTGCATCATCCCGCCGAACTCGTTCGCGCTGGCCCGCACGGTCGAATACTTCCGCATTCCGCGCAGCGTGCTGACGGTCTGCCTGGGCAAGAGCACCTACGCGCGCTGCGGCATCATCGTCAACGTCACGCCGCTGGAACCCGAATGGGAAGGCCACGTGACGCTGGAATTCTCGAACACCACGCCGCTGCCGGCCAAGATCTACGCCGGCGAAGGCTGCGCGCAGATGCTGTTCCTGGAAAGCGACGAGGTCTGCGAAACGTCCTATCGCGACCGCGGCGGCAAGTACCAGGGCCAGCGCGGCGTGACCTTGCCGCGCACCTGAGGCCTCAGCGGGCCGGCGCGCGCGCCGGCCGCAGGTAATCGATATCCCATTCGCTTTCGGCGGTCTGGACGAATCCATGCCGCCGATAGAAGCGGTTCGAGTCGCTGCCGCGCAGCGCGCCCACGCGCACCGGCAGCCCGAGGCGGTCGGCCTCGTCCAGGATCCGCCGCAACACCTGGCCGCCCAGGCCTTCCCCTTGCGCGCCCGGCCGCAGGTACAGGTGGTCCAGGCGCAGGCCGTCGCCGTCCGGGCGCAGCGCGTAGAAGCCCAGGCGCTGCCCGTCCACCTCGATGGACCAGGTGCATTCCGGCCGGAACGTGCCGCGCAGGCGCGAGCGCGCCCGCTCCGGATCGAAACGGCCCAGCCGTTCCAGGCTTTCGCGCATGGCCTCGATGCGCAGCGCCAGCAACGCTTCGAAGTCCGCCTCGCCGACGGGTTCGTACCGGACGTCCAGCGCCGCCAGCGCGTCGTAGCCCCGCCCCAGGAACTGCAGGATGCAGATGCCGTGCCCGTAGGGATCGCTCAGGTGCGCGATGCGGCCCCATTCATGCGAGACGGCCGGGTCTTCCAGCCGCGCGGCCGCCGTCACCGCTTGCTCGACCGCGCGGTCCGCGTCTTCGACCACCACGTCCAGATGGACCGGCGTCCAGTGCCTGGCGTAGTCGCGCGGTTGCCGCGTCGCGCCGGCGGCGGGCGTGCCGGCCGCCTTTTCCAGCAGATAGATGGGCGCCTGCGCGCCGCGCATTTCGGCGGCCTGGGGGCCCAGACGGCGCCGCAGCCTCAACCCGAAGGCGCGGCGATAGAAGTCGATGGCATGTTCCAGATCGGGCACATCGATATTGACCAGGATACGCATGGGAGTTTTCTTCCGTCGGGGGCGGCCGGAAAACATAGCACGGGAGCGGGCCCCGGTGTGGACCCCGGATTGCTAAAGAACCCTCCGCCGCGTCCGTAAAGGACTCTAGATGTGTTTGCCGATTTGGCGCCGTCATTTCCGCAAGCGTGAGCAAAGCCCCATCCGTGCGTTACCCCCATATCCCCTGGCTGCCCCTGTTGTTCTATCCCGCGCTGCCGGTGGCCGCGGCGGGGGGGCTGCTGCTGTGGCGGGAGTGGCCGCCGGCGCTGACGCTGATCGTGCCGTTCATGCCCTGGGCCATGGCCTTGATCTGCGCGGCGACCTGCTTCATGTACCAGCGTTCGCAGACGCTGGCGCTGACGCTCTGCGTGCTGGCCGCCACGGCGTCCTGGCCGGCGCTGGCGCGGGATGCGCCCTGGGCGCTGGGCCCCGCCATGGCATGGTGGTCGCTGGCCTACGCGATCAATGCCCTGTGGTCCGAGCGTTCCAGCATGCTGCGGGACACGGCGGCGCGCGTGGGCATGATGGCGCTGGGCGCGGCGGCGATCGCGCTGGCGGGCAAGGACGGCGTGGCCGATGCGCTCGGCGTGCTGTCCGTGCAAGGCAAGCTCGCCCACCTGAACGTGCCGATCGAAGGGCTGATCGCGCTGCTGGCCACCGGCCTGGCGCTGACGCTGCTGCTTCTGCGCTATGGCCGTCCGCAGCAGGCCGGGCAATGGCTGGGCTTCGTGTGCCTGGCCTGGGCCCTGCCGCGCGGGGCGCAGCATCCCGTCGAACTGGCGCTGATGTCCGCCGCCGCGCTGACGGCGCTGTGCGTCTCGCTGGCGCACGAAGGCTTCCACATGGCGTTCCTCGACGAGCTGACCGGCCTGCCCGGCAGGCGCGCCCTGAACGAGCGGCTGCAGCGCATGGGCGGGCGCGTCTATGCATTGGCGATGGCGGACGTGGACCACTTCAAGGCGTTCAACGACACCCACGGCCACGACGTCGGCGACCAGGTCCTGCGCATGGTGGCGGCCCAGTTGCGGCGGGTGCCGGGCGGCGGGCATGCCTACCGCTTCGGCGGCGAAGAGTTCACGCTGGTGTTTCCGGGCAAGACCGCGGCGGAATGCAAGCCGCACCTCGAAAGCGTCAGGCGTTCCATCGAGGCCTACCAGATGCGCCTGCGCGACAAGCCGGCGCGTCCCAAGGCCGATCAGCTCGGCATGCGCCGGCGCGGCGGGCGCGACGGGCGCAACGCGCGCCCGCTGCGGGTGACCGTCAGCATGGGCGTCGCCGAACGCAGCGACGCACTGCGCGGGCCGGAAGCGGTGATCAAGGCGGCCGACCAGGCGCTCTACCGGGCCAAGGACGGCGGCCGCAACCAGGTGTGCGTGTACGGCGCGCGGCGGCGGGCCGGCGCGGCGTGAGCGGCCCGGCTATTTGCCCGACAGCGCCAGCGCCATCAGCGTTTCGTCGTGGAAGCAGCCGTTCACGCACAGCGCTTCGCGCTCGCGTCCGTATTCGGCGAAGCCCAGGCTGAGGTACAGGGCGGCGGCCGCGGCATTGTTCGAGGTCACGCTCAACTGCACGTGGCGGATGCCGCGCATGGCCCCGGCATGGTCGATGGCCGCCCGCATCAGCAGCTTGGCCAGGCCCCGGCCGCGCTGGGCGGGCGCGACGTACATGCTCCAGACGTGCGCCTTGTGCCGCATCTTCAGCTTGCGCTGCCGGGCCACGCCGACCATGCCTGCCAGCGCCTCGTCCTGGAAGACGCCGAACATCGCCCCATCGTCGGCCGGCGCGATCCAGCCGCGGATGTCCTCCAATGTCAGGGTATGTTCCTCTTCGTAACTCGATCCGAACGACTCGGGGGTTTCGACCAGCGCGTCCAGGCGTAGCTGGCGCAGGGCCGCGGCGTCAGCGGGGACGAGGCGTCGGACCAGGGGGGAGGGCATGGGAGGCAAGTGTTGGGAATAGGGAACGTTCGAGGGCGGTTTGGGCAGTATATAGGGGCGGCTTGCCTATAATGGAGGTTCCAATGCCGCTTGCGGTTTTCACAAAGGAGCCACTGATGTTCGGTTTCCTCAAGATAAACCAGGACGCCAAGCGCGACGAAGTCCAGGAAGAGTTCGTGGCGCGCGTGGCGGATGCCGCGCAGGACTTTGTCCACGTGGCCGGCCAGACCGGCGCCGTGCTGGACTACTCGCCGTCCAGCGTCCATGCGCTGGATGAAGCGCTGGAGGCCGCCCACCTCGGGACCCTGCCTCTGACCCCCATGCAGACCGTCGGCGCCGCCGCCTACCTCTACGAGGTCGGACGCCGCGCGCATGGCGGCCTGTACGAAGTGTGCGACGACGAGGATCCGGTGGTGCTGGTCTGCGGCCAACCGGGAACCGAGGTCTGCTTCGGCGCGATCGCCAAGGTCGAACGCCGGATCCGCTATGGGGCCGCCGAGGCCATTCCGCCTTATTTCGAGCAGTTCATGGCGGCCCTGCAGGCGGGCGAGGCCCGGACCATCCGCTAGGACCGGCGCCCGTTTCCGGCCCGGAATTCCGCGCTTTTGGCGCGCTGACAACGCTCGCGCATCCCTTCTGGGGATTTCCCGTAGGACTGTAAGAAAAACAGCCCTACAATTCGGCCATTCCCGCCTCCCCGGCGGGTGCTCGCGCCGTCTGTCATCAGGCGGATTTTTACTAGCTGTACACTCGCGCCGCGATACGCGTCCGATTCCGCCTTGCCCCCAGGAGCGCCCGCATGAAATTCCGCTTCCCCATTTTCATCATCGACGAGGACTACCGTTCCGAGAACGCGTCCGGTTTGGGCATCCGAGCCCTTTCTGCCGCGATCGAGGCCGAGGGCGTCGAGGTGATCGGGGTGACCAGTTATGGCGACCTGAGTTCATTTGCCCAGCAGCAAAGCCGCGCAAGCGCCTTCATCCTGTCGATCGACGATGAAGAGTTCGACGTGGACTCGCCCGAGGACGTGGCCGGCGCGATCAAGAACCTGCGCGCCTTCATCGGCGAACTGCGCTTCCGCAACGCCGACATCCCCATCTATCTGTATGGCGAGACGCGCACTTCGGAACATATCCCGAACGACATCCTGCGCGAACTGCACGGCTTCATCCACATGTTCGAGGACACGCCCGAATTCGTGGCGCGCCACATCATCCGCGAAGCCCGCAGCTACGTCGACAGCCTGCCGCCGCCGTTCTTCCGCGAACTGGTCAAGTACGCGCAGGACGGTTCGTACTCGTGGCACTGCCCCGGGCATTCGGGCGGCGTGGCGTTCCTGAAGAGCCCCGTGGGCCGGATGTTCCACCAGTTCTTCGGCGAGAACATGCTGCGCGCCGACGTCTGCAACGCCGTCGACGAACTGGGCCAGTTGCTGGACCATACCGGCCCCGTGGCCGAATCCGAACTGAACGCGGCGCGCATCTTCCACGCCGACCACTGCTTCTTCGTGACGAACGGCACCTCCACCTCGAACAAGGTGGTGTGGCACGCCAACGTCGCGGCCGGCGACGTGGTCGTGGTGGACCGCAACTGCCACAAGTCCATCCTGCACGCCATCACGATGACGGGCGCGATCCCGGTATTCCTGCGCCCCACGCGCAACCACCTGGGCATCATCGGCCCGATCCCGCTGGAAGAATTCCACCCGGACAACATCCGCAAGAAGATCGAGGCCAACCCCTTCGCGCGCGAAGCGGTGAACAAGAACCCGCGCATCCTGACGCTGACGCAGAGCACGTACGACGGCGTCATCTACAACGTCGAAATGATCAAGAAGCAGCTCGGCAGCTACGTCGATACGCTGCACTTCGACGAAGCCTGGCTGCCGCACGCGTCGTTCCACGAGTTCTACCAGGACATGCACGCCATCGGCCAGGACCGCCCGCGCAGCCAGGACGCCATGGTGTTCGCCACGCACTCCACGCACAAGCTGCTGGCCGGCATCTCGCAGGCCTCGCAGATCATCGTGCAGGAATCCGAGACCCGCAAGCTGGACCGCAACGTCTTCAACGAAGCCTACCTGATGCACACGTCCACCTCGCCCCAGTACGCGATCATCGCGTCCTGCGACGTGGCCGCCGCCATGATGGAGCCGCCGGGCGGCACCGCGCTGGTCGAGGAAAGCATCCGCGAAGCCCTGGACTTCCGCCGCGCCATGCGCAAGGTGGAGTCGGAATTCGGCAAGAACGACTGGTGGTTCAAGGTCTGGGGCCCGAACCGCCTGGTGTCCGAAGGCATCGGCAACCGCGATGAATGGATCCTGGAATCCAACGACCACTGGCACGGCTTCGGCGAAATGGCCGAAGGCTTCAACATGCTGGACCCGATCAAGGCCACGGTCATCACCCCGGGGCTGGACATGTCGGGCAGCTTCGGCGAAACCGGCATTCCCGCCGCGCTGGTCTCCAAGTACCTGACCGAGCACGGCGTGGTGGTCGAGAAGACGGGCCTGTATTCCTTCTTCATCCTGTTCACCATCGGCATCACCAAGGGCCGCTGGAACACGCTCCTGACCGCCTTGCAGCAATTCAAGGACGACTACGACCGCAACCAGCCGCTGTGGCGCATCCTGCCGGAATTCTGCCGCGACCATCGCCGCTACGAGCGCATGGGCCTGCGCGACCTGTGCCAGCAGATCCACGAAGCCTACCGCGAGCGCGACGTGGCCCGCCTGACCACCGAGATGTACCTGAGCGACATGGTCCCGGCCCTGAAGCCGTCGGACGCGTTCGCCCGCATGGCGCACCGCGAGGTCGAGCGCGTCGACATCGACAAGCTGGAAGGCCGCGTCACCGGCGTGCTGCTGACCCCGTACCCGCCGGGCATCCCGCTGCTGATTCCGGGCGAGCGCTTCAACCGCACCATCGTCCAGTACCTGCAGTTCGCGCGCGAGTTCAACGAGCGCTTCCCGGGCTTCGAGACCTACATCCACGGCCTGGCCGACGAAGTGGGGCCGGACGGCGAAAAGCGCTACTACGTCGACTGCCTGATCGAAGACTGACGCGCTCCGGAGTCCCGATGTTCGATGTTGCCGTCCTCGGCGCCGGCGCCGCTGGCATGATGTGCGCCGCGGTTGCCGGCCAGCGCGGCCTGCGCGTGGCGCTGGTCGACCACGCCACCCGCCTGGCGGAGAAGATCCGCATTTCCGGCGGAGGCCGCTGCAACTTCACCAACATCGGGGCCGGGCCCGCCAACTTCCTCTCCGACAATCCGCATTTCTGCCGATCGGCGCTGTCGGGCTACACGCCGCAGGATTTCCTGGCGCTGGTGAGGCGCCACCGCATCGGCTGGCACGAGAAGCACCGGGGCCAGTTGTTCTGCGACGATTCCAGCGAGGCCATCATCGACATGCTGCGCACGGAATGCGACGCGGGCGGCGTGCAGTGGCGCATGGGTTGCCAGGTGGCCGAGGTGGCCCACGGCGAGGCCGGCTTCGAACTGCGCACCGGCCAGGGCCCGATCCGCGCGGCCAAACTGGTGGTGGCCACCGGCGGCATGGCGATCCCGCAACTGGGCGCCACCGATTTCGGCCTGAAGATCGCGCGGCAGTTCGGCCTGAAGATCGTGGAGCCCCGGCCCGCGCTGGTGCCCCTGACCTTCGACCCCGCGCAGTGGCAGGCCTTGTCGGAACTGTCCGGCGTGGCGCTGGAGGTCGGCCTGCACACGGGGCAGGGCAAGGCCCGCGGCGAATTCCTCGAAGACCTGCTGTTCACGCATCGCGGCCTGTCGGGGCCGGCCATCTTGCAAATATCCAGCTTCTGGAAGCCGGGCGAACCCATCGTGGTGGACCTGGCGCCGGGCCGCGACCTGGCCGAGGAACTGCTGGCGTCGAAGTCCGGCAACCGGCAGCAACTGCACACGGTGCTGAGCGGCCTCTGGCCCAAGCGGCTGGCCGACCGCTGGCTGCACCTGGCGGAGCAGAAGGGCAAGCCCGGGCTGGCGGCATTGCGCCTGGCCGACGCGCCGGACAAGACCCTGCGCGGACTGGCGCAGGACATCCACCAGTGGACGCTGGTGCCCAGCGGCACGGCCGGCTACAAAAAGGCCGAAGTGATGCGCGGCGGCGTGGACACGCGCGGCCTGGACCAGAAATCCATGCAGGCGAAGACCGCTCCGGGCCTTTACTTCATCGGCGAGGCCGTGGACGTCACCGGATGGCTGGGCGGCTACAACTTCCAGTGGGCCTGGGCCTCGGGCGTGGCTTGCGGCAAGGCGCTGTAGGCCGGCGGGGCCGATAGCGGCGGGCGCCCCGTGTGAAAGGAATTGCAGCATTGCCATTGTGGTATTAAATAAAAATAAATATCATTTATGTTTTCGATATTGATGCCGGCCCTCATCCGAGGGCGGATCCGACGGAGACATGCATGGCCTATACCCTTCCGACCCTGCCGTACGCCTACGACGCCCTGGAGCCTCACATCGACGCGATGACGATGGAGATCCACTACAGCAAGCACCACCAGACCTACGTCAACAGCCTGAACGCGGCGCTGGAGGGGGCGGGCATCGCCACCGACGAGCCCGTCGAGGCCCTGGTGTCCCGCCTGGACCAGTTGCCCGAGGCCGTGCGCGGCGCCGTGCGCAACCACGGCGGCGGCCACGCCAACCACAGCCTGTTCTGGTCGGTCATGTCCCCCGAGGGCGGCGGCGAACCCGACGGCGCCCTGGCGGCGGCCATCGAGTCCGACCTGGGCGGCCTGGCCGCCTTCAAGGACGCCTTCACCAAGGCCGCGCTGACCCGTTTCGGCAGCGGCTGGGCCTGGCTCTCGGTGACGCCGGCCGGCAAGCTGACGGTGGAAAGCAGCGCCAACCAGGACAGCCCGCTGATGCTGGGCAATACGCCGATCCTGGGGTTGGACGTCTGGGAACATGCCTATTACCTGAAGTACCAGAATCGCCGACCGGAATACATCGCCGCCTTCTACAATGTCGTGAATTGGCCGGAAGTGGCGCGCCGCTACGCCGCGGCGAAGCGCTGAGCGCGTCCCTGGCAAGGAGGGCAGCGGTATATGAATACCTTCAGCCGTCATCGCGTGCGGCCGGCGGCCACCAGCATCAGCGTCTGGACGCTGGCCGTGCTGGTGTCCTGCCTGGGGCTGCACCAGCTATGGGCGTACCTGGACGTGCGCGCGCCGCACGTCGCGGACGCCCTGCTGGGCGGGCTGGTCGCCGCGGGCGCGACCGCGCTGGGGACGGTGCCCATCCTTTTCGCGCGCACCATTCCCCAGAAAATGCAGGACAGCATGTTCGGCTTCGGCGCCGGCGTCATGCTGGCGGCCAGCGCCTTTTCGCTGGTGGCCCCGGGCATCGCCGCGGGCCGCGAGCTGGGCTACGGGCCGTGGGGGGCGGGCCTGACGGTGGGCGCCGCCGTGCTGCTGGGGGCGGCCGTCCTGCTGATCATGGACCGCACGCTGCCGCATGAGCATTTCATCAAGGGCCGGGAAGGGATCGAGGCGCACCGCCTGCGCCGCACCTGGCTGTTCGTGTTCGCCATCACCCTGCACAACCTGCCGGAAGGCCTGGCCATCGGCGTGGGCTACGCGGGCAACGATCCCGTGCGCGGCACCGCGCTGGCCACTGGCATCGCGATCCAGGACATCCCCGAGGGGCTGGTCGTGGCGGTGGCGCTGCTGGCCGCGGGCTACCAGCGCGCGTTCGCGGTGGCGCTGGGGATGCTGTCCGGGCTGGTCGAGCCGCTGGGCGCCGTGCTGGGCGCGGCCGTGGTCGGCTGGTCGGAACCGCTGCTGCCGTGGGGGCTGGGTTTCGCCGCGGGGGCGATGCTGTTCGTGATCAGCCACGAGATCATCCCGGAGTCGCACCGCAAGGGGCACGAGGTCTACGCCACTTGCGGGCTGATGCTGGGCTTCGTGCTGATGATGCTGCTGGACACCGCGCTGGGGTAGGGCGGGCCGCCGGCGCGTAAGGGGGCGCGTAAGGGGTGTCTGACACCCCTGAAATGCCGGTCCAGGCTGAAGGCCGTCCGCCATGGGTGTCAGACACCGGTCCTTTTGTGTCGGACACCGGTCCTTTTCCGGGGCCTCTTTTCGATGTATGCTTTCGGCGCTGTCACGCATGTTGCGGGAGAGAGCGGCCTGTATGCCCGGCCGCCGCCGAAGGCGCAATTCGCCCGGAATCGCTCAGGTAACCCATACCGCCCATGCTTGCCCTGTCCCGGTTTTTCACCGCGCGGACGCGGCAAAACAGTACTCTGGAGAGACCTGGCGCCGCCCCTGGAACAAGGGACATAGCGAGCAGCCCAGGCGCCGAAGGTGCAAACCCGCTTAGCGGGGCAACTCTCAGGCAAAAGGACAGAGGGGCGGAAGATTCAGCCGTTGTGCAGGCGCAGCCCGCCTGGTACCACCGGCATTCCGTAACCCTGGCAACAATGCCGTCCCGGAGTTCCCGCGCATGTCCGCACCCCTCAAACGCACCCCGCTGGCCGAAGAACACATCGCCTCTGGCGCCCGTATGGTCGACTTCGGCGGCTGGGACATGCCCCTGGCCTACGGCTCGCAACTGGAGGAGCACCACGCCGTGCGCCAGGACGCGGGCATGTTCGACGTGTCGCACATGCTGAACGTCGACGTGACGGGCCCGGACGCGTTCGCGTTCCTGCAGCGCCTGGTCGCCAACGACGTGGCCAAGCTGACCGTGCCCGGCAAGGCGCTCTATAGCTGCATGCTGAATCCGCAGGGCGGCGTGATCGACGACCTGATCATCTACTTCTTCGCCGCCGACGAATGGCGCGTGGTCGTCAATGCCGGCACCGCCGACAAGGACATCGCCTGGATGCTGCGCGTGAAGCAGGCCGGCGGTTTCGACGTCGTCATCGCGCCCCGCCGCGACCTGTCCATGGTGGCCGTGCAGGGCCCCAATGCCCGCGCCAAGGTCTGGGCCGCGCGCCCGGCATGGCAGGCCGCCACTGAATCGTTGACCCCCTTCGTGGCCGCCGTCGTCGGCGACGATACCCTGGTGGCCCGCACCGGCTACACCGGCGAGGACGGCTTCGAAATCGTGCTGCCCGCCACCGAGGCCGTGCAACTGTGGCGCGACCTGGCCGCCCAGGGCGTGCGTCCCTGCGGTCTGGGCGCGCGCGACACGCTGCGCCTGGAAGCCGGCATGAACCTCTACGGCCAGGACATGGACGAACTGGTCCAGCCCGGCCAGGCCGGCCTGACCTGGACCGTATCCCTGAAGGACGCCGAGCGCCGCTTCATCGGCCGCGAAGCGCTGGAGCAGTTCGCCACGCCGGCCGCCTTCCTCGGCCTGAAGCTGCAGGAGCGCGGCGTCATGCGCGCGCACATGGCCGTGCGCACCAAGGAAGGCATGGGTGAACTCACCAGCGGCACCATGTCGCCCACGCTCGGCGTGTCCATCGGCTTTGCCCGCCTGCCGCAAGGCGTGCGTCCGGGCGACACGGCCGAGGTCGATATCCGCGGCAAATGGGTGCCCGCCCTGGTATGCAAATTGCCGTTCGTCCGCAACGGCAAAGAAGTCGAACACTCGTAAACTCGAAGCTTCGCGCGGGCGCCGGCCCCTATGGGGCGGCAGGGCCGCCCGCGCGAGGCGCGCAACACCATTCATCTACCCGCATTCCCTCAGGAGTTCCCATGAGTCTGCCCACCGATCGCAAGTACACCGAGTCCCATGAATGGGTCAAAGCCGAAGGCGACGTGTTCGTCGTCGGCATCACCGATACCGCCCAGGACCAGTTGGGCGACCTGGTTTTCGTCGGCGACGTGAAGGTCGGCGCCAAGCTGAACGCCGGCGAGACCGCCGGCGTGGTCGAGTCGGTCAAGGCTGCCTCCGACATCTACGCGCCGGTCGCCGGCGAGATCGTCGCTTTCAACGAAGAGCTGGAAAACAATCCCAACCTGATCAACGAATCGGCCTTCACCGCCTGGATCTTCAAGATCAAGCCGGTCAACGCGGCCGACGCCGACAAGCTGCTGGACGCCGCCGGCTACGAAGCCGTCGCCAACGGCTAAGCCGGTCGGGGAGGGCGCGCGGCCATAGCGGCCCGGCGCCCGCCCCGCCAGATGCAATACCGACCGTCCTCCGACGGCACCGCCACCCCGAGATCTCCCCATGTCGCGCGCCCTAGACACCCATACCGACTTCATCCCCCGCCACATCGGCCCCTCCGACGCCGCCCAGGCCGCCATGCTCGCCGTCATCGGCAGCGCCAGCCTGGACGCCCTGATCGAGGAAGTCGTGCCGCCCAAGATCCGCAGCCAGGCCCCGCTGGCGCTGCCGCAATCGCGCAGCGAAACCGACGTGCTGGACGAACTGAAGCAGATCGCGGGCCGCAACCAGGTCTACCGCAGCTACATCGGCCAGGGGTACTACGGCACGCACACGCCCAACGTGGTGTTGCGCAACATCCTCGAGAATCCCGCCTGGTACACGGCCTACACGCCGTACCAGCCCGAGATCTCGCAGGGCCGCCTGGAGGCCCTGCTGAATTACCAGACCATGGTCGCCGACCTGACCGGGCTGGACATCTCCAACGCCTCGCTGCTGGACGAAGGCACCGCCGCGGCCGAAGCCATGACGCTGGCGCGCCGCAGCGCCAAGTCGAAGAGCCCGGTGTTCTTCGTCTCGCGCCACGTGCACCCCCAGACCCTCGAAGTCGTGCGCACGCGCGCCGAAGGCCTGGACATCGAGATCGCGGTGGGCGACGAGGCCGAAGGCCTGCCCGAGTGCTTCGGCGTGTTGCTCCAGTACCCGCACAGCACCGGCTCCGTGTCCGACTACCGCAAGCTGGCCGAAGCCGCGCACGCGCAAGGCGCGATCGTGGCCGTCGCCACCGACCTGCTGGCGCTGGCCCTCCTGGCCGCCCCGGGCGAGTGGGGCGCGGACATCGCCATCGGTTCGGCCCAGCGCTTCGGCGTGCCGTTCGGCTTCGGCGGCCCGCATGCCGGCTTCATGGCCTGCAAGGACGCCTTCAAGCGCAACATGGCGGGCCGCCTGGTGGGCGTGTCCAAGGACGCGCAAGGCAACCCGGCGATGCGCCTGGCGCTGCAGACGCGCGAACAGCACATCCGCCGCGAGAAAGCCACTTCCAACATCTGCACCGCGCAGGTGCTGCTGGCCGTGATGGCCGGCATGTACGCCGTCTGGCACGGCCCGGCGGGCATCCGCCGCATCGCCCAGCGCGTGCAGCGCGGCACCGCCATCCTGCGCGCCGAGTTGATCAAGCTGGGCGTGAAGGTCGTCAACGACACCTTCTTCGACACGCTGCTGCTGGAAACCGGCGCGGCCACGCCGGCCATCCTGACGGCGGCCGACTGCGCCCGCATCAATCTGCGCCGCGTCGACGGCGCCCGCCTGGCGGTCTCGCTGGACGAGACCGTGACCGCCGCAGACCTGCAGGCCCTGGTCAACGTCTTCGCCGCCGGCCTGGAACGCGATGACGTCGAACTCGACCTCGACGCGCTGGACGCGGCCGCCGCTGGCGGTATCCCCGCCGGCGTGGCGCGCGAAAGCGCGATCCTGACGCATCCGGTGTTCTCCAGCGTGCAGTCCGAGACCGACATGCTGCGCTACCTGCGCAAGCTGGCCGACAAGGACCTGGCGCTGGACCGCACGATGATCCCGCTGGGTTCGTGCACCATGAAGCTGAACGCGACCGCCGAGATGATCCCCATCACCTGGCCCGAATTCGCGTTGATCCACCCGTTCGCGCCCGCCTCGCAAAGCCAGGGCTACGACGAGCTGATCGGCCGCCTGTCGGCCGCGCTGTGCGAAATCACCGGCTACGACAACATCAGCCTGCAGCCCAACTCGGGCGCGCAGGGCGAGTACGCCGGCCTGCTGGCGATCCGCGGCTACCACCAGGCCAACGGCCAGCACCAGCGCAACATCTGCCTGATCCCGTCGTCGGCGCACGGCACCAACCCCGCCTCGGCCCAACTGGCCGGCATGGACGTGGTGGTGGTGGCCTCCGACGCCAACGGCAACGTGGACCTGGCCGACCTGCGCGCCAAGATCGAGCAGGTGGGCGACAAGCTGGCCGCCCTGATGATCACGTATCCCTCCACGCACGGCGTGTTCGAGGAAGCCGTGACCGAGATCTGCGATCTGGTGCACCAGGCCGGCGGCCAGGTCTACCTGGACGGCGCCAACATGAACGCCATGGTCGGCGTGGCGCAGCCGGGCAAGTTCGGCTCCGACGTGTCCCACCTGAACCTGCACAAGACCTTCTGCATCCCGCACGGCGGCGGCGGCCCCGGCGTGGGCCCCGTGGCGGTGCGCGCGCACCTGGCGCCGTACCTGCCGGGCGTGGTGAACGAGCAGGGCAAGCTGCCCGGCGACGCCAAGGTCGGCCCCGTGTCGGCCGCGCCGTTCGGTTCGGCCGGCATCCTGCCGATCCCGTACGTGTACATCGCGCTGATGGGCGCCGACGGCCTGCGCCGCGCCACCGAAGTGGCCATCCTGAACGCCAACTACATCGCGACGCGCCTGCGCGGCCACTATCCGGTGCTGTACGCGGGCCGCCACGGCCGCGTGGCGCACGAGTGCATCCTGGACGTGCGTCCGCTGAAGGAAACCAGCGGCATCAGCGCCGAGGACATCGCCAAGCGCCTGATGGACTACGGTTTCCACGCGCCCACCATGAGCTTCCCGGTGGCCGGCACGCTGATGGTCGAGCCGACCGAATCGGAAGGCGTCGCCGAACTGGACCGTTTCATCGACGCGATGATCTCGATCCGCGAGGAAATCGCCCAGATCGAGCGCGGCGAGCGCGATCGCGAGGACAACGTCCTCAAGAACGCGCCGCACACGGCGCAGATGCTGCTGGCCGAAGAATGGTTGCACGACTATCCGCGCCAGCAGGCCGCCTATCCGGTCGAGTCCCTGCGCGACGCGAAGTACTGGCCGCCCGTCGCGCGCGTGGACAACGCCTACGGCGACCGCAATCTCGTGTGCGCCTGCCTGCCGGTCGAAGCGTACGCCTGAGCGCTGGACATCGGGCCCGGCGCAAGCCGGGCCCAGCCAAAAAAAATCCCCCGTCGCGAAGATCGGGGGATTTTTTTGCCTTGCGCCTTGCCGGGAGTTACTTCGCCGGCGCGGCCTTGCTGGCGGCGGAGAAGTCTTCCGCGATGCTGAAGAACGTGTTCAGCAGGATCTGCAGGTTTTCCTTGCCGATACCGCCTTCCGAATTCATGTCCATCTGCAGCACGGCCTGGTTCTTGTCGTCCAGGTAGGCGCGCGTCCAGCGGTATTCCTGGTTCCAGGCGTTGATGGCCTTGAGCGACATCGGCTTCTTGCCGCTGTAGGTGGCCGTCAGCACGAGGTCATGGCACTTTTCGGTGAAGTCGTTGCACAGAAGCTCGACGCGCAGGTCGCTGGCGCCCGTGTTGGCGGGTTCCAGGATCAGCACGGGGCCCGCTTCGCCGTCTTCCTTGCGAGGGGCGTACGACATGTCCGTCAGCATGGCGTTGACGGTGTCGAGGTCGAAGTCCTGCATCAGGTCGGCGGAAGCCGCGGTCGCGGCAGGCTCTTCCTGGTCCGGGTCCATGCCTTCGGGTTCGTCCTCGCCATCCATGCCGTCCATGCTGTCCAGGCCGGTCGCGCCCAGCAGGCCGGCGAACAGTTCTTCGGCCGGGATCTTCGTGCCGTTCAGGTCGCCCATGCCGTCGGCGAAGTGGAACTTGCCGACGATGTTGTCGCCATCGTTCTTGCCGACATTGAGCATTTCGGCCATGCCGGACAGCGAGCGCATCTGTTCGTCGGCTTCGGTGCCGGCCTTCTCGGCGTCCACGCCTTCCTTCTTCATGGCGTACTGCACCATCAGGTCGCGGACCATGGGCTTGGAGATGACCAGGGTGGCGTCGATCTGCTTGATGGCCTTGACCGCGATTTCCTGGGGCGTCAGATCCTTCACGTTGGGCGGATTGGCCAGGTCCAGCGCGAAGGTCAGCTTGCTTTCGCCCTTGGCGGTCTTCCAACTGATCGGATCGATGCTGAACGACGGATTGCCGTTGAGCAGCTTGCCGGCGTTGTCCAGCAGCGCGTCGAACTGTTCGTCCTTCAGGCCTTCGTCGCTGGCGCCCATCATGTACTGGCGCACGATCTGGTTGTAGGTGTCGGACAGTTGCTTGACGGCGCTGCCGTCCAGCTTCGCCAGCTTGACGACGGCCTGGCCGTTGCCCAGCGCCACGTCGTTCAGGGTGATGTCGCCGGTCTGGTAGGTGGCTTCGGCGTTGATGGTCTTGTCGTCTTCGCCCAGCTTGACGCCGTAGCCCAGGTTGTCCAGCGAGACCTTGACGTCGGCGTCCGGCTTGGTGACGTCGATGCGCTTGATCTTGATGTTCGAGTCGCCGATGGACAGGCCGAACTTGCCCATCCGGCTGTTGACGTCCATCGTCAGGCCGGACATCGTCATCTTGATGGGGTCGTTCGACTTCGCGCCGTCCACCGACAGCGTCTCCATCAGGGCGTGCGCCGTGACGGCCTGCAGGCCGCGGTCGAACGTGCCGTTGACCGTCATGCCGCTGAAGTCGACCGCATTGCCCTCATGCGCGACCTTCACCGGGGCGATCCTGGTGGTGGAAGTGGCGAAGCCGCTGTAGCTGACGACGGCGTCGCCAGATAGCGGGGCCACGTCCTTGGTCAGTTCGAACAGTTCCTTGACGTTGTCCGTCTTGGCGATCTCGGTGTGGACGAAGGCCAGCTTGGGCGCGATCGCGCCGCGCGCCAGGGCGCTCTTGGGGAAGGGGCCGTGCTCGATGGAGGCGTCGAATTCGACCATGCCCGCGGGCATGCCGTCGGGGGTGTTGTCGCTCTTGACGAAGGACAGGCCGTAGCGCGCCTGGGTCGAGAACAGGCTCCGCTCGTATTTGAGCTGGTCGATGCGCAGGCCGAACAGCGGCGTGATCTTGGCCAGTTTCTCGTTGGCCTCGGCCAGGTGGCGCTGCGCGCTTTCCTCGATGCGCTTGCCGGTGTACCACGTGGCGCCTACCCAGCTTCCTGCTCCCACTATGACCACGCCGAGGGTGATCGCTACGCTCTTTTTCATCGTTTTGTTCGTGTCGTTGATTATCGAGTCATATCCGGTGGCCGCGGCGGCTTCTGCCGCGGGACGCCCTGGGGGCGGCCGTCATCGGGATACGCGCATTCATCGGCCTGTAAGGCCCGCGGCGAGTATACCGAGGCGGCAGGCCCCCCGGCCGTGCGTGCAGTTACAGAAAATGTCAAAATGAAAGCCGACGCATTTGCGCCGGCTTTTTCCCGGAGAAGGGCGCGTGCCTACAGCGGATCCAGCGGATAGACCGGGCGGCGAACGTTCTTGAATTCGAGCTGGCCGTAATCGGAGGTGGTGACTCCCACGCCCGTGCATTCGATGACTTCCGTCGCCATGCCGGAGAAGCCCGCGCGCCAATGCACCCGGCTCTTCAGTACCACATAGCGTTTTTGCAGCGGGTCAATGCCGGCCGACAGCAGGCAATTGACGTCGAAGGGTTCCTGGTGGCGCGACACCACCACGATTTCGACGCGGCCCGTGTCGATCACGACGGTCAGCCCGGTGTCGTTGCGCACGCCGCGGTACATGGGGCCGCGGTTCAGGTAGACGCCGTCGAACGCCAGCTTGACGCGGCCGGTGACTTCCAGCGGCTCGCTCGGCTCTTTGATGGCGGGCATGGCCATCTTGCCGCCCAGCTTGAGCGTGACGGTCCGGCCCACGCCGGCGGTGGCCGCTTCCTGCGCGGCCTGCGGGTCGCAGATCGCATAGAAGACGACATTGTCCAGTTCCTGGCGCAGCACTTCGGCCAGGACGGCGGTGGTGTCCATGGTGCCGCCCGATCCCGTGTTGTCGTAGTGGTCCAGCAGCACGACGGGGCCTTGCTCGATGGCCTTGGCGCGCGCGATGGTGGGCGCCAGCGGCTGCGGGTGGAACACCCAGTCGGCGCGGCCCGTCCAGGCGCGGTCCAGCAGTTCGTCGCGGTACTGTTCGGCTTCGGCCAGCTTGCCGTCCGTACAGACGACGGCGCTCAGGCCGGCTTCGCGGATGTCGGCGTGGGGAAAGCCCACGAAGACCGAGGCGGCCAGCACGCCGCCGGCTTCCAGTTCCTTGCAGCGTTCCTGCAGGGGCTTGTTGGGCGCGGCATGGGTGCCCTGGCACATGATGTGGGGCAGCATGGGCTTGTTGGCCCAGGCCATGACGGGCTTGATCTCGCCCTTCAGGGTGCGCACGATCACGTTCGCGGCGCGCACGCCCGATTCGCGGATGTCCACGTGCGGATAGGTGTGGAAGCCGCTGATGACGGTGGCGTTCTTGACGATGTCGTCGTAGATGTTGGCGTGCATGTCCAGCGTGACCGCCACGGGTGTCGCGGGGTCGATCTCGCGCAGGCGGCGCAGCAGGTCGCCTTCGGCGTCGTCCACGCCCTGCGCCACCATGGCGCCGTGCAGGTCCAGCAGGATGGCGTCGAAGCCGCCGCGCTTGACCTCGTCCAGGACCAGCCCGCACAGCCGCTCATGCGTTTCGGCGCTGGCCGGGCCGCTGGGCCAGGACTCCGCCGCCACGGGCACGACCATCTCGGCGCCCTCGCGGCGCGCCACCTCGATGTAGCCGCCCAGGCCGCTGTCGGTGTTCTCGTAGGCCTTGATGGCGCGATCGCCGGCCAGGATTTCGGGATTGCCGCGGAAGAAACGTTCGAGCGGGGTCGGCACGGGCGAAAACGTGTTCGTCTCGTGCTTGATCATTGCCAGAAGCCAGCGCATGGGGGTTCCTGTGGGTTTGCCGTGGAAGGGTCAGGCCGCCTTGGGAGGCTGGGGCCAGGGGTGTTGCGCGGGGCGCATCCGTTCCCAGGCGCGCGCGATCCGCAGCACGCCCAGGTCGTCGAAGCGCGGGCCGGCGATCTGCAGGCCGATGGGCAGGCCCGCCTTCGTGTAGCCGCAGTTGACGGAGGCGGCGGGCTGCTCGCTCATGTTGAAAGGCAGGGTGAAGCCGATGTGGTGCATCGTGGTCGCAAGCTCGTTGGTGGGCGACGGCCATTCCGCGTTGTAGGCGACCACCGGGGCGACCGGCGACAGCACGTAGTCGTACGGCGCGCAGGCCGCGACCGTCCTGGCGCGCACGTTCACGGTTTCGTAGTAGCTGCGGAACACGGCCTCGCCGGATTGGCCGCCGCCGCTTTCCGCCCAGGCCCGGATGAAGGGCAGGATCTTGGCGCGGCGCGCTTCGGGCAGGGCGGCCAGGTCCAGCGCCGAGCGGGTGCGCCAGAAGCGGTCCACGCCGTCCAGCATGTCCGGGGTCATCCAGGGCTGCATGGGCGTCACGATGGCGCCCGCGGCCTCGAAGGCGCGCGCCGCGGCTTCCACCGCTTCGAGGATCTCGGGATCCACGGGCAGGCCGCAGCCCGCGTCCAGCAACAGGCCGATGCGCAGGCCGCGCACGTCGCGCTCCAGGTCCAGCCAGTCGAAGTCCTGGAAGGGCAGGCTCATGTGGTCGCGCGCATCGGGCTGCGACAGCACGCCCATCATGAGCGCGGCGTCGGCGACCGTGCGGGTCATGGGGCCGGCGCAGCGGCCCATGAACGGCGGGTCGATGGGAATGCGGCCCAGGCTGGGCTTGAGGGTGGCGATGCCGCACCACGCCGCCGGCAGCCGCACCGAACCGCCGATGTCGGTGCCGATGTGCAGGGGGCCGTAGCCCGCCGCGGCCGCGGCGCCCGCGCCGGCGCTGGAGCCGCCCGGGTTCTTGGACAGGTCCCAGGGGTTGCGCGTCAATTCGTGGAAGCTGGACAGGCCGGACGACAGCATGCCGTAGTCGGGCATGGTGGTCTTGCCCAGCAGCACGGCGCCCGCCTCGCGCATGCGGGCGGCGGGCGGCGCGTCCGCGGCGGCGGGCGTCAGGTCGGTCGCCGCCGTGCCCAGCGGCACGGGCACGCCGCGAGTGGCGATGTTTTCCTTGATGGTGGACGGCACGCCGTCCAGCGTGTGACCCCCGGCCGACAGGGGTTCGCCCTTCATCCAGCGGGCCTCGGAGGCGCGGGCCATCGCCAGCGCGCCTTCCGGGTCCAGCGCATAGGTGGCCTTCAACTGCGGTTCCCAGCGCGCGATGTGCTCCAGCACGGAGCGGGTGGCTTCGACGGGCGACAGGGTCTTGTCGCGGTATGCCTGAAGCAGCTCGACGGCGGACAGTTCATGCGGTTGCGGCATTTCGGTTCCTGTATGCAGGTCGTTGCGTCATTGCGCGGGGGCGGACGCCAGGCCGGCCGAGAGGGGCCGGAAGTTGCGGAAATCCCAGTCCCGTCCGGGCGCCGCGTCGATCAGGGCGCGGGTGTACTCGTGGCGCGGCTCGGTCAGCACGGTTTCGGCGGAGCCCGTTTCGACCACCTTGCCGCGCTGCATGACCATGATGGTGTCGCAGATCTGCGCGGCCACGCGCAGGTCGTGCGTGATGAACAGCACGCCCACGCCGGTGCGCTGGCGCACCTGTTCCAGCAGTTCCAGCACCTGCGCCTGCACCGATACGTCCAGCGCCGACACGGCCTCGTCGGCCACCAGGATCTCCGGATCCATGACCAGCGCGCGCGCGATGCAGATGCGCTGGCGCTGGCCGCCGGAGAACTGGTGCGGGTAGCGGCGCATCGCGTCCGGGCTCAGGCCCACCACGGCCAGGGTTTCGCCGGCGCGTTTCAAGGCCTTTTCGCGCGGCACGCCGAAGTTGAGCAGGCCCTCGATAATGGATTCGCCCACGGTGCGGCGCGGGTTCAGCGAGCGGTAGGGGTCCTGGAACACGATCTGGATCCGGCGGCGCACGGGACGCAGCGCCGAGCCGGACAGGGTGCTGAGGTCTTCGCCGCCCATCATCATGTGGCCAGCGGTGGGTTCGATCAGGCGCACGATGCAGCGCGCCACGGTGGACTTGCCCGAGCCGGATTCGCCCACGATGCCCAGGATCTCGCCGCGGCGCAGGGTCAGGTTCACGTCGGCGGCCGCGATGATGTTGTGCGCGGCCTGGCGCGACAGCAGCGAGCCCTTGCCGGCGTAGGTGCGGCCCAGTCCCTTGACGTGCAGCACCGGCATGCCGGCGGGCGCCTCGCGGCGCGACGGCACCAGGCTGGGCACCGAAGACACCAGGCGCCGGGTGTAGGACTGCTTGGGCTCGGCCAGGATCTCGTTGCGGGTGCCGCTTTCGACCAGGTCGCCGCGGTTCATCACGACGATGCGGTCGGAGATCTCGGCCACGACGCCGAAGTCGTGGGTGATGAACAGCACCGCGGTCCGGTGCTTGACCTGGAGTTCCTTGATGAGCGCCAGGATCTGCTTCTGCGTGGTGACGTCCAGCGCGGTGGTGGGCTCGTCGGCGATGAGCAGCTTGGGTTCGAGGATCAGGGCCATCGCGATGACGATGCGCTGGCGCTGACCGCCCGAGAGCTGGTGCGGATAGGAGTCGAAGATGCGCTCGACGTCCGGCAGGTGCACGGACCGGAACATGTCCAGCACCTTGGCGCGGCGCTCCGCGGCCGACATCTTCTTGCGGTGCAGGCGCAGCACTTCGTCGACCTGCTTGCCCACCGTGTGCACGGGATTCAGCGCGGTCATGGGCTCCTGGAACACCATCGCCATGCGGGTGGCCCGCATTTCGCGCAGGCGGCGCTGCGTGGCGGTGACCACGTCTTCGCCTTCCACGCGGATCGAGCCGGCGCTGACGGCCAGCACGCCCGGCGGCAGCAGGCCCATGACGGCCAGGGACGTGACGGACTTGCCCGAGCCGGATTCCCCGACGACGCATACCGTTTCGCCGGCATGCACGTCCAGGCTGAGGTTGCGCACGACGCGGTTGCCCGGGCCGGCCACTTCCACCGACAGGTTGCGGATGGCCAGGATGGCGGACGAGGTGTCGCCCGCGGGAGGAGTGGGAGAGTAAGTCATCGGCATCAGATCCTGCGCACCATTTTGGGGTCCAGCGCGTCGCGCAGGGCGTCTCCCAGGATGTTCACGCTGAGCACGGTCAGCGACAGGAACAGGCCGGGAAAGAGAATCAGCCCGGGCAGCATGCGGAAATACATGCGGCCTTCGGACATGATGTTGCCCCAGGAGGCGATCTCGGGAGGAATGCCCGCGCCCAGGAAGCTGAGGATGGCTTCGGTCAGCATGGCGGACGCGAAGACATAGGTGCCCTGCACGGTCAGCGGCGCGATCGTGCTGGGCACCATGTGGCGCCACAGCAGCAGCGGCAGCGGCGTGCCCAGGGCCAGCGCCGCTTCGACGTAGGGCTCGCCGCGCACGGTCAGGATCTGGCCGCGCACCAGCCGGACCACGCGCGGGATTTCCGGGATGGTGATGGCCACCAGCACGGTCGTGAGGCTGGCGCCGGTGACGGACACCAGGGCGATCGCCAGCAGGATGCCGGGGATCGCCATGATGGCGTCCATGGTGCGCATGATCAGGCCGTCCAGCGAGCGGAACCAGCCCGCGATCACGCCGACGACCAGCCCGATGGCGACGCTGACGACCGCCGCGCCCAGCCCCGCGATGAGCGACACGCGGGCGCCGTAGGCCACGCGCGACCAGACGTCGCGGCCGAAGGCATCCGTGCCGAACAGGTAGTCGGTGAAGGGCTGCTTCAGGCGGGCGCCGGGATCGATGAAGGTGGGATCGACGGTGCCCAGCAGGGGCGCGAACAGCGCGACGACGACGATCGCCGCCAGCACCGCCAGCGCCAGCATGACCGGCCAGCTCTTGAGCCCCTGGCGGATTTGCCGCCAGGCCGTGACTTGGGGGTTGCCGCCTCCGGGGAGGTCGGCGGCGTCGGTTGGCGTTTGCATGGGTCGGCCCCTAGTATCTGATCCGCGGGTCGAACACCGTGTAGGCGCAATCGACAACCAGATTGATGAACACGTAGACGAACGCGAAGAACAGCGTCAGGCCCTGGATGACCGGATAGTCGCGGGCCAGCACGGCTTCCACCACCAGCCGGCCCAGGCCGGGGATGTTGAAGACCGATTCGGTCACGACGACGCCGCTGATCAGCAGCGCGATGCCCAGGCCCACGACGGTGGCGATGGGCACGGCGGCGTTGCGCAGGGCGTGTCCCAGCAGGACGCCGGTTTCGCCCAGGCCCTTGGAGCGGGCGGTGCGGATGAAGTCTTCCCCCATGACTTCGATCACGCTGGTGCGCGTGATGCGCGCGATCAGCGCGACATAGACCGTGGACAGGGCCAGGGACGGCAGGATGAGCCGGTGCAGGAACGGCCAGAAGCCGTTGGCCAGCGGCGCGTAGCCCTGCACGTTGAACCAGCCCAGCTTGATGGCGAATAGCCAGATGAGCAGGTAGCCCGTGACGAACACGGGCACCGAGAAGCCCAGCACCGAAAAGCCCATCACCGCGCGGTCCAGCAGCCTGCCCTGGCGCCATGCCGCGAGAATGCCCAGCGGGATGGCGACGAGCAGGGTGAAGACCAGGGTCAGGACGGCCAGGCCCAACGAAGGCTCCAGCCGCTGGCCGATCAGTTTCGTGACGGGCACGCCGGACATCAGCGAGGTGCCCAGGTCGCCTTGCAGGAGCTTGCCGCCCCAGATGAAGAACTGTTTGATGACCGGCTGGTCCAGGCCCATCGTCTGCCGTATCTGTTCGATACGTTCGGGCGTGGCGCCGTCGCCCGCCATGATGATGGCCGGATCCCCCGGGCTGAAACGCAATATCGCGAAGACCACCACCGCGACCATCACCAGAACGGGGATGGTCGCGAGGAGCCGGCGTGAGACAAATGCCAGCATGTAATTCCCCCTAACTGCTTGTGCCCGTCAAGGGGCTTTCTTGACGTTCCAGAACGCGAAGACCGGCGCGTGCACCAGGCCCGAGAGCTTGGTCGAGTAGACCGTGGGCACCGACATCTGGCCCAGCGGCACGTACAGGCCCTCGTCGATGCCGATGCGCTGCACTTCCTCGGCGATCTTCTTCTGTTCCGCGGGGTCGGAGGTCAGCGCCATCTTCGTGCGCAGTTCCTCGATCTGCGGGAAGTCGGGCCAGCCGAACCAGGCGTTGTCGCCGTTGGCGGCGGCCGGCGCGGAGCGGACCGGATCCATCACGTCCGTGGCGTACCAGTTGGTGTTGTGGATGTTCCAGCCGCCTTCCGCGGGCGCGGCCTTCGAGGCGCGGCGCGTGGCCACGCTCTGCCAGTCCATCGCCGCCAGGTTGACGTTGAATCCGGCCTTGCGCAGCGCCTGCGCCATCACGACCGGCTGCGCCGACAGCGTGCCCACGTCGGTCGCGTGCATGACCAGGATGGGCGTGTTGTCGTAGCCCGCTTCCTTCAGGAGGGCCTTCGCCTTGTCGATGTTGGACGGGACGACCACGTCCTTGCCGATGTCGGTTTCCAGCGGCGTGCCGCAGCCCCACAGCGACGCGCACGTCTTCCAGTACTTGGGATTGCCGACCAGCGCCTTCATTACGTCCTCCTGGCCGATCGCGTACATCGCGGCCTGGCGGATCTTCTTGTTGTTGAAGGGCGGGTACTTGAAGTTGAAGCGGTACATCGTGAAGTAGCCGACCGGGCTGAGCGACTCTTCCTTCAGGTCCTTGTTGCCTTCGATCATCGGCAGCAGGTCGTACGGGAACTGTTCGACGAAGTCGATCTCGCCGCCCAGCAGCGCATTGGCGGTGGTCAGGGCGTCGGGCATGACGTCCCATTCGACCTTGTCCACATTGACGACCTTGCCGCCGGCCAGGCCGCTCGCGGGCTCCTTGCGCGGCACGTAGTCGGCGTTCTTGACGTAGACCGTCTTCACGCCCGGCTTGAACTCGGTGACCTTGAACGGGCCCGAACCGGTCATGTCGGTGATGGGCTGGCCGATGGCCAGGTCCGCGATGCGCTTGGGCATCATGAACGGCGCGGTGCCGGTGGGCTTGGACAGGGCGCGCAGCGCCAGGTCGGTGGGCTCTTTCATGACGATGCGGAAGTTCTTGTCGTCGATGACTTCGATTTTGTCGGTGAACTTCAGCAGCGTGCGGCCCATGCCGTCGCCGGCGGCCCAGCGCTTGATCGAGGCCACGCAGTCTTCCGAGGTAACGGGCTTGCCGTCATGCCATTTCTGGCCGTCGCGCAGCGTCATGGTGTAGGTCTTGCCGTCGGGCGAGACTTCCCATTTTTCGAGCATCTGCGGCTGGATCTTGTTGTCGGCGTCGGTGGCCAGAAGGGTGTCGTAGATCATGTAGCCGTGCCACGTCGTGATGTACGCGGTGGTGGCGTGCGGATCGGTCAGGCGCAGAGGCGAGTGCATCACCGTCTTGATGACGGTCTCGGCGTAGGCGCCGTGGGCCATCATGAGGGTGGCGCCGGCCAACGCGGCGGCTCGGACGAACTTCAGCATGAATCTTCCCCTTGGTGCGTAGTGAGCGGCGCGATGCGCCGCTGCGTCGTTAACCCGCCGCGAGTCGCGGCGCGCGAGGTTCAGGCAGTAGCCGACCGGCCGGGAAAGACCGGTCCGCAAGGCGCCATTCTGATGCCCGGGCGCAACCGTGTCCATGGTTGTTTTGCCGCATCCATCAGCATGGAACCGGGGGCCGCGCACACCAGGATCGTCTGCGCGATGGGGGAAAAATCCGCGCGGAAGTGCGCGGAACTCTTGACCGCCAGGATCGCCGCGCGGCGCGGTTCCACGCCTGCGAAACGGAACATTTCCTGGTCGGCCATCTGCACCTTGTTGGAGGCGACGATGATGCGCACTCCGCCGATGCGCAGGCAGGCGCTGGGGCCCAGGTCCATGTGGAATCCGCGGTAGAACGCGCCGTGCGTATCGAAACGCCCATCCGAAGTTTTCTCGACAATGAATTCGGTGTCCAGCGGTTCGTCGTCGGGAATACCCGAATGTCCACCCAATGCAATTCGAACTTTCTTGCCCGCGCCCGCGCGGTGGGCGGCCAGCGCGGCCGCCGGATCGACGATCAGGCCGATGGCGGCATCGCGCGCATCGTGCCGGATCAGGGCGCGCAGCAAGCCGGTGGTGTCCGAACTGCCGCCCGCGCCGGGGTTGTCCTGCGCATCGGCGATGACTACGGGCTTGCTGGCGTTCCGCGCCAGCCGCAGGGCTTCCTGCACGGCTTCGTCCGGCGTGTAGAGCCGGCCGCCGAAGTCGCGTTCCGCATCGATCACGGCGCGCGTCATTTCGTCGGCCGCGGCGTCGGCCTCGGCCTGGGTGGCGCCGTAGGCCCACACCGTGGGCGCGCATTCGGGGAAGTCCGCCGCGGGAAAACCCGTGGCGAAGGACAGGCTGGCGCCGCCGCGCGCTTCGATGTCGCCGACCAGCCGGTACAGACTGCGCGAGGGTTCGATGTCGGTGGACTGCCAGCACAGGGAGATCAGATAGGGCAGGGAGCGCAGCGCCACGCAGGGCCGCGGCATGCCCGCCAGCCGCCGTTGCAGCAGTTCCGCGGCGCGCTGCCCGGTTTCGGCCATGTCGATGTGGGGATAGGTCCGATAGCAGACCAGCGCGTCGGCGTGGCGCACCATGGCGCGTGTGACGTTGGCATGCAGGTCCAGGCTGGCCACGACCGGCACGTCCGGGCCCACCTGTTCGCGCACGCGCCTGAGCAATTCGCCTTCGCCGTCGTCCAGGTGCTCGGTCACCATGGCGCCGTGCAGGTCCAGGTAGACGCCGTCCAGCGGCGCGGCCTGGGCCAGGCCTTGCAGGATCATGGCGCTGATGCGTTCGAAGGCGTCCCGGGTGACCGGGCCCGAGGGGCTGGCCGCGGCCCAGGTGGTGGGCAGCAGCGTGTGCCGTCCCATGGCCTCGATGAAGCCCGCCACCGGAATGTTGGCGCCCGCGACCGCCTGGAACATCGCCGGTCCGCTGACCAGCCTGGGCCAGCCCCCGCCTTTCTCGGCGAAGTCCTCCCACGTGGCGCGCGACGGCGCGAACGTATTGGTCTCGTGCTGAAACCCGCCTATCCCGATGCGCATCGGATTCCTCCCCAGTCGTTCCAATGTAAAAGGGCGCGGGAATCATCCCGCGCCCATCACACTACCCGCCATTCACAAGCAGGCACACCGCTCCAACCCGGCAAGACCTCCCCCCAGCCGGGTCGCGCGGATCCGGCTCCGCCGGTCCGCAGCGACGCCCCCCTGGGGGGGAAGCGCGCAGCGCTTCGGGGGGGGACCCTCACTTAGCGACTGGCATCGTGAATTCCGCGCCCTTGGCGATGCTGTCCGGCCAGCGCTGCATCACGCTCTTGTAGCGCGAATAGAAGCGGATGCCTTCTTCGCCGTAGGCGTGGTGGTCGCCGAACAGCGAACGCTTCCAGCCGCCGAAGGAATGCCAGGCCATGGGCACGGGGATCGGCACGTTGATGCCGACCATGCCCACCTTGATCTGGCGGGCGAAGGCGCGCGCCACGCCGCCGTCGGAGGTGAAGCAGGCCACGCCGTTGCCGAATTCGTGGGCGTTGATCAGGTCCACCGCCGTGGCGAAGTCCGGCACGCGCACGATGCACAGCACCGGGCCGAAGATTTCTTCGCGGTAGATGTTCATGGACGGCTTGACGTTGTCGAACAAGGTGCCGCCCAGGAAGAAGCCGCGCTCGTTGCCGGACACCGTCAGGCCGCGCCCGTCCACCACCAGGTCGGCCCCGGCGGCGATGCCGTCCTCGATGTAGCCCATGACCTTGTTGCGATGCTGCGCGGTCACCAGCGGGCCCATTTCGGCGTCCGCCTGCATGCCGTCCTTGACGATCAGCGACTTTACGCGCGGGGTCAGCCGCTCGATCAGCTTGTCGGCCACGCCGCCCACCGCCACGGCCACCGAGATGGCCATGCAGCGCTCGCCCGCGGAACCGTAGGCCGCGCCCATCAGCGCGTCGGTGACTTGTTCGAGGTCCGCGTCGGGCATGACGACCAGGTGGTTCTTGGCGCCGCCCAGCGCCTGCACGCGCTTGCCGCGGCGGGTGCCTTCCGCGTAGATGTATTCGGCGATGGGCGTCGAGCCCACGAAGGACAGGGCTTCGACGTCCGGGTGCGCGATCAGCGCGTCCACGGCCTGCTTGTCGCCGTGCACGACGTTGAAGACGCCGGGGGGCAGGCCGGCCTCGGTCAGCAGTTCGGCCAGGCGCAGCGAAGCCGACGGGTCGCGTTCGGAGGGCTTGAGCACGAAGGTGTTGCCGCAGGCGATCGCCACGGGGAACATCCAGCACGGCACCATCATGGGGAAGTTGAACGGCGTGATGCCTGCCACGACGCCCAGGGCCTGGCGCATGCTCCAGTTGTCGATGCCGCCGCCGATCTGGTCGGAGTACTGACCCTTGAGCAACTGCGGGATGCCGCAGGCGAATTCGACGATCTCGATGCCGCGGGTGACTTCGCCCTTGGCGTCGGAGAAGACCTTGCCGTGTTCGCGCGTGATCAGTTCGGCCAGTTCGTCCTGGTGCTTGTCCAGCAGCGCCTTGAAGTTGAACAGGACGCGGGCGCGCTTGAGCGCGGGGGTTTCGGACCAGGCCGGAAAGGCGGCCTTGGCGGCGGCCACGGCCAGCGCCACGTCCTCGTTGGACGCCAGCGGGATCGAGGAGGCGACTTCGCCGGTGGCGGGGTTGAAGCCCTCCGCGTAGCGGTTGCCGCTGCCGTCGTAACGCTGGCCGTTGATGAAATGGGGGATCGTCTTCATGCTACTTCCTTCAGGACCTTGCCGATCTGTTCGAAAATCTGTCCGATCTGGGCCTCGTCGATGATCAGCGGGGGCGAGACGGCGATGATGTCGCCGGTGTAGCGCACCATCAGGCCGCTGTCGAAGCACTTGTGGAAGACTTCCGCGGCGCGGGCGCCGGGCGCGCCGGCGCGCGTGGCCAGCTCGATGCCGCTGACCAGGCCCAGGTTGCGCACGTCGATGACGTGGGGCGCGCCCTTCAGGGAGTGGGCGGCTTCCTGGAAGGCGCCGGACAGCTTGCGGGCGCGGCCGAAGAGGTCTTCGCGGCGGTAGATGTCCAGGGTGGCCAGGATGGCGGCGGCCGCGAGCGGGTGCGCCGAATAGGTGTAGCCGTGGAAGAATTCGATGCCGCCGGCGGGGCCGTTGACGATGGCGTCGTGCACTTCGCGCTTGACGGCGACCGCGCCGGCGGGCACGGCCGCGTTGCTGACGCCCTTGGCCATGGCGATGATGTCCGGCGTCACGCCGAAGAATTCCGAGGCCGTGGCGGCGCCCAGGCGGCCGTAGGCGGTGATGACTTCGTCGAAGATCAGCAGGATGCCGTGTTTGGAGGTGATTTCGCGCAGCTTTTCCAGGTAGCCCTTGGGCGGGATCAGCACGCCGGTCGAGCCGGCCATGGGCTCGACGATCACGGCGGCGATGGTGGAGGCATCGTGCAGGGCGATGATGCGCTCCAGTTCGTCGGCCAGTTGGGCGCCCCAGGCGGGCTGGCCCTTGGAGTAGGCGTTCTGCTCCAGGTTGTGCGTGTGCGGCAGGTGGTCCACGGCGGGCAGCAGCGCGCCGGAGAAGGTCTTGCGGTTGGCCGAGATGCCGCCGACCGAGATGCCGCCGAAGCCCACGCCGTGGTAGCCGCGCTCGCGGCCGATCAGGCGGGTGCGCTGGCCCTCGCCGCGGGCGCGGTGATAGGCCAGGGCGATCTTCAGCGAGGTGTCGACGGACTCGGAGCCCGAGTTCGTGAAGAAGACGCGGTCCAGCCCCTGCGGCATCAGGCCGGCCACGGCCGTGGCGGCTTCGAAGGCCAGCGGATGGCCCAGTTGGAAGCCCGGCGCGTAATCCATGGTCCCCGCCTGGTTGGCTATCGCGGCGACGATTTCCTCGCGGCCGTGGCCGGCGTTGACGCACCACAGGCCGGCGGTGCCGTCCAGCACCTGGCGGCCGTCGGCCGAGGTGTAGTACATGCCTTTGGCCGTGGCCAGCATGCGCGGATGGGCCTTGAACTGCTTGTTGGCAGTGAAAGGCATCCAGAGATGGGACAGGTCGGGCAAGGCGGGGGCGTTCATGGCGGCTCCAGGGTCGGGACGGGCGCCGGGCCTGCGCGACGATCGCGCAGCCAGCGGCATGCAGACGATTCTGGTGCGTCCGGGAGGGAATGCAAATATACGATCCACGCAAATGCCGCTAACTGTATAGTTGTAAACAGCACAACTGTACAGATATGTCCGTGATCGATTTCCAGCCCGACCGCGCCCGGGGCCAGGGGCCGACCCTGGTCGAACAACTGGTCGCCGCCATCCTCCAGGCCATCGAGGCGCAGACGCTGCGCCCGGGCATGCCGCTGCCCTCGGTGCGCGAGTTCGCGCGCCAGTACGGCGTCAGCACCTTTACCGTGGCCAGCGCCTACAGCCGGCTCGTGTCGCAGGGCTGGCTGGCGGCCCGGCCGGGCGCGGGCTACCGCGTCGCCACGCCGGACGCGCCGGCCCGCCCGCGCCAGCCGCTGTCCTGGGAGCCGCCGCGCCTGAATGCCGGGTGGCTGCTGTCGGACATCTTCGCGGACCATTCCATTCCCATCAAATCCGGCTGCGGCTGGCTGCCGGGCGAATGGCTGAACGAAGAAGGGCTGCACATGGCCCTGCGCCACATGGGGCGGGTGCCGGCCATGCGCATCGCGAACTACGGGCATCCCTACGGCTATGCGCCGCTGCGCGAGACCATCGCGGCCAGCCTGGGCGCGCAGGGCATGGAGGTCGAGGCCTCGCAGGTGCTGCTGACCCAGGGCGTGACCCACGGACTGGACATGGTGATCCGCACGCTGCTGCGGCCGGGCGACACCGTGGTGGTGGAACAGCCGGCCTACGCCAACCTGTTGCAGATGCTGCGGTTGGCGGGCTTGCGGGCGGTGGCCGTGCCGCGCACGGTGGACGGGCTGGATTGCGGCGCGCTGGACGCCGCGGTGGCCCGGCACCGGCCTCGTGCCCTGTTCGTCAATACCGCCTTGCAGAATCCGTCGGGCGCCAGCATCGGCATGGCCAACGCGTTCCGCATCCTGCAGGCGGCCGAGCGCCATGGGCTGTGGGTGATCGAGGACGACATCTCGCGCGAACTGGCGCCCGGCGTGACGCCGATGCTGGCCGCGCTGGACGGCGCGCGGCGCGTGGTCTACCTGGGCGGCTATTCCAAGGTCATCAGCCCGTCGGTGCGGGTGGGCTACGTGGTCGCGCACCGCGACCTCGTCCGCGATATCGCGCGCACCAAGATGGCGGTGGGCCTGACCTCGCCGGAGATCATGGAGCGCATCGTGCACCAGGTCATCCGGGAAGGGCGCTACCGGGCCCACATCGCCCGCACCCGCGAACGGCTGGCCGAGGCCCACGCCGGCGTGGGCCGGCTGATGGCGCAGCACGGCTTCGAGATCTACGGGCGGCCGCAGGGCGGCCTGTTCCTGTGGGCCAAGGTGGGCGGGCAATGGCGCGAACGCGGCGCCAACGGCCTGGCCGAGCTGGCGCTGAAGGACGGCATCTGGCTGGCGCCCGGCTCCTATTTCGAGGCGGACGAAGCCGACACGCCCTGGATACGCTTCAACGTGGCCTATTCGGAAGCGCCGGAGCTCTGGCGCTTCATGCGCAACGCGGGGGCGTAGGATGGGTGGAGCGCGAGAGTTCTTAAGCTAGAACACTGCTATCCAGCGCGCGAAACCCATGCGGCCGTGGGCGGATTGTGCCTGGCATCGGCCGGAAAACAATCGATTGCGGCCGCATGGGTTTCGCGCGCT